>NZ_CM177086.1:0-4800000 GCF_058215535.1 Janthinobacterium sp. Bl 1 | reverse complement strand
CGATCCGTATCGCCGACCTGCTGAACGAGAAACGCTTTGCCGAAAAGCTGGCCGAAAACCTCGATTACCACAACTTCGTGCTGGAAAACTACCTGAAGGCGCCGAAGGTCGACTATCAGAAGACCCTCGACGACGCGCTGGCCTATGTGCCGCGTCTGCGTCCGATGGTGACCGACGTGTCGAGCGCGCTGTACAAGGCGCACAAGGCCGGCGCGAACCTGCTGTTCGAAGGCGCGCAGGGCTCCCTGCTCGACGTCGACCACGGCACCTACCCATTCGTCACCTCGTCGAACTGCGTGGCCGGCAATGCCGCCGCCGGTTCGGGCGTGGGTCCTGGCATGCTGCACTACATCATGGGTATCACCAAGGCTTACACGACGCGCGTCGGTTCCGGCCCGTTCCCTTCGGAACTGCCAACGGATGCGGGCGTCGGCCACCACCTGGCGCAAGTCGGCCATGAATTCGGCACCGTGACGGGCCGTGCCCGCCGCTGCGGCTGGTTCGACGCTGCCTTGCTGCGCCGCTCCGTGCAGATCAACGGCGTGACGGGCATGTGCCTGACCAAGCTGGATGTGCTGGACGGTATCGAAACGTTGAAACTGTGCACCGGCTACACCATTGATGGCGTCGCCACGGACATCTTCCCGTCGGGCGCTGAAGAAGCCGCCCGTTGCGTACCGGTGTACGAAGAGATGCCAGGCTGGACGGAAAGCACGGTCGGCGCGAAATCGCTGGCGGCGCTGCCGGCAACGGCGCGCGCTTACATCAAGCGCATCGAAGAACTGGTCGGCGTACCGGTGGACATGGTTTCGACCGGTCCCGATCGTGAAGAAACGATCGTGCTGCGTCACCCATTCGAGTAAGCTGCTGGACACAATCCGCCGCAAGGCGGATTTTTTTAATCACGCTAATAATAAGATTCCACTATCATGACTACCCCACAATCGAACGATCAACACCTTTGGGTCAACTGGGAAGAATACCACCGCCTGATCGAGCGCCTGGCGCTCAAGGTCTACGAATCGGGCTGGAAATTCGACCAGGTATTGTGCCTGGCGCGCGGCGGCGTGCGTCCCGGCGACGTATTCTCGCGCATTTTTGACTTGCCACTGGCTATCCTGTCGACCAGCTCCTACCGCGAAGACGCGGGCACGGTGCGCGGCGACCTCGATATCGCCAAGTACATGACCATGACCAAGGGCCCGCTGGCCGGCCGCATTTTGCTGGTCGACGACCTGGCCGATTCGGGCGTCACCCTGGACAAGGTCACGCGTCACCTGAAGGAAAACTTCCCTGACGTGACCGAAGTCAAATCGGCCGTGATCTGGCTGAAGGGCTGCTCCGTCGTGCGTCCCGACTACTTCCTCGACGAACTGCCGCACAACCCGTGGATCCACCAGCCGTTCGAAGACTACGACGGCCTGCGTCCGCACCAGCTGGCGGCGTGGATCAAGAAGGGCGAAGCAGGCAAGTAATTGCGTGCGCGCTTGCAAAAAAAAGACGATCGTGTATCGTCTTTTTTTTCGTCCAAGGAAATGCGATGACCATATTGACGACGGCGCGCCTGCGCCTGGAACCGATCACGGAAAACCATTACGAGCGCATGCGCGCGCTCAACACCGACCCCGAGGTGATGACCTATCTGAACGCGGGCCAGCCCGAAAAGGAAGAGGACACGCGCGCCGCCGTCAAGCGCGTCACGGGCCGCTGGGCCGAGTGGGGCTATTCCTGGTGGGCGCTGATACGCCTCGATGATGGCGAGATGGTGGGCATGGCCTGCCTGCAGCATCTCGATGGCGACAAGAGCAAGCCGCACGAAATCGGCTGGCGTCTGGCCCGCACGGGCTGGGGCCAGGGCTATGCCAGCGAAGCGGCGGCCGCCATCGTCGTGCATGCGTTCGACGTCGTCGGCGCGCCCGAAGTGGTGGCCGTGGCGCACCCGGACAACGCCGCCTCGATCAAGGTCATGACGCGCCTGGGCATGCAGTACGCGGGCATGGAACGCCATTACGATATCGATAGCGTCGTGTACCGGCTGGCGCGCCCATGACGGTAACGCGCAAGCCCCTGAAGCTGGGCTGCGCCTACGGCGTGCGGTTTTCGCCCGATGGCGCGCACCTGGCCGTACTGGGGCGCGACCTGGTCCTGTGGGACGTGGCGGCACGCCAGAAACTGTGGCGCGGAAAGTTCATCGCCCATTGTTCCAGCATGGCGTTCTCGCCCGATGGCAGCCGGCTGGCCATCAAGAGCACGACGGGCCAGCAGGCCGTGGTGGATGCCCTGGCGGGCCAGGTGCTGCTGAACTTCCAGAACAAAAAGGATGGCGAAGGCTGCGGTCCCGCATGGTCGCCGTGCGGCCAATATCTTGCCGACGGCGGCTGGGATGGCCGCCTGCGCGTGCGCGACGCGCAGACGGGTGACCTGCTGTTCATGCACGAGCACCCTGGCGAAATGCTGCGCGCAATCTACGCCATCGATGGCGGGCGGCGTTTGCTGGTCCTGCATGGCATCAAGTCGGTGGAGGAAGGGCAGGTGCAGCCGCCCGACTACTGCAGCGTGTGGGACTGGCCATTGCAAGCGGGAGGCGGGCGCGTGGTGCTGTCGCTGCCCAAGCTGGCGTCGTGCGCCCCATCGCCCGATGGCGAGCGCCTGGCCGTGCTGCATTACGCGGGCGGCGACGAGTTCTGATCCGTGCATGCGATGGACGATGGCCGCTGTCTGGCCACGGCGCCCGTGGAAGCGGGCGCCGGCACGGGCGACGCCTTGCGCTGGCTGCCCGACGGCAGCGCGCTGGGACGCATCGGCAAGGGCAAGCTGTTGTTCTATGCCTGGCCGGGGCTCGGCGTCGTGGCGCAGGAAGATTTTACGTATCCCTGCGCGCTGGACTTTTTGCCTGGCTCGCCATTGGCCGCCATCGGTTCCTGGGAATCTGGCATGCTGATGGATCTGAACGTTCACAAGGAAAATACATGATTACCTGCTACCTGCGTTACATCATCGATCCGTACAAATTGCGGGAATTCGAAGCCTATGGCAAGCTGTGGATACCGCTGGTCGAACGCTTCGGCGGCCAGCACCACGGCTACTTTTTGCCATCGGAAGGCGCCAGCAACGTGGCGCTGGCCATGTTCTCGTTTCCCAGCCTGGCCTTGTACGAGCAGTACCGCAGCGACTCGATGCAGGACGCCGAATGCCAGGCCGCCTTCCGCTATGCGGAAGAGACGCGCTGCATCGTCAGCTATGAGCGCAGTTTCTTCCGGCCCGTGTTTGCCTGAACAAGGTCAATCGCGCTGCGGCGCGCCCAGGGGGAAGAGGTGGCGGTACGGGCGTGCCTCTTCCACCGCGCGGGCGAACGACGGGCGGGCCAGCAGGCGCGCGCGGTAGGCGCGCAGCAGGGGCAGCGTCGCGGGAATCGGCTGCGTCCAGTCCGCATAGAACAGCGAGGGAGCGGCGGCGCAGTCGGCCAGCGTAAAGCGGTCGCCGGCGGCCCACGTCTTGCCGGCCAGGCGGGTTTCCAGCCAGGCGTAGGCGAGGTCCAGCTTGTCTCCGGCAAACGCGCGGCCTTCCTCGGTCTTCGCCGCGTCGCCGCTCAAGGCGGCACCGACGGCATGCTGCACCGGTGTCATGACGTGCAGGTCGAAATAGCGGTCGAGAAAACGCACGTCCAGCGCCTGCATGGCGTCGTCCGGCAGCAGGCGCAAGGGGCCGGGATGGGCCACTTGCAGGTATTCGATGATGATGCTGGTCTCGGCGACGTTGCGCTCGCCGTCCACCAGCAGCGGGAATTTGCGCAGCGGCCAGCGCTCCAGCCATTGCTGCAAGTGCTGGGGCATGTCCGGCGCCAGGCAGCGGAAATCGAACGGTATGGCGTTTTCGTACAGGGCGATGAGCACCTTTTGCGTGTACGAGGAAAAGGGATGGCCGTAGAGGATCAGCGACACGGTGGGATCTCCTGTGCAAGGTTGGCAACACGCGCGTGTGGCAACGATAGTGCAATGACAGGATCAATGCAAGCGGTCCGGGCCGTTCCGCTTGCATCCGAGGCCCGCCCGCCGCCTAACTCAGGTTTGCCAGGTAGCGCAATCCCGTGATGCTGGGGAAGAAGCAATACACGCCGCCGCGCGTGATGACGCTGCGCGAAAAATGCTGCAGTTTCGTATTGCCGCTGCCCTTGGCGCCCACGCCGGGCAAGGTGAAGGAGCTGACGCTCGGGTCGTTGATTCCCAGGAACACGTCCTGGCCGCTGATGTTGAGCGTGGCATTGCCCGCCTCGGGACCGGCCGGGCCGACGGCCGATTTGACGAAGGTAGCGTCATCGTTCCATTGCTGCATCAGGAATTCGAACTGATTGCGCAGGTTGGCGTTGATGAAATAGCCGACCAGTCCCCGCTGCTCTGCGATGGGTGTCACCGGATCGTATTCGCTGCCGTAGGGCATGGCGCGCCGCACGATGCGGTGGTGACGGGCCGAGGTGCCCACGACGCCTTCGTCGCGCGGGTTGTTGCGCCGGATATGCGCGCCGATCGGGCATTTCAAGCCCAGCGTGTCGTCCAGTTCCGGCTGCGCATCGACATAGTGAAAGTGGTTCAGGCTGGCGTCCGGCAGCACGGGCCCCGGTTCGTCCGGCGCGAGCACGAGCGGATTGCCGTTGCGCCAGCGCCCGCACATCTTGGCGGCCACCATCTCGGTACTGAGCCCGGAACTGGCCGCGCCCTGGCTCAGAATACTGTCGAACAGGGGCACGTCCTGCTCCAGGATGCGGAAGGCGGCATAGCTGCCATTGGTGGACAGTTGCGGCGGCTGCACCTGGTAGGTACCGCCGTTTTCATTCGGATAGCCGAGCAGGAATTCGCCCGTCTTGACGCTGTTGAGCGGGTCCGGGTCGTATGCGCGTTCGTGCTTGCGCGGCGGGGCGCCATCGACGTCGGGCTGGGCGATGTTGTCGCGGTAGCCGAAATGCACGCGGTTGCCTGGCAGGGCCACGCCATCGTGCGCATACAGTTCATGCCAGCCGGCGGCAAAGGCGCCACGCAGCTTGGCCGACGTTGCCTGCAGCACTTCCTCCGATTCGCTGACCCACAGGCTCAGCATCGCATGCACCTGGCCGGCTGTGGTGGCCGGCCCCAGGTTGCCGAGCCAGTGTTCGGGGGCACTGTCGCCCACGTCGCCCACGGCGGCGACGCTGGCCGGATCGGCCGCACCCCGTTGAAATGCCTGGTCAAAGGTGGCCAGCTCGGCCGCGGTTATCCCCAGAGCCGACAGGCCGGGAGCGGTAAAGCTGAGGTTCAGGAAGCAGGGCGGCTTGGGGTGGATATGGCGCGCGGTGGTAATGGCCGGCAGCCCGTCGCTGCCGTCGAGCAGGGCCGCGATAGTGCGCCGCGCCTGCGCCGCATCCGTGATGCTGAAGATGAAATGGCGCGCCAGGTTGACGCGGTAGCCGCGCAGGATCGTGCCTTGCACGTCGTCGTAATCGATGGTGGGATCGGCCATGCTGTCTCTCCGGGGGCTGGGGTGGTGGGGCCGCTTGCGCAGCCCCGGCGTGGCGTTTTCTTTAGACGGAAGCGAGGATTTGCTGGACGGTCTGCGGATAGGCGTTATACAGGCCCGTGTTGGGCACGTGCTGCGCGGCGTCGTTGGCGGTGATGAAGGCTTCGAATGCGGCCACATGGTTGGCAACGGGCATCAGCGCCTTGCCGCCCACGACAAACTGCAGCAGCGCGTCGAATACCTCGCCCAGCTGGGCCACGAAATCCTCGATGTAGCCGTTGAAGCTGCCGTCATACTCGGTGATCACGCCGATGATCAGGGTATCGGAAGTGCCCGTCTTGCCAATGTTGGGCAAGAGATTGGCCTGGGAGCGGTCAAACAGGACGAAGCGGGCAAAGTGCACGGTACCGATATCGGTGAGGGCGGTATTGATCTTCGTCTGGTATTCCTGCAATGCTGCAGCGATGGAGATCGGATTGGTGCCGGGCAGTACCGGCATCATTAAGCACAGTGGATTTGCCATGGAAGGCTCCTCATTACGTGGTTGTCGGGACGACCGACACTACGCCGCGGCTCCTGCTGCGTCAAAAACTATATTTTTGCATTTGTTGCTAAATGTATACTATTGCAACATGATAGTTGCTATGAAATGTGGTCTCATGTGGATAGTTGCCGGGACTATCCGGTGCCCGTGGACACTCTGCCGCCAGGCGGTTCTTGCCTGATTCTGGAAGCGCGGATTGTGCTGCCCGCAGGCCGGGTACTGAATGGTCTGTGTGTGCATTTCGTTAAGCCGCCTCAATCCTCGGCCTGGAACTCGCTGGCCGAGACGAACAGGTCCCATGAGGCGATGAACAGGGCCGCCACCACGGGGCCGATGACGAAGCCGTTCAGGCCAAACAGGGCCATGCCTCCCACGGTCGACAGCAGCACCACGTAGTCGGGCATCTTGGTGTCCTTGCCCACCAGGATGGGGCGCAGCACGTTGTCGACCAGGCCGATGACGAAGACGCCGAAGGCGGCCAGGCCCGCGCCTTGCCAGATGGCGCCCGTGGCCAGGAAGTAGACGGCCACGGGTGCCCAGACGAGGGCGGCGCCGACGGCCGGCAGCAGCGACAGGAAGGCCATCAGCACGGCCCACAGCAGGGGCGCCGGCACGTCGAGGAACCAGAACGCCAGGCCGCCGAGGGCGCCCTGGGCGATCGCCACGAGGATGTTGCCCTTCACCGTGGCGCGGATCACCGTGGTGAAATTGGTGAACAGGCGCTGCTTGTACTTGCGGCTCAGCGGCACTGCGCCCTTGATGCGGGCCGACAGGGTCGAGCCATCGCGCATGAGGAAAAACAGCAGGTACAGCATGATGCACAGGCTGGTGAGGAATTCGAAAGTGTACAGGCCCACGTTGATGGCTTTCACCGCCACCACCTGGCTCACCTGCGTGGCGCCCTCGGCCAGCTTGTCCTGCATGCTGGCCAGGCTGGTCAGGTTGAAGCGGTCGAGCAAATTGATCAACCATTGCGGCAGCACGGCCATGATTTTATTGAAGAACATGGCGACCGTGAATTCGCCCGAGCGTACCATTTCCACGACGCTGGCCGCCTGGTTCACGAGCGATACGGAAATGAGCGACAGCGGCAGGATCACGATGACGATGATCAGCAGCAAGGTCAGCAGCGACGCCAGGCCGGCGCGTCCCTTGGTTTTCAGCAGCAGCCAGCGGTACACGGGCGCGAACAGGATCGCCAGGATGACGCCCCAGAAGATGGCGCCCGCATACGGCGCCAGTATCCAGCCGAAGCCGATGGTGACGATGCTCAGGAGGAGCAGGAACACTTTCTGGTGCAGCGTGAGGGTATGCATGGGCGGTAGCGTAATGATAAGGGTTGAGTTGTCCCATCATAAGCGAGGCATGGTGCGGCGCGCCATACAATTGTCGTGATGCGTGCGCGAGCGCATCTGGCGCCGGCGGGCTGGCAACGCGGTGGCGGCAATTCCAGTAAGCTGTCGTTCCAGGCGTTCCATCCCGGGCGCTTTTGACTTTGACCTCAGGAACGCGCGTGGCCGACAATATTCACTTTTATGAACCTGCGCAGGGCCATGGCCTGCCGCATGACCCTTTCAATGCCATCGTGGGGCCGCGGCCCATCGGCTGGATCGCCTCGCGCAGCAGCGAGGGCGTGCTCAATCTGGCGCCGTACAGCTTTTTCAATGCCTTCAATTACCATCCGCCGCTGATCGGTTTTTCCAGCATCGGCCGCAAGGATACCTTGCGCAATATCGAACAGACAGGGGAATTCGTGTGGAACCTGGCAACGCGTCCGCTGGCCGACGCGATGAATGTCAGCTGTGCGCCCGCGCCGCCCGAAGTCGATGAATTCGCGCTGGCCGGCCTGACGCCGGCCGCCTCGCGCATCGTCAATGTGCCGCGCGTGGCTGAAAGCCCCGTCTCCTTTGAATGCCGGCGCACGCAGATCATCGAGCTGCAAGGCGTCAATGGCGACGGTGTCGGCAGCTGGCTGGTGCTGGGGGAAGTGGTGGGCGTGCACATCGCGCGCCACCTGTTGAACGATGGCGTGTACGACACGGCGGCCGCCGCGCCGATCTTGCGCGGCGGCGGTCCGGCCGATTATTTCGAGATCGGGCCGGACAGCCTGTTCCACATGCGCCGGCCCGCCTGGCCATAACATCATGCAGGGAGCGGATGGCGCTCCCTGACGATGCCGCGATAGATCAGCCACGTCGCCAGCAGGCTGATGGCGCCGGCGCCGGCCATCCAGTAGCCTGGCGCCGCCTTGTCGCCGGTGCTCTCGATCAGCAGGGTCGACACCAGCGGCGTCATGCCGCCGAACAGCGCCGTGGCCAGGCTGTAGGCCAGCGAAAAGCCCGTGGTCCTGACGCTGGCCGGGATGATTTCCGTCAGCGCGACGATGGTGGCCCCGTTGTAGCTGCCGTAGAGGAAGGACAGCCACAGCTCCACCATCAGCATGTGGTCGAAACTGGGATGGGCGACCAGCCACGACAGGGCCGGATACGCGGTCAGCACCGTCAGCGCCGAGCACACGGCCATGATGGGCCAGCGCCCGATGCGGTCGGACAGCGCGCCCATGACGGGCAGCCAGATGAAGTTCGACAAGCCGATGCACAAGGTGACGAGCAGGCTTTCCTCGGTGCTCAGCTTGAGCACGTTCTTGCCGAAGGTCGGCGTGTAGACGGTGATCAGGTAGAACGCGACCGTCGTCAGCACGATCAGCATCGTTCCGGTGACCACCAGCGGCCAGTTGAGGGCGATCGTCCCCAGCATTTGCCGGAACGTCGGATGGGACTTGCGCGTCAGGTAGGCCTCGGTCTCCTGCAGCGAACGGCGGATGTAGAACACCACGGGGATGATGGAGCAGCCGATGAAGAACGGGATACGCCAGCCCCAGTCCGCGATGAATTCCTTGCTCAGGGTTTCGTTGAGATAGTAGCCGAGCGCGGCGGAAAAGATGATGGCGACCTGCTGGCTGGCCGATTGCCAGCTGACGTAGTATCCCTTGTTGCCGGGTGTCGCCATCTCGGACAGGTAGACGGACACGCCGCCCAGTTCCACGCCGGCGGAAAAGCCTTGCAGCAAACGCCCGATCAGCACGAGGAATGGCGCCAGCAATCCGATGGTGGCATAGCCGGGCACGAAGGCGATCAGCGCCGTGCCGGAAGCCATGATGGCCAGGGTCAGCACCAGGCCCTTGCGGCGGCCGATGCGGTCGATATAGCTGCCGAGGATGATGGCGCCCAGCGGTCGCATGAAAAACCCCGCGCCGAAGGTGGCGAACGTCATCATCAGGGCCGCGTATTCGCTGGTGGCGGGGAAGAAGGCCTTGGCAATGTACGTGGCGTAAAAGCCGAACAGGAAAAAATCGTACATTTCGATGAAGTTCCCGCTCGTCACCCGGATGACGGTGGCGATGCGCGAGGGCTGGCGCACTTGCGCGCGCGGCGTTGCCGCCCTGGCGATGGGCGCGGCGGTGGAGGGAATGTCCATGATTTACCTATTGATGAAAGATGAGTGACGTACGCCTAGTGCATTGCTGGCGTTGGCGCCAGCGCCGCCGCCGCCGCCGGTTCCAGACCGGTCGCTTCGATCGCGCCCGCGTTGGCAGGGGCGGCGAGGAAGCGCAGCAGGGCGCGGCCGGCTTCAGGCTGTTTGCCGCCCGGGACCAGCGCCGCCGAAAACTGCGTCATCTTCTGTACTTCCGGCGGCAGCAGGCCGACGATGTCGATACCTTCGACCGGCAGCAGCTCGCTGCGCTGCTGGCAGCCGAAATCGGCCTGGCCATGCGCGATGATTTCGCCGACGGGGGTGGCGGGAATTTTTGCGGCCTTGCCCTGCATCTGCTCCGAAATCTGCAGCTTGTTCATCAGCTGCGTCTCGATGTAGACGCCGCTGGCGCTGTCCGAATAGGCGACCTTGTCCGCCTTCAGGAAAGCGCTGCGCAATCCCTCGGTGGTGCTGATGTCGGGCTTGGCCGCGCCGCGCCGCACGGCGCAGGCAATCGGTGAATTGGCCAGCACCACCTTGCTGCCGGGGACCAGGCGGCCTTCCTGCATCAGTTTGTCGAGCGCGTCACCCACCATGATGACGACGTCGATCGGCTCGCCGCGCGCCAGGCGCGCCGGGATCGCATTCTTGGTCGTCCCCATCGACGGTCCCCATTCGGAAACCAGATGGTCGCCGCTGGCGCGCTCGTAGGCGGGCGCCAGATTTTTGTAGGCCTGGGCGAAACCGCCCGAGCTGACCACGCGGATGTCGGCGGCATGGGCCGCGCCGGCGGCCAGCAGCATGAAGCCGGCCAGGATGGGGGCGGAGCGCCGCACGAGGGTATGTTGAAGCATGGTTGTTTCTCCTGTCGTTAAAATTTGTGCATGAGGCCGAGCGTCAAGCCCATGCCTTTGCGGTCGTTGACCCGCGTTCCCGTGACGCCGGCCGCATCGCCTTGCCACGTGGTGTAGTCCGATTCCAGGTACAGGGTGGAGCGCGGCGAGAGCGTTTTTTCCAGGTAGGCGAAAGCACGCTGGAAGCCGTCGTCGATGTGGCCCGTGGCGCTGCGCCGCACCTTGTAGTAGGCGGTCGTGAGCAGCACGTCCTGCGCCATTTGCCGGCTTACGCCGGCCGACATCACGCTCTGCCGGACCGACTTGCCGGCGCCCACGTCGGCGCGGTTGACGCCCAGGTTGGCCTTGAACTGCCAGGCGTCCATCTTGTAGGCGGCGCCCACGGTGGCGGCGTCGAGGCTGCGGTTGTCGCGATTGCGAAAGCGCATCACTGCCCCGGAGACGGCCAGCCCCGCCTGCTGGTATGTCAGGGCGGCGCCCCAGGTCGATAATGGCGACGTGGCGCCCGCCACCTCGCCGAACGAGTAGGCGGCGCGCGCCACCACCGGCCCGAGGCTGGCGCTGGTTTTCACCATGTTGTCGAGCCGGTAGAAGTTGTCGGCATAGCCGCTGCTGCCGTATTGCTGGCCAAACGAGTGGCGGCCAAAAGCCGTATTGCTCAAGCCGGCGATGTTGACGTTCGGATTGAAGGAGGCATAGCGGATGCCCAGCGGGTCCACCGGCGCGATGGCGTCGGCCAGCAAGGTCGCCTGGCGCCCCAGGGTCACGGAGCCCAGCGGCGACTTCAGGCCCACCCACGCTTGCCGGTCGAACAGCTTGTCGGATTTGGCCGCACTGCCCGTGTCCAGATTCAGCCCACCCTCGAGGCGGTACAGCGCCTGCCAGCCGCCGCCGAGGTCTTCCTGGCCGCGCAGGCCCCAGCGGCTCGTGTTGTTGATGCCGCTGCTGACGGCGGGCGTGGTGCCGCCGGCCGTGGGTGCGTTGGCGGCGTTCAAGCCTTTTCCATAGCGGATGCCGGCATCCGCTATGCCATACAAGACCGCGCCGCTCTGGCCCAGGCAGGCGCCGCTGGCCGCGAACAACAGCGCGAACGTGGAACAATGTCGCATGGTGTCTCCATCTTTTTTTGGGGGGATGCCTTCTTGGCGAGGCTCAGCATTAAGACCCCATCATCGTTGAAATGGCATAATTTGATAATTGCAATTTTTCCGGGGATTAATGCATGCAACGCATCAATTACGAACTTCATGATTTGCAGGCCTTCGTGGCCGTGGC
Source organism: Janthinobacterium sp. Bl 1 (assembly GCF_058215535.1). Taxonomy (NCBI): domain Bacteria; kingdom Pseudomonadati; phylum Pseudomonadota; class Betaproteobacteria; order Burkholderiales; family Oxalobacteraceae; genus Janthinobacterium; species Janthinobacterium sp. Bl 1. The sequence goes on along the minus strand of NZ_CM177086.1, from coordinate 4,788,366 downwards.
GGAGCGCAACAGCTTTCGCCAGGCCGCGGCCGACCTGTTCCTGTCGCAGCCGGCACTGAGCCGCCGCATTGAAAAACTCGAGGATGCGCTGGGCGTCAAGCTGTTCGAGCGCACCACCCGGCGCGTGCAGCTGACCAATGTGGGGCAGGTGTTTCTGGTGAACGTGCGCGATGCGCTCAATGGCCTCGAGGATGCCGTGCTCGGTGTCGCCGACCTGGCCGCGCACCGCACGGGGACGGTGACGTTCGCCTGCGTGCCATCGGCCGTGTGGCACTTCCTGCCGGACGTGCTCAAGCGTTTCAGCGCGCAGTTTCCGAAAATCCGCGTGCGCGTGCATGACGAAAGCGCGCAGGACGTGCTCAATCTCGTGCTGACGGGCGAGGCGGATTTCGGCATCAGCTTTACGGGCGCGGAAAATCCGGAGATCCATTTCCAGCCCATCTATGTCGAAACCTACGTGCTGGCGATGCGGCACGATCACCGGCTGGCCAGGCGCAAGAAGCTGAGCTGGAAGGACACCGTCGACGAACGCTATATCTCGGTGGCCAAGTCGAGCGGCAACCGCAGCGTGCTCGATGCGGCGCTGGCCGGCGTGGAAAAGCATCCGTGGATCTCGTGCGAGATCAACCACGTGTCAGGCATCTTGGCGCTGGTGGAGTCGGGTTTGGGCGTAGCGGCCGTGCCGGGGTTGTCCATCCTGCCGGAGCGGCAGGGTACGGTGGTCGGCGTACCGCTCGTCAATCCCGCCGTGAAACGGACATTGGGCTTGATCAGCCGGCATCAGCATGCGATGCCGCCCGCGTCGCGCACCCTGTTCGACATGATGAGCGCGAGCATAGGCAAGCAGGGGCGGCGGGCGTGAGCGGTCTTATTTTTGCATGATGGGATCGCGCCCCAAGGTGCGCGCCAGCGCGCCGCCGTCGCCGCGCCAGAATTCGCGGTCGGCCAGGCGCACGCGCTCGGCCGCGTGCTGCATGTGTTCCATGGCCGCCTGGCGCGCCCGTTGCGGGTCGCCGTCGGCAATCGCCTGGACGATCTTTTCATGTTCGCGCCGCACTTCGATGGAAAAGTCCGTGCGCCGCGCTTCATTCGCGCGCGTCACCTTCACGGCCGAGCGGATCGGGTCGGCAAACATGGCAACGAATTTCGGCCAGTAAGGATTGCCCGTCGCTTCGGCGATCGACAGGTGCAGGCGCACGTCTTCTTCCACGCCATCGACGCCGGCCGCCACGGCCTCCTCGATCCGGTGCAACGCATGCTCGATGTCGGCCAGCTGGCCCGGCGTGCGCCGCACGGCCGCCAGCGCGGCGATTTCCGCCTCCAGCCCTTGCCGCACCTCGATCAGGTTCAGCAGCGATTGCACCGACTGCTCCGTCAGCGCGTCGCCCCGTTCGCCCGTCTTCGCGCCATCCTGCGCGCACACGAAGGTGCCGCTGCCCTTGCGCGTAACGACGATGCCGTCGGCCTGCAGCAGGGCGATGGCTTCGCGCAGCACCGTGCGGCTCACGCCGAAGTGGCTGGCCATCGCCTGCTCCGACGGCAAACGCGTGCCGCCGGCCAGGCCATCGTTGTGGATTTGCTGGCGCAGCCGTGTCGCCACCCGCGCACCCAGGGTGCCGGTGGTGAAACTGCCCGCGGCGGGCTCCGGCGGGGGAAGGGTAAAGCGGAACGTGCGGTCCATCGGTGCATCCTTGTGCTAGCGGTTCTCATGGGGCTTGCCTGCTTGCCTGCTTGCCATTATATGGAATATACAGCTTGACACACACAAAACACACACATAATATACATCAATACAAATTTTAGACAAGTTGCCAGCCACCTCCGGTGGACCATAAAAACCCGGCACGGTCGATCCCCCAGCGATCAGGAGACAAGCATGGACGTATCACAAGCATTGCCCGGGCAGCCGGCCGGCGCCGCCGCAAGCCAGAAAACCATCGACGACGCCGTCTACCGCAAGGTGACCTGGCGCATCATTCCCTTCCTCATGCTGTGCTACATCGTCGCTTACCTCGACCGTGTCAACGTGGGCTTTGCCAAGCTGCAAATGCTGGCCGACCTGCAGTTTTCCGAAACCGTGTACGGCCTGGGCGCGGGCGTGTTCTTCCTCGGCTACTTCCTGTTCGAAGTGCCCAGCAACGTGATGCTGCACAAGATCGGCGCGCGCGTGTGGATCGCCCGCATCATGATCACGTGGGCCGTCATCTCGGGCGCCTTCATGTTCGTCACGACGCCGACCCAGTTCTACGTCATGCGTTTCCTGCTCGGCATCGCCGAAGCAGGCTTCTTCCCCGGCATCATTCTGTATCTGACCTACTGGTATCCATCCGAGCGCCGTGCGCGCATGGTGTGCACCTTCATGGCCGCCATTCCCGTGGCGGGCCTGATCGGCGGCCCCCTGTCGGGCTGGATCATGGAAACCTTCGCCGGCTGGCACGGCTATGCGGGCTGGCAATGGATGTTCGTGCTCGAAGCGATTCCCGCCGCGCTGATGGGCGTGGCCGTGCTGTTCTACCTCGATAACAGCATCCGCGCTGCGAAGTGGCTGACGGAAGAGGAAAAAGTCATCCTCGAACAGCGCATCGCCACGGAAGCGCAGGGCAAGGTATCGCACCCGTCGATCCGCGCCATGTTCGCCGACCCGCGCATCTGGGTCATGGCCCTGATTTATTTCTGCTGCGTAATGGGCCAGTATTCGCTGACCTTCTGGCTGCCCAGCCTGATCAAGGCGGCCGGCGTGACGGGCGTGCTCAATATCGGCCTATTCACGGCGATCCCGTACTCGGTGGCCGTGGCGTCGATGATACTGCTGGGCCGCAGCTCGGACAAATACCGCGAACGCCGCTGGCACATGGCCATCCCGCTGGTCGTCGGCGCCGCCGCCATCGTCTGCAGCGCGCTGGCCGGCGCCCACAACACGGGCTGGGCCATCTTCTTCCTGACGATCGCCGCCGGCGGCATCCTGGCCGCCTCGCCGATGTTCTGGAGCCTGCCGACGGCTTTCCTTGGCGGCGTCTCGGCCGCCGCCGGCATCGCCGCCATCAACTCGGTGGGCAACCTGGCTGGCTTCGCAGCGCCGTACATGATCGGCTCGATCAAGGATCTGACGCAGTCGACCGACATCGCCATCTACCTGCTGGCCGGCATCCTGGTGATCGGCGCGGCCATCATCATGCGCGTGCCGGCCAAGCTGGTGAACAAATAAAAATGGAGCAAATAATGAGCGCAACAATAGAAAAAGTAGGCGTGATCGGCCTGGGCGCCATGGGCATGGGCATCGCGCAATCGTTGCTGCGCGCCGGCTTTGAAGTACATGCCTGCGACGTGCGCGCCGACACCGTGCAAGCGCTGGCCGGCCAGGGCGCCCATGCGGCGCAGTCTCCGGCCGCGCTGGCGGCACAGGTGCAAGCGATGCTGATCGTCGTCGTCAATGCGCAGCAGACGGAAGCCGTGCTGTTTGGCGAACACGGTGCGGCTGCCAGCCTGGCGCCGGGCAGCGTGGTGATCGCCTGCGCCACCGTGGCGCCCGAGTTTGCCGAGGCGCTCGGCGCGCGCCTGGCGGCCATGGGACTGCGCTTCATCGATGCGCCCATTTCCGGCGGCGCGGCCAAGGCGGCTGCCGGCGAGATGTCGGTGATGGCGGCCGGCGCGCCCGATGCGTTCGACGCTTGCGCCGGCATTTTCGACGCCATCTGCGCCAAGCTGTACCGCCTGGGCGAACAGCCGGGGCAGGGCTCGAAGGTCAAGATGATCAACCAGTTGCTGGCCGGCGTGCACATCGCCGCCGCCGCCGAAGCGATGGCGCTGGGCTTGCGCGCCGGTTGCGATCCGGAGGCCCTGTACGAAGTCATTTCAAATAGCGCCGGCAGTTCCTGGATGTTCCAGAACCGGGTGCCGCATATCCTGAAGGGCGACTACACGCCGCTGTCGGCCGTGAATATCTTCGTCAAGGATTTGGGCATCGTGCTCGATTACGCGAAGAAAAGCGTGTTTCCATTACCGTTGTCCGCCACGGCGCACCAGATGTTCATGCAGGCCTCGGCGGCTGGTTTTGGCGGCGAGGACGACTCGGCCGTCATCAAGACCTTCCCGGGCATTACTTTGCCGGCGAAGGCGTCACTGAATCAAGAGGAACCATCATGACCGTACTACTGGGATGTATCGCCGACGATTTCACGGGTGGCACCGACCTGGCCGGCATGCTGGTCAAGGCCGGCATGCGCACGGTGCAGCTGATCGGCGTGCCGCAAGGTCCGCCGCCAGCCGATGTCGACGCCGTCGTCATCGCCCTCAAGTCGCGCACGAATGCACCGGAGGACGCCGTGGCCGAATCGCTGGCCGCGCTGGCCTGGCTGCAGCAAGCCGGATGCAAGCAGTTCTACTTCAAGTACTGCTCCACGTTCGACTCCACGCCGCGCGGCAATATCGGCCCCGTGGCCGAAGCGCTGATGCGGGCGCTCGACACGGATTTCACCATCGCCTGTCCCGCATTCCCCGCCAACGGCCGCACCATCTACAAGGGCAACCTGTTCGTCGGCGACGTGCCGCTGGCCGAATCGGGCATGCGCGACCATCCCTTGACGCCGATGACGGATTCGAACCTGGTGCGCGTGCTGCAGCAGCAGGTGCAAGCCAAGGTAGGCCTGGCCGATTTCTCCGTGGTGGAGAAGGGCGCGGCCGCCATCGCCCAGCGCTTTACGGACTTGCGCGGCCAGGGCTGCCATTTCGCCGTCGTCGATGCCGTCTCGAACCGCGACCTGGAAGCCATCGGCGCCGCCTGCGCGGACTTGAAACTGGTCACGGGCGGCTCCGGCATCGCACTGGGACTGCCGCAGAATTTCCGCCAGCGGGGCCAGTTGGCGCCATCGCCCGCGGGCCAAGCGGGACGCTTGCCGCCGCCGACGGGTTTGCGCGCCGTGATCTCGGGCAGCTGCTCGGTGGCCACGCAGCAGCAGGTGGCGCATTTGCGTGAACTGGCGCCGGCGTTCCACGTCGACCCGCTGCAGTTGGCCGCAGGCGGCGAAGTAGTCGATGCGGTCGTCGCGCAGGCGCTGGCGTGGGCGGATGAGCATCTGGCGCAAGGCCCCGTATTGATCTATGCCACGGCCACGCCGGATGCCGTGCGCGCCGTGCAGGCGCAGCTGGGCGTGGAGCGTGCCGGCGCCCTCGTCGAGGAAAGCCTGGCCGCCATTGCCCAAGGGCTCGTGCGCCTCGGCGTGGGCCAGCTGATCGTGGCCGGCGGCGAAACCTCGGGCGCCGTGGTGAAAGCGCTGGGCGTGGCGGGCTTGCGCATCGGCCCCGAGATCGACCCTGGCGTGCCGTGGACGCAAGCCTTGCCCGCGCCGGGCGACGATGGCCGGGCGCCGTTGGCGCTGGCGCTCAAGTCCGGCAATTTCGGCACGGTCGATTTCTTCAGCAAGGCCTGGCAGGTGCTGGCATGAGCGCCACCGAATCGCGCCAGCGCGAGCTGATCGTCGACTTCGGCAAGTCGCTGTTCGAGCGGGGTTTGACGGCTGGCAGCAGCGGCAACCTGAGCGTGCGCCTGGATGACGGCTGGCTGCTCACGCCCACGAATGCCAGCCTGGGACGGCTCGATCCCGCGCAGCTGTCCAAGCTTGATTGGGACGGCAATCTGATCAGCGGCGCACCGCCGTCAAAAGAGGCGTTCCTGCACCGCGCCATGTACGAAGAGCGGGGCAGCGCCGGCGCCATCGTGCACTTGCACTCGACCCATTCGGCCGCCGTGTCGTGCATGTGCGGCTTGAACCATGACGACTGCATCCCGCCGCTCACGCCATATTTCGTGATGAAGGTGGGGCGCTTGCCGCTGGTGCCGTATCACCGGCCCGGCGACCCGGCGCTGGCGGGCGCCATTGGCGCCATGGCGCGCAAGCACTCGGCCGTGCTGCTGGCCAATCACGGTCCCGTCGTATCGGGCACGAGCCTGGAAGCGGCCGTGTATGCGGCCGAGGAACTGGAAGAGACGGCCAAGCTGTTCCTGCTGCTGCGCGACGTGCCCACGCGCCCGCTCGACGCGGCGCAGATCGCGGACCTGAAGCACACGTTCAAACTCGACATATAAGATTCCCAAGGAGATACCGCATGCCCCGTTTTGCCGCCAACTTGACCATGATGTTCAACGAAGTCCCTTTCCCGCAGCGCTTTGCCGCCGCCGCGCAAGCGGGTTTTAAAGGCGTCGAATTCCTGTTCCCGTATGACCACGCGCCGCAGGAAGTGGCCGGCTGGCTGCGCGAGCACGGCTTGCAGAATGTGCTGTTCAACCTGCCGCCGGGCGACTGGGCGGCCGGTGAGCGGGGCATCGCGTCGCTGCCGGGCCGCGAAGAAGAATTCCGTGCCGGCGTGGCGCGCGCCATCGAGTATGCGCTGGCGCTGGGCACCCCGCGCGTGCACATGATGGCCGGCCTGCTGCCCGTGGGTGCCGACGTCAACCTGCACCGCGCCACTTACCTGGCCAACCTGCGGTACGCGGCCCAGGCCGTGGGCGAGCATGGCCTTGAGCTGCTGATCGAACCGATCAACGGGCGCGACATGCCCGGCTACTTCCTCGTCACGCAGGCGCAAGGCCATGCGCTGCGCCTGGAGTCGGGCGCGCCCAACGTCAAGGTGCAGATGGATTTTTACCACACGCAGATCGTCGAGGGCGATATCGCCATGACGTTCAAGAACAACTTCGACGGCATCGGCCACGTGCAGATCGCCAGCGTCCCGGCCCGCAATGAGCCGGACGATGGCGAAGTTAACTACCCGTATCTGTTCAAACTGCTCGATGAACTGGGCTACGAGGGCTGGATCGGCTGCGAATACCGTCCGCGCGGGCGCACTCAGGATGGCCTGAGCTGGCTGGCCGCTTACAACAACAAACAAGGAGCATGAAAATGAAAGTATTGATTACCGGCGGCGCCGGATTCTTGGGACAGCGCCTGGCGCGCCAGTTGCTGGCGCAAGGCCAGCTGACGGACAGCCACGGCCAGTTGCAGACGATCAGCGAGCTGGTACTGGTCGACGTGGTGGCCGCGCATGACTTCAACGATGCGCGCGTGACAGTGGTCACGGGCGACATCGCTGACGGCACGCTGATGCGCGCCACCGTCGATGTGCAGACCAGCTCGATCTTCCACCTGGCCGCCATCGTCAGCGGCCAGGCGGAAGCCGATTTCGAGCTGGGCATGCGCATCAACCTCGACGCCTCGCGACTGCTGCTCGACATCTGCCGCGAACTGGGACACAAGCCGAAGGTCGTGTTTACCAGTTCCGTGGCCGTGTACGGCGGCAAGCTGCCGGACGTGGTGCAGGATACGACCGCGCTCAATCCCCAGTCCTCGTACGGCGCGCAAAAAGCCATCGGCGAATTGCTGCTCAACGATTACAGTCGCCGCGGCTTCGTCGACGGCCGCGTGCTGCGCCTGCCGACCATTAGCGTGCGTCCCGGTAAACCGAACAAGGCGGCGTCGTCGTTCGCCAGCGGCATCATCCGCGAACCGTTGAATGGCGAGGCGGCCGTCTGCCCCGTGTCCACCGATTTGCGTCTGTGGCTGCTGTCGCCGCGCGGCGCCATCGCGTCCCTGATCGCCGGCCATGAACTGGCGGGCGAGGCGTTCGGCGCCAGCCGCACGGTGAACTTGCCGGGTTTGAGCGTGAGCGTGGGCGAGATGATCGCCGCACTCGAAGAAGTGGCCGGCAGCGAAGTAACAAAGCGCATCAGCTATGCGCCCGATCCGGCCGTCGAACGCATCGTCAAGAGCTGGCCCGGCGCCTGGGACACGGCGCGGGCCGAAGCGCTGGGCTTGACGGCCGATGCGGACTTCGCCGCCATCATCCGCGCGTATATCGACGACGTGAAAGCGGCGGGCTAGGCTGCTGTTACCAACTGCGAGCGGCGATAGTCAAGCGGCGTGCTGCCCACCAGTTCCGCAAAACTGCGGCTGAAATGGGCCTGGTCAAAAAAGCCCAGCGCATGCGCCAGGCTGGCCAGGTCGGGCGCATCGGGCTGCGCCAGGCGCCAGATCGCTTCCTGCAGGCGGTAGCGCTGGATCACCCACTTCGGCGGCACGCCCACGTAGTTGGCGAACAGGCGCTGCAGCCGGCGTTCGCCGATGGCCATTTTCTCGCACAGCTGCGTCACGCTCGCCGGGCCGTTGTGGGCCGCCGCGGCGGCCGTCAGCCTGGCGGCCAGCAGGGCCGCGTCATCGACCTGTGGCAGCCTGGCCAGCAGCAGCGCCTGTGCCTGCGCCACCATGGCCGTATCGCCGGCTTGCCCCAGCACCAGCGCCTCGGCTTCCCCTGCCGGCATGCCCAGCAGGGCATCGGCGGCGATGGTCGTGTCGGTGAATGACGACAGGGGCTGGCTGATGAACGGGCGCAGGCCGCCCGGCGCGAAACGCACGCCCAGCACCTTGCCCGCACCGGTCAACGGCCTGTCAAAGGCACCGCGCACGACGCCATGGATGGCGGTGCGCCCAAGGTCGAAAACCAGGTGGGCGTTCGGGTAGGGCAGCACGCGCTGCGTCTCCGGCGCGCAGCCCCGCCTGTCCCATTCGACCACCCAGAAGTACTCGACGAACGGCGCCAGCGCGGTGTCCGGCGCATAGGTCGCCAGCCGTATGCGGCGCGCCGCCGCCTGCGGGTCGACGATGCCCTTCGGCGCCTGGCCGCGCGCGGCGAGCACATTGCGCGTGCTGTCGGTTTTATCCAATATTTGTCTCCTGCGCTGTCTTAAGCTGGTTCTCTCGCATCGATTGAAAGGGAATCATGAAATCACACAGCTTGTCCGGCCTGGTGCTGGCCGCATGTTGTCTATCGGTGGCGCCGGCCGGCGCCGCCTCGTCTGCAGAGGGAGATCATCGCATGCAAGTGCACGCCACGGGAAGTTTCAGCATCACCATGACGCCATCCGCGGCACCGCAGCGCGCGGGGCGCACGACCTTGGGCAAGGTGCTGCTCGATAAAGTCTATGCCGGCGACCTGGTCGCCACGGCCAAGGGGGAGATGCTCAGCGCCATCACCGACACCAAGGGCGCGGCCGGCTACGTCGCCATGGAAGCCATCACGGGCGTCTTGCAGGGCAGGGAGGGCAGCTTCGTGGCGCAGCATGCGGGCACCATGGCCGATGGCAAGCAGCAGCTGTCCATCGTCATCGTGCCGCATTCCGGCACGGGGCAGCTGACGGGCATCAGCGGCACCCTGGTCATCCGCATTGAAAACGGCCAGCATTTTTACGACATCGACTATTCGCTGCCGGAGTAGGGCAAAGCATGGGCAGCGGTCTGCAGGCGCTGGTGCGGTCAAGGCGAGTCAGGTAGGTCGGATTAGCGGCAAGGCCGCGTAATCCGACACCGCCACCGGCGCCAACAATGTTGTCGGATTACGGGCCGGCGGCCCTAATCCGACCTACCCAGTATCGATGCCACATTATCGGTACCCGGTGCGCCGAACAGCTGCTGCTTGAGGATATGCAGCTGGTCGCGCACTTGCGCCGCCTTTTCGAACTCGAGGTTCTTGGCGTGGTCGACCATCAGTTTTTCCAGGCGCTTGATTTCCTTGCTGACCTGCTTCTCGCTCATCGATTCGAACTTGGCCGCTTCCTGCGCCACTTGCAGGGTTTCGCGCGCTTCCTGCGGGCTGTAGACGCCGTCGATCATTTCGCGGATCGATTTCTTCACGCCGATCGGGATGATGTTGTTGGCCGTATTGAAGGCGATCTGCTTGGCGCGGCGGCGTTCCGTCTCGTCGATGGCGCGGCGCATGGAGTCCGTGATGCGGTCACCGTACAAAATCGCCGTGCCGTTCAGGTTACGCGCGGCGCGGCCGATGGTCTGGATCAGGCTGCGCTCGGAGCGCAGGAAGCCTTCCTTGTCCGCGTCGAGAATGGCGACCAAGGAGACTTCCGGCAAGTCCAGGCCCTCGCGCAGCAGGTTGATCCCCACCAGCACGTCGAAGGTGCCCAGGCGCAGGTCGCGCAGGATTTCCACGCGCTCCACCGTTTCGATGTCGCTGTGCAGGTAGCGCACCTTGATGCCGTGGTCGCCCAGGTATTCCGTCAATTGCTCGGACATGCGCTTGGTCAGGGTCGTCACCAGCACGCGCTCGTCCTTCTTGATGCGCTCGACGATTTCCGACATCAGGTCGTCCACCTGGCTGCTGGCCGGGCGCACGATGATTTGCGGGTCGACCAGGCCCGTGGGCCGTACAACCTGTTCGACCACCTGGTCGGAATGGTTCTTTTCGTATTCGGCCGGCGTGGCCGAGACGAACACGGTCTGGCGCATCTTCTGCTCGAATTCCTCGAATTTCAAGGGCCGGTTGTCGAGCGCCGACGGCAGGCGGAAGCCGTAGTCGACGAGGTTCGTCTTGCGCGAGCGGTCGCCGTTGTACATGGCGCTCAACTGGCCCGTCAGCACGTGCGACTCGTCGAGGAACATGATGGCGTCGGGCGGCAGGTAGTCGACCAGGGTCGGCGGCGGTTCGCCCGGCAGCGCGCCGGACAGGTGGCGCGAATAGTTCTCGATGCCCTTGGTGAAACCGATTTCCGCCATCATTTCCAGGTCGAAGCGCGTGCGCTGTTCGAGCCGCTGCTCTTCGATCAGCTTGTTCTCCTTGCGGAAGAACTCGAGGCGCTCGCGCAGCTCGTCCTTGATGGTTTCCACGGCGCGCAGCACGGTGGAGCGGGGAGTCACATAGTGCGAGCCCGGATACACGGTGAAGCGGGGGATTTTCTGGCGTACGCGGCCCGTCAGCGGGTCGAACAGCTGGATCGATTCGATTTCGTCGTCGAACATTTCCAGGCGCACGGCCAGCTCCGCATGCTCGGCGGGGAAGATGTCGATCGTATCGCCGCGCACGCGGAAGGTGCCGCGGCCGAAATCGACTTCGTTGCGCGTGTACTGCATCTGGATCAGGCGCGCGATGACGTCGCGCTGGGCGACTTTGTCTTTGACGCGTAACGTCAGAATCATCTGGTGGTATTCGTTCGGGTTACCGATACCGTAGATGGCCGAGACGGTGGCGACGATGATGACGTCGCGCCGTTCCATCAGCGACTTGGTGCACGACAGCCGCATCTGTTCGATATGCTCGTTGATCGACGAGTCCTTTTCGATGAACAGGTCGCGCTGCGGCACGTAGGCTTCGGGCTGGTAGTAATCGTAGTAGCTGACGAAGTATTCGACCGCGTTTTGCGGGAAAAAGTCGCGGAACTCGCTGTACAGCTGCGCGGCCAGGGTCTTGTTCGGGGCGAAGACGATGGCGGGCCGGCCCATGCGCGCGATGACGTTGGCCATGGTGTAGGTCTTGCCCGAACCGGTCACGCCCAGCAGGGTCTGGAAGGCCAGTCCGTCGGCAATCCCCTCTGACAACTGGTCGATTGCCGTGGGCTGGTCACCGGCCGGAGGGAAGGGCTGGTGCAGCTTGAACGGGGAGTCCGGGAAAGAGATAATTGCGCTTTCCGCCTCGCTGGCGGTAGATAATTCGGGCATGTGAATCAGACCTTTGTTAGAATAGTGCTCTGCTGGCGGCCCTGGCGTTGTATTTTGGGGCGCTGTCTACAACTCCGCTGTGAACCTGCTTCCAATCGAATCCAATCTTATCATGACGAACCCAACTGTTTCTGCCAGTCTGTTTAGCGCCATCGAGATGGCCCCACGCGACCCGATCCTGGGCATCACCGAAGCATTTAACGCGGACCAGAATCCCGCCAAAATCAATCTGGGCGTTGGCGTCTATTATGACGACAACGGCAAAGTGCCTCTGTTAGCTTGCGTACGCAAGGCGGAAGCCATCCTGATCGAACAGGCGGCGCCACGCACCTATCTGCCGATCGAAGGCCTCGCCGCCTACGACAAGGCTGTGCAAGAACTCGTATTTGGCGCCGACAGCGCCGTAATTCAAGAGCGCCGCGCCGTCACCGTGCAAGCCATCGGCGGCACGGGCGCACTGAAGATCGGTGCCGACTTCCTGCAGCGCTTCGCGCCGGGCGCGCAAGTCTACATCAGCGACCCTAGCTGGGAAAACCACCGCGCGCTGTTCGAGAACGCCGGTTTCGTCGTCAATAACTACACCTACTACGATGCCGCCACCCATGGCGTGAACTTCGACGGCATGCTGGCCAGCCTGAACGCCATGTCAGCCGGCTCCATCGTCGTGCTGCACGCGTGCTGCCACAACCCGACCGGCGCCGACCTGAGCGTGGCCCAGTGGGATCAGATCATCAGCGTGGTGACCTCGCGCGGCCTGGTGCCGTTCCTGGACATGGCCTACCAAGGCTTCGCCAACGGCATCGCCGAAGACGGCGCCGTGGTGCGCCGCTTCGCCGACGCGGGCGGCCCGCTGCTGGTATCGAACTCGTTCTCGAAATCGTTCTCGCTGTACGGCGAGCGCGTGGGCGCCCTGAGCGTCGTCGCCTCGAGCGCCGACGAAGCGGCCCGTTTGCTGTCGCAATTGAAGCGTGTCGTGCGCACCAACTACTCGAACCCGCCAGTACACGGCGGCAAGGTGGTCGCCACCGTCCTGGCCACGCCGGAACTGCGCCAGCTGTGGGAAGAGGAACTGGCCGGCATGCGCGTGCGCATCCGCGAAATGCGCAATGCCTTCGTGGAAAAGCTGAAAGCCAAGGCGCCAGGCCACGACTTCGAATTCGTGCGCCAGCAAATCGGCATGTTCTCGTACTCGGGTCTCACCAAGGAGCAGGTGGCGTCCTTGCGCGAGGAATCGATCTACGCCGTCGACACGGGCCGTATCTGCGTGGCAGCGTTGAATTCGCGCAATATCGACATCGTCATTGACGCGATCGCCAAAGTACTTTAATATCTTGCTTCTTCGGCGCTGCATGCAAGTGCGGCGCTGATGGCGGTAGAAAGTCGGCGATGGCCGTGTTTGTGGCGATGCAGTATCAGTCTTGCAAATATGGAACAAGCGACATATAATATTGCCTCTTTTCCCTGATAGCTCAGTTGGTAGAGCGACGGACTGTTAATCCGCAGGTCCCTGGTTCGAGTCCAGGTCGGGGAGCCAGAATTCGAAAGGCCACGTTGAAAAACGTGGCCTTTTTTGTTTTTGCGGCGCCCGCGTATAGCTTGGGCCACGATAAGATTTTCCCTATGGAAATCTGGACAGCGCCAAGTTTGGCCTATATAATACGGCCTCTTTTCCCTGATAGCTCAGTTGGTAGAGCGACGGACTGTTAATCCGCAGGTCCCTGGTTCGAGTCCAGGTCGGGGAGCCAGAACATGTAGCAGCAGAAAGCCCAGCCTTTACCGGTTGGGCTTTTTGCATTTCAGCGCGCCGCGATTGGTGCCGGCAGGGTCCCAATGATCGCCTGCTGGAATTTTTCCGGTTCATCCTGGTGTATCTGGTGTCCCGATTGTTCAAATACAAACAGCCCCTTCCTTGGTGCCTGCAGCTGCTCAAAATAGTCTTGCGTGATGCGGGTGGACGTCTGGATGTCGTTCTTGCCAACGAAGAAATAGACCGGGCAGTCGACTTTCTTCAAGGTCTTCGTCAAATCGATGTGCATCACTTCGTTCCATACGGGAGACCAGGCTTTGGACCATTGCAGAAAGCCGGTCTTGAAGCCATCGCTGGTCGCGAATGTTTTTCCCTCCTGATGGAAAAGCCATTTGCGCAAATAGAACAGGTCTTCATCCTGTTGAAAGGGGATATGCACCTGCGCCAGTTCTTTGCTGGCGGTGGCATCGTCCCGGAAATGCGCCTTCAAATTGGCCAGCAATTCCTTTTCGCTGGCTAGCTGGCTGATGACGGGATTGACGGCGAAATACGCATGCAGCAGTTCCGGATGCCGTTCGACGATATGAAAACCGAGCACATTGCCCCAGGAGCTGCCCAGCAAGTATATTTTTTCCTGCTTGAGCTCTTTTTGAAGAAACGTGATGACCTGATGCGTGTCCTGCTTCATCTGCGCGACGGAAGGCTGGCTAGGTGACGGATTCAGTGTCAGGGTTTTTCCCGCATCGCGCTGATCCCACTGCACCAGCGTAAATCTGTTTTTCAGTATGGCGGTGAAGGCATCCGCATTCTTCATCATCGAACTTCCCGGTCCGCCCGATAAAAAGAGCAGAACAGGTTTTTTTGAGTCATCTGTCTTGATTTCCACAAACTGCTTGATCCCGCCAATGTCGGGAGTCAGCAGCGCGTCGATGGCAAGCGCTTGCGCTTTGCATGCGGAAAATGGCATCAAGGTGATGAATAGCACTGCCAGTAGCTTTGTCATGGTCTGATATGAATGGATGCTTGCGGGTATGGGGGTGTCCATGGGGGATATTATCCGAATAACATGTTGCATATAGAAAATATCTGTGCCATGGCGGGCCTCTGCCTGTGTGCTTTTCCGTTTTGCGCTATCCTGAAGGCAAGCCCATAGGAGAGTTGCCACCATGACCTGTTCTATCCCGTTGCGCCATATCGTCCTGTGTGATTTTCTTGAGGACATCACACCTGCCAAGCATGCCGAGCTGGTCTATGAATTTTCCCAGCTTAAACACCGCATCCCCGGCGTGCTGCAATTCGAATGGGGGCCGAACGTCAGCCCGGAAGGCCTCGATGACGGCTTTACCGATTGCTTTACCTTGACCTTCGATGGCGCCAGCGCACGCGACGTGTACCTGGCCCATCCGGCCCACCTGGCCTTTGTCGATTTGCTCAAGCCATGGCTGGGGCGGGTGCTGGTGTTTGACTATCAGCCCAGGGAAAATCCGGGCTGAGCGGCTGCGCGCATAAATTTTTCAGCGTAAATCTGGACAACTGAAAATTTGCCCTATAGAATGCGGCCTCTTTTCCCTGATAGCTCAGTTGGTAGAGCGACGGACTGTTAATCCGCAGGTCCCTGGTTCGAGTCCAGGTCGGGGAGCCAGAACATCAGCAGTATCGAAAAGCCCAGCCTTCACGGTTGGGCTTTTTGCATTGCGGCCATGGTTCTCGTGACATTTGGCGCTGATTTGTCGAAAAGCATCTGTCATACTTGCAGGGCACGTTCGCTGCCTCTCGATGAAAACAACTTTCCTATGAAGAATCTCTGCGCCCTGGTGTTGATGCTTGCCGCCGGCACGGCCTACGCGCCCCTTGCCGGCGGCCAAGGGCGCCAGCCGCCAACCGAAGCGAAGGTCAAGCAGCAGATCATCGCCGAGTCGATCGCCGCCTATCCGGGCCGCTGCCCCTGTCCCTACAATGCCGCCAAGAATGGCAGCGCTTGCGGAGGGCGCAGCGCATGGAGCCGGAAGGGCGGTTACGCCCCCATCTGCTATGAACGGGAAATCAGCAGCGAGATGGTGCGCAAGTGGCGCGAGGACAATGCCGCCGCGCTGTGACTATTGCCCCGTGCGCAACGCTTCCAGCGCCAGATAGCCGGGCTGTACTTGCGCGGCGATGGCGGCCAGGCCGTTGGCTGCGGCCACTGGCGGGTCGCCTTGGTAGGTCGTGCCGTATTTCGCATGCACGCCGCCCCGCGCGCGCATCGCTTGCAACTGTGCCGGCGTGGGGGTGATGCCGAAGCGCGTCAATACATCGCTGAACACGATATCTGGCAATTGCTTGTAGTGAATTAACTGCAGCTTGCCGGCCGCCGCATGGGGCAGGGCGGCCTGGAACAGGCTGGCCAGCACGAGGCCCGTATAGCCATCGATATCGCCGGGCGCCAGCTGGTGCGCGGGCAGCGGCAGCTGTGCCGGGTGCAGCATGCCGGGCACCATTTGCGGGCCGCGCTGGCGCTGGTGCGAGGCCAGCACGGCCAGCGGTTCGCGGTAGACGAACAGGCAGGGCGTGCCGGGAAACGCCTGCAGCAGCAAGTCCAGGCTGTGGATGTGCCAGCAGTCGAACTTGATGATGAAGTGCGTCTCTGTGCCCGAGCGGCGCTGGCCCAGTGCCAGGATGGCCTGGCGCAGCAGGGCGATGCCGGCGCTGGCCGTCATGCTGTCGTGATACATGCGCAGCAGCGAATCGATCACGGGCGGCTCGGACATGACTATGCATTGCGGCAAGGACGCCAGCAGCTGGCTCAGCAGGGTTGAGCCGCAGCGCGAGACGTGGAAGATGTAGGCGTCGGGCGCCAAGCCATTGCCGAGCGTGGCCATCGTGGCCAGCGCGGCCAGCGGCGTGCGGCAGACGCGGCGCTCCTCATGCGGCTGGCGCGCCAGGGTATTGACAAAGAAGGCGTCGCTGAACACCGTTTCCCCCAGCGCGCGCCAGCACAGGGCGGCGTGCGCCAGCGCCTCGCCGCGCTCCACATACAGCGGATACCAGCCGCGCAAGTCCATGCCTTCGTGCCACGCCACCGTCTCGCCCTTGGCCAGCAAGCGTTCCTGCTGGGCCAGGCCCGGCGCGGCGCTCATGGCGCGCTCCCGTCGGCCAAGGTGGACAGTTGGCTGGCCAGCGCCAGGCTGGCAGGCGAGGGCGACAGTCGCAGCTGGGCGATGATGGCCCGCACATTGCCATCGTTGATGCTGGGGTCGCCATATTTATGGGCCGCTTTCGGCACGAAACCGGCCGAGGCGAACAGCGTTTCGAGCCAGGCATTGGTGACGCAGTCGAGCACGAGGTGGATGCGCGGCGCCGTACCCCGGTTATGCACGGCGTGCAGGCAGCTGGCGTCCATGTACCAGGCGTGGCCGGCCGTAAAGTGGACAGTCTCGCCGTCGATGCTGAACAGCACCTGCGGCGTAGTGTGGATGGGGATGTGGATGCGGATCAAGCCATCGGCCAGCGACGTGCCGGCGTCGCGGTGGGCGCGGATGATGGCGCCCGGCGCCAAAGCCATCAGGCGCGCGGCGCGGATGTCGCAGGCGAAGCTGGCGAGCACCTCGCGCAGGCAGGGACAGCGCGCCAGTTGCGGCGTGCCGGCATAGGCTGCGCCGTCGACGGGCATGATGTCGCCAGCTGCTCCGCCCGGCGAGCGCAGCGGCACGCAACTCCAGCCCGTGTCGTAGGCGCCCGTATTGAAATGATGGATCCACTCGTCCGTGGCGAACTGGTCGCTCTCGCGCTGCATGCGCGCCACGTCAAAGCGCAGCGGCAGCCGCAGCCAGGTGCTAGGTGGAGTCGGCGCCGCCACTATGGCGCGCTCCATTCCAGTTGATCCTGCACCTCGTTTTCCCCGCGCAATCGGAAGCCCAGCCGCTGGTACAGCGCGCGCGCGGCGGTGTTGCTTTTGTTGACGGCAAGGTGGATCCGGCATTGCTGCGCGCCCGCTTGCGCCTGCAAGCCGCGTAGCACGGCGCTGCCTGCGCCCTGGCCTTGCGCGGCGGGCAGGATGGCGATGTCGACCAGGTGCAGCACCTGATCCTGGCGGTCCAGGACCAGGCGCCCGATGGGCGTGTCGCCATGCTGCAGCACCAGATATGCGGCGTGCGGATACGCTTGGCGATAGCCGTGGCTTTGCATGCGCTGCTGCATGGCGATCAGCTGCTCGATGACGGCGGGATCGGCCGGCATCTGGCGCAGGTCGCCGCGCGTGGAGCTGTACAGCGCGGCGGCAAAGCCATCGTCGTCGTCGCGCTGGACGCGCAACTGGTAGGGGGCGGAAAGCGGCAAGTCGTGCATCGGTGCTCCGGTAGGTGGTGGCGATGGGGGCGATGGTGCCAAATGCGCAGGCGTTTATTTATTTGCTATGCTGCCAATTTTTCCGCGCACTTGCAATCATTTCAAGGAAGCCGCCATGCATTCTGTCTTTATCCCGCCTTTTCCGTGGAGTTGCCCGTGGAGTTGCGCGTGACTTCGGCGCGCGCGGAACTGGCCGCCATGGCGGCCGCGCTGTGCGATCCGCAGCGTTCGCTGGCCAGCCTGGTCGGCGAAACGGTGCAGCTGCGCCTGCTCGTCGAGCGCCATTCGCGCCTGTCCATGGACCGGCAGGACGGCTTGCGCGACGGCGAAAGTTTCCTGCCCAGCGGCTGGGCCATCTCGCCCGTGCAGGCGGGCCTGTGCGCGCGCGAGCCTTACCGCAGCGCCGCCTTCATCCAGGGGCTGGCGCAGGCCGTGCGCGAGCGGCTGGACGTGAACGGTGGGCGGCCCGTGCGCGTGCTGTATGCGGGCTGCGGTCCGTTTGCCTTGCTGGCCCTGCCGGTGATGGCCGTGCTGGACGCGAGCGACGTGCAGTTCACTATCCTCGACGTGCATGCCGAGACCTTGGACTATGCGCGCGAACTGATCGCAGCCCTGGGCCTGGATAGCCACGTCGCCGGGTACATCTGCGCCGACGCGGCAGCCTACCGCATTCCTGCCAGCGCCATGCCGGACGTGATCGTCAGCGAAACCATGAATACGGCGCTGGGCAAGGAGCCGCAGGTGGCCATCCTGCGCAATCTGCACGCCCAAGCGCCCGCAGCGGCGCTGCTGCCGGCAGCCGTCACCGTGCACCTGGGCCTGGACCGGCGCAGCCCTGGCGAGCCGTGCACGGACTGGGGCCGCGTGTTTGCGCTCGATGCGGATGCCATGCGCGCCTGGCAGGGGGAGCAGGGCGACAGGCTGCCGGCCGCCAGCATCCGCCTGCCTGACGTGCTGGAGCAGGCGCCGCGCTTGCTGACGCGCATCCGTGTGCATGGCGACATCGTCCTGGGCGACCATGAGTGCAGTCTGAACCTGCCGCTGCCTTTGCCGGGCAAGCCCACGCTGGCTGGCGGCAGCGTACTCGACTTCCATTACCGGTTGGGCGGCCAGCCGGGGCTGGCGTTTTACCTGCGTGAAAAACAGGAATTGCACCAGCCAATATCTCAGTAGCAATACTACATTGGCAGACTATTTACTTCTGTAGGATAATATGGAACCGGTTCCATCTATGCGCAAATGCACTACGGCGCAATCATCGAAGTCAATAAAACAACAAGTCTTGCGGGAGTCTCATGAACCATCCAGACACTGAACCATCTGCAACATCCGTTTCATCCCTTCCCCGCATCAGCCGCCGCCACGCCCTGATCGGCCTGGCCGCCTTGCTGGCGCAAGCCGGTTTCTGGAGCAATCCCCTGTCCGCCGCCATGCAGGCGCCGGCCAGCGCGCCGGCTGCCGGCCTGGCGCCCGCCACCATGCTGTTCTACACCCTGTCGCAAACGATCACGGGCCACCGCGATCTGTCCGCCGCGACGGCGGCGCGCATCGAGCAAGCCATGCGCACGAACGTGCCCGGCTTCGCTGAGCGCTTGCCGCAACTGGGCGCGCTGCTCGTCACGGGCCAGGAAGCGAAGACCTTGCTGGCGGCCGCCAGCGCCGCCGATGCGGGGCTGCGCGAGCTGGCGCTGGCCATCGTCGCCGCCTGGTACACGGGCACTGTTGCCGGCAACGCGGCGCAGGGCACGAAATCCATCGTCGTCGCCTACGCCGAGGCCTTGATGTACCGCACGGTGGCCGATGGCCAGGTCGTGCCGACTTACTGCAATTACGGTCCCCTGTGGTGGCTGAAGGCGCCGCCGGCCGTGCGCGTTTCCGCACCCGTGGAACCGAAACCCGTGCCCGCGCCGGCCACCACCGGCACCCCTGAACCGAAAGGCAAGCAAGCAAAATGAAATCACCCCAATTCAAGAGTAATGGCGACGTCGTCGCCGATGTCGTCATAGTCGGCACCGGTGTCGTCGGCGCCATGATGGCCGACCAGCTGGCCGCGCAGGGTCACTCCGTGATCATGCTGGAAGCGGGCCTGCGCATCGAGCGTGGTCAAGCCGTGGAAAACTGGCGCAACATGCCCTTCGAAAACCGCGTCGGTTCCGACTTCCAGGGCCTGTATCCGCAAGCGGAAAACGCGCCCGCACCGCTGTATTTCCCGAAGAATAACTATGTGGAAGTATCCGGTCCCAACGGCAGCAGTTTCCAGCAGGGCTATCTGCGCACGGTGGGCGGCACGACTTGGCACTGGGCCGCGTCGTGCTGGCGCCATTTGCCGTCCGACATGCGCATGAAAAGCGATTACGGGGTAGGGCGCGACTGGGCCATTTCCTACGATGAACTGGAACCGTACTATTGCCGCGCCGAGCAGGAAATGGGCGTGGCCGGCCCCAACGATCCGGCCCTGCAATCGCCGAGCGAGCGCAGCGCGCCGTACCCGATGGACATGGTGCCCTGGGGCTATGGCGACAAGCGCTTCGCCGAAGTGGTCAATCCGCACGGCTACCGTTCCGTGCCGATTCCGCAAGGCCGTTCGACGCGCCCATGGCAAGGCCGTCCCACCTGCTGCGGCAACAACAATTGCCAGCCGATCTGCCCCATTGGCGCCATGTACAACGGCATCCACCACGTGGAGCGGGCCGAGCTGAAGGGCGCTGGCGTGCTGGCCGAGGCCGTCGTCTACCGCATCGACACGGACCACAACAACAGAGTGACGGCCGTGCACTGGTATGACGCCAAGAAACAGTCGCACATGGCGACGGGCAAGGCTTTCGTGATTGCCTGCAACGGTATCGAGACGCCGCGTTTGCTGCTGCTGGCGGCGAACAAGAACAATCCGAACGGCATCGCCAACAGTTCGGACCAGGTGGGCCGCAACATGATGGACCACTCGGGTTTCCACTGTACCTTCCTCGCCAATGAGCCGATCTGGACGGGCCGTGGCCCCGCGCAGAGCAGCTGCCTGGTGGGCCCGCGTGACGGCGCCTTCCGTGCTCAATATTCGGCCAACAAGATGATCCTCAATAACATCACGCGTGTCGGGCCTGCTACCCAGCAGTCCTTGAAGCTGGGCCTGGTGGGCAAGGACCTCGACGACGAGATCCGCCGCCGCGCCGCGTTTGGCGTGGACTTGTCGATCAGCCTGGAACCGCTGCCCGAAGCGCACAACCGCCTGACCCTGAGCAAGACGCGCAAGGACCCGCTGGGCCTGGCCTGCCCCGACATTTACTATGACGTGGGCGACTACGTGCGCGATGGCGCGAAGGCCGCGCATGCGCAGCTCAAGCACATCGGCAAGCTGTTCGGCGCCGTGGAATTCCATATCACCGACAGCCTGAACGCGAATAACCACATCATGGGCGGCGTCATCATGGGTTCGAATCGTCTTGACTCCGTGGTCGACGGCAATTGCCGCGCCCACGACCACGCCAACCTGTGGCTGCCGGGCGGCGGCGCCATGCCGTCGGCCAGCGTCGTCAACACCACCCTCAGCATGGCCGCGCTCGGTTTGCGCGCTGCCGACGACATCGCCCGCACCCTGGCAAGGGAGGCTGCATGATGCGCCGTTTATTGCTGAGTCTGACTTTGGCGGCCGGCTTGCCGCTGGCCGCGCACGCGGCGCCACCGGCGCCGCCCGTCACCCTGACGCCGGACCGCCCGGCCGTGCCCGTGCCCGCCAAGCCCGATGCGCGCCTGGAGCGGGGCCGCTACCTGGCCATCGCCGCCGACTGCATGGCGTGCCATACGGCAGCGGGCGGCAAGCCGTATGCGGGCGGCTACGCCATCGACTCGCCGCTGGGCACGATCTACGCGACGAATATCACGCCATCGAAAAAAGGCGGGATCGGCCACTACACGGAAGCCGACTTTGCGCGCGCCCTGCGTGCAGGCGTGCGCGCCGATGGCAGCCACCTGTATCCGGCCATGCCCTACACCAGCTATGCGCAGCTGACGGATGCGGACGTGGGCGACCTGTATTACTACTTCATGCAGGCCGTCAAGCCCGTCGACGAGCCGGCGCGCCAGACGGCATTGCCATTCCCGTTCAATGTGCGCCTGTCGATGCTGGGCTGGAATACCTTGTTCCTCGACAATAAGCGCTTCGTGCCGGACGCAACGAAGAGCGCGCAGATCAACCGCGGCGCCTACCTGGCCGAAGGCCTGGCGCACTGCAGCGCCTGCCATACGCCGCGCAATGCGCTGATGGCGGAAATCGGCAGCCAGACCCTGGCCGGCGCCTCGCTCGGTTCCTGGCATGCACCGAACATCACGTCCGACAAGGTCAGCGGCATCGGTGCGTGGACGGATGCGGAAATCGCCGCCTACCTGAAGACGGGCCACGTGGAAGGCAAGGGGCAGGCGGCCGGTGGCATGGCCGAAGCCATCCAGAACAGCTTGCAATTTTTGCGCGACGACGACGTGGCCGCCATCGTCGCGTGGCTGCGCACGGTGCCGCCCGTGCGCGCACCGGGCCAGACCAAGGCTGCCTTCAGCCATGGCAGCGCCGCCAGCGAAGAACCGCTGCTGCGCGGCATGGCCGCTTCCACCGAGCATCATTCGCTCAACAGCGGCGCTGTGCTGTTTTCCGGCTATTGCGCCAGCTGCCATTCGGCCAGCGGCGCCGGCAGCATGGGACAAAGCTATCCAGCGCTGTTCAACAACACGGCGACCGGAGGCAACACGCCGGCCAATCTGGTGTCGGCCATCTTGTTTGGCGTCGAGCGCAAGATCGAAGGGGAAGAGCACGAAGCGTTCATGCCCCGTTTCGACCAGCGCTCCTACGTGCAGCCCTTGACGGACGAGCAGATCGCGTCGATCGCCAATTACGTGCTGAAGCAGTATGGCAACCCGGACGTGTCCGTCACGCCGGCCTACGTGGCGCAGGCGCGCAGCGGTGGCGAGAAACCCGTGCTGGCGCGTGCACAACCGTTCATGCTGCCGGGCGGCATCGTTGGCATCCTGCTACTGATCGCGCTGTTTGTGTGGTTGCGCCGGCGCCGCCAACGCAAGGAATAAGTGTCGAAACGGCGGCGAATATGAACGTTGGGCGCAACTTGCAGTAAAATGCAGGCTGAAAAATGGTTACGAGCAATCGTAGCCATTTTTTATTCTGGCCCGATCCTGGCGAGAGTGTTCGCCCTATTTGAAAAGTGACAATGTCCCATTCCCTGCATCACCAATTTCTACGTTTCGCCGCCGTCGGCGCTTCCGGCACGGCCGTGCAATACAGCGTGCTGTGGGGCGGCGTGGAATGGGCCGGCATCAGCGCCGCCGCCGCGTCCGGCATCGGCTACATCCTCGGTTCCGTCGTCAACTACATCCTCAATTACTTTTTCACGTTTAAAAGCGACAAGGGCCATGGCGAGGCGGCCAGCAAATATTTCACCTTGCTGGGCATCGGCTGGTGCATCAATACGGGCCTGATGTGGCTGCTGGTACACCAGCTGGGCTGGTATTACTGGCTGGCGCAGGTGCTGGCGACGGGCATCGGGCTGGTCTGGAATTTCGCGGGCAGCCGCTGGTGGGCCTTCAAGCCGGCTGGCGCAGCGACCAAGTAACTAGTTGCAAGAAAAAATGCGCTTGGCCAAGACCAGGCGCGCGGTTTTACCAAAACAAGGGGTTAATCATGCAGTTCCTGGAACGCTATTTCAAACTGAAGGACAACGGGACCAATGTGCGCACGGAGCTGCTGGCCGGCCTGACCACGTTCCTGACGATGGCCTACATCATCTTCGTCAACCCGTCCATCCTCGGCGACGCGGGCATGCCGAAAGACTCCGTCTTTGTCGCCACCTGCCTGGCGGCCGCCATCGGCACCCTGATCATGGGCTTGTACGCGAACTACCCGATCGCGCTGGCGCCGGGCATGGGCTTGAATGCGTATTTCTCGTACACGGTGGTCAAGGGCATGGGCATGAGCTGGGAAGTGGCGCTGGGCGCCGTTTTCATTTCCGGCTGCCTGTTTATCCTGGTGAGCCTGTTCAAGGTGCGCGAGATGATCATCAACAGCATCCCGCCCGCGCTGCGCACGGCGATCACCGTGGGTATCGGCTTGTTCCTGGCCATCATTTCCCTGAAAAGCGCCGGCGTGGTGGTGTCGAACCCGGCCACGATCATCGCCTTGGGCGACTTGCACCAGGCGGCGCCCATCCTGGCCATCCTCGGCTTTTTCATCATCGTCGCGCTGGACCGCCTGAAAGTGCCGGGCGCCATCCTGATCGGCATCCTCGCCATCACGATTGCCAGTTTCTTCTTTGGCGGCAACCAGTTCAACGGCATCGTCTCGGCGCCACCGGCCATCGAGCCGACCTTGTTCAAGCTAGACATCATGGGCGCGCTGTCGATCGGCATCGTCAACGTGGTGCTGGTGTTTTTCCTGGTCGAACTGTTCGATGCGACGGGCACCCTGATGGGCGTGGCCAACCGTGCCGGTCTGCTGAAAGACGGCAAGATGGAACGCATGAACAAGGCCTTGCTGGCCGACAGCACGGCCATTGCGGCCGGCGCCTGCCTGGGCACGTCGAGCACGACGGCCTTCGTGGAAAGCGCGGCCGGCGTGCAAGCGGGCGGACGCACGGGCTTGACGGCCGTGGCTGTTGCGCTGCTGTTCCTGGGCAGCCTGTTCTTCGCCCCACTGGCGCACACGGTGCCGCCGTACGCGACGGCGCCCGCGTTGCTGTACGTGGCTTGTTTGATGTTGCGCGAATTGACTTTCATCGACTGGGATGACAGCACGGAAAGCATTCCCGCCGCCATCACGGCGCTGATGATGCCATTTACGTATTCTGTGGCCAGCGGCGTCGCCTTCGGCTTCATCACCTATGCCGTATTGAAACTGCTGACGGGCAAGGGCAAGCAGGTGTCCGTAGTGGCTTACATCATCGCCGCCATCTTCCTGTTCAAGTTTATCTACTTGGGCGAATAGCGTGGGCGAATAGCGGGTTTGCCGCCGCAATGACAGGGCCGCCCGTGCATCCGCACCGGCGGCCTTTTTTGATGGCGCAGCCTACATCAGCAGCGCCGCCACCAGGTCTTTTTTGGCCTCGCCGGCGCTGCCGTCGAAGCGCAGGGCCGCTTCCACGTGCGCCAAATGCTCGACCATCAGGCGCGCCGCCAGGTCCGCGTCGCCGCTGCGCGCAGCCTCGAGAAAGCGGCCGTGCTCGTCGCACGAGCAGGCGGCATCATGGCCCGACTGGTACAGCATGGTGATGAGCGAACTGCGGCCCACCAGTTCGCGCACGATGTCGCGCAGCACGGCGTTGCCGGCGATATCGGCCAGCAAGACGTGGAAGTCGCCCAGCAGTTGCGAGCGCAGCGGCGTCGCCTGGGCCAGCGCCTGGCGTTCCGCTTTCAGGTGGCGCTCGAGCATCCTGTAGTCGGCAGGCTTGGCCCGCGCAACGAATTCGCGCGCCAGTGCCGCCTCGATGATGCGCCGGGCGGCAAAGATGTCGCGCGCCTCCGCTTCGGTCGGCTGGCTGACGAAGGCGCCCTTGTCGGGCACCATGCGTATGAGTTTGTCTTTGGAGAGGATGAGCAGGGCGGCGCGGATCTTGGTGCGGCTGACGCCGTACAGCCGGCACAGCGCCTCTTCGCGCAGCCGCGTGCCGGGTGGCAATTGGCGTGCCACGATGGCGGCCGCCATATGCGCGGCAATGTCCGCCGAGCTGTCGCCGCTGCCGGGATTGTCCACCAGTGTTGCGCTTGATTCTGTCATGTCGGGTGAGAGCAGTAAGCCAGGGGCAAGGTGCGCCTTGCAAGCGCATGTCTGCGCGGGGGCGTGGTCGACGCTCCGCTGCCGGCATGCCGTTGTGCGCCTTGCGTGTCGGCAAGGCCTGGCTATTCTACTATCTTGCGTGGCGCCACGCAGACGGGCGCAGCCAGCCGGCGAGGCTTGCTCCCTGGCGGCCAGTTTTGCTGGCCATGCAGCAACAACTGGACATGGGAAATTTTGACGTATATAATTCGGCCTCCTTTCCCTGATAGCTCAGTTGGTAGAGCGACGGACTGTTAATCCGCAGGTCCCTGGTTCGAGTCCAGGTCGGGGAGCCAGAACAAGCAGCAGCAAAAGGCCACGTGGCAACACGTGGCCTTTTTTGTCATGCGCACACGGTTTCCCGTTCACGCTAGCCATCGCTTCAGCGCATCAACGGCACGCGCCGTGTTCCCGGATCAGGGATCGACAAACACGTCGAAACGCACCTTGAGCGGGCTGCCCCACGAGATATCCACCCAGGCACGGAAGCCGCCGTTATATGGCGCGATGTTGTACACGGCCATGCGGGCGGCGCCGATGAAGCGGTTCTGGGGAGTGGCGCCATATTCGCTGATGTTGAGCAATACGCGCGAATTGGCCTTCACGTTGGCGTTGGCGAAGTTGACCGAAGGATGCACGCCATTGGCCGTCCACGTGTAGTAGGTGGTGAAGGCGGCGGCGCTCAGGTTCAGGTCCTGTGCGGCCGCGTCTTGCGAGGCCTGGCCGTCCTGCTCCAGCGGCAGGTCGGTGGTTTCCGGGGCCAGGTTGCTGCCCGTGTGATTTTCTACTTTCATTTCCATGATGTACTCCTCATCGATAGTTTGGACACCGCGCCTGTCGTTGTGCGGCAAGACGCCCTATCTGTGTTGCCGTGACGGCCAGTGTCACGTCCGGGCTGATAAGGTAGCCGCCTGCTCCATGCTGTTGGAGTAATTCATTCTAGGCATACACAGGGGTAGAAAGCGCGCTGGGCCGCTGGAAAAGCGGCGCTCGCTTGTGCTGGCGCAAACACCTTGCAGGCAAGCGGCAAGAACTTTTCCAGCAGGCTATTTTTACGGGGGCGCCACGCATGCCGTGCAGGACAATGGCACAATAGGCCCAGCCGACCTGCCGATACGGAACCCGTTGCGAGCCTAGCCCATGCCGATACTGAACCTGAGTGCCGAAACCGATATCTATTACGAACTGATCGAAGGCGACCCCGCCAAGCCCTGCCTGGTATTCCTGCATGAGGGGCTCGGCTGCTGTGCGATGTGGAAAGATTTTCCCGCGCAGCTATGCCAGGCGACGGGATGCCGCGGCTTGCTGTACGACCGCCACGGCTATGGGCAGTCGTCGCCGCTGGCGGCGCGCCGCCAGCTCCATTATTTGCACGACTACGCGCTGTGCGAGCTGCCGCAAGTGCTGGCGGCACTGCTGCCGGGACAGGACCATTTTCTCGTCGGCCACTCCGATGGCGGCAGCATCGCCCTGATCTATGCGGCGCAGCAGCCGCCGCGCTTGCGCGGGATCATCACCGAGGCGGCGCATGTGTTTGTCGAAGGCATCACGCTCGATGGCATACGCGAGGCGGACGCGGCATTCGGCGCGGGCAAGCTGCGCGCGCTGGCGAAATACCATGGCGACAAGACGGAAACGATTTTCAAGGCCTGGTCGGACACATGGCTCAGCTATGGCTTCCAGTTCTGGAACATCGAGTATCTGCTGCCCTCCGTCGAATGTCCGGCGCTGGTGGTGCAGGGCAGCGAGGACCAGTACGGCAGCGCGGCCCAGGTCGACACCATCGTGGCGCAGGCGCTCAACGCCATGCCCGCCATGGTCGAGCAGTGCGGCCATACGCCGCACCAGGAGCAGCCACAGGCATTGCTGGCGCTGATGGAAGGCTTTTTGCAAGGCCGCATGGACGCGGCCACTCACCCGAGAACGGCATGATAGGCCACCTCGACCACCTGGTATTGACCACCCGCGACAAGGCGGCCTGCATCGATTTTTATACGCGCGTGCTGGGCATGCGGCTGGAAACGTTTGGCGTCGGCCGCCATGCCTTCAAGTTTGGCGCGCAAAAAATCAATCTGCATGAGGCCGGCAAGGAATTCCTGCCCAAGGCGGATTTGCCCACGCCCGGTTCGCTGGACCTGTGCTTCATCGCCGCCGTCCCGCTTGACGTGTTCATCGCCCATTTGGCGGCGCTGGGGATTGCCATCGAGGAAGGGCCGGTGGCCCGCACGGGCGCCAACTGGCCCATCCGCTCCGTGTATCTGCGCGATCCGGACCGCAACCTGATCGAAGTGTCCGAGCGCGTCTGAGGTTCACCCCGACGCTCAATGGCAGGCGGGATCGCTGTCCCAGCGGCCCGAGCAGATGCGCGAACGGCACAGCATGCCTTCGATCAGGCCCAACTGCTGACAGCGCTGCAACAGTTCCGCCGTTTCTTCTTCCTGTTTGCGCAGCACCACGTCGCGCACGGGCACTGCCGTGCCTGCCTGCCGGTGCGCATGGGCCACCATCGCCGTCAGCAAGGCAACGTCGCTGTCGCCGGGCGCGGCAGCCGGCTTCCCCCCTTGTGGACGGGCGACCGCCTGGCGCACGGGCGCTAGCACCTTGCGCGGCGCGTTCGAGGCTGCCACCTCGGGCAAGGGCGGTCCCGCCGTATTGACGATGGTGGCCGCCTGCACCGGGGAGGTTGCCTGTTGCAGCACCGTTGGCGCCGGTATTGCGGGCGCCGCCGTGGCAATGGCGGGCGCCAGCGGCAGTGGCGGGGCGTCCGTGTCGTAGGCGAGCACGGCCGTGATCAGCACCGCCAGGCACAGCGCGCCAGCGGCCCCGTGCCGCCAGCCGGGGCGCCAGCGCAGGGCTGGCTTGGCCACAGGCGCGGCGACGCCGTGTTCGAGCTGCGACAGGATACCCTTGCCTTCGATGCGCGCACCAGCCGCGCCGGCCTTGCTCAGCAGGTCAGGACCGCGCGCCTGGCCATCCCCGGTTTTCAGTAAAGACAAAATATCACCTCCGCAGTGGATCAAATTCGACTGACCTTGATGTAAACCGCGCTCATGCGGGCCGCGGACGCCTACGATCTAGCGATACCGCCGAGCAATGGATTGCCCGGCCCCGCCGATTCCCGTCACGGAGCGCCCCATGTTCGTCGCCCTGGTCCTGATGTATTTTCTGCTTGCCTGTCTTGCCTGCTGGATGCTGCTGTTTCCCGGCGGCCGCGCCATCGTGCTGCACACGCTCGTCAACCTGGGCTGGCGCATGCAGCGGCGTGCACAGGGGTTGCAGCGGGGCGGCGGCGCGCAGTGGCAGCGCGTGCAGCAACACACGGGCTCGGGCATGGCGCGCGTCTGGCAACTGCTGTGGCGGCATCGTTGGCTGAGCCTGGCAGGCAGCGTGCTGGTCATCGTGCCGCCGCTGCTGGCCTGGCTGTCCAGCGACCGCATCGCCCTGCGCGGCTATGCCGACCAGCAACACGTCATCAACGACCAGGTCAGCGACTTGCTGAAGGGCGAGCAACTGGTGCCGCCACCGACCTTGCCGCCGCTGCTGTTTTCCACGGCGGAAGTAACGCAGCTGCGCCCGCTGCTGGGCGGCGCCAGCCGCAACTGGCAATTGCTCGACCACGATTTCGCGCAGCGTCTGCTGCTGGTCTTCAAGATCATGAAGGACGTGCATGGCTATGACATGGTCCTGCTGGAAGGCTATCGCAGCCCCGCGCGCCAGGATCAATTGGCGGCGGCCGGCCCGAACGTGACGAACGCGAAGGCGTTTCAAAGCTATCACCAGTATGGCCTGGCGGCCGATTGCGCATTCATGCATGAAGGAAAGCTCATCATTTCTGAGAAAAATGCCTGGGCCATGCGCGGCTACCGTTTATATGGCGTGACGGCCGAATCGGTGGGCCTGCGCTGGGGCGGACGCTGGACCATGATGGATTTTGGCCACACGGAATTGCCGCAACCGCGCGTGCTGGGCAAGTAAGCCGCGCCAGCCATTCTAGCGCCGCGCACCACCCCGAATTTCACAGCTGCAAGTTTGCTTGCGTAGCATCAATGGCTTGCCGCTGCCTGCCGCGCGCTGGCGCCCGGTACTTGTCGTATGTCAACAAAGGCGCGCGCCATTGCTGTCAGCATGGGCCGAATCCGCCTTGCTTTGCGACCTCACCCTGGGCTTATCATGCTGCGACGAATCTGGCATTTCCTCACCGACAGCCGCCAACTGACCATCCTCGGCTTCGTGGCGCTGGCCGTGTTCCTGTACCTGGGCGCCGAGGTGCTCGAAGTGGCGCTGATCTGGGCCCTGATCTTGCTGCTGCTGGCCTTTGCCACCTGGCTGGGCCTGTGGCTGTGGCGCCGGCGCCGTGCGCGGCGCGATGCCCAGGCGCTGGGCCAGGCCATCCTCAACGAGGCCGAGATCGCCGCCGCGCAGGCGGCCTCGTCCTCAACGGCCAGCAACACCCAACAGGGCGAACTTGACGCCGTGCGTACGGGCATGCTGGCTGCCATCGAGACCATCAAGACGTCCAAGCTGGGCCTCAAGTCGGGCGCCGCCGCCCTGTACGAATTGCCGTGGTACATGATCATCGGCAATCCGGCGGCCGGCAAGAGCAGCGCCATCCTGCATTCGGGCTTGCAATTCCCCTTCGCCGACGGCAAGATCGTGCAAGGCGTGGGCGGCACGCGCAACTGCGACTGGTTTTTCACGACGGACGGCATCGTGCTCGACACGGCGGGGCGCTACTCCGTCGTCGACGAGCACCGCGGCGAGTGGTTCGGCTTTCTCGACCTGCTGAAAAAATACCGGCGCAAGGCGCCCATCAACGGCATCCTCATCGCCGTCAGCATCGCCGAGCTGGGCGGCGATCCTGATGTCGGCATGCAACTGGCGCGCAGCCTGCGCAAGCGCGTGCAGGACGTCATCGAACGCCTGGAAGTGTTTGCACCCCTGTACATCGTGTTTACCAAGGCGGACCTGATCGCCGGCTTTACGGAGTTTTTCGCCGATGCCGAGCGCAGCGAGCGCGAGCGCGTATGGGGCGCCACCATGCCCTACCAGCGCAAGTTGCCCACGGCCGACTTGCTGGCGTTTTTCGACCAGAGCTTCGATGAATTGCACGATGGCTTGACGGAGCTGAGCCTGGCCAACATGGCGCACCGGCAACGCAAGACGATGGCGCCCGGCGTATTCACCTTTCCGCTGGAATTTGCCGCCATCAAGCCGGCCCTGCGCGCCTTCATCGCTACCCTGTTCGAGGAAAACCCGTTCCAGTTCCAGCCCGTGTTCCGCGGCTTCTATTTCACCAGCGCGCTGCAGGAGGGCGAGCCCGTCAGCGCTTCCTCGCAGCAGGTGGCGCGCCGCTTCGACCTGGCCTTCGCGCCGGCCCCGGCTGCCGCGCCGTCCGGTGCGCGCCAGCATGGCTATTTCCTGCTGGAGCTGTTTCGCAAGGTGATTTTTGCCGACAAGCACCTGGTGGCCAACTATGCCAACCGGGCCAAGCTGCGCTTCAAATATGCCGTGTTCTTCGCCGCCACGGTGTCGCTGGGCGCCTGCCTGGGCGGCTGGAGCTGGTCCTACCTGGGCAACCGGCAACTGGTGGCCAATGTCGAGGCCGATTTAAATAAAGTGGTCAAGTTGCAGGAGCGGCGCCTGGACTTGCAGTCGCGTCTGGAAGCGCTCGAGATATTGCAAGACCGCATCGAGCAGCTGGAAGCGTACCGCACGCAACGGCCGTGGTCCTTGCGTCTGGGCCTGTACCAGGGTGAACTGCTCGAACGCAAGCTGCGCGAGGAGTATTTTGCCGGCGCGCGCCAGGTCATGCTGGCCCCCGTGGCGGGTGCGCTGGAAGCCTTGCTGTTCGAGATGAATGCCAGCGCCGACCAGCTGCAGCCCACGGCGCGCACGCCGCAGACGCCGGCCGCTGCGCTCGCAACGCCTTCCGCCCCGCGCAATGTCCAGTACCAGGCGGCCAGCGCGACGAATGTGGAGGACGCCTACAACGCGTTGAAAACCTATCTGATGCTGGCCGACAAAACGCATGCGGAAAGCAGCCACCTGAACGACCAGATGACGCGCTTCTGGCGCGGCTGGCTGGAGGGTAACCGGGGCGCCATGCCGCGCGAGCAGATGATACGCAGCGCCGAACGGCTGCTGACGTTTTACCTGGCGCAGATCGGCGACCCGTCCTGGCCGCGCATCGAACAGAAGCTGGCGCTGGTCGACCAGGCGCGCGAAAATCTGCGCCGCGTCGTGCGCGGCATGCCGGCGCGCGAGCGCGTGTATGCCGACGTCAAGGCACGCGCCTCGACGCGTTTTCCCGGCATGACGGTGGCGCGCATCGTCGGCGAGCAGGATCAGGCCCTGCTTGCGGGCAGTTATGCCGTCTCCGGCGCCTTTACGCGCCAGGCCTGGGAAAAGTTCGTCGAGGGCGCGTTTCGCGACGCCGCCAACCGCGAACTGCAAAGCGCCGACTGGGTGCTGAAAAGCGCCTCCACCGACGACCTGACCCTGGAAGGCAGTCCGGAGCAGATCGAGAAAAATCTGGTGGCCATGTACAAGGCCGATTACGCGCGCGAGTGGCAAAAATTTGTGCAGGGCGTGGCCGTCGCCGACCTGAAAGGTTTTGACGGCGCCGTGCAGGCAATGAACCGCCTGGGCGATCCGCAGTCGTCGCCGATCGCCAAGCTGCTGACGACCATTTACGAGGAAACCTCGTGGGACAACCCGGCCCTGCAAAATGCGCAACTGCGCAAGGCCGAGCGGGGCATCATCGCCTGGTTCAAGGAAACCGTGCTGCGTCGCGCGCCGTCGCAGCTGACGGCCAATCCCGGCCTCAATGCGCAGATTGACCCGGCCCGCCTGGATAAACCGATGGGCCCCGTGGGGCGCGAATTTGCCGGCGTGGGCAAGCTGGTGGCGGCCAGGGACAACAATGCCTCGCTGATGCGCGCCTACCTGGAAGCGCTGTCGAAACTGCGCAGCCGTTTGAACCAGCTGAAGAACCAGGGCGACGCGGGGCCGGGCGCGCGCCAGTTCATGCAGCAGACCCTGGAGGGCAGCGGCTCCGAACTGGCCGACGCCCTCAAACTGGTCGACGAGCAGGTGCTCACGGGGATGAGCGACGCGCAGAAGCAGGCGATACGCCCCATCCTCGTGCGCCCGCTGATGCAGACCTTTGCCGTCATCGTCACGCCGGCCGAACTCGATATCAACAAGACCTGGGCGGCGCAGGTGTACGAACCGTTCCAGAAATCGCTGGCCAACAAATATCCGTTTGCGCCCACGGCGCGCATCGAGGCGAGCAACCTGGAGATCGGCCAGTTCTTCGGTCCGGAAGGCCTGGTGGCGAAATTCGTCACCACATCCATGGGCCCCTTGGTGGTGCGGCGTGGCGACGTGCTGGCGCCGCGCACCTGGGCCGACATGGGCATCAGCCTGGCGCCGCAGGTGGTGGCGCGCTTTCCCGGCTGGATTGCGCCGCTGGGTGCGGGCGGCGTGGCGGCCACCTCGACGGCGGCGCAAACCGTGTTCCAGATCCAGCCGTCGCCCGCGCCCGGCACCCTGGAATACACGGTGGAAATCGACGGCCAGCAGCTGCGCTATCGTAATACGCCGGCGCAGTGGACGAACATGGTCCATCCGGGGCCGCAAGGCGCGGCGGGCCAGCAAGGCGCGCGCATCACGGCCGTCACCTTCGACGGGCGCACGGTGGAACTATTCAACGAGCCGGGGCAATTCGGCTTGAAGCGCATGATCGATGCGGCGGCCAAGAAGCGCAAGGATGGCGGCGTGTTCGAACTGCGCTGGACGCGCGGCGACGTGGCCGTGGCGGTCAACCTGAAGATCACCAGCAGCGCCGAGACGACAGGCGCCGGATCTGCCACGGCGGTGCAGGATCAGGGCTTTCGCGGCATGCAGCTGCCCGAGACGATCGTCGGCATGCCGGGCGTTCCCGTGCCAGTCATCGCCGCAGTTGCGGCGACCGGGGTGGCGCCATGATGCGCGCGGCGCAGCAGGTGCGCCTCGGCTACTTTGGCAAGATCCCCGCGCGCGGCGATTTCATCAAGGCTTGCGACAATCACGCGCTGGTGCAGCTGCTTGACGACTGGCTGGCGCAGGTCATGACCGCGCTGACGGTGGAACCGCGCTGGAAGCTCAATTACGACGCCCTGCCGCCGCTGCGCTTTGCCTTCGTCGGCACGCGCAGCCGGCGCGCCATCGCCGGACGCCTGGAAGCGAGCAACGACCAGTCGCTGCGGCGCTTTCCCTTCATGGCCATGGGCGCGCTCGAAGTCGATGACGCCGAAGCCTTTGTTGCTTGCAGCCCGCTGGCGCTGGCGCCCCTGTGGCAGCGGGTGGAGCAGCTGTCGCAGGGTATCGTGGCCAGCACCGAGCCGGGGCCGGCGTTGCTGGCGTTGGCCGGCAACGTGGTCGAAGTCGAACCGGCCGCAGCCTGCCATGCGGCGCGGCTGGCCGCCTTTTTGCAGGCGCAGACCGTGCATGGCCTGCAAGCGATGCTCGCTTCGCCTGCCTTCCCCGTGACGGTGCGCGAATTGCTGCTGGGCCTGGGCCTGCTGCTGCGGCCTGTGCGTCAGAGCGGCTTGCCGCGCCTGGAGAAAAGCCTGGTGCTGCCGCTGCCGCAAGACGGGCAGCAGCGCGAACTGGTGGCCAGTTTCTGGCTGCACCTGATCGCGCCTTTCCTGCGCCAGGCCGATTTCGAACTCGCGCTGTTTTTTCCCCACCTCGACGAGGCGCCCGTGCTGGTGATCGGCTTTTGCGGCGCCGACCCGGATGGCTTGCGCGCGCTGATCGACCCGCAGGCGGGCAGCGAACGGCTGATCGTGTTCGACCAGCTGGACTGGGTCGAGGAGCAGCTGGGACACGGCGCGGCGCGGCGCCAGTTTTCCGCTTGCCTGCAGCAGGAGCAGCTGTCGCTGCGCTCGGCCTGCGCCATGTTTGCCGACACCTTTGCCTGAAGGACCGCGATGAAATCACCTGCCATTTTCCTGCTGCTTGCCGCGGCCGTTCCCTGCCGCGCGCAAGCGCAAGTACCCCAGACGCCGATGCCGGGGCAGATCCTCGTCACGGGCACTCTGGCCGACGAGGCGGGCAAGGCGGCCGTGCTGGCCCGCCTGCGCGAACTGTATGGCGCCGAGCGCGTGGTCGACCAGATCACCATCGGCAACGTGGCCGTGCCGGCCAACTGGAACGCCTACGTGCACAAGCTGATCGCGCCGAACCTGAAGCTCATTTCACGGGGCCAGATCACCGTCGACGGCAACAACGTCAGCGTGCGCGGCGAGGTGGCGAACGAGGCGCAGCGCCAGCAGATCGCCAGCGACATCGCCACCAGCCTCAATCCCACCTACATCGTCAACAACGGCTTGCGGGTCAGGGCGGCCGAGGCCGAGCAGGGCTTGCTCGATGCGGCGCTCGATAAACGCATCGTCGAATTCGACAGCGGCAAGGCCACCATCACGCCGGCCGGCCTGGCGATCCTCGACGAGATGGCGGCCGTCATGCTCAAGCTGCGCGGACGCAAGGTGGAGGTGATCGGTCACACGGACGACACGGGCCTGCGCGCCAGTAACGTGGCCCTGAGCCAGGCGCGCGCCGAAGCCGTGCGCGCCTACCTGGCCGGCAAGGGCATCGCGGCTGATTCGGTGCTGGTGTCGGGCCAGGGGCCGGACCGCCCCGTGGCCAGCAACGCCACGGCCGATGGCCGGGCGCGAAACCGGCGCATCGAGTTCAGGATTGCGCAGTAGATTGGGTTGACACCTCACAAAACCGTAGCGAGCGGAAGGGAGAGGCGGTCGAGAAGCGCAACCGTGCTAGAGCACGGTGAGCATCGCAGGCCGCCTATACCGACGCGCAGTAGGTTTTGTGAGGTGTTCAGGGCAGGGTGATGGTCAGGTGAGCCGGCCGTGGCGCCAGCTTGACCAGGTCTGCATACGCGGCCAGGGTCGTTTGCGTGCCGCGCGTCAGATGCGTTTTCAGACCCAGGTAGGCGCAGATGGCCAGCAGGGCGAAAAAGCTCGACAGCGCCCACAGCGGCACGTCGCTGCCACGCTTGTTGACCACCTGGTCGGGGCGTTCCGCGCGCGGCGCGAAGCCACGGCTCTTGCCCTTGATGTGGGCGATCTCGTCGCCCAGGCGCGCCGTCAGGTAGCTGAGTTTTT
The DNA here is from genome assembly GCF_058215535.1 of Janthinobacterium sp. Bl 1. Taxonomy (NCBI): domain Bacteria; kingdom Pseudomonadati; phylum Pseudomonadota; class Betaproteobacteria; order Burkholderiales; family Oxalobacteraceae; genus Janthinobacterium; species Janthinobacterium sp. Bl 1. The sequence continues at coordinate 4,752,831 of NZ_CM177086.1, read as the reverse complement.
CGCCGCCGTCGATCGCATACTTGCCCTGGAATCCCAGCAATAAACACATGTGGAAGACCTGCAGCGCCTGCACACGCATGGCGCCCTTGCCGCGCAAGGCGTCGAGGCGGTCGAAGAAGTGTTCGCCGGCCAGCTGGTCGCCGAAGATCAGCAGCTGCAGCGGGCGCCGCTCCCACTGTTTGCGCAGGGCGAAAGGCGAGGCCAGGATGATTTCATCGACGGCCGCGCAGAACGCATACTTGGCCGCCTCGATATCGTCGCCATCGGCGCGGATTTTTTTCGCCTCGCGTTCGAAGTCGTCGAGGAAGGCCGTGATGCGGTCCATGAAGCTTTGCTCGTCGCCGGGCGCCGAACCGTGCTTCAGCATGAACAGCATATAAAAGCCTTCGTGCATCAGGTCCAGCAGGGCGCTGCCGGCATGCCTGCTGGCCGTGCCGCCGGGGGCGGAACCGCGTTGTCCCAGCAGGGAGGGCGCCGCGCGCCGTTCGATGAGCTGGCTCATGCCGTCACCGCGATCAGTTCCAGCTGCAGGTCGCGTATGCCGGCCGGCACGTAGACGGAAATCGACTGCGCCTTGAGCATCTGCTCATACAGGACGCCACGGTTTTCAATCGCAAAATAATAGGTGTCGGGGCGTACGGGAATGGCGGCCGGCACTTGCGGCGCATGCGACAGCTTCAGGCCGGGCATGGCCGTGAGCACGCATTTTTCCACGTCGTCGGGCGCGCCCACTTTCACGCGTAGCGGCACCACGTCGACCAGTTCGATGGCGGGCATGGCGGCGCGAATGGCCAGGTACAAGGTGGTGTGCTGGTCGATCTTGCCCGAATCGAGCTTGCCCAGGTAGTAGGACGGCTTGTCTTCGAGCAGGGTGATGGAAAAATACTTCGACGAGATGACGGTGTCGAGCAGTTCGCGGATGATCGCGTCGATGGCGTCGAAGCAGGCGCCCGGCTGCGCGTGATCGTAGGCGGGCAGGCTGGCCAGGGTGTAATGCTTGGAGTAGCTGAGCAGGCCGCCCGCCAGGCCCAGCAGCGCCTCGTACAGGCGCTCCGGATGCAGGGCCGGATGGCGCACATAGTGCATCAGGGCGGCGGCGGCCGTGCTGACCGTGTGCAGCAGCCAGAACGAGGACACGTCGCCCGAGCGGAACTCGATCACGTTGCGGCTCGGTTCGCGATGGTGGCCGTGCAGCGCGCTCACTTTCGCCTGCAAGGCGTCGAGCAGGTGTTCCAGCACGCCCTGCAGGCGCGGCGCGCCGGCGATCGCCAGGCTGGGCGCTATGAACGAGGGCACGGGTTCGAAGCCGCCCGACACCGTGCGCCGCAGTGCGATCAGCGGCAGGCAGTCGTAGGAGCCGCGCGCTTCGCTGTCGGGAATCAGGCGCACGGTTTTCTTCAGGTAGGCCACGTCGGCCACGGCGGACTCAGTGAACAGGTCGGGCGTGGCGCGCATGGCGTGCGCGAAGCGCGTGCTGGCCGGCGTGCCTGCCGTTGATGCCTGCAGCGTGTAATTCATGCCTTCGCGGTTGAGGATGGGCAGCGCCGCATAATACGTCACTTCCTGCACGGCCGGCGGCAGCGCTTCCAGATCCACGGGCGGGGGCAGGGTGTCGCTGCCGGGCGCGCCGTCGCCCAGCGCCTCGAATACTTCGCCGTCGCGGAAGATCGCCGACAGCGCTTGCAGGCGCAGGGTGCCCGTCTTCAGCGCCGCCAGGTCCCACGCCATGTGCGCCACGCCCCACAGGTAGGGATGCAGCGCGCTGGCCGTGTGATGCAGGCGCGCTTCGTGATATTGATCCTGGCGCTGGAAATGCTGCGGCCGCAGGAACAGGCCTTCTCCCCACAAGACTTTCGCTGCCATGCCCATCTCGATTCTCCTCGTATGTGTGGCGTGTCTGTTCGTGTTACTGGCAGCGCGGGGCCGACAGCGCGGCCACCCCGCTGATGCTGAGCGCGCAGGCGTGCAGGCCAACGGTGATGCCGCCGCGTTCCGCATCGGCGGCGGCAAAGGTGGCGCGCCAGCGCTGCGCTGCCGGCGCGCGGAACAGGGCCACGACGCCGATGAAATACGCTTCCTTGCTGACTTTTTCCTGTACTTCGTAACGCTGGCCCGGCACCAGCAGCACCTCCTTGACTTCCATCAGGTCGGCGCCCAGCGCGGCCTTTTCGCGCTGCGTGTCGAGGAAGCTGTCGTACGGCGCCTGTTCGAAGGCGGCGCTCTGGCGCAGCTTGTAGATGCGCGCCACCAGGGCCAGCGGCCGGCCATCGGCATCCGTGTTGAGGCGCTGTGCCGCATGCAGGCGGATGCTGACATTGCGCGGCGGCTTTTGTGCGTCGGGCAGTTCCGGCGGCGGCTTGGCCACGCCGGCCATTTGCAGCGCCGCGTTGGCCAGGGTGCCGATGGCGCCGCCTGCGCAGCCGGCCTGCGACGACGCCAGCAACAGTAGCGCGGTGGCGCGGGCCGGGCGGAGCATGGCGTCAAATGGCATGGGCGACCTTTGTAAATTGAAGGGTGGAAATAAAAGTGTTGCAGTCATTTAAGCGCATGCACTGGCGGCCTGCTTGCGTTGGCGCAAGATCGGCCTGCGATCAAGACAATTACTGCGCCAGATCAGGATTCATGGCGCTGTACGCGGCTGTGATGTGGAACTTCTTCTTTGCTGATTAATCTCAATTTGGCAAAAAATTGCCGATCAATAATAGTCTCCACCAAGGCGCCGCCCATCTTTCCCAGCGGTAGCGTCCTCCACGTGAAGGAGTGCCCCGATGAAGCCAGTCAGCATCTTGCCCCGTATTGCCTGCCTCGCCAGCGCCTTGCTGCTGGCCGCCTGCGCCACGCCGGACCAGCCGGCGTCCCAAAAACCTGCCGCACCGACCCTGGCGCAAGTGATGAGCGACGCCGATGCGGCGGCGCGCGCCGGCCAGTACGAGCGTGCCATGACCCTGCTACAACGCGGCGGCACCAGCTACCCGGCCGACAAGGCGCCATGGCTGCAAATGGCGCAGATGAAGTTCGACCGCGGCCAGTACGGCGACGCCATCGGCCATGCGCTCGAAGCGCTGGAGCGCGACCCGGACGACAAGGTGGCCAACAGCATCGTCGCCGTCAGCGGCTTGCGTTTGTCCGGCAAGGCGCTGGCCGACCTGTCGCGGCAAAACAATCTGAATGGCTCGCTGCGCTCGGAAGCGCAGGACCTGGCCAAGCTGCTGCGCGCAAGCATCGGCGAAGACGTGCTGGTGCCGCCGGCCAAGCGCCCGCCGGCGGCCGGCAAGCGCGCTTCCGCATCCGGCTCCGGCACGCCGGCAGCGAAGGGCGCGGCGGCGCCAGGCAGCACGGCCGACCCGTTCAGCGGCCTGAAATAAGCGAGCATCCCCACCATTCCCTTGCAAAGGAAGCGACATGCCCAAGTCCGACAGCGTGCAAAAACGCTTGCAAAAGGTACGCGCGCCGCGCGTGCAAATGACCTACGACGTCGAGATTGGCGACTCGATTGAAAACAAGGAGCTGCCCTTCGTGGTCGGCGTGCTCGGTGACTTTGGCGGCAATCCGGACAGCGAGAAAAAACGTCTGAAGGACCGCAAGTTCGTTTCCATCGACAGTGATAACTTCGACGAAGTGCTGGCCGGCGTGGAGCCGGTGGCCCGTTTCGCCGTGCCGAACCGCCTCAGCGAGGCGGGCGGCGCGTTCGCCGTCGACCTGCATTTCCGCTCGATGGATGACTTCCGCCCGGAATCGGTGGTGCGCCAGGTCGACCCCTTGCGCAAGCTGCTCGAGGCGCGCACCAAGCTGGCCGACCTGCGCAACAAGCTGGCCGGCAACGACAAGCTGGAAGACTTGCTGACGGAAGTGCTGAACAACACGGACAGCCTGGCCGCCCTGAAGCCGCAGTTCCCGGCGCAGGAGGATTGAGATGAGCGCCCAGGCAGAAGCACTTGCAGTATCGGCCGCCAATGCGCCGGCCGCCACCGACTTGCTCGACCAGATCGTCGAGCAAAGCCGCGTCGCCAAGTCCGGCGCCGAACATGCGCGCGCGCGCGATCTGATCTCCGAGCTGGTGGCGCAGGTGCTCGACGGCACGGTGCTGATGTCCAGCAGCCTGTCGGCGACGCTGGACGGACGCGTGGCGGAGATCGACCGCTTGATCTCGGCCCAGCTCAGCGAAATCATGCACGCGGCGCCGTTCCAGCAGCTCGAACAAAGCTGGACGGGACTGCACTACCTGGTCGGCAATTCCGATACGGGAACGCGTTTGCAGATCCGCATGTTCAACGCCACCAAGCGCGAACTGGTGAAGGATTTCCAGGCCGCGCTGGAGTTCGACCAGAGCAGCATGTTCAAGAAGGTGTATGAAGAGGAATTCGGCACCTTCGGCGGCGCGCCGTTCGCCGCGCTGCTGGGCGATTTTTCCATCTCGCGCCAGCCGGAAGATATCTATTTCGTCGAGCAGATGTCGCACATCGCCGCCGCCGCGCATGCGCCGTTCATCGCCTCGGCCGCGCCGGAACTGTTTGGCCTGGAAAGCTACGGCGACCTGGGCAAGCCGCGCGACCTGGCCAAGGTGTTCGACACCATCGAGTACGCGAAATGGAAAGCCTTCCGCGAGTCCGAGGATGCGCGCTACGTCGGCCTGACCTTGCCCCGCTTCCTGGGCCGGCTACCGTTCAATCCCGTCGATGGCACCACGGTCGAAGGTTTTAATTTTGTCGAGGAAGTCGACGGCAGCGACCATCACAAATACCTGTGGTGTAACGCCGCGTATGCGTTCGGCTGCAAGCTGACAAGCGCCTTTGCCGACTACGGCTGGTGCGCCGCCATCCGCGGCGTGGAGGGCGGCGGCCTGGTGGACGACCTCCCCACCCACACCTTCAAGACGGACGAGGGCGACGTGGCCCTGAAATGCCCGGCCGAAGTGGCGATCACCGACCGCCGCGAAAAGGAATTGTCGGACCTGGGCTTCATCTCGCTGGTGCACTGCAAGAACACGGCGTATGCGGCGTTTTTCGGCGCCCAGTCGGCGCAGAAAAGCCGCAAGTACAACAGCGACGCGGCCAATGCGAACGCGGTGCTGTCGTCGCAGCTGCAGTACATCTTCGCCGTCTCGCGCATCGCCCACTACATGAAGGCCATGATGCGCGACAAGATCGGCAGCTTTGCCGCCGCCTCCAACGTGGAAGATTTTTTGAACCGCTGGCTGATGCAGTACGTGCTGCTCGACGATAACGCCAGCCAGGAACAGAAAGCGCAGTTCCCGCTGCGCGAGGCGTCCGTGCAGGTGCACGAAGTGCCGGGCCGGCCCGGCGTGTACCGCGCCGTGTCGTTCCTGCGGCCGCACTTCCAGCTCGATGAATTATCCGTTTCGCTCCGACTGGTCGCGGAGTTGCCGAAGTCGACCAATTCCTGATTCACCCATCTTTCAACCACAGGAGCACACCATGGCAATCGATGTATATCTGCAGATAGACGGCATCAAGGGCGAGTCCACCGATGACAAGCACAAGGATTGGATCGAGTGCAAATCGGTCAGCTGGAGCGTCGAACAGCCGAAGTCCGCCACCGCGTCGACGGGCGGCGGCCACACGGCCGAACGCTGCGAGCACAAGGACATCGTCATCTCCAAGCTGGCCGACCTGGCCTCGCCGGTGCTGCTGCAGACCTGCTCGGCCGGCAAGACGATTCCCAAGGCGCGCTTCGAATTCATGCGCGCCGACGGCCAGGGCGAGCGCGTCAAGTACTTTGAAATTGAAATCGAGAATGTGCTGATCGGCGCCGTGACGCCGAACGTGGAAGAGGGCGACATCCTCGGTGAACACGTCGGCTTCAAGTTCTCGAAAGTGAAGTGGAAATACACGCAGCAAAAAGTGACGGGCGGCGCCGGCGGCAATACCTCGGGCGGCTGGGACCTGGCCGCGAACCGCGTGGCTTGATCGATGGTGCGCGGCGCGCGGCGGCCACCAACGCCCGCGCGCCGTGCCGACTTTTCAGGAGAGCGCATGGACAGTTATGTACCTGGCCTGTTCGACCGCCTGATGGGCGACGGCGGTGCGGCGGCGGGCGGCGTGGCGGTGCGCCTGTCGCTGGAACAATTGAAGGATGCGGTGGCGCGCGACCTGGAAGAACTGCTCAACACGCGCGTGGCCCTGCCGCCTGGCGCGCTCGACGCCTATCCGGAATGCGCGGCCTCCATCGTCAATTATGGCCTGATCGATTTCGCCGGCGTGTGCTTGTCCAGCAGCGATGACCGCGCCCGCATCTGCGCCGCGCTGAAGGCCGCCATCGAACGCCACGAACCGCGATTGCGCAATGTGCGCGCCCGCCTGGAACGCGAAGCGGGCGCCATCAACCGGGTCGGCTTCGTCATCAGCGGCACCCTGGCCGTGAAGGCTGGCGGCGAGATGGTCAATTTCGACGCCGTGCTGCAGCCATCGTCGCTGCGCTATTCGATCAACCGCAAGGGAGCCGCCGCATGAGCAATAACCTGAAAACCCTGATCGCCAAACTCAATGACACGGCGCGCACGGCCGCCACCCGCGCGGCCGCCATCTGCGTGGGACTGGGCCAGTATGAAGTCGATATCGAGCACCTGTTCCTGGCGCTGCTGGAACAGGAGCGCAGCGATTTCGTCACCATCGCGCGGCGCAGCGAAATCAGCCTGACGGCGCTGGAAGCGGACCTGCGCCGCGAGATCGGCGGCTTCAGGACGGGCAGCGCGCGCACGCCCGTGTTCTCTCCCCATCTGCCCTTGCTGTTCGAGCATGCCTGGCTGATCGCTTCGCTCGATACGGCGCAGCCAGGCCCCATCCGCAGCCGCCATCTGCTGTTGGCGCTGCTGACGGAGCCGGAACTGTCGCAGCTCGCGTACCGTGGCTCGAAGCTGTTCGCCCGCTTCAGCGTGGAGCAGCTGAAACACCATCCGGACAAGCTGACGGCCGGCTCCGAGGAGGAACGTGCGGCAGTGCCGCAACGTTCCGATACACCTGACGATCCTGTTGCGGCCCTGGCCAGCAAAACCCCGGCGCTGGACCAGTTCACCACCGACCTGACGCAGCTGGCGCGCGACGGCAAGCTCGATCCCGTGATCGGGCGCGAGACGGAGATACGCCAGGCCGTCGATATCCTGCTGCGCCGGCGCCAGAACAATCCGATACTCACGGGCGAGGCGGGCGTGGGCAAGACGGCCGTGGTGGAAGGCCTGGCCTTGCGCATCGCCGCCGGCGACGTGCCCGAGGTGCTGCAGGGCGCGCACATCCACGCGCTCGATATGGGTTTGCTGCAGGCCGGCGCGAGCGTGAAGGGCGAGTTTGAAAGCCGCTTGAAAAACGTCATCGACGAGGTGACGAAAAGCCCGCACCCGATCATCCTCTTCATTGACGAGGCGCACACGATGATCGGCGCCGGCGGCCAGGCGGGGCAGAACGACGCAGCCAATCTGCTGAAACCGGCGCTGGCGCGCGGCGCCTTGCGCACCATCGCCGCCACCACCTGGAGCGAGTACAAAAAGTATTTTGAAAAGGATGCGGCTCTGGCGCGGCGCTTCCAGGTGGTGAAGGTGGAAGAACCGAGCGAGGACATCGCCTGCGCCATGCTGCGCGCCATGGCGCCGCTGATGGAGCGCCATTTCGGCATCCGCGTGCGCGACGCCGCCATCGTCGAGGCGGTGCGCCTGTCGCACCGCTACATCAGCGGACGCCAGCTGCCCGACAAGGCCATCAGCGTGCTCGATACGGCGTGCGCCAAGGTGGCGCTGGGCCAGTGCGCCACTCCGGCGCAACTGGAAAACGCGCACCGGCGCCAGGAACGCATCGGCGCGGAAATCGCCGCCTTGAGCCGCGAGGCGGCCGATGGCGAAGTGCCCGATAAAGCCGGTGCCGCGCGCCTGGCGCAGCTGCGGCGCGAGCATGAAGAAGGACAGACGCAGATCGCGGCGCTGGCGCAGCGCTGGGAGCGCGAAAAGGCGCTGGTGACGCAGATCGGCGACTTGCGCGCGCAGCTGCGCGGCGAGCGGCCGGGCGAGGTCGGCGCGGCGCGCCTGCTGGCGCTGAAGGAAGAATTGGCGGCGCTGCAGGGAGAGGCGCCGCTGTCGCCGCTGGAAGTCGATGCGCAGGTGGTCGCCGGCATCGTCGCCGGCTGGACCGGCATCCCGCTGGGGAAAATGCTCAAGGACGAGATCCGCACGGTGCTGACCCTCGATGGGGCGCTGCGCGAACGGGTGCTGGGACAGGATCACGTCATCGCAGCAGTGGCGCAGCGCGTGCGCACGGCGCGCGCCAGCCTGGACGACCCGAACAAGCCGCAAGCAGTGTTCCTGTTCACGGGGCCGTCCGGCACGGGCAAGACGGAAACGGCGCTGGCGCTGGCCGACCTGCTGTATGGCGGCGAGCGCAAGCTCATTACGATCAACATGAGCGAATACCAGGAAGCGCACAGCGTGGCCGGCCTGAAAGGCTCGCCGCCCGGCTATATCGGTTATGGCGAAGGCGGCGTGCTGACGGAAGCCGTGCGGCGCCAGCCCTACAGCGTGGTGCTGCTCGATGAAGCGGAAAAAGCGCACCCCGACGTGCTGGAGCTGTTCTTCCAGGTGTTCGACAAGGGCGTGCTCGATGATGCGGAAGGGCGCGAAGTCGATTTTCGCAACACCATCATCATCGCCACCTCGAACCTGGGTTCGGGCGCCATGATGGCCGCCTGTCTGAACCGGGTCGCGCAAGACTTGCCCACGCCCGCCGCGCTGGAAGAACTGGTGCGCCCGCAACTGGTGGCGCACTTCAAGCCAGCCTTGCTGGGACGCCTGAAGGTGCTGCCGTTCTATCCCCTCAACGACGCGGTGCTGGCCGAGATCATCCACCTGAAGCTGGCGCGCATCGGGCAGCGCATCGCGCGCAACCACCAGGCGCAGTTCAGCCATGACGCGGGCCTCGTCGACGCCGTGCTGGCGCGCTGCACCGAGGTCGATTCGGGCGCGCGCAATGTCGACCAGATCCTCAACGGCAGCCTGCTGCCGGCGATCGCCGAAGCGGTGCTGGCGCGCATGGCCGAAGGAGAGCCGGTCGCGTCGATACGCGTCAGCGCGAACAAGCAGGGGCAGTTCAAGTACACGATCCGATAATCCACCTTCCGGAGAGCGCCATGTTCAATCTGGAGCAGTTGCTGCATCCCGTCAGCGCCGTCAGCCCCTGCGGCGACGACATCACCTTCAGCCAGGAGCTCGACGCCATCGCGCGCGCGCGCCAGCACGACGACCCCAGCCTGGACCAGGGCGAGTGGGTGACGGCGCTGAAGGAGGCGGACTGGCCTTTCGTGGCGACGCGCTGCGAACAGCTGATCGCCACGCACAGCAAGGATTTGCGCGTGGCCGTGTGGCTGGCCGAGGCGCACGCGAAAACGCGCCACTTCCGTGGCCTGGGCGATGGCTACGCGCTGCTGGCCGGCCTGTGCGAGCGTTACTGGGATGGCCTGTATCCGCCGGAGGAGGAGGGCGACCAGGAACAGCGCATCGGCAATGTCTTCTGGCTGCTGTCGCGCACGCCGCAACTGTTGCGCGAGATCCCGCTGACCGACGGCGCCAACGGACTGTATTCGCTGCAGGATTTCGATACGGCGCGCCAGCGCGCGGCCGCCAGCCTGGCGCAGGGCGCGGCGGAGCAGGGCTGGGGCGATACGCGCCATGATGAAGGGGCGACCCTGGCGCAGATGGAGGCGGCGCGGCAAAGGAACGCGCGCGCATTTTCCGACGGCTTGCTGGCCGATGCACAATACTGCATGCAGTCGCTGCTGGCGTTCGAACGCAGCGTCGATGCGCGTTTCGGTGTTGATGGCCCGAGTTTTCGCGCCGCGCGCGAAGCGCTGGAAAACGCCATTCACTTCATCGCGCCGCTGTCGCCTGGCGCGGACTTTGCCGGCGCGCCGCCCGCCGCCGGCCAGGACGCCAGCGGGGGCGGGGGCGCCATCGTGCAGCGCCAGCAGGCGCTGGCCCAGCTGCGCCAGGTGGCCGACTTTTTCCGCCGCACGGAGCCGCACAGCCCCGTCGCCTACCTGGCCGACAAGGCTGCCAGCTGGGGCGAGCTGCCGCTGCACCTGTGGCTGCGCGCCGTCGTGAAGGATTCAAGCACCCTGGCGCAGCTCGACGAAATGCTGGGCACGAACAGCGCAAACGGGTGATGGTGGTTGCCCCTTCCATGCTACTCTTCGGGCATGTCCAGAATGCTCATCCTGCCTGCCGCGCTATGCCTGTTCATCGCGGCCAGCGCGCGGGCCGAGGGGCCGACGCCGCTGGTGATCTATGGCGACGACGATTATCCGCCATACTCCTACGTCGACAACGGCCAGCTGAAAGGCATCTACACGGAGATCGTGCGCGAAGCCGTGCAATCGATGCCGCAGTATGCGGTGCAGCTGCGTCCCATACCCTGGAAGCGGGGCGTGCTGATGCTGCAGACGGGCGAGGCGTTTGCCCTGTATCCGCCGTATTCGTGGCGCAGCGAGCGGCCGTACGTGCGCTATTCCGTGCCGCTGCTGATGGAGCAGCTGGTGGTGCTGTGCAACCAGGATGTGCTGGCCAAACGCACGCTGCGGCAGTGGCCCGCCGATTACGGCGGCCTGCACATCGGCGTGAATGCGGGTTTTTTGCTGGGCGATGCAAAGCAGAGGGCAGCCGTGCAAGCGGCCAACATCGTGTTCGATACGGCCAAGGGCACGCGCACGAATTTGCTCAAGCTGATGCGCGGGCGTATCGATTGTTACGTCAGCGACCGCCTGTCGGCGCAGTGGGAACTGCAGCGCATCCGGCGCGAGGGGCCGCCGGGCACGCCGATGCAGGCGATCCAGGAAACGGCGCAGCTGGCCAGCCAGCAGGGACACCTGGGTTTTACGGAGCGCCGGCCTGCCGCCTACCCTTATCGCGATGACTTTATCGAACAATTCAATGCCGCCATCGTGCGCATGCAAAACAATGGCGCGATCCGCCGCATCGTCGATCGCGCACTGCAACCCTGACCTTGCAAGCCTGATTTCACCCGATGGAGAAAAACATGAAAAAACTGCTGTTCCTGTGTGTGCTTGTGCTGGCCGGGTGCGTGGGCCGGCCCGAGAATATTGTGCCAGTTAGCAACTTCGACACGACCCGCTATCTGGGAAAGTGGTATGAGATCGCGCGTCTGGACCACTCGTTCGAACGGGGCCTGAGCCACGTGACGGCCGACTACAGCCTGCGCCAGGATGGTGGCCTGAAAGTGCTCAACCGCGGCTACAAGGATGCGGACGCTGTTTGGAAGGACGCGGAAGGCAAGGCGTATTTCGTCGACAAGAAAGACGTGGGTTATCTGAAAGTGTCGTTTTTCGGTCCCTTCTATGGTTCCTACATCGTCTTCGACCTCGACCAGCAAAATTACAGCTATTCCATGATCAGCGGCCCCGACAAATCCTACTTCTGGTTGCTGTCGCGCACGCCAACCATGGACCCTGCCTTGCAGCAGCGCCTGATCGAGAAAGCCGGTAGCCTGGGTTTCGATACGTCAAAATTGATCTATGTGAAGCAAAACTGATCTTGTTTGCCTGCCGCCCGTTCGTGGCGGCATACGACCTTCTGGTTGTTGCTTTTCTGCATGTTATTTCTTGCAATACCATTCTGATTCACTCACAATCTGCTCCAAAGTAGTGCGCTGCGGCGCGCTGCCATTCCGGTGGCGAAGTGTCCGTCGCGCCACCGTTCGTGATTGCCGCACGGCGGATGACTGCTATATTGATACGTAGCAGTCAGTCGGTTTCGTGGCGTCTGTGCATTGTTTTTTCAGATAGGAATCACGCAATGAAAAACCTCAAAATCGGCGTACGTCTCGGTGGAGGTTTTGCCGCCGTCCTGCTCCTGTTGACCAGCCTGACCGTGGTGGGCATCGTGCAGATGCAAAGCGCCAGCAAGGAAACCGATGCGCTCGTCAATGTCAAGGTGCGCAACGAGCGCCTGATCGGTGAATGGACCAAAGTCATTGAGGTGAACGCGGCGCGCACAGCGGCCGCCTGGAAGGTCAGCGATCCCGAACACCAGAAGCAATTTGAAAAGGAAATGGCGGTTTCGTCGGCACGCGCCACGGAAATCCAGAACGATATCGGCAAGAGCCAGCTGAGCGCCGAAGAGCAAGCGCTATACCAGGACGTGCTGAGCACGCGCAAGGCTTACACGGAAGTGCGCAAGAATGTGTTCAAGGCCAAGAATGCGGGCGACCTGGAGCTGGGCAAGCGCCTGTACGAAGGCGACATGGCCGCCAAGCGTGACATCTACCTGGCGGCGCTGAAGAAACTGGAAATGCTGGAAGCCAAATTGCTCGATGAATCGGCCGCGCAAATCCGTTCGCGCTATGAAAGCGGCCGTCTGCTGCTGATCTCGCTGGGCGTGGTCGCCATCTTGCTCGGCATCGCCTGCGCGTACTGGATCACGCGCTCGATCACGCGCCCCATCACGCGTGCCGTCGAGGTGGCGGAAGCCGTGTCCGCTGGCGACCTGACCAGCCATATCGTCGTGGAAAGCCGCGATGAAACAGGGCAATTGATGCATGCGCTGAAAAATATGAACGATAAACTGGTCAGTATCGTGGGTCAGGTGCGCGCCGGCACCGAATCGATCAGCACGGCGTCGAGCGAAATTGCCGCCGGCAACCTGGACTTGTCGTCACGCACGGAAGAGCAGGCCAGTTCGCTGGAAGAAACGGCATCGTCCATGGAAGAGCTGACCTCCACCGTGAAACTCAACGCGGACAATGCGCGCAGCGCCAACCAGCTGGCCATCGACGCTTCGCAGATCGCCAGCAAGGGCGGGGTGGTGGTGTCGGAAGTGGTCAGCACCATGGGCTCGATCAACGATTCCTCGCGCAAGATCGTCGATATCATCAGCGTCATCGACGCCATCGCCTTCCAGACGAATATCCTGGCCTTGAACGCGGCCGTGGAGGCGGCCAGGGCTGGCGAGCAGGGCCGTGGTTTTGCCGTCGTCGCTTCCGAGGTGCGCAACCTGGCGCAGCGCTCGAGCGCGGCGGCCAAGGAAATCAAGGGCTTGATCGACGATTCCGTGCAAAAGGTCGAGGCCGGTTCGCAACTGGTGGACAAGGCGGGCCGCACCATGGACGAGATCGTGCAAAGCATCAGCCATGTGACGCAGATCATGAACCAGATCACCGACGCCAGCGATGAACAGCGCACCGGCATCGAGCAAGTCAACCGGGCCATCGGCCAGATGGACCAGGTGACGCAGCAAAACGCGGCCCTGGTGGAAGAAGCGGCCGCGGCGGCCGAATCCATGCAGGAGCAAGCGGCCAAGCTGGCCGAGGTGGTGGGCGTGTTCAAGCTCGACGCAACGCAACACTATGTTGCGGCCAGTGCTGGCCCGTCCGTGACGGCGTCTGCGCCAGCTGCCATGCGACCTGCGACGCGACCTGTCACCAGGCCCACCATTCAGCCCGCAAGGCACCGCGCGCCGGTGCCAGCCATGGCGGCACCCGCGCCGGGCAAGGCTGCGCAAGCGGACGCCGTGCGTGCACGCGCGCCGAAGGCACCGGTGGCATCCGGCGCCGACGAGTGGGAAGAGTTTTAAGCGCAAACTCCCTTTGGCATGGCGTGGGCGCTACAATCGCGGCTTGAAGACAGCCGCGAACGCGCTCCGCCATGACCACCCGCCGTACCTCCAGCCATCCGTCCAGTAATACCGTCGGCCATGCCTCCAGCCTACCCGCTGCATCGTCCTCCCTGGCGGAACCCGCCAAACGGGCGCGCTGCCCGGCCTGCCTGCGCGCCGTGTCCAGTTGCATCTGCCGCTGGATCGCCCCCGTTTCCCACGCGGTGGAAGTGCTGATCCTCCAGCATCCGCTGGAAGTCCACAATGCCAAGGGCAGCGCCCGCTTGCTGCACCTGAGCCTGCCCAACAGCCGCATGCTGACGGGCGAGCAGTTTGCCCCCGATGTTCTCGCCGGGCTGCTGGCCGGCAAGCACAATGTGCTGCTGTACCCGGATACGCCAGGCGACCGTTCGCTGGGCATCGCGCCGCCGCCAGCGCTCGACCCCGCCACCTTGCTCGATCCCACCCAATTGCGGCTGGTGGTGCTGGACGCCACCTGGCGCAAAAGCCGCAAGATGCTGTATCTGAATCCCCCCTTGCAACAGTTGCCGCGTCTGCCCCTGCGCGATACGCCCGCCTCCCATTACCTGATCCGCAAGGCGCACGCGCCAGATCAGTTATCGACTCTGGAAGCAACGTGCTATGCCTTGATGCAGTTGGAGCAGGATGCGGCCCGCTTCGTTCCCCTGATCACGGCATTTGACGGTTTTGTCGCGCAGCAGTTGAGTTATGTCATGCCTCAGGGTGAAAAAGCTTGAAATAGCACCATGGCAGCCCTTGATATTGGCCGGACAGCGGCATAGTATACTGTACGTATATACAGTTGATGGGGCCGTTCATGAAAGCAATCATTCCAGAGCACGATGACAGCTTCGCCGGGCAAGCCATGCTGCCGCCGCAATCGCTGAAAGCTCACAAGGGGCGCGGGGCCGTCTCGAACCTGCAAGGGCGCTATGAGGTGCACGCGCGCGCCGGTTTCGATGATGGCTGGAGCGTGGGCGGCCAGGATGAGGCAGCCGGGGAAGAGGTGGCGCCGGGCTGGAAGACGCAGGTCAGCGACGAGCAGGCGCGCACCATCCTCACGCGCAACGCTTCGCCCGATTTGCCGTTCAATGTCTCGCTGAACCCGTACCGGGGCTGTGAACACGGCTGCATTTATTGCTTTGCTCGCCCCACGCACAGCTATCTGGGCCTGTCGCCGGGCCTGGACTTCGAAAGCCGGATCTACGCCAAGGTGAACGCCCCTGAACTGTTGCGGCGCGAGCTGGCCAGGCCGTCGTACGTGCCCGAACCGATCGCCCTCGGCGTTAATACCGATGCGTATCAGCCGTGCGAACGCGAGCGGCAGCTGACGCGGCGCGTGCTGGAAGTGCTGCAGGAGTGCGACCACCCCGTGGCGCTGATCACGAAATCGTCGCTGATCGAGCGCGATATCGACATTCTGGCACCCATGGCGGCCAGGCATCTGGCGGCCGTGGCCGTTACTGTCACCACGCTCGACCCGGCCATCGCGCGCACCCTGGAACCGCGCGCGGCCGCCCCGGCGCGGCGGCTGCGCACCATCCGCACCCTGACGGAGGCGGGTATCCCCGTGGGCGTGAGCATCGCGCCCATCATCCCGTTCGTGACGGAACCGGAAATCGAGCAGCTGCTCGAAGCCGTGCGCGACGCTGGCGCCATCCATGCCCATTACGTGGTGCTGCGTCTGCCGTGGGAAGTGAGTCCGCTGTTTCAGCAATGGCTGGAAGCACATTTCCCGGAACGTGCCCAGCGCGTGATGAACCGGGTGCGCGAAATGCGTGGCGGCAAGGATTACGACAGCGCGTTCGGCGCGCGCATGCGGGGCGAAGGCGTGTGGGCCGACCTCATCCGCCAGCGCTTTGAAAAGGCCGTGCACCGGCTGGGGCTGCATGGCAAGGGCGGCCGCTTCAAGCAGCTCGATTGCACGCAGTTCCGCCGGCCGCTGGTGGTGCCGCCGTTGGGAAACAAAGGCAAAAGGGGCAATGCGGGACAGCTGGATTTGTTTTAAGAAGTTAAGCCAAGTTAAGTCGTCGTTACCGCTGCTGGGGCGGAGGCGCTGCGGCGCTATCGTGTAGGGCTAGCGTGTAGCATTATCCTGCAGCGTTATCCTGTGCAGGTGCCTGCATCTGCGCCAGATGTTGCTCGATGGCAAAGACATGCGGATCGCTCTTGCCCAGCTCGCGCAAGGCGCTGGCCAAGTGCAGCAGGTATTCGCTGTTAGGACCGCTGGGGCCGTTTGATCGGGCGATCTGGCGCGCGATGTCCAGTTCCGGGGCGGCACCGAGGAAGGCTGCGTTTTCCTCGTTGGCGATGTACACCAGGCCTTCGACCTTGCCGCCGTCCTCGAAGGTGATGTCGGTGGCCAGGCGCAGGTAGCCGTTCTTTTCGCGGTGGTCGAGGTGGGCGAAGACTTCGGGCGTGATCAGATAGGCCATGCCGTCGCACACGGCGCCAGCCTGCGGCACGATGGTGGCGACCCTGCCCGGCGCCATCGGCGTGCCCCGGTGGTCGTGCGATCCCTGCCAGAAGCGCCGCGTCCAGCCGGCGATACTGGCGGGGCGGCGCTCGATGTAGGGGAAATCGGCCTTGTAGATCAGCGAGCCATAGCCGAACAGCCAGACCTGTGCATGGCCGTCGAATTTGTTCATGCGCTGGTTGATGGCGATGGTGGCGGCGTCGATGGCGGACAGGTCGTTCTGGGCAGGCTGGGTCATGGCGTAGGCGGCAAAGTGCGATGCGCCATTATAAAGCGGCGCCAGCCGGGCCGCCTGCCGGCAGGGCGTCGCGTGCCGCGCCGCTGGCCGCTCCCACGTTCCACTCGTGCGTCTCGACAAAGCGGAACAGGAAGGCCATGAAGCTTTCGGCCGCCGGCGACAGCGAACGGCCCGTCTTCGTGTAGACGAAAAAGCGCCGCGTCAATTCCGGCTCGTGCAGGGCGCGCATGTGCAATTGATATAGTTTCACCATCGGTTCCGCGTACGGCAGGCAGACCGTGATGCCCAGGTTGGCGCTGACCATGGCCAGCGCCGTCGTCATGAAGGTCACTTCGTTATACGGGTTGAGCGACAACTCGCGAAACGCGCCGTGCATGTCGCGCAGCAGGCGTTCCGTGAACTGGCCCTGCAGCGAAATGAACGGGTAGTCGCCCACGTCTGCCCAGGTGACTCTTTCCTTCTGCTGCAGCGGGTGCTGCTCGGGGAAGACCAGCACGAAGGGCATTTCGAACAGCGCTTGCGCGGCGATTTCCGCCGTCGGATCGCGTTCGGGGCCGATGCCGAAATCGACTTCGCCGCTGAACACGCGCGCCGAGACATTCTCCACCGGGCAGTCGACCAGGCGCAGCTGCACGTCCGGGTGGGCCTGGCGGTAGGCGGCGATCACTTCCGGCAGCAGGGTGCACGCCATCATCTGCGGCGCGGCGATGCGCACCATGCCCGTTTTCAGGGCCTTGCGCTGGGCAATGCCGGCCATGGCGCCGTCGAGGTCCTCGATCATCTTTTCAAACAGCGGATACAGTTCGCGGCCGATTTCCGACAGCTGCGTCTTGCGCGTGCTGCGCTCGACCACGCGCACGCCCAGCACGCTTTCCAGTTCCTTGATCAAGCCGCTCAAGGCCGATTGCGTTACGTGCAGGTATTCGGCGGCCAGGGTAAAACTGCCGGTCTTGGCCAGCGCCACGAAGGCGCGCATTTGCCGCAGGCTGGGACTCATAAGATAATCCGATAAATCAATGGTTAAAAATTGTTTGTATGATAGCTGTAACTCGATTCTAATGGTGAAAAGCTGAAAAACAGGCCAGCCAACGCGCCCACGGCGCCATCCATTGGAGACAAGCACATGAAGATCAAGCAAATCCACCACGTCGCCTACCGCTGCATCGACGCGAAGAAAACCGTCGAGTGGTACGTCAAGCATTTGAACATGAATTTCGTCCTCGCCATCGCCGAAGACCTGGTACCGTCGACCAAGGCGCCGGACCCGTACATGCACGTTTTCCTCGACGCGGGCCATGGCAATGTGCTGGCCTTTTTCGAGCTGCCGACGCAGCCGCCGATGGACCGCGACCGCAATACCCCGGCCTGGGTGCAGCATCTGGCGCTGGAAGTGGGCAGCATGGAAGAACTGCTGGCCGCCAAGGAGCGCCTGGTCGCCGGCGGCATCGAGGTGCTCGGTCCCGTCAACCACGCGATCTTCCAGTCGATCTATTTCTTCGACCCGAACGGCCACCGCCTGGAGCTGGCGGCCAACGTGGGCACGCCGGAGATGATGGCCAAACTGGACGCCGTCAAATGGGAAATGCTGGAAGAATGGTCGCAGACGCGCCGCGCGCCCAAGCACGCCGCCTGGATGCACGCGCCAGCCGACGCCTGAGCGCACCGGACCGACACTTTCTGACTAATACACCGAACAAGGAACATCATGAAATTCGCAACTCTGAAAAACGGCAGCCGCGACGGCGCCCTGATCCTCGTCAGCCGCGACCTGCGCCAGTACCAGCGCGTGGCCGCCATTGCGCCCACCTTGCAGGCCGCGCTCGACAACTGGGACGCGGTCGCACCGAAACTGGAGCAGGCCTACGCCGACCTGAACGTGGGCCAGGCGCCGGACGCCCAGCCGTTTGATGCAAAGCTGTGCCACTCGCCGCTGCCGCGCGCCTACCAGTGGGCCGACGGTTCCGCCTACATCAACCACGTGGAACTGGTGCGCAAGGCGCGCAACGCGGAAGTGCCGGCCTCGTTCTACACGGACCCGCTGATGTACCAGGGCGGCTCGGACAGCTTTATCGGCCCGCGCGACCCGATCTTCGCCCTGTCCGAAGAGTGGGGCATCGACCTGGAAGCGGAAGTGGCGGTGATTACGGGCGACGTCGCCATGGGCGCCAGCGTGGACGACGCGGCGAAAGCCATTCGCCTCGTCATGCTGGTCAACGACGTCTCCTTGCGCAACCTGATCCCGGGCGAATTGGCCAAGGGTTTCGGCTTTTTCCAGTCGAAGGCGGCCAGCGCGTTTTCCCCGGTCGCCGTCACGCCCGATGAACTGGGTGCCGACTGGGCGGACAGCAAGCTGCATTTGCCGCTGCTGGTGGACTTGAACGACAAACCGTTCGGCAAGCCGAATGCGGGCGAGGACATGACCTTCAATTTTGCCCAGCTGGTCGCGCATGCGGCGAAGACGCGCGAACTGGGCGCCGGCAGCATCGTCGGTTCCGGCACCGTGTCGAACAAGCAGGGCAACCTGTTTGGCTCGAGCATCGAGAACGGCGGCGTGGGCTATTGCTGCCTGGCCGAGGTGCGCATGTATGAAACCATCGAACACGGCGCGCCGAAAACGGCCTACCTGAAGTTCGGTGACACGGTGCGCATCGAGATGCGCGACGCGGCCGGCGCCAGCATCTTCGGCAGCATCGAGCAGACTGTGGCCCTGTACGCCGGCCGCGCCTGAGGGGAGGGCGCCCCATGAAGCTGTACACCTATTTCCGCAGTTCGGCCGCCTACCGCGTGCGCATTGCCTTGAATCTCAAAGGCATCGCCTACGACAGCATCCCCGTGCATCTGCTGCAGGATGGCGGCCAGCAGCTGCTGCCCGCCTACCGCGCCGTCAACCCGTCGGCTCTGGTGCCTGCGCTCGATGATGAGGGCGCCATCCTGACGCAGTCGCTGGCCATGCTCGAGTACCTCGACGAGACGCGTCCAGCCGTGCCGCTGCTGCCGACGGACGCGTTGGGAAGGGCCAGGGTGCGCGCGCTGGCGCTGGCGATCGCCTGCGATGCCCACCCGCTGACGAATTTGCGCGTGCTGAAATACCTGAAAAATACCCTGGGGCTGTCGGATGAGGCCAAGCAGGAGTGGTATCGCCACTGGATGGCCGAGGGGCTGGCGGCCGTGGAGGCGCTGCTGGCGCAGGGCGACCCTGCCGGCACGGGCCTGTTCTGCCATGGCGACAGCCCGACGATGGCCGATTGCTGCCTGGTGCCGCAGGTATTCAATGCGCAGCGTTTCGCCATCGACCTGGCGCCATACCCACGCGTGGCGCGCATCCATGCGCATTGCGCCGGCCTGCCCGCGTTTGCCGCCGCGCATCCGTCGCAGCAACCTGACGCCGAATAGGGCATCCGGTCAACAAGGGGAGCAGTTTCAGCTCCACTCAACCCTGTCCCGTCCGCCATGTTTGGCGCGGTACAGGGCCTGGTCGGCGCGGATCAGCAGATCGGTCAAGTGGTCCGCTTCCCGCCTGGCTGGTGCGGTCGATTGCGGCGTATTGGATGTCACGCCGATGCTGATGGTCAGGCTGACCAGTTGACCATCATCGCATTCCACGCGCAAGCTGGCAGCCGCCAGGCGCAGGCGCTCGGCCACTTCCAGCGCCACTGGCAGCGGCGTCTCCGGCATCAGCAGCACGAATTCCTCTCCACCAAAGCGCGCCGCCGTATCCATGCCCCGCGTGACGCTGCGCAGCACTTGCGCGACGGCGGCGATGGCACGGTCGCCCGCGGCGTGGCCATGGCCGTCATTGATGCGCTTGAAGTGGTCGATATCGATCATCAGCAGCGACAGCGTGTGGCCAAAGCGCTGGGCGCGCTCAAGCTCCTCTGTCAGCCGCAGGGTCATCATGCGGCGGTTACCCAGGCCCGTCAGCGGGTCGGTCGTGGCTTGCTGCTCCAGCCGGGAGTTGGCCACCAGCAGTTCCAGCGTGCGCTGCAAGACCCGCTCCTCGAGCATGTCGCGCTCCGCATGCAGGGCCGCCACGCTGGCGCGGCGGCTGCGCTGGGCCAGCAGCAGGGCCGTGATCAGCGCCGCTTGCAGCGCGATCAGCGACAGCCCGGCGATGATCTGCCAGTGATATTGCGCCCACACTCCCTGTGGCCGGTTCAGGATGCGCGCCTCGCCGGGCAGGTTGCGCAAGCCGAAACGCTGTACCGCCGCATCGTCGAAGATGTACGCCTGCATGCCATCCGGGTCCGGCGTTCTGCCCAGCAGGATGCGCGCAATGGTGCGCCCGACTTTCTCGCCGCTGATGACATAGCCGCCCACCACGCCGGGCAGTATCAGCGATTCCACGCTGGTGAAAATGGGCACGGCGCTGCGCGCGGCCAGGTCGCGCGCCATGACCGGCGGCGTGGTGCGCTGCCCCAGTTCGTCGCGGTAGACGGGCAGCAAATAGATGGCGCTGCCTTCTCCCAGCGTGCCGGTGCGGCGCCACAACTCTTCCTGGCTCAGGTGATCCCAGAACTCGACCTTGAGCCGGTCCTGGTAGGGCGCAATGGCGGTGCGGATGGCGGCGATCCACGCCTGGCCGCGTGCGCTGCCGTCGCCGACGACGGCGATATGGCGCAGCCTTGGCGTCACTTGCAGCATGACGGCGATGGCCTTGCCAAAATCGTGGCGCACATCGAGATTGATGCCGTCGGCAGGTACCCAGTCCTGCCGTCCCTGATTTACATAGTAGCGGGGTACGCCGGGAAACAGATTTGGGTGCTGCCTCAGGAACTGGGCCGCCAGGTAGTTTTCCGTGATGATGGCGTCGAACTGCACCATCCTGTACTTGGTGTGCAGATAGGTTTCCAGCCCGGCTATGGCAGGCTGCTCGCCCACGCGCACGGAATCGAGCCGCTCCTCATAGATGCCGGGCGCGAGGCGCCAGTTCTCGTTGGCCAGTTCGGCGCTCATGCCCTTGTGGATCAGCGTTTGCCACTGCGAGGAGGCATCGCTGCCCAGCGAATACAGTACCAGCACTTGCCTTGGCGCAAAGCGCGGTGCGCTGAGCTCCGCCAGGTCTTGCGCATGGATGGGGGCGTTGCCGCATAGCCATAACAGAAAGCTCAGGCAGGGCAGGCGTATCGCGGCGCGCAATCGTGTGAGGTAGGGACGGGGCATGGACAGGGCAGTGTGTTGAGAACTTGCCCAGGCGCAATGAGCGTTAGTGGATTGAAGAATCCGGTAAGCACTATTTCTTGATGTGGCTCAAGTTCCAAGGAAACCAGTCTAGCATTGCCGGCCTCGATTGGTGCAGGTGGCATGCAATTTTTGATACGGTTGTTGCGATATTGGTATTGTCGTGAAATGTGGGGGGTGTGCATTCAACAATGCAGGCGTACCGGTGCGCTACAATTTGCGTTTGCCCAAATATTTCACGCGCCATGACTGCAACAACCGTTCCTGCCAGCATCACCGATGCCCTGTCCCTGGCGCACGCTTCCTGGCGTCCCATCCTGCTGCGCGGCTTGCACGCCGTGATGGCGGCCGATCCCGCCTACCTGCCGGCGCTGGCCATCGACGATTACCTGCCCACGCAGGGCCGGCTGTTCGCCGCCTTTGCCCTGCCGCTGGCGCAGGTGCGCTACGTGCTGGTGGGCGAGGGGCCGTATCCGCGCGCCGACAGTGCCACGGGCGTGTGCTTCATGGATGGCGCCGTCGGCAGTCTGTGGTCGGCCACGGGGCTGTCGAAGCCCGTCAACCGCGCCACTTCGCTGCGCAACTTCATGAAGATGCTGCTGGTGGCCGATGGCCAGCTGCAGGGCGGCGACACGTCCGGCGTGGCCATGGCGCCCGTGGCGGCCGCCGCGCTACTGCCGGGCAGCGGCGTGATCCAGACCCTGCCCGACCTGCAGCGCAAGATGACGGAGCAGGGCTTCCTGCTGCTCAACGCGGCGCTGGTGTTCCGGTCCCACGTGCCGCCCGTGCAGGATGCGCGCGGCTGGCTGCCTTTCCTGCAGGTGGTGCTCGAAGCGCTGGCGCAGCAGGGCGGGGCGGCCTTGCCGCAGCTGGTGTTGTGGGGCAAGATTGCCGAGCTCATCAAACGCCTGCCGGTGGCGGCGTCCTTGCCGCAGGTGACGGCCGAACATCCGTATAATCTGTCCTTTATCGGCAATCGTGACATGCAGGCCTTGTTTGGCCCGATGCAACTATTGCGTGCTTGAGATTGAATTGACGCCATCTGGCGGAAGTGCGGGGAATATGCAAATCAGTAACGTGGAAGAATTGAAGGCGTGGATCGCGGCGGGCGGCGTACCCGACTATCTGTATTTCTGGGGCCACACGCCGGCGCAGCCGCAGGTGCCCGACAAAAGCTGCTTCAGCCAGTGGTTCCCGTCACCGTTCAGCCTGGCCGGCGTCACGTATGCGACGGCCGAGCACTACATGATGGCGCAAAAGGCGGCCCTGTTTGGCGACACGGCCGTGCAAGCGCGCATCGTGGCGGCCGCGCGGCCGTCGGAAGTGAAAAAACTGGGGCGCGAAGTGGCGAACTTTGACGCCAAGGTGTGGGAAGCGGCACGTGCCGGCATCGTCTTCGATGGCAACTTTGCCAAGTTTTCGCAAAAGGCCGCGCTGCGCAAGTTTTTGCTGGGCACGGGCGAGCGGGTCATCGTCGAAGCCAGTCCCGTCGACCGCATCTGGGGTGTGGGCCTGGCGTCGGACAATCCGCGCATCGACGATCCCGCCAGCTGGGACGGCTTGAACTTGCTCGGTTTCGAGTTGATGAAAGTGCGCAGCGCCTTACGTGCTTGAGCGGTACTGTTGTTTTCCTGATGCCGCCGCGCCCGGCGCGGCCGGCCATGCCCCTGCCAGCCCTGTGGTCATCGAGGGGCGCTCTGACAAACCCCGCCGAATTTGTTATACTTGACTAAATCATTCAACTACTCAGGGTTTGAGAAGTTGAAAAGCCGCAATATTTTAAACTAGTTGAACCGAGGATGTATGCGTCTGACTACAAAAGGCCGTTTTGCCGTGACTGCGATGATCGATCTTGCCCTGCGCCAGGGTAAAGGTCCGGTCACCTTGTCCGGCATCAGCCAGCGCCAGTCGATTTCCCTGTCCTACCTGGAACAGCTGTTCGGCAAGCTGCGCCGCCATGAGATCGTCGAATCGATCCGTGGTCCGGGCGGGGGCTACAGCCTGGCGCGCCGTGCGGACAAGGTGACGGTGGCCGACATCATCATCGCCGTCGACGAGCCGCTGGACGCCACGCAGTGCGGCGGCAAGGAACATTGCCACGGCGCCGACGCGGCTACGGGTGCGCGCTGCATGACACATGAATTGTGGTCCACACTCAACGAAAAAATGGTCGATTATCTGGATTCTGTGTCCTTGCAGGACCTGGTCGACCAGCAGAGACAAAAGATTGCCGAACAAAGCGTGATGGTGATGCATCGTAACCACGCCGCCATCGGTTGAATATTACAAAATACTAAGTTGCTGATTGCAGGAGTTATTGATGAACGCCCCAGAAAAAAACGTAGGCCAAGTGCACTTTGAAACCGCACCGCATTTCCCGATCTACATGGATTACTCGGCCACTACGCCGATCGATCCCCGCGTCGCCGACAAGATGATTCCCTACCTGCGCGAGCAGTTCGGCAATCCGGCATCGCGCAGCCACATGTATGGCTGGACGGCGGAAAAAGCCGTGGAAGAGGCACGCGGCCACGTGGCGGCCCTGGTGAACGCCGATCCGCGCGAAATCATCTGGACATCCGGCGCGACGGAAAGCAACAACCTGGCCATCAAGGGCGCGGCACAGTTCTACAAGACCAAGGGCAAGCACATCATCACCGTCAAGACCGAGCACAAATCGGTACTCGACACGGTGCGCGAACTGGAACGCATCGGCTTTGAAGCGACGTATCTGGAACCGCAGGACAACGGCCTGATCACCGTCGAGCAGCTGGCCGCGGCCGTGCGCCCGGACACCATCCTCGTGTCGGTCATGCTGGTGAACAACGAAATCGGCGTGATCCAGCCGATCGACGAGATCGGCGTGTTCTGTCGCTCGAAAGGCATCATCTTCCATTGCGACGCCGCGCAAGCGACGGGCAAGGTCGTCATCGACCTGCAAAAGACCAAGGTCGACCTGATGACCTTCACCGCGCACAAAACCTACGGCCCGAAAGGCGTGGGCGCCCTGTACGTGTGCCGCAAGCCGCGCGTGCGCCTGGAAGCGCAGATGCACGGTGGCGGCCATGAGCGCGGCCTGCGCTCGGGCACCCTGCCAACGCACCAGATCGTCGGCATGGGCGAAGCGTTCCGCATCGCCAAGGAAGAAATGGACAGCGAAATCGGCCGCATCAAGGCCTTGCGCGACCGCCTGGCCAAGGGCCTGCAGGAGATCGAGGAAGTCTACATCAACGGCGACATGGATCACCGCGTGCCGCACAACCTGAACGTGAGCTTCAACTACGTCGAAGGCGAGTCGCTGATCATGGCGATCAAGGATATCGCCGTGTCGTCCGGTTCGGCCTGCACCTCGGCCAGCCTGGAACCATCGTACGTGCTGCGCGCCCTGGGCCGCAGCGACGAACTGGCGCACAGCTCGATCCGCTTCACCATCGGCCGCTTCTCGACCGAGGAAGACATCGACTTCGCCGTGAACCTGCTGAAATCGAAAGTACACAAGCTGCGCGAACTGTCGCCGCTGTGGGACATGTTCAAGGACGGAATCGACATCAATTCGATTCAATGGGCAGCCCACTAACCAACACCGTGGCCCCTGTGAATGGGGCCGGCAAGAATATTAAAGGAGCATCAAAATGGCTTACTCGGACAAAGTACTCGATCACTACGAAAACCCGCGCAACGTGGGCGCTTTCGACAAGGGTGATGAAACCATCGGCACCGGCATGGTCGGCGCGCCTGCCTGCGGCGACGTGATGAAACTGCAGATCAAGGTCGGCGCCGATGGCTTGATCGAAGATGCGAAATTCAAGACCTACGGCTGCGGTTCGGCCATCGCGTCGAGCTCGCTGGTAACGGAATGGGTCAAGGGCAAGACCCTGGACCAGGCGCTGGCCATCAAGAACACGCAGATCGCCGAAGAACTGGCCCTGCCGCCAGTGAAGATCCACTGCTCGATCCTGGCGGAAGATGCCATCAAGGCGGCGGTACTGGACTACCAGACCCGTTATCAGGCAGCTGCTAGAATGTTGGTATTTTGATCCTGTCCCATGACGGGAACAGGAGCGGAGAAATACATGATCACACTGACCGAAAAAGCGGCGAAACACATCAACCGTTATATCGAACGGCGCGGCAAGGGCATGGGTTTGCGCTTTGGCGTGCGGACCACGGGCTGCTCGGGCCTGGCTTACAAGCTCGAATATGTCGATGAAGCGGCGGCCGAAGACAGTGTCTTCGAATCGCACGGCGTGAAAGTCTTCGTCGACCCGAAAAGCTTGCCTTACATCGACGGCACGGAACTCGATTTCGCGCGCGAAGGCTTGAACGAAGGTTTCAAGTTCCACAATCCGAACGAAAAAGACGCCTGCGGCTGCGGCGAGTCCTTCAGGATTTAAACATCTGGCAAGACCCCGGTCGGTGCGCTGTACCCATCGATTGCGGTACAGCGACCACTGACCATTATGCAAAACCACTTCGAATTATTCCAGTTGCCGGCGCAGTTCTCGCTCGACATGAGCGCGCTCGACGCGGCCTACCGCGACGTGCAGGGCAAGGTCCACCCGGACCGCTTCATCAACGCCAGCAGCGCTGAAAAGCGCGTGGCGATGCAATGGGCCACGCGCGCCAATGAAGCCTACCAAACCCTGAAAAGCCCGCAAAAACGCGCGCAATACCTGTGCGAACTCAATGGCGTCGACTTGCAGACGGAATCGAACACGGCCATGCCGGTCAGTTTCCTGATGCAGCAGATGGAGTGGCGCGAAGAACTGGGCGACGCCCGCGCCGGCAAGGATGCCGACGCGCTCGACGCCCTGGACCGCCAGCTGCGCGGAGAACGCAAGGCCTTGCTGGCCCAGGTGGCGGCCCAGCTCGACGCCGCCGACTATGTGAATGCCGCGCAAAGCGTGCGCGCCCTGATGTTCCTCGACAAATTCGGCGAGGAAGTCCGTTTTGCCTATGAGGCGATTGAAGTCTGATCTCCGGATAGCTTGACCGGCGTGCCAAGCGCCAGTCTGGCGCGCGTCTTATAATGCGCGACAGGCATCAACCGCATCACGCAAAAAATTAATCGAGGCACGAATACAATGGCACTTCTGCAAATCTCCGAACCAGGCATGTCGACCGCGCCGCACCAGCACCGCCTGGCCGTCGGCATCGATCTGGGCACCACCAATTCCCTGGTCGCGACCGTCCGCAACAGCATTCCCGAGGTACTCAACGACGAGGAAGGGCACTCCCTGCTGCCATCCGTCGTGCGCTACCTGCCGAATGGCCACGCGAACATCGGCTACAAGGCCCTGTCCGCGCAAACGACCGACCCGAAGAACACCATCGTGTCCGTGAAACGCTTCATGGGCCGGGGCCTGGCCGACATCGCCTACGCGGAAAACCTGCCCTACGATTTCCAGGATACGCCTGGCATGGTGCAGCTGAAAACCGTCGCCGGCGTGAAAAGCCCCGTCGAGGTGTCGGCGCAAATCCTCGCCACCCTGCGCCAGCGCGCGGAAGATTCGCTCGGCGACGACCTGGTCGGCGCCGTGATCACCGTGCCCGCCTATTTTGACGACGCGCAGCGCCAGGCAACGAAAGATGCGGCGCAGCTGGCCGGTATCAACGTGCTGCGCCTGTTGAGCGAGCCGACGGCCGCCGCCATCGCGTATGGCCTCGATAACGCGTCCGAAGGCGTGTACGCCGTATATGACCTCGGGGGCGGCACCTTCGACATCTCGATCCTGAAACTGAGCAAGGGCGTGTTCGAAGTGCTGTCCACGGGCGGCGATTCGGCCCTGGGCGGCGACGATTTCGACCGCCGCCTGTTCTGCTGGATCAGCGAACACGCCAAGCTGGCACCGCTGTCGGACGAAGACACGGCCATCCTGATGGTGAAGGCGCGCGAGATCAAGGAGCTGCTGTCGACCAAGCCGGAAACGACGATCGACGCCAAGCTGAACTCGGGCGAAGAGATCCACCTGCGCATCACGGCTGCCGACTTTGCCGCCATGACGCAGCACCTGGTGGCCAAGACCATGAACGCCATCAAGAAAGCCCTGCGCGACGCGAACGTGGATGCGGACGACGTCGACGGCGTGGTGATGGTGGGCGGCGCCACGCGCATGCCGCACGTGCAGCGCGCCGTGAGCGAATTTTTCCACACGACGCCGCACGCGAACATCGACCCCGATAAAGTGGTGGCGCTGGGCGCGGCCATCCAGGCGAACTTGTTGGCTGGCAACCGCGCCGCTGGCGACGACTGGCTGCTGCTGGACGTGATTCCGCTCTCCCTGGGCATCGAAACCATGGGCGGCCTGGTAGAGAAAATCATCCCGCGCAATTCGACGATCCCGTGCGCCCGTGCGCAGGAATTCACGACATTCAAGGACGGCCAGACGGCCCTGGCCGTGCATGTGCTGCAGGGTGAGCGCGAACTGGTGAGCGACTGCCGTTCCTTGGCGCGTTTTGAATTGCGCGGCATTCCGCCGATGGTGGCGGGCGCGGCGCGCATCCGCATCACCTACCAGGTCGATGCGGACGGCTTGCTGTCCGTCTCGGCGCGCGAATTGCGCTCGGGTGTGGAAGCGTCGATCAGCGTCAAGCCCGCGTATGGCCTGGGCGACGACGACATCGCGCGCATGCTGCAGGATTCCTACACGTCGGCCGACGTCGACATGGTGGCGCGCGCGCTGCGCGAAGAGCAGGTGGAAGCGGAACGCATCCTGCTGGCCACGCAGTCGGCGCTCGATGAAGACGGCGGCTTGCTGGACGACGCCGAGCGCGTTGTCGTGGATGGCTTGATGAACCGGGTGCGCGACGCCATCGTGCAGTCGCAAAGCGGCGCCATCGACCACCAGGCCTTGAAGCTGGCGATCGAGCTGCTCGCCGACGGCACCGAGGATTTCGCCTCGCGCCGCATGGACCGCAGCGTGCGCACTGCCTTGACGGGCAAATCCCTGGACCAGGTCGTACAAGACTAATTGAACAGCGCGCCGCCGAAACTGCGGCCGCGCTCCGAATGACAGACTGAAAGAAGAAACCATGCCACAAATCGTTATCCTGCCGCACGCCAAGCTTTGCCCGGACGGCGCCGTCATCGAAGCACCTGCCGGCAAGTCCATCTGCGACATCCTGCTGGAAAACGACATCGACATCGAACACGCCTGCGAAAAATCGTGCGCCTGCACCACGTGCCACGTGCTGGTCCGCGAAGGCATCGAATCCTTGAACGAAGCGACGGAACTGGAAGAAGACATGCTGGACAAGGCCTGGGGCCTGGAAGCCGTGTCGCGCCTGTCGTGCCAGTCCATCGTGGCCGAGGCCGACCTCGTCGTTGAAATCCCGAAATACACGATCAATCAGGTCAGCGAAGGCAGCCACTAACATGAAATGGTCCGACATCACTGCGATCGCCGAAGCGCTGTATGACACGCATCCGGACATCGATCCCCTGACCGTGCGTTTCACCGACCTGCATAACTGGGTGGTGGAACTGGACGGCTTCGACGATGACCACACGCGCGGCGGCGAAAAAGTGCTTGAAGCGATACAGATGGCGTGGATCGATGAAGCGCGCTAAGGGTGCGGCAACCGCCGCCACCGCAGTCGCTGTGCGGAAAGACATCATCACGGCCGCCAGCAACATGCCCGAGATCAAGGATGGCCAGTCGGTCGCCTTGTTGCAGGAACTGCACATCCTGACGCGCGACGGCAAGATGAACCAGGACAGCCGCCGCAAGCTCAAGCAGGTGTACCACCTGACGCAGTTCATCGAACCGCTGCTGCGCGAAGTGCAGCTCGACCACCCCGGCGTCTCGCTGGTGGACCACGGCGCCGGCAAGTCCTACCTGGGCTTCATCCTGTACGACCTGTTTTTCAAGAACGGCAACGACGGCTCACACATCTACGGCATCGAGACGCGCGAAGAGCTGGTGCAGCGCTCGCAGGAACTGGCGAAGAAATTCAAGTTCCCCGGCATGTCGTTCCTGCCGCTGTCCGTGGCCGAATCGACGGAATCGAACTTGCTGCCGCAGCAGATCGACATTGTCACGGCCTTGCACGCGTGCAACACGGCCACCGATGACGCGATCCACTTCGCCCTGAAGAAAAAGGCGAAATTCATGGTGCTGGTGCCATGCTGCCAGGCGGAAGTCGCGTCCGTGCTGAAGAAGAACAAGGGCAAGAGCCTGGGCAAGAGCGTCTTGACGGAACTGTGGCGCCATCCGCTGCACACGCGCGAGTTCGGCAGCCAGATCACCAACGTGCTGCGCTGTTTGCAACTGGAAGCGCATGGCTACCAGGTCAGCGTGACGGAACTGGTGGGCTGGGAGCATTCGATGAAGAATGAACTGATCATCGCCAGCTACAAGAACCTGCCGCGCCAACGTCCGACGGAACGCTTGCAGGAAGTGCTGCAGACCCTGGGCCTGGAAGAGATGGGCCACCGTTTCTTTGCCGAGGAGTTGGCCAAGGCGACGGCCTGATTGTTGGATTACGCGTTCCGCTAATCCAACCTACCTGATGAGCAACAGCCGCGTAGGCCGCGTAGGTCGGATTAGCGCAGCGTAATCCGACAATCACCGGACAATCAGCAACGACGGCAACAAGAGGGGAGGAGCGGGTCGGTTACAATACCGGCTTTCTCCTCCCTTGCTTTTTGCGCATCCCCATGACCACACCAATCGAAATGCCCACCGTCCGCCTGGCCAAACGCCTGTCTGAAGACGTGCCCTGTTCGCGCCGCGAGGCCGAGCTGTATATCGAGGGCGGCTGGGTGACGGTCGATGGCGTGCTGGTGGAAGAGTCGGGCGCGCGCGTGGCGGACAACCAGGAAGTGGTACTGCTGCCGAACGCGACCCTCGATGAGATGCCGCCCGTGACGATTCTGCTGCACAAGCCGGCTGGGATTAACGGCGGTATCGGCAGCGAGGGGAAGCCCGCATTGAGCTGTTTGCGTCCCGAAGAGATTTTCACGCCGGACAATGTGGCGCCCAGCTCCGTTACGCGCTTCCTCAAGCGCCACCTGATTGGGCTGACCATCACCAATCCGCTCGACACCATGGCGTCCGGCCTGCTGGTGTTCACGCAGGATTTCCGCGTCGCCCGCAAGCTGGTCGACGACGCGAAAACGGTGGAGCAGGAATTCATCGTGGAAGTGTCGGGCGCCATCGCTGAAAACGGCCTGGCGCTGCTCAATCACGGCTTGCCCTTCAATGGAAAGCCTTTGCCGCCGATCAAGGTCAGCTGGCAAAATGAAACGCGCTTGCGCTTTGCCCTGAAAAATGTGCAGCCGGGCCAGATCGCCCATATGTGCAAGATGGTGGGACTGGACGTCGTCGCCATGAAGCGCTTGCGCATCGGCCGCATCCCGATGGGCGCCATGCCCGTAGGGCAATGGCGTTACCTGCAAGGCTACGAGCGGTTCTAAAGCTGCGGCGCCGTAATGGAATGGCTTTCCGCAAAGCTTTTCCAGAGCCGCTCGGCGATATTCAAGGCGATGGTATCGGCTTTCTCTTGCAGGGCCGGGTTGCCCATGCTCTCGGTCGTGGCAAAGAACAGGGTCAGCCAGCGGCGGAACATGCAGGGCGTGAGGTTTTCCATTTGCGCATGCTGGGCCAGCGGCTTGCCGTGGTA
Source organism: Janthinobacterium sp. Bl 1 (assembly GCF_058215535.1). NCBI lineage: Bacteria > Pseudomonadati > Pseudomonadota > Betaproteobacteria > Burkholderiales > Oxalobacteraceae > Janthinobacterium > Janthinobacterium sp. Bl 1. Next base: position 4,721,694 of record NZ_CM177086.1, on the reverse strand, counting down.
GCGCATGGTGCCGCGCAGCAAGCCTGACCAGAAATCGATCAATGTTGCCAGGTGAGCATCCCAATCCTTGACCTCGGCGGCAAAGATGGGGCCCAGCATGGCGTCATCGCGCGCGGCCGCATAAAAGGTGTGGACAAGATGCTTGACTTCGTCTTCGCTGCAGACTTCCTCGCGGTAGGGGGCGAAGCGTGTGTGGGGGAGGGGGGCGGTATTCTTCATGGCATGCCATGATCGCAGAGCCCCCGTGGCGCTTCAATGACCCAGGTCAAGCCGCGTAAAAACTCAGGCGGCGACTTTCTTTGGCTTCTTCGCAGGGGCCGGCAATTGCACGATCTGCGTGCCCACCAGCTTGTCGTGCAGGAATTGACCATTGCCCGTGAACAGGGCCGTGCTGGACCAGGCCAGGATGCCCACGCCGATGGCGCCCAGGGCCGTCCAGTGCTGCAGGTCGAAGGCATACGCCGCCACGAGCGCGGGCAGCAGCCACATCCATGACAGGACGTAGCGGTAGGCGGCCACGCGCAGCGGCACGTGGGCGTGGCCCGGCAGCACGACTTTCAGGCGCCACGTCTTCATGGCCAGGGTTTGCCCTTCGCGGCTCCACTGATGGATGAAATACGCGCCCATGACGAGGAAGGCCAGGCATTGGCGCATGTGTTCCGTCAACGGCGTATGCGCGCCTTGCACGGCCAGTTCAAACAGCAGAAACGGCAAAAACAGCACGGCCAGGGCCAGTAGCGACTCGTACACCATGGAAATCAGGCGGCGCTTGATCGTGGGATGGGAAGTGATGCTGGCGACAGGCGTGCTATTTGGCATTGGTTGGCAGTGGTGCGGGCGTGGCAGGTGGCGTGACGGGCACGGCGGCGGATGGCGTGGTGGCGGCAGGATCGCTTGCCGGCACGGCCGTCGCTGCGGGAGCGGGCGGCAGGGCAGGCACGGCGGCAGGCGCCGCCGACGTGGCGGGCGCCATGAGCACGGGCGGCTTGGTCGTCGTCGAATTGATCGCAGGCACCTTGCCCAGTGGTTTTTTCGGCACGAGTTCCGTCGCCAGCTTTTTCTTTTGATCTTCCGGCAATTGCTGGTATTGCTCCCATTGCGCGGTTTTTTGACCCGGATCGATCTTTTTCGTGCGCGTATAGTTTTCGCGCACGAGGCGGCGCTGTTCCGGCGTCAGCTTGACCCATTCGCGCATGCGGTCATGCACGCGGATTTGCTCGTCGGCCGTCATGGAGGCGAAACGGTTGGCGATATCGAGCCATTTCTGCTTGCGCAAGGCTTCCAGCTTGTTCCATTCACCCGCCAGCGGTTGCAGGGCTTCCTGTTGCCCGCGTGACAGCTTGTTCCATGATGGATTCTCGCCAGCCTTCGGCGTGCCGCCCTTGCCGCCCGTGCGGGGCGAGCCGGGCTTGGCGGCCGGCACTGGCACCACCACGGGCGCTGCCGCCACGGGAGGTGCGGCGGGCGCGGCATGTTGCTGCGCGCCTACCCAGGCGGCGCCCGCCAGGGCGCACGCACCCAGGCCGATGCCGCCGGCCAGCCAGCCTTTGCGTACGCTCGTGCGTGCCATTTATTGCTCGCGTTTCGTCAGGTAGGCATTGAAGCCATGGTCCATATAGGCGGACAGCGGCAATTCGTCCGACAGCACGGCCGCGTCGATTTCTGCCAGTTCGGCAATATGTTGTTCCTGCTCAAACTGATAGATGCCCACCAGGCCGCCAACGAGCAGCAGCAGGGGGATGATGACGCTCATGCGGCCCAGCCACGACAGCGGCTCGACGAACAGGCTGCTTGCCACGCCGGCGAACACATTCTGGCGCACGGCGACGGCGGCAGGGGCGTCCGCCTTCTTGCGCGACAAGGCCAGCTTGCGTGCCGCTGCCAGGCGATCGGTGGCCGATGCGGGCAGGTCGTCAAGTTTTTCGTTCAGTGCATGGCGCACTTTGTAAGCGAAATTGAGATCGTCGGTGTTCATAATTTAATTCCCTTGGCTTTCAGCGATTCGGCGAGCGTGTGGGTAGCTCTAGAGCAATGTGTTTTCACGCTACCTTCGGAGCAACCCATCGCTTCCGCTGTTTCAGCCACATCCATGTCCTGCCAGTAACGCATGAGGAAGGCTTCGCGTTGACGTGAGGGCAGTTTTTGTACCTCTGCATCAATCAAATCAAGCATTTGCGCGCGTTCGACCTGGTCGGCCGACGATTCGGCGGCACTCGAGCCCTGTTCCGATTCATAAGTATCAAGTATATCAAAATCTTCATGCTCGTCGCCCGAGGGCTTCATGCCGGAAAACAGGCTGACCCAGGTGTTGCGAACTTTTTCGCGGCGGAAATAATCAAGGATGGTGTTCTGCAAGATGCGCTGGAACAGCATCGGCAGTTCGGCGGCCGGCTTGTCGCCGTATTTCTCGGCCAGCTTGATCATGGCGTCCTGCACGATATCGAGTGCCGATTCTTCCTTGCGGACCGCGTAGGCGGCCTGCTTGAAAGCGCGCCGCTCGACATTTTCTAGAAAGTCGGATAATTCTTTGTCTGTTGCCATGCGGTATTGGGGATCTTAGCGGCTGCTGGGAGCGGTGGGCGAAATGGGGGCGGGTATGCTTTTTGCAACCCCGTGCATGCTAGCAAAAAATGTGCGTTTCCGCAGGGTTTTTGCACGGCGTGCGGGCGAAATGGCCTTTCGGCTGACATTTTCCTTGACCATAATGGTGCAACGCGATAACGTATGGGACGCTTTGAACACCCCAAAGCCCTATGGTCAGGTCGCGACCGGCACACAAGGCCATCCGCGGCAAGACGCGCTTTCATTTGTAGGCAGTTTGTTCTAACCCGCGCCACAAGCGCGAGCGGTTCGTACAGGCGCCACAGAAACTCCGGCCAAACGAGTTGCGTTAAGCGTTGTTTTGTAAGGTATCTATGGGTGCCCAAAGAAATGTCGTGACCGCATGAAAAGGGAAGCAGGAGCACTGTCGCGCACGGCGAACTTCGTCAGGAAAGAACATCCGATCAATCTCCAATGGACCTTGAAAGGAATGTTTCATGAATACCGAAGCAGCAGCAGGACCCATTACCGGCGCAGAAATTGTCGTGCGCTGTCTGGCTGAAGAGGGCGTAGAGCACGTCTTTGGATACCCGGGCGGAGCCGTACTCTACATCTACGACGCCATCTTCCAGCAAAACAAATTCCAGCATATCCTGGTACGCCACGAGCAGGCCGCGATCCACGCCGCCGATGCCTATTCGCGCAGCTCGAACAAGGTCGGTGTCGCCATCGTCACGTCCGGTCCGGGCGTCACGAATGCCGTCACGGGCTTGTCCACCGCGTACATGGACTCGATTCCTATGGTCGTGATCTCCGGGCAGGTGCCGAGCCACGCCATCGGGCAGGATGCGTTCCAGGAATGCGACACGGTCGGCATCACACGCCCCGTCGTCAAGCACAACTTCCTCGTCAAGGACGTCAAGGACCTGGCAGCGACGATCAAGAAAGCCTTCTTCATCGCCCGTACCGGCCGTCCGGGACCCGTGCTGGTCGATATCCCCAAGGATATCAGCATGCACAAATGCCATTTCGACTATCCGAAGGAAGTCGAGATGCGTTCCTACCGTCCCGTCGACAAGGGCCACTCGGGCCAGATCCGCAAGGCCGTGCAGCTGTTGCTGCAAGCCGAACGCCCGATGATCTACACGGGCGGCGGCGTGATTCTCGCGCATGCGGCTCCCGAGCTGAACAAGCTGGTTGACCGCCTGGGTTTCCCGTGCACCAACACCTTGATGGGCCTGGGCGGCTACCGCGCCTCGAGCGAGCAGTATGTCGGCATGCCCGGCATGCATGGCACCTATGAAGCGAACATGGCGATGCAGAACTGCGACGTGCTGATCGCCATCGGCGCCCGTTTCGATGACCGCGTGATCGGCAATCCGAAACATTTCGCCTCGCATCCGCGCAAGATCATCCACGTGGACATCGATCCATCGTCGATTTCCAAGCGCGTCAAGGTCGATATCCCCATCGTCGGCAACGTCAAGGACGTGCTGATCGAGTTCCTCGCGCAACTGGACGCGGCCGAAGCCAAGCCTAACGTCAATGCCTTGAGCAACTGGTGGAAGCAGATCGCCGAATGGCGTGGCCGCGAATGCCTGAAATACCCGACCTCCGACCTGGTGATCAAGCCGCAATCGGTGGTGGAAAAGGTGTTCCAGATCACCAAGGGCGACGCCTTCATCACGTCCGACGTGGGCCAGCACCAGATGTGGGCGGCGCAATATTATGGCTTCGACAAGCCGCGCCGCTGGATCAATTCCGGCGGCCTGGGCACCATGGGTGTCGGCTTGCCGTACGCCATGGGCGTGCAGATGGCCAATCCGGACGCCACCGTTGCCTGCATCACGGGCGAAGGTTCGATCCAGATGTGCATCCAGGAGCTCGCCACGTGCAAGCAGTATCACCTGACGCCGAAGATCATCATGCTCAACAACCGTTTCCTCGGCATGGTGCGCCAGTGGCAGGAAATCGATTACGGTTCGCGCTATTCCGAGTCGTACATGGATTCGCTGCCCGACTTCGAGAAGCTGGCCGAAGCGTACGGCCACGTGGGCATGAAAATTGAAAAACCGGGCGACGTCGACGGCGCCCTGAAAGAGGCGTTTGGCATGAAAGACAGGCTGGTATTCATGAACTTCATTACCGACCAGTCCGAAAACGTGTGGCCAATGGTGAAAGCCGGCAAGGGCCTGTCCGAAATGATGCTCGGTTCGGAGGATCTCTAATCATGCGCCATATTATTTCTGTCTTGCTGGAAAACGAAGCGGGCGCCCTGTCGCGCGTGGTGGGCCTGTTCTCGGCACGCGGCTACAACATCGAAACATTGACGGTGGCGCCGACGGAAGACTCGACTCTGTCGCGCATGACCATCGTCACCAGCGGTTCGGACGACATCATCGAGCAGATCACCAAGCACTTGAACCGCCTCATCGAGGTGGTCAAGGTGGTGGACCTGACCGAAGGCCAGCATATTGAACGCGAGTTGATGCTGATCAAGGTTCGTGCCGTGGGCAAGGAACGCGAGGAAATGAAGCGTACCGCCGATATCTTCCGTGGCCGCATCATCGATGTCACCGAAAAGACGTACACGATCGAACTGACCGGCAACAAGGTCAAGCTCGACGCGTTCATCGATTCGATCGACCGCGCCGCCATTCTGGAAACCGTCCGTACCGGTGGTTCCGGTATCGGCCGCGGCGAACGCATCCTCAAAGTATAAAAAGACTAGTAGTACTAAGCGGCCCTGGCGTCGCATTTAAAACAACAACGCATCATCAAATATATAGGAAATACCATGAAAGTTTTTTACGACAAAGACGCTGACCTCTCCTTGATCAAAGGCAAAAACGTTGCCATCATCGGCTACGGTTCGCAAGGCCACGCACACGCACAAAACCTGAACGATTCGGGCGTCAACGTCACCGTCGGCCTGCGCAAGGGCGGCGCTTCATGGACCAAGGTCGAGCAAGCCGGTCTGAAAGTGGCGGAAGTCAACGACGCCGTGAAAGCGGCCGACGTCATCATGATCTTGCTGCCAGATGAAAACATCGCCCAGGTCTACAACGAAAACATCGCCCCGTTCGCCAAGCAAGGCGCCGTGCTGGCCTTTGCCCACGGCTTCAACGTGCATTACGGCCAAGTCGTGCCACGCGCCGATCTGGACGTGATCATGGTCGCGCCGAAAGCGCCAGGCCACACCGTACGCGCCACCTACACCCAGGGCGGCGGCGTGCCCCACCTGATCGCCGTTTACCAGGACAAATCGGGCATCGCCCGCGATATCGCCCTGTCGTACGCATCGGCCAACGGCGGCGGCCGTGCCGGCATCATCGAAACGAACTTCCGCGAAGAAACCGAAACGGATCTGTTCGGCGAACAAGCCGTGCTGTGCGGCGGTGCCGTGGAACTGATCAAGGCCGGCTTCGAAACCCTGACGGAAGCGGGCTACGCGCCTGAAATGGCGTACTTCGAGTGCTTGCACGAACTGAAACTGATCGTCGACCTGATCTATGAAGGCGGCATCGCCAACATGAACTACTCGATCTCGAACAACGCCGAATACGGCGAATACGTGACCGGTCCTAAGGTCGTGACGTCGGCCACCAAGGATGCAATGCGTCAATGCCTGAAAGACATTCAAACGGGCGAATACGCGAAGAGCTTCATCCTGGAAAACAAGGCAGGCGCACCGACCCTGATCTCGCGTCGTCGCCTGACGTCCGAGCACCAGATCGAAGAAGTGGGCGCGAAACTGCGCGCCATGATGCCTTGGATCGCCAAGAACAAGATGGTTGACCAGTCGAAGAACTAGGCAGTTGTCAGTGCATCACAAGAAAATTATGACGAACAGAACCGGATGCTATGCAAGGCGCYCGCTGCGACGCAGTGCGAGCACTGCAAGCAGTGAGCAACGCCGCAGAGCGCCGGTTATGAAAGTCAGAAATCACAATAATTTATTGTCGAAGAACTAGGCAGTTGTAGTGCATCACAAGAAGCCGGCGCAAGCCGGCTTTTTTTATGCGAGGCGTTTGGCAGGCAACATCCGTTACAATCAGGCCCATTCAACAATACCGTCAGCGCCATGCTTGTTTTTTCTAAAGTTTTTGTCGGGAATCTTCATGTGGTCAAGCGCCCCGTCTCGCTTGCCATCAGTTGCTGGTTTCTGGTCATCGGTTCTCTGTCATCCCTCGTGTCGGCTTACCTCGGCCGCAACGATCCCGCCATGCAGGCGTGGATGGCGCACAGCGCGATTCCCGCCGAGGCACAATATGCGATCTTGCTCGCCAGCCTGGGCATTACCCTGGTGGCCGCGCTGGCCATGCTGCAAAGGCAGCGTGGCGCGCGCACCGTGTATCTGGTGTGGGGCGTGATCGACATTGCGCTCAGCCTGGCGACCGTGCCGCTCAAGATGAATGTCTTGCCTGGCGCGCTGACGTTCGCCGTCATCTGCGCCTTCCTGTACAGTCCGAAATCGAATGCCTGGTTTTCGCCACGCAAGGCGGCCAATGATGCCTGCATGACGCCAGCTTGAGCGCGGCTGCTTTCGTCCGCACGTTTTTCGCCCGCCTCCTGTCTTTTTATATTCCTATATAATCCCGCCCTTCCTTTGCAGTTTCCTGTGGACTGCATCTGTTTCGGTATCTGCCGACCGCAACGCGCATCACCGCTTTCGTAGCACGCCAGGCGCTAGTTTATTAGCCGCTTGGCAACCAGAAGGACCCCTATGACCGACCGCACTACCGCAACAGTACCCATGCCGGGCACTGCCGAATCTTCCATTTCCGAACGTCTCCCCGTGCTGGCCTTGCTGGCCCTGGCCATGACGGCGTTTCTCGCCCTCCTGTCGGAAACCTTGCCGGCCGGCTTGCTGCCGCAGATTGCCCGTGACCTGAATATTTCCGAAGTCATGACGGGCCAGCTGGTGACCGTCTACGCCATCGGTTCCATCCTGACGGCCATTCCCCTGACGGCGCTGACGAGCGGCTGGCGCCGGCGTAATGTCTTGCTGCTGGCCATCATCGGCTTTTTGATCTTCAACACGGCGACGGCCCTGTCGCCCAACTATATGGTTGCCCTGGTTTCGCGCTTCGTCACCGGCATGGCAGCCGGGCTGGCCTGGGGCTTGATGGCCGGCTACGCGCGCCGCATGGTCAGCGTGGAGCAGCAGGGCAGGGCGATGGCCATTGCCATGATCGGCACGCCGCTGGCCCTGTCCCTGGGCGTGCCGCTGGGCACCCTGATGGGCGGCGTGCTGGGCTGGCGCAGCATCTTCGGCATTATGTCGGGGCTGGCCGTAGTGCTGGTCGCGTGGGTGCTGCTGGCCGTGCCCGACTATCCGGGGCAAAAGAATAGCGAGCGCCTGTCGATCCGACAGGTATTCATGACGCCGGGCGTGCGGCCGATTCTGGCCGTGATCGTCGCCTGGATGCTGGCGCATAACATTCTGTATACCTACATCGCGCCGTTCCTGGCGCCGTCCGGCTTGCGTCCGCGCGTCGACCTGGTGCTGCTTGTGTATGGCGTGGGTTCCCTGGCCGGCATCTGGCTGGTCAGCCAGCTGATCGACCGCTGGCTGCGTCCGCTGGTGCTGGGCTGCATCGCCGCCTTTGCCCTCGTGATGGTGGCGCTGGGTCTGGCGATGGACTCGCCGACCGTCATCTATGTCAGCATGGCCATCTGGGGCATCACCTTTGGCGGCGCCGGCACCTTGCTGCAGACGGCGTCGGCGGACGCGGCCGGCGACGGCATGGACGTGGCGCAAGCCATGGTGGCGACCATCTGGAACGTGGCCATCGCCGGTGGTGGTCTGGCGGGTGGCATGCTGCTCGACGGCTATGGCGCGGCATCGTTCCCGTGGGCCATGCTGGCCTTGCTGCTGGTGGCATTGACGATCGCCTGGCGCGCGCATCGCCACAGTTTCAAGCCGGGCCGGCGCAGCGGCGGCGCAGTCGTCGGCCACTGATAAGTCATTAATAACATTGTTATTTATGATGACAGTGTATTGAAATGTGAGCAGATGTGACTGGCAAGCGCATTTTGTGACGATTTGTTAATTTGCGCCACGGGAATGAATGAGGCGTTAGAATCTACACAGTTTGACAAGTTTCTCAGGCGAAAGGGGTGCCAAAAGCGCCCCGTTCGCTGGCTGTCAGCCACATTAACTACCTAGGAGTACCCCCATGACCGTGATGAAATCCGTCCTTGTTGCCGCCGCAGCCACCGTTGCCCTGAGCGCGCAAGCTCAATCCTTGCCGACTTCCGGCACCCTGGTGGTCGTCCCCGCGTTTGGCGAAGTCAAGCATGTCAATGACCAGGTGGTCGCTACCCTGGCCGTCGAAGAACAGGACAAGGACAAAGCCGCGGCCGCGTCGCGTGTCAACCAGAAGATGAACAAGGGCATCGCCATCGTCAAGCAGGCCGACCCGTCGGCGGCATTGAAATCGTACGGCTACTACACTTATCCCGTGTATCCGGAAGAGCGCCCATTGCCGGCCGGCGCCGTTGCCAAGCCGCGTTTGCCAACGGCATGGCGTGTCGGCCAGTACCTGGAAGTGACGACGGCCAATCTGGCGTCCCTGCCAAAGACCGTGTCGGCGGCGCAAGGTGTGCTGACCCTGAACGGCTTGAACTTCGGCCTGAAGCCGGAAACCATCCGCCTGCTGGACGACCAGCGCATCGCCGCCACGTATAAAAACCTGAACGAGCGCGTGGCCGCCATCGCCAAGGCCATGGGCCGCAACGTCTCCGACGCCGTGCTCGATACGGTGGACTTCGAAGGTTCGGGTAACTACGCCACGGAAAACCGTCCTGCCGCCGCGCCGATGATGATGCGCAGCGCCAAGATGGCCGAAGACAGCACCGTCGCCGAACCGAGCTTCGAGCCGGGCGAAACGACGCTCGACATGCGCGTCGTCGGCAAGGTCAAGTTCAAGTAAGCGCGTTAGCGCGGAAACATTTTCGCGTTAGACTGTTTTAAAAATCATGGGGCTGTTGGCCCCATGGTCGTTTTTGCCCCTATATTTTCCAGGAGAACCCCATGACCGTCATGAAATCACTGCTGGCTGCCGCCGCCGCTACCGTTGCCCTGAGCGCACAAGCCCAGACCTTGCCCACCTCCGGCACCCTCGTGGTGGTGCCCGCGAACGGCGAAGTGGTGCATGCGAACGACCAGGTGACCGTCACCCTGGCCGTCGAAGAGCAGGACAAGGATAAGGCCGCCGCTGCTTCGCGCGTGAACCAGAAGATGAACCAGGGCGCGGCCATCGTCAAGAAAGCAGATCCGCAAGCCGTGCTGAAGACCCAGGGCTACTACACGTATGCCGTGTACCCGGAAACGGCGCCGCTGCCACCGGGCGTGGCTCCCAAGCCCAGAGTGCCGACCGGCTGGCGAGTGGGCCAGTACCTGCAGGTGACGACGACCAACCTGGCTGCCTTGCCGAAAACCGTGTCGGCGGCGCAAGGCGTGCTGACCCTGAACCGCCTGAACTTCGGCCTGGCGCCGGCCACCATCCGCAAGCTCGACGACCAGCGCATCGCCGCCGCCTACAAGAACCTCAACGAGCGCGTGGCCGCTATCGCCGGCGCCATGGGCCGCAACGTCAGTGACGCCGTGATCGATACCATCGATTTCGAAGGCTCGGGCAACTATGCGCAGCGCGTCAATGTGACCGGCGCGCGCAACATGAGTGCCGATTGCAAGGGCTATGGCGGCAACCAGGTGGCCGAACCGAGCTTCGAGCCGGGCGAAACGACCCTGAACATGGGCCTGGTGGCCAAGGTCAAGTTCAAATAAGGCTTGAACAGGGATCAATATTGTCAGCTTGACGCCGCCGCGCTTTTCTTTGGCGGTGGCTCCTCTATAATGACAACATCGGCAGGCGCATGCCGTGACAGTCATGCGCCTGCCATCTGGCACCGATTCCCCCGCAGTACACAAGATATGGAACAACATGGCAAACTTCCCCCGTCGTAGAGGCAAGAACGGCACTCCCGCAGTATCCAAAGCGTCCCGCTTCAGCAAATTCGCGCGCCAGCCGGTGAGCGATGGCACTGGCAAGAAAACCTTGCGCCGCCGCGGCATCTATCTGTTGCCGAATGCCTTCACGACGGCAGCCCTGTTTTGCGGCTTCTACGCCATCGTCATGGCCATGAACCAGAAATTCGAACACGCGGCCTGGGCCATCTTCATCGCCATGATCCTGGACGGCCTGGACGGGCGCATCGCGCGCCTGACGAATACGCAGAGCGAATTCGGCGCCCAGTACGACAGCCTGTCCGACATGGTGTCGTTCGGCGCCGCGCCGGCGCTGGTGATCTACGAATGGTCGCTGCGCGGCATGGGCAAGCTGGGCTGGCTGGCCGCCTTCGTGTACTGCGCCGGTGCCGCCTTGCGCCTGGCCCGCTTCAACACGAATATCGCCGTGGTCGACAAACGCTTCTTCCAGGGCTTGCCCAGCCCGGCGGCGGCGGCCATGGTGGCCGGCTTCATCCTGCTGATGAACGACCTGGAATTTGCCGGCAACCAGCTGGCCTGGGTGTCGTGGACGATCGCCCTGTTTTCCGGCCTGACCATGGTCACCAACGTGCCGTTCTACAGCTTCAAGGATGTGAATTTCCGCAAGTCCGTGCCTTTCATCGTGGTATTCCTGCTGGCATTGTTCTTTGCGCTTATTTCCATCGATCCGCCGAAGGTGCTGTTCCCGATTTTCGTCGTGTATGGCCTGTCCGGCTACGCCGTGTTTTTCTGGCGCATGGCGAAGGGCAAGCCCGTCAGCATCATCCAGACCGACCCCGAGCATTAATGCGGCGAGTCGGTAGCGTCGCCAGTCTTCAGCCAGCCAGGAGCAGCCATGACCACCAGCAACCGACTCATCATTTTTGACACCACCTTGCGCGACGGCGAGCAATCGCCGGGCGCCTCCATGACGCGTGAGGAAAAGCTGCGCATCGCCAAGCAGCTCGAGCGCATGAAGGTCGACGTGATCGAAGCGGGCTTCGCCGCCGCCTCGCAGGGCGATTTCGAATCGATACGGGCGATTGCCGGCGCCGTGCGCGAGTCCACCATCTGCTCGCTGTCGCGCGCCAACGACCGCGACATCGCCCGCGCCGCCGAGGCGCTGGCGCCAGCCGAGCGCAAGCGCATCCATACCTTTATTGCCACGTCGCCCCTGCACATGCAGATGAAGCTGCGCATGACGCCAGAGCAAGTGCTTACGCAGGCGCAAAATGCCGTGCGCTTTGCGCGCCAGTTCACGGACGACATCGAATTCAGCCCCGAAGACGGCAGCCGTTCCGATGAAGATTTCCTTTGCCGTGTGCTCGAGGGCGTGATCGCCGAGGGCGCCACCACCATCAATTTCCCCGACACGGTCGGTTACGCCGTACCCGAAATCTTCGGCGCCACCATCAAGCGCTTGCGCGAACGCATACCGAATTCCGACAAGGCCATCTGGTCCGTCCATTGCCATAACGACCTGGGCCTGGCTGTCGCCAATTCGCTGGCCGGCGTCATGATAGGCGGCGCGCGGCAGATCGAATGCACGGTCAATGGCCTCGGCGAGCGGGCCGGCAACACGGCGCTGGAAGAAGTGGTGATGGCGCTGCGCACGCGCGCCGCCTATTACAACTTGACGGTGGGCATCGATACGACGCAGATCGTGGCCGCATCAAAGATGGTGTCGCAGATCACGGGCTTTGCCGTGCAGCCGAACAAGGCCGTCGTGGGCGCGAACGCTTTTGCGCACGCGTCCGGCATCCACCAGGACGGCATTTTAAAGGCGCGCGAGACGTATGAAATCATGCGCGCCGAAGACGTGGGCTGGACGGCCAACAAGATCGTGCTCGGCAAACTGTCGGGGCGCAATGCCTTCAAGCAGCGGTTGCAGGAGCTGGGTATCTCTCTGGAATCGGAAGCGGAAGTCAACGCGGCCTTCCTGCGTTTCAAGGAATTGGCCGACCGGAAATCCGAGATTTTCGACGAAGATATCATGGCCCTCGTCAGCGAAGAGCAGCAGGCGCAGGAGAGTGAGCACTACCGTTTTGTTGCGCTGACGCAGCAGTCGACGACGGGCGCCGTGCCCCATGCGCGCGTGGAATTCCTCGTCGGCGGCCAGCAGCGCAGCTGTGAAGGGCAGGGCGACGGCCCCGTCGACGCCACCGTCAACGCCATTGAAAGCGCGGCCGCCAGCGGCGCCGAGCTGGTCCTGTTCTCCGTCAACGCCATCAGCACGGGCACGCAGTCGCAGGGCGAAGTGACGATGCGCTTGTCGCGCGACGGGCGCATCGTCAACGGCGTGGGCTTTGATTCCGACATCATCGTCGCGTCGGCCAAGGCGTATCTGTCGGCCTTAAACAAACTGCATGCGAAAGACKAGGGTATCTAGTCTTAACCGTGAAGATGCTCGTACTACCAGAAGAAGCGCCGCTCTTCCTTGGCCGGATCGGGCCCGTTCATCATCATGCGCACGATGCCGTCGTGGTCGAAGTGCACGTGCATCATGGAATCCCACACGCCCGATTCCTTGTAGCGGTAGGACCAGACGTGCAGTTTCGGCAGCGACAGATACGATGTTTCCGTCGGGCGGCCCAGGGTGTGCAGCACGTCTTGCTGGGTCGACACGCCCACCTTGATGCGGGCAAAGCCTGGCGTGTCGAGCACTTGCTCGTAGGAAATCAACCTGTCGTCGGGGCCGAAGCGGGCCATATACGTGTACTGGCCGTACGGTCCCGTCGCGTATTCGAGTTCGGGACCCGTGGGTAGCTGGTAGATATTCGTGGGACGGCCCAGGCGCGCTTCCACGGCGGCGCGCGGCTCGCCCGGCTGGGGCGGCGGGACGTTCCAGCTGGCGCAGCCGGCCAGCATGGCAAACAGCAGCGGTGTTGCTGATTTGAGCAGTTTTTTCATGTTTGACCTCCTGAAATGCAGGAAAACCCTATCATGCACCGAGAAAAGCGCGCACGGCAGGATACAGGCGGGCATTTTTCCGATATACTTGCGCGTCTGGTTGGAAGCATAGGCCAGTATTTTAATAATCGTAGTTCACGGTGGATAGGGTTCAGACTCTGTGCACCGCATGTGAAAGGTTTATCATGACAGTAGAAAACATCAACAAAGCCGCTATCATCGCGGACAACGCACGTGGTCAAAACGACACCGGCTCCCCTGAAGTGCAAGTTGCACTGCTGACAGCTCGCATCAACGAACTGAACGGCCACTTCAAAGCCCACTCGAAAGATCACCACTCCCGCCGCGGCCTGATCATGATGGTCAACCGTCGTAAGAGCCTGTTGTCCTACCTGAAGGCTAAAGACGCTACCCGTTATCGCGACCTGATCGCTAAACTTGGTCTGCGCAAGTAATTTTTGCCGTACAAGGTTTATACAGAAATGCCTGCGCCAGTTCGCTGACGCGGGCATTTTGTCATTTGAATTCCGGATTTATGTCGAGAAGTACAGTATTCTCTACCGATATCATGTTTTAAAAGTAAAGTAGTAAAGGCGGCAACGAAGTTTCCGCCGCCTGTGGTGAGGTGAACGACAGCCCCTGAAAATCTGTCGGCAATTAGAAAAGGGATACCCCATGTTTAACAAAGTTACGAAAACCTTCCAGTACGGTCAACATCAAGTGACCCTGGAAACCGGCGAAATCGCACGTCAGGCATCCGGCGCAGTGCTGGTGTCGATCGAAGATACCGTCGTTCTGGCAACGGTAGTGGCACGCAAAGATGCCAAGCCAGGCCAGGATTTCTTCCCTTTGACGGTTGATTATGTCGAGAAAACCTATGCTGCCGGTAAAATTCCGGGCGGTTTTTTCAAGCGCGAAGGCCGTCCTTCCGAAAAAGAAACACTGACCTCCCGTCTGATCGACCGTCCTATCCGTCCGCTGTTCCCGGAAGGCTACCTGAATGAAGTGCAAGTCATCATTCACGTGTTGTCGGTCAACCCTGAAATCGATCCGGACATCGCCGCCATGATCGGCGCATCGGCTGCCCTGTGCGTATCGGGCGTGCCTTTCAACGGTCCTATCGGCGCCGCGCGCGTCGGTTACGCGAATGGCCAGTACATCCTGAACCCTACCGTCCAGCAACTGAAAACGTCGGAAATGGACCTGGTTGTCGCCGGTACCGAAACGGCCGTGCTGATGGTCGAATCGGAAGCGAAACAGCTGTCCGAAGAAATCATGCTGGGCGCCGTGGTCTTTGGCCACGACCAGATGAAAGTCGTCATCGACGCGATTCACGACCTGGTGCGTGACGGCGGCAAGCCGGAAGTGGAATGGGCGCCTGCGCCGAAAAACGAAGCACTGATCGCCCGCGTCGCGCATTTCGCCAACGCCAAGATCAATGATGCGTATCAAACCAAGGACAAGCAAGAGCGTACGGCCAAGCTGAAAGCAGCGACGTCGGAAGTGATCGCCGACCTGTCGGCGGAAGTGGCTGCCACCGGCGGCGCGGCTATCGACAGCGCTGAAGTCAACAACATCCTGTTCGACATCGAAGCGAAAATCGTGCGTACGCAAATCCTGGACGGCGAGCCACGCATCGACGGCCGCGACACGCGCACCGTGCGTCCGATCTCGATCCGCACCAGCGTGCTGCCACGCACCCACGGTTCGGCCCTGTTCACGCGCGGCGAAACGCAAGCGCTGGTCGTCGCTACCCTGGGCACCGCCCGCGACAGCCAGAAGATCGATGCGCTGATGGGCGAGTTCACCGATTCGTTCATGCTGCATTACAACATGCCTCCGTTCGCCACCGGCGAAACGGGCCGTGTCGGTACGCCAAAACGCCGCGAAATCGGCCACGGCCGCCTGGCCAAGCGCGCGCTGATCGCCGCCCTGCCAGCCGCTGAAGAGTTCAGCTACTCGGTGCGTCTGGTATCGGAAATCACGGAATCGAACGGTTCCTCGTCGATGGCTTCCGTCTGCGGCGGCTGCCTGGCACTGATGGACGCCGGCGTGCCGATGAAAGAACACGTGGCCGGTATCGCCATGGGCCTGATCAAGGAAGGCGGCAAGTTTGCCGTGCTGTCCGACATCCTGGGCGACGAAGATCACCTGGGCGACATGGACTTCAAGGTAGCCGGTACCCGCAACGGTATCACGGCGCTGCAGATGGACATCAAGATCATGGGCATCACGAAGGAAATCATGCAAGTGGCACTGGCGCAAGCCAAGGAAGGCCGCGAGCACATCCTGGGCGAAATGCAAAAAGCCATGCCGCACGTCAAAACCGAACTGTCCGATTTCGCACCGCGTCTGATCACCATCAAGATCAACCCGGAAAAAATCCGTGACGTGATCGGCAAGGGCGGCGCCGTGATCCGCGCGCTGACCGAAGAGACGGGCACCCAGATCGACATCAGCGACGAAGGCGTGGTCACCATCGCTTCCGTCGACGCTGCAGCCGGCCAGGAAGCCAAGCGCCGTATCGAGGAACTGACCGCTTCCGTCGAAGTGGGCAAGACCTACGAAGGCACCGTGCTGAAACTGCTGGACTTCGGCGCCATCGTGCAAGTCATGCCAGGCAAAGACGGCTTGCTGCACATCTCGCAGATCGCCAATGAGCGCGTCAACGCCGTGGCCGACTACCTGAAAGAAGGCCAGTTGGTTCGCGTCAAAGTGCTGGAAACGGACGACCGCGGCCGTCTGAAACTGTCGATGAAAGCTGCTGAAGGCAACGAAGCGCCAGCCGCTTAATGTCCTTCAGATTTGCCTGACTGCGGCCTCGGCCGCATGATCAAAACCGCCAGCGCGCAAGCCCTGGCGGTTTTTTTTGCGCCGCGTTTGCGCTGCGTCGAAGGTAGATGCCGCTTTGCGCGTCGGCCTTGATCCAGCTCGCATTGGCCGTTGACGCTCTCTGTAGATTCGGGAGGGGATATTCCCCCTGACCGAGTCTTCCAAGGAGATGCAGCATGCGCACATTCCGCGGGCTGGCCGCCGCCTTTCTGCTTGCCGTCGCGCCCGGTGCCTGGGCGCAGCTGGACAACGCACCGACGCCGGTGCCGCTGCCCATTCCCATTGCCGCCGCCTCCGCGGCCATGCCGGCGCAGGACCTCGATGCTTTGCGCACCGTGCATGCGCGCGAAATCAATGACCTCAGCACCTTCAAGACCATCGGCCTGCAGCGCCCGGTGATCGACGGCTGGCTGGAGGGTGGGACAGGGCAGCAATTCCTGGCCCAGCTGCGCGCGGCCGATCCGGGCGCGCCGGCGGAGACGATTTATGCGCGGGCCGTTGAGCAGCTGGCGTCCGGCAATAAGTTGCCCGACCTGCTGATCATATTGGCCGCTCTGGACAAGGTAGTGCCGCACGGACAGAGCGTCTTGCGCTATTCGCCATACTTCACCACTATCGGGCAGTTGCAGGCAGCGACGAGTCGCTGAGCTACGCTGGCAGACTGCTTCGGCTTGCCGCTCAGGAGCGAAGCGCCGCTGTATGATGTGTATGAGGTCACGCCTAACGGGACCGTGACGGTGTTTGTCAGCTCGGTGGCGCCGACCGAAGAGCTGGGCGGCCTAGTGCGGCGCAAGGGTGGCGCCTTGCAATACCTGTTGCCCAATCGCAGCATGTGGTCGGCGCCCGTGCTGGTGGGCACCATCAAGAATTGAGGAGTGAACATGGATCAGTCGCGCCTGCAAGCCTGTACTACCGAACTGGAACAGTTGCTGGCCCGCCTGGCGGGCGCCGATACGGAAGTGGCTGACCTGCGCAGCGCGCTCGAGCCGCTGCTGGCCCTGGCGGGCAGCGGGGGCTTGAGCGCACCGCTGCCGTGGGGCGACATCCCCGGTGGGCGCTACTTTAACGAAGGCAGTCTGCGCCGCTATCCCGAACTGGAGCAGGCATTTGCCCGTTTCCGCCTCGAAGCGACGGGCGGCGACTCGCCGGCTTTGCGCAAGCTGCGCGGCGAGATATGAAATATATGGTATCAATTGTTGTTTATGGGTAATTGACTGTCGGTATTGCTTGACGACAAAATCTTATTCCCCGACCATGGTGCATCCCTCCCGATTTCCTCTTTTTTTATTGGATGCACCATGTTGTCCTCCCTTAAGGCGCGGCTGATCGCCATCGCCGTTTCCATCGTCGTGCTGGCCATGCTGGCCGTCGCCATCGCCAACTTCTTTACTACCCGCTCAAGCACCCTGGCAGCGCTCGACACGCAGATGCTGCAGTTGTCGCACAGCCACGCGCAAGCCATCGCCGAATGGCTGCGTTCCAAGCAAGCCGTCGTGGGATCGCTCAAGCAGGGCGCCACGGCGGCCGATCCGCTGCCGGCCCTGAAGGCGGCCGAGCAGGCGGGCACCTTCGACATGGCGTATATCGGCTTTGCCGACAAGCACGCCGTCTTTTCGCAGGAGCGCAAGCGCGCCGCTGACTACGATCCTACGGCGCGCCCCTGGTACAAGCTGGCGTCCGAAGTGGGCGGCCCCATCATCACGGCGCCATACATCGGCGCCAGCACGGGCAAGCTGGTGGTGACGTTTGCCGAGCCGCTGGGCGGCAAGGGCAGCGTGACGGGCGTGATGGCGGCCGATGTGATGATGGATGCCGTGGTGCAAAACGTCGCTTCGATCAAGCCGACGGCGTCCAGCTATGCCTTCCTCGTCGATGGCGGCGGCAAGATCATCGCCCACCCGGATAGCAAGCTGACTCTGAAACCGCTGGCCGAACTGGACTCGGGCCTGAGCGCGCAGGCGCTGGCCGATATCCAAAAGAGCGGCGATGGCGCAGCCATCCGCCTCGGTGACCGGAACGGCATCTTGCATGTCAGTAAAGTGCCGGGCAGCGACTGGTTGCTGGCTACCGTGCTCGACCGCGCAGAAGCGACGCAGGCATTGACTTCCATGCTGCGCGCCTCGGCCCTGACGGCCTTGCTGGTGCTGGCCCTGGCCGCCACTGTGCTGAGCGTTCTGGTGGCGCGCGCCCTGCGCCGTCTGGGCCTGGTGCGCGATGCGATGGAAGCGATCGCCACGGGCGACGGCGACCTGACCAGCCGCCTCGACGCGGAAGGTGCGGACGAGCTGGCGCAGATCGCCAAGGCATTTAACCTGTTCGTCGAAAAGATCGCCACCGTGCTGGTGCAGATCCGCAGCATCAGTACCCTGGTGCGCAGCGAGTCGGCCGATATTGCCGCCGGCAATGCCGACCTGTCCTCGCGCACGGAAGCTCAGGCGGGCGCGCTGGAAGAGACGGCCAGCTCGATGGATGAG
Source organism: Janthinobacterium sp. Bl 1 (assembly GCF_058215535.1). NCBI lineage: Bacteria > Pseudomonadati > Pseudomonadota > Betaproteobacteria > Burkholderiales > Oxalobacteraceae > Janthinobacterium > Janthinobacterium sp. Bl 1. The sequence goes on along the minus strand of NZ_CM177086.1, from coordinate 4,702,941 downwards.
CTGACCTCGACCGTCAAGCAGAATGCGGAAAACGCGCACGCGGCCAATGAGCTGGCCGTGTCCGCCTCGGAAGTGGCGGCCAAGGGCGGCCGCGTGGTGCAGCAAGTGGTCGGCACCATGGCTGGTATCCAGGAAAGCTCGCGCAAGATCGTCGACATCATCGGCGTGATCGACGGTATCGCCTTCCAGACGAACATCCTGGCGCTGAACGCGGCCGTCGAGGCGGCGCGCGCGGGCGAGCAGGGCAGGGGCTTTGCCGTGGTGGCGTCCGAAGTGCGCAACCTGGCGCAACGCTCCGCCGGTGCGGCGAAGGAAATCAAGGAATTGATCGGCGACTCGGTGGAGAAGGTCGATGCCGGCGGCCGCCTCGTCGATGAAGCGGGCCAGACCATGGACCAGGTGGTGGCGTCGGTGCAGCAATTGACGACCATCATGAGCGAGATCACGGTGGCGAGCCGTGAACAGAGCGCCGGCATCGGCGAGATCAATACGGCCGTCACGCACATGGATACCATGACGCAGCAAAACGCGGCCCTCGTCGAGCAAGCGGCCGCTGCCGCGGAAAGCCTGCAGGAGCAGGCCGTGGATCTGGCGCAAGCCGTCGGCATGTTCCGCCTGGGCGATGCCGGTCCTGCCGCCGCGCCCGCGCCCGTGACGCGCCTCAAGGCGAAGCCAGCCGCTGCTGCACCGCGCGCGCCAGCCCGCGCGCTGGCGCCGGTCAAACCCGTCAAGGCGGCCAAGTCCGGCGCCGACGAGTGGGAAGAGTTTTAAGAAGACGCTTAGCGATCTGCACGTTCATCCGCGTTTTTGTCAGGCCAGCCTGCCAAAAATGCAGTTCGTCGCAATCGGCGTGTCTGCAGGGGGCGGTATGGCTATAGTGACACCATACCGCAAGCCCACTGCCAGACACCCGAGGAGAACAACATGAACGTCACTAAAAACATGGAAGTCATTGCCGTTGCCGCCGCCATCCTGCTTGGCGCCAGCTGCTACGCCATCGCCCCGGCCGCCCCGGCCCTGCAAGTGGCCAGTTCCACGGCCACCCTGGCCGCGCCAGCGAACAAGGCTGCCATGCAAGTGGTGGTCGTCAAGGCCAAGCGCCTGAGCGCTGCCGAAAAAGCCCGTTTCGCCTGATTGATTGTCAGCCGTTTTCGGCGCTGATACAGTGTTGGTGCAATGGCAATGCGCGCGCCCCACGAGGGTGCCGCGACACATAAAAACAAGATACCGAGGATGCACTACATGAAAAAGATACTGCAATTGGCGCTGCTGTTCCTGGCGACATTGGGCCTGGTGCGCGGCGTGGCCGCCGAGACCCGTTTGCTGGAAATGCGCAACGTCGACGCCCGCGTGGTGCGCGTCAAGCTCGATGGCGTGATGGAAGTGCGCATTCGCCAGGGCAACGTGGCTTCGCTGAGCATCACGGCCGACAAGCGCTACATCGCCGATGTCAGCACGGCGCAAAGCGGCGACACCCTGCACATCGAAACGGAAGTGCGCGGCTTCAAGATCGGCCCGTCGTCGATCCGCGCCGACCTGGTCCTGCCGAACTTGCGCGAACTGAGCTCGGAAGGCTTTGGCAGCACGGACATCACGGGCTTCAAGGGCGAGGAACTGACCCTGTCGCTGGAAGGGGCGGGCAGCATCAAGCTGGTGGGCGATTACCGCAAGCTCAATGCCAGCCTGGGCGGCGTGGGCAGCATGCAGATATGGATAGGCAACAATGAGCGCGCGGAACTGGATCTGCAGGGCGCGGGCTCGGTGATGCTGGGTGGACGCGGACGTATCCTGCAAGCGAGCCTGGGCGGCCTGGGCAGCCTGAATGCGCAGCAGTTCGAAGCCGATGCCGTCAACCTGGAATTGAGCGGCCTGGGCAATGCCACGGTGAATGCCCATACGAATGCCAAGCTGAACCTGAGCGGACTCGGTTCGGTGGTGGTGTACGGCAAGCCGGCCAACCGCGATGTCAGCGTCGAGGGCCTGGGCAAAGTCAGCTGGAAGTAAACGCATCCTGCCGCAGGCATTATTGGCAGGACAAGAATAGGTAGTCAGACCACATCCCATTCCGATGAAAAAACTGATCATTACATTACTCATGCTGTTGACGATACAGCTGCCCGCGCGGGCTGGCTTCGCCGAAGGTGCCAGCGCCTACAACAACAAGAATTACGCGCTGGCCTACAAGGAAATCCTGCCACTGGCCAAGACCGGCAGCGCCGATGCCCAGCATTTGCTGGGCTTGATGTATTACATGGGACGGGGCTTGCCGCAGGATTACAAGCAAGCCATGTTCTGGCACCGCAAGGCGGCCGACCAGGGCAAGGCCGACGCCCAGTATGTGGTGGGCGCGATGTATTACACGGGCAACGCCGTGCTGCAGGACCACAAGCAGGCCGTCAGCTGGTTCCGCAAGGCGGCCGAGCAGAACCACGCCGAGGCGCAGCAAGTGCTGGGCCTGATGTACCGCTACCACATGGGTGGCGTGCCGCAGGATAACGTCATCGCCTACATGCTGTGGAATTTGGCGGCCGCGAATGGCAACGCGAATGCGGCCGACCAGCGCGCCGCCGTGGTGCGCAAAATGACGCATGAGCAAGTCGAGGAAGGGCAGGCCCTGTCGGCGAAATGGAAACCGGGCACGCCGCTGCCGCGCCAGTCGAAGACGGGCGGCGCATAGGCAAGGGGCCTCGCCTGCAAGGGTGGGCGGCTTGGCGTACAATCGCCGTTTTCCCTTGAAAGAGTCCCGCCATGCGTGCAGTTGCCATCAGCCAGCCAGGTCCCGCCGACGTTTTGCAAATTGCGGAACGTCCCGTGCCCGCAATAAAAGCGGGCGAACTGCTGATCAAGGTGCACGCGGCCGGCATCAACCGTCCCGACGTGCTGCAGCGCCTGGGCAAGTACGCGCCGCCAGCCGGTGCGTCCGATTTGCCGGGCCTGGAAGTGGCCGGTGAAGTCGTCGATGGCGACTTCACCAATACCGCATTCAAGAAGGGCGACCTCGTCTGCGCGCTGGTGCAGGGTGGCGGCTATGCCGAATACTGCGCCGCACCCGCCGGCCAGTGCCTGCCCTTGCCGAAAGGCTTGACGGCTCTGGAAGGCGCGTCCCTGCCCGAGAACTTCTTTACCGTGTGGAGCAATGTGTTCGACCGCTGCGCGCTGGCCGACGGCGAAACGTTATTGGTGCAAGGCGGCACGTCCGGAATCGGCGTGACGGCCATTCAATTGGCGGCCGCGCTCGGCCACCGCGTGTTCGCCACGGCAGGCAGCGACGAGAAGGCGCGCGCCTGCGAGGCGCTGGGCGCCGAACGGGGCATCAATTACCGCACGGAAGATTTCGTCGCCGTCGTCAAGGAATTGACCGGAGGCAAAGGCGTCGACGTCATTCTCGACATGGTCGGCGGCGACTACCTGCCGCGCGAAATCGATTGCCTGGCCGACGATGGCCGTATCGGCCTGATCGCCGTGCAGGGCGGCACCAGGGCGGAACTGGACCTGGGTAGCTTGCTGCGCCGTCGCCTGACGGTGACGGGTTCCACCTTGCGTCCCCGTTCCGTCGCTTTCAAGGCGGCCATCGCGAACCATCTGCGCACGACCGTGTGGCCGCTGATCGAGGCGGGCAAGATCAAGCCCGTGATCTATAAAACTTTCCCCTTGGAAAAAGCCAACGAGGCGCATGCCTTGATGGAAGCGAGCACGCACGTGGGCAAGATCATGTTGCAAGTTGCTTGAAACGGGGCACTGCCTGTTTGACCGGCATCGGTGCCGGAGTTAGAATGACGGGTTATTAGAATTTAGGCTACTATGCGTCGCAAACTCGTCGTCGGAAATTGGAAAATGAACGGCAGTCGCACCTCGAACGCGGTGTTATTGTCTGAAATAGTTGCTGGCCTGGCTGCCTCTGGCGCCGCCAGCGCCGTCTGTGTGCCTGCGCCGTACCTGGCGCAGTGCCAGGCGCAATTGGCAGGCACGGCTCTCGGCTGGGGTGCGCAGGATGTGTCCGCGCATGCCAGCGGCGCCTACACGGGAGAAATCTCGACCGCCATGCTGCAGGATTTCGGTTGCGGCTATGTGGTGATCGGGCATTCCGAGCGCCGCGCCTACCATGGCGAGAGCGATGCGCAAGTGGCGGCCAAGACGGTTGCGGCGCTGGCGGCGGGCATCACGCCTATCGTCTGCATCGGCGAAACGCTGGCGCAGCGCGAAGCGGGCCAGACCGACGCGGTCGTGGCGCAGCAGCTGGGCGCCGTGCTGGCGGCGATTTCCGCCGACGACGTGGCGAAACTGGTGCTGGCCTATGAGCCGGTATGGGCCATCGGCACGGGCAAGACGGCCACGCCGCAAATGGCGCAGGACGTGCATCAGGTGTTGCGCGGCCAGCTGGCGGCAAAGAATGCGGTAGCAGCGGCCGGCGTGCAGATCCTGTACGGCGGCAGCATGAAGCCGGAGAACGCAAAAGAATTGATGGCGATGCCGGATATCGATGGCGGTCTGATCGGTGGAGCAGCATTGAAGGCGGCGGATTTCCTGGCAATTATTCACGCCGCTGATTGAATTAATTTAAACTAAGAATGGAATTGCAATGAACATGATGTTCAATCTGGTAGTGGTAGTACAGGTTATTTCGGCATTGTCGATTATCGCGCTGGTGTTGTTGCAGCACGGTAAGGGCGCCGACATGGGCGCCGCCTTCGGTTCGGGCGCCTCGGGCAGCCTGTTCGGTGCGACGGGTTCGTCGAACTTCATGTCGAAATCGACGGGCGTTGCCGCCGCGATCTTCTTCGGCGCCACCCTGGCCCTGTCGCTGATGGCCAATCAGCGCGCCACGACGGTCGGCGGCGGCGTGATGGATAAAGTCGTCAAGCCAGTGCCGGTCACCGGCGCGGGCGCGATCCCGACGACGGTACCTGCGGCAGCTCCGGCTGCCAGCGCTCCAGCGGCGGCGGCACCGGTTGCCAGCACCCCGGCAGGCGCGATTCCAAAGTAATTTAGTATGTACTGAGTAGTAACTCGATACCTCATCGAGAGTAATTCTCATTACGGGCAGATTATTGCTCAATGTTTCAGCAGTGCGGCAGGAAAAAATCGTGGCGCGCTGGAAGATGTAAAAATTTATCGTTTTTATCTGTGTTTTGATGCATTTGTGCATTAACTTTAGCGGCAAAGCAGAGTAGAATACGGGCCTTACCGCCGACGTGGTGAAATTGGTAGACACGCTATCTTGAGGGGGTAGTGGCGAAAGCTGTACGAGTTCGAGTCTCGTCGTCGGCACCAGAAATCAGAAGCCAGCAACGGCGCACGAGCCATGGCTCGTACAAAGTTGCTGGCTTTTTTTACGAGGATGTGTCGTTCGATCCTGGTCTTAGCTTTGATTGGGGTCGTGCGTTAGATACGCTGCAAATGATCGCAGCGTCCTCATTTAACCGATCGTTCAATATAAGCTCATCAATCGTGAACCTCGAAAATTACTTCCCCGTCCTGCTGTTCATTATTATCGGCCTTGGTGTCGGTATCGCTCCCCAGCTCCTGGGGCGCCTGTTAGGTCCTAACAAGCCTGACGCAGCAAAACTCTCCCCGTACGAATGTGGCTTTGAAGCATTCGAAGACGCGCGCATGAAATTTGATGTGCGCTACTATCTGGTCGCAATCCTGTTTATTTTGTTCGATCTGGAAACGGCATTCTTTTTCCCATGGGGCGTTGCAATGCGCGACCTGGGCTGGGCCGGTTTCGTCACGATGATGGTGTTCATCGCTGAATTCGTGGTCGGATTTTGGTACATTTGGAAGAAAGGTGCCCTTGACTGGGAATAAGCCATGGCTATTGAAGGCGTATTAAGCGAAGGTTTCATCACCACCTCGGCCGACAAGCTGATCAACTGGGCGCGCACCGGGTCTATGTTCCCGATGACGTTCGGTCTGGCCTGCTGTGCGGTCGAAATGATGCATGTGGGCGCAGCCCGCTACGATATGGACCGTTTCGGCGTCGTGTTTCGTCCGTCGCCGCGTCAGTCCGACGTCATGATCGTTGCCGGCACCCTGTGCAACAAGATGGCGCCGGCCTTGCGCAAGGTCTACGACCAGATGGCAGAGCCACGCTGGGTCATCTCGATGGGTTCCTGCGCCAATGGCGGCGGGTACTACCATTACTCCTATTCCGTGGTGCGCGGTTGCGACCGCATCGTGCCCGTCGACGTGTATGTGCCTGGCTGTCCTCCGACCGCTGAAGCCTTGCTGTACGGCATCATGCAGTTGCAGAACAAGATCAAGCGTACCAGCACGATCGCACGCTAACGGGGCCGCTTCAGATTATGACAACACATTTAGAAGTATTGCAAAACGCCCTCGGCACTGCCCTGGGCGATCGCGTTAGCACGACGGTTGCGCTGGGCGAAGTCACCCTGGTCGTCAAGGCCGAGGACTACCTGGCCGTGATGCAGACCTTGCGCGACGATCCGACCCTGCATTTCGAGCAGCTGCTCGACCTGTGCGGCGTCGACTACTCGACCTATGGCGACGGTAGCTGGGATGGTCTGCGTTTCGCGGCCGTTTCGCACTTGCTGTCGGTCAAGCACAACTGGCGCGTGCGCGTGCGCGTGTTCGCGCCGGACGACGACATGCCGCTGCTGCCCTCCGTGGTCGGCATCTGGCGCGCCGTCAACTGGTACGAGCGCGAAGCGTTCGACCTGCTGGGCATCCTCTTCGAAGGCCACAACGACTTGCGCCGCCTGCTGACCGACTACGGTTTCATCGGCCATCCGTTCCGCAAGGATTTCCCCGTCTCCGGCTATGTCGAGATGCGTTACGATCCGGAACAAAAGCGCGTGATTTACCAGCCCGTGACGATCGAGCCGCGGGAAAACGTGCCGCGCGTGATCCGCGAAGAACATTACGGGATGAAATAATGGCTGAGATTAAGAACTACACCCTGAACTTTGGGCCACAGCATCCGGCCGCGCACGGTGTGCTGCGCCTGGTGCTGGAGATGGATGGCGAAGTCATCCAGCGCGCCGACCCGCATATCGGCCTGCTGCACCGCGCCACCGAAAAGCTGGCCGAGCAAAAGACCTATCTGCAATCCGTGCCGTACATGGACCGTCTCGACTATGTGTCGATGATGTGCAATGAACACGCGTACGTGATGGCCATCGAAAAGATGCTGGGCCTGGAAGTGCCGCTGCGCGCGCAATACATCCGCGTCATGTTCGATGAGATGACGCGTATCCTGAATCACCTGATGTGGCTCGGTACCCACGCGCTGGACGTTGGCGCCATGGGCCCGTTCCTGTATTGCTTCCGCGACCGCGAAGACTTGTTCGACGCCTACGAGGCAGTCTCGGGCGCGCGCATGCACGCGGCCTACTACCGTCCGGGCGGCGTCTACCGCGATTTGCCGGACGCGATGCCGCAGCACAAGGCCTCGATCATCCGCAACGCCAAGGCGATCGGCAAGCTGAACGAAAACCGCCAGGGTTCCCTGCTGGACTTCATCGAAGACTTCGCGCGCCGCTTCCCGAATTCGGTGGACGAGTACGAAACCCTGCTGACCGACAACCGTATCTGGAAACAGCGTACCGTCGGCATCGGCGTGGTCTCGCCGGAAGATGCGCTGGCCATGGGCTTTACGGGCGCCATGCTGCGCGGCTCGGGCGTGCAGTGGGACTTGCGCAAGAAACAGCCGTACGAAGTGTACGACCTGATGGATTTCGACATTCCTATCGGCACCAACGGCGATTGCTACGACCGCTACCTGGTCCGCGTGGAAGAGTTGCGCCAGTCGAACCGCATCATCAAGCAATGCGTGGAGTGGCTGCGCAACAATGAAGGTCCTGTCATGACCAGCAACCGCAAGGTGGCGCCTCCGGGCCGCGTCGACATGAAGACCAACATGGAATCCTTGATTCACCACTTCAAGCTGTTTACGGAAGGTTTCCACGTGCCGCCAGGCGAGGCCTACAGCGCCGTGGAACACCCGAAGGGCGAGTTCGGCGTGTACCTGGTGTCCGATGGCGCCAACAAGCCGTACCGCATGAAACTGCGCGCGCCAGACTACGCCCACTTGCAGTCGCTCGACGAAATGGCGCGTGGGCACATGCTTGCCGACGCCGTGACCATCATCGGGACGCAAGACATCGTGTTCGGCAGTATTGACCGCTAAGAGGCAAAAAGTATGTTGTTATCAGAGCAATGCTATAAGAAAATTGACCGCGAGCTGGCCAAGTACCCGGCCGACCAGCGTCAGTCGGCCGTCATGGCCGCGCTGGCCCATGCCCAGGATGAACTGGGCTGGCTGGCGCCGGAAACCATGAAGGAACTGGCCGATTACATCGGCATGCCGGCGATTGCCGTGCAGGAAGTGGCCACGTTCTACAATATGTACAACGTGAAACCCGTGGGCAAGCACAAGATCACCGTGTGCACCAACCTGCCATGCGCCCTGTCGGGCGGCGTGCGCGCTGCAGACTACCTGAAGCAGAAACTGGGTATCGATTTCCGCGAAACCACCGCAGACGGCCAGTTCACCCTGGTTGAAGGCGAGTGCATGGGTGCTTGCGGCGATGCGCCTGTCTTGCTGGTCAGTAATAAAACCATGTGCAGCTGGATGTCGAACGAGAAGATCGACGCCATGCTGGAGGAACTCAAGAAATGACGTCACTCCACAACCGCCATATCGATCCATTGATCCTGAAGGATCTGGATGGCAAGAACTGGCATTTGCAAGATTATGTGAACCGCGGCGGCTACAGCGCTCTGCGGCGTATCCTGGAAGAGAAAATCACGCCGGAACAGATCATCGCCGACCTCAAGGCTTCGTCCTTGCGCGGCCGTGGCGGCGCGGGTTTTCCTACCGGCTTGAAGTGGAGCTTCATGCCGCGCCAGTTCCCGGGCCAGAAATACCTCGTCTGCAATACAGATGAAGGCGAACCGGGCACTTTCAAGGACCGCGACATCATTCGTTACAATCCCCATGCGCTGATCGAAGGCATGGCCATTGGCGCTTATGCGATGGGCATCACCGTCGGCTACAACTATATCCACGGTGAAATCTTCCAGGAATACCTGCGTTTCGAAGAAGCGCTGGAAGAGGCGCGCGCCGCCGGCTTCTTGGGCGACAAGATCATGGGCAGCGAGTTCTCGTTCCAGTTGCATGCGCACCATGGTTATGGCGCCTACATCTGCGGCGAAGAAACGGCCCTGCTCGAATCGCTGGAAGGCAAGAAAGGCCAGCCGCGCTTCAAGCCGCCTTTCCCTGCCTCGTTTGGCCTGTACGGCAAGCCGACGACGATCAACAACACGGAAACCTTCGCGGCCGTGCCATTCGTGCTGAACATCGGTCCAGAGAAATACCTGGCGATGGGCAAGCCGAACAACGGCGGTTCGAAGATCTTCTCGATCTCGGGCGACGTGGAAAAACCGGGCAACTATGAAGTGCCGCTCGGCACCCCGTTTGCGACCCTGCTGGAACTGGCAGGCGGCATGCGCGGTGGCAAAAAGATCAAGGCCGTGATCCCTGGCGGTTCGTCCGCTCCGGTGATCCGCGGCGACATCATGATGCAGACCGACCTGGACTACGACTCGATCGCGAAAGCCGGTTCGATGCTCGGTTCGGGCGCCGTCATCGTGATGGACGAAACACGCTGCATGGTAAAGGCGCTGGAACGCCTGTCCTACTTCTACTTTGAAGAATCGTGCGGCCAGTGTACGCCTTGCCGTGAAGGCACAGGCTGGATGTACCGCATGGTGCACCGCATCGAGCAGGGGCAGGGTCGTCCAGACGACCTGGACATGCTCAACTCGATCGCCGACAACATCCAGGGCCGCACGATTTGCGCGCTGGGCGATGCGGCTGCCATGCCGGTACGGGCCTTCATTAAGAATTTCCGTGAAGAATTTGAATATCATATCGAGCACAAGCATTGCTTAGTGCCCGCATATATCTAAGCTGCGTCAGGTAACGATCACCATGGTTGAAATCGAAATAGACGGCAAAAAAGTCGAAGTCCCTGCTGGTAGCATGGTGATGGACGCCGCCAACAAATTGGGAACCTACATTCCGCACTTCTGCTATCACAAGAAATTGTCGATCGCAGCGAACTGCCGCATGTGCCTGGTCGAAGTGGAAAAGGCGCCCAAGCCTTTGCCCGCTTGTGCGACCCCGGTCAGTGCCGGCATGATCGTGCGTTCCGCCAGCGATAAAGCTGTGCAGGCGCAAAAGTCGGTCATGGAATTCTTGCTGATTAACCACCCGCTCGATTGCCCTATCTGCGATCAGGGCGGCGAATGCCAGTTGCAAGACTTGGCAGTGGGTTACGGCAAGAGCGAATCGCGCTACAAGGAAGACAAGCGCGTCGTCACGCCGAAGGAGGCCGGTCCGCTGGTCTCCATGCAAGAGATGTCGCGCTGCATCCAGTGCACCCGCTGCGTACGCTTTGGCCAGGAAGTGGCCGGCGTGATGGAGCTGGGCATGATCGGCCGCGGCGAACACTCGGAAATCGTGTCGTTCGTCGGCCAGTCGGTCGACTCCGAACTGTCGGGCAACATGATCGACCTGTGCCCGGTTGGCGCACTGACCTCGAAGCCGTTCCGCTACAGCGCCCGTACGTGGGAACTGTCGCGACGCAAATCGGTCAGCCCGCATGACGGTCTCGGTTCGAACCTGATCGTGCAAGTGAAAGCTGGCAAGGTCAAGCGCGTGCTGCCGCTGGAAAACGAAGCCGTCAACGAGTGCTGGATCTCGGACAAGGACCGTTTCTCGTACGAAGCGCTGGACAGCTTTGACCGCCTGACGACCCCGATGCTGAAACAGGGCAACGAGTGGAAAGAAGTCGATTGGCAAACCGCGCTGGAATACGTGGCGCACGGCCTGAAAAACATCAAGCACGAACATGGTGCCGACGCCATCGCCGCGCTGGCAACGCCGCATTCGACGGTCGAAGAGCTGGTCCTGCTGCAAAAAGTGGCCAACGGTCTCGGTTCCGAGAACGTCGACTTCCGCCTGCGCCAGACCGACTTCGCGCTGGACGCCGGCGTCAAGCCATGGCTGGGCATGCCGATCAGCGAATTTGGCCAGATCAAGCGCGCCTTCGTCATCGGCTCGTTCCTGCGCAAGGATCACCCATTGCTGGCCACGCGTTTGCGCGCGTCCGTCAAGGGCGGCGCCAAGCTGTCGATCCTGCACGCCTCCGACGATGATCAATTGATCACCATCGCCAACAAGATGATCGTCGCACCAAGCGATTGGCTGGCGGCCTTGTCGGAAGTGGTCGCCGCTGTTGCGAAAGCCAAAGAAATCGCCGCGCCAGCCGGTTTTGAAGCGGTTGCCGCTTCGGACGTGGCAGTGGCCATCGCCGCCAGCCTGATGGCTGGCGACCATGGCGCCGTGCTGCTGGGTAACGCGGCAACGCAACACCCGCAAGCGTCGCAACTGCATGCTGCCGCGCAATGGATCGCCGAACAGACGGGCGCCAAGCTCGGTTACCTGACGGAAGCGGCCAACACGGTTGGCGCGCACCTGGTCGCCAAGCCGCGCGCCAACGTGCAAGCAGCGTTTGCCGTACCGAAGAAAGCCTACGTGCTGCTGCACGCCGAGCCGGAACTCGATGCCGCCAATCCACAAGCGGCCCGCGCCGCCCTGGATGGCGCCGACATGGTCGTGGCCATGTCCGCCTTCAAGCACGGCATGGATTACGCCGATGTCCTGCTGCCGATCTCGCCGTTCGCCGAAACCTCGGGTACTTTCGTGAACTGCGAAGGCCGCGCGCAAAGCTTCAACGGTACCGTCAAACCGCTGGCGGAAACCCGTCCAGCCTGGAAAGTGCTGCGCGTCCTGGGCAACATCCTGGGCCTGGCCGGTTTCGACTACGACACCTCCGAAGCGATCCGCGACGAAGCGTTTGGTGCCGGCGTGACCGATCTGTCGGCACAGCTGAACAACATCGCCAAGAACGCGCCGGAAGCGGCAACGTACGCACCGGCTTCGCCAGCGCTGCAACGCATCGCCGACGTGCCGATCTACTTCGCCGACGCGCTGGTACGCCGCTCCGAACCGTTGCAACGCACGGTCGATGGCGCCGCGCCGCAAGCACACCTGTCCGCCGAACTGGCTGGCAAGCTGGGCATCAAGGCGGGCGACAAGGTCAAAGTGGCGCAAGGCTCCGGCAGCGCCATCCTGGTGGCGGCAATTCACGCCGGCCTGCCAGCCAATGTGGTCAAGGTGTCGGCGGCGCATGCCTCGACGGCTGGCTTGGGCGGCATGTTCGGTGACATCACAGTTGAAACAGCAGAGGGGAAAATCTGATGGCTCTGCCTGAATTTGTAAACGTCATCAACAGCGGCGGCCAGGATTTGCTGGGCGGCTCGTGGCCGTTCTTCTGGACCCTGATCAAGATCCTCTGCGTGCTGCTGCCGCTGATGGGCCTGGTTGCTTACCTGACCTTGTGGGAGCGCAAGCTGATCGGCTGGATCCAGATCCGCGTCGGCCCGAACCGCGTGGGTCCATTGGGCTTGCTGCAGCCGATCGCCGATGCGCTGAAACTCCTGTTCAAAGAGATCATCATCCCGTCCAAGGCCGCCAAGGGCCTGTTCGTGATCGGTCCGATCATGACCATCATGCCGGCCCTGGCCGCCTGGTCGGTCGTGCCGTTCGGTCCGCAAGCCGTGCTGGCCAACGTCAACGCGGGCTTGCTGATGCTGCTGGCGATTACCTCGATGGAAGTCTACGGCATCATCATCGCCGGCTGGGCCTCGAACTCGAAGTACTCGTTCATGGGCGCCATGCGCGCTTCGGCGCAGATGATTTCGTATGAAATCCCGATGGGCTTCGTGATGGTCATCGTGCTGATGGTCTCGGGCAGCCTGAACTTCATCGACATCGTTGGCGGCCAGCAAATCGGCTACTTCGCCGACAAGGGCGTGAACTTCCTGTCGTGGAACTGGCTGCCGCTGCTGCCGATGTTCGTCATCTACATGGTGTCGGGCCTGGCTGAAGCCAACCGTCACCCGTTCGACGTCGTCGAAGGCGAGTCGGAAATCGTTGCCGGCCACATGGTCGAGTACTCGGGCATGGCCTACGCCATGTTCATGCTGGCCGAATACGCCAACATGATCCTGATCGGCGCGCTGACTTCGCTCATGTTCCTCGGTGGCTGGTCCGCACCATTTGCCTTCCTCGAGTTCTGGGGTGGTTTCGGCGGCTTCTTCTGGCTGTTCGCCAAGACCTTCTTCATCGTGTCGGTGTTCATCTGGGTGCGCGGTACTTTCCCACGCTACCGTTATGACCAGATCATGCGCCTCGGCTGGAAAGTGTTTATCCCGTTGACGCTGGTCTACCTGGTCTTCGTCGCTGCCTGGATGCAGACATCCTGGAATATTTGGAAGTAAGAGAGTGCATACGAATGGATAAGGTAAAAGATTTCTTCAGCAGCCTCTTGTTAGGCGAGCTGATCAAGGGCATGGCGTTGACAGGCAAGTACATGTTTTCGCGCAAGATCACGGTGCAATTCCCGGAAGAGAAGACACCGATCTCGCCGCGTTTCCGTGGCTTGCACGCGCTGCGCCGCTACCCGAACGGCGAGGAACGTTGCATCGCCTGCAAACTGTGCGAAGCGGTTTGCCCGGCGATGGCCATCACGATCGAATCGGAACAGCGTGACGACGGCTCGCGCCGCACCACGCGTTACGATATTGACTTGACCAAGTGCATCTTCTGCGGTTTCTGCGAAGAGTCCTGCCCGGTCGATTCGATCGTCGAGACGCAAATCCTGGAATACCACGGCGAGAAACGCGGGGATTTGTATTACACGAAAGAGATGTTGCTGGCCGTGGGTGATCGTTATGAAAATAACATCGCCGCTGCGCGCGCCGCCGACGCACCTTATCGCTGATGGATGCGCCGTAGCCACTGGCTGCGGCGCGCCCCTCGTTCATCTGTACGTCTATTGGGTTTTTTATGGACTTTAAAACAATTTTGTTTTACGCCTTCGCGCTGATCTTGATTCTGGCAGCGACGCGCGTCATCACGGCCCGTAATCCGGTCCACGCAGTACTGTTCCTGGTACTGTCCTTCTTTTCCGCAGCGGGCATCTGGATGCTGTTGCAAGCTGAATTCCTGGCCATCGTGCTGGTATTGGTGTACGTCGGCGCCGTGATGGTGCTGTTCCTCTTCGTCGTCATGATGCTCGATATCAATATCGACCGCATGCGCGAAGGTTTCTGGGGCTACCTGCCTTTGTCGGTGACGGTGGGTGTGATCATCGTGCTGGAAATGGCCGCTGTCCTGTGGCACGGTTTCCGCAACTTTGCGCCTAGCATCGCGCCGGTCAACGTCAACCTGGGCGGCACCAAGGAACTGGGCCTGCTGATCTACACGGAATATGTGTTCGCCTTCGAGATCGCCGCCGTGGTGCTGCTGGTGGCCATCGTTGCCGCGGTCGCGCTGACCCTGCGCAAACGCAAGGACACCAAGCACTTTGCTCCGGGCGATGCCGTGCGCGTCAAGCGCAACGACCGCCTGAAGATCATCAAGATGGACGCGGTAGTCGAGCGTCCTGCGGCTGAGCCGGAAGTTAAGGAGGCACCATGACATTATCGCTCACACATTTTCTGGTCCTGGGCGCGATCCTGTTCGCAATCTCGATCGTCGGTATTTTCCTGAACCGCAAGAACATCATCGTATTGCTGATGGCAATCGAATTGATGCTGCTGGCGGTGAATATGAATTTCATCGCGTTCTCCCATTTCATGGGCGACGCGGCCGGTCAGATCTTCGTTTTCTTCATCCTGACGGTTGCCGCCGCTGAGTCGGCTATCGGTCTGGCTATTCTGGTGGTGATGTTCCGTAATCTGGATACCATCAACGTCGAAGACCTGGACAGCCTCAAAGGCTGATGTTTTTCAGACTCGATCTCTCGAATAATAACGATTAAGGTTCATCATGGCGGGGCAACTCCTCAACCCTAACCTCCTTCTTGCCGTACCGCTGGCGCCGCTGGCCGGTGCCGCGATTGCAGGCTTGCTTGGCACCCAGTTCCTGGGTAATTTGGTCGGACGCAAGACGTCGCATACCGCGACGATCCTGGGCGTACTGATTGCGTTCATCCTGTCCGTGCAGACACTGCTGGCAGTGATGGATGGCGCGACATTCAATGGCACGATCTATAACTGGATGACGATCGGCACCCTGAAGATGGAAGTGGGCTTCCAGATCGATTCGCTGTCGGCGATGATGATGTGCGTGGTCACCTTCGTCTCGCTGATGGTGCACATCTACACGATCGGCTACATGAAGGACGACGAAGGCTACAACCGCTTCTTCGCCTACATCTCGCTTTTCACGTTCTCGATGCTGATGCTGGTCATGGCCAACAACTTCCTGCAACTGTTCTTCGGTTGGGAAGCCGTGGGCCTGGTCTCTTACCTGCTGATCGGTTTCTGGTACCAGCGTCCGACGGCCATCGTGGCCAACATGAAGGCTTTCCTCGTCAACCGCGTGGGCGACTTCGGCTTCATTCTCGGTATCGGCCTGCTGCTGGCCTACGCCGGCACCATGAACTACCAGGAAGTGTTCGCCAAGAAAGACGAACTGGCGCTGTTGAGCCTTCCAGGTACCGACTGGGCCCTGCTGACCGTAGCCTGCATCTGCCTGTTCATCGGCGCGATGGGCAAGTCGGCGCAGTTCCCGCTGCACGTGTGGCTGCCTGACTCGATGGAAGGTCCTACCCCGATTTCGGCACTGATTCACGCCGCGACGATGGTGACGGCCGGTATCTTCATGGTCTCGCGCATGTCGCCGCTGTTCGAACTGTCCGACACGGCACTGTCCTTCATCCTCGTGATCGGCTCCATCACGGCGCTGTTCATGGGCTTCCTGGGCATCATCCAGAACGACATCAAGCGCGTCGTCGCTTACTCGACCCTGTCGCAGCTCGGCTACATGACCGTGGCGCTCGGTTCGTCCGCGTACTCGGTAGCCGTGTTCCACCTGATGACGCACGCATTCTTCAAGGCACTGCTGTTCCTGGGCGCCGGTTCCGTCATCATTGGCATGCACCACGATCAAGATATCCGCAACATGGGCGGCCTGCGCAAGTACATGCCGATCACGTGGATCACTTCCCTGATCGGTTCGCTGGCCCTGATCGGCACGCCGCTGTTCTCCGGTTTCTACTCGAAAGACAGCATCATCGAAGCCGTCGAAGCGACGCACATCTGGGGCGCTGGCTTTGCCCAGTTCGCCGTGCTGGCTGGCGTGTTCGTCACCGCTTTCTACTCGTTCCGCATGTACTTCCTCGTCTTCCATGGCAAGGAACGTTTCGGCCAGGCGCATGCGCACGGTCACGACGACCATCACGCAGCTAAAGCGGCCAATGGCATGCATGCCCACGCGCATGACGACCACCATGACGAAGAGGAAGACGACCACGCGCACCACGGCCTGGAGCCTGGCCAGAAGCCGCACGAGTCCCCATTCGTCGTCTGGTTCCCGCTGGTGATGCTGGCGATCCCGTCGCTGATCATCGGCTACCTGACGATCGGCCCGATGCTGCATGGCGATTTCTTCAAGGGCGTGATCTTCGTTGGCGAAAACCATCCAGCAATGGAAGAGTTGTCGCATGAATTCCACGGCGCAATGGCGATGGCGATCCACGGCCTGTCGACGGCACCGTTCTGGCTGGCATTGTCCGGCGTGGTGGCAGCCTACTACTGCTACATGGTCAATCCGCGTGTACCGGCCTGGTTCTTTGCCAAGTTCCACGCGATCCACACCCTGCTGGACAACAAGTACTACATGGACAAGTTCAATGAAGTCGTGTTCGCCGGCGGTGCCCGCTTGCTGGGTAATGGCCTGTGGAACTTCGGTGACAAGAAGCTGATCGATGGCCTGCTGGTCAACGGTAGCGCCAAGGTCGTCGCCTGGCTGTCCTCGCTGTCGCGAGTGCTGCAGACCGGCTACATCTATCACTATGCATTCGTGATGATCCTGGGCGTGCTGGGCTTCCTGATCTATTTCCTGCCATTCTGGCCCGCTAAGTAAGCTGACCTGATAAAAGAATACTGAGAACCATGATGCAGTCTACGATTTCTACATTACCTCCTTACCTGAGTCTGTCGATCTGGGTGCCGATCATTTGCGGCGTCCTGATCCTGGCTCTCGGCCGTGACAGCAAAGCGGGCTTTACCCGCTGGCTGTCGCTGGCTGGCGCGGTGCTCAGCATGCTGTGCACCTTGCCGCTGATCCAGCATTTCGACAACGCCGCACACGGCATGCAATTCGTCGAAAAAGCACCCTGGATTGAAACTTTCAATATCTGGTACTCGCTGGGTATCGACGGCCTGTCGCTGTGGTTCGTGCCACTGACGGCCTTCATCACCGTCATCGTCGTCATTTCGGCTTGGCAAGTGATCGAGAAGCGCATCGCCCAGTACATGGGCTCCTTCCTGATCTTGTCGGGCCTGATGATCGGCGTGTTCTGCGCGCTGGACGGCTTGCTGTTCTACTTCTTCTTTGAAGCAACCCTGATCCCGATGTTCATCATCATCGGTATCTGGGGTGGTTCGAACCGCGTGTATGCGTCGTTCAAGTTCTTCCTGTACACCTTCTTCGGTTCGCTGCTGACCCTGGTTGCCATCATCTACCTGCGCAATGTGTCGGGCACCTTTGACATCCTGGCCTGGCATGCGTTCAAGCTGACGATGAACGAACAGATCTTCATCTTCCTGGCCTTCCTGATGGCGTTTGCCGTCAAGGTGCCGATGTTCCCCGTCCACACGTGGTTGCCGGACGTCCACGTGGAAGCGCCTACGGGCGGTTCCGCCGTGCTGGCCGCCATCATGCTGAAACTGGGCGCCTACGGTTTCCTGCGTTTCTCGTTGCCGATCACGCCGGACGCCAGCCACTACCTGTCGGGCTTCATGATCGCCTTGTCGCTGATCGCCGTCATCTACATCGGTCTGGTTGCCCTGGTGCAAACCGACATGAAAAAACTGGTCGCCTATTCGTCGATCGCGCACATGGGTTTTGTGACCCTGGGCTTCTTCATGTTCAACGACATCTCGGTGCAGGGCGGTATCGTGCAGATGGTCTCGCACGGCTTCATCTCCGGCGCGATGTTCCTGTGCATCGGCGTCCTGTATGACCGCATGCATACCCGCAACATCGCCGACTACGGCGGCGTCGTGAACCGCATGCCGAAATTTGCCGCCTTCTTCGTGCTGTTCTCGATGGCCAACTGCGGCTTGCCAGCGACGTCCGGCTTCGTCGGCGAGTTCATGGTGATCCTGGGCGCGGTGAAATTCAACTTCTGGATCGGCCTGCTGGCTGCAACGGCACTGATCTGGGGCGCGGCGTACTCGCTGTGGATGGCCAAGCGCGTGGTGTTCGGCAAGATCAAGAACAAGCATGTGGCCGAACTGACCGACATCAACAAACGTGAATTCTTCATGCTTGCTGTACTGGCCATCGCCGTGCTCGTGATGGGTCTGTATCCAGCCCCGTTCACCGACACGATGCAAACTTCGGTTGCTGACCTGCTGCTGCATGTCGCCACCAGCAAGTTGCCTTAAATAGAAGACCGATAACATGACTAATGCACCTAATCTGGTACCGCTGTACGCGGAAATCTTTCTGCTGATCGCCACGTCGGCGCTCTTGCTGATCGATATGTTCTTGCCTGCGGCGAAGCGTTCGATCACCTATGCGCTGTCCCTGCTGACCCTGGCAGGCTGCGCCTTGCTGACCGTGGGCGACTTCAACGCGGGCACCACCGTCTACACGTTCCACAACATGTTCGTGTCGGACCCGATGTCGCAGCTGCTGAAACTGTTCTCGTACGGCGCCGTGGCGCTGACCCTGATCTACTCGCGTGCCTATGCCACCGACCGCAACATGCTGTCGGGCAACCTGGGCGGCGAGTTCTACGTGCTGGCCCTGTTTGCACTGCTGGGCCAGATGATCATGATCTCGGCCAACAACTTCCTGATCATCTACCTGGGTCTGGAACTGATGTCGCTGTCGCTGTACGCGCTGATCGCTTTGCGCCGTGACAATGCCAAGGCCACGGAAGCGGCCATGAAATACTTCATCCTGGGCGCGCTGGCTTCCGGTTTCATGTTGTACGGTATCTCGATGCTGTACGGCGCCTCCGGCACGCTGGACCTGGGCGAACTGCGCGTGGCGCTGGAAAACGGCAAGACCAACGGCACCATCATGGTCTTCGGCCTGGTCTTCCTCGTTGCCGGCCTGGCCTTCAAACTGGGCGTCGTGCCATTCCACATGTGGGTGCCTGACGTGTATCAAGGTTCGCCAACGGCCGTGACCCTGCTGCTGGGCGGCGCGCCGAAACTGGCCGCGTTTGCCATCACCTTGCGTTTGCTGGGCGAGGGCTTGCTGCCGATGGCGCATGACTGGCAGCAAATGCTGCTGGTGCTGGCCGTGATGTCGCTGGCCATCGGTAACTTCACCGCCATCGCGCAAACGAATCTGAAGCGTATGTTGGCGTACTCGACCATCGCGCAAATGGGCTTCGTCCTGCTGGGTCTGCTGTCCGGTACCGTTGACGCTCCAGGCAACACCCTGAACGCGGCTGGCGCAGCCACCGCCTACGGCGCTTCGATGTACTACGTCATCACTTACGTGTTCACCACCCTGGGTACCTTTGGCGTGATCATGCTGCTGGCACGTAATGGTTTCGAAGCAGAAGAACTGGCCGACTTCAAGGGCCTGGGCAAACGCAGCCCGATCTTCGCGCTGGTGATGACCCTGTTCATGTTCTCGCTGGCCGGCGTGCCGCCGCTGATGGGCTTCATGGCCAAGTACTCGGTGCTGGCCTCCGTGCTGGCCACAGGCCAGCTGTGGCTGACCATCGCCGCCGTGCTGTTCTCGCTGATCGGTGCCTTCTACTACCTGCGCGTCGTGAAAATGATGTGGTTCGACGAGCCAACGGATACCAACGCGCTGGTCGTGCATGGCGACATGCGCGTCGTGCTGGCCCTGAACGGCGTGTTCGTCCTTGCGCTGGGCGTGATGCCTAACAGCATCCTGGCGGCCTGCGCTTCGGCCATCACCAAGACCCTGGCATCCTGACCGATGGATGTCACCGTTTCGAGCTGGCTGGTGATCGCCCTGGGCATCCTGGGCGCCAACCTGCCTTTCCTGAACGAGAAACTGTTTGCCGCCGTGCCCCTGAAAAAGGCGGCGCAGGCGGAGCAGGGCTGGCGCAAGCCGCTGGCACTGCGCCTGCTGGAGATGGTGATTCTGTACTTCATCGTCGGCGCCGTGGCGTTCGCGCTCGAAGCTCGCATCGGTAACGGTTTCCCGCAGACGTGGGAGTTCTATGCCATCACCGGCTGTCTGTTCCTGGTGCTGGCTTTCCCGGGCTTTGTCGGGCGTTACCTGCGCAAACGCCGTTAGCAACAACGACCGAAAGCGGCGCCTCTGGCGCCGTTTTTTATTGAATAAAGGAATTCCATGGATATCCAAGCCACTGATACGCAATTGATTGAAACCAAGGTCGATGGCGAGCTCGTCTACCAAGGCGGCTTCCTGCGCGTGCAGCGCGACCGTGTCGCCCTGCCGGACGGCAAGATCACGGCGCGCGAATTCGTCCTGCATCCGGGCGCCGTCGTGATCCTGCCGCTGCTCGACGATGGCACGGTGCTGATGGAACGCCAGTACCGCTATCCGCTGGACCGGGTCTTCATTGAATTCCCGGCCGGTAAGATCGACGCGGGCGAGTCGCACCTGGCGTGCGCCCAGCGCGAATTGCTGGAGGAAACGGGCTACACGGCCAGCGACTGGCAATTCGTCTCCACCATCCATAACGCCATCGCGTATTCCGATGAACATCTGGAACTGTTCCTGGCGCGCGGCCTGGTCGCCGGCGAACGCCAGCTCGACGAGGGCGAATTCCTCGAGACATTTACGGCCACGGTGCCGCAGCTGCTCGACTGGGTCAAGGATGGCACGATCACGGACGTGAAAACCGTCATCGGCATCTTCTGGCTCGACAAGATCACCAGCGGCGTGTGGCAGCCGGCCTGATACAGCGCATGCGCACGGCAATCTTCCTGCTGCTGGCGGCCGCCAGCCTGGACACGCTGGCGGCCGCGCGCACGCCGTTCCAGGTGCGCTGCGAAGACACGATCAGCAAGACGGTGTCCGTGCTGACGGCGCAGCAGAATGGCTACAGCATCGATACGCATCTGCCGTACAAGGCTCTGACGGTGATGAAGGGCATGGCGCGCGCCAATACCTGGGTGCTGGGATTGACCAAGACGGATTCGCGCGTGGCCATCGCCCTGGCCGGTCCCATGCTGCAAGACCCGGCCAGCGGCTATGAATGCGTGGCGCCGCAGATTACCGTGACCCTCACGTATGCGCCCGTCGTGATCTATATCGGCCGCGAGTTTGCCCCAGGCACTTGCGCGTATGATGAGATACTCGCGCACGAGCTGCGGCACATGAAAACCTATATGGAACACTTGCCGCGCGTGGAAAAGACCGTGCGCGCGGCGCTGGCCAAACGCTTCGAGGCGCGGCCCCTGTATGCGCCCAGCGGCACGGCCAAGGCGGCGCTGGCGCGCGAGATCGACACGGGCTGGTTGCCGTACATCAAGGCGGAAATGCGCAAGGTGGAAACCTTGCAGGCGGCCATCGATTCTCCACAAGAATATGCGCGCCTGGGCAAGGCGTGCAAGGGCGAAATCCAGAACATCCTGGCGGGCAAGGCAGCGCCCGCCAACTAGACAAGGAATGGCATGACAGCAGCACCGAATACCGTCCGCTACTTTGCGCTGATCCCCGCCGCTGGCGTGGGCGCGCGCATGGAAGCGGGCAGTCCCAAGCAGTATTTACCCATCGCCGGTAAACCCATGCTGCGCCATGCGCTCGACGCCTTTCTCGCCAGTCCCCTGATCGCGCATACGTATGTCGTCGTCAGCGCCGACGATGGCGTGATCGACACGGTCGTGCCCGAGCAGGGCGTCACTGTGCTGCGCTGCGGCGGCGCCACGCGCATGGAAAGCATCCTCAATGGCTTGCGCGCCCTGCACGGCGGCATCGCTGCCCACGACCAGGTGCTGGTGCACGACGCGGCCCGTCCCGGCCTGACGCCGGCACTGATCGAAAAGCTCATCACCGAAGTCGGTGAGCATCCGGCCGGGGGCTTGCTGGCCTTGCCCGTGGTCGATACCGTCAAGCGGGCGGGGCAGGGCGCCTTGTCGGCGCAGACGGTGCCGCGCGACCATCTATGGCTGGCGCAGACGCCGCAAATGTTCAGCTATGCCTTGCTGCACAAGGCATTATCCGAAGCGCCCGACCCGCAAGCGATCACGGACGACGCCAGCGCCGTCGAAGCGCTGGGCCTGGCGCCCAGGCTCGTCGAAGGCCACCCGCGCAACCTGAAGGTGACCTTGCCGCGCGACATACACACGGCCGAGCTGTATTTGGCCCATCCTTGAATTCCAGAGAGACCCGCATGCACACAACGACACCCGACCTCCCATTTCGCATCGGCCAGGGCTATGATTGCCACGCGCTGGTGGAAAACCGCGACCTGATCATCGGCGGCGTGAAAATCCCCCATCACCTGGGCTTGCTCGGCCATTCCGATGCGGACGTGCTGCTGCACGCGATTACGGACGCCATCTTCGGCGCCGCCGCCCTGGGCGACATCGGCCGCCATTTCCCCGACACGGATGCGCAATTCAAGGGGGCCGATTCGCGCACCCTGCTGCGCGAAGCCGTGCGCCGCGTGCAAGCCACCGGTTATATCATCGGCAATATCGACGCCACCATCATCGCCCAGCGCCCGAAAATGGCGCCGCACATCGCCGCCATGTGCGCCAACGTGGCCGAAGACCTGGGCGTGAGTGTGGGCCAGGTTAACATCAAGGCCAAGACGAATGAAAAACTCGGTTACCTGGGGCGGGAAGAAGGCATCGCGGCCGAAGCCGTGGCCTTGCTGCTGCGGGCCTGAGCGTACCCGGCAGCGCTGTTTTAATGATTCCTGAAAATTAATATTTCTAAAGTGAAATTTGGTGAAAATTTAACGTTATTGTCATGATAATATTTGTCCGCTTTTTGGACGCGACAAGACGTCACCTTATAACCACGGGAATATTGAGAGAACGGAATCATATGCGCAGTCGTATGCAAGGGCCAGTCGTGCGCTGGTTGGGCGTTGGGATGCTGGTCATGGTCATGCTGGCCGGGTGTGGCGGTGGTGGAGGTGGTGGTGGCGGCGGAAACGATACTATATCGCCTCCGCCGGTCAATACGGCACCAAAAGCCGCTGTCTACTTTGCTGGCACGGTCAGCAATGGCAGCAACGGTGCCGACGCTACCGCCACCACAGGCGCCGATGTGGTGCTTGATGCGTCTGGTAGCAGCGATGCGGAAGGCGATGTACTCAGCTATATTTGGAGCCTGGTCGCCAAACCTGCTGGCAGCGCCTACGTGCCCGTTACTCCCACCGGTGTCAAGCTCAGTATCAAGCCCGATGTACTGGGTAACTATGTATTCAATTTGCGTGTGACAGACAGCAAGGGTGCGTTCTCAGACAAGAGCGTAACTGTGATTGCCGACAATACCCCACCGAATGCGGTCACTGTGATTCGGGCTACCTTTACGGCGGTGCCAGTGAATCAGCCGCCCCTGACCGTGTCGGTCGGTTCTGGCGTGGCCCTCGACGCCTCAGGCAGTACGGATGTCGACGGCGACGTCGTCAGTACGACATGGCAATTGATAACAAAGCCGGTCGACAGCATGTCCACGCTGTATGCCACGGGACAAGGCGCCGTCTTCTCACCCGATGTGATGGGCATGTACCAAGTGCGCGCCCACACTACCGATGGCAAGGGCGCATATGCAGACACGGTGTACCAGATCAGTGCCGCCAACAGGGCACCGGTCGGCGTCATCCGCGGTACGGTGGCTGTTATCAGCCGCGACACGCAAATGGTGCCGATAGGCCAGCCGGTGGTCACCAGCGGCATCCTGAGCTATGACGAGGGTGGTGCTCCGCTGAGCTATGCCTGGGCGGTCGATACCCGTCCGTCCGGTTCTGTTGCCGTTGTAGGTGCAGCGATGGCGGCGATTCCTGCATTTACGCCGGACGTGGCTGGTGCTTACGTATTGTCGCTGACAGTGAGCAACGGCCGCCAGACGGCCGTCGCTTACCTGAAGCTCAATGCGGTCACGTCGACTTCGAGCGTGGTCGCATTGCCGTTCAAGCCGGTTGAAATGCGTTATAGCCAGGCTGTTGACCGCCTGGTCGTGGTGACTGCGGAGCCGTACACAATCAAAGTCATCAATCCGGTCGATGGTGCGACCACCAGCATTGATCTGCCGACAGCGGTCAAGACCTTCAATCTGAGTCCGGACGGCAAACTGGCTGCTGTGTTGCATGATGGCGTGGTCAGTCTGGTTGATCTGGTGTCGGGGAGCCTGTTGAAATCGTCCGGCACCGGTGGCATGCAAACGGAAGTATTCGTTACCAACGCCGGCGTGGTATTTCTCTCGGGCCAATCGACTGTTTCATACGCACGGCCCGCTGTTGCTGTTATCAACGCACGTACGGGACAGGCGATGCCTTCGCTTGAGTTTGGCAATAGCGGTTTCTATGGCGCCCTGCGCGGCGTGTTTGCGGCATCGAAGAACAAGGCATTTCTCTCGCAGGGTAATTACGCGACTCTCTCGTATTTCACCATTGACCCGCAAACGCACGCCATCCTCACCAACGGCACTGTGTATAGCGACTATTACATTTCGTCACCGTTCTTCCTGTCTCCGAAGGAAGATTTGTTGTTTACCGCAAACGGTACCTACTTTAGTACCGATACGTTGCAATACATGGGGCGCTTTACCTTTGGTTCAAGCAGCAGCGGCGGCAGCAACAGCATGCAAGCGATGAGTTATTCGCCCGCCAGAGCGGAAGTGCTGCTGATGGAAAGTTCGCTTGACTACGCTTATCCAGCCAACGATACGGTATATCAGACCAGCTACAAGAAATATAGCGGTGAACTGCTGTTCCCTGCAGGCAGTGTTAGCCTGCCGGTGATTGGCGGCGAACAAAGTTACGGCATCGGCATCTTCCACACGGCCGCTGGCGACCCCGTGGCGCTGGTGCAGACGGGTGGCGCACAGAAGGGCACCGCGCGCGCCAAGTACTATCTGGTGTATCGCTGATCGCATGAGACGGCGGCGCGTCCGCCGTGTAATTTGTGCTATTTTTAAAGGCGGCGCGATGGCAAAGACCATCCCGGCCGCCTTTTTTCATTGACGACACAGGAGAATTTCCGATGCCAACCATCAAGCGCACACGCCTTGCCACCGCACTGTTGCTGGGAGCTTTCGCCGCTTGCGCCATACCCGCCCACGCCGAACTGCAAGCCACGGGAGAGCCGCCCGCCGCCAAACAGGGCTGGAAGGCCGAGACCGTCGCGCAGGGCGTGCGCCAGCCGTGGGGCATCGCCTGGCTGGGCGAGGGGCGCGCGCTCGTCACCAGCAAGCAGGGCACCTTGCATCTGCTGAATGGCAAGAAGTTCGAGGACGTGGCGCTGGAAGGCATGCCCAAGGTGTTTACGGGCGGGCAGGGCGGCTTGCTCGACATCGTCATTCATCCGCAGGATGCGGCCAAGCCGAATCCGCGTGTGTACATGACGCTATCGACGGGCAACAACGACGCGAATCGCACGACCCTGGTGCGCGGCGTGTTCGACGGCAAGAAGGTGACGGGCATCCAGACCCTGTTCAAGGTGGCCACGGACAAGAGCGGCGGCCAGCATTTCGGTTCGCGCCTGCTGTGGCTGCCGGATGGCACTTTGCTGATGAGCGTGGCCGATGGTGGCAACCCACCGCTGCGCATCGGTGACCGCCTGGCGCGCGAGCAGGCGCAAAACCTGGCCACGCACCAGGGCTCCATCCTGCGCCTGACGGAAGACGGAAAACCGGCGCCTGGCAATCCGCTGGCGGCCAAGGGGGCCTTGCCGGAAATCTGGTCGTATGGCCATCGCAACGTGCAGGGCCTGGCGCTCGATCCTGTTTCCGGCCGCGTGTGGGCCACGGAACACGGGCCGTATGGCGGCGACGAGCTGAACCTGGTGACGGCAGGCGCCAACTATGGCTGGCCTTTGCAAAGCTATGGCGCCGACTACAAGACGCATGAGCCCGTTGGCAAGCACGAAGTGCCGGGCATGCTCAATCCGAGCGTGGCCTGGGTGCCGTCGCCGGCGCCGTCGGGACTGGCCGTCTACACGGGCGACAAGATTGCCGCCTGGCGCGGCAGCATCTTCAGCGGCGGCCTGGCGGCCAAGGATATCCGCCGTATCGCCGTTGATGCCAGCGGCAAGGTGACGGGACAGGACCGTCTGGACATCGGCGCGCGCGTGCGCGACGTGCGCCAGGGGCCGGACGGCTATCTGTATGCGTTGACGGATGAAGACAATGGCCGCTTGCTGCGCATCGTGCCGCGGTAACACGCCAGGCGCCCACTTCGCTTAAGATGGCGCCTTTACTTTATTCAAGGTGGCGGCATGGCCCGTGATACTTATGCATACCGGCACGTTGCCGTCGAATCGCGCGCCATCGATGGCCGCGTGGAAATCCGCCCGGTGCCGGGCCAGGCTTTCTCACCCGAGCTGGCCGTGCAGTGTTCACGCCGCCTGGCCGACCTGCAGCGCTATCCGCTGGGCAGCCGCTTTTTACTGTTTGCCAAGCTGACGGACCGCCTGGGCGGCACGCCTTTCCTGTATGCGTATCACGGCGACGCGGACGTCGTGATGACGCCGGCCGAAGTGACGAAATTCCTGGGCGCATTCCCACTCGGTGACATGCCATTTTTTACGACGCGATGCAGGCCGCGCCCGCCTTGGCGCTGGCCTGCGGTTTGCCGAAGATGGCGATCGTCAAGGCGCAGCCGAGGGCGAACAGGCCACCGAGCACCATCGCGCTCGATACGCCCAGCCGGTCGACGGCCATGCCGCCCAGCAATGCACCCGACGCCAGCGACACTTGCACGATGGCGACAAACAGCGCGCTGCTGCCTTCCATCAAGTGTGGCGCCGCCTTGAACATCCACGTTTGCACGGCGATCGGCATGGCGCCGAAACCGAAGCCCCACACGGCCACGAGCAGCATGGCTGTCACCGAATGGCTGCCGAACGCGGCCAGGGCCAGGGTGGACAAGCCGAGCACGGCGCCCGTCACCATCAGCGCGGCCCGTTCATGGCGGCCGGCGGCCCAGCCGCCGACGAGGTTGCCGATGAAGCCGGAAGCGCCGTACACGAGCAGCATGGCGCTGACGGTGCCGGCCGCCAGGTGCGACACTTGCGTGAGGAAGGGAGCGATATACGTGTAGGCGGCAAACTGGCCCGTGAAGATCAGGGCCGTGGCGATCAGGCCCAGTCTGGCTTTGCGGATGCCGAAAATCATCGGCAACTGGCGCAAGCGGATGGCTTGTGTCGGCGGCAGCCTGGGCAGCAGCAAGAGCTGGCCGATGAAGACCAGCACGGCAATGGCGCTGGCCGCGCCGAAAGCGACTCGCCATCCCACCAGTTCGCCCACCAGCGCGCCGGCCGGCACGCCCGCCACCGTGCCCAGCGAGACGCCGGCGAAGATGATGGACATGGCGCGCGACGCATGCTGTGGCGACACGAGGCGCGGTCCGATGGCGCTGCCGATGGCCCAGAAGCCGCCCACGCCCACGCCCAGCATGGCGCGACCCAGCAATATCCACGCATACGACGGCGCCAGCGCCACCAGCAGGTTCGAGGCGATCAGCAGGGCAGTGAGGGCCAGCAGCACGATGCGGCGGTCAAGGCGGCCCGAGCCGACGGTGACGAAGATGGCGGCAAACGCGGCAACGATGCCGGGCGTCGTGATCATCAGCCCCGCCTGGCCCTTGCTGATGGCCAGTTCGGCGGCCATGGCCGGCAGCAGGCCGACGGGCAGGAATTCGGAGGTGACGAGGGCGAAGGCGCCGATGCCGACCGACAGGACGGCCAGCCACGGCGCCACGGTGGTATCGTCGCCAGTAGTGTTGGAAGGTGTGTGCATAGAGGTTCCTGAAAAGTCCGGAGGTTTTTAACCGGTCGGTATATAATATCTGGAAACGAACATCGTCGTCATAATTTTTTACCGATCGGTATGAAACAAGAGAAAACAGCTGAGACAGGCAAGGCGAAAACGGGACGGCCACGCACGTTTGACGCGGACGAGGCGCTCGATTGCGCCATGAAAGTGTTCTGGGAAAAGGGCTATGAGGGCAGTTCCCTGCCGGAATTGACGAAGGCCATGGGCATGAACCGGCCCAGCCTGTATGCCGTTTTCGGCAACAAGGAGCAGCTGTTCCACAAGGCGCTCGAACGCTACAGCGACACGCGCATGCGGTTTTTCGATGCGGCGCTGGAGCAGCCGACGGCGCGCCAGGTGGTGGAAGCGTTGCTGACGCAGTATGTCGACGCGCAAACCATGCCGGACGGCCCGCACGGCTGCATGGGCGTCAATGCGGCGCTGGCCTGCAGCGACGATGCCCTGCCGATCCGCGATGAATTGTTCGCGCGCCGGCTGCGCGGTGAAATCAAATTGCGCGACCGCTTGCGGCGCGCCAAGGAAGAGGGGGATTTGCCGCCCGATTCCTGCCCGGAGCAGCAGGCGCGCTTTGTCGTGACCCTGTCGCAGGGCATGGCCATCCAGGCGGCGGCCGGCGTCTCGCGAGAACAATTGCAGCAGATGGTGGGCTTGTTGCTGCGTAATTGGCCGATGTAACTATCCTGTCGGGGCGATGGTCTTGGCCAGGTCGCTGGGCGCCTTGCGCCGCCAGGCGGCCGTCAGGGCGGCGGCCAGCATGTCGAGCTCGGCGTCCGCCAGGCGCACCGTGATGCCGGCCAGGCGTTCGCCCCACCACAGTTTCTCGCAGCCCGATGGCGTGATGACGGTGGCGATATGCGCCGCTTCCGCATCGAGCAGCACGTTGATGTGCTCGTCGTCGGGCAGGGTGGCGAAGATCTTCCCGCCCACGCGGAACGATGGACGGTCGTGGTGTTCCTCCTCGGTAGTGTCGGGAAACGACAGTGCCAGATAGCGTAGTTCTTCCAGGTCGACCATTCCTCTTTCCCCCTCATCGGACAGATAGCAGCGTGACTACATTTTGCCATGCTGTTTCGCCCCGTGGTACAGCGGCATGCGAAAAGAAATGCGCAAGATGCGACACAGACGGACTGGTCTGTGGTGCCGCCGCGACACGCCGCGCGCCGCGCACGGTCGTTACGACAGAGTGGGGCATGGCGCTTTTCTGCCGCTGGACGGGTACTTGCCAGAAAAATATCTTTCATGATCAAAAGAAAAATACTTTTCTTGCCGGGAATTTAAGCTAGAATAGCTTCATCGTCTTACCTGACCCGTCAATTGTCTGGCCTTGTCCCGGGAACCCGAACCCTTTCCAGGACGCTTGCAGTGCCGCCATGGCACGCCGCAAGTCCGCGCTGTTTCGCGGAAGCCACGTCCCCGACCGCTCATTCACGCAATCCCTAGCGCTACGCCGACACGCCTCAATGCAGCGTGTATTCAGCTCCAGCGCCCCTTGCTGCGCCCACTGAATACTTACTTACTGGATACCATCATGAAAAACTTGCCTAAAATCGCCCTGTCCCTGATCGCTGTCGGTGTGTTTGCCCACGCGAACGCCAGCACCATCACCTTGTCCACCGGCTACTCGGGCGCCAGCGCGCAAAGCTCCGCCGCCGACTACCAGTCCGTCGTGAATGCCGCCGTGGCCACGCCAGGCGCCGGCTATGGTTCGACGACGATCGCCAGCTACAACAACGTCAGCAACAGCGGCCTGTTCGGCAGCGGCTCGAACATCGCTTTCAAATCCGTGATCAACTTTGGCGTCAGCGCGGCCGATGCGGGCGCCTGGAGCTTCCGCAGCGGCGTCGACTTCGGCAAGGGCGGCGCCCTGTTCCTCGACGGCGTGGCGCTGGACTTCAAGAGCAATGACATGTGGTGGGCAGGCAACTACAACAATGGCAGCCAGTTCCTCAGCGGTTCGAGCTCCCTGTCGGCCGGCAACCACACCTTGAGCATCTACGGCCTGGAAGGCTGCTGCGATGGCGGCCAGCAAGTGCAGTTCAAGACGGGCAACAACAATTTCGCCAGCTTCGGCGCCAATGACGGCTTGATCTCGGCCGTTCCTGAGCCAAGCACCTACGCCATGCTGCTGATCGGCCTGGGCTTGCTGGGCTTTACGGCGCGCCGCAAGCAGGAAGCTAAGTTCTAAGCAGAAGTTCCAAGCAATAATAAAAAGCCCGCCGGTCTGTCAGGGCACGGCGGGCTTTTTGCATGTCGGCCTCTTAATCGCCGCTGTCTTCGTCTTCGTCGGCCCCCTTGGCCGCCTTGCCCCGTTCGGCATCGACGGCGCGCTGCAGGCCGGCCGCGTCGCGGAAGAAGGCGTCCGTCGTGTGATTCGGGCTCAGGCGCAAGGCGGGCGGGTAGATCACGGACATGTAGGTCTCGTCGGCCAGGCGGCCGCTGGCCTGCAGGTTGCTCAGCAGGATCAGGGTCGAGCCGAGAATGGCCAGCACGACGGCGACGAGGCCGGCGCGGCGCGGGTGCTGCGGCTTGATCGTGCACAAATGGTAGTAGATCATGGCGCAGACGATGACGATGAACATATGCCGTCCATAGCGCGTCAGTGCTTCCAGCGACAGCGCATACGCCGCCACGTTGCTGGCCAGTTCCCACACTTCCATGGCCAGCAGGCCGCAGCCGATGATGAACAGGTGGCGGCCGAAGCGCGCCACATGGCCGAACAGGCGGTTTGCCACGGCCCAGATCGACGCCCACACGAGGCCGCCGGCCAGCGCATACGCGATGATCATCAGATAGGAAATCGGCTCGAAGGCGTCCGCATCGCTGAGCCAGTTGCTGAAGGCGGCCGAGGCGCCGATCATGGCCAGGCCGGCGACGGCCGGGCGCAAGCCTTCCCAGTCGTGCCGGGTCGTGTCGCCCAGTTCGGGCGCCACCGGATGATCGCTGGCGCGCACGCGCAGACGCGTGTGGCCGAGGCGCACGATGCTGTTGCCGCTCAAGGCCACTTGCGGTTGCCGCTGTCCCCGGTGGATCACGCCGTTCTGGCTGCCCAGGTCGCGCAGCAGCAGGCCGTTTGCGCCGTCGTCTTCGACAATGGCGTGCTCGGCCGCCGTATGCGGGTCGTCGAGGATGAAGTCGTTGCCGTAGCCGCGGCCGATGCGGATCGGCAGGGACTCGATCCGCTGGCGCCGCTGCACTTCGCCATTCTCGGCGAGGATTTCAAGGTAATAGGGCGGCTTCATGGCTTGCGGCTGCTTTCGCGCGACAGCGCTTCGAGGAAGGTGCGCGTGACGCGCATGCCGTTGGCGTAGGACACGCCGCGCGCGTCGATGCGGCTTTGCAGGCTCATCAGTGGCTCATCGGTGCTGGCGGCCAGCAGGGCAAAGTCATACAGGCCGGTAAACTTGCGGTAGGCGCGCACGCACAGGACGGCGCGCAGGGGCAGCGTCTTGTTCTTGACGAACTGCTCGGTGCATTGCGGGCCCGTCAGATTCACGCTCTTGTAGCTGCCGAAACTTTCATTCTTGAACGAGGCGCTGGCCAGTTCGGAAAAGCGCAGGGCGCCCAGTTCGCTGCTGCGCAAGAATTCGTGGCGCATCGACACTTGCCCCGTCTGCAGGGCGCCGGAAATGAAGATGGCCGATTCCATGGCGCAGCTGGTGTTGTCGAGCATGTAGGGCTTGTCGGACTTGACGTTGGAGCGGCCCCAGCAGCGCATCTGGTCGGACTCGCGCACGGGCACGCGGTACGGGCCCATGGCTTTCAGGCTCAAGGGCGTGTCGAGCAGGCGCGCCAGCATGACTTCCTGGTGCGCCAGCAGCTGCGCCGTCACCAGCGGCTTGAAGTCTTTCGGCGGCTTGCCTTGCTGCGCCACCTTGGCCAGCAATTGCTGGGCATAGCGGGCCGGCACGAGAAAACTGACGAGTTCGCCATCGAGGCGTTTCGACACGTTCACGCCGGCCACGTCGCCATTCGTGGTGACGCTGGGGCCGCCGCTCATGCCGGAATTGATCGGCCCCGTAAACATCAGCTGGTCGTAGAAGCTGCGCGTGACGACGCCGTTGTACGAACCTTCCGAAATGGCGAAGCCCAGGTCCAGCGGATTGCCCATCGAATACAGGTACTGGCCCTGGGTCAGCGGCGCCAGCGGCTCCGGCATCTTGAAGAAGCCCGTGCCGTGGCGGTTCACGCGTAGCACGGCCAGGTCGTGCAGCACGTCGACGGCCAGCAATTCCACATTGCCCCGCTGGCCGCTCGTATCGACCCATTCGCCCACATAGGTATCGGGGTCGAGCGCGAACTGGGACACCACGTGATAGTTGCTCACCACCAGGTCGCCCGTGCCGATCAAGAAGCCCGAGCCGACCGACGACTGCGTGCGGCCGTTTTTCAGCAACACGCGCACTTGCAGGATGTCGGCGCGCGCGGCCGTGTACAGCTTTTGCGCGGCGGACGAGGGCGGCGGCAGGGCCGCATGTTCGGTGGAGGAGGGCGCGGCGGTGGCCGGCGGCGGCTTGTCGGGAGGAGTCGAAGCGGCGGGGGCAGCGGCTGGCGCAGGCGCCGGGGCTGCGTGTGCGCCTGCTGCAGCGCACAGGCTGGCCAGCCTTTGTGCGTAGTCAGAGCGCGGCGGGCAGGGCCGGCGCATGCGCAGCAGCCCGGCAAGCCAGGCCCGGCATGAGCCTGAGCGGCAAGCCGGTGCGGCAATTACAGGGCGCCGTCTTCCAGCGCCGGCGCCGTTTCCGGCGTCATCATGTGACCCAGCTTGCTTTGCTTGGTATTCAGGTAGTGCTGGTTGAAGGCGTTGCGGTTGACCAGCAGCGGCACCCGTTCGGCCACCGTGATGCCCAGCGCTTCCATGGCGGCGATCTTGCGCGGGTTGTTCGTCATCAAGCGCAGGCTGTGGATGCCGAATTGCGCAAACATGGGTTTGCACAGGGTGTAGTTGCGCGCGTCGGCCTTGAAGCCCAGCTGTTCATTCGCCTGCACCGTGTCGGCGCCCGCTTCCTGCAGGCGATAGGCGCGGATCTTGTTGATCAGGCCGATGCCGCGTCCTTCCTGGCGCAGGTACAGCAAGATGCCGCGGCCTTCTTCGGCGATACGTTTCAGCGCGCCCTCGAGCTGGGCGCCGCAGTCGCAGCGCTGCGAAAACAGCACGTCGCCCGTCAGGCACTCGGAATGCACGCGTGCCAGCACCGGTTCGCCGTTGCCGATATCACCGAGCACCATGGCCAGGTGTTCCTTGCCCGTGGCATGTTCGACAAAGGCGTGCAAGGTGAACTGGGCCCACGGCGTCGGCAGTGCGCAGGAAGTCGTGTAATCCAATTCGCCTGTCGCCAGGATGTCTGCGCCGCTTTGCATGGTTGTGCTCATATAAGTAATTATCAAAAATAAAAGGCGCGCGACACCACTCCGGTGCCGGCGCGCCTTGCCATCATACCAAAAAGCAGGGAAACGTTTTCCCTGGCTGCCATTCGGTCGTTGCAATGTCTGGTGATGAACCTTACTTAGGGGCACTTCCTCCTTTTACAAGGTGAATTGCTGGCTTTGCCTGGCGGCTGCCGCCGCCAGGCACGGGACATCAGCTGCCGATGCGTCCGCCATCGTTCTTGGTGATCACGATGGTGGCCGAGCGGGGGCGCTTGCCGGCGCCATAGCCGGCGTTGGCCGGCCATTGGCTCGTATACTTGGACGGATCGCCGATGTTCGCCAGCGAGGTGTTTTCGCCCGGGTGCTGGATGTTGATGAACATGGTCTTGCCGTCAGGCGTTTCGCTGATGCCCGTGATTTCCGAGCCGACCGGCCCCACCAGGAAGCGCTTGAGCGTGTCGGCCGTGGGTTTCTTGCCGATGAAGGTGTCGACCGCCAGGTTGCCGCCGGCCGCCGTCGCGTAGTTCAGGGTGGACTTGGCGCCGTCGCCGACCTTGCCGGGAATGGCCGCCAGCATCATGCAGTTGGTCACATCCGTGTACGCGCCATCGTCCGTCTGGATCCAGCAGATGCCCGTGTACGGGCTGAAGGCCAGGCCGTCAGGGCTCGAGAAATCCTGGTCGGCCGTCAGGTTCGACAGGTTGATCTTGCTGGCGTCGGCGCCGCTCTCGGCGCCAAACAGGTAGACGTCCCACGTGAAGCTGGTGGCCGCGGCCGCGCCCGTGCCTTCCTTGAAGCGGATGATGTGGCCGTTCGGATTGCCGTTCTGGGCGCTGCTGCCCTTCATGTCCGTGTAGGCGCGCGGATTGGCGCTGTCCGGCGCCAGCTGCGATGAGCCGCTCGGATTGACGTTGCGGTTCGAGTTATTGGTCAGCGTGTAGTAGATCTCGCCATTGGCCGGGTTGACCGAGCACCATTCCGGGCGGTCCATCTTCGTTGCGCCCACGGCGTCGGCCGCCAGGCGGGCGTTGACCAGCACGTCGGCCAGGTCGGCGAACTTGTAGGCGCTGTAGGCCTGGATCAGCGCGTTCGACATGGCCAGCTCGATCCACTGGCCCGTGCCGTCGGCGGCCAGTTTGGCCACGTACAGCTTGCCCGAATCGAGGTATTTGTCGCCGGTGGCGATACGGTCGGCCGGATTGGCATCGGCGGCGGCCCAGACGGCCGTCGTGACGAACTTGTAAATGTATTCGTTGCGCGAATCGTCGCCCATGTAGACGGCCAATTGCTGGCCCACGGCCGGCACGCTGAAGGCGGCGCTTTCGTGCGCGTAGCGGCCCAGCGCCGTGCGCTTGCGGATGGCCTTGGTTTTGTCGTACGGATCCATTTCGACGATGTAGCCCATGCCGTTCAGCTCATTGCGGTAGTCGTCGCTGCCGTTGGTCGACGCGCCAATCTTGCTCAGATTCCAGCGTGCGTACTTGTCGTCGCTGCCGCCCGTTTCCCAGCCGTGGCGCGAGGCGCCGCCCTGGCTGCGGCCATAGCGGTTCAGCGACACGACGGACTTGTCGCCGCGCGCCGCATTGTCGGTGGACGAGCGCGTGAAGTAGCCGGCCCAGTTTTCTTCACCGGACAGGTAGCTGCCCCAAGGCGACTTGCCCGTGCCGCAATTGTTGATGGTGCCGCGCGTCTTGGTGCCGGTCGGCGAATACTTGGTGACCACGAGAGCGTTGCCGCGCACGGGGCCGGCGATCTCGATGTCCGTCAGCGGCGTGACGCGGCGGTTGAACTCGGAATCGTTGACGGTGGCCCAGGCGCTGCCCGTCTTCTTGACTTCCACCACGCTCAGGCCGTGGACGGCCACTTCCTTGTCGACTTCGGCGGCAGGGCGGGGCAGCGAGGTGGTGCCGCCATTCACGTGCAGGAAGTGCGAGGACAGTTTTTCGTCCGTGGTCGCTTCGTGGTTCATCGCCAGCAAGCCACGTTCGGCGCCGGACGCCAGCGGCGCGCCAGCGGCGGACAGGCCGTAGTATTCCATGCCGTCGTGGTGGTCGCCGGCGCGGTTGTCGAAATCGGTATCGCTGCCGTCGTTCTTGTACGCTGGCGTGGCCGCGCGCAGCGAGTCGCCCAGCGCATACAGGGCCGTGGCCGTGTAGCCGGCCGGTACCGATACGACGTCGGCCAGGCTTTTCGGCACGGCCGTGAAGGCCAGCAGTTTTTCAGGCGTTGGCGTCGGCGTCGGCGTGACGGCGACCGCATCGCTGCCGCCGCCGCAAGCGGACAGGCCCATCGACCCCATGACGGCGGTCGCGGCCGTGACGGCGCTGCCGCGCAGCCAGTTGCGGCGACTCAGGCGGGCGTTCAGGATGCTGTTGAAATGGTTGTCGTGGGACGCGTTGCTGTCAATGTCGTTCAGATCGGTGGCGCTGATGGCCAGATCGTTGGGCTTGTTCATGGGCTGCGATGTCCTGTGGTTGCGTGATTTAAATGGCAACCGCATGATAGTTGGCGAATGTGACAGCGCCATGTCAGCTTGATGACAAAACGGTGACAGGCTGCCGGCCGGGCGGGCCGCGTCGATGACGGGCCCGTCCGGTCAGGCAGCCTTGGCCTTATTTGGTCTGGCGAAAACCGCGCTCCACCAGCAAGAGCATGCCGCCGAAGATGGACAGGTTCTTCAGGAAGTTCGTCAGCTGGTCCTGGAAGTGGGCCGCATCGGCGCTCCAGAAGGCGTGGAAGATCACGGTAGTCGGGATCAGGAACAGCGCCAGGGCCAGCGCCGCCCAGCGCGCCTGCCAGCCCGTGATCAAGAGCAAGCCGCCGCCCACTTCCAGCACGATCACGCCCACCAGCAAGATATTGGCGATCGGCAAGCCCTGGCTGGCCATGTAGCCGGCCACACCGGCAAAGCCGCCGATTTTCAGCAAGCCCGAGACAAAGAACAGCACGCCAAGGGCGGCACGGCCGAGGGGCAGCAATACGTTGGTTCTGTTTTCCATGATTTTCTCTTTCTTAATATATTTATCAATTATTTAGGCAGGTCGAAGAGCAGGAATTCCGCATCTTCCGGCTGAGTGATGATCACGCTGGCTTCCTGCGTCAGCTTCAGCGCATCGCCCGCTTTCAACGGCGTGCCGTTGACGACCAGGCTGCCGCGGATCAGGTGCACATAGGCGAGGCGGCCTTCTTCCAGCGCATGTTCGGCCTGTTCGCCTTCCTGCAGGATGCTGGCGTAGATGGCCGCATTCTGGTGGATCAGCACGGAACCCTGGCGGCCGTCGGAGGAGGCGATCAGGCGCAGCTTGCCCCGTTTGCTTTCCGGCGTGAAGTGTTTCTCTTCATAGCTGGGCGGAATGCCCGTCACGTTCGGCTGGATCCAGATCTGCAGGAAGTGCAAGCCCTCCGTTGCCGAGTGGTTGAACTCGCTGTGGCGCACGCCGCTGCCGGCGCTCATGCGCTGCACATCGCCGTAGTGCAGGACGGAGCCCGTGCCCATGCTGTCCTTGTGTTCCAGCGCGCCGTCGAGCACATACGAAATGATTTCCATGTCGCGGTGGCCGTGTGTGCCGAAACCCTGGCCAGGCGTGACCCGGTCTTCATTGATCACCAGCAAGGGGCCAAAGCCCATGTGCAGCGGATCATGGTAGCTGCCGAAGGAAAAGCTGTGGTGGGAATTGAGCCAGCCGTGGTTGGCTGCGCCGCGTTCTTCGCTATGACGAATCTGTAACATGGTGGACTCCGTTTCTAAAGGTTAATGTGCGATAATTTCGAAGGACCGTTGCCTGGCGTTACGCCGTGGCTTCTTTTCTGCCCTTCGCTGTACGATGAACAAAGTATAGGCCCCCCAGCAGAGAAAGAAAAACGGAAAATCTTGCGACCTATGATCGAAAAAATCGAATGTTAAGACTGAGCCTGGAAGCCCTGCAAATCGTTGACGCCATCGACCGCCGCGGATCGTTCTCGTCGGCCGGCAAGGAGTTGCATAAAGTCCCGTCCACTATTTCCTATACGGTGGCCAAGCTGGAAGACGACCTGGGCGTGCAAGTGTTCCAGCGCAATGGCCCGAAAGTCATGCTGACGGCGGCTGGCCAGGAATTGCTGAAAGAGGGCCGTTATCTATTGAAGGCGGCGCAGGACCTCGAGCACCGCGTGCGCAGGGTGGCGTCCGGCTGGGAAACGGAATTGTCGATCGGCATCGATTCCATGTTTTCCGCCGTGGCTCTGGCTGACGACGTGCGCGCCTTTTACGACGTGGCGCAGCAGACGCGCCTGCGCCTGTCGCAAGATACCCTGTCGGGCACGTGGGAAGCGCTGCTGGACCGGCGCGCCGACTTGCTCGTGGGCGCGCCCGGCGACGGACCGGCGGGCGGCGGCTATATCGCGCAGCCGATCGGCATGCTCGACTTCGTCTTTACCGTGGCGCCCACGCATCCGCTGGCGCAGGTGCGGGAACCGTTGTCGCGCGGCCACCTGCAGCAGCACCGGGCCGTGGTGGTGGCCGATTCGGCACGCCAGATGGCGCCGCGCACGGTGGGTCTGCTGCTGGGGCAAGATGCCTTGAGCGTGCCGAACATGCAGGTCAAGTTCGATTACCAGGTGCTGGGGCTGGGCTTTGGCTTCCTGCCGGGGCCGTGCGCGCGCGCCGCCATCGCCCGCGGCTTGCTGGTGGAAAAGGCCGTGGAAGAGCCGAAACCGTCGGAAACGTTTTACCTGGCCTGGCGAGTGGGCGAGGATGGCGCGGCATTGCGCTGGTGGATGGCGCGCATGCGCGAACCGGATGTGTTTGCCCGCCTGGCGCAGCATCTGCCGGGCCATTCGGCGTAGGCCTTAAAATGTTGACATACGCCAACATTTTTAAGTTACCATATTCGCAGTATTGCAATCGTATTTCTTGCCCGACCTCCATGCCCCACAGTGGGATTTTGATGATTACACACACCGCAGCGCCCCTGATACCTTCCCCTGACCTGGCCCACGAGTGGGGTTGCCATGCTTGAGGCGAAGGTCGCGCTGTGCCTGCGCCTGGCTCAGGATGCCCGTGAACAGGCGGGGCCGCAGCAGGCCGCCACCCTGGCGCGGCTGGAGGAAGAGCTGGAGCGCCTGCGCGGCGCCAGCCGGCCCGTGGTGCGCGTGGCGCCCCCCGACGCCTTGCTGGAAATCGATCCCGACGGCTTTTTGATCGGCTGGAACCATGGCGCCGAACAGATGTTCGGCTATTCCGAAATCGAGGCGCTGGGCCAGCACATCCTGTTTTTGTATCCGGAAGACGACGCGGAAGCGAGCGTGCTGGAACTGCATTTCTTGCAGGGCGACGTGGCCACCGATGTGCGCCGGCGCAAGAAGTCGGGCATGGTGACGTGGCTGCGCATGCACCGCCACGTGATCCACGACCAGGCGGGCAAGGCGTGCGGCATGGCCGTGCGCCTGTCGGCCATGAGCGAGCCGCTGTCCGACGTGGACAAAGTCAGGTTGCACGCGCGCATTATCGAAGACAGCGAGCAAGCCGTGCTGATCACGGATGCGGAAGAGCGCATCGTTTCGATCAACAGCTCGTTCAGCCGCATCACCGGCTATTCGCCTGCCGAAGCCATCGGCCGCACGCCGGACTTGCTGCGCTCGGGCGTGCACGACCCCGATTTCCGCGCCAAGGTGCGCGCCGCCATGCGCGGGCACGGTTCCTGGCGCGGCGAAATCATCGGCAAGCGCAAGAATGGCGAACTGTTCCCGCAAGACGTCACCATCAGCGTCGTGCGCGACGAATTCGGCGAAATCAGCCACGTGTTTTCCCTGTTTTCCGATATCTCGGTGCACAAGGATGCCGAAGCGCGCATGCAGCGCATGGCCAACTACGACAGCCTGACTGGCTTGCCCAACCGCTGCCTGCTCAATCAATTGGTCGACCAGGGCCTGGCCGAAGCGAAACGCCAGGGCACGCATGGCGCGCTGATGGTCATCGACATCAGCCGCATCGGTTCCATCAGCGACACACTGGGCCATGAAGTGGGCGACCAGCTGGTGATCGCCATCGGCCAGCTGTTCCGGGGCGCCCTGCGCGACGCGGACATCCTGGCGCGCGTCGACAACAGCAAGTTCGTCGTGGCCCTGCTGCATATCGAAAAGCGCGAACATGCGGCGAATGTGGCGCAAAAGCTGCTCAACCTGCTCGAGGCGCCCATCAATATCGATGCGCACGCGCTGCACGTGGGTGCCAGCATCGGCATCACCGTGTATCCGGAAGATGGCCTGGAAGCGCCTGCCCTGTTCCGCTTTGCCGACGTGGCCGTGTCCAAGGCGGGGCAGACCATCGAATCGACCTTCCTGTTCTATCGCGAAGACATGAACCGCAGGGCCAAGGAACATTTGCGTCTGGAAAGCGAAATGCGGCTGGCGCTGGGCGACAAGGAACTGGAATTGCATTACCAGCCGAAAGTGAGCCTGGCCAGCGGACGCATCGTGGGCGCGGAAGCCTTGCTGCGCTGGAAGCATCCGATGCGCGGCATGGTCTCGCCCGGCGTCTTCATCCCTGTTGCCGAGGAAACCAGCTTGATTCTGGAGCTGGGCACCTGGGTGCTGGACGAGGCGTGCCGCCAGATCCGCAGCTGGGAAGACCGGGGCCTGCACATGCCGGCCATCGCCGTCAACCTGTCGGCGCGCCAGTTCGATGAGCAGTTGCCTGCGCGCATAGCGGCCGTGCTCGAGCGCTACGGCGTGCGGCCCGACCAGATCATGCTGGAAATCACGGAAAGCCTGTTGATGCGCGGTGCCGACAAGGTCATCGACATCATGAACCAGCTGGTGGCCATGGGCCTGGCGCTGGCGCTGGACGACTTCGGCACCGGCTATTCCAGCCTGGCCTATCTGAAGAAATTCCCCATCAGCACATTGAAGATCGACCGCTCGTTCGTCATCGGCTTGCCGTTCGAGGAAAACGATTGCGCCATCGCCCGCGCCATCGTCACCATGGCGCAGCAGCTGCGCCAGGAAATCGTCGCCGAAGGGGTGGAAACGGCCGAGCAGATGCGTTTCCTGCGCGAACTCGGCTGCGACCAGCTGCAAGGCTATCTGTTCAGCCCGGCCGTGCCGGCGGCGGAATTCGAGCTGATGCTCGATGAAGGCCGGCAGTTGCGCCTGGAAGAGGCAGTCTGAAACCGTAGCGGTCAGACGCGCAGCAAGCCACGGAAACCCCGGCTCGCATAATACGAGTCGGCGCCATTGTGGTAGACGAAGACCTGATCATAGCGGCGGTCGCAAAACAGGGCGCCGCCCAGCGCCCGGATGCTGTCCGGCGTCGCGATCCAGCTCGAGGTCTTGCGGTCGAACGGTTCCAGCTCCTGCAACTGGCGGTACTGCGTTTCCGTCAGCAAGGCGATACCCATCGTTTGCGCCATGGCCATGGCGCTGCCGGTCGGCTTGTTGGCCTTGCGCGCGGCCAGGGCCGCCGCATCGAAACACAGGCTGCGCCGGCCGAGCGGGCTTTCTGCTGAGCAATCGAAAAACGTGACGGTGTCGGTGTCGCCGGCGTGTCCGATGACGTCCGGTTCGCCGCCCGTATCTTGCATTTGCTGCAAGACCGCCAGGCTGGCGGGAGCGGCGTCCAGCCGCGCCAGCACCTTGTCCCATGTCCAACCCGGATGGCGGTGCATGTGCTTGCTGAAGCGGTTTTGCAAGGTATGGATCAAGTCATCGTGCATGGCGCGGCTCCCTGGAAGTTCAACGATACGGCCGATTATAAGACGCGATGCGGGCAGGCGGCGCTCACCCCAGCTGCACTTTTTCCAGCAGATAATCGAGCATCACGCGCACCCTGGCCGGCACTTGCAAGCCCGGTCCCACGAAGACGGCGTGCACGAGTTCCCTGTCGCCCGGATTGTAGTCCTGCAGCACGGGAATCAAATCGCCCCGCTCGATGTCGCGCAGCACGTGCTGGCGTGAAAAGCGTCCCAGTCCCATGCCGGCCAGCACCAGCTGGCGCATGCTTTCGCCATCGCTGACGCAGGTATTGCCCTGCGGCGCCACCTGCAATGTTCCGCCCGCGCCATCGAGGAAGGGCCAGGTTTCGTTCTGGCAGCGGAAGTTGAACGCCAGCAGATTGTGCGTGGATAAGTCCTGCGGCGTGCGCGGCAAGCCGTGGTGCGCCGCGTAGGCGGGCGAGGCCACGACGACCATCACATCTTCGCCCAGCTTGCGCGCCACCAGGTTCGATTCCTTCAGCTTGCCCGTGCGGATGGCGATGTCGGTGCGGTCTTCCAGCAAGTCGACGATGGCGTCGCTGACGACGACGTCGAGCACGATGTCGGGATAGCGCTGCGCGAACTCGGGCAGGATGGGCAGCAGATGGCGCACGCCGAATGGCACGAAACAGTTGATGCGCAAGCGCCCGCGCGGCGCCGCGCCCTGCGATGCTTCGCGCTCGGCGCCGTCGATATCGTCGAGGATGCGCTTGCACTGCACGAAGAAGGCGTCGCCCTCGGGCGTCGTGTGCAGCTGGCGCGTGCTGCGCTGGAGCAAACGCGCGCCGAGCCGCGCTTCCAGGCGATTGACGAGCTTGCTGACGGCTGACGGCGTCAAGGCCAGGCGGCGCGCGGCGGCGGAGAACGCCCCCGTTTCCACCACGGCGACGAACACGGCCATCTCGAACGCGCGGTTGATGTCTTGCCTGGCCATTATTGAATCCATTTCACAGGTGTTTCCATTATCGGAGTCTATATCAAAAGCGGTTTGCTCGATACACTGACTGGCTTGAACTCAGCCGGAGAATGCCATGACCACCGCAAGCCCTGTTTCACCTCAAGCCAGCAAGATGCCGCGCGGCGTGCTGGCGCTGGCCGTCGGCGCCTTTGCCATCGGCGTCACCGAATTTATCGTCGTCGGCATCCTGCCCACCATCGCGAAAGATTTGCATATTTCCATCGAATCGGCCGGCTCGCTGGTCAGCCTGTATGCGCTGGCGCTGGCCATCGGCACGCCGCTGCTGGTGCTCTTGATGTCGCGACTGCCGCGCAAGGCGGCCCTGCTGGGGCTGATGAGCGTGTTCCTGGCAGGTAACCTGCTGGCAGCGTTTTCCCACACATTCGAACTGTTGCTGCTGGGGCGGGTCATCACTGCCGTGGCGCACGGCACCTACTTTGCCATCGGCGCCACCGTGGCCGCCAGCCTGGTGGACAAGGCGCAGGCGGGCAGGGCGATTTCCGTGATGTTCGCGGGATTGACCCTGGCCATGGTGATCGGCGTGCCGTTCGGCAGCTTCCTCGGCAACCTGATGGGCTGGCGCTTGCCCTTCTTTGCCGTGGTGGTCTTGGCCGCGCTGGGCCTGGCCGCCATGGCGCGCTGGCTGCCGGCCGGTTTGGCGCAAGGCAAAGGCGGCAAGGCCATGACGCAGCTGGCGGCCCTGGGCAGCGGTCCCATTTTGACCATGATGGCCGTGACGACGTTCGGTTTCGGCAGCAGCTTTGCCGCGTTCACGTTTATCACGCCCATCCTGACGGACGTGACGGGCTTTTCCGCCACCATGGCCAGCGCCTTGCTGATCGTGTTCGGCATCGCCACTTTTGCCGGCAATCTGGCGGGCGGCTACCTGACCAGCCACCTGGGCTGGCAAAAGGCCTTGCGATTGATGCTGGTGTTGCTCGCCGTCACGCAAGCGGGCGTGGCGCTCAGCATCAGCTCGCAGTGGATGATGACGGTGATGCTGTTCGTCTGGGGCGTGTTCGCCTTCGGCCTGTCGCCCGCCCTGCAGGCCGGCATGCTGGCCACGGCCGAGCGCTACACGCCGCACGCCGTCGATTTCGCCTCGGGCCTGAATATTTCCGCGTTTAACCTCGGTATTTCCTTCGGTTCGATGCTCGGTGCGCTGATGGTGTCGCGCCACATGATGGCGTCGTCGCCGTGGGCCGGCGTGGCGGCGGCATTGCTCGCGCTGCTGCCGCTGGCCTGGCTGGCGCGCAGGAACGTGGCGAAATCAGGCGCGGTAGCGCAGCGCCTCCACGAAGGCTGAAAACGCGGGCGTGGCCTGGCGCCGGTTCGGGTAGTACAGATGGTAGCCCTGGAAGGTGGGACACCAGTCGGCGAGGATTTCGACCAGGCGGCCATCGGCCAGGTAAGGCGCCAGCAGGGGCTCGGGCACATACGCCAGGCCGATGCCGTCGAGCGCCGCATTGAGCACGTGCATGATGCTGTTGAACACCAGCTGGCCTTCGGCCTTGACGGCAAAGGCTTGGCCATCCTTTTCGAATTCCCAGGCGTAGATGGCGCCAGCGGGCCGGTGGCGGATATTCACGCAAGCGAATTCCGTCAGCGCATGCGGCGTCGCGGGCGCCCCATGGCGCGCGAAATACGCGGGCGATCCCACCACGGCCAGGCGCCAGTCGGGGCCGATGCGCACGGCGATCATGTCCTTGCTGATCGCTTCGCCCAGGCGGATGCCGGCGTCGAAGCGCTGCTCGACCACATTCGTAAAGCCGTAGTCGACCACCAGTTCCAGGCTGATGTCGGGATAGTCGCGCAGGAAGCCGGCCAGCATGGGGCGCAGC
Source organism: Janthinobacterium sp. Bl 1 (assembly GCF_058215535.1). Classification (NCBI taxonomy): domain Bacteria; kingdom Pseudomonadati; phylum Pseudomonadota; class Betaproteobacteria; order Burkholderiales; family Oxalobacteraceae; genus Janthinobacterium; species Janthinobacterium sp. Bl 1. The sequence goes on along the minus strand of NZ_CM177086.1, from coordinate 4,658,967 downwards.
AGCAGTTCGATATGGTCGTCGGTGCAGGTGACGCGGATAGTGCCGCGCGGCTTGTCGCGCAGCGCGCCCAGCGCCTCGACCTCGGCGGCGATCTGCTCGAACAGGGGCGCGATGGCCAGCATGAGCTTTTCGCCCGCGTCGGTGGGCGCCACGTTGCGCGTGGTGCGCGCCAGCAGGCGCACGCCCAACCGTTCTTCCAGGGTGCGGATGGTATGGCTGAGCGCGGACGCGGTGATGCCCAGCCTGGCGGCGGCCTTGGTAAAGCTGCGTTCCCGCGCCACGGCGAGGAATGCTTGCAGATCGTTGACTTTGGTTTGGCTCATTGCTGAATTTTTCTCATAACTACATCAAGATTGTACCCGCTAATCAAAAGAGCTTGCCTGCGTCAAGATGGTGCCCTGACTTTTAAAGGAGCATGGGCATGAAGACAACACGCATGAAAACGACCGCTGGCCGCCGCGAATTCGTCAAGGCAGCGGGCACGGGCATGGCGGCACTGGGCGTCCTATCCGTCCTGGGCGCACCCATTTTCGCCACCGCCGCGCCGGCCTTGCCGGCCATGCCCGATGGCGCCGACAATTTCTACAAAAGCGGCAAGGTGACGGTACAGCCGGTGCGCTTCCGCAACCAGTACCAGATGACGGTTGCCGGCAATCTGTTCCTGCCGGCGCAGCTGGACCCCGCTCGCCGGCACGCCGCCATCATCGTTGGCCACCCGATGGGCGCCGTCAAGGAGCAAAGCGCGAACCTGTATGCGACCAAAATGGCCGAGCAGGGCTTCGTCGCCCTGTCGCTGGACCTGTCGTTCTGGGGCGAGAGCGAAGGGCGGCCGCGCAACGCCGTCTCGCCCGATATCTACGCCGAGGATTTCAGCGCCGCCGTCGATTTTCTCGGCGCACAAGCCTTGGTCGACAGCGAACGCATCGCCGCCATCGGCATTTGCGGCAGCGGCAGCTTTGTCATCAGCGCGGCCAAGATCGACCCGCGCATCAAGGCCATCGCCACGGTGAGCATGTACGACATGGGCGGCGCCAGCCGCCACGGCTTGCGTCAGTCGCAAACGCTGGCGCAGCGCCAGGCTTATATCGCCGCGGCCGCGCGCCAGCGCCAGGTGGAGTTTGCCGGAGGCGCCACCGCCTACACGAGCGGCACCTTGCCCGAGCTGAGCGCCAACCCAAGTGCTATCGAACGCGAATTCCACGACTTCTACCGCACGCCGCGCGGCGCCTACATCCCTGCCAGCCAGCTGCCTGAGCGCGCCACCCGTCCCACCTTGAGCAGCAACGTGAAGTTCATGAATTTCTATCCCTTCATCGATATCGAGACGATCTCGCCCCGTCCGCTGCTGTTCATCACGGGCGACCAGGCGCACTCGAAGGAGTTCAGCGAGGATGCCTACCGGCGCGCCGCCGAGCCGAAGGAGCTCCATTACGTTGCCGGCGCCGGCCACGTCGACCTGTATGACCGCGTGACCCTGATCCCGTGGGACAAGCTGGCGTCGTTCTTCCAGCGCGCCCTGGCGGCATGAGCGCGGTCCGCAGCGAGGCGGCAGCGCCCGCGTTCTGGGGCGGCATCTTTGCCATGACCCTGTGCGTGTTCACCCTGATCGCCTCCGAATTCATGCCCGTCAGCCTGCTCACGCCCTTGGCGGCGGACTTGCACGTCAGCGAAGGCCTGGCCGGCTATGGCATCGCCATCTCGGGCGCCTTCGCCGTGCTGGCCAGCCTGTCCATCGCTACCCTGGCGGCATTGATGAACCGCAAGACCTTGCTGCTGCTGTTGACGGGCCTGATGTGCGTGTCGGCGCTGGTGGTGGGACTGGCCACCAGCTACGCGATGTACATGGCGGGGCGCGCGCTGATTGGCGTGGTGGTGGGGGGATTCTGGTCGATGTCGGTCGCCGTCGCGATGCGCCTCGTGCCCAGCCACAGCGTGCCCAGGGCGCTGGCCATCTTCAATGGCGGCAATGCGCTGGCGACCGTGGTGGCCGCGCCGCTGGGCAGCTATCTGGGCGCCAGCATCGGCTGGCGCGGCGCCTTCCTGTGCCTGGCGCCGGTGGCGCTGCTGGCGCTGGCCTGGCAGTGGCGCAGCCTGCCATCGATGCCGGCGGCGCCGCGGTCGGCCCGTTCCGGCCAAATCTTGCGCCTGCTCGAACGCCGCCAGGTGGCCCTGGGCATGCTGGCCGTCGGCGCGTTCTTCATGGGGCAGTTCGTGCTGTTTACCTATGTGCGTCCGTTCCTGGAAAACGTCACGCGCGTCGGCGTGCCCACCTTGTCGATGCTGCTGCTGGCGATCGGCGTGGCCGGCTTCATCGGCACGGCGCTGATCGGCGTGGTGCTGCGGCGTGGCCTGTACCGCACGCTCGTCGCCATTCCCTTGCTGATGGCCGCCATCGCGCTGGCCCTGCTGGCGTTCGGCGACGAGCTGGCGCCCGTCTTCGTGCTGCTGGGGCTATGGGGATTGCTGGCGACGGCCGCGCCCACGGGCTGGTGGTCGTGGCTGGCGCAGACCTTGCCTGATGACGCCGAAGCCGGTGGCGGCCTGATGGTGGCCGTCGTCCAGCTGTGCATCGGCTTCGGTTCCACCGTGGGCGGCATCCTGCTCGATGGCCACGGTTTTCGCGCCACCTTCACGGCCAGCGCCGCGCTGCTCGTGCTGGCCGCGCTGCTGGCCTGGCGCACGGCCAGGCAGCACGAGGCATCGTCATGATCTATGCCAGCTTCACGATTTATATTCGGGCCTGAGCACCAGCCGGCGCAGCGCGTCTCTGGCGCTGCGCCATGTACGAACTGCCCATCGACGCGGCCATGATCATGGCAATCGCCAGCCATTGCCCGGCACCGAGGCGCTCGTCGAGCAGGATGTACGCGAGCATGGCGGCCACGGCCGGCTCCATGCTGCTCATGATGCCGAACGCTTGCGGCGTCAGCCGCTTCAGGGCCACCATTTCCAGCGAGATCGGTATCGCGCTGGAAATGAGCGCTACCCCTAAGCCTACGCCCAGCACGACAGGCGAGAGCAGGGCGGCGCCGCTGTGCATCACGCCCACGGGCACGACCACCAGCGCGGCCATGGCCAGGCCCAGCGAGACGGAATGGCCCGCATGCAAATGGCTGGCGCGCTTGCCGAAGACGATATACGAGGCCCAGCATACGGCAGCGCCCAGGGCGAACAGCACGCCTGTCGGATCGAGGTTGCTGACGTCGTGGCCGAGCGGCAGCAGCAGCGCCAGTCCCGCCACGGCCAGGGCCACCCAGACGAAGTCGAGTGGGCGGCGCGAGGCCAGCAGGGCCACGGCGAGCGGGCCGGAAAACTCGATCGCCACGGCGATGCCGAACGGGATCGTGCGCAAGGCCATGTAGAAGCACAGGTTGGTCAAGCCCAGCGCGGCGCCGTACAGGGCCACCGTGCGCAGGTCGGCACGGCTCAGCTGCCAGCGCCACGGGCGCCAGAACAGCAACAGCAGCAGCGCGGAAAAGCCCACGCGCACGGCCGTCGTGCCCTGCGCGCCCACGAGCGGAAACAGGCTGTGCTTGGCCCATGACGTGCCCAGTCCCAGGCAGGTGACGGAGCCGAGGATGGCCAGCAGGGGAATCAACGAGGAATAGCGGCGTAATGGCATGTGATAAAAGGCTTGATATCGGAATAGTGAAAGTTTATTGTGTCTGCTCCGAGTTTTGCACTGCATTTTGACCTTCATGACGCAACTTTCGCTCACGCCCTCCCTCACCCTCGATACCTTCGACCTGGCCATCCTCGACATCTTGCAGCGCGATAACACGACATCGCAGCGTGAAATCGCCCAGGCCGTGCACTTGTCGGCACCGGCCGTGCAGCGGCGCATCCGCCGCCTGCGCGAGAGCGGCGTGATCCGCAATGAAGTGGCCGTGCTCGACGCGAGCCGCGTAGGCCGCCCCCTGATCCTGACGGTGGAAGTGCATCTGCACGACGAACACCCGCAGCGCACGGCAGGCATGCGCGCGCGCATCATGGCCGAGCCTGCCATCCAGCAGTGCTACGGGATCACGGGCGAGGCCGATTACCTGCTGATCATTACCGCCAGCAGCATGGCCGAATACGAGGCGCTGACGGAGCGCCTGTTCGGCGGCGACGACAATATCCGGCGCTACCGCACGTCGGTGGCATTGACTTGCCTGAAGATGGGCTTGCACGTGCCGCTGGGGTAGGCGGAAGATTTTCCCTGGCATAAGCGGGACAGGGACGAATGTAGGAGCATGAAAATTGGAAGAACAAGGAAAGTCGAATCTGGCCGATCCCGGCCTGCTTGCCGCCTGGCTGGCGGCACGTTCGATGGCGCGCGGCCTGGCGCTGCCCGTGCCCGATCACGGCGGATGGCGCGTCGATACGGGCTTGCCGGGCGAAATCCGGCGCCACGTTTTTGCGGGACCTGTTCCAGGCATCAGCGCGCTGGCAGCGTCGATCCACGGTCCGCATATCTTCATCAAGATGTGTGGTGACGGGGAGCAATTGCTGGGGCTGTTACCGCCGCGATGGCAACTTTGCCCCGGCGGCTATTTCATGACCCATGAAGGCACTCTGCAGGCGCCGGATCTGCCTGCCGGCTACCGCCTGGACGTGGCAACATCACAGGAAATCACGACGGCGCGTATTCTGGCCGAAGATGGCGGTATTGCCGCCAGCGGCCATGCCGTCGAATATGCCGGTGTCTTTGTCTTTGACCGCATCGTCACCGAGGCCGGCCACCGGCGCCGGGGTCTGGGGCGGGCGCTGATGGCCGCGCTGGCGGCCAGGCAACGATCGGCCAGCGCGCGCCGGGTGCTGGTGGCAACGGACGATGGGGCGAAATTGTATGCGAGCCTGGGCTGGCATATCGCATCCCCGTATTCGACGGCAACGATTGTTCAGGCCGGCATACGGCATCCGCCATCGAGCCGCTAGGGCTGCGCGTCGCGTTCGCGGCAGCTCAATGAGGCGTAATGGCCTTGCGGCAGCCTGGCCTTGATGGCCGCCTCGCTCAATGCATGTTGCATATCGACGGGGTCGGTCAGGGTGCAGCGCTGGGCGCTGGCGAACGCTTGCAGGTTTTGCGTGTTGCCACGCACCTTCACCGTCACGCCGGCCCCGGGGCTGACGCAGCAGCCTATGTATTGCGTGATGTATTCTTCCTCGATGAGCACCAGTTCATGTCCCATGAAGCTGGCCGGTTTCTTCAGCAGGTAGTAATCGGTGTAGTCGAAGCGCTGGTCGGGACGCTTGCCGATATAGCCTTCGCGCATGTAGGCGGCGATGGCCTTGCCCGAGGTGCCCACCCTGTCCGTCGTGCCCTTTTTCAGGTGCAGCGCGTGGAGCAGGCCGCTTTCAAGGCCGGGATCGGCGGCGTGGGCGCTGGCGCAGCTGGCGGCCAGCAGAAGAGCGCCGAGCAGGCGCCGGCTGCGGCGTCGTTCAAGCATGGGATGGATGTCTTGCATATCTTTGACGCGAAGGGGAGGAGAGGCGCAGTGTAGCCCACGCCAGGCTGCGTGCGTGGCACAATGCGTGGATCCGCACGCCACGTGCCACTCATCCCAGGACTTTCATGACCCGCGCCATCCTTGACCAAGCCCAGATCCATTCCGCCGCCCGTCCCTTGATCGGCAGCAAGCACAAGGACATCGTGCGCGAGGTGCAGGCTGCCATCGCCGCGCACCAGGTCGTCGTCGTCGGCATGGCGCTCAATCCGTTTCCGCGCAAGGCGCGCAAGATCCTTGACGTGCTGGGCACGCCCTACCAGTACCTGCAATACGGCAGTTATTTGAGCCAGTGGCACCGCCGCAATGCCCTCAAGATGTGGACGGGCTGGCCGACGTTTCCCATGGTCTTTGTCAACGGCATGCTCATCGGTGGCGCAAGCGAACTGCAAAAACTCGTGGAAAATGGCGAGTTCAGCGCCATGCTGGCAAGGAAAGTACGCGAGTTTTAAGACCCGCCTTACTACTCTCCTTACTCGCCCGGCCGCCACGGCGACTTGCGCGTGCGCAGCGGGTCGAGCAAGCTTCTTAAATCGTTGTGGTCGAGCTCGTACATCAGCGCGATTAAACTGCCCAGTTCGCCCGAGGGAAAGCCTTCGCGCGCGAACCAGCCCAGGTAGTGTCCCGGCAAGTCGGCCAGCAGCCGTCCCTGATATTTCCCATATGGCATTTCGCGCGTGACCAGCAGCGCCAGTTTTTCTGAATTCATGGTGGTGACCTCTGTTGCATGCAGCGCAGTGTAGCAGACAGGCCGGGACGGCCGACACCCGTCAGTTTGTACACCACGCGCGTGATTTGGTTCCATCGTATTGGGGCCGGCTTTCGCGAAATCAAACTATCATGCATTTCACTACGCGCAAGCGCCGTTGCGCCACATACTGTGTCGTCAGTGCGCCGTGACGCTTACATGCACGGGCAGCAGGTGGCATCCGTGGTCATGGCATGGAAAGGGGGCAAGAATGCGAACAGCTGTCGCACTGCGCCGCCAGCATTGGTGGCTGACACTCATTGCTGCTTGCCTGGTCTTGGCTGCGTGCCACCGTTCGGCCCCTGTGAATGGCGAGGATCCAGGCTGGGTAGAGCGGTCCGATACCAGGCATAAAATCGCGGTCGTGTTCGTGCATGGCATCTTTGGCAGCACGCGAGGTACGTGGACGGACGCGCATGGCGAGAGTTTCTTTCGCCTGCTCAAGAATGATGCCACGCTGGGACCGCAAGTCGATACTTATGCCTTCGGTTTCAGCTCCAACATCATGACTGGCGGCTCGCCTGATATCCGCGAGGCAGCCAACAAGCTGCAAAGCTATCTGCAGCCGTCCGGTGTGCTTGACTACCCGGCCATTGTGTTTGTCGGGCACAGCATGGGTGGGCTCGTCATCATGCGCTATCTGGCCAATAATCTGGACAAGGCCCCCGCACTGGCTGAAAAAGTGCCGCTGATCGTTTTGTTCAGTGCGCCGATGGAGGGAGCACAGGTGGCGCAACTGGCAGGGCTGGTGGCGAGCAATCCTGCGCTGTCGAACTTGAGGCCAGTCGACAGCAATGACATGCTCAAGCAGCTTAGCGACGATTGGGCCAGCCTTGCGGCCAAGCCGCGCGTCGGCTGCGCCTATGAAACGGCTGATGTGGGGGGCGTGCGCATCGTGCAGTGGGGAAGCGCGACGCGCGTGTGCGACGGGCGTCCGGTGGCGATCGATAATGCGGATCACATTTCGCTCGTCAAGCCCGATCGGGCTACGCATCCTGCCTACATGTTTCTGTCCGGGCAGTTGACCGAGCATGTGCTGCCGCTGCAGATGAGTGCCCAGCTGGAGCTGCCCGATTTTCAGCGTGACGAGAATAGTTATATTTTCACCTTGGGCGCGCCCGAGGAAAACGTCCGCCTGATGAATACGGGGCGTGCCCACATGAAGTACTGGATCGGGAAAAAGTCCAGCCGTTCCTTGCTGGTTTCGCCTGGCGCAAGTCCGCAGCTGATCAATGGCAACTCCACTGAGTTGCTGACCGTTACGCTGCGCGTCGATGCCGATGAAAACGCCTACGAATTCACCTTAAAAAGCGATTTACCCTCGGAGCAAACGGTACGCGTGCTGGTGCCTGACTTGTCCCGTCTGCGTACGGGCCACCAGCGCAATGCCATCAAGGTGACGACCGGCCTGGCCCAGTACCTGGGCGATCCTGCCAATGCTGAAAAAATCGCGGCATTACAGCATGATCCCGACCAGCTCAATGCGCAACTGGCGGCTGTCGCGCACGCCGCTCTTGGCGAGCCCATCAAGCGCTTGCCCAGCGCCGAGCAATGGCTGCTGACTGCAGACCTGCTGGCCGCCGCCAATCTGAGGAGCATTGCTTCCGCGGCGCTGGCGCAGAGCGCCGGCATCGATGCCTTTTATCTGCAGGCAGAAAAGGAACTGCGCGACAAACTGCTGGCACAAGGCCGCGCGGAGTTGCTGATACGTTCAGATGCCATGGATTGGTCGCATGCGCTTCCGCACGCTGGGCATCCCGATACGCCGCTGCCTGCCGCCCAAGAGGACCAGGCGCCGTCGATGCCGGCCATTCCGGTGTGGCTCGACACGGTTGCTTACCGCGAGTCGTCGCTGCAACTGGTGCGCAACATGGAAAAAGTAGCTTCGTTGCGGCAGGATGCGGCCAGCCTGGAGGTGGCGACCTTGAAAATGTCGGCCGAGGCGGCGACAGCTAAACTCCAGCAAGTAGAACGGCAAGAAAATGCCACGCAGATGCAGATATTCCAGTCTCCTGCCGCCGAAGCAGAGCGTCAGCGGCGCAGCGAAATTGAACGGGAAACACGCAGCAGGGCACAAAGGATAGAAAGGCCGCAGCTGCGTTAAGGTCCGGGCAATATGCCTTTGTAATCAATATGCCTTTGTAATATTTCCGGTTGTTCAATTCCTTTTGCTCATGTCCAGTCGTTATCGTTTGCATACCGCTCGGCAGGTAGTCAGCGGCTGCTACTGGATCGATATCTTATAAATTGTTGATTTGAGCGCAATTATCTTCTGCCAAGCGAAGTATTTTTCGAAACAAAGAAAACTCCGATACTGCATGCCAACATCATTGATCGGAGTTTTTCATGCCCATTGCCTTGCTCGCGCTGACCCTCAGCGCATTTGCCATCGGAACCACCGAGTTTGTCATCGTGGGGCTGTTGCCCACCATCGCCGCCGACCTGGGCGTGAACCTGCCGTCGGCCGGCCTGCTGGTCAGCCTGTATGCGCTGGGTGTCGCCGTCGGCGCACCCGTGCTGACTGCCCTGACGGGCAAGATCCCGCGCAAGACCTTGCTGTTGTCGCTGATGGTCTTGTTCACCCTGGGTAACTTGCTGGCATGGAAATCACCGGGCTATGAAACCCTCGTCGTCGCCCGCATCCTGACGGGGCTGGCGCATGGCGTGTTCTTCTCGATCGGCTCGACCATCGCCACGTCATTGGTGCCAAAAGACAAGGCGGCTAGCGCCATTGCCATCATGTTTACGGGCTTGACCGTGGCGCTCGTGACGGGCGTGCCGCTGGGCACCTTCATCGGCCAGCATTTCGGCTGGCGCGAAACCTTCCTTGCCGTCTCGGCCCTCGGCCTGGTGGCGTTCATCGGCAGCCTGCTGTACGTGCCGTCGACCATTGCCCACGGCAAACCGGCGTCCCTGCTGCAGCAAGTGCAGGTGCTGGCCCAGCCGCGCCTGCTGCTCGTGTATGCGATGACGGCCGTCGGCTATGGCGGCTCCTTCATCGCCTTTACCTATCTGGCGCCGATTTTGCAGCAAGTGTCGGGCTTCAGCGCCGGCGCCGTGGGCGTGGTGATGCTTGTGTATGGCGTGTCGGTGGCGTTCGGCAATATCTGGGGCGGCAAGCTGGCCGACAAGCGCGGCCCAGTGCGCGCCCTGAAACTGATCTTTTTGCTGCTGGCCTTTGTTTTGCTGCTGCTGACCTTCACGGCGCCGCATCCCGTGCTCGTCGTTATCACCGTGCTGCTGTGGGGCGCCGTGGCCTTCGGTAACGTGGCCGGTTTGCAAGTGTATGTCGTGCAGCAAGCTGAGCACTTCACGCCCCGCGCCGTGGACGTGGCTTCTGGCCTGAACATCGCCGCTTTCAACCTCGGCATCGCCGGCGGCGCCTGGGGTGGCGGCCTGATCGTCGAACACCTGGGCCTCGTGCACACGGGCTGGATCGGCGCGCTCGTCGTGCTGGGTGCCTTCGGTTTGACAGCCTTGAGCGGCCGGCTGGATCGCTTGAACCCGATTCCCGTACGTGCCGGCGGTGCAAAGTCGATCCATGCGGTGGGGCACTAGGCTAGCCTGATCTGCCAGCAAGTTTCTGGCAGAAAACACCAAAACGGGCGAGAATGACGTTTACTTTCCTCTTGCCCATACTCCCCATGTCCGATACAGCAATGTCACCGCTGCGCCTGCGCGCCGCCATCAATCCAAAACCGCTGGGCGTCGCGCTTGTGCTTATCGTGCTCGGCGCCTGGTATTTGGCGCAAACCGTCGGCGCCACGCTGTCCGCGCTGTATGTGGTGGGCGCCTTGCTCGGCATCACCCTGTATCACGCGGCCTTCGGCTTTACTTCCGCCTGGCGCGTCTTCATTGCCGATGGGCGCGGCGACGGCTTGCGCGCACAAATGCTGATGCTGGCCGTCGGCGTGGCGCTGTTCTTCCCTGCGCTGTCGGCCGGCACCCTGTTCGGCACGCCCGTCGCGGGCCTCGTTTCTCCGGCCGGCACCTCGGTCATCTTCGGCGCCTTCATCTTCGGTATCGGCATGCAGCTGGGCGGCGGCTGCGCGTCCGGCACCCTGTACACGGTGGGCGGGGGTAGCACGCGCATGCTCATCACCCTGGCCGCCTTCATCGTCGGCTCCGTGATCGGCACGGCGCATATGCCATTCTGGACGTCGCTGCCACAGCTCCAGCCCATTTCCCTCGTGACGACCCTGGGCCTGGTACCCGCGCTGGCGCTGAACTGGATCGTCTTCGCGCTGATCGCCGGCATCACGGTGCTGGTGGAAAAGCGCCGCCATGGCAAGCTCGTCGCCACGCCATTGCGGCCCGCGCAGGCATCGCCCTGGCTGCACGGCCCTTGGCCGCTGGTGGCGGGCGCCATCGCTCTCGTCGTGCTGAACTTCGCCACCCTGGCGCTGTCGGGCCGGCCGTGGGGCGTGACGTCCGCGTTTGCCCTGTGGGGCGCGAAAGCCGCGTCCGTGGTCGGCATCGACACGGCCAGCTGGGCTTACTGGTCGACCAAGGCCAACGCGGCCGCGCTGGCCGCGCCGCTGACGCAAGACAAGACGTCCGTGATGGACATCGGCATCGTGCTGGGCGCCATGCTGGCGGCCGCGCTGGCCGGCCGCTACGCGCCCGTGTGGCGCATCCCGCGCCGTTCGGTGATCGCCGCCATCGTCGGCGGCTTGCTGCTCGGCTACGGCGCGCGCCTGGCCTACGGCTGCAACATCGGCGCTTACTTCAGCGGCATCATCTCTGGCAGCCTGCACGGCTGGCTGTGGCTGGTCTGCGCTTTTCTGGGCAACGTCATCGGCACGCGCTTGCGTCCGTGGTTCGGCCTGGAAGTGGAGAAGGTCAAACCGACTGGCTGCTGATGCCTGATTGACCGGGGGCATTGCTGTACGCTTTGTTGTATATTGCTGCCCCTGTTCCTCTTTGCCGCCAGCGCAACGTCCATGTCGCCCCTCATCCTGTTTGCCGTCGTCCTCGCGTATTTCCTGATCCTGCTGGGCGTTGCGTGGCGCACGTCGCGCCACGCCACCAACGACAGTTTTTTCATTGGCAACAAGGACAGCAACTGGATGCTGGTGGCCTTCGGCATGGTGGGCACGACACTCACGGGCGTGACCTTCATCAGCGTGCCCGGCGCCGTGGGTAGCAACGGTTTTGGCTACATCCAGCTGATGATCGGCTACGTGCTCGGTTACCTGGCCATCACCTTCATCTTGCTGCCGCTGTACTACCGGCTGCAGCTGACCTCCATTTATCGCTACCTGGAACTGCGTCTGGGACGGCGCTCCTACCAGAGCGGGGCGGCGTTTTTCATCGTGTCGCGGCTGCTGGGCGCCACGGCGCGGCTGTATCTGGTGGTCAATATCCTGCAAGCGACCATCCTCGACAGCCTGGGCGTGCCGTTCTGGCTGACGTCGTGCGCCGTGCTGCTGCTGATCCTGCTCTACACGTATGAGGGCGGCGTCAAGACCATCGTCTGGACCGATACCCTGCAAACGGCGTGCATGCTGGCCGGTCTCGTCATCTGCAGCGTATTTTTGCTGCGCGAGATGGACCTGTCCCTCATCGACAGCCTCGAACGCATGCGCGCGCAGGGCCTCACGCGCATCTTCACCGTCGATCCGGACAGCCCCGCTTATGTCTGGAAGCACATCGTGGCCGGCATGTTCATTACCATCGCCATGACGGGCATGGACCAGGAGATGATGCAAAAGAATATCTCCGTGCGCACCTTGCGCGACTCGCAAAAGAATATGCTCAGCCTGACCGTGGTGCTGACGGGCGTGCTGCTGCTGTTCCTGTTCCTCGGCGGCTTGCTGCACCTGTATGCGCCGCTGGCCGGCGTGACGGCAACAGGCGACAAACTGTTCCCCGCCGTCGTGCTCGGGCATTTCCCGGCCGTCGTGCAGCTGATTTTCTTCATCGCCCTCATTTCCGCCCTGTTTCCCAGCGTGGACGGGGCGCTGACGGCACTCACATCCACCTTCTGCATCGATATCCTGGGCGTGCAGCGGCGGGCGGACCTGAATCCGGCCGCGCAGATGCGCTGGCGCCGCCGTGTCCACCTGGGGTTTGCCGCGCTGTTCCTGATCCTGATCATGGCCTTCAAGTGGCTTGACGATCCCAGCATGATAGGCGTGATCCTGAAGCTGGCCAGCTATACCTATGGTCCGCTGCTGGGCCTGTTCGCCTTCGGCTTGCTGAGCCGGCGCGGCGTGCGCGACCGCTGGGTGCCGCTGGTGGCCGTGGCGGGGCCGCTGCTGTGCGCGCTGATCGAACAGGAACAGGCGTTGCTGTTCGAGCATTACCGCATCGGCCTGGAATTGCTGATCCTGAATGGCGCCCTGGTGCTGGGCGGCCTGTTCCTCATCTCGACGCCGGCAGGGCAGGCCATCAAAGGCGCGCCACACTTGTCAAAATAAGACGATTCAGCCCGTTTTCAGTTATATTGATTTCCTTTAGGTACACAACCTCACGGAGCATCAATGTCACTCAACCCCTTCCCGCCGCTGCGCCGCGGTTTCGGCGCATTCTGGCGCGCGCTCGACGCCACCCGCCGCGCGGTCATCAATCTGATCTTCCTGCTGATCGTCATCGCCATCCTGATCGCCATCTTCGGCGGCGGCGCCAAGCCCCTGGCGGAAAAGACCACCCTGGTACTGGACTTGCAAGGCCCGCTGGTCGAGGAAACCCCGGGCGGCGTGCGCGAGGCCGTGCTGGCCAATGTCAGCGGCGAAGTCAAGAAGACGGTGCAGCTGCGCGACGTGCTGGCGGTGCTCGACACGGCGTCCAAGGACAAGGACATCGGCTCCATGGTGATCCTGCTCGACGAATTGCAGGGCGGCGGCCTCGCTTCGCTGCGCGAAGTGGCGGCCGGCGTGGAACGCTTCCGCGCCACGGGCAAGAAAGTCACGGCCTGGGGTTCGAGCTACAACCAGCGCCAGTACCTGGTGGCTGCCAAGGCCGACGAGGTATTCCTGCACCCGATGGGCGGCGTCATGCTGGAAGGCTTTGGCCGCTACCGCAATTACTACCGCGACGCGCTCGACAAAGTGGGCGTGACGGTGAACCTGTTGAAAGTGGGCACGTATAAAAGCGCGGCCGAGCCTTTCATCGCCAACGGCCCGTCCGAAGCGGCGGCCGAAGCGGACCGTTACCTGAACAACGGCCTGTGGACCACCTACACGACGGACGTGGAAAAGGCGCGCAAGCTGCCGGCCGGCGCCATCATGCAATCGATCGATGCGCTGCCCGCGCTGATGACGGCCGCCGGTGGCGACATTGCCAAGGTGTCGCTGGACGCCAAGCTGGTCGACGGCCTGAAAACGCGCGATGAACTGCGCCAGTTCATGATGGCGCGCGGCGCGAAGAATACGGAAGGCACGAACTTCCGCCAGGTGAACTACACCGATTACCTGGCGCGCCTGCGCCCCGTGCACGTCGGCGACGCCGTCGGCGTGGTCATCGCTTCGGGCGAAATCGGCGACGGCATCGCGCCACCGGGCGCCATCGGCGGCCTGTCCACCTCGCGCCTGATCCGCCAGGCACGCGAAGACAAATCGATCAAGGCCGTCGTACTGCGCGTCGATTCGCCGGGCGGCAGCGCCTTCGGCTCGGAACTGATACGCCGCGAACTGGAACTGACGCGCGCCGCCGGCAAGCCGGTGGTCGTCTCGATGGGCAACGTGGCCGCTTCGGGCGGCTACTGGATCAGCACCTCGGCCGATGAAGTGATCGCCGACGCGGCCACCATCACCGGTTCCATCGGCGTGTTCGCGATTCTGCCGACGGCCGACAAGGTAGTGGAAAAGCTGGGCATCCATACGGCCGGTTCGCCGACCACGTGGCTGGCCGACGCGGGCAACCCATTGCGTCCGCTCGACCCGCGTTTCGCGCAAGTGATCCAGGGTTCGATCAACCACGTGTATGGCGACTTCCTGAACCTGGCCGCCAAGGCGCGCAAGACGACGCCCGAGAAAATCAATGAGGTGGCGCAGGGCCGCGTCTGGACGGGCTTGCAGGCGAAGGAGCGCAACCTGGTCGACCGCATCGGCAGCTATGGCGATGCGCTGGCCTCGGCCGCCAAGCGCGCCAAGCTGGGCACCGATTACCGTGTGACCTACCTGGAGCAGGAAACGTCGAACGTGGACCGGTTGATCGGCATGTTCGGCTCCAAGGCCATGGCTTCGCTGGGCCTGGGCGAACACGTGAAGCTGGGCCTGGCCACGACCGGCTTGCCGGCCGACGCGGCGCTGGGCATGGCGCAGGACCTCTCCTGGCTGTCGGGCATCACGCGCGAACATAAACCGTTCATGGCCCTCACGCACTGCCTGTGCGAGGTGCCGTTAGGCGGCAAGTAATCGCAGTAGTGATATGACCTCAAGCCGGCTTCGCCCGGCTTGTTTTCCTTGAGGAGCCCAATATGCCAAGCGATATGAATGCAGACACCGACAACGCGATCACCATCCGCCCTTGCGCCAAGGGCGACGAACACGCGCTGGCGCTGGTGGGGCAGGCCACTTTTCTTGAAGCATTCGCCGGCATACTCGATGGCGCCGACGTCATCGCCCATTGCCAGCGCCAGCACGACGTGCAGCTGTACCGCGACTGGCTGGCGCTGCCGGCCATGCGGCTGTGGCTGGCCGAGGCCACGCCGGGCGGCGCGCCCGTCGGCTATCTGGTGCTCAGTCCCGCCGGCCTGCCGGTGGCCGACCCGCGCCCGAACGACCTGGAAATCAAGCGCATCTACCTGCTGCACCGCTTCCAGGGCCAGCGCGTGGGCCAGCGTTTGATGCAGGCGGCCGTGGAGCAGGCGCGCGCCAGCGGGGCGGGGCGCGTGCTGCTGGGCGTGTACGCGGAAAACCACGATGCGCTGGCGTTCTATGCACGCTGCGGCTTTGCGCAACTGGGAAGGCGCACCTTCCGCGTGGGCCGCACCGACTACCAGGACGTCATCCTCGGCATGACCTTGTAAATCCACGTAAAGAATTGCCGCTGTCTCCCGTCGCCTGGGCACCCGCGCGGCGCCAGGTCAAGCCGGCTGGCCGGAGATTTGTAGCGAGTTTGTATCTGCATGCGAGTCGCCCGCGCCGCGTGCTCGCGGGGGCGCGGCGCCCCGCAAGCCTGATTTTTCCACCATTCCCCCACAGTGGCGGCCTGCCTGCCAGCCCGTCTGATCCTCCCATGCCTGCCAGGCTGTGTGCAATTGTTTCAGGTAGAAATGAAACAGTTACATGACTATGCTAGAGTCGTTTCACGCTAGGGAGCGATGTTTTTTCAGCTGATTTTCAGCTCTTGACTCCCCCGGCTTTGTACCGAAACAACCCCGAAAAACGGTCGTCCGGCCTGAGTGTGTTCCACCTCGGCCGGCGCCACAGAATCGCCGTGCCAGCGGCCTAGACAAGGATAAGCGATGGATTCGCAGACTACACCCAACACCCCGCGGCGCAGCCGCCGTTCAAAAATCGTCGGCACGGTCATCGCGCTGGCCGTGATGGCTGCGCTGGGGGGCGGTGCCTGGTACCTGACCCATTCGGGCACCAGCGCCCAGGGCGGCCCCGGCATGGGGGCCGGCGGTCCTGGCGGGCCCGGTGGCCCAGGCGGGCGCCGCGGCGGCCCTTCGACCACCGTGGGCGTGGCCACGGCCGTGAAATCCGACCTGCCCGTGGTGCTCGACGCGCTGGGCACGGTGACGGCCGCGTCCACCGTGACGGTGCGCCCGCAAGTGTCGGGCATTTTGAAGGAATTGAAATTCAAGGAAGGCGGCATGGTCAAGGCGGGCCAAGTGGTGGCGCAGATCGACCCGGCCCAGTTCGAGATGGCGCTGATGCAGGCCACCGGCCAGCGCCAGCGCGACGAAGCGCAATTGGAAAACGCGCGCCTGACCCTGAAACGCTATCAGACTTTGCTGGGCCAGGATTCCATCGCGCGCCAGGACGTCGACACGCAGGCCGCCCTGGTCAAGCAGCTGGAAGGCACCGTCATGACGGACCGCGCATCCGAAGGCACGGCCAGACTGAACCTCGGCTACACCAAGGTGGTGTCGCCGATCAGCGGCCGCGCGGGCCTGAAGGTGGTCGACATCGGCAACCTGGTGAGCACCAGCGACACGGGCGGCGTGGTGGTGGTGACGCAGCTCTCGCCCATCGACGTCGAGTTCTCCGTGCCGCAGGATAAAGTGCAGACCATCCAGGAGCGCCTGAATGGCGGCTCGGCCCTGGCCGCGCTGGCGCTGGACCGCACGCGCACGCATACCCTGGACAAGGGCAGCTTGACGGCGCTGGACAACCAGGTCGACGTGCAGACGGGCACCGTGCGCGCCAAGGCCCGCTACACGAATGACAAGATGGCGCTGTTCCCCAGCCAGTTCGTCAACGTGCGCCTGGAACTGGGCAACATCACGGGCGCCGTGCTGGTGCCCGTGACGGCCCTGCGCCACAGTAACAACGGCGATTTTGTCTACGTGCTGAAAGCCGATAAAACCGTCACCGTGCGCATGGTCACGCGGGGCCAGGCCACCACCGACATGGTGGAAATCCGCGCCGGCCTGGAAGCGGGGGAGCAAGTCATCACGGAAGGCGCCGACCGCCTGAAGGAAGGCGCGAAAGTCACCTTGGCGGGCGACAAGCCGGCCATGGGCGGCGCCGGTGGCGCGGGAGGCACGGGCGAGCGCCGCCACCGCCGCCAGCACGCTGACGGCGCGGCCAGCGCACCGGCCGCATCGGCTGCCGCATCGGCGCCGGCGCCGGCGACCGCTCCCGCGAAGGGCGCAGCGCAATGAGTCCATCGACGCCATTCATCAAGCGCCCCGTCGCCACGGCGCTGCTGATGCTGGCCATCGTGCTGGCAGGGCTGGTTGGCTTCAAGTTCCTGCCGCTGGCCGCCTTGCCGCAGGTGGACTTCCCCACCATTCAGGTGCAGACGTTGTATCCGGGCGCCAGCCCTGAAGTCATGGGGCAGACCGTGACGGCGCCGCTGGAGCGCCAGTTCGGGCAGATGTCGGGCTTGCAGCGCATGAGTTCCACCAGCGCGGCCGGCGTTTCCATCATCACCTTGCAATTCACGCTGGGCCAGACCCTGGACGTGGCCGAGCAGGAAGTGCAGGCGGCCATCAATGCGGGCGGCTCCCTGCTGCCGACCGACTTGCCGGCGCCGCCCGTGTACGCGAAGATCAACCCGGCCGACGCGCCCGTGCTGACCCTGGCGATTACCTCCGACACGATGCCGCTGACGCAGGTGCAGAACATCGTCAATACGCGCCTGGCGCTCAAAATCAGCCAGGTCAACGGCGTGGGCCTCGTCTCGCTGTCGGGCGGCCAGCGTCCGGCCGTGCGCATCCAGGGCGACACGAAATTGCTGGCCTCGTACGGCCTGGGCCTCGACAGCCTGCGCACGGCCATCGCGGCGGCCAACGTCAACAGCGCCAAGGGCAGTTTCGACGGCCCCACGCGTTCATTCACCATCAACGCCAACGATCAACTGGTCACGGCGGAAGACTACAAGCGCCTGATCATCACCTATAAAAATGGCGCGCCCGTGCGCCTGTCCGACGTGGCGAACGTCGTCGACAGCGCGGAAAACACGCGCCTGGGCGCCTGGTCGGGCAAGCAGCCAGCCATCATTTTGAACGTGCAGCGCCAGCCCGGCGCCAACGTCATCAAGACGGTCGACGCCATCAAGGCCCTGCTGCCCGACCTGCAGGCCAGCCTGCCGGCGGCCATGAAGCTCGACGTGCTGAGCGACCGCACGACGGGCATCCGCGCCTCGGTCGAACACGTGGAAATGGAACTGCTGTTGTCCGTGCTGCTGGTGGTGCTGGTGATCTTCGCCTTTTTGCACAGCATCCGCGCCACGGTGATCGCCAGCCTGTCCGTGCCGATTTCGCTGATCGGCGCCTGTGGCGTCATGTATCTGCTCGGCTACAGCCTGAACAACCTCTCCTTGATGGCGCTGACGATCGCCACGGGCTTTGTCGTCGATGACGCCATCGTCATGATCGAAAACATCGCCCGCTACATTGAGGAGGGCGAAACGCCGATGGCGGCCGCCCTGAAAGGCGCGTCGCAGATCGGCTTTACCATCATCTCGCTGACGGTGTCCCTGATCGCCGTGCTGATTCCCCTGCTGTTCATGGGCGACGTGGTGGGCCGCTTGTTCCGCGAATTTGCCATGACCCTGGCCATCACGATCCTGATTTCCGCCGTGGTCTCGCTGACCTTGGTGCCGATGATGTCGGCGCGCTGGCTGAAAAGCCACGCCGATGAAAAAATCAGCGCCACGGGCCAGCGCATCCAGGCCTTCCTCGACCGTGTGATCGTGCAGTACGACCATGCGCTCGTGTGGGTGCTGAAACGCCAGGGATTGACCTTGCTGGTGGCGCTGGCCACCCTGGTGCTGACCGTCATCCTCTACATCACCATTCCGAAAGGCCTGTTCCCCACGCAGGACACGGGGCAGCTGCAGGCGCGCATCGAAACCTCGCAAGCCGTCTCGTACGAGCGCATGGCCACCTTGCAGCAGGCGGCCGCCAGTGCGCTGCTGGAAGACCCCGCTGTCGATACCCTGAGTTCCCTCGTCGGCGTCGATGCGGCCAACAACACCATGCTGCATACGGGCAGCATGCTGATCAACCTCAAGCGTCCGCGCAGCGGCAGCCAGGACGAGGTCATGGAGCGCTTGCGCAACCGCGTGGCCAAGGTGGCTGGCGTGACCCTGTATCTGCAGCCGACGCAGGATCTGACCATCGATGCGGAGTCGGGGCCGACGCAGTACCGCGTCTCGCTCGAAGGGGCCGACACGGCCACCGTCACCGAGTGGGCCGGCAAGCTGGCCGCGCGCATGCGTGAAAAATCGCAGCTGCGCAACGTCGTCACGGATGCGGGCGCCACGGGCGCCGCCGTCACCGTGGCGATCGACCGCGACAGCGCCGCGCGCATGTCCGTCACCACGGCAACCGTCGACGACGCGCTGTACAACGCTTTCGGCCAGCGCATCATTTCGACGATTTTCACGGAAACCAACCAGTACCGCGTGATCCTCGAAGCGCAGCCGGGCATCGTCACCACGCCGGCCGACCTGGCGGACCTGCAGGTGCGCACGGGCTCCGGCAAGTCGACGCCGCTGTCCGCCTTTGCCAGCGTCAGCGAAAAACAGGCGCCGCTGCAAATCACGCACGTGGCGCAATACCCGGCCACGACCCTCGGCTTCGACACGACGCAGGGCGTGGCGCTGGGCAGCGCCGTCGACGCCATCCGCCAGGCGGCGAAAGACATCGCCTTGCCGCCATCGGTGACCTTGACCTTTCTGGGCGCGGCCGGCGCGTATGAAAACTCGCTGTCGAACCAGCTGTGGCTCATTCTGGCCGCCGTCGTTTGCGTGTACATCGTGCTCGGCGTGCTGTACGAAAGCTACATCCACCCGCTGACGATTTTGTCGACCCTGCCGTCGGCCGGCGTGGGCGCCTTGCTGGCGCTGATGATCTCCGGGCAGGACCTGGGCGTGATCGGCATCATCGGCATCATCCTGCTGATCGGCATCGTCAAGAAGAACGCCATCATGATGATCGACTTCGCCATCGAGGCCGAACGCGATGAAGGCAAGAGCCCGCAGGAAGCCATCCACCAGGCGGCCCTGCTGCGCTTCCGTCCTATTTTGATGACGACCCTGGCGGCGCTGTTTGCGGCCGTGCCGCTGATGCTGGGCTGGGGCGAGGGCGCCGAGTTGCGCCGTCCGCTGGGCCTGGCCATCTTCGGCGGCCTGATCGTCAGCCAGGTGCTGACCTTGTTTACCACGCCCGTCATCTACCTGGGCTTCGACCGCCTGGGACAGCGCTTCGCTTCCAGAACGCGGGGCGTCAACCTGGACAAGCCGGCCGATAACGCGGGGAGCGCCGCGTGAACCTGTCCGAACCATTCGTCAAGCGTCCCATCGCCACCGTGCTGCTGACCATCGGCATCGCGCTGGCCGGTGTCGGCGCCTTCTTCGTGCTGCCCGTCTCGCCGCTGCCGCAGGTCGATTATCCGACCATTTCCGTCAGCGCCAGCCTGCCCGGCGCCAGCCCCGCGACCATGGCCACGTCGGTGGCCACGCCGCTGGAACGGCGCCTCGGCGTGATCTCGGGAGTGAACGAGATGACGTCGTCGTCGGGCACGGGCTCGGCGCGCATCAACCTGCAGTTCGACCTGAACCGCAAGATCGATTCGGCCGCGCGCGAAGTGCAGGCGGCGATTGCCGCCGCGCGCGTGGACTTGCCGGCCACTCTGCGCAGCAACCCCACTTACCGCAAGGCCAATCCGTCCGATGCGCCCGTGATCATCCTGGCGCTGACGTCGAAAACGCGCACGCCGGGCCAGATCTACGACGCCGTGTCGAACCTGGTGCAGCAAAAGGTGGCGCAAGTCAAGGGCGTGGGCGACGTGGAACTGGGCGGCGGTTCGCTGCCGGCCGTGCGCGTGGAACTGCTGCCCTACCAGCTCAATCACTACAGCGTGTCGATGGAAGACGTGCGCGCGGCCATCCAGGCCAGCAACGCCAACCGGCCCAAGGGCGCCATTTCCGGCGACGAACGCAGCCTGCAAATCTATTCGGGCGCGGCGACGGCTTCGGGCGGGCGCAGCGCGGCCGACTACCGCAGCCTGGTGGTGGCCTGGCGCGATGGCGCCGCCATCCGACTCGACGACGTGGCCGAAGTGGTCGACGGCGTGGAGAACAACAATACCCTGGGCCTGTTCAACGGCGACCCTGCCGTCATCGTGCTGATCACGCGCCAGCCGGGCGCCAACGTCATCGCCACGGTGGACGGCGTGCGCGCGCTGCTGCCGCAACTGCAGGCGCAGCTGCCCGGCGACATCAAGCTCCAGGTGGCGTCCGACAGCACCAATTCCATCCGCTCGTCCCTGCACGAGATCGAGTTCACCCTGATCCTGTCCATCGTGCTCGTCGTGCTGGTGGTCAGCGCCTTCCTGCGCAGCGTGCGCGCCACCATCATCCCGGCTGTCGCCACCATCGTCTCGCTCTTGGGCACCTTCGGCGTGATGTACATGCTGGGCTTCAGTTTGAACAACCTGTCCCTGATGGCGCTGACGGTGGCCACGGGCTTTGTCGTTGACGATGCCATCGTGGTGCTGGAAAACACGCAGCGCCACATCGAGGCAGGTATGGACCGCTTCAAGGCGGCCCTGCTGGGCGCGCGCGAAGTGGGCTTTACCGTGCTGTCGATCAGCCTGTCGCTGGTCGCCGTCTTCATCCCGCTGCTGTTCATGGGCGGGCAGGTGGGGCGGCTGTTCCGCGAATTCGCCGTGACCCTGTCGGCAGCCGTGATGATTTCGCTGGTCATCTCGCTGACCACCACGCCGATGATGTGCGCCTGGCTGCTGAAAAGCGGCGAGCAGCACAAGCCGCCCGGCCTTGTCGCGCGCTGGTTCGAACGCGGTTTCGAGCGCATGCTGAAAGTGTATGAACACTGCCTGGACTGGGCCTTGTCGAGCGCGGCCCTTGTGATGACCATCCTCGTGTTCGTCGTCGGCCTGAACGTATACCTGTTCGCGGCCGCGCCCAAGGGCTTTTTCCCGCAGCAGGATACGGGCCAGATCAATGGCGGCATGCGCGCCGACCAGAGCATCTCGTTCCAGGCCATGCAAAGTAAATTGCGCCAGCTGGTCGACATCATCAAGGACGATCCGGCCGTCGCCACCGTCGTGGGATTCACTGGCGGCGGCAGGGCAGGGGGCGGCTTCATGTTCATCGACCTGAAACCGGCCTCGCAGCGCACGGACAAGGGGCAAGCCGTGATCGCCCGCTTGCGTCCACAGCTGGCCAAGGTGACGGGCATTTCGCTGTTCCTCAATCCCGTGCAGGATTTGCGCATGGGCGGGCGCTCGAGCAATTCAACCTACCAGTACACCCTGATCAGCGACAACCAGGCGGACCTGAAGAAATGGGCGGCGAAACTGGCCGACCAGATGAAGCTGCAGCCGGCCCTGATCGACGTTGACACGGACCAGGCGGAAAATGGCGTGGAAACCTTTGTTTCCATCGACAAGGACCGTGCCACCCAGCTGGGCGTGCAGGTCAAGGATATCGACAATGCGCTGTACAACAGCTTTGGCCAGCGCCAGGTGGCGACCATCTACGATGAGCTGAACCAGTACCACGTGATCATGGAAGTGGCGCCACGCTATGCGCAAAGCCCGGAAGCGCTGCGCTCCGTGTACGTGCCGGCGTCGAATGCGGCCGCCGTCGCCGCCACAGGCTCCACGACCACTGCCGCCACCACCAGCGTGGCGACGTCCAACACGACGGCGGCGCGCGACCCGTCCAGCGGCTCGGCCCTGTCCACGACCCTGGCACATATGGTGCCGCTGTCCTCGTTCAGCAGCTTTGCGGAAAGCTCGACGGCCACGTCGATCAACCACCAGGGTGGCGAACTGGCGACCACCGTGTCGTTCAACCTGGCAGACGGCTATCCGCTCAGCGACGGACAGGCGGCCGTGGCCCAGGCGGAGTCGGAAATCGGCATGCCCGTGAACGTGCGCGGCAGCTTCCAGGGTTCGGCGAAGAGTGCGCAGGACAGCAACAAGGAGCAGCCGCTGTTGATCCTGGCGGCCATCGTGGTGATCTACATCGTGCTGGGCATCCTGTACGAGAGCCTGATCCACCCCGTCACCGTGCTGTCGACTTTGCCGTCGGCGGGCGTGGGCGCCGTGCTGGCATTGCTGCTGTTCCGCATGGAGTTTTCCATCATCGCCCTGATCGGCGTGTTCCTGTTGATCGGTATCGTGAAGAAAAATGCTATATTGATCATCGACTTCGCGCTGGAGGCCGAGCGTTCGCGCGGCTTGAGTGCGGTGGAGGCGGTGCGCGAGGCATGTTTGCTGCGTTTCCGCCCCATTCTGATGACCACCCTCGCGGCGGCGCTTGGCGCCTTGCCGCTGGCGATCGGTTTCGGCGAGGGGTCGGAGCTACGCCAGCCCTTGGGGGTCGCCATCATCGGCGGCCTGATTGCCAGCCAGTTACTCACATTGCTGACCACTCCGGTGGTCTACATCCTGCTCGACAAGCTGCGCACGCGCAGCGTCGACGAGCAGCAATTGAGCCGCATTCCTGGGCCAGATAACCCGAGCACACAATCATGAAGCAAGTAAAACCTATTCCATCCGCCGTCCCTGCACGCCACTTGCCGGCACTGGCGGCTGCTTTCCTGCTGGCCGGCTGCGCCGTCAGCCCCGCGTATGAGACGCCGGCGGCCGCCGCGCCGCAAACGTTCAAGGAGGCGGCCGGCTGGCAGCCTGCCGTGCCGGCCGATACCCTGGAACGGGGTCCGTGGTGGACCCTGTTCGGCGACGCGCAGCTGAACCAGCTGGCCGAGGGCATCGACATATCGAACCAGAACGTGGCGGCCGCCATCGCCTCCTACGAGCAGGCGCGCGCGCTGGTGCGCGAACAGCGCGCCTCGCTGTTCCCCACCGTGAACCTGACGGGCAGCGGTGCACGCTCCGGTGGCGGGGGAGAGCAGCAGACGAACAACAATTTCAAGGCCGCCATCGGCGCGTCGTGGGAACCGGATGTGTGGGGCAGCTTGCGCGCCGGCGTGACCGGGGCCGACGCCAGCGCGGCGGCCAGCGCGGCGGACCTGGCAGCGGCGCGCCTGTCGGCGCAGGGCGAGCTGGCCACCAATTATTTTTCGCTGCGCCAGAGCGATGCGCAGATCGCGCTGCTCAATTCCACGATAGACGGCTACAAGCGCGTGCTCGAGATCACCAGCAACCGCTTCAACTCGGGCATCGCCGCCAAGTCCGACCTGCTGCAGGCGCAGACGCAGCTGGCCAATGCGCAGATCGACCTGTCGAGCCAGACGCGTGCGCGCGCCCAGCTCGAACATGCGATCGCCATCCTCCTGGGGAAGGCGCCATCCGACTTCAGCCTGGCCGTGGCGCCGTGGACCCTGACCGTGCCCGAGGTGCCGCTGGGCGTGCCGTCGACCCTGCTGCAGCGCCGTCCCGACATCGCCGCCGCCGAGCGCCGCGTGGCCGTGGCCAACGAGCAGATCGGCATCGCCCGCTCGGCCTATTATCCGAGCCTGAACCTGACGGGTTCCTATGGCTCCGGCGCCAGCAAGGTGGGCGACCTGTTCAATGCATCGTCGAGCCTGTGGTCCTTGGGCGTGTCGGCCGCGCAGACGCTGTTCAACGCGGGCGCCACGACGGCCAGCGTGGATGCGGCCAAGGCGGGGCATGAGGCGGCCGTGGCGCGCTACCGCCAGACGGTATTGACTGCCTTTGGCGCCGTGGAAGACCAGTTGTCGGCCACGCGTGCGCTGGCCGAGCAGCTGGCCTTGCGCCAGCAGGCGTCGTCGGCCGCCGACCAGGTCGAGCAGCAGATGCTGAACCGCTACAACGCGGGCCAGGTCGGCTACACGGACGTGGTGACGGCGCAGGTGACGGCCTTGTCGGCGCGCCGCTCGCTGGTGCAGGCGCAGGCGGACCGCCAGACGACGGCCGTGGCCCTGATCCAGTCGCTGGGCGGCGGCTGGCACGTGCCGCAGGCGCAGTAGGGGAGTAGCAGGGGGCTGCCTGGCGCAGGGACAAACCCCTGCGCCAAATTCGCGTTTTATCGCGCATCTTGGGTGCTAGAATGCAAGATTATTAATTTTCAGCCTGACGCTTTGGCCGTGGCTGCTATCTTGCAGACGATGACACGCAGTAAACACAGCAATACTTCCGTTCCCGAAGTGGCCGCCATCGTTTTCCCGGTGGTGGCCATCGGCGCTTCCGCCGGCGGGCTTGATCCCATCGTCGCTTTCCTGGCCAACGTGCCGCAGGAAAGCGGGATTGCCTATGTGGTGATCCAGCATCTCGATCCCACGCAAAAGGCCATGCTGCCGGAACTGCTGCAGCGCGCCACCAGCATTCCCGTCACGGAAATCACGCACCAGGCGGAATTGCGGCCCAATCACATCTATGTGATTCCGTCGAATGCCGACCTGGGCCTGTCCAAAGGGCGTTTCGTGCTCAGCGAGCCGGTGCAGCTGCGCGGTCACCGCTTGCCCATCAATACCTTTTTCGAGAGCCTCGCCAGCGAACTGGGCGAACTGGCCGTCGGCGTGATTTTTTCCGGCATGGGCAACGACGGCACGCGCGGCCTGCAGGCGATCAAGCAGGCCGGCGGCCTGACTCTGGCCCAGCATCCCGATACGGCCAAGTTCGACATGATGCCGCAAAGCGCGGTGGCAGCCGAAGTGGTCGACCTGGTCGATTTCCCCGACAAGATGCCGGACAAGATCATCACCTATCTGTTCCGCAGCAGTTTCCTCAGCTTGCCCGGGCATGAGCCGAACGGGCGCAATTCCCTGCAGGAAATTGTTGCCTTGCTGTCCGAGCACACAGGCAACAGTTTTACCGATTACAAGATCAACACGGTGCTGCGGCGCATCGAGCGGCGCATGAGCTTGTATCAAATGACGTCGATGGAAGAATACGTGCCGTACTTGCGCGCCAATCCCGCCGAAATCGACTTGCTGTTCAAGGAATTGCTGATCGGCGTGACGAGCTTCTTCCGCGACCAGAAGGTGTGGGAATACCTGAAGATGGTGGTGTTTCCGCAAATGCTGGCGGCCCATCCGGACGGGCGCGCCTTCAAAGCCTGGGTGCCCGCCTGTTCCACGGGCGAGGAAGCGTATTCGCTGGCCATGGTCTTCCATGAAGTGGTGGCCAGCATCAATCCGCCGTCGAAATACAGCCTGCAGATCTTTGCCACCGACCTGTCGGCCGATGCCATCGACCGCGCGCGCCAGGGCCGCTTTCCGCATAGCATCATCAGCGACGTGTCGGCCGAACGGATCGAGCGTTTCTTTGTCAATGACAAGAACGGCTACCATGTGAAGAAAGAGATCCGCAACACGATCATCTTTGCCCAGCAAAACATCATTTCAGACCCGCCGTTCACCAAACTCGACATCCTGTGCTGCCGCAATCTGTTGATTTATCTCAATGCCAAGCTGCAGCAGCGTTTGATACCCTTGTTTCATTACGCGCTGAACCGTGACGGCATTTTGCTGCTGGGCAGTGCCGACACGCCCGGCCATTTTTCCGACCTGTTTTCGCCCCTGACCACGTCGACACGGCTGTACCGCCGCCTCGACAACTTGGCGCGCCAGCGCCTGCCCACGTATTTCCCCACCAAGGTATCGTTGGCATCCCCCCCTACACCTAGCGACACGAGAGAAGTCAGCATGACCGGAAAGATTCAATCCCATGTCGAGCAATTATTGCTCCAGAAATATTCGCCTGCCGCCGCGCTGCTGAACCAGGACGGCGACATCCTGTACATCAACGGCCGCACGGGCGCCTTCCTGGAACCGGCGGCCGGCAAGGCCAACTGGAATATCCACGCCATGGCGCGCGAAGGCTTGCGCTACGAGCTGGCCAGCCTGATCAAGCAAGCCCTGCAAAGCGAAAGCGTGGTGCGCCTGAAGGGGCTGGTGGTCAAGGACCACCTGGGGCAATCCCTGGGCGTGGACCTGAGCGCCGAAGCGCTGAGCCAGCCCGAGTCCCTGCGCGGCATGGTCTTCGTGACGTTCTCCAGTGCGCCGCTGGTGACCGAGGTGCGCCGCGGCCGTTCGCCGAATCCGAAGGTGCTGGAACTGGAGCAGCAGCTGGCGCAGGCGCGCAATGAAATCCAGGCCGTGCGCGACGAGATGCAGACGTCGCGCGAGGAACTCAAGTCGGCCAACGAGGAATTGCAGTCGACCAATGAAGAGCTGCAATCGACGAACGAGGAGCTGACCACCTCGAAGGAAGAGATGCAGTCGCTCAACGAGGAGTTGTACACGGTCAATGCCGAGCTGCAATCGAAGGTCGACGACTTGTCGCTGGTCAACAGCGACATGAAAAACTTGCTCAACAGCACCGATATCGCCACCATTTTCCTCGACAGCGACCTGCGCATCCGCCGCTTCACGGCGCCGGCCACGCAAATCTACAAATTGATCCAGACGGACTTGCGCCGCCCGCTCAGCGACATCGTCAACGACCTCGACTATCCTAGCCTGGAAGACGATGCGCTGGAAGTGATCCGCAGCCTCGTGTTTTGCGAGCGGCAAGTGGAAACCAAGACGGGGCGCTGGTACAACGTGCGCATCATGCCCTACCGCACGATCGAAAATGTGATCGACGGCGTGGTGGTGACCTTCATCAACATCACGGAATCGAAACTGCTGGAAGCCCAGCTGCGCCAGATCCAGTCCGGCGCCGCGGCGGCCGGCAATAGCGGCGAGAACGTGTCATGAACGAGCCATTCGACGAGGAGAGCGCGCCGGCCAGATTGCGAGAGCAGGCCGAGCAATTGGCGGCGCAGCAGCGCCAGCCCGTGCCGCAGTCGAATGAAGACGTGATACGCCAGCTGCATGAGTTGCAGGTCAGCCAGATCGAGCTGGAAATGCAGAACGCGGCCCTGGCCGAGCTGGAACAGCTGAAGAATGAATATGAAAGCAGCCGCGACCGTTATGCGCAGCTGTATGAACAGGCGCCCGTCAGTTACTTCTCGCTGGCGCCCGAGGGCGTCGTCACGCGTGTCAACGTGGCGGCCTGCGGCTTGCTGCAGCGCGACAGGAACCAGCTGCTGGGGCGGCGTTTCGAACAATTCGTCGCGCCCCAGGCGCAGGGCAGCTTCCGCCGCTTCCTCGACGCCGTCTTCACGAGCGGCGCGCGGCAAGTGCTCGAAGCCCAGCTGTTCGGCGGCTCGGCGGGCGGCATGGTGCGTATCGAAGCCAATTTCGACGCGGACAGCGCCACAGCGCGCATGCTGGTGACGGACCTGGGCGACGAGCACGCGCGCGAATCGGCCTTGCGGCGCGCCTTCGTCATACTCGACAGTATCCGCGAAGGCGTGCTGGTGACGGACAGCGACAACCGCATCATTTCCGTCAACCCCGCCTTCACCACCATCACCGGCTACCAGGCCGAGGAAGCCATCGGGCGCGATCCGTCCTTCCTCGGCGGCGGCACGCATTTGCCGCATTTCTATGAAACCATGTGGCGCAGCCTGCACCGGGATGGCAGCTGGTATGGCGAACTGGTGAACCGGCGCAAGAATGGCGAGCGCTTCGTCGAATCGCTGTCGATCACGCCCATGCGCACGGCGGACGGCACCATCAGCCATTTCGTCGGCGTGTTTTCCGATATTACCGAGCGCAAGCTGGCCGAGGCGGATTTGCGCGAACTGCACCGCGAGCTGGACCAGCGCGTCATCGACCGCACGGCCGAATTGCTGCACGCCAACCAGCATCTGCAGCTGGAAGTGCAGCAGCGTGAGCGGGCGCAGGAAGCCTTGCGCGATGCCGAGCGTTTCTTTCATGCCACCATCGATTCGCTGACGGACCGGGTGCTGGTGCTGGACCAGGCGGGCAGCGTCGCGCATGCCAACCAGGCGTGCCTGGATTTTGTCGGGCAGATGCAAAAACCGCTGCATTACCTGGAGTTTTGCGAGACGGACCCGCGCTGGCAGCGCAGCGCCGGACGCGAGCTGGCCGCCGGCATCCGCTCCGTCATTGCCGGCCGTGCCGACACGTTTGCGCTCGAGTATGAATTTATCACGCGCTCAGGCCCCCGCTGGTCGCAGGCCAGGGTCAGCCGTTTTCTCGGCGAAGGGCCGCTGCGCGTGGTGGTGGCGCACACGGACATTACCGAACGCAAGTTGATGGATGGCGCCCTGCGCCAGTCGCACGCGCAGCTGCGCCAGCTGGCGCTGCACCTGGAAACGGCCAAGGAAGACGAGCGCAAGCGCATTTCGCGCGATATCCACGATGAACTGGGGCAAAACCTGCTGGCGCTGCGCATCGATATCTCCATGCTCAGCGCGCGGACCGAAGGTTCCCATCCGCGCCTGCACCGCCGCGTCGGCGCCGTGCTCAGCAATGTCGACACCACCATCCGGAGCGTGCGCGGCATCATCAACGAGCTGCGTCCGATGGCGCTGGACCTGGGCTTGCAGGCCGCCATCGAATGGCAGGTGGGCGACTTCCGCAAGCGCAGCGGCGTCGCTTGCCGTCTGCTGATACGCGACGAGGCGCTGTTTTCCACCATCGGCAGCCAGGCCGAGATCGTGCTGTTCCGCATCGTGCAAGAAGCGCTGAGCAACGTCATGCGCCATGCCCAGGCCAGCCAGGTCGAGATCGAGTTCAGTTCGGATGCCTGCGCCGTGTACGTGGCCATCAGCGACAACGGCATCGGCATCACGCCGCAGCAGCAACGCAAGAAACAGTGTTTTGGCCTGATCGGCATCGCCGAGCGGGTGACGGCGCTGGGCGGCCACTTTTATGTGGGCTTGCCGGCATCGGGCGTCGGTTGCCGACTGGCCCTGCAGATCCCCCTGCAGGGCGCGGGGCGGCCGGCCGCCTGATACGGAAATTGCAAGGGGTTAATTTTTGCCGACTCAGCTCCCTTGGACAGGCTATACTTTCGCCTGCTTTTATGGAGGGGCATATCTTGTTCAAAACAATCGTTTTACCAGTCGCCTTGTTGGGCGCGTTCGCCGGCGCACACGCCGACGAAGGGCAATGGCAACCACACCAACTGCCACAGCTGAAAGCCGAACTGAAACGGGTCGGCATCGAAATTCCTGCAGAAAAACTGGCTGACCTGAGCAAGCACCCGATGAGTGCCATCGTGTCGCTCGGCGGCTGCTCGGCCGCTTTCGTCTCCGACGCCGGCCTGGTGGTGACGAACCACCATTGCGCGTACGGTGCCGTGCAGCGCAATTCCACGCCGGAACACAATTACATCACCAACGGCTTCCTGGCCAAGACGCGCGCCGCAGAGCTGCCGGGCGGTCCGAACAGCCTCGTGTATGTGACGGACAAGGTGGAGAACGTCAGCGACCGCGTGCTGAAAGGCTTGACGGCCGACATGAGCGGCCGCGCGCGCCACGAAGCCGTGGAAAAGCGCGTCAAGGACTTGATCGCCGAATGCGAAACGGACAAGATGTACCGCTGCTCCGTGCCCGCCTTCCACCGCGGCCTCGAGTACTACCGCATCCGCCAGATGATGATACGCGACGTGCGCCTCGTGTACGCGCCATCGGACAAGATCGGCAACTTCGGCGGCGACATCGACAACTACGAATGGCCGCGCCATACGGGCGATTACTCGTTCCTGCGCGCCTACGTGGGCAAGGATGGCCGTCCGGCCGACCCGTCGCCCGACAACGTGCCGTACAAATCGAAGGATTTCCTGGTGGTGTCGGCCGAAGGCTTGAAAGCCGGTGACGGCATCTTGCTGGCAGGTTACCCCGGCCGCACCAGTCGCTACAAGCTGCCGGCGGAAATCCGCTTCGCACGCGACACGGCCTTCCCCCTGAAAGTATCGGAACTGCAAGCGGACCTGGCCGTGATGGCCGACGCGACGAATGGCGACGCGGCTGCCGCCGTGCGCTATGCGAGCGTGGTGAAAAGCATCAACAACGTGCTGAAGAAAACCCAGGGCTTGCTCGACGGTTTCGCGCGCAAGGACATCGCCGCCATCAAGGATGTGCAGGATGCCGAGTTCCGCGCCTGGTACGCCAAGCAGCCGAACGTGTCGCCGACCCTGCTGGCCGAACTGGACGCGGCGATCGCCAGCGACATGGCCTTGAGCGAAGAAGAGTTCGCCTGGAGTGTTGCCACCAACAGCGACTTGCTGAAAAGCGCGCGCACCATCTACCGCTTGTCGCTGGAGCGCCAGAAAGCGGACGCCGAGCGCGAATCGGGCTACCAGCAGCGCGACCTGGCCTTCATCAAGGCCCGCCTGACCCGCCTGGAGCAATCGTACGTCAACAAGGTCGACCAGGCGCGTTTTGAAGCTGGCCTGAAGCGTTACGCGCAACTGGCGGCGAAGAGCCATCCGCAAGGTCTGGACGCGCTGCTGCCGGTCCCAGCGGCCGTGGCGGCCCTGTACCAGCAGACGCAACTGGCGGACACAGCCAAGCGCCTGGCCTGGCTGGAAAAGGACCAGGCCGCTGTTGCCCAGTCCGATGACGCCTTCATGGCGCTGGCCATCAAGTTGCAGCCGGTCGAGGCGGCGCTGGAAGAGCGCCGCAAGGAAATCGACGGCAATCTCGAGCGCGTGATTCCGCAATACATGCAAGCCGTGATCGCATGGAAGAAGTCGCAAGGCAAACCTGTCTATCCTGACGCCAACTCGACCCTGCGCGTAACGTACGGCACCGTGTCGCCATACTCGCCGCGCGATGGCTTGACCAAGGGACCGTTCACGACCGTGGAAGGCATCGTCGAGAAAGTCACTGGCAAGGCCCCGTTCGAAGCGCCGCAAGCGCTGATCGATGCCGTCAAGCAAAAACGCTACGGCCAGTTCCGCGATCCGGTACTGGGCACGGTTCCCGTCAACTTCCTCACCAGCGCCGACACCACGGGCGGCAATTCCGGCTCGGCCGTGATGAACAAGCGCGGCGAACTGATCGGCCTGAACTTCGATTCGACGTATGAATCGATCACCAAGGACTGGTACTTCGACACGGCCATCACGCGCGCCATCCACCTCGACATCCGCTACATGCTGTGGGTGATGAAGGAAGTGGACCACGCGGATAACCTGTTGCAGGAAATGAGCATCAAGTATCCGAAAGCCGCCAAGAAATAATCTTTCTTGGTTGAAATGAAAGCCGCATCCGCCGCAGGGCCGATGCGGCTTTTTTGCGTATGGGCAACTAGTTTGAGTTCCATCAATATGCCAGCGTTCACCATGGTTAGCATGGGCTAGGGGAACTATCCGAAGGAGGAAAAATGGATGATGGCGAGCTGGCAGCCGATCTGGCGCGCCTTTTCGGAGCGAGCTGGCGAGTCCAGGACAGCCGCTTGCTGCGCATGGATTTTCCGCGCAACGATGGTCCGCCCGATACCGCGCTGCTGGTCAACAGCTTGCGGGCACACGAGGAAATGTCACGCGACTTCCGCTTCGACGTCGAACTGCTGTCCGACAATCTCCACGTCCCCCTGACGGCGATGATGGGCCGGATGGTCACGATTTCGATGGTGCGCGATGACGGCAGCTTGCGCTATTTTAATGGTTATGTCGGCGAATTTCGCTTGTTGCGCAGCGATGGCGGTTTCGCGTTCTACCAGATGGTGCTGCAACCCTGGCTGGCGTTTTCCAGGCTGCGCATGGACAACGTCTCGTTCCACGAACGCACGGTCATCGACATCAGCGAAACGACCTTCGCTCACTACTTGCAGCGCGACTGGCAAAACCGGCTGCATGAGGAAAAAGCGATATTAAGCTGCGCCAACCAGCATAATGAAACCGATTACAACCATCTGCACCGGCGTTGGGAAGACCAGGGTATCCATTACTGGTATGAACATCGTGCCGACGGTCATACGCTCTGTTTGGGCGACAATACCTGGCTGAGCGACAGCATCGACCCAGGCGACGGCCATGCCAGCGAAGCCGACGAAATGATGTTTCGCGGCGACGCGGGCTCGCTGGAGCGCGACGGCATACGTGATTGGCAGGCAATACGGAAGATCGCTTCAGGCTCGCTCACGCTGGCCAGCTTCAACTACAAGCAGCCGTATGCCAGCCGCACCAGCGGCCATGCGCTGCACCAGCAGGGCGACGTGTTTGCCCATGAACTGTATCAGGACACCGGCTATGGCTATGCCGACATGGGCGACGGCGAAGCGCTGGCGCAACGCCGCCTGGAGGAGAGTAACTGCCGGGCGCAATACTTCGACGCGGGCGGCAATCACCGCTGCGCCCAGGCCGGGCGCAGTTTCACGCTGGTCGGACACTTCAGCGGCAAGCAATCCATGCCGGCCAGAGGTGAACCGGCGCGCCCGGACATTGGCTCGCGCGAATACCTGATCTTGTCGGTCGATCATATCGCCAGCAACAATTACCAGGCAGGCACGGGTGCGAAGTCGCATTATGAAAACCGTTTTAGCTGCATCCGCAAGAGCGTCCGCTGGTATCCGGGGCGACAGTTCAACAGCACGCCTTGTGCGTTGCCCGGCGTGCAGACGGCGATTGTCACCGGGCCGGCAGGTGAAACCATCCATACCGACGGTCTGGGCCGGGTGAAGGTGCAATTCCACTGGGACCGGCTGGGCAAGTTCGACGCGGGCAGTTCGCCATGGATCAGGGTCATGACGCCATGGGCGGGCCAGGCGTTCGGCCAGATCGCGTTGCCGCGCATCGGCCAGGAAGTGCTGATCCAGTTTCTCGACGGCAATATCGACCGTCCCGTCATTGTCGGCGCGGTGTACAACGGCAAGCATGCGCCGCCGTGGAATTTGCCGGGGCAACGCATGCTTGGGGGCTGGCGCAGCGCCGAGCTGATGCCTGGCGGCGGCTACGGCGTGCGCGGCAACCAGTTGGTGCTCGACGACACGCACCAGCGCATCCAGGCGCAACTGAAAAGCGATCATCAGCACAGCCAATTGTCGCTCGGCTGCATCAGCCGCATCGAAGACGCCAGCGGGCGCAAGGATGCGCGTGGCGAGGGCTGGGAACTGGCATCAGACGCCTGGGGCGTGGCGCGCGCCGGCCGCGGCATGTTGCTGACCACCGAAGCGCGCCCCGGTGCCGGCTCGCATATCAATAGCATGGATGAAACCTTGCGCCGGTTGGCCGAGGCTGCCGAGCGGCACAAGGCGCTTGCCGCCTTGGCGCAGCATTATGGTGCGCAAGAAAGCGCCGCCCAGCAGGGCGCCGCCGCCGATGTGCTGAAAGCTCAGCATGCCGGGATCCAGGGCGGTGGCGGCAATGGCGAAAACGCGTTTCCCGAATTAGCTAAGCCGCATCTGGTGCTGGCCAGTCCGGCCGGTATCGAAACGACGACCGCGCAATCGACGCACATCGCCAGCGCCGAGCACACCGCGCTGACGGCCGGACGCGACCTGTCGCTGGCGGCCGGCGGCGGCCTGTTCGCCAGCATCGGCGCAGCGTTCCGCCTGTTCGTCCACAAGGCTGGCATGAAACTGATCGCCGCAGCTGGCCCGGTGCAGATCGCGGCGCAAACCGATGCGGTCGATATCGTCGCCAACAAGGTTCTGGAGTTGATCAGCCAGACCGACTGGGTGGATATTCGCGGCCGCAAAGGCGTGCGCCTGCATGGCGCCAATTGCATGCTTGAAATTAGCGACAAGGTGCAGTTTTTTACCGCGTCGCCGACGCTGTTCCATGGAAACCTGGAAACGCTGGCGCCCAAGAACCGGCCGCAACCGGAGCTGGAACCGCCCATCGCGCCGGTAGCGGGGCAATTGCAGCATACGATCCAGGCCCATGCGGATGGTGGTCAATACGCGCACGTGCCGTACACGCTGTACAGGGGAGACGCCGAAGTCGAACGCGGCTTGACCGACGAATTCGGCCGCATCCTGATCGCGCATCAGGACGGCACGCCGCGCTACCGTGTCGTCCTTGGCAATGGCGAAGAATTTTCATTGCAGGCCAGCGCACGCTTCGACCCGAACGCGGCGCCGGACGGCGAACAGAAGCTGTCGAACCGCGGTTTGCGCGCGTTCGACGACACCGCCGATGGCCGCTGGGTTCAATGATTCACGACACTGACTGGAGAGCGCCATGCCGGAATCGAGCGGCCGCATCGAAACGACCCATATCGACGAAGTCGGACGGACTGCGACGAGTTCGCTCCAGTGGCTGCTGGAAAACCGCAACCTGAAGGGCAAGGCCAGCCACCCGATCACGCATAACAACAAGCTGACGCTGTTCATTTGCGGACAGGAAGCGTTCACCGACATCGCCGCGGAGATCGCCAAGGCCAAACATTCAGTCGACCTGTGCTGCTGGGGCTTCGACCCGGGCATGGAAGTGGTGCGTGGCAACGGCGCAACCTGGCCACGTGGCGACACGTTTGGCGACTTGCTGATCGCCGCCGCACGGCGTCACGTCAGGGTGCGCCTGCTGATCTGGCATGACCGGATCGGTTCGCCGATGGTGCACAATATGCCGGGCCATTCGCACGGCACCTCGCCATGGAAAACCTATGGACAGCGCGCCGACGACATCAGCGCCAAAGCCAGCCTGGCGATGTTGCAGGACGCGGTCGCCAGGAAAGCGATGTTCAGCGGCGGTTTCAGGGGCGATAGGGTCCGGCCCGAGGATATTCCGATGCTGGCGCGTGAAGAATATTGCTACAACTGGTATGTGGCGGCGTTTAAGGGCATGCTGAGTGGTATCACGATTCGTTTGCGCCACGGCGACAGCGGCGCAATCAGCAAGAGTATCTCGACCGAAATCAACCAGCCGCGCGGCTTGACGATGGGGGAAATCGAAAAGCCCGGCATGCAATACCTGGGCACGCACCACCAGAAGCCTGTCCTGATCGATTTCGACCACGAAGAGGGGGCCAAGGCCGTCGGTTACGTGATGGGCCTGAACTCTGTGACCGATTATTGGGACACGACGGCCCATCTGCTCGACGATACGCGCCGCGAACAGGGCGGCGTCAACGAGCGGCGCGAGTGCTTGCAGGGAATGGCCGCGGACGGCGGGTTCGCCACGCTGAAACCGTATCAGGATTACGCCTGCCGCATCGACGGCGGCAAGGCATTGATCGCGCTGTACAACAATTTCGTAAAGGCATGGGACCGCGCTATCGACGACCGCACGCGTTCGGCTTCCACCGACTGTGTTAGCCAGGAGTTGCCATGTGGCAGCCCACCGGCGCGGCTGTTGCGCGAGGCCGGGCCGGACGACTCCACCGTGCAGATCGTCCTGACGCAGCCCGAGGAGCAGGACAAAACCATCAAGGAAACCTACTTTCGCGCCGTGACCCAGGCCAGCCTGGCGGCCGGCTACCTGTATGTGGAAAACCAGTATTTCCAGTATGAAGATTGGGCCGCGCATTTGCTGAGCGAGCGCAAGAAGGTGGTCGCCGCCTGGAAGGCCGGCAGTGTCAAGGCGGGCAAGATCTTGCAAGACATGCCGGTCATGCACGTGTTCATCGTCATTCCGGTGCCGGAACGCGCGCAGATGGTGCCGCGCACCCACGACACGCTGGCGGCGCTGGGGCAGCACGCTGGCATGACGGGGCAAAACACCATGATCGACGACTACAACAAGCGACCGAAAACCCGGCGTGTCAGGGCAGGATTCGGCATTTCCACCGAGGCGGAAGTCAAGTTGCCCGACGTGGTGCGGCATTCCAACGGCATCAACAAACCCGGCGCGATGATGCTTGAAAGCGAATTCGGGCTGAAGGTCTCGGTGGCCATGCTCAATGTCAGCGCGTTCGACACCAACCGCTGGCGCTACCGTGAAATCTACATCCACTCCAAATTGATGCTGGTCGACGACGTGTTCATGACCTTGGGCAGCGCCAACCTGAACCAGCGCAGCATGGCCGTCGACAGCGAAATCAATATAGCCACCATCGACCGCCGCGTGGCCCGCGATTTGCGCAAGCGGGTGTGGCGCATGCATAGCGGGGGATTGGTCGATGGCGGGGGCGGGACGAAGGCGGAGATTGTGGATGCCTTTGAAAAGTGGGGAAACTTAATGAAGGCCAATCGAACGAAAAAGCTGGCAAAACAAGGCGGAGCAAAATTAAAAAAAATGATTGGTTTTTTGTTGCCATTAGAAGATAGCCGAAGTTCTACTATACGTCTGGGGTGAGCATGAAACAGTATCAAAATATATTCATTCGTCTGCCATGTTCCGTATTGGTAGTTCTCCTGTATATCCCTTTATTCGCCTGCAAAATGCCAAACGACAAAGAAGAAGTCTTGCCACGCAATCAAAGCCTGCCCCTCTTCAATCCGCATGTCCCTGATTTCATTTGTGAAATCGAATCGAACAAGGTGCCGCCCATCGATGCGCAAGCCGAGGACTGGTTTCTCGAAGCACGCGCCTTGGAAGATCCTGAAATTTTTGTGGAAGACCGCGATTATAAAAAAATCATCGATCTGACGCGTCAGGCGGCGCAGCGTTTGCACTGGAAGGCGATGCTCAATCTGGCCAGCCTGTATGTGGAAGGACGCGATCCTTTAAATGGTGAGGAAGAAGCGGTGCAACTGGTGGAAAAAGCGATGCGGCTGGGCATACCGGCGGCCTACGACCGGATGGGAACGTATTATGCGAACAGTACGGGTGTGACAGGCGATACCACCCGGGCTTATGCCTTCTGGCAAAAGGCGGCTGTCATGGGAAATCCTCAGGCGATGGCATTTTTAGGAGAAAAATTAAGAGCGGGAACAGACGGTGCTATTCCTGGATATTGGGCCAATATTCCTGTAGCGATAAAAATGATGGCGTGTGCGCTTTCTCAAGGATATGGGCCTGCTGCGTTTAACCTGCACTATTTGTATGCAATACCAAGAGCTGCAAATGGCGATGAGATTGGCGATCGAACTCCTGCAACCAAACAGCGTGCTCTAAATGTATTGCATGAGGGAGTCAAGTTTGGCTGCGCAGAATGTGCGAGCGCATTGGCAATTGAATTCGGTTCACCTTTTGATCTTGCCGATATGCTGGCGCCATATGTGGACAAGGCTCGTGGAGAGCGATATGCCGTACTTAGTAACGCCCTCGGCTTCAACCCCAATGCGCGCTTCCCCAACCTCGATAAAATATTGCCATTGCCACCGGCCGATCTGCCGCCGTGGGATGGCAACAAAGATGCCTTGCTCGACGCCGCCATGGGCGTGCGTCCGCCGCCAGCCATTCCGCAGCCAGGCGCTGCGTCGCTTTTCAAAAAACCATATTTCCTGGCCGCCGGCTATGCGCTACATCCCACCGGCTTGCACAGCGACGCGCCGACCGCGCCATTTTCCGCGTATTGGCAACCCGCCCAAGGGCAGGGTTTGACGGAACCGGCCTGGCTGTTCGGTGAAGGCGAAGAGTTCCGCCATTTCAGCGTGCTCGATGCTGCAGGAAAGACCCGTTACGGCCCCGTGATATGGGAACAGTGCCTGACGATATGGCACAACCATGGGGTAGTGGAGCCGCGCGCGGCGCGCGGCTTGCTGCGCGAGGTGGCACGGCCCGAGCCATGGTTGAGCTGCGCTTGCGACCAGGCTTGTCCAGTCAGCGGCGTCTGGCAACCGTGGGTGGCGGCCGACCATCCGCTGCAGGCCATCGTCAACCAGTACTGGCGCCAGGCCTGGCTGACCCAAGGCGCGCCGTTCCCGCGACCGTGCCGCGACTGGCTGCTCGATTTGCCAGATGACGACGTGACGTGGCATTTGATGGATGCCTCCCTTCCCGATCTTGGATAAGGCTGAACGCTAGCGATATCTCTCATAGGCGACCCTGTCCCAGCCTAAGAAATAGTTTCTATCTGCATATCCGACCTGGCCCCGGCTCCCTAGGCGGGTGCGGTCTTTTTTTTCGCCGCGCTGACGATGAAGGGCCGCTCTGAGTCACCGGTTTGTGCTCCCGGCATCGTCCGCACTGTTCACGCACCACCGCCGGCCGCATTGGCTGTGCCACGTATAATTCCTCGCACTATCCACCGCTATTCATTTTCGACAGGCCCACCATGTCCCTGACTCCCGATTCGCTGCCTGACTGGCAAACGTTTGAAGCGGCATACGCCGTTGAAGAAACCTGGTTCAAGCTGGCCAGCGCGTCGCTGGCAGTGCTGGGCGCGTCCCGATTCAAGGACCAGGCATTTTCAGCGTTTGCCTTCAACGCCGTCTCGTTCCCATCCCTTTCGCTGAGCTTTGACACCGATCCCGACAACCGGGCGCGTGGTGACTACCCGCCGGACTGGTCGAACGAGTGCATGGAAGTCGATGTGCCGGAAATTGGCCA
The DNA here is from genome assembly GCF_058215535.1 of Janthinobacterium sp. Bl 1. Classification (NCBI taxonomy): domain Bacteria; kingdom Pseudomonadati; phylum Pseudomonadota; class Betaproteobacteria; order Burkholderiales; family Oxalobacteraceae; genus Janthinobacterium; species Janthinobacterium sp. Bl 1. The sequence continues at coordinate 4,619,965 of NZ_CM177086.1, read as the reverse complement.
ACTATGGGAAGAGGGGCATGCAACGATAGAAGGCGCGCTGCTCGAGCTGATCGACGCTGCCGATGACGACTTGCTCGATGCCATCGAGGAAGGCTATCTGCACAGCCTGAGGAAAACCATGGTGCGGCTTGAGACGCGCCATGCTTTCGAGCAGATCAGGACCTGCGCGCGATTCTGGACCGTGGTCACGCAAATCGATGCCGATACGGATGAAGAGGAACGGCTGCTCGACCAGGTGCGGCTGGCGGCAATGGCCAGCCATGCATGAGGGGCTGACTGCTATATCAGGGCTTTCCAGGCCCTGACTTCGGCGTCCGTGAGCATCGGCCCCCAGCCGCCGCGCGGCGCCGTATCGTGCTGCGCATAGTGCGCAAGTTGCGGTACCGCCACATCATGCCGGACACAGATGTCAAGCACGGCTTCCAGCTGGCGCCGGCTTGCCGGAAGGTCGTCGGCATGCCAGGTACAGGCGCTCGTTTCCAGCACATGCTGAACAAGCTGCTCCAGCGTGCCGAGCAGGTGCCCGGGTATTGCCGTGCGGATGTCGTCCGGCCAGGGATCGCCCATGCCCGTCACAGCCAGGGAAGCAAAGCCGCGCTCCCAGGCCGCAAAATCCCCAGGCGCGACCTGCGTTACTTTCCATATGTGGCCGGCGAACGCGGACAGCGCCGGATGGTGAATGTCGAAGCGCAGGCAAAAGCGCTGCAGGCACGTCACGGCAATGCATTGCCTGGCGATCACGGAGAGAGTGTCTATTGATATATTGTGCATAAATTGACGGCGTTTCAAAAATAATGGCTGGTCTCGGCTGAGTGCCTGCCTCTCAGCTCCCTGGCGCAGGCTGCTTCAGCTTGAATCATTTCTCAAAGACAAGCCAGGACCAGCTCACCCCCGCCTGGCGGTTCTGTGGCTGGACGGATGGCGCCTGCGTGCTCAGCATGACCTTGAGCCCATGCCGCATCGCCAGGTCTGCCGTTTCACTGGCGGCTACGTCAAAGATGCGGCGGCCTTCCGGAGGCGGACCATGCCTTAGGGAAATGACGAGTACTGCGCCCGGCTTGAGCAATGCGCTGATATTGCCCATCGCCTCCATTCTTTCTTCCGCTGCCAGATGCATCCAGACGGCAGCGACGACAATCAGGTCATACCTGGTGTGGCGCGCGCCTATCGTGGACAGGGCGGGCAGGCTATCGTTGATCCATTCAAGGTTGGCCAGGGCATGCGCCTGCATGCCCGCTGCGCGGAAGGCGGCAACGGGCTCAAGCGCGATCACCGTGTGCCCCAGGCTTGCCAGCCACGCCGCGTCGCCGCCGGTTCCGGCGCCGATGTCGAGCACGGCGCCTGGCCGCGTCGGCAAGAGATGGGCAACGGGACGGTATTTATCCAGGAAGGCAACGCTTTCATATCGGGCGATGAGCCGCTCTGCATTGTCTGCATAGCCCTCGGTGCCAGGGACAGTGGATGAGTCCATGGGATCCTGCATGATCAGCGGGCGCATCTGGCGATGGTCATCACGGTTGTTTTCCCGCTTGCTGACGCGCCTGCCGCAAGGCCTCCACCGGCAACTGGAAAAAGCGCGGCACCATGGCTGGCGATAAATCGTCGCCGCTCTCCGTCATGGCCAGGCGACCGCTCAGCAGCAGCATCACGTAGCCGTGGCCCAGCGACCAGCCGGCGCTGGCGGCAGCCTTGTCCCAGCGCGGGTCGAGGCCCGCTTCGCGCACGGCGGCACCAGCCGTCTGCAGCACGTACTGGAAGCACGCTTGCGCCGCTTCCAGCAGGGCCGGGAACTGGCGCACGTCCTGGTGCTCGAACATCAGCCGGTAGTGGGCCGGTGCGGCCAGGGCGAATTCGATGTATTGCTGGCCCAGCAGCTGAAAACGCTGTTCGGAGGGCAGGCTGCCCTGCGGCGGCAGTTCCGCCTCCCATTTGGCGATCAGGCTGGCAAAACCGGCCGCCGCCACCTCGGCCAGCAAGGCTTCTTTGCTGGGGAAGTGGCGGTATACGGCGGCGATCGATACGCCCACCGTGCGCGCCAGTTCGCGCAGCGAGAGGGTGGCGTCGTGCTGCTGCGCCAGTTGCGCGATGGTGGCGGCGACCAGGGTGTCGCGCAGGTTGCCATGGTGATAATTGCTACTTGTGTTCATTCTATGTTATCGCTGTTCACATTGTCGTGTATGATGGTCATGTTATCACTGAACACATGGAGAGCACATGCAAGAGATGAGCAACGTGGTACGCGCCGTGGCCATGCCGCCCGGCGCCAGCATCGCCCCTTTGTACCAGGGCAGCAACCTGGCCGACGCGTATGCCGTCGGCCTGCCCAGCGCTGGTGTGCGGCAGATGGATATGCAGGCCCTGGCGCGCGTGGTGCTGTGCAGCCAGCCGCGCTGGGCGCAGTGGCTGCTGGCGGTGCGCGACATTATTGTCACGCCCTTCGGCATCAAGACGGCGAAACAGCTGGCGGCCAAGCCTGATGGACGCATCGGCATCTTTCGCATCTACGCTGTCAGCGATGATGAAATCATCGTGGGCGAGGACGACAGCCACCTGGACTTCCGTTTGTCCGTGCTGCGCAACCGGGACGCGGGGCTGCATGGCAGCATCACCTTTTCCACCGTCGTGCATTGCCATAACTGGATAGGGCGTAGCTACATCCTGCTGATCCGGCCATTTCACAAGCTGGTTGTGCGGCGTACGCTGGCGCGCGCCGTCAAGGGAGGCTTTGCCTGAGCAGGGAAGGGCTGCGGCGGTGCGGGCAATCTTGCTTATTCATGGCCGGTATTGCATACTGCACCACCAGCCTCATCACGATTCCCATGAACGATACGCTTCTCCTGCTGGGTTTTGCCACCACGCCGCTTGAACTGATTTCCTTTGTCCTGGCACTGACAACCGTTGCGCTGAACATCCGCCAGAATCACTGGGCGTGGCTGTTCGCCATCATTTCCTCGGCCGCCTACGGTTTCGTGTTTTTCGAGTCGCGCCTGTATGGCGACATGGCTTTGCAACTGCTGTTCATCAGCGTCTCGTTCTGGGGCTGGTACCAGTGGCTGCACCCGGCCAGCGGCGGCAAGACCCTGCCCGTCACGCGCCTCGATGGTCGCGGCTGGCTGGCTTGCGCCGTAGGCTGGCTGGTCGGCTTCCTGCTGATCGCCTGGCTGCTGACGACGACGGATACGGACGTGCCGCACGCGGACGGTTTTCTCACGGCAGGCAGCCTGGTGGGGCAATTCCTGCTGTCGCGCAAGAAGCTGGAAAACTGGATCGCCTGGATCATCGTCGACGTGCTGTACGTGTGGCTGTATGTGCACAAGGGCCTGACCCTGACGGCCGTGCTGTATGCGTTCTTCGTCGTGATGGCCATCATCGGCTTGCTGGCGTGGAGAAAGTCGGCGCCGGCCGCGCCCGATGCGATGGTCCTCAAGTGATGGGCAACTGCGTGCGCGTGGCCATCCTGGGCGCGGAATCGTCGGGCAAGTCGACCCTGGCGGCCGCCCTGGCCGAGCGCTACGGCACCGTCTGGGTGCCCGAGTATTTACGTGAATTTGTCGAAACGCAGGGCAGGGTGCCCGTCTCGGCCGACCAGTTTGGCATTGCGCGCACGCAAGTCGAACGCGAGGCGGCAGCCGCCGCGCAAGCGCGCAACTTCCTGTTTTGCGACACGACGCCGTTGATGACGGTCGTCTACAGCCGCCATTATTTTGATGGCGCCGATGCACAGCTGGCGGCGCTGGCCGATGCCACGCAGTACGATCTGACGTTGGTGACGGCGCCCGACAGCCCGTGGGTGGCCGATGGCTTGCAGCGCGAGTCCGAAGCCGTGCGCCAACTGATCTACCGCTACCTGCTCGACGAGCTCGACGCGCGCGGCATTGTGTACCACGTGCTGCACGACAGCCTGGAGGCACGCCTGGAACAGGCGGCGCCCTTGCTGCAGCAGGCGCTAGCTGCAGCGCCTGCCATTTCCCTCAATTAAAAATCAAACTGGGCCGACACCTTGAACGTGCGGCTGGCGCCCGGATACAGATAACCATCGGACTCCGGCGTCACGTCGCGCCAGTAGAACTTGTCGGCCACGTTGTTGACGCTGGCGCGCAGCACGGCGCGCGTGCCGGCGATGCGCGTGGCCCAGGCGGCGCCCAGGTTGAACACGTTGTACGACGGCACGAAGGTCGTGTTGTTGTACTCAAACGCTTTCTTGCTAGCAAACTCCCAGCTGCCATTGACGCTCAAGCCCGCCACCTGTTGCACGGCGTAGTCCGCATGCACGGCTGCCTTGAAGGCCGGCACGTTGGGCACGCGCTTGCCATCGAGGGTGGCATTGCCCGTGCCTGACTGCTGGCTGTTCAGGGCCGTCACGGAGGCGCCCAGGCTCAGGTTGGAAGTTGCCTTGCCCTGGGCCGACAATTCCAGTCCACGGTGCTGTGCCTGGCCTTCGCGCACGAAGTAGCCTGCGGCATTCTGGAATTCCAGGCCCTTGCGGATCTGGAACAGGCTGGCCGCCACCATGAAGTCCGGCGTCACATCCATCTTCGCGCCAAGCTCGATCTGCTTGGAGCGGCTGGGCGTGAGTTCTTCGTTGGCATTCATCGCCTTGCGGTCGGCCGTGCCGCCATGTTCCATGCCTTGCGAATAGGCCGCATACACGGAGACATTGTCGAGCGGGGTGTAGACGAGCGAGACGTTGGGCAGCAGGAAGTCGTGCTTGGCGCGGATTTCCTTGTCGGCCTTCAGCACATACTGGTAGCCGTCGACGTCGATATGGCGCAAGCCGCCATGCAGCTTCCAGTTCGGCGCCAGGCTGACGATATCCTGCACGAAGACGGAGTTTTCCGTGTCCTTGCGCACCAGGCGTACGGGGCCTTGCACGCCGGTCGACATGTCGACGATCTGCGGGTGGTAGATGTTGCTCACGCCAGCCCAGTCATACACGTACAGTCCCGCGCGGTCCTTGCGGCGGAAGGTCGAGACGCCGGCCGTGAATTCATGGCGCAGGCTACCGGTGGCGAACTTGCCCTGGATCATGGCTTGCGCGCTCAGCGGTTTTTTCGTCTCGCCCAGGCTGCGGTAGTCATACACGTCGTAGTCGCCATTGCCGCAGAAGCCAGGGTACAGCTCTTGCGCACTGCAGCCGTAAGGGAAGGCCGTGTAGTCGTCGCGCTTGAACGAGTGCTGGTTGGCCGACAGGGTGGCGCGCCAGTCGTCATTGAATGCGTACTGGAAGCGCAGGCCGATATTGCTGGTGACGGTTTCCACGGGGCGCGTCCACGGCTGCAGGTTGAGCATGGCGTCGGCGCTGATGCCGGTCGGCAAGGTCGTGTTATTCAGCAGCTGGAAGCCGGGCGCCGTCGCCTGCGCCTTGTCCTGGTAGTCGGCATCGAGTTGCAGCAGCGCTTGCGGCGAGATTTGCCAGTCGAAGGCACCGGAAATGAACTTGCGGTTGCCATCCGCGCCCTTGATGTAGGAGCGCAGGCGCTCGGCCGCCACGTTGACGCGGTAGCCGAAGCGCGTGTCTTCCAGGCGGCCGCCCAGGTCGACGGCGCCATACACGGTGCCACGCTCGCGCGTTTCCACGGTGACGCTGCGCAGCGGCGCGGCGGTGGGGCGCTTGACGATGAAGTCGATCACGCCGCCCGGCGCGGCCACGCCTGCCTGCAAGCCGGCCAGGCCTTTCAGCACTTCGATGCGTTCCTTGTTTTCCAGCGGAATTTGCGTGTCGCCAGGAATGGCCACGCCATCCTTGCGGTAGCTGGAATTGTTGTCGAGCTTGAAGCCACGGATGGAAAACTGTTCCGCATAGCCGACGGCGTTGTAGGCATCGTTGATGCTGGCGTCGAGCTTGACGGCATCGCTGAGATTACGGATCTGCAAGTCCTGCATGTCTTTTTGCGAAATGACGGTGACGGACGCCGGCGTCTGCAGCAGCGGCGCGTCGGAAAAACCACCGACGGAGGCGCGCTTGGCGGCCGGCGCCTTGCTGGCCGTGACGACGACTTCGGCCATGCTCTGGGCCTGTGGGTCGGCTGCTTCGGCGGCGTCATTCGCGGCAAAGGCCGGTGCGGCAAACGCGTGCAGGATCGCCAGGGTCAAAACAGAAACGGATAAATTCGGTGTGGACATAGATTGCTCGTGGTTCAAGCCGTCTCTGTAAGGAGCACGGCAGGCTGCTTGTTCGGCTGGCGCCAACGCAGGAGCTATCAAAGGAGGGAGGTACTTTGCGCTTTCCTTCGCTGGCATTATCCAGATCAGGTACGAAGGGTATCTCTCACCCGGATGACTGCTCCAGGACCCCTAGCGAAACGACAGCTTAGCATGAAGCACGGCCAGCTGTCCCACCCTGCTGACCGTTTTACAACAGTGTGGTGCGAATCTACAGGCTCAGTTCCAGCACCTTGCGGCTGATGGCGGGCGTGATTTCACGCTGTTCGCCCAGCGCCGTCATGCCGTGCGCTTCCAGGGCGGACACGACGGCGTCCACGCTGGCGTGGTTCAGGCCGTAGTCGGCCAGACGCGTCTTGACGCCCATGTGGCGGAAGAAGAATTCCGTGCGCGCGATGGCCGCCTCGATGCGGCCATCTTCGTCGCCGCCGTCCAGGCCCCAGACGCGGGCCGCGTACTGCAGCAGCTTGGCGCGCTTGGCCTGCTTGCGCACGCGCAGCATGCTGGGCAGGATGATGGCCAGCGTCTGCGCATGGTCGAGCTCGTACAAGGCCGTCAATTCGTGGCCGATGGCGTGCGTGGACCAGTCCTGCGGCACGCCCACGCCGATCAGGCCGTTCAAGGCCAGGGTGGCGCTCCACATCACGTTGGCGCGCACGTCGTAGTCGTCCGGATGCGACAGGGCCTTCGGGCCTTCCTCGATCAGGGTCAGCAGGATGCCTTCGGCGAAGCGGTCCTGCACGGAGGCGTTCACAGGGTAGGTCAGGTATTGCTCCATCACATGCGCGAACGCATCGACGACGCCATTGCCCACCTGGCGCAGCGGCAAGGTGAACGTTTTCGACGGGTCCAGCACGGAGAATTTCGGATACACCTTGCGGCTCATGAACGAGCGCTTTTCCTGCGTGGCCTTGCGCGTGATCACGGCCGAGCCATTCATTTCGGACCCCGTGGCCGGCAAGGTCAACACGGTGCCGAAGGGCAGGGCGGCCTCGACGATCTTGCCGCCCTTGGCCAGGATGTCCCACGCCTCGCCCTCATGCAGGGCGGCGGCGGCGATGAACTTGGTGCCATCGACCACGGAGCCGCCGCCGACGGCCAGCAGGAAATCGATGCGCTCGCTTTTCACGAGGGCCACGGCCTGCATCAGCGTTTCATAGCTGGGATTGGGTTCGATGCCGGCAAACTCGATCATCGTATGCCCGGCCAGCGCTGCCTTGACTTCATCGTAGACGCCGTTCTGCTTGATGCTGCCGCCGCCATACGTCATGAGCACTCTCGCCTGGGGCGGGATCAGCGCCGTGATCGCGGCGATCTGACCCTGGCCGAAGAGGATTTGCGTCGGATTGTAAAAGTCGAAATTGAACATGGGGCTCCTGCCGCTGGGGTTTAGGCTGTTGCTGAGCCATGATTATGGCCGAACGGGTGGAAACGTGTCGTGGACGCTTGAGCTTTTCGCCCGCGCGGTGGAGAATGCAGCCGATGTCACCACCACGCGAAAAAGGAATGCGCATGACCACCGTCCCACTGGAAGAATCCGGCTTGCCGGCCACCGCGCTCGACATGCACCGCGCCATCGGCGCCACCATCGCCGCGCTGCAGGCGCTGGACTTGAACAGCCAGCGTTTTGAAGCGTGCACGGACCCGGAACTGCGCCGCGTGCTCGCGCATGCGGGCGACACGAGCCGCAAGGAAGCGGCCATGCTGCTCGAATGGATGCGCCGCCGCGATGCGCGCCTGGACACAGCCATGAAGGAGGCGCTGTTCAAGGCGGGGCCGATTGTTGCCCAGTATCACTATGACGAGAAAATATTGTAACTATTGGTTTGTTGTTGTGGCGTACCATGCGCCACTTTCGTATTGCTTCGCGTAGACTGTGCCCCTAATTAAATTTAACGCCGGACAGCCGCGGCTGTCCGGTGTATTCCAGGGGGCTTTTAGAAATGAAATCATTACCATACCGAGAAGGCAGCTGGTTTGCCGTGCCCTTGCCGGGCGGCGGTTATGCCGTCGGCGTGGTGGCGCGCAGGGCGCCTGCCGGGCGCATCATGCTGGCGTATATGTTCGGGCCGAAACGCGACAGCTTGCCCACGCTGGACGAGCTGGAAGGCTTGCGGCCGGAACAGGCCGTGCGCCGTCTGCGCACGGGCGACATGGCGCTGCTCAACGAGCGCTGGCCCCTGCTGGGCGACAGTCCCCACTGGAACCGTGACGACTGGCCCATGCCGGCCTTTATCCGCCGCAACGAATCCTTGCAGCGCGCTTGGCGCGCCAGCTATGCGGACGCCGATCCTGCCAAGCTGAATCGCGAGGAATCGATCCCCTTCGATACGCCGGGCATGGAAAGCGATTCCCTGTACGGCTACGGGGCGACGGAATTGTTGATGAGTAAATTGCTGGCGCAGGAGCAGGCGTCGGTTTGATTGCTGCTGCGTGGTGTTGATGTTGGAGCAGCGTAGGTCGGATTACGCGGTGCCCGCTAATCCGACCTACATCGCCTGCACCGCTGGCGCGATTATTTTTACGCCGCTGGCAAGCTGATCTGAAACGCCAGGCCGCCGCCTTCGCGGTTGCGCACCTGTAATTCGGCGCCGTGGCGCAGCAGCACGCGGTCGACGATGGCCAGGCCCAGGCCTGCGCCATTTGCCTGCCCGCGCGCCGTGTCGAGGCGGGTGAACGGTTTCATCAGCTGCTCGATCTTTTCCGCCGGCACGCCCGTGCCGTGGTCCTGCACCTCGATGATCACCTTTTTCGCGCCGTGACTGGTGCGCACGTGGCAGGCGATGTCGATTTCCGTCACGTCGCTGCCCGGCGTCTTGCCATAGCGGCGCGCATTCTCGATCAGGTTGTTCAGCACGCGGCGCAAGTCGGTGGGGTTGCCCATCGCATGCGCGCCATCGGCGATGGTGGCGTTGATCTTCACGTCCGGCAGGCGCATCGCTTCGCGCGTCATGTCGCCCAGCAAGCCGCTCAGGTCGACGTCCGTAAAGCTCGACGTTTCCGTCGGCTTGGCATAGTCGAGGAACTGGCCGATGATGGCGTCCATCTGCCCGATATCGGACTGGATGCCTTCGCGCGCCTCGTCCGACAGGTTGGCCATTTCCACTTCCAGCTGCATGCGCGCCAGCGGCGTGCGCAAGTCGTGTGAAATGCCGGCCAAAATCACGGCGCGGTCCGATTCCACCTGCTTTAAATCATCGACCATCTGGTTGAAGCTGCGGTTCGCCTCGATGATTTCGATCGGGCCTTTTTCCGGCAGCGGCGCCGGCTGCTTGCCCTTGGCGATGTCGCGCGCGGCAGCCGTCAAACGCGACAGCGGCAGATTGATCAGGCTGGAAATGATGGCCGCACCCAGCAGGGACAGCAGGGATACCAGGCTGGCCCAGCCCAGCCACTGGAAGCCCGTCAGGCCGCGCAGGCGCTCGCGGTCCAGCATCAGCCAGTACTCGTCGTCGTCGATCTTGAAGCTGACCCAGAAGCCGGCCACGCCATTGACGCGCGCGGAAAAGCGCGTGTCCTTGCCCAGCTTGGCCTTCACCAGCGCCTCGATCTCGGGCATCAGGTAATTGTCGGGCGGCGGCTCGATGCGGTCGTCCTCTTCCAGCGAGAAGATGCGGATGCCTTCATTGCTGACGAGGTCGAACAGCAGCTCGCGCCGCAGCTCGGGAGCCGAGTGCGTCAGTGCCGCATGCGTGATGGTGACGACGGATATGATCTGGGCGGAAATCTGCTGCGCCTGCGGCTCACGCTGGATGACGGAAATCATGCCGATCCAGGTGATCATGCTGACGGTGGTCAAAGTGCCGAGCAGCAAAAAGGTGCGCCAGAACAGGCCGCTTTTCAGCCGCGCCAGGCTGATATCGGGAACAAGCTTCATCATGCCTCGCCTGCGATCAGCGCGGCTGTCCGTCCGGAATGAAGACGTAGCCGAGACCCCACACGGTCTGGATGAACAGCGGGCTCGACGGATCGGGTTCGATCAGTTTGCGCAGGCGCGAAATCTGCACGTCCAGGCTGCGGTCGAACACTTCATATTCGCGGCCGCGCGCCAGTTCCATCAGTTTCTCGCGCGACAGCGGCTGGCGCGCATGGCGGGCAAACACTTTCAGCACAGAAAATTCACCGGTCGTCAGCGGCACCGTTTCGCCATTCTTTTTCAGGGTACGCGTGCCCAGGTCCAGCACGAAGTCGCCGAACTCGAAGGTTTGCGGCGTTTCCGACGGTGCGCCCGGGATTTCATCGGGGCCCTTGCGGCGCAGCACGGCGCCGATGCGGGCCACCAGCTCGCGCGGATTGAACGGTTTTGGCAGGTAATCGTCGGCACCCATTTCCAGGCCCACGATGCGATCCACATCCTCGCCTTTGGCCGTCAGCATGATGATCGGCGTCTGGTCGCCCGCGCCGCGCAGGCGGCGGCAGATCGACAGGCCGTCTTCGCCCGGCAGCATCAGGTCGAGCACCAGCAGGTCGTAGCGTTCGCGCAGCCACAACTTGTTCATGGCCGTCGCGCTCTCTGCCGTGAAGACGTTGAAGCCCTGTTCGGTCAGGTAGCGCCGCAGCAGGTCGCGCAGGCGCACATCGTCATCGACCACCATGATTTTTGCCTGGTGGCCGTGGATCGATTGCGTTGTTGTATTGCTGCCGGTAGTGGAGGTTGTGGTCATTTAAGGTGTCGTGTTATCTTATATTAGTTGCTATAGTAACGCCTCGCGCGGCGTCGGCAAGGGGCTGTGGCGACCCATTACAAAGTGTTACAAACTTTACCCAATTACTCTTACTGCACCGTGTAAAGCATCATACACTGGGGCCACAGTGGAAATCAGCTTTAGTTTATACGGCATCGCGGAAGAGGAACTCAATGAATATCTTTACTAAAAAAATTCACGCCGCTCCCAGCGCAGCTATTGCCGCACGTACAGTTGTGCTGTCCGCATTTGCCGTGTGTTCCGTGTTTGCCGCCAGCCTGGCGTCGGCGCAAAACCAGCCGCCGCCACGCCGTGACGACCAGCAGCAAATGCAGGCCCAGCGGTATGAACAGGTACAGCGCAGCAACAGCAATGATACGCGACTGCGCGAACAGCGTGACGCACGCAGTTTCGACACGCGCGCCGAAGAGCAGCGCCGCGCCAACGAAGGCGCCGACGCTTCGCGCCGCACGGGCCGCATGACGCCCGACGAACGCCGCGACCTGCGCCGCCAGATCAACGAAGTGGGCCAGGACATCTATTCGAATCCGCCGCGCCGCTAGGCACCGCGCACCCCATCCGACAGGGCCATCTCGCAAGACATGGCCCTGTCTGCATTTGGCCACCAACATTATTGCCGAGTCAGGCATACGGCCATTCCCCGTGATATTGTTCTAACGCAATGAGGTAATTCTCTGACATTGTTGCTGGGGGAGGCAAGTGGTGAGCGACGACGACACACCGGTTCCGGATGCGGCCCCCGCAGGCGGCTTGCCGCTCGGCCTGCTCCAGCGCGACGAGGGCGTGTTCCTGGACCTGTCGCTGGCGCCGGCGCAGCTGCGCGCCGCCGTCGACCAGCTGTTCCAGTCGAGCCAGCTGCTGGCCGGCCTCGATTACGGTTTGTTCCTGCTGACCCTGTTTCACGCTCCTGTCCCCCGTGCCGCGCCCAAGGGCGACGCCTTGCTGCGCATCGCCGTGCGCGTGGCGCCATTCCCGCCCCCGCGCCGCGCGCTGTATCAACAGATCAAGATCCGTGGCGACAGCGCCGAGTTTTACTTTGAAGCCTTGCCTGCGGACGCGGATGGCCAGGTGCCGGCGCGCCGCGAGTTTGACGAACTGGTGGCGGACCTGTGGTGCAAGGGCGTGCACTACGGTATCGATAGCGTGGCCGTGCGCGCCATGCTCGCCAGCGGCAAGGCCGAGCGCATCACGGTGGCGCGGGTGCTGCCGCCGCAGCCGGGCCGGGACGCCCAGCTCGTTGAAGTGTCGCAAGGCATCCACCGCGATGATGCGCCGCGCGAACGCTCCGATGGCCGCCTCGATTTGCTCAGTTTCAAGAACCGCTTTCCGCAAGTAAAAAAACACGCGCGCCTGCTGCGTCTGCTGCCGGGTACGCCCGGCTTGCCCGGCTACGACCTGGCCGGCAAGGCGCTGCCGCCGCCCGCGCCGCAGGAACTGGACCTGGCCACGGTGGCGGGACCAGGCACGGCGGTCGAGCATTTCAGCGACGGCAATTTCCTCGTTGCCACCCAGGATGGCTATGTGAATGTCGATGAGCACGGCAAGATGGCGATCGAAAACAAGATCGTCAGCCGCGAAGGCGTCAGCAGCCGCACCACGGGCAATCTGAAGCTGCGCGCCGCCTACGAGGAGTACGGTGAAGTGCAGGAGCAGCGCCAGCTCGACGGCAGCGACATCACCATCCATGGCGACGTGTATGGCCATCTGCACTCGCATGGCGGGTTGATATGGCTGCAGCGCAACCTGGTGGGCGGCACGGCCTTCAATGCGCATGGCGACGTGCGCGTCGAGGGCGTCGCTTCCGGTTCCGTGCTGCAGGCGCTGAACGGCGAAGTGCACGTGAAGCGCGCCGAAAGCTGCGTCATCGCCGGCACGCGCGTGGTGATCGACAGCGCCAGCAATTGCGAGATCATCGCCGACGAGGTCGTCATCGAGCTGGCCGAAGGCTGCGCCGTGGCGGCGCGCACCATCCGTATCGGCAGCGCCGGTCCCCGCAAGCAGGTGGAGATGCTGCTGTTTCCCCTCGTGCCCGACCTGAGCGCGCTGGAGCAAAAGATTGCGGAAAGCCTGGCGAAGGCGGCTCACTACCTGCAGGTGCAGCACAAGCGCCAGCAGGAAATCGATGCCATTGCGCAATTGCCCGAGGTGCGCAATTACCTGACCTTGGCGGGCCAGCTGCGGCGCGGCGAATTGCAACTGCAGCCAGCGCAACAGCTGCAGTACGACAAGCTGGCCGCGCGCATCGCTCCCGTCCTGAAAGAGGTGGCGCGCTTGCGCGTGGAGGTAAAACAGTCGGAAATCCTGCACGCGCAGATGCTGGCGCTGGTGGAACAAATGCGCCAGGAGCGGCAAGCGACGGCGGGCCAGTCGCGCTGCAGCCTGGGCCTGGTCGATGGCGAAACGACGGTGCGCGCGCTGGTCGTGCCGCCCGGGCCGGCCAAGGTCTACGACCGGCCGCCGAAGGAAATCAAGGCCTTGCTGCGCAGCGCCACGCCGGCCACGCTGCTCGTGTTTGCGGACAGCACAGGCAGCCTGGACTGGACCTATCAGCCGCCGCCGTAATCAGTCCGTGACCTTGCCGCGTGATTGCTTGAGCACGCTGTGCGTGCTCTTGCTGTCGAGGCGGCGTCGCTGCGAGCTGCGCGTGGGCTTGGTGGCGCGGCGCACGGCGGGCAGGAAGGTCACGCTGTCGATGATTTCCTGCAAGCGCCGCAACGCTTCTTCCTTGTTCTGCTCCTGGCTGCGCGACTGCTGCGCCTTGAGCACCAGCACGCCATCCTTGCTGATGCGGCTGTCGCGCAGGGCCAGCAGTCGTTCCTTGTACGCTTCCGGCAGCGACGAGGCGGCGATGGGGAAGCGCAAATGGATGGCGCTGGACACCTTGTTGACGTTCTGCCCGCCCGGGCCTTGGGCGCGGATGGCGGAAAATTCAACTTCAGCGGGGTTGACGAGGTGTTGCATGGCCTGCCTGTGGGGGAATGATGTGGGTATTGTAAGGGAAGATGGCTGCGCCGGCGCAAGGGCGGGGCTGCCAGCCGATGATGTCTTCTGGGAAAGTTGATGTTTCTCAACGCCGCCTGTGGTGATGCTGGTTAGCATGGGGCCAACGTTGCGCCACTGCGCATCCTGGCAGCGCTTACCGGATGAAAGGAACACCATGCAGCCCACGACCACGCCTGGCGCCGCAACCGCGCAATCCCTGACGCAGTACTTGAGCTTCCGGCTGGGCGGCCTGGAATACGGCCTTGATTACCGTTGCGTGCGGGAATTGCGTCCGCTGAAGGAACTTGACCGTTTTTCCTCGGAAGGGGAAGTGCTGCACAGCGTGGCCGTCTCGCGCGGCGTGATCATCCCCATCGTCGACATGCGCGCCGCGTTCGGCAGCGCCCACGGCGCGCCCGATCCGGCCACCGACGTGATCATCTTGCAGCTGAGTAATGGCGTGATGGGCATGGTGGTCGATGGCGTCACCGATATCGTCAGCCTGGCGCCCGGCGACATCGCCGCCGTGCCCGACCTGGGCGCGGCGGAAGCCGATTACCTGCTGGGCCTGGGCACGCTGGCCGAACGCCGCCTGATCCTCGTCGACATCGACCGCCTGATGGCGATCCGCAGCCCCAGCCCCATGCAGGCGGCATAAAAAAAGACGACCCTGGGGTCGTCTTTGTGCTGCTTGTTAGCCGAGCTTTTCCAGTTGATCCTGCAGATCAAGCCATTCCGTTTCCAGCTGCGCCAGGTCCTTGGTGAAGAAGGTCTGGTCGGCCAGCAGTTGCTTCAATTTCGCCTTGTTGGCAGCGTCATAGATGGTCGGCTCGCCCAGCTTGGCGTCGGTTTCCGCCTTTTGCGCATTGCGCTTGGCGATCTGCTCTTCCTGACGCTTGATCTTGTTTTCGATCGGCTTGCGCAAAGCGGCGGCTTTCTGGCGCTCTTCCGCTTCCTTGCGCTTGTCGCGCACGGGCGCGGCAGGGGCTGCTGCGGCAACGACGGGCGAGACCACGGGGAAATCGGTCTTGTTGGCCTTGCCGGCGGCCGGCAGCACGTCCGTGCCTTTGCCCAGCTTGGTCTTGAACAGCCAGTCCTTGTAGTCATCGAGGTCGCCGTCGAACGGTTGCAGTTTGCCGTCGGCAACGATGATGAATTCATCGGTGGTGGCGCGCAGCAAATGGCGATCATGGGACACGACGACCAGGGTGCCTTCGAACTGGGCCAGCGCTTCCGTCAGCGCTTCGCGCGTTTCCAGATCCAGGTGATTGGTCGGTTCATCAAGCAGCAGCAGGTTCGGACGCTGCCAGACGATCAGGGCCAGCGCCAGACGGGCTTTTTCACCGCCCGAGAACGGCGCGATCGAGGCCGTGACCATGTTGCCGGGGAAGTTGAAGCCGCCCAGGAAGTTGCGCAGTTCCTGCTCGCGCACGGTCGGGGCGATCTTCGCCAGATGCCACAGCGGCGATTCGTCATGGCGCAGCATTTCCACCTGATGCTGGGCGAAATAGCCGATGTTGAGGCCCTTGCCCATGGTGGCGTCGCCCGTCAACGGCATCAGTTCGCCGGCGATGGTCTTGATCAGGGTCGATTTGCCGGCACCGTTCTGGCCCAGCAAGCCGATACGCTGGCCGATCTGCAGCGAAAACTTGATGCCGTTGACAATGGTTTTATGCGTGATTTCGCCCGTCGCTTCGTTCTCGATCTTGTAGCCCGCATCGACATCTTCCATCACCAGCAGCGGGTTCGGCGCGCTCAGCGGCTCGCGGAATTCGAACGAGAATTCGGCGGCGGCGCGCAGTGGCGCCAGCTCTTCCATCTTCGCCAGCGCCTTCATGCGGCTTTGCGCCTGGCGGGCTTTCGACGCTTGCGCCTTGAAGCGGTTCACGAACGATTCCAGATGGGCGCGTTTGCGCTGCTGCTTTTCCAGCGCGCCAGCGGCCAGGATCATCTGCGCCGCGCGTTGACGCTCGAAGCTCGAATAGTTGCCCGAGTAGCGTTTCAGCTTGCGCTCGTCGATATGCACGACGACGTTGACCACTTCATCGAGGAAGTCGCGGTCATGGGAAATGATCAATAATGTGCCGGCGTAGCGCTTGAGCCAGTCTTCCAGCCAGATGATGGCGTCCAGATCCAAATGGTTGGTCGGTTCATCGAGCAGCAGCAGGTCGGACGGGCACATCAGCGCTTGCGCCAGGTTCAGACGCATGCGCCAGCCGCCCGAGAAACTGGCCACCGGTTGCTGCATCTGGTCCAGGGTAAAGCCCAGGCCCAGCAGCAATTGCTCGCCGCGCGACTGCACGGTATACGCGTCGGCATCGGCCAGCGCGCTGTAGATTTCGCCGATGGCGATGCCGTTTTCCGACGTGGCCGGCTCCGATTCCAGGCGCGCCAGTTCCGCTTCCAGTTTGCGCAGGGTGACGTCGCCATCAATGGCGTAGTCGAGCGCGGCACGGTCCAGCGGCGGCGTTTCCTGCGCCACGTAAGCCACGCGCCATTTGGCCGGGAAATCGATCTCGCCCTGGTCAGGGTGCAATTCGCCACGCATCATGGCGAACAGGCTCGATTTGCCCGCGCCATTGGCGCCGATCAGGCCGATCTTGTCGCCCGGATTGAGGGTGACGTCGACTTGTTCGAGCAACGGTTTGATGCCGCGCATCAGGCTTACTTGTAGGAAACGTATCATTTTTTTCTTTGTAGAGGCTGGGGTTTAACCCTCGCCGTAAAATTCAGGTAGGTCGGATTAGCGTAGCGTAATCCGACAAGTGGCGCCGTGCCCGTCGGATTACGCCCTTCGGGCTAATCCGACCTACCAAGTCAATTAACCCAGCTTCAGCTGCTCGGCCGTCAGCAGGAATACCATATCGTCGCCGGCGCTCGTCGTCAGCCAGGTCAGGCCCAGCTCGCCGAAGGCCGCTTCCGCGTATGCGCGCTCGTTGCCGATTTCAATCATCAGGATGCCATCGTCCGTCAGGCGCTCGGCCGCACCGGCGATGATCTTGCGCACCAGGTCCATGCCGTCGCTGCCGCCGTCGAGGGCGATTTGCGGTTCGGCCAGGTATTCCTGGGGCAGGGCGCCCATCGACGCGGAATTCACGTACGGCGGGTTGCTGATGATCAAATCATATTTCTTGGCCGGTACGTTCGCGTACAGGTCCGATTCGATCAGGGTGACGCGGTCCTGCAATTTGTAGGTGTCGACGTTACGCTTGGCCACGGCTAGCGCGTCGGCGGAAATATCTACAGCGTCCACGGCGGCGTTCGGGAAGGCGTCAGCCATCATGATCGACAGGCAGCCCGAACCGGTGCACAGTTCCAGGATATTTTCCACGGCTTCCGGTTCCGCCACCCATGGCGAGAAGTATTCAGGGATCAGCTCGGCGATGAAGGAACGGGGCACGATCACGCGCTCGTCCACGTAGAAATTGTAGGTGCCCAGCCAGCCTTCCTTGGTGATGTAGGCGGCTGGCACGCGGTCGATGCTGCGGCGGTCGATGACGCTCATCACACTGGCCACTTCCGACGGCAGCAGCTTGGCGTCGAGGAACGGTTCGAGCTTGTCGAGTGGCAACTTCAAGGTGTGCAGGATCAGATAAGCCGCTTCGTCGAACGCTTCGGCGCTGCCGTGGCCGAAAAACAGCTTGGCGGTATTAAAACGGGTAACGGCGTAGCGCAGCAGGTCGCGTGGCGTGGAAAACGGGTTCGGGGTCATGGCATTCTCGAAAAGACGGTGTTCTGGCCCGCCGTGACGGGCCTCGGTATTCTGGTTCAGACGGGCAGCAAATGCTCCAGCGTGCGCCGGTAAATATTCTTCAGGGGATCGATGTGGCGCAGTTCGATGTGCTCGTCGATCTTGTGAATACTGGCATTGGGCGGCCCGAATTCTATCACTTGGGGGCAGATTTGCGCGATAAACCGGCCATCCGAGGTGCCGCCCGTGGTCGACAGCTCCGTCGTGAGGCCCGTTTCTTCGAGGATGGCGGACGACAGCGCATCGCTCAAGGTGCCGCGCGGCGTGAGGAAGGGCAGGCCGCTCAGGGTCCACTGCAAATCGTATTGCAAGTCATGCTTGTCGAGGATGGCGTGGACTCTTTCCTGCAAGTTTTCCGCCGTGCTGGCCGTGGAAAAGCGGAAGTTAAAGTCGATCACCATGTCGCCGGGAATCACGTTATTGGCGCCCGTGCCCGCGTTGATGTTCGACATTTGCCACGAGGTCGGCAGGTAATACTCGTTGCCGGCGTCCCATTTTTCCTCGACCAGATCGGCCAGCGCCTGCGCCGCTTCGTGGATCGGGTTTTTCGCCAGGTGCGGGTAGGCGATATGGCCTTGCACGCCCTTGATCGTCAAGCGGCCCGACAGCGAACCGCGGCGGCCGTTCTTGATCATGTCGCCCAGTTGCGCGCTCGACGTCGGCTCGCCCACCAGGCAATAGTCGATTTGCTCGCCCCGTTCCTTCAATTTGTTGCACACGATGACGGTGCCATCCGTGGCCGGGCCTTCCTCGTCGCTGGTGATCAGAAAGGCGATCGAACCCGTATGCTCGGGCGTGGCGGCGATGAATTCCTCGCAAGCGACGACCATGGCGGCGATCGAGGTCTTCATGTCGGCCGCGCCACGGCCGTACAGCTTGCCGTCGCGGTGCGTGGGAATGAAGGGCAGCGAGCGCCATTGCTCGACGGGACCGGTCGGCACCACGTCCGTATGGCCGGCAAAGACGAACACGGGCGACGTGGTGCCGCGGCGTGCCCACAGATTGGTGACGTCGTTCGACTGTATCGTTTCGCAGACAAAGCCCAGCGGCGTGAGGATATCGATCAGGTGCTGCTGGCAGCCCTTGTCGTCGGGCGTGACCGAGGACAGGGCGATCAGTTTTTCGGTCAGGGCGAGGGTTTTGGAGGTGGTCATGGGTACGGTTGTGGCGGCTACAGTGTTCCGGTGCTAGACTGAAAAATTAAACTGAAAAAATGGCTTTGTACTGCGCATCCGAAAACGCCACGCTGAACTGGCCATCCTTGTCCAGCACGGGGCGTTTGATGATGGATGGGTTTTCCAGCATCAGCTCCAGAGCGCTGGCCGCATCGACGGTGGCGGCCTTGCGCTCGTCGGACAGGGCGCGCCAGGTCGTGCCTTTCTTGTTGACCAGCACATCCCACGGCAATTGCTGCAGCCACGCTGCGACGGTAGCGCGTTCCAGGCCCTGCTTCTTGAAGTCGTGGAAGGTGAAATCGAGTTGCTGCGCGGCCAGCCAGGTGCGGGCCTTTTTGACGGTATCGCAGTTGGGGATACCGTAGAGTGTAATGGTCGTCATGGGTAGGGCTAAGGGGAATGAATGCGGTTCGCTTGATCGCGGCGCTTGCGCCAGGGAAAAATGCGATGGTCGCCGCCATTATACAGTTGATGCGCAGTCAATGCGGCAGTGCAACACAGCCCAGTGATTTTCCCTACACAGGCCGTGGCGCCGCCTTACCCAACTCTGCCGGACCGAAATGCAGGCCCAGCCGCAAAGCCAGGGCGCGAAGGCCGCCGCTTTCCTGCAGATGCAGGGCCAGCGCGATGTGGCCATCGGGGCGCACGAGGTAGGCCGCGTCGCGGCCCAGGCCGGCCAGCTTGGCGGCCACGTTATAGGTGTAGCAATGCACGGGCAGTTTCAGCACGCGCGCTTCGTCCAGCAGTTCGGGCGCCGCTTCGCCATAGATGTGCAATTGCCAATCCATGCTGCGCAGGGCCGTGAAATTGTCTTGCGTGCCGTCGGAAAACCATGGCAGGCGGTCGCCGCCGCGCAGATATTCCGCATGGCCTGCGGACAGGGCGCTGTCTTCATAGCTGATCTGGATTTGCGACACTGTTTTGAACAGCAGACGGCGTGCCCGCGCGAAGCCGGACAGGAAAGGCAGCGCGTGCGGCACCAGCCAGCGCCGGAGGAATTGCCCGGCCATGCCTTGCGCGACGATGGCCTGGAAGGCGCGGTCGGTGGTGGCGACGAGCTTGCGGGCAAACACGATGCGCTCGCTTTCATAGGTATCGAGCAGGGCGTCGTTGCTCTGGCCCCGCAGTTTTTGCGCCAGCTTCCACGCCAGGTTGACGGCGTCGCCCAGGCCCGTGTTCATGCCCTGGCCACCCACGGGGCTGTGCAAATGGGCTGCGTCGCCGAGGATGAAGCAGCGGCGTTCGCGGAACTGCGCCGCCACCCGGTGATGGACTTTATACGTGGAAAACCAGTTCACGTGTTCGACCTCGATGCCCAGCAGGGTTTGCACCTGCTCCCGCACATCGTCGAAGACGGGCGCGGGCGCGCCATCGGGGCGGTCGGGCAGGATGCCGATCAGGCGCTGCATGCCGCTGGTGCGCACGGGCAGCATCAGCGCAAACGAGTTCGCGCCCAGGTGGGCGTGCAAATCCGTATTCTTGCCCGCCACTTGCGCGTCGGCCACGTAATACAGGTGGTCGTAGGTGCCGCCGGAGAACTCGAAACCGGCGATTTCGCGCACTTTGCTGCGGGCGCCGTCGCAGCCGCAAATGTAGTTGAACGTGCAATATTGGCGTTCGCCGTCTTTCAGCACGATGGCTTGCACTTCGCTATCGTCCTGCGTCCACAGGTCCAGCGCGACATTCCATTCCACGTGCACGCCGGCCGCCGCCAGTTTGCTGATCAGAAAGCGTTCATGCTCGTCCTGCGGCAGGCTCAGCACGAAAGGGTAGGGGCTCAAACCCTCGCCGATCTCGCCCAGCGCCAGTTTCACCAGCTCCTCGCCGCCTTCGTGGATGTGCATGGCATTGATCTTGATGCCCAGGCTGACCAGCTCGTCGGCAAAGCCCAGCTGCTGGTAAAACTCCAGGGTGCGCGCATGCACGGCCATGGCCCGCGACGCCTGGCCCGGACCGCTGTTCTTGTCGATGATGCGGCAATCGACGCCATGGCGCGCCAGGCGCAAGGCCAGCATGAGACCGGTAGGGCCGGCGCCGACGATCAGGACGGGAGGTGTATTCATGCCATCCAGTATAGGACAGGATGGGAGCGGACAACGGGACAATTGAAGATGGTATTCAGATGCGGTGCGGGAGATGTGCGGTGCTGGCCATGATGCCAATTTGACTGTTGCGCAGTTTTTTCAGTGTGGCAAATTGCGCACCGTCTTTATCTATCCGATAGTCTTTGAGCAGAGTGCCCTGCGCGTCCCACACTTGTTCCAGGATGCATATTCCGAGTTCATAGCGTCCGTCGGATTTGCGCGCGCCATTGTCGTGCCATTCATGCGCCGGGCCATGTAACGCGTTCAGGGCAAACCATTCTTCGCGAATAAGTCTGCTCGCAACCGACCATTGCCGGGAAATACCGTTTTTCTGGCCATCAATAAAACTCGTTTCTGTTATCAATACGCCATCCGTATCGTTTTCAAATGCCACGCCGCTAAACGGTATGCCTGCGTAGCACATTAGCAGGTAATCCTCTGATGGCTTCAACGCTTCGTAATCGACTCTGGACATGCTTTACCTTCAACAAGTGTTGCACTGGCGTGGACAGAAATGAAAATGTCCCGCCGAAGCGGGACATGCAGGTGTTACCGATACTTCACAGCGCAGTGATCAAATGCCGCGCAAGAGTTCGTTGATGCCGGTCTTGGCGCGGGTTTTTGCGTCCACGCGCTTGACGATGACGGCGCAATACAGCGAGTACTTGCCATCTTCCGAAGGCAGGTTGCCCGAGACCACGACGGAGCCGGCTGGCACGCGGCCGTAGGTGACTTCGCCCGTGGCGCGGTCGTAGATCTTGGTCGACTGGCCGATGTAGACGCCCATCGAGATGACCGAGTTTTCTTCGACGATCACGCCTTCGACGATTTCCGAACGGGCGCCGATGAAGCAGTTGTCTTCGATGATGGTCGGGTTTGCTTGCATAGGTTCCAGCACGCCGCCGATGCCGACGCCGCCGGACAGGTGGACGTTCTTGCCGATCTGGGCGCAGGAGCCAACGGTGGCCCAGGTGTCGACCATGGCGCCTTCATCGACGTAGGCGCCGATGTTGACGTAGGACGGCATCAGCACGACGTTCTTGGCGATGAAGCTGCCGCGGCGGGCAACGGCTGGCGGCACCACGCGGAAACCGCCCTTGGCGAAGTCTTCCTTGGTGTAATTGGCGAACTTGGTCGGGACCTTGTCGTAGAACTGCATGGTGCCATCGGACGGCAGGACGACGTTGTCTTCCAGGCGGAACGACAGCAGCACGGCTTTCTTGACCCACTGGTTGACCACCCAGTCGCCCGTGGTTTTTTCGGCCACGCGGATGCTGCCGTTGTCCAGGCCATTGATGACGTGGGAGACGGCGTCGCGCAGTTCGGCCGTGCCGTTGCCTGGATTGATTTCGGCGCGGTTTTCCCAGGCCTGGTCGATGATGGTTTGCAGTTGTTGGCTCATGATGATGTCTTGTTTATGTAGGGTTAATGCGTGGTTGATGCGGATGCGGAAAGCTGCTGGCAGAATTTTACTATGCGCAGTGCGGCTTCCAGCCCTTCGGCCGTTTCGGCCACGAGGGCCATGCGGATGCGGTTGCGGCCCGGATTGATGCCGTGCGCGTCGCGCGCCAGATAACTGCCAGGCAATACCGTCACATTATATTCGGCGTACAGGCGTTGCGCGAATTGCGTGTCGGACAGTCCCGTGCGGCTGACGTCGGCCCACAGGTAGAAGCCGGCGTCCGGCAATTGCACGTCCATCACCGATTGCAGCAGCGGCGTGATGGCGTCGAACTTGGCGCGGTACTTGGCGCGATTTTCCTCGACATGGGTTTCGTCGTTCCAGGCCGCGACGGAGGCCGCCTGCACGGCAGGGCTCATGGCGCCGCCGTGGTAGGTTCGGTAGAGCAGGAATTTTTTCAGTACTTCCGCGTCGCCGGCGACAAAGCCCGAGCGCATGCCCGGCACGTTCGAACGCTTCGACAGGCTGGAAAACACGACCAGGCGCGCATATGGGCGCTCGATGGTGGACAGGCCCAGCATGTGCGCCGCCTGCAGCGCGCCCAGCGGTGGCGTGTCGCCGTGGTAGATCTCGGAATAGCATTCGTCGGCGGCGATGACGAAATCATAGCGTTCGGACAGGGCGAACAGGTGTTCCCAGTCCGTCAGGGTGAGCACGGCGCCCGTCGGGTTGCCGGGCGAGCACAGGAACAGCAGCTTGACCTTTTCCCACACGGACGCGGGCACGCTGTCGTAGTCGCAGCCGAAATTGCGCGCCGGATCGGAATTGACGAAATACGGTTCGGCACCGGCCAGGTAGGCCGCGCCTTCATAGATCTGGTAAAACGGGTTCGGGCTGATCACGAGCGAGCCGGCCGATGGATCGATCACCGTTTGCGCCAGCGCAAACAGCGCTTCGCGTGAACCGTTCACGGGCAGGATTTGCGTGGCAGGATTGAGCTTGGGGATGCCGTAGCGGCGCTCGAGCCAGCCGGCGATGGCGGTGCGCAAGGTTTCCGAACCGATGGTGGTCGGATAGCTGGCCAAGCCATGGATATTGTCGGTCAATGCCTGCTCGATGAAGGCCGGCGTCGGATGCTTGGGTTCGCCCATGCCCAGGCTGATGGGCGCATATTCGGGGTTGACCGTCACGCCGGCAAACAGCTGGCGCAGCTTTTCAAATGGGTATGGTTGCAGTTTAGCAAGAAGTGGATTCACGGAGCGGACCAGGGCAAGAGTGGGGTGATAGTGTCGCGTATGGATTGCCAGGCATGGCGCAATGACGCCGGTCAAGCAATCAGCTTAGCCTTTTATTATAGCCGTCCTCGCGCATGGCCTGTGCAAGTGGGCTGTTGTTGGCCGGCACGGCATGCCGTTCCCGGGCCTGGCAAGGTAAAATACGCTATGTCTACCTTACTTCCCACCTTACTTGCTATTGAAACGTCGTCCGAACTCGCCTCCTGCGCCTTGCTGCGCGGCGATGTCGTCCTGTCCCGCGCCTCGTCGGGCGTGCGCACCCATTCCCAGTCCATCTTGCCGATGGTGCAGGAATTGCTGGCTGAGGCTGGCGTGACCCTGGCGGACGTCGATGCCATCGCCTACGGCTCCGGCCCCGGCTCGTTTACGGGCGTGCGCACGGCTTGCGGCATCGCGCAAGGCCTGGCCTACGGCACCAATCTTCCCGTCGTGCCCGTCGTCACGCTCGACGCCATGGCGCTCGCGTGCCACCAGCAGCATGGCGCGCAACGCATCGTGACCGTGCTCGACGCCCGCATGGGCGAAGTGTACTGGGCGCAATATGATTACCAGGATGGCTTGCAGGCCGTGCTGCCGCCGGCCCTGAGCGCGCCGGCCGGCGTCGCGCCGCAAGGCGACGTCACCGCTTGCGGCAACGGTTTTGGTGCCTATGCTGACGCATTGGCCGCGCTGCCATGCGCCGCCAGCGCGGACGCGGCCATCATGCCGCACGCCGTGCAAGTGGCGCAGCTGGCGCGCATCGCGTTTGCGGCCGGTCAGTTCGTGACGGCGGCCGAGGCGCAGCCTCTGTACTTGCGCAACAAGATCGCTTACACAAGTGCCGAGCGTCTCGACATGCAGGCCGCCAAGGCCGCTGCGGAGTCGGCGCAATGATGGAAGCGGGCAAGGACAGCGCTGCAGGCTGGGACTTGCTGCGCCTCGACTATCAGCCGATGCAGGAAGCGGACCTGGTCGAGGTGCTGGCGCTGGAGCAGCGCGTGTATCCGCATCCCTGGACGCATGGCAACTTCGTCGATTCGCTCAAGAGCGGGTATCCGGCTTGGGTCTTGCGCGACGTGGATGGCACCTTGCTCGGCTACTTCTTGCTGATGCTGGTCGTCGATGAAGCGCATTTGCTGAACGTGGCCGTCGAGGGCGCCATCCAGGGCCAGGGGCTGGGGCGTTTCCTGCTGAACCAGTCCTGCGCCTGTGCGCGCCAGCTGGGCATGGAATCGATGCTGCTGGAAGTGCGCCCGTCCAACGTGCGCGCGCTCGATATCTACCAGCGCTATGGATTTGAACAGATAGGCCGCCGCAAGGGATATTACCCGGCGGCCAACTCGCAACGTGAGGACGCCATCGTGATGCGTTATACCTTATGAGCCGCAGCGCCGTTTTCCTCGATGAAATGGGCGTCGGCCCCCTGTGGCGCTTGCGCCAGGGCGCAGCACCCGAGACCGTTGACGTCGTCGAAGCGCCCGTGGAGATGGAAGCGGCCGTGGCGCCACCCGTGCTGAAGCCTTTGATTGAGGTGGTCACCGAGGTGGTCGCCGAAGTCGTCGAGGTGGCTGCCGAGGCGAAGGTCGATGTGCAGGCCGAAGCGCTCGTCGCCGTTGCCGCGACGCCAGTTCCCGCCGCCGAGCCTGACGACACGGCCTGGTTCGACGATGCGCCGCCACCACCGCCCGCCAGACAGCTGAGCGATGCCGATATCGCCGCCCTCGACTGGGATGGCTTGACGGCGGCTGTCGCCAAGTGCGCGCGCTGCGATTTGTGCAAGACGCGCAAGGGCGTCGTCATGGGCCGTGGCGACCGCCAAGGCGATTGGCTTATGCTGGCCAGCAGCCCCTCGCGCCTGGAAGAACGGGAAGGGCGCGCCTTGCCTGGCGAACAGGGCAAGCTGCTCGACAATATGCTGAAAGCCATCGATATCGACGCGGGCAGCGATGTGTACATCACGCACTTGCTGAAATGCCGTCCGCTGGACGAGGCCGGGCAGGAACGTCTGCCGACAGAAGCCGAGTCCGCCGCCTGCCGCCCGTACTTCGACCGCGAACTGGCCCTGCTGCAGCCGCGCACCATCGTCACTCTCGGATCGATGGCCGCCGCCGGCATCAATCCCGGCGAAAAGCCCGTGCGCGGCAAGGTGCGCCAGCTGGGCAATGCATCCGTCGTGGCCACCTTCCATCCAGAGAAATTGTTGCAGGACGAGACGGGCAAGGCCAAGGCGCGCGCCTGGGCCGACCTGTGCCTGGCGAAAAGCACGCACGGTGGTTGAGTCGGCCGTCTACGCTTTCCAGGCCCGCTTCGAGCGCCGCTGGGGCCATTTGACGCACCCCCGCGTGCGTGCGCTGGCCTGGCTGCTCGACTCGCCCGACTTGCTGGACCCGGCCAGCCCCCATTGGGGCGGGCGCATCGCCAGCCTCGCACCCGTCACGCCCGCCGTGGCGGCGTGGCTGGGCGCGCTGCAGGATGACCCGTCGCCGCTCGACGCGGCGCTGGGGCCGAAATTCTATTCCCGCCTGGGCCTGTACGCTGAAAAGCTGCTGGCCTTTTATTTTGAACAGCATGGATTGCTGCAAGCGCATGGCTTGCAAGTGCAGGTCAACCGCAACGACACGGTGGGCGAGTTCGATTTCCTGCTGCGTGACGGGAGTGAGTTGCTGCACTGGGAATTCGCCACCAAGTTCTACCTGCTCGAAGGCGCCCCCGATCCTGGCGTTTTCAACCACTTGATCGGCCCCAACCTGGCCGATACCCTGGGCTTGAAGATGCGCAAGATTCTCGACAAGCAATTGGCGCTCTCGCGTCATCCGGCCGCGCAAACCCTGCTGGCGCAGCCCGTGTGCGCGGCGCAGGCGCTGGTCAAGGGCTGGCTGTTCTATGCGGCAGGCGCCACGCCCGCCATGGACGGCATTTCCCCAGGACATGGACACGGCTTCTGGTGCACGCCAACCCAATTGCCGCAGCAGCGCTATGTCGTGCTGCCGCGCTTGCAATGGCTGGCGCCGTTCAAGGGCCGCGACGTGGAAGTGCTCGATGTCGATGCCTTGCGCGCGCAGTTGTTTGATCTGGCGCAACCGGTGCTGGTGGCCACGGTGGACAATGTCGAAGGCTGGGAAGTGGAGCGCACGCGCGGTTTTGTCGTGCCCCATGACTGGACGGAGCAGGCTGCCGCGCGGCGGCTGGCTGGCGCGCTACCAGCGTAATGCTGGGGTCAGACCCGTCGGGTCTGACCCCAAAATTAGTGTTTCTGCTCGCCGATCAAAGAAAGATTGTCATGCTCAGCCTGGTTCAGCTTGTGCTTGCGCATGATCATGTACATGGTGCCGGCGACGAACAGGCCGAACAGGGTGATGATGATGTTCAGCGGCAGGTGCAAGCGAATCATGATCGAATACACGGCCAGCATGGTCAGAATCGACAGGTTTTCATTGAAGTTCTGCACGGCGATCGAGTGGCCTGCGCTCATCAGCACGTGGCCGCGGTGTTGTAGCAGGGCATTCATTGGCACGACGAAGAAGCCGGACAGGGCGCCGATCAGTATCAGCAGCGGGTAGGCGATCCACACGGAGTGCACTTGCGTCATCATCATGACGATCACGCCCATGGCGATGCCGAGCGGAATGACGGTCAGCGATTTGCGCAGCGGAATGAAGCGCGCCGACAGCACGGCGCCGGCGGCCACGCCGATGGCGACCACGCCCACCAGGCTGGTTGCCTTGTCGAACGGCATGTTCAGCGATTGTTTGGCCCATTCCAGCACGATCAGCTGCAAGGTGGCGCCAGCGCCCCAGAACAGGGTCGTCACGGCCAGGGTGATCTGGCCCAGCTTGTCTTTCCACAGGATGGAATAGCAATTGGCAAAATCGGTAATCAGTTTGATAGGATTGCGTTCCTGGTGCGCATATACGCAGCCCGTGTCGGGAATCTTCAGGTTGGCCAGGGTTGCCAGCGCATAAATGCCCACTACCACGCACAAGGCCGCTTCTGTCTTGCTGGTGATGCCCGTATTGATCAGGGGAATGTCGATCGACAGCAGCATGTCGGACACGTGACCGCTGACGAGCGCGCCGCCCATGACGGTGCCGAGGATGATGGAGGTGACGGTCAAGCCTTCGATCCAGCCATTCGCCGCCACGAGTTTTTCCGGCGGCAGCAGTTCCGTCAGGATGCCGTACTTGGCGGGCGAGTACACGGCCGCGCCAAAACCGACGACGGCGTAGGCCAGCAACGGATGCACGTGGAAGAAGACGAGGGCGCAGCCGAAGATCTTGACCATGTTGGCAATGAACATGACCTTGCCTTTCGGCAGTGCATCGGCGAAGGCGCCGACAAAAGCGGCCAACAGCACGTAAAACAGCACGAACGACAGTTTGAGCAGCGGCGTGATCCACGCCGGGGATTTCATGGACACCAATAAATCGACGGCGACAAAAAAGAGGGCGTTATCTGCCAGCGAGGAAAAGAACTGCGCCGCCATGATGGTATAAAAACCACGATTCATTCTGGAATGCCTGAAATCATATCTGGCTTGCTTTATACCACGAAAAAACGGCAAACCCCAAGTTTGGAAGGGGCTGCTTTGCATCCTCTTGCCTAAGCGAAGCTTAATTTTTCTGCCGTAGAAAAATACACATACATGTGAGCATTTTGTACATGGTGTCCTGTGCGCCTATCCTGCCCCTGCTAGCGGCGCCTGCTCGCGGCCCATCCGGTAAAATACGGCTTTCCCACCTGCCGTGAACGACGCATATGCCCAGGCCCCTCATCGCCACCATTCATCTCGATGCCATGCAACACAATCTGGCGCGCGCCCGTGCCGGCGCCCGCGGCACCAAAGTGTGGGCCGTCGTCAAGGCGAACGCCTATGGCCACGGTCTGGAGCGGGCCATGCGGGGCTTTGCAGACGCCGATGGCCTGGCGCTGGTCGAGGTCGATTACGCCGTGCGCTTGCGCGAACTGGGCTGGACCAAGCCCATCTTGCTGCTCGAAGGGTTTTTCGATGCCAGTGATTTGCCTGTCATGGCGCAGCATAGGCTTAACGGCAGTGTGCATTGCGAGGAACAGATCGCCATGCTGGCAGCGGCGCGCCTGCCGCACGCCATCGACGTGCACCTGAAGATGAATACGGGCATGAACCGCCTGGGTTTCGCGCCGGGCGCCGTGGCGGGTGCGTATGCGCGTCTGCGCGCCATCCCGCACGTCGGCACGATCACCCTGATGACGCATTTCGCCAATGCCGATGAAGCGGCGCCCACGCGCTTGCCCCTGGCCCAGCAGATGCTGCGTTTTGAAGCGGGCGCGGCCAGCATTGGTGCTGCCTTGCCGCGCAGCCTGTGCAATTCGGCCGGCGTGCTGATGCACCACCTGGACAGCGACTGGGTGCGGCCCGGCATCATGCTGTACGGCGGCACGCCCAGCGGCGCTCCCGGCGGCACGTGCGCGCAGGCGTTCGGCTTGCTGCCCACCATGACCTTGCGCAGCAAGATTATCGGCATCCAGGATATCGCCGCCGGCGAAGTGGTGGGCTACGGCAGCCGCTATGAAGCGGCCGGCAATATCAAGGTGGGCGTCGTGGCCTGCGGCTATGCGGACGGCTACCCGCGCCACGCGCCCGAAGGCACGCCCGTGCTGGTCGACGGCGTGCGCACTGGCCTCATCGGCCGGGTGTCGATGGACATGCTGATGGTCGATCTGACGCCCGTGCCGGGCGCAAAAGTCGGCAGCGCCGTCACCTTGTGGGGCCAGGGCATGCCGATCGACGAGGTGGCTCTGGCCGCCGGCACCATCGGCTACGAGCTGATGTGCGCATTGGCGCCGCGCGTTCCGGTGATCGAGGCGTGACAGTGACGTCGGACAGCCGTTTGTATATACTGTGAATATACTGTATATATAAACAGCAGTTTCACCTTACCCGGGCAAAGTACACCATGGCAAAAGTCAAGACCATCTACACCTGCAGCGATTGCGGCGCCATCAGCAACAAATGGATGGGGCAATGCACCTCGTGCAATCAGTGGAATACCATGGTGGAAACCCTGCCCGAGACGGGTGGCAACAATCGCTATTCGAATCCGCAGCACATGTCGCTGGCGCAGACGGCGCCCGTCCTGTCGCTCGACGATATCGATGCCATCGACGTGCCCCGCTTCGGCACGGGTATCGAGGAATTCGACCGCGTGCTGGGCGGCGGCATGGTGGCTGGCGGCGTCGTGCTGATCGGCGGCGACCCCGGCATCGGCAAGTCGACCCTGCTGCTGCAGGCGCTGGCGAACATGTCGCACCACAAGCGCGTGTTGTATGTCAGCGGCGAGGAATCGGGCGCGCAAATCGCCCTGCGTGCCAAGCGCCTCGTCATCGACGCCAAGGAACTCAAATTGCAGGCCGAGATCCAGCTGGAAAAGATCCTGTCCACCTTGCACGATTTGAAACCGGAAGTGGTGGTGATCGATTCCATTCAGACCGTGTATTCCGATGCGCTCAGCTCGGCTCCCGGTTCCGTAGCGCAAGTGCGCGAATGCGCGGCGCAACTGACGCGCGCGGCCAAGCAGACGGGCGTGACCATCATTCTGGTCGGCCACGTGACGAAAGAGGGCGCGCTGGCTGGCCCCCGCGTGCTCGAGCACATCGTCGACACGGTGCTGTATTTCGAGGGCGACGCCCATTCCAGTTTCCGCCTCGTGCGCGCCATCAAGAACCGTTTCGGCGCCGTCAACGAACTGGGCGTGTTCGCCATGACGGAAAAGGGCTTGAAAGGCGTGTCGAATCCGTCCGCCCTGTTCCTGTCGCAGCACGACAACCAGGTGCCGGGTTCCTGCGTGATGGTGACGCAGGAAGGCACGCGTCCCTTGCTGGTGGAAATCCAGGCCCTCGTCGACACGAGCCACTTGCCCAATGCGCGCCGGCTGTCCGTCGGCCTGGAACAGAACCGCCTGGCCATGCTGCTGGCCGTGGCGCACCGCCATGCGGGCATCGCCGCCTTCGACCAGGACGTCTTCATCAATGCCGTCGGTGGCGTCAAAATTACGGAACCGGCGGCCGACCTGGCCGTCTTGCTGGCGATTAACTCGTCGATGCGCAACAAGCCCTTGCCACGGGGATTGGTCGTGTTTGGCGAAGTGGGACTGGCCGGCGAAATCCGCCCCGCGCCACGGGGCCAGGAGCGCTTGCGCGAAGCGGCCAAGCTGGGTTTTACCCTGGCCGTGGTGCCCAAGTCCAATTTGCCGAAACAGCTCATTGAAGGCCTCAAGGTCATCGGTGTCGAACGCATCGATGAAGCGTTCAACAAGCTGCGCGATCTGGAGTAAGAGTTGGTATGGCTTAAATGCCAAGCTTGAGACAAGTCAAACATAATTTCCGTTTGGAACTATAATATTTGTCCGATGAGTTCGCATGGCGAATTCGTATCGACAATGCATAGAGAGAAGCGGAATACAGTGTCAGTAGAGCAAAGGCAGGGCGCACGCAAGATATTGCGTGCCAAGGCAATGTTGGTCATCGATGGTGCGGGTCCCGTGGCGGCACGCACCCTCGATGTGGGGCCCGGTGGCATGGCGGCCGTGATCGCGGAGCCGGTGCCGACAGGCAAGCAGGGCAAGGTGCTGTTCGAGCTGTTTTACGATGGCGCGGCGCACATCATCGAGGCGCGCGTGTCCGTCTCGCACTGCATTTTCAGCAGTGCCGGTTTCAAGGTGGGACTCACTTTCCTGCAGCTGGACATGGCCGTCAGCAGCGCCATTTCGAAGTTCATGCGCTGAGGCATGCAGGAGATAAGCGGCAAGTGACATGCGCTAGAATGGTGCATATGGCTTTGCAGTCAGGAAAAACCTGTTCTGTTCGCTGTTTTGATATTCCGGTAATACTGCATAATTATCAACCAGAAGAGGGATGCCGCCGCGCCACGCGCGCCTGCCGTCCGTTTCTAGCGCAGCATGCGGTCAAGACCTGAACCGCGTGTCATGACCTTACACCCGACGGGAACGCCTACCATGTTTAATTCGACCATCAACAGCAGGGCTTACACCAACAACACGCAGCAGACGACGCAGGGCAATATCTCGGCCGATGTGTATGCGAAGGTGGAGCGCCAGATGCAGTCGCAGAACACGGGCGTCGTCAAGCTCAACGCCAGCCTGGCGCGCGACCAGGCCAAGTTTTCGGGCCTGGGCCAGCTGCAATCGGCGCTGGCGAAATTCCAGACCGTGGCCAAGAACATGGCCGGCAGCGGCCTGGCCACGTCGGCCACGTCGAGCGCCAAGGATGTGCTGAACGCCACCACTACCGACAAGGCCGCCAGCGGCAGCCATGAGCTGAACGTCAAGCAGCTGGCGCAGGGACAGACCCTGCTCAGCGGCGCGCAGAAATCGTCGAGCGCGGCGATCGGCACGGGGGCCCCCGCGCTGCTCAAGATCGAAGTGGGGACGGCCGATGGCAAGCAATTTACGCCCGGCAGCGGCAAGGTCATTTCGCTGACGATAGACAGCAGCAACAATAGCCTCGACGGCATCGCCGCCGCGCTCAAGCAGCAAGGCATCGACGCCAGCGTCGTCAAGGGCCCCGATGGCTACTCGCTGGCCATCAATGGCAAGAGCGGCGCCGACAGCAGCATGCGCATCAGCGTGTCCGGCGACGCTGCCGTCAGCAATCTGCTCAGCTATGCGCCTGGCGCCGGCAAGGGCCTGCAGCAGACGGCCGCCGCGCAGGACGCGCTGCTGACCGTCGACGGCAAGGAGATCAAGAGCGCCACGAATACCTTGACGACGGCTGTCGAGGGCGTCACCATCGAATTGAAGAAAAAGGGTACGACGGATCTCGTCATCGCCAAGGATAGCAGCCAGATCGCGACCAACGTGGCCAGCTTCGTCACGGCCTACAATGAGCTCAACAGCAAACTGCAAAGCCTGCAGCAGGGCGACTTGAAGTCCGATACGGCGCTGGGCCAGGTGCGGTCGCAGATGGAGCAAGTGCTGCGCACGGCCAGCACGGGCGTGCCCGCTTCCATCCTGAGCAGCGCCGGCGTGACCCTGGGCAAGAGCGGCGAGCTGGTGCTTGACGATAAAAAGCTCAAGGCCGCCATCGCGGCCGATCCGGATGCCGTCAGCAAGCTGTTTACGAATAACGGCAAGGGCGTGGCCGACCAGTTCTCCAGCAAGATCGGCGAGCTCACGGGTGAAACGAGCATCATCCGCAAGGAAGTGCAGACGGTCGGCAAGGACATCACCACCCTGACCAACAAGAAAGCCGTGCTGGCCAAGGCCCTGACGGCCCAGGCGCAGGCGCTGGTGAAAGCGTATTCGGCGCAGGAACAGATGGGAACGAACTCGGCCTTGCCGGGTTATACCGGCAAGAATTCTTTATTCGACTTCATGGCTTAAGAGCGCTCGCCCTGGGCAAAGAAGGCTGACGGCGAACTGCCGAAAGTCTTCTTGAACATGGCGGAAAAGGCCGACTGGCTGGCATAGCCCAGTTCTTCGGCCACTTGCGACAACGGCACGCCGCGCGCGATCAGGGGCGCCGCGTGCGCCAGGCGCACTTGCTGGCGCCACTGGCCAAAACTCATGCCCAATTCCCGTTCGAACAGCCGCGCCAGGGTACGCTCCGAGGCGCCGACCAGCTGCGCCCAGTGTTCCAGGGTCTGGTTCAAGCCCGGTTTTTCGATCAGGCTGTCGCACAGGGTTTTCAGGCGCTTGTCGCTGGGCAAGGGGACGCGAATGGGGCGCGTGTCCGAGCGTTTCAATTCATCGAGGATCAGTTCGGCCAGCAGCGCTTCGCGCGCCGGTTCCTCGCCCGGGTCCAATTGCTCCAGCGCCATGATCAGCTGGCGCAGCAGGTTCGACACTTCCAGCACCTTGCAGTCGCGGCCCGTGAACGGCGCGCGCGCGGCATGGATGCACAGGGGGCGCAAACGGGTTTTTTCCAGTATCGTGACGGCATGCTCCACGTTGGGCGCGATCCAGATGGCGCGCATGGGCGGCAGTACCCAGCTGCTGTTGTTGGCGGTAATGCGCAGCACGCCTTCGAGCGCCATGGTCACCTGGCCCCATGGATGGCTGTGCGGCAAGAGAAATTCATCGGGTTGCAGGTCGCGCGCGACCATGGTCACGGGGATGGTCGCGCTGGGCGCTTCCCGTGGTGGACACATGCGCGTATGGTGGAGGATAGGTACACCCATCAGCTTGGCCTTAATTCGATAAATTATGTCGTTCTGTCGGAAAACAGACGATGGTATTTTGCATACACTTGAGCTTCACCAGTATAAGACAGGGTATGACATGATAACAACTAACTCGGCATCCGAACTTCCCACCTTGCGCAGCGATGCGCGCGTCATTGCCCTCGTGGGGCTGGCGCATGGCGTGTCGCACTTCTACCACCTGATCCTCGCGGCCCTGTTCGTCTGGCTGAAACCGGCCTTCGACCTGTCGTATGCAGAACTGGGCCTGCTGATGACGGTGTTCTTCATCATCTCGGGCGTGGGGCAGGCGCTGGCGGGCTTTGTCGTCGACCGCTTCGGCGCCCGCGCCGTGCTGTTTTCCGGCATTTTCCTGCTGGGCGTGTCGGCGCTGGCCCTGTCCACCGCGCACAGCTATGCGGCGCTGATGCTGGGCGCCATGCTGGCCGGCATGGGCAACAGCGTGTTCCATCCGGCCGACTACACCATCCTCAACCAGCGCGTGTCGGCGGCCCGCGTGGCCTACGGCTTTTCCGTGCATGGCATCAGCGGCAACATCGGCTGGGCCCTGGCACCGCTGTTCATGACGTACGTTGCCACCCATTATGACTGGCGAGTGGCGCTGCAGTGCGCGGCCGTGCTGCCGTTCGGCGTGCTGTTGATCCTGTTCCTGAACCGCCACGCCATCCGCCCCGAGCCCGTGAAAAAGGCCGCGCCGGGCCAGCAAGCTGGCGGCGAGGGTACCTTGGACTTTCTGCGTTTGCCGGCCGTGTGGATGTGCTTTGCCTTCTTCTTCATTACCGCCATCGCCCTGGGCGGCATCCAGAGCTTTGCCAGCGTGGCCCTCGTCAAGCTGTACGGCATGAGCCTGGCGCTGGCCACCAGCGCCTACACGGCCTATATGCTGGCCTCGGCCGTGGGCATGCTGGCCGGCGGCGTGGTGGGCGCGCGCAGCAAGCAGCCGGACCGCAACGTGGCGATCGCCTTTTCCGCTGCCGCGCTGCTGGCCGTGCTGCTGTCCATGGCCGCCGTGCCGGCCTGGGGCGCGGTGGTGCTGATGGGCGCCATTGGCCTGACGTCGGGCGTGGCGGGACCGTCGCGCGACCTGATGATACGCGCGGCGGCGCCGAAGAATGCCACCGGGCGCGTGTATGGCGTCGTGTATTCGGGTCTCGACAGCGGCCTGGCCGTCGGGCCCCTGTTCTTTGGCGCGCTGATGGATGGCGACCATCCGGCCCTGCTGTTCGTGTTCATCGGCCTGTTCCAGGCGCTGGCGATTGCCACGGCCGTGGGCGTGGGCGGCAAAACACGTGCCGCGGCGTTGCAAAAGGCATAGAATCGTTGCCATCAGCCACGAAAGGAATCCCCATGACCTTTGCCACCACCGACCTGTGCGACGACTATGCGGCCATGCTCGACGACGGCACCCTGGCCGTGCTGCCGCCCGTGTACCGCGCTTTCGGCCAGCGCGTGCGTTTCAGCGGCCCCGCCACCACCTTGCAAGTGTTCGAGGACAACGCGCTCGTGCGCAGCACCCTGGAAACGCCGGGCCAGGGCCATGTGCTGGTGATCGATGGCGGCGGCAGCCTGCGCCGCGCGCTGGTGGGCGGCCAGCTGGGCGTGCTGGCGGAAAGCAACGGCTGGGCCGGCATCGTCGTCGATGGCTGCATCCGCGACAGCGAGGAAATCAATGTCTGCCAGATCGGCGTGCGCGCCCTGGCCACGCATCCGCGCAAGAGCAACAAGACGGGCGCTGGCCAGCGCGACGTGCGCGTGCAGGTCAGCGGCGTGGCCGTGCATCCGGGCGACTGGATCTACGCCGATGCGGACGGCATTCTGGTGGCGCGGCAGGAACTCGATTGACGGCGCAGCGCACCTGAAGATGTTGCAAATTATCTACATTAAATATATTTTTGCAAAGTTCTTTGATTTTTATCATGGCTGAGATATGATTTCACTTAAGGAAACTTTAATGCCTATAAGGCAATGAAATCAGCTCATGAAAATCGCCACCATCGCAGCAGTTGTTGCCCTGTTCGCCGCCGGCACCGCCAGCGCCAGCCCCGTCAACCTGATCACGAATGGCGATTTTGAATCGGTCGCGCCCGGCTATACCTTTTCCAGTGGCTATCATGTTGTCAATGGCGGTTCCTCGGCCATCGGCGGCTGGACGGTGGGCGCTTCCTCGGTCGACCTGATCCGCAATGCCTATAACGCTATCGACGGCTACAGCATCGACATGCTGGGCACGCCTGGTCCGGGTTTCCTGTCGCAAAGTTTCAATGTCGTTGCCGGCCAGACGTACAACCTGAGCTTTGACATGGCGCGCAATTCCGGCGGCCCTGCCGGCCAGGGCGTGGCCGTCAATTTTGGTGGCGTGGCAGGTAATTTCTACTCGACGGCTGCCGCCTCGAACACCTTGTACAGCAACACCTTGAGCTTCACGGCTGCTTCCAGCGGCCTGGCGACCCTGTCGTTTGCCAGCGCCGCCCAGGCCGGCACGCCGTTCGACAATTACTCGGGCGCCGTGATCGACAACGTGGCCGTGATGGCCGCCGTACCGGAACCGGAAACCTACGCCATGCTGCTGGCGGGCCTGGGCCTGATGGGTTTCCTGCACCGCCGCAAGGCCGCCAAGTAAGTCTGATTTTGTCCGAGATCAAACCGCCTGCTGCCATGCACAGGCGGTTTTTTTACGTCAAGGGTCTTGTGCGTAGCCGTCCACCTGCACGACAAAGCGCTCGATCCGCGGCCAGTCTGCGCGCGTCCTGACCAGCGTTTCGCCCGTGGCCATCAGCAGCACATAGCCGTAGCCGGTGCGGCGGTCGCGCCAGGAGTGGGGCGTGCTGTCCCAGGCGCAGCAATAACGCTTGAGCCTGGGCAAGCCATACGCGCGCCGCAGGTACGCTTCCGCCTGTTGCGCATGCTTGCCGTCCACCGCGTAGCGGGCTTCGAACGGCTGGTCCTGACGTTCCCTGTTTTGCTGGCAACCCTGATAGACGAGATACGCGGGCTTCTTGCCCAGCTGGGACAGGAAGTCGCCGCAGGCCAGTTCGGCGCCCTGTGCGCCGCCCGCGCCCAGCAGGAATAGCCACGGCAGCAGTGGGGCGAGTTTAGTGACTGGCATCGCCATCTCCCCGCAACGGACACGCGGCCGCTGCCGGCCCCATACGCAGCACCAGTTCACCGCGCAACTGCGTCAATCCCGCGATGCGCGCATCGATTTCACCCAGCTTGCGCGCCAGCGCCGCGCGCAGCAGGTCCGCCGTGGCGGGATCGCCGGCGGCCGCCAGCAGCGGCATGTCGGCCTCGATTTCCGCCAAGGTAAAGCCCAGCTGTTGCGCCGTGCGCAGGTAGCGCAGCCAGTCGGCCGCCTCAGGCGGGTAGTCGCGGTAGCCATTCGCGCCGCGCCGTGCGCGCAGCAAGCCCCGCTTTTCATAAAAACGCAGGGTATCGCGGCTCAAGCCCGTCGCCTGCGCCATCTCGCCGATCTGCATGGTGATTTTTCTTTCATAAAATGCTTGACCATGGAGTGTACTCCAACCCTGATCATGGGCGCTTTCCATACACAGGAGTTCCCATGTTGTCCGTTTTCGCCTTCCGCCGCGTGGTGCGCGCCAGCGCCATTTATGATGTGCTCATGACGGCCCCGTTTGCCACGCCGTGGACGTTTTTGCTGCTGCGCGAGCACTTGAGCGCCCTCAATGTGAGCCTGGGCGGCCTGCCGCTGCCCGTCTTCGGACCGTTTCATCTGCTCATCAGCAGCTTGTTTGGCAGCGTGGTGATGGTCTGGTCCGTGCTGCGCATGCTGGACCCGCAGCCGCGCTTCGGCCGCTATGATGCGGCAGCGCGCTATCTGTTTTCCACGTGGATGGCGTGGGCGCTGTTCACGACGGGCCAGCCGCTGCTGTGGCTGTTCTTCGTGCCGGAACTGGCCTGGGGCCTTGCGCAAAGCTTGCCATTGCGCCGCAGCGAGGGCGCGCCGGCAGGGCGCGCGCACGAATCGTTGTTGAGATGGCGATAACGAAATGCAATAATGGCCGTGCTTTACAGCAATAAACGACTATTAAGGAGATGATTATGCAGCAGGATGCCGCTGGAAAAAACATGGCGTTGCTCGATCCGGTGGTGGCACCGCGCATCGCGGTGACGCGCCTGGTGACGGGCCTGCTGCAAGGCGTGCTGCTGTACTGGCTGTACAGCACCGCGCAAGCTAAAGTCTGGCCCGCCACGGAAGCCTACCTGCTGGCGCCGCTGATGCTGATCAGCCTGCTGCTGCCCATCTTGCTGGTGTCCAGCCTGGGCCATATGTCGGTCAAGCGCATCGCCCTGTGGATGGCGGGGGCGGCCGTCGTGATGGCCGTGCTGGCCTGGCATGACGTGGCGCGCGGCGCCGAGCATGTGATCTGGGGCAACTACAAGCCGGGCGCACCGCTGCGCGTCATTTCCGCGCAGCTGTTCGGTTTTTGCGTCGTCGGCTTTTATATCGCCCACGCGCTGGTGCTGGCCAGCGCCCAGGATGGCCAGCGCATTGCCCGCTATCCGACCTACTTTGAAATCGCCTGGAAGCTCGGCATCCAGCTGCTGTTTTCCCTGCTGTTCGTGCTGGGCCTGTGGCTGGTGCTGTGGCTGGGCGGGCAGCTGTTCCTGCTGATCAAGCTCAGTTTCCTGAAAAAACTGCTGGGCCAGGCCTGGTTCGTGATTCCCGTCATCTGCTTCGCGTTTTCATTTGCCATCCACATCACGGACGTGCGCCCGTCCATCGTGCGCGGCATCCGCACCTTGCTGCTGGTGCTGCTGTCGTGGCTGATGCCGATCGCCGCCGTGCTCGTCTCGGGTTTCCTGCTGACCTTGCCCTTCATCGGCTTCGAGCGCCTGTGGGCCACGCGCCATGCGGCGTCCGTGCTGCTGGGCATGGCCGGCGTGCTGGTGGTACTGATCAATGCGGCCTTCCAGAATGGCGAAGTGGGCCATGGCGTGGCGCGCGGCATCCGCCTCGGCACGCGTCTGGCTTGTCTGCTGCTGCCGTGGGTGGTGGGCATCGCCATCTATGCGCTGACCCTGCGCGTGATGTCGCATGGCTGGACGTCCGACCGCCTGATCGCTGCCGCCTGCCTGCTGATCGCCACCTGCTACGCCGCCGGCTATGCCTGGGCGGCGAGCAAGTATGGCGATTGGCTGCACCTGATCGCCAACGTCAACGTGGCCACCGCCTTTGTTACCCTGCTGGTGCTGTTCGCGCTGTTCTCGCCGCTGGCCGACCCGGCGCGCATTTCCGTGGCCAGCCAGATGGCGCGCCTGAACAGCGGCAAGATAGGCGTGGACAAGTTCGATTTCGAATACCTGCGCTTCCAGGGCGCACGCTATGGCCAGGCGGCCTTGCAGGAATTGACGAAACGCACGACGGGCCCCGATGCGGCCATCGTGCGGGCCCGCGCCGAGGCCATGCTCAAGCGCCAGAACCGCCTCGACGAGACGGGCGCGCTGAGCGACGTGTCGATCAACCTGACCTTGCGCCCGGCCACGGCGAAACTGCCGGAGAGTTTCCTGCGCCAGGACTGGACGCAGGTTGGCCCGGCCTGGCGCCTTCCCGCCTGTTTGAAGCGGGCTGGGCCGCAGTGCGACGCGTATCTGCTCGATTTCGACGGCGATGGCAAGCAGGACGTGCTGCTGATCAGCAATGACCCGCGTGCCTCGTCGGTGTTGCTGGCGGAAAAGGAAGACGGCAGCTGGACCGCGCGCGGGCAAATTCCCATGGATGCCCTGCGCTGCAAACCGCTGCGCGAGAAACTGCAGGCGGGCGAGTTCCAGCTGGTGCCGCCGAAAGTGCGCGAGCTGGAAATCGATGGCCAGCGCGTGCCGATGACCTTATATACGCCAGAGGACGAGGTCAGCTGCCCGGATGAGACCGCGCCGGGCCCGTAAATGGCGGAAGAAAGGATTTGCCGCGCTGAACAAAACCGATTGCTTGCCATGAAAGCAATCACTTCGTGGGCTGAGCGACTCCGTCCGTTATCGGGCAGCAGCAGACATTGACGCATATGCGCTTAAAGGGATATGACGTGGGTAATTTGAATGAAGGTGCCAAGGAAGCACGCAGTGAGATCAAACGCTTCCAGGAATACATCAATGCGCCGAGTTTGGTGCCAGACCAATGCTACCGCATGGCTAGTCCGACTTATGGGTTAGTGTGCTATGTGAACCAAGTTACGGCTCTATTCTTGAGCAAGAACTACTCCGTGATTCCAATCTTTCTGAAGAGGTCATACGATGCGCTTTTGGCAGTCACTCATGCTCGAGTAAGTGAGCCATACCGGAATCTCGTCATCCATTATCTTAGCCACGTTGCTCATTTTCTGGTTGATTACTCTTGCCTAGACCAAGATACGGCGAGCAATATTGAATTTATCCCACCGGCACTGCTTGAGCTTTCGCCTAGTTCGTTACCTGCAGACTTGTGCGTAGCAAATGAGTTCTGAACGGAATTACTTGCATGATTATTATTGAAGTGCCGTTTTCGGCCAGTTGCAGACAGTGGTTAGCTGACCCGAGCACCTAGCCACGGAGACCGAAACCCTGCAAGGAGCATAAGTGGATTTCGCGGAACTAGCTTTTAGAAGAATTGATGATCGGCAGCTAAAAGCTGACGCCTATGTTGATTGGGCAAATGAATTGCTTGAAGGAGGTTGTGATGTCCCCAGTATTTGGGAGTTGGTGGCCTACCGCTGGGATGCCTATATCGATCCTGATCAAGTTGAACGGTTATTTCTGTCATGCGTAGGCGACTTGGGGCTCGAATTGCAGAGTGAATGGTACGTCGCTCTTTGCGCATATTCAAGCAGCTTATGCGAGCGAATGTTGCGTGGTATTACGCAACCGTGGGACTGCTTGATTGAAATGCTGACTCTCGCAGACGATCACAATGAACCGTATATTCATTGGATTTGGATAGACCTTTCACGTGACCTTGAGCCGATAGAAAGAAGAAGATCAGATTACATTTGCTTCAATGGCGCATTGGACCTTAAGAAATCCGATGACTGCATACGCATGGTCGCGCAGCAGTTCATCGCCCTTTGCACGTTACCTCTTTCCGAGAAATTCCCATGGGTTTGGCTATGTCAGGAATGCGGTGCGGTTGGCGAGGAGAGTACCTTTACCGAGGCAAAGGCTTGTTTGTGTACAAAGTGTGGAACTACCTTTGCGATGAAAAACATGCGTTTCTTCGAGCATCGAGATGAACTTGTTAGGCGCTGCGCGGCGAAGTGAACTGGGACCACGGCTGGCGCGACCATGTTATCAATGGCCAACCCGATTTCAGCTACGCGGCGGATGCTTAGTGAACGAGTACAATCGGCCAATAGCTGCCGAACGTGGCCCGCGTGGCGTTTGTCCGAACAATGAGCTGTTCGCGGTCCAAACTGTCCCCTAATCACGAAGTATATTTCGCCGAGATTGTTCAAAATATATTGCCAATTTGCGATATTTAGCATTTTACGTCAGGAGTCACATGTCAGAAGCTACCAAAGAATTTCTCATGAGGCAGTTTGCTGAATTTGCCGCGTTCAGGCGTGCTTTGACGAACGAGTCGGATCGTGGATGTGCTCTTTTTGCGTCTGCCTATCTGGACAAAGCGCTATCCGATCTACTGTTCCTCTCTTTAGTTAACAGCAAGAAAATCGACAGTGAACTCTTCGAAGGCAATTCTCCCCTTGCGACGTTTTCGTCACGCATCAAAATGGCGTTTTACTTAGGAAAAATTTCAGCCGAATGTCGGGGGGATCTCGAAACTATCAGGAAGATTCGAAATGAATTCGCGCATGATGCGAACTTAATTTCCTTTGACACACAGTCAATTGCTGATCGTTGCCGTAACTTGGGGTTCTCTTATCAGTCCAAAGAGTCGCGGCCACGGTCCCACTTCACTGCGGCCTGTAGTGGAATCTTGGGCCGTCTGCATATGACAGCACTTAAATCGGTCGCTCCAACGGTTAAACCTGATGATCGGCCAACAGAGGAGGAGAAGGTGAAGGCACGTGAGAATGCTAAGAAAGCGTTAATGGAAGTAGAAGAAGAACAAGACAAGGAAGGTAAGGCTTCATGACAGTTACCAGTATCGGCCAGAAGCGGCCATGCAGCTGGTTTCATTCCTTTGGATTTGAACCAATCTAAACGGCAACATAATTAATCACTTGGGATCAAGATGCTAGAATTTTTCCGCGACCCAGCTTGGCAGTTCGTAGGTGTCGTGCTTGCGGTAGCCGCCTTGGCCGCTACATTCCTCGTCTTTTGGCTGCAACGTCAACGGAAGACTCTTTCCTACGAAGTAATCTCAAAGAACCAATTGTTGACAGTTAGGGAAGAGCTTGAAGGTCGATTGCAAGTTCTCTATGACGGTCATCCAGCGCGAGACATTTGCCTGCTGATCGTCAAGTTCGTTAACTCTGGCAATGTGCCAGTTTCGACCACGGACTACGAACGCCCGCTGTCGCTCAGTACGGGCATAACATCAAAGATACTTTCTGCCGTAATCACAGATGTTGATCCGGAAAACTTGGCGGCAAGCATTGACATCCTTGAGAGTCGAGTGACGCTTAAGCCGATCCTGCTAAATTCCAAAGACTTTGTAGTGGTTTAATGTACCCGGACACTAATTTAGGCGAGAATGCTCGCCATGGAGAGGTGTTTGATGAGCAAGCAAAGACGTACGTTTTCCCCTGAGTTCAAACAGCAGGCGGCATGCCTGGTACTGGATCAAGGATATAGCCATACGGAGGCAAGCCGTTCGGTCGGCATCGGCGAATCAGTGCTGCGCCGCTGGGTGCAGCAGCTTCAGTTGGAACGGCAAGGCATCACGCCACAGAGTAAGGCAATGACGCCTGATCAGCAGCGAATACAGGAACTCGAAGCGCGCATTGAGCGTCTCGAGCGGGAGAAGTCCATTTTAAAAAAGGCTACCGCGCTCTTGATGTCGGAAGGGATAGAACGTACGAGGTAATCGATCAGATTTGTGGTAACGAATCAATCGAGTTGATCTGCGCGGTGTTCGACGTAGCGCGGTCATGCCTGTACGCGCATCGGGAGCGCGCCCGGCACATTGATGTTGAGCGCATGGCATTGCGTAGCCGCGTGCACGAGCTGTTCGTCGAGAGTCGCAGTTCGGCGGGAAGCCGCAGCATCATGGGCATGATGCGCGAGGAAGGCACGGCAATTGGCCGCTTCAAAGTCAGTCGTTTGATGGAAGAGCTAGGGCTGGTCTGCAAACAGCCTGGCAGCCATGCCTATAAGCAGGCTACGGTGGAGCGGGTCGATATTCCGAACCACCTCAATCGTGAATTCACAGTCGAGGCGCCAAATCAGGCCTGGTGCGGAGACATCACCTATGTCTGGGCGCAAGGCCGATGGTATTACTTGGCAGTGGTGTTGGATTTGTTCGCTCGCCGAGCGGTGGGCTGGGCATTCTCGCTACGGCCCGACGCCGACCTTGTTGTGCAAGCGCTGGAAATGGCTTACGAGCAGCGAGGTCGACCGCAGGGCCTGCTGTTTCATTCGGATCAAGGCAGCCAGTACGCCAGTCGAAAATTCCGTCAGCGCTTGTGGCGCTATCGGATACGACAGAGTATGAGCCGTCGGGGAAATTGTTGGGATAACTCCCCGATGGAACGGCTGTTCCGCAGCTTCAAAACTGAATGGCTGCCGTCAACTGGTTACATGACGGCACAGGAAGCACAACGGGACATCAGCCATTACCTGATGCACCGGTATAACTGGATACGGCCACATCAGTTTAATCACGGATTGGCACCGGCCGTCGCCGAAGAAAAACTTAACGCAGTGTCCAGGATGGGTTGACCACTACAGCGAGTGTTGCGCTTTGGGCGCGATTAACCTGCCCATCATTCCAAGGTTTCAATATGGCGCTGATCTAAAACTTTAGACAACGTGAATGGCAGCAACGGGGCGGAATCGGACGGTGCCATTGGGGCAAAGCGCCACCGGTAGCTAAGTGCTGATCCATAGTGCTTGGCAGATGAGAACGCGATTGGGCATGGCAGGGCCTATGAGGCTTGCCAGATTCCTGGTGTGCGATCTCGTTGCTGCTTGGTCCAACGACGAGATCGGGTCTGGCCTGTTTATCTCCTGCCCAACAGAGACTCTTGCCGCGCTCAAGCAAGAGCTGGTCATCCCCCGCCGTACGGGCGGAGAGGGGTGACATGCACGAACAGCTTGCAGCGGTAACAGATGAAACGACGTTTCTGTAGTTGATCCGTGCGGAGCGGCCTGTCCGCTGTAGCAGTCGTTCGACTGATACAGCATGTGCTTGCATGCGGCGCCTTGTGCCTTGTCCCTGCCGTGCCGCGCTTCTAGACTGGGGCCTTCTCCACGCTGCGACTGCCTGCCATGACCGAACTCCTGCCCCTGATGAGCTATTGCTTTGTGATGTCCGCCACGCCCGGACCGAACAACGTCATGCTGGCCACCACCGGCGCCAACTTCGGCTATCGCGGTGCGCTGCCGGTGATCCTCGGCATCCAGGCCGGCATCTTCGTGCAGACCATGCTCATGTGCGTGGGCCTGGGCAGCGTCTTCGTTGCGTACCCGATGGCGCAGCAGGTGCTGCGGATCGCGGGCGCGCTGTACCTGATGTTCTTGGCCTGGAAGCTTGCCGGCGCGTCGGTGGCAGGGACCGGCGCACCGCGGGCCGTGTCGTTTGCGCAGGCGGCGCTGTTCCAGGCGCTGAACCCGA
Organism: Janthinobacterium sp. Bl 1; assembly: GCF_058215535.1. Taxonomy (NCBI): domain Bacteria; kingdom Pseudomonadati; phylum Pseudomonadota; class Betaproteobacteria; order Burkholderiales; family Oxalobacteraceae; genus Janthinobacterium; species Janthinobacterium sp. Bl 1. The sequence continues at coordinate 4,575,508 of NZ_CM177086.1, read as the reverse complement.
AGAGCTGGCTCAAGGCGGTCACCATGGCGTCCGTCTTCATGCCTGCGCAGGGCAATATGCTCGCCAGCGCGCTGCTGGTGTCCATGACCGGCACCGTGGTGGGCATGCCGTGCAACGCCATGTGGGCGCTGTTCGGCGTTTCGATCCGCAGCGTGCTGAAGGCACCCCGCAACCAGCGCATATTCAATTTGACGATGGGGGCCATTCTGCTGGTCCTCGCCCTGATGTTTTTACGCTAGACTGCCACCATGTTCGCCATCGACCGCTCCTCGCCCATTGCCCTGTTCAAGCAGATCGAGGCCGCACTGCGCCAGCAGATCGCGCAACGCGTCCTGCCTGGCGGGACCAGGCTGCCGTCGATCCGCCAGCTCGCCACGCAGCTCGCGGTCAGCACCAACACCGTGGTAGTGGCGTATGACAGGCTGGTGGCCGCAGGCGTCATCGATACGCACGGCACGGCGGGCTTCTTCATCTGCGCGCCCACCGACGCCAGCCGCGCCGTCCCCGACGAGGTGGCGCTGGAAGCGGGCCAGGAGCAGGAGCCGGTTTGGCTGAGCCAGCAAGTGAACGACCAGCGGCCGGGCGTGCTGCTGGCCAGCAGCGGCGCCTTGCCGCCCACGTGGCTGCAGGACGCGCTGCCGGCGGCCGCCGTGCAACGTGGCCTGGCGCGCAGCACGGCCGGCATGGCCTCGCGCTGTCCGCCGCAAGGGCTGGCCGAACTGCGCGAGCAGATCGCGCTGCTGTTGCGCGGCATCGGCATCGCCGCGGACGCTAGCCACATCCTCACCACTTTCGGCGGCACCCATGCCATCGATCTGATCTGCCGCACGTTTCTGCAGCCCGGCGATACGGTGCTGGTGGAAGACCCCGGATACTTCCTGATGTTCGGCCGGCTGCGCCAGGACGGCGTGCGCCTGGTGCCAATCAGGCGCCACCCCGATGGCCTCGACCTGGACGAACTGGACGCGGCCTGCCGCGCGCACCGTCCGCGCCTGCTGTTCATGCAGACGGCTTTACACAATCCCACCGGCTGGAGCAGCAGCGCCGCCAACCTGCACAAGGTGCTGATCATGGCGCAGCAGTATGGCTTCCTGATCGCCGAAGACGACGTGCACGGCCATTTCCAGCACGGTCACAGCACGCGGCTCGCATCGCTGTCCGGACTGGACGGCGTGATCTACTACTCGAGCCTGTGCAAGGCGCTGAGCCCGGCCCTGCGCATGGGCTACCTGGCCGCGGCGCCCAACCTGCTCAAGCTGCTGATGCGCACCAAGATCCATTCCATCATGACCTTGCCTGCGCTGAATGAATACGTGCTGCTGGAAGTGCTCAAGGCCGGCAACCTGCGCAAGCACCTGGAGCGGCTGCAACGCAAGATCATGGTGGCGCGCAACGCCAGCACGCGGCAATTGAGCGCGGCCGGCGTGCTGTTCGAGCAGCCGGGCGATGCAGGCATTTTCCTGTGGGGCACGATGCCCGAAGGGCTGGACGTGGACTTGCTGGTGCAGGACGCCTACCGCAACAAGATCCTGCTGATGCGCGGCTCAGCGTTCTCGGCCAACGACACGCCCGACCAGCACATCCGCTTCAACGTCGCCTTCAGCCAGCATCCGCGCGTGAGCGCCTACCTTGAAGAACGCCTGCGCGCGGTGGCTGGCGCGCGCTCAAGCCTTGTCCACGCGTTGCAGGAGGACGCACCGGTAGCCTTCACCCATGATCCACTCTTCAACCAGGGAGCAAGGAAGCGCTATGCACAAACAGATCATTCTCAACCTGCCCGTAAAGGACCTGGACAAATCCAGGGCCTTCTTTGCCGCCCTCGGCTTCACCTTCAATTCCCGCTACAGCGGCGAGAATGCGGCGTTCATGAATATCGTCGAGGGCAACATCGAGGCCATGCTGACGACCGAGCCGTTCTTCCAGTCGCTGATCGGCAAACCCGTCGCGAATGCGAAGGAGGCCAATGAAGTCGTCATTTGCCTCAGTTGCGAAAGCCGGGAAGAGGTGGATAGCCTGATCGCCAAGGCCCAGGCCGCCGGTGGCCGCATACCGCATCCGCCCGAAGACCATGGCTTCATGTACGACCAGGGCTTCGAGGATATCGATGGCCACCTGTGGAACCTGGTCTGGACGGCGCCGGAAGCCTGACGCGAACCGCTGGAATCAGTTCTTCGTGCGCACCTGGCGCACGTGGTTTTCCAGTTCGCTGAATGACGGGCGTTCCGTGGCGGAAATGACCTTGCGGCCGAATTCCACGGCCAGCGCGGGGGCATAGCCGTTCAGGCTGGCCAACAAGGTGACTTTCACGCACTGGTACATCTTCGCCGTTTCATGGTGCTTGCGGCGCAGCAAGCTGGCCAGCGGCGCGATGAAGCCGTAGGCCAGCAAGATGCCGATGAAGGTGCCGACGAGCGCCTGCGCGATCAGCACGCCCAGCTCGGCCGGCGGCAGGCCGACGGAGGCCATCGTGTGCACGACGCCCATCACGGCGGCCACGATGCCGAAGGCGGGCATGGCGTCGGCCAGCTGCGAAATCGTCTGGATCGGCATTTCCGCATCTTCATGGTGCGTCTCGATCTCGTTATCCATCAGGTTTTCGATCTGGTAAGCGTCCATATTTCCCGACACCATCAGGCGCAAATAATCGGTGATGAATTCCAGGATGTGCTCGTCGCCGAGCGTGTACGGGTATTTCACGAAGATGGGGCTGCGGTACGGGTCGTCGATATCGTCCTCGACCGACATCAAGCCTTCCTTGCGGATCTTGCTGAGGATTTCATACATCAGCCCCATCAGCTCCATATAGCGCGCCTTCGTGTATTGCGAGCTGTGGAACAGGGTGGGCAGGGCGGCGAACGTGGCGCGGATGGCCTTGGCGTCATTGCCGACAAAGAAGGTGCCCAGCGCGGCGCCGCCGATCATCAGCAGTTCCAGCGGCTGGAACAAGGCGCCCAGGTGCCCGCCCTGCATGGCGAAACCGCCGAAGACGGAAAACAGCACGACGAGAAATCCGAGTATGACTAGCAAAACCTACTCCTTCATATTATTGCCATATCGCAATATTGTAGTGTAACCCTATTTTCCCGTATTGGCCGAGTCCGGCTGCAACTGCCCGATGAGAAAATTGATAAAAGCGCGCACTTTGGCGGGCAGCTGGTGGCGGCTCGGATAATAGGCGTACAGGTCGGCCGGTGCCAGCGCGTAGTCTTCCAGTACCACGCGCAGGCGGCCGCTGTCGAGGTAACGGGCCAGGTCCCATTCCGAGCGCAGCAGGATGCCGTGGCCGTCCAGGGCCCAGCCGAGCACCACGTCTCCATCGTTGCTGGCCACCGTGCCGCGTACTTTCACCGTGTGGGTGGCGCGGCCACGGCTCAAGCGCCAGATGCCGTAGGCGTCGTCGTTCTGCCGGTGCACGATGCAGCGGTGCCGCGCCAGGTCGTCGGGGGTTTGAGGTGTGCCGTGCGCCTGCAGGTAGGCGGGCGAAGCGCACAGGAAGCGCCGGTTCGACATGATGCGCCGCGCGGACAAACGCGTGTCGGGCAAGTCGCCGAAGCGGATGCCCAGGTCGTACGCCTGCTCGACCAGGTTGATGGGGCTGTCCGTCAGTTGCAGCTGTACTTCCAGCTGCGGGTGGCGCAGGGCGAATTGCGATAGCAGGGGTGCGATCACCGTGCGTCCGAAACCCAGGGTGGCGTTCACGCGCAGCAACCCGCGCGGCTCCGCGCTGCCGCTGGCCAGGGATTCCTCCATGGCGCGGATATCGTCGAGGATCTGCCGCGCCTGCTGCAGATAGCTTTCGCCATCGCCCGTCAGGCTGATGCGCCGCGTGCTGCGATTGAGCAAACGCACGCCCAGGCGCTGCTCCATCAGCTGCAGGCGCTTGCTGACGGCGGGCGGCGTGATGCCCAGTTCGCGCGCCGTGGCCGACAGGCTGCCCAGCTTGGCCAGCAGCACAAAGAAGGCCATTTCCGTCGTGGCGTCGCTTTTCATTATTAACTTCAATTGAATAATGGTTTAAATTGATATTGATTATACGACTCTCTATCGCGACTAAGCTGGCGTCATTGCTTTCATTCACAGGAGACCCGCATGAAAATCGTTGAAATCCGCGAAAAGACCATCCCCATCTCTTCCCCCATCCGCAACGCCTATATCGATTTCAGCAAGATGACCTTGAGCCTGGTGGCCGTCGTCACGGACGTGATGCGCGACGGCAAGCCCGTCGTCGGCTACGGCTTCAATTCGAATGGCCGCTACGGCCAGGGCATGCTGATGCGCGAGCGTTTCATTCCCCGCATCCTCGACGCCGATCCTGCTTCGCTCGTCACGGATGACGGCGGCAACCTCGATCCGCACAAGGTGTGGGATTGCATGTACACGAATGAAAAGCCGGGCGGCCATGGCGAGCGTTCGGTGGCCATCGGCACCATCGACATGGCCATCTGGGATGCCGTGGCGAAGATCGACAACAAGCCCTTGTTCCAGCTGCTGGCCGAGCGCCACGGCACGGGCGTGCCCGATAAAAAAGTCTTCGTGTATGCGGCGGGCGGCTATTACTACCCGGGCCAGAGCCTGTCCGCCCTGCAGGATGAAATGCGTAGCTATATCGACCGCGGCTACACGGTGGTCAAGAAAAAGATCGGCGGCGCTTCGCTCGATGACGACTTGCGCCGTATCGACGCCATCATGGATGTGCTGCAGGATGGGCAAAAGCTGTGCGTGGATGCGAACGGCCGCTTCGACCTCGATACGTCAATCGCCTACGCCAAGGCGCTGCGCCAGTACGACCTGTTCTGGTATGAAGAGGCGGGCGACCCGCTCGACTTCGAGCTGCAGGCCACCCTGCGCAGCTATTACGACAAGCCGATGGCGACGGGCGAAAACCTGTTTTCCATGCAGGATGCGCGCAACCTGATCCGCTATGGCGGCATGCGCGCCGACCGTGACTGGCTGCAATTTGACTGCGCCCTCAGCTACGGCTTGGTGGAATATTTGCGCACGCTGGACATGCTGCACCAGCACGGCTGGTCGCGCAGCCGCTGCATCCCGCACGGCGGCCACCAGATGTCCCTGAATATCGCGGCCGGCCTGGGCCTGGGCGGCAATGAATCGTATCCCGATTTATTCCAGCCCTTCGGCGGTTTTCCCGATGGCGTCAAGGTCGAAAATGGCCACATCACCATGCCGAACCTCGTCGGCATCGGCTTCGAGGGCAAGGCGAACCTGTATGCGGAAATGCGCGCGCTGAGCGGGCATTAGCCTCAGGCCGGCGCCTGCCGTTTCATGTGTGCGGCGGAACTGGTCTTCCCCAGCGGAACAGCCACATGATGGCAAGCTTGGTCGTGGCGCTCACGCTGGCCAGCAGCAGCAAGGGCCAGCCCGTCGACAGGCCCATGACGCAGGCAAAGAAGATGGTGCTGGCATCCATCGCCAGGATGAACTGGCTCATTTTCAGGGACACGGCGCCCGTCCTGCCCGAGCGCCAGATCAGGCCGATCTGGTGCGCATAGCCCTGCGCCAGCAGCACGGTGACGGCGACGATCAGGCTTTGCGAGATCACGCGCTTTTCATCGGTGAAGGTGGGGCCGAATAGCAATCCCGCCACACCCGCGCCCAGTAGCAGCGCGCAGGCCAGCAGCGCATTGCGCGATGCCCGGCTGCGGCGGTCGCGGTCGATTTCATACAGGATGCCCAATGCGATCAGCGAGGCGATCAAACGGGGCCAGACGATGTAGTGGTTGAATGGCGTGATCGAATAGCCGTACACGAAGAAGGCGCAATACGCGAGGAAGCTGACGGTGAACTGGTTGATGGACAGGATGTCCGTCGTCTTGCCGGCGCCGATGCCGGCATCGCGCTTGCGCTGCCAGATTTTTTGCAGCTGCGACCACAAGCCAAACAGGCTGACGACGATGAAAAGGGAATTGAGGCTGCCGGCGAGGGCGTAGAGGGAAGGGGGCTGCAAGGTGTCTCCTGGGATGGCAAGGTATCGCTGCCGTGACAGGCAGCCTTGTCTATACATTTTATTTGGCAACATGCTCTCATGAAATAAATTGGCAGGCAAGCAATGCTTTTACTGCAGCCTCCTGTTGCAGCGAAACTTGCCTGAACTCACCTGTTCCTGAGCTTGCCACTATAATCACGGCATGACTTTCTTATCACTGCGTGCCCGCTCCGTGCTGGCCACCCTCGGCAAAATGGCCGTTTCCCTGATTATCCTGTTGACTGCATTGTGGGGCGCGCTGGCGCTGTGGTACCAGCTGTCCGGCGGCACGGCGGCGCAAGCCATCGGCGCGCTGCTGTGGGCTGCGCTGGGCGTGGCCAGCATCGCGCTGTGGTGGACGCGCGGCGACGCGCGCGTGCTGCTGCCGTATGCGGCCGGTTTTATCCTGCTGCTCGTGTGGTGGAGCCTGATCGCGCCGAAACAGCAGCGTGTGTGGGCCGACGACGTGGCGCGCAATGTGACGGGCTCCGTGAAAGGCAATCTCGTCACCCTGGACAATGTACGCAATTTCGATTGGCGCAGCGATGACGACTACACGGTCAAGTGGGAGCAGCGCAGCTACGACCTCGACGAACTGCGCACGGTGGACACGGCGCTGTCGTACTGGACGGGGCCGTACATCGCGCACACGCTGATCTCGTTCGGCTTTGCGGACGGGCGCTTTTTGACGTTCTCCATCGAGATCCGCAAGGAGAAGGGCGAGAGTTTTTCCGCCATCGGCGGCTTCTTCAAGCATTTCGAGATGAGCCTGATCGCCGCCGACGAGCGCGACATCCTGCGCGTGCGCACGAATGCGCGCGGCGAGGACATGCACCTGTACCGCGTCATGATGCCCAAGGCGGCCATGCGTTCACTGTTTCTCGCCTACCTGGACGAGGCGCAAGCGCTGAAGAACCAGCCGCAGTTCTACAATACGCTGACGGCCAACTGCACCACCATCGTCTTCGAGATGGTGCGCCGCATCGTGCCGGGCCTGCCGCTCGACTACCGGCTGATGGCCTCGGGCTACCTGGACCGCTACCTGTTCGACGTGCAGGGCCTGGTGCCCGGCCAGACCTTCCAGCAGCTGCGCGATGGGGGCCACGTCACGGCACGCGCGCGGGCGGCCAACGGCGATGCGGATTTTTCGCACGCGATCCGCCGCGGCATGCCGGGCTACGATGACGCGGGTTATCCGAAGCTGCAAATGCCCACGCAGTAGCTGTCTGCCTTATACTGTCACCATATCCGACCGGCCGCCTTTCGCGGCCGGTCTCACTTTACGAATAAAGAAGGCCCGCTATGCCATTTTCCTCACTGGGTCTGATTCCCGCCCTGGTCCGCGCCGTTGACAAGGCCGGCTATGCCGCGCCGACGGCCATCCAGGCGGCCGCCATTCCCGCCATCCTGCGCGGCAGCGACGTGCTGGGCGCGGCCCAGACGGGTTCCGGCAAGACGGCCGCCTATGCGCTGCCGCTGCTGCAGGCGCTGATGGCGCCCGTTTCCGGCCCGCGCCAGGTGCGCGCACTGATCCTCGTGCCCACGCGCGAGCTGGCGGCGCAGGTGGGGCAGACGGTGCACGCGCTGGCCAAGCCGTTGCCGATCAAACTGAAGATTTCCGTGCTGTTCGGCGGCGTGTCGATCAATCCGCAGATGATGGATTTGCGCGGCGGCGCCGATATCGTCGTTGCCACGCCGGGCCGTTTGCTGGACCTGGTGCGCCAGAACGCCGTGAAGCTGGGCGGCGTGTCGCTGTTTGTGCTCGACGAGGCCGACCGCCTGCTCGACATGGGTTTCAGTGAGGAGATCAACGCCATCCTCGCGCTGCTGCCCAAGCAGCGGCAAAACCTGTTCTTCTCGGCCACCTTCCCCGACAGCGTGCAGACGCTGGCCGACAGCCTGCTCAAGGAACCCGTGCGCATCGAGGTGGCGTCCGAACCGCAGGACAAGCCCGACATCGTGCAGCGCGCCATCACGGTAGACGTGCCACGCCGCACGCAGCTGCTGCGCTACCTGATCCTGCAGCAGCAGTGGGAGCGCGTGCTGGTGTTCGTCGCCACCAAATACGCGGCCGAACACGTGGCCGACAAGCTGCAGCGCGCGGGCCTGCACGTGGGCGCCTTCCACGGTGAATTCAGCCAGGGCACGCGCAGCCAGCTGCTGGCCGACTTCAAGGCGTGCCGCTTGCAGGTGCTGGTGGCCACCGACGTGGCGGCGCGCGGCATCGACATCGCCGGCTTGCCGGCCGTCGTCAACTATGACTTGCCCCGTTCGGCCGTCGATTACACGCACCGCATCGGCCGTACGGGCCGCGCCGGCGAAAGCGGCACGGCCATCAGTTTCGTGACGGCCGATACGGAAGCGCATTTCCGCCTGATCGAAAACCGCAACGACTTGCGCATCGTGCGCGAAGTGGTGGCCGGTTTCGAGCCGACGGAATTGCCCGCACCGGTGAACCCCGTCACGGACACGGTGAATGGCGGCGTGAAGGGCGCGCGCAAGAGCAAGAAGGACAAATTGCGCGAAGCGGCTGCCAAGGCGGCCGAGGGCAATTAAATCCGCCTTATGTGCGCTAGCCGCTTGAACGGCCAGCCGTCCCGCTTTAAGATGATGTTTCTATAAAGCAAGGGGACGGGAATGCACAGGATCATGATCAAACGGATGGCCGCTGCCACCTGCTCGCTGGCGCTGGCCGGTTGCGCCGGCATGGGCGGAAACAATGGTTCGGCCGGCATGCAGATGCCGGGCAAGACGCCTGCCGATGCCGCCGTGGCCGCCACCTGGTACAACCCGCCCAGCGAATTTCCCGGCATTTGCCTGACCCAGTTCAAGGATGGCAGCCTGCGTTTCGATGGCGGTTTCGTCTTTTTCAACCCGGGCCGCTGGGCGTACGATGGCGCCGCGTCCGAACTGCGTTTGCAACTGGCGCCGACGCCGTCGCTTGAACTATCGCACGCGCAAATCGTCCAACATATGAACCTGTTACGCATTGAGGCGGACAAGAGCACGCTGGTGTATGGCGTGAACGCCGATACCAAGGCCATCGGCCTGGGCGGTTTTGTGTTTTACCGCGACACGCCTTGTCCTGCACAGCGCGGATAAGTGCCGGATTAGTGTCATACGGGAATATTTAGTCGTATAATTTCAACGCAAGCTGGCTGCCGCGCAAGACTAGCAAGATTGTCACGTGCGGCAGATTCCCCCTCCAGGCAAGCTCCGATTTCGCCATGGCGATGAGAGGATGGTCCGATGGATGTGCACGACGAGCATGGCATGCCGGGTACTGCGGCGCTGGCGGCGGATGCCGGGCAGCAGGCCGTGGCCCCGCCGCGCACCTTGCTGCTGGTCGATGACGAGCCGAATATCCTCGCTTCCCTCAAGCGTTTGCTGCGGCGCGATGGCTACCATATCCTGACGGCCAACAGCGGCCAGGAAGGGCTGGACGTGCTGGCCGGCCATACGGTCGACGTGATCGTCTCGGACCAGCGCATGCCCGGCATGCTGGGCGCCGACTTCCTGCGCAAGGCCAAGCTGCTGTGTCCGCAAACGATACGCATCATGCTGTCGGGCTATACGGAATTGCAAGCCGTCACGGACGCCGTCAACGAGGGCGCCATCTTCAAATTCCTCACCAAGCCCTGGGAAGACCATCAGTTGCGCGAACATATCGCCGAAGCCTTTCGCCTGAAGGGCATCGACGACGACAATGCGCGCCTCAATGCGCAGCTGCGCGACGCCAACCAGGCGCTGGCGGCGGCCAATGCCGCCATGCAGGCGCTGGTGCGCCAGCAGCAGCATCAGATCAGCCGCGACGAAGTCAGCCTCGGCATCGCGCGCGAATTGCTGCAATTTTTGCCGCTGCCCGTGATCGGGCTCGATGAGGATGGCATGATCGCCTTCATCAACGCGGCGGCGGCCAATCTGTTCGAACGGGGCGCGGCCCTGCTGGGCAACGAGGCGGCGATCGTCTTGCCGCAGCTGTTCGACGGGCAGGGCGCACCTCGCCTGGCCGCCATCGATGGCCAGCCGTATGCCGTGGCCGTCCATCCGATGGGCCTGCATTCGCGTTCGCGCGGCAGTCTCGTCACCCTCAGTCGCCATGGAGTGGGTACATGAGTGAAGGCGGTCGCGAGATTTCCATGGAACAGGCGCAGGAAGGCATGGTGCTGGCGCAGGCGCTAAGCGATGCCAGCGGCACCGTGCTGCTGGCCCAGGGCGCCACCTTGACGGCGGCGAACCTGACGGCCTTGCGCAGGCGCAATGTGGAGAGCTGCCACGTCGTCATGGACGAGGTGGTCGACCCCGTCGCGCAAGCGCATGCCGAGCAGGAACGGCTGCGCCGCCTGGAACGGCTGGCCGTGCTGTTCCGCGCCACGCCGGCCGATTCCGCCGGGGCCGAACTGCTGGCGCTGCTGCAGCGCTACCGGCAAGGGGGCGCCACATGACACGGCTCAGTTTTGAACACATCATCCGCCAGATCCAGGAGCTGCCTTCGCTGCCCGTGGTGGTGCTGGAGCTGCTGTCGAGCATGGACCAGGACGACACGGACGTGCACGTGCTGGCGCAAAAGATCGAGCTGGACCAGGGCCTGGCGGCAAAGACCCTGCGCATCGCCAATTCCTCGTTCTATGGCATGCAATCGAAGGTCACGAGCATCCCGCAAGCCGTTTCCGTGCTGGGCTTTCACAGCATCCGCACCGTCGTGACGGCTTGCGCCCTGACGGGCAGCTTCGCGCCCGTCAGCGGCGGCTTCGATTTCCAGGCATTCTGGCGCCATTCGCTGGCCACGGCCGTCGCCGCGCGCCTGCTGGCGCCACACTTGCGCGTCAATCCCGAAACGGCGTTCACGGCCGGCTTGCTGCACGACCTGGGCACCCTGGTGCTGGTGACGCGCTTCCCGGCCGAGCATGCGCTCGTGCGCAGCTACCGCCAGGCGCATGACTGCCAGATGGCCGATGCGGAACTGGCCGTCATCGGCATCGATCACGCGCAGGTGGGCAGCGCCCTGGCCGCCTACTGGAAGTTCCCCGAGGCGATACAGCAGGCGGTGGCCGACCATCACAGCATCGACCGTCTGGAAGTGGGCGGCTTGCCGCTGGCCGTGCATCTGGCCAATGCCGTCGCCCTGGCGCTCGACCTGGCCGGCGTCGACGATGCGCTGGTGCCGCCCCTGTCGCCTGCGGGCTGGCGCAGCATCGCCCTGGACGAACAGGCCTGGCTGGCGCTGCTGGGACAAACGGAACACACTTTCGATGAAATGTCGCGGATCATGCTGGCATGAACAAAAAAGAGGCCATGGAAACAGACGCAGGGCAGGTGCTGCCCGCCACGCCGGAGCGCCGCCAGGGTGATTCCGTCGCGCTATCGGCATTTTTCGACGGCCATCCCGTGGCCACTTTCGCCATCGACACGGACCACGTGGTGACGCACTGGAACAGCGCCTGCGAACAGTTGCTGGGCTTTACGGCCGCGGAGATGGTCGGCACGCGCGACCACTGGAAGGCGTTTTATATGCAGCCGCGCGCCTGCCTGGCCGACCTGCTGGTGGCCGATGATATCGCGCTCGGTGAAAATGACCGCTACCTTGGCAAGCTGAAGCGCTCTTCCGTGATCCCCGGCGCCTACGAGGCCGAGGATTTCTTTGCGCATATCGGCCCCGACGGCCACTGGCTGCATTTCACGGCGGCGCCCCTGCGCGACCGTCAGGGGCGTCTGGTGGGCGCCATCGAAACCCTGCGCGACGTGAGCGAGCGGCGCTTTGCGGAATTGGCGCTGCGCAAGGCGCACGACAACCTGGAACACCTGGTGGCCGAGCGCACGGCCCAGCTGGCCGAAATGAACGAGCGCCTGGCCGACGATATCCGCCAGCGCCAGATCGCCGATCTGGAATTGCGCGAGCGTAACCTGGCCCTGACGGAATTGAACAGCAAGCTGTCGCTGGCCCAGCAAAAGCTGCTGCAGTCGGAAAAACTGGCATCGATCGGCCAGCTGGCCGCCGGCGTGGCGCACGAGATCAACAATCCCATCGGCTATGTGTTTTCCAATTTCGGCACCCTGGAAGGCTATCTGGACGACCTGTTCAGCATGCTCGACGCCTATGAGGAAGCCGAGCCGGCCGTCGCCGACCCCGTGGTGGCGGCGCGCCTGCGGGCGCTGCGTGAACAGATCGACCTCGATTTCCTGCGCACCGACATTCCCATGCTGATGGGCGAGTCGAAGGAGGGCATTTCGCGCGTGCGCCGCATCGTGCAGGACCTGAAGGATTTTTCGCGCACGGATGCGCACCAGGAGTGGGTCTGGGCCGACCTGCGCCAGGGCATCGATACCACGCTCAATATCGTGAATAACGAGGTCAAGTACAAGGCCGACGTGGTGCGCGAGTATGGCGACATTCCCGATATCGAATGCCAGCCTTCCGAGCTGAACCAGGTGATCATGAACCTGGTCGTCAATGCCGCCCATGCCATGAACGAGGAGCGCGGGCGCATCACCCTGCGCACGGGCAGCGACAACGCGACGGAAGTGTGGATCGAGGTCGAGGACACGGGCGGCGGCATCGCGCCCGAACACCTGTCGCGCATCTTCGATCCGTTCTTCACCACCAAGGCCGTCGGCAAGGGTACGGGTCTGGGCCTGTCGCTGGCCTACACCACGGTGCAAAAGCATCACGGCCGCATCGACGTGCGCAGCGTCATCGGCCGCGGCACCACCTTCCGCATCACCTTGCCCATGCGCCAGGCGCAGGCCGTTGCACCATGACCGAACAGGACAGCATGAGTATGAGCATCAGTACCAGCGCCAGCATCGCGGCCGCGCCGCCCACCATCCTGTGCGTCGACGACGAGCCGAATATCCTGTCGTCGTTGCGGCGGCTGTTCCGTCCGCACGGCTACCGCGTGCTGACGGCCGATGGCGGCGCGGCCGGCCTGGCCCTGCTCGAGAGCGAGACGGTGGACCTGGTCATTTCCGACATGCGCATGCCGCACATGGATGGCGCGCAATTCCTGGCCCAGGTGCGCCAGCGCTGGCCCGGCACCATACGCTTGCTGCTGACCGGCTATGCCGACATCCAGTCCATCCTCGACGCCATCAACCAGGGCGAGATCTACCGCTACGTGACCAAGCCCTGGGACGAGAACGATATCGTGCTGGTGGTGCGCCACGCGCTGGAACGGCGCGCGCTGGAGCAGGAAAAACTGCGCCTCGAAGCGCTGACGGCCAGGCAGAACGTGGAGCTGCAGGCGCTCAACGCCAGCCTGGAAGCGAAGGTGGCCACGCGCACGCAGCAGCTGAAACAGTCGCACGACGAGGTGCAGGCGGCCAACGAGCGCCTGAAGGCCACGTTCGTGACGACCATCAAGGTGTTTTCCAACTTGATCGAAATGCGCGGCGGCAAGCTGGCCGGCCATGCGCGGCGGGTGGCCGAGCTGGCGCGCAAGCTGGCGCAGGCGCTGGGCCTGGAAGGGCAGGATGCGCGCGACGTGTTCATCGCGGCCCTGCTCAAGGATATCGGCAAGCTCAGCTTGAGCGATGACGTGCTGGAACTGCCGGCCAGCGCCTGGACGGGCGAGCAGCTGGCCGCGTTCCGCAAACATCCGCTGCGCGCCGAACAATTATTGATGGCGCTCGACGAGCTGCGCGCCGTCTCCGTGATTCTGCGCTCGCAGCTCGAGCGCTTCGACGGCGGCGGCTTTCCCGATGGCCTGGTGGGCCTGGCCATTCCGATGGGCGCGCGCATCCTGGCGCTGGCATCGGACTACGACGGCTTGCAGATCGGCGCCATGGTGCAGCGCAGCCTGCGCGCCGAGGAGGCCCGCACCCTGATCTACGACAGCGTCGGCAAGCGCTACGACCCGGCCGTCGTGGCCGCTTTCCGCAGCATCATGGACGAAACGGAACCGCCGGCGCGCGACCTGACCGTGCTGTCGGGCCAGCTGGAGCCGGGCATGGTGCTGTCGCGCGACCTGATCAGCCGCGACGGCCTGATGCTGCTGGCGGCCGAACACGTGCTGACTGCCCGCGTGATTTCCCAGCTGCTCGATTTCGAAGGCAAGAATGGCGGACGCCTGAGCATCCGCGTGTACGCGCCCGTCAAGGAAGGCTAAGGCGGGAAGGCTAGGGCGCTGGCGGGGCCGCCGGCGGCGAGACGGGCAGGTGCACGGTAAAGCGCGTGCCACGGCCCACTTCCGACGCCACCTCGATGCGTCCGCCGTGCTTGTTGACGATGCCGTACGACAGCGACAGGCCGAGGCCCGTGCCGCTGCCCACGGCCTTGGTGGTGAAGAATGGTTCGAAGATGCGGTTCAGGTGCTCGGGCGCGATGCCGGCGCCCGTGTCGCCGATCTCCACCCACACCCAGTCGCCGGCGTGGCCGGTGCGGATGCTGATCACGCCATCGCTGCTGATGGCCTGGCCCGCGTTGACGAGCAGGTTCATGAACACCTGGTTCAGCTGCGAGGCCAGGCAGAGTATCTGCGGCAGCTCGCCATAGTGCTTCTCGATGCGCGCCTTGTATTTCAATTCGTTGGCGACGATGTTGAGGGTGCTGTCCAGGCCAGCGTGCAGGCTGGCCACTTGCCAGTCCGTCTCGCCCACATGGGAAAAATCCTTCAGCGACTGCACGATGTCGCGCACGCGTTTGAGACCATCCATCGATTCGCGCACCAGGTCCACCATGTCGTCCTGCAGGAAGGCGAGGTCGGCCTGGTCGCGCACCTGGGCCACGCGCGCGGCCAGGGCCGGGCCGTCGGGCGTCTCGCGCATCGCCGCCTCATACTGGCCGATCACGCCGAACAGGGTGCCGACATAGCCTTGTAGCGAACTCATGTTGGAGTTGACGAAGCCGATCGGGTTATTGATTTCATGCGCGATGCCGGCCGCCAGCTGGCCGATGGAGGCCATTTTTTCCGATTGCAGCAGCTGGTCGTGCGCTTCCTGCAACTTGCTGATCAGTAGTTGCTGCTCTTCGCCGCGGGCCTGCAGCATCGCTTCCATGCGCTTGCGTTCCGTGATATCGGTCAGCGAGCCGATCACTTCGAACGGCACGCCGTGCTCGTCGCGCACGAGGCGCAGGCTGTCGTGCATCCACAGGTAGCTGCCGTCGTGCACGCGGAAGCGGTATTCATAGGCGCGCGCACCTTCGACGAAGATCTGCGCCAGGCTGGAAAAAATGCCGGGCGCATCGTCGGGGTGGATGTGGTCGAACCAGAAATTGGGATCGGCGACCATTTCCTCGGGCTGGTAGCCCAGTACATTGAGGGCATTGTTGCTGACAAACGTCATCTTGAAGTCGCCGCTGGGCACGGTGCAATAGATGATGGAGGGCGTATTGTCGAGCAGGTATTGCAGGCGCACGGCCGTGGCGGCCGGGGCGTCGGCATCGGGCGCCGTCCCGGCATGCCGGCCGGTATCGGGAGTAGAAAGGTCGAAATCCTCGAACTGCATTGTCACACCTCGCGGCCTGCACGGCATTGATGTCATCCTGGTTCGATTATGCCTGATTCTGCCTGCCTTGGGCCGTCATCGGCGCGCTCAAGGGGCCAGCGGCTGCTCGACGATCGCCATGCGCCGCGCGATGCGCTGCGCCGCTTGCGTATCGCCCGCCTGTTCGGCGCGCAGGCGCTGCACGCCCAGCCAGGCCAGCAGCGGCCGGCGCCAGCCCTGGTCAGAGGCGGTGGCCACGGCCGTATCGAGCAGCTCCGGCGTGGCGCGGCCCGAGCGCAGCAGCACGCCGGCGGCTACCAGCTGCGACAGCGGTTCCTTGATGGCGGCCACGGCGCTGGCGGCTGCCGTATCCGAGCTGGCGCTGGCGGCCGCCCGCTGCGCTTCCGGCAGCAGGGCGGCGTCGGCCGCCTGCGCCTTGCCGGCCAGCCAGGCCGCATACGCGCGATCGGCGTCCGTCGCGTCGGCTTGCAGAGCTTCAAAGCCGGCGCAGTCTTCGAATGCCAGACTGGCCACGCGTGCGGCGCAGCGCAGCAGTTCGATGCGCGCCACGAGATCGAGCTTGCCCGTGCCGGCGACCTGGCTGCGGGCGCGCCGGAATTCCGTCTGCTCGACCAGGGCGTTGCCGCTCAAATAAGCCGCTTGGAACCGTTCGACGGAACTTTGCGCATTCATTTTCCAGTCCGGCACGGGCGGGCCGCTGGAGCAGGCGGCGAGCGCGGCCAGGGTCAGTGCGGACAAGGTGGCGTTGAGTTTTATCATGGCAGTTTGATCTCCGGATTGCGCTTGAACGGCCATTTGCGGTTGATTTCATTGACCAGCTGCTCGACCTTGCGCAGATTGCTTTCCACGTCGGCGCGCAGCGGGCCCAGGTCGGCTGTGGCCGCCTTGGCGTTGGCGCCCACGGCTTGCGCTTCGACCAGCACGGCATCGACTTTTTTCAGGCTGTTGCGCGTGTCGGCCAGCAGGGCGTTCAGCTGCACGATGGTCGCCTGCGCATCCGTCATCACGCCCTTGTCGCCGAAGACGCGCGTGTCGGCATTGGCCACCAGGCCATCCGTGCGGCGCGCCAGCTGGTCCGCCGTGATCAGCAGGGCGTTGGCCCGTTCGATCAGCAGGCGCGACTGCTTGTCGTCGCCCGTCAGCAAGCCCATGGCGCCACCCGGACCACTGAGCTTGCCCGTCACGGCCTGCACGTTGCGCATGGTACCGTCGAGCGCGGAATCGGTGCCCGTCAGGTTGCCCAGGTTGTTCAGCAAGTCCTTGGCGGCGGCCAGCAGGCGGGGGATTTCCGCCGCCATGTCGCCCACCAGCAAGTCGCGCGTGGCGTCGTCGGGCAGCGGCGGGTCCGTCAGGATGCCGCTGTAGGCGCGCAGCTTGGCGCCGCCGACGATGCCCCGCTCCAGCGTGAAGATGGAGCTGGTGCGCAGCCAGTGCGCGTCTTTGCGCGGCACGTCGATGATGACGCGCGCGCGGCCGTCCGGCGCCAGCTCGATGCGCTGCACGCGGCCGATGGGAAAGCCGGAAAAGGTCAGGTCGGCGCCCACGCCGACGCCGTCCGAATCGTCGGCCGTCAGCACCAGGGTTTGCGTGGCTTCGAAGGCGCCGCGCGCATACATCAGGTAGACGACGGAGCCGACCACCAGCACGAACATGAAGACGAGCAGGATGGCCGCCTTCAGTTCGGCGTGGCGTACGGGCGGCGGGGCGGGCAGCACAGCGTCGGGCGCCGTGACGTCGGTCTGGTCGGGATTTTGAGGTTGGCTCATGGCTTCTGGCTCTGGTATGGGTGGTTCAAGGTTAGCTGGGCGGTGGCGGGCATCAGTAGTAATTGCCCATCAGCGAAGCCACTTCGACCAGCAGGATGACGGAAAACAGGCGCAGCATTTCGGACAGGCCGTGCGCGGCCCACAGGCGGTTGCGCCGGCCGTGCGGTTCTTCCGGATAGTACGACGAGGCCAGCGGGATCAGGGCCACGGCAAAGCTGAAGAAGATGACCTTGAGCATCAGGATCAGCGCCACGGCCGGATTGAAGATCTGTCCCACGACGCGCGTGTAGCCCTGCAGCGCCCACGGCGTAAAACCGTAGATGGTGATGTAGGCGAGGATCAGCGAGGTGACGCAGCTGACGATGGCCAGCATCCACACGGCGAAGATGCCGGACATGACGCGCGGAAAGTATTCGCGGCGCAGCAGGTCGACGCCCTGGCGCTGCATTTTCTCAAGCATGCCGGACGAGCGCATTTGCGCGAACGCAATGCCGTCGGGCAGGGTCAGGCGCAGCGCGACGAACAGGGCGGCCGTCAGGGGGATCAGTTCCAGCACCAGCACGCGCACCACCATTTCCAGCGCATAGCGCGACAGGCCGTAGCTTTGCGCGCTGACGACGACGATGCGTATCAGCACCAGGCTGACGAGCGCGCAGGCGACGCTGAACCAGACGAGATTGGGCGCCGTGTTCGTCACCAAGCGGTGCGCGAGGATGGGGCGGTTGTCGCGGTTATAGCTCGATGGCGACAGGGCCAGCGAAAACACGAGGATGGCGAAATGCAGCATGCGCCACCAGCTGACCAGCCAGGCCATGGTGGCCCGGTGCAGGCGGCGCAGGCTGATGATGAGGGAGACGGATAGGGTCATCATGGCATCTTAACATTGGATGCGTTCGTTACAAGCGATTGTGCAGCCGTGCACGGCAGGCCCTTTATTGACCGGCCACGCTGGCGACGCTGTGGATAATCGCGTCGGCCGCCGCCCGCACGCGGGCCGAGCGGTTCAGGTCCGCATGCATGACCAGCCATACGTCGTACGCTTCCGCCCGCTCGGGCCAGATGCGCACGAGCTGCGGGTCGATGTCGCCCAGGTGGGTGGCCAGCTCGGCCACGCCCAGGCCCGCGCGCGTGGCTTCCTGCAGCATCGCCGCCGAATTCACTTCCATGGCGACCCGGGCGTTGGCGACGGATTCGCCAGCGATTTTCTCGCCATGGCGCGGCGTCACGGAATGGTGGTAGATGACGATGTCGTGGCCGGCCAGTGCCGTGCCGCGCACGGGCTCGCCCCGTTCGGCCAGGTAGCTTTTCGACGCATACAGGCCCAGGCTGCGCTTGACGAGGTGGCGCGAGATCAGGTCCGGGTCGGTGGGGCGCACGCCGCGCACGGCCAGGTCCGCTTCGCGCCGCGTCAGGCTGGCCAGCGCGGGCGCCACGTTGAGCACGATGCGGATGTCCGGGTGGGCCGCGTGCAGCTGCTGCATGGCGCGGATGACGAAATGGCTGGCCATGGTGTCCGTGGTGGCCACGCGCACCAGGCCGGACAGACGGTTGTCGACGCCCTGCATCTCGCGCTGCAGCTTGTCGGCCGCCCGCTCCATCGCTTCGGCGGCCGTGAGCGCCAGCTCGCCGGCCGGCGTGGGCACGTAGCCCGACGGCGTGCGCAGGAACAGGGTGGCGCCCAGCGAGCTTTCCAGCGCGGCCAGGCGGCGCCCGCACGTGGCCTGATCGATGCGCAGCAGGGCGGCCGCGCCGCGCAGGGTGCCGGCCCGGCCGATGGCGAGAAAGATGCGTGCGTTATCCCAGTCCATCCGTTTCCTTGTGATTGCTGATGCATTTTTACATCATGGTGCCGATTTTATGCCTGTTTACTGCATCATGCAACGCTCGCATAATGGCTGCCCCGCTGTCCCTGCAAGGAATATTATGTCTGCCCCCGGCTTGATCCTGCTGACCCTGGCCTTCGGCTTCGTCATGGCGATGATCGATGTCACGGCCGTCAACGTGGCCCTGTCCGATATCGCGCTGGACCTGGCCATACCGCTGACGGGCCTGGTCTGGGTGGTCGACGGCTACACCCTGACGTTTGCCGCGCTGCTGCTGGCAGGCGGTGCGCTGGCCGACCGCTACGGGCCGAAAGCCGTGTACCAGGGCGGCCTCGGCGTCTTCCTGCTCGGCTCGATCCTGTGTGGCGCCGCGCCCGATGGCCATTTCCTGACGGCCGCGCGCCTGCTGCAGGGCGCGGGCGCGGCCCTGTTCATGCCCAGTTCGCTCAGCCTGCTCACGCACAGCTTTGACGACGAGCGCGAACGCACGCGCATGCTGGGCGCCTGGTCGGCGCTGGTGGGTGTGGCCGGTGCATCCGGCCCCCTGATCGGCGGCATCCTCGTGCACCAGTTCGGCTGGCGCAGCGTGTTCTGGGTGAACGTGCCGCTGGGCGTGCTGGCCATCGTCATGGCGCAATTGCTGCTGGCGGCACCGGCGCGCCAGTCGCGCGATCTGTCGCTGTTCAGCCATGCGCTGGGCGTGGCGGCGCTGGCGGGCCTCAGTTTCGTGCTGATCGAAGGGCCCGTGCTGGGCTGGCTGTCGCCCGGCGTGCTGGCGGCGGTGGCATTGACGGTGCTATCGGCCGGGCAATTGCTGCGGCGCGAGCGCAGTGGCAGCCATCCGCTGTTGCCGCGCGCACTGTTCCACAGCAGCAGCTTTGGCGCGGCCAATGGCGTGGGTTTTTTGATCAATTTCTGCGTCTTCGGCCAGCTGTTCCTATTGAGCCTGTTCCTGCAGCAGTCGGGCGGCGCCGACGCCTTGCAGTCGGGCTTGCGCCTGCTGCCCATGATGGCGGCCTATACGGTAGGAAATTTCATGGCGGGAAGTATTGCGGCCCGCCATGGCACGCGCTTGCCCATGCTGGCCGGCTTGCTGGTGGGAGCGATGATGGCGCTGTTGCTGATGGGCTTGCGTCCGGGCACGCCGTTTGCGCTGCTGGCGCTGGGTACGGCCGTCATGAACGTGGCCATCGGCATCGCCATTCCCGCCATGACGGCCACCGTGATGCGGGTGGCCGGCAAGCAGCATGCGAACAGCGCGGCGGCGGCCCTGAATGCGAACCGGCAAATCGGCGCGCTCGTGGGCGTGGCCCTGATCGGCAGCATCCTGCACATGGTGCAGGACTGGTCGCTGCGTTTGCCGCTGGCTTACGCGACGATTGCCGTCGCGTATGGGCTGGCGGCGGGCCTCGTGTACAAACACGTACATTTGCCGAAGGCCGTCGCCGCCTGACAGTTTATTGCTTGCGCGTGCTGCGCCATTCCACCAGTTCTTCGATGGTAAGTATCGGCATGCCGTGCAGTTCGGCGAAGCGCTCGATATCGTCGCCGCGCATCATGGTGCCGTCCGGGTTCATCAGCTCGCACAGCACGGCGGCCGGGTTCAGGCCCGCCATGCGCGACAGGTCGACGGAGCCTTCCGTATGGCCGCGGCGCTCGAGCACGCCACCGGGCGCGGCGCGCAGGGGGAACACGTGGCCGGGGCGCACCAGGTCGGCGGGCTTGGCGTTCGGCGCGATGGCGGCGCGGATGGTGGTCACCCTGTCGGCGGCCGACACGCCCGTCGTGACGCCCTCGCGCGCCTCGATGGAGACGGTAAACGGCGTACCGTAGCGGCTGCCATTGTCGGACGACATGGGTGGCAATTCCAGCGCGCTGACGACGTCCGTCGGCAGGCACAGGCAGACGATGCCGCTGCATTCGCGGATCAAGAGGGCCATGGTTTCGTGCGTGAGTTTCTCGGCAGACAGGATCAGGTCGGCTTCGTTTTCACGGTCGAAATCGTCGAGCAGGATGACGGGAATGCCGGCGCGCATGGCGGCCAGGGCGGATTGGATGCGACCTTCGAGGTCGTTGGAAAGCAGGGTATAGCTGTTGACTAACATGGTGAAACGCTCCTCGCATAGGCGAAAAACGCTGCAGGGCAAGCGAATAGACGCAGCCGGCCGCATCGACAGGTCGAGCGGACATCGCGTTTACTGCACATCTTCTTTCATCCGGACTATACCGTCGGCTCTAGGTTCACACTAGATCTGCTGACCCTGCCAAACGGAGTTGGACAGGCGCTCGCGGGCTTGACCGTTGCCGGTCTTACCGCCGGTGGGGAATCGCACCCCGCCCCGAAGACGTATTGTTGTGCCGGTCCACATGACCGGCGGCAATACTTTAGCACAATTGAAAAAAAGGGGCAGGGCACTGCTGAGTTTGTTATTCGGCAAAGTTGCCTGGGGAAAGCAGTTTTTCCTAAGCTGTTTTTAATGGCGGAAACAGGATTTCAGTGTAAGGTACGCTTACTGAATCTTACCGTTGAGAATACATGAAGCTGAGTAAATTACGCCTGATCTCGGGCGCCGTCTTGCTGGCGTGCGCCTGCATGGCCCAGGCGGAAATCCGTTTGAGCGATCCCCTGCCGCTGGCACCAGAAGTTACCGTTGGAAAACTGCCGAACGGCTTGACCTATTACATCAAGAAAAATGCCCGTCCCGCGCAGAAAGTGGAATTGCGCCTGGTGGTGAAAGCCGGTTCCATCCTCGAAGATGACGACCAGCAAGGCCTGGCCCACTTCACGGAACACATGGCCTTCAACGGTTCCACGCATTTCAAGCGCAATGAGCTGATTTCATATCTGCAATCGATCGGCGTGAAGTTCGGCGCCGACTTGAACGCCTACACGAGTTTCGATGAAACCGTCTACGTGCTGCCGATTCCCACGAACAAGAAGGAAAACCTGGAAAAAGGTTTTCTCGTGCTGGAAGACTGGGCGCATGGTTTGAAATTTAACCCGGCCGACATCAACAGCGAGCGCGGCATCGTGCTGGAAGAGGCGCGCCTGGGCAAGGGCGCCAGCGACCGCATGAACAAGGTCTTGTATCCGAAGCTGCTGAACGGTTCGCGCTATGCGGAACGCATGCCGATCGGCAAGGAATCCGTGCTGAAAACCTTCAAGCCGGAAGCCATCAAGCGTTTCTATAGAGACTGGTACCGTCCCGACCTGATGGCCGTGATGGTGGTCGGTGATGTGGAGCCGAAACAGGCTGAAAAGCTGATCCGCCAGCATTTCGGCAAGCTGAAAAATCCCGCGAAACCGCGTCCGCGCCTGTATGCGGAAGTGCCGCAGCGCTCGCAGACGGAAGCGCTGGTGATCACGGACAAGGAAGCGCCGGACGACAGTGTCTTCATCCGCTACCCGATCCGCGCCGCGCAAGAGCCTGTCACCATCGCCGACTACCGCCGCCAGATGATCGAAAACCTGTACGGGCAAATGCTCAGCGCGCGCATGCAGGAATTGACGCAGCAAGTCAATCCCCCGTTCATTCAGGGCGGCAGCAGCATGGGCAAGCTGGTGCGCGGCTATGAATCGTTCAGCGCGTATGCCTTGCTGGGCAAGGGCGGCGTGCAACCGGCTGTCGATGCGCTGGTGCAGGAAGATGAGCGGGCGCGCCGCTTCGGCTTCAGCCAGGATGAGCTGGACCGCGCGCGCAAGGACATGCTGCGTAATTACGAGCGCGCCTACAGCGAACGCGACAAGTCCGATTCGGCCGGTTTCGTGGCCGAGTATTCGCGCAACTTCCTGGAGCAGGAAGCCATCCCCGGCATCGCCAATGAATTGCTGTACGCGCAGGAACTCTTGCCGCAGGTAACGCTCCAGGAAATCAACGAAACGGTGGCCAAGGTGATTCCCGACCAGCAAAAGAAACTGGTGGTCTTCATGGGCGCCGAGCCTAAACCGGGTGCCAGCGTGCCGACGCAGCAGCAATTGCTCGACGCCGTGGCGAAGGCCGAGCAGCAAAAGGTCGAGCCGCGCACGGAAAAAGTCCTGGCCAGCAAGCTGATGGATGGCCCGCCGGCTGGCGGCGGCATCGTCTCGGAAAAGTTGAACAGCGCCATCGGCGTGACGGAACTGACCCTGGGCAATGGCGTGCGCGTGCTGCTGAAACCGACGGACTTCAAGAATGACCAGGTGCTGATGGGCTCGACGCGCTTCGGCGGCCAGTCGCTGTTTGGCGACGCCGACATCTACAACGCCCGCTACGCCAGCGCCGTGGTCGGCAGCATGGGCTTGAAGGACCTGGCGCCGCTGGACTTGCAAAAAGTGTTGGCCGGCAAAACGGTCAACGTGGGCGCGTCGCTGGGCGAGCTGAGCGAAGGTTTTGGCGGCTCGGCCAGCAGCGCCGACGTGGAAGCCATGCTGCAACTGGTGTATTTGTATTTCAATGACGTGCGCAAGGATGCGGGCCTGTACCAGTCCTTCATCGGCAAGCAGCAGGACCTGGCGAAAAACAGCATGGCGCAGCCGGAAGCCGTGTTTTACGACGCCATCCAGCACGCCATGTTTGGCGACAACCCGCGCGTCGATGGCGTGCCGCGCGCGGCCGACTTCGACAAGGTGGGCCTGGACCGTTCGCTGGACATCTTCCGCCAGCGCTTTTCCAGCGCGCGCGGCATGACCTTCATCTTCGCGGGCAGCTTCGAGCTCGACAAGATCAAGCCGCTGATCGCCAGCTACCTGGGCACCTTGCCCGTGGGCGACGTGCCGCATGCCTACCGCGACGTGGGCATGCGCCCGGTGACCGGGGTCGTCAAGAAGGAGATTTACATGGGTAGCGAGCCCAAGAGCACGATTTCCATCACCTTCAATGGCGACGTGGCGTATTCGGATGAGCAAAAGCTGACCTTGCAGGCACTGGGCGAAGTGCTGAACCTGAAAGTCATCGAAGTGCTGCGTGAAAAGATGAGCATGATCTATGGCGGCGGCTTCGAAACCTCGATGGGCCAGCACCCGTATGGCCATTATTCGGTGGCCTTGAACTTGCCGACGGGACCCGAAAACGTGGACAAGGTGATCGCCGCCGCGTTTGCCGAAATC
The DNA here is from genome assembly GCF_058215535.1 of Janthinobacterium sp. Bl 1. Classification (NCBI taxonomy): domain Bacteria; kingdom Pseudomonadati; phylum Pseudomonadota; class Betaproteobacteria; order Burkholderiales; family Oxalobacteraceae; genus Janthinobacterium; species Janthinobacterium sp. Bl 1. The sequence goes on along the minus strand of NZ_CM177086.1, from coordinate 4,551,406 downwards.
AACAAGATGAAGACGGACGGGCCATCGGCGGCCGACCTGGAAAAGGTCAAGCTGAACTGGATCACGCGCCAGCAAAAGTCGCTGCGCGAAAACCGCTACTGGATGAGTCAGCTGATGGGTTCCGTGACGCAGGGACGCGACCCCGCGCATATCCTGCGCTACGAACAGCGCGTGCGCGCCATCACGCCGCAAGCCGTCAAGCTGGCGGCGCAGCGCTACTTGGACATGCACAATTATGTGCAGGTGGTAATGTATCCGGAACGCAAAAACGTTGCCGCCAAGTAACCGTCGTGTTTGATCTGCATGGGCGGCAGCGTGGCGAAGCTGTTAAACTGCCGCTTATTGATGTGATATCGCAATTTAACAAGCAAGGAAATACGATGGCTAAGAAAGAAGAGCTCGATCCGGAAACCCTGGAGTTGATCAACTGGTGTATCGAGGTCGAAGGCTTCCTCGTGGCTGGCGGCGCCACCGTGGCGCAGGCGCAGGACCACATCGAAGAGCAGGTCGAGTGGTTTACCGACCAGTTCTACGACGGCTTGACGCCGGAAGAGGCGGCCAAGGAAGCCTTGGCCTGACCTTCAACACGAACTTACAGCGGGCGGTGCCTGCCGGGCACAGCTCGGTAGCGCCGCCCGTTTTGCTTTTCTGAAAAGATTTCCATTGGGCAATTAATTCTTCTATTTATTTCCAGGCACCCATGACACTCCGTTCGCGCATTCTCCTCCTGTGTTTCAGCACCTTGCTGGGCATCGTCCTCATCGCTTCATTCTCCCTGTATTCCTTGCGCCAGACCATGATGGCGGAAAGGGTCGAGCAATTGACGGTGCTGGTGGAGCTGGCCAACGCGTCCGTGGAAAAAGCGTATGCGCTGGAACAGTCGGGCAAGCTCACGCGTGAGCAGGCCCAACAGCAGGCCAAACTGGCCATCGGCAGCTTCGCCAAGGACGATATGTATTATTTCGTGCGCGATTTCAGCACCGACTTGCTGTACGTGCACCCGAATGCGTCGCGCATCGGCGTGCCGCAAAAGAACATGAAGCAGTCGGGCGACCGCTACCGCGTGGCCCTGGCCGCCAGCCGCATCGGCCTGGTGCAGGCGGACGGCACGCGCCCCGGCCTGAAGGACCCGGTGGCAAAGATGTATGCCGTGGTGAAATTTGCGCCGTGGGATTGGCTGATCGGCACGGGCACGTATATCGATGACATCAACCACAAATTCTGGGCCCAGGCGGGCGTGCTGCTGGCTATCGGCGGGGCGCTGATGCTGGTGGTGGGGGCCCTGGCGGCCCTGATGCTGCGCCGCATCCTGGCCCAGCTCGGTGGCGAACCCGACTATGCAGCGGCCATCGTGGCGCAAATCGCCCAGGGCGACCTGACCACGCACATCGATACGCGCCCCGGCGACACGTCGAGTTTGCTGATGGCGATCAAGGCCATGCGCGATAACCTGGCCCATCTGGTGAGCCAGGTGCGCACCGATGCGGAATCGATTTCCACGGCGTCGGGCGAGATCGCCTCGGGCAACCACGACCTGTCGGCGCGCACGGAGCAGCAGGCGGGTTCGCTGGAAGAAACGGCGTCGACCATGGAAGAGATGACGTCGACCGTGCGCCAGAATGCGGACAATGCGCGCCAGGCGAACCAGCTGGCCATTTCCGCCTCGCAAGTAGCGAGCCAGGCGGGCGGCGTGGTGAGCCAGGTGGTCGACACCATGGGCGCCATCAATGCCTCGTCGAAAAAGATCGGCGACATCATCGCCGTCATCGACGGCATCGCCTTCCAGACGAATATCCTGGCCCTGAACGCGGCCGTGGAAGCGGCGCGCGCAGGCGAGCAGGGCCGTGGCTTCGCCGTCGTGGCCAGCGAGGTGCGCAACCTGGCGCAGCGTTCGGCCGCGGCCGCCAAGGAGATCAAGCAATTGATCGACAGTTCCGCCGAGCAAGTGGGAGCCGGTGAAAAACTGGTGGCGCTGGCCGGCGAGACGATGGAAAAAGTCGTTTCCAGCGTGCAGCACGTGACCGATATCGTGGCCGAGATTTCCTCTGCCAGCGCCGAGCAAAGCGCTGGCATCGAGCAGATCAACCAGGCCATCGTCGAGATGGACAACATGACGCAGCAAAACTCGGCCCTCGTCGAGCAGGCATCGGCGGCGGCGCAGGCGATGAACGAGCAGGCGGCGGGCCTGGCGCAGATCGTCAGCGTGTTCAAGGTGGGCGCAGTGGCAGGGACGCCACGCCCGGCGCAGGCGGCCGAGCGCCGGCTGGCCCACTAAGTTTTCGTCATAACGGGAACTTATCGCCTGACCATCTGTCGAACTCTTCTTGGTCCTTAGCGGACGTACAGTAGAGGTAAGCATGACAGATGGTTTTTCCTATCACGCGGCATTTGCCCGTAACCTGGGCTGGGTCACGCAGGCGGAGCAAAACAGCTTGCGCGGCAAGCGCGTGGCCATTGCCGGCATGGGCGGTGTCGGTGGCGTGCACTTGCTGACCCTGGCGCGGCTGGGCATCGGCGCTTTCCACATCGCCGATTTCGACACCTTCGATATCGCCAACTTCAACCGCCAGGCCGGCGCCATGGTGTCCACCCTGGGCCAGCCCAAGGTGGCCGTGCTGGCGCAGATGGCGCGCGACATCAATCCCGAACTCGACATCAAGCAGTTTCCCGACGGCATACACGACAGCAACCTGGCCGAGTTCTTTGCCGGTGTCGACCTGTACGTGGACGGCCTGGATTTCTTCGCTTTCCCCGCGCGCCAGGCCACTTTCGCCACGTGCGCCCGCTTGGGCATTCCCGCCATCACGGCCGCGCCGCTGGGCATGGGGACGGCCGTGCTCAGCTTCATGCCGGGCGGCATGACGTTCGAAGAGTATTTCGGCTGGGGCGACTTGCCCGAAGAAGAAAAAGCGCTGCGCTTTCTCGTCGGGCTGGCGCCGGCCGGCTTGCACGGTCCTTACCTGGTCGACCCGTCCGCCATCAACCTGAAGGAGCGGCGCGGGCCGTCGACCATCATGGGCTGCCAGCTGTGCGCGGGCGCGGCCGCCACGGAAGCCTTGAAAATTTTGTTGAAACGCGGCAAGGTGATGGCGGCGCCGCACGGTGTGCATTTCGACGCCTACCGTAACAAGCTCGTGCATACCTGGCGTCCCGGCGGCAACCGTCATCCGCTGCAGCGCCTGACGATGGCCATCATCAAGCGGCGACGCGCCGCGCAGGGGGCATAAATGGCGCAAGCACTGTTGAACGATCCCGTGCTGGAAAGCATCCTCGACCAGGCGCGCTGGGCGCCCAGCGGCGACAACACGCAGCCGTGGCGCTTTGAAGTCGTGGACCCGCGGCACGTGGTCGTGCATGGCTTCGATACGCGCAGCCACTGCGTGTACGACCTCGACGGCCATCCCAGCCAGCTATCGCTGGGCGCTTTGCTCGAAAGCATGGCGCTGGCGGCCAGCAGCCATGGCTTGCGCATGGAAGCGCGCCGGCGTTTGTCCATGCCCGATACCCTGCCCACCTTCGATGTGCACCTGATCGACAGCACTGGCATGCAAGCCGATCCGCTGGCGGCGTTCCTGCCGCAGCGCAGCGTGCAGCGGCGGCGGCTCAGCACGCGCAGCCTGCGCGCCAGCGAAAAGGCGGCGCTGGCGGCCAGCTTGCCGCCGGGCTACGGCGTGCACTGGTTCGAAGGCGGGCGCGCGCGGCTGGCCTGCGCGCGGCTGATGTTCGACAATGCGAAGCTGCGCCTGACCATGCCCGAAGCGCACAAGGTGCACCGCGACGTGATCGAATGGGGGGCGCGCTTCAGCAGCGACCGCATCCCGGAGCAGGCGCTCGGCGTCGACGCGATGACGGCGCGCCTGATGCGCTGGGTCATGCACAGCTGGCGCCGCGTGGATTTTTTCAATACCTGGCTGGGCGGCACCATTGCTCCGCGGTTGCAGATGGATTTGCTGCCGGGCCTGTATTGCGCCGCGCATTTCGTGTTGCTGGCCGATGCGCCGCCGCGCCATATCGACGATTACGTGGCGGCCGGCCGCGCCATGCAGCGCTTCTGGCTCACGGCCACGCAGCTGGGACTGCAATTGCAGCCGGAACTGACGCCGCTGATCTTTGCCCGTTATGTGCGCGAGCGGCGCACCTTTTCGCGCACCGATGGCATGCAGGAAATGGCGCAGGAACTGGCCGTGCAATGCCAGGCCGTGCTGGGTGCCACGGCGGTCGAGCGGGCCGTGTTCCTCGGGCGCATCGGCGCGGGGCCGGTGGCCAGTGCACGCTCCTTGCGCCGTCCGCTGCAAGACTTGCTGGTGGCCGCCACAACGGGGCAGTAGCGGTCATGACGCCATGCGTGCTTCGGCGTCAGCATCGGCGTCAGCGCCGGCGCCGGCGCTGTGGCGTCAGGCAAGCCAGTGCTGCCAGGCCAGCCGCCAGCAGCGGCAAGGTGCCGGGCAGCGCCACTGGCGTGACGCCTGGCACGTAGGCCAGTTCGGAACTGTTCAGCATGTTCAACACGAGGGTGTAGTTGCCCGCCACCAAGTTGTCCGTGACGGCGCCATATTGCCCGCCGCACGTCTTGCCGGTGCCCGTGCCTGTGGGCGCGCCGCAGCCGCTGGGGTCGTAGGTAAATACGCCGCCGCTGGTGAGTGGCGTTTGCGCGTAGCCCGTATTGAGGTTGGCGTCGTCGGCCAGTTCCGTGCCGCCAATGATGCCGGAGCCCAGGCTGCCGTCGGGCGCCCAGTTGAAGACGATCTGGCCATTGTCATCGATGATGCTGAACGTCATCGCCATATTCATCGTGGCCGCCGAGCCCGTGCCGGCCAGCGCGTCCAGGTACAGCTGCATGAAGGGCAGGGCCTGGAAGCTGAAGGCCAGGGTTGCGCCCGGTTGGCCGACGACGAAATTGATGGCCAGGGCCGTGCTGGAACCGTTGCGTCCCGAGGCGTCGGCGCTGCCGCCGCCCGTCAGGAAGGTTTCCGCCGCATTCACCGTATGCGTGCTGGTCGAGCCCGGCGGGAACGGGGGAATTTGCGAAGTGATGATTTGCGCCTCGCCGCGCGCATACGCGGCGTTGCCCATGCCTTGCTGGGTAAAATCGTTTTGCCCTTTGGTGACGGCGCCGCGTGTCGCTTGCGGCGCGTCGATCTCGTTGCTGCCACCGTTGATGACGCTGCTGCCATTGAGCGTGGCGGTGGTGCGCGACACGTCGATATTGCTGATCAAGGTGGTGGAACCGGTGGGATTGCTGATGACCAGGCCAAAGACGCTGGTGTAGGAATAGCCGTAGGCGGCGGCGCTGGCAGTGCCGCTGCCGGCCAGTAACAGCAAGGCCAGCAGGGCCGTTGACAGTCGGATGCATAAAAATGTAGTCATGAAAATCCTCATCTCCTGGTCGGCCGCGTTGTAAGGAAAACCGACAGGCTTGCCGCATAAAAAAAAGGCGAGGAGACTCCCTCGCCTGTGAATCCCCCCTGTTGCCTGGTTCAGACGGTAACTTTGCGGCGGCGGGCGTAGCCCAGACCCGCCAGGCCCAGGCCCAGCAAGGCCAAGGTGCCCGGTTCGGGTGTCGCCGCCTGTTTCACCAAGTCCACGCTTTCCACCGCATTCAAGGTCAAGGTGTAGTTACCGGCCGTTAAAGCATTGCTGACGGAGCTGAAGTTGCTGCCGCACGCTGTACCCACGCCGGTGCCCGTGGGCGTGCCGCAGCCGGAAGGGTCGTAGGTGAACAGGTTGCCGCGCGTGAGGAAATTGGTCGCCAGGCTGGTGTTCAGGTTGGCGCCGTCGGCGTTTTCCGTGCCGCCGAAGATACCCGAGCCGATCACGCCGTCTGGCGTCCAGTTGAATACCGTCGCGCCGGCCGCGTCCGTGATGGTGAAGGTGACGACCAGGTTGGCCGTGGCCGTGGACAGCTGCCCGACCGTGCTTTGCAGGAAGACCTGCATGAAGGGCGACGCCAGGAAGTCGAAGCTCAGGGTTGCCGTGGGCGAACCGACGACGAAATCGACCGAGAAGCCCGTAGTCGAGCCGTTGCGCCCGGACGCATCGGCCGTGCCGGCAGGCCCGTCAAGGTGGGCTTCGGCCACGTTGACGGCCTGGGTAGAGGTGGAGCCCGGCGGGAACGAAGGGAACTGCGTGCTGACGATTTGGGCATCGCCGCGTGAATAGTTGCCTGCTGGGCCTTGTTGCGTGAAGTCGTTTTCGCCCTTGATGACGGGGCCGACGTTGGCGCGTGGGGCATCGAGCGAGCCGGCGCCGCCATTGATGACGCTCACGCCATTCAGGGTAGCCGTGCTGCGCGAGATGGTGGTGCTGTTGGCCACCGTGATCTGGCCCGTCGGCACGGCGATCACCAGGCCGAAGATGTTGTTGTACGAATAGCCGTAAGCGCCCGCCTGTGCGCTACCGGCGGCACACAGCATGGCCAATGCCGCTGCGGCCGGGAGCAGTTTCAGTTTCGAGAGTTTCATTATATTCACCTCATGGTTGAGTGAGTCTGGAAGTCTTGCCTGAGACCTGTCGGCAGGTGCTCATGGCCAGTACCTAGCGACTTCCATGCCAACGCATGAGGTTCTTTTGAAATCAACGACTTGGCGTGCTTTTGTTGACGCGGTGCAGGCTTTGCCGGATGCGCTGTAAGAAAAACCGACGCCTGCCCGTCAGGGCTGGCAGCCATGCGGCAACGAGCCCAGCAGGGCGTGCATATGGGGCAGCAAGCGTTGCCCTGGCACATAGTCGCGCATGGCCGTGGCCAGCTGGCGCGCCGCCAGCTTGGCCCTGCCATCGTCGAGCATGCGCGTGGCGGCATGGCGCAAAGCGGTTTCCTGGAAGCGGTCGGCGCGCAGCAGCAGGCCGGCGCCGGCACCCACGATGCCGTGCATGTTGAGAAATTGGTCGAGGTTGCCGGCGATGCCGATGACGGGCACGCCTGCCGTCAGCGCTTGCTGGCTGGTGGGGCTGCCGCCGTTGCAGATCACCAGGCTGGCGCGCCGGGCGGCCGCGTCGCCTGGTAAAAAAGGCGCGACATAGGCATTTGGCGGCACGGCATCGACGCGGATGGTGCCGGCCGTGGCCGCCAGTACGGTGACGGGCAGGGGCGCCAGCGCGCGCAGCACGCGCGGCAGCAATTGCCCCTGGCCGGAACTGCCCAGGGTGACATAGATGATGGGCCGTCCGCTGCTCAGTTCCGGGCGCTGCCACCAGTCCGGCAAGTCGAGCGGCGGCGCCCAGATGATGGGGCCCAGGTAGTCGTGCGTGGACGGCATGCCGTGCGGCGGGAACAGTTGCGGAATATCCGCGTACAAGGTGCGGTCGGCATCCGTATAGATGCGCCGCAGGTCGCTGCCCAGCGATGGCAAGCCATGGCGGCGGCGCACACGGTTCAGGGGCACGGCGTGCGAAGCGAAGGCCAGCGGGCGGATCAGGCGGAACAGGGGATCGGCCAGCCAGATGGGCAGCACGCCCGTCAGGGGCAGGTTGGGCACCGTGTAGTGCTGGCGCACCCAGGGACTCCAGTAGGCGTTGCTGACGGTAATGTAGGGGATGCGCTGCAGGCGCGCGCTGACCGACAGCGACAGGCGGAAGTCGCCGATCACGAGGTCGGGCTGGACGGCATTGAGCAGGCGCAAGTCGTCTTCCACATACGCGTGCAAGGTGCTTTCCGTATACACGGGCTTGCCGTGCGCCAGCGCCTGCAGAAATTGCAGCGATGAAATACTGTCGATGCGCCAGCGGCGGAAGGGGACTTGCTTGAAACAAAAGTCATACCCATCGGCGCAGGCAAAATGCACTTCGTATTCTGCTTCGTCCAGCCCCTGGGCCAGACTCAGGGGGCGGCCAACATGGGCCAGGGTCACTGCCTCGGCCATAAAGAGGATTTTCTTGCGCGCCATGGAGATCGCTTGCACTCGTGCTGGAGAGGATGCCTGCAAAGTTGGAGTGGCGCCACGCCGTTTAGTTCCCCTGCCGCCTCTCAATGGCGGGCGCCAGGATTTGGCTGCATCGGCTACAGTGGAGCAAAGGAGGCCACCATGCAGCCACAATTCCGCTTTGCCCCGCTGCGTGCGCACAGCACGCCCGAACCCGATATGCCGCCACCGCCGGAAGGCGATCCCCTCAAGCCGCCGCCGGAACCGCCGCCGCACATCGATCCCGTGCCGGTCGAGGAACCGACGCCGCCACCACCGCCCGTGAAAATGCATTGAGCGGTTTTCGGACCATGGCGCCGCGTCATGGCTTGCAGCGGGCAGGCGCGCGCCATGTTTATTTCCAATCGGAAATGGAAGGCGCGGGCCTCGCCAGAGGCACGCCATTTAAACAACAAAAATGCGCATAAATGTTGCCGAGCGGATACAAATCAAGCTCCAACTGCTGAGTGTCATGCGGCCGTCACGATTCTGTTCTTATAATGAGACATCATAAAAATTCTTGTACAGGAGACCATCGTGGGCAATTCCTTGCATAACAAAATCTACCTGGGCCGGCGGCCTGTGATCACCAGCAAACACCTCGTGGCGCTGGCCCTGGCGGGCGCCGTGGCTGGTTGCGGCCTGGCATGGCTGCTGCTGCGCAGCTACAAATAACGCTCGTCACGCCCGTGTTTCCGTCGCCTGGCCGCATGGCGGGCAGCGGTAGATTCACGTTGCCTGTTGCCGATGCGCAGCGGGGCGCGTACCATGGGGGCCGAACACCTGGCCTTTTATGGAAAAGTAATGAAGAACGAGAAATTAACAACCGATGAATATGACGCGCTGGAGCAAGTTGCACGCGGCATCAAGACCGAGCGCCCCAGTGCTTGCGTTGCCCGCAATGCCAAGCGCCTGTCGGGCCTGAAGCTGCTCAGCTATGCACGCGACGGCCGTCTGTCCATCACCGAGAAAGCACAACAACTGCTGTTTCTGCGCCGCTGCATCATGGGTTTGCGCGCTGTCGCCACCGATCCGCTGACCAAGCTCGATACGGACGTGGCGTATTTCCTGGGCAAGAAAGCCCACATCGTGGCGCGCGCCGAAGGCGAAGGCCACGACATTTCCGACAAGGGCCGCGAATCGCTGGCCGACATCGACACCCTGGGCCTGTAAGGCTCACAACCGGCCCCTGGGGCCGGTTTTCACATCTTCCCTCACTTTTAATTCCCCCCTTGGAGAACACTTTGGACAGCGCGATGAACTGGTCGGCCCACGAACTGACGATGACGGTCCTGATGACGCCCGATATGGCCAACTTTTCCGGCAACGTGCACGGCGGCACCATCCTGAAATACCTCGACAGCGTCGCCTACGCCTGCGCCAGCCGCTATTCGGGCAGCTATGTGGTGACCTTGTCGGTGGACCAGGTGATGTTCCTGCAGCCTATTCACGTGGGCGAGCTGGTGACGTTCCTCGCCTCGATCAATTACACGGGTACGACGTCGATGGAAGTGGGTATCCGCGTGGTGACGGAAAACATCCAGCAGCGCCTGGTGCGCCACGCCAACAGCTGCTATTTCACGATGGTGGCCGTCGACGCCAACCGCAAGCCGGTGGCCGTGCCGCCGCTGGTGCTCGAGACACCGGAACAGCACGCGCGCTTCGAGCAGGCCAAGCTGCGCAAGCTGTCGCGCCAGAAGGTGTCGAAGAAGTAAGTGGCGCGGACATGAAAAAACGGCCACCAGAGCGATCTGGTGGCCGTTTTTTATTGCTTGCCGCCGGTTGGCGGCATGGCGCCGTGATTAACGGTCGCCGTAGCTGCGGCGTGCGCCGTCGGTGCTGCGCGGGTTGGAACCCTTGTAGCCGCCGCCGGTGCTAGGAGCGCCGTCCTTGCGTGGTGCGCCCGGCTTGCTGAACGTGCGTTGGCCTGGCTTCGCGCCGCCACGGTTGTCGCCTGGTTTCCAGCCGCCTGGACGGGCGCTCGAACGTGGTGCCGATGCTGTTTTCTTCGGTTCGAAACCTTCGATGACATTGACCGGGATCAATTGCTTGGTGAAGCGTTCGATACGCTTGACGTTCATGCCTTCAGCGTGGTTCACCAGCGAGATGGCCAGGCCATTGCGGCCAGCGCGGCCGGTACGGCCGATGCGGTGGACGTAGTCTTCCGGGAACTTCGGCAGATCGTAGTTGAACACGTGGGTGATCGTTGGCACGTCGATACCGCGGGCGGCAACGTCGGTGGCAACCAGCACTTTGACCTGGCCGCGGCGCATGCCGTCCAGGGTGCGGTTACGCGCGCCCTGATGCATGTCGCCGTGCAAGGCGGCAGCCGAGAAACCGGCGATGTTCAGACGGTCGGCAATGGTGTCGGCGTCACGCTTGGTGGCGGTGAACACAACAGCCTGGTCCAGCGATTCGTCACGCAGCAGGTGGTCCAGCAGGCGATTCTTGTGCGACAGATCGTCGACGAAGTGGACGCGCTGGGTGATGTTTTCATGCTTGTTGCTCGAGCTTGCCACTTGGATGACCAGCGGGTTCTTCGTGATGCGGCGGGCCATGTTGCCAACGACGCCGTCCAGCGTTGCCGAGAACAGCATGGTTTGACGGCCTTCTGGCGTCGCTTCCACGATTTTTTCGATGTCGTCGATGAAACCCATGTCCAGCATGCGGTCGGCTTCGTCCAGCACCAGGATTTCCAGTTGCGAGAAGTCGATCTTGCCCGAGTCCATGTGGTCGATCAGACGGCCAGGGGTGGCGACCAGAATCTCAGGATTCTTGGCCAGCAATTGCATCTGTTTAGGGTAAGGCATGCCGCCCAGAATCGACACAGCCTTGATGCGGCGGATGCCGGTGCTGTACTTGTCGGTGTTGGTGGTCACTTGCAGGGCCAGTTCGCGCGTTGGCGTCAGCACCAGCATTTTTGGCTGGGCAGCCTTGAAACGTGGACGCTCGCCGCGGGCGCGCGATGCTTGCATTTCCTGGTTCGGCGTCTTGCCGGCGGCGCTTTGTTCGGCGCTGGCCAGTTTGTGCAGCGACGGCAGCATGAAAGCTGCGGTCTTGCCCGAACCGGTCTGCGACGAGACCAGCAGGTCACGGCCTTCGATCGCGGCTGGAATCGCTTGCGACTGTACCGCGGTTGGCGCGGTGTAGCCCGATTCGGTCAGAGCGGCGATGATGGACGGATGCAGGCCTAAGGATTCAAATGTCATTCTTTTCTTTCGTAAAAATCAGCGTTCTTGCAAAAAGCAGAACGCAAAATAGCAACGCCAACCAAAACGAAATGACTCAACTAGAAAGAAATTTCGGCACAAAAGCTTTGCGCCGGGACGGTGTCAGGTGCGACACACAAGGCGGGAGGGCTTTATAAGCGGCATCCTGTGGATGCGCTAAGGCTTGCGAAGCTGCTAAGTTTGTAGTGCATGACTGCGGTGTTGCCATCGCTTCAAGGGAACATATTGCAGCGCACAACGACACTATACCGTATTTGACGTCGTTTTGCACGGTCTAAATGGGAAGAAACGAAAGTCCTACCACGTTTTGCGCATGTTTCCTATGCGAAATCAGTAGGAATACGTAGTTTTCGCCCGTTCAGTTGAGCATGGCGACGATGTCGGCGGGCAGCGGCGGGACCTGTCGCGTTTCCCTGGTCAGGTTGATTTGCCGGGTGACCTGCGCCAGTTCGACCAAGCTGCGTTCCAGCTGATACGTTCCCTTTGCGTGCAGCCACGCCAGCACATCGTCCAGGTGCCAGATGGTGGCGCTGCCTTCATGCACGGGCACGGGAAAGCTGTGGCGGTATTTGCTCATCAGCTTGTGCAGGTTTTGCCGGGACAGGCCCAGCACTTGCGCCACGTCGGTCAGGCCCACGAAGTCGGGCGAGGCCTCGACCAGCACGGCCTCGGGCACGATGGCCTTGACGTCGGCCAGGGCGCTGAGCAGCGCCTCCCTGGCATTGCTGGCCTCGCGCGTGATTTTCAGTGCCAGGCGTCCCGCTTGACCGACGCCGACCAGGGCGTCGTCGCAACCGCCGCTGCCCAGGCGCCCGGCCAGCGCGTCGAGGTCGTGTTCGTGGTCGGGCAGGCGGTACTTGAGAGTGACGATGTAATCCATGATGGTTATCCCCTGGATTTGCGTTGCATGCAGTCGTGCATCAGTTTGTTGAAAGTGCCATTGTCGACCACCCGCCGGATCGCCCGCGCGTGATTGCCCGGATTTTTTGGCGTGCTCCAGATGCAGGCGATGCAGAATTCGCCGCAGCGGCAGCCGTCGTCATTGTAGGGGCGACATTTTGCCCCAGGCATGGCTGCCGCCCACTTCCACTCGCCAGCCCTGGCTTTCCGCGTGGCGCAGCGCCGCTTCGATTTCTTTCCTGGGGTGCGAGGAGCGCGTCATGCGATGCCTCCAATGTAGGTCGATCACTCTATTTCGGGAAGCGACTGCCGTCCAATGTCGACGGTCACCGCATCACTCTATTTCGGGATTGACGGCCATTACTTGCGAAAAGCCGCCATCGACATAGGTAATCTCGCCCGTGATGCCCGAGGCCAGGTCGGACAGCAGAAAGGCGGCCGTGTTGCCGACCTCTTCGATGGTGACATTGCGGCGCAGCGGGGCGTGCTCGGCCACAAAACCCAGCAGTTTGCTGAAATCCTTGATGCCGGAAGCGGCCAGGGTCTTGATGGGGCCGGCGGAAATGCCGTTGGCGCGGATGCCGCGCGGACCCAGCGATTCGGCCAGGTAGCGCACGGATGCTTCCAGCGACGCCTTGGCCAGGCCCATGGTGTTGTAGTAGGGCACGGCGCGCACGGCGCCCAGGTAGGTCAGGGTCAGGACCGACGCGCCCGGATGCAGCAGGGGCAGGGCGGCCTTGGCCATGGCGGGAAAGCTGTAGGCGGAAATGTCGTGCGCGATGCGGAAACTGTCGCGCGACAGGCCGTCGAGGAAGTCGCCGGCGATCGCCTCGCGCGGCGCAAAACCGATGGCGTGCACCAGGCCGTCCAACTGGTCCCAGTGGCGCGCCAGGTCGCTGAAGACGGCGCTGATCTGTTCATCGCTGGACACGTCGCAGTCGAATACCAGCTCGCTGTCGAATTCCGCCGCAAATTCCGTGATGCGCTCCTTGAAGCGTACACCCACATACGTGAAGGCGAGGATGGCGCCTTCGCGGTGGCAAGCCTTGGCGATGCCATAGGCGATGGAACGGTTCGACAGCAAGCCCGTGATGAGGATTTTTTTGCCTTGCAAGAAAGCCATGACGACTCCTGTCTGGGTAGGTGGGCGGGAAGGCGGATGTGCAACCGGCCGCGACAGCAAAGCTGTGGCGGCCGGTGGGGTGTCTCAATACGGATCAGGCGATCAGTGACGTGCCTTGGCGCGACTGTTACCGCCGCCGCGCTGGATGCGTGGTTTTACCAGGGAAATTGGCGCCGCTTGCACCTTGCCACCCTTGGTGACGCGGCGCACAGCCTTGGCGACCCGTTCAGGACGGTCCGCTTCCAGCAGCATGGTGGCGCTGTCGGCGATTTCCTGGGTGATGTCGCTGTTCATCGTGGCCGAGGTTTTCGGCACGAGGATGGTAGAGCCGGCGCGCAGGCGCGTGCGCTGGGGAATGTTGTTGGCCTGGCGCAGCACGTCGGCCGTGGTGCCGAATTTCGACGCCAGGGTTTCGATGCGTTCGCGCGCATTGGTGATCTTGTGCGTGGTCCAACTCGACAAGGCATGGCCCCATTGCGCCAGATTGGTGGTGAACTTGGCGGCGTTTTCCTGTGGCAACAGAATCTTGGTCTTTTCGCCACCGATGATGACGGGGCGGTTAAATTGCGGATTCAAGGCCTTGAATTCATCCATCGACAGTTCGGCCAGCTGGGCGGCGACGGTGATGTCGATGTCGCTGGTCTTGTCGATGGCCGTGAAGTAGGGCTGGTTGTCGACCACGGGCAGGGTCAGGCCGAACTGGGCCGGATTGGCGATGATGTTTTTCACCGCTTGCAGTTTCGGCACGTAGTTGCGCGTTTCGGCCGGCATCAGGTCGGCCAGGCTTTCGAAGTCGGTCGGCTTGCCCAGCGCCTGGTTTTTCTTGATGGCGCGCTGCACCGAGCCTTCGCCCCAGTTGTAGGCGGCCAGGGCCAGTTGCCAGTCGCCAAACATGTCATACAGGCGCTGCAGGTAGGTCAGGGCCGCATCGGTCGAGGCCAGCACGCCGCGGCGTTCGTCCTTGAACATGTTTTGCTTGAGGTTGAAATCGCGTCCCGTGGCGGGCACGAATTGCCACATGCCGGCCGCATTGGCGCTCGAGAACGCTTGCGGGTTGAAGGCGGACTCGATGAATGGCAGCAAGGCCAGTTCCGTCGGCATGCCGCGCTTTTCCAGTTCCTGCACCACGTGGAAAATGTAGCGCGAGGCGCGCGCCGTGGTGCGGGCGATGTAGTCGGGGCGGGTGGCGTACCAGTTGACGTGATTCGCTACCAGCTGGTTGTTGATGTCGGGAATCGCATAGCCGCTGCGGATGCGGCCCCAGACGTCGGCTTCGCGCAGCGGATCGGAATTGTCGCTGAGGTTTTTCAGCAGACGGTCGGTCTTTTGCAGGCGGTTGTCGAGGGTGGGGAGTTTCGCCGTGACCTGGGCGGTCATCGGGATCAGGGCGGGCGTGGTGGCGGCGACTGGCGCGTTATCGCTCTCAACACCGGCTTCGTACGCCTGGCTGAGGGCGGGCGCAAGCGCCAGGGCCAACGCCGCCAGGACGGTAGATTTAAAGGAGTTTTCGTGCATAGTGTTCCATTGTTGTCGTCGGAGAAACATCGGACAGACCCATGATTAAGCTGCGAGTGTACGTATATCCACATGCCGGAGTCAAGAATTATGTCAGCATGATGACAGCACATAGGCGTCAATAGCGATGTTTCCAGTCGCTAATAATGCAATTATTACAAATTTAATTTGCTGGATGTGCGATTTGGCCGCTGTTATAGCATACATGGCCACGGTCATGGCGCAAGCCTGGCGGCCGCCCGGTATGAGGCTGCGCAAAAGTGCGTACAATTTGGCTTTGGCCGGCCATTCAGCCGCCGGCCGCTTTATTAATAGAGAGTCAAGTATATGAACACCCCGCCGCGCCACGACGACGACAACGCCGTCATCATCGCCAATACTGTTGCCTGGCTGGAAAAGGCCGTGATCGGCCTGAACCTGTGCCCGTTTGCCAAGGCCGTGCACGTCAAGAAGCAGATCCGCTATGTGGTGTGCGAATCGAGCAATCCCGAAGATTTGCTGGCGATGCTGATGGACGAGCTGCAAACGCTGGCCGACACGGATCCCGAGCAGATCGACACGACCCTGCTGATCCACCCGTACACCCTGAACGATTTCCTCGACTACAACGAGTTTCTCGATGTGGCCGACGCGGCCGTGGAAGACATGCACCTGGCCGGCGAACTGCAAGTGGCCAGTTTCCACCCGAACTACCAGTTTGCCGAGACGTTCGAGGACGACATCAGCAACTACACGAACCGCTCGCCGTACCCGACCCTGCACCTGCTGCGCGAAGACAGCATCGAGCGCGCCGTCGAGGCATTCCCGGAAGCGTCGGACATCTTCGACAAGAATATCGCTACCCTGGAGGCGCTGGGCACCGAAGGATGGGAAAAGCTCGGCCTGCCGAAGGTATCCTGATGGCTGACAAGGAATTGCCGCCGCGTCCAGACACGCCCTGCGTGGCCGTGTGCTCGACGACTTTCGATGAAATCTGCCGCGGCTGCGGCCGCACCGTGGTGGAAGTGGCCCACTGGGTATCGATGACGGATGAAGAGAAGGAAGTAGTGTGGGTGAGGATACTGGCGCAGGGGTATCCGCGCAGGAATACCTTAGCCAACCCAAGGGCAACTGCTGGGGTCAGACCCGACGGGGGAATGCTTCCCAATGGGAAGCATTCCGATTCCGAAGGAACTGACCCCATTTTCACCGCTAACGATCAATAGCTGCCGATGAAATCTTTCTTGCCGACTTCGATACCGTTATGGCGCAGGATGTCGTACGCCGTCGTCGCGTGGAAGAAGAAGTGCGGCAGCGCGTAGTGGAACAGATAGGTCTGGCCCGTGAAGTGCTTGGTCTTTTCGCCGCTGCCCGTGGTGATGGCGCGCGTTTCGCTGCCGTCGATGTCCGCTTGCGGCAGGCTTTCCAGGAAAGCGATGGTTTTCACGATGCGTGCTTTCAGTTCAGCAAAGCTCTGCTCGCTGTCTTCATACGGTGGCACGGCCACGCCGGCCAGGCGCGCGCCGCAGCCCTTGGCGAAGTCGGTGGCGATCTGGATCTGACGCACGAACGGCAGCATGTCCGGGAACAAGCGGAACTGCAGCAGGGCGTTCGGGTCGATTTTCTTGTCTTGCGCGTGCGTTTCCGCCTTGTCCAGGATGGCGGCCAGGCTGCCCAGGATCTGTTTGAAGACGGGGATCGAAGCGGAGTAGATGGAGAAGGTCATGGTGGTTCCTCTAGGGTAAAGTGGCGCGATGATAGCAAGCCAAGCGTTTTTCTGCTGGCGCCGGCCTGACGCACCGGCCCGCGTGTGGTTTTTCAACCCTGTCTATATGACATGAGGTTGCCGCTGGCGCGTGTTTATTGGTGACTTATCCCGCTTTTTCCATGCATAATTGCTCCTGAAAAAAGTTTCTTCCCGCCTGACCACCCGACTTCCCCTGTAAAGTTCAATGATCGCCCGCCTGATCCCTGTTGCCCTGTTGCCGCATGTTTAACTCACCTTACCAGCGCCTGCGCGCCAGCCTGCGCGTGCTGTACGGCTCGTCGATCTATGGCGCCTTGCTGCTGGTGGTATTTGGCGGCCTTGTCGTGCCCGCCATCTTCGGCAGCTATGTGCTCGTCGGCGTGCATGAGCGCCAGTCGGCGCGCACCAGCCTGAACGAGGCTTTGCAGCGCAATGTCGATATCCTGGCGCTGGGCATGCAGGAGTCGCTGTGGAACATGAATGCGGAATCGGCCCATTCGCTGGTCGAGTCGGTGATGCGCGACCGTTCCGTGCTGCTGGTGAAGGTGCTGGGGCAGGGCGACACGGAATTCATCAGCTTGCAGGCGCCGCAGCGGCCCGTGGGCAATCTGTACCGCGCCGGGCGCGACATCCTCGTGCGCGGCGAACGCATCGGCCACGTCATCGTCGAGATGGACGACGCGCGCAGCCAGCAGGAACTGCGCGAAAAGCAGATGTCCTATATTTTCGTGCTGGGCGCGCAGCTGGCCGTGTCGATGGCGCTGATCGTGCTGTTCCTGAACCGCCGCCTGTTGAAACCCCTGCGCCGCCTGACGCGCTTTTCCGACCGCCTGTCGCACGGCGATTTCGACACGCCGCTGGCATCGCACAGCAATGACGAGCTGGGTCGCCTGACGTCCCAGCTCGAGCAAATGCGCGCGGCCATCGGCCAGCTGTTCGAGGATGTGGGCCAGCGCGAAGAGCGTTTCCGCACCATCGTCACGCAGGTGCCGGGCGCCGTCTTCCGCTACCGGCCCGATGGGCCCATCGATTTCGTCAGCGATGCCATCGAAGACATTTCCGGCTATTCGGCGCGCCAGTTCATGCGTGGCACCACGCATGCCTGGGCCGACTTGATCTGCCCGGAAGACCGCCGCGAGCACCGCCGCGCCGTCGGCCAGGCCGTGCTTGACGAACGGCCATATGCGCTGGAATACCGCATCATCGACGCTTTCGGCATCGAGCGCTGGGTGGCCGAGAATGGCCAGCCGCAGGTGGGCGAGCAGGGTGTCATCTGGATCGACGGCATCATCGCCGACATCAGCCAGCGCAAGCACCACGAGATGCGTATCGAAGCGCTGCTGACGGAGCAGAGCGCCATCCTCGACAATGTGATGTTCGGCGTGATGTTCGTACGCCACCGCCGCATCATTTCCGTCAACCGCCGCTGCGAGGAACTGTTCGGCTACGGCCATGCCGAAATGACGGGCAGTTCCACCGCCATCGTGTTTACCAGTTCGTATGACTTCGAAGAGGCGGGCGAGCGCCAGTATCCGGCCCTGGCCGCGGGCGGCGATTTCAGCGAGGAGCGCCAGTACAAGCGCCGCGACGGCAGCCTGTTCTGGGCGCTGGTCAGCGGCTGCGCGCTCGATCCGCTGCGCCCCAACGAAGGCAGCATCTGGGTGTATGCCGATATCACGGCGCGCAAGGAAGCCGAGGAGAAATTGCGTTTGTCGGCCACCGTGCTCGAACACATCGCCGACGGCGTGATGGTGGTCGACGCGGATGGCATCATCGTCACCGTCAATCCTGCCTTCACGCAGATCACCGGTTACGCCGAAGCCGAGGCGCTGGGGCAGCATGCGTCGCTGACGCGTTCCGAGCGCCACGACGCCGCGTTTTACCAGGCCCTGTGGGATGAACTGGCCGCCTCGGGTTTCTGGCGCGGCGAGATATGGAACCGGCGCAAGAACGGCGAGGTGTACCTGGAATGGCTGACCATCAGCGCCGTGCGCGACACGCGCGCCGTCACCACCCATTACGTGGGCGTGTTCAGCGACATCACCCTGATCAAGCAGTCGCAGGAAAAGCTCGACCACATGGCCCACCACGATCCGCTGACGGCGCTGCCGAACCGCCTGCTGTTCCACGACCGCCTGCAGCACGCGCTGCTGCGCGCCGCGCGCGACCAGGAACAGCTGGCCGTGCTGTTCATCGACCTGGACCGCTTCAAGAACGTCAACGACACCCTGGGCCACCATGTGGGCGACGAATTGCTGCAAAAGGTGGCCGGCCAGCTGGCGGCCCGCCTGCGCGAAGGAGATACCCTGGCGCGCCTGGGCGGCGACGAATTCATCGTCCTGCTCGAACGCATCGACGGCGAGTATGGCGCCACGCAGGTGGCGGAAAAACTGATGACCATGTTCGACCAGCCGTTCACGGTGGCCGGCCACGAACTGTTCGTCACCTGCAGCGTGGGCATCAGCCTGTATCCGGACGATGCGCTGGACTTGAACATGCTGATCCGCAATGCCGACGTGGCCATGTACCAGGCCAAGGCGCGCGGGCGCAATGGCTACCGCTTCTATGCGCCATCGATGACGGGCGAGGGCGTCGAGCGGCTGCGCCTGGAAACCTTCCTGCGCCGCTCGATCGAGAAGAACGAGATGTTCCTCAATTACCAGCCGCAGGTGGAAATCGACACGGGCCGCCTGGTCGGCGTCGAGGCGCTGGTGCGCTGGAACCATCCGGAACTGGGCCTGGTGCCGCCGGCCCGCTTCATCCCGCTGGCCGAAGACAGCGGTTTCATCAACCAGCTGGGCAAATGGGTGCTCGACGAAGCGTGCCGCCAGATGATGCGCTGGCAGGCGCAGGGCTTGCACGTGCCGAAGATGGCCGTCAACCTGTCCGTAAAACAGTTCGAGCGGGGCAGCATCGCCGGCATGGTGGCCGCCATATTGAAGGAAACGGGCCTCGAGCCGCAGCGCCTGCAGCTGGAAGTGACGGAATCCGTCATCATGAACACGGGGGACGCCCTCGGTTTCATCAACGACTTGCACGCCATCGGCGTGGGCCTGGCCATCGACGATTTCGGCACCGGCTATTCCTCGCTCGCGTATCTGAAACAGCTGCCCGTGCAGACCTTGAAGATCGACCGCTCCTTCATCAAGGATATCTCGACGGACGTCAACGACGAGGCGATTGCGATTGCCATCATCCAGCTGGGCAAGAGCATGCATTTGTCCGTGATTGCCGAAGGCGTGGAGACGGAAGAGCAGGCCGCTTTCCTGCTGCGCCATGGCTGCAAGCTGGCGCAAGGTTATTTTTATAGCCGTCCGGTGCTGGCACAGGATATGCTGGAGCGCTGGATCGATCACTCACTACTATAAAGGACAGCCCATGGCCGCACACTCCTCCCCGTCGCGTCGCCGTTTCCTGCTCGGTGGCCTTGGTCTCGGCGTGGCCGGCGTGGGCGCCCTGGTGCTGGGCTGGGGCGTGCTGCCGCCGCGCCAGCGCCTGCATGGCAGCGCGCCGCTGCCGCTTCAGGATGGCGCGGTGGCCCTCAACGGCTGGCTGGCCATCGGCACGGATGGCACGGTGACCCTGGCCATGCCGCGCAGCGAAATGGGGCAGGGCGTGCACACGGCCTTGCCGATGCTGGTGGCCGAGGAGCTCGACGTGCCGCTGGCCAGCGTCAAACTGATACAGGCGCCGAACGATAAAATCTTCGGCAATGTCGCCATGCTCAAGGACAGCCTGCCTTTCCATCCGGACGACCAGGGACGCTTGAAGGCGCTGGCGCAGTGGACGGTGGCCAAGGCGGCGCGCGAACTGGGCGTGATCGTCACGGGCGGTTCGTCGAGCGTGAAGGATGGCTGGGGCCCCATGCGCGAGGCGGGGGCGTCGGCGCGTGCCATGCTGGTAGGCGCCGCCGCGGCGTTGTGGCAGGTGCCGGCCGCGCAGTGCCGCACGCAGGACGGTGAAGTGCTGCACCCGGACGGCCGGCGCGCCAGCTACGCCAGCCTGGCGCAGCGTGCCGCCAGCATAGCCCCCGGCACGCCCGTGCTGAAACTGCCCAAGGATTTCAAGCTGATCGGCCAGCCGGCGCCGCGCCGCGATACGCCATCGAAAGTCAATGGCAGCGCGCGTTTCGGCATCGATGCGCGTCCGCCCGGCATGCTGTATGCGGCCCTGCATTTGCCGCCGCGCCTGGGCGATACCCTGTCCGCGTTCGACGCGGCGCCCATACTCGCCATGCCCGGCGTGAAAAAAGTGCTGGACCTGACGCCGCAGCTGGCGCAGCGCAGCGTCTCGTGCGCGGCCGTGGTGGCCGACACCTGGTGGCGCGCCAAGCAGGCGGCGGCCGCCTTGCCAACGCAGTGGAAGGCTGGCCCCCAAGCGAACTTGTCCAGCGCCGACGTCTACGCGGAATTTGCCCGCCTGTTGGATACCGAAGCCGGTTATGCCTATCACGCCAGTGGCGAGGTGGAAAGCAAAGCCGTGCAGGGCATGCGGCAGGTCAGCGCCGAGTACCGCGCACCGTTCCTCGCGCATGCCGCCATGGAGCCCGTCAACTGCACCGCGCAGGTGAAAAATGGCAAGGTGATGCTGTGGGCCTCGACGCAGGCGCCCGGCATCGCCGTCGACGTGGCGGCGAAAGTGGCCGGCGTTGACGCGAAGGACGTCAGCATCGAGGTGCTGCTGCTTGGTGGCGGTTTCGGCCGCCGCCTGGAAGTGGATATGGTAGCCCAGGCCGTGGCCATCGCGCTGCAGTGCGATGGCGCGCCCGTGCAGCTGGTGTGGACGCGCGAACAGGACACAAAGCACGATATGTACCGTCCCGCCGCGCTGGCCCGCTTTGCGGCCCGCCTCGACGAGCATGGCCGCATCGCTTCCTGGGACAATAAATCCGTCAGCGGCTCCATCACGCATCAATACTTGCAGCGCAATTTCGGCTTGCCCGGCGCGGGGCCGGACAAGACGACGGCCGAAGGCGAATTCGACATGCCGTATGAAATCGCCAACCAGCGCATCGCCCACGTGATCGCCGACAGTGCCGTGCCGATCGGCTACTGGCGCTCGGTCGGGCATTCGCACAACGCGTTTTTCAAGGAAAGCTTTATCGACGAACTGGCGCATGCGGCAGGGCAGGACGGCATCGTCTTCCGCCGCGCCATGCTGGTGCGGCATCCGCGCCATTTGGCCGTGCTCGATGCGGCCGTCGCTAGGGCGGGAAGCCCTCCGCCCGGCCATGCGCATGGCGTGGCCTTGCACCAGTCGTTCGGCAGCATCGTCGCGCAAGTGGCGCAGGTGTCTGTGGAAAACGGCGAAATCCGCGTGCAGCGCGTCGTGTGCGCCATCGATTGCGGCATTGCCGTCAATCCGAACATCATCGCCCAGCAGATGGAATCGGCCGTGCTGTTCGGCCTGTCGGCGGCGCTGGGCGGCGAGATCACCTTCAAGGAGGGGAGAGTCGAGCAGGGCAACTTCCATGACTACCCCGTGCTGCGCATGGGGCAGACGCCCGAGGTGGAAACCATCATCATCGCCAGCGCCGAGCATCCGGAAGGCGTGGGCGAACCGGGTACGCCGCCGATTGCGCCGGCCGTGGCCAACGCCGTGTTCAGTCTGACGGGGAAAAGGCTGCGCAGCCTGCCGCTGCGCCTGGCTTGATGTGGATCAGGCCAGGGTGGCGGCCAGCATCTGGCGCAGATTGCAGTCGCGCTGCCAGTCGCGCCGTTCCTGCGTGCTGACGGCCAGCGCGGCCAGTTCCTCGGCGCTGAGCGCCTGCTGCGCCTGCACCATGCGGTGCGCCAGGCCGCCATCGGGCAGCACGGTACCGAAGAAGGCGACATTGTCTTCGCGCTGTATCAGCAGGGTGGGGAAGTTGTCGATGTCGAGGTCGCCCACCACGTCGGCCTGGTCTTCGATGTCGATCCAGACGAAGACGGTGTCCGGGTGGCGCGCGGCCAGTTCCTCGAACGTGGCGCGGTAGCTGCCGCAAGTGCCGCACCACAGCGCGCACAGGCAAGCCACCGTCCAGCGCGGGCCGGCCAGGGTTGCCGCAACGTCGGCGCGGTTATCGGTCGTGAGGGTCAGGCTGTGCATGGTCGTTTCTATTAGTAGGCGGATGGGCGCGGGCGCCCGATGCGCGTATTCTACCGCGCCCGGCGATGCCAGTCCCGGGAATGCATGGGCTTGTTTAGCCGTGTTTTTTGATGCAATACACCTTTCTGGTGGATAATGCTGGTAATTGCGCGCTGATTACGCTGGTCCATGCTGTTTCCTGGCCCCGCAGCCTGACCCCTCCAGTCTGTTTTCATGCCCTGCCCGGTGTCAGCGCTCCCGCCTTTATTTATTTTTATTATGGAATTAGCCAGCTTATGTTGAGTTACCGCCACGCCTTTCACGCGGGTAATCACGCCGATGTGTTGAAGCATTATGTGCAGATTCAGTTGTTGCAATATCTG
The DNA here is from genome assembly GCF_058215535.1 of Janthinobacterium sp. Bl 1. Taxonomy (NCBI): domain Bacteria; kingdom Pseudomonadati; phylum Pseudomonadota; class Betaproteobacteria; order Burkholderiales; family Oxalobacteraceae; genus Janthinobacterium; species Janthinobacterium sp. Bl 1. The sequence continues at coordinate 4,528,565 of NZ_CM177086.1, read as the reverse complement.
AATCAAAAAGATACCGCCTATAGTTATATCGATACCCACTCCGGCGCAGGGGTGTATGCGCTCGACGGCGGTTATGCCTCGAAAAACGCCGAGTACGAAACGGGCATCGCGCCCCTGTGGGACCGCACGGACCTGCCGGCCTCGCTGGCCGAGTACATGAAGCTGATCAAGGAAATGAATCCGAGCGGCAAGATGCGCTACTACCCGGGTTCGCCGTACTGTGCCGACAAGGTCAGCCGCGAGCAAGACCGTCTGCGCCTGTTCGAACTGCATCCAGCCGATGCAAAGATTCTGGCCGACAACTTCCGCAAGGTCGAGGCGCATGCGCTGGCCCAGGGCGAGCGTCCGACCGTGCGCGGCAAGCGCGTGCTCATCACCAAGGCTGACGGTTTCCAGAGCCTGAAAGCCCTGCTGCCGCCGCCATCGCGCCGCGCGCTGGTGCTGATCGACCCGCCGTATGAAGACAAGATGGATTACCGCAAGGTCAAGGACACCCTGGCTGACGCCCTCGTGCGCTTCCCGTCCGGCATGTATGCCGTCTGGTACCCGGTGCTGCAGCGCATGGAATCGCGTCAGTTCGCCGACAAGCTCAAGCAACTGCCCAGCTCGGACTGGCTGCACGTGACCCTGACGGTCAACACCCCGTCGCCGGACGGCTTCGGCTTGCACAGCAGCGGCATGTTCATCTTGAACCCGCCGTACACCTTGGAGCCGATGTTGCGCGAAGTCATGCCGTACCTGGTGAAGGTGCTGGGCCGCGATGATGGCGCGAAGTTTGTATTGGAAACGGGCAAGGGCGGACAGAAGAACACGGGCACCCGTCGCGTCTGAAGACACCTGACCAAACCTACTGCGCGTCGGTATAGGCGGCCTGCGATGCTCACCGTACTAGAGTACGGTTGCGCTTCTTAGCCACCTCTCCCTTCCGCTCGCTACGGTTTTGTCAGTTGTCGTGACTATCGTAGTAAGGCAAAGCAAAGCAAACGCCACGGTAAATATTTCCGTGGCGTTTGTCGTTTACTGTCCCAGCAGCAAGAACACGGTCGGTTTCTTGTGGAAGTCGGGCGCCTTGCCGGCGGCTAATTGTTTTTTCCACTGGCCGCCATTCCACGTCTGCACGCTTTCCGTGTCCAGGCTCAGGTCGGTGGCGACGCAGATCAGGGTCGACGGCGCGCATTGTGCAACGAGCGCTTCCAGCATGGCGGCGTTGCGGTACGGCGTTTCGATGAACAGCTGGGTTTGCTTTTCATTGCGCGAGCGGCTTTCCAGTTCCTTGATGCGCTTGGCGCGCAGGGCGGCGTCCGTGGGCAAGTAGCCGTTGAAGGCGAAGCTCTGGCCGTTCAGGCCGCTGGCCATCACGGCCAGCAGGATCGACGACGGGCCCACCAGCGGGCGCACTTTAATGCCGTGCTGATGCGCCAGACGCACGAGGTCGGCGCCGGGGTCGGCTACGGCGGGCACGCCCGCTTCCGACACGAGGCCCGCATCGCGTCCCGCCAGCAGCGGCGCCAGCAAGCCGGCCAGCGCTTGCGCCGGGGTATTCACGTTCAGTTCGGAAATCGTGATTTCCTGCAGCGGCTTGGCCAGCGGGTGCTGGTTGCCGATCAATTTCAAGAAGGCGCGCGCCGTCTTGGCATTTTCCGCAACGAAATAATCGAGCTGCGAGGTGATCTGCCGCACTTGCTCTGGAATGATGTGGTCCAGCGGGTCGCTTGCGCCGTCGGACAGGCCGAGGTGGTTGGGAATCAGGTACAGGGTGCCGGTCATATTGTTAGCTTTGTATTGGCCGGGGTCAGTCCCTTCGGGATCGGAGTGCGCTCCACTGGAACGCACTCCCCCGTCGGGTCTGACCCCAGGGTGATTAAATGGTGAAAAACGCCACACCTGCCTTGCGCAGCATGCCCGTGAGGGCGATCAGCGGCAAGCCGGTAAGGGCGGTCGGGTCGGTGCTTTCGATACGTTCGAGCAGGGCGATGCCCAGGCCTTCGTTCTTGGCGCTGCCGGCGCAATCGTACGGCTGCTCGATGCGCAGGTAGGCGTCCAGCTCGGCATCGGGCAAGTCGCGTACGGTGACGAGGGTCTGGACGTCTTCCACCTGCGCTACAGGCGGACTCTGGCGGCCATCGAGCAGGCACAGTGCCGTGTGGAACACGGTCTGGCGCCCGCGCATGGTTTGCAGTTGCAGCAGGGCATTCGCATGGTTGCCGGGTTTGCCGATCTGGGCGCCATCGAGTGTGGCGACCTGGTCGGAGCCGATGACGAGACTGCCAGGATAGCGGTCGAGCACGGCCTGCGCCTTGGCCTGGGCCAGGCGCAGGGCCGTGGCGCTGGGGCTTTCGCCTGGCAGGGGACTTTCGTCGAGATCGGGCACTGCCACCTCGAAAGGCAGGCGCAGGCGTTCCAGCAATTCCTTGCGGTAGGTCGAGCTCGATGCAAGAATCAAGCGCGATGGGGCGGAAGTTGGTATCATTCGGTAGTGGATGGCGGCCGGCATGGCCGCGCTGGTCGATGTCAGTGGAATTTCACGCAAATCCCAGGGCGCAGAGCCCATAACTGAGGCTCCATGCGGCATGACGGTGTTGATGAAGTGTCATGTTAATGGCAATAATTGCGTCAAAAAAGATGCTTAGCCTTTGACTCCGTGCTAAAAACCCTGTTATTATCGCAGGTTTTCCGGGGAAATTTTCTACCAATGAATGCTTTTGTGATCGACGCCTTTGATTTTTGTCGTATCAGCGGGAGCCGCGAGGGTGTAACTCCTGTCGCTGAAATGACCCGGTTGACCAAGGATTGTGCAGATAGTTCCGGCGAAATCGCCTGGAAAATCGTCGGCGGCACCAGCAAGCTGGGCTACCCACAACTGACCTTGTCGGTCAACGGCACCGTTCAGCTGGTTTGCCAGCGCTGCCTGACTCCGTATGCTTACGCAATTGATTCGACGACCACTCTGATGCTGGGCAAGGATGACGAGCACGCGGACGAGATCGAAGAAATCATCAACGATGAATCGATCGACGTGATCGTCGGCAGCCGCAACATGGATGCCGCGGCCCTGATCGAAGATGAAGCCTTGCTGGCCCTGCCGCAGGTACCCAAACACGACGTCTGCCCCGATACGGCGCAGCTCGATGCTCTCAAGACTGAAAAGAAGTCGCCGTTTGCGGCACTGAAAGACTTGAAGCCAGAATAAAGTAGTAAAGAAGCTTTCCCAAGTAAAGGACGTGTCAAACGCGTGTAGTAATCGAGTATGGCAAGTGTAGTGAAATGTAGTTGTAATAAACGATGTCGGTCCGGGCTATTTTCGGGTAGTCTTTGCCGCTGGGATACTCGATTCGCATGTATTTGCCAATCGATTGTGCTAAAATTTTAGAACTTATGTATTAGGAGTCATCATGGCAGTTCAACAGAACAAGAAAACCCCTTCCAAGCGCGGCATGCACCGTTCGCACGACTTCCTGGTCGCGCCGCAATTGAGCGTCGAGCCAGTTACCGGCGAAACACACATGCGTCACCATATCAGCCCTAACGGCTTCTATCGTGGCCGTAAAGTGTTGAAGACCAAAAACGACGAGTAATCGACGTTTTTGTTGGGTAAGATGAAAGCGGTGTTGCGTGGTTATTCGGCGTGGCGCCGCTTCTTCTTTTTTATCGGCTGCAATTCATCTTGCACACCCGTCATTTTGAATCACGCTGTCCAGGCCTGTGCATGACATGCTGCACCCTGCATATGCTCCAGTCCGATTCACATCTTGCCGCACGCCCGCAGCGGTATTGAATCAACACAAATGACAATCAAAATTTCTATCGACTGCATGGGCGGAGATCACGGTCCCTCAGTCACTATCCCCGCAGCAATTTCCTTCGTAAAACATGAGCCTGAAGCCGAACTGATCCTTGTTGGATTGGAAGACGTGATCCGTGCCGAACTGAAGAAACATAAAGCCGACACGCATCCGCGCCTGTCGGTATTGCATGCATCCGAACAAGTTACCATGGACGATCCCCTGGAAGTGGCCCTGCGCCGCAAGAAGGATTCCTCCATGCGCGTGGCCATCGAACAGGTCAAGAACGGCGTGGCGCAAGCCTCCGTTTCCGCCGGTAATACGGCAGCCCTGATGGCCGTGTCGCGCTATGTATTGAAAACCATGTCCGGCGTCGATCGCCCGGCCATCTGCAGCATCTTGCCGAATCAAAAGAACGGCCCGACCTACATGCTGGACCTGGGCGCGAACGTCGATTGCGAACCGCATCACTTGCACCAGTTCGCCATCATGGGTTCCGTGCTCGTTTCCGCCATGGAAGGTATCGAGCGCCCGACGATCGGCTTGCTGAACGTGGGCACGGAAGATATCAAGGGCAATGAAGTGGTGAAACTCACCTCGAAGCTGCTGCAGGCCGACCACGAGCGTGGCGCGCTGAACTTCTACGGCAACGTGGAAGGCAATGATATCTTCAAGGGCACGACCGATATCGTCGTCTGCGACGGTTTCGTCGGTAATGTCACCCTGAAAGCCATCGAAGGCCTGGCGCGCTTCATGAAAGACGTGCTCACTTCCGAATTCAAGCGCAATCCGATTACCATGCTGGGCGCACTGATCGCCCGCGGGGCCCTGAAAGCCATCGGCAACCGTTTGAATCCTTCACGTTACAACGGCGCCAGCCTGCTGGGCTTGCGTGGTCTCGTCTTCAAGAGCCATGGCAGCGCCGATGCCTATTCCTTCGAATGGGCCTTGCGCCGCGCTTTCGATGCGGCAAAAAATGACGTGCAAGCGCACTTGGCCAGCATGATCGCCGAGCTGATGCCCCGCACGCCAGTTCCGGATGAACCTACATCAACAAGCTCTACCATTTAGTGGACGGGTACTTGCATGACTGTTTTTAGCAAAACTTACAGCAAAATTATCGGTACCGGCAGCTACTTGCCGGAGAAGCGCGTCACCAACCAGGACTTGACCGAACAGCTCGCCGCCAAGGGCATCGAGACGTCGGATGAATGGATCGTCTCGCGCAGCGGCATCTCGGCGCGCCATTACGCGGCGCCAACGCAAAATTCCTCGGACCTGGGCGTGGAAGCGGCCAAGAAGGCCCTGGAAATGGCTGGCCTGAACGGCAACGACCTCGACCTGATCATCGTCGCCAGCTCGACTCCTGATTTCTTCGGCAGCTTCCCCAGCACGGCCTGCATCGTGCAAAACAAACTGGGCATCACGAACAACTGCGCCGCCGTCGACGTGCAAGCCGTCTGCAGCGGTTTCGTGTATGCGGTGGCCACGGCCGACAGCTTCATCCAGTCGGGCATGCACAAGAACGTGCTGGTGATCGGCGCCGAAGTGTTTTCGCGCATCCTCAATTTCGACGACCGCGGTACTTGCGTGCTGTTCGGCGACGGCGCCGGCGCCATTGTCATGACGGCGTCAAAAGAGCCAGGCATTCTGGCCACCAAGCTGCATGCGGACGGCCGCCACTCGAACATCCTCAGCGTGCCGGGCAGCCTGGCTGGCGGCGCGCTCGACGGTAGCGCCTTCCTGTACATGGATGGCCCGGCCGTCTTCAAGCTGGCCGTGTCCGTACTGGAAAAAGTCGCGCATGAAGCCCTGGAACACGCCAACATGACGTCGGACCAGATCGACTGGCTGATCCCGCACCAGGCGAACATCCGCATCATGAACAGCACGGCCAAGAAACTCGGCTTGCCTCTGGAAAAGATGGTTGTCACCGTCGACCAGCATGGCAACACCTCGGCCGCTTCGATCCCGCTGGCGCTCGACATCGCCGTGCGCGACGGCCGGGTCAAGAAGGGCGACAACGTCATGATGGAAGGCGTAGGCGGCGGCTTTACCTGGGGCGCCGTGCTGGCAAGAATGTGATGGCCGAAGGCTGATTTCGGGGTCCGACCCGTTGGGGGAATGCATTCCAATGGAGTGAATTCCGATCCCGGAGGGTCGTACCCCAGCAGTTGCATTTGGTTCTCTGAGTAAATAGTAAAAAAAAACGGAGTCGACATGACACAATTTGCATTTGTTTTCCCAGGCCAAGGCTCGCAAGCGATTGCGATGCTCGACGGTTTCGCCGGCAACCCCGTGGTTGCGCAAACCGTCGCTGAAGCGTCGGATGCCCTGCAATTCGACCTGGGCAAGCTGATCGCCGAAGGTCCGAAGGAAGAGCTGGACCTGACCACCAACACGCAACCGGTGATGCTGACGGCGGCCGTGGCCTTCTACCGCGCCTGGCTGGCGGCCGGCGGCCCCGTGCCGACGGTCGTGGCCGGTCACAGCCTCGGTGAATACTCGGCGCTGGTCGCCGCCGGCGTCATCTCGTTCAAGGATGCCGTGCCGCTCGTGCGTTTCCGCGCGCAAGCCATGCAGGAAGCCGTGCCGGTGGGGCAGGGCACGATGGCTGTCGTGCTGGGCCTGTCGGATGACGACGTGCGCGCCGCCTGTGCGGAAGCGGCGGCGGAAAATCCGGCCCTGGTGGTCGAGCCCGTCAATTTCAATGCGCCAGCGCAAGTGGTCATCGCCGGCCATACGGCGGCAGTCGAGCGCGCCTGCGAACTGGCCAAGGCCAAGGGCGCCAAGCGCGCCATGAAGCTGCCCGTCTCCGCGCCATTCCACTCGTCGCTGTTGAAGCCCGCATCGGACCGCTTGCGCGAATACATGGCCGGCTTGACGTTCTCGGCGCCGCAGATCGCGCTGATCAATAACGTCGACGTGGCCATCGTCAACGACGTTGCCGGCATCAAGGATGCGCTCGTGCGCCAGGCGGCCAGCCCCGTGCGCTGGGTGGAAACCATGCAAAAAGTGGCGGCCGACGGCATCACGCAAGTGATCGAATGCGGTCCGGGCAAGGTCCTGATGGGCCTGGCCAAGCGCATCGATCCCGTGCTCGTGGGCGACGCCATCGTCGACCAGGCATCGCTGGAACGTATTTTGACGCAGCTCAAATAAACATCAGATCGCGGCAGCTTGCCTGCCGCGCTTGCTTTTAAGGATACTCATGAATTTAGTAAATCAAGTCGTGCTGGTCACGGGCGCCTCGCGCGGCATCGGCCGCGCCATCGCCACCGAACTGGGCAAACAGGGTGCTACCGTCGTCGGCACCGCCACCTCGGAAAGCGGCGCGCAAGCGATCACCGATTACCTGGCCGCCGAAGGCGTGACGGGCAAGGGCCTGGTCCTGAACGTGACCGACGCGGCGCGCTGCGCGGCCGTCGTCGATGAAGTGCAGAAAACCTACGGCAGCCTGTCGATCCTCGTCAACAATGCGGGCATCACGCAAGACCAGCTGGCCATGCGCATGAAGGATGAAGAGTGGGACAGCGTCATTTCCACCAACCTGTCGGCCGTCGGCCGCCTGTCGCGCGCCGTACTGCGTGGCATGATGAAAGCCAAAACTGGGCGTATCATTAATATCACGTCGGTGGTGGCTTCGTCGGGCAATCCGGGGCAAATGAATTACGCGGCGGCCAAGGCCGGCGTGGAAGGCATGAGCCGCGCCCTGGCGCGCGAAATCGGCAGCCGCAACATTACCGTGAATTGCATCGCGCCGGGCTTCATCGATACCGACATGACCAAGGCCCTGAGTGAAGAGCAGCACGCGGCCCTGTTGACGCAAATTCCCCTGTCCCGTCTGGGCAAACCGGAAGACGTGGCAGCAGCGGTAGCCTTTTTGGCCTCGCCGCAAGCGGCCTATATCACGGGCACGACCCTGCACGTGAACGGTGGAATGTACATGAATTGATGTGAAAGCTAGACGGGGCGGGCGTTTGTGGCATGATTCAACGGTCGTTTTTGTCTATAATCGCATCTTTTAGCAGCAGCTTCGGTCGAATTAGCAGCAGACACCGAAATTAGTATTCGGACGCGCAAACCTGATAAAATGCGCGCACTTTCCGTAACACACACTTTGGAGCCATAACATGTCGGATATCGAACAACGCGTTAAGAAAATCGTCGCTGAGCAACTGGGCGTTGCAGAAGCAGACATCAAAATCGAATCCTCCTTCGTCGACGATCTCGGCGCCGATTCCCTGGACACCGTGGAACTGGTCATGGCCCTGGAAGACGAATTCGAAATGGAAATCCCTGACGAACAAGCTGAAAAAATCACCACCGTGCAACAGGCGATCGACTACGCCACCGCACACGTCAAGGCCTAAGCCTGTCTGACCGACTTCAGGAGAATCGCTTGAGCCGTTCTAAAAACCGTCGTGTTGTTGTCACCGGCCTGGGCTGCGTTTCACCTGTCGGCAATACTATTGCCGAGGCGTGGGGCGCAATCATTGAAGGTAAATCCGGCATTGCCACGATTACCAAGTTTGATGCACAGCCATTCACCACGCATTTCGCTGGTGAAGTCAAAGGCTTCAATATCGAAGAGTACATCTCCGGTAAGGAAGCCCGCCACATGGATACCTTTATCCATTACGGCATGGCTGCGGGCATCCAGGCGATGCAGGACTCTGGCCTGGAAGTGACCGAAGAAAACGCCGAGCGCATCGGCGTGATCATCGGTTCCGGTATCGGCGGCTTGCCGCTGATCGAGGAAACCAAGTCCGAGTACGAAAAGCGCGGTCCGCGCCGTATCTCGCCATTTTTCGTGCCTGCCTCGATCATTAACATGATCTCTGGCAACCTTTCGATCAAATATGGTCTGAAGGGCCCGAACCTGGCAATCGTTACAGCGTGTACCACCGGTTTGCACAGCATCGGTGCCGCAGCGCGCATGATCGAGTACGGCGATGCCGACGTCATGATCGCCGGCGGTGCTGAATCGACCGTGTCGCCACTGGGCCTGGGCGGTTTCGCTTCGGCGCGTGCCTTGTCGACCCGCAACGACGATCCGGCAACGGCATCGCGTCCGTGGGATACCGACCGCGACGGCTTCGTGCTGGGCGAGGGCGCTGGCGTCATGGTGCTGGAAGAGTACGAGCACGCGGTGGCCCGTGGTGCCAAGATCTATGCCGAAGTGCATGGTTTCGGGATGAGCGCAGATGCTTATCACATGACCTCGCCGCTGGAAGATGGTAGCGGCGGCAGCAAATCGGTGATCGCGGCCCTCAACAACGCTGGCTTGAACGCGGATCAAATTCAGTACCTGAACGCGCACGGCACGTCGACCCCGCAAGGCGACGTGGCGGAAGTGATGGGCATCAAACGCACCTTCGGCGAGCACGCCAAGAATCTGGTTGTCAACTCGACCAAGTCGATGACGGGCCATTTGCTGGGCGGCGCGGGCGGTCTGGAAGCGGTGTTTACGGTCCTGGCATTGCACCATCAGGTGTCGCCACCGACCATCAACATCTTCAACCAGGATCCGGCTTGCGATCTCGATTTCTGTGCCAACACGGCGCGGGATATGAAGATCGATTATGCAGTGAAGAATTCGTTCGGCTTCGGCGGAACGAATGGCACGCTGATTTTCGGTAAAGCGAAATAAGCAGGAACTTTCAAGCGCTCGCTACGGTCAAACTGTAGTGAGCGCTGATTCGGCGCCAACGTTCGTTGGTGCCTGAATTTGCCCGGCATGTTGCCGGCGCGCCTTTTTTTCCCATGAAGTATGTCAATCGCGGTAGCGGCTGTTATTCGCACGCCTGTCTGTTTGCGTCTGTTGCAAGCGGCGCTGGGACTGTGTGCCTTGCTGGCTGCCTGGCCCTTGAGCGGTGCGTGGCGCGTTGCGGCCGTGTCCGGCCCAGGCCCCGGCCAGATGGTGGGTGCTTATGCGCTGGGCTGGAGCGGTGCACTGCTGAGTGCGGCTGGCGGCGTGTTTTTACTGGCTTTGCTGCGCAGGCGCAGAAAGCCGCACACGCTTGATATTTCGCCGGTTGGCCAGTTGCGGCTGGCGGTATATCTGGAGCATGGCGGAGCGCCAGGGATGGATGCCAGCAGCGTGGCGGGGATGGTCAGCAGCGTGGCGTTGGTGCCGCCGGGGCTGCGCCTGTTGCCGGGCTCGACCCTGTGGCCGTCGCTGCTGGTGCTGTGCCTGGCCGATGCCGTGGGGCGGCGCACGCAGGTGCTGGTGCAGCGCGGCAGCAGCTGCGCCACCTTCCGCCCGCTGGCCGTGGCGTGCCGGGCCATCGCAGCGCGGAATGGGAAAGAATAAAAATGGGGCGAACACTGAACTTCTTGCAGCGGGCCAACTCTATATCCATACAGGCGCCCACGCTGCATGACTACAGGGACATTGGGCGTGAGGACAGAGCGCGAGTATGATCAGTTACTGGTCGAGCGGGTGCAGGCTGGCGACAAACGGGCATTTGATGTGCTGGTATCGAAATACCAGCGCCGCTTGATGCGCCTTGTGTCGCGCCTTGTGCATGACCCGGCGGAGGCCGAAGATGTGGTGCAGGAAACCTTTATCAAGGCATACCGGGCGCTGCGCCATTTTCGCGGCGAGGCCGCCTTTTATACCTGGCTGTACCGCATCGGCATCAATACGGCCAAGAATTATCTTGTCACGCAGGGGCGCCGCGCGGCCACGTCCAGCGATACCGACGCCGAGCAGGCGGAGTCCTTCGATGATGGCAATAAATTGCGGGACAACAATACACCCGAATCGGTGCTGGCCAGCAAGCAGATTGCGGCCACCGTCAATGCGGCCATGGATGTACTGCCCATCGAATTGCGCACGGCCATCGTGCTGCGCGAGATCGAGGGCCTGAGCTATGAAGAAATATCGGAGATCATGGCGTGCCCCATCGGCACCGTGCGCAGCCGGATTTTTCGCGCGCGCGAAGTGATTGCGGAGAAATTGAAACCGTTGCTGGACATGCCAATTGACAAGCGCTGGTAATCTGGGAGTATGAGGTTGGCATGGCTGTGTCCGGTTTCCGCACCGATCCCTTTGAAATGGCAGGACCCATCATGGATACGCATACAAGATTGCACGAGACTATTTCCGCCCTGGCCGATGGCGAGCTGGCGGCGAGCGAACTCGAACTGGCTTTTGCCGCCCTTGACACGGATGAGGGGCGGCAGATCTGGGATGCCTATCGCCATATCGGTGACGTGCTGCGCTCGGAGCAGTGCGGCCATGCACTGAGCGCCCAGTTCGATGCGCGCCTGGCCAGCCGCCTGGCCGCCGAGGCGGCGCCTGAGGGGCCGGCTGCTCATGCCGAGCCGCTGCTGCCGCTGTCCGCCGCCATCGTGCCGCCGGGCACTGCCGAGCCGCTGGAGGCGGGGCCGCTGGCGCAACGCTAAGAACTGTTTGCCATCTTATGCCAGGCTTAACGTTCCTGTCGCCCTCTTGACACTGGAGTTCGGTACGATTGACACTGTGCGCAGGCAATATCTTGCTTTTGCGATATATTGTTGCTGCCATGCGCGCTGCCGGGTGTGTTTGCCCCCGGGATTCCGTCGTGACGGCCAATCATGCACGCAGGCAATAGTCTGATCCGGTTTGATCCGTTTCTATATTCGAGAAGATCTTTTCCATGAAAAAAAACATGTGTGCTGCCAGCAAGTCGTTTTCAGTGAAGACGCTTTCCGCCTTATTGTTCGGTACGGCTGGCGTCTTTTTTGCCCCCTCCATGCTGGGCCTGGCGCCACAGGCGCAGGCTGCCGTGCCGGCCGTGAAATTGCCTGATTTCTCGGACCTGGTCGATGCCGTCGGCCCGGCCGTCGTGAATATCCGCACCACCGAGCGCCTGAAAATGGGCGGCGTCGGCAGCCAGGATGAACAGGAAATGCAGGAATTCCTGCGCCGCTTCTTTGGCGGCGCCATGCCGACGCCGCGCCAGCAGGCGCCACGCGGCGGCCGCCGCGCCGTGCCGCAGGAGCAGGAAGTGCAGCGCGGCGTCGGTTCCGGCTTCATCATTTCGGCCGATGGCTATGTGCTGAGCAATGCCCACGTGGTCGACGGCGCCGATGAAGTCTACGTGACCCTGACGGACAAGCGCGAATTCAAGGCCAAGGTGATCGGCGCCGATGGCAGCACCGACGTGGCCCTGCTGAAAATCGAGGGCGGGAACCTGCCGCGCCTGACCATCGGCGACTCGAACAAGATACGCGTGGGCGAGTGGGTCATCGCCATCGGCTCGCCGTTCAACCTGGAAAACTCGGTGACGGCCGGTATCATTTCCGCCAAGTCACGCGACACGGGCGACTATTTGCCCTTGATCCAGAGCGACGTGGCCGTCAATCCCGGCAACTCGGGCGGTCCTCTGATCAATATGCGCGGTGAAGTGATCGGCATCAATTCGCAGATCGCTACCTTGTCCGGCGCCTACAATGGCATTTCGTTTGCCGTGCCCATCGATGAAGCCATGCGCGTGGGCGAGCAGCTGAAAAAGACGGGTAAAGTCGTGCGCGGCCGCATCGGCGTGCAGATCGGCGAAGTCAGCAAGGACGTGGCGGAATCGCTGGGCTTGCCGAATGCCAAGGGCGCGCAAGTGTCGATGGTGGAGCCGGGCGGTCCGGCCGACAAGGCGGGCATCAAGCCGGGCGACATCATCCTGAAATTCAACGGTGCCGCGATCGAGCGCTCTTCCGACCTGCCGCGCCTGGTCGGTGGCGCCGCCGTCAACGGCAAGTCCACGCTCACCGTGTGGCGCAAGGGGGCACAGCAGGACATTCCCGTCACCGTCGTCGAGCTGGAAAGCGAGAAAACGGCGAAGAAGAGCGCCAAGGAGCCGGAAGCGCAAGCCGTCAATGCCCTGGGACTGAAGGTCAGCGACGTGCCGGCCGCGAAGAAGCAGGAAATGAAGATCGACGCGGGCGTGCAGGTTGACGAGGCCGATGGCGTGGCGGCCCTGGCCGGCCTGCAGCCTGGCGATGTGATCTTGCAACTGAATAACGTTGCAGTGAAAGACGCCAGGCAGTTCAATGCTCTGGTCGCCAAGCTCGATCCGAAGAAGACGTCGGCCTTGCTGGTACGCCGTGGCGACGTGGCGCAATTCGTGTCGCTGCGTCCATCGGCGAAGTAACAATGTGATCATCCCGCATTCCGGCTGCGGCCGGGATGCGGTATCCTGCCCGCCATGCACTTCACCCTCTATTCCCGCAGTTACTGCCACCTTTGCCAGGACATGCTCGACGCCTTGCTCCTGCTGCAGCCGCCCGGAAAACCGTTCACGGTGGACGTGATCGACATCGATGAGTCGCCTGATGCCAAGCTGCTGACCCGTTTCGACGAGCTGGTGCCGGTGCTGTTTGCCGGCCTGGCGCAGCCTGAGCTCTGCCATTATTTTCTCGACGAGCAGGCCGTGCGGCGCTGCCTGGTGTAGCTTGATTGTCAATATTGACACTGCATTGCACCATTCTGGTGCTGAAAACAGCTGAAAATCTCGGCTTGCCCCGGTGTCGGCCTCATAAGACGGGCTTTCTACTCTGAAATCCGGTAAAATGGGGAGGTCGAAAAAGCTACTGTCCGAGGCAGCAGCTTCTGTCGCTTCAAAAGCGCTCGCCTGGGCATGCAGATGTCCTGCTCGGAGCGCTTTTTTTATCATGAGCGGGGCGCCCGGGTTTGGCCCGGCTTGGCCCGAGCATGATCCCCTTGATTCCTGTTAAAGCAGTGTCGTCAACTTCGCACATATATTAGTTAATGAACAACATACGCAATTTCTCCATCATCGCCCATATTGACCACGGTAAATCGACCCTGGCTGACCGCATCATTCAATTGTGCGGCGGCTTGTCCGACCGCGAGATGGAGGCGCAGGTGCTCGATTCGATGGATCTGGAGCGCGAGCGCGGCATTACCATCAAGGCGCAAACGGCGGCCCTGCACTACAAGGCGCGCGATGGCCAGATCTACAACCTGAACCTGATCGATACGCCGGGCCACGTCGACTTCAGCTATGAAGTGTCGCGCTCGCTGTCGGCGTGCGAAGGCGCGCTGCTGGTCGTGGACGCGTCGCAAGGCGTGGAAGCGCAAACGGTCGCCAACTGCTACACGGCGCTGGACCTGGGCGTGGAAGTGGTGCCCGTCCTGAACAAGATCGACTTGCCGAACGCGGACCCGCCGAGCGCCATTGCCGAGATCGAAGACGTGATCGGCATCGACGCGGGCGACGCCGTGCATTGCTCGGCCAAGACGGGCTTCGGCGTGCTGGACGTGCTCGAGCAACTGATCGTCAAGGTACCGCCACCGAAGGGCGACCCGGACGCGCCGCTGCAGGCGCTGATCGTCGACTCCTGGTATGACGCCTATGTGGGCGTGGTCATGCTGGTGCGCGTCATCAACGGTACCCTGAAACCGAAAGACAAGATTCGCCTGATGGCCACCGATTCGGTGCAGCTGGTGGAAGACATCGGCGTGTTTTCGCCACGTTCGCAATCCTTGCCGCAATTGTCGGCAGGCCAGGTGGGCTTCATCATCGCCGGCATCAAGGAATTGAAAGCAGCCAAAGTGGGCGATACCGTCACCCTGGCCAACCGTCCTGCCGCCGCGCCATTGCCCGGCTTCAAGGAAGTGCAGCCGCAAGTGTTCGCCGGCCTGTTCCCCGTGGAAGCGAACCAGTACGACGCGCTGCGCGACTCGCTGGAAAAGCTGAAACTGAACGACGCTGCCCTGATGTACGAGCCGGAAGTGTCGCAGGCGCTGGGCTTCGGCTTCCGCTGCGGCTTCCTGGGCTTGCTGCACATGGAAATCGTGCAGGAGCGCCTCGAGCGCGAATTCGACATGGACCTGATCACCACGGCGCCAACCGTGGTGTACGAAGTGATCCAGCGCGACGGAACCATGATCAACGTCGACAACCCGTCGAAGATGCCCGATCCGTCGCGCATCGAGGAAGTGCGCGAGCCTATCGTCACCGTCAATCTGTACATGCCGCAGGAATACGTGGGCTCCGTGATCACCTTGTGTATCGGCAAGCGCGGTATCCAGATGGACATGAGCTACCACGGCCGCCAGGTCAAGCTCGTGTATGAAATGCCGATGGCCGAGATCGTGCTGGACTTCTTCGACCGCCTGAAATCGACGTCGCGCGGCTATGCCTCGATGGATTACGAGTTCAAGGAATACCGCGCGGCCGACGTGGTCAAGGTCGACATGCTGATCAACAGCGAAAAAGTCGATGCGCTGGCCATCATCGTCCACCGTTCGAACAGCCAGTACCGTGGCCGCCAGGTGGCTGCCAAGATGCGTGAACTGATCCCGCGGCAGATGTTCGACGTGGCGATTCAAGCGACCATCGGCGCGAACATCATTTCGCGCGAGAACGTGAAAGCCTTGCGCAAGAACGTGCTGGCCAAGTGCTATGGCGGCGATATCAGCCGCAAGAAAAAATTGCTGGAAAAACAAAAAGCGGGCAAGAAACGCATGAAGCAAGTGGGTTCCGTGGAGATCCCGCAAGAAGCATTCCTGGCAATTTTACAAGTGGATGGTTAATCAATGAACCTGCAAGTGATTTTAGGAAATTTCGCTTTAATCCTGTTCGTGCTGATGGTGTTGACGGGCCTGGTCTGGTGCCTCGATGTATTTTATCTGTCCAAGCAGCGCCGCAAGGCGGCCGACCGTGCCCTGGCTGAATTTGATGCGCGCCAGTCCAAGCTGGCCGCCGAGGGCATCAAGTCCGATGCGGGCGGCAGCCGCGCGAGCATCGAGGCGGCCCTGTTGCGCCAGCCGACCTGGGTCGAGTATTCGGGCAGCTTCTTCCCCGTCATCGCCCTCGTATTCTGCTTGCGTTCGTTCCTGTACGAGCCATTCAAGATCCCGTCGAGCTCGATGGTGCCGACCTTGCTGGTGGGCGATCTGATCCTGGTGAATAAGTTCACCTATGGTATTCGTTTGCCGATCGTCAACAAGCGCATCATTGAAGTCAACGATCCGCAGCGCGGCGACGTGATGGTGTTCAAGTATCCGAAAGATATGTCGCAAGACTATATCAAGCGTGTGATCGGTGTGCCCGGTGATAAAATCACCTATGAAAACAAGCGCTTGACGGTCAACGGCAAGGAAGTGGCGTACACGCCGCTGGACGACTACCTGGATGATGAAAGCACGGTCTACCACAAGCAGCTGGAAGAAAACCTGACGGGCGTCAGCCACCGCATCCTCAACGACGAGCCTGCTCCTACGTTGAACTTGCGCGAAGTGAAGGATTTCCCGCACAAGGATGCGTGCAACTACAACGAAGACGGTTTTACGTGTGTAGTGCCACAAGGCAATTACTTCATGATGGGCGACAACCGCGACAATAGCGCGGACAGCCGCTACTGGGGCTTCGTGCCGAACGAGAACATCGTCGGCAAGGCTTTCCTCGTGTGGATGAACTTCAGCAACCCGAAACGTGTGGGCGGCATACACTAGGACCAACCTATGGCTGCCGCGCCGATTCCCCGCGCGGCGGCCAGCCGAATTACTCAGATGACACAGAAACAACAATGAATCTTCAGCTATTGCAAACCCGTTTAGGCTATACGTTCCAGGATGCTGGCCTGTTGCAGCAAGCCTTGACGCATCGTAGCCACAGCAGTTTGCATAACGAGCGGCTGGAATTCCTCGGCGACTCCATCCTCAACTGCGTGGTCGCTTCCATCCTGTACGAACGTTTCAAGTCCATCGACGAGGGTGATCTGTCGCGCCTGCGCGCCAATTTGGTGAAACAGCAGTCGCTGTATGAAATCGCGCAAAAGCTGGAATTGTCGCAATTCTTGCGCCTGGGCGAAGGCGAACTGAAATCGGGCGGTTTCCGCCGTCCATCGATCCTTGCCGACACCCTGGAAGCCTTGCTGGGCGCCATCTTCCTCGACACGGGCTTCGATGCGGCCAGCACGGTGATCCGCGCGTTCTACATCCCCATCCTCGACTCGGTCGATCCGCAAACCTTGGGCAAGGATGCCAAGACCCTGCTGCAGGAGTTTTTGCAAAGCAAGAAAATTTCGCTGCCACAGTACAACGTGGTGGCTACCCACGGCGCCGCCCACAGCCAGGAATTCGAGATCGAATGCCTGGTGCCGAAATTGAACATCCAGGTTTACGGCCGTGGCGGAAGCCGCCGCGCCGGTGAGCAAGCCGCCGCCAAACTGGCGCTGGACGTGGCCGAGCAGGCGCTGCTGAAGTCGCCTGCCGCCAGCCGCAAGCCCAAACCGCGCGCCGCCCAGCTCAAGCTGGCCGGCATTGCCACCATCCAGAGCGACGACGCGCAAGCCCCGGCTGCACCGGCGATCGCCGCTCACACTAAACAGAATCGACACTAGCATGACAGCCACCAAAATGCCCGACAACTTCCGCTGCGGCTATATCGCCATCGTGGGCCGCCCGAACGTGGGCAAATCGACCCTGATGAACGTGCTGATCGGCGCGAAGGTCAGCATCACTTCGCGCAAGGCGCAAACGACGCGCCACCGCATCACGGGCATCCAGACGGTGCCGGACGCGCAATTCATCTACGTCGATACGCCTGGCTTCCAGACGCGCCATTCGAACGCGCTGAACAAGACGCTGAACAAGACCGTCACGAACACACTGATTTCCTCGGACGTGATTTTGTACGTGATCGAGGCGGGCACGTTTGGCCCGGCCGACCAGCAAGTGATGGACCTGCTGCCGAAGGAAGTGCCATGCATCCTCGTCATCAATAAATCGGACCGCGTGAAAGACAAGGCCGTGCTGCTGCCGTTCGCACAAAAGGTCGCCGCCATGCGCGACTTCGCCGCCATCGTGCCTGTTTCCGCCAAGCTGCACTTCCAGCTGGAAGGCTTGCAGAACGAAATCAAACGCTTCCTGCCGGAAAACCAGCCGATCTTTGGCCCGGATGACATCACGGACCGAAGCGAGAAATTCCTCGCTTCGGAAATCGTGCGCGAAAAACTGTTCCGCTTCGTCGGCGACGAACTGCCCTACACGAGCACCGTGCTGATCGAGAAATTCGAGCAGGAAGGCGATTTGCGCCGCGTGTTCGCCGCCATCCTGGTCGAACGTGATACGCACAAGTCCATGATTATCGGCAACAAGGGCGCGCGCCTGAAGGAAGTCTCCACCCAGGCCCGCCTGGATATGGAAAAGCTGTTCGGCGGCCCCGTGTACCTGGAAATCTGGGTCAAGGTCAAGTCGGGCTGGGCCGACAACGAGGCGGGCTTGCGCGCCTACGGCTACGAGTAATCCGCAACCCGGGGGCGACGCCACACGCATGAGCACCACCACGCCAGCGCTGCACGATCCTGCGCCAGCCTCCATCGTTGTCCCCGCGCCGGCGGCCATTGCGCCGCCGGCCGCAACTCCCGCATCCGCCGCGCCCCGGCGCAGCCGTCCGCTCGCGCGCGACGGCAAGGTCACGGGCCAGCCCGCCTTCGTGCTGCACAGCTATCCGCATAAAGAAACCAGCCTCATCGTCGACGTGTTTACGCGCGAGTACGGCCGCATCGCGCTCGTCGCCAAGGGCGCCAAGCGGCCCCATTCGCAATTGCGCGGCGTGCTGCAGACCTTCCAGCCGCTGCAGGCGGGCTGGACGGGCAAGTCCGAACTGCGCATCCTCACGGGAGCCGAGTGGGTAGGGGGCATGCTGCCGCTGGAGAAAACTGCGCTGCTGTGCGGTTTTTACCTGAACGAATTGCTGGTGAAACTGCTGGCGCGCGACGACCCGCATCCCGTCCTGTTCGACCACTACGTTGCTACCTTGAATCAACTGGCGCACAATGAGCCGCCGCCCATCGTGCTGCGCAAGTTCGAGCGCGCCCTGCTCAAGGAAACGGGCGTGGCGGCCGACCTGACGCGCTGCACGGGCACGCGCCAGGCCGTCGATGCGGGGCAGGTGTACGTGGTCGACCCGGAACGGGGACCGCGCCCGGCGCGCGCCGCCGACGCCTGGCCCAAGATCACGGGCAAGACCCTGCTCGACATGGAGCGCGAAGATTATCTTGACGTGGCCACGCAGGCGCAAAGCAAGCTGCTGATGCGTTTTTTGCTGGCCCATCAACTGGGTGGCGCCACCTTGAATACGCGCCAGATACTGATCGATTTAATGCAGCTGTAATAGATTTCAGCACTTTACGGACACCATCATATGAGCTTTTTGCAGCCTTCCGGCCCCGTCATCGACCTGGGCGTCAATATCGACCACGTGGCCACCTTGCGCAATGCGCGCGGCACCGCGTATCCGGACCCGATCCGCGCGGCCCTGCTGGCCGAACAGGCGGGCGCCGACGCCATCACCCTGCATTTGCGCGAAGACCGCCGCCACATCAAGGATGCGGACGTCATCGCCATCGCGCCGCAGCTGCTCACGCGCATGAACCTGGAAGCGGCCGTGACGCAGGAAATGATCGATTTCGCCTGCCGCATCCGCCCGGCGGACGTTTGCCTGGTGCCGGAAAAGCGCACGGAAGTGACGACCGAAGGGGGCCTGGACGTGGTGCGCTACTTCAAGGAAGTGCAGGCGGCCGTGAAACAATTGCAGGGCGAGGGCATCCGCGTGAGCCTGTTCATCGATGCGGACGAGCAGCAGATCGCCGCCGCAGCTGAATTGGGCGCGCCCGTGATCGAGCTGCACACGGGCCGCTATGCGGACACGCAAGGCACCGAGCAACTGGCGGAGCTGGAGCGCATCAAGGCGGGCGTGCTGTTCGGCGTGGGCCGCGGCTTGAAGGTCAACGCGGGCCACGGCTTGCATTACACCAATGTGCAGGCGATTGCCGCCATTCCCGATATTGCGGAACTTAACATCGGCCACGCCATCGTCGCGCATGCCGTGTTTGTCGGCTGGGAAAACGCCGTACGCGAAATGAAGGCCATCATGGTGGCCACGCGCCTCGCCGGCAAGGCATAAGCGCGCACAAAGGAGGCAGCATGATCTACGGCATCGGTACCGATATCTGCAAGATCCCCCGCATCGAGGCGGCACTGGCGCGCCATGGCGAGCGGTTCGCGAAAAAGATACTGGGGCCGCAGGAGCTGGAAAAATTCCGCGCCCGCAGCGCCAAGAATGCCGTGCGCGGCGTGCGCTTCCTCGCCACGCGCTTCGCGGCCAAGGAGGCGTTTTCCAAGGCCATCGGCCTGGGCTTGCGCATGCCGATGACCTGGCCCGCCGCGCAGATGCTGAACCATCCCAGCGGCAAGCCGATGATCGTCTGCAGCGGCGTGCTGGCGGACTTCATGGAGAAAAACCGCCTGAGCGCGCAAGTGACGATCAGCGATGAGGAAGAGTATGCGGTCGCGTTCGTGATCGTGGAGCAAGCAGATGTAACGATGAGACTCGTGGAGCAAGAGTGTAACGTGAGCCAGCAATGACTGAAGCAAACCCCGAACCTAATTCCACGGAGACGCCGCCCGACCCGCGCGCGCAGGTGCTGGCCACCGTCGCCAAGCTGCCGAACCTGCCCGGCGTGTACCGCTATTTCGACGCCGCGGACAAGGTGCTGTACGTCGGCAAGGCGCGCGACCTGAAAAAGCGCGTCTCCAGTTATTTCCAGAAAAACCTGGCCAGCCCCCGCATCGCCATGATGGTCGAGCGCATCGCGCGCCTGGAAACGACCGTCACGCACAGCGAGGCGGAAGCCCTGATCCTGGAAAACAACCTGATCAAGGCGCTGCAGCCGCGCTACAACATCCTGTTCCGCGACGACAAGTCGTATCCGTATCTGAAAATCACGAATGGCGATGCGCCGCGCATGGTGTATTACCGGGGCGCCGTGGACAAGAAAAACCAGTATTTCGGGCCGTTCCCCAGTTCCTGGGCCGTCAAGGAATCGATGCAGATCCTGCAAAAGGTATTCCTGATCCGCACCTGCGAGGACAGCGTGTATGCCAACCGCACGCGGCCCTGCCTGCTGCACCAGATTGGTCGCTGCAGCGCGCCGTGCGTGGACCTGATCAGCAAGGAAGATTACAAGAACGACGTGGAAAACGCGGCGCGCTTCCTGCGCGGGCGCCAGAGCGAAGTGCTGGCCGATCTGGAAACGAAGATGCATGCGTTTGCCGCCGAATTGAAATTCGAGCAGGCCGTGGTGGTGCGCAACCAGATCGCTTCGCTGTCGCGTGTGCTGCACCAGCAAAGCATGGAAACGACGGGCGACGCCGATGTCGACATCATCGCCGTGCTGGTGCAGGGCGGACGCGCCTGCGTCAACCTGGCCATGGTGCGCGGCGGACGCCACCTGGGCGACCGTGCGTATTTCCCAAGCCAGCTCAGCGATGCGGCGGCGATTGCCGAGGAAGCCATCGAGGTGGAAGTGCTGGCCGCCTTCCTGGCCCAGCACTACACGGAAAAATTCATTCCCGGCACCCTGATCCTGAATATCGAATTCGACCAGCCGGCTTTGATGGTGGCGCTGATGGAGCAGTGCGGCCACCGCATCAACCTGATCTTCCAGCCGCAGGGGCAACGCCGCCAGTGGCTGGAAATGGCGCAGAAGGGCGCCGAGATTTCGCTGGCGCGCTTGTTGTCCGAGCAGGGTTCGCAGCAGTCGCGCACGCGCGCGCTGGCCGAAGCGCTGCGCCTGGAAACGGAAGATCTCGACAGCCTGCGCGTCGAGTGCTTCGACATCAGCCACACGCAGGGCGAAGCGACGCAGGCGTCGTGCGTCGTGTTCCACCACCACGCCATGCAGAACGGCGAATACCGGCGCTACAACATCAACGACATCACGCCCGGCGACGATTACGCGGCCATGCGCCAGGTCCTCATGCGCCGTTATGAAAAGGTGGCGAATGGCGACGGCGTGATGCCCGACGTGGTCTTGATCGACGGCGGCAAGGGACAGATCGAAATGGCGCGCCAGGTGTTTGCCGAGCTGGGACTCGATATCAGCTTGATTGTCGGCGTGGCCAAGGGAGAAGGGCGCAAGGTGGGCCTGGAAACCCTGCTGTTCGTCGATGGCCGCGCGGCGCAGGAACTGGGCAAGGAATCGGCGGCCCTGATGCTGATCGCGCAAATCCGCGACGAGGCGCACCGCTTTGCCATTACCGGCATGCGCGCCAAGCGGGCCAAGACGCGCCAGACGTCGCGCCTGGAAGAGATCGAAGGCATAGGCGCCAAGCGCCGCCAAAAACTGCTGTCGCGCTTTGGGGGCTTGCGCGGCGTGGTCGACGCCAGTGTCGAGGATCTGATGTCGGTGGAGGGGATTTCCACGCAACTGGCGGAAGAGATCTACAAGCAATTACATTGATGATCGAATGGCCGGTCCGGTGCTCGCGGCARGCGGAGATCGAAAGGGGCACAATGAGGCGCCAAGCGCCGCCAAAAACTGCTGTCGCGCTTTGGGGGCTTGCGCGGCGTGGTCGACGCCAGTGTCGAGGATCTGATGTCGGTGGAGGGGATTTCCACGCAACTGGCGGAAGAGATCTACAAGCAATTACATTGATGGATCAATGGCCTGGTCCGGTGCTGCGGCAAGCGGACTAGGCTAATACCCCGGGGCCATGTAGACTAGTGGCGCTTTCTTCACGCTTTCTTCATGTTCAATTTACCCGTCGGCCGATTGCTCTCTTATGCCTTTTAATATTCCCATCCTTTTGACCTGGCTGCGCGTGGCCCTGATACCGCTCGTCGTCGGCGTGTTTTATTTGCCGCCGTCGATGCTGCTGCATGGCGACCAGAACCTGGTTGCCACCCTGGTCTTCATCGTTGCGGCCGTGACCGACTGGTTCGACGGCTTCCTCGCGCGGCGCTGGAACCAGACGTCGGCCTTCGGCGCCTTCCTCGACCCGGTCGCCGACAAGCTGATGGTGGCGGGCGCCTTGCTGGTGCTGGTGCAGCTGGACCGTGTCAATGCCGTGCTGGCCTTCATCATCATCGGCCGCGAAATCACGATTTCCGCGCTGCGCGAATGGATGGCGCAGATCGGTGCATCGAAATCGGTGGCCGTCAGCTCGATCGGCAAGATCAAGACGGCCGCGCAAATGACGGCGATTCCCTTGCTGCTGTACCACGAAGTGATCTTTGGCGCGATCGATACCCACGTGTGGGGCGAGAAGCTGCTGTGGATCGCCTGCGTGCTGACGGTGTGGTCGATGTTCTATTACTTGCGCCTGGCATGGCCCTTGATCAAGGAAAAGGCCGGCAATCTGCATTAAGGCCGCTCCGCCTAGCTACTGCGCAGCGCACTCTCGCGTCTCCGTTGCTCGCTGTACCTTCGTACAGCTCCGCTACTCAACACGATATTGCGCTTGCTCGCTACGCTATTCGGAGGACCTTAAGACGGTATTGGCTACTTTCTGCGGAATATTTTGCAAAAGACCAGATATTGCCCGTTGACAGCCCCTGTAATCCCTCTATAATGCTGGCCTGTTGTTGATGACGCGGGAGTAGCTCAGTTGGTAGAGCGCAACCTTGCCAAGGTTGAGGTCGAGAGTTCGAGACTCTTCTCCCGCTCCAGTTTTCTGGATCGTGTCATAGGTAAAAACAGCGAATGCAGTAAAAAGTAGTACTGGCGATGTAGTAGAGCTTCTGATACAATGTTGTCCACTGCGGGAGTAGCTCAGTTGGTAGAGCGCAACCTTGCCAAGGTTGAGGTCGAGAGTTCGAGACTCTTCTCCCGCTCCAGTGAGCACTGGATCAGCAGTAAAGCAGCACTGGTAAACGGTAGCAAAAAGCAGTAAAATAGCGGTTCGTATGCGGGAGTAGCTCAGTTGGTAGAGCGCAACCTTGCCAAGGTTGAGGTCGAGAGTTCGAGACTCTTCTCCCGCTCCAGCGATAGCTGAAGCAGTACAGCAAGATGGCAGTAGCAGAAAATAGAAGCTCCAATGCGGGAGTAGCTCAGTTGGTAGAGCGCAACCTTGCCAAGGTTGAGGTCGAGAGTTCGAGACTCTTCTCCCGCTCCAGAATTCTAAAGGGAAGCTAAGCTGGCTTCCTTTTTTTATCCGCCGCGGTACGCGGCGCGATTAGGCGGTAACCAAGCTCCAATGCGGGAGTAGCTCAGTTGGTAGAGCGCAACCTTGCCAAGGTTGAGGTCGAGAGTTCGAGACTCTTCTCCCGCTCCAGTTTTCAAGGTGCGCCGCAAGGCACATCCAAGCAGTTCCTCTGGCGAGGTAGCAAAGAGGTTATGCAGCGGCCTGCAAAGCCGTTTAGACGGGTTCGATTCCCGTCCTCGCCTCCAGATAAGTGCATGTGATACATGCGCAAATAAAAAAGCCCACTTCTGTGGGCTTTTTTTTGCCTGCGGGGCCGTCCCGGCGTATCTCTGCGCCGGCTGAAGTCGGCGCTAATTAAATAAATGGGTTATATTTATTTGGTTTCCGGGAAATGACTAACCGACAGTAATCTGTGGATCCCAATAAAAATAACCATACAGGCTTTGCGTCTGGCCATCGTCATTCAGGCTATATACGGCAATATAGACGTAGAAATTTTCCGTGCCCGATTTTGATACCTGCGCCGTGAAATTGGAGAAATTGCGCGATTGCTGTACGGCCGGCAAACCATTCGACGAATCCGTATTCGGCACGGCCGCATTTCTCCGTGTAATGGTATTGGAAACAAAGGTATTGAAGACCTTGTCGCCATTCCAGTAATTGATGCCGTAGACAATGACGGCCGAATCGGCGTTGTCATAGATGGAAGCGCCGGTGAACGAGACGAAGTCGCCCACATTGGCCTTGAAACTCAGGTCGGCGGTGCCTTGCCCGCTATTGATGCCGCGCGGGTCGGTGGCAATCATGTACTGGCTGGTATGCGCCAGGCCAACAGGCTTGGTCTGGTCGGGACTCGTCTGACGTGGATGCTGGGCCATGATCAGATCGGTGTCTATTACAACGAGAATGTTGATTGTAATATTACTGGCATATAATTGCGCGTCGGTCATGATTCCTCCTGAGTTTCCCTACTCGTCTGGCTTTTCGGATACGCCCCGTTTTTTAATGTGGTCAACAGTCTCCACCACTGCTGAGTAGAATAGTGGAGAAAATTGAATAGATACTCTCCAATTGAAACGGCGGAGATTATTTAAAATATTCCACTTAAATTGTTTTTATTTTAAAAATAAAACTATTGGAAACATTATTTGTTTGCCAGTGTCCGCTCCCGCTGCGCGCCGCCGCGCCGTCCATCGGGCCCGGCTGCATCTTGTATAATGTGTGCAGGCTCGGCCGCGCCGCATGGCGCTGCTGAATCTTCCTCTGTCCGCCAATCCCATGTAGTCACCGACGATTTTCCTCTGCGTGCGACCTCGGCATGGCTTCGTTTTGACGACCGCTGGCATGGCTGCGCCCGATGACTGTGCATCGCGCGCGCATTTCTCTGTTCCGACCCTGGATGTGTATCAATGATCAACGCAACTTTTCGGGACGAGTGGTTCTCGAACATACAAAAAAACGTCCTGGCGGGGTTGACCACCTCATTCGCGCTGGTGCCCGAATGCATCGCCTTTGCCCTCGTGGCGCAACTGAATCCCCTGATGGGCTTGTATGGCGCCTTCATCATTTGCGCATTCACGGCCATCTTTGGCGGGCGCCCCGGCATGATTTCGGGCGCCGCCGGTTCCATGGCCGTCGTCATCGTGGCCCTGGTGGCCCAGCATGGCGTGCAATACCTGCTGGCGACCGTGGTGTTGAGCGGCATCATCATGGCGCTGTTCGGCATCTTGCGCCTTGGGAAATTGATCCGTATGGTGCCCTACCCGGTGATGCTGGGCTTCGTGAATGGTCTGGCCATCGTCATCGCCATGGCCCAGCTGGAACACTTCCGCCAGGCCACGCCGCAAGGTGAAACCTGGCTGCAAGGCAGTCCTTTGTACGTAATGGGCGCGCTGGTGCTGCTCACCATGGCCATCGTCTACGTGCTGCCGCGCATCACGAAGGCGGTGCCGCCCGCGCTGGTGGCCATCCTGGGCGTGGGCGTGCTCAGCCATTTCTTGCAGCTGCCTACGCGCACCCTGGGCGACCTTGCGCATATCGCCGGCGGCCTGCCAGCACTCCACTGGCCCACGGTGCCGCTGGACATGGCCACCTTGCACGTCATCTTCCCGTACGCGGCGCTGATGGCCATGGTGGGCTTGCTGGAAACCTTGCTCACTTTTAATCTTACCGATGAGATGACTGAAACGCGGGGCCAGCCGAACCGCGAATGCATCGCCCTCGGTGCATCGAACGTCGTTTCGGGCCTCTTTGGCGGCATGGGCGGCTGCGCCATGATCGGGCAGACGATGATCAACCTGAGCTCGGGCGGCCGCTCGCGCCTGTCGGGCGTGACGGCCGGCGTGATGATTTTATTGTTTATCCTGTTCCTGTCGCCGCTGATCGAGCGCATCCCGCTGGCAGCCCTGGTCGGCGTGATGTTCGTCGTGGCGCAGCAGACGTTTGCCTGGGGCTCGCTGCGCGTGCTGGGCAAGGTGCCGTTGCAGGATGCGCTGGTGATCGTCGCCGTGACGGTGATCACGGTGTTCACGGACCTGGCGCTGGCCGTGCTGTGCGGCATCGTGATTGCCGCCTTGAATTTCGCCTGGCAACATGCGCGCGACATGCGTGCCGACATCGATGACACTGGCGCGGGCGTGCGCGTCTACCTGCCGCACGGCACCCTGTTTTTCGCCTCGACCACGCACTTCCTGGAACTGTTCCAGGCGGCGACCGACCCGGCCCGCGTCATCCTCGACTGCCGGCACCTGCACATGGCCGATCACTCGGCCATCGCCGCCATCGAAGCCTTGTATGAGCGTTATGAAAAGGCGGGCAAGCACCTGCAGGTGACGCATTTGTCTCCCCGCAACCAGGCCTTGCTGCAGCGGGCTGGTGTCGATGTGAGCGTGGCGTAAAATAGGCGATTGTTGAATGTCTGTGGAGTGTGAATGCTGTCGTACGAACAAGAGCAATTATTGCAGCAAAGCCAAACGGCTTTTGATGCCTACTATGACGCGCTGGGCGCGTCGCTGGTGAACTTTGTCGAGCGCCTGGGCATCCAGCCCGCGCACGAAGTGCTGACCAATGCGGCCGAATACCTGCCGTACATCGATGCGGCCATGCGCACCATCGTCATCCGCGACGAAAGCTGGCAATGGGTGAAAACCATGCTCGGCTACTTTATCGGCGAATACTTCGTGCAAGGCCATGCGGGCTGCTGGTATGTGGAAACGCGGGCGGAGTCGCCGCATTTTTGCCGCACCATGGTGGGCGGTTTCGAGCATGGCTTGCCAGCGGACGCCGCCATCGATCCGGAGGCGCTGGCGCTGGAATTCCTGGGGCAATCCGTGCCGCGCGAACTGGCGGCACTGATCGCCCAAGCGCAAGCCCGCGCGGCTTGATGCCGCAGGGCTTGCTGAAGAAAATTTAGAACTCTTCCCACTCGCCTTCGGCCGGTGCCGTTGCCTTGCTGCTGGTGCGTGTCACGGGCAGGCGCAGGGCAGGAGCCGAGGCCTTGCGGGCTGGTGCGGCCGCAGTTGTCGGAGTGGCCGGCGCGCTGCGCTGCGCCGCCTTGGCGCTGAAACGGTCGGTCGCCGCCGCATTGGCGTCGAGGCGGAAGACGCTGACCACCTGCGCCAGTTCGCTCGCCTGTTCCTGCATCGCTTCGGCCGCTGCCGACGCTTCTTCCACCAGCGCCGCATTTTGCTGGGTCACCTGGTCCATTTCGGAGATGGCCTGGTTGACTTGCTCGATGCCCGCGCTCTGCTCTTCGCTGGCGTTGCTGATCTCGCTCATGATGGACGTGACGAAGCCGATGCTTTGCACGATTTCTTCCATCGTCTTGCCGGCCTTGTCGACCAGGTCCGTGCCCACGTCGACTTTTTGCACGGAGTCGTCGATCAAGCCCTTGATTTCTTTTGCCGCCGCTGCCGAGCGCTGCGCCAGGTTGCGCACTTCCGTTGCCACGACGGCGAAGCCGCGGCCCTGTTCGCCGGCGCGCGCCGCTTCCACGGCTGCGTTCAGTGCCAGGATGTTGGTCTGGAAGGCGATGCCGTCGATGACGGAAATGATGTCGACGATCTTCTTCGACGAGGTATTGATCTCGCTCATGGTGGCGACCACTTCGGCCACCACGGCGCCGCCGCGGCTGGCGATGCCGGCCGCGTCGCCGGCCAGTTTATTCGCCTGGCGCGCGTTGTCCGCGTTTTGCTTGACGGTCGAGGTCAGTTCTTCCATCGACGAAGCCGTTTCTTCCAGCGAACTGGCTTGCTGCTCCGTGCGCGACGACAGGTCCTGGTTGCCGGCGGCGATTTCCGCCGATGCCGTGGCGATGGTGTCGGTGCCGCTGCGCACCTGGCCCACGATGCCGACGAGGCTGTCGTTCATGGTTTTCAAAGCATGCATCAGCTGGCCCGTTTCATCGCGGCCTTGCGCCGTGATGGTGCTGGTGAGGTCGCCCGCTGCCACGGTTTCCGCCACTTTCACGGCAGCGCGGATGGGGCCGGTGATCGAGCGCGTGATCCACCACGCGAAGCCGATGCCCATCAGCACGGCCAGCACGCCCATGGTGATCAGGAAGACGCGGGTGCCGCTGTAGGCCTCGATGATGCTGTTGCCGACGCCGTCGGCAGCCTTGATCTGCATGGTGGCGAAGCGTTTGACTTCGGCCAGATAGGCCACGGTGATCGGCGCGACTTCCTTGTCGAACACGACCTTGGCGCCCGCCATGTCGCCGTCGGCCTTCATCTTGAAGGCGCGCGCACGCGTCGTCACGTAGTCGGTGCGCACCTTGCGCACGACCTTGAATTGCTCGATCACGGCCGGGTTGAGCAGGGAGGCGACGATGTCGTCCTGCAGCTTGCTGGAACGCTCCGCATCGACTTTCAAGTCTTCCTCGATCTTGGCGCGCACGACAGGATCGGTGATCTCGAACGAGGCGACGCCGCGTACGCTGTTGAGTTCAATGATCTTCGACCATTCGGCCACCATGCGCTGGTTCTTGATGCTGGTATTGATGAGGCGGTAAGTCAGGTCGCTGGCCGTTTGCATGCGCACGAGGGCGGTGATGGTCAAGGCGGCAAGCAACAGCAATACGACAGCAAAGCCGACGCCAAGGCGGCTGCCGATGTTCAGGTTTTTCATGTAATTCCTAACAGTTTAATAGTCATGATCGCCGCCGCCAGCAGGGGCGGACAGGCGCCGCAAGGCGCAGGGGATCGGGGTCTTCGGGTGCCGCGTGATGGCTGTGCGGCGCGCCGCGCTGAGCGTGGCGTTGGAGGTGAAGCAAGGGGCATGTCGGTCAGGCTGACCGCTGCCCAGCAAGCCGCAAGTATAGCATTGACGCAGGGAAATAGTTTTTCAAAGCAATTTTAATTATTTTTTGATATTGATTTCCTGTTGTGTTTTTACATCAAGTACCTAGTCCATAAGTACTATCACTTACAGAAGTGCTTACTTTAGGCATGCTTGCCTGATAAAATACTAATGATAATCATTCGTATTAAAACATCGACCAGGGAATTGTATGCAGCAACGTCGCAAGCCAGGATTCAAACCGATCACCATCGCCGTACTGGGCGCCTTGACCTTGGGCGCCACGCCATTGGCGGCCTGGGCGCAGGAAAGTTTGCCAGCCGTCACCGTGACGGCATCGAAGGACAAGGATGGCTATGTCGCCGCCACCTCCGCCAGCGGCACCAAGACGGAAATGGCCCTGCGCGACGTGCCGCAGACGATCAACGTGGTGCCGGCCGCCGTCATCCGCGACCAGAACGCCATGTCGATCCAGGACATCATGAAGAACATCCCCGGCGTGGGCTTGTCCACGGGCGACGGCCAGCGCGACCAGATATTCATCCGCGGCTTCACGGCCATCGGCGACCAGTTCGTCGACGGCTTCCGCGATGACGCCCTGTATTTCCGCGACCTGTCGAATGTGGAGCGTCTGGAAGTGATCAAGGGACCGGCCGCCGTGCTGTACGGCCGCGGTTCCTCGGGTGGCCTGGTGAACCGTATCACGAAGAAGCCGGGCGTGGACATCACGGACGTGGCCTTGAGCCTGACCAACACGGCAGGGCGCCGCGGCGAAGTCGACGTGGGCCGTGTCGGCGAGACCGTGGACTGGCGCTTCACGGGCGCGCGCGAATTGTCGGACAGCTACCGCGACCAGCAATTCATCAACCGCACGGCGCTGTCGCCTTCCGTCGCCGTCCGCCTGTCCGGCGTCACCAAATTGCTGCTGCAGGGCGATTACCTGGAAGACCGCCGCCTGACGGACTTCGGCATCCCGTCCTACCAGGGCAGCCCCGTCGCCGTCGATGCGCGCACCTATTTTGGCGCCGCGAATGCCCGCGATGCGGACTTCAGCCAGTCGCGCGTCGTGTCCACGGCCGCCACCTTGACGCACAAGTTCAGCGATAGCTTGTCGCTGCGCAATGCCTTCCGCTACTACGATTACCACCTGGACCGCAACAACACGAATATTTCCGGCAACGTCAACGAAGTCAAGGGCACGATGAGCCTCGGTCACGCCAAGCTGAACCGTGACGAGAGCGGCTGGTTCAACCAGACGGAACTGACGCAAAAGCTGGTCACGGGCACCTTGCGCCATGAAGTGCTGTACGGCGCCGAATTCGGCAAGCAAAACAAGGATGCCATCAGCTGGGCCGTCGACGCTGTGTGGCGACCTGCGAAGCCTGTGTCGATCTTCCATCCCGTCCTGCCGCAGGTCAACCGCAGCAAGCTGGGCGTGCGCAGCGATACCTTCGGTACCTACGACACGGCCGCCGCCTACGTGCAGGACGCCATCAGCATCAGCGACGAGTGGAAGGCGCTGGCCGGCCTGCGCTACGACCGCTACAAGCAGCAGTCGCGCCTGGCCAATGCGCTTGGTGTGACGACGGCCAATCTGTCGCGCACGGATTCGGCTTACAGCCCCCGCGCCGGGCTCGTCTGGCAACCCAGCGCCGTGCAGTCGTACTACGCGTCGTGGAGCCGCTCGTTCCAGCCTAGCGGCGAGAATTTCGCCCTGGCCGCGAATAATGCCGACCTGGCGCCGGAAACCACGCGCAACACGGAAGTGGGCGCCAAGTATGAGCTGTGGGGCGGCCGCGCCAACGCCACCGTGTCGCTGTTCCGCCTGGAACGCGACAATATCAAGACCAGCGACCCGATCACGAACCGCATCGTGCCTGTCGGCACGCAGCGCACCGATGGCCTGGAACTGACCTTCAACGCGGACTTGCACGATGGCTGGAAAATGATGGCCGGCTACGCCTGGCTGGACGCCACCATCACCGATTCCATCGCCGTCGACCGCAGCGTGAATGTGCCGGGCACGACGACGGCCAGTGCCGTCGCCATCAAGGGCAAGCGCGCTACCCTGACGGCACGCAACATGGCCAACTTGTGGGTGACGAAAGACCTGGGCCACGGCTTCACGGTGGGCGGTGGCGCGAATGCCGTCGGCAGCCGCTTCGCCAATCAGGGCAACACGGTGGTGCTGCCAGGCTACGTGACGGCCGACGTCATGGCCGCATACCGCACGGGCCGCTATGAAGTGCAGCTGAACGTCAACAATATCGGCGACACGCGCTACATCGTCTCGGGCCACGGTTCCAGCCCGAACCTGAGTCTGCCGGGCGCGCCGCGCAATGTGGCGCTGACTTTGCGCTACAGCCTGTAACTTTTTCTGCCCCCGAAAACCCGCTTGCGAGCGGGTTTTTTTGCATGGGTGGGTGGCGATGTGCAAGCGCGCGGGGCAGGCTGGCATTGTTTAGAGGGAACGTTCGGTACCGTCAAATTAACGTTGACTAAAGGAAACTTTCTCCGGCGAACTGAGCCTTGATCGGGATTGAGGGGTAAAATGATGTCATACGGCACAGGCATGGTGCTTATATCTTGGTGATATGACACGACTACGGCGCCGTATGACTTTTATTTACTCACATCATAGAGGCCTGAATATGGTTCAGATGTCCAGGCGCCAGTTCCTTCGGGTAACTGGCGCGACCATTGCTGGTTCCAGCCTCGCTCTGCTCGGTTTCGCACCGGGCCAGGCGATGGCGGAAGTGCGGCAATACAAGCTGTCTCGCACGACCGAGACACGCAATACCTGTCCCTACTGTTCGGTAGGATGCGGCGTCCTGCTGTATGGGCTGGGCGACGGCGCGAAAAATGCCGTCTCCAGCATCATCCACGTGGAAGGCGATGCCGATCACCCGGTGAACCGCGGCACCCTGTGCCCGAAAGGCGCCAGCCTGGTCGACTTCATCCACAGCCCGAACCGCCTGAAAGTGCCCGAGTACCGCGCACCGGGCGGCACGGAATGGCAACCAATCTCCTGGGATGTGGCGCTCGACAAGATCGCGCGCCTGATGAAGGATGACCGTGACGCCAACCTGATCGAAAAGAATGCCGACGGCAAGACCGTCAACCGCTGGCTCTCCACCGGCATGCTTGCCGCGTCCGCCGGCAGCAACGAGGTCGGGTATCTGACCCACAAGACAGTGCGCAGCATGGGGATGCTGACCTTTGATAATCAGGCGCGTGTATGACACGGACCGACGGTGGCAGGTCTTGCCCCGACGTTTGGCCGTGGCGCGATGACGAATCATTGGGTCGATATCAAGAATGCCGACGTGATCCTGGTCATGGGCGGCAATGCAGCAGAAGCACATCCTTGCGGATTCAAATGGGTAACGGAAGCGAAGGCGCATAACAAGGCCAAGCTGATCGTTGTCGATCCGCGTTTTACCCGTACCGCATCCGTGGCAGATTACTACTGCGCCACGCGTACCGGCACGGACATCGTCTTCCTCGGCGCGATCATCAATTATCTGCTGACGAACGACAAGATCCAGCATGAGTACGTGCGCAACTACACGGACATGCCCTTCATCGTGCGCGAAGACTATGCGTTCGAGGACGGCCTGTTCTCGGGTTTCGACAAGGAAAAAGGCAAGTACACCGACAAGGCCACCTGGGACTACGAGATCGGCGAAGACGGCTATGCCAAGGTCGATCCGACCCTGGAACACCCGCGCTGCGTCTACCAGATGATGAAGAAGCACTACGCACGCTACACGACCGAGATGGTCGAACGTACGTGCGGCGTGTCGGCCGACAAGTTCCACAAGGTGGCGGAAGCCCTGGCTTCGACCGCCGTGCCGGGACGCGCCGGTACCATCCTGTACGCGCTGGGCTGGACGCACCACTCGACGGGTGCGCAAACCATCCGCACCGGCGCCATGGTGCAGCTGTTGCTGGGCAATATGGGCATCGCCGGCGGCGGCATGAACGCCTTGCGCGGCCACTCGAACATCCAGGGTCTGACCGATCTGGGCCTGATGTCGAACCTGTTGCCGGGCTACATGACCTTGCCGAATGAGTCCGAGCAGGATTTCGATGGCTATATCGCCGCGCGCGCCACCAAGCCGCTGCGGCCGAACCAGCTCAGCTACTGGAGCAATTACCGCAAATTCCACGTCAGCTTCATGAAGACGTGGTGGGGTGACTTTGCCACGGCGGACAATAACTACGCCTTCGACTACCTGCCGAAGCTCGACAAGCCGTATGACTTGATGCAAGCGATCGAGAACATGCACCAAGGCAAAATGACGGGCTATATCTGCCAGGGCTTCAATGTGTTGGCGTCCGCGCCGAACAAGCAGAAGGTCACGGAAGCGCTGTCGAAGCTGAAGTTCCTCGTCATCATGGATCCGCTGGCCGTGGAAACGGGCGAATTCTGGAAGGCGCACGGGCAGTACCACGAAGTCGATCCCACCAAGATCATGACGGAAGTGTTCCGCCTGCCGACCAGCTGCTTCGCCGAAGAGCGCGGTTCGCTCGTCAGTTCCTCGCGCGTCTTGCAGTGGCACTGGCAGGCGGCCGAACCGCCGGGCCAGGCGCGCAGCGACCTCGAGATCATGTCGGGCCTGTTCCTGCGCATGCGCAGCATGTACCAGAAAGAGGGTGGCAAGTTCCCCGATCCTATCGTCAACCTGACGTGGAATTATGCGCAGCCGCATAACCCGCAGCCCGAAGAAATCGCCCGCGAATTCAACGGCAAGGCGCTGGCCGACTTGTACGATCCGAAGGATCCGACAAAGCTGCTGGTGAAGAAGGGTGAGCAGCTGGCCTCGTTTGCGCAATTGCGCGACGATGGCACGACCACCAGCGGTTGCTGGATTTTCGCCGGCAGCTGGACGCAGGCGGGCAACCAGATGGGACGGCGCGACAATAGCGACCCGACCGGCATCGGCCAGACGTTGGGCTGGGCCTGGGCGTGGCCGGCGAACCGCCGCGTGCTGTACAACCGCGCTTCGTGCGACTTGAAGGGCAAGCCTTTCGACCCGACCCGCAAGCTGATCGAGTGGAATGGCACGAACTGGAGCGGGGCCGATATTCCCGACTTCAAGGTCGATGAACCGCCGGAAAACGGCATGGGGCCGTTCATCATGCTGGGCGAGGGTGTGGCGCGCTTCTTTGCGCGTGGCGCCATGGCCGAAGGTCCGTTCCCCGAGCATTACGAGCCGTTTGAAAATCCGCTCGGCTACAACCCCATGCATCCGAAAAACCCGCAAGCGACCAGCAATCCTGCCGCGCGCGTGTTTGCCGACGACCGCAAGCTGTTCGGCACGCATGAGGAATATCCGCACGTGGCGACCAGCTACCGTTTGACCGAGCATTTCCATTACTGGACCAAGCATGCACGCCTGAATGCCATCATCCAGCCGGAACAGTTCGTGGAAATCGGCGAGGAACTGGCGGCCAGCATCGGCGTCGTTGCCGGCGGCAAGGTGCGTGTCACGTCCAAGCGCGGCCACATCATCGCCAAGGCCGTCGTCACCAAGCGCATCAAGGCCTTGAAGATCGAAGGCAAGCAGGTGCATACCGTGGGCCTGCCGCTGCACTGGGGCTTTACGGGCGTGGCCAAGCCGGGGTATCTGATTAATTCCCTGACACCGGGCGTGGGGGATGCGAATTCGCAGACGCCGGAATTCAAGTCCTTCCTCGTGAAGGTGGAAAAAGCATGATGGGAGATCGATAATGGCACTGCAATCCTTAGATATCCGGCGCCTGTCCGCCACCACGGTGACGCCGCCGCAAGCGCGTACCCCGGTGACGGGCACGGTGGCCAAGCTGATCGATGTGTCGAAGTGCATCGGCTGCAAGGCTTGCCAGACGGCGTGCATGGAATGGAACGACTTGCGTGATGAAGTCGGCGAAAACCATGGCACCTATGACAATCCGACGGACCTGACGCCGCAATCGTGGACGGTGATGCGTTTTGCCGAACACGAAAACAACGACGGCAACCTCGAGTGGCTGATCCGCAAGGACGGCTGCATGCACTGCGAGGACCCGGGCTGTCTGAAAGCCTGTCCGGCGCCGGGCGCCATCGTGCAGTACACGAACGGAATCGTGGACTTCCACCAGGAAAACTGCATCGGCTGCGGCTACTGCGTGGCCGGCTGTCCTTTCGACGTGCCCCGCATTTCGAAAAAGGACGACCGCGCCTACAAGTGCACCTTGTGCTCGGACCGCGTGGCCGTGGGCCAGGAACCGGCCTGCGTGAAAACGTGTCCGACGGGCGCCATCGTGTTCGGCACCAAGGAAGACATGAAGGTGCATGCGGAAGAGCGCATCGTCGACCTGAAGTCGCGCGGTTTCGAGAACGCGGGCCTGTACGATCCGCTGGGCGTGGGCGGCACGCACGTGATGTACGTGCTGCACCATGCCGACAAGCCGAAGCTGTATTCGAACTTGCCGGAACGCCCGCGCATCAGCCCGATGGTGGGCTTCTGGAAGGGCTGGTCCAAGCCGCTGGCGGTGGCCGGCATGGCCGCCACGGCTCTGGCAGGGCTGTTCCATTACACGCGTGTCGGTCCGAACGAAGTGAGCAAGGACGAAGAGCACGAAGCGCTGGAAGAGGCCAAGCGCATACGGGAGGAAGACCATGAGCCACAGTGATCTGCATGATGGCAAGCTGCGCGACAAGGATGGCAATCCATTGATCGAACGCTACAACCCGAACGAGCGCACGAATCACTGGGTGACCGCCATCACCTTCGTCATGCTGGCCCTGTCCGGGCTGGCCATGTTCCATCCGTCGATGGCGTGGCTGGCGAACCTGTTCGGCGGCGGGCAATGGACGCGCATCCTGCATCCGTTCGCCGGCCTGGTGATGTTCGTCTCGTTCGCGATCCTCGTGGTGCGCTTCTGGCACCACAACAAGTTCGAGGACGGCGACAAGCAGTGGCTGAAACAGATGGACGACGTGCTCAACAACCGCGAAGAGAAGCTTCCGAAGATCGGCAAATACAATGCCGGCCAGAAGATCCTGTTCTTCGTGCTGCTGGCCAGCATGATCGGCTTGCTGCTGTCGGGCATCGTGATCTGGCGCGCGTATTTCGCGTTCTATTTCCCGATCGACGTGGTGCGCTTTGCCGCCTTGCTGCATGCCGGTTGCGCGTTTGCCATCATCTGCGCCATCATCGTGCACATCTACGCGGCCCTGTGGGTCAAGGGCTCGATCGGCGCCATGGTGCGCGGCACCGTCACCTACGGCTGGGCGCGCAAGCACCATCCGAAGTGGTTTGAGGCTGTCATTCGCAATACGAGAAAGTAGGTTTTTTGCTTACGATTAGCCCCAAGTGCAAGAGCTGGGGTCAGACCCGTCGGGCGAATGCGTTCCAATGGAACGCATTCCGATCCCGAAGGGACTGACCCCGGTTTTCCTTTGCGGCTTGCGCTGCACTATATCGATTAGAATACTTTACAGCCCCCTTTTTTGATGGGAAAACTCCATTGGTACAACGCATACTCCAGCCAGGCGAAATCGAAGGCCTGGACCATAACGCGATTCCGCGCCTGCTGCTGCCGCAGCCTGGCAGCCTGTTTACGGCGCGTGCCTTGCGCCTGCGCGAACTGGCGCAAGGTAACATCAAGGGCATCCCCGTCGACGCGGGCATGCAGGGCTACTTGGTGCTGATGGCCGCGCTGGCCGATGCGCAGGCGGCCGTGGTGGGAAAACTGGCGCCCGGCGCCGTGCCTGCCGCCGACCCCGACGCGCTGCGCCGGGCTATCCAGCACCGCATGCCGGTGCTGCCCGTCAGTGGCGCCCGCCCACCCGTCTGGCGCGACATTTTCGCCAGCCTGCTCGATGAACTGGCCGCCACGGCGGCAAGCCAGCCGGCCTTGTCCGGCGGCCTCACCCAGGTGCTGGCCCAGCTGCGCGCGCTCGACGCACAAGCGCTGGACGCCTGCGCCGATGCCGTGCTCGATGAAAACGGCGATAACCTCAATCCCATGCATGCGCCATTCGTCGCGGCCGCCCTGCAAATCCTGTGGTCGGTATCGGCCAGCGAACTGCGCGCCGCGCGCGTGCCGGACCTGGAAACGGGCACCTTGTGTCCCGTCTGCGGTTCGCACCCGGTCGCCAGCGTGATCCGCATCGGCGGCCAGTCGCAGGGCTACCGCTACCTGCACTGCGGCATTTGCGAAAGCGAATGGCATATGGTGCGCGTCAAGTGCTCGACCTGCGAACAGAATGGCAAGATCGCCTACCAGGGCCTGGACGCGGCCGATGCCAAGCCGTTCGATCCCGTGACGGCCAAAGACGACAAATTGCCGAACAAGGCGAACGATCCGAAGAAGGTGGCGCGCGCGGAAACCTGCGACGACTGCCACACCTACCGCAAGGTCTTCAACCAGGAACACGATTACAACGTCGAACCGCTGGCCGACGACCTGGCCAGCCTGATGCTCGACCTGCTGGTGGGCGAAGCGGGCTACCAGCGCGCCAGCGGCAATCCGCTGCTGTGGCTGGGTAAAAGCTCGGATCAGCCGTCATGACGACGGGGCAAACCGTGCGCCTGCCGTCGGTAGACCGCATCCTGGGCGACGCGGCTTGCCTGGCCCTGATCGCGCGCTACGGCCGCGTGCAGACCCTGGCCTGCGCGCGCGCCGTGCTGGCCGAACTGCGCACGGCCATGCTGGCGGGCGCAGTGTGCGAGGAGGGCGCATCGATCGCCGCCATCGCCGTGCAAATGGACGAACGGCTGCAGGCGCAAGCGCGTCCGCAGCTGCGCGCCGTCTTCAACCTGACGGGCACCGTGCTGCACACGAACCTGGGCCGCGCGCTGCTGCCCGATACGGCCGTGCAGGCCGTGGTGGAAGCGCTGCAGTGGCCGATGAATCTGGAATTCGACCTGGAAACGGGCAAGCGCGGCGACCGCGACGACCTGGTCGAGGAATTGCTGCGCGAACTGACGGGGGCCGAAGCGGCCACCATCGTCAACAATAATGCAGCCGCCGTGCTGCTGATGCTCAATACCCTGGCGCAGAATAAAGAGGTCGTCGTCTCGCGCGGCGAGCTGGTGGAAATCGGCGGCGCCTTCCGCATCCCCGACGTCATGACGCGCGCGGGCGCCGTGCTGCGCGAAGTGGGCAGCACCAACCGCACGCACCTGGCCGATTACGCGCATGGCGTGAACGAAGACACGGCCCTCTTGATGAAGGTCCATTGCAGCAATTACGCGATTACCGGTTTCACGAAAAGCGTGGAGCTCGATGAACTCGTGCCGCTGGCCGTAAAACACGGCGTGCCGACGGCCGTGGACCTGGGCAGCGGTACCCTGGTCGACCTGGCGCAGTACGGTCTGCCGCATGAAACGACGGTGCGCGAAACCATCGAAGCGGGCGCTGACCTGGTGACCTTCAGCGGCGACAAATTGCTGGGCGGCCCGCAGTGCGGCGTCATCGTCGGGCGGGCAGACTTGATCGCGAAGATCAAGCGCAACCCATTGAAACGTGCACTGCGGGTCGGCAAGCTGACCCTGGCCGCATTGGCCCCCGTGCTGCAGCTGTACCGCGCACCGGACTTGCTGGCCGAACGGCTGACCACCTTGCGTTTGCTGACGCGTCCCGCCGCCGCCATGCGCGCGCAGGCGGAAACCGTGCTGCCGCTGCTGCAAAGCGTACTCGGTGCCGCCTATGTGGTCACTGCCGAAGCCATGAAAAGCCAGATCGGCAGCGGTGCCTTGCCCGTCGACCAGCTGCCCAGTTTTGGTCTGGCCATTCGCAGCGCGCCCGCCTCGCGCCTGAGCAATCCCCTGGGTGTGCTGGAACAGCGTTTGCGCGCCTTGCCGTGCCCCGTGATCGGGCGCATCGGCCAGGACACTCTGTGGCTGGACCTGCGCTGCCTGGAAGCGGCGCACGAGACGGCCTTCATCACGCAGCTCGCCGAGTTGTCCGCATGATCGTCGGCACCGCAGGCCATATCGACCATGGCAAGACGACCCTCACGCGCGCGCTGACGGGCGTGCACACGGACCGCCTGAAGGAAGAGCAGGCGCGCGGCATTTCGATTGAACTCGGCTATGCCTACCTGCCGCTGGCGGACGGCACGGTGCTGGGCGTGATCGACGTGCCGGGCCACGAAAAATTCATCCGCACCATGGCTTCCGGCGTGACGGGCATCGACTTCGCCCTGCTCGTGGTGGCGGCCGACGACGGCATCATGCCGCAGACGCACGAGCACCTGGCCATTTTGCAGCTGCTCGGTGTGGCGCGCGGCGCCGTGGCGCTGACCAAGATCGACCGCGCCGACAGCGCCCGCGTGGCGCAGGTGGAGCTTGACATCGAAGCGCTGCTGGCCGGCACGCCGCTGGCGGGCAGCCCGATCTTTCCCACTGCCGCCAACCGCGACGACGATGCCGGCGTGGCCGCCTTGCTGGCACACCTGACGCAAGTGGCGCGCAGCCTGCCGCAGCGCGACGAGCGGCGTTTGTTCCGCCTGGGCGTGGACCGCGTGTTCACCTTGTCGGGCCAGGGCACCATCGTTACGGGCACGGCGCTGGCGGGCCGCGCGCAGGTGGGCGACATGCTGCAGCTGGCGCCCGGCGGCGCGCAGGCCCGGGTGCGCAGCATCCATGCGCAGAACCGCGCGGCCGAGACGGGCATGGCGGGCCAGCGCCTGGCGCTGAACCTGGCCGGCATCGACCGCGAGCGCATCGAGCGGGGCAACTGGATCGTCGCGCCCGAGCTGGCGCAGTGCTCCGAGCGCCTCGACGTGGAACTGACGCTCTTGCCCGACGCGGGCGTGCAGCTGAAAGCCTGGTCGCCGCTGCATGTGCACCTGGGCGCGGCGCACCAGCTGGCGCGCGCCGTCATGCTCGATGGCGAGACCCTGTCGCCGGGACAGACGGGAAGAGTACAGCTGGTGTTCGACGCCCCCATGCACGGCGTGCCGGGCGACCGCTTCGTCGTGCGCAATGCGCAAGCCACGCAGACGGTGGGCGGCGGCATGGTACTCGATCCGTTTGGTCCCGCGCGCAAGCGGCGCAGTCCGGCCAGGCTGGCCTGGCTTGATGCGCTGGCCGCCTTCATCGCGCACGGCGACTATGCGGCCCTGCTGGCGCAAAGCCCGCTGGGGCTGCGCGAGTCGCTGCTGGTGCGCCTGTCCCTGTTGCCGGCGGACGCGCTGGCGCTGCCGCCCGACACGCGGCGCATCGCCCTGCGCGGCGGCGACGCCCTGCTGGTGGCGCCGCCGGCCTTGCTGGCGCTGCAGGAGCGGGTGCTGGCCGCACTGGAAAATTTCCACGCGCGCGCGCCCGACGAGGCGGGGCCGGAATTGTGGCGGCTGAAACGCATCGTCGACGCGGAGATGGAAGACGCCTTGTGGAGCCATCTGGTCGAAGGCTTGCTGGCGCGCGGCGAGATCCTGGCGCGCGGTGCCAGCCTGCACTTGCCGACGCACAGCGTGGAACTGACGCCGCAGGAGCAATCGGTGGCCGAACCCTTGCTGGCCGCGCTGGAGCAGGGGCGAGCCGATCCGCCATGGACGCGCGACCTGGCGCGCAGCTTCGGCCTGGCCGAGGACGAGACGCGCAGGCTGTTGCGCAAACTTGCCAAGGCAGGCCAGATCAGCCAGGTCGTGCACGACCTGTTCTATCACCAGGCGGCGCTGGCCGAGCTGGCGCAACTGGTACGCACCCTGACCGAAAAAGCGGAGCTGGACGAAGGCCTGTCGTCCGGTGCCGGCGCCGTCGGTGCGGCCACCTTCCGCGACGCCAGCGGCCTGGGCCGCAAGCGGGCGATCCAGGTCTTGGAATTCTTTGACCGCGTCGGTTATACTCGCCGTGTTGGCAATGGGCATCTATTGCGCCCGCAAGCGCTGTGGTCCTATACGGCAGCCTCGCCCAACAGCTAGCTCAGGCACCGCGGAAAGCACACTCATCCGGTGATGTGGCCGGGCTTCAAACCCGGTGGAGGGCGTCAGACGTTCTCCCGTAGGTTCGACTCCTACTGTTTTCCGCCAGTTACTTTCCTCCCATCCCCTCCCGCATGACGTTCTGCCGGCGTTGGCTTGTTGCCACGTTGCCGAAAATAGTTGATTGAATTGCCCATATGCGGCGATGCCGCTGCGGGCCGATGGTAACATCGGCTTGAATCCCCTGTAGCAGAAGAAAGCAAGCATGAAACAAGCAAGCATGGCACGGCTGCTGGCAGCGGCGCTGCTGATGCCGGCGCTGGCCGCGGCGGCCGGCCTGCGCATCGTCGGCGAGCATTTGCCGCCATCGAGCATGATGGAAGGCAATGTCGTCGTCGGGCGTGAAACGCTCAAGGTGCGCGGCATCATGGCGCGCGCCGGTATTGCCTACAGCATCGAATTGCTGCCGTGGAAGCGCGCGTATGCGCAGGCGTTGCGCGAAGCCGACACCTGCATCTTTTCCACCAGCCGCACGCAGGAGCGCGAAGCACAATTTCGCTGGATCGGCCCCCTCAACGAAGCGGAATGGATACTATATGGCCTGGCCGAGCGGCACCTCACCTTGCGCACGCTGGCCGATGCGCGCGGCCTGGTGATCGGCACGGTGCTCGGCGACGCGCGCGACGATTACCTGCGCCAGCGCGGCATGAACGTGGCGCCCGTGACGCAGGAGTGGCTCAATCCGCAAAAGCTGCTGCTCGGGCGCATCGACCTGTGGGCCGTCGGCATGGCGGTGGGCAGCAAGCCTTTCGTCGGCAAGGAGTGGGAGGGCAAGGTGGTGCCGCTGCTGACCTTCAACCGCGTGCAGACTTACCTCGCCTGCAACAAGCAATTGCCCGAGGCGCAGGTGGCGGCCATGCAGCGCGCGGCGGCGGCCATGCGCCGCGACGGCAGCATGGCGCGTGAACAGCTGCACTGATTCAGCTCTCCAGCCACTGGCGCACGCAGTTGCGTCCTTCGCGCTTGGCCTGGTACAGCGCCTGGTCCGCGTGGCTGTAGGCCGTCTCGAACGGCGTGCCGGCGCGGTTCCAGCTCAGGCCCACGCTGACGGTGATGGCGCGCGTGATGGGCGCCGCATGGCGCTGGCGGCCGACCGTCTCGCAGATGCGCTGCGCCACTTGCGCCGCGTCGTCGCGCGAAGAGGTGGGCCAGACGACGGAAAACTCTTCTCCGCCGACCCGGCCGATGGCCGTTTCCTGTCCCAATAGCCCCTTCAGGCAGTCGACCACGGCCTGGATCACGCCGTCGCCGGCCGGGTGGCCGAAGTCATCGTTGACCTGCTTGAACAAATCGATATCGAGCACGATCAGCGCCATGTCGCCTTGCGCCAGGCAGCGCGACGCGTGGTCGATGACGGCACCGCGGTTCAGGGCGCCCGTCAGCGGGTCGTGCGTGGCGCGGTATTCGAGCTGGCCGGCCAGCGTCTGCAATTGGCGGTTCAGCAGGTGCATGTCGCGCTCGGCACGGTCGCTGCGGCCGATCAGGCGCCGCGTTTCGCGCATCAGCCGCTCGTAGTGGACGATCAGTTCACCGAGCACGCGCCGCTGCTCCGCGCCCGAGGCATTGGCGTCGGCGTGCATGCGGCGCGCGGCAGCCAGCGCCGCCGCTTCCACGGTGAACAGGTCGGGCTCCAGGCCGGACTCGGAGAGGGCGGCGCGCATGTCCTAGCTGCCTTGCACGGGATGGTCTTGGAAGTCCAGCGCCGTGAAGTCCTGCTGCAGCTCCTCGCCGAATTCCAGGATGGTGTCGTCGTCTTCGTCGTGGTACCAGTTCAGGCGTACCTGGTTGCCATCGACGGCCGCCTGGTTCAGGGTGTCGAACAGGGTAAACAGCATCTTCGTGCTCGAGCTGTTGAAGTAGGCCAGCGAGACGTTGACGGTGATGGCCGCTTCGCGGCAGCCTTCCAGATAGGCGCGCACGGCGGCGATCAGCGGGCCATAGAAGGCGGCCGCGTTTTCCGGATACGACTCGCCCTTGATCGACAGGGTGTGCTGCTCGAAACGGAAGTCGATTTCGGGCGAACTCGGGGTCGCGGCGATGAACAGTGGTGACGGTAATTGCATATGCTTTCCTGAGTCGGCTCTTTCAAATGATGGCTTTGATGCAGAAGATGGTGTGGCCCGGCTCCTGGGGATCCTGGACGAATTCGAATTCCAGCGGCTCGCTGGCGTCGCGCGCCATGGTGAGAAAACCCAGGCCCGCGCCCTTGCTGTCGGCCGGCGCTTCCTCGCGCAGGGCCTTCTTGTAGGCGAGGCGGATTTCTTCCATCGTCATCGTGTGCAGCGGCTCCAGGCGGGCGCGGATCTGCGCCACGTTGTCCGTCGAGACGGGGTTGGCGCACAGCAGAAAAAAGCTGTCGCCGCGCGTGCCGATGCAAAACGAGCCGCGCCGCATCTGTTGGTCCAGCTGCGCATCGGGGGTCAGGCTGTCGGCGGAATAGTGCATGATGTTTTGCGACATCTCGATGAACGAGGAAAAGATGCGCCGCCGCGTGGGTCCTGCCGCGCCGGCCGTGTCGAGGCGCGCCTTGATGGTTTCGGAAATGGCGTTCACCACGTGCTGCGAGAAATAGCCCACGTAAAAAAAGATGATGTTGCGCTTGCGGGCCACATCCCAAAACTCGTTGAATTCTTCGTACAGCACGTCCGTGCTCCTGGCTAGCCGGTGACCCGGTTTCTTGTTGATAAGGTGGCGCGATGGCGCCAAAACTACAGGCGGAAACAGAAAAAGGTCAGGTCGTCGCGGCGCGGCTGCGCTCCCTGCCAGGCGGCGCTATCCTGCAGCAGGGCCGCCGCCACGTCGCCGGCGGGAGCGTCGCGCCGCGTCAGCAGCTGCTCGCGCATGCGCCGCTTGCCGTAGGCGATGTCGCGCGCGCCGCCGATCTGGTCGAGCAAGCCGTCGGTGGTGAGAAACAGCAGGCTGCCGGCGGGTACGGTCAGCGTCTCGTTGTGCCAGCAGTAGCCGGCCGGCGTGTCGACATAGCCCACGCCCATGCGCGCGCCGTCGATGGCGCGCACGCTGTCCTCGCCGGGCGCCACCACGTGCAGCGCCAGTTTCGCCCCCGCGAAACGCAGGCTGGCGCTGGCCGTGTCGTAGCACAAAAAGGCGCAATCCATGCCGTCATTCGAGCCTGCGTGGTGGCCGGTGCTGG
This sequence comes from Janthinobacterium sp. Bl 1, assembly GCF_058215535.1. Classification (NCBI taxonomy): domain Bacteria; kingdom Pseudomonadati; phylum Pseudomonadota; class Betaproteobacteria; order Burkholderiales; family Oxalobacteraceae; genus Janthinobacterium; species Janthinobacterium sp. Bl 1. The sequence goes on along the minus strand of NZ_CM177086.1, from coordinate 4,484,430 downwards.
CGCCATCCTGGCCCAGCAGGGTCTTGATGGCGCGGCTGACGGCGCCGATCAGGGCGGCCGGGTCGTGCGGTCCCAGTTCGCGCAGGGCCTGGCTCAGGGCCGACGAGGCGATCAGGGTCATGAAGGCACCCGGCACGCCGTGGCCCGTGCAGTCGGCAATGGCGGCGAACCAGCCGCCCGCATGGCGTTCGAAAAAGTAGAAATCGCCGCCGACAACGTCGCGCGGCTGCCATTCCAGGTGCGCGTCGGGCAGGGTGGCGCGCAGTTCCGCATCGGAGGTGCGCAGCAGGGCGCGCTGGATCACGCTGGCGTAATCGATGCTGTGCATGATCTGCCGGTTCTTTTCCGCCTGCATGGTGGCCACCACGTTCATCAGCTGCAAGCCGAAGCCGACGCCGGCCAGCGCGCCATCCTCGGTGATGATGAAGCCGTCGGCCAGCGCCTTCTCGCCCGCTTCCACGGCGCGGAAGGTGAGGTCTTCGATGCTCATGGCGCCGTCGACGATCAATGGTTCCTTGTCCATGAAGGCGATGCAGCTCTTCTTGCCGTACACCTCGTGATAGAAGGGCTTGGACATCTGCGACATGAAGATGTTACGGCTGATCAAGCCGATGGGTTTGTGCTGTTCCGTGACGGGCAGGCTCATCATGTCGCGCCGTTCCGTGAACAGTTCCAGCACGGCGAAATTGCTGGCGTCGGCCTGCACGGATTCCGTGGCGATGCACAGGTCGGACGCCACGGACGTGCGATAACGGGGAAGATGCAATCGAGAAGCGTTGAACTCCACAGCGGCTACCTTTAGATGACGGTCGGACCCTTGTTGTCGCGAGAGCAAGGCGACTGACAAACAGGCAATATCATCATGGTAGCCTTTGAATATGACGGCTTGATTACCAGCTTGTCAAAACCGTATGCAAGATGGCTGCATGGCAAGCAACCTACAGGCGCCGGGCCAGCGCCTGCGCCTGTTCCAGCCAGCGCGCGCGCTGCGGCTCTGTGGCGTTCAAAATGGGACCGAAGCTGGCCACCCTGACGGGCTTGATGCCGCAAAACTCGAGCGTCGTCTTGCGCAGCTGGTGGATGCCGGGCATGCGGTAGACCCAGCGGAAATACCAGGGCGGCGTGTCCATCGTCACCAGCAGCTGGGCCGTGCGGCCCAACAGCAGCTGCGCCGGGAATGCCTTGCCCGGGCGATACTTGAAGGCGTAGCCGGGCAGGAAGACGCGGTCGACAAAACCCTTCAGCAGGGCCGGCGCGCCACCCCACCAGATCGGGTAGGCGAACACCAGGTGTTCGGACCAGCTGATGGCTTCCTGGGCCGCCAGCAAGTCCGCTTCCAGCGGCTGTACCTGGCGGTAGCCTTCGTGCAGGATGGGATCGAAGTCGAGCTGGCCCAGGCGCAGCTCGCGCACTGTGTGGCCTGCGCTGCGGGCCGTGGCGGCGTAGGCATCGGCCAGGGCGGCGCAAAAGCTGTCGCTGGACGGGTGGCCGAGGAGTATCAAAATGCGCTTGGGTGTCGTCTTGGTCATGATGCAGGCTATCCGTTAAAGAAGAGCTTGCATGCTAAAGCCTGCCCCTAGTGGCAGAGTCAAGCGGCCTCTTGCATGCACTGGCGCACCAGGCAGTCGCCGATCTCCGTGTCGATGTCAGCCAATTGCGCGTCGAGCTGGCGCAGGCGGGCGATATCCTGCTGCACCTGCGCGCGCTTGGCGGCGATGTGCTGCGACAGAGCGGCCCAGTCGGTGTCGTCGCCGGCCAGAACGGGCAGCAGTTCGGCCAGGCGGAAGCCCAGGACCTGCGCCTGGCGTATCAGCTTGACTTGCGCCAGGTCTTGCTGCGTGTAGACGCGATAGGCGCCCGAGCGGCGCACGTCCCCCAGCAAGCCCAGCGCTTCATAGTGGCGCAAGGCCTTGGGCGAGGTGCCCGCCAGGCGGGCGATTTCTCCGATGTACATGCTTGTCCTTGTCCTTTTATCGAGTCACGGCGCACGCAGTGTAGCGCAGCGGGCTCGCCTGGCGCTACCTTGTGCGCTGCCTCAGGAGGGCTTGCGCGGCGGCACTTTCTTCGCCGTGCACTCGGCACAGGTGCCGTACAGCGACAGCGCATGCTCATGCAGCACGAAGCCCCGCTCGGCGGCGATTTCGTTCTGGCGCAGTTCGATGCCTTCGTCGACGAATTCATCGACCTTGCCGCAACCGGTGCAGACCAGGTGGTCGTGGTGCTGGCCTTCGTTCAGTTCGAAGACGGCGTGGCCCGATTCGAAGTGGCGGCGGAACAGAATGCCCGCTTCGGCAAATTGCATCAGCACGCGATAGATGGTGGCCAGGCCCACGTCGATCTTTTCGGCCAGCAAGAGTTTGTAGACATCGTCCGCACTCAGGTGCTTGATCGTGCCTTCTTGAAACAGCTGCAGAATCCGCAAGCGGGGGATGGTCACTTTCAAGCCCGATTCACGCAGTTCCCTCAATATATCCATGTCTCCCATTCCTTTTTTGTAATCGCCTAGCGAGGTCATTCATTATATCGCAAATGATAATCATTACTATTCTCATTTGTATCGTGCGAACTGGAATATTATGCTGCGCTAGCTGCCTGCCAACCAGTGACATCGGCGCAAGTAGTGATTGCGTGGCGGGCAACATATGCCGGCAGTTATCATGAAGAATCGAAAAATACCCGTTGAATCGCTACACTGTGCACCAGGGAATAACAATGGAGCACGGCATGGACCGATTTGATGCGATGCGGATATTTACGCGCATCGTCGAGTTACGCAGTTTCACGCAGGCGGCGCATGACCTCGGCTACCCGAAAGCGACGGTCACGCATGCGATCAAGCAGCTCGAAGCGCGGCTGCGCGTGCGCCTGCTGCAGCGAACCACGCGGCAAGTCACGCCCACGCCCGATGGCGAAGCGTATTACCAGCGCTGCGTGCGCTTGCTGGCGGACCTGGAAGAAACGGAAGCCGTGTTTTCCTCGGCGGCGCAGCAGCCGGCCGGCAAGCTGCGCATCGACTTGCACGCGACCCTGGCCATGCATTTCGTCATGCCCGTGCTGGACCAGTTCTGCGCCCGCTATCCCTTGATCGAACTGGAAATCGGCATGGGCGACCGCCTCGTCGACCTGGTGCGCGAAGGCGTCGATTGCGTGCTGCGCGTGGGCGAACTGGGCGACTCGTCGATGGTGGCGCGCAGGGTGGCGTTGCTCGAACAGCTTACCTGCGCCAGTCCCGCCTACCTGGCCGCGCACGGCACGCCGGAAAATTTGGCGCAACTGGCGGGCCACCGCGCCGTCAATTTCTTTTCCGCCCAAACGGGCAAGGTCTGGCCCTTCGATTTCAAGGTGGATGGGCAGCGGCACAGCGTGGCCTTGCCGGGCACGGTGTCCGTCAACAATGCGGACGCGTACCACGCCTGCTGCCGCGCGGGCATGGGCCTGATTCAGGCGCCCCGGTATCACCTTGAATCGGCGCTAGCTGCGGGCGACCTGGTGGAAGTGCTGCGGGACTTGCGTCCCGACCCGCTGCCCGTGTCCGTGCTGTATCCCCATCACCGGCAATTGTCGCGACGCGTACGCGTGTTTGCCGACTGGGTCGCCAGCGTGTTTGCCGAGGCGAATTGACGCGCTGCGGCATTTTCTTGACCTGGGCAAAGGAAAAAATGCCTCTAGTGATGCCATCTAGCACTATTTGATGTGGATCAAAGTTTTTGTTGCACTGCACTCTTAGACTTCGCAGCGTTACTTAACGACAAAAAGAGGGAACTAGAATGAAAAAGTCCGCAACTGCAGCAGCAATCGTCCTGGCCGCCATCGGCGCATTCGCCGGCAACGCAATGGCACAGGAAAGCCCATGGCTGGTCCGTGCGCGCGCCGTGCACCTCGATCCGGCCAACAAATCTGCTCCTGTTGGTGGCGTCGGCGCATCCGACCTTTTCACGGTCAGCAGCAAGACGATTCCTGAAATCGATATTTCGTATTTCTTCACCCCGAATATCGCTGCCGAGCTGATTCTGACGTATCCGCAAAAGCATGACGTCAACCTTGCCGGCACGAAGATCGGTACCTTCAAGCATTTGCCGCCGACCCTGTCGCTGCAATACCACTTCATGCCTGAAAAACAGTTCAGCCCTTACGTGGGTGCCGGCATCAACTACACGAATATCTCGGATGTCAAATTGCTGAACTGCGCCTGCCGCCTGGAACACGACAGCTGGGGCTACTCGCTGCAAGCCGGTGTTGACTACAAACTGGACAAAAACTGGTCCCTGAACTTCGACATCAAGAAAGTGCAGATCCGCAGCGATGTACTGACCGGTGGCGCCAAGATCAGCGAAGTCAAGGTTGATCCTGTCCTGATCGGTGTCGGTGTCGGCTACCGTTTCTAAGCATTGACCGGCTGCGCCCACGCGGCGTGGACAATAAAAAAGACGGCCAGGTGCGAACCTGGCCGTTTTTTTGCGTGGCATGCGCTGTCTTATTTTTTCAGCGTCTTTTCCAGCGCCAGCTGGTAGTCCGTCTTTTCGTAGCCGGCCAAATACTTGTTCGTCGCGTCGAGGAAGGCGCGCGAGCGGTAGGCCGCTTCCAGGTCCTTGACCCATGGCTTGGCCTTGTCGGCCGTGCGGATGGCAACCAGGTTGATGTAGCTGTCCGAGATCTTTTCCACGGCGAGGGCCGACGTCAGTTTCATGCCGGCGGCCAGGGCGAAGTTACCGTTGACGAAAGCGTAGTCGGCGTCCGCCAGCGAACGTGGCAGCTGCGCCGCTTCCAGCGGCACCAGTTTCAGCTTCTTCGGGTTTTCCAGCACGTCGCGTTCGGACGCTCGCAGCGGGTCGACGTTCGGTTTGAGCTTGATCCAGCCCATCTTGGCCAGCATGACCAGCGCGCGCGCCTGGTTGGTCGGGTCGTTCGGCATGGTGATGGTGGCGCCGTTTTTGACTTCCGCCAGGGACTTTTGCTTGCCGCCGTACAGGCCGATTGGCATGGTCGGTACGGTGATCAAGGGGCTCAATGGCAGCTTGTTATCGGTGGCGAACTTGGTCAGATATACGATGTGCTGGAACACGTTGGCGTCCAGCGAGCCTTCGGCCAGCGCGTAGTTCGGCTGCACGTAGTCGTTGAATTCCACGATCTTGACCTTGTAGCCCTGTTTTTCCAGGATAGGCTTGATGCCCAGCTTCAGCTGGTCCGAGTAGGGGCCGGAACTGGTGCCGATGACGAGTTCTTTCGGGTCCTTGGCGTGGGCGGCGGTGGCGAAGGCCAGGCTGGTGGCGGCGACGAGCAGGGTGCGGCGAATGTGGTTCATGCTTTTCCTTGTACTGAAATACTGAATATGAATTAACGTTTGTCGAGGCGCTTGGCGATGCGCGTGCCGGCGAACTGGATGGTTTGCACCAGCACGATCAGGATGGCCACGGTGGCGACCATGATGTCCGTCTCGAAGCGGTAGTAGCCGTAGCGTATGGCCAGGTCGCCGATGCCGCCGCCGCCCACCACGCCGGCCACGGCCGAATACGACAGGAAGCTGATCGACAGCACGGTCAGCGCCAGCACGAGGCCGGAGCGCGCTTCCACCAGCAGCACGCGGAAGATGATCTGCATTTCCGATGCGCCCATGGCGTGCGCCGCCTCGATCACGCCGCGCGGCACTTCGCGCAGGTTTTGTTCCACCAGGCGCGCCAGGTAGGGAATGGCGGCGAACGACAGCGGCACGGCAGCTGCCAGCGGGCCGATCGAGGTGCCCGCGATGATGCGCGTAAACGGCGTCAGGGCGACGAGCAGGATGATGAAGGGGAAGCTGCGCACGGTATTCACCAGCCAGCCGAGGATCATCGACAGCGGACGGTTTTCCAGCGACTGGCCTTCCGACACGAGGAACAGCAAGATGCCCAGCGGGCCGCCGATCAGGATGGCGGCCGTGAGGCCGATGCCCAGCATGGTCATGGTCTGGCCCAGCGCCACCCAGATTTCCGGCAGCAGGTTGATGACGTTATTGATCGATTCTTCAAACATGTGTTGCATCCTTCCATGCGGTGGCTTCAAACGCCTCGGTGCCGTAATAAGCGAGCTCGCGTCCCAGCGCCGTCTTGCGCGGGGTGGCCGTGTCGCTCAGATCGAATTGTTCGGCGATAGCGCCTTTTTCCACGACGGCGACGCGGTTGCAGATGGCGCCCAGCACCGACAGCTCATGGCTGACGATGACGATGGTCACGCCCAGGCGCGCATTGATGTCGCGCAGGGTGTCGAGCAGGGCGCGCGTCGTTTCCGCGTCCAGCGCGGACGTCGGCTCGTCGCACAGCAGCACGTCGGGATGGCTGGCCAGGGCGCGGGCAATCGCCACGCGCTGCTTCTGCCCGCCGGACAATTGCGCCGGATAGCTGTGCAGCTTGTCGGACAGGCCGACGAGCGCCAGGCATTCCTCGACTCTGGCGGCGATCTGCTCGCCCTTGGTCGTGCCATGGATTTTCAGGGGGAAGGCGACGTTGTCGAACACGCTGGCGTTTTGCAGCAGATTGAATTGCTGGAAAATCATGCCGATATTCTGGCGCGCGTCGCGCAATTCGCTCTTGCCCAGGCGTGTCAGTTCGCGCCCGGCCACGGTAATGGTGCCGCTGTCAGGGCGCTCAAGCAGGTTAATCAGGCGCAGCAGCGTCGATTTGCCGGCGCCGCTCTTGCCGATCAGGCCGAAAATATCACCGGGATAGACTTCCAGCGTGACCGATTTGACCGCGTGGAATTGTTCGCCTTTGGGCAGCGCGAAGGTCTTGTTCGCGCCATCGATGCGAATCACCGGCGTACGGTGTGGTGTGGTCATGCAGTGTTTCCTTTTTTATTGGACCGTGACAGGCGCGCTTGCAGGGGCCAAATCGCCCAGCCTGTTACGTCGGTTGCGTAGTATACCTCCGATCGTGTTATTACTCCTACGACAGAATCTTGCTTTGAATATGCAAATAATGTCTATGTGCCTGTTTTCAAGTTAAAAAAGCGGGAAAGTAGCGTTCTTGCCGAATTTAATCACGTGGCGGGCGCGACAGGGGCCGCATCTTGGTGAAAAGTTCGCCGCGCCCTGCGGACGTATCGCTGTGCTTTTATGTGCAGTTCGGCTCACTTGCCATTTTTTGGATGCGGGAAGGGCGGTTTACTGCCCGCCATTACCCTCTTCGCGGGCAGATTCTGCCCCGGTAGTGGCGGGGCCTTCCGGGCGCCGCAGCAGGTAGACGAGGACGGCGATTTCCATGGCGCCCACCAGTGCGATGACCCACCACGGCGGGTGGCCCAGGCACATGGCGACAAAGCCGATGGCCATGCCCAGGCAAGCCATGGTCTTGCCGCGCCGCGAAACGGCGCGGTGTTCGCGCCACTGGCGCAGCGGCGGACCGAAGCGGGGATGGTGCAGCAGCCAGTGCTCGAGGCGCGGCGAGGCGCGGCTGAAGCAGGCCAGGGCGAGGATCAGGAAAATCGTCGTCGGCATGACGGGCAGCATGGCGCCGATGATCCCCAGCAGCACCATCAGGGCCCCGGCGGCGGTCCAGGCCCAGCGGCGCAGGCGCACGCCGTGCGCTTCGCGCAGTGGCGGCTGGGCGTGCGGCTCCCGCATCAGGCGAGGGCGCCGGCGGTGAGGCCCTGGCTGCGGGGCGGGGAGGCGGTGGGATGGGCGTTCAAGATGCGCATATCGTGGCGGGTGTGGCGGGTGGCCGTCATGTTTTTTCTGTGCTGTGTTCTGCTCTATTATGGATGAATCAAGGCGCCGCTGCATGTCCGCCCGGGCCGTGATGATAACCATTGCACAGAATAATAACAAGAATCATTCTCATCTTTGCATTTGATAACGCTGGATATTTTTGGCAATGCAGACAATAATCGGCAGCAGAAGGCGCTGTCATGGACATCATTGCCTTTATTATCGATTTTTTCGATGCTAACTAGGCATATTTTCCGTTTTACATCGATCTTCATGCCATGCATAATCTGTTGCAACTGAAGCCAGACAATCAGCCGCAGCGCTTCCCGCCTGCAGCTGCTTGCGGTTTTGACATCCTCCACTCCTATCAGGAATCCATTATGAAAAAACTGCTCGCTTTTATCGCCGCCGCCGGCTTCTCGCTGTCCGCTTTTGCCGCTCCAGAAGTCTATGTCATCGATGGCAGCCACACTTTCCCCCGTTTCGAGTACACCCACATGGGCTTCTCGACGCAGCAAAGCCGTTTCAATAACACCACCGGCAAGGTCACGCTGGATCGCGCCGCCAAGACGGGCGCCGTCGAAGTGCTGATCGATACCAAGTCCGTCGACACGGGTTCGACCCTGTTCAACTCGCACATCCAGGGCGAAGACTTCCTCGACACGGCCAAGTATCCTGTCGCCACCTACAAATCGACCAAGTTCAATTTCGACGGCGACAAGCTGGCCTCCGTTGAAGGCAACCTGACCCTGAAAGGCGTGACCAAGCCAGTGACCCTGACCGTCACCTCGTTCGCCTGCGCACCGCACCCGATGCTGAAAAAAGACGCTTGCGGCGCCAACGCCACGGCCAAGATCAAGCGCTCGGAATTCAACGCCGGCAAATATGCGCCAGCCGTCAGCGATGACGTCACCCTGACATTCGCGATCGAAGCCATCAAACAGTAATCGTTGGCTGCATGACGTAAAAATGGCGGCGGACTTCGGTCCACCGCCATTTTTTCGTGTGTAATCCGGCATGCGCCAACATTGTGTCGGATTACGCGCTTGCGCGCTAATCCGACCTACGTGGTTTTACAGGTGCCGCAAGAAGCGGCGGGCCAAAATCCACCGCTTTTTCGACAGTAGGTCGGATTAGCGCGGCAAAGCCGCACGTAATCCGACATGAGCTGACATGCGCCGGGATGCAAGACAATCACGACAAGTGATGCACCTCCTGCTGCCCATACACGGGCGTGTTCAACCCTTCCATGCGCGCCTTCAGCTGCAGCGACAGGTACTGGGAATAGTGGCGCGACTGGTGCAGGTTACCGCCGTGGAACCACAGCGCCTGCTGCTGCGTGGGTTTCCACATATTGCGCTGTTCGCCCTCCCACGGGCCAGGGTCTTTCGTCGTGCTTGACCCGAGGCCCCACACCTTGCCCACCTTGTTCGCCACCTCGGGCGAGATCAGGTCGGCCGCCCAGCCATTCATGGAACCGTAGCCGGTGGCGTACACCACCAGGTCGGCCGGCAGTTCCGTGCCGTCCGACAGCACGATGGAATGGGCTTTCAGTTCCTGTACACCGACGCCGCTTTTCAGCTTGATCTTGCCTTCGGCGACCAGCTCGGAGGCGCCCACGTCGATGTAATAGCCGGAGCCGCGGCGCAGGTATTTCATGAACAGGCCGGAATCGTCGTCGCCAAAGTCGAGCATGAAGCCCCGTTCTTCCAGACGCGCGTAAAAATCCGCATCGCGTTCGCGGATGGCCTTGAAGACGGGTTTCTGGAAGTCGGCCAGGATCTTGTACGGGATCGAGGCGAACGTCAGGTCGGCCTTGGCCGTCGTCATGCCGGCCGCCAGCGCCCGTTCCGAGTACAGGTCGCCCAGCGCCAGGTCCATCAGGGAATCGGACTTGACGATGTGCGTCGACGAGCGCTGCACCATGGTCACGTCCACGCCCGCTTCCCACAGGGCGGCGCAGATATCGTGCGCGGAATTGTTCGCGCCGATGACGACCACCTTCTTGCCCACATAGGCGTCCGGCCCCGGATGCTGCGACGAGTGCTGCTGCTCGCCCTGGAACACGTCCATGCCCTTGAACTTCGGCATGTTCGCCTTGCCCGACATGCCCGTGGCCAGCACCAGCTGCTTCGGTTTCAGGGTGACGGGCTGGCCATCGCGCAGCACCTGCACCGTCCATTCACCGGTGGCTTCGTCGAAGCTGGCCGATTCGCAGGAAGTCGAACCCCAGTAATTGAGTTCCATCACCTTGGTGTACATCTCCAGCCAGTCGCCGACCTTGTCCTTCGGCGTGAAGACGGGCCAGTTGTCGGGAAACGGGATATACGGCATGTGGTCGTACCAGACGGGATCGTGCAGGCACAGGGACTTGTAGCGCTTGCGCCAGCTGTCGCCGGGACGGGCGTTTTTCTCGATGATGATGGTGGGGACGTTCAGCTGGCGCAGCCGCGCACCGAGCGCGATACCGCCCTGGCCGCCGCCGATGATGACGCAGTAAGGCTGGCGCGTGTAGCCCAGTTCCTTTGCATCCTGCTCGCGGTTTTCCAGCCAGCTGCTGCGGTTGGTGCGCGCGCCGTGTTCCGCGCCCATGGGCCGCCGGCCGCCCTTGGCTTCCTCAAAACCCTTCAATTCGCTCATGGTGGTGAGCAGGGTCCAGATCTTGCCGTCGCGGATGCGGACGAAGCCCACGCCGCGCGCCGCGTTCGTTTCCACCGTGATCCAGCTTTGCAGCACGCCACCGGCTTCCACCGCATGTTCGCCGTCGGCGATGCGAATGGAGACTGGCTGGACGGCGCCCAATTGGGCGGCCAGCATGGCGGCGATCTGCTCGCGGCCTTCCAGGGTTTTCAGGTTCCAGGTAAACAGCACCAGGTCGCGCCAGTAGCCATCCTGTTCGAACAGTTGCGCGGCGCCCGTGCTGTCGCTGGCGCGAAGACAGCCTTCGAGCTGTTCCAGGATGCCGGCCACGGCCAGGTCGTGCGGGTTGATATCGGTTTGCATCGTGTCTCCTCCAAGTCTGCTGACTTTATGATGGGATGCGGCTGTGTTGCCGCTGACGATGTTGTAACACTGGCGTTCTTGCGCCGCATTGCGCAGCGCAGCATGGCGGCGATTGAGACGGAAGTCTCAGCGCGTTTGTCGCATCATTGCCGGTGCGGTGGCACGATGTGCAGCTGCTTGAGGCGCCGGTACAGGGTGGCGCGCGAGATGCCCAGCATGGCGGCCGCCTGCAGCGGGCGCCATTTGGCGGCGTTCATGGCGTGGACGATGCGCGTGCGTTCGGCCAGTTCCGGCGCCGTGTAGGCCACCACGTCTTGCGCGACGGTGGCCTCGCGCATGGCGCGCGGACGCGCCTTGGCCTGGCGCAGCGGCGCGCGCACGCGCGCGTGCAGCCACGTGCTGCCGCCGGCCAGGCGCAAGGACAGCAGACTGCGTCCCGCGCGCGCATCGAACAGCCTCTCGGCGCGCACGTCCAGCACCTCGGCGACGGGACGCGGCAGGCTGTCGAGGCCCCCGATGACGTCGCGCGCGCAGCGGTTGGCGGCGACGATGTCGCCATGTTCGTCGATGGCGAGCAGCATTTCCGGCTGCACTTCGACGAAGTGGCGGTTGCGGTGCGCCAGCAGGATGCAGCAATGGCTGTAGGACTTCAGAAAAAAGCCGTCCTCGATCAGGGTCGCGCCTTGCCGCACCAGCTGCTTGACGAGGCGCTGGCTGTCGCGCGCGTCGGGAGAACGCAGGGCAGACGCATCGAGCACGCCGATCAAGTCGCCGTGCGGCGAAAAAATCGGCGCCGCGCTGCAGGTCAGGCCCGTGAACGCGGCGCGAAAATGGTCGGTCTTGTGCACGGTGATGGCTTCGTGGTCGAGCAGCACGGAGGCGATGCCGCACGTGCCTTCCTCTTCTTCCGACCAGCACGAACCCGGGTACAGGCCCGCCTTCTTGAAATCCTTGCGCTGGTCCGTGTCAACCACGTAGTCGATCGTCACGCCGCGCGCATTGGCGAGGATGACGCAGTAGCCCGCCTCGCGCACCATGGCGTGCAGGCGGGGCAGGCACTGGCCCGTGGAGCGCAGAAAATCCTCCTCGGACTGCTGGATGGCGCGCAGTTCGGCGCCCGTCAGTATGCGCGGCCCCGTGGTGGAAGCGGGGTCGAGCCGGTAGTCGTCGAGCGAACGCCGGTACGACGACGCCAGCCTGGCCGTATCGGCGCCTGGATTGACGATGCGGCCGGCGATCAGGTCGCGCACGCGGTCGATATGGCTGGTCTGGCGGACGTAGGGCATGGCGCTCTCCAGTGTCTCGTGTCTGTTTTTTTATGGTGTTTTCGTTTTTAGCACGAAGCGCGGGGCCGCGCATCCTGCGCTGCAGCATGGCGCGCGCGTGAGACGTTCGTCTCAGCGCGTGGCCCGCACAATAGGATGCCGTAGAACAAGATAAAAAGTTTCTCTGTTAGCATGCATCGCATGAAGCGAGCGCCGCCGCGGGTGCCAGCCATGACAGGAGAAATGCATGACGACACTGCCACCAATCCGCCGCCTGGCTCTGGCCGCAGCCTGCCTGGCGCTGGCCGCCGGCGCCCATGCGGCAGAGACGACGGCGCCGCTGTCGGCCGCCGCCAGCGATCCGGCTGCATTGCAATGGATGGTGGGCGCGCCGCCGCCGGCCGATAAAATCATCCGCTTCGACGATGGCAGCTATTTCAATTTCCCGCAGCTGCGCTGGAGCGTGTCGCACTTCCGCCAGCTGATGCCGACGGTGGCAGTGGCGCGCGGCTTGAAGGCGCCCGTGCCCTTGCCGCGCGCGCTGCGCAACGATATCGACAGCCTGCGCTTCACGCCGCTTGGCGCCAAGGATACGATGACGTGGGAGCAGTCGCTGGGCGCCAATTACACGGACGGCATCGTCGTGCTGCACCGGGGCCGCATCGTGTACGAACGCTATTTCGGCGTATTGAAGGAGGGCGGCCAGCATGGCGCCATGTCGGTGACGAAGTCCGTGATGGGCACCATCGGCGCGGCCCTGGTGGCCGAAGGCAAGCTCGATCCGGTCAAGAAGGTGGCCGAGTACGTGCCGGAACTGGCCAAATCCGCGTTTGGCGACGCTACCGTGCGCCAGGTGCTCGACATGACCACGGGCCTGAAATTCAGCGAAGATTACGCCGACCCGAACGCGGAAGTGTGGCAGCACGCGGCGGCCGGCAATCCGCTGCCCAAGCCCAAGGATTACACGGGGCCGCGCAGCTATTTCGAATACCTGCAAACGGTGCGGCATGAGGGAAAACACGGCGAGGGCTTCGGCTACCGCACGGTCAACTCGGATGTGCTGGGATGGATCATCGCCAGGGTCACGGGGCAGAGCGTCAACGACTACCTGTCCGAGCATGTCTGGCAAAAGCTGGGCGCCGAGCAGGATGGCTACATGTCGGTCGATTCGACGGGCACGCCGTTTGCCGGCGGCGGCTTGAGCGCGGGCCTGCGCGACCTGGCCCGCTTTGGCGAGATGCTGCGCAACGATGGCCGCCACAACGGCCAGCAAATCATTCCGAAGGCGGCCGTCGACGATATCCGCCGTGGCGGCGACAAGCAGCTGTTCGCCAAGGGCGGCTACGATTTGCTTAAGGGCTGGAGCTACCGCGACATGTGGTGGGTCACGCATAACGACCATGGCGCCTACATGGCGCGCGGCGTGTACGGCCAGCGCATCTACATCGATCCGAAGGCGGAAATGGTGATCGTGCGTTTCGCCTCGACGCCGACGGCGGCCAATGCGGCCAACGATCCGACCACCACGCCGGCCTTCGAAGCGCTGGGCAAGCTGCTGCTGGCCAGGCCGAAGTAGGCTGCCGGATTGGCCCGTGCCAGCCGTGCGGCGAAACGGACACAACTGCAATACACTATCCTTTCGTCATCATTTATTGCTTGAATGATATTCAGGCATCGCACGCAAGGGAGCGCACCGTGGAAAGCAGCCAGCCGGATCAACCGCGCCCGCCACTCTGGCGGCGCCTGCTATGGCCGGCCGTTCAGCTGGGCTCGGCCTTCAAGCTGACGGGCACGCATCTGCTGCACCATGTGATCGGCGCCAGCCTGATCGCCGCGCTGATGCTGGCGCTCGAGGGTTTTCACGTGCTCGAATGGCTCGATGCGGCCATGCTGCGCGCCAGCGCGGCGCAGGAGCAGTTGCTGGACCGGGGCAAGGACCCGGGTGCCGCCTACCGGCCCGGCATCATCGAAATCGACCAGCCCGCGTTCGAACAGGTCTTCGACGAGCGCGCACCGCTGGAGCGTTCTCGCCTGGAGCAATTGATCGCCAGCGCCGCCGCGCGCGGCAGCAAGGTGCTGGCCATCGACCTGGACCTGGCGCCGGCCGTGTACGAACAGCACAAGGCGGGCGAGCGGCCGCTGGACAGCCTGCTCGACCGGCTGGCCGCCGATGGTCGGCAGCTTGTGCTGATCCTGCCCGAACAGTCGGACCGCAACGAGAACCTGCCGTGGATACGCGCGCGCTGCGCGGCCGGCATCCACTTTGCCAGCCCGCGTATCCGCGAACGCATGGGCGCCGTCACGCGCATCGAGCTGAAAAGCCCCGTGCTGGCGGCCGTGGCCTTCGAGCTGGCGCATGGCGCCGACGAGCAGGAGCAGAAGCAGCCCATGCCAGCCGCCCTGTCCGAGCAAAAGGAAGTGGTGGCGCTGGCCGGCCGCGTGTGCCAGCTGGCGCGGCGCACGGGTAGCGAAAAGGAGCTGGCGCGCTGGGCGTTCGAACCCGTCATCCGCGGCGACGCCAAGGCGGCGGCCGAACAGAATGCCGTCACCGCGCCGTTTCATCCTGCCGCCGTGGCGCCGGCATTCCTGAACCCTACGCGCACGCGCGTCAAGCTGATCGATGGCCAGGCCGGCGTGGATGCCGGGGCGCCGCGCAAGAACGTCGTATATATCGGCAGCACCCATGACGTGCGCGACCGCTATACGACGGCCGAAGGCGAGCAGGCCGGCTTGCACCTGCATGCGGCCGCCCACACGTCGCTGGGTATCGGCACGGCCGACGTCAATAAATATGCGGTGTTCGTGGCCGACATCGTCATCGGCGTGCTGCTGGGCTGCCTGTTCGGCGGCCTGTGGACCCTGTACGGCCGCGCCGAGCTGGCCATCGACCGGCGCATGGAAAACCACGATGTCAGCCGCTTGCACCGCATGGGGACACTGGCCGAATTCTATGGCATCCGTTTGATGCTGGCGCTCGTGTGGGCCTCGCCGTTTGCCATCGGCGCGCTGGCCATCTATTTGTCGCGCGGCTTGCTCGAGCAGGGCTGGTGGGTCAATCCCGGCCCCTTGATCGCCGGCATGTTCCTGCACGCGATGTCGCTGCGCGACGAAGCCCACCATCCGCATGAGGAAGTGCCGGGCCTGTCCGTGTGGGCCCAGCTGCGCCGCACGCATCCGGGCATCGTGCTGGTGCAGGCGCCGCTGGCGGTGCTGCTGTTGATCGTCGCCGTGATCTAGCGCAAAACGTGGCGCGGCAGCGGCGCTACACTGGGCGCCTTTTTCATTTGCAGGAGGATGCCATGCTGAGCGGAGGATGTTTATGCGGCGACGTGCGCTACGAAGCGGGCACGGGCGCCTTTCATGAAACGGCCTGCCATTGCTCGATGTGCCGCCGCGCCTCAGGTGCGCCGTTTGTCGCCTGGTTCAGCGTGCCGAGGGCGAATTTTCGCTGGCTGCAGGGGCAGGCCACACCGTATGCGTCCAGCGAACACTGCACCCGCAGTTTTTGCCCCCGCTGCGGCACGCAGCTGACGTTCGAGGATGAGCGCGACCCGGACGAGGTCGGGCTGACCACTGGCAGTCTCGATGAGCCAGGGGGTTGGCCGCCGCACAGCCATATCTATACGGACACGCAAGTGGAATGGGTAAAACTGGCAGATGGTTTACCACGGTATTCGGGCTCGCGCGTTGATGTTGAGGGAGATCAGGGGCTCAGTCCCTAGTAAGACGGGGTCTCGACGTGTTTTGCGCCACGTGCTTCTAAGTCCAGCATATGGATGTGGTTGATCAGTGCTGCTCCATGGTTTGGGATGCCCGAACCGTCCACTGTGTGTTCGGGCCTTGACTATCTCTAGAGATCCAATTGGCATTGGTGGTATACCTGACTGCTTTGGCAACGCAACCTCCATGGCTACGCGCTCATCTTTGATATATATACTCCCAGGCACCGTAATATTTAGAAACTGCCTGCGCTTCAGTATTTTTCACTATTTCAAGTGATTCTCTTTTATTCACCGTTAAATCCTGAGTAAATTTTAAGGGTTGTGACAATTTGTGGCATTTCTCCTTCTGTAGTTTGATACTCTCAGGAATTGCTGCCCTCTGATGGTGGTAGGCATTGCCCACGAGATGGGTGGATAACTCTAAGGAGCTACATGAAAATCAAGAAGGTCGAGATCCGTAATTTTCGCCTGCTTCGGAACGCTGATTTGTACCTCGAGGACGGGACCACCATGGTCGTCGGCAGGAACAACAGCGGAAAGACCTCGCTTGCAGAACTTTTTCGTCGGCTCCTCCTCGAAAGTTCGGCTGCATTTCGGCTTGAAGACTTTTCCCTCGGTGCACACTCCTGCTTTTGGTCTGCGTATGAGCTATTCTCAGCTGGCAAGGAAGAAATAGAAGTTCGTGCTTTACTTCCTGAAATCGAGATTTGGCTAACCTTGAGATACGAGAAGGACGAGATGAACCTTGGTCCGCTTGGTGACTTTGTCGTTGATCTTGATCCGGACTGTACCGAGGCACGAATCCATGTGTGCTATCAACTTGGAGACGGAAAGGTGAAAGCGCTGCTCGGAGAAATTGAATTCGTCGACGGTGCTGGCGAGGAAGCGAAAAAGGTAGCGCTCTTCGAGGTCTTAAGAGAGCGTCTACCAAAACTATACAAGTGCAGTCTTGCGGGTGTCGATCCGAACGATCCGACAAATCGAAAGCCCATGGAGTGGGCACAGTTAAAGGCGACGATCCAAGGTGACCTCATCACAGCGCACCGTGGCCTGGACGACACGACACATAAGGATAATGATTCGTTAGGGAAGATCCTTAGTACTCTCTTTGCGACGGCAGGTTCGGACTCTGCTGATGCTGCTGATCGTAAAACTGTCGCTGAACTGAAAGCTGCAGTCAAGGACGTACAAGGGAACATAGACAAGAGCTTTAATGGCCAGCTCACAAATCTGCTTCCCGCCCTTGATCTGTTTGGTTACCGACTGCCAGATCCCAAGTTGCGTACCGAAACCACGCTTGACGTCGAGTTGCTGTTGAAGAACCACACGAAGATAAAGTATTCGGGGAGTGGTGGGATCCATCTACCCGAGGCTTATAACGGACTTGGTACACGTAACCTTATTTACATGCTTTTGAAACTGTTCGAGGCGTATAAGTCCTATAAGGCTTTAACATGTACTCCGGTGGTTCATCTTGTATTCATTGAGGAGCCTGAGGCTCACTTGCACCCGCAAATGCAGGAGGTCTTTATCCAGAAGCTCAATGAAATTGCACGGATATTCGTACAAATTTCAGGCGACGAGCGTCCCTGGCCAGTTCAGTTTGTCGTGAGTACGCATTCGTCGCACATGGCAAACAAAGCACCGTTTGATGCGATCAGATATTTCCTCGTGTCCACTGACCCAGCCGCAGTAGGATTCTTTAGCAGTCGAATTAGAGATCTAAAGAAAGATTTTGGAGATAAGAGCAACAAGGACAATGAGTTTTTACATCAGTACATGAGCCAGACGCGGTGCGATCTTTTGTTCGCGGACAAGGTCATGCTGATCGAAGGAACGGCCGAACACCTTCTCCTCCCACGTATGACGGAAAAGGTAGATGCCGGCTTAGTTGCTGGCGCGAAGCTTGGTAGCCAGTATGTTGCGATTCTGGAGGTCGGAGGCGCATACGCTCACATATTCGCACGGCTACTCGACTTCTTGGAACTTCCTGCCCTCATAATAACGGATCTCGACTCTGTGACGGGGCCGAATAGCGGCACTGCCTGCAAGGTATCGGAGGGAAAAGGCACGAGCAATGCCTGTATCCGTGATTGGTTCGGTGGGGCTAATGTGAGCCTTGCTGCATTACTCGACAAGAAACCTGAAGATAAGGCCAAGGGAAACCGCCGAATCGCTTATCAGGTACCCGAAGAGGGGGCGAAACCTTGCGGACGTAGCTTCGAGGATGCATTCGTTCTTGCGAATGCCGTCAAATTTGATGTTGATCCAAAGGATCCGGAGCAGTTTGCATGGGATTATGCTTCTAGGCAGAAGAAGTCCACTTTTGCGCTCAAGTACGCTATTGAAGATGGCGAATGGTCAGTCCCTCGTTATATTACAGAGGGCTTGGAATGGCTAGCGACTGCTGGATCGTTTGTTACTGCGGCTGCTGTGATCCTGGAAGTTATTATCCCGAACGAGGCAGCAGATGCCTAAGAACCCACTCATGCCGAATCCAGCCATAGTAGCCGCCGAAGAATCGCTTAATGCGATTTTCGAATGTATCGACCAAAGGCAGAGCTTCCTGCTCGAAGCTGGAGCTGGTTCCGGAAAGACCTACTCGTTGGTCAAAGCGCTGCGATATGTGACCGGCAATCAGGGCCGTGAATTCGCTCGACGCAATGCCAAGGTTGCTTGCATCACGTTCACTAACGTCGCTAGTGACGAGATAAAGTCGCGTATTGACGGACATCCTTCAGTCGTTACATCGACAATCCACGCTTTCTGTTGGTCCCTCATTAAGGACTTCCAGCCAAACCTGAGGGCAGAGTTGCCAAACCTTCCAAAATGGAAGGAGCGACTCGACGAAGGTGGTGACGTGGCAGGTAGACCAATCGAATATGACCTCGGCTATCCTTCTGCTGCACCGGAAGACAGCATGGTATCGTTGGGCCACAATGACGTGCTTGCACTCATAGTAAAGCTCATGAGGCTGCCAAAGTTTCGGAGGATATTCGCCGCACGTTATCCCGTTCTTTTCATCGACGAATATCAGGACACGGACAAAGAATTTGTAGAATCGCTGCTGGAACATTTTGTTGGGAAGGCTGATAGTCCGTTGATTGGTTTCTTTGGTGATCACTGGCAAAAGATTTATGCGGAAGGCACCGGAGGAATCAAAAACACCGATCTCATCACTGTTCCGCAGAAGTCAAATTTCCGTTCGGTTGAGACAGTAGTAAACGTTTTGAACCGAATGCGGCCTGGGTTGCCGCAGTCATGCAGCGAGCCTGGAAGCGCAGGCATTGCTGTCGCGTTTCACACTAACGGTTGGAAAGGAGTGCGTCGGGATGGCAAGGGGGGCGGGCACTGGACCAACGATCTTCCATCTGATGTGGCGCACGAACACCTCGAAGCGTTGCGCCTCAGGCTGGAGGGAGAAGGATGGGACTTCTCTGCGGAGAAAACAAAGATTCTCATGCTTACACATAGCGTTCTTGCTACTGAGCAGGGATACGATCAACTTGCAAAGGTGTACAGTCGAAATGAGTCGTTCCTAAAGAAAGAAGACGCTCACGTTAAGTTTCTACTGGATACTGTCGAGCCGGTTTGCTCTGCGTACGATAAGAAGAAGTTCGGTGAGATGTTTGCTGCACTCGATGCGCGCACACCGAATATCCGTTCGTTTACTGAAAAGGCCGCTTGGGTAAAAGATATGGCCACGCTGTTGAACTTCAGGGAAAACGGGACTGTGGGGGATGTTATGGATCATTTGATGACTACGCGGAGACCACGGATCCCAGACGCTGTAGAGCGCAGGGAGCGAGACCTTCAAAAGTGGGATGCTGAACCTGGAGAAGAAGAGCCTAAACTGATTGGGCGGGTGCGTAGCCTTCGAAGCGTGCCTTATAAGCAAGTCTCGGCGCTCGCGCGATTCGTCGATGACAGCACCCCTTTCTCCACAAAACACGGTGTCAAGGGAGCTGAATTCGAGAACGTGCTAGTTGTCGCTGGGCGTGGCTGGAGCCAGTACAATTTCAATGAGCTACTAGAAACGTTCGATGTCCCTGCCGACGAAGCAAAGTTCCAGCGAAACAGAAATTTATTTTATGTGGCATGCTCGCGACCAAAGAAACGATTGGCTGTACTCTTTACGCAGCATTTGTCGGAGGCATCACTCGGAAGGTTAGGAAAATGGTTTGGTGAGGAAAATGTACATGCTTTTGCTCCTTAGATTTAGTAGCCTAGATTTCACCTGACCTAATAGGTAAGGCAAGAGGCGGCTCCTCCCCACTGTCGTTAGATAAACTGAAGCACTTGGAAGTTACCGGTCTGTTAAACAAGTGTTTGGTCAGTCTGATTGTCCCGCATAGCTTTCAAATTATCAGCTTCAACCCCGGCGGCAGTGCCTCGCCCAGCATGCGCTTGGTATTCGCTTCGTCGAGCTGCGTCACTTCGCTGACCATCGCCTGCCACAGCTGTGGGGCGCCCACGGCTTTCAGGCGGGTCAGCACAGTGGCGCGCAGCTCGTCGCCGATGTCGCGCGAGCGGTCGCCCGTCATGCGCGCCAGGTGGGTGGCGGCAAACGCCGCCGGTTCCGTCTTTTTCCAGTCCAGCGCCAGCAACACGTGCAGCCATTCAGCCACGGTGGCGCTGTCGACCACTTCATGCGCGCTGCCGTGGAAGGGCTGGCGCGCGCCGACCCTGGCCAATGCCCACAGGGTGTTCGTGTCCACCGCTTCTCTGCCGGCTTTTTGCAAGCGCTTGATCAGCCACGCGCCCACTTCGGCCTTGTAGGCGCCGGGGATGCGCTCCAAGGAGGCGCCCAGGCGCAGCATGTCGTCGTCGCTGCCGTTGACGAGGGTGACGGGGCGGCTGCCGCGCTGGGCCGCATCGGCTTGCAGGTTGAAGGCGAAGTCGTCGAGCAGGCGCAATTGCTGCTCCGTGCTCAAGCCGCCGGCCACCCGACGCCACAGGGTCCACCATTCGGCGCACACCTGGTTATCCTTGTGATGCTGGACGCCCGTGTCGAACAGGGCCCACAGCTGCTCGATGCGCCATGGATCGAGCGTATCGCCATAGCCGGGGCGCAAACAGTAGCCAGTCAGGTTCAGCCAGACCCGCTCATGCTCGGCGGAGCGGCGCCGGCCGCGGGCGCGCAGCATCAGGGCGTCGAACAGCTGGCGCAGCAGCGGCGTGTCCCAGCTTTCGCGCCCACCCAGTCCCCGTTCCAGGTGCTGGCGCAACTGGCGCACTTCCTTGGTCTCGACCTTTTGCGCCTTGCCGCCGAAGATGCGCTCGATCTTCTCGATGGCTTCCTTGATGCGTGGCGAAACGGCTTGAGCCTCGCCATCGCCTTGCTCTTCCTTACCAGCGCGCAGCTGGAATTCCAGCAGCCAGCGCTGGCCGGCATCGGCTTCGGCCACGCAGTGCACTTCCAGTGTCCCCACTTCCGTCATGACGGTTGCCAGCTGCACGATGATGTCGCGCTTCTCGCCGCTTTCCGCTTGCAGCACGCTGGCCAGCGGTGGCAGGCGCAAGTATTCCCCGGCGTCCAGATCGACGATCTCGCCCAGTTGCGGCGGCGTGCCCGCCTCAAAGAGGGATGTGGCCAGGTGGAAGCGCACGGGCCGGCCCAGGCGCAGCGCGAACAGGCGCTCCGTCAGGCGGATTTCTTCGCCGCTGGCGCTGCCACGGGGCAGGATGCACACGGCGCGGTGGTCCTTGCCCGCGTCGCCCAGCACGAGGAAATAGCTGCGCGGCGAGCCGCCGCCGATGCGCGGTGCCTGGCCGCGTCGCGCCAGCGCGTAGGCGACGGCACCACGGGCCACGGCCACGTCGGGATTATCGTTATGCAGGATGGTCAGGGGCTGACCCCGCCAGTGCGCCAGGGTTTCTGCCAGGCGGCGCGCCAGCGCGTCGGCGCGGAACACGCCGCCGTTCAGCAGCAGGGTGTCGGGCAATGCCCCTTGATGCTGTTGCAGAAAGCTGGCCAAGTGGCGCGTGATGGCCGCGTCCTGCGCATACGGCAGGCCGAATTCGACGATGCCCGCGCGGCCTTTTTTCGCTGTCTCGGTGAATTCCACCTTCGGTAAGAAACCGTCGACCACCATGGCCGCCACTTCTTCGCGCGTGACGTCGGCGGAACGGCTGCCGCCGATCAAACGCGATCCGCCGCCCAGCAAAGTGACGGTGGCCTTGTCCGGCGCGTCCTGCGACAGCAGCAGTTCCTTGGCGGCGCGGCAGCGTTCCATCAGCTGCGACAAGCGCGCGGCAGACAGCTTCATGCCGCCTTCGCTGCCTGCCGCCATGCGCGTTTCCACCAGGTGGGCCAGCGCCAGGTCCATATTGTCGCCGCCCAGTATCAAGTGGTTGCCCACGCTGCTGCGCGTGAGCTGCGGTTCGCCGTCGCCATCAAAGGCGACGTCGATCAGGCTGAAATCGGTGGTGCCGCCGCCCACGTCGCAGACTAAAATGCGGCGCGTGTCGGCCAGGTCGTCGCGCAGGGTGGCGCGCCGGCGCTGCAGGAAATCGTAGAAGGCCGCCTGCGGTTCTTCCACCAATCGCAAGGTGGGCAAGCCCGCCATGCGGGCCGCTTCCAGGGTGAGTGCGCGCGCACCCTCGTCGAACGAGGCGGGGATGGTCAGTACCAGTTCCTGCTGCGCCAAAGGAGAATCCGGGAAGCGGTGATTCCACGCGGCGCGCACGTAGGCGAGGTAGCTGGCGCTGGCCGCCACGGGCGACACCTTGGCCACGTCGGCATCGGCGCCCCATGGCAGGATGGGTGCCTGGCGGTCCACGTTCGCATGCGACAGCCAGCTCTTGGCGCTGGTGACCAGCCGGCCCGGCACCTGGGCGCCCAGCTGGCGCGCCAGGACGCCCAGCACGGCATGTTCGACGTCTTGCTGTGGCCACGGCAGCTGCAAGTCGCCCGCCGCCAGTTCACCGGCAGCGGGGTGGTAGCGCAAGGACGGCAGCAGCGGGCGTGCGCCCACTTCGCCGGGAGCGACCAGCTGCTCGATGGGAAGCAGCTCGATGCCCGCCTGCGTATCGTTGGCATCTGCATAGGCCACCACCGTGTTGGTGGTGCCCAGGTCGATGCCGACCAGGAAGGCCGGCTGCACCTTCGCGCCGCGCATGCTTATTGCTGCGGCGTGCCGCGCACGTCGAATTCCACTTTCCAGCGCTCGGCGCCGTCAGGGGACACGGCCAGCAGTTCCAGGGTGCCCGCTTCCGTCACGCGCGCGTGCAGTTTGACCTGCACCACGTCGCCGGCCGACCGGCCTTCGGCGGATAGCGTCGCCTGGATTTCGCTCAGTTCCTGCAATTCATCGGGGCCCCAGAAGTCGAGCAAGTCGCCGATCTGGTCGTTGCGGCGCGTGGACGAGGCGAAGAAGCGGAAGTGCACGGGTTCGCCCACGACGAGGCCGAATTGCTGGCCCGGCAGTTCCAGTTCGCTGCCTTCTTCCATGCCGAACGGCGCTACGCACAGGGCCTGGATCGGCGGTTCCATGCCGGGGATGGCCGGCATGGCCGACTCGATGGCGACATAGAAGGAACTGGCCGTGCCGCCGCGGATGCGCACGCCATGGCCGCGCCGCACGTAGCTGTAGTAGGCGGCGCCACGGGCGACGGCCAGGTCCAGGTCGGCCCCGGCCAGCATGCGCGCCGGTTCCGCGCCTTCCATGTACAGCCAGTCGTTGACGGTGGCTATGATGCGCTGGACCAGCAAGTCGGACTTGAAGACGCCGCCGTTGAACAGCACGGCCGTCGGGTGCAAAAAGCTGGCTTCCGCCGACTGGCGGCCCGCAAAGCCTTCCAGTTCGCTGGTCGCCGCCACTTGCCGGCCCAGGAACGCGGCCAGGTGGCGCGTGATGGCAGCGTCCTGCGCATACGGCAAGCCCAGTTGCGTCAGGCCGGCGCGCGTGCGCACGGCCGGGCGGCTCGACGCTTCCACCTGCGGGAAGAAGCCGTCGAGGATGAAGGTGGACACTTCCGCGCGCGTCAGTTCCGTGCGGATGGAGCCGCCGATCAGTTTCGAGCCGCGGCTCGGCACGACGATCGGTGCCACATCGAGGCCGCTGTCGGCCAGCAGGCTTTCCTTGGCGCTGCGGCAGCCATACGTGAGTGCGCGCATTTGCCAGGCGTCGAGCTGGGTGCCGTTGGCGGCCAGCTTGCGGGCCACCAGGTGGGCCAGCGCCAGGTCCATATTGTCGCCACCGAGCAGGATGTGTTCACCGACCGCCACGCGATGCGGCTCCAGCACGCCGTCGCGCTCGAGCACGGCGATCAGCGAAAAGTCGCTGGTGCCGCCGCCCACGTCGACGACCAGGATGATGTCGCCCGGCTTGACTTCCTTGCGCCAGCGGCCTTCGCTCGTCTGGATCCAGCTGTACAGGGCCGCTTGCGGCTCTTCCAGCAAGGTCAATGAGGTGTAGCCGGCCGCCTGCGCGGCTTCCATCGTCAGCTCGCGCGCGGCCGGGTCGAACGAAGCGGGAATCGTGACCGTGATTTCCTGTTCGGCGAACGGCGCTTGCGGGTGGGCGTTGTCCCAGGCCTGGCGCAAGTGCGTCAGGTAGCGCGTGGCGGCCGTGATGGGCGAGATGCGCGCCACTTCCGCCGGCGCGTCGTTTGGCAGGATGGCCGCGCGGCGGTCCACGCCCGGGTGGCACAGCCAGCTTTTCGCGCTCGACACCAGACGGATCGGCGTGGTGGCGCCGCGGCTGCGGGCCATTTCGCCAACGACGAACGGCGCTTGCGCTTCCTCGGTGACCCAGGGCAGGGCCAGGTCGCCCGCCGCCACTTCATCGGCGTGCGGCAGGTAGACGAACGATGGCAGCAGCGGCAATTCTTCGACGGTGCCCGGCGCCGACAGTTGCGGCACTTTCAGCACGCCGTGGCTCGATTGCTCGCCGTCGCTTTCGACCAGGTTCACATACGACAGGGCGCTGTGGGTGGTGCCCAGGTCGATGCCGATGGCGTAGCGCGGGGTGTTCGGGGTGGCGTTCCTTGTGTCGTTCACAGTTCCACCTCGGCCGGTGCGAGGATGGCGGCGTCGTGCTGCGCGCTCAGTTTCGGCAGGCGCACGCTGGACGCGCGCCAGCCGCGGTGGCTCAAGGTACCCGTGAATGGCGCCGAGCCGACGACGTTGCCCGTCAGGCGCACCTGGGCGCTGTCAAAACCTTCCTGCAGCACGATGCGGCTACCCTCTGCTTCCTGGCGCACGGCGTCGATGGTGAAGTATTCGCGCATGACCTTGGCGCAGCCTTCATGCACGACGCGGGCGGCCGCGCCGATGTCGGCGTCGGCATGGCTGCCCAGGTTTTCCTGCGTAAAATCGATCAAGCGCGCTTCGCGTTGCAGCAGGGCCAGCAACTGCAGGGCCGCATCCGGCGTCGCTTCTTTCAAGATGACGGGCGCGGCGGCAGGTGTCGGCACGGGAGCTGGCGCCGGGGCCACTGGCGCGACGGGAGCAGCCTCGGGCAGGGACAGCTTTTCCACGCGGGCCGCATAGGCGGCATCCGACAGGGTGCTGAAGAAGGCGCCGAAAGCCAGCGGGACACGGCGCCAGAACGATGGGTGGGACGATGAAGTGCTCATAGGGAACTCGTTTCTCTGATCTGTAGGGTGGCGTCGGCGGCGCGCCCGGTGGCGGGGCCGCTTCGCAGGGTAGTGCTTGTGCCGGGCCTGTAGGGCTGGCTGCGTTTGCCCGCATGATACCAGCTACCGGGCCGCCGCCAAAGTCGCCGGCCCCCGCGCAGCTGGCCCGGCGCGTGGATTTTCTTTGTTCCTGCGCAAAGAAACGGTGAATGTTACGCTGCTTCGACTAAAATCGCGCATTATCTTTTCGCATTGCCTTTATGCCATGTCTACCGACTTTTCCCCCGACTTTTCCATATATCTAGCCAGCAGCACCTACATCGACAGCGACCATCCGGCCGTGCGCGCCAAGGCGGCCGCACTGGCGGCAGGTGCCGTGGGCGACGCGGCCATCGCGGCCCGCTGCTTTGCCTTCGTGCGCGACGAGGTGGCCCACAGCTGGGATTACCAGCGCAATCCCGTCACCTGCCGCGCCTCCGACGTCTTGCAGCATGGCACCGGCTATTGCTATGCGAAGAGCCATCTGCTGGCCGCGCTGCTGCGCGCCAACGGCATTCCTGCCGGCCTGTGCTACCAGCGCCTGGCCGTCGGCGAAATGGGGCCGCCGTTTTGTCTGCATGGCTTGAATGCCGTGTATCTGCAGGATTTTGGCTGGTACCGCATCGATGCGCGCGGCAACAAGCCCGGCGTCGCGGCTGCCTTCACGCCGCCGCGCGAGCAGCTGGCCTTTCCCGTGCTGGCACCCGAGGAACGCGACTTGCCGGAAATCTGGGCGGAACCGTTGCCGCAGGTGGTGGCATCGCTGACGCCATACGCGACCGTGCAGGACGTGGCGGCGCACTTGCCCGATATCGAATTGTTGCCGCTGCAAAAATAATCCAGGAAAGAAATCATGAAAAAAGTGTATCTAGGTCTGATCGGCCTGATGTTGCTGGCCGGTTGCGGCGGCAAGGGCGAAAGCGGCGGGCAATCGAGCGCCGCGCGTCTCGAAGGCAAGGAAAAGGGCAGCGAGTTTCTTGCCTATGAACATAATGTCAGCGTCGATACGCACGAGGCGCAAGTGCGGCCCCTGTATGAAAAAGTGGTCGCCGCCTGCAAGGCCGATACGGAAAACGGCTGCTTGCTGCTCGATTCCAGCCTCGACAGCGGGCGCTACGTGCACGCGCGCATCAGCATGCGCGCCAAGCCGGCCGGCATCAGGAAGCTCGTCGCGCTGGTCGCGACTGAAGGCGACGTCACGAGCCAGGGCACCAAGGTGGAAGACCTGGGCCGTCCCGTGCTCGACAGCAAGAAACGCCTGGAGATGCTCAGGCAATACCAGGCGCAATTGCAAGACTTGGAAAAGCGCTCGGGCGCGAACGTCGACGCCCTGATCAAGGTGACCAAGGAACTGGCTACCGTGCAAGTGGAACTGGAGCAGGCGACGGCGGCAGACGCGCTGTTGATGCAGCGCATCGACACGGACTTGCTGAACGTGGCCATCAGCGCCGAAGGCAAGCAATCGTTCTGGACACCGGTCAAGCGCTCGCTGGGCAATTTCACGGACAACCTGTCGGAAGGCGTGGCCAACGCCATCACGGCCATGGCCTACATCCTGCCGTGGCTGATCGCCTTCGTGCTGCTGTTCCCGCTGGGACGCAAGGGCTGGCGCCGCCTGCGTGGCGTGCCGCGCAAGGATTGATGCCGGGATTGTTGCGTCCGGCGCACCGTTTTACGGCAATTTGAAACCTGGCTGCACAGTCCTTGTGCAGCCAGGTTTTTTTTCGTGCGGCGGGAGCCGCGTGCACCATGGCGGACACCTGCTGGTGCTGGCATGCATTCTGCTTTAACAACATCGTATGCCCAGCTCGACCCCCACGAACCCATCACAGGAGTCCCCATGTCACGACGCATCATCCTGAAAGCGGCCGCCGCCGGCGCACTGGCCCTGGCCACGTCCACTTACATGCAGGCAGCCTTGGCCGCCGATACGATCAAGGTAGGTATTTTGCACTCGCTGTCGGGCACCATGGCCATTTCCGAAACGACGCTGAAAGACGTGGCCTTGATGACGATCGCCGAGATCAATGCCAAGGGTGGCGTGCTGGGCAAGAAACTGGAAGCCGTCGTCGTCGACCCGGCGTCAAACTGGCCCTTGTTCGCGGAAAAAGCGAGACAACTGGTGGCGCAGGACAAGGTTGCCGTTGTGTTCGGCTGCTGGACGTCCGTGTCGCGCAAGTCGGTT
The DNA here is from genome assembly GCF_058215535.1 of Janthinobacterium sp. Bl 1. Classification (NCBI taxonomy): domain Bacteria; kingdom Pseudomonadati; phylum Pseudomonadota; class Betaproteobacteria; order Burkholderiales; family Oxalobacteraceae; genus Janthinobacterium; species Janthinobacterium sp. Bl 1. The sequence goes on along the minus strand of NZ_CM177086.1, from coordinate 4,456,956 downwards.
TTACCCGTGTTCAAGGAACTCAACAGCCTGCTGTTTTACCCGGTGCAATACGAGGGCGAGGAGCTGGAAAAGAATGTGTTTTACACGGGCGCTGCGCCGAACCAGCAAGCGATCCCGGCCGTGGAATACCTGATGAGCAAGGATGGCGGCGGCGCCAAGCGCTTCGTGCTGCTGGGTACGGATTACGTGTATCCGCGCACCACGAACAAGATCCTGCGTGCCTTCCTGAAAAGCAAGGGCGTCAAGGATAGCGATATCAGCGAGGTCTACACGCCGTTCGGCCACGCCGACTATCAAACCATCGTCGCCAACATCAAGAAGTTTTCCACGGGCGGCAAGACGGCCGTCATATCCACCATCAATGGCGATTCGAACGTGCCGTTCTACAAGGAGCTGGGTAATGCAGGCTTGAAAGCCACGGACGTGCCTGTCGTCGCGTTTTCCGTCGGCGAGGAAGAGCTGCGCGGCATCGATACCAAGCCGCTGCTCGGTCACATGGCGGCATGGAATTATTTCGAGTCCGTCAAGAACCCCGTGAATACGGCCTTCATCAAGCAGTGGAAGGCGTATGCCGTGGCGCAAAAGCTGCCGAACGCGGGTTCGGTCGTGACGAACGACCCGATGGAAGCGACCTATGTCGGCATCCACATGTGGGCGCAAGCCGTGGAAAAAGCCAAGTCGACCGATACCGACAAGGTGATCGCTGCCATGGCCGGCCAGAGCGTCAAGGCGCCATCGGGCTTCACCCTGACCATGGACGCCACGAACCACCATCTGCAAAAGCCCGTGATGATCGGCGAGATCAAGGCAGATGGGCAATTCAATGTCGTGTGGAAAACCAAGGAACCAATACGTGCACAGCCGTGGAGCCCGTTTATCAAGGGGAATGAGGGTAAGCAGAAGTTATGAGTTAGCAGCAGAAAGGCCGGGGTCAGACCCGACGGGTCTGACCCCAGATTTCGCTTGGGCTGAAGTAACGATGAGAGGTCTTTCCGCATGCGTCTGCTACGTCGTATTTTGTTATTACTTTGCCTGTTGCCGCTGTCTGCGCAGGCCGCCATTCCCCCCGACCTGCTCAAACCGCTATCCGGCGACGACCCCGACGCCAGAGTCGCTGCCGTCGCCCAGATCGCCGCCCTGGCCACACCCGAGGCCGCCCGTGTGCTGCAAGCCTTGCAGGACGACGCTTTATACGCAACACCCGACGGCAAGGTGTATATCGTCGACGGCGAGCAGGCGTATGACCCTGCACTCGGCAAGAGCGTGCCGCTGCCGGACGGCATCGATGGCGTGATGGTCAACAACCGCTTGCGCTCGGCCGTGGCGGGCGCCTTGTCCGGGTTGAAACTGCTGGCGCCCGAGCGCTCTACGCGCCTGGCCGCCGCGCAGGCATTGCAGCAATCCGTGGATCCGGCGCAGCTGCCCCTGATCCACAAGGCGCTGGCGCAAGAGAGCGATGCCGAGATCCAGCAGATATTGCAAGTGCTGATCGCCAGCGCCAACCTGCATGCGCCAGACGCCGCCACGCGCAAGCAGGCCGTGCAGGCGCTGGCCGGCAGCAGCGATGCGCGCCTGCTACCCGTGCTGCAAGCCATGCTCGAGAAGGGAGGCGAGCCCGACGAAGCCGTGCAGCTGGCCGCCATCGAGACCATGGGCCAGATCAAGGGCCGGGTGGCGCGCATGGAATTCGCCGGCAACGTGTTCTATGGCATTTCACTGGGCAGCGTGCTGCTGTTAGCCGCCTTGGGGCTGGCCATCACGTTCGGCTTGATGGGCATCATCAACATGGCGCATGGCGAACTGCTGATGATAGGCGCATACACGACCTATTTATGCCAGCTGTTCTTCCGCACCTATCTGCCTGGTCTGCAGGATGCCTACCTGCTGGCCGCCTTGCCGGCGGCCTTTCTCGTCGCGGGACTGGTGGGCGTGGCGCTCGAGCGCACGGTGATCCGCTGGCTGTACGGGCGGCCGCTGGAAACCCTGCTGGCCACCTGGGGTATCAGCCTCATCCTCATGCAGACGGTGCGCACGATCTTCGGCGCGCAAAACGTGGAAGTGGCCAATCCCGCCTGGATGTCGGGCGGCGTGACGGTGCTGGGCGGCCTAGTGCTGCCGTACAACCGCCTGGCCATCATCGTCTTCGCCGTCCTTGTCGTGGTGGCAGTGTGGCTGATCCTCAACAAGACACGGCTGGGCCTATTCGTGCGGGCCGTCACGCAAAACCGCCGCATGGCCGATTGCGTGGGCGTGGCCACGGGCAAGGTCGACATGCTGACCTTCGGCCTCGGTTCCGGCATCGCCGGGCTCGGTGGCGTGGCCCTGTCGCAGCTGGGCAATGTGGGGCCGGACCTGGGCCAAAGCTACATCGTCGATTCCTTCATGGTGGTGGTGCTGGGCGGCGTAGGGCAACTTGCCGGCACCGTCATCGCCGCGCTGGGCCTGGGCGAAGTGAACAAATTCCTCGAACCGGTGGCGGGCGCCGTGCTGGCGAAAATCGCCATTTTGGTATTCATCATCATTTTCATCCAGCGCCGGCCGCAGGGCCTGTTTGCCATGAAGGGACGCAGCGTCGAATGACTACCTCCTATCAATCCAAGCAGGGCCTGTTCACGCGGCCCGTCTGGCTGGCGATTGCCGCATGCACGCTGCTGGCGGCGCTATTGCCGATTTTTAACCTGGCGTTTGCCGAAGGTCATGCCTTGCACGTGTCCGCCTATACGGTGGCGCTGGTGGGCAAGTTCATGTGTTATGCGCTGGCCGCGCTGGCGCTGGACCTCGTCTGGGGCTACACGGGCATCTTGTCGCTGGGGCACGGCGTGTTCTTTGCCCTGGGCGCGTATGCGCACGGCATGTATCTGATGCGCGCGATTGGCGACCAGGGCCAGTACCAGAGCAGCTTGCCCGACTTCATGGTCTTTCTCGACTGGAAAACCTACCCGTGGTACTGGGCCTTCACGGAACATTTCTGGTACTGCATGGCCCTCGTCGTGCTGGTGCCGGGCGTGCTGGCCTTTGTGTTTGGCTACTTTGCCTTTCGTTCGCGCATCAAGGGTGTGTATTTTTCCATCATCACGCAGGCAATGACGTATGCCTTCATGCTCTTGTTCTTCCGTAATGACACCGGCTTTGGCGGCAACAACGGTTTCACGGATTTCAAGACCATCCTTGGCCATGACATCACGGCGCCCGCTACCCGTGCCGTGCTGTTCCTGCTGACCCTGGCCTTCCTGCTGGCCGCGCTGGTGGGCGCGCGCGCCATCGTCCGCTCGAAACTGGGCAGGGTGCTGCAAGGCGTGCGCGACAGCGAGGCGCGCTTGATGTTCCTTGGCTACAACCCGCTGTGGTTCAAGCTGTTCGTCTGGACCTTGTCGGCGGTGCTGTGCGGCATCGCTGGCGCTCTGTACGTGCCGCAAGTGGGCATCATCAATCCGTCCGAAATGTCACCGGCGAACTCCATCGAAATGGTCGTGTGGGTGGCCGTCGGCGGACGCGGTACTTTGATCGGTCCCATCCTGGGCGCCTTCACCGTCAACGGCTTGAAAAGCTGGTTCACGGCCGCCTTGCCGGAACTGTGGCTGTTCGCGCTGGGCTTGCTGTTCATCGTCGTCACCCTGTTCATGCAGCAAGGCATGCTCGGCGTGTTGAACAAGCTCAAACGCAAGAAAACGGCCGTCGTGGCAGAGGAGGCCGCATGAGTATCCGCATGTTGCCCGGCATGGCCAGCGCGGAAACGGGCGCCAGTTATTCGCGCGTGAAAGGCGAGGGCGTCGATACGACGCATGGCGCCATTTTGTATCTGGAAGACATCAGCGTGTCGTTCGACGGCTTCAAGGCCATCAATAAGCTCAGTCTCGACATTTCCGTGGGCGAATTGCGCTGCATCATCGGCCCTAACGGCGCGGGCAAGACGACGATGATGGATGTGATCACCGGCAAGACGCGGCCCACGTCCGGCACGGCCTGGTTTGGCCAGACCATGAATCTGGCGACGATGACGGAAGCGCAGATTGCCCACGCGGGTATCGGTCGCAAGTTCCAGCGCCCCACCGTGTTCGAGCAGCACACGGTGTTCGACAACCTGGAACTGGCGATGAAGATGGACAAGCGCGTGGCGCCCACCCTGTTTGCGCGTTTAAGCTCGGAGCAGGCAGGCAAGATCGAAGCGATTTTGCGCTTGATTCGCCTCAACGGCCAGGAAGCGCGGCCAGCCGGCTTGCTGTCGCACGGGCAAAAGCAGTGGCTGGAAATTGGCATGCTGCTGATGCAGGAGCCGCAGCTGATTCTATTGGACGAACCGGTGGCCGGCATGTCCGATGCCGAAACGGCGCGCACGGCGGAATTGCTCAATGAATTGCGCGGCAAGCATTCGATCATGGTGGTCGAGCACGACATGGGTTTTGTGACTGACATTGCCCAGCAAGGCATCGTCACCGTGCTGCATGAGGGTGCCGTGCTGGCGCAGGGGCGCATGGACGAAGTGCAGGCGGACGAGCGCGTCATCGAAGTCTATCTGGGAAGGTGAACACATATGCTGGAAGTTGAGCAATTGAATCAATACTATGGCTCCTCGCACACCTTGCGCGGCATCAATCTGTCGGCGCGCAAGGGCGAATGCCTGGCCTTGCTGGGGCGCAATGGCGTGGGCAAGACGACCTTGCTCAAATGCCTGATGGGCGTGCTGCCCGTGGCGCAGGGCAAGGTGGTCTTCCAGGGGCGCGACATCACGAAGCTGACGCCGCATGCGCGGGCAAAGCTGGGCATCGCTTACGTGCCGCAGGGGCGCGACATCTTTGCGCGCCTGACGGTCGAGGAAAACTTGCTGATGGGCATGGCGGTGAAGCGCGGAAAACAAGCGTCGTGCATCGATTCCCATGTGTATGAGCTGTTTCCAGTGCTCAAAGAGATGCTGCAGCGGCGCGGCGGAGATTTATCTGGCGGGCAACAGCAGCAACTGGCCATCGCCCGCGCCCTGCTGGCCGAGCCGCAGCTGATCATCTTCGACGAGCCGACGGAAGGCATCCAGCCCTCCGTCATCAAGGATATCGGCAGGGTCATTTCCTTGCTGAAGCAGCGTGGCGACATGGCCATCGTGCTGTGCGAACAGTATTTCGATTTTGCCCGCGAGCTGGCCGATGAATTCATCGTCCTGTCGCGCGGCAGTGTCGTCGCCAGCGGCAAGGCGGAACAGATGGATGGCGAGGACGTGAAGCGGCACCTGGCCGTGTAAGGTCAGACGAGCTGGAACCAGCCCAGCACGGCGCCGGCCGCCAGCAGCCACAGCAAATGGATCTTCGTGCGCCAGATGATGAGGCCGGTCACGATGGATAGGCTCCACAAGGGCCAGTCCGTGCGGATGTCATGGTTGGCGCCGCCCAAAATCATGCCCGTGGAAATCAGCAGGGCGACGACGATGGGCGCCATGCCTTGCTTGAAGGCGCGCACGGGGCGCAGGTCGCGGTTGCGGTAGCCCCATTGGGCCGCCACGTAGGTGAGGGTCGTGCTGGGCAGCATGATGCCCACCATGGTGATGAACACGCCCAGGTAGGCGGCCGTGTAGCTGCCCGCGTTCATGCCCACGTTCCAGCCCATCAGGGCGACGAACAGCACGTTTGGCCCGGGCGCGGCCTGGGCGATGGCGATCGACTCGTTGAATTGCGCCTGGGTCAGCCAGCCATGCTGTTCGACAAGGAAGCGGTGCATTTCGGAGGTGGTGGAAATGGCGCCGCCGATCGACATCAGCGACAGCATCAGGTAGTGGCCGAACAGGTTCAGCCAGTCGCCTGTGCTCAACACCAGTTGCAAAGGCGGATTCATGGGGACAGCTTTCGATAGGTGAGCAGGCAGCCGATGCCGCCCAGGCCCAGCAGGATGTACAGCAGGGGCCAGCGCAAGATCGCCACCATCAGCACACCGAGCACGGTGATGGACAAGGTGAGCCACAGGGGCAGCGGATGCTTGGCCAGCGCGGTCGCCAGTTTCACGCCCGTGGCGGCGATCATGCCGGCCGAGACGGCCGCCATGCCGCGCAAGGCGCCCGCCATCTGCGGATTGTCGCCAAAGCGCGTGTACAGCACGCCCAGCACGAGCACGATGACGAGAGGCGCGGCCAGCATGCCGGCCAGCGCCGTCAGCGCGCCTTTCAAGCCGAAATAGCGCCCGCCCACCATCAGGGACAGGTTGACGACATTCGGCCCGGGCATGATTTGCGCCACGGCCCAGTCTTCGAGGAATTCCTCCTGCGTCAGCCAGCGCTTGCGCTCGACCATCTCGCGCTGGATCACGGCCAGCACGCCGCCAAAGCCCTGCAGGGCCAGCCAGGTGAACGAGAAGAACAGGTCGGCAAGCGAAGCTGGTTGCGGACGGGGCAGGTCGGGCGGAAGCGTGGAAGGTGCGGGCATGGCTGATTATCGCCGTGCCTGCTTCGCCTTGTCCATGCTTATGTCCATACATAGTTGCTGGCGTGGCTTATAACACCTAACAAAACCGTAGCGAGCGGAAGTAAGTTGCGGTTGAGAAGCGCAACTGTACGAAGGTACAGTGAGCATCGCAGACCGCAAATTACGACGCGCAGTAGGTTTTGATAGGTGTTCTCAGCCCCCGCCTATGCCGGCGATGACCACGCCCGTGCCGCCGCACATGGGGCAGGGCTGGCCATCGGCCCTGGCGCCCCGGCCCTGGCAATGCGTGCAGACGTTTTCACCGGTGCCGGGGGTGCCGGGAGGGGCTATGTCGCCGGGATTTTTGGCTGGTTCGGGTGTTGTATTCATGTCGTGTCTCCTCGTCCATGCAGCGCGAACGCCGCGTGATGGCAGCCATTCCATACTAGGCTGGCGACAGGCGCTGCGTTTGATCTGCCTTAGACGTGCGGCCTTGTGTATCAGAAAAAAACTGCATGGGAATAACTGGCTGGCATTGACATCGCGCGTTTTTCGGCAATACTTTCGCTGTCACTCTTCCTCGCTGCCATCCCGGCGCCGTTCTCCGCCGCCATGTCCCGCCATGTCTACCTTCCGCAGGAGTCATTCATCATGCTGAGTTCCCAAGAAACCTTGCACATGCCCGTCAAACCCGTGGCGCTGCATGCCCGCGTCGACCAGAAGATGTGCGATATCGTCAACCTGGGCATCGCCGTGCAGGCAGCCTTCAGCACCTTGTGCGCGCTGGAATACCTGAAGTCATACAATATCGCCCCCGAGCTGATCGAGCGCGTGCTGCTGCATCCGGAGCAGCGCCGCCAGACCGTGCATTGAGTATCCGCATTGCAACTGTGTTGCCGGCAGCGTTAGCTCGGTGTTGTCGGATTGATCATTACGGCTCAGTTATGCACAAATGATGGGTTAACGAAATTGCTGAAATAATTTTCCTGTGATTATGTGTGAGTTTCCAAGTGCTTGATTTTAATGGATTTTATTTTTGCTGTTTGATTGAGCAGTTTATTGAAAGCCGCACGGGCTGTGGCTTTGAGGGCTGTCAATAGGCCCTTATCCACAAAGATATCCACAGTCCGTGTGGATATCTGAAAAAGCGCTTAACAATCCGCCACTTAGGAAATTGGGGCCGCCCGGCACATGCGATGGGCCGGCAGGATGGGCCAAAATGGGGCATGCCACAAGCCTGTATGCCTATCCAGTGCTCTGGTTTTGTGACTGAAAGTAGCGGCCGTGTTCAGGGCGTGCCGCCGGCCGGCGCCGCTGGCGTGTTGCCGCACTGGGCCAGGGCTGCGGCCAGTTCGGCGACTTGTTGCTCCGCTTCGCGCAAGGTGGCGTAGGTGCGCAGCGAGGCGATCACGGTGGTGAACAACTTGCGCGTGGTCAGGTCCGTCTTGCACCAGAAATCGTTGATGTCGTAGTCGATGATGATGCGGTGCTCGAGCGCCTGGCCGGGCTGGCCCGTGCGCAGGATGATGCGCACGGCGCTGTTGTGCAGATCTTCGCGGATCTGGCGCGCCACTTGCAGCCCGGCATCCTGGGTTTCCATGATCACATCGAGCAGCACCACGGCGATATCGGATGTGCTGCGCAGCAAGTCCAGCGCCTCGGCGCCCGAATACGCGTGCAAAAAGCTCAGCCTTCGTCCCTGGAAGCTGGCCTGGCTGAGGGCGAATTTGGTCACCACGTGCACGTCGACATCGTCATCGACGATCAGCACGCGCCATGGCGCCGCGGTGGCAGGCTCTGCCGGCGCGTCTGCCCGTTCCAGCGGTTCGTCGACCAGCCAGTCCGGTTCGTCCGCCCCCTTGGCGGCACTATCGCTATCCATGTTCATGCGTTTATCCACCGTTGATCGTGCTCGCTACTCCACACTATGCCAGTCTACGGGGTTTGTCAAAACAATGCTGTTCAAGCAAGACGGCCTGGCGCCAGGATTGCTTATGCACAGCAAAATATATTTTCATGGTGGTGAAGTAACTTTGCTCCAGCGCAAATTCGTGATTGCAAGTCATTGATTTCATTGGGGTAAAAAATTGCCTGTGAAATCAGCAAATTGTTGAAACCCGCATCAATACTGGTGTTGCGGCTTGTCAAGAGGGGCTTATCAACAACTTTATCCACAGTTGCTGTGGATATCTAAAAAAGCCGTGCAAAAACCGGGGCTTAGCGCCCGTTCGTGAGGCAGGGTCGTAGCATTCATGCGGCAAGTCCAAGCCCGCTCAGCTGGGCAAAGGCATGCAGGAAGCGCTGCTTCGCTTCGGCCGGACCCATGGCTTCGATTATACCGGGCAAGGGGGCGATGCCGTCAAGGTAAGCCCAGCGCTCGGCCGAGTGCGGCATCAGGTCGCGCTTTTCCGTCGCCAGCGCGATCAGGTCGGCCCGCTTGATGGGCGCGTAATCGGAAAAATCCAGCCCATACGTGGCGGCGATGATGGCGCTGACCTTGTCTTCCAGCACGGCAAATTCCGGCAGCAATACTTTCAAGGGTTTCACCATGTCGCCCAGGTAGGCTTCGGCCGCGTCGTGCAGCAGGGCGGCCAGGCGCAGGGGCGGCGGCACCAGTTCGGCGACGATCAGGCTGTGCTGGGCGACCGAGTAAAACACTTGCGTCTGTCCATTGAAGCGGCACTGGTAAGCGAGGCCGTGGGCGATGTCCTCGATGGCGACCTTGTCGATATGCGGGCGCAAGGGATAAAAACGGTTGCCGGAATAGGTGGAAACGTAGTCGGTGGTAATCATTGCCATGGCATGGTGCTCGGAACGCTCAAGAGGCTTCATCGTACACCCGATGGCATGGGCTTGCCCCGGCTGCCGTGCGCAAGCCCATGCTATGCATCTTGGCAAATCCTTTAATTTATTTCATATCATGCAATGCTCTTTCTGAAATACACTGTAGCAATCTTGTTTGTCTGAAACTTTAATTGGGGGCAGGGCAATGACGGCGCAACCTTCGGCAAGACCTTCGTATATCTATCAGGGCGGTTCGGTGATGATGCACTCGCCGCTGCAATTGAAACAGTCGGAAATGTATGGCTATTTCGTCAAGGGCGACCTGGCCAAATTGCAGGCCACCGTGAATACCACCTTGAACCAGGTGGCGGGCAGCAAGATGACCCTGAAAGCCCTGTCGCCGTATGTGATGCTGACGTTTACGCGCGTCAACCATGCGGATTCCGCCAACCCCGTCGACCAGGCCAAGGGCTGGATCACGGAAGTCGATATCGTCACCTGGATCATGGTCGGCCAGATGGATGCGGCAGGCAAGCTTGCGCATATCTATTGGTACCCGTGCCATATTTTCGTCGATGATGCGATGGCCCTGATCAACGGGCGCGAGCTGTTCGGCTATCCGAAATACCTGTGCGACTACGAGATTCCCGCCGCCGGCAGCGAGCCGCTGCGCTGTTCCGTCGCCGCCAAGGGCTTCCAGCATTTCTCACCGGAAACGAAACTGGCGCTGCACCCGCTGCTGGAAGTCAACGCCACCGTGCAGACGGGGCCGCACAAACCCGTCAACAGTTTCCTGGAGCTCATCGAGCAGGCGTTCCAGATTTTCCTCTCCATTCCCGATTTCTTCGACATGGACCAGGCCGGCTGGGCCGATATTCTGTCCTTGCTGCGCAACCCGCGCATCGACCAGATTTTCCTCAAGCAATTCCCCGACAGCGCGGGCGTGAAAGCCGTGTACCAGGCCCTGGTGGCTGCGCCGGCCGAGATCAACCGCCTGCACAGCGCGCGCCTGCTCGGTTATGAATACGAATGCACCTTGCATGCGTTCGACAGCTTCCCTCTGGACCAGACCCTGGGCTTGCAGCTGGGACCGCAAACGGCGATTTTGCCCTTCAATGTGAACTTCGATTTTACGGCCATGCCGGGCGAGGAGCTGGTCGACAATTCCCGCATCGCGCCTGAAAAGATCGCCATCCTCGGCGGCGGCGTGGCGGCCATGACCACCGCGTATTACTTGACGAACCAGCCGGGCTGGCAAAACCGGCACACCATCACCGTCTACCAGCTGGGCTGGCGCCTTGGCGGCAAGGGCGCCAGCGGGCGCAATGCGCAAGCGGGCCAGCGCATCGAGGAACACGGCTTGCACATCTGGTTCGGCTTCTACGCGAACGCCTTCAAGATGATCAAGGAAGCGTATGCGAGCCTGGAGCGTCCGCCCGGCGCGCCGCTGGCCACCTGGCGCGACGCATTCAAACAGCACGATTACGTGGCCCTGTCGGAAGACGTCAAGGGGCAGTGGCGCAACTGGTCCATCGTCTTTCCCACCTTGCCGGGCGAGCCGGGCGAGGGTGGCGAAGACATCACGCTGTGGCAGATGGCCATCGCCATGGTGGGCTGGATCGAGCAGTGGATACGCCAGATCCGGCAAGTGGCCGATGCCGATGCGCGCATCGTGCGCGCCAGCGCGTCGCAAGGCGAAGGCGTGTGGCCGGGCTGGCTGCGCCGCCTGGCCGATGAAGTGGTGGGGCAGGCTGATGAACTGGGCCTCGACGTGGGCTTGTCCGTCGGCGCGCTGGTGGCGCTGGTGGCCGACCTGGCGCCCGATTCCACGCGCCACGATCAGGCCCGCCACCAGCTGCTGGCCAGCACCCTGAACGGCATCCGCGCGTGGCTGCGCCTGCGCTACCGCGCCCTGATCGATGGCGACGATGAATTGCGCCGCCTGTTCACCTGCCTGGACCTGGGCATCACGGTCATGAAAGGCATGTTCGAGGATGGCGTGTTCAAGAACGGCTTTGACGTCATCAACGATATCGATTTCCGTGCCTGGCTGAGAAAACATGGCGGCGACGAGCAGTTCAGCGTCAACTCGGCGCCCGTGCGCGGCTTTTACGATCTGGTGTTTGCCTACGAAGGCGGCGATTTTTCCAAGCCGAACATCGAGGCGGGGACGCTCTTGCGCTCGATGGCGCGCATCGGCCTGGCCTACAAGGGCGGCATCATGTTCAAGATGCAGGCCGGCATGGGCGACACCATCTTTACGCCGATGTACGAAGTGCTGAAGAAAAGGGGCGTGGAATTCAAATTCTTCCAGCGCGTGGAAGAACTGGTGCCGGGCGCGGGCGACATCGACAGCATCCGCATCACGCAGCAGGTGCAATTGAAGGACCCGGCCGCCGGCTACGCGCCGCTGGTGGACGTCAAGGGCCTTGCCTGCTGGCCCAGCGCGCCCGATTACGCGCAGATCGAACCGGCCCAGGCGGCGCTGCTGCAGGCGCAGGAAGTCAACCTGGAATCGTACTGGAGCGCCTGGCCGCAGCAGTACCAGCAAGCGTTCGGCCGCGCGCTGCCCGCCACGGTATTGAAGAAGGGCGTCGATTTCGACAAGGTGGTGTTCGGCATTTCCATCGGTTCGCTGCAGGCCCTGTGCCCGCAGCTGCTGGCGCAAAGCCCGGCCTTGCAGCTGGCGGCCGACAAGGTGAAAACCGTGGCCACGCAGGCTTACCAGGTGTGGCTCAACAAGAACCTGGCGCAGATGGGCTGGACCACGCAGCCGAAAGGCCAGCAGCCGGTGCTGTCGGCCTTTACGGAGCCGTACGACACGTGGGCGCCGATGGACCAGCTCCTGGCGCACGAAGACTGGCCGGTCGGGCTGGAGCCGAAAAATGTCTCGTACTTTTGCAGCGCCTTCCCCGTCGACAGCTACCCGCCCGTCACCGATACGGATTTTCCCGCCCGCTGCGCGGCCAGGGCGAAGCAGGGCGCCGTGCACCAGCTCGAGCGCGAGATCGGCGCGCTGTGGTCCGAGGCGGGCGCGCCTGGCGCGTTTCCGTGGCAATGGCTGGTCGACGCGAAGGAGAGCGCGGGACCGGCGCGCTTCGACAGCCAGTACTGGCGCGCCAACGTCGACCCATCCGAACGCTACGTGATGTCGGTGGTGGGCAGCACGCAGTACCGGCTGGCCACCGACCAGTCAGGGTTCAGCAACCTGTTCCTCACGGGCGACTGGATCAAGACGGGCCTCAACGCTGGCTGCGTTGAGGCGGCCGTGATGGCGGGCATGCAGACGTCGCGCGCCATGACGGGCTATCCGGCCGTGATCCAGGGCGAGAAGGATTTCTAGGCATGCGGCGCCTGATGCTGTCGTGTCTGGTTCTGTTCCACCTGCACGCGGGCGCGGCGCCGCCCGGCGCGATTGTGCTGTGGCCGGGCGAGCCGCCCGGTGGTGCGGCACCGGGTCCGCAGCGCGACAGCGCCAAGGGCTCCATCACGCAGGTCGAGCAACCGTATCTGATCGCGCACCGCCCGGCGCAGCCGAACGGTATCGCCATTCTCCTGGTCAGTGGCGGCGGCTATGCGCATATCGAGGCGGGCAAGGAGAGCGGCCCCACCGCCAGCTGGCTGCAGGCGCAGGGCATCACGGCGTTTGAACTCGTGTACCGCCTGCCGCAGGAAGGCGGCGGGGTAGCCGCGCCATTCCAGGATGGCCAGCGCGCCATGCGCGTGATCCGTGCGCGCGCGGCCGAATGGGGCATCGACCCGGTGCGCATCGGCATGCTGGGTTTTTCCGCCGGCGCGCACCTGGCCGGCATGACGGCCGTGCAGCCCGATGCCGTCCGCTATGCGCCTGTCGATGCGGTGGATGGCGTCTCCGCGCGGCCAGACTTTGCCGTGCTGCTGTATCCCGTGCTGACCATGCAGCGACCATTTGACACGACGCATGCGAAGAAACAGCTGCTGGGCGCCCATCCCACGCTGGCGGCGCGCGACGCGCTATCGGTGGAATTGCACGTCGATGCGCGCACGCCGCCAATCTTCATCGCGCAGGCGCTCGACGACCGCGTGTCGCCGCCCGAAAACAGTATATTGATGGCCGGCGCCCTGCGCCGCGCGGGCGTGTCCGTCGAACTGCATCAGTTCCAGAGCGGAGGGCATGGCTGGGGATTGGGCAAGCCGGGCAGCGAACCGGCCGCGTGGCCGCAGCTGTTGCTGGCGTGGCTGCAAGCGCATGGCTGGATGCCTCAGCCTGCTGGCTGAGCTTCCAGGTCCCGCCGCGCCGCATCGAGCGCCTCTTGCAGCTGCGGCAGGAACTGTTCCACGTTATCGAGCTGGCCGTTCGAGGCCAGGGTTTCCATCTGGTGGCACAGGCCGTGCAGGGTGGGGCGGCTCAGGTAGCCGGCACTGCCCTTCAAGGCATGGAAGGCGGCAGCGGCCGCGCTGGCGTTCCCATCGCGCACGGCGTGGCAAGCGAGGTCCAGGCGCCGCGGCGCTTCCGTCAGAAACGCTTGCGCGATGCGCTGCAGGTGCTGCTGCGACAGGCCTGCCAGCGGCAGGATGTGCACTGGTGCCGTCATGGGATCGGCCGGCGCGGGTGACTGGTCCTCGGCGCCGTCCAGGCCGAACTGGCGCGCCAGGGTATCGTCCTCGGTGGGTACGGCAGGCGGCAGCGCGTGGCCGCGCGCCAGCAGCAAGTCGATGATGGCGTCGATTTTTTCGAACAGCAGCGCTTCGTCGACGGGTTTGCTGAGGAAGTCGTCCATGCCGGACGCCAGGTAGCGCTGCCGGTCATGTTCGCTGGCGTTGGCCGTCAGCGCCAGGATGGGAATCTGCGCGTCGGCAATGGGGAATTGCGCGTTGCCGCCGGCGCGGATCAGGCGCGCGGCCTGTTCGCCATCCATCTCCGGCATGCGGCCATCCATCAGCACGCAATCGTAGGCGCTCGTGCCCAGCGCGCGCAGCGCCTGCTCGCCGTTTTCCACGATGGTCACCTCATGCCCCATGCTTTCGAGCAGGGTGCCGATGATGATCTGGTTGGTGCGCACGTCTTCGGCGCACAGGATGCGCAGGCGGCAGGCGTGGCGCGCGTGGCGTGCGGGCCGGCGCGCGTCGGCCGCCGGCGCGCTGCCGTCTTCCAGCGGCAAGGTGAAATGGAAGCGCGAGCCGATGCCGACCCGGCTTTCCACGCCGATCGTGCCTTTCATCAGTTCGACCAGTTCCTTGCAGATGGCCAGGCCCAGGCCCGTGCCGCCGTAGCGGCGCGTGGTGGAATGGTCTGCCTGCTCGAATTTCTGGAACAAACGCGGCAAGGTGTCCGCGTCGATGCCGGGACCCGTATCGCTGATGATGAATTCAATGGCGTTGCGACCGTCCTGGCGCGGTGGCGTGCGGGCACGCCGCACTTCCAGCAGCACTTCGCCATTGGCCGTGAATTTCAGCGCGTTCCCCAGCAGGTTGATGAGGATTTGCCGCAGCCGCGTGGGGTCTGCGCGCACGTAGCGCGGCAGGTCCAGCGCCAGTTCGCGGCGCAGCAGCAGGCTTTTGGCGTCGGCCTGGCCCTGCACGATGCCGGCTGCGTCGCCGATCAGCGCCAGCAGGTCGAAGTCCACGGTTTCCAGGGTAAGCTTGCCCGCGTCGATCTTCGAGAAATCGAGGATGTCATTGAGGATGGTCAAGAGCGACACGCCATTGTGCAAGCCGATGCGCAGGTATTCCTGCGTGCGCCCGCGCACGGACTGGTCGCGCAGCGCGAATTTCAGCATGCCGATCACGCCGGCCAGCGGCGTGCGGATGTCGTGGCTCATGGCCGACAGAAAATCGATGCGGTGGCGGCTGACCACTTCCGCGTGCTCCTTGGCCTTCAGCAGGGCGTCGTTGCTGAGGGTGAGTGCCAGGGTGCGTTCCTGCACGCGCTGTTCCAGGTTATTGCGCAGCAATCGGATCTGGTCGGCCAGGGCAAAGGCCAGCAGCAAACCGTCGAGCGTGCCGCCGAGCAGGGTCACCAGCTGGGCGTTGGCCACCATGGCCGGCATCAGGCCCAGGTTGGCCGGCAGGATCAGAAAGCCGGGCAGCATCAGGGCGACGAAGGCCAGCACGAAGAAGCGCGCCGGCTGGTAGCCGCGGCGCCAGACGACGATGCCGCAGATGAGCGCCAGCAGCATCCAGATGCTGATGGCGATGGTGGCCAGGGTATGCGCATACGACAGGGCGAAGAAGCAGCTCGGCAGCAGCAGCAAGGGCAGCACCAGATTGATCTTGCTGATGCTGTGCAGCCGGGGCGAGTAGTCGCGCAGGCGCAGGAAATGCATGTAGAACAGCGTGCTGAAGACGGGCAACAGGAAAAACGGCACGTAATGGAGCTGCAGCATATGCCAGTCGAACAGGTCGGCAAAGACGTGGAAAGTCATGGCCCAGGCCAGGCCATACGTCAGCACGTACAGCGTGTAATAGGCCGAGGCTTTTTCCAGGGTGATGGAAAAAATGAAGAAATTGAACAGGCCCAGCGCCAGCAGGGCGCCGATGGATGCCACCATCAGGAAGTTTTCCTTGCCCACCAGCTTGCGGTAATCGCGCTGCGTCTTCACGCCGAACATGGGCGCGCGCGCGTAATACGGGCTGGAAAAGCGGATCAGGATGTCATACGTGGCACCCGGCGCCAGCTGCACGTTCCCGCCGTAGTGCAATAAATACTCGTGCGGCCGCTGGTAGCCCGTCAGCAAGGTCTGCGGCGCCGTGTGCTGCCCGGGGCCATACACGTGCACGTCCACCAGGTCGATCAGCGTGTCGTTCGGGTCGATGACCCAGGCGGTTTCAGCGCTGTCGTTGCGCACCTGCGCATGCAGCCAGTAGGCGCCGCCGAACAGGTCGACCTGGCCGGCCGGACGCTGGCGCGCCAGCCAGGCGGGCAGGGCGGCCGCATCGGCCGGTGCGGCTTCGTTGTCGGCGAGAAATAGTTGCCCACCTATGCCCAAATGGTGGATGCCTTGCTTGCCCAGGGGAATGGGAGTTGCCTGCGCCGCGCCCGCCATGCCCAGCAAGCCGAACAGCAGGCTGAGCAGGAGCGGCCAGCCGCATAGCCAGGCGCAGACGCGGTAGCTGGAAGCGCGGTGGCAGGGAGGGGGCGGGTGGGCTGGCATCGATGGGCTTGGTGATGGTCGCGCGGAAATGGCGGCAACGCCGTTTGCATTGGAGTGCCCATTTTAATCGACTCTCGGTGACACACGGGCAATTTCATGTCCTGTCCGCCTGGCGCCCGCTCCGGTATCATGGCGCCTTTGCCCGCGAGATATTCATGCTCAGTCCCGACCAGTTCCTGGCCTTCCTGGCCGCCGCCGTTTTGATCACCGCCAGCCCCGGCCCCGACAACCTGATGGTGCTGGGCGTGGGCATGTCGCGCGGACGCCGCCAGGGCATGGCGTTCGGCCTCGGTTGCGCCCTTGGCTGCCTCACGCACACGGTGCTGGCGACCATCGGCGTGTCGGCCCTGCTGGCCGCCTCGCCCATGGCATTTACGGCGCTCAAAGTGGCCGGCGGGCTGTATCTCGTGTGGCTGGGCATCGGCGCCTTGCGCAGCCGTGGCGGCGCCAGAGTCGATGGCGCGGCGGCCTTGCCCGACGAATCCTTGCTGCGCCTGTTCGGCAAGGGACTGTTTGCCAACAGTATCAATCCGAAAGTCGTGCTGTTTTTCCTGTCGTTCCTGCCGCAGTTCATCGTCGCTGGCCAAGGCAATGCCAGCTGGCAGACGGCGCAACTGGGCCTGGTCTTCACGGCGCAGGCGTGCGTGCTGTTCGGCCTGCTCGGCTATTTTTCCGGCGCCGTCGGCCTGTGGCTGAACCGCCGCCCGCGCGCCGGCCTGTGGCTGGACCGGGTGGCCGGCACCATCTTCATCGGCCTGGGCTTGCGATTGATCCTGGCACGCTGAGTTCTTGCCGGGCGGTAATGCGGAACGCCAGTTCCATCTGATCCTGCACGGCCATGGCGCCGCCCAGGACGGCGAACGGCACGATGCCGAAGTCGCTCTGTTTCAGCAGCAGGCTGCCGCTGGCCTGCAGGCGGCGTCCATCGGCCGCTTGCTCGACCCGCACCGGCAGCTGCACCGTGCGCGTCACGCCATGCAGCGTGATGTCGGCATCAAACACCTGCTTGTTGCCCGTGCGGCGCGCGGCGATGCTGACCCACGGATAGCGTTCCGCCTCGAGCACGCGCACCAGCATATTGTGGCGCGTGCCGGCGATGGCGTCGGCCGACGGCGTCGTCGTCAAACCGGCCGCCTGGCGCAGGCTTTCTTCATCCACGCTCATCTCGTCAAGCCGGAAGCGGAATTGCGCGCGCCCCAGCGCGGGCGCAACGACGCCCTGCAGGCTGCGGCTGGCCACCACGTGGTCATGCCCGAGCCGCGCCAGCGCACCGCCACGGCGCACGGTGATGGTCAGCAGGGATTCGTCGGGCGCAATGTGCAGCAGCTGCACGCCCTGCCGCTGCCACGCGGGCGCGGGCATCGCGGCAGGGGTAGCCGGCGCGGAAGCCGGGGCAGGCGCGGGCGGCAGGGGTGTGCAGGACGCCAGCAAGGCGCAGGCAAGCAGGAAAACGGTGCGAAGATTCTGGCTGAACATGGGGCAGAAGAGGCAAGGGCGATGGGGGCATAGTACGCGATCCGCGCGGAGGTGCGCGTGCAATGTTAGAGCTAGGTCATATGGCGGTCATATGACGCTGTTATGATGCTTTTGTTGGCACACAGCATGCGATGCGCAGATCACTACGTTCCGGGAGCGATAGGATGCAGGCATGACTCAACAGCTTAGCCGGTGAGCTCAACCATCGGCACCAGATACGTTAAACTTGTTTTATAGTAATGATTGCAGGGCGGGGCAGGGGAAATACGGGAAACGGGCGGGGATTTAATGAAGTCCTAAGCCTGTTTCAACGAAGGGCTGGCATAGTGGATACATGGCGCACGGAAACCCCGAGCGCAAGGTTGCCGGACACCTCAATGACCGGCACGATTTCCACTTTTTCATGTGTTTTCCCGTTTTATCCCTGCGCTCTGAAACAGCGTTTCAACCGGCTACCGCACTTTGCGAAGCCGGTTTTTTTTGCCTGCGTTTTCATCAGTTCCCGGCACCAGGGCCGGGATGCCAATTACTTAGCCTGCCTGTTTCGCCAGCCACGCATCGACTGCCGGCAGGCGCTCGGCGCGTACCTTGATACGGTACTTGATGCCGGCCACGGAGCTGTCGGCGTCGCCGCGCGCGCCGGCCGGCAGGTTCGCTTGCGCGTACGCTTCCAGCTTGGCGATCATGTCCGGCTGCGCCGAACCGGCGGCCAGGCGCGGGAAATAGCGGCTGCGCGAGCTGGCGTCGATGCGCGCATTGACTTGCTCCAGGTGCGCCAGTGCGAAGTCGAAGGCCAGTTCCGGATGCGAGCGCGACACGCGCGAGATCATGGCAGGGCTGTTCGTCACGCCCGGTTCATCCGTCAGTGCCAGCGCCAGCGCGCGCTGCGCCAGTGCGGGATCGTCGCTCGAGGCCAGCAAATCGTACAGCTGATTCTTGACCAGCGGCGTCTTTTCCTGCCGCGCTTTGGCGTGCAGCTGCTCCCAGGTGGCGGCGTCCGCATGCTGCGCCACCACGCCCAGGATGGTACGGCGCAATGGCGCGGGCATGGCGGCCGCATTTTGCTCACCGGCCTGTTCGCTGGCCTCATAGCGGCGGCGCGCTTCCGCGATCACGCCCGGTTCGCCCATGTCGCCGAGGATGGCGATCAGGCGGCCGCGCAAGGTCGCCACGCTCGACGCCTCGCCCGCGCGCGCTTCCCAGCCCGTCTGCGCCATCATCGGCGCCAGGCGCGCCATGGCGAAGCGGCCGAAAGCCTGCTGGCGAACGGCATCACCGGCATACTGTTCGTACAGGCTGCCCAGTGAGCTGGCCACCTTGCCCAGCACCTGCGGATCGGCCGACAGCGGCGTCGCCTTCACCAGTTCCAGGAAGTCGGCCAGGTTTTGCGCACCGGCCAGGCCCAGCGACTGGCTGTCCGCCAGCAAGCCCAGCTGGTCGATCGGCGCCAGGCGCGCAAAGCTGCCCGCCAGCGCGCGCGTGTTGGCCGGCGCGTACACGGTACGGTAGTAGCCGCTCTGGCCCGCGTTCACGAGCAGGGCGCCGCAGCCGGGCACGTTCAGGGTGGCCTTGCCATCCTTGAGCACCACCTTGGCCAGCTTGCCGTTGCCGACCGTCGACGCGATCACGGGCACTTGCCACGACAGCGGTTTCTTATTCGGCTGGTCCTTGGAAAATTCCGTCTGCGTCAAGGTCACGCGCGTATTGCCGTTTCTGCATACGGCGTCGCCCACCGTGATCATCGGCACGCCCGGCTGCAGGGTGAAATCATGGGCGATGGCGCTGACAGGCTTGCCCGCGGCCGCATCGACTTCGCGCCACAGGTCGTCGGACACCGTATTGCCATACGCATGCTTGCGCATGTAGTTGCGCACGGCCGTGCGCCACGTGTCGGCGCCCACATACGCTTCGAGCATGCGGATCACGGCTTCGCCTTTTTGATAGGTGATGCCGTCGAACGCCTGGCTGGCCTGCTCCACCGTGGCGATGCGCTGCACCACGGGGTGCGTGGTGCGCAGCGCATCCTGGCTCATGGCCGACTCGCGTCCGCCGACGCTGGACAGGGCCGTGTTCCACTCCGGGTGCAAACGCTCCGTGGTGCGGCTTTCCATCCACGAGGCAAAACCTTCGTTGAGCCACAGGTCGTCCCACCAGCGCATGGTGACCAGGTCGCCGAACCACTGGTGTGCCATTTCATGCGACAGCGTGGTGTAGATGTTTTCCTTGTCTGTCTGCGTCGAGATGGTCGGGTCGAGCAGCAGGCCGTATTCGAAGGTGAAAACGGCGCCCCAGTTTTCCATGGCGCCGAAGAACTGGCTGCGGCCCGGTGCGGCGATGTTGTCGAGCTTGGGCAGCGGGTAGCGCACGCCGAAATAATCGTTGTATTCGCGCAGCAGGGCGACCGACTCGTCGAGCGCGAAGCGGCTTTGCGCCAGCGCGCCCTTCTTCGTGATGACGCCTATCTCCGTGCCGTCGCTCATGGCCGTGGCCCGCTCGAAGTCGCCCAGGCCAAAGAACAGCAAATACGTCGACATGCGCGGCGTGGTGGCGAAGCGCACGTGCTTGGTGCCATTGCCCAGGTCCTCGCTGCTGGCGATCGGCATGTTCCCGACGGCCATCTGGCTGCTCGGGACGATCACGTCCAGCGCGAAGGTGGCCTTGTAGTCCGGTTCATCCCACGACGGCAGCATGCTGCGCGCGTCGGAATTTTCGAACTGCGTGTACAGCGCGCGCTGGCGGCCCTGCGGCGTGTCGTAGTCGAGCGAGAACAGGCCCGTGGCCTGCGTGCCGATCTTGCCGCTGTAATCGATGCGCAACAGGTACTCGCCCTTGGCCAGCGGCTGGGCGAAATGCACGGTGGCCGTCTGCTTGTCCGCATCGAAATCGATCTTGCGCGTCACCTGCTTGCCGCCGCCCGCGCCTTCGATGGCGGCAGCGGCAAACTCCAGGTTCAAGGCGTTGAAGGTGATGCTGGCGGTCGGCGCGTCGACGGCGACCTTGATGGCGGCTGCGCCCTTGAAGGTGGAGGCGGCGGCGTCCGGCGTGATCGACAGCGCATAGTGCAAAGGCGTGACGCCGCGCGGCAACTGCGTGGTGGTCGTGGTGGCGTGGCTGGCCGAGGCGTATCTGCTGGCGGGTGCGGCGTGGCCCGCATGGGCGGCGGTGATGGAAGCCAGTGCCAGGACGGCGGCGGCCAGTTGGCTGCGGCGGAAGCGCGGAGTCGGTGTGCGATGCATGGTATGCCCTAGTTTCATGGATAAAACGCCCGCCAGCCGGATGGGCTGCGGGCGTTGATGGCGGTAGCGGGACATCGCTGGAACTGGCGGCCAGCGTTCCCGTACAGCAATCTAAGGTGAAACGGGGGCAAAGTCAACGCGCCAGGGGCGCCGCACCATGGCGGTGCGCTGGTATGATGGGCGCATGATTGTACTGCCGCAGGCCAGTCCCGCAGCCGCGCCCACTAACATAACAAGACGAGACCCAAGCACATGAAACTGATTATCAGCCCCCGCACGCCCAATCCGCGCCGCGTCACCATGTTCATCGCCGAGAAGGGCATCACCGGTATCGAGGAAGTGGCGCTCGACCTGATGGCGGGCCATCATCGCGATCCCGCCTTCCTGGCGAAAAACCCGCTGGGCCGCGTGCCCGTGCTGGAACTGGACGACGGGCGCGTGCTGACCGAGACCCGCGCCATCTGCACTTACCTGGAGGGCTTGCAGCCGCAGCCGAACCTGATGGGAGATGGTTACGAGGAGCGCGCGTTCATTGAAATGGCAGACCGCCGCGTGGAACTGCATTTGTTCAGCGCAGCCGCCAACTGGGTGCGCCACGGCCATCCGGCCCTGGTGGCGCTGGAAAACCCGCAGTTTCCCGATTTCGCCACGGCGCAGGCGGGCAAGCTGCGCGAGACGGCGCAATGGCTGGATCAGGTGCTGGCTCACCAGCCCTACATCGGCGGCGACCGCTTTACGATTGCCGACATCACGGCCTTCTGCGCGCTGGAATTTGTGCGCGGCCTGATGAAGTACCGGCCCGGCGCGGAAGGCTTGGCCAACCTGCAGGCCTACCGCGACCGCATCGCGGAACGGCCCAGCGCGCAGGCGAAGTAAGGATATTTTGCTACCGGCCCACGTCAACAATGTTTGTCGGGTTACGCCCGCTGGGCTAACCCGACCTACAGCTACGACTTCGGCCTGTATTCCGGGTAGGTCGGATTAGCGGGGCCGCCGAGGCGCGTGAGCGCGTAATCCGACACCACCACATTACTTCAGCTGCTCCAGCAGGAAGGTGTAGGTCAGCGCCCACATCAGCGCCTGCTGGTCGTTATTGGCGGCGCCCGCATGGCCGCCTTCCGTGTTTTCCCAGTACAGCACGTCGTGGCCTTGCTCTTCCATCTTTGCCACCATCTTGCGCGCATGGCCAGGGTGGACCCGGTCGTCGCGCGTCGAGGTGGTAAACAGCACGCGCGGATATTTCTTGTCCTTGAAGACGTTCTGGTACGGCGAGTACTTGCTGATGTACGCCCATTGTTCCGGCACGTCCGGGTCGCCGTACTCTCCCATCCACGAGGCGCCCGCCAGCATCTTGTTATAGCGGCGCATGTCGAGCAGCGGCACCTGGCTGACGACGGCGTTGAACAAATCGGGACGCTGCACCAGCACGGCGCCCGTCAGCAGGCCGCCATTGCTGCCGCCCATGATGCCCAGGTGGCGCGGGCTCGTGATCTTGCGCTTGATCAGGTCCTGCGCCACCGAGATGAAGTCGTCATACGCGCGCTGGCGGTTTTCCTTCAGCGCCGCCTGGTGCCAGCGGGGACCGAACTCGCCGCCGCCGCGGATATTTGCCAGCACGTACACGCCGCCCTTTTCCAGCCACGCCACGCCGGTGGTGCCGCTGTAGCTTGGTTTGAGCGACACTTCAAAGCCGCCGTAGCCATACAGCACGGTGGGGTTGCTGCCGTCGAACTTCGTCTTCTTGCCCATGATGGCGAAATATGGCACCTTGGTGCCATCCTTCGACGTCGATTCGAACTGCTCCACCTTGTACGGCGTGGCGTCGTAGTAGGCGGGCAGCGACTTGATCTTCGTGCGCTTGTCGCTTTGCGCCGTGGCCAGATACAGGGTGGTCGGGTTGAGGAAGTCGGTCACCGTCAGGAAGTACTGGTCCGAGTCGACGGAGTCGAGCGCGCTGACGGCCAGGGTGCCCAGCTTGGGCGCATCGACGGCGCGGCGCTGCCACTTGCCGTTCACGTGGCGCAGTTCCGTCAGGCGGTTCTTGACCTTGTCCAGCGTGGTGACGAGGATGGCGGACTTGGTCGCCGTGACATTGTCCAGCGACGACGTGGCCGTGGGCGCGTACAGCACTTCCAGTTCCTGCTTGCCCTGCATGAAGGCCTTGAAATCGGTGGCCAGCAAGGAGCCTTGCAGATAGGTCTTGCCGTTCACTTTCCAGTCCGAGCGCAAGGTGATGACCAGCTGGTCGCGCACGGTGAAGGCCGTAGCGTCGTCCGGCTTCGGCACCTTCTTCAACTCGGCGCCGTCGCGCAGGAACATCTCGCCGCTGTAGAAATCGATTTGCCGCTCGATAAATTGATGTTCGTAGCCTGGCGTGAAATCCTTGTAGGCTGCCGCGCTCAAGTCGTCGGGCTTGGCTTCATACAGCGTTTGCGCCTGCGCCAGCGGCGTGCCGCGCTGCCACTGCTTGATGATGCGCGGGTAGCCCGAGCTGGTCATCGAACCGGGGCCGAAATCGGTGGACACGAACAGGGTATCCTGGTCGATCCAGCTGGTGCTGCCCTTCGCTTCGGGCAAGGTGAAGCCACCCTCGACGAAGGCGCGCTTGGCCACGTCGTATTCGCGCACCACCTTGGCGTCGCCGCCGCCGCGCGACAGGGAAATGAGGCAGCGTTCGCCCTTCGGATACAGGCAAGAGGCGCCGCCCCAGACCCAGTTTTCACTCTCGCCGGCGGCCAGCTGGTCGAGGTCGATCACGGTTTCCCATACGGGTTCGGCCAGCTGGTATTGCGCCAGGGTCGTGCGGCGCCAGATGCCGCGCACGTGCTGGGCGTCGCGCCAGAAATTATAGTAAAACTCGCCTTCCTTGCTGACGTAGGGAATGCGTTCCTTCGAGTTGAGGATGGTTTTCAGGCGCGCCTGCAGGGCGGGGAAGCCGGGCTGGGCTTCCAATTCCCTGGTGCTGACGGCATTGTGCTGCTTGACCCAGGCCAGCGGCTTGTCGCCGAGGACTTCTTCCAGCCACAAATGGGGATCGATGTTGGCGGCGGCAGGGGCGGGGGCTTGCGCATGGGCGATGCCCGCTGCGGCCAGGCCGAGCAGCATGCTGCCGGCGAAGGTACGATATGACGACATGTAGGGTTCCTGGTTGGTCCGATGGAGGCCGCGTTGCAGGCAAAACGGCGCAGCCATGGTGCCATGGATTGCTGCGAGGAACCAGTGTCTATGGACGGCTAATTAAAAAATAATTACTTTTCCAATATTGTTTGCTGGAATGGAAGCTGGCCGCAGAATCTGCGGCGTACTGCCCCCTTCAGGATACGCCAGGGCCCATCAGCGAGGTTACGGTGAGCCGCGTCTTTTCGACATCGCCGCCGTCGCAGTGATAAATCCATAAGGAATCGTTGTCGCGGCTGTCGATGAACAGGATGCGCGTGTTTTCCTCGCCGATGGCCAGGCACTCCGCCAGCTCGGCAGGACTGAACGGTGCAGCCTGCTTCGACCCCGTTCCCGCCGCTTCTGCCAGCGCCTGCGCAAAGCCAGCCAGTTGCCTGACTGCCAGATAGCTTGTTCCATCCACCTCGACGTCTTTGCACAGCGCGTCCAGGCTGTACAGCGTGAAGGGTTCTTCATCGGTGAAAATCGCCACGTCGGGACGTGGCTTTGCGCTGCGGAGGTGAGCGAGATAGGCCTGGGGCAGGGCCACTTTTTCCCTGGCCAGCAATTTTTCCAGCTGCTTGCCGCTTTTCTTCGCTACGCGGACGGCCTTGGGCGCGACGGCTTCGCACGCCTGCGCTGTCCAGGCGACTGGATTGAACTGGAACATCCTTGCACATGCGGGGCAGTGCAGGAACATGAACGTCATTTTTTTACCGATGGCCGTTTTCAAGAACGCGCCATCCGAGGCATCCATTGCGCTGCTGTCGAAGTGGCGCCCGCAGTCGCCATCGTAGGGGCACGTGATGTCAAGCATAGGCGTATTTCTCCATCCGCAAAGCGATCTCTTCTTTTTCTTCCGGAAAAGAGGCTGCGGGATTTTTCTGCCAATAGGCAATGCCTTCGTTCAAGGCCCACAAGGCTTTTTCCTGCTTGCCCGCCATCAGATAAAAATCGCAGGCCCTCGCATGCGATTCTTGCGCTTCGACGAGAGCCAGGGCCGCATTTTCCCAATTGGACAGGCGCTCAAGCCAGGGGACGGCCAACTCCAGCAGATTGTCCCGCAGGCAGGCCATGACCGTTGCCCGATGGGACGGATCGACGAGCTGGAGTTCCTTGTCCTGCTTGCCATCGAGGATAGGGAATTGCCAGTTTCTGATATTCCAGTCCGCCACGCCGCCAACGATATTGTTGACAGGTTCACGGCCGTAGCGCGCCGTGTGCCATGTTGCATAGGATCTGGACGAGACTTGATAGTGGCTCCAGAATGCTGCGCAGACATCTTCTTCGTTGTGACGGTTGGCCTGGAAATGGATGGCCTGGACGAATTCGTTCTGCGTGCGCTTGAAGGTCAGCTGGCTAGGCGAGAACTTGAAGCCCGCTGCGCTCAGCGGCTCCAGCAAGTACGCTTCAATATTGGCGATGATCAGCGCTTTTGGTTTCATTGCGTTTCCTGGCATGCGTCGGTTGCGCAATGTTGCCATAGATCAGTGCCAGCGCACCTTGCGACGGGCAATCGTGCGAGGGAAAGCCTGCTGCCATTTCCCTGCACGCTGGCGGACGCCGTGTTCTAGCCCGGCAGCTTGGCCACCACCTTGATCTCGAACTGGAAACCATACAGCCACGTCACACCAACGGCCGTGACCGTCGGGTGCGGCGCCTGGCCCCAATACTCTGCCTGCACGATATCCCAGATGCGCTGGAAGTTAGCCTGCGGGTCGACGATAAAAATGGTCACGTCCTGCGCGTCGTCGAAGGTGCAGCCGGCGGCGTGCAAGATGGCGTTCAGGTTGTCGAAGGCGCGCCGGACCTGGGCGTCGAGCCCGGGTTCGGGCGTGCCATCTTCGCGGCTGCCGACCTGTCCCGAGACAAACAGCAGGCCGTTGGCGCGCACGGCAGGGGAATAGCGGTTCTGTTCATACAGGGCTTGGCGGCCCGCAGGGAATACGACGTCGCGTTTCATCAGCTTTCCTTTATTGATACAGCGAAGTTGCTGCCTGGAGAACACTTTATCTGCTGCCAACCTGCGGATAAAGCGGCCAGATCGGACTGGACTATTTGTATAATCCAAACAATCGAATGGCGGAGGTGTGGATGGACAGGTTTGATGCGATGAAGGCGTTCGTACGGGTGGTCGAGACGGGCAGTTTTACGCGCGCGGCCGCGACCTTGCACATGAGCCGCACCACGGTGACGCAGCTGGTGCAACAGCTCGAGGCGCGCCTGCGCCTGAAACTGCTGAACCGCACCACGCGCAAGGTCAATGTGACGGCCGATGGCGCGGCCTATTACGAACGCATCGTGCAGGTGCTCGATACCCTGGAAGAAATCGAAACGAGCTTGCCGCATGCCGCCGCCTTGCCGCGGGGCCAGTTGCGGGTGGACGTGCCCAGTCCGCTCGCCGCCTTGCTGCTGGTGCCGGCGCTGCCCACGTTTCATGCGCTGTATCCCGATATCGTGCTCGACATGGGCGCCAGCGACCGCATGGTCGACGTGATCGCCGACAATGTCGATTGCGTGATACGCGGCGGTGACATCACCGACCAGTCGCTGATGGCGCGCAAGCTCGCCAACTTGCCACTGGGCGTGTATGCGGCACCGGCCTACCTGCAACGGGTGGGCACGCCCTTGCATCCGCTGGACTTGCAGGACAGCGCGCACCGCATCGTGCGCTTTCGCTGGGGACGCAGCGGCAACGGTTTTCCCTACGTGATGCACCGCGAGGGCAAGAGCGTCAAGATCCATGGCCAGTATGTGTTGTCGATCGACGACGGCAACGCCTATCTGGCGGCCGGGGTGGCGGGGCTGGGCGTGCTGTGGCTGCCCGATTATATGGCGCGCCCGCACGTGGCCAGGGGCGACCTGCTGCCGTTGTTCGAAGCATGGACGGTCGATCCCATGCCGCTCTATCTCGCCTATCCGCCGAACCGCCATGTCAGCAAGAAACTACGCGTCTTTATCGACTGGGTGGCCGAATTGATGGCCCGGCATTCCGCCCGCGCTACCGCCATCACGGCAGCTGATTGACCCACACGGGCGCCGACCAGACGATGTTGCCGTCATCCTGCGTCAGCCGCGCGTAATAGAAATGGGGGCCGGGCGCGGGCGTGATGGTGAGCTCGGCCTGGTCCGATACTTGTGTGACGGAGCCGTTGCCGCCCGGTACGCCGTGGAGGATGGCGATGGCGGCCGCTTGCCTCCCGGCGCTGTTGCTGAAGCTGGTGGCCAGGCGCAAGGGACCGCGGTTGTCGAAGCGCTCTCCCATCAGCTTGCCATTGGCCGTGAAGAGCAGTTGCGCATGCTTGTCCATCGTGGCGTAGACGCGGCGCGCGCGCAGCGCGTCGAGGAAGCTGTCGCGTGAAACGGGCGTGCCGGCGGCCGGGCTGGCCACCAGCACGGCCGTGCGGTTGCCATACGACGCGCCCCAGTTGGCGCAGTGATTGTCCTGGTTGCTGCTGAAGGCCACGTGGTAGCCGGCCGCCAGGGCCCGGTTGCAGGCCGCCTCGTAATTGCTGCGCCTGCTCTCCGTTTCCTGATCGTTCGTGGAAAACGCGGACGTATTCATGACTTCGCACAGCACCATGGCCACGTCGCCGTCCGGCGTGTAGCCGAGCGGCTGCTCATTGACGAGAAACTGGCCCGTTTGGGCCGGATGGTTGAACTGCCCGATCCAGCCCCGTTCGCGCATCAGCGTGTACAGGCCCGCGTAATCGCCCTTCGGCGTCTCCACGTCGGCCAGCAGTTCCCCGCCGGCATTTTTTTCCCAGCCCAGCAACTGCTCGCTATTGATGATATTCAGGTGGCCACCCTTGTTGATGACGCCCCATTCCATGCCGTACAGGGCCAGGAAACCGGGATGGGCGGCAGTGTAAGCGGCCGCTTCAGCCAGCCCCGTCTGGTACAGCGCGATCGCTTCGGCAGGGGTGGCAGTGCTATTCGTGCCGTCCGAACCGTCGTACATATGGTTGTGCTCGGATGTCAGCAGGACGTCGAGCCCGTGTTCTTGCGCATACTTGTAGGCATCGATGGGGCCGTAGGGCGCCGTTTGCGGGTCTTGCGCGCCATGGCAGGCGTCGAGCGCCGCGCCGCCATCGCTGTGGCGCGTCTGGCTGTGCAGGTTGGCGTAGACGATGCGGTAGCCGGGCTGGCCTTCCAGGCCGGGCAGTTGCTGCAGGCCGGCCTGGAAGGCGCGCACCATGGGCGCCGTGCTTGCACCGCGCTGCACCTGGATGGGCCACTGCTGTTCCACCTGCGCTTCCCGCGGCGTGCCGGCATCGGCCACCGCCAGCAGGCGTAACTGATACAAGCCGTCCTGTGCCAGCACCCTCCGTTCGCGCGCATCGGCGTCGGCGCGGCCATCCCAGGGCAAGTTCACGCTCTTGCCGTTGGCCCCCACCTGTTCCGTGCCCGACCAGCGCCGCAGCACGGCGCCTTGCGGGCCGGGACCCGATAGTGTCAAGGTCCAGCGCACGGCATGGCTGCGGCCTTCGTCGGGATAGGTGAGCCGCACGACAAATGTACGCGCCTGCGTGACACGCTCACCGCGCGCGGCGTGAAAGGGCGCGACAACGGTGGCATCAAGCTCGCTGTGTTCCTTAGTCTCTTGCGCGGCGGCAGTGTTACTCCATGTCATCAGCAACAAACCCGCGCACGCACATGCCATCCATGGCGACCAAGGTGGCCTTAGGCGTCGTCGTTGCAGTGTCTTGACCATCGTGGCCTCCCGCTACTGCTTCAGATGCAGTTTAGACAAGAAATGCCATCGCTGGTTCCCCGCATGCACCAGCAAGTGGCGT
The DNA here is from genome assembly GCF_058215535.1 of Janthinobacterium sp. Bl 1. Lineage (NCBI taxonomy): Bacteria > Pseudomonadati > Pseudomonadota > Betaproteobacteria > Burkholderiales > Oxalobacteraceae > Janthinobacterium > Janthinobacterium sp. Bl 1. The sequence continues at coordinate 4,427,995 of NZ_CM177086.1, read as the reverse complement.
GCTTGCACCGTGATTGGCCATGATCTGGCGCAAAGCCAGTGCGAATGGTGCCGCTTGCCCGTCAGACAAGCTGGCACGGCGCTTGCTAAACAGAAGGTACGGATCAACGGCGATCCCCTGAATAAACGAACAACGGTCCAACGACGGACCACATGGACAACGGCGTCCGCCCAGGCTGATTTTTCATCGGCGGGGGCGGGCGCCGTTTTGTTTTATCAACGGGATATTTCGGGAACCTATCATGGCCAGCCAAAAAGCAACGCGCATCGCGCTCTTCTCCCTCGCCACGCCGCCCATGCGCGCATTCCACCTGACGTGGATGGCATTTTTCGTGTGTTTCTTCGCCTGGTTCGCTTGCGCTCCCCTGATGCCTGTCATCAAGGGCGAGTTCGGCCTTTCCTTGGCGCAAGTGGCCAACATCAATATCGCGGCCGTCGCTATCACCATCCTCGTGCGCCTGATCGTCGGGCCATTGTGCGACCGCTACGGCCCGCGCAAGACTTACACGGGCTTGCTGCTGCTGGGCGCCATTCCCGTGCTGGGCGTGGCCGCGTCGCAAAGCTATGAAAGCTTTCTGTTCTTCCGTCTGGGCATCGGCGCCGTCGGCGCCAGCTTTGTCATCACGCAATATCACACCTCCGTGATGTTCGCCCCGCGCGTTGTCGGTACGGCGAATGCCGCCGCCGCCGGCTGGGGCAATGCGGGCGGCGGCGCGGCGCAGGCGCTGATGCCACTGCTGCTCGGTGCCGTGGTCATGCTGGGCGTGTCCGAATCGATGGGCTGGCGCGTGGCCCTGCTGGTGCCGGGCGTGCTGATGCTGGTGATGGCCGTTCTCTACTGGCGTTATACGCAGGATTGCCCTGAAGGCAATTACTCGGACTTGCGCGCCGCCGGCACCGCCATCGAAGGTGGCAAGAAGGGTGGCTGGGACAGCTTCAAGGCGGCCAGCACCAACTACCGCGTGTGGCTGCTGTTCGTCACCTATGGCGCCTGCTTCGGCATCGAAATTTTCATCCACAACATCGCCGCCGTGTACTACGTCGACCATTTCGGCCTGTCCTTGAAATCGGCCGGCCTGGCCGCCGGCAGCTTCGGCTTGCTGGCCCTGTTTGCCCGCGCCCTGGGTGGCTGGATGTCCGATAAACTGGCCCTGCGCGGCAACCTGAACAGCCGCGTGACCCTGCTGTTCATGCTGATGATCGGCGAAGGCGTGGGCCTGCTGTGGTTTGCCAAGGTCGACAGCGTCACCTGGGCCGTCATCGCCATGCTGGTCTTCGGCCTGTTCACCCACATGGCGTGCGGCGCCACCTACGCGCTGGTGCCTTTCATCGACAGCAAGGCGCTGGGCGGCGTGGCCGGCATCATCGGCGCGGGCGGCAACGTGGGCGCCGTGGCGGCCGGCTTCCTGATGAAGGGCACGGGCGACATCCGCCAGACATTGATCATCCTGAGCGCGCTGGTGGTGATCTCGGCCCTGTGCGCCATCGCCGTGCGTTTTACCCGTGCAGCGGCCGAACCGAACATGGCCGCGGCCTGAGGAGACAGTAATGACTCACCCTTTGAACATCGTCGTCCTTGGCCATGGCATGGTCGGGCATAAATTCCTCGAACGCCTGGCATTGGAAAACGCGCCGCACCTGTCCGTGACGGTCTTGTGCGAAGAGCCGCGCCCCGCCTACGACAGGGTGCACCTGTCCGAATTTTTCAGCGGCAAATCGGCCGACGACCTGTCGCTGGTGGCGCCCGGCTTCTTCGACAAGGGCAACGTCGTCCTGAAACTCAATGCGCGCGCCGTGTCCATCGACCGCGTGGCGAAAACCGTCACGGCCAGCACCGGTGAAGTGCTGGCCTACGACAAGCTGGTGTTCGCCACCGGCTCGACGCCGTTCGTGCCGCCGCTGCCGGGCAAGGAGCGCGATGGCTGCTTCGTCTACCGCACCATCGAAGACCTGGAAGCCATGCTGGCCTGGGGGGGCAAATCCAAAACTGGCGTGGTGATCGGTGGCGGGCTGCTGGGTCTCGAATGCGCGAAAGCCTTACGCGATTTGAAACTCGATACCCACGTGGTGGAATTCGCGCCGCGCCTGATGGCCGTGCAGGTCGATGAAGGCGGCGCGCGCGTCCTGCGCCGCAAGATCGAAGAGCTGGGCGTGACCGTGCACACGCAAAAAAATACGCTGGCCATCGTCGACGGCGAAGAAGCCACGCACCGCATGCAGTTCGCCGACGGCAGCCACCTGGAAGCGGACATGATCGTCTTCTCGGCCGGCATCCGTCCGCGCGACGAACTGGCGCGCGCCTGCGGCCTGGACGTGGGCCCGCGCGGCGGCATCGCCATCGACGACAGCTGCGTCACCTCCGACCCTGACATCTATGCGATCGGCGAATGCGCACTGTGGGGCGGCCTGGTCTTCGGCCTAGTGGCGCCCGGCTACGAAATGGCCCGCATCGCGGCGCGCCACCTGTTGCAGGAAGAGGGCGAAGCATCGTTCAAGGGTGCCGACATGAGCACGAAGCTCAAACTGATGGGCGTGGATGTGGCCAGCCTCGGCGACCCGCACGGCAATGCGCCGGGCAGCCGCTCCTACCAGTTCATGGATGAGCGCAAGCAGATCTACAAGAAAATCGTCGTTTCCGATTGCGGCAAATACCTGCTTGGCGGCGTGATGGTGGGCGACGCCAGCGAATACGGCACCTTGCTGCAGATGATGCTCAACAAGATCGAGCTGCCGGCATCCCCCGAGTTCCTGATCCTGCCACAGGCCGATGGCCAGCAAAAGGTGGGCCTGGGCGTGGATGCCTTGCCCGAGTCGGCGCAAATCTGCTCATGCAACGACGTGTCGAAAGGCGCGCTGTGCGCGGCCGTCGCCGAGGGCGCCACCACCATCGGCGCCCTGAAAAGCTGCACCAAGGCGGGCACCGCGTGCGGCGGCTGCGTGCCGCTGGTCACGCAGATCATGAAGGCGGAAATGCAGAAGCAGGGCCTGATGGTGAACAACCACGTGTGCGAGCACTTTGCGTACTCGCGCCAGGAATTGCACCACCTGGTCCGCGTGGGCAAAATCCGCAGCTTCGGCGCGCTGCTGTCCGCGCATGGCCAGGGCCTCGGTTGCGACGTGTGCAAGCCCGTGGCGGCGAATATCCTCGCCTCGTGCTGGAACGATTTCGTGCTCTCTCCCGTGCACGCCAGCCTGCAGGACAGCAATGACTACTTCCTCGGCAATATCCAGAAGGATGGCACGTATTCCGTCGTGCCGCGCATGCCGGGCGGTGAAGTGACGGCCGACGGCTTGATCGCCGTGGGCATGGTGGCGAAAAAATATGGTCTCTATACGAAGATCACGGGCGGCCAGCGGGTCGACCTGTTCGGCGCGCGCGTCGATCAGTTGCCGGCCATCTGGGAAGAACTGATCGCGGCCGGCTTCGAGTCGGGCCACGCCTACGGCAAGTCGCTGCGCACGGTGAAATCGTGCGTCGGCTCCACCTGGTGCCGCTATGGGGTGGCCGACAGCGTGGGCTTTGCCATCGAGCTGGAAAACCGCTACAAGGGCTTGCGCACGCCGCACAAGATCAAGTTCGGCGTCTCCGGCTGCACGCGCGAATGCGCCGAGGCGCAGGGCAAGGACATCGGCCTGATCGCCACGGAAAAGGGCTGGAACCTGTACGTGTGCGGCAATGGCGGCATGAAGCCGCGCCATGCGGAACTGATCGCCTCCGATCTCGATGAAGCCACCTTGGTGCGCTATGTCGACCGCTTCCTGATGTTTTACGTGCGCACGGCCGACCGCCTGCAGCGCACCAGCGTATGGCGCGACAACCTGGAAGGGGGCCTCGATTACCTCAAGCGCGTCATCATCGACGACAGCCTGGGCATCGCCCACGAGCTGGAAGCGGACATGCAGCACGTGGTCGACACCTATGCCTGCGAGTGGAAGGAAGCCGTTTCCAACCCCGCCGTGCGCCAGCGCTTCCGCCATTTCGTCAACAGCGAGAAGAGCGATGAAAACGTGGTGTTCGTCGAAGAGCGGGGGCAGATCCGGCCCGCCACCGAACTGGAACGCCGCAGCACCGTGATCCCCATCCTTGCCGTGGAGGCGTGAGCCATGAATGCGATGAATGAACTTTCCGGCGCCACCGCCGACAACTGGGTAGCCATCTGTCCCTTGGCCGACATCGTGCCCGACACGGGCGTGTGCGCGTTGCTGGGTGGCCGCCACGTGGCCGTGTTCCGCGTCGGCGATGCGGCGCCGCGTGTGTACGCCATCGACAATATCGACCCGAATGCGGGTGCCTCCGTGCTGTCGCGGGGTCTCGTCGGCAGCATCGGCGAGCGCGTCGTCGTCGCCTCGCCCATCTACAAGCAGCACTTCGACCTGGCCAGCGGCGAGTGCATCGAAGCGCCCGAGCATTCGGTCGCCGCCTGGCCCGCGCGCGTGTTTGCCGACATGGTGTGGGTGGCCCTGTGAATCCGCCAGCCAAGGCCACTGCGCGTCCCTCGCTCATCGTCGTCGGCAACGGCATGGCCGGCATGCGCACGGTCGAGGAACTATTGAAGCTGGCGCCGGACCTGTACGACATCACCGTGTTCGGCGCCGAACCGCACGGCAATTACAACCGCATTTTGCTGTCGCCCGTGCTGGCCGGCGAAAAGTCGGTGGATGACATCATGCTGCACACGCGCGACTGGTATGCGCAGCACGGCATCACCCTGCACGCGGGCGACCCCGTTGTGCGCATCGACCGCAAGGCGCGCACCGTGCAATCGCTGTCCGGCATCACGGTCGCCTATGACCGCCTGCTGCTGGCCACCGGTTCCACGCCGTTCATCGTGCCCGTGCCCGGGCATGATCTGCCGGGCGTGATCGGTTTTCGCGATATCAGCGACGTCGACACCATGCTGCAGGCGGCGCGCACGCACCGCCACGCGGTGGTCATCGGCGGCGGCTTGCTGGGACTGGAAGCGGCCAACGGCTTGCAGCGCCAGGGCATGGACGTCACCGTCGTGCACATGAGCGGCGCCCTGATGAATCAGCAGCTGGACGCACCCGCGTCGATGCTGCTGAAAACGGCGCTGGAAGCGCGCGGCCTGCGGTTTTTGATGCACGCGCAGACGGCGGAAATCCTCGGCAGCGATCGGGTGCAAGGCGTGCGTTTTGCCGATGGCACGTCGATCCCCGCCGACCTGGTGGTGATGACGGCCGGCGTGCGCCCCAACATCGCGCTGGCGCAAGCGGCCGGCCTGCACTGCGAACGGGCCATCGTCGTCGACGATTGCCTGCAAAGCTACGACCCGCGCGTGTACGCCGTGGGCGAATGCGTGCAGCACCGGCGCGCCACGTTTGGCCTCGTCGCGCCCATCTGGGAGCAGGCGCGCGTGTGCGGCGCCCACCTGGCCGGCGCAGGGCATCGCCGCTACGTGCAGCAGGCCAGCGCCACCAAATTGAAAGTGACGGGCATCGACCTGTATTCGGCCGGCGACATCATCGGCGGCGAGGGCAGCGAAGACCTGGTGCTGCGCGATCCGCGCCGCGGCGTCTACAAGCGCCTGGTGGTACAGGGCAGCCGCCTGGCCGGCGCCGTGCTGTATGGCGACGTGCAGGACGGCCCCTGGTATTTCGACCTGATCCAGCAGCGCCGCGACATCAGCAAGCTGCGCGCCCATTTATTGTTTGGCCAGGCGCTGTGCGCCCAGGCCGCCTGACAGCGACCAACAGGACCTCCATGACCACTTGCACGCCCGTGAAAACCACTTGCCCGTATTGCGGCGTCGGCTGCGGCGTGGAAGCGACACGCCTGCCCGACGGCGCCATCCGCATCGCCGGCGATGCCAACCACCCGGCCAACCTGGGCAAGCTGTGCGTGAAAGGCTCTGCCCTCGGCGACACCCTGGACCTGGAGAACCGTTTGCTGCAACCGCAGGTACGCGTCGATGGCGTCCTGCAGCCGTCCTCCTGGGATGCCGCGCTGGACCAGGTGGCGGGCGGCCTGCGCGCCATCATCGACAAGCATGGCCCCGACGCCGTCGCCCTGTACGTTTCGGGCCAGCTGCTGACGGAAGACTATTACATCGCCAATAAATTCATGAAGGGCTATGTGGGCAGCGCGAATATCGACACCAATTCGCGCCTGTGCATGTCGTCGGCCGTGGCCGGCCACAAGCGCGCGTTCGGCGAGGATATCGTGCCCGGCTGCTATGAAGACCTGGAACTGGCCGACATGGTGGTGCTGGTGGGTTCGAACACGGCCTGGTGCCACCCGATCCTGTTCCAGCGCATCGCCCGCATCCGCGAAACCCGGCCGGAGATGAAACTGGTGGTGATCGACCCGCGCCGCACGGCCACCTGCGAGCTGGCCGACCTGCATCTGCCCGTGAAACCGGGCACCGACGTGTGGCTGTTCAACGGCTTGCTGTGCTATCTGGCGAAGGAAGGCGTGATCGCCGATGATTTTGTGACGCGGCACAGCAGCGGCCTCGATGAGGCGCTGGCCGCCGCCCATGTCGACTGTTCCGATCCTTTGCGTGTGGCGAAAATCTGCAAGGTCGACCCGCAAGCCTTGCTGGCGTTCTACCAGGCGTTTGCCGCCACGCGCAAGGTCGTCACGGCCTTTTCGCAGGGCGTCAACCAGTCGTCTTCCGGCACGGACAAGGTCAACAGCATCATCAACTGTCACCTGGCGACGGGGCGCATCGGCCAGCCCGGCATGGGACCGTTTTCCCTCACGGGCCAGCCGAACGCCATGGGCGGGCGCGAAGTGGGCGGCCTGGCCAATATGCTGGCGGCGCACCTGGATCTCGACAAGCCGGCGCACCGCGAAGCCGTGCAAACCTTCTGGGACTCTCCGCGCATGGCCGACAAGCCTGGCCTGAAGGCGGTGGAGCTGTTCCACGCCATCGAGGCGGGTAAAGTGAAAGCCGTGTGGATCATCGCCACCAATCCGCTGGTCAGCATGCCGGACGCCGACCAGGTGCGCCGCGCGCTGGCCAAGTGCGAGCTGGTGGTGGTGTCCGACATCAGCACCGGGTCGGACACGAACGCCCACGCAGACGTGCTGCTGCCCGCCCTGGGCTGGGGTGAAAAGGATGGCACGGTGACCAATTCCGAGCGCCGCATCTCGCGCCAGCGCGCCTTTTTGCCGGCGCCCGGCGAAGCGCGCGCCGACTGGGACGTGCTGTGCGACGTGGCGCGCCGCATGGGCTATGCCGGCTTCGATTTCACGGCGCCGCAAGCCATCTTCGATGAACACGCGCGCCTGTCCGCCTTCCGCAACGACGGGGCCACAAAGCGCCTGTTCAACCTGGGCCACCTGGCGGGACTGGATGCGGCGCGCTACGATGCCCTGGCGCCGCAGCAGTGGCCGCAGGGCCAGGCGCGCCTGTTCGGCGACGGCCGCTTCGCGCATGCGGACGGGCGCGCGCGCTTCGTGCCGACGGCGCCGCGCGCGCCGCGCAATATACCCGACGAAGACTATCCACTCATCCTGAACACGGGCCGGGTGCGCGACCAGTGGCATACGATGACGCGTACGGGAAAGGCGGCGAAACTGTCGGGCCATATCGCCGAAGCGTTCATCGATATCCACCCGCAGGACGCGCTGTTGTACAGCGTGCGCGAAGGCGAGCTGGCGCGCGTGTCCAGCGCCTGGGGCGCGATGGTGGCCAGGGTCGTGCATGGCGGCGGCATCGCGCGCGGCCAGGTCTTCGTGCCGATCCACTGGAGCGACGCGAATGCCTCCGACGCGCGCGTGGGCGCCGTCGTCAATCCCGTTGTCGACCCCGTCTCGGGCGAACCCGAATTCAAGCATACGCCCGTGCGCATCGAGCAGTTCCGCGTGCACTGGCATGCGTTCGTGTTGAGCCGCACGCCCTTGGGCCTGGACGGCGTGGCGCACTGGACGCGCATCCAGGGCGAGCAGTTCCTGCGCTACGAGCTGGCCGGGCGCCAGCGCATCGACGACCTGGGCGCCTGGGCGCGCGCGCTGCTCGGTGTCACGGACGACAACGCCGACTGGCTCGATTACGCGGACGCCAGCGCCGGCGTGTACCGCGCCGTGCACCTGGACGAGGGACGCATCGCGCAATGCGTGTATGTCTCGCCTCGTCCCGACCTGCCGTCGCGCAGCTGGCTGGCGGGCCTGTTTGCGCACGCGCAGATGGATGCGGCCGACCGCGCTGGCGTGCTGCTGGGCCAGCCCATCGGCAAGGGCGTGGACGCCGGTCCCACCGTGTGCTCGTGCTTTGGCGTGGGGCGCAACACCATTTGCGCTGCCATCGTGGAGCAAAAATTGACGACGACGGCGCAGGTGACGGCCTGCGTCAAGGCGGGCGGCAATTGCGGCTCCTGCGTGCCGGAGATACGACAGTTGCTGCTTGAGGCACGCAGCGCTGCCTGATAGTCTGTCCTTTCCTGCGCGGCTTTGTTATATTGCCAGCTCTACAGGAGAGAGGCAGTGTGATGACAGCAGGACAACACGACACGGTCTGGCTGACGGGCTTGAGCGGCGCCGGCAAGTCCAGCATCGCCGGCGCGCTGGCGCGCCAGCTCAAGGCGCAGGGCCGCGCCGTGGCGGTGCTCGACGGCGACCAGCTGCGCCATGGCTTGAACCGCGATCTCGGTTTTACGCCCGAAGACCGGCATGAAAACATCCGCCGCGCGGCCGAAGTGGCGCGCCTGATGAACGGGGCGGGCCTGACCGTCATCGCCGCCTTCATTTCCCCGTACCGCGCCGACCGGGCCATGGCTGCAGACATCATCGGCGCTGCGCATTTCATCGAAGTTCACGTCAGCACGCCGCTGGCCGTGTGCGAGGCGCGCGATGCCAAGGGCTTGTATGGAAAGGCGCGCGCGGGGCAGCTCGCGCAATTCACGGGCATTTCCGCGCCGTACGAGGCGCCGCTGGCGGCGGCGCTGACCCTGGACACGGGCACCCTGGCGCTGGACGAATCGGTCGAGCGCCTGTGCCACTACCTTCAGCGACGTACGTGACGAACTGGCGAAAACAGCTGCGCCGGCGCCTGCCCGCCAGCCTGAAGGCGCGCATGAGCATGGTCGTCTTCCTGCTCGTGCTGGGCGCGGTCGCCTCGCTGGCGCTGGCCACCCTGGCCGTGGCCGAGCGCGGCATGCGCGACGTGATGGGGCGCCAGCAGTACGTATCGCTGGCCAGCGCCGCCGTCTTCATCGACGAGGAACTCGACGCGAAGCGCAATGTGCTGCGCGCGATCGCGGACAGCCTGGCGGCCAGCGGTGCGCACGACGGCGCCAGCCTGCAGCGCTTCCTGGCCGCGCAAACGGTGCTGGGCAAGGAGTTTTATTCGTCCGGCGTCGTCGATATCGATGGCATCGTCCTGGCCAGCGTGAGTCCCTTCAAGCCGCAGGCGGGGCTGAACGTGAAGGGCCGCCCTTACTTTGAACAGACGCTGGCGACCCGGCGTTCGGTGATTTCCTCGCCGCTTAACGGCAGCATTTCCGGCATGCCCATCGTGGTGGTGACGCAGCCCGTGTTCGACGCGCACGGCGGCGTGCGCTATGTGCTGGCGGCCAGCGTCAACCTGCGCCAGCCCGATTTCCTCGGCCGTCTGGGCGCCCTCAAGCCGGGCCCTGGCGGCTACCTGTACATCATGACCAGCGAAGGCGTCATCGTCGAGCATCCCGACAAATCGCGCATCATGCAGCATATCGAAGCCCACGGCCCCGTCAGCGTGCCCACGCGAAGCGCCATGCAGGGCTACGAAGGCTGGATGACGGGGACCACCACGCAGGGCATCGATGCCCTGTTCGCCTACCACCGCATCGCCTCGACGGGCTGGATACTGGCGTCCGTGTATCCGATGAGCGAGGCCTTTGCGCCGCTGCACGCCATCCGCAGCAAGATCCTGCTGGCCGCCGTGCTGCTGGCGGCGCTGGCTGGCCTGGCCGGCTGGCGCATCGTGCTGCGCCTGTTGCAGCCTTTGGAGCGCTTGCGCCGCCAGGTGCACCAGATCCGCCGCCAGCGCCTGGGCATCGAGGCGCTGCAAATCGAGCGGCGCGACGAGATCGGCGACTTGAGCCGTGATTTTTACTCGCTGGTGGCCGAGCGTGAAATCGCCGAGGCGCAAACGCGCGACAGCGAGCGGCGCTTGAAACTGCTGACGGACCATGTGCCCGTGGTGATCGTGTATATCGACCGCGAACACCGCTACCAGTTCATCAATGCGACGTTTGAGCGATGGTTCGGCGTCTCGGCCAGGGAGAGCCTGATGCATTCCATGCGCGAGGTGCTGGGCGAGGAAGCCTACCAGCTGCGCGAGCAGCACCTGCTGCGCGCCTTCGCGGGCGAAGAGGTCGACTATGAGTTCACGGTCGACAACGAGGCGGGGGAGCGCACCTTCCATACCAGCTACGTGCCCGATGTGGGCGAGAGCGGCGCGGTGGAAGGCGTGTATGGCCTGATTCACGAAATCACCAAGACCAAGGCGATGCACACGGCACTGCAGTTCGCCGCCGCCACCGATACCCTGACGGGCATCGCCAACCGGCGCCGCTTTGACGAGCAGCTGGCGCAAAGCATGCAGCGCACGCGGGCCGCGCGCGCGCCGATGGCGCTCGCCTATCTCGATATCGACCGTTTCAAGGCCATCAACGACAGCCTGGGACACAAGGCGGGCGACGAGGTGTTGAAGGAATTCGCTTCGCGCCTGGTGCGCAGCGTGCGCGCCAGCGACCTGGTGGCGCGCCTGGCAGGCGATGAATTCGTGATCATTCTCCAAGGCGTGAACGGCGCGGCCGAAGTGCGCCAGGTCGGCGCCAAGATCGTCGACGCCATCCGCCAGCCCTTCGAGCTGGCCAGCGGCCCGCTGCCGGTGACGACCAGCATCGGCATCGCCATCTTCCGCGAAGGCACGCTGACGCCGGCGCAGCTGCTGGACCTGGCCGACCAGGCCCTGTACGCGGCCAAGGGGCAGGGCCGCGATGGCGTGGCGCTGCTCGAGGCGGCGCCGTAGCGGCTACAGGGTGGCGCTCCAGTGGTCGAGCTGCTGCGTGGTGGCCGTCACGCCGCCGCACACGATGACGAGCACATTGCGGTAGGGCGCCAGTTCCGGCGCCTTGCCGTAGACGGCCGCCAGCGCCGCGCCGCAGGCCGGTTCCACCACCAGGCGCTGGTCGGTGATAAAGCGCTGGCAGGCGTCGACGGCGTCCCGGTCCGACACCACCACGCTATGGAGCAGGCGCGTCTGGCTGATGGCGTATGCCTGCGCGCACACCTGGCGCGCGGCCAGCGAGGTGGCGATGCTGTTGACCGCCGGCAGGGCCACGTGTTCGCGCGCGGCCACGGCCGCCGACAGCGAGGCGGCGCCTTGCGTTTCCACGGCCACGATGGCCACGTCGTCCCAGCCGTTGCGCTGCAAGCCTTCGGCCACGCCGGCCAGCAGGCCGCCGCCACCGACTGACAGCACCACGGCGTCCGGTTTCAGGCCCGCGCTGGCCACTTCATCGATCATGCCGGCATGGCCCTGCCACAGCAGCGGGTCGTCGAACGGATGCAAAAAGGCGTCTTGCGGTGTGAGCATCGACTGCGCCAGCGCGTTCGCTTCCTGCCAGGCGGCGCCGTGCACGATGACTTCGGCGCCCTCCTGCGCGATCAGGGCCTTGGCCCGTTCGCTGGTCGTTTCCGGTACGACGACGATGACGGGAATGCCCAGCTGGCGTCCCGCATAGGCGACGGCGATGCCGGCATTGCCGCCGGAAGATGAGATGAAACGGCTGGCGCCGCGCCGCGCGTATTCTTCGCAGGCCAGGCCGATGCCGCGGATCTTGAAGGAGCCGGGCGGCTGCAAGGCTTCGAGCTTGAGCCAGATGGCGCGCTCGCTGTGCAGGCTCAGGGCGCGCGAGTTGAGCAAGGGAGTTTCGATGTGCAGGGCCATGCGTGTTCCTGGTAAACAGTCAGGCCAGCATCATAGCCGAAGCGCGCGCGCCGCCGCGTCACCCTTGCCGGTATTGACTTAGTTCAGCGGGGCGCTCTTGAGCTGGTGCGTGCGCGCCACTTCCTTCATCGCTTCGAGCAGGTCGTCGCGCAGCTGGCGCGGCAGCTTGCCGAAGAATTCCTCGTCGTTCTGGTCGGCCATCTCGGCCAGCACGGGCACCAGCGCCTCGCCTTCCGTGGTCAGCTCGATCGAATGCTGGCGGCGGTCGGCCAGCAGGATGGACTTGCTGACCATGCCCTTGCTTTCCAGGCGGTCGATCAGTTTCGATACGGCGCCCTTGCTCATGCCGGACACTTGCGCCAGCACCGTGGGCGAGGTGCAGCCTAGGCGGAACATTTCGCGCAGCACCACCCATTCGGACACCGTCACGCCATTGGCTTCGGCTTTTTTCTGGAAACTGTGGGAAACGTGGTTGGAAACGAAACGCAGCCAGTAACCGAGGTGGGCTTCCAGCTCGCTGACGGGGACGCTGTTGGGATGGGCGGCTTGCGGCATGGCGGCCGATTCAAAATTATGGCTCATTTCTCTTCCTTCACTGGGCGGCGTTGCCGGCATGGTTAAGGCCTTCACGCTTGCTGTCGAGTGGTTTGTTTGGGAACAATCATCGTGCTTGAGGTATTTTTAACACTGTTTTCACAGGAAATCACTCAGCGGCAAAGAGTTTTTTCCTTTTTCCTTACTCTAGATAAATAAAAAGCAATATCAAGCAAATAATCGTATTGCGAGAGAGGAAGATTAAAAAAATAACTCATGTTGCATCAATGGTAACAGCATTTTTGCCGAATTGATAAATATTTCATATCATTCTGTATGCTGGCCCACACAAGACGTATTGCCCACGCGACAGCGCGCAGTTTTACTGCGGAAATGTAACTTCCCCTCAGGCCAGCACCACCTTCACGCCCGCTTCGCGCAGCACTTCGGCAAAGCGGGGCGGCGGTGGCGCATCCGTAAACAGGACGTCGATTTGCGCCAGGTCGGCCAGGCGCACGAGCGCCTTGCGGCCGAATTTATGCTGGTCGGCCACCAGCCACACTTCGCGCGACTGCTCGATGATGGCTTGCGCCACTTTCACTTCGCGCGCGTCGAAGTCGCGCAGGCTGCCGTCCTCGTCGATGCTGGAAATGCCGATGATGCCGATGTCGACCTTGAACTGGCGGATGAAGTCGATGGTCGCTTCGCCCACGATGCCGCGGTCGCGCCCGCGCACCACGCCGCCGGCCACGATGACTTCGCAGGCCGCGTTGTCGGCCAGGATGGCGGCCACATTGAGGTTGTTCGTCACCACGTGCAAGCCCGTGTGCCGGCCCAGCGCGCGCGCCACTTCCTCGGTCGTCGTGCCGATATTGATCAGCAGCGAGCAGCCGTGCGGCACTTGCGCGGCGACGGCGGCCGCGATACGCCGCTTGGCGTCGCTGTTGAACACCTGCCGCTGGCTGTAGTCGATATTTTCCACGGACGAGGGCAAACCCACGCCGCCGTGGTAGCGGGCCAGCAGGCGCGCTTCTTCCATCTGCTTGACATCGCGGCGCACGGTTTGCGGCGTCACGTCCAGCTGCTGGGCCAGCTCTTCGACGGACATGGTGACCTTCTGGCGCACCACTTCGAGCAGTCGGCGCTGGCGGGGATTCAAGATCATGGTGCTCTCTTTAAAAATCACAAAACGAACAGAAACGAACAAATAGTACTAAAAATATGTTGCTATGGGTTCGTATTCTGGCGTAACCTTATTCATATTGCATGCGTATTACGAAATGGTGATCTTAACGACAGTCGCCGGCGATGCCTAGTCTTTCCTCGCCGGCGTGTCCTGACCTACATGGAGTCCCGATGGCCGCAGCACAGCAAGGTGTGGAGACAGCGATCAAATGCGACGTACTGGTGGTCGGCGGCGGCATCAATGGCGCCGGCATCGCGCGCGACGCGGCGGGACGGGGCTTGTCGGTGGTGCTGTGCGAAAAGGATGACCTGGCTTCCCACACCTCTTCGGCCTCCACCAAGCTGATACATGGCGGCCTGCGCTACCTCGAATACTATGAATTTGGCCTCGTGCGCAAGGCGCTGATCGAGCGCGAAGTGCTGCTGCGCTCGGCGCCGCACATCATGTGGCCGCTGCGCTTCGTCATGCCGCACGCCAAGGGCCAGCGCCCGGCCTGGCTGATACGCGCCGGCCTGTTCCTCTACGACATGCTGGCGAAGCGGGAAATCTTGCCGGCCTCCAGCGGCATCGACCTGACGCGCCATGCGGCCGGCACACCATTAAAACCCCAGTTCAAGCGCGGCTTCGTGTATTCCGACGGCTGGGTCGACGATGCGCGCCTCGTGGTGCTCAATGCCGTCGACGCGGCAGACAACGGCGCGCACGTGCTGACGCGCACGCGCTGCACGATGCTGGCGCGCGAAGGCGACGCTTGGCTGGCCACCTTGCAGCACGCCAGCGGCACGCAGACGACTGTGCGCGCGCGCAGCGTCGTCAATGCGGCCGGGCCGTGGACGGCCGAGTTCCTGCAGCAGGCGGCGCCCGGCGGGCAGGGCCGGCACTTGCGCCTGATCAAGGGCAGCCATATCGTCGTCAAGCGCCTGTTCGAGCATGATCACGCGTATATCTTCCAGCATCCGGATGGGCGCATCGTGTTTGCCATTCCGTATGAGCACGATTTCACCCTGATCGGCACCACCGACCTCGACTACCAAGGCGACCGTGGCAAGGTGGAAATCGATGATGAGGAAATTCGTTACTTGTGCGAGCTTTCCAGTTACTATTTCAGCAAGCCCATTGTGCCGGCCGACGTGGTCTGGACGTATGCGGGCGTGCGCCCGCTGGTGGAAGACGCGGCGGCCGACGCCAAGGCCGTCACGCGCGATTACCGCTTCGAGCTGGACCAGGAAGGTGCGCCGCTGCTCAGTATTTTCGGCGGCAAGATCACCACCTTCCGCAAGCTGGCCGAGGAAGCGATGGACATGCTGGCGCCCTTGCTGGGCAACGCGCGTCCGGCCTGGACGGAGCACGCTTGCCTGCCCGGCGGCGACGTGTATGGCGCCGTGCCGCAGAACCGGGCCGTGCGCGAGTTCGGCCAGTTCGTGCAAGGCTTGCAGCGCGAGTATGCATGGCTGCCGGCGGCGCTGGTGGCGCGCTATGCACGCGCCTACGGCACGCGCGTCCACGTGCTGCTCGAAGGGCGGGCGGACGTGGCGGCCATGGGCGAGGAAATTGCCGCCGGCCTGTACGCGGCGGAAGTTGATTATGTGCGGCGCCATGAATGGGCCGTCAGCGCGGCCGATATCCTGTGGCGGCGCTCCAAGCTGGGCTTGCACCTGCCGCGCCAGACGGCGGACACGCTCGACGCCTGGCTGTTGCAGCACCCTTTGCCGTAAGCAGTAAGCAGCACACGTAGGCGACCGCGCCCCGCAGAGGGTGCGGCGAAGAATAAGATACATCACTGGAGGAGAAGCGCGTGCAACTGGTACTGGACAAGATCAGCAGGAAGCAGGGGGCTGACGACTTTTTATATCCGATGTCGCTGGCCCTGGTGCCGGGTGCCATCAACGTCTTGCTGGGCACCACGCGTGCCGGCAAGACGACCTTGATGCGCGTGATGGCGGGCCTGGACAAGCCCAGCGGGGGTACGGTCACGGCCGATGGCGTCGACGTGACGGGCGTGCCCGTCAGCAAACGCAACCTGGCCATGGTGTACCAGCAATTCATCAACTATCCGGCCTTCACCGTCTACGATAATATCGCCTCGCCCTTGCGCCTGCGCAAGGTACCCGAGGAGCAGATCCGCACGAAGGTACTGGCGCTGGCCGAGCGCCTGCACATCACGCCCTACCTGCAGCGCACACCGGGAGAATTGTCGGGCGGCCAGCAGCAGCGCACGGCGCTGGGGCGCGCGCTGATCAAGGATGCGTCGCTGCTGCTGCTCGACGAGCCACTCGTCAATCTTGACTACAAGCTGCGCGAGGAATTGCGCCGCGAATTGACGGAACTGTTTTCCAGCGGCAGTACGACGGTCGTGTACGCGACCACGGAACCGCTGGAAGCGCTGCAGCTGGGCGGCCACGTGGCCGTGCTGCACGAGGGACGTTTGCTGCAGCAGGGACCGACCCTGGACGTCTTCAACGCCCCCAATTCCATCGACGTGGCGCGCACCTTCAGCGACCCGCCCATCAACCTGATCCCCGCCCGCGTGGATGCTGCCGGTGTGGCGCAATCGGCCGATGGCCTGGCCATCCGCCTGAGCGGCGCACAGCGCGCCCGCCTGGGTGGCAGCACGGAGGTGATCCTCGGCGTGCGCGCGCACAGCCTGCATCTGTCGCCGCAGTCCGATGGCGACGTGGCTATCGCAGCTACGGTGGACCTGGCGGAAATCAGCGGCTCGGAAACTTATGTGCATGCGCGCCGGGGCGACCTGGCCCTGGTGGCGCAGCTGGGCGGCGTGCACAACCTGGAGATCGGCAGCGCCTGTACCGTGTATTGCCAGCCGCATGCCTTGCTGATCTTTGCGCAAGACGGCGGCCTGCTGTTCGCTCCTGTGCAAGGAGGGGTGTGACATGGCGCGCATCGAACTGGTCGACCTGGCCCACGCCTACAAATCGAACCCGACGGCCCCCGCCGACTATGCGCTGCGGCCCATGAGCATGGAATGGCATGACGGCGGCGCCTACGCCTTGCTGGGGCCGTCCGGCTGCGGCAAGACGACCTTGCTCAATATTATCTCCGGCCTGGTCAAGCCGTCGCATGGCAAGGTGCTGTTCGACGGCAAGGACGTCACGCAACTGCCGACCGAGGCGCGCAATATCGCGCAAGTGTTCCAGTTTCCCGTCATCTACGACACCATGACCGTGCACGACAACCTGGCGTTTCCGCTGCGTAATCGCGGCTGGAAAGAGATCGAGGTGAAAAAGCGCGTGCAGCAGGTGGCGCAGATGCTGGAATTGACGGGCGACTTGAAGCTGCGCGCCAGCGGCCTGTCGGTGGACGCCAAGCAAAAGATTTCGCTGGGACGCGGTCTCGTGCGCCCCGACGTGGCGGCCGTGCTGTTCGACGAACCGCTGACGGTGATCGACCCGCATCTGAAATGGCTGTTGCGCCGCAAACTCAAGGAAATCCACCACGAACTGAAATTGTCCCTGATCTATGTCACGCACGACCAGGTGGAAGCGCTGACCTTTGCCGACCAGGTGGTCGTCATGACGCAGGGCGAAGTGGTGCAGACGGGCAGCGCGCAAGCGCTGTTCGAGGAGCCCGAGCACACGTTTGTCGGCTATTTCATCGGCAACCCGGGCATGAACTTGCTCGATTGCACCCTGGACGACGGCGGTGTGCGCGTGGCGGGGCAGCTGCTGGCCGTGTCCGCTGCCGCCCGTGCGGCGCTGTCTGGCGCGCAAGGGAAAATCACGGTGGGCGTGCGGCCGGAATTTGTCGAATGCGTGAAAGCGGGCGAGGGTGGCGACCATTGCCTGGACGCCACGGTCACGGCCGTGCGCAATATGGGCACGCATTACCTGGCGGAATTCCAGCTGGGCGGCGCGACGGTGGCGGCCAAGCTGCGCGCCATCGATGCCGTCGCCGGGAATGCTGTGCGGCTGCGCTTTCCGCCGCAACGCACCCTTTACTATGTCAACGATAAGCGGGTGGCCTGATGATACATAACGGTAAAACCGATAACAACCGCCGCGCCTGGCTATTGATCTTGCCCGTGCTGCTGTGCGTGGCCTTTTCCGCCATCCTGCCCCTGATGACGGTGGTCAATTATTCCGTGCAGGATATCCTGAGCCCCACGCAAAAGGTGTTCGTGGGTACGGAGTGGTTTCGCATGGTCATGCTGGACGGCGACTTGCACAGCGCCTTGCTGCGCCAGTTGCTGTTTTCCGGCTCCGTGCTGGCCATCCAGATTCCGCTGGGCATCCTGATCGCCCTGTGCATGCCGGCCGATGGCTGGAAGGCGTCCCTCGCCTTGGTGCTGATCGCGCTGCCCCTCTTGATACCGTGGAACGTGGTGGGCACCATCTGGCAAATCTTTGGCCGCGGCGACATCGGCCTGATGGGCTATACCCTGAACCAGCTGGGCTTTGACTACAACTACAACGGCAATTCGCTCGACGCCTGGCTGACCGTGATGGTGATGGATATCTGGCACTGGACGCCGCTCGTCGTGCTGCTGTGCTATGCGGGCTTGCGCGCCATTCCCGACGCGTATTACCAGGCGGCGCGCATCGACGGCGCCTCGCGCCTGGCCGTGTTCCGCTACATCCAGCTGCCGAAACTGCGCAATGTGCTGATGATCGCCGTCTTGCTGCGCTTCATGGACAGTTTCATGATCTACACGGAACCGTTCGTGCTGACGGGCGGCGGGCCGGGCAATGCCACCACGTTCCTGTCGCAGTACCTGACGCAAAAGGCCGTGGGCCAGTTCGACTTGGGGCCGGCGTCCGCGTTTTCCCTGATCTATTTCCTCATCATCCTGCTGTTCTGCTTTGTGCTGTACACGTGGATGCAGCGCGTTGGCACGGGAGACCAGAAATGATGCACAAGAAAATGAGCAGCACCATCCTCGTCGTCTTCCTGCTCGCGTCCCTGTTGCCCATCTACTGGATGCTCAACATGTCGCTCAAGACCAACGAGGAAATCGTCGGCGTGCTGAGCCTGTGGCCCCAGCAATTGACGTTCGCCAACTACCACACGATCTTCACGGATCGGTCCTGGTACAGCGGCTACATCAATTCCATGATCTACGTGGCCTTGAACATGGTGATGTCGGTCACGGTCGCATTGCCGGCCGCCTATGCTTTCTCGCGCTACAACTTTGTCGGCGACAAGCATTTGTTCTTCTGGCTGCTGACCAACCGCATGACGCCGCCCGCCGTCTTCCTCGTACCTTTCTTCCAGCTGTATTCGACGGTGGGCCTGATGGACACGCACCTGGCCGTGGCGCTCGCGCACATGGTCTTCAACGTGCCGCTGGCCGTGTGGATACTGGAAGGCTTCATGTCCGGCGTGCCGAAGGAAATCGACGAAACGGCGTATATCGACGGCTACAGCTTTCCCCGCTTCTTCATCCGCATCTTCTTGCCGATGATCAAGTCGGGCGTGGGCGTGACGGCGTTCTTCTGCTTCATGTTCAGCTGGGTGGAGTTGCTGCTGGCGCGTACCTTGACGTCCGTCAATGCCAAGCCGATCGCCGCCACCATGACGCGTACCGTGTCGGCGGCCGGCATGGACTGGGGCGTGCTGGCGGCGGCCGGTGTGCTGACCATCGTGCCCGGCGCGCTGGTGATCTGGTTCGTGCGGCATTACATTGCCAAGGGTTTCGCGATGGGGAGGGTGTGACATGGAAAATACCGATAGCACGGCCAGCCTGTTCGGCTGGATGGCGTGGACGCCGGAAGTGGCCATCTTCTTCATTTGTATCGGCTTGATGCTGGCCGGCATGACTGTGTGGCAAATCCGTTCGCCCAGCATCGAACGCAAGGGTTTTTTGCCCATGCCGACCACGCGCGGCGACCGTTTGTTCATCGGGCTGCTCACGGCGGCCTATGTGAACCTGGCGTGGGCGGGGTTTACGGAAATGCAGCAGGCGATTGGTGCTGCCATCAGTTTTGTAGTGTTGTTAGTGGTAATGCGTTGGGGATAAGTCGTAGATGAGAACACTGGCCCGCTATCGCAGGCCAGATGACAACTAAAAAGGAGATTCACGATGAAATTGAAGTTCACGGTCTTCGCGGCTGCGGCCATGCTCGTGTCGAATGCGGCCCTGGCCGACGCCAAGCAGGCGCAAACCTGGATCGACAAGGAATTCCAGCCATCCAGCCTGAGCAAGCAGCAGCAGCTTGCTGAAATGAAATGGTTCATCGATGCGGCGGCCAAGCTGAAAGCCAAGGGCATCAAGGAAATTTCCGTGGTCTCGGAAACCATCGACACCCACGTCTACGAATCGAAGACCCTGGCCAAGGCCTTCGAGGAAATCACGGGCATCAAGGTGCGCCACGACATCATCCAGGAAGGCGACGTGGTGGAAAAGCTGCAAACGTCGATGCAGTCCGGCAAGAGCATCTATGACGGCTGGATTTCCGATTCCGATTTGATCGGCACCCACTACCGCTACGGCGCCGTCGAACCGCTGTCCGACTACATGGCCGCCAAGGGCAAGGAATTCACGAATCCGGGCCTGGACCTGAAAGATTTCATCGGCATCAGTTTTACCACGGCGCCCGATGGCAAGGTCTATCAACTGCCCGACCAGCAATTCGCCAACCTGTACTGGTTCCGTGCCGACTGGTTTGCGCGCAAGGATTTGCAAGCCAAGTTCAAGGCCAAGTATGGCTACGAGCTGGGCGTGCCGCAAAACTGGTCCGCGTATGAAGACATCGCCGATTTCTTCACGAATGACGTGAAGGAACTGGACGGCAAAAAAGTCTATGGCCACATGGATTACGGCAAGAAAGATCCGTCGCTGGGCTGGCGCTTCACCGATGCGTGGCTGTCGATGGCTGGCGCGGCCGACAAGGGCATTCCGAACGGCATGCCCGTCGACGAGTGGGGCATCAAGGTCGCGGCCGACAAGTGCACGCCCGTTGGCGCCTCGATGTCGCGCGGCGGCGCCACCAATTCGCCGGCGGCTGTCTTTGCGCTGACGAAATACATCGACTGGATGAAGAAATACGCGCCGCCGCAGGCGAACGGCATGAATTTCTCGGAATCGGGCCCCGTGCCGGCGCAGGGCGAAATCGCCCAGCAAATCTTCTGGTACACGGCGTTTACGGCCGGCATGACGAAACCGGGTTTGCCAGTGGTGAACAAGGATGGCACGCCGAAATGGCGCATGGCGCCGTCGCCGCACGGCCCGTACTGGAAAGAGGGCATGCAGAACGGCTACCAGGACGTGGGTTCCTGGTTCCTGTTCAAGTCCACGCCCGATGACCGCAAGGCCGCCGCCTGGCTGTACGCGCAATTCGTCACGTCGAAAACCGTGTCGCTGAAGAAATCGATCGTCGGCCTGACGTTTATCCGCGATTCCGACATCCGCCACGATTACTTCACGAAACACGCGAACGAATACGGCGGCTTGATCGAGTTCTACCGCAGCCCCGCTCGCGTGGCGTGGACGCCGACCGGCAACAACGTGCCCGACTATCCGAAGCTGGCGCAGCTGTGGTGGAAGAACGTGGCCACGGCGATCACAGCGGAAAAAACGCCGCAAGCGGCCATGGATAACCTGGCCGAGGAAATGGACCAGGTCATGGCGCGTTTGCAGCGTGCCGGCATGAAGGCGTGCGCGCCCAAGCTCAATCCGAAGGTCGATCCGAACCAGTATCTGTCGGACCAGCACGCTCCATGGAAAAAGCTGGCGAATGAAAAGCCGAAGGGTGAAACGATAGCCTACGACAAGCTGCTGCAAGCCTGGAAAGAAGGCAAGGTAAGGTAAACTGCCGCCGCAGTGCTGAGGGCACGGAGCTTGATGGCTCCGTGCCTGTTTTTACCCGTTTTTCGCACCACCAGACAATGACCAAATACATACTTGCTTTAGATCAGGGCACCACCAGTTCGCGCGCCATCCTGTTCGACCATGCGGGACGGCCGCACGCCAGCGCGCAGCGCGAGTTCCGCCAGATTTTCCCCCAGCCGGGCTGGGTCGAGCATGACGCGAACGAAATCTGGGCCTCGCAAGAGGGCGTGCTGCACCAAGTGCTGCGCGACAGCGGCGTGGCCGCGTCCGACGTGGCCGCCATCGGCGTGACCAACCAGCGCGAAACGACGGTGCTGTGGGACCGCGCCACGGGTGAACCCGTCGCCAACGCCATCGTCTGGCAAGACCGCAGAAACGCCGCTTACTGCGAGCAGCTGGTCGAGCAGGGCAAGGCGGACGTGATCCAGCAAAAGACGGGGCTCGTGCTGGACGCCTATTTTTCCGCCACCAAACTTAAATGGCTGCTCGACAACGTTCCCGGCGCCCGCGCGCGCGCCGAACGGGGCGAGCTGGCCTTCGGCACCGTCGACAGCTGGCTGATCTACAAGATGAGCGGCGCCCACTTGACGGACACGAGCAACGCGGCGCGCACCATGCTGTTCAATATCCACACCCTGCAATGGGACACGGACCTGCTGGCGCTGCTCGACATTCCCGCCTCCCTGCTGCCCGACGTCGTGCCCTCGAGCGGCGTGGCCGCGCACACGCATGCGGCACTGCTGGGCGTGTCCGTGCCGATCGCCGGCATCGCGGGCGACCAGCAGGCCGCTACCTTCGGCCAGGCGTGCCTGAAGCCGGGCATGGCCAAGAATACCTATGGCACGGGCTGCTTCATGCTGATGAACGTGGGCAAGCGCCCCTTGCCATCGAAAAACCGTCTGTTGACGACGGTGGGCTGGAGCCTGGGCGCGGGCAGCGACAAGACCGATTACTTGCTCGAAGGCAGCGCCTTTATCGCCGGTGCTGCCGTGCAATGGATGCGCGACGGCATCGGCATCATCCGCGACTCGTCCGAAGTGGAAGCGCTGGCCACCAGCGTGCCCGATTCGGGCGGCCTGGTCTTCGTGCCCGCGTTTGCCGGCTTGGGCGCGCCATACTGGGACCCGTATGCGCGCGGCACCCTGATCGGCATCACGCGCGGCACGGGCAAGGCCCACATCGCGCGCGCGGCGCTGGAGGGTGTGGCTTACCAGAACGTGGATGTACTGTCCGCCATGCAGGACGACGCGGGCATCGGGCTTTCCGAACTGCGCGTCGATGGCGGCGCGGCCCGCAACGACATGCTGATGCAGTTCCAGGCCGACATATTAAATGTGCCCGTGGTGCGCCCCGTGGTAACGGAAACGACAGCCTTGGGCGCCGCCTACCTGGCGGGCCTGGCCGTGGGTTTCTGGGAATCGCAGGAAGAAATCGCCGCCCAGTGGCAGGTGGGGCGCCGCTTCGAACCGAAGATGGCGGCCGATGAACGCTTGAGCCGGCTGCACAAGTGGCAGCGCGCCGTGGAAAGGTCGCGCGACTGGAGCGAGTAAATGTATTGGCTCAGTGCAGCGCAAAATACACGGCGTAACCTACCGTTTCGCGCGGCACCGAGTACACGTCGCGCAGCTCGAAATAGGGCGCATGCACGTTGCCGCTGACGGTGATGCCGCTGCGCTCCAGCGCCAGCCGGAAGCGGGGCACGTGAAAGTATTGCGTAGCCACCATGGCCGTGTGCCAGCCGTGTTGGCGCATCAGGGCTGCAGCGTTGCGGGCCGTGGCGTCCGTCGTCCAGCCTTGATTATCTTTGATGATGGCGCCAGCCGGCACGCCGCGCGATTGCAGGTAGCGGGCCATAGCTGCGGCCTCGTCAAAACCTTCCTTGCCCGTCGCCCCGCTGACGAGGATGCGCGGCGCCCTGTGTTCCTGAAATTGCTTGAGCGCGACGTCGAGTCGCGCCTGCAGCCGGGGGCTGGGCGTGCCGTCTGACAGGATCGTATTGCCCGGCACGACGATCACGTCGGCAGGGGCCAGTTTGTCGTTGAGTCCCGCCAGCACCAGGGCGGCGGTGGCCAGGAGGAAAACAGCAAGAGCACTCAAGCTCAGGAGTATGATTTTTCGCATCGTTGATGGTGAAACTTGTCGTGGACGCATCATACGCGCCCACTCCTGCATGTGTCAGTTCTGCAGGCGCGGTGAACGGCCAAGTAAAGTTGCAACTTAGTTCAGCGGGACAATCCTGGCATGCACATCGGCGTGCTCGCGCAACAGGTACAGTAAGGCTGATCCGTCTATCAGTTCGATCGGCTTATCAGATGAAAAAACATAGGCATCGGGTCCATAGCGGCTGGTCGTAACCAATATGCCTTTGTTCGCACCTTCATTCAGCATGGTTCCGTACAAATCGCGAACGGCGCTCACGCCAACCGCATCCTTATATCGTTTGGCCTGGATGACCACCTTGCCACCCAACACAGGACGGATATCAAATGCCACGGCGTCTACACCACCGTCGCGCGAACCGCGGGTGAGCTTGGTTTCGAGTCCCATTTTGCTGAACAAATTGGCGACCAGGTCTTCAAATTGCGATGGGCTTAGTTCGAGCAAGTTGGAGCGGTTTTCCAACTCGTTCAAGGAATTGCCCTGCACAATGAAGCGCTTGTCGACCATGTTGAATTCGATGATAGGTTTGACCGCGAGCAGTTCCTCGGGACGGGGTGAAACATGGGCGCCCAAGGTGCGCAAGCATGCAACGGGATCCGCCCGCTGCAAATTTATGGCAAGAAACGTGTCACGCGCCGTACGCACTGAAATAACGGGCACGCGGATGTCATGGCCCGTTGCGGGGTCATGGGTATTAATGATTCCCGTAAAGGCGAGTACTTTGATTGCCGATGCCTGATCCGCCTCAAACAGTTCATGCATGGTGCGCAGGGCGATTTCAGCGATCAGCTGCCGGTAAATATCCTGAATTTCCGATGGCTTGCGGATCTTTGATTCGATGCTGTCCTTACTTTTGACGTAGCGAAATTCGCTTGTCGTCGGCACGATGGAAATCAAGGGCAACTCATATTCGACAGCCAGTGTGCCATTCAAACCGTCATAGGCAACGCGAAATTCCTGGGGAAAGTCGTTCAGTGGGTATTCTGATCTGGATAGCACCATGTCGCAATAGGTGACCACGGCATCGCAGTCGTGCGAGAAATATTCCGCCTTGAACTGATCAATTGCACTGTTCCTTTCGGCTTGGCCAGCATGGAAGGCCGCTTTTCGCGCATCGTATTCGCGACGTTCTTGATCTTTGAAAAATTGTTTGGCGATTTCCTGGATACTGAAAGCGATTAACTGCCGGTGATAGTTTTCTGTTGAATTTTTTATTTTAAGTTCATGACGTTTTGCTACATGGGGCATGAATGCTGACCATGAAGGAGGCGGGTGGTGCAGAACTTCCTCCGGAGCGGAGGTGCTGAATAAACGGGGGGATATTTCAAACGGGGCGAATTTTTCTGTTGGCCGAAGACTGTCGAAACTGATCGTATCGTCGACATCAAGGGTGTGGGCCAGCACGCCGCGCAAACCAGCGAGGCAATCCTCAATCTCTTCATTCTTGTCTGCGACCTCCTGTTGCCTCAAATCCAGATAGTCGATCTTTGCCTGCTTTTCTGCCGCCTTTGTATCGCGCATCGATTGCGCAGCAGCCATGCGTTCGTTGCGTTCATGAACCCGCCGTATCGTGGCTGCGCCTCGTGCTTGTCTTGCTTGCTCTCTCTCGGCAGCTGCGATAGCTCTGCTCGTGGCACGGATGAAACCTTCCAATCCAGAGCGTCGGCCCATGTCATATCCCTAGTTCATTGTGGTAATAATAGAATACCGCAAGAAAGTTTTTATCTGGACAATAAATTGATATTCCCAAGTGATCATTGCATTTTTACCATATGCCCAGGAGCCCGCGAGGTTAACTAGGTGTATCTGCATTCAAAATGGATGAAGCGATTGCACCCAAAGATCTTGGCCTGCGATCAGGAATGACCTCCGGATGGATATCCTCATCGGCCGCGATGACATCCGTGGCCCGTTCCAGCTCAATAGCCTGAACCGTCCCACCGTGGTGATCAACCGCCGCAGCGGCGTGATCACGGTCGACGGCGTGATCAAGTTCAGCGGGCGCTGCGACGCCGATGACGGGCACCGGCGCTTTTAGTTACCGCGTCAGACGGACGCAGCCTTGCGCGCGCGCTGGTTCGACAGATAAATATTGTCGATTTCCAGCGGCTTGCCTTCGCTTACGGCCTTGAGCCAGTCCTGCGTGCTGGCGACGGCGGCGAAATTCGAGTGGAACACGGCGCTGAAGACGCGGTGGATTTCCTCGGCGCTGGCCGTGCCGCCCGCATTGGCGTAGGGCAGGGTACCGGTGGCGTCCTGCAGGAATTCCACCTGCAAGCCATCGTGCGCGGCCTGGTAGATGGTGGCCGCGTCGCAGTTGTGCGTCATGTAGCCGATGACGCTCAGGGTGTCGATGCCGTGACTATCGAGCCAGGCGCGCAAGTCCGTGCCCGCAAAGGCGCTGCCCATGGTCTTGTTGATGCGGTGGTCTGCGGCAAAGGCGGCCACTTGCGGATGCAGCTGCCAGCCGTCGCTGCCCTTGGCGAAAATGGGCGAGGCTTCCGGCGCGTCGTGCTGGACGACGATCACAGGTACGCCGGCGGCGCGCGCGGCGGCCATGGCCTGGACGATGTTGGGCAGGGAAATGTCGACGGACGGATATTCGATGGGCATGTCGCCCGTGAAGTATTCATTTTGTACGTCGATGACGAGCAGGGCGCGGCGTGGGGTGCTGGACATGGGTTCTCCTTGAGTGGTTGAAAGAGGAGACAGTTCCTCGATACAGCCATTTTCAAGCTGCGGGGTGCAAATAAAAAGTGGCCCGAAGGACTATCTGCGATAAAATCGGGCCATGACTACTTCTCTTGCCCATGCCGCTCCGTTGACGGTGGCCGTGATCGCCTTCGACGGCATGACGCCGTTTCACTTGTCCGTGCCTTGTCTCGTGTTTGGCGCCCAGACGGACGAGGCTGATCTGCCGTCTTTCCACGTGCGCGTATGCGCCGCCGATCCCATGCCGTTGCGCACGGCGGCCGGTTTCGGCATCACGCCCGAGTTCGGCCTGGAAGGACTGGACGGGACCGATATCGTCATCATGCCGGCCTGGCACGACGATTGCCGCGATGCTGCCGCGCCCCTGGTCGCGGCGCTGCAGGCGGCCAGCCGGCGCGGCGCGCGCATGGTGGGCCTGTGCCTGGGCGCATTTCCCCTCGCGCAGGCGGGTTTGTTGGATGGAAAGAGCGCTGCCACGCATTGGGGCATGGCGGACCGGCTGGCGGCCCGCTATCCCAAGGTCAAGGTGGACCGGGAAGTGCTGTACGTGGACGATGGCGCCGTGCTGACGTCGGCCGGCGTGGCGGCCGGCCTCGATTGCTGCCTGTATTTGCTGCGCCAGCTGGCGGGCGCCGAAGTGGCGAACCGGGTGGCGCGCCGCCTGCTGGTGGCGCCGCACCGCCAGGGCGGGCAGGCGCAGTTCATCGAGCGTCCGCTGCCCGTGTCCGGCAGCGAAGGGCGCTTTGCCGACGTGCTCGCCAGCGTGACGGCCAGCCTGGGCCAGGCGCACAGCATCGACGCGCTGGCTGAACAGGCCGCCATGAGCCGGCGCAATTTCACGCGCCACTTCCGCCAGGCCATGGGCACGTCGTTCAAGCAGTGGCTGCTGAACCAGCGCCTGGCGCATGCGCAGGGTTTGCTGGAAAAGAGCGCGGCCTCGATCGACGTCGTGGCGCAAGAGGCCGGCTTCGGCACGGCCCTGTCGCTGCGCCAGCATTTCCGGGCGAACTTGCAGACGTCGCCATCGGCGTATCGCAAGCTGTTCCGGCAGCAGTTAGGTCAGGTCGCCTGACCATAGCATGGCCGGATCCCGGCTTCCGTGCGGCAGCCCCGCGCTGACGGCGATTTGCCGCGCGATGAAGGCGGCTGGATCGAAGGCGTAGCGTTCCTGGAAAGAGACGGTTTCCGCGCTCATCAGTTCGGTGTAGGTTTGCATCAGGGTCGAGGCGCAAATCATGTTGCCTTGCTCCAGGTAGGTGGCTATGGCGGCCAGCAGCACGCGATAATCCCCATTTTCCTTGCTGCCGCCAAAGTGGAACGACAACTGCCCGCAGGCGCGCCAGATGGGGTCAAGCTCCCCCTCCGGCACCGGTTGCGTGCGCAGCCATTGCAGGGCTTTCAGGGGCGGGCCGCCAAATGACGGCGGGGAGATGATGGCCTGGATGGCCACCCTGACGGCGTCATCGGTTCTTCCCGCGCGCACATACTGGCCATGCAGCAGTATCAAGGCATCCGTATATTCGGGAACGATGGCCAGCGCCGCTTCCAGCAAGGCGATGGCCGCCTCCGGCTTGCGCTGAGCGATCTGTTCCTTGGCTTCCAGGAAAGCGGCGCGAGGCGAGGCGGGGTCGTCGGTTAGCGATGGCGTGCCGACATACTCGTCTTCCGCTGCTGCGTAGGCTTGCAAAAACGTCGTCAGGCTGGAAAAGTGCGGCTGGATGCGCCACTCGTCGTGCCACGTTTCGACGACGATGGGCTCGCTCGCTTCGCGGCCGATGGGCCAGTACAGGCCGAAAGTGTCGCCATTGCCCAGCGCGCCTTCGGCAAATGGGGTGAAGCCGAGTGGTGGATACGCAGTCGTGTGTTGCCAGTCTTGTTCCGCCGAGATGTGGGCGAGGCTTGCGGGTAATTGCATGGAAGCACCGGAGGAGAAAACGCCAGTGTAGGGCAAGAGGACGCGGCGGGCGCGCGCATCTGCGCAGCAGCAAGCGATCACTGAACTGATAAAATGGAGACTTCTTCGCCCAGGCGGTCTCGCCATGTCCAGTCCATCACATTCTGCCATCGGCCTCAGCTTTCGCAGCTATGCAGATATCGGCGCGCCGGACCGCCACGATTTCGTGCAGCTGGTGCTGCCCATCAGCGGACAGCTATTGCTGGAAATCGACGGCAGGCAGGGGAAAGTCGATACGCAGCTGGGCGTGGTGATCGCGGCGCACGCCTGGCATGCCCAGCATAGCCAGGTGGCGAACCATTCCATCATCGTCGACGTGGACGCGGCCGCCGTGGCGCACAGCGGCTGGCAACGCCTGCTCGATGGCCCCTACACGGCGATCGGGCCGGGCGCCCGCAAGCTGATGGATTACCTGGGCGTCATGGCGCAGCAGCGGGCGCTGACGCCGGCCATCGTCACGGGCTGGACGCCGTTGTTGCTCGATACCTTGTTGCTGGGAGAGCCGCAGCCCCGTTCGCGCCTGGGCGCACTGCTTGCCCGTGTGCAAGCCGAGCCGGGCTTGCCGTGGTCGACGGCGTCGATGGCGCACTTTGCCAATCTCAGCGTCAGCCGCCTGCACGCGCTGTTTCGTGAAGAAATGGATGCCAGCCCGCATGCATGGCTGTTGCAGCAGCGCATAGGACGCGCCTGCGACTTGCTTGCCGCCGGCGACGCCAGCCTCGCCGAGATCGCGCTGGCGGCCGGCTTTTCCGAACAGAGCGCGTTGACGCGCGCCATGCGCGACAGCATGGATATTACGCCAGCGGCCTACCGGCGCGCGTGTCGCGATAAATGGGAGAAACGGTCAACAAGGCAGTAGCTGGCGCCAAGAATCGACGCGGCAGACTTGCCACAATCTCCTTTTCAGGAGATTGACCATGCATCAAGAAAACAAGAGCCGGCTGGGCATGCTGGCCGGCATCGCCGCAGGTGCGCTATGGGGGCTGGTATTCCTGGCGCCGGCACTGATCCCCGCTTTCCAGCCGCTGGAACTGTCCGTGGGCCGCTACCTGGCGTATGGCCTGATCGCGGCCGTGCTCGTCGCACCGTCGTGGCGGCGCCTGCTGCGCACCTTGAGCTGGCGCGAATGGCGCGGGCTCGTCTGGCTCAGCCTGATAGGCAATATCGTGTATTACGTGCTGCTGGCCAGCGCCGTGCAGACGGGCGGCGTGGCGATGACGTCGATGGTGATCGGCTTGCTGCCGCTGGTCGTCACGCTCGTGGGCAGCCGCGACCGGCATGCCGTGCCGCTGCGGCGCCTGATCCCTTCTTTGCTGCTGAGCGCGGGCGGGCTGGCCTGCATCAGCTGGCAGTCGCTGGCCAGCCCCCGCCATGCGTCCCTGCTGGGGCTGCTGTGCGCGCTGGCGGCGCTGCTGTCGTGGACGGTGTATGCGGTCGGCAACAGCCGCTGGCTGGGGCGGCTGCACTCGGTTTCGGCGCAGGAGTGGAATTTGCTTACAGGCGTGGTGACGGGCGCTGCCGCGCTGCTGCTGGCCATTCCCGTCGCGCTTGCCGCACCTGCCGCGCATGGCGGCACGGCCTGGCTGCAGTTTGCGGGTGTCGTCATGGGTGTCGCGCTGCTGTGTTCCGTCGTCGGCAATGGCTTGTGGAACCATGCCAGCCGCGTGCTGCCGCTCACCCTGATGGGGCAGATGATCGTCTTTGAATTCCTGTTTGCCTTGCTGTACGGCTACTTGTGGGAGCAGCGCTGGCCTACGCTGGCCGAGGCAGCGGCCACCATGCTGTTGCTGGCAGGCGTGGCGGCATGCGCCGCGGCGCACCGGCCGCCTACTTGCGCGGCTCGTGTATCCGGAATTTCCTGACGATACCGGCCTGGTCGAACATGACGGCCACTTCGCGCGTGCCTTTTTCCCCGAGCAGGGGGATCAGCCGCGTCACCTTGGGCGCTTGCAGCTGGTTCTTGTATACCCAGACTTCATAGCCGGGATCGAAGCTGACGACGGTGGCGTTGCCCAGGGCCGCGTCGAGGTCGAGGCGGGTGGTCTTGCCGACCTTGATGTTCTGATAGATGGCGCCATTGTCCGGCGCGCGGTTGACCTTGTATTCACTGGCGGTGCACATGGCCACGGCCAGGCCCGCGAGGCAGGAAACTGCCAGTTTGATCAATGTGTTCATAGGGACTCCCAGTGTGCATCACTGCTTCCAATCTCAGAGGGGACGGGCGTGATGTCAGGAGCGGAGTGTGCTTGCGAACCAGGCAATGTGCTACAAGATTATACAAAGGTGCACAAAACGATGCCTTTGGTGCCGGCTGACGGTACTTTTACCGGCTCTGCAATACGTCGGTCGACAGCGCCAGGGTTTCCTTGATTTCTTCCATCACCACATAGCTTTTCGATTGCGCGGCGCCGGGCAGCTGCAGCAGCATGTCGCCCAGCAACTTGCGGTACTCGGCCATTTCATGGATGCGCGCCTTGATCAGGTAATCGAAGTCGCCCGACACCAGGTGGCATTCCTGTACCTCGGGAATTTGCAGCACTTCGCGGCGGAATTGCTCGAAGGCGGACGCGGATTTTTGATTGAGCGTAATCTCTACAAAGACGAGCAGCTTGGCGCCCAGCGCGGCCGGGTTCACCTTGGCATGGTAGCCCGTGATGACGCCATCGCGCTCCATGCGCTTGACCCGCTCGATGCAGGGCGTGATTGACAGCCCCACCTGTTCACCGAGGTCTTTCATCGAGATGCGGCCATCCTGTTGCAGGATGCGCAGGATGTGGCGATCCAGCTTGTCGAGGCCACGTGCCGATTCTTTAAGGATTCTCATGATTTATTGCTGAATATCTCGATTTATACGTGAACAAATACTGGCTCTTTCCCAATATGATAGCGGTTAATCTGGCGTCAGCCTAAAAAAATATAATGAGGAAACTATGCGTATCGTGATTCTGGGTAGCGGCGTCATCGGCGTCACCAGTGCTTACTATCTGGCCAAGGCAGGGCATGAGGTGACCGTCATCGACCGCCAGCCGGGCCCGGCACTGGAAACCAGCTTTGCGAATGCGGGGCAAATCTCGCCCGGCTACGCTTCGCCATGGGCAGCGCCCGGCATTCCCCTGAAAGCCGTGAAGTGGATGATGCAGCGCCACGCGCCCCTGGCCATCTCGCTCGACGGCAGCGCCGCCCAGCTCAAATGGATGTGGCAGATGTTGCGTAATTGCACACCGGAAGCATATGCCGTGAACAAGGAACGCATGGTGCGTCTGGCCGAATACAGCCGCGACTGCTTCAAGGTACTGCGCGCCGAGGCGGGCATCACCTATGAAGGCCGCCAGCAAGGCACGATGCAATTGTTCCGCACCGAAAAGCAATACAACGACGCCGCCAAGGATATCGAAGTGTTGAAAGACGCGGGTGTGCCGTATGAAGTACTGCAGCGCAACGAGCTGTCGCGCGCCGAGCCGGCCCTGGAAGCGGTCAAGGATAAACTGTTCGGCGGCCTGCGCCTGCCCAACGATGAAACGGGCGATTGCCAGCTGTTTACCACGCGCCTGTCCGAGATGGCCGTGGCGCTGGGCGTGAAGTTCCGCTATGGCGTATCGATCGACGCGCTGTTGACGCAGGGCGATGAAATCGCCGGCGTGCAGTGCGGCGCGGAAATCGTCAAGGCCGACTCCTATGTGGTGGCGCTCGGTTCCTATTCGACGGGCTTCATGAAGCCGCTGCTCGATATTCCCGTGTATCCATTGAAGGGCTATTCGATCACCGTGCCTATCGTCAACGCGTCCAAGGCGCCCGTGTCGACCATCCTCGATGAAACTTATAAAATTGCCGTGACCCGTTTCGACGACCGCATCCGCGTGGGCGGCATGGCGGAAATCGCCGGCTACAACCTGAACCTGAACCCGCGCCGCCGCGAAACCCTGGAAATGGTCGTCAACGACCTGTTCCCGGGCGGCGGCAACACGGCGGAAGCGACCTTCTGGACGGGCTTGCGTCCGATGACGCCGGACGGCACGCCTATCGTCGGCCGTACGCCGCTGCGCAACCTGTTCCTCAACACGGGCCACGGCACCCTGGGCTGGACCATGTCCTGCGGTTCAGCACAGTTGCTGGCCGACCTGATGTCGTCGAAGAAGCCGGCCATCCTGGCCGACGACCTGTCCGTCAGCCGCTACAGCGGCGCGCAGGGCCATGGCAAACTGCAGCACGCGGCGGCCTGAAATGGGGGCCAGCATGCCTCCGAAAGAACGTAGCGGCGCCATCCTGACGGTGGACCTGGAAGCCGTGCGCGCCAACTACCGCTTGCTGCGCGACAAGGCGCACCCGGCCGCCTGCTCTGCCGTCGTCAAATCCGACGCGTATGGCCTGGGCGCCGCAGAAGTGGGCGCGGCCCTGTATGAAGAAGGCTGCCGCCATTTCTTTGTCGCCCACCTGGAAGAGGGTATCAGCCTGCGCCCGCACGTGGCGCCCGACGCCGACATCTTCGTGCTGCACGGTCCGCCCGTCGGCACGGAAGGCGAATTCACGGCCCATGGCCTGATTCCCGTGCTCAACAGCGAGCCGCAGGTGGCTGGTTGGCGCGCGCATGCGAAGGCGCTGGGCAAAACCTTGGAAGCGAATGTGCAGGTCGACACCGGTATGTCGCGCATGGGTTTGTCGCCGCAGGAAATCGATGGATGGCTGCTGGATGAACACTTCCTTGACGGCATCAAAGTGCGCTATCTCATGAGCCACCTGGCTTGCGCCGACGAGCGCAGCAACCCGATGAATGGCGAGCAGCTGGCCCGTTTCACGGCCATCCGCGCCCGTTTGCCGCAGTACCGCGCCAGCCTGGCCAATTCCTCGGGCATCTTTTTGTCGCCCGATTATCACTTTGACCTGGTGCGCCCGGGCGCGGCCCTGTACGGCATCGGGCCGCAGGGCGGCGAACCGAATCCCCTGCGCTCCGTGGTGCGTCTGCAAGGCAAGGTCTTGCAGACGCGCACGATTGCCGCTGGCGACCACGTGGGCTACAGCCGCCGCTACACGGCCAGCGAGCCGCGCCAGGTGGCCACTGTTTCCGTCGGTTACGCCGATGGCTGGCTGCGCAGCATGAGCAACCAGGGCCTGGCCATCGTCGATGGCGTGAAAGTGCCGCAGATCGGCGCCATCTCGATGGATTCCATCACCCTGGACGTGAGCGCCATCGCCGAAGAGCGCGTCGCGCCGGGCAGCCTGGTTGACCTGATCTGCGCCGAACACCCGGTCGACGCCGTCGCGGCCATGGCCAATACCATCGGCTACGAGGTGCTGACCAATCTGGGCGGGCGCTACTACCGCGAATACCAGGGATTGGCTGGCGCACGCTAAGCAGCGCGAAACCCATGATTGTGTGGCAAGATAGCCCCGGTGTGAACTCCACTCCGGGGCTTCTTTTTAACCATCATCGGGGATATATATGAGCCAATATAACGTTGCTATCATCGTCGGCAGCCTGCGCAAGGGTTCCTTCAACCGCAAGCTGGCCGACGCCATCGTCAAGCTGGCGCCGCCCGAGTTTTCCTTCAAGCACATTGAAATCGGCGACTTGCCGTTGTACAACCAGGATGACGATGGCGCGCAGGCCGAGCAGGTGCTGCGCCTCAAATCCGACATTTCCGCCTCGCAAGCCTTGCTCTTCCTCACCCCCGAATACAACCGCTCGATTCCCGGCGTGCTGAAAAACGCGCTCGACCACGGTTCGCGTCCGTATGGCCAGAGCGTATGGGGCGGCAAGCCGGGCGCCGTGCTCGGCGTGTCCGTCGGTGCCACGGGCACGGCCCTGGCGCAGCAGCATTTGCGCAATGTGCTGTCCTACCTGGACGTGCCGCTGCTGGGACAGCCCGAGATGTTTATCCAGGCCAAGGATGGCCTGTTTGACGAGCATGGCGGCATCGGTCCAGCCAGCCTCGGTTTCTTCCAGGGCTGGATGCAGCGCTACGTGGACTGGGTCCGCAAGCACGCTATCCACGCTTGATGCAGATCAAAGCGGCAGCGTTCTGCGTTGCCGCTTGTACATTTTCTTTGACCATGGATGCCAACATTTCAAT
Organism: Janthinobacterium sp. Bl 1; assembly: GCF_058215535.1. NCBI lineage: Bacteria > Pseudomonadati > Pseudomonadota > Betaproteobacteria > Burkholderiales > Oxalobacteraceae > Janthinobacterium > Janthinobacterium sp. Bl 1. The sequence goes on along the minus strand of NZ_CM177086.1, from coordinate 4,393,696 downwards.
ATTGGCACGGGCGTCTCGGTATAATGCGCTCTTTCTTTAGCGCAATACTTTCCAATTTCTTGCCGACCCCATGTGGACTAAACCTGTTCTGCGCATGAATCTGCGCCGTTTGATCGTGCTCGTGGCCTTTGCCAGCGCCCTGGTGTCCCTGGCCAATACGTTTTATGCCAGTTACAGCGTGCAGCGCCAGCTGCTGATCGATACGACTCTGGAAGCGAACCACGCGTATGCGAGCAAGCTGGCCAGCACGGCCGAGGATTTCCTGCAGTCGGCGCGTCAGCAACTGGCTTACAGCGCCGGCAGCCTGCCCTCGCGCATGGGCGACGATGGGTGGCTGACGGACGAGGCGCAGCGTTTGCGCCTGCAAACCAACAGTTTCAATTCCGTGCTCATCGTCAATGCGGACGGCAAGGTGCTGGGCGTATCGCCTGAAACCCTGGCCCTGAAAAACCGCACGCTCGACTCCGTCGGCGCCGTGCAGGCGCTGCGCGAACGGCGCCCGCTGGTGACGCAGCCCTACGTTTCCTCGGCCGGCAACCTGGTGGTCTTCATTTCGCATCCCATCATTGGCAAGGATGGCCGCTACCTCGGCTATGTGGGCGGCAGCATCTACCTGAAACAGAAAAACATCCTGTACACCATGCTGGGCCAGCATTACTACCGCGACGGTTCCTACCTGTATGTGGTGGATCAGAACCGGCGCCTGCTGTACCACCCGGACCCCGAGCGCCTGGGCGACCTGGCCGGCAAGAATGACGTCATCGACACCATCGTCGCGCAGCAGGGCGGCGGCAACCGGCGCATGAGCAATAGCCTGGGCGTGGACATGCTGGCCGGCTACGCCGTCATGCCATCGACGGGCTGGGGCATCGTGGCGCAGCGCCCCACGGCCATGACCCTGGCCCCGCTGAACCAGCTGATGGCCAACACGGTATGGCATTCGCTGCCGATCGCCTTGCTGAGCCTGCCATTTATCTGGTGGCTGGCCAGCCTGATTTCACGCCCCCTGATGCAGCTGGCCGACGGCGCGCGGCGCATGGATGCGCCCGGCACGGCCGAGCACATCGCCGGCATCCGTGCCTGGTACGTGGAGGCGGCGCAAATCAAGAAAGCCCTGCTGAAGGGCTTGGCGTTGTTGCAGAACAAGATCGGCAAGTTGAAGACCGACGTGCAGACGGACCCGCTGACGGGCCTGTCGAACCGGCGCGGCATGGCGGCGGCGCTCGACGTCTGGCAGGCGCAGGCGCGGCCGTTTTCCGTCATCGCCATCGACATCGACCATTTCAAGCAAGTCAACGACCAGTGGGGCCATGCCGTGGGCGACGACGTCATCCTGCGCCTGGCACAGCTGATGCGCGCCTGTTCGCGCGATGCCGACGTGCTGTGCCGTACTGGCGGCGATGAATTCATCATGCTGCTGCCCGACGCCGACCTCGACGCGGCCCTGCAGGTGGCCGAGCGTTTGCGCGCCAGGGTGGCCGCCGCCGTGATTCCCGGCGCGGGCGCCATCACGGTCTCGCTGGGTGTCGTGTCGTCGGAGCAGGAGGCGGGCAACACGGACGCCGTGCTGCTGGCCGCCGACGCCGCCCTGTACGTGGCCAAGGAAAACGGCCGCAATTGCGTGGGCATCACGGAGCCTGCCTGATAAACTGATCCGTTGTTTTCTGTTGCATCTGAGCCTGTCCGCTTTGCCCGCCAGCGCTTACCATGTGGCCCTGAAACGCTACAACGAGGACAACGTGCATGGCAGGGGTGGATATGAATGACGTTTGAGCAAGCACCTGGCATCCGCTGCGAAGTCGCTGGCCAGCTCCACCCGCTGGCCTATCTTGGCTGCCGCGAACTCAATTACGGCCAGCGCAGCGAGCTGCCGCTGCACCCGTTTCGCCTGAGCGTGCCGGAAACGGCGCTGGCGGGCCTGCTCGACGAACCGTTCAACAGTTTTATCCAGACGTGCCGCGAAGACGACCTGCAATACGAAGAAAGCGACTTGCCCGCGCTCAAGGAAGCGGGCTATCCCGATATCACGGCCATGCTGGCGGGCCACCGGCCGCTGCTGGCCGACATGCTGCTCGACTTCATGATCGGCGACTTGCTGGCTGCCATCGGCCGCGCCAGCGGCTACCGGCGCCACGCGCCACGCCACTGGGGTGACGTGGAGGCGGCCGACGGCCGCGCCTATTTCACCATCAATGAAGTGGAAACAGTCCATTTTGCCAATGGCCAGGCCATCTTCGAAGGGCAGGGCTACTACGGCGTGTACGTGATCTGGCTGACGCATGGCGATGACGGCAAGTAGGGACTTGACCTTCCTCATGTGGGAAGGTTTATAGTTGTGCCATGAACCGTGCCTTTTTCCGCTTTCTCGCCCGCTCGCTGCTCTGGCTGCTGGCCGTCACGCTGCCCTTGCAGGGCTTTGCGTCGGCCATGCGCAGCTGCTGCGTGGATGAGCTGGCGGTCGCTGTCACGGTCACTGCTGCCGCAATGGAGGCGCCCCCGTGCCACGACATGGCGGATATGCAGATGCAGGACCAGCCGATGAAAATGGCCATGGACGATGGCGGCGCCACGCACCACGGCCATGATTGCAGCAACCATGGCGCTTGCACCGTGGGTGCCACGGCGCCGCCCGGCATGCCTGCCTTGCACGCCTTGACCCTGCGCGCGCCGCCTCCGGCGCTGGCGCCCGATTCCCTGTTCGCCGGGCATATCCCGCCTGGTCCCGAACGTCCCCCGAGAAGCACGCGCTCCGCCTGACCGCCCGTTGAACCTGGCGGTGCCGCCGTCGCACGTCCCAGCATCCTGAGCCTTGCACCGGCCGCGCCAGCGTTCCAGTCGCGCGCCCGCCGCGCCATACCCTGTCATTCAAGGAATACCATGAAACACCTGTTCAGCCTCGCGCTGGCTGTGCTGCCGCTGGCTGCCGCAGCGCAGTCCCAGTCCGCCCCGCAAGAGGCGCAAGCATCCGTGCCGGCCACCACCTACCGCTCCGCCTTCGCCGGCTACCGTTCCGCCGCCGAGGACGAGGCCACGCCCGACCAGACCTGGCGCGCCGTCAACGACAAAGTCGGCAAGGCCGGCGGCCACATGGGCATGATGAAAATGGATGGTCACAAAATGGAAGGGCACAAGATGGAAGGGCACAAGATGCCGATGGCTCAGCCCAGCCCCAACCCCAAGCCCGATGCCAAGCCCGCCCCGCAACATCAGCACCACCAGCATGAAGGACACTGACATGGCCCGCTTCAACAATCAACTTGGCCTGACGCCGCTGGCCCTGGCAGCCGTCCTGCTGCTCAGCGGCTGCGCCAGCTTCAGCCAGGATGGCGGTATGCAGACGGTATCCGCGCTGACCGACGCCCGTACGGGCGCCCCGGCGGCGCTGGCCGACAAGGGCGGAGAGGAAAAATTGGCTACCCTGCTGGCCCAGCCCCTGGACGCCGACAGCGCCGTGCGCATCGCCCTGATGAACAACCACGGCATGAAAGTGGCGCTGGCCGAGCTGGGCGCGTCCGAATCGGACCTCGTGCAAGCAGGGCGCTTGCGCAATCCCGGCCTGTCGTTCGGCCGCTCGCACGGCAGCCACGGCAATGAAATCGACCGCGGCGTCAGCTTCGACCTGGCCGGCCTGCTGACCATGCCGATGCGCGTGAACATCGAGCGGGGCCGTTTCGAGCAAGCCAAGCTGCAGGCCGCCAGCAGCGCCGTGCAACTGGCGGCCGATACGCGCCGCGCCTACTTCAACGCCGTGGCCGCCGTGCAGACGGAAGCGTTCATGCAGCGCGCGCTGCTGTCGGCCGAGGCGGGCGCCGAACTGGCCACGCGCTTGCAGCAGGCGGGCAACTGGAGCCGCCTCGACCAGGCGCGCCAGCAAGTATTTTATGCGGATGCCGTCGGCGACCTGGCCCGCGCCCGCCACCAGGCCACGGCCACGCGCGAGCACCTGACGCGCTTGCTGGGCCTGTGGGGCAAGCAGACCGGCTTTACTTTGCCGTCGCGCTTGCCCGACTTGCCGGCCCGGGCGGCGGACGCGGGCAATATCGAGGCGCAGGCGATGGAACAGCGCCTCGATGTGCAAAGAGCGAAACTCGACGCGCATGCGACGGCCGATGCGCTGGGCTTGTCCAAGGTGACGGGCTTTGTCAACGTGCTCGACGTGGGCTACACCAACAAGAGCAGCAGCGAGGCGCCGCGCGAAAACGGCTATGAAGTGTCGCTGGAATTGCCGCTGTTCGACTGGGGTTCGGCGCGCAATGCGAAGGCGCAAGCGCTGTACGAGCAGTCGCTGCAGCGCACGGCGGGCACTGCTGTCAAAGCCCGCTCGGAAGTGCGCGAGGCGTATTCGAGCTACCGCACGGCTTACGACCTGGCGCGCCACTACCGCGATGAAGTCGTGCCGCTGCGCAAGACGATCTCGCATGAAGTATTGCTGCGCTACAACGGCATGCTGGCCAGCGTCTTCGAGCTGCTGGCCGACGCGCGCGAACAGGTCGCCAGCGTCAACAGCGCCATCGAAACCCAGCGCGATTTCTGGATCGCGCAAACCGAATTGCAGTCAGCCATCAATGGCAGCGGCCCAGCCAACAAGGAATAATGATGATTACACGTAGAAACTTTTTCATGAATGCGGGCGCCGTCGCCCTCAGTGCCGCAGCGGTGAGCAGAGTCGGTGCGGCATCGTTGCCGGAAGCCGTCAGCATGGCTGGCGCGGACACCAAGGCCCCGCCACCGCCGCCGAACGGGCGTCCATACAATCCCGTCGTCACCCTCAACGGCTGGTCCTTGCCCTGGCGCATGAACAACAACGTCAAGGAATTCCATCTGGTGGCCGAACCCGTCGTGCGCGAACTGGCGCCCGGCATGCAAGCGAACCTGTGGGGCTATAACGGCCAGTCGCCAGGCCCGACGATTGAAGTGGTGGAGGGCGACCGCGTGCGCATTTTTGTCACCAACAAATTGCCGGAACACACGAGCGTGCACTGGCATGGTCAGCGCTTGCCGAACGGCATGGATGGCGTCACGGGTCTGACCCAGCCGGGCATCGCCCCCGGTAAGACCTTCGTCTATGAATTCGTTGCCAAGCGGCCCGGCACCTTCATGTACCACCCGCATGCCGATGAAATGACGCAGATGGCCATGGGTATGATGGGTTTCTGGGTCACGCACCCGAAAGACCCGAACTTCATGAAGGTGGATCGCGATTTCGTCTTCTTGCTCAGCAACTACGACATCGATCCGGGCAGCTACACGCCGAAGATCATGACCATGACGGATTTCAATTTGTTCACCTTCAACAGCAGGGTCTTCCCCGGTATCGACCCGATGGTCGTGCGCCAGGGCGACAAGGTGCGCGTGCGCGTGGGCAATCTGACCATGACGAACCACCCGATCCACATGCATGGCCACGAATTCGAGGTGACGGGCACCGATGGCGGCTGGACGCGCCCCGAATCGCGCTGGCCCGAAGTGACGACCGATATTGCCGTGGGCCAGATGCGCGCCGTGGAGTTTACCGCCACGGACCTCGGTGACTGGGCTTTCCACTGCCACAAGTCGCACCATACGATGAATGCCATGGGGCATGACGTGCCGACCATGATCGGCGTCGACCACCAGGGCGTGGCCGCGAAGATCAACCAGCTCGTGCCCGGCTACATGGTGATGGGCGAGCGGGGCATGGCCGACATGGGCGAAATGCAGATGCCGATTCCCGACAATACCCTGCCGATGATGGCCGGAGACGGCCCGTTCGGCGCCATCGGCATGGGCGGCATGTTTACCACGGTCAAGGTGCGCAAGGACCAGAAACCGGGCGACTACCGCGACCCGGGCTGGTACAAGCATCCGGCCGGCAGCGTGGCCCATGAATGGACGGGCGCCTTGCCGGCACCGGTGCGCGGCCAGGGCGCGGGCAAGCCGGCCACAAAAAGCGGCGTGGAGATGACGGTGCGCAAGCCGGGTGGGCACAGCGGGCATTGATGCGCCCCCTCCCGGGGACTTGCTAACACGGCAAGCCCCGGGGTGTGTTGCTTCAAATCAATGAATTGTTGCTTAGTGACAATCCGAGCATTTTAGTGACTGTTTTTTCCTTATATTCAAGTCATACGCTTGAATTATTGGCTACCGTCTTGCCTAGGAGGAAACATGTTGAATCAAATGAAAGTGGGGACGCGCCTGCTCGCGGCCTTCTTTTGCGTCGCGCTGATGGGGGCCATCGTGGCCGGCATCGGCATTTTCAACATGGGCAAGATCGATACCATGGCGGGGCAGATGTACAACAATGAATTGCTGGGGCTGTCATACATCAAGGAAGCCAATATCGCCCTGATCAAGGTGGGCCGCGCGCGCAGTAATTTCTTGCTGGCCACGACCGCCGAGGAGCGCGCCACGCGTCAGGCCGACATCACGAAATTTCTCGAATCCAATAAGGCCTATCTTGCCAAGGCCCAGCCGCTGTTCGTCACGCCGGCGGCCAAGGAGCTGTTTGCCCGCTTCGCCGCCGTTGAAGCCGAGTACGTCGCCACCATGCGGCAGGCGCTGACCTTGGCGGCGGGCGAACCGCTGGAGCAGCGCAGCGCGCAACTGGTCGAACTGCTCAACAAGACGCGCCACCATGCTGACGAACTCGACGGCGTGCTCGATAAACTGTCGCTGCAGAAGGAAGAGCGCGCCAAGGCCGCTTCCGAGCAGGCATCCGGCGTGTACCAGGCCAGCCGCAGCTTCATGATCGCGCTCGTGCTGGGGAGCGTGGCGGCCGGCCTGGCGCTGGGGGCGCTGATCACGCGCGGGCTGACGCGTCAACTGGGCGGCGAACCGGCGTATGCCGTCAAGATCGCCGGCGCCATCGCCGAGGGCGACCTCACCGTCGAGATCCGCACGGCCGGCCACGACAGCGCCAGCCTGCTGTTCGCCATGAAAACCATGCGCGACAAGCTCGTGGGCATCGTCAGCCAGGTGCGCTCGGGCACGGACACCATCAACACGGCCTCGGGCGAAATCGCCCAGGGCAACCTCGACTTGTCGTCGCGCACGGAAGAGCAGGCCAGTTCGCTGGAAGAAACGGCGTCGTCGATGGAGCAACTGACGTCGGCCGTGCGGCAGAACGCGGATAATGCGCGCCAGGCCAATGCGCTGGCCGGCGCCGCGTCCGACGTGGCCGGCAAGGGCGGCGCCGTGGTGGGGCGGGTGGTGCAGACGATGGAGTCGATCAATGCGTCCTCGCGCAAGATCGTCGACATCATCAGCGTCATCGACAGCATCGCCTTCCAGACGAATATCCTGGCCTTGAACGCCGCCGTGGAAGCGGCCAGGGCGGGCGAGGAGGGACGCGGTTTCGCCGTCGTCGCGGCCGAAGTGCGCAACCTGGCGCAGCGCTCGGCCAGTGCCGCCAAGGAAATCAAGACACTGATCGGCGACTCCGTCGAGCAGGTGGAAATCGGTTCCAGACTCGTGCATGATGCGGGCAGGACGATGGATGAGGTGGTCGCCAGCGTGCGCCAGGTGGCCGACATCATGCAGGAAATCACGGCCGCCAGCGCCGAGCAAAGCGCCGGCATCGAGCAAGTCAACCAGGCCGTGCTGCAGATGGACCAGGTAACGCAGCAAAACGCGGCCCTCGTGGAAGAGGCCGCCGCGGCGGCCGAATCGCTGCAAGACCAGGCGCAGACCTTGACGGAACTGGTGGGCGTATTCCGTCTGCATGCCCAGGCGCAACAGATGGCCGTGCCGGCGGTCAGCAACGTCACACCGCTGCGCCGCTCGGCGCCGGCCGCCAGGCAGGACGTGCGGCGCCTGGCCTGACAACGGCGGGCTCGGGCGCAATCGCCGCGGCGGTGGTAGGCTGTTGCTATTGCGCGTTTGCCACTTCCGGATCTTTCATGCCGTCTCCCCGCTTGCTTTGCTTATCCTTGCTGCTGTCCCTGGCGCCGCTGGCGCAGGCGCAGCAGGGCGATCCCGTCCTGCCTTACCGGCCTTCCGTCGCCAGTCCGGCCCAGCTGCCCGTGCCGGGCCAGCTGGAATTCGAGGCCGGCGGCCTGCTGTCGAAAACGGACGACACGCGCCGCGCCAGCCTGCCATACACGTTCAAACTGGCGTTCACGCCCGAATGGGGCATGCTGCTCGAAGGCGAGGGTGTTGTGCGTGCGCGCGATGACACGGGGCGGCGCGAAACGGGCGTGGGCGACACGACGGTCGTGCTCAAGCGGGCCTTTTTGCTCGACAGCGCCACGGCGCTGGGCCTGGAACTGGGCTGGAAGTTGCCGACGGCCAAGGACAGCATCGGCAGCGGCAAGAGCGACGTGTCGCTGAACGGTATTTTCAGCCGCGACCTGGGCGCCGTGCACGTGGATGCCAACCTGAACGCCACGCGCCTGGGGGCATCGGACCCTGGCGCGGGCAGGGTGCAAACGGGCTGGGCGACATCCTTTTCCACGCCCGTCAGCGAGCACTGGGGCGCCACGGCCGAAGTGTCGGGCACGCGCCTGCGCGGTGCGCCGGCCACGGCGCAGCTGCTGCTGGCCGCCACCTACACTCCCACGCCACGGCTGGCCATCGACATCGGCATGGCGCGCGGCTTGACGGCGTCGTCGCCGGACTGGTCGTTGTTCAGCGGTGTGGTCGTGCCCTTGGGCAAACTGTGGTGAGATTGCCACGGAGTTCCTTATGTGTCCTTGCGAACAAACAGTTAGTCACACAAGGTCTACAATGACGGCATAACTAAAAGGAGTGTCACCATGAAAACCCTGATTCTTGCTGCCGCCTTGCTGTCGGCAGCCACCGCCGCCGTCGCCCAGGTCGGCGTCTCCGTTACCGTCGGCCAGCCAGGCTTTTACGGACGCCTCGATATCGGCGATTATCCCGCGCCGCAATTGATCTATGCCCAGCCCGTCATCGTGCAGCGCCCGCAATACTATTCGGCCCGTCCGATCTACCTGCGCGTGCCGCCTGGCCATGCCAAGCACTGGTCCAAGCACTGCCGCAAGTATAATGCCTGCAACCAAGAGGTATATTTCGTCCAAGATAGTTGGTATAACAACCAATATGTGCCCCGTTATCGCCAGCAGCATGGCGACCATGGCCGTCCCGATTACGGCGACCGCGGCCGTCACGACTACAAGCATGATGACAAGCGCGACAAGCATGAAGGCAAGCGCGACAAGCATGATGACAAGCCGGGCAAGGGTCATGGCAATGGCAATGGCAGCGGTAACGGCAACGGGCACAAGGATTAACAGGCAGGAGGATATTTGCATAGTAAAATCGTTATCGTAGGAGGAGGTGCAGGCGGCCTGGAGCTGGCCTGCAAACTCAGCCGCAAGCTCGGCCCCGGCCAGGTAACCCTGGTCGACAGCCGCCTGTACCACATCTGGAAACCGTCGCTGCATGAAGTGGCGGCCGGCACCCTGGACATTCATCAAGAGGGCCTGTCGTACCAGATGCTGGCGCATGACAATGGTTTTACCTATGTCTATGGTCCCTTGATCGCGCTCGACGCCGGCTCGAACAGCCTTACCGTGGGCGCCATCGCCACCGACAAGGACGAGCAGCTCTTGCCGCAGCGCACTGTCAGCTACGACCAGCTGGTGCTGGCCGTGGGCAGCACGTCGAATTACTTCGGCGTGCCTGGCGCCAAGGAAAACACGATTTCCCTCAATGCCACGGAAGACGCGGAACGTTTCCGTTTGACCCTGCTGAAACTGCTGGCCATGGCCGAGCAGCGCCAGGGCGACGCGGGCCATCCCGGTGTCGACATCGTCATCATCGGCGGCGGCGCCACGGGTGTGGAGCTGGCGGCCGAATTGCGCGAAGCGAGCGGCGTGTATGCGGCGTATGGTTTTCAGAATCTCAACGCCATCAAGGATGTGCGCATCACGCTGCTCGAAGGGGCGCCGCGCATCCTCGCGCCGTTGCCCGAACGCGTATCGATTGCCGCCTCGAAACTGCTGCACCAGCATGGCATCACCGTGGTGACCGATACGCGCGTCACCACGATCGAAGCCGACAAGGTGACGGTGGCCAGCGGCACCAGCTATGCGGCCGACATCTGCGTGTGGGCAGCCGGCATCCGCGCGCCGGAATTCCTCGCCACCTTGGGCTTGCCGACCAACCGTTCCGGCCAGCTGGAAGTGACGGGCATGCTCAACGTGCAGGGCCACGCGAATATTTTCGCGCTGGGCGACTGCGCCGCCTGTATAGGGCCGGACGGCAAACTGGTGCCGCCGCGCGCCCAGGCTGCCCACCAGCAAGCCGATTACCTGGTGAAAACATTCCTGCTGCAAGCGAAGGGCAGGCCGCCGCAAACCAAGCCATACGAATACCTGGACTACGGTTCGCTCGTGTCGTTTGGCCGCACCACCTCGGTGGGGACTCTGATGGGTTCGCTGAAGGGCCTGAGCTGGTTCGTCGAAGGCTTTGTTGCGCGCATGATGTATGTGAGCCTGCACCTGATGCACCACAATGCCGTGCTGGGCAGCGTGCGCACGGCCGTCATGGCCATGGGCCGCTTCCTGATCAAGCGCAGCACGCCGCAGGTCAAGCTGCATTGATGTGCGGTAAGTAGGGAAATCCAACGGGGCCGCAGTGCCCCGTTTTTTATGGCAGCGTACGCATTGCGCGAGTGGCGTTGGCCGGGAACCGCAGCGCCGTCCCGCGGTCAGAACAAGGGCAAGCACACGCGCCATGAGCGGACAGCTTGATGAGGGGAGGCAGGCATGCCATCACGCTTACTGCAAGTCATTGCCCTGACCTTGACGGCCCTGGGGCTCGCGCCGGGTGCCGCCCATCTGCTGGAACTGCCCGTCAAGCTGGCGTATCCGCCAGCGCTGTATGCGCAGGTGACAAGCACGCTGTATGCCCTGTTTGGCCCGATAGGGGGCGCCGTGCAAATGGCCGCCATGGTGACCGTGGCCGTGCTGGCTTTTCGCTCCAGGCGCCTGCCCCAGGGCCGCCTGCTGGCCGCGTCGGCAGCCGCACTGCTTGCCTCCTTGCTGCTGTGGGCTTTCCTTGTCGCCCCCGTCAATGGGGAGTGGGGGAGTAGCGCCGACGTGAGCCAGGCGGAGTTTGCCGCAGCCTATGCGCGTCTGCGTGCACGCTGGGAGTATGGCCACGTGGCGGCCTTCATTGCCTGGTTCGCTGGCTGGCTGGGCATGGCCGCCGCCTTCACCATGCCGCCTCCTGCGGGTGCGGGCGTTCGCTTGCAGCCTTGACGCAAGAAGGGCCGCAAGATGCGGCCCTGGTTCCTGCCTTGACGCCGGTTGTTATTTGCTGCGCGGAATTGGCGCCGCTTCGCAGCGGCCCCGCGTCATGGGGAAGGCGATGGTGGTAAGTTTGCCCTTCAAGGTGCCGGTAATGCTGGCGTGCAAGATGCGCTCGCTGTCGTGGCGGTAGATGATGCGGCTTGGGAAGTCATTGTCCAGGTTGGCGAAGATGAATTCATTCGGCTTGTCCTGGCGCAGCAGGTTGAAGATCACGGGCGGCTGGCCCGACGGCTGCACGATGTAGGCCAGCTGGCCCGGGTCGGTGAGGCGGATCTGCACGAATTCCAACGCTGTCGTCTTGCCGCCCTTGACGGTGCGGCTGGTGCCGAGAATGGTGCCGCCAGCGGCCGTGCTCCATTGTTCGCCGGAACCGGGCTCGGCGCCGTCGACGTTCCAGCAGCCGGCCAGCCAGGCCAGCTTGTCCACGGTTTCCGGCGGCGGCACGGTATTGTCGGCGGCCTGGGCGGTGCCCATGGCCAGCAGCGCTGCCAGCAGGGTGGGGATCAGTCCTTGCATGCGGTCTCCTGTCGTCGAATCGTTCTGCGGTGCGGGGCGTTCCGGCAGTGTTCTGGCGTGATGCGGCCTGGCAAAGACTATTCTTTCGGAGTCACACGGGGCAAGACGACGGTCAGGGCTGTGCCGCCTTGCGGATTGGTTGCCAGGCTCAGGCTGCCACCGAGGTAATGCACGCGCTCGCGCACGGAGCGCAGGCCGTGCTTGCTCATTTCGACGGGCTCGCTGGCGGGCAAGCCCACGCCGTCATCCTTGACGGTCATCATCAGCGCTTCGTCATTGTCGTCGATGATGATGTCCACTTGCTTAGCCTGCGCATGCGCGGCGATGTTGCCGAGCGCTTCTTCCAGGGTGCGCAGCAGGGCCACGCCCACGTTGCGCGGGCAAATCAGTTCATCTTCGGGCAGGCTGCAGCGCACGGTGATCTTGTGCTGTTCGGCAAACTGCGCGGCCAGCTCGCCGAGCGCCACATTCACGCCGAGAAACTCGAGCTTGTCGTTCCACAGCTTCATCTGCATCTGGCGGTTGGTTTCGATCACATTGAGCAGCAATTGCTTCATGGTCGCCGCGCGGTCGAGCAGGGCCGCTTCCTGCGGCATCTTTTGCGTCAGCAGCGACAGGTGCATGGTCAGCGCCGTCAGCGACGAGCCGAGGCTGTCGTGCAGCTGGCGCGACAGGGCGCGCCGTTCATTGTCCCAGCTGGTGTTGACATGGCCGAGCAACTCGCTGAGATCGGCGGCGCGTTCCGCATCGGCCTGGGCCGTTTCCTTGTTCGGATCTGTTTGTGCGGACATAGCGCCCCGTGAATGGTGAAAGGTGGACCAAATTCAAGTTGTGGATCATACATGAGGATTTCATCGCGGGGCGCATGGATGGAAAATTTCTGTCTTTTCGGCAATTTTGATCTCCTTCCATCACTTTTATATTGTCGGCAATATTATCGTTTGCGCCAGCAGCTGCCGTTCCTGCCGTTACGTACGGCTGCGCACATACCGGGGCGCCGCACGCTGCCATAGTGGTGTCATGCATTTTCTCCATGCAGCACAGGCCCGCTTACCGAAACGAAAGGATATGCCATGAATATCGATACCATCGTCGACCAGGAATACGCCGACAAAAGCTTCCGCGACATCGTCAATGCGCCCATCAGCGCCCTGCGCGGCGTCAGCCCGAAGGATGCCAAAGCCTTGCAGCAAGCGTTTGGCGTGCACACCGTGCGCGAACTGGCCAACCTCAATTTCGTCAAATGGGCCAGCGCGCTGGCCATCCTGGCCGATGAAGAGGGCATGAGCGGCGAAGAGCGGGCCAAGGAAGAGCTGCTCGACGACGCCGTGGAAATGACCTTCCCCGCCAGCGACCCGATTTCCGTCGATGCCGGCATCACGCGCATCGAAGTGCCGCCCGAAACGGTCGATGCGCAAACGGACCACCAGCACGCAGGCCAGCAAGAAGTGGCCGCTGGCAAGAAATAAAGCGTCCTGCGCATAAAAAAACCGGCTGGCCATGAAGGCTTGCCGGTTTTTTTGCGTGCTGTGCGGTAAGAAAACTCAGGCGATCGACGGGATGTTGTTTTTTTGCATGTTCACCTGCGTCTGCGCGGCGATCACCTCGTGCGGGATGCAGCAAAAGCGGTTCTTGCCGGCGCGCTTGGCTTCGTACAGGGCCGTGTCGGCCGCGCCCAGCAACGAGTCGACGGTGCTGGCGTCGTCCGGGTAGATGGCGATGCCGATGCTGGTCGACAGGCGCAGGGTCAGGTCGTTGATGAAATACGGCTCGGAAATGACTTCGATCAGCTTGGCGGCCGGTTCGCGCGCGTCGCCCTTGCCGGCCAGGTTGCCCAGCACGATGACGAATTCGTCGCCGCCGATGCGCGCCACCGTGTCTTCCTTGCGCGAGGCGCCCACCAGGCGGGCCGCCACCATTTTCAGGATTTCATCGCCATAGCCGTGGCCGTAACTGTCGTTGATGGCCTTGAAGCCGTCCAGGTCCAGGTACAGGATGGCCGACTTGCCGCGGCTGCGGGCCGATTGTTGCAAGGTATGCTCGATGCGGTCTTCCAGCAGGCGCCGGTTCGGCAAGCCCGTCAGCGGATCGTGCAGCGCCAGTTCCTGCTGCTGCTTGCTGTATTGCGCCAGTTCCTTGTACAGCAGGCGCACTTCCAGCATGTTGTGGATGCGCTTGTGCACTTCCATCAGGTCGAAGGGCTTGCTGATGAAGTCGCGCGCGCCCGCTTCCAGCGCGGCGATCTTGAAACTCGGTTGCGCCGTCAGGGCCAGCACGGGCAGGTAGCCGCCATGCTCGATTTCCTTCAAGCCTTTCATGACTTGGAAACCATTGAGTTCCGGCATTTGCAGATCCAGCAAGATCAGGTCGTAGCAATGCTCCCGGTGCAGGGGGCAAACCTGGGCCGGACGCATGGTGGCCGTGACATTGGTATAGCCTGCATCGCGCAGGATTTCCAGCATCAGGTCAACATTGTCGGGTGAATCATCGACGACCAAAATTTTGGCTTTCAAAATCTCATCTTGGCTGGGCATGTAAGGTCTCGGTTATACGGTCTATGCAACGCTGGCTTCTACCGCAGCTGATGGGCTGACGGCAGTGGAAAGATAGTAGCGCCTTGCAACAAGATAGGGCGCACAACAGCGCTTGAGTTCGCTTATGCCGTTCTAGCCGGCCAAGGCCGCCGTCTCCAGCCTGCCGTGCAGGTGTGCTTCTGCATTTCAGTGTAGCAAACTTTCGCTTAGTTGCTTGTAGGACAGTGCCGCGTCTGAAAGTAGGAAGGCTAACCCATGAAAATAGTCATTTTGTACTGCACTATGTATTTCTTTGCATCATCTTTTTAGGGCCGTATATTGCGCCCCTGTTCACGGCGCCGGTGACGTGACGCGCGACGCGGCCAGCTGCGCCACGGCCGCCAGCAGCTCTGCCGGGTCGAGCGGTTTCGAGACCCAGGCCTGGAAGCCGCTGGCCAGCGCCCGCTGGCGGTCCTGCGGTTGCGCGAACGCCGTCAGCGCCAGCGCGGGCAGGTTGGCCGCATCGGGGGACGCATGCGCGCGGATTTGCGCCAGCAAGTCGAAACCGTCGGCGTCGGGCATGCCGATGTCGCTGACCAGCACATGCGGGTGCACCTGGTCCAGCAGTTGCAGTGCTTGCGCCACGCTGCCGGCGCCATGCACGTCGGCGTGGCTGTCGCGCAGGATGCGCGCCGTCAGTTCGCGCGCATCGGCCTCGTCATCGACCAGCAGCACCGTGACGCCGCGCAAGTCGTGGCTGGCGGACAGCTCGTCGCCCTTCGGGCGCGCCGGTGCGGCCCGCGTCCCCAAGGGCAGGCGCACGGTAAAGCTGGCGCCCTGCATGTCGCCGGCGCTGCTGACCGTGACCGTGCCTCCATGCTGTTCCACCAGGTGTTTGACAATCGCCAGCCCCAGCCCCAGGCCGCCATGGCGGCGCGTGGTGGAGGCGTCGGCCTGGCGGAAGCGGTCGAACACATGGGGCAGGAAGTCTTTCTTGATGCCGACGCCGTTGTCGGCCACCGTGATGGCCAGGCGGCTCGCCTCGCGGCGCACGCCGATCTCGACCCGTCCCCCTTGCGGTGTGAACTTCAGGGCATTCGACAGCAGGTTCCAGATCACTTGCTGGATACGGCTGGGATCGCCCGTGATGGTGCCCGCATCGCTGGCGATGTTGCTGTGGATGGCGATGTGCTTGGCGTCGGCCGCCGGGCGCAGGGTTTCGATGGCCGAGGCGATGATGCTGGCGGGCACGATGGTTTGCAGGTCCAGCAGCACCTTGTCGGAGGTGATGCGGCTCATGTCGAGCAAGTCTTCGATCAGTTGCGCCTGCGCGCGCGCATTGCGTTCGATGCTTTGCAGGCCCCGGTGCAGGTCGGCCTGGTCGCGCGTGCCGCGCCGCAGCACCTGCGCCCAGCCCAGGATGGCCGATAGCGGCGTGCGCAGTTCGTGCGACAGGGTGGTGAGGAAATCGTCTTTCAGCTGGTTCGTGCGCTCGGCGTCGGCGCGCGCCTCGCGTTCGCTGTCGAGCAGCACCTTGCGCTCTTCGGCGGCGCGCGTGGCGGCCGCGTACAGGCGCGTATTGTCGAGCGCGACGGCGGCCTGGGCCGCGATGGCCGAAACGATGCGTTCGCTGCGTGCGCTGAACATGCCCGCTTGCGGATGGCCGAGCAGCAAGCGCCCCAGCAACAGGCCAGAGCGCGAACTGACGGGCAGGCTCAGGCAGCTGCGCAGCGGCGGCGCGCCGCCGGCGCTGGCGTCGGGCGCGGCCAGCAAGTCGTTCTGGCGCATGGCCGGCCCCTGGCGCAGTTCCGTGGCGATGGCGTCGGCCTCGCGCAGGCTGATGCCGTTGACGGCGCTTGCCGATGGCAGGGGGGCGACGCTGTCGTGGACCTCGCCCGCATCGTCATAGTAAAAGGCGCCGAAGCGCGCGCCGCTGATGCGCGTGGCCGCATCGACGGTTTCCTGCAGCAGGGCAGGCAAATCGAGGGTGCTGGCCAGGGCCGCGCCCGTATTGTTGAGCAACTCGAGCACGCGCGTTTCATCGCGCAAGGCTTCCTGCGCGCGCTTGACCTGGTCGACATCGGTGCTCGTGCCAAACCAGCGCAGCAGCTGGCCGCCCTGGTCGCGCACGGGATTGGCGCGCGTCAGGAACCAGCGGTACTGGCCGTCTGCGCCACGGATGGGGAACTCCATTTCGAAGGGCGTGCCATCGCGCAAGGCGGCCTTCCACGCTTGCAGCATGGGTGGCAGGTGCTGCGCGTCATAGGCGATGCTCCAGCCGTCGCCCGCCATCTGCTCGGCGGTGGTGCCCGTGTAGTCGTGCCAGCGCTGGTTGTACCAGGCAATGGTGCCGTCGAAGCTGGCGATCCAGGCCAGTTGCGGGATGGAATTGGCCAGCGCGCGCAAATCTTCCTCGCTGTGGCGCAAGCTTTCCTCGGCCGCCTTGCGCTGGCTGATGTTCTGGATATACGTGGTCAGGCCGTCGCTGGAAGGGAAGATGCGTACTTCCAGCCAGCGCCCCAGCGGCGGATACAGCAGCTCGAAACTGCAGCTGTGCTGCTGCGCCATGGCGCGCCGGTACTGCGTTTCCAGTTCCGTGCCATGCAGGTCGGGGCAGGCTTGCCACAGGTTCTTGCCCGTCAGGCTGGCGCCAGGCGCGTGCTGCGGCGCCAGCATGGCGGCGCCGCGCGTATTGAGATAGCGGATGGTCCAGTCGTGGTCGAGCAGGCAAAAGCCGTCGGTAATACTTTCCAGCAAGTTGGACAGGCGCTCGTCGGAGAGGCTCAGCGGCGCTGATGGGGGTAGCAGGTCTTGCTCGCGGTCATGTTTGGCCATCGGAAATCCTGCAACAGTGAGTCTGCCGCACGGGCTCTTGCCCCGCCGGGCCGCCGCTAAGCTCAGTTAAATAGGTCATGATGTTCAATGCCCGCCGTCATGCATCAGGGGAGGCACAAACGCCCCTGTCTGGCTGGTATTGTAGCCCCAAGCGGCGCGCCGCCACCGCACGCTTGCGCGCCACCTGCAGATAGCACTGGACAGGCTGGGAAGCAGTCCCTATAATCCCGCTTCTTTCGAGACAGCAACTTCTCGATTCGCTGGGCGCCACTGTGAAAGCAGAAGTGTCCACCGATAAAAAGGCGTGCGCTTTTTGGCAGTGAAAAGGTAGTCGATGGAGCGGGGCGGTATTCTGCAAAATCAGCTAAGCGATTGAAAAATCGAACTTTTCAAAGCGAAATGAATACGCTATAATGTTTGCCTGCGCGGCTGTAGCTCAGCTGGATAGAGTACTTGGCTACGAACCAAGGGGTCGTGGGTTCAATTCCTGCCAGCCGCACCAGAATACTGAAAATCAGACTTTTCCTGGTTTTGTTGTAACAAGTTTCACCTCCATGTTGTTCGTGGAATGTTGTCGAAGTTTTGCGGCTGTAGCTCAGCTGGATAGAGTACTTGGCTACGAACCAAGGGGTCGTGGGTTCAATTCCTGCCAGCCGCACCAGTATTGCCAAGATGGAGTTCGCTTCGTTTTGATGAAAGTTTCAAGCTTCGCGCCGTACGGCGAAGTGTGTCAGAGTTTGCGGCTGTAGCTCAGCTGGATAGAGTACTTGGCTACGAACCAAGGGGTCGTGGGTTCAATTCCTGCCAGCCGCACCAGTATTAGCAGTAAAGAAAAAACCCGGAAAGTCCGCTTTCCGGGTTTTTTTTCGTCATCACGGCGCCTTCGCAGCGACCATGATGGCGGCCTGGGCAATTGTGAAATATCCGCACGACGCCCTTTGCCATTCTGCAAAGCCCTGCTATAATCTTGTCTTAGGCGGCTGTAGCTCAGCTGGATAGAGTACTTGGCTACGAACCAAGGGGTCGTGGGTTCAATTCCTGCCAGCCGCACCAGAATATTGGGGGTCAGATTGTAAAATCTGATCCCCTTTTTCGTTTCCGAACGGATTTACGCCAAGTCTTTGGCGCCGCGCCGGTATTGCCGGCGAAACGCGCGCGGCGTGACGTGCTTGGCGGCGCGGAACTGGCGGTTGAAATGCGCGAGGTTGCGGTAGCCCGCCTCTTGCGCGATGACGGCAATGGCGAGATTGCTTTCGATCAGCTGTTGGCAGGCGCGGCCGATGCGCAGCCGCGCCAGGTATTCGCCCGGCGTGCAATGCGCGTGGCGCTTGAAACAGCGGTGAAACGCGCCCAGCGACAGGGCGGCCCGCTGCGCCAAGGTTTCCAGTGCGATCTCTTCCCGGAAATGCGCGTGCATGAAGTCAAACACGATGGCCATGCGCTTTTGCTGCCCATCGGCATGCACCGGCGTCTGTGCTTGCGAGGCCAGCGGCCGCGCGGCGCCATCGCCCGCCAGCGCCAGCAGCACGTCGAGCAGCAGCGGCAGGCGCTGCGGCACGGGCAGGGCGTTCAGTTGCAGCAGTTGATGGGCGCAGCGCGCGCTCGTGTCCGCTGAAAAATGCAGGGCCGGGCCGGCGCGGGCCGCCAGCTGCCGCACGCCGTGCAACTCCGGAAAACAGGCCGCCAGCTGCTCCACCCACTCGAGCGAAAACCACACGACGACGGCCAGCATCGGTTGCGCGCTGTCGATGCGCTCGCTGGCCGACCACGTGTGCGGCAAATTCGGCCCCAGCAGCACCAGGTCGCCCGGTTCGAAGTCGCCCAGATGGTCGCCGATGTAGCGCTGCCCCCGCGCATTCACGGTCAGGGTCAGCTCGAATTGCGGGTGGTAATGCCAGATGAAGGGAATGGCATCGAGTTCGCGCCACAGCAAGCCCCAGGAGTGGCCGGTCGGGATCGTGACTTGTTCGAATAAAGGCGTCATCGTGACGTTTTGAAGGAGTTGATGGTGAGGATAGTATCAGTATTGGCCGCTCAACGCGCATTTTGCTCGGCTCGGCCGGAGCACAATCTGTCTCACACCAACACAGGAGACAGCGATGCAAGACCAGGTTCAGTATCTAAACCCGCAGTACGGCGAAGACCGTCCCGGCAACCCGTCCGTGGCCTACACGGAACAAACCCAGTTGCGCGACATCCAGAAACAGCTGCCGCTGCGCGTGCTGTCCGACAGCGACTTCTTGCACTGGCAAACCTACGGCTACGTCATCGTCAAGGATGCCGTGTCGCCCGAGCAGGTGCGCCGCACAACCGATTTCCTGTGGGAATTCCAAGGACTCAACGAGAACGACCCGGCCACCTGGAACCGGGACCAGTTGCGCGACCACGCGATGAAGGAACTCAACGGTTCCGGCATGGTCGAGGCGTATCACAACCAGACCCTGTGGGACAACCGCCAGACCCAGCGCGTGTATGACGCCTTTGTCGACATTTGGGACCGTCAGGATTTGTGGGTGACCATCGACCGCGCCAACCTGAACACGCCGAACAATGGCAAGCGCAAGTTTGGCGGCTTCATCCACTGGGATGCCGATACGACGCTCGACCCGCTGCCCGTCAACGTGCAAGGCGTGCTGGCCCTGTCCGATACGTCGCCCGAGAGCGGCGGTTTTCAATGCTATCCGGAACTGTTCAACAACTTGCTGGCGTGGCGCAAGACGGTGCCGGCGGACCGCAATCCATGGCAGCCGGACCTGGCGACGGTGCCGTATCCGATGGAATTCATCGCCATGAAGAAAGGGGAGCTGCTGATCTTCAACAGCCTGCTGGCGCACGGCATCCGCCCGAACACGTCCACGGACCAGGTGCGCCTGGCCCAATACATCTCTTTTACGCCGGCCCAGGAAGACAATCAATCCCTGCGCGACTGGAGGGTGCAAAGCTGGCGCGAACGCAGCGCGCCGCAAGGCTATGCGTTTCCCGGCGACCCCGAGGAAAAGGAAAAGCTGCGCTATCCGCAAGCGCAGTTGACTGAACTGGGCGAGAAAATTCTCGGCGCGCGCGCTTGGTAAGTGTGGCGGCATTGCCTGCCGGATAGACAATTGCAGGCAAATGCACGATCATGGTCCGACTTGCCATCGACCGAGGAAACGCATGAGTATCATCACCAGCATCGAAGACTTGCGCGTGCTGGCCCAGAAACGGGTGCCGCGCATGTTTTACGACTACGCCGATTCCGGCTCCTGGACGGAATCGACGTACCGCGCCAACACCAGCGATTTCGCCAAGATCAAATTCCGCCAGCGCGTGGCCGTCAACCTGGAAAACCGCAGCCTGGCCTCGACCATGGTCGGCCAGCACGTGTCGATGCCGGTGGCCCTGTCGCCCACGGGTTTGACGGGCATGCAGCATGCCGATGGCGAAATCCTCGCGGCCCAGGCGGCCGAGCGTTTCGGCGTGCCGTTCACCCTGTCGACGATGAGCATCTGCTCGATCGAGGACGTGGCGGCGAACACGACGAAGCCGTTCTGGTTCCAGCTGTATGTGATGAAGGACCGCGAATTCATCAACCGCCTGATCGACCGCGCCAAGGCGGCGAAATGCGGCGCGCTGGTATTGACGCTCGATTTGCAGGTGCTGGGCCAGCGTCACAAGGACTTGCGCAACGGCCTGTCGGCGCCGCCGAAGCTGACGATTCCCAACATCATCAACATGGCCACCAAGCCGCGCTGGGTGGCGGGCATGCTGGGCACGAAACGCCGGGGTTTTGGCAACATCGTCGGCCACGCCACGTCCGTGTCCGATATGTCGTCCTTGTCAGCCTGGACGCAGCAGCAGTTCGACCTGAGCCTGTCGTGGGCGGACGTGGAATGGATCAAGCAACGCTGGGGCGGCAAACTGATCATCAAGGGCATCATGGACCCGGAAGACGCGCGCCTGGCCGTGGAAAGCGGCGCCGACGCGCTGATCGTCTCGAACCACGGCGGGCGCCAGCTCGATGGCGCGCAATCGTCGATCGAAGCCTTGCCGGCCATCGTCGACGGCGTCGGCAGCCAGATCGAAGTGCATATGGATGGCGGCATCCGCTCGGGCCAGGACGTGATCAAGGCCGTGGCCCTGGGCGCGAAAGGCGTATACATCGGCCGCCCGTTTTTATACGGCCTGGGCGCCATGGGCGGGCCGGGCGTGACGAAATGCCTGGACATCATCCGCAACGAGCTGGACCTGACGATGGCCTTTTGCGGCTTGCGCGACTTGCAGCAGGTGGATAAAAAGATCCTGCTGCCGGGCACGTTTTAAGGCCAGTGGGGCGGCAATTGCCTGGCCGTGCTGTCACGTATCAGCGCCGGATGGAGGCCAGTCTGCCATTTGTGAAAAGCAAGGAACGCCTGCTTTCGTATAGCCACTCTTCGTGCGCGCCGGCCGCATCGGATTTTTTGTGCATGCTGACAGGTTTTCCCCAGCCGGAGGCGCGTACCTGCTTCGCGCTCATGCCAATGTTGACGTCGCCTTTTGCTCGCAGGGCGGTCTCGAAGATAATTTCCAGGATGCCTTCTTTGGCCTCTGCTATCTCGATATCTTTGGGTGGCGAGGTGAAAAGATACTCGACAAAATCCAACCGCGAGCGTTTGGCCGGATCGTAGACATTGCGAAATAGCGTCAGCGGTCCCGGCCTGGACTCGAATAGATAGAAGGAGAGCTCCAGCGCCGCGTCCTTGTCATCTTCGAAGACGATCCGCGCATAGTGCCGGAAGTCTTTATCTACATAGCTATGCACGGTGAAACTCGTCGTTTCCGTGACGACAAACTTTTTTCCAGCGGGATTCCCGTCCTCGTCCAATTCCTGGAACTCATAGCGCGAGATGGCTTGTGGATTGGGAACGATCCAATACCTGGTCTGTTTCAAGGACTCAAGCATCAATTTGGCCGCTGCCTCGTTCTTTGTCCGCGCGGCATCGACCGGCGCATATTGCGCCTGTGCGGATCCAGCCAGCAAGGCAAGCAGAATGGCCAGGCCGCTGCCGGCGAACTTCATTATTTTCACGGAGTGCTGTCCTGTTTCTTATTGTGAGACATGCAGAGTATCAGCCGAAACGAAGACATGTCAAAAAAAGCATCCTGGTCGAAAGTACACAAGCTCTTGCCGACAGCCAGCCAGGAAACATTAACGGCTTGTTTGAACGATGTGAAAGCCTTCCGAAGAGTCGGGCGGCACGAAGTGGCGCGTGATTTCATCGAATTGCGCGTCGCTGGTGGAAAACGGGTGCAGCCCGCTTTCATTGCGCTGGCGCAAGCGCGCCTTGCATTCTTCGTCCGGCACGTCCAGAAAGTGCAGCACGTGCGGCGTGCCCGCCTGCTGGAACAGCTCGCGCATCCACGCGCGGCTGGCAGGCGTATTGGCGGGAAAATCGAGCACGACGGACACGCCCGCCTGCAGCATCTGCAGGGCCAAAGGGGCGATGGCCGCGCGCAGCCGCGCAGCGCACGCCACGTAATCGGCCAGGCTGGCGATCTGGCCCGGATACAGCTGTGCCAATAAAGTATCTTCGCTGATGCGCACGGTCTGTGGCGCACTGGCCAGCCGGGCCGTCAGGGTGGATTTTCCGGAAGCAATCTTGCCGCAGACGAGGTGCAGGGTGGGGGAAGCGTTGGTGCTGGAAGTCATGGACATGGTCGCTCGCAAAAAAAGAAATGAAGCCTGCGAGACGGTTTGACCAGTGACTGCACATCAAAGCCGCCTCTCAGGCGGCTTTGGCAATCACACTGCTGCTAAGCCACCATTGTTGAAATGGTGGCAATAATCGATGACAGGGAACGTGGTGGTGATTGCATGGGGTAACGATGCCATGCGATGGGCGGCCTTGTCAAGCCTGCCTTATGCGCAGGAATCCTCGTAGTCCATCGATGAAAAAAACGCCATGACATGATTCCTAGGGTTGCAACAAGGCCGAGCGCTGGCTCGGGCGCAGCAGGTAGACGCCGTACAGGCACAAGGGCAGCACCGCCAGCAGGGCGACGTATGGCAGGATGGACGCGCCGTCTTCGGCCGGGTTCGGCAAGGTGGCCGTTACCAGCGCGTAATCCCATAGCCCATGCACGAGCACCATCGGCCATATCGAGCGGGTGCGCAGCCGGATGGCCGCATAGCCGACGCCCTGCAAGGTGGCGGCCACGGCTTGCCACAGGGCGCCGCTGACGTCGCCCGTGGCCAGGCCGTTGGCCGTATGGGCCAGGCCGAACAGCGCCGAGGAAATCAGGACGGCCGGCCAGACTGCGTAGCGGTCCAGCATGCCCTGCAACAAGATGGCGCGGAACATCAGTTCTTCCGAGATGGCCACCAGCGCCGCATTGCACGCGACGATCAGCAGCACGCGCGGCTGCGGCCAGCCGCCGGCCCAGGCCAACAACAGCATCAGCAGCGCATACAGCAAAGGCGGCCAGACGAGCCACAGGGTTTTCCATGGCTGCGGCGCACACAGGCCCGCTGCGCGGCGCTGGCTTGACGCGAGCAGCAGCGCCAGCGCGAACAGTGCGGCCAGCGCCCACGACAGGCCGATACGGCCGGTGACGGCTGCGCCCGGCAAGGCGTAGCCGGCGGCTTCCAGCCAGCGGCCGCCCATGCTCAAGCCCAGCCAGATGGCCAGTGCGATGAGGGACAGCGGCATGGTGAGGGCGATTCTTTTCCCGGACATAAGCGGCCTCATGCTGCTGGTACGCCGCCGCTGACGCGGTTGCGGCCCGTGTTTTTCGACTGGTACAGCAAGGCATCGGCCTCGCGTATCAGCTCGCTGCTATCCGTGGGGCGGTCTTGGCCAGGCTGGAGCGTGGCCGCGCCCAGGCTGACGGTCACGACGCCGTTCGCGCTGGCCGCGTGGGGAATCTGCAAGCCTTCCACGGCCGCCCGGATGGCTTGCGCGACTTCCAGGGCGCCCGCCGCGCCCGTGCCGGGCATGATGACGGCGAACTCTTCACCGCCATAGCGGGCCGCCAGGTCTTCGGCCCGGCCGACGCTGCGCGCCACGGCGCCAGCAACTGCCTGCAGGCACTCGTCGCCCGCCACGTGGCCATACTGGTCGTTGAATTTCTTGAAGAAATCCACGTCGAGCATGATCAGCGACACTTCATGCCCGCTGCGCTGGGCGCGCTTGAGTTCATGCGCCAAGGTCTCGTCGAAACAGCGGCGGTTGGCCAGCCCCGTCAAGCCGTCCTGCGAGGCCCGCGCCGCCAGGTCCGCATTGGCGTGCTGCAACTCCGTCGTGGCCACGCGCAGGCTGGCTTCGATACGGTCGCGTACGGCAATCTGCCGCATCAGCTTGCGGAACAGGTAGATCAGCGCCGCGCCTGCCGCCAGCGACGCCAGCACGATTTGCATGCTCAAGCGTTGCCACTCGGCGAAAATATCTTCCTCCGATAGCCCCGCCGCCACGATAACGGGAAAGCGCTGCAGGTGGCGATAGCTGTACAGCCGTTCGATTTCGTCCACCTTCGCCGTCATCATGGCCGTGCCGACAGGCCCTTTTTCGCGGTAGGCGCGCAGGACCGCACCCGACGAAATATCCATGCCGATGACGCCGGGCTGGAATGGCCGGCGGTAGATCAAGGTGCCGTCGTCGAGCGCAAAGAAGGCCGTGCCCGTATTGCCAAGGTTGAGGCTATCGTAGATGCGTTCGAAGGAGGCGAGCCCCAGGGTGACCAGCACCACGCCCGCAAAGGAACCGTCCGCCAATTCCACCCGGCGCGACACGGGCAAGACCCATTGCCCGCTGGATTTGCTGCGCACGGGCGCGCTGATGCGGCTGCCCAGCTGCGCATGCGTCTTGTGATAAGTAAAGTAGCCGCGGTCCGCATTGTTGCCGTCCTGCCCGGCGCCGGACGAGCTGGCCAGCCAGTCTCCGCGGCTGTCAAAAATGAAGACGCCGGCAATTTCCACGATATTTTTCGATAGCTGCTGCAGATGCGATTGCAGCCGCTCGCCGGTCGCGTCATTATTGCCTTCGTTGCGGATGTGTTCGACGATATCTTCCAGCATCACATCGGCGACTTCCAGTTCCATGTACGCTTGGGTCGCCAGGGTGCGCGCCATGTGTTCCGTCGTCGCCTTCGCTTCGTGCAAGCGTACTTCGCGCGAAGACCAGACGATCCAGATGGTCATGCCAAGCAGCATGGCGCACATGCAAAAGAAGGCGATGCTGGCCCAGACGATCACTGGCCGCTTGTGCTTGCTCAAGATCTCGGGCTGCGCCGGGACGGCGTCGGTATGTGCTGCTTCTTTTACTGCGGGCATAAGCGGATCATGAAGTTGCATCAATGATATGGTGAAATATTGCCATACTACATTAAAACGCACGATCACAAAATTGCCACTTCGTTATAGTTGCATGGAATAATAAGCATTGCCCCTTTGAACCTTTGATTGGAGTCGCATGGCCTACACGAAAACCATCACCACTGAACGCCTGATCCTGCGCAAGCCGCAACCATCAGATGAAGCGGACTTCTTCGCCATGCATGCCGATCCCGAAGTGATGCGCTATTTCAGCGAGCCGCCATGGCAGGATGCCAGCATCGCCGCGCGCAAGCTTGCCGAGGACATCGCCGCTTTCGAGAGCGAGGAATTCTTCCGCTTCGCCGTCACGCTGAAGGCGACGGGCGAATATATGGGCAGCTGCAGCCTGTTTTCCGAACACCGCCAGAACCGCCGTGCCGAAATCGGCTATGCGCTGGCGCGCCCGCACTGGGGCAAGGGCTATATGCAGGAAGCCTTGTCGGCGCTGCTGGAATACGCGTTCATCGAGCGCGACCTGAACCGCCTGGAAGCCGATATCGATCCGCTCAATACGGCTTCGGCCAGCGCCCTGGAACGCCAGGGTTTCAGCAAGGAAGGTTTCTTGCCCGAACGCTGGATCGTCGGAGGGCACGTCAGCGATACGGCCCTGTACGGCTTGCTGCGGCGTACGTGGGAGGCACGGCGCAAAGGCGCCGCGTGAGCCAGCAGGAAACCGAAGCGCTCGAGAGCTGGCTGGGCCGCGCCTTGCCGGCGTACTATCTGTGCTTTCTCCAGGACTGGCAGGAAGGTCTCCGCGGCGAGCAGGTATTGCTGTATGGCGCAGAAAGTTTGGTGGAGCGTAACGAAACATATGACACGCTGCAATCCTGCCCCGGCTACATCACCATCGGCGACGACAGCGGCGGGCGCGCCGTCATGCTGGCCCTCGATGATGGCGACCGCGCCGTGTATCTGGTGGGGCATGGTTCGATGCAGCGCGATGATTTTGAGGTGGCTGCCAATGATTTTACATCCTGGCTGGCCGCCGATTGCCCACTAGCCTGAGGAGGATGCCAAGCAATGAAAGCTGTCGATTTACCCAGTTCGGATCATCCCCTCGTGACGTTGCGCCAGCTGGAACGCAGCGACGCGCCCGCCTGGTATGCCTACCTGGCCGATCCTGTCGTCGTGGAGCACACGAGCTGGGACTTGCATTGCGTCGACGATCTGCAGGCCAATTTCGATGATTACGCCTCGGCCCAGCCAGCGTCGTCCATCCGCCTGGCCATCGTGCTGCGCGAGGGCGGCCAGCTGGTGGGCACGATCGGCTTCAATGCGATTTCCCCGCAGCACCGCACGGCGGAGATTGCCTACGATCTGTCTCCTGCCGTATGGGGGCGGGGCGTGGCCACGTCCATCGCCGCGTCGGTCATGGACTGGGGCTTCCAGCGCCTGGGCTTCCTGCGTATCCAGGCAACTGTGCTGGAGAGCAATGAACGTTCGATCCGCGTACTGGAACGCTGCGGTTTCGAGCGCGAAGGCTATCTGCGCTGCTACCGGCAAATTCGCGGTAGGTCCGGCAACTTCTGGCTGTATGCGCGCATTGCCGGCACTCCATGAATCGCTTGCCCTTGAGCATATTGCTGGTGGAAGACCACCTGGCCATCGCGCGCCAGGTGCTCGACTTCCTCGACGGCCTGGGCTGGCAGACCGACCATGCGGGCACGGGGGCGCTGGCCGTGCAATTGGCCACGCGCAACAACTATGACGTGGTGCTGCTGGACCTGAACCTGCCCGACATCGATGGCTTGCAAGTGTGCCGCGCCATCAAGGCGGGCGCGCCCAGCAATGTGCCGATCTTGATGCTGACGGCGCGCGATGCGTATGAAGACAAGGCGCGCGGCTTTCGCGACGGCGCCGACGATTACCTGAGCAAACCGTTCGACTTGCGCGAAGTGGCCTTGCGCTGCGAAGCGCTGGCGCGCCGGCACCAGCTGCACGTGCACCAGGAAATGCGCGTAGGCCCCTTCACCTTGCAGACGCGCGAAGGACGCGCCCTGCTCGGTGACGTGGCGCTGCCTTTGACGCAGACGGGTTTCAAGATATTGCTGCTGCTGTGCCGCGAGCATCCGCACGCCGTGTCGCGTTCGGCCTTGCTGCAGCATCTGTGGGGCAGCCAGCCGCCCGACAGCGATGCGCTCAAATCGCACATCTACGCGCTGCGCAAGCAGCTGGAGCTGGCCGGCGGCACGGGCATGCTGGTGACCATACCGCAGTTGGGCTACCGCCTTGCCTTCGACACTGCGGCGTTTCCATGAGCAAGTCGATCCGGCAGCGCCTGTTCGCTGCACTGGCCGGCTTTACTGTCTTGCTGTGCCTGTGCTACACGGGCCTGGCGCTGGTGATCGCCTACGTGACGGAAGACATGCTGGTGCAGCGCCTGCTCGAACGCGAAGCGGCGGTGGTCAGCCAGCATTTGCGCCAGCACGGTGAGCTTACGCCTTCCGGTAACGACCTCATCAAGACTTACGCCAACTACCATGATCTGCCTCAAGTGGTGCGCGAGCAAGTGTCACCGTCAGCCCCGCGCGGGGAAGTGTTTACCACCACGGGCCAGCATTATCACGTGCTGGCGCTGGACCTCGTCGCCGCTGGCCAGCCGCAGCGCAGCTATCTGCTGGCCGACGTGGCACCTGTGCTGGTGGTGCAGCGCCTGGCGCAAGAGGTGGGCGGTGTCGTGCTGGGCGTGGCGCTGGCGCTGATCGCGCTGGCCTTGCTGCTGGCGTACTGGCTGGCGCGGCGCCTCGTGCTGCCCCTGCAGCGCCTGGCCCAGGAAGCGCGCCAGCTGGCGCCCGGCAGCGCCGTCCATTTCAGCGAGCGTGACCGCCCCGACGAAATCGGTTTCCTGGCGCGCCGCCTGGAAACCACGTTTGCCGAACTGCAGGCGGTGTTGCAGCGCGAACAGGCCTTCGCCCGCGACGTCAGCCATGAACTGCGCACGCCGCTGACCTTGATGCACAACACGCTGGCGCTGGCCGAGGCGCGGCCCCTGGGCAGGCAAGAGCAGGCGCAGCTGCGGCAATCCTCGGACGAGATGCGCGCTACCATCGACGTGCTGTTCGCGCTGGCACGGGCAGAGCAACTGCCGGGCGACGTGGTGGAGTTGCGCGGCTGCATGGAGCAATGCCTGCTGCGTCTGCTCGACGAACATCCGTGGGACGCCAGCCTGCTGACCCTGGACTTGCCCGAGCGGCTGGACGTGGCCGGCAACGGGCAGCTGGTCATGTTGCTTATCAATAATTGCCTGGCGAATGCGCTGTTTCATGGCGGCCCCGATTGCCGCATCAGCATTGCGTTTGCGCAAGGCCACCTGAACATCATCAATACCGTGCAGGCGGGGCAGCCACGGCGCGTCCACGGTTTCGCGCATGGCCAGAATCTGCTGCTGCGCCTGGCGCAAGCGATGCGCTGGGACATTGCTTTCCACCCCGGCGCGACGCAGTACCGTGTCGCGATCGTTCCTGCCCCGGCGCCATAAAGTCGGCGGATTTCACCGCGATTTCACCTGCTCCTGCTTATGCTGGCGGCTCTTTGACTTGAAGGGAAGCCCATGAAAATCGCCATCAGCCTGTTGATCCTGTCCTGCGTGTGCACATCCGCGCTGGCCCAGGTGAGCAGCCTCGTCCACAAGGAAGACAAGCGCCGCTACATCGTCTACACGCCGCCGTCTTACCAAAGCGCGCCGCAGCAAGCCTTTCCCGTCGTCTTCAATTTCCATGGCGGCGGCATGAGCATGGCGGAACAAATGCTGTACACACAAATGAACAAGACGGCCGAGCGGCACCAATTCATCGTCGTGTATCCGCAAGGCATCAAGCAGGACTGGAACGTGGGCTTCGGCATGGATTACCTGGCGGGCACGGATGACGTCGGTTTCACGCAAGCCATGCTGAGTAAACTCAGGCAGGATTACCGCATCGATGACAAAAGAGTCTATGCGACGGGCCTGTCGCGCGGCGGTTTCTTTGCCCTGCGCCTGGCGGCCGAGCTGCCGCAGCAGTTCGCCGCCGTCGCCTCGGTGGGCGCGCCCATGCCGGAACCCGTGGTGCGGCACCATCAACAGCGCGGAAAGGTCGGCATGCTGTTGATACAGGGGACGGCCGACAAGGTCGTGCTGTACGAAGGCAAGGCCGCCGGCTACCTGTCGGCGCAGGGCACCTTTGATTACTGGCGCAAGCACAACGGCATCGATGGCGCCACGCCGCAGCCGCGCCTGATTCCTGGCCCTGCCGGCGATACGACGCAAGTAAGCTGGCTGGAGCAGGGTGGCGATGACGGCGGCGCCAGCGTTGCCTTGCTCACCGTCAAGGATGGCGGCCACACGTGGCCTGGCGCCGATGCCTTCAATGTCGGGCTGCCCATCGGCAAGACCACGCGCGCCGTCGATGCGAATGACGTCATCTGGGAATTTTTCAGCAAGCACCGGCGTTAAGGTGACGGGGACGCGGTTGCCTGTGGCACACTCTTGTCATATTGAATCTTGCACAAGGAAATGATGAACAGCCACCCCGTCACCGTATTTTGCCGCTCCTTGGCGCAGCTTTCCGCCATGCTCGACAAGACCGGCACCGCGCCGCAGATGCTGGCGGCGCGCTTGCATCCGGACATGTTGCCATTTGCCCAGCAGGTGCGCGCGGCCGTGAGCTTTTCCCTGCGCGGCTGCTGCCCGCTGGCGGGGCTGGAGGTGGCCGATTTCAGCGCCGCCGCCAGCCTGCAGGAGCAGATCGCGCAGACCATACGCTACCTCAAGGATATTCCTGCCGAACGTTTTGACGGGCCGCCCGGGCGCATCTGCCGCGACCGCGCCGGCTTTGCCGACATCGCGCTGCCGGCCGGCGAATATTTGAACTTGTATATCCTGCCGAATTTCTATTTCCACTTCAGCATGGCGTATGCGATTGCCCGCAGCCAGGGAGCCAGCATCGGCAAGGGCGATTTCGATGGCTATCACGCGTATGCGCCGGGATTTTCCTTCGAGACGCCGGCCGCATCGTAAGAACTACAGTCCCGCTTCCTTCCAGGCGGAAAACCCCAGCCGTTTCAGCAGCCGGCCCGACAGTCCGCAGCTCCAGCAGCTGATCTGGATTTGCCGGTGCCGTGCCGGGTTCGCATGCCAGGCTTGCTCGGCGTAATCGAGCAGGGCGTCGCTGAGCGGGGAGGCGTCGGCCTGTCGCGGCAGGCGGTTCATCAGTTCGAACACGCCGTGTGGGGCCTCCTTGATCTGCAGCAAACTGGCCAGCAGGGCGCGCAGCACGGCGCCGTCGATGGAGCCGCTCGCTTGCGTGTAGCGTTGCCGCCAGCACAGGCTGCGCGCTTGCCACAGGGCCAGCAGTGCGGGCACGTCGGCCACCCGCAGTTGTCCGATCAGCTCGTCCGCTTCGTGAAACAGGTCGAGGCGGTCGTATTCCTCGTCGTCGCCGCACAGCAGTTCATCGAGTTCGTGCAATACGCTCATGCCACCACGTTTGTGGGCGCGCCCCGTTCGAACGCTTCCACGTTGCCGATCAGGATGTCCGCCAGCTTTTGCATGGCTTCGCCACTGGCCCAGGCCGTGTGCGGCGTGAGGATGAAGTTGGGCAGGCGTAAATTCAACAGCGGATTGTCGGGCAGCGGCGGCTCCTTCGATAACACGTCGAAGCCGGCGCCGGCGATCACGCCGTTTTTCAATGCTTCAGCCAGCGCCGCTTCATCGACAAGGCCGCCCCGCGCCGTGTTGATCAACAGCGACGTCGGCTGCATGCGCGCCAGTTCTTGCGCGCCGATGATGTTGCGCGTCTTGTCCGTCAGCGGCAGGTGCAGGCTGAGTACGTCGGACGTGGCCAGCAAGTCATCGAAGCTCACTTGCGTCACGCCGTCCTCATCGATGGAGGAGCGGTTGTGGACTTGCACCTGCATGCCGAAGGCGCGCCCCAGCTGCGCCACGGACTTGCCCAGCGCGCCGTAGCCGAGCAAACCCAAACGGCTGCCGGCCAGGTCGCGGATCGGGTGGCCGAACAGGCAGAAGCGGTCCGATGCCTGCCACAGGCCCGCTTCCACGTCCGCGCGGTAGGCCACCAGCTGGCGGCGCAGGGCCAGCATCAGGGCCAAGGTATGTTCCGGCACGGTGGCGCGCGCATAGTCGCGGATATTCGCCACGACGATGCCCCGCTCGCGGCAGGCGGCCAGGTCGATGATATCCGTGCCGGTGGCGGCCACGGCAATCATCTTCAGGTCAGGCAGCTGCGCCAGCTCGGCCGCGCGCAGCGGCACTTTGTTCGTGATGGCGATCGTGGCGCCTTGCAGGCGGGATACCGTCTGTTCGCTGCCCCTGGTGTGCGCATGCTCTTCCCAGCTGTGCGCGAAGGCGGGCGGGCGCACGGTGGCGATCAGGCTGTCGCGGTCGAGGAAGACGATGCGGTGGGGCGATGTGCTTGCTGCGGTCATGGCTGGGCCTCGGTCAGGGTGGCGCGCGGGCTCGGGCTGGCATTTCTGCTCTTGAGCTGCGTGGCCGGGTGGTTGGTAAACATGTCGGCGACCCATTCGACAAACACGCGCACCTTGGCGGACAGATGGCGGTTGGGCGGATAGATCACGTGGATGGGCAGCGGGTCGGATTCCCATTCATTGAGCAATTCCACCATTTTGCCCTGTTCTATCAATGGGGCAAGCATGAAATGCGTCATTTGCACGATGCCCAGGCCCGCCAGGCCGGCGGCTGTGTAGGCGTTCGAGTCGTTCAGGGCGATATGGCTGGGCATGGCGATCTGGATGCGTTCGCCGGCACGCGTGAAATCCCAGTCAAACGTTTTGCCCGTCTTGGCGGAGAAAAAATTCACGCCGCGGTGGCGCGGCAAGTCGTTCGGATGCAGCGGCGTGCCGTGGTGCGCCAGGTAGCCGGGCGAGGCGCACGTCATGAAGTGCAGCACGCCGACCCGGCGCGCGATCAGGTTCAGGTCGCCCAGTTCTCCGCCGCGCACGGCGCAGTCGACGCCTTCTTCGATCAGGTCGACGGGGCGGTCGCTGCAACCGAGTTCCAGCGAGATGTCCGGGTAGCGGGCAAAAAAATCGGGCAGGGCAGGGATGATCAGTTCGCTGGCCAGGGCCGTGGGCGCATCCACCCGCAGCCGTCCGCTGGGGCTCAATCGCGTGCGAGACAGCGATTCCTCGGCCTCGCGCACGTCGGACAGGATGCGCACGCAGCGTTCGTAATAGGCGGCCCCGTCGGACGTGATGCTGACGTGGCGCGTCGTGCGGTTGAGCAACTTGACCGACAGGCTCGCTTCCAGCGACTGGATCAGGGTCGATACGGTGGCTTTTGGCAGCTGCATGTTTTCCGCCGCGCGCGTAAAGCCGCCCGCATCGACGACTTGGATGAAAACTTCCATTGCTTGCAGCTTGTTCACTTGAATTCCTGTCACTTTAGGCTTGATTATTCAGAATCCTGAACAATCAATTCGTCATTGCACTCTTTATCAGATTGTAGATCAAGTCTATAGTTGTTGTACTGCAGCATAAATGTGATGCCGCAGGAAGTACAACAGGAGAAACATCATGGCTTATCGGAATGGACACTTTGCAGTACCCGCCTTGGTTGCGGTTGCGCTCGCTCTGGCCGCGATGGTATCGACGGATGCGTATTCACTGGCGGCGCAAAGCGAAGCCAGTGCTTATAGCGCCCTGACCCATGAAGTGGGCGGCGTCGCCCTGTTGTGCCTGAACGACACGGTACTTGATGCTGCGGTGCAGCCGGTGGTGGCGCAATGAGCGTTGCCGGCACCGTGGCTGAACTGGCTCCTGGCCAGGCGCTGAAGATACGCGACATCCAGGTCCAGGGCGCGCAGGATGCGCTCGGCGCGCGCGTCTACACGGCCGGCGTGCCGGGCGCCAAGCAGGCCAGCCTGATCGTCTTCTTCCATGGCGGCGGTTTTGTCGACGGCGACCTGGACGATGCAGACGACTTCCTGCGCTGCCTCGTGCTGAGCAATCCGGACCACGTGGTGCTGGCCGCGAACTACACCTTGGCCAAGGTGCGGCCTTTCCCCGCCGCCGTGGAAGACGCGCACGCCGTGCTGCTGTGGGCAAAAAAGAACAAGTCCAAGCTGGGCTGGACGGGCAAGCAGATGCTGGTGTCGGGCATCGAGGCGGGCGCCAATCTGGCCGCCGTGTGCGCCATGATGTCGCGCGACCGGGGCGGACCGCCCCTCGCGGGCCAAGTGCTGATCATGCCCATGCTCGACCCCGGCCTGTCGACCTGTTCGATGCGCCACTTGCCGACGTGCCCTGACCTGGCGGAAGTGGCCGATCAATGCGCCGCCGCCTACCGTGGCTACCTGCCGAATGCCGCTGACCGTACCCATCCGTACGCGTCGCCATTGCAGTCGAGCCGCCTGAAGAATCTGCCGCCAGCGCTCATCCTCTCCAGTGAAGACGACCCATTGCGCGACGAGGCTGAACAATACGGCAGCAAATTGATTGCCTGCGGCATCAAGACCACCGTGCGGCGCATGGCCGCCGCGCCGCTGCAGGATGCCGGCGCCCGCAATGAGTGCGCCTGCAAGGTGCAGGTATTGAGTGAAATCGCCAGCTTTGTCGCTGGACTGGGGCAGGAGCCCGAGTCATGACGCCGCCATCTGCGGCACCGCAAAATAACTTACACTAATCAGTTTACTTTTTAAGTTTCGGTTGCTACACTATGCAGTGTAGTTCCCATCTTGCCTGAGTTGTGCGTTCGCACAGCCAGCTTTGTCGTCCCCGTCCGCTTTTAAGCAGCTGGCGGCCTGTTTACCTTTGATCGAGCGCCGTCGGGCGCCATGGCACCACCATTCACTCTTTTTAGCTGGGTTGCTTCCTGCCGCCCATACCATTAGAAATTTTCATAAAACAGGGAAATAAAATGAAAAACGTTCAACAATTTTCCACTCTGCTCAAGCCCCTGGCTGCCTCGCTCGCGCTGGCAGGACTGGTGGCCGTGAGTCTGGCTGGCTGCGATTCGGCCAATAGCAAGGTGCCCGACGCGCCAGCGGCCGGCGGCCCGCCCATCTCGGCCGCCGCCGTCGTTGAAAAACAGATCACGGAAACGCAGGAATTCTCGGGTCGCCTGGAAGCGATCGAGCGCGTGGAAATCCGCTCGAGAGTCGGCGGTTTCATCACGGCCGTCAATTTCAAGCCGGGCAGCGAAGTCAAAAAGGGCGACGTGCTGTTCGTCATCGATCCGCGCCCATTCCAGGCCGAAGTGTCGCGCGCCGAAGGCACTGCCGCCTCGGCCCGCGCCAAGGCGGAACTGGCCAAGCTGGAACTGTCGCGCGCTGAAAAGCTGCTGGCCGAAAAAGCCATCGCCCAGCGCGAATTCGATGAAAAAGCGTCGGGCCTGAAAGAGCTGGACGCGAATGTCCGTTCGGCGCAAGCCGCGTATGAAGCGGCGAAACTGAACTTGTCGTACACGCAGGTGCAGGCGCCGATCAGCGGCCGTGTCAGCAAGGCGGAAATCACCGTCGGCAACCTGATCGACGCTTCCGCCATCCTCACCTCGGTCGTGTCGACGGACCGCATCTACGCCAGCTTCGACGGCGATGAAGATACCTACCTGCGCGTGGCCGGTACGGCGCAAAAGGGCACGCCCGTTACCGTCAAGGTAGGCCTGGCCAACGAAACGGGCTTCCCGCATGAAGGCAAGCTGGAATTCGTCGACAACCAGCTCGACCCGGCCACGGGCAGCGTGCGCATGCGCGCCACCTTCGCCAACGCCGAGCGCCAGCTGGTGCCTGGCCTGTTCGCGCGCATCCAGCTTGATGGCGGCAACGGCCCGCAGGCGCAAAGCACGGCGCTGTTGATCAGCGACCGCGCCGTCGGCACGGACCAAAGCCGCAAATACGTCTACGTGGTGGGCGCCGACAACAAGGCCGAATACCGCGCCGTCAAGCTGGGCCCGACTTCGGACGGCTTGCGCGTGGTGCGTGAAGGCTTGAAAGCGGGCGAGAAAATCGTCGTCAACGGTTTGCAGCGCGTGCGCCCGGGCGCCCCGGTGACGCCGCAGATGGTGGCGATGGATTTCGATCCGACCGCGCCTGCCGCTCCCGCAAAACCTGAAGCAAAAGATGCCAAGATCGCCGCGAAAGCAGCATCGACTTCCAAGGAATAAACATGAACTTTTCCCGCTTTTTCATCGACAAGCCGATTTTCGCGGCGGTGCTGTCGATCGTCATATTCGTGGCCGGGCTGCTGTCGATTTTCGGCCTGCCCATCTCCGAATATCCCGACGTCGTGCCGCCATCCGTGGTGGTGCGCGCCCAGTACCCTGGCGCCAACCCGAAAGTGATCGCCGAAACCGTGGCCGCGCCGCTCGAAGAGCAGATCAACGGCGTCGAGAACATGCTCTACATGTCCTCGCAAAACACGTCCGATGGCGCGATGATGCTGACCGTGACCTTCAAGATCGGCACCAACGTCGAGCAGGCCGAAACGCAGGTGCAGAACCGCGTGCAGCGCGCCTTGCCGCGCCTGCCCGAGGAAGTGCGCCAGATCGGCGTGACGACCGTCAAGTCCTCGCCCAACCTGACCATGGTGGTGCACCTGGTCTCGCCAAACAAGCGCTATGACGATATGTACCTGCGTAACTACGCGGTGCTGAACGTCAAGGATCAACTGGCCCGTCTGCCCGGCATGGGCGACATCCAGATCTTCGGCGCCGGCGACTACGCCATGCGCATCTGGCTCGACCCGCAAAAGGTAGCGGCGCGCGGCATGACGGCCAATGACGTCGTCGACGCGATTCGCGAGCAGAACGTGCAGGTGGCTGCCGGCGTGATCGGCGCCTCGCCAGCGAAGAACTCGGACTTCCAGCTGACCGTCAACACCCAGGGCCGTCTGCAGACGCCCGAGGAATTCGGCGCCATCATCGTGCGCACGAATGCCGACGGCGCCGTGACGCACCTGAAGGACGTGGCACGCGTGGAAATGGGCGCCAACAGCTACTCGCTGCGTTCGCTGCTGAACAATAATCCGGCCGTCGGCATGGGTATTTTCGAAGCACCGAACGCCAACGCGCTGCAACTGTCTTCCGACGTGCGTTCCAAGATGGACGAACTGAAAAAAGACTTCCCGCAAGGCGTGGAATACCGTATCGAGTACGACCCGACGCAGTTCGTGCGTTCGTCCATCGAAGCCGTGATCCATACCCTGCTCGAAGCGATCGCCCTGGTGGTGCTGGTGGTGATCATCTTCCTGCAAACCTGGCGCGCATCGATCATCCCGTTGCTGGCCGTTCCCGTCTCCATCGTCGGCACCTTTGCCGTGATGCTGGGCTTTGGCTTCTCGATCAACACGCTGTCGCTGTTCGGCCTCGTGCTGGCCATCGGTATCGTCGTCGATGACGCCATCGTGGTGGTGGAAAACGTCGAGCGCAATATCGAGGAAGGCTTGTCGCCGCGCGACGCCACCATCCAGGCCATGAAAGAGGTCAGCGGTCCTATCGTCGCCATCGCCCTGGTGCTGTGCGCCGTGTTCGTGCCGATCGCCTTCGTGCCTGGTTTGTCCGGCGAGTTCTACCGCCAGTTCGCGCTGACCATCGCCATTTCGACCGTGATCTCCGCTTTCAGCTCGCTGACCCTGGCGCCAGCCCTGTCGGCCGCGCTGCTCAAACCGCACGATGCGCCGAAAGACGCGCTGACGCGCGGCATGGACATGGTCTTCGGCCGCTTCTTCGCCTGGTTCAACCGCTTCTTCGGCCGCGCTTCGCACCGCTATGAAGCGGGCGTAAAAGGCGTGTTGGGCCGCAAGAGCGCTTCACTGGGCGTGTATGCGCTGCTGGTCATTGCCGCCATCTTCACCTTCAAGTCCGTGCCGGCCGGCTTCGTGCCAGCGCAGGACAAGCAATACCTGGTGGGCTTTGCGCAATTGCCTGACGCCGCGTCGCTGGACCGCACGGAAGATGTCGTGCGCCGCATGTCCGACGTCATCAAGTCGGTGCCTGGCGTCGAATCGACCATCGCCTTCCCCGGCCTGTCGATCAACGATTTCACCAATGCGCCGAACGCCGGTATCGTCTTCGCCACCCTGAAACCGTTCGACGAGCGCACCAGCAAGGAATTGTCGGGCGGCGCCATCGCGGCCGAGATCAACAAGCGCCTGGGCGGTATCCAGGACGCCTTCATCATGGTCTTCCCGCCACCGCCGGTCAACGGCCTCGGCACCATCGGCGGCTTCAAGATGATGATCGAAGACCGCGGCAACCTCGGTTACGACGCGCTGTACAACGCTACCCAGTCGCTGGCCGCGAAAGCGTACCAGACGCCGGAACTGGCGGGCGTGTTCTCCGGCTACCAGATCAACGTGCCGCAGCTGTTCGCCGACGTCGACCGCGTGAAAGCCAAGCAGATGGGCGTGCAGCTGCAAACGATTTACCAGACCTTGCAGATCAATCTCGGTTCGCTGTACGTCAACGACTTCAACCAGTTTGGCCGCACCTACCAGGTGCGCGTGCAGGCCGATGCGGCGTTCCGTTCGCATGCGCAGGATATCGCGCAGCTGAAGGTGCGCAACGACAAGGGCGAGATGATCCCGCTGTCGTCCCTGATGCGCGTCAAGGACAGCTATGGCCCGGACCGCGTGCAGCGCTACAACGCGTATGCCGCAGCCGACTTCAATGGCGGCGCAGCACCTGGCGTATCGAGCGGCCAGGCGCAAGCCGCGCTGGAACGCATCGCCAAGGAAGTGCTGCCGCAGGGGATTTCGTATGAATGGACGGAGCTGACCTACCAGGACATCTTGTCCGGCAATACGATGATCTATGTGTTCCCGCTGTGCGTGCTGCTGGTGTTCCTGGTGCTGGCCGCCCAGTACGAAAGCTGGACATTGCCGCTGGCCGTGATCCTGATCGTGCCGATGTCGATCCTCTGCGCACTGCTGGGCGTGAAACTGACCGGTGGCGACAACAACGTGTTTACCCAGATCGCGCTGTTCGTGCTGGTGGGGCTGGCGTCGAAGAATGCGATTCTGATCGTGGAATTTGCCCGCGAACTGGAAGAGCATGGCCGCACCGTCGTGCAAGCGGCGCTGGAAGCGTGCCGCCTGCGTCTGCGTCCGATCCTGATGACGTCGATCGCCTTCATCATGGGTGTGGTGCCCCTGGTGTTCTCGAACGGCGCCGGTTCGGAAATGCGCCATGCCATGGGTGTGGCGGTCTTCGCCGGCATGCTGGGCGTGACCTTCTTCGGCCTGTTCCTGACGCCTGTGTTCTATGTATTGCT
Source organism: Janthinobacterium sp. Bl 1 (assembly GCF_058215535.1). Taxonomy (NCBI): domain Bacteria; kingdom Pseudomonadati; phylum Pseudomonadota; class Betaproteobacteria; order Burkholderiales; family Oxalobacteraceae; genus Janthinobacterium; species Janthinobacterium sp. Bl 1. The sequence continues at coordinate 4,355,028 of NZ_CM177086.1, read as the reverse complement.
GCGCACCCTGGCGCAGCGTTTTGAGAAAAAACCAGCCGCCGTTGCCGCCAAGCCTGTCGCCGCGCCAGCGCTGGACCTGGAAGGAGATATATATTGAAAACCAAGGAAATCATCTGGCGCGTCAAGCCCGTGCTGACCGCCATGGCCGCCGCAGTCCTGCTGGCCGCCTGCGCGGCGCCCGAGTTCAAGCAGCCGCAGATCGAGACGCCGGCCGCGTTCAAGGAAGCGCAAACCTTGCCGGCCGTGCAGACGGCGGCCGACGGCACGCGCTGGAAGCAAGGCGTACCCGCCGAGCGCCAGGCGCGCGGCGAGTGGTGGCTGGCTTTCAATGATCCGGCTTTGACCAGCTTGATCAACGAAGCCACGCAAGCGAATGCCAACCTGGCCATCGCCGCCGCCCGCGTCAAGCAGGCGAGGGCGATTGCTGGCATCGCCGAAGCGGACCGCATCCCGCAAGTGGGCGTGAACGTGGGCGGCCAGCGTAACCGCGCTTCCGCCGTGTCGCTCGGCTTGCCGAACGGCGCGCCGGTGGCGGCCACGAATGTCTACCAGGCGAACCTGACGGCCAGCTACGAAGTCGATCTGTTCGGCCGCGTGGCGTCCAACGTCAGCGCCTCGCGCAGCGATGCGCTGGCCGTGGAAGCGACGTACCGCTCGGTGCTGCTGTCCTTGCAGGCCGACGTGGCGCAAACCTACTTCCAGCTGCGCGCCACGGACGCCGAACTGGCGACCCTGGAACAGACGGTGCGCCTGCGCGAAGAAAGCGTGCATGTGAACCAGCGTCGCTACGACCTGGGCGACATCGGCGAGTTCGATCTGTCGCGTGCCCGCACGGAGCTGTCGACCGTGCGCGCCGAAGCCATCGGCCTGCAGCGCCAGCGCGCCACCAGCGAACATGCGCTGGCTGTCCTGCTGGGTAAACCTGCCGCCAGCTTCACGGCGACCGTCAATCCGTTGCAGGATAGCGGCTTCCTGCCGGTGATCCCGGCCGGCATGCCATCGTCCTTGCTGGAACGCCGTCCCGACATCGCGTCGGCGCAGCGCACCATGGAAGCGTCGAATGCGCGCATCGGCGTGGCGAAATCGGCCATGTTCCCGGCCCTGACCTTGAACGCCTCCGGCGGCGGCGCGTCCGATACCTTCTCGGACATCTTCAAGTGGAGCAGCCGCTCCTGGCTGCTGGGCGCCTTGATGTCGATGCCGATCATCGACGGTGGCCGCAACAAGGCGGCCGTGAGCCGCAGCGAAGCGCAGCTGGAAGAGTCGGTGGCGACGTATCGCCAGAGCGTGCTGGTGGCCTTCGCCGAGGTGGAAGACAACCTGGCCGGCCTGCGCATCCTGTCGGGCCAGACGCAGCAGATCGACGAAGCCGTCGTCTCGGCGCGCCGCTCGGCCGACCTGGCGCAAAAACTGTACGACGCTGGCCGTTCCAGTTACCTGGACCTGCTCGACGCGCAGCGCAACCTGGCGGCCATCGAGCGCAACGCCGTGCAATTGCGCGGTAACCGCGCCGTTACCACGGTGGCGCTGATCCGCTCCCTGGGCGGCGGCTGGGGCGAGACGGAGCCGCAAGTGGCGGCCAACTAGTTTCCGGTCCGCGGCGATAAGCCTGTCGAAAACGGCGTCGTGCTTTGCACGGCGCCGTTTTTTTATGGCTTGCGCAGGCCGGCTTGGCATGCAGCGCGGTAGGTCGGCTTAGCGCATAGCGCGTAAGCCGACACCACCCGCGCCTCCAACCCAGGCCAGACCAAAAAAATAAGTTGAATCCAATCCCCGGCCCACCACGTAAATACTCCTGCAATCACGCAAACGCAGTCATCCAGGAGATACCATCATGCGCACCTTCGTTCCCGCAGCACTGTTCATCACTTCCATGCTGGCCGCCAGCGCCCCGTTTGCCGCCGACATGACGACCATGGTCGGTGGCCAGAGCATGTATCCATCCAAGGACATCGTCGACAACGCCGTCAATTCGGCCGACCACACGACGCTGGTCGCCGCCGTCAAGGCGGCCGGCCTGGTCGACACCCTGAAAGGCAAGGGCCCATTCACCGTGTTCGCGCCGACGAATGCGGCCTTCGGCAAGCTGCCGGCCGGCACCGTCGAGACCCTGGTGAAACCGGAAAGCAAGGCGGCCCTGACGAAAATCCTCACCTACCACGTGGTACCCGGCAAATACGACTTCAAGGCGCTGGCGAAGGAAATCAAGATGCATGACGGTAAAGCCACCTTGCCCACGGCCAGCGGCGGCAAGCTGATGTTCGCCATGAACGGCATGCACAACATCGTGGTGACGGACGAAGGCGGCAACAGCGCCAACATCAGCACCTATGATGTGTACCAGTCGAATGGCGTGATCAATGTGATCGACTCGGTGCTGATGCCTAAATAAGCGGACGAAAAACGGACGAAAAAAAAGACAGGGAAAACCCTGTCTTTTTGCTTGGTGCCGCCGCGATTACTTGGCTGGCGTTGCTGGTACTGCCGGCACTGCTGGTTCCGCAGGCGTTGCCTTGTCGGCTGGCGCGGCTTTCTTTGCCTTGTGATGCTTGGCTTTCTTGTGCTCCGCCGGCTTGACGGCGGCGGCTGGCGTTTCGGCCTTGACTGCCGGTGCGACGTCAGGCCTTGGTGCCACTGGGGTGGCTGGCGCAGCGGCTGGCGTGGCGGCAGGAGCGGCGGTGGCGACCAGGCTGGCGATCAGGGTGGCGATGATTTTTTTCATGATGAGATCCTTGGTGATGTGTCGGGTCAGTAAAGGGTGTCGGAATTACTTGGCTGCTGCTGGTGCCGCTTCGGCGGTGGCCGATGCCAGCTTTTCGTCAGCCTTGGCTTTGGTTTTCTTGGCCTTGTGGTGGGCCTTGGCTTTCGTGGTGGCCGCTTCCGCTTTGGCGCTGGCGACTTCCGTTTTTGCGGCGACGACTGCTTTCGCTTCTTTGGCATCCGCTTTGACGACGGCTTGCGCTTCCTTGGCATCGGCTTTCACGACGGCCTTGGTGTGGGCTGCTTCCACTTTGGCAGGAACCGAGGCTGCCGGAGCGGCTGCAGGTGCTGCCGGGGTTTGGGCGAAGGCTGCGGTTGCGAACAGGCCGGCGATCAGGGTAGCGCTCAGGTTGAAAATGCGTTTTTTCATGGTGCAGTCCTCAGTGGTGGTTTGTCTGGTATGTCTGTTGGTGCCGGGATGATTCCCGTATCACTGAGCATAAAACGCGCCCCGGATCGCTGCCGTTGACGGTCATTACAAACGCTTACATCTGCGTGCCATCCGCGTGCAGGATGGCTTTCAAGATGTCTTGCGAACGGCGCTGTCCATAGGGTTTGCCATACGCGCCGGACGCGATGCTGACCACCATGCGGCGCGCAGGTATCACGTAGATCTTGTTGCCGCCATTGCCCGAGGCGAAATGCACGGCGATCTTTTGGCCTCCGATGTCCTGCGTCTTCGCGTACCAGAAATAGCCGTAGCTGTCGGCATAGCGGTCGCCGGCGCCGATGGCCACGCGCGGCGCCAGCGCTGCGTGCAGCCAGGCCGTATCGATCACCCTCTTGCCGTCAACTACGCCGTCGTCGAGCACCATCTGGCCGATTTTTGCCGTGTCGCGTGCGCGCAGCGACAGATTGCCCTGGCCCTTCGGATGGTTGGCCACGTCGCGGCCCCAGCGCCAGCGCGTGATGCCCAGCGGCGCGAACAGCGCCTTGGCGGCGACATCTTCCAGGTCGGCGCCGCTGGCGCTTTCCACCACTCTGCCCGCGATATACGCGCCCAGCGAGTTGTAGCGGTACGTGCTGCCCGGCGCCGTTGCAGACGGCACGCCGCGCACGAAGGCGGCAGGGTCGGGCGCCGCATCGAGCTTGTCTTCATTGCCTGGCGACTGCTCGTCTTCATCGAAGGCGGCCAAGCCCGAACGCATGGTCAGCAGGTCGTCGATGAGCACCTTGCCTGCCGGGCTGCCAGCCACTTCAGGCCAGTAATCTCCCACCGTCTTTGTCGTCGCCAGCTGGCCGCGCGCCACGGCCGCACCCACCAGCAGTGCGGTGATGCTCTTGCCGGCCGAGCGGATGTCGTGCAGGGTGTCGGCCGTCTCGCCGTTGTAATAGCGTTCGGCGACGATGGCGCCATTGCGCAGCACGACGACGGCCCGCAAGTCGCCATGGCTGTCATGGTCCTGGGCGAGCAGGACTTGCTCGAGGGCGGTGGGGGCGTTTTGCGCATTGGCGGCGCAAGGCAGGGACAGGGCGGTAATCAGCAGCAGGTGGCGCATGGAATAGGCTTCGCGGCGATGGTCGGAGTGCCAGTGTCCACCATCTGCGCCGCTTTGTCGTGCGCAAGCTGCTTTGTTCGCTGAAGTTTGCATGAAGGCGCGCCATGCAAAAAGGACAGCCGAAGCTGTCCCAGGGAATGCCGGCGAAGTGCCCACGCAAGCGCAGACCCGGCGGATGCGCTTGCGTGGCGTCGTTCGCGCTTACTTCGCTGGCGCTGCCGGTGCTGCCGGAACGGTTTCCGCCGCTTTGGCCGCATCCGCTTTTACCTTGGCCTTGTTCGCCTTGTGATGGGCTTTGGCCTTGGTGACTTTGGCGTCGGCCTTGGCGCTGGCCACGTCGGCTTTCGCATCGGCGACGACGGCCGCTTCTTTTGCATCGGCTTTCACGACGGCCTTGGTTTCCTTGGCTTCAGCCTTGACCACGGCTTTCGTGTGGGCCGCTTCCGCCTTGGCAGGAGCCGATGCTGCCGGAGCGGCAGGGGTTTGAGCGAAGGCTGCGGTAGCGAACAGGCCGGCGATGAGGGTGGCGATAACTTTTTTCATTGTATTTTCCTGGCGAGTGACAAGCGATGGTGTGGGGGATTACTTGGCTGCTGCTGGTGCGACTGGTGCTGCTTCGGCGGTGGCCGATGCCAGCTTTTCGTCAGCCTTGGCCTTGGTTTTCTTGGCCTTGTGGTGTGCCTTGGCTTTCGTGGTAGCCGCTTCCGCTTTGGCGCTGGCCACTTCCGTTTTTGCGGCGACGACTGCTTTCGCTTCTTTTGCATCCGCTTTGACGACGGCTTGCGCTTCCTTGGCGTCCGCTTTCACTACGGCCTTGGTGTGGGCCGCTTCCACTTTGGCAGGAACCGAGGCTGCAGGAGCTGCCGGGGTTTGGGCGAAGGCTGCAGTTGCGAACAGGCCGGCGATCAGGGTAGCGCTCAGATTGAAAATGCGTTTTTTCATGGTGCAGTCCTCAGTGGTGGTTTGTCTGGTACGTCTGTTGGTACAGGGATGATTCCCGTGTCACTGAGCATAAAACGCGGCCCCGAAGCTTGCCGTTGACCTTGTTTACACTTTCTTACAATCGGGTGAGTTAAGTGAGGTTAATTGAAGAAGGCGGCGTAAAAATGCAAAAAGACAGCCGAAGCTGTCTTTTTGCATGGCGCATGAAACGCGCTGTATGGATTATTTGGCTGCTGCTGCGGTCGCTTCAGTTTTGGCTTCGTCAGCTTTGGCCTTGGCTTTTTTCGCTTTGTGATGGGCTTTTTCCTTGGTGACTTTGGCGTCGGCCTTGGCGCTGGCAACATCGGCTTTCGCATCGGCGACGGCGGCCGCTTCCTTGGCATCGGCTTTGACTACGGCCTTGGTTTCCTTGGCTTCCGCTTTTGCCACTTCCTTGGTGTGCTTGGCTTCGTCCTTGGCAGGCGCAGCTGGCGTTTGAGCAAAGGCTGCGGTAGCGAACAAGCCGGCGATCAGAGTAGCGATTACTTTTTTCATGGTGCAGTTCCTCAAGAAGTGGGGTTGTAGTTCAGGAGATCAGTCCCCTGTCACTGAGGCAAAAACGCGCCGTGCGGCAATACCGTTGACACGTTTTTTTCTAATTACAAACACTTACATTTGCCAGGGCAGGCACTCTGTTAGCTGGCGTACCGCGCCATGATCTGTCGCAGACTAGACTAGACGACATCATCACCGCATGGGGCCGCCATGAAAGCCGCCTTGAAAACGTATCAAGCCAAACGCAATTTCGCTGTCACGCCCGAGCCTGCAGGTGGCGACGAGGCTGCGAACGGCGTGCTCACCTTTGTCATCCAGAAGCACTGGGCCAGCCGTTTGCACTATGACTTTCGGCTGGAGCTCGATGGCACGATGAAAAGCTGGGCCGTGCCGAAAGGCCCCAGCTACGACCCGCGCGACAAACGCATGGCCGTGCAGGTGGAAGACCATCCGATTGCGTATGCGAGTTTTGAAGGCACGATCCCCGAGAAACAATATGGCGCGGGCAAGGTCATCATCTGGGATAAAGGGACGTGGCAACCCCAGACAGCCACGCCCGATGCGCGCAAGGCGCTGGCGGCCGGCGAGCTGAAGTTCACTTTGCACGGCCACAAGATGCATGGCAAGTGGGTGCTGGTGCGCATGAAAGGCAAGGGAGACAAACGCAGCGAAAAGCAGCCTGCCTGGCTGCTGATCAAGGAAAAAGACGACTATGCGCGGCCGGCAGAGGAATTTTCTGTCGTGGACGAGTTCCCCGACAGCGTCAGGAGCAAGGCCATGCCCAAGCGCAAGGTGGCGGCCGCGCCGCCGGCTGCCGGGTTGCCCGCCACCTTGTCGCCACAGCTGGCCACCCTCGTCGATGCACCGCCGCCAGATGCGCAAGACTGGATTTTCGAGGTGAAATTCGACGGCTACCGCATCCTCGCGCGTTGCGATGGCGATCATATTGCGTTAATCACGCGCAATGGCAATGACTGGACGGCGAAACTGCCGAAGCTGCGGCAAGCGCTGGAACAGTTGAGCTTGCCGCCAGGCTGGTATGACGGTGAAATCGTCGTCAACGACAGCAGCGGGCACCCGGATTTTGGCGCCTTGCAGCGCGCGTTCGACGCGGAAACGACCAGCGAGATCGTGTATTACCTGTTCGACGTGCCGTACTTCGATGGGCACGATCTGCGGGGCCAGCCCGTCGAGGCGCGCAGGGCGCTGCTGCAAGGGCTGCTGCAGAGCTTGCCCGCGTCGCCGCTGGTGCGCTTCAGCGACGCGCTCGATGCCGCACCGCAGCGGCTGCTGGACCACGCTTGCCGCCTGGGGCTGGAAGGGGTGATCGGCAAGCGGCGCGGCTCGCCCTACGTCACGCGCCGCTCGGGCGACTGGATCAAGCTCAAATGCGGGCTGCGCCAGGAATTCGTCATCGGCGGCTATACGGCGCCGCAGGGTGCGCGCGAAGGGATAGGTTCGCTGTTGCTGGGCGTGCATGATGAACAGGGCAAGCTGCGCTATGCGGGCAATGTGGGCAGCGGCTTTGACGATGCCAGCCTGCGCGACTTGCGGCGCCGGCTCGATGCGCTGGCTATCGAGACGAGTCCGTTTGAAGGCAAGGCGGGCGGCGTGCGCCAACCCATCTGGGTCCAGCCGCAATTGGTGGCCGAGGTCGGTTTTGCGCAATGGACCAGTGGCGGTGCCGTGCGCCATGCCGTGTTTCACGGCTTGCGCGAAGATAAAAAGCCGGCCGCCATCGTGCGTGAGCGGGCGCGGCGAATCGAGAAGGAGAAGACTATGGAGAGCAAATCCATGCCGGACTGTGTCTTGCCGGCCAGTTTCAAGGTCAGCCATGCGGATCGCGTGATTGACAGCGACAGCGGCGCCAGGAAGATCGACCTGGTGTGCTATTACGCGCTGGTGGGCAAGCTGATGCTCGTACACCTGCGCGGGCGCCCCGTGTCGCTCGTGCGTGCACCCGCTGGCGTCGGAGGCGAGCTATTTTTTCAGAAACATATTGACACTTCGACAATGCCGGGCATCAAACAGCTTGATGCACGGCTGGACCCGGAACACCCGCCCATGCTGGAAGTGGCCAGCCTGCAAGGGCTGTTGTCCGCGGCGCAGTGGAATGTGGTGGAATTTCACACGCAGAACGCGCTGGCCAGCGCCTACGACACGCCGAACCGCCTGGTGTTCGACCTGGACCCGGGCAAGGGCGTGGCCTGGCCCGCCATCCGCGAAGCGGCCATGCTGCTGCGCGCCGTCCTGACGGAACTGGGCTTGCCCGCCTGGCTGAAAACCAGCGGCGGCAAGGGCTTGCACGTGGTCGTGCCGATCCGGCCCAAGCACGACTGGGATACGGTAAAAGCGTTTTCGCAAGCCATCGTGGCGCACATGGCGCAGCACATCCCGGAGAGGTTTGTCGTCAAGAGCGGTCCCGCGAATCGCGTCGGCAAGATTTTCATCGATTATTTGCGCAACGGCCGGGGCGCCACCACCGTGTGCGCGTGGTCGGCCCGCACGCGCTCGGGGCTGGGCATTTCCGTGCCGCTGGCCTGGGAGGAGCTCGACGAGCTGGAGGCGGGCGACCAGTGGAACGTGGGCAATGTGCACAGCCGTCTCGGCGTGGGCAATACCCCGTGGGACGGCTATGCGCGCAGCGCGAAAGGCCTTGACGCAGCCATGAAAAAGCTGGCTTTTACGCCTCCGGCTTGAGCGGCAGGGTGGCGCGCGCCAGTTGCAGGGCTTCCTCGATGGCAGCGTTGAGCTGGGGAATCTCGACGGGTTTGGTCAGGTAGCGGAAAAAGCCCGAGGCCAGACCGTGCCGGATATCGCCCTTCATGGCGTTGGCCGTCAGGGCGATGACGGGGATGTGCGCCGTGCGCGCATCGTTGCGTAGGATGCGCTGCGCCTGGTTTCCATTCATGCCGGGCAGGTTGATATCCATCAGGATGACGTCGGGATGGCGTTCCAGCGCCAGCGCGATGCCCTGGCGCGCGTCGGTGGCCGAGATCATGCGCAGGTGGGGCAGGAAGCTGACGATGTCTTCCACCAGGCGCAGGCTGGCCGGATTGTCTTCCACGTACAGCAGCAGCGCCTGGCCGCCGTCATCGTCCCCGGTGTCGCCGGCGGGCTCGGGCAGATATTCCGTGTCCGGCTGCCGGCTGGCGGGCGGCGCGGCCGTGGTGCCCAGTTCGATCCAGAATACGCTGCCCACGCCAATGCAGCTGTGCACGCCCATGCAGCCGCCCATCAGTTCGACCAGGCGCTTGGTGACGACGAGGCCGATACCCGTGCCTTCCTCGCTACCCGCCTCTTGTCCCAGGCGGTTAAACGGCTGGAACAGTTCGGCCATCTGCGCCTCGTCCAGTCCCTTGCCCGTGTCGCGGATGGCGATGCGCACGTGCTGCGCATCGGGCTGCGAAATTTCCAGCTCCACCTTGCCGTCCGGGCGGTTGTACTTGATGGCGTTCGACAGCAGATTCAGCAGCACTTGCTTGAGGCGCGTATGGTCGGCCCGGATCGTCAGCGGCTCGCAGGCCGGAAAAATCAGGTGGATATGACGCTGCTGCGCCTGCTCTTCCACCATCACGCGCACTTCCTCGATCAGCGCGGGCAGCGTCACCGCTTCCATCGACAGGCTCAGGCTGCCCGATTCGATCTTGGCCAGGTCGAGGATTTCATTGATCAGGGTGAGCAGGTGGCGCCCCGAGGTGACGATGTTTTGCACGAAGGCGCGCTTTTGCGGCACGGTCGCGGGCAGGGATTCGTTGGCCAGCAGCTGGGCAAAGCCGAGGATGGCGTTCAGCGGCGTGCGCAGTTCATGCGACATGCTGGTGAGAAAGCGGTCTTTCGCCTGGCTGGCCCGCTCGAGTTCGATTTTCTGTTCGTTGAGCGTGCGTTCGATGCGCTTGCGCTCGGTGATGTCGCGGATGGCCGACGAGACCAGCACGCCTTCGTCCGTTTCCAGCGGCGACAGGCTGATTTCGACGGGAAACTCGGTGCCATCACGGCGCAAGCCGTACAGTTCCAGGCCCGCGCCCATGGAGCGGGCGCGCGGCGCCGTGGAAAACGACTGGCGGTGGCGCGGATGGTCGTGTGCGTAGCGGGCCGGGATCAGCACTTCCACGTTGCGCCCCAGCAGCTCCGCGCGCGAGTAGCCGAACAGGCGTTCCGTCTGCGAATTGACGAGCACGATCTCGCCATCGCCGTTGACGATGACGATGGCGTCCGGCGCCGATTCGAGCAGGCCGCGGAACTTCTGCTCGGCCCGGCGGCGGTCGCTGACGTCGCGGATGGCGCTGATGACGAAGGTGCCGATCTCCGTCTGGATCGGCGACAGGCTGATTTCCACAGGGAATTCGATGTTGTCCTTGCGCAAGCCCAGCAATTCCAGGTCGGCGCCCATGGTGCGCGTGCGCGGCTGGTCGAAATAGCGCGAGCGGTGCGCCACGTGCGAATGGCGCAGGCGTTGCGGCAGCAGGCTATCGATTTGCCTGCCGTTCAATTCGCCTTCCGCGTAGCCGAACAGGCGCTGTGCCTGCTCGTTGGCCAGCACGATGGCGCCCGTGGCATTGACCATGATGACGCTGTCCGGCGTCGATTCGAACAGCACGCGGTAGCGCACGTCGACGAACTGGGCGTCGCGCGCCGCCTTCAGCAAGGTCGTGTCCTTCATGGTGGAAATCAGGTAGCGTGGCGCGTCCACTCCCGCCTGCGCGGTCTGGCACGCGACATCGACGTAGATGAGCTCGCCATCCTTGCGCCGCCGCAGCGATTCGCGGTCGTAGCTGCCGTGCTGGGCCAGCTGCTCGTCGATCAGCGGGGACGCTTCGGCCTGTCCCGGCAGGGAGATCAGCTCCCACAGCGTCTGACCCAGCGCTTCTTCGCTGGCATAGCCGAAAATGCGCTGCGCACCGGGCGTCCAGCGCACGACGACATGATCTTCGTTCGTGATGACAACGCCGCCAGGGGCACCGCTGAGGATAAGCTGATCTAACTCGGCATCCATTTTTTCCCGCACGCGTGACAGGGCTTGCCGGGCGGCACGCCTGTGCATAACGTAGCGAGAAGCCTGATCAAAGTCAATGCATTTGTATTATTGAAGAGTCTCCCGGGCCGCATGGGTGGTTCAGGCCGCCTTGCGTCTCGATGGTGCCGGTTTGCGGGCAGTGGACGAGGCCGCGCGCTTGCGGGCCGGTGCGGCGGGCGCTTTCTTGCCCAGGCTTTGCTGCAGCAGGGCGACCAGGTCGATGACGTTGCTGCCTTGCTCTTCTTCCCGCTCGGGGGCGGGCGGTGTGATGGTCTTGGTCTGTCGGGCCTTGATTTTCTTCTTCACCAGCGCCAGCACGTCTTCGCGGTAGCTGTCGTGGTATTGCCCGGGTTCCCACTCGTCGCTCATGCCTTCGACCAGAGACAGGGCCATTTTGAGCTCCTTGTCGGAAATACCTGCCGCCCTCATGGTGTTGGGCGGCAAGTCCAGGTCATCTGTGGGGCGGATTTCATCGGCGTAGCGCAGGGTGTTGAGCACGATGGCGTCGCCCACGCACACGAGCGCGCACAAATGCTGCTTCGTGCGCATCACCACGCTGGCGATGGCTACCTTGTTGGCCTTGCGCAAGGTTTCGCGCAGCAGCGCATAGACTTTCTCGCCGCCCTTGGCGGGCAGCAAATAATACGGGTGCTCGTAAAAGGTCAACGGTACCTCGGCCGCATCGACAAAGGTGTCTATGTCGATGGTTTGCGTGGCCTTCACATTGGCTTGCCGTAAATCTTCCTCGGACAGCACCACGTACTCATCCGTCTTGTATTCATAGCCCTTGATGATGTCGTCCCACTCGACTTCCTTGCCCGTCTTCTTGTTGTAGCGCTTGTAGCCGATGGGGGCGAAGTCGCGCCTGTCCAGCATGGACAAGTCCAGTTCATGGTCGAGACTGGCGGAAATCATCTCGACGGGGATGTGCACGAGGCCGAAACTGATGGCGCCTTTCCACAGTGCGCGCGCCATCGCTTATTCCCCCACGCTGCCGGTGATGGGCAGGACGATGCCGCTGATGTAGCTGGAACAGGCGGGCGAGGCCAGGAAGACGTAGGCGGGCGACAGTTCTTCCGGCTGGGCAGGGCGGCGCATGTCCGTGTCCTGGCCAAATTTCTGGATGTCCTCGGGCGACTTGTCTGCCGGGTTGAGCGGCGTCCAGACGGGTCCGGGCGCGATGGCGTTCACGCGGATACCCTTGTCGAGCAGGTTGCCGGCCAGCGCCATGGTAAACGCATGGATGGCGCCCTTGGTGGTGGAATAGTCGAGCAAGTGCTTCGAGCCTTGCAAACCCGTCACGGAGCCCGTGTTGATGATGGAGGCGCCCCGCTGCAAATGCGGCAGCACGGCCTTGGCCATGTGAAAGTAACCGTAGACATTGGTTTTCATGGTGAGGTCGAAGCGTTCCTCGCTCAGGTCGAGCAAGGATTCCGCATGTTCCTGAAAGGCGGCGTTGTTCACCAGCACGTCGATATGCGTGAACTTGGCCAACACCTGGCTGACGGCCTCCTGGCAAAAGCCCTGGTCGCGCACGTCGCCGGGAATCAGGAGGCAGCTCTGGCCTTCCGCTTCCACATAGCGCTTCGTTTCGTGGGCGTCCGCGTGTTCGTTCAGGTAAATGATGGCGACATCGGCCCCTTCGCGTGCGTACAGCACGGCCACAGCGCGGCCGATGCCCGAATCGCCGCCCGTGATGACGGCCACCATGCCGGTCAGCTTGCCGCTGCCGCAGTAATCGGGCGCCAGGAAGCGCGGTTGCAACTGCATCTCGCCTTCCATGCCAGGCTTGTCCAGGTGCTGGGCGGGCAGGGGAGGGACGGGCTGGCTGCGGTGGCCCGTCTGCACGGGCTGCTTGCTTTCCTGGCCGGATTTGGCGGCATCGTGCTGCTGATCGTGCTGATCCTGCTCCTGTTGGATGCTGCGCTGCAAATTGCCGGCGGACTGGTCCTTGTTCTCGTTCATGCTGGCCTCCTTGTAAACGAAGGTCCAGTATCGGCGCGGCACCCGCATCAAACGGTGCGCTCGCTAACAGAGTGGCGCAAACGGGCGTAAAGTTATATGATGATTGACATAAATATGGGAGGGCAGCATGAAAGTAAGCAGGGAACAGGCGGCGCTGAACCGTGAGCGCATCGTGGACGTAGCGGCCAGATTGTTCCGCGAAAAGGGCTATGACGGCATCGGCGTGGCCGACCTGATGAAGAACGCGGGCCTCACGCATGGCGGCTTCTACGGCCATTTCGCGTCCAAGGAAGACTTGATGATCGAGGCGTGCCAGCATGCCCTGGAGAAATCGCTGGAAGGCTGGCGGGCGAAGGTCGGCAGCGACCCGCAGCGGGCGCTGCCGGCGATTATCGACAACTACCTGACCACCCGGCACCGCGACCAGCCCGGCGGCGGCTGCCCGGCGGCGGCCATGGGCGTCGATGCTGCGCGCATGTCGCCCGGCGCGCGTCCCGCGTTTACAAAGGCGACGCAGCAGCAGTTCGCGCTGCTGGAAGGCTTGCAGCCCGAAGGCGCACCGGAAGAACGGCGCAGGCAGGCGATCGCCACGTTTTCCGCCATGGTGGGCGCCATGGTGCTGGCGCGCTGCGTCGATGACGAGGTGTTATCGACGGAAATCCTCGACGCCGTGAAGGCGCAATTGCTGCAAGAGTAAGTACGTCCCCCTGTCAGCCGGCCTCGTCGCATGATAGGCTTCGGTTTTCAGATTTTGGGATCATCCATGCTGCTCTGGCTCAGGCAATACCGGCGTCCTCTGTTGGCCGGAGACATCACTGCCGGTATCGTTGTCGCCATGATGATGGTGCCGCAAGGCATGGCTTACGCCCTGGTGGCGGGCTTGCCGCCCGTGGTGGGCATCTATGCCAGCATTCTGCCGCCCGTGCTGTACGCCTTGTTCGGCAGCAGCATGACGCAATCGGTGGGCCCGATGGCCATCGTTTCCCTGATGACGGCCGCCGCCCTGGCGCCGCTGGCCGATCCCGGCTCCTCCCTGTATATCGTGCTGGCCGCCCAGCTGGCCTTCATCAGCGGCCTTGTCCTGCTGCTGTGCGGCGTGCTGCGCCTGGGCTTCATGGCCAGTTTTTTATCGCGTCCCGTGATCAGCGGTTTCAGCAATGGCGCCGCTATCCTGATCATCTGGGGGCAAATCACGCCGCTCCTGGGCGCCACCTGGCCCCACTGGCACACGCCCAGCCTCGTGCTGGGACTGTCCGGCCTGCTGTTCCTGTGGCTGGCCAAGCGCTATCTGTCGCGCCTGTTGCAGCGCTGCGGCCTGAACAAGGTGGCAGCCGACGTGGGCGCGCGCCTGGCGCCGATGGCGCTGGTGCTGGCCGGCATCGCGCTCGTCGCCTATGGCGGTCTGGAAACGATGGGTGTGCAGACGACGGGCCACGTGCCCAGCGGCTTGCCGGGCCTGAACCTGGCCGCTTCGAGCGCCCATTGGCGCACCTTGCTGTCGCCGGCGCTGCTGATCGCCTTCATCATCTTCCTGATGAGCATGTCCGCGGCCCAGACCCTGGCGCAAAAGCGCGGTGAAAAGCTGCACACGAACCGTGAACTGCTGGGCCTGGGCGCGGCCAACGTGGCCAGCGCGCTGTCGGGTGGTTTCCCCGTCACGGGATCGATTTCGCGCTCGGCCGTCAATTTCCAGGCGGGCGCCAACACGCCCCTGGCCAGCATCATCACGGCGGGATTGCTGGCGCTGGCGCTGGTGGCGCCCACGAACTGGCTGGCCCTGCTGCCGCTGCCGGTGCTGGCGGCCACCATCATCTTTGCCGTCAGCAGCCTGCTGGACTGGGATACCTTGAAACTGTCGTGGCGCTACGACCGCAGCGATGCCCTGGCCCTGCTGGCGACGACGGCCGGCGTGCTGGTGCTGGGCGTGGAAGCGGGCGTGGTGATCGGCGTGCTGCTGTCGATGGGCACCCTGATCTGGCGCGCCAGCCGCCCGCACATCGCCGTGCTGGGCCGTATCCCGAATAGCGAGCACTTCCGCAACGTGGAGCGCTATGAAGCGCAAACCCTGCCGGACGTCTTGCTGCTGCGCATCGATGCGGGCCTGTTCTTCGGCAACGTCGAAGCCGTCACGGAGCGCGTGGAAGACGAGCTGCGGGGACACCCGACGGCGCGCCACTTGGTGCTGGTGCTGTCGGCCGTCAACCAGATCGACAGCACGGCCTTGCTGGGCTTGATCGAACTCAACAGCGCGCTGGCCAAGCGCGGCATCAGCCTGAACCTGGCCGAAGTGAAGGGACCCGTGATGGACCGCTTGCGCCAGAGCAGCCTGTTAAAGGACCTCAGCGGCAAGCTGTATCTGAGCACAGCGCTGGCCATGGATGACCTGAGCGGAAAAAAAGCATGACGATGGCACTGAATCTGCACGGCGAGCCGCGCGCCGTTGGCACTATCGCTGCGCTGGAACAGGCGCTGCTGGACGCGCGCACGCTGGCCCAGTGCGAACTGTGGCTGACCATGGCCGAAGATGCCGAGCAAGGCCCGGCCCTGTGCATGCTGCGCAATGGCGGCAATGCCTGGCTGATGTATCTGTCGGGGCAGGACGAGCTGAGTTTTCACTCGCTGGGCGACGAGGAGGAGACGGGGGAATGCAGCTATCTGCTGTCGAATGGCCAGGTGGATGAGTATCCGGAAGCGTGGTGCGTGGATGTAGAGCAGTGCCAGCGCGCTTTCGTCGCGTTTTTCAAGACAGGCGGCGCGCGGCCGGCTGGCATCGCGTGGGAAGCGGATTGAGATGCTAATCCGCTGGTACTGGACGACGTCCATCTGCCCTGATCGCGAAACTGCAGCAATGCCTGAGCGAGTCCGAAGCTGCTGCCAGCAACGACTGAATGCTCAGGCCACCACCAGCAGCTTTTCCATTGCCACGCTGGCCAGGCTGATGCCGCTCGGATGCGCATACGCTTCCTCGCGCAAGGAGATAAATCCTGCGGCTTGGTAAAACGGCACGGCGTTCAGCGACGCGGACAGGTGCAGGCGCGCAATGCCGCGCTCACGCGCCAGTTGCTCCAGCGCCGCCAGCAGCCGCTTGCCGATACCGAGTCCCGCGCGGGCAGGATCGACAAACACGGCATCGACTTCGTGTTTATCTACGTCCAGCATGGCATAGCCGGCAATGGCCTCGCCCTGCATCGCCACGATGCCGCCACCGGCAGCCAACATGGCGGCATAAGCTGGCGGTACGGGCGAAGCCGTCCACACAGTAATTTGCTCCGGCGCATAATGCGTCGCGCAACTGACGCGCACGGCCACCGTGCGCAGGGTCCACAGGGTGTCGACGTCAAAGGGCAGGGCGGGGCGCAGGGTGATGGGCATGGAAGATTTCGGGGCAAAAGGATCATGCTAGCGCAATGGCTGGCATGGCGCCAGCATGAGCTTATTCAGCTGTCACTGCGCCGGCTTGTCGGGATCGATATAGTACGAACCCGGCGGCGCACCCGGCACCTTCACCCGGAACTTCAGGCCGGACAACAGCTTGTCCCACAAGGCAATCGCCTCCTCATCGGTCAGCGACGATGCTTCGGCGGCGCCGACCAGGTTGTGGGCGACTTTGGTGTACATCTTGACTTCCAGCACGGACGGATTTGCGATGTCTTTCGGTTTGCCGACCAATGCCCATTCAAAATCATGGACACCATCGGTACGCCGTATCAGCGACTCTTCGCCTTTCCAGTGTTGAACAGTGCGCTTGCCTTCGCGCAGCAAGGTGCGCTTGGGATAATCGCTACCCTGTATATCTTTTGCGCTTTGTATGCGGTTAAGCAATGATAATTCCCCGCTCATTCTTGTCTCAAATTCTGTCGGTGGGTAATCGCCGTATGCATCCTTGTTTGAGCTGATGGAAAAACGCACATCGGGAAGGCTTGGAATATAAATACCTATGTCGTCTATTTCTTGATATTTATACTGATTTTCACTTATGAATCCATGCTCTACGCAAAGGCCTGGGGTGACAGGAATTTCTTCAGTAGCACGCAAACGCAGACTTTTTGCTTGAAGGAATTGTCTTTCCGCTGTTGCTCTTTCGGTGTCGCCATTATCTACTGCGTCGCCTATGGTAAATATGAAATCCCCTTTGTTGATTAATGTTCGATAAATTATGAAATTGTCTTTTTTGGCTGATTTGCTATTGTAGTATCGAAGTTGCCAACTATTTTCTATTGGGCCATTCCCATTATAAATAATTTCAGGGGAAATATTCAAAGATCGTATTTTTTTTAAATCAATTTCCGCTTGGTTTTTTAAGGATTCAGGTCCTCCTTTAAATAGTTCAACTTCAGAATTTCCGATTATTAATTCTGCCTCGTTTGGTAGATTTAATAAATATCTTCCAAAGCAAAGTTTTTTTGTTTTTTGAAATAAATTTTCTATTTTTTTTATTGTTTTTGTGTGTATATGCATTTTATTTTCCTCATGTTTTTTATTTGACATTGCTTTATTTGCCATTGTTTTTGATGGTAGTGCAATTATTGAAATAATTGAAATAATGAGAATTTTTTTATAATTTAACATTTTCATTTCCATTCTGCTTTTTTGGCAATCTGCACAATTGAATAGAGCATAGATGCCAGGACATGTGGATGAGAGTAGCTATTTTGATGTTCATATCCATTTTCAGATTTGGCGCCATGGGAAAATTTTTCCCCAGGTATGTGTTTTGCTGAGCGATCCGATGGGACGGTTTCATCGCCAGTAGAATTTGGTGGTTGTAATTTTATTTTCAAAACACGTGTTCCTGCTTGTACAGTAAGGTTACCTTTTGCATCGTCAGTCAATAGCTGCCACTTATTTGGTGATGGTATAATTTTTTCTGGATCGGATGAGTTTTTAATTTCTAAACCCTCGGTAACTTTGAAAGTGATTTCTCCATAGCTTAAGAATTCTTTTGAGGCACAATAGCTTGCATATGTATTTGGATGAAATATTTGTTCTATTTCCTTTAGTAATTCTGATGCATCTTTCAATCGTCGCATGACATTGTTGATGCCTCCCCCTTTTTTTGGCGGAATATTTGCAGGATTCACCCAGGAAGGATTTATCATCCTCCACCAAGCATTCGCAGGTTGTAAATAGATACTTTCCACCGCACTATCCTTACCTCGTGGCCAGCTCCAAAGTAATTTATCTGTTGCATCAACAACCTTGATCCATTCTTGACCATATGCCATGCTTGGCAACATTTCTAATGGTGCAGGTGCATTTGCGAGAATTGCGGTGGTGTGTTCACCATCAATGCCAAGAATTTGGGCTTCGAGAGTATTAATTGGACCACCCTTTTCCTTAAAGCCGAAACGCATGCGTTTGTATGCACTGGCGGCCCCTAAGGTAGGCATCACATTATGATATATTCCAAGTATTTTTACACTTTTATCATTAAGCATATTTCCATATCTAGGATGCATTAAGGCTCGGGCGAGCAGACCTCCCATGCTATGTGTGACGAGAATGACCTCACTGCATTTGAAGCCGCATTTCTGATAGCCTATTACTATGCCGCGTATGCGTTTGGCAATAATAATAGCAGTAATGGCATTGCTCTGCAGGAAGTTGTATCCCAACGCATGAACCGGATACCAGCATGGGGAAATTTTTAGCATGTCGGAAGTGTTAATTGGTGCTCCGGACGAACCACCAAATTCTTTCGGATTTTGTATTAGGAGCTTAGCAATAGGCGGATAGGCTTGTTGACCAAATGAATATCGTCCAGTAACTTGATCGGAAGGATCAATTTTCCAATGAGGTAAAATTTCTCCTTTTTTTATTATATTATTCATGAAGAATTCTGTTTTTTTAAGCATTTCGCCATAGGCGCCGGCGAAAAGAACTTCGCTCCATCCACGCCACCGTGCAATATGCGCTGGAGTTTCACGTATTTCTCGGGGAATAAATTTTCCCGCTACACCAGGTTTCTGAATTGCATCTACCTGAGCATTTTTTTTAGGACTAACAGAAATCAATGGAGGAACACCAGGAAAATCGTCAGGAACGTTGTTATGACGTGCGTCAGATCCTTTGGTTACGTCTCCACCAGGGAAGAAACGCTCATTTTCGATAGAATATTGATAGTACTCAACTTCAGTTTCATTTGGATCAAAGACCAATTGTCGATCTCTGGGAGATGCTCCCCTAAACCAACCACCTAAACCACTACCGGTTGCAACCGCCAAATTACCAGATTTGTCGACCATGTCATCTGGCCTCCATGATCTGTTATCCTGTCGCTTCAGATCATCTTGGCGTTGTTTTTTCATTCTTAAATTGCTACCCATAACCCCAGGTAAAAATATAATAGGGATTATTTTTTTAGGCGGAATAGTTAGGTCATGACGAATGGTATCGTTTATTTCTGTCATATTGACTGTGTATTCCGCCCATCCGCCGACACTCTGCCGAAACTCGCCTTGATGATTGCCGTGTTCATTCAAGTCGTTATCATCACTCATGGCAGTTCTCCCTTGTAACGTATCGTATAGCTGTCCATGCCATCTCCTTTTTGTAATGGCGTCAGCCCGTCGGCGCCGCTTTTTTCGCTAATAATGTTGCCGTCGTCACGTATGAGTTCAAAGGCAATATCGGATGCAGGTTTCCCGTCCACTTCCAGCAAGCGGACGGCCTGATCAAAACGGGTCACGGGCCTCTCATTAAATTCCTGCGACACGCTCTTCGGCGCCAAGGTTTCCAGGTTGCCGTTGAAGAGCACGGGGGAAGAGGTGAAGAACTGCACCTTGTCGCTGATTTCCAGCATATGGTTGGCGCCGTGCAGGCGTACGCCTTTCTTGCCCTTGATGTTGACCCAGTCCGCTTCGCTGATCAGCGACAAGACTTTCTGAGCGAGGATTTCCACCTCGTCGCTGTGGGCCTGGATGGACACCTTGCCGCTGGCGGCAATCAGTTTCATGCCGGCCTTGTGCACGAACAGGCTGAAAGTCTTGGCGATGCTGGCAAACATGCTGTCACCGCTGGCAAGTGAAATATGCTTGCTGCTGGTGAGCGCCACATGCTCGCTGGCGGCCAGGTGGATGGACTGGGCCGTGCTCAGCTCGATGCCGGCCGGACTGGCCAGCAGCAAATGCGGTTCGGACAGCTCCGGGAAATCGCCGCTGGCGCCTTTGATGGCGGCGTTTTGCCGCTGGATGGATTCAGCGACGGCGCCCTGTTGTGCTGCGCTGTCTTGCGCCCCCGCATCGACGGCCATGCCGGCCAAGCCTTGCTGCAGTTGGCGTGCTTGCGCCAGGCGGGCCTGTGTTTCGTCGAGCTGTTTGACTGATCCCGTTCCTGTTGATGTTTCTGTGGTGATCAGCATGCCTTTGGCTGCGCGCAGGGCGCCCCAGGCGCTGCTGGCCAATTCAAAGCCCACACCGCGCGCTTCCTTGCGGCCGGCGTTGTCGTCAATGCGGGTGATGTTGCCCAGTGAAAGGCGGCTATCCTGATGCTCGCTGCGCAGCTGTGCCTGAATCGCGCCCTTGGTATCGTCGAGTACAAGGTGGTTGGCGCTGCGGGCGCCCAGTTCGCGGCTGCGCAAGCCGGACAGGGCGCGTTGCTGCGGCAATTGCCAAGGCGGTGGATTGGCGCTGTTGTAGACCACGCCAATGACGATCGGATGGTCGATATTGCCGTCCTGGAATTGCACGACGACTTCCTGGCCCACGCGCGGCAGGGCGATTTGTCCCATCTGCGGACCCGCCATCGGCATCATGACCCGTATCCAAGGCGAGCTGCGCTCATCGAATTCACCGAGGCGGTCCCAGTGAAATTGCAGGCGGATACGCCCCAGTGCATCGGTATGGATTTCCTCCCCGGCCGGTCCGACGACCAGCGCCGTCTGTACACCGGCAACGATGCATGGCGTGCTGTTGTAGCCGCGTCCCGGGCGCCAGCGGATGTCCCGGCGCACGCACAGCATATTGTTGACATAGTGGGAGGGTGCATTCGGGCCGACCTGATAATTATTGCTGGCGCTATGCTCGACTGACAGGATCAGGTACTCGCGTTCGGCAATACTGTCAGGGCGCTCCTCGCCAGGCTGATAGCGTTTTTCCTCGGCGCTGAAATGTCCATCGAGCCGGAAACAAAGACCGGGCTGCGCGCCACGGTGATTGCCGGCCGCCTCGAAATACTGGCGCAAATGGTCGCTTTCCTCCATGCGGCGTTGTGCCAGAGCTTCCCCGGCATCGACATCCTTATAGCCATAGGCGCCCGTGTTTTCATACAGTTCGTGGGCAAATACATCACCCTGGCGATTCAGCGAGTAGCCGCTGGCAAGGCGCGGTTGCGGATTTTTATAGTCGAAACTGGCCAAGGTCAGTTGCCCGGAGCCGATCCGGCGCACGGCTTGCCACTGTTGCAGGCCATCGTCTTCCATGGAGCCCGACTCTGAGTGAAAATGCATGGCGCCGTCGCCGGACGCCGTGGCGATCATGTCAGCCAGGGTGGTGTTTTCCGCGAGCCATAGCGTATGGCCATCGGCGCGGTGCTCGTACCAGTAATGCCAGCCCAGCGCCTCCCAGCGCCGGTGCAGGTGGTTGTAGTCGGTTTCATTGTGCTGGTTGGCGCAGGTGATTTGCGGATCGTCGCCATGGATGCTGGTTTTCCAGTCGCGCTGATCGTAGTGCGCAAATGTCGTTTCGGTCAGCTGCATTACGCTTTGGCCATGGAAGGACACATTGTCCTGGCGCAGCCGGGCGAAGGCCAGCCATGGTTGCAGCACCATCCGGTACCACGCAAAGCCGCCATCGGCGCGCAGCAGGCAAAACTCGCCCACATAGCCGTTAAAGTAGCGCAGCGTACCATCGTCGCGCACCATGGAAATGGTTACCATGCGGCCCATCATGGCCTTGAGCGCAATATGCGCATCATCGGACAGCAATTCGGCCTCGAAACGGAAGTCGCGCGACACCTCTTCCCTGGCGGTCAGCGAATTGACCAGCAGTATGGCGCCGGCAGGTCCATCTTCATGGGGAAAGTCGATCTTCAGCAGGCGCCGTTCTTGCGCGGCGAGGTCGAAGGCCGACAGTGCCGCCTGGATGTTTGCATGCATGGCCTGCCTCCGTTACAGGGATGTGATCAGGTGGGCGCCACAGGCGGTGACGTCGCCGTCATAGGCGTACGGCTTGCCCATGTGTTTTGCGCCGGCGCCATCGGGCGTGATCGGGAAGTTGCCCTTGCACTTGGGGCAGAAGGTGGTGTCATCGGCCAGCGCCGCCGTCTTTCCCATCACGTTGCTGCCCGATGATGCGCTGGTGACCTTGCCGCCGTGATCGGTTGCGTCTCCGAGCCGGATGACGCCGCGTCCCGCATGTTTCATGCTTGCCTCGCTTTCCAGTGATGGGCTGCTCAGGCCAGTTGCAGCAGATAACGCACTTCGGCGCCGCGTACCTTGCCTGGTGTTGTCTGCAAGAACGTCGTCCAGCCAAGCCGCCGTCTTTCTGACGGGTTGGAACTCAGGAGCAGGGGGGTAATGCATGGCGGACTCAATATCAGCCGCACTTCATATTGCAGGTCTGGTACGCCAAACAGCGCCAGCACCTTTGCCAGTGCCGCCGCGCCTGTACTGCGCGGCAGGAAGCGTTGCAGGCCAGCGGGATCCAGCGGGCCGATATGCAGGCAGACGCGCATGTCCTGACGCCAAAGCCGCAGGCCAAGCGTTGCGCCACGCGCCAGGGTAAAGTTGACACTGCCCAGCAGGCTGCGCCGGTTCTTTTCCAGATAGTCCCAGCCACCGACAAATTGCTGCACGGTGACGGGTACGCCGCAGTACTCGGCCAGCACGGGGCCAATCGCCTGCGCGGAGACGGGGCGGCAGCGCAGCAGACCCGCGTACCAGGCCGCGACATCCTGCGTCACGGCATCAGCTTCGCGGCTCGACGGCAGCGCACCGCGCCGCACGCCGGCCAGTGCCGTCAGCAAAGGCAGTTGTACATCCCTTGCCTGGGTCTGGAGCGTGGATTCCAGTCGATACTTTTCCCATGCCTGGTAATACAGCGTGAGCATGCGGTGCGAAAAGATATCGAGGAAGGCCGAGACGCCAGCATCTTTGCTCGACAAGCGGTAGGCGGCAATGCGTTCCGAGTGGTGCAAGGGCAGGGTGCCGCCGACGCCCAGAAAACGCATGAAAGTGGGCATCAAGGTCAGTTGTTCATTGCCGTCGAGCGAGAGCTGTTCGATTTCACTGGCGGGAAAACTCAGCGACAAGCTGTTCTTGAAGCGCAACACTTGGCCGAAGGCTTGCGCATGGGACACGTTCTGCTCGCGTAGCCAGCACAGCAGAATTCGCACCGCCTGCACGAACTGGTAGCGGTACGGTTCGGCCAGCAAGTGTTGTACTACACCAGATTCTGCAGTCCGCTTCTTGGTTTGCATCGGATCAGCTCCTCTCCGCTTTGCAGTGACAGCACCACCAGTTCGATGAAACTGTTGATTTGCACATACAGCCCAAGAAAGTGATCGATCACCTGCACAAACAGGTGCATGCCGCTGCCGACGAACGCTTCCTCGTCCAGCGTGAGGCGTACCTCCACGCCATGCGCCAGCGACGTGCCGCGCTTGTGCCGCAGCCATGTTGTGGTCGGCGAGTGCGCGAGCGCGACGATGCCGCCGATCTGGCGTTGCGAGCTTGCCGATTGAGACAGGTCATACAGTGTCAGCATTTCACGCAGTGCCGGCAGGCCTTCCTGAACCAGCGCGTGATGATTCAGCGTCAGGTGCGAAATCAACCGCCAGTGCAGGCCCGCGCCCGGTGAAAAGCATCGCGGCTGGCTGGGGCGTCGCAGCATGTGCAGTGCAGGTCCGCCGCCGCACGGTTGCAAGTCTCCTTGTGGCTGGCCGTATTTGAGCGACAGCGGAAGGTCGCGGTTACTGCAGGTCAGCGACAGCGACAAGCTGGCTTTTTCGTTGATCAAGGGATTGAAGCCGCTATCGACCAGCGTGATTTTCTTTTCGTGGCCAGGACTTTTCATGGCCAAAGCCATGTCGTGGCGCACGATCCAGTAATGGCCTTGTTGCGCCGCACCCTCGCCATGGCGCAGGCTGTACAGCGGGCGAAATTCGGTCAGCGTGCTTTCGCCTCCGCGTTGGCGCAGCAAACGCACGGCATCGACAGTGACGACTTCGTAACCATGGGCATGGGTAGCATGGGCCAGCACGGAATAGTCGATTTTTTGCCGGGTGATGGCGATCGGCACGCCTTCTTGGCGGAAGAGGTTGATCGCCGGACTGCAGCCCAGCCTTAAGTTGTCGCTGGAAATACTGGACAACATGCGCGCCGCAGCGGAATCGGGTCGCAAACCGGCCATGCACAGATGCAGGGTAAGGCGCTGGCAACCAGGCGGCAGGGCAGCACTCAGCGCCGCGATATCGATGTCGAAGAAATTGAATTTTTCCGGATACGCAAAATACTCGCTCAGGATGCGGTAGGCCGGTTGCGAACGGGCACCGAAAGGTATCAAGGCATCCGTGTCGGCGAAGCCGACGGGCGCCAGGGGGACGGCGGGCAGGGCCATCCACTGCGCCGCGTCGATGGACACAAAAGCGCAGACTGCATGCATGAACAGGGCATCGCGCAAGGCGGCGGAAAAAGAAGCTTCACCATCGATGAAAACGCGCAGTGATGCGGGTGCCGCATCGAGATGCCGGATGCCGATGTTCAGCGAGGAACTGGCTGATGCTGGCAGGCGTACGCCTGGCGGCGGCTTGATCATCGCATCGAAAACCGCACTTTCCAGTACCGATGCTCCGGTCGTGATGTCGTAGACCGTCTTGAAGCGGCAGCGCACGCCACGCACAGGCATTGCGTCCATTTCACTGCCGGCCGGCAGGTGCATTACACCCGCTCCAGCCGCTGGGACAGGCTGATGGACGATGGTGGACGATGGAAAGGGGCGCAGATAATGTGGAAACAGGGCTTCGAACAGGGCTTCGGTAAATTGCGGATAGTCGTCATCGAGCCGTTTCGAGATGCGGGCCGCCAGCATGGCCACCGATTCGATCAAGTGTTCGACGTGCGGATCCTCGCAAGACTCGCCGGACATGTGCAATTTGCCGGCGATTCTCGGATAGCGCTCGGAGAACTCACGGCAATGCCGCCTTAGCATCACCAGCTCGCGTTCGAAATACGGCAGCAAGTCCTCCATCTCTCTTTTCCTGTGTCTTCGCGGCGGAATGGTCAGTATCCGAGCGTTTGCTCCAAGGTAAATTGCGTTTGCGCAATAATTGAACAGGGTTGCTGCGCAACATCAAGAACTTCCAAGCTGGCAACCTCAGACTGGCAAGGCAGCATGATTCCAACGGTCAACATGGAGAACGCCATGACATTGCCATCCAAATTACTGTGGTCCGAGGGGCTGGCCATCGGTCCCCAGCAATTCCAGCAGCTGGACCGCTACCATGAAGCGCGCCTGCAACGCCTGGCCTCACTCATCAATCCGCATTTATGGGGCGTGCACGGCGTCAGCTGGAATGTGGATGCACTGGCCAACAATAGCCTGCGGGCGGACGCCATGTCGCTCGTCTTTCAGGATGGAGAATTCTTTGAGGCGCCTCTCGGCGATGTATTGCCCAGTGCAGTTGACTTGTCCAAGCTGCCTTCCAGCGAACATAGTTTTACTTTTTACGCCGCGCTGCCGGCGCTGCAGGCACACGGCGGCAATGTGAGTTCCGCCGGCGCGCGCTATGTCCAGGCGGATATCGAAACCCCGGATCTGTACAGCGAGGCAGTCAGCATCGATGTGGCTTACCTGAAGAAGCGCGTGTATCTGCTGTCGCAGCTGGACCCGCTCCATGATTATCTTGCCATTCCGGTGATCCGTTTGTACCGCGCTGGCAATGGCAGCTTTGAAATCGATGCCTCCTTCATTCCGCCCGGTCTGACCATCTGCGCCGAGTCTTCGCTGCAGAAAATGCTCGATTCGCTGATCGACCGCATGGGCGCGAAAATCGAGGCGCTGTACAGCCGCCACCGTCAACCCGGTAACAATACGGTTGAATTTCATGGCGGGGATGTTTCCTCGTTCTGGATGCTCAATACATTGAGCACGGCCAGCGCCACGCTCAGTCATTGCGCCAGTTACCGGCGCCACCACCCCGTGTATTTGTTTGAAAAATTGATGGCATTGGCCGGCGGCTTGATGACGTTCTCGAAAAAGTACACGCTGAGCGACTTGCCCGCGTATTGTCACGATGACGCGGCTCCCGGTTTCGGCAAGCTCGATGGCATCATTCGCGACTTGATCGATACGGTGCTCCTGTCGCGTTACTTCCCGATTCCACTGTCCAACGACACGCAACAAAACACCCACTATCACGGCTTGCTCGATGCCAAGCGGATTGACCGTCAGACCGAACTCTGCCTTGCGGTCAACGCCGATATGCCGGCGCTGGAACTGGTTGCCACGGTGCCGTTGCAGTTCAAGATATCGTCTCCGGACAATATCGAACTATTGCTTGGCAGGGCACTTCCGGGTGCCGAGTTGCGTCATATGGCCCAGGTTCCTGCTGAAGTGCCAGTGCGGCCCAATACCTATTACTTTTCGATCGATAACAAGGGCAGCATTTATGACGGCATGATCAAGGCCCAGGCGATTGCGATTTATGTGCCGTCTGGCATAAAAGGGCTGAAGCTGGAATTGTTCGGCATCAGCGGCACCGCCGCGTAATGATGGTTGCCTTGTCAAAAGATTGCCCTAAGCAATAGACTTGCCCCGGCAGTTGACGTTATCATGTTTTTGTAAGTGTCGGTCGCTGAGCAGTCAGCGCAATGGTGAAACATGGTGACAGCGAGAGTGAGCATGGGCATGGCGAATGATGCGTGATGTGCCTGGCGGCGGGATGGGCAGGGCAGCGGTGCGCCGCTGCGGCCGCGCATTGCTGCTGGCGTTGTGTGTCGTCGCCGCCCCTGCGGCCATGCCGGCTGCGCCGCCGCACCAGGGGCAGCGCGTGCTGGTCCTCAATGCCTACGATTACGGCCGCGCCGGCGTGGAATCGTACACGCGCACCTATGTGGCCGCCATGGCCGCCGCGGGCCTGGCCAGCGAAGACATCATGGTCGAGCACCTGAACCTCAATACCCAGGGCGACCCGGCGCTGCGCAACGAGATGCGTGATTTGTTGCTTTTAAGATACACCCAGATGATGGGGCGCAAGGCGGATCTGATCATCGCGATGCAGCAGCCGGCGCTCGATTTTTTGCTGTCGGACCTGGCGCCGCTGGCGCGCGGCGTGCCCGTGCTGGCGATTAACACCTCGGGCAAGGCCTTGCCGGTAGGCAGCCCGCTGGCCATCTGGCAGCAAAAGGCGAACGTCGATTTTCCCGGCACACTGGCGCAAGCGATGGCGCTGTTCCCTGAAACCAAAACCATCGTCATGGCCGTCGGTGCCAGCGAGGCCGACCAGGCCTTGAAGCGCAGCATGCAGCAGGCGGCGCAGGCCTGGCAGGGTATCGTTTTCATGGAGTATCTCGACGGCCTGACCCTGGCGCAGATGCGCGCGAAGGTGGCGCGCCTGCCCGCCGATACGCTGCTGGTGACGGGCAATGTCAACCGCGACGTGGACGGCGCCATCGCCACGCCCGTGCAGTTTGCCGGTGAACTGGCGCGGCTGGCGAACGTGCCCGCCTTCGGCATGTACAACACGAACGTGGGCAAGGGCATCCTCGGCGGCTCCATCCTGCACATCGAAGGGGCCGCGCAGCAGGTGGCGCAGATGTCGCTGGCCGTGTTGGCCGGCAAGGCGCCAGCCGCACCGGGCGCCTTGCTGCCGCCGGTCCGTCCTGTGCCCATGTATGACTGGGAGCAGCTGCAGCGCTGGGATGCCGACATCAGCCGGCTGCCGCCGAACACCCTGTTCTTCAACCGCCCGCCGCAGCTGTGGCACGAGCACCGCGCGGCCGTGCTGTCGGCTGGCGCCGTGTTTCTCGCCATGGCGTGCATGCTGAGCGCCTTGCTGCTGCAGCGCCGCCGTTTGCGCCGCGCCGAGGGCGAGGCGCGCGAAAGCGAACAGCGCTTCCGCATCCTCGTCGAGCATGCGCCCGAAGCCATCGTCGTGTATGACCTGGACCTGGACCGTTTTATCGACGCCAACAGCAGTGCGCAGCGCATGCTGGGCATGTCGCGCGAAGCGCTGCTGGCGCGCGGGCCGTTCGACCTGTACACGGGCGAGCAGCCCGATGGGCTGCCGCTGGGACTGATGATGGAAGAGCATCTGCGCCGCGCCATGCTCGGTGAACCCATCCTGGTCGAGCGCAATGTGCGGCGCGCCGACGGCAGCATATTCCCTTGCGAAGTGCGGCTGGTGCGCTTGCCGATGGAAGGGCGGCGCCTGGTGCGCAGCGGTATCGTCGACATTTCCGAACGCAAGCAAAGCGAGCAGGAACTGCTCGGCTACCGCGACCACCTGGAGGAACTGGTGCAGCAGCGTACGGCCGCCCTGTCGGTGGCCGTCACCGAGGCCGAATCGGCGAACCGCGCGAAAAGCGTCTTCCTGGCCAACATGAGCCACGAGTTGCGCACGCCCTTGAATTCCGTGATCGGATTTTCGCAGATGATGGCCGATTCGAGCAGCATGTTCGAGGAAGAAAAGCATAACCTGGCCATCATCAACCGTGCCGGCCACCATTTGCTCACCTTGATCAACGATATCCTGGAGTTATCGAAAATCGAGGCGGGCCGCATGCATCTGCAGGCGGGGCCCGTGGACTTGAACGGTTTGCTCGACGAAGTGCTCGAGATGGTGCGCATGCGTTCGAGCGACCAGGGCATCGCGCTGCGGCTCGAACGTGCCGGCGTGCCGCCGCTGGTGCGCCTCGATGGCGCCAAGCTGCGCCAGGTGCTGCTCAATTTGCTGTCGAACGCGCTCAAGTTCATCAAGCAGGGCAGCGTGACCCTGTCGCTGGCTTGCCAGGCGGAGGACGATGGGCAAGTGGCGCTGGCCTTTGCCGTGCGCGATACGGGCAGCGGCATCGCGGAAGAGGACCTGGAGCGCATCTTTGAACCGTTCGTGCAGGCCGACAGCGCCGTGGCGCAGGCCGGCACGGGACTGGGGCTGACCATTTCGCGCGAATTCGTGCGCCTGATGGGCGGCGAGCTGCGCGTTGAATCGACCCTGGGGGCCGGCTCCATGTTCCATTTCGACTTGCGCGCACCCCGCGTACAGTGCCCTGCCGTCGCGCCGCTGGCTCCGGGCCGCGTGGCGCGCCTGCCGGCGGCCCAGCGCGGGCGCACGGTGCTGCTGGTCGACGATGACGACAACTGCCGCAAGCTGCTGACCGGCTTGCTGGAGCCGCTGGGCTTCCAGCTGCAGGAGGCGGCGGGCGGCGTGCAGGCGCAAGCCATGCTGGCGGCGCAGCGCTACGACATCGTGCTCAGCGACTGGCGCATGCCGGACATGGACGGCCTGGCGCTGACGCGCTGGCTGCGCGCGCAGCCGGCGTTGGTGCAGCCGCGCCTGGTGATCATGACCGCTTCCGCCTTCGAGGAAGAAAAGCAGGAAGCGCTGGCGGCCGGCGCCGACGGCTTCCTGCGCAAGCCGATCGAGCAGGAACACCTGTTCGCCATGCTGGAGCAGCAGCTGGGCGTGCGCTTCCAGCGCACCGGCGCCGTGCCGCCGCGCGTGCCGGTCGCGCCATTTGACCTGCAGCAGTTGCTGGGCCAGTTGGGCGCGGACGAGCGCCAGGCGCTGCTCGCATCCGTGCAAGCCCTCGATTTGCGGCGCAGCGCCATCGTGCTGGCCGGCGTGGCGACCAGCCTGCCGCAGCTGGCCGCGCACATCGCCGCCATGCTGGAACAGCATCAATACCAGCCGCTGTGCGCCATGCTGGCGCAGCTGGCCAGCGAGCCGCAGGGCGAAGACGCATGACGCTTCACCCATCCAAGGGCGCGCGCCTAGGCGGCGTGTCCATCGTGCTGGCCGTCAGCGTGGCGCTGACCTTTGTCGTCACCGCGCTGCTGCTGGTGTTTGCCGTGCTGTTTTACCAGTCCGAACGCGAGCAGCGCTGGCAGCAGCTGCAGCGCAGCCTGTCCGTCAGCGCGGACCAGCTGGCCGTGGCCATCGAACTGCCCTTGTGGAATCTCGATGAAAAGCAGATGCAGGCCATCATGCGCAGCATGCTGGGCAAGCGCGACTTGATGGCCAGTTCGCTGACGCCGGGCATCGGCAAGGAAGCGCTGGTCCTGCGCCGCACCGCGGACGGTTCCATCGGCAGCTTTTCCTCGCTGTCCGCGGAGCCCGACTGGCTGGTGCAGCGGCGTCCCGTGACGATGGGCGGACAAGTCATCGGCAGCGTGGCCGTGTATGCGACGCCGGCTCTGCTGCATGCGCAGCTGCGGCAACGCGCGCTGGGCATCGGCGCCATGATCGTGGCGCTCGACGTGATCCTCGTGGCCAGCATCTGGCTGCTCATGTGGTGTCTGATGCTCAAGCCCCTGAAGGCGATCGGCCAGTATGCGGCCGGCATCCAGGCAGGGCAGGGCGAAGCGTTCGGCACGCCGCCGAAAGCGTGGTTCCTGGGCGAGCTGCGCACGCTGTACCGTTCGATCCGCGAGATGGTGGCGCTGCTCGACAGCCGCTACCGCGCCTTGCAGCGCAGCGAGGAGCGCGTGCAGATGGCCACCGGCGCGGCCAGCATCGGCATCTGGGACTGGAACGTCCGCAGCGGCGCCTTGCAGTGGGACGAACAGATGTACGCGCAGTTCAAGGCCGATGCGGACAGCGGCACGGCGCCGGCGGCGATCTGGCGCGCGGCGCTGATGCCCGACGACGTGCCGGCCGCCAAGGAAGCCCTGCGCGCCGCGCTGGACGCCGGCCAGGCGTTCACGCACGAATACCGCATCCTGTGGCCCGATGGCGCCATCCGCTACATCAAGGTCGATGCCGTGATCTTCCGCGACGGGCAGGGCCAGCCCATGCGCATGGTGGGGTCGAACTACGACATCACGGCGCACCGCGAGGCCGAACTGGAACTGCTGCGCCACCGCCATCACCTGGAAGAACTGGTGGCCGAGCGCACGAGCGCCCTGTCGGTGGCCGTCAGCCAGGCGCAGGCCGCGAACCGCGCCAAGAGCACATTCCTGGCGAACATGAGCCATGAACTGCGCACGCCCTTGAATTCCGTGATCGGCTTTTCGCGCCTGATGGCCGCCTCGCCCAATATGCACGACGATGAAAAGCGTAACCTGGCCATCATCCACCGCTCCGGCAATCACTTGCTTATCCTGATCAATGAAATCCTCGAACTGTCGAAGGGCGAGGCGGGGCGCCTGCAGGCGCAGACGGCCGTGGTGGCGCTGACGCCCCTGCTGCAGGAAGTGATGGACATGCTGGGCATGCGCGCCGAGCAGCAGGGGCTGGCCTTGCGCCTCGATTGCGCGGACCTGCCGGCGGCCGTGCTGCTCGACGCGACACGCTTGCGCCAGGTGCTGCTGAACCTGATGTCGAACGCCGTCAAGTTCGCCGGCGGCGGCGAAGTCACCCTGCGCGTGCGCGGCGAGCGGCGCGGTGGCGATCAATGGATGCTGTCGTTCGCCGTCAGCGACACGGGCATCGGCATCGCGCCGGAAGACCAGCAGCGCATTTTCGAGCCCTTCGTGCAGGCCGACAGCGCGGGACCGAAGGATGGCACGGGCCTGGGCCTGGCCATCTCGCGCGAATTCGTGCAACTGATGGAAGGCGAACTGACGGTGGAATCGACGCCGGGGCAGGGCGCCGTCTTCAGCTTCCGCATTCCCGCGCAGGCGGCCGAGGCGCCGCTGCAGGTGCCCGTGCCGCAGCCCGTGTCGCCGGCGCCCGAGGCGCGGCCGGCACTGCGGGCGCAAGATTTGCTGCTGTTGACCGGGGAAGAACGCGCCGCCTTGCTGGTGGCGCTGCGCGAATTGAACCTGGCCAGGGTGGCGCAGCTGCTGGCGGCCCTTCCCGCGGTGGCGGCGCCGTTGCTGGCGCCGCTG
Source organism: Janthinobacterium sp. Bl 1 (assembly GCF_058215535.1). NCBI lineage: Bacteria > Pseudomonadati > Pseudomonadota > Betaproteobacteria > Burkholderiales > Oxalobacteraceae > Janthinobacterium > Janthinobacterium sp. Bl 1. The sequence continues at coordinate 4,323,325 of NZ_CM177086.1, read as the reverse complement.
CAAGCCATGCTCGACCTGCATCAGTACCGCCAGCTGTGCGACTTGCTGGAGAATGAAGGCGTGCTGGCGCACGCTTGAAAGTGTGGGCTGACAACATCGGATTCGCTGAAAAGAACGACTAAGTAGCGCCGATGGATGGTGCTAAATTGCAATAAAGATTATGATGATAGTACGTAGTTCATCGCAAAGAAATGTCTTGTCCAGCGTGGCAACCGACCGCCGCGCCTCATCCAAAGCTGAGAGAACTGCTACATGCACCGCGATTTTTCGGAAGTGAACTCGAAGGGCGAAGTACTGATCGTTGAAGATACGCCGGCTTCGCTGAAGCTGTTGAGCGATTTGCTGGGCGGCGCCGGCTATGCCGTGCGCCAGGCGCCGAACGGTGAACTGGCCCTGTGGACGGCCCAGGCGCGCCCGCCCGAGCTGATCCTGCTCGACGTGCGCATGCCCGGCCTCGACGGCTTTGAAGTGTGCCGTCGCCTGAAGGAGATACCGTCCCTGTGCCAGGTGCCGGTGATCTTCCTGTCGGCCCAGTACGATACGGACGACAAGGTGCGCGGCTTTGCGCTGGGCGCCGTCGACTTCATCGCCAAGCCCTTCCAGGCCGAGGAAATCCTGGCCCGCACCGACGCCCACGTGCGCCTGGCGCGGGCGCAGCTGCAGCTGGCGCAGGAACGCGCCAACCTGGAACGGCGGGTGGCCGAACGCACGGCCGAACTGGAGCAGGTGGCCAGCACCCTGGCGCGCGAAGTGCAGATCCGCCGCGCCAATGAAGAATTGCTGCGGCTATCGGGCCAGGTCTTCGAAGCGACCCAGGACGCCATCCTGATCACCGATGCGGCCGGCGTCATCGTCACGGCCAATCCCGCTTTCACTCGCATCACCGGCTACGCGGCGCAGGAAGTGGTGGGCACGGACATCATGCGCCTGCATGCAGAATACACGGGCGAAGCGGTGCTGCTGGCCCTGCGCCAGGGCTTGCGCAGCAGCGGCTGCTGGTCCGGCGAGGTGCAGACGCGGCGCAAGAGCGGCGACACCTATCCCTGCCTGCTCAGCGTCTCCACCGTGCACGGACCCGACGGTGCCGTCGTCAACTATATCGGCGTCTTCCTCGACATCAGCGAACGCAAGGCCGAGCAGCATCTGATCGATTTCCTTTCCTACCACGATGCGCTGACCGGTTTGCCGAACCGCGTGCTGCTGCGCGAGCGCTTCGAGCAGGCGCGTGCGAATGCCGTGCGCGACAGTCAGCAGGTGGTGCTGATGTGCCTCGACCTGGACCGTTTCAAGAATATCAACGATTCGCACGGCCAGGCCGTCGGCGACAAGGCGCTGCAAGTGGTGGCGCGTTTCCTGTCCGGCTGCGTGCGCGAAGGCGACACGGTGGTGCGCCAGGGCGGCGACGAATTCCAGATCCTGCTGCAGGACGATGCCCTGCTGGGGCGTACCCTGGGGCTGGCGCAAACCATCCTGGCCGGCTTGCGCGAGGAACTCAGCGTCGATGGCGAACGCCTGGCGCTGACGACGAGCATCGGCATCGCGATGTGCCCGGCCGACGGCGACAGCCTCGACGACGTGCTGCGCCACGCCGACACGGCCCTCGTGCGCGCCAAGGAAATGGGGCGCGACCATTACGCCTTCTTCACGGAACGCATGGGCAGCGATATCCGCGCCCGCCTGGCGATGCAGCAGCAGCTGCGCGGCGCCATCTGCCGCGATGAATTCGAAGTGCACTACCAGCCGCAGATGTGCTTGCGCACGGGCGCCTTGCTGGGCGCGGAAGCCCTGCTGCGCTGGGATAACCCGGTGCTGGGCAAGGTGCCGCCCGGCCTGTTCATCGCGCTGGCCGAGGAATACGGCTCGATCACGGCCATCGGCGAATGGGTGCTCGAAAGCGTGTGCGCGCAAATCCGCGCCTGGCACGACGCGGGCCTGGGCAGCATCAAGGTGGCCGTCAACCTGTCCGGCAAACAGTTCGCACAGGACCGCACGGTGCCTTTCGTCGAGGCGGCCTTGCGCAAATACGGCATCGCGCCCGCCTGCCTCGGCATCGAGATCACGGAAAGCACGGTGATGGGCGACCCGGACAAGGCCGTGGCGGCCCTCACGCGCCTGAAGGATATCGGCGTGGGCATTTCGCTCGACGATTTCGGCACCGGCTATTCCAGCCTCGGCTACCTGAAACGCTTTCCCATCGACGTGCTGAAGATCGACAAATCCTTCGTCGACGACGTCACCACCAGCAGCAGCGACGCGGCTATCGCCCGTTCCGTCATCTCGCTGGCGCACAACCTCGACATGCGCGTCATCGCCGAAGGCGTGGAAACGCGCGAACAGGTCGACTTCCTGACGGAACACGGCTGCGATGAAATGCAGGGCTATTTTTTCAGCCGCCCCCTCGCTGCGGAAGCCTTCACGGCCTTGCTGCGCGAACGGCGCACCCTGGCCGTGACAGTGGCCGTGGCCTAAGCGCCGCGGTGCGGCCGATGCACCATGCCGGTGCGCCCGCCGCAGCGCGGTGCACGATTCTCACTTTTCCTTCCCCTGACGCTGGCACATATCCTGCTTAGGTAATCGCTTATTTACGCGATTGCCCCGCATGCCAGACAGCACCCGACCAGTCACGCCTTTACCAGCCAGCGCGCACAGCGCCTGGCAGGCGCAGCTGCGCCTGGGTTTTGCCTTGCACGATGGCGTCAGCCGTCTCGTCGAGCGCACGCACAGCGGCCCCCTGCGCGTGCAAAAGCCCCTGTACCCGGAAGGCGGCGCCGTCTGCCACGCCATCATCATCCATCCGCCCGGCGGCGTCGTGGGCGGCGACCAGCTGGCCGTCGACGCCACGGTGGGCGAGGGCGCGCACGCCTTGCTCACGTCGCCGGGCGCGGCCAAGTGGTACCGCGCCAACGGCCACGTCTCGGGCCAGCACATCGTGCTGCGCGCTGGTAGCGGCGCGGCCATCGAGTGGCTGCCGCAAGAGAGCATTTTCTTCGACCAGGCCTGCGTGCGCCTGCGCCACGAAGTGGAACTGGCGCCGGACGCCAGCTACATCGGCTGCGACATCGTCTGCCTGGGCCGCAGCGCCTCGGGCGAAGTTTTCAATACGGGCAGCATCAGCCAGCAGGTGCAGATCCGCCGTGGCGGCAAACTGCTGTGGTGGGAGCAGGGCGTGCTGGCTGGCGGCGGCGCGCTGATGGCCAGTCCGTTGGGCTTGGCGGGCCACACGGTGTGCGCCACCCTGATCGCCGTCGGCATGCCCGTTTCTCCCGACGTGCTGGCGGCCGTGCGCGGGATCACCGCGCCGGCCGGCGCAGCGTTTGGTGCCACGCACATGAAATCGCTGGTGGTGGTGCGCCTGTTGTGCGGCGACAGCGAGGCGGCGCGCCGCGTCATGCTGGCCGCCTGGCAGCTGCTGCGCCCCGCCATGCTGGGACGCGACGCCGTCGTGCCCCGCATCTGGAACACTTAATCAGGAAAGAAGAAGGAAAACTATGGACCTGACTCCCCGCGAAAAAGACAAGCTGCTCATTTTTACGGCTGCGCTGCTGGCCGAACGGCGCCTGGCGCGCGGCTTGAAATTGAATTATCCGGAAGCGGTGGCCCTGATCAGCGCCGCCATCATGGAAGGCGCGCGCGATGGCAAGTCGGTGGCGCAGCTGATGTCGGACGGTACCAAGATACTCTCGCGCGCCGACGTCATGGACGGCATCGCCGAGATGATCCCCGACATCCAGGTGGAAGCCACCTTCCCCGATGGCAGCAAGCTGGTGACCGTGCACCACCCTATACCGTAGTTTTTTGAGAAGGAGCCCATCATGACCCCAGGTGAATACCAATTGGAAGAAGGCGAAATCAGCTTGAATGCCGGGCGCGCCACGGCCACCGTGGTGGTGGCCAACCGGGGCGACCGGCCGATACAGGTCGGCTCGCACTTCCATTTTTTTGAAGTCAACCCGGCGCTGGCTTTCGAGCGCTGGCGCGCCTATGGCATGCGCCTGAACATCACGGCCGGCACGGCCGTGCGCTTCGAGCCGGGCCAGCAGCGCACCGTGGAACTGGTGGCGCTGGCGGGCGAGCGCAAGGTCTACGGCTTCAATGGCGAAGTGATGGGCGAACTGCAAGACACGCCACCGGGAAAGGATTGAGATGGCCAGCATTCCCCGCAGCGCATATGCCGAGATGTTCGGCCCCACCAAGGGCGACCGCATCCGCCTGGCCGATACGGAACTGTTCATCGAGATCGAGCATGACTATGCGATCTACGGCGAAGAGGTGAAATTCGGCGGCGGCAAGGTGATCCGTGACGGCATGGGCCAGTCGCAGCGCTGCGCGGCCGAGGTGATGGATACCGTCATCACGAATGCCGTCATCCTCGACCACTGGGGCATCGTCAAAGCCGACATCGGCTTGAAGAACGGGCTGATTTTCGGCATCGGCAAGGCGGGCAACCCGGACATCCAGCCTGGCGTGACCCTGGCCATCGGCGGCGCCACGGAAATCATCGCCGGCGAAGGCATGATCGTCACGGCCGGCGGCGTCGACACGCATATCCACTTCATTTGCCCGCAGCAGATCGAGGAAGCGCTGATGAGTGGCGTGACCACCATGCTGGGCGGCGGCACGGGACCGGCCGTGGGTACGGCCGCCACCACTTGCACGCCGGGACCGTGGCATTTGCACGCGATGCTGGCGGCCGCCGACGCCTTCCCGATGAACCTGGGCTTCATGGGCAAAGGCAACGTCAGCCTGCCGCTGCCGCTGGAAGAGCAGGTGCGCGCGGGCGCCATCGGCCTGAAACTGCACGAAGACTGGGGCAGCACGCCGGCCGCCATCGACAACTGCCTGTCCGTCGCGGACAGCATGGATATCCAGGTGGCGCTGCACAGCGATACCCTCAACGAGGGCGGTTTTCTCGAGCACACGCTGGCCGCCTTCAAGGACCGCACCATCCACACGTTCCACACGGAAGGGGCGGGCGGCGGCCATGCGCCAGACATCATCGCCGCCGTGGGGCAGTCCAACGTGCTGCCTTCGTCGACCAACCCGACGCGCCCGTTTACCGTCAACACGCTCGACGAGCACCTGGACATGCTGATGGTCTGCCACCACCTGGACCCGGCCATTGCCGAAGACGTGGCGTTTGCCGAGTCGCGCATCCGCCGCGAAACCATCGCCGCGGAAGACATCCTGCACGACATCGGCGCCATCTCGATGATGTCGTCCGACTCGCAAGCGATGGGGAGAGTGGGCGAGGTGATCATGCGCACCTGGCAGACGGCGCACAAGATGAAGGTGCAGCGGGGCGCCTTGGCGCCCGACACGGCGCGCAGCGACAACTTCCGCGCCAAGCGCTACATCGCCAAGTACACGATCAATCCAGCCATCACGCACGGGATTGCGCACGTGGTGGGCTCCATCGAGGCCGGCAAGATCGCCGACATCGTCCTGTGGAAACCGGCCTTTTTCGGCGTCAAGCCGTCGATGATTTTAAAAGGCGGCATGATCGCGGCCGCGCAGATGGGCGACCCGAACGCGTCGATCCCCACGCCGCAGCCCGTGCACTACCGCATGATGTTCGGCGCCTTCGGCGGTGGCCTGAAAAAGTCGTTTACGTTTGTATCGCAGGCGGCCTACGACCTCGATATCGGGCATCAGCTGAAACTGAATAAATCCGTCATCGCCGTGAAGAACATGCGCGGCTTGCGCAAGCACGACATGATCCACAACAGCGCCACGCCGCACATGGAGGTGGACCCGGAAACCTACGCCGTGCGCGCCGACGGCCAGCTGCTCGTGTGCGAAGCGGCCGCCGTGCTGCCGATGGCGCAGCGCTATTTTCTATTCTAAGCAGGAGACAAGCATGCTGACTTTGCATACCAAGTTGGGACCAGAAGACCAGCGCGCACCGTTTGCCCAACTGGTGCTGCCCTACGACCAGCGTGAAAAATGCCGGCTGCGCGCCGTGCTGTCGAATGGCGACGACGTGGCCGTGTTCACCGTGCGCGGCACGGTGCTGCGCGACGGCGAACGCATGACGGGGCCGGAAGGGCAGGTGGTGCAGATCGTTGCCGCGCGCGAGCCGACTTACCTGGTGCGCTGCGCCGATGCGCACACCCTGCTGCGCTGCGCTTTCCATTTGGGCAACCGCCATACGCAGGCGCAGGTGGGCGACGGCTTTTTGCGCATCCGCAAGGACGTCGTGCTGAAGGAGATGCTCGAAGGCTTGCAGGCGATGGTGACGGAAGAAAGCGCACCGTTCGAGCCCGAGGCGGGCGCGTACGGCGGCGGCCATGGCCACCACGACGGCCACGGCCAGCACTTGCTGGCGCCCGTGCCGCTGCGGCAGAAAATCCACCGTCCCGGCGATGTGCCAGGCGCTGCGTGATGCAGGCATCGGCCCTGCTGCATTTGCTGCAGTTCGCCAGCCCGGCCTTGCCGATCGGCGCCTACAGCTATTCGCAGGGGCTGGAAGCGGCGCTGGAGTCAAGCCTGGTGCACGACGCGGCCACGGCGCGCGCGTGGATCGCCGAGCATCTGGCGCAGGTGGTGGCGCGCTGGGAAGCGCCTTTGTGCTGGCGGCTGATGCAGGCGTTTGAAGAACAGGATTTGCGCGCCGTGCAGCGCTGGAGCGAGCGTTTCATCGCGTCGCGCGACACGGCGGAATTTCGCGCCGAAACCATCCAGATGGGCTATTCCTTGACCAAATTGCTGGCCGAACTGGGCGTGGCCGACGGCGTCCTGATCGACATGCTGCAGGGCCAGCCGGAAGTGGCCTTGCCTACCGCGTATGCCTGCGCCGTGGCGGCACTGGCGATTCCCCGCGAAGAGGCGCTGCTGGCCATGCTGTTCGCGTGGGCGGAAAACCAGGTACTCGTCTGCGTGAAATCCGTGCCGCTGGGGCAGGTGGCCGGTCAGCGCCTGCTGCTGTCGCTGCGGCCTGACCTGGAAGCGGCGGCGCTGACGGCGCAAACCTTGCAAGACGACGAGATGGGCAACTGGGCGCCCGGGCTGTCGCTGCTGTCGATGCGCCACGAAGTGCAGTACAGCCGCCTGTACCGTTCCTGAACACTATAACGAGAGACCATACTATGACATCGATCACCTCCAATCCGCTGCGCGTGGGCATCGGCGGGCCCGTCGGCTCGGGCAAGACGGCCCTGTGCGAAATGCTGTGCAAGGGCATGCGCGAGCGCTACGACATGGCCGTCATCACGAATGACATCTACACCAAGGAAGACATGGAAATCCTGCTGCGCGCGGACGCCTTGCCGGCCGAGCGCCTGATGGGCGTGGAAACGGGCGGCTGCCCGCACACGGCCATCCGCGAAGACGCTTCCATCAACCTGGAAGCCATCGCGCGCATGCAGGCGGATTTTCCCGAGCTTGACTTGATCCTCGTCGAATCCGGCGGGGATAACCTGGCCGCCACCTTCAGCCCGGAATTGTCGGACCTGACGATTTACGTAATCGACGTGGCGGGCGGCGAAAAAATCCCGCGCAAGGGCGGGCCCGGCATCACGCGTTCCGATTTGCTGATCATCAACAAGACGGACCTGGCGCCGTACGTGGGCGCCAATCTGGACATCATGGCGCAGGACGCCAAGCGCATGCGCGGCGCGCGCCCGTTTGTGTTCACCAACCTGCGCAGCGGCGATGGCGTGCAGGTGGTCATCGATTTTATCCGCGAGCAAGGTTTGCTCGATCAACCAGGCAAGGAGCTGCAATGAGCGCAACACTGATGAAGAAAACCACCGCCGTGGCTGCCCTGTGCCTGCTGGCCTTGCCTGCGATGGCCCACCCCGGCCACGGCGAGAGCGTGGGCTTCCTGGCCGGTTTCGCCCATCCGTTCACGGGCATCGACCATTTGCTGGCCATGCTGGGCGTGGGCATCTGGGGCGGCCAGCAGCGCCGCGGCCTGGCCCAGCCCGCCACATTTCTCGGCATGATGCTGCTTGGCGCGCTGGCAGGCATGGCGGGCTTGACGGTACCCGGGCTGGAAACGGGCATCGCCGCCACGGTGGCGCTGGTGGGCCTGGCCATCGCACTGGCGCTGGCCTTGCCGAACTGGCTCGGTATGGGATTGGTGGGCCTGTTTGCGCTGGCGCATGGCAATGCCCACGGTCAGGAATTGCCGGCCGCCTCGGCCGCCTGCGGCTTCATGCTGGCCTCGGCCATCTTGCTTGGGACGGGACGTTTCACCGGCCAGGTGCTGGCCGAGCGCATGTTGCGGGTGGCTGGCGTGGCCTTGACGGCCGCCGGCGTGGTGCTGATGGGAGTTGCTTAGGCGCCGGGACGCTTGTCCGACAGCACGATGGGCGCCGCCTTTTCAGGGTGCAAGCCCTGGTGGCCCGCATACACGGCGGCAATCGCCGCCATGTCGGCGTCCTTGTTGCCTGTCAGATATAAATGGTCGACGACGCCCAGCACCTTGTTCGGGTAGTCGATGTAGACCAGCAGCAACGGCACCTTGGCCGCCACGGCCAGGTGATAAAAGCCGCTTTTCCAGTTCGGGCGGTAGCTGCGCGTCGCTTCCGGCGTGATGGCCAGCCAGTACCAGTCGGCGGCCAGCATGCGTTCGGCCTGGCGCTGTATCGTGCCGCTGGTGGTGCTGCGGTCGACCGGTTCGCCGCCCAGGTAGCGCAGCACCTTGCCCATGGGGCCGCGGAACAGCGAATCCTTGGCCAGCCAGCGAAACGGCAGCGACAGCGCCCATTTGCCGAACAGGCCGACGATGAAATCCCAGTTGGACGTGTGCGGGTAGACGACGGCGATGCCGCGCGGCCCCGGCAAGGGGCGAAAGCGCATGCGCCAGCCGAACAGGTGCAGCACGCGCAGCGCGCAGCGCTGGTGCCAGGTCGGCAAGTCGCCCGCTTGTACAAATAAATCGTCCATTGATACCCTTCAGTGACACTATTCTTAATGGGATGGCGCTGGTGGCCATTTTCCTTGAAGCAAAAATTCTGCGCAGGCATTCTATACGGGGCTGGCGGTGGCGACAAGCAGCCGAGGCCGCTATTCATGCGGTGTCGGGGCGATTGCCGCTGCTATTTTAACGATGCTTTGCCACGGTGTCGGGCACTAAATGTGCACAATGTGGTCAAAACTTGATGCAAGGTTGATCCACCCGATAGGGAGCCATGGCATGAAAAACAATATCGATGATGGACATGGGCAGCAAGTCCGAACGGACAAAGTGATGGCCGAACTCGTCGAGCGGGGCGTGGCGTTTCATCATGCGCTGGGGCGAACGGTGGCGACGGCCTACTTGCGCGAGCACGCGGTGCCGGCCGAGGTGATACGCCGTGTCTTCAGCAGCGTGCAGGCGCGCCGTCCGGCCCGGCCGGCACGGCGCCGATGGCGCTGAAGCGCAGACAAAACGGCGGGCGCCGCGATCGTCACGCAGTCCTTTGCGTTGGTATCGTTGCGCCCGCCGCCGGGGGGAGCCGCTAGTTGCTGCTCAGGGCGCCGTTCAGCCGTGGGCCGCCAGCGCCGGGTAGTCCGTGTAGCCGGCCGCGTCCGGCGCGTACAGGGTGGCCGGGTTCAGCGGGTTCAACGGCGCGTCGCTGTGCAGGCGGATGGGCAGGTCGGGGTTGGCGATGAACCACAGGCCAAAGGCGACGGCATCGGCTTCGCCCTTGGCCAGCAGGGCTTCGGCCGCCGCCTTGTCCATTTTTTCGTTGGCGATGTACACGCCGCCGAATTCCTGTTTCAGGTACGGACCCAGGCGGTCGTCGCCAAGCGCTTCGCGCGCGCAGATGAAGGCGATGCCGCGTTTGCCCAGTTCGCGTGCCACGTAGCCGAAGGTGGCGCGCGGGTCGGAGTCGCCCATGTCGTGCGCGTCGCGGCGCGGCGCCATATGCATGCCGACCTTGTCCGCGCCCCATACTTCGATACACGCGTCCGTCACTTCCAGCATCAACCGGGCGCGGTTTTCTATCGACCCGCCATAGTTGTCGGTGCGCAAGTTGGTGCTGTCTTGCAGGAACTGGTCGAGCAAATAGCCATTGGCGCCGTGGATTTCCACGCCGTCGAAGCCCGCTTTTTTCGCATTTTCCGCGCCCAGGCGGTAGGCCGCGACGATGCCGGGAATCTCTTCCACATCGAGCGCGCGCGGCGTGACGAATTCCTGTTGCGGGCGCACCAGGCTCACGTGGCCGGCCGGCTTGACGGCGCTGGGCGCCACGGGCAGGTCGCCGTCGAGGAAGAGTGGTGCGGAAATGCGGCCCACGTGCCACAGTTGCAGCACGATCAGGCCGCCCGCGTCATGCACGGCCTTGGTGATGTGTTTCCAGCCTTCCACCTGTTCCTCGGACCAGATGCCCGGGGTGTCGGCATAGCCCACGCCCTGCGGCGTGACGGCCGTCGCTTCCGAGATGATCATGCCGGCCGAAGCGCGCTGCGTGTAGTACTCGGCCATCAGGGCGTTGGGCACGCGGCCCGGATTGCCGGCGCGCGAACGCGTCAGCGGCGCCATGATGATGCGGTTTTTCAGTTGCAGGCTGCCAATGGTGATGGGATCGAATAAAGTTGCCATGATGGTTGTCTTTCCTGTCGAGAGTGCCGCGTGCGGCGATGTGGATGGGGTTGCTGTTACAAACCTTGCTGCATGTGATCGAGAAAGGCCTGGATGGTCGCTTCATTGCGGCTGAAGAAACTCCATTGGCCCACCTTGGTGGTCGAAATCAGGCCCGCCTTCTGCAAGCTGGCCAGGTGCGCCGACACCGTCGATTGCGACAGGTTCAGGCGCCGGTCGATCAGGCCGGCGCACACGCCCAGGTGCAGCGGGTGATCCTGCTCCTGGAAATACTGTTCCGGCTCCTTCAGCCATTGCAGGATCTGCCGCCGCACGGGATTGGCCAGCGCCTTGTGGATGGCGTCGATATCCATATTGTTTCTCCTGAATATACGATTCGCTTTTCAGCGATGTATATATCGTGATTGTTCAATTCTAATATCGCTATTTTACGATATGGTTATCTTACGATATAAATGAAAAGCGTGCTGGCGGCACGCATTTTTGAAGGATTCAGGCGGGAAGGGGATTGCGCTGAAGCACGGCAGGACCTGTCAGCACGATGCGCACCAGGTCCACCTGGCGCTGGGCGCCGGCCTTGGCGGTGGCGCTCTTGATCTGCGTACGCGCCGTGTGGATGGAAATGCGCTGGCGCTCGGCGTATTCCTGCAAGGAATAGCCGTTGACGAGCGCTTCCGTCAGGCGCGCCTCGGCCACTGTCATGCCATAGAAATTGCGCAAGGTGGCGGCCAGGGAGGTGATCAGGTCACTGCTGTCGCTGAGGAAAACGGCGATGGCGCTGGCCGAGCCGAATGGGCTGTGCCAGGAGGGCAGGGGCGTGACGCGCAGGCGCAGCTGCTCGCCCGTCAAGCCGTTCAGATTGAGTACGCCGCCGGGGCCGCCTGCCGCCGTCGTTCCCGTTTGCGCCGCCTCATGCAGCAAGCGCCGCAGCGCGCCGTTGTCCGCTTCGCGCGGGCAATACAGGGGCGCGCCTTCGCGCAGTCGCAGCAGCCGCGTCGACGCCGTCATGGCCAGCGCCCGCTCGTTGGCGTACAGCAATTGCGACGTGGCGTCGAGCAGCAGCACGCCAAACGGCAGCAATTCCAGTACCTGGGTGGAACTCTGGGACAGCACTTCGAGCCGGCGCAGCTTGCGCTGCAGGGAAAACGCCGTTTGCAGATGCGGCATCAGCTTGCGCATCAGCGCCAGCTCGCCCGCGTCGTAGGCGCCCGCCCGTTCGCGGCGCACCACGGTGACGTTGGTGGAGCGTTCGGCGCGCAATTCGACGATGGCCGCCGCCGTATAAAAGATGTCTTGCGGGCGCAGCCAGTCCGTCCAGTATTCAGTTTTCTTCAGGCAATGGTCGGGAAACAGCATGGAGCCGGTGACGACGGCGCCTTCGCGGTGCAGGGAGGCGTCTTCCAGCCACACGTTGCGCGCACCGTAATAGCTGGCAAAGCTGGCCATGGCGTCCGATGCGAAGCCATACGTGGCGGCCAGGCCGCTGCCCGGCAGCTGGACATCGACTGAGCGGTTGCTGAAATCATTGGCCCAGATCAAGCCTGCGTGCGACTGCAACTGTTGCGCCAGGGCGGCCAGGAATTGCGACCAGGCACCATGTTGCGTGGCCGCTTCGTAGATCAGGGTAATCAGTGCCTGGCTGGCGACGGCGAGCGATGGCGTCATTGGCGATCCTCATGGCGGCAAGCGGTGGGCAAGACAGACAAGGGCGGCCTTTGCTGCGGCCGCCCGGCTTCCTTAACGCGATTCCAGCCAGCTTTTGCCGCCCGACGTGCACGTGCTGAGGCTGGCGTACTGGCTCACATAGTTATAGCCGCTGCCACAGCCGCCTTCGCCAGATTTGACGGGGCCGTAGCAAGCGCCTTCATAGCTGAGCTTACCATTGACGGTGGTGCTTTTGACACAGAAATTGTAGTTGCTTGCCGTCGTGTTGTTGGGCAAGGTGGTGCCATTGTTTTGCCCGCAGCCCAGTTCCTTGCTCACGCTGCGCGCATAGTCGACCATTTTCTGGTACGTGCCGCTGTAGTAGGCATCGGCCTTGGCTTTTTCCCCCAGCTTGCAGGCGGCGATCACGCTGTCATAGCCGGAATCGGCCTGCGCATAGTTGCCCGATACCTGGATGCCGCAGGCGCTGGCCTGCTTGCGTTCCGCGTCGCTGATCAGATTGCTGTACTGGCAGTTTGCCGAGGTGCCGCTGGTGCCGCCGGCGCTGGTGGAACCGCTGCCCGAGCTGGTGTCGTCGCTGCCGCCGCCACCGCAGGCGGACAGCATGAGGCAGCCGAGTAAAGTGACGGCAAAGGTGGTTGGATGTGCTTGCATGATTTCCCCTGTGGACTGTGACGTGCCACCATGTATCTGGTGGTATCTTTTTTATTGCTACAAGGAATTGTATCGGGCATGTTTTTTGGAAACATCACCCATATGGGGTATGCGCGGGCAGCACGGAGCGGGGGAGGGCGGCCGGCTGGCCGCCCCGGCAGGCATCAGGCGAAGTGGAACAGCAGCAAGGCGATGACGGCAGGCACCGTTTGCAGGTAGAGGATGCGCGTCATGACGGTGGCCGCGCCCCACACGCCGGCCACGGCGATGCACGCCAGGCCGAACACGGTGAATGCATAAGCGATGGCCGCGTCCGGGTGAAAAAAGCCCAGTGCCAGCGCGGCGACGAGAAAGCCGTTGTAGCAACCCTGGTTCGACATGGCGGGACGCACGATCTCCGCCTTTTCCTTGGACAGGCCAAACACCTTGCGTCCGCGCGCATCGAACAGCACGGTTTCCAGCAGCACGATGTACACGTGCAGCAGCAGGATGAGGGCGGTAAGGATTTGGGCCAGTAGCAGCATTGTTGTTCCCGAAAGTGAATGGATGCGGCAATTATGCTGCCAAGTGCATGTTTTTTGGCAACTTTCGATTAGAGCAGCCGCACTAGCGCATAGTGTGCTTGGGGCAAGATTTTTCACCCAATGGTATACTTTTCCCTTTGCTCCTGTGGGGACGACCCCGCTCGATGTGGGGGCTGTATGGCGGGGACGACCCTGCCGCCTCGGGAGAAAAGTATGGCATGGATCATTCTGGTATTGGCGGGTTTGCTGGAAATCGGCTGGGCCATCGGCCTCAAATACAGCGCCGGCTTTACGCGCCTCGTGCCTTCCGTGCTGACGGCTGTTTCCATGGTGGGCAGCGTGGTGATGCTGGGCCTGGCCTTGCGCACCTTGCCGCTGGGCACGGCCTACGCCATCTGGACGGGCATCGGCACCGTTGGCACGGCCATCTTTGGCATCATGGTGCTGGGCGAACCGGCCAGTGCCGCGCGCATCGCCTGCATCGCCCTGATCGTGTCCGGCATCCTGGGCTTGAAACTGCTCAGCCCACAATAAGGACGCCCGCATGAGTCTTGCCATGACCTATTTCTACCTGGCCATCGCCATCATCGCCGAAGTGATTGCCACCAGCGCCTTGAAGGCGTCCGAGGGTTTCAGCCGCTTGTGGCCCAGTGTCATCACCGTGGTTGGCTACAGCATCGCTTTCTGGTGCCTATCCCTGACCTTGAAGGTCATTCCTACCGGCATCGTGTATGCGATCTGGTCGGGCGTGGGCATCGTGCTCATTTCCGCCGTCGGCTGGTTCTGGTTCAAGCAGAGCCTCGATACGCCAGCCTTGATCGGCCTGGGGCTGATCATTGCCGGCGTGCTCGTGATTAACTTGTTTTCCAAGTCCGTCGGGCACTAGGAGCCTATCCCAGTAGATGAATACATCCCCTGCTGGCGCCCCTCAGAAGCGGGGACTGCGTTGATCGTCGTCGCGTGGCTCGCCACGCGTCCTCCTCACGCCTTGTCCGCGCTCCTGATGAACTACCAGCAGATGACGCTCCCTACTGGAATAGGCTCTAATCAAAAACTGCTGGCAACCCTTGCCAGGTAATACCACTCGGCATTGGCTTGCGCGTTGACGTCCGGGAACAGGATGTAGGCGTCGAACTCGGCCGTCACGGGCGTGCCGTCCGCGCGCACGCCGATCTGCTCGCCCTGTTTCACCTTGTCAAAGCTGGACCAGGTCTTGATGAAGCGGTCGCCTGCATCGAGCTTGTCGTGCACGACAACCATGTTCAGCGCTTCCATGTCCGCATCGGCAATCGGTTCGGGCTGCGGCGCGTCGATGAAGCCGAGGAAGGCGAGCGTGTTCATGATGGCGCGGTAGGCAATGTCCGGCGCTGCCGGGTCCGCGTGCTGGCCGCATTCCAGGGTCAGCGCATAGCCGCCCGTCGAGCGCATGTATTCCGTCGTGCCCACGCCGTAGCGCAAGACCATGCCCACCTGGTCGCTGCTGCCCAGGCGGCGCTGCACGCCGGCGCCATACGTTTGCAGCCAGCCATCGACGAAGCGGCGCACGCCCAGGCGGCGCGCCAGCGCGCGTTCCTTGTCTTCGTGCTTGAACGGTTGCAGCGGGCCATCGTTGTTGCGCGGACCCACCATGACGAAGGGCTGGCTGTCGGCATTGAACGAGTGCAAGTCCAGCAGCACGTCGTGCTGGCCCAGCAGCGGGCACAGCCAGTTGGCGATGCGGTCTTCGAAATCCTGTGGATTGTCGTTGGGGAACAGGTTCCGGTTCAGGTTGCGGTCGCCGCTGCGCACGCCCTTGGCGTAGGCAAGCGGGTTGGTGATGGGCACGAACGTGACGCTGCCGGCCACGATGGAAAGGGCGCCGCTGTCGAGTTCAGCCATCACGCGGTGGATGCCCTTGGTGCCGCAGGTTTCATTGCCGTGTACGGCGCCGGTGACGATCAGGCGGGGGCCGCTGCCTTGGCCCGTGTAGTTGATGGACTTGAAGTGGAGTGCGCTGCTCATGCTGGACATATCCTATGCTGTTGCGGGAAGGGAAAGCGGGGTCGGCATATTTTAGCGGGATTCGCCACAGGCTCCCGTAAAAATGTGCGCATCGTCGGCCCCGGCATGGCATGATCGGCGCCACCGTTGTTTTCCCTTGCCGATATCCATGCCCACTTCCCATCCTTCCCGCCTGTACGGCCTCGATACCCTGCGTGCGCTGGCCATCGTGCTCGTCTTCATGAACCATTATTTGCTGTTCGTCAGCGAGGGGGCGTTCGGTTTCTGGGGCGAAATCGGCTGGACGGGCGTGGACCTGTTCTTTGCCCTCAGCGGCTACCTGATCGGCAATCAGATCTTTGCGGCCTTGCGCAGCGAGCACGGCTTTTCCTTGCCGCGTTTCTATACACGGCGCTTCCTGCGCACCTTGCCCAGTTTCTACGCCGTGCTGGCCCTGTATTACTTGTGGCCCGCGTTTCGCGGCGATAGTGCGTTATTGCCGCTGTGGAAATTCCTGACCTTTACGCAAAACATCAATTTAACGCCGGGTACGGCGTTTTCCCATGCGTGGTCGCTGTGCGTGGAAGAGCAGTTCTACGTGCTGCTGCCGGCCGTGGCGCTGCTGATCGCCGCTTGCCGCAAGTCCTTGCTGTGGGCGTGGCTGGCCGTGGCCGCCAGCTTTATCGTGGGCATGCTGGTGCGCGCCTATTTGTGGGATGAGTATGTGCAAGTGCCACGCGGCGGCCTTGGCTATTACAAGTATATTTATTACGCGTCGTGGTGCCGCTTCGACGAGCTGGTGGCGGGCGTGGCGCTGGCGCTGCTGAAGAACTACCATCCGGCCGCCTGGACGCGCCTGACATCCCATGGCAACCGCAGCTTGCTGGCCGGAATCGCAGGTACGGCGCTGATGTTTTATGTGTTCCTCAACGATCACTATGGCTACTGGGTGACGGTGTTCGGCTATCCGGCCCTGGCCGCCAGTTTTACCCTGCTGCTGATCGCGGCGCTCAGTCCCGCCAGCGCACTCTATCGACTGCGCGTGCCGGGCGCGGCCAGCCTGGCCCTGTGGTCGTATGCGATTTACTTGCTGCACAAGCAGCTGTGCATCTTATTGCGGCCCTATTTGCAAGACGTTGGCCATGGCGCCGATAGCCTCACAGCGATACTGGCCAGTATTGCTGCCAGCATCGCCACGGGCTGGCTTTTATATGCTTTGGTGGAAACGCCGTTCATGCGTTTGCGGGCGCGCTATGTTCCCGCCAATCACGCCTGATTTACATATCGATGACGTCGAGCCCGCGCGGCGTGCCCACCAGCAATTCCAGGATTGCATGCACGCGCAGGTTCGTGTCTTCGTGTTCCGTGTTGAAGATCAGGGTGCGCAGGCCGGGCACGGCTTCCGTGATGTGGTCGCTGGCGTAGGCGTTGATCAATAACAAGACCAGGTCCGTGGCGCCCGCGCCGGGCTGGCGCCGCAGCCGGTCGTGGATCACGTTCAGCAGCGCACGCTGCATGCGCGGCGTGGGGTTGGTGATGTAGGCGAAGACGCTCGGCGTGTTGGCGATGGCCGCGCAGATGCGCCGCTCGATCTCGTCGGGCTTCACGTCGGAGGCAATATCGAAATACGCGGCGTCCCAGCGCGTGCGCGCATACGGATGATGGGGCGGGAAGGAGTCGGCCGTTTCAAAACCGCAAATGCGGCTCAGGGTTTTCAGCCAAGTTAGTATGGTGGAATTCATGCCCCGATTCTAGCGGCATTCCATGCGCTGCGGGCCCTCTCCATATAAAGGAGGCTGACGCCCGGAGAATGATTAAAGTTTCCTGTAAAACAGCCCTTGTCATTCTGGGAAAGCCTCTCTATAATGCTGGTCTTCGGGGCGGTTAGTTCAGCTGGTTAGAATACTTGGTCGACATCCAAGGGGTCGGGGATTCGAATTCCTCACCGCCCACCAGAATTTGGCAGTAGATGGTTTTAAAGACGATTGCTGATGCAGTGATCGATAAAAAAGTTTTACGGGCGGTTAGTTCAGCTGGTTAGAATACTTGGTCGACATCCAAGGGGTCGGGGATTCGAATTCCTCACCGCCCACCAGAATGCAGTTAGAGAGAAAGGGTAAACCGGTTATGACACCGCGAACTACTACCAAGCTTTGGGAGTGACGCTAGTCGAACGGGTTTCCTTTGTCTCAAGAAAGTGAAAAACGCGGCTAGTCCGCGTTTTTTTGCGTCCGCGTTTTCCTTTCAGTTTTTCAGTTCACACCACATTGCAGTTTTACCTGGCGCCAGCGCCGATATGGAGATCAATATGCTTACAATCCGACTTCCCGATGGTTCCGCCCGTCAATTCGACGGCCCGGTCACCGTGGCCCAGGTTGCGGCCAATATTGGTACCGGCCTGGCCAAGGCTGCCTTGGCCGGCAAGGTTGATGGCAAGCTGGTCGATACTTCCTATCTGATCGAGCACGACGCGGAACTGGCGATCGTGACGGACAAGGATGCCGATGGCCTGGAAGTGATCCGCCACTCGACGGCCCACTTGCTGGCGTATGCCGTCAAGGAATTGTTCCCCGACGCGCAAGTGACCATCGGTCCCGTGATCGACAACGGCTTTTACTATGACTTCGCCTACAAGCGTCCGTTCACGCCCGAAGATTTGACGGCGATCGAAAAGAAAATGGCGGAACTGGCCAAGAAGGATGAGCAAGTCACGCGCAAGGTTGTCGCGCGCGACGAAGCCATCGAGTACTTCAAGGGTATCGGCGAAGCGTACAAGGCTGAACTGATCGGTTCGATCCCGGCCGACCAGGAAGTGTCGCTGTATTCCGAAGGCAAGTTTACGGACTTGTGCCGCGGCCCCCACGTGCCATCGACGGGCAAGCTGAAAGTGTTCAAGCTGATGAAGCTGGCCGGCGCCTACTGGCGCGGCGACTCGAAAAACGAGATGCTGCAGCGTATCTATGGCACGGCCTGGGCCAAGAAGGAAGACCAGGAACTGTATTTGCACAACCTGGAAGAGGCCGAAAAGCGCGACCACCGCAAATTGGGCAAGCAGCTCGATTTCTTCCATTTCCAGGAAGAAGCGCCGGGCCTGATCTTCTGGCACCCGAAAGGCTGGTCGATCTGGCAGCAAGTCGAGCAATACATGCGCAATGTGTACCAGGTCAATGGCTATCAGGAAGTCAAGGCGCCGCAAATTCTCGACCGTGGCCTGTGGGAAAAAACGGGCCACTGGGACAATTACCGTGAAAACATGTTCATCACGGAATCGGAAAATCGCGCCTATGCGCTGAAGCCGATGAATTGCCCTGGCCATATTCAGATTTTCAACAATGGCATGCGCAGCTACCGCGACCTGCCATTGCGTTACGGCGAATTCGGCCAATGCCACCGCAACGAGCCGTCGGGCGCCTTGCACGGCATGATGCGCGTGCGCGGCTTTACGCAGGATGATGGCCACATCTTCTGCCTGGAAGAGCAGATCGCCGGTGAGGTGACGGCGTTCCACCAGCAGGCGATGGATGTGTACACGGCTTTCGGCTTCACGAATATCGATGTGAAACTGGCTTTGCGTCCCGATAACCGCATCGGCACGGAAGAATCGTGGGATTTCGCCGAGGAATCCCTGCGTTCGGCCCTGCGCGCCTGCGGCGTGGAATGGACGGAATTGCCGGGCGAGGGCGCGTTCTACGGTCCGAAGATCGAATACCACCTGAAGGATAGTCTGGGCCGCGCATGGCAAGTGGGCACCGTGCAGATCGATCCGTCGATGCCGGGCCGCCTGGGTGCCGAATACGTGGCCGTGGACAACACGCGCCAGGTGCCGATCATGCTGCACCGCGCGATCGTCGGTTCGCTGGAACGTTTCATCGGCATCCTGATCGAACACTATGCGGGCGCCATGCCGTTGTGGCTGTCGCCGGTGCAAGTGTCGGTGTTGAATATTTCCGACGCTCAAGCCGACTATGTACAGGAAGTTACAACAAAACTGCGCAAAGCGGGGCTGCGCGTACAGGCTGATTTGCGTAACGAGAAGATTACCTATAAAATACGTGAACATTCCGTACAAAAATTGCCTTACATCTTAGTGATTGGCGACAAAGAGCGGGATGCGAATACAGTGGCCGTGCGGGCGCGGGGCAATGTCGATCTGGGCGTGATGTCCGTCGATGCCCTGATAGAGCGACTCAAACATGAAGTCGACACCAAGGCCTGACGAGGAAACTCGCTGCACGACCGTCTTACAAGATTTTTAAAGGAAATTACAATAGCTACTGACAAGTCACATCGCATCAATGGCGAAATCACTGCCCCTGAAATGCGTTTAAGCGGGGTCGATAACGAGCCACTCGGTATCGTAAGTTTGGCTGAAGCCTTCCGCCTGGCGGAAGAGGCAAACGTCGATCTGGTGGAAATTGCGCCTACCGCGCAGCCACCGGTGTGCCGTTTGATGGACTACGGCAAATTTAAGTATTCGGAGCAAAAGAAAGCTCACGAAGCCAAATTGAAGCAAAAGATCATCCTCGTGAAGGAAGTCAAATTCCGTCCGGGGACTGATGATGGTGACTACAATATCAAGTTGCGTAATCTCATCAAGTTCCTTGAAGATGGCGATAAAACCAAGATCACCTTGCGTTTCCGCGGTCGTGAGATGGCGCATCAGGATATTGGCTTCCGCATGCTGGAACGTCTGAAAGCCGATCTGGAGCCGTATGGCCAGGTCGAGCAGTTCCCGAAGATGGAAGGCCGCCAAATGATCATGGTTCTTTCGCCTAAGAAGAAGAAGTAAGATACAATAGCGTTTTACTGTGGATCGACGTGGTTTGTGCCTGCATGGGCGCGACACCAGATTCCAGGCAGAATTTGCGCGGCCCGGTCAGCAATGCCCGGGCCGCGTGAACTGTAGTGGACTCGCATCCGCTGCACAACATGTGAAAGCAGGCATCTAAGCGCAGCGTCGTGTTGCCACCTGCAATCCTGTTATAAATGGAGCTGTCCGTAAGAGGACAGATTGCTATGCCTAAAATGAAGACCAAAAGCTCCGCGAAAAAACGTTTTCGCGTGCGTCCAGGTGGAACAGTCAAGTCGGGTCACGCGTTCAAACGCCACATCCTGACCAAGAAAACCACCAAAAACAAACGTCAGTTGCGCGGTACCCGTAACATCAACGCATCGGATGTCACATCCGTCATGCGCATGATGCCGACTGCTTAATCTCACACTCAATTTAAGGAGTTACTATGCCTAGAGTAAAACGTGGGGTTACAGCTCGTGCCCGTCATAAGAAGATTCTTGTTCAAGCTAAAGGCTACCGTGGTCGCCGCAGCCGTGTATACCGTGTTGCCAAGCAAGCAGTTATGCGCGCTGGCCAATACGCTTACCGCGATCGCCGCAACAAGAAGCGCGTTTTCCGCCGCCTGTGGATCGCCCGTATCAACGCCGCTTCCCGTGAGCATGGCGTAACGTACAGCGTATTCATGAACGGCTTGAAAAAAGCAAATATCGAACTGGACCGTAAAGTCCTGGCCGATATGGCTGTGATGGACAAGCCAGCATTCGCTGCGATTGTCAACGCAGTTAAAGCAAAAATCGCTGCGTAAGCATCGGTCATTGCACAACGTCATCCGTAGGGTGACGTCATAAAGAGCGGGGCAGGGGTGTGAACCTTATGCCCCGTTTCCGTTTTTGATTGTTGGACTTTTGATAGCCGAGTCCAGAATTGATGTCCAAAACAGGAAATGCCGCATGAACTCCCTAGAAGAACTCGTCGTCTCGGCCCAGGCTGACTTTATCGCCGCCGCAGACGCTGCCGCACTTGAAAACGCCAAAGCCCGCTACCTGGGCAAGACTGGCCAGATTACCGAAATGATGAAGGGCCTGGGCAAGCTGGACCCGGACGCGCGCAAGGCGCAGGGCGCCCTGATCAACGCCGTTAAAGTGCAGATCGAAGACGCGCTGACGGCGCGCCGTGATGCGCTGGCCGATGCCCAGATGCAAGGCCGTCTGAACGCCGAAGCGATCGACGTGACCCTGCCAGGCCGTGGCCGCATGCCAGGCGGCATCCATCCCGTGATGCGTACGTGGGAGCGGGTCGAGGAAATCTTCCGCTCCATCGGTTTCGACGTGGCCGACGGCCCTGAAATCGAAAACGACTGGACCAACTTCACGGCGCTGAACAGCCCGGAAAACCATCCAGCCCGTTCCATGCAAGACACGTTCTACATCGATGGCAACGACACCGATGGCAAGCCCTTGCTGCTGCGCACGCACACGAGCCCGATGCAGGTGCGTTATGCGCGCACGCATACGCCGCCGATCAAGGTCATCGCGCCGGGCCGCACCTACCGCGTCGACAGCGATGCCACCCATTCGCCGATGTTCCACCAGGTCGAAGGCCTGTGGATTGCCGAAGACATCAGCTTTGCCGACCTGAAGGGCGTGTACCTGAATTTCGTCAAGGCCTTCTTCGAGACGGACGACCTGCAGGTGCGCTTCCGCCCGTCGTACTTCCCGTTCACGGAACCGTCGGCCGAGATCGACATCGCCTTTGGCTCCGGCCCATTGAAAGGCCGCTGGCTGGAAGTGTCGGGCGCCGGCCAGGTGCATCCGACCGTGGTGAAGAACTTCGGCCTCGATCCCGAGAAATTCATCGGTTTCGCTTTCGGCTCCGGCCTGGAACGCTTGACGATGCTGCGTTACGGCATCAACGACCTGCGCCTGTTCTATGAAGGCGACTTGCGTTTCTTGAAGCAATTCAACTAAGCGTTGTTCCGTTTGATTCATGGCGCTTGAGCGCCTGTGCGCTCGCGCTGTGAGCTTTGACCCTTTGAAGGCTTGATTATGCAATTTTCCGAAAACTGGCTCCGTACCATGGTCGATCCGAAGATGACTTCGGACGAACTGGCCCATCTGCTGACCATGTCCGGTCTCGAAGTCGAGGACGTCGATCCTGTCGCGCCCCCGTTCTCGAACGTGGTGGTGGGCCTGGTCCTGGAGATGGAAAAACATCCGAACGCGGACCGCCTGAATGTGTGCCAGGTCGACGTCGGCACAGGCACCATGCTCAACATCGTCTGCGGCGCGCCGAACGTGCGCCCGGGCTTGAAAGTCGTCTGCGCGATGGCCGGCGCCGTGCTGCCGCCTGGCGCCGATGGCAAGCCGTTTGAAATCAAGGTGGGCCAGCTGCGCGGCGTCGAGTCGCAAGGCATGCTGTGCTCCGCGCGCGAATTGAAATTGTCGGAAGAAAACGCCGGCTTGATGGAATTGCCGGACGACGCGCCGATCGGCCAGAACTTCCGCGATTACTTTGCGCTCAACGATTTGAAATTCACCATCAAGTTGACGCCGAACAAGGCGGATTGCCTGTCCGTGCTGGGCGTGGCGCGCGAAGTGTCGGCCTTGACGGGTGTGCCCCTGAATGCGCCGCAGTTCCGCACCGTGCCTGTTTCCAGCGATGAAATCCTGCCCGTGAAAGTCAGCGCGCCGGACCTGTGCGGCCGTTTCACGGGCCGCGTCATCCGCGGCTTGAACGCCAAGGCAGCCACGCCGGACTGGATGAAGCAGCGCCTCGAGCGCAGCGGCCAGCGTCCGTTGTCGGCCCTGGTCGATATCTCGAACTATGTCATGCTGGAACTGGGCCGTCCCAGCCACGTGTTTGACCTGGCCAAGATCCACGGCAGTCTCGACGTGCGTTGGGGCAAGGCGGGCGAATCCGTCAAGCTGTTGAACGGCAATACCATTGCCGTCGACGAGTGGATCGGCGTCATTGCTGATGATAAAGAAATCGAATCCTTGGCCGGCATCATGGGCGGCGACGCCAGCTCCGTATCGGACGATACGGACAGCATCTATCTGGAAGCGGCATTCTGGTGGCCGAACGCCATTCAAGGCCGCGCGCGCCGTTTGAATTTCTCGACCGATGCGGCGCACCGCTTCGAGCGCGGTGTCGATTTCGCCACCACCGTCGAACACATCGAGCGCATCACGGCACTGATCGTGGAAATCTGCGGCACGCCGGCGACGACCGTCGGCCCCGTCGACGACCACGTGGTGAACCTGCCGCAACGCCAGCCCGTGTCGATGCGCACGGCGCGCGCGCAAAAAGTCATCGGTGTGCCGCTCAACGATGAGCTGATCGCCGATATCTTCACGCGCCTGGCCCTGCCATACACCCTGGCGGACGGCGTGTTTTCCGTGACCTCGCCCAGCTACCGTTTCGACATCGAGATCGAGGAAGACCTGATCGAGGAAGTGGCACGCGTGTACGGCTTTGAAAACATCCCGGCCTTGCCGCCCGTGGCTGCGAACGTGATGCAGATTGCACCGGAAAATACCCGCTCGCTGTTTGCGGTACGTCATGAACTGGCCGACCTGGGTTTCCAGGAAGTGGTTAACATGAGCTTTGTCGATACGGCATGGGAGCGCGATTTCTCGGGCAACACGAACCCGATCAAATTGCAGAACCCGATCGCCAGCCAGATGAGCGTGATGCGCTCCTCGCTGATCGGCAGCCTGATCGCCAATGTGCGCTACAACCTGAACCGCAAGACGAACCGCGTGCGCATCTTCGAAGTGGGCGCCATCTACCAGCGCGACGACAGCGTGGAAAACGGCCCGTTGTCGGTGGCCGGCTACGCCCAGCCCAAGCGCGTGGCCGCCATGGCCTACGGCGCGGTTGCCGACGAGCAGTGGGGCCAGGCTGCGCGCACGGTCGACTTCTTCGACGTGAAGGCGGACCTGGAAGCGCTGTTCGCGCCGCTGGTCTTGCGTTTCACCAAGGCGGAGCATCCGGCCCTCCATCCGGGCCGTTCGGCCAACGTGGAGCTCGATGGCAAGGTCATCGGTTTCATCGGCGAATTGCACCCGCGCTGGATGCAAAAGTATGACTTGCCGCTGGCACCCGTGCTGTTCGAAGTCGATGCTGCTGCGCTGACGCAAAGAGTCGTGCCCGCGTACCAGGAAATCTCGAAATTCCCTGGCGTCAGCCGCGACCTGGCCGTGGTCGTCAAGCAATCGGTGGCCGTGCAGGATCTGCTCGACAGCTTCCACGCGGCAGCGAAGGCGAGCCCGGCAGCGCGTATCGTGCAAGCCATTGTTTTATTTGATGAATATCGTGGAAAAGGTCTGGAAGCGGATGAAAAAAGCCTTGCTTTCCGGATTAGCTTGCAAGATACTCAAAACACCCTGCAAGACGATGTCGTCGATGGCCTGATGGCTGTTCTGATCGATGCGGCCAAGCAGGGCCACGACGCGAAACTGCGTTCGTAATTACCGGACTGGCCGTCGCCTTGCGTGACGGCCTTTCCGTCGTCAATCGTAGACGAGCTTGCCATGTGGCGAGCTCGGGCGCACAGAAAAGGCAGGGCAGGAAAATTAATAACAGCGACGTTGATTCCGCCGTACTGCAATCCGCACTGGCCGCCGATTTGCATCGGGCCATGCTGGTTGCCAAGGTGCGCCAGGAAGCGGAAAAAGATTTACCGACCTTGACCAAGGCGGAACTGGCCGAACTGTTGTTCGAGCAAGTGGGCCTGAACAAGCGCGAAGCGAAGGATATGGTCGAGACCTTTTTCGACGAAATCCGCAACGCGCTCGAGCGTGGCGAGGCCGTCAAGTTGTCCGGTTTCGGCAATTTCCAGTTGCGCGACAAGCCGCAACGGCCGGGCCGCAATCCGAAGACGGGCGAAGAGATCCCCATCACGGCGCGCCGTGTCGTGACCTTCCATGCGAGCCAGAAGCTGAAAAGCATGGTCGAAGAGACCAGTCCGCTGGCACGTGCTGCCTGAGTGAGTGGCGATGAACGAGCGCATCAGTAAAACCGAGTTGATCGCCTTGCCGCCGATTCCGGCGAAACGCTATTTCACGATCGGCGAGGTGAGCGAGTTGTGCGGCGTCAAACCGCACGTATTGCGCTACTGGGAGCAGGAGTTTTCCCAGCTCAAGCCGGTCAAACGACGTGGAAACCGCCGTTATTATCAGCACCATGAGGTGCTGCTGATACGCCGCATCCGCGAATTGCTGTACGAGCAGGGCTTTACCATCAGCGGGGCGCGCAACAAGCTCGACAGCCGTGGCGCATCGCATGCCATCGCCGACGAGCTGCCGGCCATGCCTGCCGTGCCGCAGGAAGTGCCGTTGGACCGCGTGTGGATACGCAATGAATTAATGGCGATTTTAACCTTGCTAAAATAAGATTTGTACCAATATAGGTGGGGTTGTCCGGTAGCAGTTGACCAAGTTGACTATACTGCATGGGCGCCCCGCCTTGGCGCTCACGCTACCGTACGGCGCGCCATATTTTGAATATAATGTTAATGTTGCGTTTTTGTTAGTGACGCTGAACCGGAGCAGCGTTCAGGTTCCGGTAGTCTTTCCCAGGCCAGGAAAATTTAAGGGGAAACAATGATACGCGTTGCCATTTGTGATGATCACCAAATAGTACGAGCTGGATTCAAACAGATTTTTTCGTCTTCTGACGATTTCAGTGTGGTGGCGGAAGCCGGTACCGGGCGCGAAGCGCTCGATATCGCCCGCCGCGAAATTTGCGATGTATTGCTGCTCGATATAGCCATGCCCGATCAAAGCGGCATCGATACCTTGCGCACGATCCGCCAGGGCCAGCCGGAATTGCCCGTGCTGATACTCAGCGGCTATCCCGCGCAGCAGTACGCGCTGAACCTGTTCAAGATGGGCGCGAACGGCTATCTGAACAAGGAATGCGAAGCCGACGAGCTGATGACGGCCGTGCGCACCGTATTCCAGGGACGCCGCTATGTCAGCTCCACCGTGGGCGAGTTGCTGGCGCAGTCGTTCGACCGCGACACGAATGCGGCCCTGCATACGGAATTGTCGGACCGCGAGTTCCAGGTCTTCCTGCGCCTGGCGCGCGGCGCCACCGTGTCCGATATCGGCGTGGCCTTATCGCTGAGCATCAAGACGGTCAGTACCTACCGTACGCGCATCATGGAAAAAATGGGCTTGCAATCTAACAGCGACTTGACCTATTACGCAATGAAAAACAATTTGCTTGACTAGCGCTGCGGTGCGATCATTGAAACATGATCGCTCAGCCAGCTAGCCAGCACGACTTGTGCAGTGCAGCAGTTTGTGGCGAGGACTATAATTGGCCGGCGCCGGCGCTCTCTCCCGCGCCGAACCTTGCTAAGGATGCACATCAGGATGTATTTCACCGCTGAACCGGCCCCGAATCACCGCCTGCCCCTGTACAAGACGATCCTGTGCGTGACGTGCGCCTTGTTGCTTGTACTTAATGGCTTCAGTCTTTATCACAACCTGCAGTCGTTGAAGGGCACGAACGCCTTGCTCAGCCAGAGCGCCCGTGTGGCCGACCGCCTGCAGTATTTGAATGTGCTCGTGCTCGATGCGGAAAGCAGCTTGCGCGGCTATTTCATTTCCGGCTCCGAAACCTATCTGGGGCCGTCGAAGACCGCCACCACCGAAATCGAAAACGAATTCAACGAGCTGCAAACCTTGCTCGCGGGCAGTCCCACCCAGCTGAAAAACCTGGGCCAGCTGAAAAGCTTGATCCGCCGAAAGATGTCGATGTTGCAACAATCGATCGATGTCTACAAGCAGGGCGGGCTGGCCGAGATCGTCAACATCTCGCGCGTCACCGATGACCGCGCCACCATGGACGAGATCCGTCTGCAGGTGGTGATCATGACGCGCGAGCAGAATGAAGCGCTGTCGACCGGCAGCGCCGCCTTTTATCATGAGTACCAGAAAGCCGTGCTGCTCGGTATCGGCATCAATGCCCTGGCCATTCTTGTGCTGATCATGTTTTACCAGCTGGTGCGGCGCAGCTTCCAGAACCGCGCGGCCGTCGAGTATGCATTGCAAAATGCCAACGATACTCTGGAATCGACGGTCAGCAAGCGTACCGAGCAGCTATCCGTACTGTCGCGTCATTTGATCAGCGTCAATGAAGTGGAAAAAGCGCGGCTGGCGCGTGAGCTGCACGATGAGCTGGGCGCCAACCTGACGTCGATCAGCATGGACCTGGGTGCCGTCACGCAGCAACTGGCGCACACGCAGCCGGAACTGGCGATGCAATTGCGCCGCGCCAAGGCCACCTTGCTGGAAACGGTGGAGCTCAAGCGCCGCATCGTCGAGGATTTGCGCCCCAGCCTGCTGGACAACCTGGGCCTGTGCGCCGCCATCGAAAGCTATTGCGAGGATTTTGCGCGCATGAGCTCGGTTCGTTGCGAAACGGATGTGGCCATCAATATCGACAACCGCGAAGCCACCCTGACGATTGCCCTGTTCCGTATCGTGCAGGAATCGCTGACGAATATCATGAAATATGCGCGTGCCGGCATGGTCAGCGTGACCTTGAAACGCAATGAACACGGCCTGGTGCTGCGCGTGATCGACGACGGCATCGGCATCACGGAAGCTGCGCTGCAAAAACCGATGTCGCACGGCTTGCTGGGCATGCGCGAACGCGCTTTGCTGCTGGGCGGTACTCTCACCGTGCGCCAGGGACCGGAAGGCAAGGGGACATGCGTGGAAGCCGTGATTCCGTTGCCGCTGACGCCGGAGCCGGAAGACATCGACGCGGATATCGAAGCGTAATTTTCTTTGAGATAAAAAAATGGCCGGGCATGCAGCCCGGCCATTTTTTATTTATCTTGCATGATCAGCAGCGCGAAACGTCGCGCAGCAAGCGGTCGTATTCCGTCTTGGCCACTTTGTAGCACTCGCCTGCATAGCATTCCAGGCCGGCGCGGTCCAGCACCGTGATATTGCCGCGGCGATAGTGGATCAAGCCTTCTTCCTGCAGCTTGCCGGCGGCGGCCGTGATGCTTTCGCGGCGCACGCCCAGCATGATCGAGATCAGCTCTTGCGTGACTTTCAATTCATTCGATGGCGAACGGTCCAGGCGGTCCAGCAGCCAGCGGCACAGCTTTTGTTCGATCGAGCTGTGGCGGCCGCCGACGGCGTTCTGCGCCATTTGCGCAAACAGGGCGTTGGTGTAGCGCATCAGCAGCTGGGGCAGGGCGCCGCCTTGATTGAACGCGTCGCGCAAGCTTTGCGTTTTCAGGCGGTAGCCGTAACCGGCGCTTTGCACGACAGCCGTGCACATGGCGCGCTCGCCTGCCAGCAGTGAGGCACCGGCCACGCCTTCATGGCCGACGACGGCGATTTCCGTCGTGGCGCCATCTTCCATCACATACAGCAGCGAAATGATGGCGGTGGTGGGGAAGTAGCTGTATTCCAGGTTGTTACCGTAGGCATACAATTCCTTGCCGAACGGCAGTTCCACCAGTTCCAGGTCTTCGAACAGCGATTCAAGCGCGGCGCGCGGCAGGGCGGCCAGCAATTCATTCTGTTGGGCACTGCTGAGGCTAACCCGCGACGCAAGCTTGATTTCCCGTCCGGCCGCCGGCATGGCGCGCGGCAGCAACTGGTTCTTCTGGACCGGGGTGCTAAGTTGAGTTTGGTTCATAGTATTCCTCACAGGCTTTTTACATCGGAGTGCGACTGCCGCGTTGCTGGTCAAAGAAGCTGCCGTGCTCATGTGATAACGGCGTTTTGTTCGACCGCGCGGTGCAGATCGCGATGTAGCTACTTTAAAAGCTTATGTAAGTGGCGAACATAAGATTAGCAGTCGCCACTTTGTAGTCTCATTTGAGGCGGAATTGTAGTCCTTGTCCTACGTGCACACTTTTGACTAGCTAGCCTTGCGCCGTTCCGCGCGATTTTGTGATATGACGCGCGGTTTATTGGCGCTCCACAGGCCGGCCGGACGCACGCTGGGCAAGCCGTCGCGCACGGCTGCGGCCGGCGCCTGGCGCGGGTTTGGCGCCTCGTGCTCGCCCAGGCGGAAGCGGCTGACGGCCTGCGTCAGCGCTTCGCCTTCCTGGTGCAGGCGCTGCGAACCGGCGCGGGCCTCGTCGACCAGGCCCGCGTTCTGGCGCGTCATGTCGTCGATTTGCGCCAGCGCCTGGTTGATGCGGGCGATCTCGCCATTCTGCTCGGCGCCGGCGCTGCTGATGCGTCCGATCACCACGGCCACCTGCTGCACGGCGTCGACCACTTGCCGCATGGTGTTGCCGGCCGCATTGACGAGGTCGCCGCCGGCATCCACGGTGGCGACGGAATCGCCGATCAGACGCTTGATTTCCAGCGCCGCCTCGTTCGAGCGCTGTGCCAGGCTGCGCACTTCGGAGGCGACGACGGCAAAGCCGCGCCCCTGCTCGCCGGCTCTAGCCGCTTCGACGGCCGCGTTCAGGGCCAGGATATTCGTCTGGAAGGCGATGCCGTTGATGACGCCGATGATGTCGACGATCTTGTGCGAGCTGGCCTTGATCGAGGCCATGGTGTCGACCACGGCGCCCACGGTCTGGCCGCCGCGCAGGGCCACGTCGGCCGCCGTCGCCACCAGGGTTCGCCCTTGTCCTACGTGCGCCTCGTTGCGGCCCACGGTGGCCGTCAGCTCGCGCATCGAGTCCACGGTGGCGCCCAGCGCATCGGCCTGCGTGGCCGTGTGGCCGGACAGGGCGGCGTTGCCCTGGGCGATATCGGCGCCGGCCGCCGCGATGACGGCCGCGCCGCCGCGGATTTCCTGCACCAGGGTGGCCAGGCCGTGCGTCATGGCGCCGAAGTCGCGCACCAGGTCGCCGATTTCATCGTGTGCCTGCGAGGTGATGCGCTGCGACAGGTCGCCCGCCGCCGCCGCGCCGACAGCCACGCGCAATTGCGTCACGTCGCGCGCGAACGCGGCATAAAAGCCCGCGCACAGGTAGGCAGCGGCCAGCAGCACCAGCAGCATGGTGGCCAGGATCAGGGCGCGGCGCGCCTCGTCGCGGGCGATGCGCTGCGCCAGCAAACCGTCCAGGGCGCCGGCGGAAGCACCGGACAGCGCCTGCAGGGCGTCGATTGCCTGCATGCCGGCCGCATGGAATTGTGCGCCCGACGTCTGGTCGTAGGAATTCGTCACTTCGTTTTTCGTGCGTTCGAGAAAGGCCAGCGCGGCTGGCACGGCTTTCAGGGTCGGCTGCACGCTGGCGCGCAATTCCGGCCGGGTGGCGAGGATTTCGTCGAAGCGGGCCGGCAGGCGTTCCAGTTCGTGGCGCGCGATCAGCGCGTTGGCGTTGACGAGCTGATCTTCATTCGCCTCGAACAGGCCCGTGTCGATGTAGGCGGCGCCGCGCCCGGCGATGTCGGACAGGCTTTCGGCCAGGTCGGGCAGGGTGGCGGTGAAGACGGCGCTCAGGTGGTTGGCGCCCGCGTCCGGGTCCAGGCTCAGGTGCGAACGGTCGGCCACCAGCTGGCCCAGTTTCGCCGCCTGGCGCAGCAGCGCCGTATGCGCCGCGTAGCTGTCGCGCGCCGCGAGGCCGGCCTGGCGGCCCAGCAGGGCTTGCCACTGTTTCGTCAGCTCGGCCGCCTGCGGCAAGCCGGCGCCGGCAGGCAGACGCGCCAGGGCCGCCAGGGCGGCCGTGATGCGCGCGTTCAGGGCCGTGTTGTCCATGCCCGCCTTGCCGCTCAGGCGCAAGTGTTCGAGGCCGCGCCGCTGCTGCAGCAGGCGCGTGCCTTCCTGCAACTGGCGCACATAGGCCACGCCCCGCTGCGCATCCTGCGCCTGGGCCAGCGATTTGCCCAGTTCCGAGATCAGCAGGGTGGTCGCCAGCACCAGCGGCAGCAGGAAGACCAGGCAGACAAGCATGAATTTGGGTAGCAGGCGCAAGCGCTGCATGAGTCGGATGGCGGGGGTGAGGAGGATTTTCATCGGGTTTCCAGGGTAGGGTGACAACATTTCTGCAGTGCAATGTTGCCTGTGGATTGTGACCCCTTGATGAAGTGCGCCCTGATGCAGTCATTTTTGCCGTTCGCCAGAGTGAAGCAGTTCACACGGAAGGCCGATCCTTCTGTAAAATCGAGGGTTTTTTGCGAGGGCCATATTATGGTCACCAATATGGCCAACGAGAACGACATCACTATCCCCGATTCCAGCGACAACGCGGACATCGCCGCAGCGCCAGCGAGCAGCAAGGCCCCGGCCGTGATCGCGCGCGAAGTGCAGCGCCGCCGCACCTTCGGCATCATTTCCCACCCGGATGCCGGTAAGACCACCCTGACGGAAAAACTGCTGCTGTTCTCGGGCGCGATCCAGATGGCCGGTACCGTCAAGGCGCGCAAATCGGGCCGCCACGCGACGTCGGACTGGATGGAGATCGAGAAGCAGCGCGGCATTTCCGTCGCTTCCTCGGTGATGCAGTTCGAATTCCGCGACCACGTCGTCAACCTGCTCGACACCCCCGGCCACCAGGACTTCTCGGAAGATACCTACCGCGTGCTGACGGCGGTCGACTCGGCGCTGATGGTGATCGATGCGGCCAAGGGCGTGGAAGCGCAGACGATCAAGCTGCTGGCCGTGTGCCGCATGCGCAATACGCCGATCGTCACCTTCATGAACAAGATGGACCGCGAGACGCGCGATCCGCTGGACCTGCTCGACGAACTCGAATCGGTGCTGAAGATCCAGTGCGCGCCCGTCACCTGGCCTATCGGCATGGGCAAGAACTTCCGCGGCGTGTATCACCTGCTGAACGACGAGATCATGCTGTTCAAGGCCGGCGAAGAAAAGGCCGACGGCGCCTTCGAAATCATCAAGGGCATCGACAACCCGCGCCTGCAGGAGATGTTCCCGCTCGAGATGGACCAGCTGCGCATGGAAGTGGAACTGGTGCACGGCGCGTCGAACCCGTTCAATCTGGAAGAATTCCTCTCCGGCGTGCAGACGCCCGTGTTCTTCGGTTCGGCCATCAACAACTTCGGCGTGCGCGAGATCCTGTCCGCGCTGGTCGACTGGGCGCCGGCGCCGCGCGAGCGCGATGCGACCGTGCGTTCGGTGGCTCCGTCCGAACAGCCGTTTACCGGTTTCGTCTTCAAGATCCAGGCGAACATGGACCCGGCCCACCGCGACCGCATCGCCTTCTTGCGCGTGTGCTCGGGACGTTTCGAGCGCGGCATGAAGGTCAAGCATTTGCGCCTGGGGCGCGAGATCAAGGTGTCGAACGTGGTGACCTTCATGGCATCGTCGCGCGAACAGGTGGAAGAAGCGTACGCGGGCGACATCATCGGCTTGCCGAACCACGGCAACATGCAGATCGGCGACAGTTTTTCCGAAGGCGAGATGCTGACCTTTACGGGTATCCCGTACTTTGCGCCGGACTTCTTCCGTTCCGTGCGCATCCGCAATCCGCTGAAGATCAAGCAGCTGCACAAGGGCTTGCAGCAGCTGGGCGAAGAGGGCGCGGTGCAAGTCTTCAAGCCGGTGCAGGGCGGCGAACTGGTGCTGGGCGCCGTCGGCGTGCTGCAGTTCGAAGTGGTGGCCAGCCGCTTGCTCAACGAGTATGGCGTCGACGCCGTGTTCGAAGGCACGAGCATCAGCAGCGCGCGCTGGGTCAGCTGCGACGACAAGCGCATCCTGCAAGACTTCGAAAACGCGCTGGGCCACAACGTGGCCTACGATGCGGCCGGCAACATGGCCTACCTGGCCACGTCGGGCGTCAACCTGCGCTTGACGGAAGAGCGCTGGCCGAAATTGAAATTCCACGCGACGCGCGAGCATTCGGCCAAGCTGGCTTGATGTAGCGTAGTGGTGTCGGGTTACGCGCTTTGCGCTAACCCGACCTACGCCGACCTACCTGTTCATGGCGTAGGTCGGATTAGGCCAACGGCCGTAATCCGACAACCATCGTTGGCATCAACTCAAGCCGGCAAAATCGTGCGCGTACTCCAGTCGCGCCGTTCCAGCAGCAATGCCGTCAGCTGCGCCGCCGTCATCGGGCGCGCGAAGAAAAAGCCCTGCACGTTGTCGCAGCCCGCTGTTCGTAAAAACTCCACCTGTCGCAAGGTTTCCACGCCCTCGGCCACCACTTTCAGATGCAGGCTGTGCGCCATGGCGATGATGGCCGTGACGATGGCTTCGCCCTCGCCGGGCAGGTCGTGCACGAAGCTGCGGTCGATTTTCAATTGGTCGATCGGCAGGCGTTTCAGGTAGGACATCGACGAATAGCCGGTGCCGAAATCGTCGATCGACAGATGGATGCCCGTGTCCTGCAGGCGCCGCATCAATTCCACGTTGGCGTGGATATTGTCCATCAAGACCCCTTCCGTGATTTCCAGCTCCAGCAAGCCATGCGGCAGCTGCGTTTCGTCCAGGATGGCGCGGATGTCGTCCATCAGGCTCGGGTCGCGCGCCTGGCAGGCCGACAGGTTGACGGCTACGTGCTCGAGCGAATCGAGCAGGCCCGCCTTGCACCAGACGGCCGCCTGGCGGCAGGCGCTTTGCAGCACCCAGCGTCCCAGGTCGACGATGATGCCGCTTTCCTCTGCCACGGGGATGAATTCGGCAGGGCTCAGCTGGCCCATCTCGCGGCAGTTCCAGCGTATCAGCGCTTCCACGCCGACGATGCGCCCGCTGCGCAAGTCGATCTGCGGCTGGTAGTGCAGATACAGTTCCTCGTTTTGCAGCGCGCGGCGCAGGTTCGCTTCCATGCGCAGGCGGCGCTGGGCGCGCAATTCCATTTCGGCCTTGAACACGGCGTAGCGGTTCTTGCCCTGGTGCTTGGCGTGGTACATGGCCGTATCGGCATTGCGCGTCAGGGTGGCCACGTCCTGCGCGTCGAACGGATACAGGCTCACGCCGATGCTCGCGCTGACATACAGCTGGTGGCCTTCGAGGTCGAACGGCGCGGCCAGCACGGCGAGGATCTTGCGCGCCACGCTGGCCATTTCCGAGGCGTCGTCGGCCGGTTCGACGATGACGACGAATTCATCGCCGCCGATGCGGCAGATGATGTCGGTGCCGCGCAGGATGGCCACCAGGCGCTCGGCGACGAGCTTGAGCAACTGGTCGCCGCAGTGGTGGCCCAGCGTATCGTTGACTACCTTGAAGTTGTCCAGGTCCAGCAGCAGCAGGCCTACGCTGCTGTCCTGGCGGTCGGCGCGCGCCAGCGCGTAGGCCAGGGCGTCGTTGAATTCATGGCGGTTCGGCAGTTGCGTGACGGAGTCGACGTGGGCCAGGTAGTGCAGATGGTTTTCCGCATGCTGGGCCGCGGTGCGCGTGCGGCGCACCATCAGGAACGTCAGGCCGAACGCGCACAGGCAGACAAGCACGGTGAAGGCGGAAAATTGCGCCAGGCTCGCGTACAGCGGCGCCAGGCTGGCACGCAGGTAGAGCGCGCCGCCGCCGGGCAGGGTCTTCAATATCGCGGCGCTGCCGTCCAGGTAATCGAGGTGCAGGCCGTTGCGCGGCGCCGCCGGCACGACATCGTTGCCGCTGCGTGCGTAGCGGGCAAACGGTGTGCCATAGGGGCTGTAGAGCAGGGCTTGCCGGATATGCGGGGCGGCGGCGAGGGGAGCGAGCAGTTGTTGTGCCGCGAGACGATTGTCCTCGCGCATGGCCTGGGTGGCGGCCGGTGCCAGCATGTCGGCCTGGATGTGCAGGTTGCGCTGGAAGGATTCCTGAAGGGAAAACAATTGAAAGAGGATCAGCAGCAGGCTGGCCGTGGCCAGCATGGCCGCCGCGGCCAGCAAGTTCAGCCGGGCTATCCGGTCGCCGCGCAATTGCACGGACGGCAGTATCAATGGCGTCATCATGACGCTTCTTCCTGCCGGCCCCGCCTGCCGCCGCCCCGTGTGATCACGCCTCGCCCTGCCATACTTTACGTTCCAGTCTGATGAAAACCGAAGTGAGCCGGAACTCTCAACGTGTTGCCAAGTGTTGCTAAGGCCGACATATTGTCATTTTGCAGCGTGAAAGTACAGGGCGTGCGGCAATTTATATCCATGCAGCACACCGGTGACAGCAGGCAAGGCGACAAGACAGGCGGAAAGGAAAGCGTGTCTTTCTAATAATAATTCATGCTGAATTTTAATCCTTTTTTTGCCCGCCGTTTTTTTTCTCTTAAAACAATGCTGATGGTAAACAAAATACCAGCAAGAATAACTTCAATGCGCCCGGCCATCGCGGCACGGATAAACTTTTTTACGCTATAAGCCATTACAAGTCATTGATTTTAATAAATTTTAATGAAGAATGCGCGAACGCTATGGCCTTGCTCCGCGAGTTCGTCCATAATCCGCTGATGATGGACGTCCTGATGCTGTTTGTTTTGTCTGCCGCGGCCAAGTAAACTGCCGCCAGCAAAACCGGACGCCGCCCTGATGATCAATAGTGAGGATATCTTGGAAAAAAAACCAAAAATTATTTTGTCGTCACAAGACCTGGAACGACTGGAAGCGTTGTTGTATGCCTTGGGTAATAACTTATCGCCGGACAAGGCCGCCTTGCTCGATGAGCTGGGCCGCGCCGAGGTGCTCGAGCCGCAAGAAATTCCACCGACCGTCGTGACGATGAATTCCACCGTGCGCTTCACGGTGGAAAACAAGGAGGAATTCTGCCTGACGCTCGTGTATCCGAAGGACGTGGAAGGCCAGGCCGACCGTATTTCCGTGCTGGCGCCCGTCGGCAGCGCGCTGCTGGGCCTGTCCGTGGGCGACAGTATCGCCTGGCCCATGCCGGGCGGCGTCGTGAAGGTGAAAATCGAGGAAATCGTTTACCAGCCTGAACGGGCCGGCGAATACCACCGCTAAGCAGTGACGGCGGACGGCGCCTGCCGTTCGCCTGCCAGGCCGTGCCGGGACTTAACTGTTTCGCTGCACGCGCACCACCAGCCATCCCGCCACGACCGTAAACGTGACGATGATG
Source organism: Janthinobacterium sp. Bl 1 (assembly GCF_058215535.1). Lineage (NCBI taxonomy): Bacteria > Pseudomonadati > Pseudomonadota > Betaproteobacteria > Burkholderiales > Oxalobacteraceae > Janthinobacterium > Janthinobacterium sp. Bl 1. Next base: position 4,287,231 of record NZ_CM177086.1, on the reverse strand, counting down.
GCGACGATGATCCAGAAGCCCTGCGGATGCTGGGCCAGCGGAATACCCCCCACATTCATGCCCAGCATGCCGGCGATGATATTGATCGGCAAGGCCAGCACGGTGACGATGGTCAGCACGAACAGGCTGCGGCTGTTTTCCTCGTTGACGCTGGCGGCGATCTCTTCCTGCAGCAGCTTGATGCGTTCCTGCAGCGAAGACATATCGCTGAGCACCACCGAAAACTCCTCCGTCGACTGGCGCAGTTCCAGGCTGTCGAGTTCCGACACCCACGATGGCGGGCGTTGCAGCAGGCGGAACAGGGCGGCCGGTTCCGGCGCCAGCAGGCGCTGCAGCCGTACCAGCACGCGCCGCATGGCGCCCAGATCTTCGCGTTTCGGCACCAGGCGCCCGGCCAGCAAGTGGTCTTCTATATCGTCGACCCGCGCCACGGCGTCGCGCACGATGTTGACCAGCACGTCGGCCTGGTCGCGCAGCAGATGGATCAGCAATTCCACCGACGAGCGGATCGGCTCGTGATTCTTGATGACGGCCTGGCGCAGGCGTTCGATCGACTGCAGCGGTGCGCGGCGCGCCGTGATGACGAGGTTTTGCGCCACGCTGGCCCACATGGTGGAAATGTCGGACGCTTCGAACGAGAAGTTGTGCACCACATCGTTGACCACGGCGATCAGGGTGTTTTCCGCCTGTTCGATGCGCGTGGAACGGGAACCCTGGTGCAGGGTTTCATAGAATTCGTCGGCCAGCTGCGTATGCGTCATCAGCCATTTTTCGCTGGCCGCATGCGACAAATTGAAATGCAGCCAGACGAATTCCTGCGCCGGGCGCGCCGCGCCATCGGCCAGCCAGGCCAGCGCCGCCGTCGAGTCGAGCGCCAGTGGCTGCCCGTCGCGGCCAAACAGGAAGCCCCAGACCAGGCCCGAGGTGTCCGAGCCGTAGGTAAAACCGGCAGTTTCCATCGCCATCGTGAATCTTTCTCGTGCAGTGTGATTGATCGTCGCGCGATGTTAATACACGGATGTGTCGGGAAAATGACAAGGCCACCGCGATGGGTGGCCTTGGTGTTAGCTGCTTAATCGCGGCGGGGATTATCCGGGCGGCGGTCGTCGCGGTTTGGGACGCCGTCGCCATCGCGGTCGTGGCGGTTGCCATTGTCGCGGTCATAGCGGTTGGGGATGCCGTCGCGGTCGCGGTCGCCGTTCGGACCGCGCGACCAGCGGCCTTGCTCCATCTGCCAGCGGCCGTCGCGCTGGTTCCAGGCGGGCGGCGCATACACGTAGCCGCGGCGTTCGGCGATCCATACACCTGGCGTCCAGGTGTAGCGCTGGCCGCGCCATTCCCAGTGGCCGGGCGCCCAGACGTAGCCGTGGCGTGCGCGGGGGATGGCTTCGCGGCGCGGTGGCGGCGGTGCGATGCGGATATCGTCATAGCGCACGGGCTGCACTTGCGCGGCAACCCAGCCGCCACGGTCCAGGCGCCAGCGGTTGTTCTCCTGTATCCAGGCGGCGCGGCGGTAGTGGTTGCCGCCCCGTTCGCGCAGCCATTCGCCGCCGGTCCAGACGTGGCGCTGGCCATCCCAGTTCCAGTAGCCTGGCGCCCAGACATAGCCGGCGCGCGGCGCTGGCGCGCTTTCAAACCGTGGCGGAGGCGGGGCGTCGCCGATGACAATGCTGACGCCGAGCTGATTCTGTGCCATCGCTTGCGCAGGCAGGAAGGCCGCGGTGCTGATGGCAAGCATGGCTGCTGCGTAGAGTGTGATGGGTTTCATGATGTGCTCCATTTCGGTGATTGCTTGAAATGGACTATAGGCGCTTGCAGGCGGGCAGATCGCCTTTGATTCAACTTATTACAATTGACACAATGCTGGGTGTCCGTGTATCCGTGGCAGATACAAATGGCGGCCTGGCGCGGCGCTATTCAAACTGGCGCCAGGCGGCGTGGTGTCAGCATAGTTGGCTCACAGGGTGCTGGCGGTGGCGTTGCCCAGCAAGGCTTGCCGTTCTTCGATCAGCGAGATTTTCTTTTCCTGTTCCGTCAGGCGCTTGGCGCTGACCACCACGACGGGGATGGCGTTCGCTTGCGCAGCAGCGGCGGTTTGCGCGGCCTGTGGCTGGTTGAAGCTGGCATAGCTGGCGCCGCAGGCGATGGCGACGGCGACGGTAAAGATGGCTTCCATGTTTTTCAGGGTTTTCATGATCGTTCCTTTCGGGTGGCGGGTGGGTATGCATGCACTGTAGCCATGCGCGGGCCGGCGCGCCATGCGCATGCGACCAGCCGTGGTTTTGGCGGGATGGCCTGCAAAAAAACGGCGCTGAAATGCCTGCGCGCAGCGCGGACAGGCGACGGCTTGAATTGAGGCCTAATTAGCCCTGTATCCGCGCATATGAATGCAATTGCCCTATGGCATTATCTGATGCTGCGCACTGCCGTGCCCATGCCGTGCGCGGCAAGTGAGGCCCGGCTATCCTGCTAGAATCGGCATGGCAGCCGTGTTGCGCACACAATCATTCTCATCAGGAGTCACACATGTTCCAATTGTTTGGTTTTGGCGGCGCCCGCTGCCCGCGCTGCGAGCACAAGAACGGCGCTGCCGCCGGCTATTGCGCGCAATGCGGCTTGTCGCTGGGCGCCCCCGACAGCGACGCGGTGCTGCATGCCAATCAATGGCATCTTGCTGATGGGCAACTAGCCCTGTTCTTTGGCGTACGCGAACTGTCCTCGCTGTTCGGCAGTGCGGCGCGCCGCCTGCAGGTGCCGGCCGAGTCGCGCGCCTGGATCGTGCAATCGGACGCTTTCACCTTGATACCGGCTGGCGATTACGACAGCGCCGCCTTCTTTGCGCGCTTGCCCGCGCTGCTGCCGGCACGCCCGGCCGAGGTGCTGATCGCGCGCGCCGACGCCATCAGCCTGGAATTCGACCTGCCGGCCCTGGCCAGCACGGAGCTGCTGGACGTCGCCGCATCGCTGCGCGTGGATATCTCGCTGGGCCAGCCCGACGCGTTCGCGCGCCAGTTCATGCGCGCGCCGGGCGCCGTCACGCGCGCCCACCTGCACGCCTTGCTGCTGCCGTCCGTGCGCCAGATCGCGCTGGAATTCATCGGCAGCCGCGCGCTGCGCGAGATGGACGCGAATGCCGACTTGCGGCCCGAATTGAACGAGCGCCTGCAATCGGCGCTGACGCAGCGCCTGGCGCCCAGCGGCCTGGCCGTGTCGCGCGTGGAAACGCTGAGCCTGCGGCACGACAAGCGCGAGGGCGACACCGGCGCCGGCATCGGCACCCTGTGGCTGGGCGGCTTGCCGGCGCAGGAACTCGAGCAGCACAGCCTGGAACGCATGAAACAGCTCGACCAGCTGTATGACGAGGAAGAATGGCAGCGCATCCGCCGCGAGGAACTGGCGGCGCGCCACGCGCACCGCCGCGCCGAACTGCGGCAGGATGCGGCGGTGGAAAAGGCGGAACTGAACCACCAGGAAGCGGAGCGCCTGCAAGCGCTGCGCGGGCGCCAGATCGACCTGTATGGCCGCATTCTGGAAGCGAAATCGCGGCGCCAGGCGCTCGACCATGGCGCCGCCCTGGCGCTGGGCGAGCTGGAACAGGAACTGGCGCAGAAGGGTGCGCAACGGGCCGATGAAGCGGCCAACTGGGAACACGTGCGGGCGCTGGCGGCCATCAAGATGCGCAGCGAGCTGGAACTGTCGCAGCTGCACGGGCGCGAGCAGATCCAGCTGGCGCAGCAGCGCTTTACGCATCAGGTCCATTTGCAGTCGATCGCGCAGCAAGTGGAAAGCGCGTTGCTGATCGACGATGAGACGGGACGTCGCACCCAGCTGGCGCGCCTGCGCCAGGCGGAAGCGGATGCGGCCCAGCGCGAGGCGCAGCTGGAGGCGGAGCAGCACCAGGCCGCGTGGCAGGGGCTGATGCTGGCGAATGCGGCGCGCAAGCGCGAGGCCGAGCGGGTACAGGAGTGGGAAGACCAGATGCAACTGGCGCGCCAGCGCGAATTGTTGCGCGCCGAAGCACACAAGGATGAAGCGGCCCAGGTGCAGGCGGCGGAAATCGCGGAAAAAGTGGCGGCGCTGCGGCGCGGCGGCGCGCGCGAAGACGCCATCGCGCAGCAGGAAAAGCTGCTGCGCACCATCGAGGCAGACGGCGTGCACGCGCGCCAGCTGCAGCAGCAAACGCAGCTGGCGCAGCTCGACGCGCTGGCCATCGAGGAACAGCGCCAGCAACTGCGCCAGCTGGAACAGGAAGCGCAATGGCAGCGCGACTTGCTGGCCATGGCGCAGCAGCGCGAAAGTGATTACGCGCGCTGGAAAGGTGAATATGAAGCCCTGCTGGCGCAACAGGCGCATGCGGCCGAACTGGCGCGCATCGACATCGACCGCATCGAGAAAATCGGCTCGCTGAGCGACACGGGCAAGGTAGCCATGGCCGCCGGGCAGAATGCGGCCGTGCTGGCGCAAGTGCTGAAAACGCAGCTGCAAGCGGGCATGAGCGCTGAGCAGATCCACGCGCTGGCCGCGCTGGCGGCGGCCGAGAACAGCGTCGCGCCGCTGGACGCCATGCGCATGGCGCAGGACAGCGTGGCGCAGGAGCGCAGCTACCTGGAAGGCCAGGCGGAACGCGAACGGCGCCAGCAGCTCGATTTGATCAATTTGCAGAACGCGGCGCACGCGCATGGCCTGTCGGCGCAGGCGCAGCTGGGCGTGGCCGTGGCGCAGGCGCTGCAGCCGGGCGCCGTCGCAGCAGCAGCGCTGGTCCGCTGCAAGAACGGCCACGCGCAGCGCGCGGGCCATCCTGAAGATAAATTCTGCGCCGCCTGCGGCGTCGCCCTGCAGCCTTGATGGAAGCGTTTCACCCCAGATGATGCAAAAAGCACGAGACAAACTGCGGGAACTGCGCGCCCTCCACGACGACGGGCTGCTCAGCGAGCAGGAATTTGAACGCCGCAAGAACGCCATCCTCGACGCCGAGTACGCGCCGCCCGGCGCCGCGCCTGTGCCGGCGCCGCCGCCCGTACGCCAGGGCACGGAGCTGGGCTTCATGACGGGCCAGGAAATCGGCCCGCAAAACCGCCGCTACCGGCTCGAGCGGCTGATCGGCACGGGCGGCATGGGGCAGGTGTGGCAAGCGACCGACCTGGCCACGCACGCGGAGCTGGGCAGCAGCGAAATGGTGGCGCTGAAGATCTTGCCGCCGCAGCTGACGCAAAGCGCCACGCACGCCAAGCTGCTGATCGAGGAAGCTACCCAGGCGCGCAAACTCGCGCATGAAAACATCGTGCGCGTCTACGAGTGGGCGCAGGACCCGGCCACGGCCAGCTATTTCATCATCATGGAATGCCTCGATGGCGAAGACCTCGAGCACTATCTGGCGCGCGAGGGCGCGCTGCCCCTGTCCACCGTGCAGGAATTGCTGCAGCCGGTGGCCGACGCCCTGTCGTATGCGTGGGAAAAGCACAAGCTCGTGCACCGCGACATCAAGCCGGGCAATGTCTTCCTGACGGCGAAAGGCGACGTCAAGCTGCTCGACTACGGCATCGCATCGCGCGTGCGCAATGCGGACAGCAGCCTGGCGCTGGACATGCCGAATGCGGGCACGCACGGCTACCGGGCGCCCGAGGCCGGCGCCAACCAGCGCCAGCCCAGCCCGCGCCTGGACGTGTATGCCGTGGCCGTGATGATCTATCAGATGCTCGAAGGGCGCATGCCGTTCGACGACGCGCGCAGCGCCAGCCATTTGCCGTCGGCGCCGCAAGCGCTCAACGCGCAGCAGTGGCAGGTGCTGCAGAACGGTTTTTCGCTGACGCCGGAACTGCGGCCCCAATCGGTGCAAGCCTTGCTGGAAAGCCTGGAGCGCGCGGCCGGCCCGTCGCCCGAAGAACTGGCGGAACAGGCGCGCCAGCAGCAGGCGCGCGCGGCGCAGCAACAACGGGAAGCGGCGCTGGCGGCCGAACAGGCCCGCGAGGCGGCGCTCAAGGAGGCGCGGTTGCGACAGGAAGAACTGGACCAGCGCCGCAAGGCCGAGATCCAGGCCGCCGCGCTGGAAAAGCAGCGGCAAGATAAACTGCGCCGCGAACAGGAGGCGCAGCGCCATTTCGAAGCGGAAGAGGCGCGCAAGCTGCGCAAGGAAGCGCTGCGCGGCCAGTTGCGCGCGCGCCGCGAAGCCGATGCGGCCACCGCCTTGCAGGAGCACCAGGAATTGCAGCGCAAGGCCATTGTCGCCAAGGCGGAAGCAGCTTACCGCGCCGAGCAGGAACGTGCGCGCAAGGAACAGGCCAGCCGCGCCGCCGCCGCAGCTGTCCCTGCGCCGGCATCCGCGCCAGCGCCGGAAGCCGAGCACGTGGAGCCGGTGCCCAATGCGGAAGGCGTCTTGCGCGACGATTTCCTCGATGGTTCGGGACAGGGGCCGGAACTGGTACTGATTCCCAGCGGCCGCTTCCAGATGGGTGCGCACGAGACGGAACACAAGGCCGCCATCCAGGCCGGCTCGCAGCAGACGTGGCTTGAGCGCGAAATGCCGCAGCACTGGGTCGGCATCGAGCGCCCGTTCGCGCTGGCGCGGCACCCCGTCAGCGTGGGCGAATGGCGCGCCTTCGTCAAGGCGACCGGCTGGGCGGGCGGTTCCGAGACGGACTGGGACAATCCCGGTTTCGTGCAGAACGACCAGCACCCGGTGGTGGGCGTGAGCTGGAATGACGCGCAGCTGTACCTGGCGTGGATGAGCGAGCGCACGGGCCGCCACTACCGCCTGCCCAGCGAAGCGGAATGGGAATACGCATGCCGCGCCGGCACGCGCACGGCCTTCAACGTGGGCGACACGATCAGCACCGAGCAAGCCAACTACGACGGCCTGTACGTGTACAACGGCGGCCCGCGCGGCGTGTACCGGGGCGGCACGACGCCGCTGGGCACTTTCGCGCCGAATTCCTGGGGCCTGTTCGACATGCATGGCAATGTGTGGGAATGGGTGCAGGACGTCGTGCACGACAATTACGAAGGTGCGCCCGTCGATGGCAGCGCGTGGGAAGAGGGCAGCGACAGCAGCCGGCGCATCCTGCGCGGCGGTTCATGGCTGTACCACCCGCGCTATTTGCGCTCGGCCCTGCGCAACGGCTTTTCCACCGTGCTGTCGAACGATATCGTGGGCTTCCGCGTGGCGCGCACACTCGACTAATCCATTGTTATATTGGCTATCTTGACGGATACTTCATGCACCTTAACCGTGCTGGAGTCTCCGTGTTCAAACGCCGCCTGCTGTCCATCGTGTTCGCCTGCCTGCCCATCTCAGCCCTGGCCGGCGATTTGCCCTCCTACCCCTTCATCCACGCGACGGGCACGGCCTACAGCTTCGTCACGCCGGACCTGGGCGAGATCGATTTCGACGTCAGCGTTTTCGACCCGGCGCCGGAGGTGGCCACGGCCCTGGTGCAGACGCGCATCACGGAAATCAAGGCGCTGCTGGTGGAGCAGGGTTTGCCGGAAGCGGCGGCCGGCATCGAGGTGCGCGACGTGCGCAAGGAAATCCGCAAGGGCGCGGAACAGGACCCGGCCAATCCGCAGTACCTGATCAAGGCCAGCGTGCATATCAACATGGCTGACTTGTCGAAATGGTCCGCCGTCATGGGGCCGCTGCTGGCCATGCCCAACCTCGATGCGTTTGCCGTCACCTTCGGCGCCACGCAGCGCATCCGCCTGGAAGAGGAACTGATGGGCGAGGCCGTCAAGGATGCGCAGCGCAAGGCCGACGCCATGGCGCGCGGCTTCGGCAAGCGCGTGGGCGCCGTGGCCGGCATCTCGTCTGACCAGCTGAAAAACCTGGGCAATGCGGTGGGCCTGGTGCCGCCCGACCGCTACCAGCGCGCGAACAGCCGCCAGCGGCAAAATCCCGACGACATGCTGATGGTCACCGTCCTCAAGATGGGACAGACGGTCGATGCCGTGTTCCGTATCAAATGACCAGGTAGCAGGGCAGCGGGCTGCGCCAAGCGGCCAAACGGTGTAAATTGTGGCTTTCCAAACGCACCAAGGAACGCCATGACCATCAAAGCCATCCGCGACCAGTCGCAAGCCATGCGCCACATCGTGCACGTGCGCGATCACATCATTTCCGCCGACGCCTCGGTGGAAGAGGGGGGCGGCGACGCCGGCCCTTCGCCGCACGACCTGTACGACGCCGCCCTGTCGGCCTGCAAGGCGCTCACCGTCGTCTGGTACGCCCGGCACAAGGGCATCCCGCTCGAACACGTGGAAGTGTCGACCGAGCGCGATGCCAGCGAAGAGCGCAAGGGTGTGTACCGCCTGGCCGCCACCCTGCACCTGACGGGCGAGCTGACGGACGCGCAGCGCCAGGAATTGCTGGCCGTGGCCGGCAAATGCCCGATCCACAAGCTGATGACGGCCGTCACCACGGAAATCACGACGGTGCTGGCATGAGCGCGGCCATCCTGAAAAGCCACGAAAAGGACCTGGGCGGCGGCTTCGTCGTGCGCCGTCTGTTGCCTTCCGCGGCAAAACAGGCCGTCGGCCCCTTTATTTTCTTCGACCATTTCGGCCCCATCGACGTGGCGCCCGACGCCAATCACGACGTGCGCCCCCATCCGCATATCGGCCTGGCCACCGTCACCTATCTGTTCGAGGGCGCGATCGACCACCGCGACAGCATCGGCTCGTACCAGCGCATCGAACCGGGCGCCATCAACTGGATGACGGCCGGGCGCGGCATCGTGCATTCGGAACGCACGCCGCACGACCTTGCGGGACAACCGCATCGCACGCACGGCTTGCAGCTGTGGGCCGCGCTGCCGAAGGCGCACGAGGAGGACGAACCGAGTTTCACGCACACGCCGCAAGCCGACATTCCCGTCGTGCCGCTCGATGGCGCCGTGGTGAAGGTGTTGATCGGCACGGCCTTTGGCCAGACCTCGCCCGTGCGCACCTATATGCGGACGGTGTACCTGGACGTGGCGCTGCAGGCGGGGCGCGAGTTGCGCCTGGAAGGCTTGCCGCCGGAAGCGGCGATTTATCCGATCAGCGGGGACGTGCTGGTCGATGGCGTGGCGCTCGTGCCGCACACCATGGCCTTGCTGGAAGCGGGGCCGGTGCCTGTGGTGACGGCAGGCGGCGGCCCGGTGCAGTTCGTCGTCATCGGCGGCGAACCGCTGGACGGCCACCGCTTCCTGTTCTGGAACTTCGTCTCGTCGAGCAAGGAGCGATTGTCGCAGGCGGCCGACGACTGGACCGCCCAGCGCATGGGAGCAGTGCCGGGCGAGACGGAATTCATTCCGCTGCCGAAGGCGCCATTGCGTCCTCCGGCATAAGCGTTTCGTCTAAAATCGCGCGCGCAAGGTCAGTTGCGCCTTGCGCGGCTCGCCATAGAAATTGCCCCACGCCGGCGCGCCCACCGTCTGGTAGTAGCGCTTGTCGAGCAAGTTCGTCACGGACAGCGACGCCGTCCAGTTGCGGTCGATCTGATAAGCGCCGCGCGCGCTGAACAAGGCATACGCGCCTTGCGCCACCGTGACGTTCTGCGTGACGCGCGAGCTCTCCGTCTGGAAGTTCACGCCGCCGCCCACGCTCCACTTTTGCAGGGCGCCGGGCAGGCGGTAGTCGCTCCACGCGCGCAGCATGTGGCGTGGCGAGTAGGTGCTGGCGAACATCACGCCCGCATTCGACGTCTGTTCCAGGTACTTGAAGTTGTTCAGGGTGTAGCCGGCGAACAGCTGCCAGCCCGGCGCCACTTCGCCGCTGATTTCCGCGTCGAGGCCTTCGCTGCGCACCTTGCCCGCCGAGAAATAGCACTCCGTGCCGCTGGAGCAGGTGTTGACCAGGTCGAGCTCCGCGCGGTTGCGCTGCTCGATGCGGAACAGCGCCAGCGAGGTATTGACCTTGCCGTCGAACAGTTCACCCTTGACCCCCACTTCCAGATTGCGCCCCTTGAGCGGGTCGAGCAGCGCGCCTTCGGCCGTGCGCTGGTTTTGCGGCTGGAAGATGTCGGACACGCTGGCGTAGCCGGACCAGCGCTTGTCGAACGCGTAGATCACGCCGCCATACGGCGTGACGACGCCGTTTTCGCGGTAGGGGTCGATGTATACCTCGCCCGTGTCGCGGTACACGCTGCTCCATTTGTAGTTCGATACGCGCGCGCCCGCCACCACGGTGAGCGGATCGCTGACGCTGAAGCGGGCCACGCCATAGGCGCCCGTCTGCGTCATTTTCGTCACGCTGGGATCGCCGCGGTAGCTGTTTTCGCGGAACCAGGCGTCGCTCGGTTCGGCCACGCCGTGATTGGGCCGCAGCGGGTTGTTCGGCTGCTGCAGCAAGGCCAGGCTGAAATCGCTGTCGCTTTCCAGGCGGTTCGTGTTGATGCCGGCGCTGAAACCGTGGCGGCGGCCGAAGGCGTTGAATTTGCCGTCGAGCGACAGGTCGAGTCCCTTGTTGGTGCTGCCGTAGTCGAACACGCCGCCATACATCATCATGCCGGCCATGGTGGCGGGATCGAGCGCGCCCTGGCTGAACATGTATTTCACGTCATGCCGCTCGCGCGTGTAGTTGGCGCTGGCCTTGAGCGACCAGTCGGCGTCGAAGCGGTGCTCGAATTCGGCGAAGACGGCCGTCTGCTTGCTATTCCAGCGGTTCCAGTCGGCGCCGAGGAAGGTTTCGCGCGGCAGTTTCGGGTCGCTGCCATCGCGGTAGCGGGCCATGCCGGAAAAGAACGGCGTCGAATGCAGTTTTTCGTAGCTGGCGCCCGTCGTCAGCTTGCTGCCCGACGCCAGGTCGAATTCCAGCACGCCGTACAGCACGTCGGTGCGGCTGTCGGCCACGTCATAGAAATAATCGCGCTGCTCGTGCGCGGCCACGGCGCGGCCGCGGATGCTGCCCGATGCGTTCAGCGGACCGGTGACGTCGACTTCGCCGCGCACGTCGTTCCAGCGGCCTGCGCTCAGCGCCAGCTGCACCTGCTTTTCCGCCAGCGGACGCTTGCGCACCATGTTGATGGCGGCGCCCGGCGAGCCCGTGCCCTGCAGCAGGCCCGTGGCGCCGCGCACGATTTCCACGCGGTCCAGCACGGCCGTGTTGCTGGTAAAGCTGTTCGCCTGCGGGTAGTACATGGCGCGGTTCACGCCGTCGAACTGGTAAGTGTCGACCATGAAGCCGCGCGAATACACATAGCGCCCGCCCATGGGGCTGTCGTACATGGTGATGCCGGTGGTGTTGGCCAGCACGGCGTCGATGGTGTTGAGGTTCTGATCGTCCATTTTCTGGCGCGTGACGACGCTGACGGATTGCGGAATTTCGCGCAGGGTTTGCACGCCCTTGCCGACGGTGACGGCGCGCGCCGCATACGAGTTGCTGTGTTCACTGACGGGGTCGCGCTCCATGCTGGCGCTGACCGTCACGGGTGTCATGGTCTTTTCCACGCCGGCCGCCGCTGCGGACGATGGCGCCCCCTGGCGCAGCACGTAGGCGCCGTTTGGCAGTTGCACGGCTTCCAGGCCGCTGCCGGCCAGCACCTGGGCAAAGCCCTGGGCTACGCCAAAGCTGCCGCGCACGCCGGGCGAGCGCAGGCCCCGCGTCTGCGCCGGGTCGGTCGACAGGCTGACGCCGGCGGCCACGGCAAAATCGTTAAGGGCGGTGGCCAGCGGGCCGGCCGGTACGGCGTAGGCTTGGGCAGTGGCAGCCTGGCCTTGCGCCAGCGCGGGCGCGGCGACAAAGGCGGCGGGGGCGGCGCAAGCCATGGCGAGGACGGCCAGGCGGATGGCGCGCGCGGCGGGATGGAGGACGGGGGTGGTCAGCTGCATGCTCGGTCTTTCTGCTCTAAGGGATAAGAATTGGCGTGTGAATCGGCTACGTGAATTGGCTACTTATCTAGGAAGCCGAAGCAGCGCAGCGAAACACCAACCCCTGGCGCAAAAAAACTGAAAATAATTATGTGGCCCTGGCCGACACCGTGGCCCAGTAGCGCGTGAAGTACGTCACTTGCAGTCCGTGCGAGACGCACAGGCTTTCCAGCACGGCGTCGATATCGTCGAGCCGGTAAGTGCCCGTGACGGGACGCCGCGCCACGGACGCGTCGCACGCGAGGCGCCCGCGCCGGTAACGCGCCAGCTCCTGCACCAGTTGCTGCAGGGGCCAGTCGGCGGCCACCAGCATGCCGCGCAGCCAGCTGTCCTGGTGCGCGGGCATGGCCAGTACGTCCTCCGAGCCGCTTGCGCTGAAACGCAGCTGCTGGCCCGCTTCCAGGCGGCGCACGGCGTCCGGGCGCGCCGCGCAGCGCACTTCCACGGCGTGTTCGTAGACGCTGACCGTGCTGCCCTGCGCATCGCAGCGCACGCCGAAACGCGTACCGAGCGCGCGGATCACGCCGTGCGGCGTGTCGACGAGGAAGGGACGGGCATCGGATGCCGTCGTGATCATGATTTCGCCATGGTGCAGGCGGATGCGGCGGTGCGTGGCGCCGTAAGCGACATCGAGCGCGCTATCCGTGTTCATTTCCATGCGCCCGCCATCGGCCAGGGTCACGTGGCGGCGCTGGCCCGGCACCGTGCGCATGGACGCCGTCCACGCTTGCCATGGGGCGGATTGCAGGCCCGCCTGGCCCAGCGCGATGCCGCCGCCGGCCGCCACCAGCATGGCCAGCACTTTCGCGGCGGCGCGCCGGCGCTGCTGCGCCGCCTGCAGGGCAGGCATCGCCAGCGCTGCCGGTATCGCGCCCAGCTGGCCGTCCATGCGCTGCAGCAGTTCCCAGGCCCGTTCATGCTCGGCGCTGGCATCGCGCCATGCCTGCAGGGCGGCCGGGTCGGCGCCGCCGCACTGGAGTTCCACATGCCAGTGGGCGGCGGCGGCCAGGACCTTGCGGGCGATGGGAGTGGACGAGGATGCGCCGAACATCAGCCGGCCGCCAGCATCAGGCATTCCGTGTAGGCGCGCACCAGGTGCTTTTTCACGGTGGGTAGGGACACGCCGAGCCGCCGGCTGATGTCGACATAGCTGAGCTCCTCGATTTGCGCCAGCAGGAAGATGTCCCGCGTGCGCGTACCCAGGCGGTCGAGCAGGCGGTCGATGGCCAGCAGGGTTTCGATGATGATGGCATGCGTTTCGGCGCTGATCGATACCGGCTCGGTTTGCTGCGCCAGCGCTTCCAGGTAGGCTTGTTCCAGCGCCTGGCGCCGGTAGCGGTCGATCAGCAAGCCGCGCGCGATGGTCGCCAGGTAGCCGCGCGGTTCGCGCAGCGGTGTCAGCGGTGTCAAATCGCGCTTGCCCAGCAGGCGCAAGAACGTGTCCTGCGCCAGGTCGGCCGCCTCGGCGCGGTTGCCCAGCTTGCCGCGCAGCCAGCCATACAGCCAGCCGTGATGCTCGCTGTACAGGGTGCTCAGGTGATTGGCATGGGCGGGACTGACGGTACTCACTGCGTTCTCCAGGCAAGGGAAGAGCTGGGCTGACGGAACGCGGGGTGCCGGCTGGCTGGGCTGTTTGAGAATGATACTCATTATCACATTGCCATGCGTCTTGCGTCAATTACTGTTGGTCGCCCAGACGCCAGCGCTCCTGCCACTGTTGCAGATCCGTCCAGGCTTGCTGCAGAGCAGCGCCGGACCAGTGCAGCAAGCCATCAAACGCCAGCACAGTGCGCTGCCAGTGGATGCCGTCAAAAAACACGTGGTCGGCCACGATGGTGGCGGCTAGCCAAGCGGCGATGATGACGATGATGTCGTGGCGGCCGCTTTTCCACCAGCGCAGCGAGTGGCGGCGAAAAATCCACGGCACGCCCAGCGGATTGGGCCAGTCGGCCAGCAGATGCATGATGCCGCCGGCAGCAAAGCCGAACAGGGGCGGTGCCCACAGGTGGTGCGGCAATTGCAGATACGTGTAGACGAGCAGGGCGATCCAGGCCAGGCCCCAGTGCGTCCATGTCCGGTGCGTGATCCACAGCTTGTGCGTGCGCGCCCACCAGGCCACTTCCAGCCAGTCCGGCGCCGTGCCGCCCAGTGCTCCCATGACAAAGGCGAGCACGCTCAGCACTTGATAGGGGCCACCGGCGCCAGCGTGCGCGACCAGGGCCGCGGCGATCACGCCGGCAGCCCAACCGGTCGCATGATGCGCTTTGTTGGAAGCCATAGAAAATGTAAAACGCCATGCGTGGCGTTGTGTGAAATGCAGGAGGATATTAACTGGATGAATATACAGTATGCAAGGGCGTGGAGGGGTGCTATTTGCAGAATATCTGCTGATAATTTGTTAAATTGTGTGTCGGGATGGTGTGGCCAGCGGACTCGACAAGTCATGCCGTCCGGTTAATTTTGTTATGCGGCTGATAATGTAATCGGCGCAGGGCGCGCTATGCTGAAAGCAGTTTGACGTTTTGAGGAGGTGTCGCCATGAAAATCCCGCGCGAATTGCAGATTCCCGCCCTCGTGTTTTCGCTGGAAGCGGTGTTTATTATTGGGCTGTCGCTGATTTTTCTCGTGCTCGTGCCCCGTTAGTGATCGGGGGTCGGGGCGTGTTGTATCAGACGGTTAGCACGGTTGTGCTGTCGCACAGCACCGCGCCCTCGGTGCGGATGATCCAGCATTCCGGATACGGTTCGCTGGCGAAGCGGTTGTGCCGCGCGAAGCCGCTGAGCTTGTCGAGCGCGGTGGCGGGGGCCAGCGCCGTTTCCTTGCCGCTGGCCGTGTCCAGGTGCCAGAAACCGCCGTTGCGGTGGAAGAGCACGGGAAGGCAGCTGGCTTGCGGCGTGGCAAGGTGGCTTGCCGGCGTGGGCTGGGTGTCGGGCAGCAGTAAATAAAAGCATTCGGCACGGGCGCCGTGGTCGATGCGGTGCAGGATCACGCCGTGCGCGAGCAGGGCCGTGACGCTGAGCACGACGATGCCCTTGATGCTCGCAGACAATTCGATGCGCATGCCCAAGCGCAGGGGCACGGGCTTGTGCTTGCCGGGCCACACGCCGTCGAGCAGCAGGCCGTAGCGCGACACGTCCTCGATTTCAAAGCCTTGCTGGCTGCGCCGGATGATGGCGTGGCGGCCCGACAGGCGGCGGGTCAAGCCATTGTTGTCCTGGCCGTCGGGGCTGAAATGGCTGAGCAGCACATCGGCTTCCGGGTCCACCAGCTCGAAACGCCCCAGCATGCATTCTTCCAGCGCGAACAGGCGGATCTGGCGCTGTTCGCCCGCTTCCGGCGCCGCATTGACGAGGCAGGCGGCCTGGCTCGGGTGCGGATGGCAGTGGCTGGCGGCGGGCAGGTCGACTTCGATCAACTCCTCGTCCCAGGCTATCGTGGTAAAACCCATGTCGATCTTGCCCTGCGGCGCGGACAGATCCACGTGGGCGATGCCGGCATTGCGCGCCGTCACGTCGAGGTTGCAGCCATCGCCGCCCGTCACGCGGGCGATCGAGGCGTCGTCGGCCATCACGCGCACGTTCTTGTGCGTGCTGAGGAAGATCTGGTGGATTTCCGTCAGGGTTGCGTCGCGTCGCGGCACGAGGATGACGAACGTGCACACCCATTTCTGCGCCACGGCGCCATCGACATGGCTGTGCACTTCCACTTCGATCTGGTATTGCCCGTGTTCTTTGTTGCGCGAGGAAAACTCGACAAACACGGGACGCCAGTCGCCGCGCGTCGTGCGTACGAAATCATGCTGCACGTGCCCGCGCGGGATCAGATCCGAGCGCAGGCGCAAGGTCAGCTGCGGCGCGCAGGCGGCGCTCATGCCGCGCAATTCCATTTTCAGGGTTTGCCGTCCGCCTGCCGCGCGCGGATCGAAGCCGCTGATGTGCAGGTGGGCTTGCACTGGCTGGTAAGCTGATGGCGCCGTTGGCGGCGCAACGGGCGCTGTCGTGGACGCTGGGGTGGCGGCAGAGGCCCCCGCGGAGCGGCTTACCGTTTGAATGGCAGCATCGCGAATAACGGCATCACGAATAACAGCATCGCGAATATCAGAATCATGTGCAGGGGCGTGCGGACGCGCCGTTGCCGATGGTTCGGAACGGGCGCTGCGCAGTGCGGTCAACAGGTCGTAGCTGCTGGAGGCAGTCGTTGCTTGCGGGTGGTTGCCCGCGCAGACTGTTTCCCCAGGCAAGACCCAGAACGTACAGTGCGGGTGCTCCGGGTTGCTGCATTTTTTCATGACATTCTGACTCGAATCGAGCGGGGACATTCTGCCCTCTGTTATACATGAGAGCTTACGCGCTTTTGCGCCTGCTTGGCAACTTTCGCAGCGTCGGAACGCGCTCTTTTTGCCCAAATTCGTGCCTCTGGTCACACCTTGCCATGAATGCCATGGAAACTATTTCTTAAAAACACATTTTATATCTTTTTTGATATGTTGTTTTGCCAGCAGTGTCTTAGCCGCGCCGTTTGCTGACGATGACTTCCAGATACTCGCCCGGCACCACCAGCGAGTGGGCGCCGGCCGTATTCAGGCGTTCAAGCATGGCGAGCAGTTCCTGTTCCAGCGCTCCGGCGCCAGTCGCGTCGAGCGCGGCAAACGCCTTGTGGACGGGGCCGTAATAGTCGCGGAAGATTTGCAGCCAGTGTTGGGCGGAAGCGTAGCGGAAATTGAAGACCTTGCTTTGGCCGTGCACCTGCTCCGCCCCCTGGCCGAACAGGTCGCGCACATACGCCTCTTCGCCCCAGCGGGCCGGCGACACCATGCCTGCCGGGGGCGGCACATACTTGCCTATGGTCTTGAACAGTTGCCCGACAAAGCCGTCCGGCGTCCAGTTGGCCATGCCGATGCGTCCGCCGGGGCGCACCACGCGCAGCATTTCGCTGGCCGCGCGCTGGTGGTCGGGCGCGAACATCACGCCAAAAGTCGACAGGGCCGCGTCGAAACTGGCATCGGCGAAGGGCAGGGCTTCGGCGTCGGCCACGCGGAAAGTCACGGCCAGCCCTTCCGCCTCGGCGCGTGCGCGGCCCTTGTCCAGCAGCGCCGGCACATAATCGGTGGACACTACACGGGCAAAGCGGCGTGCGGCCGCCAGGGTGGCGTTGCCGTTGCCGGCGGCGATGTCGATGACGTCTTCGTGGGCGCGGATATCGGCGGCCTCGGCCAGCGATTCGCCAACCGGCTGCAGGGTCACGCCGATGATGGCGAAGTCGCCGCTGGCCCAGCTCGCTTGCTGGCGCTGCTTGATGGCGGCGTAGTCGGGTGCGCCTGTGGCGGCCTGCGGTGTCGGGATGGTGTTGCTCATGGCGTGCTCCTGACGTTGGAGAAGTCATTCCGTCAGACCGCGTGCGGTGACCGTGGTTCCTTTTATTCGGTCCGTCGTGAGCGCGGCGGCGTTTTGCATTATGCTGGCGCAACAGTTCCCCCGCGCCGCCTGATGCCGAAAGATGACCATGCCTGCCCAACGCCCGCTCCAGCTTGCCATTGCCTATGGCGCCACCTTGTGTGTGTTTCTGGCCATCGATGCCCTGTGGCTGGCCGTGTTGATGAAGCCCGTGTACGCCGCGGCGCTGGGGCCGCTGCTGGCGGACACGCCACGCTGGGCGCCGGCCGTGCTGTTTTATTTGCTGTATGTGGCGGGGCTGGTGGTGTTTGCCATTTTGCCCGGCTTGCGCGCGCGCCGTGGACGCACGGCGGCAGCGCTGGGAGCGCTGCTCGGCCTGCTTGCCTACGGTACCTATGATTTGAGCAACTATGCGACCTTGCGCGACTGGCCGCTGGCCTTGACGGCGATCGACATGGCCTGGGGCAGCGTGCTGTCGGCCGTGTCGGCAACTGCCGGCTACCTGGCCGCTAGCCGATCGGAACGGTGAACTCCGCCTCGAAGCGCAGCGCCAGCATGGTAATGTTGTCGCTATGCAAGCCTTTTGGCGGATGCAAGACAAAGTCGTCGAACAGGGCACTGACGGCCTGCGCCGCAGTCTTGCCGGCGCACAGGGCGGGCCAGCGGGCCGTGAGTGCCAGCGGATCCTCGCACGCCCAGAAGCCGTCGCTGGCCAGCAGATAGTGGGCGCCGGGACGCACGCGCAGCACGCGGCGGTCGCCCAGGTGCGCGAGGAAGGGCGGCAAGGTGGCCGCGTCGAGGCCGATCAAGGGCTTGTCGAGCTGCAAGCTGTCGCTGATGGCGTTGCCTAAAATAAAGGCCTGCGAGATTTGCGGATGGTGTTCGCCATGCACGGCGGCGCGCCAGCGGGTCTCGTCGAGTGCGCCGCGCATGGCGTACACGGTGGCCGGCACGTGGTCGACGGTGAGGATGCCGGCCACCCCGTCGGCAATTTCATACAGGCGCGAATCGCCCACGTGATACAGCAGCGGCGCTTCGCCGGGCGGTACTTCCAGCAAGGTCAGGGTGGTGCCGGGCGGACGCGCCTGGGCTGGCGCGGTCCTGGCGAAGGTGTCCTGCAAGCGCGTGTGCAACTGGTCGAGCCAGCCTGCCAGGCTGGCCGTGTCGAGACAGGCGGGCATGGCCAGCAAGCCTTGCACGGCCGCCTCCGCCGCTTCGCGCCCATGGCCGTGGCCGCCCATGCCGTCGAGCACGGCGGCGCGCACATGGCCGCGCGGCCAGCCCGGCACCTGGCAGTGGAACGGCGCCTGCCGCGACAGGCACACGGCGTGGCCGCTGGCATCGATCAGCAGGAAGTTATCCTGGTTTTCGCGGCGCGGCATGGCGCCCGCGCCCACGCTGGTGCCGGCGGCGGCATCGAGCCAGGGGCCAAAGTCGAGCCCGTCTTTGATTAAATGCATCGGTTGTTGCGGTCCAGGCGGCCAGCAATGTTGATCGTAGGACACAGCTTAGCCGAAATCGTGCGGGGGCGATACCTTGCCTGTCGCGCAAAAAAACCTGCGGCAGCAAGCTGGCGCAGGTTTTTCATGGTGCAGTGTGGGGCGGTGCTTAACGGCGATGGCCCCAGCCATGGCCGTGACCATGGCCACGGTCATAGTAGTCGCGGCGGCCATAATCACGGTAGTAGCCGCGGCCCGGTTGCACGTAGACGACAGCCGGCGGGCCGTAGTAGCGCGGTGGCGGCGCATAGTACACGGGTTGCGGCGCCGGGGCGTAGTACACCGGTTGCGGCGCAGGCGCATAATAGGTTTCGCGGTAGCCGCCGCGATAGCCGCCACGGTCGTAATAACGGTCATTCGTGCTGATGCTGTTGCCGACGGCGGCGCCCAGCACGCCACCGACGATCGCGCCATTGCGCCCGCCGGTGCTGTTGCCAATGGCCGCTCCGACAACGGCGCCTGCAACGGTATTGAAGTCGCGGTCACCGGCGACTGCGGCCGAAGACACAGCCACTGCCGCTACCATTACCGCACCCAGGAGTTTCTTGTTCAACATGGCATTTCCTTCCATTCCGGCGAGATCACAATGATCTGCATGAAGTGGACTATATCTGCTGCCGCAAGCTTGTTCCATGTCTAATACAACTTATTACAATCCCGCCACGGCCGTAACAAGTCAGCGCCGGCGCGCCTGCCATTCGGGACGAAGCAGGCTGTACATTTTGACATCGCGCATCACGCCATTGATGAAGAAGGCCTGGCGTATCAAGCCTTCCTGGGTAAAGCCGTTCTTTTGCGCGATGCGCTCGGAGCCGATGTTCAGTGGATCCATCAGCAGCTCCAGCCGGTGATACGGATAGGCGCTGAACAGGTAATCGACCACCAGGCGCGTCGCTTCGCTCATGTAGCCTTGCCCGTCGCGCTGCCGGTCGAACAGGCGGTAACCGATCTCGCGCGAGGCTGGCGTGCGGCTCTTGAAGTGCGTGATCGTGCCGATGATGTGCTGTGAGTGATCTTCGATGAGGAACAATTCGCTGTCCTCGGTGACAAAGCCCGATTGCAGGAAATCGCGCCGCATGGCCTCGGGCGACTTGAATTGCATGGAGAAAAATTCGCCGCGCGAGGGCAGGTCGTTGACGAGGGAAATATAGGTATTCAGGTCGGCGGCTTGCAAGTGCCGGATGGTGCAGAGGGTTCCCTTGAGCATGTCGGTTTCCGGTAGCGATCACGAATCCTGATGGTAATCGACTCCGGGGGGAACAGGCAATCGATCCCGTAAAAGTTGCTGCAATGACAGAACAAATACGCTATCGTAGAAAGCCGCGCCTTGCCCATGGCCAAGGCGTACCCGTTTCGACCTCGTTGACTGGATCTGATATCACATGCCTACCATCCTGACTGGCGCGCCATTGCGCCGTTCCGTTTTATCCATCGCCCTTGGCTGCATCGTCAGCGCCGGGGTCTTTGCCGCCGCGCCAGGCAATACCCCGCAAGCGCTGGCGCAGGTGCGCGACACGGCGCTGCACAGCGACTGGGCCTATGCCCGCCTGGCCGACATGACGGATCTGATCGGCCCGCGCCTGTCCGGTTCCGCCGGTGCTGCCGCCGCCGTGCGGCAGGTGGCCGACGCCATGCGCCAGCTGGGCGCCACCGTCACCTTGCAGCCCGTGAAAGTGCCGCACTGGGTGCGCGGCGTGGAAACGGCGGAAATCGTCGATTATGCGGGCCGTCCGCAGGGCGTGTCGCAGCGCGTGGTGCTGACGGCCCTGGGCGGCTCGGGCGCGACGCCGGCCGCCGGCCTGACGGCGCCCCTCATCATCGTCAAGAGCCTGGAAGAACTCAAGGCGCGCGCGCCGGAAGTGAAGGGCGCCATCGTGCTGATCGACACGCCGTTCGACCAGGAGATGGCCGAGCGGGGCCTGGCCGGCGTCACCTATGGCCAGGGTTCGCGCTCGCGCTTCCTCGGGCCGAAGGCGGCGGCCGACCTGGGCGCGGCCGCTGCGCTGGTGCGCTCGATCGGCGGCGCGAACTTCCGCATCCCGCACGCGGGCGCCACTGGGCTGGACGACAACAAGCGCATTCCGGCCGCCGCCGTCACCGTGGAAGACGCCTTGCTGATCGGCCGCCTGGCCGCGCGCGGGCCCTTGAAAATGCACCTGACCCTGACGCCTCAAAACCTGCCGGAAGCGGACAGCTACAACGTGATCGCCGACTGGCCGGGCACGGACAAGGCCGACGAAGTGGTGGTGGTCTCGGGCCACCTCGATTCCTGGGACCTGGCGACGGGCGCGCATGACGACGGCGCCGGCGTGGTGGCGGCCATGGGCGTGGTGGAAACCCTGAAAAAACTCGACTACCGCCCGCGCCGTACCATCCGCGTGATCGCCTGGATGAACGAGGAGAACGGCGGGCGCGGTGGCCAGGCCTATTTCGAGGCCCACAAGCAGGCGCTCGGCAAACAATATGCGGCCATCGAGATGGACAGCGGCGCCGGCCGCCCGTTCGGCATCCTCGCCAGCGTGGGGTCGAAGTCGGAAAAACTGTTTGCCCCGCTGCGCGCAGCCCTGCAACCGATGGGCGCGCACGCGTTCACGCGCCGCGACGCGCTGGGCACGGGCGACTTGCACCGCCTGGAAACGGGTGGCGTGCCCAGTTTCGAGCCGCTGGTCGACAGCCACAGCTACTTCCACTACCATCACACGCCGGCCGACACCCTGGACAAGGTCGACCCGGATAACCTCAAGCGCAACGTGGCGCTGATGTCGTCGCTGGCCTGGTTCCTGGCCAATATCGACGGCGAGATCGGCCGCGCGCCGGAGCAGGGCGAGTAAGCGCCAATAGCGCGGGCCGCCCTTGACCGGCGGGCTGCCCGCGATGCCGGGCCCGCGGAAKGCAGCGTCACGCGCGCCGCGCGGCGCTTGCGCCTCAGTCCATCGGCCATGAGCCGCGCCCTGGCGCGCCTGCGCGAGACGACCGGCGATCCGCTGCTCGTGCGCGCCGGGCGTGAACTCGTGCCGACGCCGCGCGCGCTGGAATTGCGCGAACGGGTGGGGCCCCTGGTGGGCGAGGTGCTGGCCGTGCTGGGACCGGCGCAACGGCTCGATCCGCGCCAGCTGGAGCAGACGTTCACGCTGCGTTCGAGCGACGGTTTCGTGGAAAATTTCGGTCCCGCGCTGCTTGCGCATATCGGCGCGCAGGCGCCCGGCGTGCGTCTGCGCTTCGTGCAAAAGGTCGACCGTGAAAGCGTGCAGCTGCGCGAGGGCAGCATCGACCTGGAGACGGGCGTGATCGGCAGTTTCACGAGTCCGGAAGTGCGCACGCGCCGCCTGTTCGGCGACCGTTTCGTGGGCGTGGTGCGCAGCGGCCATGCGCTGGCGCAGGGCGAGATCAGCGCCGAGCGCTATGCGGCCGGCCAGCACGTGCTGGTGGCGCGGCGCGACCAGGATAAGGGACCGATGGATGACGCGCTGGCCGCGCTGGGACTGCAGCGCAGCATCACCAGCATCGTCGGCGGCTTTACGGCGGCGCTGGCGCTGGCCGCCGGCTCCGACCTGATCGCCACCGTGCCGGAGCGGCATACGGGCAATCTGCGCGCCGGCATGTTCAGCTTTGCGCTGCCGCTGCGCATGCCGGACCTGACTGTTTCCCTGATGTGGCATCCGCGCATGGATGCCGACCCCGCCCACCGCTGGCTGCGCGGCTGCGTGGTCGACGCCTGCGCGGCCAGAAGCGCCGCGGGCTCATGCCGCCGCGCGTCTCCAGAAGGCGTAGGGGGCTTGGTCAGGGCGCGGCCGAGCGCGAAAATGGCCAGCGCGGCGAGTATCAGCGCGCTGGCGACGGCAAAGGTGGCGTGCATGCCACGGATCATGGCGGCTGGCTGGGCGCTGGCGAGATCGCTGGCGCTGGCAGCGAAGACGGCGCCCATCACGGAGGCGCCCGTGACGAGGCCCAGATTGCGCGACAGATTGAGCATGCCGGAAATGAGGCCGCGCTGGTCGGGGACGATGTCGCCCATCACGGCCGTATTGTTGGCCGCCTGGAACAGCGCGTAGCTGGCCGTGAGCAGCATGATCGGTGCGACGTAGCCGGGGATGCCCAGGCTGGCGGGCATCAGCGACAGCGCCAGGCAGGCGGCGGCCGCGCCGCACAGGCCTGCGCCGCCCATGCGCTGCGCGCCGTAGCGGTCCACCAGCCAGCCGGACGGCACGCCGCAGAACGCCGCCACCAGCGGTCCGGCCGCCAGCACCATGCCGGTGACGGCCGTGCCCAGACACAGGCCGCGCGCCAGGTAGAACGGGCCGACCACCAGGGTGGACATCATGACCGTCGACACCAGCATGCTGGTCGCCAGGCCCGCGCTGAGCACGGGAGCGCGCAGCATGGCCAGGCGGATCAGCGGCGCCGGCGCCTTCAGTTCCACATACACGAACAGGGCGGCGCCCACGCAGGCGGCCAGCAGCAGCGCCACGTTGCGCATGCCGAAATGGCCGCGCCCCAGCGTCATGGCCAGCGCATAGGCGGCCAGGGTCAGCGCCAGCAGCAGGGTGCCGCGGTGGTCGAACACGGGCCGCTTGGCGTTGGCGCCGCGCTGGTCGGCCGGCAGGAAGCGCCAGGCCATCAGCAGCGCCACGCCCGCCAGCGGCACGTTGACGAGAAAGATAGATTGCCAGCCGAAGCGGGCGATCAGCAGGCCGCCCAGCGCGGGGCCGAGCGTGGTGCCGACGGCCGACATGGTGCCGAGCAGGCCCATGGCGCTGCCCGTTCTGGCCTTGGGCACGATGCTGCCGACGAAGGCCATGGTCAGCGCCATCATGACGGACGCGCCCAGGCCCTGCAGGGCGCGCGCGGCGACCAGCAGCCACAAGGTGGGCGCCAGCGCGCACAGGATGGAGGCAACGGCGAACAGGGCGATGCCGGCCAGCAGCAGGCGGCGCCGGCCGATCATGTCGCCGAGGCGGCCCACGCTGACGATCAGCGCGGTGATGGCCAGCAGGTAGGACAGCACGATCCATTGCACATCCTGGAACGGCGCATGCAGGGCCCTGGCCATGTCGGGCAGGCCCACGTTGGCGATGCTGGTGCCCAGCGCGGGCAGCAGCATCGCGAGGGACAGGCTGGCAAGGGCGCCGCGCACGGGTAGCGGGCCGGCCTGCTGCTCGGGTGGTACGGGTTTTGACGGCGAATTCATAAGGTGGCTTATCCTCCAATAAGGTCATTACATGGTACTGAGGGATTTGGCATGGCGGAAGACGCAGCAAGTGCACTTTGTTGTTGCGTTTGACGCCAACAGGGTGGCCCGCGTGGACAGTCTACAGCGCGTTGAGCGGTATCTTCAGGTAGCGCACGCCATTGTCTTCCGGCTCGGGCAGTTTGCCCGCATTGATGTTGACCTGGATGGCGGGCAGGATCAAGGTCGGCATGTCGAGGGTGGCGTCGCGGCTGGTGCGCATGGCCACGAACTGTTCTTCCGTAATGCCGTCGCGCAAATGGATGTTGCTGGCCCGCTGTTCGGCCACCGTCACTTCCCAGCGCGCTTCGCGGCCGTTGGGCGGGTAGTCGTGGCACATGAACAGCCGCGTCTGCGGCGGCAGCGACAGCAAGCGCTGCGCGGAGCGGTACAGCAGGGCAGCGGAGCCGCCGGGGAAATCGCAGCGGGCCGAGCCCACGTCGGGCATGAACAGGGTGTCGCCGACGAACACGGCGTCGCCGATCTGGTACGCCAGGTCGGCCGGCGTGTGGCCTGGCACGTGCAGGGCGCGCACTTCCAGCTGGCCGATATGAAATACCTGGTCGGGCGCGAACAGCTGGTCGAACTGCGAGCCGTCGGCCCTGGCGCCGTCCTGGTGGTAGACGGCAGCGAACGCCTGCTGCACCGTCTGGATGGCGGCGCCGATGGCCACGTCGCCGCCCAGTTGCTGCTGCAAATAGGGCGCGGCGGACAGATGGTCGGCGTGCGCGTGGGTTTCCAGCAGCCAGCGGCACTGCAAGCCGTGTTCGCGCACGAAGGCGATCACCTTGTCGGCCGAGGCGGTCGAGGTGCGGCCTGCTTTCGGGTCGTAGTCGAGCACGGAGTCGATGATGGCGCAGTCCCGGCCATCGGCCTCGTAGACAACATAGGTGACGGTGGCGGTGGCGGGGTCGAAGAAAGCTTGGATTTGTGGAGTCATCACGGCGGCAGGGGGCGGGCAGGGAATAACATTATATCGCCAGAGTTCGTTCGAAAAATGTTGAAAATTAACATTTAACATGCGAAAAACAGATAAGCGAGAGGGCTATGCGCGCGACTACCGTGCGCACCCTGTGTCTTGCTGCGTGCTAACCTCATTCTTCCAAGGAGGAATTCATGAACGATATCACTGCACGCAGCGAACAATACCGCGGTTTTACGATTTCCGTGACCCCGCAAAAGGATAACGACGACTTATGGGATTTTACCTACCGCCTGCAGCGCGAAGGTGAACCCGAGGCGCAGGCGATCACGCGCAGCCGCACCCTGGGCGGCTATGCGGCGCCCGAGACGGCTTGCACGGCGGGCCTGGAAGTGGCCAGGACGGAAGTGGACAATTTGCTGCGCCCTTGAGCCAGCATAAATCGTTTAGCCCGAAAGTGCGCCTGGCGACGGCCGGCGCGTGAAACACGTCGCTGCCAGTCGCGCTTCATGCTACGATTTCCAGTATTGAGTCAGTCACCAAGGAGGCACCCCATGAATAGCAGTTCTAAAATTCACTATAAAGGCTGGGAAATCGTTCCCCTGGCCGTGCCCACCACCGATGGCAAATGGTCGGCCAGTTGCGACATCGAACGCGCCACGGCGGAAGGCCTGGAAGTGTTCGAAGGCTCGACCATGCAGTTCGTGCGCGACGACGAGGAGGGCGCCATTGCCGCCGCCTGCGAAGAGGCCGTGCGCCAGATCGACAATATCATCGCCAATCCGCTGGTGCGGCTGGCCTAATTTGCCCTGGTAGTATCAGTGGTATCAGTTGTATAAATCAGCCGGCGCCCGCCGGCTGTTTTTATTGCGCGTCTTGCCAGCCTGGGCTTTCATCGCCTTGTCTGCGCGTCTGTTTCATATTTCAATAAATGTTTCAAAATGAGTTTCATGAAACAATAGTGAAACGTTTTTGACGCCAAACGTGACATCGTTGTTCCGCTGCGCCACAGCGCATGGTGCGTGGCCTCATGGCCATTTGCCTGCCTTTTCACTCTGCATTCGACGGTTTCCGTCCAGACAGAAGGGTCCTGGCACGGCATTTGCAATACTGATGCTCATAGCCACTCCGTGAAACATTCGGGACCATCCGAAACCCATAAGGTGAACACATGACTCAATACTCCGCAGGTGCCGCATTCCGCAAGGCCGTCCAGGAAGAATCCCCGTTGCAAGTCGTCGGCGCCATCAACGCCAACCACGCCTTGCTGGCCAAGCGCGCCGGTTACAAGGCCATCTACCTGTCCGGCGGCGGCGTCGCGGCCGGCTCGCTGGGCTTGCCCGACCTGGGCATTTCCAGCCTGGACGACGTGCTGACCGACATCCGCCGCATCACCGACGTGTGCGACCTGCCGCTGCTGGTCGACGCCGACACGGGTTTCGGTGCATCCGCCTTCAACGTGGCGCGCACGGTGAAATCGATGATCAAGTTCGGTGCGGCCGGCCTGCACATCGAAGACCAGGTGGGCGCCAAGCGCTGCGGCCACCGTCCGGGCAAGGAAATCGTGAGCAAGGAAGAAATGGTCGACCGCATCAAGGCGGCCGTCGATGCGCGCACGGACCCGAACTTCGTCATCATGGCGCGCACCGATGCGCTGGCCGTCGATGGCATGGAAGCGGCACTGGAACGCGCCGTCGCCTGCGTCGAGGCGGGCGCCGACATGATCTTCCCGGAAGCCATCACGGACCTGGACATGTACGCCACCTTCGCCAAGGCCGTCAACGTGCCGATTCTGGCCAACATCACGGAATTCGGTTCCACGCCGCTGTTCACCCTGGACGAACTGCGCAGCGCCCACGTGGGCCTGGCGCTGTATCCGCTGTCCGCCTTCCGCGCCATGAACAAGGCGGCGGAAAACGTCTACCAGGCGCTGCGCCGCGATGGCACGCAAAAGAATGTGCTCGACACCATGCAGACGCGCATGGAGCTGTATGAATCGATCAATTACCACGACTTCGAGCAAAAGCTTGACGCGCTGTTCGCCGCGCAAAAGAAATAAACAGAAGCAGGGGCCGCATTCCGGCCCCGCAGTGATGCAAACGAGACTAGTCAATTTTTGGAGAACACAATGACCGCACCGCAAGCCGCCACTTTCAAGCCTAAAAAATCCGTCGCCCTGTCCGGCGTCACCGCCGGCAATACGGCGCTGTGCTCGGTCGGCAAGACCGGCAACGATTTGCACTATCGCGGCTATGACATCCTGGACGTGGCCGACAGCTGCGAGTTCGAGGAAATCGCCTACCTGCTGGTGCACGGCAAGCTGCCGACGTCCGCCGAACTGAAAGGCTACAAGGCCAAACTGAAATCCTTGCGCGGCTTGCCGTCGGCAGTGAAACTGGCGCTCGAAGCGCTGCCCGCCGCCGCCCACCCGATGGACGTGATGCGCACGGGCGTGTCCGTGCTGGGCTGCACCCTGCCGGAAAAAGACGACCATAACGCACCGGGCGCGCGCGATATCGCCGACCGCCTGATGGCGTCGTTCGGCTCCATGCTGCTGTATTGGTACCACTACAGCCATAACGGCAAGCGCATCGAAGTGGAAACGGACGACGATTCGATCGGCGGCCACTTCCTGCACTTGCTGCATGGCGAAAAACCGTCGGCGTCGTGGGAAAAAGCCATGCACACCTCGCTGATCCTGTACGCGGAACACGAATTCAACGCCTCGACCTTCACCAGCCGCGTGATCGCCGGCACGGGCTCGGACATCCACTCGGCCATCACGGGCGCCATCGGCGCGCTGCGCGGCCCGAAACACGGCGGCGCGAATGAAGTGGCGCTGGAAATCCAGAAACGCTACGACAACGCCGACGAAGCGGAAGCGGATATCCGCGAGCGCGTGGCCAACAAGGAAGTGGTGATCGGCTTCGGCCACCCCGTCTACACGATCTCCGACCCGCGCAACGTGGTCATCAAGGAAGTGGCCCGTTCGCTGTCGCAGGAAGCCGGTTCCACGAAAATGTTCGACATCGCCGAGCGCCTGGAATCGGTCATGTGGGAAATCAAGAACATGTTCCCGAACCTGGACTGGTTCTCGGCCGTGTCCTACCACATGATGGGCGTGCCGACGGCGATGTTCACGCCGCTGTTCGTCATTTCGCGCACCTCGGGCTGGGCCGCCCACATCATCGAACAGCGCATCGACAACAAGATCATCCGCCCGAGCGCCAACTACGTGGGCCCGGAAGACCTGGAATTCGTGCCGATCAAGGACCGCAAATAATGAGCACCACCATGAATACCTTGCACCGCAAATCCTTGCCGGGCACCCAGCTAGACTACTTCGACACGCGCGCCGCCGTCGATGCGATCCAGCCAGGCGCCTACGCCACCTTGCCCTACACCTCGCGCGTGCTGGCGGAAAACCTCGTGCGCCGCTGCGACCCGGCCACCCTGGACGCCTCGCTGAGCCAGTTCATCGAACGCCGCCGCGACCTCGATTTTCCGTGGTTCCCCGCCCGCGTCGTCTGCCATGACATCCTGGGCCAGACGGCCCTGGTCGACCTGGCCGGCTTGCGCGACGCCATCGCGGCCCAGGGCGGCGACCCGGCGCTGGTCAACCCGGTGGTGCCCACGCAGCTGGTGGTCGACCACTCGCTGGCCGTCGAATGCGGCGGTTTCGACCCCGACGCCTTCGCCAAGAACCGGGCCATCGAAGACCGCCGCAACGAAGACCGTTTCGATTTCATCGACTGGACCAAGAAGGCTTTTAAAAACGTCGACGTGATCCCGCCGGGTAACGGCATCCTGCACCAGATTAACCTCGAGCGCATGTCGCCCGTGATCCAGGTGCAGGATGGCGTGGCCTATCCCGATACCCTGGTCGGCACGGATTCGCATACGCCCATGGTTGATGCGCTGGGCGTGATTGCCATCGGCGTGGGCGGCCTGGAAGCGGAAAGCGTGATGCTGGGCCGCGCCTCGTGGATGCGTTTGCCCGACATCATCGGCGTCAAGCTGACGGGGAAACCGCAGCCCGGCATCACGGCCACGGACACGGTGCTGGCACTGACGGAGTTCCTGCGCAAGCAGAAGGTCGTCTCGTCCTACCTGGAATTCTTTGGCGAAGGCGCATCGCACCTGACCCTGGGCGACCGCGCGACGATCTCGAATATGGCGCCGGAATTCGGCGCCACGGCCGCCATGTTCTACATCGACGCGCAAACCATCAAGTATCTGAAACTGACGGGCCGCGACGACGAACTGGTGAAACTGGTGGAGCTGTACGCGAAAGAGACGGGCTTGTGGGCCGACAGCCTGGTGGATGCGCAGTACGAGCGCGTGCTGACGTTTGACCTGTCGTCCGTCGTGCGCAATATCGCCGGCCCTTCGAATCCGCACAACAGAGTGCCGACGTCGGAACTGGCCGCGCGCGGCATTTCCGGCGTGGTCGAGAACGAACCGGGCAAGATGCCGGACGGCGCCGTCATCATCGCGGCGATTACCAGCTGCACCAACACGAACAACCCGCGCAACATGATCGCCGCCGGCCTGATCGCGCGCAATGCGAACCGCCTGGGCCTCACGCGCAAACCCTGGGTGAAATCGTCGCTGGCGCCAGGCTCGAAAACCGTGGAACTGTATCTGCAGGAAGCGGGCCTGATGCCGGAGCTTGAAACATTGGGATTTGGTGTCGTGGCGTTTGCCTGCACCTCGTGCAACGGCATGTCGGGCGCGCTCGACCCCGTGATCCAGGATGAAGTGGTATCGCGCGACCTGTACGCCACGGCCGTCCTGTCGGGCAACCGCAACTTCGACGGCCGCATCCACCCGTACGCGAAACAGGCTTTCCTCGCCTCGCCGCCGCTGGTGGTGGCCTACGCGATCGCCGGCACCATCCGCTTCGATATCGAGAAGGATGTGCTGGGCCATGATGCGGATGGCAAGGCCATCATGTTGAAAGATATCTGGCCGTCGGACGAGGAAATCGACGCCATCGTCGCGTCCAGCGTCAAGCCGGAGCAGTTCCGCAAGGTGTATATCCCGATGTTTGCCGCGCAGGCGGACGACGGCATCAAGGTCAGCCCCCTGTATGACTGGCGTCCGCAGACGACGTATATCCGCCGTCCGCCGTACTGGGAAGGCGCGCTGGCTGGCGCGCGTCCGTTGAAAGGCATGCGTCCGCTGGCGGTCCTGGGCGACAACATCACGACCGACCACCTGTCGCCATCGAACGCCATCATGCTCGATAGCGCGGCCGGCGAATACCTGGCGAAGATGGGCTTGCCCGAGGAAGACTTCAATTCCTACGCCACGCACCGGGGCGACCATTTGACGGCGCAGCGCGCCACGTTCGCCAACCCGACCCTGAAGAACGAAATGGTCATCGAGGACGGCAAAGTGAAGGCGGGTTCGCTCACGCGCATCGAGCCGGAAGGCACGATCTCGCGCATGTGGGAAGCGATCGAGGTCTACATGGAGCGCAAGCAGCCATTGATCATCATCGCCGGCGCCGACTATGGCCAGGGTTCGTCGCGCGACTGGGCCGCCAAGGGCGTGCGCCTGGCCGGCGTGGAAGCCATCGTGGCCGAAGGTTTTGAACGCATCCACCGCACCAACCTGGTGGGCATGGGCGTGCTGCCGCTGGAGTTCCTGGCTGGCGTGAACCGCAAGACCCTGGGCCTGGACGGCAGCGAAACCTACGACGTCGTCGGCGAGCGCACGCCGCGCTCCACCCTGACCCTCGTCATCCACCGCAAGAACGGCGAAACGGTGCAAGTGCCCGTCACCTGCCGCCTCGATACGGCGGAAGAGGTGTCGATCTATGAGGCCGGTGGCGTGCTGCAACGGTTTGCGCAGGATTTCCTGGAGTCTTCGAAGGCAGCGTAATGCACGACTCACCCAAAGGCAATCTGGGGTCGGACCCTCAGGGTCCGACCCCGGCATTTCGCCGTTGGGTTTAATCAGTCATTCAACGCAGGAACTCTAATGACCCACACCCCCCAAATCAAAATCCCCGCCACCTACATGCGTGGCGGCACCAGCAAGGGCGTGTTCTTCCGCCTGCAGGATTTGCCCGCCAGCGCGCAAGTGCCGGGCCTGGCGCGCGATGCCTTGCTGCTGCGCGTGATCGGCAGCCCCGACCCGTACGGCAAGCAGATTGACGGCATGGGCGGCGCCACCTCGAGCACCAGCAAGACGGTGATCCTGGCGAAAAGTACCAAGCCGGAGCACGACGTCGACTACCTGTTCGGCCAGGTGTCCATCGACAAGCCGTTTGTCGACTGGAGCGGCAACTGCGGCAACCTGTCGGCCGCCGTTGGCTCGTTCGCCATTGCCAGCGGCCTGGTGGACGCCGCCCGCGTGCCGGCAAACGGCATCGCCACGGTGCGCATCTGGCAAGCCAATATCGGCAAGACCATCATCGCCCACGTCCCCATGACGGATGGCGAAGTACAGGAAACGGGCGACTTCGAGCTCGATGGCGTGACCTTCCCGGCCGCCGAAGTGAAACTGGAATTCCTCGATCCGGCCGCGGAGGAAGAGGGCGGCGGTGGCGCGATGTTCCCCACCGGCAACCTCGTCGATGACCTCGACGTGCCCGGCATCGGCGTCTTGAAAGTCACGATGATCAACGCCGGCATCCCGACCATTTTTGTCGACGCGGACGCGATCGGTTACACGGGCACGGAGCTGCAGGACGCCATCAACGGCGATCCGGTCGCGCTGGCTCGCTTCGAAACCATCCGCGCGCACGGCGCCCTGCGCATGGGTTTGATTTCCCACCTCGATGAAGCGGCGAAACGCCAGCACACGCCGAAAGTGGCGTTTGTCGCCAGGCCGGCCGGCTATGTCTCGTCCAGCGGGAAGAACGTGGAAGCGGGCGATATCGACCTGCTGGTGCGCGCCCTGTCCATGGGCAAGCTGCACCACGCCATGATGGGCACGGCCGCTGTCGCCATCGGCACGGCGGCAGCCATTCCCGGCACCCTGGTCAACCTGGCGGCCGGCGGCGGTCCCCGCAACTCGGTGCGCTTCGGCCACCCGTCCGGCACCCTGATGGTGGGCGCGGAAGCGGCGCTGGCCGATGGCGCATGGAGCGTCACCAAGGCCATCATGAGCCGCAGCGCGCGCGTGCTGATGGAAGGTGTCGTGCGCATTCCCGGCGACGCGTTTTAAGCTGCCAGGCGAAACAGGCGGATGCGCATGCAGATCAGTTGATATTTCTGCTAGCAAAGAAACTGAGCGACAAGGAAAATGGGGGGCGTCAGCCGCGATGCGCGTGAGCGTAGTGCAGGCGCTGGCCGCCTCCCACGCTTCCTGACTGGTGAACAGATGCTATTTAACTCCTACGTCTTCCTGTTTGCCTATCTGCCCATCACGGTGGCGGGCTTTTTCATCCTGGGACGGCGCAGCCAGTCATGGGGCGCCGCCTGGCTGGCCGGCGCCTCGCTGTTTTTCTATGGCTGGTGGGATTACCGCTACCTGCCGCTGCTGCTCGGCTCCATCGTCTTCAATTACGGTTGCGCCACCTTGCTTGGGCCGGGACGCATCCGCCACCGCAAGGGCCTGTTGATCGCGGCTATCGCCGCCAACCTGGGCATGCTCGCCTATTACAAGTATGCGGGTTTCTTCGTTGCCAGCCTGGCGCAATTGCTGGCGCAACCGATGCCCGTCCTGCACGTGGTGCTGCCGATCGGGATCTCGTTTTTTACGTTTACGCAGATCGCCTTCCTGGTCGATACCTACCAGGGCAAGGCGCGGGAAAGCCGCTTTGTCCACTATCTGCTGTTTGTCACGTATTTTCCGCACCTGATCGCCGGCCCTGTGCTGCACCACAAGGAGATGATGCCGCAGTTCGCCGACAAGCGGATCTTCCGGCTCTCGGCCAGGAATGTGGCCATCGGCTCGACGATTTTCATCATCGGGCTGGCGAAAAAAGTACTGGTCGCCGATAACATCGGCCCGTACGCGGCGCCCTTATTCAGCGATCCGGCCGCGCCATCGCTGCTGGCCGCCTGGGGCGGGGTACTGGCGTACGCGTTCCAGCTGTACTTCGATTTCTCCGGCTATTCCGACATGGCCATCGGCTTGTCGAGATTATTTGGCGTGCGCCTGCCGCTCAATTTCGACTCGCCCTACAAAGCGCGCAATATCGCGCAATTCTGGCGCCGCTGGCACATGACCCTGTCGCGCTTCCTGCGCGACTACCTGTATATCCCGCTGGGCGGCAAGCGCTGCGGCCCCGCGCGGCGCTACCTGAATCTGATGATCACCATGGTGCTGGGCGGCCTGTGGCATGGCGCCGGCTGGAATTTCATCGTCTGGGGCGCGCTGCATGGCGCTTACCTGGCTATCCACAAGGGCTGGGGCACGGTGGCGCGCACGCTTCACCTGCCGTCCGATACGCGTGCGGGCAATGTCGTGGCGACTTGCCTCACTTTTACCGCCGTTTGCATCGCCTGGGTTTTCTTTCGGGCTCCCGATATGGCCAGTGCCCTGACAATATTAACCGGCATGGGTGGCGGCTTCGGCATGGCCTTGCCCGATGCGCTGGCTCCCTATCTGCTGCCAGTGCAGCCCGTGCTCGCGTCGATGGGCGTGTCCTTCTATCTGGGCGGCGGCACGGCATTTGTCGAAAGCTGGACGTGGATCGCGATGGCGGCCGTGCTGGTTTTCGCCATGCCCAATACGCAGCAGATCATGCGGCGCTTCGAGCCGGCGCTGGACTTCCAGGACGGCCAGGCCGCGGCAGGGGCGGGCGGCTTGGGCGGCTTGCGCAGGCTGACCTGGCGCGCGTCGCCTGCGTGGGCAGCCGCCATCGCCGCGCTGGCGCTGGCGAGCACGCTGGCCTTGAACCGGCCCGCCGAATTCCTGTACTTTCAATTTTAGGGGACCGCCATGACACGCTCCCCATACAGGTTTTATTTGCTCACCTTGCTGCTCCTGCTGGTGTCGGGAGCCATCGTCGTTTGCGCTTTTGTGCTCATCGTCGATCCGTATGGCGTGTATGGGATCGTGCGCCGCGATCATTTCAATGCCGTCAAGCCGGGCCTGACCCGCTACCAAAGCCAGATCAAGCAGGAACATGCGCTGCGTCTGCGGCCGCAATTCATCATCCTGGGGAACTCGCGCGCCGAGATCGGATTCGACCCGCGCGCCAGCGCTCTTGCTGCGCAGGGTGCCGGCTACAACCTGGCGATACCCGGCACGGGGCTGGCCACGTCCGCCAGCCAGTTCGCGCAATTGCGCCAGGCTGGCGTCAAGCCGCGCACGGTCATCGTGGGCATGGAGTTCATCGACTTTCTCAATCCCGCCGCTGCGCCAGCCGTACGCCAAGCACCAGCGGCCGCTGCGCCCGCGCATGGCCGCGCCGACTGGCGCTTCGATGCGCTCTTTTCGCTGGCCTCCGTCAAGGATGCCGTGCACACGCTGCGCATCCAGCATGATGGCGAGGCGGCGACCATGTCGGCAGACGGCTTCAATCCCTTGCTCGACTATGGCGCCCATGTGCGCCGGGACGGCTACCACAAGATGTTCGCGCAACGGGCGCGGGAAAGCGCCGCCAACTTGGGCCGCAAATCGACGCGCGGCCTCGCCACCGAAGACTTCCAGTTGTTGCGCACCTTCTTGCTGGCGATGGCGGCCACGCAGGCCGATATCAAGCTGGTGATCTATCCGTATCACGCGCAAATGCTGGCCATGTTCGAGGATGCCGGGCTGTGGCCCTTGTTCGAAGAATGGAAAGCGCAGCTGGTGCAGGAAATTGACGCGGTCAGGGCGCGGTACCCGGACGCGCACATTTCCCTGACTGATTTCAGCGGCTATGGCGCATACAACTGCGAGCCGATACCCGCCGCCAACGAGCGGAGCAAGGCCACGCGCTGGTACTGGGAAGCGGGGCATTTCAAGAAGGCGCTGGGCGACATCGTGCTGCGGCGCGTGATGTCGCCACAGGAAACTGCGCCGGACGACGGCCAGTTCGGCATGCCGCTCGATGCTGCCAGACTGGAGGCAAACCGCGTGCGGATCGCGCAGGAACGCGGCAGCTGCGTGGCGGCGCAGCCGGGATTGTTTGCAAGGCAGCTGCTGGCTGAACAGCATGGCCATGGCGGGGGGCGCAGATGAACAGATAAGTAAAAAAGCACGGAAAACAACCACTACCGGAGGAGACATGAATTTCGCAAGTTTTTATCAACGCTCGATCGACACGCCAGACGCTTTCTGGCGCGAGGAAGCGGACAAGATCGACTGGAACACCCCGTTTTCGCAAGTGCTCGATTATTCCCGGCCGCCGTTTGCCAAATGGTTCGTCGGCGGCACGACGAATTTGTGCCACAACGCCGTTGACCGCTGGGTGGACAGCCAGGGCGATGCCGCCGCGCTGATCGCCATTTCCACCGAAACGAACACGGAGCGCAGCTACAGCTTTCGCGAGCTGCAGCGCGAAGTGGAACGCTGCGCTGCCATCTTGCTGTCGCTGGGCGTGGTCAAGGGCGACCGCGTATTGATCTATATGCCGATGATCGCCGAGGCGGCGTTTGCCATGCTCGCTTGCGCCCGTATCGGCGCCGTGCATTCCGTGGTCTTCGGCGGTTTTGCCGCCAACAGCCTGGCCAGCCGCATCGACGATGCGCAGCCAAAATTGGTGTTTTCCGCCGATGCCGGTTCGCGCAATGGCAAGGCGATCGCCTACAAGCCGCTGCTCGACGAAGCCATCCGCATCGCCGCGCACAAGCCGCGGCAGGTGCTGCTGGTCAACCGCCATCTCGTGCCGATGGAACTGACGCCGGGCCGCGACGTCGACTACGCGGCCCTGCGCGAGCAGCATCTGGACGCGCAGGTGTCCGTCACCTGGCTCGAATCGAACGAGCCGTCGTATGTGCTCTACACCTCGGGCACGACGGGCAAACCGAAGGGCGTGCAGCGCGACGTGGGCGGCTATGCGGTGGCGCTGGCGTCGTCGATGCAGTACAACTTCTGCGGCAAGCCCGGCGAAACCTTCTTTGCCACCTCGGATATCGGCTGGGTGGTGGGTCATTCCTACATCGTGTATGGCCCGCTGATCGCCGGCATGGCCACCATCCTGTACGAGGGCTTGCCCATCTGTCCCGATGCGGGCATCTGGTGGAGCATCGTCGAAAAATACAGGGTCACGCGCATGTTCTCGGCGCCGACGGCCATCCGCGTGCTGCGCAAGCACCCGGTGGAGCTGATGCGCAAGCACGACCTGTCCTCGCTGAAGGCGCTGTACCTGGCGGGCGAGCCGCTCGATGAAACCACGTCGCAATGGATCGCCGACGAACTGAAAGTGGACATCATCGACAACTACTGGCAGACGGAGACGGGCTGGCCGATTTTATCCGTGGCGAAAGGCGTGGCCGACACGCCGACGCGCCTGGGCAGCCCGGGCCTGGCCATGTACGGCTACCAGGTCAAGCTGCTCAACGAAGCGACGGGCGAGGAGTGCGGCGCCAACGAGAAGGGCGTGCTGGTGCTGGAAGGCCCGCTGCCGCCCGGGTGCATGCAGACTGTGTATGGCGACGATGCGCGCTTCGTCGACACCTACTGGTCCACCTTCGGCGGCCGGCAAGTGTATTCCACGTTCGACTGGGGCGTGCGCGATGCGGACGGCTATTACTTTATTTTGGGCCGCACGGATGACGTGATCAACGTGGCCGGCCACCGTCTGGGCACGCGCGAAATCGAGGAAAGCATCACCAGCCATCCGAACGTGTCGGAAGTGGCCGTCGTGGGCGTGGAAGACAAACTCAAAGGCCAGGTGGCGATGGCGTTCGTGATCCTGAAGGACCCGCAGGGCTTCGACAGCGTGGAAGCGAAAGCGGTGCTGGAACGCGAAGTGATGGCCGTCGTCGACCGCCAGCTGGGCGCCGTGGCGCGGCCTGCGCGCGTGCTGTTCGTGGCCCAGTTGCCGAAGACGCGTTCGGGCAAATTGCTGCGCCGCTCGATCCAGGCCATTTGCGAAGGGCGCAGCCCGGGCGATCTGACGTCGATGGATGATCCGGCCGCGCTGCAGCAGATCCAGGCAGCGCTGGCATAAGCGCCACGATGAAAGCGGTGTTTATCAATCGATAAACTTTGCTTTCAGATCCGGTCGCTTTCCTTGCGCACGACCCGGCCCACGATCAGGCATTCATTGCCGCGGCACAGCTTGCGGTGGTATTTGCGCTGATCGGGGTTGTCCGACGTCAGCCACCATTCGCCGATATCGCGCGCCATGCGCTTGACCACCGGCTCGCCTTCGTAATTGATGGCAAACACGATGCCGTCGGCTGGCCGGTTGTCGGCCGTATTGATGATCACCACGTCGTCCTCGTACAGGGCCGGCTCCATGCTCTCGCCCTTGACCTTGATCGCCACCAGTTTTTCAGGGTGGTAGCCATTGCGCTCGACCCAGCTGCGCGGCACGCTGATGGTGCTGCCGTCGTGCGTTTCCGGTTCGATGGCAAAGCCCGTGATGCCGGCCGACAGCCGCAGTTTCACCTTGCGGATCGGGTAAAAACGCTCATCCTCGCCATCTTCCACGACCACGGGCCGCGCGCCGGCCAGCGCGCGCGCGGCCATGGCCGCCTGGTCGGGCGCCGCGCCTTGGTCGAAGTACATGCTGTCGAGCTGCAGGTCCGCTTCCAACTTGCGCGCGATCTTTTCGCTGAACGCGCGTCCCTCGCGGTAGGTGGGCGAGAGGATTTGCGAGATGCGCGCCTCGCTCCAGCCGCTGACGTCGGAAATTTTCTTGCGCGTGTTGTCGTAGTGCTCGCGGATCAGGGCCAGCAGGCGATCGCGTCTGTATTGATACATATTCATCTCCACATTAAACCTGAAATTTACCGTTTGATAAATTACCAAATGCTTGACTTTAACATTAGCGATTGATAAAGTCCACTTGTTGCCTGTCGCAAACGCACTACAGCGTCTGCCGGTTGGCGACACCACGGGAGGTCAGGCAGATGTTGAACAGCAGTCAGTTGGTTGAAAGCAGGGCGGCGCCGCGGCAGGGGCGCCAGTTACAGGGACGCAGCAAGAAGTCGCAGCTGCATATCGCCCGCATCGCGCAGTACATCCGCGAGCAGGGCCAGGCCAGCGCGGCACAGTTGTCCGCCTTGCTGGGACTCGATGCGGGCACCATGAGCCGCTATCTGCGACACATGTGCGGCATGGGGCAGATCCATCTGGCGCAGCGCCATTGCACCGAACCGGGACGACAGCGGCCCGCCCTGTACGCGCTGGGCGAGCAGGACGACGAGGTCGACGGCTGGGCCGAGCTGCCGCCGCAAGTGCGCCGCACGGCCAGCTGGGCACGCGGCACGGCCAGCCGCGATCCGCTGGTGGCGGCGCTGTTTGGCCCCGCAAGTAACAACGATTAGTATCAACGAGGAACGAGGAGAAATCATGGGATTCGCAGAAAAATTCATCGCATCGCTGTCGTCGCAAAACCTGCGCGACGATGCCGTCCACCACGACCTGGATGTGATCGCGGCGGCCGCGCTGGCCGGCGACATGGGCGCCTTGCTGTGCCGCGTCAAATACGCGGACGGCACCATCAGCCGCCTGTTCGAAGGCAATGCAGGCAACCTGGCGCAGCTGCTGCGCGCCTGGACGGCGGCCGTGACGCAGAAGGGCCGCGCGCGGCGCTGGGTCAAGGCGCAGACGGCCTGGGATGCGCAGGCGGCCAATACCTTGTACCGCCGCGTGGCCGAAGCGTCGCTCGCGCATTGGCTCGACAGCAAATGCAAGGTCTGCCACGGCACGGGCGTCGTCGCCGCCATGCAGGCTGGCGCGCCTGTCGTTTGCAAGGCGTGCCACGGTGGGGGCGAAGCGGCCATCAGCTGCTCCGGCGGCTTCGAGCTCGAACGCATCAAGGACATGGTCAGCGAACTGGAAGGCATCTTCCAGTCGCACGGTGCCCGCGCCATGCGCCGCCTCGGTCACTGAAAATTTTTTTGCAATATGCCTGGCACTGAAAAAAACGCCCCTACAATAGAGTCTCGATCACGCAGCAACAGAAACACCGGCAACACAGCAGTACACCACATGCTTCTCCACTCGTAATAGACGCGCTTTCGGCGCGACACCGATAGGGGAAATCAGCGCAGCGAACGGCCTTCATGGCCCCTTCGCCCAACATCCATCCGGCATGGCCCCATGCCATCCGGACGCCAGCCCGCCGCCTCACCGCGCGCGGGCTTTTTCGTTTCATCTCCCATTTTTCAGTTTCTCCCACAAGACCGCCCCGGCGGTTTTCATCCCACGAAAGGTATTACTTATGGCACTGACAGCAAACGGCATCGACAGCGTGATCGTTATCAGCAAACAAAGCGCGGAAGGCAGTAAGGCCGCCGCCGGCGGCGGCCAGATTTATCCCCGCGTGACGGCCACCTTCGACACGGAGGCGGACAAATACGCGAGCGCCGAAATCGACGCCAGCCAGCAGCAGGGCGATACCCGCCTGGGCAACTTCCGCACCACGGGCGCCATCAAGGCCGAAGCGGCGTGCGGCACGTATGCGCCGCTGATGGCCGCGCTGCTGCGCCGCGACTTCACGGCGGGCGGCGTTGCTGCCGCACAAACGACCATCGCCGCTGCCGCCTCCGGCCTGACGCGCAGCGCCGGTTCCTGGCTGGCCGAAGGCTTCCGCGCCGGCAGCGTCGTGCGCATCACCGGCATGACGGCACCGGCTGCCGCCAACAACGCGAAGAACTTCTTCGTCACGTCGGTGACGGCCACCAACCTGAATGGCCAGTTCATGGACGGTTCGGTGATGATCGTCAAGGCGGCCGGCGACTCGGTCGGCGTGGCAGCCGTGGGCAAGCGCAGCTTCACCCCGTTGACCGGCCATACCACGGACTGGTTTACGGCCGAAGTGCAGGACCCGAACATCGGCGTGCACCGCAGCTTCGTCGACCAATTGGTCAGCAAGATGGACATCGCCGTGCAGCCGAACGGTATCACCAGCCTGGACTTCACCCTGATGGGCAAGTCGGAAGGCCCGACCACGGCCGTGCCGCATTTCGCCACGCCGCTGGCCGCGCCGGGCACCGGCAAATTCTCGGGCGCCACGGCGATGCTGTCGGTGAACGGCATCCCGTCGCAAATCTGCACCGG
Organism: Janthinobacterium sp. Bl 1; assembly: GCF_058215535.1. NCBI lineage: Bacteria > Pseudomonadati > Pseudomonadota > Betaproteobacteria > Burkholderiales > Oxalobacteraceae > Janthinobacterium > Janthinobacterium sp. Bl 1. Next base: position 4,247,227 of record NZ_CM177086.1, on the reverse strand, counting down.
CATGTCCGTCTCGCTCGATGGCCAGGTCAAGGTCGACCCGGTGATCGGTTCGAAGTACGCCACGGCCGCCTCGCGCGGCAAGGTGATGGGCTCGGGCCAGTTCACGGTGCTGCTGCAGGACGCCACCTACCTCGACTACTTCAAGTCCGAGACGGAAATCCCGCTGGCCTACGCCATGGCGTCGGGCACGGCGCCGGCCGCCGACGTGCTGGCGCTTGCCATGGGCCGCATCAAGATCACCTCGGCCAAGATCGACGACGGCGAGAAAAACAAGATCGTCACCTGCGCCTTCGACGTCCTGCGCTACAAGGGCACGGACGCGCAGCATGAAGCGACCACCCTGACCATCCAGGACAGCGCGCTGTAAGCAGCCAGCACCTGCACCGGGGCCGCCGTGATGGCGGCTTTTTTTTATATTTTTCTACTTCATCCAGAAAGCATCACACATGAACAACGCGCAAAAAATCCAGGCAGGTTTCGACATCGGCAATATCCACGCGGCGGCCACGCCCGTCACGTTCGACGTGCCCGTCATCTTCGACGCGGACGGCGAAGCGGTGGCCGGCCTGACCATCGTCGGCAAGAACAGCGAGCAATACCGCGTCGCCAACAACGCCGTGCGCGCCGAAGGCTACAAGAAATCGGCACGCCGCAAGACGGCCATCGACGCGTCCACTGACGAAGGCGCGGAACTGCTGGTGCAAGCCATCGACGGCAACCAGAAGCGCCTGGCACTGGCCGTGGTCACGGGCTGGTACGGCTTCACCAGCAACGGCGCACCCGTGCCGCTCGATCCGGCGCTGTTGGAAGCGGCCTTTGAAAAGTACCCGACCTGGCAGGAAAAAGTGACCACCGCGCTGGAAAATGAGTCGAATTTTTTGAAACTCTGACGGCCAGCCTGCTGCGCTACGCCGGGCACCAGTTCGAGCGCGGCGCGCGCGCGGCCGATGGCCATGCCAAGGGCGAGCATATCGATGCCGCCCGGCGCCATCCGCTGTACCGCGCGCCGCCCGAGGAGGCGACGCCGCCGATGCCGTTCGAGCTGGCCCACGTGTGGGAATGGTTCGCACAATTGAACCGCAAGCGGCAGAACGGCATGGCCGTCAACCCCATCGCCAGCACGGAAATCCTCGCCTGGCAGGCGCGCCACGCCATCGCCATCGAGCCGTTCGAGCACCAACTGCTCGACCAGCTCGACGCGCTGTTCCTGTCGCACCAGCATGCGGCGGGCTGACCCGCATTTTCCAACCCGGCCGCCATGCGCGGCCTTTTTTATGGGCCAAACATGCCAGAGATAACGGAAATAAAACTTGTCATCGACTTGACGAAGGCAACGGACACGGTGCAAGTGCTGAAAGCAATCAGCGAGGCCAGCCTGGCCGCGGCCGAAGGCCTGAAAGTCGTCAATACGGAGGCGGAATCGTCGGCGTTGTTGCTGCGCGCCCAGGCGGAGCAGGCACGCGATGCCACCGCCGCCGCAAAGGCCCTTGGGGCATCGAATGCGGGCGAAGCGAAGTCGCTGGCCGATGCCAGCAAGGTGGTCAACGGTCTGGGTAATGCCTATACGCGGCTGGCGGCTTTCCGCGCCGCAGGTAGCCCCGCCACAGCCGGCGCAGGCGCCAAATATGGCGCTTTTGCGTTTGAAGAGCAGCGCCAGGACAAGCTGGACACCGCAGGCAAAGAGGCTGCCGATGCCAAGGCAAAGGCGTCACCGGAGGCGCCCACGCGCAAATATAGCGAGGCGGAGTGGAAGGAGGCAGGTGAATTTGCCGGTCAATTGGCGACAAAACTGGAGAAGGCCTTTGGCAATGTCGGCGGCACCATCGGCAAAATGACCACTGCCTTGCTGGGATTCGGGAAGGCGCAGGACGATATCGATTTTACCTTTGCCAAGGAAGTGAAGGAGGACCCGTCCGAAAAAGGGCAGGAAAAGGCACAGGAAAACAAGAAAAAGGCCACGGTCAAGCAGTATCACGACATGGCGACCGCCGCGAAGGGCTTTTTCAAAGAAAAGTCGGCCGGCTATGAACTCATGGAAAAGGTGGAAAAAGGCTTCCGCGCCTATGAATTCGCCATGAATACGAAGTCGCTGTTTGAAAAACTGACGAGTATCACCCTTGTGACGACGGCAAAAACTGCCGCGACGACGGCGGAAGTCGCAGGCGCGGCGGCATCGGTCGGACCGGTAACCGCCGCGGAAACGGCCAAGTCCAGCGCGTATGGCGTGTCGGCGCTGGCATCGGCTTTGGCGGCGCCGTTTCCTGCCAATATCGGCGCATTTGCCATGGTGGCCGGCATGCTGCTAGCAATCGGCGTTGCCGTTTCTGGCGGCGGTGGCGGTGCCGATACCACCGCCAAGGACCGGCAGGCTGCAACAGGCACCGGCACGGTGCTTGGTGATTCATCCGCGAAATCGGCGTCGATCGCAAACAGCCTGGAAATCATGGAGAAAAACTCCGGCCTGGGCCTCGCGTATTCCTCGTCGATGGTGGTCTCGCTCAAGCAGATCGTCTCGGGCATCGGTGGCTTGGGCAGCTTGCTGGTGCGTTCGGACATCCTGACGTCCGCGCTGGGCACCAAAGGCAGTTCCAGCGGCGGCGTCATTGGCAATGTCGTCAGCAGCATCTTTGGCGGCAAGACCACGGTGCAGGATGTGGGGATAGTCACCAACTCGTCGAGCCTGGGCGACCTTGATACTAAGCGCTTCAACGTGAATTCCTATGTCGATCTCAAGAAGTCCGGCGGCTGGTTTTCCAGCGACAAGAAGTCCACGAATCTCACGGCCATGGGGACGGAAACGAATGACCAGTTTACGAAAATCGTGCTTGGTCTGCGCACGAGTATCGTCTCTGCGGCCGACTTGCTGGGTGTCGGTGGCGATGCCTTCACCGCGCGCTTGAATTCCTTCGTCGTCAGCCTGGGCAAGATCAGCCTGAAGGACTTGAAGGGCGAGGAAGTGCAAAAGGCCCTGGAAGCGGCCTTTTCGAAGCTGGGTGACGACATGGCGAAGTTCGGCGTTGGGGGGCTGGAAAAATACCAGGCCGTGGGCGAGGGCTATCTGGAAACCTTGGCGCGTGTGGCCAACAACTACATGCAGGTGTCGGATGTGCTGGCCGTGCTGGGCAAGTCGTTCAACAGCTCCGGTCTTTCCGCCGTGGCGCTGAGCGAAAGCCTGATTCAAGCGGCGGGCGACCTCGATACCCTGACCAGCGGCACCAGCTTCTTCGTGCAGAATTTCCTGACCGAGGCCGAGCAGATGGACCCGGTCACCAAGTCGGTGCGTAGCGCCATGGCGGCGCTGGGACAGTCCGGCGTGACGACGAGCGAGCAATTCAAGGCGCTGGTGCTGGCGCAGGACTTGAACACGGCTGCTGGTCAGAACATGTACGTGCAACTGCTTGCCATCGCCGAACCGTTCAAGAAGGCGGCCGATTATGCGGCCGACCTCACCGCCGCCACCGGTGAACTGGCCGAAGTGAACAAGACGGCCAGCGACATCGCCAGCGAACGCAAGGACATGCAGCAGCAGTTGAACGAACTGACGAAAACAGAAGCGCAGTTGCTGGCTGCCCAGCGCGCCGGCGTCGCCGATGCCAATCGCGGATTATTCGACCAGATCCAGGCCGTCAAGGCGGTGACCAGCGCGAAGGATGCGCTGGCCAAAGCCTACGAGACGGAATCCGTGGCGGCCAAGTCGGCGCTGGAGAAGTCGAAATCGTGGGTGACGACCTTGAATGGGCTCAATTCCAGCATGGCTTTGGGTGCCCAGTCGACGCTGACGCCGGAGCAGAAGTACGCCGAAGCGCGGGCACAGTTCGAGAAAACCCTGGCGGCTGCGAATGCGGGCGACACGACGGCGCAATCGGGGCTGTCTGCCGCGGAACAGGCATTTTTGACGGCCTCGCAAGTGGTCAATGCTTCCGACGCCCGCTATGCGGCCGACTATGCCCGCGTGGTGGAAGCGAACAAGGAAGCGTTGAAATGGGCGGCCGCGCAGGTCGACGTGCAGCAGGCCAGCCTCGATGCGCTCAATGCCCAGGTGTCGGGCTTGATCAAAATCAACGACAGCGTGCTGACGGTGGCGCAAGCCATTGCCGGTCTGCGGGCTGCGATGGGTGGTGCGGCGGATCTGGGCGTGCAGCTCGGTAATCCTCCCGTGGTCGCCGCGCTGGCCGCGATGACTTCTCCCGTGACAGCGGCAGTCTTCGACCCCGTGCGCTACTCGTCGGCTGCGAACGTCGGCTCCGACGTGCTGGTGGCCGAAATCCGCGGCCTGCGCGAAGACAACCAGGCCATGCGCGTGGAGCTGGAAGGCTTGCGCGCCGACCAGCGGGCGCAAACGGGTGCCACCATCCAGGCCACCTTTGAATCGAACGCCAATGCCGCCAGGACGGTGGTCGATGGCGTGGATAAATCATCCCGGGCATCCGCCTGGGCCAATGCAGTGAAAGGAGAATACGCATGACCGATGCGCAATTTCAGGAATGGCTGCAAAGCCCGTCGGCCATCCGCATGGTGCTGATCGAGGCGCAGGTGAATGTGGGCGGCAGCGAGGTGACGCGGTATATCGCTTCGCGGCCCTATGTCACCGGGCCGCGCGAAGTACCGGCCAATACCGCGTACCAGCCGCTGGCCAAGGGCGGGCTGGCCTTCACGGAACAGGTCAGCCTGTCCGGCGAGGCGGGCCTGTCGGGCGGCGATATCGAACTCGATAACGCCGATGGCGCGCTCGATGGCTGGCTGGACGACGTCTGGATGAACCGGCCGGTCAAAGCTTGGGCCGGCGATCCTTCCTGGCCGCGTGCCGACTTCCAGCTGGTCTTCGACGGCATCATCGCCGACGTGGCCAGTGCCGGGCGCGAGTCGGTCAATCTGGTCCTGCGCGACAAGCTGCAGCGTTTGAATACGCCGATCTCCGAAGCCAAGCTGGGAGGCACGACGCCGAACAAGGACGCCATCTTGCCGATTCCGTTCGGCGAATGTCACAACGTGGCGCCCTTGCTGACCAACCCCGCCACTCTGGAATACGGTTTTCTCGGCGCGGTCGAAGCGACGTTCGAAGTGCGCACCAACGGCAAGCCGATCGCCGTGGCCTTGAATGACCAGGCGGGCCGTTTCAACCTGACGACCGACCCGTTTTCCACCACGATCACGGCCAGCGTGCAGGGCGACAAGGGCGGCGGTTATGCGCCGCGCATCGCGCCGCTGGTGCAGCGCATTGCCACCGCCTACGGCAAGGCGGCCGACCGTTTTACCGCGGCCGATCTGGATCTGGCCAACCTGGCCGCCTTCGATGCGGCCCACCCGCAGCCGGTGGGGCTGTATGTGGCGGACCGCACGAATCAGGCGCAGGCCATCCAGCAACTGGCGGCCAGCGTGGGCGCCCAGGCGATCATGTCGCGCACCGGCCAGCTGCGCCTGGTGCAGATCGCTTTGCCTGCGGCCGGCCTGCCGCTGTCGATCGGCCCGGAGCAGATGCGCGAGCGCTCGCTGCGTCCCGCGCAGCGCCTGCCGGTGACGGCCGCCGTGAAGGTCGGCTTCGACCGGAACTACACGCTGCAGGCTGGCCTGACGACCAGCATTCCGCCCGCGCATGCGGATTTGTATGCCACGGAATGGCTGACGGAGACGGTGGTCGATGAAGCCGTGCGCGCACGCTATCGCCTGACTGACGATCCGGTGCAGATCGATACCTGCCTCAAGACGCGGGCCGATGCCCGCGCGGAAGCGCAGCGGCGCCTGGCCCTGAACAAGGTGCCGCGCACCATTTACGAATTCGATGGAGAACCCGAGATGATGATGCTGGAATTGGGGCAGCCCGTACAACTGCGCGCTGAACGCTTTGGCTTGCAGGACGGCGTGCCGGGCGTGGTGGTGCTGCTGTCGCGCTTCTGGCTGACGGGCAGAGCGACGGTGGGGGTGCTCGTATGAGCGCGATTGTGGGGGAACGCGATACGCTGCTGCAGGCGACGACGGAGCGCTTCAGCACGACGGCCGATGGCAAGGCGATCCTGATGTCCGCCAGCACGCCCGTTTTTCGCGTCAATAGCGCCGGCGCCGGCGCGCCCGGATCGATCGCCATCACCGCCAAGCCGGTCAATGTGGTGGGCGATATCGTCTTTTCCGTATCGGCCGGCACGGCGTTGCGGGTAAATGGCAACGTGGCCACCGTCGATTTCGCCAGCATGACTACCGATACGGCACTGGTGCAGGCACGCATCCGCGAATTTGGTGTCGATTACCTCGCCAATTACATGGTCAGCAAGGTCTTTGACGGCGCTGCCGGCGAGACGGGCCTGGCCGGATTGAACACGGGCCAGGCCTTCGCCTACAAGCGCGCCGCCGCTGCGCCACCCGATTCGCCTGGCGATGTGATCTTCACCTTTTCCACGGGGGCCATCACGACGCCGGCCGGCAACGACCTGGCCAATGGCTGGTCGAAGAATATCCCTGCCGGCACGGCGCCGCTGTACGTGCGCGTGGCAGCCGCCAGTTCACGCAATGCCACGGACAATATCGCCGCCAATGAGTGGGCGGGGGCGGTGCAACTGGCCAAGGATGGCACCGACGGCTTGAACGTGGCGCCCGTGCGCATCTACCAGCGCGGCGCGACCAACATCGCACCGGCACTACCGAGTACGGCATGTACGTTCACCTTTGCCACCGGCGCACTGACGGGTCTGAACAACGGCTGGTCGGCCCAGGTGCCGGCGGCGGGCGGCGCCTATCTGTTCACATCCGGCGCCACGGCCGCGTCGCGCACGGCGACCGACGACATCGCCCCAGGCGAATGGGCCGCCGTTGCGCGCCTGGCCGCCGATGGCGCCACCGGCCAGCGCGGCACGGTGACGGTGACGGCGCCCGGCTATTCGGCCTGGTCGGATGCCTCGGCCGTGTATGAATTGGGGCGTGCTGGCTATGGCGCGCCGATCAACCGCGACGTGGTGACCTTGTATGACGCGACGCATGCGGTGACGAAGTATTTTGAGAATGGCGCATGGCTGGTGCTTGGGACGGTGCTGAACGGCAATTTGTTGGTCAACGGGTCGGTGGCTACCCAGGCGCTGGCGGCAGATTCTGTGACAGTAGAAAAGATTGATGCGCGCGGCCTGAGCATCAAGGATTCAACTGGCAAGATTATTCTCAGCGCTGGTACGCCCTTGACGTCGAACTATATGAATGCAGGGATAGGCGCGGGCAATTTGATCAGCAATTCCGCTCCCTCACCGCCAGCAGAAGGTGTAGGAGGACTTGGGGGCTTTATCCTGGACTACACCTACTCACTCGGTACGACTACTTTTGCGCCGGGCTATGCTCCCTACGTGCCAAGCGGCGCTGGTGGTGTCTATGTTCGCTGCACTGGAGTTGTGCCATCTGGCACCACCGCCGCTATTGTGGGTATAAGGCAGGGAGCAGTAAATCGTAAGTTCCCCGTGATTCCTGGCGTGCGTTATGAGTTTAGTGTGTACATGGGTGCTCACCGCTGCCGTGGGGCTGTAAACGTTGCTTTTTACGACGGCAGCGGGGCCTATGTGTCGGAGTTAGCCGGAAGTATTGTAGATAACGTGTCGGCTTCGGGGGCGTTGGCTAATTTCCCCCGGTCAACGCTGTTTGTTGCCGCTCCCGCAGGCGCCGCTTACGCAATGTTACGTAGCGTGCTAGTTGGCAACGGGGGAACCGACGCGTATCTTTTCCTCTCCATGTGGTACTTCGGTATGGCATTGCCCGCGCAGACGGTGCCGTCAGCCTGGGCGGATGGACCTGGGGCGAGCTTCGGCGACAATGTTTTCGGCCAGATCACGCCGTCCTCATCTCCGACTTACATCGGCAACGCGGCCATCGTTAATGCGCAGATTGGCGGCGATATTTACAGCAGCAACTGGAGTGGGAGTGGCAGCACGACGGGATGGTGTCTGGATCGAAATGGAAATTTGCACGCGAATAGTGGCACTTTTCGCGGTGAACTGAGTGGTGCTTCTGGTTCGTTTTCCGGGAAGTTGACGGCAGAAACCGTTATTGCCGGACGTGGTCAAAACGAAAATAATACGACGTTCATCGATTTTAATGCTACCGGCAGTATGCCGTTTATTTATGCCGGTTCAGGAGCAGTGCTTATCACCGCCGATGGAAAAGGGTCTTTCGCTCGCGAGATATTATCGCCGCCGAACGTCAGGGCCAAGGGTGTGACGAAAATTGCGCCGGGGCGTGTCGGATTGATTAACGGCGAATACCGCCCGTTTACCGTTTATATCGATACCGAAGTACCTTTCGATCCGACGTGGAACCAGGTTGCTTCGGATACCTTTTTGGCCAACGCGACCATTGCACATGGCTTAACCCTTCCAGGTATTGGATGCAATGGATACAGCGAATCAACCGTTGTTGTTGGCGATGGCCTCAACAGTGGCAATGTGTTTTTGCCTGTTGATGGTCGAATTTACATTCGATTCACATGGACACCTGTCAATGGTAACGGGTGGATCGAGCCAACTGAGGTCACATGGAAACTGGTGAAAGTTTAATGAAAAATCTACGTATTCTCTACGACAACGCCGCGGACCGCGCGATCTTGACTGCATCGAGTCAGGCTGGCACCTTGGGACCGGCTAACCTGCAACGCGACCACAAGTCTTCCGTGCTGCGCTCGGCGGGTGCTCAGTTGAACATTGTGGCGACCTGGCCGACGGCTGAACTGGTGGCCTGTGTGGCGCTGATCTTCACCAACATGACCAGCAGCGCGCGCATGCGCGTGCGCGGTTATGCCCAGCCGGGCGACGCCGTGCCGGTACTCGACACCGGCAGCATTTTCCCGTGCCCGGCTGCTGTGCACGGTTCTTACCCCTGGGGTGTGTTGCCGCTTGGATGGAATACCTATCAGTGGGGTGGCGTGAACACTTGGCCGCTCGGCGGAGGTTCCGACGGCGTGGCATGGTTCGCCCCTGTGCGCGTGCGTCGCCTAGTGATCGACGTGTCTGCGCCGCAGAGCCCGGAAGGCTACCTGGAAATCTCGCGTCTGGTGGTGGGCAACTACTGGTCACCGCAACATAACGCAGAGTATGGCGCCCAGGTGCAGATGCAGGATAGCAGTGAAAATTACCGCACGGGTGCAGGCAACCTGAAAACCGTGCCGGGTACAACCAGCGACAAGCTGAGCATTAACTTGGCGCACCTGACACCGATGGACCGCGCGCGCTTCATGCGCATCCTGCGCGAGAACGGCAAGGGCAAGGCGATGCTGTTCAGCTTGTTCCCTGAAAATCCGGACCCGCTGCTGGAGCAGGACTACATGCTATATGGCAAGGTCAGCAATATCGAGGCCGTTACTACGCCGTACTTTGAAACTTATTCTGCACCACTACAAATCGAAGGAATTTAAATGGCTGATAAATTTTATGATGGTATGCCTAACGTCAACGAGAAATTGAATGACATGGATCGGGCGTTTGCGGCGGGACCGTACAATGCATTGCCATTGTCCGGGGGGAATATGAAGGGCACGATCTATTCGAATGCCCCGATCGTCACATCTCAATATGTGCAAGCTTGCGCGTATGGCCCAGGCCCAATTGTGAATACTGGTATGAAGACAGGCTGGTGGCGAATCGGGAAGTTTAATTCCGCACAGCAGGGAACGGAGGCATCAATTCGTGTAAGTGGAACCACGTCATACGGCGCTATTGTCGGGATGTCGAACGCCATGGCAACCATTATCCAGCTCCGGGTAGACAACGACAGCAAGATACGCGGTGTTTTCCATAACGAAGGTGGCACGACAAATAACACGGTATCGGAAGTGACCATCGCGGATGATGGTCAGGTATATATCCTGTGCGGCACCTTCTTCTCCCTTGCCGTTTATTGTGAGTCCACCTGCTGGCAGGATTCTGACGTATCGTATTACGGCGTGGCTGCTGAACCCCCGGCCGGAACCTTGGCTAGCTCCATCTTCGGCTTGAAACTTGGTGCGCAGAATACTGTAACCTTCGAGCGGCAGCGGACTACTTTCGATTCTTCGTCAGTTTTGGTTGGTCCAAAACAAATAATTGCCGGAGGGATATCTAGTACTCTTTGGGCAAGCGCTCTTCGGGCGCCGAATGATGGGGCGGCGGGGGGCGCTGGCATATATTATGAGGTGCTCTCCATGGGCGTCGCATCGGTTCCAGGCTATTCCAATGCAGGTAGATTTTTTTGGAGTGCCCGTAGTCATCCGGGGAGCTCTGGAAAAGGATTCCAACTACGTTTGAATGCTGTCGATGCAAGCTTGCCTGACAATGTCACATCAGTTCTGGATATTAATGGCACCGGCGACCTTACCCTGCCAGGCGTTATTACTGCTGGCCCAGTTCTCCCGTTAAGTGCGCATCAGTTAACCCGTAGGACTGTAGAGTTCGGCGAACTTTGCTACGTCGGGCGCGTAGAGACGGGTGTAACTTCCTCGTGTTTTGCCATTCGAGCGTCCAATGGCGCCGGCGGTTGGGGCAACAGTGCTTCGGTTGCATACATAGGGAGAAACTCCACGACATCGCGCTCGATTAGCGCCGCTGGCACCATCAACGCCGGCGGTACCGATTACGCTGAGTATATGTTAAAGGCACCTGGATGCACGGGTATTCTTCCGGGGCAGATTATCGGCATTGATGTTGATGGAAAACTAACCGACCAATGGCAGCGCGCCATTGCCTTTGCTGTCAAATCGACTGATCCTTGTATGGTTGGCGGGGACCGGTGGGCGCGGCATTTGGGGGAGCGGCCAGTGCCTGTTGAACGTCTCATGCCTTCCACGCGTCAAGTGCTGCTCAGTGAGGCTGTTGCTGGCATTGACGCCGTGCTGGAAGTGGTCGATGGCAAGCTGGTTGAGGTTGCGCCTGCCGTGCCGGCCCGCGAAGCGCAATATCGCCAAGAAACAATACCTGGAGATACCGATGAAGAATGGGGCCTTAAATGTGCACCTGGCCTGGCATTTGAGGCGGCTCTGGAAGCGGCGCGCCAGCAGGTTGACCGTATCGCTTTCTGCGGCCAGGTACCTGTGAACGTCTTGGATGCCACGCCGGGGCAGTACATTGTCCCGGTGCAGAAAGGTGAGGGCATCGGCGGCCTGGCCGTGCGCGAGGACGACATGACGTTCCAGCAATACACGCGTGCCATCGGCAAGGTCATCGCCATCGAAGACGATGGCCGTGCTCGTGTAATCGTGAAGGTGGCATAAAGATTGTGCTTGCTATATCCAAACCCGCTTCGGCGGGTTTTTTCATTTCCACCACCTGAAAGGCAACCATGGCCCTCGAAACCACCGCCGCCGGCGGCGCATTGATCAAACTGTTTGGCGTGCCCGTGCTGGCCGGCGCCGCCGCCACGTCGCTGGGCTTCATGTTCATGTGGCCCCGATCCACCAAGGAGGCATTTATTCGTTTTTGTTCCAGCATCATCATTTCCACCTTTCTCGGCCCGGTATTGGTGGCCGTCGTGCTGTCGTGGTGGCCCAGCCTGTTCGACAGCGCGAAGACCGTGGCGGGTTTGTATGGCGGCGACCCGTCCACGGGGTTTTTATTCATCGCCGCCCCAGTGATGGTGGCGGCCGGCTTGCCTGCCTGGTGGGTCCTGGGTGCCTGCGTGCGCTGGTTTGATAAGCGACGCGGCAAGGATATCGGCGAACTGGCGGCCGACGCGGCCGCTGCCGTCAAGGATGTGCGGGGCATGCTGTGACAGGCGCCCAATTGATGCAGATCATGCCGCTGGCCGGTCGCCGCGCTACGCTGTTCCTGGCGCCCTTGAATGCGGCGATGGCCGAATTCAGTATCGACACGCCGCTGCGTAGGGCCTCGTTCCTGGCGCAGGTGGGCCACGAATCGGGACAGTTGCGCTATGTGCGCGAACTGGCCAGCGGTGCGGCCTATGAAGGACGCGCGGACCTGGGCAATGTGATCGCCGGCGATGGTGTGCGTTTCAAGGGGCGCGGCTTGCTGCAGGTGACGGGGCGCGCCAACTATGCGGCGTGCGGTGTGGCGTTGGGCCTGGATTTGCTGGCGGCGCCGCAACTGCTGGAGCAGACGTTTTTCGCTTGCCGCTCGGCGGGCTGGTTCTGGCAATCGCGCGGCTTGAACCGCCTGGCCGACGCGGGTGACCAGGAACGGGTGACGCGCCGCATCAACGGCGGCGTGAACGGCCTGGCCGAGCGTCTGGCCTTGTACCAGGCAGCGCGCAAGGTGCTGGCATGAAGCCGTCATTGAGCATTGTGGCCATGCTGCTGTTGCTGGGGGCAGCCGTGTTTTGCGCCCAGCGCTGGGGTCGCGAAACGGGCCGTGCCGCGTGCGCGGCGCAAGTGCTGGAGGTGCAAGCTGTGTTGCGGCGCCAGAACCAGGCCCTGAATGCGATGCGCGAGGAGGGCGCGCGCCGGTCAGCGCGGGTAGGGCAGGCGCTGGCCACGGCGCAGGCCGGGCAGGCAGATGCGCAAGCGGCTGCGGCGCGTATCCTGGCGCTGCAGCCCGAAGGCGACGCCTGCCGTGCCGCCGAGGCGCTGATCGCCAGCGAAATGCCATGAGGCCGCCGCGTGAAGGTGCCGAAAGGCATGCAGGCGGCCTCGCCAGCAGGCTAGCTACTTTATTGCTGGGGAGCTTGTTGACCGGCTGCGCGGCTTGGGCACCGGCATCGACGCTGGAAGCTTGGCCCGTGAGCGCGCCGTGCATAGCCACGCGCCCCGCCGCGCCCGTCTTGCCGACGGTGCCATCGCACGGCATCTTCGAGCAAGTGCAAGCCTTGCTGGCGCGCGAGCAATTGCGTGCCGCCCATGTACGCCAGCTGGAATCGCTGCTCGATGCTTGCGGCGGCTAAGCGGTTAGCAAAGGCTAACAACGCCTGGCAACGCGTAAAATGCCTGGCAACTAACAAAACTGCTGCGGGCGGAAGGAGGGCTTGGCACCGCTGCTGGCCCAAGAAGCGCAACTGCACGAAGTACGGAGCCGCCGAGATAGTGAGCATCGCAGGCCGCAAATCACGACGGGCAGCAGGTATTGACAGGCACTCCAAGCAGCAGTCACCAGCGGCCTGCCAGTGCCGCCGCCTTTGCCGCCTTCTGGTGCAGGTGCGCGGGGCGGCATGCGAGAAAACGGTGCATCCACGGTCAAATTGACCAATCCCTGGTGATTTTTGCCACAATTTCTGTATACAATCCACCTGGCACGAAGCATGCATGGCTATCTTGGTCGTCCCATCCAAGGAGCTTCGCATGCATCAGCCGTCACCGTCGTGTTCCTGCCGTCCTGTTTCTGTCTTGCTTTTCCCTTTCACCTGCGCCCATCCGGGCCGCGGTAACCCAGGAAGTGGAGCGTAAATGGCCTCTCCCCGTCTGAAATCCATCCACCGCAGCGTGCCCGGCAGTACGCCTGCCGCGCCATCTCCCGTCGATGAAATCCTGCCAGCTGGCAAACTGTTTACCTTGGGCTTGCAGCACGTGCTCGTCATGTATGCGGGCGCCATCGCCGTACCGCTGATCGTCGGGCGCGCCCTCAAGCTGCCGCCCGAGCAGGTGGCGGCGCTGATCAGTGCCGACCTGTTCTGCTGCGGTCTCGTGACCCTGATCCAGTCCCTGGGCATAGGCAAGCATTTCGGCATCCGCCTGCCCGTCATGATGGGCGTCACCTTTGCCGCCGTCAGTCCCATGCTGGCCATGGCGAACAATCCTGCCCTGGGCATCACGGGCATCTTTGGCGCCGTGATCGGCGCCGGCGTCGTCTCGATGCTGATCGCGCCCTTCATCAGTCGATTGCTGGCGCTGTTTCCGCCCGTGGTTACCGGCAGCATCATCGCCGTGATCGGCGTGTCGCTGATGCGCGTGGGCGTGAACTGGGCCATGGGCGGGCCGCCCGCCATGGCGCAGATCGCCGATCCCGCTTTCGTCAAAATGGCCGCGGCCGCCACGGCGGCCGGCTTGCCCGCGCCGGCCGGCCCAGTGCCCATGATCGCCAACCCCGGCTATGGCGCGCTGGACAACATGGGCATCGCCTTCTTCGTGCTGGCCGTCATCTTGTTGGTGGCCAAGTATGGCCGCGGTTTCCTGTCGAATATCGCCGTGTTGATCGGCATCATCGCCGGCACGGCCCTGTCGTTTGCGCTGGGCAAGGCCGATTTCGCCAAGGTGGCCAGCGCCAAGGCTTTTGCCATCGTCACGCCGTTTCAGTTTGGCATGCCGACTTTCGACGTGGTGGCCATCGTCACCATGAGCCTGGTGATGATCGTCGTCATGATCGAGTCGCTGGGCATGTTTTTGGCCTTGGGCGAGATGACTGGCAAGCGCATCGAGCAGGCCGACATCAGCCGCGGCTTGCGCGTCGATGGCCTGGGCACCTTGATCGGGGGTATCTTCAATACCTTCCCGTACACCTCGTTCTCGCAAAACGTGGGCCTGGTGGGCGTGACGGGCGTGCGCAGCCGCTGGGTCTGCGTGGCGGCCGGCGTCATCCTGCTGGTCATGGGTGTGATACCGAAGGTTGCGCAGACGGCCGAAGCCGTGCCGGCGTTCGTGCTAGGCGGGGCGGGGCTGGTAATGTTCGGCATGGTTGCCGCCACGGGCATCCGCATCCTGGCCGGCGTCGACTACAAGAGCAACCGCAACAACCTGTTCATCGTAGCCCTGTCGATCGGCTTCGGCATGCTGCCGCTGGTGGCGGAACAGTACGCGCAGCACATGCCGAAAGCCCTGTCGCCGCTGCTGCACAGCGGCATCCTGCTGGCCGCCATCGTTGCCGTGCTGCTCAATCTGTTCTTCAATGGATTGGTGTCGCAGGAAAAGGCGCAGGAGCAGGCGCGCGAGAACAGCCATGGCAGCGATTGAGGAGTCGCCCCACGCCGTGAACGCGGATTAGCCAGGCGGCAGAATTCTCAGCACCACGCAATTGCGCCCCGCATCCTTGGCGTAGTACAGCGCGGCATCGGCCAGGCGCAGCAGGGCGTCCGGATCGGCGGCACCCGGTGCCGACTGGACCGCGATGCCGACGCTGATCGTTACCTGCAGTGCATCCGCGTTCACGTGGGCGATGCCCAGCTCTTCGATGGCGCGCCGTAGCGCTTCGCCGATCTGGCGCGCTTCGTCCGCCCCGGTGTTTGGCAGCACGATCGAAAATTCTTCGCCGCCGTAGCGCGCCGTCAGGTCGCCCGCGCGCCGCATGCCGGCCGCCAGCGCCTGCGCGACCCGGATCAGGCATGCGTCGCCGGCCTGGTGGCCGTGACGGTCGTTGAAGCGCTTGAAATAGTCGACGTCGAGCATGACGACGGCAAGCGGCTGGCCGACGCGCGTGGCACGCGCACATTCGGCGCGCAGCACGTCGTCGAAATGGCGCCGGTTCGCCAGGCCCGTCAGGCCGTCGGTGATGGACAGGGTCGCCAGCTTGCGGTTGGCGTCCTCCAGCTGTTCCGTGCGTTCGGCAACGCGCCGTTCGAGACTGTCATGCAGCCTGGCGCTGGAAATCGAGATCATCGCCTGCGCGCCAAGCATGCGCAGGAACGCCACGCGTTCTTCCGTGAACGAGGCGTCGGCAAGCCTGTTCTCGAAGTACAGGATGCCGCCGATCTGGCCGCCGTGCCGGATCGGCAGGCACATGACGGCGCGCGGCAGGTGCAACTGCACGTACGGGTCGGCGGCAAAGCGCGAAGCGCCCGTGATGCAGTCTTCGATCACCTCGGCACCGGTGCGCACGACGTAGCGCAGCAGCGATAGCGGGAACTGCGGGTCGCTGGCGGCGCTCAGGTCGAGCTGGCGCGATTGCAAAACGGTGACGCCATCGCCATCGATATTGGCCTCCAGCTGGTAGCTGCCTTCGGACAGCAGCAGCAGGCGCGCCACCTGCGCACCGGCGTTTTCGCATACGATGGCAATGAGGCGTGTCAGCACCTTGCGCAGGCCCACCTCGTTCGACAGGATCTGCGATGCCTTCAGCAGCGACACGAGGTCGAGCGCGGAACTGCCGTGCGTGTGGGAGACAGAATGCCGCTGCGTGCTGCGGCCTTCCATCCTTGACAACAGTACGCCGTGGCGCGCATGCAGCTGCGCCACTTTGCCCTGCGCACCCCACTGGCCGTAATGCGCGATGGCGTCCTGGATAAAGACGCCGGCCACGCGCGCATGTCCCTGGTCGAACCAGCATTCGCCGCACAGTTCATTGCCCAGCGCTTGCATGTTGACGTAGCCGGCCAGGCCTGCCGCGTCGATCGCCTGTTGATAATAACGTGTGGCCAGTTGCAGCTCTTCCCGGTAGCGTGCCATCTCGGCCTGCACCAGCAGGTGTTTGGCTTTGCTGTTGTCCGAGCCTTGTTTGGCCCATTTGGCGAGACTCGCCTGCAGCGTGCCGATCACGGTCAGCATATCGCCCGCATCGGGGCGCGCAGGATCGCGCCGCAAGGCACGGATCAGGATCAGCGCGGCGTAGAAGCTGCACTCGACAACCTTGGCCTGGCCGCGCATGATCTGGGTGACGTTGCCGAGCTGGCCGGCTAGCTGTTCGGCGTCGGCGCCGTCGAACAGGTAGGCGTTGCGTATCTTCCCCTGCAAGAAGTAGGCGCGGTACAGGTGCGAGCCGCCATACTGATCGAGGAAGCGCGCCTCGCTGAAGGCCCCATCGTCGTAGCTGTCGTGGCGGGGCAGGAGACCCATCAGGCACTTGATCGGCTGGATCGCGGCGGCGACGCAGCAATCGGCCATCGCCTGCTGGCCGTTGGCGCGCATCAGCGCCAAGTCATGCTCGATGTCGTGCATCAGGTGTGGCAGGTAGTCGCCGAGGATGAGCCGGTCGGTGGCGCGCACGGCCGCCACCACGCCGACCTGCACGAAATCGGCGATTTCCAGCGCCCAGCCAAACGCTTCTTCGTACAGGGCGTCGGAGCTGCGCAGCGGCTGCGTCCAGTGGTTGCTGAGCGCGCCGAACATCAGGCCCGTGAGCGTGCGCGTCTGCAGGTTGGCACGGCGCCTGGCCAGCGCCATCGCCATCGCGCCGAAGGCGTAGCCGCGCGCGATGTCGCCGCTGTACAGCGCCACCATCATCGCGTAGCCGACATAGGCGACGGCGCTGAAATCGCTGTTCCCCCGCTGTATGGACAGCCGCGTCATCGACACCACCATCAGCGCGCTGAGATCCTGCTGGCCGGCGTAATAGCTGGCCATCCACAGGCCCTGCATCATCTGCATCGCGGCCACCGCGTCCGGCTCGCACATCTCATCGGCCGCCAGCAAGGTGTCGGGCGCCTGCGCGCCGGGCTGCCGCCCGATGTCGGCGAGGATATCGGCGAAGCGCGCCTTCATCTGCGTCACATCGTGCGGAATGTCAATGTGCAGCAGCGCCAGGCCGTCGCGCTGGACGGCAATGGCGTCGAGCAGGCGGCCCTGCAATTGATACTGGTGCGCCTGGATGGCAATGCAGCGCACCTGCAGCAAGGGAATCAGGGTACGGGCGCGCACCTGCGGGTAGATCGCCTCGGCCGCATCGAACTGGCCGCACAAATAGGCCGCTTCGGCCGCGCCCAGCTGCAGGTCGAGCCAGAGGTCGGCGTGGACGCTCCATGCCTGCGCCGACAGCAGGTCGAGACCGGTGCGCATGTGCTCCAGCGTGGACTGGAATGCGGCGGAGCGCCGTGCCTTGACGCCGGCCTGGAGATTGAGCATCGCCAGCTGCGCGCGCTCGTCCGCATCGTTGATCAGCGCGCGGCCGGCATTGAGCTGCTCGACGATCTCGAACAGTGTCTCGTCCCGACGCTCCGGCGTCGCATGCCGCAGGAGCAGGCGGCCGATGAGAAGATGGTTGGCCGCGCGCGCATCGTCGTCAGCGACCAGGTAGGCGGCCTGCTGCACCCGGTCATGCAGGAAGCGGTAACTGACGCCGCTGTTGGCCGCATCGGTGTCGCCACTCACGTATTTATAGCGTTCGTCGAGCGGCTGGATCAAGCCTGCACTGAGCGCCGGCCACAGGTCTTGCTGCGTTTTCCGGGGCGCGCGGTCCACTGCCAGCGCGAGCGTGTCGAGTGCGAAGCGGTTGCCGCACGAGGCGGCCAGTTGCAGCAGGTGCTGCGTCGCGATGGGCAGGCGGCGGATTTTCTCCAGCAGCACCTCGACCACGTTGTCGGTATATCTGGCCTGTTCTATCGCGGGCAAGTCCCAGTCCCAGCAATCGTCGGTGGCCCGGTAGCGCAGCTGGCCCGTCTCATTGAGCGAAGCGAGAAACTGGTTGAGGAAAAACGGATTGCCGGCCGTCTTGCGGTAGCAAATGCTGGTCAGTGGCGCGCAGTCGGTGGCAGCCACGCGCACGGTGGCCGAGACCATTTGCGCGACCTGCGGCTCGGTCAGTGCGCCCAGTGACAGTGTCGACAGACGTACGTCACGGGCGAGCAGCTTGTCGCGCAGTGCGATGAGTGGATGCGCGGGACTCACCTCGTTGTCGCGGTACGCGCCGATGAACAGCATGCAGCTCTTGTCGCACGAGACCATCAGCAGTTCGATCATCCGCAAGGTGGCCGCATCGGCCCATTGCAGATCGTCGAGGAACAGCACCAGCGGATGCCCGGTGCAGGCGAATACTTCGACGAAGCGGGGGAAGAGGCGGTCGAGGCGCAGCTGGGCCTGTGCCGGCGCCGACGCGGGGATCGGGTCCGTGGGGCCGACGATCAACGCCAGTTGGGGAATCAGCTCGACCAGCATGCCGATGCCGCTGCCCAGCGCCTGGTGCAGTTTGGCGGACCACTGGCGCAGCGTTTCCTCGGGCTGGCCGAGCAGCTGGCGCACCAGCCCCTGGAAGGCCTGGATCAGCGAGGCATACGGCACGTCGCGCTGTAGCTGGTCAAATTTGCCGGACAGGAAACAGCCGCGCCGGGCGATGATGGGCTTTTGTACTTCGTTGATGACCGCCGACTTGCCAATGCCCGAATGGCCGGCCACCAGCAGCATCTCGCACCTGCCCGCGGCGCTGCGCTCAAACGCCGCCAGCAGCTCGGCGATGGCATCCTCGCGCCCATGCAGCGTTTGCGGCACGAGGAAGCGGCCGTTGTGGTCGGACAGCTTGAGCGACAGCGCCGGCTCTTGCGCGCGGCAGGCTTCGAGGTCGCTGCGCAAGCCCTGCAAGCTCTGGTAGCGCTGGTCGGCATTTTTTTCCAGCAGCCGCTGGATGATCGGCAGCAGCTGGCCAGGCAGGCTTGCCAGCGCCGGGTGCGACCAGTCGGGACTGCGCGCAATGTGGCAGTGCACGAGTTCCATCTCGTCGCCCGTCTCGAACGGCGCCTGGCCGGCCAGCAGTTCGTAGAAGGTGGCGCCCAGCGCATAGAAATCGGCGCGCCAATCGACCCGCCGGTTCATGCGCCCCGTCTGTTCCGGCGCCATGTAGCGCAGCGTGCCTTCCAGCGTCTGCAGATTGACGATGCCGTGGCTTTCGTACGGCAGTTCGCAGGCGATGCCGAAATCGATCAGTTGCAGCCGCCGCCGCTCGCCATTCCACACCAGGTTGGAGGGATTGATGTCCTTGTGGATCACGCCATGCGTATGGACCTCCTCCAGCGCCGCGCACAGTTGCAGCGCGATGTCGAAAAAGTCGTCCAGCGCCAATGCGGGCTGCGACGGCGTCCTGCGCGCCGCCACCTGCGCGCGCAATACGTGGTCGAGCGCCTGGCCGCCAGTATCCTCGAGGACCATCGTCCAGCACCCGCCGTGCAGCTGCAGCGCCAGCGGATGCGCCACGCCAGGATGGCGGCAGCGGCGCGCGATCGCATACTCGCGCTTGAATTGCGCCAGTTGCTGAAAGGAGGGGAACGGCTGATTGGGTTTCTTGACGATCAGCGCGGCACCATCCGCAGCCCTGGCGCGGTAAACCCGTGAGCGGGCACCGCTGTGTAGCTGTTTGATGATCTCGTGATCGAAAAGGGAGCGCATGGGCTGGGCTAGCAGTACACAGACGGTTGCGGGAGCCGGAAGGCGCACATTTCGGAATATTACTTGATTGTAAGTATTATATCAGCAGGGAACCGTGGGGGAGACGGCGGGTTGATGGGGGGTGTTGTAAAAATGCCAGTGGAGAGGTTAGTGCGGAGGCGGGAACTTATCGTGATGACAGTACGAACTTGCGGCGCATCCCCGTACCGGGTGGGGTATACGCCGCAGTCTTATTTGCACCTTCAGGATCAATTTTTGAGCTATGAAACTCCCAGCGACGGGTCGCTCACGGAATCCTTGCCATTCTCGATTCGCCCTGCGACACGGCGCCGGAAAGTCTTCTGAGTACTGCAGGTAATCGAGAAGTCATACCAGTTGCCGCTGTCGGCCAACGACCAGTTAAGCGTTCTCACCTCGCCGGCGGGTACCTCTACCATCCAGGGACCGTCGCTTCGATATGCTTCTGCCGCTACTATGAATGAGCAGCGCGCGCTGCTTTTGTTGTGCAGTTTGAGCGCGAGTTCAGTAGGGCTGCACGTCATATAGCAGGCCTGAATTTCCGGGCCTCTCGGATCGCCCTGTTCCTTGAGGTCGCCAATAAAGTGGCGGTGGAAGCCGTTGGGGCCGAGCACCCACAGGCGGTACGCTCCCCCATCGGACGCAACTTCCCAACTTCCCTCCAGTGTCTTTCCGGCCTCTACGACATAGCGCCGCGGGATCCGGTCGAGATGCAGCTCGTCATACACATGGAACACCGCGCCGGCCTGGTTGCCGCTGTCGTTGGCAAACACCAGCGTCACTTTTTTTGCGCCTGAGTCGGCGCGGGCCGTCACATGCAGTACATACGGCAGGGCACGCGATGGACGGGTACCACCAGCCTGCACGGGTAACCTCGATGTTGTAGACGCCAACGGTCTCGCCAGCGTGCGGGCAGTGCTCTGGCTTAGTGCCAGCGCGTCGACATCTGCTTTGCTGCCATGCCCGGTGAGCGTTGGCAACGCCCCCGCATTCGGGTTGACAAAATTAAAGCAGGAGGTCAGGTCACCACAGACGGCACGCCGGTAAGCGCTGATCTGTGGCTCGAGGACGCCGAACCGCTTCTCGAGAAATTGCAGCACGGAGGTATGGTCGAAGACCTGCGAGTTGACCCAGCCGCCACGGCTCCACGGTGAAACGACCCACATCGGCACACGCAGTCCTGGCCCATATGGCCGGCCATCAATGCCCGGTTGAAGATTGGTTGCCGGCTTGTGGTTGTGGTACTCGGCCGCGATGTCGGCCTTGCTGAGCGTGGTGGCACCTGCGACGCTGCCGTCAGGATTGACCGATGGTGCGCACGGCGGTGGCAGGTGGTCGAAGAAACCGTCGTTCTCGTCGAAATTGATCAGCAGAACGGTCTTGCTCCATACATCCGGATTCGCCGTGAGCGCATCGAGAACCTGCTGGACATACCAGCCGCCCTGGGCAGGACTGGAACACTCAGGATGCTCGCTGTAGGCCGAAGGTGCAATGATCCATGAAACGGCTGGCAGCTTGCCTTTGTTGATGTCTTCGCGGAAGGTTTCCAGAAAGCCATGGGGCATGGTGTTGTGGAATCCCTTCGCCAACGGGCTGAGGGCGTCGTCGATGCTGGATTCATAGAATGGACCTGCGCGGGTGACATCCTGGGTGATGTCGACTGCGGAAACATGGAGTGGACGGCGACTGGCGGGCAGTTTTTCAATTTCAGCGCGCCAGTGGCGAAAACTCATCATCTCATTGCAACCAAAGTTGTCGATCAGACTCTGGTAGACCTTCCAACGGACCCCGGCCTTTTCCAGGCGGTCTGCATAGGTGGTCCAAGTCCATCCTTCGCTCGAAGGCCCGATGTCATTGCCTCCGTTGTACTGGTTGTTGAGTACAGCGATCTCCACTTTTTTGCCATCGATGGGGCTCCGGCCGTTGGGGCCGTTTGTGCCCGTAAAATAGAATAGCCGGTTTGCAATTGTCCCCGTGTGCATGCCACAGTGATAGTGGTCACAGACGGTAAAGGCATCGGCTAGCGCGCGTTGAAACGGCACTTCCGCTGTATCGAAATATCCCATGGACAAGGGGCCTTTGGCGTCTGGCCAACGATTCATCCGGCCGTGGTCCCACGCTGCCTGCGAGTCGGCCCATGTGTGTGGTGTGCTGCCGGCGCGTTGCGCATTGCCCTTTGTTTCATCAAGGCGGAAGGGAATATACGTTCCGGCAGGTTTTGCCTGAGTATAGGTCTGGTACATGATGTTGTACCCGTTCGGCGATGGTGCTGCGAACCGGTCACCGTATCCCCGAACGCCCTTGAAGGTTCCGAAGTGGCTGTCGAATGAGCGGTTTTCCAACATGATCATGACGACATGTTGAACATCCTTGATCGTCCCGGTGACGTTGTTGGCTTCGATCGCCAGGGCACGACGGATTGCCGGTGGGAATGCGGACAATGCGGCAATAGACGCCATCGTACCGAACGAATTACGCAGGAACGTGCGTTTGGAATTGTTTGTGGACATGGTGGAGTGGCTGCAGGGCGCGATGTTTGGTGGATAGATGATCAGGTGGCAAAGGTTGCTTGGCGAAGCTGACGCGGGCTGGCACGTCTATCCTGGATGCCAATCGGACGATTCGCGTTCATGGCGTCAGGGAGAGGGGGCGCACTGCGATTTCTCGCATGTTGACGGAGTCGTGCCCGGAACCAGGATCGGAGCTGGGGTCGACGCCGAAGTTCCGCCTCCGCCGCCACAGGCTGCGAGTGCGCATAGCAGTGACAATGGCAATACGCGCTGGAAGCGGTCACGCGAAAGGCACAAGGTTGCAAAAGTTTTTTTCATTTGAGTACGCAAAAAGTTGATTGCAAACGCAACGACCTGCCTGGGTGCATCGTGTGATTACCCAGTCTTGGCCACTGTCGCAAGTTTGTTCATGGGTATTTGCTTTGCACCGCAATACCGTTAGCCAGGGAAATGCTGATCAATTCCCTTTCCTGGCGAGGTTGACGTGCCAAATGGTCGAACGGCGAGTCATTCGCCGGGGCAGTTTTTTTTGGGCGGCGTATTCAAGGTCGGAAAAGCTTTTTTGCATGATCAATGGCGGCCTATTGTGATATCGATATTGTCTCAGATCAATGCGTCGTAGGGAATGGCGACCGGTGAAATAATCAATGCTTCCTTAAGAAAACTGAATGAAATCTCTAAATTTCATCCAGGAAGATGAGTGGGTAGACCCGCAGGAAAAATGCCTGACATATGGTAATGAGAATGACGTTTGTTGGGATGTGCAATCAACCGAAATAGAAGCACCGGCTCGCCATGCATATAATTACTGCGTTCTGCATTGGAGTCTATTCTTGCGGCAATCCACAATGTTGATGTAAAGCAGCTCTTTAGCATGGAAACCATCATGGCGCCTCATGCCACTTGACCACTGCGAAGCGCCGGCAGTAGATGAAAAATGACCTGATCCTTCATTTCCTCCACACTTGCGGACCGGTTTGCCGCGTTTGGCAAGGTCTTGCGTCGGTTAATAAGTGGTACTGATTTATCGTCTATCCCGACCAATTCGAGCATTCATTTCCGCAGCAAGGCCATGGATAATTTGGCGCAATATGTTCTGTTGAAAACTTAATATTGCAAATTCCTTTGATTTTCTCCAAAGAAGCGGAGTGCGTCATCTCGATTGCGCTCTTTGCCTCAAGAAGATCGAATCAATTTAGCATGCGCATATAGTTTAAATTTCAATAATTCATAACTTGCATGGTTGATAATGAATCCTATCTCGCATAGAACGCTTGTCAAAACCGCCTGCGCGTCGTAATTTATGGCCTGAGATGCTTGCTGCTCCGGCGGCCCCGTACTTCGTAGAGTTGCGCTTCTGGACCACAACTTCCTTCCGATCGAGGCGATTTTGATAAGAATTGTTAGCCGCTGGCTTTTGCCGGGTTTACTCTCGATTAAGAGAAATGCCAGGGCGAAAAAAAACCACTAACCCCTTGGGAGTTAATGGCTTTTCTGACGTTTCCAAATTCTGTGCGCTGGTGCCCGGAGCCGGAATCGAACCGGCACGCCCTTACAGGCGGGAGATTTTAAGTCTCCAGTGTCTACCAGTTTCACCATCCGGGCAGCGCGGCGAGATTCTAGCACAGGTGATGTGCATCACGCCATCTTGTGCCTGAGCCACGCTGTCCGGTTTATCTACCCGCCGTCAGAACGTCGCCTTGAACTGCACCCCATACGTGCGCGGTTCGTTGACGATGCCCGTCAGGTTGTCGAAATCGATCGCTCCCAGCGACTGGACCTGGTTGGTGATGTTGCGGCCGTATGCGGAGAGCTCGTATTTGTCCCATTTGTAGCCGACGCGCAAGCCGCCTTCGAGCAGTTCCTTGGCCTTGTATTCCTTCGCTTCATACAGGAAGAAGTTGTAGCTGGTGCGGTAGGCCCAGTCCGTGTAGGCGTAGAACTCGCCATTGGCGAGGGGAATGCTGTACTTCAGGGTGAAGTTGGTCTGCCATTCCGGCGCGCGGGGCAGCGGGTTGCCGTCGATGTAGGCCGTACCCTTGAACGGGCCCAGCGGGTCGGTGACGGTGCAGCCGCTGGCCGGGTTGTTTTGCGCATTGCCGCAGCTTTGCACGAACAGCTTCTTGTCCTGGATTTCCGCGTGGTTGTAGCTGCCGCCCAGGGTCATGCTGAGCGAATCGCTGAGGTTAGCCTGGAAATCGAGTTCCACGCCACGGCCCGTGGCTTTGTCGGCGTTGAGCAGCTGGTTCATGTTGACAGCGCCGCTGCCGGCCGTCAGTTGCTTGTCCTTGACCCGGTACTGGAACACGGCCAGGCTCAGGCGCGCGCGCTTGTCGAACAGGTCTTGCTTGATGCCCGCCTCGACGGA
The DNA here is from genome assembly GCF_058215535.1 of Janthinobacterium sp. Bl 1. Taxonomy (NCBI): domain Bacteria; kingdom Pseudomonadati; phylum Pseudomonadota; class Betaproteobacteria; order Burkholderiales; family Oxalobacteraceae; genus Janthinobacterium; species Janthinobacterium sp. Bl 1. The sequence continues at coordinate 4,222,434 of NZ_CM177086.1, read as the reverse complement.
CAGCGCTTTCTCGGCACCCGCAAACGAAGGGCGGTCGGCCAGGCCGTTCAGGCGCCCCTGCATCGATGGCGCGCGGTAGCCGGTGGCGATGCGCGCGTAGGCATTCGTTGCCGGCGTGAGCACATAGGTGCCGCTCAAGTCCCAGCTGATGTTGTGCGACGTGTCGTTGAGGTTGAAGGGGCCGGCCGTGGTCGCTTCCACGCGCTTGGCGGAGAAATCCTTCTTGTCTGTCGTGTAGCGCAGGCCGGCGCGCAGTTTCAGGGCGTCCGACACCGTGTAGTTGAGCGAGCCGAAGGCCGCGTACGACTTCGAGCTCTGGTTTTGCGTCGCGTAGTTCGGGCTTTGCGGATTGCCGGGCGCCAGGCTGTCAAAGCTGATGCTGTCGATCTGGATATCTTCCTTGAAGTAGAACAGGCCGGCTATCCATTGCAGCGGGCCGCGGGCAGACGACTCGGCGCGGAATTCCTGCGAAATCTGCTTGTGGTTGGGGATCACGTCGGCCGTTTCCACGACGAAGGGGATGAAACCGGGGCCCATTGGCGGCGCGTACACGGCGCCATAGCCGCCGTCGACGTCGGCGCGGCTGAAGAAATCGAGTTTTTCGTAGCCGGTGATCGAATGCAGGGTGACGCCGGGCAAGTCCCATTTCAGGCGCATGCTGCCGCCCTTGGTTTTCAGGTGCTGGCGGTTGATGCCGTCGGTCGGGTAGTTATCGTAATCAAAGCCGTCGACCAGGTCGTTCGTGCCCTGTTTCAGGATGTTGGCGCGGAACAAGGTGGCCGTGCCGTCGAGGTTGCGCGCGTGCACGTTGAACAGGGCGCTGAAGTCGCGCGTGGGCTTGACCAGTACCTGCAGGCGGGCGGCGCTGTCTTCATAGCCTTCGAAGTCGCGCGTGCCGGTGGGGCGCGGGTTGTGCACGCGGTCATCGCGGCGCTGGGTCTGGCCGGAAAAGCGCAGGGCCACGGTGTCGCTGACGGGTACGTTGAAGGCGCCTTCCAGGTTCTTCATGCCATCCTTGCCGAAGCCGCCGCTCAGGTAGCCTTCCGTCTTGAAGACGGGCTTGGCGGAATCGAACTTGATCACGCCGGCCGGCGAGTTGCGGCCGAACAGGGTGCCTTGCGGGCCGCGCAGCACCTCGACCTGGTCGACGTCGAAGACGGGAAAACCTTTCAGCATGGCGTTTTCCTGCACCACGTCATCCATCACCAGGCCTACCGGTTGCGAGGCGTTCAGGTCGAAGTCGGTATTGCCCAGGCCGCGAATGTAGAAGCGGGGGAAGGTGCGGCCATAGTCCGATTCGACCGAGACGCTGGGCGAGCGGCTGTTGAGAAAGCGGATGTCGGCGCCGCCGGCCGTCAGGGTGTCGAGCTTGTCGCCCTTCAGGGTGGCGATGGACATGGGTACGTCCTTGATGTTTTCCGCGCGCCGCTGTGCCGTCACGATCACCGTTTCCAGCTGGCCAGGACCGGCCTGTGCCGCCGGAGCGGCAGGGGCGTCGGCGGCAGGCGCCGGGATGTTGTCCTGCGCCATCGCCTGCAAGGGGAAGGCGGCAGTGATTGCCAGGGCAATCAGGGTGTGGCGTACTGTGCTGGCATGCGGTGTCATCATGAAACGGCTCCTGTCGGTCGAGGTTGTTGGGGGCATGTAGGCTGGCGCTGGCCAGCTGAACGAAAAATCATGCTAGCACGGAAAGTTTTGGTATTCATGCCATTTTCCAGCGACGGCTATTCATATCCGTTTCGACTGAATACATGAATAAAATCGTATTTGTCGTCAATATCTGGCGGGTGCATAGTGGAGTGCCGGCAGGCTTGTGCGAGCGCAACAGCGGCTGGGCATGGCGATGGGGTTTCCTGCGGGAGCGCAAAAAGAGCGATGTTTTTTGCCGTGCTGACCGTGCTCGGGCACTGGAAATACAACAGCTGCCGCGGATTTTTTTGGAAAGGGGCTTGTTGTTGCAGCGCGACAGGGAAGCGCGGCCTGCGGCTATTCCCCTGTGCGTGTGAGGCGGGGCATGCGTGGCCGCATGCCCGATCTGCTCAATTAAAACTCTTCCCAATCGCCGGCCGTCACGGCTTCCGCTTGTACCGAACGGGGTTTTGCCGGTGCGGCCTGGCGCTTGACGCTGCTGCTGGCCTGTGCCGGTACCAGGCGCAGCGGCTTGTGGCTGGCGCGCGCTGGCGCTGGCGCGGGCGCCGCCGCATGGCTGTCGTGCGTCTTGAAGACGCTCACGGTTTCCACCAGGTGGCTGGCCTGGTCGCGCAAGGATTCGGCCGCCGCCGCCGCTTCTTCCACCAGGGCCGCGTTTTGTTGCGTGACGCTATCCATCTGAGCGACGGCCTGGTTGATCTGCTCGATGCCGGCGGACTGTTCCTGGCTGGCCACCGTGATTTCCGCGATGATGTTGCTGACGCGGGCGACACTGGCGACCACCTCGGACATCGTCGTGCCCGCCTGCGCCGCCAGTCGGGAACCCGCATCGACGCGGCTCACGGAATCGTCGATCAGCGCCTTGATTTCCTTGGCCGCGCTGGCGCTGCGCTGGGCCAGGCCGCGCACCTCGGTCGCCACGACGGCGAAGCCGCGGCCCTGTTCGCCGGCACGCGCCGCTTCCACTGCCGCATTCAGGGCCAGGATATTGGTCTGGAAGGCGATGCCGTCAATGACGCTGATGATGTCGACAATCTTGCGCGACGATTCGCTGATCAGGTCCATGGTACCCATCACTTGGCCCACCACGGCGCCGCCCTTGCTGGCGACGTCCGATGCGGTCGTGGCTAGCACATTGGCTTCGCGGGCATTTTCCGCATTCTTGCGCACGGTGCTGGTGAGTTCTTCCATCGAGGAAGCGGTTTCTTCCAGTGAGCTGGCTTGCTGTTCCGTGCGCAGCGACAGGTCGCTATTGCCGGTCGATATCTCTTCGGCGGCAAGCGAGACCGTGTCGGAATCCTGGCGCACGGAGGACACGACCGTGGTCAGCGACTCCTGCATGCGCTGCAGCGCCGACAGCACGCTGACGCTATCGTTCGGTGCAACACTGAGTTTGCCTGTCAGGTCGCCGGCGGCAAGCAGGCTGACGGCGTCGCACAGCTGTTTCGGTTCGGCGCCCAGTGACTTGAGCAGGCTACGCGTGATGAGCCAGCCCGCCAGGCCAGCCAGCACGATGGACAGCAAGCTGGCGCCGATGAGGATATTCCTGTTGAGGATGTAGTGCTCCTTGTCTTCCTGCAGGATGACCGCGGAGTGCGTGTCCGTCATGGCGAAATATTCATCGCTGGCGGCGACGAGGGCGGCCAGCAGGGGACGGCATTCCTCGTTCATCTTGACGATGGCTTGTTCGGTTTTCTTTTGCAGCGCCAGGTCCACGATGGCCAGGGCCACGGGAGCATAGCGTTTTTCGATGCCGTCGATCTTGCTGATGATGGCGCGCACCTGATCAGACACCTCGGGCTGCTGTGCCAGCTGCAGCAGATGCTGCATGTTCTTGACGACGTCGGCGTGCGCCTGCAAGACTTGTTTGCGTTCGGTTTCCAGGTCTTCCGGTTTGGTGACGAGCACCAGGTTCCTAGCTGCCACGGCGCGCATGTCGATCGCGTCACGCACGCGGTGGGCCGCGTTGGTGCGGGCCGTGATGCCGTTGACATACTGCTCAAAGCCCGTGTTGAAGGTGGAAAAACTCCGCACGGACAGGATCGAAATGCCGATGAGGAAAAAGACCAGCAGGCCGAAAGCCAGAGTGAGCTGGGTGCGTACGGTGAATTTATCCATGATGTCTCTCCCAAAATACGTGGTGACGATTAGAAAGGGGGCTTGCGTGGGACCAGTGGCAGGCGCTTGCCTGGCAGCGGGTCGTTCCCTGCGCAGTGCTTTTCTATCCAGGACACGGATTCGTGGTGTGAGGATCGAATTAATTCAAAAAACCGATTTCAATAATTTATTTGTTTTATTTATTAAATTCATTGTCGCACAAAAAATTCAGTAAATCAATGACATTTTGCGTGTCAAAAAACAACTTTTCGACATCGGATACTTGTTCAGACAGGTATCGGCGTACCTTGGTGAAAGGTCATCTGCCAGCGGCCATCGCGCCACTTCCACAGCGAACTGCGCAAGCTGGCGCTGGCGGGCAGGGTGCCGCTGGCGTGGCGCTGCGAGCGGTAGGTAACGAAGGCAACGTCGTCGGCCAGCAAGCGGGCCTGGAAATCGCTGATGCTGCGCGGACAAAAGTCTTCCGCCGGCAAGTCCGCCAAGGTCGCCGCGCGCGTCCATAGCATGCCCGAGCTGCCGAATTCGACGAACTCGTCAGCCAGCAGTGCCGCCAGCCTGGCGCCGTCGGCGCGCACGGCCTGGCTTTGCAGCGCCGCTTCCAGCGCCTGCAGATGTGCCGCCAGATCCGTGGCGTCCGACCCCTCCGGCCCCGTCATCAGATGGGAAACGCGCCGGCGCCCGATACATTCAGGCAGGCGACCTTGTCGCTGGAAAAATACTTGATTTGTCCCAGGCCGATGGCGTAGCAGCCGTCGCTGAGCGGGGAAATGGGGCCGGTGAGTTTTTCACCGTTGATCAAGGTCACCACCCACGGCGTGGTGGCTGGTTTGCCTGCGTGGGTCAGGGCGTGTTGTACCAGGTCTGACATGCTGCCTCCAAAGAAATGTGGTTGGGCAGATGATAGCAGTGCGCGGCCGTTTTAAGCGTCGGCCAGCAGATTCTTGGGCAGCGCCACCGACGTGAGTTTCCAGCTCCACAGGCCGTCGCGCGTCAGGGTCAGTTCGCCGATATGGCTTTTGCTGTGGGTGCGCTGCACGACGACGCTGTTCCAGGATGTGTAGCGTAGTTTGTAGTCGGGCTTGGTGTTGCGCTTGCGGCCGCTGATGTCGCTGACCTTGGCGAGTGGCTTTTCGTAGCGGTCATTGAGCTTCATCAAGGCGACGATGCCTTCGGGCATCAGCATGGTGTCAAGCAAGGGATCGATGACGTCGGGACTGATGTCGTCAGCCACTTCCGGCGCCGAGAACAGGGCATGCAGTTGCTGCCCGAGACTGCCGCGCAGCTGTGACAGGTCGATCTGTGCAGCCAGGGCCTGGCTATCCTCGTCCATGGTTGCCGCGCGGATCTTGTTCATGGTGAAATACGGGCTGCCATAGAAGAGGCCGGCCAGCGCGACCAGTACCGCTACAGCGAGAAGCATCATTCTTTTCATCTGCGATCTCTCGGATCCCTGGCGACCCGGTGCGCCTGAAGTGTTGGCATTCTACATAATATTTCCCAAAATCAATATGGTGGTTTAGGTAAGTGTTGTTTTAGATCAAGTTTTTTCAGAGTAATTCCGGCGGCAAGGTAATGTCCGCCAGTTTCCAGTCCCAGATGCCATGGCGGCGCAGCAGGAACTGGCTGGCGGCGGGGCCGGCGCCGCTGCGCCGCAGCACCACTTCATTCCACGAGCGGTACGCCATGCCGAAGTCGTGGCGCTTGCCGTCCGCTCCCTGCTTGCCGTGCAGGATCAATACCGTGATGCCGGGCGGCGAGACGATGGTGTCGAGCATTTCCTTGAAATCGTCTTCATTGGCCGTTTCGCCGGCCGCCCGCAGCTGGCGCGCCACGCTGGCACGCACGGCGGGCAGGTCGGCCTGCTGCGCCAGGGTTTCCAGGCGCACGGATTTTGCCGCGATGCTGATGCGGTACATGGCGATGTAGGGGCTGACCCAGGTGAAGCCGATGGCGGCAACGCCAAAAATGATCGCGGTGGCGTACTTTCTTTTCATGGTCCGTGTTTTTGTATGAGCTGTGCCGCCGTGATTTTACCCGGCCAGGCATGTCGGATGGTGTAGCATTCGTGCCGGCGCGGACCATCGCGCCGTAATATTGAGGACAACCATGAATATCACTATCAATCAGGTGCTGCAGTCGTATATCGACCCGCTCACCGCCAGCGAGTACGCGGCGCTCGAGCGCAGCCTGCTGGCCGAAGGCTGCCGCGATGCGCTGGTGCTGTGGAACGACGTGCTGATCGACGGGCATAACCGCTACGCCATCTGCCGCCAGCACGGCATCGAATTCAAGACCATCCAGAACACCAGCTTTAGCTCGCTCGACGACGTCATGCTGTGGATGATCGACAATCACCTGGCGCGCCGCAGCGTGTCGGATTTCCAGCGCGGCGTGCTGGCCCTGCGCAAGAAGGAAATCGTCGCCGCGCGCAGCCCGGCACCCGTCAGCGCGGCCGATGCGCCCGATGGCGAAAACGCACCCAAGCCCCCCATGAGCACGCGCGAAGAAGTCGCCAAGGCGGCGAGACTGAGCAGCAACCAGATCAGCCAGATCGAGAAGATCCAGAAAGCGGCGTCGCCGGAACTGGTGGAAGCCGTCCGTTCGGGCACGATCTCCATCAATGCGGCGGCCACCGTGGCGTCCCTGCCGCCGGAAGAACAGGTGGCAGCCGTCGCCGGTGGTAAAAAACTGCTGCGCCAGGCGGCCAAGGAAATCCGCGAACAGCGCGCCGCCACGCGTACGCCGCGCGAGCCGAAGGTGCACGTGTCGCAGGATACGCCGGAGACGGGTAACGAGCCATGGGCGGACAACGCGGCCCAGGCGCCTGGTGAGGCGGAGCGCTTGCGCGGCGAGATCGCCAGCCTGAAACAGAAGGTGGCGCAACTGCAGGCGGAAAATGTGGAACTCAACCAGCGGATTGCAACCCTCATCGACGCATCCTGATTAATGGAGTAGTGAATGCCAGCTCGCCGTGCCTTGTTTGCCGCCATCGCCTGCGGCGCCGTCGCCGCTCCTCCCGTGCTGGCGGCGTCCGCCGTTTCTGTCACGGACATGGCCCGCTGGCAGGCGCAGGCCGCCCATGTCAGCATCGCGCGCGACACCTGGGGCGTGCCCCATGTGACGGGCAAGACGGATGCGGATGCTATCTTTGGCCTGATGTATGCGCAGGCCGAGGACGATTTCCCGCGCGTGGAACTCAATTACATCAACGCCATGGGGCGCTTGGCGGAAGTGGAGGGCGAGCGAGAGCTGTACCGCGACCTGCGCATGAAGCTTTTCATCGATCCGCTTGAGCTGCAGGCGCAGTACCGCGCCAGCCCGCCGTGGCTGCGCAAGTTGATGGATGCGTTTGCCGATGGCCTGAATTTTTACCTGGCCACGCATCCGCACGTCAAACCCAGGCTGATCGCGCATTTCGAGCCGTGGATGGCCCTGAGCTTCAGCGAGGGCAGCATCGGCGGCGATATTGAATCGATCAACCTGGCGCAGCTCGAAGCGTTCTACGGCCAGCAAGCCAAGCCTGCCACCGTGGCCCTGGCCAGCGTGGAAACTGGATTGGAGCCGGAGCCGAGCGGCTCGAACGGCTTTGCCATCGCGCCCGCGATCACGAAAAATGGCCATGCGCTGCTGATGATCAATCCACACACCTCGTTCTACTTCCGCCCCGAAGTGCAGGTGACCAGCGGCGAAGGCTTGAACGCGTATGGCGCCGTTACCTGGGGCCAGTTCTTCGTTTACCAGGGCTTTAACGACCGTCTCGGCTGGATGCATACCTCGGGCGGCGGCGACGTTATCGACGAATACCTGGAAAGCATCGTCGACAAGGATGGCGCATGGTTCTACCGCTATGACGGCGGCCTGCGTCCCCTGAAAGCCGTGCCGATTACCTTGCCATATAAGCTCGCGAACGGCGGCATGGGCTCGAAAACCATCACCGTCTACTACAGCCATCACGGTCCCATCGTGCGTGCCCAGGATGGACGCTGGGTGGCCGTGCGCCTGATGAACGAACCCTTGAAGGCCTTGACGCAATCGTACACGCGCACCAAGGCGCGCGATTACGCCGCGTTCTACAAGACGATGGAACTGCGCACGAATTCCTCGAACAATACCGTGTACGCAGATGCGGATGGCAATATCGCCTATTTTCATGGCAATTTCATCCCCGTGCGCGACCCGCGCTTCAACTGGAAACAGCCCGTCGACGGCAGCGATCCGGCCACGGAATGGAAAGGGTTGCACACGGTGGCGCAAACCATCACCCTGCTCAACCCGCAGAATGGCTGGATACAGAACACGAACAACTGGCCGTATTCGGCGGCCGGCGCCAACAGCCCGCGCCAGCAGGATTACCCCGCCTACATGTCCGTGTATGGCGAAAACGCGCGCGGCCTGCATGCCGTCAAGGTTTTCCAGAACAAGACAGGATTTACGCTCGACAGCCTGATCGCCGCCTCGTATGACAGCGAACTGACGGCGTTTGAATCCTTGCTGCCGCCGCTGTTTGCGGCATACGATGCGCTGCCAGCGGGCGACGCGCAACAGCTGGCGCTGGCCGACAAGGTGGCCTTACTGCGCGCCTGGGACTGGCGCTATTCGCTGACGTCCACGGCCACTTCCTTGGCCGTGTTCTGGGGCCAGGAGCTGGCCGAACTGGCTGGCAAGCAGGCGCGCGAGCAGGGCGTGCCCGTGGTCGATTTTCTGGCGACGCAGAAGGTCACGGCGGCGCAGCGGCTGGCGGCTCTGGCAACGGCGGCCGATAAATTGCAGCGCGATTTCGGCAACTGGCAAACGCCGTGGGGCGAGATCAACCGCTTCCAGCGCCTGACGGGCGACGTGGTGCAGCCGTTCGACGATGCGCGACCGAGCTTGCCCGTGCCTTATGCGTCGGGCAACTGGGGCGCGCTGGCCGCGTATGGCCAGAGCAGCAAGAGCACCACGCGCAGGATTTACGGCGAACGTGGCAACAGCTTTGTCGCGGCCGTGGAATTCGGTCCGCGCATCAAGGCGAAAAGCATCCTCGCCGGTGGCCAGAGCGGCGACCCGACGTCGCCGCATTTCAAGGACCAGGCGGCCATGTATGCACGCGGCGAATTCAAGGAGGTGCTGTTTTATCCCGAGGACGTGGCGAAGCACTTGGAGCGCAGGTATCGGCCGGGGGAGTGAAGTTGGTGAAGTGTCGGATTACGCACGGCGTTGCCGTGCTAATCCGGCCTACCTGCCACGGCATGCCGTAGGTCGGATTAGCGTAGCGTAATCCGACAATCAACCCCTCAAATCGCATCCAGCGCCGTGCGCAGATCATGCCGCAAATCCTCGATATCCTCGATCCCCACCGACAGCCGGATCAAGCCATCGCCGATGCCCAGCTTGGCCCGCTGTTCGGCCGGGATGCTGGCGTGCGTCATCAGGGCAGGGTGCTCGATCAGGCTTTCCACGCCGCCCAGGCTTTCGGCCAGGGCGAACACTTCGCAACGCTCGAGGAAGCGCCGCGCGCCGGCCAGGTCCGTATCGAGGTCGATGGAGATGATGCCGCCGAAACCGTCCATCTGGCGCTGCGCCAGTGCGTGCTGGGGGTGCGAGGCCAGCCCCGGATAAAACACTTTGCGCACTTCCTTCTGCTGTTCCAGCCACTGCGCCAGGGCCAGCGCGCTTTCGCAGTGGCGCTGCATGCGGATGGCCAGGGTTTTCACGCCGCGCAACGCTAAAAAGCTGTCGAACGGCCCGGCAATCGCGCCCACGGAGTTTTGCAAAAAGCCCAGTTGCTCGCGCCATTCCGCCTGGCGTGCTTCCGCGCCGACGATGGCGATGCCGCCGATGATGTCCGAGTGGCCGTTCAAATACTTGGTGGTCGAATGGACGACAATGTCGAAGCCGTGTTCGAGCGGGCGCTGCACCAGTGGGCTGGCAAACGTGTTGTCGGCCACGGCGATGATGCCCCGCGCGCGGCAGATGTCGGCGATCGCGCGCAAGTCGGCCAGCTTCAGCATCGGGTTGGTGGGCGTCTCGACCCATACCATCTTCGTTTCCGGGCGCAGCGCGGCCAGCAGGTTTTCCGGATTTGTCAGGTCGGCATAGCTGAATTCGTGACCGGCCGAGCGGCGGCGCACGCGCTCGAATAAACGGTAGGTGCCGCCGTACATGTCGTCGCCGGCGACGATATGGCTGCCAGCATCGAGCAATTCCAGCACGGACGAAATGGCGGCCAGGCCCGAGGCGAACGCGAACGCCGCGCTGCCGCCTTCCAGGTCGGCCACGCAGCGCTCGAGCGCCCAGCGCGTGGGATTGTGCGAGCGGCCATAGTCGAGGCCCTTGTGCACGCCGGGGCTGTCCTGCACGAAGGTGGAGGTGGCGTAAATGGGCGGCATGATGGCGCCCGTCGACGGGTCGGGCGACTGGCCGGCGTGGATGACTCGCGTGGCGAGGCGGCTCTTGCGGGTGGTTTCCTGGCTCAAGATAGTGTCCTGCGTAAGTGGTTGAGAAGGTCGAAGCGGGTGATCAGGCCATAGAAGGCGGCATCGTCGGCAACGACGGCCGTCAAGCCCCGGTCCAGGGTGGCGCGCAGGGCGGGCAAGCCGCTTGACGGCGCCAGGGTTTCGATCTGCGTCGTCATGGTGGCGCCCACCAGCGAGGCGAAATGGGCCGCGTCGCTGGACACGTGCAGCAGCAAGTCCGATTCGTCGATGATGCCAACCAGCTTGCCGTCGTCGATGACGGGCAGCTGCGCCAGGTCGCTGGCGCGCATGCGGTTGAAGGCTGTGAGCAGGGTGTCGCCCGGGGCCACGCTGACGACGTCGCCCTCGTCGTAGCGGCGTCCGATCAGGTCGCGCAAGTCGCCGGACACGGCGCGCTGCAACAGACCCTGGTCGCGCATCCAGCCATCGTTGTAGACCTTCGACAGGTAGCGCGTGCCCGTGTCGCACACAAAAGTGACGACGCGCTTCGGGCTGGTCTGCTCGCGGCAGTATTTGAGGGCGGCGGCCAGCAGAGTACCCGTGGATGAGCCCCCTAAAATGCCTTCGGCGCGCAAGAGGGCGCGCGCGGAGTCAAAACTCTCCTGGTCCGTGATGGTGTAGGCCTTCGTCACGCTGTCCATGTCGGCGATAGCCGGGATGAAGTCTTCGCCGATGCCTTCGACGGCCCACGAGCCGCTCGTGTCGGCCACTTTGCCCGTGTCGATGTATTCGGTGAGGATGGAGCCTTGCGGGTCGGCCAGCACGAATTCGAGCTTCGGCTGCGCTTTGCGGAAGTAGCGGGTCAGGCCCGTCAGGGTGCCGGATGAACCGACGCCGACGACGATGGCGTCCACGTCATGGCCGCTTTGCTCCCAGATTTCGGGCGCCGTCGTCATTTCGTGGGCCAGCGGATTGGCGGGATTGTTGAACTGGTCGGCGAAGAAGGCGCCCGGCAGTTCGCGCGCCAGGCGCGCCGCATAATCCTGGTAGTACTCGGGATGGCCCTTGCCCACGTCCGAGCGCGTGGTGTGCACTTCCGCGCCCAGGGCTTTCAGGTGCAGCACTTTTTCCGTCGACATCTTGTCGGGCACGACGAGAATCACGCGGTAGCCCTTGATGCGGCCGACCAGCGCCAGGCCGATGCCGGTATTGCCGGCCGTCGCCTCGACGATGGCGCCGCCCGGCTGCAAACGGCCGTCCGCTTCGGCCGCCTCGATGATGGACAGGCCGATGCGGTCCTTGATGGAACCGCCGGGGTTTTGCGATTCCAGTTTCAGGAACAGCTGGCACAGGCCCGTGTCGAGCCTGGTCACTTCGACCAGCGGGGTATTGCCGATCAGCTTGTATAGCGCTGGCGGCTGGGATGGGGATGGCATTCGATCATTCATGGTGGCTCCTGTCAGAGAAACAACGGCTCTGGATTGTGTCCCGAGCCGCCTTCCGTGCCGCGCAGTGTAGGCGCGTGGACGAGTGCGGCGAACGAATGTTTATATGCTTGCATATGCGCTCTTCGCATATCGGCGGCAAGGTTCGCGATGCGAGTATGCGCCGTTTTTTGCCCGCTTGCCGCGCCAATGGCACGACTATTAAGCTGCCGCAAGCGCGCCATTGCGATTTATAATCACGGCTCGAAAAGATACTAAATAGTATTGAGAATTATCTGACAGACAGGGCAGGCGGCAGTGGCAAAACTTTATTTCCGGTATTCCGCGATGAACGCGGGCAAGTCGACGGCCTTGTTGCAGGTCGCGCACAACTATGAAGAGCAGGGCCAGCAGGTGCGCTTGTACACGGCCGCCATCGACAGCCGCTACGGCGTAGGACGTGTCACGTCGCGCCTGGGCCCGCAACGCCAGGTCGACGTCTTCCATGCCGACACGAATTTCCTCGACGATATTCCCCAGGTCGCCTGTTTGCTGGTGGACGAGGCGCAATTTCTCAGCACGGCCCAGGTGCAGCAGTTGCACCAGCTGGCGCAAGTGAAGGGCGTGCCCGTCATCTGCTACGGCTTGCGCACGGATTTCAAGGGCGAACCGTTCCCCGGCTCGGCCTATCTGCTGGCGCTGGCCGACGATATCGAGGAATTGAAGAATATTTGTACGTGCGGCAAGAAGGCCACGATGAACATCCGCGTCGACGAGCAGGGCCGCCGCATCAAGGAAGGCGAGCAGATCAGCATAGGCGGCAACGAAAGCTACCGCCAGGCGTGCGGGCGCTGTTTCTACTGGTGTTTTAGTCGGCGACGGGCGCGCCTACATCGGCATCATCCGACAGCGCCAGGTCGCCCCGCTCGAAGGCTGCCAGGATGTCATTGGCGCGCGCCACGTCGTGTTCGCGCACCATCACGCGGGCGCCACCGATGGCGGCCGCCAGCAGCATGTCGGCCTGCATGTGCTGGTCGTCCGTCAGCAGCACGTCGATGCCGGCCGCTGCCAGGCAGCCGCGGATGACGTGCGCATCCGTGGGGATCATCAGCCGGGCAATCAAAACATAGTCGTCGTGCATCGCGTCTCCTGGCAAGGTGGTATGCGCCATCTTAGCACCGCGCCCGCTTTTACAGCTTGAACACGCTCACCACCTGGTTCAGCTCCTGCGCCTGCTCCTGCAAGGCGTCGGCGGCCGCGGCCGCTTCTTCCACGAGGGCCGCATTCTGCTGGGTCACCTGGTCCATCTGGGCGATGGCCTGGTTGACTTGCTCGATGCCGCTGCGCTGCTCTTCGCTGGCCTGCGCGATTTCGGCCATGATGGTGCTTACTTGCTGCACGCTGGCCACCACGGTATCCATGGTGGCGCTGGCCTGGCTCACTTGCGCGTGGCCCAGGTCCACCGTGCTGGCCGACGCCTGGATCAGGTCCTTGATGTCTTTCGCCGCTGCCGTCGAACGTTGCGCCAGGGTGCGCACCTCGGTGGCGACGACGGCAAAGCCGCGTCCCTGCTCGCCGGCCCTGGCCGCTTCCACGGCCGCGTTCAAGGCCAGGATATTCGTCTGGAAGGCAATGCCGTCGATGACGCCGATGATGTCGGCGATCTTGCTTGACGAGCTGCGGATGGCGTCCATGGTGCTGGCCACCTGCGCCACGGCCGCGCCGCCTGTCGCTGCCAGGCTGGACGAGTCGTGCGCCAGCCGGCTTGCCTGCTGGGCGTGATCGACGTTCTGGCGCACGGTGGAGCTCAGTTCCTCCATCGAGGCGGCTGTTTCTTCCAGCGAACTGGCTTGCTGTTCCGTGCGGCTCGACAAATCCAGGTTGCCGCTGGCGATTTCACCGGACGCCGTGGCGATTTGCCCGGCGCTGCCGCGCACGTTGCCGACCACTTGCGACAGGTTGTCGCTGATGCGGTTCATGGCCAGCAGCAGGCGGCCGATTTCATCCAGGCTGCTGGTATCGAGGTGCACCGTCAGGTCGCCGGCGGCGATTTGCGCGGCGGCCGTTTCGGCGGCGGCCAACGGGCGCGACACGAGGGTGCGCACGAGCCAGTACAGCAGCAGGGCGAAGACGAGCAGGGCGATGAAGCCGGAAACGGCCAGCTGGTTGCGCATCTGGCGCGCTTCCGCCGTGATCTCGTCCGTGAACGTGCCGCCCGCGATGATCCATTGCCAATCCTTGAATTGACGGTAGTACAGCTGCTTTTCGCGCGCGCTGGCAGCCGTTTCACCGGGCGCCGTCCACGTGTAGCGCATGGCGCCGTCTTTTTGCGCCAGCATGTCCTGGATGAACAATCGGCCGTCGCTGGCCTTGAACTCGAGCGCGCTCTTGCCTTCGCTGTTCGGGTGCAGCACCAGGTGGCCGTAATTGGCGCCGGGGGCCGTGTCGACGATATAGATGTAGCCCGTCTGGCCGATCTTGACCTGGCGAATCTTCTCTTTCAGCATGGCCAGATTCTTGCTGATATCGAGGCCGATGAACAGCACGCCGACCACCTTGCCGCCCGCGTCGCGCACGGGGTCATATTGTGTGATGTATTGCTTGCCAAACAAGGTGGCCATGCCGACAAAGCGCTGGCCCGCGCGCAGCGGTGCATAGCTGGGGTGGTTGTGGTCGAGCTGGGTGCCGATGGCCCGTTCTCCATCCTGCTTTTTCAGCGAGGTGCTGATGCGCACGAATTCATCGCCATTGGCGGCAAAGATGGTGGCGATCACGCCCGTCTGGGCCGTGTAGCGGTCGACCAGGGCCGTGTCGAGGTTGAGCACCTTGCCGCCGTTGGCCAGCGCGGGCGTGGCTTTGCCTGCGACGGCCACCATGGCGCCCGCGTCGACCGTGAACGGGCCGGGAAACTCGGCCGCGAACAGGCGCGCAAAGCTGGCCGCCTCGTTGACCATGGCCGTGTGGAACACTTCTGTGGTCGTCATGACGCTATTGAGTTCGCTGGTGACGGCCGCTTCGGCGCGCTGTTCCAGCGCAGTCGAGGTGCGGATGCTGATCAAGGTCGTCAGGCTGGCGAGGATCAGGCTGACGAGGGCAAACGTGAACACGGTAATCTTGCCGCCGACACTCCAGTGGCGGGGGGAGAACGAAATTGTAGGCATAGTTTGAGTCTGGCAAAGGGTAATCAGCTCGGCCATTCCTGGTCATGACATGACACGCGGGGAGGGGATCTGGTGGGGATACTGCTGAAACGGAGGCGCGCCGGCTGTGGGAGCGGCGCACGGGCAAGCTGGATTTCAGGGCGCGATGATAGCATGTTGCTTGCCTTTTGTTACTAAGTGTTTCCCGCAGGAATTAATTTTTCGCGTAAAAACATCATCCACATCAAGGATCGCAAAAACAGTCCATTGACTTTTTTGATTCCAATGAAGCGTTTTGGTCTTCGTCGCTGAGTGGTGATGCAATTTTTGTCACGAATGTTTCACTTTGTAATGAATGAGACGCCATCCTTAATCCGCGTTTAAGCTTCCGGGAAGAAACTGATATTCCTTGGGAGACTGCCAGGCCGTATCCTGTAGAATAATATGCAGACCAGTCGTGTATTCCCCTTACTGTCTTGCTGGCTGGCGCATGAATAGCTGCGCCGCCTGGAATTGATTCAACTAATTTTCGGAGAAGCCGATGAAGAAGCAAATGATGCTGGTCACCCTGGTGCTCGCCCTGTCAGCCAACGCTGGCGCAGCCCAGACGGACAAGAGCGCCGCTCCTCCGCTACCCATGAAGCCGCTGGCCCAGCAAACGCAGGCCGCGTTGTGGGCATCGCGCGTATTGACGCGCGTCCATTACAAGGCCATGCCGCTCGACGACGTCATGTCCGAGAAAATCTTCGACCGCTACTTCAAGTCCCTGGACGCGGAAAAACTGTTTTTCGTGCAGGCCGACATCGACCGTTTCGCCCCGCTGCGCACCAAGCTGGACGACGCCATCATCAATGAAGACCTGACGTCGCCGTTTGCCATCTACAATTTGTACCAGCAGCGTTTCGACGAGCGCATGGCGTATGCGCGTGAATTGCTGAAAACCAAGTTCGACTTTGCCTCCGACGAGAGCTACCAGATCGACCGCGAAAAAGCCGCCTGGCCGAAGAATGACGAGGAAGTGCGCGACCTGTGGCGCAAGCGCGTCAAGAACGACTGGCTGCGTTTGAAACTGGCAGGCAAGGAAGACAAGGCCATCCGCGAAACGCTGGACAAGCGCTATGAAAGCTACACCACCCGTGCGCGCAAGCTCAACAGCGAAGACGTGTTCCAGATTTTCATGAACGCCTACGCCATGTCGATCGAGCCGCATACCAATTACCTGGGCCCGCGCGCTTCCGATAACTTCGACATCGCCATGCGGCTGTCGCTCGAAGGCATCGGCGCCGTGCTGCAGACGCGCGACGAATACACGGTCGTGCGCGAAGTCGTGCCGGGCAGCCCGGCCGGCTTGTCGGGCAAGCTGAAAGTAGGCGACCGCATCGTCGGCGTGGGGCAGGGCGAAAGCGGCCCCATCGTCGAAGTGCTGGGCATGCGCATCGACGACGTGGTGCAGCTGATCCGCGGCGCCAAGGATTCTGTCGTGCGCCTCGATATCTTGCCGGCCGACGCCGGCCCCGACGCCAAGCACGTGGTCTTGCCGCTGGTGCGCAAGAAAATCAGCATGGAAGAGCAGGCGGCGAAGAAATCGATCATCGAAGTGCGCGACAACGGCGTCAAGCGCCGCATCGGCGTCATTGCCCTGCCGACGTTCTACCAGGACTTCGAAGCGCGCCGCCGTGGCGACAAGGATTTCAAGAGCGCCACGCGCGACGTCAGCCGTTTGCTGGTCGAGTTGAAGAAGGATAAGGTCGACAACGTCCTGATCGACTTGCGCAACAATGGCGGCGGTTCGCTGAACGAAGCCGTCGAACTGACGGGCCTGTTCATCGACAAGGGCCCTGTCGTGATGCAGCGCAATGCCGAAGGCAAGGTCGACGTGGAAAGCGACACCAATACCGGTCTGGCCTGGGATGGCCCGATGGGCGTGCTGATCAACCGCGGCTCCGCCTCGGCGTCCGAAATTTTCGCCGCCGCCGTGCAGGATTACGGCCGTGGCGTCATCATCGGCGAAGGCAGCTTCGGCAAGGGTACCGTACAAACCTTGTTCAACCTCGACCGCTTCGGCGGCAGCGAGAAAGCCCGTTTCGGCGAGCTGAAAATGACCATCGCCCAGTTCTTCCGCATCAATGGCGGCACCACGCAGTTGCGCGGCGTCACCCCCGACATCAAGCTGCCCGCCATGTCGGACACGGAAAACTTCGGCGAATCGAGCTATGACAATGCCCTGCCATGGGTGGCCATCAAGCCGGCGCCGTACATGCCGACGGGCGACCTGAAGGATATCGTGCCGCTGCTGGACAAGAAGCATGAAGCGCGCGTGGCCAAGGACAAGGATTTCCAGTACCTGCTCGATGACATCGCCCTCGTCGTCAAGCAGCGCAAGGAAAACCAGATTTCGCTCAATGAAACCGTGCGCCGCAAGGAGCGCGATGCCCAGGAAGCGCGCGCCAAGGCCCGTGAAAAACGCCTGATCGCGCAGATTTCGAATCCTGCCGACGACCTGGTGGTGATTCCCGATCCGAAAGACGTGCTGAAGGGCGCGAAAGCGGCCAACAAGACGGCCAAGCAGATCGCCGCCGTGAAGGGCGCCTTGCGCACCGACGACGGCCTGCAGGGCGACGAACGTGCGCTGAGTGCCGAACTGGACGCCGAAACGGCCGCCAAGAGCGCCAAGGACGTGCTGCTGAACGAAGCGGCGCGCATCCTGGCCGACGAAGTGGCGCTGATCAAGGCAGACACCCGCCTGGCATCCAAGGTCTTGCCGTATGCCGCGGATGTGAAGGCGACGCCGGTGGCGGCGACAGCGAAGTAATGAATGCGGGGTCAGACCCGTCGGGASTGACCCCAGCTTTTGCTTTGGGGTAAACAGTAGTTATTCGTTTCGCGTATTTCTATCATTCTAACAATCAATTGGATTGATATGCCGCGATGCAGCATAATTCACTTGTCTCCTCTATTCTCCTCCAAGAAAATAGATTCAGCCCGCTCCTTGTAGCGGGCTTTTTTTTGCCTCAGATATTGTGCGTGGGCAGTTGCACATCGGGGTGGGCCGCCAGCAAAGTCGTCAGCCATCCGGCAAACGCCTGCAGCTTGGGCGTGGCCAGCCGGCCTTGCGGCGTCAGCAGCGACATCGGCATCGGCGTTGGCGGGCAGTCGAGCAGCACGGCCACCAGCGCGCCGCTGTCGAGGTGCTGCCGCACCTGGTACATGGCCGCCTGCGCCACACCGAGCCCTTGCAGTGCGCAATCGACGCTGGCGTCCGCGTCGTTGACGGCGATGGGGCCGGCCATCTGCACGCGCACCACTTCCTTGCCTTGTTGGAAATCCCAGTCGAAGGCGCGTCCCGTGCGGCCCGAGTAATGCATGATGCCCTGGTGCGCAGCCAGGTCGGCCAGGGTGTGCGGCGTGCCGTGCCGCGCCAGGTAGGCGGGCGAGGCGCACGTGGCGAAGCGCATCAGGCCGATCTGCTTGCCGATGAAGGCGGAATCTTGCAAGGTGCCCACGCGCAAGGCGCAATCGATGCCTTCCTGCGTCAGGTCGACCAGGCGGTCCGTCAGGCTCAGCTGCAATTGCACGTCCGGATACGCGGCATGGAATTGCGCGATATGGGGAATGATCAGGCGCCGGCCCACGGTATTGGGCAGGTTGATGCGTAGCAAGCCACGCGGTTTTTTCGCGTCCGGGCCGCGAAACGCCAGTTCCGCCGTATCGACGGCTTTCAGGATCTCGATGCAGTGGCGAAAGTATTCGGCTCCTTCCGGCGTCAGCGACAGGCGGCGCGTGGTTCGCTGCAGCAATTGCGTACCCAGGTAGGCTTCCAGCTTTTGCAGCGTGGCCGTCAGCGCGGCGCGCGGTAAATTCAATGTTTCGGCCGCCTTGGAAAAACTGTTGGCCTCGACGATGCGCACGAAGGTTTGCATGGCCTTGATCTTGTCCATGGTGATTGTTCATCTTATGTGAAAAGTATGAGGAGATTATGCCCTAATTATCTTTGCCCCAGTTTTGCCTAGAATGGCAACATCCCTATCGAACCGAGGAAACAACATGAACAAGGCCTCATCGTCTGCTCCCCACGACATTTCACCCGCCATGGTGCTGCTGCTGGCCATCGCTTCCGGCCTGATCGTCGCCAATCTGTATTACGCACAAACCCTCGTCGGGCCCATCAGCGCCTCGACGGGCCTGTCGGCCAAAGCGGCCGGGCTGATCGTCACCCTGACGCAAGTGGGCTATACCCTGGGCCTGCTGTTTGTCGTGCCCCTGGGCGACTTGCTGGAAAACCGCCGCCTGATCGTCACCGCCTTGCTGGTGACGGCCACGGCCCTCGTGGTGGCGGCCCTCTCCACGGGCGCCATCGTGTTCCTGGCCGCCGCACTGGCCATCGGCCTCGGTTCCGTGGCGGCGCAAGTGATCGTGCCGTTTGCCGCCCACCTGTCGCAGGAAGCGACGCGGGGCCAGACGGTGGGCAAGGTAGTCAGCGGCTTATTGCTGGGCATCATGCTGGCCCGCCCCGTGGCCTCGCTGGTGGCGGCCCATGCGAGCTGGCACGTGGTGTTTGGCGGTGCCGCAGTACTGATGCTGGCGCTGGCGCCGGTGCTGCACCGCGCCTTGCCCGTGCGCCAGCCCGTGTCGAGCATGAAATATCCAGCCCTGATGGCTTCGCTGTGGCATTTGCTGCTGGGCACGCCCGTGCTGCGCCGCCGCGCCGCCTATCACGCCGGCCTGTTTGGTGCTTTCAGCCTGTTCTGGACCGTCACGCCGCTGGTGCTGTCCAGCCCCGCGTTCGGCCTGTCGCAAACGGGTATCGCCATCTTTGCCCTGGTGGGCATGGCCGGTGCAGTCGCTTCGCCCATCGCCGGCCGCCTGGCCGATGCGGGCCACACCTTGCCGGCCACGGCCGTTGCGCTGGCGCTGGGCATCGTCGCCTTTGCCTTGCCGATGTTTGCGCCGGAATCGAAACATGTGGCGCTGGGGCTGCTGGTAGTCGCCTCCATCGTGCTCGACATGGGCGTGGCGGCCAATCTCGTGCTGGGTCAGCGCGCCATTTTCAGCCTGGGTGCGGAAGTGCGGGGGCGCCTGAACGGCCTGTATTTCGCGCTGTTCTTCGCCGGCGGCGCGGCCGGCTCGGCCATCGGTGCCTGGGTGTATGCCAGCTACGGCTGGCAGGCAACCTTGCTGACCGGCATGGCGTTTCCAGGCCTGGCCTTGTTGGTGTGGCTGGGAGAATTTTTACCGCAGGCCACGCGCCGTACGGCTTGAAACCCTGATGGGGCCTCATTATCACTGATGAGTATTTCTATCATCATGAAGATAAAGTGGCGTGATATGCCGCAATGCCGCAAGATGCACTTGTCTCCTCTGTCTCCTCCAAGGAAATAGATTCAGCCCGCTTCCGTAGCGGGCTTTTTTTTTGTCTGTTCAGATCAAATCACCACCAGGTCGAGCGCGCGCATGAAGTTTGCCGCTTGGGCATGCGTGATGACGGCGCCTTTCAGCAAGGCCGCTTCGCTCAATTTGAAACCGTCGATATCGGCGCCGCGCAAGTCCGCGCCTTGGAACTTCGCCAGTTTGATCGTGGCATTGCGCAGGCTGCCGCCTTCGAAGACGGCCTCGCGGAAATCGCAGCCGGCCAGGTAGGCGTCGGAAAAATCCAGCTGTTTTAATGTCGCCTTGCGGAACGAAAAGCCGCGCAAGTCGGCGCCCACCAGCAGGCTGTCTTCGAAGGTGAGGCCCAGGTGGGCCACTTCCTCGAAAGACGCGCCCGTCAGCTTGCAGCCGCGGTAGGTGGCCGAGGCCAGCTTGGCGCGCCGCCATTTCGTGTTGTTCAGGTCGCAGCCTTCGAAACTGGCGTCGACGGCGTCGACGGATTCGAAATCGGCGCTGCCCGCGCGGCAGCGGCGCCAGGTGCTGCGCGCCAGTTTGCTTGCGAACAAGCTGGTGTCGGCAAAGGTGCAGCGCTCGAAAGTGCAGCCTTGCAAATCGAGGCGTGACAAGTCTTCGCCATCGAACGCGCAATCGATGAAGTGGCGTACCGGATTGGCCAGCTGCTGTTCCATGCCGGCGCGGTCCAGGGTCATGCCATCTACTGCGGTGTCGTGTGTTGCCATCCGTATTATTCCTCAAGTCAATGACAGGGGAGGGACGGCGCGGCGGGAAAAATGCACGAACCAGAACACCTCCCCGGCTGGTGGTACAGCCAAGAGTCAGCGCCGTGGGTCCGCGTGGGCGGGAGCATGCCGGACTGCACCGGGCACTTACCGGGTTACCAACCGGTGCGCTCATTTTCGATCAGTACGTATTGTAGCGGTCCGAATACGGCCTTGCCAGTTCTCGCGAAGCCGGGTTAGTATCACTGCAGGCACACGCATTGTGCCAACGTCGCTCGGACGGATCCGGGCGCTTACGTATAGAGATACCATGACCGACAGCCAAGCTCCGCGCAGCTTTTCGCGCATCAATCGCCTTCCCCCCTACGTTTTCAATATCACCGCCGAGCTCAAGATGGCCGCGCGCCGCCGTGGCGAGGACATCATCGACATGTCGATGGGCAATCCCGATGGCGCCACGCCGGCCCACATCGTGGACAAGCTGGTCGAGACGGTGAAACGCCCCGACACGCACGGTTATTCCGCGTCAAAAGGCATCCCCCGCCTGCGCCGCGCCATTTCACACTGGTACAAGAAGCGCTACGAGGTCGACATCGACCCGGACAGCGAAGCCATCGTCACCATCGGCTCGAAAGAGGGCCTGGCCCACTTGATGCTGGCAACACTCGACCGTGGCGACACGGTGCTGGTGCCGAACCCCAGTTACCCGATCCACATCTGGGGCGCCGTGATCGCGGGCGCCGATATCCGCTCCGTGCGCATGGGCCCGGGTGTGGATTTCTTTGCCGAACTGGAACGGGCCATCCGCGAAAGCTATCCGAAACCGAAGATGATGGTGCTCGGTTTCCCGTCCAATCCGACGGCGCAATGCGTCGAACTGGAATTTTTTGAAAGAGTCGTGGCGCTGGCGAAGCAGCACAATATTCTGGTGGTGCATGACCTCGCGTATGCCGACATTACTTTCGATGGCTGGAAGGCGCCGTCCATCATGCAGGTGCCCGGTGCGCGCGACGTGGCCGTCGAGTTTTTCACCATGTCAAAAAGCTACAACATGGCGGGCTGGCGCATCGGCTTCATGGTGGGCAACGCGGAACTGGTGGCGGCCCTGGCGCGCATCAAGAGCTACCACGACTACGGCAGTTTCACGCCCGTGCAAGTGGCGGCCATTGCCGCGCTGGAAGGCGACCAGAGCTGCGTGACGGACATCTGCGCCCAGTACCAGCGCCGCCGCGACGTGCTGGTGAAAGGCTTGCATGAAGCGGGCTGGATGGTGGAGAAACCGAAGGCGTCGATGTATATCTGGGCGCATATTCCGGAAGCGTATCGCCACCTGGGTTCGCTGGAGTTCGCCAAGCTGCTGCTGCAAAAGGCGAAGGTCAGTGTGTCGCCCGGCATCGGTTTCGGCGAATATGGCGATGAATACGTGCGCTTTGCCCTCATCGAAAACGAGGCGCGCGTGCGGCAGGCGCTGCGGGGCATCAAGAATATGTTGCGTTCTGGCGACGGGAAAACGGAAGCGGCAGCATAAAAGTTGCCGTGTGGAATGCTTCGTTGCCCCTAATATCACTATCGCGTATTTCTGACATCACGAATATAAAGTGGTTTTATATGCTGCGACGCGGCATCATTCATCTGTCTCCTCTATCTCCTCCAAGGAAATAGATTCAGCCCGCTCCCGCAGCGGGCTTTTTTTTGCGCGTCGCCATCGCCGCTGTCCACCGCCGGCAACACCAGCGGCCCGCCGCCAGATCATAGGGCCAGACCTTGCCCCTGCAAGAAGATCAGGTCGCCGCCAAAGCTGCAAAAATGACATTGTTGAGTGCTAGTATTTCGACTCGCCTGCCGATGCGGGCAGCTCGTCACCACTCTCCAATCATATCGGGAATCATCATGACCTCATTCATCAAGCCATTGTCCATTGCCGCCGTCGTGGGCACCTTGTTCGCCAGCGTCGTTCCTGCCAGCCCGGCTTCGGCGGCGGGTGCTGTCAAGCCCACCATCGTCCTGGTCCATGGCGCGTTTGCCGATGCATCGAGCTGGGACGGCGTCGCCGCCATCCTGCAAAAAGACGGCTACACCGTCATCGGCGCGGCCAATCATCTGCGCAGCGTCAAGAGTGACGCCGATTCCGTGGCCCGCGTCGTCAACAGCGTGCCTGGCGCGGTCGTGCTGGTGGGGCACTCCTACGGCGGTTCGGTGATCAGTGCGGCTGCCCAGGCAGGCGGCAACGTCAAGGCGCTGGTCTACGTGGCGGCGTTTGCTCCCGATGCTGGCGAGACGGCAGCTGGCCTGTCCGGCAAATATCCGGGCGGCACCTTGGGTACGGCCTTGGCCAAGCCCGTACCGCTGGCCGATGGCAGCAACGATCTGTTTATCGAGCAGGCCAAGTTCCACGACCAGTTCGCCGCCGATTTGCCGGCGGCCAAGGCGCGCCTGATGGCGGTCGGCCAGCGTCCGATCACGGATGCTGCGCTGAACGAAGCCTCGCCTGCGCCAGGCTGGAAGGGTATCCCGTCCTGGTTTGTCTACGGCAAGGCAGACAAGAATATTCCCGCGGAAGCGCTGGCCTTCATGGCCAAGCGTGCCAATGCGAAGAAAACCATCGTGATCGACGGCGCCTCGCACGTGGTGATGAGCTCGCATCCTGCGGAAGTGGCCAAGCTGATCGAGGAAGCGGCTGGCAGCGTCAAGTAAGCAACAAGGGCCTCACGCCAAGATATTGATGGGGCTTATCTTGCTCATCACAACACATGATTGGCGTGATATGCCGCAATGCGTCAAAATGCATCTGTCTCCTCTACTTCCTCACAGGAATTAGATTCAGCCCGCTCCCGCAGCGGGCTTTTTTTTGCCCCGACGTCTCCGTCAAATGTGGGAAGGCGCCCAGTGTTGCTTTCAATAACGTTTCAGGCGAGCGGATGCGCCCGGCGTCGAGTATCCAGCGCCAGCCCAGGTAATTCGGCAGGTAGCGCGTCGCCACGCCGTGAAACGGCCGTAGCCATTCCCGCAAGCGGCTGTGATAGGCGTTGACGTTCTGCACGTGAGCGGCGCCCTGCACGCGGATGCCGGCGCGCAAGTTGACGGCCTGGTGGCTGATACCCGCTTCCCTGGCAAAGGCCCGATAGGCCGCATGACCATCGGTGACCAGCAACACGTCCTTGTCGATAACGGGTAACAGGCAATGATGCAGCTGCGCCTTGGTCAACGCCCCTTTGCCCGTGACGAAATCGAGGGTCTGGCCCGTGCGGTCGCGCGCCACCAGGATACAGACCTGTTCATTGGAAATGCCGCGCTTGTGGGCATGGCCGCCCCGGCGGCGCGCCGGACGCGTCATCTGCCGCGCTCCCTTTTCCGATTCCAGCAGATATAACTCGTCGGCCTCGGCGATGCCGTGCAGGCCATGCGGCCGGTCGGTCTTTGCCAGCGATAAAAACCGGTGGCGCCAGCGAAACGTGGTGTTGCGGTGCACTCCTAACTGACTGGCCGCCTTGCGCACGGAATCCGATGCCAGCAGGCAATCGGCATAGTCGAGCCACAACGATTTATGGCGCAAGCGGGCCAGCGGCGTGCCGGTGAGCGCATTGAAGGTGCGTCCGCAGGGCACGCAGCGGTAGCGCTGCAAGCCGTGCGCGTGACCATGTCGGTGCAAGTGGTCTGAATGGCAGACGGGACAGGCCAATCGCGGCTGCGCCACATTTTCCAGCAGTGCGACGGTCGCGTCGTGTGGCGCGCTGCCACGCAGCAGGGCAATACCTGCTTGCCGCTGACGCTGGCTCAACTGAGCAAACTGCGCAATCAAGGTGATCCATTCGGCTGGCTGCATGATCTGCTCCCTGCGTGGTGAGTATGCAGAGTCAGACAGCACAACCACAGGAAAATTCCGGTATTTCCCCTAGTTGTCGATGACAGAGCCTTTTTTTATGCCTGCCGTTTGTCAGTGTTCCCCATTACCGGTAAACCGCCGCACTGCCACTTCCCACTGCTGCATCAGGCTGGCCGCCTGGTCGCGCCCGATGGTGGGCAAAAACGTCCGGTCGGCGCGCCAGTGCGACGCTAGTTCGTCGGTGCCTTGATACAGGCCGATGGCCAGGCCCGCCAGGTAGGCGGCGCCCAATGCCGTCGTTTCGATCACTTGCGGGCGCACGACGGGAATGCCCAGCAAGTCGGCCTGGAATTGCAGCAGCAGATTGTTGGCGCAGGCGCCGCCGTCCACGCGCAGTTCCGTGATCGGTGCTTGCGCGTCGCGCGTCATGGCGCCCAGCAGGGCGGCGCTCTGGAAGGCGATCGCTTCCAATGCCGCGCGGGCGATGTGGCCCACCGTGCTGCCGCGGCTCAGGCCCAGGATGGCGCCTTTCGCCGACGGCACCCAGTACGGCGCACCGAGTCCCGTAAATGACGGTACGAAGACGACGCCGCCCGAATCGGGCACGGAGGCGGCCAGGCCTTCCGCTTCGCCCGCGTGGCCGATGGCACCGAGGCCGTCGCGCAGCCATTGCACCACGGCGCCGCCGATGAAGACGCTGCCTTCGAGCGCATATGCCGGCTGCGCGCCCACCTGGCAGGCGGCCGTGCTGATCAGGCCATGCTGCGATTGCGCGCACTGTTCGCCCGTATTCAGCAACAGAAAGCAGCCCGTGCCATAGGTATTCTTGGCCATGCCCGGCTTGAAGCAGGTCTGGCCGAACAGCGCCGCCTGCTGGTCGCCGGCGATGCCGCCGATGACCACGGGGCTCCCCAGCACCTCGGCATCCGTTTCGCCATATATGTGGCTCGATGGGTGGACGGATGGCAGCAGGCTGGCGGGAATGCCCAGCCAGTCGAGCAGCTGGGCATCCCAGCAGCCTTCATGCAGGTTCCACAGCATGGTGCGCGAAGCATTGCTGACGTCACTCACGTGCAGGCGGCCGCCCGTCATCTTCCACGCCAGCCACGTATCGATGGTGCCGAAGGCCAGTTCGCCGCGCATGGCTCGCGCGCGCGCGCCGGGCACGGCGTCGAGTATCCAGCGCAGCTTGGTACCGGAAAAATACGGGTCGAGCACCAGGCCCGTCTTGGCGTGGATGGCGCCGGCCAGGCCGCGCGCGCGCAAGTCTTCGCACAGCGCTTCCGTGCGGCGGTCTTGCCAGACAATGGCGTTGTAGACGGGTTCGCCCGTGGCGCGGTCCCATACCACCGTCGTTTCGCGCTGGTTGGTGATGCCCAGCGCACCGAGCGCATCGGCCTGCAAGCCTGTCTTGGCCAGCACTTCACGGCAGGTCGCCAACTGGCTATGCCAGATTTCCATCGGGTCGTGTTCGATCCAGCCCGGCTGCGGGAATAACTGGCGAAACTCGCGCTGTGCCACGGCGACGATGGCGCCTGATTCATCGAACACCATGCTGCGCGAGCTGGAAGTGCCCTGGTCGAGGGCCAGCAAATACGTCATGCCGCCACCTCCTGCGCCAGATGCACCGCCAGCCACTGCTGCAGGCGCGCCACGTCGGCGGGCGTGCAGCGCAATCCCAGCTTGCTGCGCCGCCACAGGATGTCGTCGCTGCTCCTGGCCCATTCCACCTCGATCAGATAGCACGCTTCGGCTTCGTACAGGCCGGGCGCCAGCTGCGCGCCCAGATCGGCCATCGAGGCGGCGCCCGTCAGCAGGCGCGTGGCGCGGCTGCCGTAGGCGCGCGCATAGCGGCGCGCCAGCGCGGGCGGCAGCCAGGCGTGGTCGCGCTGGAAGCGGGCGAGAAAAGCGTCGAAATCATGGCTGTCCACCAGCCGGTTCGCCTGCTGCAGGTCGCCGCCGGGCAGGGGCGCCTCGGCCGTCCATGCCGCGGCGGTATTGTCCAGCAGGGGGGCCAGCAAGCCCAATGCTTCCTCGGCCAGCTTGCGGTAGGTGGTGATCTTGCCGCCCCAGATATTGAGCAGCGGCGCACCCGTCGTCGCCTCGCCGCGCGCCACTTCCAGCAGATAGTCGCGCGTGACGGCCGACGCGTTCTGCGCGCTGTCGTCGAGCAGCGGGCGCACGCCGGAATACGTCCACACGACGTCGGCGGGGCGAATCTCGCGCTTGAAATAGCGGTTCGCCGCCTGGCACAGGTAATCGATTTCCATCTGGCTGATTTTGACCTGGCTGACCTCTCCCTTGTATTCCTCATCCGTGGTGCCAATCAGGGTGAAGTCATCCTGGTAGGGAATGGCGAAGATGATGCGCTGGTCCGGGTTCTGGAAGATGTAGGCGTTCGGATGCTCGAACAGACGCGGCACGATGATGTGGCTGCCCTTGATCAGGCGCAGCCCCTGCGTCTTGCCGCCGCCGGCCGCGCCGGCGAATTGCGCCGTCCACGGTCCCGCCGCGTTGACGATGGCGCGTGCGCGCAGCGTCTTGCGCTGGCCATCCTCGGCTTGCAGGGTGGCTTGCCAGGCGCCGCCATCGCGGCGCGCATCCACGCAGGCCGTGCGCGTGAGGATGTGCGCGCCGTGTTCCTGCGCGTCGAGCGCATTGAGCACCACCAGGCGCGCATCGTCGACCCAGCCGTCGGAGTACACGAAGCCCTTGCGGTAGCCGGCCTTCAGCGGCGCGCCTGCTGCATGGCGGTCCAGCGCGATGCCTTGCGAGGCGGGCAAAAAGGCGCGCTTGGCCAGGTGGTCGTACAGGAACAGGCCCGCGCGTATCATCCAGGCGGGGCGCTGGGCGGCGTCGTGCGGCATGACGAAGCGCATCGGCCACATGATGTGGGGCGCGGCGCGCAGCAGCACTTCGCGTTCCTGCAGCGCCTTGCGCACCAGCTTGAATTCATAGTATTCGAGGTAGCGCAGGCCGCCGTGTATCAGCTTGGTGGACGCGGACGAGGTGTGCTGCGCCAGGTCGTGCTGTTCGCACAGCACCACGCGCAAGCCGCGGCCGGCCGCGTCGCGCGCGATGCCGGCGCCGTTGATGCCGCCGCCGACGACCAGCAGGTCGCAGTGGGCGGGCAGGGAGGAAAAGCGGGAAGCGGACATGGAAGGTTCGTCTTGTAAAAGTAAAAGGTAATTAAGTGCCGCCTCAGGCAAGCAGCGACAGCACGGGCGGCAGCACGAGGGCCAGGCCGGCGATCAGCAGCAGCACGAAGACGGCGCGGCGCACGTGTTCGATGGGCAGGCGCGAAGGGTGGCGGCGCGCCAGCCACGTCAGGCCCATCACCAGCGGCAAGGCTTCGAGCGTCAGCCAGAAGGCCGTCATGCTGAACTGGCCATGCGCCAGCACGAGGACCAGGCGCAGCACGGCATTCGCGGCGAACAGCACGATCAGCGAATGGCGGATTATGTCTGCCGGCCATGGCTGGCGGTACAGGTGGTACACCATGGGCGGGCCGGCGCTGGCGAACAGGCCGCCCATCACGCCGGACACGCCGCTGAAGAACAGAAACGCGGACAGGCTTGACTGCCGTGCCCGCGCGCTGGCGCGCAGCACCAGCATGAAGGCGCAGACGACGATGGCGCAGCCGAGCAGGAAGCGCAGCACGCTCACTTGCTGCGCGCTGAACCAGCCCAGCAGGGCCACGCCCGCGCCCACGCCCAGCTGGCTGACGGCCAGCGAGGGGCCGAACACGGGCCAGGCCAGTTGCGGGCGCGTTCGGCCAAACGTGATGGCGGCATTGACCAGCACCAGCACGCTGACCACGTTGGCGACGTCGCCCAGGCTGGCCAGGTGCAGCACGGCCGTCAGGCCCAGCAGGATCAGGCCAAAGGCAAAGCCCGTCAGGTTCTGCGCCACGCTGGCCAGCGCCACGCAAGCCAGGAACAGCAGGTGCGACGCCACGCTCATGCCAGACTCATTTCGCCAGCGACAGGAAGAAGTCTTGCTGCGCGCAACCGCGCCGCACGAAGACGGGCGGCTGGCCCAGCGGCGCGTCGACTTCCACGCGCTGGCCGCCTTCGAACGCGGCGCCGCTCCACAGGTGAATCCAGGCGTCGCCCTGCGGCAGGTAGGCGCTCCAGCGCGCGGCGCCGGCTGCATGCACGGGCGCCACCAGCAGGTCGGGGCCGAACAGGTACTGGTCCTGGATGGCGTAGGTGGCGCGGTCGTGTTCATAGTGCAGGAACAGCGGGCGTTGCAGCGGCAGGCCGCGCGCCACGGCCTCTTCGGCCAGGGCGCGGATGGTCGGCGCCAGCGCCACGTGCAGCCGCGTCATGCGGGCGAAGTGGCGGAACACGTTTTCATCCTGGTAGAACTGGAAGTTTTCGTCGGGACGGTTGCCTTCGTGCGTGCGCATCATCGATGTAAACACGGCCATCTCGGTCCAGCGCTGGAACAGTTCGGCCGTGCGCAGATTGCCGAACAAGCTCGTATAGCCGCCGATATCGCTGTGGTGGTAGGCGTTGCCCAGTAGGCCAGACGACAGGGCGCCGCAGATCACTGTCTGCAAACCGTCATGGCGGCTGAAGTCGACCGACTGGTCGCCCGCCCACAGCAGCGGACAGTGCGCCTGCACGCCCGTGTAGCCGGCGCGCATGAAGAAGGTGGCGTCGCCCGTCTTGCCTGCCCGCTCGATGGCGCGCGCATTGACTTCGGCCCACAGGGTCGGCCACGCGTTGTGCATCAGGCGCGCGTCCGCGTCATTGTGCAGGCGCAGGTCGATCGGCAGGTATTCGCCGAAATCGGCCATCCAGCCGGACAGGCCGAAATCGAGCATTTCCTGACGCAGGATGCGTTCCTCGAACCACAGCGCGGCGGCCGGATTGGTGAAGTCGACGACGCCGCAATCGAATTCGCCGAAGTCGACCAGGTAGGCGCCGCCATCGATGCTTGTTGCCAAAAAGCCCTGTTGCAGCGCTTCCTGATACAGGGTGCCGTCGTTGCACAAATACGGATTGACGTAGCCGAGGAAGCGGATGTCCTGCCTGGCCAGGTCGGCGATCCAGTTCTTCAGGTCAGGGTAGCGCTGCGGTTGCCAGCGCCAGTCCCAGAACAAACGCTTGCCGAACGAGGTCTGGCGCAAACCCACCCAGTCTTCGCACCACAGGGCGCTGACGGGCAAGCCGTGTTCCTGCGCCTGCGCGAGGATGGCGCGCGCGTGTTCCTCGCCGCCTTTCAGGCCCAGCATGGCGCCATTCTGCAGCCATGCTGGCAGCTGTGGCTGGCGGCCGAAGCGCTGTGAGACGACGCCGACCAGATCGGCGAAGGTGTCGGCCAGCATGAATTCCAGGCGCTCTGGCATGGCCCAGAATTGCAATTCGTGGAAATCCGGCTGGCGGAAATCGAAGTCCGCATACGCCGTCGTTTCCGCATGCAGGCAATAACGCTGCGACGAGATGAAGCTCGGTTGCGGATAATTCGTGTGGTAGTAGTCGCCGCCCGACTTGGACGTCACGTCCGCTTGCCACGTCAGATGGGTCGACTTGTCGCGGCCCACGCCCGGCTCCGACGTCCACAGGGGGAAGTGGCGTCCGCGCAGGTCGAAGTACGACATCTGCTCGCCGCAGCCCCACACATGTTCGTCCTGTTCTGCGGGCAGGCGCAGCCACAGCCGGTTCCAGCCCGGCGCCGCGTAGCGCACCACCAGGTGCACGCCATGCGGCTGCGATTGCACGGCCAGCACCAGTTGCGGTGCTTCGCCCGCATGGCGCGCGAAGCTCAGGGTGGTGGCGGCGTCTTCCTGCGTGACGGTCAGCGCACGCAGGGCATTGCGCTCCTCGACGTAATCCTCGATCTCGAAGTTACCACGGTACATTTCCATGCTTTCGCGGCCCTGGCCGACGAACACGCATGGCGCAGCGGCACTGTGGCGCAGCAGCAAGCGGCCGGCGCAGCGCAGGGCGACGCTGTCATTTTCCTGGTGTAGTGTGTACTGCATGACGATCAACTCCTGTGAAAACCGGCCGCCGCATGGCGGGGCATGCGGGCGGGCCGGCGGTGCATCAACAATTAAGTACTAATTAAAAGACGAGGAACATGCCGGCGGTCAGCTCGACGGGGCTGTAGCCGAAGTAGTTATTGTCCCCCCGGAACTGCAATACGCCCAGCTTGGCGTGGCTGTTGTTGGCGATGCGCGTGGCATACGCATAGAACGACAGGGTAGGCTGGAAGTTGTACAGATAGCCCAGCGAGTAGGCCGTCGACTTCGGCTTGCCCACGCCGTCGCCCGTGTTCGCGCCGAACGCGCCCCTGGCGTTGGCGCCGTCGTAGCTGATGTGCGCCAGGCTGCCTTCGATGCGGTGCTTGCCGATGTCGTACGCGCCCGACACGCCGAAGGCGTCGGCCGCATAGCCGCCCGCGTTCGACACGCGGTAGGAGGTGTAGGAACCACCCAAAGTAAAGTCGTTCCACTTGTAGCGCGCGCCGACGATGTCCGTGACCTGGTTGCGCTTGATGAAGTTCGGCGTGCCGGCCGTGCTGATGTCGTTGCTCTGCTGGTAATCCATGTGCGCATAGCCGAGGAACAGATCGCCCTTTTTGTACAGCACATTGGCGGCCCAGCTGCGGCCATCGTTTTCCAGGTCGGTGGCGGAAGACGCCTGCTGGCCGGCCGAATACGATACCTCGGCCGAGATATTGTTCCAGGTGGGGCTGCGGTAGCGCAGCGCATTGCCGTAGAACAGGGCCGTGCCCGAATTGTTGCCGGCCAAACTCATTGTCTTGCTGGCGTTGCCCGTCACGGGGTCTTTCAGGTAGCGGCCAAGGGATTCGGGGCGCGTGAGCGAGAACAGGGCGCTGAAGTCGTTGGCGCCATAGTTGTGCGCCGAGGCCAGGTCAGCGCCCAGCGAGACCCAGAACGGCGCCATGTACATGGTGCCGCCTTCGATCGAGCCCCAGGTGGTCGAGGCAAAGCCGACGGTGGAACCGCGGTTGAACAGCACGGACGAAGTGGTGTTGTTTTGCGTGCCGCCGCCCGCGTTGCCGTTGAACAGGTTCAGACCCGTCTCGACGCCGAAGATGGCCTTGTATTCATCGCTGAAGACCCAGGCGCCCGTGAGGCCCAGGCGGCTGGCCATCTCGCCCTGGTTCAGGCGGTGGTTTGTCAGCTGGCGCCCGCTGGCATCCTTGCCGCGCGAGACCGTGTAGCCGATGTCGCCACGGCCGTACAGCTTCCAGTTGAAGCCGGTGACGGGCTTCACGGATGCCGCCGCTGGCGCTGCTGCCATGGCCGCGGCAGGTGCCGCTGCGGGTGCCGGCTGCGCCGCCTTCGCTTCCATCTGCGCCACCCGGTCCTGCAATTGCGCCAGCATGGCTTTCATGTCGCTCAGTTCATCGGCGCGCGCGTTAGCGCTAACAAATGACGCCGAGAAAAGAGCGCCCGTGATGGCCGCGGCCAATGTGGTCTTGCGTAACGTCGTTTGCATGATCCTGTCTCCTGTGTTTTTATAGGTGTATTGTTGCTGATCCCTGCCTTGCCTACATTAAATAATCAAATCCCTCCCATGCACAAATATTTGATATCGAGGAAGTCGTCCATGCCGTAGTGCGAGCCTTCGCGGCCCATGCCCGAATGCTTGACGCCGCCGAATGGCGCCATTTCATTGGCGATCATGCCCGTGTTGATGCCGACCATGCCCACTTCCAGTTCTTCGGCCACGCGCCAGACCCTGCCCAGGTCGCGGCTGTAGAAATAGCCGGCCAGGCCGAACTGCGTGGCGTTGGCCATGGCGACGACTTCGTCTTCGCTGCCGAAGCGGAACAGCGGTGCCAGCGGGGCGAAGGTTTCCTCGGTGGCCACCAACATGTCGCTGTTCGCTTCCAGCACCACGCTGGGCTCGAAAAAGCTGCCGCCCAGCGCGTGGCGCTTGCCGCCGATGGCCAGCTTGCCGCCCTTGGACAGCGCGTCGGCGATATGCTGCTCGATCTTGCGCACGGCGTTTTCATCGATCAGCGGGCCTTGCGTGACGCCAGCGTCCAGGCCATTGCCCAGTTTCAGCTCGGCCACCTTGGCCACCAGGCGGGCGGCGAAGTCGTCGTAGATGCTGTCCTGTACGTAGATGCGGTTGGCGCACACGCAGGTCTGGCCGCTGTTGCGGTATTTCGACATCAGCACGCCTTCGACGGCCGCGTCGATGTCGGCATCGTCGAAGACGATGAAGGGCGCGTTGCCGCCCAGTTCCAGCGACAGTTTCTTGATCGTGCCGGCCGCTTCGCGCGACAGCCAGGCGCCCACTTCCGTCGATCCTGTAAACGTGATCTTGCGTACCAGGTCGTTGTGGCACAGTTCCGTGCCGATCGCTTGCGCCGCGCCCGTCACCACATTGAAGACGCCGGGCGGCACGCCGGCGCGCAGCGCCAGTTCGCCCAGGGCCAGAGCCGACAGCGGCGTTTGCGACGCCGGTTTCAAGACCATGGCGCAGCCGGCCGCCAGGGCGGGGCCGGCCTTGCGCGTGATCATGCCGTTCGGGAAATTCCACGGCGTGATGGCAGCGCACACGCCGATCGGCTGCTTGATGACGACGATGCGCTTGTCGTTCGACGGCGGGGCGATCACGTCGCCATACGCGCGCTTGCCTTCCTCGGCAAACCATTCCAGGTAGGCCGCGTTCGAGACGATCTCGCCCTTCGCTTCGGCCAGCGACTTGCCTTGCTCGCTGGTGAGTATCAGCGCCAGGTCGTCCGCATGCTGCAAAATCAAGGCATGCCAGGCGCGCAGCACCGTGGCGCGCGCCTTCACCGTCTGCTTGCGCCACAGCCGGAAGGCCGCGTGGGAGGCGGCGATGGCGCGCCGCGTCTCGGCCGCACCCATGCGCGGCACGGTGGCGATCACTGCGCCCGTGGCCGGGTTGGTGACATCGATGGTGGCGCCATCATCGGCGTCGCACCAGACGCCGTCGATCAGGCATTGCTGTTTCAACAGGCTTGCGTCTTGCAGGTTCAACATGGGGTTCTCCTTGAATGGGGGATGCTGCTTATCCGGCGACCGAGACTTGGGCCAGCCCCGCGTCGACGATGATGTTCTGGCCTGTGATGCCGTCCGAATCGTCGGCCGCGAGAAACAGGGCCGTGCGCGCCACGTGGCCTGCATCGAGCCGGTATTTCAGGCATTGCAGTTCGATGAAACGCCGGTCTTCTTCCGGATCGCGCCACAGGGCGGCCTGGCGATCCGTGGCGATGGCGCCCGGGGCGATGGCGTTGACGCGGATATTCTGTTCGCCCAGTTCGCGCGCCAGGGTGCGCGACAGGCCCGCGATGCCGGCCTTGGACGTGGTGTAGCCGACCAGGTTGGGGCGCCCGCGCATCCATGAAATGGAGCCGAGGTTGATGATGGAGCCGCCGCCGGCGGCCGCCATGCCGGGCGCCACCTGCTGGATGGCGAACACATGGTGCTTGAGGTTCAGGGCCAGGCAGTTGTCCCAGTACTCGGGCGTCAGTTCGGCCAGGCTGTGGCGGTCGTCGCGGCCCGCGTTATTGAGCAGCACGCGGATGGCGCCGAAGCGCGCCTCGACGTCGGCCAGGCTGGCCTGGTAGGCGGCGATGTCGCGGATGTCGCTGTACACAAAATAGGGCGCATGGCGGCACAGGGGCGCCAGGCGCGTGGCCAGGGCGGCGCTGGCGTCGCGGTCGATGTCGCAAAAAGCCACTTGCGCACCTTGCAGGGCGAAGTGTTCGACGAGCGCAGCGCCGATGCCGGAGCCGCCGCCGGAGACGAAGACCACGCGGTCCTGCAGGCTGGGGTAGAGAGTGATGTTGGCGTTCATGCTGTCCTCGGGGGCAAATTGTGGGGATCAATCCCGGTAAAGGGGTTCGGGGCGGCCGGCCACGTCCAGGCGCACGGCAAAGAGGCCGCCGGCCTGCGGCTGGTGCGCCAGTTCGTCGTCGCCTGCGCCTTCGCGCGCGCTGGTGATGTACAGGGTGCGCAGGTCGGCGCCGCCAAAGGCGATCATGGTGGGGCGCGTGACGGGCACGTGCACGACGCCGATGATTTCGCCCTGCGGCGAAAAGCGCAGCACCCGGCCGCCTTCGTATTGCGCGCTCCAGTAGCAGCCTTCGGCGTCCAATGCCGCGCCATCGGGACGGCCGCCATACACGGCCTCTTCGCCCTTGACGGGAAGGCGGGCAAACACCTGGCGCTCGCCGACCTGGCCGCTGGCCGCATCGAATTCAAAACGGTAGATCACGTGATTCGGCGTGTCGGACTGGAACATGAATTTTCCGTCGGCCGCGAAGGCCAGGCCGTTGCTCACTTTGACGCCGAAGTCCTGCTGCGGCCCCCAGGCCAGCCGCGTGGCGCCCCGTTCCAGGCAAAACATGGAGGCCAGTTCCGCCGTGCGCGGCTCGTACATGGCGCCGGCCCAGAAACGCCCGGCGCTGTCGCAGCGGCCATCGTTGAAACGCATGTCGCGGCTGTCGTACGGTGCATCGGCCAGCTTGTCGAGCAAGCCTTCCTGCGGATAAAAACGGTAGAAACCGTCGCGCAGGGCCACCACCAGGCCGCCCTTTTCAGCCAGGGCGATGCAACCCGGCTCGCACGGTACCCACCAGACGCGGTCGAGGTTTGTCGCCGGATCGTAGCGGTGCAAACGGCGTCCGGCGATGTCGATCCAATATAAACACTGCTCGGCCACGCTCCACAGCGGGCATTCGCCCAGCTGGGCGCGCGCATCGAGCACGAGTTCGGCTTGCCATTCACGCATGCTGTTTCTCCTCGATTGCCAGGCGCATGGCGATGTGCAGGCTCTCGCCGGGCGCCAGCAAGCGCATGCCCGTGCCTTGCGCGCCGCGCGCGGCCAGCGCAAACGCGTTATTCGCGTGCGTGACGGGTTCGATGGCGATGAAGCTGCGCTCATCGTTGGGCGCGAAGCAGACGAGGTGGCCGCAATTGTCGCTGGCCGACAGGTGCACGGCATAGTCTCCGTAATCGAGGCTGGCGCGGCCCGTCCAGCCGCTGTAGCAATTGTCCGCCTGCCAGCCGGCCACCGGCTGCGGCGTGGCGAATGGCGATGCCTGCGCCACGGGCGCCAGGCCGGCCGGCAAGCGGTCGTCGCCCATGCTCCACACGCCATTCCACTGCGTCTGCAGGCGCAGGCCAGGGGCCAGCGGGAAGTAGGGG
This sequence comes from Janthinobacterium sp. Bl 1, assembly GCF_058215535.1. Taxonomy (NCBI): domain Bacteria; kingdom Pseudomonadati; phylum Pseudomonadota; class Betaproteobacteria; order Burkholderiales; family Oxalobacteraceae; genus Janthinobacterium; species Janthinobacterium sp. Bl 1. Next base: position 4,186,610 of record NZ_CM177086.1, on the reverse strand, counting down.
TGAAAACCCAGGCCGGCGGGCATGGTGCGCGCGTCGTCATTGCGCATCGATAAAGTCAGGCGCAGGCCGGCTTCGTCGAGCAGCACGGTTTGCTGCACCGTGCAGGCGAACGGCCAGTCCGCGTCGCCGCCATGCACGAGCAGCAGTTCGGCGCTGTCGCTTGTTCGCGCCGCCACGTGCCAGGCGCGCTGCCAGCCGAAGCCGTGGATGCTGTGCGGCTCGGGCGCGAAGTTGGCGCGCAGCGCATGCGTCTGTTCCGGCGCCTGCAGCACGGCGTTGCCGATGCGGTTCGAATACGGCGCCAGCGGATAGCACGCCATCTGCCGCACACCGGCGCTGGCCGGCGCGGCGCGCAGGATGTCGCGCCCGCGCCAGCGGAGCGCCGCCAGCGCGCCACCCGTGGCCGGGTGGACGTCGGCGCGGCAGTCGCCATGCGCGAGGGTGAAGGGAGGCTGGTGGTTCATTTTCAGCCTCAGCCCTTCAAGCCGCCCGAGGTCAGGCCGCTGACGACCTTTTCCTGGAAGATCACGATCAGCACGACGATGGGCACGATGGCCACCACCAGCGCCGCCGAAATGATCGGCCACGGGAAGGCGAACTCGCCCTGGTACAGCTGGATGCCGACGGGCAGGGTGCGGTAAGCCACGGCCGAATTCATCGACAGCGCCAGCAGGAACTCATCCCAGGAATTGACGAACGCGAGGATGGCTGCCGTCGCCACACCAGGCGCGGCCAGCGGCAGCACGATGCGCCACAGGGCGCTCAGGCGGGTGCAGCCGTCAAGCATGGCCGCGTTCTCGATGTCGCGCGGGATATCCTGGAAAAAGCTCACCATCATCAGCGTGCAAATCGGCAGGTTCAGCACCGTGTACGGCAGCACGAGCGCCCAGTAGGAGTTCAGCAAGCCCAGGCTGCGCATGATCTCGAACAGCGGCACCATCAGGGTCACCAGCGGGAACATCGACACGCCGATGATGGCCGTGAGGATCAACCCGCGGAAGCGCAGGCGCAGTCGGGCGATTGCATACGCGGCCAGCGCGCTGATGAACAGGCTGAGCAGGGTCGACAGGCCGGCCACGATCAGGCTGTTGGTCAGGAACGTCAGCAGCGGCTGGTCCTGGAAGGCCGAGATGAAATTGCCGATGGTCGGTTCGTGCGGCCAGTAGGTGATCGGCTTTTGCGTCAGTTCGCTCTCGGTTTTCAGTGAGGTGAACAAAATCCACAGGGCGGGGAAGACGCCGTTGAGGATGACGATCGCGGCGGCGAACCAGCGCAGGCGCTTCGATGAAAACAGGCCGCTCATTCTTTGTCTCCTCTTACATATTTCAGATATACAAACGTGGTGGCCATCGACAGCAGGAACATGAAGACCGCCAGGGTCGAGCCGTAGCCCACGTCAAGGTAGTCCACCGTATTGGACTGGATGTACATGGCCAGGGTCTTGGTCTCGTCGCCAGGGCCGGGCATGTTGTACGGAATATCGAAGGACTGGATGGCCGTCAGGGTGCGGAAGATCAGCGCCACCAGCATCGATGGCACCAAGAGCGGCAGGGTCACTTCCGTAAATTGCTTCCACTTGCTGGCGCCGTCCACTTCGGCCGCTTCATACAGCGAGGCGGGAATGGTTTGCAGGCCGGCCAGCAAAATCAGGGCCATGAACGACGAGGTTTTCCAGATGGTCGTGATGCAGATGGCGGCCATGGTCAGCGCGGGCGAGTTGAACCAGATTTGCGGTTCCCAGCCCAGGCCGGGGATCAGCAGGTCGATGCGGCGGATGATGTCGTTCACCAGACCGTATTCGCTGTGGAAGAACCAGGCGAAGATCAAGCCGACGAAGGCCAGCGGCAGCGCCCACGGCAGCAGCAGCGCCAGGCGCACGGGCCAGCGGTATTTGAACGGCATGTTGGCCAGCATGGCCAGGCCAAGGCCCGCCACCAGCGCGCCCGGCACGGTGACGACGGTGATGATGATGGTGTTTTTCAGCGACTTCCAGAACAGGCTGTCTTCCAGCGCCATCTTGTAGTTGTCCAGGCCCACGAAACTGGGCAGGCTGCCGCCGGACAGGCGGATGTCGAAAAAGCTGTTGTAGATCAGTTTGCTGACCGGGTAGGCCACGATCAGCAGTAAGAACAGAATCGCCGGCGTCAGCAGGACCCAGGCCAGCGTCGTTTCGCTGGGGTCCGTGATGCGGCTTTTCAGGGTGCGTTGCCTCATGATTTCCTCGTCTGTTGCGGTGTGCGTATGCGTGTGCCGCCCGGGCCGCCGTCGTGGCGGCACGGGCGCATGCGCGGTTAGCGCAGGATGCGCTTGACCCGGTTTTCGATCTCGGCCACGCCGGCCGCCGGCGTCTTCACGCCCGCCATCACGGCATTCGTGTTGACGCGCACGGCTTCGGACACTTCGCTGTAGCGCGGCGTGACGGGGCGCGAACGGGCGCTTTGCACGACCGGCAGGGCGTCGGCGAACCAGCCATTGGCGGCCAGCACTTCCTTGTCCTGGTAGACGGACGGGTAGACGGGCAGGTTCGAGGCCTTGATGGCCAGCTGCTTCGACACTTCCGGGCTCGACAGCCAGCGCACCAGCTTGGCCGACGCTTCCTTGTTCTTCGAGAACGAGGACACGGCCCACTGCCAGCCGCCGATGCACGACGCAGGTTTGCCACCCGCCATGGCCGGCAGGCTGACAACGCCGACTTTATCCTTCACGCTGCTGTCGGCGCCATCCTGGAAGTGATTCCAGGCATAACCCCAGTTGACGGCGAACAAGACGTTACCGGCCTGGAATTCCTTGCGCGTATCGTCAGTGGCCACTTCGGCGATGTTCTTTTTCGCCACACCCTGGTCGACCAGCTTGCGCCACATGGCCAGGCCCGCTTCAGCCTTGGGCTTGTCCAGGCTCAGCTTGCCGTTGGTGATCAGCTCGCCGCCCTGGCTCCAGTACGGCAGTAAAAAGGTGCAGACGGCGCCTTCGATGGCCTTGCCCTGGAAGCTGATGCCTTGCAATTCCGGATTCTTTTCGCCAGCCTGGATGGTGCGCGCCACGGTGGCCAGCTCATCCCAGGTTTTCGGCGCCGCCAGCTTGTACTTGGCCAGCAAGTCCTTGCGGTAGTAGAGGAACATGGCGTCGGCAAAGGCGGGCAGGGCCACGACCTTGTTGTCGACCATATTCGCTTGCTTGTAGGCCGGCAGGTACTGGCCCATGATCTTGTCGCGGTCGGCGCCCAGGTATTTGTCCAGGCTTTCGATCCAGCCAGCCGACGCGTACTGGGCCGGGCGGATGATGTCGATCAGGAACACGTCCAGGGTGGTGTCGCCGGCCGACAGCACGGTGTTCAGGTATTTCTGCTGCAATTCGGACGTGGCGCCGCCCGTTTCCAGGTCGATCTTGACGCCGGGATTGGCGGCCATGAACTTGGCGAACAGTTCACGCATGACTTCGGGGCGCTCCTGGCCGCCGACAAAGACCTTGACCGTCTGCGCGTGCGCACCGGTGGCCAGGACGAAGGTGGCGCCGAGCGCCAGGACGAGGGATTTGATACGCATGATGCTTGTCTCCTGTTTTTTGGTATGGGTATGCCGCTTGTGCGCGGCTTATCGGGATGGCAGAACCGCGCCGCCCTGCGGATCGAACAGATGGAATTTCTCCATGTCCAGCTGTACCGTGACTTGCTGCCCTGGCGCCAGGGCGAACGTGGGCGGCAGGCGCGCCGTCAATTCGCCGCCTTCGCACTGGAAGATGACGAGCGTTTCCGCGCCCAGCGGCTCGACCACCACCACGGTGGCGGCCAGGGCGGCGCTGGCGCTGCCGGCCGCTTCCAGGGTGATGTCTTCCGGGCGGATGCCGAATTCCACGGCGCGGCCATCGAGCTTGCCGCAGGCGGCTTGGCGCTCGAGCGGCAGGGCCAGGCGGGCTGAGCCCAGCACGATCTCGGCCTGGCCGGTGCCATTGCGCGCCACCTTGGCGCCGAGAAAGTTCATCGGTGGCGAGCCCGTGAATCCCGCGACGAATTTCGACACGGGTTCGTTGTAGATCTGGTCCGGCGTGCCGACCTGCATGATGTTGCCGCCGGACAGTACGACGATGCGTTCGGCCAGGGTCATCGCTTCGACCTGGTCATGCGTGACGTAAATGGTGGTGGCGCCGATGCGCTGGTGCAGCTTCTTGATTTCCGTGCGCATTTCCGAGCGCAGCAGGGCGTCCAGGTTCGACAGCGGTTCATCGAACAGGAACAGCTTGGCCTGGCGCACGATGGCGCGGCCCATGGCCACGCGCTGGCGCTGGCCGCCGGACAGGGCACGCGGCTTGCGGTCGAGCAAGTGGTCGATTTTCAGGATGGTGGCGGCGGCGCGCACGCGCTGTTCGATTTCCGCCTTCGGAAACTTGCGCAGCTTCAAGCCAAAGCCCAGGTTGTCGAACACGGACTTGTGCGGATACAGCGCATAGTCCTGGAAGACCATGGCGATGTCGCGCTCGCGCGGCGGCAAGTCGTTGACGACCTGTCCCTCGATGGAGATGGTGCCGCCCGTGATGGACTCGAGCCCCGCGACCATGCGCATCAGTGTGGATTTTCCACAACCCGAAGGTCCCACGAAGACGACGAATTCGCCTTGCTTGATTTCCAGGTCGATGCCATGAATGACTTCGACGCCGTTGTCGTACTTCTTGACGACCTTTTCCAGTTTTACACCTGACATGCTTGTCTCCAAAAGATGCGAATGACGCGTCTGAGCGCGCTACGTGCGTTGCAACAGAAATAGATTAGTAGGCGCCCGTGTCGAGGGCTTTCGCCAGCGACGGTTTCAGGGCCGTGATAAAGGCATTGGCCTGGCGCATCATCATGCCCATGTCCGAGGCGATGGCCACGTAGTCATAGCCGTAATGGATGAAAGTGTGCACCATTTCGGGGGAAGGGCCGACAATGCCGATGGGTTTGCCGATGGCGCGGGCGCGGCGGGCCGCGTCGGCGATCGCCGCCTGCACTTCGGGGTGGCCGATATTGCCGATGTGGCCCATCGCTGCCGACAGGTCGCCGGGACCCACGAACAGGGCGTCGACGCCATCGACGGCGGCGATTTCTTCCAGCTGCGCCAGGGCGGCCGGCGTTTCCAGCTGGATAATCGAGAAGACGGCGCCATTGGCGCGGGTGGCGTAGTCGGGCACGGTGCCATAGCGGCTGGCGCGGTGCATGGCGGCAAAGCCGCGCGTGCCGGGAATAGCCTGGCCCGGCTGCGGATAGCGGGTGGCGGCCACGGCGCTGCGCGCTTCAGCGGCGTTTTCCACGAACGGGAACATCAGGGTCTGCGCGCCGATGTCGAGCGCGCGCTTGATCTGCACGAGGTCGTTCCAGGCCAGGCGCACGACGGGGCAGGCCGGCGTGCCGCCCACGGCCTGCAGGATCTGGTAGGCGTCCTGGTAGTCGATGGGCACGTGTTCCATGTCCAGCACCAGCCAGTCGAAGCCGGCGCAGCCCATGGCTTCGGCCGTCACGGGCGTGCCGGCCATCAGCCAGCTGCCCAGTGGTACTGCTTTGTCCGCCAGCAGGGCGCGGAACGGGTTGTCCAGGATATCCATATTTACTTTGTGCTCTCTCTATATATGTAGGGAAGACGGCGGCGTCAGAAGATTGGCGGCTCGGGCGTGGCGGCGTTACCCAGCAAAAAGTCGAGGTCGCAGCCCTGGTCGGCCTGCGTCACATGCTCCATGTACAGCTTGGTGTAGCCGCGCGCATATTTTTGCGCCGGCGCCTGCCACTCGGCGCGGCGGCGCGCCAGTTCCTCGTCCGTCACGTCCATGTTCAGGGTGCGCGCGGCGATGTCGAGTTCGATCATGTCGCCGTTGCGCACCAGGGCCAGCGGACCGCCGACGGCCGCTTCCGGCGTCACGTGCAGCACGCAAGTGCCGTAGTGGGTGCCGCTCATGCGCGCGTCGGAGATGCGCACCATGTCGCGGATGCCCTGTTGCAGCAGCTTTTTCGGCACAGGCAGATTGCCCCATTCCGGCATGCCGGGCGCGCCGATGGGGCCGCCGTTGCGCAGGATCAGCACCGTGTTTTCATCGATGTCGAGGTCCGGCGCATGGATGTGCGCCAGCATCTCCGCGTTCGAGTCGAACACGAGGGCGCGTCCCCGGTGTTTGGCGAACTTCGGATTGGCGGCCGACGGCTTGATGACGGCGCCGCCAGGACACAGGTTGCCGCGCAGCACGGCCAGCGCCGCGCCGTCGGCCACCGGCTGCGACACCTTGCGGATGACGCTATCGTCGAGACACACGGCGTCGGCGATGTTTTCGCCCAGGCTGCGGCCCGTGACCGTCAAGGCCGTCAAGTCCAGCTGCGGCGCGATTTCCTTGAGCAGGGCCGGCATGCCGCCCGCATAGAAGAAATCTTCCATCAGCTTGTCGCCGGACGGGAAGAGGTTGGCGATGACCGGTACTTTTTGCGCCATCGCATCCATTTCATCGAGCGACAGGGCCAGGCCGGCGCGCCCGGCGATGGCGACCAGGTGAATGGCCGCATTGGTCGAGCCGCCGAGCGCCATGTAGGCGGCCACGCCATTCGACAGCGCGGCGCGGGTGAAGAAGCGCGACGGCTTCAAGTCTTCCCACACCATGCCGACGATGCGCTCGCCGCATTGCGAGGCCATGCGTACGTGGTTGGCATCCATGGCGGGAATGCTGGTGGCGCCGGGCAAGGTAAAGCCCATCGCTTCGACGATGGACGTCATGGTGGAAGCCGTGCCCATGGTGTTGCAGGTGCCGGGCGAGCGCGTCATCTTCGCTTCGAGCTTGATCCATTCGGGCTTGGCGATGTCGCCGGCCACGTAATCGTCCCAGAATTTCTTGGTGTGCGTGCCCGCGCCCACGCTCTGGCCGCGGTAGCGGTCGTTGAGCATGGGGCCGGCAGGGCAGAAGATGGCGGGGATATCCATGCTGATGGCGCCCATCAGCATGCCGGGCGTCGTCTTGTCGCAGCCGCCCAGCAGCACGGCGCCGTCGATCGGCAGCGAGCGCAGCAGTTCTTCCGTTTCCATGGCGAGGAAGTTGCGGTAGATCATGGTCGTGGGCTTGACCATCACTTCGCCCAAGGACAGGGCCGGCAGTTCGACGGGGAAGCCGCCGGCCAGCAGGATGCCGCGCTTGACGGCCTCGGCCCGTTCGCGCAAGTGCGAGTGGCACGGCGACAGGTCGCTCCAGGTATTGATGATGGCGATGACGGGGCGGTCGAGGAATTCCTCGCGGCGCAAGCCCATCTGCTGCAGGCGTTGGCGGTGGGCGAACGAGCGCATGTCGTCTGGGGCCAGCCAGCGCTGGCTGCGCAGGGATTCCAGCGTGCGGCGGGAGGTAGCGGAGCTCAATGTGTGTCCTTTTTGGTTGCCTGGCCCGCTGCGTATGGCGTTCCAGTGCTGCTGTCTCGGGTCTTGCTTGCTGTCTTTGTTAGCGCTAACATTGCAAGTACAGCGAAATATAATTTGAATCGCACGGGGCTGTCAACAGATTTAATGCAGGGTGCAGGCGCAAAGCCCTTACACTATCGGCATGATTTCATTGACGCCAATTTCCAGGGTGGAATTTCTGCGGCCCAACCGAAGAGCCGTGGCGCAGCGGCGTTACGCCGGCATCCCCGTGCGGCCGGCCATGGCATGATGCGTGGTGATTACCGATTTTTGAGAAGGCAGTACCCATGAACGACCCAGTACGCAAGCGGCGCGGCCTCGGCCGCAGCACCGTGTTCGATGTGGCCAAATTGGCACAGACCTCGGCCATTTCCGTGTCGCGCTATTTCAAGGAGCCGGACCGCGTGTCGCAGGAAACGCGCGACCGTATCAAGCGCGCCATCGACCAGCTCGGCTACATCCGCAACGAGGCGGCCGGCGGCCTGGCTTCGACCCAGGGCCGCATCGTGGGCGCCATCGTGCCCAGCGTGTCGAACTCCATCTTTGCGGAAACCATCCAGGGCTTGTCGACCACCTTGTCGCAGCACAATTACCAGTTGCTGCTGGCCACCCACGATTACTCGATCGAGACGGAAGAGAAGGTGGTGCGCGCCTTTCTCGGCTGGTCGCCGCGCGCGCTCGTGCTGACGGGCGCCGATCACAGCGCCGCCACGGAAACCTTGCTGGCGGGCTTGCAGATTCCCGTCATCGAAACGTGGGATATCCGCCCCGAGCGGCCGTATCCGCAGATCGGTTTTTCGCATATCGCCACGGGGCGTGACATGACCTTGTATTTGCACGGGCAAGGCTACCGGCGCATCGTCTACGTCGACAGCGGCATCGGCAGCGATTTCCGCGCGCGCAAGCGAGCCCAGGGGTATGAGGAAACCATGCGGCAGCTGGGCTTGCGTGCGGAAATCGTGCAAGCGTCGGTGACGGCGCCGCTCGATGCGGGCGGGCAAGTGTTCAGCGAGCAAATGGCGCGCGCCGAGCGGCCCGACGCCCTGTTTTTTGCCAACGACAACATGGCTGCCGGCGCCATCTATGAAGCGGCGCGCCTCGGCATCCGCATTCCCGAGCAATGCGCGGTGGCGGGTTTCGGCGACTTCCCGTTCTCGGAAAAACTCATGCCGGCGCTGACGACGATACGCGTGCCCCGCTATGACATCGGCCGCCTGGCCGCGCAAGCCATCCTGCAGCGCCTGGGCGAATTGGACGAGGGCGCCGCGCCACCGCCCTTGGCGCCGCTGCCTTACGAGCTGATCGCGCGGGCCAGCGCTTGAGATACCGTGCTTGCCGCAGATATTGATGAATCGTATTTCTATCATCACAACATGCAATTGGCTTGATATGCTGCGATGCGGCATCATGCACCTGTCTCCTCTACTTCCTCACAGGAATTAGATTCAGCCCGCTCCCGCAGCGGGCTTTTTTTTGCCCGTTTTTATGGCATAAAGCTGCGCACGCTTGCTTGTCATCATCGCCATCGTGTTGCTTTTGTGCATGCTAAACTGGGCCATCCCCAGACCAAGGTTCCTCGATGCTTCAATTATTTCGCCACACGCTGGAGTCCACGCCCATCCTTGCCCTGTTCCTCGTCATCGGCGCCGGTTATGCGCTGGGGCGTATCAGCGTGTTCGGCTTTTCGCTGGGCGTGGGCGGCGTGCTGTTCGCGGGGCTGGCGCTGGGCGCCTTTGCTCCCGGCTCCGTGCCGCCGCCGATGGTCGGCTCAATCGGCTTGCTGCTGTTCCTGTATGGCATCGGCGTGCAGTACGGCGTGCAGTTTTTCGCCGGTCTGCGCGGCGCGGGACAGAAACACAATCTGATCGCCTTTGCCGCCGTCATGGGTGGCCTGGCCGTATCGATCTGGGGCGGGCAGTGGATCGATATCTCGCTGCGCATGGCCAGCGGCGTGTTTGCCGGCGCAATGACCAGCACGGCCGCCCTGCAGGCGGCGCTGGAAGCGTCGCACGGCAATGGCGACGCGGCCGTCGGCTATGCCGTCGCGTATCCGTTCGGCGTCGTTGGTCCCATGCTGGGCCTGTACCTGGCCGGGCGCATCTTGAAACCCGTGCTGACGCCGCCACCGGCGCCCATCGTCGTCTCCGAAATTACCATCGATGCAGCCAAACTGGCGGGCGCGGCCCTGTCCGAATTGGCCGATGGCCCGCTGGCTGGCGTGCAAGTGATCGGTGTGCGCCAGGGCCACCAGAACCGCTTGCCTGATCCGGGCCTCGTGCTTGGCGTGGGCGACGCGCTGATGGTGTCGGGCACGGTGGCGGGCGTGGAAGCGGCGCGCACGGCGCTGGGCCACCTGGACCCCGGCCGCCTGATGAAGGACCGCAGCGATTTCGACGGCACGGAAGTGTTCGTATCGGACGCGGAAATCGTCGGCGTGCCCTTGGGCGAGCTGAATCTGGCGAAGGACTTTCCCCTGCAGATCGCCTTCATCCGCCGCGGCGACGCCATGATTTTGCCCCATCCCTTCCTGACCCTGGAATTTGGCGATCGCGTGATGGCCATCGCGCCGGCCAGACATGCGGCCGACGTGCGCAAACTGTTCGGCAACTCCATCACGGCCACGGCTGAGTTCAGCTATGTGTCGCTGGGCATGGGCATGGTCTTGGGCGTGCTGCTGGGCCTGGTGCCGATCCCCTTGCCGTGGATAGGCTCGTTCAGCCTGGGCCTGGCCGGCGGGCCGCTGGTGATGGCGCTGATCCTGGGGCGCCTGGGCCGAGTCGGCAAGATCAGCTGGCGCTTGCCACTGTCGGCCAACCTGGTCATGCGCAACTATGGCTTGACGATTTTCCTCGCCTCCGTCGGCATGGCGTCCGGCTTGCCCTTCGTGCAGCAGGTGGGCGCCGATGGCTTGCCCATGCTGGCGCTCGGTGCCGTGACGGTGCTGGTGGTGGTAGCGCTCGTCGTCATCCTGGGCAAGGTCTTCCTGCGTCTGCCGTTTCCCGAACTGCTGGGCATCGCGGCCGGCGCCACGGGCAACCCGGCCGTGCTGGTGTTCGCCAACCGCCTGGCCAAGTCGGACCGGCCGAACCTCGGCTATGCGATGATTTTCCCCAGCATGACCATCGTCAAGATCGTTGCCGTGCAGGTGTTGCTGCACTTGTATGGCTGATGGCGGCCACCATCAATCCCTTGCAGCGCCAGGCTGCTTGTCGGCTCCAGCAACGCTGATGCCAAACGACAGCAGCAAGGCGGCAGCGGCGAATCCTGCGGCAAGCCACAGGTTGGCGGAGAGGCCCAGCCTGTCCACGGCTTGGCCACCGGTCCACGCCCCGAGCGCAATGCCGATATTGAAGACACCCACATACAGCGCGGCGACGATTTCCACGGCGCCGGGCGCCGCCTTCATCATCAAGGTCATCAGGCCGACCGATACGCCGCCGTAGGCCAGTCCCCAGGCCAGCAACACCATGCCGCCGCCGATGCCGGAGTCGCCGACAGCCAGGAACAGCAGTGGCGTGAGCAGCAGGCCGCCCGAGATGGCGATGATGATAGTCGCCGTGCGCCGCGCTGCGCCGACACCGGCCAGGAAGTTTCCAATGATGCCCGCGAAGCCATAGGCAAACAGCAGCGCGCCCAGCCATTGCGTATCGAAGCCCGACACGGACAGCAGTAGCGGGCGCACGAAGGTAAAGGCCATGAAATGGCTGGTCACCAGCAGCAGGGTCAGAAGCAGCCCTGCTTGCAACCGCCTGTTGCGCAGCTGTCGGCCGAATTGTCGCAAGGTCGTCGAGCCGGCGGCGGGCAGGGCGGGAATGACGGCCAGGTGCAGCGCCAGTACCAGGCTGCTGAACAGCGCCATGACGCCGAAGGCCCAGCGCCATCCTGCAAGGTCGCCGATGTGTGCGCCAAGCGGCACGCCCAGCACAGAAGCGGCCGCCACGCCACCGAAGATGACCGACGTTGCCAGGCCAACCGAACGGGCAGGAACCAGCCGGGAAGCGAGGCCGCCGGCGATGGCCCAGATGCCGCCTATGCAGAAACCGACGAGTACACGCGCCGCCAGCATCCACGCCATGTTCTGCGCCAGGGCCGAGGCAATGTTCGCGATCACCAGGAGTGTCAGCAAACCACAGAGAATGTTGCGCCTGTCCACGCTTCCCGATGCGAGCACGACCAGCGGCGCGAACAAGGCCGCCAGCAATGCGGGCAGCGAGATCATCAGGCCGGCCGTTCCCGGGGAGGTGCCCAGGGTGTCGGCAATCGGCGTCAACAGGCCGACCGGCAGCATTTCCGTCGTCACGACCGAAAAGGTGGCCATGCCGACAGCGGTGACCGCCAGCCACGGGTGGCGGGCAGAAGTTTCTGCGGCAGCGCAGGAAGACGTACTCATGGTGCATATCCTTATGTGATCAGGCGATAAACGGGTGTGTCCCGCTTGCAACGGAAACACGCCGCAGCGATAATACATACATCGCGTATGAATAAAGTATATATACATACGGAGTGAATGCAAACAATCATACGTTACGTATGTAAGGAGAAAGCAATGGTTCGCCGCACCCGTGTGGAAATGGAAGAAACCCGCGCCTCGCTGCTGGCCACCGCCCGCAAAGTGTTCAGCGAGCGCGGTTATGCCGACACGTCCATGGACGACCTCACCGCGCAGGCAGGGCTGACGCGTGGGGCGCTGTATCATCACTTCGGCGACAAGAAAGGCTTGCTGCTGGCGGTGGTGGAGCAGATCGATGCGGAAATGGATGGCCGCCTGCAAACCATCTCCGACAGCGCCGGGGACCTGTGGGAGGGCTTTCGCCATCGCTGCCGTGCCTATCTGGAGATGGCCCTGGAGCCGGAAATTCAGCGCATCGTCTTGCGCGATGCCAGGGCGGTCCTGGGCGGCGCTTCACCGGACTCGCAGCGCCATTGCCTCGAGTCGATGCAAGCGCTTATCCAGCAGCTGATTCACCAAGGCATCGTGGCCGACGCTTGTCCGCAGGCACTGGCTTCGCTGATCTACGGCAGCCTGGCGGAAGCGGCATTCTGGATCGCCGACGGCGACGAAGGCAATGCGCGCCTGGTAAAAGCAGTGGCGGCATTGGAATTGCTGCTACGGGGGCTGCTGCTTCAACGGTAATGGCGAAAAGTGCTAATCTCGCCAGTAGCGGACATGCCTGCAGAAGTCGATGACGATATTGAGCAGGGTGGGGGAATAGCGTCGAAGCTTATATTGATACGGAGGAAAACTATGCAAGTCACGCGTATCGTTGCAAATTTCCCGGCGTCGGATCCGGGCCTGGCGCGGACGTTTTACGAGGACGTGCTGGGCCTGAGCCTGTTGATGGACCATGGCTGGATCATGACGTATGGTTCGCAAGCCGAGATGAGCGTTCAAGTGAGCTTTGCGACGGAAGGCGGCTCGAACACTGCCGTGCCTGACCTTTCCATTGAAGTCGATGACGTGGATACCGCCTTCGAACGCATGTCCGGAGCAGGGTTTCCTATTGAATATGGCCCTGCCGATGAACCTTGGGGTGTCCGGCGTTTTTTCGTGCGCGACCCTTTCGGCAAGCTCATCAATATCCTGTCGCACACATAGACGCGGCGCCACGGCAGCCAGCCGATTCCACCCGCTTGCCTTGCCGCGCCAGCCATTGTAAAACCGCTGGTGCTGCTCCCAATCTGTTGTACAATCCTTGAGAACGGTCGTGCTTTTTTGTGCGCTGAGCTTCCTTGCGTGCAGTTATCACGGCAACCGACAAGAACAAGGAGACAGACATGGACCTGCATTACACGGCCGAGGAGATGGCCTTCCGCGACACGGTGCGCGCCTTCCTCGACACCCATTTGCCGGCGGATTTGCAGCGCAAGGTGCGCCAGCATTTGCGCCTGAACCGCGACGACTACGTGCGCTGGCACAAGATTGTCGCGCAGCAGGGCTGGGCCGCGCCGGCCTGGCCCGTCGAATATGGTGGCACGGGCTGGACGTCCGTGCAGCGCCATATCTGGGAAGACGAATGCGCGCGCGCCGCCACGCCGCCGATCCTGCCATTCGGCGTCAACATGGTGGCGCCCGTTATCATGGCCTTCGCCAGCGCCGAACAAAAAGCATACTACTTGCCGCGCATTTTGAATTGCGACGATTGGTGGTGCCAGGGTTACTCAGAGCCAGGCGCCGGGTCCGACCTGGCCTCGCTGAAAACCACGGCCGAGCGCAACGGCGACCATTACATCGTCAATGGCCAGAAAACCTGGACGACCCTGGGCCAGCACGCGGACATGATCTTTTGCCTGGTACGCACGGACAGCACGGTGCGCAAGCAGGAAGGCATCAGTTTCTTGCTGATCGACATGAAAACGCCGGGCATCACCGTGCGCCCCATCATCATGCTCGATGAAGAACATGAAGTGAACGAAGTCTTCTTCGACAATGTGCGCGTGCCCGTCAGCAATCTGGTTGGCCAGGAAAACAAGGGCTGGACGTACGCCAAGTATTTGCTGGGCCACGAGCGCACGGGCATCGCCGCCGTCGGCCGCTCGAAGCGCGAGCTGACGTTCCTCAAGCAGTTGGCCATGCAGCAGACCAAGCGCGGCGCGCCGCTGCTGCACGATCCCGCGTTTGCCGCCAAGGTCGCTACTCTGGAGATCGAATTGATGGCGCTGGAAATGACGGTCTTGCGCGTCATCAGCGAAGAAGGCAAGGGACCAGGGCCGCAGGCGTCGATGCTGAAGGTGCGGGGATCTGAACTGCAGCAGCAGCTGACGGAACTGATGGTCGAAGCCATCGGCCCGCAAGCCTTGCCGTTCGACCCTGATTTCCTCGACGGCGGCGCGCAACACAGTGCTGGCGGCGACGACCTGGCCGCCCCGCTGGCCGCGTACTACTTCAATTACCGCAAGACATCGATCTATGGCGGCTCAAATGAAATCCAGAAAAACATCATCACGCAGATGATCCTGGGCCTGTAAGCCAGAAGGAGACGACATGGACTTCCAATTTAATCAGGAACAGCAGCAATTCGCCGATGCGCTCAGGCGCTGGGTGGACAAGGATTACCCGTTTGAAACGCGCAAGCAGATCGTCCACTCGGCCACGGGTACGTCTGACGAGGCCTGGGCCACCCTGGCCGAGCTTGGCATGACGGCCTTGCCGCTGCCGGCCAGCGCGGGCGGCTTCGACGGCACGGCCGTCGACATGCTGCTGGTGATGCAGGAACTGGGCCGTGGCCTGGTGGTCGAGCCCTACCTGGCTACCGTGCTGGGCGCGCGCTTCTTGAGCCTGGCCGGAGGCCACGATGCTGTGCTGGAACAGGTCGCCAGCGGCAGCCTGAAGCTCGCTTGTGCGCTGGGCGAGCGGCAGTCGCGCCACGATATGCACGATATCGCCACCACGGCCACCGCCAGCGGCGACGGTTTCGTGCTCGACGGCGAGAAAACCGTCGTCATCCATGGCGCCCAGGCGGGTGCGCTGATCGTCTCGGCGCGCAGCAGCGGCGGCCAGAGCGATACGGATGGCATTTCGCTGTTCCTCGTGCCTGTTGACGCGCCCGGCGTTTCCGTGCGCGACTACCGCACCATTGACGGCCAGCGCGCCGCCACGGTCACCCTCGTGCAAGTGGTGCTGGGGCAAGACGCCCTGATCGGCCAAACGGGGCAGGGCTGGCCCGTGCTCGACGCGGCAGTGGATTACGGTGCCGCCTTGCTGTGTGCGGAAGCCGTGGGCGCCATGGACGCCATCTTTGCCGCCACCCTCGAGTACCTGAAGACGCGCCAGCAGTTCGGCGCGCCCATCGGCAAGTTCCAGGCCTTGCAGCACCGCATGGCCGACATGTTCATCCACCTGGAGCAGGCCCGTTCGATGGCCATGCTGGCCGCCGCCAAGGCCGACAGCGACGATGCGGTTGAACGCCGCCGTACGGTGTCCGCCGCCAAGGCGCGGGTGGGACTGGCCGCCACTTTTGTCGGCCAGCAAGCCGTGCAATTGCATGGCGGCATGGGCGTCACGGACGAATTGCCCGCCGCCCACCATTTCAAGCGTCTCTCCATGATCGCCCTGACCCTGGGCGACGTGGACCATCACATCGAGCGCTTTATCGCCCAGCCGGGCTTCTTGCCGACGGAGACCGCATGACCGCATCGCCTGCCATCACCCCGAAACACTGGTATTTCGAAGACTTTACGCAAGGCCTGGAAATCGACCTGGGCCAGCGCCATGTGACGGAAAAGGAAATCATCGCCTTCGCCACGGATTTCGACCCGCAGCCATTCCACGTCGACCATGACGCCGCCGAAAAGACGATCTTCAAGGGCGTCATCGCCAGTGGCTGGCATACGTGCGGCATGATGATGCGTCTGGTGGTCGACAACCTGCTCAAGCATTCGTCCAGCATGGGTTCGCCCGGCCTGGACAGCATCCGCTGGCTCAAGCCCGTGCGCGCGGGCGACACCTTGCAGCTGACCTACCAGGTCAAGGAAGTGCGCCCGTCCACGTCGAAACCGGATCGCGGCATCGTCATTTCCGTGTGGAGCGTGCGCAACCAGCATGGCGAAGTGGTGACCACCGTCGAAGGCATGGGCATGTTCGGCCGCCGTCCTGCCGGAGAGCAGCATGCGTGATATCGCCGGCATCGCCGGTTTTCAAGCGCTGGCGGGGCAGCACGTGGCCGTTTCCGACTGGCTGACCATCACCCAGCAGCGCATCGACACCTTTGCCGACGCCACGGATGACCACCAGTGGATCCACGTCGATACGGAGCGCTGCGCGCGCGAGTCGCCGTACGGCTGCACGGTGGCGCACGGCTTCCTGACCTTGTCGCTGCTGCCGGCCATGTTGCAGGGCGCCTTGCACATGGCCGGCATCCGCATGGCCATCAACTACGGTTTAAACAAGGTGCGCTTTCCCGCGCCCGTGCCCGTCGGCAGCCGTTTGCGCGCGCGGCTCGACATCCTTTCCGTCGACGACTTGCCGGAAGGCGCGCAAGTGAACTGGGCCGTCACCATGGAGCGCGAAGGCGACACGAAACCCGTGTGCGTGGCGGAGTTTTTGATGCGCTGCTATCCCTGAGCGGCAAGCCTGGCTCGCCGCGTAGGTCTGAGTAGGTTGGCGTAGGTCGGCGTAGGTCGGCTTAGCCCGCAGGGCGTAAGCCGACGCAGGCAAGCAGGCACGCAGTAGGCGCGCGCCTCCTGTTCACTCCCCCTCCGACGCGCAATACCTGTCGCGCCCCGTCTGCTTGGCGCGGTACAGCAGGGCGTCGGCGGCGCGGATCAGGGCGCTCGGGTCCATGCCTTCCGTGGGCATGACGCTGGCCATGCCCAGGCTGACGGTGACGTGCGGGCCGACGCTCGATCTGGCGTGGGGAATATGCAGCGCGCGCACTTCGTCGAGGATGCGCTGGGCAACGACTTCGGCGCCGTCGCGCGTTTCCTGCGGTAGCAGGATGATGAATTCTTCGCCGCCGTAGCGCGCCAGCAGGTCGGGCGGGCGCACGGCGCAGCGGCGCAGGGCGGCGCTCACCTGCTGCAGGCACAGGTCGCCCGCCTGGTGGCCATACGTGTCGTTGTAATCCTTGAAATGGTCGATATCGGCCATGATGAGGGCCATCGGCATGCCGTCGCGTGCGCAGCGCCGCCATTCGCTGTCCATCGTGTCGTTGAAGCTGCGCCGGTTGGCCACGCCCGTCAGCGAGTCCGTCAGCGACAGTTCGCGCATGGCGTCGGCCTGCCGCTTGATGGTCAGCTGGCTGCGCACGCGGGCCCGCACGACGGCCGCGTTGAACGGTTTCGTGATGAAATCGACGGCGCCCGCTTCCAGCGCCCGCGTTTCGTCTTCGGGCTGGTTCAGGGCAGTGACGAAGATGACGGGAATGGCGCTGAGGATGGCCGATTCGCGCAGCGCATTGCAGACGGCATAGCCATCCATGCCGGGCATGACGGCGTCGAGCAGGATCAGGTCCGGCAGTTGATTGTGCGCGATTTCCAGCGCCTTCTCGCCGCTCAGGGCGAACAGCACGTCGTGTTCCTCGCGCAGCAGCTGGTGCAGGATCTGGATGTTTTCCATGGCGTCATCGACGATGAGGATGCGCCCGTTCATGGCAAGGTTGGTCCAGCTCACTTGTTTTCCTCTCGTTTCAGCTGATCGAGCACGAGTTTTTCCGCTTCGGAAAAATTCAGCGTTTCAATCGCGTTGGCCAGCGCCAGGGCCGCTTCCCGGTCCGACTGTTGCAGGGCGGGGTGCAGGACGTGGAACTGGGCCAGCGCCTTCAGGTTATTGTTGCGGATCAGCACGAGCAGCTCGGCCAGGCCGGCGCGCAGGTCGACCGGTGCGCTGCCGGGCGCGGCCTGGGCCGGCTGCCCGCGCCGCAGGGGCGAGGGCAGGGTGCGCGCCGCATCGATGACTTCGGCCATCGCCCGTTTCAGCTGTTCCAGCAGGGCGGCCGTAGCGTGTGATTGCCCTGTTTTCAGCGCTTTTTCCGTTTCGGCGGCCAGGCTGGCGACATGGGTCGCGCCCAGGTTGGCCGCCACGCCGCACACGCGGTGCAGCAGCTGCGCCGCCTGCGGCGTCTGGCCATCGGCCAGCAGGCGCCGGGCTTCCTCGACGGCGTCGCCCTGCGAATTTTCAAAGCGCTTGAGCAGCGCCAGGAAGGCGCCGTAATCGCCGCCGAAGCGGTGCAGGGCGGCAGCCAGGTCGATGCCGGGTATCGAGGCCGGCATTTCCAGCACCTCCGTGGCGCCGCTGCCTGGCTGCGCGGCGCTGCTGCCGCCACTGTGGGGCGCCGGCACCAGGCGGGTCAGGGTCTCGATCATGTCGTCGACGTCGATGGGCTTGGCCACGTGCGCATTCATGCCGCTGGAAATCGCGCGCAGGCGGTCTTCGTCCATGGCATTGGCCGTCATGGCGACGATGGGCAAGTCCGGCAAGCCCAGCGCGCGGATGGCCAGGGTGGCGTCGTAGCCATTCATGACGGGCATCTGCAAATCCATCAGCACCACGTCCCACGCTTGCGGGCTGTGCGCCAGCATGTCGACGGCCAGCCTGCCGTTGGTGGCCACGGCCACGCGCGCGCCCGAATGCAGGAGGATGTACTGCGCCACTTCCTGGTTGATTTCATTGTCCTCCACCAGCAAAACGCGCATGCCTTCCAGCAAGCCCGACAGGGGCGTGGACACGGGCAGCATGGATGGCGCGCTGCGGCCATGGCGTCCATCCCGCACGGCGGTGACGGCCGCCAGCAGGCGCGCCGGGGTGGCCGGTTTCGAGACGATGCCGGCCAGCATCAGGCTGTCGGCCAGGCGTTCGAGGTTTTCGCTGTCCTGGTCGGCCACCAGCATGATCACGGGCGGCAGCACCAGGTGTTCCTCGGTGCGCGCCTCGGTGAGCATGGAAATGCCATCCATGCCCGGCATGGCCGCGTCCAGCAGCACGAGATCGGCCGCCGGTTCGCCGCTGGCCTGGGCACGCAGCAGGGCCAGGCCGGCCGCGCCGCTGTCGGCGCTGCGGCTGCGCCAGCCCTGCGCCGCGCACCAGTCTTCCAGCATGGCGCGCACGCTGGCGTTGTCGTCGATGATCAGCAGCGACAGCACCCTGGACGCGCCCTTGCCGTGCGGCTCGGGCGGTGGCGCCACCTTGTCGAAGCGGCAGCTGAAGCGGAAGTCGGACCCCTGGCCCAGCGTGCTTTTCACGCTGAGCTGGCCGCCCATCAATTCCACCATGCGCCGGCAGATGGCCAGCCCCAGTCCCGTGCCGCCGTATTTGCGGCTGGTGCCGCTGTCGCCCTGGGAAAACGCGTCGAAGATGTGTTCCTGCTCGGCCGCGCCGATGCCGATGCCCGTGTCGCGCACGGAAAACTCGAGGGTGGCGCTGGCCGCATCCTCGGCCACCATGGTGATGGCCAGCACCACTTCGCCATGTGAGGTGAACTTGACTGCGTTGCCCATGAGGTTGATCAGGATCTGTTCCACGCGCAGGGCGTCGCCGATCAGTTCGTCCGGCACGCCCGGATCGAGCACGAACACGGGCTCCACGCCGCGCGCCCAGGCGCTGCTGGCCAGCAGCACGCCGACGCTGCCCAGCATGCGTTCGAGCTGGAAGCGGCGCTGTTCCAGCACCATTTGTCCCGCCTCGATCTTGGAAAAATCGAGCACGTCGTTGACGATATGGAGCAGCGACTGCGTGGCCATCTGGATCTTGCCCACATAGCTGCGCTCGCGCCGTTCCAGCGGCGACTCTTCCAGCAGGCGCGCCAGGCCGATGATGGCGTTCATCGGCGTGCGGATTTCATGGCTCATGTTGGCGACGAATTCGCTCTTCGCCGTGCTGGCCGCCTCGGCCTTGTCGCGCGCGCGCACCATTTGCTCGTTCAGTTCGTGCAGGCGCAATTCCGTGCGCTTGAGTTCGGACACGTCCGAGGCCAGCACGAAGAAGCCGCGCACGCCGCCGCCGTCGTCGAGGTCGGGAATGTAATTGGTCCACGTGTGGCACACCTGGCCCGTGGGGTCGAGCAGGTCGCGCTCGAAGCTTTGCGGCCGGCCCGCCAGCACGCCCTCGACGTGGGGCGCGTACACGTCGAACAGTTCCTGCCCCAGCAATTCGCTCATGTGGATGCCGGCCAGCTCGGCGCTGCTGCGGCCAAACCATTCATTGTAGAAATTATTGGCGAAGCGGCAACGCAGATCGGCGCCCCAGTACGACACCATGCCGGGCAGGTTGTCGGTGACGGTGCGGATGAAGCGCTCGCTCTGTTCCAGGCGCAAGGTGGTGGCGTGCAGCACCTCGGTGGCGCGCTTGCGTTCCGTGATGTCGATCGACACTCCCAGCACATGGCTGGCGCGCCCCGCATCGTCGCGCAACACCACCTTGCGCGTGGTGAAGTGGCGCGTCGTGCCGTCTGCCGTGTTGATCGCCTCCTGTTCGATTTCCACCATCTGCCCCGTGGCCAGCAGCTTGCGGTCGGCGCTGACGAAGGCGGACGCCTGCTGCGGCGGGAAGAAATCGTGGTCGGTCTTGCCCAGCAATTGCTCGCGCGAGCGTCCCAGGGTCAGTTCCGCGTGGCGGTTGATCATTTCAAAGCTCAGCTTGTCGGCGCGCTTGACGAAGACCATGGCCGGGATGTTTTCGATGATGGTGCCGAACAGGTGTTTCGAGCGGCGGAACTCCGCTTCGCTGCGTTTGCGCTCGCTAATGTCCAGCCACAGGCCCGATACGCCCAGCAATTTCTGTTCGGGGCCGAAGATCGGGTGATACGAGACGATCCAGTGGCTGAGCTGTTCGCGCTGCCGCCCGCCATGGCCTTGCAATTCGAGGTCGACGATGGGCGTTCCTGTGTCAATCACCTGGCGCACGCAGCGCTCCACCTCCATGCGCACGGCGTCGTCGAACTGCATGGCGCCCACGGGCTGGCCCAGATGCTGCGCCACGCTGGCGCCGCTGATGGCGGCCAGGTAGTGGTTGATCATGACGATGCGCAAGTCCAGGCCCACGAACAGCATGCCGATGGGCGCCGTCGCGTACACGGTTTCCAGCAGGCGCGTGGATTTTTCCAGGGCCAGCGTGCGTTCGGCCACCAGGCTTTCGAGCTGCGTACGGTGGCGCCGCAAATCGCGCTCCAGCGCGCCCAGGGCACCTGCCATGTCGGCCGATTCGCGGTCCGCGTGGCGGTGCGAGAGCAGCGGTTTGCCCTGCGCCAGCGCGTGGATCTGCTGCGTCAGTTCCTGCAAGGTGCGGGCCAGGCGGCCGCCCACGCGCCAGGCCAGGGCAAAGCCGGTGCCCAGCAGCAGGGCCAGGATGAGGGAACCGGTGACCACCGAGCCCAGCAGGGCTTCGGCCACCGTGCTGGTGCGCATGGTGACGGCCACCGTCCAGGCGTCGTCCGGCGCGCGGCGAAAGCCCGTATATACGTCGAGCCCTTCCAGGGTGGTATGGCGCAGCACGCCTTCGCGCGCCTGGCGTATCTGCTCGAGCAGGGGCGCCGCGGTGCGCCGGCCCACATAGCGCTGCGGCGCCAGGGTGCGCGCCACGTTGATGCCGTCGGCATTGACGATGGCCGCGCCCAGGTAGGCGGGCAGGTGCAGCTCGCGCAGCAGCAGGGGCAGGTAGTCGGACGGGTACAGCGCCGTCAGCACATAGGCGGGGCCCTTGTCACGCGGCAAAGGTTGGTTCAGGGCCAGCCGCGGCACCTCGTCCGGCGCGATGAGCAAACTGGTCAGCCGTGCCTTGCCGTGCTCGCGCGTGCGCTCCATGCTGGCGGCCCATTTTTGCGGCAAGGGGGGCGGCGCCTGGCCGGCGGGCAGGGCTGTATTGACCAGCTGGCGTCCCTTCGCGTCGGAGATGATGAAGGCGCTGACGGCCAGGCCCGGCTGCAGCAGGCTGCCGGCCAGGGCGCGCAGGGCGCCAATGTCGTCGTTTTGCAGGGCGGGCGAGGCGGCCAGGATGTGCGCGGCCAGCTGGGCGCCGCTCAAGTCGCGTTCGACGGCGGCCGTGACGGCGCGCGCCGCCTGCGCCGTTTCGCTGACGACATGGTCGCGTTCGCGCGTGTAGCTTTGCGCCACGAGCAGGAGAAACACGAGGGCCGTCGGAATGACCCAGGCAAGCACCAGCCATGAAATTCTTGAGCGTATCGAAGGCAAATCTTGCACCCGGAAAGCTCCCAGAATGGATGAGTCGACAGGCAGGCTCACGCTGGCGCTGGCTGACCTTGAATGAAAAGATGCTAGACGAAATTGATTGTTCTGACAAGCCTAGTTTCTGGAATGGAAAAAAGGTTGCGCAAGGCATACAGAAGAGGGTGACGCCCATCCCGCCATGGCGGCGGGATGGCAAGGCAGCTTACGGGACCACGGTCAATACGTCGACATCGATTTCCGGGCTTTCCATGAAATCTTTTTCCACTTCGCCACGGATTTCCACGCGGGTTTTGGCGTCGATCTTGCGGTTCATGAAGACCTTGTCGTCGATGTCCACGCGGATTTCCGCCGTGCCGTCTGAGAAGGTATATTTCTCGTTGCCCACTTTGCGCAGCAGGTTGCCGCGCAGCACGACGGCCTGGTCGTCGACGGGATTTTTCAGAATGGCGGCCACATTGGCGGGCGCGGCCGGGCCGGTCGTCGGTCCCACATATTGGGCTTGCGCGCTGCCGGCCAGCGCGGCGCAGGCGGCCAGGGAGACGATGAGTGTGCGGTGCAGTGACATGGTATTCCTTCGATAGTGACTGGTGGCTCAGAAAAATACGGCGGTGCGGGGAATGATAGCACCGGCATTGCCATAGGGCATGTTCGCCCGGACGCTGCCCGTGCTGGCCACGCCATCGTCGAGTTTGCTGTCGATCTGCTCGGCATAGCTTTCGGGCAGGTTGTCGAAACGGATGCCGTTGCCGGCCCGGCCGCCCACTTCGTCGTTGTACAGGTAGACGGCGCCGCCCTGGGCGCTGGTCATGAATTGCGAGGTGCCGTTGAACGAGCCGGTGATGAAGCCGCCCAGCGCCAGGTGCTGCGGCGCCAAGGTGAATTCGCGCGGCTGGCCGTCGCCGATCTGGCCATCGCCATTGCCGTTGCCGGCCGAATTGGGCACGTGCACGGTGCCCTGGATATCGTCGCCGGGCAGGGCGCGGAACTTGTCCTGGTAGGCGTTGACGGCGGCCGTCAGCGCATTCGACTGCTGGATGATGTTTTTCACCTTGGCGCTGTCGATCAAGCCTTGTCCCTTGAGCACGCCACCGAGCAGCAAGCCGATGATGACCAGGACGATGGCGATTTCTACGAGCGTAAAGCCGTGCTGGCGGCGTGGGAGCATGGGATTTCCTTGGAAAAAAGTGCTGGTGCTGGGTATGGCAGCTTCAGGATCGCAGTTTACTGCAAATGGCGCCGCGCGCGCAGGGCGTTTTTTTCTTTTTGGCCAGTTCCTCGAGCTTGCGCGCGAGGAAAGCGAGCTCGTGCGGGTCGCTGATCTGGCCGCTGGCGATCAGGCCGCCGATCACCAGGCGGGCGCTGTCGAGCTGGTCCATGTCTTCCAGGATGAACGCTTCCATTTCGCGCACCCACGGCGGCACGTGCGGCCCCGTCGCCAGCTGGCGCAGAGTGCGCGCATAGCCGAGCGCCAGCGGCAGGTCGTGCAGCTGGTGCTTCGCCACCAGCACCGCCTGCGCCATGGCGGGCCAGCGCTGTTGCGGGTCGGCCGCGAAGCTGGCGGCGACAAAGGCCAGCATGCGCCGTGCCCGCTGCGGGTCGGCCACGCCCGCGTAGACTTCGCTGGCGGCTACCAGCGCGTAGCGGCTGCGCGGATCGAGCGTTTGCGCCGTCTCCAGCCAGCCGGCCAGGCGGTCATAGTCGAGCGCGCGCCACGGCAGGCTGACGCCGGGCTGGTCCTCGAACGACTGCAGGTACAGCAGCATGGCCTTCGACATGGCCAGCGGTTCGCCCAGGCTGGCCAGGCGCGCCACGCTTGCCGGCGGCGCGGCGGGCAGGGGCCGTGCCTGTGCCGGTGCGTACTGCTGCGCCAGGCGCCAGCCCAGCTGCAGCAGCAGGCAGGCCGCCAGCAGCCAGCACAGGGGGCGCGGCACGCTGCTCCAGGGACGCTGGGCGGCGGCCATCAGATGTTCCTGCGGTAAAAATCGCACAGCGCGCAACTGGCCAGCAAGCCGACATAGATGGCCGTTTGCGCCGCCACGCCGGCCAGGGCTTGCCAGTCGCCGGTTGCGTACAGCAGCCACTCCGTGCGCGTAAAGGCGTCGAGGCGGGGCAGCAGCAGGGCCAGCACGTCGATGGCGCCGGCCGTGGCCCGCTGCGGCCATGACTCGCCCGCTTGCGGGCCGTGCGCCAGCAGTTGCAGGCTGCCCAGCATGCGCGCCAGCACATAGAAGCCGCCCGTGGCGGCCAGCGCAGGCAAGGCCTGATGCAGGCTGGCCGCGCACAGCAGGCTGAAGGCGGCGACGATCCACAGTTCGCCCAGCAGGGACAGCGCCCACAGCGCGCTTTGCGCGGGCGCGGCGAACAGCGCCATCAACAGGCCGAACAGCATGGCGGGCACGGCCGCCAGCACTGCGTAGCCCAGCAGTTTTCCCAGCAGGTAGGCTGCGCGCGGCATGGGCAGAGCCAGCAGCAACTCGAGGCCCCGGTCGGCCGCTTCGCGCGCCATGCTGGTGATGATGAACGTTGCCAGCAGGAAGACACTGGCCAGGCGCGAGGCGGCCGCCAGCAGGGACGTTTGCACGGCGCCGCTTTCCGTCAGCGCCAGTTGCTGCAGGAAGCCGGCCAGGCCGGCGCAAGCGCAGGCCACCAGCACGAACAGCCACGGCAGGCGGCTGCGCAGCGCTTCGAGCAGCGTGTAGCGGGCGATGGTGAACGAGGGCAAGAGCATGCGCATCAGCGGGGCAGCCTTTGCGCCGCCACCATGCGGTTGAACAGGATGTTGGGCGACAGCCAGACGATGATATCGTCGAACTCGCCGCCCGGCTGCTGCGGGCCGCTGGCGGCGCGGCTGATGAAGGTGGTGGCGTTCGATGCATTGTTGCGCTCGTCGACATTGTTACCGAAAGGCACAGCCTGGCGCTGGCCCTGCACGCCCGTGGCGCCGAAGCCGTTTTTCCCATGCGACATGATCATGGCGGGGATGTCCCGCAAGGCCGTCGCCTGCAGCAGCGCGCCGCCATTGCGCGTGACGATGCTGATGTCGCGCGGCGTGCCCAGGTTGAACTGCTGCTCGCTGTCGCTGAAGGCCGGCGTGACGCTGTAGCGGAACAGATTGTTCCAGCTGTCGCCCTGGCGCAGCCCCAGGGTGGCCCAAGGCAGGAAACCGGCGCGTTTTTCGCCCGTGCAGCGCGCGCCGCGCCGGTCTTCCAGGCCGCTCATTGCGGAAATGGCGGGACACGGCAGGTAGCCGTAGCGCAGCGCGTAGCCCGTCAGCGCTTCCTTCGCTTCATTGAGCGCCTGCTGCGTCTCGGCCACCTTGCGCTGTTCCAGTTGCACCGTCAACGGCGTGACCAGGCCGCCTATCATCAGGCCGACGATGACGAGCACGATGGCGATCTCGATCAGGGAAAAGCCGCCCTGGCGGCGCGGATGGCGGGCGCTCATGGCAGGTTGCGCGCGGCGCGCATGCGTTGGTACAGGGTAGGCAAGGTAATCCAGGTGAGCATGTCGTCAAAGGCGCCACCGGGCAGCGTGGCAAGTCCGGTGGCGGGGCGGGTGATGAAGCTGCGGCTGGCGCTGTCGTTGGCCGCTTCATCGATATTGCCGCGCGCCGTATTGATCTGCGGCACGCCGCTGGCGGCCGTGCCATAGTGATCCTTGCCTTGCGAGAACAGCACGACGGGCAGGCACTGGGCGCTGACGTCGCACTGCTCCTGTCCCGCCACGAAGGAGATGGCGCCGCGGCCGTCGCGCGTGACAACGACTCTGTTGGCGACGGCGGAAAACGAGACGATGGGCGCGCGCGCCATTTCCGGCGTGACGCTGTAGCGCAGCAGCTTGCCCCAGGCATCCACGCCATCCACGCCCAGCGCGACCCACGGCAAAAAGCCGCTGCACTCGGTATCGTTGGCGCAGTCGGTGGCCCGTTCGCGCCCGTCGAGGGCGGAGGCGGCCGGACGGGGCAGGCGGCCATTGGTCGCCGCAAAGCCCAGCAAGGCGTCGCGCGCCTGCGCCAGGGTGGCCAAGGTGCGCTGCTGGCGTTCGGCTTCGCCCGTGTTGCGCCCGAAGGCGCTGATCAGCAGGCTGGCCGTGCCCAGGCCCAGCACGGCCACCAGCAGCAACAGGGCGGCGCCGCGCTGGCGACGAAGTTGGTGATGCGCTTGGCACGGCGTCATGGCGGCGCCTCGGTGACCGTGCCGCTGGCCGGATCGTAGCGCTGGCCGGGTTTGAGCAGCAGCACCTGGCCGTTCGACAGGCGCAAGGTCAGGGTGCCGGGCTGGCCGCGCG
Source organism: Janthinobacterium sp. Bl 1 (assembly GCF_058215535.1). NCBI lineage: Bacteria > Pseudomonadati > Pseudomonadota > Betaproteobacteria > Burkholderiales > Oxalobacteraceae > Janthinobacterium > Janthinobacterium sp. Bl 1. The sequence continues at coordinate 4,160,316 of NZ_CM177086.1, read as the reverse complement.
CGAGGTGGTTGTGCGGTTCGTTCTGTGCTTCCTGGTTCAGCCAGACGGTGGTGCGGCCGCTGCTGCGCTGTACCACGCCATTCAATTCCACGGGCGGGGCGGGCGGCGGTGGCTGTGGCGGGGACGGTGGCGCCGCCAGGGCCGGATCGGGCGCCGGCGGGCCGTAGCGCTGCGCGTCGAGCTGGGCGCGCTGCTCGGGCGACAGGAACAACCGCCCCAGCTGCGGTGGCTGCGCCTGCGCCGCGAGCGCGGCGCCAGCCAGCAGCACGCTGAGGACGAGGGGACGCTTCATGGCCGCCCCGGCACGGGCGTGCTGCCCAGGGTCAGCCACAGCAGCTCGCATTCGGCGCCCAGGGCGGGCGCCGCCCCGCTTGCGTTGCCTGTGCCTGGACCCGCGCCGGCCGTGGCATGCCGCTTGAGCGTGCAATCCTGCACGGCGAAATAGCCGGCCTGGCGCAAATCGTCCAGCAGGTTCAGCAAATCCATCTCGTGCAGCAAATCCATCTGCAGGCGCATGCGGCTGCCGCGCAGCTGATATTGTCCCATCACCATGGGCAATGGCACTTGCAGCCCTTGCTGCGGGCTGATGTCATAGCTGATCGGCAGCAGTTTGCGCTGTTCCTGGCTGCGGCGGATGGCGTCGATCCAGGCGAGGCGGTTTTCCTCGCCGATCAGGCCGCGCTGGCGCAAGGCGAGGAATCGCGGTTCGTAGGCGCGGATTTCCTGCTTTTCCGCTTCCACGTGGTTGAACAGCATGGCGGCGGCCGAACGCGTGCGCTGGGCCAGGTCCAGCTGCTGCGCCTCGCGCTCGCGGTAGGCGATGCTCAGGCTCAGCAGCACCAGGCCGGCCAGCATGGTCAGCGTAAAGCACAGCAGGGCGCGGCGTATCAGGTGCAGTTCGCCCAGCCAGGCGGGCAGGGCGCGCGCGGGCGTGCCGGTCCGTTGCATGCCGGGCAGGGGCGGCTGTTTGACGGGGCCGCTCATGGCTGCCACGCAAGCAAGAGGGTGAAGCGGGCCTGGCTGGCTGGCGCCGGCACGGCGCTCTTGCCGGACAGGGCCGCGCTGGGGCGCAGGTCCAGCGGCGTTTCCTCGATCGTCACCTGCAAGCCCGGCTGGTGCGCCAGGGTTTGCGCGAAGGCCGTGATGGCGGCCAGGGCCGCGCGGTAATCGTTGTTCGGCATGGCCACGTCCGCTTCCAGGCGCAGCGCCTGCGGCGGCGCGACGGGAATGCCGGCCATGGCGCTGCCGGTCGGCCCGCCCGTACTTTGCTGCTGTTGCTGCTGTTGCGGCGGCTGATTGCCGGCCACGCGTGCGGGCGCCTGGCCCGCATGCCAGTGCAGCTGGCCGAGCGCCACCTGCGGCGCCTGGTCCAGTGCGGCGCTCAGCATGCCCAGCAGCCGGCCCGGCTCCGGCGCCTGGCTGGCGATCATGTGACCGAGGGTCACGGCCACTTTCATGTTCTGCGTCTTGGCCGGCGCCGGCGGCTGGGTCGACATGACGCTGCGGTAGCGCTCCTGGTAGGTCGCCGTTTCCTGCGTCAGGCGTTCGATGGCGGCCCCGTCGGCTATGCCGCCAAGCAAGTTAATCGCGCACCACAGGGCTGCCGACGCGCCGATCAGCGTGCTGGCGCCATACAGCGTCTTGCGCGCGCGCTGGAAGTGGTAATAGCGGGCCAGCGCGCCGGGTGGATAGTGGCTGGGCGGCGGATGCTTGCCCAGCAAGGTCAGCAGCAATTCATCGGCCAGCGCCGGCGTCCGGCGCAAGCCCACCCGTTCGCCGGCCAGCTGCAGGTCGATGAAGTGATACGCCACTTCGACGCCGTTATCGCACAGCAGTTCGAGCTTGGCGATCTGCGCGGCCGGCGCCAGGATGACGGTATTCAAGACGTCGCCGCGCGCCAGCATGCGCGTGCTGGTGAGAAATTGCCGCGTCTTTTCCGTTTCCAGCGCAATATTCACGGCCACGCCGTCGAGCGCGATGGTGGCCGTCTGGCGCGAAAAGCGCAGCTGGCCCTTTTCATAGTAACTTTGCCGCAAGCCGCCCGACTGCTGCGTCACCAGCAGCAAGTGTTCATGCGCGATCGACAGCTTTTTTACCAGCGCAATACTGAGCAGGCTGGTCGAATAAATGCCGGCCACGGGCACGCGCAAGTGCTCGAGCGCCTCCGTCCACGGCTGCAGCAAGGATGGGTTGGTCAGGGCGAAGAACAGCACCTGGTCGTCATGGCGGCCCGTGCTTTCGCGGCCCAGCAGGGTGCTGCCCCGGTACGGCGTATCGCGGTGCAATTGCTGCTTGCGCCGCTCCAGCAGCGCTCGGCCCGCCTTGCCGCGCACGTGGGGCAGCAGCTGGCGCTGGAAATCTTCCTCGATCAAGTCCGTCAGCAGGTAGGCGGGCACGTCGAGGCGGTGCGCCTGCGGGTCTTCCAGCCACGCGGCGAAACCGTCCAGCCCGGCCGCGCTGGCGGGAAAGGCCTGGCCCGGGCCCAGCACGCCATGGTCCCAGTCGTAGGCGCACAGGGCGTCGCTGGTGATGTAGAGTAATTGTTTGCGGAACACGGCGGTCTCAGGTCTTGATCGTGCTGATGGTGTCGTAGATCGGCCCCAGCACCGACAACATGATCCAGCCCAGCAGCAGGCCCAGGATGACCGTCATGGTCGGCTCGATCATGGCTTGCACTTTTTCAATCAATTCCTTCACTTCGCGGTTGTAAAAGTAACTGACATTGCGCAAGGCCGTGTCCAGCGAGCCCGTGGCCTCGCCCACCTTCAGCATGCGGATCACGAGCGGCGGGAAGATGCCCGTGTGCTGGAAGGCGGCCGTCACGCCGTAGCCCTCGCTGATCAGCTGCGCGGCGCGGCGCAGGCCTGCCGCCACCACCTGGTTGCCGGCGATGCCTTCGGACAGGCGGATGCATTCGAGTATCGTGATGCCGGAAGCATACATCAGGGCGAAAAACGTGGCGAAGCGGGCCAGGATGATCTTGTGCAGCACGGGTCCGACCAGCCACAGCCGCAGCTTCAAGCCATCCCAGGCATAGCGGGCCGCCTCGCTGCGGCGGATGAGCGCGCGCAGCCCGAAGAACAGCAGCACGGGCAAGGCCAGCAGCACATACCAGTATGCGATGAAGACATTCGACACGGCAATCAGCACGCGCGTGTGCAGCGGCAGCTCGCCGCCCATGTTGCGAATAAACGCCGTCAGCTGGGGCACCAGATAGATCATCAGGAAAAACGTCACGGCCGCCACGACGATGGCGACGATGATCGGATACATGATGATCTTGCGCGTCTGCGAGGCCAGCTCGTCCTGCCATTTCAGACTTTCCGACAGGTTCTTGAAGACTTCGGCGATCTTGCCGCTCTGTTCACCCGCCAGTATCAGGCTCGTGAACGTGGCGTCGAAGATGTCGCCATGCTGGGCCAGCGCGCCCGACAGGGGCAGGCCGCCTTCGATGCTTTCGATCAGGTCCGTGACGACTTCGCGCAGGCGCGGGTGGTCCGTGCTTTCGCGCAAGTCGTTCAAACCGTCCAGGATGGGCACGCCCGCGCCCGTCAATTGTTCCATGTGGAAGCAGAAATTGATCAGGTCGCGGCGGTGGATGACCCGCTTGCCCAGCAGCACCAGATACTGGCCCGTGATCTTGCAGTCGATCAAGTCGAGCTGCATGCGGTGCAGGCGCGCTTCCAGGTCCGGCACGTTGGCCGCCTCCATGCTGCCGGGAATCAATGTGCCGGCTGCATCCATGGCGCGGTAGACATATTGCGCCATCAGGCCAGCCTTTCCGTCAGGTCGACCACGCGGCCCACTTCTTCCAGCGTGGTGACGCCTTCCATCACGCGGCGCATGCCGTCGTCGACGAGGCCCTTGAAGCCGGCCCCGCGCGCCGCGTTCTTCAATTCGCGCGAACTGGCGCGGCGCGCCGTCAATTCATCGAGTTCGGCCGTCATCTTGAGGATTTCCATGATGGCCAGGCGGCCCTTGTAGCCCTGGTGCGCACAACGCTCGCAACCGGCGGCGCGGCAGATGGACACGGGCGCATCGGTTGCCGCCAGGCCCAGCAGGCGTCGCTCGACGTCGTCGGCGAACGCGGTTTCCTTGCAATGCGGACACAAACGGCGCACGAGGCGCTGCGCCACGATGCCGATGATGTTGCCGGCCATGATGTCGGGCAGGATGCCGATATCGAGCAGGCGCGAGATGGAGCCGATGGACGAGTTCGTGTGCAAGGTGGAATACACCTGATGGCCCGTCATGGCGGCGGCAAAGGCCATTTCCGCCGTTTCGCGGTCGCGGATCTCGCCAACTAAAATGATGTCCGGGTCTTGCCGCATCATCGAGCGGATGCCGTCGGCAAAGCCCAGCTTGACGGATTCGTTGACGGAGGTCTGGCGTATCATGTTCATCGGATACTCGACCGGGTCCTCCAAGGTCATGATGTTGACGCTTTCCGTATTGATGTGATTGATGATCGAATACAGGGTCGTGGTCTTGCCGCTGCCCGTCGGGCCCGTCACGAGGATCACGCCGTCGGGCCGCGCGATCATCAGTTTCAGCAAGTTCAGTTCCGCCTCGGCCAGGCCCAGGGCGTCCAGCGGCACGATGCCTTTCTGGCGGTCCAGCACGCGCAGCACGAAGTTTTCGCCGTGCGTGGTGGGCTGCGCCGAGGCGCGGAAGTCGATTTGCCGCCCGGAAAACTTGATGCTGATGCGCCCATCCTGCGGCGCGCGCGCCTCGGCGATATTCATGTTCGACATCACCTTCAGGCGCACGGCCATGGCCGGCCAGTACGATTTGTGCAGGCTGCGGATTTGCCGCAGGATGCCGTCGATGCGGTAGCGGATGCGCAGGAACGACTGTTCCGGCTCGAAATGGATGTCCGAGGCGCCGTTCTGCACGGCATCGGCCAGCAGCGCATCGATCAGGCGCACCATGGGCTGGCTGTACTCGTCCGACGGCGAGGCCATGCTCTGGTAGCTGACTTCGCCCGTTTCGATTTCGTGCAGGATGCCGTCGATCGACAGTTCAAAGCCATAGTACTGGTCGATGGCGCGTGAAATATCGGACTCGTTGACGAGCACGGTGGAAATCGTGATGCCCTTGACCAGCATGGCGCTGATCTGGTCGAGTGCGACGATGTTGCTGGTGTCGGCCATGGCCAGGATCAAATTGTCCGCCTGCCGCTCATACACGATGGGGAAGACGCGGTAGCGCTTGGCCACGTCCTTCGGGATCAGTTTCAGGGCGATGGCGTCGACCACCAGGCTCGACAGGTCCGCGCTGACCTGTTTCAGGTTTTCGCTGAGCGCTTCGCGCACGGTCGCTTCCGTAACGAAACCCAGGGTGATCAGCAGCTTGCCCAGCGGTTCGCTGCTGCGCCGCTGCTCGATCAGGGCGATGCGCAGCTGGTCTTCGCTGATCACGCCTTTCTGGATCAGCAATTTGCCCAGCGGAAGTTTTGCCTGTTCTGCCATGTAATGCTTATTCCTGACGGGGTGTGRTGGGGGCGGTGGCCGCCAGTTCGCGCAAGCGCGTTTGCACGACGGCCTGGTCGAACGCGGCCGGCGTGGTTTGCGCCAGGGTCAAGGCGTGCTGGTAATAGGTGGCGGCCAGTTTCGGCTGGTTCAGGCGGTCCAGGCCCACGGCCAGGTTGAATGCGTAATCGGGATTGCCGGGCGCGGCGCTGTAGGCGCGGAAAAATTGCTGCTGCGCTTCGTTCCAGCGGCGCTGCTTGGCGTACACATTGCCCAGTGCAAACAGCACGGGGCCGCTGTCGGGGGTACGCGCCAGGATGGCCTTCAGTTTTGCCTCGCTCTGCACGACGTCGCCCTGGCGCAGGCCGATCAGGCCGGCCAGCGCTACGCCATCATCGGGATTGATTTCCAGCAAACGTACGTACAGCGACGCCGCTTGCGCGCCCTGGTTCTCGCGCTGGGCCACGGCCGCCAGGCCCAGCAGGGCATCGCGGTTGTTGGCATCCTGCTGCAGCACGCTTTCATATTGCTGGCGCGCCGCGCCCAGCTGGCCCTCGTTGAAGGCCTGGTAGGCTTGCTGCACGCCGGGGTTGATCTGCGGCGCCGTATCGTTGCGTACTACCTGGATCTGGCTGTTGTCGGGCGCGGCCACCGGTGGCAGGCTGGGCGGCGCAGGCGGCTGCAGTTGCGCCAGCTGGGCGGCCACGGCCGCTTGCGCGGCGGCCTGTATCATCGCCTGCTGTTCCGCCGCGCCGGCGGGCTGGCGCTGTTCGCGCGGCATGTCTTGCGGCAACGGTGCGGGCGCCGTGGCATCCGGCAGGGCGCCGCCGGCCCCGGGCAACACCACGATGGGACCGGCAACGCCGGACGTGCCCGGGGCGTCCGTCAGCGGCATGGGCACGCCGGGCAGGTTGGCGCCCGCGCCGGGGCTGCTGCTGGCGCGCCAGTACCAGTAGGCCATGGAGCCTGCCACCAGCAGCAGGATCGCCAGCAGCACGGCCAGGCGCACGGTGGCCGGGTCGACGCTGATGGGACCGGTGGGACCTTTCGGCGGCGGATTGCTGCGGCTGGCGCGCGGCTTGGCGGGCGGCGGTTCCGGACGGGCGCGCGGTGGCTCGGGGGGCGGGCCCGCTTGCGGAGCGGGCTGGGCGCTGCTCGGCTCGGGCCGCGGCGCGGGAGCGTCCGTCAGCGGTTCCAGGCGCAAGGTGCTTGCCGGCTGCACGGGCGGTGGCGCAACCGGCGCGGGACGGGGCGGCAGGGCGTCGGCCGGCGCCAGTTCCAGCACCTGGTCGTAGGCTTCGGACGGCTTTTCCAGTTCCTCGTCGGAAAGGCTGTTCTGCTTGGCGCGCTCGGCTTTCTTGAGCGCCTGCATCAGCAAGCTCATGGGACGTCTCCCTGCAGGCGTGCCTGCGGCTGGACGGCGGGCGCCGGCGGGCCATCCGTGTACGGCTGGCTGTTGAGCGGCGCCTGGCCGGGCAGCAGATAACGGTAGTCGCGGTAATCGCCTTCGACGCTGGCATCCTTGACCACGACGGGGCGCATGAAGATCACCAATTCCGTCTTGCTGCTTGCCTCGTTACGATAGGTAAACAAATTGCCGACCAGGGGCAGACTGGACAGGCCGGGCACGCCATCCTTGGCATTGTCGACGGAGTCCTGCATCAGGCCGCCCATCACGGCGATCTGGCCATTGCCCACTTTCATGATCGATTCCAGTTCGCGCGCCTGGATCACGGGCACGCGGCTGATCACGGTTAGCGCGGCCAGGGCCGGATTCGGGTCTTGCACGTAGCCGACGATGCGCGTAATGGTGGGGCGCACATTCAAGGTCACTTCATCGCTCTCGGAAATCTGCGGCGTGACGCTCATGACGAAGCCGACGGGCACGGTTTCGAGTTTCGACTCGTACGTTGCCGGCGTGGTGATGGTGCCCGTGGAGCTGATCACGGCGGGCGTCACCTTGATGGTAAAGAAGACATTGTTGTCGACCACCTTCAGCATGGCCGTCTGATTGTTGAGCACGCTGATCTTCGGACTGGACAGCACTTTCACCTTGCCGAACGATTCGAGCAGCTGGATGGTCGTGCTGAAACTGTCCTTCAGGTAATTGAGCACGAAGATGCCAGGCGTGGCGCCGGGCGTGACGCCGCTGCTGAGCGCCTGGGTGCCCACTTGCCTCTGCGTCAGCTGCAGGCTGCCCGTCAGGCGCGACCAGTTGATGCCTTGCTGGTACTCATTGCTCAGCCGCACTTCGATGATGGTCGCTTCGATCAGCACCTGGCGCTTGGCGCTGTGCAATACCGCGTCGAGGAATTCGGCGATTTTTTCATGCTGGCGGCCCGTGGCCCGCACGGCGATCAAGCCGCCTTCCACGTTGACGACGACGGACGAGGGAGTGCCCTTGTTGGCCAGTTTCAGCAGCGGCATGCCGTTCGCGTCGAGCGGCTGGGACGGGGTCGCGTTGCTGTTGCCCTGCTGCTGGCCTGGCGCATACTGGCCGCCAGTCTGCATCGGCGCCTGGCTGCCATATTGATTGCCGGCCTGATTCTGCTGCTGGCCAGGCTGGCCTTGCTGTCCCTGCTGTCCTTGTTGCCCTTGCTGACCGGGCATGCTCGTCAATTGCTGGTTCAGCTGCGCCAGCGGGTCCACCTGCACGTCGTTGAGCGTGGTCTCGCGCAGCAGGTCGCGGATATTCTTTTCCAGGCTGTACCAGAAGTTATTTTCCGAACGATTGACGACCAGAGTGGTCGAGTTGTTATTGCCGTTGCCGCCGCTGCCTTGTGTGCCGCCGACGGGGTTGCTGGCGCTGTTCGATCCTCCGCCCGCCGTGGAAATTTGCGTGGCGATATTCACGCTGCTGTTGGTGCTGCGCGCCATGTTGACGTAATCGACCTTGTAATTGCGCCATACGGGCGCATCGGGCAGCACCGTCAGGTTCTTGCCATCGATTTCGTAGCGCATATCGACTTGCTTGCCGATACGCGTCAGCAATTGCGGCAGGGTCTGGTTCAGCGCATTCAGGGTGACGCTGCCTTCGATCTGCGGGTGGATGTCGACATTCATGCCCGCGTCGCGCGCCAGCGCAAACAGCAGCGACTGCACGGGCACCTTGTGCACGGTGACGCTGTAGGTTTCCACTTTGGGCGCAGGCAGGGGCGCGGCCAGCGCGCTGCTTTGCTGCACCGGTTCGGGAATGGCGCCGGCTGGGCGGGGCGGGGTATTGATGTGGGCAGGCGACAGCGGCGTTTGATGCGTGGCGCAGCCGGACAGCACGGTGCTGCAGGCGAGGGCGACCCAGGAGGCCAGCACAGGAATAGGGTGTTGATTCATGAAAAGTTCGCCCTTTGAGTCGTGTTGTGCTTTTGTAATTTTACCCAGCATGATCGCCTAAAAGCAATCGGGTGTGCGGGCCCCGGAGGCAATATACCGAAATAAAGTCAGGGGGCGCCACGCCCCGTGTGTGCCGGCGTCGCGGCTTTCATTTCCGCACGGATACTATCTATGTCATACAGCAATATTTTCTGTGGCGACGTTGGGGCCAGCCTGGCCCAGACGGCCTCGGCGCTGGCCCGGTCGGCGAAGCTGCCGTAGACGATGTCCAGGCGCCCGGCGGCGCTCGCGGACGCCGCGCCGGGCAGGCGAAACACGTGCAGGTCGCGCAGGCCGATGGCTTGCTGCGCCTGCTGCAGGAACGTTTCCGCCGCGGCCGTTTCGCTAGCGGGCAAGCTGGCGATGTGCAGCACCAGTTGCTGCGGCCCTTGCCGTGCCAGCCAGCCGCGCGATTCGGCCAGCTTGCTGTCGAGCAGCGTCGACGGCGCGGGCAACGGCGCGCGCGGACCGCGCGGGACCGCTGTCGTCCCCGGCGCCAGCCATTGCCACAGCAGCGCGGCGGCCAGCAGCAGCATCAGCGCGCTCAAGGCGCCCGCCACCAGCTTGCCCGCATGCCAGGGCGGCCGGTGAAATGGGCTGTCGGCAATGGCCAGGCGCATGTGGCGCGCGCTGATTTGCTGCGCATCGTCCGCAAACGCGGCCAGCAAGGCCTTGTCGGACAGGATATTGACCCTGCGTACGATGCCTTGCGCCGCGCGCGCCAGGCGGCGCAGCGCGGCCGGTGTAAACACGAGCGGCGCCATGCGGCCGGCGGCGCTCAGGCGGCATGTCAGATAATCGTTCAGCAAGGCTTGCGGCAGGCGCGGCACGGTGAAACTGTGGGTGATGCGCTCCTTCAATTGGCGGAACTGGGGCAAGTCCAGCGTGTGCTGCAATTCCGGCTGGCCAAACAGGACGATCTGCAGCAGCTTGTGGCTGGCCGTTTCCAGGTTCGTCAGCAGGCGCAGCGCTTCCAGGGTGGCGCCCGGAATGGCTTGCGCTTCTTCGGCCAGCAGCACCACCTGGCGCCCCGCCGCATGCCGGGCGATCAGCTCGCCATGCAGGGCGCGCAGCACGGCATCGGCGCGGCAGTCGTCCAGTTCCAGGCCCAGTTCGGCGGCGATGGCGTGCAGGACTTCGTCCGGCTCCAGGCGGGGATTGAGCAAATACAGCACGTCGACCTGGGGCGGCAGGCGCTCGGCCAGCATACGGCACAGCATGGTCTTGCCGCTGCCCACTTCGCCCGTCAGCTTGATGATGCCTTCGCCTTGCGTGACGGCATACAGCAGCGCGTCGAGCAGTTCGCCCCGTGTGTTGCCCGTATAAAAAAAGGCCGGGTCCGGCGTGATGCCGAACGGCGCCGTGCGCAAGCCGAAATGGCGCAGATACATGCCGTGCGGCGAGGGCGCGTAGTGGCTGGAGGCCTGCGTGTCGGCGTTCATGTCGCGATGCAATTGAGGAAAGCCTGCTCCAGGCTGGCGTCTTCCGCGCCGCCATGGCGGGCGCGGCATTCGGCGGGCGTGCCTGTAAACACGATGCGGCCCGCATGCAGGATGGCCATGCGGTCGCACAATTCTTCCACGTCGGCCAGCGCATGCGAAGTGAGCAGGGCGCCGCGGCCCTGCGCCCGCGCTTGCCGCAGCACTTGCTTGAATTGCGCGCGCGCTTTCGGGTCGAGTCCGCTCATCGGTTCATCGAGCACCAGTTGCCGCTTGCCCGACAGCAGGCAGGCGGCCAGTCCCAGTTTCTGCATCATGCCTTTCGAATATGCGCGCGCGGGGCGCAGCAGGGCGTCCGGCGCCAGGTCCAGCGCATCCAGGGCTTGCTGCACGGCTTGCGCATCGGGGCGCACATCGTGCAGGCGCGACAGGTAGCGCAGGAAGTCGCCGCCCGTCAGGTAGTAGGGCGCCTGGAAACGTTCCGGCAGAAACGACAGCGGTTGGCGCGCCGCGCCGTGCCGGTGCGGCTGGCCGAAGATGGCGATGTCGCCACGCTCCGGTGTGCAAAAGTCCAGCAGGCATTTGAGCAGGCTCGTCTTTCCCGCGCCATTCACGCCGACCAGGCCGAACAGTTCACCCGCGCGCACCTGCAGGTCGACGCCGCGCAGCACGGCGCTGCCCGCCAGTTGCAGATGCACGTTGTGGAACTCGATGGCACAGGCATTCATAGGGGCAATGATCGGCAGGGAAGACGGGGAAGGACCTCCATTATTGCCATGGGCGCAGGTGGGCGGCAAGCGTTTCCTTGCAGTGTGTTGAAATGCGCAAAAATCAAACGTTGGAATGTATTTTCTTTAAGAAACAACAGGTTCTGGAATAAAATACCCCCGCGCGCCGCTGGCGTGTATCGTCTGTGGAATTTGTTTGTCGAGGAGCATGCAATGGCAAGGCCAGAGAAAGTCCGGCTCGGTGAAATTTTGGTGCAGCAGAAATTGCTGACGGAAGAACAGTTGGGCCAGGCCTTGACGGAACAGAAGCGTTCGGGACGCAAGCTGGGCCGCGTTTTTGTCGAGCACGGCTTCGTCACGGAAGAGCAGATTTCGGGCGCGCTGGCGCGCCAGCTCGACATTCCCTACATCAATCTGAAGTTTTTCAACATCAATCCCGAACTGGTGCGGCTGCTGCCGGAAACCCAGGCGCGGCGTTTCCGCGCGCTGGTGCTGGAAGACCGCCGCGAAGGCTTGCTGGTCGGCATGTCCGATCCGACCGACCTGTTCGCGTACGATGAAATTTCGCGCCTGGTCAAGCGCCAGATCGAACTGGCTGTCGTCAATGAAACGGAAGTGCTGGCCGCCATCGACCGCATCTACCGCCGCACGGAAGATATTTCGACCCTGACGCGCGAGCTGGAGCAGGACCTGGGCGACGTGTCCGTCGACTTCGGCGCGCTGGCCGCCAATCCGGGCCTGGAAGAGGCGCCCATCGTCAAGCTGCTGCAATCGGTGTTCGAGGATGCCACGCAGGTGCGCGCTTCGGACATCCACATCGAGCCGCAGGAAGGCCGGCTGCAAATCCGTTTCCGCATCGACGGCGTGCTGCACCTGCAGACGGAAGCGGACAGCAAGATCGCCAGTTCGCTGGCGCTGCGCTTGAAACTGATGTCGGACCTCGATATTTCCGAGAAGCGCTTGCCGCAGGATGGCCGTTTCGCCATCCGCGTGAAAAACCAGCGCATCGACGTGCGTATTTCCACCATGCCGACGCAGTACGGCGAATCGGTCGTGATGCGTCTGCTGAACCAGGGCGGCACGACCTTGCGCCTGGACGCCATCGGCATGCCGCCTGCGCTGGTGGCGCAGTTCCGCGCCATCGTCAGCCGCCCGAACGGTCTCGTGCTGGTGACGGGCCCGACCGGCAGCGGCAAGACGACGACCTTGTATTGCGCCTTGTCCGAACTCAATTCCGTGGAAAAAAAGCTCATCACGGTAGAAGACCCTGTCGAGTACCGCTTGCCCGGCATTAACCAGGTGCAAGTGAACGAGAAGATCGAGCTGAACTTTGCCAGGGTGCTGCGCTCGGCCTTGCGGCAAGATCCCGACATCGTGCTCGTCGGCGAGATGCGCGACCAGGAAACGGCGCAGATCGGTCTGCGCGCCGCCATGACGGGTCACTTGGTGCTGTCGACCCTGCATACGAACGACGCCATCAGCACGCCGCTGCGCCTGATGGACATGGGCGTGCCCCGCTACATGGTGGGCAGCTCGCTGCAAGCCGTGCTGGCGCAGCGCCTGGTGCGCGTGATCTGCGAAAGCTGCAGCACGCCATACCAGCCCACGCCGAACGAATATGAATGGCTGCGCCTGGAACTGGGCGAGCTGGTCGAGCGCAACCAGTATTTCCACGGCAAGGGCTGTTCGCATTGCAACGGCATGGGTTACCGTGGCCGTACGGGCGTGTACGAATTGCTGGAAATCACGCGCGCCGTGGCCGACGCCGCCAACCACGCCGACCCATCGCACTTCATGAAAGTGGCGACGGCGCAGATGGCGGGCGAAACCTTGCGCCGCCACGCCGTGCAATTGGTGGTACAGGGCCGCACGACGGTGATGGAAGCGATGCGCATCAGCAACCAGAGCGAGGATTGAGGTGCCGTTTTTCTCCTACAAGGCACGTAGCGCCAGCGGCGAACTGCTGACCGGCGTGATGGAAGGCGCCGACAGCGGCGCCGTGGCCGACCAGTTGATGGCGGGCGGCAGCACGCCCGTCGATATCAGCGCGACGAAACAGACGGTGACGAAGGCCGGCGCCAACCAGCTGGGCTGGTGGGCCAGGCTGACCGAGAAAAAAGTCACGCCCATGGACGTGCAGCTGTTCAGCCGCCAGCTGTACACCCTGCTCAAGGCGGGCGTGCCCATCATGCGCGGCCTGGCCGGCTTGCAGGAGTCCGCCATCAGCCCCGCGTTCGGACGCATCATCAAGGATGTGCGCGAGTCGCTCGACGCGGGGCGCGAGCTGTCGGCCGCCATGGCGCGCCACCCCACGATCTTCACGCCGTTTTACTTGTCGATGGTGCGCGTGGGCGAAATGACAGGGCGCCTCGACGAAGTGTTTTTGCGCCTGTTCAACCACCTGGAATTCGACCGCGACATGCGCGCGCGCGTGAAAACGGCGACGCGCTACCCGACCTTCGTCGTCTTTGCCATGCTCGCCGCCATGATCGTGGTGAATATCTTCGTCATTCCCCAGTTCGAGAAAGTGTTCGCCAGCTTCCACGCGGAACTGCCGCTGATGACGCGCATCCTGATCGGTACGTCGCGCTTCACGGTGACGTACTGGCCCATCCTGCTGATGCTGGGCGTGGGCGGCTTTTTCGGCTGGCGGGCCTGGCTGCGCACGAAAGAGGGCTTATACAAATGGGACCGCGCCAAGCTGCGCCTGCCGATCGCCGGCAAGATCATCCTGAAGGGCACGATGGCCCGCTTTGCGCGCAGTTTCGCCTTGTCGAGCACGAGCGGCGTACCCATCGTGCAGGCACTGACGGTGGTGTCGCAAACGGTCGACAATACTTATCTGAGCGCGCGCGTGGAGCAGATGCGCGACGGGGTCGAACGGGGCGAAAGCATCTTGCGCACCTCGGTCGCGGCCGGCGTGTTTACGCCCGTGGTGCTGCAGATGATCGCCGTGGGCGAGGAATCCGGTTCGCTCGACGACCTGATGGACGAGATCGCGGACATGTACGAGCGCGAAGTCGACTATGAATTGAAGACCCTCTCGGCGCAGATCGAGCCGATCTTGATCGTCTTCCTCGGCGCCATGGTGCTGGTGCTGGCGCTGGGCATCTTCCTGCCGATCTGGGACCTGGGCCGGGCGGCCCTGCACTGATGGCAAGGCCGCTCCGCCAGCGCGGTTTCACCCTGTTCGAGCTGGCGGTGGTGGCGGGCGTGTTCGCCATCCTGGTGGCGGTATTGTTGAACCGGGTCGGCTATTACCAGCAGCAGGCGCAGCAAGTGGCCGTGGCACAGATGCTCGGCATCTTGCGCACGAGCTTGCGGGTGCAGGTGCTGCAGCTGTACCTGGCGGACCAGCGCGACAGAATGCCGGCGCTGGCGCGGCAAAACCCGTTCGAGTGGCTGGCCGACAAGCCAGCCAACTATCTGGGCGAGTTTGCGCAGCCGGACCTTGCAAAATTACCAGCGGGGAATTGGTTGTACGACAAAAAAGAACAAAAAATTATCTATTTGTTTAGTAATGGCAATATTTTTCCGACTACAAGGGTTGATTCAGTGAAATTTAATGTAACCTTGCCGGGTGCAGACGCCGATCTTGGCAAGCTCGCCCGGGAGCCCGATATCGTGGTGTGGAAATCGCCGGACTCGGCAGCAAACTGACGCACTTCCTGGTCCGGTGCAGCGACAGTTTCATGGCGTTGGTTTTGATGTTTTTATTTGATTTTGGAGAGCAAGAATGAACAAGTCTTTACGTAGTATGAAAAGCGGCGCCCAGGCAGGTTTTACCCTGATCGAACTGATCGTCGTCATCGTGATCCTCGGCATCCTGGCGGCGACGGCGATTCCTAAATTTATCGACATGTCGACTGATGCGCGTATTGCCAAGATGAATGCGGCGGTAGGCGCCATGAAGGCAGGTGCGGCGCTGTACCATGCGCAGTGGCTGGTCAAGGGCTCGGTCGATACGCCGAAGGTGCAGATGGAAGGCAAGGATATCGACGGTGCATTTGGTTACCCGACAACTGCCAGCATCATCGATGCTGCAGGTTTGACTGATCCTGACTACAAGTTTTCTGGTGGTGTCGTGACGCCTGATGCAACGCGCACAGCGTGCAAGGTTACCTATGTCGCTCCTGCCGCGGCTGGCGGCGCGCCGACCATCACGCCTGCTCTGGCGACTGCAGATTGTAAATAATTTGTACTGACTTGCAAGGATGGCCAGGTAATACTTGGCCTTCCTTGCGCACCACCAGCCCAACCCCAGGCGCCAGCCCGTTGGGCTTTTTTACGGGCCACCCATTGCAGCAGCCACCGACAGTCTTTCCGCATCGTCACGCAGGGCCACCAGGTCCGCTGCGACACACGGCTGCGCACGGCTTCACCTTGATCGAGCTGGTCGCGGTGCTCGTGATCGCCGGCCTGCTGGCCACCTTTGCCGTCAACCGGTTTTTCCAGCGCGACACGTTCGACGCGCGCGGTTTTGCCGATCAGGTGACGAATATCGTGCGCTACGGGCAAAAGCTGGCGGTGGCGCAAAACCGTGCCGTGTTTGTCAGCATCGATACCAAAAGCGTGGCCCTGTGCTTCACGCCGGCCTGTGACAGCAATGCCAGAAGCGTGGTGCCGCCGACGGGCAGCAACAGCGGCAGCAAGGAGACGCTACTAGCTTGCGCTGGGTGGAGCAATTGGCTGTGCGAAGGATGGCCGTCGTCCGTCACGCTGTCGGACGGCCCCGCCGGCTTTTACTTTGACCCGCTGGGGCGTCCGTATTACACGGTGTATGGCGATTTTCGCGAGATACTGGTGCTGGCCGTGGCGGGTGGCGGGCAGCAATACCAGATCAAGGTATCACCGGAGACCGGCTATGTGTACCGCTAGGCGCCATGCCGCCAGGCGCACCCAGGCCGGCGTGACCTTGATCGAACTGGTGCTTTTCATCGTCATTGTGGGCGTAGCGGTGGTGGGCATCCTCGGCGTGATGGACCTGACGACGCGCAACAGCGTCGACCCGCAGCTGCGCAAGCAGGCGCTGGCCATTGCGGAAGGCATGCTCGACGAAATCGAGGGCGCGCGGTTTACTTTTTGCGCAGTGAACGACCCGGCAGCCGAGACGGCCATCAGTGTGGCCGACTGTGGTGTCGTGGAGGCGCCCGGGATACAGGGTGGTGCAACGCAGCGGCCTTATGACAACGTCAACGATTACGTGGCCAAGGATGGCAGCGCCATCACGTACACCACGGATGTGGCCGGCAATCCTTTTTCATCGCTTGCCAACCAATATGCGGCGACAGTCAGCATGAATTCCGTCGCGCTGAACGGCATCGCGGCACCGAATGTGCTGCATATCCAGGTCAGCGTCGCTTATGGCGACAAGCAGCAGGTCGTGCTCGACGGCTACCGCACGCGCTACGCGCCGAACAGCATCCCATGAATATCTATTTTTCCCGGCGCCGCGCGCGCGGCTTTACCCTGGTGGAGATGATCATCGTGATCGTCATCACCGGCATCATCGGCGGCATGGTGGCCATGTTCATACGCCTGCCCGTGCAAGGTTATGTTGATGCCAATGCCCGCGCCGACCTGGCCGACGTGGCCGATACGGCCGTGCGGCGCATCGCGCGCGACGTGCGTCTTGCGCTGCCCAATAGTGTGCGTGTCAGCACGAATGGCAAGTACCTGGAGCTGCTGCTGACGAAATCCGGCGGCCGCTACCTGTCTGAGGATGATCCGCCAGGCCTCGGGGCCGTACTGGCTTTCAATCCCGTCGGCCCTGGTGTCGATCCCAATCAATTCACTGTCGTCGGAAACGTGCCGGCGATCGCGCCCGGCGACTTTATTGCCGTCTACAATATGGGCGATAACCTGCCGGACGCCTACGGCTGTGCTGTCAACGGCGGCATTTGCAATCTGGCGCAGGTCGCGGCTGTCAGCGGCGCCGTGGTGACCTTGCAGGGCAATCCCTTCCTCGCGCAGTCGCCGCAAAAATTTCCTTCGCCATCGCACCGTTTTCAGGTCGTGACGACGCCTGTCAGCTATGTTTGTGATCCGCAGACCGGTACCCTGACGCGCTATTCCGGCTATACCATCCAGGCAGCGCAGCCGCTCAATGCGGCGGCTGCGCCGCTGTCGACTGCTCCTGTGCGTGCCTTGCTGGCGCAAAAAATCCTGAAGAACACGCTTGGCAGGTCTGGCGTTCCCGCGACGGAAGCAACTCCGCCCGAAGGTTGCTTTACCTATGAAGTACTGAAAAATGTGCCGCGCGGCTTGCTCAGCATCGTGCTGAGCCTCGGCGCGGAAAACAGCAACACGGGAACGCTGCGCCTGGTGCAGCAGGTACAGGTCAGCAATACGCCATGACGACATTTTCCTTGCGCCGCATGCGCGGTTTCAGCCTGGTCACGGCGATTTTCCTGTTGGTGGTGCTGGCGGGTCTGGGCGCCGCGATGGTGAATATTTTTACCCTGCAGCAGGTTGAGTCTGCACTGGACGTGCAGGGCGTGCGCGCCGAGCAGGCCGCCCGTGCAGGTATCGAGTGGGGCGTGTACCGGCAGTTGGTCGATGGACAGTGTGATCCCGTCAAGTCGTTTGCCTTGCCTGCAGGCACCTCGCTGTCTATCTTTTCCGTCAACGTGCAGTGCAGTCGCGGCACCGGTCCCGGCACCTTGACCAGTTGGACCATCACGGCCACCGCTTGCAACCAGCCTGGGCCTGCCGGCTGCCCGAACGCGGGCAATAACCCCGATTACGTCCAGCGCCGCCTGCAAGCCGTGTTGTCGCAGTAAGGTCAACTGCGTGAAAAAAAGATCGCTAATTTATTGTTTTTACACAATAAAGTTGGCTTCATGAATTAAAATTGGCTGGATGCATTAACTGCGCGACAAGATCGGGCAGGCACTTACACTGGATAGTTCGCATGGGTTTATTCGCAAGAGCAAAGAAGTACGATGGCTGGCTGGCCACGGCGTTTGGCCGCGAGGGCGTCAGCGCTGTCGTTGTCGAACGTCCCGCCGGCGGGATGCCGCGCGTGCTGCGTGCCAGCTACCAGGCGGCCGCACGACCGGCGCCGGCCGAGGTGCTGGAAAAACTGGGCAAGGAGCTGCAGGCCCCCTCGCGCCATTGCACCAGCGTGCTGGCTGGCGGCGAATACCAGCTGCTGTCGCTGGAAGCGCCGGCCGTGCCGCGCGAGGAGTTGAAGACGGCCGTGGGCTGGCGCCTGAAGGATATGCTGGACTTTCCGCTGGCCGACGCCACTATCGACGTGTTCGACATTCCCGGCGATCCGAACGGCACCCAGCGGGGCAGCAGCGTGTTTGCCGTCGCCGCGCGCAACAGCGCCGTGTCGCGCCGCCAGGCGCAGTACGCCGAATGCAAGATCGGCCTGTCCGTGATCGATATCCCCGAAATGGCGCAGCGTAATATCGCCACCTTGCTGGAAACGCCGGGACGCGGCATCGCCGTGCTGTTCTTCGATGGCGACGGCGGCTTGCTGACCATGAGTTTCAATGGCGAGCTGTATCAGGCGCGCCGCATCGACGTGACCCTGGCACAATTGCAGTCGCCCGACGCCAGCCAGTACTACGACCGCGTTACCCTGGAACTGCAGCGCTCGTTCGACCACTTCGACCGCCAGTTCCATTTCATTTCGCTGGCCCGCTTGATGCTGATGACGGGCGCCAGCGATGGCTTGCACGCCTACCTGGCCGACAATCTCTACATGCCCGTCGAGCAGCTGGACCTGGCCACCGTGCTGGACTTGTCGCAGGCCGCCGAATTGCGCGATCCCGCCATGCAGGCGCGCTACTTCCTGGCCATCGGGGCTGCCTTGCGCGAGCTTGGCCCGCATCCGGGCAAGCACGAAGGGAAGGGCGCATGAGCCAGCAGATCAATCTGTTCAATCCCCAGTTTGAACTGAAACAACACCATATGTCGGCAAGCACGGCCGGCCTGGGCCTGTGCGCGCTGGCGCTCGTCTTGCTGGTCCTGGGCGTGCTGGCCCGGCAGGCAATGGCCGGCCTGGAACAGCGCGAAGCGGGCGTCAAGGCGGCGCTGGCGCAAGTCGAGGCGAAGCGCGACCAGATTTTGCGCGATTACCCGCCACGCAAGAAAGATCCGGCCCTGGCGCAGGAACTGTCGGCCGTCGAGGCGCAGCGCCAGTTGCTGCAGGACGCTTCAAGCGTGCTGGACAGCGGCAAGCTGGGCAATACCCTCGGCTATGCCGGCTATTTCCGCGCGCTGGCGCAGGCCAGGGTCGAAGGCGTATGGCTGACGGGCGTGAACATAGCCGGCGCCGGCAATGACTTCGGCTTGCAGGGCCGCGCCTTGCACGCGTCGCTGCTGCCTGCGTACATCACGCGCCTGGGCCAGCAGGAGGTACTCAAAGGCAAAACCTTCGGCAGCCTCGACATCAGCCAGCCCGAGCAGCCGGCCGTGGCCGAGGGCAAGGCGGCCAGCCTGCCGTATGTCGCGTTCAGCCTGCAGTCGGCGGAGCGTGCCGCCACGCCGGCCAAACCTGTTGCGGGAGGAACACGCTGATGCTGCCCTTGCTGAAGAAATGGGCCACCGCCTTCGACGCTCTCAGCCTGCGCGAGCGGCTGATGGTATTTGGCGCCGGTGCGGCCGCCATCCTGTTCGTGTTTTATTTCATGAGCCTCAATCCCTTGCTGGCGAAGCACGCAGCGCTGGAAGCGAGCATTGCGCAAAAGCAAAGCCTGTTGACCGCGACGAACAAGGAAATCGAGCTGACCATGCTCGCCCATGCCACCGATCCCGACAAGGAAGCGCGCGCGCGCCTGCTGGCCCTGCAGGCGGAAACGGCATCTCTGGCGCAGGCGCTGCGCGAGAAGCAGCATGGCCTGGTGGCGCCCGAGCGCATGGTTACCTTGCTCGAGCACCTGCTGCGCCGGCACGCGGGATTGCGCCTGGTGTCGCTGAAAACCTTGCCCGGCAGCGCAGTCGGCGCACATCAGGCTGAAACGGCGAACGGCGAGCCGGCAGCCAAGGCGGATGCAGCCAAGGCGCCGGCCCCGGCGCCGTTGCTGCACCAGCATGGCGTGGAAGTGGTGCTGCAGGGCAGCTATGCGGACATGGTGCAATACATGCAGGCGCTGCAAGCGATGCCGACGCGGGTCTTCTGGGGCGCCGCCCACCTCGACGCTGCCAGCTATCCAAGCGCCACCCTGACCCTGACCTTACATACCCTCAGCATGGACGACACATGGATCGCACTCTGACCTTTGGTCCCGCGCTGCTGGCGCCTTTGCTCATGCTGAATCTGGCATGGCCTGGCGCGCAGGCGCAGGCGCTCGATGATCCGACGCGTCCGCCCGCGGCCCTGTGGGCGCCCGCCAGCGCCGCGCCTGTCGTTGCGGCCCGGCCTCAGCTGCAATCGGTGCTCATTTCCACCCAGCCGGGCGGACGCCGCCTGGCCGTCATCGATGGCCAGACGGTCAAGGTCGGCAGCAGGGTGGGCGACGCCGTGGTGACGGAGATCCACGACACGGCAGTGCTGTTGCGGCGTGGCAAATCACTGGAAACCTTCAAGCTGTACCCGAGCAGCAAGACCGATAACAAGGCCGATCGCAAGACCGATAGCAAGACCGGCAGCAAGCAGGAGTAGAAGAAGTGGCCAAGCAACTCAATCAACACAAGGCGAGCATGTTCAAGATCAGTACGATGGCGGCTGTCATCAGCGTCAGCCTGGGCCTGGGCGGCTGCAATGTCGCGCCCGTCAAGCGCGACACCTACAATGCGATCTCCGATGCCGTCAAGGGCGCGGCGGCCACCACGGCGCCAGCGGCCCAGCCCGATGCCGTGGAAGCGGCGCTGCTGCCGCCCGTGGCGGCCCTGGCCCAGCAATTGCCAAAGGCCCGCGCCGCGCTCGACGAGCGCTTCAACGTGGCGTTCAACAATGTGCCGGCGCGCCAGTTCTTCACTTCCATCGTGGCCGGCACGCGCTACAACATGCTGGTCCACCCTGACATCGGCGGCACGATTTCCGCCAACCTGAAGGACGTGACCCTGTTCCAGGCGCTCGATGCCGTGCGCGAACTGTATGGCTACGATTACAAGGTCGAGGGCACGCAGATCTACATCAAGCCCTTGACCATGCAGACGCGTTTGTTTCACGTCAATTACCTGACGGGCGCGCGCCGCGGCAGTTCCAACCTGCGCGTCTCGTCGACGTCCGTGGGTTCGGTGGGCTCGACCAATTCGGGCGGCTCGGGCAATGGCGGCAATAACAACCAGGGCAATAACCAGAATAACGAGCAGAACCAGCAAACCAATGGCGGCCAGGGCGGCCGCACCCTGGACAGCAGCAACCTGACCACCTCGTCGACGGCCGATTTCTGGCCGGAATTGAGAGCGGCGCTGGAAGCCATCGTCGGCAGCAGCGAAGGCGGGCGCCAAGTGGTGCTGAGCCCGCAGTCGGGCGTGATCGTCATCCGCGCCATGCCGGAAGAGTTGCGCAATGTCGACATGTACCTGAAGGCCACGCAATTGTCCGTCGACCGCCAGGTGATACTGGAAGCGAAAATCCTCGAAGTCGAGCTCAACGACAATACGCAGACGGGCATCAACTGGGCCTCGTTCGCCTCGATCAAGAGCGGCCACACGAACCGCATCTCGACCGGCTTCATCCAGCCGGGCGGCACCCTGGCGCCGCTGCCGTTCAACGGCGGCCAGCCGCCCAACATGACCACCGGCAATGGCCTGACGGCCAGCAGCGGCTTTGGCCTCAGTTCGGCGGCCAACGCGGCCGGTTCCATGTTCGGCCTGGCTTTCCAGACGGCCAATTTTGCCGCCATGATTTCCTTCCTGGAATCGCAAGGTTCCGTGCACGTGCTGTCGAGCCCGCGTATCGCCACCATGAACAACCAGAAGGCCGTGCTGAAGATCGGCACGGACGAGTTTTACGTGACGGGCGTGTCGACCACGACGAACACGACGGCCAGCGGCGCGACGACCAGCCCCAACGTGACCTTGCAGCCATTCTTTTCGGGCGTGGTGCTGGACGTGACGCCCCAGATCGATGCGGATGGCAACATCATCCTGCACGTGCATCCGTCCGTGAGCCAGGTGTCGACCATCAGCAAGGAAATCGACCTGGGCAGCGCCGGTTCGCTGAAACTGCCGCTGGCCGCATCGAGCACGTCCGAGATGGACAGCATGGTGCGCAGCCAGGATGGCCGCATCGTCGCCATCGGCGGCCTGATGCGCCAGGCCACGACGGCGGACCGCTCGCAAGTGCCGGGCGCGGGCGATCTTCCCGTGCTGGGCGCGCTGTTCCGCAACACGGGGCAGGTGATCCAGAAGCGCGAGCTGGTGGTGCTGATCAAGCCGACCATCGTTGATGGCGCCAATAGCTGGAACGAGGACTTGCTCGATTCGGGCAAGCGCATCGAGGCGCTCGACCCGCGCCGGCCGTCGGAGCGGCGCTAAATGTACCAGGCCCATTTCGGCTTGCGCGAGGCGCCGTTCGGCCTCACGCCCGATACCAGTTTCTTCTTCAACGGCCCGCAGTCGCAAAAGGCCCTCAATACCCTGCTGGTGGCGGCGCGCAATGGCGAGGGCTTCATCAAGATCACTGGCGAAGTGGGGACTGGTAAAACCTTTTTGTGCCGCAAGTTCATGCAATCGTTGGGGCCGGATTTCGTCACGGCCTACATCCCGAATCCGAACTTGCCGCCCCGTTCGCTGATCCTGGCGCTGGCGGACGACCTCGATGTGCTGCTGGAGAAAGATGCTGATCAGCATCAGTTGCTCAAGTCCCTCAACCTGCGCCTGCTCAACCTGGCGGCGCAAGGCAAGCGCGTGCTGCTGTGTCTGGACGAAGCGCAGGCGATTCCCGTCGACAGCCTCGAAGCGCTGCGCCTGCTGACGAATCTGGAAACGGAAAAGCGCAAGCTGCTGCAAATCGTGCTGTTCGGCCAGCCGGAACTCGACGTCAAGCTGGCCCTGCCGGAAATCCGCCAGCTGGCGCAGCGCATCACCTTTCACTACCACCTGGGTCCGCTGTCGCGCGACGACGTGGATTTCTATGTGGCGCACCGCCTGCGCGTGGCCGGCTTCGATGGCGCGCGCCTGTTCAGCCGTGGCGGCGTGCGCAAGCTGTACCAGGCTTCCGGCGGCATTCCGCGCCTGATCAACATCATGGCGCACAAGGCGCTGATGGTGGCGTATGGCGAAGGGCGGCAGCAGGTCAGCGGGCGCCACGTGGCGCTGGCCGCCAGCGATACCCTGGCCAGCAAGCCGCGCTTCTGGCAGAAGCCCTGGCCATGGCTGGCCGGCGCCGGCGTGCTGGCCGCCGCCTGCGGCGTGAGCTGGACTTTATTGAACCGATGACGAAGATGAGCCTGTAGATGAGCCTGATTAACAAGATGTTGCAAGACCTCGATGCGCGCGGCACCCCCGATGGACGCGGCGACGCGGCCGGCATCCGCTCCGTGCCCGAACGCGAGCGGGGCCTGCCGCGCGCGCTGGTCTTCGGCGGCGCTGCCGGCTTGACGGCCGCCGCCATCGCCCTGGGCTGGGTCTACCTGAAGCGCCCGGCCGTGCCGCCCGTGCTGATCAATGTGGCCAGTACGCCTGTTCTGGCACCGGCACCGTTGCCTGTCGTTGCAACCGCTCCCGTGGTGGCTGCACCAGTTGCGCCCGTCGTGGCGGCTGAACCCGAGCCCGTGTTCCAGGCCGAGGAAGTTGCCCCCGCGGCCGCCAAGGCGCGGCCCGCCGAGTTGCGCCGCATCGTGGAAAAAGCGGCCAAGCCTGCCGCTGCGTCGGTGGTAAAAACGCCAGCACCGGCCGCCAGCGAGCGCATCATCGACGGCAAGCACGTCACTGCCCAGCAGCGCGTGGAGAACGAATACCGGCGCGCGCTGGCCCAGTTGCAGGATGGCCGCGTCTCCGACGCCATGCTGGCCTTACAGCAGACCCTGCAGCTGGACCCGCGCCACCAGGGCGCGCGCGAAACTTTGGTGCGCCTGCTGCTCGAAGCGCAGCGCCCCGACGAGGCGGCCCGCCAGTTGCAGCTGAGCCTGGCATTGGACCCGAAACAGCCGGCGCAAGCGATGATGCTGGCCCGTCTGCAGCTGGACAAGGCCAACGGCGGCGTGGCCGCACTCGATACCCTCACGCGCAGCTTGCCGTATGCGACCGACAACGGCGAATACCACGCCTTCCTGGCCGGCGTGCTGCAGCGCGAACAGCGCTACCGCGAAGCATCGGAACATTATCAGCAGGCCCTGCAGACGGCGCCCGACAACAGCGTCTGGTGGATGGGCCTGGGCATCGCCTTGCAAGCGGACAACCACCCAGCCCAGGCACGCCAGGCGTTCGAGCGGGCCAAGGGCTTGCAAACCCTGTCGCCGCAATTGCAGGCGTTTGTCGAACGCAAATTGGTGCAACTGACGGCGGCTGCGGCGAAGTAACTTTTACCTCAATGAAAGACACCAGCTTGAAACCTCGCAATCTGCTCATCGTCCTGTGCTGCCTGGCCAGCAGCGCCCTGGCCGCACCCGCCAGCCCGCCTGCCAACTACGTGCTGGAAAATACGGAAGTGCGCGACATCCGTGCACAAGCCCTGAAACG
The DNA here is from genome assembly GCF_058215535.1 of Janthinobacterium sp. Bl 1. Lineage (NCBI taxonomy): Bacteria > Pseudomonadati > Pseudomonadota > Betaproteobacteria > Burkholderiales > Oxalobacteraceae > Janthinobacterium > Janthinobacterium sp. Bl 1. The sequence continues at coordinate 4,135,725 of NZ_CM177086.1, read as the reverse complement.
CGACTATCAGCTATATGTCGCCTTGCCCGATTCCTATCGGCAGGGAAATAAACGCTATCCGGTGCTGTTCGTCGTGGATGCCAATTACTCGTTCGCCATCGTGCGCAATATCGCGCAGCGCCTGAACAAGCATGCGGGGATGGAAGAAGTCGTGGTGGTCGGCCTGTCGTACGCCAACGGCGATGGCGGGGTGTACAGCCGCCGCCGCGACTACACGCCCACCACGCCGCGCAAGCACGACTACCGCTCGGACATGCCGGGGCGGCAACCGGCGTTTGGCGAAGCGAAGGCGTATGGCCAGTTCATCTCGGGCGAGGTGTTTCCCTTTATCGCCAGTAACTATCGCGTCAACATGCAGCGCAAGGTCTTCATCGGCCATTCCTACGGCAGCCTGCTGGGCCTGCAATTCCTGCTGACGGAACCACGCACCTTCGAGCACTACATCCTCGGCAGCCCGTCGCTGTGGTACGACGCCGGCGTCATGTTCGACCGCGAGCAGGCGTATGCCGCCAGCCACAAGGACTTGCCTGCATCCGTGTTCTTCGGCATCGGCGGCCTGGAAAAGCTGGCGGCGGGCAAGAAGCGTTCGCGTTTGGAGGAAGAGGCCGACATGCTGGCCGACTTGCGCGAGTTCGATGGCAAGCTGAAATCGCACAAGTACCCTGGCCTGAAGACGCGCTTGCGCGTGTTCGAGGATGAAGACCATGCGAGCGTGTTTCCCTTTATTTTGACGCATGGCTTGCGCGCGTATTTGAAGTCTTCAAACTGACGGCTTTGGTGCTGACCGTTTGAATTCGCAGCCACGCAGTGGGCGGGGGTATAATTTCCCCAGTTGAAGGTTGTAAACCAAACGACAATATCCCCATGAAAACTTCTGATGCTGATAAAAAAGCGACTTCGCCACTGAAAATATTGGCGATTTCATTTCTATTGACAAACGCTGTATTCGCCAATGCCCATGCTGAAGGTAATTCATCTGCGGACAAGTCGGGTGACTACGCTGTGGAAATTGACAGCTTGATCAAGGAAACAAGCCCTAGAAGTTTCAATGGGGTGATTCTCATCACGCAACATGGGAAAACAATATACTCAAAAGCCTATGGTTATGCGGATTTTGAAAATAAGGTGCCGTTGAAACTGGACGATAACTTCAGGATCATGTCGAATAGCAAGCAGATCACGGCAGCGTTGATTTTGCGGGAAGTTGAAAAAGGCAGGATCGACTTGCATAGTCCCGTTAGAAAATACTTGCCTGATTTGCCGCAGGCGTGGGCCGACAAAGTGACCGTGCATCAGCTGCTCAACTTTTCGGCAGGAATCACTGAGATTGACCAGCCACTGAGCTTCCAGCCCGGGACGGATTTTTTATACGGCGTGACAACGTACGCCATGCTGGGACATATTTTTGAAAAAACAAGCGGGAAAAAGTATATCGAAGCGGCAAATGACTTGTTCAAAGAGCTGGCAATGGACAATAGTTTTTGCTATGAGGAAGGCAAGAATAATAACGTCATCAATGGGTACGTCAATTCGAAAAATGTATTCGAATTGAAAGTGCATCCGGTTCAGGGGCAAGGCTGGGTTGATTTTATTCCCGCTGGAGGCATTGTTTCAAATGCAAGGGATTTGAATGCATGGGATGAAAAACTTCATAAGGGGAAAATCTTAAAGCCGGAAACCTACAAGCTGATGACAAATTATGACATATCCAGTCAGCACGTCGCTTTCGGTGCTGAAAAAAATGGCTATGGTTATGGTGTCTATGTCAGTGACAAGACGCCGATCAAATACATCGGCCACTCCGGAAAAGGCTTGGGCTTTGCATCAATCAAAATGTATTTCCCTGAAAAAGATGTCGACGTTGTTGTCCTGGAAAATCAGTTCAGCGAAGACAGCGCCCTTCATTACTATTTTGAAATAAAAATAAGAGAAATAGTGATGAATAGCAATCTTTTGAGATAGTAAAGATCACTTCGAATCATCAATTTTGCAGGCTGCCTGCGAAACTTGTCATCAAGGCATTCGCGTATTGCGACCCATGCCAATAAGCGCTACAACCGCGCCTCATCCCCCCACACATGCCGCATGCTGAAGCGCACGCCCGCATCATCTTCGTGCAGCGACGAAACGATGGCGAACTGGCTGTCGGCCGTGTCGCGCGGCGTCATCTGCGATAGCTGGGCGGCGGCCAGCGGCGCGCCCAGCGGGTCGCTGAGTGGATGCACGTGGCCGGCACCCCGTTGCGTCACGACGCCCAGTTCGCCACTGCGCAGGCGCACCAGAGTGCCCGGTGGATATTTGCCCAGCAGGTTGACGAATTGTTCTCCCAGCAGCGGGTCGATGGGCACGCCCTGGTCGAGGAAGATGTGCTGCAGCGCCTGGTCGGGCACGATGGAGCGCCGGTAGTTGCGCGCGGAAACGCGGGCGCAATAGCGGTCGGCCAGGCCGATCAGCTTGGCATTTTGCAGGATTTCATCGGCCGTGCGCCCCTGCGGGTAGCCGCTGCCGTCGTCGTTTTCATGGTGCAAGAGCACGCAACTGAGCCATTCCTCGTCGTCGACACCGGCGCAACGCAACAGTTCCGTGCTTTCCTGCGGATGCTGGCGCACGATGCGCATTTCTTCGTCATTCAGGGGGCCGGGCCGGTCCTGGAAGCTGTCGTGGTGGCGCAGCATGCCCACGTTCATCGTCAGCGCGGCCGCACCGATCAACAGCAATTCGTCGTGGGACTTGTGCATGCTGCGTCCCACCAGCATGGCCAGCAAGGCCGTTTCGATGCAGTGGCGCACGGCGTAGCTGCCGGCGATTTGGTTGAGCAGTATGCTGGCCAGGGCGATGTCGGCATCGTGTTCGAGCGCGCGCAGCAGTTCGCGGGCGATGTCGCGCACGTCGCGCTCGGCATTGTTTTCGCTGCGCAAGGCCAGCAGCAAGCGTTCCAGGCGCTGGGCCGCTTCGTTGAGCAGGCGCAAGACGGACGGCTGGTCCGGCGCGCCCACGTACAGGCCCAGCTGCATTAGCCGCCCTAGCTGCGCGCCGTCCGTGATGATCTGTCCCTTGCGCAGTTGCGGGCCCGCGCTGTGGTCGGCCAGAAACAGATCCCAGGGCAGGGGTTCGCCGGGAACCAGGTCGGCCGGGCCGATGCGACGCTGTACCATGCTTGTCATCCTTTGCCCCGCCGCAGCGAAGCCATGTTCAGTGCTCGGTTATATGCTGCGCAGGCGCTCAAGCGCCAGGCGCAAGGTCTCGTCTTTCTTGGCAAAGCAGAAGCGCACGATGCCCGACTCCTTGCCCTGCGTATAAAACGCGGACACGGGAATGGCGGCCACCTTGATTTCCGTCGTCAGCCATTCGGCGAACTGCGCTTCGGTCTCTTGCGAAATGGCATCGTAGCGCACGCACTGGAAATACGTGCCGTCGGCCGGCAGCAGGCTGAAACGGCTGCCCGCTATGCCATCGCGGAACAAGTCGCGCTTGCGCTGGTAGAACGCGGGCAAGTCCAGGTAGGGCTGCGGGTCGGCCATGTAGCCGGCCAGGCCGTGCTGCATCGGCGTGTTGACGGTAAAGACGTTGTATTGGTGCACCTTGCGAAACTCCGCCGTCAGCGCGGCTGGGGCGGCTACATAGCCAACCTTCCAGCCCGTCACGTGATACGTTTTGCCGAAGCTGGACACGATGAAGCTGCGCGCCGCCAGTTCCGCGTTGCGGCTCAATGAAGCGTGCGGCACGCCGTCGTACACCATGTGTTCGTAGACTTCGTCGGACAGGATCAAAATTTGCGTGCCGCGCACGATGTCGGCCAGCGCCGCCACGTCGGCGGGGCGCAAGATTGTGCCCGTCGGATTGTGCGGCGTATTGATGATGATCAAACGCGTCTTGCTGCTGACGGCAGCGGCCAGCTTGTCCCACGGCACGCTGTAGCCGTGTTCACCCAACTCCATGGAAACGAGCACGGGCACGCCGCCGGCCAGCGCGATGGCCGGCAGATAGCTGTCGTAGGCCGGTTCGATGACGATGACTTCGTCGCCCGGGTGCACGCAGCACAGGATGGCCGTGGTGAGCGCCTGCGTGGCGCCGGCCGTGACCGTGATTTCCGTGCCGGCATCATAGTTGTGGCCGTACAGGCTGGCGATCTTCGCGGCGATGGCTACGCGCAGGGGCGCGGCACCCGTCATCATCGGGTACTGGTTGTGGCCGGCGTGCATGGCGTCGCTGACGCGTTCAACCAGTTCAGGCGCGCAATCGAAGTCGGGAAAACCCTGGCCCAGGTTGACGGCGCCATGCTGGGCCGCCAGGCTGGACATGCGGGTAAACACGGTGGTGCCCACAGCAGGCAAGCGGGTGGTCAGGGTGGGAGTCGTGTAGGGCAGGGACGGGCTGTTCATGAACGGTAGGGGCGCGGTGCGGAAAGTGGAATCGTGTCCCATTCTAGCGCAGCGCGCCCCGTTGCGTGCGGGGCTTTAAAGGCTCAGCCTGGCAAGGCCCAGCCTTCCGGCACCATGATCTTGAACATGCCGGCCTTGGCCGTCTTGCGGGCCAGTTTCAGCAGGGCCTTGTCCTTGGTGATGAGGATGTCGGCGTTGGCGTCGCGCGCCAGTTCGAGGAATTTCTGGTCATCCTTGTCCGTACAGACGGGCAGGCGCACGCCGGAGACGGGTGGCGCCACCACGCTGATATGGGCGTCGAAGCGGGCGGCGGCAACGGCGCGGCTCGCTTCATCGAGCGGCAAGTGTTTGTAATGCAGCACGACCAGATATTCCGCGCGGCAATCTTCGCGCGTGATGGCATGTACGGCGCCGCTTTCCATGGCCGCCAGCAGGCCCGCCCAGCGCGGGTCGTTGAAGACGAACAGGTCGAGGCAAACGTTGGTGTCGAGGACGAGTTTTTGTGGAGCAGGTATCATGTCGGCAATTCTATTCTGTAGTGATAATTTATGTTGATCGTGCTTTCGCCCGCCAAGAGTCTCGACCTGGAGACGCCGCCAACAACCTCGTTGCACAGCACTCCCGATTTTCTCGACCATTCCGCCCAGCTCATCGCCCGCATGCGCCAGTTTTCGCCCGCCGAAGTGGGCAGCCTGATGGGCATTTCCGACGCCTTGTCCGCCCTCAACGTGGCCCGCTACGCGTCGTGGACACCCCAGCTTGATGACGCGCGCCAGGCCATCATGGCCTTCAATGGCGACGTGTATGCCGGTTTCGAGGCACGCAGCCTGCAGCCGGCCCAGCTCGACTATGCCCAGTCGCGCGTGCGCATCCTGTCGGGCCTGTACGGCTTGCTGCGCCCGCTGGACCTGATCCACCCGCACCGCCTGGAAATGGGCACGCGGCTGTCGACCGCGCGCGGCAAGGATTTGTATGCGTTCTGGGGCGACACCATCACCAACGGCCTGAACCGCACGGCGAAGGAGCAGGGCGCGAAAGTGTTGGTCAACCTGGCTTCCGAAGAATATTTTAAATCCGTCAAGCCGCGCCAGCTGGACGTGCCCGTCATCGCGCCCGTGTTCGAGGACTGGAAGAATGGCAAATACAAAATCATCTCGTTCTACGCCAAGCGCGCGCGCGGCATGCTGGCCCGCTATGCGGCCGTCAACCAGATCCGCGACCCCGAGCAGCTGAAGCAGTTCGACGTCGATGGTTACGCGTATGTGCCGCAAGCATCAAACGATACGAGCTGGGTGTTTCGGCGCAAAGTGGGCGAATGAAGTAAAAAAACGGCTGGGRCAAGAGCTGAGGTGTTTGGCCAGTGGGCATAAGTAAAAAAACCGGGCTAGCCCGGTTTTTTCTTATCTTACTGCCAGAATTTCCACCACTTGCGTTCCTTGTTCACCCCTTCCGGGCTGAGGAATGCCGTGTTCGGGTAGTTCTTCGTCAGCACGCGCAAGGCATCGTCGCGCAGGTCGGTCAGGCCCAGCTTGTCATACGAGCGGTACATGATGAACAGCGCTTCTTCGATGGCCGGCGAGGCGGAAAAGTCGCTGATCGTCGTTTGCGCGCGGTTGGCGGCGGCCAGGTAGGCGCCGCGGCGGTAGTAATAGCGCGCCACGTGTACTTCGTATTTCGCCATAGCATCGATCAAATAGTTCATGCGGGCCAGCGAATCGGGCGCATATTTACTATTCGGGAACTTGTCGACCAGTTGCTTGAAGGCGGCAAACGCTTCGCGCGTGGCTTTCGGATCGCGCTCGGTCGGGTCTTGCTCGTACAGGAAGTTCAGGAAGCTGATCTGGTCGTTAAAGCTGATCAGGCCACGCAAGTAGTACATATAGTCTACATTGGCGTGGTTCGGATGCAACTTGATGAAGCGTTCGACGGCAGCCAGTGCCTGCGCCTGGTCTCCCGACTTATAATACGCGTAAGCGATCTCCATCTGCGCTTGCAGAGCATAGTTGCCGAAAGGATAGTTAGCCTCCAGCTTCTGGAACAGGCCGATTGCAGCTTCATAGTGCTGCCCGGCCATTTCTTCACGCGCCTCCGAGTATAATTTCGTAACGGACCAGTTTTTGGTCTCATCCACTTTTTCAGGCAACAAGCTGCAAGCGGACATGCCGAGCAGAACGACTGAAGCGACTACCAACGATAATTTTTTTTGCATGACGTTTTGCAAGAAGGTTTTAACCAAGATTTTACAATAGGCTGATTATAGCCGATGGGAATGCTGTGATATTAACTCCGAAGCCTAATTTGGCTGACCCCGCGTTTGACTCCCTTTCTGACCATGCTGCCGAAGAGGCGTTTGACGGCGATTTTGCCGCCGACGACGTCTTCGAGGAAATGGCCCCGATTACATTGGAACTGACGCCGGACGCCTGCGGCCACCGCCTCGATAAAGTCATCTCCAAGCTGGTGCCGCAATACTCGCGCAGCCGCTTGCAATTGTGGCTGGAAGCCGGTTTCGTGACCGTCGATGGAAAAGTTGCCAAACGCAACATGACCGCCTATGGCGACGAAAAGATCGTCATTCTGCCGCAAAGCGCGCCGGAAGACGAGGCTTTTAAGCCGGAAGCGATGGAATTGAACATCGTGCACGAAGATGAGCATATCATCGTCATCAACAAACCGGCCGGACTGGTCGTGCATCCGGGCCCCGGCAACTGGTCGGGCACCTTGCTCAACGGCTTGCTGCACCACTGTCCGCAGCTGGCTGGCGTGCCGCGCGCCGGCATCGTGCACCGCCTGGACAAGGATACGAGCGGCCTGATGGTCGTCGGCAAGACCCTTGCTTCGCAAACGGACCTCGTGCGCCAGTTGCAAGCACGCACCGTCAAGCGCGAATATTTCGCGCTCGTGTGGGGCACGCCGAAAATGGCGGGCACCATCGATGCATCGATCGCGCGCCACCCGCGCGACCGGGTCAAGATGGCCGTCTCGGAGAATTTCACCGCCAAGCCTGCCATCACGCACTATGAATTGATCGGCAGCGGCGAACTCGACCGCCGCCCCGTGAGCCTGATGCAATGCCGCCTGGAAACAGGCCGCACGCACCAGATTCGCGTGCACATGCAGCATCTGGGATTCGCACTGGTCGGTGACTACGTGTACGGCAAGCAGCACCTGGTGTCCGTCTTCTCGCGCCAGGCATTGCAGGCGCGCCGCCTGGGCCTCGTGCATCCGGGCACCCTGGAAGCGTGCGAATGGATCGTGCCGCTGGCCGATGATTTCGCGCAACTGATCGCTACCGCCGGTATTCCCGAGCCGGAACAAGTCTGATGACGTCGCCGTTGCCTTGCCTTATACCCGCTTGGCCCGGCTTGCCCGCGAACGTGGGCGCGCTGGCGACCTTGCGCACGGGCGGTGTCAGCCAGGGGCCGTATGGTGACGGGCAGGGCGGCGGTGGCTTGAACCTGGGCACGCACGTGGGCGACGAACCCGCGCACGTGGCGGCCAACCGCGCGCGGCTGGCTGCCATATTGCCTGCCGAGCCGGCCTGGCTGTCGCAGGTGCACGGCGTGGCCGTGGCCGATGCTGGCAAGCTGGACGGCCACGTGCCGGACGCCGACGCCAGTATCGCCACCTTGCCTGGCGCCGTGTGCGTGGTGATGACGGCCGATTGCCTGCCGGTACTGTTCTGTTCGACGGATGGCCTGGTCGTCGGTGCGGCCCACGCGGGCTGGCGCGGCCTGGCCAACGGCGTCTTGCAGCGTACGGTAGACAGCATGCGGGTGCAGGGCGCGACGGATATCCTCGCCTGGCTGGGGCCGGCCATTGGTCCGCAGCAATTCGAAGTGGGTCAGGACGTGCTGCAAGCGTTCCGCGACGGCGCGCGTGATGATGTTGAACGGCAAGTGTTGAGCGCCGCCTTCGTCGCCATCGCTGGCAAGCCGGGCAAGTACCTGGCCGACATCTATGCGCTGGCGCGCACCATGCTGCTGCGCGATGGCGTGGCGCAAGTGGCGGGAGGGGAATACTGCACCGTCAGCGATGCGGCGCAGTTTTACTCGTACCGGCGCGATGGCGTCACGGGAAGACAGGCCAGCTTGATCTGGCGCAAATAATCTGCACGGCAGACACTTATGTGTCTGCCGTTTTTGTTTTATCGTCTGCTGAGGCTTGGGCGCGCGCCTTCTGTTCCGCGATGCGCGCCGCCTTGCGTTTGCGTCGCCGCGAGCCCGTCAGATAGAATAGGATGGACAGGGGGATGACGCAGTACAGCACGAAGGTCATCACCCCGGCGACGATGGACGGTTCCGTCAGCGCCATGAGGCCAACGACATAGATCCAGGCAACAGCGGTCATGAGCATCATTGGTATTGCCAGTCAGTAAAAGTTTGCATGCAGGTGGCCCGGAAGTAATTATTTATTAATTCTTGAATGGACTTACATATACCTATGAATATGCCCGATCCTCAAATGATGACCAAAGAATGGATGGCGCAGATCAGCAATCCTGAGCAGTGGAAGACGTGGTTCAACATGGTACCGCAGCCCCAGGGCAATCCGATTGCCGGCATTTTGCAGGATGCGGGCGCCAGCATCAAGCCGGAAGCGATCGAGCAACTGAAAAACGCCTACGTGGCCAAGCTGACGGGCTTGTGGGCCGACTTTATGGCCGGCAAGGTGCCGGAACTGAAAGACCGCCGCTTCGCCGCGCCCGCCTGGCACGCCAGCCCCCTGTCGGCCTTCAATGCGGCCGCCTACCTGCTGAACGCGGAGTTTCTCGGCGCCATGGCCGATGCCGTGGAAGCGACGCCGCACCAGAAGCAAAAGATTGCGTTTGCCGTGCAGCAAATCGTCGACGCCATGTCGCCGGCCAACTTTCTTGCCACCAATCCCGACGCCCAGCAAACCCTGATCGAGACCAAGGGCGAAAGCCTGACCAAGGGCTTGAGCAATATGCTGGCCGATATGCAGAAGGGCCGCATTTCGCAGTCCGACGAGTCGGCTTTCGAAGTGGGCCGCAACGTGGCCACCACGCCGGGCACGGTGGTGTTTGAAAACGCCCTGTTCCAGCTGATCCAGTACACGCCGACGACGGCCACAGTACACCAGCGGCCGCTATTGATGGTGCCGCCGTGCATCAATAAATTCTATATCCTTGACTTGCAGCCGGAAAATTCGCTCGTGCGCTATGCGGTGGAGCAGGGCAATACCGTGTTCCTGATGTCCTGGCGCAATCCCGACATGAGCATGCAGCACCTGACGTGGGACGATTACGTCGAGCAAGGCGTGATCGAAGCCATCAAGGTGACGCAGGAAATCTCGGGCCAGGACAAGCTCAATATGTTCGGCTTTTGCGTGGGCGGCACCATCGTCTCGACGGCGCTGGCCGTGCTCAAGGCGCGCGGCGAGAACCCGGCCGCCAGCCTGACCCTGCTGACCACTTTCCTCGACTTTTGCGATACGGGCGCGCTCGACGTCTTTATCGACGAGCCGCAAGTGGCGCTGCGCGAGCAGACCCTGGCCAAGGGCGGCCTGATGACGGGCCGCGACCTGGGCAGCACTTTCTCGAGCCTGCGGCCGAACGACCTCGTGTGGAACTACGTGCAGTCGAACTACCTGAAGGGCAAGGAGCCGCCTGCGTTCGACTTGCTGTACTGGAACGGCGACGGCACGGGCTTGCCGGGCCCCATGTTCTGCTGGTATCTGCGCAACACGTACCTGGAAAACAGCCTGAAAGTGCCGGGCAAGCTGACGGTGGCGGGGGAAAAGGTCGACCTGAGCAGCATCGACGCGCCCGCTTTCATCTACGGTTCGCGCGAAGACCATATCGTGCCTTGGGGCGCGGCCTACGCCAGCACGGCCTTGCTGAATCCGAAAAAACCGAAAGCCAACCGTTTTATCCTCGGCGCGTCGGGCCATATCGCCGGCGTGATCAATCCTGCCTCGAAGAAAAAGCGCAGCTACTGGAGCAATGACAAGCCACGTACGGCGAAAGCCAAGCCCTTAACCGCCGAGCAATGGATGGAAGGCGCGACCGAGCACGTGGGCAGCTGGTGGCCCGAATGGGCGGCTTTCCTGGCCGAACACGGCGGCACCCAGGTGAAGGCGCCAGGCAAACCGGGCAACAAGCGCCACGCGGCAATCGAGGCGGCGCCAGGGCGGTATGTTAAAGTCAGGGCGGACTAGTTTACAAAGCGTTCTCGCTGACAAGAACGGCGTAATCTCCGGTCTTGTCAGGAATCTACTTTTAGTTGCGTTGCAATAAATGCGGGAATCTACTACCCTGATGTGCAATGGAGCCGTTTTCCACTCTATAATGGAAAACGTAGGCAGGTGCGAAAGCGGACCCTCGTTCGCTTTTTTTTCGGATTAACTCAGTATGCGCTGCGGCGCAATAAGTGGAACTTGTGATGAGTAGTGCAAAAAAAAGTATAGACCGCCTGATTAAAAAATATCCTAACCGCCGTCTGTATGACACGCAAACCAGTTCCTACATCACCTTGACGGACGTCAAGCAGCTGGTGTTGGACAATGAGGTGTTTACCGTCGTCGATGCCAAATCCAATGAAGATTTGACGCGCAGCATCTTGCTGCAAATCATTCTGGAAGAGGAAGCGAACGGCGCGCCCATGTTCTCGAGCAGCGTGTTGTCGCAGATCATCCGCTACTATGGCCACGCCATGCAGGGCATGATGGGATCCTACCTGGAAAAGAACGTGCAAGCGTTCACCGATATCCAGCACAAATTCACGGGTACGTCGGCCGGCAGCTTCGAAGGCAAGCCATTCAGCCCTGAAATGTGGACACAGTTCATGAATGTCCAGGGCCCGATGATGCAAGGCATGATGAACAACTACATCGACCAGAGCAAGAGCCTGTTCGTGCAAATGCAGGAGCAGATGCAAAGCCAGAGCAAGAATCTGTTCGGCACGTTCCCGTTTGTTCCGCCGGTTCCGCCAACCGACAAGAAATAGTCTAAGCCGCACGCCCAGCGGTCCATCGCAACGCCAGGAACTTGTGCCGGCGGCAGCAAAAAAGCACGGCCCTGACAGCAAGGGGCGGCTCGGGGTACAATAGCCGATTCGCCTCACCATTTTACTAGCTGCCAACTATGTCTGAAATTCACCGTATTCCTGTTCCTTCCGCCCAGCCCGAGGCCATGCTGGCCATGCCAGGTGCGGCGCCGAAAGTGGGCTTTGTCTCGCTCGGCTGCCCGAAAGCGCTGGTCGACTCCGAACAAATTCTGACCCAACTGCGCGCCGAAGGCTACGAAACGGCGAAATCCTACGCTGGCGCCGATCTGGTGATCGTCAATACCTGCGGTTTTATCGATGCCGCCGTGCAAGAGTCGCTGGACGCCATCGGCGAAGCGCTGGCTGAAAACGGTAAAGTGATCGTGACCGGTTGCCTGGGCGCCAAGAAAGATGCTGCCGGCGACGACATCATCATGAAGGTACACCCGAAAGTGCTGTCCGTCACGGGCCCGCACGCGCTGGCCGAAGTGATGGATTCCGTCCACTTGCACCTGCCGAAACCGCATGCGCCATTCCTCGACCTGGTGCCGCCGCAAGGCGTCAAGCTGACGCCGAAGCACTATGCCTACCTGAAAATTTCCGAAGGCTGCAACCACCGCTGCAGCTTCTGCATCATCCCGTCCATGCGCGGCGACCTCGTTTCGCGTCCGATCGGCGAACTGATGATCGAAGCGGAAAACCTGTTCAAGTCGGGCGTCAAGGAATTGCTGGTCATTTCGCAAGACACGTCGGCATATGGCGTGGACGTGAAATTCCGCTCCGGCTTCTGGAATGGCCGTCCCGTGAAAACCCACATGACGCAGCTGACGGAAGCGCTGGGCGAGCTGGCCAAGTCCTACGGCGCCTGGGTGCGCTTGCACTATGTGTATCCGTACCCGCACGTGGACCAGATCATCCCGATGATGAGCGGCGGCCACATCCTGCCTTACCTCGATATTCCGATGCAGCATGCGCACCCTGACGTCCTGAAACGCATGAAGCGTCCGGCCAGCGGCGAGAAAAACCTCGACCGCATCCAGGCCTGGCGCGCCATCAACCCGGACCTGACCATCCGCTCGACCTTCATCGCCGGTTTCCCAGGCGAAACGGAAGCGGAATTCGAGTACCTGCTGGACTTCCTCAAGGAAGCGCAGATCGACCGCCTCGGCTGCTTCGCCTATTCGCCTGTCGAAGGCGCGACGGCCAACGCCATCGCCAACCCTGTGCCGGAAGAGCTGCGCGAAGAGCGACGCGGCCGCGTCATGCTGCTGCAGGAAGAAATTTCCAAGAAACGCCTGCAAGCCAAGGTCGGCAAGACCGTGCGCGTGCTGATCGATGAAGTCACCCGCTCGGGCGGCGTGGGCCGCTCGTCCGCCGACGCGCCGGAAATCGACGGCGTCGTGTATGTGAAGCCGCCGTTCGAGCCGCACCGCAGGCTTGCCGTGGGCCAATTCGTCGACGTGACCATCACCTCCGCGGACGCGCATGACCTGTGGGGCGCTGCCGAGTAATGCTGTCCTGGTCTGGCCGACAGCGTTGATACTGTTTTGAAAAGAGGGATCGCCAGTTTGGCGGTCCCTTTTTTTTGTGTTGCTTCAGATGGCGCGACGCCGGCGCTGCATCCAGCCGATACCGGCCAGGCCGAGTAGTAACATGGCATAGGTTTCAGGCTCGGGTACCGGGACCAGTACGGGACTGATCGTCAGCTTGGTGTCTGGCGACCAGCGTACGCTGATGCTGCTCGAACCGGGATCAAAAGGATGGTAATAAGTGTAGGCAAAAGAGTCACCCGTCTTCAATCTGCCAAAATAGGTTTCGTCGGGATAGCTGCCGGTGAAATACGCGGAGATATTCAAGCCGCCTGCAGCAGAATACTCCAGTATATCTACTCCACAGCGCATGTAGATATTGCCATTGTTGCAGTCATGGTAGTAGTTCCGGCCATTGAATACCAAGTTGTAGGCTTCGTTTTTCGTGATGACATTGTCGCCATTGGCATTGTTGAAATTAAAGCTCCCTTCCAGCCGCAAGTCGGGGTTCCACGCACCGCCATTCAATTCATCATAAAAACCGGTATAGGAAAAGTTGACCACATTAGGCTTGGCCGGAGCGGCCAGCGCCGTTGTCGTGGCCACAGCCAGGACGCAAGCGAGCACTGCATTTTTCAACATGGGATATCCTTCAGATTGGAATGTATAAAATTAAAATATTAAAAATAAAGCATGCTAATAATACATGATAAATGTGTAGGCATTATTGGATTTATTCTTCCGTTCGCTATACATCTGGCGCCAGTTGTACGGCAGTTTTTGAGCAAAGCCCTTACAATCAAGGCGGACCAGCAATGTGCGATCCGCTCTTTTATTGCCTACGACCCTTTCCCGACGCCATGACCACACCCAAATCTCCGCAAACCGCGCTGATCCACAGCGATTACCAGGCGCCGCAAGGCTTTGCCGCGTTCCCGAACGCCATACACCATGCGTCCACCGTACTGTTCAAGGACGTGGCGGCCATGCGTTCGGGCGACTGGAAAGACAAGAACGCCTACACCTACGGCTTGCACGGCACGCCGACTACCTTCACCCTGGAAGCGCGGCTGGCCGAGATTGAAGGGGGACAATACTGCCTGCTGGCGCCGTCGGGCCTGGCGGCCATCGCCATGGCGGACTTTGCGCTGCTGAAAACGGGTGACGACGTTTTATTGCCGGAAAATATATACAACCCGAACCGCGAGCTGGGGCGCTGGCTGTCGCAGGACTTCGGCATCACGGCCCGCTATTACGATCCGCTCATCGGCGCCGGCATCGCCGCCCTGATCCAGCCAAACACCAAACTGATCTGGACGGAAGCGCCCGGTTCCGTGACGATGGAAGTGCCGGACTTGCCCGCCATCTGCGCGGCCGCCCATGCGCGCGGCGTGCTGGTGGCCCTGGACAACACCTGGTCGGCCGGCCTGGCCCTGCGCGGTTTCGACCTGGGCGTGGACATCATCATGCAGGCGCTGACGAAATACCAGTCGGGCGGCTCGGACGTGCTGATGGGCGCGCTGATCACGCGCGAGCGGGCGCTGCACGACCGCCTGGCGCAGGCGCACATGCGTCTGGGCATGGGCGTGGGGGCGGACGACGCCTATCTGGTGCTGCGCGGCTTGCCTACCATGAAGCTGCGCTTCGACGCGCACGATGCGGGCGCGCGCACGGTGGCCGCCTGGCTCAAGGGGCGCAGCGAGATCGCCACGGTGCTGCATCCGGCGTTCGCCGATTGCCCGGGCCACGCCATCTGGCAGCGTGATTTCACGGGCGCGGGCGGTCTGTTTTCCGTGCTGTTCGATGCCCGCTACACGGAGGCGCAGACGGACCGTTTCGTCGATGCCTTGCAGTTGTTCAAGATTGGCTACAGCTGGGGTGGCGCGAACAGCCTGGTGATGCCGTACCGCATCGCCGCCATGCGCAAGGGATGGCAGTTGCCGGGCCAGTTGGTGCGCCTGAACGTGGGACTGGAAGATCCGCAGGACTTGATCGCCGATATCGAACGGGCGTTCGCGGCGATGTAGGCGGCAAGCCGTTGGCTTGCCGCGAAGCACCTGTTACATGGGTACGGGCTTGTTGTTGTTCAGGTCGAGGAAGCCGCGCAGCAGGCGGTACGCTTTCCACAGCCAGGCCACGCCCCAGACGATGATGGCCAGCGGAATGCCGATCAGCGTGACCCACAGGATGGCGCCGACGACGACCCAGGCCACATACCACCAGAAGGAACGGATCATCCAGCTGTGATGGCTGTGAACGAAGGTCCCGGCAGCCTCGTCCCGCTTCACGTAATTGATGATGAGCGGAATGAAGGAAAACGCGCCCAGCGAAAACACGAAGCTGGCGCCATGTATCAGGTACAACCACCAGGCCAGGTTTTTGGTCTGCTGGAGTTGGGTATCCAAAATAATATCTTGTGACATGAAAGCTCCCGTCGTTGCTCAATTTTTAATTGTAACAAGCAAAGCGGCGCAGGAGCGCAGTCCATGGAAAAAGGCAGAATACATTGTTGAAACGAGATCGATATCCTACCCTGGCCGCGCGCGCCAGGTCGTGGCTGCAGCGCGCCGTGCCAGCCTTGCTGCTGTGTGTCACCGTGGCTCATGCGGCCGGCCCCACCCTGGAGGCGGAGTTTGCCGCCGGCTTGAAGGACGAGGGTCTGGCGGGCGCCGTCTGGAGTGAAGTCTTGCCTGACGGAACAGTCAAAGTCGGCGCGTCCGGCTTGCGCGATGCCGCCAAGAACATACCCATGCAGACGGACACGCGCATGCAGGTGGGCTCCGTGGGCAAGGTGGCGCTGGCGCTGGGCGTCTTGCGCCTGGTCAGCGAAGACAAGCTCACGCTCGACACGCCCCTGCAGCAGGTGCTGCCGGAACTGGCACTGAAAAACCCGTGGCAGGCCAGCGACCCCGTGCGCATCCGCCACCTGCTCGCGCATACGTCGGGCCTCGATAACGTGCGCTTCTGGCAGGCGTTCAGCCTGAACCCGGCGCCGGAGACGCCGCTGGCCGAGGCGTTTGACGGCGGGCGCAATCTGCTGCGCGTGCGCGCGCGTCCCGGCAGCCGCTATGCGTACTCGAACATGGGTTATGGTTTGCTGGGCATGGTGATCGAGAAGGTCACGGGCCAGCCCTATGAACGCTACCTCGACGCGCAGCTGCTGCAGCCGCTGGGCATGGCGGACAGCACGTTTGCCTATGTTACGCAAATGCGTACGCAAATGAGCACCCAGGCGGGATCGCATGCGGACCCGCGCCTGGCCATGGGCCACTTCGAGCATGGCGTGGCGCAGCCGGCCGTGCCCCAGTATCTGCGTCCGGCCGCGCAATTTACCACCACGGCGGCCGACATGGGCAAGCTGGCGCAGTTCCTGATGGGCGATGGCAAGCTGCAGGGCGCGCAGTTCATCGACCTGGCGCTGATGGGTGCCTTGTCCGAACCGGCCGGCACGGATGCGGCGCAGGCGGGCCTGGCAACGGGCCACGGCCTGGCGTTGGCCGTGCGCGACCGCCATAACGTGGTGGGTGCCTGCCATCCCGGCACGACTGTCGGTTTTCGCGCCATGCTGTGCATCTACCCGGAGCAGGACAGCGCCTTCTTCGTGGCCTTCAATACGGATGCGGAGCAGGCCGACTATGAACGCTTCAACCGCCTGCTGCTGCGCGACCTGGAACTGCCGCTGCGCGCGCCGGCCCCACGCGGTACGCCCGCGCCGACGGTGGAAAACTGGCAGGGCGTCTACGTGCCGTCGCCCAGCCCCATGGCCAGCATGGCCTGGGTCGACGCCGTCTTCGGCTTTACGCGTGTGAAATGGGATGGCGAGTCGCTGTTCCTGATCCCGTTCCAGGGCGAGCCGAAGGAGCTGGAACCGGTGGGCGGCTTGCTGTTCCGCGCCAGCGACCGCAGCACGCCATCGCACGTGCTGATGCAGGAGGATGGCAAGCATGTGCTCAGCGATGGATTGCGCAGCTATGAGCGCGCGTCGATGCTGCGCATGCTGGTGCTGTGGGGCAGCCTGGCCCTGGGTGCGGCGGGTTTGCTGTATGTGCTGCTGGTGGGCGTGTGGCGGGCCGCGCGGCGCAGCCTGGAACGGGGCGACCATCTGTTCGCGCCTTTGCTTGCCATGCTGGCGTTGCTCTTGCCGCTGCCGTTTTTCTATTTCCAGTCCTACCTGCGCCTGGGTGACGTCACCATCGCCAGCGTGCTGCTGGCATTGGCGACGGGCGCGCTGCCGCTGGCGACGGCGTTCGGCCTGGCCCGCTGCTGGCGCAGTCGCGGCACGGCGGCCGAGGCGGGCTCGCTGGCGAAATGGGATTGGGTGGCCTTGCTGGCGGCCTTGCAGCTTCTGCTGGTGCTGGCCTGGTGGGGCTTGCTGCCGCTGCGTATGTGGCAGCTGTAGCGGGCGCTCAGCGCCAGGCAGCCAGCAGCCGGCGCCACCAGCGTTGCGCCGGCCTGGGTTGACCTGTGCGCCCGGCCCGCTTGGCGCGGTAGCTGGCCGCCGCCATCTGCAGGCCGATGCGGTCCATTGCCGCCATCGCCTCCGCTTCCTGCGGCGACAAGCCATGCAGCAAGGCTTGCGCATGGGGATCGAGCAGGAAGGCGGCACGCAAGGCGTCGTCCGTGTACAGCCTTGCCAGGTACGTTTCCAGTGCGGGAGAACTCATGCGGCTCGCCCCGCGCGCAAGGCCGCGCGCGCCAATTCCAGCTGGCCCAGCACATGCTCGAACGACGGATAATTGCCGTCGCGTTCGACGATCACCGTCAACGGTTGCCGTGCATGGCGCGCCAGCACGGTCAACAGATCGAAGACTTCGGGCGGCACGTCGTGCAGATGGTCGTCCAGCAAGCGCTGGCCGCCGCCCGGCGCAGCGATCCAGTGGCCGCCGCTCAGGTGCACGGCGCCGACCCTGTCCAGCGGCAGGCGCAGCAGCAGTTCCTGCGGCGACTCGCCGGCATTCACGGCATTCGCATACAGGTTGTGCAGGTCGAGCAGCAGCGGCACTTGCGCGCCGTGGATGATGTGCGTCAGCCAATCGGCTTCGTCCATGGTGCTGGCCGGTGGCTGGACCAGGGTGGCGATGTTTTCCATCAGCGGGGCGCTGCCGACGATGCGCGTGGCCAGCGCGATATTGGCGATTGCGCCGGCGGCGCTGTGCTGCGTGCGCGGCGGCGCCGCCAGGTGGCCGATCTCGACGCCGCCGGCGCGCACGAAACTCAGGTGCTCGGACCACGATTCCGCCTGCACCGCTTGCATCAGGCGCGCCATCGCATGCAGGCGGCGCGGATCGGCGGGAATCGTCGAGGCCAAGCCCATGCCGACGCCATGCAGGCTGACTGGCACCTGGTGCGCCAGGCTGCGCAAGGCCGAAATGCCGGCGCGCGAGGCGCCGTAATAATCGTCGGCGATCACTTCCAGCATGTCGATCCGCGCCAGGTTGGACAGAATGCCGGCGGCCAGTTCGCCGCGCCAGCCCAGGCCGACGCGGTCGCGCGTGGCGTCCTTGCTAACTGCCACAGCCGCCGCCACCACCGCAACCGCCACAGCCGCTGCCGCCGCCATCACCGCCACCGCCCGATGACGAGTCGCCCGAGTCGCCCGTGCTGCTGGACGAGGAGTCGCCGCCGCCATTTTGCCGCGGCACCGGATACAGCTCGGCGACATAGGCGTACACGGACAAGGGCAGGGCGCCGATGCCGAAGATGGCGGCCAGCAGGGCCATGTCGGCGCTGCTGCTGCCCGCCTGCAGGCGCGCCGAGCGCATGTTCAGCCGGCCGAACAGCATGCGCAGGTCGGTCAGCAGCCGCTGCGCGCTCCAGCTGGTCGCCTGGGTGCGCAAGCCGCGCAGCATGAGGAGAAAAATCGCCAGCAGGACCGCCAGGAACAGCAGATTGTAGTGCTGGCGGCTGATGGCGATGACGGCCTTGACGCCGGCCACCGTCAGCAGCAGCCAGTGCGCGGCCCAGGTGATGCGTTCGCGCCGGCGCAGCAGCGGCGGGCCGACCAGCAATTCCTGCCGCGTCAACGTCTCCTGGTAGGCGCGGCACGATGGCAGCATGTCGGCCTGCACGGCCAGTTCCTTGCTGTGGCCCTGGCGGCCCAGGTACAGCCGCAGCACGTCGCGTTCGATGTCGTGGCTGGCAAAGCGCAGGCTGTCGGCGCTGGCCGTTTCCAGCAGCGGGCCGTCGGCGCGCAGCAAGCCGCGGTCGACCAGCACGATGGCGGCGATTTTCACGGCTTCGAGGGCGCCGCCGCGCAAAAAAGCAATGCGGTAGGGATCATCGGCCAGCGACAGCTGGGCGTGCGGATTGCGCAATTCCATGCGGATCAGCAGCTCGCGCGCCAGGTAGTACACGAGCGTGCCGAAGATCAGGTAGGCCAGCAGGAACGATGGCCCGCTCCAGTCAAACGGATTGTAGCCGTTCACCGCATCTGCTCCGCGTGTTCACGCAGGCGTTCGGTAATCGTCATCAAACCCGTAAAGGCGGGCAGGGCTTGCCCCGGTGCCAGGCGCGCCGTTTCGCGCGCGGCCGACATGGTGTGCAAAGCCACGTGCAGGGCCGGGTCGCCCAGCTGGTCGACAAATGCTTCGAGCGCCTGCTTGCCGGACTGCGCAGGTTTGCCCTCGAGCTGCGCCAGCGAGGCTGCCGCCGAACGCAGGGGGCCGGCCGCATCGGCGATGGCGCCGGCCAGCTGTTCTTCAGTCAGGCTTAGGAGCATATAGCGTTCGCGCATGCGCAGCTGCTGGTTCAGCAGCACTTGCCGCAGCCGGTGCAGCACGGCGTCGCGGCTCGTGTGCAGGCTGGCGAAGGGATCAACGCCATGCAGCACCCGGTGGCGCGCGATGATGT
Organism: Janthinobacterium sp. Bl 1; assembly: GCF_058215535.1. NCBI lineage: Bacteria > Pseudomonadati > Pseudomonadota > Betaproteobacteria > Burkholderiales > Oxalobacteraceae > Janthinobacterium > Janthinobacterium sp. Bl 1. The sequence goes on along the minus strand of NZ_CM177086.1, from coordinate 4,115,958 downwards.
CGGCGAACTTGACGGCGAAGGCGTCGGCGGCCTGGGGCAATTCGCTTTCGAGCAGGAACATCACCTGCAAATCGATGGCGGCGTGCGCCAGGCGCAAGGAACCGCGCAGCGCATCGGCCGATGCGGGCGTAAAGCGCTTGAGCAGCAACAGCAGGTTGACGTCGGAGGTGGCGCGCAACTGGCCATCGGCGGCCGAGCCAAACAGCACGGCGGCGGCCAGGTCGGCGCCGAAGGCCGTTTGCGCGGCGGCGACGAATATATCGAGGTGGCGTTGTATTTCTTCTGGCAGTGGTGGCGGCATGCGGTGTTCTTTCACGATGGGCTGGCGGGGTGATCACAAGTTTGCAATATAGCAAACTTGTGCCGCCGTGCGCGCACCGCCCGCCAGATAGCGCCAAGCTGGCGCCGACTCAGCTCAAGACGTTGAGCAAACCATCGAGTCCCACGAAGTTCAGCGCCACGTCGGCCTGCGAGCGCACCACGGGCTTGGCGCGGAAAGCGACGGACAGGCCGGCGATGCCCATCATCTTCAAATCGTTGGCGCCGTCGCCCATGACGATGGCCTGCGATGGCGTAATGCCCATCTCTGCGCACACTCGCTCCACCGTGCGCTGCTTTTCCTCGGCGTCGACGATACCGCCCAGGACTTTGCCCGTCAGCTTGCCGTCGATGATTTCCAGTGCGTTCGCATGCGTGAAGTCGAGGCCCAGGCGCTCCTTCAGGCGTTCGGTGAAGAAGGTGAAACCGCCCGACACCAGCAGGGTTTTCAGGCCGGCCTTTTTCACGGCCGCCAGCATGGCTTCCGCGCCCGGCGACAGCTTCAAACGCTCGTCGTAGACGCGTTGCAGGGCCGACGCATCGAGGCCTTCGAGCAGGGCCACGCGCTGTTTCAGGCTGGCCGCAAAATCGAGTTCCCCGCGCATGGCCGCTTCCGTGATGGCCGCCACCTGCGGTTTCAATCCCTGCATGTCGGCGATTTCATCGATGCACTCGATGGTGATCAGGGTCGAATCCATGTCCATCGCCACGAGCTTGAATTCGGCGAGTTCGCGCTGTCCCATCATGTAGGTGGCGTCCAGCTGCGCCGCCTGCGCCGCCACTTCGATCGTGGGGCGCAGCGCGGGCGAATAGGCGATCTGTTCGCAGCGCACGGCGTTCGGACCGAGGCGCGTGACGGACGTCGGCGCGGCCAGCGCGGCGATGCGTTCGAGGCGGGCGCTATCGCCGTCCAGGCCCTGCAGGATCAGATTCATGGTGATGGTCTTGGTATTGGTCATGGGGCAGTCCTGCATTAATTATCGAAATGGTCTACACCGTCAATTGCTTGATAGTGGTCTTGATCTGCGTCACGCGCGCGGCCAGGTCCGGCATGGCGGCCGTGATTTTCAGCTTGTCCTGGCCATGCAGCTTGATATGGCGGTTTTTCTGGATCAGGTCGATGATGCGCATCGGATCGATCGGTGGCTTGGCCATGAATTGCAGGGTGGCCGCCTCGCCATGCACGTCGATCTTGACGATGCCCACGGTTTTCGCCGCGATGCGCAATCGGTGCGTCTCGACCAGCGCCTTGACGGCGTCGGGCAGCTTGCCGAAGCGGTCGATCAGCTCCTCCTGGATATCGTCGATCTTCTCTTGCGTGGCGCAGTTGGCCAGGCGCTTGTAGATCGACAGGCGCTCGTGCACGTCGCCGCAGAAATCGGCCGGCAGCAGGGCCGGCACGTGCAGGTTGATCTCGGTGGTCGACGCCAGCGGCGCGGCCAGGTCCGGCTCCTTGCCCGCTTTCAGCGAGCGCACGGCTTCATTGAGCATGTCCGAATACAGCTGGAAGCCGATTTCCGTCATCTCGCCCGACTGGCTCTCGCCCAGCACCTCGCCGGCGCCGCGGATTTCCAGGTCGTGCATGGCCAGGTAAAAGCCGCTGCCCAGTTCTTCCATCTGCTGGATGGCGTCCAGGCGGCGCTGCGCCAGTTTGGTAAGACCCTGCACGTCGTGCACCAGCAGGTAGGCGTAGGCCTGGTGATGCGAGCGGCCCACACGGCCGCGCAGCTGGTGCAGCTGCGCCAGGCCGAACTTGTCGGCGCGGTGCATGATGATGGTGTTCGCCGTCGGCACGTCGATGCCCGTTTCAATGATCGTCGTGCACAGCAGAATATTGAAACGCTGGGCGACGAAGTCGCGCATGACTTTTTCCAGGTCGCGCTCGTGCATCTGGCCGTGTGCCACGGCGATGCGCGCCTCGGGCAGCAATTCCGTCAGCATGGCCAGGCGGTTCTGGATGGTTTCCACCTCGTTGTGCAGGAAGTAGATCTGGCCGCCCCGTTTGAGTTCGCGCAGACACGCTTCGCGGATGATGGCTTCGCCTTCGCTGCGAACGAACGTCTTGATGGCCAGGCGCTTTTGCGGCGCCGTGGCGATGATGGAAAAGTCGCGCAAGCCTTCCAGTGCCATGCCCAGGGTACGGGGGATCGGCGTGGCCGTCAGGGTCAGCACGTCCACTTCCGCGCGCAAGGCTTTCAGCGCCTCCTTCTGGCGCACGCCGAACCTGTGTTCCTCGTCGATGATGACGAGGCCCAGGCGCGTGAACTTCACGTCGTCCGACAGCAGTTTATGCGTGCCGATGACGATGTCGATGGTGCCGTCGGCCATGCCCTTGAACGCCTGCGTGATCTCTTTGCCGCTGCGGAAGCGCGACAATTCCGCGATGCGCACGGGCCAGTCGGCGAAGCGGTCGGCGAAGGTTTGCGCATGCTGCTCGGCCAGCAGGGTGGTGGGCGCCAGGATGGCCACCTGCTTGCCGCCCATGACGGCGATAAACGCGGCGCGCAGCGCCACTTCCGTCTTGCCGAAGCCGACGTCGCCACAGACGAGGCGGTCCATCGGTTTCCCGGAAGTCATGTCCTTGATGACGTTGTGGATGGCCTCGGCCTGGTCCGGTGTTTCATCGAAGCCGAAGCTGTCGGCGAAGCGCTGGTAGTCGTGCGACGAGAATTCGAACGAATGGCCCTGGCGCAGCGCGCGGCGCGCATACAGGTTGAGCAGCTCGGCGGCCGTATCGCGCACCTGTTCGGCCGCGCGCTTCTTCGCTTTTTCCCACTGGCCCGAACCGAGCGAGTGCAGCGGCGCGTCTTCCGGCGACGCGCCCGAATAGCGGGAAATGACGTGCAGCTGCGACACGGGCACGTACAGTTTGGTGTCCTTCGCGTATTCGAGATGCAGGAACTCCGTCTCGCCTTCGCCCAGGTCCATGCTGGTCAGGCCCATGTAGCGCCCGATGCCGTGGTTGATGTGCACCACGGGGTCGCCGATTTTCAGCTCCGACAGGTCGCGCACCATCGACTCGACCTGCGTCACGCCTTCCTGTTTCTTGGTGCCGACCCGGCGGCCGGAACCGGCGTACAACTCCGTCTCCGTGATGAAGGATAAATTTCCGTCCGGCGTAAACAGCTCGAATCCCGCATGCAGCGGCGCCACGCCCAGCATCAGCTTGGCGTCGGATTGCAGGAAACCATCGCTGCCTTCCACCGGCGTCAGGTGCAGATCGTATTCGGTGAAGTACTGCTGCAAGGTTTCGCGGCGGCCGTTCGATTCGGCGCAGATCATCACGCGGCGTCCCGATTGCAGCAAATAGCTGCGCAGGTTGGCCAGCGGATCGTCGGCGCGGCGGTTGACGGCGATGTTCGGCACGGGCGCCGACAGTTCGGATGCCAGCGCATCGTTCGACTTGGCGATCGCCAGGCGCGCATACGGCTTGGCCAGGCCGAAGAACTGCTCGTCGGACAGGAACAGCGATTCGGGCGGCAGGATAGGCCGCTCGCGGTCCGCCTTCAGGAAGCGGTAGCGCGACTGGGTATCGGTCCAGAAGCGGCCAATGGCAGCGTCGATTTCTCCCACCAGGGCCAGCGAGGCGTCGGGCGGCAGGTAGTCGAACAGGGTAGCCGTCTGTTCGAAGAATAAGGGCAGATAATATTCGATGCCGGCCGAGGCGATGCCGCTGCTGATGTCCTTGTAGACGACCGAGCGCGAGGGATCGCCTTCGAACTGTTCGCGCCAGCGGTTGCGGAAGGTGGTGCGCGCCGCTTCGTCCATGGGAAATTCGCGGCCCGGCAGCAGCCGCACTTCATGCACGGGATACAGCGAGCGCTGGGTGTCGGCATCGAACGTGCGGATGGTCTCGATGGTGTCGCCGAACAGATCCAGGCGGTAGGGCAGGGCCGAACCCATGGGGAACAGGTCGAGCAGGCCGCCGCGCACCGAGTATTCGCCCGGCGACATCACTTGCGAGACATGGCTGTAGCCGGCCAGGGTCAGCTGCGACTTCAGACGCGCTTCGTCGAGCTTTTCGCCCTTCTTGAAGAAGAAGGTGTAGGCGGCCAGGAACGATGGCGGCGCCAGGCGCACGAGCGCCGTGGTGGCCGGCACGATCAGCACGTCGCACTGGCGCGTCTGGATTTCGTGCAAGGTGGCCAGGCGCTCGGAGACCAGGTCCTGGTGCGGCGAAAACGCGTCGTAGGGCAGGGTTTCCCAGTCCGGCAGCAGATGGCAGCGCAGGTCCTTGCCGCCAAACCACGGGATTTCATCGAGCAGGCGCTGGCCGTCGCTGGCCTGCGCCACCACCACGGCCAGCATCTGGCCCCGCGCTTTCAAGGCCGAAGCGGCCAGCGCCAGGGCATAGGCGTCGGATGAACCATACAGGGCGGGCAGCGCATAGCGGTTGCCGGGCTTGGGGAGGGCTTTTGTTAAGTCTAAGGACATGCAGGCGATGACACTAGTGGCAGAGGCAGTTGAATGGGACAGCTGTGGTGCGCGCCGCGCCGCCAGTGACGGCGCTGACAGGCAGGATTATAGACCATCGCCTATATCTCCGCGCTTGAGAAAACCGTCGCGAGCGGAAGTGATTTGCGGTCGAGAAGCGCAACTGTGCTTTGCACGGGGCCGCCGAGGCAGTGAGCATCGCAGGCCGTAAAGCACGACGCGCAGCAGGTTTTATCATGTGCGCATATTTGCAACGCCGAAGGGAACGTGCACCATCGGGATGGTGCCGCCCGCCGATTTGAGGTGGCTCAGCTGGTCGTCGAAGAAGATATGCGGCTTGAACACGGCCAGTACGCGCGACTTGTCCATGCCGCCGAGGAAAAACGTCTCGTCGGCCGCCACGCCCCAGCTTTTCAGGGTCGTCACTACTCTCTCGTGCGAAGGCGCGTTGCGCGCCGTGATGATGGCGATGCGCAGGATCTTTTTATAGCCGGGGTCGCGCCGCTGGGCCCGTTCCTCCAGGCGCTGCATGGTGGCCAGCTTCTGGAACAGGCCGGCCAGCGGTCCGGGGCGGTGCGGCGTGCCCACGTTCAGGGTTTCATGGGCGTGGAATTCATCGACGTCGTTGTTGCGCTTGAAGACGGTTTCCGCTTCGTCATCGGCGATCACGCCGTCGAAATCGAAGGCCACGCGCAATTCCTCGTCGTCCTCGTCGTCTTCCGTGCGCGACGGCAGTACCAGTCCGGCCGGGTAGTCGCAGGCCAGGGCGCTGCGCACGTCGCCTTCATTCGCGCTGAGGAACAGCGACGCATTGAAGGCGGGCAGGTAGGGGTAGGGCGACTTGCCCGTCATGAAGGCGGCGCGTGAAATGTCCAGGCCGTAGTGGGCGATCGAGTGCATGACGCGCAGGCCCGTTTCCGGTGAATTGCGCGAAAACAGCACCACTTCCACGGGCGACTGGCGCGGATAGTGCTTGTTGATGTTCAGGAAACGGCGGATGAAGGGGAAGGCCACGCCGCGCGGCAGGACCGTGTCGATATGCGTTTCCTGGTACTTGCGGTACTCCTCGGGGCCATTGTCGAGGTAGACCTGGTGCGATTCGGCCAGGTCGAACAGGGCGCTGGAAGCGACCCCGATCACCAGTTTGTGTTCGATAGGATAAGCCATGGTCTGCCTGTTGTTTGCTTGTTGCTCATCTTATACGACTATCAACTGCGTAGCCAATAGTGAAGCACGGTCACTTTTTGCACCAAAGCGGGGCGTCATGTCAATTTTTTTGACCGCTGTGCAATACGCGCCACAGTAAAGAAATAAATATTGTCTTGTATCAAGTATATGGCAGCCAGCGCGCTCTTTTTCCACTATGCTTCCACTTATGAAATCTCGCCAATTGTAACGAAGCGTACGCCCTATCCCCGCCACCTTTATACAAGTGTCAGCTGTTTTACTCGAACATGCCAGCCCCGACTTCGCCAGCAGTCTTCGTGACTTTATAAAGGACCTAGCCATGTTTAAGAATTTACTGATCAAATGGAAGCTGGCGACGCTTGTCGCCGTGATGATGGCGGCATTGCTGGTGGTAGGCGTCAGCGGATATTCGGGCATCGCCACCGTCGGGCGCGCCGTCAATGAAATCGGCGTGGTGCGCCTGCCGTCGATCCAGGGCCTGATGATGATGAGCGAAGGCCAGACGGCCGTCGCCGCCGCTACCCTGACGGCCGCCATGTATGAAAACAATTACCAGGCACAGGACAAGTTCGCGGAAGCGCTGCAGCTGCGCACCAAGGCATGGACGAATATCGAGGCGGGCCGCAAGCTGTACGAGCCGCTGCCGCAAACCCCCGAGGAAGCCGTGCTGTGGCAGCGCTTCCAGGGCGAGTGGGCGGCCTGGAAGGCGGACGACGACAAGGTGCGCGCCATCTTGCGCCAGCTGGCCGACAACCGCGACGAGCCGCGGCAGAAAGAGTTGTTCGCGGTGTTCTACAAGCAGTACCAGGACTCGCGCGCGCTGTTCGGCAAGGCCGAAGGCACGCTCAACGAGATCATCAAGCTCAATAACGGCGTGGCCGATGCCAGCGTCAAGGATGGCAGCGCGGCCGTGATCCGCTCGGAAAGCCTGATGGTCATCCTCGGCTTGCTGGCCTCCGCGCTGGGCATCGGCTGCGCCGCCTACATCACGCGCGCCATCACCCAGCCGATCAATGCGGCCGTGAAAGTGGCGCAGACGGTGGCCTCGGGCGACCTGACGAGCCAGATCGAAGTGCACACGACGGAAGAAACGGGCCAGCTGCTGCGGGCGCTGAAAGACATGAATTCCAGCCTGGTCAGCATCGTCGGCCAGGTGCGCAGCGGCACGGAGACCATCGCTACGGCGTCGTCGGAAATTGCCAGCGGCAACCTGGACCTGTCCTCGCGCACGGAAGAGCAAGCCAGTTCGCTGGAAGAGACGGCGTCGTCGATGGAAGAACTGACGTCCACCGTGCGGCAGAACGCCGACAACGCCCAGCAGGCGAACCAGCTGGCGCTGAACGCCTCGGGCGTGGCGGTCAAGGGCGGCGCCGTGGTGGGCAAGGTGGTCGAGACCATGGACGCCATCAACGACTCGTCGCGCAAGATCGTCGACATCATTTCCGTCATCGACGGCATCGCCTTCCAGACGAATATCCTGGCGCTCAACGCCGCCGTGGAAGCGGCGCGCGCGGGCGAGCAGGGACGCGGTTTCGCCGTGGTGGCCACCGAGGTGCGTAATTTGGCGCAGCGTTCCGCAGCCGCCGCCAAGGAAATCAAGACGCTGATCGGCGACTCCGTCGTGGCCGTCGACACGGGCAGCAAGCTGGTGGCCGAGGCGGGCAGCACGATGGCTGAAATCGTCGCCAGCGTGCAGCGCGTGACGGACATCATGGCGGAGATCAGCCTGGCCACGCAGGAGCAAAGCTCGGGCATCGACCAGATCAACCAGGCCATCGGCCAGATGGACCAGGTGACGCAGCAAAACGCGGCCCTGGTGGAAGAGGCGGCCGCCGCGGCCGAATCGCTGCAGGAGCAATCGGGCCAGCTGGCCCAGGTGGTCAGCGTCTTCAAGCTCGATGGCGCGCAGGCGCCTGCCGCGCACGAAAACACAAACGCAAAGCCGGCCGCGCCGCGCACCGTGGCCGCCAGCGCCGCGCTGAAGCGTCCGGCACCGGGACATGCTTCGCGCCCCGCCGCGGGCCGCCCGGCCCTGCACGCCGTGACGACCCAGCGCCAGAGCGCGCCGCGTGACGACGAGTGGGAAGTGTTTTGATCGATTGACGGCGCCCGCATGCGCTACCGGACGGCCGCCTTGCGCGGCCGTTTTTACATGCGCGCACTGCGGTTACTACTTACTAAAAAAACAGCGTTACAAAAATAGCTGTTTTGTCATCTAAGCAAATCTTTTCAAAACTTAACGCGACATTGCCTGTGAGATAACTCACACTGCCAGCCGTACCACCCTTGTTCCCGCCTCGGCCACATCCCGGCTGACCCTTCCGCCTGCTGCGTCCGGCCATACCTGGCAGGCGGCAGCCATTGCCGTCAGCCTTGCATGCGAGCCCGGCGCGATGACCGATGCACCACACTGAAGGATGCGAATAAAGATGGCAAATATGAAAATCGGCACACGCCTGCGCTGCGCCTTTGCATTGTTGACCTTGCTGCTGCTGGCGACCGCCGTGCTGGGCATGCTGCGCCTGTCCAGTCTGGAACTGCGCATGCGCGACGTGATCGATGACAAATATCCGAAAACCGTGCTGGCCAACGACATCATCAAGAATGTCAACATCATCGCGCGCTCCTCGCGCAACCTGCTCCTGATGACGGAACCGCAGCAGCTGGCGCAGGAACGCGCCACCATCGCCAGGGCGGGCGGCGAAACGGAAAAAAGGCTGGCGCAGCTGGAAAAGGCGGTGCAGTCGCCGCAGGGCCGCCAACTGATGGCGGCCGTGACGCAGGCGCGCGCCGCGTTCAACGGCGGGCGCGACAAGGTACTGGCCCTGCTGGAAGAGGGCGCGCGCGATGAAGCGACCAGCTTGCTGCTCGGTACGGTGCGCGGCGAGCAGCTGCGCTACATGGCGGCGCTGGAAAGCCTGATCGCGTACCAGCATGAGCTGATGGAGGAGGCGGGCGCCCAGGTGCATCAAGAATACGCGACGGCGCGCAACATGATGCTGGCGCTGAGCGCGCTGGCCGTGCTCTTTTCGCTCGTCACGGCCTGGCTGGTCACGCGCAGCATCGTCGATCCGCTGCGCCATGCCTTGAGCGTGGCGCAGACCGTGGCCGCCGGCGACCTGACGTCGACCTTCGGCCGCCACGGCGGCGATGAAACGGGCAAGCTGCTCGACGCGCTGTGCATCATGAACGGCAACCTGCTCGACATCGTGCAGCGCGTGCGCAGCGGCACTGACACCATCGCCACGGCCTCGTCGCAGATCGCGGCCGGCAATATCGACCTGTCCTCGCGCACGGAGGAGCAGGCCAGCTCGCTCGAACAGACCGCGTCGGCCATGGAGGAACTGAGCTCCACGGTGCAGCAGAACGCGGACAATGCACGCCATGCGAGCGTGCTGGCCGTCGAGGCGGCGAATATCGCCGGCGCCGGCGGGCAAGCCGTGGGCCAGGTGATCCATACGATGGACGCCATCAGTGCGTCGTCGGCGCAGATCGCCGACATCATCGGCGTGATCGACATGCTGGCCTTCCAGACGAATATCCTGGCCCTGAACGCGGCCGTGGAAGCGGCGCGCGCGGGTGAGCAGGGGCGCGGCTTTGCCGTCGTGGCAACGGAAGTGCGCAACCTGGCGCAACGCAGCGCGGCGGCGGCGCGCGATATCCGCGCCCTGATCGCCACCTCGACGCAGCAGGTGGGCGCAGGCGCGGCGCTGGTTGCGCAGGCCGGCGCCACGATGCAGGAAGTGGTGGCGGCCGTGGGGCGCGTGAGCCAGATGGTGGCCGACATCACGGCGGCCAGCGCCGAGCAAAGCACGGGCATCGGCCAGGTCAGCCAGGCGGTCGTGCAGATGGACGAAGTGACGCAGCAGAACGCGGCCCTGGTGGAGGAAGCTGCGGCCGCTTCGCAATCGCTGGAAGGCGAGGCGGCGAATCTGCTGCAGGTGGTCAGCGTGTTTCGCCTGCGCCAGGGGCCGGCGGTTCTGGCGGGCCGCCCTGCGCCTGCCGTGCCGCGCCTGCTGGCCTAGTGGCGCGCCTGGCAAGGTTCTGGCACGGCGCGCTGGCGCTGCTGTGCCGGGCGCCGGCGCGCAGCCGGGAGTTGCAGGGGCGCCTGGACAGGGCCATCGTCGATGGCGAATTCTGCTTTCACTACCAGGGCAAGTTCGATACGGCGCAGCTGCGCCTGGTCGGCCTGGAAGCGCTGCTGCGCTGGAACCATCCGCGCCACGGCCTCGTCTACCCGAACGAATTCATCGGTCTGGCCGAGCGGACGAACGCCATCGCCGCGCTGGGCAACTGGGGCATCGACGCGGCCTGCCGCCAGTTGGCGCAGTGGTGCGCGCAGGGCCTGCCTGTGGTGCCTGTCGCGGTGAATGTCTCGGCGCGCCAGCTGTGCCAGCCGCAGTTGCCCGATTTTGTGCTGGGCTGCCTGCGGCGCCACGCCATTCCCCCCGGCCTGCTGGAGCTGGAAGTGACGGAAAGCTGCTGCATCGACGACATGGCGCAGGCGACGCAGGGATTGCGCCGGCTGCGTGCGCTGGGCCTGTCCATTTCGCTCGACGATTACGGCACCGGCCATTCGGGCCTGAGCCATGTCAGGCTGCTGCCGATTCACACCATCAAGATCGACCGCTCCTTCATCCGCGACCTGGGCAGCGGTGGCAGCGCAGATTGTGACACTGTCATCGTCGCCTCGACCATTGCGCTGGCGCGCGGTCTCGGCTTGCAGGCGCTGGCCGAGGGCGTGGAAAACGGTGAACAGCTGGCGCAGCTGCGGCGGCTGGGCTGCCCGCAGGTACAAGGCTTTTATCTGCACCGCCCGGCGCCCGCGGCCGATGTGGCCGCGCTGCTGGCCGCGGGCGCGCCGGCCGGCCCTGGTACAGTGCCGCGCCGTGGCCTGGTACGGCCTGGCGCGGATGCTCAGTAGAATATGGCCACTGCAAGCCGCGTGCTTTAACACCTACTCCCCCACGCAAGAATGATAAACAGTCCTGCCCCGGCCTATGTCTTCGGCCCGTTTCGCCTTTTGCCGCTGGAGCGCCTGCTGTTCGAGGGCGAACGCGCGCTGCGCCTGGGCAGCAGGGCCATGGACTTGCTGCTGGCCCTGCTGGAGCGCGCCGGCGACATCGTCGACAAGCATGAACTGGTGGCCATCGTCTGGCCCAATGCCGTGGTCGACGACGCGACCTTGCGCGTGCATCTGGCGGCGCTGCGCAAGGCGCTCGGCGATGGCCGCGATGGCCAGCGCTACATCACCACCATTCCCGGGCGCGGCTACGGCTTCCTGGCGCCGCTCGCGCACACGGGCCGGCCGGCGCCCGGTGCTGCGGGCACCGAGCCGCGGCACAACCTGCCCGTCATGCTGACGCGCATGCTGGGGCGCGCCGAGGTGCTGCAGACGATGGCCAACCAGCTGCTGCAATTGCGCCTGCTGTGCATTGCCGGCCCGGGCGGCATCGGCAAGACCACCCTGGCCGTCGTCCTGGCCACGCGCGTGCTGCGCCGCTATGCCGACGGCGTGTGTTTCGTCGACCTGTCGCCGCTGGAAGAGGGGCGCCTGGTGCCGCTGGCGCTGGCCACGGCGCTGGGCGTGGCCGTGGCGGCCGGCGACGCCATGCCGGTGCTGCTGGCCTACCTGCGCCCGCGCCACATGCTGATCGTGCTTGATAACTGCGAGCACGTGATCGGCGCGGCCGCCGCGCTGGCCGACGCCTTGCTTAAGGGTGCGCCGCTGCTGCACGTGCTGGCCACCAGCCGCGAGCCGCTGCGCATCACGAGCGAGCAGTTGCAGCGCCTGCCTGCGCTGGAATTGCCGCCGGCCGATGCCGTGCCCGATGCGGCGGCAGTACGCCATTTCGCCGCGGTGCAGCTGTTTTGCGAACGCTGCGCGGCCGTCGACGATGCTTTCGTGCTGGCCGACGCCGACGTGCCCGTGGTGGTGGACATCTGCCGGCGGCTCGATGGCATCCCGCTGGCGCTGGAGCTGGCGGCCGGGCGCATCGGCCATTTCGGCCTGCACGAATTGCGCCGCCAGCTCGACGACCGTTTTCGCCTGTTGACGCGCGGCGCGCGCAACATGCCCTTGCGCCACCAGACCCTGCGCGCCACCCTCGACTGGAGCTATGGCCTGCTCGATGCGCAAGAGCGCCAGGTGCTGCAGGCGCTGAGCGTGTTCAGGAGCCGCTTCCGCCTCGAGTCGGCCAGCGCCGTGGCCGGCTGCGACGTGTTCGACACCTTGGCCGACCTGGCGGCCAAGTCCCTCGTCAGCATCGAGTTTTGCCGCCAGTACGTGTATTACCGGCTGCTCGACACCACGCGCGCCTATGCCGGCGCGCTGCTGTCGGCGGGCGGGGATGCGGGCGCCGTGCTGCTGCGCCACGCGCGCCATTGCCTGGGCCTGACCCAACGCATCGCGGCCGACTGGGGCAGCATGCCGCCGGCCAGCTGGAGCGCGCGCTACGGCCGCCATGTCGACGACCTGCGCGCCGCCATCGACTGGGCTTTCGGCGAGGAGGGCGACGTGGCGTTGGGCGTGTCCCTGACCCTGGCCGCGCAAACCCTGTTTTATCAGCTGTCGCTGATGGACGAATACCGCGTGCGCGTCGGGCGGGCGCTCGAGCGCATGGTCGCGCGTGGGCTGGACGACCCGGACAGCGAGATGCGGCTGCATGCCTCGCAGGCGCACCTGCTGCTGCATACGCAGGGCATTACCGGCACCATGCTGCGTTCGTTCCAGCACGGTTATGCGCTGGCCATGCGTACGGACGATGGCAGCCGTCGCTGTGAGGCGATTTGCGGCATGTGGATCTGCTGCCTGAAGCTGGCCGATTTCCAGCGCGCCGACAGTTACGCCACCGAGCTTGCCGTCCTGTGCGACGCGCGCGAGGCCCGCGATGACGCGCCGATGCGGCTGGTGCTGGCGCGCATGCGCTCCGTGGGCGAGTATGTGCAGGGACGCTACGCGCAGTCGGCGGCGCTGGCGCGCATGGTGCTCGCCCATCCCGAGGGCGCTGCGCAGCTTGGCTTCAACAATGTCTTGCTGGCCGACCACCAGGTTTGCCTGCGCGGCACGCTGGCGCGCTGCCTGTGGATGCAGGGCCGCCCCGACGAGGCGTTGGAATTGGTGCGCGAGGCCGTCGCGGTGGGCTTCGAGCACAATGGCGTCACGCTGTGCGTGGCGCTGGCCGTCAATGCCATTCCCGTCGCCCTGTGGTGCGGGCAGCGGGAACTGGCGCATGCGTGGACTTGCCTGCTGTGCGAGCATGCGGCCCGCTATGGCTTGCTGTACTGGAGCGCCTGGGGCGCCGCCTACCAGCGCCTGCTCGATGGGGGCGAGGCGCTGACGCAGTTCCCCTGGCCGGCGGTGCGCAGCTGGCCGATACAGGTCGATTTGATGGCCACCCTGCACGACGCGGCCGCCGATAGCCAGGCGCTGCGGCGTGCGCGCATGGGCATGGCGCCGTGGAGTGCGCCGGAAGTGCTGCGCCGCGACGCGCACCACCGCTGGCGGGCGCTGGCGCAAGACGATGCTGCCGGCCTGGAAGCGGTGCGGGTGCAGCTGGAAGAAGCGCTGCGGCTGGCCAGGGGCCAGCAGGCGCCCGGCTGGGAGCTGCGCTGTGCCACCAGCCTGGCGGCCGTGCTGCAGGCGCAAGGCCGCCGCGCCGCCGCGCATGCCGTGCTGGCCCCCGTCCATGCGGGCTACCGGCAGGGGCGCGACACGACGGACGTGATGGCGGCAGCGGCTTTGCTGGCGCAGCTGGCTTGAACGCTATTCGTAGGCGCCCAGCCGGCGCTGTTCGTCCGGGGTAAAGCTGGCGTCGCGCAGCTGCTGCAGGGCTGCCGCATCCTGCGCGCCGCCGGGCAGGCTGGCCTTATGGGCTTTGAGCGCTTGATAGGCGATGATGCGCTGCTGCCACTGCGATTCTTCGCGGTCCAGTTCCGCCAGGCGCGCCGCCGCCGCTGGCGTAAAGGTGCTGGCACGCAGGCGGTACACTTCATTCTCGCCGCCGCCCTGTGCCCGCAAGGTCCTGACCGAGGCGTCCAGCTGCGCCACCTGCAGCGGCGCGTCGCGCGCGGCGCGCTGGGCGGGCGTCATTTTTTGATCGAGTGCCGCCAGTTGCGACTGGCGCTGCGCTTCATCGAGCGACGTGTCGCCGAGGATGGCCATGCGCGCCACGGCATCGTCGTCGTACGCGTCGCTGGCGCCGAACAGGCCCGCGCTTTCCTCGGGCGTAAAGTAATTGCCGCGCAAGGCGCGCATGGCTTGCAGGCGCGCGCGCGCCGCCAGGGCCGCATCGGCTTGCGCCGGCAAGGCCTGTTCCGCGCCGGTCAGCGCCTGCTTGTAGGCCAGGTATGCGCCCAGCAGGCGCTTGGCTTCGCGGGCGGGGACGGGCGCCAGGCGCCGGTCCAGTTCCGCTTCGATCTGGCTGCGGATGGCGGCCAGCGGCTTTTCACCGAGGCCCGCCAGGTAGTAGTCGAACAGGTGCGCCAGTTCCGCGTCGACCACCAGCTTGTCGCCGGTGGCCACCGTCACGTTGCCGTCGGGCCGCGTGCCTTCCATCGAGCGCACGAACGCGAACAGGTCCGGTTCCGCCTTTTCCGGCGGCGGGGCCGGTGCTTCGCCAGGGCGCAGCGCCAGGTACAAGGCCAGGGCCGCCAGACTGCCGCCGATGATCGATTTCGCGTGCATGCGCTTCTCCTTACAGTCCCAGGCCTTGCAGGCGGTTGGCCTGCTGGCGGAAGACGGTGACGGGGTTCGTTTCGAACAGGTTGACGATGCCGACGAACTGGTTGACTTCATCGAGATGGTTCATGGCGTAGTCGTCGCGGATCACTTTGCCCAGGTGGCTGGAGCAGCTGCTGACCAGACCATCGTTCTTGGCACCACCGAAGGCCAGGCTGATGGCGGCCAGCAGCGGGTCGCCCACGTCGAGCACGTTCGTGTACGGCTGCGCGCCGCTCCAGGAAAAATAGTGCACGCCCTGCACCTGGTAGGCGCCTTCGCCGCAGGCGGAGGTGGGCACGCCTTGCGGATGGCGGCTATTGAAGGCGAGCGAACCGGCCGTGGACAGCGACGCCAGCGAGGCGCCCGCGTTCTGCGGCAAGCCCTTGTTACCCGACAAAATGCCGATCAGCGAGGCCAGCGCATTGCCCAGCGCGTTGCTGGTGTTGGGAATGGCGCCGCTGAGGATATCGGCCACCTTGGAGCCTTTGTTCACGCCGGCCACGCTGGTGACGGACGCCACCAGATCGGGGCGCACGGAAGCGACATAGCGGGCCGTGGGGCCGCCGTGGCTATGGCCGATCAAATTGACCTTGGCCGCCCCCGTGGCGGCGAGGATTTGCCGCACCTGCGACAGCAGCTGCTCGCCGCGCACTTCCGTGCTGTTGGCGGCCGACACGGTGGTCACATACACTTGTGCGCCGCCGCTGCGCAAGGCGTCGGAGACGCCATAAAAATAATCGACGGGACCGAGCTTGTCGAAGCCGAACAGGCCGTGCACGAGCACGATCGGGTACTTCGTCTGCGTGTAGCCGGCGGCGCTGGCGCTGCCGGGCAGGATGGCGAGGGTGAACAGCAGGGTGGATAGCAATTGCCAAAAGCGAGTCTTCATTTTGTCTCCGTTATTTGAATAATATGGAAATGTCGATGCTGTAGCGGTGAACCGTGCGCTCCTTGCATTCTCGATGCATTAAAAATAGCGAGCGCTCGGTTTTTTAAATGTAGCACCGCTCGATGTAAATTGCATTTGAATTGCATGATGCAGCGCAATAACTGTGGGTATTTGGCGTGGCTTATGCGCCCATTGCATAGTTGAAAAGTAAAATAGTTGTTTTCCTGAGCTATAATCGGCCCCGCATCAGCCGTCCCGCCGTCTTGCAGTGCCTTGCCCAGGCATTGCATGGATATCGCTCTTACACCGTTATTTGGGAATGCACTTGTCGACCCATTTTAATTTTGAACAGTTTCAGCAGATGACGCCTTTAAATGGCGAAAACATCTGGGAATATATTCTTGACCGCCACGCGGAACGTATCGGCGTCAAGCGCCGCAAGCCGGCGCTGGAAAATCTTGAACGCATCTTCGTCGCCACCTTTCGCCTGGCCAATGACGTGGGTTTTCGCGCCATGAGCTTGCGCGACCTGTGCCGCGAGACGGGGCTGTCGATGGGCGGCCTGTATGGCTACATCACCAGCAAGGATCAACTGGCCGAAATGATCGAGGACGTGGTGCGCCATGCCACGCAAGCCTTGCCGCTGCTGTTCGTCGACGTGAAGTCGCCGCTGGACCGCCTCGAAGCGATGATACGCTCGTCGATCTACCTGTCCGAAGTGCTGCAGCCGTGGTTTTATTTTGTCTTCATGGATTCGCGCGTGCTGCAGGTCGAGCAGCGCAGCATGGCGAAGAATTCGGAGCTGTATGTGCAGACCCTGATCGCCACCACCATCGCCGAAATCGAACCGAAGCCGCAGGGCGATCCCACCTTGCTGGCCGCGCACTGCCTGGCCCTGTTCCAGGACTGGTACGTGAAACGCTGGAAGTACCGCGCCGCGAAGGTCAATGTCGACGATTTCGCCGACAGCGTCGTCAGTACGGCGCGCGGGTATTTGAGCATGGTCAAGGCGCCGGAAGTAGGTCGCCGATAGCGACTAATCGCGACAAGCAGTYCCGGCTAACCCGTCCTACTGATCAGTTCGTGGTTTCCACCGGCAGCGTCTCCGGCACAGCTGCCGGATCCGTCGGCGTCTCCGCGTCCATATCCAGCGTCTTGACCCCGTTCATGTCGATGAATTCATCGTACAGCCACTCGCCGTCGACCTGGCTCAGACCCTCCGGCACGGCGCGCGTGATTTGCGGGCGCGTCGACAGGGCCGTGCGCATGTAGTCGATCCAGATCGGCATGGCCAGGGTGGCGCCGAATTCGCGTCCGCCCAGGGACTTGGGCTCGTCATAGCCCATCCACGCCACCGCCACGATGCCGCCGCTGTAGCCGGCGAACCAGCCGTCGACGGCGTCGCTGGTGGTGCCCGTCTTGCCGGCGATGTCAGTCCGGCCCAGTTTTTTCGTTGCCGCCGCGCCCGTGCCCGTGCGCGCCACTTCGCGCAGCATGCTGTCCATCACGAAGGCGTTGCGCGGGTCCAGCGCCAGGGTCTTGTCGTCGTTCGGCGCGGGCGGCTTGGTCTGCATCAGGATGGCGCCCTTGGCGTCGACGATGCGGTCGATCAGGTACGGTTCCACCTGGTGGCCGCCATTGGCGAACAGGGCGTAGGCGCCCGCCATCTGCACGGGTGTGACGGAGCCCGTGCCCAGCGCCATGGTCAGATTGTTCGGCTGGCGGGCCGGGTCGAAGCCGAATTTTTCCATGAAGTCGTGCGTGTACGACACGCCCAGTGCGCGCAGGATGCGCACCGATGCCACGTTCTTCGATTGCGCCAGCGCGTAGCGCATGGTGATGGGACCGTCGAACTTGAAGTCGTCGTTCTGCGGCGCCCACACCTTGCCGCCCGCCTGCATTTCCAAAGGCACGTCATTGATCAGGGTGGCCGGCGAAAAGCCTTTTTCCAGCGCCGCCGAATACACGAAGGGCTTCATGGCCGAACCGGGCTGGCGCCACGCTTGCGTGACGTGGTTGAACTTTTGCAGGTTGTAATCGAAGCCGCCCACCATGGCGTGGTAGGCGCCCGTGTCCGCGTCGAGCGATACGAAGGCGGCGGCCACCAGCGGCACTTGCGTGATGGCCCAGTTGTCCTTGCCATCTTTGGTGATGCGGATTACGGCGCCCGGGCGCAGCTTGATGCCGGCGCTCGCTTTGGCGGACAGCGCAGGGGTGGCAAAGCGCAAGCCGTCGCCCGTGATGGTCTTGGCGTCGCCGTCGCCCGTATCGGCCACCACCTTGCCGCTGGCCACGTCCGTGACGACGGCGGCGATCAGGCCATCGCTGTCCGGGCGTTTTTGCAGCGCCGCGTCGATGGCGTCGTCGCGCTGCTCGGGGTCGGCCGGCATGTCGATGAAGGTTTCCGGGCCGCGGTAGCCGTGGCGCTGGTCATAGGCGATGACGTTGCGGCGCGTCGAGGCGTAGGCGGCATCCTGGTCCGCTTTCAGGATCGTCGTGTAGACGCTGATGCCCTTGGTGTAGCTGTCTTCCTTGAACTGCGCGTAGACAGCCTGGCGCGCCAGTTCTGCCACGTATTCGGCGTGCGTGTCGAAGCCCTGCTTGCCGCGGCTATTGATATGCAGCGGCTGCGCCAGCGCCTGCTGGTACTGGCCTTCGCTGATGTAATCGAGTTCGCGCATGCGTTTCAGGACCAGCCGCTGTCGCGCGTGCGCCTTTTTCGGATTGCTGATCGGGTTGTGGCGCGACGGGTTTTGCGGCAGGCCAGCCAGCATGGCCATTTCCGCGATCGACAGTTCGGACAATGGCTTGCCGAAGTAGGTCTGCGCCGCGCTGCCAAAGCCGAACGAGCGCTGGCCCAGGTACATCTGGTTCATGTACAGCTCGAGAATCTGGTCTTTCGACAGGGCCGACTCGATTTTCAGGGCCAGCATGATTTCATTGAGCTTGCGCGAAGCGACTTTTTCGCGCGTCAGGAAGAAATTGCGCGCCACCTGCATGGTGATGGTGGAGCCGCCGCCGTGGCCGAAGCCGTGGCGCAGGTTCGACAGCACGGCGCCGCCGGCGCGCACGAAGTCGATGCCGTGGTGCTCGTAGAAGCGGCCATCCTCGATGGCCAGCAGGGCCTTCTTCATCATTTCCGGCACTTGCGCAATCGGCACGAAGTCGCGGTGTTCTTCGCCGAATTCGCCGATCAGCACATTGTCGGCCGTGTACACGCGCAGCGGTATCTTCGGCTGGTAATCGGTGATGACGCCCAGTTCGGGCAGGCGGGGGCGCACGTACAGGAACAGGTAGGCGGCCAGCAGCAGGCCAGCGGCCAGGGCGGCGCAGCCGGCGATGATGATAGCGCGCACGGTGGCGCGGCGGGAAGGCCAGGGGAATCCGGTTCGTTTGGCAGTCAAGGCAGTCTCACGTGAGCGTGCAGGGCACGGTGGCAGCGATTATAGACCAATGCGCCAGCCGTTCCGGCGCGGGCGGGGTGCCAGGGCTGGCCGCCAGGAGGGGGAGCAAAAAACCTTTTCATCGAAACGCGGCTGTGCGATAGTCTCGGCTTCAAGCAAATAGCCCGGGCATCGATCCGGGCTGTTTATTTTAAAAGATTAAGGATTGATTTATGGCAAAAGATGCAATGCCGAGCGCCGTGAAGCCGTATATTCCGGCCGATGCGAAACTGCCCGAGATGACCTTCCGCGCGCTGTTCATGGGCGTCATCCTGGGGATGGTCTTTGGCGCCTCCTCGCTCTACCTGGTGCTGAAAGTGGGCCTGACCGTCAGCGCCTCGATTCCCGTCGCCGTGATCGCCATTACCCTGTTCGGCCTGGCCAAGAAGGTGGGCGGCAAGGATTCGTCGATCCTGGAAAACAGCATCACGCAAACGGCCGGTTCGGCCGGCGAATCGCTGGCCTTCGGCCTGGGCGTGACCATGCCCGCCATTCTGATCCTCGGCTTCGACCTGGAAATCTCGCGGGTCATGCTGGTCGGTGTCCTCGGCGGCCTGCTGGGCATTTTGATGATGATCCCGATGCGCCGCACCATGATCGTCGACCAGCACAAGGAACTCAAATTCCCCGAAGGCACGGCGTGCGCCGAAGTGCTCAAGGCGGCCGCCACGGAAGAATCGCGCATCGCCGCCGGCGAAAGCATCGAGAAGGATTCGGCTGCCGCGCTGGACGCCAAGCGCCGCGCCAAGATCATCTTCGGCGGTTTCGCCGTCGGCCTGCTGTACAAGGTATTCAATATCTCGTTCAAGGGCTGGAAGGATACGCCGGGCGTGGAATTTGCCGCGCCGCTGAAGGGCGGCTCCATCGGCGCCGAGATTTCCCCTGAATTGCTGGGCGTGGGCTACATCATCGGCCCGCGCATCGCCGCCACGATGGCGGCCGGCGGCGTGCTGTCTTACCTGCTGCTGATCCCGATGATCAAGTTCTTCGGCGACAGCCTGACCACCGTGCTCTCGCCGGGCACCAAGTTGATCAGCGAAATGGGCGCGGACGACGTGCGCAGCGCCTATGTCCTGTACATCGGCGCGGGCGCCGTGGCCGCAGGCGGCCTGATTTCTCTGGTGCGCGCCATGCCCATGATCTGGCGCAGCCTGTCGGCCGGCCTGAAAGGCATCGGCAAGGGCGTCAAGAGCAATTCCACCCTGCGCACGGACCAGGATATCCCCCTGAAATGGGTCGTCATCGGCTGCCTGTCCATCATCGCCGTGATCACCTTCGCCACGCCGCTGCACATGAATTTCCTCGGCGCGCTGCTGATCCTCGTCTTCGGCTTCCTGTTCGCCACCGTGTCGTCGCGCCTGACGGGCGAAATCGGCTCGTCGTCGAATCCGATCTCGGGCATGGCCGTGGCCACCTTGCTGTTTACCTGCCTGATCTTCCTGATCATGGGCTGGACGGGCGGGCGTTACTATGTGACGGCCCTGTCGGTGGGCGCCATCGTCTGCATCGCCGCCAGCAATGCGGGCACCACCTCGCAAGACTTGAAAACCGGCTATCTGGTGGGCGCCACGCCGCGCCTGCAGCAGTATGCGATTTTAGCGGGCGCGCTGTCGTCCGCGCTGATCCTCGGCCCGATTCTGCTGAAACTGAACGAAGCGAGCACCGTCTACGTGCCGGCCGCCCAAGTGGCGCCCGGCCTGACGGTCGATGCGTCGAAGCTGACCGTGACGGGCGAGCTGCATGGCCCGCAAGCCGATACCGACCACAATACGTATAAGGTCTGGCAAAAGACGGATACCGTCGGCGGCCCGGCCGGCAAGTATTTCGTCAAGGAAGATGGCCAGCTGGCTTACCTGGTCGATCCGGGCATCAATGGCCATTACAGCAAGCGTCCGGACGGTTCGGAAGTGAAAAAATACGATGCGCCGAAGGCCGTGCTGATGTCCTACATCATCAAGGGCATCCTCGACCAGCAGCTGCCGTGGACCCTGGTGCTGTTCGGCGTGATGATCGCCGTGGTGCTGGAAATGGCCGGCATCCCGTCGCTGGCGTTTTCCGTGGGCGTGTACTTGCCGCTGTCATCGACCTTGCCGATCTTCGTCGGCGGCCTGGTGCGCTGGCTGGCGGACCGCCGCAACAACAAGCTGGAACACAATGCGAAACTGAACGAGGAAGAGCGCCAGCTGGCCGGCGACCGCAGTTCGGGCGTGCTGCTGGCCTCCGGCTACATCGCCGGTGGCGCGCTGGCCGGCATCATCATCGCCATCACGGCCGGCGTGCTCACGCACTTCGACCAGATGATGGCCGACTGGGCCGAGCACGGCAACCCGTTCTACGCTGGCCTGCACTCGGACGCGCTGTCCCTGCTGCCGTATGCCGTCATCATCGTGCTGCTGTATATCGTGGCAAGAGAGAAGAAGGCGGATCGCCCGCAGGCTTGATGTCCCAGCCTATCCTATGAGAGCCGCCCGGTGTCATGATGATCCGGGCGGTTTTCTTATGCGCGTCGCCGGCCGGCTTAGGTATTTTTGTTATAAAAATGGAATCAAATATCGCCAGGTGGTGTATTGTTGTTGCTGTTTAAAATACAACAATCTGGAGTTCTCCTCATGTCCCCACTGCGACGCGGTTTTATCTCTTTTGCCTTGCTGGCAGCCAGTCCGGCCCTGCATGCCACGCCTTTTCCCGTCGAGGCCATGTTTGAGGCGGAAAGTACGGCGCCTGGCGCGCCATGGGTGCTGGAAAGCCAGGGCGGCAACGTGGTTTCCGGCGGCGGCTATCTGAGTACGCCGGCTGACCTGGCGCGTGCCGAGTCTCCAGGCGCGGCGACGCAATTGTCGTACAGCGTGGCCGTGCCCCGCGATGGCAACTATACGATCTGGCTGCGCGTGCTGGCGCCGGCGGCGAACGCCGCGTCCTTGTACCTGGCGGTCGACAATGGCGCCTATGCCAGTGCATCCGTGCCGTTCACCACCGGCCAGCCACCGAAGTGGACCTGGCTGCCCGTCACCCGCTGGCTCGCGGCGGGCGAGCGCGAACTGAAACTCCAGTACCGCGAGGGCGGCCTGGGGATCGATTGCTTGCTGGTCACGGCGCTGGCCGATTTTGTCCCGCAAGGCTATGGCGTGTATCCGCTGCCCACCGTGCTGCCGCCCGCCGGCGAGCATCCGCGCGTGTTTGCCCGGGTGGGGGACCTGGCCGCGATACGTAGCCGTTTCGAGTCCGGCGCGCAGGAAATGGTGCAGCATCGCGCTGTCCTGAACGGGTTTGTCGCGGCACCGGCGGTGGTGGCGTTGCCCGTGTTCGTGCCTGGCGGCCCGGCCAGGAGCAATCACCAGGTCGATGCCGTGAGCGCGATCAAGGCGAAGGCGCTGTACTCTCTGCTGTACGAACGCGGCGGTTCGGCGGCGCAGGCGCAGCGGGGCCGGGAAGCCGTGCAGATGCTGCTCGACTACCTGGCGGCCGTGCAGTTTGCGCCTGGTTACAATCACCCGAACGAGAAAGGCGATATCATCCTGGCCAGCGCCATGGTGTATGACTGGTGCTTCCATCTGATGAGCGCGCAGCAGCGCGCGTATGTCGTCGCGCGTTTTACGCAGCTGGCGGCCACGATGGAAATCGGCTTTCCGCCATCGCGGCAAGGCCCCGTCGTCGGCCATGGCAGCGACAACCAGCTGCTGCGCGACCAGCTGTCGGCCGCCATCGCCTTTTATGACGAGGCGCCGCTGGTCTACAACATCGTTGCCGGGCGCTTCTTTGCCGACTATATCGCGCCGCGTAACTATGCCTACGCGGCGCAAGCGTATCACCAGGGTGCGTCGTATGGCACGGTGCGTTTCCTGGCGGATATGTACGCCGCATGGATATTCCGGCGCATGGGCGCCGCGCCCGTGTTCGATCCCGTACAGCAGATGACGCCATATCACTGGCTGTACACGCGCCGCCCCGACGGACAATGGATGCGTGATGGCGACGTCTATCACTCCTCCTACACCAACAGCAGGGAGTATTGGAGCGAACCGCTGGCCTTCATGCTGCCCGCCACCTACTACAACAATCCCACCTTGAAGCATGAGTATTTGAAGCAGTCGCTGCAGCCGTCGACCAGCTTTATCCACCCGAAGGACAGCATCTGGCCTATCCTGCTGGGCAATACGGCCATGGGCAGCACGCCGAGCCCGGTGGCATTGCCCTTGACCAAATATTTTCCGGATCCCGCCGGCCTGATGATCGCCCGCACGGGGTGGACCGATGGCATACATGTGGAGTCAGGCAATGTCGTGGCGACGATGAAGCTCGGCGGCGACTGGTTCGGCAACCACGAGCATTATGACGCCGGGCATTTTCAGATTTACTACAAGGGCGGCCTGGCCATCGATTCCGGTATTTATAGCGGCAGGGATGTGGCCGATCCCAGCATCCCCCTGGAATACGGCAGTGCGCACGACATGAATTATCACAAGCGCAGCATCGCGCACAACACCATGCTGGTGCATGACCCGGACGAGAATTTCGACGGCTATGCCAATGATGGCGGGCAGCGCTTTCCGGGCGACGAGCCGTCATCCGTGGCGGAACTGGCCAATGGCTACAAGGTGGCCACTGTCCTGCGCCAGCAGCAGGTCGGCGGCGCGGCCGGGGCGCCCGACTTCAGCTACATCAAGGGCGACCTGACTGCCGCGTACAGCAGCAAGGTGCGCCAGTTCCAGCGCTCATTCGTGTTCTTGAATCTCAAGAATACGGATCACCCGGCGGCCCTGATCGTGTTCGACAAAGTCAGCGCCAGCGACGCGGGGTTCAAGAAGACCTGGCTGCTGCACAGCCAGTTTGAGCCGCAAATCAGCGGCGACACGGTGCTTATCCAGCGCACGGACTGGGATTACAACAGCACCTTGCAGTACAACGGCAAGCTGATCAACCGCACCTTGCTGCCGGCGAATGCGTTGCTGGCCAAGGTCGGCGGCAGCGGCAATGAATTCAGCGTCGGCGGCACGAACTATCCTATCCAGCCTGAAGCCGATTATTCGACCGAGGAAGCAGGCGCGTGGCGGCTGGAAGTGTCGCCGCCGGGCGGGAACGAAACGGATGTGTTCCTGAACGTGATGCAGGTGATGGATGCCAGCAGCACGCTGCCTGCGCTGCCGACGACGGCCATCGATTCGGCCCTGCTGGCTGGCGTGAAAATCCAGGACCGCGTGGTGCTGTTTTCCAAAAGCGGCTTGCCGCTGGGCGGGACCGTCACCGTCGAGTTGCCGGCGCACAGCGCATCCATGCAGGTGCTGGTGGCGGATTTGCAGGCGGGAAGCTGGACGGTGAGCAAGCGTGGCACGGATGGCCCCATCGAAGATGAGGTGAGTGACGGCGGCGGCACCCTGTATTTTGTTGCGAATGGGGGCGGTGTGTACGACCTGCAGCGCAAGTAGTCGCTGGCGTGTCACTGCCTCACCGGCCGTGCCGCCAGCTGTGCCGCTGTGGCGTAGATCGTCACGTCGTCGAACGCGAGCCGGCCCAGGTGCGCATAAAACGCCAGCGCCGGTATCAGCCACGACGCCGCGTCGCCCACTATCCCGTTGACGCGCAGGCCGGCCGCGTCGAATTCCCGGTGAAAGTAGTCGCGCAGGTCGGCGCGGCCGGGATGGTCGATGCGGCGCTGGGCGACTGCCGAATCGAACGGGCGCACGGGCACGTCCCAGCGTCGGCCGTCATGGTCCAGGCAGGCCAGCAGCTGTGTATCGTCTTCCCATACGCGCACGGGAAAGGTGTCGCCCATGGCGTCTTCCAGCGCGTGATAGAACGTCACCGGTCCCATGGAAATGCCGAGGCCCAGCACCTTCGCCTGATCGCAGCCGATGAAGCGCTGCCAGGGCGAGTCCATGCCGAAGATCGAGGGCGCGTGGTGGTGTGCCTCGGTAAGGTGAACGGCATGGCGGCCCCACGCGGACACGGAGTGAGTAGGGTGGATGCTGCGCCGGACACCGGCGCTGGCCAGGAAGGCTTCGGGCAGGCGGCCCATGTGCGTGCCATGGCGGCGCGGGTCGAACACATAGTCGGACATGGCGCAGGTGGCGCGCACCGTGCCGCCGGGCAGATAATAGGTGGGCAGCAGCAGGGTGCCTTGCGGGCCGACGGCGTCCTGCAGGGCATGTACGACGGCCGGTGCGCCGCCTTCCACGTAGCCGAGGCTTTTCAGCGAAGAATGGATGAACAGCGTATCTCCGTGCGCGATGCCCAGCCGCGCCAGATCGGCGGCCAATCCGGCACGCGTCACGTGGGGCGCACTGTGGCGCACGCGCCGGGCGCTGGCGGCGCGGCGCCATGCTTCCAGTGCGGCCCTGGCGGCGCGCTTGGCCTCGTCAAGCATCTCCGATTTCCATTTCCAGCAGGTTGGCATCGATGCAGAACTTGGCCGCCCAGTTCAGGTAAGCCCATGTCCCGTAGTCGCCATCGACGGGAAACGAGCCCTTGACGCCGCCGCGCGCATGCGCGGGACCGTCGATGCTGATGGAGCGCCGCACGAAACGGTTCAGGCGGCGCCCTGCGTCGAGGTAGCGCCGCTCGCCCGTGAGCTGGTACAGCAGGAACAGACAATGGGCGTTTTGCGCGGAACCTGTGAGGCAGGCGTAGCCGGCCCCCGGCTGGAAGTCCGGGCCGAGGCGACCCGCCAGATAGCCGTCGTCCCTCACGGCCTTGGCGACGCTCGTGCCGGTGCGCGCGGCGGCGTCCAGCAGGCCGGCGCGCGCCGAAAAGCGGTGCGCTTCGAGCAGGCCGCGCAAGGCGTAGCCGATGGTATGGGTCAGCGGCAGCAGCGGGTTGTCCAGGCAGTTCGAGGCGAACCAGCCGTTGGGGCGCTGCTTGGTCAACGCCCAGTCGACCTGGCGCAGGCCGGCCGCGCCATAACCGTGGCCCGGTGCGACGCGGTCCGCTTCAAACAGGCCCCACGCCACGTGCGTTTCGTAGGCCTTGTCGCCGGCGCTGGCGAAGGGCGTCGGATGGCGGCGCCAGCAGCCGTCGGCATCCTGGCTGTCGCGCAGCCACGTTGCCGCGCGGTGCATGGCGTCCTGGTAGGCTTCGCCGTACGCTGCCACGCCGGCGGCCAGGCCCAGCAAAATCTGCCCCGTGTTGAAGGTGACGGGCACGCGCGGCGTGGAGTCGATCTTGCCGCCCTGGAAACCGCCTTCGGGGAACTGGATGGCCACGCACCAATCGAGCATGCGGCGCGCCCGCCCGTGAAGGGCATCGTCGCCCGTGCGCTGCGCCAGGGCGATGACCGTGGGGATGATGTAGCCGGTGGTCTCCGGGTAGGAACTCGACCAGCCTGTCAGCAGGCTGTAGTCGCGCGCGACGCCGCCGTCCTTTGAGCTGGAATGGTCTTGCGCCGCGCACAGCCAGGCCGTGCAAGCCTTGACGATGGCTTGCGGCCCGGGGTCAAGGGCGGGCAGGCCGCGCCGGTCCGACAGCCGCTCCATGCGCGCCGCGGCCGGCAGGCTTGCCTGCGGCGCCAGTGTGTTCCGTATTTTCGTGAGCAAGGTGCGCATGGCAGTGACGGCGTAGTGGTGGGCTCCGGCTACTGTAGCGCCGGCAGCCGGCACGGCTATTGACTTGCCGCAAGGATCAGCCGCCGCATCGCCGCCGCCGGAATTGACGCATAATGGACGCCTCACCACCGTTGACGAGGCCCGCCATGAACAATGTCACGCTTGAGTACTCGATCGTCACCAATCCCGATTCCTTTGTCGGCTTCAAGTATTACGTCAAGGCGGGGCAAGCATTCGATGCCGATGATTTCGCCTATTCCTACAAGCTGAAACGCTCGGACCTGGACCCCGACAGCGTGCTGGCCACGCGCGAGGCGGCGGAAAATCTTCGGCCGGGCGAGTGGCTGACGGTGTCGCATTCGATTGCGGCGTAGCGATACGCTGTGTGTTTTTACTTTAACTTTACCGGCCTGCCAGGGACCTATGCATCTGACTCTTTCAGCATTTCCTGATATTTTCATTGTTCCAACCTTGCCTGAACACGCCGAAGCGCTGGCCGCCTTGGTGGCGCAAAACCGTGAGCCCCTGCAAGCTTATCTGCCCGCCGTGGTGCAGCTGGACTCGTTCGGCGAGGCGCAGGCCTATCTGCAGGCCGCTGCCGCGCGCGTGGCCAGCGGCGAAGTCCTGGAATGGCATGTTTTCTCCGGCACGGCCTTGTGCGGCAGCATCCGCCTGAAAGACATCGACACAGTGGACCGGAAAGCGAAAATTGGCTACTACCTCGGACACCAGTTCCAGGGCCGGGGCATCGCCAGCGCCGCGGTGCGCGCCGTCCTCGCGCATGCGTTTGGCGCGCTGCAGTTGCACCGCATCGAATTGGAGTGCGCGGCCGGCAATCACGCCAGCATCGCGCTGGCCGAGCGGCTGGGATTTGCGCATGAAGGCGTGCTGCGGCAGGGAGAACTGTTAAATGGCGTATTTGTCGACCTGCATGTCTTTGGTTTGCTGCAGCCGGACTTTGTGTCGGAAGGCGCAGCGTTGCCTATTTAATGGCGCTTCCAAATTGTAAAATTGCGAGAGCGTTAATCATTTCCCACGTAAAATAGAGTGGATATAAGGTTAGCGTCTGTAATAAAATGGATGATCGATAAGAGAGCATGTGAAGAAAAATTGTTGAATGTAATTGTCCGATATTTAAAGGAATAAATGATACGTATCCTTTCTGTCTTAATGTTAATGTCGGCAATTGTTGGATGTGCGACCTCCAGTACCGGACCAGTTGCAGCTGGGCCTGATACCTTTGTTGTTTCTCGTCAAGCTGGCGCATTTCCGAGTGGAAGGGAGCCACTTCTGGCAGAAGCCCTTGTAGAGGCAAATGCCAAATGTGCGACTGTCGGGAAAGCAATGAAATTGTTATCGATCGTTGAAAACCCCGGGCCTTATGTCTTCGGGAATTACCCGAAGGCTACCGTTATATTTTCGTGTACGTAATTAAAAATAAACTCAATGGGATATTGTTTGGTATGAAGAAATCTGTTTTTGTCTCTTTTTCCTTGTTGGCCGCGTTATCCGGCTGCGCGACGCAGTTAGATGTTGGTGCGGAAAAAGTACGTATAGTAACGGCTACTCAAAAAGAGTATTGTGAATCGTTGGGCATCGTTAGTACAGATCAACAACTTGGACTCAATAAAGCGTCCAATTCGATGAATAAGGCAATTAATGAAGTTGCACGACGGGGTGGGAATGCGATATTTTTGGTTTCGACGGGAACGAGCGGTTTGGATGGCGTAGCAGTCACTGCTGAAGCTTTGCGCTGCAAAAGTCGCTAGTTGCTTCTATTTTAAGTCTGAATGACCTGCCGATACCACCAAGGCTTGATTTTTCTACTACTGCCCGAGTCAGGCCGTAGCGATAGCAGCAATGCACAGTATATGGCCACACGGACCGATGACTTTTACATTCTTGCTTACCTCGATTGATTCATTGTCGAGTCATTTTTTCGTTATTGCCTCAGGTGGGTGGGGCTGGGGCAAACCACACCCGCAGCTCATCCTCGGCCCTCCGCGCCGTTGCCTGCGTCAAGGTCAGCACGATGATCTTTTCCCGCGCCGGGCGGTGGTCATCGCCGACGGCCAGTTCGATGGCTTGCTCGAAGCTCGTGTAGCCGTGGCCGAATTCACGCGGGCATTGCTGCACGATGCGCGCCGCCTTGTCGGCGTTTCTGTCCGCCAGGTTGACGATGGGATTGCCGTCATGGAATGGCTGGCCGGCTAGATGCCGAACACTTTCAAGATCGTGTCCGTCAATCCCTCGAACCAGCTGCCCACCTTACCCGGATGCTTGCCGTGGCGCGGGGTTTCTTCGTACAGGTAGATGCCGTTGCCGCCATCGAAGCGGTCGTTGAGCAGCGCTTGCTGGCCGTGCAGGTAGGGGATGAAGGTTTCGCTGCGCAGAGTCGAGTACAGCACGTCGGTGCTGAAACCCAGAGTGGCGGACTGGCTGATGGAGCGTCCCTGGCCGGCCCGTTCCAGGCGCACGCCACGGCAGCCGCGCACGATCAGGGTGACGGGGCCGCGAAAGACGATGAAGCGCAGCTGCAGGGTGAGCCAGGCGTGCAGGCTGGCCAGGCGCCAGTGGCTGCTGATCGCCAAAGGCTGGCCCGCATCGGCAATCAATCCGACCAGTCCCCGCGGCTGGAACACGAGGGCGCTGCCGGCTGGCAGGTGGACGATGGCCACTTCCAGCAGCGGATCGTCGCTGGCGGATATCGTCACGGATGCCGGCTCGCCGCTTTCCAGCCGGGTCAGCGCCACCATGCCGGCGGCCAGGCTGGTGAACGGGAAGCGCCAGTCCAGCAGCCATTGCGTGCGCTTGGTGCTGCAGACGGGCGACGATTGCAGGTATTCGGGATGGATCAGCATCCGCTGCCCGGGCTGCAGCAGCAAGCCCTGCGAGACGGCGGAAATGCGCGATTCGCCCTGCGGCGGCAGGGGCAGGGACGTGCCGTTGAGCTGCATGTCGCGCGCGATCGACAGCGGCGGCAAACGGGCAGCGATGGGCGCCAGCACGAAGTAAAAGAAGGCTTTGATCGCCACGGGCAGCAAAATGGCCGACAGCACCAGCAGGGCGGCCGTGGGCGCCACGTCCATGACGGGCGCGCGCCAGCGGGCAATCCAGTTGCGCGCCAGCTGCGTTTCGCCGGCCGCGATGGCTTTTTGCACGGGCGCCAGCGCGCCGGCCAAGGCTTGCGTGTCGATGGCGAACGGGGCGGGGCGGGCGGGGTGGCCGGTGCGCGCGCGCTGCGCTGTCCAGGCCTGATACGCTTGCAGGTTGATGTCGCGCAGGCGCTGGCCTTGCGCTTCGAGCTGCGACAGCTGCGCGTAGACGTCGCTGCCGGGCAGGCGGGCCGCCAGCGGGTGCTGCGCTTCCAGTTGCCGGCGCTGGCGCAGGTTGGCTTGCAGCGCGGCATACGCGCGCACATGTTCCGCGTGCAGGCGCGCCAGGGTCTGCCGCGCATCTTCGCCACTGATCGCCGCTTGCAGGGCCGTCAGATAGCGGGCTTCCTGCGCCAGCACTTCGATCTCCACGCGGCGCGTGGCTTCTTCCTGCGCGTGCAGGGCCAGGGTGGTCGTGTCGGGCAGAGGGAGGGTGAACAGCGACGGTTGCTGCCGCGCGCGCAAGGCGGTCAATTGCACCTGCACTTGCGCCAGGCGCGTGGCGATGGCCGCTTGCGAGGCCTTTTGCAAGGCGTTGACCCGCGCCGTGGCGGCAGCGGCCATGCCGGCGCCATGATGATCGGCGCCGTCGGCGGCCAGCCTCAGTGCGGCCACGGCCTCGCTGCCGGCGCTGTAGGCGCGCCATTCGGCCAGCAGCATGCGTCCGGCCAGCAGGATGACGATGAACAGGGCAAACTGCAGCGCGTGGCGCAGCAGGAAGCGCAGGGTGGCCGTCAGCAGCTGGCGCAAGGAGATACCGTCTTAGGCGGCCGCGCTATCGGCGTCGGCACAGCATTTCTTGTACTTCTTGCCGCTGCCGCAGTGGCACGGGTCGTTGCGGCCCGTCTTCGGCAGTTCGCGCAGCACGGTGGCGCCGGGCTGGCTTTGTTTCAGGTGGCGCTGGCGCGCCCAGGCCGCGTTGATGGCGATGACGGCGGGAATCACGCCATCCATGGCTGTTTCGGCTGCATCGTCATCGAGTTCGCTGGCCGTGGCCAGGTGCTGGAATGGCGCCAGGTACTCAGGGTGGCTGACGGCCAGGGCCGCCCACTGGGGCTTGTCCAGGCTCGTGCCAAGTACAAAGCCGGCGCACCAGGCGGGCACGCTCCATTCGGGGCCGCAGACGTAGATGGGCTCGAAGCTGTCCGGGTCCTTCGCCAGCCATTCGACCATGTAGGCGTGGTGGCGCTGCGCCAGGCTGGCCGCCCGATCTCTGGCCTCGTCCTGCGCTGGCAAGGCGCTGCCGGCCGTCTTGTCCCACACCCATGGCAGCCACTGTTCCGGCGCGATCTGTTTCGGGCTCAGGGCGACGGCCGTGAGAAAACCTTCCAGCATCGACACGTCCATGGCGCGGCTTTCCAGCGCAGGCGCGGCCAGCAG
Source organism: Janthinobacterium sp. Bl 1 (assembly GCF_058215535.1). NCBI lineage: Bacteria > Pseudomonadati > Pseudomonadota > Betaproteobacteria > Burkholderiales > Oxalobacteraceae > Janthinobacterium > Janthinobacterium sp. Bl 1. The sequence continues at coordinate 4,084,894 of NZ_CM177086.1, read as the reverse complement.
GGTGTCGAGTTCGGCGTATTCGTCGTCGGAGAGGGGCGTGGTGGTGGAGATGCTGGACATAATATTCTTTGGTGATGTGAGTGGAGTGGCCGGCGGCCCTGGCCGTATTGTACCGCCCGGCCGGGCAAAAACCGGCGCTGGAATGAAAAACGGCGGCCCGCAGGCCGCCGTTGTCAGCTAAGGCAGAAGCTTACTTCACGCCGTGCATCAGTTTGTTGATCAGCGGTGCGATCAGGAACAGCACGACACCGGCGCCCAGCAGGGACCAGAAGCCGAAGGTGTAGCCGGACAGGGCCGACTGTACCGACATGCCGCTGGTGCCGCTGACGTGGCTGGCGAAGATGCCCGACAGGTTGTTGCCGATACCGGTCGACAGGAACCAGCCGCCCATGCCCAGGCCGACCAGGCGCACTGGCGCCAGCTTGGTGACCATCGACAGGCCGATAGGCGACAGGCACAGCTCGCCGATCGATTGCAGCACGTAGACGGTGGTCAGGGTCCAGAACGGGATCTTGTTATCGGCGCCAACCAGGCTCGACAGAGCGAAGATCAGCAGGCCGAAGGCCAGCGCATTGCCCAGCAAGCCCAGGCCGAATTTGCGCGGGATCGAAGGATTGACGTTGTGGCGCGCCAGGAAGACCCAGATGGCGGCGATGATCGGCGCGAAGACGATGATGGCGACCGAATTGACGGTCTGGAAGTAGGCGGTCGGGAAGATCCAGAAGCCCAGGTCGCGGTTGACGATCTTGTCGGCCAGGAAGGTAAACGAGCTGCCTGCCTGTTCGAAGAACATCCAGAACAGGATGTTGAAGACAAAGATCAGCAGCATGGCGATGACGCGGTCACGCGCAACTTTACCGTTGCGTATGCCTTCGATCATCAGCATCACGGCCAGGCCGACGAACAGCACGGTCAGGACGATTTGCAGCTTTTCAGCGCCGACGGTCAGCAGGAAGTACATCAGCGGGATCACGCACAGGGAACCGACGGCCACCCAGACGACGCGCATCGGGTTGCCGGAACCGGCTTCAGGAGCGCCGATGCCTTTCAGGGCGCGGCGGCCGATGGCGAACCATACCAGGCTGATCAGCATGCCGAAACCGGATGCCATGAAGACCATCTTGTACGATGGCATGGCGCTGGTGCCGAAGATCGACTCGGCCAGCCACTGGGTGAAGACAGGGGCAACCATGGCGCCCATGTTGATACCCATGTAGAAGATCGTGAAGCCGCTGTCGCGGCGCGGATCGGCTGTCGTGTACAGCTTGCCGACCATGGTCGAAATGTTCGGTTTGAACATGCCGTTGCCGACGATCATGGTGGCCAGGCCCAGGTTGAAGATGTCCTGGTTCGGTACCGAGATGCAGAACAGGCCTGCAGCCATGAAGACGGCGCCCAGCAGGATGGAGCGCTGGTAACCGATGACACGGTCGGCGATGTAGCCGCCGAACAGGGCGCCGGCGTACACCAGCGCGAGGAAGGAACCGTAGGTCAGGTTGGCCGCTGCCTGTCCCGAACCGTCGCCGCCATGGAACTGGGCCACGATGTACAGGACCAGCGCCCAGCGAACTCCGTAGAACGCGAAGCGTTCCCAGAATTCAGTCATGAACAACATCCACAATGGGCTTGGATGGCCCATAATCTGCTTGAACTCGGGAATAACGGCTTCCTTGTTGGGCGTAGTCGCACCGCTCATGCGGTTCCTCCTGAAAAATTATTATAGTCAATCGATACAACGAACTTATGGAAGCCTGCGGGCGGCGGGGACTCTCATGAAGAACCTCACGCACGGGAATTCCAATAGGCTGGCATTCTAATCTACAAATTGCGCTGAGCGAAGGTTTCGATTCGCATTAGCAAGAATGACTGTTTCATATTAGTCAAACCGGTTTGCAGGCAAGGGCGGGCCCGGCGATTTTGCGGCGGCACAGCACAACTTGCCTGACTTGTCGTATATTAAGGCTGCAAGACCTTCGAGCATCGATTTTTAAAGGGATTTTTCGCATTATGGAACACGACGTTATCGATACTCTGGTTTCACCGGAAGGCCGCCTGGACGTGCTCTCCAAGACTGAAGTCAACAAACTGCTCGACACCAGCCAGGGCGGCCTGTACAACACCTTCCGCCGCTGCGCGCTGGCGGTCTTGAATTGCGGCAGCACCATCGACGATGGCCGCGCCCTGCTGGAGCGCTACCAGTCGTTTGAAATCTCGATCATCCAGCGCGAGCGCGGCATCAAGCTCGACATCAAGGGTGCGCCGGCCATCGCCTTTGTCGACGGCAAGATGATCAAGGGCATCCACGAGCATCTGTTTGCCGTGTTGCGCGACATCATCTTCGTCAGCGATGAAGTGACGGGCAACCCGAAATTCGACTTGCAGAGCACGGAAGGCGTGACGGACGCCGTCTTCCACATCCTGCGCAACGCGAACGTGCTGCAAACCCAGCTCAACCCGAACCTGGTCGTGTGCTGGGGCGGGCACTCGATCAACCGCGCCGAATACAACTATTCGAAGGAAGTGGGCTACCAGCTGGGCTTGCGCGGCCTCGATATCTGCACCGGCTGCGGCCCCGGTGCCATGAAAGGCCCCATGAAGGGCGCCACCATCGGCCACGCCAAGCAGCGCCTGCACAATGGCCGCTACCTGGGCATCACGGAGCCGGGCATCATCGCGGCCGAGTCGCCGAACCCCATCGTCAATGACCTCGTCATCATGCCGGACATCGAAAAACGCCTGGAAGCGTTCGTGCGCGCCGGCCACGGCATCGTGGTGTTCCCTGGCGGCGCGGGCACGGCCGAAGAGATTTTGTACATCCTCGGCATCCTGCTGCACCCGGATAACGCCGAGATTCCTTTCCCGCTGATCTTCACGGGCCCGGAAACCTCGCGCGAATACTTCGTGCAGATCAACCAGTTCATCCACGACACCCTGGGCCCGGAAGCGCAGCAGCGCTACAAGATCATCATCGACGATCCGGAACTGGTGGCGCGCGAAATGCTCGAAGGCATACGCCAGGTGCGCGAATTCCGCAAGGCGCACAGCGACGCGTATTACTTCAATTGGCTGTTGAAGATCGACCACGAGTTCCAGAAACCGTTCCAGCCCACGCATGAAAACATGCGCAACCTGAGCCTGCACAAGAACCAGCCCACGCACTTGCTGGCGGCCCAGCTGCGCCGCGCGTTTTCGGGCGTGGTGGCGGGCAACGTCAAGGATGACGGCATCCGTTCGATCGAAAAGTACGGCAACTTCGAGATCCACGGCGACAAATCCATCGCCGGCCCCATGGATGCGCTGCTCGCCTCATTCGTGGCGCAGCACCGCATGAAACTGGCGGGTACGGCATACGTGCCGTGCTATACCGTCGTCCAGTAAACAGTTTTTTAGTCACCGCGCCGCCCGTCCTCTGCGTTTGTCGGGGGAGGGTGGCGCTTTTCCATTGATGCACCCATCGTGTTCCTTCGCCGCCACAGGCAATCAAATCGCTTGCGTCAACGATTCGTGGGTGCTATCTTTGGAACCGGTTCCAAAATAAAAATATGCAGGTCAACAGGTAGTGGAGAACAAGCTTGGATTCAGTACGCGGCAGTAAAAAAACAGTTTCCGGCGAGCCGGCACGGCCCGTGACCATCGCCCAGGTGGCGCGCGAGGCAGGCGTGTCGAAGACGAGCGTGTCGCGCTTTCTCGGCGGCGAACTCGATGCCCTGTCCGAGAATATCCGCCAGCAGATCACCAGCACCATCGCGCGCCTCGGCTACCAGCCGAACCAGATGGCGCGCGGCCTCAAGCGGGGACGCACGCGCCTGATCGGCATGGTCGTGGCGGACATGCTCAATCCCTACACGGTGGCCGTGCTGCAAGGCGTGGAAGCGGCTTGCCAGCAGCATGGCTATACCCTGATTTTATGTAATACCGGCAATGACGAACAGCGCGAACGCCAGTCGCTGGCCGCGCTGCGCTCGTACAGCGTGGAAGGGCTGATCGTCAACACGCAGGGACGCAACATCGAGTCGTCCGACTTGCAGCAGGCGGGCATGCCCATCGTGCTGGTCGACCGCCGCATCGAGGGCGCCGACTTCGACCTCGTGGGCCTGGACAATGTGCAGGCGGGCCGGCTGGCCACCGCGCATCTGATCGAGCAGGGTTTCGACGCCATCGCCTTCGTTGCGCCGCCCTTGACGGGCGTCAGTTCGCGCCTGATGCGCGCCGACGGTTTCCAGTCCGTGATGGCCGAGCATCCGGGCTGCGTGGGCGAAGTGCTGGCGGTGGACCTGGACGACCGGCCCGCCATCGACGCGCAGGTGCGGCTATGCCTGGCGCAATGGCGCGGCCGCCGCGTGGCGCTGCTGGCCTCGAACGGCATGGTGGCGCTGGAACTGGCACTGATGCTGCAGCGCCTCGCATTGCGCATGCCGCAGGACGTGGGCTTGCTGGGCTTTGACGAATTGCCATGGTCGCCGCTGGCCGGCTTGAGCACGATCGAGCAGCAGACGTACGAGATCGGCTTTTCGGCGATGACCTGCATGCTGTCGCGCCTGCAGGGTGAACAATGCCCGCCGCGCGAGGTGCTGTTGCCAGGCAAACTGATTGTGCGCAACTCCACCCGGGGCGGCGACTGACGGGGAAAAGGGCCTTGCCCTTTTTTTTGGGAAGGTTATGGAACCGGTTTCATAGATTGTATTCAGCCAGGAAAGGGGCATGGATAGACAGGCAGGGCAATGGTTGGCACGAAGTTGGCATAAGTTGTAATGACACGGCAAGAGACGAAATAAATCGTCCATTTGACAATATTCCCGGAAGTGCCTCGACGAGGCCGGTACCGGGATCACAGGAGACTGAAGCATGAAGATGACGACACTGTTTTACGCGAAAATCGTGGCCTGCGCACTGGCAGCAACATGCGCCTTCGGTGCGGCGGCCGACGCCGGCGCCCAGACGCTTGGCGACTTGATCAAGAAGGGCAAGCTGACCATCGGCGTGGTCAGCGGCACGCCGCCGTTTGGCAGCATCGACGCCAAGGGCGTGCCCGTCGGCTATGACGTCGACGTCGCCAACCTGATCGGCAAATACCTGAACCTGCCCGTGGAAATCGTACCGCTGACGGCGCCGTCGCGCGTGCCGTCGCTGGAATCGGGCAAGGTCGACTTCCTCGTGGCGACCCTGGCGCCCACGCCGGAACGGGCCAAGACCCTGATGTTCACCATGCCCTACAGCGCGTTCGAGCTGGCCATCGTCGCGCCGGTCGGCGGCAAATTCAAGGCCCTGGCCGACCTGAAGGGCAAGAAGGTGGGCGTGACGCGCGGCACCACGAATGACACGGCGCTGAGCCGCATGGCGCCGGCCGGCACCAGCATCGTGCGTTTCGAGGATGACGCCACCGTCACCCAGGCCTTGCTCAGCAAGCAGGTCGACGCCGTTTCGATTCCCAGCACGATGGCGCTCGACATCATCAAGACGCGCGGCGCGGGCAAGATCGAGGTCCGCTTCTCGTACTCGCTGCAGCCGAATTCGATGGCCGTGCGCCGCGGCGACTTCGAGCTGCACCAGTGGCTCAACAACTTCATCTACTACGTCAAGCTGAACGGCGAACTCGATGCCATCGCGCGCAAGTGGAGCGGCGCGCCACTGCCGGCGCTGCCGACCTTCTGATACCGCCACCCGTACAGCGATAGTGCTCGTCCGCACGGCGCGCCGCCACGGTGGCGCGGCCGGGGATGCGCACGTATAAAGGAGTTGAGTATGCCGTATGAATTTCATTTCGAACTCGTCATGCAATCGCTGGACCGCCTGTTGTGGGGCGCGGCACTGACGATACGCCTGAGCGCCCTGTCCATGGTGCTGGGGCTGGCGGTGGGCGTCTGCGCCGCCGTCATCCTGAAGAACGGTCCCGCCTATGCCCGCGCGGTGGTGCGCGCCTATGTCGAGATCATCCGCAGCACGCCGTTCCTGGTGCAGCTGTTCATCATCTACTTCGGCTTGCCGTCGCTGGGCTTGCAGCTCGACGCGAACGGCGCCGCGCTCGTCGCCATGACGGTCAACCTGGGCGCCTATGCGGCGGAAATCGTGCGCGCCGGCATCGGCGCCGTGCATCCGTCGCAGCTGGAAGCAGCGCAGGCGCTGGGCATGACGCGCTGGCAGGTGATGCGCCACGTGGTGCTGCTGCCGGCGCTGGAAAAAGTCTATCCGGCGCTGGCCAGCCAGTTCACCCTGATGATGCTGGCCTCGAGCGTTGTGTCGGCCATTTCCGCCGAAGAGCTGACTGCCGCCGCGCACCTGCTCGACTCGGAAACCTTCCGCAGCTTCGAGATCTACATCGTCGTGATGGTGCTGTACATCGTGCTGGCCCTGCTGTTCCGCTTCAGTTTCTGGGTACTGGGCCAGATCGTTTTCAAACGCCGCCGCCGTCTGGGCGCGGTGCGCATGGGAGCATGACATGATCAGTGACTTTTCCTGGGATAACCTGCAATTCCTGCTCGAGGCCACGCGCTGGACCATCGGCCTGTCGCTGATCGTCTTCATCACGGGCGGCATCGCCGGCTTCGCGGTGGCGCTGCTGCGCACGGCGCGCAGCCCGTTCCTGCGTTTCATCAGCGCCCTGTACATCCAGCTGGTCCAGGGCACGCCCGTGCTGATCGTGCTGTTCCTGACCTATTACGGCCTGGCCCTGTTCGGCTACAAGCTGTCGCCGGTCATCGCGGCCGGCGCGGCGATGACGATCTTTGCCAGCGCCTACCTGGGCGAGATCTGGCGCGGCTGCATCGAAGGCGTGCAGCGGCAGCAGTGGGAAGCGTCGGCCGCGCTGGCGCTGAACCGCTACCAGCAGCTGCGCTACGTCATCCTGCCGCAGGCGCTGCGCCATTCGCTGCCGCCGACCGTGGGCTTCATGGTGCAGATCATCAAGAACACTTCGATCACCTCGATCATCGGCGTGGTGGAACTGACGCGGGCAGGGCAACTGGTCAGCAATGCGACCTTCCTGCCGTTCATCGTCTTCCCCATCGTCGCCCTGATCTACTTCGCGATGTGCTATCCGCTGTCGCGCTACAGCCATTCACTGGAAAGGAAATTCCATGCCCATCGTTGAAATCGACAATATCAGCAAGAGCTTCGGCGCCAACCACGTGCTCAAGGGCGTGTCGTTCGCCGTCGAGCCGGGGCAGGTGATCGCCGTGATCGGCCGCAGCGGCTCCGGCAAGAGCACCATGCTGCGCTGTATCAACGGCCTGGAAACCATCGACAGCGGCAGCATCGTCGTGGCCGGCCACACGCTGACGGCGCGCCAGGAACACCTGCTCGACTTGCGCAAGGACGTCGGCATGGTCTTCCAGAGCTACAACCTGTTCCCGCATCTGACCGTGGAAGAAAACGTCATGCTGGCGCCGCGCATCGTCAAGAAGGTGCCCGATGCCCAGGGCCGCGCCACGGCGCTGCGCGTGCTCAAGCAGGTGGGCCTGGACCACAAGCGCGAGTCCTATCCCGAGCAGCTGTCGGGCGGCCAGCAGCAGCGCGTGGCGATCGCCCGGTCGCTGGCGATGGAGCCGCAAGTGATGCTGTTCGACGAAGTGACGTCGGCGCTCGACCCGGAACTGACGCAGGAAGTGCTGAAGGTGATGGAAGAGCTGGCGCAGGCTGGCATGACGATGCTGCTGGTGACGCACGAGATGGAGTTCGCGCGGCGCATGGCCGACGTCACCGTCTTCATGCACCAGGGATTGGTGTGGGAAAGTGGGCCGTCGGAAGCCTTCTTCAGCAACCCGCAAACGCCCGAAGCGCGCCAGTTCGTCGGCGCGGGAGCGATCAAGTGAGCCCCGTCCTGGTGGCGGCGTCGGCCTACGGCGCAAGCAGGGTAAGGCAGCTGGGACAAAGCCATTTCATCGACGTGGTGGCCGATGCGGGCGGTGCCGGCATCGAGATCCGCCGCGAACTGTTTACGTCCGACTTGCCGGACCTCGCGCGCATGGGCGCGGCGGTGGCCGCGCGCGGCCTGTACTGCGTGTATTCCACGCCCATCGAATTGTGGGACGCGGACGGGCAGCTGCAGCAAGAACTGCTGCGGCAGATGCTGGACGAGGCGGCGCGCCTGGGGGCGCGCTACCTGAAGGTGTCGCTGGGCCATTACCCGGCCGCGCCGGACTTGCCGGACTTGAAGGCGCAGCTGGAGGCGGCGCCCGTGGCGCTGCTGGTGGAAAACGACCAGACGGCCCATGGCGGCAGGCTGGCCCCCATGGCGGGCTTTCTGGCGGCGGCGCGCGACATCGGGCTGCCTGTGGGGCTGACCTTCGACATCGGCAACTGGCGCTGGGTGGGCGAGGACGCGCAGCAGGCGGCGCGCCTGCTGGCGCCGTATGTGCGCTATGTGCACTGCAAGGGGGTTCTTGACGACGGAGGGCGGCTGTCCGCGTGTGCCGTTTCTGCAGCCGATCCGGCCTGGCGCGCCGTCTTCGCGCACTTTGCGCCGGGCGTGCAGCGGGCCATCGAATTCCCGCTTGAGGGCGCCGACCTGGTGGCCGAAACGGGCCGCTACATTCAAATCCTGGAGGCTGCATGATGAAGCTTGACGTTGTTACCTATGGCGAGGCAATGGCGATGTTCGTTGCCGAGCAAACGGGCGACCTGGCGACCGTGGCGCACTTTACGCGCCGCCTGGCCGGCGCCGAGACGAATGTCGCCATCGGCCTGGCGCGCCTGGGCCTGAGAGTCGGCTGGCTGAGCCGCGTGGGCGACGACTCGTTCGGCCGCTTCATCCGCGCCAGCGTGCAGGCCGAGGGCGTCGATTGCAGCCGCGTCGTCGCCGTCGCCGGCCAGTCCAGCGGCTTCCTGCTCAAGGAGAAGGCCGAGAACGGCGCCGATCCTCTGGTCGAATACTTCCGCAAGGGTTCCGCCGCCAGCCGGCTGGCGCCCGAACACTTCGACCCCGCCTATTTCCTGTCCGCGCGCCACTTGCACGCCACGGGCGTGGCCGCGGCGCTGTCCGAGACCAGCCTGGCGTTCGCCGGCCAGGCGCTCGATTTCATGCGCGCCAACGGCCGCACCGTGTCGTTCGACCCGAACCTGCGGCCCTCGCTGTGGCCGTCGCAAGCCGTCATGGTCGAACAGATCAACCGCCTCGCCGCCAAGGCGGACTGGGTGCTGCCCGGCCTGGGGGAGGGAAAAATCCTCACCGGCCACGACCTGCCGCACGACGTCGCCGGCTTTTATCTGCAGCAGGGCGCGCGCCTCGTGGTCATCAAGCTGGGCGCCGAGGGCGCCTATTACCGCACGGCCGATGGCGATAGCGGCATGGTGGCGGGCGAGCGCGTGGCCAACGTGGTCGACACTGTGGGCGCCGGCGACGGCTTCGCGGCCGGCCTGGTCAGCGCCTTGCTGGAAGGCTTGCCGCTGGCGCAGGCGGTAGGGCGCGGCAACCGGGTCGGCGCTTTTGCCATCCAGGTGGCCGGCGACATGGAAGGCTTGCCGACACGCGCCCAGCTCGACGCGCTGGTCCCATCTTGAAACGTACAGGGGAAACACTCGTGAAAAAACATGTGGTTGTCTATAAAAAGCTGGCCGAACCGCTGCTGGCGCGCCTGCGCGCCGAATGCGAGGTGACGTATTTCGAGGCTATCGACGCGGGCAACCGCGCCGCGTTCGCCGCCGCGATCCGCAGCGCGCATGGCTTGCTGGGCGCCAGCGTGCGCCTGGGCCGCGAACTGCTGGACCCGGCCGTCGACCTGCGCATCATTTCCACCATTTCCGTGGGCGTCGACCAGTTCGACGTTGACTACCTGCGCGAACGGGGCGTCTTGCTGGCCAATACGCCGGACGTGCTGACGGAAACGACGGCCGACACGATCTTCGCGCTGATCCTTGCCAGCGCGCGGCGCGTTGTCGAACTGGCCGAATTCGTCAAGGCGGGCCGCTGGACGCGCAGCGTGGGCGAGAGCCAGTACGGCGTCAACGTGCACGGCAAGACCATCGGCATGCTGGGCATGGGCCGCATCGGCCGCGCCGTCGCCCGCCGCGCCGCGCTGGGCTTCGGCATGCAGGTGCTGTACGTGAATGGCGAGGCGGTGCCCGAAGTGGAGGCGGCGCTGGGCGCGCGCCAGGTGGCGCTCGACGACCTGCTGGCCGGCTCCGATTTCGTCTGCGTGGTGCTGCCGCTGACGGCGCAGACGGAACGCATGATGGGCCGGCGCGAGTTCGCGCTGATGCGCCCCGGCGCCATCTTCATCAACGGTTCGCGCGGGCGCATCGTCGACGAGGCAGCCCTGATCGAGGCGCTGCAGCAGGGCACCATCCACGGCGCCGGTCTCGACGTGTTCGAGCGCGAACCGCTGGCGCCGGACAATCCGCTGCCGCACATGGCCAACGTGGTGGCGCTGCCGCACATCGGCTCGGCCACGCACGAAACGCGCTACGCCATGGCGCAGCAAGCCGTGGACAACCTGCTGGCCGGCCTGCGTGGCGAGCGTCCGCGCCACCTGGTCGGCCAAGAACAGTATCAATAAAACACAGACAGGGAAAGAAATGAAGAACAAGGTAGCAAGAGCAATCATCATCGGCGCGGGCGCTTGCGGCGGCCTGTGTTGCGCGCAGTCGAACGTGACCATGTACGGCATCGCGGACCTGGGCGTGGTGTCCGAGAACGGTGGCCCCGGGGGCCGGGTGCTCAAGCTGACGAGCGGCATCGCCAACGGTTCGCGCCTCGGTTTCAAGGGCAGCGAAGACCTGGGCGGCGGCATGACGGCGATATTTACCTTCGATGCGGGCATCCTGGCCGACACGGGCGCTTCGGCCCAGGGCGGCCTGCTGTTCGGACGCCAGGCCTTCGTCGGCCTGGCCGGCGCGGCAGGCACGCTGCGGCTGGGCCGCCAGTACACCTTCATCGACAGCAGCCTGGGGGCGCTGGACCCGTTTTACCTGGGTTTTGCGGGCAGGATAAGCAACGTCTTCACGGCCGGCTACATCAGCCGGGTCGACAACAGCATCACCTACAGCTCGCCCGTGCGCGGCGGCCTTTCCGGCGAACTGGCGTACGGCTTCGGCGAAGTGCCGGGCGACGCCTCGGCCAAACGCTACGCGGGCGCGGCGGCCACCTATGCCAGCGGGCCGCTGTATGTGCGCATGGCGCACCAGGACGCCAATACGCTGTCGACCGCGCTGGTGGCGGGCAGGGCACGCAATACTGTGCTGGGCGCCACCTGGGACTTCGGCGTCGCCAAGGCGCATGGCGCCGTCGCCGTCAGCAAGAGCACGGCGGGTGCCGTTACCACGGTCGACAGCGCGGACCTGATGCTGGGCGCCACGGTGCCGGTGGGCCCGCACAGAGTCCTGTTCTCGTACGTGCGGCGCGACGACCGGCGCGCCGCCAACGGCGACGCTACCCAGATCGGCATCGGCTACACCTACGCGCTGTCGAAGCGCAGCACCTTGTATGCGGCCTACGCGCATATCGACAACCGCAACGGCGCCGCCTATGTGGTGGGCAACGCCACCGACAACGGTACCGGCAACCAGGCCTGGAACCTCGGCCTGCGCCACACTTTTTAACGGGAGAATCGAATGAAGAAAATTGGATGGATACTGGTCGGCGCCAGCACCGTGGCGCGCGAATGGATGGTCGACGCGATCCGCCAGCAGGGCGATGCCGAAGTGCTGGCCGTGGTCAGCCGCGACGCTGCACGCGGCGCCGCTTTTGCCGGGCAGTTCGGCATCGCCGCCAGCTACACGGACCTCGATGCGGCGCTCGCGCATCCGGGCGCGGACGCCGTGTACATCAGCACCACCAACGAGTTGCACATGGCGCAGACCTTGCAGGCGGCGCGCGCCGGCAAGCACGTGCTGTGCGAAAAGCCGCTGGCGCTGAACCTTGACGACGCCCGCCGCATGGTCGACGGCTGCGCCGAGGCGGGCGTGGTGCTGGGAATTAACCACCACCTGCGCAACGCGGCCAGCCACGGCAAGGTGCGCGAGCTGATACGCGCCGGCGAGATTGGCCAGCCCCTGTATGGCCGCGTGCTGCACGCGAACAACCTGCCGCAGCACCTGCGCGGCTGGCGCCTGGACGCGCCGGAGTCGGGCGGCGTCACGCTCGACATGTTCGTGCACGACGTCGACACCTTGCGCTTCCTGCTCGACTCTGAACCGCGCCACGTCACCGCCTGCGCCACCAGCGGCGGCATGACGGTGGCCGGGCTGGAAGAGGGCCTGATGGCCGTCATTGAGTTCGACAACGGCGCCCTGGTGCAGGTGCACGATGCGTTCAATGCGCCGTATTCGCTGTCCGGCGTGGAAATCATCGGCAGCAAGGGCACCATCTTCGCCACCGGCGTGATGACGCAGCGCCCCGTCGGCACCATCAGCCTGACCCGCGACGGCGGCAGCATCGACATCCCCGTCGAGCATGAAAACCTGTACGTGTGCTCGGTGCGCGCCTTCCAGCGCGCCATGCGCGGCGCAGGGCAGCCGGCCGCCACCGGCGACGACGGCATGCGCGCGTTGGCCACGGCGCTGGCGGCGCAGCAGGCCAGCCGCAGCCACCAGCGCGTGACCGTGGCCGGCTGATACGGCCGCACATTAAAAAAAGCCGCCTGATTAAAAAAACAGGCGGCTTTTTATCGGCTTGCGTCCGTGATTACTCTTCGCGGCGTAAATGCGGGAACAACAGCACGTCGCGGATGTTCGGCGAATCCGTGATGATCATCATCAGGCGGTCGATGCCGATGCCGCAGCCGCCGGCTGGCGGCATGCCGTATTCCAGCGCGCGGATGTAGTCGGCGTCGTAGAACATCGCCTCTTCATCGCCGGCGTCCTTGGCGGCCACTTGTGCCAGGAAGCGGGCCGACTGGTCTTCCGCGTCGTTCAACTCGGAGAAGCCGTTGGCGATTTCGCGGCCCACCATGAACAATTCAAAACGTTCGGTGATGCCGGCCACCGTGTCGGAAGCGCGCGCCAGTGGCGACACTTCGACCGGGTAGTCGATGATGTAGGTCGGTTCCCACAGCTGCGCTTCAGCCGTCTCTTCGAACAGCGCCAGTTGCAGCGCGCCCAGGCCGGCCGTGGCGAACGGCTTGACGCCGAATTTCTTCAGCTCTTCCTTGATGAAGTCCGCATCGTTCAGCTGCTCCGGCGTGTAGCCCGGCGCGTACTTGTTGATCGCTTCGACGATGGTCAGGCGGTGGAACGGTTTTGCTAGATCCAGCTCGCGGCCGCCGTAGGTCAGGGTGGCGGTGCCGTGCGCGTCGATGGCGGCCTGGCGGATGACGGCTTCCGTGAAATCCATCAGCCATTTGTAGTCGGTGTAGGCCGCGTAGAATTCCATCATCGTGAATTCAGGGTTGTGACGGATCGACACGCCTTCGTTGCGGAAGTTGCGGTTGATCTCGAACACGCGGTCGAAGCCGCCGACGACCAGGCGCTTCAGGTACAGCTCGGGCGCGATACGCAGGAACATCTGCATGTCCAACGCATTGTGGTGCGTGATGAACGGCTTGGCCGCCGCGCCGCCAGGGATCGTGTGCAGCATCGGCGTTTCCACTTCCATGAACTCGTTCTTTTCCATGAAGCGGCGGATCGACGAGATGGCGGCGGTACGCGCCTTGAAGGTGCGGCGCGTTTCCGCATTCATGATCAGATCGACGTAGCGCTGGCGGTACTTCGTTTCCTGATCGGCCAGGCCGTGGAATTTGTTTGGCAACGGGCGCAGCGACTTGGTGATCAGGCGCAGTTCCGACACCTTGATGGTCAGTTCGTCCGTCTTGGTCTTGAACAGCGTGCCCGTCACGCCCAGGATATCGCCCAGGTCATAGTGGTGCAGGGCGGCCATGGCCGCTTCGCCGGTCAGGTCCAAGGTGGCGTAGATCTGGATGCGGCCGTCGGCTTTCGGGCCGGAAGCGTCCTGCAGGGTGGCGAAAGCGGCTTTCTTGCCCGCTTCGCGCTTGAACATCATGCGGCCGGCCAGCACCACGTGTACAGGTTCGGCTTCCAGCTCTTCGCGCGTCTTGATGCCGTATTGTGCGTGCAGATCGGCCGCCTTGTGCTCGGGGCGGAAATCGTTCGGGAAGGCGACGCCTTGTTCGCGCAGTGCTGCCAGCTTGACGCGGCGCTCGGCGATGATCTTGTTTTCATCGGGTGCGGCGGCTTGTTCTTGGATATCCGTAGTCATGGTGTTCTTCGTTGGTGATTATTGATGATGTGGTGCCAGCGCTGGCGCCACGCTGGCAAACAGTGCGTCGACGTCGAGTGCGGAGAAATCCGGCACGATGGCAATGACGTTGTCGAAGGCGGCAAATGCCTCGGCCGGCAGGGTGGTGGTGAGTACCACGACGCGCATGCCGGCACGGCGCGCCGCTTCCACGCCCAGGGGCGCGTCTTCAAAGACGATGCAGTTGTGCGGCTGCGCGCCAGCCAGCAGCGCGCCTTTCAGGAAAACGTCCGGGTGCGGCTTGCCCCGTTCCACGTCGGCGGCGCCGACGATGGCGTCGAAGCGGTGGCGCAGGTCCAGGCCGTCGAGCGTGAACGCGATGTTCTCGGCCGGCGCGGCCGTGCCGACCACCAGCCCGACGCCAGCCTGGCGCGCGCTGGCGATCAGCCGGTCGAAACCGGCGACTGTCGCCAGGTGCGGGCCATACAGCTCGCGGTAGACGACTTCCTTTTCAGCCAGCAGGGTGACGTGGTCGGCATCCTCGCCCAGGTACTTGGCGATGATTTCATGTCCCTGCCGTCCTGCCGTGTCGCGGAAAAAGGCATCCGCATCCAGCGCATGGCCGTGGCGTTCAAAGAACGCCAGCCACGACGTCGTGTGGAAGGCCATGTTGTCGACGATCGTGCCATCCATGTCGAACAGGAAGGCGCGCTGCGCTGGAGCGGATGTATTCATCCTTATACGCCTTGCTTGAGCGAGGCGGAGATGAAGTCGTCGATGTCGCCATCGAGCACGCCCTTGGTATTGCCCGTCTCGAAACCGGTGCGCAAGTCCTTGATGCGGGACTGGTCCAGCACGTAGGAGCGGATCTGGTGACCCCAGCCCACGTCCGTCTTCGAGTCTTCCAGCTTTTGCTGTTCGCTCATGCGCTTGCGCAGTTCATGCTCGTACAGCTTCGCTTTCAGCATTTCCATCGCTTCGGCGCGGTTGCGGTGCTGCGAACGGTCGTTCTGGCACTGCACCACGATGCCGGTCGGCGCATGGGTCATGCGGACGGCGGAGTCGGTCTTGTTGATGTGCTGACCGCCGGCGCCCGACGCGCGGTAGGTATCGACGCGGATATCGGCCGGGTTGACATCGATCTCGATCGAATCGTCGACTTCCGGATACACGAACAGCGACGTAAACGAGGTGTGGCGGCCGTTGGCCGAGTCGAATGGCGACTTGCGCACCAGGCGGTGCACGCCCGTTTCCGTGCGCAGGAAGCCGTAGGCGTGATCGCCCTCGACCTTCAGGGTGGCCGTCTTGATGCCGGCGACCTCGCCGTCGGACTGCTCGAGGATTTCGACCTTGAAGCCCTTGCGTTCGCAATAGCGCAGGTACTGGCGCAGCAGCATCGAAGCCCAGTCCTGGGCTTCCGTGCCGCCGGCGCCGGCCTGGATGTCGATGAAGCAGTTGTTCGGGTCCATCGGATTGTTGAACATCCGGCGGAATTCCATGCTTTCGATGACCTTGCGGATTTCCTGTACGTCCTGCTCGATCGCTTCGAGCGTGTCGTCGTCGCCTTCTTCGCGGGCCATGTCGAACAGGTCGCGGGTGTCGCGCAGGTCGGCATCGGCCTTGGCCAGGGTGAAGACGATGGCTTCCAGCGCCTTCTTCTCTTTACCGAGGTCCTGGGCGCGTTTGGGATCGTTCCAGACGGTTGGATCTTCCAGTTCTTCGTTGACTTGCTCTAGTTTCTCCGACTTGACAGTGAAGTCAAAGATACCTCCGAAGTTCGGCTTCGCGGACCGTCAGGTCGTTGAGCAGGGCGGAGATGATATTGATGCGTTCGGCTTCCATAATGTTCTGGTCTTCTATGGTGAAATCAAACCCTGAATTATACGCGAGCGCGGCGCGTTTCTGATGCCGGCGGTGCCGAATCGATGCCGCACAGGGCAATAAAATCATCATTTCGCTGTATTTGCGACAATATTTTTGCCTTGATAGGGGCTGCCGTGCTGCGTATGATGCTGGCGATATTGTCTTTCCACAGGAATACATCATGCTTCAATCTCCCCGTCTTGCCCTGTTACCGTTGCTGCTGGCCGGCTGCGGCACCTTGCCGCCCGCCGCCACCGGACCGGTCCAGCCGCTGGCCGCGCCGGCCGGCAGCAGCGCCACCCTGGCCCTGCTCGAGACGACGGACTTGCACGCGAATGTGCTCAGTTATGATTACTACAAGCTGCAGGCGGAGCCGTCGATCGGCCTGGAACGCACGGCGGCCCTGATCGCCCAGGCGCGCGCGCAGTTCCCGAACAACCTTTTACTCGACAACGGCGACACCATCCAGGGCACGGCGCTGGCCGACTATCAGGCCCTCGTGAAACCGCTGGCCTGCGACCAGACCCTGGCCATCTACAAGGCTATGAACCTGTTGAAAGTGGACGGCGGCGGCATCGGCAACCACGAATTCAACTATGGCCTGGCGTTCCTGAGCCAGGTGACGGGCAACCGCTTCGACGTCGACAGCGTCGACGCCGGCAAACCGCGCTGCGCTGGCCCCACGTTCCCGCAAGTGCTGGCCAACGTCTACAGCGTCAAGACGGGCCAGCCCCTGTTTGCGCCATACCACATCATAGCCAAGCAGATCACGGCAACCGGCCCCGATGGCAAGCCCGTTACGAGCAGCGTGAAGGTGGGCATCATCAGCTTTGCGCCGCCCACCATCATGGCCTGGGACAAGCGCTGGCTCGAAGGCCGCGTTTACACGCAGGGCGTGCGCGAGACGGCGGAAAAATTCATCCCCGAGATGCGCGCCAAGGGCGCCGAACTGGTGGTGGCGATCTCGCACGGCGGCCTCGATGACAGCCCGTATTCGCCGAGCATGGAAAACGGTAATTACTACCTGTCGCAAGTGCCGGGCGTGGACGCCATGCTGATCGGCCACTCGCACCAGCTGTTCCCGAACGCCGCCAGCACGGTGCCGCAATTTAATTTGCCCGGCGTCGACAAGGTCAAGGGATTGGTCAATGGCGTACCCACGGTGATGGCCAATCTGTGGGGCAAGCACCTGGGCGTGATCGGCCTGCGCCTGCGCCACGACGGCAAGCAGTGGGTCGTCGACAAGAGCGCCACGACGGTGGAAGCGCGCGGCATCCAGAACGCGGACAAGAGTTACGTGCAGCCCGATCCTGCCATCGCCAGACTGGTGGCCGAGGAACATGCGGCGACGATTGCCTACGTGCAGACGCCCGTGGGCAAGACGGACTTCCGCATGTCGACGTATTTTGCCGACGTGGGCGACGTCAGCGCCATCGAGGTGGTGAATCAGGCGCAAGCGGGCTATCTGGCCGCGTATGTGAAGGCGAACTTGCCGCAGTTTGCGCACTTGCCCGTGCTGTCGATGTCGTCGCCGTTCAAGAGCGGTTCGGCCGGCGTGTCCGACTACACGGACGTCAAGGCGGGAAATGTGGCGCTGAATAACGCGGCCGATCTGTATTTGTATCCGAATGCGCTGTACGGCGTGAAGATGAATGGCGCGGACCTGAAAGCCTGGCTGGAACAGTCGGCGCAGCGTTTCAATACCATCGACCCGAACAAGCTGGAAGCGCAGGAATTGGTCAATACGGCCCATCCGAGCTACAACTTCGACGCGATCACGAGCGCGGACGTGTGCTACCAGATCGACGTCACGCAGCTGCCGGGCCAGCGCCTCAAGGGCCTCACGTACAAGGGCAAGCCGGTGGACGCCAGCCAGGAATTTTTGATCGCGACGAATAACTACCGCGCCAGCGGCGGCGGCAATTTCCCTGGCCTCGACGGCAGCAAGACGGTGGTGGCTTCGCCCGACAACAACCGCGAACTGCTGATCGCTTACGTCACGCAGCAGAAAAACCTGACACGCGCGAAAAACGGCTCGGCGCGCAGCTGGCGCTTCGCCAAGGTGGCTACGAAAGGCCCCGTGGTTTTCCACTCGGCGCCAAACGTGATCGACCTGGCGAAAGCGGCCGGCATCGACAACGTCACTCAGCTGAAGGCTGACGACGGCGCTGGCAAGGGCTTTGCGCTGTACCAGCTCGACCTGTCGAAATGATGCTGGCAAACTTGCTGCTGGCCGCCGCGTTGGCGTCGCCCGTTGTGGCCGCGCCCGATCTCACGGCCCGGGCCAAGGTCCTGATGCGCGCGGGAGAATCGACCCAGCCGCAGGCACGCGCCCTGTTCGAGCAGGCCGCGGGGCAGGGCAGCGGCCCGGCCGCATATTACCTGGGCCTGATGCACAAGAACGGCATGGGCGGCCCGCAGGACGGCGCCGCCGCGCTGCGCTGGCTGGAACTGGCCGCGCAACGCGGCGTGGCGCCAGCCATGTTCATCGTGGCGAACATGCTGCTGGACAGCGATGAGGTGCGGGCGCGTTACTGGCTAGACGCCGCCTGCGACCTCGACTACCCGGAAGCGCTGCAGCAGAAATCCGTGGCCCTGGCCGAGGGGCAGATGGGTTATGCGCACAACGAGGAGCAGTCGTTCCTGTATCTGAAGATGGCGACGCATGCGATGGGGCACCGGTCCGCCGAGCCGTAATGATGCGGCTGGGGAATTGCTTATTTTTCTCAAGAAATATTAATTTTCTTAAATAGCGTCCTTCCTTATATTTTATTTCTCTTCATTGTAAATTTATTATCAATCAAGGAATATTCATGGCATTATACTGTAGATATCTTTTTGATAATATTGAATAGAGGAAGCGCATGGCATTCCGGGCAAAGGCAAGGCAATCTTTCCCCCTCGTGAGTCGGAGGGCGCTGGCGAAGAAATGGCGGCATGCGGGCCTGGGCCTGCTGCTGGTGGCGATGGCATCGTCGGCCGTGGCGCAACTGCCGGCGCCGCTCAAAGCCGGGCATCCCAAGTTGTTCCTGACGCAGGCGGGAATTGATGGACTGAAACGGCAATTGCCATACTATCCATCCGCTAAATTTCCTGCAGTTAAAGGCAGCATACAATTCAGTTTGCTGGCAAAGCACAAGGATAGCCAGGATGGCGGTGATCAAGCCATTTTTGGACAGTACCGCGGCACGAATAACACCATCCTCGTCCGTCATGTGGATCACCTGGACACGCCCGGGACGATCAGTCTGCAAATTATGTTTATCGGCAAGCCGACATCTCCGTCGACCACGACAACGATGTCGTCGACCGTCGTTCATCTTAAGGCGGACGCGTGGACCGAGATCAGGGTGGCGTGGGACGCCCAGCTGCATGCGATCGATATCAAGGTTAATGGCCTCCCGGTGCGTGCATTTTGGGGCAAGGCCGACGCTCCGTTCACCGACTGGACGGCGAACGAACAGATATTCGATGTCGGTGCGCGGCGCAATGAAGTCATGAGTAATTTCATCTTGCGCGACGGCCAGGGACAGGAATTGATGCAGCATGCATCGCTCGATACCGGTCTGAGAAAGTCCTGGACCGATTACCGTGATGCCGCCGACATCCGCCTGGCGGACATCCGCAGCTGTGCCACGATCGCACCGACGTCGTCCGACTACCCGAAACCATGCAAGGTGGCGACCGGACATCGTGGAACGATTTATGAAAGCGCGCAATTGCTGTCCATGGCATGGCTGCTAACGGAGCAGGACAAATACAAGCAGGGCCTGCTGACGTATGTCGACATGTTGCTGGCGAGCCCGCTTCCCGCTGGTAATGAATGGTCGATGGGCGGCAGGGTGGCCGCCATGGGCCTCGTCTATGACTGGCTGTTTGATCTGATGGGCAGTGAGAATGTGCCTGCCGCACTGGGTACCGGGTCTTACCGGTCCGCATTGGCGCAGAGGATCAAGGACACGATTGCTGCTGAAAATACGGCAGTTGTGGGCGACCATCTCGTGGCATCCATGTGTGGCAGCAAGCAGCACTTGCGCGACACGAGTACAGTCTTCGATTGCGAGCAGAAACCCATATATGAACACTGGAACCGCACTGATGGACCCTCAGTAGCCCAATACTATGTCAGTGGCCACGCCTTCAGTGCCGTGACAAACATGGCGGTGGGATTGCTGGCCATCGCGGAAGAGTATCCCGAAGTCGTGCCGATGATTGACACGGCGTATGCGCATTTCGACAAGGGCTTCATGGCCGCGCGCGCCGCCATTTCGGCCGATGGCGGCCATCAGATGGGCTTTGCCTATGGCGTGTCGAGCATCCCCGAGCGCTTGTTGCTGTGGCGTACGGCGCTCGATAATTCAAATGGTACGCCGCTGTTGCAGGCGGATTGGCAGGCGCAGCTGCTCTATCCGTATATCTACGGTTTGCGTAGCGACAGTCTTTTTCCTGCCAGCGGAGACAATTATGATTTGCGTGTAGGTAATCCACTGCTCGGACAATTGTCGCGTGGCGTGGCCAGTGCTGGCGATGACGGCGTGGCCTGGTCTTTTTACCGCGAGCAAGTGGGCAAGCGTACTTACTGGAACGACGAGATCCTGGAGCGTTTGTTCTGGCCAGCGGAAGTGGCGGCCGTGCCGATAGCAAGCTTGCCCTTGGCGCGCCATTTTCGCGTGTCGGGCCAGGTAGTGATGCGCGACACGTGGGAGTATGCGAATGCCACTTTGCTGGACTTCAAATCCTCCTCGTTCGCGGCACAGAATCACCAGCACGCCGACCAGAACAGTTTTGCGCTGTATTACAAGGCGCCATTGCTGCTCGATACGGGCTTGTACGATAGCTATGAAAGCGTGCACTGGTGGAATTACTACACACGCAGCGTGGCGCACAACACGATCACGGTCTACGATACGGCGGACGATCAGACTGAGCGTCTCATGACGGGGACGAGCGGCCTGAGCCGCGATGGCGGACAGTGGATGCAAGCGCTGCAACAGAACTATCCGACGATAGACGAGATACAGCCCGGTGGCGTCAATGCCCTCGATGGCATCGTGCGCTATGAAAATACGCCGGAATATACCTATACCAGTGGCAATGCCAGCAAAGCCTATTCGGCAACGCGGCTGGATCGCAACAATGGTTTCGTGCGTCAAGTGCTGTTCCTGCGCCAGCCGGCATTCTGGAGCAAGCCGGTGACGGTGATCTTCGATAGCGTGCGCAGCAAACGCGGCTTGCCGGCCACGTTCTTGCTGCATACGGCGCACGATCCGGCGGCCAATACCGCCAGTACCAGCAATCTGGGGGATGGCCGCTACAAGCTCGGCTACAGCGCGGGACAGCGGCGCATCGCCACCGTGCGCAACGGCGAGGGCATGCTGATCGTGCAAACCGTACTGCCAGAAAATGCTGTCGTGCATAAAGTTGGTGGCCTTGATCATGATGGCACCGTGTGTAGGCAGATGAGTCCGGTCACGGCGAACCAGTCGATGCCCAGCAGCGGCGATTGCCGCTTCATGGTGCGCCGTCGCCAGGCCGATGGCAGCGACCTGTGGTTCAACCACCCACCACAAAAGAGCGAGCAAAAGACCACCAATGAGGATGTGGGTGTCTGGCGTCTGGAAGTCACATCGCCTACCGCGCTCGCCGTGAATGGCCCCGAATATTTCCTGCACACGCTGTTTGTCGCCAACAACGATGGTTCCACAGGCACAGCGCAGCCGCCCGATACGCGGCGCCTGGCGGCCGCGGCCAACACCGAGGCGCTGTTGCTGGGCAGTCAGCTGCAGGTGCTGTTCAACCGCGACGTGGCGCCAGCTGCCCGCATGGACTGGACTTCGCCGTTGGCCGCCGGCGCCATCCTGGCCACGGGCCTGAAACCGGGCGTCCATTATGCGTTGACGTCGGCAGCGGCGGGTAGCGCCTTTGCCAGGAGCCTGGTTGAAACGCAGGAAGGGACAGGCACGCATCTGAGTTCCGACCAGGGCGTGCTCAGTATCGAGTAAGCCGCTTGTCTGCCGGCTGGGTCAAGCCTGATCGTCTTTTTTAGGCTTGACCCGCAGGCTGGCCGCCGCCTCGCCGATAGCGAACGGGTCGCGCGACAAAATGGCGGCGCCCAGGTCGACCAGTTTGGCCGCCGCACCGATGGCGGCCTTTATGTCGGCGATGCGCTTGAGCTGCAGCTTGCCCTTGACGATGGCGCCCTCGATATCGCCGCGTGCCTGCTCCGCGCCTTCGGCCGTCAGGTAAATGCCATACGCGCGAAACAGGGACACCATCTGGTCCAGGTGATTTTCGTATTGTTCCAGCAGTGCGCGCTCGTCCGGCGCCAGAGCCTCCCGTTCGCGGATGCGCAATTCCAGCACCAGGCTCGAAGCCTGCGCCAGGCTGTCGGCGATGGCGTAGCTTTGGTCTTTTGTCAGTTCGGTCAGTTGGGCCATGGGATACTCCTGTGTGCGCGCCGCTTACCAGCGGGCGGGGCCATAGAAAACAGCCTGTTTTTGCAGCGTCTCGACCTGGCGTGAAAACTGCGCCAGCTGCTGTTCCAGTTCGGGCGCCTGCAGGCGGTCGAGATTGGCTCGCAGCGCGGCCACGCTCGCTTGCAGCGCGTCGACGGCGGCGACGTACGCGGCGACGATCTTTTCCCTTTCCTGCAATTGCCGGCCTTCCAGGTGCAAGCGCGTGCGGATGTAGTTGGCGGCCAGCGGCTCGCGCGGCGCGGCCTTGTCGACGGCGCCACGCAGCAGGTCCAGGTCGCGCAATTCATCCTGCAAGCCGGCGCGGTAGCTGCGCTGCGCATACTCCTTGAGCGCGTTGCTGACAATGTCGACGGCTTCCTGCTCGTCGAGCAATTCGCGCAAGGCCGATTTCTGCAGGCGCTGCGTGGCCAGGCGGCTCAGGTGTTCGCTCAATTTGACGACTTTCGACAGCTTGCCCGCATCGAGCAGGGGCGCGCCGCCACCCGGCTGTGCCAGGCCGCCCAGCGCATCGCCGAGTCCGGCAAACTCTTCCTTGTAGACAGGCAGCTTGTCATCGGCCAACGCGGCCAGGGTACCGGCATAGCGCAGCAGGAGGTCGTTCAGGCTGGCGATCGAGGCGCTGGCCTGCGCGATGGCGGCGCAATCGGCGCGCGCCGCCTGTTCGCTCGCTTGCGCATCGAAACGCTCGGCCAGGATCAGGCGCTTGCGCATGGCCTTGTCCATGCAGCTGTGGACGCCACCCGCCAGCATGGGCTCGAAATGGACCGACATCTTTTGCGTCTGTTCGGCAAACGTGCGCACGGGCGCCAGGTTGGTGGCGCAGCCGCCCAGCAGCAGGCTGGCGATGGCGCCAAGTAGCAGGGGAGAAATGGACGAGTTCGACGGGCGCTGCATATCGCCTCCATGCGGTGGGAGTGGCTGATCGGACCTGCGCGTACGCGCTGGCAAGGGCGACGTTAGCATGCTGGACAGTGCCAGTATTGCGCCAGATCAGCGTCCTGATGAATCGCCGAGCTCGCCTTTTGCCTGTCGCGTTTTGCCACAGCAGTGTTGCCCGATGGCGCAAGGTGCGCCAATTTGCCTCATATTTTCCTTACAAAAGGCTGACATCGGGCCAGCAATCTGGGCTTTTCTGCATGTTGCGACGCGTCATATGTAGTTGTTGCTGGGGCATGTTTACTCACCTACAATGATTTATCGATGGGGCGGTTATCCAGCGTACGACAATAAAAATAAGTGGCATTAAAAACGTTGTAACAGAGGAGATGACAATGAATTTGAAACAGAAATTGCTTGTAGCAAGTTTGGTTTTGGGTTTCTCGCAGGCGGCAGTCGCGGCCGACCCCATCAAGATCGGCGTGTCAGGTCCGTTCACGGGCGGTTCCGCGCCGATGGGCGTGTCGATGCGCGACGGCGTCAAGCTGGCCGTCGCTGAAATCAATGCCAAGGGTGGCGTACTGGGCCGTTCGCTGCTGCTGATCGAGCGCGATGACGAAGCGAAAAACGAACGCGGCGTGCAGATCGCCCAAGAGCTCATCAACAAGGAAAAGGTCGCCGCCACCGTCGGCTACATCAACACGGGCGTGGCCCTGGCCTCGCAGCGCTTCTACCAGGAAGCGAAAATTCCCGTCATGAACAATGTGGCGACGGGTTCCATCGTCACCAAGCAATTCGCCGACCAGCCGGAAAACTACGTCTTCCGCAATGCGGCCAATGACACCATCCAGTCCGGCATGATCGTGCATGAGGCGATCGAGAACCGCAAGTTCAAGAAAGTGGCGATCCTGGCCGACTCCACCAACTACGGCCAGCTGGGCCGGGAAGACCTGGAAAAGGCGCTCGACAAGAAGGGCATCAAGCCCGTCGTCGTGGAAAAATACAACATCAAGGACGTCGACATGACGGCCCAGCTGCTGAAAGCCAAGCAGGCGGGCGCGGAAGTCGTGCTGACCTACGGCATCGGCCCGGAACTGGCGCAGATCGCCAACGGCATGGAAAAACTGGGCTGGAAAGTGCCGCTGATCGGCAGCTGGACCCTGGCCATGGGTAACTTCATCGACAACGCGGGCAAGAACGGCAATGGCACGCGCATGCCGCAAACCTTCATCCAGGATGCCAGCACGCCGAAACGCAAGGCCTTCATCGATGCCTACGTGGCCGCCTACAAGCCATCGGGCGGACGCATGCCATCGGCCGTCTCGGCCGCGCAAGGCTACGATTCCATCTACCTGCTGGCAGCCGCCTTCAAGCAGGCAGGCGGCACGGACGGCCCGAAAGTGCGCGCCGCGCTGGAAAACCTGAATGAGAAGGTGGAAGGCGCCGTCACCACCTACAACAAACCGTTCAGCAAGACCAACCATGAAGCGATCACGGCCGAGCTGACAGTCTTCGGTGAAGTCAAGGACGGCAAAGTCGTCCTCGCGAAATAAGCCTGGCGGACATTCGCCGCGCAGTGGCCAGCCTTGAGGAATCAGGACTGGCCATTTTTTCATCGTTCGTCTTCCGGGGAATACCATGGAAATCTTCCTGCAGCTCGTCTTCAGCGGCATCGCGCTGGGCATGATCTATGCCGTCATCGCCTTCGGCTACCAGCTGACCTTTGCCACTTCCGGCACCCTCAATTTCGGCCAGGGCGAATCCCTGATGCTGGGCGCGCTCGTGGGCCTCTCCCTGGTGGGCACCATCCACGGCGGCCCGTACATGAGCTATCTGTTGATGATCCCCATCGTCATCGTCTTCGGCGCCTTGCAGGGCGTGTTCGTCGAATGGATAGGCGTGCGGCCCGCCATCAAGATCAAGTCCGAATTCGGCTGGATCATGTCGACCATCGCGCTGGCCATCATTTTCAAGAACGTGGCGGAAAACATCTGGGGCAAGGATGACCTGATGTTCCCGTCGCCGCTGTCGGCCGCGCCGTTCCAGGTGTTTGGCGCCAACGTGCAGCAGATGCAGGTGGCCGTCATCGTCGGCGCGCTGGCCATCATGCTGGCCGTCGAAGTGTTCAACCGCAAATCGATCTACGGCAAGGCCGTGGTGGCGACAGCCAACGACCGCGACGCGGCCGGCCTGATGGGCATCAACACGGGCATGGTCATCACGTTTTCCTACGCGCTGTCGTCGGCCACGGCCGCCTTTGCGGGCGTGCTGGTGGCGCCGCTGACCTTGACGGGCGCCACCATGGGCGCGTCGCTGGGCTTGAAAGCGTTTGCCGTGGCCATCATCGGCGGCCTGACGTCTGGCGTGGGCGCCATCGTCGGCGGGCTGATACTGGGCATCGCGGAAACGACCACCGGCTACTACATCTCCACCGGCTACAAGGAAGTGCCAGGCCTGCTGCTGTTGCTGCTGGTGCTGGCCGTCAAGCCGTCCGGCCTGTTCGGCAAAGCCGCGATCAAGAAAGTCTGAGGACGACATGAACAAGAAAATCACCATGCTGGCACTGAGCGCGGCGGGACTGGCCGCGCTCGCACTGTTCCCCATCGTCATCCCGAACCCGTATTACATCCACCTGGCCGAGACCATCCTGATCTACGCCATCCTGCTGTTTGGCCTCGACATCGTCGTCGGCTACACGGGGCAGGTGTCGCTGGGCCACGCGGGCCTGTTCGGCATCGGCTCCTACGTCACGGGCGTGCTGGTGTTCAAGCTGGGCGTGTCGTTCTGGCTGGCCATCCCCGCCAGCATCCTGGGCGCGGCCGTGTTTGGCGCCATCCTGGCCTTGCCGGCCCTGCGCGTGACGGGCCCGTACCTGGCGATGGTGACCCTGGCCTTCGGCACCATCGTGCAAATCCTGATCAATGAAATGAGCTTCCTGACGGAAGGGCCGATGGGCATCAAGATCCACAAGCCCGTGCTGTTCGGCCACAAACTGACGGAAGTGGAGTACTACTACATGGTCGCCGCGCTGCTGGTGATCTCGTTGGTGGTGGTGCACCGCATCTTGAAATCAAACCTGGGCCGGGCGTTCGAAGCCTTGCGCGACAGCCCCATCGCCTCGGACTGCATGGGCGTGTCCGTGTACCGCTACAAGGTGTACGCCTTCGTCATCAGCGCCGGTTTCGCGGGCCTGGCCGGCAGCCTGTATGCGTATTCGGAAGAGTACATCTCGCCCAATACCTACAACTTCGAGCTGACGATATTGTTCCTGCTGGCCGTCATCATGGGCGGGCGCAAGACCCGTTCGGGCGCGCTGATCGGCGCCCTGATCGTCGTCATGCTGCCCAGCCTCCTGTCGGACATCGAATTGTTCCGCAAGATCGCCGTCGGCGCCGCCGTGCTGGGCGTGATCGGTTCCGCCTTCATGCTGGCGAAAAAGCGCTCCACCTTGCGCGGCGTGATCGTGCCCCTGGTGGCCACCATCGGCCTGGCCGCGTTTTCCTACAAGCTGGAAAACATGGTCGACTGGCGCCTGACCATCTTCGGTTTGATGACGCTGTTCGTCGTGTACTACCTGCAGGATGGCATCGTCGGCTTCTTGATGAGCTTTATCGGCAAGGGCCGGCGCCATGTGCAAGCGGTCGCTTCGCACGGCGTGGCGCCGTTCGACCACGCCCAAGGCGGGCAGCAGGGCGCGACCCTGCTGCGCGTGGACCAGGCCCTGATGCAGTTCGGCGGCCTGAAAGCGCTGAACCAGGTGGACCTGAACGTCACGCAAGGTTCCGTGCACGGCTTGATCGGCCCGAACGGCTCGGGCAAGAGCACGATGATGAACGTGCTGACGGGGATCTACAAGCCGACGGCGGGCAAGGTGGAATTTGCCGGCGCCGTGATCTCCGGGCGCACGCCATCCGAGATCGCGCTGGGCGGCGTGGCGCGCACCTTCCAGAACGTGCAGCTGTTCGGCGAGATGACGGCGACGGAAAACGTGCTGGTGGGCCTGCACAACACCTTCAAGTCGAACGTGCTCGACGTGATGCTGCATACGCCGCGCTACAAGCGCGAAGAGACGGCCGCGCGCGAGCGGGCCGCCAGCATCCTCGAATTCGTGGGCCTGGCCGACCTGGCCAACGAAGAGGCGCGCAATCTGCCGTATGGCAAGCAGCGGCTGCTGGAAATCGGCCGCGCGCTGGGCTTGAACCCGCGTTTGCTGCTGCTCGATGAACCGGCGGCCGGCCTGACGGCGCCCGACATCAAGGAGCTGATGGCCATCATCCGCAAGATCCGCGAGCATGGCATCACCATCATCCTGATCGAGCACCACATGGACGTGGTGATGGCCCTGTCGGACGTGGTGACGGTGCTGGACTTCGGCCAGAAGATCGCCGAAGGCGTGCCTGCGCTCGTGCAGAGCGATCCGAAAGTGATCGAAGCCTACCTGGGCGGCAGCGCCGAAACCCTGGCGCCAGCGGCGCACTGAGAGGAAGACCATGCTGACCATTCAAAATTTGCACGCCGCCTACGGCAAAGTCGAAGTCTTGCACGGCATTTCGCTCGACGTCCCGAAGGGCAAGCTGGTGACCCTGATCGGCTCGAACGGGGCCGGCAAGACCACCACCATGCGCGCCATTTCCGGCATGCTCAAACCGAAATCGGGCACCGTCACCCTGGGCGGCAAGGACGTCACGGGCCTCGATTCGCACAAGATCGCGCGCGCGGGCCTGGCCCATTCGCCGGAAGGCAGGAGGGTGTTCGCCTCGATGTCGGTGACGGACAACCTGCTGCTGGGCGCCTTCCCCCGCTTCACGCGGGCGCGCCCGAAAGGCGACATCAAGCGCGACCTGGACAAGGCGCTGGAGTTGTTCCCCCGTCTGAAGGAGCGGCGCGACCAGCTGGCCGGGACGCTCTCGGGCGGCGAGCAGCAAATGCTGGCCATGGCCCGCGCCGTGATGCTTAATCCCGAAGTGATACTGCTGGATGAACCATCGATGGGCCTGGCGCCGATTCTGGTGGAAGAAGTCTTCCGCATCATCACGCGCTTAAAGGCCGAAGGCGTGACCATGCTGCTGGTCGAACAATTCGCCGCCGCCGCTCTGAACGTGGCCGATTACGGCTACGTGCTGGAAAACGGCAGCATTTCCGTGCACGGCCCTGCGGAAAGCCTGAAAACGGATCCGAAGGTGATTGCGGCGTATCTGGGGGGAGGGCATTAATGATGGCCTGACAATGCGCTTGCTGCGCATTGTCAAATCCTATACAGCCGTGTGCCTGGCAGGACTTGCCGGCTACGAATTGAGCAGGCGACGGCGAATCAATGCTTCCAGGTCACGGCTGGTATGGGCAATCATATGAACATAGACGATATCGTTATGTCCGTACTCGATGATGATACGATTCTGGCCGGCCAACAGTTGGCGGTGAGTCGTCAAGTGAAGGTCTTCAAGTTCAGGAACAAAGCTACCTTTAATGTTCCAATCTTTGAGAGGACTGACTTCAGCCAGAATCTCTTGCGTCACCTTCCTGGCAAAAGCAAGGGATTCGCTCTGCTTCAGATAGGAGCGAATGTCCTGTAAATCGTTCAGGGCGTATTGAGTCCAAATGATTTTCATTTGCGTAATCAGTTGTCGTCGTCTTCAGCTTCCAGAAGGGCCACAACGTCATCATGACCGATGACTTTACCTTGCTCAATCTGCTTGCGGCCGAGAGCAAGGATGCGGAGCATGGCAAGCTGATCTTGGATCTTTTGATAGCTAACGGGGTCTAGCACAACTGCCTGAACTCTGCCATTTACCGTGATGGCTACCGGGTCATGAGTCTCCAGTACCTGTTTGACCACGTCGCTGGTGTTGGTCTTCAAGTAACTAATTGGCTGAATGTTTAGAAAATTCATATTCCCCTCCATAAGTTGGCAGGCCGATGATAGCACCGGATGACCAAATTAAGTACCGAATTTAGTTGGTTGCACATTTTCCTTGTTTCTGGCGCAGCCTGTCAGCATCAGTGTTTGGTCGGCTTCTCCTGCTGCACCAGAATGAACGGGCTGACGACGACGGCCCACAGGGACGCGTCGGCGGCCTGCCAGTCCAGCGCCTGCTGGTCGGAGACTTTGGCTACTTTGCCATCGGCCATCCATTGCGTGATGGTGGCCTTGTCGTCGTGCGAGATGCGCACGGCTACTTCGACCAGGTCCAGCTCATTGGCGACCCAGACGACGTTGCCTTGGGCGAAGTGCTTTTCCAGCTCGCTCCAGGCCAGGCGGGCCGTTTCGCTGTTTACTTTGAGGCGCAGTTCGGTGTCTTTTTCAGGATTGGTTTGCATGCGAAATCAGGTTGCGGTGAGTCGGGTGCCGATGCGCGCGGTTTATTTGCCCGGGAGGGCTTCCACGTGCGGCGTCGGCGTACCCTGCCATGTTAACCGATAGGCGGTGCCTTTGCGAACATTGCCGACCAGGGCAGGGCGGAAGCAGGCCAGGTTGGTGCCGCCAGCCAGCCGCGTGCTGGGGAAGATGATGCCCATGGAACCCGCTTCCAGAAGGATGGCGGCCAGGTCTTGCGAGGCGATGTAGCTGGCCGGGTCGAGGCAAGCCGCATAGCGCTCCTGGCCGCGCAAGTCGTGGAAGCTGGCGGAAAAATCGGCCAGCAGCGACTGGTAGTTGACGCTGTCGGCGAAATAGTCGATTTCCTGGTATTCCACGGTCTTGTGGAAAATGATCTCGGCCAGCGCCGTTTTCATGTCGAAGGCGCAATACCAGGCACCCCGTTCGCCATCGTTGAAACGCGCCCCTTCCGGCCGGGCATAGGTGTACGCGGCGTTGATGATGCGAAAGTGCGGCACGCCAAAAACCAGTTCGTCCACGCCAATTCCTGGCGCGCCGCCATACTCGGCCACCAGGCGCGCATTCGTCGCGTTATCGAGTTCGAACAGCTCGCGCAGGTGATCGTCATCCTCGGCCAGCGGCGCCAGCACGGAGTCTTCCATGTCCGCGAAGCGCGATGGAATCAACCGGCAAGTGTCGATCTGGCGCAGCGCGGCCAGCGGCGGCAGCTGTGCTTGCGGGGGTGCAGGCACGATCACAGTCCTCCGCGGCGCGCGTCGAGCAGCTTGCGCACCGTCTGCATGGCCAGCAAGCCGCCGGCCAGCATCTGCGACAGGGGCGTGCGGCCGCCAAACACGGGATTCTTGTTGGGCAAACTGACCCATTCGTCGGCCAGCTTGTCGCCATACAGGATGTGCAGGGCTTTATAAATGCCCAGCAAGTAGGAAATGCGCGTGATGCGGTCCACTTCCAGCACGCGGTCCGGGTGCTTCTTCCACTCGTAATAGGCGCTGCTGGACAGGCCGCCCAGCAGTTCGCGCGCATCGTCGTCGCGCAGTTTCCAGGCGGCGGCCAGCTTAAAAAACCCCTTCAAGGCCGCCTGCGACAATCGCTCGCGTTCGGCTTTGGCATTCAGATCGACGAGCACGGCCGGTTCGAAGCGACTCTTGGGGTAGGCGTAGGCAAGATTCATGGTGAACTCCTTTTATGGAATAATATTACTCCTTTTCGGGAATTTGTGCTGTCCTCGTTCAAATGCGCGCGCCTATACCCTTAGCCGTCAAAGAATTGCATGCCAGCATAGGGCGCCGCCCGGCAGGCTGCCAACCGCTGCGCCAGACTGCCCGCATGGGCTTCCAGTTGGTGGCCGTCCGGATCGAGAAAATACAGGGAGTCGCCGTCGCTGCGGTTTTGCTGCCATTCGGGCGCGCCGGCGGCGCGCAGGCGGGCGGCAAACGGGGCGAAGTCGGCGGGCGCGATGGAAAACGCGTAATGCGTGTAGCCGGGGCTGGCCAGCACAGGCGTGTCTTGCCCGTCAAGCGACAGGCACAGCCACAAGTCCCCGGCCGACAGATACGCGCCCCTGTCCCAGCGTGCATGCAGGCACAGGCCCAAGGTGTCGCGGTAAAAGATGATGCTGCGCGCCAGGTCGCGCACGGACAGGGTGAGGTGGTTCAGACCGGTTAGCATGGTGCTGCTTTCAGGTGGTGTTTCGGGGTGTTCCAGCCATCGTTGTACCTAGCAAGAATAAGATCACAAACGTTGCAACACCTGACAGTACCGACGCGAGAGGTACGGTCAGGTGTCCTAGCACAGCAAGAATAGATCACAAACGGTGTGCATCACAGCCTGACAGTACCGACGCGCAGTAGGTACGGTCAGGTGTCACTACACAGGTTCGGCGTGCTCTACCATCAACTGTACTTTCGTCGTGCCATTGTATTCATTCGCATCAAGCCGGAACGCGACCCTCGTGCGTTCGCCCAAGGCATCCGTATGCCCGAACCAGATGGCGTCGAAGCGCACGCCGTTCTTTTCCAGCAGCAGTTTCAGATGGCGTTCTTTGAGGATGCGCTGGCTGACGACGCGGAATTCGTCGCAGAAGACGGGCGGGGCGAAGCCCTGGCCCCACACCTGGCCATCCATCAGCTCGATGAAGGCCGTCGTGTAATAGGCGTCTTCCAGCGGGCCGTCCGTTTCCACCACCCGTTCCAGCTGTTGCTGGCTGAGCCAGGCCTGGCCCACGGCTTCGAAGGCCTTGGAAAAGGCGTCGAAGGCGTCGGCGCGGATGGTCAAGCCGGCAGCCATGGCGTGGCCGCCGAACTTGTCGATCAGGCTAGGCGCCCGTTTCGACACGAGGTCGAGCGCGTCGCGCAAGTGGAAGCCGGGGATCGAGCGGCCCGAACCCTTGATCCAGCCGTCCGCACCCGGCGCAAACGTGATGGTCGGGCGGTAGAATTTTTCCTTCAAGCGCGAGGCCACGATGCCGATCACGCCCTGATGCCACGATTCATCGAAGACGCTGATGGTGCTGCTGTTGGCCGGTTCGAAAGCGTCGAGGTGCAGCAGGGCCGTATCCTGCATTTCCGCTTCGATTTCGCGGCGCTTCAGATTGATGTCGTTCAATTGCTGCGCCAGCGCCCAGGCGCGGCCTTCGTCGTCCGTGACCAGGCATTCGATGCCCAGCGACATGTCTTGCAAGCGGCCGGCCGCATTCAGGCGTGGTCCCAGGGCAAAGCCCAGGTCGAACGGCGTGGCGCTGCGCGCTTCGCGGCCCGCCACGCGGAACAGGGCGGCCACCCCCGCGTGCATATGGCCCTTGCGCATGCGTTTGAGGCCTTGTGCGACGAGGATGCGGTTGTTGGTATCGAGGCGCACGACGTCGGCCACCGTGCCCAGCGCCACCAGGTCGAGCAGGTTGTCGAGCTTCGGTTGCGTTTGCGCATCAAAGAGGCCGCGCCGGCGCATTTCCGCGCGCAGGGCCAGCAAGACGTAGAACACGACGCCCACGCCCGCCAGATGTTTACTGGGAAAACCGCAGGCGGGCTGGTTCGGGTTGACGATGACGGCCGCGTCGGGCAGGGTGTCGGCCGGCAAATGGTGGTCGGTGACGACCACCTGGATGCCGCGCCGGTTCGCTTCGGCCACGCCATCGATGCTGGCGATGCCGTTGTCGACGGTGATGATGATGTCCGGTGACTTTTCGCGCGCCGTCAGTTCGACGATTTCCGGCGTCAGGCCGTAGCCGTATTCGAAGCGGTTGGGCACGATGAAATCGACGTCGGCGCCCATGGCGCGCAAGCCGCGTATGGCCACGGCGCAGGCGGTGGCGCCGTCGCAATCGTAGTCGGCCACGATGACCATGCGCTTCTTGGCGGCAATGGCGTCGGCCAGGAAGACGCCGGCCGCGCCGATGTGCAGCAAGCCCGATGGTGGTATCAAGTCTTTCGGCTCGATCGAGAGTTCTTTCGCGTCGGACAGGCCGCGCGACGCGTACAAACGGGCCAGCACGGGGTGGATACCGCCCTGGCGCAGCAATTCGGATTCGCGGTAGGGGCAGGGACGGGTGGCGATGCGGGTACGGGTCATGATGCTTTCAACTTGTTCAGGGTAATCGCGCGCCAGAATTTGCGCTGCGCGTTCTTGCTGGTGGTGCAGTCCAGCCAGGCGTCGCGGTGGCTCAGCACCAGGCGCAACTGGCCCAGGCGGCCATCCTTGAGGGCCACCAGCAGGGGCGCGAACCAGTTGGCTTCCAGCGCTTGCAACTGCTGCAGCCACATGCCCCATTCCTGCGCCTGCGCCGCTTCGGTCAGGCCGCCGAGCACGACGATCGCGTCCTGTGTGCTGGCCAGCACACTGTTTGGACTGGCATCGCGCTGCGCCGGTTCCGCCAGCGCGGCCAGCCAGCCCGGCGCGTCCTGCGTATGCAAGCCGGCTGCGCAGCGCGCCGATGCAGGTGCAGATGCGGCCGTTGCCAGGCTGCCGCCCCAGATCCAGAAGGAATTGATGGCTTTCAAGCCCCGCTCCTCGCGCGCTGCATTGACGGGATGTTCATGCCACAGCATCTGCACTTCGTTTTGCAGGCGGCGCGCGGCGCGCGCATGCTCGCCTTCGGGCATCCACACGGACAAATCTTGCGTGGTGGCGGCGTCCGGCGTGGCGCACTGCAAGTCGGACCAGGCGTCGGCGCGCATGAACCAGGTGCCCGCGTCGCCATACGCGAGGGGCTGGCCGATCTCGTCGAAATACGGGGCCGCAATGTCGAACAGGGCGCGGCCATCGGCCTCGCTCAGCTTGAGCTGGCGCAAGTCTTCCAGGCTGATATGGCTGCGGGCGATGGCCAGGTGGGCCGGATGCAGCAGGAAGTAGCGCGCGCCCGGTTCCGGCACGAGGCCGTAGCCGCGCATGGCCTGGGCCGCGAAGGCCGCCTGCGCCGCCTCGCCGTTGGGCGCGGGCGACAGGGTCAAGGCGTGCGCCAGCCACGCTTCGTGCGGCAGCAGGCGGTTGGTATTGTCAAAAATTTCCAAATTGCAAGTGGAGGTGCGCGACAGCAGCGCCGCCAGCGCGGGCGCCTGCAAGACCTTGAGCAGGTCGGCAGCCAGTTCGGCAGTGGGCAAGGCGAAGGGCAGGACGAGGGTAAGTTGATTCATCCCGAGATTGTAGGCGATTGTGGTGGGGGCCGAGAAGGTGCATCTATTTTCAGGCCCCGGATGGCAACACCACCCGCGCTGGGTATGCGAAAAAATTATAAAAATTTTATTGATATTATTGGAAATCAATTTGCTTTTGAAAATATACTGGATATAATTGCGACAACTTAAATATTAGAAAGACAATCACCCCCTGCTGCGTGGTTGCGTCGTCTGGCTCCTGTGTCCCTCGAAACTGTATACAAGATCTGCCGGCTTCATTTTTAAACAAGTCCCTTCTTGGAAGCCCACCTATGTATACATTCGCCGCTTTGCGCGGCCAGGCTGATTGCGCCCTGGCCCTCCGTATTTCCGCTCCTGCAGCCGCCGTGGCATGCCGTCAGGAGGCCGCATGACTACCTACAACCTGTCGACCACGGTCCACGTCTGCGAAGACATCAACAAGAATTTCGATATCCGTGACCTGCTGATCCAGGCCGGCTACTCGGTGCAAGGTGAACTGAATATCAAGAATTTCACGGTTTTGTTGCCGGACGATACGGAATCGACGGAGAACACGCCGCTGTTCGG
The DNA here is from genome assembly GCF_058215535.1 of Janthinobacterium sp. Bl 1. Lineage (NCBI taxonomy): Bacteria > Pseudomonadati > Pseudomonadota > Betaproteobacteria > Burkholderiales > Oxalobacteraceae > Janthinobacterium > Janthinobacterium sp. Bl 1. The sequence goes on along the minus strand of NZ_CM177086.1, from coordinate 4,050,019 downwards.
CATGCTCGACGCCGATACCGTGTACGTGCGTCCCGGCGACTGGGCCGCCAACTACAATGGCAGCTTCTCGACCATCCAGGTGACGATCGACAAGGGCAATGGCGACATCGTCCAGCTGAGCTTGCAAGTCATCATCGATCCCGTCAATGATGCGCCCGATGCGGCCGACAAGACCTTCACTCTGGTCGACGGTTCCAGCGTGGTGCTGAGCGAAAGCGATTTCGGCTTCCACGACGACGTCGAGCACGACGGCTTCAAGTCCATCGTCATCACCAATACCACCACGGCGGGCCAGGTCTTGCTCAACGGCGTGGCTGTGGCGGTGGGCACGGAAGTCTCCATCGACGATATCCGCGCGGGCCACCTGGTCTTCGTGCCCAGCCAGACCGTGGCCGGCGACTTTGATCTCGGTTTCAAGGTGCGCGATGACGGCGGCACGGAAGGCTGCAATGCGCAAGACCTGAGCCTGGCGCCCCATTACCTGACCTTCAAGGTGCCGATGGCCCACCTTGGCGACTTCGTGTGGGAAGACAAGAACGCCAACGGCGTGCAGGACGCGGGCGAGGCAGGCATCGCCAATGTTGTCGTGCAATTGAAGGATACGGCCGGCAATGTGGTCGCCTCCACGACGACGGACGCCAGCGGCGGCTACCACTTCGACGTCAATCCGGGCACCTATTCGGTGACCGTGGTGGCGCCCGCTGGCTACGTGCCGACGGCAGCGAACCAGGGCGGCGACACGGCCAAGGACAGCAACATCGATGCCAGCGGAAAGATGGCGCCCGTCACTCTGGCGCCGGGCGAGACCAATTTGAGCGTTGATGCGGGCCTGTACCGCGCGGCCGAACTGGGCGACCGCGTCTGGTTCGATACGAACAGGAATGGCGTGCAGGATGCGGGCGAAGCGGGCGCCGCAGGCGTGAAAGTGAGCTTGCTTGATGCGTCGGGCAACGCCGTCGGCAGCCCGCTGCTGACGGATGCGAACGGCAACTACCTGTTCACGAACCTGAAACCAGGCGCCTACAGCGTGCAGTTCGATAAAACCACCTTGCCAGCCGGCTACGCCTTCACGGGCCAGGACCAGGGCGGCGACGAGCAGCGCGACTCAGACGCGAATGCCGACGGCCGCACGGCGCAAGTGCTGCTGGCCTCAGGCGACAGCAACCACAGCGTGGACGCCGGCATCGTCGCCTTGCCAGCCACTCTGGGCGACCGGGTCTGGCATGACAGCAATATGAATGGCGTGCAGGATGCGGGCGAAGCGGGCATGGTCGGCGTCACCGTGCAGCTGAAAAACGCGGCTGGCAGCGTGATCGGCTCGACCTTGACGGACGCCGCCGGCTATTACAACTTCAATGTCGATCCCGGTACCTACTCGATCGCCGTCGTCGCCCCAGCCGGCTATCTGACGACGGTCAAGGATGCGGGCGGCAACGATGCGCTCGACAGCGACATCAATACGCTGGGCAACAGCGGCCAGGTGACGGTCGCTGCCGGCCAGAACTACAGGGATCTCGATGCCGGCCTCTACAAGACGGCCTCCATCGGCGACCGCGTGTGGTTCGACGCGAACGGCAACGGCACGCAGGATGCGGGCGAGGCGGGCGTCTGTGGCGTGAAAGTCAACCTGTACAACGCGCAAGGGGCCGTCGTGGCCAGCGCCACCACGGATGCCAGCGGTAACTATCTGTTCAGCAACCTGGTGCCAGGCAATTACTACCTGGGCTTCGTGCCGCCGGCCGGCTACGGCTTCACCAAGGCCGACATCGGCGGTTACGCCACCGATTCGGACGTCAATCCGGCCACCGGCTTCACCACCACGTGGACCACCCTGAAGTCGGGCGACGTGCAGCTGGACTGGGATGCGGGCCTGGTGAAACTGAACACGGCTTCCATCGGCGACCGCGTGTGGGAAGACAAGAACTACAACGGCGTGCAGGAGGCGGGCGAACTGGGCGTGGCGGGCGTGAAAGTCAACCTGCTCAATGCGTACAACCAGGTCATCGCCACGACGACGACGAATGCCAGCGGCAATTACCTGTTCAGCGAACTGGCGGCCGGCGGCTACAAGGTGGAAGTCATCCGTCCATCGGGCTTTTACTACACCAAGGCCAATGTGGGCGTTGACACGGCCGATTCCGACGTCGATGTCAGCACGGGGCGCTCGGGCCTGATCAACCTGGCCGCGGGCCAGAACGACATGAGCTGGGATGCGGGCATCTACCGCAAAGCCAGCCTGGGCGACAAGGTGTGGCGCGACGCCGACCATGATGGCGTACAGGACTACAACGAGGCCGGCATCGCCAACATCAAGGTGCAACTGTACTCGGGCAGCGGCGTGCTGCTGGCCACCACGTACACGAATGCCTACGGCAACTATTTGTTCAGCAACCTCGATCCGGGCAGCTATTCGCTCAAGTTCGACAAGTCGGGCGTGTATCACGCCGGCTATGCCATGGATACGTGGCGCTGGGGCGCGAAGAACGTGGGCACGAACGACAACATCGATTCGGACGTCAACAGCAATGGCACGACGGGCAACGTGGTCTACACGGACATATTGAAACTGGCGTCGGGCCAGAACGACATGAGCTGGGATGCGGCCATCACGCCCATCGTCATCGACCTCAACGGTGACGGCGTGCACACGATCGCCCGCGCCGACTTCCACGGCAGTTTCGACTTGCTGGGCACGGGCAGCGCCATCCAGACGGGCTGGGTCTCGGCCCAGGACGGCTTGCTGGCCATTGACAGCAATGGCAATGGCAAGATCGACAACATCTCCGAGTTGTTCGGCGGCAACGAGAAGGGCACGGGCTTTGCCAAGCTGTCCAGCCATGACTCGAACGGCGACGGCGTGGTCGATGCGCACGATGACAAGTTCGCGGAACTGCGCATCTGGCGCGACGCCAACAGCAACGGCGTGACGGACGATGGCGAGCTGATGTCCTTGCACGACGCCGGCGTGGCCAGCCTGACGGTCAGCTACACGGAACTGCCTTTCCTCGACGCCAACAGCAATCTGCACCTTGAGCGCAGCAGCGCCACCCTGGCCGACGGCAAGACGGTCGACATGACGGATGTGTATTTCAACGTCGATGCCAAGGATGCGGCCGCCGCCGGCGTGACCTTGCCCAGCATGGCTGACCTGCTGCGCGACGACAGCACGCTCGACGTGGTGCTGGGCCAGGGTGGCACGGTCAACACGGTCGCTGCCGCCCAGGCTGCCCCGGCTGCCGAAGCCCAGGCCCAGTGCGAGATGGCCGACCTCTTGCGCCGCGCCATGGCCCACGCGAATGTCCAGCCCCAGGAAATGGCTGCCTGATGTCCCTTGCCGGCCCGTAATCCTGCCCGGCAATGCCGCACCGGCGCACCCGTCACGGGGCGCCGGCGCTTTCCACGTTTTTTCCACACTTGATAATAGAAATAGGGAAACCAATATGAAACAATCCATGCACCTGTTCGTCCGCGGCGCCATCGCCGCCGCCACGTTCGCTCTTGCCAGCGGCAGCGCCCTGGCCGCCTCCAACCTGCAAGTCGTCGATTCGCACAGCGTCAGCCTGTTTACGGCTACCGGCGGCGCCTTTGGCTCGGGCAGCGCCATTTCGCCGACCTTGTGGGAAGTCAAGTACGACAGCAACACCTTCCTGGCATTCTGCCTCGATCCCCACGTCGCACTGAGCAATAGTTCGAACAGCTACAGCAGCGGCGCCTTCGCCGCCAGCGATTCCGTCAAGCGCCTGTATGAAGGCTATTACGCCTCGTCCGTCGCCAGTGTGTCGACCAGCGCCAACAGCGCCGCCGCCTTCCAGCTGGCCCTGTGGGAATTGAATAACGACAACACGAACCTGCTGACGGGCGATTTGCGCTTCAAAAGCCTGAGCAATGCCGTCGTCAGCGAGGCCAACACCATGCTGGGCGTGGCCACGGGCAATGGCGCCATCCAGAATCTGTACAACTACACGAGCTTGAGCAGCGTCAACCCGGCTTCGCAAACCCTGCTGGCCGTGTCGCCAGTGCCGGAAGCGCAAACCTGGGCCATGCTGGTCGCGGGCCTGGGCCTGCTGGGCTTCATGGCGCGCCGCCGCAAGGGCGCTTCCGAGCTGACTTGATTATTACTCACTAATTATTGCTCATCGCTCATCGCGCAAGCGATAGCGTTCCCGCTGCGGCGCGCCCGACCGGTGCGCCGCAGCGTTTTATTGTGAATCCATCATGACCCCACCCCCCGACACTTCCACCGCTTCCGCCGGTACGTCCACCGATGCCATCGCCGACGCCATCGTCTTCCTCGCGCGCTTTTTCGGCGTGGCCGTGCAGGCCGAGCGCCTGCGCGCCAGCGTGACCGCGCAGGTGAGCCCGGCCGCCGGCGATTTCCTCAATCAGGCGCTGGCGCAAGCCACCCTGGCCGGCACAGCGTTGCCTGCAGACAAGCCGCGCCGCGCTACGGAAATGCCGGCCTTGCTGTACAACGGGGAAGGGCAGGCGCTGGTGGTGCTGACTATTGCCGACGGTAAATACGAATGCCACGTGCCCGGCATCGACGGCAGCGCATGGCTGGACGCGGCCGCGCTGGCGCAGGAAGTGCCCGATGCACGCTGGGTGGCCGTGCGGCCCGTACTGTTTTTCGACCAGCGCAGCTTGCTCTACAGCATGCCGGTGGCGGGGCGCTGGTTCTGGGATGTCTTCAACCGCAACCGCTGGGTCTTCCGCTGGGCCTTGCTGGGCACCCTGGTGCTCAATATCATCGGCGCGCTGGTGCCGTTCTATGCGATGGCCGTGTATGACCGCGTGATCCCGAACAATGCCACCTCCAGCCTGTGGGTGCTGACGATCGCCGTCGTGGTGCTGACGGGCTTCGAGCTGGCCCTGCGCCTGCTGCGCGGCGAACTGGTGGAAACGGCGTCGCGCCGCATGGACGTGGCGCTGTCGTCGAACATCTTTGCCCAGTGTTTGCGCCTGCGCGCGGCCAGCCGGCCCGCTTCCGGCGGCACCCTGGCCAATACGGTGCGCGATTTCGAATCCGTGCGCGAATTCTTTGCATCGACGACCTTGACGACCCTGGGCGACTTGCCGTTCCTGCTGCTGTTCCTGCTGGTGATCGCCCTGGTGGGCGGCTGGCTGGTGCTCGTGCCCCTGGCCGTCATCCCGATTTTGCTGCTGGTGGCCTTTGCCTCGCGCGCGGCCCTGGCGCGCCACGTGGCCGCCTCGATGCAGGAAAGCGCGCAGCGCACGGCGCACCTGTTTGAAACCATGAATGGCCTCGACACGATCAAGGCGCTGGGCGCCGAAGCGTGGAGCCGGCGCAAATGGGAAAGCCTGACGGTGGCCATTGCCGCCAACAGCGTCGAGACGCGCGAAATCGTCAGCCGCGTCAATTACATCAACACGGCCGTGCTGGCCCTGTCCGGCGTGGCCGTGGTGGCCACGGGCGCCTTGCTGATGGGCGAACACCTGCTGACCCTGGGCCAGATCATCGCCGTGAGCATGCTGACGGGCCGCGCGCTGGCGCCCGTGAGCCAGATCGCGGGCCTGATCATGCGCTGGGAGCAAACCAAATTGTCCTACCACGCCCTGAATAAAATCATGGAAGCGCCGACCGATGACGACGCGGCCAGCCTGCAGGCGCCGCCGCTGTCCGGGCGCATCGAGTTTCGCGACGTGGGCTTTGCCTACCCGAACTCGCCGCCGCTGCTCGATAAACTCACCCTGCACATCCGCCCCGGCGAGCGGGTTGGCGTGATCGGCAAGCTCGGTTCCGGCAAGAGCACCTTGCTGCGCTTGCTGCTGAACCAGTACGGCCCTCAAAGCGGCAGCGTGCTGTTCGATGACCTGGCCAGCACCCAGCTCGAACCTTTGAGCCTGCGCCGCCAGATCGGCTACGTACCGCAGGACGTGACCCTGTTCCACGGCACCCTGCGCGAAAACATCGAACTGGGACGCAGCCAGCCCGATGACGCCAGCCTGCTCGATGCCATTCGCCTGGCCTGCCTCGACGACATCATTACCCAGCTGCCCAACGGCGTGGCGACGGAAGTGGGCGAGCGGGGCGAGCGCCTGTCCGGCGGCCAGCGGCAAGCCGTGGCCATGGCCCGCGCCTTGCTCGCGAAACCGACCATGCTGCTGCTCGATGAACCGAGCAGCATGTTCGACCCGGCCACCGAGCAGCGCCTGATCGGCCGGCTGCGCACCTTGAAAGACACGACCATCGTGCTCGTCACCCACCGCATGGCCATGCTGGCGCTGGTGGACCGCCTGATCGTCTTTGACAAGGGGCGCATCGTGGCTGATGGCCCGCGCGATGAGGTCATGCGCGTGTTGAACAGCCAGGCGGCCAGGCCTGCGGCGGAACAGGGAGTGGCGGCATGAGCGCCCTGAACGCCCGCCCGCTGCCAGCGGCCCACCCGGACCCGGAACGCGAACCGCAGACCATCGTCCTGTGCATGCTGGCGCTGATCGCCGTGCTGCTGGTGTTGACCCTGGCCTGGGCCACCTTCGCCCAGCTCGACGTGTCCGTGAATGGCCGTGGCGCGATCACGCCGCCGTCCCATCTGCAGGAAGTGCAAAGCCTGGAAGGGGGCATCGTGCGCGAAATGCTCGTGAAACCGGGCCAGCGCGTGCGGCGCGGCGACTTGCTGCTGCGCCTCGATACAGCCCAGTACGAGGCCAATCTGGGCGCCAGCGTGCAAAACCGCCTGGCCGCGCTGGCGGGCAGGGCGCGCCTCGACGCGCTGCTGTCCGGCGGCACGCCCCGGTTTGCGCCGGAATGGCAGCAGGAGGCGCCCGAGCTGATCGCCAAGGAAACGCAGTTGTGGCGCGACGGCCAGCGCGAATTCGCGTCGGCCACGGCGGCCGCGCGCGAAGGCGTGACGCGCCGGCGCGGCGAGCTGGCCGAGGCGCACAGCCGCATCGCGCAACTCGACACGGGTTTGAGAATCGCGCTGGAAAGCCTCTCGATCGAGGAGAGGCTTTTTAAAGAGGGCGCCGGTTCGCGCGGCGACTACCTGAATGCGCAGCAGCGCGTACAGCAGCAGCGCACGGAACTCGACAGCCTGCGTGCCTCCGTGCCACGCCTGGCGGCTACCCTGGCCGAGGCGCAGGCGCAGGCGGGCGAAGTGGAAGCGCGCATGCGCGGCCAGTGGGGCGCGCAGCGCAGCGAATACGAAACCAAGGCCGGCGCCCTGGCCAGTACGGTCAAGGGCCAGCAAGACCAGGTGAGCCGGCGCGACGTGACGGCGCCCGTCGACGGCGTCGTCAACCGCGTGCTGGTGGCGACTGTCGGCGGCGTGGCGCAGCCGGGTAAACCTATCCTGGAAATCGTGCCCGCCGATTCGGAAATGCTGATCTCCGTGCGCGTCAAGCCGTCGGACATCGGTTTTATCCACGTGGGACAGCGCGCCTCGGCCAATGTGCTGGCGTATGAGGCCACCACCTATGGCCGCATGCAGGCGCAGGTGGTGCGCGTGGGCGCCGACGCGATTCCCGATGAACGCAACGAGCCGTATTTCGAGGTGCAGCTGAGTACCGACCGCAGCCAGCTGACGGCGCACGGCAAGGTGCTGCCGATTACGCCCGGCATGCCCGTTGACGTGGGCATTCTGACGGGACGCCGCTCGGTGCTGCAATATGTGTTCAAGCCAGTGTTACGCGGCTTGCAGTCTTCCCTGCAGGAGCGGTGATGCGTGCTTTTTTACTTTGCATGGCATTCGCCTGCGCAAACGCGGCGGCCCAACCGGTGTCACCGGCCACTTTCCAGGCGCAGTCCACGCGCGGCTTGCCCGCCTTGCTGGCGCGCGCCGTGCCGCGCGATCCGCAGGTGGTGGCGGCGCAGGCGGCGCTGGCCACCGCCGAAGCGCGCTACAAGCAGGCCCGCTCGCGTTTGTTCCCGACGGCGGCGCTGCAGGCCACGCGGGGGCGCAGCAATGACCTCGATGGCACCCTGGACGTGGAACGCCGCACGCACCAGGTGGAGGCGAGCGTGCGCTGGAATGTGTACAACGGCGGCGCCGACCGCGCCGAACTCGATGCGGCCGAGCGCGAGATGGCGGGTGCCGCCTTTGACGTGGAACGGGCACGCGCGGACAGCGCGGAAAAGCTGGCCGAAGCATATTTCGACATGCAGCGCCTGGAACGCAGCCTGCTGCAGTCGCAGGAGCGCCTGCGCGACGTGACGCAGCTGGTGCGGCAAGTGACGCGCCAGGCGGAACTGGGCAAGGCGTCGGAAGTGGACCGCGAACTGGCGCAAAGTTCGCAGCTGGACGCGGAACTGGTACACGACGGCTTGCTGACGGACCAGCAGGCGGCGCGCATCAAGCTCGAAGCGCTGGCCTTCGAACCGGTGGCGCAGTTTGCCGATTTCGCCTTTGCGCCGCTGCCGGCGCAGGCTTTGGAGAATGCTGATACGCAGCACGCGCAGTTGCGCGCCGCGCGCGAGCGGGCGGCAGCTGCCCAGCTGCGCGTGCGTGGTTTGGCGGCCACCCTGGCCCCTAAAATCGATCTGAATGTCAGCCATCTGCTCAATAACAAGACCACGCCGCCGCCGTCGACCATCCAGCAGCGGGGCTGGTCGGTGGGTGTTGCCTGGGAATTCCCGCTCGGCGGGGGCAGCCTGGCGCAGCGCGACGAGAGCATCAGCCGCGCCCAGGCGGCCGAGGCGGACGTGGCGCGCGCCGAGCAGGGCACCCGCGCCGACCTGGCCAGCATGCTGCCGCGCATCGCCAATGCGCAGCGTACCCTGGCCCTGCTCGACGAACAGGAAAAGAAGATGGCCTTCGTCGTGCGCGGCGGGACCATCCAGTACGAAGCGGGCCGGCGCAACCTGCAGCAGGTCATCCAGACGCGCGACAGCTATTTCACGATACAGCAGCGGCGCAGCGACCAGCTGCACCGTCTGACCCTGGCGCAGATGCGGCAATATGCGCTGGCGGGGCGGCTGCTGGATGCGTTCGGCCTGGCGCAGGAGGCAAAATAGGGCCGGCGTGCGCGGTTTCACACATGGATCACGCAGACTTGATGCATGAAATGCCCATTATGTGGCACACTGCGCGCTCGCATATCATCGTTGTCGCGGGAGCGCATGAGCATCATCAAACAATTTCCCTTCGAGTGGCAGGTCGGCGTGCGCTATACGCGCGCCGGGAAACGCAGTGGCCGCAACAGCTTCATTTCCTTCATCTCCCTCATTTCCGTGGCCGGCATCGGCCTGGGCGTGGCCGCCCTGATCGTCGTCCTGTCCGTCATGAACGGCTTCCAGAAGGAAGTCACGGACCGGCTGATGTCGGTGCTGGCCCACGTCGAGGTGTTCGATACCAGCGGCTCCATGCCGAACTGGCAGGCGCAGGAGCGCGCCGCCTACGCCAACCCGCAAGTGAAAGCCGTGTCGCCATTCGTGGAAACCCAGGGCATGCTGCTCAACGACGAAACCATGCGCCCGTCCGTCGTGCGCGGCGTGCTGCCGCAGCAGGAAGCCACCGTCTCCAGCGTGGCGAGCCAGATGAAGCAGGGCAGTTTCAACGATCTGACGCCAGGTTCGTACAACATCGTGCTGGGCATCGACCTGGCCAAGGCGCTCGACGTGAAAGTGGGGCAGAACGTCACCCTGATGCTGGAACGCGAGCCGAGGGCGGGCGATCCGGCCAATGGCATCGTCATGCCGCGCATGCGCGCGCTCAAGGTGGCGGGCATCTTCGAGGCGGGCCACAATGAACTCGATGGCAGCCTGGCCTTCGTCAACATGCAGGATGCGGAGCAGTTGCTGCAGCTCGACGGCCCGTCCGGCCTGCGTCTGCGTTTGCACGACATGAACAAGGCGCCGCAGGTGGCGCGCGAATTGAAAGCGTCGATGCCGGGCCAGCTGTGGATGCGCGACTGGTCGCGCGCCAGCGCCAGCTGGTATGCGCTGGTGCAAAGCCAGAAGAACATGATGTTCATCATCCTCAGCATGATCATCGCCGTGGCCGCGTTCAACCTCGTCTCGACCCTGGTGATGTCGGTCACCGACAAGCAGGCCGACATCGCGATCCTGCGCACCCTGGGCGCCTCGCCATTCTCCATCATGAAGATTTTCATGATCCAGGGCGCGCTGGTCGGCTTGCTGGGCAGTGCGCTGGGCGTGATCGGCGGCGTCGTGCTGGCGCTGAACGTGGGCGTCATCGTGCCTTTCATCGAAGGCATCTTCGGCCTGCACTTCATCTCGAAGGAAATCTACCAGATCAGCGCCGTGCCGTCCGACGTGCATTGGCTGGACGTGGCGCAGATCGGCCTGATCGCCTTTGGCCTGGCACTGGTGGCGACCATCTACCCGAGCTGGCGCGCCGCCAGAGTCAAGCCGGCCGAGGCGCTGCGCTACGAATAGCTGGCTTGTCAACAAACTGCCGGGGTCAGACCYGTATGTTCTTACCCAAAAGAATTAACGAATCAATGAGCATGTTAAAAAATCTTCCTTTCGAATGGCTGGTCGGCCTGCGCTACACGCGGGCCGGCAAGCGCAGTGGCCGCAACAGTTTTATCTCTTTTATCTCGCTCATTTCCATGGCCGGCATCGGCCTGGGCGTGGCGGCGCTGATCGTCGTGCTGTCCGTGATGAACGGCTTCCAGAAGGAAGTGACGGACCGCATGCTGTCCGTGCTGGCCCACGTGGAAGTGTTCGACAACAGCGGCAGCATGCCGGACTGGCGCGCGGAAGCTGCGCAAGCGTTCAAGAATCCGTCCGTGAAGGGCGCCGCGCCGTTCGTGGAAACGCAAGGCATGCTGCTGCGCGACGATGCGCTGCGCCCCGCCATCGTGCGCGGCGTGCTGCCCGAGGAAGAACCGAACGTCTCGGACGTGGCCGGCCAGACGCGCATGGGCAGCTTCAAGGCGCTGCAGCCGGGTACCTTCAATATCGTGCTGGGCATCGAGCTGGCGCGCGCCCTGCGCGTCAACCTCGGCGAAAAAGTCACCTTGATGCTGGCGCAGGGCCAGGTCACGCCGGCCGGCGTGCTGCCGCGCATGCGCAGCTTTACCGTCAGCGGCATCTTCCAGGCGGGCCACAATGAATTCGACGCGGGCCTGGCCTTCATCAACATCGAAGACGGCCAGCGTTTGCTGCGCCTTGACGGCCCATCGGGCCTGCGTCTGCGCCTGGCCGACATGAACCAGGCGCCGCAAGTGGCGGCGGAATTGAAAAAAACCATGCCGGGCGACCTGTGGCTGCGCGACTGGTCCAAGCTGAACGCCAACTGGTTTGCCGCCGTGCAGACGGAAAAGCGCATGATGTTCATCATCCTGACCCTGATCATCGCGGTGGCCGCCTTCAACCTCGTCTCGACCCTGGTGATGACGGTGACGGACAAGCAGGCCGATATCGCGATTTTGCGCACACTGGGTGCTTCGCCGCGTTCCATCATGAAGATATTCATGATCCAGGGCGCGCTGGTGGGCATCCTGGGCACGATCCTCGGCGTGGGCGGCGGCGTGCTGGTGGCCATGAACATCGACGTCATCGTGCCCTTCATCGAGCATTTGCTGGGCGTGCAGTTCCTCTCGAAGGACATCTATTTCATCAGCACCGTGCCGTCCGACCTGCGCTGGCCCGACGTCACCAAGATCGGCGTGCTGGCCGTGATCCTCGCCTTTTTGGCGACCCTGTACCCAAGCTGGTGGGCTGCCCGCGTGAAACCTGCGGAAGCCCTGCGCTATGAATAAACCACTGACTACGACCATGACCGATCTGAACAAACCTGCTTCCAATGGCGCTTCCGCCGATTCTGCCGTCCTTTCCTGCCGCGGCCTGGGCAAGACTTTCACGCAGGGCAGCTACAAGGTGCAGGTGCTGGCCGGCATCGACATCGACATCCACCGCGGCGAGCGGGTCGCCATCGTCGGCGCCTCCGGCTCCGGCAAATCGACCCTGCTGCATCTGCTGGGTGGCCTCGATACCCCGACCAGCGGCAGCGTGACCTTGCTGGGCAAGGATTTCGCCACCCTCAGCGAAAAGGCGCGCGGCGATTTGCGCAATGCCTCGCTGGGCTTCGTCTACCAGTTCCACCACCTGCTGCCCGAGTTTTCCGCGCTCGACAACGTCGCCATGCCCTTGATGATACGGCGCATGAAGCGCGCGCCGGCCACCGAACTGGCGCAGCAGATCCTCACGCGCGTCAACCTGGCCAAGCGGGTCACGCACACGCCGGGCGAGTTGTCGGGCGGCGAGCGCCAGCGCGTGGCCCTGGCCCGCGCCCTCGTCACGCAGCCGGCCTGCGTGCTGGCCGATGAACCGACGGGCAATCTCGATCACGCCACGGCCGAACAGATTTTCGACCTGATGCTGGAACTGTCGCGCACCCTGGGCACGGCCTTCGTCATCGTCACGCACGATATCGAACTGGCCAAGCGCTGCGACCGCGTGCTGCGCCTGACGGACGAAGGGCTGCAACAATACCAATACTAAGGAACCGCCATGCTGTGGATCGACACGCACTGCCACCTCGACGCGCATGAATTCGGCAGCGAATCGCTGCAGGTGGCGGCGCGCGCGCAGCAGCAGGGCGTGGGCATGATTGTCATCCCCGCCGTCGAACGGGCCAATTTCGCCATCGTGCGCGACCTGGCGGCAGCGGCGCCCAACGCCTGCTATGCGCTGGGCATCCATCCGATCTACGTGCCGCACGCCACCGAAGACGATTTGATCGCCCTGCGCGAGGCCGTGGCGCTGGCCATGAATGACCCGCGTTTTGTCGCCATCGGCGAGATCGGCCTCGATTTCTTCATCCCCATGCTGTGCGAACCGGCCATGCGCGCCAAGCAGGAGCATTTTTTGCGCGAGCAGTTGAGAATCGCCCGCGACTTCGACCTGCCCGTGCTCACCCACGTGCGCCGCTCGCAGGACATCGTCCTCAAGCACGCGCGCCAGATCCGCCCGAACGGCGGCATCGCCCATGCGTTCAATGGCAGCTTCCAGCAGGCGCAAGGCTATATCGACCTCGGTTTCAAGCTCGGATTTGGCGGCGCCATGACCTTTACCCGCGCGCTGCAGATACGCCGCATGGCCACGGAATTGCCCCTGGACGCCATCGTGCTGGAGACGGACGCGCCCGATATTTCCCCGGCCTGGGTGCACCCAGGCCGCAACAGCCCCGAAGAATTGCCGCGCATCGGCGCCGTGCTGGCCGAGCTGCGCGGCCTGGCATTGGCCGACGTGGCCGTTGCCACCAGCGCCAACGCGCGCGCCGTGATGCCCCGATTACCTTTGATGGAATGAGATCACAATGAACAACAAGATAATCCTGGCCGCCTGCCTGTCCGGTGCGTTCGCTCCCGCGATGGCTGCGACCAGCGCCCAGTGCGACGGCTTGCCCCGTCTCGACGTCGCCACACCGGCCGGCTTTTGCGTGGCCGTGCTGGCCGACGGCCTGAAATTCCCCCGTGGCGTGCTGCCGCTGACGAATGGCGACATCCTCGTCACCGACATGACGGGATGGGCGCCGAAGCAGGGTAAATTGTGGCTGTTGCAGCCGAAGGCGGCCGGTGGCGGCTACGAGCGCAAGCTGCTGCTCGATAAGCTCGATCGCCCGAACGGTATCGTGCAGGGCCCGGACGGCATGGTCTACGTGGGCGAAGTAGGGCGCATCTTCCGCTTCGACCTGCGCGACGCCAAGCGCACCCTGACCGACGTGATCGGCGGCACGGCCAAGACGCCGCGCCTGCCGGGCCTCGGCTTGCACTTGCTGACGAATATGCGCTTCAGCCCCAAGGGCGACCTGTACGTGAACGTGGGCTCGAGCACAGACCATTGCGAGAACGACGACAAGGCGCCCGATCCGGCCAAGGCATGTCCTTCGGCGGAAGGACTGGAAGCGCTGGGCGCCATCCGCGAATACACGATGGCCTGGCCGGCCGGCACCGTGACAAGCTGGCGCACGCATGCGCGCGGCTTGCGCAACTCGATGGCGCTGGCTTTTCACCCTGCGACGGGCGAGTTGTGGCAGGCGGAAAACTCGCGCGACGCCATCCAGGCCGCCATGCCCCAGCTCAAAAGCGACGAGAACCTGCCGCACGAGGAACTGAATCTGATCAAGTCCGACCGGCACTACGGCTGGCCGTACTGCTATGACGACAACGTCGCCAGTCCCGAATATCCGAAGACGGCTTGCGACGCCCAATATGCGGCGCCCGAGCGCCTGCTGCCCGGCCATGCCGCGCCGCTGGGCATGACCTTTTACACTGCCAGCCGCTTCCCGGCGCTGTACAAGAATAGCCTGATCATCGGCTACCACGGCTACCGCAGCAACGGCCACCGCCTGGTGGCCCTGCTGCCCGACAAGGCCGGCGCACCGCTGGGCAAGTCCGTCGACTTGATCAGCAACTGGGAGCGCAAGGGCAAGCAGGGCCGGGGCGCGCCCGTCGACGTGAAGCTGGGGCAGGACGGCGATATTTATATGGCTGACGACCATAATGGGTTGGTGCTGAAACTGCATTATGCTGCGCCGGGCAAACCGTAATTTTCACCGGTTTCGTACGTGTAGGTCGGATTAGCGGGGCAACGCCGCGCGTAATCCGACATCATTGTTGGCGTTACAAGTGTTGTCGGCCAATGCTTGACCCCGCTCAGTGCGGGGCTGCCGCATCGTCCTACAATCGGCCTGATGTTCCTGTCGACCAGGGACGACGGGAGGCTGGCGTGAAACCTGCATTCATCAATCTGCGTGAAAATTACTCGAGCGTGGCGGCCGTCGACCAGGCGGCCCTGTTCCGCGAAATCGGCTGGGAAGACTTGATCGGCAAGGATAGCTTTGCCAACACCTGCGCCATCCGCGTCAGCCTGGCGCTGATCAAGGCCGGCGTGAAGGTCAAGGGCCGCATGGCCATCCGCAGGGGGCCATTCAAGGGCACGCTGATCGAGCCTGGGCAGGCCAAGCTGGCGCACATGCTGGCCAGCCCGTCGATGTTTGGCGCGCCCGAAAAATTCGCTGCCGGTGCGGCCATCGAAGGCATCGGCCAGCGCCAGGGCCTCGTCGCTTTTTTCCGCATTCCCGGCTACCTGGGCGGCGCGGGTGGGCATATCGACATCCTGTTGCCCTCCATCGGCGTGAAGGTGTGCGGCACCGAGTGCTACTGGGATTGTGGCGAGGTCTGGTTCTGGCCACTCCGTTGACGTTTACCTGAATTTCTTCGAGCGTCCGCGCGAGGCCGCATTGTGTGCGCGCAGGATGGAATCGACCCGCTCCGACGCATCGCGCGACAGGTTTTGCGCCACGTCGATATCGGGGAAGAATTCGGGCAGGCGGTAGCTGAGCCACGCATACGCGGAATAGTAGCGGCAAGTGTCCTCCATCTGCTGCAGATTCTGCGTGCCGCCGCCATATGCATGCTGGCGCAAGGTGCTGACTTTCCCCTGCGACAGATTCTTCGCCCAGTGTTCCCACGCCGTTTGCAAGGACGGCACCTTGCTCGATATCGGTACCAGCGACAGGGTGAATTTGTCGGCCACGGACAGGGGCAGGGTATCGAGCCAGACGGCGCGCTCCTTCTGGTCTTCCGTGATGCGGGGGAAGAAGAAGCCATCCGGCACGTCGATATTGTGGATGAAGCGGCGCAGCAGTTTTGACAGCGACAGCTCGCCCGTCACCGATGAAATGCGGTGCAGATGTTCGAGCGATGGCGCCACGGCAAAGCCGCTCGTGTTCAGCGGGTGCAGCTTTTCCTTCAGCAGGGCGCGCATCACTTCATGCGTCTCGTTGTCATAGCCGGCGACCAGGCCCTCTTCATGCACGCCGTAGCGGCCCGCGCGCCCGGCGATCTGGCGCGCCAGCGCGGCCGAAATCTCTTCCTCTTCGCGGCCATTGTATTTGACGCAGGTGGTCATGACGATGCGCGCGATCGGCATGTTCAGGCCCATTGCCAGCACATCCGTGCCGACGACGATATCGGCCGTGCCGTCGCGGAAGCGCTGCGCCTGCGCGCGCCGCACTTCGGGCGACAGGTTGCCGTAGACGGTGGCCACGGACAGGCCCGTTTCCGTGATCATGTCGCGCCACATCAGCACTTCGCGGCGCGAAAAGGCGATGACGGCGTCGCCGCGGCGCAGGTTGCGCACCTTGCGCACGGCCGTCGGCTCCATCGACAGGGGCGCCATGCGTTTTAATACGTGCACTTCCAGCGGGCATTCGAGGCGCTCGGCCAGCGCCTCGATGGCGCGCCGCGCTTCGGGCGCTCCTACCAGGTAGACCGTGTGGGCGGGCGCGCCGCAGACGGCCGCCGTCCACGCGGCACCCCGGTCCGGGTCGGCCAGCATCTGGATCTCATCGATGACGGCCACTTCCACGACGGTTTTCGTGTCCAGCATTTCCACCGTGCTGGCCACGTGCGTGGCGCCGTCGACGACCCGACGTTCCTCGCCCGTGATCAGGCTCACTGCCAGCGGTTTGCCGTGCGGCGCGGCTTCCTGCAGGCGCTCGTAGTTTTCCAGGGCCAGCAAGCGCAATGGCGCCAGGTAGATGCCGCTCTTTGCCTTGACCAGCGCTTCCATGGCGCGGTGCGTCTTGCCGGAGTTCGTCGGGCCCAGCAGGGCGATGAAGCGGCGCGGCAGGCGGCGCGCCATTTCGAACGAGGCCGGGTATTCGGCCAGGTTGATGCTCTGGCGCGTGCGCGCCGCGTGCTGTTCTTCCTGCTGGCGCTCGATGGCGTGATTGAAGCGCTGGCGGATGCGGTCGAACACCATGCCCGCCGGCTCCGACGTCTGCATGTCGGCCAAGGTGTGCAGGAAGACCATCGGGTCCGTATCCACGTCCTCGCTCAAGCCCGCGATATCGGCGACGAAATCGAGCACGTGCTGGCGCAGCTCCTCGAACACGGCCGCGCTGGCCCGTTCGCGCACGAGGGCCAGCTTGGCCTCGCGGTCCATCTTGCGCCACTTGGCTGGCCGCGCCAGCACGCCCTGTGCGGGCACCAGCGCATACGGCACCACCAGGTGGCCGGCCTTGACCACGCCGGAAAAGCGCACGAAAACGCGGCCTTCCATCTTGACGAGGCGGATATGCTCGGCCAGCTCCCCCAGTTCCGCGACGAGGGTAGCGTCGTTATTGTCTTCGCTGCTGTCGGAAATGTCGGTGGAAGTGTCGGGAGGAAGTGGGGAGGAAGTCATGTCGTGCCTGGGTGTTGAAGTAAGCGAGGCCGATTATACCGTGCGCCGGGCAAAGATTTTTTGCGGCGCACGGAGTGGCTGTGGCAGGAGCGCTGATTCTTAAAGTGCTGATTCCCCGGCCCGGATAAAAAACTGGCAGGCATTCAGCGCGGCGCTTCCATTGTGTCGAATTCAATTTGCTTGAACACGGAGTGCGATATCTGGTGCTTCGTGTTTTATCATTTTCTTTTCTCTGAATTTTATTCGTCCGGAATTTAGTGAATGTATTTTTATTAAGTTTGTTTTATTCTGTGAATTTTATTATTAAAATTTAACTGCCGATAATGACAAAGAGTAAGTTTCTATTGATATCCATGGTGATGATATTCGTATCACGTGCAGATTGTTTTCTTGCGTCTGCCAGGCAGTGAGTCGTTGTCGTCGCGCTCCCATGCGCCAGCAGCAGCCGGCATGACTGAGCGAACCTTCCCATTCTATCGATTTTATTGCGACCGTATTTTTCATTGCGCGAGAAATTATTCGATAGTACGAAATGAATTGAATTGTCTTGACAATTAATAATGGCGGGCTGATCATGACCTCAGATTTCGCGAGGAGAATTTTCGCATGTTTTCAACATATCGGAAATTGACGGCGATGCGCGGCATTATTATGGATGCTGGTCTGGCTATCGGCCGGGACGCGCCGCGTTTATATGAACGGCTTTGATTTGGCGGTGCTCCAGTATCCGCTGGCGGCCGCAGGACTTTTCACTTCGCGCTGACGCACGGCCAGCTTGCGATGACACCCGACATACTTGTGTATGTGGCCCTGCGCCAGTCGATGGCGCGCGCAGGGATTCATCAGCCATCCAACTTTGGAGAACACCATGAATAAAAAGCTCGCTGCATTTCTTTTTGCGTCCGGCCTTGGTTTGGCGGTGACCGCGACGCCAGCCTTTGCAAGCTGCGCTAGCGCCTGTGCTGCCGAATGGCGTGCTTGCATTGCTGGCGGTACCGCTCAAGCAGAGTGCAACGCCGAACGGTCCGCCTGCCAGCAAACCTGCAATGGACAGTAGCAGTGCTGCGCGCAGTGGCAGCCACTATCGCGGCCTGTTGCCGGTGATGCCGGCAGTCACTGGCGACGATGGCAGTTCAGGCCGCCCGAGCGCGTACGGCGCGTAGCCCCCAGCCGGTGGCGATCAATCCGTCACCGGTTTGCAGCGGCGCCACGGCATCCAGGAACGCGTTGCGCAGGCGTTGCCTGGCGCCGTCGTCCAGGCGGTCGATATCGTAGGTGTCCAGCAGGGCCGTCCACAGTTCGCTCGGCGTGGGCGTCCATGGTACGTCGATGTCGTCGAATTCGACGTCCGCAAACGCGCCATCGAGCAGCCCGCGCCAGCCCGCTTCGGACCCTGTGCGGCGGTCACCAAAGCGCAGCGGCGGCAGCTCGGTGCTGGCGATGGGCTTGAACACGCGCATGAAAACGTCGTTGACTTCGCCCAGCAGGAAAGTGCGGCCGACGATGGCCGCAAAGTGACCATCGGGACGCAGCACGCGGCGCATTTCGCGCACGACTCGTTCGATGTCGTCCATCAGCATCAGCGCCATGTGCGAGACGAGATAATCGACGCTGGCCGATGGCAGTTCCAGCGCCTGGCCGCGGCCATGCAGCAGCCGCACGGAGGCCGGCAGGGCGGCGCGCGCGGCAGCCAGTTCACCCTGGCTCATGTCGACGCCGAGCAGTTGCAGCCGGGGCTGCCGCCTGGCTGCCAGCAAACCCAGCAGATGGCCATCGCCGCAGGCCAGGTCGAGTACGGTCAAGGGCGTGTCCACGGCCGGTATCAGGCTGGTCAACACTTCGTAGGACGAAGCCCAACTCCCGACAGGCGAACTGGCCGGCAGATGGGCAAACGCGGCGCTGGTCGCGCCGACTTGTCTTTGGTGAAAGTCTTGCAAATAGGTTTCGGCCGCTGTCAGTGGGGTCATGCCAGGTCCGCTAAGTCGTGGCGCCCAGGCGCCGGATGGCCATCTTAGCATGGGGGAAGTTTCGCCTGCGGTGGTGCCGGATGGTGTGCTGAACTTCTATCCTTGGCATCATTGCGCCAGATCAGACGGCAAACAGTCGAAAGCGATCACAGTAGCTGAGCCCTTTTCGCAACGAGCTGATTCTGCCTTGATTCTGCCTCCCTATGCGCACCCTGATACTCGGCTTTGCCGCTGGCGCCGCCTGGTTGCAGACGCAGGCAAGCTTGCCTGCGCAGGCGGGCGCGCTGCTGTGGGTAATTGCTGGTGCAGGGTTGACGGCTAGTCTGGCGCTGCGTCGCTACGCGCGCTGGCGCTGCGTTGTTGCGCTCGCCGCTGGCGTAGGCCTCGGCTTTTACTGGGCCGCGTGGCTGGCCCAGGCGGCCATGGCGCCGCAACTGGCGCTGGCTGACGAAGGGCAGGACATTGTTGTTACGGGCACCATCGCCAGCTTGCCCTACCGCTTCGAGCAGGGCGTGCGCTTCAACTTTGCCGTAGAAAAGGCGGTTGGGGCGAAGGTGCCGCCCTTGATCGCCCTGTCCTGGTACGCGGGTTTTCGCGATGCAGTGACGAACGCCGTGGGCGACGTGCAGCCGGGCGAGCGCTGGCGCCTCACGGTGCGGCTGCAGCGTCCGCACGGCAATGCGAATCCCATGGGTTTCGATTACGAGGCGTGGCTGCTGGAGCAGGGCGTGCGCGCCACCGGTTATGTGCGGCCGCAGCCGCGCGCGGACATGCCGAACCTGCGCCTGGCTGCCTTCGTGCCCGGCTTCGGCAACGTGGTGGAGGCCAGCCGCGCAGCCCTGCGCGCGCGCATCGCCCGCAGCCTGGAAGGCAAGCAGTATGCGGGCGTGATCGTGGCGCTGGTGGTGGGCGATCAGCGCGCCATTCCCCAGTCCGACTGGCAAGTGTTCAACCGCACGGGCGTCAGCCATCTGATTTCGATTTCCGGCTTGCACATCACCATGATCGCAGGACTGTTCGCGTTGGGCGCAGGCGCATTGTGGCGCCGCTCATTCTTTACCGACTGGCAGCTGCCCTTGCGGTTGCCGGCGCAAAAAGTGGCGGCGCTGGCCGGTGCGCTGGCGGCCTTTCTTTATGTGCTGCTGGCCGGCTTTGGCGTGCCAGCGCAGCGCACCTTGTATATGTTGCTGGTGGTGGCGCTGGCCTTGTGGCTGGGGCGCATCACCAGCATCGTCCATATCCTGTGCCTGGCGCTGGGCGTCGTCGTGCTGCTCGATCCGTGGGCCGTGCTGTGGCCCGGTTTCTGGCTGTCGTTCGGTGCCGTCGCCACCATGCTGTACGCGACGGCGGGCCGTACCACGGCGCCCATGCCGCCGCAGGCTGGCCGCTGGCGTCGCCTGCGCGGGGCCGTGGCGCTGGGCGCGCGCACGCAATACGTGGTGACGGTGGGGCTGGTGCCGTTGACGATGCTGCTGTTCTCGCAAGTGTCCTTGGTCAGCCCCGTGGCCAATGCGCTGGCCATTCCCGTCATCAGCCTGGTCGTCACGCCTTTGTCGCTGGCGGGCAGCCTGCTGCCTGCGCCTTTGTCCGATGGACTGTTGCTGCTGGCGCACGCCATCGTGCAGATGCTGGCGCAGGTGCTGGAATGGCTGGGCGCGCGCCGCTTTGCCGTGTGGACGGCGCCCGCGCCGCCAACGTGGAGTTTTTGCTGGGCATTGTTTGGCACGGCATGGCTGCTGGCACCACGCGGATGGCCGCACCGCTGGGCCGGCATGCTGGGCTGGCTGCCGCTGCTGACGGCCTTGCCGTCCAGCCCGCCACCTGGCCAGATGTGGATCACGGCCTTTGACGTGGGACAAGGCATGGCTGTGCTGGTGGAAACGCATGGCCACCGTCTGCTGTACGACACGGGACCCGCCTACAGCCTCGATTCCGATGGCGCCAGCAGGGTCATCGTGCCGTATTTGCGCGCACGCGGCATCGCCGAACTTGACGGCGTCATCATTTCCCACAGCGACCTCGATCACGCGGGCGGCGCCATGTCCCTGCTCGAGAACGTGCAGGTGGGCTGGCTGGCCTCGTCGCTGTTCGATGGCCATCCGGCCGTCGAGTTCCAGCGGGAATCGCACCGGCCTTATCTGCACTGCACGGCGGGCCAGAGCTGGACCTGGGAAGGCGTGCACTTCGCCATGCTGCACCCATTGCCCGCCAGCCATACGGACATTGCCCTGAAGCCGAACGCCCGCAGCTGCACCGTGAAAATCACGGTAGGCAAGCACGCGATCCTGCTGGCCGGCGACATCGAAGCGGCGCAGGAGGCGCAATTGCTGGCCCGTTCTGCCGAGGGGGAACTGGCAGCCGACGTGTTGCTCGCACCCCATCATGGCAGCGGTACGTCATCGACGCCGGCATTTTTGAGTGCCGTCCATCCGGCCCTGGCGATTTTCCAGGTGGGACACAGGAATCGCTATAAACATCCGAAGCCGCAAGTGTATGCGCGCTATGGCGACATGGGCATTGCCCGGCTGCGCACGGATGTGACGGGGGCGGCGGTGCTGGAATTCGGGGGCAATATCGATGTGACGCAGTATCGGGCCAGCCGGCCGCGGTATTGGTATTATTAATGCTGTAAGGCAATTTTATGATGTGCCCCTTGGCCGATCACTTTTCCCATTTACTAACTCGTATATTTTTAAAAATGAATAATTATCGCTACCCCCATGAAATGAATGGGCCTGATGCTAAAGGAATTGCACTGTTTCATCGACCGCCAAGCTTTTCGGAATGGATTACTTTGTTGTCCAATAGCGAGAAGAAAAAAACGCCAACTTCATGGAAAATTTCCCTTTCGGTAATGGGATGCTGTTTTTTAGTAATTTTGGTATTACTTTTGGCGCATGAAATGAACTGGTGGAGCCGCGAGCTGCTAAGCAATGCTTCACTTATCTGTTTGCTTATCATGTGGATCACTTGGATAGTAGTAACGTTATGGGATGTTTGGAAGCTGATTCGAAGTTTAACGAGCCCTAGTAAATTTATGGCCCAGCAATTGGACCGGCAGTATTTTAGAGAGCGTGACCTCGTTGCTAGGTTTCGGGCCATTCCGAACGCAGTTTTAATCGGGCAATATAGACGATTGGATGCCTATCTAATTGTGTGGGAGAAGTGGCTCGATATAGCCCGTATCTTTGGTTTGCTGGGAACCGCATTGGTATTGATGTTAAAAGGTGATGCCTTAGGATTGCCTATGGCTGTGAGGCAGTATGCTGAAATTTATGTGTCAGCCACTGTAATAGGCGTACTGTCCGGTGCACTGATTGTTAGAACAGGTATCCGGGACCTTCAACAGATTCTTGCGGCCCTTAAGACCATATCCGCGCAAAAGGAGGGAAAGCGCTCGCGATCAGAGCGGAAGGCAACTTCTGAATCGTGACTTGGAAATCGGTTAATCAGATAGCCATTGCATCCTTTCATCCGGTATCTCCAGCCCCCGCTGCCGCACATATTCGAGAAACAGCCGCGCGCCCTTGGCCATGCGCGAAGTGCCGTAGACCGCATGGATGCTGGGATCGAGCTCCTTCGACGAGGTCAGCCGGTACGCCGTGCAAACCCGGCGCAGGGTGCCGGCGGCCACGGCGGGTTCGGCCAGCCAGCTGGCCAGGCGCACGATGCCGGCGCCTTCCAGGGCAGCTTGAAAAGTGGCGATGCCCGACGTGAAGCGGAAACGCGGCTGTACCTGGTAGCGCACGTTGCGTTCGCCGGAGACGAAATGCCAGTCGCGCAGGATGCGGGGGGCCGAGTGCATGATGATGTCGTGGCCGGCCAGCTCTTCCGGTTCCTCGGGCGCGCCCATGCGGGCGATATAGTCGGGCGAGGCGTACATGTAGCGGCGGTAATTCCACAGGGGGTAGCCGATCAGCTCGCTCGACTGGGGGAAGGCGCCGCGGATGGCAAAGTCGAGCTTTTCCTGGATGGGATCGATCGATTTGTCCGAGAAATGGATGTCCACGGACACGTTCGGGTAGTCGCGCGAAAATTGCGCCACCACTTTCGGCAAGAAGCCCAAGGACAGGATCTCCGGCGCCGAGAGGCGCACCCAGCCTTGCGGCGAGTTGCTCAGCTCGGCCAGTTGGTCTTCCGCTTCGGCCTGTGTTTCCAGCAAGTGCTTGGCCGACGCGTAATACGTTTCCCCGGCCGTCGTCAGTGTGAACTGCTTTTGCGTGCGCAGGATCAGTTCGGCGCCGATGGCCTCTTCGAGGAACTGGATGGCGCGCGTGACGGCCGATGGCGAGCGCCCCAGCATGCGCGCCGCGTGGATGAAGCTGCGCTTTTCGACCACGGTGCAGAAGGCGCGGATCTCCCACATCAGTTTCATCGACATCGTGACTCCCGGCAAAAGAGGCCAGTAGACCGCATGGGGCGCATTCCGTCAAGCGTTACGCCAGATTGCGTTTCCCGCAATTTGAAGTTGCATCGGAAAAAATCCACGGCGCCTATACTGCCGCTGTCGATCATTCCATATTGCCTATCATGCTGACCATCTCGCTGCTGTGTTTATTTGCCTTCTTTGCCGGCCTCATCGACGCCGCCGTGGGCGGGGGCGGGCTGATACAGCTGCCGGCCCTGTTCAACCTGATGCCGAACATGGCCTCGACGTCCTTGCTGGGGACGAATAAACTGGCGTCCGCCTGCGGCACCACGTTTGCCGCCCGCTCATTTGTCGGCAAGGTACATATCCCGTGGCTGCTGGTGCTGCCGGCCGTGGCCAGCGCCTTCGTCATGTCCTTCATCGGCGCGGCCGCCGTGTCCTACGTGCCGCAACAGGTGGTGCGCCCGATGGTGCTGGTGCTGATCATCATCATGGCCATCTACACCTTCATCAAGAAGGATTTCGGCACGACCCGCGAAGCGCGTCCCATCGGTCCGCGCGAACGCATCCTCGCCATCGTCATCGGCGGCGCCATCGGTTTTTATGACGGCCTGTTCGGGCCGGGCACGGGCAGCTTTTTGATTTTCCTGTTCATCCGCGTCTTCGGCTTCGATTTCATCCTTGCCTCGGCCTGCTCGAAACTGGTGAATATCGCCACCAACGTGGCCGCGCTGGCCTTCTTCATTCCCGCCGGCCACGTGGTGTATGCGGTGGCCGCACCGATGGCCGTGTGCAACATCCTGGGCGCGCTGACGGGCACCTGGATCGCCGTGCGCCGTGGCGCCGCCTTCGTGCGCATCCTCTTCCTCGTGTTGCTGGTGCTGCTGATTGTCAAGTTGTCCTACGACATTTTCTTCAAGTAAGTTTTTGAACGACAACAAGCCATGAAAACCATCCAGGGCGTGCTGTGGGACAACGATGGCGTGCTGGTCGATACCGAACAGCTGTTTTACGAAAGCAACCGCGACTTGCTCTTGCCTTACGGCATAGACCTGACGCCGAAGCAATTCTTTGACTGGTTCCTGGACAATAACTACGGCGCCTGGCATGTGCTGCTGGGGCAGGGCCACGAGATCGAGCTGGTCGAGCGCCTGCGGGCCGAGCGCACGGTGCTGTTTGCCGAACGCTTGCGCCAGGCGCGCCGGCTGGCCATGCCCGGCATCGGGCAAGTACTGGCGGCGCTGCGTCCACACGTGGCCATGGGCGTGGTCACCAGTGCTTACGAACAGCATTTCCGGATCAGCCATGCGGCCACGGGCTTGCTGCAGCACTTCGACTTCGTGCTGACGCGTGAAATGTATGGCGAAAGCAAGCCGGCGCCCGACGGCTACCAGCTGGGCTTGCAGCGCCTGGGCCTGGCTGCCGCCGACTGCGTGGCCGTGGAAGACTCGCCGCGCGGCTTGCGCGCCGCCAATGCGGCTGGGCTCGAGTGCATCATCGTGCGCAATCACATGAACCGCGAGCATGCATTTGATGGGGCTTTTTGCGTGGTGGATTCAAATGCCGAGCTGGGCGAAGTGCTGGCCTCGTTCGTGCCCGGCATGGCGCCGGCGCACGCGCAATTAGAGGTCTTCCTCTGATCCGTCTTGCCGGCATGCCATTACAATTGCCTATCGCATTCACCGGCACCGCCCCACGATGACCCTCCCGCAACTGCACTTTGCCCACGCCAACAGCTATCCTGCCGGCACCTACCGCAAGCTGTTCGGCTTGCTGGGCCGGCACTACAACGTGCAGGCGCTCGACATGCATGCGCACGACCCCGCATATCCCGTCAGCACGGGCTGGCCCGAGCTGGTGCGCGAGTATATCGACGAGCTCGAGCGCCGCTACAGCGCGCCCGTGATCCTCGTCGGCCATTCGCTCGGCGGCATGCTCAGCGTGATGGTGGCCAAGCAGCGGCCCGACCTCGTGCGCTGCGTGGTCTTGCTCGATTCGCCCGTGGTGGCGGGCTGGCGCGCCTTGCTGGTGCGGCTGGCGCGCAACACGGCGCTGGGCGAGCGCTTCTCTCCATCGCGTTTTTCCGCCAGGCGGCGCAAGCTGTGGCCCGATGCGCAAGCCGCGTATGAACATTTTGCCGCCAAGGACATGTTCGCCATCTGGGCGCCGAACGTGTTGCGCGACTACATCGACAGCGGCCTGGTGCCTCATCCGGAAGGGGTGCAGCTGCGCTTTACGCGCGAAGTGGAAACGCAGGTGTATCGCAGCCTGCCGCACCATATTGGCGGCCTCGTCAAGGACGGTTTTCCCGTCCCCATCGGCTTTATCGGTGGCACGGAATCGGTGGAATGCCGCCAGGCGGGCTTGAAGGCCACGCGCAAGCTGGTCGGCAGGTTTTTCCGCCAGGTGCCGGGCGGCCATCTGTTTCCCATGGAAAACCCCGAGCTGACGGCGCAAGTGGTGCGCGAAATGATCACGGCATTGCTGGCGAAACAATAGAATATCGCCGAGGATTTTCAGGCGATGGGGGCCAACGGCGGCGGATTTTCGCGTAAAATCCTGCCATCCGGGCCGCGCCTGCACCAGGCGTGCGGTCCCAGCCATTCCGATATTCTAGAAAGATACTGCTGCGATGACGATTAAAAGCGATAAATGGATACGCCGCATGGCGGAAACAACGGGCATGATCGAGCCGTTCGAACCAGGCCAGGTCAAGGAACGCGACGGCAACCGCATCGTGTCCTACGGCACGTCCAGCTATGGCTATGACATCCGCTGCGCCGACGAGTTCAAGTTGTTTACCAACATAAACACGACCATCGTCGATCCCAAGGATTTTGACGCGAATAACTTCGTCGACGTGTCGGGCAAGGGCTATTGCATCATTCCGCCGAACTCGTTCGCGCTGGCCCGTACCGTGGAATACTTCCGCATTCCCCGCAACGTGCTGACGATTTGCCTGGGCAAGAGCACCTATGCGCGCTGCGGCATCATCGTCAACGTCACCCCGTTCGAACCGGAATGGGAAGGCTATGTGACCCTGGAGTTTTCCAACACGACCCCGTTGCCGGCGAAAATCTACGCCAATGAAGGCGTGGCGCAAGTGCTGTTCTTCGAGTCCGATGAAGTGTGCGAAACGTCGTACAAGGACCGTGGCGGCAAATACCAGGGCCAGGTTGGCGTGACGTTGCCGAAGACCTGATTGCGGTGCAGGGCGGGGCGACCGCCTTCTTCACTTGTCTTTACCTGCCTTTACATCCGCCGCCCTAGATCCGCGCTCCATGCCTGCCGTTAACCTTGGTATTGAAACACTGAGGAGACAGTATGGTAGCGGCAATCGGTTCAGGCGGCGCAGTCGGCGCGGCCAGTAGCGCCAGTACGGGGGGCGGCTCGCAGATCGCGGCGCTGCAAAAGCAGATCACGGCGGCGCAAAAGCAGTTGACGGAGTCGCAGAAGGGCGAGCAGACGGAAGCGTCGCAAAAGCTGCAGCAGCAGCTGGCGCAGCAAATCCAGGCCTTGCAGGCGCAGATTGCCCAATTGCAAGCAGCAGCCGCGCAACAGGCGGCACAACAAGACTCTCAGACGGCCAGCGGCGCCGAAACGGCGGCCAGCCCGGCCAGGTCAAGCACGTCGACCCTGGGCAGCATCATCGATACGCAGGCGTAACAACACATCCACAAATAAGACGCCAGGCTCGCCGACAGCTCAGCCTGGCGTTTTGACGGGCAGCAGCATTTCCACGCACAGTCCGCCACCACTGCGCAAGCTGGCTCCGATGCGGCCGCCATGGGCGCTGATGACGTGCTGGGCGATGGCCAGGCCCAGGCCGTGGCCATCCGTGCCGTGCTGGGTATTGCTGGCGCGGAAGAACGGTTCAAAGATGCGGGCCAGGTCGGCGCTGGCGACGCCGGGGCCCCGGTCCAGCACGGCGATGCGCAGCCAGTCCGTCTGGCGCGACAGCTCCACGTTCACCGTGCCGCCATCGGGACTGTGCTTGATGGCATTGCGCACCACGTTTTCCACGGCGCGTGCCAGCAGTTCCGGCTGGCCTGTGACGCAGGCGTCGGCAATAGCCGCGTCTCCGGCCAGCGCGATGCCCAGCTGGCGCGCCCGGGCTTCATAGCGGGCGTCATCCACGATGTCGTGCACGAGGTCGGCGATGCCGACGTCTTCGCTGTGCGCTTGCCCGGCCCCGGCCTCCAGCCGTGACAGGGTCAGCAGTTCACCGATCAGTTTATCCATGCGTTCGCTTTCGCGTTCGATACGCTGCATCGAGGCAGCCATCTTTTCCGGCTGCTGGTGCGCCAGGCCGATGGCGGCCTGCAGGCGCGCCAGCGGCGAGCGCAACTCGTGCGAGACGTCATGCAGCAAGCGCGTCTGGCTATCCATGAGGTTACGCAAGCGGCCCGTCATGCGGTCGAAATCGCGGCCCAGGTCCGTCAATTCATCGCCGCGCTTGCCGCTGGCCTGAAAGCGCGGTGCCAGGTTGCCGTGCGAGGCGGCCTCGAATGCCTGCCGCAGGTCGCGGATGGGGCGCGCAAAATACCAGGCCAGCAAAAAGGCGAACAGCAGGCTGGCGGCGATGGCGGCGCCCAGGGGAATGAAGTTGCGGTAGGGCGTGTCCATGCGCGGCGGCGGGCCGCGGCCGAATTCGCCGCGCGGCGGGGCGCCCGCTTCGTGGGGCCGTGGAGCGGGCCCCATGGCGCGCGGGCCGCTCATGGCGACGGCGTTCAGCGTGTCGCGCGCGGCCCCCGCCTCGGCATTGCGAAAGCGCTCGGACGAGGGCAGGAACAGCAGGTAGCGCTTGCCGTCGCTGCCGGCCGCGTCGCGCACGACGGGATGGGCCTGGCCCTCTCCCTGCTCCAGCATGGCGCGCGCCTTGGCCAGCATGGCGGGATGCACGGCGCGGCCCATCAATTCTTGTCCTTTGGCATCGACGGCAAACACGCGCATGCGCTCTAGCTTGCCCAGGAATTGCCGCAAGGCCTGGCTGCCGCCCGCTTCCAGGGTGGCGCTGGCGGCCTCGATGATCATTTGCGCGGGCGGACTGGTGTCGATGTCGAGGGCCCGTTCCTGCTGCGCAGCCCGGTTTTTCAGCCAGAAGGTGCCGCCGATGCCGATGGTGGCCGTCACTTGCGCCAGCATGATGCACAGAAAAAACTTCCAGAACAAACGGCCCACGCTTACTCCTTGATCAGCTGGTAGCCGAGGCGGTACACGGTCTGCAGGCAGGAGCGGCCGTCGGCCAGGCTGCCGAGCTTGCGGCGCAGGCTGCTCAAGTGCACGTCGATATTGCGGTCGAAGCGGGCCATGGGCCGTCCCAGACCCAGTTCGGACAATTGATTCTTGCTCACGGGTTTGCCCGCATGGCGCACCAGCACTTCCAGCAAGTTGAATTCCGTGCTCGTCAGCTCCAGGTGCGCGCCGGCCCAGGCAACGCGGCGCTGTTCCGGCCACATCGTCAGCTGCCCCACGGTCAGCGGCGCCAGGCCCGACGCATCGTGCGGCGCCGCTTGGGCGCGGCGCAGGATGGCGCGGATGCGCGCCGTCAGCTCGCGCGGCGTGCATGGTTTTGTCACGTAATCGTCGGCGCCCAGCTCCAGGCCCACGATGCGGTCCGTATCGTCGCCGCGCGCCGTCAGCATCAGGATGGGCAGGTTGCTGCCGGCGCGGATGCGGCGCAGGGTTTCCAGGCCATTCATGCGCGGCATCATGACGTCGAGGATGGCGATCGCGTACAGGCCCGTCAGCGCTTCGGCCGCGCCGCTTTCGCCGTCATGCACGGCGCGGGCGTCGAAACCTTCCTGCGTCAGGTATTCCTGGAACATGCCGACCAGTTCCACGTCGTCATCGATTAACAAAACCTTGCTCATGCCTGTGCTTTTTTCGGGTGAATATCGTCCGATGATAGCAGTCAACAGGCGCTGTTCAGCGCGGTTTTACCCGCTTTTACACACGTTCGCTTACATTTGCTGCCCTTCCTTTACGCGCTTTTACGCGGCCCTGACGTTGCTTTACACGCCAGACGCCGACAATCAGGGCTGACCGCCACGAAAGGAAATCCCGATGAAATACCTGAGCATCATTCTATCCCTGCTGCTGTTGTCCGCCTGCAGCATGCCGCTGCTGGCGCTGGCCCAGCCAGGGCCGCCGCCCGGCTTGCCGCCGTTTCTGCACGGCATCGAGTTGAACGAAGCGCAGCAGGACAAGATTTTCGCCGCCACCTACGCCCAGGCGCCTTTGCTGCRGGAATTGCTGGCCGTGCTGACGCCGGAACAGCGCCAGCAGGCGCAGCAGCTGCACGACGACCGCCAAGGCCCGCGCCACCTTGAGCGCCCCGAGTAAGCGGCCGGCGTGAGCACAGGGAGAGTCAGCATGCGCATCCAGGCGCTCTCGCGACGGGCCACGCAGGTTTTGTACCTGTGTGCCAGCCTCAGCCCCGCCTTGGCGGGTTTGCCCCACTTGATGGAATATATATGGAATTACATGATCACGGTCTGGCATCCGATCTCGAAATGATGCGCCGGCAGGCCGCTGAACGGCGGCAAGTGCTGCGCTGGCTGCTGGCCGGCGCCGCCACCTTGCCTTTGATCAGTTGCGGCGGCAGCTCGGACGCCGGCGATACGGCGGCAGGCAGCGGGGCCGGCACCGTCACAATACCGACCACGGGCGCCTGCACGGTAATACCGGAGGAAACGGGCGGGCCGTACCCGGCCGATGGCACGAACACGCATGGCGGCAGCATCATCAACGTGCTGAAGCAGTCGGGCGTCGTGCGCAGCGATATCCGCGCCAGTTTCAATGGCGCTGCGGGTGTGGCGGCGGGCGTGCCGCTCACCATTCAGTTGCAGTTGCTCAACGCCAGCGGCAGCTGCGCCAGTCTGGCCAGCTACGCCGTGTATCTATGGCATTGCGACCGCGATGGCCTGTATTCGCTGTATTCGAGTGGCGTGACGGCGCAAAATTACCTGCGCGGCGTGCAGGAAACAGACAGCGCCGGCAATCTCAGCTTCACGACCATCTTTCCCGGCTGTTACGCGGGACGCATGCCGCACGTGCATGTCGAGGTCTATCCCAGCGTGGCCATGGCGGCCTCTGCCTCGAACCGCATCAAGACCTCGCAATTCACGTTTCCGCTGGCAACGCTGAACGAGGCCTACGCGGCCAGCGGTTACACGGCCAGCGTGCGCAACCTGGCGCAGATCGGCTATGCAACCGACAATGTCTTCAGCGACGGCGCCAGCCTGCAGATGGCCACGGTGGCGGGCAATGCCACGCAGGGTTACGTCGCCACGCTGGTGATCGCCGTGAACGGTTAAGTCGCCGTCATGAAACCCAGATCGCGCCGGCTGAAGTTGCCGATGTTCGGGAACACCTCGGCCAGCTGGCTGTCGGCCACGCCGAACCACTTGGCCAGGGTGGCGCCGTACTGGTCGACGGACGTGGTCGGCAGCAGGGCGCCGGAACCGACGTCCAGCGCATGGCCGACGCCCGTGACGGGGAAGGCGCCGTAGATGTCGCGGCCCTTCACGGCGCCGCCCACGACAAAGTGGTGGGCGCCCCAGCCGTGATCCGTGCCATCGCCGTTGCTGCTGAAGGTGCGGCCGAAGTCCGACGCTGTAAACGTCGTCACTTGGCGCCGCAGATCCACGCCCTGCAGGGCCGCCAGGGCCGTGTCGAAGTACGCGAGCGCATGGGCCAGCCGGGCCATCAGGTCGCCATGCAGCACTTTTTGCCGGTCATGCGTGTCGAAGCTGCCCAGGGTCACATAAAACACTTGCCGTTTCGCCCCCAAGGCGCCGCGGCCGCCGATGATGCGCGCCACCGTCTGCAATTGCACGGCCAGCTGGTTTACGCCGGACGCGCCCGTGTTCGGATTGATGTAGGGCGGTGGATTGGGCACGCCGCCCGCGCCGGCCGCCAGCATGGCGCCGCTGAGGATGCTTTGGCTGGAAATGGCGCGCTGATCGATGGCCACATGTTCCTGCTCCATCAGGTCGCTGCCGGCCTCGTTGATGATGGCTTGCAGGCCGCCGGCCCTGCCCGTGCTGCGATACAGGCTGCCGCTGATGATACGGATCGGCACCGCACCGGCCTGGCCCACCTGGAACTGGCGCACCTGGCGCCCGCTCAGGAACACGGTATCGCATGCAGCGGACACGGCCGTGAACATGGCGTTGCCGTTCCGCGAGCCAAGCAGGTCGCCCAGGCGCCCGCCCCAGCCGATGCTGGCGCCTTCCGGCAAGCCCGATTGCCAGGTCGATTGCTGGTCGTTATGCGAAAACAGCTTGGGCGGCAGGGCCACGCTGCCCGCCTTGTATTGCGCCAGGGTGACGGGCTGGATCAGGGTGCCCACATTGGCGACGACGGCGGTGCGGCCGTCATCGAACAGGCTTTTCAGCGGACCGAGGGCGGGATGCAGGGCAAAGCTGCGTCCCGTTTGCGCGGTGGCCGGCACGATGGGCAACACGCCGCCCGGCTGCACCACGGCGGGCAAGTGGATGGAATCATTGCTGCCCGTGTTGCGCAGGCGCTGGTATTCATTCCAGGACGATGTATCGGTTGCCAGCACCGTGTTGAAGGCGTCGTTGCCGCCGGCCATGAACAGGCACACGAGCGCCTTGTAGTCATCGGCCGACTGGGCTGCAGCCTGGCCCATGGCTGCCAGGTTGAGGGCGAACGGCGCGGCCGTGCTGCCGGCCAGGCTCAGCATGGAGCCAAGGAAGCGGCGGCGGGAAAAGGGGGAGATGGGCATGCGGCTTCTCTTATTTCTGGACCAGGTATTCAGGCGAGGCCATCGACAGGAAGATGGCCAGCGTGACGCGGTAGGCTTGCGAGGTTGCAACTTGTGCGGCATTGCTCCCGGTGGCGGCCGGAATGCGGACGCTATTGACGGTGGACAGGATGTGCCCGCGCAGCTTGGTCGACATGCTGCCGGCCAATAGCAGCAGGTCAACGCGGTCGAGCAGGGCTGCCGGCTGGTCGGCCAGGGCCAGCTCGGCCGCATAGTCCGCCTTCAGAGCGCGGTTTTCTCCCACCCCACCGCTGATGGCATCCTGGATGAAGTTCAGATAGCCGGTGACGGACGGTTCCGCCGTAATCTGCATTTCCGGCGCCACCAGGCTGGCGGCGGCCAGCGACGAATTGGGCGGCACATAGCTGGGACGGAAATAATTGAAGACGGATGGCGCATTCATGGGATTCTGGCCCAGGCCCGTGAGCGGATCGTCGAGGTAGTAGAGGGTATTGCGGAGGCTGGCATCCTTGGCGTTAAAGGCGCGCATCCAGTTACCCAGGCGTACCAGCGGTTCGCGCAATTTCCCCGTGCGCAAGGTCGTGCCGGCCGGGGCCAGCGCCTCTGGATCGAGCAGCACGGCGCGCAGCACCGCCTGCATGTCGCCGCGCACGCCGCTGCCATTGTTGGCAAACGCGGCTGCTACCCGGCCCACATAGGCAGGGCTGGGATTGCTGGTGACGAGCCGCTGGATCAGCTGGCGGCCGAAGAAGGGCCCCGTGTTCGGGTGGTTGAACAGGGTATCGAGGGCTTGCGCCAAGTCGGCTTCGCCGGTGGTGGCGCCTGAAATACTGACGCCCAAGAAACGTTTTTCACCGGTGGAATGGAAGGCGGTGTAATTCTGCATCGGCTTCCAGTCCCGGTCCGGATCGGCCACGCTGCCAAAGAAACGTTCGCGGCTCTGGTCCGGCCCGGCCCAGCTCCAGCCCGTAAACACTTTCGCCAGGCCTGCCACGTCATCGCGCGAGTAGGTGTCGATGGGCTTACCGCCGGACAATTTCAAGCTGCCGTCGGCGTTCAGCTGATACAGGCCGATGGTAAATAACTGCATGACTTCGCGGGCGAAATTCTCATCCGGGGTACGCGTCGCCGATTCCTTCTGATTGCGCAGGTGCGACAGATACAGCCCCATCATTGGATGCGTGGCGACGCCTTGCAGCAAGGTGCGGAAGTTACCGAAAGCATGTTGCCCCAGCATGTCGTAATAGCTGGCGACACCGCGCACGTGTGGCCACACGGCCTCGTTTTGCGTGGAAATGACGAAAATTTCCGACAAGGCAAACGCCGTGCGTTGCCGCAACTGATCGTCGCCGCCTGCGGCCTGCTGCCAGAACGACTCGTAAAAATCCGTAAAGCGGAAGGCTTGCTGGCCGTCGGCCCGCGGTGGAAATTTCGCATCGAGATATTTTCGATGCAAGGTTTGTGGCCTGGAAAACTGCGTACTGAACCAGGCGTTGCTGTCGCTGGTGGCAAGTGCATCGATGGCCGCCATATTCGGACCGAACGTGGCCCGGCCCAGGAAGCGCGACGCCTGCTGGCGCGTAAAAGTCATCGTCGTTCGGCTGTCCGGTGGCGTGGTCAGTGGGGGCGGCGGGGCGGTTTCGCCCGGGAAGCGGTCGCCGGCGTCATCCACGGGCGGTACCGCCGCGACGTTTGGGTTCTGTATGCAGCCGGTCGGGCTGTCGCCGCCACCGCCACAGGCGGTGAGCAAACTCAGGAGTGTTACAGCCAGCAAGCGGCGCAAAGTAGGGTGGTTCATTTAGTTTCTTTGTGGCAATCAAAATCTACCTCGTTAATTGTATGCCTTGCCTACGAAAGTGCTGTGCTCAAAGAACTATTTACGTCTTGTCCACTTTTTCAGTTGGTGGATTTTGGCAGGTTGTAGTGATTGTTGGTGATGCTGTCGAGCGAACTTTATTTTTTACAAATGGAAAATATTTTTTACCGAACGCAGCTATTGTGGTCGATAGACGACGTAATAAATTGCCTCGGATTAAGCTTGTTCGAAAGCTCATGGACAGAGCGAAAACAGCTTCGCCGGAAACCATGGTTTTTACGCCATCGGCGAAATGCCGTTCGCCGTTACCCGCGCTTTTCCCTTGTCCTTCCTGGCACGGCCCTTGCAATAACAGGGCATGGGCCGCGTGCCTTCCTTTGTTGCCGGAGCCTGCCATGACCAGCCGTCTGCTCGCCTATCGTCCCGAAATGGAATTGCCTGAAGCGCCGGGCATGCAGCCTTTGCAGCAGGAAGATGAATTGGCACTGGCGGCGCAGTTGCTGGAATTGCAGGCGCCGGCCCAGTTCGATCGCTTTCTGGCGCGCCAGCTGGGTGCCACGGCGGCGGGCCAGCAAGTGCGCGGCACGCCGCTGGAAGGGCCGCTGCGTCAGCTGCTGGGCAAGGTGGTGGCGCCCCTGCTGCCCCTGCATGGCGGTTCGCCGCAGGCGCTCAAGCGGCGCGCCGCCGGCATCTTCGGCATGGAACTGGAAGGATTGAGCCCGGAAGACAAGGAATTCGAACTGGCGCGCCAGGTCGTGCACCTGATCGATGCCGTCAATACGGCGCTGGCGCAGGACGGCGGTACGGGCGCGCGCGCACCCAGGGCGCGGGTGGAGACGGCCCTGCTGCAAGTGGCACGCAGCGTGGCGCCAGGCTTGCTCAGGCAGGCGGCGCAAACGCCGGGGCCGGACGGTGGCCGCTGGCGCCGCGAGGGCGGGCACATCGTCGTGCTCGATTGTTAGCCGGACGGCCATCCGTCCGGCGCTGTAGTGTCAACTGAGGTGTCAACCGAGGTGTTAACCAAGGTGCTAACTTTTAGGAGCTCATCATGCATGACTTAGATCGTACGACCCTGGAATACGGGCAGGAGATGTCCGGCTTTGAAGCGGAACAGTTCGAGTTTGGCCAGGGCGAGTGGAGCGGCGAGGGCGGCGCGAACGCCATGTTTTCCGAAACCGAGGAGATGGAACTGGCGAATGAACTGCTGTCGGTCAGCAATGAAGCCGAGCTGGAACAGTTTCTCGGCAATTTCCTGCGCAAGGCCGCCTCGGTGGCGGGCGGCATCATCAAGTCGCCCGTGGGGCAAGCGGTCGGCGGCGTGCTCAAGGGCGTAGCGAAAAAAGCCATCCCCCTGGCCGGCGGCGCGATCGGCGGCTATTTTGGCGGCCCGCTGGGCGCCAAGATCGGCAGCGGCCTGGCCTCGGCCGCCGGCAACGCGCTGGGGCTGGAAGCGGAAACGTCATCGAATGAGGACCGCGAATTCGAGGGCGCCAAACAGTTCGTGCGCCTGGCCGCCGACACCGTCAACCGGGCCGCGCAGGCACGCGGTGCGGGCGACCCGCGCGTCATCGCCCAGGCGGCCGCCAGCGCGGCGGCGCGCCAGTTCGCGCCCGGCTTGCTGGGACGCCCCGGCAGCCAGGTGGCCACGCAGGGAGGCAGCGGCGCCGGCGCGGGCGGCAGCATGACGCAGGGGGGCGGACGCGGCCAGGGCCAGGGCGGCATGCGCCAGTCCAGCGGACGCTGGGCGCGCCAGGGCCACAAAATCGTCTTGTACGGCGTCTGACATCATGGCCATCGGCGCTTACGCTGCCTGGATGCTGGCGCAGGAAGCACGCTCGTTGCTGACGCGGCTGGCGCGGCTGGAACCGTTCGCGCTGATCGAGCCGACGGTGCTGGCGGCCGCCCTGATGCCCAGCGCCCAGTCGGCCATCGAAAGCCAGCTGGTGCAGGGCCGGCGCGCATTGCGGCGCATGGTGGCCCAGTTCCAGTGGTGGCTGCGGCGCGAGCACGCCGACGGCGCCAGCATGGCCACGGCCGCCGAGGCACAGCGCCGCTTCACCTTCCTGCGCCTGAAATTCAATGCCGCGCTGACCCAGTTCGACCTGTTCAACGAAGTCATCACGCAGCGCAGCGAGCACAAGACGGGTGTGTGGCTGGCCGGCCTCGACATCGTTGCGGCCGACGCGCTGGCGCTGCCCGGCAATGTGTACCAGGCGCCGCCCGTGATCTGCTACCTGGACCGGGGCCCGGGCGCGGCCATCCGCCGCGCACGCACGCGCTTGCCGGGCGGCGGCGACAATCCCGTCGCCATCATCCGCCTGCCGCGCGAACGCATGATCGGCAGCAGCATCGCCTCGTCGCTCGTGCACGAGGTGGGCCACCAGGGCGCGGCGCTGCTGGACCTGGTGGCGTCCCTGCGGCCCGTGCTGCAAGCCATGCAGCACGGCGGCAGCGGTGCCGTGCACGTGTGGCAGCTGTGGGAACGGTGGATTTCCGAGATCGTGGCCGATTTCTGGTCGCTGGCGCGGGTCGGCGTGGCCGCCACCCTGGGCCTGATCGGCGTGGTCAGCCTGCCGCGCGTGTTTGTCTTCCGCCTCAATATCGACGATCCGCACCCGGTGCCGTGGCTGCGGGTACGCCTGAGCTGCGCCATGGGGCGGGCCCTGTATCCGCATCCGCAATGGGACCGCCTGGAGCAGCTGTGGCTGTCGTACTACCCGCTGGCTGGCCTGCCGCCGGCCCGGCAGCGGCTGCTGGAGCAGTTGCAGGCCAGCATGGCGGCCCTCGTGGGCTTGCTGGTGCAGCACCGGCCGCCTGCCTTGCGTGGCGGCTCGCTGGCCGAAGCCATGGCCGTGCGCACACGCCAGCCGGCCATGCTGGCGCAGCTGTTTCGCAGCTGGACCCTGGCGCCGGCGCAGATGTACCAGGCCGCGCCGACTCTGGTCTTCGCCGTGCTGGGCCAGGCGCGCGCCAGCGGCACCTTGAGCCCGGAAGACGAAAGCGAGCTGCTGGGGCGTTTGCTGACCCACTGGGCTCTGCGCAGCACCCTGGACACGTCGGAGCTGTGCGCCGATGTCGTGCGGCATGGCCGCCAGTCCGGCAGGCCGCTGCCGCCCCTGGCATCCCGTTTGATTATCCATTGAGGAGAATGACATGAGCAGCAAGACGAGCAGCAATATGGGTGGCAAGAACAGAGGGGCGGGCCAGGCGGGTCCGAAACACCACGGCGGCAGCATCGCTGTCACCGTGCACGAGCAGGACAGCGGGGCCATGGTCGTCAATGCCGCCATCAGCCTGTACCGGGGAGCCGAGGCTGACTGCCATCTGTTCAATGCCGCCACTTGGGTGCCCGACCCCGCCATGCTGGTGGGCGTGCGCTGGACGGATGGGCGTGGCGGCACCGTGTTTACCGACCTGGCGACGGGCAGCTACGTGGGGGTGTATGGCAATTTCCCCGCCACAGCGCCCCAGTGCGTGACGGTGCAGGCCGGCTGCAGCGCCGTGCTGTGCTTCACGCCCCAGCTCAACCCGCAGGTGACGCTGGCGTTTGAAACGGCCGACTGCCATCCCAGCGACTGCCATTTCGGCAGGGTGGGCGACCGCGCCGTGGCCACGATCGCGTTTGACGGCGACCAAAGCGCCGACGGGCGCGATCAGGTGCAAGTGCTGGCCGCCGCGCCATGGGTACCGATGCGCGGCGCGGACAACGCGTTTACCACACAAGTGCGGCGCGCCGGCATGCACCGTTTCATGGGGCAGATGATGCTGTCGCAGCGGCCCGAATTGCGCAGCGCCTTGCCCGTGCCGGAAGGCATGAGCCCGAACGCCATGCTGGCGCTGGATGCGGAATACGAGACGGAAGAGCGCCAGCCTCAACCGATCTCGGGCAATGTGGGCGTGTCGCTGACGCGCACGGAAACGGAGCCGACGGAAGACTTGCCGCTGTGGACCCTGATACGCAACAGCACCGAGGCGATGTCGTTTACCAATTACCTGCATTTCATGGACAGCCTGTTTTGCGGCGACCTGGCCAGCGTGCGCGGCTTCGAGCAGGAACGCTTCGTCAAAAAGACGGAGATGTTCCAGCAGCTCAAGCAGCGCCGCGCGCTGCCGTTTTCCGATGCCGATTCCTACCGCGTGCTGAAAGTGGCGACGGAAGCGTTCGTGATGGTCAATTGCGGCGTGCTGAACCAGCCGCTGGCCTTCAATCCGGCCGAGGACAACGCCTACCTGGACCGGCGCGACATCCCCCAGGGGCGCGACCTGGAAACCGTGCTGCGCAATGACTACCTGGAAAACATCGACGGTTTCCAGACCTTGCCCTATTTGGCCGTGATCCGCCGCAAGCTGCCCGACATCCCCATCAGCATCCCGCGCGGCCAGGAAGGCGAAGTGGACCTGTGCTTTGGCATCATTCAGGAAAAGCTGGCCAATCCTTGCCTGCTGGAACTGATCTGGTCGTACTGGCATGAAGAGGGCATGCTGGTGCAAACCATGAACGCCATCGCGCAACGCTTCCAGAACCTGCGCGCGCCGGGCAACCATCTCGACCCCCTGTCGAACACGGAAATCGACATGCTGCGTCCGCTGAATAATTTGCTGTGGGGATACACGCAGGATGAACAGCATCGGCTGACCGTGATGCGCCGGAACTATGAGTATGACCATCACTACGGTGTGCGCCTGGACGGCAAGGCAGTGCAGCACTTCCGGCCAGCCGATAGCCGCTCCAAATTCCTGGAAGCGTTCCACCACTTGCTGCGCCTGCTGACTTCGTTCTACAAGCAGGATGACGACACCACCGTGAAGGCCGACGCCTTCCCCGTGCTCAATGCTTTGAAAGAAATCCACCTGATCCTGTCGCAGGGCGCGCACAACCAGTTCGGCGACTTGCCGTCGACGGCGCGCATCGAGATGCTGATGCAGCAATGGATGCTGGCGCGCCCCGAATTCCGTGAATTTTTACCGACGCGCGTGATGGTCGCGTATCCGGAACCGTGGATGGACAGGGTTGACGCCATGAAGAAACTGCAGGGATGGACGGATACGAGCGTGATGCATTTCCGTAACCTGGCCATCTTTGGCGAGCAATTGCTGCTCTCCGTGCGCTACGGCAACTGGAGCGACATCTATGAGCCGACCCAGGCGTTCAACTGGGCGCGTTTCTGGCGCCCGCAAGTGCAGGGCTATATCCACGGCTACCGCGCCGCCACTGGGGTCGACCTGTCCGTCGACAGCAGCGACCCGGTGGTCGAAGCGACGATGCCCTCGGTGTTGCTGCGCCAGCGCCTGAGCCAGCAGCTGCGCAGCGTCTAGGGCGGGAGCGGGGCGCGTGCATGCTCGACTTTACCAGTGCCCTGTACCTGGGCATGCGCCATCCGGCGGCCGCGCTGGCGCCGTGGAGCAGCCTGACCCTGGGCCAGCCGGCCGCGCTGCAGGAGCCGCCTGGCGCGCAGGCCCTGGCCGCGGATCTCGCTGCCCTGCAAGGCTGCGAAGCGGCCTGCGTGCTGCCGTCGACCCTGCACCTGTTCTGGGACCTGTTCGGCATGCTGGCTGCCGAGCGGCTGGTGATCCTTGTCGATGGCGGCAGCTACGCCATCGCGCGCTGGGGCGCCGAGCGGGCGCAGGCCCTGGGCTTGCCGCAGCAAGTGTTTCCCAGCGGCGAGATGGCGGCGCTGCGGCAACTGGTGGCGGCCTGGGGCAGGCAAGGGCGGCGTCCATTGATCCTGGCCGATGGCTATGTGCCGGGCAGCGAACAGGTCTTGCCGCTGGCCGGCTATGCAGCTCTGGCGCGCCAGGGCGACGGTTATCTGCTGCTCGACGACACGCAGGTGCTGGGCGTGACGGGTACACAGGGGGGCGGCTCGGCGCGGCTGCATGGCTTGCATGGGGAGTCGCTGCTCATCGGCGCCTCGCTGGCCAAGGGCTTCGGCGTGCCGCTGGCCGTGCTGGCCGGCAGCCGCAAGCTGCTGCGGCGATTCGCGGCGCACAGCCAGACGCGCGTGCATGCCAGTCCGCCCTCGGCGGCCGTGCTGGCGGCGGCGCGGCGGGCACTGGCGCTCAATGCGCGCCACGGCGACGCCTTGCGCGCCAGGCTGGCGGACAGGGTGGCGCAATGGAGAGCGGGAATGGCGGCGGCCGGCATCGTTTGCCGGGGTGGCAGCTTCCCCGTGCAGCGCCTGCCCGGGCGTGCCCATTTGCAGCCAGCCTTGCGCGAGGCGGGCGTGCTGGCGCTGGCGCAAGCGGGGGAAGGTCCCGGCGCGCTGACGTTTCTGCTGCGGGCCGACCAGACGCCCCGGCAACTGGAACAGGCGATGGACTTGCTTGAACATCATACGAGGAGGCGATATGAACGAAGCGTTTGAAATGCTGCCCTTTGCGGGACAGGCAGGAGG
Source organism: Janthinobacterium sp. Bl 1 (assembly GCF_058215535.1). Lineage (NCBI taxonomy): Bacteria > Pseudomonadati > Pseudomonadota > Betaproteobacteria > Burkholderiales > Oxalobacteraceae > Janthinobacterium > Janthinobacterium sp. Bl 1. The sequence goes on along the minus strand of NZ_CM177086.1, from coordinate 4,009,598 downwards.
GCCCGGCGAGCAGGAGTGGCTGGGGGAATGGTCGCAGCAGTGGTCGCAGTAGTGGACGCAAGAGGGGGAGGACGAGGGCGAGTGGGAAGGGGAATGGGAGAGTGAATGGGAAGGCGAGCGTGCGCGCCCTGGCGGTGGGCGCGGCGCCATGCGCGGTGGCGGCCTGCGCGCAAGGCCGCCGCTGCGGGGCCCGCGCCGTCCCGCGCCGCCACGCTACCAGGGCCAGGGGCGCCGGCCGCCCCGCTATCCGCCGCCGCCCTTGCCGTATCCGCCACGCTACCGTGGCTGGGGCGGCTATGGCGCCATCTATCCCACCATTTATCCGACGCCGTATCCCGTGTTCGGCGGCCAGCAGGAGCCGGCGCCGTATCAGGACACGGGCCGGTATCAAGACCAGGGCCAGGGGCAGGATCAGGGACAAGATCAGGACCCGGACCAGGATGACGGCCAGATGCAGGGCGAAGTGCCGCCCATCCTGGCGTCCACCCTGGGCCGCGTGCCGGGCGCGGCCGCCTTGCGCTACCAGGCGGTGGGAGCGATTCCGCAGGCCGTCAACGATGCGAACGCCACGGGGCCGGGCCTGTATGTGATCGAGTTCGACACCAAGGATGGCCGGCGCGCCTACAGCGGCCAGACCGATGATTTGCGGCGGCGCCTGAAACAGCACCATCTGTGCGGCAAGATGATGGGCATCGACATGAGCGCACATGACGTCTATGTGGCGCCGCTATCGTCGGCCGCACAGCGACGCATTCTGGAAAAGGGTATCCACAGCGACATGTTTACCCACCGGCGCGGCGTGTTGACGAACCAGCGGCGCGAACTGGAAATGGCCGTGCTGGGCGAAATGTGGGGCTGACGACGACAGGACCTTGACGACTGCGAAGGAGAGCATCATGCACCAACTCGAATGTGAATGCGGGCAATGCCGGCAGCGGGCCGGCGCCGCGTTTGAAGTGCTGGAATTCGGCCGGGAGTGGCCGGGCAAGGGCCGCGCGCCGGCCGTCTTCAGCGAAGAGGAAGAACTGCAACTGGCCATGGAATTGCTGGAAGTGGCCAGCGAGGAGGAACTCGACCAGTTTCTCGGCAATGTCTTCAAAAGCGTGTGGAAGGGCGTCAAGAAAGTGGGCGCTACCATCGCCAAGGTGGCCAAGCCGCTGGGCGGCGCCTTGAAGGCCGTGGCCAAGACGGCCTTGCCCTTTGTCGGCGGCGCCCTCGGTTCGATGATCCCGATACCGGGCGTGGGCACGGCGCTCGGTTCGGCCCTGGGGCGCGCGGCCAGCAATGCGCTGGAGCTGGAAATGGAGAGCGCAGCACCGGCCGATCGTGAACTGGAACTGGCGCGCCGCTTCGTGCGCATCGCGGGACAGGCGGCGCGTCTGGCCAGTGACGGCGATGGCAGCACGCGCGCCGTGGAAAGCGCGCTGACGCGGGCCCTGCACCAGCAATTGCCGCACTTCCGCTCGCCTGCGCCGCAGCAGGAAGAGGAAAGCGGACGCTGGCGCCGGCGCGGCAACCGCATCGTCGTCATGGGCGACTGGCAATAGTGTGGCAAGATGATCATCGATTGCCATTGCCATGCGGGACCGGGCGACGGCTTGAGCGGGCCGTGGGACAGCGATGCGCCGCTGCAGGCCTATCTGCGCCGCGCGCAGTCGGCCGGCATCGCCCGCAGCGTGCTGTTCGCCACCTTTCACTCCGATTACGCCATCGCCAACCATGGCGTGGCGCGCCTGGTCGCCTCCGATCCGCAGCGGTTTTACGGCTTTGCCTTCGTGCATGCGCGGCGCGACCGGGGCCGTATCCAGGACCTGGTGCGCACGGCCGTCGAGCGTTACGGTTTTGTCGGCATCAAGGCGCACCGGCTTGACGCGCGCATCAGCGGCGAACTGTGCGAGGCGGCGCGCTTTTTCGGCTTGCCCGTGCTGTACGACCCGGCCGGCGAGGTGGCCGTGGCCGAGCTGCTGGCGCAGCAGTATCCCGACGTCAATTTCATTTTGCCCCACCTGGGCAGCTTTGGCGACGACTGGGCGGCGCAGCTGGCGCTGATCGACCACCTTGTGCGGCATCCGAATATCCATACGGATAGCTCGGGCGTGCGCCGCTTCGACTTGCTGCAGCAGGCCGTGCGCCGCGCGGGGCCGCACAAGGTCCTGTTTGGCTCGGATGGTCCGTGGCTGCATCCGGGACTGGAATTGCACAAGATTCATTTGCTGGGCTTGCCGCCGCTCGATGCGGCGCTGATCACGGGCGGCAATTTTTTGCGGCTGGCGGGGCTGGCGTGAGGCAGATCAAAGGGCGGCTGGCGGTGTCGCGGCAGTAGCGGCCTGCTCCTCGCAGGCGGTCGCCTTGCGGCGTATCTGCAGGGCGCGGTCGGTTATGCCCAGGCGGGCGGCGGCGCGCTGGTTGTTGCCGTGTTCCTCGGCCAGCACGAGGCGGATGGCCACGTCGGTGGCGCAGCGCGTGATGTGCGACAGCTTGCAGCCCTGGACCAAGGCCCGCCGCACGGCCGCTTCGAAATGCTGGTCGGGCCAGAGCGGTGCCAGCAGCCGTTCGTCGGGCGGCAGGGCGCCGATGGTGATGGGGCCGGGTCCGCAATGGCGGTGCCAGATGCGGGTGACGGTCTGGCGCAGTTCACGCACATTGCCCGGATAGTCGCGCAGCAGCAGGTATTCGCGCACGGCCGTGTCCAGCGCAGGCGGCTGTTGCTGCGCCAGTTCGGCGAGGAAATGCCGGGCCAGCGGCAGGATATCGTCCTGGCGCTCGCGCAGGGGTGGCGTCTGGCAACGCCAGCCGGCGATGCGGTAATACAGGTCGGCGCGGAAGGCGCCGCGCGCCACCTCGTATTCCAGTTCGCGGTTGGTGGCGCAGACGAGGCGAAACTGGGTCGGCTGCCAGGTATTGCCGCCCACGCGCTTGTATTTGCGCTCCTGGATGGCCCGCAGCAGTTGTGCCTGCAGCGGCAGCGGCAGTTCGCCCACTTCGTCGAGGAACAGCACGCCGCCGTCGGCCAGGGCGAAAGCGCCGTCGCGTGCGGCCGCCGCGCCCGTAAAAGCGCCCCGTTCATGGCCGAACAGTTCGCTGCCAGCGAGGTCCGGCGACAAGGTGGTGCAGTCGAGAATGGTGAAGTCGCCACTGCAGTTGCCGAGGCGGTGGATCAGTTGCGCCAGTAAATCCTTGCCCGTGCCCGTCTCGCCCGTGATCAGCATCGACGCCTGGCTGAAGGCGGCCATTTCCACCACCTGGTGCAGCAGCGCGGTCCAGACCGCGCTCTCGCCCACCAGTTGCTGGCGCACGGCGCTGGACGCCAGCAGCTGCGCCACGGCTTGCCAGCGCTGCAGGCGCGCCAGCACCTGGCCTGCATCGATGCTACCGGCCGGCCACAGCAGCACATCGAGCGCGCCGGCCGCCATCAGGGCACGCTTTTGCGCGCAACTGGTGGGCTGGCCGCAGGCGGCAATGGCCAGCACGGAGGCATGGCGGCACAGCGCAGGCAGCGCTTGCAGCAGCGCGGCATTGGCCTCGGCAAACAGCACGATGCCCGCGCCATCCTCCTCGCCATCGTGCCGCCGGGCTACAGTTACCTGAGCCTGCTTCAAGGCCGTCATCAGCAAGGCGCCACTGCCAGCCGCCGCCTGCTGCACGATTTCCAGCCACACCTTGAGCGTCATATGCCAGCCATCACGAGGGCACGAGTGGCCCATCTTAGAAGCCCGATACCCCAGCCGTTTGATCTGGCGCAAGCGTGCGCGGTAGTGCACGCAATGAAAAACGCCACCTGATTTGCATCAGGCGGCGCTATTTAATGATTTTTAACGAACTTCAAAGTCTAAAAACGTTCTCGTCCAACTTGACGCAGTCAACGAAATAACCGCGCTTGCCATCGACTTCGCGTTTCACCAATCCATGCACATCCGTCTCGAAGCCCGGGAAGCGCTCGTTGAAGTCGCGCGCGAAGCGCAGGTAGTCGACGATGGTCTTGTTGAAGCGCTCGCCCGGGATCAGGAGCGGAATGCCCGGTGGATACGGCGTCAGCAGGATGGACGTGATGCGGCCTTCCAGTTCGTCGATGGCCACGCGCTCGATTTCGCGGTGCGCCATCTTGGCGAACGCGTCCGACGGCTTCATGGCCGGGATCATGTCCGACAGATACATTTCCGTCGTCAGACGCGCCACGTCGTAGGCCTTGTAGAAATCGTGGATTTGCTGGCACAGGTCGCGCAAGCCCATTTTTTCGTAGCGTGGATTGGCCGCCGCAAATTCCGGCAGGATGCGCCACATCGGCTGGTTCTTGTCGTAGTCGTCCTTGAACTGCTGCAAGGCGGTCAGCAGGGTATTCCAGCGGCCCTTGGTGATGCCGATGGTAAACATGATGAAGAACGAGTACAGGCCGCATTTTTCAATGATGACGCCGTGCTCTGCCAGGTACTTGGTGACGATGGACGCGGGGATGCCCGTGTCGCCGAACTGGCCGTCCAGCGACAGGCCCGGGTTGACGATGGTCGCCTTGATCGGGTCGAGCATGTTGAATCCGGGAGCGAGGTCGCCGAAGCCGTGCCAGTCATCCTCGGCGCGTATCATCCAGTCTTCCTGCTGGCCCATGCCTTCGTCGTTGAAGCTGGACGGACCCCAGACCTGGAACCACCAGTCCTGGCCCCACTCCTGGTCGATCTTCTTCATGGCGCGGCGGAAATCGAGCGCTTCCATGATCGATTCTTCCACCAGGGCCGTACCGCCCGGCGCTTCCATCATGGCCGCGGCCACGTCGCACGAGGCGATGATGGAATACTGCGGCGACGTCGACGTGTGCATCAGGTAAGCCTCGTTGAAGGCGTCCTGGTCCAGCTTGACCGTGTCCGATTCGCGCACGAGGATTTGCGAGGCCTGCGACAGGCCTGCCAGCAATTTGTGCGTCGACTGGGTCGAGAAGATCATCGATTCCTTGGCGCGCGGACGGTCCTTGCCGATGGCGTGCATATTCTTGTAGAAATCGTGGAAGGTGGCGTGCGGCAGCCACGCTTCGTCGAAGTGCAGGGTATCGATCTTGCCGTCCAGCATTTCGCGCAGGGTTTCCACGTTGTAGATCACGCCATCGTAGGTCGATTGGGTGATGGTCAGGATGCGCGGCTTCTTGTTTTTCGCTTCGCGCGCGAACGGGTTTGCCTCGATCTTGCGGGCAATGCTCTCCGGCGTGAATTCATGCAGCGGGATAGGACCGATGATGCCCAGGTGATTGCGCGTCGGCATCAGGAACACGGGAATCGCGCCGCACATGATGATCGAATGCAAGATCGACTTGTGGCAATTGCGGTCGACAACGACGATGTCGCCTGGCGCCACGGTCGAGTGCCACACCATCTTGTTCGAGGTCGACGTGCCGTTGGTGACGAAATAGCAATGATCGGCATTGAAGATGCGCGCCGCATTGCGCTCGGACGCGGCGACAGGACCCGTATGGTCGAGCAGCTGGCCCAGTTCTTCGACGGCGTTGCAGACGTCGGCGCGCAGCATGTTTTCACCGAAGAACTGGTGGAACATCTGGCCGATCGGCGACTTCAGGAACGCCACGCCGCCCGAGTGGCCGGGGCAGTGCCACGAGTAGGAACCGTCGTTGGCGTAGTGCACCAGCGCGCGGAAGAACGGCGGCGACAGGCCGTCCAGGTAGGATTTCGCTTCGCGGATGATGTGGCGCGCGACGAATTCCGGCGTATCTTCGAACATGTGGATGAAACCGTGCAGTTCGCGCAGGATATCGTTGGGGATATGGCGCGACGTGCGCGTTTCGCCGTACAGATAAATGGGGATGTCGGCGTTCTTGTAGCGGATTTCCTCGACGAAGGCGCGCAGCGATTTCAAGGCATGGTCGGTTTCCTCGATGGAGCCGCCGCCGAATTCTTCATCGTCGATCGACAGCACGAAGGCCGACGCGCGCGATTGTTGCTGGGCAAATTGCGACAAATCGCCGTAGCTGGTCACGCCCAGCACTTCCATGCCTTCTTTTTCCATTGCGGCGGCAAGGGCGCGAATGCCCAGGCCGGACGTATTTTCAGAACGGAAATCCTCGTCAATGATGACGATAGGGAAACGAAATTTCATGCATGTCTCCAAAAAAGCAAGCCGCCCCTGACAGATGTGAAGGGGCGGACTAGGGCGCGACCTCAGGCGGTGATACAAGCCGGCAGCCGCAGAAAAAAAATAAGAACGGGATTCTCGCAGAAATGCGGCCTCTGCGGGAAAAAAATATCACCCCCAAGCATCACAAGCGTACGCTAGCGTGACGCATGGGTGTGACAGGGGTATTACAGCAACATTCTGGCCATCATTCTCAACCTTATCAGGCTTTGCGTTCCAGCGTGACAAAGGCGTAAGGCAGGCCGGATTTCTCTGAAACATGCGCTTCGCGCGCGGTCTCTTGCCACACGGCATGGTCAACGGCGGGGAAAAAAGCGTCGCAATCGAATGTCTGGCCGATTTCCGTGATGAGCAAACGCTGTGTCAGGGGGAGTGACTGCTTGTAGATCTCGGCGCCGCCGATGACATAGGCTTCCGCGCCATCGAGCAGGGCGATGGCCGCTTCCACTGATGGCACCGCTTCCACGCCTTCATGGCGCCAGTCCGGATTGCGCGTGATGACGATGTTGCGGCGGTTCGGCAGCGGACGGCCGATGGAATCGAAGGTCTTGCGGCCCATGAGGACGGGGTGGCCCGTCGTCAAGCGCTTGAAGTGCGCCATGTCTTCCGGCAATTTCCACGGCAGGGTGTTGTCGATGCCGATGCCGCCTTGCTGGTCGGTGGCGACGATGATGGTCAGATGGCTCATTGGTTCTGTCAAAGTGGTGGGGGCGATGCCCGATGCCCGTCATTATCGTTGAAATTGCCCGCTGCCTCCAGATGCGCACGCATGGCGCCGGCCAGCGGTCCCGGCGCCTCCAGCGGAATCATGTGGCCGGTGTTCTCTTTCAGCAGGTGCAGGGTGGCCTGCGGCAAGCGGGCGGCCATGGCGCGCAGGTCGTCGGGATTGACGAGCTTGTCGTCTTCGGCACCCACGATCAGCACGGGAAAATCGAGTTCCGGCAAGCGCGCCATCAGGTCCGGGCGATCGATGGTGGTGATGAATTGCGCCAGCAGCACGTCCTTGCCCAGGTCCAGACCCATCTGCCGGATCAGATCCGTTATGCCGATGTATCGTAAGTGCGATGGGTGCAGCAGTTCGCGCAGGCGCTGGCGCGTGATGCCCGCATAGGCATTGCGTTCCAGCATGGCGACGATGCGCTGGCGCGCTTCGATTTCCGCCGGCAGCAAACCTTTGGCGGAATTGGCGATCAAAGTAAGGGACTGGACACGCTGCGGGTGCGCCAGCGCGTGCTCGAGCGCCAGATAGGCGCCCAGCGAAAAGCCCACCAGATGGGCCCGTGGCGCGCTGTGGCTGGCGATCAGTGCCTGCATCTGCGGGCGCGTGCGCGCCTCGTGCAGGGGCACGTGCCGCAGATCAAAGGCGCCGCCCAAGGCAGGGGCCAGGCGCGACCACAGGCGTTCGTCGCACAGGGTGCCGGGGATGCAGTCGAGCCGTATCTTGGTATTGTTCAAGGGCAAGCTTGGTTGGGAAAATTTTTGTCGAGCGGCATTATCCGTCATTTTGCGTATTGGGGCAGCGGCATGGTATTTTCTGCATGGCATTATTTTCAATAGTGCGCGGCTGGCAAGCAGCCACTTTATGGTAGGCTCATGGCTCATCAAGCCAGGGTACCGGCGACGTGACCTGAAACACCGAATGCAACCCACTAATTATACAAAGAGGAAACACCATGGCGATCAGTTTGCAAAAAGGCGGCAATGTCAATCTGAGCAAGGAAGCTCCTGGCTTGAAGAAAATCGTGATTGGCCTGGGCTGGGACCCGCGCGCCACCGATGGCGCCGCATTCGACCTGGACGGCAGCGCCTTCCTGCTGAAAACGGATGGCAAGGCCCGTTCTGATGCCGATTTCATTTTCTATAACAACCTGAAGTCGGCCGACGGCTCCATCGTCCACGCGGGCGACAACACGACGGGCGGCGGCGATGGCGATGACGAGAAAATCGCCGTCGACCTGGCCAACGTGCCTGCCGACATCGACAAGATCGCCGTGGCCGTCACCATCCACGACGCGGAAAACCGCAAGCAGAACTTCGGCATGGTCGGCAAGGCCTACATCCGCTGCCTGAACGGCGACAACGGCGCGGAAATCGCCCGCTACGACCTGTCGGAAGACGGCTCGACGGAAGCGGCCATGATCTTCGGCGAAGTCTACCGTGCCGGCAGCGAATGGAAATTCAAGGCAATTGGTCAAGGCTTCAAAGGCGGCCTGGGCCCTCTGGCCCGCTCGTTCGGTATTAATGCTTAACAACCAGTTGTTTGCGTAAATGTACCGGGTGGCACCGCCGCCCGGTTCTGTCTCTCCCATCTTTCTCCCTGACTCCATGGAAAACCTGATCAAGGGGCAGCGCCTGGCGCTGTCCGGCCTCGTCACGGGCAATATTGTGCAACTGGGTCTGGCCAGCGCCGGCGTGACGCTGGATTTCGCCTGTTTCGGCCTCGATGCCGCTGGCAAGCTGTCTGATGACCGCTACATGACTTTCTTCAACCAGCCCCGTACGCCGTGTGGCGGCGTGGAAACTGCGGCGCCGTCCGGCGATGCGGCCGGTTTCAGCTATCAGCTGGACCGCTTGCCTGCGTTCATCGAGCGCCTGGTCGTCACGGCCGCCATCGATGGCGACGCCACCATGGCGCAGCTGGGCAGCGGCCATTTGCGGCTGCTCGACGGCGGCAGAGAATTGGCACGCTACACGTATGCGGGCGCCGATTTTGCGCAAGAAAAAGCCGTCATGCTGGGCGAGTTTTACCGCAAGGACGGCGGCTGGCGCTTCATGGCCGTGGGCCAGGGTTTCAATGGCGGCCTCGATGCGCTGGTCGCGCATTTCGGCGGCGAAGTGGCGCAGGCGCAAGCAGAACCGGCGCCCAAGATTTCCCTGTCCAAAATTTCGCTGACCAAGGCGGGCCAGACGCACAAGGTGTCGCTGGAAAAGGGCGCGGGTGCGCCGAGCAAGCTCACCGTCAAGGCCACCTGGGTCGATAACGGCGATGGCGATGACGATAACGACGACCTCGATTTGCGTGTCGGTATCCTCTTGCCGAATGGCCAGATGCGCTTCATCCAGGCGCCGGACACGGCAGGCAGCTTCGACGCCATGCCCTACGTGCGCCACCTGGGCGACGTGGCGGGCGCGGCGGGCAAGGAGCCGGCCACGGAAACGGTGGAAGTCAACCCCGCGCTGGCGCAACATTACGGCGGCACGGTGGGCCTCGTCTTCAGCGTGTATTCGGCGGTGGCCAATGGCGCCGTCTCGGTCGCGTCCATGCGGCCGAAGATGGTCATGCAGTATGGCGAGCAGGTCGTCGAGTGCGCGTTCGACTTCCGCCTGTCCAAGGCGGCCGACGATGACTCCGTCTACACCTATGTGATCGGCATGGCGCGCGTCACGAACGACAGCATCATCCTCGAGCCGTCCGGCAAGACGTCGGAGCCGGGCAGTGAAGCGACACCGTGGCTGAGCTGGCAGGGCGAGAACCTGCAGCTGGCCTTCAACGGTCCCGTCGTCTTCAAGGGCGAGGACAAGGAAGACGAAGATGACTGCAATGCCGACAATCCGCGCCGCTACATCGCCTAGGAGGCACTGATGGAAACCTTGTCCAAGGGACAGCGCTTGCCGCTGGCCAATCTCGTTCCCGATGGCGTGCTGCAGATCGGCGTGGCCGCGCAGGGGCTGGCGCTCGACGTGGCCTGCTTCGGCCTCGATGCGGCCGGCAAACTGTCCGACGAACGCTACATGACTTTTTTCAACCAGCCGCGCACGCCGTGCGGCGGCGTGGAAGCGCGTGCCGGCAGCGGCGGCGACACGACCGAGTTTGCCTTGCAGCTGGCGCGCTTGCCGGCCGGCATAGACCGCCTCGTCGTCACGGCGTCCATCGATGGCGGCGGCGTGATGTCGCAGCTGCAAGCTGGCCACGTGCGCCTGCAGGCGGGTGGACGCGAGCTGGCCCGCTTTGCGTTTGCCGGTGCGGATTTTGCACAGGAAAAAGCCGTCATGCTGGCAGAGATCTACCGCAAGGATGGCGGCTGGCGCTGCATGGCCGTGGGACAAGGTTTTAATGGCGGACTCGATGCGCTGGTGCGCCACTTCGGCGGTGAAGTCGAGCAGACTGCCCCCTCAGCGGCCTCGGCCGTCATGCAGGCGAAGATCAATCTGGAAAAGCGCGTGGAACGCGAAGCGCCGCAACTGGTCAGCCTCGTCAAGCAGGCGGGCGTGTCCCTGCAAAAAGTGGGGCTGCTTGATCACCGCGCCAAGGTGTGTCTGTGCCTCGATATTTCCGGCTCCATGGGACGGCTGTATAAAGAGGGGCTGGTGCAGCGCTTTGCCGAACGCATCCTGGCCCTGGGCTGCAAGTTCGACGACGATGGCGAGATCGATGTTTTCCTGTTCGGCAAGAACGTCCACCATCCGGCGCCCATGGCCTTGAGCAACTGCAATACCTATGTAAGCCAGGCGATACAGCGCCATCCGCTCGAAGGCGACACGCGCTATGGCGCCGCCATGCAGGCGATCCGCGCGTTTTATTTCCCCGACAAGGGCGGCGGCGAGCGCACGCGGCCCGTCGCGGCCGAGCTGCCCGTGTACGTCATGTTCGTCACCGATGGCGGCACGAGCGATCAGGCGACGACGGAGAAACAATTGCGCTGGGCCAGCAATGAACCCATCTTCTGGCAATTCATGGGCATCGGCAAGGGGCGCAAGTCGAAAAGCAAGTTTCTTTCCGCCTTTGCCGATTCCGATTTTCCGTTTCTGGAAAAGCTCGACGAATTGCAGGGGCGCCTGGTCGACAATGCCAATTACTTTTCCGTCAGCTCGCCCGACGAGCACAGCGATGCGGAACTGTATGACTTGTTGATGACGGAATATCCGGGCTGGCTGAAACTGGCGCGCGGCAATGGCTTGCTGAGGTAGTGGCCATCGGATGAGGCTGTATGACCACAAGTGCAAGAGATTTGTAAATTGAAGTAAATAACAATGGTTCGCATTTGCTTTGCGTAATGGAGTCGTGGCATGCTTTAACTGTGCCCACACCTGTGCCCTCACGCCACGGCGTAGTGCCTCATCCGTAGCGTCTCCATTATTTTTTAAGCAAATGCATAAAATCCTCTTTCACTGTCTGGCGGGCGGCAGCCTGCTCGTTTCCGGCGCCGCTGTCCAGGCCCAAACCACGCCTACCAGCGGCGACGCCGTCGTCAAGCCCGCACCGGCCAAGGCGCCCGCTGCCGATGCGCCTCCTTCCGTCAGCGTGACGGCCGAGCGCCCCACGGGCCGTATCGACCGCCAAGTCTACGACGTCAAGTCCGACGTGGGCAGCAGCAACGGCACGGCGGCCGATGCCTTGAATAATGTGCCTTCCGTGGCCGTCGATCCCGATGGTTCCGTGTCCCTGCGCGGCAGCAGCAATGTGCAGATATTGATCGACGGTAAACCGTCGGCCATGCTGCAGGGCGATTCGCGCGGCGCCACCCTGAACGCCATGGCGGCCGACGATATCGAATCCGTGGAAGTGATCAACAATCCCGGCGCCCAGTTCGGCAACGAGGCCGGTGGCGGCCCCATCCTGAACCTGGTGATGCGGCGCAACCGCAAGCCGGGCGGCTTTGCCACCGTCAACGCGAACGCGGGCATCGCGGGGCGCTACAACAGTGCCGTGTCCGGCACCTACAACGAAGGCCCGTGGGGCTATCAGGGCGGCATCAATGTGCGCCATGACGGCCGCAATTCCGTGGGCGAGGTCAGCCGCGAGCGCCTGGAACGCGGCACTGGCGCTTTCGCCCCCAGCAGCCAGCAATCCACCAACAATGGCTTGAACGACTCGCTGGGCTTGCACGGCACCGTCAATTACAACCTGAACGCCAACGACACCCTGGCCGCCAGCGTGTCGTATAACGGACGCAGCAACGACCAGCGCTCGCTCGACCGCTACATCAATGGCGACAGCACGGGCAGCACCATCGGCGACTATGTGCGCAGCACCGTGCGCAATGGCGACAGCCGCAATTACAGCTGGGGCGCGCGCTACGACCACAAGGGTGAATTGCCGGGCGAAACCCTCAAAATCGACTTGCGCGTGTCGTCGTCGACCAACGAGAGCGACAGCGATTACGCGAATACCTACGCGGTGGCGCCCGTCAACACCTTCGACAGCCGCGCACGCCAGCACAGCGAAACGGGCAACCGCATCGTCGACTTCAGCGGCGACTACGAGCGCCCGCTGGCGGGCGGCACGGCCAAGCTCGGTTACAAGGTGGCCGACAACAAGAGCAGCTTCGACACTTTATATACGGACATCAATCCGGCCAGCCTGGCGGAAATCGTCAACCCCATGCGCAGCAACCGTTTCGAGCTCGACGAGCGCACTGTTGCCCTGTATGGCTCCTACCAGATGCGCCTGACCGAACGCTGGGGCGCGCTGGCCGGCTTGCGCGCCGAATACACGGACTTGAACGTGCGCCAGATCACGAGCGGCATCGAGGCCAGCAACAATTACGTCAACTACATTCCCAGCCTGTTCGCCACCTACAAGGTCAGCGACGAGAGCAATGTGCGCTTCAGCTATGCGCACCGCATCCGCCGGCCGAATGCGGGCGACCTGAACCCGTACGTGGTCTACCGCGACGAGTTCAATGTGTCGGCCGGTAATCCCCAGCTGAAACCCACGCAGACGGATTCGTTTGAAATCGGCTATGAAACGAAGATCGCGGGCCTGGAAAGCAGCTTGCGCGCCTACCACCGGCGCGACACGGACGCCATTGTTGATTACCGCTACTTTATCAGCGACAATGTACTCTTGACCACGCGGGAAAACGGCGAAGGTAGCCATTCGAGCGGCCTGGAGTTCAGCGTCAGCGGCAAGCTGACGCCGTCGCTGACCCTGAACACGAGCGGCAACCTGGCGCGCAGCCAGCAGACGAGTTCCGACGACCTGGGCAACCGCAGCACGCGCACGGCGAATGCACTGAGCGGCCGCGCGCGCCTCAATTACCAGGTCAATACTGCCAACCAGGTGCAGCTGGCCCTGCAAATGCAAGGCAAGACGCTGTCCGGACAGGGCTACCGCTCGCCGAACAATACCCTGAATGTGAGCTGGCGCCACACGGTGACGCCGCAGCTGAGCCTGGTCATGAATGTGACCGATGTGTTCAGCAGCAACAAGATGGAAACCGTCATCAACAGCGCTTCCTTGCGCGAGACGAGCACGCGGCGCTTCGATGGACGCATGATTTACGTGGGACTGTCGTACCGCCTCGGCGGCGCCACGTCGGCGGCGAAAGAGGGCGAGCGCGAACCGCGTTTCGGTCCGCCAGGCGGACGCGGGCCAGGCGGGCCAGGCGGTCCAGGACCGGGCGGCCCCGGTGGCGAACCGGGCTAAGCAGCTTTGGCGATTTCCTTGAGGAAGTCGACAAAGCTGTCCGCGTGGCGTTCAAAATGCCATGCGCCTGCGCCGTGCTCGGCCGTGTAGACGGGCGCGTCGCCATTTTCAATGGCAGATAGATCCAGGCAATACGGATCGGCGCCCGCATCGGCAATCACCACGTAGTGGGCCGGCCAACCGGCGATGACTTCCTGGTCAACCGGATTGTACGAGTAGCCGTGCTGTGCCTTGAGCAGCTCTGCCGCGCCGTACAGGTTCAAGCCCTGGAAGTAGCGCTTGCTGTCGATATACACGCGCAGCGGAGAGTAGCGGGCCAGAAAGCGCCGGTACTGTTCCGGCAAAGCCCAGCGCTGGTCGATGGCGGCCAGGTCGGCATTATCCGCAATGACCAGCCAGTTCGATGGGCGCGCCAGGTCCTGGTCCTTCTTGCGTTCGGCCGCCAGTTTTTTTTCCAGTTTCGCTGCCGCTTTTTCCAGTGGGGAGCGAGGGTCTTCCAAAGACGCATGCGTGGCCGGTGGCGCAAACCCCGCACCGTCCGGATAGCCATCGCGCTGCCAGGCCAGCACATCGTCGAGGGGCAGGCTCTCGGCTTTCCAGTAGTCGGGAACGGCCGACAAGCCGGCGTCAAATGGCTGGCGGCTCAGCACGGCCAGGCTTTTCACGGCCTTGGCCCTGACTTGTAGCGGTTGCGAGTCCGAGAGAGCCAGCGCCACCACGGTCTCGTAAGCATCCTTGCCCTGGCTTTTCAGCAAGCCGTCGATGCCCCAGTAGGCCAGTTGCGGCATGGTCACGGCCCAGCTGAAAAATTCCTGCAATTCCTGCGCTTGTATCAGGTCCGCCATGGTGTGTACCAATGAGGTGCGCCAGTGCAGCAGCTGGCCGTCGCGCGCGTAAGCGCTCAATATGTCAAGCACGGCCAGCCGGTCGCTCTCGCCGTGTTTCTTGATCAGCCTATCCTTGAGCGTGGCGAACTTGACGCCGTCGGTTTCGTCGAACAGTTTGCGGTGCAGTGCTGCCAGTGGTGTGATCGCCATCGTCTTCCTGATTAATTTGTCTGCTGACTTCGGTTGAATGGATACTGTCCCTGACGGCCGCCAGTAGAAATTCTGGACAATGCCGGACAGGTAAAATAATATTTTTATTGTAATATGTTGCCTGCTTCCATGATGGCAGGTTCGATCAAATGATGAAATTGTATTTCAAGACCAGTGTATTTTTATGCTGTCTGCTGGCTATCGTCTATTTGTTCTTGATGCGCAAGACCTTCCCCATGGCCAGTGATGGCAGTGGGCCCAATGGCGATGCGTTAATTGCCTTTTTCATCTTCGTTATCGCATGCATACTGCATGTCCATACTTTCATTCTGGCGCTTTTTCTATACAGGAATAATAAGAATGGCACCAGGATCGCATTGGGCATGCTGGCTGCAAGTGCGCTTTTATTGTCATCGCATGAAATCAGATCCATCGCCAAAAGGCAGCTGTCCGATTATCGATACAATTCCAGTGCGACCACCAAAACTTTCAAAGCGATCAGTTCAGGGACGCCTGCCGAGTTTTTCAGCTATTTCGATCAGATCCCGGACCGGGAAAAAACGTGGAGCTATGTGCGTGACCTGATGGCAGATTTGGCCAAGGCAGGCAGGGTCGATCTGCTTGAAGCACTGGAGATAAAAGGTTTTCCTGTCGCGGAGGCCGGTCACGAGCAGGACTGGACTGACGTGGTGTACGCGGCTGTTTACAGCGAAACACTGTCACCGGAACAACGTCTGAAGGTGCTGGAATGGCTGTTTTCCAGGGCAGAATCTTTTGAATTCTCCCTGAAACAGTCCAGGCATGCGTTTTTCTCGATTGAGAATTTTTCAAATGCGTTCAAGGATATCAATAATCCGAGCACCAGGAAAGTCTTTGATCTCCTGGTACGCCACGACGCCGACTTCAGGGGCAGCAATACCGGATATGTGCTCTGGTATTCGGCCCGCTTCGGGAACCTCGATCACGTCAAGTTTTTAGTTGCCCAAAAAGTCGACCCCAATTACGTTGACGGGAACTGGCATACAACCGCCCTGGACGAAGCCATCGATAAAAAGGACCAGGCTATTGTTCAGGAACTTTTGAGGGCCGGCGCAAAGAAGGCGAGTGAGTTGAAAAGCGCGGTTCAATAATATGAACTGATCCGCGCGTTACGCTACCCGGCTCAGACGGCCATCGCGGCCTTGATTGGCGCGTGATGTTCATAGCCTTCCAGCGAGAAATCCGATGGCTCGATCTTTTCCAGCCATTCCGGCTCGTACTTGCCCGTTTTCGCATAGTCGGGCACGCGCTCGGAAATGACAAACCTGGGCGCCGGGAACGGTGTGCGCTTCAATTGCTCTTCCACCATGTCGAGGTGGTTTTCATAAATGTGCGCGTCGCCGATGAAATACGTGAACCAGCGTGGCGTGTAGCCCGTCAGGCGCGCCACCAGATGCAGCAGGGCCGCGCCTTCGGCGATGTTGAACGGCGTGCCCAGGCCGATATCGTTGCTGCGCACATATAAGCACAGCGAGATTTCGCGCGTGCTGGCGTTCGGGATGAACTGGTACAGCAAGTGGCAGGCGGGCAGGGCGACGGCATCGAGCACGGCCGGGTTCCAGCCGTGGAACAGGATGCGCCGGCTGCCCGGGTTCGTCATGATGGTGTCCAGGCACTCGCGCAACTGGTCGACGGCCTTGTACAGCAGCACTTTTTGCACGCCGTCTTCGACGATGGGGGCGACAAGCGTAAAACCGTTCGCTTGCGCGTCGGCGATTTGCGCGGGCTGGTCGGCGGCCAGCAGTTTATAGGCGGGCCACTGGCGCCATTGCACGCCGTACACGGGACCGAGGTCATCCTCGCCTTCGCGGTAGGGGTTGGCCAGCCATTGCGCATTTTCATTGGCGTTCTGGTCCCACACCTTGCAGCCCAGCGCGCGGAACTCGGCCGCGTTGCGCGAGGCGCGCAGGAAGGCGCACAATTCGCCGATCACGGATTTGAAAGCCAGTTTCTTGGTCGTCACGGCAGGGAAATTGCCGTTGGCCAAGTCGAAACGCATCATGGCGCCCGGCACGCTCAGGGTGCGGATGCCCGTGCGGTTGTCTTGCCAGCTGCCCGTTTCGAGCACGGTCTTGATCAAATCTTGATATTGCTGCATGTATTTCTCCAACGGTAAGGATGGTGATTGTAACGCAGGCGCGACAGGCGGTCTGCGACCCGCACACATAATTACGCTGCTGTCTTACCTGCAAACATGACTCTGTGGTAATTTGTGTGTCCTTAAAGAAATACACAGAAACGGCAGACGCTGCACCATGTTCTTGCGACAATTTGTAAATAATAATAACGGCGCCATGGTGGAGATGAGCAGGGGCGATTTTCTCAAGGCCAACTTGCGCCTGATCCTCGCCTGGCCCTTGCTGGGGCTGGTCCTGTGCGCCGTGCTGTGGACGGCCACCTTGCTGCAGCTGGAGGCGGAAAAAAAGGTGGCGCAGCAGCAGGCGCTCGACAGCGTGTCTTCGCTGTCGAAAGCGTATGGCCAGTATCTGCTGCGCACCCTGGAGCAGATGGACCAGCTGACCTTGCAGCTCAAGTATGAATGGGAAAATTCGCGCGGCCAGCTGCGTCTCGATCAATTGAAGACGCAGGGCATGTATGCCTTGCCGCAATTTGCCATCGTCGCCATCCTCGACCGCAAGGGCCAGCCCGTGACGGCCACGGCGCCGCTGCAGCGCCTGCGGGTCAACGAGCGCAGCGATTTCCTGCTGCGCCACTGGCGCAGCAATTCCAGCGCGCTGCGCATCGCGCTGGGGCGGGCCAATGCGGCCAATGCGGACGATGCTGCCACGGTGCCCGGCGCCGACGAAAGCCTCGTGCATTTCACGCGCCGGCTGGAAGATGAAGATGGCAATTTCGATGGCGTGCTGCTGATCTCGATTCATTCCAGCTATTTTTCCGAATTCTATAACAGCGTCAGTTTCGGCAAGTTCGGCATGTCCGCCATGGTGGGCGAAGAGGGCGAGCTGTTCAGCACGCGCCTCGGCTCGCGCGTGCTACCGACCCGGAGCGCACAAGGCACGCCGTTTCTCGACACCAGCTTTCTGGAAACGGAGAGCGGTGCCCTGCATTCGGGCGGCAGGATCGCTTTTTCCGACAAGCAAAGCCGCTACGTGGGCTGGCAGGCGCTGAAAGCCTATCCGTTTACGGCCGTGGTCGGACTGTCGGACGGCGAAATGCTGCACCCCTACGAGGAAACGCGCACGATCTATATCGGCATCGCCCTGGCCGTCACCATGCTGCTGCTGGCCTTTACCGCCATCGCCACCATGTTGTCACTGCGCCTGGCGTGGCGCCACCACCAGTCCGAAGGCGTGCGCAATGCCTACCGCATGGCCACCGAAGGCACGAGCGACGGCTTTTATATCATTGCCGCCCTGCGCGGCGCGGACGGCAGCATCCTCGATTTCGAGATGGTCGATTGCAACGAGCCGGGCGCCGGTTATTTTGGCGTGCGGCGCGAACAATTGCTGGGCATGCGCCTGCAGTCGCGCGCCCACGAGCCGTATTTCCGCGACCTGATCCATAATTACCGGGCCGCCATGGTTTCCGGTTTTTCCGAGGAAGAGATCGAACTGCCGGAGGGCAACCCGTTCAAGCTGCGCTGGATACGCCGGCGCGTGGTGCGCAGCGGCGACCGCCTGGCCGTCACCCTGCAAGACATCAGCACGGCCAAGGAGCACGAGCGCGACTTGCGCCGCCTGGCCAACGAGGATGGCTTGACGGGCTTGCCCAACCGCTACTGGCTGCAGCAATTCCTGCCCGGTGCCCTGGGCCGCGCCGCCATCGCGCGGCATATGCTGGCGCTGCTGTTCATCGATCTGGACGGCTTCAAGGATATCAACGACACGCAGGGCCACGCCGAGGGCGACAAGGTGCTGCGCGCCGCCTCCTTGCGCCTGAAAGCCGTGCTGCGGCCGGGCGACCACGTGGTGCGCCTGGGCGGCGACGAATTCGTCGTCGTACTCGACCCCGTGGAGGACGACAGCCGCGCCGAACAGGTGGCGCAGCGCATCGCCATCGCCTTCGACGAACCGTTCTACCTGGGCAGCGAACGCCACAAGATGGGTGCCTCGATCGGCATCAGCCTGTATCCGCGCGATGGCGCCGAAACGGACGTGCTGCTGAAGAACGCCGACATCGCCATGTATGCCGTCAAAGTGGCGGGCAAGGGCCATCACCGCTTCTTCCAGCCCGAACTGTTCGAAACCATCCGCAGCCGCCGCGAACTCGAGCAAAGCCTGGTGGCGGCGCTGGAGCTGGACCAGTTCCTCGTCGTCTACCAGCCGCGGGTCGACGCCATGAGCGGACAGCTGTGCAGCATGGAGGCGCTCGTGCGCTGGCATCATCCGCAGCACGGCATGGTGCCGCCGCTGGAATTCATTCCCGTGGCCGAGAGCAGCGGCCTGATTTCGCAGCTGGGCGAAGTCGTCATCGAAAAGGTGTGCCTGCAGATGGCGCGCTGGCAGGCGAGCGGGCTGGAACTGGTGCCCGTGTCGATCAACGTGTCGGCGCGTCAGTTCGGCCGCGGCGACGTGCACCAGGTGCTGGCATCGGCGCTGGCGCGGCATCGCATCGATGCGCGCCTGATCGAGGTGGAAATCACGGAATCGGCCATGATGGATGAACAGAACCGCGCCGTGGAGCAGCTGTCGGCCATCCGCGCGCTGGGCGTGCGCCTGCTGGTCGACGATTTCGGCACCGGATACTCGTCGCTGTCGCAGCTGCAGAAGTTCGCCATGGATGGCTTGAAGATCGACCGCGCCTTCACGATGGAGCTGGGCCGCTCGGAGCAGGGCGAGGTCTTCGTGCGCGCCATCCTGTCGATGGCGCACGCGCTGGGAATGAGCGTGGTGGCCGAAGGGGTGGAGACGCGCGAGCAGCTCGACATCTTGCGCACGCTGCAATGCAACGAAGTGCAGGGCTATTTCATCTCGCGCCCCGTACCCGCCGAACAGATGCTGGCGCTGATGCACCAGCGCTTTCTGATACCGCTTCCAGCCCCGGCGCTGGCCCTGTAGAACGCCGTGATTGGCGTGGAAAACAACGCCGTTTCATAAAAAGAGCGAACGTTCGCTTTTTTCTAAAAAATATTATATGCTTCGCTCATGCCGTCAGTGAATTGGAGTTCACGGCGGCAAGAAAAGTGCAAGACGGGGCGGCTTGAGATGCCCGCGACAGTGTGCCGAAGACCTTCATATAATAAAGAGAGACTAACTTGAAACATAAATATCTGCCCCTCCTGATCGTTGCCGCGTTCGCCGGCATCTCCTCCACCGCACAAGCATCGGGCTACCGTTTCGGCTCGCAAAGCGTTTCCGCCCAGGGCTCGGCCGATGCCAGCGGCGCCGAAGCGGCCGACGCATCGACCATTTTCTACAACCCGGCCGGCATGTCGCGCCTGGAAGGCACGCAATTCCTGGGCGGCGGCACCCTGGTGGTACCGCATTCGACCTACCAGGACACGGGTTCGAAGACCTTCACCGGCCGCACGCCGGGCGGCACGACCAAGGACTACGCGCCGGATGCCGTCTTCGCGCCGGCCCTGTATGCGAGCAAGAAGCTCAATGACCAGTGGACTGTCGGCATGGGCCTGTTCGTGCCGTACGGCGCCAAGCTCGATTACGGCAATAACTGGAGCGGCCGCTATGCGATCACCAACATCAAGCTCGAAGCGATCGCCCTGAATCCTTCCGTTTCCTTCAAGGTCAATGAACACCATTCCTTCGGTTTCGGCGTCACCGCCGAACACATGAAGGCGGAACTGGGCCAGGCGGTCGACGTGCCGGGTTCCGTGGCCTTCCTGGCCCAGCACGCGCCAGCCGCGTCACAAGCTTTCCTGGCCAATATCGCCAAGACGCAGGGCCTGGCCGCCGCGCAGGCAGCCGGCGCCGCGCTGAAGGGCGCCAAGGATGGCCACGCATCGATGGATGGCGACGACTGGGGCTTCGGTTTCAATTTGGGCTACCTGTACCAGATGAATGAAGGTACGCGTTTCGGTATTTCCTACCGTTCGTCGATTTCGCACAAGCTGAAAGGCGACACGATCTGGGACTTCTCGCAAGTGTCGGACAACGCCGCCGTCAATGCCTTCATCGCCAAGGCATCGAACAAGGTCAATTCCAAGGCGCTGGTCGAAGTGCGCACGCCGGAAACCCTGTCGATCAACGCCTTCCATCAGATGGATGACCGTTGGGCCTTGATGGGCGACGTCACCTGGACCCGTACTTCGCGCCTGCAGAACCTGGACATCCAGTTCCCGCCGACGGCCGAAGGCGCCGAGCGCATCCGCCAGCAGTGGAAGAACACCTACCGCGTATCGCTGGGCACCAACTACAAGTACAGCGAAAACCTGCTGCTGCGCGCCGGTATCGCGCATGACCAGGCGCCAGTGCGCAGCGCTGAGCTGCGTCATCCAGCGCTGCCGGACAGCGACCGCATGCAGTACTCGATCGGCGCGAACTGGAAGCTGAACGCCAATTCCTCGCTCGACCTGGCTTACAGCTTCATCGACTTCAAGGATGCCAACGTCAACTACAAGAATGACTGCTCGCCGGTGACCCCTGGCTGCACCGGCAACGGTGAAACCACCAAGGGCCTGTTCAAGACCCGCATGCAGTTGATCGGTCTCGCTTACAACTACAAGTTCTAAGCAGGTAGTGGCGGCCGACCCGGCCGCCATGAAATGAAAAAAGCGCCTTCAGGCGCTTTTTTTTGGTGGTGACCATGGTGGTCGCCTCGCGCTACGCGCTGCCGACCTACCTAACCTGCGACGGTTATTCCTTGATGCGCATGACCTGATCCAGCAACGTCAAGGCCAGCCGCACGGTGTCGTCGGGCAGGTCCAGCAAGTTATCTCCCACATACCATTCCACCACGCTGTGCCCGGGCAGGGCGGCGTGGCTGGCGCGGCCGAACAGCCAGATGCCATGGTCTTCCGCCACCTGGTTGCGGATGGCGATGGCCCGCTCGCGCGAGACGGGCAGGTGCAGGTGCAGCATGTTGGCGTGCGGGGCGGCGGGATTGACGGCAATCGATGGAAAATCGCGCAACAGCGCGTACAGCCACTGCGTGCGCGCAAAATACTGCGGCATGGCGGCGAGGCGCGCGTCGAACTGCATGGCGGCGGCCACCACGTAGGGCGTGCGGTGCACGATGTTGCCACCCTGGCGGCGGAACCACTCGCGCGCCCGTTCGACAAATGGGCGGCTGCCGGCCAGCACGGCGCCGCCCAAACCGCCGATGCCCTTGTACAGCGACACGTAGACGGAATCGAAGCCGCCGCAGATGGCGGGCAGGGACTGGTTGAAACCCGCTTGCGCTTCCCACAGGCGCGCGCCATCCATGTGCAAATGGATGTTGTGCTCGCGGCAGTGCCGCTTGATGTCGTTCAATGCGTCCCACGACGGGCACTGGCCGCCGATTTCGCGCATCGGCAGCTCGACCTGCGCGGCGCCCAGGGCATCGGGCACGGCGCGCAAATCGTCGACCGTCCACGGACGGTGCGGGTCGCCCAGTATCAGGCCCTTGAAGTGGTCGAGCAATTCGTGGTTGCCGCGCTCGTGGCGCAGGATGTGTGAAGTGGGGTGCAGCGCCACCAGGCGCGAGCCGCGGTCCTGGCACGCCAGGCGCAGGGCCGTCACCTGCGTCATGGTACCCGTGATGCAGAACACGGCCGCTTCGAAACCGAGCAGGCTGGCGATCTTGTTCTCGAACTGTTCGATCAGCGCGCCTTCGCCATAGGTGTCGTGCGCAACAGCGTTGGCGTCGCACCAGGCGGCCATGGCGGTAAAGGTGGCCGCTGGCGTTGGCTGGCGGTGGCCCGGCAGGACGGTATGGCAGCGCTGGCGCAGCTCAAGCTCGTTCACGGTGTTTTCCTCACAAGGTGGCCGTGGCCAGTTTCGCGCCAAAGCCGATGAACATGGCGCCGACGCCGCCACCCATGCCGGCCGACAGGCGGCGACGGCGGCGGAAGGTGTCGGCCAGGCGCGCGCCGACAAAGATGATGGCCGTCAGATAGGTAAAGCTGATCACTTGGCAAATCAGGCCCAGGCCGACGAAGGACAGCACGGGATTCGGGAAGGCAGGGTCGACGAACTGGATGAAGAACGAGATGAAGAACAAAATGGCTTTCGGGTTCATCAGACTGATGATCAGCGCCTTGCGGAATGGATCGCTTTCCTTGACAGGCGCTGGCGCGGCAGGCGCTTCACCGTCGGCCGGCGCGGGCGCGCGCAGCTTGCGCCAGCAGCCGATCAGCATTTGCAGGCCGATCCAGCCCAGGTAGGCCGCGCCTATGTATTTCACGACGTAGAACAGGGCAGGGCTGGCTTTCAGCAGGGAGGCCACGCCGCAGGCCGACAGCACCATCAATATCAGGTCGCCGGCGAAGATGCCGAAGGCGCCCTGGTAGGCGGTGCGCACGCCCCGCTGGGCCGCGACCGACAGCACATACATGGAATTGGGACCGGGCAGGATGACGATGAAGATGGTCCCCAGCAAAAAGGTCCAGAAATCGGTGATGCCCAGATTGGCGTGGAAAAGTGCGTTCATGATGGTTCTGTTTAATTGACTTGTACGTGATGGAATTGCAGGGCAGCCAGGTTGGCGTAAATGCCTTTCATTGCGACGAGCGACGCGTGCGTGCCCGTCTCGACGATCTTGCCGTCCTCCATGACGATGATGCGGTCAGCCCGCTGAACGGTGGCCAGGCGGTGGGCGATGATGACCGTGGTGCGGCCGACCATGGCCGCTTCCAGCGCCTTTTGTACCAGGCGTTCCGATTCCGCGTCCAGCGCGCTGGTCGCTTCATCGAGCAGCAGCAGCGGCGGGTTTTTCAGCAGGGCGCGGGCGATGGCGATGCGCTGGCGCTGGCCGCCGGACAGGCGCACGCCCCGTTCGCCGAGGAACGATTTATAACCGTTCGGCAGACGCTCGATGAATTCGTGGGCGGCTGCCATTTTGGCGGCCGCGATCACTTCCGCGTCGCTGGCGCCGGCGCGGCCATAGCGGATGTTTTCCATGGCGTCGGCCGAGAAGATCACCGTATCCTGCGGCACGATGCCGATGGCGTCGCGCAGGGTGTGCAGGTCCAGCTGCTTGATATCGACGCCATCGAGGCGGATGCTGCCGCTTTGCGGGTCATAGAAGCGCAGGAACAGCTGGAACAGCGTGGTCTTGCCGGCGCCGGAAGGGCCGACGACGGCCACCGTTTCACCGGCGCGGATGTCGAGGCTGACGTGATCGAGCGCGTGGGTATCAGGGCGCGACGGGTACGAGAACATGACGTCGTCGAGCGACAGCGCGGCGCCGGTGGCGGCGCGCGCGGGCAGCGGCAGCGGCGTGGCCGGGGATTCGATTTCCGATTTGACGGCCATCAGTTCCAGCAGGCGCTCGGTGGCGCCGGCCGCGCGCTGGGCTTCACCCATCACCTCGGACAGGGCGCCGATGGCGCCGGCCACGATGGACGCGTACAGGATGAACTGGCCCAGGTCTCCGCCCGTCATCGAGCCTTCCAGCACGGCGCGCGCACCGAGCCACAGCACGAAGACGATGGTGCCGAAGACGAGCAGGATGGCGATCATGGTGAGCAGGGCACGGGCGCGGATGCGGCGCATGGCCGTCATGAAAGCGCCTTCGACGGAGTCGCCGAAGCGTTTCGATTCGATTTTCTCGTGCGTGAATGCCTGCACAGTGGGCATGGCGTTGAGGATTTCGCCGGCCATGGCCGACGCGTCGGCGATGCGGTCTTGCGAATCGCGCGACAGCTTGCGCACGCGGCGACCAAAGACGATGATGGGCACGACGACGAGGATCAAGAGGCCGATGATGATGCCGGCCAGCTTGGCACTGGTGACGAACAGCATCACCAGGCCACCGAGGAACAGCAGCACATTGCGCAGCGCCATCGAGATGCTGGTGCCGACGACGGCCTGGATCAAGGTCGTGTCGGTGGTGATGCGCGACAGGACTTCGCCTGTCTGCGTCGTTTCAAAGAAGGCGGGGCTTTGCGTGACCACGTGGCGGTACACGGCGCTGCGGATGTCGGCCGTGACCCGCTCGCCCAGCCACGACACCGTATAGAAGCGCGCGGCCGTGGCCAGCGCCAGGATGGACGCCACGCCGAACAGGGCAAGGAAGACCAGGTCGACGTGCTGGATGCTGCTTGAACCGGCCGCGCCGCCGAAACCGAGGTCTATCATCTGCTTGAAAGCGGCAGGGATGGCCAGGGTCGAGGCGGCGGCCACCACCAGCGCGATACCGGCCAGGAAGAACTGCTTGCGGTACGGCGTCAGGAAAGGCATCAAGCCCTTGAAGGCGGCCAGGCTGCCTTTTTTCAGTTCGCGGCTGGTGCCGGTGTCGGGCGTGGGTGCGGTGCTTGCGGCGGTTGTTGAACTGGTGCTGCCTGTTTCTGTGCTGGTTGTCATTGTTTTTCGCTTTGATTTACATATTCGGTAGTGCTTATAACTTCATCGGCTGGACGTAGCCCGTCATTTCCAGATAGGCGCGGCCCACCGGCTGGCCGTCGCGCTCCACCGTCACGGCGCCTTCCCAGTACACGGCCCCCGTCGAGCGGCGCGAATCGAGTTCCTGGTCCGGCTGCAGCGGCTTGATGTGCCAGCGCGTGGCGCCAGTGCGGATCTCGGTGGCGACCGGGTATTCGGCTTGCGTGCGGGGCGAGCGCCACAGCTGCGTGGGCGTGAAATCGACGTCGCCGGGCGCGAACTGCGTCATCTTACCGGACGCATCGCGCCATGTCGCGTGCGCCCATAGTTTAGCACCTGTCTTGCTGCGGATCTGGAAGGCCATCAGGGCGCCGCCGTCATCGAGGTTGGCGCCTATCCAGTTCCAGCCGCTGGCGTCCGCATCGAGCACCTGGCTCGACCACTCGTGATCGAGCCAGGTGGTGCCCGTCACGGCTTCCGGCTTGCCGCCCGCGCGCGCGATCGTGCCCGTCGTGCGCAGCTGCGGCTCGCTGTAGTAATAGCTCGATTGCGCGGGCCGCGCGCCCTTGCGCGAATAGCCGCCTTCTCCCTGCAGCAGCACGGGCTGGGTGGGGGAGAGGGTCAGCTGCAAGTTGAATTCGCGCGCGGCCAGGCTGACCTGGTAAGTACCGTCTTTTTGCCGCAGCATGCGCCAGTCGTCGAGCTTCACGTCCGTGTCGCCCACCTTGGCGTAGGCCAGGCCGAAGCCCTCGCGCGCGCTTTTCTCGTCGTGCAGCAGCTTGCCCACTTTCGGGTCGGACAGGGCCGCGTGGCCGATGATCAGCTGCTTGGGCGCGAACGCGCTGGGGTTGTCCGCGTCGGTGGCCGTCGCGCTGCGAAAGAAGGTGACCTGGTAGCCCAGCTGCTCGCCGCCGGCGGTTTTTACCCAGCCCGTGGCATACCACCATTCCGTTTTATAGGCGGGATGGGCGCCGAAGTCGTGCGGCAGGCGCAGGGTCTGGCCGGCCGGCAGCGGCGTGACGGGGGCGAAGGCGGGTGGCGCGGCCAGCGCAGGCAGGGCCAGCGCAAGCAACAAGATGGCGATATGGCGCATTACCAGTCCTCCCTGACGGCGCGGATGGGGCCAGCGGACAGCGCCTGGCGGCCCGCGATCAGCGCCGTGGCGGCGGCTGCCGTCAGCAGGGCGCCGGCCACGGTGGCGATCAAGGGCCACGGCAGGTGCAGCTGCATGGTCCAGTGGAACGATTGCGGATTGACGATGAAGACGAGCACAAAGCTGATCAACAGGCCCAGGACAAAACCGGTGGCGATGCCCAGCGCCGTCAGCGCGCCGCCTTCGAGCGCCAGGATGGATAAGATCTGCCCGCGCGTCACGCCCACGTGGCGCAGCATGCCGAATTCGCGCGCGCGCGCCAGGGTCTGTGCGGAAAATGTGGCTGCCACGCCGAACAGGCCGATGACGATGGCAATGGCTTCCAGCAGATACGTGACGGCGAAGCTGCGGTCGAAGATCTGCAGGCTCAGGGCGCGGATGGCCGATGGGTTCGACACTTCCAGGCTGGCGCCGAAGGGCAGCGCTTTCAGGCGCTGTTGCAGCGCGTCGCCCGTGGCGTCCTTGGCCAGCCACAGGGCCGCATCGCTCACGTCATTGTCGCCGGTCAGGGTGCGGTAATCGTCGAGCGGCATCTGGATGGCGCCGGACGAGCGCGCATAGTCGCGCCAGATGCCGGCGACAAAGAACTGGTGCAAGCCGCCCGCCAGCGGCAGGGCGATCTGCTGGCCAGGTTTGACGTTGTACAGGTCGGCCGCCGCTTCGGACAGCCACACGGGTTTTGCGCCATTGGGCACGGGCAGGGTGTCGCCCACCAGCACCATGCTCTTGCCCGGGTCTTGCAAATTGATGGGACGCGCCAGCAGCGCCACGTTCGGGCGGTCGGGCGCCAGCGACAGCGAACGCACGCGCTGGAAATCCACCCTGGCTACCTCGGGCAAGGCGGTGATGCTCGCCTGTTCGCGCGGGTTCAAGCCTGCCGTGCCGCCGCTGGCGGCCGTGCGCGCATACACGTCGGCGGGCAAGATCTGCAGCAGCCAATCGTCGACGGAGACGCGGAAACTCGACACCATGATGGCCATCGCCACCATCAGGCTAAAGCTCGACAGCACGCCGCCGAGGGCGATGCCAGCCTGGCCCGAGGCGTTCGCCAGGCGGGCCAGGGTCAGGCTGCGCACGGGCGCATGTTTGCTCGTTTCCGTGCGCAGCCAGGCGCGTTGCAGGAAACGGAAGACGACGGCGGCCAGCTGCGGCATCAGGGCGATGGCGCCGATCAGCAGCAGCGCGATGGACAGATAGCCGAACAGGGGCAGTTCGAACACGGGAGGCAGGAACGTCAGGGCGCCGGCCAGCAGCAAACAAGCCAGCGCCGGCCAGGTTTTTGCCAGGCGCGTCGTCACGACTTCCTCGCTACCCGATTTCAGTGCGATGGCGGGGGCCGCGCGGGCCGCTTCCAGCGCGGGCGCGGCGCAGCCCAGCAAGGCGACGCCGAGACCCAGCGCGAAATAGACGAAGGCGGCGACGGGCGTGAACTGCACCTGCGGCTGCACGCCCGCGAAATAGCCGGCGCCCAGATCGCCGCCGAAAAAGCGCAGGGCCACGGCGGCCATGGCGTAGCCGCCGGCGATGCCCAGCGCGGCGCCGACGACGCCGAGGCTGGCGCCTTCCAGCAGCACCTGGCGCAGCAACTGCCCCCGTTCCATGCCCAGCACGCGCAGCAGCGCGAACTGGCCGCGGCGGCGGATGACGGACAGGGCCTGCGTGGAAAAGACCAAAAAGGCGCCCGTAAACAGGGCGACGAGGGCCAGCACCGTCAGATTGACGCGGTAGGCGCGGCTCAGGTTATTGTTGCGGCTATTCTGGTTTTCATCATTGGGCTGGCCCACCTGGAAACGCCCCGGGTACTGCGCTTCCAGTGCGCGAGTCAGGTCCGCCTGGAAGGCATCGCGATTCACGCCCTGGCGCAGTTTCAAGTCGATGCGCGACAGCTTGCCCAGCTTGTTGAAGCGCCATTGCGCCGCGCCGATATCCATCACGGCGATGCGCTGGCCGGCGCGTGCCCGTTGCAGCGAACCGGCCACGCGCAGGGACACCGTGCCCGTGCCCGATTGCAGGGCGACCTGGCCGCCTTCGGCCACGGCCAGCCAGCGCAGGGCGGCGGGCGATAAGAAGACGGCGTCGTCGGCCAGGGTGTCGAAAGGCTGGCCATCGACGGGCGCGCCGATCAGGTCGGGCGAGATGAAGCCCGCGTGGAAGACGTCGAGCGCCAGGATGTGCAGCGGGCCGCCGTCCTTCTTGCCGGCCACGCCGGCTTGCAGTTCCAGCACGGGCGAGGCCACGGCCACGCCGTCGCGCTGCGCCAGCTGCGGGTAGATGCTTTCGTCGAACAGCGCTTCGCGCCCGGCCACTTGTACGTCGGCCTGGCCGGACAGGCTTTTGACGGCCGTGGAAAATTCATTGAAGGCGGCCGCATTGATCAGATGGATAGCAAAGCCCAGCGACACGCCGATGGCGATGGCGAGGATGGCGACGAGGGCGCGCACGGGGTGAAAGCGCCATTCGCCCAGCAGCAGCCAGCGCGACAGCAGGCGCGTCGTCGCCGGGCTGGCCAGCGGCGCACTCAATTCAGGCATTCGACGGCCAGGCGTTCGCCGGCACGCCGCGCTTTCAGTTGCGCCGCGTCGCGGGTTTTATCGCCCGCGCCGACGGCGTCCTGTGCCGCCCATTTCTGCTCCAGGCGCAGCTGCGCGCAATGCTTGTCGCGCGCCTCCAGCTGTTTTGCGGCCCGTTCACGGGCCTGGTCTTCGAGCTTCTCGCGCTGCTTGCGCGCCGCTTCCATCTGGCTGGCCACCCGTTCCTGGCGCGTGGCCGCGCCCTTGTCGACGGCGGGCGGAGGCGAGGGAACTTCGAGTATCTGCAGCTGCCCGCCCGTGCAGGGCGTGGCGCTATAGCTGGTCTGGCCATCCTGCACGCATTTGTAGACGTCCTGCGCAGTGGCGGAACCAGCCAGCAAGACCATGGCACATAGCAGGAGGGACGGCGATGTCACAATATCTTCCCTGGATTCATGATGTTCTGCGGGTCCAGCGCCTGTTTGACAGCGCGCATCAGCTGCAGTTCCAGCGGCGACTTGTAGCGGGCCAGGTCGTCCTTCTTCAGCGCGCCGATGCCGTGTTCGGCCGATATCGAGCCGCCAAAGCCGTGGACCTGGTCATGCACGATGCGGTTGATCGCATCCTGGTTGGCCAGGAAGTCGCGGTCCGTCATGCCGGCGGGCGGTGCCACGTTGTAGTGCAGGTTGCCGTCGCCCAGGTGGCCGAAGCACACGAGCTGGCAGCCGAGGAAGGCCGTTGCCAGGGCCGCATCCGTGACGCTGATGAAGTCGGCGATGCAGGAAATCGGCAGCGAGATATCGTGCTTGATGTTCTTGCCCGCCTGCGCCTGCGCCAGCGGGATGTGTTCGCGCAGCTGCCATAGTCCCTCGGACTGCGCCACGGAACTGGCGACGACGGCGTCCTCGATCAACTCGTCTTCGAGTGCCGCGCCGATGCTCGCTTCCAGCAATTCCACGGCGTGCGCCTCGGACTGGCTGCTCGATAATTCGAGCAGCACATATTGGCCATGCTGCTCCGCGAAAGGACGCGGCAGTTGCGGGAACTGTTCCGCCACCAGTTGCAGACAATACTGCGACATCAATTCAAAGCCTGTCAGGCTGGCGCCGCAATGGTCCTGCATCAGCGAGAGCAGGCGCAGCGCGTGGGCGGGCGAAGGCATGGCGGCCAGCGCCGTGATGCAGGCTTTCGGCTGCGGATACAGTTTCATGACGGCGCCCGTGATGACGCCCAGAGTACCCTCGGCGCCGATGTACAGGTCGCGCAAATCGTAGCCCGTATTGTCCTTGCGCAGGCCGCGCAAGCCGCTCCAGATCTCGCCCTGCGGCGTGACCACTTCCAGGCCCAGGCACAGCTCGCGCGTATTCCCGTAGCGCAGCACGGCCGTGCCGCCCGCGTTCGTCGCCAAATTCCCCCCGATGGTGCAACTGCCTTCGGCCGCCAGCGACAGGGGGAACAGACAGCCGGCGGCGCTGGCCGCTTCCTGGATGGTTTGCAAAATGCAGCCCGCATCCACCGTGATGGTGCGGTTGACGGGATCGAGCGCGCGGATGCTGTTCAGGCGCGCCAGCGACAGCACGACGGCCGTGCCGGCGTCGTCGGGAATGCTGCCCAGCACCAGGCCTGTGTTGCCGCCCTGTGGCACGACGGGCACCTGCCATTGCGCGCAGGCGCGCAGCACGCCCGCCACCTGTTCCACCGTGGCGGGGCGCAGCACGGCCAGGGCCTTGCCCGTAAACCGGTCGCGCCAGTCGGTGAGGAAGGGCGCCGTGTCGGCGTCGTTGGTGAGTACATAAGTGTCGCCCAGCAGGTCGCGGCAGGCGGCAAGGAAGTCGGCTCGGTCAGTCATTTCTTGATGCTCACTTTATTCACTTTTTCCAGCAGTTCTTTGGCCATGCGCTTGGCCGCCTTTTTATACGGACGCAGATACAGCACGGCGCAGACAAAATAGATGCAGACGATGACCGCTTCGCCCCAGGCCATCAGGGCCGAGGTGGCGTTCGTGTCGCTGTAGCCGCGCACCACGCCTTCCGTGAAGTACAGCAGGATCACCATCGACGACCATTGCAGGGTGTAGACGTCGCGCTTGATGACGCCGTACAGTGGGATGAGCAGGGGCGCCGCCTTCAGGACGACCCAGGAGCCGCCCGGCTGCAGCGGGGCGACGACGGTTTCCCACAGCACGCACCAGACGATCAGTGTGACGAGGCTGGCGATGGCGCCCCAGTGAAAATACTTGTGCAGTACGCCGTGCATCATGCGCCTGCCAGTTTCGCGGCGTTTTCCGCCAGGCGCCGGCCCAGGGCGATGGCCAACCGCTTTTCATCGTCGCTGATCGCCTTGTCGCCGTCGATGCCCGACCAGTGCGTGGCGCCGTACGGCGAGCCGCCCGTGGATGTCGTCATCAGTTCGGGATGCGTGTAGGGCAGGCCCATGACCAGCATACCGTGGTGGAAGAGGGGAATCATCATCGACAGCAGGGTCGATTCCTGGCCGCCGTGCAGGCTGCCCGTGGACGTGAACACGCAGGCGGGCTTGCCGGACAGGCTGCCGGCCAGCCAGTCGCTGGCCGTGCCATCCCAGAAGTACTTCATGGCGGCGGCCATGTTGCCGAAGCGCGTGGGCGAGCCCAGGGCCAGGCCCGCGCATTCCTGCAAGTCGTCCAGTTCCACATATGGAGCGCCATCAGGCGGCACCTCGGGCGCCGTTGCTTCGGCCACCGTCGAGACGGCGGGCACGGTGCGCAGGCGCGCATCGCAGCAAGGCACGCTTTCCACTCCCTGGGCTATCAGCTCGGCCAACTGGCGCGTGGCGCCATGGCGTGAATAAAACAATACGAGAATAATCAGATTGGTTGGCTTCATCATTGGTATTATAGGGCGCTTTACAGCCTGATACGACTGCTGTCATGGCGCCGTTCTGATTTTGCACATGTTTTCAAAATATATATTCCCGTTCTTTCAATACCTGTGGCGCACCCTGCACATCGGTGCCGACATTGTGCGAGGCCTGACGTGGTCCGAAACGCGCGACCTGCTGCAGTTCGCGCGCCGCCGCGTGCGCGAGGAAAGCCTGCCGCAAGTGGCCGGCAGCCTGACGTTCGCCACCGTGTTCGCGCTGGTGCCGCTGCTCACCCTGGCCCTCGCGATCTTCACCACCTTCCCCCTGTTTAATACCTTCCGCCACGCGCTGGAAGATTATTTCGTGCAAAGCGTGATGCCGAAGGGGATATCGAACACCATCCTCGATTATCTGACCACGTTTGCATCGAAGGCCACGCGCCTGTCGGCCATCGGCGCGGGCGCCCTGATCGTCACGTCGATAGGCATGATGGGCTTGATCGAGCGCGTCTTCAACCGCATCTGGCGCGTGCGCCAGGAGCGCCGCTGGACCAAGCGTCTACTGGTTTACTGGGCCATCGTCACCCTGGGACCGCTGCTGGTGGGCGTGTCGCTGACGGTGACCTCGCGCCTCTTCATGGCCACCAGCGGCGTGGTGGGCGCCGTGCCTTTCATCGGCGCCGTGTTTTATACGCTGGTGTCGATCGGCCTGACCATGCTGGCGTTTACCCTGCTCTACATCGCCGTGCCGAACCGCGACGTGGACTGGCGTGACGCGGCCTGGGGCGGCTTGCTGGCGGCGCTGGCGTTCGAGGTGGCCAAGCGCGGCTTCGGCGAATTCATCCAGGAATTCCCCACGTATTCGCGCATCTACGGCGCGCTGGCCGCCTTGCCGCTGTTCCTCGTGTGGATATACCTGAGCTGGATGATCACCCTGGTGGGCGCCTTGCTGGTGGCCGCCTTGCCCGTCGTGAAATATGAGCGCTGGTGGTACGAAGCGGCGCCGGGCAGCGAATTTGTCGACGCCGTCGCGATTCTGAAAGTGCTGCACCAGGCTTGCCAATGCGCCGATTCGGCCCTGGTGGGCGCGGCCGACATCCGCCGCAGCACGCGCCTGGGTTTCGAAGAAATGGAAACCCTGCTCGACAAGATGGTGCAGCAGGGCTGGGTGGGCCGAGTCAACGTGGATGGCGCTGTGCGCGTGCAATGGGGCAAGCGCGTGGCCGACAGTTCCGACCACTGGGTCTTGCTGGGCAACGTCAACCGCATCAGCCTGGCCGATGTCTATCGCTTATTCGTCTTCGGCGGCATGCGCGTGAACTCCGGCTATCCGGCCGGTTCCACGAATGAACGCGACATCAAGGCGGCCGAAGAAGCGGCCGCGCTGGCGGCGCAGGTGGAAAACGCCGTGGAGCAGGGCCTGGGCTTGAGTTTGGCGCAGCATTTTGGGGAAGTGCGCTGCGCGTGACGGGCCCCGGCCGCGTGCTTCCTTGCCGGCCTATGCCCCGCACGATAGGGCGAGCATGTCATAAACTGGTCACCGAAGGCCGGTAAGCTTTCCTCTTCATTCATCTTGTTGAGGAAGCAAATATGCGTTGTCATTTGAGCGGTTTGAATGTGTGCCGCGGCCTGGCCATCGTGGTGGTCAGCGGCGTGCTCGCTGCCTGCGGCGGCAGTTCCTCTGCCGCTCCTGAGGCTGCGCCCAAGGACGGGGAAGGCCTGCCGCACCAGCTTGCCGGCTGGGCAGCGTTGCCTGACACGGCGCGCTGGCCAGGGCCGGTTACGGGACAGTTCACAGCCGCAGTGCTGGGCGTCACCCCGCCGTTTGCCAGTGGCGTGCCGATTCCCGGCTTTTCCGCGCTGCTCAGGAATGACGACGGCAGCTGGACTGCCATGGCCGACAATGGCTATGGCGCCAAGGGCAATTCGGCCGATTTCGTGCTCGGCCTGTATAACGCCAGCATCAACTTCCGCACGGCCGCTGACGCCAGCAAGACGCCTGGCAGCATCAAGCTCAACAGCTTCCTGGCCTTCAACGACGCCAAGGGTTTCTTAAACGATGGCAAGGGCGTCGATCTGAAAATCACGGCCGACTACGTCAACTACCCCAGCAACACCACCGGCGGCCTGGTCTTTGCCGACAGCGGTATCGCCGTGGATGCGCGCATTCGCGCTGGCCGCTTGCTGACCGGTTTTGATTTCGACATCGAGTCGCTCGCGCGCGCTGCCGACGGTACTTACTTCGTAGGCGAGGAATTCGGCCCCTATATCCTGCACTTCGACAAAAACGGTACGCTGATGGGCGACCCGGTTCCCCATCCTTTCCTGCGCAGCCCGGCCAACCCGGAAGTGCTGGGCAAGGGCGCCAGCATCACCTTGTCAGGCAGCCGCGGCTTCGAAAGCCTGGCCTACAACGCCGACCGCAGCCTGCTCTACGCGGTGCCGGAAGCGGCGCCAAGCGACCCGTCGCTGCGGCCCGTCGCAGCCGATGAGCGCTACCTGAACATCTTCGAGTTCGACCCCGGCACCATGCGCTACACGGGCAAGAACCTCGTGTACCGCAAGGATGGTGCGGTCAAGGACAATGGCGTCGTGATCGGCGACATGACCAATGTCGGCGGCAGCAAGTTCGTGCTGATCGAACGCGATGGCTTCTGGGGCGCCAAGGCCGTGATCAAGCGCCTGTACCTGGTGGACTTGAAAGAAAAAGACGCTGACGGCGCGCTCAAGAAAACGCTGTTGGTGGACTTGCTGAACATCTCCGACCCCAAAGGCATAGGCGGGCAGGTGAGCAATATGCCCGTGGGTAAGTTCAGCATGCCTTTCGACTCGGTGGAGAGCGTCGAAGTACTCGACGCCCAGACGCTGGTCGTGGCAATCGACACGAACTACCCGGGTGAAGACGGCCGCAAGCCAGGCAAACCGGACGACACCGAAGTCATTACCCTGCGTTTTGACAAGGCGATATTTGATCGTTCCGCCAAATAAAGACGACGGGCCGGCAATCCCTCATAGCAGGACCGGCCGCAAGGCCGCCTGCAGCGCCACTGCCTTGAACGCTTCCGCATCTTGCGCCCGCACCACGCCCAGATAATACGTATCCTCACCGTCCTGCATGTTCACGAGGCGCAGCTGGTGCGGCGCCAGGTGGGCGGCGATGGCGGCCAGTCCCTCGGCCATGGCGTCGCCGTCTTGCTGGTCCGCCCAGCGGAAGTCCCGCAGCGCGGGCAGGCCGATATGTCGGCCGATGAGGGCGATCTGTTCGACCGATTTCCAGTCCAGGGTGGTGCCGTGGCCCAGCGTATCGGCGGCTGTGGACCACAGCAGGAAAAAGCACGCCGCTTCGGGCGAGTCGCCGTCGTACTCTTCTTCCGGGTCGTCCTCCGCCAGCGCTTCCAGGGTCATGTCCACGCAGCGCGCGGCCAGGTCCGCATCGCCTTGTAAGAGCAGGGCGGCCATGCTGCGCAATTGCCCGCAGTCGGCCTTTGCCAGGATTTGCGCGGGCGTGAAGCTGCGGCGCCTGGCGGGCTTTTTCTTGCCCAGTCCCATGGCCTCGCTGAGCTGCGCTGTGACGTTGGCCTTGAAGTTTTCCACGGTGTCGAACTGCTCCAGCAGCTGGCCCGTGAAATCCATGCTCCAGGCCATGCCATCCTTGACGACATATAAAAAGTCGCTTTGCACGGCTACGCCGCGCAGATGGTGGGCCGGTGGGTACAGCGGCGTGAAAGCCGGTTTTCCATCGAGGGTCAGCATGCAGGCGAGGCCTTGCGCATCGATGGCGAAGATCAGGTTCTTGCGCAGCTTGGGCGGCGACGAGGTCGTGGCGCAATCGATGGCTTCGTACTGGCACGGCGCCAGCAAATCTCCCTGGCTATTCGCCAGGCCAAACAGGCAGCGCCCGTTGATGCGCTGGCTGACGATGGCGATCTTTTTCTTCGTGCCGAAATCGTGCACGGAGTTGTAGACGAGCGGCACCACGACCTTGCCCGTCTTGTCGACCACGCCGTGCACATTGCGTTTGTTGTCATCGTCAGCCTCATCTGTCTGGCGCTTGATGTCGATCAAGCCATCTTCGCGCAGGCATATGTTATCCACGCTGTCGATGAGCAGCGCGCCGTCGGGCAGGCGCAGCAGGCGGCTGGCGCCGTCCGGATCGATTCTCTGCAGCAGGTGGGGGCTGATCACGTACAGGGCACCGGGGGCGGGCGGCAGCACCAGCGTGCCATTCAAGTCCATGACGCCGTGCGCGTCGGGCGCGTCCGCCGTGGCAAAGGTGATCCAGCCATCGTCCGCATAATAAACGCCCAGGTCCACATAGCGCTGCGACAGCGGCACGATCCAGCGGCCATAGGGCGTGACCAGGCCGGTGACGTCCGGTTCGCCGGCGGTGCTCACTTCATAGCACAGCGCGTCTTCTTCCCAGCCCACCACTTCCAGGCCTTGCAGGAAAGGCAGTTCGTCCGTGCCCAGCTCCTCGACATCGGCCAGCTGCGCATCGGCCGTGGCCGACCAGTAGCCGGTGGCCGGCGATGCGGCGCCGATGGTCAGCAACGGCGCCAGCGCGTCCCGGTCGCCGCGCAGCAGGGCGGAGTGCAGCATTTGCGCTTCGGCGCGCAGGGCGTCGAGTCCGGCCGCGTAGTCCGGCGTGCCGATATCGTGCGCGATCAGCTGCACGCCATCGAGGATCAGCCACGGCTGGCCGCCGGCCAGCAGGGCGCTGATGGCGCCGCGCGCGACGATGGATGCGGCGTCGCGCGGCTTGTCCATCAGGGTGGACAGGGCTTGCCAGCTGGCTTGCGCCTGCGCCATCGGCGCGGCCAGCACGCAGGGGCAGTCTTCGCCATCACCATAGATGGGCCAGACGACGGCTTGCGTGCCGGCGCCGACGAGCAGCTTGAACAGCGTAGGTACGTCCAGCCGCCACTCGGCCAGGCCCGTGATTGCGTCGGTGTCGAAGCCGGCCTGGCCGGGTAAAAATGCGGTGCTGAACAGGGCTGCGGTATTGATCATGTCTCTTCGTTAAAAATATTGGGGGATCAGGGCGACGGCGGCATGAGCCAGTGCGCCAGCGCGCCGCGATCGAGACCCAGCTGCTTGGCCACGGCGGCCGCTTCGAAAGCCCACAGGCCGTAGTAGCCGCCCAGCCCCTGCGCGCGCAAATGGCCGTTGAACCAGTCTTCGTGGACCAGCGCGCCGTGCCAGCTGGCCAGGTAGTGGCGCAAGTGCTCGAGCTGTTGCGCAGGGTCTTCTGCGTCCAGGCAGTCGTAGAGGGCGGTATAAGGCTCGGCGAAATACCACTCGTCGATGGCGGGACGCTGGGGATCGACAGCGGACAGCAGCGCTTCGTACACGCCGTCTTCGCCATCGAAGGCCGTTTGCAGGGCGGCCAGGCGCATGGCCAGGTCGCGGCGGCCGAACAGCAGGGTCGCGCCCAGCAGCTGCAGGGTGCGCGCGTAATCGGTCAACTGTTCGAAGTCGAAGGCGGGCAAGGCGTCGTCATCGTAGGCCGTAGCCAGGGCCGCGCGCGCCGTCTCGCAGGCGGCAACGGCCGCTTCCAGCGCTGGCTCCACTTCCGGCAAGGGCAAGCCTGCCGTGTAGCGCAACGAGAAGACTTGGTAAGCCGTGCTGGCGGCCGCGCACGCCCAGTAGGCCGCGTCGCCGCCATCGTCTTCCGCCTGCGTCTGTGCGCGTGCGTAGGCGGCCAGCAAAGCGTCGAGGTAGACGAGGTTGCGGGCAAAATCGAACGGTGCGGGCGGCGTCTGGCGCGGCGTGCAAGGCCAGGGCGTGGACGAAGCCGGGCAGGCGTCGGCGCAAGCGCGCTGGATGGCCCAGTCGGCGAAGATTTGCTGCATATACTGCGCCGTCTCGTCGTCGTGGACGATGGCGCCGACGCCTACCATGGTAGTGCCCAGCAGGGTGTAGCCGGGAAAGCGGCTGCTTTCATAGGCGATGGTGGTCACGCTCTGGATGGTTCTGCCGTCGCTCAGGTCGCGCACGCGGAAGTAGACGTCGTCCCAGCCGGCCAGCGGTGGCGGTGGCGGTTCATTCGGCAGGGTAGTCCAGCTGCCGCCCGCCTGCTCTTCATAGGCGTCGAGCAGCTCGTCGAGGCCACCGGGGCGGTCGATGCGGTTGTTGGCATCGTATTGCAGGCCCAGTTCGGCAGCGAATGCTGCCGCGTGGCGGCCCTCGAAGACCAGGTACTGGGAGCTCGTGGTGCCGACCAGCAGATCAGTGTGCTGGCCCGCCACGACGAGCGCCTGCGGCAGCCGGCACCATTGGTAGTACGGAATGCCGGCCATGGGACCGCCTTCGTCCGCCAGCGGGTTGGTGAAGCGCAGCTGTTCCAGCCATTTATAGCGTTCGTGCCGCTCCGCTTCCGTGCCGCTGCCTCGGCCAGTCAATTCGTCAAACAGGGTATTCAACAACATGTGCATCTATCCTAAAAAAAAGCGTTCATGCGGCTGCCGTTTGCGCAAACGCAAACAGCGCGTCGAGTACGGCGTCGGGCTGCTCGGCCATCAATTCGTGTCCGCTGTCGACCTGCACCACCGTGCCATGCGCGATTGACTTGGTCAGTAGCCTGGTCGACTTGGGCGGTGTCATCATGTCGCGCGCGCCGAAAATGAATAAAGTGGGGCAGTGTACCGAAGCGGCGGCGATTTCGCCGTTCGCGTAGGCATTGCAGGCATAAAAATCCGTATGAAACACGTGATCGGGGTTGAGGGCGGCGATGCGCTGTTTCAGGCGCCGCGCGCCGCCCATGGCATAGAAGCCGGGGCCGGGGAACGACGGCTTTTGTGCGATCGACGAGTGCGACCAGATGTTGACCATGTCGATGGCCGCCTGTTCATCGTTCAGCGACGTTTCCAGCAGCGCTGGCGAGACCTTCATCGGATAGGTGGAGCCCAGCATGGCCAGGTGGCTGACCCGCTCCGGCGCCAGATGCGCCGCTTCCAGCGCGATCAGTGAGCCCATGCTGTGGCCGATCAGCATGGCCTTGGCCGCGCCGGCAGCGTCCAGCACGGCCAGTATCCAGCGCGCCAGCTCTTCAACGCTGCTTTTCGCCGCGCCCAGGCTGCGCCCATGGCCCGGCAAGTCGACGGCCAGCACGTTCCAGCCGTGGTGGGCAAAATAGCGCGTTTGCAGGGCCCACACGGAGTGATCGTTCTGCGCGCCGTGGATGAAGACGGCCGTCGGCTGGTGTGGATTAAAAGCCTTGCCACCCGTGTAGCAGTAGGCGACGGTATTATCGATGGTGAACAGCATCTCAGGCGCCTTTCTGCGACAGTTTCAGGCCACGGGCCAGGTCTTCGATCAAATCGTCCGCGTCTTCCAGGCCCACGGACAAGCGCATGGTGCCTTGCGTGATGCCCGCCTGCGCCAGCTGGTCGTCGGGTACGCGGAAATGCGTGGTGGAGGCGGGGTGGATGACGAGCGACTTGGTGTCGCCCACATTGGCCAGGTGCGAGAAAATCTTGAGGCTGTCGACAAAGCGCTGGCCGGCTGCACGGTCGCCGTGCAGGCGGAAGGTGAACACGCCGCCCGCGCCTTTGGGGAGCAGGGTTTTCGCCAGCTCGTAATCAGGATGCGATGGCAGTTCGGGGTAGGACACGGATTCCACGGCCGGATTGGCCAGCAGGAAGTCGATGATTTTGCGCGTGTTGGCCACGTGGCGGTCCATGCGCAGGCCCAGGGTTTCGACGCCTTGCAGGATGGCGAAGGCATTGTGCGGGCTCATGACGGCGCCGAAATCGCGCAAGCCTTCGCGCCGCGCGCGCAGGGCGAACGGCGCTACAGTCGATTCCTCGGCGAAGACCATGCCGTGGAAGCCTTCGTACGGCTCGCACAGTTCGGCGAAACGGCCCGTCCTGTCGTACGCCGTTTGCCAGTCGAAGGTGCCGCCATCGACGAGCAGGCCGCCGATGGCCGTGCCGTGGCCGCACAGGAATTTGGTGGCCGAGTGGAACACCAGGTCGGCGCCATGCTCGAAGGGGCGCAGCAAATACGGCGTGGTAAACGTCGAATCGAGCATCAGCGGCAGATGGTGTTCGTGCGCCAGGGCGGAAATGGTCGGGATGTCCAGCACGTCGAGGCCGGGATTGCCCAGGGTTTCGGCAAACAGCACTTTTGTATTTGGGCGGATGGCGGCGCGCCAAGAGTCCACGTCGCGCGGGTCGACAAAGGTCGTCTCGATGCCGAAGCGTTTCAGTGTGTAGGCCAGCAGGTTGTGCGAGCCGCCGTACAGGGCGCGCGAGGCAACGATGTGCGAACCGGCGCCGGCGATGGTGGACAGGCCCAGGTGCATGGCGGCCTGGCCGCTGGCCGTGGCGATGCCGGCCACGCCCCCTTCCAGCGCGGCGATGCGCTCTTCCAGCACGGCGTTCGTGGGATTCGAGATGCGCGAGTAGATGTGGCCGGCCCGCTCCATATTGAACAGCGAAGCCGCATGTTCCGAACTCTTGAAGGCAAACGAGGACGTGAAGTGGATGGGCGTGGCGCGTGCGCCCGTGGCCGGATCGGGCGCGGCGCCCGCATGCAGGGATAAAGTGTCGAAACCGGGGTATTTCGGGCCGCTCATGGTGTCTCCGCCAAGTTTTTATAGTGGCAAGATCGTAACCTGATTTGCAGCTGAGCAAAAGGTCTCCTGTGCAGGGCGCATGGCGCCGTGCTGGCGGGCAGGGCGTGTAACCTGTAGTGTAAAAAAAGTGACCGGCGCGGTGCGGCGGTGGTAGGATACCGGATCAGTGATATTCGGGCTGTTTGACCTGTGCGCGTGCGCCGCGCCGCAGGGAAGGCGGCTACGTGCCAGCGAATTCCTGGGCTTCAGGCGAACTCTCATCGCAAGTCCACCAGGAAAGATTTTATGCCCGCAATATCGTTCGACGGCTCCCTCGCCGTTCCCGGACTCTCTATCGTCGACGGCCTGTGCCAGGCAGGCTGGCTCATGCAAGAGCATTTTATCTCCCCTGAACTGAGCCGTCAGCTGGCCGCCGAATGCGTGCAATCCATGCTCAGCGGCAAGATGAAGGGCGCCGGCGTGGGCAGCGGCCATGCGCCGCTGCTGCAACCCGATATCCGCGGCGACCATATCGAATGGCTGGAAGCGGGCCGTTCCGAGGCGTGCGACCGCTACCTGGAACATATGGAAGCGCTGCGTTGCATGCTGAACCGCGAACTGTTCCTGGGGCTGGAAGAATATGAAAGCCATTTCGCGCTGTACGCACCGGGCGCCTTTTACCGGGCCCATCTTGACCGTTTCCGCGACGACGACAAGCGCACCGTGTCCGTCGTGCTGTACCTGAACGACGACTGGCTGCCCGAGCACGGCGGTGAACTCCGTTTGCACCCACAAGGCGCGCCCGTGGTGGACGTCTTGCCGCAAGCGGGCCGCATGGCCATGTTCATGTCGGGCGAGATGCTGCACGAAGTGCTGCCGACGGCGCGCGAACGCTTGTCCATCGCAGGGTGGTTCCGCCGCCGCGCGTAATGGAACGTGGCGCGCGATCCCCCCCGATTTGATTGCGCGCAAGGCTGGATTTTTCCGCAGGCATAGGCTACAGTCGCAGTAAGGGCTAGAATAACTAAAATACCAATCACGCGGACAGGACGGCCAATATGAAAGTATCTGAAATTCTCCAAGTCAAGGGCAATATTCTCTACACGGTCACGCCTGACCAGCCCCTGCTTGACGCGGCCAATACCATGGCTGAAAAAGACATCGGTTCGCTGGTGGTCATGGAATTTGGCGACCTGGTCGGCATGCTGACCTTCCGCGAGGTGCTCAACGCGCTGCATGAAAACGCGGGCCAGATCGGCGGCGGCACCGTGCGCAAGCACATGGATGACCACCCGATCACCGTCACCCCGGATACGGAAGTGAACGAAGTGCGCCGCATCATGCTGGAAAAGCATGCGCGCTACCTGCCCGTCATGAACGCCAAGACCCTGCTGGGCGTCATCTCTTTCTATGACGTGGCGCGCGCCGTGCTCGAAGCGCAAAGCTTCGAGAACCAGATGCTCAAGGCGTATATCCGCGACTGGCCGGCCGAAACGACGGACTGATACCACCATGCAGTAAAAACAACGCCGGCAACTGCCGGCGTTTTGCATTGACTATCCAGGGTGGCGTCTACGCCGCTCCCTGCAGCGCCTCGTTGTTCAGCCAGGTGCCCAGCGCCGTGGCCGTCATCGGGCGGGCGAACAGAAAGCCTTGCGCCATCGGGCAGCCCAGCGCCTGCAAGATTTGCGCTTGCCGCTCGTCTTCCACGCCTTCCGCGATCACGGCCAGGCCCAGGTTGCGGCCCAGCTGGATAACCATCTCGGCGATGCTGCTGCCGCGCGCCGAACCGGTGATTTCCGTCACAAACGCGCGGTCGATTTTCAGGCGGTCCACCTGCAGCCGCTGCAAATAGGACAGCGAGGAAAAGCCCGTGCCGAAGTCGTCGATGGCGATGCTGACGCCCGTCTGCTTGATCTGCCACAGCATCTTGATCAGCAGGTCCGGCTCTTCCATGGCCATCGATTCCGTGATTTCCAGCTCGATGAATTCGGGCGGCGCCTGTGTCTCTTCCAGCGCCGCGCGCAGCATGTCCAAAAATAGCGGATGGCGGAACTGCACCTGCGACACGTTGATGGACATGACGAAGTTGCGGTGGCCCTGTTCGCGCAGCAGCACCAGTTCGCGGCAGGCCGTGCGCAGCACCCATTCGCCCAAGTCGATGATGATGCCCGAGTATTCGGCAATCGGAATGAAGCGGTCGGGCGAGATGAACTTGCCGTCCGGCGTCTGCCAGCGCAGCAGCGCTTCCGCGCCCACGGGGCGGCGCGTCGTCAGGTCGATCTGCGGCTGGTACACGACAAACAGCTGGTCCTGGCTGAAAGCCGTGCGCAGCGCATGCATCATGCGCACCCTTTCGCGGATTTCGATGCCCATGCTGCGCGAGAAATAGAAGTGGCCCGCGCGCTGCTGGCTTTTTGCCCGCTTCAGGGCGATATCGGCATCTTTGAGCGCATCGGCGCCCGTGCCCGCATGTTCACCGAGCCGCACCAGGCCCAGGGTGGCGGACAGCTGCACGTCCTGGCCGTCGATGCAGAACGGCGGCTGGAACAGGGCGAGGATCTTGTTTGGATTGACTTGCGACGAGTCGCCCAGCACGCAAAAGATGTCACCGCCCAGGCGCGCCACCGTCAGCTGGGGACCCAGCTGGGTTTGCAACCGGCCCGCCACGGCGATCAGCAGGGTGTCGCCGAACTGGTGGCCCAGCGCGTCGTTGGTCTCGGCAAAATGGTCGAGATCGACCAGAGACAACGTGGCGTCGTCGCGCGCGGGGCCGGCCAGGGTGGCGTCGAGGATCTCCACCAGGCGCGTGCGGTTGGGCAGCTTCGACAACTGGTCGTAAAAGGCGGCATTGTGCAGGTGCGATACCAGCTCGACATTGTCCAGGCCCACGGCGACGTTGCTGCAGAAGACTTCCAGCAGGCTTTCATCGATGGCCGAAAGAGGGCGCGGCAGCACCAGGTAGGCGGCCGCATCACGGCTGGCCTTGCCCGCGAAGTACAGGGTGGCGTAGTCGTGCGCGTACACATTGCGCCGCTGCGCCAGCGTGTGCTCGATGGCGGCCATCACGCGGGGATTTTGCAAGCCGCACAGGGCGCTGTGCGGCAGGCTGGAAAAGCTGCCCGTGCAGGCCGAGACGAGCAGCTCCTTGCTGCCGTTGTCCTGCAAATCCTGTACGCACAGCACGCCGTCGGCGCGGATGCCCAGCAGGTCGGCGATCTGCGCCAGCACGCCGGCCGAGAAATTCTGCACGCCGTGCAGCGCCATCAGCTGCGTGCTGGCGTGGACGATACGGTCCAGGCCGCGCCGGCTGCTGTTGATCGAACGGATCTGCTCGTACGAGCGGATGGCCGCCGTCACCGTGGTAAACAGCTTGATGCGCGTCAGTTCGGACTTGGTCTTGTAGTCATTGATGTCGAAATCGCGGATGGCGTCGATTTCCGGCGCATAGCCTGGCTGGCCCGTGCGCAGGATGATGCGCACGTCCGTCATTTTCAGGGTTTCGCGGATGTAGCGCACCAGGTGCAGGCCCGCATCATCCTGTTCCATCACCACGTCGAGCAGGATGACGGCGATGTCGTCTTCATGCCTGAGCAGTTCGCGCGCCTGGCCGGCCGAATACGCATGCACGAATTCCAGCGGGCGGTGCTGCATTTCCAGGTTGCCGAGGGCGAAAGTGGTGGTGGAGTGGACGTCTTCATCGTCGTCGATGATCATCACCCGCCAGACGCTGCGCGGTGCGGCCGTCAGGGGCGCAGCCGGTTGCTCATCGAGGAATACCAGGTCGTCGTGATCGTCCTTGTTGGCGTCAAGGGGGATGATCGGTGCGGGCATGTATAGCTTCTCCAGGATGACTCGATTTTTTTACGAGCGCGTCAAAAAAGCCCATGGCGTTGTTGCGTTGCCTCGCCGTACTTGCGTACTGTCTTCGGCAACGACGCCTAGCCCTGGGCATTTGTGACGAGCTCTCGGCGCAGCCCAAATCGGTTTGATAACCAGTATTTTGTGGCGCGCTTTGATCCAAGTATATAGCTATTTAATAAGCAAAATGTTTTTTTAAATCTATTCTGTGGGGCAATATTTCTTGTTTTGCATTATTGCAACTCATATTTGGTGTTTTTGTGTGAAAAAATACACGGGATGTAAAAATGGCGATTTGGGCGGGGGAATATCGGGCCTCGGTGTGGCATTAGCGGCATGGCATGCCCCCCAGGCTGGTAGAATTGAGTTTTCCAGTCCTCACACTTCCTACTATGTCCGGCAATTCTTTTGGCAAGCTGTTTACTGTTACCACTTTCGGCGAATCGCATGGTCCGGCCATCGGCTGCGTGATCGATGGCTGTCCGCCGGGATTGATCCTGTCGGAAGCCGATATCCAGCCCGAGCTGGACCGCCGCAAGCCGGGCACGTCGCGCCACGTGACGCAGCGCCAGGAATCCGATACGGTCGAGATCCTCTCCGGCGTGTACCAGGGCGTGACGACGGGTACGCCCATCGCGCTGCTGATCCGCAATGAAGA
The DNA here is from genome assembly GCF_058215535.1 of Janthinobacterium sp. Bl 1. Taxonomy (NCBI): domain Bacteria; kingdom Pseudomonadati; phylum Pseudomonadota; class Betaproteobacteria; order Burkholderiales; family Oxalobacteraceae; genus Janthinobacterium; species Janthinobacterium sp. Bl 1. The sequence continues at coordinate 3,965,000 of NZ_CM177086.1, read as the reverse complement.
CCAGCGCAGCAAGGATTACGGCAATATCGCGGAAAGCTTCCGCCCCGGCCACGCCGACTATACGTACTGGCACAAATACGGCGTGCGCGATCCGCGCGGCGGCGGGCGCTCGTCGGCGCGCCTGACGGCGCCCGTGGTGGGCGCGGCGGCGATTGCCAAGAAATGGCTGCTGCAGCAGTACGGCACCACGTTCAAGGGTTGCATGAGCCAGCTGGGCGACATTCCCGTGCCATTCCAGTCCTGGGAACACGTGCATGCGAATCCGTTCTTTGCCGCCAGCGGCGACGCGGACCTGATCGCGCGCATGGAAGAGGCGATGGACCAGCTGCGCCGCGACGGCGATTCCATCGGCGCACGCATCGACGTGATCGCGCAAAACGTGCCGGTCGGCCTGGGTCAGCCCATCTACGACAAGCTCGACGCCGACATTGCCTATGCCATGATGGGCATCAATGCCGTCAAGGGTGTGGAAATCGGCGCCGGTTTCGATTCGGTGGCGCAAAAGGGTTCCGAGCACGGCGACGAACTGACGCCGGAAGGTTTTATCGGCAATAACGCGGGCGGCGTCCTGGGCGGCATTTCGACGGGGCAGGATATCAGCGTGTCGATCGCCATCAAGCCGACCTCGTCGATCCGCACGCCGCGCCGCTCGATCGATAAAGAAGGCAATCCCGTGATGGTCGAAACATTCGGCCGCCACGACCCCTGCGTGGGCATCCGCGCCACGCCGATCGCCGAAGCCATGCTGGCGCTGGTGCTGATCGACCACGCCCTGATGCACCGCGCGCAGTGCGGCGATGTGTCGGTGAGTACGCCGAAGTTGAAGTAAGTTGAATGTTCTGGTGTCGGATTACGGGCCTGCGGCCCTAATCCGACCTACGGCCTATGCCATGCGTAGCGGCAAAATGTAGGTCGGATTAGCGGGGCATCGCCCCGCGTAATCCGACAACATCGTTGGCGCTTCCGGTCACGCCACCTTATTCGCCACCAATTCCAGCTGGTGCCGCATCTCCACCGATTGCACCAGCAAAGCCCGGATATCGTTGATCAGGTTGAATTCCGTCTGGTTCAATTGGATCGGCGGGAAGCTGTCGTCCCAGTCGCCATATAAAAATCCCGTGGGGTGGCCGTTGGCCGACAGCGGTAGCACGACGAAGCTGCGCGCTTCCGACAGCGTCGCTTTCCACCATTGCGGCAGCTTGGCGGCAAATTTCGGGTCGCGCGCATTATCGATGAAGATCACGCGGTCGCTATTGAGGGCCGCGTGGAAGACGTTCGGTTCATACGCGTCGCCAAACACCATCAAATCCTGCAAGTCGGCCATGCCTTCGCCCATGCTGATGCGCGCCGAATACAGATGATCCCTGTGGTTGCGCACGAAAGCCACCGAGCGCGAAAAATCGAAGCCCTGGTGCAGCGTTTCAAGCGCCATCGAGACCATTTGCCCCGGGCTGGCGCTGCCGATGGCGCTGCGCAGGTCGGCCAGGCCGCCGATCAATACGCGGTTGCCTTCGGCGCGCATGCGCGTCGACGCCAGCTGGCGCGCGCGCCGTTCGGCCGGTTTCGACAGGGGCGCGATCGACAGGTCGGCCGCCGCCATCGCCTTGGCCTTGTCCACGGCCACCACCAGGTCGGTCGCCGTGATGCCCAGTGTGCCCGCATAATCGTCGATCAGCGCATGCACCTGCGCCGCGCCGGCCGCGTCGTCATGCCACAGCGAGTCGGCGCAGCGCGCCGCCATCGTCGACAGGCCCGCCATCCAGTCGGCGCCGCTGACGGGAGAGTTGTCTGGTGACGGCTCCATCGGGCGCATGCCGTTGATCAGGTGCTGCGGCAAGCCCCAGTGGGCGGCCGTGGCATAGCCCACTTCGGGCAGCGACAGGCCGAGGATTTCGCGCGCGGCGGCCGCCTCGTTGCCGGGACCCGCATGCGCCTGCATGCGCGCCCAGAAGTCCGTCATGTAGAACGTCACCATCATGCGGCCCAGGGTGTGCAGCATCGAGCAGACGACTGCCTGCTCCGCCTGCAGGCTGCCGGCGCTGGTGGCCACCTGCTGCGCCACCATCCCGGCCAGCACGGCCTTTTCCATTTCCACATGGGCGCTGACGGAATCGGGCGACGCCTGTGACAGCTCTTCGATCAGTTTCAGGCCCAATGCCAGATGGCCGATGGCGTCGATGCCCAGCACCAGCACGGCCTTCGACACCGTGTTGACCCGCTGGCCAAACGCGGAATACATGCCGCTGTTGGCCAGCCTGAGCACCTTGTGTGTGAGGACAGGGTCGGACAACACCGTTTGCGTGATGTCGAATTCGTGGTCATCCTCGCCGCGCATGGCACCGAGGATGGCGCTGATGGCTTTCGCGAAGCCGGGCATGTCGCCCTGCTGGCGCGTGCGCGCCCACAGCAGGTCCAGGGTGTTTTTGCCCAGCTGTGTCGGTACCGTGAAATGACCTGGATTCATTGCACCCCTCCGCGCGGTTCATTGGCAGACGGCACAGGCACCAGCGCCGCATAGGTTTTGTCGCTCAAGGCCGCTAGCGCGGCGTGGGCCGGCATCGGTTTGCCCGTCAGGTAGCCTTGCACGTACTGGCAGCCGCGCGATTCGATGAAGTGCATTTGCTCTTCGGTTTCCACGCCTTCGGCCACCACGGACAGGTTCAAATGCTTGGCCAGGTCGAGAATGGTGTTGCAGATGGCCGCATCCTTGCTCGATTCGGGCAAGTCCTTGATGAAGGTGCGGTCGATCTTCAGCACGGAAATGGGGAAGCGTTTCAGATACGCGAGCGAAGAGTAGCCGGTGCCGAAATCGTCGATGGCGATGCGCGCGCGGCGCTCCGTCATCTTGACGAGGATGGTTTCCGCATGCACGGGGTCGATCATCAAGGTGCCTTCCGTGATTTCCAGCACCAGGTGTTCGCCCGAGAGTCCCGAAAACGCGATGGCGTCATCGAGCACGTCGAGGAATTTGTCGTTGCGGAACTGGCGTGGGCTGATGTTGACGGAGATGTACAGCGGCCGCTTGGCCACTTCCTGGAACTGCTTGAGTTGCACGCAGGCCGCCTTCAGCGCCCAGGCGCCGAGCAGATTGATCAAGCCATTGGCTTCGGCAATCGGGATGAAGCGCACGGGCGGCACCAGGCCCAGGGTCGGGTGCTTCCAGCGCATCAGGGTTTCGAAACCCTGGATTTGCCGCGTGTGCGCATCGACGATGGGCTGGTAAAAGAGCAGGAATTCGCCTTCGCGCACGGCGTGGAACATGGCCGCTTCCAGCGAGATGTCATGTTCCGACGGACCGTTCAGGCGCGGGCTGTAGACCAGGCAGCGGGCCTTGCCCGTTTCCTTGGCGCGCGACATGGCCGCATCGGCCAGCGCCACCAGGCGCACTTCATCTTCCGCATGCAGCGGGTAGATCGAAACGCCCACGGACGCGCCCACGTAGATCGTGTGGCCGTCCACTTCGAACGGCGCCTGCAGGGTGGCCAGCAGGCGGCCCGTCACCAGCTTGATCTGCGCGTCGGTGGCGCTGCCGGGCAGCACGGCGACGAATTCATCGCCGCCCACGCGCGCCAGCGTGTCGCTGTCGCGCAAGGTCTTGCGCAGGCGCGCAGCGGCCAGGCGCAGCACGGCGTCGCCGACGGGGTGGCCCAGGCCATCGTTGACCTTTTTAAAGCCATCGAGGCCGATGGTGGCGACGGAAAAGCCCTGGCCCGAACGGGCTGCCTGGGCGATCACCATGCGGATGCGGTCCGACAGCAGCAAGCGGTTCGGCAAGCCCGTGAGCGCATCGTGCGTGGCCATGTGGCGCAGCCGTTCTTCCGTATTGTGCTGGGCTGACGTGTCGCGCCCGACCACCAGCAATTCGGCCGCGCCGGCCGCGTTCATATAAGAAGACAGGCGCAGCTCGAACCAGATTTCCTGGTCCGGCGTTTGCAGGCGCACTTCGAGGCGGCCCGGTTCTTCCAGCGCGTCTTCCAGCGCCGCCTGCAGCGCGGCGCGTGACGCTTCGGTGGCCAGCGGCAGCAGCAAGTGGCCCGTCATGCCCGATGGTGCGCCAAACAGGGTGGCCGCGCGCTTGCTGGCGAACAGGATCAGGCCGTCCGTATCGAGCCGGAACACGACGTCGCCTGCCTCTTCCATGAGGTTGTCCAACTCGTGGCGGGCCTCGCGGTGGGCGGCGGATGGGGTACTGGAAAACATCGTGCTGGCTTTTACCTTTTTATTATCAGTGCCGGCGCTCGCTGCAGGGCAGGGCGCCAACGGAAAGAGTGCGTCGTGCGTGACGCGCGCCATAGGGGCCGAAAGAGCGGCTATCGGAACGCGATCCACACGAAATGTATCATTGAAAAGCACCCGATTACATGAAATAGAGCAACATTGCTTCAGGTTTTGTAAATATTCCTGCCTTCCATGAAAAAAATCATGCTGCGCGACCCCCACAGTCATTTTCATTCCGCATGGAAACATTTATCTGCGCTTGCTTCCACTGGCGCGCTTGCCCCGCCATGCGCTTTACGCTAGTCTGGCTGGTAGACGGTGTTGACGGTGCGTCCGCGGCGGCAAGGGCGCCATGATAACAAATCGCGGGAGACCCCCATGAATGCTTTTGACACGCATGAAGTTTTCAACCAGGCCACGCCGTTTGAAAACGTCAATCTGTTCGCCTGCGACCCGGCGCTGATCGAAGCGCTGCTGCGCGAGGGCGGCGGCGCGGCGTTGCAGGAGCTCGACGCGCTGGGCGAAAAGCTGGGCCGCGCCGAAACCTATGCGCTGGCGCGCCAGGCCAATATCCACACGCCCGAGTTGCAGCAGTTCGACCGGGCCGGGCGCCGCATCGATGAAGTGCTGTTCCATCCGGCCTGGCACGAACTGATGGCCATCCTCGTGGGCGCGGGCGCGCATGCTTCGCCGTGGGCCGCGCCCGGTCCCGGCGCCCAGGTGGCACGCGCGGCCGCCTATCTATTAGTGGGGCAGGTGGAAAACGGCACGCAGTGTCCCGTGACGATGACGTATGCCTCGGTGCCGGCCTTGCGCCAGGCGGTGGACTTGCCGCAGATCGCGCAGCGCTGGCTGCCGAAAATCCTCTCGCGTGACTACGATCCCCGCTCTTTGCCCGTGGAGCAGAAGCGGGGCGCCCTGGTCGGCATGGGCATGACGGAAAAGCAGGGCGGCTCGGACGTGCGCAGCAATACCACGCGCGCCGTGCCCGTGCCGCCGGCCGAGGCGCAAGCCCTGTTCGGCGGCGAGGCTGCCGGCGTCTGGCGCATCGTCGGCCACAAATGGTTTTTTTCGGCGCCCCAGTGCGACGCCCATCTGATCCTGGCGCAGGCGGACGAGGGCGGATTGTCGTGCTTCTTTTTGCCCCGCTACCTGCCCGACGGCAGCCGCAACGCCATCCGCCTGCAGCGCCTGAAGGATAAATTGGGCAACCGCTCGAATGCTTCGTCGGAAGTGGAATTTACGAATGCCTACGGCTGGCTCGTGGGCCAGCCGGGGCGGGGCATACCCACGATTCTGGAAATGGCCAGCCATACGCGCCTTGATTGCGTGCTGGGCAGCACCGGCATCATGCGCGCCGCCTTGACGCAGGCGCTGCACCATGCGCGCCAGCGGGCCGTGTTCGGCAAGCCGCTGGCCGAGCAGCCGCTGATGCAAAACGTGCTGGCCGACCTGGCGCTCGAATCGGAAGCGGCCACGGCCTTTGCGCTGCGCCTGGCCCGCTGTTTCGATGAAAAGGACGACCCTCGGCAAGCAATGCTGGCGCGCGTGCTCACGCCGGCCGGCAAATACTGGATCTGCAAGCGCGGTCCCGGTTTTGGCTTCGAGGCCATGGAGGTGCTGGGCGGCACCGGCTATGTGGAAGACGCGCCGCTTGCGCGCCTGTACCGCGAACTGCCCGTCAACTCGATCTGGGAAGGCTCGGGCAACGTCATGTGCCTCGACGTCTTGCGCGCCTTCGGCAAGTCGCCGGCCGCGCGCGATGCCCTGGCGGCCGAGCTGGCGCTGGCCGGCGATGATGACGCCGCCTTTGTTGCCTGCCGCGCGCGGCTGCTGGACGACCTGGACGGGCCGCAGACGGATGAATTTGGCGCCCGGCAATTGTCCGAACGCATCGTGCTGGCCGTGCAGGCGGCCTTGCTGCTGCGCCATGCGCCGCCGTTTGTCGCGCAAGCATTCCTGCAATCGCGGCTGGTGCAGGCGCCGGGCGGCGCGTATGGCCGCTTGCCCGCCGGCACCGATTGTGCGGCCATCCTGGCGCGCGCGCTGCGCGAGTATTGATTTCAATAAATCCGATTATTTCGAAAATTCCGGCCACAGGCGGGCTGCGGGCTGGGATAATGCCGCAATCCATCATTTTATCGATACACAGCGCGCTTGCGGCCAGGCTCGCCGCCGCGCCAGACAGTAGAGAAAGAAAAACAATATGAAACAAGACCCACGCTTCCCGAATTTGTTCATTACCGATCACCCTTTGATCCAGCACAAACTGAGCCACATGCGCGAGCACGACACGTCGACGCGCACCTTCCGCGAATTGCTCAAGGAAATCACTTTGCTGATGGGCTATGAAATCACGCGCGACCTGCCGCTGACCACGCGCGAAATCAAGACCCCGCTCGTCACCATCGACGCGCCTGTTATCGCTGGCAAGAAACTGGCCATCGTGCCCATCCTGCGCGCCGGCATCGGCATGAGCGACGGCTTGCTGAACCTGGTGCCATCGGCGCGCGTCGGCCACATCGGCGTGTACCGCGACCCGGCCACGCATATGCCCGTGGAATACCTGGTGCGCCTGCCGGACCTGAGCGAGCGTACCTTCATCCTGTGCGACCCGATGGTAGCGACCGGCAATTCGGCCGTGTATGCCGTCGACGTGCTGAAAAAACGCGGCGTGACGGACGAGCAGATCATCTTCCTGGCCCTGGTGGCCGCACCGGAAGGCGTGACCGTGTTCCAGAACGCGCATCCGAACGTCAAGATGTTCTGCGCCGCGCTCGATTCGCACCTGGATGACCACGCTTACATCGTGCCGGGCCTGGGCGACGCCGGCGACCGTATCTTCGGCACCAAATAAGCCACGTCAGGCGAGTATTGCGATGGCAACCTTGATCGACCCGGACTTTCGCGCGCGTTTGCGCGCCCTGAATGAAAAATATGCGGCTGGCGTGCCGGCCCTGTTGCAAGCGATCACGCAGGCAAGCAGCCGCTGCGACAGCGATGGTCCCCGTCTGGAACCGTTGACGGAGCTGCACCGCGCGCTGCACGCGGTGGCCGGCTCGGCCGCCACCTTCGGCTTCGCCGCGCTGGGCCAGGAATGCCGGCGCATCGAACAGCTGGTGCGCGCCATGCTCAATGCCCCCGCGCAAGCGGTGGCGGAATGGCCCGGCGTGCGGGCGCAAGTGACGGCGTTGCTGGATTGGGCGGGACGCGATGCGGCCGCCACCCATTTCACGGCGTGAGTGACCGCAATATATAGCTGTGGTTGCAATGATTCATTTGATGCAACGCAAAGCACCCGCGACGAAGATTAGGATATAGTGTGTCCATGCCGCTGGTACAGGGCGCCGCAAGACGGGGATTTGGCTATTAAAGTAGTGTTCGTAAGTTTATTTTGCGAAAGAATGGTTTTTCTCAGTTTTGTTGGTATAATTGGGCATCGTTGGATTCGAGGTAGTAGTGCAGTTTGTCTGTCATTTCTTTCTTGCTTCAAACGATATAACGGGCGCAAGCCCAACTTAACTGAAATAGGAAATTGTAATGGCAACTGGCATCGTAAAATGGTTCAATGATTCGAAGGGTTTCGGCTTTATTACCCCTGACGAAGGCGGCGAAGATCTGTTCGCTCACTTCTCGGCTATCCAGTCGAACGGCTTCAAGTCCCTGCAAGAGAACCAACGCGTTTCTTTTGAAGTGACCGCTGGCCCTAAAGGCAAGCAAGCTTCGAACATTCAGCCAATCTAATACGCTGGATCAAACGAAATAAAGAAATCCTCGGTCTCCGAGGATTTTTTTTCGCCTGAATTTCCGTGAAGCATCGGTTTTGCGAGTGTTTTATGGACTGCACGGCTCTTTTCGGCGTGCTTTGCGTCACAGGTAGGTCGGCTTAGCGCTTGCGCGTAAGCCGACAAGGGTGGTGTTGGCAAGATGTATGGGCTGGTGTCGGATTACGCTACGCTAATCCGACCTACGCTTGCCAATGCTGATCCGGGAGTTGTTGTTTCCTCATGCGTCACGACGCCGGACAAAACCGTCGCGAGTGGAAGGAAGAGGTGGCCGAGAAGCGCAACCGTACTCTAGTACGGTGAGCATCACAGGCCGCCTATGCCGACGCGCAGCAGGTTTGGTCCCGCGTCTTCAAATAGCCCGTTCGCGCCAGTAGTCGGGTTGCGAATAACTGTGCCTTAAAAAATCCACGAACGCCCGTATGCGCAGCGGCAAGTGGCGGCGCTGGGCGAACACGGCGTAAATGTCATTGCCCGGGGCGGCGAACTGGTCCAGCACCGTCACCAGCTGGCCCGAGGCGATCTCGGCGCCCACTTCCCACATCGAGCGCCACGCCAGGCCCTTGCCGGCTAGGGCCCAGTCGTGCAGCACTTCGCCATCGTTGCAGACCATATTGCCCGCCACCTTTAAAATGATGTTCTTGCCATTTTCGCGGAAGGTCCAGCCCCGCTGGCTGCCTTCGCTGCTGATCGCCAGGCAATTGTGTTTCGCCAGGTCGGCCGGGATACGGGGCGTGCCCGCCCGTTTCAAATAGGCGGGCGAGCCGACGAGCACGCGCTGGTTGTCCGCCAGCTTGGTGCTTACCAATGAAGAATCGGACAGGCTGGCGATGCGGATGGCCACGTCGATGCCTTCGCCGATCAGGTCGACGAGGCGGTCGTTCAGGTTCAGCGACACCGTCACGTCGCGGTGCTCGGCGACAAACGAGGGAATCAGTGGTGCCACGTGCTGGCGTCCGAAGCCGGCCGGCGCGGAAATGAGCAGATGGCCGCTGGCCTTCACGCTGCGTTCGGCCACGGCCGCTTCCGCCTCTTCCAGTTCACCGAGGATGCGCTGGCAATCTTCGAGGAAGGCGGCGCCTTCATTCGTCAATGCCAGCTTGCGCGTCGTGCGCTGCAGCAATTTGACGCCCAGGCGCTGCTCCAGCGCATCGAGGCGCCGGCCTATCATGGCTGGCGCGATGCCTTCCGCGCGCGCGGCGGCCGACAGGCTGCCCTTGGCCACCACTTCCACGAACGTTGATATCTGTCTGAACTGCCCCATGCCGTGCTCCCGCGATGCCATCACTTGTGATAAAAACGCATAGATGAAGTGATTTTTAATCTCGTTTCCATGCCTTATAGTGCAATACTATAGAACAAACGCGCCGCCCGGCAGAGTGTTTTTGCGCCTCTGTCCAGCTTGTCCGCGCAGTCGTTCAGCTTATACTTGGATCACCAGATTACCTTTGCTTATATTGACTAAAAACCGGAGAACTTCATGACGCAGAACACGATCGCACTTCCAGAAGGCATGCAAATCACGGGTGATATCCAGCCCGGTTACGAACAGATCTTGACGCCGGCCGCGCTGGCGCTGGTGGCCAAGCTGACGCGTGAATTCGAGCCGCGCCGCCAGCAATTGCTGGCCGTGCGCGTGGAGCGGGCCAAGCGCCTCGACGCGGGCGAGCGTCCTGATTTCTTGCCAGAAACCGCGCACATCCGCGAAGGCGACTGGAAGATCGCGCCGATCCCGAAGGCGCTCGAATGCCGCCGTGTGGAAATCACGGGCCCCGTCGAGCGCAAGATGGTCATCAACGCCTTCAATTCGGGCGCGGACAGCTATATGACGGACTTCGAGGATTCGAACACGCCGAACTGGGACAACCAGATCACGGGCCAGATCAATATGTTCGATGCCGTGCGCAAGACGATTTCGCTCGAGCAAAATGGCAAGTCGTACAAGCTGAACGACAAGATCGCGACACTCGTCGTGCGTCCGCGCGGATGGCACCTCGATGAAAAGCACGTGCTGGTCGACGGCAAGCGTATTTCCGGCGGCATTTTCGATTTCGCCCTGTTCATGTTCCATAACGCTAAGGAACAACTGGCGCGCGGCGCCGGCCCGTATTTCTACCTGCCGAAGATGGAATCGCACCTGGAAGCGCGCCTGTGGAACGATATTTTCGTCATGACGCAAAATGAATTGGGCTTGCCGCAAGGCACGATCAAGGCGACCGTGCTGATCGAAACCATTTTGGCCGCGTTTGAAATGGATGAAATCCTATACGAGCTGAAAGAGCACAGCTCGGGCCTGAACGCGGGCCGCTGGGATTACATCTTCTCGTGCATCAAGAAATTCAAGCTGGACAAGGATTTCTGCCTGGCCGACCGCGCGAAAGTGACCATGACGGCACCGTTCATGCGCGCCTATGCCTTGCTGTTGCTGAAAACTTGCCACAAGCGTGGCGCGCCAGCTATCGGTGGCATGGCAGCCTTGATCCCTATCAAGAACGATCCGGAAAAGAACGATATCGCCATGGGCGGCGTGCGCAACGACAAGGCGCGCGATGCCACCGACGGCTACGACGGCGGCTGGGTGGCCCATCCGGGCCTGGTGGAACTGGCCATGGGCGAGTTCACCAAAGTGCTCGGCGACAAGCCGAACCAGATCGAGAAACAGCGTCCCGACATCGACGTGAAAGCGTCGGACCTGCTGAATTTCCAGCCGGAAGCGCCGATCACGGAAGCGGGCTTGCGCTACAACATCAACGTCGGCATCCACTACCTGGGCAGCTGGCTGGCTGGCAATGGTTGTGTGCCTATCCACAACCTGATGGAAGATGCGGCCACGGCCGAGATCAGCCGCTCGCAAGTGTGGCAGTGGATACGCTCCAGCAAGGGTGTGCTGGAAGATGGCCGCAAGGTGACGGCCGAGATGGTGCGCGCCATGATTCCGGAAGAGCTGGCCAAGGTGCAGCGCGATGCGCCAGGCGGCAACGGCCTGACCTATGTGCGTGCCGGCCAGATTTTCGAGGAAATGTCGACGTCGGAATCGTTCGCCGAATTTCTGACCTTGCCGCTGTACGAGGAAATCTGATCCTGATCAAATAGATCAATAAAAATCCCGGCGGTGCCTGATGGCGCCGCCGGGATTTTTCTTTTTGGAAGCAGAAGCTTAAAAGCTGTTCTTCCACATCCGTAGCGCGGCAAACGCTTCCACGGGCGAAGCATCGGTGGCCAGCTTGCCTTCCACCTTCAGGCTGGTCAAAATCGCCGGTTCGCGGTAGCGCAGGAAGGGATTCGTGGCCTTTTCCAGGGCAATGGTCGACGGCACGGTGGCTAAACCTTGTTGGCGCTTTTCCGTGTCGATGGCGATGCGTTCCTGCAGGGCCACATTGCCCGGCTCGACGGCGTTGGCAAAGCGCAAATTGGACAAGGTGTACTCATGCGCGCAAAATACCTCGGTATCGTCGGGCAGGGCGGCCAGCTTGCCCAGCGAATCGGCCATCTGGCCCGGCGTGCCTTCGAACAGGCGGCCGCAGCCGCCCGCAAACAGGGTGTCGCCGGAAAACAGCCACGGTGCGCCGCTGCGCTCGTCACGCTGGCGCACGTAGGCGATATGCCCCTTCGTATGGCCGGGCACGTCGATGACGTTCATCTGCAAACCCAGCTCGGGCACATGGGCGACATCGCCTTCGGCAAGCGGTTCCGTGATGGCTGTGATAGCCTCATTGCGCGGGCCGAAGACGGGGACGGCGAAATGCTGCAACAATTCAGGCACGCCACCCGTGTGGTCGGCGTGGTGATGCGTGAGTAAAATGGCGGACAAGGTCAACTGATGGGCTTGCAGCGCATCGAGGATGGCCGTCGCATCGCCGGGATCGACCACGGCGGCGTGGCGGCCGTCGTGGATCAGCCACAGGTAATTGTCGGCAAAGGCGGGCACGGCAAGTACCGATAGAGCGTGTTCAGGGGAGTGTGTCATGAGCAAAAGAGAAAACTGAATGGACAGTGTGGCATCCGAAAAATCCATTATAGCGCTTGACGGCTGGCTGCAGACGCCGGCCGGTCTGTACGTGCGCGCCTGGGAGCAGCAATGCCTCGACAGCCTGACCGTCGATATCTTCGGTTTTAATGCCGTGCAGATCGGCTTGCCCCAGCTCGACGCGCTGGCCGCCAACCGCATGCCGAACAAATGGCTGCTCGATGCGCGCCTGCCTCCGCGTCCGCCGCAAGAGAAGCGCCTGACCCTCGTGTCGGCCTTCGATGAGTTGCCGTTCGATTCGCAAAGCCTGGACCTGGTGGTCTTGCCGCACGTACTCGAATTTGCCGCCGAGCCGCACCAGGTCTTGCGCGAAGTCGAGCGCGTGCTGATCCCGGAAGGGAGAGTGATCGTCTGCGGCTTCAATCCGGCCAGCCTGTGGGGCATGCGCCAGGGGGTGGGGCGGGTCACGGGGCGCCACTACCTGCCGCAAGCCGGCGAGCTGATCTCTATGCCGCGCATGAAAGACTGGTTAAAATTGCTCAACATGGGCGTCAGTCAAAGCTACTTCGGCTGCTACGCACCTGCCTGCAGGACAGAAAAATGGCTGCGCCGTAACGCTTTCATGGACAAGGCGGGTGCGCGCTGGTGGCCATATCTGGGCGCAGTGTATATAGTGCAGGCGATCAAGCGCGTCAAAGGGATGCGTTTGATCGGTCCGGCGTGGACCAAGAAACCGGCGACGGCGCCCGCAGGCGCACCGGTCACGAATAAAAGGCGGGAACAGCAAGATGGATAAGGTTGAGATTTACGCCGATGGCGCATGCAAGGGCAACCCCGGCACAGGCGGTTGGGGTGCGCTGATGGTGGCCGATGGCGCCAAGAAAGAAATTTATGGCGGGGAACTGAATACGACGAATAACCGCATGGAATTGAAAGCCGTGATCGAAGCCTTGACGGCGCTCAAACGTCCGTGCCAGGTGGTGTTGTATACCGATAGCCAGTATGTCCAGAAGGGCATCAGCGAATGGATCCACGGCTGGAAGGCGCGCGGCTGGAAAACGGCGGCCAAGGCGCCCGTGAAAAACGTCGACCTGTGGCAGGCGCTCGACATCGCCCAGGCCGTGCACGAAGTGGAATGGCGCTGGGTGCGCGGCCATAATGGCCATCCGGGCAACGAGCGGGCCGATCAACTGGCCAACTTGGGCGTGGAAACGGTACGTGCCTGAGAACTAAATTTCTGCCCTGCAGCAGCGGGCGGGACGTAACCGGAGGGCACAGGTTTGCTATACTGTGCCCTTCGCTTTTTGCTTTTAAGACTGAATTCACCATGCGTCAAATTGTTCTCGATACTGAAACCACCGGCCTGAACCCGCGTACGGGCGACCGCATCCTGGAGATCGGGGCGGTCGAGCTGAACAACCGCATGTTGACGGGGAATAATTTCCACCATTACATCAATCCCGAGCGCGACTCGGAAGAGGGCGCGTTGGCCGTCCACGGATTGACGACGGAATTCCTCAGCGACAAACCGAAATTCGCGGAAATCGCCGACGAGTTCCGTGCCTACATCGCCGGCGCCGAGCTGATCATCCACAACGCCCCGTTCGACATCGGCTTCCTGAACGCGGAATTCAAGCGCCTGAACCTGCCGCCAGTCCACGAGCAAGTGGTTGGCGTGATCGACACCCTGGTGCAGGCGAAGGAAATGCATCCGGGCAAGCGCAACTCGCTTGACGCCCTGTGCGACCGCTATGGCGTCTCGAACGCTCACCGCAAGCTGCACGGCGCGCTGCTCGACTCGGAATTGCTGGCCGACGTCTACCTGGCCATGACGCGCGGGCAAAACAGCCTGAGCATGGAAGAAGAAGTGGAAGTGGCCGCCGACGGCGCCGTGCTGGAAATCGTGCCCCTGGCCGAAGTCATCTTCCAGAGCGCCACGGCCGACGAACTCGCCGCCCACGAAGCCACCATCGCCGGCCTCGACAAGGCCGCCAAAGGCCAGTGCATCTGGACCGCCGTCACGTCGCCGCCAGCGGCCGCCTGAGAAAAAGCGGGGCTAGGTAAATTTCCTCTTGCCAGCCCTTGCAGATGCCGCAACACCTATGCGATAATTCGCCTCGCTTCGGGAGGTTAGCTCAGGGGTAGAGCACTGCATTCACACTGCAGGGGTCGCAAGTTCGAAACTTGCACTTCCCACCAAGAATATCAGGTGAAATCAATCACTTACACGTAAAGCCGATCTTTAAAAAGGTCGGCTTTTTTGTTGAGTGTAATTTTTCAGTGTAATTTACTTTGCGACGACCAACAGCGATAGCTTATTCAACGCTTCGCGCTGCGCATCCACCTGCAGGTGCGCATAGCGCTGAGTCGTCTGTATATTCGCGTGACCCAGAATCTTGCTGATCGTGTAAAGGTCAACTCCCAGCCCCAACATGATGCTGGCGCATGAATGCCGAAGATCGTGAAAATTCACATGCGGCATGCCCGCCTTCACGCGTGCGCGGCGCCAGGAAGATTGCACTCCGTACAATGTCATTTCCAGCGGAAAGTATTTAAGCCAAGGCCGAAGCGCCGGGATGATTGGTATGACGCGCATGCGCAGCGTCTTCGTATTGCTTGCAGGGAACGTTATAGTGTCGTGGCCAATATGCGAGCTTTCCATCTGGAACAGTTCGCCACGCCGGGCACCAGTCAGAAGTGCTGCCCATATTGCCGCTTGGGCAATAGGTGTACAAAACGAAGCAATTTTTTTGACCTGCTCGACTGTCAGAAAAACTTCGCGCTTGTTGTTAACGGCTACCGACTCGATCCGTAGGCCGTAGTTTTCCGGAATTAGCCGCTGGCGCCAAGCCAGGTGGAGGCCTTTTTTTGCGCACGCCAATGATCTATTGATTGTCGCCGGAGCGTAGGCGGGCACCAGCTTTCCGGTTTTCCTGTGGGGGATAAGCTTGCTCATGTCCTTGATGACGTGGTCGGCAAATTCTTGCGCCTGGCTCGCCTTGTATCGTTCCGCCCAGGCGCCCAGTCGCTTGGCATGGTGTTTTGCCGTATCCGCGCTGCGAAGGGTCTGAGAATGCTCGACAAACAGCGCGAGAACTGCTGTCATTGGTATATCGCCCGGAATGTGCACTTGCTTTTGCTTCGGCGCGCGCGCCACTGCCGCACGGAGCTCAGCCTCGATCAGCTTGGCATCACTCGCAGTTGAACCGTCCGGCAACTCTCTGTGAATTCTTTTGCCATCGACCATGATTCCGACGTGGAGTTTACCCTTGCTGTCTTTCCAGACTGACATATTTGATTTCCCTTTAACCAGCTCTTGCATTCTTCAAGGTCGTAGCGCTTGGACCGCGCGCCGACCGGTGTATATGGCAATCCTGCCTGCTCGAGGCGGCGGATCGTTGATTCGCTGACGCCGAGTGCGGCGCAGATCTGCTGCCTGTTCAATTCCCCGGATGTGCTGACGGGCTTCTTGCCTGCGGCTTTGTCCAGCGCCGCCACCAGTTCGGCAATGTGGCGCATCTCGACTTCGCTCATGTTCATGGCGCGCTCCCGACCGCGTCGTCGTCGGCATGCCCGCTGCCGCCGCAGGCAGGGCAATCCAGTTCGCCGCCCTCCAGCTCCTTCACGCGGGCTTCTGCTTTCTCAGCGCGCTCCTTCATTTTTACAGACAGGCGCTCGCATTCATCGGCTTCGGCCTCTGCCATTCCAATCTTGTGCATGGCAGAGTTCCGGATTGCGTTAAGGGAGCCGACAAACCCATGATATGGGCCTATTCGGTACGCGCTCTCGCAGGCAGTCATCAAATCATCCAGGCCCATGCTTCCCGCCGCTGCCGGCCGCCGCGCCGGCAGCGGCGAGTGTTTCGGCTTTGCCGCTTGCTTGGCGCGGATCGCCTCGACCTTCGTCCAGATCCTGGCCAGCTCGGTGTCGCCGGCGGCGTGCATGTCCAGGCCTTGTGCCAAGCACAGGGCGGCCAGCGTGACCATGACGCCGCCGACTTCCTGTGCGCGCTCGCCGACCGGGCGGCCGTACACATAGTCGACCAGCTGATGCGCCTCTTTGGCCGTGCAGCCGCTCGCCTGCACCAGTTCCAGGGATTCTTCCAGGAAGCGGTGATTGCGCTCGGCACCATCGGCTGAGATTTCGGCGCCGAAGCACGCCATCATCCAGGGCTGCACGCGGCTCTGGAATGAATCGGTGGGCGCCGCCAGCTGCTCTTGTGCTGGAGCCGCCGGTGCGGCCGCCAGCATGGCGCGATATGCCGGCGCCATCGTCGCCAACATGCCAGCCAACGCATTGACGGTCGTGCCCGGCGCCATGTTCATCCGCATCAAGACGAGCGGCGCCGCTTGGCGTGCTAGGTCGATGTCCGCAAGCGTTGCGGTTGGCCAGGATGCGATTGCGGCGCCAGCAATGATCTCAGGCGTCGGCTCAACCGGTACCAACTTCCAGCCATCCGGTACGGCCAGGTGTTGCAGCGCTGCGGCGACCGAAGAGGGCGCAGCTTGCTCCAGCGCGTCATTTCTATCGTTGTTGATCATTCTGCATGCTCCAAAAAGGTTATCTCGCTGGGCTGGCGCGGTGTCGCGTCACCCATCAGGTAAATCACGGAAGACACGCCGCCACCAAGCACTTGGGTGCTCATGCCGCGCAAGTGGTGCTGCTTACCCTCGAACAGCACTGTCTGGCAGGTGTGGATCGCGCGCAGCACGGCCCGGTCCAGCTTGTATGCCGCCTCGGCCGGGGTCTCCGGCGCTGGCGCTAGGTTGCGGCTGCTCATTGCGCCGCCTGCTCGCGACGGCCCCATACCCAGTACGGGCCATCTTCGGAGTCGTGAATGGACAGCGTGAACCAGCCATCACCGGCAGGCGGCGCCGGGTTCCAGTCGGAGACGTCCGTTCCTGCCTGGCCGAAGTAGGCGATATGGGCTGGATGCGTATCATCCTCGGATTCCAGGCTAGAGTAGGTAGTGTCCAGGCCCTGGGCAGCGAGCCACGCGCGATATTCCTCCTCTTGATCTTCATCGAACTCCGGCATATCTGGATGCCTATACCATCCTTCGGCATCGCGCACGACCGGCGCCCATTCAATTATCTTTTTCACATTCACCTTTCAGGTTGTCGTAGCCAAGACGCCCGCCAGGGTCGCTGCCACGTAAATAAGGATCAGGGCCGCCGCCACGCGCGCGGCGCTGGGGCTGCGCTCGCTGTTCGGCACTTCGTCGTTGTCGGTCATGCCGCCTCCGTTGTTGCAGCTTCGTCGGCAGGTGGCGGATACAGCGCCCGGAAGGCATGCAAGTCATCGCCATGCACGCGGAAGCCTTCCTCTCCGAACACAAAGCGCCCTGGCCAGCGACCGCCTGGAAAGCTGAAGTCGATATAAGCCCGCATGCCGCCTCCATATGCCGCCTCCAAGTGCCACCCATAGACGTACACCTCGGTCACATGGCAACTTGGCAACTTGGCAGCTTGGCCTCGACCAGTTCTTGCAGTGCCGCGCCCGCCGCCGCATTCGCGCGCTGCCGGGCGAAGTGGCGGGCCATGCAGGCTTCGCAGCAATACGGATCGCCGGCAGTGCTGAGCGTCAATTCTTCCGTGTCCCGATTTGCCCAGTTGCCGCAGCCGTGGCGGCGGCATTCGAACCGCCACCCGGCTTCGATCAGCGCCTGGGCCGGCACAGGGCCAGGCGCATACTGGTCGTATTCCGGTTTGCGCACGCATGAATCGACGCCATCCCACTCGCAGCCGATTTCATTGCCGCCTTCCCGGCGCGCCGCCGCGCTACTGGTGGCGTAGCGAATCACCGTCATGTCGTCGCCGTCGCTGACCTGGTAAGCCTTCAGGCGCTTCATGGCGTCACCCGCTTGAATGTGATCGCCCAGCACCACGGATTGGCATCCCAGTCGCCGCCGGTCGACTCCCAAAGGTCGCGCCAGGCCGTGCGCTCGGTTGCGCGCCCACTGGCGCCAGATCCTTTGCACACGATGTCGTAGCGGTCCTGCGCCTCAGCCAGCGCATCCATGTCGATGCCCTCGGCCACAATGTCGGCGTCGCTGATATCCTGCAGGCGCTCGACGCGCACCGATATGATCTCCAGCAGGATCCGACAGGCCGCGCGAGGCATGAAAATAGAGGGGCGCATGTACCAGCCGGGCAGCGCGCCGCCGCGCCCGGCTGCCAGCGGCACTCCCGGGAAATCGGCATCGTACTGGTACGTGCGGTCGCATTCGGCCGTCATGTCGATGAAGTGCCATTCGTCGCGGCCCTTCTTCTTGCTGTAGCGAGTTACCCAGCGGCCGTAGGCAAAGAAGGTTTCGCGCACCCAGATTTGATCGCGATGCGCGCCGTGCGGGCATGCGTCGCCAGCCATGCCGTGGGCGCCAGGCGCGCGCGTATCCGCTACGCTCACCATCGACTGGAACGCGTTGCAAGGCCACTGGTAATCGCCCGGGCGATGCGGTACTGGTTCTGGCTGCGGCTTCATGATCCGCCGCGTCTGCGTCTTGCTGCCGTCGAGCAGGGCACGCACCATGGCGCCGTTCATGAGGATGGGGTGCTCTTTCACGTCGGACCTCCTTTCAGTAAGTCGTGAATCCGGATGGCCAGCGGATTAACGGTAGGCTGCTCGCCGGAGGCTTGAACTGCCTTGACGTGATCATCGTGCGGTCTCACCACTTCGGCCAGCAGCACCCGTGCTGCGGCAAGCTTTTCTTCCAGGCCCTTGGCGTAAGCACTCATGCTGCGCGCGTTCCAGCCGCCGTCAAGCGCTTCGTCGGACAGGCCGTCGAGTGCGTTCCAGCAGGCGACCAGGCGCTGCGCGTTGGCCTGATGGTCAAACCCTTCCATCGGCATCGCGGCGAAGACCTGTTGCTGGGCCGAGCCGTTCGCGTATTCCATTAGCGGACCACCATGTGCTGACGCAAATTTGCCCAGAGTGAGCAGTCCTGGCGTGCGTGATATTGCGCTCATGCTGTCGCTCCTGGAGCAGCCAGTACCGTGCGATTGCCATTCGACGCCATGCCGCTCACCACGCCCAGCGTCTCCATTGCTTCCAGCAGGTTGCCGGCCCGGTTGAAGCCGATACGTAAGTGGCGCTGCACCAGTGATACAGATGCGCGGCGATGTGTGCGTACGACCTCGACGGCCTGGTCGTACAGCGGATCGCTTGCGCTGCCGTCTCCAGGCGGGACGGTGCCGGGCGCCTGGCCATTCAACTCCAGCACCACGCGTTGCTCGCGCACTGGTTCGTGGCCTTTGGCCGGCGCCGCGTCAACGGCTGGGCGCGCCGCTGGCGCCACGGCGTCCACTTCACCGCCCAGCGCATCGACCAGGTCGACCAGCATCTTGGCCAGCTCGCCCGTCATCAGGGCAAAATCGCTGTCGAAGCGCTCTTCATTATTTTTCGTGCCCGATTCCCGCTCCGTGATCACGTCCAGCGCCTTGACGCTCTTGATGGCCAGGCTCTCGTCCAGCACGAAGCTGATTTTGTCGCTCCAGGTCATGGCCAGGCGCGTGCACTGCTTGCCGGCGGCAATGTGGCGGCGGATATCGTCCGCTTCCAGGGTGTGGCGCTTGTACGCCACCTGCGCCTTGCTTTCGCCGGTGGCGCGCATGATCGCATCCTGGTCGACCGTGAAGCCTGCCGGGGATTCGTCCGCTTGCAGCCATTCCGTCATGGCGCCGACCGGCGAGCGCTGAACGCGCAGGCTTTCCAGCGGCAGCTTGTCGACGGATTTCAGCAGCAGTTTGATCACTTCATCCGCCTTGGCCGGGCTGGCCGCATCCACCACAAGCCAGCCATTCACCGGATCGATCCACACGGCCGTGGTGCTGAGAATGGCGAACGCGCGCGGCAGCAGCTCGTCGGTGACGCGCTCCTTCAATTCCTTCATGGCCTTCTTGCCGGGCGCGAAGCCCTGGGCTTCTTCCATTTCCAGCGCGCGGGCGGCGGCCACTTGGTTGATCACGGTCGACGGCAGCAGCTTCTTCTCGGTTTTCAGCTGCAGCAGGAACTGGCTGCCGACGGCGTGCACGAGCGGCTGATCGGCGCCGCGTGGCGCGGCCCAGCCCTGGCGCACCAAGTCCATGCTGGTGGCGGGCGTGAACTGCTGCGGCGCCAGCGCCTGCTCGAGCACGGCGGCCGTCATGGCCCAACGGGTGGGAAGGCGGTAAATCTGGAGGTTTTTGAAAAACATGGCGGCTGCTCGCTTAATCGTTGTAAGGGAATGTGGTGTCGAAGTCCTCGGCTTCCGCGTCCGCGTCGATGATCAGGCGCGTCTTGGCCGTGTACATCTGGAACAGCCGCTTTTCAAAATTGAAGAGCGGGCCGACGAAAATCTTGTTTTTGATATCGTCCCCAGCCAGGCTCAGGCCCCACACCTCGCCGTCGCCACGAATCCGCAAATGGACTGCGCAAGAGGTATGCCGTTCCTGATCAGGGTCTTCATCGATCGAGATATCGATGTAGCCGTCGTGCCGGTCGCTACGGTTGATGTTCAGCGTGAATTTTTCGCCATGCAGTTGGTGTGCGTTCCACGCGTCTTTCTTGCTTTCGATGAATTCATCCAGCAGCTCTTGCAGAGTGATCGTGGCCGGCGCTGGCGCCAGCATCTCGGCAATATCTTTGTCCAGCTTCTCGGTGAATTCAGTGGACATGACTGCGCCGACGCGCTTCTTGATGACGTCGCCCACCAATTGGCGGTACGACGGCAGGTCTAACGTGTCCAGGTCGACTTCGATCAGGGTGCCAATCTTGGCCTTGAGCGCTTTGCCGAAGTCGCTGTAATCGCGCAGGTGCTCGATGATGCCGGCGGTGACGGCCGCGCCGATCTGCTTTTGTATAGCTTCCTCGATGGCCCCGGACGC
Source organism: Janthinobacterium sp. Bl 1 (assembly GCF_058215535.1). NCBI lineage: Bacteria > Pseudomonadati > Pseudomonadota > Betaproteobacteria > Burkholderiales > Oxalobacteraceae > Janthinobacterium > Janthinobacterium sp. Bl 1. Next base: position 3,944,166 of record NZ_CM177086.1, on the reverse strand, counting down.
GACTACCTTGTCAAATGCTGCGGCGACTGCCTCTTTCAGTTGGTCCATGATCTTCCTCTTTGCTGCCGCTGGCTTTCATGTGAATGCCAGCAGCTGGTTAATTACGTTGTCCAGGTCCTGCCTGGTGTATTTGGTCAAAATCCGGGACAGGATCACGTCGATGGTCGTGCTGTACAGCGCCTCGAACTCGATCTCGTCCATTTGCGAAAATGAAATGCTTTTCGCCTCCAGGCGCACCTCGCCCTTGAGGTTCACCGTTGATTCGAAGAAACCGGCCAGGATCGCTATGTCTTTCCGGAAGCGCTCCTTGTTCTTCGCTACTGGCTGGCCCTGGTAAGTCAGGCCGCCGCGCGGCTCCCACTGATCAAAGGCAAAAGTCACCAGGGCAAAGTATTTTTTGTGAAACTGGTAGTTCCGCACCTTCTTGAAGTCCGCATGCATAAGCGCGCCGGCCTTCATCTTCTGGATGAAGTCGGCCGCCGCCTCGTCATGCGGCACGAGGATGTTGGCCATTTTCATGAGCACAATTTCTGTCAAGGCGGTGCTCCTACGGGCTGAGATTTGACATTCATTTAGTTGCTCCTTTGCATGATTGGCGATATAGTCAAAACTTTAATTAGGCTTTCTATGAGCACCTCTTACACGCAGCTCTCCAGTACCGAGGTACTTGTTTCCGACCTTGTCTACAGTTTTGAGTCACCCCGACAGGCTGAGGCCTTCGTGCTGTGCCTTTCTAGTGGCAGCCTTGGTGGCTGCCTTGCTGTGTGCCATGGCCTGACGCGGCAACGGCCGGCAACTGATCATGAAATGGGTAACCCTGAGCCGGAGGAGGACGACGGTCCATCACCAATGTGATTAGCCAGGCTCGGCAGCCAAGTCGGCCACGTCGATAACAATGCCGCGGCAATACGGTTCGCCGCCTTCCACGATTTCGAACGTGGCATGCGGCACGTCGGTGCGGTAGGTCCAGCTGTAGCCGTCTTCCTTGCCCCACAGGGCATCCACGGCGCGCACCTGCGGCGCCCGGGCGAAATAGTCCTTTAGTGCATCGTCGTCGTGCTGAATATCCTCGCGGAACGGCAGCAAGCCCTTGGCGTCGAGCAGTGCGATGGTCGGCGCGCCGCGCTCGTCGTCCACGAAACCGCGGAACTCCATCAGGTCGTCGCTGGCGCCAAAGATCACGATCAGGCCGGCCGCCTTGGCCTGCAGTTTTTCTTCCTTGGCCATTTCCTTGCCGTACTCGCGCCCCGTCAGCAGCCCGGCCAGCAGCTCCTTGCTCAGCTTGACCGGCGCCTGTTCGACGGCCGGCGTGCCCATGTTCGTGTACGGGTGCTTGTCGGCATGCGGCTTGATGTGCGCGTAAAAGTGCTTGCCGACGGATTCGGCGCCAGCGAAGGCTGCGTATTCGGTGGCCGAGACGTTCGCGTAGTGATAAACGTCCGCCGGCGCGCCCTTGCGGAAGAACTGCACGGCCAGGGTCTCGGTTGCCGGGCAGTGGCCGATGGCGGCGATCTGCGAGGACTGGATGGCTTGCAGGGTGATTTGTGGTGCTGCGACTGCTGTGTTCATGGGTTTCTCCAGGTGGTGGGCGGGGCGGTGTTTTATGCGGCTTCGGCGACCAGGTCGGCGCGCGCGGTGGCAAAGTCGAACTTGGCCAGACGCTCGATGGCCTCGGCCGACGTCAGGCCGAACTGGTCGAACAGCGCATCGAGGATGTCGCTGTCGGATGGGTAGAGGTCATCGGCTGCGGCGTCGAGCAGGTCGAGTGCTGGCGCTGGGCAGTTCGGTGCCGGCACTGGCGCTGCGGCGGACGGCGCGCGGCGGGCGGCAATAGGGGCGGTAGGTTTCGGCGCCGCCACTTGGGCGACCGGCTCGACGGCGCGCTCGGCAGCGATCTGCGATGCTTGCTCTGCCAGCTGGCGCTGCGTGTCGGCTGCCGCGCGCTCGCGCTCCGCTTGCGCCGCCTCAGATGCCAAGCGGTCCGATTCCACCTGGGCCAGGCGGATCGTCTCGGCGGCTGCCTTTTCTGCCTTGACGCGCTCCTCTTCCCGGATCCGGGCGCGCTCGGCTTCGGCCTTCGCTTCCTCGGCGCGCTTGTGGTCCGCGATGCGGCTGGTAATGACCAGCTGGAAGTCATCCATCGGCTTGCCGATGATGTTGGCCATGTCCATGAACAGGAAACCGTAGGTAGCGGCATGCTCGCGGCACCAGGCCTGCTTGGCGCGGTAGTCGGCGGCCTGGGCGTTGGCGGCGATCTTGGCGTTGGCCAGCGTGGTGCTGACGGCATCGCGCAGGCTGCCCAAGGTGCGCTTACCCTTCATCGCACTGGCGAAATCCGGCTGTTGCTGCTGCAGGCGCAGCGGCGTGATTTCGGTTTCGAGCGCGGCAATGTGGGCGGTAAAGGCGTGCCGGCCTTCGTTCAGGATGGTTTCCTTAATCTGTTCTTTGCGGGTCTTGACCAGCTTTTCCAGCTCCAGGCGCTTGGCGCGGAACTGTGCCTTGATGTGGTCGACCGTGCGCATCACTTCGTCGATGGTTGCGGTCTGCGCCAGGGCGGCCGCCTTGGCCAGTTCCAGCTTATCTTCCGCCTCGCCGCAATACTTGACGGTGTTTTCGGCATTGGCGAAGTCTTCGTCGGTTTCCAGCTTGGTGTTGATTTTGGCAATGAACTTCTCGGCGGCCGCCTTATACGCAACCAGGTTGCTGCTGACGACCTTGCCTTCGGTCTGGACGACCAAGGCGGGCAGGGCGGCGATCGGCTCAGCGGCCGGCTTCTCGGCAATGTCGACCTGCGTGTAATTGGAGACGTCGATATCGAACTGCTCCCAGCCGGCAACGATGCGCGCGAACCATGCGGTATCCGGATACACCCACATCCAGGTCATGTTCGATTCGGTGCCGTCCGAGGTCATGAACAGCCACTTCTCGGCGCCGGTCACCATCAGCTGCTGCTGCACCTGCGGCTGGTGCTCGTCCGGCAACACTTCGGCGCGCACCGATGCCGCCAGCTCCGCATTCCATTGCTTGTGCTCGAAGCCGATGGTCTCGGCCATGTTCAGGCCGTCGCAAGAGGCGCTCTCGCGGCCCAGCGACAGTGTGGCCGGGTAGAGCTCGTCGCCGATGATGCGCTCGGCGAACGGGCGCGCAAGCGCTTCGACTTCGTGGCCATAGTCCAGGATGTTTTCCTGTGCCCAGTCGCTGAACTCCTTGGCCAGGCCTGTGGCCTTCATGCGCACCAGTTCGCTGCGGGTGACTTTTTTCGACAGGCCGAGCATCGCTGCCGCCTCGCTGGCGCCGTGGTGGTCGAAGCGAAAGGCGTGCCAGTCATCGCTGCCCTGGAGCAGGTTGTGGATTTCTCGGGTGAGAGTATTTTCGCGTTGCATGATGTGTCCTCGATGATTTATTGTTGGATGTGGCGATTAGTCGTTTTCGCGCGACCAGCTGTCGATGGTTATTTTTTGCGCTTCGGTGAATGTGGCGCGAGTGCTCAGGAAGGCGATCAGCTGATCCGGCGTTTTCTTCTTGGAGAGGATGATCTGGCGCCATTCAGGCGTCTTTTCCTTGAAAAGCTCATCGGTGCATTCGGGCAACAGATCTTGCGTGCCTCTGGCGTTGGCGCTCGTTGCTGGAGGTGTGATATCGACCGGTTCGCGGTAGTCAGCTTCCAGTTCGTCCGGCGTGTAGACGCCAAGGATTACGCCTGGCGCATACTGGCGCGCCCACTTTTTCACCGCGAGGTAACTCAGCTGCTGTTTCGGGTCGTCGGCCCAGAGAGTGGAGTTGCGGGTGCGCGCCTGCGCAAGCAGCAGGTCCAACACCTTGACCTTGCCGGTGGCGCGGATCGTGGCCGAAACACGGACGCCCAAACCAATTTCGTCGGACAAATACCATGCCGGGGCACGATATTCACCCTTGTCGTTCTTCTTGATCTCGTACTTGCCAATGACGTTTTCCCACTGGCCGTAGTACTCGTAGTCGAAGTCGTCCTGGGTCAGGATGCCGGAGGCCGTGATCGCAGCATGGACCAGTTGCGCCTCATACCCGATATTGCCGTTGATGAAGTGGGTCTTCTGCGCCACTGCGAAGGGATTCATCTGCCAGGAAATCGCCTGCATAATGACCGCTAGGCAGTCGCCCGGGGAATTGCGGTATGCCGGCGGCAAAGTTGCTTTGCCCGATGCCATGATGTCGGCCAGGCGGACCATGCTATCCATGTGGGCGACGTCCAGGATCATCTGGCCAGCGGTGCGGGGTGCCAGCGCGCCTGCGGACTGCGTTGTCTGCGTGGCGTTGCGGCTTTCTTGGGTAACTGCGTTCATGACTTTTTCCTTGTGAGTTTTATGATTTCTGCCTTCAGCAGTGCCAGGCGGACGGCGTAGACGATGGCGTGGCCTGCATGCCAGTTGCGCAGGGCCTGGCTGGCCACGTCCATCACGGCTTGGCTGACGACGTCCACTGCGCCTCCCGGTGGGCGCGGCCCAGCTGCTTCGCGCGCGCGGCGGATGCGTCCAGGTCGATCAGCGCTTCGATCTGCGCGGTGATCAGTTCCTTGCGCATTTCTTCGAGGCCGGCCAGCTCGCGGCACACGCCGGCCAGGCGCATCTTGTTCATGCGTTGCTGGTGCTGCGCCTGGTAGTGGCGGTGGGCGGCCAGCAGGCGGCGGAAGAGGGCGATCACGGCCGCACCATCGCAGTCACGCCCAGGGCGCCGTCGTCGTAGGCCGCATCGATCAGTGCGGCCAAGTTGCCGATGGCCGCGAAGTGCGCGACATCCTCGGCACGCGGGCCGGTGCGGATGGTGATGATGTAGCTCATGTCCTGCTCCTCTGGTTAATGTGTTGTTGGCGACCCGAGAAAATCCGTTGGGGGTGTGATTCCTGCGGCTGTTGGGCCACCAACAAAGCAAGGGGCTGGGCGCTACTCCAGCCGTCAGTTGGCTATGTCGTGGTAACGCGACCCGAAACTGACTTACTGCGAGGGAGCTTTCCCTCGGGTGCGTGTCTGCTTCCCACGCCGCCCTTGCTTTGTTGGCCGCCGGTTACGCCGGCGAAACGGGCCAGGGCGACTGGCCGGGGTGAAATCAGGCTGCCGACACCTGCGAAGGGCGGAAGCGCTGGCTTTGCGTCGAGCCGTCCAGCAGCACTTCCAGGAAGTCTCCACGGACGCCCGGATGCGTCTGCACGAACTTGCCCGGGCGCGGCAGCGGCTCGGTTTTCGTGCCCTTCACATTCACCTTCTGATCTTTTTTGAAATTCGACATGCTGTATTTCCTTCAAGGTTGGTTGTGGCGCCGGGCTTCCCCGGGCGCCTGATCCTCACGAAGATCAATCGGAGCATGCTGATCCCACAGGGCATTTATCCGGCCCGCCGGCCTGTTCCGCCTTGAACTACGGCGCGGGCGACCGCTGATCTTGTTTGGCCAGCTCGACCAAGTGGCCGAGCTCTTTGCCGTAGAAGGTGTTACAGGGCGAGGCCATGCGCGCATCCGTCAGAGCCATGGCATGCGCCACACTTTTGTTGCGGGCGCGGACCTTGTTGCGGTACGTGCCGTCTGTGAAGCGAATCGTCACGTCGAAGTGAAAGCGCGGGGCCGGTGCTGCGGCCGTGGCCTGGGCCAGCTCAGCCTGCAGCTGGGTGGCATCGTGGTCGCGGGCGCTCATGGCGATCAGCCGCGCGCCGGGATTGCGATTGCCGGGATCACTTCGCCGTGAGCGACGAGGACCGCTTCAAGTGCTGCGAGCTCTGCTGGGGACATGTCGGACTCCTGTGTTTGCTTTCGATGAATGAATAATAGCAAAGCTATTTTAATAGCGCAATAGCATTGCTAGTAAAAATCAAGATTTTTGGCAACGGAGAGCGAAAGGCGAAAAAAAGCCCCTAATCGTCGGGGCTGGCTTGCGTGATTTAGAAGGGCAGTTCTGAGGGAGGCTGTCGTAAGTAAGTCCGCCAAGCGATCTCTTCAGCGTTTATCAGGTGGATTAGCGGCGCGATGTCGAAGGTGGCGTAGCTTCGCGAAAAGCCGCCGACGCGTGGCGACAGCAACAAAATAGGGAGGGTAGGGAAGAACCGCTGTGCATGAAGCAGAGCGGCTGGGCCGGTGGCCGGCCATGTATCCTCTAGCTTGACCTGGACCACTGCCAAACGAATTTGCTTGATCTTGATGATGGCGGCGCATACTTGCATAAATGCATTATGCAGTAAGAGCAGGTGTCCGGGACTATGAATGAAGAAGGTGCGATGCAAAGTCCATTAACAATCCTGCTCGTTCTAGCTCGCCAGTACTTTTATCATGACAGCGAAGGTGGTTGGTACATCGCACCAATCTTAATGGCCTCGGCGGCTCCACCAGGTAGTAACTTGGCCTTAGTGAGAATGTACTTTGGGAATTTAGTTAGCAAGTAAGTTTCTCTAAACCATTGTCGAAAAACAGGAAGTGCAGCATCGGGGTAAGCATTTGGCGTTTGGGGATTACTGAAAGCTTGGGGGTAGTAATCTGGGTAATTGTGTTCGTATAATATGCGTTGACCAAATGAGCCTTCAAGATTGTTTTCCTTCCAATATTTCGCCCATGCCAGCCCAACGCTTATATCTGGTAAGGTTTTATCATTTACTGTAAGGTCAGCTGAAATCAAATCGACAACAAGGCCGGTCGTTTCCTTGAAGATGGTGAAATAACCAACTGGCGCGCTATCTTTAAGAAGTGAAACCCTGTCATTATAATACTTCCATTTATCGCTGGGGACGTAATGTAGTGCATCATAAATGAATGTTCTAAGCCCAAAAGCAGCAAATCTACGATAGTTTTCAAGTGCTGTTGCGCTATCAGCTTTTGATTCAAAAGCATAGTACTCAAGGAATGCCATGCACACTATGTCGGGATACGCATAATGCACAACTCCATTTTGAATGCTCTCTAAGTGCAATTTGGGTTCATTGAAACCCTTGGAATTTAAGTACTGCTTGAAAAACGAAATGCGGTCTTTACCTAGGACCACATCGCTCCAGTGCTCTTCCCATTCTTTTGTTATGTTCTGAATGGCGTTACGAGCAATCCCAGTAATTCCTGAAAGTCCGCGTTGGGTTAAATAGGGGATGCCATTGTCTAACACGCCCATTTCAATCCCGTTGACATCGCGCTGAATTTCGATGCCGAGATCGAGTGGAATCTGTTTCTGGGTGGCCACCTGGCCTGGGATATTCATCGTTAAGTCCTTGTTTTTATAGATATTTATAGTGGCCACCTCGCGACTGCGGAAATGGCATATTTATAAATTATATATAAAATTGCTTACAAGAAATCTAACGAATTGTTGCGCTACCTCACCCGCCACATACTCGCCGTCGGCGGCGCGATGCCCGTGAGTCTGCCTTTGTGGCGGGAATCTAGTTCGTGAGCTTGACGCCATGATCAGGTGAGGCGATACCTTCCTGCTTGCCCATCCGATAGAAGTGAATTTTGCGCGGGTAGCCCATGAGGCAGGCATCCGCATCGGCGAATGCGGACATGAGGCGCAATATTCCGTTCGTCGATTGGCTATCCGTCTTGTGGTTCCAGGTGACTTTGATTTTACCGGTGTCGCTACCGAGTTCCCATTTTGCGAATTCGGCCATCATCTTTCGCACGTCCTGGGCGGCCGCCTTGTTGCAAGGTGCTGCAATGGCCGCGATTGGCAGGGCCAGCATAGCCGCAAAGAAAATTGATTTTAGGATCATGGCGTCAGGCGGTATGTTTGTTCGTATTGCGTCTGCATAAGTTGGCAGGCATCTTGGGCAATTTTCGCTTCACTCGAACCGGCCGGTAACGCTGTGGCGCGGCTGCGGCACAATTCAACCGCATCCTTGGCGGCAGATTTCTCTTGGGCGACCACTTGCTGTTGGCTTGGAACTGCGCCTTCCGGCTCTCGGTGAACTGATCCATAAACGAAGAACAGCAGGGCTACCAAAGCCGCAGCGCCACCTGGGAAAAGGACCTGCTGTAAAGCACCCCCTTTGGTCGGATTCCTGCCGGGCGGGTTGCTCATAAGCGATCCTTGAAATTCCGTGGTTCGAAGCGCACTACACGGCCGACGACGTTGCAGTCGCTTGTTCGGCAAGGCTCTTGATGGAATTCGGGATTCTCCGATGTCAGATACCATTCGCGGCGCTCATACTTCAAACGCTTCACAACCGACTCGCCTTTGTAGTTCAAAGCGAAAACGCCTCCATTTACCCGGTTTTTGTCCTTGACGTTCACTACGGCAATGTCGCCCTCGTACATCATCGGGACCATACTGTCGCCTTTGATCTTGATGGCCAAGAGGGCGTTAGGGGTAAGGTCATTCTCTTCTAACCATTGGCGAGGGACGTGTAAATGTCCGCCATCCTCAAAAGTATGATCTGCCTCAAACCCGGTAATGCCAGCGCGCAGATGCTCAGGCACCATGCGAATACGGACCATCACCGGAGCCATTTCTTCATCATCGGTTACTGGGCTGGCACCTGGCACACCCTGAGCGCCGACTGACGCGCCGGTATGGGATGCCGCTGCTGCAATTTCTTCAGCGATGGTTGGACTAATTTCTTCGACGTTCACGCCCAGGCCCCGCGCAAAGGCGGTAGCCGCTTTGATATTGAGTGGGCGGCGTGCAGCCACGTACTGCCAGACCATGCCTTGAGAGCCGATCTCGAATTTCGCGCCAAATTCAGCCTGAGAAATCTTTGGCTCGCGCGCGTCAAAGAGTGACTTTAGTCGCTGCGCGTCTTCAATCTGCCAATTTTCTAAGGCCTTGGGTTCTTTTTTCATAAGCGGAGTATAGCGATGCTATTTAAGAGCGCAACGAGCTATGCTATTGACTTTCATACTAGCAATGCTATTATTGCGACATGAACCTCAAAAACTACCTCATCGAGTCAGGCACGAAGAAGGCTGAATTTGCTCGTGCAATCAACGTTTCCCCAGCGCTGCTGCACCAGTGGATTGAAAACATCCGTCCGGTTGCTATTCAGCACTGCCCAGCCATCGAGGGGGAGACGGGTGGCAAGGTGACCCGTCAAGAGCTTCGGCCTGATGACTGGCAAAAGATTTGGCCGGAGCTAGTTGCTGTCGACCCAGGCCACGCCGGCCGCCAGCCTCCTACCGCCAATGCCATCTTTGACACCGTGCCTTTGCGGGCCGCTGTCGGCATCGACGTGGGCGCGAAGCCATGATCCGCCTTCCAATTTCCCCGCCTCGTCCGGCGGCCGACTTCGTGCGCATCCCGCTGGTCGAGTCGCGCCAGCTGCCGCCAGGAGCGCCGCTCGATGAATGCCTCAAGCCACTGAAGGAGTCAACGTGAAGTTAAAACCTAATGCGCACCGGTTGCATCACTTTGTCCGGGATCTCAGATCGTATTTCGCCATGTTCTTTGCAAAAGAAGACAGTTTTCATTCCGCTTCGTTGAAGTTGAAGAAATGTTTTTACGCCGGCAGCCATGCAGTTTGCGCACAGGTATACCGGTTTGTCCGAAGGATCGAGCGATACCTTGGATCGGTACATGACTGCACCATGAGTGTTTTGATGCAACTCGTACTGATCAAGGTCTGCAGCTTTCTCTTCCATTTTTCGCAGCTTCTCTTTCAGCTGACGTTCGCTCTCGGCCAGCGCGTATTGCTTATCCAGGAGCGCCAGACACTGATTTTGGACATCCATCATCCGATCATTCATATCCCCGATGACTTTGGTCACTAAACGGTCATCGCGCTCGGACAGCAACCCTTTCGCCGCATCGGCTGCCAGCTTTAGAGAGGCCAATGCTCCCGCGAGAGTTGGTAGTTCCATGGGAAATTCCTTCAAATTGTTGTTATGGAGATAGCAATGTAGCACGAAGGAATTTCCCGGCCATTTTCGCTGTACCCAAACCCTGTAACACCGACCACCAGGAGAAAACCATGAAACAGAAGCAAAAACGTACCGCGCTCGTCAAGGGCTACATCACCGAAGACAACAAAGATGCCTTGCAAGCCGCATGCACTTCGATGCGCAAGTCGGTCAGCGACGTGCTGAACGAATGCACGATCGTGATCATCCGCAATCACCTGGACGCCAGGCCGAAACGGAATGATACGCCGCCGTTTTCGAGCGGGGCTAGACCCAAATCACGGGAAAAGTTGGGCCCACTCCAGCCGCAGCGCCCCAGCTTCGGCCTGGTCCCGCGCGTCGTGCGGATGCGGGTTTAACGGCATGGAGGCAGCTATTGAATAAACCAGCCGAGGTCACTGCCGAGGAAAAGGAGCTGGTTTTCCAGCGCTCGATGATTTACCGCCAGGCTGAGAAAGACCTGCAGGGCGCCAAGGACGGGAAGGGGGAAGGCGCGGCGAAGGCCGCGCACAAGGAAGCGCGCCAGAAATGGCGCGATGCCACCGACAGAGTGGCGAAGAAATACGAGGTGCCGCGGCGCGAGCCGCCATAACGAACCCGCACCCGACAGCTACAGCATCACATGACCGGAATCTGCCACTTTAATCACCATCAATTAGGAATATGACATGACGCAAACAACTGCAATTACGCCGTATGGCTCGCTGAACAACGCCGATGGCAACAACAACTTGCTCGACACCCTCCTGGCCAAAGGCCCAAAGAACGACGCCGCTCTGGCCCGCGCGCTGGAAGTGGCGCCACCAGTGATTTCCAAGATTCGCCACGGCCGCCTGCCGATCGGCGCCTCGCTGCTGATCCGCATGCACGAGGTGTTCGACGTGTCGATCTGCGAGCTCAAGCGCATCGCGCGCGCCGAGGTGGCGGCTTGACCTGGTCGACTACGCAGCCCGAGCCTGGCGCCAACGCGGCGCTTGGCGAAGACGGCGTCCAGTAGAAAGGGCATGCCGAGTGCGAACTGCCGGTCGATCCCGGCCACGTCCGGACGCGCCAGCACTACGAAGCAATGCTGCAGGAGCTGCAAGGCCAGAAATGAAAAAAGCCCGCTTGCAGGCGGGCTTCCTTGAAACAACAAAAATTCGCGAAAGAATTTATGACCGAAATTGTACAACACAAAGGCATCACGATAGCGAATACGCTGATCGCGATCGATAAAGAAGGCCGCTTTTGCCTCAACGACTTGCACAGGGCAGCTGGTGCGGAAAGCCGCCATCAACCTGCATTCTTCTTCCGTCGCCCGGAAATCCAGGAGCTGGAAGCGGAATTAAACTCTGCGCCGGTGCAGAGTTTGCCAACCATCACTTCCCAGGGCCGCAACGGCGGCACCTACGTGTGCAAGGAGCTGGTGTACGCCTACGCCATGTGGATTAGCCCCAAGTTCCACCTGGAAGTAATCCGCACCTTCGACGCCGTGGTCACCGGCCAGGCACCGGCCGCGCCCAAGCCCAGCGCAATCTCGCCCGCCAAGGAATTCCGCGCCATCTTCGGCATTGCGCGCCTGATCGGCCTCGACAAGAACGCCGCGGCGATCAGCGCAAACCAGGGTACGGCCGCCCTGACCGGCGTCAATATGCTGCAGCTGATGGAGCGCACGCACCTGGCCACGCCCAGCCAGGAGATTTACTACACGCCGACGGAGTTGGGCAGCCGCTTCGTCAAGAGCGCCAGGGCTTTCAACCAGCTTCTGGTCGAGGCCGGCCTGCAAGAGAGTATCGCAGGCCATTGGGTGCCGACGGAGAAGGGCCGCGCGCATGCTTTCGTGGCGGATACCGGTAAGGCGCACGGAAGCGGCACACCCATCCAGCAAGTGAAGTGGCGCGACTCGGTACTTGCGGAGGTGGCATTGTGACTGGCCAAAATGACAATATCCCGCGCCCGACTTTTGGCGTAAACAAGACGAAACGCCGCCGTTCTGGCGTCACGCTTCCTAAGCAAGGCTCCCGCTCGTACGCACTGCTGCAGGCCTTGCTGCACGGGCCCGGCACTTTCTACCAAATCTGCGAGCGCGCGGGCTTCGATATCGAAGAAGCGGGCATGGAGCATCGCTTGCGCATGATTTTCTCGCGCTTCATCCAGGGCAATGTGCGCCAGGTGGGCATTCGCTACGTGCTGAAAGATGCATCGCGCGCGGCGATGCTCGGCGTCGAACCAGAACAGCCAGGCCAGGCGGCCACGCCACACTTTCGCGGTACGGTGGGCGCAATGCCTGTCGTGGTCATTCGCCGGCCAGCTGCGGAGGTGCGCTCATGAATTTCGATCCGGAGAGCATGCTGAGAAAGGATCTCACTAAATTTGACAGGTTAAGGGAGCGACCAATGGAGGCATACAGTTCGCGCTTCAGTGGTGAGTTTCAGCAAGTCATCAATTCTTTGCTCGAGATCGGTGGCAAACAGTCGCTCGTAAATTGTAGTTGGATCTTCCTCCCCATCAGATCTTACATTCCTGAATACAAGCGCCACTTCTTCAAGCGCATGTGGCAACGCTGTGATGTGGAAGACAATTTCTGCGTATGGAACCTCCATTATCGGAATCGTTTTTATAGATTCTCGCAAATCAATCAAAACACTTTGATTAAAACCATGGAAGTAGTGAACGTTGCTGTCTCTGCTTTGGCGAAGCATTTCGTCCGCCAAATCATAAATCCTCGACAGCAGCGCGTCTACTATGTCGACCCTTCGTCTATCGTCACGCACTTGCCTTTCCTTGGCAACTTTCAAAGCCTGCTTGGTCTGAGCATCGGCAATGTAAAAAGCCCCAAGAATCGCAGCGATCGATCCTATCGCCTGCACCCATCCGGACCAATCGGACTTCGTGAGTTCGTAGTGGTTTCCCAAAATGACGATATCGACAACGCCAAAAATTACCAAAAGTACGACCGTGAGGTATGGGTATTTCATGCGTTTGCCGAAAGTTGTTTGAAAGGAATCTTAGCATGAAGCGCGATTCCTTCACTACGGCCATGCCTATTACTTTCGGTTCGGTATGCAGCGGTCTTGAGGCTGCCAGCGTCGCCTGGGGGCCGCTCGACTGGCGCGCCGCCTGGCTGGCCGAGATCGAGCCATTCCCTTGCGCCGTGCTGGCGCACCACTATCCGGACGTACCAAATCTGGGCGACATGACCAAGGTCGCCGCCTTGATCCGCGACGGCTTCGTGCCTGCGCCTGACGTGTTTTGCGGCGGCACGCCGTGCCAAGCGTTCTCGATTGCGGGCCTGCGCAATTCGCTCGACGACGAACGCGGCAACCTTTCCCTTGTTTTTTGCGAGATTGCAGATGAAATTGACGCACGACGCGCAGCAGCTGGACTTCTTCCAGCCGTTGTCTTCTGGGAAAACGTCCCTGGAGTCCTCTCCACAAAAGATAATGCCTTCGGCTGCTTCCTTGCTGGCCTTGCCGGTGAAGATGATCCAATCGAACCGCCAGGGGGCAAATGGGCGTACGCTGGTTGTGTGTATGGCCCCGCGCGAACAGTCGCGTGGCGGACCCTTGACGCCCAATATTTCGGAGTGGCCCAACGACGCCGTCGTGTGTTCGTTGTCGCAAGTGCTGGAGAAGGGTTCGATCCCGGAACGGTACTTTTTGAGTTCGACGGCGTGCGCCGGGATTCTCCGCCGAGCAGAGAATCGCCGCAAGACATTGCCGGTACAGTTAGAGCGAGCGCTGCGCGCCGTGGCGGAGTGCAGGACGAATGCGGCCTCGGGTTGCAGCCAGTCAGTACCGAGGATATTGGCGGAGCACCACAGGGCGACGGGGAAGACCTTGCTTTCGGTGCTGCCTTAGCCGCTCCGGTGGCACGTAGCATTGAGCGTCCGCGCGGCGATGGCCTGGACACGCTCATCGCTGGAACGCTGCAGGCTAATGGCAAGGCCGCCGGCAGCGCGACCCAGCAGGATGCCGAGGCCGGCATGCTTATCCCTATGGCTTTCGGTGGCAACAACCAAGCAGGTGAAATTTATGTTGCCACCGCTTGTCGCGCGCATGCCGGGCCTCACTTCGATTTTGAGAGCGAGACGTTCCTGGTGCTGGCCGCGCCCATCGCCTTCAGCAGCAAGGACTACGGCGGCGACGCCAGCTACGACCTGTCACCCACGCTACGTGCTGGAAACCACGCCCGCAGTCATGCCAACGCCGGCAGCCCGCCGGCTATCGCCTTCGACGCGCGCCAGGACTGCGTGAGTAGTACCAGCGTCTTTGGTGCTCTGGGCACGTCCCGCCCGCAAGCGCAGGCGGTCTGCATCACCGGCGACATCACGCACACTCTTAAAGCCGAAGGCTTCGATGCCAGCGAGGATGGCACTGGGCGCGGGCAGCCAATTGTGGCTGCATTCGCCGAGAACAGCCGCGCCGAAATCCGCCTGGAAGGCGGCGACGGCAGCCGCACCGACGCGCTGTCGACCGGCGGCGGTAAGCCCGGCCAAGGTACGCCAATGGTGCTGACTGGCATGGCAGTCCGCCGCCTCACGCCCCGCGAGTGCGAGCGCCTTCAAGATTTCCCCGACGACTACACCCTCACTCCGTTCGGCCGCGCTATCCGCGCGGAAAAGCTTGATCAGGACTGGATCAAGTACCTGATGCGCGGCGGCGTGATGGCACGCGAGCAGATTGCGCGCGCGGCAGCTGACGGGCCGCGCTACAAGGCCATCGGCAACAGCTGGGCCGTGTCGAACGTGGCATGGCTCGGCCGCCGGATTGATGCTGCTATGCGCGCCAACTTCGCGCATGAGCGCGAGATTGCGAGGGTGGCGTGAATATTAAAAATTTATTTGTGGTCGGCGGCTACTGCCGCAGCGAAGTTGGTAGCCAAAGCCTGAATGATGGCAGCCAATACTTCGGAGTTGTTTATGCCGGGGAACTGCCTGTTGTGAAGGTCTACAGCAATTTTCAACTGTTTTGCGGTGATCTCTGTTGCTGCCTCAAGTTGCGATTTTTCAACGACGCTGAGTGTGTGCATAAAACCTCCTTAATTGCGGGAAGGAAATAATATCATGATAACTAACCCTGCTCAGACTATTCGCCATCATCTGGCGAATCAAGCCGCGCCCGCTTATTCGTTGATCCGCAAGGTCTGCGCTTGCGGTAAGGCCAGCACCGCCAAGCAGTTGGCCCAGCACGGCAAATGCGCCACCTGCGCGCTTGCCGCCGTCCGTGCCGCGATCATGCCTGGCGACTTCGCCAAGCTGCAGCACATGCTGGGCGCCGTACAGGGCAAGCGGAAGAATCGCTGGGGCTATCGCAACTACTATTGCGCGAACATTTCCGGCGCTGCGCGGGAGGCGATGCAGCGCCTGGCCGATGCAGGCCTGGTCATTGCCGGCCACGAAAGCGAGACGCAGGCCTACTTCCACGCGACCCGCCTGGGTTGCAAGGCTGCTGGCCTCGACGCCGCTGGCATCAAGCGCGCGATGGAGGATTAATGATGGTTAAATTGATCGGTCGTGCCCAATTCAACTTTGAGCGTCGCGTAGTGTTGGGAAATTTCTTCCACTCTTCTGCCGATTTCGTCCTGGGTGAGTTGAAGCCTCAGTTCGGCATGCTGGACATTGTTCCTCACGCTCTCGAAATCCCTGTCGAAAGCTTCGATCCAGATGATCAGCATCGACAAATCTTGAGTCAAATTCAGCAGCGCAGTAGTGGCACTCGCACTTCCTACATCGTGCACTGGAATGGCGCGAAGTGCCTTGACGATATCATTCGTAGCCGACTCTTGATATTCAACAAATCGACGGAAAGGGTCATAAGGCTTTTCACTAAAAACCCGCCCAATACAGTCGGCATTATCCCGCGCTACCAGGCAAATGGCGAGGAATGCAGATTTCTTTCGAGCATGCTCGCGGTCCTGAATAGTCGTTGCAGTACGGAGAGCATGCTGCGCCTGTCGCTCGCCAAAGAAATATGTGGCGAACAGCGCCACCACCGTGCCAATGGCTTGCACCCACGATGCGGCGTCCGCAGAGGCCGGTCCCTTTTTAGGATCTACGATAACTGCGCTCAACGCCACAATCATAAATGTAAAGATAATAACAATAATGGACGCAAAAAACCATTGCGCAGCTTCCTTCTTCCAAGGGGCGATCATTTGTTCTCCGGTGCGCATCTAGCCGAGATGTCTCATGCTGCGATGTATTGTCAAAAGGCAATATTATCATGAGCCTGATCCACTTGATTTCACTTTCAGGCGGTAAGGACAGCACAGCTACCGCTATTCTCGCGCTGGAACAGCACGGTATGGCCGCGTGCCGCTTCGTCATGGCCGATACGGGCAACGAGCATGAGAGCACGCTGGAATATGCACTGGACTACTTGCCAGCGGCCCTTGGCATCAAGGTCGACGTGGTGCGTGCTGATTTCGCTGATGAATTCGCCACTAAGCGCGCCAACCTGGCGCGCATCGCGGCCGGCGAACCGGAGTCTGCCGTGTATGGGAAGCGCAAGTTCATGTATCACTGGACGGCCGAGGCCGCACAGCGTGCGCTTGAGCTGCTGCACCCATCTGGAAACCCATACCTGGACCTTTGCATGGTGCGGGGTGGCTTCCCATCGCGCAAACGGCAGTTTTGCACGGAATACCTCAAGACCAAGCCGTTGACGGAGTTCGCAATGGATTTGATCGATCGTGAATGCGATGCGATCTGGTCCTGGCAGGGCGTGCGGATCGACGAAAGCCAGTCGCGCCGCGAGCGTCTGCAAGGCACTGGTGCGTGCGTCAAGCACTTCGAAGTGGTTGGCGGTGGCCTGTTCACTTACCGGCCAATCTTGCGCTGGAACGTCGGTGACGTGTTCGAGGCACATCGGCTGGCCGGCATCGAGCCAAATCCGCTCTACAAGCAAGGGATGTCGCGCGTCGGCTGCATGCCTTGCATCAACTGCAGCAAAGGGGAGCTGCACGAGGTGTCACGCCGGTTCCCTCAGCACATCGCTCGAATCGCGGAATGGGAGGCTCTGGTTTCGGAAGTTTGCCGACCGCGCTCGCCCGTATCGTTTTTCCACATGGGCACCAAGGCGCATGCTGGCCAGGCATCGACTATCGAAGCAGTGGTTGAGTGGTCGAAGACGAGCCGCGGCGGCAAACAATTTTCACTGCTCACAGCGTTGGACGAGCCAACGGCGTGCAGCTCTGCTTACGGACTTTGCGAATGATGAAGAATATAACCAGCGACAAATGGCCCGGCAAGCGCGCCTCACCGGTCACCACGACCATCATGGATACGGTTTATGCCAACGGCGCCGTGCAGCCGCAGCTGCTCTCGGAGGGCGAACTATGAACAACTTGCTTTGCCCTGTCCTCGGGAAATTAGGCATTTGCCTTTATCCCCACGCGCCCGGCGTAATTGGTCGCAATAATTTGCGCAACCGCAATCACTTCATCCTTTCCATGGGGGCCTGCGTTGCTCCTGAATTTAACAAGCACCTCATGCGCGAGCTGGAGTTGTTGAAGCGCAAGGCCGGCTGCTTCGTTGTTCAAATTAGTTTGTGCTGGGCTTGCGGCGGTGATTGTCATGTCGATCCCTTGGTTAGCGAAAAGGCATCATAACATGATGCGCCGTTCACCCATGAAGCCAGGCAAGCCCCTGGCGCGCACGCCATTCAAGCGTATCTCGCCCATGCCCAGCACCGGCATGCTCTCCGTACAGTCGCACCAGCGCACGGCGCCGAAGCGCAAGGCCGGCTTGAAGTCGAAAGGCCCTGTCTCGACGCCGATCCGGCGCGCCGCGCGCGGACAGGACTGCACCCTGCGCCTGGCCGTCTGCAACTTCGACCCTGACACCACCGTGCTCTGCCATTCAAACTTCTTGGCGGACGGGAAGGGCATGGGCCTGAAGGCACCGGACACGGTCGCTGCGTTTGGTTGCAGCGCGTGCCACGACGTGCTCGACGGCCGGCGCCGGCGCCCGGTTGATCTGCCGCTGGCCGGCCTGGAGGCTGCCTTTCGCGCGGCCGTCGGCACTACACATGAAATTTTACGGTCGATGGGCCTGCTTGATGTAGCGCCCAGTGACCAAAAACAAAAAATGGAACACAAATGACGCGAATTATCTTCCGTAAATTCGTGCTTGGCGGCATGCCCGGCACCTTGGGCTTCCCGCTGGTGGCTGCGCTGTTCGGCGCGGCGCGTGCGCAGGAGGCTCGGCCTTGAACTACTTCGAGCACCATATTGGCGACTATGACAAGAATACCTCGCACCTTTCCGCCTGCGAGGACGGGATCTATTGCCGCATGATTCGGCGCTACCTCGACAAGGAAATGCCACTCGATCCGGACATCGAGGAAATAAAACGTGTCGTTCGCGCACGCAGCCGTGAAGAAAAAAAGGCGGTTGACGTCGTTCTCAAAGAGTTTTTTTCTCTCGCTGCCGATGGCTGGCACCACAAAACGTGTGACGAAATTATCTTCGCATTCCAGGCCGGCGAGCCAGAGCGCGAGGCGAAGAAGGCGAACGAGGAAACACGCATGAGGCGACATAGAGACGAGCGTGCAGCCCTGTTTGCCCAGCTTACGGCTGCTGGGCAGCACGCTGCTTGGAATATCGGAATCAAGGAACTCCGGGCGATGGCGAGTGCGTTGCAGGCCCCGAAAATCCCGGAACCTGAAACGCCACCTGTAACGGCACCTGCAACGCCTGCAACGGCTACCCAAACACCAATACCCAATCACCAAACACCAATATATAAAACCTTGTCGGAGAAAATCCCCGACTCGGCGATTCCAACGGTGCCTGTGGTCGATATCAAGGAAGCCAGGGAAAAACGCAAGCACAGCGCTGACGACGAGAAGTGCGCACGTTGGCTGTTCGGCCGGGTGCTGGCGAACAACGACTCCGCCAGGCAGCCGAACTTCGACACCTGGGCTGACGACGTGCGGCTGCTACGAGAGCGGGACAAGCGCACCCACGCGGAAATCTGCGAGCTTTTCCAATGGGCCCAGGGAGATGCGTTCTGGTGCTCGAACATCCTCTCGCCGGCAAAGTTGCGCGAGAAGTGGGATCAACTGACGATGAAACGAACGCCTTTGGGCGGAAAGACGGCACAGCATGGAAACTTTGGCAAGCAGGATTACCACAAGGGCGTTGGGGCAGATGGCACCTTTTGAAGGCAAGAAGCGCTTCGTCAGCGCGAAGATCGAGCGCTGCCCAATGCACGGCGAGTACACGGCAATGCTGATTCGCGGCGCCTGGTCCGGCTGCCCGGACTGCATGAACGTCGAAGACCAGGTGCGCGAGGCCGAGCAGCGCGCCGCCTGGCGCCAGGAACTTAAGGCGCGCGAATGGAGCGCAAAGCTCGGCCGTGCTGCTATTCCCGAGCGTTTTGCTGATCGCCGCCTCGAATCGTACCGGCCGGACTGCTCAGGCGCCGAGCGCGCGCTGGCCGTAGCCACCCGGTACGCCGAGAACTTCGAAGACGCCCGGGCCATTGGCGCATGCCTGATCTTCGCCGGGGATGTCGGTACCGGCAAGACGCACTTGGCCGTGGGCATTGCCCACCACATCATGGCGCAAGGGCGCCAGGCGGTCTTCACGTCGGTGATGCGCGCGGTGCGCTCCGTCAAGGAAACCTACGCCAAGGGCGCCGGGCGCACCGAGGCGCAGGCCATCCGCGACCTGGTCGATCCTGATCTGCTGATCCTCGACGAGGTGGGCGTGCAGCACGGTAGCGACACGGAAAAGCTGATCCTCTTCGAGATCATCAACGGCCGCTATGAGGCGGCGCGCCCGACCATCGTCATCAGCAATCTGGACGCTGCCGGCCTGGAGCAGTTCCTGGGTGCGCGGGCGTTTGACCGACTGCGCGAGGGCGGCGGCAGGCTGGTGGTCTTCGATTGGGAGTCGCACAGGGGGAAGCGCCCGAGCGTCCAGGCTGCGAATGCCGCTCAGGATTTGCCTGAGGCACCGCCGCACTGCGCAAGGGCCATGGCCGCTACGAAGTGACGTACCCATCAGAAAAAACGGCTTAAAAGGCTTTAAATGAAAAATCAAGAAAACAAAATCGCAGCAAACAAACGCCTGGCCGAGCTGCTGGGCTGGTCCAACATCGTCGAGGTGGGCGGCGCTCTGGTCGGCACGCCGCCGGCTGGCGCCGCCGCAAGTCGCGGCCAGGCCATGGTGCCGGACTGGATGGGCGGCTGGGCGGCGGCCGCGCCGCTGCTTGTGCAGTTTGAGATCCGGCTGATGCCGATGTCGGTCGGCGTCGATGCCAGCGGCTTCCTGGAGTGGTACCGGTTCTATCCGGACAGGGACGCAGCTGCGCGCGCAGCAATCGTCAAGGCGGTCACTCATCGCCTAGAGAAAGCGCAATGATGGCCCGTGGCTTGCAGGCACTGGGACGCCTCAAGGTCGGCGCCATGAACAAGACCGAAGCCGCGTATGCGCAGACGCTGGAGCTGCGCAAGGCCGCCGGCGAGGTGGCCTGGTACAAGTTCGAAGGCCTGAAATTCCGCCTGGCCGACAACACGTTTTATACGCCCGACTTCGCCGTGCAGCTGGCCGACGGCGCGCTGGAGGCGCACGAAGTGAAAGGGCATTGGCAAGAGGATGCACGCGCGAAGATCAAGATCGCGGCCGACATGTATCCGCTGCGCTTCGTTGCCGTCCAAGTGCTGCCGAAGAAGGCGGGCGGCGGCGGGAAAGTAGAGGAATTTTGATTGTGGTTCTAAATCGGATTAGACGTCCGAAGTATCAGTGTCTATTCGAAGTGATTTTGGATATTTTTGACGCCTAAAATAAAGCAACGTAGCAGACATACATACATAAAGACCCCCTGTTATATATACCGAAAGTAATTCTGGCTGCGGACTTGAAGCCATGAAATTTTTAATTTCATCCGGGAAAAATAAAGAAAGTAAAATTGCTGCGAGTCCAATTATTAGGACAATCCATAAAAATGGTATGGGATTGATTATGGAGGAAATCGCCTTTATGTTGTTTGGATAATCAGTCTGACGTTTTCCGTTAATTCCTTTAGGGATTCCTTTAATTGTGCCGATTATTCTCGTATTGATGTCCTCACTAGTGTGCAGTAATTCAATTACTGCGCCGTCGTCAGTGTCTAAAAAGGAAAATACTAATTCTACTTCGTTTGATTTTGTGGTGGATAGCGAACACTTTAAATCGTTCGCAGTCCGTGAAACTTGTAAAATCGTAGCTGATAAAATTGTTCCTTTGTTGTCTGTTACAATCTTGAGTGGATCGGATGATGCTATATGATCTCCATCAATTGTTTTTTCTCCTGAATTCCAAAGTGTAATAATCGATCGCGTC
This sequence comes from Janthinobacterium sp. Bl 1, assembly GCF_058215535.1. NCBI lineage: Bacteria > Pseudomonadati > Pseudomonadota > Betaproteobacteria > Burkholderiales > Oxalobacteraceae > Janthinobacterium > Janthinobacterium sp. Bl 1. The sequence goes on along the minus strand of NZ_CM177086.1, from coordinate 3,923,022 downwards.
AGCCTTGGTATATTTCGACCATTGTAATCAACTTTTATTCCCGTGGGTAAATTAGACCCGGCTAATCCCAATAGTCTTTTTCCTGAACAGTGGAATGTAAGTGCAGTTCTTTGTCGTGTGAGGAAAAACGTTGCTATTGCTGCCGCTAGGCCTACAATTCCTATCAAAGATCCAACCCAACCAGGAGCGAGAAGACTCAGTATGTTATTTACCCAAGCTGTAAAATTTGTCATATCGTATTTCTTTATGATTTAAGTTTTATATGGAAAAAGTTATTATGATGGCCCATTAATATTTTATGATTTAACACAATGGGTCAGATTTTAGCTCTCTTGTAAGTGCTATTTTGATGTGCATTCTAGTATTTCTTGGAAAGATTTTTTTGTTAGTTTCTATCGTACAACATTTCGCAGGTGGCGGTATTGATAGTTGGTATTATTTTTATTGTGACCGCAGCTTAAAATATGTAATTCGACTAATACCATGTGCTGCTGCAAGGCCGTCATGGGTGTTAACATCTGCCAATACAACGAAAGGCAATTATGGGTTTTACAGACCGCTACATCGCATCGATAGGTTCGAGCAACCTCATGGACGACGCGCAGCACCACCAGACGGACCCGCTGGCCGCTGCAGCGCTTGCCGGCGACATTGGCGCGCTGCTTTGTCGCGTGAAGTACGCCGACGGTACGCTCAACCGCATGTTCGAGGGCAGCCAGCAGAACCTGGCCCAGCTGCTGCGCATCTGGACCGCCGAAGTGATCAAGCGCGGCCGGTTCCGCCGCTGGGTGCCAGAAAATACAGCCTGGGATGCGGCAGCGGCGCAAGCGCTTTACCGGCGCGTAGCCGAGAAGTCGCTGGCGCACTGGCTCGACGGCACGTGCAAAGGCTGCAGCGGCACTGGTGTCAAGGTGCTGCTGGGGAATGGACTGTGCACGTCGTGCAAAGGAACCGGCGTCGCGGCAGTGTACGGCGTGGCCGGCCTGGAGCTGGAGCGCGTCAAGGATATGGTCAGCGAGCTGAGCTCCATTCACGACAGTCATTCTGGCCGGGCGGGCGGTCTGTTACGCGGCGGAGACATGTAGCGCAAGTTTTCTTTAAGCCTGTGTTTACAAACAGTATTTCTGCGGTATACTTCAATCCTCAGTTCAAGAAAATTCTTCCGGAAATCGTAATGTGCGCATCGCGCCACCGATAGCTGGAACTCGCGACAGTACCCGGACCCAGCGCCGTACCTGCACGCCTTGAATTTGCCGCTCACCACGCGCTATAGTCGTGGGAGCAAACAAATAAGCCACCTCATGGGTGGCTTTCCCATTTCTAGGCCTGCTTGTTGCGCCGGCGCGTCATGAAGCCCAATAGGCCGAGGCCGGCCAGCATCATGGCGTACGTTTCTGGCTCTGGAATCGGATTGACGCCGCCAAAACCGTCCACGTACGCATAGCCGGTATGGCCGCTGAAATAGCAGTCTGCTGCTGCTACCGAGAGCGTGAAGTCGTGGCCGGACAGGCTGGAATCGATTGTGAGGCGTTCGACTTGCCATAGAGGCGTGTAGTAATAATTGCCAAACGTTTCAAATCGTGTGTCAACGCCGCCACCGCCATTACCGGCATTGTAAAAACGGCTGACCAATTCAGTGCCCGTGGTGTCATCGCGCAGCGAGATGAATAGCGCTGCTGATTCGTTATCGGCGTGGCCGCCGTTTTCAAGCACGGCCTTCCATGTAAAGAAAATATTGGATTCGGTGTAGTTGCTGACCGATTGGCTGATCACCGAAGCGTAGCCGCCACTGTTCCTATCCTCGACTCGGTACGAATATTTTCCAGCGTACACGGTCGAGCCCAGATCGGAGCCAATGATCGGGTCAACCGTGCCGGCCGCGATGATGTCCGAGCGCGTAGCGGGGCCACTGTAAAGGCTGCCTCCAGGTAGAAGCTTGCCGGGATTGAGGGAGGCGTTGAGCGTGTTGCCGCGGTACCCTTCACCGGTGGTCCAGCCGGTCGCGTTGCCGTTTTCGAAGCCACCATTTTTGAAATTGTCCGCTTGCACAGCGGCGCTGGCGAGCCAGAGCGCCAGTGTCGCCCAATAAAATTTTCGGTTCATGGTTTTCCTGTGGAATAAGTTAGGTCGGGCAAATGCCCGGAGCCAAACAGAGCAGGAAGCGTGCCATTTTACTAAGTCGCTGAATTTAAATGAAAATCGCCTGAGCTTGCTGTTTTACGAGGTACGAGTGTAAAAAAACTCGACAGCCGCAACAACCAGCATAGCGACGTGAATGACAGCTTTCGAGGTTGCTTTGTCCGAAACCACCCATCCGCCACACTACCTGGCACGCGACTACCTGGAGAGCCGCGCACCGGCGCCAGATCGGCTACCCACGCGGGAAGAGGTGCGCCGCGAGCTGGGCTGGACATTGATTGCTGTGGAGCACCAGACGCAGGCCGAGGATGACGAACGAAACTGAACTGGCCGGATGCGCGCGCGAGTATGCCGTCGCAGGCCTGAAAAGGAGGTGCGCCGTGAAGTAGCGATCCAGCAACCAAATAGATCAATCAGTCGGGCGCCGCCGCGAGGCTGCGCGCCAAACCGACGCTGGGACGCTGTCACCCAGCACCAACAATCCAACGTGATATCTCAGCTACCATCTTCGCAATCGCGCAAAGTTGAGCTGTGCGCTGTATGTAGAGCCAGAAAAAATCGTATTTGGTCATAGAGGCCTCATTGGTTGTTTGTTCAATCATGAGGGAAATGCAAATACGATTCCTCTGGTGGGTTTTCCAAAACGCGGGTGTAGCTCAATGGCAGAGCGGAAGCCTTCCAAGCTTTCCACGAGGGTTCGATTCCCTTCACCCGCTCCAGTTTCCCTTGCCCGGCATGCCGGGTTTCGCCGCCGGTCGCATCGCTGCGCTGGTGGCTTTTCTATTTAAGGTGCCGTATGTTCGATATCGACTTCCGCCGGATGATCATCACCATCACTCTGGCGGGTGCGGTAATCGGCGGCGCCATCGTCGCACTCGTGTTGCTGGCCTGGCCCTGGTTATGGGCGATGGCCAAGCCGGCGTTGCACACCTTGACCACCTGACACTTGCGACTGCCAGCGCGCTCCAGTGGCAGAGCTTGAAGAAACGGGCGCAGCTCACCGACGTAGCAAAGATCCAGAGGAATCCAGCCGCGATGCACCGCGGCGCCTGCTGGGGGCGGGCGGTGACACAACGAAAGCCGAAATGCAGAAAACCCAGCACTCATCAAACAACGGCGTGCTCTGCGCGCCTGCAGGCTGGGATCAGGCCGAGCTGCCATGCAACGCGCTGCCGATCACGCGCACGCACGTGGGAGATCTGCCTGCCGTGGTGTCGTACTGGCGGCCAGATGCTGCTGAACTGGCGGCGTTGAATGCTGGCGGCGCCGTTCGGCTGTGGGTGGTGGGCGCAACGATGCCGCCCGTGATGCTCGACGTCGACGGCGCGAGCTAATTTAGGATACTTCGCCACGCTACATTCCAAATCCATTCGAAGAACGGACGCAGATAGTAGGCGAACTTAGCAAGGTCAGTGGCGACGGCCAGAATGCGGCGGAAGTTGAGGTAAATTCGTTTCATGTGGTTTCTCCTTTGAGGTTTGGACAGTGGGTGCCGCGCGCCTACCCGTTAAAGTGCGCAACTGCTCGGCAAGGGCATTGCGGGATAGGCCTGCGTCTCGCCTATAGTGTGGGTTAGGAGCAGCAAGCGATGAAGAAAAAGCAATTCGCCACACCTGGCGCTCGTCCATTCCCTCCGGAGTCCTTTGCCGACCCGCTGAGCGGCCGCTACTTGCCCGCGCCCGAGGTGCTCAAGTGGGCGCGCGCAACCATCCTCACCGAAGGCGGCGAGCTCTACAACGAAGACCACGCCCACCTGGAATATGCCGACGTGCAGTTCCTGTGGGCGCCGATGGGCTTCGTGAAGGCTGGCCGCACCGTGCTGGGTCAGTGCGAAGAGGTCACGTTTCGCTGTGGGCCGTGGCAGAAAGGCCGCCAGCAACAGCAGATGACCGACTGGTTCGGCGCGGTACCGGACTTCCTCATCACCTTGGACGCATCGTATTGCCTGACCTGCAGCGACGCCGACTTCTGCGCGCTGCTCGAGCACGAGCTTTATCACATCGCCCAAGAGCTGGATGACTTCGGCGCGCCGGCCTTCAACAAGTACGGCCTGCCGAAGCTGTGCATGCGCGCGCATGACGTCGAAGAGTTCATCGGCGTGGTACGACGCTACGGTGCCAGCGAGGACGTGCAGCGCATCATCGACGCAGCAAAGACCCCGCCAGAAGTGGCGAAAATCAACATTGCGAGGGCGTGCGGAACGTGTCTGCTAAAGGCTGCGTAGCCTTTACGTTGCTTTACAGGAAACTAAAACATGGCCGCACTCAAGGACGAGGTGAAGCTGTACGTCGTCACCGCGCTGGCCTGTTTCGACTCGCCGACGCAGGTTTCGATAGCAGTAAAAGAGGAATTTGGCCTCGATGTGAGCCGCCAGCAGGTGTCCTGCTACGACCCGAACACGTACGTGGGCCGCAACCTGAGCCTGAAATGGCGCACGATCTTCGAAGAGACGCGCGCCAAGTTCCGCGCCACTGCCGAGGAAATCCCGATCGCCAGCAAGGCATTTCGCCTGCGCGGCCTGGCCCGGCTGGCACAGAAGGCCGAGAGCATGCGCAACTTGCCGCTGGTGGCAAGCCTGTATGAGCAGGCCGCGAAGGAAGTAGGGGACATTTACGTGAACAAGGGCAAGGCCGAACCGAACGACCAGCTGCCAACACCCGTGCAAATCATCATCGGCGTCAAGGATGGGGCGCGAAAGAACGATGACCCAACTTGACCTTAATATTCCGCAAGCGGAATTCCTGAACCTGCCGCACAAGTACAAGGCGTATGTCGCGGGCTTCGGGTCCGGTAAGACCTTTGTGGGCTGCGTCGGCATCTGCATGCATTTCTGGCAGTGGCCAGGCATCAGCCAGGGCTACTTCGCGCCGACCTATCCGCAGATCCGCGACATTTTCTATCCCACGATGGAAGAGGTCGCGTATGCGATGGGCCTGCGCATCAAGGTGAAGCAGGGAGATCACGAAGTCGAGGTGTACGAGGGGCGGCTGTATCGCGGCACCGTCATCTGCCGCTCGATGGAGAAGCCAGAAACCATCGTTGGCTTCAAGATCGGCCACGCGCTGATCGATGAGCTGGACGTGATGCCGATGCTCAAGGCGCAGACGGCCTGGCGCAAGATCATCGCGCGGATGCGCTACAACGTGCCAGGCCTGCTCAACGGCATCGACGTGACCACCACGCCGGAGGGCTTCAAGTTCGTCTACCAGCAGTTCGTGAAGGCGGTGCGTGACAAGCCCGAGTTGGCGACGCTGTATGGACTGATCCAGGCCAGCACGTTCGACAACGAGCTCAACCTACCAGCCGACTACATCCCGTCGCTGCTGGCCAGCTACCCGCCGGCGCTGATCGATGCCTACCTACGCGGCAAGTTCACCAACCTGACCAGCGGCTCGGTCTATCCGGACTTCGACCGCTTCAAGAACCGCACGACGCAGATCATCCTGCCTGGCGAGCCGCTGCAGGTAGGCCTCGACTTCAACGTGCTGAACATGACGGCGTGCATCAACGTGGTCCGCGAGGGCCAGCCGATGACACTGGCCGAGCGTGTGAAAGTGCGCGATACGCCGGCCATGGCCAGGATCCTGGCGGAGGACTTCAAGGACAAGGGCCACCAGGTGAAGATTTTCCCGGATGCCTCCGGCCAGAACACCAGCAGCAAGAACGCCAGCGAGTCCGACCTGTCCATTTTGCGCCAGGCGGGCTTCCTGCTCGAAGTGAACCACTCAAATCCAGCGGTCAAGGACCGGGTCAACGCCTATAACGGGATGATCCTGAACGCCCAGGGCGAGCGCCGCTGGAAGATCAACACCGACCAGTGCCCGACCACCACCGAGGCGCTGGAGCAGCAGGTATGGGGCGCCGACGGCCAACCGGACAAGAAATCCGGCCATGACCACCCGAACGATGCGAATGGCTACTTCCTTGTGAAGCGCTACCCGATCGTGAAGAGCACGACGACCACAGCGCCGCTGCGCATGTAACAACAAGGATTTCCATGACCGACGCCGTACGCAAACAATCAGCAGAAGCCGCGAAGCTGAACGAGGATTGCGCCCTGGTTGCCGCGCTGCTGGGTGGCACCAAGGCCATGCGGGCGGCTGGCAAGAAGTATTTGCCGCAGTGGCCGGGCGAGGACAGCGAGAGCTACGATCTTCGCCTGGCCGTGGCCACGTTGTTCCCGGCCTATGCTCGTACTATTGATGTGCTGTCGGCCAAGCCGTTCAGCAAGCCGGTGACACTGGGCGAGGACGTGCCAGAACGGCTCCAGCCTTGGTTGCAGAACGTCGACCTGTCCGGCCGTGATCTGCACAGCTTTCTGTCGGAAATCACCCAGGAGGCCATGGGCTACGGTTTCTCGGGCATCTTGGTTGACTTCCCAAAGGCTGGCAACCTGGTCACGAAGGCTGACGAAGAGGCCGCTGGCGTGCGTCCGTACTTCATTCAGGTGCACGTGCAAAACATCCTGGGCTGGCTGCCGAAGAATGCCACCAGCCTGGAAGGCTTGACCCAGCTGCGGTTGCTGGAAAGCGTATCCGAGCCGGATGGCGACTTCGACACCAAGGAAATCGAGCAGGTGCGCGTCTTGGGGCGCGGTACCTGGCAGACCTGGCGCCAGCGTGAGTCCAATGGGAAGAAAGAATGGTTCCTGCATGAGGAAGGCGTCACCACACTGAAGCGCATCGCGTTCGTGCCCGTCTACGGCAAGCGCCTGGGCTACATGCAGGCCACGCCGCCGCTGCTCGAGCTGGCGCATAGCAACGTCGAGCACTGGCAGAGCAAGAGCGACCAGCAGAACATCCTGCACGTCGCGCGCGTGCCGATCCTGTTTGCCAAGATGCTGGGCGAGGGCGGTATCACCGTCGGCGCCGGCAGTGCGGTCAAGTCAGAATCTCCCGAAGGCGACCTGAAATTCGTGGAGCACGGCGGCAAGGCCATCGAGGCCGGACGTCTGTCCATTCTCGATCTGGAAGACCGCATGCGCCAGGCTGGTGCGGAACTGCTGGTGATCAAGCCGGGCAACGTGACCGAATCGCAGACGCTGGCAGACAACGAGCAGGGCGCTTGCGCGCTGCAGAAGATTGCGGGCAACGTCGAAGACGCCGGCGACCAGGCGCTGCAGCTGATGGCTGAATGGGTGGGGGAGGCCGAAGGCGGCCACATCACCATTTTCAAGGACTTCGGTGCCGCGTCGCTGGCCGAGACCAGTGCCGAGTTGCTGTTCAAGAGTGCCGCGAGTGGGAAAATCTCCGGCGAAACCTACTTCAACGAACTACAGCGCCGCGGCATCGTGTCGCCAGACCTGAAGTGGGAGGACGAGCAGGAGCGTATCCAGTCATCCCCGCCTGATCTGGTGGCGGCATAGATGGGCGCGCTCGAAGAGTGGCTTGCTGAGATGTTCCTCGTGCACTCCCTGAACCTACTGCGTTTCTCGGCCGGCACGCAGGATAAGATCCTGCTGCTGATGGGCGCCATGTCAAAGGAACTCGCGGCAAAATTGAACGAGGGCGAGATATCGACCTACGGCAAGCAGCGCTTGGGCGCGCTGCTGCGCGAGTCGAACGCGGTGATCTCGTCGCACTACACCGGCATGCAGGCCGAAATGACCCGCAATCTGACCGGCATGGTGCGCATCGAGGCCGATTACACGGCTAAGGTGCTGACGCAGGGCCTCAAGATTGAGCTGGGCGCCAAGCTGCCGCCTGCCACTTACCTCGAAAAGCTGGTCGGCGATACCCTGATCAAGGGCGCCTCGTCGGCGGACTGGTGGAAGCGCCAGGCGCTCGATACGCAGTTTCGATTCACCAGCCAGGTGCGGCTCGGCGCAGCGCAGGGCGAAACGACGTCACAGATCGTGTCGCGCGTGCTGGGCAAGAGCGCGAAGGCGGCCGATTCGCTGGCCAACAAGCCGGCATTGCCTGCCACGCCTCCAATGCCCGATTCGAAGCCGCCGCCCGCCGGGCCGGTAACGAAGCCGGGTGTGCCGCCAGCTGATCCGGCCGCCAAGCCGCCCAGTGCCGCGCCGGATACTGTTGCGCCGGGCGAGCAGGGCATCTTGAAAACTTCAGCCGCAAACGCGCGCGCACTGGTGCACAGCTCGGTGCAGGCCGTGGCCAACGCCGCGCGGCTGGCCTCGTTTAAGCAGAATGCGGATCTGATCGAGTGTCTAGTCTGGCTGCAGACGCTCGATTCGCACACCTGCCTGCTGTGCGCCATGCGCGACCTGCACGAGTATTCGCTGCACGACCAAGAGCCGATCAATCATACCCACGAGTGGGCGGGCGGTCCTGGTGCCATTCATTTCAGCTGCCGCTGCGTGCTCAGCACGCGCACCAAGTCCTTTGCGGACCTGGGCATCGAGTTGGACGAGCCCGGCGAGAGCACACGCCCGAGCGACGGCGGGGCGGTCAGCAGCAAGATGAACTTCAAGGACTTCCTGGCCAGCAAGGATAAGGCCTGGCGGGCGGAATACTTGGGTCCAGGCCGCGCCGAGATGTACGAGGCGGGCAAGATCACGCTGAACGACCTGATGAACCTCAAGGGGCGCAAGTTGACACTTGAAGAATTGCAGGCCAAATATAAATAAAGATCGCAGGTCGTGACTCAAGACAAGGGGACGTAATGGAGTCAGGTGGAATGATCAATATTTGTGTGATGTGGGGATCTTTCGCTCAACAGCAACTCGGTCAACTCCCTTCGGCGACGAGTGGGTCTTGCGCCGGGGCATGGCACCCGAATACAGCCCTTACGTTTTCGGCGCAAGAGCAGTATGACCAGAACATGGTCACCGATCCAGAAATGATGCGGCGATATCGCCCGATGTTTCGATGATTTAGACCGCTCAGGCGTTTTCTTATTACCAATGAAGGCCGCCCGTGCAACCAGGCGGCTTTTTTTATGCCGCAAGCGAGGACGCATGGAAATTGCACTGCAAGTCGCGGCTGCCGTATGGGGCGCGTGGATCGCCCTCAACCTGCTGATGGTGACTCTCGCGGTGACCATCCTGCCGGTTCAGCAGGTGCACTTCGACGGATTCCGGGCGCGGCTGCCGACCTCATTGCCGACGCTGCTGGCGCCGGCTGAGATCGCCGCTGTCGTGGCACACGAGCATGGTCACGGCCATCACCTGCATACCTGGACCAACCTGGTGCTGCGATGCCTGCTTTTGACTCCCGGACCGCAGCGCCGGCGCCGACAGGAACTCGAAGCCGACGACTATGCTGTTGCGCGCGGGCACGGCGCCCACTTGGCCAGCGCGCTGCGCAAACTGTCGAGCCATCCCGATGATGTATCGAGAGCCGAGCGTCTGGAGCGCATGTAGCACAAACGAATTCACCGACCGCCCTTGAGACGGTTTTTTATTGCCGCAAGCGGACGCAACGCGGCGCACGGCCGGAAGGCCACTGATAGGGCGGATGCCCGGAAAGAACGACCATGCCATTCAAATACAACGCAGACGGAACCATTGCGATCGACGGCGAGAAGAAACTGCCGATCTTCATTCACCCCAACGGTACCGAAGCGCCATTCGATGCGGATACCACGCTGGGAACGATCACCCGCCTGAACGGTGAGGCCAAGACCCATCGCGAGGCGAAGGAGGTTGCCGAGCAGCGCCTGAAGTCGTTCGACGGCATCGAAGACGGCGTGGCCGCCTTGGCTGCACTGAACACGGTGAAGAGCCTGAGCTCCGGCGAATTGAAGACGGCGGCTCAAGTCAAAGAAATCCAAGACGCGGCTGCCAAGACCGCGCAAGAGCAGGTTGCGGCGCAGGCCAAGGCAAGCGCCACACAGCTGCAGGAACTGACAGCGCAACTGGAAAAGCGCACCAGCGAACTGAATACCCACATGATCGGCGGCGGCTTTTCCAGCTCGAAGCTGTTCACTGACGACAAGCACCCGCTGCGTCTGGCCATCCCACCCGAAATGGCCAAGGCGTATTTCGGCAACAACTTCAAAGTCGAGGACGGCAAGACCGTTCCGTATGACGCCGCCGGCAACAAGATCTTCTCGCCGACCCGCCCGGGCGAAATCGCCGACTTCGATGAAGGCCTGGCGCAGTTGGTACAAGCCTGCCCGTTCAAGGATCAGATCCTCAAGGGTTCCGGCGCATCAGGTGGTGGTGCGACGGGCGGTGGTGCAGGCGCTGGCGCAGGCAAATCCATGACGCGCGCCGCTTTTGATGCAGCGACGCCGGCCGCCAAGGCGGAATTCGCCAAGGGCGGCGGTGCCGTTACAGATTAATCACTGCCGACATTGAGCAAACCTTTTCTATTTCCGCAGTATTGCAACGCATAGCCAACGCCTGGATGGGGGTTGGTGCTTTGGGCTGGATGGCCTGTCTGTTTTAAAAAATTCCAAATCACCAACTTTTAAAGGCTTTACCATGAAGAAAACCCTGCTGTCGGTCATGGCCCTGTGCGCTATGACTATGTCTCTGACCGCGTCGGCGGCCACAGCGATTGCCCATAAGGCCGTCGAGATGCTGGTGGCCGTGCTGGCAAAAGCTGATTTCACCGGTCGCCTGCTGGTCGAACTGGCATATCGCTATATCTCCAACTATGCTGCGCGCACCGGCCTGATCCTCGGCGCCAACTCGCTGAACGGCCTGGTCACCACCATCTACAGTGCTTCGGACCAGGTTGCACGCGAGCTGGTCGGCTTCATCCCGGCAGTTTCCGCAGATATGAACTTTACCCGGGCGGCGGTCGGCCAAGAGGTTACGTCGCCAGTCGCGCCTGCCGCGACTGCTACCGATATCGCCCCAGCCGTGACTCCGCCGAATGACGGCGACCAGAACATGGGAAAAAAAGGCGTGGTAATCACCAAGGCGCGCCGCGTGCCGATCCGCTGGAATGGCGAAGAGCAACTTGCCCTGGATAACAACGGCGCTAGCTATAACGTGATCCTGCGTGATCAGATTTCTCAGGCCATGCGTACCTTGGTGAACGAAGTCGAGAGCGATCTGGCAGCGCTGTATGTCAAAGCGTCCCGCGCGTGCGGCACTGCCAACGTCGCACCGTTCGCCACTGCTGGCGACCTGACCGACACCGCTGGCGCGCTGCGCATCCTGGAAGAGAACGGTGCCCAAGGCCTGGACTTCCAGCTGGTGCTGGGCTCGGCCGCGATGGTCAACCTGCGCGGCAAACAATCTGGCCTGTTCAAGGTGAACGAGGCCGGCCGAGAAGATATGTTGCGTAACGGCATGACTGACCGCCTGCAGGGCTTTGCACTGCGCAACAGCTCGGGCATCAAACTGCATTCCAAAGGCACCGCCGCTGCCGCAACTACCAATGCCACTGGCTATGCTGTTGGCGCCACTGTCATCACCCTGGCAGCAGCTGGTACTGGCACTTCACTGGCTGGCGATACCATCATCTTCGCTGGCGATACCAACCAGTACGTCGTGTCGAGCGGCGATGGCGATGTCTCGAACGGCGGCACGATCACCCTCGCAGCGCCAGGTCTGCTGAAGGCCATTCCGGCTGCGGCCACCGCTATCACCGTAGCCGCTTCCGGCTTCCGCAACATGTTCTTCGCCCGTTCGGCCATCCAACTGGCTACGCGCGCACCGGCGCTGCCGAAGCAGGGTGACTCGGCCGTTGATCGCATGCTGGTCACCGACCCGCTGACCAATCTCACCTTCGAGATCAGCATGTACGCCCAGTACCGCCAGATGCAGTACGAAGTGGCGCTGGCATGGGGCTGCGGCTCGGTCAAGGATGAATTCATCGGCATCCTGCACGGCTAACCATCAACCCGGCCCGGCTAGCACTGCTGTGCTGCCGGGCCTCACCTGGAATACATCATGGACACCATCAAAATCGTATCGACGGACCCGCGCACGCAGGGCCCGTTCGTCGTGATCAACAAATCCGACTTCAACCCAGACGTGCACGAGCTGTACGGCGACGACAACGACCTGGGCGCGCCAACCGAGCGTACGCCAACCATCGCCGAACTGCTGGCGGCGCGCGATCAGCTGCTGGAACGCGAGCGCGAACTGGCCACCGAGAAGGACCGCGTGGCCGAGCAGGCCCGGGCCAACGAGCTCGAAGCGCATCGCTTGCGCGACGAAGCGGTAAGCCTCCAGCTCGCCAAGGATGCCGCCGTTGCACAGTCGCAAGTTGCATCGGCCACGGCCACCGCCACGGCCGAAAAGCCAGCCAAAGCCGCCAAGGCGTAATCCCTGGCCATCACCGCCCCGCACGCCGGGGCGCCACATAAACCGCACTCCCGAAAGCCAATATGCCAACCATCACCGCCGGCGGCACGCCGCAAACCATCATCTTGCCCGTGGGCCAAGTCTTGAACGTCGTCGGCGGCGCCGGAACGGCTGGCGTGGCGTATCTCCTTGATCCAGTGCTGGGTGGCACGAATTCGCTGCAATCGTGGACGATTGGCGTTGGCGCGCTTGCGCCCATCGGGCCGTACGCGGACCAGCAGCGCTTCCTGGTGACTTGTTCCTCAGGGAGTGTTGATGTGAGCTTAGGTAACGCCGTGCTGGGCGCGCCGCGCGTTGTAAAAAATGTGGCTGGACTTGCTGACAGTGCTGGCACGCTGCTGCCAGCAACGGGCCCGGCCGGAGTATTGAATTTCAATCCCGCTCGAATGCGAAAATGGTGCGCCGCTAAAGCGCGCGTGCTGTCAAAGGCCGGCCGTGGCGTCGTCGCCCTGATGGGCGATTCTCGTACTACTGGATTCGGCGCGGCAGGTACCGCCAATTTTGTCGGGGCCCGGGCAAAGAATAGGGCTGCGCAGCTTGCCGCATTTTTGAATGCGCAAGGCCTGCCAGCTCATACAGACAGTTTCTTCTGCGATGGCAATATCAATTCGGTGGGCGCGACTGCGCCCCAATACGATCCACGCATCACCATGGGGGCGGGCTGGACCAACAGTGGCGCTTTCAACGTCGTGCAGTGGACGGGTTTTGGCATCGCGTTCTCGAACCTGACAACGTTGAATGCAATGACGTTTACTCCTGACAACCCAACTGACACGGCGGATGTCTATTACTTGACGCGCCCTGGCTTCGGCTCATTCACGATCAGCGTGGGCGGCAATGTTATTAAGACCATAGATGCCAACGTGGCGCAGAGCATCAAGAAGGAGACCGTGACGTTTCCGCGCGGTGCGAATACCATCACGTTCACGCCCGTGGCGCTGGGCTCTGGCGTGTTCGTTTATGGCTGCGATTGCTATGACTCGACGATGCCAAAGATTTCGGTTTGGACTCTCGGAAACTCGGGTGGCGGAGTGGCCAACCTGATCTACAACACCTATCCATGGGAGGGCACCCAGCCATTCAAGCTTGGCGTGATGACACCCGACGTCGTCATTCTCGATATCGGCGTCAACGATGCGAACAGTGCGATGGTCCTGGCCACGTACTCGCAGCGCCTTACCACCATTGTGGATAACGTGCAGACAGGCGGGAGCAATTGCATTCTCAGCACATTCCTACCAGCGAGCCTGGCTTCCTGGCCAAGAGCGGCGCCGCCTCTGGTCCAGCCGTACTGGGATGCAATCACTAGCGTTGCGCTGGCAAAGGGCCTGCCGCTTATTGATCATGCATCACGTTTCGGCTCGTATGAGCTTGCAAACCCGCTTGGCTTGTATGCAGACACCTTGCATCAGAATGGTGTGGCGATGGCAGATCAAGCCCAGATTGATGGCGCAGTGTTGCTGGCGGCATAAGAAAAAGCCTGCTTCTGAAGACCTCTGTGCAGCAAGTGGCTGTTATTAATAAGGGTATCCATGCTCATCACTGAAACCGGCGCCGGCCTGCCTGATGCCGAATCCTACGCCAGCATCGCCGCGGCAGACGCGCGTTGCGCCAGCTTGGGCAGGACCGCCTGGGCGGCGCTGGCCGAGGCTGATAAAGAGATCGCCTTGCGCAAGTCGACTCTGTTCATGGCCACTTACCGCACGCGCTGGGCCGGCCGCCGCGTCTATCAGAAACAGGCGCTGGACTGGCCGCGCTACAACGTGGTAGTCGACGGCTTCACCGTGCCGAGCACCGGCGTGCCGGCGGACGTGGTCAATGCCTGCATCGACCTAGCCGTGCGCGCTGGCAGCGGCGAGGATCTTCTGCCGGACCTCGACACCGGTTCGAACGCGATCAAGAAAGACAAGACCGGGCCGCTGGAAACGGAGTACTTCCAGAACACCACGGATGCGCGCGAGCGCTTCGTGGCGGTGGACGCGCTCCTGGCGCCTTACTTCGGCTCGGCCGGCGGTGGCAATTCGATTAAGGTGGTGCGAGCATGATGGATGCAGACGACACAAACGATCTGATCAACCTGATTTGCGGCCGCAAGCTGGGCGAGGGCACTTTCCGCACCGTGTTTGAATGCGCCCTGGACAAGACCCGCGTCGTGAAGCATGACAGCGGTAGCAATTTCAGCAACATCAATGAATGGCAGCTGTCGAATGAGCTGGCCGCTACGTCGCTGGCCAGCTGGATAGCGCCGGTGTACTGGCTCAGCCCACGCGGGCTTTGGCTGATACAGGCAAAGACGACGCCTATCACACTTGATCAGCTGCCGGAAAAAATTCCGGCCATCTTCGCCGATACCAAGGTCGAAAACTGGGGGCTGTTTGAAGGTCGCCCGGTCTGTCACGATTACGGTAATCACCGTGCATTCGTCCTGGCCGGCAAGGCAGGCATGCGAATGAGAGCCGCGAACTGGATTGGAACGACATGACCGAGTACACCAAGACGGCCGCGCGCGCCGACCAGTCCCTGCGCCGCAAGGGCGGCATCGTGGTGCTGCGCCAGGTAGTGACCGGCGAATATGACCCGGACCTGGGTACGGCGCCGATCATCACCACGGACTACGAAGGCACGGGCGTTAAAATCAACTACGAAGGCGAGAACATCGACGGCACGCTGATCCAAGCGGGTGACCAGCAACTGCTGCTGTCGCCGCTGCAGCGCAACGGTGCGCCGATGCCGAGGCCTACCGCCGCCGACCTAGTGCTGTTTGGCGGCGCCAGCTACACGGTGAAGGCCGTCGAAACCACAGCTCCGGTCGACGTGGCCGTGCTGCACACGCTGCAACTCAGGGGGCTTTGATGACAGGTATGTCCTTTTCCATGCAGATCGCCGAATTCATCGCCAAGACAAAAGGCAATGTGGACCTGGTCACACGCGCCATCACCATGAAGGTCGACAACAAGGTGATGCATCGCTCGCCGGTCGGTGACGCCAAGTTCTGGAAGCACAAGCCGCCGCCTGGTTATTCCGGTGGCCGCTTCCGCGCCAATTGGCAGCTTTCCATCGGCTCGCCGGCCGCCGGCGTGCGCGACCTGATCGACAAAGATGGCAGCGCCACAATAGCCGCGCACGGTAGCACGATCAGCGCGGCAAAGGCGGGCGACGTGATCTACATAGTTAACAATCTTCCATACGCGAAGCGTATCGAGGAGGGATGGTCGCGCCAGGCGCCCGTCGGCGTCGTGATGCTGACTGTCGTGGAATTCCGCACCATTGTGGACAACGCGGTGAACGGAGTGCGCGACGGCACCACTGCAAGCGAGTTCGCGCAAGGCTATTCGAGCTATAAATTATGAGCCAACCAACAATACGCTCGGCGCTGGAGGTGGCCTTGGTCAGCCTCGCGCCAGAAATCGACACAGCATGGCAAAACGTGCCTTACACGCCAGTTACTGGCCGCCCGTATCAAGCGGCCTATTTGCTGCCGGCGGAACCGGACAATCATTCCTTGGGCGACGGCTCGCGCCAAGAGCGCGGCATCTTTCAGGTCAGCCTGATGTATCCGCCAGGGCAGGGGACTGCTGCCGCCGGCGCGCGCGCTGAAATGATCAGGGAGCTGTTCCGCCGCGGCGCGGGCTTCACGAAAGGCGATGTGACCGTGCAGATCGAGCGCACGCCTGAAATCGCAGACGGCCGAGAGGACGGCGACCGCTGGATGGTCCCGGTCAAGATCCGCTGGTTCTGCAACCTGTAACCCGCATCACCCACAAAGATCGCCTCGGCGGTCTTTTTTTTCGACCAAAGAAAGGCAATCCACACCATGACCACTGCAAACGGCATCGACAGCCTGCTCGTTATTGGCAAGCAAACAGCGGAAGGCACGAAGGCGCTGGCGGCCGCCGGCCGCCTCTACCCGCGCGTGACCGCGACGTTCGACACGGACGCCGACAAGTACTCGAGCAACGAGATTGACCCGAGTCAGCAGCAAAGCGACACGCGCCTGGGCAATTTCCGGACCTCGGGGGCCATCAAGGGCGAAGCGAGCTGCGGCACCTACGCGGTGTTGCTGGCCGCGCTGCTGCGCCGCGACTTCACCGCTGGCGGCGTCACCACGGCACAAAACACGGTTGCATCGGGTGCAACGGGCCTGACTCGCACCGCTGGCTCCTGGTTGGCCGACGGCCACCGTGCCGGTACCGTGGTGCGCATCAGCGGCCTGCTGACGACCGGCACCGCCAACAACGGCAAGAATTTCTTCGTTACCTCGGTGACCGCCCTGGTACTGGCAGGCCAGTTCATGGACGGCTCTGCGATGACGGTCAAAGCCGCCGGCGATCCTGTGACCGTGACCGCGACCGGCAAGCGCAGCTTCACTCCGCTGACCGGGCATACCACGGACTGGTTCACTGCGGAAGTACAGGATCCGGGCATCGCGGTGAATCGCTGCTTCATCGACCAGTTGGTCAGCAAGGTCGATATCGCCGTGCAGCCGAACGGCATCACGAGCATGGACTTCACGCTGATGGGCAAGCTCGAAGGCCCGACCACGCCAGCGGCGTACTTCGCGGCACCGGCTGCCACGCCCGGTACCGGCAAGTTCTCCGGTGCCACTGCGATGCTGTCGGTCGCAGGCATCCCGTCGCAAATTTGCACGGGCATGTCGCTGGCGCTGGACGGACAGGTAAAGATCGATCCGGTGATCGGTTCGAAGTTCGCCACGGCCGCCTCGCGCGGCAAGGTGCTGGGCAGCGGTCAGTTCACCGTGCTGATGCAGGATTCGGCATACATCGATTACTTCAAAGAAGAAATCGAACTGCCGCTGGCATACGCCATGGCGGCCAGCACGGCGCCGCTGGCCGACGTCATGGCGATCGCCATGGGCCGCATCAAGATCACCTCGGCTAAGGTCGATGATGGCGAGAAAAACAAGATTATCACCTGCGCCTTCGACATCCTGCGCTACCAGGGCGCCGACACCCAGCACGAAGCGACCACCGTAGCCTTCCAGGACACGAGCCTGTAACCCATCCGCCCGGCCCCGCGCCGGGTTTTCTTTTTGGCGCAAGCCAACCGCAGCACCGCCCGCCCGCCGTCTCCTTCGCGGGAGCGGTGGGCGGCACGGGCACTTGTTATGACCCGCGAAAGGCATTACCCATGAATACCACTCAAGCAATCCTGAACACCGCTCAAGCCATCGCCGTTGCCGGCTTCGACATTGCCAACCTGTCCGCGCCTGCCGCGCGTGTGATCTTTGACGTGCCCGTGATCTTCGACGCCGACGGCGAGCCCGTAGCCGGCCTCAAGATCGTCGGCAAGAATTCCGACGAGTATCGCAAGGAAAGCCACGCCGTGCGTGCCGAAGGCTACCGCAAGTCCGCAAAGCGTAAGACGGCCATCGACGCCTCGACCGATGAAGGCTCCAACCAGCTGGTGCACGTCATCGATGACAATCAGAAGCGCCTGGCGCTGGCTGTGGTCGTCGACTGGTACGGCTTCACCAGCAACGGCGCGCCGGCCGCGTTCGACAAGGACATGATCGCCGCGGCCTACGATAAGTACCCGACCTGGCAGGACCGCGTTACGACCGCCCTGGAAAACGACGCCAATTTTTTGAAGGTCTGACCCAGGATCTGCTGCTGTATGCCGATCATCTGTTTGATCGAGCGGCAGCGGCAGGCGATGGCAACGCCAAAGGCGATCACCTGGACACCGCCCGGCAAAACCCTCTCTACCGAGCGCCCGAGGCGCCGGCGGTACCGCAGCTGCCGCCCGAGCTGGCCTATATCTGGACCTGGTTCAGCCAGCTGAATCAGAAGCGTCAATGCGGCATGGCCGTGAATTCGCTGACCAGTGCCGAGATATTGGGCTGGCAGGCGCGCCACGGTGTCCGTTTCGATCCGTTCGAAGAAAGCCTGATCGATCGCCTTGACGTGCTCTTCATGCACCATCAAAACAAGAAGGACAAATATAAATGCCTGATATTGCCCAACTTGGACTTTCCATTGATACGCGCCAAGTGGTCGAGGGCGCAAAGGCAATGGATTCCCTTGGTGTAGGCAGAGTGCGCGTCGAGCAAAAGACCGTTGGCGCCACGGCAGCCGTCGACAAGCTTGGGGAGGCCAGCGCTTTGGCCAAGACCAAGGCCGCCGAAGGTGCGACGGCTGTCGATGCGTTGGGCGATGCTGGTGCACGGGTGGGCCAAAAGGTTGATGCAGCGACGGCTTCTATTGACGCAATGGGCGTCACCACCACCCGTATTCGCACTGTCTTCCTTGGTGGCAGCAACACGCTTAATGGGTTCATGGGCGCATCGATGGGTGTCTGGCGTAGCAGCGAAGCCGCCGCCAATGGAATTGATAGTCTCGGCAACTCCGCCGAACGCACCTGGAAGAAGCAGGCTGATTACAACGGTGCCATGAACGATACTGCTCGTATCATGCGGCAGGCCGCCGATGCTGCGCGCACCCTGGAAGAGTCCAACCATTCCCTGCTTGTATCCCTGCAGCGCGAGATTGATACCTTTGGAATGGCGCGCGGCGAGCTGGAGCGCTATCGCGCGGCCGAGTTGGGCTTGGGCAGCGCGGCTCAAATCAAGGCTGCGGCATTGGGCAATAGCATTGATGCCATGCACCGCGAGGAGCGGGCTGCTCGCGATGCCGCCGGAGCCCAGGATCGGGCCGCCCAGGCTGGCGACCGCTTTATTAAAAACCTCCACGACCAGGTAGCCACGCTGGGCATGACGACCCAGCAGCTGCAAGCATACCGCGCCGCTCAGCTGGGCGTTTCCGATGCGGCGGCGCCACTGATCAACAAGTTGGCCGAAACTGGCGAGGGCGCCAAGAAAGCCGGCGGGCACATGGAGGGCTTTAGCTTCCAGTCCGCCAGCGCAAAACGTGAGTTGCTCGTGCTCGCCCACGAATTGAGTCAAGGGCAATTCAGCCGTTTCGGCGGTTCGATGATGGTATTGGGCGAGCAAACTGGCGCCGCAGGCTTGCTGTTCAGTAGTACTGGCCTGGCCGTGCTGGGCTTTGCAGCCGCGCTGGGCACGGTGGCGTACGCAATGATCAAAGGCGCCAGCACGCAGCGAGAAATGAACAATGCCCTGATCTCGACCAACAACTACGCAGGAGTTACCAGCGACAAGCTGAATGAACTGGCGCATGCCGCGACTGCGGTGCACGGGAGTATTGGCGAGGCGAAGAAGGTTGTAACGGAATTGGCCGGCACTGGCAAGTTCACGGGCGACCAGATCGCATACATCACCGATGCTGTCATTGCGTTGGAGACTGCGACGGGCGAATCCGTCAAAAAGACCATTAAGGAGTTCGAGTCCCTGGCGGTTCAGTCGACAGGCAGCACCAATCGCGCCACCGAGGTGATTACCCGCGCAACCGTCAAACTGGATGATACCTATCACTTTTTGACGCTTTCCGTCTATGAGGCAATCCGCGCCTTGGAAAAAGACGGCGATGCAAAAGGTGCGTCTGCCGTCGCTACAGCGGCTTTCGCAAAGGCGACCAAGGATGGTGCAGACCAGATGATTGCCAACCTTGGTGGTGTGGCGCGCGCCTGGCATGGCGTAAAGGAAGCAATCGGCGGCGCTATGGATGCCATCGGAAGCTACGGCGCCAAGGCCACGCCAGCGGCCGATGTAAAAAAATACAGTTTTCGTCTGTCGGAATTTGATAAGGGGCTGGCCGATAGTAATCTGCGCTTGGGGCGGGCACCTGATGCAATTACGCCTGAACTTCAGGCCGCCCGCACGCAGATTGTTCTTGGTCTGACGGACGCGGTGGATAAATTGAACAAGGCCGACGCTGTCGCGCTTGCCCAGGGTGAAGTCGCGACCAAGAATTCGCGTGCTGTTCATGCTGCTGCGATGATCCATGCGGAAGATATCCGCCTGCAGAAGAAGGGGATGGGTGAGCTTGCGGTCGCCTTGGATGCATACCAGTCGAATATTGATGCCATTCGAGCTGCCGACCCAAATTCACCTCTTATTACCCCTGACGCGATTGCCGCTGGTATTGCTGCTCGGAAAAAAGCACATACCGATCAGGCCAAGCCGAAATCTGACCAGGTCGAAAACACCGAGCTTGCCGATCAAATCAAGCAGTACGCGAAAGAAGCTGCGACTGCAAAGGCGCACTACGACGCGCTCGGTCGGCTCGATGATATGTATCTGAAGGGTGGTGAATTGTCGGTCCAGCAGGCATATGAGAACAAGCGCAGCTACGCCCTTAAAACTTATGAGGCTGAAGTGGATGCATACGACCTCCAAATCAGCGCGCTGCAAGGCCACCATAATGCGACCAAGGTTGAGGCCGCCAAGCATCAGAAGGAGTTGAACGAGATCCTGGGCAAACGCGATGCTGCCGAAAAGGCCTTCTTCGACGCGAGTTTCAGTCGGGACGAAGAGGAGCGCCTGCGCCAGGCGGCGATCGCAACCGCCGCATCAGATGCAACAAACAAGGAAATCGCGGCTATTAATGCCCAGGTCGCGGCCGTTGAGGAGCAAATTCGGGCATACAACTTGTTGCCAGCGCAAAAGACCGCAATGGCTGTCGCAGACCTTCAAGAGCAAAAGGCTGCCCTTGCTAGTTTCGAGGGCAATGAGAAGGTCATTGAAGGTATCAATCGCAAGATTGACGCGTTGAACCGCCTTGGCATTGTGCAAGGGAAGGCTTCGACGCAAGAGCAGGGCGGCGACGTGGCCAAGGCCAAGGAGCTGCTGGACATCCTGACAGCTGTCGACACTGCAACTAAGTCGGCAGCGCAAGGCATGACGGCCTCGTTCGGCGCTGTCGGCACTGCCATCGGCGGACTGACGACGGCATTGTCTGGCTATGCCGTGCAGCAGCAGGCCATCACTGCACAATTGGCCGCCTCTACCAGGGACGCGCATGGTGATCCGACCAAGATCGCCAAGGCTCAAGCCACAGCAGCCCAGCAGGGCGCGCAAGCGCAGATCAAGTCTTATGGCGACATGGCCAGCGCCGCCAAGGGCTTCTTCAAGGAAAACAGCACCGGTTACAAGGTGATGGAAACTGCAGAAAGAGCATTTCGTGCTTACGAAATGGCGATGGCCATCGAAAGTAATCTGATGAAAAGCGGCTTACTTACAGCGTTTACAGGTTTGTTCATCGCGTCGAAAGCAACAGAAACGACCGTGGAGACAGGGTCGACGTTAAATTCAGTGGCCAATGCCGGTATGCAGGCCTCCGCTTGGGCTGTGACCGCAGTGGTCAAAGCCATCGCATCGTTACCGTTTCCTATGAACCTGGTTGCCGGCGCCGCTACGTTGGCTGCCGTGGTGGCCGTCGGGGCGAAAGTTGTTGGTGGCCTGGGTGGTGGCGGAAGCGCGAGCGCTTCCGAGCAACGCCAGGCCGCCAACGGCACCGGCACGGTGCTGGGCGATCCCACGGCGAAATCCGAATCGATTGCTAAATCACTATCGCTCATCGCTGATAACACCTTTCGTGATCTGGCGATCAGCAGTGGCATGCTCAGCGCGCTGCGCAACATCGAGTCTGGCATTGGCGGACTGGGCGGGCTGCTGGCGCAAACGCCGGGTGTGACGAACAAGCTCGACCCTGCAACGAATAGCGGCTTGGCAGATTTCAGCGCGAAAACACTTTCCACGTTCCCGTTGACTGCGATTGTCGACAAGCTGACCGGTGGCTTCCTGTCCAAGATCAGCAACAGCGTGGTCAATGGCATATTCGGTGGCAAGGTGACTGCGCTTGATACCGGCATCACGGCGGGCAAGGCAACCTTGGGCCAGGTTGAGAGAAGCGGTTTGTCAGTGGGTCAGTTCACCGATATCAAGAAAGATGGCGGCCTTTTCCGCAAGGATAAGTACAGCAGCCCTGTTACAGCACTGGGCGCGGAGGTGGACGATCAATTTACGAAAATTGTCCTTGGTATGCGCGACACGATCACGTCCGCTGCCGACGCTCTTGGAACAGGAGGCGATGCGTTCAAAATGCGGTTGAATGCATTTGTTGTCGATCTCGGCAAAATTAGTTTCAAAGACTTGAACGCGGAGCAGCAACAGAAGGCCCTGGAAACTGCGTTTTCGAAAATGGGTGACAAGATGGCGGAGGCCGGTGTCGCGGGGCTGCAATCCTTCCGGGCCGTCGGCGAGGGATACCTTGAAACCCTAGTTCGTGTCGCCAACGACTACGCCACCATCGACGCCGTGCTGGGGTCGTTTAACAAGACCTTCGGTGCGGTAGGGATTTCCTCGATCGCTGCCAGGGAGGAACTGCTCAAGATGTCGGGCGGGCTGGATAAATTCACGTCCCAAGGCGCTTTCTTCCTGGAGAATTTCTTCACGGACAAAGAAAAGGCCGACACCCTGCGCAAGAGCGTGAATACCGTGCTGACCCCATTGAACAAGGGCACGGAGATTACGACTGTAGAAGAGTTCAAAAAATTGGCCTTGGCGCAGGATCTGACTACGGAAGCTGGCCAGAAAACCTACACCTCGATGATGGCGGTTTCGCAGGCATTCATCGAGCTGACGCGCTACGGTGACGAATTCGGCGTGGTGGCGAAGACGGCGAGCGAGATCGACAGCGAACGCAAGGACTTGCAAAAGCAGCTGAACGAGCTGACGAAAAGCGAAACGGAACTGCTGGCTATCCAGCGCTCCAGCCTGGCTGCCGTCAATCGTGCGCTGTTCGACCAGATCCAGGCGGCCAAGGCAGTCATTACCGCCAAGGATGCGCTGGCCAAGGCCTACGACACCGAGGCGGCAGCGGCCAAGACGGCGCTGGACAAGTCGAAGTCGTGGGTGACCACGCTCAACGGCTTGAACGCCAGCATGGCCTTGGGCAACCAGTCCACCCTGACGCCGGAGCAGAAATACGCCGAGGCGCGCGCCCAGTTCGAGAAAACCCTAGCGGCGGCCAATGCCGGCGACGCGACGGCGCAGTCCGGCCTGTCGGCTGCCGAGCAGGCTTTCCTGACGGCCTCCCAGGTGGTCAACGCCTCGGATGCTCGCTACGCGGCAGATTACGCCCGCGTGGTGGCGGCCAACAACGAGGCGCTGAAATGGGCCTCGGCGCAGGTCGACGTGCAGCAGGCCAGCCTGGATGCCCTCAAGGCCCAGGTGTCGGGCCTGATCACCATCAACGACAGCGTGCTGACGGTGGCGCAAGCCATTGCCAACCTGCATGCGGCGATGGGCACGGCGAACGGCCTGGGTGTGCAGTTCGACGGCTCCCATGCCGGCGGGCTGGCCAATGTGCCGTTTGACGGCTACGCGGCCGAGCTGCACCGCGGTGAAGTGGTGGTCGACGCACCAGCGGCAGCGGCCATGCGCCGTTACTTCGGTGGCGCGCCGAGCCAGGGCGGTGGCAACACCGATGCCCTGGTAGCCGAGATCAAGGGCCTGCGGGAAGAGGTCAAAGGGTTGCGCGCCGATCAGGCCAAGCAAACCGGCGCCGTCATGCAGGCTACCGTCGAATCGAACGACCATGCGGCCAAAACGGTCGTCGCCGGCATCGACAAATCCGCCAAGGCATCCGCCTGGGCGAAACAAGTGGAGTATTCCGAATGACCGATGCGCAATTTTTGGCGTGGCTGAGAAGTCCGCGAGCCATCCACATGGTACTGATCGAGGCGCAAGTGAATGTGGGTGGCAGCGAGGTCACACGTTATATTGCCTCGCGGCCGTATGTCACGGGCCCAACGGATGTGCCGGCCAACACCGTGTATCTTCCGCTGGCCACTGGCGGCTTGGCCTTCACCGAACAGGTCAGCCTGACCGGTGAGGCCGGACTGTCTGGCGGCGATATCGAGCTGGCCAACGCTGACGGCAAGCTCGACAGCTGGCTCGGCGACGTGTGGCGCAATCGTCCGGTCAAGGCTTTGGCCGGCGATCCGCGCTGGCCGCGCAGCGACTTTCGCCTGGTGTTTGACGGCATCATTGCTGACATCGGCAGCTCGCGCCGGGAAACGCTCAACCTGTCCCTGCGCGACAAGCTGCAGCGCCTGGATACGCCGATTGCCGAGGCCAAGCTGGGCGGCACCTCGCCAAACAAGGACGCGACCCTGCCGATCCCGTTCGGTGAATGCCACAACGTCACGCCGCTGCTGACCGATCCGGTCACCATGGAATATGGCTTCCTGGGCGCCGTCGAGTCGAGCTTCGAGGTGCGCACCAACGGCAAGCCGATTGCCGTCGCGCTCAACGACCAGGCCGGGCGCTTCAACCTGACCACTCCGCCGTATTCGGCGGCGATCACTGTCAGCGTGCAGGGCGACAAGGGCGGCGGCTACGCGCCGCGCATCGCGCCGCTGGTGCAGCGCATTGCCACCGCGTATGGCAAGGCAGCGGATCGCTTCACCTTGGCGGACCTCGACCTGGCCAACCTGGCCGCCTTCGATGCCGCACACCCGCAGTTGGTGGGCCTGTACGTTGCGGACCGGACGAACCAGGCGCAGGCCATCCAGCAGCTGGCGGCCAGCGTGGGCGCCCAGGCGCTCATGTCGCGCACCGGCCAACTGCGCCTCGTGCAGATCGCGCTGCCGGCCGCCGGCGTGCCGGTACCAATCGGCCCCGAGAAAATGCGGGTGGGCTCGTTGCACGTCGTGCAGCGCCTGCCGGTCGTGGCGGCCGTCAAAATCGCATTCGACCGCAACTACACGGTGCAGGCCAGTCTGACCACCAGCATCCCGGCCGCGCACGCCGAGCTGTACGCGACGGAGTGGCTGACGGAAACGGCTGTCGATGCTGCGGTAAAAGCGCGGTACCGGCTGACGGACGACCCGCCGCAGATTGAAACCTGCCTCAAAACGAACGCGGACGCGCAAGCGGAAGCGGCACGGCGCTTGGCCCTGAACAAGGTGCAGCGCACGATTTACGAATTTGATGGGGAGCCTGAGATGATGATGTTGGAACTGGGGCAGCCCGTGGTGCTGCGCGATGATCGTTTCGGCCTGCGGGACGGCGTGCCTGGTGTGGTGGTGCTGCTGTCACACCAATGGCTGGCCGGGCGCGTGACGGTGGGGGTGCTGGTATGACGGCCATCGGTGGTGCGCGCGATACGCTGCTGCAGGCCTCGGGGGAGCGCTTCAGCACGACGGCCGACGGCAAGGCGATCCTGCTGGCTGGCAGCACGCCGGTATTTCGCGTGAACAGTGCCGGCGCCGGTGCGCCAGGCTCGATTGCCATTACCGCCAAGCCAGTGAACGTGGTGGGCGATATCGTGTTTTCGGTATCCGCCGGCACGCAGATCACCGTCAACGGGAATGTTGCCACGGTCAATTTTGCCAGCATGACCACGGATACAGCCCTGGTGCAAGCCACCATCCGTGAATTCGGCGTCGATTACGTCGCCAACTACATGATCAGCAAGGTCTTCGACGGCGTCGCCGGTGAGACGGGCCTGTCCGGGCTGAATACGGGCCAGGCCTTCGCCTACAAGCGCGCTGATGCCGCGCCAGGTGATTCGCCGGGTGACGTGATCTTCACCTTTGCCACGGCCAGTATCACGACGCCGGCCGGCAATGACCTGGCCAATGGCTGGTCGAAGAATATCCCGGCCGGCACGGCGCCGCTGTACGTGCGCGTGGCCGCCGCCAGTTCGCGCAATGCCACGGACAGCATCGCCGCCAATGAGTGGGCGGGGGCGGTGCAGTTGGCCAAGGACGGTGCCGACGGATTGAACGTGGCGCCCGTGCGCATCTACCAGCGCGGTGCCACCAACATCGCGCCGGCGCTGCCGAGCGCGGCATGCACGTTCACCTTTGCCACGGGCGCGCTCACGGGCCTGAACAATGGCTGGTCGACGCAGGTGCCAACAGCCGGCGGCGCTTATCTGTTCACCTCCGGCGCCACGGCCGCTTCGCGCACCGCGACCGACGACATCGCGCCCGGCGAATGGGCCGCCGCTGCACGCCTGGCTGCCGACGGCGCGGCTGGCCAGCGTGGCACAGTCACCGTGACGGCGCCGGGCTATTCCACCTGGTCGGATGCCTCGGCCGTCTATGAGCTGGGCCACGCCGGCTACGGCGCGCCGATCAACCGCGACGTGGTCACGCTGTACGACGCGACGCATGCGGTGACGAAGTATTTTGATAATGGGGCTTGGCTGGCCCTGGGTACGGTACTGAACGGCAATCTGCTGGTGGATGGATCTGTGGCGGCCAAAGCGTTGTCAGTGGATAACCTGGCGGCAATAAACGCGAACCTGGGCAATGTGACAGCAGGCGATTTGTACGGTACGACGCTGCACGGAGGCGCCGGCTATCCCACAAAAGCACCTGGCTGGCCGGCCACCGGCAACTTTGGCGTTGGATATCACCTCAGCGCTGACGGACTGTTTATAGGGAACCCGCAGAACGGCCAATATTTTAGTGTTGGGTCTAACGGCGATGTTTATGCTCCCGGATTCAACGTGGTAGCAGGTCTGGCGACTTTTAATGGCACGCTGGCTGCAGCAACAGGCACTTTTAGCCTGATCCGCAGTCCAGCGCGCGCTGCCACTGGCACCGGCGCCGGGTATGACATTACTAGTTCAGGTTTCTCATTTTTCAATTCCGCCAATACATTGAAGCTGAAAATGGGTGACGCATGATGGCGGCGCTGCAGCTTTTCAACGATAACGGCACCAAGAACTGGGATTCCCGGACCGTTGCCGGCGGCATCATTGCCGACGTCCGCCAATATGCCAGCACCGAAACTGCAGTGTTGACCTATCCCATTTTTGCCGGCCGCTCGGTCGAAATCGTGCCTTTATTGCTGTGGGTTGAAGCGGGCACGATGGGCGTCGTGGCCGATACGGCACTGGGCTATCCACGCGTCACCGTATCCGTTGCCAGCACGACCAGGCGGTTTGCCGTGGAGGTGTATTAATGTCCTTTGTTCAAATCGTCAATGACACCGATGAGCTGGTGATCTCCGATCGCGGCATCACCTACGGCTACATCGGGCGTGCGCAACTGTTTGGGGTGGCGCAGGCCGGGGGCGGCACCATCACGAAAACCCCAGGGCAGAGCGTCTATACCATCGATTGGGCCGGCGATATTATCGTCGCCCTGCCGGTTAAGGCGAACGGCACCACGGCGCTGCGCAATATCAGCAAATCCGGCAACACTTGGACCATCAACGTGCACAAGGGAAACGGCGCTTTCGATGCCAATGGCTTTGATATCCAGGAGGTGACCGAGGTGTATGTGTTCGGCGCCCCGGTGCTGGTGCCCGGTTTCACCGCAGCCTTGTATGGCGACGACACCAGTGTTTGCGCCGATCTCACACGGCAGCCGCTGACATACCGTGCGCGTCTCAATATCGCGGCGGGATCATTGTCCTGGGACATGCCTTCAGGCGTGGCGATACCTGCCATCGTGGGCACGCCGATGGATTACAACGTGACCTCTGTTCGGGACGGCGCCTTTTACATCATCAGGAACCAAGCGCGCGGCTGGCAGCTGGTGGCCGGCACTGTTCAACGCAATATTTTCCAGAACCGCTGGCGGCGTGAAGACGGCGGCGCTTCTGCGGTCGACACCATCCGACAAATCTCCGCCATTCTCATCGATGCAAGTGGCCTTGCCTGAAAGTTATCATGCCTATTCTTAAATCCATTACCTTGCCCAACCATGCTGTTGGCGAATTTCACGTGGCCCGGCGCCTGGAGGTCGATTTTGTCAAATCGATTGCCATGCTGTCGGTGCTGAGCTATCCGAACGAAACAGCGTATCTTGCCGGCACCGGGCCGATTTACACCACTCCTGTCCTGGTGCCAGCGACGGCATGTGCCGCGCCATTGTTGGCCTCGGCTGAGGCCTGGCTTACCGGTGCTGCGGATAGCATCTTTGCGGGCGGCGTGATCACGGCGGACCAGGCGCAAGGTCTGGAGGCGATGAAATTGCGCCAGTGGGACCAGATCAAGGTGGCGCGCGATGCGGCGCTCGCTGGCGGTATGGCGTTCGATGGCAGCGTGTTCGACAGCGACCCGGTGTCGATCTCGCGCATCACCGGCGCCGCCATGCTGGCCATGATGGCGGTCTCTGCCGCCACGCCGTACAAGGTGACATGGGTATTGGCCGATAACACGACACGCGAGCTCGATGCCGCCGAAACGATGGCACTGGGCGCGGCGGCCGGCGCGCACGTGCAAGCCGTCATCGACCAGGGCCAGGCGTTGCGCGGCGAGCTGGAGGCCGCCACCACGATAGGGCAGGTCGCCGCTGTGGCTTGGCCTATTCGTGTCCTGCAGGAGCTTTGATGGCCAACCTTCGCATCGTCTACGACAACGCCGCCGATCGGGCCGCGCTGACCGCATCGAGCCAAACCGGAGAGCTGGGCCCGGCCAACCTGCAGCTCGACGACAAGTACGACGTGCATCGCTCGCTCGGCCTGGCCCTGACCATCACCGCCACCTGGCCCTCGCCCGAGATCGCCGGCTGCGTGGCGCTGCCATTCTGTAACCTGACGCCGACGGCGACGATTCGCGTGCGCGGCTACGTCGAGCCAGGGGATGCTGTGCCCGATTTCGATACCGGCGCCGTGCCAGCGTGCGAGTACGCCCGGCTGGGCATGTGGGACTGGGGCGCGCTGCCGCTGGGCGTGAACGCCTTCAGCTATGGCGGCGGCACGTATGCGCGCTGCTGGCTCCCGATGGTCAGCATCAAGAAACTGGTCATTGACCTGGCGGACCCAGACAATCCGGCGGGCTATATCGAGGCCGCGCGCCTGGTGGTCGGTCCCTACTGGAGTCCGGAGCAAAACGCCTCCTACGGTGCTGGCGTCACGTCATTCGATACCAGCACCCAGAACCGCACCGGCGCCGGCAGCCAGACTGTCGAGCGAGGCGCGATGTATCGCAAGCTGTCGCTCGCGCTCGAGCATATGACGCCGCTGGACCGGGCCGAGCTGTGGCGCATTGTGCGGGGCAATGGCCTGACGCTCCCTGTACTGGTCAGCCTGTATCCGGACAGCGACGATGGCGAGCTCGAGCAGGCGCACCAGGTGTATGGCCGCCTCGCCAGCAATTCCGCCATCACTACCCCGTATTACCAGGCATACGCCACCAACATCGAAATCGAGGAACTGTAATGGCCGACTTTTTTTACTATGGTCAAAAGGATGTGATCCGGCGCCTGAATGAGCTGGCCGGACGCGGCGCCGTGGTGGCGTCGTATGCGCCAGCCGTGGGTATGTCGCCGCTTGGTGGCCCGAATGGCTATATGACGCCCGCATGGTTGGACCCCAGCATTCCAATTACAACATCATTTCCGGTGACGGTGGGCATAACCAGCAAATATGGTTATGCCTATCTCGGACAAAATCCGCCGACTGGCCTCTGGTATCGGATTGCCACATTTGCTGCGGATGGCAGCAGCAATGCGCAGCATCTGCGTATTGATGGGGTGTTGAATGATGGCTGGGCGGCAAATGCCAGCTCCCCTTTCGTGCTCATGCTGGGCGTTCGAGGCGGGTTTTACTATGACTCGACCTTTAATGGAGTAGTCCCGATCAACGCCAGAATACAGGTGTTCCAGCTGGTAAATGGGACGTTTGAGGTGTACTTGAACTTCCGGGCTGGCACTTTTGGGGCGGCTTCGTTTAGCCTTCTAGGCTATAACGCAACCACTTACGCGCAGCCTGCCTCAGCGACCGCGATGCCCGCTGGAACACTGGTCTATGACTCAGGCAACGCTGCTGTATATCCGCCACGCATTCGAGGGATTTCCTCAGCCGGCCTGTATTCAGGCACGCAAAACGCAGTGCAGATCAACAACGGCTTATTTATTGGTGACTGGACGACGGGCGGGTCTTATATTTTGAACTGCCCAGTTGGCTCTGCAGCAGGCAGTGTGAACAGCGTCATTTCTTCGGGCATCGGCGGACTGGTCGGCACCTACTCGGCTGGCAGTATCGGTTGGTACGTGTCCGGTGGAAACGGAGCCTTGCCAGGCAAAGAAGGCTACCGGTATATCCTTCGGGCTTACGACAAAAACTCCAACACGACCTCAGCGGACATAGCAAGGTTTGGCGGGAATGGCCTAGTCTATCTTCAACTCTTAAAAGCAGGTAGTACAGATACCTCTGTGTTGCGTCACAATATCTGCCGAGGTGCTGCGCAAGGTGATGAGATTTTATATGTTGGGCGTGATGGGCAGAATCCAAGTCTGGTGGTGTTGGCGTCTGCGGGAACCCAAAATTGGGGCGGTCAACGTGCGGTATTGTACGTTGGTTCTAATAGTACTACGGGGCGTAGTGCTATGGCCGAGGGTACGCTCAATGCATCGGGCAACGACTATGCTGAGTACACTCGTAAGTGCCTGGGTTGCGGTATTGTTTCTCCGGGAGCGCTGATTGGCATCACTGCTGATAATGAAATAACTGACAAGTGGGCCGATGCCGTCCTGTTTTCGATCAAATCGACCGCGCCCTCGTTCGTTGGTGGCGACTCCTGGGCAAGCGTCATCGGGTCGCGCCCGTCGCCCCAGGCAGGGCCAACGCCGACCCAGCCCCTGCGTCGCGCCGATGTGGCCATGCAGCAGCAAGTGCCCGGCACCAATCCACCGGAATATGAGGACGTGGTAACCGAGCCCGGCGACAGCGATGAGGCATGGGCCGAAAAACAGGCTGCCTTCGCAGCTGCGCTGGCCGCACATGAACTTGCCCTGTTGCAGGATGCCGAGTCAATGGCCGCCTTCGACGCGGCTCTGGAAGTCGAGCGCCAGAAGGTCGACCGCATCGCCATCGCCGGCCGCGTGCCGGTGAACGTGCTGGGCGCCCAGCCGGGCGACTACATCGTGCCGGTCCAGGACGGTGCCGGCATCAAGGGTATTCCCATCCACAAGGCAGACCTCACGCATTCGCAGTATCTGGAGGCCGTCGGGCGTGTTATCTCGATTGAACCGGACGGCAGGGCCTATGTGATGGTCAAGGTCGTGTAGCAAAAAAACGCATTCACCACAAACCCGCTTCGGCGGGTTTTTTCATTTCCACCACCTGAAAGGCACTACATGGCCATCGAAACGACCGCCGCCGGCGGCGCACTGATCAAAATTTTTGGCATCCCGGTCTTGGCCGGCGCTGCTGCAACCTCACTGGGATTCATGTTCATGTGGCCAAAAACAGCCAAGGAAGCGGGCGTGCGCTTCTTCGTCACCATTCTCTTTTCCGCCCTGATGGGCCCAGCCCTGGTCGTGGTCGTGCGCAACTGGATGCCGGGCCTGTTCGACAGCGCGCGCGCCGTCGCCGTGCTGTACGGCAGCGACCCGGCGCTGGGCTTCCTGTTCATCGCCGCGCCGCTCATGGTCGCTGCTGGCTTGCCCGCCTGGTGGGTGCTGGGCGCCACGGTGCGCTGGTTCGACAAGCGCCGCGACAAGGACATCGGTGAGTTGGCGCGCGACATGGCCGCCACTGTCAAGGACGTGCGGGGTGGCCTGTGAGCGCCATTACGCTGGAACAGCTGCTGTCCATCATGCCGCTGGCTCGCCTGCGCGCGGCTGCCTTCCTGGCGCCGCTGAACGCGGCCATGGTGGAATTCGGGATCACGACGCCGGCGCGCCAGGCCTCGTTCCTGTCTCAGGTCGGGCACGAGTCTGGTCAGCTGCGCTATGTGCGTGAGCTGGCCAGCGGCCAGGCCTACGAGGGGCGCGCCGACCTGGGCAACACGCAACGTGGCGACGGCGTGCGCTTCCGTGGGCGTGGCCTGCTGCAGGTGACGGGC
Organism: Janthinobacterium sp. Bl 1; assembly: GCF_058215535.1. Lineage (NCBI taxonomy): Bacteria > Pseudomonadati > Pseudomonadota > Betaproteobacteria > Burkholderiales > Oxalobacteraceae > Janthinobacterium > Janthinobacterium sp. Bl 1. The sequence continues at coordinate 3,890,964 of NZ_CM177086.1, read as the reverse complement.
CGCGCGAACTACGCCGCCTGCGGCAAGGCGCTGGGCCTGGATCTGCTGGCCCAGCCTGAGCTGCTCGAGCAGACCGTCAACGCCTGCCGTTCGGCCGGCTGGTTCTGGCAGACGCGCGGCCTGAATGCCTTGGCCGATGCTGGCGACCAGGAGCGAGTGACGCGCCGCATCAATGGCGGCGTGAACGGCCTGGCCGAGCGCCTGGCTTTGTATCGAGAAGCACGCAAGGTGCTGGTGTGATCGCGCTGGCCAAGCTGGCGAGCGTGGTGCCTGGCTGGCTTTACGGCGCTATGCTGGTGTGCCTGCTCGCCGGCGTCGGCATGCTGCACCAGCGCGCGCAGGGCAACGCCCAGGGGAGGGCTGCAGTGCAGGCGCTGTGGGATGCCGACAGGAAGACCCGCGCGGCAGCGGAAACGAAGGCGGTGGCGCAGCGCGCCGCCGAGAATCTGGCGCAAGCCCGACAACAGGCCGCCACCGCGCTGGCCATCAAGAAAGTCTACGATGACGAAATCAACCATGTTCGCGCTCGTCTTGCTGCTGCTGAGCGCATGCGCAAGCCCGCCTTCTGTGCAAGTGGTGGACCTGCCGCCCCGGCCGGTGGCAGTGGCGCCGAAGGAGGCGCTACAACCGATCCCGCCAGCTGGCTACTTCCTGACGCGGTGGCGCGAGATATTCAAGCCTTGATCCTGCAGACAGAGGAAGTGGCTGCGACAGGCCGCGCATGCCATAGTTTCGTGCGTGAAAATGGCATGGCGCCATAGAAAGGATGGCTGATTGTCGCTGCGCTAACAGCGGCAATCAGCCGGTACCTGGCGAGTAGGCTTGGATTGCCTCATGGGAGGAATTCGACTTTATCACTAGGAGGTACACATTTTGGCACTACCCATCATCCCCTGGATCGGCGGCAAACGACGCTTGGCCGACCGTATCATCCCGCAATTTCCGCCGCACACTTGCTACGTCGAGGTTTTCGCCGGCGGCGCCGCCCTGTACTTCATGCGGCCGCCGGCCGAAGTCGAGGTGCTGAACGACGTGAACGGTGAGCTGATCAACCTTTACCGCGTCGTAAAAAATCACCTGGAGGAATTCGTGCGCCAGTTCAAGTGGGCGCTGTCGAGCCGTGAGGTGTTTAAGTGGCTGCAGGACACGCCACCGCATACCCTGACGGATCTGCAGCGCGCGGCGCGCTTCTTCTATCTGCAGCAGCATGCCTTCGGCGGTAAGGTCGACGGGCAGAGCTGGGGCACTGCCACCACCGCGCCGCCGCTCAACCTGCTACGCATCGAGGAGAACTTGTCGGCCGCGCACCTGCGCTTGTCTGGCGCTTACATCGAGAACCTGGACTGGTATAAGTGCATGGAGCGTTACGACCGGCCGCACACGTTGTTTTACCTGGACCCACCATACTGGGAGATGGCTGGGTATGGCGTGGAATTTGAGTTCGCCCAGTACGAGAAGATGGCCGAGTTGATGGCCCGGCTGAAAGGCAAGGCCATCTTGAGCTTGAATGACCATCCCGACATCCGGCGTGTGTTCGCGCGCTTCCAGATGGACACGACCGGCATCCAGTACAACGTCGGCGGTGGAGGTAAGGCGGTGGAGCGTAGGGAGCTGATTATTTACAGTTGGGATCGGGATGCAGAGCCAGCTGGCCTATTCTAAGTAGTTCTACAATCAGGCGCCAGTGGCTAGGACGGCGAGATCGTGCTGGCGCTGGCGCGGGATTAGCCGCATGGTTGGAAATATGAGGGGGACTATAGGCGATTATTTTTTTGGATGTACTTGACTTAATTTTATTTTTTAGGGGAAAATGTCAATGTAAATATATTTTAATTTTAATCTTTGGATTGTAGGAGTTGCCTTGGAAGATTCGGCTGATAAGCTTCGGAGAAATCTGGTTGTGTTATGTGTTTCGATAATGATTTATACTTTTTTAAGGCCGAAATTTTCTGATAAGGGAGGTCTCGGGTTTGATCTTAGAGATATAAATTTATCAAGGGCCTGGATTTCTATTATTTTTGTATTATTATATGTTTTTCTGAGATTTTTTCATAGCGATGAAGCTGTGGCGGATAGAAAGAAATTGTGGAAAGAGTTTCGTATACATGTGAGAGAAACGATCTTATCAAGTCTCAATAAAGATTTGTCGAGATTTGCAAAGAAAAATGTGGTGCGCTATTTTGATATTAATCTTGTTAAAAATGCTCTGGATATATCCGGGACATTGGGATTTGACAATGATGAAAATTGCAAATTTTTAAATTTTGGCGGTTGTGATTTTACGGAAAGCACAGGATTTAAATTGTCTGGCGGTTCTGTTATATTTACAACTTGCTATATGATAAAATCAAATAATCATAAAAGTACTTTTAATAATAAATTTGATTTCAAGTTTAATTTTTTTAATAAGATAATTGTTGTGGTGAAAGCCTTGCGTAAAATGCATCCGTTGGGGAAGGCATTTGTGGATGTGATGCTTCCATATGTGTTGGCGATCTTTGGTTTTTATTTTTGCATTATAAATTTCTTTACTCTGTACTTTAAAAGTTAGGGAATTTCATTTGAGTCCTCGTGGGCTCGAGCGGCTCTGTACAAGATGGTGTAGCGTGATAATGCTTAAGAAAATAGAGCACTAGCTAGCATTCATAAGAAATGATGGTTTAGCTGCATGGTTGTCATTGAGAAAATCTTGCATACTCAATTTTCTTGTTTGTGAAAAGGTAAATGTATGTGCGCCGACTACACCCCCAGCCGCAAAGAGCAGATCGAAGACCGCTTCGGTATTCGACCGCCCGAACTCGACTTGCCGCCCGAGGCCTGGCCAGGCTACATGGCGCCCATCCTGCGTGCCTCCTATGAAGCGCATGGCGAGCTGGAGATCGCTCCCGCCATGTTCGGCATGGTGCCCCATTGGGCCGACCACAAGCTGGCCCGCCAGACGTACAACGCCCGCACCGAGACGGTGGCCAGCAAGCCATCCTTCCGCAGTGCCTGGAAGCGCAAGCAGTTCTGCATTATCCCGGCGGCCAACTTCTTCGAACCCAACTACGAAACCGGCAAGCCTGTGCGCTGGCGCATCGAGCGCGCCGACGGCGGCCCTGTGGCCATTGCCGGCATTTGGGAATACCGGCCGGCAGATCAGCTGCTGTCGTTTTCGATGCTGACGATCAACGCCGACGGGCACCTGCTGATGCAGCGCTTCCACAAACCCGACGATGAAAAGCGCATGGTGATGATCCTCGACCCGGACCAGTACCAGGGCTGGCTGGACGGCTCGCTGGTGTCGGAGGAGGACGTTTATCGGCAGTATCCTGCAGAGCTGCTCGTTGCGCAGCCCGATCCGATGCAGCCGCGAACCCGTGCGAATGCGCCTGCGCCAGTTACGCCTGTGGAGCAGGGCGGGCTCTTCTAGTTACAAATTTCGACTTCTCGTTGTTCATTTTCGCCAATATACTGTATATATGTACAGTATTTTTTGGAGTTCGTGATGAAGGTATGGGCGAAGCGACGGCGAGAGGGCGGGGCGGCGCTGGGAGCGCCCGCGCCGGTAGTCGAGGGCGCCATGCTATTGGAACTGCTGGTGGTCGAAGTCACGCTGGAGGGGAATCGACGCCCGTCAAAAGTGGCGCGCCTGCAGACGATAGGCGCGCCGCGCATTCTGGCGCAGCTTGCCAGGCCCAAGCTGGTGCGGGCACAGGGGTGGAATCTGGTGCTGAGCGGCATTGAGGCAACGAGGGATGAGTCTGGCCACGCCCGCGAGGTCGCCCAGACCTGGGTGTGTAAGCTTTTCGTGCCGGAGCACGCCGTCGGATTCCGTATCAAGGAACTATATCGATCGGGAGTAGCGCTGCCGAAAAAACTTGCGCGCGAGAGCAGTGGCTCGCGTGGGTTGCTGGCTGTGGCCGACGACTACTCAAATGTGCTACAGCGGCACACCACTTGCGCCGAGCTGCGCAGGCACCAGATTTCCACCTTTCCGGAGGGGCGTTTGATAGACTGTCACATCGAGTGGATGTCGGAAGAGTCGTTCGAACTGGGAGGCTTGCAGTTGCGGGAAGCATTTGAGAGCCGGCCCGAGCAATTGGAGCGAGGCGGGTGGATGATCGACATCGATTTCAAGGAACGCGAGCTGTCGAAGAGCGAGGCGCGCATCCTGCGATAAAGTCATTCCAGCACATCTTTTAGGCTTATCCCAGCTTTCACGCAATGATTGCCTGATGACGACCAGCCAGCTACGCGCTGCGCCTGGTCGACCAGTACGATGACCTGGCAGCCAGCCGCTGTGCTGCCGTAATTCAGCTGCAGATATTCGCCGAGGTGCTGATAGCTGGCAGGCGTGCTGTAGCGGGCGGCGAGGGCGAAGCTGTTCATGCCAATAACGCTGGGTTGCGTGGTCACTCGCGGAAATGCCGCACCGCAACCTTGCTGCGTCAGCGCGGCGAACAGAAGTGCACCATATATTGGGTAAGATGTGGACACCGATCCGCCAAGGACGTTATATTTAAACCATTATGGCAAGGTGTGCCGGTTGGTGCTTGAGGCGCGTCACCTCGCGAGCTGCGAAATTTCAGTGTAATTTTCAGTGTAATCCAGTGCAATTCAGGCGGCGTCACTGGAGCCCATTCGGTGAACTCTCCCTATGAGAGCACTGCGCAGACAGATGCGCAATGGCATTCACACTGCAGGGGTCGCAAGTTCGAAACTTGCACTTCCCACCAAAAATTTTAGTTTGTATTCAAAGACCTGGGATTTCATATCTTGTCTGAATAGGAACTTGGGGCAAATCTGGGGCAATGGGTTGTTAACCCGCTGTCCAGCCCCAAATGATACGGCCGCTTCCTGCGGCCGTTTTCACGTCAAGCGAGTACACACGCTTAGCTTGCGGGCGCTTCCTCTCGACGGAATTGTTAAGCTAAACCAGCGCCAGACCTATTTGTTGCCAGCGCCAGCGGGTGCATTGCTGCGCCCTCCGCCAGATGGCTTGCCCGTTGCACTTGGCCACCCTCCGCCATTTCCTTGCCCACGGCCACCGCCAGCTGCCCCGCCACCTTTACCGCCACCGTCCTGGGAGCCACCACTACGGCCTCCGTTATTACCGCTACCTTTGCTCATTTTTATCTCCTTTCCGGATCACTGTGAATCGCCACGAGTCTGCTGGACACCCGCTAGCCTTTCTCGGAATGCAGCTCATTTCTTGTCGTCTTTGTTGCTTGCCGCTTCACATCACGGACATGCGGCATTCGCGAGGCCTCCGGTGTTGCAAGCGTTGAGATAGCCTTGCGCCACTGCGGGCGTCAATTTGCCGCCCGTCTGTGCGTTTATGAATGCTGTGCGACAAGCGCTTTGACCGTTGCTCCCTGGGACAATCGTTTGAGCGTTCATGCGTTGAACATAGGTGACGGGGTCGACGCCACAGAGCAGGGCGTTGCTTTGCGCGACAAACGCTCCGGCAGCGTTCTGGACGATATTGGTCGCTTGTTCGCAGTTGTTGGCCTGAGTGCGCACTGTCAGGTGGAGAGGTACGGGCGGGTTCACGCCATTTGGCTGGAGGCCAAAGGTCAAGTGAACGTCGGGTTGCGCGGCCGTCAATTCACACACTTGCAGGTTTTGCGTAGCAGGGCTGAGGCTTTTGCAGAGGCCGCTGGTGGCGGCATTGCCATAAAACGCCAGCGATGGGCATCGATTGGGAACCTGCGCCAAAGCACAGGAGGAGGCGGACAACAGCGAAACGATCATTGCGGCATGACGCATATGGGATTTCATCTTGTTCCTTTCGACTTGGTTGAATGGTTGAGTCTGCTATCTCAAATTGAGCTCTGGCGAGTAGATCCAGGATGTAAGAAATACAAATCCTATATGTTTCTACTGAAGAAAAACTATTCAAATGTAATAATATTAATTTTTTGAAAATATCGTTGATGTGCATCAGTGGTGTCCCGTTCCAACTGAGGACAAGTACGTTTTCCAGCTATCGGGGATGTTATCTGCTGATGCGATAGCGCTCTTGATCCTTTCCTTGGGCGGAAAAATTATCTATCCGGCTGCCGTGCGATCGTCCCGATTCCGGCTCAGGAAGTACGGATCGTCTTCGGTCAAGTGTTGCAGGGCGTCAAAAAGCGCCGTGATTTGCGCGTTCAGCTGTGACAGTACCTCGGTTTGCTGGCGCTGGGCGTGTTCCAGGCGGCGCAGCGATTGTTTGTGCTGGGGAATGATGGAAAGGGCTGAGCGGGCGTGTTCGATTAGCTGGCATTGTCCCTCTCGCTGGAGCGCGGTCCCCGCGCAGGGAACGAGGGAGGTGAGTGAGAGGCTGGTGCAGTGTTCGGATTTGACATACCGTCTCACCGATTTCCCGGTTGAACCCATCGATCTTTTGCCGGGCTACAGCACGCTGGGACGTTGCCTTCGTATGCCGATCATGCAACTGACGGCAGGTTGCGGCATGATTGCTGCGGTATTCCTGCAGGCGTGTCAGGATCGGTCGCCGCTGAACGGCGCGCGTCAAGCGTCGGTGATCGGCGTTGAGCAACCGCAGGTTCGCATGCCGGCTTAACATCACTGGCATGCCCGCTGCTTCCGCAGGTAGGGCAGCCCAGTTCGCCGTTGCTCGGCTCGGCACCATCGTTCATGAAGACAAGGCCGCCCGACGTCGAGGCGTTCAACTGGCCAGCGGCGCGCGCGGTCGCGACGGCCTGCTGCGTTTCTGGCGAGAGGTCGCTGAAAAATGGATTGATCCGCGCTTCCCTCAGCGACTCTCCTCAAGGCATTTGCCGACAGGCGCCCGGCGGCTTGCCGATGACGCGCTTGAAAGCACGACTGAACGCGGCTTGAGATGTATAGCCAAGGCGTCGGGCGACGACGTCGATGGACACTCTTTCGTGAGTGAGCAATTGTGCGGCAAGACGCATTCTCAATTCCGTGGCATAGCGCAGGGGCGGCACTCCGATGGTGGTTTCAAAGCGTCGCGCGAAGACAGAGCGGGAGATATGACACTCCGCAGCCAACTGTGAAACTGTCCATTCACGACCAGGCTGGCGGTGCAGCGCCAATATGGCACGAGCAAGGCGCGGATCACGCAATGCGGCGAGGAGGCCAGAAGCGTTTTCACAACCGCATTCAATCCAGCCGCGCACGATCATTGCTGCCGCGACCTCCGCGAGGCGAGCCAGAATGCCTGCAAAGCCAATACGGCCGGCGCAGATTTCACGCTTCATTGAATCAAGAACAGGCAGTAACCCAGGATAGTCTTGCGCTTGCGTGTCAGCCACCATGACGGTTGGCATCAGCTTGCCGATCCCTTGCATCCCGCCGAGATCGAATTCCATGCAGCCGTAAAAAATAACCGCACTGGGCATGGGGTGCGTACTGGGACATGTGTCTACTCCGCTAACGGATTCACCAAGGGGCGCGGCATCGAACTTTTCGATGTCCTGAAATGCAATACCCGCATCCGATAGAAGCTGATGTCTCCTGCCGTGAGGCATGAACGCCGCGCTACCGGCGGACAGCTGATGCAACTCACCATCATCCGTACAGATGTAGGCAGTGCCAACGGCCAGGAAGTGGAAGTAGGCGTGGCCTGGCTTGTCTTCAAAGCCCATGCCGAAAGCTGGACCGGTCTGAATGCGGCGGTACTGGACTCCACGCAGGCGCATACCCGTCAATAGTTCACTGACGAGATTAGATGATGGAGAAATTTGATTTTGCTTGCTCATTTTAGGTGTTTCGATCAAAACATCAAGACTTGCCATCATAGATCATCCTGAATTTTAGCTCTAGACTTTCGACTCCGATTGTTTTAGGGATTCTAGAGATGAACAACGATGTTTTTGCTACCAAGCAAACGCCCAACGCGAACGATGTATCTGTTTTAGAGCCAGCGGCAGCAGCATGGATGGCCGTGTTTTCACTGGCGATGGGGGTTTTCGGTTTACTGACGGCGGAGTACCTGCCAGCCAGTCTATTGACCCCGATGGCCTTCGATCTTGGCGTATCGGAGGCACTAGCTGGCCAGGCAGTGACGGTGACGGCCGTCGTGGCCATGTTCGCCGGGCTGTTGGTGCCAGGTCTCACGCGTCATTTTGACCGGCGTATCGTCTTGTTGGCTTTCACCGTGCTGATGATCGCCTCCAACCTGCTGGTGGCGTTGTCCTCAAGCTTGACAGTATTGTTGGTGATGCGCATTCTTCTGGGCGTCGCGTTAGGAGGCTTTTGGAGCATGGCGGCAGCCGTGGCTATGCGGCTGGTGCCGGCGAGGTTGGTGCCGCGAGCGCTATCCATCATATTCAGCGGCATCGCCATCGGGACGGTCGTTTCTGTACCGTTAGGCAGCTACTTAGGCGGGCTATATGGCTGGCGCAGTGCATTTATAGCAGCTGCGGCTGTCGGAGGGCTAACACTTGTGTTTCAATTGTTCACGCTGCCCCGTATGGCGCCGCGCACGACGATGCGCACCACATCGGTACTGGGATTGCTCCGTCGCCCGGGGATCGGGATCGGGATGTTGGGCTGCGTACTTGCCCATACGGGGCAATATGCATTGTTCACCTACATTCGCCCCGCTCTTGAAAGCGTTGTCCAAATAGATGTAAACGATTTGTCTCTGATGCTCCTGGGTTTTGGTGTCGCCAACTTCGTTGGCACGCTGCTGGCCGGCTGGCTAATGGAGCGTAGCCTGCGTGCTACTTTAGTGCTCATGCCTGCGCTGGTGGGCTTGGCGGCATTCGGCATGATCTTGCTGCCAGTCCAAGGAACAGGCCTGATGCTTTTGGTCGCTCTGTGGGGCCTGGCGTTCGGCGGCGTACCTGTCGCCTGGTCCAACTGGGTAGCCCGTGCCGTTCCTGATCAAGCGGAGACAGCTGGTGGCATGGTCGTCGCTGCGGTGCAATCTTCAATAGCTGCCGGCGCTGCATTGGGTGGCATTATGTTCGGGTTGGGCGGAGTCACGGGCGTTTTCATTATTGCTGGCGTGGTGATGCTGTTCGCTGCTCTCGTTATCGCTTCAAGAGTGCGAGTCGAATTGCCGCAGCGAACGGTGCCGAGCTCCCCAGTGCCTCTTCAGACGCTCCAAATACTGCTTTTCGCAATTGGGCGGGCTGGGAGTTTGGTGATGACCAGTCCACCGCCAGCGCGCAAAGTCCTCGATTTGGCCGAGCGCGCGAAGCAGAAGACGGGCTAGTTTATCGTAGCAAACTGTGCCGCTATCGCGCGCAAAAGCAGGCGCTCTGCTGCTGCCTCGATCGGATAAACCATCCTTTGCCGGCAGTTATGGCTAGGGAAGGCCAGCTTTTGCTAGCGCGTACGAACGCTACACCGATGGGGCACGCCACGAGTTGGCCGATGCCGGGACTATGCTAGTCCGTGCTCGATGCACGTACCTGCTTGGCCAGTTCTGTTCCAGCAAACTGAAAACCTTTGACGTTGGCAAAGATCGGATCCTTGAGTTCCTGCAGCTCGTGATGCGGGAATGCGGTTTCAGTGCTTTTCGATAGAAGAAGGCGCCACCGCCGACCAGAATAATATTTTTAATGTCAGYACCACCAAGAATACACGACAGAATCAAGACTTGCGTAGAAATGCAAGTCTCTTTTTTGTTATTGCAGTGCTAAGATAGTTGTTCAGGGCGGCAGCCTGAGTCGTCAGCATGCGCTTCCCGGCATCAAGCCATGCTGCGGCAATTGCTTGCGTATGTTAATTACCCACGGCCCGATCCGGGATGATCCATTGGAAATCCGTGAGGGTGAAGGGTGCCAGGCACGAACTCTTGGGGTTGAGCGAGGCGCGCAGGTTCGGGCATTGCGGATTTTGATAGCTGGCCACGCCCGGGGTCATGGCTTTAAAGCTGCTGGGCCAGCCTGCGTTGGCGTGGCAGGTGTAGCAGCTGGTGCCGACCGGGTGCGTCACCAGTTCGATGTACGGGTTGGTGGCGACGGGGAGCAGGTCCGGGTTGCCTTTTTCCGGGATGCCGTAGGCTTCCGTCAGCAGATAGTGTTTCCATGGTCCCGTGGCCTGGATGTCGGACGGGCGGTTGGCGGCATACGGCATGCTGTCCGGACGGTCCGACCACCACACGCTTTGCAGGCCCCAGCTGGGAATTTCCTTGGTATTGATGTGCATGGCGACCGTGACCAGGTAGTCGCCGGCGCCGAAGGGCTGGCCGTTCAGCCAGTAGCTGGCGGCGTTGATGATGGCCTTGTCGGCTTCGTCGAAACTGGCCCAGTCGGCCGCACTCACCTTGTGGTGGTAGAAGTCCTGCAAACCGTATACCTTGGCGGCTTTGGTGATGACGGGCCATGGCGTGGTGGTATCGTGCTTGTACAGGCCGTGCAGATAGCTGACCTTGGCCATCTGGCCGACCTGCTTGCCGTCCGGGTCGATGGCAATGGCCGTACGCCACTTTTCGTAGCCCGCATAACCGGTATATTTGGCGCTGAAGTCGTTGTGCCACACGGGCAATGCGGTCAATCCCTGGGCTTTTACGGGCCAATACATGTGCTTGGTCACGACATAGCTGGGTGGCGCATTCAGATTGTGCACGCGCTTGGCTGGATCGTCCTTGCTGTACAAGGCATCGAGCGTGCTTTGCTTGTAGACGGGCTGTTTCGGGTCCCGGATGAAATCGAGCGCCTCTTTGCTCAGCGATTCCGTCGCGATCATGATATCGCCATTGAAGGCGAAGTGGATGCCGTCGCGGATGCTGATTTTGGTCTTTCCCCCTTCCGTCGTGCGGACTATGGCGCCGGGATACGCGGCGATGACCTGTTGCGGGATGTGGTAAAACGGCGTGTTTTGCACGTTGACGGGAGTCAAAGTGCTCGCCCCCATGCGGCCCATGCGGCGCTTGGCTGGCTTCACGTCCGCCGTGGCGGTTGCCGCAGTGCCGCTCAACGCCGCGGTGTCGCCGAACGCGTCGGTGCCGTTGGGCCAGGTGTACCAGACTGGCCAGTCCAGGCCGGTGGCCGGCTGCATGATGCCGGCCCACAAACGCCAGCCGTGCGCGCGCACGACGGCGTTGTCGCCTGTCTTTACGGCCGTCTGCAGCGCGCGGGTTTCTGCCGGTTCCAGATAGCCATAGCCTTTGGGGAAGGGCTGGTAGGCGGGCGTGCCGGCGGCTGCGGTGGCGCAGAACAAGACGGCGAGGCTGGCGGACACTAACTTGGGAGCGGACATGAATGCACCTGTTTAAGTTTGGTTACTGGAATACATAGTATCCGCAAATAATTGATGAAATCTCAATAATTGTCACCGCTGATTGCCCTGGCGAACGACACCGTGTATGGTCTCGCAAGCCCGGCGCCTGGCTGGTGCCGCCGGGCGTTTGATTGCCTCACCTGAATGACATACACATGAAAAATACCAACAAGGCCACCCTGACCGGGCTGGGCGCCATTCTGCTGTGGAGCTCGATTATCGGGCTGATCCGCAGTGTCACTGACTTGCTGGGACCCACGGGCGGGGCGGCGATGATGTACAGCGTGGCGTCAGTGTTCCTGCTGTTGTCCGTGGGTTATCCGAGGCTGAGCGAATTTCCTCGGCGCTACCTGGTCTGGGGCAGCGTGCTGTTCGTTACCTATGAGCTGTGCCTGGCGCTATCGATAGGCTATGCCAGCACGGCGCGCCAGGCCATCGAGGTGGGCATGGTGAATTATCTGTGGCCGACCTTCACCATTGTCGCGGCCATCCTGTTCAACGGGCAAAAGAGCAATTTCCTCATCGTGCCGGGCTTCCTGCTCTCCGTCGCCGGCATCTGCCGGGTGCTGGGCGGCGAGCAGGGCTTTGACGTGGCCGGCACCGTGGCCAATGTGCGGAGCAGCCCGCTCAGCTATGGCCTGGCCTTCGCGGGCGCGCTGATCTGGGCCGCGTATTGCACCGTGACGGCGCGCCTTGCGCAGGGCAAGAATGGCGTGACCCTGTTCTTCATCCTCGTTTCCATCAGCTTGTGGACCAAGTACCTGCTGCAAGGGGGCAGCCAGATGGCATTCACCGCCGAGGCCATCATCTATCTGGTCCTGGCCGCGGGCGCCATGGGCTTTGGCTACGCCGCGTGGAACGTGGGTATTCTTCACGGTAACGTCACTATCCTCGCTGGCGCCTCGTATTTCATTCCCGTGCTGTCCGCCGCGCTGTCGTCGCTGCTGCTGCGCACGCCGCTGTCACTGGCCTTCTGGCAAGGCGCGGCCATGGTGTGCGGCGGTGCCATCCTGTGCTGGCTGGCGACGCGGGCGGGACGTGCCAGGCCGGTCATCAGCTAGCACTAGCCGAAACACGCCGCCACGCAACCGGCCAGGCGGTGCGGGCGGGGCTATTGACGCCCGCGCCATGCGGGCAGGATCAAGGTATCGCCATCAGAAAGTCCTGCAGCCCGGACCGGGAGCGAGTCCCCACGACTTGCCGAAGCTGCCCCGCTTGCACGCTTCAAGCGTGAGATTGGGCCTGGATTTGCCGCTGCATTGCCGCGCGGACCAGCAAGGGGCGTGGCCTTGCTGGTCCGCGGCGGCATCCTTCTCTGCCTTGGTGGTGGCCGGGCTGGCCGCCGCATTTTCCTTGGGTGTTTCCTTGTCCTGTTTGGCGGCACCCGCCATGGAAACGGCCGAGATCAAGGCGACAAGGCAAAACAGACGTTGCAGTTTCATATAAACCTCCTGGTTGGATGAGAAATGTCAAACACACTGTTGTACTGCTGGGAAAGAACGGCGATTCAATTTTCCATGGCTTCTGGCGGGCTCGCCTTGTCCGGCGGGGGAATGTTGGTGCGGTCCTGATTCCGGTAGGCGATCGGCCTGATCTGCGTCCCATCCGAGCGCGTCACCACCAGGTCGGTCAGCAATTGCCATTGCCATACACGCGCCGTTTCCTTGAAGATCAGCTGTTCCGAATATTCGACGCTGGTCTCTTCCGTGCGGCCGCTCAGCTGCGTTAATGAAAATGTGTTGGTCATGGAAAGGGATGCCGAGGCGGTGGGACCTTCGAACACGGCACCGACCTCGACATTCGTGGTGATCGACGTCGACCGTTCGAAGGTCGTGGATTCCTCTTTGGTCACGCCGACGCGGTAGGTTGTCGTCGTGGTGCCGCCCCCGGTCGGCGATAAAACGTTGTAGCAAAAGTAATACGGCTGGGCGGCGATGAAATAGAAGGGCGACGTGTATGGCTGGTCGGGTACGTTGCTGGCGTCACCGGGGATGGCGGTAAACGGGACGATCACGACTGGGCTCAAGCCGGCCTTCAGCTTGTGGTTGACCACAATTGCCGGGTCCAGCTCCGGCCGTGGCGGGCCGGGAAAATCAAATGGTTCCACGTCGAGGCAGGCCATGGGCAGGCGCAAGTAAAATGCCGGCAAGCTGCCATAGGTATACGCCAGCGGCGACAAAAGGACGTATCCATCCTGAACATCCTTCCATTTGTCCGGCCGCGCCTTCGGCGCTTCCACGCTGCCGCTGCTGTGCCATCCGTGTTCTTGCCATACGCGGATCTTGTCGACGGAAATGCACAGGTCTTTTCTCACGCACCAATACTTGCTTCTGTCCGGTTCCCTGGCGTTAAAGCAGATGCCAAGCGCGTAATAGCCATCGGGCGCAATGGGCTGCCAGTAGCAGATGTCCCGGGGGTTTTTGGAGCCTCTGTCATTGACCAGAAAACGGAACCCCGTCGGATGCGCCAATGCGGGGCCCAAGACGGACGGCGGCGCTTCCGGGCACGGTGACAGGTAAAACATGGGAGATGCCCGGGGCGGCTGATACGGCGGAGCCAGTCTGGTGGACACCGCGATGTCGCCGACAGGCAGGCAATTCGCATCGCGCTGCCCGCTGCCTGTGAAATGGTAAAGGCCGATCCACGGCATGTTGTTCAGGTCGGGGGGAAACGTGCTCAGGTCCAGTTGGCTCCATACTTCGGTGAACTCATCCGGCTTGGCCAAAGTCAAACAAATTTCACCGTAGCGCACCGCCGTCTTTGTCCAGTCCCTGGCGCGCACCGCCTTGACGATGGCGGCGTTCGCCTTTTCATTGTACGGAGCCAGGGCGGGGGCGAAGGTGGCATCGTTGTTGTCGTTACGCATGGGTGCAGAACTCCGTCGAGAGTAGGAACCGGTCCCGCAGCTGTCGCGGGCGGGTAGGGAACTTGATTCTCCATCCCCGGTTCATGCCGACTTGACACCCTGTTTCACTTTTTCAAAAATATTATTTTGAGGAAAGATCATTCCGGACTGCGCCTGAACTGTTCCCGAATTGTTCACGAAAATCTCGCGGCGACATGCCATACGCGCGGCTGAACGCGCGTGAGAAATCGGAGGCGCTGTTGAAGCCCAGTCCCAGCCCGATCTGCGTCACGGCAAGATGGCGCATGCTGGTCAGTTCATGTGCCGCGTCGCGCAGGCGGCAATGGCGGATGTAGGCGGCCAGGCCCCCCTGGGATTCAAACAGGCGGTAGATGGTCGAGCGCGCGACGGGAAACGCCCGCATCACGCCGTCCGGCGTCAGGTGTTCCTCGTGCAGGTTCGCCTGGATATAGTGTTCGATCTGTCCCTGCAGCGCGGCGCGGGCGACAGCGCGCCCATGCTCTTCCAGGCGCTGCTGCTTGGCAAATGCGGCAATGATCAGTCGGGCGCACGTGCGTAGCGTCTGCTCTTGCTGGTCTGCCGGCAGCGCTGGCAGGCGCTGGCATAGGATATTCAGGTAAGCCGGCAGCATGCGCGTCAGTGGCGTGGTATAGCCGACGATGCGGCCATGAATGGCTTCGGCGTCGGGCAGGTGCGCGCTGACCGCGGCACGGGGCAGGAAGAAGGCCAGTACATGCGCCCGCGTCGGCCGCACCATGCGCATCGGCTGGTTCATGTCCAGGGCCAGTATGCCTGGCGTGTATTGCAGCGCTTTTGCGCTGGGGCGCGCCGTGCTGGTCTCGATAATGCCCTGCACGGCGATGTGAAAGACGAAATCGCGCATGCTGTCGGTGGAGATGCGCTCATTGCTGCGCAGCTGGGTAACCGCGTCCGTGCGGCTATCCAGATATGCCATGTCCGGCAGCACGTACGTGTCGAGTTCTGCGTGAAAACCATTGCCCAGCTGCTGGCGCCTTACCTGGAGGTCAAGGAACCGGCCCAGATAATCGCGCCAGGCCAGTAGCTGCAGTTCCTTGTGCTCGCTGGCGACGCTGAAGTGCTGCCGCGTCAGCCCGCTGACGGGCGGCGTGCGGGCATGCCTGACGTCACGCGCGGCAAGTAGGTCGCGCATCGCCGTGGAATATTCCTGGCTCAATGGTGGTGGCTCCAGCGCTAGAGGGTAGCTGTTGCCGGCAGCTTGTCAGCCAGCACCATGATCTTGCCGGGATTGGGCCTGGCCGTCAAGACACCTCGCCGGCCGCTAATGCGACAGTACCGAATCGCGCGACTTGTGCCCGAGGTAAGGCAGCAAGCTGATGAGACCAAGCACTGCCAGCGCGACACCGACCCACAGTGGCGAGCGCAAGCCATAGCCGGCGGCGATGCCGAGGCCGCCGAGCCATGAGCCGGCGCCCAGGCCGATGTTGATGACCGAGGTATGGACGGTGTTGACCAGCGGCCCCGGATGGGCGGTCTTCATCACCCGGGCGATGATGGCGGGATTCATCGACATGCCGACCAGGCCCGTGACGACCAGCAGGGCAACGCTGATGGTCTTGTCGTGCGCAAAGACGGCGAACAGCGCCAAGCTGATGCTCAGGATGACCATGCCCCAGACCATGATGACGGTGGTGTAGCGGTCCGCATAACGGCCGACCACGCCATTGCCCACTACATTGGCGATGCCGTAAACGCCCAGCAGCCAGGGGATAGCGGACGCCGGAAAACCGGTAACTTCCGTCAGGATGGCCGCGAAGTAGCTGAATGCCGCGAAAATCGCGCCGATGATGAGGCCGCTGCTGGCATACGCCGCCCACAGGTGGCGATTGCGGAACTCTGCCAGTTCATTGCCGAGGCTGACGACTTCGGATGGCTTGGTGCGCGGCACCAGCACGGTGATGAGCGCCAGGCACATCAGCGCGAGCAGCACCACCAGCCAGAAGCTGGCGCGCCATCCCAGGTGCTGGTCGATGAGCGTGGCGACCGGCACGCCCACCACCGAAGCGAGCATGAGGCCGCCGATCACGACGGCGGCGGCGCGTCCGCGCGCGTTGGGGCTGACGATATCGGCGCAGATCGCCAGGGACAGGCCAAAGCAGGTGGCGGCGGCCACGCCCGTGACCACCCGCGCGACGGCCAGGATGTCATAGCTGGTGGCGGAGGCGGCCACGGATTGGGCCAGGACATAAAAGCCCAGCAGCCACAGCAGCCCCTGCTTGTTCGGCACGCGCAGCTTGAGCAGGACGATGGTGCTCAGCGGCCCGCCGATGACCATGCCCATGGCGTAGAGGGAGATCAGATAGCCGATCCGTGTCACCGGTTCGTCCATGGCCAGGGCCAGTGACGGCATCATGCCCGCCACCATGAATTCGGAGGTGGTTAACGAAAAGATCGTCAACCCCAGAATGTAAACAACCAGCGGCATAGCAATATCCTTCGAGAGTAATAACAAAAAACACTAGCCAGGGATGGCGCGCGCCCCGGCCGCATGCGGCCCTGGCGCGCGCCATGCCCTGGTCAGGTGTTGCAAGACGTAAAGATGCTGTCCGGAATGTCGCCGACAGACAGGTTGGGAAAGTCGCGTACCGAACGGTGCTGCGGGTCGTTGCCGGTGACCATGCGCAGCAGGCGGTTGCCACCGGCCTCCAGGTAAAACACCGATGGCGGCTTGCCCGCTGGCTCGACTACCCAGGCATCCGCCTCCCGCCCCAGCACGCTGTGGCGGCCGTCGTGACGGGCGCCGCCGTCCAGCAGCACCGCTTGCGGCAGGAACAGCGCCTGAAACGGCGTCACCTCGTCGGCCAGCGCCGTTCCCTGCAGCTGTGCGCCAGTTGCCTGCGCCTGCCGTGCATAAGCCACTTTCTGCTTGCGGCTTTGTTCACGCCTGGCGTCGCCGATTTCCGACATCCACAGCAGGTGTCCATGTTCCTTTTCCGGCCAGGGGTTGAACAGGCCATCGATGCGGCAGATGTTGCGCGCATAGTCGAACCAGCAATAGCCGGACGTGATCTGGTCGTCCTCCTGCATCGGCGTCCAGTAGGAAACATAGGCGCTGCTCCATTGCATCGGCAGCAGCGGTGGGGAGACGTGTGTCGGCATGGTATCTCCCTAGCGGCCCAGCGCGTAGCCAAGGCTGGCCATCAGCGCTTCCTGCAGCGATGGCAAGTCCTTGCGGCGGGCGTCGAAGCTGTCGGTCAGCTCTGCATTGCTCAGGCCGATACGCTCGCCTACGGTTTCAAACCACAGGCGGCTGGCGTTGGCGTGGTCCTTGAACAATTGCATCAGAGGCACGGCGCGGGCATTAAAGCTGTCCAGGGCGGCGGCCGTGCCAGCTTCGGTATTGAGGATTTTGACCAGCAGCAGGGCCGCCACCACCGCCATGGTGGTGCCATGGCCGATGGAAAAATGCCCCGATTGCAGCGCATCGCCGAGCAGGACGAACTTGCCGTCGCAGGCCCGGTCGCGGCTGAGGGTCATGAAGTTGCGCCAGCCCTGGCCCGGTTGGCTCTGCAGCCCATGTTCGCCGAGCTCGGCTTTGAACGTCTTGGCGATATATGCAGCGGCGTCGCGCTCGGACAGCGCTTCCAGGCCGGCCCTGGCGTAGGTCTCTTCGCTGCATTCGACGATAAAGGTGCTCATCGTGTCCGA
This sequence comes from Janthinobacterium sp. Bl 1, assembly GCF_058215535.1. Classification (NCBI taxonomy): domain Bacteria; kingdom Pseudomonadati; phylum Pseudomonadota; class Betaproteobacteria; order Burkholderiales; family Oxalobacteraceae; genus Janthinobacterium; species Janthinobacterium sp. Bl 1. The sequence continues at coordinate 3,873,224 of NZ_CM177086.1, read as the reverse complement.
GTATTTGTAGGCATGGCCGATGAAAATGCCTTGCTCATTGCTGCGGAACACCAGGTTCATCTGGTCGAACAGCTGAGTGGTGCCGTACCAGATGTATTTGTTGCGGCCGAAATCGATGTGCGGCGCCAGCGCTGGCGGCAACTCCAGCGATTTGTAATTGATGCCATTCGCTACCACGACCAGATCGTACTCGGCTTCCAGCTGCGCCCGGGGCGCCGGCGGCGTTTCATAGCTGATCGCGATGCCAGCCGCCACGCACTTGGCGCGCAGTGCTTGCACCAGGGCCTGGCGTCCCACGCCGCACAGGGTCACGCCGGTGCTCATCAGGTTGGGCTGGTCGTGGTGCACGAGCTTGAATTCTTCCAGGAACTGCGGATTGAGCCGTTCCGGCTGCTCCAGATAGGATAGCGGATTGGCGGGATGGCGCGGCGGGCGTCCCGGCAGCACCACGCCCCAGCCCAGCACTTCTTCCGGGGTGTTTTTTTCCGTGATGCTGATATTCCAGCCGGGCTGGGCTTGTTTCATCTGACTGGCGAAGAGCAGTCCTGCGGGGCCTGCGCCGATAACGAGAATGTTCATTAATTTACCCTTCCAAGTTTGTACCAAACGTTTTGTTTCTTCTGGATTTGCTGCAATTCATCGTAAGGAACCGATGTGAAGTACAGTTTCTCCGCCATGTCTGGCGGATAAACACGGGGGAATTTCTTGTGCATGTAGCGCGTGTAGCGCGTCTGCAGGAAGAAAATCAGATTCGGATTGCTCAGCGCTTCATAGTTGGCGATCGCCATGTCCTGCATGGCGTCCGCCTGCACCTTGCGCTGCTGCGTGAACTCGGACAGGGCAGGGCCCAGGGTATTGCCGTGCTTTTCCAGCAGGGAAACGAAGACGTGGACGTCTTCCAGCGCCATGTTCATGCCTTGTCCGAGGAATGGGGCGGTGGCATGCGCCGCATCGCCGATCAGCAGGATATTGGCCTTGTAGTGGAAGGTGCTGGAACGGACATTGATGAGGTCGTTGCTGGGCAGCGCCATGAACTGGTCGATCATCTCCTTGCGGCGGTCCGGCGGCAGGTTGCCGAAGTAGCGGCTGAAGAAGTCGGCCATGGCTTCGCGGTTGAGCGTGCCCAAGCTGGGCGTGCCCGTGTAAGGCAGGCACAGGGCGAAGCTGATGCTGCCGTCCGGAATGGTGGCCGCGCGGCCGGCAAACAGGCCCTTGGAATCCATGCCGAAGAAGTACAGCAAGTCCTTCCTGAAACCCAGATCCGCCGCGTTCGGCAAGACCAGCGTCTTGTAGCCGTGGCGGAAGTAACTCTGTTTGAACTCGAAACGGCGCACGCCGCTTTGCATGGCGCGCCGCACGGCCGAGTGGGCGCCGTCGGCGCCGATGACCAGGTCGCCATGCAGCTGCTGCACGGCGCCGTCCGGGCCCTGGATCAGCACGATCTTTCTTTCCAGGTCGACATCCAGGCATTTATGCTCAAAGTAATACTTCACTTCGTGCAGGGCGGCATGCCGGTTCAGCAGGCGCTGGAAGGCGGTGCGGTCCAGCGACAGGGGAAACAGGCCTTCGAGCGGGGTCAGCTCGCGTATGCGATGCCGGCCGCCCACGCAAAATGCCATGCCGACGATGGGTTCGCCGCACTGGTCGAGCTCCTGCTTGCTGATGCCAGCTCCCAGGACGGCCTTGATGCCGCGCACCGTCATGCTCACGCCGATGGCACGCGAGTTGACCGGGTCCGCGTTTACAGCATTCTCCAGCAGCGGATCGCCGCGTTTTTCGATAACGTGGACATCGTGTCCCCGTTGCGCCAGATAAATGGCGCTGAGGCTACCTGCCAGGCCTCCGCCGACGATAATGATTTTATGCATTTCAAGCCTCTCTTGACATCTTTCCCCGAGATAAATCGGTAAGTTGCTGATTAAAAAACTCCAACATCTCTATCGGCGCCATGCCGATGACATCGCTCTCAAGGCCGCGCGCGTACTGCGCCAGCGCCTGGCATTTCTGCGCCAGCATGTTGCAGCCCAGGCTGTAGTCGCTGCTGATGAGGCTGCTGACCGGCTCTGGCACGGGCGGTCCCGCATGGCGGCCGGGCACGCCGGACGGCATGTTCATCAGGGCGGCCGACAGGGGACGCAACAGGCCGGTCATGATGTCGATGGACGCATTCATCAGGCGCGAACGGCGCAGGCTGCCCAGCGGCCGCTGCGCGAAATGGTGCGCCATCATCAAAAAGGTCAGTTCGTAGCAGCCTTGATACAGCTGCATCAGCGCGCGCGCCTTCCGGTCGGTTACCACGGTGCAGTCCGCACGCGCTTCCAGCACGGGATTCTTCAGCGCCGGCAGCGCCGGCTCGAACGGTTTGTCGCAGGCTGAAAACTTGCCGGCCACGGCGCGCAGCCGCTGGAAGTGCGACGAGGCGAAATGCGGCGAATCGACGGCCACGCCTTCCCCCTGTTCGGTGACGAAGTCGATGGCAAACAGCGCGCTGTCGCGGTCCGACACTTCCAGCTGGTAGCCGGGATAGGCGCGGTTGGTCAGTTCTTTCAGGAACAAATGGTGTTCGCCGCCGCGCTTGCCGCCGCCGCTCTCGAACAGGCCGGGCAAGTCGGCAACGGCCTGGCGGATCGCGATATAGAAGGTGGCGATGGATTTGCCCGGCGTGGGAATGTAGTCGGGCCATTCGAAACGCACGAAACGGGCCAGCACGTGTTCGGAAAATGGTTCGAACGCAAATTCCGTGTCCAGGCCGAAACGCTTGCGCGCCAACTGGCCCAGCACCGGGGTGCCGCTATAAAACGCTTCGCCAAGCGCCATCAACACATTGTTGACCAATAAATAGTGAATCATTTCTTCATGGGCGATCTCCAGCAGCGCGCCGCGCGTGCCGCTGTTGCGGCGCCGGTCTTCGGCGCCGCAGGCCAGCTCCAGCTCGGCCGGCAGCCAGCGGCCAGCCTGCACCAGCGCCGCCCCCTGCGCATAGTTGGGAATCGAATACGCTGCATACAGGTATTGCAGCATCAGCGACAGTTCCAGGTCGATAGCTTTTTTCAGTTCCTCGATCAGCTCGGCCTTGCTGCCGATGACAGGCGGCACCGCCGCTTCCGGCACCGCCGCCTTGGCCTTTGCCTCGACCTGCGTCAGGTACTTCAGGAACAGCCGCGACTTTGGCAGCGACAGTTCGCGGGTGCTGGGCATGTAGTAGCTCTTGTCGCGGTTCTGCGGATCGCACATCTGCCACATCAGGCGCGAATAGGTTTCGCACTTGCACTGGTCCGCCAGGCTGAAGACCTTGTCCGACATGAAGGGATACACGAGCTCGTAATAGCTCATCACATGCCGGTAGAGGAAAGCGTAGTCGACCTGTTCGGCCGGTACGTCGTCGAGATCCCAGTCGTCGGGCAGCACGCGCACGCCGAGGTATTGTTTATGCTTGTCCGCTCCCAGCACGATCCTGGTCGCGCCCGGCTGGCGCCCCGTCAGGGTCAGCGCCGTGTAGCCATCTCCGAGCGCCGACGGCTGCTGTTCCACGGCCAGCAGCGCGCCGTTCTCGGCCTGCGCCGGCAGGAGGGCAGGCGCCGCCAGTTCGCCGCGGAAGCGGCTTTGCACGGTGATCGTCTGCGGAAATTGCTCATGCTTGTTGCGGTTCGGCGCTTCCAGATACAGCTGGTTGCTGTCCGATTGCAGCACCCAGTCGGTTTCGTCCCACTGCGCCTGCGCGCTGCCCAGGCTGAGCGAACCCGTGGCCGCGCCGGCGTGCTGCAGCGGCACGTCGAAGATGCCGTGATGGCGCCAGTAGTCGCGGTACAACTGCTCGGGTATCCGCGCCAGCAAGGTGCCGGCGCCGTCCTGCAGCAGCAGGTCGCCGAGCGCCTGCTTGTCGCCCAGGGCATGCGTGGGATGCTGTTCCGAGACGGCGCGCGGGTCGCGCGTGGTGAAGGGAATGGCGGTCGGCATGTTGAACGCGACGCGGTCCTCATGCATTTTCACCAGCACCGGTCCCAGGCTGCCCTGGCGCGGCTGCAGCAGGCGGCCGGCCGGATAGCTTGCCAGTTCGTCGCGCCGCCACAGGCCGATGCTGCCGGCCAGGTCGTAGAACACGGGTGAATCGGGTTTGAGCGGCGTCGACATATTGAACAGCGCATATTGCACCGTCAGGCCCAGCACCGCGTCGTCGTCCAGGGCTTGCCGCAAGGCCTGCATGCTGGCCGGCAGCGGCAGATCCCCATTGAACAGGAAATGCGGATCTTGCTTGGCCACCGAAAACTGGAACAGCCTGGAGCGGCCGAATTCCTCGTCCAGGAAATGCCCGCTGCGTTCCGTGACATGGCCGCTGCCGAGCCAGCGTACCGAGTGCGCCTGCGCGATATCGGCTGTGAACAAGGTGGGCGTGTTGGGCGTGGCCAGCTTGTCGCTCAAGGTGAACTGGCCGGCGTAGATCAGCGTGGTGTCCGGCTGTGCCGGGTTGTTGTCGATCCACCGGGCGCGGTTGAACGTCGTGCGCAGGTACTCGTTGTAGTGCCCCCACAGGGCGAGCTTGGCGCCCACCAGCGCGTCCTGCGTGTCGACCTCGCCATCCCGCAGCTGGACGCCCGTGATCCGCGCGTTTTCCCACGAGAAATGATTATTGCCGCAAAAGTTGTAGCCTGCCGCCTGGCTGAAGACGCCGTCCGGATCGGGCTTGCCCTCTGCATTGAAGCGGGGGGCAAGCTGTTTCAGGTGCGCATGGAATTCGGACGGCGGCCGGCTCAGGTCGACAGCTTTGCCCGCCATCGATACCGCATTCGTGGCGATATCGATGTTGCCGTGCGTATTGCGATTCCCCGTCGGCACATTGGCGCGGGCAAAACCCCGAAAATGCAGGCGGGGGAAGTCAAGTAGGCTCATGCGCGCTCGGTCGAGGAAGTGATGAAGGTATCATTGGCGGCCGCGACCTCGTCCAGTTGAGCTAGCCGTTGCAGCAACAGACCGCTGGCTTGCTGGGCGCTGATCAGGCTGCCTTCCATCCAGCCGCAATGCCCGGTATAGGCATCCGAGCAGGAAATGATGCCGTCCCGGTGCAGCAGGACGGCCGGGTGTTCGGCTTCCGGTTCCACGCAAAACTCGACGCCATGCGGCCAGAACTTGTGGAAGTGCGCCTTGATCTGCGGCAGCGGCTGGCCATCGAGCGGCAGGACTTCTTCCAGGTGGCTGCGGACACGCTCCAGATACACGTCTTCACCGAGTTCCAGGCTGTCGCGCCAGTAGCTGGCGCTTTTGCTGTCGGTATAGAACAGCACATACTTGTCGCTCTTGAAGTAGATCTTGCGCAGGGGATTGGCCGCCATCAGCACCTTGTCGGTCAGCCCCAGCGCGTCCCACCAGGCCGTGTCGAACGTAAGGAAACCCTTGAACAGGGGCAGCGAGTCGTACTGGAACGGGCTCCATGCGGCCGGGAAATCCAGGTTCAGGCGCGGCATGGCGGATGGCGGGATGGCCATCACCAGATGACGTGTGCGGTGCATCTGCGTGTCGCCGTGGTGGCTGAAGGCGAGCACATGGTCGGCGCCCGATTTTTCAACGGACAGCAAGCGATGTTCGAGCTGGAATTCCACGCCGGCGACCTGGGCCTGGTGCTGCAACTGGCACAGCAGCGCGTGGTAGCCATCGGTGGCATAGTGCCACTGGTTGGCGGCGTTTTCCGTGAAGTGCTGCGTTTCCGGGTGTTTCTTGATGATGTCGTAGGCCATGGCTGCCGACACCATCGGCAGCAGCAAGGCGTCATAGCCGGTCGCCTTGATGATGTGGCTGGCCTTGGCGGCGCCCAGGTAATGGCTGACGAAATCGAGGAAGGAGAGGTTCGGATGCTCTGCCAGCCTCGGGCTCAGCTCATCCAGCGTCGCCTTCAGCTCGTCCAGCACGCTATCGTGGGAGATGACCTCGGTGAACGGGTAGACCGCATGCGGCAATCCGCTGCCCTGCATCAGTTGCTGGAAATGTGGGTGCAGCTGCGGCGAATAGCGGGCGGCGCCGAGTTCGGCGATTTCCTCTCCATCTATTTTCCGCGACTGGATGCGGCCGCCCACGGTGGCATTCAGGTCGAATACCCGGATGCGCAGATTCCTGTCGGCGGCGGCGCCGATCAGGCGGCTGGCGCAAATCAAGCCGCCTATGCCGGCGCCAACGATGCAAATGTCAGAATACGTGCTCATACGAAATTCCTTTTTAACGTTCATTAATCAAAAGGCTGCAAAATCGCTAGCAAAAGTTCCCCCTGCACGTGTATGCAAGGGACGGGACGCTGCGTGTTACGGCACTTGGCGAGCGTTATCAGCTGGGGAATGAAGAGCCTGGCGAAAACTGGCGTTGTGTCTGGAATGGTCGATTCTTGGCAGCAGAGTTTCTGTTTCAGATCAAAGATGGCACCGACAGTAGCCCAGGGTTTGGGCTGTCAATTTGATAAATATCAATGTTGTTGCCGTCTACCAAGCGTGCGCTGATATCGCGGAAATGTTGCTACGCTCCCCGCAAACGGGAGGTGCCATGTCCGACTTCATCGAATTGTTGCAATGGCCTGCCATGGCCGCTTCGCTGCTGGCGGCCTGGCTCGTGGGTTCGCGCGCGGCCGCGCGGCGCTTTGCCGGCTTCTGGGTTTTCCTGTTCAGCAATGTGCTGTGGGTCTGCTGGGGCTGGCATGACGGAGCCTGGGCCTTGATCATCCTGAACGTCTGCCTGGCGTTGACGAACGTGCGCGGCATCGTCAAAAACGAGTGAGCGGGACAGGATTTGCTCGAATATATTTCTGTTTACATATTTGTTTCCACGGGTGCATACATGGCTTGCGTGCCTGCTTGCATCTATTTCCATGCGGAAAACCGCCATATTCTCCCGTCTGCTTCAGATATTTGCTGTCTTATATAAGATTCGACGCCATCGGATACACAAACAGCGGCAGGACAGTCTAAAATACGTGGTGGGCAAGCACGGCGTCACCGCCGGCACACTAGCCGTCCAAAGCAAGGCTAACCGTCCTGTGTTTGGAATGAAGAAAGTTAACCACCAGGCATCACCGCATACAAGGGAATGAACATGGCAACACAAAAATCCAAAATCATCTACACGCTGACTGACGAGGCGCCGCTGCTCGCGACGTATTCCCTGCTGCCAATCATCAAAAAATTCACCGCGCCGGCTGGCGTGGACGTGGTGTCCAGCGATATTTCGGTGGCGGCACGTGTACTGGCCGAATTCCCCGAATTCCTGACGGACGCGCAAAAAGTCCCGAATACCCTCGCTGAACTGGGCAAATTGACCCAGAATCCGGACACCAACATCATCAAGTTGCCAAACATCAGCGCTTCCCAAGGCCAGCTGATCGCTTGCGTGCGCGAATTGCAAGGCCGCGGCTACAAGCTGCCGGACTACCCGGAAGATGCGAAGACGGAAGAAGAAAAAGCCTTGAAGGCCCGTTACGGCAAATGCATCGGCAGCTCCGTCAACCCGGTCCTGCGTGAAGGCAATTCCGACCGCCGCGCACCGAAGGCCGTCAAAGAGTATGCGCGCAAGCACCCGCACTCGATGGGCGAGTGGAGCCAATCGTCGCAAACGCACGTGTCGCACATGCACCATGGCGACTTCTACCATGGCGAAAAATCGCTGACCCTGGAAAAGGCCCGCGACGTCAAGATGGAACTGGTCACGGCCTCGGGCAAGACCATCGTACTGAAACCGAAGGTTTCCCTGCAAGCGGGCGAAATCATCGATAGCATGTTCATGAGCAAGAAAGCGCTGCTGGAGTTCTACGAGAAGGAAATCGACGACGCCTTCAAGACGGGCGTGATGTTCTCGCTGCACGTCAAGGCCACCATGATGAAGGTGTCGCACCCGATCGTCTTCGGCCACTGCGTGCGCATTTTCTACAAGGACGCGTTCGCCAAGCACGCCGAGCTGTTCGACAAGCTGGGCGTGAATGTCAACAATGGCATGAGCAACCTGTACGACAAGATCGACACTCTGCCAGCGTCGCAAAAGGATGAAATCCTCAAGGACCTGCACGCCTGCCACGCCCACCGTCCGGAACTGGCCATGGTCGATTCGGCCAAGGGCATCACCAACTTCCATTCGCCGAACGACATCATCGTCGACGCGTCGATGCCAGCCATGATCCGTATCGGCGGCAAGATGTGGGGCGCCGATGGCCGTCCGAAAGACGTCAAGGCAGTCATGCCGGAATCGACTTTCGCACGGATCTACCAGGAAATGATTGGCTTCTGCAAATGGCATGGCAACTTCGATCCGAAGACCATGGGCACCGTGCCGAACGTGGGCCTGATGGCGCAGCAAGCGGAAGAATACGGTTCGCACGACAAGACGTTTGAAGTGCCTGAAGGCGGCATCGCCAACATCACCGACCTGGAAACGGGCGAAGTGCTGCTGACGCAAACGGTGGAAGAGGGCGATATCTGGCGCATGTGCCAGGTCAAGGACGCGCCGATCCGCGACTGGGTCAAGCTGGCCGTCACGCGCGCGCGCAACTCGGGCATGCCTGCCGTGTTCTGGCTCGATTCCTACCGTCCGCACGAAAACGAAGTCATCAAGAAGGTACAGGTTTACCTGAAGGATCACGACACCAAGGGCCTGGACATCCAGATCATGTCGCAAACGCGCGCCATGCGCTACACCCTGGAACGCGCCTTCCGCGGCCTGGACACCATCTCGGTGACCGGCAACATCCTGCGCGATTACCTGACCGATCTGTTCCCGATCCTGGAACTGGGCACGTCCGCCAAGATGCTGTCGATCGTGCCTTTGATGGCCGGTGGCGGCATGTACGAAACGGGCGCCGGCGGTTCGGCTCCTAAGCACGTCAAGCAGCTGGTGGAAGAAAACCATCTGCGCTGGGATTCGCTGGGCGAGTTCCTGGCCCTGGCCGTGTCGCTGGAAGACATGGGCATCAAGACGGGTAATGCGAAGGCCAAAATCCTCGCGAAAACCCTCGATGAAGCCACGGGCAAGCTGCTGGACAACAACAAGTCGCCATCGCCACGTACCGGCGAACTGGACAACCGCGGCAGCCATTTCTACCTGGCCATGTACTGGGCGCAAGCTCTGGCAGCGCAGAAGGACGATGCGGAACTGGCAGCGCATTTTGCGCCAGTGGCCAAAGCCCTGGCCGACAACGAAGAAAAGATCGTTGCCGAGCTGAAAGCAGTACAAGGCAAGGAAACGGATATCGGCGGCTACTACCTGCCAGATCCGGCGAAGACGGAAGCGGTCATGCGTCCTAGCGCCAGCCTGAATGCGGTATTGGACAGCATCTGATGCAGTCCTGACAGGCAGCAGGTTCTTTGCTGCCTGACATAAAAAACGCCGCCGGAAGCGATTCCGGCGGCGTTTTTCATTTCTCCTCAGTGTCTATTTGTAGTGCTTGTAGACCTCGGTGCTGCCATTGCCCTTGACCAGCAAGACGTCATACGCATCCTTGCGCGGTCCTTCCATGCCAGGCGAACCCATCGGCATTGCCGGCACGGCCAGGCCTTTCGCCTTGGGTTTCTCGCGCAGCAGCTGCTTGATCTCGCTGGCCGGCACATGGCCTTCGATGGCGTAGCCGTTGACGAGGCCCGTATGGCAGGAGCCGAGCGCGTCGGGAATGCCGGCCAGCTTGCGGTATTGCGCCGGCATCTCGACATTTTTCGCGCGCACCGTAAAGCCGTTCGTTTCCAGGTGCTTGATCCATTCGGAACAGCAGCCGCACGAGGCGCTCTTGTAGACTTCAATGACGGGCAGGGCCGCCATGGCGAACGTGGGCAGGCCCAGCATGGCGGCGAAAGCGCCGCGCACTAATAAATGTTTGATCATGTGTTGCTTTCAGACGAAGTAGGTCTATCGTGGCCACCTGGGTGGCCTGCTTTTATTTAAGCGGAAAGCGGTCGCGGCGGCCGGCGCAAGCCGTCGGGAATGAATCCTGTCAGCAGGGTGGCATTGGCTACGGCGGCGTGTTCCGCGCCGTTGAGCACGGCGGTAGGCAGGGGGAAACAGGGCGGCATCAGCGCGCCCAGGCAAAAGCTGGAACAGGCGCCGCACGCGGGGTGCTTGGCAGGGGACTTGCTGTCTTCTGGCGTGCTGGCGCTGTCCGGGACGGTGGATGATTGCGCATCGTGATGCTGGCAGGCGGCTGTCATGGCGGCGGCAGGCGAGGCAGCGAGCGGCGCGCACAGCCGCGTGGCGCCCGCAGCGGCCGCTTGCAGCGGCACCGCCGTGATCAACAGCAGGATCAGCCATGTTTTGAAGAGTCTCAGCATCGCGGGAAAGTATAGCATGGGGGCACTGTCGCCAGGAGCGGCATCGGCTAGCGCGAGGCGGCGGCCAGCACCTTCGACGCGTACATGGCCCGGTCCGCATGGCGCAGCAGCAACTGCATGGTATCGCCGTCTTCCGGATAGTGGGCCACGCCGATGCTGACGGCGATCTGCAATTGCTGTCCGTTGCCCAGGTGCAGCGGCGCGGCCAGGGCTGCGTGGATCTTTTGTTCGATCAGCTTGACGTCGGCCGGCGTGACATTGCTTTCCAGAAGCACGACGAATTCATCGCCGCCCATCCTGGCCAGGGTGTCGGTTTCGCGCATGCAATCGCGCAGGCGGTTCGCCACCGTTTGCAGCAGCAGGTCGCCACAGGCATGGCCGTGGTCGTCGTTGACGCGCTTGAAGTTGTTCAAGTCCAGGAACAGCAGCGACAGCCGGCCTTCCTGGCGGTGCGCGCGCGCGAATGCCGTGTGCAGGCGGTCGTGGAACAGGCGGCGGTTCGGCAGGCGGGTCAGTTCATCGTGCATGGCCATGAACTGCATTTGCGTCTGCAATTGCCGGCGCTCGATGGCGGTGGCAAGCTGCTTGGCGACAAACTGCAGCAAATCCTGGTCTTGCTCGGTGCCGATGACGGCGTCCTGCCCGCCTTGCAAGGCCAGCGCGCCGATGCTGCCCATGGACGAATACAGCGGTACGGCAAGCCAGCACGAGGACTGGGCGCCGGCCGCCGTTTGCAGCGCCGCCGGCAGGCCGGCCAGTTGTCCCGCCTGCAGAAGCAGGGGGCGGCCGCTGCGCAGCACTTCATCGCACAGCAGGCTGGCCAGCGACGACGTCGGCTGCGGTGCGCTGTCGTCGGCATGGCAGGTCATCAAAGGCTGGGCGCCGTGTTCGTCATGCAGCAGCAAGGTCAGGCTGCGCGTGGACAAGTGTTCGCCGATGATGTGCTGGATGCGGTGCAGCAAGGCGGGCAAGTCTTGCGTTGCCTGCATGGCTTCGGAAATGGCGTACAACGCGGCTTGTTTTGCCTGCGCCTGTTTCAGCAGGGTAATGTCGCGCGCCACCGCCACGCGCAGCTGGTCGGCGGCGGACCAGCGGGCCGTCCACATGATGTGCGCCAGGCTGCCATCCTTGCGCAGGTAGCGGTTTTCAAAATGCGTCTGCGCATGGCCATCCATGATGGCACGCGCGGCGGCCAGGGTACGGGCGCGGTCGGCGGGAGCGACCAGGTCGAGCATCTGCTTGCCGACCATTTCCTGCTGCGTGTAGCCGAAGATGCGTTCGCAGGCCGCGCTGACGAAGACGAAGCGCCCGTCCACGTCCACCATGCACACGGCGTCGAGCAGCAAATCGGTGAAACTGGCGACCGGCGCGCGCAGAATCTTGTGTTCCATACGATACATTTTGAGACATTCCCGGCGGTGAATCAACTTGTTGCGGGGCGGCTGGGTCATCCGTATGAAAATGTTTCATTTCCCCGACACTCATGCTTTGCCGTTTCTTGCCGTTATAGCAGTATTGCCACGCAGTACTTGCCACCACGTCAGATAACGTGACACAAGGCTTGCCTGGCGCCAGGTGATTGCAAAAAAACTAACCATATCGAACTTTTATGATGCCCCTACTCGCCACTTGCAAGGTTACAGCGCCATGACCTCCATTTCTCCACTGTCAAACTGGAATAGCGCCCCGTCAGGGGCTTCCTCCGCCACGCCGAACCGCACGCAGGCGGCATCGCCGTCGTCCCCATCCACGCCGTCTTCCATCGTTGCCCTCAGTCCGGAGAGCGTGAACGACAGCAAACCGGCCGCGCTCGTGAAGCCGCCGATGGTGTGGGAAAGCGCGACGCGCGACAAGGTCAGCGAAGCGATGACGAAGAGTTTTTCGTCGTATGCGTTTGGCGGCCGCTTCAGCGGCCTGGGCGCGGCAATGCTGGGACAGGCCAAGCTGGGAAACTACAATTTCTCGCAGGCGATGCGGCAGCCGCCGCCAAGCACCACGCCGAATATCTATGGAGCGTCCGGCATCGCGCCGGGCAGCCTGCATGGCAATGGCGAAGACAGGGTGTCCCTCAGCATCACCACCAGCAGCGGCGTGGAAGTCAAGCTGTCGCTCGACAGCCAGGGTGACGGGCTGGCCGTGAGCATGACGACCAGTGGCGACCTCAGCGACGCTGAAGCGAGCGCGCTGGGCGACTTGGCGAAGGGCTTCCAGGAAGCCATCGACGGCATGGGGCAAAGTACGCCGAAAATCAAGCTGGAAGGCTTGATGCAATTTGACCAGCAGCAGCTGGCTTCGGTGAAACTGCATGCGGAAGTCAAGGTGCGCGGCGAGCCGGAAAGTATTCAAACCCTGGACTTCCAGGCCGATGGCGCGCAGCGCAAGGTCAGCTTCAGCGGTGAGGCCGGCAGCCTGGAGCTGAAGGTCGATGCCAGTCAGCTCAATACCCTGGGCAGCAAGGAAAAGCAGGCGAAGGCGCTGGGCAGCTACATGAAGCAGTTCGACCAGGCGGCGTCGCGCGGCCATGGCGACGCGGGCCTGGTGGCCATGCTCAAGGATAGCTTTACAGCCTTGCACAGCAATACCGCCGCGCCGCAGGTGGCCACGGACACACCCGAGACGGGCAAGTGGCGCCTGGCGGCCGAAGACAAATCCATCCTGACGGGGCTGGCCGATTTCAGCGCCTCCGTGTCGCAGACCGTGAAATTCAGCAATCCCATGCGCAGTTCGGAAAAGGATGGCTTCAATTATGACGTGTCGCAAAAGACGCAGCAGGCCGGCGCCAGCCAGGATGAGCGTTCGGTCAGGCAGCAGCAGCAATCGAAGCTGAGCGCCAGTTTCCATGAGACGCTCGTTCCCGGCGTGCCGCTGCGCTTGCTGGACAATACGGAATCGCAGAACTATACCTACCACCAGATCGAAGATACGGCCAGCAGTGACGCGCAGGTGGGCTACAAGGATGGCAAGATGGTCAAGGCGAGCTTGCGGCAAGAGGGCAACCAGTCCGAGCATGTCATGAAGTATTTCCTGGGCAAGCTGGAATCGGACAAGACCACGCCAGGTAACTATTCCGTGCTGCGCGACCTGCTGCCTGTGCTGGGTCCGTACAAGACGGGCGAGCTGGGCATGACTCCCGAGAAAAAGGCGGAGCAGCGCCAGCAGGCGATGCTGACCTTGAGCGACGACGTCCTGCTGCAATCGTATGCGGGCCAGACCATCAGCATGTGGCGAGCCGATGTGCAGTCGGACGAGGGCGGGGCCGCCGCCGCTTAGCAATAGCGCGCTGAATGCAAAAAGCCCGTCTGCGAAGACGGGCTTTTTGTTGCCGATTGCAAAATACTGCGCAAGCCTATGCCTTGGCCTTGTTTTGCTTGATCCAGTAGCCGATGCCCAGCGCGGCGAGCCACACGGGGATCAGGTAGACGGAGATGCGCAGGCCCGGCGTCAAATACATGATTACGAGGATGCCGGCCAGGAAGACCAGGCACAGGTAGTTGGTGAACGGGTAGCCCAGGCTCTGGAACAGGGTCGTCTTGCCCTCGGCCTTCTTCTGCGCGCGGAAACGCAAATGGATCCAGCTGATCATGGCCCAGTTGATGATCAGCGCCGACACCACGAGGCCCATCAGCACTTCGAACGCTTCGCCCGGCATGAAGTAATTGACCACCACGCAGGCGCCCGTGGCCAGCGCCGACACGCCCAGTGCCACCAGCGGTACGCCGCGGCGGTTCAGGTGCAGCAGCGCGCGCGGCGCATTGCCTTGCTTGGCCAGGCCGAACAGCATGCGCGTGTTGCAGTACACGCCGCTGTTATACACGGACAGGGCGGCCGTCAGCACCACGATGTTCAGGGCCGTGGCCACCAGGTTGCTGTCGAGCGCATGGAAGATCAGGACAAACGGGCTGCCGCCGGTGACGACGTTTTGCCATGGGTACAGCGACAGCAAAATGCCCAGCGCGCCGATATAGAAAATCAGGATGCGGTAGATGGCCTGGTTGGTGGCGCGCGGGATCGTCGTGCTCGGGTCATCCGCCTCGGCTGCCGTGATGCCCACCAGTTCCAGGCCGCCGAACGAGAACATGATGACGGCCATGGCCATCACCAGGCCCTGCCAGCCATTCGGGAAGAAGCCGCCGTGCTGCCACAAGTTCGCCACCGACGCCTGCGGGCCCGCGTCGCCGGAGGCCAGCAAATACGCGCCGAAGACGATCATGCCAATGATGGCGACCACCTTGATGATGGCGAACCAGAATTCCATCTCGCCGAAGGCCTTCACATTGAGCAGGCTGATGGCGTTGATGGCGCAAAAGAAGATGAGGGCCGAGACCCAGGTCGGCACGCCCGGCCACCAGTACTGCACGTAGATGCCGACGGCCGTCAGTTCGGCCATGCTGACGAGCACATACAGCACCCAGTAATTCCAGCCCGACAAAAAGCCGGGCAGGTGGCCGCAGTATTTGTCGGCGAAATAGCTGAAGGAGCCGGCGACGGGTTCGTCGACCACCATTTCGCCCAGCTGGCGCATGATCATGAAGGCGATGACGCCGGCGATGCCATAGCCGAGCAGCACGGAAGGTCCGGCCATCTTGATGGTTTGCGCGATGCCCAGAAACAGGCCGGTGCCGATGGCGCCGCCCAGGGCGATGAGCTGGATGTGGCGGCTTTTCAGGCCGCGCTTGAGCTCTTGTGGTTCGGTATTCCCGACTGCCGTCATATGTTTTATCCTGTTTTTACGGGGCTGAGGTCGCTGATTCTAAAGCATGGACGGGCAAAGCAGGAGCGAAATGCATGTTGCACTGCGGGGGCGCAAGAAAAGCCCCGCATCTTCGCCGAACGGCGCGCAAAACGGTGGCTTAGTCGTCTGCGCGCACGCGCCGGCCGCGACGATGGCCGGTTCGTACACGGCCAAAAACTCGGGCGGCAGGCGGCGCGCGCGGCCGCTGCTCAATTCGATGCAGATCAAGTCCCAGCGTCCGCGCACGACGGTGGCACCGTCGCTGTCGCGCACCAGCTGGAAGCGCCGTTCCATGCTGGAGCGGCCATCGCTGGCGCACAGCCAGGTGGCCAGGGTCAGCGCCTCGCCGGCCCGCGTCGGCAGCAGGTAATCGTATTCGCCGCGGCGTATCGCCATGGCCCGGTCCAGGCGCCGGTAATCGTCGAGGTCCAGCCCCAGGGTGGCCGAGTGGTGCCAGGCGATATGCTCGCACCAGCGCACGTATACGGCGTTGTTCGTGTGCTGCAAGCCGTCGATGTCGCCAGGTTCTGGCGTGACGGGCAGGGTGTGGGCGTGCGGATAATCCCAGTTCAATTGCAATCCTTTCGATACGGTGGCGGCTGATTGTACGTGCTTGCGCTGCGTCCTGTCTGCGGCGCACGCGTGCAAAAACACTGTTTTATCCATTGATGTATGATGCATCATAATTGTTTGACTCTGAAAACCACTATGAATCATCCCCTGGACAGCCTGGTGCACGTCAATCTGGGCAAGTCCGTGTATGCGACGCTGCGCGACGCGCTGGCGGCCGGGCGCTTCCAGCCCAACGACCGGCTGCGCATCCGCGAACTGGCGCTACAGCTGGGCACGAGCGTGACGCCCGTGCGCGACGCCATGCTGCAACTGGTGCAGGAAGAGGCGCTGGTGCTGCGCTCGCCGCGCGACTTCCGCGTGCCCGTGCTGAGCGTGGCGCGCTACCTGGAAATCCGCGCGCTGCGCCTGGAACTGGAAGGCTTGGGCGCGTTCGAGGCGGCGCAACGCATCGACGACGCCACCCTGGCCGACCTCGAGCGCCTGCTGCAGGCGAACGAAGAGGCCATCGCGCGCCACGACTTGCCGGCGGCCCTGCAATGCAACCAGGCGTTTCACCTGGGCCTGGCGCAGGCGGCCGGCATGCCGACATTGAAACGCTTCGTCGACCATTTGTGGATGCAGACGGCGCCGCTGATCGCCGCCGGCTACGCGAGCTTCTCGCCCGACATGCGGGTGGGCCACCACCACGCCATCATCAGCGCGCTGCGCCAGCGTGACGGCGCGGCCGCGCGGCGCGCGATTGAACAGGACATTCTCGACGGCGGGACGCAGATGCTCGCGTATGTGATGCGGCAGGAGCGCATGCACGCCGGGGCAACACAGAAAGAAAAGGACGAGGAAGAACATGACGAACATGAATCAACACGACATTGAACAGAAAACCGCCATCGTCACGGGCGCCAGCCGCGGCATCGGCCACGCCGTTGCGGAACGCTTCCGCAGCCTGGGCTGGCGCGTCATCACCGTCTCGCGCAGCCCGATTCCCGGCGGCTGTCCGCGCAGCCAGGAGCACAACACGCATGTATGCATGGATTTGTCGGACCTGAGCCAGATCGGGCAGATGGTCGACACCCTGCGCCCCATGCTGGGCGAGTCCAAATTGCACGCGCTGGTAAACAATGCGGGCGTGTCGCCGAAAGGGCCGGGCGGCTCGCGCGTCAATTCGCTGACCACCGACATGCAGACGTGGCAGGAAATGTACAACACGAATTTCTTTGCGCCGCTGGCCCTGACGCGCGGCTTTGCGCAGGAATTGTCGAACGCGCACGGCTCCGTCGTAAACCTGTGCTCGATCGCCGGCTACCGCGTGCACCCGTTTGCCGGTTCCGCTTACGCCAGTTCGAAGGCGGCGCTGGCGTCGCTGACGCGCGAAATGGCCAACGACATGGCGCCGCTGAACGTGCGCGTGAACGCCATCGCGCCGGGCGAGATCGACACGGCCATCCTGTCGCCGGGCACCTCGCACATCGTCGACACGCAAATTCCGTTGCGCCGGCTGGGCACGACGGCCGAAGTGGCGGATTTGGTGGAGTTTCTGTGCAGCGAGCGCGCCTCGTACATCACGGGCGCGGAAATTCCCATTGACGGTGGCCAGCGCATTTAATCAGGAGGAAGAGCATGAGCAAACATATCGGCATCGTCGGCTGTTCGGCCGAAGGCGCGGCCCTGTGCTACCGCACGATCTGCGAAGAGGGCGCACATGCGCTGGGCGCGTATGAACACCCGGAAGTATCGATGCACACGCCGCCGCTGGCGCGCTACGTGGATTGCCTGAACGGGGGCGACCTGGCCGGCGTGGCCGAACTGATGCTGGCGTCGGCGCGAAAGCTGCACGCGGCCGGCGCCGAGTTCCTGATTTGCCCCGACAACACCATCCACCAGGCGTTCGATCTGATGGCGCCCCGTTCGCCGCTGCCGTGGCTGCATATCGCCGACGTCGTCGCCGCCGAAGCGGCCGCGCGTGGTTTCAAGAAAGTGGGTTTGACGGGCACGCGCTGGCTGGTCGACAGCGCCGTGTATCCGGACAAGCTGGCCGCGCGCGGCATCGCTTGCGTGCGCCCCGGCGAGGACGACCGCAGCGAGATCAACCGCATCATCATGGAAGAACTGGTGCCGGGCGTGGTCAAGCAAGACAGCGTGGCGCGCTTCCAGGCCATCATCGGCGGCTTGCGCGAGCAGGGTTGCGACGCCGTCATCCTCGGCTGCACGGAAATCCCGCTGATCATCAGCGACGCCAATTCGCCGCTGCCGACCCTCGATTCCACAAGGCTGCTGGCGCGCGCCGCCTTGCGCCGGGCGCTGGAAACCTAGCGTTCCAGCTGCGCCTGCAGCGCGGCCACCACGAGCGCGTGGTCGTCGGCCTGCGCCAGGCCGGACACGGTTACCGTGCCCACTAGTCCCACGCCGCGTATCAGCAGGGGAAAAGCTCCGCCGTGGCCCGCGTACTCGATGTCGTCGAGGTATTTCACGTCTTCAAAGGTGCTGCCCCGGCTTTTATACGAAATGCCCATGTAGTAGGAGCTGCGGCAAAAGCGCTGCACCGTGTTGTTCTTGCGGCGTATCCAGTCCGCCTGGTCGGTCGTGGCGCCCGTCATGGCGTGGTGGAACAGCACTTGGCCATTGCGCGTGATGTTGACGGTGACGGCCTTGCCCCGCTTGCGCACTTCTTCGACGATCCACAGGCCCACGGCCAGCGCGGCATCGTTGTCAAAGCGTTCGAATTGCAGGGATTCTTCCTGTTGCGCCAGGGTTTGCAGCAAATCGGCGTAATGATCCATCGTGAAAGAGGGCGGTAGTGGCTGGAAGCGCTACTGTAGCGCACCACGGCACAGCCGCGCGCGCTTTTTGTGTGGCGCGGCTAAAATAGGCAACATGAACCTGTCCCTGTTCGCCGATGAAGAGCAAATCCCGGCCGGCCCCGCGCCGCTGGTGCCGGGCTCGTCCGCGTCCATCCTGCTGCGCGGTTTTGCGCTGCCTTACCTGGATGAGGTGCTGCCGGCGCTGGACGCCATCGTGCTGGCCGCCCCCCTGCGCCACATGGCCACGCCGGGCGGCTTGCGCATGTCGGTCGCCATGAGCAATTGCGGCCCTCTTGGCTGGGTCACGGATGGACGCGGCTACCGCTATGCGCGCCTCGATCCGGCCAGCGGTTTGCCTTGGCCTCCCATGCCGCCCGTATTCCTGCGCCTGGCGCAGGAGGCGGCGCTGGGGGCCGGCTATCCGGGCTTTGTTCCCGACGCCTGCCTGGTCAACCGCTATGCGCCCGGAGCGCGCATGGCCCTGCACCAGGACCGAGACGAATGCGATTTCAACGCGCCCATCGTTTCCGTGTCGCTGGGCTTACCCGCTATTTTCCTGTTCGGCGGCGCCGAGCGGGCCGACAAGGCGGCGCGCATCGGCCTGCTGCATGGCGACGTCGTGGTATGGGGCGGCGCCGACCGCCTGCGCTTCCACGGCGTGGCGCCGCTGAAGGAAGGCGAACACCCGGTGCTGGGCGCGCAGCGCATCAATTTGACGTTCCGCAAGGCTGCCTGAGCTGGCGCCATGGCGTACCTGGCTTGCGTACGTACTGGGCATGCACGTAGCGCCACGGAATGGCCAGGTAGACGAGCACGACGAACGATATTTCAAACACATATTGCATGGTGGCGGGATCTACCCCGCCGTGCAGCCATTGCGGCAGCGGCACGAGCAGCAGCCACAGGGTCTTCCACAGCGCTTCCCACAGCAACACGGGCAGCATCTGCAGCGGATAGCGCAAACCCAGCAAACACAGCAATGAAAACGCGGCCAGCATGCAGTTCACGGTGCCGCGCATCAGTTCCCACGGCGCGTGCGGCGTGACGATGCCGGGCCACAGCACGCTGCCGAGGCCCAGGACGACCAGCAGATACATGGCGCGCAGCGCATACAGACGGGCGGTCGATACGGTATTCATGGTGCGGTCTCCTGGTCATGGGGGGGCGATGAAGGGCTTTATTCGACTTCCTTGAGGATGGTTTCCAGGCTGCCCAGGCGCGCCTGGATCTGCGCCACGGATGCGCTCAAGGCGGCCAGCGACGCTGCCGTTTCCACCTGTGCGGCGGCCATCGACTTGGCCAGCTCCTGGTAGGCGCCGTCCTGCGCCAGCCTGGCGCGCGCCTGCACGATGCCGGACGTGTATTTGAGGGCGAAGATGATGACGGCGGCCGTGCAGGGGAAGAAGAAGGCGGCAAAAAAGATATTTTCAGACATGATGACCTCTACAGTTCAGGATTGATCCGGGTTGGGAGTGAGCGAGGATGCCGCCGCGGCGATGCTGGCCGGCGTCAGCCGCAATTCAAAAGGGCTGGCCTCGAAGTAATTGAGTGCCTTGCCGTCATGCGACAGCTCCAGCTGGCTGGTGACCAGTCCCGCGTGTTCCAGCTTTTGCAGGTGCAAATGCAGCAGGGGCCGGCTGATGCCCAGGTCGCGCGCCAGCTGGCTGATGTAATTGCGCCCGCCGCTGGCCAGCGCCGCGATGATGCGCAGCCGGTGCGGGTTGTCGAGCGCCGCCAGCATGAGCAGCAAGCGCTCGCCCGTCAGTGGTGTGTTGATATCTGTCATGTGTCAACATTATCTGACATGTGTTAGCTAGTCAAGAAAAATCATGCTCACGTTCTAATGCAAGATTCTTGCAAATATGGCGGCTTTTCTCCATGATATGCAACTTGTTTGCATATAGAGCCACCACCATGAAGCGCGAATCGATTTCCTCGCCCCTGCCCGACGTGGCGGCCGGCCCCCACCTGGGCAGCCCCTTGCCACTCGAGTGGGTCGGCATGCAGGGCATCGCCTTGCCGCTGTGGCTGGAAGAGGGCGGGCAGGCGCAGCAAGTGCATGCCTGGGCCGACGTGCACGTCGATTTGCCCAATCCGACAGTCAAGGGCATCCATATGTCACGCCTGTATCTGCTGCTCGATGCGTTTGCCGCCGCGCAGCCGCTCGATGCGGGCGCGCTGGCCGCCGTGCTGCGGCGCATGGTGGACAGCCACGCCGATTGCGGCAGCACGCAGGCGCGCCTGGCACTGGCGTTTCCCGTGCTGCGGCGCCAGCCGGCGCTGCTGACGGCGGGACTGTCGGGCTGGAAATCGTATCCCGTGCGCCTGCAGGCCAGCTGTTCTCCGCAGGGCTTTGCGCTATCCCTGACGGTGGAGATCGGCTATTCGTCGACCTGTCCATGCTCGGCGGCGCTGGCGCGCCAACTGCTCGCCGATGCGTTTGCGGCGCAGTTCGGCGCGGGCGGCATCGACGGCGCGGCTGCGCGCACATGGCTGCTGGAACACGCGAGCCTGGCCACGCCGCACAGCCAGCGTAGCACGGCGACGGTCACCGTGCCGTTGACGGAGCAGGCGGAACTGGACCTGTTTCCCCTCATCGATCTGGTGGAAGCGGCGCTGGCGACGCCGCTCCAGACGGCCGTGAAAAGGGCGGACGAGCAGGCGTTCGCGCGCTTGAATGGTGCTAATCTGATGTATGTGGAAGACGCGGCCCGCCGCGTGCAGGCGGCGCTGGCGCAACATTATGCGCAGGCGCGTGTTACCGTACGGCATATGCACAGTGAGCATCGGCAGGCCGCAATCGCGCACGCGGGCARGGTTATGTTAGGTGCTCAGTCAACCACCGTGGAGGAACACAGCATGCCGGAGAAAATCGCGCAGGAGCCTGACGAAGACAGCCTGGAAGAGCAAGTGGAGCGAGAGCGGCGCGACCATGCGCTGATCGACGAGGAAAAGCTGGGCATGGACGAGCTGGAAGAGGAGCGGCTGAAGAGGGAGCGCCAGCCGGGCGCAGCGGCAGGCCGCTAGCGTCAAGGCAATGTTATCAGCGCTGGCATCGCGCCGTGCTGCCCGGTACAATTTCGCTTTGTCCTACTCCCCCAACCCCGGAGGCCCATGAAATATCGCGCATTCTTCCAGTTCATCCTCGGCCTGACAGGCGCCGTACTGGCCGCCACGCAAGCCCATTCCGCCACCATCTGCACAGCCATGGCCGACGCCAAAACGGGCACGGTCCTGCTGCAGGAGGGTAATTGCCTCGACAGAGTCACGCCCGCATCCACGTTCAAGATCGCGCTCAGCCTGATGGGCTATGACGCCGGCTTTCTCAAGGACGAGCACAAGCCCAGCCTGCCATACCGCCAGGGCTATGTGGACTGGGGCGGCGAGGCCTGGCGCCAGGATACGGACCCGTCGCGCTGGATGCAGTATTCCGTCGTCTGGTATTCGCAGCAGATCACGCAGGCGCTGGGCGCCGAGCGCTTCCAGAAATACGCGAAGGCTTTGCGTTATGGCAATGCGGACGTGTCGGGCGACAAGGGCAAGGACAATGGCCTGGAACGCTCGTGGATCAGCTCCTCGCTGAAGATTTCGCCGCTCGAGCAGCTGGGTTTCCTGCGCAAGCTGGTCAACGATCAGTTGCCCGTGTCGAAACAGGCCATGGAACAGACGCGGCGCCTGACCCGCCTGGCCGATGTGGACGGCTGGCAAGTGCACGGCAAGACGGGCGCGGCTTTCCCGCGCAAGGCCGACGGCAGCTTTGATGAAGCGCATGGCTATGGCTGGTTCGTGGGCTGGGCCAGCAAGGGCGAACGCAGCATCGTCTTCGCGCGCCTGGTGCAGGACGAGCAGAAGGGCGAGCAGTCGGCAGGCCTGCGCACGCGCGAAGCGATGCTGAAAGAATTGCCGGCGCTGCTGGAGCAGGCGCAAAAGTGACGGCCAGCATCGTCGCCGCCACTTTCATCGCTTCCGAAGGCGAGTACCTGGAAGCCGTCATCGAAGTGGGCGGCCAGCGCCTGCACGTGATGGACGAGTTCGGTGGCGGGCAGATGGCCGCCGGCACGCAAGTCCAGCTCGAACTGTGGCCCATGCCCAGCGAGCTGGACGACTGGGACGCCATCTTCCGCGCCAATCCTGGCCGGGAGCAGGGCCTGCGCCGGCTTGACGGCTGGCGCTACCTGGCGCTGGGCGTCGTGACCCAGGTCGACCCCGTCATCTGCGATTGCGGCCTGCTGCAGCTGGAAAACCCGTTTACGACGCATGATGCGCGCTGCGTGGGCGCGTATGTCGGCGTCACTGTGGCGCGCCTCGATGCTTGCCTGGCGTAAATTCCGGCCCGCTTTGTTGCCCGCCCTATATACTTGCTGAAACGGATTTTCCGGCATCAGACAAGGTTACAGGCATGGCATCAGGCATGGAGCAGTTTCAGGAAAAAGCAAGGCAGGCATGGATATGGGCGCGCGCGCAGGCATTGCGCGTAGGAAGTGCGGCGTGGGCGAGGGCGGTGGCCCTGTACCGGCGTGGTCACGCGCACTTGATGACCTTGCCGCCGGTGCGGCGCGCGCTGGTGCTGGGGCTTTGGTCTTTCCTGGCCGTGCTGGCGCTGCTGACCTTCTACATGCTGCTGCTGATTCCCCTGACGCCGAGCATCCACGACTTGCGCCAGGCGCGCGCGGCCGCACCGAGCACCATGGTCAGCGCCGACGGCAAGGAACTGGCCCGCTTCGACCAGGGCTTGCAGGAACGGGTCACGTTGAAACAGATTTCGCCGAACGTGATCAGCGCACTGATCTCGACGGAAGACCACCGTTTCTACGACCACCACGGCGTCGATTTCACGCGCACGGCGGGCGCCATCCTGCACACGGCGAGTGGCAACCCCCAGGGCGGTTCCACCATCACGCAGCAGCTCGCGCGCAATATGTTCCCCGAAGAAATCGGCCGCTCGCGCAACCTGAACCGCAAGCTGAAGGAGCTGATCACGGCCCTCAAGATCGAGGCCACCTACAGCAAGACGGAAATCCTCGAAGCGTATTTGAATACGGTGCCTTTCCTGTACAACACCTACGGCATCGAGATGGCGGCCCGCACCTATTTCGACAAACCCGCGTCGCGCCTCGATATCCTGGAAAGCGCCACCCTGGTCGGTATGCTCAAGGGCACGAATTACTACAATCCCGTCGGCAATCCAGAACGCTCGCTGCAGCGCCGCAACGTGGTGCTGGGGCAAATGCGCAAGCACGACGTCATCGACGAGGCGCGCTACAAGCAGCTGGTGAAACGGCCGCTGCGCCTGCATTTCGAGCGCCAGAGCGAGCGGGCGCAATCGGACAGCCATTTCACGGCCTATGTGCGCAAGTGGCTGATCGAGTGGGCTGACGAAAACGATTACAACCTGGAACTCGATGCCCTCGTGATACACACCACGCTCGATTACGACTTGCAGCAGGCGGCAGAGCGTGCCGTCGAGCGCCAGGCTAATGCCTTGCAGGCGATCGCCGACGTGGAATGGAGCCGCGCCGGCGTGCCGTCGTCCACCTCGACGGGCATGTACGCGGGCATGCAGGGCGGCAGCGTGGCCTTCGATTATTTCTGGAAGTCGCATCCGGCCCTGCTCGACGCTTTCGTGCGCGAGTCGGGCGATTACCGCAAGCTGACGGCCGCCGGCGGCACGCCGGAAGCGGCGCTGGCGAGACTGAAGGGCGACCGTGCGTTCATGGCAGCCCTGCGCAAGTCGAAGACGCGCCTGGAAGCGGGCTTTACGGCCATGGACCCGGCCACGGGCGCCGTGCGCGCCTGGGTGGGCAGCCGCGACTTTGCGCGCGAACAGTTCGACCACGTATCGCAGGCGGCGCGCCAGCCCGGCTCCACCTTCAAACCCATCGTGTACGGCGCGGCGCTGGAAAAAGGCTTGAGCCCTGAACACGTGTACCGCGATGAAGTGATGGATATCAAGGCGGCCGACGGCACGAAATGGCGCCCGACGGACATGAGTGGCACGACGGGGCGCGACATGACCATGCGCGACGGCCTCGTCTACTCGAAAAACACGATCACGGCGCAAGTGATGCAGGACGTCGGCTTGCCGCCGATCATCAAGCTGGCGCGCGCTCTCGGTATCCGCGACAGCAAGCTGGAAAAAGTACCGTCCTTGGCGCTGGGCACCAGTCCCGTCACCTTGCTGGAAATGGTCAACGCCTACGCCAGCATCGCGGCCCAGGGCGAGGCGCGCCTGCCGTTTGTCGTCACGCACATCACGGACCGCGAAGGCAAGGTCATCGCCCGTTTCGGCGAAGACAAGCCCAAGCGCGCCATGCAGGCCGAATCGGCCGCCACCCTGACGGACATGATGCGCGGCGTGATCGACCGCGGCACGGGCACGGCCATCCGCAGCCGCTTCGGCATCCGCTCCGACGTGGCCGGCAAGAGCGGCACCACGCAAAACAATGCGGACGGCTGGTTCATTCTGATGCATCCGGAACTGGTGGGTGGCGCCTGGGTCGGCTTCAATGACGCGCGCGTGACCATGCGCAGCAACTACTGGGGCCAGGGCGGCCACAACGCCGTGCTGGTGGTGGGCGACTTCTTCAAGACGGCGCTCGACACGGGCAAGCTGTCGCGCGACGCCATCTTCCCCGGCGGCAAGCCACCACCGCCGCTGCGCCACGTGGAGCCGGTTGAGGAACCACAGGACGAACCGGTGGAAGAGCCCGGAGATTTGCTGCAAGAGGGCGCGCCGCCGGCGCCGCTGGCCATGCCGGCCGAAGGCGATGGCGGGCAGGAGTCGCATGGCAAGGCGGTGCAGGAGCCTGATCCTGCGCCCGCGCCAGCTCCCGTACCGCAGCCGGTGCCAGCGCCGCAGGGATAAGCGCCACCGCCATGGCGAATGCAACCATTGCAAAGAATGACCATGACCTCACCGAAGCCCTCGCTGCGCCTGATACTCGGTGACCAGCTCAATGCGCGGCACCGCTGGTTCACCGAAGTCGATGACGCCACCATCTATGTCTTGATGGAGGTGCGGCAGGAAACCGATTATGTGCTGCACCATGCGCAGAAAATCCTGGCGATCTTCGCTGCCATGCGCGAGCTGGCGCGCCAGCTGCGCCAGCGTGGTCACACCGTGCATTACATCGCCATCGACGAGGTGGCAAGCACGCGCTCGATACCGGAGAATGTCGAAGCGCTGATTCTTCGCTATGACGCTTGCGCCTTCGAATACCAGGCGCCAGACGAGTGGCGCCTCGACCAGCAGTTGTACCAGGCCGGGCGCCGCTCGCGCATTCCATGGCGGATGGTCGACAGCGACCATTTCTATACGGCCCGCCACGAGGCAGCCGATATTTTCGCCGGACGCAAGCAATGGCTGATGGAGTTCTTCTACCGTCAGATGCGCAGCACGCACCAAGTGCTGATGGAGGACGCGAAAAAACCCGTCGGCGGGCAGTGGAACTTCGATCACGATAACCGCAAGCCCTGGCGCGGCACGCCCGCCGAGCCGCCAGACCCGCGCAGCGTGCATGACCATTCTCGGCTATGGGAAAGCATCGTCGCGGCCGGCGTGAAAAGCTTCGGCGCGCCGCGTGCGGACCGGCTGGCGTGGGCGCTGAACCGGGATGAGGCGCTGCAGCAGCTCGACGCCTTCATCGAACGGGCCTTGCCGCATTTTGGCGACTTCCAGGATGCGATGAGCGTCAAGGCGTGGCGCTTGTTTCATTCCTTGCTGTCGTTCGCGCTGAACGTGAAAATGCTCAATCCGCGCGAAGTCGTCGCCAGGGCGCAAGCGGCTTATCACGCCGGCCATGCCCCCTTGGCTGCGGTCGAGGGCTTTATACGCCAGATCCTGGGGTGGCGCGAATATGTGCGCGGTGTTTATTGGGCCCAGATGCCAGGGTATGTCGAAAAGAATTTCTTTGGCCATGCTCGTCCGCTGCCCGCATGGTTCTGGGATGGCAAGACGAAGATGCATTGCCTGTCGCAGGCGATTACCCAGTCGCTGGAGCAGGCGCACGCACATCACATCCAGCGCCTGATGGTGATCGGCAATTTCTCGCTGCTGGCCGGCCTCGATCCGGCCAAGGTGCATGGCTGGTACCTGGGCATTTATATCGATGCCTTCGAGTGGGTGGAGCTACCCAACACCGTCGGCATGAGCCAGTTCGCCGATGGCGGGCTGCTGGCCACCAAGCCGTATGTCTCCAGCGCCGCGTATATCGACCGCATGAGCGACTATTGCAAAGGCTGCCATTACGATAAAAAGGCGCGCATCGGCGAGCGCGCCTGTCCCTTCAATGCCCTGTACTGGGATTTTTTCCATCGCAACGCGGAGACCTTGGAACGCAATCCCCGCATAGGCATGGCGTATCGCCAGCTGGAGAAAATGGACGAGGCGACAATCGCGGCTTTCCGGCAGCAGGCGGCCACGATGCTGGCCAGGCTCGATTCCCTGTAACGCCAGGCAATATGGCCCGCGACCTGCTCGGAGGGTATTGCGCCGGACCCCGCTTTCAGTAGGGTGGCATGAAGAAACTGTAGCAGAGAAGGTTGGAAAAAGTGTCGCGTCGCGCCGGCAGCCTGGCTACCATTTGGGTTGACGTGACCAGCGCAGCACTGTGGCAAGCCTGATTCTCACCGTATACTCATCTCCCGTTTCATGCTCCAGCCACAGGATGCCGTCTTCGATGCTGACCCAGGCATCGACTATCCGCGTGTCGAACGGCATCGCCGTGTCTTTGATATCAATCTTCATTCGTCCGGACTCCACATCGAGCGACCGTAATACCCGCGTCGTTCGCTGCGTAAACTCGATGACGTATGAAGTGCTTGTTTTTTTTATCATCAGGAATGCTCACCCAAAATGCTTTGAATATTTTTTTCAATATTACTACATAAAAATTTACCCTTGCGCACGAAGGTAAACACGTCAATAAGCTAGCAATATAAAATTTCCATAGGGAAACATTAATTACCTCGATAGATTTAATTAAGTCTGGAACAGTGTTATTTTTACGTGCTTAAAAAACATTTCCTGGTTAATTATTTATTGATGGAACATATATTTATTTTTTTATAATATTAAATATCTTGTATTGCATGTATTGATATAAATCAATGTTCTTTTTGGTGTTAGCTTGAGGATATATTCTTGCTGCTAGGATATGAGATCAACTTGGGCTACAGTGAGTGATGCATGTCCGATGGAAATGAAAATTTCTCATTAGAAATTAATTGTATGAATACTGCATCGGCATTTCATGCGCTGTATATCAGATATCGTATCCGTATAAGAAATTTGGTAAGTCAGTCCATTCATCGCGAGGAAGATATTGATGACATGGTTCAGCTTATATTTCTCAATGTCTTTCTATGGTTTAAAAGAGGATGTGGGCATTCGATGTTTTATCCGGAGTTATATTCAATGGCCATGCGCAGTATAAGGTCTCATTATTGTGGTGGCGGGGAAGTTAAATCAAGCTCGGTTGATTTGATTGATGGCGAAGATAATGTCGTTGATGCATTGGACTTGGTTGATGAAGATAATCCGGAAGAGATATGCAGTGCAATGGAAACGGGGATGGAAATTATTCGATTAATCGCCAATTTTCCCCCTCCCTTGAAAAGGGCATTATTGTTGCGCGAGGATGAGGGTCTGCGCTATGACGAGATTGCAGTAAGGATGGGATGCCCGATGGGAACAGTGCGAAGCCGTATTCACAGAGTAAGGGCAGAGATACGCAAGATACTGGAAAAGGATCAATGAATGCGGCTGCCGCATTGCGGTAGTCCCGCAGCGGGAGGATACGGTGCTTGTCCCATACTCGACATAAATTCATATGGTAAATAAAAATTACATCGGTGGCCTCGTGCAAGTGGAGCTTGATCATCCCAGACGCATCGATGCATTGACAGCACAAAAAATAGATGTGGCGATTATCTTCCAGGAAATGCTTGGCACCGCTGTGGCAGCAAAATACTTGCACACAAATGGCGTGTCGCTATCTGTCGCATTGCGCGTATTGGTATGCGAGCGCAGAAAAGATCCATCGCCGCCAAAAATGATCGGAATTGAAAAACGCTAGGCCCATTGCCGTCCCACCAGGCTCACTGCGTGCCAGACCGTATCGTGCCTCAAGCCCGACCGGGCGCGCCATCACGGCGCCGTCACATCCTGGCGCTGGAATTCGATGCGGTTTTCCTGGTAGTCCCACTTGGTGTAGGGGCCGAACACGCGCCGGTTTTCCTTGCTGTCGGCATTCGACAGCTCGCGTTTCATGCGCCGCACGAGGGCGGGGTCCGTGAGCGGCGCGGTGGTGGCGGCGAACACGTCGTGCCGCACGCTCTGTTTCGCGTCGGCGCCGCGCGAAATGATGGTGAGCTTGCGCGAGGCGGGATCGAAATACAGGCGCATGGCGAAGGTATTCATGTCCTGCAGATACAGGCCGTCGTCGCGCTGCTGGGCATAGAAATAATCGCCGCAGACGGCTTTCGGTTCGCGTTTCCACTCGCAGGACAGGACGATCATCAGGTGTCGGTCATCGAGTTGCTTGACCAAAATGCGTCCCTTGGAATAGCCCCAGGTGCTGGCCGGCACGGTCGCCGACGAGGCCAGATTGTATTCGCCCACCAGCTTGGTCAAAGGAAGCGGAGCTTGCGCCGACGCGCTGATGCAGAGCGTCAAGGCGGCGGCCGCAAGGGCGCCTTGTATCTTGGAAAATGGAATCATGATGGCCATAAAGAAAAGTTGCCATATTATAGATGGCAACTTTCTAATACGGCCACGCGCTAGCGCGGCGCGCCGGCCTTACTTCAGCTTGCTCAATTCCGCGATGTCGATCTTGACGACCTTGTCGCCCACGGCGGCGACCAGCGTCTTGAAGTGCGGCGTCGCTTCATGCGCCGTGTGGCCTGCCTTGTCGGCCCATTCTTCCAGCATGATGAAGCGCGTGGGAATCTTGTTGTCGAGGTGCAGTTCGTAGCGCAGGCAGGCGCTTTCCGCGCGGCTCGGTGCTACGACGGCTTCCAGGGCGGCGCGCACGGCGTCGATATGTTGGGCTTGGGCATCGATGGTGGCGACGATGATCAGGGTCATGGTGGTCCTTGTGGTTGGGGTTCCGCAGCTTAGCGCATCTGGCGCTTCCTTGCCGGCCGGCCACCATGGGCTGCGCCGCAACGGCGTGCGGCGCAGCCGGCATTCCTCAGGCCGCTTGCAGCGCGCCGATCTGCTCGAAAGCGCCCGTCAATGCCTGCGCCCTGGCCGCATCGCTGACCTTGACGCCTTCGGCGCGCACGATCTCGATCTGCGTGATGCCGAGGAAACCGAGGAAGGCGCGCAGATGGCTTTCCTGGTGCTCCAGGCTGGCCATCGGCGTGTCGGCGCCGTAGTAGCCGCCGCGCGTCGAGGCGATGATCACGCGCTTGCTGCCCAGTAAACCTTCGGGACCGTTGGCGCCATACTGGAAAGTTTTGCCGGGCACGGCCAGCGCGTCGAGCCACGATTTGAGCTGGCTGGGGATGGCGAAGTTGTACATGGGCGCACCGATGACGATGATGTCGGCGGCCAGTACTTGTTCCAGCGCGCCGGCCAGTGCTGCGCCGTCGGCGTCGCTGGGGGCGGCCGTAAATTGCGGCAACGGTTGCGCGGCCAGGTCGCGGTAGTGGACGGCGGCGCCCGGCGCGGCCGCTTGCAGGCGGGCCACGATGGCGGTGGACAATTGGCGGCTGATGGAATGCGCGCCGAGGATGCTGGAATCGATGTGCAGGATGTTCATATGGGCCTTCTTGGGTGGTATGATCGGGTGGTATGTTTTTGTAACCGAGGTAAATATAGTGACTATCAAATGAACGCACAAGAAGGCACTTTTTCCACACTGGGGCACACGGATGTGACTATTGGCGACGCCGCCGCGCAAGGGGCGGAGCTGGAACGGCGCATGCGCGACGAGGGCGGCCATGCGGGCGTGGCCGCTTCCTGCCGCCCGATCACGGACATCCTCACGCGCGTGGGCGACAAATGGAGCGTGATGGTGGTGATCTTGCTGGGCAATGGCACCAAGCGCTTCAACGAAATGCGCCGCCTGATCGGCGGCATTTCGCAGCGCATGCTGACGTTGACCCTGCGCGGGCTCGAGCGCGACGGCCTCGTGACGCGCACCGTGTTTCCCACCGTGCCGCCACGCGTCGACTACGCCTTGACGGACCTGGGCCGCTCGCTGCTGATCCCCATCAGCGCGCTGGGCGCCTGGGCCCATGGCCACCGCGACGCCATCGATGCGGCGCGGCTGGCGTTCGATGCCAGGGCCGATGCAAACGCGGCGCCAGACCGTCAGACCAGCTGAATCACGGCCAGCATGTCGTTGCCATCGGCATCCAGGCCTTTTTCCACGAAGCCCATGCTGGCATAGAATTTTTGAGCGTTGGCATTGCCGGGCTTGTAGCAAATTTCAATGCTGCGCGCATCTGGTCGGGCGCGGATTTCCGCCAGCGCCAGGGCGAGCGCGGCCCGCCCATGGCCTTGTCCCTGGCGCCGGTGATCGACCATGAAGCGCCAGATCTGATAGTGGCCGGGCGGATCGTCGGCATCGTGCGAGACGAACATCAGGAAACCGATCACCTCCTCGGCGCAATACACGGCGCGCGTATGCATGGTGGCGGGGTAAAAGCTGGCCTGCGCGATGGAATAGTCGTTGCTGGCCAGATAGTCGCGCTGCTGGGGCAGCAGGGGCAGTTCGCTGATGATGTCGAAATTGTCGGCCGTGACGGGGCGCAGGCTGATGGTCATGTTCAAAGGCAATGAAAAGGTAGGGCGTACGAGTATGCGGAAAACTTACTCAAAAGGCAATGCTGTTCCACCGCCCGCGCCAGGCAGCGGTGGAACAATAATGGCATGGCCGCCATCCGCATTTACAGGGCTGCCACCGCCTCCGTCCCCGCCTGCGGCGCCTGCCAGCCGCCGCCCAGCGCCCGGTAGGTGGCGACGGCAGCGCGCGCCGACGCCGTTTGCGCCTGTTCGCGCGCGTCCGCCGCACGCAGCAGCCGGGAGTCGGCCTGCAGCACGTCAAGGCGGCTGACCACGCCTTTCTCGTAGGCGGCCAGCGAGGCGGCGCGGGCGCGCGCTAGCGATTCCACGCTTTGCGCCAGTAAGCAGGCTTGCTCTTCGTGGCGCAGCAGGGCCGAGCCGGCGTTTTCCACGTCTTCGGCGGCGTGCAGCGCCGCGAGCCGGTAGGCCGCCAGCAGTTCGGCTTCCTGGCCACGGGAAGCTTCGATCTGGGCGTC
Organism: Janthinobacterium sp. Bl 1; assembly: GCF_058215535.1. Classification (NCBI taxonomy): domain Bacteria; kingdom Pseudomonadati; phylum Pseudomonadota; class Betaproteobacteria; order Burkholderiales; family Oxalobacteraceae; genus Janthinobacterium; species Janthinobacterium sp. Bl 1. The sequence goes on along the minus strand of NZ_CM177086.1, from coordinate 3,841,572 downwards.
GATGCGGCCGAAATCGAACAGGCGCCAGCGCAGGCCCAGCATGCCGGCGGCCTGGCCGGAGCCGCTGCCGAACAGGGTGCCGCCGGCCGTGGCGCTGCCCAGCAGGGCACCCAGGCTCAGTTTCGGGTAGTACTCGGCGACGGCCGCGCCGGTGCGCGCGCTGGCGGCGGCCAGGCGCCGTTCGGCGGCGATCAGGTCGGGCCGGCGCCGCAGCRGGTCGCCCGGCGAGCCGCCGGCCGTGATGCGCGGCGCGCGCGCCATCGCGCCAGCGGCGGCCATGTCATCGCCATAGGTGCCGGGCGCCGCGCCCAGCATCACGTCGAGCGCATGCAGCGCCACTTCGCGCGCCGTGTCCAGGCCGGGCACGACGGCGCGCGCCTGCGCCAGCGACGCTTCGGCCTGCCGTAGCGCCGGCTCGTTCGCCAATCCCTTGTCATATAACAGCGTGGCCAGTTCCAATAGCGCCGCGTCGGTGCCGGCCTGCCGGCGCGCCAGCTCGAGCCGCGCCTGCAGTCCCTGGATCGTCAGGTACAGGTCGGCCGTTTGCGCCGCCACGGCCAGCCGCGTGGCGGCCCATCCCGCTTCGCTGGCTGCGTAATCGGCGCGCGCCGCTTCGCGTTCGCGGCGCAGGCCGCCGAACAGGTCGAGTTCCCACGACGCTTGCAGGTTCAATTCGCGCGCGCTGCCGGCGCGTTCATAGCCTGGCGTGGCATTCAAGACCTGGCCCAGCGGCGTTTGCACGGACTGGTAGGCGCGCGCCGCCTGGCCGCCAAGGCTGGCCGACGGCAGCAGCGCGGCGTCGGCCGCACCGATGGCCGCGCGCGCCTGGCTGACCCTGGCCTGCGCTTGCGCCAGGTCGAGGTTTTGCGCCAGCGCCACCGTCACCAGGCGGGTCAGGCGCGGATCGCCGAAGGCCGTCCACCACTGCCGCAGTTCGGCAGAGTCTGCGTCCTGGCGCGCGCCGAGCGCCGCCTGGTGCAGGTACTGGGCCGCTTGCGGCAGTTCGGGCCGGCGGTAATCGTTGCCGACGGTGCAGCCGGTGGCGGCCAGGCCGGCGGCGATCAGCAAAAAGGGGAGGCGCAGGCGTGGCAGTGGCATGGTGGTCTTCCAGTTCAAAAGAGAATAATGTGTGACTATAATACAGTTTAGTCACTTATTGTGCATTCCGGCGCGGCGCGTTAAGCTGTCGCCATGAATTCCACCACACCCGACACTCCAAGCCCAGCACGCGGCCCCGCCGGCCACGACGTGCGCGACCAGATCGTTGCCGCCGCCACCGATTACTTCAGCCGCTACGGCTATGAAAAGACGACCGTCTCCGACCTGGCCAGGGCGATCGGCTTTTCCAAGGCCTATATCTACAAGTTCTTCGAATCGAAGCAAGCCATCGGCGAGCATATCTGCGGCAACTGCCTGCACCAGATCGAGACCGAGGTGAAGGCGGCTGTCGCGGCGGCCGGGCGGCCGCCAGAGCAGCTGCGGCGCATGTTCAGGGCCAGCGTCGAGGCCAGCTTGCGGCTGTTTTTCCAGGACCGCAAGCTGTACGACATCGCCGCTTCGGCCGCCACCGAGCGCTGGCCGGCCGTGCAGGCCTACGAGCTGGCGATGGGCGCCTTGCTGCAGGATATCTTGCAGCAGGGGCGCAAGACGGGCGACTTTGAGCGCAAGACGCCGCTCGACGAAACGGCCAGCGCGATCTACCTGGTGATGCGCCCCTACGTCAATCCCTTGCTGCTGCAACACAGTGTCGACAGCAGCGAAACGGCCGTGGTGCAGCTGTCCAGCCTGGTGTTGCGCAGTTTGTCTCCGTAAGCGATTCAATGATAAGTGACGATTGACTTAATTGGTCACTGGTACCAGAATGAGCGCTCTGATCACTCATTCATGGAATTCCTATGCGCTGGCGCCGCCTCGCTTCATCTGTTGTCATTTCCACTTTACCCCTGGCCTTGAGCGCCTGCGCCGACAAGGCGCAGGCCGATCCGCGCACGGCCACGCCGCTGGTGCGCGCCGTCACGGTGCAGGGCGCTGAGGCGGGCACGCGCAGCTTCACGGGCGTGGTCGCGCCGCGCGTGCAGAGCGATCTCGGTTTTCGCGTGGCCGGCAAGGTGCGCGAACGGCTGGTCGACGCCGGCCAGGCCGTGCGCCGTGGCCAGCCATTGATGCGCCTCGACGCCGACGACTTGCAACTGCTGGCGCAGGCGCGCCACGAAACCGTCATCGCCGACCGCGCCCGCGCGCGCCAGGCGGCGGATGAAGAAGCGCGCTACCGCGACCTGCGCGGCACGGGCGCCATCTCGGCATCGAACTACGACCAGGTGAAGGCGGCGGCCGACGCGGCCGGCGCCCAGCTCAAGGCGTCCGAAGCCCAGGCCGGGGTGGCGCGCAATGCGCTGCAGTACGCGGTGCTGCTGGCCGACGCCGACGGCGTCGTGATGGACACCCTGGCCGAACCGGGCCAGGTGGTCGCGGCCGGGCAGGAGGTGGTGCGCCTGGCCCATGACGGCCGGCGCGAAGCGGCGATCCAGCTGCCGGAAACCTTGCGCCCAGCGCTCGGCTCCACGGGCCAGGCCACCCTGTTCGGCAGGCCCGGTGCCAGCGTGCCGGCCACCTTGCGCCAGTTGTCGCAGACGGCGGACCGGCAAACGCGCACCTTCGAGGCGCGCTATGTGCTCGACGCGGCGCTGTCAAGCGCACCGCTGGGCGCCACCGTCACCTTGCGCCTGCCCGGCGCGCAAGCTGGCGCGGCGAGCGTACGAGTGCCGCTGGCGGCCCTGCACGATGCGGGCAAGGGACAGGGCGTGTGGGTGATTGCCGGCACGCCGGCCCAAGTGAGCTGGCGGCCCGTCAGGTTGCTGCGGCTGCACGATGACGGCGCCGACGTGAATGGCCTGAAGGCGGGCGAACGCATCGTTGCGCTGGGCGCCCATCTGCTGCGCCAGGGCGAGCAGGTCAGGGTCGAACAGGCGCCAGCGGCCGCCGCCGCGGGAGCGCATCCATGAGCGCGGCCCGCTTCAACCTGTCCGCGCTGGCCGTGCGCGAACGTTCCGTCACCCTGTTCCTGATCTGCCTCATTTCGCTGGCCGGTCTGCTGTCGTTCTTCAAGCTGGGTCGCGCGGAAGACCCTGCGTTCACGGTCAAGGTGATGACTATCGTCACCGCCTGGCCCGGCGCCAGCGCGCGCGAAATGCAGGACCAGGTGGCCGAGAAGATCGAAAAGCGCCTGCAGGAGCTGCGCTGGTACGAACGGGCCGAGACCTATACCACGCCCGGTCTGGCCTTCACGACACTGACCCTGCTCGACGGCACGCCGCCCGAGCAGGTGCAGGCCGAGTTTTACCAGGCGCGCAAGAAGGCCGGCGACGAGGCGGCCAATTTGCCGGCCGGCGTGATCGGCCCCATGATCAATGACGAATACGCCGACGTCACCTTTGCCCTGTATGCACTGAAAGCCAAGGGTGAGCCGCAACGCCTGCTGGTGCGCGAGGCGGAAACCCTGCGCCAGCGGCTGCTGCACGTGCCGGGTGTGAAAAAGGTCAATATCATCGGCGAGCAGGCCGAACGCATCTACGTCGAGTTTTCGCAGGAGCGCCTGGCCACCCTGGGCGTGCGGGCGCAGGACGTGTTTGCCGCGCTGAACGGCCAGAATGCCTTGAGCCCGGCCGGCTCGGTCGAGACGCGCGGGCCGCAAGTATTCATCCGCCTCGACGGCGCGCTCGACGCGCTGCAAAAGATCCGCGATACGCCTGTGGCGGCGCAGGGGCGCACCTTGACGCTGTCCGATATCGCCACCGTGCGTCGTGGCCAGGAAGACCCGGCCAGTTTCATGGTGCGCAATGGCGGCGAGCCCGCGCTGCTCTTGGGCGTGGTCATGCGCGACGGCTGGAACGGGCTGGACCTGGGCAAGGCGCTGGACGGGGAGGTGACGGCCATCGGCACCGCCATGCCGCTGGGTATGAGCCTGGCCAAGGTCACCGACCAGGCAGTCAATATCGGCGCGGCCGTCGACGAATTCATGCTCAAGTTCCTCGCCGCGCTGCTGGTGGTGATGCTGGTGTGCTTTATCAGCATGGGCTGGCGGGTCGGCATCGTGGTGGCCGCCGCCGTGCCATTGACGTTGGCCGTGGTGTTCATCGTGATGGCGGCGACGGGCAAGAACTTCGACCGCATCACCTTGGGTTCATTGATCCTGGGTCTGGGCCTGCTGGTGGACGACGCGATCATTGCCATCGAAATGATGGTCGTGAAAATGGAAGAGGGCTACAGCCGCATCGCCGCCTCCGCCTATGCCTGGAGCCACACGGCCGCGCCCATGCTGGCCGGCACCCTGGTCACGGCCGTGGGCTTCATGCCGAACGGCTTTGCGCGTTCCAGCGCTGGCGAATACACGAGCAATATGTTCTGGATCGTCGGCATCGCCCTGATCGCTTCGTGGGTGGTGGCGGTGGTGTTTACTCCCTACCTGGGCGTGAAGCTGCTGCCTGAACTCAAACACGTCGCCGGCGGCCATGATGCGCTGTACGACACGCCGCGCTACCACCGCTTTCGCCGGCTGCTGGGGCGCGTGATCGCCCGCAAATGGCTGGTGTTCTGCACCGTGATCGGCCTGTTCGTGCTGGCCGTGCTGGGCATGGCCGTCGTCAAGAAGCAGTTTTTTCCGATTTCGGACCGCCCTGAAGTGCTGATCGAAGTGCAACTGCCCTACGGCAGCGCGATCGGACAGACCAGCGGCGCGGCGGCCAAGGTGGAAGCGTGGCTGGCACGCCAGAGCGAGGCGAAGATCGTCACGGCCTATGTGGGCCAGGGCGCGCCGCGCTTTTACCTGGCGATGGGACCGGAATTGCCCGACCCGTCGTTTGCCAAGATCGTCGTGCGCACTGACAGCCAGCAGGCGCGCGACGCGTTGAAGCAGCGCTTGCGCGTGGCCGTCGCCGCAGGGCTGGCGCCCGAGGCCAGGGTGCGCGTCACGCAACTGGTGTTCGGCCCGTATTCGCCGTTCCCCGTCGCTTACCGGGTCAGCGGCCCCGATCCCGAGGTGTTGCGCGGCATCGCCGGCCAGGTGCGAGCAGTGATGCAGGCCAGCCCCTTGATGCGTACCGTGAACACGGACTGGGGCACGCGCACGCCGGCCCTGCATTTCCGCCTGCAGCAGGAGCGCTTGCAGGCGATGGGATTGACGTCGGCCGCGGTGGCGCAGCAGCTGCAGTTCCTGCTCAGCGGCGTGCCCGTCACGGCCGTGCGCGAAGATATCCGCACGGTGCAGGTGATGGCGCGCGCGGCCGGCGACGTGCGGCTCGACCCGGCGCGCATCGCCGACCTGACCCTGGCCGGCGCGAATGGCGAACGCATCGCGCTGTCGCAGGTGGGCAGCGTCGAGGTGCGCTCGGAAGAACCGGTGATGCGCCGGCGCGACCGCCAGCCGACGATTACCGTACGCGGCGACATCGCCGACGGCATGCAGCCGCCGGACGTCTCGGGCGCCATCACGGCGCAGCTGCAAACGGTCATCGACAAGCTGCCGGCCGGCTACCGCATCGAGCAGGCCGGCTCCATCGAGGAATCGGCCAAGGCCACGCAAGCCATGCTGCCGCTGTTCCCCATCATGCTGGCGTTGACCTTGCTGATGATCATCCTGCAGGTGCGCTCGATCTCAGCGATGGTGATGGTATTCCTGACCAGCCCATTGGGCCTGATCGGCGTGGTGCCTACCTTGCTGCTGTTCCAGCAGCCGTTCGGCATCAATGCGCTGGTCGGCCTGATCGCGCTGTCGGGCATTTTGATGCGCAATACCCTGATCCTGATCGGCCAGATCCACCAGAACGAGGCGGCCGGACTGGCGCCGTTCGACGCCGTGGTGGAAGCGACCGTGCAGCGCGCGCGTCCCGTGATCCTCACGGCGCTGGCGGCCATCCTGGCGTTTATCCCGCTGACCCATTCGGTTTTCTGGGGCACCTTGGCCTATACCCTGATCGGCGGCACGTTTGCCGGCACGGTGCTGACTTTGGTGTTCTTGCCCGCCATGTATGCGATCTGGTTCCGGATACGGGGGCAGGCAAGGGCGGCGCCGCAGGTTTAATCTGGCGCGGCAGGATCGGCAGCGGCGTGCGCCAGGCGTGCGCGCCGCAGTTCGGCCCACTCGATCAGTGCCTGCATCGACGGTCCCAGCGCATGGCCGATCTCGCTCAATGCATATTCCACCCTGGGCGGTACCTGCGCATAGACCTTGCGCACGACGATACCGTCCTTTTCCAGTTGCTTGAGCTGCTGGATCAGCATTTTCTGATTGACTTCCTCAATCAGACGCTCCAGGTCGGAAAAGCGCAAAGGCGCCTTGGCCGCAAACAGCTGGCACAGGATGATGATCTTCCATTTGCCTTCGAGTACGCGCAAGGTCTCGGTGGTGGCGTCTGCCCAGTCTCGGCGATTTTGCGGATCGCTACAATTCCATTCCCGTTGTTCTGTCATGATATGTGGGTTACTTACTTTTTGGTGGGTACTTCCCATTATTGCATAAGGCTCCTAAAATCACAGCACATTGGACGATCAACGACACGGAGCTCATGAACATGAAGATAGGAATTATTGGAACGGGAAATATCGGAGCAACCTTGGCGCGCAAGCTGCTGTCCGCCGGCCATGAGGTGAAGGTAGCCAATTCCGGCGGCGTCAAAGGCGTGCAAAGCGTGGCCGACGACATCGGCGCGGTGCCGGCCGATGTGCATGGCGCCGTCGACGGCGTGGACGTGGTGGTGCTGGCCATTCCGCTGCCGGCCATGGCCAGCCTGCCTGCCGGCCTGTTCGACGGCGTGCCGCCGCAGGTCACCGTGATCGACACCAGTAATTATTACCCTGGCATGCGTGACGCGGCGATTGCGCAGATCGATGCGGGCATGGCCGAAAGCATCTGGGTGTCAGCCCAGCTGGGGCGCCCGGTGGTCAAGGCCTTCAACAATGTGCTGGCGCATACGCTGGCCGCGCTGGGCCAGCCCGCAGGCACGCCGGGCCGCCTCGCCATTGCCGTCGCCGGAGACGACCTGATGGCCATGCAGACGGCGAGGACTTTGGTGGAGCAGGCCGGATTTGACGCGGTCGATGGCGGCACCCTGGCGCAGTCCTGGCGCCAGCAGCCCTGTACCCCCGCCTACTGCTGCGACCTTGAGGCGCCCGCGATGGCCAGGGCGCTTGCTGCGGCGGTTCCCGGCAAGGCGGCCGCGATACGCGACAGGATGCCGGCGCAGTTCGCCAAGCTGGGGGCGCATGCCAGCCATGACGACATCGTCGCCATGAACCGGCAACTGAACGTCTAGGCTCCGGCGGCATCCTGCCGGTAGCGTGCCGGCGGCAGTTCGAACTGGTTCTTGAAGAAGCGGGTGAACGCGCTTTGCGAGGAAAAGCCAAGGCGGTCGCCGATTTCCGCCACGCTCAGGCTTGTTTCGCGCAGCAAACGGCGCGATTCGCGGCTCTTGGCGCGCAGTTCCAGTGCACGGAATGAGGTCTGCTCCTGCTGCAGCTGGCGCTGCAGGGTCCAGCGGTTCATCGCCAGGCCGTCGCACAGGGCCGGCAGCAGCGAGGCGCTATCGGCGTCGCCCGCGCCTTGCCGGCCCAGCAGATCGATGATGGCTTGCTCCACGCGGGACGAAAACAGCTGCGCTCCCTGCAACTGCTGCAATTGCCCCTGCGCGTGCCGCAGCGCGTGCGGCGCCAGCATGGCGTTGAACTGGGCGAAGGGCCGGTCGAGCGCCGGTGCATCGAACGTCAATGTATTGCGCGCCTGGCCAAAGGTGGCGGCGGCGCCGAAGCACTCGGAAATGGCCGGCGCGAACCATGGCGCCTTGCCCTGGAAGCTGGCACGAAAGGCTGTGGGCGCGCCATCGTCGTAGGCGCGCGCCACCAGCGACAGCATGCGGAAATTGGCCAGCGCCTGCATGGCGCCGCCCGACGGGCAGAACTCGGACAGGTATTCGATCTCGATGCGCGTGCCATTTTCGCTCATCAGCATGAAATCGAATTCGCCGATCAATCCCCGCAAGTGCAGCAGCTCGTGCAGCGCGCTGCGCAGGGTGGGGCGGTTGAAGCAGACGTGGGCGATGCCCGAGTAATGCGCGAACCAGTGCGTCACGTCGAGGTCGAGCAAGCCGCGGTGCTGCGGCAGTTGCTGCGCGTAGGCCGTCATGCGGCGGTGCCGCTCGGCGTTGATGCGGCCGCCCGGTTCGTCCAGCTGCGCCGGCGTGATGCCAGTGCGCTGAAAAAACTCGGCGGGGTCGTGGCCATCGGCCTGCATGGCGCGCGCGCATTGCTGCGCGATCCGGTTCGAAACCGTGCGCGTGTCGGGTTTATGCAAGGCTGTCTCCTGCTTATCCTGCTTGTTGTAGTAATTTTTCACAAATATTAGCACTTTGTAGGAGATTGTTGGTTGTTGTGCCATCTAACCAAAAATTGTTCTCGCGGGTATAAAACGCGTGCTGCGCGGTCAAGAAACTCACGCATTCTCACGCTATATTGTTTTCGGCCGGCCTTGCTGCCGCGCCTTGATACCTACAAAAACAGTCTTGGAGATAATGATGAATTGCACTTTGAAACCGATGGCCCGCCTGGTCGCCGGCTGCGTCGCCACGCTTGCCCTGGCCGCCTGCGGCAATAACGGCAGCGTGGAATACAAGCAGCCCGTGTTCGGCGCCACCACCTACAGCCAGATCCAGGTCGACGGCTATGCCTTCAAGGACATGAACCGCAACGGCAAGATCGATCGATACGAAGACTGGCGCCTGCCGGCCGAGGTGCGCGCCGACGATCTGCTGTCGCGCATGAGCCTCGATGAAAAAGCGGGGCTGATGATGCACGGTACGGCGCCCACCGTGGCCGACCCCACCGGCATCGGCCAGGGCGGCGCGTACGATTTGACGGCCCTGCAGGACCTGATCGTCAAGCAGTACGTCAATACCTTCATCACGCGCATGGCGGGCGACTCGGCCAACATGGCGGCCCAGTACAACAAGGTGCAAGCGCTGAGCGAAACGTCGCGCCACGGCATCCCTGTTTCCATCAGCACGGACCCGCGCCACCATTTCCAGTACACGGTGGGCGCCAGCGCCGGCACCAAGGGTTTTTCGCAGTGGCCTGAAACCCTGGGTCTGGCCGCCATCGGCGACGATGCGCTGGTGCGCCGCTTCGGCGACATCGCGCGCCAGGAATACCTGGCCGTCGGCATCACGCAGGCCCTGTCGCCGCAGGCCGATCTGGCCACCGAGCCGCGCTGGTCGCGCATCAACGGCACTTTTGGCGAAGACGCGGACCTGGCCAAGCGCATGGTGCAGCACTATATCGAGGGCTTCCAGGACGGGAACACGGGCTTGCATGACGGCAGCGTGGTGGCTGTCGTCAAGCACTGGGTCGGCTACGGCGCCACGAAAGAGGGCTACGACGGCCACAATTACTATGGCCGCTACATGACTTACCCGGGCAACAACTTCGCCTATCACGTGAAACCGTTCGAAGGCGCCTTCACGGCCAAGGCGGCTTCCGTCATGCCGACCTACGCTCTGCCGGACGGCAATATCACGATCGACGGCATCACCCTGGAACAGGTGGCGGCCGGCTTCAGCAAGACCATGCTGACGGATCTGCTGCGCGGCAAATACGGTTTTGAAGGCGTGATCCTGTCCGACTGGGGCATCACCTCCGACTGCGACGCCAACTGCCGCAACGGCACGGCGCCTGGCGTCGCGCCTTCCTTCATGGGCTTTGGCACGCCGTGGGGCATGGAAGATGCCACCAAGGCCGAGCGTTACGTGAAAGCCGTGACGGCGGGGATGGACCAGTTTGGCGGCGTGACGGAAGCGCCGTACCTGACGCAAGCCGTGCAGCGTGGCCAGTTGACGGAGGAGCGCATCAACGCGTCGGCGCGGCGCATCCTGATCCAGAAATTCAAGCAGGGCCTGTTCGAGCATCCGTTCGTCGATGCGGCCAATGCGGCCACCACGGTGGGCAAGGCGGACTTCATCGAGGCTGGCCTGGACGCGCAGCGCCGCTCGCTGGTCCTGCTGGAAAACAAGGACAAGGTCTTGCCGCTGGCGGCCACCGTCAAGAAGGTCTACCTGTACGGCATCGATGCGGCCGTGGCCAAGCAGTATGGCTACACGGTGGTCGCCACGCCGCAGGAAGCGGACGTGGCCCTGCTGCGCGTGGCCGCGCCGTATGAAATCCTGCACCCGAACTACATCTTCGGCAGCATGCAGCATGAAGGGCGCCTGAACTATGTCGATGGCGACGCCGACTACGAGGCGATCAAGAACGCGGCGAAATTCGCGCCGAAGACGGTGGTCACCGTGTACCTGGACCGTCCGGCCATCCTCGGCAACGTGCAGGACAAGGCCAGCGCCATTCTCGCCAACTTCGGTGTCAGCGACGGCGCGCTGTTCGATGTCCTGACGGGCAAGGCCAAGCCGCAAGGCAAGCTGCCTTTCGAGCTGCCATCGTCGATGGCCGAAGTGCAAGTGCAGAAATCGGACGTGCCGTATGACACGGCCCGTCCGCTGTACAAGTTCGGTTACGGCTTGGCCTACTAAACGCCGTTCAACGCAGGGAAATCCAGCTGCGCTCTTGGCTGGAGCGCAGCGCGGCGGCTATCAGCCGGTCCACCTCGTAGCCGTCGCGGAAGGTGGGCCAGACCGGCTGGCCGCCCGCGATCGCCTGCAAAAAGTCGCGCGCTTCGATGACGATCTGCTCGTTGTAACCGGTGCCGTGCCCGGCGCCCTGGCTGAACGCCAGGTAGTCGGGGTGGGCAGGTCCCATCAGCAGGCGCTGGAAACCCTGGCGCTGCGCGGGGCGGCCGGCGTCGTACAGCCATAATTCGTTCTGGTTTTCCTGGTCGAAGGCGAGCGCGCCTTTCGTCCCCGTGATGCGGTAGGTGTATCCCATCTTGCGCCCGGCCGCCACGCGGCTGAAGGTCAGGGCGCCCAGCGCGCCGCTGGCAAAGCGCAGCATCACATTTCCCTGGTCGTCATTCTCCACCGCTTCCATGCCAGTGGGCCCTTGTCGCTGCGCGTGCACGGTATTCATGTCCGCTACCAGCGAGTCGACGGGGCCGCCCAGACGCAGGGCCAGGTTGAGCAGGTGCGAACCCACGTCGGCCAGCGCGCCGGCACGCGTTGCCGTCGCTTCCCGCGTGCGCCACGAGGCAGGCGCGCGCGGGTCGTGCAGATAGTCTTCCACGTGTTCGGCGGCGATGTGGATGATCTCGCCGATTTCGCCCGATTCGATGATCTGTCGCGCCAGCTGGCTGGCCGGCGTGCGGATGTAGTTGTAGCCGACCATGTTGGCCACGCCCGCCGCTTCCGCCGCCTGCGCCAGCTGCAGGGATTCCGCGGCCGTCATGCCCAGCGGTTTTTCGCAAAACACGGGTTTGCCCAGGGCCAGCGCGGCCAGCACGATGTCCTTGTGCGTGGCCGGCGGCGTGGCGACGATGATGGCGTCGATGGCGCGATCATTGACCAGCGCGCGCCAGTCGCCCGTGGAGCGGTTCCAGCCCAGTTCCTGCGCGCTGCGGGCGGCGCCTTCCGCGCTGCTGGTGCTGATGCATTCGCATACGGGGTTCAAGGCCGTGTGAAAAATGCTGCGCACGGCCTTGTAGGCGATGGTGTGCGCCTTGCCCATGTAGCCGGCGCCGATCAGGCCGATGTTGATGTCTTGCATAGGGAGTCTCCGAGGTTGTCGCGGTAGGGGATCAGGCTTGCTGGCGCCAGGCATGGCTGTCCAGGGCGTCGAGGAAGCGGGCGGCGGGCCAGTCTTGCGCCAGCGCTTCGTGCATGAGCTGCTGCTGCGTGGGCGGCGCCATGCCGGCTATGGGCTGGTCGCGATCGAGGTTGCTGGGGAAGGCATAGCCTTCGGCGCAGGCGGCAATCGCGTGAGCAATGCCGTCGGCGGACAGGACGCCCTGCGCGCGCAAGGTCTGCAGCGCCGGATACAGCGCGGCGCTCATGGCGCGGCGGTCCAGCGCTTCCATCGCGCGCCCGAACGGCGACGATACTTGCAGCAGATTCGCCATGCGGCGGATGTCGGACGAACGGTTATGGCCCGCCGCATGGAACAGGGCGGGGTTGAAGAAGACGGCGTCGCCTTGGGATAGCGGCAGTTGCACGCAATGCCGGGCGAAATAATCGCGGAAGGGCGGCTGCTGCCAGGCGAGAAAGCCGGCCTGAAAGCGCTGCGAATACGGCAGGTACAAGGTGGGGCCCGATGCCAGCGGCATGTCGCAGTGGGCGACGGCGCCCTGCAAGGTCAAGAGGGCCGACATCTGGTGCACAGGCGCCGGGTAGGCGGCGCAGGCGGTGGCGCTCTGGAAACCCAGGTGATAGTCGCGGTGCGGCGCCTGGGCGGCACCGCCCGGGTTGACGACGTTGACTTGCGCCGTCATCTGGTAGGCGGGTCCGAGCCACGCCTCGGCGATCCACGCAAACACGGGATTGGCGTAATAGCGCGCGAACGCTTCGGGCGCGCGCAGACACAGTTTTTGCTGGGCGTTCCAGATGCGGTCGTTCGCGCCCGGTTTGGCGAAATGGTCGCCGCCCGCCTGGCCGCTCGCATGCTGTTCGGCGATCAGCGCGCGAAAGACGCTGCTCACCTGTTCCAGCGCCGCCGTATCGTCGACGGCGCGCTGGAGCACGATGACGCCGGGACCATCCATCAGCGCCTTCCCCCATTCTGCCTGCAGCGCGCGCAGCGACGCGGTACTGGCGGCCAGCGCACGCACCTGGTCGCAGTCGTAGACGAGGATATTGTCTTCCACCGCGGCGGCGTGGGGATAGTCGGCCAGCGTGGTGCGTTGGCTGACGGTGCGGATGAAATCATCGAGCCGGCAATCTTGCTGCGACAGCCAGAAGGGGGCGGGCGGCGCGGCGTCTTGGGTGATCATGCGGTGTCTCCTGAGTTTTAAGTTGTAGAATCAGTATAGGGATGAAAATCCGCATTTTTCATCAGAAAATCCATCAAAAAACCATCAATGAAATGGGCATGGCATGACGCATCCGTTTCCCGTCAAGGTCGTGGCGCTGCAGGCCGGCGTCAGCGTGGCGACCGTCGACCGCGTGATCAAGCAGCGCGGGGGCGTGCACGCCAATACCGTGCGCCGCGTGATGCAGGCGCTCGATGAACTGGCGCGGCAAAGCACGCAGGTGGGCCTGGCCGGCAGGAAGTTCATGCTCGACGTGCTGATGGTGGCGCCGCGCCGCTTTACGGACGCCGTGCGCGCCGCGCTGGAAGCGGAGTTACCGTCGCTGCACCCGGCCGTGCTGCGCTCGCGCTTTCATCTGCATGAAACCCTGGAAGTGGACGGCATCGTCGACCAGTTGGAGCGCATCCGCAAGAACGGCAGCCACGGCGTGCTGCTGAAGGCGCCGGACTTGCCGCCGGTGGCCGAGGCGGTGAGCCGGCTGGCGGCGGCCGGCATTCCCGTGGTGACCCTGGTGACGGACTTGCCAGCTTCCGCGCGCCGCAGCTACGTGGGCATGGATAACCGCGCGGCGGGCGAGACGGCCGCGTGTCTGATCGGCCAGTGGCTGGGCGCGGGCCAGCGGCCCAGGAAACAGCAAGTACTGGTGACCCTGAGCAGCAACCGTTTTCATGGCGAGGAAGAGCGCGAGATCGGCTTTCGCCGCGCGCTGCGCGAACGGCACCGCCATTTATCCATCGTCGAAGTGAGCGAAGGCCACGGCATCGACGGCGCCACGGGCGCGCTGGTGCGTGAAGCACTGGCTACGCATCCAGGCATCGCCGCCGTGTATTCGATCGGCGGCGGCAATGCCGCCATCGTGCAGGCATTCGCGCAGGCGGGCCGGCCTTGCCAGGTTTTCATCGGCCACGACCTCGATGCGGACAACGTGGCGCTGCTCAAGTCGGGCGCCATCCACGCCGTGCTGCACCATGACCTGGGCCAGGACATGCGCCGCGCCTGCCAAGAGATACTGCGGGCGCAGGGCGCGCTGCCTGCCCTGGCGCACGCGTTGCCCTTGTCCGCCATCCAGATCGTCACGCCGTGGAACCTGCCCGCGCTGAACGGGCTGAATTGACAGTTACCCGGGGCTGGCCGATACTCGCCGCTTCGCTCATCGCTCACCTCAGGAAGGAATCCCCCGATGTCCGTCACTCCGCAATTGTGCAAGACCGTGCTGGTAGTCGCACTCTCCATCGCGTTTACCATGCCCGCCATGGCCGCCGCCCCTGCAACTGTCGGCGCTTCATCGGCCTGGGTTGAAGCGAGCAACCGCAACGCGGCCATCGTGCTGGCGGCGCAGGCGCAGTTCTCGCCCGAAGACGCCTCCGACACGGGCCTGGCCCAGTACGACGGCCTGGCCGCCGACCTGGGGCCGAACATCACCGAGCGCCATGTGGCGGCCATGCAGAAGGCGCGCGCGCAATTGCAGCAAAAGCTGGAACTGGAACGCGACGAGCGCATACGCCAGGACCTGGAAATCCTGATCGGCGCCGTCGACCAGGAAATCATGGGCACGCAGCTGGAAGCCAAATACACCCTGCCGTGGGTCGATGTGCCACAAATGGTCTTTGGCAGCATGCAAAGCCTGCTGCAGGAGCAGCGTCCGGCAGCGCGCCGCGCCAAGGCGCTCGAACGCCTGCAACGCTACGTGGGCCAGTTCCCGGGCAGCACGCCGATCACGGCGCAGGCCAAGGCGCGTTTCACGGAAAAGATCGGCCAGCCTGGCCTGTCGGGACCCGTGCGCCTGCAGGTGGAGCAGTCGCTGGAAAACGTGCCGACGTATATCGCCGGCATCCGCAAGCTGTTCGCCGACATGAAGATCACTGGCGCCGAGAGCGCGCTGGCGGCCATGGAGCAGCAGTTGAACGAGTATGCGGCATGGGAAAAGCAAGTGGTGCTGCCCCTGTCGCGCACGGATTTCCGCATGGCGCCCGAGCTGTATGCATTCCGCCTGAAACAGGTGGGCATCGATATCGAGCCGCGCGCGCTGGTCGAACGGGCGCAAGTGGCTTACCTGGAAACGCGCGCCGCCATGCAGGCGCTGGCGCCCGTGGTGGCGGCCAAGCTGGCGTTGAAGGGCGTCGACGGCACGGACTACCGCCAGGTGCTGCGCGCGCTGAAAAGCGATTCGATTCCCAATGAGCAGCTCGAAGCGCACTACAAGAGCGTCAATACGCAGCTGGAACAGCGCATCGCCCGGCAGCGCGTGGTCGATATTCCTGCGCGCGCCATGACCATGCGCCTGGCGTCCGCCGCCGAATATGCGGCCCAGCCGGCGCCGCATATGCGTCCGCCTCCGCTGATCGGCAATACGGGAGAACATGGCCAGTTCGTCCTCCCTGTCAGCAATCCGGCCGCCAGCGGCAAGGGCGAAGCGTATGACGATTTCAATTTCGCGGGCGCCGCCTGGACCCTGAGCGCGCACGAAGGCCGCCCCGGCCACGAGCTGCAGTTCAGCGCCATGGTGGAACGTGGCGTGTCGCAGGCGCGCAGCCTGTACGCGTTCAACAGCGTCAACGTGGAAGGCTGGGCGCTGTACGCGGAAGCGGAGATGATTCCGTACGAGCCGGCCGAAGGCCAGTTCATCGCGCTGCAGTTCCGCATGCTGCGCGCGGCGCGCGCCATGCTCGACCCGATGCTGAACCTGGGGCAGGTCACGCGCGAGGAAGCGGGGCGCATCCTGACGGATGAAGTGATGCTGTCGAAACCGATGGCGCGCCAGGAGCTGGACCGCTACACCTTCAACATGCCGGGCCAGGCGGGCAGCTATTTCTATGGATACACACGCATCCTGCAGCTGCGGGCGGAAACGGAGCTGGCGCTGGGCGAGAAATTCGACCGCCTGGCATTCAACAACTTCCTGCTGGGGCAGGGCTTGCTGCCACCTGAGCTGCTGGCCAAGGCCGTGCGTGAACACTTCATCCCCGAGCAGAAAAAAACCAAAAGCTGACGCCGTGGCACGGGAACGGCAGGGAAGGGGAATTTTGCCGCTATTGTCCGCGGGCCAGTCGTATAATGACGCTCATTGTGCTGGCCCACCCAGGAGTTCCACTTGCAGCTACCGATCCGTTATCCGAACATGCCGCAACTGCTGCTGAAGGCCCGCGACAGCCTGCTCCAGCATTTCCGCCCCATCCTCAATCACTTCGGCGTGACGGAGCAGCAGTGGCGCATCATGCGCGCGTTGAATGAAAGCCCGACCCTGGAGCCGCGCGAGCTGTGCGAGATCTGCCAGATTTCGAGCCCCAGCATGAGCGGCATCCTGGCGCGCATGGAAGAGATCGGCCTGATCGGGCGCAGCAAGTTCGAAGGCGACCAGCGCCGCCGCAAGGTGCACCTGTCCGAAGCGGGCGCCAGTTTGCTGATGCAGATGGGGAAGCTGATCGACCTGCAATATGCGCATCTGGAAGCGGCTTACGGCAAGCAAGTGTTCGAAGACATGCGCCGCGCCCTGGAAGCGTTTATTGCTCTTGAAACCCTGCCGGTGGCGCCCGCCATCCTGCGCTGAGCGGCAACCCCGCTCCCATCTCTCCCTTTCCGTACGGCTATCAGGCGCGTGTTTTTCAGCATGCGCCGCCGGTGCTTTTCCCATGCCTGTCCCTGTGATTTCCCCGTGCTGCGGGGCTTGCGCCCGCACGCCTGCCGGATTTGCTATAAGACTAAGCCTTACAGTCAATCACTTACATGTGAGTAAATAAGCGTATAATTTGCTTCACTTGATCCAGATCAAGAAGAACAGCGGACGCTCCTCTCGCGGGAGGGAACTGCAACGCGGCGCCACGCCCGTATTTCGCCAGATAAAACAGGAAAGTCAGGAAAAAAATGAACACACCATGCATGCGCGCTGCGGCGCTCGCCGTCTCCACGCTCATCGGCGCAAACGTTTGCGCCCAAAGCAATGTCACCATTTACGGCGTGGTCGACGCGGCCACTGCGTACGCGAGCAACCAGGGCGGCAAGTCGAATACCTATATGCGTAGCGGCAGCTTGTCCGCCAGCAAGATCGGTTTCCAGGGCGTGGAAGACCTGGGCGGCGACCTGAAGGCGCTGTTCCTGCTGGAAAACGGCTTTGAAAGCGATACGGGCGCGCAAAGTTCGGCCAGCTCCCTGTTCAACCGCCAGGCCTATGTGGGCTTGCAATCGACAGCCTACGGCACCGTGACGGCGGGCCGCCAGTACACGCCGTACTACCTGCTCGTGGGTTCCCTGGCATCGAGCAATGTCTTGACGGGCGCCACCGGCGCCCACCCGGGCGATATCGACGGCCTCGATACAACCGTGCGCATCAGCAATTCCGTCACCTACAGCATGCCAGCCTGGCGCGGCCTGCAAGCCAGCGCGCAATACGGTTTTGGCGAGGCAGCAGACGGCAATGCCGTGGGCAGCAGCTTCAGCGCCGCCGTCAAGTACAGCACGTCGCCAGCCGAATTCGCGCTCGGCTACCTGAAACTGAAAAATGGGCAGAACGGCGCCGGCTGGAGCGACAACGCATCGGGCAGCTTCGGCATCTCCGCCCTCAACCAGGGCTACGCCTCGGCGGAAAGCATAGCATTCATCGCCGCCAGCGCGCGCTACACCATGGGCAAGTGGATGGTGGGCGCCAATGCCAGCAACGTGCAATACCAGGCGGGCAGCCGCTCGGCCTTCCGCGACACGGCCATCTTCAACACGGCCGGCCTGATCTCGAGCTACCAGTTGACGCCGCAGTGGTTCCTGTCCGCCGGCTACAGCGACACCTTCGCCAGCCACGCCAACGGCATCGCCGACCGCGCACGCTACCGCCAGCTGTCGTTCGAGCAGAATTACGCGCTGTCGAAGCGCACGGCGATCTACCTGATCGAAGCGCGCCAGCTGGCGCGCGGCCAGACCCTGGGGCAGGACGGCGCCATCGTCAACGCCGTCGCCTCGGTCGGCGATTCGCAAAACGGCACGCCGTCGTCGAACGGCGGGCAGACGGTGGTGATGGTCGGTCTCAAGCATTCTTTCTGAACGGTTGCTGAACTCACGGGAGCTTCAATTGGACGCTACACATAATAAGGAGGGCTGCGGCCCTCTGAATCCCGGCCGCCGCATGGTGCTGGCCGGCCTGCTGTCGGCTTCGGCCGCGGCGCTGATTCCCTGGGCGCTGGCCGAACCGGTCGCCAATGCGGAGCAGGGCGCCTTCCTCGGCGTGTCGGCCATGCTGGTGGGACGGCAAGTGCTCGACCCCGTGCTGGCCACACGCCTGTATGACGCGCTGGTGGCGCAGGACGCCGCGTTTCCCGCCAACGTGCGTGCGCTGCTGGCGCTGATCAATGCGCAGGGATTGCAGGCGGCAGGCCTGCAGGAAGCGCTCGACGGGCTCGATCCGGCCCAGTCGCCGCTGGCGGCCTTGCCGCGCCAGATCGCCAGCGCCTGGTACCTGGGCATCGTCGGCACGGGCGAGGCGGCCGTTTGCGTCGCCTACGAGCAGGCCTTGAACGCGGCCGTCGTGGCCGACGTGCTCAAACCTCCCACGTATTCCTACGGCGCCTACGGCAGCTGGGCCAGAAAACCAATTTAAGGAGCCATCATGGCTGAAGAACTCTCCGCCGATTACCTCGTGATCGGCTCCGGCATCATCGGCTCCCTGGCCGCGCGCAAGCTCGCGCTGGCGGGCGCCTCGGTGCTGATCCTGGAAGCGGGACCGCGCGTGTCGCGCGGTGAAATCGTCGCCCGTTTCCGCAACACGACGCGCCGCAGCGACTGGATGTCGCCGTATCCCTCGGTGGCCACGGCGCCGCACCCGATCTACCAGCCGAAGGACAACGGCTACCTGGTGCAGGCCGGCCCGTATCCATACCCGGCCGAATACATCCGCCAGTTCGGCGGCACTTCGTGGCATTGGGCAGCGCAGGCGTGGCGCAACGTGCCGAACGACTTCCGCATCCATACCCTGTATGGCGTGGGCGTCGACTGGCCGATCAGCTATGAAGACCTGGAACCGTTCTACCAGGAAGCGGAAGAGATCATGGGCGTCTCCGGTGCCGACAATACGGGTTCGCCGCGCAAGCAGCCATTCCCGATGGACCCGGTGACGGAACCGTACGCCATGCGCCGCATCCGCGAGCGCCTCGACCCGTCGTTCAAGGTGGTGGGCAACACGGTGGCGCGCAACAGCGTCAGCTACGATGGCCGCCCGGCCTGCTGCGGCAACAACAGCTGCCAGCCTATCTGCCCCATCGACGCGCAATACCATGGCGGCATCGCCGCGCTGCAGGCGGAAGCGGCCGGCGTCAAGATCGTCTGCAACGCCAATGTCTACAAGCTGGAACACGATGCGCAGGGTCGCATCACGGCCGCCCTGTACTACGACGTCGACAAGAACAGTCACCGGGTCACGGCCAAGACCTTTATTCTGGCCGCCAACGGTATCGAAAGCCCCCGCTTGCTGCTCGTTTCCGCCTCGGACAAATACCCGAACGGCCTGGCCAACAGCAGTGACATGGTGGGCCGCAACCTGATGGACCACCCGAGCACCTCGATCACCTTCGACGCCGATGAAGACCTGTGGCTGGGCCGGGGCCCGCAAAGCCCCAATTCCATCAATACCATGCGCGATGGCGACTTCCGCAGCCAGCATTCGCCGTACCGCCTGGATTTCACGAACATTTCGAGAGTCGACGGCGCATCGAAGGAATTGATCGGCAAGGGCGTCTTCGGCGAAGCATTCGAACAGCAACTGCGTTTCCGCTCGGCCCGTGAAATGAGCCTGAAAAACGTGCTGGAAGTACTGCCGAACCGGGAAAACCGCATCGCCCTCAGCAGCGAGAAAGATGCCATGGGCATTCCCAAGCCGCAGGCGCATTATGCGATCGACGAGTACACCAAGCGGGGCCACGAGCGTTCGAAGCAGGATTTCGAGCGCATCGCCAAGCTGATGGGCGGCACCAATCTGCGCCACAGCAAGGAAGGCGTGTTTGCCAACAACCAGCACATCTGCGGCACCCTGTCGATGGGTTCCGACCCGGCCAAGGCCGTATGCGACCAGTGGGGCCGTACTTTCGACCACGCCAACCTGTTCCTGTGCAGCACGGGCGTGCTGCCCACGTCCGGCACCTGCAATTCGACGGAAAACGGCCTGGCCGTGGCGCTGCGCACCGTCAAGCATATCCTCGACGAACAACAGGGAGGCACGGCATGATGGCGATCTTCAGACTGGCGGCCGGCGCCGCCTTGCTGTCCCTGGCCTTGCCGGTGCTGGCGGCGCCAGCGCCGGGCGCGGACGTGCAGGCGATCGAACGTGGCCGCTACCTGGCCACGGCCGGTGACTGCATCGCCTGCCACAGCGTACCTGGCGGGAAGCCGATGGCGGGCGGCCTGGCCCTGGCCACGCCGCTGGGCGCCATCGTCGCCACCAACATCACGCCGTCGACAACGCATGGCATCGGCAACTACACGCTGGCGCAGTTTTCCGCCGCCGTGCGCCATGGCGTGCGGGCCGATGGCGCACACCTGTACCCGGCCATGCCCTATACGGCCTACGCCAAGGTGACGGATGACGACACGGCCGCCCTGTACGCCTACTTCATGCATGGCGTGGTGGCGGTGGACACGGCGCCGGCGCAAAAGACGGACTTGCCGTTCCCGTTCAATATCCGTTTGTCGATGGCGGGCTGGAATCTGCTCTTCCTCGATAAAAAACCGTTCGTGGCCGATGCGTCGAAAAGCATGGAATGGAACCGCGGCGCCTACCTGACGCAAGGCCTGGCCCACTGCACCACGTGCCACACGCCGCGCAATGCGCTGATGGCCGAGCAGCTGTCGAAGGAGCTGGGCGGCGCCGATCTGGGTACGTGGTATGCGCCGAACATCACGTCGGACGTCAACAGCGGCATCGGCAGCTGGAGCCAGCAAGACCTGGCCGGCTACCTGCGCACGGGCCGCGCCGCGCACCGGGGTCAGGCGGCAGGCCCGATGGCCGAAGCCATCGACCATAGCCTGAAGCACCTGAGCGACGCGGACTTGAACGCCATCGCGCACTACATCAAGAGCGTGCCCGCCATCCGCGACAAGGCGGACGTGAAACCGGTGACGCAATGGGGCCAGGCGGGCGACGAGTTAAGCAGCATCCGCGGCGTGCCGCTGCCGCAAAACCTGAACACGATGTCGGGCGCGCAGCTGTACGATGCGCAGTGCGCCAGCTGCCACCAGGCGAAGGGCGAGGGCAGTTTCGACGGCGGCTTGCCGCCGCTGTTCCACAACTCGGCGACGGGACGCAGCAACAGCAATAACCTGGTGATGGCCATCCTCGATGGCGTGGAACGGCAGGACGGCAAGGGTAGCCATGCCGGCCACCTGATGCCGGCCTTCCGCCAGACCCTGTCGGACGAGCAGATCGTCACCCTCGGCAATTACGTGCAGCGGATGTACGGCAATCCCGCCATCAAGGTGACGGCGGAACAGGTGACGACCTTGCGCAATGGCGGCGCGCCGTCCAACCTGATCGGCCTGGCCCGCGCTGGCATCATCGTCGGCGTGCTGGTACTGCTGGCTTTGCTGCTGTGGTGGCGGGGTCGCAGGCGCAAGGAAACATCAGCAGCGTAAAAGTACACCCTGAAGCAAAGGCTGGGGCCAGACTCGAAAAGGTCTGGCCCCTTTTTTATTACGCAGGAATTTGCAACTGGTTTGCATCTGCGGGGATTATGTACTATCATTAGTTACATGAGACGCGACAGCAAACTATCATCGATCCTCCATGTGCTGCTGCACATGGCCCATGCGGGACGCCCGATGACCTCCGAGGAACTCTCCGCTTACCTGGACACCAACCCCGTGCTGGTGCGGCGCGTGATGGCCGGCTTGCGCGAGCGCGGCTACGTGGCGTCGGACAAGGGCCATGGCGGCGGCTGGCGCATCGTCTGCGACCTGCACCAGGTGACCCTGCAAGACATCTACGTGGCCGTGGGGTCGCCCACCATCTTCGCCATGGGTAACCGCGTCGACCAGCCGGGCTGCCTGGTCGAGCAGGTGGTCAATCAGTCGCTGGCCGGCGCCTTCGACGAAGCCGAGGCGCTGCTGATCCGGCGCCTTGGCGCCGTCACCCTGGCCGACCTGGCCAACCGTTTCAGCCAACAATACGCCACACACAAAGGAGCACCGCATGCACATTCCTGAATCGCCTGGCATTCCGTTCGATGCCATCATCGTCGGCGGCAGCTACGCGGGCCTGTCCGCCGCCACGCAACTGGCGCGCGCCCGCCGCCGCGTGCTGGTGATCGACGGCGGCCAGCGCCGCAACCGCTACGCCAGCCATTCCCACGGTTTCCTGACCCAGGACGGCAGCGGCACGGCCGCCATCGCGGCCGAAGGCAAGGCCCAGTTGATGGCGTATGCCACCGTCACCTGGCTGGACGGCATGGCCGTGCAGGCGGCGGCCAGCAGCGATGGCGATGGCTTCGGCGTGACCCTGGCGGACGGCCATGTCGTACACGGCCGCCGCCTCGTGCTGGCCACCGGCGTGATCGATGAACTGCCGCCCGTCGATGGACTGGCCGAGCGCTGGGGCGGCAGCGTCTTTCACTGCCCGTACTGCCACGGCTATGAACTGGAGCAGGGCGCCATCGGCGTGCTGGCCACCGGCCCCTTGTCCATGCACCATGCCTTGATGCTGCCCGACTGGGGCACGGTCACTTTTTTCCTGAATGCCGCGTTCGAGCCCGATGCGGCGCAGCTGGCGCAACTGGAGGCGCGCGGCGTAAGCTTGGTGCGCACGCCCGTGGCACGGATCGACGGCGTGGCCGACGTGGTCACGGCTGACGGCAGTTGCCATGCGATGGCCGGCCTGTTCGTGGCGACCCGCACCCGCCTGGCCAGTTCCCTGGCCAGTGAGTTGGGCTGCTTGCTGGAAGAGGGGCCCATGGGACCGTTCGTGCGCACCGACGAGCAAAAGTCCAGCAGCGTGCCTGGCGTCTTTTGCTGCGGCGACGCGGGCCGCATGGCGGGCAGCGTGGCGTTCGCGGTGGCCGATGGCGCCATGGCTGGCGTGGCGGCGCACCGTTCGCTGATGTTCGGACTCGATCAGGCGGCAAAACCGCCGTCGATCTTCAGCCCGGCGCCCGTGACGAACGCCGCTTCCGCGCTGGCCAGGTAAGCGACCATGCCGGCGATTTCATCGGCCGTGCCGTGGCGGGGCAGGGCCATCAGGCCGTGCATCAGGTCGGCAAAGTCGCCCGTCGGCGGATTCATGTCCGTGGCGACAGGACCTGGTTCCACGTTGTTGATGGTGATGCCGCGCGGGCCCAGGTCGCGCGACAGGCCTTGCGTCAGGCCGCTCAGCGCCGATTTGCTCATGGCGTAGGCGGCCGCGCCGCCGAACGGCATGCGGTGCGCATTCGTGCTGCCGATGTTGATGATGCGCCCGCCCGTCGGCATGTGCGCCACGGCCGCCTTGATGGCGACGAACACGGCGCGCACGTTGACGTTCAAGGTCTTGTCGAAGTCTTCCAGTGAAAAGTCGTCGATGGCGCCGGGCAGGAAGACGCCCGCATTGTTGACGAGGATGTCGACACGGCCAAACTGCGCCGCCACCTTGGCTATGGCGGCCGTCAGGGCGGTGGCGTTGGCCGCATCGGCCTGCACGCCCAAGGCCTTGCCGCCGGCCGCTTCCACCTTGGCGGCCAGCGCCTGCGCTTCGGCGGCGGAACTTTGATAGGTGAAGACGACGTTGGCGCCCTGGCTGGCAAGGCGGCGCACGATGGCGGCGCCGATGCCGCGCGAGCCGCCCGTCACGAACGCGATCTTGTCTTGCAGTGGCAAAGAGGTGCTGGTGGTGGCTTGGGTTTGCATGATGAGCTTTCTGAGTGGGGAGTCGAGGAATTCAGTATCTGCCTTTCATTCCTGCCGCGCTAGCCATGAATCGCTACAATCACTTTCAACCATTGGTATCAAATGAGCGGGTAGAATAGGGGCATGGACGCCCTCAATCACTTGCAATCGTTTGTGCTGTCTGCCGAGCTGGGCAGCTTTTCGGCAGCCGCGCGCCGCCTGGGGCTGACGCCGGCCGCCGTCAGCAAGAACGTGGCGCGGCTGGAAGCGAGCCTGGGGCTGCGGCTGTTCCAGCGCAGCACGCGCCGGCTGACCTTGACGGAAGGGGGCGAACGTTTCCTGCAGCAGATAGGCGGCGCCCTGTCCACCTTGCGCGAAGCGATCGCCGGCGTGGCCGAAGAGGGCGGCCAGCCGGCCGGCATACTGAAAATCAGCATGGCGCCATCGTTCGGGCGCAGCTACGTGGTGCCGCTGCTGGGCGACTTCATCGCCCGCTACCCTGGCGTCATCCTCGACTGCCATTTCGACAACAGGCAAGTGGACCTGATCGGCGAAGGTTTTGACGTGGCCATCGGCGGTGGCATCGAATTGACGCCGGGCGTGGTGGCGCGCGAACTGGGCCACGCCCACATCGTCGCCACGGCGTCGCCCGCCTTCATGCGGGGCAAAACCATGCCCGTGCATCCTTCGGATCTGGCCCAATTCGACGGCGTGGCGCGCCGCTCGGCCGGCAGCGGCAGATTGCGCAGCTGGATACTGCGCGACGGCGTGGGCGGCGAAGGCGTGGCCGAATACCGTCCGCGCGCCATCTTCGACGATCCGGAAGCGATGGCGCAGGCGGCTATTCTCGGCGTTGGCGTGGCGCTGCTGCCCATGCCGCATGCGCTGGCCCATTTGCGCAGCGGCGCCCTGGTCCGGCTGCTGCCCGGCTGGCATGCCGATTCCGGTCCTCTGTCCGTGTACTATCCGAGCAAGAAGCTGCTGCCCGCAAAGACGCGCGTGTTCGTCGATTTTTTGCTGGAGCAGTTCCGCCAGCGCGATTTCGCCGCGCAGATGCGGCCCGATTAAACAATGAAAAATTCGTATGCCTGATAACTACAGCCTGTTTTATATCTTTGAAAACGATCAGCCAGCCCGCTTCCAGGAAGCGCGTGTCTTTGGCACGACCGTGTGGACGGCCAGCGGCGCGGCCATGACCTGGGGCGAAGAGACGCGTGCACAGTACGCCAGCGTATCCGAGGCGCAGGCCGCCTACCCGTCCCGGTGCCAGGCTGCTGCAGCCGATGGTTATACCCTGGCGCGCGCCATGCTCATCGACCCGGCCGTATTCGATTTCGCGCTGCTGCAAATACTGGTAGCGAATGCTGCGCGCCTGGCTTTCGCTGCCGTGCGCCGTGCCCATCCGGACCAGCATATCGACGCTTTCGCGCTGGTGAGCGACGACAGCGCCATGACCATCGGCCCGGCGGCCAACAGCCGCGAAGCGCTGGCCGCCTCGGAATATGGTGAAGAGATGTTGTGGAATCCGGCCGAATGGGCGTTTGAGGACGGGGTCGCGTATTTCGACAGCGCCTACCGATTGCTGCTGCAGGCGCACCGCGATTTGCCGTTCGACGTCGATTTCGACACCTTCCGCAGCGGCGTGTTCGACGCCTGCATCGCGGCGCTGGCGCAGCTCGATGCCGAAGGCTGTTTTGGCGCGGGCGCGCAGCGCGACGAATTCGTGCTGCTGTTCGAGGTCAGCGACAGTGAAGCAGTGGAAGGCGCGATGGAACGCTTGAATCCGCCGGCCGTGGTGGCGCGTTTCGCGCGCTGGATGGCCAGCTGGGCGGAGCAAGGGTGAATAAAATGTCCAAAACCAAAAAGATATTTTTTGTATCCGTATTGGCGATTGCAATATTCATCGATGTACATTTTTCAACTGGCTGCGGAAAGTTAAGCCCTGAATTTTCATGGGGCTGGGTGGTTGCAGGCACATTTCTTCAGTTGTATGGCGCGCATAAGCTCTTCCGCACGTTAAGAAGTGATACTGTGGCCGGCATCGATATTGTCCCTGATGATTACGTCAGAGATGGTTTTTTTCGTTCAAAATGGTTTTATATCGTCTTTATAATCTTCTTTGGCTGCATGGTTTTCTCTTACGGGGTAAGCCATCCCGATTCACGCACTGCCTTCAAACCTGGCATGAAAATAAGCAGCTGCCCTGGATGAGCCCTTTGAGTTGTGGAAACGCGCAAGATTTTTTCTTATGGCCGAATTTTCCTTGCAGGAATTGATCTTGGAGGTAAGGATAAAATGTTAGATATCGCCACTACATATTTGATTGTTTCAGCGCCAGTCAATGTGGGGGAAATTCACGGGGACTGCTTGCGAAGTATTGATACTGTTCATGGCACAGCGATTTATCGCGGAATGGATCGAGATCCGTGGCGCAGTCTCGATACTGCTTTCTTTGCCAAAAGGCTTGGCTATGAACTGGTGAACTTGCGGCGAAAAATCGGACTCGCTGCCAACAAGATATATAGTTGTGGAATATGCCGTGATTTATCCGAGGTCCAAACTATTCTATCTTTGTCGGAAAGTGGGCGGGAAAAAGATGATCTGATATGGATTGATAATTCTGGCAGTATCCCACCCGATGATGCCAGGTTTTTTGGGCTACGATTTTTATGTGGATGGCTTTGGTCCGTTAATTCGGCTGGCATGTTCGAGCAACCGGAGATTTTTTGAGGCTTCGCTTGGGAATGTGAGCCAGCATGGTCTTTTTCCTGGTATGAAGAATATCGTTGAGTATGTGAGTTCTTATCTTGAAAATTGTGAGATGGTGGGGCTGGAGTTTGTGGAGCCTCGGCGGATTTCTGATCAGGGAATATTCCGCATCTTTGGCATAGGTGGCGATTTGTGATGCGATGTTTTTTGACGACTACCTCCAACGCAATGCCTGCTGCAAAGCCGAATTACGCCGCCACCAGCCTCAATAGCGTAATCTCCGCCGGCGCACCGATGCGTTTCGGCGGGCCCCAGTAACCGGTGCCGCGGCTTACGTAAATCCACAAGCGGCCTTGCCGGTGCAGGCCCGCCACATACGGCTGCTGCAGCGGCACGAACAGATTCCAGGGCCAGAATTGTCCGCCGTGCGTGTGGCCCGACAGTTGCAGGTCGTAGCCGGCCGCTTCGGCCTCGGGCGCGCTGCGTGGCTGGTGCGCCAGCAGGATGCGGGGGATATCGGCGGGCGCGCCGGCGATGGCCGCTTGCGGGTCGCTTGCCTGGGCCGGGTCGAAACTGGCCGCGTTGAAATCGGTGACGCCGGCCAGGGCCAGGCGCGCACCGTCGTGTTCGAGCACCGTGTGCTCGTTCATCAGCACGCGCAAGCCCAGGCGGCGGAACTCCGCCACCCACGGCGCGGCGCCCGAATAGTATTCGTGGTTGCCCGTGACGAGGAAGACGCCGTGGCGCGCGCGCAGCTCGCCCAGCGGCGCCGTATGGCTGCCCAGCTGCGCCACCGTGCCATCGACCACGTCGCCCGTGATGGCGATGATGTCCGCTTGCAGGCCGTTGGCGCGCGCGACGATGGCTTCCACGTAGGCGCGCTTGATGGTGGCGCCCACGTGGATGTCGCTCAGCTGCACGATGGTCAAACCCTGCAAGGCGGCCGGCAGGCCGGCGATGGGCACGTCGACTTCGCGCACGCGCGCCACCTTGCGGGCGTTGATGAAGCCAAGAACGGTGGCCAGCAGGGCCAGAACGAGGACGGCCACGGCGGACGCCTGCGCGTGCGGTCGGGCGGCGGGAATCAGCAGGGTGAGTTCGCGCAGCACGGTGAGCACGAACAGCGAGGAAAAAAAGCCCATGCACAGCGAGCCAACCCAGCTCAAACGGTCGGCCAGGCGCGCATCGTTGGTAACGGCGCGGGCGAAGATGGTCATCGGCATGAGCATGGTCGAGGCCAGCAAGACGGCGCCGCCCAGCAGCCAGCCGGCCAGACCGACAGGCAGGGCAGGCAACAGCAGCCAGCCGAGCAGGGCATGCAGGGCGCCCAGTATCACGGTGATGCGCAGCAGCGGCGTGCGGGTTTTCATGTGATGGTTCCAGAGGTGAGACGGCCGCCGATTATAGCGGACGCCCAGGCAACACGCAGCCGCCACCGCGCTCACGGTGCGATATGCAATCCCAGCATGGCCAGCTTGCCGAAATCGACGGGCTTGGCGAAGTGCTCGTTGAAACCCGACGCCAGGGCCGCCTGCCGGTCGTGTTCCTGGCCATAGCCGGTCAGCGCCACGAGCAGGAACTGCTGCGGTATCGGCAGCTGGCGCATTTTGACGGCCACGTCGTAGCCGCTCATGTCGGGCAGGCCGATGTCGAGAAAGACGATGTCGGGCTTGAATTCCAGGGTGCGCTCGGTCGCCTGCGTGCCCGTGTAGGCCGTGCGCACCGTATGGCCGTACATTTCCAGCAATTCTGCCAGGGTGTCGGCCGCATCGCAGTTGTCGTCGACGACGAGGATGCGCTGGCTGCCGCCGGCGGCCGCCTCCGGCGCTGGCGCGGCCGGCTGCGGCAGGTTGGCGTCGAGCGGCAGGATGACTTCGAAGGTGCTGCCGAGTCCCACGCCGGGGCTGTGCACGCTGACCTGGCCGCCATGCAAGGTCACCAGGTTGCGCACCAGCGACAGGCCGATGCCCAGGCCGTCCTGCACCCGGTCGGGCGAATGGCCGCTCTGCTCGAACAGGCCGAAGATGCTGTCGATGCTGGCGGCGGCGATGCCGATGCCGTTGTCGCTGAGGCGGATGCGCACGTTGTCGCCTTCGCGTACGGCGGTAATGGCGATGCGCCCGCCCGGCGCCGTGAACTTGGCCGCGTTGAGCAGCAGGTTGGCGACGATCTGCGACAGGCGCACGGCGTCGCCGCAGACCCACAGTTCTTCCTTGGGCAGGTTCACGTCCAGCGCATGGCCGCGCGCTTCGACGCTGTGCGAGCTCGTTTCCAGCGCGCTGCGGATGACGCTGGCCAGGCTCACGCTTTCCCATTGCAGCGAGATTTTGCCCTGCGAAATGCGTGACACGTCGAGCAGGTCGTCGACCAGGCGCACCAGATGGTCGGTGTGCCGCCCGATGGTGCGGCGCGCATTGTCCTGCACGGCCGGAACGACGGGGTCGAGCTTGCACAGCAGGGCCAGCGCCGTGCGGATGGGACCCAGCGGGTTGCGTAATTCGTGCGCCAGGGTGGCCAGGAATTCATCCTTGCGGCGGTCCACGTCGCGCAGCGCGCGCTCGACTCTTCCCAGGCGCAGCAGCGCCTTGACGTTGGCGATCAATTCATCGGCCTCGATCGGCTCGACCAGGTAATTGTCGGCACCGCCGTCGAGGGCGCGGATCTTGTCGGCCGTGCCGATGCAGGAAGCGGACGTCTGCAGCACGAGGATGGTGTTCGTCTCGGCGCCGCCCTTCAGTTGGCGGCACACTTCCAGGCCGTTGATGTCGGGCAGCTTGACGTCGAGGAGGATCAGGTTGGGGCGGTCCTGGCGGGCGCGCAGCAACGCGTCGCCGCCGTTCGACGCTTCGATGACCTTGAAGCCGGCGCGTTTGAGGATGCGCGATTTGGCGTAGCGTGCGCCATCGCTGTCATCGACGTTCAGGATCAGAGCATCGCTGTTGTTATCCGGTAGCATGCGCATTGTCCCATGTGGTTGTGCCTTGCGGCGGAGCCGGCTCCTGCCGGTGATGTGTATTGCCGATCAGCGCGCGCAGGGTCGCCAGCAATTGCTGGCGCGACAGCGGCTTGATGTAGTAGGCCTCGGCGCCCAGGGCCAGGCCCTTGCGCACGTCGTCGATCTCGGTGGCGACGATGACGGGCACCTGGCGCCGCAGCGGGTCGTTCTTCAGCTCGGCCAGCCAGTGCCAGGCCGTTTCGCCGTGCAGCAGGATGTCGAGGATGACGGCGGCGGGGCGCTGCTGTTCCCAGCGCTCCTGCGCCTCGCGCACGCTGCGCGCGGGAACGACGCGAAATTCGCTGCCGGCCAAAAATTTTTCATACAGCAGGCGCACGGGCGGATTGTCTTCCACGACCAGCACGGCGACGCGCTGGTCGTTGCCATTGTCGTTGGCCGGCGCGCATGGCGGCAGGCTACCTTCGGGCGCATGGTAGCTGGTGGGCAGGACGACGGAAAACAGCGACCCGCGGCCCGGCGTGCTTTCCACGGACACCGTGCCATTGAGCAGTGTAGCCAGGTTGCGGCACAGGGGCAGGCCCAGGCCCGTGCCCTTGACCTTGCGCTGCATGTGGTTTTCCACCTGGCTGAATTCCTCGAAGATCAGCTGCACGTCTTCGGCATCGATGCCCAGGCCCGTGTCGGAGACGGAAAAGCGGATGGCGTCCTGCTCCGGCAAGGGCGTGGCGCTGACGACGATGGCGCCGGCCTCGGTAAATTTGAGGGCGTTGGAAATGAAGTTGCGCAGGATTTGCGACAGCTTGCCTTCATCCGTGTGGATGTGCAGCGCCGGGTCGGGGTCGATGAAGGTCAAGGTGAGGGTATCGGACACCAGCAGCGGACGCAGCATGCCGCGCAGGGCGCTGAACAGGTCGGCCACCTGGAAGCTGTTGGCGTGCACGTCGACCTTGCCCGCTTCGATCTTGGCGAGGTCCAGCAGGTCGTTGACCAGGTCGCTCAGGCTGACGGCGCTTTGCAGGATGAACATCACCTGCTTTTCCTGCTCTTCCGACAGCTCGCCGTCGATGCGGTCGAGCAGCAGCTTGGACAGGGCGCGGATGGAGCTGAGCGGGGTGCGGAATTCATGGCTCATGTTCGACAGGAAGCGCGATTTCATCTGGTCGGCGCGGCGCAGGTGGTCGGCTTTTTCGTCGAGTTCCGCGAACAGCGCCACCACGCCGCGGTTGGTGTCTTCCAGTTCGCGCGTCAGCTGCAGCAGGTCGTCCTGGCGCGTCTTCAGTTCGGCCAGAGTACTCAGGAGCTCGCGATTTTGCTGCTGCACTTCGGACAGCGTGATATCCGAAGGCAGCGCCTGCAGGCTGCCGGACAGCGTGCCGATCATGCTCCCGTCGAGCAGGCGCGCGTCGCGCGGGAACAGTTTGTGCAGCGTGATCTGCGTGCCTTCGCCGGGCGTGCTGTGGATATGGCAGCGGTCCATCAGGCGCTGGGCGCCCAGGATGCCCAGGCCCATGCCCGTGGGCGAGCGGTAGGTGCCGGCCAATATCTTGTCGAGCTGCGCGATGCCGGGGCCCTGGTCCTCGATGCGGATGCTGAGCACCTGCGGCGCCGTCTGGCCGTCGATGGCGAAATGCACCTTGCCGCTGCCGGCGTAGTTATAGACGTTGCGCGCCAGTTCCGACACGGCCGTGGCGATGCGCACCTGGTCCTGCACGCCGAAGCCGCACAGGGCGGCGATCTGCCGCGCCCGCTGGCGAGCACCCACCACATCGAGTTCGCTGCCGATATGGGCCGTCAATATGCGTTGCGTCATGTTGTTTCGCTCCTTTCCGCGGTGACGGCCTGGCATTCCTCATGTTCGCGCAGCACCACCACCGTGACATCGTCGCGCCCGCGCGCAAAATCGCGGTACAGCACGGCGGCGACGAGGCTGGGGTGGCATTGCGCCAGGCCCGGATACTGTTCCAGGTCCCAGCGCGTGTGCAGGCCGTCGCTGTGCATGATCAAGGTCGCGCCAAGTTGCCATGGATAGCAGAACTCCTGCACCTTGCGCAGGTTGCTGCCGACGATGCCGTTATGCGACAGCAGGTGCCGGCGCTGCTGCGCATCGAAGGCGCAGGCGGCGATATTGCCCACACCCGCATAGCGCAATTCGCGGCGCGCGCTGTCGATATGCGCCACGGCCATGGCCGCGCCGCGCGTCGTGCGCAGGGCGCCGTGGGCCAGTTCGATGAAGGGGGCGGGCAGGGGCGGCAAGCCGGGCGTGTCGGTTTCCAGCAGGGCGCTGGCGCGTTCCGAGGCGCGCGCCGCCAGCGGGCCGTGGCCCAGGCCATCGGCCACCATCAGGCTCAGTTCATGGCCTTCGCAGACGACGTTCCAGGCGTCGCCGCACACCTGCTCCGACGCCAGCGGCAGGCACACGGCGCCGATGCGCCAGTTCGGATGGGCGGGAATGGCGCTGCTCGCGTGCTGCCCCCAGACCACCACCATCAGCACCGTGCCCTTGCCGGGCGCCGTGTACAGGTCGAATTCCTGGCTCAGGCGGCGTATCGCGCCCAGCCCCACGCCGTAGGTGCCCGTGGTGGAATGGCCATCGGCCATGTGCTGGCGCACATTGGCCATGCCGGGGCCGTTGTCGATGGCCAGCATTTCAATGCCGCTGGTACCGCCTCGCAGCACCTTGCGCAGCAGGATTTCGCCGCGCTGTGCGTGCTTGACGATGTTGGTCGCCGCTTCGCTGATGATGATGGCCAGCTGGCCCGTGCGCACGTCGTCGAAGCCGATGCGGCGCGCCAGTTCGTTGCCGGCGCGGCGGGCCGCAGCGATCTCGCTCGGTTCGCCGATGGGAAAACTTCTTTGCCTGAGAATGTCAGGCTGTGGTTCCTGGTGGTTCAAAACAGCTTCCATTTCGCGATGGTGACGGTGGTGCCCGCGCCGGGCGCCGTGTCGATGTGAAATGCGTCGGCCAGGCGCTTGGCGCCACCCAGCCCCAGTCCCAGTCCGCCGCCGCTGGTGTAGCCATCGGTCAGCGCCAGGGGAATATCGTCGATGCCCGGTCCCGCATCGACAAAGCGCAGTTCCAGTCCCTGCCGCGCGCCATCGCAGACGCGCGCGATGCGCGCTTCGCCGCCGCCGCCGTAGCGCAGGGTGTTGCGCGCCAGCTCGCTGGCCGCCGTGATGATCTTGGTTTGCTCGATCAGGCCAAACCCCATGGCGACCATGCTGTCGCGCACCTGCTTGCGCAAGCGCACGACGTCTTCGTCGCTGTGCAAAGGCAGGATCTGCTGCGTCTGCGGCCCTCCCGCCTGCGTCCGCTCCTGTGCCTGCGCGCCTAGCATGGCGCCCCCGTCATGCGCATGCGCCGCCCCGTTCCAGCATCTTGATGCCCAGCTCCACGTTGAGCGCCGTGCTCACGCCTTCCAGGGTCAGCCCCAGTTCCACCAGGGTGATGGCGACGGCTGGCTGCATGCCGACGACGACGGTGCGCGCGTCGAGGATTTTCGCCATCGCCGCCGTGTTGCTGATCATGCGGCCGATGAAGGAGTCGACGATGTCGAGCGCGGAAATGTCGATCAGCACGCCCGTGGCACGGTCCGTCACGATGCGGGTGGTCAGGTCGTCCTGCAAGGTCATCGCCAGGCGGTCGTGCATGTCCACCTGTATCGTCACCAGCAGCAGACGGCCCATGCGTAAAATGGGGATTCTTTCCATAGGCTCCTCAGTGTGATTGCTGCTGGTAGCTGATGCTGGAACCCGTGCGTTTCAGGGCCACGACGAAGGCGTCGGCCAGGGTGGCCTTGGTCATCACGTCTTCCAGGTTGACGCCCAGGTGCACGATGGTTTGCGCGATCTGCGGGCGGATGCCGCTGATGATGCAGTCGGCGCCCATCAGGCGCGCGGCGGCGATGGTCTTCAGCAGGTGCTGCGCCACCAGGGTGTCGACTGTCGGCACGCCCGTGATGTCGATGATGGCGATCAGGGCGCCCGTATCGACAATCTTTTGCAGCAGGCTTTCCATCACTACCTGCGTGCGCGCGCTGTCGAGCGTGCCGATCAGGGGCAGGGCCAGCACGTTTTGCCACAGCTGCACCACGGGTGTGGACAGTTCCAGCAATTCCTGCTGCTGGCGCAGAATCACCTGTTCGCGGGCCTTCTGGTAGATGGCGATGGTCAGCAGGCCCAGCTCGTCGAACAGTTTGCTGGTGCTGACGATGGCGTCACCCAGCTGCTCCGGCTGCGCAGTGATCGCCTTGCGCAGGTAGCCGAACAGCGGCTCCTTGAGGGAGAACATGAAGCTGGCTGTGTCGATCGGCGAATATCCCTGGCGCACGCGCGACTGCGATATTTCCGCGATCAGCTGGCGCGTATCGTCCCAGGTGCCGCCTTCGATGTCGAACGAGTCGCCGCTTTCCAGCGCGCCCGCCAGCAGCGGCAGGAATTGCGATGCCTGCTGGCGCAGCTCGTTTTCCGCGATCTTGTCGCGACGCACCAGGCGGGCGATCAGGCCGGCCATCCAGCCGTCCAGCAGTTCCGTGTGGTGTTCGTTGATGATGGCGGCCAGTTGCTGCGCCTGGCCCGTGCCCGTCTTGGCAGTGTCCGTCTTCATTCTCATGCTCATCCTTGGCTGGAGTGGAGGGTGCGGCACGGCCGCAAACGGGCCCGCGCTGTGATGAGCAAATTATAGGCAGGCATCGCGGAAGCTTGTGTTCTGTGCCGCACATAGTGGTGCATATAGCTCCGCATTCCTCCAGGATACTTTTATAAATAAAAGATGCATGTAGTTTGCATGTTTAAATGAATTCCGCTACACTGGCAGCACTCAACAAGAGAAAAACGCCATGAATATCGACAAATTCAAACAGCAGCACCTGGCCATCCTGGCCGCCATCGACGATTTGCGCCAGCTGGCGCGCGGCGGTGTGGCCGCGCAGGCGCAGGCCATCGCCGAACAGATCATCGCCATGAGCGGCCTGATCAAGCTGCACCTGGCCGTCGAGCAGCGCTACCTGTATCCGGCCGCCCAAGCGTCCGGCGTGGCCAAGGTGGCCCAGCTGGGGCGCCAGTACGAGAACGAAATGCACGGCATCGCCGGCGCCTACCTCGATTTCGCCGGCCGCTGGAATACGCCCGTGCGCCTGGAAGCCGAACCGGAAGCCTTCCGCAGCGAAGCCAATACCGTCCTGCACGCGCTGTTCGAGCGCATGCGCCGCGAAGACCATGAGTTATATCCAGCCGTAGAGACGCTGGCCTGAGACCGCTTACCCATATCCACACAGGAGTTTTACATGCTGACCCAAGAACAACGCGCCATCATCACGGCCACCGTGCCCATCCTCGAGCAGGGCGGCGAAGCGCTGACGCGCCACTTCTACAAGAACCTGTTCCGCGACCATCCGGAAGTGCTGCCGTACTTTAACCAGGCGCACCAGCACAGCGGCGACCAGCAGCGCGCGCTGGCCAATGGCGTGCTGATGTATGCCAAACATATCGATAAACTGGATGCGCTGGGTGACCTCGTGGCCACCATCGTCAACAAGCATGTGGCCCTGCAAATCCGCGCCGAGCATTATCCGCTCGTCGGTGCCAGCCTGCTGCAAGCGATCCGCGAAGTGCTGGGCGCAGAGGTCGCCAGCGACGCGGTCATCGATGCCTGGGGCGCGGCCTACGGCCAGCTGGCCGACATCCTGGCCGGCGAAGAAGGGCGCATCTACAAGGCGCAAGCGGCCGCGCCGGGCGGCTGGAGCGGCGCGCGCGACTTTGCCGTGCGCAGCAAGACGGTGGAAAGCGGCGAGATCACGTCCTTCCTGCTGGCGCCCGTTGATGGCCAGCCCGTGCTGGACTTTGCGCCAGGCCAGTACATCGGCGTGGTGGCCACCGTCGATGGCGTGCCCATGCGCCGCCAGTATTCCTTGTCGGCCGCCAGCAATGGCCAGACCTACCGCATCAGCGTCAAGCGCGAAGCGGGCGGCAAGGTGTCGAACCATTTCCACGACCACGTGCAGGCGGGCGACACCGTACAGCTGACGCCGCCATCGGGCGACTTCGTGCTGAAAGACAGCGACAAGCCGCTGGTGCTGATCAGCGGCGGCGTGGGCATCACGCCGACCCTGGCCATGCTGACGGCGGCCCTGCGCGGCAAGCGTCCCGTGCACTTCATCCACGCGGCGCGCAACCACGGCGTGCATGCGTTTCGCGCGCAGATCGACGAACTGGCCGCGCAGCACCCGCAGTTGCAGCGCTATTACTGCTATGCGGAACATGGCGGTGAACATGATGCACCGGACGCCGTCGGCTTGCTGAATAAAGAGCAGCTCGGCCACTGGCTGCCGGCCTCGCGCGACGTCGATGCCTACTTCCTTGGACCGCAGCCGTTCATGCGGGCCGTCAAGCAATACTTGCGCGAACTGGGCGTGCCGGAACAGCAGACGCACCATGAATTCTTCGGACCGGCTGCCGCCTTGAACTGATTTTTCTTCCTGCCTTGTGTTGTCCCCGCGAGAAAAAACGCTGCCGTAAGGGGCGGGTAAGCCTCGCGCTGTACTGTGAATCCAAGCTCGCACAAAAGAGCACGCTTTTACATAACAGGAGGCAACACAATGCATGACGATCTGGTTCAAAAAATCAAGAGCGACCCCAGCTATCATCAGCTGGTCAAGGTGCGTTCCCGCTTCGGCTGGGCGCTGACGGGCCTGATGATGCTCGTGTACTACGGCTACATCCTGCTCATCGCCTTCAACAAGGAATTCCTGGCCACGAAAACGGGCGCCGGCGTGATGACTTGGGGCATGCCGATCGGCCTGTTCGTCATCGTGTTTACCGTGCTCGTCACCGGCATCTATGTGCGCCGCGCCAACAAGCAATTCGACGACCTGAGCAACGCCATCCAGGCACGGGTGCAAGCATGAGCGCCGCCAAGCATGCGCTGCGCGGATGGTCCTGCCTGAGCGTCCTGGCCCTGCTGGGTGCCAGCAATGCCGTGTTCGCGGCTGGCGCCGACCTGGGCCAGGCCGTCAAGCAACCGACCAACTGGACGGCGATCATCATGTTCGCCGCCTTCGTCATCTTCACCCTGTTCGTCACCAAGTGGGCGGCCGCGAAGACCAAGTCGGCCTCCGATTTCTACACGGCCGGCGGCGGCATCACGGGCTTCCAGAACGGCCTGGCCATCGCGGGCGACTATATGTCGGCCGCATCGTTTCTCGGCATTTCCGCCGCCGTCTTCCTGAACGGCTACGATGGCCTGATCTACGCCATCGGCTTTCTCGTCGGCTGGCCCGTCATCACCTTTTTGATGGCCGAGCGCCTGCGCAATCTGGGCCGCTTCACCTTTGCCGACGTGGCCGCCTACCGCTTCAAGCAGGCGCCGATCCGCATCTTTTCCGCGTCCGGCACCCTCGTCGTCGTGGCGTTCTACCTGATCGCGCAGATGGTGGGCGCGGGCCAGTTGATCAAGCTGCTGTTCGGCCTCGAATACTGGATCGCCGTCGTCCTCGTCGGTACATTGATGATGATTTACGTATTGTTCGGCGGCATGACGGCCACCACCTGGGTGCAGATCATCAAGGCCGTGATGCTGCTGGGTGGCGCCACCTTCATGGCCGTTGCCGTGCTGGCGCAATTCAACTTCAGCCCGGAAGCGCTGTTCGCCAAGTCGGTGGACGTGCACGCCACCAAGGAAGCCATCATGGGCCCAGGTTCCTTCATCAAGGACCCGATCTCGGCCATCTCGTTCGGCATGGCGCTGATGTTCGGCACGGCCGGCCTGCCGCACATTTTGATGCGTTTCTTCACGGTGCCGAGCGCCAAGGAAGCGCGCAAATCCGTGTTCTGGGCCACCACCTGGATCGCTTATTTCTACATCCTGACCTTCATCATCGGCTTTGGCGCCATCGTGCTGGTGAGCACCAATCCCGAGTTCAAGGATGCTGCGGGCAAGCTGCTGGGCGGTAACAACATGGCGGCCGTACACCTGGCCAAGGCCGTGGGCGGCAACGTCTTCCTCGGCTTCATGTCGGCGGTCGCGTTCGCCACCATCCTCGCCGTCGTGGCGGGCTTGACCCTGTCGGGCGCGTCGGCCGTGTCGCACGATCTGTATGCCACCGTCATCAAGAAGGGCAAGGCCACGGGCGCCAACGAATTGAAAGTGTCGCGCGTGACGACGATCGTGCTGGGCATTATCGCCGTGGTGCTGGGCATCGCCTTTGAAAAGCAGAACATCGCCTTCATGGTCTCGCTGGCATTCGCCATTGCCGCCTCGGCCAACTTCCCCGTGCTGTTCATGTCGGTGCTGTGGAAGGATTGCACGACGCGGGGCGCCACCATCGGCGGCTTCCTCGGTTTGACCACGGCCGTCGCGCTGACGGTGGTGTCGAAGTCCGTGTGGGTCGACGTGCTCGGCCATGGCGAAGCGCTGTTCCCGTACGCCTCGCCGGCGCTGTTCTCGATGACGGCAGGCTTTGTCGGCATCTGGCTGTTCTCGGTGCTCGACAAGAGCCCGCGCGCGCGCATCGACCGCGCCGGCTACGAAGCGCAGCAAATGCGTTCGGAGACGGGCATCGGCGCGGCAGGCGCCAGCGCGCATTGATGTTTTAGATAGTCGCTGCAGGAAACAATGCCCGGTTCGCCGGGCATTGTTGTTTTTGGCGCGCTTACTTTGCCACGCGCAGGGGAATCACGCCGGTCGCGAGCGCTGGCGCGCCCGGCGTCGCTTCGAGTATCGACGCCAGGGTCACCGTGTCGAGCACGGCAAGGAAGGCGGCCGTGGCCTGGCCCAGCTTGGCTTTCAGCAGGCAATCGGGTGTCAGCGGGCAGGTATTGTTTTCCTTGTTAAAACATTCCGCCATAAAAAAATCGTTTTCCGTCTCGCGTACGACGGTGCCGATATTGATCTCGGCCGGATCGCGCGCCAGGCGCAGGCCGCCATTGCGCCCGCGCACCGTTTCCACGATGCCTGACAGGCCGAGCTGGTGCACCACCTTCATCAAATGATTTTTCGAGATGGCATGCAGGTCGGCGATGTCCTGGATGGTGACGAGGCGGTCGCGGTGCACGCCCAGGTACATCAGGGTGCGCAGGGTGTAGTCGGTATAGGCAGTCAGTCGCATGGGAGTAGAGAGTAAACACCCGACAAAGCTACTGCGCGTCGCGATTTGCGGCCTGCGATGCTCACTGTGCATCCGCACAGCTGCGCTTCTCGGCCCCAACTCTCATCCGCTCGCTACGTTTTTGTCAGGTGTGTGAAAGATGTGGATTACATCCTTGTTTCAACCGCAGCATACAGGAGAGCGCCGGCCGTGTGTGTTGCGCCGTCACTTTTCAACCTCGAAAGACAAAAGTTGATTGCCTTTCGCTTAAATGCGTAGTAAATTTTCATATTGTTGCCCTGGTAAATAGCTCGCGAGCCCTTGTTGGCCCTTTGAGTAGGATTTTTTTTGATGGAAATCAAGAGGATGGTGAAACAATAAGGTAAATTTACTACAAATTCGACGATGGGCGTTTCCCGGGCCGGG
The DNA here is from genome assembly GCF_058215535.1 of Janthinobacterium sp. Bl 1. NCBI lineage: Bacteria > Pseudomonadati > Pseudomonadota > Betaproteobacteria > Burkholderiales > Oxalobacteraceae > Janthinobacterium > Janthinobacterium sp. Bl 1. The sequence goes on along the minus strand of NZ_CM177086.1, from coordinate 3,802,628 downwards.
AAGCGCGAACTACGCAATCTGTGCGGTGCCGCCATGGCCGCCCCAGGAAATACATACCATGCAAATGAATGAAGTGAAAGACGAGCTGCTGAGCAGCGATATCCGCCAGCTGGGCCGTCTGCTGGGCGACGCCATCCGCAACCATCTGGGCGACCCCGCCTTCGAGCGCATCGAACATGTGCGCCAGCTGGCCATCCGTTTCCGCCGCGACAATGATGAAGCGGCGCGCGCGCAGCTGTCGGACGCGCTGCAAGCGCTGTCGCAGGAAGAAACCACGCAATTGACGCGCGCTTTCAGCTATTTCTCGCTGCTGGCCAATATTGCGGAAGACCAGCACCACATTCGCCGCACGCGCGCCCACTTGATCGCCGGCTCGCCGCCACGCCAGGGTAGCCTCAGCCATGCCGTCGGCAACGTGTTTGACGCGGGCAAGGCAGATGCATTGGAAACGTTTTTCGAAGATGCGTTCGTCAGCCCCGTTTTCACGGCGCATCCGACGGAAGTGCAGCGCAAGAGCATCCAGAATTGCCAGATGGCCATTGCCCGCCTGTTGAGCGAGCGCGACCGCGTGCAGATGACGCCGGAAGAGGCCGAGCAAAACGAAGAAGCGCTGGGCCGCGGCATCGTCACCCTGTGGCAGACGCGTTTGCTGCGCACGAGCAAGCTGTCCGTCATGGATGAAGTGGCCAATGGCCTGTCGTTCTACGACCACACGATTCTGCGCGAATTGCCGAAACTGTATTCCTCGCTGGAAACCATGCTGGCCCAGCGCGATGCCCGCTGGGAAGATGCGGAATTACCGAATTTCATGAAGGTCGGCAGCTGGATAGGCGGCGACCGCGACGGCAACCCCTTCGTCACGGCCGACATCCTGCGCAGCACCCTGCAAACGCAGGCCGACAAGGTGCTCGACTTTTACCTCGGCGAATTGCGCAAGCTCGCTTCGCAACTGTCGCTGGCGCAAATACTGAACGCCTGCAGCGAGCCGCTGCGCGCGCTGGCCGAACGCTCGGCCGATGCCTCGCCGCACCGCGTCGACGAGCCGTACCGCCGTGCCCTGCATGGCATCCATGCGCGTCTGGAAAACACGCGCGTCGTGCTTTCCGGCAAGGGCAAGCAAGCCGACGGCGTGCAGCCTTACTCCGCGGCTGCCGAACTGCTGGCCGACCTGGACGTGGTCCAGCATTCGCTCGTCAGCAATGGCTTGCGCGCGCTGGCCCGTGGCCGGCTGCGCCAGCTGCGCCGCGCCATCAAGGTGTTTGGTTTTTCGCTGGCGCCGCTCGACTTGCGTCAGAATTCCGACGTGCACGAGCGTGTCGTGGGCGAACTGTTCGCGGGCGCCCAGCCGGGCCTCGTCTACCTGGACCTCGATGAAGAGCAGCGCATCAGCCTGCTGCTGGCCGAGCTGGAGTCGCCACGCCTGCTGACGTCGCCGTATGCGCAGTATTCGGAAGAAACCACGTCCGAACTCGACATCTTCCGCGCCGTGCGCGAAGCCCACGTCAAATATGGCAAGGAATCAGTGCCGAACTGCATCATCTCAAAGGCGGCCAGCGTGTCGGACTTGCTGGAAGTGGCCTTGCTGCTGAAAGAGGTGGGCTTGCTGCGCCAGGACAGCCGCGAAGCGGACGTCAACATCATCCCGCTGTTTGAAACCATCGACGACTTGCGCGCCGGACCCGCCATCATGGCGCGCGCGTTCGGCTTGCCGTTCTACCGTGGCTTGCTTGCCTCGCGCGCGGACCAGCAGGAAGTCATGCTCGGCTATTCGGACAGCAACAAGGACGGCGGCTTTTTGACGTCCGGCTGGGAACTCTACAAGGCCGAGATCGAGCTGGTAACCGTCTTCAAGGAGTATCGGATCAAGCTGCGCCTGTTCCACGGCCGCGGCGGTTCTGTGGGCCGCGGCGGCGGACCCAGCTACGAAGCCATTCTGGCCCAGCCGGCAGGCGCCGTGCAGGGACAGATCCGGCTGACGGAGCAGGGCGAAGTCATCACGGCCAAGTATGCGAACCCGGAAGTGGGGCGCCGCAACCTGGAAGTGCTGGTGGCCGCCACCATCCAGTCGACCCTGCTGCCGCAGGCACAGTTGCAACCAAAGGCTTCGGCCGGTGCCGGCCATCTGGCCGCGATGGAAGAGCTGTCCGGTACGGCCCTGAACGCCTACCGCGACCTCGTCTATGGCACGGATGGCTTCGAGCAGTATTTCTGGGAATCGACGGTGATCGCGGAAATTGCCGCACTGAACATCGGCAGCCGTCCCGCTTCGCGCAAGAAATCCATGTCCATCGAAGACTTGCGCGCCATTCCCTGGGTGTTGAGCTGGGCGCAATGCCGTTTGATGCTGCCGGGCTGGTTCGGTTTCGGTTCCGCCGTGCAAGCCTACCTGGCCGCCCATCCCGCCAATGGCGCGGACGTGCTGCGCGGCATGTACACGGACTGGCCATTCTTCACGTCCTTGCTGTCGAACATGGATATGGTGCTGGCCAAGAGCGACATCGCCATTGCTGGCAAGTATGCGGAACTGGTCAAGGACAAGGCCTTGCGCGACGCCATTTTTACCCGCATCCGCGCCGAGTACGCGGCCACCCTGGACGCCTTGAAACTGATCACGGGCCAGGAAGAGCTGCAGCAAGCCAATCCGCTGATGCAGCGTTCGATACGCAACCGTTTCCCGTATATCGACCCGCTCAATCACGTGCAGGTGGAGCTGTTGAAACGTTTCCGCGAGGGCAAGCAGGATGCGGCGGCGCGCACGGGAATCCATTTGTCGATCAATGGTATTGCGGCGGGCTTGCGTAACAGCGGTTAATTTGAAAATCAGAGCCACAGTAAGGCTGGGGTCGTACCCTCAGGGTACGGCCCCGGTACTTGCACTTGGGTTGGCTTTACGAACTCAGCAGAAAACATCAAGGAGACAGCATGACCATCAAAGTTGCCATCAATGGCTATGGCCGCATCGGCCGCAACGTCTTGCGCGCGTTTTATGAAGGCGGCAAGCAGCAGGATATCGAAATCGTCGCCATCAACGACCTGGGCGACGCCAAGTCGAATGCGCATTTGACGCGCTACGACACGGTGCACGGCAAGTTTCCCGGCGTCGTGACCATCGACGGCGACAATATGCTCGTCAATGGCGACCGCATCCGCGTCTTCGCGCAGCGCGACCCGGCCCTGATACCGTGGGGTGAGCTCGGTGTCGACGTGGTGCTCGAATGCACGGGTTTCTTCACGACCAAGGAAAAAGCGTCGGCCCACCTGAAGGGCGGGGCAAAGAAAGTCATCATTTCCGCACCGGGCGGCAAGGATGTGGACGCCACCATCGTGTTCGGCGTCAACCAGCAGGTGCTGAAAGCCACGGACACGGTCATCTCGAATGCCTCGTGCACGACGAATTGCCTCGCGCCGCTGGTAAAGCCACTGAACGACGCCATCGGCATCGAATCGGGCCTGATGACCACCGTGCACGCCTACACGAACGACCAGGTGCTGTCCGACGTCATGCATGAAGACTTGCGCCGCGCCCGTTCGGCCACGCATTCGATGATTCCCACCAAGACGGGCGCCGCTGCCGCCGTCGGCCTCGTCTTGCCGGAACTCAATGGCAAGCTCGATGGCTTTGCCATCCGTGTGCCGACGATTAACGTCTCGCTGGTCGACCTGTCCTTTATCGCCAAGCGCGATACGACGGTGGAAGAGGTGAATGCCTTGCTGAAAACGGCGTCGGAAGGCGCGCTGCAGGGCATCCTGACGTACCAGACGGAACCGCTCGTTTCCATCGATTTCAATCATAACCCGGCCTCGTCGAATTTCGATTCGACCCTGACCAAGGTCTCGGGCCGCCTCGTGAAAGTGTCGTCGTGGTACGACAACGAGTGGGGCTTCTCGAACCGCATGCTCGATACGACGGTCGCCCTGATGGCGGCCAAGTAAGAACGTAGTACCGCTGATCCAGCGCACCAGGACGGCCGGCCCACAAGGCTGGCCCTTGTAGCAACTTATTTTAGAAAGCAGCAACCATGACCATGCAAGTACAGCAACGCGCCACCAAGATCGTTTCCACCATCGGCCCCGCTTCGAACGATATCGATACCCTGGTCCGCATGTTCAAGGCCGGCGTCGACGTCGTGCGCCTGAACTTTTCGCATGGCAAGGCGCAAGACCATATCGACCGCGCCCGCATGGTGCGCGAAGCGGCAGCCCTGTGCGGCCGCGAAGTGGCCATCATGGCCGACTTGCAAGGCCCGAAAATTCGCGTCGGCAAGTTTGAAGAAGGCAAGATTTTCCTGGAAAACGGCGCCAAGTTCATCCTCGACGCGAAATGGGGCGAGAACGGTGAACTGGGCAACATCGAGCGCTGCGGCCTCGACTACAAGGAATTGCCGCGCGACTTGCGCACGGCCGACGTGCTGCTGCTCAACGACGGCCTCATCGTGCTGACGGTCGACAAGGTCGTCGGCAGCGAAATCCACACCACCGTCAAGATCGGCGGCGAGTTGTCGAACAACAAGGGCATCAACCGCCAGGGCGGCGGCTTGTCGGCGCCGGCCCTGACGGCGAAAGACATGGAAGACGTGAAAACGGCGATGAGCTTCCAGGCCGATTACGTGGCCGTGTCCTTTCCGAAAAACGCCACCGACATGGTCATGGCGCGCCAGCTGGCCAATATCGCCGGCGAAGCGTGGGATCACAAACCGATGATGATCGCCAAGATCGAGCGCGCGGAAGCCATTCCAGCGCTGCAGGAAATTCTCGACGCGTCCGACGGCATCATGGTGGCGCGTGGCGACCTGGCCGTGGAAGTGGGCAATGCGGCCGTGCCGGCCTTGCAAAAGCGCATGATCAAGATGGCGCGCGCATCGAACAAGCTGGCCATTACTGCCACGCAGATGATGGAATCGATGATCGTCAACGCCGTGCCGACCCGCGCGGAAGTGTCGGACGTGGCAAATGCCGTGCTCGACGGTACGGATGCCGTCATGACGTCGGCGGAAACGGCGTCGGGCCGTTACCCGATCGAAACGGTGGAAGCGATGGCCGCCATCTGCCTGGACGCTGAAAAATGGGACACCTGCAAGCTGGACGCCGATTTCCTCAACGCCACGTTCTCGCGCATCGACCAGTCGATCGCCTATGGCGCCCTGTTTACGGCCCACCATTTGCGCGTAAAGGCCATCGCCACGCTGACGGAATCGGGCTCCACAGCTTTGTGGATGAGCCGCTGCAACATCGACATTCCTATCGTCGCGCTGACCCCGAGCGTGGGCACGCGCCGCAAGCTGGCCCTGTACCGCAACGTCAGCACCCTGGAACTGACGTCCGGCACGGACCGCGACAAGGTCTTGCAGCAGGCGGAAGACTTGCTGGTGGAGCATAAAGTCGTGGCCAAGGGCGACACCGTCGTGCTGACCTGGGGCGAGCCGATGGGCAAGGTCGGCGGCACGAACGCGCTAAAAATCATGAAGATCGGCCAGCACWAAGCGTATGGCGTCGCCGCGCGCCGCAAGGCAGATGCCCAATCTGCCATTGCGGTCGCCACATTTCCGTGTCAGCATGGTCTCCTGTCCTTCCAGGGCGCCTCCGGAGTTCATGATGACTGCATACTTGCCTGCCTTGATCTGGTCGCTGTCGGCCTTCGCTTGCCTCTTCATCGCCAAACGCCGTTCCTTACGAATAACGGCGATCCGTGCCATCCTGGTGACTTTTCTGGGGCCGTTTGCCATTCCCTTCGTGCTGGCGGCAAAGCCCGGGATGTACTGCTAAGCGTGTGGCCTGCGCGCATTCCTCTTTGCTATATTCAAACTTTTAGCTAAAGGAATGCCCATGAAGCGCAGCGCCACCTTGCTCCTGATGACTATTTTCCCCCTGTGCGCGGCCACGTTCGCTTCGGCGGCCGAGCCTGTTCAGCGTTTGCAGCGCGCCACGGGGCTGTGGAAGGTGACGCCTGCCACCTCGCCATTTTCCTGGGAAATCTGCGTCGACCACGCGCGCGACCGCCTGATCGACGACGACCTGTGGTCCGGCTTCGAGCAGGAATGCAAGATCGAGTCGCAAAGCCGCCAGGGCGACAGCTACCAATTCGCGTCCAGCTGTCCGGACGCCAGGCTGGCTGGCACCTTCAAGGGCCATCTGGCCAAGGCATATACCCTGAGCGCCGACACCACCGTGCAAGTCAATGGCAAGAGCGAGGTGCAGCGCACGGAACTGGCAGCCGTGTTCCAGGGCGCTTGTCCGGCGGGGCTGGCGCCGGGCGCAAAGAAAATGCGCGGCGGCATGGTGATGAAGAGCTTGTATACCGACCGCTAGAAGAGCGCAGCCACGCTGAAACAACAGTTTCCTGGGATAGGCAGGCACCGGCATTGACGCCAGCGGCAATGATTTGTGATAATGAGAATTATTATCAATTAGCCGCGCCTTGCCTTGCGCGCATCGGAGCCCCAGTGAACATTGCGCAGTCCAGCGAGTCGATAGCCGGTATCTACAGCCACCATCATGGCTGGCTGATGCGCTGGCTGCGCGCCAAGCTGCAGTGCGCCGACCATGCGGCCGACCTGGCGCACGATACCTTCGTGCGCCTGCTGATGGCGCCGCCGGAGAACCGGCAAACCTTGCGCGAACCGCGCGCCTACCTGACCACCGTGGCGCAGCGGCTGCTGATCGACCATTACCGGCGCCTGTCGCTGGAGCAGGCCTGGCTGGAAACGCTGGCGCAACAGCCTGAATTGCTGATGCAGTCGCCGGAAGAGCGGCTGCTCGTGCGCGAAACCCTGCAGCGCATCGATGCCATGCTCGACGGCTTGCCGCCCCTCGTGCGCAGCGCCTTCCTGCTGGCCCACGTCGACGGCCTCGGCTACGGAGAAATCGCCCTGCGCCTGGCCGTGAGCGAGCGCAGCATCAAGCGCTACATGGTGCAGGCGTTCGAGCGCTGCATTCTGTTGATCCTGTGAACGTGGCCATCGATCCCCGCGCGGCCCGGGTGGCGGCGCAATGGCTGGTGCGCCTGCACGGGGGCGCCTTGACTCCCGACGAGCAGCAAGCGTTCCAGGCCTGGCGCGCCAGCGATCCCGCACATGAACTGGCGTGGCAGCGGGCCGAGCTGGTGTGCAGCACCCTGGCCAGCGTGCCGCCCGCTCTGCGCCAGACGGCGGACGTGGCGCCGCATTCGCCGCAGCGGCGCGCCGTGCTCTACGGCCTGGCCGGGCTGATCGCGGCCGGACCGGCCCTGTGGCTGGCCAGCCAGTCCGCACCGTGGCAAGCGTCGCGGGCCGCGATCCGCACGGCCAGGGGCGAGATCCGCCACATGACATTGCCCGACGGCACGCAACTGGTGCTCAATACGGACACGGCCATTGACGTCCACTTTGACCACGCGGCGCGGCAGGTTTGCTTGCATGTGGGGGAAATCCATGTCGCCACGGCGCACGATGCAGCCGTGCCGGCGCGCCCGTTCCTCGTGCGCAGCAGCAATGGCGCCGTGCGCGCGCTGGGCACGCACTTCAGCGTACGCCACCTTGGCACCTTGCTGGCGCCGCGCACGCAGGTCAGCGTCAGCCAAGGGGCCGTCGAGATCCGGCCAGCGCAAGCTCGCGACGCCTTGCGCAGGATCGATGCGGGCCGGCAGGGCAGTTTCGATGACGTGGCCGTTTCTGCCTTGACGCCGCTGGCGCCGTATGCGGACGCTTGGCTGCGGGGCGTGCTGATCGCCGAACGCATGCCGCTGGGCGAGGTGCTCGAGCAGGTGGCACGTTACCGTTACGGCGTGCTGCGCTGTGATCCCGCGCTGACGGCCCTGCCCGTGGACGGCATCTTCCAGTTGAGCGACCCGGACAATATTTTGCTCCTGCTGCAGCGCTCCCTGCCGATCCGGCTGGCACGCCGCACGCGTTACTGGATCAGTGTCGAGGCGGCTTGAGCTTGTCGGCTTACGCGCGGCGCGCCCCGTAAGCCGACCTAGCCCGCATTTGTTACGCGGACAGGCGACGGCGGCTGAGCTTGTCGGCTTACGCGCGGCTGCGCCCCGCTAAGCCGACCTACGATTTGTGCGGAGATGGGCGGCTTGGCGTGCGCGTGTAGGTCGGCTTGGCCCGTAGGGCGTAAGCCGACAGGCAACGTTGGCTGGTACGCGTTGCTGCGCCGCGTTACGCGTGGCTACGATGCCCCGCTAAGCCGACAAGCGCCACTTATTTTACAGTTTGCCTGTCCCTTTTTCCGGATTGCTTCGTCATACAAGGTAGAGAACGAACAATCCGAACCATCGAAAGGGTCCACATGGCTTTGCAGCACCGTAACTTTACCGCAGCACGCATGACGCTCCATCCCACCACCGGCGCCGTGCGCGCCGCGCTGGTCCTGCTCCTCGCCGTGGGCGGCGCCGGCGCCGGCTTGCCGCACATGGCGGTGGCGGCCGAGTCCAGCCCGGCCGCCACCGTGCGCGAGTACAGCATTCCCGCCGGCAGCTTGCGCGATGCGTTGGCCACGTTTGCCATCGCTGCGGGGATCAACCTGTCCACGCAGGGCGTGGCGCTCGACGGGCTGGCGACGCCGGGTTTGCAAGGCCGCCATGGGGTTACGGCCGGCCTGCAAAAACTGCTGCAGGGCAGCGGCCTGGAAGCGGCGGATGGTGGCAACGGCAATTACCTGCTGCGCAAGATCAATACCAACACGGCCGATGGCGGCCTGGCCAGCATGCCGGCCGTCGTCGTCAGCGCCGAGGCGGACCGCGCCACGGAAGGCACGGGTTTATACACGTCGAGGAATATGTCGACGGCCACCGGGTTGAATTTGTCGCAGCGCCACACGCCGCAAACGGTCAGCGTCATTTCGCGCCAGCAAATGGAAGATTTCGATCTGACCACCTTGCAGGACGTGGCGCGCGCCACGCCCGGCATCTATGGCAAGACGCAAGGCGTGTCCGACCAGGAAACCACGTATTTCGCGCGCGGCTTTGCCTTGAGCCACGTCAACGTCGATGGCTTGCCGCTGGACGTCACGGGTTTTAACGAGCGCAACGTCTCGGCCGACATGCTGATGTACGACAGGGTGGAAGTGGTGCGCGGCGCCACGGGCCTGATGGAAGGGGCGGGCGCGCCGTCGGGCAGCATCAACATGATACGCAAGCGCCCCACGGCCACGCCCTTGCTGAACGCTTCCGTTCACCTGGGCAGCTGGAAGGACAAGCAATTGACGGTGGACGCCAGCAATGCGCTGAACGCGTCGGGTAGCGTGCGGGGCAGGGTAGCGGCCAGCTGGCGCGACAGCGACAGCTTCGTCGACGTGGTCAACAACAAGAACAGCACCGTGTATGCAATCGTCGAGGCGGACTTGACGCCATCGACCACGGCCGGCATCGGCTTTTCGCGTCAGCACAGCCGCACGGACGGCGTGTTTGTCGGCTTGCCGACCATGCTTGACGGCCGTCACATGGACTTGCCCCGCTCGACCTTCCTGAACAATGCCGACTCGTTCCAGAAGCGCGACAACAATGTCGTCTTCGCCGACCTGGAAACAAAGCTGGAGCAGGGCTGGCGCAGCCGCTTCGCCATCACGCGCATCGACGCCTCGTCGAGCACGCGCAACACCACCAACAGCCGCATCGATGGTGAAATATACAAGCTGAACCAGTCGGAAACGGGCTGGAAGTACAACACGGAGCAGGTCGTGGCCGACTGGCGCCTGAGCGGCCCCGTCACCTGGTTCGGCCGCCAGCACGACGTGATCGTCGGTGCCAGCTACCGCCATGACGATTCGGACGCGGGCCAGAGCTGGGAAGGCGCCGGGACGCGCGTGATCGATATCCGCCAGTGGAATCCCTACGCCTACCCGATGCGCGGCGCGCCGTTCGAGCCGTACAACTGGGGCCGCAAGACGGACGAGAAGGGCGTTTATGCGGCAGGCAACTTCAGCCTGGCCGATCCGCTGCGCCTGGTGCTGGGCGGGCGCTTCGGCTGGTATGCGCAAGATGTCACGGGCTGGTATTCCACCAACCCCGCCTGGCGCCGCGGCCTGACGGAAAATGCGAAATTCACGCCGTACGCAGGCCTCGTCTACGATGTGGACCGGCATCACTCCGTGTATGCGAGCGGCACGCAGATTTTCGAGCCGCAAAGTTCGCTGGACGTGCGCGGCAATACCTTGCCGCCCTTGAGCGGCACCAACCTGGAGGTGGGCGTCAAGGGCGAATATTTCGGCGGCCGCCTCAATGCCAGCGGCGCGCTGTTCCGCATCAAGCAGAATAATCGCGCCATGGCCGATGAGCTCAATTGCCCCACGGGCGGCGCCATCTACTGCGCCCGCGCGGCCGGGCAGGTGCAGAGCGAAGGCATCGATCTGCAATTGTCGGGCTCGCCATTGCCGGGCTGGCAAATCGCGGGCGGCTACACCTATGTACTGGCCAAGTACACCAAGGACAGCGTGGCCGCCAACATCGGCCAGCGCATCGCCACGGACGAACCGAAGCAGCTGTTCAAGCTGATGACGAACATCCAGCTGGGCGGCAGTCTGGCGCAATGGAATGTGGGCGCCTCCGTGTATGCGCAAGACAAGATTGAGCGCCGCGATACGGCTTACCTGACGCGGCAGGGCGGCTACGCCATCGTCGGGCTGACGGCCGGCTACCGTATCAGCGAGCAGCTGCAGCTGCGCCTGAATATCGACAACGTGCTCGATCGCCGCTACTACCAGGGCCTCGGCTATGCGTGGTCGGGCGGGCTGGAGCGTTACGGCGCGCCGCGCAGCGTGCTGCTGTCCTTGCACTACAAGATGTAGCCGTTGCGCCAGCAGAGCGCGTCCCTTGCGGCGCCTCTGCTACACTGCCGCCGTCTTTATCTTTTCACTCTGCCATGACCGCTACTCCTGTCCTCACACCCCTGAAAAGCGCTTTCCAGCAATCGCGCACCGAGAATAACATCGAGCTGATCCTGCCCGAACTGCTGGCTGCCCAATTGCACGTCGTTATTGGCGGGCAGAGCGAGCAGATCGACCTGTTCCTCGTGCCGTCGCCCAATCCCGAGCGCCAGTGCGTGACGGTGGCGGAAGACCTGGCCTTCCTGGCCGGCATCGCGTTTCCGAAGATTCCCGTGACGGGCGCGCAACTGGTCGCCTCGATTCCCGCCGAGATCGAAATCGTCATCCTGCATGGCGATGGCGCCAATTACCTGACGCGCGAGCAACTGGCATGGTTCCGCCGCATGCTGGGGCAGAACGCCTGAGCGGATTGAAAAAAGCATGGCCGTCAACGCTGCCTTGAGTCTGCGTCCCGTGTGCGCGGCCAACGCCGACGCCATCATCGGGCTGCCGCTGCATCCGGCGCAACGCGATTTTATTGCCAGCAATGCCGAGTCGCTGGCGCTGGCCGCCAGTCACGCCAACATGCGCCCGCGTGCCATCTATGCCGGCGATGAACTGATCGGCTTTGCCATGTATGCGCTGCCGGGCAGTGCGGGGCGGCAGGATACGTACGTGCTGTACCGCCTGATGATCGCGGCGCCTTGGCAGGGCCAGGGATTTGCCCGCGCGGCCCTGGCCCTGCTGCTGGCCGAGATGCGCGCGCGCGGCGCGGGCAGGGTGGTGCTCTACTATGTGCCGGCCAACGCGCGTGCCCGGCAACTATATGCGCAGTCCGGTTTCGTCGAAACAGGGCTCGACGGCGATGGCGAGATGATGGCCGAGCGCTTGCTTTCCTGAGCCTGTGGCATCGAGGCTGCAGAATATGTTTGTTTTGGCAACTGTATTGCTGAAGTCCTATGAATATTTTCGTAAAGCAACTATACTCATGGCTCTTTAAAAAATCATCGTCACGCTGGCGGCCAGACATCCGCGCCAGAGTTCGTACGCATTCCGCCTGTTCTCTCTGAACGGGCACCTTTCCCCCGCGCGGCAGGCGCGGGCGTGATGACCGAGCCTTGCCCTGGTCGACTGCTACCGTTGTCATTTCCGCTGTATTGCCGCTTTAGTAAAAAGCCCGGCGACGGCGCGCGGTGTGCCGTCATGTTTTGCGACGTTAGGTTTCACTCTCTTATGCCACGACAGTATGTTTAGTTCCATCTTTGCCGTATCGGCCGATACCACGCAGTACATCTATGGCACGCACAATGCCTGGCTGGTGCTGTTTTCCATCGGTATCGCCATCTTTGCCTCGTTCATGGCCCTGCAGATCGCCGGCATGGCGCGCAGCAGCGAGCGCGGCTTCCAGCGCCAGACGGCCATCATCACGGGCGCCATCGCGCTCGGTGGCGGCATCTGGTCGATGCACTTCATCGGCATGCTGGCCTTCGACATCTGCACGCGCGTGTCCTTCGACCCCGGCCTGACCCTGCTGTCGATGCTGCCCGGCATGGCCGCTTCGTGGGTGGCGCTGCACTTGCTGGCGCGTCCGAGCATCAACTGGCGGCAACTGGTGGTGGGCGGCGTGCTCGTCGGCGTGGGCATCGGTTCCATGCATTACAGCGGCATGGCCGCCATGCAGACGTCGCTGGCCCTGCGCTACGAGCCCTGGCTGTTCGCCCTGTCGCTGCTGGTGGCCGTCACCTTGGCCATGCTGGCGCTGTGGGTACGCTTCGGCCTGAGCGCCATGCGCCAGCGCCTGAGCCCATTAACGTCCTTGCTGCTCAGCAGCGTGGTGATGGGCCTGGCCATTTCCGGCATGCATTACACGGGCATGCTGGCCGCGCGCTTTTCCGGCACGCCCACGGCAGGCGAGAACACGATCACGGTGCAAGCCTCGTTCGTGGCCCTGGCCGTGGCCCTGATCACCGTCACCCTGACCGTCTTCGTGGCGGCCGCGAACGGCTTGCTGCGCTACCGACAGCTGCTGCGCCACGCCAGCGTCAGCGAATCGCGCCTGCGCGCCATCGTCGATACGGCGGCCGATGGCTTGATCACCATCGATGGCCAGGGCAAGGTGCGCTCCTTCAATCCCGCCGCAGAAAGCCTGTTCGGCTGGCGCGAAGCGGAAATCGTGGGGCGCGACGCCAGCGTGCTGCTGCAGCCGGCCGACGCGGCCGAATACGAGGGCTATCTGCGCGACTACCTGGAAACGGGCGCCTCGCGCATCCTCGACAGCGGGCGCGAACTCGATGGCCGCCACAAGGATGGCGCCGTGCTGCCCATGCGCGTGGCGATCGGCAAGATCGATACGCCGGGCCAGCCCCTGTTCGTGGCGTTTGTCACGGACATGCGCTCGTCGCGCAGCATGGAGCAGGCGCTGAAAGACAGCGAGCGCCAGTACCGCACCCTGATCCGCAATATCCCCGGCGTGTCCTTCCACTGCAGCTTCGCGCCCGAATGGAAGATGATCTTCATCAGCGACGCCGTCTTCAACCTGACGGGCTGGCTGCCGCAGGACTTTGCAGAAGGGCGGGTCAGGCTGTTCGACCTCGTGCATCCGGACGACCGCCAGCGCGTCAACGACACTTGCGTGCAGGCGGCCGGCGAACGGCGCGATTTCGAGAACGTCTACCGCATGATCCACCGCGACGGGCGCGAGCGCTGGGTGCGCGAAAGCAGCGGCCCCGTGCTCGATAACGACGGCGTGGTGCGCTGGATCGACGGCGTCATTCTCGACATCACGGAAAGCGAATTGCGCAACGCCGAATACGAAGGCAAGGTGACGGCGATCTCGCGCGCGACGGCCGTCGCGGAGTTCGACCTGCAGGGACGCATCCTGGCGGCCAACCAGAACTTCCTCGACCTGGTCGGCTACCAGCTCGACGACGTGCTGGGCCTGCACCACAGCATCTTCTGCGAGCCGGGCTACGTGACCTCGCCCGACTACAGCGCGTTCTGGCAGCAGCTGGCGCAGGGTGAATTCAATACGGGCGAGTACAAGCGCATCGGCAAGCATGGCAAGGAAGTGTGGATACAGGCCTCGTACAACCCGATCTTCAACACGGACGGCAAGCCGTTCAAGGTGGTCAAGCTGGCCACCGACGTGAGCGAGCGGCGCGCCATGCAGGAAAACCTGCGCGCGGCGAAAGACCGCGCCGAACTGGCCGCCGAATCGAAGACCAGCTTCCTGGCCAACATGAGCCATGAAATCCGCACGCCGATGAACGCCATCATCGGCTTTACGGAAGTGCTGCTGGGCACAGCCCTGGACAGCCTGCAGCGCCGCCACCTGGGCACGGTGCGCCAGTCGGCCCGTTCGCTGCTCGAGCTGCTGAACGACATCCTCGACATGGCCAAGCTGGAAAAAGGCGCGACCGAGTTGGAACTGGTGGACTTTTCGCTGCCGGACCTGGTCGACCACGTGGCCGCGTCCCTGCGCATCACGGCGCATGCGCGCGACCTGGTGCTGCATGTCGATGTCGATCCGGGCATGGGCCAATTCTTCCTGGGCGACGCGCGCCGGGTGCAGCAGGTGCTGACGAATTTGATCGGCAACGCCGTCAAGTTCACGGAAGTGGGCCATGTGCGCGTGGCCGTCGGCATGCAGGGCGAGCAGGTGCATATCGCCGTGCACGACACGGGCATCGGCATCCCGGCCGACCGCCTGGACAAAATCTTCGCTCCATTCACGCAAGCCGATTCCTCGATGAGCCGCCGCTTTGGCGGCACGGGCCTGGGCACGACGATTTCGCTGCAGCTGGTCGAACTGATGGGAGGTACCATCACGGTGGAAAGCACCCTGGGCGTGGGCAGCGTGTTCCACGTGCTGTTGCCGCTGGCGCCGGGCAAGGCCGTGTCGCGCCGCAGCGAGCAGCCCGTGGTGGCCTTGCCGCCGCTGCGCATCCTGGCAGCCGACGACGTGCCGCAGAACGTGGAGCTGCTCCTGATCAGCCTGGGCGCGGCCGGCCACCAGGTGATCGCCGCCAGCGATGGCGAGAGCGCCGTGCGCGAGTTCAGCAAGGGCAGCTTCGACGTCGTCCTGATGGACGTGCAGATGCCGCGCATGGATGGCCTGGAAGCGACGCGTTTGATCCGTGTGTACGAGCGCGAGCAGGGTTTGAAAGCGACGCCCATCATCGCGCTGACGGCCAGCGTGCTGGAACAGGACCGGCGCGCCGCGCAGACGGCCGGCATGAACGGCTTTGCCTCGAAACCGCTGGAAATGCACAAGCTGACGGCGGAAATCGCCCGCCTGCTCGATATCGCCGTGTCCATGCCGCCGCCGGCGGCCGGCGCGGCGGCGCGTGCTGCCGCGGGCCAGGTCGACTGGCAGCGCGGCATCGCCCTGTGGGGCGGCCGCGAAGCCTTGCAGCGGGCGATTGGCCGCTTCGTGCAGGCCAATGGCGACTGCGCCGCCATGCTGACGGCCGAACTGGAACGTGGCGGCAGCAGCGTGGCGGGCCATCTGCTGCACCGTATCAAGGGCGCGGCGGGCAACCTGTGCCTGGTGCAGGTCGAAAGCCTGCTGGGCCGCATCGAACAGGCGATCGCGCGCCAGCTGCCGGCGACTGAATTGCTGGTGCAGCTGGCCGCCGCCTTCATGGCGCTGGCCGGCGAGCTGGAAGAATCGGGCATGCCGGCCGTGGCAGTGGGTACACCGGCTGCCGGCGCGCCACTCGATGCCGACGCCGCCGGTGCCTTGCTGCGGCAAGCCATCGCCAGCCTGGAAGGCGGGCAGCTCGACGACGCCCTGATGGCGCAGATCGCCGCCATGCTGGCGCCGCATGGCCAGCAGCAGCGCCTGCAGGCGCTGGCCAGCGCCATCGACGACTTTGAATTTGCGCGCGCCGCGGGCGTGCTGCGCCAGCTGCTGGCGTGGCTGGAAACGCCAGCGCCTGCCGACCTTTCCTGATATTGGGCTTACGATGACCTTACACGAAGACAAACCGATCCTGCTGCTGGTCGACGACGAAGCGACGAATCTGCAGGTGCTGCGCCAGATCCTGCAGGACGATTACCGCCTGCTGTACGCCAAGGATGGCGAGAAGGCGCTGGAGCTGGCGCAGAACAACCCCGTCGAATTGATCCTGCTCGACATCATGATGCCCGCCATGACGGGCTATGAAGTGTGCCGCCAGTTGAAGGCCATGCCGGCCACCGCGCCCATTCCCGTCATTTTCGTCACCGCCCTGTGCGACGTGAAGGACGAGGCGGACGGCTTTGACGCGGGCGCCGTCGATTACATCACCAAGCCGGTCAGCCCGCCCATCGTGCGCGCCCGCGTGCGCACGCACCTGTCGCTGGTGGACGCCGAGGAATTGCGCCGCTCGCGCCTGCAGGTGATCCAGACCCTGGGCCAGGCGGCCGAATACAAGGATAACGAGACGGGCATGCACGTCATCCGCATGAGCTATTACGCGCGCCAGCTGGCGCTGGCGGCCGGCTACAGCACGGGCAGGGCGGAAGACCTGCTCAATGCGGCGCCCATGCACGACGTGGGCAAGATCGGCATCCCCGACGCCATCCTGCAAAAGCCGGGCAAGCTCGATGCGGACGAATGGCAAGTCATGCGCCGCCACGCGGAAATCGGCGCTGCCATCATCGGCGAGCACGCGAGCGGCTTGCTGAAAATGGCGCGCACCATCGCCCTGACGCACCACGAAAAATGGGACGGCAGCGGCTATCCGCAAGGTTTGAAGGGCGAGGAAATCCCGCATGAAGGCCGCATCGTCGCCATCGCCGACGTCTTCGACGCCCTTACCAGCGAGCGCCCGTACAAGCGCGCCTGGACGATCGACGAAGCCATCGCCACCATGCAGCGCGACAGCGGCACGCACTTCGACCCGGACTTGCTGGCGCTGTTCATCGAGCAGCTGCCGGCCATGCTGGAGATCAAGGACAAGTGGCGCGAGCCGGTGTGATGCTGGGAGCACGGCAACAACGTTGTCGGATTACGGCTCCGCCTAATCCGACCTACGGTTGCCAGCCCAGGCATTGGCACCAGTCGGGTAGGTCGGCTTAGCGCGGAGCGCGTAAGCCGACATCACTATGGGCGTGGCCAATAATGTTGTCGGACTACCGCCTGCGGCCTCGGCGGCTTCGCCTAATCCGACCTACGGTTGTTAATCCGCCAGCCGCAAAATCCGCCGTATCTCCAGAATCGCCTGCGGGCTTTCCTGCACGCTGTGCCACGAGGGGATGACTTTTTCCGACAGGGCGCCGTCGAGGTGGGCGCTGGCGTAGGGCACGACGCCGTCGCTCGATTCCGCCAGCGGCAGGTCCGGCGTGTCGTTGCCCATGATGGAGTAGTAGCGCACGTTCGGGCTGATGGGCAGGTCGGCCACCAGGCGCACGAACGGGTCCTTGTCGCTGAGGTTATCGATGCTGTTGGGGATGCGCAGCGGTTCGCTGCTGCCCGTGTCGAGCTGCGCCAGACTGCCGGCCGCGTCGGACAACTGGTCGAGCATGGTGATGGGCAGCGTGACGAGGTTGGCGATCCAGCGCGCCACCTTGTGGTTGGCGAACGAAGTGCCGCGGTGCGGCGCGGCGATGAAGATGGCGCGGTTCACCTGCGGCATGGCCGTGAAATTCAGGTAGGGCGCCAGTCCCGCGCGCACTTTTTCCGCCTTCTTGCCCTTCAAATTGTATTCTTCCGTGATGGCGTCGAGCAGCGTGTTGCTGGCATCGGAGACCATCAGGCGCGCCAGCACGCCGCCCATGCTGTGGCCGATCAAGACCATGTCGTTCGCGGCGTCGGCCTTGGCGGCAGGGTCGAACTGCGCCAGGGTCGCGTTCAGCGCCTTGCGGATGGCGGCGTTGTTGGCGGCCAGCGGCGCATTGCTCGGGTAGTACACCTGCCAGATCTGGTAGCGTCGGCGCAGCTGTTCGTCGCCCATCAGTTCATTCGCCACGTTGATCCACGCTTCCGGGCTGCTGGCCAGGCCGTGCAGCATGACGATGGTGCGCTTGTTCGGGTCATAGGGCTGCATCAGGTGCACCTGCGGGCGCGAAATGCCGTCGGCGCTGCCGAACAGAGTGCGCAGCGCTTGCACGCCAAAGCCGGAACGGGCCAGCCACAGGCCGTAGCCGGCCGTGAAATTGGCCGCCACGGGCAGTTCATGGCCCGCCATGCGCGTTGATTCGCTGCGCGTCGGGTCGACCAGCATCACCAGCAGCTGCTGCGTGGCCAGCACTTCCTGCAGGCTGTTGCCGTCGAAGCGGATCAGCGCCGTGACGACGGGAAAACGCGTCTCCTGGTACGGCACGTACTCGCCTTTCGGCGCCAGGGGCCTCGGCATGACGGCCACAAGGTCGGCGCCGAAGCCGTCGCGCCGGTACACATTGCGCAGGCCGGAAAACGACAGCGAGGTGGCCGGCAGCAGTTCGTCGGGCAGGGTACCGTCGTCGGGCAGGCGCAGGGCAGACAGTTCGCTGTCGATCTGCCAGCCGGCGACGCGGATCACATTGCCGTCGGGGCGGTATTCGCCGCGATGGCGGAACAGATTGCCGACGGCCTTTTGCACGGCATAGTTGTAGTAGTCGCGGATTTGCGTCTGGCGCTCCTCGAAAGCGCGCTGGCCCGGCGTGCGCGTCGTGTAGAACAGGTAGGCATACGCGTAGCGGGCCGATTCGAGCCAGGCGGCCAGCGTTTCGGCGCTCGGATGGCCGCCCTGTTTTTCTTCCGCCAGCGCGCTTTCCAGCCACAATTCGGACAGGGTCGCCAGGCGCTGCTCGTCGCTGAGAAGCTCGGAGCGGGCCAGGTCGGCGCGGCAGCTGCCCGTATTGGCTTCGCAGGCGGCGATGTCGCTGCCGATGATGCGCAGCACCTCGCTGGCCGAGGCGCTGAGTTTTCCTGTTGTGAGGATGTCGCCGCGCCGCTGCTGCAGGTAGTCGGCTGGTGAAATGGAGCTGACGGTGACGGCGGCGCAGCCGCTCAGCAGCGCCGCGGCGCACAGCAGGGCGCCCAGGCACAGGCGCCGCATCAGCGTGGCCCGCATGTCAGAACGAGTAGACCAGCGTCAGCGAGGTTTGCGTATCCGTGTTCTTCTTGTCGTCCGGCACGCGCGTGTCGTTGCGGGCGCTGAAGGCGGCCTTCATCTGCATGGTGCCGTTGATTTTCGTGCTGAGGGCCGTTTCGGCGATCGAGTGGGTGTTCGAGGTGCCCCGTTCCACGCTGACCGTCTGCGTGAACATGGCCGACTGGCTGATCTTCCACTTCATGGCGGCCGCGCCGCGCACCGTCAGGCCGTGTTCCGATTCGCCCGCGTCGTTGGTGCCGCTGAAATAGCCAGGACCGATTTCCACGTCGACGCTTTTGTCTGTCGACTGGTACCAGCGCGAGCCATGACCGACGGCCAGGGTCGAGTACTTGGTGTAGGCGCCGAACTTGTCGTTCACGTGCGAGGCCAGCACGAACAGTTTTTCATGGTCGGCCATCAGCTTGTACGCCGCCTTGGCGGAGGCGGAAAAGCGTTCGGCCGAGCGTTCGCGCACTTTCTCGCCATCGTCGTTCGTCGTTTCGTCTTCCTTGAAATAGCCGCTGAAGATGTACTGGTTGCTCCAGTCATCGAGTTCCTGGCGCGCGTCGATCTTGCCCGTGACGGAGGTGCCGACCGTGTTGCCCGAGGTGGTGATGGCGCCCAGTTCGGCGGAAGTGCTCCAGCTGCCGATGGGGATTTCATCGAACAGCATGCTTTGCTTGGTGTCTGCGGCGGCGGCGCTGCCGCAGCTGATGGCCATGGCCAGCGCCAGTGCGAGAGAGTGGGTCGATTTCATGGCTGTATCGGTTTGTGGCGCGCGCCAGGCGCGCCTGATGTTCGTTAGTGGCAGTGATGGTTTGCAGGCCGCGGCAAGCCGGGAGGCGCCGATAAAAAATGCGCGCGCGGGCGCGGCCAAACATTGTCGAGGCTGTATTGTACCCGACCCTGTGATCGCGCGTCGCACGCGGCGGGGCTGGCAAGTGGCGCGCGCCTGGCGTATGCTGCGCCTATTTGCTGCCTGATCTTTACAAGGAACTCCCCGTGCGCTGCCTGGTCATCGAAGACGAAGCCGAAACTTCCCGCTATATCTGTGCCGGCCTGCGCGAGGCGGGCCACGACGTCACCGCCTGCGACAATGGCATCGACGGCATGCGCCTGGCCTGCGGCGAAGACTGGGATGCGCTGGTGCTCGACCGCCTGCTGCCCGGCGAGATCGATGGCCTGGCCATCGTCGCACGCCTGCGCGGCATGGGCCGCAACACGCCCGTGCTGGTGCTGTCGGCCCTGTCCAGCGTCGACGAGCGCGTGCGCGGCCTGCGCAGCGGCGGCGACGATTACCTGTCGAAACCGTTCGCCATCGATGAACTGCTGGCGCGCATCGAAGCGCTGCTGCGGCGCGCCGCACCCGTGCCCGAATCGACGCAGCTGCAGGTGGCCGACCTGGTGCTCGACATGCGCACCATGCGCGTGACGCGCGCCAACCGGCAGATCGCCCTGCAGCCGCGCGAATTTCGTTTGCTCGAATACCTGATGCGCCACCAGGGCCAGTCCGTCACGCGCGCCATGCTGCTCGAAGCCGTGTGGGATTACCATTTCGACCCGCAGACGAACGTCATCGACGTGCAGGTGAGCCGCTTGCGCACCAAGGTGGACAAGGAATTTTCACCGCCGCTGATCCACACGGTGCGCGGCGTCGGCTACACGCTGGGCGTGATCGACAGTGCGTAATTTGCACCGCTCGATCGCGGCCCGCCTGGCGCTTGGCTATGGCGTGCTGGTGGTCGTGTCGATCAGCATCGTTTGCGCCGTGTTCTACTTCGGCACCATCGGCGTGCTCGATCGCAGCGTGGACCGCAAGCTGACCCTGCTCTCGGAGCGCCTCGCCGCGCTGTACGAGCAGGGCGGCAGCAGCCGCACGACGGCGGAAATTGCCCATCTGCTCACCGACCGCACCGACAGCGACACGGAGATCTTTTTGCTGGTGGACGCCGATGGCCGCCGCGTGGCGGGCAATCTGTCGTCCTGGCCCGACGTGGGCAGCCCCGTGGGCCACTTGCTGCACCGCGATGTCACGCGCGAAGGGCGCAGGGTGCCCGCGCGCATGCTGATCCGCGACTTGGCTGGCGGCGCGCGCCTGTTCGTCGGGCGCGACATGGAAGAGGGCAAGTCGATCCGCTCGCTGGTGCTGCGCTCGCTGGCTTATGGCGGCGGGGTGGCCATCCTGCTGGTGGTGGCCGGCGCCTGGCTGTTCCGGCGCCAGCTCGAAGCGCGCATCGGGCAGATCCGCCGCACGGCGGGCGAGATCGAGGCGGGCGACCTGAGCCGGCGCATTCCCGTCTCCAGCGAGGATGAATTCGGCTTGCTGAGCCGCGACATCAACCGCATGCTCGACCGCATCGAACACCTGATGGAAGGCGTGCGCCACGTGTCGAACGCCATCGCGCACGACCTGCGCACGCCGCTGGGCCGCATCCGCAACAAGCTCGATGGCGCCTTGCGCCAGCAGCAGGGCGTCGCAGGCTACGAGAGCGCGGCGCAGGCGGCCATCGACGACATCGACGACCTCACGCGCGTGTTCGACAAGCTGCTGCAGATCGCGGCCGCCGAATCGGGCATGCGCCCCGAGAATTTCGACGACATCGACCTGCATCAGATCGGCGCCGACATCGTGGAAATGTACGAGGCCACGGCCGACGAGCAGGGCGTGCTGCTGGTACAGATGTATGGCGACGGCGTGCCGGCGCGCGGCGACCGCAATCTGCTGGGCAGCGCGCTGGCCAGCCTGGTCGACAATGCCATCAAGTACGCGGGCCCGGGCGCCACGGTGGAAGTGTCGGCCGGCAGCGATGCGCATGGCAACTGGCTGGCCGTGCGCGACAACGGCCCCGGCGTGCCAACGGAAGAGCTGCCGAAGCTGACGCAGCGCTTTTACCGGCTCGACAAGAGCCGCCACTTGCCCGGCAATGGCCTGGGCCTGTCCATCGTCGCGGCCATCGCGGCCCTGCATGGCGGCAGCCTGGAGATCGAGGATGCGGCGCCGGGCTTGCGGGTGAGGCTACGCCTGCTGAACTAGAATGCCCCCGGTTGCGCCCCGACACATTACCAACTTGTAACCCCCTTCATTTTCACCTCCCTCTATCATCCGCTCTACCCGGCGTAGAGCGGCTGCGTGCGCGCAGCCGCCTGTTCCGGGCTGCCTGCGGCCGTCGCCGCGTCCCGTTCATCAGACCAGTCATAGAGCCGTTTGCATGCATACTTTTACCGCCACCGGCGACAACGCCGCGCCGCAGCCGGCGCCATCGCACCGGCAGGGCCACCGCCTCAAGGCCGCGCTGGGCGCCATCGTCTTTCCTGTGCAGCGCGTTCGCTGGCAAGCCTTCATCTCCATGACGCCGGGCCTGGCGGCGCTGGCGCAAGCCCATCCCAGCCTGCTGTACAAGATTTATCGTCCCTACGCCAGCCGCCAGTTCGGCTGCGCGGCGCGGGTGGACCTGCTGTGCGGGCATTACCGCTTCCTGTGGCAGGCGGGCGCGCGGCCGCTGGTGGAGTACGCCGCGCGCCGTGCGCTGGTGCTGGCCGCCATCGAGGGCAAGGATGGCGCCACCTACCGTTTGCAACTGACGGCCATCCGCGACAGCCACCGGGAAGGGGAGCTGTGCCTGCGCCTGACGCGCGACGGCGTGCCGCTGTACTTGGCCAGTTTCCTGTTCCGCCCCCAGTCTGGCGGCGCCGTCATCCAGCTGGGCGCCTTGCAGGGCTTGCGCTCGCCCGCCGGCGCGCAGGCGGTGAAAGAGACCACGCGGGCGCTGCACGGCTGCCGGCCGAAAAACCTGATGGTGGCCGCCTTGCGCGACCTGGGCGATTTGTTCGGCTGCGGCCATCTGGAACTGGTGAGCAACGCCAACCGTATCGCGCTGAACTGGCGCCGGCGCCGGCATATCTCGTGCGACTACGACCTGGCGTGGCGTGAACTGCATGCGCTGCCGGCCTGCGGCGGCAATTTCCGTCTGCCGTGCGGCCCCTGCCGGATGCCGGACCTGGCGCTGGTGCCGTCGAAGAAACGGGCCGATGCGCGCCGCCGAGGCGCCATGCTGGTGCAGCTGGCAGCCGACATGCGCTGGCAAGTGACGGCCCTGCTGCACGCGCAATGACGGCGCAGGGCGTGTTTCTTGATCTGCGCGGCTTTTTTGCCGGGCGGTCCGGCGCAACTGGCGCGATCGGCGTATACTTATCGGCGTTGTTAACCCGAAGCCAGTCACTCCATGCCAGCACAATTCCCCACTTCGCGCATGCGCCGCCTGCGCGCGACCCCGCAACTGCGCGAGCTGTTCCGCGAAACCGAGATCAATCCGCGCGACCTGGTCCTGCCGATCTTCGTCGACGAAGGCAGCAGCGATTTCATCGACATCAAGTCCATGCCCGGCGTGCGCCGCATTCCCGAAGCGAAGCTGGCGCAGGAAGTGGAGCGCTACGCGCGCGCCGGCCTGCGCTCCGTCATGACCTTCGGCATTTCGCACCACAAGGATAGCCACGGCACGGACACCCTGAACCCGGACGGCCTGGTGGCCCGCATGTCGCGCATCATCAAGGACGCCGTGCCGGAAATGGTGGTGATGTCCGACACCTGCTTCTGCGAATACACGGACCACGGCCATTGCGGCATCCTGCATGGCGACACGGTCGACAATGACAGCACGGTGCTGAACCTGGGCAAGCAAGCCGTCATCGCCGCGCAGGCGGGCGCCGACATCATCGCCCCATCGGCCGCCATGGATGGCCAGGTGGCGGCTATCCGCAGCGCGCTCGACGCGGCCGGTTTCCATGACACGCCCGTGATGGCGTATTCGACCAAGTTCGCCTCCGGCCTGTACGGCCCGTTCCGCGACGCGGCCGGCAGCACCCTCAAAGGCGACCGCAAGACCTACCAGATGGACCCGATGAACCGCCGCGAAGCGATCCGCGAATCGCTGATCGACGAAGCCGAAGGCGCCGATGCGCTGATGGTCAAACCGGCCGGCGCCTACCTGGACATCATCCGCGACCTGCGCGAAGTGACGCGTTTGCCGATCGGCGCCTACCAGGTTAGCGGAGAATATGCGATGATCAAGTTCGCCGCACAGGCCGGCGCCATCGACGAGCGCCGCGTGGTGCAGGAAACCCTGGGCGCCATCAAGCGCGCAGGCGCGGACATGATCTTTACGTATTTTGCGATGGATGTGCTGAATAATCCGTACTGAGCCTGCCCGGCGTTCTTTTTACCCCGAAGGCAAAGTCTGGGGTCGGACCCTCAGGGTCCGACCCCGGTATTTCCGCCGTTGGGGTTCTTTCTGCATTCCGCTTTTCCCATGCCCCTGAAAATCTCCCGCATCCTGCACGCCGGCTATGTCTTCGAATGCGAAGGCACGGCCATCGCCTTCGATCCCATCGTCGAAAATCCGTTCAGCCGCAACTGCCACGCGTTTCCGTCCGTGCGCTTCGACCTGGACGCCGTGCGCCGGCTGCGCTGGGATGCCGTCTTCATCTCGCACTTCCACGACGACCACTGCTCGCTCGACAGCCTCGATGCGCTCGACCGCGCCACGCCCATCTACCTGTACTGCGTCTTCGACGAACTGTTCGCGATGCTGCGCGCGCTCGGTTTTACACAGGTGCAGCGCCTGCACGTGGACGTGCCCGTGCAGGTGGGGGCCATTGAGGTGATTCCGCGCCGCGCGCTCGATGACGATGTCGACTCGCTGTTCCAGGTGCGCGCGGCCGGGCTGAACGTGCTCAATGTCGTCGATTCCTGGATCGGCCCGGAGACTTTGGCACAGCTGGCCGCCTTTGCACCGTGGGACATGGTGCTGTGGCCATTCCAGACCATGCGCGAAATCGCCGTCATCGCGCCGTCGCAAGCGCAGCCTGGTCCCGTCGAGCTTCCCGACGACTGGGTGCCGCAGCTGCGCGCGCTGGCGCCACGGTACATCGTGCCCAGCTCTTGCCAGTTCGTGCAGGAAGACTGGTCCTGGTACAACCACGCGATGTTCCCGGTTACCTACCGCCGCTTTGCCGATGAAATCGGCGCCGCGCTGCCCGAGGCGCACATCTTCCGCCTCGATCCATCGACGGCCGTGCTGCTCGACGCGCACGGCGTGAGCAGCGCCGAACCCTTGCCCTGGGTGGTACCCGTGGGCCTGCAAGACGTGGATTTCGACTACCGTCCCGAGGCGCCGCCGCCCGCCACGGCGGACATCGCGCGCCGTTTCGCGCCCTTGAGCGATGCCGATGCGGCGCTGGTGCTCGATTTCTGCCGCCACGGTTTGCTTGAACGCTACCGCGACATGGAGCTGCCCGAGGACAGCTACTTCCAGCAACCGCGTTTGTGGCGATTGTCGCTGTACGGCCATGACGGTGCGGCCACCGTGCTCCATTACCGCACGCACGGCGACTTGATCGACCTCGTGCCGGAGACGGACGAGGCACCCGGCTGGACCACCGAAGTGCCGCTGGTGAAATGCCATGCGGCGCTGGTGCTCGGTGAATCGCTGACGTCGATGTACATGCGCATCAACGATGGTCCTTTTGATGCCGCCACGCGGGCGGAGCTGGCGGAAGCCGACATCGTCGACGACCCGCTGATCCGCTGCCTGTTCAACGACGCCATCGGCGCCTACCAGGCGGCGCAGCTCAAGCGCTTGCTGGCCCGCTGAAGAAAGTTGCGTGACAGGGTAAGATAGCTGCTTCTGACTAGAACGGGAAAGACACCATGGCACAAGACAATGAAACGGCGATCCTGGCCGGCGGCTGCTTCTGGGGCGTGCAAGACTTGCTGCGCCGCTATCCGGGCGTGATCGCCACGCGTGTGGGCTACAGCGGCGGCGACGTGGCCAACGCCACCTACCGCAACCATGGCACGCATGCGGAAGCGATCGAGATCATTTTTGACCCGGCCACCATCAGCTACCGCAAGATCCTGGAATTCTTCTTCCAGATCCACGATCCCAGCACGGAAAACCGCCAGGGCAATGACCGCGGCACCAGCTACCGCTCAGCCATCTATTACACGAGCGATGAGCAAAAAAAGGTGGCCGAAGACACCATCCGCGACGTCGACGCCTCCGGCCTGTGGCCCGGCAAGGTGGTGACGGAAGTGGCGCCGGCCGGCCCGTTCTGGGAAGCGGAACCCGAGCACCAGGATTATCTGCAGCGCTTGCCGCACGGCTACACCTGCCACTACATCCGGCCGGACTGGGTCTTGCCGCAGCGCGGGCAGTAAGGACGCAGATATGCGTTACTGGCGCGTCGAACGGCGGCAGGCGGAAGGGCAGCTGGACTTTGGGCGTACCCTGGAGTTGATGGCTGCCATCGGCCATGCCGACGTGAATGCCGTCGCCGGGGCCATCCTGAAAACGGTCAGCACGGTCGCGCCGATTGCCCAGTGCACGATCTTTGCCTATGAATTTGGCAACCGGCCACGGACTGTCGCCGTGGCCGACCGGCGCGGTGGACGTTTCCTGCAAGATATTGCCGACAGCTACGCGCGCCATTACTATGCGCTCGATGGCAACCAGCGCGTGATCGCGCCGGCGCCGGGGCGGAAAATCGATCCCGCCATCGTGCTGCACCAGCAAGCCAGCGACGAGATCGACCATCCCGGCTACCGCGCCGCCTGCTATCAAAAACCGAATGTCTCGGATCGTTTGTCCCTGCTGGTGCAGCCGGCGGGCGATATCTGGCTCTCCGTCAATTTTTACCGCGACAGCAGCCAGGGCCAGTTCCAGCCTGGCGAAGTGGCAGGCATCGAAACCCTGTCGCCGCTGTTTGCCCATGCCGTCAAGCATCACTACAGCCTGAATGGCCAGGCGACGCAAGGCGTCGCGCCGATGATGCTGGCAAGGCTGCGCCAGCATTGCCCCGCTTTGAGCAAGCGTGAACTGGATGTGCTGCGCTGCGTGCTCGAAGGCCTCACGGCCGTGGAAATCGCCGAGATCATGGGCGTGCAGTCGTCCAGCGTGACGACTTACCAGAAGCGCGCCTATAAACGCCTGGGCATATCCAGCCAGCGCCAGTTGTTCGCCCTGTGCATGGCGCCAGCGCCTGTCTAGTTCCTTGGACGTAGCAATGGCTCCGTCTTTCTGACTGTTTTGGCCGCAAAATGTCCCCAAAATGGGGACAGCCGGCGTCGTTGTCGTCTGCATACTGTGTTGCAAGCCGGGATCACCCGGCCGCTCTCACCCAATAAAAACAGCAAGGGGAGGGCGACACCTTATGGAGACAAGCATGACCATCGCCAAAGCGGCCACCCCCGCCACTGCGCCCGTCCTCGACGCGGCCGCCAATCAACTGGAACAGCAGGTGATGCGCAAGGTATCGCGCCATCTGCTGGGATTTCTGTTCCTGCTGTTCGTGTTTTCCTTTCTTGACCGCATCAACATCGGCTTTGCCGGCCTGACCATGATGCAGGACCTGGGCCTGTCCGGCACCCAGTTCGGCTTTGCCACCACCCTGTTTTACATCGCCTACATCGCTTGCAGCATCCCCAGCAACATCGTGCTGGCGCGCATCGGCGCGCGTAAATGGATAGGCAGCATGATGATCGCCTGGGGCCTGGCCTCGACGGCGACCCTGTTCGCCAGCGGCCCGGCCAGCCTCTACGCGCTGCGCTTTTTGGTGGGCGTGACGGAGGCGGGCTTTCTGCCCGGCATGCTGCTGTACCTGACGTACTGGTTTCCCAGCGCCTACCGGGCACGCGCCAATGCCTTGTTCATGATCGCCATGCCCGTGACGGCCGCCATCGGTTCGGCCTTGTCGGGCCTGATCCTGGGACTCGATGGGCACTGGGGCTTGAAGGGCTGGCAATGGCTGTTCTTGCTCGAAGGCATGCCATCCGTGTTCCTGGGCCTGGCCGTGTATGGCTATCTCGACGATGCACCTAACAAGGCGAACTGGCTGAGCAAGCTGGAACAGCAGGTGCTGGCGCGCATGCTGGCGGCCGAGCACAAGCCGGTGGCTCCCCGGCACAACACCTCGGTGATGGCGGAAATGCTGTCGCCCACGGTATTGAAATTCGGCGTCGCCTATTTCTGCCTGGTCAATACTCTGGCGATGGTGGCCGTGTGGACACCGCTGATCGTGAAAAGTTTCAACAGCAACGCCAGCAACACGCAGATCGGTCTGCTGGCGGCCATTCCGCAAGTGTGCACCGTCATCGGCATGATTGCCTGGGGCCGCCGCTCGGACCGCTTGCAGGAGCGCCGCTGGCACATCGTCTGGCCCATGCTGCTGTCGGCCGCCGGCTGGCTCTTCACCGCGTATTCGGCCAATCCCATCGTGCAGCTGCTGGGCGTATGCATGGCATCGACGGGCGCGTACACGGCCATGTCCGTCTTCTGGACCACGCCGGACCGGGCCCTGAGCCTCGGTGCGCGCGCCATCGGCATCGCCGTCATCAATGCGACGGGCAATATCGGCTCGGCCCTGAACCCCGTCGTCGTGGGCTGGCTGAAGGATTTCACGCACAGCTTTGCCACGGGCTTGCTGTACGCCAGCGTGCTGCTGGTGGCGGGCGCGGCCATCGTGCTGACCCTGCCCATCGCCCGTGGCGGCAAAGAACAATCTTGAAGAGGACACCATCATGAGCGACACGTTCCACCCTTATCCCCATGTGCCGAAGGTGTATCCGCCAAGTAAGCTGGCGGGCCGATCCACGCAGCACGTCCCGGTACTGATCATCGGCGGCGGCCCCGTGGGCCTGGCCACGGCCCTGGGCCTGGCCCGCCACGGCGTGCGCTGCGTGCTGATCGAGGCCGACGATGGCGTGTGCACGGGCAGCCGCGCCATCTGCATCTCGCGGCGCAGCCTGGAAATCATCGAACGCCTGGGCGCGCTCGACGGTTTTATCAGCAAAGGCTTGCCGTGGGCCGGTGGGCGCAGTTTTTACCGCGACGAGGAAGTGCTGCATTTCACGATGCCGCAAGACGCGAACCAGAAGCTGCCGCCCATGGTCAACCTGGCGCAATATCATATCGAGCAATTCCTGCTCGACGCGGCCGAACGCCAGCCGGAACTGATCGATATCCGCTGGCAAACGCGGGTGACCGGCGTGGACCGGCGCGCCGATGGCGCCACGGTCACGGTTGCCACGCCCGACGAAACCTACCAGATTGACACGGACTGGCTGGTGGCGGCCGATGGCGGGCGCAGTGTCGTGCGCGAGGCGCTGGGCTTGAAATTGCAGGGCACCAGCTATGAAGGGCGCTATGTGATCGTCGATATCCACCTGAAGAGCGACCGTCCGACGGAACGGCTCGCGTATTTCGATCCGCCATCGAATCCCGGCTCGACAGTGCTGGTGCACAAGCAACCCGACGATATCTGGCGCATCGACTATCAATTGCGCGACGACGAGGATGCGCAGGCTGCCGTGCTGCTGGAAAACGTGGCACCCCGCGTAGACAGCCTGCTGGCCATGATGGGGGAGACACAGCCGTGGCATCCCGTGTGGATCACCATCTATAGAGCCAACGCATTGACGCTGGAAAAATACCGGCACGGCCCCGTGCTGTTCGCGGGCGATGCGGCCCATCTGGTGCCCATCTTCGGCGTGCGCGGAGCGAACTCGGGCATCGACGATGCGGACAATCTGGCCTGGAAGCTCGCCTACGTCGTCAAGGGCCAGGCACCGCAGGCCTTGCTCGACAGCTATTCGGACGAGCGCGTGTACGCCGCCCATGAAAACCTGCGCCACGGCACGAAAAGTACGGAATTCATGGCGCCGCCCACGTTCGCCTTCGATCTCATGCGCACGGCCGTGCTGGGCCTGGCGGGCAAGCATGCACATGTGCGCTCCTTGATCAACCCGCGCCAGACGAGCGCCATCGCGTATGCGCAGTCGGCCTTGAATACGCCAGATAGCGCGACGTTTGCCGCCGGCCCCGCGCCGGGCACGGTCTTGCCCGAGTGTCCGCTGGCGCTGCTGCACAACGGTGGGCAAAAAGCGGGGTATATTACCGATCTGGTGAGCCGCACTGATGGCGATTTCACGGGGCTGTACTTCAGCGACGATGGCTGCGTGCCTGCGGAATTGCTGGCGCTGGGCGATACATTGCCGTTGACGACCGTGGCGATCGCCCGCAGTGGCGTGCAAGGGGACGCCTGGGACCACACGGCGCAGGTATTTTCGCTGTTCGACGCGCAGCCTGGCAGTTTTTACCTCGTGCGTCCGGATGGGCATGTGCTGGGGCGCTGGCGTGAGGTGAGGGCGGGGCAGGTGGCAGCAGCGCTGGCTAAATCCGGGGTCAGTCCCTTCGGGAGCGGTACGCGCCCCATTGGGGCGTGCACCCCCGCCGGGTCTGACCCCAGCACTTTGCGCAGCGGGTCAGTAAAAGTTATTAAGGAGATCATATGACCGACATCGAACTGGACAATCTTTACACCGAGCTATGCCACACCATGGGCGGCCTGGGCGAACAGCGCTCGCCCCTGTTCCTGGCCCGCTTCGCCTTGCTGGCCATGGGCGCCATCGGCAAGGCCGACGTGGTGCAGGGCTTGCTGCGCGACGCGGCCGATGGCCTGGCGGAGCCGGCATGATAGGCGCCGGCTACCAGAGCGGCTTCGGCAACGAATTTGCCACGGAAGCCGTACCCGGCGCCTTGCCACAGGGGCAGAATTCGCCGCAGCAGGCGCCGCTGGGCCTGTACGCGGAACAATTGTCGGGCACGGCCTTCACGGCGCCGCGCGCGCAGAACCGGCGCTCGTGGCTGTACCGCATCCGTCCCGCCAGCCAGCATCCGCCTTTTACCTTGTTGGCCAACACGCGCATCGTCAGCGATTTCCACGCCATGCCACCCACGCCGCCGAACCAGCTGCGCTGGGACCCGCTGCCGCTGCCCGACAGCGCGACGCCAACGGACTTCATCGACGGCTGGCAGACGATGGCCGGCAATGGCAGCGCTGAAACCATGAGCGGCTGCGCCATCCACGTGTACGCGGCCAACCGCTCCATGCAGCGTTTCTTCTACTCGGCCGATGGCGAATTGCTGGTCGTACCGCAAGAAGGCCGGCTGGCGATCGCCACGGAACTGGGCTTGATCGAGCTGGAACCGCAGGAAATCGCCGTGATTCCCCGCGGCGTGCGCTTCCGCGTGACCCTGCCCGATGGCGCGGCGCGCGGCTATGTGTGCGAAAACTTCGGCACGGCCTTCCGCCTGCCCGACATGGGGCCCATCGGTTCGAACGGCCTGGCCAATAGCCGCGACTTCCTCACGCCGCACGCGGCCTATGAAGACATCGACGGCGAGTGCGAACTGGTGGCCAAGTTCGGCGGCCATCTGTGGCGCACAACCCTAGACCATTCGCCGCTGGACGTGGTGGCCTGGCATGGCAATTACGCGCCCTACAAATACGATTTGCGCCGCTTTAATGTCATCGGATCGATCAGCTACGACCATCCGGACCCGTCGATCTTCCTCGTGCTGCAGGCACCGAGCGAAAATCCGCTGTTCGGCGCGATCGACTTCGCCATCTTCCCGCCGCGCTGGCTGGCCGCCGAACACACATTCCGCCCGCCGTGGTTCCACCGCAACGTGGCCAGCGAATTCATGGGACTGATCCACGGCGTCTACGACGCCAAGGCGGCCGGCTTCGTGCCGGGCGGCGCCAGCCTGCACAACTGCATGTCCGGCCATGGCCCAGATGCGCAGACGTTCGAAAAAGCATCACATAGCGACACGTCGGCGCCCGTGAAGGTGGCCGACACCATGGCCTTCATGTTCGAGACGCGCACCATCCTCAGGCCCACGCCATTCGCCTTGAACGGCGAACTGCTGCAGAATGACTATTTCGAGTGCTGGCAAGGCTTGCGCAAGCATTTCGATCCCGACCAGGCATAGTCAAATGGCGGTCTAGCGGCCCGCGCCAGCAGCGTGTGCGGGTTGCTGGGCAGGCCGCATTGCCTGCTTGCTTGCCGCAGCAAGGTTCGGGTCCACGCCCCGCATATGCAAAATCCGGATAAGCTAGCGCGGCACCATTCGTTCACGCCTGCGGATGGAGCGCGGTATAGTCGGCCCATGGAACTCTTAGCCCACAATTTCAGCAGCGATTTCGCGCGCAGCGCCCACCTTGCCCGTGGCGCCGGCGATGACGGCGACAGCGAGGCGCTGGTCGCCTTCCGCGACCCGCAGCAAATGAGCTTGCTGGTGCGCGCCACGGCCTTTGTCTTTGCCGATCCCCGTTCGCGCCAGTTGCACGAACTGATCGAACGCATCGCCCCCAGCGAGGCGACGGTGCTGATCACGGGCGAAACGGGAACGGGAAAAGAACTGATCGCGCGCCACGTGCACGGCTTGAGCGGGCGCGCCGAACAGACCTTTGTGGCGATCAACTGCGGCGCGTTTTCCGAAACCCTCGTCGAGAGCGAGCTGTTTGGTTATGAAAAAGGCGCGTTTACGGGCGCGCAGCAGGGCAAGCCGGGCTGGTTCGAGACGGCCAGCGGCGGCACCCTGTTCCTCGATGAAATCGGCGACCTGCCGCTGGCGATGCAGGTCAAGCTGCTGCGCGTGCTGCAGGAGCGCGAAGTGGTGCGCCTGGGCGCGCGGCGCGCCATCCCCATTGACGTGCGCCTGATCGCGGCCACCAACGTGGACCTGGCCGAAGCCGTGCGGGCAGGGCGCTTCCGCGAAGACCTGTATTACCGGCTGCAGGTGATCGGCCTGCCGCTGCGTCCCTTGCGCGAGCGTCCGGGCGACATCATGCCGCTGACGCGCCACTTCATGGCCATCTATGCGCAGCGATTGCACCTGGGCGAGGTGGAACTGGGCCCCGATGCGCAGCAGGCCTTGCTCGCTTATCCATGGCCGGGCAATATCCGCGAACTGGAAAACGTCATCCACCGCGCGCTGCTCGTATGCCGCAGCGGCGTCGTGCGGGACGAGGACTTGAGTTTGTCGGGCTGGCACCGCGCGCCTGCCGCCGCACCTGTCTCTGCGCCTGCTCCAGATGCGTGGGCTGGCGGCGCCGACATCGCGTATGCGACCCATGGCGCGGCCGGGCAGGACGACTTGTTGGCCGCCGAGCGCTTTGCCCGCGCCTGGCAAGCCTTGCTCGACTCGGGCGAAGCCGTGGAATTCGAAGCCATGCAGCAGGAACTGGTGCGCGCCGCGTGGGAGCGCAACGAGCGCAACCAGGTACGCACGGCCAGACACTTGAACCTGAGCCGCAACATCTTGCGCACCTTTTTGAAAAAGGCGGGCGCCATCGATTAGGTGCTCGACTTGGGCATCGGAGCCGGACCCGCAGCGATGCGGCTCCGGCTTTTTTCATGGCTGCTGCGCGCGCAACACATTGCTGCCGTGGCTGCAGCCGATTGCTGCCTAAGCAGCATTTTCGGGCGCCGATGTGTAGCCAGCGCATGGCATGTTTTCTGCGAGGAGGGAAGGGCAGATCGCCACGCACGATGCGCCGCGACCTTTTCTTTGACCCACGACAGGAGTCCATGCATGACCATCGAATTCATCTGGCAATTGCCCACCAGCGGCGACGGCCGTTACGCGGCGCCCGGCATCACGCGCAGGGGCGAGCGGGCCGCTGGCGCGCCCAGTCCCTTGCAGGCGGGCGTGAGCGACCCGCGCGGCGTGCGTCCGCCATTCAATTATTTCGACTACCTGCACCAGATCGCCCGCGCGGCCGACCTTTCCGGCTTCGACGGCATCCAGATACGCCACGATACGCAGGGCGATGAAAGCTGGATCGTCGCCGGCTACCTGGCCCGCAGCACGCGGCACCTGAAACTGATCGCCGAATTCGACGCGGCCTGGGGTTCGGCCGTGTATGCGGCGAAGAACGCCGTCAGCTTCCAGCGCTTTACGGGCGGGCGCTTCGCCTGGCAGATCGGCCACGGCGGCGATGCGGCAGCGCGCCGGCGCCAGGGCGATGCCGTGCCGGACGCCGATATTCTGCCCCGCCTCGATGAATTCATCACGGTGGCGCGCGGCGTGCAGAACACCTCGCCGTTCAGTTTCAAGGGCAAGTTCTTCGAGGTGCAGGACGGCGGCTTCAAGGGGCCGCTGGCGAACCACCCCGTTAACACCATCTATTTGACCGGGGTCAGCTCGGAGGCGCTGGCCCTGTCGGCGCGCCAGGCCGACGTGCACGTGTACGATGCGGCGCCGCGTGAGGCCCTGCAGCCTTCCATCGCCAGTCTGCAAGCGCAGGCGCGCCAGCTGGGCCGCACGGTGGCCGCAGGCTTGCGCATCGACGTGCTGGCCCGTGAAACGTTCGAGGAAGCGCTGCGCGACGCGCGCCGCTACCGCAGCGGGGCAGGATTGCCTGACGATAGCGCATTCGATGCCGGTGCCGCAGCCTTCTGGCCCGGCTTTGCGCAAGCGCAGACGGGTGCCCACGGCGCCCTGGTCGGCAGCTATGAGCAGGTCAGCGCTGCGCTTGAGGCCTACGCGCAGGCGGGAATCTCCAGCTTCGTGCTGGCGGCCATCCCCCATTTCGAGGAAGCCTACCGTATCGGCGAACATGTGCTGCCCCGTGTGCGGGCGGCTTTGTACACGCAACGGCAAGCTGCCTGAATCCCCTAATTTGAAGGAGTACCACTACATGGCAATCGATTTTTTCTGGCGCATCCCCACGCATGGCGAACCGAGTTCGCACCGCGCCCGCACGCCGTTTCGCGGCGACTGGTTTCCCGGCAATGACAACCTGCGACAGGCCGGCCTCGGTGGCGGCGGCGCCGATGGTTTTACCTATATCGACTATCTGGCGGAGATCGCCCGCGCGGCCGAGCTGTCGGGCTTCCAGGGCGGTTTGATTCCGTCTTTCCCCATGACGGACGAACCGTGGGCCATTTCCGCGCTGCTGGCGCGCGAGACGAGCACCTTCCGCTTCATGATCCCGTTCCAGCCCGGCTTTTTGAATCCCGTGGTGGCCGCGCGCATGACGGCCAGCCTGCAGCGGGCCACGGGCGGCCGCGCCCTGTACAACGTGATCACGGGCGGCGGCGGTCCGGCGCAGCTGTGGTGGGGCGATTCGGCCGGCCACGACGACCGCTACACCCGCACGACGGAATTTCTCGACGTGGTGCGCGGCGTGTGGCGCGGCGGGCCGTTTTCCTACCAGGGCAAGTTCTACCAAGTAGAAGACGCGGGCCTGGCCACGCCGCTGTCGGAGCAGGACTTCCCCGAGATTTATTTTTCGGGATCTTCGGACGCGGCCCTCGGGTCGGCCTCGAAACACGCCGATTATTACCTGACGTGGCTGGAACCGTTCGAGCAGCTGCGCGAGAAATTCGCCCGCGTGCATGAAAAGACGGCGCTCTTGGGACGCAAGATCAAATGCGCCGTGCGCGTCGATATCGTGGCCCGCGCCACGGAAGAAGAAGCGTGGGACGAAGTGCGCAAGGGCTTTGACGCCGTGGATCCCGCGACCCTGCGCCAGTTCCTCGGCGCCGATGGCGGCGATTCCGTGGGCGCGGCGCGCCAGCGGGGCAACCGCCCGACGACCCTGAACAGCTACAAGGACTTGATCACGGCGCCGAACATCTGGTCCGGCTTCAACCTGCTGCGCGGCGGGCAGACGCAGGGCATCGTCGGCAGCTACCAGCAAGTGGCCGAACGCCTCGACGAACTGGTGCAACTGGGCGCCGATGCCTTCATCCTGGCCAGCACGCCGCATCTGGAAGAAGCGTACCGGGTGGGCGAGGAAGTGCTGCCGCTCGTGCGCGGACACACGTCCGCGCTCTTGCGCGCTGCCTGATCGTATCCCTGTTGCCGCGACAGCAGCACCACCGCCTGCTGTCGCGCAGGCAGCACGCGGCAGCGCCGCTGCTGCCAAATCAACAGCACTATCATGATGATAGTCTTCCTTTTAAATCAAGCACTTGAGCTGTTTTTTGCTGCGCTGCGGCAGCGGGCATGCGCCTTGCAATACAGGTCATCACCATCTCGCGTTTTGACTTTACTCAAGGATAATCACCCATGCGCCGTTCGACTGCCCCCGCCGCCGTTTCTTCTTTCCCCTTTCATTTGACGCCGGTGCGCCGCGCGCTGCGCTCGGCCTTCGCCATCGGCGGCCTGATGCTCGCTTCCAGCATGGTCCATGCCGAGGCGCCTGGCGCCGATGTCATTGCCGCGGCCGACGCGAACGGCGGGGGCGAGGGCGCCTCCCTGCAATCGGTAACGGTGACGGCGCAAAAGCGCGAGGAATCGGCGCAGAAGGTGCCGAGCGCGATCACGGTCCTCGGTGGCAAGGAGCTGCTCGACATGGGCATCGGCCGCTCGGCCAGCGAAATCCTCAATTACGTGCCGAACGCCTCGGCCGGCACGCAGCAGCATGGCCGCCCCCGCTGGTGGATACGCGGCGTCGGCGCGGGCCAGCAGCAGATCGATTTCCCGAATCCCGTCGGCTTCTATCTCGACGACGTCTACATCAGCAATTCCAGCGCCACGGGCTTTCCCTTGTTCGAC
The DNA here is from genome assembly GCF_058215535.1 of Janthinobacterium sp. Bl 1. NCBI lineage: Bacteria > Pseudomonadati > Pseudomonadota > Betaproteobacteria > Burkholderiales > Oxalobacteraceae > Janthinobacterium > Janthinobacterium sp. Bl 1. Next base: position 3,766,378 of record NZ_CM177086.1, on the reverse strand, counting down.
CTGGACCGGGTGGAAGTGCTGCGCGGCCCGCAAGGCACGCTGTGGGGCAAGAACACGACGGGCGGCGCCATCAACGTCATTTCGCGCAAGCCTTCGTTCAAGTCCAGCGGCTACGCCAAGCTTGACTACAGCAGCTACGACACCAAGCTGGCCGAAGGGGCCATCGGCGGCGCGCTCGTCGACGAGGTGCTGGCGGGGCGCTTGTCCTTCCACACGGAGCAGCAGGACAAGGGCCGCTTCCAGAACCAGTTTACGGGCGAGCGCGATGGAAAACTCAAGGACAGCGCCATCCGCGGCCAGCTCAAGGCCCTGATCGGGCGCGACCTGACGGCCAATTTGAACCTGCATTACCGCGACTACACGACCAAGGGCGCCACCACGACGGTGGCCAGCTATGGCGCCAATGGCGTCTACCGTAATGGCTACATCCCCAGCACCAATCCCGATGACGTGAGCACGAACGCGCCGGCCGACAGCGACGTGAAGCAGGGCGGCGCGCAGCTGAACCTGGAATATGCGCTGGGCGAGCTGACCCTGACGTCGATCACGGGCTATGAAAATTTCAGGAACGAAGCGACGGGCGACAGCGACAACACGCCGCTGGAAGTGGGCCGCAGCCGCTCGAAGGCCAGCAGCCGGCAAGTGTCGCAGGAGCTGCGCCTGACGTCGCCGCAAAACGGCGCCGTGAGCTGGGTGGCGGGCCTGTTCTACTTCAATGAAAAGATCGATTCCGATTCGGCCGGCGCGCGCCTGCCCAACGGCACCGTGCCGGCGCTGGCGGGCAGCACCCAGCCTGTCGGCTACAACCGCACGATCTACCAGCACAAGGCGCGCAGCGCGGCCATCTTCGGCAGCACGACCGTCAACTTCAGCGAACAGTTCCTGTCCACCTTTGGCCTGCGCTGGACGACGGAAACCAAGGACCTCGATTTGCAGCGCGTGCAGGCCGCATCGAATACGGTGACGTTTGGCGACGCAGCCAGCTGGTGGAACACGGTCCGGGGTGGCAATTACGCGGCCGCCTCGGTCGCCAACAACAACTTCACGTCGAATCCCTCGACCACGTGGAATGCGCTGACATATGACGTGACACCCGAATACCGCTTCAGCCGCACCTTGCGCGGTTATCTGAAATACGCGCACGGTATCAAGTCGGGCGGCTACAACACGAGCGCCACGGACGTGCGGGCGCTGAACACGGTCAAGCCGGAAACCCTGAACTCGTTCGAGGCGGGCATCAAGTCGGAATGGCTGGACGGGCGTTTGAATTTCAACGCCAACGTTTTTCACTATGACTACAAGAACGTGCAGGTCAATATCACGGGCGTGTACAACGGCGACCCCACGCAAAGCGTCAATTACCTGCAAAACGTACGCAAGGCTCACGTGAATGGCGCGGAATTCGAGATCGAGGCGCAGCCGACGGACAACCTGCACATCAACGCCAATATCGGCCTGCTGCGCACGGAATTCGACGATTTCGCCATCCAGAACAATGGCGGCGATCGCTCCGGCAATGAATTCGTGCGCTCGCCCCACGTGACGGCCTTGCTGGCGGCCGATTACCGCTACCCGCTGGGCAATGGCGCGCAGCTGGTCTTCAGCGGCGACGTGCGCTACACATCGAAGCAGTACTACTATGTCGACCCGCAAAACGCCACGCGCGACCTGCTGAACCAGGGCGGTTTCGCGCTGGCCAATGCGCGCCTGTCGTATGTGCTCCCGGGCAGCAAGCACCGCATCACGGCGTATGCGAACAACCTGGCCGACAAGGTCTACCGCAACCACACCTTGACCAGTTTCGTGCCTGGCGCCGTCAACGGCGACACCGTCATCATCGGCCAGGGCCGCACGGTGGGCGCGTCGTACACGATCCAGTTCTGATGGAGATTGATTGATGTGAAGGCCGGCAAACTCGCCGGCCATTTTTTTGATCAGGTAGGCCGGCCTGGCGCAGCGGTAGGTCGGCTTAGCGCAGCGTTAGGCCGGCTTAGCGCAGCGTAAGCCGACAACACCACTACCGCATCAAGCCGCCACCCGCAGCAGCGCCTCCAGCCTGCGCTGCGCCTCCTCCAGCGGCCGCCGGTCGATCCAACTCTCGATATCCACGTCGCGGTCAAGAAAACCGTGCTGCAGCTGAAAATCCTTTTGCTGGCGGAACAGCGCCACCTTGTCATCGGACAGGTCGGGCGCCAGGGCCAGATGAAAGCCATCCCGATAAGCTTCCGCCACGGCGTTGGCGCCGGCCCGCGTCTCGCCCTGCAGGATGGCCAGCACGTCGGCCTGGTGGCTGCGGGCCCAGTGCGCGGCGCGCAGTGTCTGCGTCAGGAAGCGCACGACCAGTTCGAAATGCTGTTCCAGCATGGTTTCATGCACGGTGATCGGGCGCGGCGTGCCGTTGTTCACGCGGAAGCGCCGGTCCGGCAGGGCGTCGATGTCGATCCCCACTTCCAGTCCCGCCGCGCGGGCCGCTTCGGCCGCCGCCGCGCCTTTCACGTAGACGGCGTCGACTTCGCCGCGCAGCAGCGGCGCGATGCCTTGCCACAGTCCCGCGCCGAGATTGGCCGATGCCTGGGCGTCGGCTCCCACTTCCACCAGCCGTACATCATCGAGCGTGAGGCCGGCCGACGCCAGCACGCCCTTGTAGCCGGCCAGGCTCATGCCGCGTGCGATGCTGCGCCCGCGCCGGTTTTCGCGCAAGTCCTCGGCGCGAAACGCTGGCAGCGCCAGGCGCTTGCCCTGCAGCTGCGCCGGCGTCGTGATGTCGGAACCGGGGCGCACGAGGATGGCTTGCCATTCATCGATCCAGGTCAGGCCGATCAGGCGCGTGGGCGCCCCTTGCGCGCGCGCGGGCAGGGCCAGCAGGTTTCCGCCTTCGCGCACGAGCGTGGACAGACCGTGGTCGTAATGGTGGCGCGCCAGTTCGCCGCCCACTTCCTGCAGGGTTTTCAGGGCGATGCCGTCGCGGGCGAATTCCTCGTCCAGCCAGCCCAGTTTGTAGGCCAGGCCCGTCGCCGTGGGCACGGGGCAGCGGGTGAACCAGACGGTATCGACGGCGGGAGATGGTGCGGTAGTCATGGGATTCCTTGGTGATGGGTGGAGCCTTGAGCCGTGCAGGAAACGTGCCCGCGCCGCTTGCTGGCTTGCCGACAGCGCGCTTCCACAACGCTGCTGCCACGCCAGCAGCCGCTGTTGCGCAGGCAGCAGCGCTTCACCATTTTCGCGGCCCCGGCGCTGGCACGCGTCTTGCGAAAGTAGAGGCATGACTGACCCGTATTCCAACCCAACCAAATGGAGCATGACATGACGGACGTGGCACAAGCGGAAGCACAACAAGTACAGGCGCAGGATCTGACGGCGACCGAACTGGCCTTCGTCGAGCAGGTGCGGCGCGACGCGCAGATCGCCTTCGACGGCTTGCGCGAGACGGGCAGCCTGACGGCCAACGGCACGGTGGGCTTTGTCGAGCGCACACCTGGCGGCGACAAGGTCGTGGTGGTCAACGATCCGGGCCCGTTCCGCCGCGGCCAGCCATTGAAGGCGGCCGTGCTGGCGCTCGATGGCACGGTGATCGTGGGCGACGCGAACAACGGCGGCGCGCGTTACTTAAAACTGTTCCGCGAACGGCCCGAGGTGACGTCGATCTCGCACGTGCATTCGCCGTCCCTGGGCGCGTGGGCGCAGACGCACCGCACCCTGCCGATCCGCTACGTGCCCGTGCAGCGCTTTCAGCTGATCCGCGAAATTCCCATCTATATCGACCGCCGCCAGCCGGAAGTCGATTTCATCCTCGGCGAAATCGCGCGCAATACGCATGCGACGGCCATCCTGGAAGCGAATGGCGGCGCCACCGTGTGGGGCAAGCAGGGCTTGCTGAAGCTGGCCGAATTCATCCTGCTGCTGGAAGAGGGCGCGCAGATACAGATCGCGGCCGAAGCCATCGGCGGTTCGCGCGACTTCGGCCCCGGCGTGCTGCTCCAGCAATGGAAGATGAGCAAGCTGATCGACACGGCGCGCGCCTTGTCTCTGCTGCCTGCCACCGACCTCGTGTAACCCTTTCAAGAACAGGCCCACGATGTCATTGCAATTCTTACGTTTGAACTGGCGCAAAGTACTCGCTACCGCCCTGGCGGCCAGCCTGCTGGCGCCAACGATTGCGGCGGCGGCCGAGCCGCTGCCGGCCGCCGTGCGCATCGCCGTCGTGGCCCGCACGGCGCCGTCCGGCAAGACCGTGTTTGCCGGCTCGGCCGCCCAGGTGGCCTCCCAAGGCTGGCTGGCGGCCGAACTGGGCAAGCTGGGCGTAAAGCTGGAATGGGTGCCCGTCACGACCAATTCCGTGGCAACGCAGGTCAACGAGGCCTTTGCCAACCATTCGATCGACCTGGCCCAGTATGGCGATCTGCCATCGATTATCGCCAATGCCTCGGGCTTGCAGACGCGGCTGATCTTGCCCGGCGGCAGCACCAATAACACCTATCTGGTGGTGCCGAACGGCTCCACGGCCAAGTCGATCAAGGACTTGAAGGGCAAGAAGATCGCCCTGCACCGTGGCCGGCCGTGGGAATACCCGTTCGCGCGCCTGCTGGAAGCGAACGGCATGAGCTTGCGCGACGTCAAGATTCTCAACCTCAATCCACAGGCGGGCGCGGCGGCCGTGGCCACGGGTGGCGCGGACGCCTTTTTTACCCTCAGCGACGCCTTTTTGCTCGAGGATAAAAAGGTCGGCAAGATCATCTGGGCCAGCAAGGCGCCGCCGCAGGACTGGAAGATGCGCGCCGAGCTGTGGGCCGACAGCGGCTTTCTGAAAAGCTATCCGCAGCTGGCCCAGCTCGTGGTGACGGCCTATGTGCGCGAGCACCACCGGGCCGCCGGCGCCGGTGGCGAAGATGAGTATGTGCGCACCGAGGCGGCCGCAGGCCAGGTGGAAAGCGTGGTGCGGCGCGAACTGGCGGGCGACCATACGCCGTGGCAGGCGCGCTGGTCGCCGTTGTTTACGGCCAGCCTGCGCCAGCATTACGTGGGCGAGGCGGCGTATGCGAAGAGCGCGGGCCTGATAGCGCGGCCCCTGCAAGTGGACAGCCTGTTCGCGCCCCAGTTCGTCAACCAGGCGCTGGCGCAGCTGAAATTGCAAACTTACTGGGCGCCATGACTTCCTTGACTATCGCCTTGCCGCGCGCCTCTGCGCCAGCGCGTGCAGCCTCTGTTCCTTTGCTGCAGCGCTTCGTGCGTTCGCCCTGGTCCGTGTGGGCCTCGCCGCTGGCCTTGCTGCTGCTGTGGACGGCCGCCACCACCTTCGAATGGATGCCTGCGCACATCTTGATGTCGCCATGGCAAGTGCTGCTGACGGCCCGCGACCTGGCCGACAGCGGCGAACTGGGCCAGCACCTGGGCATCAGCCTGTTCCGCCTGCTGGCCGGCTTCGGCCTGGGCGCCAGCGCGGGCCTGGCGTTTGGCGTCTTGCTTGGCCTGTCGCCGGGATTGCGCAGCTATGTCGATCCCACGTTCAATGTCTTGCGCCAGCTGCCCACGGTGGCCCTGATTCCCCTGTTTATCTTGCTGTTCGGCATAGGCGAGAGTTTCAAGGTGTTTATCGTGGCCAAGGCCAGCTTCTTTATCGTCGCGCTGGCCGTGCATGACGCCATCCGCAACCTGTCTGCGCGCTATTTTGAAGTGGCGCAAGTGTATTGCTTTTCGCGCTGGCAGCGCATCCGCCTGATCGTCTTGCCCGCCATCGTGCCGGCCGCGCTGACGGGCATGCGCATCGCCCTGTCGCGTTCGTGGATGGTGCTGGTGGGTGCGGAATTGCTGGCCGCAGACAGCGGCCTGGGCCAGATGATGGAAATGGGCCGGCAAATGTTCCGCCTCGACGTGGTGATGGTGGGCGTGGTGCTGACGGGCATGATCGGCTTTGGGCTGGACCGGCTCTGCTACGCGCTGGAAGCGTGGCTGATGCGCTGGAAACGTAACGGAAATGGTAAGGGAGTCGCAGAATGAAGCAGCGTTTGATATTGATCATCAAGGGCGCGCTGCTGCCGCTGGCCTTGCTGGGCGCCTGGCAGTGGGCCTCAGGACAGGGTGCGGCGGCCGCCTACATCTTCGTGTCGCTGGGCGACCTGGCGCACAGCTTGCGCGATCTGGTCTTGACGGGCGAACTGTGGGTGCATTTGCGCGCCAGCCTGGGCAGGACGTTGGCCGGCTTGCTGCTGGGCGGCAGCGCCGGCATCGTCACGGGCGCGCTGATGGCGCAGTCGCCGCTGGCGGACCGGCTGATCGGCCCGCTGTTCCACAGCATCCGCCAAGTCCCGCTGCTGGGCCTGATTCCCCTGCTGGGCCTGTGGGTGGGCAATGGCGATGGCGCCAAACTGCTGGTGATCGCCATCGCCGCCTTTTACCCGACCGTGCTCAACACGTATGCGGGCATGCGCCAGGTGGAAGGGCGCTTGCGCGAAGTGGGGCAGGTGCTGACCCTGACGCGCACGCAGACCCTGCGCCAGATTCTGTTGCCGGGCGCCATGCCGGCCATCGTGACGGGCGTCACGCATGCGCTGGCGTTTGCCTGGCTCGCTTGCCTGGGCGGCGAACTGCTGTTTTCGGCTGGCCCCGGCATGGGTTCCTTGCTGCTCAATGGCGAAGTGTCGGGCCGCATGGACGTCGTCTTGCTGGCCGTGCTCGTGATCGCCTTGCTGGCGCAAGCGATGAACGTGGCGTTTGCGCGCCTCGCGCGCCTGCTGGTGAAGGGGCGCAGCAGTGAGTGAATCGTTGCCATTCCAGCCAGACGCGGCCGCCAGCGCGCGCGAAGGGGAGCTGCGCGCCTTCTTGCTGCGCTTTATCGGCCTGACCCTGCTGTCGGGCGTGACCATCGGCATGAACAAGGTGCTGGCTACCTTGCTGGGCTTGCACCTGCACGTGAGCAATTTCCAGCTGGCCGCGATCAGCAGCGCGGAAACCTTGGCCATGGCGCTCGGGACCATTCCGGCCGGCTATATCTTGTCGCGCGGTAATCCCAAGCATTTGTATGCGGGAGTGAGCCTGAGCCTGGCGCTGGCTTTTTGCGTGCTGCCGTGGCTGCCCGGCTGGCAATGGGTGGCCTTGCTGATGTTCTTGGTTGGCCTGTGCATCTCGCTGCGCATTGTAGCCATGAGCACGGTCTTCCTTGTGCGCTTGCCGGAACTGGGGCAGGGCAAGGCGGGCTGGTACAAGGGCACATTGATCCTGGGCATGCAGTTCCTCGGGCCCTTGTGCGGCAACTACCTGATCGCGCAGCTGGGGCTGAAGGCGGGCTTCTTGATTTCCGCCCTGATGTTCGCCATCCTGGCCGTGCTGGGCTGGCAAGTGTTACCCAGCAATACGGCGCCGCGCAAGCTGGAAGGCCATGTTGCCGTGCCCGGAGCGGCCAGCCTGCGCGAACTGCTGCGCCTGCCCGTCGTGCGCGTGACGTACCTGTTTGAAATTCTCGCCAGCTTCACGGCGTCCAGCGTGGGCGTGTTTTCCATCTTGCTGGCCATCCGCGTGTTGCACTGGCCTGCGCATCATTCCGTCTGGCTGATGGCCGTGCAGGGACTCAGCTGCGTGCTGGTGCTGCTGTTCCTGGGGCGCATCGTGCTGGCCAGCCGTCACCGCGAGCAACTGTATGGCGGCGCCCATCTGGCCATCATGGCCGCCTTGCTGATCCTCGGCCTGTGGCCCAACAGCATCGCCTACCTGGCGGCCTCCGTACTGCTGGGCCTGGGCTTGGGCGTGAATAACCTCGTCAACACGGACAATATCGCCCGCGCGCCCGTCGACAAGGCCAGGGTTTCGGCCCACTTGACCCTGTTCGGCATGGTGGGCGGCACGGCTGGCGCGCTGGCGGCGGGCCGCCTGGCCGACCTGACGGGCTTGCGCAATGTATTCCTGATCTGGCTGGCTCCGTGGCTGGCCGCCTGGCTGGTTTTCCACGGCAGCCGTTGGCTGCGCCGGGCGCCGCCCGCCGCCATTCCTTCCCTCGCCCCCACCGCAGAGAGTGCGCCATGAATGATTTCGTTTCCCCTTCGGCCTTGTCGCCGCAACAGCAGCACCTGAGCGGCGGCTTGCAAGTGCAGCACGTGAGCAAGTCGTTTTCGCTAAAAGGCGCGCCGCTGCCCGTGCTCGACGATATTTCGCTGACCATCGCCCCGGGCGAATTCGTCGCCATCGTGGGCGCGTCCGGCTGCGGCAAATCCACCTTGCTGCGCCTGCTGGCGGGCCTGGACAGCGATTACACGGGCTTGCTGCTGCACGATGGCGTGCCGATCCGTGGCACGGATCTGCACAGGGGTCTCGTGTTCCAGGATCACCGCCTGTTTCCCTGGCTGACGGTGCAGCAGAACGTGGCCGTGGCCTTCAGCAATACCAGGGTGCCGCTGGCCGAGCGGGAAGCCCGCGTGGCGGCGGAAATCACGCGCGTGGGCCTCGATGGCTATGCGGATGCCTACCCGCATCAATTGTCGGGCGGCATGTCGCAACGGGCGGCGATTGCCCGCGCTCTCGTGGGGCGGCCCGACGTGTTGCTGCTGGACGAGCCGCTCGGTGCGCTCGACGCGCTGACCCGTTTGCGCTTGCAGCAGGAACTGCGCCGCCTGTGGCAAGACGAGGGCATCACCATGGTGATGGTCACGCATGACATCGATGAAGCCGTCTATCTGGCCGACCGCATCGTCGTGCTCGACGCGCGTCCGGGCAAGGTGCGCCGGGTGCAGGACGTGCCGCTGGCCCACCCGCGCCAGCGCGGCTCGCCCGGTTTTGTGTCCATCCGCGATGGCTTGCATGCGGATTTCAGCGACCTCGACGAATCGCATGCGCCCGTGGCGCAGGAGGAACACCCCAGCAGCTTGTGGGATGGCAATGAATGGGCGCGCAGGATGGCGCTGTAGTTTCCTTTTTGACTGGTCCACCCACTCTGGAGATACACCATGAGCAATGACACACTCGATACCCTGTGGTACACGCGCTGCCCCGTTCCGACGGGCCTGGGGATAGCCCTGCAGCAAGGCTGGCTGGAAGAAGCCTTGCGCGCCGACGGCACCAGCTTGCGCTCGCTGCGCGAATCGGACCAGGAAGCCGTGCGCGAATCGCATTTCGACCATACCTTGCAGAATTCCGTGCGTCACGGCGGCAACATTCCCGCCCTGTGGGCGCGCGCGGCGGGACGCGAGACGCGCGTGATCGGCCTGTCGTGGTCGGACGAGACGCAGCTGATATTGACCTTGCCCGGCAGCGGCATCCACACCGTGCGCGACTTGAAAGGCCGGCGCTTCGGCTTGCCCTTATGGGCCAAGGCGCAGATCGACTTTGCGCGCGCGCAAGCCCTGCGCGGGCTGGAAAATGCGCTGAGCCTGGAAGGGCTGGCTGTGGCTGACGTGGAACTGGTCGATTATGTGGTCAACACGGGCCAGAGCGAAACGGCGCCGGAGCAGGGCGCGGCGACGAATCTGTTCAGCGGCGCGCGGCGCGGCGGCCAAAGTCCAGAACTGCTGGGGCTGCTGCGGGGCGAGGTGGACGCCATCTTCCTGAAAGGCGCCTCGGCCGCGCAGCTGGCGCAGCAATTCGGCTTGCATACGGTGATCGACACGGGCATTCATCCGGAACCCCTGATCCGCGCCAACAACGGCACGCCGCGCACCCTGAGCGTCGATGCGCACTTGCTCGACAAGCATTTCAATTCCGCCGTGACCCTGGTCGACCAGGTGCTGCGGGCCGAAGCGTGGGCGCGCGGCCATGCGGACGAGACACGGCGTTTCCTCGCGCGCGAATCGAATGCCAGCGAGCACTGGGTGCAAGTGGCGTATGGCAAGGATGCGCATCTGCGCCTGGATACGGACCTGGCGGAAACGTCGGTTGCCGGCTTGCAGGATTTCAGCGACTTTTTGTTCCGCTGGAATTTCTTGCCCAGCAAGGTCGACGTGCGCGCCTGGATCGACCCGCGTCCTTTCGAAGCGGCGCTGGCGCAGACGCGCCGGGCGGCTTGAGCGGGAAGCACGTCAACAGTGGCCATGTTCGATGATGAGGAGAATGCGATGCGGCGACGCACGGTGATGGGCGGGCTGGCTTTGCTGCCCCTGGCGGGACAAGCGGTGTCGGCGGTGTCGGCAGCGAAAGGGACGGGGGCGCCGCCGGCGGCCCTGCGCATCGCCTCGACGGGTTTTGCGGAAAACGGCAAGGCGGAACTGGGCGGCATCGCTTACCGGGTACAGCAGGAAGGCTGGCTGGCGCGCGAACTGAAGCAACGGGGCGTGCGGCTGGAATGGCTGCCCGTCACGGGCGACACGGGCGCGACCATGAATGAAGCGTTCGCCAGCGGCCGCATCGACATGGCAGCGTATGGCGACTTGCCGTCCGTCATCCTCAACGCGGGCGGCGTGCGCACGCAGGTGATCGTGCCGGCGGGGCGGGGCACGGACCAGTTCCTGCTGGTGCCTACCAGTTCGCGCGCCACGTCCCTGGCCGAGCTGAAGGGCAAGCGTATCAGCGTGCACCGGGGCCGGCCGTGGGAACTGGGCTTGCGCCAGCTGATCGCCGACCAGCGCATGTCGCCCACGGATTTTCGTTTGATCAATATGGATTTGAAGCCTGGCACGGCCGCGCTGGCCACGGGTGCCGTCGACGCCTTGTTCATGATCAATGGCTATCCGCTGGAAGACAAGGGCATCGGCCGCATCATCTGGTCCAGCAAGGGGCTGCCCGAACGCAAGATGCGGGCGGAACTGTGGGCGCGGCGCGACTTTACGCAAGCCCATCCCGACATCGCCGAACTGGTGGCCACGGCCTGGCTGCGGGCCCAGCACTGGGCGGCGCTCGATGGCAACCGCGAAGCGATCATCAAGGATGGCACGCGCAACGGCACGCCCGACAGCGTGGTGCGGCGCAGCTACGACGATCCGGGCCTGCAGTGGAAGGAGCGCTGGTCGCCCCTGTACGACGACGCCGTGTACCGCCATTACCGCCGGGTGCTGGCGTTTGCGCAGGAACAAAAGCTGATCCGTCAGCCCTTGACGGCGGAGGAATTGCTGGAACCGCGCTTCGTGGCGGCAGGCTTGAAAAAGCTGGGCCTGGCCAATTACTGGGAGCCGGCCAAGGTGTAGCGCCAGCGTGGGGCGTGGTTCAGTGCGGCAAGCACACGCGTCCCGCCACATTGACCACGTCGTCGCCCGCATGCGCGCGCAGTTGCAGCAGCATCAGGGCCACGCCCAGCATCAGCGCCGCGGCGCAGAGTTTCTTGTGCATCGTCTTTCCGTTTCGTACGTTCGCTGAGGTTTGCCGTCATATTATTGCCGAAATTCAGCGTGCGGGCTGAGCATGTGCCAGGCGTGCTTTACAATTATGCATCTGCGCATCCGCGCCATCTGAATTCTATGCATAGTATGTGAAGGGAATGACAAGCCTGTGACTTCCAAGCCGATCAAGATCGCCGCCACCGTCGTCGTGGCGCTCGCCGCTGGGGCGGGCATTTACACGTTTACCCGTCCAGCCGCCACCGCCACGCCAGGCGCCCCGGCCTCGGGCAGCCCGGCCGCCGCGCCCCAGTCCACCGTCGATACGGCCGCCGTAGCCAGCCAGTTCCGCGACTTGCTGGGCAATTTCCGCAAGATCATCGTGCTGCTGGCCGACGAGCAAAGCTTGCCCGAAGGCGCGCGCGACGAAGCCCGCAAGGTGGGGCAGGCGCTGTTCCATGAAAACCAGGAACGCATCGCCAAGCTCGATGCCGCGCTCGACCAGCTGACGGCGCCCACCAATCCGGGCCGCTTCGAAGCGCTCGACAGCCTGTTGACGTATATCGAATCCGATCCCGGCCTGTACGACGCGGACCGCCTGGCGTTTCGCGAGCTGCTGCAAAGCATGCTGGCCGACGTGGCGAAAGACTCGTCCTTGCCGGCGATCAAGCTGCACAAACGCATTTCCGAAGACCTCGACGCGCTGGGCGAGATCGAGCGCAATTACGAGAAGGAAATCCGGCAGATCTTCGGCAACCTGGGCCAGCGCGCCATCGAGCTCAAGCGAGAACGGTGGGACGATTACGTGGCGCAGCTGAAAAAACTCTACAGCCGCGAGCAGATTTTGAAGGAAAACGGCATCGTCGTGCCTTACACCGTGCCACCGGCCGGTTCCATTCCGGAAGCCAAGCCGGCGCCAAAAAAAGATGAGGCGGAAATCTTTGGCCTCGGTTTGCCGAAGAAAACCATCGTGCTGACCTTTGACGACGGCCCGCACCGCCGCTACACGGAAGAAATCAGCGCCATTTTGAAACAATATGGCGTGCCGGCCGTGTTCTTCAACGTGGGCCGCAACTCGGTTCGCCTCGATGCGGAAGGCCACGCCAAGCTGAACGCGGGCGCGGAAGTGAGCCGCAAGCTGATGAAAGAGGGCTATGCCGTGGGCAACCACAGTTTCAGCCACGCACAGTTATCGAAACAGACGGGCGACAAGCTGAAGGGCGAAATCCTCGGCACCGACACGTTATTGAAAGCCATCAGCCCCGAGCGCGCCGCGCTGTTCCGCTTTCCGTATGGCGCGCGCAACAGCGAAGGCATGGCCGCGCTGGCCGATGCCCATCTGAAATCCGTGATGTGGAATATCGATTCGCTGGATTGGGCCGACCCCGTGCCCAGTTCCATCACGAACCGGGTGCTGGCGTCCGTCGACAAGGCGGGACGCGGCATCATCTTGTTCCACGACATCCACGAACGCACGGTCAAAGCCCTGCCGGCCGTGCTCGACAAGCTGATCGCCGAAGGCTATCAATTCGCAGGCTGGGATGGCACGAGCTTCCAGGTGGCGAAAAGCACGGCGCCCGCGCCGGAAAAAGTGCCCGTCACCACCGGTTACGCCAATTCCTGGGCCGTCGTGATCGGCATCGATGATTACGCCAAGTGGCCGAAACTGCAATATGCGGTGCGCGACGCGCAAGGCATCCGCGAAACCCTGATCGAGAAATTTGCGTTCGCGCCCGAGCGTGTCGTGACCTTGAAGAATGGCGAAGCGACGCGCAACAACATCCTGGCCGCCTTCCATGACAAGCTGGCCCATGGCGGCGTGCAAAAGAATGACCGCATCTTCGTCTTCTTCGCCGGCCACGGCGCCACGCGCAAGTTGAGCTCCGGGCGCGACCTCGGCTACATCGTGCCCGTCGACTCCGACCCGGCGCAGTTCGCCACGGATGCGATCCCGATGACGGAAATTCAGAATATCGCGGAGTCCCTGACGGCCAAGCACGCGTTCTTCGTCATGGATGCCTGCTATAGCGGCCTGGGCCTGACGCGTGGCGCCGGTTCCAGCTCCTTCCTGCGCGACAATGCCAAGCGCATAGGCCGGCAAATGCTGACGGCCGGCGGCGGCGACCAGCTGGTGGCCGATGGCGGGCCGAACGGCCACTCCGTGTTCACGTGGACCCTGCTGCAAGGGCTGGCGGGCAAGGGCGACCTGAACGGCGACGGCCTGATCACGGCGACGGAACTGGCGGCCTATGTGGCGCCTGCCGTGTCCAGCGTGTCGAACCAGACGCCCGCGTTCGGTAGCTTGCCCGGTTCGGAAGGGGGCGACTTCGTCTTCGAATTGCCGGGCGAGACGGAATTCCTCAGCCCGAACACGACGCAGCTGTCGACGGAAGCCATTGCCCTGAACAGCAAGCTCGACGCCAAGCCGGCGGCGGCCAGCGTGACGGTCAAGGATTTGCAAGGCGGCGAACAGAAGATCGTCACGCCGGGCGCCGTGCCGAGCTCGACGCGCCAGCTGGCGCAGCGGGCCAACGACCGTGGCTTGCAGCTGTACAAGGAGAAACAGTATGCGGCGGCGGAAGCGCAATTTACGGAAGCGTTGAAACTGCGTCCCGATTTCGCGCTGGCGGCGAATAACCTGGGCTTTGTGTTCTACAAGCAGGAAAAATACCGCGAAGCGGCCCGCTGGTTTGAAAACACGGTCAAGATGGACCCGTCGCGCGCCATTGCCTATCTGAACCTGGGCGACGCGTATGCCAAGGCCGGCGATGCGGCCAAGGCGAAAGCCGCCTATAAAACCTATCTGGAACTGGCGCCGACGGCTGCCACGGCGCCGGCCGTGCGGCAAAAGATGGAGAAGCTGTAGTTGGCCAATACTTTGCCCATCGTCCACGTGTTTGCCGGCAGCGGCCGTTTCCCCAGCTGGGAGGCGCTGCAGGCCTACCTGTCGCCCACGTACACGGAGGATGGCGATGCCGTGCCATCGCCATTCATCCTGGAAACGGGCCTCACGTGTTATGAGCCGGCTTGTTTTGAAAGCACCATGCTGGCGTCGCCCGCGCCGCTGGCGCAGTTGCTTGATGGCGTGTCGTATCCCGACAGCTGGCTGGCGCAGGCGTGCGCGGACGCGGATGGGCAGGGCGTGCTGGCCGACACAGCCGTCTGCGTGTTTGCGCCAAACCAGCTGTCGCACCCGCAGCGCAGTTCACTCCATTACGTGGGCAGCTATGCCTACGCCGGTGGCTGAGCGCCATCCTCGCGTTGCTCATGCAGTAACTTGTTGATTGCCGCCAGCAGGCTGGTGCCCGACGTGGTGATGAAACGGGCGCCTGCCGCCTGCGCTTCCGTGCCGTAGCTGGCGACCGTATCCTTGCTGCAATATACGACGATGGGCAGTTCCGGCAAGGTCTGGCGCACTTCGCGCACCGTGCGCACGCCCGCATCCTTGATGCGCCGGCGGTTTTCCACCCGTGCCATGTCCGTGATCAGCAGCGCATACGGTTTCTGTTGCAGCATGGCCAGCGCCTGCCGCGTCGACACGGCCTGGTCCACCTTGATGTTTTCCCGTTCCAGCTGTTCCACCAGCAAGGTATTGTTGCGCGGATGGTCGTCCAGCCACAGCACCAGGCTGGACGGCTTTTGCCCCGTCGGCACGCCGGCCAGGGCCGTGACGGCCGCGCCGCCATCGGGCGGGTAGGCCAGCAGCAGCTGCGTGACGGCTTCCTGCATGTCATCGAGCGACTTTTGCTGCAAGCGGCTCAGTTCCGTCACCTCGATTTCCTTGCCGCTCTCCAGGCGCACGGATTCGTTCTTGACCATGCTGTCGGCCCGCTTGATCATGATGGACAGGTAAATGCGCGTGAGCAGGTAGCCGATCAGGAAACCATGCACGGAAAAGAACAGCATGATGCCGCCCACCACCGCCATCGCCGTGGCCGTATCCGTGGCCAGGCTGGGCGCGATGAAGGCGGCCATGCTGCGTGCGCTGCCAGGCAGGCTTTTGAGTTCGATCAAGCCCACGCCGACAATGATTTTCGTCAGCCAGTCCGACACTTCCACCAGATTCGAATTGATTTCCATGGGCGTGGGCGTGCCCAGGAACAGCGTATTGCTGGGGGCGGCGGCCGCCGTGTCGGTCCCTGCGGCCGGTGGCTCGTCCGTGGGACGGCTCTTGCCATTGTTCCGCTCGTCGGGCGGTGCGGCGCTGACGGTGCCAGAGGGCAGGCTGCGCGGGATGCCGAACAAAAAGCCCAGCAGCATGCCGCTGACGCAAAATCCCAGGCTCCACAGCAGGGCCGGCACGGCCTGGTAGTAGGGCGGCAGCAGGGCGCCCGCCATCACGGCCAGCAAGCCCGCCAGCAGGATGAACAGCAGGATGTAGGGTAGCGCATCGCGCTTGCGCACGGCCGCGGCGGCGGTTTTCGTTGCCTTGCCGGCACTGTCGCTCAGTTCCACGGTCGCTCCTTGAAAAATGCTGAATCCAAACAAGCAGCCGGCCGCGTATATATCCGGTAGGCTAGACCAAGCCCTGGACCCATACTGACATCATAAAAACTGGAGACGCGATGCGATTGAGAAAACGCAAACTGGTAGCAGCTTGTGCGCTGGCATTGCTGGGCTTGGGGCGCCAGGCGGCGGCCCAGGCCCAGTCCGAGGCGGCTCCAGTTGCCGATGAAACACGCACCGTGCGCGTGACTGGCCACTACGACAACGCCGTCGGCACGTCGGATGCGGCCAGCCAGGGCGTCATCACTACTGAGTTGATTGTCAACCGGCCCGCCTTGCGCACGGGCGAATTGCTGGAATTCGTGCCCGGGCTGATCGTCACCCAGCACAGCGGCGACGGCAAGGCCAACCAGTATTTCTTGCGCGGCTTCAATCTCGACCATGGCACGGATTTCGCCACCTATGTCGATGGCATGCCCGTCAATATGCGCACGCATGCGCACGGGCAAGGCTATTCCGACCTCAATTTCCTCATTCCCGAGCTGGTGCAGCGCATCGATTACAAGAAGGGGCCGTATTTCGCCGGCGAAGGCGATTTCGCCTCGGCAGGCAGCGCCCGCATCCGCCTGGCCGACAAATTGCCGCAAGGCCAGGCCAGCGTCTCCGTCGGCCAGCACGGTTATGTGCGCGGCGTCGTCGCCGATTCGTTGTCTGCCGGGCCAGGCACCTTGTTGGTCGGCCTGGAAGTGCACCGCAATAACGGTCCCTGGGACGTGCCGGAGCGCGTGCGTAAATACAGCGGCGTGCTGCGCTACAGCCAGGGCACGCCGGACGACGGTTTCAGCGTGACGGGCATGGCCTATAAAAACAGCTGGAACGCCACCGACCAGGTGCCGCTGCGCGCCGTGGAATCGGGCCAGATCGGCCGCTTTGGCAGCCTCGCGCCCAGCGATGGCGGCGACACCTCGCGCTACAGCCTGTCGTACGCGATGCGCAAGCGCACGGACAACCGGCTGTTCGAGCTCGACGCCTACCTGATCCGCTCGCAGCTGGAACTCAACAGCGACTTCACTTATTTCCTTGCCGATCCGGAACAGGGCGACCAGTTCCAGCAAAGCGAGCGGCGCACGGTGGCCGGCGTGAACGCCAGCGAAAGCTGGACCATGGAGCTGTTCGGTCTTCCCCTGCGCAACAAGCTGGGCGTGCAGGCGCGTGTCGACCGGCTCTCGCCCGTGGGCTTGTACAACACGGTGGAGCGCGTGCGGCAGAGCACGGTGCGCGAAGACCGGGTGCGCGAAAGCAGCATCGGCCTCTTCGGCGAAAACACGGTGCAATGGCTGCCGTGGCTGCGCTCCGTGGCGGGCGTGCGCTATGACGCCTACCGTTTCAAGGTGGACAGCAGCATAGACGGCAACAGCGGCTCGGCGAACGACCACGTGGTGTCGCCGAAACTGTCATTGATACTTGGGCCGTGGAGCAAGACGGAATTCTTCGTGAACTATGGAAAAGGGTTCCACAGCAACGATGCGCGCGGCACGACGCAGAGGCGCCTGCCCGACGGCACGCCATCCACGCCCGTCACGCCGCTGGTGCCGACCAAGGGTATGGAACTGGGCGCGCGCACGGAATGGTTGCCGGGCCTGCAAAGCTCGCTGGCCCTGTGGCGCCTCGACATCGCGTCGGAATTGCTGTTCGTCGGCGACGCGGGCGAGACGGAGGCGAGCCGCGCCAGCCGCCGCCACGGTATCGAGTGGAACAACCACTACATTGCCGCACCGTGGCTGCTGTTCGACCTGGACCTGGCCGCTTCGCGCTCGCGCTATACGGAAAATGATCCGGCCGGCAATTTTATTCCAGGCTCCATCGACAAGGTAGCCTCGTTCGGCGTGACCGTGACGGACCAGGGCCCGTGGTCGGGCGCCGTCCAGCTGCGTTACTTCGGCCCCCGTCCGCTGATCGAGGACAACAGCGTGCGCTCGGCCTCGACGACGTTAGCCTACGCGCGCGTGGCTTACCAGCTCAACCGCAAGACGCGCGTCTCGCTCGACGTATTCAACCTGTTCGACAAGCGCGCCAGCGACATCGATTATTACTATGCCTCGCGCCTGCCCGGTGAAGGGGCTGATGGGGTGAACGACCGGCATTTCCACCCGGTGGAGCCGCGCTCCGTGCGCCTGACCTTGTCATATGCGTTCTGACAAGGCTACACTGCGGCATGACAGATCATTTGGTAAATACCAGCAAATTTCTTTCCCTCATACTGCGCCACGCGCCCGAAAAAATCGGCCTCGCGCTCGATCCCCAGGGCTGGGCCGACATCGGCCAGCTACTGGCGCTGGCGGCCCAACATGGCCACCGCCTTTCCCGTGAACAATTGGATGAGGTGGTGGCGCGCGACAGCAAGACGCGCTACGCGATCAGTGCCGACGGCTTGCGCATCCGTGCCAACCAGGGGCATTCGCTGTCCGCCGTCGATATCGGCTTGCCGCCGTCCACGCCGCCCGCCGTGCTGTACCACGGCACGGCCAGCCGCTTTGTCGAGGCGATCCGCGCCGGCGGTTTGTTGGCAGGCGCGCGCAACCACGTGCACCTGTCCAGTAATCGCGAAACGGCCGTGGCCGTCGGCGCGCGCCATGGCAAGCCCGTCGTGCTGACGGTGGATGCGGCCGCCATGCTGGCGCAGGGCCACGTGTTTTACGTGTCCGACAATGGCGTGTGGCTGACGCCGGCAGTGCCAGTGGCCTTCATCGGCTTTCCCTGACTAATGACTTAGCGCTTTGGCCCTGGCTTGCCCCTGACGCTTGCGGCGCCAGATCAGCACGCCCGTCACGCTCAGGCCCGCCACCAGCACGCCCATGGCGCAAATGAACAGTTTGAAAGGCCAGCCCCACATCGAGGCCATGTGCAGGGCGCTGATCCAGCTGCGGATGGTGTCGCCGCTCGCTGCACCCGTGGGTAGCCAGGTGGCCAGTTGCCGGCCGCTGGCCGCATCGAAAAAGACGGTGGTCAGGCCCTTGTGGGCGCGCACGTCGCGGCTGCTGCGCACGTTGTAGCTGTACACGCCCAGCGCGCGTTCGTAGGCCAGCGCGTTTTCCTCGATGATGGTGAATGCGTGCTGGCGCGCCAGCGCGTCCATCAGCTGGCGGCCCTGCGTACGCGCGGCGGGCCAGTCCAGCTGCGGCCCCGGCGACGGCGTGTGCCGCGCGACCACTTCCTCGGCACCCTGGTGGGCAAACAGCGGATGCATGACGGCCGCATAGGCGCCGTACAGATTGAAGGCGACGCCGCTCCACGCAAACACCAGCAACATGGCCCACAGCCACAGGCCGCCCGCGCGGTGCAGGTCGAACACCAGTTTATAGCTGCCGCCGTTGCGGCGCAGCAGCCATGACGGGCGCCAGCGCAGCAGCCACGGTTTCGTCCCCGGCGAGCGTTTTTTCAGGCGCGCGGGGAAGGTCAGGGCGGCGCCGATGAAGCAGTCGAGCGTCCACACGATGGCGATCAGGCCGAACATCAGCAAGCCCGTGTCGCCCAGCGCCAGCGCGTAATGCAGACGCTCGATGAAGGGCAGCAGGTTGATGGCACCCTCGCTGATTTCGCCCCAGCGGCGCTGGCCGAGGATCGCGCCCGTGTAGGGATCAACGAACACTTCGTTGCTGGCCAGCGGGGCGTCGTCGGGCTGGCGCAGGTAGAACACCATGCTGTGGCGGGCCGGCGCGGACAGCGGCGCGTAGCTGACCTGGGCCTGGGGAAAGCGCGTGGCGACGGACTCGCGCAGCAGCAGGGCGTCGAGCGGCGCCGCACCAGGCGTGGGCGGCGCCACGCGGAAGACGGCGGGCAGCATGGCCGCCTCCAGTTCATCCTTCCACGCGAGCGCGCTGCCCGTGACGCCAGCGACGATGAGGAAGCCGGCCATCAGCAGGCCGGCATAGCGGTGCAGCGCCGCCAGGACGGGGCGCATGTGCAGCGATGGCATCAGAAGCGGTACATGGCGCTGACGTTGGCCGTGCGCTCCGCATTGCGGTAGCACAGGTTGGGCAGGTAGCCGCAGTCATACAGGGTTTGCTTGTTCAGCACATTGTTGACGTTGAGGGCGAATTGCCACGGTCCGCGCGACACGCCCAGCGCCGCATCCCATTGCGTGATGCCGCCATTGCGGATGTTCAGGTTTTCGCCGTCGGAGTTCGAGCGCATGGCGCCGAGAAAACGCATGCCCAGCGCCGCATACGCGGGCAGGCTGCCGGCCAGCGTGAACGATTGGCGGGCCCAGGCCGAGGCGCTGTGGCGCGGCGCGCCCGCTTGCTGCAAACCCAGGTCGCCGTTATTGCTCTTTCTGACTTCCGTATCGAGGTAGGTGTATTGGGCGATCAGGCTCAGACGGCTGGCGAACTCCGTGCGCGCTTCCAGTTCCACGCCGCGCGACCTGACTTTGCCCGTTTGCTGCAGGCGACCCGGGTTGCCGATGTCGGACGTGGTGACGTTGTCGCGTACCAGGTCGAACACGGCCGCCGTGTAGCTGGCGCGCTGGCCCACGGGCTCGTAACGCACGCCCGCCTCGAACTGCTTGCCGCGCGACGGCTTCAAGGCGTCGCCGTTGGCCGTGATGCCCAGTTCGGGCGAGAACGAGGTGGCGTAGCTGACATACGGCGCCCAGCCGCCATCGAACAGGTAGACGGCGCCCACGCGGCCTGTGGTGGCCGATGGCGACTGGTGGAAGTCGGGTTTGATGGCGCCGCTATTAAGATCGGTGACGTCGCGCGACTGCGTGGCCTTGTCGCGGCGCAGGCCGGCCGTGACGACCCAGCGGTCCCATTTCAATTGATCCTGCGCGTACAGGCCCAGCTGGCGCGACGGCGCTTCGGCGCGCGTGGGCGCCTTGGCCGGCACCAGGGGCTGCTTGCCGTACACGGGCTGGTACAGGTCGATCGGCTCGATGAAGCCCCGCTGGTGGCGGTAGTCGTCCGTGTTGCGGATGTTCGCGTAGTCGACGCCCAGCAGCACCTGGTGCGTCAGGCCGCCCGTGGCAAACTTCGCCTGCAGCTGCGTGTCGGCGAACAGGCTTTTCGACGCCGTATCGACAGGCATGAAATAGCGCTCCACCGTGCCGTCGTCATTCAGGCCGCAGGGGAACATGTCCGTGCGGTCGTTTTTCAGGCGCGTGTAGCGCAGGTTCTGGCGCAGCGACCACGTATCGTTGAATGTGTGCTCGAACTCGTAGCCCAGCATGGTATTGCGGCGCTTGAAGCGGTTATCGTCGCCCATCAGGTTCACACTTGGGGCGACCTGGCCGCGCGGGCCAGGCACGAGCAGCTGGTTCGGAAACGCGTACTGCTGGTTGTCCTGCTCGTAGCGGGCCAGCAGGGTCAAACGCGTGGCGGGGCCTGCCTGCCAGGTAAGCGAAGGCGCGAAGTACAGGCGGTTGTCGCGGTCGCGGTCCAGCCGCGTATGGGCTTCGCGGCCCAGCATGACGACCCGGTAAGTCCAGGCGCCTGGCGCATCGAGCGCGCCGCCCACGTCGGCTTTCAGCTGGCGGCGCTGGTAGCTGCCATATTCAATTCCCACTTCGCGCACGGCATCCGCGCTGGGACGCTTGCTGACAGCGTTGACCATGCCGCCCGGCGGAATTTGCCCGTACAGCACGGACGCGGGGCCGCGCAGCACTTCCAGGCGTTCCAGTCCGTATGGCTCGATCGAGGCGCCAAAAGTGCGGCCCGAATTGCGCAAGCCATCTTGCAGGATGCCGTTCGTCTCGATGGTGAAGCCGCGCAGCAGCGAGGAATCGTCGCTGCCCAGCGGGCGCTGGTTCGGCGTCACGCCGGCCGTGTAGCGCAGGGTTTCGTCGAGCGATTCGGCATTGCGGTCGCTGATTTCATCGGCCGTGACCACCGACACGGATTGCGGGTTTTCATTCAGGGCCGTATCCGTCTTGGTGGCCGAGCCGGCGCGCCGCGCCACATAGCCGCGCACGGGACCCGTCGCCGTTTCGCGTTCGCTGCTGGCATTGATGGTGATGGCGGGCAGGGTGGCGCTGGCCTGGGCCGGCGTGGCTGCCGGCGCAGTCTCCGCCCGCAGCGCGTACGCGCCGTTGGCGCCCGCCACCACGCGCACGCCCTGGCCGCGCAGCAGTTCCTCGAAACCCTGACGCACCGTGTAGCTGCCCGCCAGGCCGCCGCTGCGCTTGCCCTGCAACAGGGCCGCGTCGGCCGACAGTTCGACGCCGGCCGCGCTGGCGAACGTGGTCAAGGCCCGTTCCAGCGGTCCGGCGGGGACCGCGTACTGGCGCTTCGCTTGCGTACTCTCTAACGTCTGCGCGTGGGCGGCAGGGGCCGTGACGGCGACGGCGCCCACGGCGGCGCCTGCGAGGAAGAGGGCCTGGATGGCGGCGGCGAGGGGGAACGGACGCAGTTTGTGCGCAGGTGCGGTCAGGCGAGGGGGCATGGTGCAAATCCTTGGAAAGTGGCGGGAAAAAATCGGTTCTTCCCGTATTCCGAACGAAAAGCCAAAACCCTCAACGTTTTTTCACTTATTTTTTCAGATGGCCTGGCGCGGCCCCACGCTGACCCAGTAGCGCGTGCGGTAAACCAGCTGCACGGGCAGGCTGGCGGCCAGGTTGGCCAGCGAGCGGTCCGTGTCGCGCAGCGAATACACGCCCGTCACGCGCAGGCCGGCGATCGATTCGTCGCAGCGCAGCACGCCGTGGCGGTAGCGCCCCAGCTCGGCCAGCAGCTCGTCCAGGGGCATGCGCTCGGCCACCAGGCTGCCATCGGTCCAGGCGGCGGCGCTGTTTTCGACGTTCGTCACATCTTGTACTTCCAGGCGCGTGTAGCCAGCCTGCTGGCCCGCCTGCAGGTGCAGCGAGGGGGCGCCGTCCTGCATCGGCTGCAGCGGCTGCAGGGCGACTGCCCCTTGGAACACGGCGACACGGCTGTCGCCGTCATCGAGGCGCACACTGAAGCGCGTGCCCAGCGCCGTGGCCGTGCCTTGCGGCGTTGCCACCAGCAGCGGACGGTAGACGGGCGCCGTTTCGTGCGCGCTGGTGACGAGGATGGCGCCCGCGTGCAGCACGATGCGCCGTTCATTGGCGCCGTAGCGCACGTCGATGGCGCTGGCCGTGTCGAGCACCACTTGCGTGCCGTCGGCCAGCACGATGGTGCGCGTCTCGCCGACCGACGTGCGGTAGTCGCTGGCGGCGCGCTGCCACAAGTCCGTTTCGTGCGCCAGCAGGGCCGTGCCCCCGCCCGCTGCGATCAGCCCCAGCAGTTGCAGGGCGCGCCGGCGGCCGGCGGCATGGCGCGGCGCCGGCGCCAGGGCGCTGCGCGCCACGTCGCGCGGCAAAGTGTCGAATTGCCGGGCGAAGCGCTGCAGCCGGGCCCAGGCCCGTTCGTGTTCGGGGTGGGCGGCGCGCCAGGCGGCGCAGGCGTCGGCATCGGCCGCGCTGGCGTCTTCCGCCCACAGCCGCGCCATCCACTCGGCGGCGCGCTGCAGCGCGGCGGGGGCGATGGGGGCGCTGTCCAGCTGGGAGCTCATGCGAATTGCGCCGCGCAGCAGGCCAGCAGCGCGCGGGCGATGTATTTTTCCACCGACGAGACGGAAACGTCCAGGCGCGCGGCGATGTCGGCGTAGCCCATGCCTTCGAGCTTGCACAGCAAGAAGGCGTCGCGCACTTTATGCGGCAGGCTGGCGAGGATAGCATCGATTTCCATCAGTGCCTCGACGATCAGCGCGCGCATTTCCGGCGTGGGTGCGGCCGCTTCCGGCTGCGCGGCGATGGCGTCCGCGTAGGCTGATTCGATATGCCGGCGGCGGAACAGGTCGACCACGAGGCCATTGGCGATCTGCGCCAGGTGCTGGCGTGATTCGTCGCGTCCGGGCGCGCGGCCCCGCGCGAGGATGCGCAGATACGTGTCGTGCGCCAGGTCGGCCGCATCGAAGGCGTTGCCCAGCTTGCGGCGCAGCCAGCCCTGCAGCCAGCCGTGGTGGTCGCTGTAGAGCACTTCGATTTGCCGGTGCAGTTCCAGTTCGGGGCGTAGCATGCAACCTTTCCATGCCATGGTCCGCGGACAAACAGGCCTTGATGCGATTGAGAATTGTTCGTATTGTAGCCCGGTTGTGCGCGCTTGTGGCCGGCTTGTGGCCGGCTAGTGGCTGTCCAACAACGCCATCAGCTTGAAATCAGCTTGATGTCGACCACTCTCTCCACCAGCCAGACGGCCGCCACCAGGGCGATGGCCAGCGAGCCGACGGTCAGCACTTGCCGGTACAGCCACGTCTTGCGCAGCAGCCAGGCAGCGGGCAGGAACGCGGCGACGATGGCCAGCTGGCCCAGTTCCACGCCCACGTTGAAGCCCAGCAGGCTGGCCAGCAAGGAACCCTGCGGCAAGCCCAGGTCGCGCAGCACGCTGGCAAAGCCGAAGCCGTGGATCAGGCCAAAGACGAAGGCGGCCACGGGGCGCTTGCCGCGGAACAGCGGCAGCAGGTTGTTCAGCGCGGCCAGGATCACGGAGGCGGCGATCGCCGATTCCACCCAGCGCGATGGCAGCGAGATGAGCGACAGGCTGGCCAGGGTCAGGGTGATGGAATGGGCGAGTGTGAAGGCGGTGACGACTTTGAAAACGTCAAAAAATGCGCATCTCAACACCCAGATCGAGGTCTGGGGTCGGACCCTCAGGGTCCGACCCCGGCTCTCTTCTGCGCGTTGCAACGGATTCTGAAGCGCGTTTGTGCTTGTCGACTGGTATACTTCAGGCAGCAGCACGGCCGGCAGCAGCAAGGACAGCAAAAACAAAATATGGTCGTAGCCGATCCAGATATGCCAGACGCCGTGTTTCACGTACGCGCCGAACTGCGCCAGGCGGTCGGGCGCGGCCAGGGAAAGCGTCTGGCGCGGGCTGTCCGGGTCGAAGATGGCCGTTTGTGTATTGCCACCGCTATCGATTTTGACGAGTCCCTTGTGCTGCGGATCGAGGTCGGCGAACAAGGTGTAGCCGATGGCGAGACTGGCAGGGGCGGCGCCGGGGCAGCTGGCCTGGAAGCGCAGCACGCTGTAGGCGCCGTCCGTATGGTTGTCGATCAGCTGTTCGACGGCTTTCAAGGGGCACGCGCCCTGGTCGCTGGCCACTTGCAGACGCTGCAGCGCGTACGCGGCGATGGCCTCGTGGCGCGCGCGGATTTCATCCCAGGTCAGGGCGCCGTCGCCGTTGCCATCGAGGCCGATGGCGAAATCGAGGTCGCGCAGGGCGATATCCCATTGTCCTTCGATCTGCTGGCCGTGGACCTCCAGGCTCAGGTAACTGTCGCTGGGCTTGTGGGCTTGTGCGGGAGAGAGCCAGGCGCACAGCAGCAGGATGAACAGGTATCGCTTCACAGTACACCTGCCTTCTTCGCAGCACTGATTTTTGCGCCATCCTGTGGCCCCAGCTGCCTGACGAGGCGCTGCAAGGCCACGTCTTCCACGCCATTGGCCGCGATCCAGGCCAGCACGGGCTGTGCCGCCGTATAGTTGCGTGCGGCCAGCGATGCTTCCAGCAAGATGCGCATGTCGGGGACTTCCTTCTGGATGGCCCAGTTTTTCTGCGCCAGTTGCAGGGCGGCGGGAATATCCTGCTGCAAAAGCAGGGCGAAGCGGGCCTGTTCGCGCTGGTGCACGGTGTCGCCGCGCTGCATGGCGGCGTTGAAGCGGGCCGCCAGTTCCGCTTTTGCCGCCAGGAAGGCGGGCTGCTGGCCGGACAGCGCCTGCAGGGCCAGCGCGTAGCGCAGCAGCAGGGCATCGATGCGCTGCTGCTCTTTCAGCAGCTTGGCGACTTCCTGCGGGCGCTGCCGGTCGAGCAGGAAATCCGCGTAGGCGCCCAGCAGATAGCTGTCGCGCGGCTGCCGCGCCAGCGCCTTGGTGTAGCGGGCCTCGGCCAGCGCCCACTCTCCGCGCCGGGTGGCCATTTCCGCCAGCAGGGTTGCGGCCCAGCTTTCCAGTTCGGGCGCCGCGCCGGCGCTACGCTGCAAGGTCAGGTCCAGCAAGCGCTCGCTGGCGGCGGCGCGGCCCGTGACGCTGGCGATGTTGGCAAGGCAGGTGACGGTGACGAGCTGCGTTGTCAAGGCCGACAGCCGGGCGCAGCTGGCCGTCGCCTTCGCGTAGTCGCCCTGCACGGTGAGCACCGTGGCGCGCGTCAGCCACGCTTGCCCGTTGGCCGGCTCCTGCGCGATGACGGCGTCGAGATCCTGCAGCGCGGGGCCGAAATGGTGGGTGCTTTGCAAAATGGTGGCGCGCAGCAGGCGCACGGGGACGGGCGGCGCCGCTTGCCGCCACCACGGCGCCAGCGCCGCTTGCGCGTAGCCCAGGTAGCGCGGATCCGTGTCGCTGCGCGCCAGGGCAATGTAGCGCTGCGCCAGGCCGCTGGCCAGGGCCAGGTCTTGTGGTTTGGCGTCGAGTTGCTGGCGCAGGCCGCGCAGGGCCAGCTGCGTGGCGTCGGCGCGGCGCGGCAGCTGCTCGATGACGGCGCTGCCATCTTTTGGCGTGTAGGGCGCGGCCCATGCCAGCAAGGGCAAACAGGCGCACAGCAGGGAAATCGGTGTTTTCATCGTGGACGCCATCGACGGGAATGGGTACAGGCGCCGGGGAGCTGACTCCCCGGCGCCCGATGGGGCTTACAGAGGCACCGGCTCCGTATTGTCCGGAGACGTCGCCATGATGGCGTCAATGCCGACGCCATCCTTGTCATCGCTGGTGGTCAGGATGACGTTGCTGACGGCCACATAAAATGCGTCAAGCAGGACGACGGGCGGAGGATTGACGCCGCCGTCGCCATTATCGCCACCGTGGCTGCTACCGCCGCCACCGCAGCCGGCCAGCAGGGCCGTGAGCGCCAGGGCGCCGCATACATAGAGCTTTTTCATCGCGTTCTCCTGGTTACAGCTGCGGCGAACCGGCCACGGGATTTTTCAGGTAGGGGAAGCCTGCCGTGAACGACGTTTCGTCGAGGAAGGCGCCATCCGTGAAGTGCAAGCCGCCGGCGGGAGCGTCGGCCGGGGCGCAGCCGATGTTCAGGGTGCACAGCTTGCCCATGGCCACGCGCAGGACCACGTCGACCACGTCGTCGCCGGGGCGGCGGCCGTTCGGGAAGCCCGCGTTATCGCCGCCGATGACGCCGAGGCGGTTCTGCGCACCGACGTTGGTGGCGGCGATGGACGTATTCAGGCGCAGCATTTCCGATGCCGTCACGGTAACGGGCTGGTTCACGCCCTTGATGCCCGTCAAAAAGGTGGCGACCAGGTCGTTGCGGGGGAAGTTGGTGGGTGCCTTGGCGCCGGCCGAGCCGTAGAGCACTTCCACCAGGGCTGGCGCTGTCGGGTTGGTGACATAGTCGGCAAATTGCGCGTCGCCCGATGGCTTGCTGGCGTTGAAGCGGTCCTTGTCCTTCAGGCCGATCACCAGTTCATTTACCAGCGGCATGCCCAGGCGCGACACTTGTACCCACGCGCCGCCTTCCTTCGACGCCGCGGTGGCCGTGCCGGGAGCAGGATTCAGCAAACGTCCCTGGCGCAGGCTGGCCGTGGTCCAGCCGCCGATGACGGGGTCGGCGCCGGCCGTCAGGCAGGCGGTCGGCACTTCCATCTCGATGGCCGTGACGTTTTTCTTGGCCAGGTCATCCTTGGCGGCCGATTCCGCATTCGCGGCAAACTCCGTGGCCGGCGCTTTGATGTTGATCAAGTCGAACGTTTCGCCCAAGTTCACGACGAACGGGTCCTTGCGCTGGCCGACGAACAGGCGCGCCGGCGTGGCGCAGCCGGGAATGTTGACGGCGTACACATGCTGCGCGGCATACGCGGCGTAATTGGGGATGGCCTTGTTGCCGATATTGTCGACGGGCTTGTCGAAGGTCGTGCCGCCGCCCGTGGCATTCGTGACGCTGCTGCGCGTGCCCGTGCGGCGGTCGCCCCGCACCACCGTCACGCTGTAGGTTTCGCGTACGTTCAGGCCGGCCGGGTTGACGGAATCGATGGCGCCGCCATTGATGACGAGCGGAATCGAGACCTTCTTGCCGCCCACGGTGAATTGGCCATCCTTGATGGTGTTGGTGAAACGGAACTGGAAGGTGAGGTCTTCCTTGCCGTCGCCATTGTTGTCGATATGGATTTCGTACAGCGCGTTCGGGTCCATGGCGAAGTAATTCGGCCCGCCGTAGGCGTCCTGCAGGGGGATATAGTCGGCCACCAGCGTGGTGTAGGCACCGCGCCCCGTTTCATAGCTGCGGAACATATAGAAGTCGGTGGCGTCGACCTTGGGGTTTTGCGTGATGAACGGCGCTTCGCGGTGGCTGGAGGCAAAGGCCGATGGCGTGATCGCCAAGGCCAGCAGGTTGCCCAGGAGGGCGGCGCCCAGTGCGGTTTTCGAGTGTAACAATGACATGTCGATTCTCCCTGATTGTTATGTGCATACGTAGGACTAGCGGGAATTACGGGGCTGCATCAGTTGTACGGGGCGCCAGCACGATCGGATTCATTTCTTGCAAATTATTTTTAGGCAGCGGAATGAACGGCCGTCGATCGTCAGGGGGCTGGCGCACGAGGTCGAATCTACGTGCTTATTACACGTCAGTAAGAAAAAATATTTTGTGGACAAGAACAGACAGCGGCGCCAGTGATGGCGATAGCATGTTGCTCTATGTCAAGGCGTATGTGAAGGCGGGCAGGGGGCGCGTGGGAATGCGTGAGTATGCGGATATGGAGACGATAGACGCTCGAAACCCGCTTGACCGGCGTCCCGCTTGCGGGGAGAGTGTGCTTACCAGGCCAGCACTTTGGGGCCGATGGCCGCGCCGATGGCAGTTGGCACCAGCATGCCCAGCACGTACCAGAAACCGACGAAACTGGCGGCCAGCTCGGGGCAGTGCAGGCAGTACACGAGGGCCGCCATGGCTCCGGCGGCAAACCCGGCGGCAGCGCCGGCCAGGCGCAGGCGCGTGGGCGCCAGCTGGCGCATCAGGCGCAGCACGGCGGCCAGGATCGGCAGCGACAGCAGGGCGATCAGCAAGGGACAGCTGCGCCAGGTGGCGCCCCAGAACAGCTCGGCGCGTTGTTCGGGCAGGGCTGCCTGCAGGATGATGGCGCCCAGCGCCCACATCAGCAGCAGCGGCATGGCGAGCAGCAGGGGCAGGGCGCGCGTGGCGGCGCCCGGCACGCACAGGCGGCGGCTGACGTGCCAGGCCGCCAGGCAGAGGCAGACGACAAAGCCCACCTTGATCCAGAAATCGGGCAGCTGGGCCAGCTGTTCCAGGTTGGGCCGCACGCCCAGCAGCATGGCCATCAGCGTCACGCTGGCCAGCAGCCCGGCGCCCAAGGTGGACGCGGCGCGCCAGTGCGTGCCCGGCGGCGGCGCGGCGGCCACGTCGGGGCCGTTGGCCAGCATGGCGATCAAGTCATCGGTTTTCATGGTGTCGTTATCCTCAAGTTGGCTGCCAGTGCTTTCAAGCCGCGATGTACGGCCACTTTGACGCTGGCTTCCGAAATCCGCATGGCGGCTGCCGTGTCGCGCACGGACCAGCCATCGAGCTTGGTATGCACGATGGCGTCGCGCTGTTGCGCCGGCAAGGTGGCCAGCAGCTTGCCCAGGTCGCGGCTGGCTTCGGCCGCCTCGGCATCGGCGCTGGAAAACAGTTCCTGCGCGCTATCTTCTTCGTCATATGGCAAGTGCTGCGCCTCGCGCCGCCCATGCCGGCGCAGCCAGTCGATCAATTTATAGCGCGCAATCGCATGAATCCACGACGTCAGCGGCACGCCCGTATCGTACGTCAGGCGCTGGTTGTGGATGGCCAGCAGGCACTCCTGCACCAGGTCTTCCACCTCGTCCGGCCAGCGCAGCAGGCGGCGCCGGAAAAACGCGCGCAAGTGCTGGCTGCTTGCCTGCAAAAAACTGCGGTAGGCCGCCGCATCGCCATCGAGCCCGCGCAGCATCAAGCCATGCAGCCGCAATTCCGTGCCATGCAGGTGTTCGCTTACAGGTATTCGTTGCATGCAGGCCTTTGGTGACAGGCGTTGGAAAAAATAAATTCAAAAAATAATGGAGGGTGGCTGTAACCAATCCGCGGCATGCGGCGAATTGACAGGCAAGCACGCTTCTTAATTCAATATACCGGGTAACGACCATGGACATCAAGCACCGCCTCGCAACACTGCTTTTACCCGTACTGAGCATGACTGTGGCCGCCCCGGCCATGGCGCAGATGGCTGTCGGCCAGCGCTGCGCCGTGCAAAGCGGGCCGCAGACGGCGGCGCTGGTGGAGCTCTACAGCAGCGAAGGCTGCTCCAGCTGCCCGCCCGCCGACCAGCGCCTGAGCGCCTTGCGCAAGGAAGCGGGAGCGGCCAGCCTGATCGTGCCGCTGGCCTTGCACGTCACCTACTGGGACCAGATCGGCTGGACGGATCCGCTGGCGCAGGCGCAATTCGATGCGCGCCAGGCCGAATTGCTGCGCCACCAGCCGCGCCACGTGGCCTACACGCCGCAGTTCTTCGTCGGCGGCACGGAATTGCGCAGATGGGATACGCAACTGCCGGCCGCCATCCGCCGCATCAACGCCACCGCCGCGCCCGTCAACATCGGCCTGTCCGCCACGCCGGGGCCAGGTGGGAAACTGGTGCTTGAAGCCAATGCCAGCGCGCCGGACGCACAGACGCGCGGCCAGCTGTACGTGGCCATCAGCGAAAGCGCCATCGTGTCCAAAGTGCTGCGCGGCGAAAACCGCGGCGCCACCCTGCATCACGACGCGGCCGTGCGCCTGTGGCTGGGACCGGTTGCGCTGGCGCAAGGCCGTGCCCAGCTGCGTCGTGAAGTCAAGCTGCCCGCTAGCTGGCGCCCGGAGCAGCTGCAAGTGGTGGCCTTCGTGCAGCGCAGCGACAGCAGCGCCATCCTGCAAGCCGTCAGCACGGCATCCTGCGCGAAGGGAGCGATGTGATGAACGGACAAGCAAGCGTGATCCACCCAGCCTGGCTGCGCATCACGCACTGGCTCAATGCCGTGGCCATCGTCGTGCTGGCCACCAGCGGCTGGCGCATCTATAACGCGGCGCCATTCTTCCCGTTCGAACTGCCGCGCGCCCTGACCCTGGGAGGCTGGCTCGGCGGCGCCCTGCAGTGGCATTTCGCCGCCATGTGGCTGCTGGTGGCCAATGGCTTGCTGTATCTGATCATCAATATCGTCTCGGGACGCTTGCGGCGCCAGTTCTTTCCCCTGTCGCCGCGTTTGCTGCTGGCCGATTTCATGGCCGCGCTGAAGGGCAAGCTGGCCCATGCGGACCCGCGCCACTACAACATGGTGCAGCGCGCCGCCTACCTGTTCGTCATGCTCGACTGCATCGTGCTGGTGCTGTCCGGCCTGGTGCTGTGGAAATCCGTGCAATTTCCCCTGCTGCGCGAGCTGATGGGCGGCTACGAGAGCGCGCGCAGGGTCCACTTCATGGCCATGGCACTGCTGACAGGCTTTGTCGGCGTGCACCTGCTGATGGTGGCGCTGGTGCCGCGGACCCTCGTCGCCATGCTGCGCGGCCGCTAAGGAGATGAGCATGAAAAAAACCATCATCGTGCAAGAGCAGGGCCAGGCCATGCTGGCCGACGCCTTGCGCCAGATCAAGCAGCCGTCGCGGCGCCTGTTCCTGCAGCGCAGCTTGAGCCTGGGCGGCCTGTCCTTGCTGACGGGCTGCAGCGCCAGCGACCCGGCCAGCATCGAGACAGCCTTGACGGCGGTCTCGCGCTTCAACGACCAGGTGCAAGGCTGGCTGTTCGACCCTAATAAACTGGCGCCGACTTATCCCGATTCCATGATCACGCGGCCGTTTCCGTTCAACGCGTATTACGGCGAAGATGAAGTGGAAGAGGTCGACGGCGAGGCCTGGCGCCTGGAATTGAGCGGCCTGATCGCCGACAAGAAAGCGTGGACCTTGCCTCAGTTGCGCGCCTTGCCGCAGGAAACGCAGGTGACGCGCCACATCTGCGTGGAAGGCTGGAGCGCCATCGGCAAGTGGGGCGGCGTGCCGTTTTCCCACTTCCTCAAGCGGGTGGGCGCCGACACGACGGCCAAATACATCGGTTTCAAATGCGCCGACGATTATTTTACGAGCATCGACATGGCCACGGCCCTGCACCCGCAAACCATCATGGCCCTGACGTATGACGGCCAGGAATTGCCGCCGAAATATGGCTACCCGATGAAACTGCGCATGCCGACCAAGCTGGGCTACAAGAACCCCAAGCACATCCAGGCCATTTTTGTCACGAATACCTACCCGGGAGGGTATTGGGAGAATCAGGGATACAACTGGTTCGGCGGATCTTGAACACTTTTGGCAACACCTGTAGCACAGCAACAGCTTTACCACCGGGCAATCTCGCCCATCCCACACTGAGACAAGGACCTATCATGAAAACCACCATCACCGCCATCATCGCTTCCGCCATCCTCATGTCGGGCGCTGCGTTTGCCCAGGACGCCATGAAGAAAGATGCCATGGCCAAGGACGCTTCGGCCGATGCCATGCACAAGGATGCGATGGACAAGGACGGCATGAAGAAGCCGATGGCCAAGAAACACATGAAGAAGGATCACATGGCCAAGGATGGCATGGCAAAAGACGGCATGGCCAAGGGCGAGATGAAAAAGGATGAAATGAAGAAAGATGGCATGGCCAAGGATGCGATGGCCAAATAAGGATAAGAACGGCGGCTTGCCTAGCGTCGCTGTCAGCCTCGACCGAAGCTGACAGCGACGCTAGTTGCATCAGAGTTCCATTGGAGCATGCTATATTTGCATTATCTTTCTCTCAATGCGGGAATTTTCCGATGCGCTATATCGACGTCACATGGTTCCATGAGAACAAGGCTGATCCGGTGCGCCTGATGTCCGAGCTTGACCGTAATGGTTATGAAACGCGCAAACTGGAATTTTTCATCGATGGCGGCGTCGGTTTCGCCCATGTTACGGCGGCATCGATGGCTGTCGAACTGGGGAGCGTGCCAGTCCCACCGCTAGACGAGATCAATGCCCATGCCGAGTTTTCCGGCGTGGAAATTTGCCAGGCGGACTTCGAGCATGCGTGGCGCCAGGCGCTAGGCAATCAATGCTAGTGCGGCGCAAGCTTGCTTGGCGTTGCCAAATCAAGATGATCCGCGCCGATTGGTGTAAGCTGATCGCCTCGTGATTTCCCGCATGTATCGTCATTCATGACCGACCCCTCCGCCACCGCGCTGTCCGCCACGTCCACCGCTACCGACAAGTCCCTGCGCCGCCGTTCGCTGTTCGCCGCCTGCAGTGCACATGCCGTGCATGACGGCTTGACGGACGTGATCTATGTGCTCTTGCCCATCTGGCAGGCGCAGTTTGCCATCAGCTATGCCATGGTAGGGCTGTTGCGCGGTTCGTACTCGGGCATGATGGCCGGTTTCCAGTTGCTGGCCAGCCGCATGGCCGGCGCTGGGGACGCGAGCGCCTGCTCGTGGGCGGCACGGCGCTGGCCGGCGTCGCCTACCTGGTCGCGGGGCAGGCGGGCGGCCTGGCCGTGCTGCTGTTCGCCTTGCTGCTGGGCGGCCTGGGTGCCAGCACCCAGCATCCGCTGGCCTCGTCCATCGTCACCGATACGCACGAGGCGGGTGGCGGTGTGAAGGAAGCGCTGTCACACTACAACTTTGCCGGCGATATCGGCAAGACCTTGATACCCGCGCTGGTGGGCTTGCTGTTATTGGTCTGCAGTTGGCAAGCCAGCGTCTCGCTGCTGGGCTTGCTGGGGCTGGCGGCGGCCGGCTTGCTGTGGTGGCTGCTGCCCAAGCCCGGCGACATCCAGGTCAGCCAGAAAAAAGTTAGCAAGCCCATCGCGAGTAATGGCTCGCCAGCGAGTTTCCGCGCCTTGCTGGCCACGGGCACCCTGGACAGCGCCGTGCGCATGGGTTTTCTCACTTTCCTGCCATTCCTGCTGAAAAGCAAGGGGGCGGGCACGGCCGGCATCGGCGTGGCCCTGTCCTTGCTGTTCGTGGGCGGCGCCTTCGGCAAGCTGCTGTGCGGCTATCTGGGCGCGCGCATCGGCATGATGAAGACCGTGTGGCTGACGGAATCGATGACCTCGCTGCTGATCGTGCTGGCCCTGTGGCTGCCGCTGGCCGGCGTCATGGCCATGCTGCCACTGCTGGGGCTGGCGCTGAACGGCACCTCGTCCGTGCTGTACGGCGCCGTGCCGGAACTGGCCGAGCCCGGCAAGCGCGAGCACGCGTTTGCCCTGTTCTACACGGGCAGCATCGGCGGCGGGGCGCTTTCGCCCGTGCTGTTCGGCGCGCTGGGCGACCATACGAGCGTGAACACTGCCTTGCTGGCGCTGGCGGCCGTATTGCTGCTCACTTTGCCGCTGGCGTGGAAGGTGCAGCGGGGTTTGGCAAACTGAGGGGTATGGAAAATTGCCTTTAAATTATCATTTGACGCATTTCAAGAGCTAAACATGCCACAACTCGCTAACATCGGGGATGCCCAGGCTGCTGAACTGGCCTGCGCGCATATACTTGCGCAAAAGGAATTGTTCTACAAAAATATGTTCTTTCATGAGGGCGATAATTTGCTCTGCGGCCGTCTTCTTGCTGCCTTGGGCAGCAAACCGGTATTCGGCAACAGCGGCATCGCGCCTGTCCTGTTGCTGCATTACTCGGACCAGGCCGGATTGGCGGAGTTCCATGCCGGATCATATTGGACGCTCGGCGTTTCGCTGGACAAGGGACGCATCCGGCGGCTCACGAACGTGCCAAATATGAGCGACATCAAGGCCGTGTATGCGATGCGGTATGCACAGGAGGTGGCGCATGCCGATGGCACCCGTTCGGGTGAGTATGCAAGCTTTGCGTTCACCAGGCAGGCAGGCGCTGAAGAAGTTACCTTGTTCCAGGACGTCGGCAGCGAATACTTTGTCTGCCTGCCGTTCTCCAATTGAATCATCCGGGGCGATGGCAGTACAGCTTGCCCGCGATCACCCCATCGTCTACACTCGCCGCATGAAAAATTTTGAAAAGCGGCGCGACCGCTATGACTTGTTCCGGGCGTTTGACAATCCCCTCGTCAACATCAACTTCCAGCTCGACGTGCCGGATTTCCGTCCCTGGTGCAAGGAACGGAAAATCCCCGTATTCCACTTTTTCCTGTTCTGCCTGCTCAATACGGTCAGGGAAATCGACAACTTCATGTACCGCATCTACCAGGGCGAAGTGATCAGGATCGACGATTTCCCCGCCTCGTACACCGTCATCAACGGCGACGAGAACCTCAACTACACGCGCTTCGCGATGACGGACCAGCTCGATCTATTCATCGCGCGCAGCCTGGAAGCGAAACGCCTGGCCGAAGCGAGCTGCGCGCTGATCAACACAGGTGAGGGAGAGTCCGAGCGCGAGCAGCGCAACAATATCTTCATCACCTGCCTGCCATGGCTGGAACTGGCGGCCATCGAGCACCCGATTTACCGTCACCGCGACGCCGACATCCCGACTTTTACCTGGGGCAAGTTCGGTCCGGCGCAGGACGATGGCCGCATGCGCGTGCCGTTTTCCGCGCAAGCCCACCATGGCTTTGTCGACGGCTACCATGTGCAGAAACTGGCGCAGGCGCTGGCGCAGCGCATCGCCGCCATCATCTCCTAGTCCAGATAATCGCTGGGCGCCTGGCCCAGCACGCGGCGGAAGGCGGCCGTGAAGGCGCTGGGGCTGGCATAACCGAGGTCGAGTGCGATCCTGGTGACGGCTTGCCCCTCGGCCAGCCGTGTGATGGCGGCCAGCAGGCAAGCTTGCTGGCGCCATTGGGCAAAGCCCAGGCCCGTCTGGATGCGGAATTGCCGCGTAAAGGTGCGCCGGCTCATGCCTGCCTGCGCCGCCATCGCATCGAGATTGCTGTCCAGGCTCGGTTGCTGCAGCATGTTCATGCATAGCTTTGCCAGCCGCGGTTCCTGCGGCAGGGGCGCACTCAGGGGCAGGGGCCTGGCGGCAGCAATCTCATCGAGCAGCAAGGCCATCAATCGTCCGGCCCGCGATTGTTCCGCATACAGGGCGTCGACGGTCACGGCCTCGGCCAGCAACTGGCGCAGCAGCGGCGGTGTGTCCAGCACCTGGCAGTGGGGCGGCAAGCCGGTACCGTCGATGGCGGCTGCGTCGATAAACACGTTGTGCATGGTCACGGCGCCATGCATGCGCATGCCGTGGACGAGCTGGACCGGCACCCAGCAAGCGCGTTGCGGCGGCACCAGCCAGCTGCCTTGCGGTGTGTGCACGCTGATGACACCGCGCGCCGCATACGCGAATTGCCCGCGCGCATGGCTGTGGCTGGGAAACATCGCGCCTGCGCCATAGTCGCGCGCCGTGACGATCAAGGGGCGCGGCACTTCCGTATAAAAATCATCCATGGCCCGTACTCTACAGTATTTGACCTGCCATCGAAGGCGGGCCGACGGCTGGCCGCTTACCATACACTCTTTTTCAGGAGTGAATATGCACAATACCTGTCATCGCGTGGGCCATGGTCCCCACGCCATCATCGTCCTGCACGGCTGGTTTGGCGATGCGCACGCGTTCGGGCCGATGGAAGCGGCCCTCGATGGCGGCGCTTTCAGCTATGTCTTCATGGACAATCGCGGCTATGGCGGCATGCGCGGAGCACATGGCAGCTACTCGATGGACGAGGTCGCCCGCGACGCGCTGGCCCTGGCCGATGCCCTGGGCTTTTCCACGTTCAGCGTGGTGGGACACTCGATGGGCGGCATGGCGCTGGAACGGCTGGCCTTGCTGGCGCCCTTGCGCCTGCGCAAACTCGTGGCCGTGGCGCCAGTACCCAGCTGTGGCGTGGCGCTCGATGGGGCGGCCCGGCAACTATTTCTCGACGCGAACGCGAACGTGGAGGCGCGGCGCGCCATCATCGACCGCAGTACGGGCGAACGCTTGCCAGCCGCCTGGCTGGACTGGAAGGCGCAATATTCCTGGGAAAGTTCGGACCAAGCGGCGTTTGCCGCCTATTTTCTCGCGTGGAGCGGGACGGATTTCAGTGAAGACATCAAGGCGGCGCGCGTGGCACTACCGTTGCTGGCGCTGGTGGGGGAGCACGACCCCCGTTTTGATGCGGCCCTGATGCGCCGCACGTATCTGGCGTGGTACCCGCAAGCCCGGCTCGAAGTGCTGGGCAATGCGGGACACTATCCGATGAATGAAACGCCGCTGGCCCTGGCGGCCAGCATCGAAGGGTTTCTACTGGCGTAATTACGCGGCCTTGCTGCGCAGGCGCAGCAGGCTCAGGCCCAGCAAGACGAAGGCGCCGCCCGTGATGCGATTGAACAGCTTGGCACGGCCCGGCGTGGCCAGCTGGGTTTTCAGCAGGCGCGCCAGGTTGGCGTAGAACAAGTGGGCCAGCATGGCGCAGGCGACAAACGAGGTCGTCAGCACGGTGAACTGGATGGCCACGGGTTCGCCCGGCGTGATGAATTGCGGGAACAGTGCCGAGAAGAACAGGATGGCTTTCGGATTGGTCAGCGCCACCGTCAAGCCCTGGCGGAACAGTTTCCAGAAGGAATTCGGATTCGCCGCGCCGGCCACCACGGGCGCATCGGCCACGACGCTGGTCTTGCTGCGCCATTGCTTGATGCCCAGGTACACGAGGTACAGGGCGCCAGCCAGTTTCAGCAGCATGAAGGCCGTGGCCGAGGTGGCGAGCACGACGCCCATGCCGGCCATGGCCACGCCGGAAATGATGAACAGGCCAAACCCATTGCCCATGCTGCTGATCATCGCGCGGCGCGGGCCGACGGCGATGGCATTCGAGATGGCCAGCAAGACGGCCGGGCCGGGAGAAAACGTGACGAGCAGGGCGACGCTGCAGAAAAGCAGCCAGTTCGAGAGGTGCATGGATGTTCCTGGATGGGGCCGAAGCCGGTTTGAGAGTCAAAACACCTGTATTGTACGAAGTTTTCGGCTCCCGCGTCAGCGGCCCCGGCTTGAATCAGGCTCAAGGTCAGGCAAACAGGCTGGCAACGACGTGGTTGATGGCGGCGCCACCGGCAATCAGCCAGCAGAACAGGATACCTGCCAGCAACAGGGGCTTGATGCCGGCGCGGCGGATGGCCGACATATGTGTCGTCAAGCCCAGGGCCGCCATGGCCATGGCCAGCAGGACCGTGTCGAGTTCGGTGATGGTGGCCACGGTGCCCGCTGGCAGCAGGCCCAGCGAATTGAAGGCGACCACGGCAATGAAGATGAAGGCGAACCAGGGGATGGCCAGCTTGGCCGCCTTTTCCTTGCCACCGGCCTTCGCCTTGCCGCGCGCCAGCACGGCCGACAGGATGACGAGAAACGGCGCCAGCATCATCACGCGCACCATCTTGGCGATCACGGCCGCATTCGCCGCTTCCTGCCCGATCGACTTGCCGGCCGCCACTACTTGCGCCACCTCATGCACGGTCGAACCGATGTACACGCCGAAGGCGGCAGGCGTGGCGCCCAGCAGGTGCCAGCCTTGATTCAGCTGGTACAGCAAGGGATACAAAAAAATGGCGATGGTGCCGAACACAACAACGGTGGAGACGGCAACGGTCACATCCTCGCTACGCCCCCTGACGACGGGTTCGGTCGCCATCACGGCCGCCGCGCCGCAAATCGAGCTGCCCGCGCCAATCAAAATGGCGCTGTTGCGCTCCAGCTTGAATACCTTGGTGCCGAGGAACATGGCCAGGCCAAACGTGGACGCCAGCACCAGCGCATCGATGGCGATGCCGGCCAGGCCGACTTGCCCGATATCCTGGAAGGTCAAACGAAAGCCGTACAGGATGATGCCAAGTCGCAATAAAGTCTGCTTGGAATAGGCCACGCCCGCGCCGCAAGTGGGCGCCAGGCGGCCGTACACGCTGTTGCCCAGCACGATGCCCAGCATGATGGCCAGGGTCAGCGCGCTCATGCCGTGGCTTTGCATCCATTCCAGCTTGCCCAGCGCGATGGCGGCATAAGCGATTGCGCCGCTGAGCAGCAGGCCCGGCAGAAGGCGGCCATAGCGGTCGCTGAAACTTGTTGTGTTCGTTGTTGAGAGGGATGACATACCGTACTCCATGTTCTTGATTCGTATGGCATGACTGTACAGTTCGCTGATTAAATGGTAAAACGGATTGTTTTTGTATGTTTAACTTGAAAAATAGGTAGATGATATGGCGTTGACCTTGCGGCAGTTGCAGATTTTCCTCGCCGTGGCGGACACGGGCAGTACCAGCGCGGCTGGCGACTTGATTGCGCTGTCGCAATCGGCCACCAGCGCGTCCTTGAATGAGCTGGAAGCCTTGCTGGGTACGCAACTGTTTGACCGGGTGGGCAAGCGATTGCTGCTCAACGACAATGGTCGCCTGCTGCTGCCGCAGGCGCGGCAGATGCGCGACGGGGCCGCCAGCATCGAGCGCCAGTTCGCGGGAGCCGACCCGTCCGTGCCCGTCAGCCTGCAGATCGGCGCCAGCACCACCATCGGCATCTATCTGCTGCCGCAGATCCTGGCGCAGGCGGCGCAGCAATACGGGCGCAGCATTCCGCAGGTGACGATTGCCAACACGGCCGACATCGCGGCCGCCGTGGCGGAGTTCCGTGTCGATATCGGCCTGATCGAAGGGCCATGCCACGAAGCGGGCTTGCTGGTGGAACCGTGGCTGACGGACCAGATGCTGATCGTGGCCGCGCCCACGCATCCGCTGGCGCAGCTGCGCCATCTGCTCAGCTTTACGGAACTGAACCAGGCAGGCTGGCTGCTGCGCGAAGCGGGCTCAGGCACGCGCGAAGCTGTGGAGCAAGCGCTGGTGCCGTATCTGCACTATCTGCGCGCCGCAGGCGAGTTCAGCAATTCGGAAGCGATCAAATATGGCGCGGCGGCGGGCTTGGGCATTGCCTGCCTTTCGCGCGTCGTCGTGGCCGATTTGCTGGCCAGCGGGCAACTGGTGGAACTGGAAACCATGCTGCCGCCATTGGAGCGCAACTTTTATCTGATCCGCCAGTCCAAGAAGATACTGTCGCCGCGCCTGGCCGGTTTCCTGGAGCTATGCCGCCACGCATCGCGCATGGCCGGGTAGCTGTGCCGGGTGTCATTTTGGCCGGGGAGGCTGGAGCTCCGCATCGGGCGGCGCCAGCGTGCCTGCGCGCAGCCGTTGGACGGCGACGGCCACGGCGCGCGCCACGTTGCGCACTTCTTCCTGCAGATTGGTGTCATGGTCGAGGGCGTCATGGCTTTGCGCGTAACTGTCGTAATAGCCGATGTAGCGGTCCAGCCGCGCCTTGGCGCCTGCGTCAACCAGGCCCATCCAGTCCAGCCAGTCGGACAGGCCCCGCCGCACGCCTTCGATGCCGGCCACGTCGCCATGCACGACGAGGCCATATGCGCGCCCGGCCAAGTGTTTCGGGTAATTCCAGCCTTGCAGTTCGAGTGCCTTTGCTTCCACGGCTTTCTTGCCATGCGTGGACGTGGGATCGGGATTGCCACCATCGGCGCAGACGAGCCGGTCTATCATCAGCTTGAGTACGCTGGGCGTCTGGTACCAGTACACGGGCGTGAGGATGATGACGGCGTGCGCAGCCGTCCAGCGCTCGTAAATTTCCGCCATCCAGTCATTCGTCTGCCGTTCGCCATGGTTCGGGTAGCAACTGCATGGCCAGTGGCACAATGGCATGGCTGTCGAGACACAGCCCTTGCACGGGTGAATGTGCAAATCATACGAGGAGGTCAGCAAGCTCAGGTCCAGCACGTCCGTTTCGATATTGTCGGCCTGCAGTACTTCCCTGGCCCATTGCGTCATGCGCCACGTTTTCGACATTTCACCGGGGCAAGAGCCGTCATTTCACCGGGGCAAGAGCCGTCATTGCGCGCCGCGCCGCAGATCAGCAGCACGCGCGACGCCGTGGCGGGGTCTTTCTGGCGCGCTTCGGCGGCCAGCAGGCGGTCGCGCGTGGCTTTCCACTCCACGGACAGGTCGTAATCGGGGTCAAGAAAACCGGGCCCGGCCTTCTGTGTCACGGGTGCCTTGCGGCCATCCTGGTAATTCTTCCACGCCACTTCTTCCACCTGCACCAACGCGCCGCGCACGGCGTCGAACGCGGGATCGGCATATGAGCGAATGAACTGCAAATGGAATTCGACCCTGCCCAGCGGCGCGGGCGCCTGACCCAGACGTGGCTGGGGAGTGGCGGGAGTGGAGGCCATGGCTTTTCCTTGAAGTGATGGCGTATCGTGCCTGGGGAGGGCTTGCTGGTCTGTGCGCTGAACAACTGTGCAGCAACTGCTTGCCAAGTTCTCTTTTGTGGGATAAATTCCCATATATGGAAAATTCAACATTGACTGATAACGAGACGGAACAGCGGCTGGCCGCGCGTTTGAAACAGTTGCGGGTGGAGCAGGGCTGGTCGCTGGATCAACTGGCCAGTGCCAGCCAGGTCAGCCGCGCCACCCTGTCACGCCTGGAAAATGGCGAAGTCAGCCCGACGACTAGCGTGCTGGGCAAGCTGTGCGC
Source organism: Janthinobacterium sp. Bl 1 (assembly GCF_058215535.1). NCBI lineage: Bacteria > Pseudomonadati > Pseudomonadota > Betaproteobacteria > Burkholderiales > Oxalobacteraceae > Janthinobacterium > Janthinobacterium sp. Bl 1. Next base: position 3,725,187 of record NZ_CM177086.1, on the reverse strand, counting down.
GGCGTACGGCCTGGCCATGTCGCGCCTGCTGCGCATGGTGGAAGACGATTTTCCACCGCTGCTGCGGCGGGCACAGCAAAGCGTATGGACGGACCCGGACACGGGTTTTCGGCGCCGCTCCGTCTCGCCCCCGTCACGCGCGCTGGCCGGCGAAGCGCTCGAATGCGAACTCGATGCGGGCGTGACGATCACTTATGCCGCCTCGCCCCGGCCCGGCATGGAACACCATCTGTTACTGCAGGAAGGCAAGTTGAACGTGACCGTCGACGGTCGCGCGTACGATTTGCTGGCCGGCGACTGCCTGCGCTACCAGCTGCACGGCCGCAGCGCGTTCATGACGCCGCCAGACAGCGGCGCCCGCTATTTTCTCTTTCTTGTCTGAGGTCGCCATGTCCGCATCGCTACGTCATTTTTCATCCACCGATATTCGTGAACGCTTGCCGGAACTGGGCGCCTTGCTGCAAGACTGCGTGCACGACGGCGCCAGCATCGGCTTTATCTTGCCCTGCGACACGGCGGCCAGCCAGGCGTTCTGGACCGATAATGTGTTGCCGGCCGTCACGCGCGGCGTGCGCCTGTTGCTGGTGGCCGAAGTCGATGGCCGGGTGGCCGGCGCCGTGCAGCTGGACTGGGACACCAATCCCAACCAGGCGCACCGGGCCGAAGTGCGCAAGCTGCTGGTCGCGCCCACTTTCCGCCGGCATGGCATCGCCCGCCAGCTGATGCAGGCGCTGGAAGCACAGTCGCGCCAGTTGCCGCGCAGCCTGCTGACCCTGGACACGCGCAGTGGTGACCATGCGCAAGCGCTGTACTTGTCGCTCGGCTACGTGGTGGCCGGCAGCATCCCCGCCTATGCGCTGGCGCCGGACGGCAACCGCCTGGATGCCACCACCATCATGTACAAGCAGCTGCGGCAATGAGTTGCAGTTACCCGATGCGCGCTGCCGTCTGGCTTGTTGCCAGATAAAATCACCCGCCTGATTACAGAGTCTTCCTACTTGAATGCCCGGCATCGTCTGACTGGCGCGTACCGGTGCCGCGCCTACACTGTTCCTTGATAGACCCGGCGGCGGGTCCTTTCTTCTTACAGGAGGCTGATATGGCGAATATCCAGGCAGGATCGGACGGTGCGGCAAAACAGGAAATGTCGGCAAAGCGCTTGAACGTGGTCGACTGGATCTCGATGATCCTCTTGATCGTGGGTGGCTTGAACTGGGCGCTGGTGGGCTTGTTCGATATCGACATCGTGGCCAGCATCCTCGGCGCCATGACGGCCGCTTCGCGCGGCGTGTATGTACTGGTGGGACTGGCGGCGCTGTATTCCATTTACCTGTGCCTGCGCAAGTTGCCGGCCAAAACGTAGACGGGAGGGGACATGCCTGTCGGTGCAAGCCCCAAGCGTGAACGCGAATTCAAGAAGCTGGAACGGGATTTCAAGCAGGAAGGACGCTATCCGGGCCGCGAGGAAGAAGTCGCGGCGCGCATCGTGAACAAGCAAAGGGCGCAGTCCGGTGAAGCGAAGGAAGCGCAGGGGCGGAAAAAAGCCGGCGGCGCTGCCTCGGATGCGTCATCGCCCGACTTGCCCATCGCCGGCTACCAGCAATTGACGGTGGCGCAGATCCGCGACAAGCTCGATGGCCTGTCCGCCGCCCAGCGCAAGCGGCTGCGAGTCTATGAAGCGGCGCACAAGAAGCGCAAGGGCGTGCTGCAGGCGCTGGGAGCTTGATCCTGCTTCATGGGCTGGATGCGGTATGCGCCTGTCCGTGCATGCGTTATGGGCGGTGCTTACTGCGTGCGCAGGTAGGCCAGCAAGTCGGCCACCTGCTGCGCATTGCCGATGCCCCAGAAGCGCATGTTATTGCCGGGAATGAAGTCGCTCGGTGCTTTCAGGAAGCCGGCCAGGTTTTGCTCGGTCCAGACGATGTTCGCGTTTTTCATCGCCGCCGAGTATTTATAGTCGGTGGTGGCACCGGCTTTGCGGCCTATCACGCCCGTCAGCTTGGGGCCAAAGCCGCCGCGCGCCGATGGCCCTACCTGGTGGCAGGAAGCGCACTTGCGAAACGCGGCCTTGCCTGCTTCCGCATTGCCCTTGAGGGCGGCCGGAGCGGCAGCCTGCGCGACGGCGACTGGCGCCAGCAGCACGAGCACGGCTGCGGCAGCGAAAGGGGAGAGCAGGCGAAAAAGAAGTGTCGATGTCATCGGTGGGGCAGAGTGCGCGATATGGCAAGCAATGACGCATTTTACAGGCGGGCATCAAAACCTGCCTGCCCGTCGAGCACCGCTAGCGCTTGCCGCCCTGTGCGCCGAGCGCCGCCATGGCCGACGCGAACACGATGCAGGCGATGGCCAGCCACTGCGTCAAGTTCAGCATTTCTCCCAGCACCACCATGGCGGCCAGCGCGCTGACGGCCGGCGCCGCGCTGCTGAACATGCCGAACACGCCTTGCGGCAAGCGGCGCAGGGCAAAGATTTCCAGCGAGTACGGCAGGGCGCTGGACAGCATGGCGATGGCCAGGCCCATCAGCGCAATCGATGGCGCCAGCAGTGCCGTCCCCGAGTACGCGACGCCGATGGGCACCGTCACCATGGCTGCCACCGTCATGCCCCAGGCCACGGCTTGGCCGCCTTGCAAGGTCGATGCCCGCTTGCCGAAGATGATGTACAGCGCCCAGCACAGCGCTGCCCCCAGCGCATACGCCACGCCGACAGGGTCCAGGCTGCCCGGACTGCCTTGCAGGGGCAGCAGCAAATACAAGCCGAACACGGCGCACGCCACAGCCAGCAAATCGCGCGGCCGGCGCGACGACAGCATGGCCACTGCCAGCGGCCCCGTCACCTCGATGGCGACCGCGATGCCAATCGGTATCAGCGCAAACGCCCGGTAAATCAGCAAGTTCATCAACCCCAGCACAGAACCGTATACCAGCAAGTTCAGCACGTCCTTGCGCGTCAGCCGGTAGCGCCACGGCCGGAAGATAGCCAGCAGGATCAGTGCCGAAAACCCCACGCGATACGCCGTAATCCCCTCGACCCCGATGACAGGAAACAGATTCTTCGCAATCGCCGCCCCCAAATTGACGGAAATCTGCCCTCCCAATACGGCCAGGGAAGGGAGCAGGATGCTGTCGGGGAGGGAAGAGGTCGAGGCGGGGGAGGTCATGGGACGGTATTTTAATATGCCTGAGGCTGGCAGTCGCTGGCAGATCAGCAAGCGAGGGTAACTTATCCGTGTGCACGGGCATCGAATGTGAAGCGGATACAGTTGAGGCAGTGCAAGTATTTTCTGATAATGCTATTCTGCCTGCACACCCGGAACCGCCGGGTGCCACCCGATTCTTCGTCTCGATGGAGCCGTCCCATGAATTGCAGAAGCATGGCAGTGACAGTCGCTTTAGTGTTCGCCACCGGCATGGCTGGTGCGCAGGCCTTGCCGCCGCAGGCGCAATTGCCGGCCTGGGCGGCGCAACAGCTCGATAGCCTGGCCAAACGCGAAGGCATTGACGTCAGCGCCCGTATTAATCCCTTCGTCTTGCGCGGCGACTTCGATGGCGACGGCAAGGGCGACCTGGCTGTCCTCGTCAAAAACAAGGACAGCAAGAAAGAGGGTATCGTCTTCCTGTTCAGACAGAAGACGGCGCCTCTGATCGTCGGTGCGGGACATGCCTTGTCCAACGGTGGTGAGGATTTTGCCTGGCTGGAAATCTGGCAAGTGGAAGACAAGGGCTCGCTCCAGCACAGTTATCATGAAAAGGCGCTCAAGCTGAAAACGGACGGGATCGTGGTGGCGAAAGAGGGCTCTGCCAGTGCCTTGATCTATATCAAGGGTGGCAAGGCGGTTTGGCAACAGCAGGGCGATTGAGGCGTGCCAGTGCAGGTTTGCTGGCTGACGCCAGCGGTCTGTCGGGCAGTAGATTCACGCGTCAGTCAGGAGTAATAGCGTAATGCATGTATTCAGTATCGGCGACACCAATTTCGAAGTGGATGTCGCGAAATCCCGGATCAGCCTTGAGGCGCGCGCCGATGGCATGCGGGAAATTAATATCACGATCGAGGCCGACGACGACGTGTTCATGCGGCTGACGGAAGACGACGATGCGCCCTGGTCGTGGGCGCTGTATCCGCCGTCCTTCTCTCTGCAGTGCTTGCTCGTCGCGGGACCTGATGCCGCGCCCGTGCGGAGGCTGGCCGTCGATGCCGGCAATCCACAGTGTGAATCCTCGCTCTACATGATGAAATACCGTGATGTCGCGGATCTGCGCCTGGAGGAATTGTCGACACAACGCCTGGCAGTGACGGGCAGCGTGGACTTTTTTGGAAAAAGTCTGCCTTTTGTCATCGATATGCCGCGTACAAGGTAGCGGCAATCTTTAACACTCCTATCGTACATGGGGCAGCCATTGCTAGCCGCCCCATGGTGATTACTCCAGCTTCAACGCCTTCGCCACATCCCCCCACGCCACATACTTGAAGTTCTGCGGCCCATCGGGCAGGCGCTTGTAGCCGTCCTGGATCACCAGCATGCCTTCTGCATACGCGCCACCCAGGTTGGCGGAGGTGACGTCGAGGCCGTCCGTTTCCGAGGTGCCGTCGATGCCTGCCGGTAAATTGAAGCCCACCTTGAAACGGCCGCGCACCTTGTAGGGGGCTTTGGCATCGAGTACCACGTAGCTGTTGTCGCCTTGGCTGGAGACGATCAGGTAGCCAGAATCAGTATTGCCGCCCGGCTGGCGGTAGATGGCCATGCCTTCCACGTCGGCCGTCAACTGTGCGCCCACGGGCAGGACCATGGTGAGGGCGTCGGGCTTGGCGGCGTCGGCCGAGGTGGTCCAGATGCCGCGCGTTTCCTCGCCCAGGAACAATCTGGCGTTGGCATCATCGGCCACGCAGCCTTCCGGTTGGGTGGCAACCTTGAAGCTGCGCAAGAGGGTGGCGCTGAACTTGCTGCCGTTCATGCCGCTGATTTCAAGCTTGTACTGCTGGAAAGTGCCGTCCTTGTCGTTGATGAACGCTTCCACACCGCCGCTGGCCGGTTGATACAAACACATGCCGTAGATGCTTTTCAGTCCGGTCGGGAAACGGCCCGCTTCCGCCACCACGCCATCGGCATTGATGGTGAACAGCATCATGGTGTTGTCGTCGCGCTGGGTGGCGACAGCCAAGTCGACCTTGCCGCCGCCAAGGCTGATGTTTTGCCGCACGTCGACGTTGTTCAGGCGTCCCACTTCCAGCAGCTGCGTCTGCTTGCCTTGCAGGTCGTAGACCAATAGTCCCTGCTTTTTGTTGGTGCCCAGGATGCGTGCGTCGGCAGGGTTGCTCGATAGCCAGATGGCCGGATCGTCGGCCGCGTCGCCCTGGCGCGCCATAGGTTCCGTCTGCGCTTGCGGGGCGATGATGGCCACCGCAGGTGATGTTTCCGCTTGGCCAGCCCATTTCAAGGGCCGCGCTTGCCAACCGTTCTTGCCGCGCAACATCAAGGAATTTCCGTCGAGCGCCAGCTGGCTGTCGCCCTTGCGCACGTTCAAGGCGACGGCTTGGGCTGGCTGGGCCGACCACTTGCCCGCCTGATGGGAGTACAGGTGCAGCTTGTCCGCCTTGCCGTCGAGCACGGCCACGCCGCCCGGCAGCACGGCCAGGGCGCCGGCACCGCCATCCAGCTGGCCGTACGGCTTGCGCAGGGCCACCACTTCGCGCTTGCCCATGCCTTCGGAATCGGCTTCATACGACCACACGCCCATGTTGGCCTCGCTGACCAGCAGGCGCTGGGCGCCATCGTCGGCGCGGCAATGCTTGGCGTGCGGCGGCAAAGCGAGTTTGCGTACCAGGCTGCGCTGTTCACCTTGCATCACCCACTGTTCCGCTTGCCCATCCTTGCCGATCAAGAACAGATGGTCGAGCTGCTGGGCGTCGCGGTACAGGCAGGACGCTTCCACGGAAAAGGTGGGCACGGGAAACGGCGCCAGCTTGACCAGCTTGCCGGCCTGCACGTCGACGGAGACGGGCAGCGGGCGCTGCGTGTCCGCTTCCAGGAAGACGGCCAGCACTTTGCCGCCATTGATGCGCGTGTCGAGCTGCTTGGCGCGCACGGTGATGCGGTCCTGCTCCTGGCCGCTGGCGTTGAACAGGCGCAAGCCGTGCTTGTCCAGGGTCAGCCAGCCGCCGCCGGGCAGGCGCGCCAGTTCCTCGGCCTCTTGCGTGAAGGAAGGCAAAGTGTTGGCGGGGGCGGCGAAGACGGCACCGGTGGCGCAGAAGGCGGCCAGCAAGGCGCCGCAGAGTACGTTTTTTTTCATGTTAGTTGAAATCATCATCAGAAGGCGCTGGCTTTCAGGCTCACTTTGAAAGTGCGGCCGTATTGTTCGTTCTGCACGTTGTATTGCTTCGTGCCCTGGTAGACATAGTATTTCTCGTTGTTCAGGTTCGCCGCTTCGAACAGTACCTGGAACTGCTTGTTGATCTGGTACGACAGCGAGAAATCAAGCTGCTTCTGGCTGGCGACGATATGGTCCTGGCTTTGGTCGAGGATGTCGTTGCCCATTTCCAGCAGATACGGCGACTTGTAGTTGAGGGCCAGGCGGGCGCTGACCGGGCCTGTTTCATAGCCCAGCATCAAGTTCATTACCTGGTTCGACTGGCCCGGCAGGCGGATGTCGCGGTGCATCTGCTTGTTCGTCGCCTTGTCGAAACGGCCGATTTGCGCGCTCGACGTGCTCAGGGTACCGTTCACGCCGACAAGAAACTTGTTGAACGGTGCAGGCAGCATGCGCAGCGGCTGCATGTAGGCCAGTTCGATACCTTTCACTTTGGCCGCGTCGCCGTTCGCATACGATGTGGCCGTCGTGTAGCCCGCCCACTGGCCCGTACCGGCCAGATTCGTCGTGTACGTGAAATTCTTGATGTCCTTGTAGAAGCCGTAAGCCGACATCACGCCATCGTTGCCCAGCACCCGTTCGATGCCGAGGTCCAGGTTGTTCGCCTTCAACGGTTTCAAGTCCGGGTTGCCGATCACGGCTTCCGTATTGCTGGCCAGGCTGATGCCCGGCGCCAGCTGGCTGAAGTTGGCGCGCACGACGGCTTGCGTCCAGGCGGCCCGAACGCTGGTCTTTTGATCCACGTCATAACGGGTTTGCAGGTTCGGCAGCCAGTTGGTGTACGAACGCTCGCGCGTCAAGGCCGTGGCGACACCGGCGCTGTCCACTTGGGAGCCGGCCGCTTCAAAGCTGGTGCGCTCGGCGCGCACGCCGCCGAGGATGTGCCAGGCGTCGAAGTCGTAGCTGTTTTGCACATACATGGCGTTGATGTCTTCATGCATGCGGTAGTCGTTGATGATCGATTCCGTGGACAGGCGCGCCTTGGCGCGGTCGAGGCCGGCCACGCGGGCGCGTATCAGGGCCGGGTCCAGCGCCACACCGATGTTGCCCAGGTCGTAGTCGAGATTGTGGCCCTGCACGAAATTGCTCATCGACGTGGAACCGGCGCCCCAATAGTTGCCGCTGGTGGCCTTGCTGCTGTTATACGCCCATTGATCCGTGTCATTGGTCTTTTCGCGGCGGCTGACTTTGGCGCCGAACTTCAGCGTGGCGATGTCGAACTTGCGCGCCAGGTCGATGCGCGCATGGTGTTCATTGTCTTTCGAGTAGCGCTTTTGCAGGGTGATGGCGTTGAGCGCGTAGCTGGCCGGGTCGTACAGCGAGGCGGGGCCGCTCAGCTTGGGCTCCTGCGTATCTGTAAAGCTGATGCCGGCGAAATTGCTGGTGCCGCGGAAACGGCCATCGTTCAAGGATTCCGGCGTGTCTTCCGTGGCGCGGCTCATGCCGCCTTTCACGTCCAGGGTCCAGTCGCCCGATTTCTGTTGCGTGCCCAGCACGAGCGAGCGCACTTGCTGCGTGTACTTGCGCTGGCGGATGCGGCGCTCGGCGCGCGCGCTGGCCGTCTGGTCTTCGGCCAGGCTGCCGCCCGCGATATTGCTGATGGTAAGGCGGTCACGCACTTCATTGTCGGAAAACTCGCTGACGAACGAGCGCAAGAACCAGCTGTTGCCCGCTTCGGGACGGTAATCGAGGTTGACGGCCAGGGCGCCGCGCTTGCGCACGGGCAGGTAGTCGCGCAATTCCAGGCTGGACAATTTACCCTTGCTCCAGGCACCGCCCGTTTCCACGTCATCGGAGCCGAACGAGCGCTTTTCCGCGCTCAGGCCGGCTGCCACGCCCAGCTTGCCGTCGAGGAAGCGCTGGGCCCACAGGGCGCCGCCGCTGGGGCTGGTCTTGCCCGTCTTTTCATCGTAGCTGGCGCCCACGTTGGCCGACAGCAGCTTGCCCGGCAAGTCGAAGGCGGACAGCGATTTCACTTCGACCGTGGCGCCCAGCGAGTTGGCGTCCATTTCCGGCAGCAAGGTCTTCGAGACTTCCAGGGTGCGGATCAGGCCGGCGGGCAGGATGTCGAGCGCCACGGCGCGGCGGCCCGCTTCCGGCGATGGCACGAGGGCGCCATTGATGGTGACGGCGTTGAGGTCCGGGCCCAGGCCGCGCACCGTGATGTAGCGGCCTTCGCCCTGGTCGCGCTGCACGGACACGCCCGGCAAGCGGGCCAGTGCTTCGGCCGCGTTTTTATCGGGCAAGCCGCCGATATCGTCGCTGCTGATGACGCTGATGATGTTGTCGGCTTTCTCTTGCGCGGCGATGGCGTTGCGCAGGCTGGCGCGCTGGCCGCTGACGACCACGGTGGCGGCCGGCTGGCCGTCCGCATCTTGCGCATGGCTTTGACCGCTGAAGACGGCCATGATGCCGAGGGCCAGGGCCGTCAGGCGCAGCGGGGAGGGAGTCGAAGTGTGCATGGTTTTCATGAAGAGCTCGGTTAGGGGAAGGAACCGGGCGGATTCTAGGCAGCAAATATGACGGTTGCGTGACAGGCAAGGGCTTGCCACCCTGAAAACAACGGCCCGTGAACGCTTTCCGGCTGGAAATGGAGCGTGGTGAGCTGAAATGACCTGCCGGTCGTGGGCACATGGGGCGTGGCATGCCGTATTTGCATGAGCGCCCCAGGTAATGCTGAGCCGTTTGCACCTGCCGCACGGGCGTGGGGCATGTCATCGTGCCGTCATGGGCGGGCGCTATCGTGGCGACAGCACCACTTTTAAAGGTTTTCCCACATGCTGCCATTGCACCGTAACAGCCTGATTGCCGCCGCACTGGCCTTGCCCCTGTTCTTGTTCCTGTACGCCACACTGGGGCACCTTAAACCGTTTGCCATCTGGAAGTGGATGGACATCGTTTGCGAAGGCGGCACGGCCGTCATGGCGGGCATCTGGTTTTTGTTTACCCTCAGCAGCCGGCCGCGCGGGCTGGTGACGAGCCTGATCGCCGGCGGCCTGTGCGCCATCATGCTGGGGTCCTGGGCTGATTGCCTCGACGAATTCTTCGCCGTCGACAAGAGCGCCGTATGGGATAACTGGCTCGAAGGCTTGATTCCTTTTGGCATGCTGCTGGTAACGATCGGCATGTATTACTGGCGCCAGGAGCAGTTCCGCCTGAACGAACACCTGCAAAAGCGCGAGCGCCTGTTCCGCGACCACCGCGCCTTCGACCGCATCACGCAACTGGCCGATGCCAGCTACCTGCGCACGCAGATGCGCCTGGAGCAGGAGCGCCGGCCCGGTCTCGATTGCGCACTGGTCTTGCTCGATATCGACAGCTTTCATTTGATTAACCGCGAATATGGCCACCGCGAAGGCGACCGCGTGCTGCAAGCCGTGGGCCACATGCTGCTGCTGAACTTGCGCAATGACGATTTGCTGTGCCGCTATGCGGGCGACCGTTTTGCCGTGCTGATGCCGGGCGTGTCGCGCGAGGATGGGGCAGTGAAGGCGCGCCACCTGTGCGCCATGGTGGGGCAGATGCGCCACCACGCCAACGACAACCGTGAAATCCGCCTGAGCCTGCGCCATGCCTGCTCGCTGACGGACGGCGTGCCGGAAGTGGTGCTGGCCGAGCTGAGCCGGGCCGTCGAAACGCCGGGCCGGAGCGCCAGTTCCAGGGCCGGCACCGCCGCGCCTGCCTGATGCCGCTGAACCAGCAAAGCGACCCCAGCATCGCAGCCCATCACCAGCCGGCGCTGGTGCTCGATTACGCGCGCAGCCGCGAGTTGCCCGTGGCGCCGCTGCTCAAGGGCACGGGCCTCGACGGCGGTGCGCTGCCGTCCGCGGAAAGCCAGGTCAGCGCCGCGCAATACCTGCAATTGCTGGCCAACGTGGCGCGCGGCCTGGACAGTGCCGACACGAGTTTCATGCTGGGCCAGCAAATGCTGCCCGGCCATTACGGCGCCGCCAGCCATGCCTTGCTGCAGGCGCAGAACCTGCGCCAGGCCTTGACCATCCTGTGCGACTTTCATACCTTGCTGTGTCCGCTGCTGCAACCGCGTTTGCGCGAAGCGGGCGACATGCATGTGCTGTACTGGGTCGACGCGTTCGGCGCACCCAGCCAGCTGCCTTTTCTGGTGGAAATGCACATGACGGCGCTGGCGGCGATGTGCCGCTGGCTGGCCGGAGAGTCCTTGCCGTGGCGCTTCTGTTTCAACCGCGCGCGGCCCCGTCACGTGGAGCAGCACGAAGTGCACCTGGGGCAGTCCCTGCGTTTCGATTGCCAGGTCGACGCCATGCTCATCGATTCCAGCTGGCTCGACAAACCCTGGCCGCGCGGCAATGCCACGGCGGCCGCGCTGGCCTTGCGCGCGGCGGCCCTGGCGCCCATACCGGCAGAGAGCCTGCTCGGTGCGCTGTACGACTATCTGCTGGCCAATATCCGCTGCGCGCCAACCCTGGAGCGCACAGCGCAGGAGTTTGGCGTCAGTCCCGCCACCCTGAAGCGCCACCTGGCGCGCCATGGCACGCATTTTCAGGCCGAGCTGGACCAGGTGCGCGCGCACAAGGCGATCTATCTGTTCCAGGCGCATGGCTACGACAACGACGCCGTGGCCGCCTACCTCGGCTTTCATGATGCCACCAACTTCCGCCGCTCGTTCAAGCGCTGGACGGGGCAAACGCCACAGTTGCTGCGTCATGCGCTCGCACTGTTTATTGCGGGATGAGCGCCGGCGTTGCGCGCCAGCGCCACAGAGAGTCGTTCCTGAGGGAACAATTGCCCGTTCTGCTACATCCATAGTACACTCGATCAGAGAGCGAACAGATGCGCTTTGAGGCGCTCCGGCACGGCGTCGCGCGACGCCGCAATACCGCCATTGCGATGGCGGAGCCGGCGGCAAACGACCGGTGTGCCGTGCCTTAACCCAGCCTGGAATCTGGTGTCACCAGTGTGGTGCGCCGGAAACCGGGCAACTTGATAATGCTCAATCGTGTATTCACAATCGCAGATCGATCCAGTCGTCAGTTTCCGCAACACCCAGGGTGAGGCGGTGCGCGGCACGATTTTCAACTTGCAGCGCAATTCGCTGGTCATGGAAATCTACAATCCATACTCGATTGTGCAGGTCAGCGAGGTGCTCAATGACGTGACGGTGCGCATGGGGGCGAAAAACGCCTACGTCGGCAAGGCCGTCGTCATCAGCAGCGTCAACACGGGCCTGACCGCCATCGTTTCCGTGACCCTGATCGACGAGTGGCGCGAATTGAGCGACGTGGTCGTCGTCAAGGGCGCCGTGGCGAAAGAGTCCAGCGCCTTTGTCGCGGGCTGGGGCGAGCGTTTCCGCATCCGCCGCGACTACCAGATCGTCGTCAACGAAATGCGCGCCTTTTTGTCGGAAGTGTCGCGCTGGGTCGAACAGGTCGACTTGTCCGACTCGCTGCCGAAGGAAAACGGCCGGCTGCGCCCCGATATCTTCGATGAACTTGCCTTGCCGCTGATGGAGCAGACCCAGCTTTACTTGCGCCAGCTCGAGGTGGAAGCGTCGCTCGTCGAGGAAGAGCGGGCACCGGCCCACCGCGCATTTGCCCAGGCGGCGCTGCATCCTTTGATCCTGCGCGCGCCGTTCGTCTTCCGCACGTTTACCAAGCCGCTCGGCTATGCGGGCGACTACCAGATGGTCAACCAGCTGCTCGACGATCCGCGCCAGGGTCCGAGCACGTATTTTCAGATCGTCAATGCGGCCTTCTTGCAGGCGGCTGTGGCGACGGCGCACCGCAACCGCATCGATATCCTGACGGAATTCCTGTCGCAGAAAGCGGCTGCGGCCCGCGCCGCCGGGCGTGTGTACAAAGTGCTGAACGTGGGCTGCGGCCCGGCCATCGAGGTGCAGCGTTTTCTCGAGACATGCCCCGATGCGCAATGGCTGGCCTTCGAGCTGGTCGACTTCAGCAGCGAGACCCTGGACTGGACGCGCGCGCGCCTGACCACCATCATGCAGCGCACGGGAAGAGTGGTCGAGATCGATTATGTGCACGATTCCGTGCATAACCTGCTCAAGCGCCGCCATGGCTCGGGCATCACGGGCTTGCCCGGCAGTTTCGACGCCGTGTATTGCGCCGGCCTGTTCGACTACCTGTCCGACAAGGTGTGCGCGCGCCTGCTGATGCACTTCGCCTCGCGCGTGGGGCCGGGCGGACGTTTGCTCGTCACCAATGTGCACGCCGACAACCCTGGTAAGTTCGGCATGGAGCATTTGCTCGAGTGGCATCTGATCTATCGCAATGAAGCGGGCCTGTCGGCCCTGCTGCCCGAGCATGCGACGGAGCCGAAAATCTATGTCGACGCGACGGGCGTGAATGTGTTCGCGGAAGTGAGCATTCCTTGATGGATACTCCAGGCCTGCACGCCGGCTATACGGCCGTTTTGCGCGACTTCCGCCTGGAATTCAGCCGCGGCGGGGCGTACACGGGCATCGTGCTGATCCTGCTGGGCATGGGCCTCGATTCGGCACTGTATCCGGACAAGCAATCGGCGTTTACGAGCGCGCGCATCGTCGTGTCCGTGCTGATCTTTTGCGTCGTGCTGGCCATGCGCACGCGCTGGGCGCAAGACCGCATCCAGGGGCTGACGTTTGTCTGGCTGATCCTGCCGCAAATCATGATCGCCTGGATGATCGCCATCACGGAAGGCGCCACCTCGATCTATTACGTGGGCATGACGCTGGCCATCTATTCGTCGGGCATCGTGCTCGCTTTCGGCCTGTGGCAAAACATGGTCTTCGGCGCCATCTCCTGCCTGCTGTACGTGGGCGCCTGCGCCTGGCATGCGGGCGGCTTCGACTTGCCGGGCACGTTTGTCGTCAACTGTCTGTTCCTCATCATGTCGGCCAGCATCAGCGCCGTCTTTACCTATTTCAACGAGCGCGCCCGCTTCATGCTGTTCCAGCTGAAGGCGGAAGTGGCGCAAAAGAACACGCAGCTGGAAGAAACGAATAAAAGCCTGGCCGATATCAAGGGACAGATGCTGCAGCAGGAGAAAATGGCCGCCATCGGCACCCTGGCCGCCGGCATGCTGCATGAAGTCAATAACCCCGTGAATTTCTGCATGATGGCCATCGAAGTGGCCATCGAAGACCCGGTCGCCAAGCAAAGCGCGCTGGTCAGCGAATGCCTGGCCGACGCCAAGCAGGGCATGCTGCGCGTGCAGCACATCGTGTCCGACTTGAAGACCTTTGCCTACCGCAAGAGCGGCAACCAGCTGGAAACGGGACACTTCCAGTTCCGCAGCGCGCTCGACGCGGCCATCCGCCTGGTGGGGCATGAAACGAAGAATGTCAGCATCAGCCACGACCTGCCGGTCGATACCCTGGTGCGCGGCGACGAGGCGGCCATCGTGGGCGTGCTGATCAACTTGCTGGGCAATGCGGTCCTGTCCATGCGCAAGGGCAATGCGCCGCCGTTCGAGATCCGCATCACGGCCCATTGGGATGACAAGCGCCTGCGCATCAGCGTGCGCGACAACGGCCCCGGCATCGCCCCGGAAAACCTGGCGCGTGTGTTCGAGCCGTTCTTTACCACGCGCGAAGTGGGGCAGGGACTGGGCCTGGGCCTGAGCATCAGCTATGGCGTGATCGAGCGCCACGGGGGAACATTGAGCGCCGAAAGCGAGCTGGGCAAATGGGCCAGCATGAATTTCGACTTGCAGCGCTCCGATTGGGAGGGCCGCTAGCATGGACAGCGATAGCCGCGCCAGCGTGCTGTACGTGGACGATGAAGCGCTCGCCTGCAAGTATTTCGAGCGCGCCGTCGGTCCCCGCTACCGCGTATTGACGGCGCAGAGCGTCGATGCGGCGCTGGCCTTGCTGGAAGACGAGGCCGGCCAGATAGACGTGCTCGTTACCGATTACCGCATGCCGGACCGCCTGGGCAGCGAGCTGCTGCAGGAAGTGGCGCAGCGCTATCCGCACATCGTCTGCATGCTGGTGACCGCGTATGCGGACAAGGACGTGCTGCTCGAGCTGATCAACGGCGGCACCTTGTTCCGTTTGCTGGAAAAGCCGCTCGACCTGGCCGCCATGCAAACGGCGCTGCAGCTGGCCGTGCAGACGGGCCGCGAACGGGCCGCGCGCCGCCAGGGCCTGGTGGCGATGGAAGAATCGCTGGCTTTCCTTGCGCATGAATTGAATACGCCGCTGGCGGCCATCGCCAATTTTGCGCGCGGCATTGCGCGGCGCGCGCAGGCGGACGCCGCGCCGCAGGCCGAGATCGGCGAAGCGGCCGCCCTGATGCACGACAATGCGCGCTATTGCCTGTCGGTCCTGGCCAGCTTTGTCGACACGGTGCGCCTGGCCAGCGCCGGGCCGGGCATGCAGGGCGGACGCCGCGCCGGCAGCGCGCGCCAGTTGCTGGACGCCTTGCTCGGCAGTTATCCCTTGAGCGTGGCCCAGCGCGCCGCCATCACGGTCGAAGTGGGCGAAGATTTTTCCATCGCCGAGTCGCCCAATTGCGTCGCGCTGATATTGTCGTCCGTGCTGGCGAATGCCTTGCGTTCGGCCGGCGAGCAAACCCATCCAGCGATCGGCATCCGCATCGATGCCGGCCGCATCACGGTGCGCGACAATGGCGCCGGCATCGCCCCCGAGATTGTCGAGCAGCTGTTGATCGACCCCGTCAGTGCCGGTGGCGGCGAAGGCAAGGGCTGGGGCATGGTGTTTTGCCACCGCATGATGCAGTCGTTCGGCGGCAACCTCGATATCGCCACCGAGTTTGGCACCTCCACCACGGTAACCCTGAATTTTCCAGTACATATAAGGAACGAGCATGATTGACGCCAATCTGCGTTTACCGGCTCAGCGTGAGCCGGCGCAAGGCTTGCCGACGATACTCTATGTCGATGACGAGGCCAACGCCCTCAAATACTTCCAGCGTGCCATCGCGCCGCTGGCCGACGTGCTGACGGCCACCTCGGTCGAGGAGGGCAAGCGCATCCTCGACGAGCAGGCCGACCGCATCGCCGTGCTGGTCTCCGACCAGCGCATGCCCGGCGCCTACGGCAACGAATTGCTGTCGTATTGCTGGGACCGCCATCCGCACATCGTGCGCATTCTGACCACCGCGTATTCCGAACTCGAGCACACGGTGGAAGCCGTCAACCAGGGGCAGATCCACCGCTACATCCAGAAGCCGTGGGATATCGCGGCCCTGCGCATGGAACTGAAACAGGCGCTGGAACTGGCGCGCTTGCGCAATGAACACGCCCAGTTGTTGCGCGAAAAGCTGATGGTGCGCCAGCGGCAAGCCGTCGCCAACCGCATCGGCACCCTGTATGCCCTGTGCGCCAGCCTGGCCGGTCCGGAACAGCAACTGCCCGTGGAAGCGTATCTGTCGGCGGCCCTGACGGCGGGCGTCACACCGCCCGAGCCGGACTGGCTGCTGATGGATTATGCCGACCTGGTCAGTTCGGAAGCGTTCCGCGGCACGGCCTTTGCCGCCGCCGTGCGCCAGCAGCTCGACACGCTCGAGCGCGAGCATCCGGGGCGTGGCGTGGAGCAGGCGATCGACATGCTGCTGCCCGTGTTCGGCGCGGCGCTGCAAAACCAGGGCGGCACGGCGCTGTTCCTCGATGGACGGCTGCTGACGGAATTCCTGGAAACGCCGACCACCACGCCCGTCTCGCCCATCCACTCGTTCTGGCTGGCCAGCTTGCTGTGGCTGGCGCGGCGCGGCTGGTCGCTGCAGCTGAGCAAGACGGAATCGGGCTTGCAGGGCAAGGTAGTGCAGGCTGAACCGGCGCTCACGCCAGACCACCTGGCCGCCTGGATCGAGCAGTTCTGAGCATGGCCTCCGCAAAGGAGGCGCCAAATAAAACAGGGCCGCGCGGGCCCTGTTTCCTTTTGCTGCGAGCGGGCTTAGCGTTCCGCGGCCGCCTTCAGGTTGTTCAAGCCTTTTTCAAAATCCTTGCCGATCATCCGATCCATGCTGACGAAGACCGTCATGACCTTGCTGACGTAAGGGCTGGGGCCCGTCATGGTCCAGTTCACCTTGGTGCCGTCGCCCTCGGGCGTCATGGTAAATGTGGTGGTGTTGTGGCTTTCGAAGGGCTTGAGGAAGTCCAGCTTGATGACGGTGCGTTCGGGCTGGGCCGCTTCCGTGATTTCCATGCGGCCGGCGCCCACCTTGTCATTGCCTTGCCACGCATATTGCGCGCCCAGACCATTGGCCGGGCCCGTAAACGTGCGGCGCATGGCGGGATCGAGCTTTTCCCAAGGCGACCACGCGGCCCAGTAATGGAAGTCCGTGATCAGGGCGGCGATTTTCTCGGGCGGGGCCTTGATGGTGATTTCGCGCTGGACACTGAAGGTGTCGGGCTTGGTGGTGGCATAGCCGAGGATGGCGGCGACGACGACAACGATCAGCAGCAGGGTTTTTTTGATCATATGCTCTCCAAATCTTGAATGGTCGATGCGAACGAATCCAGGCAATCTTAGCAGATATGAATGGCTGTGCGCGGCCTGTTGGCCTTTATTTGCACCAGCTCTGCGCAGGACCGCCTGCCACCCAGTTTCCAGTCGCGCACGCCAGGTTTGCGCGGGTTTGTGATGATGGCCGCCGTCCGCTAGAATGCTGGCCTGCAATGATTTCACTTAGGGAAATATGATTCAACGATCGATCGCCAGGCTGACCCTGGCGTGCGGCTTGCTGGCTTCCGCCTTTGCCGCGAACCTGGCGCATGCCGATGCCTGCCCCGCCCATTACGTCGATGGCCGCAAGCCGGAAATCACCAACCCCAAGCTGGACGTGGCAACCAAAGAGCTGTGCTACAACGTGTTTGGCATAATGCACTCGGGTATCACGCGCACGCCGCTGTGGTCGGCCGAGCACTTGACGGCGAACAATCTGGAAGCGGCGCAGGACTTGTCGCGCGAAAACTCCTTCCACGCCGAACGCAAGCTGCCCGCCGCCCAGCGCGCGGAATTGGCCGACTATGCGCGCAGCGGCTTCGACCGTGGCCACATGGCGCCCAACGGCGACATGCCGGACCGCCAGAGCCAGCGCGATAGCTTTACCCTGGCCAACATGGTGCCGCAAGATTCGCGCAACAACCGCTATGTGTGGGCCGGCATCGAAGGCGCCGTGCGCAAGATGGCGAAAAAAGAAGGCGACCTGTACGTGATCACGGGGCCGGCTTTTATTGGCGGCAACTTGCGCAAGGTGGGCCGGGTGATCGTGCCCAGCCATCTGTACAAGGCCGTGTACAGCCCGCGCCAGCGCGCCGGCGCCGCCTATTTTATTGAAAACGTCGATACCAAGACGTATGAAGTGTTGAGCATTGCGCAACTGGAAGACAGGATCGGCATCGATCTGTTACCGTCGCTGACGCGCCAGCAAAAGTTGCGCATGCTGAGTTTGCCCAAGGTGAAAAGCAAGTCCAGGAAATAAGACCGTCAAAAAGGAAATCCCATGTGCGCAAAGAAATTCGTCCCGTATGCCAATGAAAGCGATGTGCTGGAAATCGGCAGCCGGACCATCGTCACCCGGATGGACCGCWTCAGCATCAGCGGCGACATCGACCTGACCCTGGACAAGCCGGGCCTGGCCCTGGCCAAACAGCTGCAAAAACTGCTGGCCGACGTGGTGGCGCAGCTGGAAAAGCAGGAACTGCCCGACCAGCTGCCGCCGCCCGAGGTGACGTCGGTGGCCAATCCGTTCGAGTAGTGGTCACAAAAAACGCCTCCCGAAGGAGGCGTTGGTCTCTGCGTGCGGTTAATTAAAACGTGTAGCGCGCATTGAAGGTGAAGTAGCGGCCATAGGCGTTATGCAAGCCTTCGTTGTAGCCGACGGCTGGGTAGTCGGGATCATACGGTGCGGCGCGGTCGAACAGATTCTGGATATTGATGCCCAGGCTCAGGTTCTTGAAGCCGGTGTATGTATAACCGAGGCCCACCGTGGTCCAGCTGGCGACCTTGCAGTCCGGGAAGGCCGTTTCGTAGCCAGGGATCGTGGTATTGCGATCCGGCGCCGCATCGGTAGGCTTCTTCGTGCCAAAGGAGCAGAAGGGCTGGTCGTAGATCTCGGCGCCGTCGCGGCTACGCTTGAGCGATACGCTGCCAACGAAGTTCAGCGAGGCGTTGACGCTATGGTCGCCACGCGTCCAGTTGGTGGTCAGCGAAGCCTTGACCTTCGGCATGTCGGTGCCGGTGGACAATTGCCAGTCGTACAGGTTAGGACGGGTACCCGCGACGTTGTTGACCGTGTCGCCCTCGTGCTGTTCCAGCTTGTAGCTGTAGACGTAGGTGCCGCGCAAGGCGGTGCTGAGCGAACCCCATTCACCGAGCTTGTTACGCAGACGACCTTCGAAATCGACGCCGCGCAGTTCGGTCGAACCCTGATTGGACCAAGGCGTCTTGACCGACAACAAGGTGCCCGTGCCGGGAATCGGATTGCCGTTCGCGTCCGTGATGAAGTTGGCCGGGTTCTGGTCGCGCAGGACGTTTTCCGGCGAGCGGTCTTCGTTCTTCAGCGCTTCGCTGGCCGTACCCAGCGCCACTTCTTTTTCCTTGCGCACGCGGTACACGTCGACGACCACGTCGATGTTGGAGGTTGGCGAGTAGATCAGGCCCAGCGAGTAGCTTTTCGACGTTTCCGGCTTCAGGTCCGGATTGGCGCCACCGACGCCAGAGATCGACTTGCTGCAGTCGGCCGTCACGCCGCCGGGACGCGGGGTGCTTTCATCTTCCTGGCAGCGTTTCGGATCCCACACGCCTTGCAGGAAGAATTGCGCGCCGCCTGGCGTCACTTGCGACAGTGCGGGAGCGCGGAAACCTTCGGCATACGTGCCGCGGAAGGCCAGCGTATCCGTGGCGGTCCACTTGGCGCCCACTTTCGGCACGAAGTTGGTTTTGATGCCAGGATATTTGTCTACCCGGCCGGCAAAGTCCATCTCGAAGCTCTTGGTGAATGGCGTGCGCAGCTCGACGAAGGCCGACTTGACGTTGCGTTGGCCGTCGATAATGGTATTCGACTGTCCGTAGATTTCGCCGTTGGCCACCTTGCTGTCCGGATCGATGCGGATTTTCTCTTGGCGCAGTTCGAAGCCGATGGCCAGGCCCATGGCCCCGCCGCCCAGCTTGCCGAATTCCGTGCTGGCCTTTCCGTCGAGCTGGACGATTTCCGCTACGCCTTCACTTTTCGGATCGTAGCCGATGGTCGGATCGGCCGCCAACTGCGCCAGCGACGTGCCGGTATTGAGTTTGCGCAAGGTTGGCAGGTACAGGCGGCCATATTGCGTTTCATCGCGTTCCGAGCGGTTCCACAGCAAGCCGGTGTCCCAGCTCCAGCCGAAGTGATCGCCTTGCAGGCCCGTCAGCAAACGCATGTTCTGGTTGACCGTTTCCGAGCCGCCACGCAGGTTTTCAAAGCGGTAGGCAACCGATGCGCGGGCATTCGTCAGCGGGTTGTCCGGATGGCCAATCGGCAGGATGGCCTGGAATGGGTCGGCCAGGCCCGTCGCCATGTAGTTGGTGACGGAGGTCGTGCCGAGGGAGATCGGCGCGCCCGTGTACGAGCGTGAGGAGCGCGTGTAAGCCGCTTCCGCGTAGCCGGTGATGCTGCTGCTGAGCTTCAAGGTGCCGCGGCTCAACACGCTGGCATCGCGGCCGTCGCCCTGGCTTTCGAGGAATTGATCGAGGTCATAGTTACAGAAGGTGCGGCCAATCAGGATGCTCGTTGGCAGCAGGCCATCCTTGGTGCCGCCCGTAATGCGTTCAGACGGGTCGCAGCCCAGATTGAACGTCACGCGCTGTGGCGCGTTCGCTTGCGTCACGCCGAAGTTGCGCGAGCCTGGCGATGATTCGCGGTACACGGTCGCGTATTTCGAGACGGAACTCGAGTAGTTGGAGCGGAAGCGGCCGTTCAAGTCCTGGTAGGTCGAGTAGGCGACATCCTTGGCGTCGCGGCGGGCAACGCGGTCGCGTTGCGAGAAGTCGACGGCCGCGAAGACGTTGTAGCCATCGGTTTCGAGGTCGCCCGTGCCGAAGAAGCCACTGACGTTCTTGCGGCGGAACAAACCATCGTCGTTGGCGCCCGCGTTACCGGCGATTTGCGCACCGCGATAGTTCGATTTGGTGATGAAGTTGATGACCCCGCCGATGGCGTCCGAGCCGTAGACGGCCGATGCGCCGTCTTTCAGGATTTCGACGCGGTCCAGGGCGGACAACGGGATGCTGTTCAAGTCATACAGGGTGGAGTTGCCGTTGTTCGGGTCGGCGTAGGCCGATGGCGTCATGCGCCGTCCGTTCAACAGGATCAGGGTGGAGCTTGAGCCCAGGCCGCGCAGCGAAGCGGTGGCGACACCCTTGGCAAAACCGGAACCGCCGAGCTGGTCCTGGTTGGTATCGGTGCCCATCGATGGCACCAGTTTCATCAGTTCGGCAACGGTCGATGCGCCGCTGTCCTTGATATCCTTGGCGGTAATCACGTCGACAGGGGAGGTGCCTTCCTTGTCGGCCCGCTTCAAGTTCGAACCGGTAATGAGAATTTTTTGCAGCGCTGGCTCCTGCGGTGCCAGTTGCGCGTAGACCAATTGCGAGGAAGACAAGGTCAAGGCGACTGCGATCACACTTTGTTTTAAGACTATTTTTTTAAGCAAAATATTCTCCATCGAATTTCAACTGCTGAACACATGGTCGGACATCGTTGTACGATGCGCGACTTTCCCGGTCTAGTGGATCGCTTCAGCGATTTTTGTTGCAAAACCGTATAAACAGTATTGCCTAGACCTTTATCAAAACATTTTCAGAAAAGTTGCGCCATGCTTTTTTCAACATTGTCACGTTGACACAACAGTTTATACAGAATATTTTTATGCTTACATATTTGGTAAAAAATTGATGGCAGGAAAAAGATTTTATGTTAAGAAATGTCTTGAAATTGATAAATAATTAATGAAAAAAACACAACATAATATTATTAACTTATTGTTTTATAAGGAATAATTTAAAATTATTCTCTGTCATTGTTACTTTTTGTTGTTTTGCGGATGTCCATTCAAGTTGCAAACTTTTACATTTGTAATATGTTGCAGATGCACTATTCTGGTGCGGTGGCGGAGCCTCTATGATGTTCCCGGCGAGGCGAGATAATATCGGCAGATAATCGTAATCTGATGTTGCGATGCGCCATTTCTGTGCATAAAAAAAGCCGCCAGCTTTATGCTGGCGGCCATGATTGCATTTACTTGGTGCGTTATTTTTTGCTGCGCTTACTTCGCGAACGCCTGCGCCGCTGGCGTCACGGTGACGGCCGCCGGCTTGATGTTCAGCTTCATCGCGCCGATGACCTTGTCTTCATCGAGCAGCGCTTGCGGCTTGTTGCCGTCGTACTTGATGGGAGAAAACGCGTCGCTGACGAGTTTTTCCTTCAGGCCGGCCGCATCCTTGGCGACGATCACGACGGACAGGTTCTTCGCCGACAAATGCTGCTTGATGGCGCGGTTGACGTCCGCCAGCGTCAGTTTCGACAAGCCATCACGCATCAGCTTGGTGAACTCCGGCGTGCCATACCATTGCGAATCGAGCGCATAGCCCAGTTGCTGGTCTTGCGTCGACGTCATGACGAAGACGTTCTTCATCAGGTAGTCGCGCGTGGTGGCGAAATCGTCCTGCTTCAGGCCGTTGTCGACGAGCTTGCCCAGCTCCGTCAGGGCCACGCGCAGCGCGAAGTGAGCGTTGTCCGGCGCCACGGGGCGGATCCAGATTTCGAACAGCTGCGCCTTGCGGCCCAGGTTCGGGTTCGGGAAGAACTGGAACATGCCGCGCGGGAAGGCTTCGATGTACGCATAATCGCCATAGTTCATGCCGCGGATTTCACGGATGCGCTGGTACAGATAGGAATTCGAGGCACGGTGCTCGCCCAGCCATGTTTTTGCCAGCCACAGGGCGGGGAAGTCAGGGTGCCTGCGGGTCACCTCCAAAGGCAGGCCGAAGGAAATTGCCGTGGCGCGCGTGTTTTTCTCGATGATTTCCACTTCCAGGCCGTTTGCCTTGCGGCCCGCGGGTTTGACGGTGGCTGGCAAGCCTGGACCGGCCGGCAAGCTTGCCAGCGCCTGTGTCAGGGACGCCGTCATGGCCTCGGAGACGTCGCCGGAAATGCCCACCTTGACGGCGCCTTGCGCGTACGCGCTCTTCCAGAACTGTTTCACGTCGTCGAGGGTGATGGCGTCGATGCCGGCGACCGTGCCCAGCACCGGGTGGCCGTACGGCGTACCCGCATACACATTCGTTTGCAGGCGTTCCTTGGCGAATTCCTCTTCGTTATTGTCTTTCAGGTCCAGCAGCAGCGCGTTCTTTTGCGCATCCTTCAGGCGGCGGAAGTCGTCTTCGCGGAAACCGGGCGAGAGCAGCAGCGGCAGGGCGATGGCGTTGAACTGCGTCCAGTTATCCTTGTGGATGGAGCCCGTAAACGTCGTCATTTCCTTGTCCGTCTGCTGGCTGAAACTGCCGGCCAGCGGGAACAGGGCCTGGTTGACTTCGTCGATCTTGCGCTCGGACGAACCACCGGACGCCACCATGGACGCCGTCAGCGCGGCAAGGCCTTCCTTGCCTTGCGGGTCTTGCGCGGAACCGGCCATAAACAGCAGCTTGTAGCGGATTTGCGGCAGCGCGGACTTTTGCACCAGCACGTCGAACTTCGCGTTCGAGGCGGCCGGCAGCAGGCTGGCCAGCTTCGGCGTGGTGGCGATGGCGGCGGCCATCGGCTGATGCGACAGGGTGGTGACCACCAGGCCCTCGTCCGTCAGGTATTTGCGCGCGGCTGCCTGCAGGTCGGCCGGCGTGAGCGTATCGATCAGGCGGTAGTACTGGTTGATGGTGGCATACGAGCGGTCGAAATGCACGAACGATGCCAGGGTGCCGGCGATCTGCTCCGTGTTGTCGAGCGAGCGGATCAAGCCGTATTTTTCCGCCGACTTGGCGTCCGCCAGGTCCTTTTCGCTCACTGGCGTGTCGCGCAGCCGCGCCACAGTGGCCAGGATGGCGTCGCGCACGTAGACGGCGTCATCGATATTTTTCACGCGCGCGCCCAGCACGGCCAGGGTCGGATCGACACGGTCCGGCGTCATCTCGAACAGCTGGTCGACCTTTTGCTCGTTTTGCACGAGGCGTTTATACAGCGGCGAGGTGCGGCCGAACGACAGCGACAGCAACGTTGCCAGTGCCGCCTGGTCCTTGTCCTTCACGGAAAACGCGGGCGCGTGGAAGCCGACGGCCACCCATGGCAGGGTCGGCGTGGGCCAGGCCACGTGCTTGTAGACGGGGCCGCGCGGCGCGGGCTCGACGGGCACGGCCGCCTGCTGCTTGCCGCGCTGCCAGCCGCTCCAGTATTTTTCCACCAGCGCGATGGCTTGCTGCGGTTCCACGTCGCCGGCGATGATGATGGTGGTGCGCTCGGGACGGTACCAGCGGTCGAAGAAGATCTTCGAATACGCGTACTGGTTCGGCATGTCTTCGATATCCTGGATAAAACCCATCGTCGTATGCTTGTAGGTATGCGTCGTGTAGGCGCTGTCGCGCATCACTTCGAACAGTTTCGAGACGGGATTGGCGCTGTTCTTGTTGTATTCGCCCAGCACGGCCCGCGATTCCGTCTTGAACGCGTCTTCCGCGTAGTCGAGGTGCTGGAAGCGGTCCGCTTCCACCTTCAGCACGGTTTCCAGGTCCTGCTTGGCAAACGTCGTGTGGTAATTGGTCAGGTCGTCGCTCGTATACGCATTCTGGCGCGCGCCGGCGCGGGTGATGACTTCCTGGTATTTTTCGGGCGGGTACGCCTTGGTGCCGCGGAACATCATGTGCTCGAAGAAGTGGGCAAAGCCGGACTTGCCCGGCTCGACTTCATTGCGCGAGCCCGTCTGCACGGGTATCTGCAGGGAGACGAGGTTCGGGAAGCCGGTCGGCACGATGATGATCTTCAAGCCATTGGACAAGGTCTTTTCCGTCGCCTTGAACGGCAGCAAATCGGCCTTGCTGGCAGCGGCGCTGTGGGCGGCCGCCGGTTTGACGGGTGCTGCGCCCAGGTTCGACGAGGCCATGGCCGACAGGGCCAGGGCGAAAGCGGGTAATAAAACGGGCATGATTCTTGACACGGGGGCTCCTTCTTTTTTGGGAAATGTGGAAAGTGCAACGCCGCAGCATAGAATATTCGTGCCGCCCTGCATAGGGGCTTTACAAGTCGGGCCGCAGGATGCGGGCCGTGAGATGGCTGAGAAAATCGCGCCGGGTGGGCAGGAACATGCGGATGTACACGATGTCGTGCGCGCGGTCATGGTGGTAGACGACGCGGATCTCTTCGCACAGGCGTTGCCGCACATCCATGCCGACTTCGCGGGCTGCTTCGACGGGCGTGCCGCTGTCGGGAAAGGTTTTCAGATCAGAGAATAATTGCCGGAAAGCGACGATGAACTGCGCATGGGCGGCGGCAGTGTGGCGCGCCCTGAAATCGCTGCGCAGCTCATTGAAATCGGCTTGCGCGCTTTTCAGCACGACGATGCGCGTCATCTCAAGCCTGGTCGAGGCTGGCCAGGAAATCTTCTTCGGACACGACGTCGCCGCGCGCGATGTCCTGGTTGCCCATGGCGATCAGTTTCATGAACGCATGCTGTTCCTGCATCTGCTGCGCTTGCCGCTTGCCTTCCTGATACGCGTGCATCGATAGCACGACCATTTTCGCTTCGCCATTTTGCGTGATGATGATGGGCTCGTCCTGGCCTGCGTCAAAGCCGTTGACGATCTCCGTCGTATTGGCCTTGAGGTAGGAAATCGGCTTGATGCGTTCCTTGAGGTTCATGGCGGCTCCGGATGCGAAAAATTGTGACAGGACCAAATATACACCAAATTTGGTCGTGTTTCCTGATACTGGGACTTGTTACTTATGTCAGTGTCGTTTCCGGCAGGCTGATGCGGTTGCGGCCCAGGTGCTTGGCGCGGTACAGGGCGCAGTCGGCCGTATGGATCAGCTGCCCCAGCTCCGTGCCGGGACCGGGCAGGGCCGTGGCGGCGCCGATGCTGACGGTGACGCAGGCACCGTCGGGACGCTTGCGCGGCAGTTGCAGCCGCTCGACGCGGTGGCGGATGCGTTCGGCCACGATGGCCGCGCCCTTGAGCGACTGGTTCGGCAGGATGACGGCAAACTCTTCGCCGCCGTAGCGCGCCACCAGGTCGTTGGCGCGCATTTCGCTGGCCACGGCGCCGGCCACCTTGCGCAGGCACAGGTCGCCGCCCTGGTGGCCGTGGCTATCGTTGTATTCCTTGAAATTGTCGACGTCTACCATCAGCAGCGACAACGGCTGCTCCTGCCGCTGGGCGCGCTGCCACTCGGCCAGGATGGTGTCGTCGAAGCAGCGCCGGTTGGCCAAGCCCGTCAAGCCATCGCGCGTGGCCAGGCGTTCCAGTTCCACGTGTGCGCGCTTTTCATCCGTCATGTCGCGCAGGGTTTCGACGACGGCGATCAGTTCGCCGTGATTGCCGTAGATGGGGCTGGCATCGACGGCAAGGTAGCGCCGCCGTCCCGTGCGCGGCATGTCGCACCAGTTTTCCGCGCACAGGTTGCTGCCCGTGCTGCTGCGGTATTGCTGCTGGGTATGCAGGGCGCGCATGTCGCCGCCGCGCCCGGCCAGCAGCAGGTCGGCCAGGGTGGGGCGCTCGTCGTTGTAAAAGCAGCGGCCCGGTTCGCGTGCGCCCAGCACTTCGCTTGCCGGCACGCCCGTCAGCTGCTCGCAGGCGCGGTTCCAGATCATCACCCTGCCATGCACATCGAGTACAAAGGTGGGCACGACCAGCAATTCCATCATCTTGACGGCGAAACCCTGGGCTTCACCATATGGCGATGGGCTGGCATGTGCGTGGCTATCCGGCATGAAAGCATCCTTCTTGGGCGTGAATGGGGCTGGCTCGTTGGCCATGATGCAGCGTGGGGTAGCGATGGTGTTGATATTGAGCAATATTTTCAGTGATGGACCATTGCTTCGTCGTGGCAGACCGGCAGGGGCAGCGATACGCGCAAGGTGGTGCCGGCGCCGCTGCGGCTGTCGATGTGCAGGCTGCCGCCGGCGGCGGCGACGCGCTCATGCATGCCGGACAGGCCGCAACCGAGGCGCGGCGGCGAGCCCGACAGTCCGATGCCATCGTCGCTGATGCGGCAAGCCACGGTGGCGCCTGTTTGCTGCAGACACAGCTGGACATGCGTGGCGTGCGCATGGCGGGCAATGTTCGCCAGCGCTTCCTGCACCACGTGATACAGCAAGGCGCCATGCGCGCGGCCGGCGGCGGTGTCGAGCTGGTAGTCGCAGCCGCAGCCGAGGCCGGTGGTACGCGTAAAGTCGGCCAGCAGTTCATCGCATGCCGCTTGCAGGCCCGCGTCGAGGGCAGGCGGGCGCAGGTCATGGATGACGCAGCGCAGCGCCGCGATGGTCAGGTCGACATTGCGCGCGATCACGGCCAGCTGTTGCGCCAGCTGGGGCGCCGCCTCATGCGTGCTGGTCTGCAGCATGGAGAGGTCGATCTTCAGGGTCAGCAGATGCTGGCCCAGGTCGTCGTGGATGTCGCGCCCGATGCGCAGGCGTTCCTGCTCGCGCGCCTGCTGTTGCCCGCTGGTCAGGCGCGCCTGCTCGCCGTCCTCGCGCAGCTGTTCCAGCGCCTGCAGGCGCAGCGCCAGGCGGTGCTGGCGCCACAGCAGCAGCGTCAGCGCACCGAGCAGGACGGCGCAGGCCGCCATCAAGGGGGAGGGCGCGCCGGCCGGCGGCATCGGTCCCGCCGCGTATCCGGTGTGCAGGGTGGCGAGTGCGCTGGCTGCCAGACAGGCCAGAATGCTCAGACGGTACGGCAGGCGTAGCCAGCGTTGCATCATTTCTCGCTCCCTAAATGTTTTCCAGAAGGCAATCTTATTACAGAAAATATATTAACTGTGGGATATTTATATTGTCTAAACGCAAAAGTCGCGCAGTTATGCCTTTCGCCGTGGCTTTCTGGTCCTTTGGCGCCGCACGGTCAGGTGACGGGCACGGCATTTGCACGGGAAGTGTCGAGGCGGCATATAATAGAGGGTTGTCAATCGGCTTTTGCGGTTCCGGCGGTATGCGCCGGCATCGCTGCGTACGCCCTGCGCGAGGACGCCAGCCAGCTCTTAGGAAATACAGTGACTTATAGCATCAAAGAGATTTTTTACACCCTGCAGGGCGAAGGTGCGCACGCGGGCCGTCCGGCCGTGTTTTGCCGCTTTTCCGGCTGCAACCTGTGGACGGGCCGCGAAAGCGACCGCGCCACGGCCGTGTGCCAGTTCTGCGACACGGATTTCGTCGGCACGGACGGCGAACTGGGCGGCAAATTCAAGACGCCGCAGGAACTGGCCGCGCTGATCGACAGCCTGTGGCCGGCCAGCTACGCACCGAGCAAATACGTGGTGTTTACGGGCGGCGAGCCGCTGCTGCAGCTGGATACGGCCCTGATCGACGCCATGCACGCGGTCGGCTTTACCATCGCCATCGAAACCAACGGTACCTTGCCCGTGCCGGCCGGCGTGGACTGGATCTGCGTCAGCCCGAAGATGGGTTCGACACTGGTCGTGCACAAAGGCAATGAAATCAAGGTGGTCATTCCCCAGTTCCAGCAAGACCTGGCCGCCTACGAACAACTGGATTTCGAGAACTTCTTCGTGCAGGCGATGGATGGCCCCCTGGCCGCGCGCAACATGAAGCTGGCTATCGAAACGTGCAAAAGCAACCCGAAGTGGAAGCTGAGCCTGCAAACCCATAAACTCCTGCAAATACCTTAACAACACATATGCTGACTATCACACGCAAGCTCGAATTCGACGCGGGCCACCGCATTCCCGACCACAAAAGCCAGTGCCGCAACCTGCACGGCCACCGCTACACGGTGGAAATCACTCTGGTCGGCAAGGTCATCGAAGCGGAAGGCAATTCCGACAATGGCATGATCATGGACTTTTCCGACGTGAAAACCCTGGCCAAGCAGCACCTGGTCGACGTCTGGGACCACGCCTTCCTCGTCTACGAAAAAGACACGGCCGTGCGCGACTTCCTGGCCAGCCTGCCCGACCATAAAACCGTCGTCATCGACCGCATCCCGACCGTGGAAAACCTGGCGCGCATCGCCTTCGATATTTTGAAGGCCGCGTTTACCGACCATTTCGGCACGGGCTTGCACCTACATAAGCTGGTGCTGCATGAAACGCCGAATTGCTGGGCAGAAGTCACCGATGACTGAAACGCACGCTAGCGCGCAGGACGCGCGCTACATGCAGCTGGCCCTGGAGCAGGCCCAGCACGCGTGGGACCTCGGTGAAGTGCCCGTTGGCGCCGTCGTCGTCAAGGATGGCGAAGTCATCGCCGTCGGCTACAACCAGCCCATCGGCCGCCACGATCCGACCGCGCACGCGGAAGTGATGGCGCTGCGCGCGGCCGCCGAAAAGCTCGGCAATTATCGCTTGCCCGGCTGCGAGCTGTACGTGACCCTGGAGCCGTGCGTGATGTGTTCGGGCGCCATGCTGCATGCGCGCCTGGCCCGCGTGGTGTATGGCGCGGGCGACCCGAAGACGGGCGCCTGCGGTTCCGTGCTGAACCTGTTCGAGCAGCCGGCGCTGAACCACCAGACGGCTATCGAAGGCGGCGTGCTGGCCGATGAGTGCGGCGCTTTTCTCAAGCGTTTCTTTGCCGAACGCCGCCGCGCACAGGCGGAAGCGCGCAAGCTGGCCCATCCGCCAGCCTGACATCAGTCCAAGATGCCAGCCATGCCAGCCATCCAGGCTGGCATTTTTATAATTGTTGCGAAATAACATCTGTCTAGACCAATTGTCATTCTCAAATGAGAATGATTCGTGTTACAGTATTGTTTTCGCCAGCAAACTTTCCTTGCGCATCGTTATCGATCCGGGTTCAAGAGCCAGCCTTTACTCTTAGACCGGACCATCATGACTACTGTGCTTCCGCAGCGCACCGCTGCACCCGTCGTATCCCCAGCTCATCTGCCTGCCCGCCGCCACAACCTGGTGCTGCGCGCCGCCTTGCTGGGCCTGTTCGCCGCACCGATGCTGCCTGCCGTTGCGCAAAATGCCGCCATCAACGCGGGCACGGCCGCCCAGGAACCGGCCAAGCTGTCTGTCTTCCCGGAAATTGTCGTCAATGCCAAGCAGGATTACGAGCGCCGCGCCGGCACCAAGACGGTCATCAGCAGCGACGACCTGGAGCGCCGTGGCGTGACGGACATGGGCGGCATCGTGCGCTACCAGCCACTGATCAGCACGCCAATGGCGGCCTCGGGCGCCGGCAGCGTGTGGGATGGTTCGGGCAATACGGGCTACAACATCCGTGGCCTGGAAGGCAACCGGGTCAGCCTGGACGTCGATGGCATTTCCTTGCCGGACGCGGCACCTAA
Organism: Janthinobacterium sp. Bl 1; assembly: GCF_058215535.1. Taxonomy (NCBI): domain Bacteria; kingdom Pseudomonadati; phylum Pseudomonadota; class Betaproteobacteria; order Burkholderiales; family Oxalobacteraceae; genus Janthinobacterium; species Janthinobacterium sp. Bl 1. The sequence continues at coordinate 3,695,397 of NZ_CM177086.1, read as the reverse complement.
GCCTGATGGCAATACCCTCAACGCCTTCGGCACGGGCCGTGATTATTTCGATCCTGAAACCTTCCGCGAAGTGCGCATCGATTCGGGCACGACGGCCGTCAGCGGCGCCAGCCCTGGCCTGGGCGGCGGTGTGGCCTTTGTCACCAAGTCGCCCGAAGATTACCTGGGTGAAGGGCAAGACCATTACGTGGCCTATAAATACGGCCGCGCGACGGCCGACCGCAGCAATGCGCACACCCTGACGGGCGCCGCCAAGCTCGGCGCCAGCCTGCAAGGCCTGGCCGTGTACGTGCACCGCGATGGCGAGCAGCTTGACAGCCGCGGCAGCGCTACCGTCAACCCCGACGACTGGCATTCGAACGCCTTGCTGTCCAAGCTGGTGTGGACCTTGCCTGGCGAACAGAAGCTGGACTTGACGGTCGATATGTTCGAGCGCAAGAACAAGCGCGATCTGCGCAACAAGGTCAGCACGTATTATCCGACCGGCGTGCAGCAGGATTCCACCACCAGGCGCACGCGCGTCAGCCTGGGTCATGACGTGGTGCTCAAGGATTTTGCCCTGTTCGACCGCCTGACGTCGAAAGTGTATCTGCAGAATGCGAAAACCGATGACAAGACGCAAGGCCTCTACACCTTCGGCAGCCCGGCACAGCGTACCATCGACACCAGCTTCAAGAATGACAGCATCGGCTTGACGTCGGAAGCGCTCAAGCAGCTCAATGCGGACAACGCGCTGCTGTACGGCGTGCAGCTGGAACAGCTGAAAACGCGCCGTCCATGGCGCGAAGACCGTGTCATCGTTGCCACGGGCCAGCATCAGATCACCAACAAGAACCGCATGGCCGACATGGACACGACCAAGCTGGCCCTGTACGTGCGCGACGATCTCAGTTTCAATCTGGCCGGCAAGAAAGCCGTGCTGACGCCGGGCTTGCGTGCCGACTACCGCAAGAACGAGCCGAAAAACCTGCAAAACTATGTGATCGCCGTGCCGAACGCGGCCAAGGAAGTGCGTAAGGAAAGCGACACCTATTTCACGCCGAGCCTGAGCCTGTCCGTGGAAGTGTTGCCGCAAATGAACGCGTATGCCACCTTCACGCGCGGCACACGCCTGCCGACGGCGGCCGAGCGCACCGGTACCTATGATTCCTTCAGCTACACGGGCCGCGGGACGGGCTACGCCGTGCTGGGCAATGCGAACTTGCGCAAGGAAACCAGCCAGGCCTATGAACTGGGCTTGAAGGGCGACATCGTCAAGGGCTTGAGCATGCACGCGTCCGTCTACCAGACGGAATACAAGAACATGATCGAGTACGTGATGCAGGAAGACGATCCCGTGAACTATCCCACCATCGTGCAGGGTTTGTTCCGCCCGGAAAACATCGGCGATGCCCGTACCTGGGGCGGCGAGCTGAGCCTGCGCGCGGAGCTGGGCGCCTGGGCACCGGCCATGCAGGGCTATCGCGTCGACCTGGCCACGGGTGTGGCCAAGGGCCGCTCCTTCAATACCCGGACGGGCGAGAGCGGCGGCCTGGCCTCGGTGGCGCCAGCCAAGACGGCGCTGACCTTTGGTTACGACCACAGCAACATGCTGTTCGGCCTGGAACTGACGGCGCTGCATGCCGGCGACAAGCAGGCGCCGAACGACTTGCTGATGGGCTCGACCGCGCCGCGCTTCAAGGTGCCGTCGTACACCATCTTCGACTTGTCGACTTACTGGAACGTGCACAAGAACGCGAAGATCATCGTCGGCGTGTACAACTTGACGGATCGCAAGTACTGGGATTACGCCGCCTCGCGCAGCCTGTCCGCCGGCACCACGGCCGCCAGCCGTGCCGAGATCGAGCGCTACGCCAAGCCGGGCCGCAATGTGGCGGCCAGCCTGAGCCTGAACTTCTAAATTTTTTACCGGGGAGGGGTGCTTGCCCCTCTGTTTTTCCATGTTTGATTGAATGGTCTCTCTATGAAGTTATCCAAACTCGTTCTATCCCTGCTAGGCAGCCTGCTGATCGCAAACGCATACGCGGCCCCAGCCACTTTGGCGGAACGCTGGTCCACCTTGCGCACGGAACAGCCGAAGCTGCAGATCCGCGACGCGGCGCGCGCGCTGGGTGTGTCCGAAGCACAATTGCTGGCAACCAATATCGGCAAAGGCGTCACGCGCCTGCAGGCCGACGGCAACCAGCCGCGTGAAATCATGCGCGCCGCGCTGGACCTGGGCATCGTGCAAGCGATCACGCGCAATGAAAACGGCGTCATCGAAACGACGGGCGTCGCCAGCAAGTTCAAGCAGGCGGGCGACAAGTCGGAACAGGCCGACGCCAAGCAAGACCCGGAAACGCAAGCGCGCCAGCGCAATATCGCAGGCGGCTACCTGGGCGGCCAGATCGACCTGCGTTTCCACTTTGAAAACTGGAAATATGCATTTGCCGTGGAGCAAGCGGGCCGCGATGGCAAGCCGACGCGCAGCCTGCAATTTTTTGATGCCAACGGCACGGCCGTGCACAAGATCTACCTGCGCAACGAGCCTGGCGTGCCTGTCTACGACAAGCTGGTGGCCACCTTCCGCATGCCTCAGCAAAGTGCCGAGCTGAACGTGCTGGCCGTGGCGCCCAAGGCCGCTGAAAAGCCGGACGCCGAAATCGACGTCAAGGAATTCCAGCTGGCCTGGAAAGACATGACGGACGTGCACCAGTTTGCGCAAATCATGCGCGAGTTCCATCTGTCGCGCGAACAGGCGCTGCGCCTGGCGCCGGCCGGCGTGGTCGAGCGCGTGGCGCCGGAAGCGCTGCGCACCCTGCTGGAAAACGCGGCCAAGGACAAGGTCGCCATCATGGTGTTCCTGGGCAATGAAGGCTTGACGCAAATCTACAGCGGCAAGATCGAAAAAACCATGGCCGCCGGCGGCTTCTTCAACGTGCTGGACCCGGACTTCAACCTGCACATCCGCGACACGGCCCTGCGCAGCGGCTGGGTCGTCAAGCGCGGCGGCGTGACTTCCGTCGAATTCTTCGACAAGGAAGGCACGCAAGTGGTCTCTTTCTTCGGCGTGCGCGAGCGCGGCAAACCGCAGCCGCAAGCGTGGGTGGATCTGGCCGATTCCTTGCCTAAGGCAAAGTAATGTTTTTTGCAAGTTGATGAGTGTCAGCACGTGACAGAGCCGTAGCGAGCGGAAGCGAATTGTGGTCGAGAAGCGCAACCGTACTTTAGGTACGGTGAGTATCGCAGGCCGCAAGTCGCGACGCGCAGTAGGTTCTGTCATGTGCAAGCAGAGCAACACTTCAGTGTGAGTGCCGCGTGCCGGTCTCATGTCTGAAGCACAATAGTGGTATGCTGGTTGCAAGGCCGCAGCGATCGTGCCTGCGTGCTGGTTCCTGTAAGAGAGGCAATCATGGCAACCATCATGGCGAACGGCCTCAACATAGCTTATGAAAGCCACGGCGACCCCAACGATCCGTGCGTGCTGCTCGTCATGGGCCTGGGCATGCAACTGATTGCCTGGCCGGCGGACTTCGTCGAAGGCATCGTCGAGCAAGGTTTTCGCGTGCTGCGTTTCGATAACCGAGACTGCGGCCTGTCGAGCAAGATGGCGCTGGCGGGCAAGCCGTATCTGCCGCTGGCCTACGTAAAAAACCTGCTGGGCTGGCCCCTCAAAACTTCCTATACCCTCAATGACATGGCGGACGACGCGCTCGGTTTGCTGGCGGCCCTGCGCATTGCGCAGGCGCACGTGATCGGCGTGTCGATGGGCGGCATGATCGCGCAAGTGATGGCGGCGCGCGCCCCGCTGCAGGTGCTCAGCCTGACGTCCATCATGTCGAGCAGCGGCCGGCGCGGCTTGCCCGGCCCCACGCGGGCAGCGCGCAATGCGTTATTGCAACGCCCGAAGCGCAATGCCAGCCGCGCCGAGCTGATGGCGCACATGGCGGCCACCGTGCGCGTCATCGGCAGCCCCGCCTATCCCGTGTCGGAAAAGCTGCTGTACCAGCGCATCGAAGCGGCGCTGCAACGCGGCAGCTGCCCCGAAGGCGTGGCGCGGCAGATGGTGGCCATCGCCGCCTCGGGCGAGCGCACGGCCCTGTTGCCGAGCATTAGTTGCCCGGCGCTGGTGATCCATGGCGCGGCCGACCCCTTGATCCCCGTCGCCTGCGGCATCGATACGGCGGCGCTGATCCCGGGCGCCCGGCTTGAGGTGATCGAAGGTATGGGGCACGACATGCCGCCCCAGCTGATCGAGCGCCTGCTTGCCTTGATTGATGTACATCTGCAAGGTAAGATGGCGCCCCAGATGCGCTCCCAGTTAGCCTAGGCGCGCCCACCATTTTTGAAGGCACGGGCATTTTGAAGACACCTGAGATTGGCATCGCCATCGTTGCACCGGGCGGTTATGCGCCCGACGCGGCGGCTTTGGAACGCGGCATTGCCCGCTTGCAGGCGCAAGGCGCCACCGTCCACAATTACTACGACCCCGACCACACATTCCAGCGCTTCGGCGGCACGGATGCGGGCCGCCTGGCGCAGCTGAACGCGGCCGCCTCCGACCCGGACGTGCAAGTGGTGATCGCCTTGCGCGGCAGCTACGGCATCAGCCGCATCCTGCCCGAGATCGACTTTACTGCCATGGCCGACAGCGGCAAATTGTTTGTCGGCTACAGCGACTTTACGGCCTTCCACATGGGCTTGCTGGCGAAAACGGGCCGCGCCAGCTTTGCCGGCCCCATGATCTGCGACGATTTCATCCGTGACGAGCCCGAGCAATTTACGCTCGATCAACTGTGGTCGTGCCTGGCCGGCCCCACGCACACGGTCACGGGCACGGCGGCGGGCAATCCGCAGGTCGCGCTGCAAGGCAAGCTGTGGGGCGGCAACCTGGCCATGCTGGTCCACTTGCTCGGCACGCCGTATTTCCCCGAGATCGATGGCGGCATTTTGTTCCTGGAAGACGTCAACGAACACCCGTACCGGGTCGAGCGCATGCTGCTGCAATTGCTGCACGCGGGCGTATTTCAGCGCCAGCAAGCCGTGGTGCTCGGCGATTTTTCCGCCTATAAATTGAGTCCGATGGACAATGGCTACGATTTCGACGCCATGCTGGCCTACGTGCGCGAACGCCTGCCCGTGCCCGTGCTGACAGGGCTCGAGTTCGGCCATATCCGCCGCCGGGTCACTTTGCCGTTCGGCGGACACGCACGCCTGCAATCGGATGCGTCCGGCTTCAGCCTGCAAGTGACAGACTACCCGACCCTGGCGCGCCCCTGAACGCCTTGAACTCCATGAGCGCCAAACCCGGCAGATTGCTGCAGCTCGACGTGCTGCGCGGCATCGCCGTGTTTGGCATCTTGCTGGTCAATATCTGGGGCTTTGCCTGGGGCACCTTGTCCCTGCGCTACGGCACCTTGCCGGCCCAGCCGCCTGTACTCGACCAGCTCGTCATTTTTGGCGTGGCGGCGCTGGCGCAATTCAAGTTCTATCCCATCTTCGCGTTTTTGTTCGGCGCCGGCTTTGCCCTGCAGACACGTTCCCTGAAACGCCAGCTGGGCAGCTGGGAGCAGGCGCAAGCGGCCTATCGGCGCCGGCTGCGCTGGCTGCTCGTGTTTGGCCTGCTGCACGGTTTCCTCATCTGGAGCGGCGACGTGCTGACCTCGTATGCGGTGGCCGGCATGCTGATCCTGCCGCTGGCAGCCGCCAAACTGAGCCGCATACGCAACCGCGCCTGGCTGGTGGCCGCCGGTTTTCTATTATTCATGTGCTTGCTGATTCCCATGGACCAGCAGGGCGGCGCGCCGGACATCGCGCGCGACCTGCAAGGCTTTGCGGACCGCTACGCCATCTACACGCAGGGCAATGTGCTGGCCGTGGCCAGACTGCGCGCCAACGATTTTCTCGTCTCCCTGCTATACGCCATCGTCATGCTGCCGCACATCATCGTGCTGTTCCTGCTGGGCATCTTGTCCGTGCGCCTGGGCTGGCTGACGCAGCCGCAGCGCCACCAGCTGCTATGGCGCCGCGTGCGTGCCGCAGGGCTGGGCGTGGGCTTACCGTTCAACCTGCTGGCGGCGGGCGCCATCGCGTGGCAGGTGACCGATCCGTATCAAACCGTATTCGACACGGCCCTGTTCGAAGTGGGCCTGTTCGCCGGCGGCCCCGTGCTGGCGGCCGGCTATGTGGCGGCGCTGATGCTGGCCGGTCCTTTCATGCTGCGCTGGCTAGCGGTATGGCTGGTGCCCGTGGGACGCATGGCGCTCAGTAATTATCTGCTGCAATCCCTGATCGGCACTTGGCTGCTGCAGGGGCCGGGACTGGGCTGGGGCGGAACGCTGCGTCCGGCTGAGATGCTGGGACTGGCCGTGCTGATCATGGCAGGGCAGGTGCTGCTGAGCTGCTATTGGCTGCGGCATTTCCGCCAGGGACCAATGGAAGCGCTGTGGTGCCGGCTGGCGCGATTGCCCGCCTGAGTTAGTCGCCCCAGTCGAACGCGCTTTGCGCCGCGGCCGGTGGTGGCGGCTTGGGTTTGGCCGACGGCACGAGCGGATTATCGACGGCATGCCACTCGAACAGTTCCACGTCGAGCATGCAGGTGCGCGCCAGGTGCAGCGCCTGCTCCGGTGTCAAGGCGGGGTCGAGCCAGCGGTGCGCGTCTTCCAGGCTGACGGCCACGGGCCGGCGGTCGTGGATGTCGACCATGCCGCCGAGGCTGTCGGCCGTCACCAGCACGAAACCCGCTTCTTCGCGGCTGTGCTTGTACGGGCCGAACTGGGCCAGCGCCAGCAGGAACAGGGGCGCGCGGTCCTTGCGGTGGATGTGCCACGGCTGCTTGCTGCCTTTTTCTCCCGTCCATTCATACCAGCCATGCACGCAGACGATGCCGCGCCCCGCGCGCAGCAAGGGTTTCCAATAGGCGCCCGCGAGTTTTTCCAGGCGGGCGTTGATGGCGATGGGGATTTTTTTCTTGCCGGGCGCGGGCACGGCTTGCGCGGCCCAGGCGGGGCGGTAGCCCCAGAAGACATCGTCGACCCTGTGCACGCCATCCTGGATATGCAGCACGGGCCGGTAAGTACCGGGCGACACGTTCAGGTGCGGCTCGGCCTCGCTGTCGAATACCGCGTCGGTCCAGCCGAACGATGACGCCAGCTCGGGCGCCGTGTCATTTTGATCGAGTCGTCCACACATGTTGAAATCATACCCGATCACCGGGCGCCGCGAGGCAGGCGCGTGCGTGCTTTCTGTGTGTGATCAAACGTACAGACTGCTTGCGCGCGCGGGCGCACAGTAAGGTCAGTCAGGTCCCTGACGCTCTCGCCTCGGAGGAAATATGTCTTTTGAAAATCCCACCATCCACAAAGGTTTTATCATCAGCGCCACGGCCAGCCAGCGCCGCGATGGCCGCTGGGTCGGCTCGTATGTCAGCCAGAACCAGGCGTGCGGCGCCTATGCGGATACCTGCGACTATGACGATTGCAGCAATGAAAAAGAAGCGCAGCAACTGGCCTTGTCGATCGGCTGGCGCCTGGCCGATGGCGTGCCGGCGCGCTGAAATCGCCTTAGCGCTTGCCCCGCAAGGCCAGCAGCAGGCCGGCGAACGGCAGCAGCAGGGCGGCGCCCAGGCGTACGGAAGTCAGCGATGCGGTTTCCATGCCCAGTACATAAGGCAAGGCCAGCAGCAACAGGGGTGCGGGCACGGCAATCGCGAAGAAAAACAGATACCACGAGTAGCCATTTTTCTTGGCCAGCAAGGCGATCAGCGCGCAGCCGACGAGGAAGACCAGCGGTAAATTCACAAATTCCATGGTGTTGAGTTTTCATCCGGGAAAGCGCGTCATTATACGCGCCGCCCCGGACGACCGGATGGGCTTGCCTGCGTCAGTTGCCGACGAAATCCGGCGGCTGCGACGCCTGTTTTCCAGCGAGTTGAGCATCGGCCGGCAGCAAGGCCTTGATGGCGCCGTTATAGATGAGTTCCTGCGCATACGCCGATGCTTCGATCAAGGCCGCATGCACGGACTTGAAACTGCTCGGCGTTTCTATCAATACGGGCTTGGCATACACCTGCTGCGTATCACCGCGCTTGCTGATCAAAATCATGCCCCGGTAGCGCCCATCCTTCTCCAGCGCCCCCGCCACATGAAATTCATAACCCCTGATCTGGTGTTTTTGTCCCTGATCCATGTATCCCGCCTCCAGACCTGATTGTCATGGCTTTGGACTATCCATTCGATTGGAACGGTTGAGTGTTTGATTTGAATCAATACGTTCACAGAAAAGCTTTAACGAGCGTATCGACGTTTGCCGCAAGCGTAGCGAGCGGAGGGGATGTGTGGCTGAGAAGCGCAACCGCACTTTGGTGCGGTGAGCATCGCCAGCCGCAAGGCGCCGCGCGCAGTAGCTTGCGGCAGCCGTCATCACCCAGCGCGAATGGCGCGGATCTGTTGGGCGGTTTCCTCAATCTCCCGATACGCTTCCTGGATATAGCCATTGATCGGGTGTCCATCCATCCACTCGAAATAGGCGCGCTCGTCGTGTTTGATGGCAAAAGGAATGTGGTGGTCGCGTATCGATTCGGCCGTTTCGCGCACCAGCGAGGCAAAAAGCAGCTCAATAGTTTCCATGATGGTCACCTTGTGAGACAGGAATGCAGAGCATTGAATGTAGCACAAAGCGCGCCGCCGGGGCCGCGCGCATCGGTTGTACGGACCTCAGGCCTGATGGCCGATATGCTCGTACAGGATCACGCAGCCGATGACGATCAGCACCAAGCCGCCCACCAGTTCGGCGCGCCGGCCCGCCACCGTGCCCAGCACGCGGCCCAGCATCACGCCCAGGGTCACCATGACGAAAGTGGAAAAGCCGATGGCGGCGGCTGTGACGACAATATTCGCGCCCAGCAAGGCCAGGCCCGCGCCCACGACCATGGCGTCGATGCTGGTGGCCAGGCCCGTGACGGCCAGCACCCAGAACGAGTGTGACTGGGCCGGCGCTTCCTCCTCGTCGCTATCGCTCAAGGCATTGCGTATCATCAGCAAGCCGATGATGCCCAGCAGGCTGAAGGCGATCCAGTGGTCCCACGCTTCCACGTAGGGCGCCGCCACGCTGCCCAGGGCCCAGCCGATGATGGGCGTGATGGCTTCGATGACGCCAAAGATCAGGCCCGTGCGCAGCGCCTCGCGCCATTGCGGCTTGTGCAGGGCGGCGCCCTTACCCACGGCGGCCGCGAAGGCATCGGTGGACATGGCAAGCGAGAGGGCGGCGGTGGCGGCGAAATTCATCGTTGGCTTTCAGTAGAACCTGGCTGGGATGTGGTTGCAAATTGCAAACCCGGCGATTTTACCCTACGTACAGCACCACCAAGGAGGCCAGCAGGCAATACGCGCCAAAGAAATGCCAGCGCCCTTGCTCGAGCCAGCGCGACAGCCAGCGCAGGGCCAGCAAGCCGGCCAGGAACGAGAGCAGCATGCCCAGCAGGCTGGGCCCGAGCAGGTGCAGCAGGCTGTTGCCGTGTTCCAGGTGGTCCAGGCTGCCATTTGCCACGGCCTGGTAAAAGCGCCAGCCTTCCTTGAACAGCACGGCCGGCGTCAGCACGACGGCCAGGGCGAAGCTGAATTCCTCGGCGCGGCGCTGCGGCACGCCCATGGCGATGCCGGCGGAAATGGTGGCGCCCGAGCGGGAAAACCCCCGGAAGGGCAGGCACAGGCCTTGCACGGCGCCGATCACCATCGCCTTGCCGATGGACAAGGTGCCATGCTGGCGCGCTTGCTGGCGCGAGGAGACGATGATCAGCACACCGGCGGCGGCCAGCGCGGCGGCCATCAGTTTCGCGTTGCCGAACAGGTGTTCGATTTCAAAGCCGGGCGCATCCTTGCTCATGACGTGCGTAATGCCCTTCAGCAAGCCGAAACCGACGATGCCCGTCAGGGCCGTGGCCGCTGCAAGCAGCAGGACATTGCTGCGGAAAGCGCTGGCCGAACTGAAATACGTGGCGCGCCAGGATGTCCAGAAATACACGATGACGGCGAACATGGTGCCCGTGTGCAGCATCACCAGCAGCATGGTCAGTTCCGGCGATGTCGGATCCAGTCCCATCAGTTTCTCCGCCATGATGACGTGAGCGGAGCTGGACACGGGCAGCAGCTCGGCGAAGCCTTGGACGATGGAAAGAATAAATAGTTGAAGAAAACTCATGGGTATCGGTAATCGGGCGGGGAAAGAAGGGCCGCCGATTTTACCCGCCCGAGGTCCCGTGCTGGCCCCGCGCCAGATTACAGTTTGTCCATGTCTTGCTGCCCGGCCGCTTATTACGGCTTGAACACGGCGCGGAAAGCCTTCAGAGCTGCCGGGTGATAGATCGTGCCATGGGTTTCTTCCGGCATCTTTTCCACATGCCATTGCAAGCCGGACGGCGCCTGTTTCGCCAGCACGTCGGCCAGGCGCTGCACTTCGATGGCGATGCCCGTTTCGCTGCTGGACGCCAGATACAGACTGCGCTTGCCAGGCTTGCCCTTGGCCAGCAAGGTTGCCGCCTGGCGCGGCAAGGCGCCGCGATTCCACCACAGGCTGGGGTCGAACGCCAGGTAATGGTCGAACAGCTGCGGTTCCAGCAGATACGTTTCCACCACGAACAGGCCCGCCAGCGATTCGCCGACGATGGCCGTTTCGCCCGTCGTGCGGTAGCGGCGCGCAATTTCCGGCATCAGTTCATCGCGGATGAAGGCCCGGTAGGCGGACGCGCCGCCCACCACGGGGGCGATCTTGCGGTCTTCCGCGCTGTCCGTCGGCCCCGTCAAGTCGCGCCGGCGCTGCGTGTTTTGCATGCCGACCAGCATGAAGGGGCGCATCGTGCCATTTGCTACCGATACTTGCAGCAAGCCGGCCACGTGCAGAAAATCTTCGGCCACCCCACCGTCCGGCATGTACAGCACGGGCAACGGTGCCTCGGGCGCGGTATCCCACGCGCGCGCCATGTACACATTGATGTGGCGCTTTTCCTGCAGCGCTTGCGAATCGATGCTGAAACTTTCACCGATGATGAGCGGCGTGGCCGCGCTGGCCGCAGCGGTAGCGGCGGGCGCGGCAGTGGCGAGGTGGAAGGGGCTGGACAGCAGCAGGGCGGCGATGAGGTGCAGTGCAAGGCAAGAGCGGCGCATGTTTTCCTGTGATAAGAGTTGGATCGATGGCATGTACGCGTATGGACATGCCATCGGGCGATTCTATCTTATCTTTGATGCAGCATTACTTGATCGTCAAGAGTTGCCGCTCGCGCACGATGCCGGCCTTGTCGACCGTGTAGGCCACGAGCAGCGCGCCATCCTCGGCGCAGGCATGGCAGGTCATCAGGGGCGTGGAAAACAGCAGGCGCTGGCCGCCATCGTCGGTGGCCGTGCTGCCGACGAAATCGGCGGGCGCAAACGGGACGGAGTCCGGATGGGCGGTGGCAAACGCGCGCCAGGCCGGCGTGGCGCGGTCTTCCTCGCGCACGGAACCTTCGTCGACGTCGATGGCCGCGCCATCGCTGCCGATCAGCAAGGTGCCTTCATTCGTGTTGGCGCGAAACGGATAGGTGACGGTGGCCAGGGCCGCCTTGCCCAGCGGGCGCCAGGCGGAGATGAAGCCGGCCTTGTTTGCCTTGACCAGCATCCGGGCGGCGGCGATGGCTTGCGGACGCGCGCCGCTGCGCTGCATGGTGCGCAGCAGGCAGACGTCGGGCGCCGCCGTCGATTGTTCGCTGCGGCAAGCCGACAGCGAGCGTTCCTGCCAGACGGCGCGCGCGTCGATGGGGCCGGTAGCTTGGGCATGGGCCGCCTGCATGGCGGCCAGGCCGGAGAAAGCAAGGGCGCTCAATACGCGGCGGGAAGATCGTGTGGGCATGGGCGCCTTTCAATAGCGGAAACAGGAGAGCTTGCGATTATAGAAGGGGGCCGGCGTGCTAGCGCGCACGGGATGGTCTTGACGGAGTCCGGCTTGCGCCTCGATCAGCGCTTTTTTGCCGCCGCCTGGCGCAAAGCCTTCGCTTCCTGCTTGTTGGGGATATGCGGGCGCGTGGCCAGCTCGGCCTTGACGGCGGCGATGGCGGCGCCGAACAGCTGTTCGGCTTGCTCGACGCTGGCGCCCGCATAGTGCTGCTGGTTGGACTGGGCGGCGCGCAGCCGGCGCAGCAGCGCCAGTAATTGCTTGCCGTGCAGGGCGTGCAGATCTTGCGCCAGCACTTGCGCGCCCAGCGTGACCTCCACATGGTCGGGGACGAGCAGGCGCAGCAAGGCCTGGCCTGCGGGTTGGGCGACCGGGGTCAGTTTGGGCTTGTCCATCGGCAGTGTATAGCTCCGTGAAGAATTACAGGTATTCCCAGATTTCATCGAAGGTTTCGCGCGCGAAATCGTTGCGCCAGGCTTCCGAGTTCTTTTCGCGGCTGACGGCAAACACGGCGCGCCATGTCTGCTTTGGCGAGCTCGTGTAGGTTGCGGCGATCTTTTGCAGGCCGGCCGTGCATTGCTCGACCTTGCAACCGCTCTTCGCCAGTTGCTGGGCGGCAGTCGCCCATGCCACTGGCACCTTGACGACCTGGCATTCGAAGCTGACGGCGGCCGTCTGCATGCCGTTTTGCACCGTCACCGGGTCCGCTTTGGTGGCCTGGCACGCGGCGCCATTCTTGGCAGCGATGACATTGGCGGCCAGCAGTTCGGCGGCCGGCGTGACGGCTGCGCGCATGTCGGCGGGGAACAGGTCGGCGATCAGCTTGCCCGTTTGCGTTGGGAACTGGGCATCCGCTGCCTTCAGCGCGCTGTACGACGCGTATTCGGCGCTTTGATGGCCCGCCAGGCGGGTGGGGCGCAGGTAGGCGTTGAGTTTGGCGACGCTGGCTTCATCCTGGTTGATGATGGTCTTGATGTACAGGTCGGCGACGGCCAGCGGCGCCAGTTCGACGGCAGTGGATTCAGCCGCCATGGCGGGCTGCATCAGCGCGGCGGCGAAGGTGGCGGCCAGCAGTCTGGCGGCAGGGAATGGCTTGTGCATGTGTTTTCTCCATGATTCAATGTCAGGCGCCAAAAAATGCTTTGCGGCAATTTCGGCGCCCGCATTATAGATGGTGAAAGTCATAACGTTGCACACTTCAGGCGTGCGCCTTGCTGGCCGCTGCAAGCAAGGCCAGCAGCAGTTCCTTGCGCCGGCCTTGCGCCTTGCGCGCCAGTGCCGCCAGTTTTTCCAGCTTGCCCCAGACGGGATACAGCATGTGCTCGACCAGATAGCCTTCCAGCCCTTGCAGTTGTTGGCAGAACAGTTCCAGTTTCTCGACATCCTCCAGTTCCGCCTGGATCTTGACCTTTGCGTTATCCGTGCACGCGCGCAGGCACGCCGCCAGCACGGGAGCGGAGTCGCGCGTGACGCCATGTTGCTCGGCGTAGGCCGCCGTGAACTGGTCCTGCACGGACTGGTGTTCCTCGTCGACGTTGGCCATGTAATGCTGCACGAGCGGGAAATAGCCGGCATCGAGCAAGCCCAGCCCAAACACGGCGTAACTGCCGGGCATGCAATTCTTTTCGCCTTCCGTGTCGGCATAGAATTCGAATTGCTCGATGGCGGCGCGCGCATACGCTTCCAGTTGCGGCCGCAGGGACGCATGGGCGAGGGCGTTGGCAAAGAAGCGGTGCGTATCGGATTTCGCCAGTCCCTTGATCGGCAAATATGCCTTGACCTTGGATTTGAGCTTGATCTGGTAGCTTTTCGGAAAGCCGGCTTGCAGCAAATGCGTGATGAAGGCCAGTGCCTGTGCATACGCGCCTTCCTCTTCCTGTGTGATGGTGATGTTGATCGTGGTAAACACATCGTTGGCGCGGCATTCCAGCAGCGCGTTTTTTACGTGGATGTCGGCATCGGGGAAGGTGCCGCTGCCTTCCTTGAGCATGCGCACGGCCCGTTCGCTGCCCAGTTCGCGCGCGATTTCCAGAAATTTGAGGCCTGTCGATTTGGCGTAGCTCGGTTCGTGCCGCAAGATCATGACGGCGCCATACAGCAGCAGGTCAATCGGCGCCAGCGCCTGCGCGTCTGGCGCCGCGCCCGCCTTCAAGCTGTATTCCGCGCTGCGGTAGCTTGACTGCTGCACATCATAGAACTGCGGCAGAAATTGCTTTTCCGCCCAGGCCGACACGGCCTGGATGATATCGCCGCGATGTTCGGCCAGCGCCTGCGGGCGTGATTTGTTCAGCTGCTCGATGCGTTCGAATTGCGCCAGCGTCCAGCCGATATCGGGCTGCGGAAACAGCTGGGGATCGAGCAGGTGGCGGGTCAGGAAGAAGGTTTCCAGCGGTTTCGTCGGATGCCGGCCATGCGTGAGCTTGTGTTCGATATAGCTGTGTATGTTTTTCAGCAAGGCCTGGCGCTTGCCGTCGTTGACGTATTCGAGCAGGTGCAGGTGCCGCATGCCCTGAGCGGTCTGGAACTTGCCGCGCAAGGTGAAGCGGTAGTCGATCATCGGCGTGTCGACCAGCGGCGCCAGACGGGCTTGCACCAGCGCCGCCAACTGCGGCGCGATCAAGTCACGCACTGCGGCATCATCGAAGCGCGATGCCGGCGTCCTGGGGACGACGTCGTCGTCGAAGCCCAGGTCGATTTCATCGGCAGTGGTGCGGCCCGGTTTGTAATCGAGCATGAAGTCGCTGAAGACGCCCGCTTGCAAGGTGGTCCGATTCACGGCGCTTTCCAGGTCCGTGCGCTGCAGGCGCTCATCGAACCAGGCGTGGATCGCCGTCGTCATTTCTTGTGTTGCCTGTTCTAACAGTGTGCTCATTGGCTTCCTTGCATTGTGTGCGACGGTGCCATCGCATGCCGTCACGATCATGTTTAATATAAAACACTATTTTAGGTGTCATGCCTGGCTGCAACAAGGGCCACACACGAGCGACTACTGGTATGCACTTATGTTCGGTGGCAGACGGTAGCTTGCGCACCTTGCCGCTATTCTCGGCGTATTCCCAGCGGGAAATGGCGCCGAGCTTGCGCCATTGCCGCGACAACCTTGCCAGGAGCCGCACGGCCATGCCCTATGAAATTCTCCGCGACAGCATCGCGCTCGAGCAGGCGGGTGACGCGATCCGCTTCCATTTGTCCGTTTTTGGGGCGGAAAAGACATGCCGTATCACCGTTACGGCATTGCACAGCCTGGACCAGGGGCAGGGCGGCGACTTGCTGGCCATCTTCGACACCCACCGTCTGCGCATCGGCCAGCGTGCCTTCTCCTACCTGAGCCGCGATCTGCTGGTCAGCGGCGTGGTCTTGCGCGCACTTGATTTCTAGTTACTTTTTCCTGCGACCATGCCCGTGGCCTGGCCAGGTATGGTATTTCCGCACAGATCGTCAAGTAAATGCAGGTATGGCTGGACGGAAATGTTACATCTCGGTATTCTGCGCATGATACTTATTTCTATACAGAAAAAGTTACGAGGGTGGTTCGGGCCGGCGGCGACGCGGCGCGCGCTGCCAAGCAAGGTCAGGCATGCAAAGGTGAAGTCGTCCGCTTGCTGAGCGAAACGGTCGTGTTTCGGCTCGCGGCGGACAGGGAACAGTGCTGTCATCTTTAAAATAGTAGGAGAGGTTGCTCATGGATGCAGAAAAGGATGTTGTGTACGGTACAGAAGATTTGTTGATGAGTTTGTGCAACTCGGTGGTTCGGGTGCTCAACGTTGCAACGCAAAGCAAGGTCAATTATTCAGGCATGGTGCAGCGCATCACCAAGACGGGCCTGAAGCCGGACATCGGCTGCTTCGTGATGTTCGATGGCGGTTTCACGGGCTTGGTCGTGCTCAATTTTGCCGCCGATACGGCGATGGAAATCTACGAGCGCTACATGTTGCACATGGGTATGCCGAAGTCGGAGCTGGCCAGCTTCTACACGTCGGACGAAGTGTCGAACATCATGGGCGAGCTGATGAACCAGATCGTGGGTGACTTCACGGGCAAGGTGCGGCGCGAACTGCAAACGAACATCACCCAGAGCCAGCCGAAGATGCTGGTGCTGAACAAGCAGGTGATGCTCAGCGTCGACACGCCGCTGGACCGCCCGGAAATGCGCCGCGTCACTTTCTACACGGAAAAGAACAATATTTTCTACCTGGAACTGGCGATCGACCGTACCGAGTTCATCAAGCTGCACGATTTCGATTCGCGCGAAGTCGATGCCGACTCGCTGATGGATGGCGAATTCGCGAACCGCGAACGGAACGCCGCCCCCGCACCTGCGGCGGAACCGGAAGACGACGACAACGCCGACCTGCTCAAGTCGCTGGGCATGTAAGCAGCGCTTGTTGAGCGTGGTTGACAGTGGCTGGCGGCAGCTTTGCAGCCAGCCACTGCTGTTTACAGCCTACAAGGTCTTGCTCATGAACACCCGGCTCGTGCCTTCGGGGCTGCAGGCAATGTCGCCGAAGCGGCGCCAGCCGCGGCGCTCGTAAAATTCGGGCGCCTGGAAACTGATGGTGTACAGCACCGCCGAGGCGCAGCCGCGCCGGCGTCCTTCCTCTTCGAACTGCGCCAGTATCTGGCTGCCCAGGCCCAGTCCCCGCAAGGCGGCGGGCAAGTAAAACAAATCGAGAAACAGCAGGCCCAGCGAGGTCCGGCCCATGGCGCCGCCCAGCACCCGCTGGCTGTCGCGGTCGCGCACGACCACGCTCAATACCTGCCTGTCCTGGTATCCCGTGATCGCATCGTTGTAGGCGTTCAAGCCCTCGAGGATGGCTTGCTCGACCTCCGCGTCGATCGTGGCGCTGACACAGATGGTGTAGGGTAATTCGCTGTGCGGGTGTGTAGGCATGCTGGGCAGGAAAATAGTAAATAACTGTATAAATATACAGTATTCTGGCTATTTTCGCCCGCTTATTATTGCAACGTCAATGTGTCCATGCGGCGCTTGCCGACCATGCCGCCTTGCTGGCTGTCGTCGAGCGACCAGTATTCGAGCGCATACCCATAACTGCCGTCGATGATGGTCAGCGTTTCCTTCTGGCGGCCGTTGGGCGCCTTGTAATACAGGCGCCGCGCGGGCCGGCCATCCACCGTCTGGTTGAACGATTGCGGTGAAAGACTGGCGCGCTTGCCCGCCTTGCCCGCCATCGACATCGCCGTGATGGTCACGTAGGCCCGGTCCGGGCAGCGGGCCAGCAGGTGGGCACCGCTGAGGACGTTGGGCTGCGTTGGATCGAGCGGGAAGCCGAACGGTTGCACACCGATGATATCGTGGCAGCCCATCTGTTGCGCCAAGGTGCTCAGCACGGCCGGACCGAGCGCGCTCGTATAGTGTTTTTCAGCGGCCTGCGCCTGACCCAGCGCCAGGCGGCGCTCCAGTTCGGCCAGCGAGATGTCGCTGGGCACGGGCAGCGGCGCGGGCGCGTCGGGGTCGGCGGCCTTCGACGTTTCGGCTTGCATGCGCGAGGCGACAGAGTGGCTGCTCCCGGCCGTGCCATCGAGGGCATGGGCGAGTGGCGTGGCGCTGGCAAGGGCGATTGCCAGCGATAAAGCTGGGTGTTTCAGCATGAAATGTCCCGGTTAACGTGCAGCCATCGCCGACGCAATCTCGATCGAGCTCAGTTTCCAGCCCCACACGCCATGGCGCAGCAAGACCAGCGCACCTTCCTGTGCATTACCATCCTTCGCACGCACGACGAAGGTGTTCAAGCCGGCATAGCCTGCCGAATACCCGGCCTTTTTCTGCGCGCCGTCGGCGGGTGCATCCGCGTTCGTATTCGCATCCGCCTGCGGGCTGACGGCGCTCTTGTTGACCAGCGCGACGACGCCGGCAGGCGAGACCATGGTGTCGACCATCTTGCCCAGCATGGCGCTGGCGATCGACTGGCCCAGGGCGGCCAGCGGGTTGTCGCTGCCGGCGGTCGCCGCGATGCTGCGCGCCATGCTGGCCTCCAGCTGCGTATTGACGCTGGCGCGCAGGGCGGGGAAGTCCACATGTTCGGCCAGGGCTTCGGCGTTGCGCTCGGCCAGCGCGGCCTTGATCTGGTGC
Organism: Janthinobacterium sp. Bl 1; assembly: GCF_058215535.1. Taxonomy (NCBI): domain Bacteria; kingdom Pseudomonadati; phylum Pseudomonadota; class Betaproteobacteria; order Burkholderiales; family Oxalobacteraceae; genus Janthinobacterium; species Janthinobacterium sp. Bl 1. The sequence goes on along the minus strand of NZ_CM177086.1, from coordinate 3,677,405 downwards.
AAGGCGTAATACGGCGAGGCATAGGCGGTGGCGGCGATGGCAACGACGGCCACGGCCGCGGCGATGGTGATTTTTTTCAAGTGAAGCCTGTGAGGTGGAGGGTGGAAAATGGATGGCACGCAGCGTATCTGCTAAATGGAAATACGGCAATCATATTTTCTTGCCATTATTTCTCCGCATGCACTCGGAGCGCCCTCGGCGGACCACTATAGAGTGATGAGGGTGGGTGCTGTATAATGGGAGAAAAGTATTTAACTAGCTGTTTTAACTGAATAAAGACCCAATATCACATGCTATCTACAGCAAATATTACGATGCAGTTTGGCGCCAAGCCATTGTTTGAGAATATCTCCGTCAAGTTCGGCGACGGCAACCGCTATGGTTTGATCGGCGCGAACGGCTGCGGCAAGTCGACGTTCATGAAGATCCTGGGCGGCGACCTGGACCCGTCGGGCGGCAACGTCATGCTCGATACCAACGAACGCCTGGGCAAGCTGCGCCAGGATCAGTTTGCCTTTGAAGACATGCGCGTCCTCGACGTCGTCATGATGGGCCACACGGAAATGTGGGCCGCCATCCAGCAGCGCGACGCGATCTACGCGAACCCGGAAGCGACGGACGACGACTACATGCAGGCGGCCGAGCTGGAAGGCAAAGTGTCCGAATACGACGGCTACACGGCCGAATCGCGCGCCGGCGAGCTGCTGCTGGGCGCCGGTGTCGCCATCGACCTGCACCAAGGCCCGATGAGCAATGTGTCGCCAGGCTGGAAGCTGCGCGTGCTGCTGGCACAGGCGCTGTTCTCGAATCCGGACATCCTGCTGCTCGACGAGCCGACGAATAACCTGGACATCAACACGATTCGCTGGCTGGAAGACGTGCTCAACGAGCGCAACTCCACCATGATCATCATTTCCCATGATCGCCACTTCCTGAACCAGGTCTGCACCCACGTGGCCGACATGGACTACGGCACCCTGAAGATTTATCCAGGCAACTACGACGAATACATGTTCGCCTCGACCCAGGCGCGCAACCAGCAGCTGGCCAACAATGCGAAAGCGAAAGACAAGGTTGCCGAGCTGCAGGAATTCGTCCGCCGCTTTGCTGCGAACAAGTCGAAGGCCCGCCAGGCGACGTCGCGCGCCAAGCAGATCGAAAAGATCAAGGTCGACGACATCAAGCCATCGTCGCGCGCCTATCCGTTTGTGCGTTTCGACGGCGAAAAGAAATTGCACCGCCTGGCCGTGGAAGTCGAGAACATCTCGAAAGGTTTTGACCGCCAGCTGTTCAAGAACTTTTCCATCATGGTGGAAGCGGGCGAACGCATCGCCATCATCGGTGCCAACGGCGCCGGCAAGACCACCATGCTGCGCTGCATCGCGGGCGATATCGCCGGCCTGCAGCCTGACCAGGGCCGCGTGAAGTGGGCGGAAAACGCCAACGTCGGCTACATGCCGCAAGATCCGACGGAAGATTTTGCCAAGGATACGAACCTGACCGACTGGATCGGCCAGTGGACGAAAGAGGGCGACGACGACCAGGCCGTGCGTTCCATCCTGGGCCGCTTGCTGTTCGGCGGCGACGATGTCAAGAAGGCCGTCAAGGTGTTGTCCGGTGGTGAAAAAGGCCGCATGATGTACGGCAAGCTGATGCTGGGCCGCCACAACGTGCTGATGCTCGATGAGCCGACAAACCACATGGACATGGAATCGATCGAGTCCCTGAACATCGCGCTGGAAAAATACGCAGGCACCCTGATCTTCGTGTCGCATGACCGCGAATTCGTTTCTTCGCTGGCCAACCGCATCATCGAGATCAAGGAAGATGAAGTGGTCGATTACCGCGGCAACTACGAAGACTATTTGAAGAGCCAGGGTATTGATTAATTTGTAGGGTAACGTTGTGTCGGATTACGCGCTGTGCGCTAATTTGACAGACGCCAGGGTGAGTTAATCTTGTAGGTAACGTTGGTCGGATTAGCGCTGCGTAATCCGACATTACAACGTCATCCGCCTGCACCACACCGACGCGCCGCGGTTCATTCGTTCCGGCGCACCTGCTTTATTGCAATCGCGCCGGTCTATCCCGTTTTTGTTTGACACAGCCATGCAAACTTTAGCCATCAAATCCGTCGAGTACGAACATCCACAAGACGGAGCCAGCTGCACTGCCCACGCCTGGGCACGCACGCCAGCGACGCCGTCCCCGGCCGAGAAAGCCGAACTGATCACGCGCATCAAGCGCCTGCTGATCGAGCGCGAAGCCGTGCTCGTTGCCCACTATTACGTTGATGCTGACCTGCAAGACCTGGCAGAAGCCACGGGCGGCTGCGTCTCCGATTCCCTGGAAATGGCCCGCTTCGGGCGCGACCATCCGGCCAAGACCCTCGTCGTGGCCGGCGTGCGTTTCATGGGTGAAACGGCAAAGATTCTCAGTCCCGAGAAAACGGTATTAATGCCCGACCTCGACGCGACCTGCTCGCTCGACCTCGGCTGTCCGGTCGATGAATTCACGGCCTTCTGCGACGCCCATCCGGACCGCACGGTGGTGGTGTACGCCAACACCAGCGCCGCCGTCAAGGCGCGCGCGGACTGGATGGTGACGTCGTCCATCGGCCTCGACATCGTTGCCCACCTGCATGCGCAGGGCAAGAAGATCCTGTGGGCGCCCGACAAGCACCTGGGTTCCTACATCCAGAAGCAGACGGGCGCCGACATGCTGCTGTGGCAGGGTAGCTGCCTCGTGCATGACGAATTCAAGGGTATCGAACTTGATTTGCTCAAGGAAGAATATCCGCAAGCCAAGGTGCTCGTGCACCCGGAGTCGCCCGCGAACGTGGTGGCGCTGGCCGACATGGTGGGTTCCACGTCGCAAATGATTGCGGCAGCGCAAACCATGGACACGGATACTTTCATTGTCGCAACCGACAACGGCATCCTGCACAAGATGCGCGCCGCCGCGCCAGGAAAACGTTTCATCGAAGCACCCACGGCCGGCAACAGCGCCACGTGCAAGAGCTGCGCGCACTGCCCGTGGATGGCCATGAACGGCTTGCTGAACCTGGCGCAAACGCTGGAAAACATGCACAACGAAATCCACGTCGATCCTGCCGTCGGCCAGCTGGCCGTGCGCTCGATCAACCGCATGCTCGACTTCGCCGCCGCCAAGAAGGCGGGCCTCAAGCCGGGCGCGGACCTGGCCAAAGAAACCACATTGTTCCAAGGAATCGGCCCAGCATGAGTACTCTCGTTAATTCTTTCGCTCCTTTCGATCCGGCCCTGGCGCGCGCGTTCGAAGGCAATTTGCTGGCCGCCTTGCTGGAAGACGTGGGCCAGTGCGACCTGACGGGCGAGCTGGTGCCGCCCGACCACATCGTCACGGCGCGTGTCATCGTGCGCGAAGCGGCCGTACTGTGCGGCGCGCCGTGGTTCGAAGGCATCATGAAAAGCCTGGACCGCAGCATCGACATCGCCTGGCATTACGCCGAAGGCGACATGATGACGGCCGACAGCGTCGTCTGCACGATTGAAGCGCCGGCGCGCGCCTTGCTCACGGCCGAGCGCAGCGCCCTCAATTTCCTGCAACTGCTGTCCGCCGTGGCCACGGCCACGCGCCGGTATGTCGACGTGATCGCCGGCACCAAGGCGTCCATTCTCGACACGCGCAAGACCTTGCCGGGCCTGCGCCTGGCGCAAAAGTATGCGGTGCGCGTCGGTGGCGGCAAGAATCAGCGCCTGGCCCTGTACGATGGCATCCTGATCAAGGAAAACCATATCGCGGCCGCAGGCGGCGTCAGCCAGGCCCTGGAAAACGCGCGCAATCTCGACGCGGGCGTGCCCGTGCAAATCGAGGTGGAAACCCTGGCGCAATTGCGCGAAGCGCTCGATGCGGGTGCCGTCTCCGTCTTGCTCGATAACTTCAGCAACGACATGATGCGCGAAGCCGTGGCCTTGACGCAGGGCCGCGCCTTGCTCGAAGCGTCGGGCGGCATCAATTTCGACACCGTGCGCGCCATTGCCGAAACGGGCGTGGACCGCATCTCGATCGGCAGCCTGACCAAGGATGTGCGGGCCACCGATTACTCCTTGCGCATCGTCGGCTGATGAAAAAAGCCGGGCGGCGCCTGCTGGCCTTGGCGCTGCTGTGGCCGGCATTTGCCGCGCCCCTGCAGGCACGCGAGCTGCTCGCCGTGGGCGCGCAGTTCGAGCGCGTGTTCGAATACCAGGACAGTGGTGAATATGGCGGCCTGGGCGCGGAACTGCTGCGCCTGATCGCGGCACGCACGGGTAACACCGTGCGTTTTCGCATGGTGCCGTGGGCGCGCGCGCAAGCCATGCTGGTGCAGGGCCAGGCCGATATCCTGATCGGCCCCTACAAGACGCCCGAGCGCATAGTCAGCATGGCCTTTTCCGACAAGCCGTTTTACCAGGACCAGATGGTGTTTTATACGCGCCAGAACGCCAGCTTCAGCTGGGATGGCGACTATGCGGTGCTGAAGAACCGCAGGGTGGTGCTGCTCAATGGCTGGGCGTATGGCGCGGAATGGGAGCGCATGCGGCCCGGCTTGCAGGTCAGCGTGGCCAACAACGTGGAAAATGGCTTGAAGATGCTGGTGCACAATCACGTCGACGTGTTTGTCAGCAACCGCCGCAACACCGATCCCGTCATCGCCCGCCTCGGCTATGGACGCCAGGTGAAACCCCTGCCCAGAATCATCGAACTGCAAAACGGCTATTTCGCCTTCCCCCGCTCGCCCACTTTCGACAAGCTGCGTGTGCAGTTCGACCAGGAACTGAATAACCTGATCGAGACGGGCGAGCTGAAAAGACTGGGCAAGCGCTACGACGTCAGCTTGCCCTGACAGACGCATGCCTGCCCGCAGGGCGGCATGCGTGGGTCCTCGCGGATATCATTACAACTGGCGTGCCTCGAAGGTATTGCACTGGGCAATCTGGCCGCTCTCGATGCCCTTGGTAAACCAGCGTACGCGCTGCTCCGAGGTGCCGTGCGTGAACGAATCCGGCACGACATGGCCTTGCGACTGGCGCTGCAGCGCATCGTCGCCGATGGCCGTGGCCGCTTTGAGGGCCGCTTCCACGTCGCCCTGCTCGAGGATCTTGCGGTCGGCGTTCGCGTGATACGCCCACACGCCGGCAAAGCAGTCGGCCTGCAGCTCCAGGCGCACGGACATGGCGTTGGCCTGGCGCTCCGATTGCGTGCGGCGCGCATTGTCCACCTTTTCCGACAAGCCCATCAGGTTTTGCACGTGGTGGCCCACTTCATGCGCGATCACGTACGCTTCCGCGAATTCGCCCGAGACCTTGAAACGCTGCTGCATCAGCTTAAAGAAATCGAGGTCCAGATAGACTTTCTGGTCGCCGGGGCAGTAGAAGGGTCCGCTGGCGCTCTGGCCCGTGCCGCACGCGGTCGGCGTGCTGCCCGAGAACAGGACCAGCTTGGGTTTCACATAGCTGCCGCCCTCGGCCTTGAACAGGGCACTCCACGTGTCTTCCGTATCGGCCAGCACGGTTTTCACGAAGCGGGCCATCTCGTCCGATTCGGGCGGCTGGCGCGCTGGCGCCTGGCTTTGCTGGGTACTGATCTGGCCGCCACCGCCGCTGAGCAGGTTGAGCAAGGTCAAGGGATTGACGCCCAGCACATACGAGCCGACGAGGGCGATGACGATGGTGCCGATGCCGATCGAGCGCCCGCCGAAACCAAAGCCGCCACCGCCGCCCCCGCCGCCATCTTCGCCACGGCGATCTTCCACATTGTCGCTTTCGCGATTGCCTTCCCATTTCATGATATTTACTCCTGCTGCGATTTGCGATTGATTGGTGACGCCTGAATATGTTTCTCGCGACGAATCTTGTTATTATCGCAGTAAACCGCGCTGCGACAGAGGTGACAATGTTACCCTTTGCAACTTTCCACCCACTCCACAACAGGTACATGCATGGCGCTTGCCAACGATACACTCATTTCGCCAACGGCGGTGGTCCAGGCGCAACTGGACGCCTACAACGCGCACGACGTGCCGTCCTTGCTGGCCATCTACGCAGATGATGCGCAGCAATTCCAGCATCCCGATACCTTGCTGGCGCAGGGCGGCGCGCAGATCGGTCCCCGTTTCACGGCCCGTTTCGCGGCCAGCCGGCCACGTGCGCAGTTGCTTAACCGCATCGCCTGCGGCAAGCTGGTGATCGACCATGAAATCGTCCATGGCGACACGGACGATGGCGTGTCGGCCCAGGAACTGGTGGCGACGTATGAGGTGGAGCGGGGTCGCATCAGCCGTGCCTGGTTCAGCTTTGGCGCGTTGACCAGCTTGCGCGTGGCGCTGCCGGCCGATGTGCCTGCCATGAATGCGCTGATCGCCCGCTCCGGCGTGGCACTGAGCGCGGGGTTTTATACGCAGGAACAGGCCGAGGCCGTGACGCGCCACGTGTTCGGCGTCGATACGCAGCTCGTTGCCGACCGGACGTATTTCGTGATCGAACGCGATGGCGCCATGCTGGCTTGCGGCGGCTGGAGCCAGCGTGCCACCCTGTATGGCGCCGACCGCGCCAAGAGCGGGCCGGACCCGTTGCTCGATCCGGCCAGCCAGCCGGGCCGTATCCGCGCCTTCTTTGTCGAACCAGGCGCCGCCCGCCAGGGCCTGGGCAGCATGCTGATGCGCCATTGCGAACGCCAGGCGCTGGCCGCCGGTTTTACCGCCCTGGAACTGGCCGCCACCTTGCCCGGCGTGCCGCTGTACCTGGCCAGCGGCTTTGCCGTGACGGAAGAGTTTCATCTGGACTTGCCCGATGACATCAAGCTGCCGCTGGCGCGCATGTACAAGCAGTTGTAAAACCATGTTTTACCAGGGCAGCGGCGCCTTTTCCCCATTGGCGTGCTCGCCGTAGTACAGCGACGGTAAAAAACGCGACAGATAGGTAAATTCGCTGTAGCAATGGCGCAGCAAATTCAGGCCCAGCACGTCGGGCACGTCGCGCACGGGGTCCAGGCTATTGCGGCCCAGCAAGAAGCGGCTGCGCAGCACGCAACCCGTGGGCGTATCACGCGTCAAATGCAGCATTTCGCCATCGAGCGGGTCGCCGTGCGGGTCCAGTTGCACGTGCTCGCCAAAGCCGATGCGCGCGCAGATGGCAGCCGACAGGGCACCGCTATCCTTGGCCCGTTGCAGTTGCGCCGGGTCAAACACGTCTTTCGGGTCATGGAACTTCAGCTTGGCTTTTACGGGCGGAATGTCGCCCAGGGATTCCACTGCCTCGATCGAGGCGCCATAGTAACTCTCCCCCTTTTTCCACGCATTGTTCCAGCCGTGATGCGCCACGTGGTCGTGCGGATGCCACCACTTGATGTGCTGCGTCGTCTCGAAAAACGTGAACCACCAGTCCAGCATGCGCCCGCTGCAGCCGTGCAACTCCGTGCGCGCCGCCACCAGCAGGCAACCGTCCTCCAGTCGCTTGATGCCCGTTTCTAGGTGCAAGGGAAACGGGTCGAGCAAGCCGCCCGTGCTGGTGATGCTCCATGGGAATTCCATATGTTTCGTCATATCGTTCTCCTTTGTTGGGGTGGGCCGATTATATATTAAAGAAACGAATTGCGTTTCCTAAATATATTTCAGTGTAAAATTGCCCATCGATCAAGCTTGGAGCCCGCATGCAGGAAGAAGAGAGCAAGGCTGTCCGTGGACGGGGCCGTCCAGCGCGGCCACCCGAGGAAGCGCGCGAGGCGGCCGTGCAGGCGGCCACCTGGCTGTTGTTGCACGAAGGCTATGCGGCCACGACCATGGAAGCGGTGGCGCGCCACGCGGGCATGGCCAAGAAGTCGCTGTATCAATACGCGGCCAACCGCGAGGAACTGGTCGCCCTGGTGGTGCGCGGCTGGACGGATGCGTTCCTGCCAGCCATGGCGCACGATGCGGCCGGGCCTAGCGAAGTGTTGCCGCTGTTAAAAGAGATATTGCAGGCGATGGCGGCGCGCGTGCTGACGGCGGATGCCGTCGGCCTGTTCCGCCTGCTGTGCACGGAGTTTCCCGCGCGCGCGGACTTGTTGGCCGTGTATCAGCGCAACGGCATCGAGCGGGGCACGGCCATGTTGGCCGACTGGCTGGGCCGCCAGGCCGCCCGCAGCCACATGACGGTCAGCAATGCGCCTGAACTGGCCGGCTTGCTGCTGGCCATGGTAATTGCCGAGCCGCTGCGGCAGATGGCGCTGGGCTTGCTGGCGCCCATGCCGGCCTGGGATGCCGCGCCCCGCATCGATGCGGCGCTGCGCTTGCTCGGTGGGCAGGCGTTCACCGTGGCTGGTGCTTCAACGCTTCGCGGTAGCTGAGCGCAGACAGTTGCTGGCGGTGCTCCGTGGCAAAAGCCAGCACCTCTGCCGGCGCGTGGCGCGCGTAATCGCGCAAGGCCCAGCCGACGGCCTTGCGGATGAAAAACTCGTCTTCGTGGGCCAGCGCCAGCGCCGCGCCGAACAGCCAGGCGGCATCCGTGTGGGTGCGCCAGCCCAGCTGGTGCAGCATGGCGATGCGGCGCAGCCAGAAGTCTTCATGGCGCAAGCGCGCATCCATGTGCGCATGGCCGTCGCCGCCGCGCTGGTGTTCCGCCTGCAGCACCTCGCCGACGATGCCCGCCATGCCGTCGACGCTGTCCCACCACGCGCGCTGGCGTGCCAAGGCCAGCAGGGCGGGGATTTGCCCGATGTTCAGCTGGCGCCGGTGCAGCGCCAGCATGTCGAGCGCCACGTGCTGGTATTCGCGCTCCGGCTGCTGCCACAGCAGTTGCGCGTGCTCGAGCAAGGTCTTGGCATCGATGCCCGCCAAGCCCGCCAGCAAGTCCCTGGCGGCCAGCCGCCGTTGCGGCGCCGCCACGCCCAGAAAAATGAACTGGTCGCGCATATAGGCCTGCATGGGCGCCGCGCGGCCCGGTTCGGCAGCCGCTTCCAGCGCGGCTTTCAATTCTGCATGTAGATCCATTCCATCTCGCTTTCTTCAGGCGTAAAAAAAGCGCCCCAAGGAGCGCTTTTTCATCCTCATCCAGTATTATTGAATCTTGGCTTTCTTCATCAACTCATCGCGGTAGGCGGCGAGTTTCTTCTGTTGCAGCGACTCGGCCACTTGACCCTTGACTTCTTCCAGTGCCGGCAGCTTCGTCGGACGGGTTTCTTCCAGCTTGATCACGTGGAAACCGAATTGCGACTGCACTGGCGTTTGCGTGACCTGGCCTGGTTTCAGAGCAACCATGGCGTCGGAGAATGGCTTCACGTACGAAGCTGGGCTAGCCCAGTCCAGGTCGCCGCCATTGGCTGCGGAACCGTCTTTCGATACTTTCGCCAGTTCTTCGAACTTGGCGCCGCCTTTCAGCTTGGCGATGATGTCTTTCGCTTCCGCTTCGGTGGCAACCAGGATGTGGCGTGCATGGTATTCCTTGTCGCCCGCTTGTGCCTTGAACTTGTCGTACTCGGCCTTGATTTCAGCATCCTTGACGGGGTTCTTCTTGACGTAGTCGGCCAGCAGGGCGTTGATGATGATGCTTTGACGGGCATTGTCGATCTGCGACTTGACTTCCGGACGCGTGCCGTAGCCTTGCTTGTCGGCTTCCTGGATCAGCACTTCGCGGCCGATCAGGTCTTTTTTGATGGCTTCGCGCAATTGCGGCGAATCCGCTTGCTTGCCTTGGGCGACGACTTGCTTGACGACCTGGTCGACGCGCGACGATGGGATGGCCTTGCCATTCACGGTGGCGACGTTTTGCGCGAACGCAGGGATCGCTACAACGGCGACCAGGGCTAAGATCAGGCGGGCTGGCTTCAAAATCATGTTCATTCCTAATAAATATACTAAAAATCGATATGCGCGGCTGTCGCGCAGTGCGCATTCAGGCGCAGAATACACGACCGGCGCCGAAAAGGGCGCCGGGGAGGTCAGTTCTTACTGAACTTTCGCTTTTTTGATCATTTCTTCCTGATACGCTTGCAGTTTCTTTTGCTGCAGCGCTTCGGCGATCTGTGGCTTGACTTCTTCCAGGGTCGGCAGTTTTGCCGCGCGGGTGTCGTCCAGCTTGATCACGTGGAAACCGTTAGGCGTTTGCACCGGGGTGTCGGTGACCTGGCCTTTTTGCAGTTTCACGAAGGCGTCCGAGAACACTTTCGGGAACGACGATGGGGCTGCCCAATCCAGGTCGCCGCCGTTGTCGGCCGAACCGGTATCTTTCGATTGCTTGGCCAGGTCTTCAAACTTGGCGCCGCCTTTCAGCTTGGCGATGATGTCTTTCGCTTCCGCTTCGGTGCCGACCAGGATGTGGCGCACGTGGTATTCCTTGTCGCCGGTCTGGGCCACGAACTTGTCGTATTCAGCCTTGATTTCAGCGTCGTTGACCGGGTTCTTTTTCAGGTAGTCGCCGACCAGGGCGTTGATGACGATGGCCTGGCGTGCGTTCTCGATTTGCTGCTTGACTGCTGCATCTTTACCGAAACCTTTGTTTTCCGCTTCTTGCATCAGCACTTCACGGCCGATCAAGTCTTTCTTGATCATTTCGCGCAGTTGCGGCGAATCCGGTTGCTGGCCTTGGGCGACGACTTGCTTGACGACTGCATCAACGCGCGACGATGGGATAGGCTTGCCATTAACAACGGCAACATTTTGCGCAAAAACAGGTACCGCGACAACGGCGAGTAGTGCGATCAGCAAGCGGGCTGGCTTAAAAGTCATTATTAAATCCTGTTAGGGAAAGTTTCGTAAAAAACGCATGGAAAGAAAACGCGTGCATGGCGCTTGCGGCAAATGGCATACCAGGTTGCCCCGGTACGCCAAAAACGCCGTCCTTACACTACTTCGGACGGCGCCAGTGCCACAATCGCCAATGCATGTATCTCATTATGCATCATATCGTGCACGGAATCATACACCAGTCGATGGCGCATGACGAGCCTGAGCCCCTCAAATTGACTAGAAATTATGCGTAGATTGTAATGGCCTCCGCCCGAGGCGGCGCCCGCATGGCCCCGGTGGCGCGCCGAGTCGTCTTCCAGCACGCATTCCAGAGGGGAAAGTGCCGTTTCCAGGCGGGTACGAATGCGCTCCATGCGCGTTTCCGGCGCGGTGTTTTCAGTGGTCGAGTTCATCATGCGTCTTCCTTGATATGTTTGGCCAGGAACAGGGTTTGCGCCACGATGAAGGCAAAGAAGATGCCCGTCGCGCCAAACGCCTTGAAGCTGACCCAGGCGGCCATGTCGCCCTTGTACAGCACGAAGGCCACGAACAGGTTCAGCGCGCCGATGGCGCCGAAGAAGATGATCCATGCGGCCAGCAGCTGGTTCCACACAACTTCGGGCAATTGCACTTGCGCTTCCATGGTCTTGCGGATCAGGTTTTTCTTGAAACCCACGTGGGCGATCAAGAGGGCCAGGCCGGACAGCCAGTAGATCAGGGTCGGCTTCCATTTCAGGAAGAAATCATCATGCAGGTAAATGCTGGCGCCGCCGAACACGACAAAAATGAACAGCGACAGCCACAGCATGCCGTCCACCTTGCGCCCGCGCAGCAGCAGATAGCTGACCTGGCAGGCGGTGGCGATGATGCCGACGAGGGTGGCGAGTATCCACGGCGCCTGGTCGGCCTTGATCAGGCCGCCTGACACGAAGCCGGACAGATATTGCTGCACGAAGTCGTGCGTGGCCGCTTCATACATGCCGCCCAGTTTGAAGGCGGCGAAGAAGGCGAGCAGGGGGAATATGTCGAATAGAAATTTCATGGCGAGACTTTACACTGGTCTTATTAGAATCATCTTAGGAATGGCTTAGGAGCAAGAATCGCTCCCAGCGTTCCTGTGTCTCACGGCTGAGGATCGAAGCGCAACGACGCCGAATTGATGCAATAGCGCAAGCCGGTTGGCGGCGGGCCGTCCGGGAAGACGTGGCCCAGGTGGGCGTCGCAGACGGCGCAAACGATTTCCGTGCGCACCATGCCATGGCTGCGGTCGACGATTTCCGTCACGTTGGCCGGATCGAGTGCCTGGAAATAGCTGGGCCAGCCGCAGCCCGAGTCGAACTTGGTGTCCGAAGCGAACAGGGGCGTGTTGCAGCAGACGCAGGTGTAGACGCCGTGTTCATGGTGGTCCCAGAACTTGCCCGTGAAGGCCCGTTCCGTGGCCGCGTGGCGCGTGACTTCGTATTGCATCGAATCGAGCATGGCGCGCCATTCGGCGTCGGTTTTCTTGACTTTATTCGTGGTCATAATGACTCCTTAAGATGAGCAGCTGACTTCAAGGTGGCTGGCCCAGTCGGGCGGCAGGGCCGCATAGTGCTGGTGTTCGGGCTGTTCGTCAAATGGCTTTTGCAAAACTTCCAGCAATGTCGCCACTTCCGTGTAGTCCTGCTGCTGGGCTTTCTCGATGGCCACTTGCGCCAGGTAGTTGCGCAGCACGTATTTCGGGTTGACCTGGTTCATCGCCGCTTGCCGCTCGGCATCGATGCTGTGCTCTTGCCGCAGGCGCGCGCGGTAGGTTGCTGCCCACGTATCGAAGGCGGGGCGGTCGATGAACATGTCGCGCAGCATCGTGTCGTGCTCGGGGGCGGCCACCTGCAGTGTCGCCAGGGCGCGGAAGAAGTTGGTGAAATCCACGTGATTGGCTTGCATCAGCGCAAACATGCTGTCGAACAGCTGCGTATCGTCGTCCTGGCTCGTTTGCAAGCCAAGCTTGGCGCGCAGCAAGGCATTCATCTTCTCCGCAAAGGCGCTCTGGTAGCTGTCCAGCGCCGCCTGCGCCAATGCCACTTCGCCGATCAATGGCAGCAGGGCCTGGCCCAGCGCATAGCAGTTCCAGTGGCCCACCTGTGGCTGGTTGGCATAGGAATAGCGGCCCTGCTGGTCCGTATGGTTGCAGATGTGCTCGGCGTCAAACGCTTCCATGAAGCCGAAGGGGCCGTAATCGAGGGTCAGGCCCAGGATCGACATATTGTCCGTATTCATGACGCCATGCATGAAGCCCACGGCTTGCCACTGCGCAATCATGTGCGCCGTGCGCACGCATACTTCGGCCAGCAAGGCTTGATATGGATTTGATGCGGCGCGCAAATGGGGATAAAAACCATCGATGACGTAATCGGCCAGGATTTTCAGCTCGTCCGGCTGCTTGCGGTAAAACCAGTGTTCGAACGAGCCGAAGCGCACAAAACTAGGCGCCATGCGCGTGACGACGGCGGCAGTCTCGACTGTTTCGCGCATGATGCCTTGCTGCGAACCCATGATGGACAGCGCGCGCGACGTGGGAATGCCCAGCGCCGCCATGGCTTCCGAGCACAGGAATTCGCGGATGGACGAGCGCAGCACGGCACGGCCATCGCCCATGCGCGAATACGGCGTGGCGCCGGCGCCTTTCAGCTGCAGTTCCATCGGGCCATCAGCCGTGGCGATATCGCCCAACAGGATGGCGCGGCCATCGCCCAGCTGGCCGGCCCAGACGCCGAACTGGTGGCCCGAATACACGGCCGACAGCGGTTGCGAGCGCTCGGCCACGGCATTGCCGCTCAGCAGCGCTACGTAATCGGGCTCGGCCAGGCGCGCCGCATCGAGGCCGATCAGGGCCGCGGCTGGCGCGCTGGCGGCCACGAAGTACGGGGCGGGCAGGGGCGTGGGCATCAAGCGCGTATAGAACGCGGGCGGCAAGGCCGCAAAGGCATTATCCAGTGGTAAGGTATGAGCGGTGATGGCAATTCCAGTCAGTAAGATGGACCGGCACGGTGCGCCAGCCTGGAATGCGATTTTACCGCACAGCGCCAAGGCGTGCGCCGGGCGCTGTAGTGGGTATCCGCGCGGCAAAAAACGGAACCGAAAATTCCATGCTGCATCGCAATATCGAAATGCGTTGACGATTTCCGCACGACCGTACGAAACTAGGGAAAATCTTTAAATTCCAACAATAACCGAGTATCCAACCCAGGAGACACGATGTCGGCATTCCCCTTGAGTCCAGTGATGGGCCAGATGATGAATCAGCCCCTGCTGATTTCCAGCATTATCGAGTTTGCAGCGCGTCATTATGGGGGCAGCGAAATCATTTCGCGGCGGGTCGAGGGCGATATGCACCGCTATACCTACCACGATTGCCACCAGCGCGCGCGCCGGCTGGCGAACGCCTTGCATGGCCTCGGTGTCGGCATGGGCGACCGCGTCGCTACCCTGGCCTGGAATGGTTATCGCCACCTGGAAGCGTACTATGCAGTGTCCGGCTCGGGGGCCGTGCTGCACACGATCAATCCGCGTTTGTTTCCCGACCAGATCGCCTATATCTCGAATCACGCGGAAGACCAGGTCTTGCTGTTCGATTTGACTTTCCTCCCCGTGGTGGAAAAGATCGCCGCCGACTGCACCTTTGTCCGTCACTTCGTGCTGATGTGCGACCGCGAGCGCATGCCCGCCAGCAGCACCATCCCCGATCTGCTGTGCTATGAAGACTTGATCGCCACGCATTCCGACGACTACGCATGGCCCCTGTTCGACGAGAATTCGGCCGCCACCCTGTGCTACACATCGGGCACGACGGGCAATCCCAAGGGCGCCCTGTATTCGCACCGCTCGACCGTGCTGCACGCGTACGCGTCGGCCATGCCCAGCGCGCTGAACGTGCGCGCTTCGGACACCGTGCTGCCCGTCGTGCCCATGTTCCACGTGAATGCCTGGGGCTTGCCGTATTCCGTGCCCCTGTCCGGCGCGCGCATGGTGTTTCCCGGCGCGGCGCTCGATGGCAAGTCGCTGTATGAACTGTTCGAGGCGGAAAAAGTGACGTTCTCGGCCGGCGTGCCCACCGTCTGGCTGGGCTTGCTCAACCATGCCTTGCAGAATAATCTGCAATTTTCCACCTTCCGCCGCACCGTGATCGGCGGCGCGGCGTGTCCGCCGGCCATGATGGATACCCTGATCGACAAGTTTGACGTGGAAGTCATCCACGCCTGGGGCATGACGGAAATGTCGCCGCTGGGCACGGCGGGCGGCTTGCAGACCAAGCACCTGGACTTGCCGAAGGACGAGCAGCGCAAGATCCTGCAAAAGCAGGGCCATGCGATCTACGGCGTGGACATGAAGATCGTCGATGACGATGGCAAGGAATTGCCGTGGGATGGCGTGGCCTACGGTCATCTGCTGGTGAAAGGGCCGTGGATCATCTCGTCGTATTACAAGAACGAGGGGGGCGACGTGCTGCAGGATGGCTGGTTCCCCACGGGCGACGTGGCCACCATCGACACGGACGGCTACATGCAGATCACGGACCGCAGCAAGGACGTGATCAAGTCGGGCGGCGAGTGGATCGGCACCATCGACCTGGAAAACCTGGCCATGGCGCACCCGGCCGTGCTGCAGGCGGCCTGCATCGGCGTGTTCCACCCGAAATGGGACGAGCGCCCCGTGCTTGTCGTCGTGCTGCGTCCCGGCATGACGGTCACGCGCGAAGCGTTATTGCAATTTTTCGAGGGCAAGATCGCCAAGTGGTGGACGCCCGACGACGTGCTGTTCATCGACGCCTTGCCCATGGGCGCCACGGGCAAGATCCAGAAGAAGAAGCTGCGCGAGCGGTTCAAGGGGCACCAGCTGCCGGGGATGCAGAACTAGGCCGCCTGCGGCAGCGCCGCCCCCAGCTTTTCCAGCAGATGATCGCACTGGAAGACGGACAGGGTCTGGCGCTGCGCATCCGTGCCGATATCGATCATTTCATCCATTTCGCTGCGCAAGTCCTCGTGCGCGCCCGTGCGGATGATTTGCGGCGCGGCAAAGCGCTGGCTGTCGGAGATGGTCATGATGTTGTCGACGTGATCGACGAGAAAGCCGTAGCGCTCGGCGCCCCGTTCCACGATCAGAATCTTGCCCGCACTGGCGTCCGGCAAGGCCGGCATCGCGTACAGCTGGCGCAAGTCGATGATGCTGATCATTTGCTGGCGCAGGTTCAGCATGCCGCGCATGCAGGCCGGCATGCCCGGTGGCGTCGTGATGGCGCCGCTGAAATCGATGATTTCGCGCACTTGCCCGATTTCCACGGCGAAGCGGGTTTCGACCGTAAACGTGATGTAGACGCGGCGTTGTGCCTTGTGCGTGGCGGCTGCCGTTTCCGTCTCGGCCGGGTACAGGCGCGCGTGGCCGTCGCGCATTTCGATGATCTCGGCCTGCGACAGGGTGCCCTTGTGGTCGAGGAAAATGATATCGCCCAAGCCTTCTTTCGTGATGCAGCCGGCGAACATGGCGGCGCGCGCCTTGCTCAGCAGGGGAATCGGCAGCACTTCGTCGCCAAAGAAATGCACGATGCTGTCGACGGAGTCGACGAGGAAGCCCACGGTCGTGTCCTCGAGGCGCACGACGATGACGCGCTGATCGCAGGTGGCCGCCGTGCCGGATGCGGGTGCCTGCAGCAGGGCGCCGAAATCGACGACCGCCACCTGGCTGCCGCGAAAATGCATGCGCCCCAGGCACAGTTCGCTGTTCAGCAGGGAGCTGTGCAGTTCCGGCACGCGGATGATTTCCTGGATGGCCAGCATTTCAAAGGCAAACGTGGCGCCGGCCGCATGGAAGCTGACGCACTGGCGGCGTTCGCTTTGCGCGTGGTAGCGGGCCGTGCTCAGCTTGGCTCCCGTCGCTTGCAGGGCCAGCACATGGGGCACGTTTTCAATGCGCAGCAAGGCATGCGGGTCGAGCACCTGCAGCAGGCGTGCGCCGCCATCGAGCAGGATCGTGCCGGCGATGACGGCGTGGCTGTCGCCGGCCGCATATTGCAGGGCGCTGCGGGCGCTGGCGGGCACGCGCAGTATTTCGCCCGTATCCTGAAAGACGATGCCGATCAGCACTTGCTGGAAATCGAGAATGGCGATCTTGTCCGTGGCCACGGCGCGCGGCGCATCGGCGCGGAACAAGCGGCCCAGGTTGACCACTGGAATGACGCTGCCGCGCAAGGTGAACATGCCTTCCAGATACGCGGGCGACAGGGGCAGGGCCGTGACTTTCGCGGGATAGTTCACCACTTCGCGGATGCAGCTGGCGGGCAGGGCGAACTCATCGTCGCTCAGGTGGAAGGAGCCGAACAGTTCGGTGGCCGTGTCGCTTGTGCCCTGCGCTTGCAAGCCCGTCGCTTCATGCATATCCATATGCGCCTTCTTTGCGTGGAATCAATTCGGGTTGCGCCACCACATCGGTGACGGCGTAGCTGCGGCTGGCGCAATCGATCAGCAACTGGCGCCCGTGGCGGCCGCCCAGCGCGCAAAAGCTGACGTGCAAGCCGCACTGGTCCAGGTATTTTTGCGCCGCTTCCGCGTTTTGCCGGCCTATCTGCAGCCGCCCGTTGCGCGGTCCAAACATGCTGGCGCCGCCCGCCAGCACCACGTCGATGTCGGCGTAATCGGCCTGGCGCACGCCCATCAGGCGCAGCAGCGAAGGCACGGCCTGGCTCACATAGCGCGCGCCAAGGGCGCTGTCGGCGCCGGGCGCTTCCGGCAACAGACAATGGGCCAGGCCGCAGCATGGGCCATTCTTCCAGATGAAGCCGATGCCGATGCAGGAGCCGAGCAAGGCTTGCAGCTGCTCGCCGTGCGTGCCCACGCTGAGTTGACCCATGCCAACATGGTGCAGCGGCAGGCCATGGTCGATGATGATGCTCATGCGGTACCCGCCTTGTAAATCATGGGAAACTCGAATTGATAGCCGGTACCGAGGCGGGCGATGGTTTCCGACTCGCCCAGAATCAGCCGGCCTTCATCCTTGAGGCTCAGGCGCGCCTGGCGCAGCACGGTTTCCTGGTGCTCGGCGTCGAAATAGATGAGCACATTGCGCAGGAATACCAGGTCGAACTGCCGGGCCGGGCGCAGCGCTTCGAGCAGGTTGTGCCGGGCAAAGCTGACGTGTTGCCGCAGTTCCTCGTTGACCTTGACGCCATACGGTGCTGGCGTGAAATATTTGCGCAGCAAGTCCGGGTGCGACAAACGGATGCGCTCGACGGAGCGCCCGCTGTACTGGCCGGCCCGCGCCGCGCCCAGGATCTGCTGCGAAATATCGCTGGCCAGGATCTGGTAGCGGAAGGCGGGCGCCTGCAACTTGAATTGCTCGCACAGCATGGCGATCGAATACAGCTCTTCGCCGCTGGCGGCCGCGGCCGACCAGATGGCCAGGCAATCGTCCGGATGCGCGCGCGCCCAGGCGGGCAGGTAGCGGTCGCGGAAGTAATCCCAGATCTGCGGCGTGCGGAAGAACAGGGTGTCGTTGGTGGTGACCAGGTCGATGAAATGGGGTACCTCGTCGCGGTCGCTGGCCACGCGCTCCAGGTAAGCTTGGTAGCTGTGCAGGGACAGCGCCTGCAGCCGTGGCTGCAAGCGCCGTTCCAGCAAGACGCTCTTGCGCGCCGTCATGGCGATGCCCGTATGCTGGCGCACCAGCGCGATCAGGGTCGTCAGCACCTCGGGCGTCAAGGTGGCCGCCTGGCTCATCGCCTACACCACGAAGCCGGAGACGGTCTGGTTCAGGCTGCCAGCGCGCTCGTTCAAGCCATCGGTCGAGCGGGCGATGCTGTCGCAGTTGGCGGCCGACTTTTCCGTTTCCTCGGCGATGTACTGGATCGCCGTCGACACTTCGCGCGCCGTCAGCAACTGCTCGTTGGCCGCCTTCGAGATGTCGGAAATGGCCAAGGTGGTCTTCGCCACGCCCGAGACAATCTTGTCGAAGGCGTCGCTGGCCTGGCGCGAAATCTCGCTGCCCGTCGACACGCGCTTGACGGATTCGTTGATCAGCTTGGAGATTTCCTTGGTCGCCTGCGACGAGCGCTCGGCCAGCTTGCGCACCTCGTCGGCGACGACGGAAAAGCCGAGGCCGTGCTCGCCCGCGCGCGCTGCCTCGATGGCCGCGTTGAAGGCCAGCATGTTCGTCTGGTTGGCGATCTCGCTGATGACCTTGACGATTTCGCCGATGTCTTCCGACGAGCGGTTGATCAAGTCCATCGCCTCGATCGATTTGGCGACGGCGCGCGCGCCCGATTCCGCTTCCTGCTGCGTGGCTTTCGCCAGGGAATCGGCATTCGAGGTGTTTTCCGCGATGGAATTGATGGAAAACGTCAAGCCGTCGATGGAGGCGTTCATTTCTTCCACCGTGGCGCCCAGCGCCTGCGTGCCCACGGCCACGCCCGTGGCCCGCTCGGCGATGGCGTTCGACGCGTCGGCAAAGCCGTTGGCCGCCGACACCACGTTGCCGATGACGCCGCGCAAGTCGACGATCATCTTGCTGATGCCGCCGGCCAGCAAATCGATCGGCTCGCCGCCTTCGGGCACGATATTGCAGGTCAGGTCGCCCTGCGCCGCGCGCGCCACTGAGTCGAGCAGGGCATTGACCTTGCGGCTGTCGTTGGCGGCCTTGGCCTGGATACTGTTTTCCAGGTTCACCTGATCCGTGATGTCGATGGCGAACTTGACCACTTTATACGGTTTGCCGTTCAGGTCCAGGATGGGATTGTAGGTCGCCTGTATCCACACCACCTTGCCATGGTTGCCCAAGCGCTTGTAGCGGCCCGCGTCGAATTCGCCACGGTTGAGCTTTTGCCAGAATTTCTTGTACTCGGTGCTGCTCGCATACTCGGGTTCGCAGAACATGCGGTGGTGCTCGCCCTGGATATCGCTCAAGTCGTAATCCATGACGGCGAGGAAATTGTCGTTGGCTTCCAGCACATTGCCCTGCATGTCGAATTCGATCACGGCCTGCGCCTTGCCGATCGCGCTGACCTTGCCTTCGTATTCGACATTGCGCTTTTTCAGGGCCGTGATGTCGGTGGCGAACTTGATGACTTTATAGGGCTTGCCGTCCGCGTCGAGGATGGGGTTGTAGGAAGCGTTGATCCACACTTCGCGTCCATCCCTGGCGCGGCGCTTGTATTCGCCCTGGTCGAATTCGCCGCGTCCCAGCTTGGACCAGAAGTTGCTGTATTCGTCCGTTTTGACATACTCGGGGTCGCAGAAGATCGCATGGTGCTTGCCTTGCACTTCGGCCAGGCTATAACCGACGACGCGCAGGAAATTCTCGTTCGCATGCAGGATGGTGCCGTCGAGTTCGAATTCGATGACGGCCTGGACACGGTTCAATGCAGTATTTATCGCTTGTAAGTCCAGATCCTGCGAGTGGCTGACATGGCTGGCTGCGTCCATAGTATTTCCTTCGGGGTGAGAAGAGGAATGGGGGCAATAAGGCTGCTTTTATTATTTTTTCTGCTATCGGCTTAAGGCAGGAATCAAGGCGGCGCTGTTATTGCATCGCCAGCATCTGGTGATAATTGGTGAGAATGTGCGCGATCAACGGCCGCCAGTGTTTGCCCTGCGGTTTGCCTTTAGTAGATAAATTGTAGAGTATTGATTTGAATCAACAATTTTATTATTCCCCAGCGTCTGTCGAAAAACAAGGGGCGGGAATAAATAATGCAGAAACTGTCGCAATTGCCCCATGCCGGCATATAACAAAATCATTATTTTGCATAATAAAACGTTGTTATTATTATTGCTGTTTGATTAATTAAATGAATATCTAAGTGATAGCTTCTACAAGAGCTTGCTGCTTGCAGCAGAATCTTTCCGCAAACGATGTTGTACCATGGCGTAGCATGCTGGCGCCGGGCGCGCCACGACAAAAATAATACGATCGTTCTTTTATGCGGTATAGTGAAGCTTCATCCCTTGCAACCACCTCATCGCTGAGCAAAAATCAATAAGGAAGAGACATGAGTGCTGAATATCAAGTGAACGGCGCCGTTGCCGTCATTACCCTGGCCAACCCGCCCGTCAATGGCCTGGGCCTGGCGACGCGCACGGCCGCCGTGGCCGGCATCCGCCAGGCGCTGGCGGACGATGCCGTCAAAGCCATCGTCATCACGGGCGCCGGCAAGGCCTTCTCGGGCGGCGCCGATATCAAGGAATTCAATTCGCCCAAGGCGCTCACGGAACCGACCCTGCACACCCTGATCAATGTCGTCGAACAATCGACCAAGCCGGTCGTGGCGGCCATCCACAGCGTCTGCATGGGGGGCGGCCTGGAGCTGGCGCTCGGTTGCAACTACCGCGTGGCCGCGCCTGGCGCGCAGATGGCCTTGCCGGAAGTCAAACTCGGCATCTTGCCTGGCGCGGGCGGCACGCAGCGCCTGCCGCGTGTGCTGGGCCTGGAAATGGCGCTGAACATGATCGTCTCTGGCACGCCCGTCGCGTCCGAAAAACTGGCCGGCACGGCCCTGTTCGACGAAGTCATCGCGCCTGGCGCGGATTTGCTGGCCGCCGCCGTGGCCTTCGCCACGAAAGTGGCCGACGTGCGCCCGCTGCCGAAAGTGCGCGAGCGCAAGGTCGACTACCCGAACCACGAAGCTTTTTTGCAGTTTTCGCGCAATACCGTCAAAGCCATGTCCGGCCCGTTCCCCGCACCGCTCAAATGCGTCGATGCCGTGTCGGCCGCCGTGACGATGAAATTCGACGATGGCTTGAAGTACGAGCGCGAACTGTTCATGCAGCTGGTGCAGTCGCCTGAATCTAAAGCCCTGCGCCACGCCTTCTTTGCCGAGCGTGTCGCCAGCAAGGTGCCCGACGTGCCGTCCGACACGCCCGTGCGCGCGATCGCCAGCGCGGCCATCGTTGGCGCCGGCACCATGGGCGGCGGCATCGCCATGAACTTCGCCAATGCGGGCATCCCCGTGATGCTGCTGGAAACGAAGCAGGAAGCGCTGGACAAGGGCCTGGCCACGATCCGCAAGAATTACGAAAACACGGTGAAGAAGGGCAAGCTGACGCAAGAGAAGGCCGAGCAGCGCATCGCGCTCGTTTCCGGCACCTTGGCCTACACGGATATCGCGCAAGCCGACATCGTCATCGAAGCCGTGTTCGAGGAACTGGGCGTCAAGGAAAGCGTCTTCAAGCAACTCGACGCCGTCATGAAGCCGGGCGCCATCCTCGCCTCGAACACGTCCACTTTGGACCTGGACAAGATCGCCGCGTTCACCAAGCGCCCGCAAGATGTCATCGGCACGCATTTCTTCAGCCCCGCGAACGTCATGAAGCTGCTGGAAATCGTCCGCGGCAAGGAAACGGGCAAGGACGTGCTGGCCACGGCGCTGGCCCTGTCAAAAAAACTCAAGAAGACGGGTGTCGTCTCGGGCGTGTGCGACGGCTTTATCGGCAACCGCATGATCGAGCAATACAGCCGCCAAGCCGGTTTCCTGCTGGAAGAAGGCTGCCTGCCGGAGCAGGTCGACAAGGCGGTCGAGAAATTCGGCTTTGCCATGGGCCCGTTCCGCATGGGTGACCTGGCCGGCAACGACATCGGCTGGGCCATCCGCAAGCGCCGCTACGTGGAAAAGCCGGACGTCACGTATTCGAAGACGGCCGACCTGCTGTGCGAACTGGGACGCTATGGCCAGAAGACGGGCGCCGGCTGGTACGACTACAAGCCGGGCGACCGCAAGGCGTATCCGTCGGAGCAGGTCAACGCCATGATAGTCCAGCACTCCGCCGATATCGGCGTGGCGCGGCGCAAGATCAGCGACCAGGAAATCGTCGAACGGCTTGTGTATGCGCTCGTCAATGAAGGCGCGCGCATCCTGGAAGAGGGCATCGCCTTGCGCGCTTCGGACATCGACATGGTGTATTTGACCGGTTACGGCTTCCCGCTGTTCCGCGGCGGCCCGATGTTCTACGCGGACACGGTCGGCTTGCCGAACGTGCTCGACACGATTGCCGGCTATGCCAAAGGCCGCCACGGCGAAGCGTGGACGCCGGCGCCGCTGCTGGTGAAACTGGCGGGCGAGGGCAAGGGCTTTAATAGCTAAGAAAACGCCAACGGCAGAGACGGGGTACGCGACCCTCAGGCGTCCGACCCCGATTTTCGCGTCGACTAGGGGTTAAATGCCCGCGTAATACGTCACCACTACTTCTTCTTCGCCACCATCTTGACCGCCTCGTTGACGATGACGGGGTTGTCTTTCTGGATGTAGTAGCCGGCGCCCGTGATGCGCTCGATGGCGGGTGCGCCGGACAGGCGCTGCCAATCCTTTTCCTGGGCCCGCACCACGTTCTCGAACGAGCCCATTTCCTCGATGCCGAACTTGTCGCGCACCAGCAGCATGGCGGGCACGCGCAGCGGGCTGCTCATGTCGACATGCTGCAGACACTGCGTCTGGGCATCGAATTCGGCCGATTCCGTACTGTTGAACATGAGTTTGCGCCGCGTCTTCACGAGCATGGCGTAGGTGGACGCGTCCGTCTGCAGGCGGTTCCATTGCTGCGGGTGGGTGGGGTCGAGCAGGACGAGGCCGGCCACGTCCTGCGGATACAGCCTGGCATACACATACTGGTACAGCCCGCCCAAGCCATGGCCGACGAGCACATACGGCGGCTTCAGGCCCGCTTGCGCCAGCAGGGCCCGCTGTTGGGCGGCGATGGTGCAGGGATCGCGCGGCGTGGTGGTTTTCTGGCTGTCGCCGTAGCCGGGGCGGTCGTAGACGAGCACGCGGTGCTGCCTGGCCACTTCGGGCACGACCTTGGCCCACACATCCTTGCCGTCGCCCATGGCCGACTGGAAGACCACGGGCAAGCCGTTCTGGCCGCTCAAGGTATAGGCGATGCTGGCGTCGGGCAGGGCCGCGGTGGCGGGAATGCCTGGCGTGACGGGTGACGATGGCAACAGAGAGCAGCCAGAAAAACAGCCTGCCAGCAGCAAGCCGGCGCTGGAGAGGAGCATGGTGCGCGCGGGGCGGCCGACGAATAGATGATGCATGAATCTCCTTCTTGGTGCACGGACCGGTATGGCTTGGCAGCCATTATAGGCAAAACATATCGAAGTGGAAATGCCGAACAGAGCCGGATTTCCCGTCCTGTCAGCCGGCGTCGGCGCGATGGCAGACGGCTTCGATGCGGTTGCCGTCCGGATCGAACAAAAAGGCCGCGTAATAACTGGCGTGATAATGGCGCAGTCCGGGCGCGCCCAGGTCGATGCCGCCGTGCACCAGACCCGCCTGCCAGAACGCTTCCACCGCTGCGCGCGAGGAAGCCTTGAAGCAGCAATGGCGGCGCGGCGCGTCGTCGGGCTTGGGGCCCAGGCGCACGGAAAAGTAGCTGCGTTCAGGATGATCCGCGTCGCTGCGCTCGCCGTAGCCTATCCAGGCGTTGGCGTGGTCGCTGCCCACCTTGGGCACGTCCAGCGCGGCAAAGACGGCGTCATAGAAGCGCTCGGCGCGTTCCAGGTCGCTGACGGTGAGGGAAACGTGATCGAGCATGGGCACTCCGCTGTAAAAAAGACGCCCATAGCATAGCCCGGATCAGGGCGGCCGTGGGCGGGAGTGACCGAGTGGTACTGCCGGCGGACGACTGCGGGTCAAGCGCTGCTGGCGAGCCGGGCCACGATGTTGCGGCTCATCAGCTGCACGCGGGGTGCGAACAGCATCACGGCGCAGAAGGCCACGGGCCAGGCGGCAAAGAAGGCATGGCGCCAGCGGGGCAGGAAGTCCGCCTGCAGGCCGATATTGAGCCAGGTGACCCAGGCACTCATCAGCAGGGTCATGAGCAGCGACATCAGGAAGGCAAATACGCAGCGCAAACGCAGGGCTTCGGACATGGAGCACTTTCAAAGTGTGAAGATATGGCAGCGTAACGACTTGCAGCAATCTATACTAGAGCCATATTTTTAATTTCAAATTCCGAAAATGCAATCATGCTTGATGATTTAGCTTTGTTTGTCGCTATTGTCGAGGCGGGCAGCCTGCATGCGGCCGCCGTCAAGGAAGACTTGCCTGCCGCTACCGTCACGCGCCGGCTGCAAAAGCTGGAAAGCCAGCTCGGCTACCGCTTGCTCAACCGCAGCGCGCGCCGCCTGCAGCCGACGGCGGAAGGCTGGCAATACTATGAGCAATGCCGTCCCTTGGTACACGCCTTGCGGCAGGCGACGCAACAGCTCGACGCCAGCCTGTCGGCCGTCTCGGGCAGCATCCGCGTCTTGGCACCCGTCAACTTTGCCAGCGGCTTGCTGACGCCGGCCTGGGTCAGCTTCATGCAGCAGTACCCGGATATCCGCCTGGAACTGGAGCTGTCGAACCTGCTGCAAGACCTCGTGGGCAGCGGCGCCGACCTGGCCATCCGCGTGGGCGCGCTCGACGATTCCTCGCTGATGCAGCGCCGGCTGGGCAGCGCTTCGCTGGTGATGGTGGCCGCGCCAGCCTACCTGGCGCGCGCGGGCGTGCCGCGCGACTTGCAGGAGCTGGAACAGCACGAGCTGATCGTGGCCGAGCCGCTGCGCAGCTGGCGCTTGCGGCGGCCCGGCGACGGCGCCGAAATGGTGATCGAACCGCAGGCGCGCCTGCGCGTCAATGAAATGCGCCTGGCCGTGGAGATGGCCGACGCGGGCATCGGTATCCTGCTGTGTCCGCTTCTGCAATGCCGCGACGAAGTGGCCAGTGGCAGCCTCGTGCGCGTCTTGCCCGACTGGATGCCGCAGCCGCGCCACGTGTACGCCGTGTGGACGCAGCGGCGCTACCTGCCGGCCCGCGTGCGCGTGCTGCTCGAGCACCTGGCGGCGTTCGCGGCAGGCAATCCGTTGCTGAACGAGGATGCCAGCGCCGATCAGCTCGTTGCACCGGGAATCCTTTCCATTTAGTAATACCGAGCGCTTGTACTTTCCGCCGGGATCGCGTTAAGATAAAGCTGCTTGCTTATCCAGCGGGCAATCTGGTGTTTTTTCGCGCAATCCCGTTCCTATCCATGAGAGTAGCAATGAAATATCTGATCGTTCCCTTCTTGCTGGCGATGACCGGCTGCGAAGTATTGTATGACGCGAACCGGGACAAGATCGGCGAGTACTGCAACAGCCTCAATAATTTCGACGACCGCAATGCCTGCCGCAAGCGCAACCAGACCAGCTACCAGGAATACGTGCAGCAGCGCGACCAGCTGAAAAAGAGCAAGAGCGACAAGTAAGCTTGCCAGCCCATAATAAAAAAACGCCGCTGACCAGTCAGCGGCGTTTTGCTTTGCGGGCCCCGGCCTTGCAGCCGGGGCTTGCGCCGTATCAGTCGTCGGCGTAGATATTGTTGTCCTTCGTTTCCTTGACGAACAGGGTGCCGATCACGACAGTCGCCAGGGCGACGACGATCGGATACCACAAGCCATAATAAATATCGCCCTTGAAGGCCACCAGCGCGAAGGCCGTGGTCGGCAGCAAGCCGCCGAACCAGCCGTTACCGATATGGTAGGGCAGGGACATCGAGGTGTAACGGATGCGCGTCGGGAACATTTCCACCAGCATGGCGGCGATCGGGCCGTACACCATGGTCACGTACAGCACCAGGATGAACAGCAGCAAGACGACCATCGGCTTGTTGATCTGGTCCGGATCGGCTTTCGCAGGGTAGCCCGCTTCCTTGATGCCGGCGCCCAGTTCTTTCTTCAGCGCCGCTTCTTTTGCCTTGCTGTCCGCATCGAAGTTCAGGCCGTCCGGTGTCATGACGGCGTTAAACGACGTAAATTCCTTCGTACCGATGCGTACCTTGGCGATGCTGCCGGCCGGTGCGTCTTCCTTCGTGTAGTTCACCGAGCTGTTCGACAGGAAGCCGGTGGCGATGTCGCACGACGATGGGAATTTCTTCGTGCCCGTCATGTTGAACTGGAAGTGGCAGGAAGCAGGATCGGCCACGACGACCACTGGCGAGTTCTTCAGAGCCGCTTCCAGCTGCGGGTTGGCGAAGTGGGTCAGGCCGTTGAAGATCGGGAAGTAGGTGACCGCGGCAATCAGGCAGCCGCCGAGGATGATGTACTTGCGGCCGATGCGGTCGGACAGGCTGCCGAAGAACAGGAAGAACGGCGTGGCCAGCAGCAGGGCGATGGCGATCAGCACGTTGGCCGTTGCCAGGTCCACTTTCAGGGTCTGGATCATGAAGAACAGGGCGTAGAACTGGCCCGTGTACCAGACGACTGCCTGGCCGGCGGTCAGACCGATCAGGGCCAGGATGACGATCTTCAGGTTCTTCCACTTGCCGAACGCTTCCGTCAGCGGGGCTTTCGAGGTCTTGCCCTCGGCCTTCATCTTGGCAAACGCCGGCGATTCATTCATGGCCAAGCGGATCCACACTGAAATACCCAGCAGGATGACGGAGACGAGGAAGGGAATGCGCCAGCCCCACGCCTCGAAATCCTTCTCGCCGGTCGCCAGGCGGGTGCCCAGGATGACCATCAGCGACAGGAAGAAGCCCAGGGTTGCCGTCGTTTGTATCCACGCCGTGAACGAGCCGCGCTTGCCTTCAGGCGCGTGCTCGGCCACATAGGTGGCTGCGCCGCCGTACTCGCCGCCCAGCGCCAGGCCTTGCAGGATGCGCAGGAACACGAGGATGATCGGTGCGGCGATGCCGATGGAGGCGTAGCCCGGCAGCAAGCCGACGATGAAGGTGGAGCCACCCATGATCAGGATGGTGATCAGGAAGGTGTACTTGCGGCCGATCATGTCGCCCAGGCGGCCGAAGACCAGCGCGCCGAACGGACGCACGATGAAGCCGGCGGCAAAGGCCAGCAGCGCGAAAATGAAGGTGGTGGTGGGGTCGCCGATGAAGAATTGCTTGGCGATGATGGAAGCGAGCGAACCGTACAGATAAAAATCGTACCATTCAAAAACGGTGCCGAGCGAAGACGCAAAGATGACTTTGCGTTCCTCGGGCGTAATCGGTGTTCCCTTGGTAGAAGTTTTCCGTACGTCGGCCGGGCCGGATGATGATGCCATGGTTTGTCTCCCTATGTTTTATAGTGAACTGGTGCCGCGGTCTTTTTGACCATTCTTGCAACAGCTGGAGGCGAGTGTGTTCTCCGAACCTTACGTCATGCTTGCTTGAAACTTACGCCAAGCTTACAAATCAATGTCCGGCGGAACTTTGCGAACGACCGTACTTAAATGTGCTATTCTCATTCCGCAGATATCCCACCCAATAATATCCCCACAAGGAGACACAGCATGAATGAAGCCGTCATCGTATCGACCGCCCGCACGGGCCTGGCCAAGTCCTGGAAGGGCGCGTTCAACATGACGCATGGCGCCACCTTGGGCGGGCACGTGCTGGCGGCCGCCGTCGAGCGCGCGCGCATCGAAGCGGAGGAAGTGGAGGACGTACTGGTCGGCTGCGCCTTTCCCGAAGGCGCGACAGGCGGCAATATCGCGCGCCAGGTGGCCTTGCGCGGCGGCTGTCCCGTGACGACGGCCGGCATGACCGTCAACCGTTTCTGCTCGTCGGGCTTGCAGGCCATCGCCCTGGCCGCGCAGCGCATCATCGCCGGCGAAGGCGATATCTATGCGGCGGGCGGCGTGGAATCGATTTCCTGCGTGCAAAACGAAATGAATACGCATATGTACCGCGAGGTCTGGCTGCAGCAGCACAAGCCGGAACTGTACTGGCCCATGCTGCAGACGGCCGAAACCGTGGCCAAGCGCTACCAGATTTCACGCGAGCGCCAGGATGCCTATGGCGCGCAAAGCCAGCAGCGTGCCGCCGCGGCCCAGGCTGCCGGTCTGTTCGACGCGGAAATCGTGCCGATGACCACCATCATGGGCGTGGCCGACAAAGCCAGCGGCATGCTCGTGTCGCGCGAAGTGACGATTGCCGCCGATGAAGGCATCCGTGCCGACACGACGTATGACGGCGTGGCGAAGATCCGCCCGGCCATTCCTGGCGGCGTCATCAGCGCCGGCAATGCCAGCCAGTTTTCCGATGGTGCTTCGATGGCCATCGTCATGAATGCCAAAGTGGCCGAAGCGAAAGGCTTGCAGCCGCTGGGCGTCTTCCGCGGCTTTGCCGTGGCCGGCTGCGAACCTGATGAGATGGGCATCGGCCCCGTCTACGCGATTCCGAAACTGCTGAAAAAGGCGGGCTTGACTGTCGCCGACATCGGCCTGTGGGAACTCAACGAAGCGTTTGCCGTGCAAGTGCTGTACTGCGCCGACACCCTGGGCATCCCCATGGACCGCCTGAACGTCAACGGCGGCGCGATTGCCGTCGGCCACCCGTACGGCGTGTCAGGTGCCCGCCTGACGGGCCACGCCTTGATCGAAGGCAAGCGCCGCGGCGTCAAATACGTGGTCGTGACCATGTGCATCGGCGGCGGGCAGGGCGCTGCAGGGCTGTTCGAAGTGCTGTGATGTTTGCGTGAACCCAGTCAGCGGGCGGCTTCCAGAGCCGCCCGTTTGCATTGCGCGCCCGGTTCCTGCAAGGCGCGCCGATAGCGGTTACAGTAATGCTTCATTAATAAACAAGCAGCCTGCCACCATGATCAAGCACATCGTTTTCTGGAAACTCAAAGACCACGCCGAAGGCGCCGACCGCGCCACGAATGCATTGAAACTCAAGGCCCTGCTCGATTCCTGTTCCGGCCTGGTGCCCGGCATCTTGAAATTCGAAGCCGCCGTGGCCCAGCCGGGCCTGGAAGCAACCTACGACATCGTCCTGTACAGCGAATTCGCCAGCCGCGAAGCGCTCGATGCTTACCAGAATCATCCCGAGCACGTGAAAATCAAGCCGTTTTTTGGGGCGGTGCGTGAAGCGCGGCAGTGCATGGACTATGAAGTGTAATCGTTACGCGTCAGACATCCGGGGTCAGACCCGTCGGGTCTGACCCCAGCCTTCCGCTAAACTTCTCTACCCCCAAACAGGACCATGACCACCTACCAACGCATCGTCCTCGCCTCGCGCCCCGCCTCCACGGAGGAAGTCAACCCGGCACATTTTCGCCTGGAAACTCAAGAGATTCCCGCCATCACGGATGGCCAGTTGCTGGTGCGTAACCAGTACCTGTCGCTCGACCCGTACATGCGCGGGCGCATGAGTGCGAATAAAAGCTATGCGGCACCGCAGGCGCTCGATGAAACGATGATCGGCGGCACGGTGGGCGTGGTGCTCGAGTCGAAGCATCCGAAGTTCGCCGTGGGCGACATGGTCGTGGGTACCCTGGGCTGGACGGAAGTGGCCGTGTCCGATGGCACGATGCTGCGCAAGGTCGGCACGACGCACATCCCCGCTTCGGCCTACCTGGGCTCCGTCGGCATGCCGGGCATGACGGCCTGGTATGGCTTGAACCAGATCATGGCGCCGAAGGCGGGCGAAACCGTGGTCGTGTCGGCCGCCAGCGGCGCCGTGGGCAGCGTCGTGGGGCAGCTGGCGAAACTCAAAGGCTGCCGTGTCGTCGGCATCGCGGGCGGTGCGGAAAAATGCCGTTATGTCGTCGAGGAACTGGGTTTCGATGCCTGCGTCGACTACAAGGCGGGCAATCTGGAGGCCGATTTGGCGGCGGCCACGCCCGACGGCATCGACGCCATCTTTGAAAACGTGGGCGGCGCCATCTTCGATGCGGCGCTGGCCCGCACCAATGCGTTTGGCCGCGTGGCCGTGTGCGGCTGGATCGCCGGCTACAACGGCGAACCGACGCCGCTCGACAATGCGCGCCTGATCCTTACCAACCGCCTCACCGTGCGCGGCTTCATCGTTTCCGAGCAGCCGGAATTCTGGCCGCAGGGACTGGCGGAACTGGGCAGCCTGGTGGCGACGGGCAAGCTGAAATTCCGCGAATCCGTGGCCGACGGCCTGGCTAGCGCGCCCGAGGCCTTCATCGGCCTCTTAAAAGGGCGCAACTTCGGCAAGCAGCTGGTGAAGTTGTAAGCGGGCTGTTTTCAAATGACTGGGTGCGCCGCCAGTTCCTTGCCCGGCCGCGCCCCGTAGCACAGCAATGCTTTCAATACATCGGCAGCGTGAAATCGTCGTCGATCCTGCGCGCCCTGGTCTTGGCGTTCGGTCGCAACAGCCACTGGATCAGGGCGCTGCCGACGCACCGTTGTAGCAGGTGCGCGATGGCTATGCCGAACCGCGTCCGCACGTGCATGAGGCGGATGAGGCGAGGGCTCAGCTCCTGCTGCGACCGCTCGACATACGGGCGCAGGATGCGTTCATATGCCTGGAATGCCTGGGTGTGGGTAGCGCACCTCTTGATTTCCCCGGCCAGCACGTAGGCTCCCACCAGCGCCAAAGCCGTGCCCTTGCCCGTGAATGGCGTCGGGCAGTGCGCCGCATCGCCCAGCAAGACCAGCCGGCCTTTTGACCAGGTCGATGCTTGCACCTGGCTCATCGGCCCGAAGTAAAAGTCCTGGACGGTATCAAGCTCGGCGATGATACGATCGGCGACCTTGCCCCGGCCTGTCAGCGCCGCGCGCAGCAGCTCGCGCCGCGACGGCGTCGTCGGACTCCGCAGGCCAGGCTCAGCGGCTGGAAAGGTCATCAACACGGTAGTTTCCGTCAGGCCACCTGGCCTGAGGTTGATCATCGTACCGCCTATGCCGTTGACGGAGCAGGCCCAGAAGTCGTCTTCCCGTCGTCGGGGAATGTTGAAAAACGCCATGTAGACACCGAGGTAACGCATGTGCGTTTCAGCGGCCAGCGCCAGGTCTCTGGTCGACGAGCTCACGCCATCGGCGCAGATCACCAGCGCGAAGTCCTCTGCCGCGCCATCGGCAAAGGTCGCCCGAACGCCATTTTCAATCTCTTCAACGCCACTGACGGACGTGCCAAAACGGTATTCGCAAGTGCCGCTGGTCGCATCGAACAAAATACGGGCGAAATCGCCGCGCAGGATTTCGAAATCGCTGGTCAGTCCGCCGATACTACCTTTGGGAAAAACAGCCACCACCTTGCCGGTGGCGTCGAGCCATTTCTGTCCGCACTCCAGCGTGTCACGCGCCTCGACCTGTTCCGTCAAACCCATGCGCTTGAGGACCTGCTGCGCGGCACCCTTTACATCGATGTTCTGCCCGCCGTCCCTGAGCGCGCCGGCCTTTTCGACGAGCACCACCGAGTAGCCGTACCTGGCCAGCCACCAGGCACACGCAGGGCCGGCGATGCCACCGCCGCAGATCAGGATTTTCTTCGTTTGTTCCATGTGACAGCTTTCGTGGTTGTGATGTCAGCGCCCATGTTAGGCGCGCCACGTGTTGGTCACAATGAGCCAACAGGCCATGTTATATTGAATTCTTGCCACTGATTTTGTTCCTTGAAAGGTGCCCGATGCCTGTTTTCAGCGACGATTCGTCCAGCGAGTGGGAAGACCCCGATTGCGTGCCAAGGCCGGTGGTCACGCTTGGCGCCGTTGGCCGCGAGATGGATAGCCGCCAGGAGCGGGATTTTCATCAGCATCGAAAAGGCCAATTCCTGCTCTGGATGCGCGGCGTGCTCACCTGCGAGGTCGACGGCGGCTTCTGGCTGGTGCCGCCAGGAAGCGCCATTTGGATACCTGGCGGCACACAACATCGAATGGATGGGGCCGGCACGGTCGACTGTTACGTGGTGTATGTCGATCCTGCGGTGGACGACGCGTTGCCGCAGGAGTGCTGCACCTTGTCGACCACGCCGCTGCTGCGTGAATTGGTGATCCGTTCAGCGGCATTGCCGATGCGCTACGAAGAGGGCGGCATGGCGTCACGACTGATGACACTTCTTCTCGATGAAATGGCGCTGGCGCAGCCCGGCCAGGTTCATCTGCCCCTGACGACAGACAAGCGGCTACGCAAACTGGTCGAGTGGATCATGGCGCGCCCGTCCGATCCCGGCAACATCGAATCATGGGCGCAGCGGATGGGCATCAGTGCGCGCACGCTGTCACGCCTCGTGTCCCGGGAAACCGGCATGAGTTTCGGACGCTGGCGCAGGCAACTGCATATCCTGCTCGCCTTGCAATGGATGGCCAGGGGCGCCACGGTCCAGCATGTCGCAGAGGGCCTGGGCTACGAGAACGCGAGCAATTTTGTCGTCATGTTTCGCAAGGTACTCGGTGAAACACCTGGACGTTACCTGAAATCGAACGCTTGAGCCGCAGCACCTGCCAAGGCGTGGCAGGCCGTGCGACAATGACGGCCCGTCTCTTATTACCGTATACCCATGACCAAGCACACCATCCGCCTCGGCGACTGGGCCACACTGGGCCCTGACGCTACCGTCATCCGTTTTGAAGTCTTCGTCGATGAACAGAAAGTGCCGGCCGAGATCGAACTCGACGACATGGATGCCGTCTGCCTGCACGCCGTTGCCTATGACGATGCCGGCAATGCCATCGGCACGGGCCGGCTATTGCCAGACGGCCACATCGGCCGCATGGCCGTGCGCCAGCCGGGCCGCGGCACGGGCGTGGGCGGCGCCATGTTGACCTTGCTGATGGACAAAGCCCGCGAGCGGGGCGATCAAGCGGTGGTGCTGAACGCGCAAACCGTGGCCGCGCCATTCTATGCGCGCCACGGTTTCGTGCAGCAGGGGGAACAGTTTGAAGAGGCGGGGATTGCGCATGTGGAGATGCGGTTGGTGTTCTAAGCAGTGTTTCGGGTGTTGTCGGATTACGCGCGTAGCGCTAATCCGACCTACGCCTGCCTGTTACGTCAACGGTAGGTCGGGTTAGCGCGCAGCGCGTAACCCGACACACCACGTCACAATCAGTTCTGCGCGTGCGACTGGCGCCATTTGTCCAGAATCACCGCCAGCACGATCACGACACCCTTGGCCACATACTGCCAGAACGACGACAAGCCCAGGATCGTCAAGCCATTGTTCATCACGCCGATGATCAGGGCGCCGATGACGGTGCCCCAGACGGAACCCACGCCGCCCATCAGGCTCGTGCCGCCGAGCACGACGGCCGCGATGGCGTCGAGCTCATAGCCCGTGCCCCAGTTGCCGTTGGCCGCATACAGACGGCTGGCCGACATGGCGCCGCCCAGGCCGGCGAACAGGCCGCTGATCGTGTAGACAAACATCAGCACGAGACCGACCTTGATGCCGGTCAAGCGTGCCGCCTGGATATTGCCGCCGACGGCGTAGATATGCAGGCCCAGGGTCGTCTTGCGCAGGATGAACCAGGTCAGCAGCACCACGGCGGCGGCCAGCCAGATCAGCCAGGGCACGGCCAGGAAGCTGCCGTTGCCCATCCATTCAAAGCTAGGGATTTCCGTGTTCAGCACGCTGGTGCCGTCCGCCAGCAGGTAGGCCGCGCCGCGCAGGGCCGTCATGGTGCCCAAAGTCACCACGAAGGGGTTCAGGCCGACGAGAGCGACCAGCACGCCATTCAGCGCGCCCAGCAGCAGGCCGACGATGAGGAAGGTGGGGATCGAAAAGCCGGCGAACTGGGCCGACAGCGACATCAGCATGCCTGCCACGGCCGAGACGGCCAGCACGGAACCGACGGACAGATCGATGCCGCTGGTCAGAATGACGAAAGTCATGCCGGATGCGAGCACGATGTTGATCGACACCTGGCGGAAGATGTTCATGGTGTTATTGCTGGTCATGAACGTCGACGTGCCGTCGGCCGAGAAATACACGGTCAGGCCATACATGGCCAGGTAGAGCACCACCAGCACGGGCAGCATGCCCAGGCGGCGCATCAGGTTCGAGGCATTGAAGGGTTCGCCGGCGCGCGCGGCGCCGCTGGTGGTACTCGTTGTCATGTTGATTCTCCTGAATAATTATGCTGATGCGTATTTTTATGCCGCTTCCAGATGGGTAGCGTAGGCAAGGATTTTTTCCTGCGTGATATCGTCGCCCGTCACTTCGCCCGTCAGGCGTCCTTCGCACATCACCATCACGCGGTCGCAAATGCCGACCAGCTCGGCCAGTTCGCTGGAAATGCACAGAACGGCCGTGCCCGCGTCCGCCAGCTGGTGGATGATCTTGTAGATTTCGCTCTTCGCGCCCACGTCCACGCCCCGCGTCGGTTCGTCGAGGATGAGCACTTTCGGTGCGATGGCCAGCCAGCGCGCCAGCAAGACTTTCTGCTGGTTGCCGCCGGACAGGCCGCCGACGATGCCGTCCGGTCCCGACACTTTCACGTTGAGGTTGGCTATCGCCTCGCGCGTCAGCTGGGTCAGGGCGCCACGGTTGACGACGCCCGCCGTCGCATGCTTGGACAGGATATTCATCGACATGTTTTCCATGGCCGACAATTGCATGAACAGGCCCAGGCTCTTGCGGTCTTCGGGCAGGTAGCCGATGCCGTGGCGGATGGCCGCCAGCGGCCGGTGGATGTGCACTTCCTGGCCGTCGAGCCATACTTGCCCCGTTTGCTTCTTGTCGGCGCCAAAGATCAGGCGCGCCAGTTCCGTGCGGCCCGCGCCGACGAGGCCGGCAAGACCCGTCACTTCACCCGCATGCAGGGTGAACGAGGCAGGCTTGACCTTGCCACCGCCCACGTTTTCAACGCGCAAGCGCTCGGCGCCGCGCGTGGTGCGCCGCTGGTGCGAATAAAAGTCGTCGGCGGGGCGGCCCACCATCATTTGCACGACTTTCTTTTGATCGAGTTCATCCTTGCCCAGCTCGCCCACATAGGCGCCATCGCGCAGCACCGTGATGCGGCGCGCCAGGCGTTCCACCTCGGCCATGCGGTGGCTGATGTAGAGCACGGCCAGGCCCTTGTCGCGCTGCTCTTCGATGATGCGGAACAATTGTTCTGTTTCCCGGTCGGACAGGGCGGCAGTGGGCTCGTCCATGATCAGGATGCGGCTTTCGTGCACGAGGGCGCGGGCGATTTCCACCTGCTGCTGCTCGGCGATCGACAAGGTCGAGACCATGGTGTCGGCGTCGAAACGGGAGCCGAGGTCGGCCAGGATGGCGTTCGTGCGCGCGCGCATTTCGCCGCCCTTGACGGTCCAGAACGGTCCTTTCGGCTCGCTGCCCATGAAGACGTTCTGCGCCACCGTCATGTTCTTGGCCACGCTCAGTTCCTGGTAGATCAGGTTGATGCCCAGCGCGCGTGCCTCGCCCGGGTTGCGGATGCGGATCGGCTTGCCGTCGAGAATGATCTCACCGGCATCCGGCGTGTACACGCCCGAGAGGATTTTCATCAGGGTGCTCTTGCCGGCGCCATTTTCGCCCATCACGGCATGGATTTCGCCGCTGCGCACCGTCAGGTGCACGCCGCGCAGCGCGCGCGTGGCGCCAAAGCGCTTCTCGATGCCGCGCATTTCAAAAATAATATTGTCGCTCATGACTGTCCTTCCTTGCTTTTGAAACTGTTGCCCACCCTTGGACCGGGGCCGGGGCGGGCAACACGTGGTTCAGGTCAGGCAGATCAGTTCTTTACCCAGCCCGTATAGGTGGCGACGTTTTCCTTGGTGATGGCCGGGGTCGGCAACAGCACCATCGTCTGTTTCGGCGTGCGGCCGTTCATGATGTCGTAGCCCATTTGCACGGCGTCGGTGGCCATGCGGTACGGGTTTTGCGCCGAGGTGGCGGCAAACAGGCCGGCCTTGTTTTTCAGGGCGTTCTGGCCATCGGGCGCGCCATCGACGGCCGTGATCAGTTTGACGTCCGTGCGCTTCGATTGCTTGATCGCCAGTTCGGCGCCGATGCCCGTCGGATCGTTGATGGCAAACACGCCGTCGATCTTCGGATGGGCCGTCAGCAAGTTCGACATCACGGTCATGCCGCCGTCGCGGCTGCCGCCGGCGTTCTGGTTGTCGGACAGGATCTTGATATCCTTGAACGCGGCCAGGGTTTTCTTGCAGCCGTTGACGCGGTCGATCACGGACGTGACCGGCGGGCCGTTCAGGATCACAACATTGCCCTTGCCGCCGATCTGCTTTGCCAGGTAGGCGCACGACACGTCGCCAGCCATGGTGTTGTCGGACATCACGGTGGCCGACGCGCCCACGGCGCCCACGTCGACGGCGATCACGACCACGCCCGCATTGCGCGCTTTCTTGATGGCTGGGGCGATACCCTTGGAATCGACGGCGTTCAGGATGATGATGTCGGTCTTGTTGGCAATAAAGTTTTCAATCTGGTCCACCTGGGTGTTCAGGTCATACTTGCTGGACACCGTGGTGACTTTCACGCCCGGGCCGCCCAGTTTTTTCGCGCTTTCTTCCGCGCCGCGGCCAATCGCCACGAAGAACGGGTTGGCCAGGTCGCCCACGCTCACGCCGATGGATTTCAGCGGTTTGTCAGCGGCGAAAGCGCCGCAGGCGGCGGACAGCAACAGGGAGGCGGTAATGACTTTTTTCATGAGGATCTCCAAGGGTTTTTATTGTCAAAAACAAACGGTGCTACGGGTGAAACTTATTGATTGCGTAATTTCTCGATCATGGCGTCCAGCTTGCCCGCATCGACGGCAAAGCCGCGGATGCCTTCGGCCAGCTTTTCGGTCGCCATCGCGTCGTCGTTCAAGGCGTAGCGGAAAGCGGCCTTGTCATACGTGATGGCCGGCTGCGCCGCGCCCAGGTTGGCGCCCAGGGCGCGCTCGAACGGCGCGTCGGATGCTTCGAGTTTCGCCAGCAAGTCCGGGCTGATGGTCAGCAAGTCGCAGCCGGACAGGGCCGTGATCTGCCCCACGTTGCGGAAGCTGGCGCCCATCACTTGCGTGGCGATGCCATGTTGTTTGTAGTAATTGAAGATGCGCGTGACCGACTGTACACCTGGATCGTTGGACAGGCTGCGCGCCGCTTCATCCCATGCGGCGCCCATCGATTTCTTGTGCCAGTCGTAGATGCGGCCCACAAACGGCGAAATCAGGCGCACTTTCGCGTCGGCGCAGGCGACGGCCTGGCAAAATGCGAACAGCAGGGTCAGGTTGCAAAAGATGCCGTCTTTTTCCAGCTCGCGCGCCGCCTGGATGCCTTCCCAGGTGGCGGCGACCTTGATCAGCACGCGCTCGCGGCTGATGCCAGCCGCTTCATACAGGGCGATCAGGCGGCGCCCGCGGGCCACGGTGGCGTCGCGGTCAAAGCTCAAACGGGCATCGACTTCCGTCGACACGCGGCCCGGCACCACTTTCAGGATTTCCAGGCCGAAGCGCACCAGCACCTGGTCGACGATATCGTCGAGCGACGCATGCTTGTGGGCAGCAACCGTGCTTTCCAGCAAAGGCGCGTAATCGGGCTGCAGCACGGCTTTTAAAATCAGCGACGGATTGGTGGTCGCGTCTTGCGGCGCGAAGCGCGCCAGTTGCAAAAAGTCGCCCGTGTCGGCGACGACGGTGCTGTACTGTTTTAGTTGTTGCAGCTGATTCATTACTATTCCTTATCACTGAGTTGGTGCAAGGCTTGCACGGCGGGAAACAAGCTACGGTAGCGGCCGTAACGGATGCTCAAGGCTGCGCTGTGCGCGGCATCGGGCAGGAAAGTGTTTTTGATGGGTAAGCTGGTGGCCAGCAACTGGCGCTGGCCGATGGCGGCAAAGCCCAGCTTGGCCGCGCCCAGGCTGGCCGACAGTTCGCTGTTGTGCAGGGTGCGCATCTCGCGGCCCAGCACATTGGCCAGCAATTGCGCCCAGTACTGGCTGCGCGCGCCGCCGCCCACCAGCATGCAGTGGGGAACGACGGCGCCCGTCGACGTGACGGCCGCCATGGCGTCGCGCAAGGCAAAGGCCACGCCTTCGAGTACGGCATAGCCGAGTTGCGCCGGCGTGCTGTCGTGGCCCAGCTGCAGGAAGGCGCCGCGCACTTGCGGATCGTTATGCGGCGTGCGCTCGCCCGACAGATACGGCAGGAACAGGGGCGCGGACGGCGCGACGGGGGCGTCGAGCGGCAAGCCCGTTTCCACGAGCGCCAGCAGGGCTGCCTCGTCGGGCTGGCCCAGTACACCGGTGGCCCAGCGCAGACAGCTGGCGCCCGATAAAATCGCCCCCATCGCATACCAGCGGCCGGGCAGGGCGTGGCAAAAGCTGTGCACGCCGCCGGCCGGGTTGCCCAAAGGCGCTTCGGTGACGGAAACGATGGCGGCGCTGGTGCCCAGCGAAATGAAACTGTCACCGCCATTGACGGCGCCGATGCCCACGGCCGAGACGGGGTTGTCGCCGCCGCCGGCCGCCACTATGACGTCCGATGGCAAGCCCAGCTTGTCTGTCACGGCGGCCAGCACCGTGCCCGTGGCCGCATCGCCTTCGGCCAGCGCCGGCATCTGTTCCGGCGCCAGGCCGCAGGCGGCCAGCATGGGGGCGAACCAGGCACGCTTGGCCTCGTCCAGCCACAGGGTGCCGGCCGCGTCGGACATGTCGGTGACCTTGTTGCCCGTCAATTGCAGGCGCAGATAATCCTTGGGCGACAGCAGGCAGGCGATGGCGGCAAAAGCGTCAGGCTCGTGCGTTTGCAGCCACAGCAGTTTCGGCGCCGTCAGTCCGGCCATGGGCAGGCTGCCCGTCACGTCCGCATAGGCGGGATAGTCGCGCGCCAGACCGGCCGCTTCGGCTTCGGCGCGCGCATCGTTCCACAGGATGGCCGGGCGGATCACAGCGTCGTTGGTGTCGAGCAGCACGGCGCCATGCATCTGGCCCGACAGGCCGATACAGGCGATCTGCGCATATTCCTGCGGCCAGCCGGCGCGCAGCTGGCCCAGTGCGTTGACGCAGGCGGCCCACCAGTCCTGCGGCGCTTGTTCGGACCAGCCCGGCTGCGGGCGGCTGGTGTCAATGCGCACGGAAGCCTGGCCGCGCACCGTGCCCGTGCTGTCCATCAGCACGGTTTTCAGTTCGGAGGTACCGAGGTCGATACCGAGGGAAATCGCTGGATGCATATCAGTTTGCTGTAAAAGGTCAGGGGCAGCCGCAGGAATTGCGCACGCGCAAGGTCGGCGACAAGCGCTGCACATGCCGGGCGCGGCCCGGATTAGCGATGCGGTCGATCAACAGGTCGACGGCCATGGCGCCCAGCTCTTCGAGCGGCTGCGCCATCACCGTCAGACGGGGGCTGAAGTAATCGGCCCAGTCGAAATCATCGAAGCCGGCCAGGGACACGTCTTGCGGCACCGCGATGTGCGCGTCGCGCAAGGCATGCATGGTGCCGATGGTCATCAGGTTATTGCCGGCCACGATGGCCGTCGGGCGCTGTCCGGCGGGCAGTGCCAGCAATTCGCGCGTGGCCGCGCCGCTGCGCTCGAGGTTGGAGTCGCCTGAGCGCAGCAGTGCCGGGTCAAAGACGATATTGGCGCGCTGCAAGGCCAGGCGGTAGCCTTCGATACGCTCGTCCGTCGTGGACAGGCCCGGTGCGCCCGCGATGAAGCCGATGCGGCGGTGGCCGTGGACGGTGATCAGGTGGCCGACCAGTTCGGCCGTCGCCTCGATATTTTCCACGCCCACCTGGTCGAACGGTTGCGCCGACATGCGGTCGACCAATACGGAAGCGATCTTGTTGCTGGTCAAATAGTCGAGCGTGCGGTGATGCGTGTCGCCCGACGGCGCCAGCACGATGCCGTCGACCCGGCGCTGGTGCAAGTTCTGCACCACTTTTAATTCCTGCTCGGGATCGTCATGCGTATCGGAAAACAGCATCATCAGACCGTGGCGCGTGCAGGCCGCCTCGATGGCGCGCACGGTTTCGCTGAAGTAATGATTGGTGAAGGCGGAAATGGCCACGCCGATGGTGCCCGACGAGGAACCGGCGAGGGCGCGCGCCAGCATGTTCGGCACATAGCCGATCTGCTGCATGGCCGCGTTGACGGCGGCGACGGTTTTTGGGCTGACCTTGCGGGTGCCGTTGAGTACGTGCGAGACGGTCGACAGCGATACGTCCGCCGCCCGCGCTACATCTTCCATGGTGGCCATGGTGTCTCCTGATGGTTTTATTATTATTGTGTGCTGCGATTGAGTACGGCTGTGTCGCCGCGTTTGAATCTATCGTAAACAAAAGAAAGCGCTTGCGCAAGCGCTTTCTTTTTTGTGCGTGCGGATGGATATGGGTTTTCTGATGAGAGAGGGGAGGCTGGCGTAGGTCGAATTAGCGCGCCGCAGGGGCGCGTAATCCGACGTTGGGGGCGGTGATGCCGGTTGAGTGTGGTGGTGTTGTCGGGTTACGCGCTTGCGCGCTACCCCGACCTACCCCGACCTACGCCTCATAAAGATGGCAAGGTGGCGTTACTGTATCACCAGCTCATGCAATTCGCCGGGAGAGTCCGGGAACAGTTTCACGACGGTGGACGTGCGCGTGCCGTAGCCCGGCGTTTCAATGCAGACGGCGGACAGCACGCGCTCGAGGTCGAGCGGCACGCCCGTGTCCGGCAAGCGGAAGTCGGGCGCACGCGTGGTGTCGGCCAGCATGTCGAAATACGCTTCATCGGGCGCGCCCTGGCACAGCAGGCTGGCGAACTGGGCCTTGGTCTTCAGGACCTTCGGCCACGGCGCGTCGAGCAGGGCGTTCGACAGGCCGTAGATACCCGGTTCCAAAGGCTGGCCATTGCGCGCATCGCCATCACCGCGGTTGGAAAACCAGATCAGGGTATCCGCGTCACCGAGCACCAGATTGAAACCGTTGTAGGCACCGCTGCCGGGGCGGATTTGCGCGATGTAGTCTTGCGGCGACATGTTGCCGGCCAAATAGTCGGCCACGAGGGCGCCGCGCGAGGGGGCGTCCGGGTTGCGGTCTTGCGGACTGCGGATGTTCGTGATGGCGGCAAAGCGCGAGCTGCCGCTGCCGGCCTGGGTGATGCCCATCCAGCTGCCGCCCGCCTGCAGGTCGCGGCCCGCATACACTTGCGGGTGTTCGGGCCAGGCGCCGGCGGGGGCGCTGGCGCGTTCATAGAATTCGTCGCGGTTGGCGGCGGCAATCAGCGGGATGTGCGGATTGACTTTCCAGGCAAAAACGATCAGGCACATGGAGGCAAATCCATGAACACTTCCGTATGGCGCGCGCCAGCCGTCAGGGACAGCAAGCCCGCTTCCTCTGATGCGCCGGCCAGCAGTTCCGTAAAACCTTCGCCGACGACGGGGTAGATTTCCATCCACGTCTGCAAGCCATCCTTGGCTTCAGGACGGCGCTTCAGTTGCGGCGCCACGCCGGACGCGGCCGCCAGTTTCGCCTGCATGGCGCGGACCCGGGCTTCCAGCGCCTGGGCGTGCTCTTCTTTTACCTGATAGTAAACGTACAGATCTTTCATGGCATTCTCACAAGTCGAGTGCGTCGAGCACGTAAGGCATGGGCAGGAACTGCACGGCAGCGCCCTGGGCCGAGCCGTAGCGTACGGCGCCGGCGGCGCTTGAACCTTCTTCGATCGCCCCCAGCTTCATTTCAACGAGGGCGTCGATGCCGCCCACGCCGTTCGGCGCCGCGTTGACGACCATGCCGCACGGTTGCTCGGGATCGCTGACGGCGAACAGTTCGCCACCGGCCGCTACCGAGGGATCGGCGATGCTGACGAGGGTGGTGCGGCGCTTGAGCTTGCCCAGATACTGGCTGCGCGCGACGATTTCCTGGCCCGGGTAGCAGCCTTTCTTGAAATTGACGCCGCCCAGCAATTCGAAGTTGACCATTTGCGGCACGAACTGCTCTTGCGTGGCGGCCGTGATCTGCGGGATGCCTGCATGGATCTCGGACAATTGCCAGGCGTCATCGCCTCCCTTGGCGAGAGTTTCGGCCAGCTGCGGCCACACGTCGCGCGCCGTGGCGGCCGACGTCAGCCATTGATAGCGGGCGCTGCCGAACGCATCGGCCACGCGCAGCAGGGTGCCCAGCGTGTGCTCGACCTTGCTGAACGGCGTGGCGGGCAGCGCAGGGAACCAGGCGGACAGGGCCGCACTGGCTTGCTTGCCGCCCAGGCCCAGGACGACTTGATTGGCATCATCGGCGGACGCATCGTGCAGCTTGGCCTTGGCGCGCAGCACGAACATCTGCAGCCGCTTCTGAATCGCCGGCTGTATGGCGCGCGGCAATTGCAGATAAATGGTGGTGGCGTTGCGCCACATCAGGAAACTGGCCAGCAAGCGGCCTTTCGGCGTGCAGTAGCCGGCCAGGAGCACTTGCTCCTGGTTCAGGTGTTCCACGTCGTTGGTCAGCTGGCCGTGCAGGAAACTGGCTGCATCGTCGCCGTTTAAGCCGATCAAGCCCTGGTCCGTGATGGCCGCGACAAAACCTGCTTGCAGCTGGGGCACTGTCAGGGACTGGCCGAAATCGGCGACAGGGGAGTTTGCGGTGCCGTCAGGCGCGCCATCGGCGGCAACGGGGCGGGCGCCTTGAGCGGTTAAAAATTGATTCCAGTTATTCATAATTTCCATTAGATCAGCGATTAAGCATTATCATTACGGGTTCATTATAGTGATGTCGCGCAAATTGCGTCGGCAGCGGCAAGATTGCCAGTGTTGGCGCCGCTTTGCGCGCACTTGCTTCACAAATGAACGATCATAACAAGCGCGCGCTGCCTGCCAGCGAGCGCATCACAAGAATCGGAACAATGGCTTTCTTTAAAAAACTTGTAGTCAGTTCAGTCATCGCCGCCATCGGCGTCGGCGGTACTTTTGTGTACTGGGCGCAGCAGCCCATCACCACGGACGGCGAAGCGATCCCGTTTACGATCAGCCCGGGCAGTGGCGCGCATGCGGCCGGCCAGCAGATCGCGGACGCGGGCGTGCCCATCGTGCCCATCCTGTTCAACATGCTGGCGCGCATCGAAGGCAAGACCTCGAAGATCAAGGCCGGTTCCTACGAGTTGAAACCAGGCACGACGCCGCAGCGTTTGATCACGCAGCTGGCGCGCGGCGAGTTCGCGCAAGAGTCGCTGACCATCATCGAAGGCTGGACGTTCAAACAGATGCGCCTGGCCATGGCCAACCACCCGGGACTCAAGCACGATACCGTGGGCCTGTCCGACAAGGAACTGATGGCGAAGATCAGCCCTGAATATGTGCTGCCGGAAGGCCTGTTCTTCCCGGACACGTATCTGTTCGCCAAGGGCGCCAGCGAAATGCAGATTTTCAGGCAGGCGCACACGGCCATGATCGGCCGCCTGTCCGAAGCGTGGGACAAGCGCGATCCGGCCTTGCCATATAAAAACCCGTACGAAGCGCTGATCATGGCTTCCATCGTGGAAAAGGAAACGGGGCAAAAGTCCGAGCGCGCCATGATCGCCGGCGTGTTCGTCAACCGCCTGAAGACGGGCATGCTGCTGCAGACGGACCCGACCGTGATCTATGGCATGGGCGACAATTACCAGGGCAAGATCCGCAAACGCGACCTGGAAGCGGACACCCCGTACAATACCTACACGCGCGGCGGCTTGCCGCCTACGCCGATCGCCCTGGCCGGCGCGCAATCGCTGACGGCGGCGCTGGCGCCGGCCCGCACGCAAGCGCTGTATTTCGTTGCCCGTGGCGACGGCACCAGCCAGTTCTCGGCCAACTTGCCCGACCATAACCGCGCCGTGAACCAGTACCAGCGCTAATTTCACCAGATTAAGAAGTTTCATGACACAACACCATCAACCCCGCTTCATCACCTTCGAAGGCATCGATGGCGCGGGCAAGTCGACGCATATCGGCTTTGTTACCGACTACCTGCGGCAAAGGGGCGTGAGCCTCGTCTCGTCGCGCGAACCGGGCGGCACCAGCCTGGGCGAAAAGCTGCGCGAACTGCTGCTGCATGAAAAAATGCATCTGGAAACGGAAGC
Organism: Janthinobacterium sp. Bl 1; assembly: GCF_058215535.1. Lineage (NCBI taxonomy): Bacteria > Pseudomonadati > Pseudomonadota > Betaproteobacteria > Burkholderiales > Oxalobacteraceae > Janthinobacterium > Janthinobacterium sp. Bl 1. The sequence goes on along the minus strand of NZ_CM177086.1, from coordinate 3,632,995 downwards.
CTTGCTGATGTTCGCCAGCCGCCGCGAACACATCGCGCAAGTCATCGCGCCAGCGTTGGCGCGGGGCGAGTGGGTCATTTCCGACCGCTTTACCGATGCCAGCTTCGCCTATCAGGGCGGCGGCCGCGGCATGGACCTGGGCAAGATGGAGGCGCTGGAAGCGTGGGTGCATCCGCATCTGCAGCCGGACCTGACGTTTTTATTCGACGTGCCGCTGGCCGTCGCCCGGGCCCGCCTGGACGCCACGCGCGCGCTCGACAAGTTCGAGCAGGAGCGATCGGACTTCTTTGCCGCCACGCGCAACGAGTACCTGCGCCGCGCGGCCCAGTTCCCCGGGCGCTTCCGCATCATCGATTCCACGCAAAGCATCGCCGACATTCAAGTGCAGCTAGCAAAATTGCTTGATGCTTTGCTCGAACAAAGCGTCGTAACACGCTGATTTACAAAGAATAAAATGACCAGTTCTCTCTATCCGTGGCAACAGGACGCCTGGCAGCAATTGCAAGCCTTGCGCCCGCGCATGCCGCACGCCATTTTGTTCCATGGCGCGCAGGGCATCGGCAAGGCCGACTTCATCGAGCATTTTGCGCAAGCGCTGCTGTGCGAAGACGTGCGCGCCGACGGCCATGCCTGCGGCGCTTGCGCCTCGTGCGGCTGGTTTAGCCAGGGCAACCATCCCGATTACCGCCGGGTCCGTCCGGAAGCGCTGGAAGACGAGGTGGCCGACGACGGCGAAGAGGGCGAAGGTGCGAAGAAAAGCGCCAAGACCAAGACGCCGTCGAAAGACATCAAGATCGAGCAGATACGCAACCTGGCCGACTTCATGAACATTTCCACACACCGCCAGGGCTTGCGCGTGGTGGTGCTGTATCCGGCCGAAGCGCTGAACACGCCCGCCTCGAACGCCTTGCTGAAGACGCTGGAAGAGCCGCCGCCGGGCACCTTGTTCCTGCTGGCCTCGAACAGCCTGGACCGTTTGCTGCCGACGATATTGTCGCGCTGCAGGAAATTTGCCTTGCCCATGCCCAGCCACGAGCAGGCCTTGACGTGGCTCAAGCAGCAAGGCTTGAACGACGCGGACAGCTGGCTGCGCGAGCAGGGCGGCGCACCGCTGGCCGCGCTGGCCCAGTCCGAGTCGGGCGGCCGCGAAGAGACGGAACAGTTGCTGCAAGTGCTGGCCAATCCCGGCGTCGAAGCGGCCCTGAAGGCGGCCGACAAATTGCAGAAGGCGCCGCTGGCACCGCTCGTGGCATCGCTCCAGCGTTGGCTGTACGATGTGTTTTCCGTCAAATTGTCGGGCACCATCCGTTACTACCCGCGCCACCGGCGCGAACTGGAAGCGCTGGCGGGACGCATCAACGTGAGCCGTCTGATGGCCGCCATCAAGGCGGCGAACGAGCGCCGGGCGATTGCCGAGCACCCCTTGTCACCCAAGCTGTTCCTCGAAGATATGCTGCTCGATTACGCTTCCAGTTGCCAATAAAATCAAGCGCTTGTGTTGCTGAGTTAATGTAAATTATCTCTTTTCCGTTTGCCACGCTTGGCCCCTGGTGTTACAGTCAAGGCACTGGACAGCGCGGGAGGCGTGCATGAAACGAATCACTGGTATCGGCGGCATCTTTTTCCAGGCGCAAGACCCGGCCGCGCTGCGCGCCTGGTACCAGCGCCACCTGGGCCTGGACGTGCAGCCGTGGGGCGGCGCCGCCTTTAGTTGGGCGGATGCGGACGGCCAGCCCACGGCCGGCACCACCATCTGGTCCGTGGCGGCCAAGGGCAGCGAGCAATTCCTGCCAGGCAAGGCTTCCTTCATGATCAATTACCGGGTCGACGACCTCGATGCGCTGCTGCAAGCCCTGCGCGACGAAGGCTGTGAGGTGCTGGACAAGGCGCCCGATTCGGAATACGGCCAGTTCGGCTGGGTCATCGATCCAGAAGGCAACAAGGTGGAACTGTGGCAGCCGCCACAGGGGCAGTAGGCGAAGCCAGACGCCTTCAGCGATAATACCGGCTCAGATAACGATCCCTATTTATTATGCGCGACATTATTGCTGGATTCCTACGCTTCCAAAAAGAGGTTTTTCCTGAGCGCCGCGAGTTGTTCAAGACCCTGGCCACGGGGCAAACCCCGAAGGCCCTGTTCATTTCCTGCTCGGACAGCCGCATGGTGCCGGAACTGGTGACGCAGCGCGAACCAGGCGAACTCTTCGTGATCCGCAACGCGGGCAACATCGTGCCATCGTACGGCCCGGAACCGGGCGGCGTCAGCGCCACGGTCGAATTTGCCGTCTCCGCCTTGAACGTGAGCGACATCGTCATTTGCGGCCATTCCGATTGCGGCGCGATGAAGGCGATCGCCACCTGTGCCTGCCTCGACCACATGCCGGCCGTGCGCAGCTGGCTGCACCATGCGGACGCGGCGCGCATGATCAACGAATCGGTCGACCATCCGACGGAACAGTCGCGCATCGATGGCATGGTGCGCGCGAACGTGGTCGCGCAACTCAATAACCTGCGCACCCATCCTTCGGTGGCGCTGGCCATGGCGCAACACCGGCTGACCCTGCACGGCTGGGTGTACGACATCGAGAACGGTTCCCTCGATGCGCTCGACGAGTCGACCGGCAACTTCGTCCCGCTCGCGGAACACCCGGCCTCGCAAATGTAATCGGCTGCAAGCCTCCGAACCGCCCCGGCAGGGGACGCGCGCCGCCGCCGTTCCCCTGCCAGTTTTCGCTCCCTCCGGTACAATCCCGCCTTATGTATATCGATTCCCATTGCCATATCAATTTCCCCGAGCTGGCCGCTCGCATGCCCGAGATCCTCGCCAAGATGGCCGAGAACAAGGTGACGCACGCCCTGTGCGTGTCCGTCGACTTGCCGGACTTCCCGCAGGTGCTGGCCCTGGCCGAGCAGTATCCGCATATCTTTGCCTCCGTCGGCGTGCATCCCGACTACGAAGACACGCCCGAGCCGTCCGTGGAAGACCTGGTGCGATTGGCGGACCACCCGAAGATCATCGCCATCGGCGAGACGGGCCTCGATTATTTTCGTTTGACGGGCGACCTCGAGTGGCAGCGCGAGCGTTTCAGAACTCACATCAAAGCTTCAAGAATCACGCGCAAGCCCTTGATTATTCACACAAGAGCGGCCAGTGAAGACACGATACGCATCATGCGTGAAGAGGGTGCTGGCGTGGCCGACGGCGGCGTGGCCGGCGTCATGCATTGCTTTACGGAATCCCTGGAAGTGGCGCGCGCCGCCATCGACATGGGTTTCTATATTTCGTTTTCCGGCATCGTCACGTTCAAGAGCGCCAAGGATTTGCAAGCCGTGGCCCTGGAAGTACCGCTCGAGCGCATCCTCATCGAAACGGATTCGCCGTACCTGGCGCCCGTGCCGTTCCGCGGCCGCATGAACGAACCGGGCTATGTAGCCCACGTGGCGGAATACCTGTCGACCCTGAAAGGCATCCCGCTGGAGCAGGTGGCGCGCCAGACGACGGACAATTTTTTCAAGTTATTCAATCAGTTGCCGTAACTTCTTAAGGTCAGACATGATGAAAAAACTCGCGCTGGCGATGCTGCTGTGCTGCGCCACCGCCAGCCAGGCGGCGCCGGAACCGGATGCTTTCTTCCGCGCCGTGTCCGTCAACAACGCCAGCGGCGTGCGCGACATGCTGGCCGAGGGCATGAACCCGAACCAGCCCGACGCGCAGCGCGGCGACATTCCCCTCGTGCTGGCCTTGCGCGACGATGCGGACCGGGTTTTCGAGATGCTGCTCGACGCACCCGGCATCGACATCGAAGCCCGTTCCGCCAACGGCAACACGGCGCTGATGATGGCCGCCTATAAACACAAGCAGGATGCCGTGGAAGCCTTGCTGGCCAAAGGCGCCAAGGTCAACCAGAGCGGCTGGACGGCGCTCCACTATGCGGCGTCGGCGGGCGACCTGCCCATCATGAAGATTTTATTGGACCGCGACGCGGTCGTTGATGCGCGCGCGCCCGCCAACGTCACGCCGCTGATGTTCTCCGCCCGCGAGGGGCAGGAGGGCGCCGTCAAGCTGCTGCTGTCCTGGGGTGCGGATGCGAACCTGAAAAGCGACCATGGCTGGACGGCCGTGCAGTTTGCCCAGGCCGGCGACAAGCCGGGCGTGGTCGCCATCATTGAAGCGGCGCAGAAGGCGCGCGCGGCACGAAAGTAATCTTCTAGCAATATTTTCCATGCCAGCGCTGAAACTGGCATGGAATTGCCTCTCAGCTCAGCCCTTTGTTCTCCGTGCCGATTAACGATAATGATCGTGTCGCATTAATCAGGAGATTTTTCGCATGGGCAATCACATCAACGTCAGGCGCCGGCTGGTTTGTCGCCGCCCCTCGCGCAGCCCGTGTGATAACACTGCTTTCTGGAATGACAAAACCGATCGGCCATCGGAGCCAGACTCCAAGAGGACAGACATGCTGAATGAACGAGAAATCGAGAGTTGTTACCTGGGGCAATTTATCCCCGTCCATTACCACCACAATATGTTGATGGACCAGAACCGCATGCACGGGTTCAAGTCGGCGATTGATTACGCGGTGAAGCCTGGCATGAAAGTGCTGGAGCTGGGCGGCGGCACGGGCGTGCTGTCGTGGTTTGCGGCCGCACGCGCCGACAAGGTGTGGTGCGTGGAGTTCAATCCGGACATGGTCAAGGAAGCGCGCAAGATGCTGGCGCTCAATCCCAACGGTGAAAAAGTCGAAGTCGTCCATGCGGACGCCTTCGAATACCTGCCGCCCGAGCCCGTCGACGTGGTCATCTGCGAAATGATCCATGTCGGCATGCTGCGCGAAAAGCAGGTGGAAGTGATCGAGTCGTTCAAGCGCCGCTACCTGGCCCGTTTTGGCGGCCCGCTGCCCATCTTCCTGCCCGAAGCCGTCATCATGGCCGTGCAGCCGATGCAGCAGGAATACGATTTCGAGGGCTTTTATGCGCCCATCGTGCAATTCCAGGAAACCACGGCCATCCATCCTGGCGTGCAGGAGCTGGCGCCGCCGTCCGTGTACAGCATCATCGACTTCAGCCAGCCGACGGACAGCATGTTCGGCTTCGACGGCAAGTTCGTCGTCGAGCGCAGCGGCACCCTGAACGCCTTGCGTTTCGTCACCAAGAACATCCTGGCCGTCGTGCCCGAGCGCTCGACGACCATCGACTGGCTTAACCACTACATGTGCTTGCCGCTGGCCACGCCGGTGGCCGTGAAGGCGGGCGACGTGCTGCAAGTGAGCTTCCAGTACCGCGCCGGCGGCTCGATTCCTTCGCTGGAAACGTCGATCCGCGCGCAGGTGATCTATGACGTGAGCCTGCAGCCTGCCACGCAGAACGCCGTCTACGCATAAGTAGCGTTAATTCAAAGGCAACGCCGCAGCGATTTCATCCTGCGGCGTTTGTCCATTCAGGGTATATTTCGTCTTTTACCCACTGGACAGCTTTACTATCATGGAACAGATCGATCAGCGTTACCTCGTGCAACAGAACAAAATCAGCGATGGCGAGACCAAGCCGCCCGTGTTTGCCAAGGTAATGCGCAGCAAGGAAGGCGTGTTTGAAGGCGTGTCCTTCATCAAGTCGAAGGACAAGGCCTCCATCCTGACCATTGAAGATGCCAACCAGGCCATCAAATGGGCCACCAGCAAGAAGCCGAACGCGCATGAATACGTCACGAAAGTGATTTGCGTCGGTCAATAAAGGTAGCCGCAGGCGCCGTTCATTCCCGTTTTTGCACCGTTCATCCCCCCAGCACGCAGTTCATCGCACGGCCCTTGCCGCCGTGGCGGCGCTTGCATATAGTGGCCTCACGGTAGCGGGGCAAGCACGGCTTGCTCCGCACATTTCATTCTAGGGGGACGCGATGCTGGGATTTGTGCTGTGGCTGCTGCTCTTGCTCGTGTGCTGGCCCCTGGCCTTGCTGGCCCTCGTGCTGTATCCGCTGGCCTGGCTGCTGTTGCTGCCGTTCCGTTTGATCGGCATCGGCGTGGAAGGCGTGTTTGAATTGCTGCGCGCCATCGTCATGCTGCCGGCCCGCGTGCTGGGCGGCGGCCCGCGATAAACCAGATATTTCCCATAAAAAATGGCGCCCTCGGCGCCATTTTTGTTTGCGGTACTGCCTGGCTTACAGGTCGACCATGAAACCGGCGCCGATCGATTTCTGCGAATAGTTGTAGTCGATCAAGCTCTGGCCATAGCCGGAGAACAGTTGCAGATAGCCTTTCAGGTTGGCCTTCAAAGGGAAAGCCCAGCTTGCCTGCATGGAGCCATGCTTCTTGCTGAAATTGCGGCGGGCCGTCACGGCATACTCGTGGCCCTTGTTGCGGTAGCTCACGCGCAAGTCGCCATGCCCCAGGTAATCGGTGATGTCGATATTGTCATTGTCGGTCTTGCCATTGTCGAGGCGGTGCCAGACACGGGCCGTGACGGCCAGATTGTCTTTTTCCATGCCCAGCTCGGCATACACGCGGTTCCAGCTGCGCGACAGGGTCGACGTCTGACCGTTCGACTGGTGCACGAGGCCGAAGTTCAGGTAATTGAATTCCACACCCGCGAAATTCTTGTTGATCGGCATGATCAGCATCAGTTCCGGCTGGTAATTGGTCTCGCGGAACGGGCTCGATGCCTTGCGGTTATACGCTTGCCAGAAACTTTGCTGCGTGTAGCCGAACCACATGTCGAGCGGCGTGCCGGCGATGTCTTCCAGCAGCTTCATCTTGAAGCTCAGCTGGAACGTCAGTTCCACATGCTGGCTCTTGATGCCGGCCGGCGTGAAATCCTGGAACGGCTCGTCGTTCGAGGCGTCGCTGTAATTGGCCAGCAGCAGATAGGTGTCGCGGTGCGGGCGGAAGTTGAACAGGCCGCGCTTCGAGGCCTCGTTCAATTCCCACGATTGCTGCGTGCGCGAAATCGGCGCTTCCGGCGGCGCCGCGCCTGTCTGTGCGACGGCAGGAATGGCCGCGTTGACAGCGTCCGGCGTGGCCACGCCAGGCGGACTGACGGGAGTGATGGGGGCGGCCTCGGCTGCCGCTGCCAGGGTGACGGCAGCGGTGGCGGAATCACCGCCGGCCGCGATGGTGGCTTTTTCCGCCGCCTTGGCCAGGGTGTCGAAGCACCCCAGGCGGGCGCTGGCGTCGCCAAGCACGGCGCAACGCTGCATTTGCTGTTCCAGTTCACCGGCCATGGCCAGCGCCGGCGATGCCAGCAGGGAAGAGAGGATTATTTTTCTTAGTTGGATAGTCATAGGCTGAGTAGGGCATGTCGTTCGGTGCGCACCTTGGCTGCATGCCGGCGGCGTCGCCTTGCATGGTAGATTACCATGCGTATTGATGCTGATTAATCTTTGTTGATTTAAAGTACAAAAATGAACGTCTGAAAGTATAGCTGAATCCGTTCTTTTTCTCCGTGTGCCTGGCGTGCGCACGGCGGACAGTGTTGTGCGCTTGGTAAACGGCACGCCGCCGTGCCGGCCAAATCGATGTCTGCTACACTGGAAAACCGGGTGCCGGGGCTAGCCATGGAGATTGTGATGACCCGCAAAACACCTATCGAGCGCTACCGTAACATCGGCATCAGCGCCCATATCGACGCCGGCAAGACCACCACCACCGAGCGCATCCTGTTTTATACGGGGGTGAATCACAAGATCGGCGAAGTGCATAATGGCGCCGCCACCATGGACTGGATGGAACAGGAGCAGGAACGGGGCATCACCATCACCTCGGCCGCCACCACGGCCTTCTGGAAAGGCATGGCCGGCAACTTTCCCGAGCATCGGATCAACATCATCGATACGCCCGGCCACGTGGATTTCACGATCGAGGTCGAGCGCTCGATGCGCGTGCTCGACGGCGCCGTGATGGTGTATGACGCCGTCGGCGGCGTGCAGCCGCAATCCGAGACTGTCTGGCGGCAGGCCAACAAATACCACGTGCCGCGCATCGCCTTCATCAACAAGATGGACCGGGTGGGCGCTGATTTCCTTCGCGTGCGCCAGCAGATCGCCGACCGCCTGAAGGGCGTGGCCGTGCCCATCCAGCTGCCGATCGGCGCCGAAGACCATTTCACGGGCGTGATCGATTTGCTGAAAATGCGTGCCATCACCTGGGACGACGCCAGCCAGGGCGTGCAGTTCAGCTATGGCGAGATTCCCGCCGAACTACAGGCACAGGCACAGCAGTGGCACGATCACATGGTCGAGCACGCGGCCGAAGCCAGCACGGAGATGACGGAACGCTATCTGAATGGCGACACGTTTACGGAAGCGGAGCTCAAGCAAGCCTTGCGCGCGCGCACGATTCGCAACGAGATCGTGCCCATGCTGTGCGGCAGCGCCTTCAAGAACAAGGGCGTGCAGGCCATGCTCGACGCCGTCATCGAATACCTGCCGTCGCCGATGGAAGTGCCGCCCATCATGGGCCATGACGAGCACGACAATGAAGTGGAGCGCCATCCGACTGACGACGAGCACTTTGCCGCGCTCGCCTTCAAGATCATGACGGACCCGTTCGTGGGGCAATTGACTTTCTTCCGCGTGTATTCGGGCGTGGTGAACTCGGGCGACATGGTCTACAACCCCACCAAGAGCGCGCGCGAGAGGCTGGGGCGCATCCTGCAGATGCATGCGAACGAGCGCAAGGAAATCAAGGAAGTGTATGCGGGCGACATCGCCGCCGCCGTGGGCCTGAAAGCCGTCACCACGGGCGACACCCTGTGCGCCATCGACCACATCATCGTGCTGGAAAAGATGATCTTCCCGGAACCCGTGATTTCCCAGGCCGTCGAACCGAAGACCAAGCCTGACCAGGAAAAGATGGGCATCGCCCTGAACCGCCTGGCACAGGAAGACCCGTCGTTCAAGGTGCATACGGACGAGGAATCGGGCCAGACCATCATGTCGGGCATGGGTGAATTGCACCTGGAGATACTGGTCGACCGCATGCGGCGCGAATTCGGCGTGGAAGCCAATGTCGGCAAACCGCAAGTGGCGTACCGCGAAACCATCACGCGCGCGGTGGAAGACGTGGAGGGCAAGTTCGTCAAGCAATCGGGCGGGCGGGGCCAGTACGGCCATGTGGTGCTCAAACTTGAACCGTTGCCACCAGGCACAGGTTACCAGTTTGTCGATGCCATCAAGGGCGGCGTGGTGCCGCGCGAATTCATCCCCGCTGTCGACAAGGGCATCGTCGAAACCTTGAAGTCGGGCGTGCTGGCCGGCTATCCGGTCGTCGACGTCAAGGCAACGTTGACCTTCGGCTCCTACCACGACGTCGATTCAAACGAAAACGCCTTCCGCATGGCCGGCTCCATCGCCTTCAAGGATGGCATGCGCAAAGCACACCCCGTGCTGCTCGAACCGATGATGCAGGTGGAGGCGGAAACGCCGGAAGAGTTCATGGGCAACGTCATGGGCGACCTGACGGCCCGCCGTGGCATGGTGCAGGGCGTCGACGACGTCCCCGGCGGCGCGGGCCGCATCGTCAAGGCGCTCGTGCCGCTGGCGGAAATGTTCGGCTATTCCACCACCCTGCGTTCGCTGACGCAGGGCAGGGCCACCTACACGATGGAATTCAAGCATTATGCTGCCGTACCCAAGCATATCCTCGACCAGGTGGCATCTGCTGGCAAAGCCAAGTAGGTCGGGTAGGTCGGATTAGGCCCTCCGGGCCGTAATCCGACACCATTGTTGGCCTGGTCCGCTGGTGATGGTGTCGGCTTACGCGCTGCGCGCTAACCCGACCTACGCTCAAGATGGCGTACGGACCTTTCCCATTTTCGGCGTCACTGTTACATTAACTGCCAGTCCACCAACACAGGAGAGAGCATGGCCACCGCAGAACAGAAGCAGGAAGGACAGCACCGCGACAGTAGCGACTTTGTCATCACGCAAACCTTCGACGCACCACGCGAACTGGTGTTCCGCTCGTGGGTGGAGCCGGAGCGCCTGGCTCAGTGGTGGGGCCCCGTCGGCTTCGAATTGAGCGTGCTGGCGCTGGACCTCAAACCGGGCGGCGTCTTCCACTACGGCATGCGCGCCGACAATGGCTACGAGATGTGGGGCAAGTTCACCTACCAGTCTATCGAAGCGCCCGAACGCATCGTTTCCATCCTGACGTTTGCCGATAAGCAGGGGAACGCTGTGCAGCACCCCGTCAGCGCTACTTGGCCGCTGGAATCGTTCAATGTCATGACGCTTAGCGAAGAGAATGGCAAGACGACGATGACGTTACGATCGACGCCGCACAAGGCGACGGATGAGCAGCATGAGACTTTCAAGCAGGGGTTTGAGTCGATGACGCAGGGATTCAAGGCTACCTTCGCCCAGTTAGCCCAGTACTTGGCGCGTGTCCAGTAAGTTTTTATTGAATGGCGGGCCAGAGCCGCGGGCCTGAGAAAACGGCCATGGCTGCGTTGCTTGGGCTCGCCGTACATGCGTACTGTCTTCGCCCGCGCGCCTTGCCCTGGCCATTTTTCAGGCTCGCTGGGCCCGGGGAGCCTTTGTTTGGGGCGGGGTGGGTTCTTGCTATCGTTGCCAGTTGCCAGTTTGCGGTCGGGGAAGGTCCGCTTTCGCCTCAGGCTGTGTGAAAACCCGAGTTTTTGTATCGGGAGCGGCCGCTCCGTGCAAGCCCCCGATTTTCCCCGACGTGCGAGTCGAAGTTAAAAAGGGCTCACGCCCCCAACAACGCCGCTTTCAGCCCCTGATTTCCCATGATGTTCACCATGCGTTTCAAGTTGTAGGCTAGAACATGTAAGCTCATCTCTGTTTTCACGCGTGGTAACGTTCGAGTTAAAAAATGTGTAGCACCCATCCAAGCTTTTAACGTACCGAATGGATGTTCGACTGTTTGCCGCCTGATTCTCGCGACGTCTCCGTGCTCAGCTATCCGCTTGCTCATCCTATCGAGGGCGTCTTCGTGCTCCCAGCGGGCGATACGGCGATTTGCGCCGGTGGTGCACTGAGATTTCATCAGGCACTTGGGACAAGATGACGACCAGTATTTGTGAAACAGCAGCCCTTTTTCTAGCGTGCTGAATCGTCGGATTGCACGTTCTCCAGCAGGACATTGGAACTCGTCGCTCTCGGGCAGATATCGGAAGTCGCGTTTATCGAATAGCCCCTTTGCACGATTGCCCGAAGTGAGCGGTTTAGGAACTAATGGCACCATCCCCGATTCCTCGCACGCCAAAATTTCGGGACCGCTGTAATAGCCGCGATCAGCGTACACCTCTAGATGCTTCAGACCGATCACCTCATTGGCTTGCTTTGCCATTGACGCCAGCTGGGCGCGATCATTTCCTATGTTGGTGACTTCATGCGCCACGATCAAGTGGTGCTTTGTGTCGACGGCAGATTGCACGTTGTATCCGACGGTGGCGGTTCCGCGTCCGCTGGTCGACATCGAGCGTGCATCAGGATCAGTCAGCGAAATCTGCTGATCTGGCGTCTGCTTCAATTTCTTGTCGAGCTCACCCAGGCTTTCGATCTGCTCTTTCAGACCTGCGATTTTTTCTTTAATACGCATCACGCGAGTTGCGGGGACAAGCGCAGGATCACGGTCGGCGCGATCAAGCTCGTCCATGTAGCGCTTGATGCTTTCCTCGATCTGCTCAATGCGGGCTTCCAGCTTGTTGTTGGTGAAATTTCGGTCGCGATTATTTACCGCTTTGAACTTGCTGCCATCGATTGCCACGCTGCTATCCGAGAAAACATCAAGCCTGCGACATACCTGCACGAATTGGCGGCACACTTTGCAGATGGCGGGGCCGTTATCTTTGCGAAAGTCAGCGATGGTTTTAAAGTCGGGAGATAGCCTCCCGGTCAACCACATCAGTTCGATATTACGCTGCGCCTCACGCTCCAGGCGGCGGCTCGACTGGATTCGATTGAGGTAACCATAGATGTAAATCCCAAGGAGAACTGCAGGATGGTAGGACGGGCGACCGGTGCGTGCCGGGTCGGCACCGGCAAAGCCAAGGGTCCTGAGATCAAGCGCTTCAATGAATGCCTCTACAATCCGAACGATATTGTCCTCTGCAACGTAGTCATCCAGATGCTCGGGAAAGAGAACGCTCTGGCTGCGGTCGGTTCCCTCGACAAAACGCTTCATCCTGCTCTCCTGATTACGTCAAATGAGCTATTAACGCTTCAGAAAAAATCTCGTTTACATTGGGGTGCGTTTTCACACACTCTGGCCTCTTAGCAGACCTTTCATTTATGAACTGAAATATTCACCTTAGATATGCGCGCAAGCAATAACTCTTCTAAAGTGTTAACTTGATATTTATCAAATTGCAAGCAAACAGACCTGAGCGTCACCTCAAATGTTTCATCTAGTCCAAACATCTTTTTGGTCGCCTTTCCTTTACGAGACTTACGAACAAGCTTGAGCAGACCATCGTCCTGCAACTGGAGATGACGAGAAAATTTATCCAAATAAGGGTGAATAATATTAAAATCACATTTATCATACTCAGCAGATGCCTTTTCAACAGTCTCCGTATCGCCTTTATAATCGCTGGAATTGCATTTCGAACAGGCAAGAATTAAATTTCTGCTCTGAAAGGTGAACTGCTTATACAAACTTTTCGGAGCGATGTGGTCGCGCTGGATACCCTTATAGCCACGCTCACCGTTCCTAGAAACAAAGCTAAAACCACAGTAATAGCAGTACCCGTCTTGTGCTAACTCCAAGAATTTTTTGATATTAGTTTTAAGTGTGTCCCGATCTTTGCGCTTATGTGGAATGGTAGCTATGCTGCCGCTCCACATCTCATCATGACCTAGCGTTGAATTGTGAAGAGCATCCACTAAGGACTGTTCCGCAACGGTGTACGTATATGCCGCAACAATTTGTTCCGTGAACCTTAATGCATTTTTCATGACTTTTCTTTTATGATTTTCTCAGCTTTGTTGATGAGTTTAAACAATGGATCGATTTCAGTAATATTAAATTTTCTAATTCGCCCCAAAGATTCTTTGAATTTTCGAAAGCTTCCCGAATCGTTGCTCATGTAATCGATGATGATTCGTAGGTCAAGTTCGAGGTATTTGTTTCTAAATCCGGTGACTCCAAAGACTTGATATAATGTGTGCTCGGGCGACCATCCGTAACTATTAACATCTAAAGCATCAACGAAAATTTCTCCGCGCTCATGATTAAATTGGAGTGCCAGAATTGTGGAATTTCTCCCCTCCAAATTGGACAATAAAAAATGCGAATGTGTGGCTATTAAAGAGTGACAACCCAAAAAACCGACTAATGCTGCATCTAGTATCGATAGAAAGTCGATTTGCCAGTTCGGGTGCAAACTTATTTCTGGCTCGTCAATCATGATTACTGAATCATTTTCCACGTGCGCAATAATCGACAAGAATATTCTCAAGATGTTGAACTCACCCGAACTGGATTGATGTAAGTCGATGCCATTATTCGAGAATATTGAAAGTGTTTTTATAGTTAGAATCTTAGCTTCCGTCAAACGTGATATCATTGTCAATTTATCGAATAATTTTTTATTTCGACTAATTGTAGATAAGTTGGCTTGCGCCGATGCGTCATTTTCTATAGACGTGAGAAAATCTTTAATGGCGACTTCATTTTCGATATAGAAATCAGATGTCACGAATCCACGGAAAGCTGCATTCTGAAAACTTGCACTTCCTGCCATTGCGTTGCTGTGAAGCTTACGTCTTCCTGAGTCATTGAAAGCAGCGAAATTACTACCTCGTTCCAGCGTGATTGAGAATTTGCTGTTGAAGCCAAGTTTATTCAGAACCTCCAGTGCACCATTCACCCTACGTGTCGATCGGCATATCAAAAGCATGTCTTGGAACATCTTTTCTTTCATATTGGAGAAAAAGATGTTATTGGAAGCAGTTTTCAAACCCAAATACACGTAGTGCTCACTTTTCCGTACACTATTTTTCGCTAGAAACGGAAAGCGATCATTTGGCGTGGAAGAAATCGCCAAAATCTTTCCTTTTCCGAAATTTCCTCCGGAGCTTATATCGCTACTGCTGATCAATAGGGCTTTTCCAGCCATTTCTGCTTCAAGGTCATAGCTATAATCAATCCCGATAAGAGACTTGATTTTTCTCTCACTACATTCAATGGTCAATGCATCCGCGATGCAAGATAATATTGTACTCTTGCCAGTTCCATTTGGGCCAATGATCACCGTCTTGTAGTTGGTGCCTGCGTCACAAGCAGATGAAAGAGGGAAAGATAAGTTTGAAAATAGGCCATGCCCGTTAATCGCAATTTTTTTTAACAACAATCAAAGCCTCTTTAATTTTTAATTCAAATTGAAAATACGTGGCATTAAATCAAGCACAAGGGGGGAATGATTTAACCAAATTTTTTCGGTTAAAAAATGTCGGATTTAGTGCCGCCAGCTTTTGATCGGTAGCTGTCGTTGCCAGGTTCCGCCCTATAAAGGACACTGGTTCCGCGACACTAACTTTCCATGGAGTCATGAGCATAACGAATTACCCAGCGAAAAAAGTCACGCATTGTCACGTCGTTTAGCTGACGTCGCAGGTGCTAACTGTCCGTCATCACTTGCCGATTAGTTGCACTTCCAGTACGTTAAACACCGTTATCCCTGAAACAGACGCAATGTCCCAAGGAGCTTGTGTATTGATGCGCACCAGCTTGCGCCCAGCCGTGTCCATCCATTCGTGTTCGACAACGCAAGCAATGTATCCCGGCTGCGGATAGCTGCTGTCCGCACGCAGATCGCTGCTACTGACCACTGGCACTTTCTCAATGAATTCATGCCTGCCGCCATCGGCATCGCTCAGCACGCACGCGACTACGCCCGGAAAGGCGTCGTCAACGTAGCGTTCGATCTGTACGGACATTTTTCTTGTATCTCTGTTTAGACTTGAAACTTCCATGTTGCCTCCGCTAACTCAGGCTCTGCCTGGCAAAATGCGCTGAGGCAGGCGTTCCCGGTGACGACCAGCCATTCGCGCCGTGTGTGTTCAAAACCCTGTAGCGTGTTCTCTTCCATACCCCAACCTCCTGTCAGCACTTCCAAGAGGTGGCTGCCGCACGGGAAGTCACTGGAATTCCAGTATCGCACCAGGTCGACCTCATCAAGCAAGCGAAATCCGTCTACGTCGGGGAACGTAATCTTCAGGCCGCTGACGTCATTTTGCTCTCGCGAACAGGCAATCAGCACAATCAGTGTGCCGTCGGCATAGCTGACGGAGGCAATATCGGAGTTGGGCTGAACACCGCTTGACGGCAGATATGCGCGAGCCTTGAGCGCTACTTTTGTCATATCGCCCGCTTCAGGCACTACTCTCATCATTTCGTCTCCATCCCCAACATCCCCCGAACCACCACCAAAATCATCCCCCAAGCATTCGACGTGGCCGCAATCTCGTCATAATGACTGGCCCCCGGCAAAATCAGCACTTCCGCATGGTCACCGGCCTTCACAGCTTTCGCTGCGTAATCGTGTGCCACGCGGGGAGGGGAGATGGTGTCGAGTCCACCTGTAATCAGCACGGTGCGGCTGCCGTTGGGGATGAGGTCGGCGGCGTTGGTGTCGCTGTAGATGTCGGGGCGCGTTGCGCTGGGCTGGCCTGCCAGCTGGGCGATGTCGCGCTCGCAGCTGGTCTTGATCAGGTCTTTCTCATGGCGCAGGTCGGCCAGGCCGCCCAGGCTGACGATGTTTTTCACTGGCAGGAACTTGTCGCGGTACAGGGGGCTGGTCTTTGGCAGTTTTTCCCTTCCTGCGATCCATTGCACCAGCTGGCCGCCGGCCGAGTGGCCCATGGCGACGATGCGGTTCACGTCCAGCTGGTATTGGCGCGCGTGCTGCTGCAGGCTGTCGAGTGCCGCGTGCATGTCTTGGTAGGTGCCCGGATAGCCGCCGCCCGGCTCGTCCACGCGGCGGTACTCGACATTCCACACGGCGATGCCTTGCGCGACGAGGGCGCCGGCCACGTTACGCATCTGCTTGATGCCGCCGAAGGCCACCGTCCAGCAGCCGCCATGCACGAGCACGACGACGGGGAACGGTCCGCTGCCTTCGGGCCGGAACAGCTGTGCGTATTGCGACGGCGCGGGGCCATAGGCGATCTGCGCCGTGGGCGGTGGGCCGTTCAGGGCCAGGTAGTCGTCCAGGCTCATGGGGGCGGCGACAGCGCCGTGGACTGAGGCGAGCAGGGCGGTGGCGATCAGGGAGGACGGCAGGGAAGTAGGCATGCTGGAATTCGCTTGAGAAGAGAGCAACACTTTAGCATAGGGGCAGGTGCACGTAGAGATCAAACGATGGGCTGTTTCCTCCTGCAAGAGGGTTGCCCCATGGTATATTCCGGGCATCAGTTTTCCCCTTATCGACACGGTGCACGCAAACAACATTCTTTCCTTGCTGGACGCCGAGCATAGTGCGCTGGGCAGCATTGCGGCAGGCGCCGATCTGGCCCATGCATTGGAGCATTTGTTGCTGGCGCTGCAAGCGCTGGCCGACGGCGGCGCGCATGCCTGCCTCGTGCTGATCGACGAGTCCGACCGCTTTTGCGGCTTGTCCGCGCCCAGCCTGCCACAAGACCTGTGCCTGGCCTTGCGCCATGGTGGCGAACAGCCATCCCCGTTCGGCACGGCGGCCTTTTCCGGCGCGCCCGTGTATTGCGGCGACATCACGCGCGACGTACACTGGAGCGCGGGGCGCAAGGATGCCTTGCTGCACGGCTACCGCGCCTGCTGGGTTGCCCCCGTGTTCGGCGCCAAGGGGCATATCCTGGGCGTGCTGGGCCTGTTTTTCCAGGTGACATGCCATCCCACGCAACCGGAGATCGAACTGCTGGCGCTGGCCGCGCGCGTGGCCGCGCATGTCATCGAGCGGGGCCAGCTGGAACAGGCGCTGCACGACAGCCGCGAACATTTTCATTACGCCATCGAACTGAACACGCAAGTGCTGTGGACGGCCGATATCGACGGCAAGCTTGACTATGTCGCGCAGCGCTGGCGCGAATGGACTGGTGGCAACGGCCTGGGCACCAGCTGGCTGGAAGCCATCCACCCCGAAGACATTCCCCATTCCTTGGCGGCCTGGAGCGAAGCGGTGGGCAGCGGCCAGCCTTTCGACCAGGAAATGCGCGTGCGCCGGCAGGATGGCCAGTACCGCTGGGTGCATTCGCGCGCATATTGCCGGCGGGACGAGCGCGGCCAGGCCGTGAAATGGTATGGCTCGTGCGAGGATATCGACGAACACTGGCAGGCGCGCAATGCCTTGCTCGACAGCGAGGCGCAGTTCCGTTCGCTCGCTTCCACCATGCCCAACCAGGCCTGGCTGGCGCATGGCAGCGGCGCCACCTACTGGGTCAACGAACAGGTGTGCGAATACACGGGACAATCGATGAAGTCGCTCGTGTCCAGCGGTTTTCGCCACTGCGTGCATCCGGACGACGTGCAGACCACGCAGAGAAGCTGGGACCGGGCCGTCGCCACGGCCAGCGCCTATGAACAGGAGTTCCGCATGCGCCGCGCCAGCGACGGCGCCTACCGCTGGTTCCTCGCGCGCGCCTTGCCCCTGTTCGACGAGGCGGGCAAGGTGCTGCGCTGGGTGGGCACGAATACGGACGTGCAGGAACAGAAGAACGTGCTGGAAAAGATGGCCTACCTGAATTCCTCGCTGGAAGTGGAAATGGCCAACCGCACGGCCGACCGCGACCGCATGTGGCGGCTGTCGACCGACATCATGCTGGTGGCGGACCTGTCCGGCATGATCATCGCCGTCAATCCCGCCTGGAGCAAGATCCTCGAGCGCCCGGAAGTCGAATCGCTGGGCATGGACTTCATCAGCCTCGTGCATCCCGATGACCGCATGGCGGCCTTGCAGGACTTGTCGCGACTGGCCCATGGCGCGCCCACCTTGCGCATGGAAAACCGCTACCGGCGCCGCGATGGCGGCTACCGCTGGATTTCCTGGACGGCCGTGCCGGCGCAAAAGCTGATCCATGCCATCGGCCGCGACGTCACCGATGAAAAAGAGGCGCGGCTGGCGCTGGTGCGCAGCGAGCAAGCTTTATTGCAGGCGCAAAAGCTGGAATCGATCGGCAAGCTGACGGGCGGCGTGGCCCACGATTTCAATAACGTCCTGCAAATCATTTCCGGCAATTTGCAGTTACTGAAACTGACGGTGGCCGACAATCCGCAGGCGGCCCGCCGCCTCGATTCCGCCGCCTCGGCCGTCGACCGGGGCGCCAAGCTGGCGTCGCAGCTGCTGGCCTTTGCGCGGCGCCAGCCGTTGAAACCGCTGGTGACGGACCTGGGGCGTTTGCTGCGCCGCATGCATGAGCTGATCCGCCGCGCGCTGGGCGAAGCGATTACCGAGGAAACCTTCATCAGCGACGGCCTGTGGCATACGCTGGTCGACCCGAACCAGATGGAAAACGTGCTGCTGAACATGGCCATCAACGCGCGCGATGCGATGGACAAGGGCGGACGCCTGACTTTTACCTTGAGCAACGTCACGCTCGACGCCGCCTACGCCAGCCAGCATGCGGACGTGCTGGAGGGGCAATACGTGCTGCTGACCATCACCGACACAGGCCATGGCATGGAGCGCGACGTGATCGACCAGATCTTCGAGCCCTTCTTCACCACCAAGCGCGAAGGCGAGGGCACGGGCCTGGGGCTGTCCATGGCGTATGGCTTCATCCGCCAGAGCGCGGGCCACATCAAGGTGCACAGCGCACCGGGCGCCGGCACGACGTTCAAGATTTATCTGCCCCGTTCGCTGGAAAAACTGGCCGAACCGCCACCGAGCCTGACGGGTCCCGTGCTGGGCGGTGGCGAGACCATCCTCGTCGTGGAAGACGATGCGCCCGTGCAGCACACGGTGGTCGACATGCTGCGCGGCCTAGGCTACGACGTGCTGCATGCCGATGACGGCGCCTCGGCCCTGGCCCTGCTGGGCACGGGCGTGGCCATCGATCTGCTGTTTACGGACGTGGTCATGCCCGGCCCCGTCAGCAGCAAGCAGCTGGCGCAGCAGGCCAGGCTGCTGCTGCCGGAGCTGGCCGTGCTATTTACCTCGGGCTACACGCACAACGCCATCATGCAGGGTGGGCGGCTGGACCCGGGCGTGGAGCTGTTGAGCAAACCGTACCAGCGCGAAGACCTGGCGCGGCGCATCCGCCATTTGCTGGCCGACCGCCGCCTCGTGGGCGCGCCCGACCCTTCCGGGCGGCGCATCCTGCTGGTGGAAGACAATGACGATGCGCGTGAAATGACGACGGAAATGCTCAATATGCTGGGACACACCGTGCACGGCGTGGCCAGCGCGGAAGCGGCCATGCCGCTGTTGGCCATGCCGGGCCTGGACGTGCTGGTGACGGACATCAGCCTGCCCACCATGTCCGGCCTGGAACTGGCGCGCCATGCGCGCGCGCACTGGCCGCAGCTGGACGTGGTGTTTGCTTCCGGCCATGACTGGGGCGCCAGCCTGATGCAGGACGCCAGCGCCCGTTTCCTGCGCAAGCCGTTTGGTCTGGAAGAGCTGGCCAGCGCACTGAAGGCGCGCCGGCTCGACGTCTACTAACTTAGTGGCTTACTCGGCTGGCGCCAGCAAGGCTTGCTGCAATTGCTTGACGGTAAATGGTTTCACCAGGAAGCGCGCTTGCGGGTCCAGCACGCCGGAATTGGCCGGTGCATGGCCGGTGGAAAATACCACTTCCAGCTGCGGATAGTCGCGCGCCGCCAGTTCGGCCAGCTCGGCGCCCGACATGCGCGGCAGGCTGATATCGGTCAGCAGCAAGTCCAGTCCCGGCGTGCCCAGCAGGGGCAAGGCTTCCTCGGCCGTGCCCACGGCCAGCACAGTATGACCGAGCATGGCCAGCAATTCGCTCGTCATGGCGCGCGCGTCTGCATTGTCTTCCACCAATAAAATATGTCGTCCCGCCGGCTGTGCGGGTGGGGGTTGCGGCGGCGCCAGTTGCGCGCGGTACTGGTGCAGGGCCGTCACGTGGCGGCCATTGGCCAGCAGGTGGCGGATGCGCCGCGCCAGGTCTTCGCGCCGGTACGGCTTGCTCAACAACTCGACACCCGGTTCCAATCGGCCGCCCTGCATCATGGCGTCTTGCGTGTAGCCCGAGGTAAACAACACGGCCAGCTGCGGCAGCAGCACGCGGGCCTGGCGCGCCAGCGCCGTGCTGGCTACCTTGCCTGGCATCACCACGTCCGTAAACAGCAGGTCGATGGGAACGCCGCTGCCGATGACGGCCAGCGCGCTTTCGCCATCGCTGGCGCGCAGCACGACGTAACCCAAGCCGCGCAACATGTCGACCACCGTCGTCTGCACGTGCACGTCGTCTTCCACGACGAGGATGGTTTCCTTGCCGCCCAGCACGGGGCCGCCCAGTTGCAGCGGCAGTTCCGTTTCCGCTTCAAGCGAGCGCGGCAGATAGATGCGGAAGGTGCTGCCATGACCAGGCAGGCTGTCCACCGTCAGGTGGCCGCCGCTCTGGCGCAGGAAGCCGTAGGCCATGGACAGGCCCAGGCCCGTGCCTTCGCCTTCCTTCTTTGTTGTGAAGAACGGCTCGAAAATCTTGTCCAGCAGCTCGGCGGGAATGCCTGTACCCGTATCCGAGACGGCCAGCAGCACGTAGTCGCCGGGCGCCACGTCCGCATGGCGGGCCGCGTAGTCGCTGCCCAGCACGATGTTGCTCAGTTCGATGGTCAGCTGGCCCTGGCCATCCATGGCGTCGCGCGCATTGATGGCCAGGTTGAGGATGACGTTTTCCAGCTGGTGCGGGTCGACCAGGGCGCGCCAGCAGTCGTCGGCCAGCAGCCAGCGCGTTTCGATGGTTTCGCCGGTGGCGCGCCGCAGCAGCTCTTCCGTTGAGCGCAGCAGCTGCGCCAGGTCCGTCACCAGCGGTTTCAATGGCTGGCGCCGCGCAAAGGCCAGCAGCTGGGCCGACAGTTTGGCACCCCGTTCCACGGCGGCCGAGGCGCTTGCGATGCGCTTGGCGGCCAGCGGGTCGTCATCCAGGCTCAGCTGCAGCAGCTGAAGATTGCCCGAGATAATTTGCAGCACGTTATTGAAATCGTGGGCCACGCCGCCCGTCAGCTTGCCCAACGCTTCGAGCTTTTGCGATTGCAGCAGGGCCATCTCGCTGTGGCGCAACGATTCCTGCATGCTGCGCAAGGTGCTTTGCGCTTCCTTTTCCAAGGTGACGTGGCGCCCGGTGGCGAAAATCAGGTCGCCTTCGATGGCCGCCACCCAGGACAGCCAGCGGTGGCCGCCGTCGCGGTGCCGGTAGCGGTTTTCAAAGCTGGGCAGGGCCTCCTGCGTCACTTGCGCCAGCGCCTGGCGCGTGGCGGCGGCATCTTCGGGCATTACGAAGTCGAACAGGCTGCGGCCCAGCATTTCCTCGGGCAGCCAGCCCAGGATGGCGCCGGCGGCCGGGTTGACGGCGGCAAAGCAGCCTTCGGCATCGATGGCCACCATCAGGTCTTGCGCGCTGCGCCACAGGCGCTCGCGCTCGCTGTTGCGCGCGGCCAGGTCCGCTTCCAGCTTCTTTTCCACGGTGATGTCGCGCGCGCTGCAATACACCTTCTCGCCTTCGGGCACGGCCACCCACGACAGCCAGTGCCAGCCGCCCAGCTTGTGGCGGTAGCGGTTTTCGAAGCGCAGTGCCGGCTGGCCCTGGTTGGCAGCATCCCAGGCCGCATAGGTGCGCGGCAAGTCGTCCGGGTGGATCAGTTCAAAGAATTTCGTCGTGCGGATTTCCTCCCTGGACCAGCCCAGGGTGGCTTGCCAGGCGGGGTTCGAGTGTTCGAAATAGCCGTCGAGGTTGAGCACGCCCAGCAAGTCGGGGCTGACGTTCCAGGTGCGGCCGAATTCGCGCGTGCGCTCGGCCACTTGCGTTTCCATGCTGGCAGTCAGGGCGCGCAAACGCGATTCCGCCCGGGCCCGCAAAATGGTCGACCAGACGCGTTCCGACACTTGCACGGCCAGTTCGATCTCGTCCGCATGCCACAGGCGCGCCGCGCTGCTGTGTACGACGAACAGGGCCTCCAGCTGGCCATCCTTGGCAATCGGAATGTTCAGGAAGGCACGGATGCCCAGGCGCGCGAACGCGGCCAGCGCGGCCGGCATGGCTGTGCGCGGGTCGCTTGCCACATCGCTGACGGCGAGCGCCTGGCCGGCGGCAAGGGCATCGGCCAGACCTGCCGCGTAATCGCCGAGGAAATACTCGCCGGCGGCGCCCGGTGCCAGTCCATCGCTCCACGCATGCTGCAGGGTGGGGCACTGCAGGGTCTGGTCGATATCGAAACAGGCCACTTGCTGGGCGCCCAGGCGCTGTCCCAGCAGCTGCGCCGACAGGGAAAGAATCTCGCCCGTGTCTTGCAGCAGGCGCAGCCGGCGTTCCAGTTGCAGCAAAAAGGCGACGCCGCTGGCGCCGGCCTGGCTGCGGGGGACGGGGGTGCTGGTCATGCCGGCCTCAGCTGCCGGCCAGCGGCAGGGTGACGCTGAACAGGGCGCCATTGCCGGGCTGGCTTTGCAGGGTGATGGCGCCGCCATGCGCATCGACCAGCTGCTTGGTGATGAACAGGCCCAGGCCCAGTCCGCCCGTGCGGTCCTGGTGCATGACGCGCTCGAACGCGTCGAAAATGCGTTCCTGGTCGCGTGCGTTGATACCGATGCCATGGTCGCGCACTTCGATGACGGCGCTGTTCTGCGTGTGCGCCAGGCTGATTTCCACGGGCTGGCCCTGGCCGTAGCGCACGGCGTTGCTGATCAGGTTGACAACGATTTGCTCGACGCGGAAGGCGTCCCAGAAACCGTGGATGGGCTCGAAGGCCATCACTTCCAGTACGCTGCCCGTGGCGGCCGCATACGGGCCCAGGTCGTCCGCCACGCGGCGCACCAGGCAGGTCAGGTCGACGGCTTCGCGGCGGATCGACAGCTTGCCGCTGGTGATGCGCGATACGTCGAGCATGTCGTCGATCAGGCGCACCATGCTGCGGATTTGCCGCCCGTCGCGTGCCACCATCTTGCCCAGCTTGTCCGGCTCGAAGGCGGCCAGGTTGCCCCGTTCCAGGTTAACGGTGCGCATCTGCGTTTCCAGGAACAGCGTATTCAACGGCGTGCGCAGTTCGTGCGCCACCATGGACATGAATTCATCGCGCAGGCGCAGCGAGCGCTGCAGTTCAGCCTGCGTGGCGCGCAATTCCTTCAGCAGCGCTTCCTGCTGCTGGCGGCTGTGCTCGAGTGCCTGCACCTGTCGCCGCGTCTCGCTGCGCTGCTGGTGCAGGGCAACGAAGACATTGACCTTGCTTTGCACGGCATTGATGTCGAGCGGCTTGTGCAGGAAGTCGACGGCGCCGCTTTCATAGCCCTGGAAGGCGAAATTCATTTCCTTGCCAGCCGCCGTGACGAAGACGATGGGGATGTGGCGCGTCTTTTCCGTGCCGCGCATCAATTGCGCCAGCTCAAAACCATCCATCTCCGGCATTTGCACGTCGAGGATGGCCAGCGCGAAATCGTGCTCGAGCAGCAGGGCCAGCGCTTCTTCGCCGGACGAGGCCTGGTAGACGCTGCGGTCGCTCTCGCGGATCAGCGCGTTGAGCGCGCGCAAGTTTTCCGGCAAGTCGTCGACGATCAGCAGTTTGGTGCTTGTTTCATTCATCATGTTTCATTCCTGGCATGTGCCGTCCAGCGTAGTGGGAAGCGGCGTGCGACGGCGCACGCTTGCGGTAGAGCTTTTCAGGACCCGGCAATGGCTCGAAGTCGGGGGCAAAGCGCGTGAAATGCGTGCTTTCCTTGCTGCCCAGGCCCAGGAAACCCCGGTGGCATAGCGAGTCCTGGAACAGGCCCAAGGCTCGCTCCTGCAAGGTTTTATTAAAGTAAATCAAGACGTTACGGCACAAAATTAATTGCGTTTCAATAAACACGCTGTCCGTGGACAGGCTGTGGTCGGCAAAGTTGATCTTGTCGAGCAGACCCTGCTGGAACCGCGTCGTGGCATGCTCGACCGTGTAATAGTCGGCCAGTTGGCCCAGGCCGCCCGCGGCCAGGTAGTTGGCGCCATATTCTTCAAGCCGGTGCAGCGGATACGCGCCGCGCGCGGCCGTGGCCAGCGCTTGGGGATTGATGTCTGTGGCGTAAATCGTGCTGCGCTCGAGCAAACCTTCCTCGTGCAGCACGATGGCCAGCGACAGCGCTTCTTCCCCCGTGCAGCAGCCGGCCACCCAGATCGTCGGCGACGGGTAGGTTTTCAGCACGGGCACCACGTGTTCGCGCAAGGCGCGGAAAAATGCCGGGTCGCGGAACATTTGCGTGACGGGCACGGTCAAAATCTGCAGCAGGTCGCCAAAGGCGGACGGGTCGTCCAGCACGCGCTGCTGCAGGGCAGGCACATCTGCACAATGCAAACGGTCGAGCGCATGATTGAGGCGCCGCCGTTGCGAGGGCAGGGAGTAGTCGCGAAAATCATAGCTGTAACGCTGGTACAGCGCTTCCATCAGCGCGTGCAGTTGCGCGTCCGTGGTGCGCTGGGACATCAGATGCGTTCCATCTTCGGCATCCACACGCGCAGCAGCGAATACAACCGATCGAGGTCGATCGGCTTGGCCAGATAGTCGGACGCGCCCGCCTGCAGGCATTCTTCCTGGTCATTCTTCATGGCCTTGGCCGTGATGGCGATAATCGGCAGCTTGTTGTAACGGCCATCGGCGCGGATCAAACGCGTCGCTTCCAGCCCATCCATGCCCGGCATCATGACATCCATCAGCACGAGGTCGATATCGTCCACGCTGTTGAGCTTGCTGATGGCTTCGAAGCCGTTGCGGCCGATTTCCACCACCACGCCTCGCTGTTCCAGCGCATTGGTGAGGGCAAAGATATTGCGCACGTCGTCGTCCACGAGCAAGATCTTGCGCCCCTCGAATACGCGTTCGCGGCTGCGCACCTGCTGCAGCATGCCCTGGCGCTCGCTCGACAGTTCGGATTCCACCTTGTGCAGGAAGAGGGTGACTTCGTCGAGCAGGCGTTCGGGCGAACGGGCACCCTTGATGATGATGGAGCGTGAATACTTCATCAGGTCCGCTTCTTCCTCGCGGCTCAGGTTGCGGCCCGTGTAGACGATGACGGGCGGGAACGAGCACAGTTCTTCATGCTCCATGCGTTCGAGCAATTCGTTGCCCTGGATATCGGGCAGCTTCAAGTCGATGATCATGCAGTCGAAAATCTGCGTTTTGAGCAATTCCAGCGCCTGCTCGCCCAGGGCCACGGCCGTGATTTCCACGTCGTCGTCGCTGATCAGGTGCACCACGCTTTCGCGCTGGCGTTCGTCGTCCTCGACCAGCAGGATGCGTTTCATCTGCTGCGTGAATTTCGACTCGAGCTTGCGGAACACTTCCTTCAATTGCTCGCGCGTGCGCGGCTTGGTGGCGTAGCCGATGGCGCCCAGCTGCATGGCTTCCTGGATCTGGTCGTTGCCGGACACGATGTGCACGGGAATGTGGCGCGTCAGCGGGTTTTCCTTGAGCTGCTGCAAGACCAGCAAGCCCGGACGGTCCGGCAAGCCCATGTCGAGCAGGATGGCGTCGGGCAGGAATTCCTCGGCCAGGCGCAAGCCTTCGTCGGCGCCGTGCGCCACCAGGCAGCGGTATTGCATTTCATGCGCGAGGTCGAACAGGATGCCGGCAAACGACGGTTCATCCTCGATCACCAGCACGGAACGCTGGCCCGTCTTGACGGCGGGCACGCTGTCGCGGTCATCCTGGAAGGTGGGCAGCGGCACGGGCTTGGCGGCGGGCGCGGCCTTGGGCGCGGCGGCCGCGATTTTTGCGGGTGCTTGCGGCACTGCGGCCGGGGCCGGCTCCGCTTCCACGGCGCGCTCCGGCATGACGGCCGGCAGCACCAATGTAAACATACTGCCCTGGCCTGGCGTGCTGGCCAGCTCGATACTGCCGCCCAGCAAGGTGGCCAGGTCGCGCGAAATCGACAGGCCCAGGCCCGTGCCGCCATAGCGGCGGCTGGTGGTGCCGTCGGCCTGATGGAAGGCGTCGAAAATCTTGTGCTGCTGGTCGTCGGCAATGCCGATGCCCGAATCCTGCACCTGGAAGCGCACCTGGCCGTCCGCGCCGCTGCTCACGTGCAAGCTGACGGTACCCGTATCCGTAAACTTGATGGCGTTCGACAGCAGGTTTTTCAGGATTTGCTCGAGGCGCTGGCGGTCGCTGACGAGCGACGGCGGAGAGTCCGGCGCCACCTTGACGCTCAAAATGAGTTTCTTTTGCTGCGCCTGGGCGCCGAACAGCATCTTCATGCTGCTGAGCAGTTCGTCGAAAGGCACGGCTTCCGGGGTCAATTCCAGCTTGCCTGCCTCGACCTTGGAAATGTCGAGGATATCGTTGATGAGGGTGAGTAGATCGTTGCCGGCCGAATAGATGGTTTGCGCAAACGTCACTTGCTCCGGCGTCAGGTTGCCGCTGGTGTTGTCCGACAGCAGCTTGGACAGGATCAGCGAGCTGTTCAGTGGCGTGCGCAGCTCGTGCGACATGTTCGCCAAGAATTCGGACTTGTAGCGGCTGGCCCGCTGCAGCTCTTCCGCGCGCGCTTCCAGCTGGGCGTGCGCCTGGACGATGGCCATGTTTTTCTGGTCCAGCGACAGCGCCTGCACGGCCAGTTGCCCGTTCGACTGCTCGAGCGCCGCCTTTTGCTCTTCCAGGTGGGCTTGCGACTGTTCCAGCACGCGCGACTGTTCGCCCAGCTCTTCATTGGCCGTGCGCAGTTCTTCCTGCTGCACTTCCAGTTCTTCATTCAGTTGCTGGGTTTCTTCGAGCACATTTTGCAGGCGCTGGCGGTACAGGGCCGCTTCCAGCGAGGTGCCGACGTTCGCGGCAATCAGGTTCAGCCATTCCTTGGCGCGGGCGCTGACGGGATGCGTAAAGCCCAGTTCGATGACGCCGTTGACGACGCCTTCATTGTTGACGGGCGCCAGGACCAGTTCCAGCGGCGCACCACGGCCCAGGCTCGACGTCACGGTCAGGTAATTCTCGGGCACTTGCTGCACATGCTTGAGGCGCTTTTCGCGGGCCGTCTCGCCCACCAGGCCTTCGCCCAGCTTGAACACCTGCTTTTCCTTGACGCCCTGTTCGTTGAAACCGTACACGGCCGTGCGGCGCAGGCTGCCATCTTCGTCGACGACGTACAGAGTAGCGATGGCCACGTCGAGGCGGTGGGCGAGGAAATCCAGCACGTGCCGTCCCAGTTGCGGCAGGCCCAGCTGGCCGCTCGTGTGGGCCGCCAGTTCCGTCTGCCCCGTGCGCAGCCACGCTTGCTCCTGCAGCACATCGTTGTCCCTGCCACGCTGCTCGAGCGCATCGTTGTAGATATCGGACAGGCGCAGCAGTTCGCGCCGGCCCAAGTAGGCGAGCAAGCCCGACAATCCCAGGCTGAGGATGAGGAACACGACCACGGCCAGCATGGTGCGGCTTTCGGCCGTATCGGCCCGTTCCTGGCGCAGCCGCTGTTCCATGGACAGGAAGGCGAGGAATTCGCGGCGGATTTCGTCAAACTCCAGCTTGCCTTCGCCCTGGCGCACGCGCGCAAGGAATTCCTGGTTGTTGCGGCGCTGGGCGATCACGCCTTCGGCGTAATCGAGCCACTGGCCTTGCAGCGCGCGGATGCGGCGCAAGCGGTCCACCTGGATGGGGCTGTCGGATACCAGGTCCAGCAGGGTGGTCATTTCCACGGCGATCTTGGCCTTGCCCGATTTATATGGCGCCAAAAACGTTTCATCGCCCGTCAGCAAATAGCCGCGCATGCCCGTTTCCAGGTCGACCGACAGCTTCATGACTTCATTCGCGTTGCCGATCACCCGTTCTGAATGCTCGACAGAGCGCAGGGCCGAGAGCAGGTAGGCGATCAAGGCGACGAACACGAGGGCCGTGACGACCCCGATGACCAGCGGCAAGGTCACGTTGCGGGCGAGGATGCGGCGAAAGCTGAAGGAGTCGATCGGGGTCTTGGTATTCATCATGTCCGTGTAAGGCTGTCGCGAAAAAATCAATTTTAATTGAAATGCAAGATTTCTGATGGTCAAGCATAGCGTGCGCTAGCATAACAGCCTTGGGACATTTTTCGCAGGCGCAAGCTAGTGCAATGCGGGGTAGCGCACAGATGAAAGTAGAGGAAAAATCAAGGTGGCCACGATTGAGGCAGATCAAAGAGATTGGTTGTTGACATCCTAAGATGCAGGAGGTGGCGACGTCCAAGCAGACGGCCGCCGTGTGCAAACCAGCCCATGCAGGAGGACATCATGGCTAATCAACTGATCCGTCGCGATCCGCAAAACCCGCTGGCACGTTTCGACCCGTTCAGCGACATGGAAGAATTCATGCACGACTTTTTCGCGCCCGCCTTGCGCTTGCGCGATGGCGGTTCGGCACGCATGCGTGTCGATATTTCCGAAACCGAACAAGCTTATCAGGTGCAGGCGGATATTCCCGGCGTCAACAAGGACGATATCAAGGTCTCCATCGACGGCAACCGCGTCTCCATCAGCGCCGAGCTCAAGGATGAAAGAGTGACGCGCGACGGCGGCGGCAAGACCGTGCGCAGCGAACGCGAGTACGGCCAGCAGTACCGCAGTTTCGTGCTGCCGCACGAGGTGGACGAGGCCGGCGCGCAAGCCCGCTATGAAAATGGCGTGCTGCTGCTGGACTTGCCGAAGAAGGAAGGCACGGGTGGGCGGCAACTGTCGATACAGTGAGCCGTGCCGGGTTTTAGCTGCGTAGGTCAGATTAGCGCAGAGTAATCTGACAATCTTCGTGGCGGCGCCTGTCGGCTTACGCCCTGCGGGCTAAACCGACCTACGAAAAAACGCCGGACGGTGCCGGCGTTTCCTGGGGTGTTCCGGGTGGCGGGGCGCTGCCACCCGGATTGCCTCTCTATATATATGTCAAGTTTTAGCTGCGTAGGTCAGATTAGCGCAGCGTAATCTGACAATCTTCGTGGCGGCGCCTGTCGGCTTACGCCCTGCGGGCTAAACCGACCTACGAAAAAACGCCGGACGGTGCCGGCGTTTCTGGGGTGTTCCGGGTGGCGGGGCGCTGCCACCCGGATTGTCTCTCTATATATATGTCAGTTTTAGCTGCGTAGGTCAGATTAGCGCAGCGTAATCTGACAATCTTCGTGGCGGCGCCTGTCGGCTTACGCCCTGCGGGCTAAGCCGACCTACGAAAAAACGCCGGACGGTGCCGGCGTTTCTGGGGTGTTCCGGATGGCGGCGCGCTGCCACCCGGATTGCCTCTATATGTATGTCAGTCTATATGTCAGTCGCGGATTTCCAGCGCCCGGTTCAGGCTCAGGGCGGCCAGCGAAGCGACGGCACCAGACAGCAGGTAGAAGCTGACATAGGCGAGGCCGAAGTTGGCCGACAGGCCCAGCGCCACCAGCGGTGCGAAGCCGGCGCCGACCAGCCAGGCCAGGTCGGACGTCAGGGCCGCGCCCGTGTAGCGGAAGCGGGCAGGGAAGTTGGCCGTCACGGCGCCGGCTGCCTGGCCGTAGGACAAGCCCAGCAGGCTGAAGCCGACGAGGATGAAGACGTCCTGGCCCGTATTGCCGCCACCCATCAGGGTCGGCACGAAGGCGCTGAAGATGGCGATCAGCACAGCCAGCACGCCCAGGGTGGTGCGGCGGCCCACTTTATCGGCCAGCACGCCGGAAATCACCACGCCGACGGCGGCCAGCACGGCGCCCAGCATCTGGATTTGCAGGAAGTCAGAAGCCGAACGCGTCTGGTAGACGGAAATCCACGACAGCGGGAACACGGTGACGAGGTGGAACAGCGCGTAGCTGGCCAAAGCGGCGAGGGCGCCGATCAGCACGTTGCGGCCCTGGCCTCGGCTCATTTCAAACACGCTCACGGGCTGCAGTTCGCGTTCGTCGAGCAGGCGCGCATATTCATTCGTCGACACGAGGCGCAGACGGGCAAACAGGGCTACCACGTTGATGGCGAAAGCCACATAGAAAGGATAGCGCCAGCCCCAGTCGAGGAAGTCTTCATCCGTCAGGGTGGTCAGCATGAACCAGAACAGGCCGGCGGCGATCAGGAAGCCGGTCGGTGCGCCCAGCTGACCCAGCATGGCGTACCAGCCGCGCTTGTTTTCCGGCGCGTTCAGAGCCAGCAGCGATGGCAGGCCATCCCACGAACCGCCCAGCGCCACGCCCTGGCCGATGCGCAGTACGGACAGCCAGATGATGGCGGCAAAGCCCAGGTGGGAATAGGTCGGCAGGAAAGCGATGCCGGCCGTCGACACGCCCAGCAGGAAGAGGGCGAACGTCAGTTTGGCGCTGCGTCCCATGCGGCGCTGGATCTCCATGAAGATCACGGTGCCGAAAGGACGGGCGATGAAGGCAAACGAGAAAATCAGGAATGCATATAATGTACCCTCCAGGCGTTCTTCAAACGGGAAGAAGACGCGTGGAAACACCAGCACCGAGGCGATGGCGTAGACAAAGAAGTCAAAGTATTCGGAAGCGCGGCCGATGATCACGCCGACGGCGATCTCACCGGGGTCGATATGCGATTCGACCGTGCCGGCCCCGCGTGCGTCGCGCAGGGAGTGGGGGGAAAAGTCGGCGGGTACATCCCCGCTGTGTATGCGCGTGCTGGACATGATGATCGTCTCCAATATAGTTTCGAGTTCGGCCAACGCGTAACATACCCCGGGTGTCTCACGCCCGGAGTAGGACTATTCAATGGATAGCTGTAGGAAAACTCCGCAATCATCCAGTGAAAATCCGAGCAAGGGGGTGGACAAAACGTCCAATTGCCAACGCGCTCCAGTGAGAATACAGTACCATATCTTCATCCCCTGTACTGGACTTTCCTGTATGTTTTCATTAAAAGTTCGTCGCGGACTGCTTCTTTTACCTCTCGCATTGTTGGCTGGTTGCAATACGGTGGTACTGAATGCGTCTGGTGACATCGCAGTTCAGCAAGGCAATCTGATTGTCATCTCGACATTGCTGATGCTGTTGATTATCGTTCCGGTAATCGCCCTGACCCTGCTTTTTGCATGGCGCTATAGAAAAAACAATACCGCGGCCAAATACGAGCCGGACTGGGACCACTCGACTCGCCTCGAGCTGATTATCTGGGGCGCGCCCCTGTTGATCATTATCGTGCTGGGCCTGCTGACCTGGATCAGCACCCACACCCTCGATCCATACCGCCCATTGAGCCGTATCGACGCCAACCGTCCTATTCCTGCCAGCCACAAGCCGATGATCGTCGAAGTCGTGGCCCTGGACTGGAAATGGCTGTTCATCTACCCGGAGCAAGGCATCGCTTCCGTGAATGAACTGTACGCGCCTGTTGATCGTCCAATCCGCTTCAAGATCACCGCGTCGTCCGTCATGAACTCGTTCTTCATCCCCGCACTGGCAGGTCAGATCTACGCCATGCCGGGCATGGAAACGCAGTTGAATGCCGTCATCAACAAGCCTGGTGTCTACAAGGGCTTCTCCGCGAACTACAGCGGTGCCGGTTTCTCGGGCATGCGCTTCAAGTTCCACGGTGTCAATGATGCGGACTTCGACAAATGGGTGGAATCGGCACGTGCCGGTGGCGGCGCGCTGAACCGCGACGACTACCTGTCGCTGGCTCAGCCTAGCGAACGCGACCCGGTCCGCCGCTACAGCGCCGTGCCTAACGACCTGTACAAGGCAATCCTGAACCGCACCATCGTTTCCGACGCCCTGTGCGTGACGCCGGTCCAGCCATATAAGTTGACGATGGCAAATAGCCCGGTAGCGGCCGTAACGGCAGTAGTCGCTAGCGATGCAGTGGTTGAAAAGGGCGTTCAAGCCAAGTAACAACTGCATGAATCCCGCAGCGCATTGCGCTGCAGATACTGGCGCCGTTTGCCTGGCGCCTCCCTTTTTTCTCTGAGAGTAACAATGCTAGACCATATTGATCTGACGAAGCTTATATTCGGCCGTCTGACTTGGGATGCAATTCCATTTCACGAACCTATCCTGCTGGTGACCTTTGCCATGGTTGCCCTGGGCGGTATCGCACTCGTTGCGGCACTGACGTATTTCCGCGTCTGGGGTACCCTGTGGCGCGACTGGATCACCAGTATCGACCATAAAAAAATCGGTATCATGTACATGATCCTGGGCCTCGTCATGCTGCTGCGCGGCTTTGCCGACGCGCTGATGATGCGTACCCAGCAGGCTGTCGCCTTTGGCGACAATGCCGGCTTCCTGCCACCGCATCACTACGATCAGATCTTCACCGCCCACGGCGTGATCATGATCTTCTTCGTCGCGATGCCTTTCGTGACGGGTCTGATGAACTACGTGGTGCCGCTGCAAATCGGCGCGCGCGACGTGGCTTTCCCATTCCTTAACAACTTCAGCTTCTGGATGACCACCATGGGCGCCGCCCTGGTCATGGCTTCGCTGTTCGTCGGCGAATTCGCCCGCACGGGCTGGCTGGCCTATCCACCGCTGTCGGGCATCGTCGGCAGTCCGGACGTGGGGGTAGATTATTACATCTGGTCCTTGCAGATTGCCGGGGTCGGGACGCTATTGTCCGGTGTCAACCTGATCGCCACCATCGTCAAGATGCGCGCGCCGGGCATGACCTGGATGCGCATGCCGATCTTCACCTGGACCGCACTGTGCACCAACATCCTGATCGTCGCCGCTTTCCCGGTACTGACGGCCGTACTGGCCATGTTGTCGCTGGACCGCGTTGCGGGCTTTAACTTCTTCACGACGGAACTGGGCGGCAACGCCATGATGTACGTCAACCTGATCTGGATCTGGGGCCACCCTGAGGTGTACATCCTGATCCTGCCGCTGTTCGGCGTGTTCTCGGAAGTCGTCGCCACGTTCTGCAGCAAGCGTTTGTTCGGCTACGCCTCGATGGTGTACGCCACCTGCGTCATCATGATCCTGTCGTACCTGGTATGGCTGCATCACTTCTTCACCATGGGTTCGGGCGCCAGCGTCAACTCCTTCTTCGGCATCACGACGATGATCATTTCGATCCCGACGGGCGCGAAGATCTTCAACTGGCTGTTTACCATGTACCGCGGCCGCATCCGCTTTGAACTGCCCATGCTGTGGACGATCGGCTTCATGGTTACCTTCACCATCGGCGGCATGACCGGCGTATTGCTGGCAGTACCACCAGCTGACTTCGTGCTGCACAACAGCCTGTTCCTGATCGCCCACTTCCATAACGTGATTATCGGCGGCGTGGTCTTCGGTGTCTTCGCGGCGATTAACTACTGGTACCCGAAAGCCTTCGGCTACAAGCTCGATGTGTTCTGGGGCAAGTGCTCGTTCTGGTTCTGGTTCGTCGGCTTCTACCTGGCCTTCATGCCGCTGTACGTGCTGGGCCTGATGGGCGTGACCCGCCGTGTCAACCACTTCGAAGATCCATCGTTGCAAATCTGGACCATCATCGCCTGGTTTGGCGCCGTCTCGATCGCACTGGGTATCGCTTCCATGCTGATCCAGTTCTTCGTCAGCTACCGCAACCGTCACGCCCTGCGCGACGTGACCGGTGACCCATGGGGTGGCCGTACGCTGGAATGGTCGACGTCGTCGCCACCGCCAGACTATAATTTCGCCTTCACGCCACAAGTGCACGAACTCGATGCATGGACTGACATGAAGAAACACGGTTACCAGCGTCCGACGTCCGGTTTCACGAAGATCCACATGCCGAAGAACACCTGGGCTGGTTTCGTGATCGCAGCACTGTCCGCACTGGTCGGTTTTGGCCTGATCTGGCAAATGTGGCTCGTCGCCAGCATTGGCTTCGTGATCATGATGATTACCATCATCGTCCATACCTTTAACTACAAGCGCGATTACTACATTCCTGCGGAAGAAGTGGTCCGTACCGAAGACGCTTATACTAAATTGCTGAGCAGCCATGTCTGATACCATCGCCCATAACACCGGCGCCGCTGGCGCCGCACCAAGCACGCGCAGCTACTTTGTGCGCGAGCACCACCCGGAAAACGGCAGCTTGCTGGGTTTCTGGCTCTACCTGATGAGCGATTGCCTGATCTTCGCCTGTCTGTTCGCCACGTACGCCGTGGTCGGCCGCAGCTACGCGGACGGCCCGACGGGCGCCGCGCTGTTCGACCTGCCGCTGGTGGCCGTCAACACGGCCATGCTGCTGCTGTCGTCGATCACCTACGGTTTCGCCATGCTGGCCATGCAGCGCAAGCAATTGCGCAGCACCCTGGTCTGGCTGGGCATCACGGGCCTGTTCGGCCTGGCCTTCCTGTCGCTGGAAATGTATGAATTCATTCATCTGATCCACGAAGGCGCCGGTCCGCAGCGCAGCGCGTTCCTGTCGTCGTTCTTCGCGCTGGTCGGTACCCACGGCTTGCACGTGACGTTCGGCGTGATCTGGCTCGTGACCTTGATGTTCCAGTTGAACAAGCATGGCCTGACCCCGGAAAACGGCCGCCGCATGATGTGCCTGTCGCTGTTCTGGCACTTCCTGGACGTCATCTGGATCGGCGTCTTCACCTTTGTCTACCTGATGGGAGTGCTGCCATGAGCGACCACCACACACACGGCGATAGCCACCACCATGACAACCACGATCATGGCAGCCTGAAAAGCTACACGATCGGTTTCATCCTGTCGGTGATCCTGACGGCCATTCCGTTCTGGCTGGTGATGACGAAAGCCATCACCAACTCGGGCACCATGGGCCTGGTCCTGCTGGCGTTCGCGGCTGTTCAAGTGGTGGTACACATGGTGTACTTCCTGCATATGAACACCAAGTCCGAAGGCGGCTGGAACATGATGGCGCTGATCTTCACCATCATGATCGTGGGCATTGCCATGGCCGGTTCCCTGTGGGTCATGTACCACATGAACCACAACATGATGCCGGATCTGATGCCTGAGTACATGCATACGAAAACGGCTCCATGATGAGTAATACGCGCCCAAGCAACACCGGGCGCGCCCCTGGCGCCGCATCGCAAGATGCCGCGCCAGGCCCACGCGGCATGGCTGTGCGCTACGCATTAGCCTTGCTGGCGGGGATCTTGTTTGCCGGTTTCTGTGCCTTGGGCACCTGGCAAGTCAAGCGCCTGTTCTGGAAGCTTGACCTGATCGAGCGCGTCGAACAACGCGTACATGCGCCCGCAACGGACGCACCTGGACCCGCAGCCTGGGCCAGCATCACGCAGCAAACGGACGAATACCGCCATGTGCGACTCTCCGGTACCTATCTCCCCATTTTCAATACCCTGGTGCAAGCAACGACGGCACTGGGCAGCGGTTACTGGCTGATGACGCCATTGCGTCTGGCCGATGGCAGCACCGTGCTGGTCAACCGCGGCTTCGTGCCGAAACGCGAAGGCATCGCCGCCAGCACGCCGGCCGGCATCGTGCACGTCGACGGCTTGCTGCGCGTCAGCGAGACGGGCGGCGGTTTCTTGCGCGAAAACAGTCCTGCCACGCAGCACTGGTATTCGCGCGACGTGGCCGCCATCGGCGCTTCGCACATGCTGACCAATGTGGCGCCATATTTTGTCGACGCGAAGGCAAAATCGGAAACGGCCAGCGACGCGCCCGTCGGCGGCCTGACCGTGATTTCCTTCCACAACAACCACCTCGTGTACGCCCTGACGTGGTTCGCGCTGGCCCTGATGGTGGCCGGCATCACGTGGTGGATCGTGCGCGAAGACAAGCGCCGCCGCGCGCGCCGTCGCGCCGGCACGCAAGAGAGTGACCATGCCGGGCAGGATTGAAATCCTGCCCAACCGCGAAGTGTTAGAACGCGGTACGGTGGCGGCCGAGATGGAACATCCGGCCGGCCACCAGAACATGAAGCTGCTGATCCAGCTGCGCTGGCTGGCCGTGATCGGCCAGATCAGCACCATCTTCGGCGTGGGCGTGGGACTGGGCATCGCCTTGCCCGTGCCCTACATGCTCGAAGTGCTGTCCTGCCTCATCGCTTTTAACCTTGCCAGCCTGCTGCGCTGGCATGAACGCCAGCCCGTCTCCAACACGGCGTTGTTCCTTGCCCTGCTGGTCGACGTCACCGTGCTGACGGCGCAGCTCTACCTGAGTGGCGGCATCAGCAATCCGTTTGCCTTCCTGTATTTACTGCAAGTCATCCTCAGCGCCGTGCTGCTGGAAGTGTGGTCGACCTGGATCATGGTAGCCATTACGAGCCTGTGCCTGGCCGGCCTGGCCTTGCTGCCCGGCCCCCTGATTCTGCCGATCGACCCCGAGCGGGGCTTTTCCAGCCTGTACGTGCAGGGCTTGCTGATCTGTTTCATCCTGAACGCGGCCTTGCTCGTGGTGTTCATCACGCGTATCAACCGCAACCAGCGCGCCGGCGACGCCAAGGTGGCGGATTTGCGCCAGCGCGCGGCGGAAGAAGAGCACATCATCCGCATGGGCTTGCTGGCTTCGGGCGCCGCGCACGAGCTGGGCACGCCGCTGGCAACACTCTCCGTCATCCTCGGCGACTGGCGCCGCATGCCGGAACTGAGCAAGAACAGCGAATTGCTGGAAGAAATCACGGAAATGCAGGCCCAGTTGCAGCGCTGCAAGAGCATCGTCAGCGGCATTTTATTGTCGGCGGGCGAGGCGCGCGGCGAATCTTCCGTAAAAACGACGATCAATACCTTCCTCAACGACCTGGTCGACGAGTGGCGCACCAGCCGCCCGATCCAGGGTTTCGAGTACGATAACCGCATCGAGCACGACGTGCCCGTCGTCTTCGATTCGACCCTGAAACAAACCATTTGCAATGTGCTCGACAATGCGCTGGAAGCGTCGCCCGAGTGGCTGCGTTTCGAAGCGACGCGCGAAGCGGATGCCTTGCACCTGGTCATTACCGATGCGGGCCCCGGCTTCGAGCCGTCGATGCTGACGCACCTGGGCAAGCCGTATCAAAGCAGCAAGGGCAAGCCCGGCGGCGGCCTCGGTTTGTTCCTGGTGGTCAATGTCGCGCGTACCCTGGGCGGCACAGTGACGGCACGCAACCGGGTGCAGGGCGGGGCGGTGGTGCACCTGGCCTTGCCGCTGGCGGCCATCAAACTGGAAAGAGAAAGCGACCACCATGCAGGATGACCGTCTGTTACTGATCGTGGAAGACGACGCCGCGTTTGCCCGCACCCTGGGCCGCTCGTTCGAACGGCGCGGCTACCAGGTCATCCTGGCCACCAATTTCGACGAAGCGAGCGCCTTGCTGGAACAGCATTGTCCCGACTACGCCGTCGTCGACCTGAAGTTAAATGGGAACACCTCGGGCCTGGCCTGCGTGCAGATGCTGCACCAGCATGACCCGGACATGCTGATCGTCGTGCTGACCGGCTACGCCAGCATCGGCACGGCCGTCGAAGCCATCAAGCTGGGTGCCTGCCAGTACCTGGCGAAACCGTCGAACACGGACGACATCGAAGCGGCCTTCGGCCACGTGGCCGGCAATGCCGACATCGAACTGACGAACCGCGCCACCAACATCAAGACCCTGGAATGGGAACGTATCCACGAAATGCTGGCCGAGACGGATTTCAATATCTCGGAAACGGCCCGCCGCCTTGGCATGCACCGGCGTACGCTGGCGAGGAAGCTGGAGAAGCAGCGGGTGAAGTAATCACCGCGCAGCTTGTTCATTGTCGAACGTCAGCTCGACAACGCTGTCATCGCTCCAGTCCTGCTCCCGCAGCGGCGGCGTAAACGACGAGCCGCTGAAGGGCACGGGCGCGCTTTTGCCGTTGTAGCTGATGGTCGCGGCCGTGATGCGCCGCGGTTCGGAAAAGCTGTAGGTTCCCTTTTGCGACACGAAATTGCAGGGTCCGCCCAATGCGCCCATCGCCGTGCGCATCGCAAAAGGCAAGGTGTCCTTGTCGATGGCCCAATGGACTTCGCACGCCAGCCGCAGGTCGCCCAGGCGGCGGATGGTGTCGCTGGCCGCCGCGCTCCTGACGTAGGGAATCCACCTGACCGATCCCGCCTTGCGGTTCACGGTCAGCTCGGCCTTTTCATATAGCGGCCCTTGTTCGACGGGCAAGGTGAAGATATTGCGCTCCCCCAGCGGTATGGCCATAGCCGCTTCGTCGCTTTCCAGCCGCAGCGCGATGGTGTGCATGTCGACATCGGCACGGCGCGGTTCCAGGATGAAGCGCAGCTGCGCGCCAGGCGACAGACCATGTTTTTCCTCGAAGCGTTTGACGCCCTTGAGCATGGCACTGTAGGGCTTCCAGTCCGGGTCCCGGATGCCCTTTACATTGACTGACGCCGCGACATCCTGAGCGGATGGCTCCGTGGCTTGCGCCGTATCCGCCTGGGCTCGCACCGCGGCGCTGCATAAACACAGCATAAGACCAGCTATTGCACGCATATTTATCCTGTTCATTTGAATCCCAAGTAATCCCACCTTGGCAGAGTGTAGAAAAAAATACAGGCGCGAGGAGGTTTTTAAGACAGGATGTCAATCGGGATGAATGGAGTGCTTGAAATCGCGTTTATCCGGATTCACCATCAATGATCTGCGGCTTGCACGGCGGCACCCGACGTGACCAGGACTTCATGTTCATAGGCGCCCAGATGGCCATAATGGCCTTTGGGACTGAGATAGCCGACAATATGCACGCGCGGCTGTTCATGGCTTGAATTGGGTGCCACCAGGCCGACGTCGCGCCATGCAACGCCGCCGAAGGAGTTGAACCACCATGCGCCGGCGTCACCGTCGAGATCAGCATGGGCCGGTTGGAAAACGCTCTTTTCAAAGCCCCGCGACCAGAGGCCATCGCGCTCGATGGCACGGTAGCCATAGCCTGCCATGATGTTGGCCCGTTCGGACGGATGATCGCGCCAATAGCGTTGGCCATTCGTGTAGGCATCGCGCATGGCGGCCGATTGCGTCACGATCCCGCCCGATGGATGGGTCAAGCCTTGAAAGAACCATTGCGCGTAGTCGGCTGGCGGCGTGGGTGCTTGCTTGTCCGCCGCCTGTGTTTGCGCAAACGCATGCGCATATTCAAGAACGGTATCGGGAATATTCGCTGCGCTCGCCTTGCCGGCAAGGACAGTCAACAGCAGGAGTGTGGAGATAGATCGCAGCATCGCTTTGCACCTTTCCATTAGTTAATGCTTATACGGGCGCCAGCCACTCCATCTTCTGCACCTGGATATGCGGATGGCTTTCCAGCGCTTCCCATACCGGTAAAAACACAAAGCCCTGTTTCCGGTAAAACGCGGCCGCGCGCGCGTTCTCCGGCGCCACGTCGAGCACCAGCCGACGATGGCCATTGTTCACGGCGCATTGTTTCACGGCGTCGACCAGACCCTGCGCCACGGCCATGCCCCGATATTCCTGATGTACCCACATGGCGATCAGGTGGCACTCGCCATTGCCGGCCACCACTTGCGCGGCCAGGCCGATGGTTTGCTCTCCATCAAAGGCGAGGAAAAACGTGCGCTGGGGCGTGCTGACGGCGCGCTGCTGCCAGTCGGCATCGGAAAAACCGGCCGCGCTGGCGTGGCTGGCGCCAAAGGCCGTGGGCGCGTCGAGCAGGGCGGCCAGGCGCGTGGCTTTCAGGGCCGGCCAGTCGGCGGCGGYGGTGGGGCGTATCAGCATGCTTAATTGAAGACGATCACCGTCTTGTGCTCGATGCTGAGCCGGCATGCCTCGTACGCGGCCAGCCAGGCGACCAGTTCGCGTTCCAGGCCGTCTTCGGCGTCGATGCGCGCATTGATGCGGGCCGCTTCTTCATCGCTCAGTTCGTCGCCCAGCAGGAAGATGCCCAGTGCGGGCGCGACCGTGACCAGTTCAGCGCGCAGGCTGTACGAGGAACCCAGCATGCCGCCCAGCAGCGCGTGTTCCTCATCGGCAAAAATGACTTCCTCGAAGACGAGGGGGAAATAAAAACCTTCGCAATCGGAATGGCAGATCAGGTGGCTGTCAAAGTCATCCTGCGCGGCATCGAGCACCGGATCCTCCGTTGCATCCTCGCCCTCGGCCAATGGCGTGGCACGCCATTGCGCATCGAGGCACGCATGGGCATACGCGCGGCGCAGGGTGTGCAGGAAGCTGTATGGAAAGGAATCGAGCATGACGCGCGAGTCCAGTTGCGGCAGCGTGGCCGGTTCGCTGTGCTGTGGCAGCCCCGCCTTTTGCAGCAGCAGATTGGCTTCTTCCAAAGCGGTGACGAGCCACTGCGCGCCTTCCGGGTCTTCTTCCTGCAGGTCGGCAAGGGCGCCGACCGAAATTGCCAATCCCATCATGAACTCCTCTAGTTGCAGCTGCGCATCAGTCTAAACCATTTGCCTTTGATCATCATTTACGATTGATCCCACACTTCGATGGTCAGCAGTTGACCGGGCTTACAGGCGGCGATGCGGTCCTGGTGCACGGTAATGCAACCGGGCCAGCCTGTGAGCCGGTCCTGCGGAAATTCGCCATCCTGCGCCTCGGCGATGCCCGCCTGCAGCAGGGGCACGACGACGTTCGCCGGCGCCGTGTAGCGGTTGGGAAAGCCGTTGAAAGCCAGCTGGGTCGCCTTGCCTTGATGGCATAGTTGCGCGATCCAGTCGGCGCCGAACAGGTCCGCTTCCCACGTGGCGAGAAAAGCGTCCTTGTTGACTTTCGTCATGTCGGCCATTTGCTCCGGCGTGTCTGTTGAGATAATGGTCCACCAGCCTGACATGGATTTTCCTTGTGAAAAGTAAATAATTAACGGGTCATCGCGCGGCGCAGCAGGTAGCTGAGGCCATCGACGGCGGCCACCATCAGCAGCATGGCGACGATGACGGTAGCGGCGTTCTGCATCTGGAACAGCGACAGGTGATATTTCAGCATCTGCCCAAGGCCGCCCGCACCGACGACGCCGAGGATGGCGGCGGCGCGGATATTGTTTTCCCAGCGGTACAAGGTGTACGACATCATCTGCGGCCCGCACTGCGGCAAGGTGGCGTACAGGAAGGCCACGGCAGGACGCGCGCCATTGATGCGCAAGGTGGCGGCCGGCAAGGGCGGGCAATTCTCAAACGCATCGGCAAACAACCGGCCCAGCACGCCCATCGTGTGCAGCGCCAGCGCCAGGGTGCCCGCGAACGGGCCCAGGCCGGCGGCGATCAGCAAAATCGAAGCCCATACCAGTTCGGGAATCGAGCGCAGCACGTTGAGTATCGCGCGCGTGGCATTGCGCGCCACGTTGCCAAAACGGCCGCTGGCGGGCAAGGCCAGCAGTGCGCCCACGAGTGCGGCGATCACCGTGCCGATGGCCGACATGGCCAGTGTCTCGAACGTGGCGACGCCCACTTTCATGAGGAAGTTCGGCGCCAGCTCGGGCGGGGCGAAGCCGTGCAGGAAGTCGGCGCTCGTGCGCACGGCGTCGGCACTGAAGAACTCGCCCCATTTCAGGGGCAGGGTGGCAAAGCTGGCGATGACCAGCAGCAG
This sequence comes from Janthinobacterium sp. Bl 1, assembly GCF_058215535.1. Lineage (NCBI taxonomy): Bacteria > Pseudomonadati > Pseudomonadota > Betaproteobacteria > Burkholderiales > Oxalobacteraceae > Janthinobacterium > Janthinobacterium sp. Bl 1. The sequence continues at coordinate 3,591,519 of NZ_CM177086.1, read as the reverse complement.
CAAACCGGCCAGCAAGGCCCAGGTCGACCAGCGCGCGGGCGCAGGGGCGAGCATGGCGTCGAAGGTCGGATGCTTCATGCCAACCTCCGGCGCAGCATGGCGGACACGGCGTCGGCACCCGCCACCAGCAGCACGAACACCATCAGCATCGTGGCCAGTTCGCTGCCCGCCATCATCTTCATCGATTCATCCATGCGCTGGCCCAGGCCGCCCGCGCCGACAAAACCCATGACGACGGAGCCGCGGATCGCACATTCCCAGCGGTAAATCGTGTACGACACCAGTTCGGCGGCCGACTCAGGCAGGGCGCCGTACAGCAAGGCTTGTAATCTGCCGCTGCCGTTGTGGAGCAGGGCGTTGCAGGCGGACGCATCCGACGATTCAAGGATTTCCGCGTACACCTTGCCCAGCATGCCGCAATAGGTGAGGGCAATGGCGATCACGCCCGCCGTCGGTCCCAGGCCGACGATGCGCACCAAGCATAGAGCCCAGACCAGTTCCGGCACGCTGCGCAGCAACACCAGCAGCGCGCGCACGGCGTGGCGCACGCTGGCAGCCAGCGGCGACACTCGGCCTGAGCCGATGCGCGAAATCGACAGCCGCTCCGTCACCAGCAAGGTCAATGGGATGGCGCCCAGCATGGCCAGCGCCATGCCGGCCGTGGCCATGGCAATGGTTTCCCAGCTGGATACGGCCACCAGTTGCAGGAATTCCAGCGAGTGGGCGGGCGGCACGAAGCTGGCGATGAATTGCCAAGTGGCGGCCAGGCTTTGCGCATCCCATAAAATCCACGGCTTGAATTCGGCCTGCACCAGCATCGGCCACAGCACTAGCAGCACGACGGCGGCGCCGGTCAGGCGGCCGCGCCAGGCGGGGTCGCGCGGCATGGCGCTGCTCTTCAGCAAAGGGGCCTCGCAGCATCCAGCTTTGTTTCAACCGTATCGAATTGTGGCGCGGGGTCTGCCTTGTTGCGGTACAGCGCTGCTATCATGGCGTCGCTGACCTCGGCGCCAGGCAAGTCGAAGACGATCTGGCCATCGCGCAGTGCGACGATGCGCGTAAAGCAGGCGCGGGCGATTTCCACCTGGTGCAGGCTGCAGATCAGGGTGGCGTTGCGTTCCGTTGCTTCGGCCTGCAGCACATGGATCGTCTGCAAAGCCAGTGTGGGGTCGAGCGCGGACAAGGGTTCGTCGACAAGGAACACTTCCGCGTTCGACACGAGCGCGCGGGCCATGCCGCAGCGCTGGCGTTCGCCGCCGGACAGGCGGTCGACGCGCGCATACAGTTTGTCTTGCAGGTTGAATTTGCCGAGCGCCTCCCACGCGCTGCGCGGGTCGATGGGCGCCAGCAGCGAACGGATGGCCGTCCACAAATTCCATTGCGGCAAGCGGCCCGCCAGCACGGCGTTGACGACGCGCTGGCGCGGCGGCAGCGGCGGCGTTTGCGGCGCCAGGAACAGGCGCGCGCGCAAGCGGTGGCGTTCGGCGCTGGCGACTTGCCAGGGTGAAGTGCCAAGAATATTCAATATGCCCGATTCGGGGCGCAGCGCACACGCCAGGGTATGGAGCAAGCTGGTCTTGCCGGCGCCGGAAGGGCCGATCAGGGCGATCTGTTCACCTTGGGCCACGTCCAGGCTAAGCTCGCGCAGGGCCAGCGCATTGCCGGGCGCGCCCGCGTGGTGGACGCTGACCTTGTGAAGTTGGAATGTCATGCGATGTGTCGGTTTTTTTTGGGGCGGTGTCGGATTACGCGGCTGCGCCGCTAATCCGACCTACGCCATACAACGGACAGCGTAGGTCGGATTAGTCCGCAGGACGTAATCCGACAGGTTCGGCAATAAAATTACTTCAACAGCTTCGCATCGCGCGCGGCCGCTTCGATATCCTTGTAGTTCTCGGCCTTGGTCGGGATGAACTTGGTGGCGCGCTGGAGTTCGAGGATTTCCTTGCCTTCGGCCGTAGACGGGTCAAGCGCCAGGAAGGCGTCCGTCAGCTTCTTGCGCACGGCGGGGTTCATGTCGGCGCGCACGCTCCAGTTGTAGTCGTAGTAGCCTGGTGTCGTGTAGAACACGCGCACCTTGCTTGGGTCGACCTTTTTCGCTTCGACCAGTTTTTCCCAAACAGAAATGTTCAAGGTGCCTGCATCGACCTTGCCGCCGGCCACTGCCGCCACGGTGGCGTCATGCGCGCCGGAAAACGCGATGCGCTTCATGTCCGTATCCGGGTTGACCTTGGCCGCCAGCAAGTAGTAGCGCGGCATCAAGTGGCCCGAGGTCGACGATTCCGAACCGAACGTGAAATTCTTTCCCTTCAGGTCGGACAACTGATTGATGTCCTTGCTGGTGGTCACAAAAACCGAGCGGAATTTCGTGTCTTCCTCGCGCTGCACCAGCGGGACGATCTTGCCGCCGCTGCGCACGTTCGCTTGCACGAAGGTAAAACCGCCGAACCAGACCATGTCGAGCTTGTTATTGATCAAGCCTTCCACGGACGCCGCGTAATCAGTGACGGGCGTAAATTCCACCTTCATGCCCAGCTTTTTCTCCAGGTAGCTGCCCAGCGGCTTGAACTTGCGCTGAAGTTCCGTCGGCGCTTCGTCGGGGATGGCGGACACGCGCAACACTTGCTGCGCTTGCGCCAGACCGCTGTGGATAGCCAGGGTAGCGGCGACGGTGGCCAGGATGGCGGGGAATTTCGAGAATGTGGTCATGCTATTCCCTTTGTTAAATTATTCATTAAAATACGGAAACCCCGGTCGTGCCTTCCAGCACGTCGCCAATCACTGTGGCGTCGGCAAAGCCTTCGGCGCGGAAAATCGCCAGCACTTGCTCGACGGCTTCCGGCGCGCAGGCCACTAGCAGGGGGCCGGCCGTTTGCGGGTCCGTCAGAATCGCCTTGTCGATGGCGCTCAGGCTGTCGGCCAGCGCCACTTGCGCGCCATATCCCTGCCAGTTGCGGCCAGAGGCGCCCGTGATGTTGCCGTTTTGCGCCAGTTGCTGCACTTGCGGCAGCAGTGGCACGGCATCCATGGCGATACGCGCCTGCAACTTGGCGCCGCGCGCCAGTTCCAGGGTATGGCCCAGCAAGCCGAAGCCCGTCACATCCGTCAGCGCATGCACGCCATCGAGCAGGGCCAGCTTCTTGCCCGGGGTATTCAATTTGGTGGTGTTGTCGATCAGGGAAGCGTAACCGCCCGCATCGAGTGCATTCTTCTTCAGCGCGGCCGACAGGATGCCCACGCCGATCGGCTTGCCCAACACCAGTTTGTCGCCGGCGCGCGCGCCCGCATTGCGTTTCACCTGCGACGGGTGGACCAGGCCCAGCACGACGAGGCCATAGATCGGCTCGACGGAATCGATGGTGTGGCCGCCCGCGATGGGGATGCCGGCCTGGGCGCAGATGGTTTCGCCGCCTTTTAAAATGAGACCGATGGTTTCCACCGGCAGCTTGTTGATCGGCATGCCGACCAGGGCCAGCGCCATGATGGGCGTGCCGCCCATGGCGTACACGTCGGAAATGGCGTTGGTGGCGGCGATGCGGCCAAAGTCGAACGGATCGTCGACGATGGGCATGAAAAAGTCCGTCGTGGCGATCAGCGCCTGCTCGTCGTTGAGCTGGTAGACGGCCGCGTCATCCGAGGTTTCTATGCCGACCAGCAATTCCTTCGGCAGCGGAAAGCCGCCGCTGCCTTTTAAAATGTCGGCCAGCACGCCCGGCGCAATTTTGCAGCCGCAGCCGCCGCCATGGGCAAACTCGGTCAATCGGATCGGTGTATTGGCTGTTGCTGCGCTATCGGACATGGTCTTCATCCTGCTGAAATAGGTAATTGGGTGGCAAGCCAGGCATCACGCGGCGCTGGCGGTACGGTTGTCGCCGACGATAGCACATAATGCACGCGCGGCTTGCTCAAAGGCATGTTCTGAAATATCGGGCAAGACCAGCGGCGTCGCCTGGGCGTAGCGGCTGAAGTTGCGGGCGATCGACTGGCGGTAGACGGGGTCGTAATGCTGGACCAGCAATTCTTCCACCAGCTCGGCCATGCGGCCCGATGTGGCCAGCTGCTGCCAGTGAGCAATTTTCTCCTTGCCATGCAACTGCGTCAGCAGGGCCAGCTGCACGTTCAGGCGGGCCGGGTCGCCGACGAAATGTTCATAGTCCTGCATCAGCAATTGCACGCGCTGGTCCGTGGCCAGGCGCACGTCCGTGCAATCGGCCGCGCGCATCTTGTCCATCAGCGCATCGGGCACGCGCAAACGGCCTACTTTCTTGCTTTCCGATTCGATGAACACGGGCTGCTGCGGGTCGAAAGTGCGCAGTTGCTGCCACAGCGCGCTTTCAAACGCTTTTTGTGATGGCTGGTCTTCCTCGGGCAAGCCGCCCAGCACGGAACCACGGTGGGCCGCCAATTGCTCCAGGTCGATCACTTGCGCGCCTTGCGTGTCCAGTACTTGCAGCAAGCGGCTCTTGCCGCTGCCCGTGGGGCCGCACAGCACGTTGATGAAGTCGAAGCGCTCGGGCAGGGTGGCCAGCTCGGCGTTCACGTGGCGGCGGTAATCCTTGTAGCCGCCCTCGAGTTGCGTGACGGGCCAGCCGATGCGCGCGAGGATGTGCGCCATGGCGCCGCTGCGGTTGCCGCCGCGCCAGCAGTAGATGAGCGGCTTCCAGTGCTGCTGGTGGCCGAGAAAACCATCTTCGATATGCCGCGCGATATTTTTCGCCACCAGCGCCGCGCCCAGCTTCTTTGCTTCGAAGGCGCTCGTCTGTTTATATAAGGTGCCCACGCGTACGCGCTGTTCGTCGTCGAGCACGGGCAGATTGATGGCGCCCGGCAAGTGGTCTTCCGCGAACTCGGACGGGCTGCGCACATCGATGATGGCATCGAACTCGCTCAAGCGGGGCAGGATATCGCTGAAAGGCTGAACTGCGGGGTATTTCATCGTGGCGCGGGTGCTGGTCGGGGGAAAGACGTATTATCCCCGATAAACGCCCGTGCCGTCAGTCCCTGCAAGCAATGGGTGCCAGGCGGCTCAAGCGGCATCCGTGCCCAGGGTGGCAAGTTCCGTGCTGGCGGCCGTCGCCATCAAGGCAATGACGACCGCGGCATCGCCCGCGTCCAGGTCACCGCTGACCTCGAGCAAGTCGCTGACGAGAAAATTGACGGCGTTGCGCACGCCTGAAATGCTGGCGGCGAGACCCTGGCAATCCGCGCCCAGTTGCTGGCATGCCGCCTTCATGCCATTGAAGGCGCCGATCTGGCCGTTCAAGCCGCCGATCTGGCCTTGCAGGTCGCTGACATCGGACTTCCATTTCAAGTACAGGCCCAGGGCCACGGCCAGGCCGACGAGGCCGAACGGACCCAGCGCCAGCAGATAGTAATAGCGCTTCTGCGCCGCATCGAGTTCGCTTTGCGCGTCGCCCAGTTGCCCCTGCAAGGCCGTGACCTGGCTTTGCAAGCCCGCTTCGACACCGGCAAGCTGGTTGAAATAGCCCATCAATTGCGCCGTTTGCGCCGTCAGCGTGCCAGCCGTGCCATTGGCCGTGCCTTGCAGCTGCTGTGCCTGCTGCTGCAGGGCCGACATCGCCGCCTTGATATCGGGCAGCGGCGCCTGCGCCGACAGCATGGTTTGTACTTGCGCCAGCTGCGACGTTGCCATCTGGACGAAGGCGGCAACAGCCTGTTGCAGCGCGCGCGTCTGCGCCACCATGGGCTGGATCAAGGCATTGCATCCCGCCTGGATCTGCTGGGCGGCTGGCGGCAAGCCACCGAGGGCCGCGATCTGCTGCTGCGCGGCGAGCAGGTTGGCGATGGTTTGCGTCAGCAGGCCGGCCATGGCGCTCACGCCGCCGCGGCAACGGCCGCTTCGCCCACCGTCTGGCCCTTGGGCGCGACGATGCTGGTGACGCCCGTCATCTGGCCCTTGATGGTGGTGATGTCCGTGGTGACGGCTTGCATTTCCGTGTTGGCGGCCGTCAGGAACAGGGTGCGGATGGTGTCGGTGTTCTGGATGCCTTGCTGCAGGTCGCTGATCAGGCTGCCGAGGTCGCTGCTGAGGAATTCCCACGCGTTTTCCATCTGCGTGGCCGATTGCACGGCGGCCTGCACCTGGTTCGACAGGCTGGCATAGCCGCTGCTGATGCCGGTGGCAAGCTTGACTTCGGCCGTCAGCGACGCTTCCTGTCCCAGCAAGGTTGCCTTTTCATCGTTGAGGTTTTTCAGGGTGATGGCCGACGCCACTTCGCCGCCTATGCCGGCGGCCACGACGGCAACACCGGCCACCACGAGCGGCGTCGACGTGCCTGCCGTGACGAAATCGGCCACGCCGCCGACGACAACCATGAAGGTGCCGCCCACGATGGCCAGGCCGCTCAGCACGGTGCCGGCAATGGCGCCGTCGATCTGCCCCTGGATAGTGCCGAGCTGGCTGTTGATGGAATTGAGCACGCCATTGTCGCCATTCACTGCAGCGTTCAAGTCGCTGACGGTGGTGGCGAACGAGGCGGAATCCGTGGTCAGGTTGTCGTGCAAGGTCTGCAGGCTGCTGACGACGCCATTCGCGGCCGTCTGGTATTGCTGGGATTGCTGTTGCAGCGCCGTCAGGGTGGCGATCCATTGCGCCTCCGTCGAGCCGGTTGGCAAGGCCGTCAGCACGGCGTTGTTGAGCGCGTAGTAATTGCCGATATTGGCGATGTTGGCAATGATCGTGGGCTGGATGACATTCAGGTAGGCCGTGGCGTGGGTTTGCGCCTGGCTCAGGCCATCGTTGATTTGCGACTGGTATTTCAGCAAATTGGCGTCGCCCGAAAAGTCCACGCTGGGCTGCTCGTTGATGCTGTTGGCGTAGGTTTGTATCAGCAACGCTTGTGAACACTGCGATTTGTTGGCGGTGCTGATGCCTTGTGCTGCCTGGTTTTGATTCGACATGCGCGGCTCCTGGTCGGATGGGTCATTGTGTGAGCGGTCGGATAAACAAGCGGTGGCGCGCCGTTCAGGAAGCGCCTGTCATGGCTTGCTCCAGTGGCGCCAGGCTGGCGGCCAGCAACTGCCACGCCGTGTTGGCGTAATCGAGCTGACCGCCCAGCGTTTCGGCGTCGGCGCTGCTGGCCATGCCGGCGACGGCATCGGCAAAGGCGGCCAGGCCGGCGCTGACGCCCGTCGCTGGCGGTGCTTGCGGCGACTGGCCCCAGTCCTCGGCCAGCACCTGGGCCGTATCGAGTGCGTTGTGAAAGGCGCTGCTGAACTGGCTGTTCTGTACCTGCACCACCTTGGCCACGGCCACCAGCGCATCGGCACCGGCCAGCTGCTGATAGGCGCTGGCCAGCAGCGCATTGTTGGCGTTCAGGGCCGCGCGGGCCTGGGCCGTTTCGGCCACGCCCTGTTCCGCCGCATCAATGCCTTGCACCACGAAGTCGCCCGATGGCGCGGTCTTTGCATCGCCCTGCGCATCGCTGATGGTGGTCATGGTCTTGACGATCAATTCCGTGACGGCAGCGCCCGTCTTGTTGGCGCCGGCGACGATATCGGCGATATTCGTGTTGATGGCGGCCTTCAGCTGGTCGATGCTGGCCGATGATGCGCTGGCAGCGGCGCCCAGGGCGGCGATGGTGGCGGACAGCGCCGTGTTGAAGCCCGCGTTGAGCGGCGCCAGTTCGCCGGCGATGACGCGCATGTCACCCGTCAGCGCCTGGGCCTGCTGGTTGATGTGCCCCGATTGCGTCGCCAGCTGCTGGTAGACCTGCGCGAGGTCGGCCCGCGTGGCGGCGTCCTGCGCCGCTTGCGCCAGCCGGGGCCGTTGCAGCTGGTAGGCGGCGTTCCATAGCGCGGCAAAGGCCGTCGCCTGGCTCAGCAAACCGATGTAGGCGGGCAAGATGCGGTCGCCGGCGGTCATTGCCCGGCTCTTCATTTGCGACTGGAACTGGCTGACCTGGTAGGCCAGGCCGGCATCGACTTGGGCGTCAAGGTCGAGATTGGCCTGCTGCTCCAGCAGATTGGCGGCCGTCTGTGCAAACAGGAGCTGGTCGCTGGCGGAAAAATAGTCGACTTGTAGGGCCTGCGGCCCTGGATTGGATGTGCTTGCCATAGGGTTTCCGGGAGGGTGAGCGAACGGGAGTCCGCACACTATCGCCCAACCCGCGCTTGCCGCTTTGACCTGCCGCAATCGCGCCGAGGGAACCCTAGCCCAATACTCTGCCCAGCAGCGGCGCCAGCAGCACCGTCACGACGCCCGAGAAAATCATCGTCAGGCTGGCCACGGCGCCTTCTTCCGTGCCGACCCGGCGCGCCACGGACAGGCCAAAGCCGTGCGCGGCCGCGCCATACGGGGCGCCACGGGCGATGCGCATGCGCAAGGGCAGCAGTTTCAACAGTGGTTTGCCCAGCATCAGGCCGAACAGGCCCGTCATGACGACGAAGATGCCCGTCAGCTGGGCCGAGCCGCCCATGTGGCGCGACGCTTCCAGCGCGAACGGCGTCGAGACAGACCTGGCCAGCAGGCTGCGCGCCATGTCGCCATGCACGCCCAGCACCCGGTCCAGCAGCAAGGTGGCGGCGACCGACGCGACGATGCCGGCGCAGCTGCCCAGCGACAGGGCCAGCCAGTGCTTGCGGATCAGCTTGCGCTCCTGGAAGATAGGTAGCGCAAAGGCGATGGTGGCCGGTCCCAGCAGCCACGGCAGCCAGCGCGTCTCGCCGAAATACGTGGCGAACGGCGTCGAGGTGGCCTGCACGATGATGATCAGTAACGCCGAGGTGCAGATGGCGGGCGTGAGCAAGAAGTGCGGATGGCGGCGATGCAGCGCCTGGTTGGCGTAGAACAGCACCAGGGTCAACAGCAAGAACAGCAGCGACAGGAGCACGGTGTTCATGTCTGCGTCCTCGCTGCGCGCTGGCGCAGCAGTTTTTGCAGGCGCAAGCTGCGTTCATAGCGGCACACCCATTCCACGGTGAAGGCCGTGGCCAGCATCACGCTGGCAAAGCCCAGGCCAATATTTACGAACAGCATTACACCCTGTGACTTCAACAGCTGAGTAAATTGCACCACGGACACGACCAGCGGGATAAAGAACAGCAGCATATTGGCCAGCAGCCAGTTCGCGCCCAGTTCGATGGCGGCAGGCCGCACCCAGCCGGCCAGCAACAGTGCCACCAGCACGAACAGGCCCACGACGCCGCCGGAGAATGGCAGGTGTAGGGTGGAGGCGGCCTCGTCGGCCAGCCACCAGGCTGCGATCAAAATGCCCACTTGCCAGACGGTTTGCGCGGGCTGGCGCCAGGCTGGGATGGAGGACAGGGCGGCGGTGGAACAGTGCAAGGCTTTCACGGCGGGCTTTCTAACGGCAGGGGGAAGGTTTCATTGTAGGGACCCTGCATCAAAAGATAAAATGACTTAAACTCATGATTATCATTCGAGTTTGGAATGCATTATGGATATCCGCTCCCTGCGCTACTTCGTCGAAGTGGTGGAACAGAACAGTTTTACACGCGCGGCCGCCAAGCTGCACGTGACGCAGCCCACCGTCAGCAAGATGGTCCAACAACTGGAACAGTCGCTGGACCTGGCCTTGCTGGACCGGGCCGGTAAACGTTTTACCCTGACGGACGCGGGCAAGGTGGTGCTGTCGCGCGCGCATGAACTGCTGGCCCTGCACGCGGAACTGAAGGTGGAATTGCGCGACCTGCAACATCTGGAAAGGGGGGAATTAAGAGTCGGCGTGTCGCCGCAAACGCACTCGACCTTGGCGCCCTGGCTGGCCGAGTACCACCAGCGCTATCCGGGCATCGAGCTGAAGATGTACGAAAGCGGCACGCAGGCGATCGAGCGCGACTTGCGCACCGGCACGGTGGAACTGGGCACCATGCTCGACTACCCGGGCAATGCGGCCACCTGGCAGGATTTCGAAGCCTTGCCCCTCGTGCGCTCGCCGCTGTGCCTGCTGGCCGCGCCCGGCTCGCCGTGGCAGGGCCGCTCCTCGGTGGCCTTGGCCGAGCTGGCCGACAGTCCCTTCATTTTCTACGGCGCCGCGTTTGCCCTGAACGACATCGTGCTCGATGCCTGCCAGCGGGCCGGTTTCGCGCCCCGTATCACGGGCCGCAGCGGGCAGTGGGATTTTATTGCTTCGCTGGTGCAGCTGGGCGTGGGTATCTGCCTGCTGCCGAAGATGTATTGCGATACCCTGGATCAAACGCAATTTACAGTCATTCCTCTCGATGGTCCGCCCGTGGAGTGGAATCTGATGCTGGCCTGGCGCCGCGGCGGGCGGTTGTCGTTTGCGGCCCGCGCCTGGCTCGAGCTCGTCAGGGTGCGCATGGCGCAGCCCGGGCGATTACAATAGCCGCTCGCCAACCACCGCCAAGCATATGAAGAACACAGGTAAAACCAGACTGAAACGCACGGCCGGCTCGCTGTTGCTGGGATTGTTATGCACGGTGGGCCTGATGAGCGAAATGGGCTACGCCCAGGCTGCCATCCCCGTGTATGGCTATTTCGTCAAGAATACCTATCCGCACGACCCTCAGGCATTTACCCAGGGCTTGCTGTTCAAGGATGGTCATTTGTATGAAAGCACGGGCCAGAACGGCCAGTCTTCCTTGCGCAAGGTGGAATTGACGACGGGCAAGGTCCTGCAGAAAAGCATGCTCGACAAAAAAGTGTTTGGCGAAGGCATCACGGACGTGGGCGATGAAATCCTGGGCCTGACGTGGGTGTCGAAGACCGGTTATGTCTTCGACCAGAAAACCTTCAAACTCAAGCGCACCTTCAGCTACCAGGGCGAAGGCTGGGGCCTGGCCAGTGACGGCAAATTCGTCTACATGAGCGACGGCAGCTCCGCCATCCGCGTGCTCAATCCGAAAACCCTGGCCGAGGTGCGTCGCTTCGAAGTCAAGGCGGAAGGCCGTGCCATCGAGCGTCTGAACGAACTGGAAATGGTCGACGGCGAGCTGTACGCCAATGTGTGGGGCGCGGACGTGATCGCCCGCATCGACCCAGCCAGCGGCAAGGTTGTCGGCTGGATCGACCTGACGGGCTTGCTGCCGCCGGAACAGCGGGGCACGGCCAATCCCGATGCCGTGCTCAACGGCATCGCCTGGGATGCACGCGGCAAGCGCCTGTTTGTCACGGGCAAACTGTGGCCCAAGCTGTTCGAGATCGAGCTGATCGAAATCCAGCGCCGTTGATGTTTTCAATTGGGCAGTGTTGCTGGCGAGGAATCGTTTAGAATTCTGATTCTTCGCCCAGTGCGACCTATACAGGATGCCATGCTGTCTCTCTCTTTATGCCGTTTGGCGGCCGCCGCCAGCCTGCTTGCCGCCGTCTGGTCCGCCGCAAAGGCGCAGACGCCCAACATGCCGGTGGTCAGGCAATACGGCGACTTTGCCGTCACGAATGGCCGTTACGACTCTCTCCTCACCTTGTCTTTCCGCCGGCACGGCTACTGGCCCGGCGGCGCGCGCGAAGTGGTGGAAGTGCGGCCCATCAAGGCCACGCGCGAAGGCCAGCCCATGCTGCTGGCCTTTACCAAGGGCTATACGGGCCAGGGCACGATACTGATCGGCTTGCAGAATGGCGAACCGCTGATGCGCCCCATCAGTCCCTTGCAGCGCGACAATATGGTGCGCACGGAGCGCGACCCCGAATGGGGCGTGCCGCAGCCAGGCCGTCCCGAGATGCTGCTGTTTCCCCGCGACGGCCGCGCGCTCGATACGGGCACGGGCGAACTGCTGTGGTTTGACGTGCCGGGCAACGTCAGCGGCGACTATCCGCATGCCATGCTGGTCTCCGTCTCGCCCGACGGGCGGCGCGGCGCCTATCTGACGAATGCGCTGACGAAGGTGGGGATTATTGTCGCCACGCGCGACGACGGCGTGGCCGGCGTGCTGGCCTTGCCGCCCGATACCTATCAACGGTGGCTCAAACCCTTGTCGGAGGCCGCTTCCGCGCAGGCGGGCGCCGCCATCAAGGCGGGCAAGGGCCGCACGGATTCGATCCGCATCCGGCGCGAACTGGAACTGGCCTGGTTCGGCCAGCAATTTGAATGGAAACAAGGCAAGAACGGCTTGCAAGTGACGGGGCTGGGCCTCATTTCCGCGCCGCCGGAAGGAAAACAGCCATGACAATATCCAAACTGATCGCCGGCTGCTGCGCCGCCTCCTTGCTGGCCGGCTGCGTGCATGGCGAAACGTTCCCCAAGGATTATCTGGCGCAAGATATCGACAAGCAGCAAGCCTTGCTGGAACTGGACGTCGTCTTCGGCAAAGAGCCCGATGACAAGCTGACGTCGCGCACGACGGCCCGCAATACCGTCGAGTACACGGGCGCGCCGCACATCGTCGTGCCGTTTTACCAGAAGGGACTCGGCTTCGACCAGGGGTTTGCCGGCACCTATATCTTTGGCGTCGTGTATCCGGTTGCCAAGGTCGAGACGGCCACCGCCAGCAGCCGCGTCTTTGGCCAGAAACTGGATGGCCAGCAGGCGGGCAACCCGCGCTACCGCTTCCGCGTGCCGGGCAAGGCGCAGTGGAACAGCAATGAAACCTTCATGCTGAGCTTTGAGCGCAAGGGCCGCCGCGAAGAAATCACTTTCCGCTTCAGCAACGAGCAAAGCTGCTCATCGGCCTTCCTGGCCACCACGCCACACTATGGTTTTCCCATCAAGGTTGTCGCCACGTTCAAGGATAATAAAGGTTGCCTGAAAGTATGCGACAGCCGCGAGCAGTGGCCCGGTTTCTGCGCCTTCCAGCCGCCGCCGGCCGCCTGACTATCACCATGCAAGCCACGCGCCGGCGCCTGCCGGTGCGGCGCTTATACACGCAGTGCTTTTGCCGATTCTATTCAATTGTCATCGAATGTGGGCCGAAAACGCCTATTTTCATGGCGTAATGCAGGCTGCGCTGCCTCCCGGTCAGCGCATAAATCTTGCCGCAAAAGTATCTTTCCCAGGCGTATGATTTCTTGCCGTAATCAGCGCGCGCAGATGGCGCGGTGCGGCCCGATATCCGAAACGCATCCTTCCTGTGGAGAGACAGAATGAAAATGCCCGTTTTAGGAAGCACCCAGCCCGCCATCAGCAACCGTCCGCTTGACATGCTGGCCACCGACACGGCGGCCGTGCGCGCCATCGCCCAGGCGGCCGTCAGCGTGGAGCTGTTCACCATTCCCCTGTACATGGCCACCATGTATTCGATCCAGGGCACGCACCAGATCAACTCGAAAGGCATCACCTATTACGAAGGCCGCCAGTGGCCGGGCATGGGCACGACGGCCCGCCCCGAACTGGCCGAGCAGAAAGCCTTCAATATCATCTTCAGCGTCTTCATCCAGGAAATGCTGCACCTGCAGATGGCGGCCAACCTGGCCACGGCCATCGGCACGGCGCCATGCTTCACGGGGTCGGAGCTGCAATCGCAGGACCACGGCTGGACCTGCTACGGCGAGCACTGCACCGTGATCCCGCACATCGTCGACTTGCAGGACACGTCCGGCTACCGCCACGTGCGCGTCAACCTGGAAGAACTGAACGACAACCAGTGCGACCTGTTCCTCGCCATCGAGCAGCCCGAGGCGCAGGCGCGCGCCCAGCTGGCCGAGTTCGACAGCCAGGACCACACGAAATACTTCCCCGAGGTGCCGCTGCCGGGCTGGACGCCGGGCAAGCACGTGCACGATCTGCCCCTGTTCGGCACCATCGGCTATATGTACGAATGCTATGCGCGCTACATCAGCATCGAATACACGGATGGCCAGACCCTGTGGCAAAAATTGTTCGTCAACGGCTCGGTGCAGCAAGACATGTTCAATAGCCGGGTCCAGGGTCATGCGCGGGCGGAATTTCCCCGCTTCGATACCTGCTTCAGCCCGCAGGACCAGGATGGCGGCCAGACGGGTTCGTTCAACAAGGCCATCGACATGATGGCGGCCATCACGGACCAGGGTGAGGGCAGCGAAGCGGCCATCCAGCGCTATCGGCGCGAAGCGGCGCAGCGTCTGATGGCCGTGCAGCCCGATTACCGCGAAGACCTGGCCGCCTTGCAGTGCGATTACCCGTCCTACACGAACAATGGCAAGGAGGCCGAATCGCGCGACGCCCAGGCGCGCCACGACAGCGCCCCGTTCGACCATTACGAGCGCTTCGGCCAAGTCAAGTCCATGCTGCCCGTGAAGACCTGGGCCGGCTGGCACAGGGAAGGCCAGCGCTGGAGCGAGGCCATGCTGACCAACGAGCGCTACAACCCGGCCACCGCGCCGAAGAACATCCCCGCGCCGGCCGACGTGGCGGGCGCCCTGAACCGCCTGAAGGATACCAGCGGCACCCTAGGAATGCTGAGCACGGTGGCCACGGGCGCCATCTACGGCATCACTTCCGTACTGGACCAGTACTGGCTGAACCAGCAACTGGACTTCCCGTATCCGTCGATGGTGGGCGCGGGCGACCGCATGGCCATTTGCTGGGCCGTACTGGGCCAGGCGCCCAACCTGGCGACGGGCGTGCCGCTGGCCGACAAGAGCGTGCTGTACCACGCTTGCCAGGGCATGCACCTCGAGGGCGAAGCATCGTCCACCTGCGCCGCGCTGGCCGTCTACCATACGTGCCGCGGCTCCAATGGCTGCCACGCTCAGGGCGGCTGCGGCTTTGCCCAGGCCGATACGGGCGGATCGTCCTGCGGCCACTCGGTCAAGGCCGCCGCAGCGCCGGGCTCGCCATGTTACGTGCCGCCACCCCCGCCGGCGGACGATAAAGTCTACAGTGCGCCCAGCGACAACAAATGCGCGAGCTTCGGCGGCTGCGCCGTGCCGATTTCGGCCTCGCAGCTGTATCCGAACACCACGGGCAAGGAACCGCCCGAGCCCGCCACCATGACCTTGTACGATTTCGGCCCCGCGCCCGAGCACCGCAGCAAGCCGCTGGGCCAGACGATGAGCTTTGCGCTGGGCGACAATGTCTACGACAAGGCCTGGGAAGCCTACGGCAAGGTGATGGCGGCGCGCGGCACGCCGGTGGGAGCGCCGCCGGCGCCCACCGACCTGCGCCTGGCCTTGCCGCCGTCGACCTGATGCGGGGCATCCTGCACGAGGCGCGGCCGCGCCTGGGCCTGCCGAACCTGGGCCTGGGCGTGGGGCTGCGCCCGCCGCACTACGAGCACATCCTGCGCCACGGGCCGCAGGTGGACTGGTTCGAGATCATCAGCGAGAATTTCATCGACAACCACGGCTATGCGCGCCACGTGCTCGAGCAGGTGGCGGCGCAGGTGCCCATCGTCATGCATGGCGTGTCGCTGTCGATCGGCAGCAGCGATCCCCTGAGCCTGGCCTACCTGCGCAAGCTGCGCCAGCTGGCCGCCGAGATCCGGCCCGCGTGGATTTCCGACCATCTGTGCTGGACGGGCGCCGCTTCGCTCAACAGCCACGACCTGCTGCCGCTGCCGCTGGACGAAGCCAGCCTGCGCCACGTGGGCGTGCGCGTGCGGCAGGTGCAGGAATTCCTCGGACGTCCCCTGATCCTGGAAAACCCCAGCACCTATGTGGAGTTTGCCCAGTCCAGCATGCCGGAATGGGAATTCCTGGGGCGCCTGGCCGAGGACACGGGCTGCGGGCTATTGCTCGACGTCAATAATGTCCACGTCAGCGCGCATAACCACGGCTATGATGCGGCCGCCTACATCCGCCAGTTGCCGCACGACCACATCGTGCAGATCCACCTGGCCGGGCCGACCGTCTGCGGCGCCATGCTGATCGATACCCACGATGCGCCCGTGCCGGCCGCCGTCTGGCGCCTGTACGCGCTGGCGCAGCAGATGACGGGCGGCGTGTCGGCCTTGCTGGAATGGGATGCGGAGATTCCCCCGTATCCGCAACTGCTGGCCGAACTGGACAAGGCGCGCGCGGCGGTGCGGGGCGAATTTACGGACGCCCAGCCAGCCAAGGTGGCCGCCGCCGTCTCGACGCCGCTGGGCTTTCACCTGGAGGCTGCCCATGCGCGGTAACGGCGCACCGCTGGCGCAATTGCAGGCCTGGTTCCTGACGGCCATGACAGCGCCCGGCGGCGCCGTGCACGGCGCGCAGCTGGCCAGCGAGCGCCACGGCCTGACGCAGGAGCAAGTGTTGAAACGGGCGCGGGGCGGGCCGGCACCGCTGCACATCCATGCGGACGGCTACGTGCAGCGCCTGCTCGAATGCCTGCAGGCCGACTATCCCGTCTTGCGCAAGGTCATGGGTGGCGAGCTGTTCGCCTTCTTTGCCCGCGCCTATGTCTGGCGCCACCCATCCGCTTCGCCCACCTTGTATGAGCTGGGCGGCGGTTTTGCCGATTTTCTCGCCGCCAGCCAGCGTGGCGCCGGGGCACAGGGAGACGCCTTGCGCTTTGCCGTCGAACTGGCGCAGCTGGAGCGGGCGCGCAGCGAGGTGGGCAGGGCGCCGGGGCTGGAAAAGCTGGCGCCGCCCCTGTTGCCTTCCGGCCTGGACTTGATGTTGGGAATGGCACCGGCCTGGCGTCTGGCGCCGTGCACGCGGCTGCTGGCGCTGTCGTTCCCCCTGTGCGCCTACTGGCAGCAGGCGCAAGCCGCGCCCGACGACGCCGTGCCGGCACAGCCGGATGCCAGTCCTGCCTTTGTCGCCATTTCGCGCCTGCATTACCGGCTTGCCATGCAGGAGTTGCAGCCGTGGCAGTTTTACTGCCTGCAGGCGCTGGCCGGCGGCGCGCCGCTGGCGCAATGCGCGCGGCAGGCGGCGCAGTCCAGTGGCAGGGAGCCGGACGAAGTGCTGGCCGACACGATGCTGTGGCTGCCCATGGCGGCTGCGGCCGGGCTGGTCACCAGCAATGCGTGAGCGGACGGCGGCGGACGCAAAAAAGGCCGATGAAAATCGGCCTCGATGCTCAGTGCAAGTATTACTTAACGGTAAAACGCTTCGACTTTGCCCTTGAGCTTGATCTGCAGCGGACGGCCGCGGCGGTCGAGCGACTTGGTGGAAGCGACCTTGATCCAGCGTTCGCTGATGCAATATTCTTCCACGTCAAGACGTTCCTTGTCGTTGAAGCGGATGCCGACGTCGTTCTCGAACACGGCTGCAACGTGATAAGGGCTGCTGGGGTCGATCGACAGGCGATCGGGCAATGGGGGTAAGGTGGTGGTATCGTTCATGGCCGTCATTATCGCCCAGAATGCGGTTCCAGACAACGGCCTTTCGCGTGCCGGCTATCTGGCTGGACGCGAAATGGCGGGTTCGGCCGTGTGCGTGGACGGTGACGGTGGTAATGAGGAACCGTGCTGCGTTCCGGTCGGGTCGGCCAGCTGGATGGTCGTGCCGTGCTGCCAGGCATCGGCCCCGTCTATGATGGCGGGCGCGGCGATATCGGCCCGCTGCCGGCGTTTTTCGGCCGAATCGATGCGGAAACGGCGGTCGCGCGCGGCAACCATGGCGGCGTCGGCCTGGCCATCGGCCGTAAAACCCATCATCAGTTGCGGCACGCCCAGGGGCAAGGTCTTGTGTACATCCGTGTGCCACGTATGCCAGGTCTTGCCATACGTGGCGACGAGTTTTTGCATCAAGGCCTTCTCGGCCACGGCGGGAATGCCGGGGGCGATCAGCTGGCCTGATTTGACTTCATGGACATGGCTGTGCCACAGCGCTTTTTCCGCCGCAGGCAAACCTTGGTACAGCCTCGCACTGACGATATATTCGACGCCCATCAGCTTGGCATCTTTGACATTGCCATCGTAGATCACGCATTGGATCAGCTCTTCATTGACGATGGCGCAATAATGGTGCGCTTCCATCTGGCCGCGCAGATTGCCATTGTAGAAATGAAAACCATCGAGATAGGCGTTCAGCGCCGCAATCGGCGGCCGGGCTTGCAATGCGTCGGCACCCGCGTCCAGCACGCGCGTGGAGACCCCGGCCGGTGCGCCCGGAGCCTCCACGTTTGATGCCGTATTCCTGGCGCCGCAGGCGGCAAGGCCGATGGCCAGCCCGGCGCACAGCATGGCCGTCAGTGCTTTCATATCAAGAAGGCGCATCGGGCCATGCCACCGGGATCAGGATTTGTCGTCATTCTTGTGGCTTTGACGTCCCGCTTCCACGTGCTGCTCATGCGTGCCGCCGCGCGTGCCGGTGCCGGAACCCGATTGCTGGCCCGACTGTTGGCCCGATTGCTGCGAGCCCGATTGCTTGTCGCCGTCATTCTTGTGGCTTTGGCGGCCTGCCTCGACATGCTGCTCGTGCGTGCCGCCCTGGGTACCGCCCGACGATTGGCGGGTGCCGGACTGTTTGTCCGACTGCTGGCTGCCCGATTGGCCCGATTGCTGTTTGTCCGATTGGCCGCCCGATTTGTCGTTGCTGTTCGAAGTCATGGTCATGTCCCCTATGGTTGGTTTGCGTAATCATCCGGTTCAACATTGGCTGCACCGTTGAGACCATTCTCGCTGCCTGCGTCGGGCTTAGCCATAGGGACACGACTTGTCGCCACGTAGGAAAACTCCGTGGTGGATGACAACCATTTCTAGATTGCTACTACAGATGCCGCGTTTCCTGCGGCGGCGCATCCCACTCGTCATGCCGGCCATCGACAAAGGTGACGGGCACTTGCGCCAGCTCGGCCGCCGAGGCGTCATCGAGGCAGTTGACGCCGATGCCGACGAACGGGCCGCTGCGGGGCGAATCGCCGCGGCCGAACGGGCGCACGCCGCAATGGCGGCAAAAATAATGGCGTTCGCGGCGCTCGCCGAAGCGGTATTCGCTCAGTCCGCCTTCACCGGCCAGCAGGCGAAAATCCGCAGGCGGGACCAGGCTGGCCCAGCAGCGGATTTTCAGGCAGTAGGAACAGTTGCAGCGCAGGCTGGGGGCCGCCAGGTCGATCTGGGCCGCAAAGCGCACGGCGCCGCAGTGGCAACTGCCATGGTAGGTTTTTTTCATCTGGGCCACTTTACAGGGTTGCCGTACTGTCATGCAACTGCTGGAATTGCGACAGCTGCTGCTGCATCAGCCGCGCATACTGGCCGCCCGCGCGCAGCAGCTCGGCGTGCGTGCCTTGCTGGCAAATCCGGCCCTTGTCCATGACGATGATGCGGTCCGCTTTCACAATCGTCGAAAAACGGTGGGCGATGATGATGGTGGTGCATCCTTGCATCAGGGTATCGAGCGCGAGCTGCACCTGCTGTTCGCTGGCGGCATCGAGCGCGCTCGTCGCTTCGTCCAGGACGAGGATTTTCGGCGCGCGCAGGATGGCGCGGGCAATCGCGATGCGCTGCTTCTGTCCGCCGGACAATTGCACGCCCCGTTCGCCGACGAGGGTCTCGTAGCCGTCCGGAAAGGCCGCAATGAAATCATGGGCATGCGCCAGGCGCGCCGCCGCCACCATCGCTTCGTGCGCCACGACCCGGTCCGGCACGGCAAAGGCGATATTGTCGGCGATGCTGCCGGAAAACAGGGCCGGTTCCTGTTCCACCACGGCCATCTGCCGCCGCAGCTGCGTCACGCCCAGCACGTGCGCATCGATGCCGTCGAACTGCAGGCTGCCCGCGTCTATCTGGTAGTGGCCCAGCACCAGGCTGGCGATGGTGGACTTGCCCGCGCCCGAAGCGCCGACCAGGGCGATTTTTTCGCCCGCGCGGATGGACAGGCTGACGCCGTCGAGGGCCGTCACTTGGGTGCGCTCGGGGTAGGAAAAACGCACGTCGCGCAGTGCGATATGGCCGGCCAGCGGCGGTTGCGGCGCCGCTTCGGGCACGGCGCGGTGGCTGCGCAGGATCTCGAAGATGCGGTCGGTCGAGCCCATCGTGCGCATCCACGTGTTCCAGAATTCGCTGATGGAGCCGGCCGTGTCCGTCACCATGCTGGCATAGATGACGAAGGCCGTCAGCTCGCCCACGCTCAAGCGGCCCTGGCCGATCAGGTGGGCGCCGAAGCACAAGGTGGTCAGCAGGGCAACGAAGGCGAGCAAGCCTTGCGCGCCCTGGAACACGGCCAGCAGCCGCGTGCCGGCCAGGGACACGCCCAGCAGCTCGCGCATCGCTTGCGCGTAGCGGGCCATGGCGCCGCCTTGCTGGTTGAACGCCTGCACCAGGCGCGCATGGGCAAAGTATTCCTGCGCCACCTTGCCGCTGGCGGCCAGGGTGGCGGAAATGGCCCGCGCGCGCTGCCGGTAATTACTGCCTGATAACTTGCCCAGATACAGACTGATGGGAATGAACAGGGCCAGCGGCAAGCTCAGCATGGGCGACAGATGCAGCAGCATGGCGATGCCGCCCAAAAACACGCACAGCGAGCGCAAGGCATTGGCCGCGCCGATCGTCAGGCTTTCATGCAGGGCCGACACGTCGGACGTGAGCCGGCTGTTCAGCTCGCCGCCATGGTGCTTGTCGAAAAAGGCGATGGGCTGATTGATTACCACGTCGAACAGGCGCCGGCGCACGCCCATGACGATCATGTGGCCGCCCGATTGCAGCAGGTAGAAGCGGGCGGCAGAGGCCAGCGCATACAGCAGGCTGAAGGCCAGCATGGCCGCCACCATGCCCGGCGCGACGCCGCGCCGCGTCAGTTCCGTCACGTTATCGATGAAATACGCGATGGCTTGCGGAAAGGCCAGTTGCGCGCCCACGGTAAGGGCCATGCACAGCAGGCCGGCGGCGATGCGCCAGCGCACCGCGTACAGCAGGCGCAGGCGTTCCAGATGGGGGCCGATGTTTACATGGTTCATGCGGCGCGCTCCTGCGACGGTTCGGCGTTCAATTGTTCGGCCAGGGCCAGCCAGTCTTCATCACCGATCAGGCCGGCTGCTTCCACCGTGCCCTCGTGATTGACGAACACATAGGAAGGCGAACTCATCAGCGGGTTCACGCGCCGGTAATCGCGCAGCGTCAGCCGCGCCGTGGCTTCCCGCAAGATGCTGCTGGGCAGAAACGTGCGCAGCCGGCGGGCCGGCTCTTCGCTGACCAGCCACAGGGCCAGACCGGCCTCGCGCGCCAGCGGCAGCAACTGTTCGATGCCGGCCAGCTTTTCCGCGCATTTCGGACAGCGGCTGGCCAGGAACAGCAGCACGGCCGCCTGGCCCGCGGCGCCCGGCTGGAAACGCGCGCCGCCAGCCAGTGGACGGGCTTGCACTGCCGGCAGGGGCTCGCCCGGCACCAGCGCCGTGGGTGCGATGCGTTCGCGGCGGCTGGCGCGCAGCACGGCCAGGGTCAGCCAGATATTGCCGGCGAGAGCGAACGCCAGCGCCGCCAGCGCCAGTTGCACGGTCGTATCATCCATCAGCCGGCCTTTGCCAGAGTGGCGATGTCGTGCAGGGAAATGACGGCCACGCAGACGATGGCCGCCAGTCCGGCGGCCAGGACCGAGGTGGCGACGGGCAGGGATGCCGTCTGCTCAAATGCGAAATAGGCACCGTTGATGCCGACCGCCAGCACGTTGCGCAGCAGGTCGTACTGCGACACGGGCCGCGCCGCTTCGCCAAAGCAGCTGCAGCGCACCACGCTGTGCGTGAAGTAGCGCCAGGCCAGCACGGCCGTGAGGGTACTCAGCAGCACGAGCGACAGCAGCATCGGCAGCTGCGTGCCGCCCGCCAGCAGCCAGCCGGCCAGCAGCAGTTCCGCCGTCACCAGGGCCGGGGCAGCCGCTTTGGCGGCAGCGGGCGCCACGCCGAACGAAGTGGACAGGTTGCCGCGAAAGTCCCCGTAGCTACGCAGTTTGCCTACGCTGGCCGCCAGCAGCAGCAAGGCGATGACATAGCGCGCGATATCGGACAAAAACGTGAGAGATGTCAGCATTGTGTGCTCCACAGCGGCGCGAAGCCGCCCGGACGCTGGCGCCGCAGCTGCACGCCGTCACGCGACGCCAGCAGGGCATCGTTCCACGGCTCGTCGGGCGCGCTGCGCAGGGCGCCGCCTATGCTCGATTGCAACTGCGTCGAGATGGCCCAGCCCAGCCGTTCGGCGTGGACATCGCGGGCCATGTTCAAGCCCAGCTGCGCCAGCTCTTCGCGCGTCAACGCATAGTTGTGCGAGTGGTACCCGGTCACCAGTTGCGCGACAATGGCGCGCCGCGCTTCTGGCGTGGCATCGGGCAATTGCCAGGCCAGCAATTCCTCGCCGATCTGCGCCAGCTCCAGCGTGGTGCGGTAAAAGGCCGTCAGGGAAGGGGGGAAGATGCTGCCGCACAGCAAGGACAGCGATTGCTGGCGCGCCTCGGCCGCATCGACGCCGAACCACTGCTGCGCCATGTCGCCAAACACCTTGATGTCCAGGCTGGACATGGAGCCGCCGTCGGCGCCATCGAGCTGCGGGTCGATGGGCGAGAACAGGGCGAGGTCGCCGGCGATGATCTCATCGGCGCCCAGGGCCAGCAAGGTGGCGGCCGACTGGCAGTGGAAGGGCACGATAAAGCTCAGGTGGCGCGCATGCTGGCGCAGCAGAAGGGCGATGCGCCGCGCCGCGTTGACGATGCCGCCGCGGCCGTGCAGCACCACGTCGAGGCGCGCCACGGGGCCGATGCCCTGGCACAGTTCATACAGGGCGGGCAGCAGTTCCATGTCCAGGTGCGAGGCGGCCAGGACGATGGCGCGGCTATCGCGTGCCAGCTCCAGTTCGCGCAGCTGGTGGGGAATCTGGTTCAGGTCTGGCTGCGGCATAAGACTCCTTCGATCAGGGTAGTGGCCACGCTTTCCAGCAGGGGCAAGGCGGGCACCAGTTGTTGCACATACAGAAATTGCCCAACAGGATTGTTTTCCAGGAAAACATATTCGCCTTCGGGCGTGACGATGAGGTCCAGCGCGCCATACTCGAGCCCATAGCTGTGCACGAAAGCGAGGCAGCGCTGCCGTATGTCATCGGGCAAGGTGCAGGCTTCATAGCGGATGGGGGCCGACATGTCGCGTGAATCGATGGCCGTGCGCGCATCGTCCTGCGAATACAGGCGCGCGGCAAACAGTTGCTTGCCGATTACGGTGACCCGCAATTCATATTGCTTGGCGATATATTCCTGGAATTGGCAGCTCAGCTCGCTGACGGCGTCCAGGCTGTCCTGCATGGCGTCGTCGACGATGGTGGTGCCGAGGCCGGCGCTGACCCTGTCCACGTCCTCGACGGCTTCGGCGGCCAGGCTGGGCGTGGACATGGATTTGAAAATGATGGGGCCGCCGACGGTGGCGCGGAAAGCGCGCACGTCGTCGGGTACGTTGGTAATCACGGTGGCGGGCACGCGAAAACCCATGCGCGCGGCCCGCGCCAGCTGTTCGCCTTTCCATTGGGCGCTGCGCAGGGCCTGCGGATGGCTGAGCCAGTAACAATCGAGTCCGTACAGTACGCTGAAGATCGCTTGCTCCGTTTCCAGCTGGGCGTAGGCGCGTTCCTGCGGCGTCAGGTCGGCGCTGGCGTAGGCATAGTCGGCCGGCTTGCGCAGCCAGACGGCACCCACTTGCTGCAAATCTATCCAGTCGCCATCGGGCAAACGGCGCAGGCGCGCGCTGGCGCGGCCGTCCAGCAGACGCTGGCACAGCTGGTAATCGCGGGGAAAGGCGTCGAGATCGATACGGAAGGGGGCATGGCCGCGCTCGGCCAGGATAGGGGAAACCAGGTCGGCGTGCAGATCGCCGCTATGGCTGATAATCAATACCTTTTTATGCATTCAGGGGCCTGCGGCGAAGGAAAGTAAAAGGCCTTGCCGTGGCAAGGCCTTCAGTTGGCTAAGGTATCAGCAATACACGCCCGTATCGTTTGGGGAAAAACGCGAACTGTCGCGCAGATTGTAATCTTCCGGATCGCCGTAATACGTGCAGCCGGCCACGGCTACGCCATCGCGCACCTGCCATGGTTGCTTGACTTCCTTGTCTGCCTTTTTCTCCGCCAGTTTGAAAGCAAACAGCTTGGTTTGATTCTGTTTTTGCATTGTCATCCTCTTGTCGTGGTTAAGTACCGCTTATTGAATATCCAGTGGCGCCGGTTTTTAAATGCCGGATTTTAAAATTCTTCATCGATAAAGAATCAGTTAATGTTGGTATTTATTATGAATGCCGCGCGCAGAAATATACTGCGTCGCAATTGGCGCCAATTTATCAAGTCGGGATTGGAATAAAACCCCGCCAGGGGCGAGGTTCCAGGGTGCTGTGAAGATCAGCAATACTGGCCGCTGTCGTTCGGCCTGAGACGCGAAGAGTCGCGATATTGATCATGGGTGCCGACGGCGGTGCAGCCAGCCACGGCGACGCCGTCGCGCACTTTCCAGGCAGTGGCGGGCGCCGCCTGTTTTTGTACCTGTTTTTCAGCCAGTTTGAACGCAAACAATTTGGTTTGATTTTGCATTGTACTATCCTCTTGTGATGGTTAAGTACGGCCTGCGCTGTATGCCATGGTATATGGCCATTCGATATTAGCGCCGAAATAAATAAGCGTCAATTGAAAATCAATCGTATTCGAGATTATCTTTTAGGAATACTCACAAAATATCACGCGGTCCATTTATATTATTGCAGTGCGATAAACAATAAGCATGGAATTTTAAATGAGCGGAAAGCCGTTTGATTATGGATGGCAAACGGATAGCCTAGGCGCGCGGCCACGCACTATAATGGCGCCTGGTGAATAGACGAGGCAGGAATCGCAGCATGGACAGGGCCATTACCGACAGCCTGCGTCAGCTGGCATACGCGCAGGCAGCGGCCTTCGTGCAGACGCTCGACGGGCGCGATCCTGTTGCGCTGCAACGCGACTGGGGGCTGTCGCCGGGCGTGGCCGACGAGATCATCGAAATGCTCGACAGCTATTTTGCGGCGGACCAGGCATTGTCACTGGCGCCGCTGGCGCAAGCCTTCGTGCCGGGCAAGGGCGGCCGTCTCCCCGTCGACGTGTATGCCACCGACGTCGGGTCGCTGGGCCTGGAATGCCGGCTGCTGGCCGATGGCAAGCCCGGCGAAGCGATCTTGCACCTGGAAATGTCTGGCCACGATGGCGCGCTGCGTCTCCATTACCGCTACATCGGATCCTGAAGAAACAATGACTGAACTGATCAGCGAAAAACAGCAGCGCATCTGCGACAAATTCGGCTTGCCGGCGCAAGCGCCCGAGCCCATGGTGGCCCTGGCCATCGGCAGCCTGGCGCAGTCGCCGATCTACGGCACACGCATCGAGTTGCCGGAAAACGGCACCATCAGCTGGTTCATCCACTGCGGCGAACACGACGACGCCAGCGGCTTTTACCAGCCCCTGCATGCGGAACACCTGCACGAGATGCTGCCGCAGGTGGTCGATTACCTGGCCTTGCCCAGCGGTGCCAGGTTCATTCTCGACCGCGAAGGGTACGAGGATGTGTGGCTGGACGAGTAACTTTCTGACTGGCAAGATTGTCGTTGACGTTGACAAATAGGTATGGGATGCTGCGGTTCCGTTTTCTCCTGCCGAAAGCCGCATCGTGAAGCCACGCCTCCCGTCCGTCCTGCTCGTCATGGCGCTTGCCGCCGTTCCCGCCAGCCATGCGCAGGCATCGCGTGCCGAACACGATATTGCCGCCTTCGTACGCAGCGAAATGCAGGAGCGCCAGATTCCAGGGCTGCAACTGGCCGTGATACAGCATGGCAAGGTTGTGCTGAAGCGCAACTTTGGCCTGGCCAGCCTGCAATACCAGGTGCCCGTGACGGACACGAGCCTGTTTTCCATCAATTCGGCAACGAAAGCGTTTGCGGGCGTGGCCGTGATGCAACTGGTGCAAGAGGGCAAGGTTGACCTGGCCGCACCGATTGGCCAGTACCTGACGGACTTGCCTGTCGCCTGGCGAGCCGTGACGGTGACGCAATTGCTCAACCATACCTCGGGCTTGCCCGACGTGCTGGACCAGCGCAGCGGCAAGCTGGTGGGGCCGCTGCCGGACGACGCCGATGCGGCGTGGACAGCCGTGCAGGCGCTGGCCGTGGAAGCCCCGCCAGGCCAGCGCTACCGCTACAACCAGACCAATTATGTGTTGCTGGCGCAATTGATCGAGCGGCTAGGCGGCCAGCCCTTTACTACTTTTATCCAGCGCCGGCAGTTTGACGTGGCCGGCATGCGGCACAGCGGCTTTGGCGACGCGAAGGACGTGGTTGCCAACAAGGCCAGTTCCTACGTGCTGGGCCGGGGCGGCAACGGCTACCGCAACGTGATCGAAGACTTTCCCGTATACATGCGCGCCGGGGCCGGCATCAACAGCAATGCGGGCGAACTGGCCAACTGGCTCATCGCGCTGCAGTCGGGACGCTTGCTGGCGCCCGCGGGATTGGAACGGCTGTGGCAGCCGACCAGCCTGAATGACGGCAAGCCGGCGCCGTGGGCGCTGGGCTGGCCCACCATCGGCCGCGATGGCCACCGCGCCGTGGCCGGCATCGGCGGTGGCCGTTCGGCCTTTTATGTGTATCCGAACGATGGTCTGGCCGTCATTATCCTCAGCAACCTGGCCGGCGGCCAGCCGGAACAGCTGATCGATACCGTCGCCGGCTTCTATCTTCCCGCCCTGCGCCAGCAGCGCGGCGGCGCGTATGCCGCGCACTTGCTGCGCAAGCAGGCGGCCAGCGCCGGTTTCGACGGGCTGGACAAGAAACTGGCGGCCATCCTGCGCCAGCACGGCTTGCCGGAACCCACGGAAGACGACCTGAATGCCTGGGGCTACCGCCTGCTGGGCCGGCAGCAGCCGAAACAGGCCGTGGCCGTCTTCCAGCTGGGTGTGCAACTGTACCCGCAAGGGGCGAATGGCCACGACAGCCTGGCCGAAGCCTGCGAGGCGGACGGCGCCAAGGCGCTGGCTGTCACGCATTACCGCCGTTCGCTGGAACTGGACCCGGGCAATGCGCACGCCGTGGCGCGCCTGCGCGTGCTGGGTGCCGATTAGCGGGCTGCCTGGCCGTGCTCTGACCCATGCATGGCCAGGTAAGCGGCCAGATTCTCATCGTCTATGCCGAGGGCGCGCAAGACTTCCCTGGTGAAGGTGACGGGCGCCGTGCCCGGTGCCGTGATGACCCGCTGGTCGCCCACGGCCCACGGCACGTCCTGGTACAGGGCCGCACCCGCATAGCCCGTATCCGTCAGGTTCTCGGCCGAATTCGAGGTGTGGCGCACGGTGTCGAGCACGCCCGCCTGCGCCAACACGCGCGTGCCGTCGCAAATGCCGGCCAGCACCACGCCCTTGTCGCGGGCCGCGCGCAGCAGCGGGCCCAGATCGGGCGCCTTACCGCTTTGCCAGAAGCTGCCGCCACACACCATCAGCAAGTCGAGTTCGTCGAGCACGATTTCTTCGAGCGCCAGTTGCGGCGTGACCAGCATGCCGCCGGACGAGGTGACGGGCAAGCCGCCCGGCGTGGCAAACTGCGTGTAAAAGCCGTAGTACAGGCGCGCCGTGGAATTGAGCAGGGCGGTTTCCCAATCGGCAAAGTTCTCGGTCAGAATGGTGATGGCACGTGTCATGAAAAGTCCTGTCTCAGGTGGAGATATCAATAGTACCGGCTTGCTAGCCAGCTGGTGCCGAAATCATAATAAAAAGTACTGACAATTTCTGTCAGGAGCGCGCAGGAAATGATGGCACAAGTTGATGGCACAAGTTGCAATGAAAAGGCCCGGCGCCGCCGCGGGAAGCGGCGGGGCCGGGCCCCTGTATTTGCTACGAGTTTGCTGCGGATTACTTCTCGGCGAACGCGCGCTCGACAACGAAGTCGCCAGGCGTCGAGGTATTGCCTTCCTTGAAGCCACGCGCTTCCAGCATTTCCTTCAGGTCGCGCAGCATGTCCGAGCTGCCGCAGATCATCACGCGGTCTTCGGCCGGGTTCAGCGCCGGCACGCCCAAGTCTTCGGCCAGCTTGCCGTTCTCGATCAGTTCGGTGATGCGGCCCATGTTGCGGAAGTCTTCGCGCGTCACGGTCGGGTAGTAGCGCAGCTTGTCGCTGACCATTTCGCCCAGGAACTCATGCTTCGGCAAATGCTCTTCCAGCAAGTCGTGGTAAGCCAGTTCATCGACCTGGCGCACGCCGTGCACGAGGATCAGCTGATCGAAACGCTCGTAGATGTCCGGATCGCGCACGATGCTGAGGAAAGGCGCCAGGCCCGTGCCCGTCGACAGCATGTACAGGCGCTTGCCTGGCAGCAGGTAATCGGACACCAGGGTGCCCGTCGGCTTGCGGCCGACGATGACGGTGTCGCCCACTTGCAAGTGCTGCAAACGCGACGTCAATGGGCCGCCCGGCACCTTGATGCTGAAAAATTCCAGATGGTCTTCGTAATTGGCGCTGGCGATACTGTAGGCACGCAGCAAAGGCTTGCCGTCGACGCGCAGGCCGATCATGGTGAAATGGCCATTCGAGAAACGCAGCGACGGGTCGCGCGTGGTGGTAAAGGAGAACAGGGTATCCGTCCAGTGGTGCACGCTTAATACGCGCTCTTCATTCATCGAACTCATAGTGTTTATTGGCTGGTCAAAAAAATGGTTAGTTGCTGGCAACTGCTGGCAAAAGTGAAACCCTGTGTAGGCCCAGACGCTATTGTACCGGCCTCCGCACGAAATTGTTACCGTCTATCGCCGCCATTGCTGCCGCACGCGGTGCCAACATTATAGTGCGAATGGCAAGGCGGGGCTGGAATTGGGCCGGAAACGGACCGTGGACCTGCGCTCTCTTGACCTGGCTCACTTTTTTGCCGGGGGCGTCAGGATGCGGAGCGGCGCTGCCAGAACGGCGCCTCCCGCCAGCGCTGCTCGGCGCCGTAAAAGCCGCGCCGCATCTGCAGATAGGTTTCAAACGCTGCGAAAACGCTGCGCCGGTAGCCCGCCGCCATGCCCCGGTCGCCGGCCAGAAACGCTTCCGCCACCCGCGCCGCATGGATGCCCGAGGCCATGGCCTGGCCGATGCCCAGCGACGAGATCGGGTCGAAGCAGGCGGCCGCGTCGCCCGCCGCCGTCCAGTTTTCATCGGCCGGCAGCGACGCCACCCGGCTGTGGATGGCGTAATGGCGCAGGGCGCTTGGCGCGGGCAGGCGTGCGAGGATATCGCCCACATGGCGCGTGCCCATGCCGGCCTCGCGCCAGGGCGCAGCTTCCTTCAGCCGCAGGCGCTTGAGGATGTCGGCATCCGTGATGAAGGCCAGCGCCACGCGCTCGCCAGGCAGGGGCGCCGCGTAATACCAGCCGTGCTGCGTGGTTTCCACCAGGGTGCGGTGCGGCAGGAATTGCGGCGCGTCCAGCTGATAATAGGCGTACAGCGCCACCAGCGAGTCTTCCGTGTGGATCGGGCGCTTGCGCTGGCGCACGATGGCCGCCTGCTTGCCGCTGCAATCGATCAGGTAGCGGGCCGTCAGGTCCGTTTCCTGCCCCTCGCTCGCCACGCGCAGACGCCACGGGTCGCCGTGTTCGAGCTGCACCAGTTGCGCAGGGCGCAACAAGTCCACGCCCGCCAGCCGCGCCTGCTCAAGCAGGATGGCGTCGTATTGCCTGCGGTCCAGGTGCAAGCCGTGGCCGTGGCTGCTGAAGATGGCGTCGCGCGACATCAGCTCCGCGCTGCCCCACGCGGCCGCGTGGGAAAACGCGGGCAGCTGGGCGCCGTCCAGCAGGTCGCGGCCCACGCCCAGGAAGTCCAGCATCGAAAAGATGGATGACGATACCGTTTCGCCAGCCCGGTAATCGTCGAACAGCTGCTTTTCCATCAAGGCGATGCGCAAGCCCGTGTAGCGGGCCAGGGTCAGGGCGGCGGCAGTGCCGGCGGCACCGCCGCCGACAATGACGACGTCGTAATCGCGCGATGACGACGTGTTTGGCGTGACACTCAATGGGAAAACCGGCGCCGGTTGGCAGGCTGGATTTTCTTCGGCGTGTCGTGCACGGCCACTTGCGCGCCGCCGGTGGCAAACAGCTGCGATGCCTTTTCGGGCGCCGTCTGCGGATCCTCGTCCTTGAGGAACCACGCGGGCAGGTAGTTGGAATCGTCGCCCGTGATGAAACTGCTGGCATTGCCGACCCCGACGCTGGCGGCCACGAACTTGGCGTGATTGCGCTCCTTCTCGACAAAGTACGGGTATTGGCGGCCCGATTCGGCATCCTGGTTCTGGTTCACGATGAAACCGAGGTAGTGCCAGGAGCTGATCATTTGCGAAAAACTGTTCATGCCGCGGCTGTACATCACCTGCATGCCGGCCGGCACGCCGGCAAGCGCCTGCTCTTCCTTGGTGGTGGCGCCGTTGATCACGTTCCACGGGCTTTGCGGCGGCCACCAGTAGGCGTAGTAGGTGGGCGGCACGGGGATGAGCGTGTCGGGATTCTTGACGAGGTCCGGATTGTCGAAGTTAATCATCTGCACGGAGCAGTCATAGAAGTCGGCCTGCCACGGGATGGCCATGCGCTTGGTCAGGTCGCCCGGTTCGCAGCCGGTGCCGACGGTCGGGGCGTTCCAGTCCAGCGGTTCGCACTCGTCGCGGCCCGCCGACAGGCCATTTTTTGCGTAGTCGGCATCCACGCGGTGCAGGATGGCGTACGGTTTCCCGTAGATGATGGGATTGCGCACGCTCCACGTCACTTCGATGCCAGGGCACATGGGTTCGCCCACGCAATTGCCGATGGCCGCCTGATCGAGCGGGTCGATGCCGGGCAGCGCCAGGCCCGGCGCATCGGCGGCGAACTTGCCGGCCGCCCATTGCTGCAAGGCAAAGTATTGCGTATCCGTCAGCACGGAAAATTTGCTGATGACGTTGTTGCGCACGGAATTGCTACCCGAATTCAAGGGCATCAGCGGTATGCCCGCGCCGGGGTTTTCCGTCGTGGCTTCGCTGAACAATTGTCCGCCCTGGCCACCGGTGAATCCCGGTGCCTGTTCTTCCGTGCCGGGCCGGATGGCCGACGGCTTCCTGAAATAGCTGAAGAATTTTTCGCGCTGCGGCCGGTTCGCTTCCGACGCATCGGCCACGTCAAAGTTGGGGCGGATGAAGGCCGTCATCGACGGCACCGTCGCCACCCACTGGTAATCGCCTATTCTGGCCAGAAATGGCTGGATGTCCTGCGCGTAATTGACGACATAGTCGGGATTCCAGCCCTCGCTGCCGCTCCAGCGGGCGGTGTCGTAGGCCTCGGGCAGCGCGTTCTTGTATTTGATGGCCATGTCGGCCACGACGTCATCCCAGGTGGAAATGTTCACCAGTTCTGGCGCGAACTTCGGCGAGCCGATGACCACCCACGCTTTCAGTTCCACGGACGGGCTGCCATCCGTAAAATGGATGGTCGCGCTGACGGGGCCATCGCCCACGTCGTCATTCCACGTGTCGCCGCCGCCAAAGCCCGTGATGCTTTCGGAGCCGCCGGCGCGGCCATAGGCGCCGATCACCAGCAGGTTGCCGCGCGAATCCGTGCGCATTTCACCGAGGGTGCGCACGGGATAGCCTTGCGTGATGGCCTGCGGATCGGGGAAGGAGACGTGCGCATAGGAACCGGCGCCATCCTTGTCGAAATGTGCCTTGCCCAGCGGCGCATCGAGTGTGCGCGGTCCCGGATCGACGATCAGTTTTTGCCGTGCCACATCTCCCTTGACGGTGTCATTGCGCAGATTGGTCCATGACGTGGGCGTCAGATTCCAGGCGGGCGGCGTATTTTCCCAGGTTTCATAGCTGTTGTATGGGCCGAACATCAAGTCGCCCAGCAGGGGAATGAAGTTCCACCACGCTGCCTTCTTGTTTGCCACGTGCACCGTCCACTCGATTTTGGCAATGCTCGGGTCTTGCAGGTCGACGAGGACTTTTTCGCCGGGACGTCCCGCCACCGTCTTGTAAATGCGGAAACTGGCTGCCTGGCGCCGCACGCGGCCGGCCGCATCCTTGAACTGGGCAACGTGGACCGGCTTGCCATCGACTACCTGCGGATCGTTATTGCTGTCGACTTCGATCGGCAGCCCGCCGATCGTTTCCGGCGCCAGATAAAACGAATCATGGCTGTTGCCCACGCGGGCAACGCCGATCGATGGGTGTATCGAATACTGTTCCGTGCTATTCATCAAGTTTTCCCCTGAAAGGTTGGCAATCCTGGTGGCATATCTGGCGGCGGCTACGGGGAAAGATACAGAGAAAAATTGACAAAAAAGTCACCCATTGTCACTGCTCGTCAATATATTCCGGCACTCTGATAGCGCTCAAGTCAACGATTCGGGAATTTCCTGGCAGGCGCAGGCGTAATGGAGCAGGGTACTGGCGCCTGAGCTTGTATGATGTTGCTAAAAAGAATTATCACCAATCCAAGCGGGCGACCGCCCGCCAGGATGCCTGTCCAGCAAAGGAAATCATGATGTATAAAACAGTGCGCGACTTGTTCCTGCATTTCAAGGAAGCCGTCCCATTCCGCCTCGTCCCCGCCCTGATCTGCACGGTCTTGCTGGTCAGCATGCTGTTGCTGCCGGCGCCCGATGGCTTGACGCCCAAGGCCTGGGGCCTGGTGGCGATTTTCCTCACCACGATTCTGGCGATCATCCTGAAAGTCATGCCGATCGGCGTGATGGCCATGATGGCCATCGTCATCGTTTCGCTGTCGCAAGTGACGTCGACCTCGTCCAAGGGCGCCATCACGGATGCGCTCAGCAGTTTTTCGAATCCCTTGATCTGGCTGATCGTCGTGGCGATTCTGATTTCGCGCGGCTTGAAAAAGACGGGGCTGGGCAGCCGCATCGGCCTGCTGTTCATTTCCTTGCTGGGCAAGCGCACCATGGGCATCGGCTATGGCCTGGCGATTTGCGAGCTGGTGCTGGCGCCCTTTACTCCCAGTAACACGGCGCGCGGCGGCGGCATCGTCCACCCCGTCATGAAATCGATCGCCAATGCCTTCGATTCGGACCCGGCCAAGGGCACGGAAAAGAAGGTGGGCACGTATCTGGCCCTCGTCAATTACCACGCCAATCCGATTACGTCGGCCATGTTCCTCACTGCCACGGCGCCGAACCCGCTCGTGGTCGACTTCGTGGCCAAGGCCAGCGGCCAGAGTTTTCACCTGACGTGGACCACCTGGGCCCTGTGCATGCTGCTGCCGGGCCTCGTCTGTCTGCTGGTGATGCCCCTGATTATTTACTGGCTGTCGCCGCCGGAACTCAAAGCCACGCCCGACGCCGTCACCTATGCCAAGGCGGAATTGAAAGGCATGGGCCCGCTGTCGCCGTCGGAAAAAGTCATGCTGGGCACCTTCGCCCTGTTGCTGCTGCTGTGGGCCAACGTGCCGGCCATGCTGTTCGGCCCCGCGTTTTCGCTCGATGCGACGGTGGTCGCCTTTGTCGGCTTGTTCGTGCTGATTATTACCGGCACCATCGACTGGGATGACGTCTTGTCGGAAAAGAGCGCCTGGGATACTTTGGTGTGGTTCGGCGCGCTCGTCATGATGGCCGAGCAGCTGAACAAGACGGGCGTGATCGCCTGGTTCTCGGCCGGCATGAAAGCGGCCATCGTCGCCAGCGGCATGGACTGGCTGCCGATCGCCGGCGTCCTGGTGCTGGTATTCGTTTTTTCGCATTACTTCTTCGCCAGCACGACGGCCCACATCAGCGCCATGCTGCTGGCCTTCCTGACGGTGGGCCTGCACCTGATCCCGGCCGAATACCACGTGCCGTTCATGCTCATGATGACGGCCGGCTCGGCCATCATGATGACCCTGACCCACTACGCGACGGGTACTTCACCCATCATCTTCGGCAGCGGTTTCGTGACGATGGGCAACTGGTGGCGGGTCGGCTTCATCATGTGCGTGATCGAATTGCTGATCTTTGCCGTCGTCGGCACGACGTGGTGGAAGGTACTGGGCTACTGGTAATACCAGCGGCCAGCAGTCAGCTGCCTCGTCACGGCAGCTGGCCGCGCACGACATGCAGCAGATATTCGCGCGCGGCGGCCCGTTCCATGCCTTTTTCCATCAGCGGCGGCAACAGGCGCTCAAACAACTGGCGCCGCTGCAGCGATGCCTCGGAGGTGTCGCGCCGGTCTGAAAAGAAATCCATCAGGGTCGAGCCGCACAGGCAGTTGCGGTAGACCTCGACGATGGCCACGTTGTTGTCGTCGAAGCTTTGTTTCAGCCCCGAGACATTCTGGCGCATCGATTGCGTCTGCAAAATGAACTCGTCGGCCGTGGCGAATTCGCGCCCGCAACAGGCGCAATGCTTGGGGAAGGCGGCTTCGGCCAGCGCCCGCAAGCCTTCGAAGAACAGCTGGTCCTGCATGGCGGCTCCTGGCGACGCGCTAGGCGGCACGGTTGCTGATCTCGATGCCATGCGGACCGACCGGTGGCCGCTGCACGCCCGATTCGAAGCGCACGAAGGCTTCGCGCAAATGGTCTTTCAGCAAGGTCTCGTCCCAGGGCTTGGTGATGAACTTGTACACCGAGCCTTCATTGATGGCCGCCGTGACCGAATGCAGTTCCGGGTAGCCGGACAGCATCACGCGCACGATTTCCGGATAGATACCCTTGATGCGGCGCAAGAGCTCATTGCCGGACATGCCCGGCATGCGCGCATCCGTGAGGATCACGCCCACGGCATGCGCGGCCACCAGTTCCAGCGCTTCCTGCGGCTGGCTGGTGCTGAGTATCTGGTAACCCTCCTTGCGCAGCGAGCGGCGCAGGGCGGACAGGATATGCTCCTCGTCGTCCACCAGCAGCAGCACGCGCTGCGGTGCTTCGGCATGGCAGCTGTCGGGCGGCAAATGGGTGCCCGCATGCAACATCAGATCCATCTCGGCGCCGGGCAGGGGACGGCTGAAATAATAGCCTTGCATGGCGTCGCACTGGTTGGTATTGAGAAATCCCAATTGTCCCTCCGTTTCCACGCCCTCGGCCACCGTCGTCATGTGCAGCGACTTGGCCATGGCGATGATGGAGCGGGTCAGCGACGCGCCATCCACGCTGTCGGTCACGTCGCGGATGAACGATTGATCGATCTTGACGACGTCGATGGGGAATTGCTTGAGGTAGGACAGGCTCGAATAGCCGGTGCCGAAGTCGTCCAGCGACAAGGTCACGCCGATTTCCTTCAATTCTTCCAGCGCCTTCACCACGAGGTCGCGGTTCTGCATCAGCACGCTTTCCGTCAGCTCCAGCTCCAGGCAGTGGGCCGGCACGCCGCTGTCGGCCAGCACTTCGCGCACCAGTTGAGGCATGTCGACCTGGCGGAACTGGCGCGCCGACACGTTGACGGCTATCGTCAGGTGCGTAAAGCCGTAGGCATGCCAGACGCCCAGCTGCGCGCACGCCGTGCGCAGCACCCATTCGCCGATGGGCACGATCATGCCCGTTTCCTCGGCCAGGGGGATGAAGCGGTCCGGCGGCACCAGCCCGATGCCGTCGCGGCGCCAGCGCAGCAGCGCTTCCATGCCATAGATCTTGCCGCTGGTGAGATCGACCTTGGGCTGGTAGTGCAATTCCAGCTCGCCCAGCGCCAGCGCCTGGTGCAGCGCGTGTTCGATTTCGGCCCGCTCTTCCACCAGCACGCCCATCTTGTGATTGTAGAACTGGTAGCCGTTGCGGCCCTTGTCCTTGGCGCTGTAGAGGGCCGCATCGGCCGTCTTGAGCAGCATGTCGCCGCTGTCGCCGTCGGATGGAAACACGCTGGCGCCGATGCTGGTGCTGACGTGCAAGGTATGTTCGCCCAGCACGAAGGGCTCGATGAACACCGCCAGCACTTTTTGCACGATCTGTTCGGCCGTCTCGATGTCGGGCAGGTCCGTCAGCAGGATGACGAACTCGTCGCCGCCCTGGCGAGCCACGGTGTCGCCCTCGCGCACGGCCAGCTTCAGCCTGCGGGCCACTTCCCGCAGCAGCGCGTCGCCCACGGGGTGGCCATAGCTGTCGTTGACGAACTTGAAACGGTCGAGGTCCAGCATCAGGGTGGCCAGGTGCAAGCGGGTGCGGCGGGCATGGGCGATGGCCTGGCCGATGCGGTCGTTCAGCAATTGCCGGTTGGGCAAGTCCGTCAGCGCGTCATGGTTGGCCAGGTATTCGATGCGCAATTCCTGCAGCTTGCGGTCCGTGATGTCTTGCACGGTGCCGCGCATCAGCAGTACCTCGCGGCCTTCGCGCACGGCTTCGGCCTGGTGAAAGACGATGCACTCGCCGCCGTCGGGCCGCAGCACCTTGTGTTCCAGGCCGTAGCTGGTGCCGCTCGCATGCAGCTCCATGAAGGCATCGAGCAGCAGGGGGCGCTGGTCTTCCGGCAGGCACTGCAGCAGGCGGTCGAAGCTGGTGGGGCCGGTATCGGCGTCCAGGCCCAGGATGCGCAACAGCTCCGGCGACCAGTAGCCGTCGCCGCCGGCGACGCGGTATTCCCAGTTGCCCAGACGGGCCAGCGCCTGCGCGTGGTTGAGGCTTTCCTGGATACGGCTCAGTTCGGTGAGCGCGCTGCTGGCCCGCAGCAGGTAGCGCAGCCGGTGCGCCAGCAACCGCCATTGCATCGGCTTGGAAATGAAATCGCTGGCGCCCGCTTCCAGCGCCTGCTTGATGGAGTCGTCGTCATCGTTGCCGGTCAGTACGACGATGGGCACGTGCGCGCCGCCGGGCAGCCGGCGCAGCTGCTGGCAGCATTCGAAGCCGCTCATGCCGGGCATGGCGACGTCGAGCAGGATCAGGTCGGGCACGCCGCGCTGGAAGGCGGCCAGCGCTTCCAGGCCGCTGGCCGCTTCCTCGATGCGGAAGCCTTCCGGCTCCAGCGCTTCCGTCACGAGGATGCGCGTCATGGTGTCGTCATCGACCACCAGGACCAGTGCTTGCGGGGGCAGTGCGGTATTCATATGGCTTCCTTCTCAATGGCCAGGGCGGCAAGGACACGGTCGAGTTCTTGCTGGATGCCGCGGATATGGTGCAGTGCGCTGCCGACGTCGTTGCCGCGCGCGTATTGTTCGATTTCACGGCAGGTGGCCGACAAGCCCAGTGCGCCCACGTTGGCGCAGCTGGACTTGAGCGTGTGCGCCGCCAGCTGCAGGGCCGCGGCATCGCTGGCCTCGGCGGCCACTTCCAGCTGCCCCAGCAGGCGCGGGGCGTCGCTGTAGAACAGGTCGATGATGCGCCCCAGCACGTCGGGGCGGCCGGGACGCCGCATGGCGCGCAGGTTTTGCAGGGCGGTGGCGTCGAGGATGGCGGCCGATGGCGCTGCCGCTGTCTCCACCGTTACTCCAGCCGTCTCCGCTGGGGCCGGCGCGGCGGGGGACGGGCGCCAGCGGGCCAGCATGGCCAGCAGGGCGGCGCGCGTGTACGGCTTGGCCAGGTAGTCGTCCATGCCCGCGTCCAGGCACAGTTCGCGGTCGCCGAGGATGGCGTTGGCCGTCAGGGCAATGATGGGCGTGCGGCTGCGGCCTTGCTCGCTTTCCATGCGGCGCAAGCGCCGGGTCGCTTCAAAACCATCCATTTCCGGCATCTGGCAATCCATCAGGATCACGTCGAACGGGGAGCGCTCCCACAGGGCCAGCGCGCGCGCCCCGTTGTCGGCCGGCGTGGCTTCGTAGCCGCTATCTTCCAGCATGGCCAGGGCGATTTCCTGGTTGATCGCGTTGTCTTCCACCAGCAGCATGCGCAGCGGCGCCTGGCCTGCGGCCGCGGTGTCCGCTGGAGCGGGCAGGGCAGGCATGGCAGCACTCGTTGGCGCCAGGGTGCCGTAGCCGCAGGCAGCTTCGATGCAGTGGCGCAGTTCCACCGCCCGCACGGGCTTGGTCAGGCAGTATTCCACGCCCAGCGCCGTCACCTGGCGCAGCTCGGCCGAAGCGTCCAGCGAACTGAGTATGATAATTTTCAGGGCCGCCATGCCGGCGTCGGCCTTGATCGCCCGCACCAGCTCGGCGCCATCCATGACGGGCATGCGCATGTCGATGATGGCCAGGTCGAACGGGCGCTCGCCGCGCAGCGCGGCTTGCAGCAGGTCCAGCGCCTCGGCGCCGTCGGCGGCGCTGGCGGCGGCCATCTGCCACTCGATCGCGTGCTGCAGCAGGATGCTGCGGTTGGTGGCATGGTCATCCACGATCAGCACGTTCAAGGCGTCCAGCGACACGCGCGGCGGCGGCGCCGGCGGCGCGTCCTCGGGCGCCACGGTGCCCACGACAACGGTGACGGCGAAGCTGGAACCCTGGCCCGCCACGGATTTCAGCACAATGTTGCCGCCCATCATTTCCACCAGCTGCTTGATGATGGCCAGGCCCAGTCCCGTGCCGCCGTATTTGCGCGAAGTGGTGCTGTCGGCCTGGCGAAAAGGCTGGAAGACGGCCGCCGCCGCTTCCGGCGCCATGCCGATGCCCGTGTCGCGCACTTCCATGCGGATCTGGCCGGCGGCGGGGCAGCTGACATCGACGGAAATCTCGCCCCGTTCCGTGAACTTGGTGGCGTTATTGAGCAGGTTGGTGAGGATCTGGCGCAGGCGCACGGGGTCGCCGCGCACGTGCTGCGGCACGTCGGAGGCGACGCGGCAGGTAAATTCGATGGCCTTGCGCTGGATGCCGTTGGCAAACAGCGCCACCACATCGTCGATCACCTGGCGCAGGTCGAAGGGGATATGTTCGAGCACCAGCTTGCCCGCCTCGATCTTGGAAAAGTCGAGGATGTCGTCGATGATGCTCAGCAGGCTTTCGCCGGAGCGGTGCACCGTGTGCACGAAACGCTGCTGCTTGGGGCTCAGTTCCGTGCGCTGCAGCAATTCCGTCATGCCCAGCACGCCATTCATCGGCGTGCGGATCTCGTGGCTCATCTTGGCCAGGAATTCCGACTTGGCGCGGTTGGCGGCGTCGGCCTCGGCCTTGGCCTGCTTGAGCGCCAGGTCGCGCTGTTCCACATGCTCGAGCATGCCGTTGAAGCCCTTGATCAATTGCCCCAATTCATCGCTGCCATGCTGCGCCACGCGCACCGACAGCGCCTTGCCGCCGCGGATATGGGCAATCGCATGGGACAGGTGCGCCAGCGGCCTGGCGATGGATGCGCTGATCAGCCCCGTGATGGCCACGCAGGCCAGCAGCAGCACCAGCGCGATGCCGAGGATCAGCATGAAGGCATGGCGCACGCCATCGCGCACCTGGGTCACGGCGTCCTGCTGCTGCCCCGTGATGCGCGACACCTGCTGCGCGGAATAGGCGGCCTGTTCGCGCTCGAAGGCGCGCACGTGGCCGATGACTTCGTCCAGCGCCGCTTGGCTGTCCAGCACGCTGCCCTTGGCTTGCACCAGCCGCTGTCCCGACCGTTCCACCGCGTCCAGATAGGTGTCGACGCTGCGCGTTTCAGCCAGCAAGCCCAGTTGGCCTATGCTTTGCAGCAAGGTCTGCATGGTGCCCATGTCGCGGTGCAGTGCGCTGATGTGCAGTGCGATATCGTCGCCCAGGCGCTTGACGTCACTGGCGGCCGTGGCGAGCATCACTTCGCCCACGCCGATGCTGATGGCGTCGACGGCCAGGTTGATTTCGCCGCTGGCGTCCTCGATGCGGGACGAGGTGCGCATGTAGCGGTTGGCCTGCGCCAGCCGGTCGCGTCCGATGGCCAGCTGCAGTTCGATGGGATCGAGTTCCTCGGCCAGGCGCAGGTGGGCGGCAGCCAGGGTGGCGCTGACTTGTTCCTTGAGCGCCGCATATTGCGCCTGCCGCGCCGCGCTGGCGCCGCCTTCGGCCAGCAAGCCGGCGCGCAAGGCCATCAGGCCGGCGGCGGGATCGAGCAACTGGCGCGCCGTGGCCAGCAGTTTTGTCCGCAGTGCCTGCTGGGCAGGGCTGATGTCGCGCTCGCCGCTTCCGTCCAGATGCGCGACGGCCGCCGTCAGCCTTTCGCGCAGGGGCGCGATGCGGAAACGGCTCTTCACGGCCTCCGTTTCGGCCAGCGCAATCTGCATGTCGAGGATGCTATTGCGCAAGTCGGCCAGGTAGCGGGCATTCTCGTTCAGGCGCTGGCTTTCCAGTTGCACCTCGGCGGCCGTGGCCTGGGCCTGGCTGTCGATCAGGCGGATCTTGCCGCGCGCGGCCTTGGCGGCGGCCTTGATCTGCGCCAGGACCTGGCCCATCTCCGTCGCCTGCGCCTTGTAGTAGGCCTCGTTTTCCAGGCGCTTGCGCACGGCGACGCGCATGCGCTCGAATGCCTGTTCGAAGGCCGTATGGTAGCGGGTCGACTGCGACTCGCCATGGCGCCGCAATTGCTTGCGGATGCCCTCGGCGGCCTGGATATTGGCGACGATCTTGTTCGATACCTGTTCCAGCTGCGCCAGGTCTTGCGCCTTGCCCAGCTCGAAAAAATCCGAGGCCATGTCCTGCACGGTATAGCGCAGGCGCAATACGTCCGTGTACATCGGCACGGTCCGGTCGGTCAAACCGTGCACATGGGTTTCTATGCCTTTCACCAGCAAGAGGCTGGCCGCCGCCATGGCCGCCACGCCCGCCAGCAGGACGGTGGTACTGATGATCAGCTTGGTCCTGATTTTCATGCCTGGCTCCAGGGCGGGCTGGAAAAGTGGGCGCGCATCACTTCGCGCCAGGCCCCGGGTCCGCCGGCACGATCTTGCCGTCGGCGATGCGGGTCAGGAAAACGGCCGTCGACGCCTGGTGGTTGTCGGGTCGCAACGTCACCCGCATGCCGCCCAGATCGAGCCGGTCGAACGATTCGAAGCTCTGGATCAGGCGCTCGCGCGTGAGGTCCGCGCCCGTGCGGCGCAGCGCCGCCACCATCAGGGTGGCCGAAATGCAGCCTTCGAAACTGACGAAAGACAGCGTGGCCGCCGGCACATGCCTGGCCAGCAGCGCGGCGCAGTCGGCGGCGATCGGCAACTGGCGGTCGTCCGGCAGGGGCACTACCTGCGAAATGACGATGTTGTTGCCTTCCTTGCCCAGCAGTTGCAGCAGGCTGTCCGTGCCGACAAAGGACACCGTGGACAGGGCCGCCTTCAACCCGGCCTGGCTGGCTTCGCGCACGAACGCCGCCACCGGCGTGTAGGGGCCGGCCATGACCACCGCTTGCAGGTCGTGCCCGATCAGGGCCGCCAGTCCCGCCTTGACGGCCGTGGTGCCACGCTGGAACGAGCCCTTGGCAACGAGTTCCAGGCCGCGCCGTTGCAGGGCTCTCACTGTGCCGTCGAGTACGGCATTGCCGAAACCGTCGTCCTGGTACAGCACGCCAAAGCGCTTGACGCCGCGGCTGGCGAAATACTGCACCAGGGCATCGGATTCATCGTCATAACTGGCGCGGAAGTTGATGATTTCACGTACCACGGGGCGGCGCAAGGTCATTGCGCCCGTAAACGCGCCCACCAGCGGCACCTTCATTTCCTGGACGATCGGTATGACGGCATTGGTCGTGGGCGTGCCCACGTTGCCGAACAGGGCGAACACCTGTTTTTCCTCGACCAGCCTGAGCGTTTCGCTGATGGCCCGGTCAGGATCGTAGCCGTCATCGGCAACCACCAGCTCGATGCTGCGGCCATGGATGCCGCCACGCTGGTTCGCTTCCTGGAAAACGGCCGTCGCGCCGTCGAGCATGGCTTTCCCCAGCCCCGAGGCCGCCCCCGTCTGGGCATTGACCATGCCCAGACGGATGTGCGTCTCGGTGACGCCCGGTTCGGCGGCATGAACCATGCCGGCCACGAGGGTGATGGCGAGCCAGCAGCATTCCGGGAAAGCGCGCATGAGCTACCTTTATGGAGGTTGACCGGTGTCAAGAAGCACACGGTTGACAACGAGTATGGAGGAAATTGCCAACGCAAAACTCACACATAATCACAGTCATGGTCACGGCGCGGAAAGCAGGTTAAATACGCCTCAGGACACGGGCAGTTGCACCACTACCTTGCCCCGCGCGCGGCCCTGCGCCAGGTAGGCCAGCGCCTGTTTCGCCTCGGTAAAAGGAAACACCTTGTCGATGACGGGGCGGATGGTTCCCGCCTCAATCAGGGCGGCGATCTGCGCCAGCTGGCCGCCGTCGGGACGCACGAAGTGGAAGGCATAGCTGGCGCCGCGCCGCTTCGCCAGGCCGATGATCTTGCGGCTGAGCAAACCGAACACCAGTTTCAGCACCACGTTCATGCCGCGCGCACGGGCAAAGGCGGCGTCGGGCGGGCCGACCAGCGAGACGACGCGGCTGCCAGGCTTGATGATGCGCAAGGCTTTTTCCAGGCCGTCGCCGCGCACCGTGCCCAGCACGGCGTCGTAATCGCGCAGCACGTCCTCGAACGGTTGTTTCTTGTAGTCGATGACCTCATCGGCCCCCAGGCCGCGCACCAGTTCCACGTTCGCCGTGCTGGTGGTGGTGCCCACGCGGGCGCCCAGGTGCCTGGCCAGCTGGATGGCGAACGTGCCGATGCCGCCGGAACCGGCCGGGATGAACACTTTCTGGCCCGGCTTCAGTTGCATGCGCTCATGCATGGCTTGCCACGCCGTCAGGCCCACCATGGGTATCGACGCCGCCTGCACGAAATCGAGGTTGGCCGGTTTCAGCGCGGCCGCCTGTTCGGGCACGACGGCAAATTCGGCCAGGCTGCCGTGCGGCGTGTCGAAAATACTCGCATACACGGCGTCGCCCACTGTAAAGCGCGTGACGCCGCTGCCCACGGCCACGACCACGCCGGCCAGGTCGCTGCCCAGGGTGGCCGGCAAGCGCGTTTTCAAGATCGGCTTGAAGTCGCCCTTGGGAATCAGATTGTCGATGGGGTTCAGGCCGACGGCGTGCACCCGCACCAGCAATTCGCCGGGGCCGGGCGTGGGGCGGGGCAGTTCCGCAAACGCCACGTGATCGAGGCCGCCGTATTTTTTAAGTTGCAAAGCTTGCATGATGTTCTCTCTGAAGACTGAAAAGGCGCCGGCGCTCAGGCCAGGCGCAGGTCCTTGCGCAAGCCGGCGTCCAGCAGCGCGGCCGGCATGAAACGGCGCATCAGGCGCAAGCGCGCCGCCAGCGGCCCGGCCGTGTAGCGCAGCTTGGGCTGGCTTGCCTGCGCCGCCGCCAGGACGGTGTCGGCCACGATGGCCGGGTCATCGGCGCCGGCCATCAGCATTTGCAGCCGGCTTGTGACGGCCGCGCTCACTTGCCGGTAGGCGGACAGCGGGGTATCGGGCGCCAGCAGATTGGCTTCGAACGTGGTTTTCGTGTAGGCCGGTTCGATGACGCTGGCACGGATGCCCCAGCCCCGCACTTCATGGTCGAGCGATTCAGTGTAGCCCTCGATCGCGTGCTTGGTGGCGGAATACAGCGCGCCGTAAGGCATGGGCAAAAAGCCCAGGACGGAACCGATATTGAGGATGCGCCCGCCGCCCTGGGCCCGCATGTGCGGCAGCACGGCCAGGGTCATGCGCAGCACGCCATAGAAATTCGTGTCGAAGATGGCTTGCGCCTGTGCCACGCTGCTTTCCTCTGCGCCACCCGGAGCCACGCCGAAACCGGCGTTATTCACCAGCAGGTCGATGCGGCCTTCGCGCTGTATCAGCTCGGCCACGGCCGCAGCGACGGACGCATCGCT
Organism: Janthinobacterium sp. Bl 1; assembly: GCF_058215535.1. Taxonomy (NCBI): domain Bacteria; kingdom Pseudomonadati; phylum Pseudomonadota; class Betaproteobacteria; order Burkholderiales; family Oxalobacteraceae; genus Janthinobacterium; species Janthinobacterium sp. Bl 1. The sequence goes on along the minus strand of NZ_CM177086.1, from coordinate 3,548,143 downwards.
GGTGACGTCGAGCGCCAGCATCGCATGGCCGGCTGCGGCCGCTTGTCCGCCGCGGCGGCTGGTGCCGTACACCGTGTAACCCGCTTGCGCCAGGCGCTGGGCCGTGGCCGCGCCGATGCCGGACGAGGCGCCGGTGACGAGGGCAATCTTCTTGTTGTTCATGGTAATTCCTTCAGTGGTTGACAGCGTTGGATATAAAATATGACGATCATCATATTGTTGTTTCAAAAAAAGCCCGGGACGGATCAAGGCCACGGGCGGTGCAATTAGCTGGGTGTTTGAAACTGCGCCAGGGTGGCCGCGCACAGCGCCTCCGACAGGGCTGGCTCGTCCACGGCGCGCGCGAGAATGGTGGTGCCGATCATGGCGCACACGGTCGCCATCGCTTGCGCATGCGCTTCGGGCTGGCCCCAGTTCGGCAACTGGCGCGCGAACAGGTCGATCATTTCCTTGATGTGGATGGTGGCGGCGCGCCGCACTTCGGGCGCCTGGCGCGGCATTTCCGAACCCAGCGCCGACACGGGGCAGCCCACCTCGATGGCGGCGATGTGTTCTGGCGACAGATACGCGGCCAGCATGGCCTGCAGCGCCTGGCCCGGTGGGGCGGCAGCGGCCACCCGGGCCGCCAGCGCCACCGCTTCGGCGCCCGCGCGGTCGCCCGCTTCGGCCAGCAGCGCGTCGCGCGAGGCGAAGTGCGCATAGAAGCCGCCGTGCGTCAGGCCCGCTTCCTTCATGATGTCGGCCACGCCCGTGCCCGCATAGCCGCTGCGGCGGATGGCGCGCGTGGCCACCTCGACGATGCGTTCGTGGGTGGCTTCCTTGCGGCTTTGCGCCGCCGGTTTGTTCGGTGAGTTCTGCATGATGATCATCATATCGCACTTTTCAACAGCTTGCACGCGAGCCGTTCCGAACAGCTCGGCCGTCCACTCGCTGAACGCCCGCATCGCAGGGGAAAGAAAGCGCTGATGGGGGTAGAGCAGCGATACCGGAACCGGCGCAGGCCGCCTGTCGGCCAGCACCTCGACCAGTTGCCCGGCCTGCAGCTGGCTGCTTACGAGGATCTCGGCCAGCTGCATCAAGCCATGGCCGGCGAGGCCCAGCTCGATGTACAGCCCCGTCTCGTTGACGGCGACCGTGCCGGGGAGGGGCACGGCGACGCGGATGCCGTTTTCGATGAAATGCAGATCGCTGCCGCGCCGCGCCGTGCTGGAAAAGTAATGGACGGCCCGGTGTCCCGGCAAATCCTCCAGGGTTGCGGGAGCACCGTGTTCGGCCAGGTAGGACGGCGCCGCGCAGGTGATCCAGCGCAGCTCGCCCAGGCGGCGCGCGACCAGGGTCGAGTCTTCCAGGCTGCCGGTGCGGATCACGCAATCGACGCCTTCCTGTATCAAGTCCACCTGGCGGTCATTGACGCCGATCATCAGGTAGATGTCGGGGTAGCGCTGCTGGAATTGCGCCAGCTGCGGCAGGATCACGGCATGGGCAATGCCGCCAGGCATATCGACGCGCAAACGTCCCTGCGGGCGATCGCTAGCGCCTTGCAAGCTCGCTTCGGTATCGGCGATCAGCTCGAGGATCTCGCGGCAGCGGTGGAAGTAGCGCTCGCCTTCCGGTGTCAGGCTGAGGTTTCTGGTGGAACGGTTCAGCAGGCGCGTCTGCAAATGCTTTTCCAGCCGCTTGATGATGGCGGTCACCGACGATGCGGGCAAACCCAGAGTCTGCGCCGCGCGCACGAAACTCCTGCTCTCGACCACGCGAAGGAATACCTGCATTGCTTGTACGCGGTCCATATCTTGTCTTCGTAGCAGTAGGGGAAACGGCACTATAACCCAACATTATTCGGTTTTTCTGCATGCTGAAAACACACGGCGCCACTTTTCCCCCGTGCTTGCCTGCACTAGACTGCGTGCAACTCATTAGCTATAGCAGGAATCAAGCATGTCTGAACAAGACCAACTACTGGGGCCACTGGCCCCGCCCCCCCGCAAGATGCTGATCAAAGGCGCCACCATCATCAGCATGGATGGCAAGGTTGGCAATGTGCCCAAGGGTGATATCCTGATGGCCGATGGCGTCATTGCCGCCATCGGCCAGCATCTGCAGGCCGACGGCGCCGAAGTGATCGATGCCGCGCAGATGATCGCCATTCCCGGCATGGTCGACACCCATCGCCATGCCTGGGAAGGCCAGCTGCGCCGCATCAACCCGAATGCGGCAACGCTCGAGGACTATTGCAACGCCACGCATTTCTCGTTCGCCAAATACTACCGGCCCCGCGATATCTACGTGGGCAACCTGCTCACGGCCCTGGGCGCCATCGATGCCGGCATCACGACCGTGATCGACAATTCCCACAACAGCCGCACGGGGGCGCACGCCGACGCGGCAGTCGAAGCGCTGCTCGATGCGGGCATCCGCGCCGTGCACGCCTCGGGGGCGCCTGTGTCGGGCGAGTGGGACAAGGCGCATTGGCCAGGCAACCTCGCGCGCCTGCAGGCCAAGTATTTTAGCGATCCCGACAGCCTGGTGACGCTGGCCATGATGGCGCAGCTGGAACCGGAGCAGTGGGCCGTCGCCCGTAAATTGGGTATTCCCATCGTGACCGAGTTTTTTGGCGCTGGCATGGCGGCCGAGCTGGAAGGCTTGCACCGGCAGGGGTTGCTCGGCAGCGACAACATCTTCAACCACTGCACTTGTCTGCCGGAATCGGGCTGGCGCATCTTGCGCGAGGCGGGCGTGCGCGTCAATGTATGCCCGCGTTCGGATGCCCACTACGGCATCGAGGATGGCATGAACGCCTGGCAGGCGGCGCACCAGCACGGCATACGCCCTGGCCTCAGTGTCGACAACGAGACCTCGTATAGCGGCGACATGTTCATGGAAATGCGCGTGGCGTTCTACCTGCAGCGGGTGATGGGGCATCGCCAGGGGCATCGCCACGGACATCGCCATGCGGCGGCGCCCACCGATGCCTTCCGCTTGCTGGAGGCCGCCACGATCGACGGCGCCGCGGTGGCGGGGCTGGAACAGCGCATCGGGAGTTTGAGGCCAGGCAAGCAGGCCGACTTGGTGCTGATACGCACCGGCGACCTCAACGTATATCCTGTCAACAACGCCATCGGTACCGTCGTGCATGCGGCTGAGCGCAGCAATATCGATACCGTCATCATTGGCGGGCGCGTGCGCAAACGCGGTGGCGTCGTGCTGGGCGTGGATCAGGCAAAACTGCGCGCCGCGATCGACGAGTCCTGTGGCCACCTGTTCAGTGCCGCCGGCTACCAGCCTGATTTGTTTGCCCAGTCGTTCGCAACTATCCACCAGGCGTAGGCAGCGCCATGTGAGCTCTGCCTACGCCGGCATTTCAGGATCAGGCCAGCTTGCGCTTGCCTGCCGAAACACGGTTCCAGCCATAGCCGGCGACGATGATGGCCACGATGGCCGCCTGCGCGAGCAGGGTTTCCATGGTCGGCAGGATGCCCAGCAAGTCGATGCGCACGAAATCGACGGGGGTGACGCCGACCCAGCCCGCTTCCTGCAGCGCGGCCACGCCTTTGCCCATCAAAATCACGGCCAGCACGGCCACGAAGGCGGAGGTCCACGAGAAGAACTTGCCGATCGGCATGCGCGCGCTCGTGCGCAGCAAGGCCCAGGCGATCACGACCAGCAGCACGATGGCCACCAGGAAGCCGCCCAGCAGGGCGCCGCCATTGCCGTCCGCCGCCAGGGCGGAATAGAACAGCACGGTTTCAAAGACTTCGCGGTAGACGGCGATGAAGGCCAGTGCGAACAGGCCCCAGGCGGAGCGCCGGCTCATCGCGGCCGTGAGTTTCTCGTGCAGGTATTCCTGCCAGCGCCCGGCGCTGCTCTTCTGGTGCATCCACAAGCCCACGCTGAGCAGGACCAGGGCCGCGAACACGGAACCGAGACCCTCGCTCACTTCCCGGCTGGCGCCGCTGATGGTCACCAGATACGTCGCCGCCACCCACGTCAGGCCGCCCGCCACCAAGGCGCTGGCCCAGCCCGCATGCACGTAGGCGAGCACGTCTTTGCGCTTGGCCTTGCGCAGGAAGGCAATGATGCCGATCACGATCAGCAGCGCTTCCACGCCTTCGCGCAGCAAGATCGTCAGGGCGCCGATAAAGGTCGTCATCGGGTCGGCCTTGGCGTCACCCAGTTCCGCTTCCACGTGGGTAAACAGTTGCTGCAGTTTTTCACCGGCCGCTTCGGCGTCGGCCGCCGTGCCCTTGGCCACGGCGGAACGGTAGGCCAGCATGGCGTTTTCCACGGCCAGCAGCAGGGATTTGTTGCGCGCGCCGACCATCGGCTCGATCGGCTCGAAACCATCGAGGTAGGCAGACAGGCCCAGGCGCGTCGCGCCCGCGCGGTCGCCCGCGTGCATGGCGGCCAGGCTTTCGGCCAGGCGCAGACGCGACAGGGCCAGGCCGGCCGGCTTGTGCGCCTCGGCCTTGCCGGCATGGCTGCGCAGATACGCCGTCAGCGCTTTGGCCTCGTCCGCGCCCAGCTTGGCGGCAACGGCTTCCTGCGTCAGGGTCGTCACGGCGGCCAGGTCCGCGTACAGCTTCTTGGCCCGTGGATCGTCCTGCCACAGCTTTTCACCGTGCGCGCTGGCCGCCGCATCGTGCGACATGCCGCCGATATAGAAAGCAAGGTCCCAGCGCTCGTTTTCGGACAGCTGGCCGAAACTGGCCATCGACGTGCCAGCCACGCCTTGCGAAATGACCTGGTACAGCGCCATCAGGCTGCGCGACTGCGCCCGTTCGCCATCCGTGAAGGCGATCGGTTTCGGTTCCAGGCTGGCTGCCAGCGGACCATCGCCCCCACCGGCCACGCCGTGGCAAGAGGCGCACTGGGCCGCATACAGGGCCGCTCCGCGCGCCAGGTTCGGCAGCACTTTCGGCGCCACGGGTATCGGGTAGGCGGCGATCAGCAAGCCGTTCGCATGGTGCGCCAGGCGCTTGACTTCCACGCCGTCCGCCTTGTCGACGACGGCTTTGCGCAGGTCGGCGATGGCGGCGGCAATGGCCGCTTGCGAGGCATGGGCGGGCAGGGCGGCGATCTGGGTCGTCGCGTTGTCCGTGAAATCGAGCATTTCCGCGTATTCGGCCTCGCTGATCACCTTGCCGTGCTCGACGGCGCCGCTGTAATCGACGGCAACGTAGTCAATCAATTGCCACAACTGCTTGGCGCCGGCGCCAGGATCGGTCGTTTGCGCCTGCGCGCCACCGGCCAGCAACAGGCTGGCGGCCACGAGCGGATAGCACACGAGCCATTTCTTCATAGAACTGAACATGATTCTCATTCTCATTTGTCGTTAACCCGGCGACTATAGGACAGACCGTGCGGGGTGTCAACGGCGCACGGAGCAAGTCACGGGCGATGGCGGGGACTATGCGCCAGGATGCGGCAGAGGCTGAGAAAGCGGAAAACGCGTGCTACTGGCCAGATGCCTGCTTCGCGTACAGCCCCCTGGCCAGGCCGTTGTCCGCATCGTCCACGCGCAGGCCGCCCTCGACGACGCGCAGGGCCAGCTTCTGGAATGCCTGGCCCCTGAGCCATTGCGGATCGGTGACGGCGAACGCGGCGATGCGTTCCTGCGCGCGCTCCGCTGGCACTGGCAGCCATTGATAGTCGGCTTTTGCCCCCTGGCGGCGCAAGCCGGCGCGCACCCAGCGTTCCGACGCCGGCATGCGGACGATGGCGTCGCCGTTCGCCACGCTCACGGCCGTGGCCGTCTTGCCGCTTTGCGCTTCGAATTTCACTTCCACGCCGGCCATCGGTCCCAACCGGGGAAAGCCGACGATGGCGACCCACAGGCCCGCTTCGGCCGCTTTCTGGATGCGCATTTCCGATTCCTCGAACACGCGGAACTGCGGCTCCTTACCGCCATTGCCCGCCACCAGGGTGACTACGTCGCCCAAAGCGCGCCACTCGCCGCTGGCTTGCTGGTCGGTATTGCCATAACTGAGCATCCATTCGAACGTGCCGTCCTTTTTCAGCAGCAGTTCGGAGCCCGTTTCCATGACGCCTTGCAGATAATAGTGGCCAGGCAGTGACGACGCGGCTGGCTCGGCCGCGCTGGCCCAGCTGGCCGAAATGGAGAAGGCGAGGGTGGCGCAGGCCCGCAGGCGGGAGAGGGATTGCTTCATCGGTGTGTCCTTGTTGTGTTTTTATGATAAGCCATCATAACAACGGCAATTAAATTGCCGTCGCACGACACACCGGAATGCTGGCGTCGCGTTTACTTCGCGCTGAAATCGAGCACGACGCGCGCGGCAACCTTGCCGTGTTCCAGGCGGCTGAAGATGTCGTTGATGGCCGACAGCGGCTGCAATTCCACGTCGGCCTTGACCTTGCCCGTGGCGGCAAAGGCGAGCGCCTCGGCCATGTCCTGGCGCGTGCCCACAAAGGAGCCGCGTATCGTCACGCAATTGGCGACGACGTCGAACAGCGGCGTCGGGAAGTCGCCCGGCGGCAAGCCGACCAGCACGCACGTGCCGCGCTTGCGCGTCATCGCCACGCCTTGCTGGAAGGCATCGAGCGATGGCGCCGTGATCAGCACGCCGTGGGCGCCGCCCCCGGTCGCCTCGCGCAAGGCAGCGACGGGGTCGCCCTGGCGCGCATTGATGGTCACTTCGGCGCCAAGGGCGCGCGCGTGCTCCAGCTTGCCGTCATCGATGTCGACGGCCGCCACGCGCAAGCCCATGGCCAGCGCATACTCGATGGCCAGGTGGCCGAGTCCGCCGATGCCGGACACGGCCAGCCATTCGCCCGGCCGCGCGCCCGTTTCCTTGATGCCCTTGTAGCTGGTCACGCCGGCGCAGATGATGGGAGCGGCCTGCACGGCGGACAGTCCCGCCGGGATATGCGCGACGTAGCGCGGGTCGGCCAGGATGTATTCGGCAAAGCCGCCATTCTTGGTGTAGCCGCCGAACTGCGCTTCGGCGCACACGGTTTCCCAGGCTGCCAGGCAATGTTCGCAATGGCCGCAAGCCGAATAGAGCCAGGGCACGCCGACCCGGTCGCCCAGCTGCACCTCCGTCACGCCCGTGCCCACGGCCACCACCAGGCCGATGCCTTCGTGGCCAGGGATGAACGGTGGCGACGGTTTGACGGGCCAGTCGCCGCGCGCCGCATGCAAATCCGTGTGGCAAACGCCGCACGCTTCCGTCTTGACGAGGATCTGGCCAGGGCCGGGTACCGGCACGGGCACCTCGCGCAGCACCAGCGGCTGGCCCAGTTGCTCGACAACGGCGGCTTTCATGGTAGTGGGTGTCATGGTATTCCTTATGAAGTGGGTAGGGCGTAGAGCAGGGCGCAAGCCATGATTTGCTGAACAGAAGCTTGCGAATGATCATATTATGCTGCACACGATACAAAAATTGATTGATCTACATCAACATACTGAGCGGGAAGCCAGCCACCCTGGACGACGATTCAGTCCGCTGCTGTCGCGTTGAAGGAAAGCCGGGCCTGAGGTATAATGACAACTCGGCGTGTGCTGCGTGCGCCCGGGGCTACCCCGAATACGGAGAACGACATTTTCGTTTTCCGTGAGGTTTTATGATGCGCGCAGCGTTCCATCTCTATTGGCGTCAACTGATTGAAGCACCGCTTTCCGCGGGCGCTGTCTTTTTCCTTTCCCACTCCTCGTCTACGCCTGCCCGGCCTGCTTGTGCTTGCGCTTGTATTGGCACTTCTTCCGTCATTGACCTCGCCGAGCGTGCTTGCGCCCGGAGGGCCTGGTGCGTCGTGGACATCCATTCGTTCAAGGAGCATGCGGCATGAGCACCACTACATCACCGAAACACCATTCCGTTCTACAGCGCTTCCTCGCCAGTGACGCGGCGGGCGGCATCCTGCTGATGGCAGCGGCCGTTGCCGCCCTGATTATCGCCAACAGTCCGCTGGCCAGCGCCTACCAGCATTTTCTGCATTGGCAAACAGGTCCCGTGCTCAGCGACAAACTGGGCCCGATGACAACCCACCTCTGGGTCAACGACGGGCTGATGGCGGTCTTTTTCCTCCTGGTCGGGCTCGAGATCAAACGGGAACTGGTCGATGGCCGGCTCTCGACGTGGGAGCAGCGACGCCTGCCGGCATTGCCTGCACTGCTGGGGATGGCATTCCCGGCCGCGATCTACGTTTTACTGACTGCGAAACAGCCCTTGCTGATGAATGGCTGGGCGATACCTGCCGCGACGGACATCGCGTTCGCCATGGGAGTGCTGGCGCTGCTGGGACGCCATGCGCCCTTGTCCTTGAAACTGCTGCTTGTTTCAGTGGCCATTATCGATGACATGGGTGCTGTCGCCATCATCGCCGTTTTCTATACCGCCTCCATCAATGCCGGCGCACTTGCCGCCGCGGCCGCTATCGTCGTGGTGTTATTTGCATTGAACAAGCTTCGCGTGATGAAACTGTGGCCATATCTGATCGGCCTGGCCCTGCTTTGGTATGTCACGCTGCTCTCGGGCGTGCATGCAACGATTGCCGGCGTGGTGGGCGCCTTCCTGATCCCCTACATTTCGTCTCCAGGCACGCCGGATGCGCCTGATTCGCCCCTGCACCGGCTCGAACACGCCTTGCATCCATGGGTCGGTTTCCTGGTCGTCCCGGTATTCGGCTTCGTCAACGCTGGCGTCTCGTTTGCGGGACTCTCGCCATCGGCCATGTGGGCGCCGCTCCCGCTTGGCATTGCCGCAGGTCTCTTCCTCGGCAAGCAACTGGGCGTGTTCGCTGGTGTCATGCTGGCGGTCAAGAGTGGACTTGCTGGCAAGCCACGCGGCAGCACCTGGCTGCAAATTTATGCGGTCTCGATGCTTTGCGGTATCGGTTTTACGATGAGCCTGTTCATCAGTGGCCTGGCATTTCCTGGCCATCCAGCGTATGTCGAGGAAGCCAAGATCGGCATCCTGCTTGGCTCTCTCCTGTCGGCCATCGTTGCTTGCCTGATTCTGCGTTTTGCCCCGAAGGCAAAAGACCAGTGTGAGCATGAAAGTGTGCAGGCAGACGAAATTCGTCGCGATGGAGACGTTGTGACTATGTAATGCGGCACTCCGTCGAGGTCTGCACCTGGTCTCGACGGATCCCATGTCAAACGGTCTTTCCAGGTAGCTCGTACGCAGAAAAACAGGTTTACATTAATTTCATGTTTCGATTATTATGGAATTATAGAATTAACTGTCACCGTATTGGCTGGCACTGCGCCTGAGCTAATCAAGAAAGGATTTACCATGAATAAGCTGCCCAACATCAGCGCCGCCCACCTCGACACGCCGACCCTCGATAAACTTGCGCCGCCGACGGTGTCCACGCATGCGCCGCGCATCCTCTTGCTGTATGGCTCGCTGCGTGAACGCTCATTCAGCCGCTTGCTGACCCTGGAAGCGGAGCGCTTGCTCCAGCATTTCGGCGCCGAGACACGGGTGTTCGACCCGCATGGCTTGCCCATGGTCGACAGCGTCAGCCCCGACCATCCCAAGGTGCAGGAGCTGCGCGAACTGTCGCTGTGGTCGGAAGGCCAGGTCTGGTGCAGCCCGGAACGCCATGGCGCCGTGACGGGCGTGTTCAAGTCGCAGATCGATTGGCTGCCGCTGGAAATGGGCAGCGTGCGCCCGACGCAGGGGCGTACCCTGGCAGTGATGCAAGTGTCGGGCGGCTCGCAATCGTTCAACGCCGTCAACGGCTTGCGCGTGCTGGGCCGCTGGATGCGCATGGTGACGATCCCGAACCAGTCATCCGTTGCCAAGGCATATCAGGAGTTCGATGACAACGACCGCATGAAGCCGTCGCCATACTACGACCGCCTGGTCGACGTCATGGAAGAACTGTATAAATTCACCCTGGTGTTGCGCGACCGCTCCGATTACCTGACCAGCCGCTACAGCGAGCGCAAGGAATCCATGCCGCTTGACGTGCGCGCCCTCGCCACGGCGGCCATGGATCACGAAACGCCGGGCGAGTAGGCCGTTAATGGCCTGTTTGTTAATGACCTGTCAATAATGGCTTCGGCGCATACAGCGCGCTTTGAAATTCCGGCACGTATTCATATTTCATCATCTTCCCCAGCTTCAATGACTTGAGATAGGTGGAAAAGCTGCCGTCGCCCAGCTTCAGTTCGACCGATTCCGCGCTCGTGCTCGACGCATGGCTGAGCTGGCGGGAAACGGCATAGCCATACGTGAGTTTCCCGGCGCCATCCTTGTTGGTGAAGCTGTTGCTCACCACATCGGCCGTGTGCGACAGGTCGCCCAGTTTTTTGCCTGCAAAAACAAAATCGAGCTTGCCCGTTGCGCTATCCATGACTTCAAAGGAAACGCTTGCGTCAGTTTCCCTCACCTCGATACCGGTCAGCCACTTGGGCAGATTGTAGCCAACCACGCCACGCACCCTGGCCAGTTCCGTGTTGACGGGAAGCTTGAGCACATAGCCCCAGAAATCCTTGGCCAGCGATTGGCCCAGCAAGGTGAACGGGCCAAAGCTGGCGCTGCCGGGCTTGCTGGTGACAATCGCCAGTGAAATTTCATTGTAGCTGTCGTTGTCGCAGTACTCATACGCATAGGCCGTCAATGCCACCGCGCCCCGGCCTGGCCACACTTGCAGGGGCTGGACTTGCTTCAGTATGTCTGCCGGCATCAGCTCCTTCAGGCGCGCGAGGTCGGCCGTAAATACGGCCGTGATCTTGCGGTTCCTGTAATAGAAGTTCGGCGAGTACGAGTCAAAGCCGATGGACACCTTTTCTTTTTGCATGTCCTTGAACCAGCTCAGGTCAAGCTCCGGCGCTTCCGCTGCGATGACGGATAAAGGGGGATTCGAGCGAAAGCGGTCATACAGGCCGCCAGCGGCCACCGGGACGGCATGGCCGGCGATATCAATGATGACCTGCCTGTTTTCGACAGCGTGTTCCGCCCGGGACGGGCTTGCGGCAATACTCAATACCAATGCGGATACCGCCGCGGCGATGTTCATGTTCATTGCTTGCACCTTCCATGTTTGATTGGGAAAAACTCCATTAAAAGCCGCTATGCATCCGGCGGCGATACTGCCGGTTCCGGATGGCGGTATCCCATTGCTGTATCAATAGCGCCAGCGCAGGCGCCACGTTGGGCCGCGTATGCTTGCCCTGGCTCAGGCGCCGCAGCTGATACTTGACCATCGCCATATAGGCAATGGACGACAGCACCTTGTTTTTCCAGGTGATGGCCCGGAGCAAGGGGCTTGCCGATTGATCGGAACGCCATGCTTCAGGCAGTTGCGGGTCGAGCGCCAAGGCCGTTCCCATGCCCGCCATGGCAATGCCGCTGTCCAGCACTTGTTGCACCACCTGGTAGCGGCGTATGCCGCCCGTCACCATGATGGGCATGCTGGCCACCGTGGCGATATCCTTGGCGAACTCGAGGAAATAGGCTTCGCGGGCCAGGGTGCGGCCGTCGCGGGTCTGGCCGTGCATGGCAGGGGCTTCATAGCTGCCGCCGGACAATTCAATCAGGTCGACGCCCAGGGTATTGAGCATGGAAACGACCTGCTTGGCGTCATCCGCACTGAAGCCGCCTTTTTGGAAATCCGCCGAATTGAGCTTCACGGCAACGGCAAAGCCTTTGCCGACGGCCTGCCGCACTTCGTTGACGACGTCGACCAGCAGCCGCGCCCGGTTTTCCAGCGAACCGCCCCAGCGGTCGGTGCGCTGGTTGGTCAGAGGGGAGAGGAACTGGCTGATCAGGTAGCCGTGCGCGGCATGGATTTGCACGCCCGTAAAGCCAAAGCGCTCCGCCAGCCGGGCGCTGTTGGCAAAGCGCTGCTTCACGTCGGCAATATCGGCCTCCGTCATTGCGCGCGGCGCCGAAAATTGCTTTGAAAAGTTGCCCAGGTCCATGGGCACAACTGACGGTGCGATGGTTTCCTGTCCCAGGGCGGCGGGCATCTGGCGCCCTGGATGGTTGATCTGCATCCAGACCTGCGCGCCGCGTGAACGGGCGGTGCGCGACCATTGCTCGAAGCGGGCGCCAAATTCGTCAGACTCAAGCACCACGCCGCCGGGTCCCGTCATGGCGCGGCGGTCGATCATCACGTTTCCGGTGATCATCAGACCCACGCCACCGTCCGCCCACGACTGGTACAGGCGTATCAGCTCGTCCGAGGGCGCGTGATCGTTGTCGGCCATGTTCTCTTCCATGGCGGCTTTGGCAAGACGGTTCGGAACGACTGTCCCGTTGGGCAATGTCAGTGCGGTAAAGGGTTTCATGCTGATCTCCAAGGTTGCGATAGCCCCACGATAAGCTTTAAGCTAACTTGAAGGTCAAGCCCTGAATCGGAAAAACCGCCATATTCTTTTCGCTCTCGTCCGCCGCTTGACATTCAAGCTGGCTTTAAGCTTATAGTCGAGCATGGCGTCGTGATGACACAGACAGGCAAGCACAAAAAATCAGCGGGGAAGTGATGAAAATTGGCGAATTGGCCAAGCGCAGCGGCTTGGCGGCCTCCACGATTCGGTTCTACGAATCCAGGGGCCTGTTGAAAGCCGTGAGCCGGCAATCGAATGGCTACCGCGACTATCCTCTGGAAGCGGTGGCGGTACTGTCCATTATCAGCGACGCGCAGCAGGCGGGCTTTTCCCTGGATGAAATCAGGCAAGTCTTGCCCGAGGATAGTTCATCATGGAAACATGATGAACTGATGGCCGCGCTGAAAAAGAAGATTGCCGATATCGAATCGCTGGAAGTGCGCTTGGCGCAGAACAAGGCCCATCTTTTGTCGCTGATTCAGCTGATCGATGCAAAGCCGGACGATGTGGACTGCAAGGACAATGCCGCCAGGGTGATGGAAAGCCTGGGGATAGGCAGTAAAGATTAAAGCAAGGACTGGTTTTCAAGCCCGTAGAAAGCGCGTGAACTCGTCAGAAATCGACGGCGGCCGACAGTTGCATGGTGCGGGGTGCCGACTGCGAAACGGTGCCATACGAGGCCACGCCGGCCCAGTAATGGCGGTCGAAAGCGTTCATCAAGCCGGCGCGCAAGGTCGTCGCCTTGCCGGCGATGGCCGTGCGGTAGCGCAAGCCCAGGTCGACCTTGGTCCACGACGGCACCGATTGCAGATTCGTCTGATCCACAAACTGCTTGCTCGTGTAGCTGACGGCGCCCGTGGCCGTCAAGCCAGGCCAGTACGGCAGATCCCATTCGCCGCCCAGGTTGGCCATCGACGTCGGCACGCCCACGGGGCGCTTGCCCATGGTGGCGGCGTTGTTGGTCTTCACCAGGCGCCCGTCGAGCAAGGTAATGCCGGCCAGCAGGCGCACGGTCTTGCTGGCGGCGCCCGACAGGTTCAGCTCCAGGCCCCGGTTGCGCTGTTCGCTATCCATGCTGTAGACCTTGCCGTACAACTGGCCGCTGGGCTTGGTCACCTGGAACACGGCCAGGGTCGCCAGCACGACGCCGAAATCGGCCTTCGTGCCCACTTCATATTGCTTGCTCTTGTAGGGCGCGAAGACCTGGCCAGCGTTGTCGGCGATGTTCGGGGCGATATCGCCCTTGCTCAGGCCCTCGATATAGTTCGCATACAGCGACACGTGGCGCAGCGGCTTGACGACGATGCCGGCCAGCGGCGTCAAGGCGCCTTGCTTGTAGTGCGTGGTCAGCGCGCCGCTGATGGCGTTGTAGTTTTTCGATTCGACCAGTTGGCGGCGCACGCCCAGGGTCAGCTGCACGCGCTGGTCCAGCATGTCCAGCGTATCGGCCACGGCCAGGCTGGAGAGGGTGGACGCGGACAGTTTCGGTACGCGGGCCGGTGCGGCAATGCCGGGATCGGGCACGGCCACGGGATGGTAGATGTTCGAAGTGATGAGCTTGCCTGAATTGTTTATGCTGCCAAACTCGTCGCGGTAGACATTGCCCATCACGACCAGCGCATGCTCGATGCCGCCCGTGCGAAAGCGCGTGCGCACGCCCGTGTCGCCACTGGCGCGCCGCACGCGGAATTTCCAGTTCATCGGCGTGACCGTCATGTCGCCGGCCGCGCTGGTGATCGTCGGCGTCTGGTCCGAATAGCGCGACACGTCGGAGCGCGTGCCGCCCAGATCGGCGAACACGGTGACTTTATCGTTCACATCGTATTCGAGCTTGCCCAAGGTGGCCAGGTCGTTGGACTTCCACCAGCCCCAGGACTGGGCGATGTTGCGCCGGCCATCAGGCGCTTCCGGCACGGGCAGGCGCGCGGCCACGAGGAAAGGGCGCGTGGGCGCGTCGATCCACTGGTATTGCTCGATCACGTCGAGCGAGGCGCGCAGCCGCTGGCCTTGGTAATCGAGGGCGACGGCCGCCACTTCCGCGCGCGAGGTCTGGTGGTCGAGCGGCGTGTGGCCCTGGCGGTGCAAGCCATTGAAGCGGATGCCGAAACGCCGCTCCTCGCCGAAGCGGCGGCTGACGTCGATGGCCGCGCCAGCCTGCGAGCCCGAGCCGTAGTCGAGCGTCAATCGCGTCAGATCGCGCGGCAGCGAGCGTTTCGGCACAGCATTGACGACGCCGCCCACGCCGCCATTCGGCGACATCCCGTACAGCAAGGCGGCCGGCCCCTTGAGCACCTCGACGCTTTGCAGGTATTCCGTAAACAAATGGTAATTGGGCGACACGCCATACACGCCGTCGAACGCCACTTCACTCAGATTGCCCTCGTTGAGGGGAAAACCGCGGATGAAAAACGAATCCGTGACGCCGCCGATCTGGCCCGTGAAGCGGGTGGACGGATCGCCACCCAGCACCTCGGCCAGGGTCAGCGCCTGCTGGTCCAGCATGCGCTGGCTCGTGTAGCTGTTGACGCTGAACGGCGTATCGAGCAAGTCTTTTTCCCCCAGCAAGCCAGCACGCGCACTCTTGGCAATCTGCCCGCCGGCATCCGCTTCGGCCTGGCCGGTGATGACCACGGTGGCAAGCGGGTTGGGCGCGCTGGACGTTGCTTGCGCGTAGACGGAGGGTGGCACGCTGGCAATGAGCAGGCCGGCGAGGATCAGGCGGGCGGCGAGGGGATGGTGGGCTGGGAATGGAGTAGGGCGTGAGGATGGCATCGATGGCATGGGCGCAAGGTTATAAGAAGGAAAACTGTGCGCACTATACTATAAATGAGAATCATTACGTTCTATATTTGCTGACATGACGTGCTCTGAATGCTGGTCGAGAAGCCGATTCGGCTTGGCCTTGCAAGGATCAGCAATTTCCGTTTGATCTGCCGGCGTCTCCCTTCATGGGGGCATAGGCAGTGTGCCTCGTCTCGGTGCCGCCATAATAGGTGTGGCGGATTGGGCTGGTTCATCGGAGAGCCGACCTGCAGACGCGCGACAAAGTCTGGAAGGCATTTTGTCGAAACATGAAACTGTCCATGCCCGGTTGGCGATATATATCCCGTTCAATACACCACGGATGGATTAGTTCAGCCACACCAGCTTAATGGCTGCAGCCATACATAAGAACACTATGCACCATAGGACAATCGGCCCTGATGCACCCTTAAATTTGAATCCTAAGCCTTCAAATTCGATCGGACCGGATGTGTTCTCAAGAACCATCACTAGACACAGTGCAGCCAACGGTAGCCCAATTGTCGCTGGAATTTGTTCCAGTGCCTTCGAGTAGAGTGCCTGATCAGTCAGCATTGTGACGGCCCCACCGAGTACGAAGGTACCGGCGAAGAATATGCCACCGAGAAGCGCAGCCCACTGAGCAACACGTTGTATTGTTGAGCCCATATTCTTGCCTCATCTTTATCTGTTGGTGTCACGCCTCTGTCAATGCAGCAGGCCAGTCCGTCTGTCCAAATTAGAATTTATCCACATAGCCTTGACCCGTGCTGATTTCCACCAAAAAAAAGCTGATGTGGCGGCCCCCGTCCCGACCATTTTTACAATGGTCATATTGGAGTCCAGCTTGCTGTTCTTCTAGGCCAAGTCACGTCCGCGCCCCCACACCGTTTCGGCTTTGGTGTGGCCGGGGCACACAAGATTGAGGTGATTTTAGCACGTGAGTGTATTTCGATACCTAGGTAGAAATTTCAATTTTCTTGACTGATTTTTGAAAGTTTGTTTGCTTTTCCGCAAGACTGAGCATACAGTGGTAACGCTGATATTTTTCGACTTCGCATTAAGCTATTTCCGTTTAACAACCTCTTGATCTATTAACTTTCTATATATTATGACCAATCAGTCTAATGAAATAAATTCAGAAAATGGGGCTGCAATACTGGGCGCCTTATCATTGACAGTTGTGAAAAAATGGAACGATAAAGACCAAGAAAAGGTTAATCGCTTCATTGAGGAGTGGGTTCGTATGCTGCATGACGAGCTTCGTGAAAAAGAAGCTACAATTTTGGAAATAATGGCAAGAATTGATTTGCACGACGAAAGAATTTCAAATCGAGTAGAAAGTCGAGAATATCAAAGCTTGGTCAGAAAAACTTTCCGGGAGTGGGCCGGTGCTGAAAGTGAGGCCAAGAGAGTTTGGATACGTAACATTTTATCAAATTCAGCAACATCAGCCCAGGCTAGTGACGACGTTGTTCGGTTATTTATCGATTGGATCGGATCTTATTCAGAATTACACTTTGAAGTTATTGCAAACATTTACCGTTCCGGAGGTCGAGGTACATCACGGGGGGCAATTTGGACTTCACTTGGCAGACCCAATGTGCGTGAAGACTCCGCAGATGCCGATCTCTATAAATTACTTTTCCGAGATTTGACGACTGGTGGAATTATGCGCCAGCATAGAGAAACGGATTACAACGGGAATTTCTTGGCAAAGCAACCAGTTAAACGTAGCCCCGCTGGAAGTACTAAAACATTAATGTCGGCATTCGATATGTCTGAACTGTACGAACTTACCGAGCTTGGCTCACAATTTGTCCACTATGCGATGTCTGAACTTCCTTTGAAGGTTGAGTATCGTTATAACCCAGATGATGATAATTAAAATGGAATGATATATGATTTTTGTCTCTCACAACTATAACGATAAAGCAATTGTTGAACGATTTGCCGTGGCGCTTAGTGAATCTTTCGGCCAAGAGAAAGTTTTTTATGATTCCTGGTCAATTCAACCAGGAGACGGAATTATTGACAGAATGAATTCCGGATTGTCGAGCTGTAAATTTTTCCTTTTCTTCGTTACTAAACATAGCCTAAACAGCAAGATGGTTCAATTAGAATGGCAGAATGCCCTTATGGCTAAGGCAAAGAACGGAATTAAATTCATACCTATCAGAGTTGACAATAGTGAAATGCCTATTCTGCTTATGCAGAGTTTATATATTGATTTGTATAGTGCTGGAATTGACGCCTCAATTCGTCAAGCAGTTGATGTGATATCGGGGAAGAGCACCTACTCTCCAATTGAATTATTTTCGAATTTGCATTCACATGCAACTCAATCTAATGGTTTGTGCATATTGAATATTGAGGCAAAAAGTTTTATGGAGCCAATATCCAGTTTTCTTCTTGTTTTCAATAATAATATTGATGAATTTGAATTCGATATTCCAGATGAGTGCGCCTATAATTCCAGTGAGTCGTACTCCATAAAGATTGACGAACAGACGTCTGGTCAGGCTAAAGCACTTGGGCTTGATCGTGCCATTGTTCCTGGGCATTCATTAAATATAACAATAAAAATTCCTATTGATGTAGTAATGGACTTACGTTCTATTTTGCATGAGAGAACAAAGGGGAGTTGGGCGCCTATTCCACTTACTTGGAATTAGTATCTTTGGTTGCAATATTTTTATAAATTAAATCTGTGCACGCAGCAACAATTAAACGGAACATCAGGAAATTAATTATGGCAAAAATTTTTGTTTCATACAGTCGAAAAGATAGGTCGTACGTTGAGCAGATTGTTGACCAGTTAAAACTCAATGGTCACGAAATTGTTGTTGATGTTGATTCTATTTCTGCCGGTCAAAATTGGCAACAGACGCTGGCAGAAGGGCTGAAAATTTCAGATGTGTTTATTGCTTTCATTTCATCAAATTCAGTTACATCGCAGAACGTATTAATTGAAATAGGTGCAGCAAGAGCTTATGCGAGCGAATCAGATAGAATGTTAGTTATTCCAATTGTAATTGATGAGGTTCAAGTTCCGCCCGCTATTCAAAGTTTGCTTTATATTGGCGCATTAGAATTTAATATTGCAGAGGTAGTGGGGAAAGTAGAAGAGGCAATTGCTAGGTTTGTGGGTAGGAAGGCGGCTGAGGAGGAGAAGAAAGTAGCTTTATCACAGCGCATGGAGAAAAATGCTGCTGAGTATATTAACGAAGCTATGATTTTGCTAGAACGATTAGAAAAGAGGAATAGATATATAGGTTTTGTTTGGTACGTAGCAGGTTTCTTATCTCTTATTGCTGGTATTTTTTTTGGAATAATAAGTGTGATTGGTGCCAACTCTACTAATGATAGGGCGTGGCCCGACCTTTTGTTCCTTGGATTAAAGGGGTTAGTGATCGTTGGTCTGCTTTGTGCTTGTTCAAAATACGCCTTCAGTCTTGGACGATCGTATGTCAGCGAGTCTCTTAAAAGTGCGGATCGGATACATGCGATTTCCTTTGGACGATTTTTCCTTAGAGTTTACGGAGAGAATGCAAGCTGGCCTGAGGTAAAAGAAGTTTTTCAACACTGGAACATTGATAGAGGGACAAACCTCAATAGTCCCTCTGTGGCTGATTTCGATCCAAAATTCCTTGAGGCTGTAGTGGAGGTGGCGAAGGCAGTGAGTATTCGTGGGCCTGAGAAGAGCTGAAGTTAGCAGAACACTTGAGAAGCAGACCATTGATTTTTCCGGTTTCTCAAGTACTAACTTAGGGTAGAACACAGCAACTATTAGTATCGTCCACTTCCGTCCATAATTTGACATAATATAAATTATGCGAAGTTATGGGTGGATTCGTCAAATCCCTCATTTTGCAACTTGTACAATCGCAAATGCGATTTCAGCCTTCTACGCACCGCTGTGGCGCTATGGCTTTTTGCACGGTTCCTTCGCGCCTCACTGCACCGCCCAGCTCGAACACAGCCGTACGTTCCCCGATCTTTGGTATTGGCTGTTCCAGTTCGCTTCCGGCTGCTGCTTTGCGTCGCGCTTCGCAGATCGTCCAGCACGCCCGTCGGCCTGTCCACGCGTGCCACTACGGCTGCGGCTCCCAAACAAACACGGTTGCGCGGCGTGCTCTGGCGTATTCGGCTGGCGATGTGGCCAGGCTGCCTGCGCCGGTAATTTCAATGCTCCAGCGTTTCGCCGGCGCGTGCGTGGCCAGGCATAGCGCTGCCGATGCCGCGCGTTGCAGGCTGAGCGCGTTGTTGGCGGCCGGCGTGCCGCGCTCGTCGGCGGCGCCGGCAATCTGCACGCGCTGGGCGCTTGGGGACGCTTTTGTCACGTTCGCGGCGAGCCGTGCGCATTCTTCCTGCCTGGGTGTCGAACTGCCCGTCGCGAAGCTGATTTCGGCTGCCAACGTCCATTTTCCGGAGCCGCCGGCGACGATGCGCGCGCCGCGCTCGTTCTGGCGTTTGATCTCCTGGGCAAGGTCGGCCACGGCGGCGGACAGGCGATCGACGGTCTGCGGGTCTGGCGGGATGAACACCTGGTCTGTCGGCGGCGTCGTGATGTGCCCGCATTTGATGGCCGACGGGCCCATGCAATCTTGCCGCAAGTCCCCTGCCGCCACCTTGGCGTCCAACACGTCGTCGCGCCGGGCGCCGTTGGCGACGGCGGCGTCGAGAACCGGTGCGGCGCTGCCCGGTTTGCCCACGGCCTTGAACATCGCGTTCAAGACGCTGGCTTTTTGTTCCAGCGCCGTTTGATAGGTGTCATAGTCGATCGAACCGCTCCAGAAGCCGACGCAAGCCGAATAGCCTTCCTGGACCTTCTCCCTGACCAGTGGCGCAAACGCAACGGGTTTGATGGAATAGGAACCGGCCAGATAGATGCCGGTCTTGCCTAGCGGTACCTCGAGCAGTGTCTTGCAGCCATCTTCAAACGCGGCGCGCAAGCCTTGGCACATGTTTTCTGCCAACGGATGCACGGCCGGTTCGATGCCGCAGCGGCCCTCGTGCTGGAAACCCGCATACAGCGCGAGGGCCGCCGGGATGATTACCTCCAGATAGGGACTCATTATTTGGCGACCGGGCCGGCGGCCACGGCGCTGTCGCCGCCGGACACCGTGCATGTGACGGCCGGCGCATTCTTGCTGGCGTCGCGCGCGTTGACCAGGCGCTGGCCGCCCGCCTCGTAAATCTGCTCGAGCATCAGGCGCAGCGCCTGGGCTTCGTCATACTTTCCCATGCCCAGACCGATGACAATCGCGCGCGTCTGGTCGAGCGCTGGCCGGATGGCGACGGAAAAATCGTCCCTGGTCAAACACACCTTGGCAGCCGAACTCACTGTTTTCGTTCCGCTTGCCGAGCTTCCTTTTTTCCACTCCACATCCACTTCCTTGATGTGCAGGAAATCATAGTAAGGAATCGCAGCAACAAGCACGACGGAATCAATCTCATGGCGCTTGTTTGAAAAGCTGGCGTTGACGGCCGCTTTGTGCGCCTTTTTTTGCTCGGACAAGCGCGCCAGCTGCTGCTCGTACTGCGCCGCATCGTAGGCGGGCCAGGCATTGATGCCTTTGGAAATCTCCTCCATATATCGCTCATGTACCTGCGTCATGGCCGCCTGGTCAGGCCGCGCGACAACTTCTTCCAGGATGCACAGACGCTGCGCGAACAGGGTTTTGACGAGGGCTTCGTCACCGACGCCCGTTGAACTCCACTTGGACGTGATGGGGTTCATTTCCTTGCCCTCGATGACAGCCTTGAGCTGGAACGCCAGCCGGCCGTCCTTTCCCGTGAGGCCAGGACAACTGCCTTGCGCGTCGCCGACCAGCTTTTTTTGCTGGGGAGTCAACTCGGGAGTCAAACTTGCACAACCGGCAAGCATGGCGCTTGCGGCGATGGCACAAAGCCACAAGATCAGCGGGCGCAGTGTTTTCATTCTTATCCCCTGTGTTGAGGCAATAACAATATGCGCTACGATACGCCGAAGATGAGCGTGGAAATACGTTTATTGTCACAATGAAAATCTACGACAATTGTCACCGTGCCCCGGGCAGACGCTGACCCAGCCGCTTTGCATGGCGTCCACCTCCCTTCCCCGCCCTGCTCCCGGTGCCAATCCTGGCACCATACCAGCGCGCCGGAAAACAGCCACTGGTATGGCCCGCATCGCCGGTCTACTGGGGAAAGATGGAAACTGGTATTGTGATCTTGCGCAAATAATAAAACCAGTTGACTACCACCTGCAATGCTTGCACTCTGAAAAATCGGACGGTGTCCAGCCGGCCGGCAAAAAAATACACAAGGAGACGCAATGAACCGGACAGTCATGAATACCCTCATCATTACCCTCTTCGGGGGAACGTTGGCAGCCTGCGGCGGAGGCAGCGAAGGATCCAGCGCAGGCGCCAGCCAGCTGCTGGCCGGCGCCACGCAAGCGGTCGCCTGCTACGCGCCGTGGAACAGCGGCACGGCGTACAACGGTGGCGGCCAGGCCAGCTACAACAACGTCAATTACACGGCCAACTGGTGGACGCAAGGCAATAACCCGTCGACCAGCAGCGGCGGCGCCGGCAGCGGCCAGCCCTGGACGGCAGTGGGAGACTGCGGCACGCCGACGCCAACTCCTACGCCAACTCCGACACCCACGCCTACCCCAACACCTACGCCGACTCCCACTCCGACACCGACGCCTACTCCGACACCTACTCCAACTCCGACTCCAACTCCAACACCGACGCCTACTCCCACGGGCCTGGCGAAACACGCGCTGATCGGCTATTGGCACAACTTCACCAACCCCAGCGGCGCCACCTATCCGATCAGCCAGGTCAGCGACGACTGGGACGTGATCGTCGTGTCGTTCGGCGACAACGCGGGCGGCGGCAATGTCAGCCTGACCATCGATCCGGGCGCCGGCACGGAAGCGCAATTCATCGCCGACGTGGCCGCCAAACGTGCCAAGGGCAAGAAAGTCATCCTGTCGCTGGGCGGCCAAAATGGCTCCGTTTCCGTCGGCAACACGGCCGAAGCGACGAATTTCACCAACAGCCTGTACGCCATCATCACCAAATATGGCTTCGACGGCATCGACCTGGACCTGGAAAACGGCGTGGCGCAAGGCGCGGCCATCCAGACCTATCTGCCGATCGCCGTGAAAAACCTGAAAGCCAAGGTCGGCAGCAGTTTTTACCTGTCGATGGCGCCGGAATGGGTGTATGTGGAAGGTGGTTACACCAGTTACGGCAGCATCTGGGGCGCCTACATTCCCATCATCAACGCCCTGCGCTCGGAGCTGACGGTGCTGCACCCGCAGTACTACAACAATGGCGATATCTATACGCCGTACGCCACAGGTCCCATCAAGGCCGGCTCGGCCGACCAGCTGGTGGCCACGGCGCGCATGCTGATCGAAGGTTTCAATTACGGCAGCAATACCTTTGCCGGCCTGCGTCCGGACCAGGTGGGCTTTGGCGTGCCGTCGGGGCGCAGCTCGGCCGGCTCGGGTTTCACGACGAATGCCGACGTCAGCAACGCCCTCAATTGCCTGACGCGCCTGCTCAACTGCGGCACCATCAAGCCGCTGCAGGCGTATCCGGACTTTCGCGGCGTGATGACGTGGTCGATCAACTGGGACCGCCACGACAACTATAATTTCTCCGTGCCGACGAAGACCGTGCTGAAGACCTTGCCGTAACGGATCAGGCAGGCCGGACGGGTACTTCCCTCCTCCGGCCTGCATACTATATAGGTAGGCGTGCTTACGCTACGGGCCGGTACACGAGACGGTCCGGGTCGCCAATCAGGCAATCCAGCACGCGGTCGCGCCAGCTTGGCTTGCCGTCATGGGCAAGCACATGCCGGGCATAGGCGCAAAAGCAGGCGGCGTCGAGATGCCCGGCGCGAGGAATACCGATACCGCCAAAACGCCGGTCCAGCACGAAGAACCGCAGGCGCCAGGTGATGTCCGTCGCGCCGGCCACATCGGTTCTTTGCCTGTCTTCACGTGTGACGGCCACGGAAATGAGCTGCGCATGGCGTTCCCGCAGCTGGCAAAACAACAGCCAGGCCTGCATGTCCGGCTCATAGCGGCAGGTCGACACGCCGCGCACCAGCGGATAGCGCCCGGTGCGGCGCGCAATGCGGTCGCAGGCGAACTTCGCCAGCACCGTGCGGTGATTGCCGCCGCCATCCGTGTACCAATCGTGGCCATCGATGGAACTGAGCACGATGCCATTGTCCAGTTCGCCGTTGAAATAGTAGTCCGGATTGCGTTCATATTGAGCAAAGACGGCGCGCATCTTGCCCGGTTTGTATTGCGGTGCCAGCGCCGCGTCGCGCCACGACTGGCCCGCATAGTGGTCCGACTGGCCGACGACGCTGCGCATGTCCATGAGAGCGTTGCGCCGCAGGCACTCGCGCACGACGAAATCATCGAGATTGGCGCCGTGTTGCGCAGGAAAAACGTCGCGCCACTCGGCAATCACTTGCTGCGACCAGGGCTGTGGCGTGGTCAGTACATCGTCAAAAAGGGTGGGCATGCTGTTCTCCAGAAACCCCAGCACATGCTGGTTTACTGTGTAGGTAGCAAATGCGCGTTTTTGGACGGGATCAGGCAAATAAAATGCAATTCCAGATGTTGATAGTTTATTTCTATTGATTCGGTTGAAATATTTTGCTTCCTTTTGTAAATGAGAATCGTTACTATCTAAATCAAGGATAAGCGAATTCAACAGAAAGGAGCCTCCCTTGTTCACAGCGATCAAAACATTCAGCCAGGTCTGCACGCACATGTCGATCGCCTTCGGCCTCGCCTACTTGCTCACGGGCTCCCTGGCGCTCGGTGGCTTGGCAGCCATCATCGAACCGGTCATCAACGTAGCCCTGCTGCCGTGGCATGAAAAAGCCTGGCATGCGATCCGCCGCCGCTACGCCGCCAGCCGCCTTGGCTTTGCCGCACTGGCCGGTGAAAAGCTCAGCCAGACGGCCTTGCACATGAGCGTGGCTTTCGGCGTCATGTACTGGGCCACCGGTTCCATGGCCTTCGGCGGCTTGCTGGCCGTGGTCGAGCCGATCTGCAACGTGATCGTCCTGCCCTTCCACGACCGGCTGTGGGAAAAAGCCCGCTTTCGCCTGGAAAGCCGCAGCGCGGCGCCGCTGGCGACGCTGCCCACCTGATATTTTTCACCCAAGAACAAGGACTGGGCTCGAACCCGGCGGGTCCGACCCCGGCTTCTTGCCGCAGGCCAAAGCCGATATGGCGGCCGGTTTCAGCCGCCTTCATGGCATGCTTACACCTTGCCCGCCCACACGGATGGGCGACGCTGCCCCCACGGCGCCGCCCGCTCCAGCTGTCCCGCCAGGCGCAGCAAGATTCCATCGTTCGCGTAACCGGCCATGAACTGCATGCCGATCGGCAAACCGTCTGCGGACTGCGCGAGCGGCACGGACATGGCCGGCAAGCCCGCCACGTTCGCCAGCGGCGTGTACGGCGAATGCTCGAACAGGCGCGCCGTCCAGCCAAGGCCGTCAAGTTTTGCCTCCTTTTCGCCATAGCGGCCCAGCTGCCATGGCAAGTCCGGCATGGTGGGCGTCAGCAGCACGTCGTACTGGCCAAACAAGGCGCCGGCCTGGCGCGTGACCATGTTGCGCACGTCGAGGGCGGCCACGAAATCGACTGCCGACACCGTCTTGCCATGGCGGTAGCAGGCCAGGGTCGCCGCTTCCAGGGTGTCGAGCGACACGCTCCGTCCGCTCTCTTGCGCCAAGGCGTCTATCCACGGCACCAGGTTGGCGCACCAGATGCTGGCGTTCGCCTGCACGAACGCTTCCCACGACACGCCCAACGCGGGCGATACTTCTTCCACGTGGTGGCCCAGGCTTTCCAGCAGGCGCACGGTCGTGTCCAGCGCGACATCGATGGCCGGCACGGGATGGGCGCCATTGCAGGCGGCGCGCTGGACGGCGATGCGCAGCTTGCCCGGCGCCACGCTCACTTGCAACAGCCAGCTGTGGCCGGGCGTAGCCGTCACATATGGCTCGCCCGGCAGCACACCCTGCACGCAATCAAGCAAGGCGGCGCTGTCGCGCACCGTGCGGCTCACGCCCAGTTGCACGCCCAGGCCGCTGAAGATTTCGTCCATGGCGGGACCGTTCGAAACCCGGCCACGGCTTGGTTTCAAGCCGAACAGGCCCGTCGAGGCGGCCGGCACGCGGATGGAACCGGCCGCGTCCGTCGCATGGGCCAAGGGCACGATGCCGGCCGCGACGGCCGCCGCCGCGCCACCGCTGGAACCGCCCGCACTCAATGCCACGTTCCACGGATTGCGCGTGACGCCGTAGAGCACGGGTTCCGTGGTGGTGGCAAAGGCCATTTCCGGCGTGCTCGTGCGGCCAAAGGTGATTAGTCCCGCCTGGCGGAACTGCGTCATCAGGTGGGAATCCAACGCGGCGACATGGCCGGCGCCCAGGCGGCTGCCCGCTTCGCTGCGCTTGCCCGCCATGGTGACGGCCACATCCTTGATCAGGAATGGCACGCCGGCGAATGGCGCCGCGCTGTCGATGTGCGCCACATCCGCCGGCCACAGCTCGACCACGGCGTTGATGTGCGGGTTGACGGCAGCACAGGCGCGCACGGCCGCATCGTGCAATTCCGCCGCAGAGACGGCGCCATCGCGCACTAGTTGGGACAGCCCCAGTCCATCAAAGCTCGTATATTCATGTAGTTGCATCAGTTAGCTCCTGTAAAAGATGAAGAGTGAGAATCACAGGAACTACTGTAGGGCTTGCGCTATCATAGTGGAAATGAATAGTTGATATACAAGGTATAGTCGTGAACAATCTGCATAAATTGGATTTGCACAAGCTGGACTTGAACCTGCTGCTGACCCTCAACGCCTTGTTGATCGAGCGCAACGTGACGCGGGCGGCCGCGCGGCTGCACCTGAGTCAGCCTTCCGTCAGCGTACAGCTGGGCAAGTTGCGCGCCGCCTTCGACGATCCGCTGCTCTTGCCCGGTCCGCGCGGCATGCTGCCCACAGCGCGGGCGCTGGCCCTGTTTGCACCATTGCAAGCCGTGCTGGCCCAGCTGGAGCAAGTCTTGCAGCCGGAACAGGCGTTCGATCCGGCCACGGCCGAGGTGCGCTGGAACCTGGCGGCGGCAGACGCCACCGAATATGCGATCCTGCTGCCCATGCTGCCCGCCCTGCGCGCACAGGCGCCCTTGTCGCGCATGGCCGTGTTCGAGGCCGTGCCGGCGCGCATGGCGCAAGACCTGGAAAATGGCCAGGTCGACCTGGGCTTTCTGGCGCAGGAAGAAGCGCCGCCCGGCTTGCGCCACCGCACCTTGTTTACCGAGCACTACGTGCTGGCGGGCCGCCGCGACCATCCGCTGCTGCAAACGGCTCCCGACGTCGATCAATTTTGCGCGCTGGAATTCATCGTCGTCTCGCCCAACGGCGGCGGTTTCCGCAGCAATGTCGATACGGCGCTGGAATTGCTGGACCGGACGCGCAAGGTGGTGCTGTCCGTGCCGCATTTCCTCATCGTCCCGCCCTTGCTGGCAGCGTCCGACATGGTGGCCCTGCTGCCGTCGCGCCTGCTGAAAAACGCGCTGGGCGGCCTGCGCACGTGGGAGCCGCCCGTCAGCCTGCCCGATTACGAGATGGCCATGGTCTGGCACGAGCGCATGCACCTGGACCCGGCGCACCGCTGGTTGCGCGAACGCATCATGGCCTTCTGAACCCTAGGCTGCCTTCGGTTTGAGCATGCCTTCCACGATACCCAGCACGGTCTGGCGCGGCAACAAGCGCGGCAGCCACGCCAGCAGCCGGTTTGGCCTGCCCGCCACATGGCTGCAGCGGCCCTGGTCCAGCGCGCGCAGCGCTTCATCGACGACGGCTTGCGGATCCATGCGCTTGCCCACGGCCGCTTCGGGCGCGGCCACGACGTCGAAGAAGGCCGTCTCCGTGGCGCCCGGGCACAGGGCCAGCACGCGCACGCCGCGGCTGCGGTTTTCCGCCCACAGCGCTTCCGAGAACGACAGCACGAAAGCCTTGCTGGCGCCATACACGGCCATGTAGGGATCGGGCTGCAGCGCCGCCGTGGAGGCCACGTTGATGATGGCGCCGCGGCCTTTTGTCAGCATATGCGGCAAGGCGCAGTGCGTCATTTCCATGAGCGCCGTGCAATTGACGGTCACTTCAGCCGCCTGGCGCGCCAGGTCGATGCTTTCGAAGCGGCCATGCGTGGCGAATCCCGCGTTATTGATCAGTACGTCGGGCGCCATGCCCAGCGACCAGGCTTGCGCATAAGCTTGTGCTGCGGCGCCGGGCTGGCTCAGGTCGGCCACCAGCGCATGGGCGCGGATGCCGTGACGCTGGGAAAGTTCCCTGGCCAGGCTGTCGAGCACGGCGCCGGAACGGGCCAGCAACAGCAAATGGGCGCCGCGCGCGGCCAGGGTTTCCGCAAAGACGCGGCCGATGCCGGACGAGGCGCCCGTGATCAGCACGGTCTGGTTGGTATAGTTGAAAGCGGTCATGGCAGTGGTGTGGAGTAGATGAAGTTTTCAATGTAAACTGTAGACTTTAGTCCACGGTCAAGCGTGGAATGCAAAAAAATGCATATGGCTGCGTTGCATGGGCTTGCCCTGCACATTTTTCGCGTCCCACAAATTAGTAGAAAGTCAAAAAACCATGCGTATCGGAGAAATCACCCGCCTGACGGGCGTCAGCAAGGACACGGTGCGCTTTTACGAGCGCCAGGGGCTGCTGGATGAAGCGCCGCAGCCGGGCCTGACAAATAACTACAAGGAATATTCGGCGCAAGCCTTGCGGCGCATCGAGCTGATCGGCCACGCCAAGGCGCTGGGTTTTACCTTGAAGGAAATCGCCGACGTGATTGCCGTCTGGCAGGAAAACGCGCTCGATGCACAGACCAAACGAGCTATGCTGGAAACGAAAATTGCCCAGATCGATGACAAGGCCCGCTCGATGGCCGTGCTGCGCGCGGGCCTCGTCGATGCGCTGGCCAAGGTGGAGACGGGTTGCGACGATGTAGCGCCAGTGGAATACAAGAATAAATACAAGGAAAATCAATGAGCAACTATTACACGCGCTACCGCCACCTGGCGATCGAGGACGCCAAGCCCGCTCCCACAGCGCGGCAGATCGCCGCCATCGAGGCCTTGCTGGAAGCGCCCTTGCCGCCCGCCTTCCTGGCGTTCTTGAAAGTGGCCAACGGCGCCTGTTTTGACTACACCACTGATGTGCCGGACGGCAATGGTGGCGTGGAAAAAATGGGCTTCAATACCTTCTTCAGCGCGGATGAGGGCGATTTCTGCGATGAAACACTGGTCGGTGAAATCCGCGCCGCGCGCAAGCACACGGATATGCCCGTGCGCATCCTGCCGTTCGCCCGCGATGGCGGCAATTCCATGGTCTACCTGGACCTGACGGAGGAAGGCGGCGGCCGGGTACTGGCCTATGTGCAGGAATTGCCGGACTGGACGGGCAAGCGCGCCCACGGCCTGATGGAACTGGCGCCCTCGTTCGACGCCTGGCTGGACAGCCTGTACATCGACCGCGACACGGTGCTCGATGAGCTCGAACACAGCGTTTCGGAACCATCACACCTGGACGCGATGGCGGAATGGCTCGATATCGGCATGCCCGCCTGGCGCCGTGATGCCGGCATCACCGCTTTGTTTGCTCTGAAACAAGTCGAATTGTGCGCTAACGAACAGGACTAGTCCTACGGGCATAATCGCGACTGTCCTATGGGTGTGCGCGGGCTGCTGGCTTAACATTGTCATCAGCTTGTAGAAAAAACCACACCCGAAAGGATTTGCCATGCCTATCCCTACCACCAGTTCCCGTACCCCCTCCCTGAAAAGCGTGGCCATCGGCGCCGCCGTGGCCTTATTGAGCGGCATCGCCATCAACAGCATCGCCGCTGCCGCACCGGGCGCGTACGACAAGCAATTCCTCAGCAAGGCCGCAGACGCGGGCAGCACGGAAATTGCCGCAAGCAAAGTAGCGCAAAGCAAGAGCACCAATGCGGAAGTGAAGAAATTCGCCGATGCCATGGTCACGGACCACACGAAAGTCGCTGACGAGCTGAAACAGCTGGCCAGCAGCAAGCAGATCGAGGTCAGCGACCAGCCCGGCAAGAAACACCAGGCGCAGATTGACAAGCTGAGCCGCCTGGAAGGTGCGCAGTTCGACAAGGAATATGCGGCCACCATCGGCGTGGCGGCGCACAAGGACGCCGTGAAACTGTTTACGGATGCCAGCCAAAAGGCCAGCGATCCCGAGATCAAGGCCTTTGCCGCGAAGACCTTGCCAGCGTTGCAACATCACCTGGAAATGGCCAATACCTTGCATGCGGCGGTGGGCAAATAGCCAAGTTGACGGCAATTAGCGGGGACATGCTTGCTGTACGTGCCGTACGGCAAGCATGTCTGCTCTTGACATACAATGCGGCAACTTCGTTTTCGGCCATGCCATGACCTCATGCAGCTACTCAAGAAAACCGGCCTGATCGCCGCCGCCTTCCTGCTCATCTTCCTGCTGGCAGGCTGGCTCTTCATCAAAGTCAGCGCGGCGCGCAATGCCACCGTGTATGCACAGCAGTGGAACAACCAGGGCACGTGCGTGATCAAGACCTATGTGCCGCACTACGGCAACGGCGTGCCGCAGAACATCGTGCGCGCGCTGAGCACATCCACCTTCTTCCGCGTCTACCACAAGGATGGCACCTTGCTGGAAAGCACGGAATGGGTGCTGGACATGCATGAAGACGGCATTCTGGACCATGCACGCTGGGGCGAGAACCAGACCCGCGCCATCTACCCGACCGACCTCGGTGACGAAGGCTGGACCTTGCCTGTATGCGCGTGAACGCTACGTAATGATGCAAGACGCAAAACCAAAGGGCCTGCGCAGCCCCTGGGTCGACGTGCCATATGAGCCCACGCTTTACCATTTCCTTGGTCCCTTCGACGTGTACGACCGCGAACACACCCTGGGCGTGGAGCTCGACACCTGGGACATGAACGACCCGGTCCAGCGCGCGGCGCTGATACGGCGCGACATCACGTCGCAATACAAGGAACTCAGCTACCGGCACCGTCATGTACTGGTGACCGTGCTGGCGCAGGCGCTGCAAGACCCCGCTTTCGATTTCCAGGCCATCCTCGAGCACGACCCCGAGAGCACATACGCCCTGCCCGCCTTGTAGGATGAGATGGACGATCCGCGCGCCTTTTTCGCCGACATTTACCGGCTGGTGCAGCAGGACTGGCGCGACGACCTGGCGCGCGCTGCGGCGGAAGACCCGGCCAGCTGGTAGCGCGGCGCGGCCGCCACACTATCGATACGATAGCTTCCAGCCGCTTTTTCCCTCTGTCAACGCGATTACGGCCACCTGCACGCGACGTTGCAAAAACGCCCCACTCAAAAAAATACTGTTGCACCAGCGCATGTTTGCTGGCATCGCGCTACTATGAAACGTCGGCACTTCGATAGGCGCCGCCTCACCGCACCGGTTCCCCGCCGGCTTTCCCCTGCCGCAATGTGAAGGAGATTCTCATGCCCAAGTTCACCCCTGCCATTTGCCTGTCGGCCATGCTTGCCGCCGCGACGCTGCCTGGTATCGCCAGCGCTGCCGAAGGCGGCGCCACGCGCGCCGACGCAGAAGCCATGGTCAAGAAAGGCGTGGCCTACATCAAGAGCGCCGGCGACGCCAAGGCGTATGGCGAGATCACGGCCAAGTCGCCCCAATTCATCCTGCACGACCTGTACCTGGTCGTCTATAAACTCGACGGCACGGTCGCCGCGCATGGCGCCAACCCGAAAATGGTCGGCAAGAACTTGATCGAGCTGAAGGATATCGACGGCAAGGCCTTCGTCAAGGAACGAGTCGACTTGGCCAAGAGCAAGGGGACGTTCTGGCAGGAATACAAATTCACGAACCCGGAAACCAAGAAGATCGAGCCAAAGGTGATGTACTGCGAGAAACTGGCCGATTCCGTCGTCTGCGGCGGCATCTACCTGTAGCCGGCCGCCGCGCGGCCAGCGCCGGGATGGCACACCGATCTCTCAACGAATTTTTCAACGCTACGGGCCTCAATGAAAATCGCACAGAAGATGTTGATCGTCCCGGTGGTCGCGCTGGCTTGCCTGCTGGCCATGGGTGCCTTGTCCTACTTCGCCATGCAGCAGAATGAGCAGCGCATGCGCGAGTTGAAAGACGTCACCCTGACGGCCGAACGGCTTGCGAACCAGCAAGCTATTGCCCTGGGCCAGGTACATGCCGACGTGTACGCGAAGATCGCGATCGCGGCCAGCCTGTCCGAAGAGCAGTTCAAGCAATTCGGCGTGCAAACGGATGGCCAGTTGAACGCCATCGCGCAAGGATTGAAGGAGCTGCAGAAATTCTCGGGCGCCGCCACGGAAGCGGGCCAGGCCTTGCCCGGTGTCGAGCGCTACCGTGCCAGCGTGGCGCAGGCGCTGGACCTGGCGTCCATGGACCCGAACACGGGCGTGGCCGCGATGCAAAATGCCGCCGGACACTATCAGCAAGTGCGCGGGCAGCTGCGCCAGGTACTGCTCAACCTCGACCAGCGCACGGTTGTAGCCTTGCAGGAAACAAAAAATGCGGGCCAGCGCGCCGGCTGGCTGTCGCTGGGCACCATGGCTGTCGGCTTTGCCTTGCTGGCCCTGATCGCCACATGGGTGGCGCGCTCCGTGGTAGGGCCCATCGATGATGCCTGCCGCGCCGCCGAAAGCCTGGCCGCCGGCGACCTGACCACGCGCATCGAAGCCCAAGGCGACGATGAGGTGGGCAAGCTGACCCGGGCCCTGGCCACCGTGCTGAAGAACTGGAACACTTTATTGGGCGACATACGTCAGGCGGGCTCCACCATCACGGTGGAAGCGAGTGAAATCGCGCTGGGCAATGCGGACTTGTCGGCCCGTACCGAGTCGCAAGCCCATTCCTTGCAAGAAACGGCGTCGTCCATGCATGCCTTGACGGATACCGTGCGCGAGAATGCCAGCCATGCGCACCAGGCCAACCAGATGGTGCTGTCGACGTCGAATGTGGCGCTCGAAGGCGGGCGCGTCGTGGGCCAGGTGGTCGAGACGATGGGTTCGATCAAGGCCAGTTCCGGACGCATCGTCGACATCATCGCTGTCATCGACGGCATTGCGTTCCAGACGAATATCCTCGCCCTGAACGCGGCAGTGGAAGCGGCGCGCGCGGGCGAACAGGGGCGCGGCTTTGCCGTCGTCGCCACCGAGGTGCGGGGCCTGGCGCAGCGTTCGGCCACGGCGGCGCGTGAAATCAAGCAACTGATCGAGGATTCCGTAGCCAGGATAGAAACGGGCAGCGAGCTGGCCGACAGCGCCGGGCGCACCATGGGAGATATCGTTGCTTCCGTCCAGCAGGTGACGGAAATCATGAACGACATCACGGCGGCCAGCCAGCGCCAGAGCAAGGGCATCGAGGAAGTCAACAATGCCATCACGGAAATGGACGAATTGACCCAGCGCAATGCCGCCCTCGTCGAGCAATCGGCCGCCGCCGCGCAAAGCATGCAAGACCAGGCGCATGATTTGCTGCGCGTGGTTGACGCCTTCCGCCTGGGCGATGGCGGCCCGCCGTTGCTGCCGCGTCAGTAACGTTGCGGCATGGCAGCCTTGGCGCAGGCCAGCATTTTCCTGCCCGCCTCGGCCAGCGCGGGGTCCGGGTCCGTCTGCAAGGCGCTGCCCCGGCTGTTCTGATCCTCGTAACTGCCCAGCATGGCCGCATACAGCGAGGCCTGGTCCTGCTTGCGCCAGGTGGCGCTGGGGAGATTGCCGGGGGTGACAGGTATGCCGATGCTGAAGTAGCCATACAGGCCGCCCACCTGTTTCTTGTGCAACCATTCCATCAATTGCACGATGCGGTACTGTTCCAGCAAGCTCAGTGCGTGAACATTGACGCTGGACAAGGCGTAATACAGTTCCAATCGGGCCATCCAGTTGCCTTTTTCGCCGGCCGCCACCAGCGCATCCCAGGCGGGGCCGGCGCGCACCTTGCGCACATCGCCCGGCAATGCCATCCACGCCTCGACTGAGGCCTGTTCCGGCACGGGGCCATAATCAGCGGGCGCGCGGCAGACGAACTGGCGCGCATCGGGTCCGCCATCCCCCAGCGCCTCGCCAAGCTGTTTGGCGACCTTGTCGCCGCTACCCAACAGGCGCTTGCCATAGCTTTCCAGAGTCCAGCTCGAAGGCAAGCGTCCCAGCCATGCCAGATCATCGTCGTTGGCGCGGGCCTGCACGGCATAAGCGGCGATCCTGGCCTGCATCTTGACTTCTTTCTCCTGCTGCGCCAGCTTGCGCGCCTCTTGCTCTTCATCATGGCGGCTCGTGGTCTTGGCCAGTTGCATGCATTGCTGGAAGGCGTCCGGTGCGCCCTGCCAGCACTGGGCTGGCACCTTCAGCTGCCAGCGCATGCTGACGGTTTTCAGAGTATACGTGTCTTCGCCCTCCTCCCCTTTGACATAGGCGCGGCCGTCGGCTTTCGTCACGCCTTTCGCCAGCTGCTTGCCGCCAGCCGTGCTCCACGTATACGGGTCATCGTCCTGCGGCACGCCGGGCGCGGCGTACAGGGTCAGGTAGTGGCCGGCTGCCGCAGGCGCATCGGCGGCATGGCTCAGCGGCGATAGCAGGGATAAAGCCAGTAAAGTTCTTCCAGGTGTCAGTTTCAGCATGCAGCAATCGTCAATGAAGTTCAGTGTGGCAGGCGCAGTCGTGGCCGCTGGCTGCTTCGGACAGGTTTTGCAGGATTGCGCAGTCTTGCGACGGCTGCGGCTGGTCGCACTGGTGGCGCAGGGTCACCAGTTGCTGCTGCAATATTTGCAAATTCGCCATTTGCTCGGCAATGCGCAAGATATGGTGGTCGAGCAATTCATTGACGCTCTGGCAGCCTTCTGCCGGATTATTCTTGAACTCCAGCAAGGCGCGGATATCGGTCAAGCCGATCTGCAGGGAGCGGCAATGGCGGATGAATTGCAGCCGTTCCTGGTGTTCTTCGCGGTATTCGCGGTAGCCGGCGCTGTTGCGGCCAGGTTCCTGCAGCAAGCCCGCCTTTTCATAATAACGCACGGTTTCCACGTCACAATCTGTCCGTTTGGCCAGTTCTCCGATACGCATGGCATCCCCTTTCATTCTTTCGCGCAAATTGCGCTTGACCCTGTAGCGGCTACAGGGTTTCTAATGGAAGCATACACGAAACCGGAAGGACGATGCGATGCCACACGATAGCCACGATCACGACCACACCCATGCGCACGACCATGAGCACAAGCACGACCACAAGCATGACCACGCGCCCAAGGAKGACCACGCGCCCAAGGCGGTCAGCTGCTGTTCCAGCCAGCATGCGTGCTCGTCCACGCCTGCCGCCCCGTCTGGCCCGGCCCTCCCCAGCACCGCCATTGCCGGCGCGAACACGGCCAAATACCGCATCGCCAACATGGATTGCCCCACGGAAGAACGGCTGATCCGCAACAAGCTGAGCAATATGGCCGGCGTCGTGGGCCTCGATTTCAACCTGATGAACCGCGTGCTCGACGTGCATCACACCCTGCCCTCGCTGGCCACGGTGGAAGCGGCCCTGCACGGCATCGGCATGCAGGCCATTCCCATGGAAGCGAATGCTGCCGTCGCGCGGGACCCGAACGAAGGCAGCCTGAGCGGCCTGCAAAAAGGCTTGCTGGTCGTCTCCGGCCTGGCTGCCGCGGCCGCCGAAGCGCTGGCGTGGACCACGCATGAAGACAGTTCGCCCCTCGTCATCGCCCTGGCCCTGCTGTCGATTGCCACGGGCGGCTGGCCGACCCTGAAAAAGGGCTGGATTGCCCTGAAAACCTTCACCCTGAACATCAATTTCCTGATGAGCCTTGCAGTTTTCGGCGCCGTCGCCATTGGCCAGTGGCCGGAAGCGGCCATGGTCATTTTCCTGTTCGCCATCGCCGAACTGATCGAAGGCTTGTCCCTGAACCGCGCGCGCAACGCCGTGCACAGCCTGATGCAGCTGGCACCCGACACGGCCACGGTCGCCGACGCCAGCGGCGCCTGGCAGCAGGTATCCGTTGGCACGGTGGCCATCGGCGCCTTGATGCGCGTCAAGCCGGGCGAGCGCATCGCGCTCGATGGCGTGGTGGCCAGCGGCGAATCGTCCGTCAACCAGGCGCCGATCACCGGTGAAAGCATGCCCGTGGACAAGGCCGTGGGCGACGTCGTGTATGCGGGCACCATCAATGAACGGGGCTTGCTCGACGTCACGGTGACAGCCAACAGCGGCAACAGCACGCTGGCGAAAATCGTCAAGGTGATCGAGGAAACCCAGGGCAAACAGGCGCCCACGCAGCGCTTCGTCGACAATTTCGCCCGTTACTACACGCCGGCCGTCGTCGTCTTCGCCATCCTCGTGGCCGTGCTGCCGCCACTGCTGCTGGGCCAGCCGTTCATGGCCTGGGTCTACAAGGCGCTGGTGATGCTGGTGATCGCCTGCCCGTGCGCACTCGTTATATCCACGCCGGTGACCGTCGTCAGCGGCCTGACGGCGGCTGCGCGGCGCGGCATCCTGGTCAAAGGCGGGCAATTCCTGGAAACCGGTTATCGCATCAAGGCCATCGCCGTCGACAAGACAGGTACCTTGACCATGGGCAAACCAGCGGTCACGGACGTGGTGGCGCTCGATGGCGGCAGCCGCGACACTATCCTGCTGCTGGCCGCCAGCCTCGATGCGAACTCGGCCCACCCCCTGGCCGCCGCCATCGTCAAGGCAGGTCCGCCGGCCAGCAGTCACTTGCCCGTGACCCAGTTTGCCGCCCTGCATGGCCGCGGCGTGCAAGGCACGATCGCTGGCCAGACGTATTACCTGGGCAATGCGCGCCTGATGACGGAATTGAAGATACTGACGCCGGCACTGCAAGCCATTTTGGTCGGGCTGGAACAGCAGGCGTACACGGCCATGGTGCTGGCCACCTCCACCGGTGCGCTGGGCGTGATCGCCGTGGCCGACGTGCTGCGCCCGACTGCGGCGTCCGCCATCGCCAAATTGAATGCGCTGGGTGTCACCACCGTGATGCTGACGGGAGACAATGCGTTGACGGCGCAGCGTATCGGCGCCGAAGTCGGTGTCAGCCTGGTCAAGGCGGAGTTGCTGCCGGAAAACAAACTTGATGAGATCAAGGCCTTGCAGCAGCAGTTCGGCGTAGTCGCCATGCTCGGTGACGGCGTCAACGACGCCCCGGCCCTGGCGCAAGCCGACATCGGCTTTGCCATGGGCGCGGCCGGCAGCGACACGGCCATCGAAACGGCGGACGTGGCCCTGATGGATGATGAACTGGGCAAATTGCCTGAATTCATCAGCCTGAGCCAGCGCACACGCAGCATCCTCGTGCAAAACATCAGCTTTGCCATCGGCATCAAGGCCGTCTTCTTCGGCCTGGCCCTGGCCAGCATGGCGACCTTGTGGATGGCCGTGTTCGCCGACGTGGGCGCCAGTCTGCTCGTAGTGGCGAACGGCCTGCGCTTGCTGCGCAAGAGCCAGCAAGCATAGTCCCTAGCAGAAATATTTCCATCTGGACAATTGCTGTAAAAAACGCTACTTTGGCGACTGACCTCCACCGCCGCCAAAGTAGCCGATGACCTTCCTGCCCCGCCTGACCCTGCTGTCTACCTTGCTTGCCAGCACCTGCCTGCATGCCGAACCCCTGGTTTTCACACCCTGCTCCGATACGGCCGCCCCCGGCAGTCTGTGCTCGGGCTTGAACGTGCCCGGCAGCTACGATGCCCGGGGCCGTGCCATCGGCAGCGCGGATGCCATGCACGTCTTCGTGCGCAAATTTGCCGCCGATGTGCCTGCCGGCAAGCCGGCCAAAGGCATTCTGTGGCTGGTGGCGGGCGGTCCCGGCGAATCGGGCGCCGCGTTCTACAGCTTGCTGCCCACCTTGCGCCGCAGCTTTCCCGGCTTTGAATTCCTGATTCCCGACCACCGCGGCACGGGCCATTCTTCGCGCCTGTGCAAGGTGGAAGAGTCGGAACAAAGTCCCGGCGGCCGCGCCCTGGCCGGGGCCGAATGGGGCAGCTGCTTTGCCGGCATCAACCTGGTGCCGGAATACGCGAGCCAGTTTTCCATCACGATGGCGGCGCGCGACTTGAAAGCCCTGATCGAAGGCGAACAGGGCAAGAAGAAGCCGCCCGTGTATGTATACAGTGTGTCGTATGGTACGCAGCTGGTCTTGCGCACCTTGCAGCTGGGGCCGCTGCCCGTCCAGGGCATCATCTTCGACTCCTTGGTGCCTCCGCAAACGGATGCGCGCTGGGACTTGAGCCAGCGCTCGCACGTGGTCAACACGGTCGGCATGCAGGTACTGGCCCGCTGCGATGCGGATGCGGCTTGCCATTCGGCACTGGGCGAGCCGGCCGCAACGCTGTACCGCCGCGTGCTGGACAAGGCGCAAGCGGACCCCGCCCTGCTGGCGACCATTCCCGGCAAGAACCTGAAAAACTTCCTGGGTGGCATGCTTGACGTGCCAAACGCCCGCGCCCGCATTCCGTATCTGCTGCAAGACCTGGACCGGGGCGGCGAGACGGAGCTGACGTCCGTGCGCGCCACATTGACGGACGCGGCAGCCAGCCTGGGTAGCTATCCCCAGTCGCCGCTGTCGATTCCGCTGGTCAGCATCATCAGCAATTCGGAAAACAATCTGCAGCCGTCGTTGCGTCCCGGCTGGACGGCCGCCGACATCGCCCGCGACGAGGCGGAATTGCTGTTTACCAGTCCCCTGCCCCGCATCCTGCTGGGCGGCGGCTTGCCCACGTACCCGCGCGACGCCTATTTCGGCGTCTTGCCGGAGAAAATGCCGCCAACTTTGGTACTGCAGGGAACCCTGGACCCGAAGACGCCATACGCGGGCGCGCAGGCGCAAGTGCGGGCTTTGACGCAAAGCAAGGCCGGCAAGGTGGCCCTGTCCAGCGTGCAGAACGCCCCGCATTTCATTTTATGGACGGCGCCCGCCTGCTTTGAACAGGCCAGCACCCGCTTTATTGCCGGCAAGCCGGCGCACGATTGCACGCTGTAGTTCCACCAACTAGTTAAAAGAGGACGATATGCGCATCACCGGCCTGGCATTGCTGCTGTTATCTTGTTACGGCGTGGCGCAAGCGGCGGCGCCCGCCGCCCCGTCCATCTGCGCCTCGCCCGCACAGCCGATCCGAGAACAAGGCTATGTGCCCATCAATGGCATCGAGCAATGGATCACGGTCACGGGCGCCGCCTGCGGCAATCCCGTGATCCTGTTCATCCATGGCGGTCCCGGCAACGCGCTCAGTCCGTACGCGGACGCCATCTACGCCGGCTGGGAGCGCCACTACACCCTGGTGCAGTGGGACCAGCGCGGCGCCGGCATGACGTATGCGAAACAGCAACCGACGGAAGACGTGCCCTTGACTGTGGAACAGATGCGTGACGACGGCATCGCCGTGGCCCGCTATATTGAACAGCATCTGGGCCAGCAGAAGGTCATTTTGATGGGCAGTTCCTGGGGATCGATACTGGGCGTACACATGGCCAAGGCGCGCCCCGACCTGTTCCACGCGTATATCGGCACGGCGCAGGTAGTCAATGCGCGGGACAATGAAACCGGCATGTACCGGGAAGTGATGGCGCTGGCGCAAGCGGCCGGCGATACCGCCACCGTGGACAAGCTGACGGCGCTCGGTGCGCCGCCATGGCGCGATCCGCGCAACTTCGGCATCTTGCGCCGCTTCGACCGCAAATATGAAGGATTGGCAACGGATCCGCCACCGAAACACTGGTGGCAGCCGGCGCCGTTCTACGCCACGCCGCAAGCCCTGGCCGATGCCGAGGCAGCCGATGACTATTCGTACATCCAGTTCATCGGCCTGCGCGGCGACGGCATGTTCGCCAAGGTCGACCTGCCCGCACTGGGCACGCGCTTTGACTTGCCCGTGTTTTTCATCATGGGCGAAGCGGACTTGCTGACCTCGCCCGTCATCGCGCGTACCTCCTTCGACAGCATCCCGGCGCCGGCCAAGGATTTTACCGTGGTGAAACGGGCCGGACACGACCCCAACAAGGCCGTGCTCGACGCCCAATGGACGGTCTTGCGCGACAAGGTGGCGCCGCTGCTGCAGTAAGCAAGCCTTCAGTGGCGTGCGCGGCGATGCAGTTCCGCCTGCTGCGCGGCGTGCAGCGCCTGGATGAATGCGGCATCCCCCCCGGCACAGGTGCTGGCCGTGCAGCCGCCCAGGTCCTCGGCAATGCGAAAACCTTCGCCCAGGCTGCTGGCATTGCCGCGGCCGCCATGCCCGCGCGCTGCGCTGCGCAGTACCTGGCGCGAGGACGAATAGCTGCCGCCCCGCGTGATGAAATAGTCACCTTCCGCCTCGCAACCGCTGCGCCAGGCCGCCCCGTCGACGGGCGCACCCCGGTAGTCGGGATGCTGGCAATCGGCCACCCATTCCGCCACGTTGCCCATCATGTCGTGCAAGCCGTAGCCGTTGGGCGCATACATGCCCACGACGGCCGTGTACTCGGTGCCGTCATCGCAATCGGTGACCAGCATATCGAGGCCGTGATCGCGCTGCGCAGCCGCCTTGAAACGCCGGTCCTTCATGTTGGCGTACTTGCATAATTGTTCAGGCGCATCTCCGGACGAGTATTTCGTGCGGGTGCCGGCGCGCGCCGCGTATTCCCATTCCGCCTCGCTGGGCAGGCGGAATGGGCGCCCCGTTTCCCGCGCCAGCCATTGCACATAGGCCGCGGCATCGTCCCAGCTCACGCACATGACGGGGTGATAGTCCGTTGGCGCATGCGCAGGGGCGTCCCAGCCCGACGCCTTGAGCGCGATGCCGTCAGTGCGGTCGAATTCCCAGCATTCGCCAGCCGCCCGATAGCCGCTGGCGGCAACGAATTGCCGGAACTGCGCCACCGTCGTCTCGTATTTTGCAAGTCGGAATGCGGCCACGCGCACCTCGTGGGGCGGCCCCTCGGCCGGATTATGGCTGCCGTCACCGATACGCGGCTCCGTGCTGCCCATGGTAAACACGCCGGCGGGAATACTGGCCATGGGCGGGAGGAAGGGGGCGGCAGCTGCCTGGGCGCTGCAAAAGATGGCGCAGGCAACGATAAGTATGCTGTGCTTCATGTGGCTCCTGTAATCGGTGGGTGAGAACACAGATTGACAGCCGGGCCAGCGGATGGCCGCACGCATGCGACGAATCGACAATGGGGCCGATGAATGGCAAGCCATGTTCTGGTCAATCAGGCAACGGGCCGCTACACTATGCCCATGATCAGAAAAACGACTTTGCTACAGGGCTGGCGTTCACTTTGGGAACTGCGCCCCCGGCACGATGTGTCCACCCTGACCCGCCTGCTGGTCGTTTCCCTGATCGGTGTCGCCCTGGCATTGGTCCTGATGACCATCGTCGCCATCTTCGGCCGGGTCGACCGGCCGCTCTGGTGGTGGGCATCACTGCTGCCGAACATCGGCATCTGCCTGTGCATCGTGCATACCCTGTTTGGCGTGCTGCGCCTGGCCGGGCGCTGCCTGCCGGCGCCGCTGGTCGAGCGCATGTCGAACGTGCGCGACCTGCGCGCCGGCATGGTGCTGGGCGCGCTGTCCCTGGCGGCCATCATCCTGGGCATGAGCATCGGCTTTACCATCGTGCCAATACTGGTCGGTTTCAAGCTGTGGGGCATGTTCGTCTCGCTGCCCGCCGCGCTGACCAAGTTTGCCGTGTTCATCCTGTTTGTGATGGCGGCTAACTGGGCCTGGTGGCATTCGCGCCTGCGCCAGCAGCAGCTGCAAAGCGAGGTGACGGATGCGCGCCTGCGCTTGCTGCAGGGACAGATCGAGTCGCACCTGTTGTTCAATACCTTGGCCAACATCCAGAGCCTGATGGACTACGACCCGCCGCGCGCGAAACGCATGCTGGAAACGTTTTCCGGCTACCTGCGCGCCAGCCTGTCGCAGCTGCGCCAGGGCGACAGCACGCTGGAAGCGGAACTCGACATGGCGAGCCAGTATCTGTGCTTGATGCAGATCCGCATGGAGGAGCGCCTGCGTTTCCGCATCGACGCCAGCGCGCAAGCGCGCCTGGCCAGCCTGCCCACGCTGATGCTGCAGCCGCTGGTCGAGAACGCCGTCCAGCACGGACTGGCGCCCAAGCTGGACGGCGGCAGCGTCGTCGTGCATGCCGAGGTACGCGCGGGCCGCCTGGAAATCCGCGTGCTTGACGATGGCGTGGGCTTGACGGCCCCAGGCAAGCCACCGCGTCCGGGCAGCGGCATGGCGCTGGCCAATCTGCGCTCGCGCCTGCAGGCTCAGTTCGGCGCCGCCGCCAGGCTGAGCCTGCGTGAGCGCGAGAGCGGGCCTGGCGTCGAAGCCGTGCTGGAGCTGCCGTACCTGGGTGCCGGCTCCACAGTGCCGGCGGTCGCATGACGCGCGCCCTGATCGCGGACGATGAACCGCACCTGGCGCTCTACCTGCGCGACCAGCTGCTGGCCCTGTGGCCGGACTTGCAGATCATCCACATGGCGCGCAACGGCGTCGAGGCCGCTACCTGCATCGCCGAGCTGGAACCCGATATCGCCTTTCTCGATATCCAGATGCCGGGACTGACCGGGCTGGAGGTAGCACAAGGTATCGAAGGCCCAACCCGCGTGGTATTCGTCACCGCCTACGACGAATTTGCCCTGCAAGCCTTCGACCACGCGGCGCTCGATTACGTATTGAAACCCGTCACCACCGAACGGCTGGCTCGCACCGTGGCGCGCCTGCGTGCGACGCCGGTCTTGCCCCACGCCGGTGCGGCCATGGCGCAGACGCTGCGGCAACTGACGGCCGCACCCGGCCAGGCCCGCCCCCGGCTGCGCTACATACTTGCGTCCCGTGGCGAGCGCACGCACCACCTCGACGTGGCAAAGGTGCGCTTTTTCCATGCCGACGACAAGTACACGGTTGTCGCC
Organism: Janthinobacterium sp. Bl 1; assembly: GCF_058215535.1. Taxonomy (NCBI): domain Bacteria; kingdom Pseudomonadati; phylum Pseudomonadota; class Betaproteobacteria; order Burkholderiales; family Oxalobacteraceae; genus Janthinobacterium; species Janthinobacterium sp. Bl 1. The sequence goes on along the minus strand of NZ_CM177086.1, from coordinate 3,506,004 downwards.
AGCGTGGATGGTGAATTCCTGATCCGCACGCCCATCACGGAACTGGCGGCCCAGCTTGATCCTGAGCTATTCTGGCAAGTCCACCGCTCCACCCTGGTCAACCTGGCCTGGCTGGAAGGCACGCGCCGCGACGACGCCAGCCGTCTGTTCCTGCGCATGCGCGACCACGCTGGCGAGCTGCCCGTGAGCCGCGCCTTCGTCCACCTGTTCCGGGCCATGTAGCTTCGGCCACCAAGTAGCGCTGACGTCGCCGGAGGTCGTCCTGGCGTCGATCCGGCAAGTCTTGCCATCAGGCAACTACGGGGCCGAGGAGCGAAAATGCAATTGGCCCACCGTTTGCGCGGCGAGCCAGTATCCAGTTCAATATTGTCGGGGCGAAGGCCCCGTCCATCAAACCGCCCGGCGCGCCCGCAGATGCAGGTGGCGGATGGTGGCTGCGGCCGCCATCAGGATGGCGGAAGCCGTGGCCAGCACAACAATAAATGCCTTGTCGAAGGCCGAGCGGGCCAGTTCCGACACTTGCAGGCCCAGTTCGGCCGGCAATTGTTCGGCGGCCAGCAGCGCGGCATCGAGCGTGTCATGGGCGTTGGGCAACAGGCCCGCGCTTTCCGGGATCACCAGGGTGGCGCTGTAGACGGCCGACATAATCGTGCCCAGCACCGTCACGCCGATGACGGCGCCAAGCTCATACGACACTTCCTCGATCGAGGCGGCCATGCCCGCTTGCTGCGGCGCCACGTTCAACATCACGGCGCTGGACGCGGCCGTCATGACGGCGCCCAGGCCCAGGCCCAGGATCACCAGGCTGGCCACTTGCGCCGAGACGGCGGCGTCATGCAGCACCAGATACGATGCCATGCCGATACCGGACAGCAGCAGCGAACCCCACAATACCTTGGCCTTGTCGGCGCGCGGCAGCATGAAACCCGTCAATGGGCCCGCAAACACGGACGCCAGCGGCAGCGGCAACAGCAGCAGACCCGCTTCCAGCGGCGACAATTCCCGCACCAGCTGCATGTGCTGGCTCAGCGCCAGTTCCATGCCGATCAGGGCGGCGGACGCCACCATGGCGGCGGCCACGGCGCTGGAAAACGGCAGTTTGCGGAACAGGGCGAAGTCGATCAGCGGCTTGGCTTGCCGCTTCTGGCGGCGCACGAATTTCAGCATGAAGAACGCGCCCACGGCGAAAGCACAGGCAGCCAGCGCATACGACGGCTGCGACTTGCCCAGCTCCTTGATCGCATACACGCCACCAAGCAGGCCCATCATGATTTGCAGCGAGCCCACCAGATCCCACGGCTTGTCGCGGTTACCGGCCCGTTTTGGCAGGACGACGGCGGCCAGCACCAGGGTCAGCAGCACGATGGGCACGTTGATCAGGAACACGGAACCCCACCAGTAATGTTCCATCAGGAAACCGCCGAGCACGGGACCGAACGCGGCACCACCGGAAGCAATCGCTGCCCACACGCCGATGGCGAACGAGCGCTCGCGGTTATCCGTAAAGGTCAGGCGGATGATGGACAAGGTGGCCGGCATCATCAAGGCGGCACCGATGGCCAGCAGCACGCGGGCAAAGATCAGCCATTCCGGCGCGGGTGAAAACGCGGCGCACAGCGAGGCGATACCGAACACGGCCAGGCCGGCAAGGAAAACGGGTTTGTGGCTCAGACGGTCACCGAGGGTGCCGAAGCCGGGCAACAGACCGGAGACGACCAGCGCGTAGACGTTGATGATCCACAGTTTTTGCGAGGAAGAGGCCTGCAAGTCGCGCGTCAGCGCGGGCAAGGCTGTGTAGAGCACGGTCATGTCGACCACGATGAGGAACAAGGCGCTGGAGACGATGGCCAGCGTCAGCCATTTTTTCATTGGATGCATAAACAACTCATGGATTTGGTGTAACTTTTAACAACTATCGGTATGGATAAAGCGGGTGCTGCGCAAATATTTACGTTCCAGGCTGCCACGGGCCTGGGCTGGTCGGGGGCGGCGGGCGTCAGCCACGGTCGCCATCCTTGTCATCCACGGCGGCCGTTACTGCCGGCACGTCGAGTTCGCGCAGCATGACGACGGACACTTGCTTGAAGCCACGGCCCTGGAAGAATTTTTGCGCCGTCAAGTTGTGCGCGCCGCATTCGAGGAACAGCCGGGCGATGCCGTGGCTGTGCAGCTCGTCGGCGACCCACTCCACCAATTGGCTGCCGATACCGCTGCCGCGCACGGAGGGCAGCAAGACCAGGTCATCGAGCGCGGCGAACGATTTCGAGGCGCGCTGGCGCGTGTCGATGGAAACCAAGGCCATGCCGACGATGGCCTCGCCTGACGTGGCGACGGCCAGCAGGGTCGAATCGCCATGCACCCAGTCATGCGACAGGGCGGCGCGGATTTCGCCACGGATGACCTCGGGCAAGTCCGCGCGCCAATTGCCGGGCGCATCGGCGCGCTCGCCCTGCAGCTCCGAATGGGAGATATAGTCGGCGCTGACGTTGTCGAGGTAGAGCTTGCACAAGGTGTCTTCGGCGGTGGCGTCGTGGCACCAGCTGAAGCTGATGGCGGGTGAATTGGCTTGAGCGTTTTTCATGGCGGATCTCGTATTGTTGAAAATGTAAAGACATTTTATGTCGCCCCTGAATGGCATTCAAGTTAAAATCCATCTGTAAAACAGATAGGTGGATGCCATGCAATGGACTTTGGAACAAATGCGCTACTTTGAAGCGGCCGTCGCGGCTGGCTCTTTCTCGGGCGCGGCGCGCCGGCTGGGCCGCGCGCAATCGGTGGTCAGCACCTCGATCGGGCTGCTGGAAGCGGAATTCGGCGTGGAACTGTTCGACCGCTCGCGCCGCAGCGCCGTGCTGACGGAAGCGGGCAAGGTCATGCACCTGGAAGCATGCGAACTGCTGCGCCAGGCCGAGCGCTTGCAGCTGCGCGCGCAACTGCTGAGCGCCGCTCCCGAAGCCCAGCTGACCCTGGCCCTGGACGAAGCCCTGCCCTACCTGGCCATCGGCACCTTGGTGAAAGAACTGGCGGCGCGCTACCCGGCCCTGGAACTCGTGATGCTCAACGCCACGGCCTCCGAGGTGGCGCAATACGTGGAACAGCAGCAAGCCGACGTGGCTTTTCACTTCGACCGCGGCCCGATCTCGCCCGTCCTGGAACAGCAGCACATCGGCAGCGTGGCGCAAGGCGTGTTCGTGGCGAAAGGCCACGCCATGGCCCACGGCCAGGAAGTGAGCCGCAACGAGCTGACCCGCTACCGCCAGCTGATCATGGATTCCGAGCTCAACCGCGAACACGCGTTCAGCCCGGCCGTCTGGTTCTCCGACAGCTTCTACAGTATTGCCGAGATGGTCGCGGACGGGCTGGGCTGGGCGATTCTGCCGCTGAACATCGCCAATTACGACAATTACAAGGGCTATCTGCAGGAAGTGCCCTGCCCTGCGCTGGCCTTGTCGCGCCTGCCTGTGCGGCGGCTATCGATACATGGCAAGAAACTGAGCGAGACGAGTTTGTGGTTGACCGACAGGCTGGCGGAGTTGTTGGCGGATGGGCCGCGGGGGTAAATGTATGCAAGTCAATGTGGAAATGCTTGGGTTTTTAATGCTAATTAGAAGCCAGCTCCTGGGAGCTGATTCGGTACGACAAGGAACCTGAGTTAAAGGCCGAGGTATGACACAATGATTTGAACTTGAATGATTGAAAACGGCCGCATTAAATGACCAGGAAAAAATGAGTATTAACGCCAAACTGAAAAAACTCGAAGATAAAGCCATGGCCAAAGGCGAGTATGCGGTCGCCGCAGCCGCAGCCCATCTTTTACAAGATATAGTCTGCTTGGACAAGCAGATTAATCTGGTTGGGGCGATGCACGAAGTTGGCTATCTGCAAAATTCGTTTTCTCCATACTGGAAAGAATTCAGAGCTGGTGAATCGGCATGGATAGAACGCTGTTTAAGCAGACTTGTCACTGCTGATCATGACTATTGGGCGCTTGCCTCGCTTCTGGGCTGCAATGGCCCAACGACCGTCAGCATCGCCGTTGGCCAGGGTTTCAAATCCGCTGCAACAAGGCTCTACGAACGTTTTGACAAACCCAAGGTCCATGTCAATACTTTATATTTGACAGCCAATGGAAAAGTGCTGCATCCAGTACTGGAAATCGGCTATGACACAGCTGAAATGAAAAATGTCGACGTGGGAAGAGCGCGGGCGCTTAGTTTGGAAAATGCACAATGGCAACCAGGTGATTGTTTGGGCATAGGCGCACTGTCACTTTCCATGCAGGCCAAACTTCCGCATGGCGCATGGAGGTCGGTATGGACGGCTTTTGAAACATGGCATGCATAATGACATGATGAAATGCAAGCCAGTCTATGCATGGCTGGAAATGGCGCAAGATGATGACGTGCTCATTGATCCCGACGATATCAATCACGAAGCGATAAACAATATGTGGAGCTTTTCGCCCACGGAAGACGAAACGCCGCAGATCCATGCGGCCGATATCGTTGAATTCGTCGGAGAGTTAATCGCGGCCCGCAGCAGCGCGCTCGTTGGCGAGGAGATACTGTTCTATTGCTGGCACGATGCGCAATGCCGGCAGTTGCGCTTCAGCCTGGTGTCGCGCTCGCATGGGCGGTTGCCGTTTCGCTGCGAGTTGCACGAAACGCAGGATCTGGCGCTGATCGCCGACCGCGTGGTGAACGGGGACTGGCGCAACGAACATTATATGCAAGCCCCGTCGGAGGATGGCGATGAGCAGGAGCAAGTGCCGTTCGTCCTGCCGGTGTTTGTGGCGCCTGTGCCCCAGGAATCAGCGCGCCAGGAAGCGCGCTGGCCGGCAAGCCTGGAGGGCTGACCTTGGCTGGCCAGTGACGATTTCCTCGCTGGCAAGCTGTCCCACGATGGCCGCCAGCACGACGCCTGGATGCATGGCGCACACGTACGCGCCTTCGACCTGCGGCAAGTAGCCGATGACGGGCACGCCATCAAAGGGCATGGGGCGCAGGCCGACGCAGGCGAATGCCGGCGTGATGGACTCGGCGCCTTCCAGTTCATCGCTGATCGCGCTGGCCGTGCGCTGCGCCATGGCGGCGGGCTGGTTTTCCGGCGCCTCGTCCACATAGTCTTCCGCGGCCAGCATGGTGCCATCTTCTTCTTGCCGCACCTCCATTGCATGGCTGGAAATAATGCCGCGCACCAAGCCGGGCGGCGCCTGGTAGCGCATGAAAATGGCGGGCGAGGCGTGGATGGGCAGGCTGGCGCCCAGCATCTGCGCCAGCGCAGCAGTTCCCGTGCCTGCCGCCAGCACGACCACGTCCGCTTCGATGAGGCCAGCGGCCGTTTCCACGCCAGTCACCTTCGCACCCTGGACGGTAAAGCCCAGCACGGGCGTGTGCGTGCGGACCGTCGCACCCAGCGCCTGGGCCGCTGCCAGCAAGGCGTGTGTGGCGGCAACGGCGTCGAGCGCGCCCTGCTCCGACTCGTGGACCGCCTGTTCCGGCGGCTGCCTGAGATGCGGTTCAAGCTGGGCAATGCGCGAGCGGCCCACCAAGATGGATACGGGCGACACCCGCCCATCCTGCGTGCCATACGACAAGGCGCCATGCCAGCGCACCGTCAAGCCGGGCACCTGCATTTCCAACTGGCGCCAGGCCGCGATGGCGCCACTGCGCAGGGCCGCAATGGGATCAGTCCCGGCGCAGGACGTGTTAATCCACGCAAACGAGGTGCCCGTCACGCCGGAAGCAATGTCGCCCGCCTCCACCACGGTGACTTGCGCCCCCTTGCTGGCCAGGTGGTACGCGAGCGACGCGCCCACGATGCCAGCGCCGATGACGACGATGCGTTCGGGCTTCTCATGATTCATATCTGCCAACTTTGTTTATTTATCACAGGGCAGAGTCTACCCCAGCCGCCCGCAAATCCAGCGCATAGGCATGGCCATCGACGACCTTGCCTGCCACGATGGCAATATCTGGCACGGCCATACCTTGCACGAAACCGCAGCGCTCCAGCACGCGGATCGAGGCCGCATTGCCATCGATGGCGTAGGCGCACAGGCTGGCCAGCCGCCATTCGTCTTGCGCCAGAGTGATCAGATAACGCAGTGCGGCCGTGGCCAGGCCCTTGCCAGCTTGCTGTTCGCCGATGCGGTAGCCGACTTCGGCCGTTCCGGCCTGCCCGTCGATATCCTTGAGGTTGGCGCGCCCGATCAGCTCGTCGCGCTCGTCCACGATGACGCAGGGGTGCATGCGTCCCTGCGCGTGTTCGTCCAGGAATTGCGCGACGTGCGCCTGGACGCCTTCGATGCTGTAAAAAGCGTCGGGACGCCGGTCGATATGGCGCTCGAACCAGGCCCGGTTGGCGAGTTCGAAGGCCAGCAAGGGCGCGGCATCGTCGGGGCGCAGGGTGCGTATCGTGTGTGTACTCATGGAGACTCCTGGAAAGGCATGAGTCTAGTGAAGCGCCACGCGGCCCGTCAATCTTGATTCCATGAATCAATATACAGATACAATCGCCGCCATGAAAAACGACTTATCCGCCCTTGAGGCAGCGCGCCTGCTGGGCGTCAGCCTGCCCACCCTGTATTCCTATGTGAGCCGGGGTCTGCTGGCCTCCGTCAGCAATGGAGAATCGCGCCGCAAGCGCTATCCTCAGGAAGACGTGCTGCGCCTGGCGGCCCGCAAGAATGACGCCAAGCGCGGCGGCCAGACGGCCGTGGCCGCCATGCACTGGGGCTTGCCCGTGCTGGAAACAAAGATTTCCCACATTCTCGATGGCCGGCTGTTGTACCGTGGCTGCGATGCGACGACATTGGCCGAGTCCGCGACGCTGGAAGCGGCCGCCAGCCTGCTGTGGGACGACGGTGCGGGCGACTATTTCCAGCAAGATGCGCCTGTCCTGCCGCAGGGGCTGGCCAGCGTAACGGGTGCGACGCCGCTGGCACGCGCCATGCTGGCCATGGCCATGCTGTCGTCCCTGCCTGCGCCTGCGGACATGCTGCAGTCCGGCCCCGCCTTGATGCGCATCCTGGCCGCCGCCTTGCTCCAGACGGCGCCGTCCGCCTTGCCGCTGCACCAGCAGCTGGCCCAGGCGTGGCAGGCCGACACGGACCAGACTGAATTGCTGCGCGCCGCCCTCGTGCTGCTGGCCGACCATGAATTGAATGCGTCCACCTTTGCCGTGCGCTGCGTCGCCTCGACGGGTGCCAGTTTGCCCGCCGCGCTGGGCGCCGGGCTGGCGGCCTTGTCCGGAGACAGGCACGGCGGCGGCAGCGCGGCGGCCAGGTGCATGTTGAGGGATGCGCTGGCCGCGCCGGACGCCAGGGACGCCATCGGCGCCTTTTACAAGACCATCGCGCCGGAATTCGCCGGCTTTGGCCATCCGCTGTATCCGCAAGGCGACCCGCGCGCCGCGTATCTGCTGGATCGCCTGTCGGCGCTGTCGCACAAGTCCCCGCAACTGGGCGCCATCCTGTCCGTCTGTGCCACGGCAGGTGAGCTGCTCGATGCGCGTCCGAATGCCGACCTGGCGCTGGCCGCCATGGAGCTGGCCTTCGGCTGGCCCGAGGGCGCAGGCATGAGCGTGTTTGCGCTGGCCCGCTCGGCTGGCTGGATCGCGCATGCCAACGAGCAAGCCGCCAGCGCGGCCCTGATACGCCCCCGCGCCCGTTACATCGGACGCCACCAGCGCGATTGACAATATCCGCTTGATTTATTACGCATACGTAGTAGTATACTTCGCATGCGTACCAATACCTCCCCTACTCCAGACGTTCCCGATACCGCCGCCTGCCCGCTGGGCGAGCGTTCGCCGCGCCTGTTCAATCTGCTCAACCTGGCGCGCCAGAACCTGTTCCGCTCGGCCGACGCCGTCTTCACCAGTGAACTGGGATTTTCCGGCACGCAAATCGTCGCCCTGTTTGCCCTGAAGGGCGAGGAAGGCTGCCAATTGAAGGATCTGGGGCGGGCGCTGCAATTGAAAAATTCGGCCGTCACAGGGCTGGTGGCGCGCATGGAAGAAAACGGCCTGATCGTGCGCGGCCAGTCGGCGCTCGACGCGCGCGCCGGCACCCTGCACATGTCGCCCAGGGGCGGCGAGGTGCTGGCCGCCGCCCTGCCCCTGCTCGACAGCCTGAATGAACAACTGAAGCAAGGTTTCAGCGAGGAAGAACTGGCCGTCGTCGCCCGCTTCCTGCTGCACGCCTCGCGCCTGCGTTTTGCGCAGGACGTCTGACCCATCCCCACATCACCACCACAGGAGTTATCCATGCACCCGAACGACATGACCGGCTTGCAACTAATGCAAGCTTTCGCGCAAGGCCTGTTTCCCCGGCCCGGCATTTCCAAGACCATGCCCATGGATGCGCACACGGTCGAGCACGGCCGTGTCATTTTCACGGCGACGGCAAATGAAACGCACACCAATCCCATGGGGGGCGTGCATGGCGGTTTCGCGGCCACCGTGCTCGACACCGTCACGGGTTGCGCCACGCACACGGTCTTGCCGGCCGGCGAAAGCTACGGCACGACGGACCTGAACATCAAGATGTGCCGCCCCCTGCCCTTCAACGTGACGGTCTACGCGGAAGGCAAAGTCATCAATGCGGGACGCAATCTGGTCATTTCCGAAGGCACGATCCGCGACGAAGCCGGTAAAGTGTACGCGCACGCGACGGCCACCTGCATGATCATCCGCCCCCGGGAACAAGCGGCCGCATGATACGGCCCGGCACAATCGAGGAAGCCTGGCAGGTGCTGCAGGCGATACCCGAGTTCGACCAGCGGCGCAGCCTGGCGCAGCTGCAGGAGCGGCTGCCCGCCGGCCCCCTGATCCTGATCTCGGAAGCGGACGGCCAGCCCGTCGGATGCAAGCTGGGATATGCGGCCGAGGACGATTCTTTCTACAGTTGGCTCGGCGGCGTGCTGCCCGCGCACCGCAAGGCTGGGTTGGCGCAACGCCTGCTGGAATTTCAGGAGCGCCGGGCTGCGGAGGGCGGCTTTTCGGCCATCACGGTGAAATCGATGAACCGCTATCCCGCCATGCTGCGCTTGCTGATCCGCAATGGATACCAGATCCGGCTGGTGGAGCATTTTGGCGACACGGCCAGGGAGCGCATTCATTTCATCAAGCCGCTGCCTTGAAATGCATCACAAAGCAACATCCATATCTCTTGCTTGCTAGATAAGCAACAATGCCATACACTAAACCATGTTGTGTCCTTGAATCGACAGCATGAGATGCTATATCGCAGGCGCCCATGTTAACTCGTCGTTTTGCAATGTAGAACACGTTGGGTCTAAAAAAATGAAACTACCCGTTCAGCTTGAAAAACTGCATCAAGTCGCTGATGCCGCTGCAATTCAGTTTGAAACTTCCGCCGATATGGTCTTCGAGCCTTGTGGCCTTATCCTGGAAACGCCTCAAATGGAACAGCAATACTGGTGCACCCCTGCTAACGTCGTTACCTTTGCAAGCACAGGCGGGGACGGTGTCCATTACAGTTATCTCAAAGACTTTGTATCCGCTAACGGAACTTTACCGATCGTAATGACTCTGCCAAGCGCGGACGAAAACAACGTAGTGATCGCCGAGTCCTTTGAGGAATTCTTTAATTTGGGCTACTACGTCGGCTGGTACTCCCTGGAGCAGTTAGTATATCAAGAGGAGGAGGCAATCGATTATTTTATAAAACCCGATGAGGAACACCGGGACGATGCAGAGTCTCGTCTCGAATACATGCGGGAGGCTTTGCAGATGCGTCCTGTTCCGCCGCAGATGGCGCGGCTCGCCAAGCTCCGCGAGCAATATTTCGATCTTCTGCTGATCGCGGAATTGCCGGAGTAATCGCAGCCACTCATTCAGCCGACGCGCTGGCGCGTGCCCTCAGCCCGCCGCCTTCCTCTTCCCCTTCAACAAACTTCCCGCCGCATTCTCCTCGAAGCGCCCCGCCTCTTCTATATAGCCATGCACGGTGCCGTCGTGGCGCCAGCCGCCCTGGCGCTTGATGGCCTGGAAATCGGCGCCGGCCCGGTGCGCGCTGGTGGCCATGCCGCGGCGCAGGCTGTGGCTCGATAGTTCCGGCACGTAATCGAGCGTCGCCAGCCTGGCGCAAGCTTCCAAGATCGTGTTGATGCTGCTCGCGTGCAGTCCCTTCGCGCCCACATGTCCCCACTGGTTCACCGTGCGCAAGAGCGGCCCCGTACGGATGTGCGCCGCGGCCAGCCACGCGCGCAAGGCCGTGGCCGGGCAGCAGACGCCGTCGCCGAACGGAATCGCCTTGACGATGCCCTCCCCCAGTTGGTCCGTTTTCGAGCGGGGCAAGGTGATCACCATGCCCTGCGGCTCCCAGCTCACGTCTTCCACGGTCAATCCCACCAGTTCGCTGCGTCGGAAACCGCCAAAAAATCCCAGCTGCAGCAAGGCGCTGTCGCGCAAGGCCTTGCTGGTGCCCAGCGCGGCCAGCTTGGCGACGATCGCTTCCAGATCCTCCAGCGGCAGGGCCTTGGCCTTCTTCTTCGGCTTGCCGTGCAGGCGGGCGATGCCGGCCAGGGTCTTGCGCACGGTGGGCGTGGACGCAGGGTCGGCAAAGCCCTGGTACACATGCCATTGCGACACGGCTGTCAAACGCAGGGCCAGGGTGCGCACGTTCAGGCTGTCCGCATAGGCCATCAGGTAGCGGATGACGGTGGACTCGTCGGCGGGCAGCCCCCCGCCCCAGGCCTGGAAGTGGCGGATGGCAGAGCGGTAGGTGCGGCGCGTGTTATCGGACGTGGCGGCGGCGAGAAATGCCTGGTGGCGCGCGGCCAGCTCCGCGTCGATCAGGGTGCCGTGTAATGGCGCAGTGGCGATGGCTGTGCTTTTGGACGCGGCAATACGTCGTTTCGAGAGGGGCAAATCGGGCATGGCGGCGGCGAAATCGCGGTTTTGTACTGAGAGATACGCAGAATAGCATGCAAAGCACCCCCATAACACGCGATAAGCAATCTTATCGTGACTTATATTTTTCGGAAATCACGAATATTTATATCGCAATATTATTCAATATTACGTATCATGTAATACGTTACTAAATTTCGCTCATAGGTGGTTTTATGGCCCGCACCGGCATTCTGTACTCTGATGTTATGAAAGCAGCCCAAATCGTCGCTGCCGATGGGCGCAATCCCACGGTCGACAGCGTGCGCGAAGCGCTGGGCAGCACGGGTAGCAAGAGCACCATCGCGCCCCTGCTCAAGCGCTGGAAGGAAGAGTTCCAGGGTGCGGGCGCCGTGAAAACGGAAGCGGGCTTGCCGGCCGAGCTGATGGAAGCGATGCGCGGCGTCTATGAGAAGCAGCAGCGCGACGTGGCGCAGCAGCTGGAAACGGGCATGCAACAGAACCGCGCCGAACTCGACGCGGCGCTGGAAAAATTGAAGAAGACGGAAACGGAGCGGTTGAAACTGACGGAAGCGCGCGCCGCCCTCACCCAGGAATTGCGCGCCACCCAGCACGCGCTGGCACAACTGAAGGAAGAGCACCATTTTCGCGCCGTCACCCTGGCCACCCTGCACAGCGACAATGCTGGCCTGACGCAGCGCCTGGCCGACCGGGGCGAGGAAATCGCGGCCCTGAACCGCCAGCTGGCGCAAGTGCGCTCGCAGTTCGACCATTACCAGGAAGCGGCCGCCGCCCAACGCAACGAGGAACGGGCCCAGGCGCAGCAACGGGAGAGCCGCCTGGAGCAGGAGAACGCCCAGCTGCAGCAGCGTCTGCAAGGCCAGCAAGCGACCTTGGTGCAGCAGGACATGCGGCTGGCACAGCTGCAGGCGGAGCACACGCGCCTGGCTGATGAAGCGGCCGCCGACCGCGCAGCGCTGGCTACCGTACGTCCCGAACGCGACCAGTTCGAATTCCAGTACTTGCAGGCGGCCGCGTCGGCCGACGCCTTGCTGGCCAAGCTCGATACGGCCTTGCTGGCGCTGAACGACGCCAAAGTAGCCCTGGCGGCGCAAGACCGGCAGCTCGACATGCTGGCGGAGAACGGGCAACTATCGCAGCAGAAAATGGAAGGCTTGGCGCAGGAGCGCGACGGCTTGCTGCGCGATAATGCCGGCATGGCGGCGCGCCTGGCGCTGCTTACGGATAGCAAGGAGCAGCGCGATGCTTGAACCAGTCTACATGGCTGGGATGCCAGGATCGCTTCATCACACGTGCCCCGGCCGGTAGCGCACCCGTATCCACGCGCCGATGGCGTCCACGCCGCTGTCCGCCGCATCTTCGACCCAGCCCGCGCGCGCATAAAAGCGCCGCGCGCCCGTATTGCTCAGCTGCGTTTTCAAGCTCAGGCGGGGACCGAAGCGCGCCACGACGGCCGCCAGCAGTTGCCTGCCGATGCCCGAGCCGCCGTGTGCCGGGTGCACATACAGGTGGTGCAGGAAGTAATCGGGGGCATCGCCCGTGTACACGGCGGCAAAGCCGGTGACGATGCCGCCGCGTTCGGCAACGAGGATGGCTTCGCCCTGCGTCGCCGCCGTAAAAGTAGCGCTGCCAGCGACGGGGCCGAAGGCGTCGCGCCCGGCCAGGGCCAGGATGGCGGTGCAGGGCTGCGTGTCCGCGCTGGAGAAAGAACGAATCAGGCACATGGCTGGCGCGCTATCCATTCTTTACAGGCGGCGATTCAGCACGCTGTCGATATCGTGGGTTTTCACTTCCGCCTGGACTGTGCCGTTTTGCAGCCAGTAGCCGTCACCTCCGTGTTTCAGCGCATCCATGTCGAGTTTGCCCAGCGCTGGTGGAATGATGCTCGCGAGCATAGCCGCCACGTCATCCCATTTCCGATACATCAGCTTCAAATACCAGCCGTCGTCATGGGCAAAGGCAAGAAAGCGGCTGCGCAAGACAGGCAGCGGCGCGAGCGCGCCGCGATGGTCGAGCATCGCGGTCACGTCCGCATCCGGGAAGGCGGGCGGCTTGCCCTGCCAGTCGGCCCAGGCATGACTGCCCCAGGCGTGCATGTCTTCGAGCGCCAGGGCCGGCAGTTGCTGCTGGGCCAAGGCCTGGAAAGCCGCAGGCTTTCTGGCCGTCCCGGCGCTGCCCCTGCGCAGCACGATGCCGCCAGCCTCGCCGAGCGCGGGGATACAATCCTTGAATTCGATGCCGGAAGCGACGAGCATGCGCTCCGCGGGGTCGTGCCAGATATACAGATAATGTCTCAAGTAGAAGTCCGTTTTGCTTTTGGCGCCGTATTTGCGGCCACGGCGGCGCGTATCAGCGCCTTGAACGCCGTGGCATCGAGATGCTCGCCTTCGTGGATATCGATGGCCCGGCGCGTGTTGCCGTCCAGGCTGGCATTGAACAGGCCGGCCGGATCGGGCAAGGCGGCGCCCTTGGCGAAGGTGAGTTTCACGGCCGATTTGTAGGTTTCGCCCGTGCAGATCATGCCCGCGTGCGACCAGACGGGCACGCCGCGCCATTTGACTTCCTCGACCACCTCCGGGTCCGCCTGGCGGATCAGCGTCCGCACATTGGCCAGGATTTTGCCGCGCCAGTCCGCCAGCGAGGCGATCTTCGCGTCGATCTGGCTGGCGGCGGGCTCGGCGTTTTCGGCGTCATTATCGGGCGCCGTGCCCGGTACTGTTTTTTTCATGGCTGACATTTCCTTCCCTGCCCGCTTGCCTTACTGCGCAGGGTCGGCCATGCAGCTGACAAGCGAGGCAATCAATTGGGTGCGCAGCGCCTGGTATTGCGCATCCGTCGCAAAGTCGCGCGGATCGGCCGGCTGGTTCAGCAGGTAGGCGGTGGCGACCGTGCCGCTGGAGGCGTGCAGCAGTGTATACAAACTGATGATGCCTTGCGCTTGCGCGATACTGGCGTTATTCAATCCTAGCACTTCCACGCCATCGCGCGCGTCCGTTTCCAGCGGCAGTTGTTGCGGCAGCTTGCCCCTGGCGGCCATTTCTCGCATCTGCGCCACGATGGTGTCGCGGTCGGCCGCGAACTGGCCTTCTGCGCTGCGTTCGATCTTCAGATTCACGAAAGGCAAGCTGCTCTTGCGGAACAGCATCAGCCGATAGCCATCGGCCGTCGATATCTGCCTATCCCCCGCCGCCATCTTGACGATGCGCGTGGTCGCACCGGCTGGCAACCGGTCCTGCGTCCTGAACTGGAACTGGCTGCGGTTGATGCATTGCGCCAAGGGCGCCAAAGGATCGGCCGTGCGGTCTTGCGCGTGGACGCCCAGTGTCGCGAGCAATACGGGGATGGCAAGCAAATGGCGGTGGTTCATGAAAGGTGTCAGTCATCGAGTCAAGGTGCGGCGAGCATAACCGTCTATATTGCCAGAAGGCAAATGTTTAGTTGCCATCCTCTAAATACCCATGGGATAGCTTCTTAATATGAACTTCACCCGGCCCACGTAGCATTCATGTTGGCAAGGCTCTCATTGTGCAGCGCCTGCCCTTTACCGGCAGAACCATGAATGACATCGCTTTAACCCTGCGCCACGGTGCCGCCGTGACGCTTCCCGCCAGCGGACACCGCCTGAAAGCGGCGCTGGGCGCCCTCTTCTTTCCCCGCCAGCGCTCGCGCTGGCAAGCTTTCCTGGGCAGCATGCCGGGCTTGCACTCGCTGGCGCAGCTGCATCCTTGCCTGCGCTTCAAGATCTACCGCCCTTACGCCTCGCGCCAGCTCGGTTGCGCGGATCGCCTGGCCTTGCTGGAAGGACATTACCGCTTCCTGTGGCAAGCAGGCGCCCGCGCGCTGGTCGAACGAGCCGCTCGCGGGTCCGTCGTGCTGGCCGCGTTTGAAGGCAAGGACGGGGCGCCGTACCGCTTGCAACTGACGGCCATCCACGACAGCTACCGCGAAGGCGAACTGTGCCTGCGCCTGACGCGCGACGGCCAGCCCCTGTACCTGGCCAGTTTTTTGTTCGTGCCGCGCGCCGATGGCGTCTCGCTGCAGCTGGGCGCGCTGCAAGGCTTGCGCTCGGAGGCGGGCAAGCTGGCCGTCAAGGAAGCCACGCGGGCGCTGCACGGTTGCCGCCCGAAAAACCTGATGGTCGCGGCCTTGCGCGATTTCGGCGATTTTTTTGCTTGCAATAACCTGTTCTTGATCAGCAATGACAACCGCATCGCCCTGAATGCGCGGCGCCGGCGCCATATCGCCGCCGACTACGACCTGGCGTGGCAGGAGTTGCACGCCTTGCGTATGCGCGACGGCAATTATCACTTGCCCTGCGCGCCTTACCGTGCGCCCGATCTGGCCGGCGTGCCATCGAGAAAGCGCGCCGATGCGCGGCGGCGCGGCGAATTGCTGCAAGACATGGCCGACGGCATGCGCGCGCAGCTGGCGGATTTTCTGGAAGCGCCGACGGCTGAAAATTGAGCAGGCGCAAGCATTGCCAAGCCGATAAGCATGCCATAAAACTCAGGCGACCTTCATGTTGGCGCCGTATCCTTCACTTGACATGCCAGACATCTTATCGAGGCACTGGCGTGCATCCGGCCCACCCAGGACAAGGTTCCCATGACACCCGCTTTCACTTTTCTCCCCCTTTGCCTGCTCGGCAGCGCCGCACTGGCCGCTCCCGTACTGGACGACGCCGTGCGCCAGCGCGCGGAAGAGCTGACGCGCACGGGCATGCACGCGAGCATCGTCATCGCCATCATCGATGGCAAGGACAGCGCCGTGTACGGCTTTGGCAGCGTACATGCCGGCAAGAACATCAAGCCGGGCGCCGATACCGTCTACCAGATCGGTTCCGTCACCAAGACCATGACGGGCTTGCTGCTGGCCGACGCCGTCGTCCAAAACAAGGTCAAACTCGACGAGCCGGTGGCGGCATTATTGCCCGGCTATACGGTGCCTGCGTTCGAGGGCAGGACGATCAGCCTGCTCGACCTGGCCACGCACTACTCCTCGCTGCCGCGCCTGCCCGACAACTTCGCGCCGAAGGACCCGGCCAATCCATATGCGGACTACACGGAAGCCAAACAGCGGCAGTTTCTCGCCGCCTATCATCTGCCGTACGCGCCGGGCACGAAACTTGAATACTCCAATATCGGCTACGCCGTGCTGGGTACGGCCCTGGCGGCACAGGCCGGTACCAGCTTTGAGGCGCTGCTGCAAAAGCGCATCGCCGTGCCGCTGGGCATGCGTTCCACCTCGAACAATCCCACGCACGGCATGCTGGCGCGCCTGGCGCCCGGCCATTTGCTGTCGGGCGAACCCACGCCGGCATGGAATATGAACGTGGTGGCGCCGGCCGGCGGCGTGTATTCGAGCGCGCGCGACATGATCGCCTACCTGCAGGCGTATATGTTCAAGCCGCTGCGCCCGTACGCGCTGGCGACCCAGCCGCAGCGTCCGCTGGCGCCCGACAGCGGCTCGAAAATCGGCCTGGCCTGGCTGCTGGAACAGCAACAGGGTCAGACCTACGCCTGGCACAACGGCCAGACCGGCGGCTACGCCAGCTATGCGGCGTTCACGACGGACGGCAAGCGGGGTGTGATAGTGCTGACCAACACGGTGCGCGAGGTCGATGCGCTGGGCTTGGCCGCCCTGCTGCCCGGCACACCGTTGCCGCCGCTGAAAAAGCCGCTGGCCGCCATCGAGCTGCCGCGCGCAGCATTGGCCGAGTATGTGGGCGAGTATCCGCTGGGCGAGGAATTCACGTTGACGGTGACCTTGGGCAAGCACGGCCTGGAGGCGGCCGGTACGGGTCTCGGATCAGCCCCCTTGTTTGCCAGCGCCAAGGATCAGTTTTTCTTCCGCGCCATCGAGGCGGAACTGGCATTTACACGCGATGCCGCGGGCAAGATCGCCCGCGCCGTGCTCAAGCAAGGCGGACAGGATGTCGTCTTGCCGCGCAAGCCGTAAAAATCAAGCGGTCGGGTCCTGCATGAATTGCTCGACCCGGGCGACAAACGCCGCCTTGCTGCGCGTGCGAAACTCGCCGAGGAAGGCATCGCTGCCCTGGACGATCTTGCCATGGCGGTCGTATGCCACCTTGCCCATCTCCAGCACGAATTCGCCCTGCGGATCGTCCTCCGGTTCAAAATGCGAATTGAAGCAGTAACCGGTGTCGCGGCAGCTGCCCCACAGCAGCAATGCGCTGCTGAACCATTGCATGGTATCCGGGCCAGGCTCCACTTCGAACAGGGTGTTGACGGTGATGTGCCAGCCGCCGGGGACGCGCAGCGGCTGCAAGGGATAGGGAAAGCGTGACTGTTTCATGTGGACGATGGCGCGCGGCGCGCCCGGTAAAAGGTGAGGAATTCCGCGGCCGGCAGCGCCTTCGCAAACAGCCAGCCCTGGCCGAATTCTACCTTGCGTTCCAGCAGATAATCGGCTTGCTGCTGCGTTTCGATGCCTTCGGCCACGATCAGCATGTTCAAGGTGCGGGCCATGGCGATGATGTGCGGCGTGACGCTGCTGGTGGCCGCGTCCGTGCCGATGGTGTCGACGAAGGATTTATCGATTTTCAAGGCGTCGAGCGGCAGGTTTTGCAGGCTCGACAGGCTGGAATAACCGGTGCCGAAGTCGTCGATGGCCACGGCATGGCCCCGTGCCCTGGCCTTTTCGATGGTGGCGCGGGCCGCTTCCACGTTGATGAAGCCCCGCTCGGTTGCTTCCAGCCAGATCTGCTGCGCCTCGATGCCCGTGCCGGCCAGCGCGCGTTCCAGCACGTCGAGCACCCGCCCCGTTTCGATGTCGCTGGCGCACAGGTTGATGGCGATATGCAGCTCGCGGTCAGCCAGCAGCGCGGCGCGCATGTCGGCGATCACGCAAGCGATGACCTGGTCCGTGATGGGCAGGATCAGTTCGGCTTCTTCGGCCACGGGGATGAACAGGTCGGGCCGTATCATGCTGCCGTCGGGACGGCGCCAGCGTATCAGCGCCTCGGCGCCCACGCACACGCCCGTATCGAGCGCGATGATCGGCTGATAGTGGACAAAGAATTCACGCCGCTCGACGGCCGTTTCCAGTTCGCCGCGCAGCGACAGCCGGCGGCGCGACAGCCACACGACGATGCCGACGATGAAGGCGGCCATCAGCAGGCCCAGCGGCAAGAGCAGCAGCTGTTCGCGGCGCAGCCTCTCGCTGAGCTTGCTGCGCGGCTCGATCATGACGGCCGTCAAGCCATCGCGGTACAGCATCGCATGGATGCTGTCCTCGCGCGCCAGCGTGTCCGCCGTCCCCTTGCCCGTCTCTCCTTTGCCCGCGAGCAGGGTCTTGACCAGGGCCGGGTCCGGATGGTGCAAGGTGTCGAGCACGCCGCCCTTGCCGATGGCCACGGCCATCTGGATGTCGTTGTCGACGATGACGTCGGAAAAGCGCACGGGATCGATCAGCACCTTATAGGCGCGGTAGGACAGCCCCACCATGCGCTTGCCGCCGCTGACGACGGGACGCAGGTTGAAATCGAGGCCCATGCCATTGTCGAGGGTAAAGTCGGCGGGCGTGACGGCGATGCGCGCTTCCTCCATGCCGTTCGACGTGCATTTGAGCAAACCGTTTTCCACATAACCGATATCGTCGATGCTGCGCGTGGTGATGGTGATGCGGCGCAGTTGCTGGACATGCGCTTCCGAACACGGCGCCAGGTCCAGCGCATCGGCGCTGCGCAAGGCCATGCTGGCCGAGGCGATCGAACGGTGGGCGCGCTCGAGCGCGTAGCCGGCCAGCAGGCGCAGGCGTTCCTGCTCGCCCTGCTCGGCGCGCACGGACGACAGATAGAAGGCCAGGCTCAGGGGGGCGGCCACGCCGATGACTGCCACCAGCACGCTCGTTAGAATAATGCGTTTTCTGCGCATGTGATTACCTGCGGTAGTTATATGATTGCTATGTATTGCTCGCTGGCATCATATTACAAGTGCAGGCTGCACACGCGGATATTGCTGAACAGTTACACTTTTTCCAGCGGCCGCGCCAGCACGAATACAAGCGCCGCCACCACGGCCGCCAGTCCGCCAGCCAGGTACAGCACGCTGGCAAAACCGTCGATGAAGGCGTGGCGCGCCGCTTCCTGCGCCACGGCCTGCATCGCGGGCGGTAGCTGGCCGAAAGCGTCGGCCGCGTTGCCGGCGACGATGCGCCCTATCATTTCAGGTGAGGCCTTCAAGCCGTGCAGCCACGCCAGTTTGTCGAACGAAGCCGCCGTGCGCATGGCCAGCACGGCGCCCAGCGCACCGACGGCCAGCACGATGCCGACAAAGCGCGTCGTCGTGCTGATGCCCGAGCCCATGCCCGTGCGCTCGCGCGGGATGCAGGCAAGGATGGCTTTTTGCGTGGTGCCGTTGAGCAATCCCGCTCCCGCGCCCGTGACGATCATGCCCGCCGCCACCCAGCCATACTGCAGGCTGTCGGCGGCCAGCGCCGTGGCCACGTTGCCGATAGCGACGATCAACAGCCCCGTCACGAGGATGCCGCGGTCGTCCAGATGGCGCATGGCGCGCGGCGCCAGACGGGACAGCACCACCATGGCGACGGCAAACGGCAGCATGGCGCAGCCGGCCAGCACGGCGGAAAAGCCGAAAGCGTTCTGCAGGTACAGGGGCAGGAAGGTCATCATCACCTGCGCGGCGATCGCATAGCCGAACATGCCCAGCACGGCGCCGACGAACACGCGGCGTCCAAACAGCGACAGATCGACCATGGGCGCGCGCTGGCGCCGTTCCACCAGCACGAACACGGCCAGCAGGGCCGCACCGGCCACGAAGCGCAGCACGGTGGCGCGGCTGGCCCAGCCCGCCACGCTGGCGTCGATCAAGCCCCAGATGATGGCGAACAGGCCGGCGGAGAATAATGCCGCGCCGAGCGGGTCGAAACTGGCGTTGGACGCATCCTTCGATTCGTCCACGTGCTTGCCTACCAGCCACATCAGGATAGCCACGACGGGCAGGTTCAGATAGAAAATCCAGCGCCAGTTGATGGCGCTCGTGATCAGGCCGCCCAAGAGGGGCGCCACCGTCATGGCCACACCCATGGCCGCGCCCCACACGGACCAGGCGCGCGCCCGCTCCTTTTCCGCATGAAAGGTGTGGCCGATGACGGCCAGCGCGGCCGTCAGCAGCAGCGCGGCACCGAGTCCCTTGATGGCGCGCGCCACGTTGAGCACGAACGGCGTCCACGCCAGGCCGCACAGCAGCGACGCCAGCGCGAACACGGCCAGGCCAAACAGCATCACCCTGCGCCGGCCCAGGCGGTCGGCGATGCTTCCGGCCGGCAGCAGGAACGAGGCGAACGCCAGCATGTAGGCGCTGACCACCCATTCCACGTCGACGAAGCTGGCGTTGAGCGAACGGGCGATCGACGGCAAGGAGACGGCCACGACGTTGGTGTCGAGCATGATCAGCGCGCAGACGCCCGAGCACGTATATAAAGTCCAGTTGGTATTTTTCATGTCCCGATTGTAAGCACGCTTGTATTATTTCCTGTTATAAGACAAGCGCCTTATAATTTACCCATGGTGAATACAGACAAAGACATGGAACTGCGGCATTTCCGCTGCGTGCTGGCCGTCGCGCACAGCCTGCACTTCGCGCGGGCGGCCGCGGAACTCGGTATTTCTCCGCCCGCGCTGACCAAGCAGGTGCAGGAAACGGAGCAGCTGCTGGGCACGCGGCTGTTCCAGCGCAGCAAGCGCGCCGTGTCCCTGACGGCGGCAGGCGAACTGTTCGTGCTGGAGGCGTCGCGGGCGCTGGGGCAACTGGCGCAGGCGCAGGAAGTGGCGCGGCGTGCCGGGCGGGGCGAACTGGGTCGGCTGGAAATCGGCTACGTGGCTTCGGCCGCGTATTCCGGCGTGCTGCAGGACCAGTTTGCCCGCTTTCGCGCCAGCCACCCCGGCATCCACATCGGCGCGCGCGAGTATGCAATGGATACCCTGCCCGGCTTGCTGGACCAGGGCCGGGTCGACCTGGCGTTCGTGCGCCCGCCCCTGCACTTGCCCGACGGACTGGACAGCGTGGTCTTGCTGCGCGACCGCTTCGTGCTGGCCGTGCAGGCGGACAGCCCGCTGGCTTTGGCTGACGTGGCGGCGCCGGCCGCGCTGGCGCAGCAGTCCTTCATCGTGCCGGAACAGGAATTGGGGACATTGGAAGTGAGCCGGCGCGGCGGCTTTGCGGCGCAGGTGGTGTCGCGCCCGGGCAGCCTGGTGGCCGTGCTGACGGAAGTGTCGCTGGGGGTCGGCTGCGCCATCGTGCCCCACTCGGTAATGGCCAGCGTGCAATTGCCGGGCGTGGTGTTCCGCGAGCTGGCAGGGCCGCAGATCAGCTCGGAAATCGCCGTGGCCTTCCGCCGCCACGAACAGGCGCCCGCCGCGCGCGCCTTCATTGCCCAGCTGCGCGTGGCGACGCTGGTTTAACTTCTATTCTTCAATACGGCCACGGCGTAGGTGCACGCTGTGGCCGTTTCATTCTTGAACACGCAGTCGGCGGGCGGACCCAGTTCCAGGCAATCGCCCTCGTCCAGCACGTGACGCGTGTCTCCTTCGATGAAGACGAGGCTGCCGCTGAGCGACCATATCAGTTGTCGCCGCGACACATAGGCGGCGGCCGGCATGGCCACCACGGCGCCCGGCGGCAAGGTAATATGCACGAGGTCGAGCGGCATGTCGGACGCGGGCGACACGTGCCGCCGCAGATAGCCGCTCTGCGGGTCGGTCCACACCGGTTGTTCCGCCTTGCGCAGCAAACGCCCCGCGCGCATCTCGGCGCGGGCGATCAGCTCGGACATGCTCAGGTCGAAGGCGCCCGACAGCCGCGCCAGCAAGGTGGCCGTGGGGCTGCAGTCGCCCCGCTCCACCTTGTGCACCATCGCGCGCGACACGCCCGAGCGGGCCGCCAGGTCCGTCAGCGACCAGCCCAGGTTTTCCCGCTCGAGGCGCACCCTGGCGCCGATGCGCTGATTCAATTCGTCTGGTTTAGTGGACATGTATCGGCTTCCATTCGGATTTTATTGGACAAGCGGTGAGCGGCAATCTATGATTTATCCATTATAGTAGACGATTGACGAGGAGAGCAACATGCAGATACGCGATGCCCATGCGGGCGATATCGAGGCCATACTGGCCATCTACAACGATGCCGTCAGCAACACCCTGGCCATCTGGAATGAACGCACGGTCGATGCGGCCAACCGCGCCGCCTGGCTGGCCGACCGCCAGCGGGCCGGCTATCCGGTGCTCGTCGCCATCGATGCCGAGCAGAATGTGGCCGGCTACGCCTCGTTCGGCGACTGGCGCCCGTTCGAGGGTTTCCGGCATACGGTCGAGCATTCCGTATACGTGCGCGCTGATCGCCGGGGTGCCGGCGTCGGCAAGGCCTTGATGGTGGAATTGATAGCGCGGGCGCGCGGCTTGCGCAAGCACGTGATGGTGGCAGGCATCGAGGCGGGCAATGCCGGCTCGATCGCCCTGCACAAGCAGCTGGGCTTCGAGGAAGTGGGATTGATGCGCCAGGTGGGCACCAAGTTTGGCGCCTGGCTGGACCTGGCGTTCCTGCAGCTGCAACTCGATACGCGCAGCGATCCGGACGGCATCGCGCCGCCCGGTTAAGTTAGCATCAGGGATCGATCTCCGGCGGCGGGCGGCGCAGCGCCATATGTTCCCACACGGCCACCAGTACCAGCACGCAGCTGGTGATGCAGGCCAGGGTCAGGGGCGAATACAGGCGGCCATAGGCCATCGGGATCAACGCCAGGATGATCAAAATGCCCAGCAGATGCGACAGCGGCGGCGCGGCGCGCTCGCTGCTAACCCATTTGAACAGCGCATTGCCCAGCAAATACAGGATCGGGCCGCCCAGCAAGGCGCTGATGCCGGCGAAGCTCGCTTCGTCCGGATGCACGAGGGCCAGTTCATCGGCCACGGCGCTGACGATCACGCCGCCCACGATCAGCACGTGGATATACGTGTAGGCCTTGCGGGCGATGCGGCCCGGGTCTTTCGAGTGGGCGATGCGGTGGTGGCCCGCCTCGGCGCCCGTGTCGAAATAAATCCACCACATGGCGATGCTGCCGATCAGGGCCGACAGGAAGCCCAGCCAGTTGGCGGCCGTCCATTCCAGGCCCGCGAACGTGGCGCCCGTCACCAGCAGGGATTCGCCCAGGGCAATGATGACGAACAGGCCGCAGCGTTCGGCCATGTGGCTGCCATCGACGTCCCAGTCGGCCGTCGTCGAGCGGCCCAGGCCGGGCAAGCCGAACTGCATCCAGGGACCGGCCAGGTCGATCGCCAATGCCAGCACCCACCAGAAGATGCGCTGTTCGGGCGACGCGATGCCGCCCGCGATCCAGAAGATGCCGGACAACACGGCCCACAGGGCGATGCGCTGGAAATTGCGGCGGCGCGACAGCGCTTCATGGCGCACGGCCCACCAGGCAAACAGGGGCCGGCCCACCTGCATGGCGACGTAGGCACCGGCAAAAGCCAGGCCCCGCGTGCCGAACGCTTCGGGGATCGAGGCCGACATGATCAGGCCGCCCAGCATCAGCGCGAACAGGCTGATGCGCACGGGAATGCGCTCGGGGTCGAGCCAGTTGGTGATCCACGACGTGAAGATCCACACCCACCAGACGGCCATCAGCAGCAAGCCCGTCTGCAGCCAGCCCATGGCGCTCAGGTGGGCCAGCAAGCCGTGCGACAGTTGTGTGACGGCAAACACGAACACGAGATCGAAGAACAGCTCGATCATGCCCACCTTGCCGCTGTCCTGCACGCCGCGCTGGCGCAGCAGGGATTTTGTCAATTCCATAGCTACTCTTTCATTCATGCTTGATTAAAACGGTTGATTCTGGACTTTATGGCTTTACGGGTGTCGGCAAGGGCAAGCCGGCGAAGTGCGCGGCCAGGTTATCGACGACCAGCTGGCCCATGGCGTGCCGCGTTTCCACGGTCAGGCTGCCCACGTGCGGCGTGAGCACGACGTTGGGTAAGACGCGCAAGGCATTTGGTACGCGCGGTTCGTCCGCAAACACGTCGAGACCGGCCGCGCCCAGGTGGCCATCCTGCAAGGCGGCGGTCATGGCGTCTTCATCGATCAGCGCGCCACGGGCGATGTTGATCAGGGTGCCTTGCGGGCCGAGCGCGTCGAGTATGGTGCGGTCGACGATCTTGCGCGTGGCGGGCGTGCCCGGCGCGCAGACGATCAGGTAATCGCTTTCCTGCGCCAGGGCCAGCAGCGATTCCGCGCGCGGCACAGTAGTATCGGCAATGGCGCGCGGCTGGAAGTAGCGGACATGGACGCCGAAAGCGGCCAGGCGCAGCGCGATGGCCTGGCCGATCTGGCCGAAACCGAAGATGCCGGCCGTCTTGCCGCGCAGGCTCGATGCCGGGGCGATGGCCTCGCGGCGCTCCCAGCCGCCGTCGCGCACGAAGCGGTCGAGCGCCACGATGTGCCGCGCGCTGGCCAGCAGCAGGGCCAACGCCACGTCGGCCACGTCGTCCGTCAGCACGTTCGGCGTGGTGGTGACGGCGATGCCCCGTTCGCGCGCCACGTCGAGCGCCACGCCATCGAGACCCACGCCATTGACGGCGACAATTTCCAGATTCGGCAGCAAGCCCATGTCGGTGGCGTTCAAGCCCAGCGCGCCCGTCGTGACGACGGCGCGGACAGACGGCGCGCGCTTGGCCAGCCAGGCGTGGCGCTCGTCCGCCGGCACTTGCCAGGCGTGATGACAGGTGTATTGCTGTTCCAGCTGCGCGTTGACGGCAGCCGAAGGGCTGGGAGCGAGGATGAGGAGGTCGGGTGGCATGGGCGTCCGGGTCGGTATCGGCAGGATTTGCAGACGCAACTTAGCATATTTGATGCCACGCCGGGGGTGACTGCCCTATTACCACCCCTAAAACCCTGCCCGGCGCACGGTCTTTTCCCGCGTGGGGCTACCCCATCGAATCGTAGGTCGGCTTAGCCCAACGGGCGTAAGCCGACGTGCGCCGCCACGCAGCATGTCAGATTACGCTGCGCTAATCTGACCTACAGCTAATCTGACCTGCACAGCCTTCCATCCGACTCAACCCGGGCAAGGCACTCTTTTCACCTTGCCGCCCGTCTTGAACGGGTCGGCGCCCGCGCCCGGGTTCGCATCGAGCCCAAAGCACGTGGCGCCGCCGGCGCTGACGACGCGCGTGGCGGGGCGGCCGTCGGCCGTCAGGTATTCCTCCACGCGGATGACGGGGCCGCCGCGCCAGGCGGAAGCGACCAGCTTCTGGAAGGTGCTGTCGCTTTTGAGATCGGCCGTGGCCAGCCAGGGCTTGTCTTGCCTGGTTTCGCCGCGCAAGGCCTTGTCGGCGGCGCCCGCGGCCAGCCGGGCGCGCGTGCGCAAGTCTCCGGCGGACGGCACCGTGGCGGGTGCGGCGGATGCGGCAGGCAATTCTTCGGCGGGTACGGTGATGACTTCCGCCGCCACGGCGGGCGGCGCGGAAGACAGGGGCGGTACAGTGGCACGCGCGCGCGGCATGGGAACCGGCGCCGGCAGCGGCAAGGCCATTGGCGGCGCCTGCGGCGCTGGGCGGGGCGGCAGCAGGGTCATGAACGCCACTTCCGTGTATTGCTTGAGTTGCCGCGCCGGCAACAGCAGGAAATACAGGCCCAGCGCATGCATGGCCAGGATCAGCGCGACGGCCGCGCCTTTCAGGCTCAAGCCCCGCCGTATGCGCAGGCGCATGGAAGCGGACGGTAGATGGCGGAGCAATGGCATGCGGTTTCCTGTGGGCGCCGGGCGCGATGGTCCATTCTAGCGAAACTTGACCATAGGCATTAATATATCCACAAGGTATCGCCTGGCGCGCCTTTTTTCGCCAGATTCCAGCTGCCTGGCTTGCCGGGTGTTGTACAAATGACGACTTTTTGATCGCTTTCTCACACTTTTCCACGCTGTGCGCCACGCTGGAATATAATGATAATCATTCTCATTAATATCCAGACAACACCATGCGCTCCTTCCACCTCGTCCCTACTCCGTTCGCCCTGGCCGCCTTCCTGCTGGCCAGCGCCGCCGCCCATGCCCAGACCACGCCGGCTGACAGCGACGCGCAAACCATGCCGACCGTTGTCGTCAATGCCTCGGCCGATGCGTCGGCGGAAGGCTTGTCGAAGGCGTATGCGGGCGGCCAGGTGGCGCGCGGCGGGCGCATGGGCATCCTGGGGTCCGTGGACATGATGGACTCGCCATTCGGCAGCACCAGTTATACGCAGCAATTCATTGCCGACCAGCAGGCGCGCAGCGTGGGCGACTTGCTGCAGAGCGATGCGGCCGTGCGCATGTCGCGCGGCTATGGCAATTTCCAGGAAGTGTATGTGATCCGCGGTTTCGCCCTCGATTCGGACGACGTGGCGTACAACGGCCTGTATGGCGTGCTACCGCGTCAATATGTATCGCCGGAATTGCTCGAGCGCGTAGAAGTGTTCCGTGGCGCCAGCGCCTTCCTCAACGGCGCGGCGCCGGGCGGCAGCGGCATCGGCGGCGCCATCAACCTGATGCCCAAGCGCGCCGGCAACACGCCATTGACAGAACTGACGGTGGGCGTGGAATCGGGCGGCCATGCCTACGCGGCCATCGACGTGGCGCGCCGCTTTGGCGAGAACAAGGAATTTGGCGTGCGCGTGAACGCCGCCAAGCGCCAGGGCGAGACCAGCATCAAGCGCGAAGACCACGACGTGGGCATGTTTTCCGTCGGTCTCGACTACCGCGGCCGCGGCTACCGCCTGTCGGCCGATGCCGGCTACCAGAATTTCGATTTGACGGCGCCGCGTCCCTCCGTCAACACGGGCAGCCTGACGGCCTTGCCTGGCGCGCCCGATGCATCGAAGAACTTTGCCCAGCCGTGGAGCTATTCGAAGGAGCACGATGTGTTCGGCACGGCGCGCGCCGAAGTGGACCTGGCCAAGGATGTCGTGGCCTGGGCCGCGTTCGGCAGCCGTTCGACGAAGGAATCGAACAGCCTGGCCCAACCTAGGTTGACCTCGCTCAATGGCGATGCCAGCGTGTACCGTTTCGACAATGCCCGCAAGCAGGAAATCCGCACGGGCGAACTGGGCATCCGCGGCAAGCTCACGACGGGCGCCGTCAAGCACACCCTGGTGGCCAGCTGGTCCGGGCACTGGAACGAGGCGAAGAATGCGTATGCGATCAGCGACTATGCGGGCTTGCCGACGAATATCTACCGTCCGCTGGACGTGGCCATGCCGCCCACCCTGCCCGACAACTCGGGCGGCGTGATGAGCGACCCGCGCCTGACGCAAAAAACCATCCTCAGCAGCTACGCCGTGGCCGACACCATGGCCTTTCTCGACGACCGGCTGCTGCTGACCGTGGGCCTGCGCCGCCAGCAGATCCGCGACGCGGCATATGCCTACGGCACGGCCGTGCAATATTCCAGCTATGACAAGAGCGCCACGACGCCCGTGGCCGGCATCGTCTACAAGGCCAGCAAGAACGTGTCGCTGTACGCCAACTACATCGAGGCGCTGGTCAAGGGTCCCGTTGCCAGCGGCACCTATTTTGATGGCCAGAACGACGTGCCGCTGAGCAACAAGGGCGAAGTCTTCTCGCCCTACAAGTCGAAGCAGAAGGAAATCGGCGTCAAGTACGACGGCGGCAAACTGGGCATGAGCGCCGCCCTGTTTTCCACGGCCAAGCCTTTGCCTGCCGTGGTCGGTTCGCGCGCCACCCTGTCGGGCGAACAGCGCAACCAGGGCCTGGAACTGTCCGTCTTCGGCACGCCGATGGCGGGCGTGCGCCTGCTGGGAGGCCTGACCTGGCTTGATACGGAACAGCGCAAGACGGACAAGACGGACAACAATGGAAAGCATGCCATCGGCGCGCCAAAGACACAGCTCAGCGTGGGCGGCGAATGGGACGTACCCGGTGCGCCCGGCTTGAGCCTGAATGCCCGTACCGTCTACACGTCGACGCAGTATGCTGACCTGGCCAACAGCAAGCAACTGCCATCGTGGACCCGCGTCGACATCGGTGCACGCTACCTGACGCAGGTGGCCGGGCATGACGTGACCTTGCGCGCGCGCATCGATAACGTGGCCGACCGCAGCTACTGGGCGTCGGCCGTCTCCTCGTTCGACGCCGGCAGCCTGGTGCTGGCCGCGCCGCGCACCTTCGTCGTGTCGGGCAGCGTGGCGTTCTAAAGACTTGGCAGTCCCTGCCGACAAGAAAGCTGCCTTCTGGCAGCTTTTTTTTCACGTGTACGCCTGTGCCGCAAGCCGTGCTTCGGCGACAATGCCCACATGAAACGACTCCCTGCCCTGCTGCTCTTGCTCTGCCTGTCCCTGCCTGCCGCTGCCCAAAAGCAAGCGGCCTGCCCGTATGCCGCCTGGAAAAGCGGCTTCAAGGGCGATGCGCGGGCGCAAGCCACGTGTTTGCTGCGCCCCGTCAAGTTATATGCGCGCCTGGGCGACAGCGCGCCGCTGCCCGAGTTTCTTGCCGCCCGCATCGGCCAGCGCACGGGCATCGCGCCGGCCAGGCTGCGCACCTGGCTTGCCGAGCAAGGCATCGCCGAAGCGGACGTGGGCGGCGCCGTCGATGCACCGCTGTCGCGCGCAGTGGGCCGGCTGGCCGCGCCCATGGCCCGCTATTTCGTCATCCACGACACCAGCTACCCGAATTTCCTGCTGGAGCCCATTCCCGGCCACATCAACGACGCCAGCTGGGATTTCAACGATTTACCTCTGCGCAATCCGGCGCTGGGCGGCGGTCCGAAAGGCCATGTGTACGTGAACCGCCTGGGCGGCTCGCTGCAGGTGCGCGACTTCGGCACGGCCAGCTACGCCAGCAAGCTGGAAAAAGACAAGCCGTCGCTGACGGGCCTGTTCCTGCACGTGGAACTGGTGCAGCCGCGCAACTCCGTACCCGGCGGCGGCAAGGGCAACGACGGGCTGGCGCCCGATCCCGGTTTTACACCTGCGCAATACGAGCGCCTGGCCCTGCTGTACATCGCCGCCAGCGTGCGCAAGGGCACGTGGCTGATCCCTGCCTTTCACGCCGTGCTCGATACGGGCTTTGCGAATGGTCATGACGATCCGCAGAACTTTTCGCTGGAGCAATGGGACACAGCCCTCGGTCATTTGAGCGCCGTCATGACAGGCGCCGACGCGCCAAATTGAACACCACCTGCACGCCGATTTGGAGGATACTTTAGCTCCCGCCGTTGCACGGCGCGGATGCCGAGCTGTCCAAGGGGAGCTGCGATGACCTATGCCTCTGACCAGAAAATGCATGTACTGGACATGCCCGCGCGCACGCGGCGCATCTTCAGCATGCGCGATGCCGTGCTGACGCAATGGGAACACGAGGTGCGCGCCAAGGTGCGCGGCGCCGATGCCTTGCTGACACCCATCTTGATCAATACCTTGCCCGCCTTCTTCGACAACCTGGCCGAAGCGCTGACGCCAGGATATCCGCGCGACAATGCCACCAGCAATACCAATGCCCCTGCCGTGCACGGCAACGAACGGGCGCGCATGACCAGCTATGGCCCGGAGCAAGTGATCCAGGAATACCAGATCTTCCGCGACTGTTTCGCCGATGCGGCCCTCGACGCGGGCGTGCCGCTGCGGCGCCGCGACTGGAAGGTGATCAATGCGTCGATCGATACGGGCATCCGCGAAGCCATCCTGGAATTTACGGCCATGCATGAAAGCTTCCAGCGGCGCATCGCGGCCGGCCTGTCGCACGACATGCGCAATCCCCTCTCCGTCATGACAAACAGCGCCCAGCTGCTGCAGCGGCGCGCGCAGCAGCTCGACGTGCCGGCCCTGGCGTCGAAAATCATCGA
This sequence comes from Janthinobacterium sp. Bl 1, assembly GCF_058215535.1. Classification (NCBI taxonomy): domain Bacteria; kingdom Pseudomonadati; phylum Pseudomonadota; class Betaproteobacteria; order Burkholderiales; family Oxalobacteraceae; genus Janthinobacterium; species Janthinobacterium sp. Bl 1. The sequence goes on along the minus strand of NZ_CM177086.1, from coordinate 3,476,237 downwards.
ACACGGCAAGCGCCTCGACGACATGATCCAGGAATTGCTCGATACGCTCAGCTACCACCGGGGGCAGAAACTGCCGCTGGTCTTGCATCGCTTCGATATCCTGCCGCTGGCGCAGCAGGTGGCCGACAGCGTGAATACGGGCCATCCGGGCAAGTGCGAGGTCACGGGCGCGTCCGTCACCGGTTGGTGGTGCGAAAATTCGCTGCGCCGCGCCCTGGAAAACCTGGTCGGCAATGCCCTCAAGTATGGCGACGACGGCCCCATCCATATCCACATCAACACCCTGCGCGAACGCATGATACTTACCGTGCACAACACGGGCAGCACCATCGCCCCGGAGCAGACCGAGCGCATCTTCGAATATCTGCGCCGCGAACACCAGGGCAGCGCGCCCGGCTGGGGCATCGGCCTGCCCTTCGTGCAAAACGTGGCGGAAAGCCACGGCGGCAGCGCGCTGGTCGACAGCGCGCCGGAAACGGGCACCACGTTTACCATCGACCTGCCCATCGACTGCCGGCCCTTCGTCACGCCGGACGCCTGACCTCGCCGCCACCTGCCCCAACACCGGCATCTTCCGCGCAGTAACGCACCAATACGGTGCGGATGACGGTTTTACGCCACAAAAATGGTCATTTTTTACATACTTTCGGGTGCGCCGCACTGGCACGATTTCTGCTGAGCTATAGTCAGACACGGCTCAAGGGAAATCACAACATGGCAAATTTTTTCAATGAAATGACTGCAAATGAAGTGGGTGCGGACAGCAAGGTACGTGAACACTATCGTGAATTCAGCAACTGGCTGGAGCAGCAATCCCCCGAGACCATCGCCCGCAAGCGGGCCGAAGCCGACCTGACGTTCCGCCGGGTCGGCATCACGTTTGCCGTCTATGGCGACGATGCCGGCACGGAACGCCTGATTCCGTTCGACACCATCCCCCGCATCATCCCCGCCGCCGAATGGGCGCAGATGCAAACGGGCCTGGTGCAGCGCGTGCAAGCCTTGAACATGTTCATCCATGATATTTATCATGAGCAAAACATCATCAAGGCGGGCATCATTCCCGCCGAGCAAATCTACAAGAATGCCCAGTACCGTCCGGAAATGCAGGGCATTTCCGTCGCCTCCGACATTTACGCCCACATCGCCGGCGTCGACATCGTGCGCGCGGGCCAGGGCGAATTCTATGTACTGGAAGACAATCTGCGCGTGCCCTCCGGCGTGTCCTACATGCTGGAAGACCGCAAGATGATGATGCGGCTGTTCCCGGAACTGTTCGCCCGCAACCGCATCGCCCCCGTCGACCATTACCCCGACATGCTGCTCGACAACCTGCGCTCCGTCGCGCCCATGGGCGTCGATGACCCCACGGTCGTCGTCATGACGCCAGGCATGTACAACTCCGCCTATTTCGAACACGCGTTCCTGGCCCAGCAGATGGGTGTGGAACTGGTCGAAGGCAAGGATCTGTTCGTCAACGACAACTCGGTGTACATGCGCACCACGCGCGGCCCCAAGCGAGTCGACGTGATCTACCGCCGCGTGGACGACGATTTCCTCGACCCGCTGGCTTTCCGCTCGGACTCGTCGCTGGGCGTGCCCGGCCTGCTGTCCGTCTACCGCGCCGGCCGGGTGACCCTGGCGAACGCCATCGGCACGGGCGTGGCCGACGACAAGTCGATCTACCCGTTTGTGCCCGACATGATCAAGTTTTACCTGTCGCAAGAACCAATACTCAACAACGTACCGACGTACCAGTGCCGCAAGAGCGCCGATTTGTCCTACGTGCTGGCGAACCTGGCGAAACTCGTCGTCAAGGAAGTGCATGGCGCGGGCGGCTACGGCATGCTGGTGGGGCCGGCCTCGAGCGCCGCGCAGATCGAGGACTTCCGCCTGCGCCTGCTGGCCAATCCGGGCGGCTACATCGCCCAGCCGACACTGGCCCTGTCCGCCTGCCCCACGTATGTCGAGGCCGGCATCGCGCCGCGCCACATCGATTTGCGTCCGTTTGTGCTGTCCGGCAAGACGATTTCCATGGTACCCGGCGGCCTGACCCGCGTCGCACTCGGCGAAGGTTCGCTCGTGGTCAACTCCTCGCAAGGGGGCGGCACCAAGGATACCTGGGTACTGGAAGCCACATCCGCTTTTGCAGGAGAGAAAACATGCTGAGCCGCACCGCAGATCATTTGTTCTGGATGGCCCGCTACACGGAGCGGGCGGAAAACACGGCGCGCATGCTCGACGTCAACATGCAGACCTCGATGCTGCCCCAGTCCGAACAGGACGCGGAGCAAGGCTGGCGCGCCACGCTGGGGATTTCCGAGCTGCAAAGCGCGTACGACCACAAATATGGCCGTTTTCATACACGCGACGTGCTCGACTTCATGGTGCGCGACCCGAACAACCCATCGTCCATCCTGGCCTGCCTGACGGGTGCGCGCGAAAACGCCCGCGCCGTGCGCGGTACCTTGACGACGGAAGTGTGGGAAATCCAGAACGCCACCTGGCTCGACATGCAGAAGCGCTTGAAGAGCAATCTGCTGGAAACGGACCCCAGCCAGTTCTTCGAATGGGTCAAGTACCGCTCGCACCTGTCGCGCGGCGTCACTTTAGGCACCATGCTCAAGGACGAGGCCATCCATTTCATCCGCCTCGGCACCTTCCTCGAGCGGGCCGACAACACGGCGCGCATCCTGGACGTAAAATTCCACGGCGCGCGCGACACGTCGAAAGATATCACCCAGCGCGATTTTTACTACTGGGCGGCCCTGCTGCGCTCCGTCTCCGGCTTCGAGATCTACCGCAAGGTCTACCGCGACGTGATCACCCCGGCACGGGTGGCGGAATTGCTGATGCTGCGCGGCGACATGCCCAGGTCCCTGCTTGCCTGCATGGATGACGTGGTGGAAAACCTCAAGCACATCCGCAACGATGTGTCGGCCGATACGGAACGGTTTGCCGGCAAATTGCACGCGGAATTGAAATTCGGCCATATCGACGACATCATGAAGGCGGGCTTGCACCTGACTTTGACGGAGTTTCTGGAAAACATCTACGACCTGGGCAACCGGGTCAGCCGCGATTTCCTCGTTCCCTTGGCGGCCTGATGCAGCTCACCATCCGCCACGAAACCCATTACGCCTACAGTGCGCCGCTGGCCTACACCATCCAGCAGCTGCACCTGACGCCGCGTATCGAGCCGCAGCAGCGGGCCCTGTCCTGGCAAATCACGACGCCGGGCCAGTGCCACGCCTACACGGATGCCTACGGCAACTTGTCGCATATGCTGACGATCAACGGCAGCCATCACTCCCTGAGCCTGGTGGCGCATGGCGTGGTGGAAACCATCTACCCGCACAAGGGACGGCTGAACCTGATTGACACCTTGTCGCCCCTGTTGTTTACCATGCCGACGCCGCTGACGCAGGCCGATCCCGCCATTCTCGACCTGGCGGCCGCCAGCCTGCCGGACCGGAGCGTGACGGCGGGCACGGGCCATCTGCTGCGCCTGGCCGAGCACATCGTCGGCAAGGTCGCGTATGAAAGCGGCGCCACCATGGTCACCACGACGGCCGGCGACGCGCTGGCCCTGGGACGCGGCGTGTGCCAGGACCACGCCCACCTGTTCCTGGCCTGCTGCCACGCCTGGGGCATCCCCGCCCGCTATGTATCCGGCTATATCGATCCGGGCACGACGGGCCATGCGGCCAGCCACGCCTGGGTCGACGCCTGGGCCGAAGACACGGATTTCGCGGGCTGGGTCAGCATCGACGTCACGCATGCGCGGCTGATGACGGATGCGTATTGCCGCCTGGCCATAGGGCGCGACTACGATTCGGCGGCTCCCGTGCGCGGCGTGCGCCAGGGTGGCGGCACGGAAACCTTAAGAGTCGATGTGCAGATCGTGCCTGCGTAAACAGCCAGGAATGAGGCTGGCCGGGCCTTGCCAGCGGTATGCCGGGCCCGGCTGGTGTAAAATGCTTCCCCTTTTGATTTGATTTACGACGATGACTTATTGCATAGGCATGCGCCTGAACGAAGGCCTGGTCTTCCTGTCCGACTCCCGCACCAACGCCGGCGTGGACCAGGTGGGCACCTTCCGCAAGATGAGCGTGTTTGAAAACCCGGGCGACCGCATGCTGGTCCTGATGACGGCCGGCAATTTGTCGATCTCGCAGGCGATCCGCCAGATCGTTTCCGAACACGTCGATGCGGACGGACGCAGCATCTGGAACGTGGCCAGCATGTACGATGCGGCCCGTATCGTGGGCGAAGCCGTGCGCACCGTGCACCTGCGCGAAGCGAAGGCCCTGGCCGACTGCGGCATCGATTTCAACGTCAGCATCATTCTGGGCGGACAGATCGGCGCCGAGCGCTGCCGATTGTTCCAGGTGTATTCGGCCGGCAATTTCATCGAATCGCACGATGAAAACACGTATTTCCAGATCGGCGAAGCGAAATATGGCAAGCCCATCATCGACCGCGTCGTCAACCCGTTCACGCGCCTGGACGAGGCGGCCAAGTGCGCGCTGATCTCCATGGATTCCACCTTGCGCTCGAACATTTCCGTCGGCTTGCCGCTCGACCTGCTCGTCTATGAGACGGGCAGCCTGGCCGTCACGCGCTTCGTCACCATCGATGAAAAGAACCAGTATTTCCGCATGATCCGCGACACCTGGGGCGAACAATTGAAACAGGTGTTCGAAGGCATCGTCGATCCCGTGTGGAACGCGGCGCCCGAGACGACGACGAACGTGCTGTCGTCCGCCAATATGCACAGCAAGCCCGTGCGCGTGGCCATCCCCGAGCACGTGAGCCGCGGCGGCCTGACCGTGGCGCCGCTGCAATCGTTGGCGCAGCAGTTCAGCGACGACAAGCAGCATTGATCTGCCGCGCACCGGCTGCGCGCGGTGCTGGACAAGTCGCTTTTCGCGTGCTTTTATGGCAATATGGGTTGATATTTAATCCAGATTGACCTGAAAGGCAGGTGGCGCATGGACTTGATCACTTCCGCCGTCGTGGCGGCCATCGGGCATGGCGCGCCCGGCCATGCGCCCGAAGCCGTCGCCAGCCACTATGAGCGGCTCAAGCAGGCCATCGCCAAGTTCGACAGCGCCGCCGCCATCCTGGCCGCCATCGCGGCACTGGAAGCCGAGCCTGTTAATACCGAGCTGCAACTGGCCCTGTCGGCCGCCCTGTCCAGCGCCAAAGTACCGGACGACATGGAAACCCTGTTTGCCGCGCAAGGCTTGCTCGACGCGGTGCAGCGGCCTTTGCCCCAGGCACCCGACGTGGAAGCCGTACCCGCCCCGGCCGATAAAAGCGCCGTCGTGTCGAACTATGCGGTGGTCAAAGTATATTTCGCCACGGACCGGCAGCGCGACGTGGGCAAGCCGCCGGCCCAGCGCTTCAGCGGCGAACGCAACATCCTGGGAGGAAATGGCCCGCTCAGCTATGGCAGCTGCGACATCAGCATCCCCCGCGACCACCGCATGGGCCAGCTGGAATCGCCATCGCTGTGGCGCCTGGAATTCCGCGACGACCCGGCCAAGCACGTGGTGGTGCTGTCTGCCGAGGTGCAGGACCGCGACAACTTCTTTGCCGCACTCAAAACCCAGATCCGCGCCTCGGCCGATAAAAGCGCCTTTGTCTTCGTGCACGGCTATAACGTGAGTTTCGAGGATGCGGCGCGGCGCACGGGACAGATGGCCTACGACCTCGGTTTCGACGGCGCGCCCGTGTTCTACAGCTGGCCGTCGCGCGGCGGCGTGGCCGGCTACACCATCGATGAAAACAATATCGAATGGAGCACGCCCCACATCACGGCCTTCCTGGCCGACTTTCTCGCCAGCACGGAAGCGGCGCAAGTCTATCTGGTGGGCCACAGCATGGGCAGCCGTGGCCTGGCGCGGGCCGTGGCCGACTTGCTGGCCGCGCAGCCGCAGCTGGCGCAAAAGATCACGGAAATCATCTTGTCCGCACCCGATATCGACGCGGCCATCTTCAAGCACGACATCGCGCCGAAACTGGCCGGCGCGCGCAACCCCGTCACCTTGTACGCCTCATCGCAAGACCTGGCCCTGGCCGCCTCGAAAGCCGTGCACGGCTACGCGCGCGCCGGCGACAGCGGCGCCGGCATGCTGATCGTGGCGGGCGTGGAAACCATCGACGCCAGCGGAGTCGACACGAGTTTCATGAAACACACATATTTCGCGGAAAAGCGCTCCGCCCTGTCCGACATGTTTTATCTGATACGCAACCATGCGCGCGCCGACCAGCGCTTTCTCGACCCCGTCGACACGGTGGCCGGCCGCTATTGGACGTTCAAACCGTGACGCCGTTCCATCCGGAGCGGCACGCATGCTAAGATACGGCCCAGAGGGTGGCAACGGGCACGGCGATGACGCCGCCAGCCGATCCCCCGCAAGCAGGCCTATCATGTTGACATCATCTTCTACACCACAAGCCGAATCGCTGATCCGCAACACCAATGCCCGCGTCACCAAGACGCGCGTGAAGGTGCTCGACTTTTTAATGGCGCAAAGCCGTTCGCTGACCCACCATGAAATCCAGCAGGCGCTGTCGCAGGACAGCGATATCGATTCCGTCACCCTGTACCGGGTGCTGGAATGGCTGACGGAAAATGAACTCGTGCACCGCATCGCGGGCGCCGACCAGGTGTGGCGCTTCAGCGCGGGCGCCGGCCATCAGGCGCACGAGCACGCGCATTTCCAGTGCACCAAATGCGCGAACGTCACCTGCTTCAACGAAGTCAAGCTGCCGCCGCCCGTGCTGTTGCCGGAAGGCTTCAGCGGCGGCGAAGTCGATTACCTGATCAAGGGCCTGTGCCCGCGCTGCAAATAGCGGAGTCACTTCAGCAGCAAGGCCAGGTGGTGCTCGTCATAGAACAGCTCACCGACGTGCATCGAGCGCGGCTCCGTGCCATACGCGATAAATCCCAGCGATTCATACAGGCCCAAGGCGGCATTGTTTTCCGCATTCACGCTCAAATGCACTTGCATGATGGCAGGGTCGCGTTCGGCCTGTTCGATGCAGGCGTTGACGAGGCGCCGCGCCACGCCCTTGCCCCGCTGCGTCACGTCGACAAACACGCCCCACAGCAAGGCCTTGTGCGACAACTGGCGCATCGTTTCGCGCTGCAATCCGGCAAAACCGACGAGACGATCGCCATCGAAGGCGCCAAAGCCGCGCTGAAAGGCGCCGCCGGCAATGCGCTGCGCATGTTCTTCCGGCGTACGCGCCAGCTCGTCTTCACGCGACGAAGAAAACGAGCTGGGCGAATCGAGGATGGCGCGCAGGCGCAGCGCGCAAAAGGCAGGGGTGTCGGCTGGCGTCAGCAGGCGGATGACGATATCGGGTGCGGGCATGTTGGAATCCGGCAGTTTTTTTCCATTATACCCACGCCCCCGCCTCAGGCACGCACGCGGCGCAAGCCCAGCAAAGTCCAGCCGTACAGGGCCGCCATCAGCAGCACCATGGCCGCGCCCAGGGCCGCCGTCCAGCTTTCCGGCAGCGACCACGCGGCGTCAAACTTGCCGGCCGCCATGTATCCAGCCATGACCACGCAGACGGCGACGATGGGCCAGCCCAGGCGGCGCCGGAAGGCGCGCACGATGTCCATCTTGCCGGTGCGCATGACCTTTGCCGTGACCCAGCCATCGAAGGTATCCGTCACGCCCATGCCGACGGCAAACACCATGCCCGTAAGCAAGGCCGGCTGCATGCCGCCCAGCGCGACGGCCGCGTAGCCCCAGGCGGCTGCCTGCAGGGCCGTGTCGAAGACGAGCGCGAACAGCATGCCGACGAGGATGGCGGCGAGCGGCCCCGAAGCGCCCCGCAGCGCCCGCGGCAGCAGCCGGCCGCGCACCTCGGCCAGTTGCGCGCCGGCCAGCAAGCTGCGCGCATTCATGCCGGCGATCAACAGCAGCAAGGCGATGGGCAGCCATTCCAGCCAGCCGAACACGGCCTCCGACGGTGTAAATTGCTGCGACGCGACAGCGGCGACAGCGACGATGGCCAGCACGGTGACGCCATGCCCCAGCGCAAACAGCGCGCCCATCCATGGCGCCCAGCGCGGCGCGGCGGCCTGGCTGCGCAAGGTCAATCCATCGACGGCGGCCAGATGATCGGGTTCCAGCCCATGCCGCATGCCGAGGAGAAAGATCAACGCCAGGGCGGGCAAGCCCGCTTCCACGCTCATGCCGCCACCTCGCTTACGCTGGCCGCCACGCAACGGTCCAGGCCCCGGATCAGCATATCCTGCGGCAAGTCGCGGCCGATAAAGATGATCTTGCTGGCGCGCGTCTCGCCGTCGCGCCACGGCGCGCCCAGCTCCGAGCCCATCAGCATGTGCACGCCCTGGAACACGGCGCGGCAATCCAGGTCGGCCACGTACAAAATGCCCTTGTAGCGCATCAGCTGGGTACCGAACAGCTGCACCACGGCATCGAGAAAATTTTCCACCTGCAGCAGATCGAGGGGCTGGGACTGGTGATAGACGAACGATTGCACGCCGTCGCCATGGCGGTGTCCCAGTTCTCCCAGGAAATCCGGCTCCAGCTCGACGATGGCGTTCAAGTTGAAGCCGCGAATATTCAGGATGTCGCGCAGCGGCACATTGCCAAAGCGCACTTTCTGTATGCTGGCGCGGCCATTGATGGCGACCAGGCGCTGGCGCAGCGCGGCCAGCTCTTCCTTGCTGACCAGGTCCGTCTTCGACAACAGGATGCGGTCGGCAAAGCCCACCTGCTCCTGCGCTTCCTTGTGCGCCGTCAATTGCTGCTGCGCGTGGCGCGCGTCGACCACCGTCAGGATGGCGTCGAGCATGTAGTACTCGCTGACGGAGGGCTCCGCAAAGAAGGTTTGCGCCACGGGGCCGGGCGCGGCCAGGCCCGTCGTTTCGATGATCACGTGGTCGAAGGCAATGGTTCCCGCCGCGCGCCTGGCCTGCAGTTCACCGAGGATGCGGATCAAGTCGCCGCGCACGCTGCAGCAGATGCAGCCATTGTTCATTTCCACGATCTGCTCGTCGCTATCTTGCACGAGCAAGCCGTGGTCGATGCTTTCGGCGGCGAATTCGTTTTCGATCACGGCGATGCGCACGCCGTGATCGCCCTGCAATATGCGCTTGAGCAAGGTGGTTTTCCCGCTGCCGAGAAAACCCGTGATGATGGTAACGGGGATCAGTTCTGTCATATTGCTTTCCTGTCGGTGGTTAATCTTCGAGTTCTTCCATGCGCTGCCATTGCGGGAACGGGTCGGGCAGCTTGCGCCAGGCGGCCATGCCCTGGCGCGTTTCCGTGTAGTTGAGTTGACATTTCTTCAAGTCCGCCTCGATGGCGGCCTGGTCCATGTCCTGGCCGATGAAGACGAGCTCCTGGTAGCGGTCGCCATACGTTTCGCTCCAGCCCGCTTTAACTTCCGCCAGCGAGGCCGTATCCGTTGGCCAGCGCTCCTTGGGCACGGAGGCCCACCACAGGCCCACGGGTTCGATATTCATCAGCTTGCCCGCGCCGGACAGGCTGGCCACCCATTCGGGACGGCTGGCCAGCCAGAAATATCCCTTGCTACGCACCACGCCCTTGATCGGCTGGGCAATGTAGTCGTGCAGGCGCTGCGCGTGGAACGGTTCCTTCGCCCGGTAGACGAAACTGCTGATGCCATAGGTGTCCGTTTCCGGCGTGTGGATGCCGGCCAGCTCCTGCGCCCAGCCCGGCATGCTGGCCGCCTGCTTCAGGTTGAACAGATTCGTGCCCAGGATGGCATCGAGCGGCACGACGGACTGGTTGGTTTCGATGATGCGCGCGCCGGGATTCAACGCCTTGATGACAGCCAGCACGCGCAGGCGCTCGGCCGCATCGACCATGTCGACCTTGTTGAGGACGATGACATTGGCAAATTCGATCTGTTCCGTCAGCAAGTTGGCCAGCTGGCGGTCGTCGCCCTCGCCCGCGATCTCGCCGCGCTGCTCGAGGCTGTCTTCACTGTGGAAATCGTTGAGCAGGTTGGCGCAGTCGACGACGGTGACCATGCAGTCGATGCGCGCCACGTCGTTCAGGCTGTCGCCGTGCTCGTCCTCGAAGTCGAAGGTGGCGGCGACGGGCATCGGCTCGCCCACGCCCGTCGATTCGATCAACAGGTAATCGAAGCGGTCTTCCGCGGCCAGGCGCCGCACTTCCAGCAACAGATCGTCGCGCAGGGTGCAGCAGATGCAGCCGTTCGACATTTCCACGAGTTTTTCTTCCGTGCGCGACAGGGCCGCGCCGGCCGCTTCGGCGCTGTCTTTCACGAGCGAGGCATCGATATTGACTTCGCTCATGTCGTTGACGATGACAGCCACGCGCTTGCCTTCGCGGTTGCGCAGTATGTGGTTGAGCAAGGTGGTCTTGCCGGCGCCGAGAAAGCCGGAAAGGACGGTGACGGGGAGTTTGCGCTGGGTCATGGGTATCTTTCAGATGGGCAATTAAGGGAGGCAATGGACCTTGGATTTTAAATGCAAGTCTATTGCGTTTGAATTATAATGCAGCTCAGTTGCATTTGTGCGGCAATCTTTGCCGGCCTGACTTCCGAAAGAATTCCATGCTCCACCTCGCCTCTTTGACTTATGGCTATGACCATGCCAGCCCCGTGCTCGATATCGACGCCTTTGACTTGCCCGCCGGGCAGCACGCACTGCTGCTGGGGCCGTCCGGCTCCGGCAAATCGACTTTGTTGCATTTGCTGGCGGGCATCCTGGCGCCCCAGGCGGGCCGCCTTGAAGTGGCGGGCCGGTCCCTGCCCGGCCTCACGCCGCGCCAGCGCGACAGTTGGCGCGGCCGCACCATCGGCTTGCTGCCCCAGCAACTGGCGCTGGTGCCCAGCTTGAACGTACTCGACAATGTCTTGCTGCCCGCCTACGCCAGTGGCCAGCGCGCCGATCCGGTCCGCGCGGCCAGCTTGCTGGGCCAGTTGGGCCTGGCCAACAAGCTCGACGCTTACCCGCATGCCTTGAGTGGCGGCGAACGGCAACGGGCCGCCATCGCGCGCGCCGTCGTCATGCGCCCGCGGCTGATCCTGGCCGACGAGCCGACGGACAACCTCGACGACGACGCCTGTGCCGCCGTCGTGCACCTGATGGCCAGCCAGGCTGCGCAAGTTGGCGCCTCGCTGGTGATTGCCAGCCACGACGCGAGGGTGCTGGCCGCCTTGCCCGATGCGCTCGTGCTGCGCCTGCCACGCTCCAGCTCCAGAGTGGCGGCATGAACGCGGCCACCCTGGCCTGGCGCGCCCTGCGCCACAAGCCGCTGGCGTCCAGCCTGAATCTGCTGCTGGTGGCCATCGGCATCGCCATGATGACGTTCATTCTCGGCGTCTCAAGCCAGCTGGAAGAGCACGCCGAACGCGATGCCCAGGGCATCGACCTGGTGGTGGGCGCCAAGGGTTCACCGCTGCAGCTGATCCTGTCGTCCGTGTATCACGCCGATATTCCGACCGGCAATATTCCCGACAGCGCGCTGTCGGCGCTGGCCGCGCAGCCGCTGGTGCAATCGGCGATCCCGCTCGCGCTGGGCGACAATTTCCACGGTGTGCGCATCGTCGGCAGCACCGCGGCACTGCTCGACCATTACGGCGCGCGCCTGGCGCAAGGAAAACTGTTCACGCTGCCGATGCAAGCCGTGTTCGGCGCCCAGGCGGCGCGCGAAACAGGCGCCACCCTCGGCGCCCGCTTTGCCGGCTCGCACGGTCTGGCGGCCGGCGGCGAAGTGCACGACCATGCGCCCTACACGGTGGCGGGCATTCTGGCGCCCACGGGCACCGTACTCGACCGCTTGATCATCACGCCCGTCGCTTCCGTGTGGCAAGTGCACGAAACGGACCCCGACGAACCAGCGGCAACTGCGCCCCAGCGCGAACTGACGGCCGTGCTGGTGCAATACGCATCGCCCCTGGCCGCCATCAGCCTGCCGCGCTGGGTCAATAGCCAGCCGCGCCTGCAGGCGGCCCAGCCCGCTTTCGAATCGGCACGGCTATTCAATTTGCTGGGCGTGGGCATCGCCGTGCTGCGGGCGATTGCCGCCGGCGTGCTGCTGGTGGCGGCGCTGTCGCTGTTCGTGGCCCTGTATGGCGCGCTGGAAGAGCGCAAGACAGACCTGGCCATCCTGCGCACCCTGGGCGCCTCGCCCGGCAAACTGCTGCGTTTGCTGCTGGCGCAAGGCTTGCTGTTGTCATTGACGGGTGCGGCGCTGGGCTGGCTGCTGGGCCATGCCGGTGTTGGCGTGCTGGAATCGATGCAGCAACTGAATCTGCAAGCGTGGCGCATCGCGCCCGGCGAGGCGTGGCTGCCTGTCATTGCCGTGGCGGTGGGCTTGCTGGCCGCCGCCCTGCCCGCCATTCGCGCCTACCGCACCGATATTGCCGCCACCCTGGCGCGTCCCTGAAAGGAAAAACATGCTGAAAATCATGCTATTGAGCGTTGGACTGCTGTTGGCCGGCAGTGCCTGTGCGGCCCCCGCCGACGAACCGCCGTCGTTCTTCGCGCCCTTGACGGACTTGCCCGGCGTCGTGTCGTGGAAACTGCTGGGCAAGGCCACCACGGTCAAGGCGAAAAAAGGCCGCATGGTGCCGAAATACACCTCGGAAATCAGTGCGCTCGACAATACGGACGTGAAAGTGCAAGGCTTCATGATGCCCTTGGAACCGGGGCAAAAGCAGAAACACTTCCTGCTGACCGTCACCTCGGCCAGTTGTCCCTTCTGCCTGCCAGCCGGTCCGGAAGGCGTGGTGGAGATCAAGAGCAGGACGCCCGTGAAATTCAGCTATGCGCCGTTCATCGTGCAGGGCAAGCTGAAAGTGCTGGCCAGCGATCCCATGGGCTTGTATTACCGCATGACGGACGCGGCCGTGGTGCCGCAATGACGCGCTGGCCGGCGCTATTGCTGTTGCTTGCCGGCCATGCGGCTGCCGCGCCGCTATCCTTCGACTTGAGCCGGCTCGATGGCGAAGGCCGGCTGGAGCTCGGCCAGTTCCAGAACCAGCCAGTGGTGCTGAACTTCTGGGCCAGCAACTGCCTGCCGTGCATCCGGGAGCTGCCGATATTGCATGCCCACGCCGCCAAGCAGCCGAAACTTCCCTTCATCGGCATCGCCATCGACACGCGGGCGGCCGCGCAAGTGTTCCTGCGGCAGCACCGGGCCAGCTATCCCCAAGCCCTGGCTTCACCCGCCTTGCTGCCCATCTTTGGCAATAAAATCAAGGGCTTGCCGTACACAGTCATTCTAACTTCTCAACATCGGATCTGCACGCGGCGCCTGGGGCCCGTCGATGCGGCCTGGCTGGCCAAGGCCGTGGCCGCCTGCGCGTAAGCCTGTATCCATGCGCCTTGCACGACTGTCATCGCCGCGTCACATGGTGGCGTTACAGTCGCGTCCTTTGAATCTCTGCGAGGGCGGTAATGAAAACAAATAGGGTCATGCTGGCGGCGCTGGCAAGTGCGGGTCTCGTTGCTTGCAACGGCAGTTCAAACACGGCGCCGGCCATTCCCGAAGGCACGACGGTCACCGTGGCATTGCTGGAAACCACCGATATCCACTCGAACGTGTTGAGCTATAACTACTATGCGCTGGCCGAAGACACGAGCCTGGGCCTGGAACGGACGTCGACCCTGATCCAGGCGGCGCGCGCGGAAAATCCGAACAATGTGCTGCTCGACGATGGCGACGTCATCCAGGGCACCTTGCTGGCCGACCTGCAGGCCGTGGCCGCACCCGTGCCCTGCTCCGGCACGCTGGCCGTGCACAAGGCCATGAACGCGCTGAAATACGACGCGGGCGGCATGGGCAACCACGAGTTCAACTATGGTTTGCCATACCTGAGCCAGATCACCAACACGGATTTCGGCATTCCCGGCGTGGCCAAGCCGACGGGCACGTGCGGTGCGCCCGCCTTCCCTTCCGTGCTGAGCAATGTCGTCGGCGTGGCCAGCGGCAAGCCCATCTTCCAACCCTACACAGTGCTGCCGCGCGATTTCACCGCCACGGCGCCCGATGGCAGCAAGCTGAGCGTGAAAATCAATGTGGGCGTACTGAGCTTTGTACCGCCGCAAATCCTCGAATGGGATCAGAAAGTGCTCGCTGGCAAGGTCAGCGTGACGGGCGTGCAGGAAGCGGCGAAACAGTACGTGCCGGAATTGCGCAGCAAGGGCGCCGACCTCGTCGTGGCACTGTCGCATGGCGGCCTGGACACGAGCGCCTACAGCCCGAAGATGGAAAACGGCAGCTATCATTTGACCACCACGGGCATCGATGCGCTGATGATTGGCCATTCGCACCTGATCTTCCCGAAAGGCAAGGAAGTGGGCGCGGCCGCGCTGGACGCCTCGTTTGCCGCCTTCCCGGCCAGCGCCAAGATCGACGCCGTCAACGGCTTTGTGAACGGCGTACCGACCGTCATGGCGCAAAGCTGGGGCCGCCGCCTGGGCATCATCAAGCTGACGATGGTGTATCAAAGCGGCAAGTGGGTAGTGCAGCCCGCCAAGACGACGGTGGAATCGCGCGGCTTCAAGTACACGGATGGCACGACTCTCGTGAAAGCCGACCCGGCCATCGCGCCGCTCGTGGCCACCGAGCACGCGGCCACCATCGCCTACGCCAAGCAGCCGCTGGGTATCAGCACGGATTTCGAGATGTCCGCCTACTTCGCGCTGGTGGGCGACGTGAGCGCCATCCAGCTGGTGAACCAGGCGCAGCTCGACTACGTGAAGAACTTCATCGCCACCAGCACGGATGCCACCTTGGCCAGCTACAAGAATATTCCCGTCATCTCGTGCAGCGCGCCGTTCAAGGCGGGCCGCAACGGACCGTCCGACTTCACGGACGTGGCCGCGGGCGCGACGCCGGCCGCACCGGTCGGCTTGCAGGTGCGCAATCCGGGCGACTTGTATTTGTATAGCAATAACAATCTGCAAGCCGTCAAAATCAAGGGATCGGACTTGAAGGCCTGGCTGGAAACGTCGGCCAAGCAATTTGCCCAGATCGACCCAAGCACCACGGCCGAGCAGGACCTGGTGCCGACGTATGGCACGATCTATAACTATGACGTGTTCTACGCGGAAAACAATGCGCTGACGTACCAGATCGACGTGACGAAAAAGCCGGGCAGCCGCATCGTCAACCTCACGTACAAGGGTGCGCCCGTGGCCGACGGCGATGACTTCATCGTTGCCACCAACGACTACCGCGCCGGTGGCGGCGGCGCCGTGCCCGGCATCGACGGCAGCAAGACCATCATCAAGTCGCCCGATGCGAACCAGGCCGTGGTCAGCAACTACCTGGCGTCGCTGAGCACCAAGGGCGGCAAGGTGACCCTGGCGGCGAATGGCAGCGCGCGTAGCTGGAGCTTCGTCAAGACGGCCACGGCAGGTCCCGTGATCCTGCGCTCGGCGCCGGGCCATCTGGCGCTGGCGCAAGGCAGCGGCATCACCAACGTGGCGGCCGAAGGCGGACTCGACGCCAGCGGTTTCGCCAAGTACCGTATCGACCTGAGCAAATAAGGTCCATGGCCGGGACTGCGGTGGTTCCGGCCTGTCTTGATGAAAGCTGATCCAGATGAAACACGCACTCTCCCTGCCCGCCGTCGTGCTGGCCACGTTCTTGGCCGCCTGCCAGTCGTCGCCACCGCCCACGGCGGCCGAAATCGAAGCCGTCGCCATGCATGCGCGCCAGGCGGGCGACCACCAGGCCGAACGCCGTGTACGCAGCTGGGCCAGCAAGGACATGCCCGTCGCCGAGCGCGAACTGGCGCTGATTTACCAGGCCCGGCCCGAGCGCCGCGCCGATGCCTTGAGCCTGTTCGAACAGGCGGCCCGCGCGGGCGACACGGAAGCGGCCTTCGAGCTGGGCCAGATGCTGCGCGCGGCTACCCCCGGCCAGGCGTGGCTGTGGTACCGGCAAGCGGCCCAGCAAGGCCATGCGAAGGCGGCCCTGATGCTGGGCTTGCTGGCGGCGAATGGCGAAGGCGTGCCCAAAGATCCTCGTGAAGCCGCCCACTGGCTGGCCAGGTCAAGCGAGCTGGGCAATCCGCACGCCATGTTTTTGCTGTACAACGCCTACCGCGAAGGCCGCGGCGTACCGCGCGACCTGGCCAAGGGCCATGCGCTGCTGGAAGAAGCGGCCCACCACGAATATCCGCCCGCCATCCAGGAACTGGCCATGACGGTGCAGGCGGACGACGCGCTGCGCGCCGGCCACCTGATGAAGGAAGCGACGGAGCACCGGCATAACAACTGGAACAAGTTTTAAAAACTGGGCAAAAGGCCAGTGGCGTGATCGTAACCTGCCTTTATATACTTGCAACTTGCAAGCGTGCGGGAGCGGCGGCTATTCAGCGCTTATGATGCAAGGACCCCGCCTGAGCTTGCTCGGGCGGCGCGGCAAGCCATCCCGCATAAAAAAGTTTACACTGGTTTGCATTTTAGAAATTTTACTCTGGACCAGCCCCGGTGAGTGTTCATTCAACCCAGCCAGTGTTTGAGTAGCGCCGGTGCGTCCATTGCTCTGCCTAGCCATGAAAGAAAGAGTCCAATGAAAAAGCTGACCACCGCCTTTGGCGCGCCTGTCGTCGACAACCAGAACATCCAGACGGCCGGTCCGCGCGGCCCCGCCCTGCTGCAAGATGTGTGGTTCCTGGAAAAGCTGGCCCACTTCGACCGCGAAGTCATCCCCGAGCGCCGCATGCATGCCAAGGGTTCCGGCGCGTACGGCACGTTTACCGTCACGCACGACATCACGCGCTACACGCGGGCAAAAATCTTTGGCGAAGTGGGCAAGAAAACGCCGATGTTCGCGCGCTTTTCCACGGTGGCCGGCGAACGGGGCGCGGCGGACGCGGAACGCGATATCCGCGGATTCGCCCTGAAGTTCTACACGGAAGAAGGCAACTGGGACCTGGTCGGCAACAACACGCCCGTCTTCTTCATGCGCGACCCCTTGAAATTTCCCGATCTGAATCACGCCATCAAGCGTGACCCACGCACTGGCTTGCGCAGCGCCAACAGCAACTGGGACTTCTGGACTTCGCTGCCCGAAGCTCTGCATCAGGTCACGGTCGTGATGAGCGACCGTGGCTTGCCGCGCAGCTTCCGCCACATGCACGGCTTCGGCAGCCATACTTTCAGCTTCCTGAATGCGCAAAACGAGCGTTTCTGGGTCAAGTTCACCTTGAAAACCCAACAAGGGATTCAAAACCTGACGGATGCGGAAGCGGAAGAACTGGTCGGCAAGGACCGCGAAAGCTCGCACCGCGACCTGTACGAAAGCATCGAAAACAAGGATTTCCCCCGCTGGACCCTGTACGTGCAGATCATGCCGGAAAAAGAGGCAGGCACGTATCACCTCAATCCGTTCGACCTGTCGAAAGTATGGCCGCATGGCGACTATCCGCTGATCGAAGTGGGCGTGCTGGAACTGAACCGCAATGCCGACAACCACTTTGCGGAAGTGGAACAGGCGGCCTTCAACCCGGCCAACGTGGTGCCTGGCATCAGCTTTTCGCCGGACAAGATGCTGCAAGGCCGCTTGTTCTCGTATGGCGACGCGCAACGCTACCGCCTTGGCGTCAATCACAGCCATATCCCTGTCAACGCGCCTAAATGCCCGTTCCACAGCTACCATCGCGACGGCCAGATGCGCGTCGACGGCAACATGGGCGGCACCCTGGGCTATGAACCGAACAGCGAGCAGGAATGGGCCGAGCAGCCCGACTTCCGCGAGCCGCCATTGAGCATCGAAGGCGCGGCCGACCATTGGAACCACCGCGTTGACGAGGATTACTATTCGCAGCCGCGCGCCCTGTTCCGCCTGATGACCGCGGCGCAGCAGCAAGCCTTGTTCGACAACACGGCGCGCGCCATCTCGGGCGCGTCGGAGCAAGTCAAACAACGCCACATCGGCAACTGCACCCTGTGCGACCCCGCCTATGGCGCGGGCGTGGCCGAAGCGATCGGCCGCCTGAGCAAGTAAGGCAAGCTGAAAGACTGCATGGAAGACCTGGCAACAGGCCTTCCGCCGCAGCGATCCGCCACGGCAAGGTGCCGAGGCCCACTTGCTGTCTACCAGCGCTGGATATCGATCTGGCCCGTGATGCTCGTTTCCACCGGATAACCCTCGACCTGCGACGGCACGCGCCGCTTGACGGACGAGTCGCGCAGATACACGACGAGCGCATCCTTGCCCACGGCTGTCTGCCCCACGCTGACGCCTTCCACGCCGTCGATGGCCATCAGCGCCCGCTCGTTGCGCCGCTTTGCCGCTTCCAGCCGGCCCTGGGGCGCGGCAGGAGCATATTGCCCCATGCCCTGTCCAGGCGTCTCATCCGGCAAATACGGCATGGCGGCGTCCTCGAAGACGCCATACGGCGATTGTGCGAATTTACTGTTTGACATGGCACACCCTCCTGATGCCTTCCATGATACACCCGGCCATCGGGCGCCGCAGCGCCGTTCGCCGGGCACATGGCGGCTGCCGCTCATACCATCATCATCGTGCAAAAAACAGCCTTATACAAGGACGAGGCGGCGCAACACCAGCGCCGCGCCGTCCCCTCGAGCGTTCAAGTGTACAAATTGATGTCGAGCGCCACCACCACCCGCCGCATCTGGTTGGCAAAGGTGATGTTATTGCCGCCAGCAAACAGCAGGCCGACGGGATTGCGCTGCTGGTTCCAGGTCCAGATGGACGAGCCGGAATCGCCGCCCGCGCTGAACGCCCCGCTCACGCCCGTGATGGCGATCTGGTCCTGGAACAGCGCGATCCTGCCTCCGCCGTAATTGACGTTGATGGTGGCGCCCAGGCCCGTGATGCGGCCTTGCGTCAATTGCGTCGTGCGGCCCGACTTGCCGACCATCATGCCCAGCGCGGGCGCCACCAGCGCATTGCTGATGCGGAAGTACGCAGGCACGCCGCCGCTCAGATAGACCAGTTCGGGACGCACCCTGTCTGGCCAGGCCCAGCCGGTGGCGCAATCGACGAAATTGACGCCGCCGCTGAAATTGATGGGCACGAAACGTTCGAGCACGGCCACCTGGTCTTGCGGGCAGCGGCCGCCGTCGATGGGGCCAGGCTGCACGATGCAGTCGTTGAACACGCCGCCGTTGGAATTGGCCAGCACGTGATTATTGCTAAGAATCATCAAGCGGCTGTTGCGCGGCGCGCTGCGCCCGACGGCCAGGCAGCCGATGGTGCCGGCCGTGATGCGGAAATGCCCGACCGACACGCCGCCCGGCGCCGGGCGCAAGCGGAAACGGTGCGGCTGAGCGTCGATCACGCCCGTGACGACGATATTGACGGGCACCCTGTCGCTGGACACGGCGCGCACGCCCATGGCGCCCACGATGGCGGCCTTGGCGCGGTCGACGGAAGTGGGTTCGGCCACGTACAGGGTCAGGGCCGGCAAGCCCGGCTCGCCGGACGAGCTGTCGCTGGCGCCCTCGCCCAGGCCGATGGACACGCCCTGGATATTGCCGCCGTCGCTGAAGGCATCGGCCGCGCGCACGCCGGCCGCCTGGGAGATGGACTGGCGCATGCCGTCTTCGATGCTGCGCTTGATTTCCAGCAATTCCATGCTGACGCCGCTCAAGGCGTCGGGCATGTCCGAGACGGACGCGCTCTCGATCGTATTGTCGTCTTCGCCGGGGACGGCAAATTGGCCGACGGCCTCTTCATCGTCCGCGCTTTGTCCCCTGCCGCTGCCGCCAGGCGGGGCGCTGAAACCATTCTCGTTGCCGATCATCATGCTCTCCTCGTGGGTCGTTCCGAAACACCAGTGTGGGCTGGCTGCGCAGGCCGGTATTGATCTGGATTGAATCGCGCTGACACGCGGCTGCCTTGGCCCAACGGGGGCAGCAAGGATAAAAATAGTTCCCTCGTCAAGGTTGAGCGAGATCAGGCGTGCGGGCAGAGGCGGCGCCGTATACTTGGCTGGCAGGCTGGAATTGGGCCTGCTCCACGGCAGCAACGGTATGGATGGGGGAACAATGACGAGCCCTGGTATGACACGCCAATCCGACGACGCGCCTGCGGACCAACATGCCGGTTTTATGCACGGCATGGCGGCCTGGGCGGAAAAACACCGCATCAGTCCCTGGCGCGGCAGTTTTGCCGACTTCATCGAGCAGATCCTGCCCGGCCGCGCGGCCCTGTTGACACGCAGCGCGCACCAGTACCTGTGGGACATGATGCGCTGGAACGGCCAGACGGACGATGCCGGACGTTTCCGCTGCCGCCTGTTCGACGACGAGCTGTTCGGCATCGACGAGGCGATCGACCGGGTCGCCGCCTATTTCAAGGCGGCCGCCGCCGGCTCGGAAGTGGGCCGGCGCATGCTGCTGTTGCTGGGCCCGCCGTCGGGCGGCAAGTCGACCATGGTGATCCTGCTCAAGCGGGGGCTGGAAGAATACAGCCACAGCAGCGAAGGCGCGCTGTACGGCATCGCCGGCTGCCCCGTGCACGAATCGCCGCTGCATCTGGTGCCGCACAGCATGCGCGCCGACTTTCGCGCCAGCTATGGTGCCGAGCTGCACGGCGAACTGTGTCCCCATTGCCGCGCACGCCTGGAAGAACAGTACGCGGGCGATTTCCTGCGCATGCCCGTCGAGCGCATCCACCTGTCCGAGGCGGGCCGCTGCGGCATCGGCACGTATGCGCCGCACGATCCCACCACGGCCGACTTGGCCGACCTCGTCGGTTCCGTCGACCTGTCGAAAGTGGCGCAGTACGGCGACGAAGGCGATCCGCGCGCCTGGTCGTGGTCCGGCGCCGTGTATGCGGCCAGCCGCGGCATGCTGGAAATGATCGAGATCCTCAAGGTCAAGCGGGAATTCCTCTATTTACTACTAACCCTGACGCAGGAAAAGAATGTCAAGGTGTCGCGCTTTCCCCTGATTTACCTCGACGAGACCATCCTCGCGCACACGAACCTGGCCGAATTTCGCAAATTCCTGCAAGAAAGCGAAAACGAGGCCTTGCTCGACCGCATGGTCATCGTGCAAGTGCCGTACACGCTCAATTACCGCGAAGAAGCGCGCATTTACCGCAAGCTGATCCAGGCGGCCGCGCCCGCCTTCCGCGATGTGCACCTCGATCCGCACGTGCTGCATGCGGCGGCCGTGTTTGCCATCCTCAGCCGCTTGCCCGAGGGCGAAGACAAGGAGGCCGAGCTGGTCAAGAAACTGCGCGTGTATGCCGACGAAGACGTCGACGACTTGCAGCATGCCGATATCCGCCGCGTGCGCGAGCGCGACAAGGCGCCCGACGAAGGCCTGTCGGGCGTGTCGCCCCGTTTCGTCATCAATGCCCTGTCGCACGCCATCATTTCCGCCCAGCGCAACAGCCTGTCCACCATGGACGTGCTGCTGGCCCTGAAAGATGGCATCGAAAGCGATGCGCGCATCGAACCGCGGCGCAAGCGCAAGTGGGTCGATTACCTGGTGCTCACGCGCAAGGATTTTTATAACCGCTGGGTCAAGGCCGACGTGCACAAGGCCCTGTTCGTGTCGTTCGAGCAGGAAGCGCAAGACTTGCTGAACAAATATCTCGATGAAGTCGAAGCCATGCTCGACAATCGCCAGATCCGCGACCCCATCACCAGCGAAGAACGCCGTCCCGACGAGCGCTTCCTGCGCGCCGTGGAAGAGAAAATCCACATCAGCGACTCGGGCAAGCAATCGTTCCGCCAAGAAGTGGTACGCAAGGCCATGAGCGCCTTCAAGCGGGGCGAAGCGTTTGGCCTGGGCAGCCATGCGCAATTGCACGACGCCGTCCAGCAATATCTGTTCGAACAGCGGCGCGACGTGCTGCGCCTGGTGGGCTCGGCCAAGCGGCCCGATGACGACGTGCGGGCCAGGATCTCCGCCGTCGAACAGCGCCTGGTCGACGAATATGGTTATGACGCCCATAGCGCACGCGAAGCGCTCAATTACGTGACCACCTTGCTGGCGCAGGAATAACCATGGCCGCCACGACCTCGCCAGGCAGCGGCAAGCACAATAACCCAGTGGGATCGTCCGCGCCGGCCCTGGCCCAACCCTGGTACGGGCTGTTCTCGCGCGGCGCGCGCGACTGGCTGCGCCACAACCAGAAAGTGCGCGACGCCGTGCAGGCGTACTTGCCCGAGCTGATCGCCACGCCTGACCTGATCGGCGGCCCGCAGCAGCGCATGGTGCAAGTACCCATGCACCTGCTCGAACATGCGCGTTTCCGCCTGGCGCCAGCGCGCAACAGCGTGGGCGCGGGCCAGGGTGGCGGCCAGCCCGGCGATATCCTGCGCGCGGCCCGTCCCGCCACCACGGGCGAGGCCGGAACGCAAGGCGAAGGCGGCGATGGCGAGGGAGCCGTGCGCCTGCTGCTCGAGTTTGCCATTGACGACATACTCGACTGGCTATGGGACGCTTTCGAGCTGCCGCACCTGAAACCGCGCCACCTGGGCGCTATCGACGACGTACGGCTCGTGCGTAGCGGCCTGGACCGACATGGCGCCCGTTCGCGGCTGGACCGGCGGCGCACCGTCAAGGAAGCGATCAAGCGGCGCGCCCTGCAAGCGCAACCCGTGCCTTTCACCAATGACGACTTGCGCTACCGCCAGGTGCAGCCACTGCCCCGGCCCAGCACGAATGCCGTCGTGTTTTTCGTGCTCGACGTGTCGGCCAGCATGGCGCAGACCGAGCGCAAGCTGGCCAAATCCTTCTTTTTCTTTGCCTTGCAGGGCTTGCGCCGCAGGTATGCGCGCGTGGAAACGCGCTTCATCGCCCATACGACGCGGGCCTGGGAATTTTCCGAGGCCGAGTTCTTCCAAGTCAATGGCATGGGCGGTACCATGGCTTCCACCGCCTTTCGTCTGAGCCGCGAGCTGCTGCAGGAACACTATGCGCCGGGCCGCTACAACGCCTATCTGTTCTATGCATCCGATGGCGAGAATTTCAGCGAAGACCGGGGGGCGACCAGCCTGGCCCTGGGCGAACTGGCCGCCTTGCTCAACTATATGGGCTATGTGGAAACCGTGCCCGGCATGCCGCGCAGCCTGGAAACGGAAATGCACAGCTTGTTTGCCGAGCAGGAACGGCGCGGCTTGCCCTTGCACAGCAGCATCCTCAGCAGGAATGACGATATCTGGGCGGCCATCCGCACCTTTTTCCAGCACGAGGCGGCCGATACGGAGGACGCGGCATGACGCCTGATACAGCCAACCTGGACGGCTACGCGGCGCGCATCGAAGCGCTGGCGCGGGAAATGGGACTGGAGTTTGCGCCCGTCGAGTTCGAGCTGGTACCGGACAGCTTCATGGCCGAGATCGCCATCTATGGCTTGCCCGTGCGCATGCGCCACTGGTCGTTCGGCGTGCGCTACATCCACCAGCTCGTGCATCAAAAGATGGGCAACTCGCATATGTTCGAAGTCATGTTTCCCGGCGACCCTTGCCATGCATACATGGCCGAGCACAATTCCGTGGCGGAAAACACCCTCGTCACGGCCCACGTGCTGGGCCACGCCGACTTCGCCAGCCGCAATGCCCTGTTTCTGCGTTTCGGCGCCATGGCGGGCCAGCACATCCTGGAACAAAGCGCGGCGCGGGCGCAGCGTCTCGAAATGGCGCTGCAGCGGCATGGACAGGAGCAGGTGGAAGCCGTGCTCGACGCGGCACTGGCGCTGGAGCAACATGTGGACATCCACGCCGAACTGCACCGCCCGCCCTATGCCGCGCCATCCGGTCCCGCCGGTGTGGCCGGCACGCAAGACGGGGCTGGCGCAAACGATCCTTTTGCGGATCCTTTTACGCGGCGTTACCAGCGCTTGCCCGGTGAAGCGGCAGCGCTGGCGGCGCACGAGGCGGCGCGGGCACGGCTGGCACAGCGCCCCCTCGTGCCGCCGCAGCCTGAATACGATTTGCTGTGGTTCATTGCGCAATATGGGCCGGAACTGGCCGACTGGGAACGCGACATTTTCCTGGCCGTGCGCGAAGAGTCGTTTTACTTTTATCCCGTGTACGCCTGCCAGATCATGAACGAAGGCTGGGCCTCATACTGGCATGCGCGGCTGCTGCGCGAAGCCGACTTCCTGCCGCCGGCCCTGTACCTGTCCGCCATCAAGTCGCACTCGGATGTGGTCCGCCCTTACGCGGGCGAGCACCAGCAGGCGCTGGCCGTCAACCCCTATCACCTGGGTTTTTGCATGTGGGAACACATCATCGAGCACCAAGGACTGGCGCAGGCGCGCCAGATTTGCCGCGACGATGACGACTGCAGCTTCATTCGCAACTATCTGGATGGGGAACTGGCTGACCGCCTGGGCCTGTTCGTGCATGAAAGCCACCGCGACGGCGAAGCGCGCCTGGCCAGCCGCGACTTGCTGGCCATCCGCGAAGCCATCCTGGCGCCCAAATACAACTATGGCGCGCCATGCATCGCCGCCACCCTGCTCAACGACGACGGCAGCCTGGTACTGCGCCACGATCACCAGCGCGACGGGCGCGGCCTCGACTTGGAGCGGGCGGAACAGGTGCTGGCCTACATCGCCCGCGTCTGGCGCCGTCCCGTCACCCTGCATACGGCCGATTTCCGCGGCACGCCCCGGGTTCTGCGCAGCAAGATCGATGGCGTACCGGAACCGCCCGCGTCGCCTGCGTCAACCATGCCGGCAGCGCCGCCTGCGCAACACTGAACGCTGAACGCTGAACACTGAACGGCAGGCGATCGGGCGGTCGGGCGGATATCGGGGTGTACCTGGCCAGCATATGCCTCGCGCGTGGCAAGCTTGCCATTCAAGCCCGTTCAGCCTGCTCCACATACCAGGCGATGGTCTGCCGCAAGCCTTGCGCCAGGTTGTGCGTGGGGACATAACCGAGCAGGCGTCCCGCCTTGGCGATGTCCGCCTGCGAATGGCGCACGTCGCCGGCGCGAAATTCGCCATAGTGCGGCGCCAGCGGCACGTGCTGCGGGCGGGCGGCCAGCAGCATCTGCTGCATGGTGGCGTGCAGCTGCGTCAGGCTGGTGCGGGCGTTGACGGCCACGTTGTAGACCTGGTTGACGGCTGCCGGGTCGGCGCGCGTGGCGGCGAGGATATTGGCTTGCACGGCGTTGTGCACGAAGCAGAAGTCGCGGCTGGTGGCGCCGTCGCCATGGATGTGCACGGCCTGCTTGTCCAGCATGGCGGCGATCCAGCGGGGAATGACGGCCGCGTAGGCGCCCAGCGGGTCCTGGCGCGGACCGAAGACATTGAAATAGCGCAGCCCCACCGTCTGCATGGCGTAGCAGCGCGCGTACACTTGCGCATACAGTTCGTTGACATATTTGCTCAAGGCATATGGCGACAGCGGCGCGCCGATGTGCTGTTCCACTTTCGGCAAGGCCGGATGGTCGCCATACGTGGCGCTCGAGGCCGCATATACGAAGCGCCGCACGCCCGCGTTGCGGGCCGCAGCCAGCATGTTCAGGAAGCCGCTGACATTGACGGCGTGGCACAGCAGCGGGTCTTCCAGCGAACGCGAGACGGAACCGAGCGCCGCCTGGTGCAGCACAAAATCGACCGCGGCGACGGGGCCGCCCGCACCGGCACGGCCGCGCTCGCCCAAGCTGCCGTTGCTGCCGCTGTCGCTGTCGCTCGTCGCTGCACCATCGGCCGCATCGCCCTCGCCGGCGCTGGCGGCCTGCTGCGGTGCGGGCGCGCCACACGCACGCGCGCACGTTTGCGGATCGCGGATATCGCCTTCGATGAAGGTGAAGCGGCGCCACGCCTGCTCGCCCACGCTGGCGCGCACCTGTTCCAGGTTATGCCGGTGGCCTGTCATGAAATTGTCGAGGCCGCGCACTTCCTGTCCCAGCTTCAGCAGGGTTTCCAGCAGGTGCGAACCGATGAAGCCGGCCACGCCCGTCACCAGCCAGCGCCGAGGTTCCTTGGCCAGCTGTGCGCAGGCTTGCGCATAGGCGCCGGCAGCCGGATCGCCAGCGGTGGCGTTTCGCGCCGCGTTTGCGGCCCGATCAAAGGTGTCGGCCGCCATCACAGCCGCCACACGTGCAGGCCGCCGTCTTCCAGCGGGCGGGGGTCGAAATGCGATTTGATATCGATGAAACAGCCGTTTTCCAGCACCTTGGCCTGGAAGTCGGCCAGCGGACGGGCCAGCAAGGCCTGGTGCGAGACGGCGCTGATGATGGCCTCGGCCTGCGGCAGCTGTTCCCAGCTTTCCAGCAATAAACCGTATTCTTCCAGCGCTTCGCGGCCATCGGCGACGGGGTCGTGCACGTGCACCTGCACGCCGTACGATTGCAGTTCGTGGATCATGTCGACCACTTTCGAGTTGCGCAGGTCCGGGCAATTTTCCTTGAAGGTCAGGCCCAGCACGTTCACGTGCGAGCCTTTCAATTTGAAGCCGGCACGCACCATTTCCTTGATGGTTTTTTCCGCCACGAACTTGGCCATGCCGTCGTTGATGCGGCGCCCGGCCAGGATCACGTGCGGGTGGTAGCCGAGCATTTCCGCCTTGTGCGTCAAATAGTATGGGTCGACGCCGATGCAGTGGCCGCCCACCAGGCCGGGCCGGAACGGCAGGAAATTCCATTTCGTGCCCGCCGCCTGCAGCACTTCCAGGGTGTCGATGCCGATGCGGTCGAAGATGATTGCCAGCTCGTTCATCAGCGCGATGTTCAGGTCGCGCTGCGTGTTTTCGATCACCTTGGCCGCCTCGGCCACCTTGATGCTCGACGCCCGGTGCACGCCCGCCTCGACCACGCCTTCATACAGGGCGGCCACCTTGTCCAACGTGGCGTCGTCGTCGCCCGAGACCACCTTGCGGATGCTGTGCAGGGTGTGGTCCTTGTCGCCGGGATTGATGCGTTCGGGCGAAAAACCCACATGAAAGTCTTCCTTCCAGCGCAGGCCCGAATGCTGTTCGAGGATGGGGATGCAGATTTCCTCGGTCGCGCCCGGGTACACGGTGGACTCGTAGATGACGATGGCGCCGCGCCGCATGTGCCGTCCGACGGCCGCGCTGGCGCCGGCCAGGGCCGAGAAATCGGGATTGTGCGCGCTGTCGACGGGCGTGGGCACGGCCACGACGATGAAATCGGCCAGTTCCAGCTCGGCCGGATCGCAGCCGACGCTCAGCCATTGCGCCGCGCGCAGCTGTTCCGTGCTCACTTCACCGGTCGGATCGACATGGCTGCGGTAGCTTTCCACCTTGCGTGCCGACAAGTCAAAGCCGATCGTGCGCTGGCGCATGCCAAACGCCACGGCCAGCTGCAAGCCCACATAGCCGAGCCCCACCACGGCCACCACGCCGCCCTTGCCAATCGCCTTGCTATTCACATTGCTCTCCACCTTGCTATCCATATGCATGTGCTCCGAATGGTTGCGGCACGAGCATCGCCGTCCGGGAAATTCTACGGTTGCCAATCGGGTCATTCTTGAGCGGGAACAAGAAACACGGGCCGGCGGCCGGCATGCACGCGGACAATCAGCCGCTTGTTGAGCGCAATCAAGGAGTCCGGCGGCCATCTTTTTAAGCTAGGCCATGCCCATCGCCCATCGCGAATCGGCTAATCGTCCACGCACGCCGCTACCGGAGACTTACATGGCCCGTTCCCTGCCCCGCCCTTTCCCTGGCCTGCCGGCCGCCGCACTGTGCTGTACCCTGCTGCTGCCCCTGCTGACGGCTTGCCACGGCACGCAGAGCAGTGCATCCCTGCTGGCCGACGCGCAGCAGTACCGGCAGAAAGGCGAGGCACGGGCCGCCATCATCCAGTTGAAGAACCTGCTGCAAAAGGAACCGGACAACGCGGCCGCGCGCTTGCTGCTGGGCAGCATCTATATCGACACGGGCGAAGCGCTGTCTGCCGAGAAGGAATTGCGCAAGGCAAAGTCGCTGGGCCTGGCGCCGCAGCAAGTGATGCCCCTGCTGGGCAAGGCCTGGCTGATGCTGGGCCAGTTCGACAAGGTGCTGGCCGAGATCGCCGACGATGCGGCGCAGCCCGCCAGCGTGCTGGCCCTGCGCGGCGATGCCTTGCTGGCCCTGGGCCGCCAGGACGAGGCGCACGCCCTGTACTCGCGCCTGCTCGAAGCCCATCCCGACCAGGTCGAAGCCTTGCTGGGCCTGGCGCGTCTGTCGGCGCTCGACCACCAGGTGCCGGCGGCCGAGCTGCTGCTGGCGCAAGCCTTGAAAACCGCACCCGCCAACCTCGACGCCTTGCGCCTGCAGGGCGACCTGCTGCGCCTGCAAGGCAAGAACGGCCCGGCGCGGCTCGCCTACATGCAGATACTCAAGATAAAACCGGACAATACCCAGGCGCACATCGACCTGGCCAACCTCGATATCGTGGAAAACCGCTACGCGGAAGCGTCGGCCCAGCTGGCCACGGCGCGCAAGATGGCGCCCAACAGCCTGGGCCTGCTGCAAGCCCAGGCCCTGCTCGATTTTCGCCAGGGCAAGAACAAGACGGCCTTGCAAGCCTTGCAGCTGGTGCTCAAGGCGGCGCCCGACCACATGCCGTCCATCCTGCTGGCCGGCGCCGTGCAGCTGGCGCTCGGCTCGCCGCCGCAGGCGGAAAACTATCTGCGGCGCTTCCTGGCCGTGTATCCCAGGCATTTGTATGCCGTCAAGATGATGGCGTCGATCGAATTGATGCGTGGCAAGACCGACGCCGCCATCGACTTGCTGCAACCGATGCTGGCCGCCTTCCCGGAAGACGTGGAATTGCTGTCGCTGGCCGGCGAAGCCCACTTGCGCGCACGCCAGTACGACAAGGCAACCGCGTATTTCGAACAGGCGAGTACTTTGGCGCCGGACACGGCCAGGCTGCATGCGGCCCTGGGCATCAGCCGCCTGGGCATGGGCGAAAACAGCCGCGCCATCAATGAACTGGAACGCGCCAGCATGCTCGACAAGAGCACGCCGCAAGCGGGCACCATGCTGGTGATGACCTTGCTGCGCAACAAGCAGAACGACAAGGCCCTGGCCAGCGTCAAGATGATGGAAGAGCAGCAGAAGGGCACGAATCCCTTGCTGCTGAACCTGAAAGGCGGCGTCTACCTGGCCTTGCGCGACTTGCCTGCCGCGCGCGCCAGTTTCGAGCAAGCGCTGAGCATGGACCCCGTCTACCTGCCCGCCTTGAACAACCTGGCGCAGATCGACCTGGCCGAGAAAAAGCCGGAGCAGGCAAAACAGCGCTTCGAGAAGGCGCTGGCGAAGGCGCCGAAAAATGCCGACCTGTGCGCCGCGCTGGCCAAGCTGGCCGCGTCGCAGGGCAAGACGGAAGAGGCGCGGCGCTGGCTCGAACGGGGCCACCGCGACAATCCCGATGCCGTCGCGCCAGCCCTGCTGCTCAGTAACTTTTACCTGAAGACGGGCGCGCCCGACAAGGCGCTGGAACTGGCGCGCACCTTGCAAACAGGCCACCCGGGCGACGCCGATGCGCTGGCCCTGCGCGCCCAGGTGGAATACAGCGCCGGCCTGGCGCCGGCAGCGCTCGACAGCTACAACAAGCTGGCCAGCATACAGACCACGTCCGCGCCCTTGCAGATGCGCATCGCCAGCCTGCATCTGGCGCTGGGCGACCACCAGAATGCGCTGCAAGCCGTCAAGCGGGCGCAAGTGATTGACCCGACCCTGCTCGAAGCGCGCGTCGTCGAAGTGGCACTGCTGCTGAACCTGAACCGCCAGCGCGAGGCGCTGGCCGTGGCGCGGCAAGTGCAGGAACAGCAGCCGAAGCTGGCGGCCGGCTACAAGCTCGAGGGCGACGTGCTGATGGAGCAAAAGCTGCCGCAGCAAGCCGTCAAGCTGTACCAGCACGCCTTCGGCATCAGCCCCATCGGCCCGTTGCAGGTGCAACTGTACCGCGCCTTGCAGGCTTCCGGGCAAGAGCGCGAAGCCGATGCGCGCATGGCCACCTGGCTGAAGGAGCATCCGGAAGACTTGCCGACGCGCACCTACCTGGCGGGCACCCGGCTGGCGGCCAAGCAATACCGCGCCGCCATCGAGCACTTCCAGTATGTCGTTGCCAAGGACACGGATAACGTGGTGGCGCTGAACGACCTGGCGTGGGCGTATCAGCAGGAAAAAGATCCGCGCGCGCAGGCCACGGCCGAGCAGGCACTGAAGCTGGCCCCCGGCAATCCCGCCGTGCTCGACACCCTGGGCTGGATCGTGTTGCAGCAAGGCGACGTCAAGCGCGCCACGGCCCTGCTGCGCAAGGCGGCGGACCTGGCGCCGAAGTCGCCCGAAGTGCAGTACCACCTGGGCGCGGCCTTGGCGAAATCGGGCGACAAGGGCGGCGCGCGCAAGCAGCTGGAACAACTGCTGGCCGCCAACAAGGACTTTCCGCAGCGGGCCGAGGCGCAGGCCTTGCTGACCCAGCTGTAGGCCATGGCTGTGCACGCTGCCATGCCTGGCCTGGCAGCGCGGCCGCTGGCCCTGCTGGCGGGCGCGGCCTGCATGCTGGCCTTGCGCCACTATCCGCTGGGCCACGGCTGGCCCGGCCTGCTGTTTGCCGCCCTGCTGCCCGCGTATTTCCTGCTGCTGTGCTGGCGTCCCGCCTGCTGGCTGTTCAGCGTGCCCGCCCTGCTGCCCGTGCTGGACCTGGCACCGTGGACGGGCTGGTTCTTCCTCGAAGAAATCGACGTGCTGCTGTTGCTGACCGTGGCCTGCGGCTATTGGCGCCTGGGCGGACCGGCCCAAGCGGCAGCGGCGCGGCTCTCGCCCGCCGCCCGCGCCTGTTTGCTGCTGTGCAGCCTGGCCTGGCTGGCGGCGCTGCTGCGCGGCGTCCTGCCGCTGGCGCCGCTCGACCTGAATGCCTGGGATAACTACCTGAGCCCCTACAACAGCTTGCGGCTGGGCAAGGCCTGGGCCTGGAGCATGCTGCTGTTGCCGCTGCTGCTGCGCGACGCGGACCCTGCCGCCTTGCGCCGCTACGCGCTGCCGGGCATGCTCGCCGGGCTGGCCATGGTGTCGCTGTTCGCCCTGTGGGAACGGGCCGTGTTTCCCGGTCTGTCGAACTTGTCCAGCGACTACCGCATCACGGCGCCGTTTTCCGCCATGCACACGGGTGGCGCCGCACTGGACGGCTACCTGGCCCTGAGCCTGCCGTTTGCCGCACTGTGGCTGGCGCGCGCCAGCAGCCGCTGGCAGGCGGTGCTGGCCATGCTGCTGCTGGCCCTGGCCCTGCACGCGGCGTTCACGACCTTTTCGCGGGGCTTGTACGCGGCCCTGGCCGCGGCCATGCTGCTGGGATTCTGGCAAACCCTGCGGACGGCGCCCGGCGCGGCGCGGCGCGCGCCTTCCCATTCGCCATTGCGCGGAGTGCTGCTGAGGCTGCTGCTGGCGGGCCTGGGCACCGTCCTGCTCGTGTACATGTTCAGCCTGGCCGGCTACCGGGGCTTGCTGGCCGCCGTCGTCCTGTTCGCGGCCAGCTTCGTGCTGGCGGCGCGGCCCTTGCCGTGGCGCCTGGCGCCTGCCAGCGTGCTGTGCGCGCTGTGCCTGCAAGGCTTGCTGGCCGCCTGGTGGCCGGAACCGTCCGGCCAGCAAACGGCCGGCTGGCTGAAAGGCCCGTATTTCCTGTTCCTGCTGGCGGCCGTGCTGCTGGCGATCGCGCTGCGGCCCCCTAGTGCCAGCGGCGCGGCTGGCAAGGGACCCGCCAGGCTGGGGCTGGCGATGATGGCGTGGACCATGCTGGCATGCAATCTTGCCTGGATAGGCTGGCACTGGGCGGGACCGCCAGCCCTGCTGCCGGCCGGCCTGGTCGTGCTGCTGGCCATGCTGATGCTGTGCAATGGACGCCTGCGCCCGCCGTTGTGGCGGCTGGACCGCGCCAGCCTCAGCATCGTGGGCGCGGCCGGCATCCTGCTGCTGCTGGCCATACCCGTGTCGGCCAGCTACTACGCCACCGAACGTTTCGCCACCACGGCCTTCGACATGCAAGGCCGCTTGCGCCATTGGCGGCAGGCGCTGGCCATGCAGCCGTCCGACTGGGGCGACCGCCTGTTCGGCATGGGTAGCGGCAGCTTTCCCGCCACGTATTACTGGCACAATCCGCAGCGCGAGGTGCCGGCCAGCATCGCGTATGCGGAAGACGGGGAAAACCGGTATGTGCGCCTGGCCAGTCCCGGCTACAGCGCCGGCTATGGCGAATTGCTGCGGCTGCTGCAGCGGCTGCCCGTGCAGCCCGCCACGCACTACACTTTGGCGCTCGACGTGCGGCGCACGGGACCCATGCCCGTGCTGCTGGTGCGCCTGTGCCAGCGGCAATTGCTGTACGCCCAGGGCTGCGTGAACGTTCCGCTGCGCCTGCGGCCTGTGCCGCCTGGCACGCAGCCCGGCGGTTGGCAACACTATGAAGTGCCGTTCGACAGCGCCTGGCTGGGCGCCGGTGCCTGGCTGCTGCGTCCGCCCGTGCAGCTGGAACTGGCGGCCAGCGGCACGGCCACCTCGTCGGTGCTCGAAGTCGACAATCTGAGCTTGCGCGCGCCGGGCGGCGAGGAACTGATCGCCAACGGGAGCTTTACGCAAGCCAACAATTACTGGTTTTTCAGCAGCGACCACCACCACTTGCCATGGCATATCAAGAGCATGGCCTTGCATTTACTGATAGAAACGGGCTGGTGCGGCGCCCTGTCCATGCTGGCCCTGCTGGTTCTGGCCGGCCGGCGCCTGCTGCGCCAGGCCGCGCGCGGCGATGCAGGCGCGCTGACGTGCGCCGCCGCCCTGCTGGGTTTTCTCGTCGTCGGCCTGTTCGACAGCCTGCTCGACGTGCCGCGCATCGCCATGCTGTGCTACCTGATGCTGCTGTGCGCGCTGCTGCAGCCTGTGCCACCTCCTCACGTTGAAAGTGCGCCGCCATGAAAGCCCTGCCGTTTACATGCTTGTCCGCCCTCGTGTTTTGCCTGGCCTTGGCCAGCGCGCCGTGCCGCGCCGATGCGCCGCTGGCGCAAACCATCGCGCGCATCAAACCATCGATCGTCGGCGTGGGCAACCTGCAAAAAACGCGCACGCCGCCGATGAATTTCATCGGCACGGGTTTCGTGACCGGTGACGGCCTGAGCGTGCTCACTTGCGCCCATGTGATCCAGAAACTGCTCGACGCCAATCCGAACGAGGTCATCGGCATACTCACGGGCCAGGGCGACGTAACGCAATTTCGCCCCGCCAAGGTCCAGGCGCTGGACACGGAACACGACCTGGCCTTGCTGCGCCTGGTGGGTGCGCCCCTGCCCGCCCTGGCGCTGGGTGACGCGGCCACGGTGCGCGAAGGCCAGGCCATGGCCTTTACGGGATTTCCGCTGGGTACCTTGCTCGGGCTGCGCCACGTGACGCACCGCGCCACCGTGTCATCGCTGACACCCGTGGTCATGCCCAGCGAAAACGCCCAGCGCCTCGACGTCCGGCGCCTGGCGCAGCTGCAAAAGGCGCCGTACACCGTGTTCCAGCTGGACGCGACCGCGTATCCGGGCAGCAGCGGCAGTCCCTTGTTCGATCCCGAGACCGGTCTCGTCTACGGCATCGTCAACATGGTGTACGTCAAGGGCCTCAAAGAGGCAGCCATCAGCGCGCCCAGCGGCATCACTTACGCGATTCCAGGCAGCCACATGCAGGCGATCTTGCTGAAGAATAAATGACTGCTCAGTTGCGCCCCTGCCTCAGCCGGCCGGTAATGCCGGGCTCATCCCATGTCGGAAAAAAAAAGGGGTAAAACGACCGTTCACCCCCATGCTGTTCCATCAGGCCACCGAATTTACGGATCTGAGCCCCCATGTAATCGAGGTCCAGCCGTAGCAGCACGGCCGGCGCCCCCACGCGCGTGCACTCGCGCTCGCCGCCGAAGTCCTGGAAACCCAGCATGCGCTTGTAAAACACCACATGGCGCGGGTTGACTTCAATCACGTAATCCGTAAAGCCGTGAATATTGTGGGCATAGATATAAGAAATATGAATCAGCGCCGCAAACACGCGCTTGCTCACGCCCTTGTCGATGGCCAGGCGCGACGGTTCGCACAGGCGCCGGCCCTGCGCGCGCAGGACGTCGAGCTTGTCGCGGAAGTTTTCATCGGCGGGCAAGCCCGTCTCGTCGTTATCGAGGCACAAGGTCATGGTGCCGACGGTGGTGCCGGCCGTTTCCGCAAACAGCGTGATTTTATTCAGCGCATGCGCCGTGCAGGGATCGACGGCATAGCCGCGCCAGCCGTACATCTTGCGGATCAGCAAACTGGCCGCTTCGCGCCGGCCACGCGAATTGGCCATGCGGATATGAAAGCGCTGCAGGTCGAGCTCATGCTCCATGGCCGGGTCGATCTGCCCCTCGCCCACTACCAGGTCACTGAAGTTGCCTGGCGTGTCGAAGGAAATTATGGGTTCATCTTCAAAGCTCATCTTGTCCTCACGTTCATCGGCAGCCGTCGAGACGGACTGAAGCCAATGCCTTGTGACAAGAGAAAAACTGGAGAAGTTCCCAGCAATAGCTAAAAAAACAGAAGAAATTTACCTTGGGATAGCAAAATAACACGATGAAATTTGTCTATAAGTACAAAATGGCAAATATAATTGCTGTTTTGATATTGCCGAGCTTGCTGTTAAAAAAAGCTTTCCGGTATCAATAACACATCGCCCGGCCGCATCATGACGTTGGCGGAAATATCGCCTTCCTTCAGCAAATCGTCGAGCCGCACCCTCAGCTGCTGCTGGTTGCCTTCGCGCACGCGAATGATGCTGGCCTTGTTGCCGGCCGCGAAATCGGTGATGCCGCCCACGGCGATGAGCACGTCCATCAGCGACATGCCCAGCCGGTACGGCAGCGCCTGCGGCTTGGCCGCCTCGCCGATGACGCGGATCTGCTCGCCATACGGCCCCGAGAAATTGGTGACGATCACCGTCACCACGGGCTGCTGGATGAACTTGCTCAAGGCTTGCTCGATGTCGCGCGCCAGCTGGGTCGACGTCTTGCCGCTGGCGGGCAAATCCTCGACCAGCGGCGTGGTGATCTTGCCGTCCGGCCGCACGGCCACCGTCAGCGACACTTCCGGATTGCGCCAGACGATAATGTTGACGGAGTCGCCCGGGCCGATCAGGTAATCGTGCATGGGGGCGCTGTCGTCGGACGGCGCCAGCGGATGGCGCGTGCGGCAGGCGCCCAGCAGGCTGGCGGCGCCCGCCAGGACCAGCGTGTTGCAGACAAATGCACGGCGAAATGGATTCATGCGGAGCCTCTTCGAGTCGATGCGCGTCCATGGCCGGCCCCGCAGAACCAGCCTGGGCCGCGAACTTCCTATGATTATTAAAACCCGGCAAGTGAACCTTGAGGCGTATCAAGAAGCGATCATCTTGGGAAATCTTGCTCCACAGCCGCCCTATACTTTGCTTACTCAACAAGCAAGTATTTCTTGCAAGACGCCGTCGTTGTCCGCGCCGCCAACCCATCTACCGAGCAGCATCGTCACCTGAAGGAAGCGACATGGAAGAATTGATACAGCAACTGCTTTCCGGCTTGAAAGGCATCTGGAAGTACCGCTGGCATGCGGTGCTGGTGGCGTGGCTGGTGGCCATCGGCGGCTTCATCAAGGTGATCACCCTGCCCGACGACTACCAGACGTCGGCGCGCGTGTTTGTCGATACGCAAACCATCCTCAAGCCGCTGATGGCCGGCATGACCAGCGTGCCGAACACGGAACAGCAGGTGGCCATCATGAGCCGCACCCTGCTCAGCCGCCCGAACGTGGAGCGCGTCATGCGGATGGTCGACCTCGACCTGGACTCGAAGACCGTGCGCGAGCACGAAGCCCAGCTGGATAACTTGATGAGCCGCATCAAGATCACGGGCACCAGCGCGTATGACATCTACACCATCAGCTACAGCGGGCGCGACCCAAAGCTCGTGCGCGACGTCGTGCAAAGCCTGCTGACCATCTTTGTCGAAGGCAGTTTCCAGGGTAAAAAGGGCGATTCGCAGAAGGCGGTGCAGTTCATCGACGAGCAGATCAAGAATTACGAAGACAAGCTGAGCGCGGCGGAAAACCTGGTGAAGGAATTCAAGATCCGCAACAACCTGCTGCTGCCGCGCCAGGGCATCGACTATGGCAGCCAGCTGCTGATGTCGTCCGATAGCCTGAACAATGCCAAGCTGGAACTGATCGAGGCGGAACAATCGCGCAAGGCCATCCAGAGCCAGATCGAGGGCGACGAGCCCGTGCTCGACCTGGAGCCAAGCGCGTCAGCCATCACGAATCCCGAACTCGACGAGCGCATCGCCTCGATCAACAAGAACCTCGACAGCCTGCGCATGCAATTTACGGAACTGCATCCCGACATCATCGCCTCGAAACGCCTCGTGACCCAGCTGGAAGAACGCAAGATCGAGGAAAACAAGCTGAAAGCGGCGTCCGGCGACCCGGGCAAGAACTACAGCCCCATGCTGCAGCAGCTGAAGGTGGCGCTGACGGATGCGGACGCCAAGGTGGCCGCCATCCGCGCCCGCGTACAGGAATACAGCGCGCGCAACGAGCGGCTGCTGGCGCAAAGCAATGCCGTGCCCGAGGTGGAATCGCAGCTGGCCCAGCTCAACCGCGACTACATCATCAACAAGGAAAACTATGAAAAGCTGATCGGCCGGCGCGAAGCGGCCAAGCTGTCGGGCGAACTCAGTTCCACCACCGACATGATGGCCTTCAAGATCATCGACCCGCCCACGGTGCAATATGCGCCCGTCGGCCCGAACCGCCCGCTGCTGTTCAGTGCGGCGCTGGGCGCGGCCCTGGTGGCCGGCATCGCCACGGCATTGCTCATCAGCCAGGTGCGCCCCACCTTCCTCAGCCCCTCCGAACTGCGCGATGCCACGGGCATGAACGTGCTGGGCACGGTATCGATGAACTGGACGCCGCTGCAGCAGGTACGCCGCCGCCGCGCCCGCTATGGCTTCAGCGCCTGCCTGGGCAGCCTGTTCGTCCTGTACGGCGGGGTCATGACGGCCGCGCTGCTGAAATTCTAGATCCAAGGGAGCGACGATGAGCAGCAAGGACAGCGGCAAGCACGAACCCACGATCCTCGGCGTGGCCGAGGCCAGCGTACCATATATAGTGAACGGTACGGATGGCGCGGAAGCAAGCCGGTCGCCCCGCTACCGCGCCCTGAACCTGGCCCGCCTGGCCGAGCAAGGCATGCTCACGCACGATGGCGGGCGCAGCGCCGTGGCCGAGGATTTCCGCATCATCAAGCGGCCGCTGCTGCGCCAGGCGCGCGCCAGCGGCAGCGGCAGCGACACCATCCGCCACGGCAACCTGATCGTCGTCACCAGCGCCATGCCCGGTGAAGGCAAGACCTACTGCGCCGTCAACCTGGCCATGAGCATCGCCATGGAACTCGATATCACGGTGCTGCTGGTCGATGCCGACGTGGCGCGCCCGTCCGTGCTGAAAGTGCTGGGCCTGCCACCGGAGCCGGGACTGATGGACGTGCTGCTCGACCCGCAACTGGCCATGGCCGACGTGATCCTGAAAACCAACGTGGCCAACCTGAGCATCCTGCCCGCCGGGCGCAGCAACAAGCACGCGACGGAATTGCTGGCCAGCCGCGCCATGAGCCGCTTGCTGGCCGAGATCGCCAGCCGCTATGGCGACCGCATCGTCGTCTTCGATTCGCCGCCCCTGCTGATCACCAGCGAAGCGCACGCGCTGGTGGGGCAAATGGGCCAAGTGGTGATGGTGGTCGAGGCGGAGACGACAACCCAGCACGCCGTCAAGGAGGCGCTGCGCCAGATCGAGTCGTGCGAACACATTCATTTGATCTACAACAAGACCAAATCGTTCCCCGGCAACGATTACTACGGCTATGGCCATTACGATTAGCCGCCGGGGCTCGCTGCCGCTGCTGCCCTTGCTGTCCCTTCTGCTGCCCGTGCCGGCCAGTGCCATCGACTGGCTGGCAAAACCGTCGCTGCGCCTGCGCGAAAGCTATACGGACAATGCCTTGCGCGCGCCGCCCGGCAAGGCGCAATCGGACTTCATCACGGAAATCGCGCCCGCCATCGCCCTCATCGGCACGGGCCCCCGCCTGCGCGTGCACCTCGATTACAGCTGGCATAAATACCTGTCCGGACAACGGGCCGATACCGATAACCACGAACTGCAGGCCTCGGCCGACGCCGAGCTGGTCAAGGACTGGTTCTTTATCGATGCCAACGCCAGCGTAAGCCGGCGCAACATCTCGCCGTTCGGCCCCCAATTGATCGACGACCTGCCCGACACGGAAAATGCCAGCACCGTGCGCACCACGGGCATCAGCCCGTATTTGCGCCACCGTTTCCGCGACCTGGCCACGGCCGAGCTGCGCTACACGCGCAACACGGTCGACAGCGGCGGCGACTTGCTGTCCGTGCACAGCGATGAAATGGAATTGCTGCTCAGCGGCGAGCCGCGCGGCTCCGGCTGGACCTGGAACGCCAGCCACGACGTGCGCCGCACGCAGGACAGCAAGCTGGCGCCCGTGCGCATGCAGCGCAGCAGCGTGGGCCTGCGCTATCCGTTCAGCAGCAAATGGTCGGCCACGGCCAGCGGCGGCATGGAAAAGGAAGGTTATATCTCGGCCAGCGGCAAGGCGCCCGAGGGCCGCTTCTGGTCGCTGGGCGGCGTGTGGACGCCGTCGCC
This sequence comes from Janthinobacterium sp. Bl 1, assembly GCF_058215535.1. NCBI lineage: Bacteria > Pseudomonadati > Pseudomonadota > Betaproteobacteria > Burkholderiales > Oxalobacteraceae > Janthinobacterium > Janthinobacterium sp. Bl 1. Next base: position 3,437,583 of record NZ_CM177086.1, on the reverse strand, counting down.
GCGCACCAGCGTCGCCTTCAGCACGGGCAAGCGCTTCTTTGGCACCACCTACAGCCTGGACGCCACCTTCCTGCAGCGCCATACCAACTGGCAGCTGAACTACAGCGAAAACATCACCACCATGCCCACGCAGTTTTCGCGCCTGGGCAACCGCGACGCGGGCCAGTTGCTCGATCAATTGTGGCGCGGCATCTTTCCCAATGCGCGCGACCGGCGCCTGCGCATCGATGCCTTCCTGCGCTACGCCAACAGCCTGGGGCCGGAACGGGGCGCCATCAATTACTTCAGCCACCGCTATTTCCTGCAAAAGCAGCTGAAGCTGACGATGGCGCGCGCCACGGCGAAAAGCACGATGATCGCCGGCATCACGGCCGTCGACCGCACGGCGCAAACGGCCAGCGGCATCGACAGCGGCTTGCTGCCCGGCGTGGAATTCGGCAGCGAAGACCGCACGCGCCAGATCGGCGGCAATGTGGGCTGGAGCTGGCAAGCCAGTTCGCGCACCAGCGTGAATGTCAATGCCGGCTACGCCAGCGTGCGCTCGCTGAGCGTGCCCCGGCGCGACAACAACATCACCATGACGGCCGGCTACACGCGCATCCTGCAGCAGAACATGACGGCCAGCATCGACGTGCGCCATACGCGGCACGCCAGCAACCGCGGCGGCGACTACCGCGAAAACGGCGTCAGCGCCACGCTCACCATGCAATTCTAAGGAGCCCGCATGTCCGCCCCCTCTCTTGCGTCCGCCGCGCCGGCGCACCTGCTGTGCGTGGTGGCCGCGCGCCCCAACCTGATGAAGATGGCGCCCATCCTGGCCGCCCTGGCCCGCCAGGCGCCCGCCGTGCGCGTCACCTTGCTGCATACGGGACAGCATTACGACACGGCCATGAATGGCCAGCTGTTTGCCGACCTGGACCTGCGCCCGCCCGACATCTGCCTCGACGTGGGCTCGGGCAACCACGCGCAGCAGACGGCCGAGATCATGCGCCGCTTCGACGCCGTGCTCGACGCGCATCCGCCGCTGGCGCCCGATGGCGTGCTGGTGGTGGGCGACGTCAATTCCACCTTGGCTTGCGCGCTGGTGGCGGCCAAGCGCGGCATGCCCGTGATCCATGTCGAGGCGGGCTTGCGCAGCGGCGACCGGCGCATGCCCGAGGAAATCAACCGCGTGCTGACGGATCAGTTATCCAGCCTGCTGCTGACCAGCGAGGAAAGCGCGCGCGCCAACCTGCTGCGTGAAGGCATCGCCCCCGAACGCATCCATTTCACGGGCAACGTCATGATCGACAGCCTGCGGCGGCAACGGCCGCGCGCCGTGCCGCCCGCCGCCACCCTGCGCGCCCACGGCCACGCCTGCCCGCCCGCGTATGGCCTGCTGACCCTGCACCGGCCATCGAACGTGGATGCGCCGGCGCAACTGGAAGCGCTGCTGGGGGCGCTGGGGCAATTGTCGCAGCAACTGCCGCTGCTGTTTCCCATCCACCCGCGCACCCTGGCCGGCTTGCGCCTGGCGGGCCTGGAGCCGCTGCTGGCGCGCCATGCCATCGTCCGCCTGCCGCCGCTGGGCTACCTAGAAATGCTGGGCCTGATGCAGGACGCGCGCCTGGTGCTGACGGATTCGGGCGGCGTGCAGGAAGAAAGCACGGCCCTGGGCGTGCCCTGCTTGACCCTGCGCGACAATACGGAGCGGCCCGTCACCGTGACCGAAGGCACGAATACGCTGGCGGGCACGGACCCGGCCGCCATTTTGGCGCTGGCGCGGGACATCCTGGAGACTGGCGGCAAGCAGGGCCGCATTCCGCCGCTGTGGGACGGCCACGCGGCCACGCGCATCGCCGCCGTCATCGCGCCCTGGCTGGCGGCGCGCCGGGGCACGCCATGACACCGCCGGTGATTTTGCGCAACGCGCTCACCATCGACGTGGAAGATTACTTTCAGGTGTCCGCCTTCGCGCCGCACATCGCGCGCGCCGACTGGCCCCGCCTGGAATGCCGGGTCGAGGCGAATATCGAGCGCATCCTGCTGCTGCTCGACAGCCGGCGCATCCACGCCACCTTCTTTACCCTGGGCTGGATCGCCGAGCGCTATCCGGCCATGCTGCGCCGCGTGGCCGACGCCGGGCACGAAGTGGCCAGCCACGGCTATGCGCACCTGCGCGCCAGCGACCAGTCGGCCGCGCAGTTCGCCGACGACGTGCGCCGCAGCAAGAGCATCCTCGAGCAATTGACGGGACTGGCCGTGCGCGGCTACCGGGCGCCCAGCTTTTCCATCGGCGCGGCCAACCTGTGGGCTTTCGACGTGCTGCAGGAAGCGGGCTACCGCTACAGTTCCAGCATCTACCCGATCCGCCACGACCACTACGGCATGCCCGATGCTCCCCGCTTCGCCTGGCGACCGCGGGGCCCGCACGGCGTGCTGGAATTGCCCGTCAGCACCGTGCGCCTGCGCGGGCGCAACTTGCCGGCCGGCGGCGGAGGCTACTTCAGATTGATGCCGTATGCACTGTCGCGCTGGCTTTTGCGACGCATCAATTCGCGCGACGGGCAAGCTGGCATATTCTATTTTCATCCCTGGGAACTCGATCCCGGCCAGCCGCGCCCGCCGGGCCTCGACGCCAGGACGCGCTTTCGCCACTACCTGAACCTGGGGCGCATGGAAGCACGGCTGGCGCGTTTGACGGGCGACTTCGCCTGGGACCGCATGGACCGTATTTTTCTGGAAAGCACATGATGCACGAGGCCAGCCTTGCTCCCGACCCGACACAGTCCACCGCCGCCATCGCCGTGCTGCCTCTGCAGCCGCACGAGCATGCGCGCTGGGACGCCTTTGTCGACACGTGTCCGGAAGCGACCTTCTTTCACCGGGCCGGCTGGCAAACCATCATGGAGCAAGGTTTCAAACACGACAGCTATTTCCTGTACGCGGAACAGGATGGCCGCATCGCCGGCGTGCTGCCGCTGGCGCATCTGCGCAGCCGCGTGTTCGGCTCCGCCCTCGTCTCGCTGCCCTTTTGCGTGTACGGCGGCATCGCCGGCGGCAGCGCGGCCGTGCGCCAGGCGCTCGACAGCGCCGCGCTGGCACTGGCCCGGCGTCTCGGCGTGGGCCACCTGGAATACCGCTGGCGCGAAGTGCCGGAGGAAACCTTGGACGCCTCCTGGCTGCAGAAACCCCTGTACGCGACCTTCCGCCGCCCCTTGCTCCCCGACGCGGAGCAGAATCTGCTGGCCATTCCCCGCAAGCAGCGCGCCGTCGTGCGCAAGGCCATGGCGGCCGGCCTGCACAGCGCCATCGACTATGACATCAGCCGTTTCTACCCGATCTACGCATCCAGCGTGCACCGGCTGGGCACGCCCGTCTTCGCGCGCCGCCATTTTTCCCTGCTGCGCACGGTGTTTGGTGACGCCTGCGACATCCTCACCGTCTACCACGGCCAGCAGGCGCAAGCGAGCGTGCTGCTGTTCTATTTCCGCGATGAAGTGCTGCCGTATTACGGCGGCGGCAGCGTGCTGGCGCGCAGCACGGGCGCCAACGATTTCATGTACTGGGAAGCGATGCGCCGCGCCTGCGCGCGCGGCTACCGCCTGTTCGATTTCGGCCGCAGCAAGCTGGGAACCGGGGCCTACGACTTCAAGAAGAACTGGGGCTTTGCGCCGCAGCCGCTGCCATATGCCTACAAGCTCGTGCGCGCCAGAGCCTTGCCGGAAGTCAATCCCCTGAATCCGAAATACGCGCTGTTCATCCGCGCCTGGCGCCGCCTGCCGCTGCCGCTGGCCAACCTGCTGGGGCCGCACATCGTGCGGCAACTGGGCTAAGCAAAGGATCCTCCATGCGCGAACTGCTCTTCCTCGCCCACCGCCTGCCATATCCGCCCAACAAGGGCGACAAGATACGCTCGTGGCACATGCTGCAATACCTGAGCCGGCATTTCCGCGTGCACATGGGCTGTTTCATCGACGATGACGACGACTGGCAGCACGCGAAAACCGTGGCCGCCCTGTGCGCCAGCACGCGCTTCATCGACTTGCGGCGCGGCCCGGCCCGCTGGCGCGCCATGCAGGCGCTGCTGTCGCGCCAGGCCATGAGCGTGCAGTACTACCGCGATGCGCGCCTGCTGCAATGGGTCGACGGCTTGCTGTCCGGCGGCAAGGTGCGCCATGCGCTGGCCTTTTCCGGGCCCATGGCGCAATACATCGACGGCAGCGCGGGCCGGCACCTGCACCGCGTGATCGATTTCGTCGACGTCGATTCCGACAAGTGGCGCCAGTACGGCGACAGCAAGCCCTGGCCCATGTCACAGCTGTACCGGCGCGAAGCGCAGCTGCTGCTGCAGTACGAGCGCCATATCGCCCAGCAGTTCACGGCCTCCAGCTTCGTCTCGCCGGCCGAGGCGGCCCTGTTCCGCCAGTGCGCCCCGATGGCGCGGCGCAAGACGGGCTACTTCAACAACGGCGTCGACACGGCGTATTTCACGCCCATGCCGGCCCAGCCTGGCGTGTATCCGCCGGGCGTGCAGGCGCTGGTGTTTACGGGCGCCATGGATTACTGGCCGAACGTCGACGCCGTGCAATGGTTCGTGCGCCACGTCTGGCCCGCCCTGCGGCGCCAGTTTCCCCAACTGCAGTTCTATATCGTCGGCAGCGCGCCCGTGCCCGCCGTGACGGCGCTGGCCAGGGTGGCTGGCGTGGTGGTGACGGGCAAGGTGCCCGATATCCGGCCCTACCTGGCCGGCGCGGCGCTGGCCGTGGCGCCCCTGCGCATCGCCCGCGGCGTGCAAAACAAGGTGCTCGAAGCGATGGCGATGGGCAAGATCGTGCTGGCCACGCCGCAGGCGCTCGAAGGCATCGCCGCGCAGCCGGGCCTGGAATTGCTGCTGGCGCGCGACGACGCCGAATTCATCCACCATGCGGCGCGCGTGCTGCGCAATGCGCAAAGTGGCGCGGCCGAGGGGAGCGGCGCGGCCATCGGCGCGGCGGCGCGCCAGCTGGTCTTGCAGGATTACGACTGGGAACGCAATCTGCGCGGCCTGGGCGCCATGCTGGGCCTGCCAGCCGAAGCCAATTCCGAGGCGGCCTCCAGCGGCGCCGCCCCGCCTTTGCAGCCCGTGCGGGAGCCGTCCACATGAGCTTGCAGCTCGACCAGCTGGCCCGCTTGCCGGATGCGGCCGTCTTGCCGCACGGTCATCCGCGGCGCCAGGCCGCGCTGGCGGCGCTGCTGCTGTCCCTGGCCGCCGTCGTGCTGCTGTACCACGCCACTTTCTGGTCGATGGCGGAACTGTGGGCCCGCTCGCAGACGTTCGCGCACGGTTTCCTGATCGTGCCCATCAGTTGCTGGCTGGCCTGGCGCCAGCGTGCCCGCCTGGCCGCGCTGGCGCCCCGGCCGTCGCGCCAGGGCTTGCTGCTGCTCGGTGCGCTGGGCCTGGCCTGGCTGCTGGCCGACGCCGCCAACGTGCCCGTGGTGGAACAATATGCGGCCACGGCCATGCTGCCCGCCTGCGTGCTGGCCATCCTCGGCTGGCCGGCCGTGCGCCTGCTGGCCTTTCCGCTGGCCTATCTGTTTCTCGCCGTGCCGTTTGGCGAAGTATTCATCGAACCGCTGATCGACTTCACGGCCGCCTTCACCGTCACCGCGCTGCAATGGTCAGGCGTGCCCGTGTTTCGCGATGGCAGCAATTTTTCTCTGCCCACCGGCAACTGGTCGGTGGTCGAGGCGTGCAGCGGCTTGCGCTATCTGATCGCCGCGCTGGCCCTGGGCGCCCTGTTCGCCCATGTCAACTGCCACAGCACGCGGCGGCGCGTGGCCGTCATGGCCGCCGCCCTGCTCGTGCCCATCCTCGCCAATGGCGTGCGTGCCTACCTGATCGTGATGCTGGGCCACCTGAGCGACATGCGCCTGGCAGTCGGTGTCGACCACCTGATCTATGGCTGGCTGTTCTTCGGCCTGGTGGCGCTGCTGCTGTTCTGGCTGGCCGCGCGCTGGCGCGAATTGCCACCACCACGGGGCGTGCCGTCAGCTCGCCCCGTGCGCCTGAGCGCCGGCGCGGCCAGCCCGCGCGCCGTCGTGCGCGCCGGCGTCGCCTGCCTGCTGCTGGCGGCCCTGTGGCCGGCACTGGCGCTGGCCAGCCAGCGCGATGATGGCGCCACGCTGCCTGCCATGGTACTGACATTGCCCGATCCGCCCGCCTGGCACCGCTTGCACGACGCGGTAGCCGCGTGGCAGGCGCCGTATGCGGGCGCGCCCGCTCGGTTTGCCGCCACGTATGCGCGCCAGGACGGCGACGACGCGCCCGTGGGGTTGCAACTGCACTGGTATGCGCGCCAGGCGCGCGACGCCGAGCTGCTGACGCACCAGGCCTTGCCGTATGGCCCCCGCTGGATGCCACTGGCGCAGCGCGTGCGGCACGTCAAGCTGGCCAGCGGCGCGCTGGCCGTGCGCGAAAGCGTGCTGGCGTATGGCGGCGAACGGCTGCTCGTGTGGCGCGTCTACCGCCAGGGCGGCATCGTCACGGCCAGACCCATGCTGGTGAAACTGCTGCTGGCGCAAGCCAAGCTGCTGGGCAGGCGCCAGGATGGCGCCGACATCATCGTCTTTGCCGCCTACGACGAGCTGGCGCCGCCGCCGCGCGCGCGCCTGCAAGCGTTCCTGCAGGCGGCGCTGCCCGTCATCGAACAACGCTTGCAGGAGCTGCCGCATGGCCCTTGACTTCGATACCGGCGCCACGGAAGCGGCCAGCGTCGCCCCCCTGATCGTCCACGTGATCCACCAGCTCGACGTGGGCGGGCTGGAAAACGGCCTCGTCAACCTGATCAACCATTTGCCGCCGGAACGCTACCGGCACGCCATCGTCTGCATGAAGAACGCCACCGCGTTTCGCCTGCGCCTGACCACGCCCGGTGTCGATGTGATCAGCCTGGACAAGCGCGAAGGCAAGGACTGGCGCCACTACGTGCACCTGTACCGCGTGCTGAAACAGCTGCGGCCGGCAGTGGTGCACACGCGTAACCTGGGCTGCCTCGAGGCGCAGCTGCTGGCCTGCCTGGCCGGCGTGCGCCTGCGCGTGCATGGCGAACACGGGCGCGACATGAGCGACTTGCACGGCACCCGCCGCAAATACCGGCTGCTGCGCAAATTGATGCTGCCGCTGGTGCAGCACTTCATTGCCGTCAGCGCCGACCTGGGCCACTGGCTGGTGGACGCCATCGGCGCGGCGCCCGCGCAGGTGTCGCACATCGGCAACGGCGTCGACAGCGTGCAATTCCACCCCCGCCTGGGGCCGCCGGCTGCCGTGGGCCCGCCCGGCTTCCTGTGCAACGGCGCCTTCGTCATCGGCAGCGTGGGCCGCATGGCGGCCGTCAAGGACCATGCCTCGCTGGTGCGCGCGTTCTTGCTGTTGTTGGCGCAGCCGGGCGCCCGCGCGCGCCTGCGCCTGATCATCGTCGGCGACGGGCCGTGCCGCCAGGCTTGCCTGGAGCTGCTGCAGCAAGCCGGCGTGGCGCACCTTGCCTGGTTGCCCGGCGCGCGCGACGACGTGGCGCAACTGCTGCGCACGATGGACCTGTTCGTGCTGCCCTCGCTGGCCGAAGGCAGCTCGAACACCATCCTCGAAGCGATGGCGACGGGGCTGCCCATCGTCGCCACGCAGGTGGGCGGCAACGCGGAACTGGTGCAGTCGGGCTGGAGCGGCACCCTGGTGCCGCCCGGTTCGCCCGAGATGCTGGCCGACGCGATGCTCGATTACTACAGCATGCCCGAACTGGGTCCGCGTCACGGCGCACGCGGGCGGCGCCAGGTGCTGGCCGAGCACAGCCTGCCCGCCATGGCCGGCGCCTACCTTGCCGTGTACGACCGCCTGACGGGCGCGCGCCAGCCTTCTCCCCTGTCCACCACTCCCTGAAAGGCCTTCCATGTGCGGCATCAGCGGCATCTTTGATTTGCAGGGCCAGCGCGACATCGACGTGCTGCTGCTGGCGCGCATGAACCACAGCCTGCGCCACCGGGGGCCGGATGAAGGGGGATTGCACCGCGAGCCGGGCCTCGGCCTGGCGCACCGGCGCCTGTCCGTGATCGACCTGGCCAGCGGCCAGCAGCCGCTGTTCAACGCCGACCGCAGCATCGCCATCGTCTTCAATGGCGAAATCTATAACTATCGCAACCTGATGGCGGAACTGCGCCAGTTCGGCCACCAGTTCCGCACCAGCAGCGACACGGAAGTCATCGTCCACGCCTGGGAACAATGGGGCGAACAATGCGTGCAGCGCCTGCGCGGCATGTTCGCCTTCGCCCTGTGGGACCGCCGCCGCCACCTGCTGTTCCTGGCGCGCGACCGCCTCGGCGTCAAACCGCTGTACTACGGCGAGGCGCAGGACGGCACCCTGCTGTTCGGCTCCGAACTCAAAGCCCTGCTCGCGCATCCGGCCATGCCGCGCGCGCTCGACCCGCTGGCCGTGGAAGAGTATTTCGCCTACGGCTACGTGCCCGAGCCGCGCAGCATCTTCCAGCACGCGCGCAAGCTGCCGCCCGGGCATACCCTGTCCATCCGCGCGGGCCAGCCGCTGCCCGCGCCGCAATCGTACTGGGACATTCCCTTCGCGCCGAATCCCCCCGCCAGCGAGGCGCAGGCGGCCGACGAACTGCTGGCGCGCCTGCGCGAAGCCGTGCGCATACGCATGGTGGCCGAAGTGCCGCTGGGGGCATTCCTGTCCGGCGGCGTCGATTCGAGCGCCGTCGTGGCGCTGATGGCCGGCGTCAGCAGCACGCCCGTCAACACCTGTTCCATCTCGTTCGGCGACCCCGCATATAACGAGGCGCGCTACGCCGACCTCGTGGCGCGCCGCTACGGCACGGCGCACCACGCGCGCCAGGTCGAGCAGGACGACTTCGAGCTGATCGACCTGCTGGCCAATCTGTACGACGAACCGTTCGCCGACAGTTCCGCCATGCCCACCTACCGCGTCTGCCAGCTGGCGCGCCAGCGGGTCACGGTGGCCCTGTCGGGCGACGGCGGCGATGAAAGCCTGGCCGGCTACCGGCGCTACCGCCTGCACACGCGCGAGGAAAAAGTGCGCAAGGCGATGGACCCGCTGCTGCCGGCCGGCTTGCGCCAGTCGCTGTTCGGCACCTTAGGTCGGCTGTATCCAAAGGCCGACTGGGCGCCCCGCTTCCTGCGCGCCAAGACGACGTTCGAAGGCCTGGCGCGCGACACGACGGACGCGTATTTTCACGGCGTCAGCCTGCTGGGCGACGCCATGCGCGCGCGCCTGTTCAGCCCCGAACTGCGGCGCAGCCTGCAAGGCTACCGCGCCGTGGAAGTGCTGCGCCGCCACGCGCTGGCCAGTCCCGCGCAAGATCCCCTGTCGCAGGTGCAGTACCTGGACCTGAAAACCTATCTGCCCGGCGACATCCTCACCAAAGTCGACCGGGCCAGCATGGCGCATGCGCTGGAAGTGCGTTCGCCACTGCTCGACCATGAACTGGTGGCGTGGATGTCGGGCCTGCCGCCGCAATTCAAGCTGCGGCGCGGCGAAGGCAAATACCTGCTGAAAAGAGCCCTGCGCCCGCTGCTGCCCGATACCCTGCTGTACCGCCAGAAGATGGGCTTTTCCGTGCCGCTGGCCGACTGGCTGCGCGGCCCGTTGCGCCAGCGCCTGCAACAGCGGCTGCTGGGTCCCACCCTGGCGCAGTGCGGCCTGTTCGACATGGATTACGTGCGCCTGCTGCTCGATCAGCACGCGAGCGGGCGGCGCGACTACAGCGCGCCGTTATGGTCGCTGCTGATGTTTGAAGCGTTTTTACGCCAGGTGCTGCCCGTCGATGGCCGCCACGTGCCGGTGCCGGCGCCGGCCATGGCCATGGAGTAGATCCATGCGCATCCTGCACATCCTCGACCACTCGCTGCCCCTGCACAGCGGCTACACGTTTCGCACCCTGGCCATCCTGCGGCAGCAGCGCGCGCTGGGCTGGCACACGTCGCAGCTCACGAGTGCCAAGCAGGGACCGTCCGATGGCGCGCAGCAGCTGGTCGACGGCTGGCATTTCTACCGCACGGCGCCCGATGCGCGCTGGTGGGCGCGCCTGCCCGTGCTGCGGCAAGTTGCCGTCATCATCGGCCTGGCCATGCGCTTGCGCCGGCTGGCGCAACGCCTCAAACCCGACATCCTGCATGCGCATTCGCCCGTGCTGAACGCCATCGCCGCCCTCAACGCGGGACGCGCGCTGGGCATCCCCGTCGTGTATGAAGTGCGCGCCTTCTGGGAAGACGCGGCCGCCGACCATGGCAGCAGCCGGCCCGGCGGCCTGCGCTACCGGCTCACGCGCGCGCTGGAAACCTATGCGCTGCGCCGCGCCGACGCCGTCACCACCATCTGCGACGGCTTGCGGCGCGAGCTGTGCGCGCGCGGCGTGCCTGCGCATAAAATCACCGTGATTCCGAATGCCGTCGATGCGGGCGATTTCAATGTCTCTGATAATCCAGCACTGGCCCACACGCTGGGTTTGGATGGTCATCCTGTCATCGGCTTCATCGGCTCGTTCTACGCCTACGAGGGACTGGCCCAGCTGCTGCGCGCCATGCCGCGTCTGCTGGCGGCGCAGCCGGCATTGCGGCTGCTGCTGGCCGGCGGCGGTCCGCAGGACGCGGCGCTGCGGGCGCTGGCGGCGCAGCTGGGCATAGCCGACGCCGTGGTGTTCGCGGGCAGAGTGCCGCACGCGCAGGTGGCCGCCTATTATCAGCTGGTCGACATCTGCGTGTATCCGCGCCTGCCGATGCGCCTGACGGAATTGGTGACGCCATTGAAACCGTTAGAGGCGATGGCGCAGGGCCGCCTCGTGGTGGCGTCCGACGTGGGCGGCCACCGCGAACTGATCGACCATGGCAAGACGGGCATGCTGTTTCGCGCCGGCGATGCCGAGGCGCTGGCGCAAGCCATACTGGCTCTGCTGCAGGCGCCGGCCAGCTGGCCGGCACTGCGGCGCCAGGCGCGCGCGTTTGTCGAGACGGAGCGCAGCTGGGGCGCCAGCGTGGGCCGCTATGCGCCCGTGTATGCGCGGGTGTCGGCGGGAGCGGCGGGAGCGGCGCCATGATCTTTACGGGCCTGCGCATCGCGCTGGTCGGCCCGCTGCCGCCGCCGGCCGGCGGCATGGCGAATCAAACGGCGCAACTGGCGCACAAGCTGCGCGAGGACGGCGCACAAGTGCAGCTGCTGGCCGTCAACGGTCCGCATCTGCCGCCGTGGCTGGCGCGCATCCGCTACCTGCGCGCCGTGCTGCGCCTACCCCTGCTGCTGTGGCGCTTGTGGCGCACGGCCAACACGGTCGACCTTTTCCACATCATGGCCAATTCCGGCTGGTCCTGGCATCTGCAGGCCGCGCCCGCGCTGTGGATCGCCAGCCTGAAAGGCAAGCCTGCCTTGCTCAACTACCGGGGCGGCGAAGCGGCCGTTTTTTTTGCCCGCTCGCCGCGCCTGGTGGCGTTCAGCCTGCGCCACGCCAGTGCCATCGTCGTGCCGTCGGCCTATCTGGCCGGCGTCTTCGAGCAGTACGGCCATACGGCCCACATCGTGCCGAACATGGTCGACTTGCAGCGATTCAGGCCGGCCGCGCCACGCACAGCAGCCGCAGATGCCCCGTGCATCCTCGTGGCGCGGCACCTGGAAAGCCTGTACGACAACGCCAGCGCCGTGCGCGCCTTCGCCATCGTGCGCGAAGCGTTTCCCGCAGCGCGCCTGGTGCTGGCCGGCGGCGGACCCGAGCGCGCGACGCTGGCGCGCCTGGCCAGGTCCCTTGGCGTGACCGACGCCGTGCGTTTTACCGGCCCCGTCGACAACGCCGCCATGCCGGCCCTGTACCAGGCCAGCGACATCGTCCTCAATCCCAGCCTGGCCGACAACATGCCCAATTCCGTGCTCGAAGCACTGGCCTGCGGCGTGCCGGTCGTCAGTACCAACGTGGGCGGCATCCCCGCCCTGCTGCAGGACGGCGTGACGGCGCTGCTCGTGCAGCCCGGCGACCCTGCCGCCATGGCGCACGCCATCCTGGCGCTGCTGCGCGACCCGCCGCGCACGCGGCAGCAAGTGCAGGCGGGCCTGGCGCACGCCGCCACCTTCGGCTGGCCCGACATCGCGCCCAGGCTGGCCGCCCATTACCGCCGCATCCGCGCCGCGCCGCGCCCCGGCGCCTATACGCGCCTCGTCGCCCGCTGGCTGTTTCCCCTGCATGAATGGTGCAAGGGCCACCACAGCACGCGCCTGCTGCGCCGGATGGAACGCTCGCAATGGTGGAGTGCGCAGCAACTGCAAGAGTGGCAGCTGGCGCGATTGCGCGCGCTGCTGCGCCATGCGGCCGATCACGTGCCCTACTACCGCGCCCTGTTCGATCGCAGCGGTTTCGACCCGGAACAGGTGCGGCAACTGGCCGACTTGTCGCGCCTGCCGCTGCTGAGGAAGCCCGATATCGCGGCTGCGCGCGACAGCTTCAAGTCGACCCGCGCCGTGGGCCTGCGCCCGTTCGCCACGGGCGGCTCCAGCGGCGAGCCGCTGCAGTTTTTCCTCGGGAGGCGCAGGATCAGCCACGACATCGCCGCCAAGTGGCGCGCCACGCGCTGGTGGGGCGTCGACATCGGCGACCGCGAAGCCGTGCTGTGGGGTTCGCCCATCGAGTTGCATGCGCAAGACCGCGTGCGCCGCCTGCGCGACGCGCTGCTGCGCACCACCCTGCTGCCCGCGTTCGCCATGTCGCCCGCGCGCCTGGACGGCTACGTGCAGCAATTGCGCCGCTGGCGCCCGCGCATGCTGTTCGGCTACCCGTCGGCCCTGTGCCGCATCGCCAGCCATGCCGCGGCACGCGACGTGCCGCTCGACGGCCTGGGCGTGAAAGTGGCGTTCGTCACGGCCGAGCGCCTGTACGACGAGCAGCGCGCACAGATCGCCACCGCGTTCGCCTGCCCCGTGGCCAACGGCTACGGCGGGCGCGACGCGGGCTTCATCGCCCACGAATGCCCGGAAGGCGGCATGCACATCACGGCCGAAGACATCATCGTGGAAATCGTCGATGGCCAAGGCCAGCCATTGCCCCCAGGGGCCACGGGCGAAATCGTCGTCACCCACCTGGCCACGCAAGACTACCCGTTCATCCGCTACGCCACGGGCGACGTGGGCGCGCTGGACACCGAACCGTGCGCCTGCGGACGCGGCCTGCCCCTGCTGCAGAAAATCGAAGGGCGCAGCACGGATTTCCTCACGGCGGCCGATGGCACCGTCATGCACGGCCTGGCCCTCGTCTACATCGTGCGCGAACTGCCGCAAGTGCGCAGTTTTAAAATCATCCAGGAAAGCCTGCTGCGCACGCGCGTGCTGCTCGTCTGCCTGCCAAGCCTGGACGACAGCACGCGTAGCGCCATCGTGGCCGGCTTCCAGGCCAGGCTGGGCGCGCAGGTCGACATCGCCGTCGAGGAAGTCGAGGAGATCGCGGCGGAAGCGTCGGGAAAGTACCGCTATGTAGTGAGCAAGGTGGCTTGACGCCGATACGTTACGACAAAAAGTTGTTTTGGTTGTCAATATCAGGTTCTGGAGTAGAATTTGGTATCGCAACTGGAGGGTGTCATGGCAAAGTTGGAAGTTTCAAAGCCGGAGAAAGCGAAGAGCACGCATCGAATGGCGGTACCTGACCCGAGCAAGGCCTTGGGTGATTCGATCCGGAAAATCGGGGCGAGAGGAATCGACCTTGGCGATGGCTACGTATTGGTCAAGATACGACGCACCAAGCGGGCAGCCCAGCATGCGCGCGGGGAGGAAGTGGCGTTTGTACCGCAACAGCTGCCGGGAGTGCCTGTCGTTTCCAATGCCGACCTCCAGGAGTTGATCCAGCGATACCAGCATATACAAGCAATACAAGGTGCGGCAAGCACGGTTCCGCCAGCGAACCAGGCATTCCTTGATCAGTTTGCCCATCAGGAACTGGAAAAATACGCGAGCCTTGAAAAGAAAGGCGAACTGCTCACCTCACAGACGCTGGCCGAGCAAATGGGAGTGACGCGGCAGGCGATCAGCAAGGCGGTGACGGAGCAGCGGATGTTTTCCTTGGACAGCGCAGCCGGCAAGAAACTTTACCCTGCCTTCTTCGCCGATCCCACCCTGAACCGTCGCCAGCTCGGCAAAGTGAACAAGGAACTGGGTCACCTGGCCGGTTCCAGCAAGTGGCAGTTCTTCACCCATCCACGCATGTCGCTCAACGGCATCAGCCCGATCAATGCCTTACGGAAAGGAAAATTCGCCGACGTCATTGCCGCAGCGACAGCGTTCAGGGAGACGTGATGTGGCAGCGACCCGGCTGAAGCCGCCTCCAAAAGTGCTGGCAACGAGCGCGACGCTTCCCGTCGTCGGGCTGCCAATGCCCGGTCTGTACCGCATCTCGGGCCATGCGGCTGGCGAACCCTATTTCGGCTGCAGCGGCGGGAATCGCTTTGATGCACCCGGCTGCAAGACAGGCAATCCCGAATACAGTACCTGCTATCTGGGTCCGAGCTTTGATGTCGCGCTTGCCGAGTCCCTGTTACATGATGCAGTGCCTATAAAGGGCGCCTTTCCTATCGCTAAGTCCGAAATTGATCGCCGATGGGTGCATCAATTCAGTGGCAATTTGAGATTATTTGACCTGACCGGCCATTTGCTCAAGCAGATGGGCGGTCATGCGGGATTGACAGGTACATCAAGTTACACCTTGCCTCAACAATGGGCGCTGGCCGTGTATCGCAATCCGCTCCGGGTCGATGGCTTCCTGTATATGTCTCGTCATTTCACCAACGAAAAAGCCATCGTGGTATATGACCGCGCCAAAGCCAATCTCACAGCAATGGGCAAACCTATCCAACTTATCATGGCAACGGAAATGCCGAATGCCATGCGGCTGTTTAATATCGTTCCTGCTTGATATCGCCAACCGTCAGGAAAAATGAAAAACCTGCCTACTTATCGCTCAGAGCTTGCACGCGCAGAGCCAAATCGTCAATTTTTCGCTCGAGCTTTAAATTTGAAGCACCGATGAAGAACCAGATACATGCGAAGTTTACAATCGGAATCAACGCAAGAATCGTCCATTTTGTTACATTGCGCCCCTTTTCCTTCGCCAGAAGATGTGCCGCTATTGCCATCAGTAATGACATCAATATCAATGGGAGAAATGAAACAAGAATATTGGGGCCGCTATTTTCCATGGGTTAAATCCTATTTAAATTTACAAATATGATAATACCTTATCTTGTCACTGACAACAGCCAGCTTATAGCCGATGGTCGGAACGTCGCAGTATAAGTGGAAGTTGTCATTATGGAAATAAATAGATTTTATAATGCGTTCTAACTCAGTACTAAAGGCACAGATAAATTCAAGGAAAAGAGAATAGACACTCCCCGAACAGCTGTCCCAGCCTTTGCTGATCCCCTGGCGCCACAAAGCACGCCGCCTGCCAGCGCTGCGTGCGCAGCGCCTGGGCGGACTCGGGCGCACACCACGGCGGATACACGCGCAGCGCGCGCTTGCCGCCGTGGCCGGCGCGCGACATCACGCCCCGTTCCAGCAGCACCTTGCGCGGAAAGATGAAAAAGCCATGCTGCGCGCCGTCGTCATCCGCCGCGGCGATGATGACGACGTCAACGGGGTCCGCTTCATCGAGCGGGGCGATCTCGGCGTCGGGATGGGGGCGCTTCCAGATGGTGACGAACTGGCCGGGTTTCGTTGGCGTGTTTTTGGCCACGCGCAAGACCAGGCGCTTGCCGTCCAGTTCGGCGCGGCAGGCGCCATATTGCGCGCTTTCCGCTTCCGGCACGGGCGCTTGCGGCAAGCCCAGGAAAGCCCAGGGGCTGGTCTTCATTGCGCGCTGAACTCGGCTGCGGCCTTGGCCGCCCACAGCGCTTCGGCGTGGCTGGCGAACGGGCTGTCGTAGCCATCGACCGAGCCATCCTCGTCGACAAAATACAGCCACCAGCCGTCGGCCTGCTCGCGGATGGCCGTGTGGCCCGGTGCGCAATGGGTGTCGATGGACTGGCCGGCCATCAGGGTGGTGATGGTGATGCCGCGGTGAATGATATGCTGGGGTGTCATGGGATGAAGCCGTGCAAGAAAATCAATGGCCATAGTGTAGCCTCGCCCGACCATCCTGGCCAGTGCGTTACACTGATCGTTCACACGGAGGACGACATGGCATCACAGCAAGGCACGGTGGATTTTTTGCTCGACCAGATGGCGGGCGCGGGCAGCATCAGCGCGAAAAAAATGTTTGGCGAGTATGGCCTGTATTGCGACGGCAAGATGTTCGCCATCGTCGCCGACGACCAGCTCTTCATCAAGCCGACGGACGCGGGCCGCGCCTGGATCAGCGCGCAAGGCACGCTGCAGGAAGCGCCTCCCTACCCGCAAGCCAAGCCGTATTTCCTCATCGATGGCGGGCTGTGGGACGAGCGCGACTGGTTGAGCCAGCTGGCGCGGCGCACGGCGGACGCCTTGCCGATGCCGAAACCCAAGCCGCCGCCCAAGCCCAAAAAACAGGCGTCAGCCAGCTAGTACGCTGTTCTCGCATTGCTTGCCTTCACGGAAGCACGCCAGATTGTGATACGTGATGGCGGCGATTTCGCGCAGCGCTTCGCTGGTAAAAAAGCCCTGGTGGCCCGTCACCAGCACGTTCGGGAACGTCATCAATCGCTGGAAGATGTCGTCGTCGATGATGTCGGACGAGCGGTCCTGGAAGAACAGATTGCTTTCCTGTTCATACACGTCGATGGCCAGAGAGCCCAGCTGGCGCGATTTGAGCGCCTCGATGACGGCGCCCGTGTCGATCAGGCCGCCGCGCGAGGTGTTCACCAGCATGGCGCCCTTCTTCATCAGCAGTAACGTTTCTTCGCTGATCATGTGGCGCGTGCTTTCCATCAATGGGCAATGCAGCGAGACGATGTCGGACTCGGCCAGCAGCCGCGGCAGTTCCACCATCGTGCCCAGCTGCGCAAACGCGGGCGCCGGATATGGGTCGTGGCCCAGCACCGTGCAGCCGAACCCCTTGAAAATGCGCGCCGTGGCCAGCCCGATCTTGCCCGTGCCGACGATACCCACCGTCTTGCCGAACAAAGTGGCGCCCAGCAAGCCGTCGAGCGAGAAATTGCCTTCGCGCACGCGGGCATAGGCGCGGTGCGTGTGGCGGTTCAGGGTTTGCACGAGGGCCAGCGTGTATTCGGCCACGGCTTCCGGCGAGTAGGCAGGCACGCGGGCGACGAACAGGCCCAGGCGCTTGGCCGCTTCCAGGTCGAGGTTGTTGTAGCCGGCGCAACGCAGCAGGATGGCGCGCACGCCGTAGCCGTGCAGGGCTTCGAGCACGGGCGCGTCGAGCACGTCGTTGACGAAAACGCAGACGGCATCCGCGCCTTGCGCCAGGACCACGGTTTCCTGGCTCAGCAAGGCGCTGTGGTAGACCAGTTCAATGCCGGCGGAATCGGGCTGGGACGGCAAGGCTTCATCGAAGAAACGGCGGTCGTAGGGCTGGCTGGCAAAGAAGGCGATTTTCATGGGGCGTCCTGGAACTTGCTGGATGGCAAAACACCATCATAGCGCAAGCGCCCTGCCCCACGGTGTACGCCTGGCTCTCTTGGCCGCCTATTGGGGTTCGCGGGGCAAGGTCAGCACGTGGCGCAGATACGCCGTTTCCTCGGCGTGCTGCGCATGGTAGCGCTCGCGCGCAACGCGCATGGCCGCCTGGTGCGCCGCGATGCCGCTTTCCGTCAGCTCGACGCCGAAGTCCGCCGGCGGCTGCTCGGGGCCGCCGAACAGGCGCGCCAGGATGAAGCGGCCCACATTGTCGCGGTAGTGCGACGCTTCCCAGTAATAGCGCATCGCGCCCGCCCCCGTCACCTGCGGGATAGGCTCGCTGGTGACGCTGTTGAAGCCGGAAAAATCAACCAGGCGCACGTCGCAGCCCAGGCGCCGGTAGCGTCCGGCCATCTGCGCCAGATCGCGCTGCCAGGCTTCCATGGCGTCCCACTTGCCGCGCCAGTACAGGGCGTCGAGCGTGAGCGCGTGCGTGGGATTGATGTACAAGCGCAGGCGCGTGCCGCCACGGCACAGCTTGCCGACGCTGGCATCGAAGGCTTGCAGCGCGGGTGCGGTCGGGCCCAGGCCGTCGCCGAATTCCTGCAGGCGCGGCTTGAAGGCGCGCGCCGTGCCGACCCAGACGCGGTTGCGGCTGGTAAGGCAGGACTCGTCGCGCTGGCCGTACAGGGCCAGGCTGGACAGACAGACGCCGTCATAGGTGCCGCTGAGGATGCGCCAGCTATCTTGTGTCATGTCCACGGTCAGGCCGCGCTTGATGTTGAGCAAGGCGCGCCGCGCGAAAAACGCGGGAGCGGGATCCGTCAATCCCGGCTCCACGCCGGCCGAGCCCAGTTCCAGCGAGAACGAGGGCGCGTCGATGCCCCACACCATGGTGTCGACATGGCTGACCGTGGCCGCGTGTTCTGCCAGGCGGATGGCCTCGCCGATCGAGGCGCCCGAGACGGCGCTGTTGAACACGCTCTTGCCGTCGAACAAGGTACGCATGCTGCTCGCCGGCAAACCCATTTCCGTGCGCGAATTGCCGATGTAGACGATGGCTGGCCGGTAGCGCGCCACGGCATACGTCTTGCTCCACACGCTGAGTTTTTCGGTCGTCGGTCGCAAGCGCTGCAGCAGCGGGCTGTCCCACTGGTGCAGCAAGTACGGATCGACGTGGTAATTGACGGCGGAAACGAAGGCCAGCGCGGCCAGCGCGCAGGCAAGGAAGATGGCGAGGTAGCGGCGGGCATTGGTATCCATGGTCGGCATTGGAAGTAGAGAAATGGCGGCTATGTGGGGCTTTGCATCAACGCCGGATCAGCGGCCCGTCCAGCACCCGCTCCGTATAGGCCGCTTCGCGCGCATGTTCCAGGCGATAGCGGTCGCGCGCCGCGCGCGTGGCCGCATGGTGGGCGTCGACGTTGGCCTGCGTCAGTTCCACGCCGAAATCGGCTGGCGGCGGCGTGTCGCCGCCAAACAGGCGCGCCAGGATCAAGCGGCCCACATTGTCCCGGTAGTGCGACACTTCCCAGTAATAATGCATGTCGGGCTTGCCGCTGACGAGCGGGGTCGCTTCCGTCGTGATGCTGTTAAAGCCGGAAAAATCAACCAGGCGCACGTCGCAGCCCTGCTGGCGGTGGCGCTCGGTGATCTGCACCAGGCCGCGCTGCCAGGCCTGCATGGCCTCCCACTTGCCGCGCCAGTGCAGCGCGTACAGGGTCAGCGCGTGCGTGGGGTTGATGTACATGCGCAGACGCACGCCGCTACTGCACAGCTTGGCTATGCTGGCATCAAACGCGGGTATCGAGGGCGGCGTCGGGCCCTGGCCATCGCCAAACTCCTGCAGCCGTACGGGAATGGCGTCCTTCGTTCCCAGCCAGTGCCGTATGCCTTTCAGGGTGCAGGTCTCGTCGCGCTGCCCATACCGGGCCAGGTTGGAGCGGCAGACATCGCCCGCATTGCCGGTGAGGATGCGCACGCTGTCCTCCGTCATGTCCAGGGTCAGGCCGCGCTTCAGGTTGACGAGGGCGCGCTGGGCGAAAAAGCCGTGCCGGGCGCCCGTCAGGCTGTCTTCCACCCGCGCCGCACCCATGTCCAGGGAAAACGTCGGCGCGTCGATGCCCCAAACCATGGTCTCGACGCGGCTGACCCTGGCCGCATGCTCGGCCAGGCGGATGGCGTCGCCAATCGAGGCGCCGGACACGGCGCTGTTGAAGATGCTCTTGCCGTCGAACAAGGCGCGCACGCCCGTCGGCAAGCCCAGTTCCGTGCGCGAATTGCCGATGTAGATGATGGCCGGCCGGTAGCGCGCCACGGCATAGGTCTTGGCCCAGGCGCCCAGCTTTTCATTCAACTGGCGCGGGCGCTGCACCAGGGGACTGTCCCACTGGTGCAGCAAATAGGGGTCGACCTGGTAGTTCAGCAACGAGATGCCGCCCAGCACGAGGAAGACGCAGGCGAGGAAACAAACAAGATAGCGGCGGCCGGCGGTGTCCATGGTCAGAACTGGAAGTAAAGAAATTCGGTGACCCGGTTCATGCCGAAGATGCAGGCGACGAACAGCGCGGCCAAGCCCACGCTCCAGCGCGAGGTGGGCCGCCAGCTGAAGGACCAGCGCCCTGCGGGCTGAAAGATTCTTTCAATCGCAGGCTCATAGAGAAAGAATATTTCTTGCGTATTGGGCGCCTTGAAGGCCAGCAGCATCGCCGCCAGCAGCACGGGCAAGCCGGGACCGGCAAGTTCGATCCAGCGGATGCCGTCGAACGCGGGATGCAGGCCCCACTGCGCCAGGCTCGATGCCTGGCTGGCCAGGCCGCGCGGCAGGCTCACTCCGTTCGCCCCCACCAGCGCGCCCGTGATGTCCCAGGCCGTGGCCACGTCGGGCGCGCGGAAGAAGACCCAGGCCAGCATGACGGCAAGAAAGGTCAGGACGCCGGGCCACCAGCGCAGCCAGCAGTAGCCCGGCGCCGCGCCAAACACCCGTTGCCACGCCTGCTGCAGCACCAGGTACAGGCCGTGCAAGCCTCCCCATATGACAAACGTCCAGCCGGCGCCATGCCACAGGCCGCCCAGCAGCATGGTCAGCATCAGGTTGCGGTAGCGCATGGCTTCGCCGCGCCGGCTGCCGCCCAGCGGGATATATAAATAGTCGCGCAGGAAACGCGACAAGGTCATGTGCCAGCGGCGCCAGAAGTCGGCGATATTGGCCGCCTTGTAGGGCGAGTTGAAGTTCAGCGGCAATTTCACGCCGAACAGGCGCGACAGGCCGATGGCCATGTCGGAATAGCCGGAAAAGTCGAAATACAGCTGGAACGTGTAGGCCAGCACGCCGATCCACGCTTCGATCAGGGTCGGCTCGGCGCCTGCCGCGAAGATGGGGATGGCCAGCGGCGACAGGTTGTCGGCGATCAGCACCTTTTTTGCCAGGCCTATCGTGAAAATCGACAGGCCGATGGCGAAATTGGCGGCGCGCGGGTGGGCATTGGCGGGGTCGGCGAACTGCGGCATCATGTCGCGGTGATGCAGCACGGGCCCGGCGATCAGGTGGGGGAAATAGCTGACGAACAGCACGTAATGGATGAAGCGGTATTCGCGCACCTCGCCCCGGTAGCAATCGACGAGAAAGGCGATCTGCGTGAAGGTAAAAAACGAGATGCCGATCGGCAGGATGATGTCGAGGCCGTGCCACGGCAGGCTGGCAGCGCCAGCACCCGAGGCCACGGCGACGGCATTGACGCTGTCGATGAAGAAATTCGCATATTTGTAATAGGCGAGCAGCCCCAGGTTCAGCGCCAGCGCCACAACCAGCGCCCGCTTGCGGGCCGCTCCCGCGCGCGCACCGATCAGCCGCCCCGCGCCATAATTGACGCAGATCGACGCCAGCAGCAGCGGCAGGTAGCGCGCGTCCCACCAGGCATAGAAGAATAAAGACGCGAGCGCCAGCCACGTCGCGGGGGCCAGGCGGCGCCAGTTGGCGGACGTACCTGCGGCGGGAGCCAGGCGGTCCAGCAGAAAGTATCCGGCCAGCACGATGGGCAGATAGCCGAACAGGAAGGCGAAGGAGTTAAACAGCATGTTGCCTCCTGGCAGGCTGCGACTGCGCCTGGTAGTAACAATCGGCAATCTGGGCCGCCACCCTTTCCCACGTAAAACGTTCCACGAGGGCTTGCACGCGGGAGCGCTCAGGCGGCAGCGCCAGCAGTTCGAGGATGGCCTGGCGCTGCGCGGCGCCGTCGTCCCAGCGCACCTTGCGCAGCGCAAACGCGGAATCGGGCAAATCCAGCGCGCTTTGTGCCGTCATGACGACGGGCGTTCCGGCCGCCAGCGCTTCGAGCACGCTCAGGGGAAACACCTCGCCCTGGCTGGGCAAGGCCGCGACGGCTGCCGCGTGGTAGGCGCTGGCCAGCAGCGGGTCGGCATGGTCGAGCGCGCCCAGCCAGCTGACGTGCGGCAAGTCCAGCAGCAGTTGCAGATACGCCTGCTGTTCGCGCGGCGCGGCGCCGATCAGCACCAGGGGCAAGCCGGCGCCCGCCAGCGCCTGCGCCAGTCCCAGCTGGTTTTTATACGGCGAAATACTGCCCACCATCAGCACGAAGGGCCCGGCGATGCCCGTTTCGCGCAGGAACAGGTCGCCATTGGCCGTGAAGAAATGCGGGTTGATGCCATTTGGCAAGACGCGGATGGCGTCGGGTGGCATGCCGAAACCTTGCACGATGGCGTCGCGCTCGGCCTCGCCCAGGGCGATTACCACGTCGGCCAGCTGCAAGGCGCGCCGCGTTTGTGCATAGCTCGTTTGCACCATCCATTCCGTCAGGCGCCCCGCCAGCCGGTCGGCCAGCCGCGCGCGCCAGGCGCTGGCGCGGCCCCAGCCCGGCGACAGCAGCGGCGACAGCACGACGGGCACGCCTTGCTCGCTGGCCATTTCCATGATGCGGTAGGTGCCATTACTCGCCGAAAACACGTGCAGCACGTCGAAATCGGCCAGCCGCTGATGGTTGGCGTCGACCAGTTCCACCTCCAGCGGACGCGCCGGCTGCTGGGGCAGCCGGTTCAGCGCGGCAATGGTTTCGCGTACCTGGATCTGCAAGCCGCCGTCGCGCTGGAACAGCATCGGGTAGGACAAGATACCGACACGCATGGTCATCCTTTCGTGCATTTGACTGCCAGCCAACGGCCAGCGAGCTTGCGTTGCAACAACAGAAATTCGCCAGCGAGCTCATGTTTCAACAGGAACAGACCGGCCAGCCAGCACAGCAAGGTAGCCAGCGCCGTGCCCATCAGCGCCAGCAGCGCCGGGGTGTCCGTTGGCAGCCACAGCAGCGAAGCGACGGGCGCGACGGCGCTGACAACGCAAAGCAGCAGACTCTTGCGCAAGGCGCGCGCCAGGATGCGCCAGTCCAGTGCGCTCAAGCGCCGCAGGCATTTGTAGTTCAGCCAGCTGCGCAGCACATTGCTGAGCACCACGGCCCAGGCCACGGCCATCAGGCCGAACGGCGCCGCGGCCAGCAGCAGCGCCACTTTGATGACGCCGGCGCAGGCATCGAGCCGCACCTGCGCATGCAGCTGGCCCGTCGCCACGAACAGGTAGCGGGCCATGCTGAACATGCTATAGACGGCCGAGGACAGGCACATGATGCGTATCAAGGGCACACAGCCTAGCCATTGCGTCCCATACAACACCTTGACTAAGGGCAAAGCCATGCAGAAGAGAAAGAGAAAAAACGGCCAGGCCAGCGCCGTCATGTAGCTGATCGTGCGCAAATATACGAGCTCCGCCCCGCCCTGCCCCCCTTGCCCCCTTGCGCGGGCCGCGAACAGGGGAAACACGACGGGAGAAATCGCGCTGGTGATGGCCTGGTTAAAGATATTCAGTACGCTTTGCGCCTTGCCGAACAGGGCCAGGCTTTCAATGCCGATCAGTTTGCCGATGATGAGGTCCGGCGCCGCCACGCCCGCCTCATCGACGAGGCCACCCCCCGTCGCATACGCGCCAAAGCGGGCGATATCGCCCATGCCGCGCCGCCCCGGCAGCCACGGCAGCTCCCTGGGCCGCACCAGCAGGCTCACCAGCAGCGACGCGCAGGAACCGGCCAGCGCCGCCCACACCATGCTCATGTAGCTGTAGCCCTGCAGCGCCAGCAGCACGGCCACCAGCAGGTTGACGACGCTATTGGCCGCATTGATGGCGTAGATGGCGCGAAAGCGCAGTTGCCGGCGCAACATCGGTAACGCCAAGGCGCTGAACGGTATCAACAGGAAATTGATGGCCAGCAAGCGCAGCACGAGGGTCAGCCGGGGTTCTCCATAGAAATGCGCGAGCGGTGCGCTGGCCAGCAGCACCAACCCTGCCAGCAGCCAGGCGACAAGCAGGCTGGTGGCCAGCGCGGCGCGCAATTTCACGGTATCGAGCTGTTTTTCCTGGATCAGGTATTGCCCCACGCCAAAGTCGCGCACCACTTGCGCCAGCGCCACCAGCACGGCGCCCAGCGAATACACGCCCACTTCGGCTGGCGTCAGCAAACGCGACAGCACCATGGTGGCGACGATGCCCAGCAGAAGCACCGTGTATTTTTCGGCGAACGAAAAGAAAAACGAGTGACGGGTGGCGCTCATGCGGGCCGCCCGCGCCTACACGAGGCCGGCGTAAAACGCGCGCAGCTGGCGTTCCAGGCGCGGCATCGAATAACGCTGCACGGTTTCCTCGCGCGCCAGCCGTCCCATGCGGGCGCGCCGGGGCGCATCCATCAAGAGTTGCGCCACGGCCGCGCAAGCGGCGTGCTCGTCGTCGAGCGGCAGCAGCAGCCCGCCTTCGCTATCGTTCAGAATATCGTGGGTGCCAGGCACGTCCGTGCCCACGGCCGGCACGCCGCAGGCCATGGCCTCAATCGTGGCGATGCCGAAACCTTCGTTTTTACTGAGCAGCACATGCAGGTCGAAGGTCGGCATCAGCAGCTCGATGCGCTGCTGGAAGCCGGCAAACACGATCCTGTCCTGCAAGCCCGATTGCTGCGCCTGCAGCCGCAGCATGGCTTCCAGCGGCCCCGTGCCCACCAGCACTAAATATAGATTGGGAAATTGCGCGGCCAGCCTGGCGAACAGGGCCAGCAGCGCCTGCGGGCGCTTTTGCGCGGAGAGCCGGGCCACGCAGCCGAGCACGAGCGCGTCCGGCGGCAGCCCCAGCTGCTTGCGCGCCAGTATTCGCCGTTCGGGAGAGGCGATAAAAGTATCCGTATCGACACCGTTGGGAATGACGGCCAGCCGCGTTTCCGGGTTCAGCATGCCGCGGTACAGCGCGAGGAAATGCCGCATGGCCGACGGCGACACGGCATACACGCCTTTGACGGTGCGGAACGCTTCCTGCAGCCGGGGCCGCTGCCAGTCGCTGAACGCTTCCAGCGGGAACGCATTGTGCACACTGATCACGGCCGGCAGCCGGCATTGCCGCGCCAGCCACAGGATGGAAGCGCCATAACTGGTCCAGCAAAACGCCACGTGGACGAGGTCGGGCCTCAGCCGCCGCAGCCGCCACGCTCCCGTGACCCTGGCGCGCAGCCAGTTCCAGCGCCGCCAGGCCCAGTGTTCGAGAAACAAGGGTGGCTCGTACACGCGCACCTGCAGATGCTGCGCGCGCAAACCTTGCACCCAGGCAGTAAAACCGGGAAAGCGCCGCAGGGCCAGCACGCTGTCATAGCCGCTCGCGCCCAGCACTTTCGCCTCTTGCGCCATGCGCAGTTCCATGCCGCCCAGCTCGCCCGAATAACTGCTGATGACGATGCGCGGCAAGCGTTTGCGCCGTCCGCGCCACGCTTCATGGAAAAAGCCGCGCAGCCAGGCCCGTTCCCACTGGCGCAGGAACAGGTCGGCGTGGTCGCGCCGCAGCCAGGCCCGCACGGCGCCGAGGGAGTCGCGCACGTATCGGCCCAGCATCCAGCGCGGTACGCCGAGCAACTCCACGCTCGGTGCGAATGTCGCCAGCCGGCATTGGCCGCGGCCAAACAGCATGGCGCGGCGCAGTATCCAGGCGCGCTGTACTTGAGGGGCGCGGATGATGTGCGCCACTTTCGCTTGCGGACAGAACCAGGAAGGATTGCCTGCCGCATGCATCTCCAGGTTGAGCCGGGTTTCGCTGCCCATGGCGTAGTTGGCGCCTTGCGGGCCGATGCTTTCGTCATAGCGGGCACCCGCCTCGAAGATGCGGCGGCGTATCGCCATGTTGGCGCCCCAGACCAGGCCCGGATAGATGGGCGCGTCGCGCAAATCGGGGCTGGTGATGCCCCACGTCAGGCCAACGGGGGTCAGGCGCAGCAGCCATTCCGCCGGTTGCTCGCGCCAGGCGGGCACGATGGCGCCGCCGAACAGGGCGTAGCCGGGGTGAGCGCGCGCGCTGTCCTGCAAGCGGCACAGCCAGTCCGATGCGGGCATGGCATCGTCGTCGCCAAACACGAACAGCTCGCCGCCATCGCCGCTTGAACACAAGGCGTGTTCGACGGCCCCGTTCAGGGCGGGACTGCGGCCGCGCCGCGCCACGTAGACGGAACGCAAGGGCAAACTGCCGCGGAAGTCGGCGATCACCTGGGCCGTCGCGTCCGTGCTGCCATTGTCGGCGATGATCAGGCGCCAGCCGCCCACGGGGGCTCGCAACCCCATGTAGGCGCGCAATACCTGTGGCAAGGTGCCGGCGCCATTGTAGGTCGCCATGAGAACGGTCAACAAGGACATGCCTCCTTGGTCTTACCATGACAAAACTATGTACTCAAGCAGTGTTGATCCAGTGTACTGAGCCTGCCCGCCAGCCCGTTGACAGGCATCAAGACCTTGCCAACCCGGGCACAACCAGGAGCGTCTCCCTTCATGCGCGACATACTGATTACCATCATCATCCTGGGCTCCCTGCCCTTCATCCTGAAGACACCGGCCACCGGCGGCCTGATGTGGGTCTGGGTCAGCGTGATGAACCCGCACACGCAGGGCTGGGGCTTTGCCACCCACATGCCGTTCGCCTTCATCATCGCCATCGCCACCCTGATCAGCCTCGTGATGACGCGCGAGCCGAAAAACCTGCCGCTCACGCCCGTCAGCGTGCTGCTGCTGTTATTCGTCATGTGGATGAATGTCACGGCCCCGTTCGCCCTGATTCCGGAATCGTCATGGGTGCAGTGGAACAAGGTGATGAAGATCATGCTGATGAGCTTTGTCATCATGATGGTGATACGCACGCGGCGCGACATCGTGCACCTGGTCTGGGTGCTGGTGGGGTCGATCGGCTATTACGGCGTGAAAGGCGGCATCTTCACCATCCGCAGCGGCGGCACGGACCGGGTCTGGGGGCCGGAAGAAACGTTTATCGGGGATAACAATGCACTGGCCCTGGCCCTGATCATCACCATCCCCCTCATGTATTATCTGCAGCAAAACACGGACAAACGCTGGGTGCGCCATGGCTTGTCCGCGGCGATGCTGTTGTCGGCCCTGGCGGCGCTGGGCTCGTATTCGCGCGGCGGGCTGCTGGCCATTGCCGCCATGGGCCTGTTCATGTGGCTGAAAAGCGACCGCAAGATGGTGCTGGGCGCGCTGCTCGGCGCCGTCGCGCCGCTGCTGCTGGCCTTCATGCCCGAGCGCTGGGCCGAACGCATGGACACCATCAACACCTATCAGGACGACGTCTCCGCCATGGGCCGCCTGAACGCCTGGCGCATGGCCTGGAACCTGGCGCGCGACCGTTTTCCAGGCGGCGGCTTCGACGTTTCCGACGCGGCCATCTTTGCCCGCTATGCGCCCAACCCCATGGACGTGCATGCGGCGCACAGCATCTATTTCCAGGCGCTGGGCGAACACGGCTTTGTCGGCTTGCTGATTTACCTGGCGCTGGGCATCGCCACCTGGCGCACGGCCGCCGCCATCATCCGCCGCACGCGGGGCAAGCCGGAACTGCGTTGGGCGCATGGCCTGGCCACCATGAGCCAGGCCAGCCTGATCGGCTTTGCCGTGGGCGGCGCCTTCCTCAGCCTGCTGTATTTCGACATGCCGTATTACCTGATGGCCGCCCTGATCGCCACGCGCATCATCGTCGAGCGGCAGGTGCCCACCCTCACCTCTACTTCCCGCCAGGCCAGGCCCCGGGCCGCCATCGTGGAGCAGCCATGACAGCCACCTTGTCCATCCTGATCTACCACCGCGTGCTGGCGCGGCCCGACCCGCTGTTTCCCGGCGAAGTGGACGCCGTGCTGTTCGAACGCCAGCTGCGCTTGTTGAAATGTTTCTATACGCCGCTATCGCTGAGCGATGCCGTGCAGCGCTTGCAGAACGGCAACCTGCCGCAGCGCGCCGCCTGCATCACCTTCGACGACGGCTATGCGGACAATGCGCAAGTTGCCCTGCCGCTGCTGCAGCGCCATGGCATGCACGCCACGTTTTTCATCGCCACGGGCTACCTGGACGGCGGGCAGATGTGGAACGACACGGTGATCGACGCCGTGCGCCAGGCGGCCGGGCCCGTGCTGGACTTGCGCAAACACGAGCTGGGGACGTTCCCAGTCGCCAGCCTGGCGCAGCGGCAAGCTGCCATCGCCACGCTGCTGGGGCAGCTCAAGTACCTGCCGTTCGCCCGGCGCCAGCAGCTGGCCATGCGGATACGCCGCCAGGCGGGCGTCCTGGCAGGTCCGCCCGCCATGCTGAGCACGGCGCAGCTGCGCCAGTTGCATGCGGCCGGCATGGAGGTGGGCGCGCACACGGACAGCCATCCGATTTTGTCCACCTTGCCGGACCACGCGGCGCGGCAAAACATCGCCGACGGCAAGCGCCAGCTGGAAAGTCTGATCCAGGCGCCCGTCACCCTGTTTGCATATCCGAACGGCAAGGCCGGGCGCGACTATGGCGCGCCGCACGTGGCGATGGTCAAAAGCCTCGGTTTCAAGGCGGCCGTGGCCACGGACTGGGGCGTGGCGCGCCCCGGCGCGGGGCTCGACCTGTTGCAGCTGCCCCGCTTTACGCCGTGGGATCGAGGACGCCTGGCGTTTCTGTGGCGCATGCGGCAAAACCGCCGGCAAGCGCACCCAGCGCGCCCGGATGCTGGCTGAGCCACTGTTCCAGCATCAGCAGCAGCCACACCATGGTGCCGTGATAGGCCGGGTGTTCCGCCAGCAAGCGCCCTTGCAGATCGTCGATGAAGGCGGGCCGCACGATGCCGCGCCCGCGCAGCTGCGTGAGGTTGTCAAACGCAAACTCGCGCAGCGGCGGGTGGCTGTGCAGCCACAGGCCGAAAGGCAGGCCGAAGCCGTGCTTTTTCTTGCGCACGATGGCCGGTGGCAGGATTTCCGCCAGCGCCCGCTTGAAGAAAGGCCGCAGCCGCATGCCGTCGAGCTTGTCGCGCGGCGCCAGTCGCGCGGCAAACGCCACCATCGCATCATGCAGGAAGGGAAACGCCGCTTCCACGCCAGCCAGCTCGCACGCCTTGCGCACCTTGAACAGGTCGTTGTCGGCCAAAGTAAAACGCATGTCGAGGGCCAGCAGCTCATTGATCTGGCTCAAGCCCTGGCCTTGCCGCTCCCAATACGCACCATTCACGCAACCGGGTGCCATGCCGGGGTCGATGGTGTCGATGAACCCCGCTTCCAATACCGTGCGGTGGCCATGGCGCAGCAGCAGGTTGTAGCTGTCGAGCCGCGCCGGCAGCGGCAGGCTCGATAGCTCGATGTAGCGGCGCGCCTTGTCGCCCAGCCGCCACGACTTGCCCGTGCGTGCGCGGAACAGCAGCGGTTCGATGATGGCCTGGCGCAACATGGCGGGCAAGCGCTCGTATTGCGACAGCAAGGCCTGGTGCGCATAGCGCTCATTGCCGCCAAACAGTTCATCGCCGCCGTCGCCGCCCAAGAGGCGCGTTACACCATCCTCGCGCGCCATCTGCGCGCAGTAAAAGGCGGGAATGGCCGAGGCGTTGCCGAAAGGCTGGTCGAAGATGGCCGCCATGGCGGGAATGGCGGCCAGCACATCGGCCGGCGTCACGTAGCGCTCGTGGTGGATGCTGCCCGCGTGGCTGGCGGCCAGGCGCGCATACGCCATTTCGTCATAGCCGGGCGCGTCAAAACCGATGGAATACGTGCGCGCGGGCCGGCCCGTCACTTGTCCCATGATGGCGGCCACGGTGGAACTGTCCGTGCCGCCGCTGAGAAACGCGCCCGTGTCCGCTCCATCCGCGCCCAGGCTGCTTTCCACGGACTGGCGCAGCAGGCGCAGGAATTCCTGTTTGTTGCTGGCAAAGCTGGCCCGCGTGCGCCCTGCTGCCGGCTCGTGGAAGGCCAGTTGCCAGTAGCTGCCCTTGCATTGCTTGCCGCCGCGCACATGCAGGTATTCGCCGGGCAGCAAGCGCTGCTGGCCAAGATAAGCCGTGGCCGGGCCAGGCACCATGTGAAAAAACAGGTAGTGATACAGCGCCTGCGGATCGAGCGCGCCCCGCACGGACGGATGGGCCAGCAAGGCGTCATGCGAGGAGGCAAAGAACAGGCCTTGCGCATTGCCCGCATAGCTGAGGGGGTGGATTCCGGCGCGGTCCACGGCCAGCAGGGCCGAACCGGAAAAGGCGTCGAGGATGGCCATAGCAAATGGCCCGGACAGGCTGGCGCAGGCCGCCACGCCCCGGCTCAGCCACAGGGAAGCGAGGCGGCTTGCCACGTCATCGGCCGAACCGTCAAGCATGGGCCGGCCCCAGATGGCGACTTGCAAGCCATCCTGCTGATATACATGGCGGCTGCCGTCGATGGCGGCCACGGCCACGCCGCCCACTTCGCTCACGCAGGCAATCAGGGGGGCGCTATCAAAACGCGACAGAGGCACGGCCATGCCGGCCAGCGCGGCGCCACTGGCATCGGCATCGGCGGCGACAGAACCCGCAGCCCCGCCAGCCGCCGCAAGCCAACCGCACAGGCCGCTCATACGAGCACCTCGGCCGGCAGCGGATGGCCGAGAAAGGCCGTCGGGCTGGCCGTCAAGCCATACGCGCCCGACTGGAACACGACCACCAAATCGCCCTCTTCGGCGCGCGCCATTTCCATCTGGTCGGCCAACAAGTCCAGCGGCGTGCACAGCGGCCCCACGACAGACGCCACTTCGCGCGCCCCGCCGTGCAGCCGGTTGCCGATGGCAACCGGGTAATTCTTGCGGATCAGCTGGCCAAAATTTCCCGAGGCCGCCAAGTGGTGGTGCAAGCCGCCATCCGTGACGAGAAATACTTGTCCATGCGACAGCTTGCGCTCGATTACCTTGCACACATAGATGCCCGCCTCGGCCACCAGATAGCGGCCCAGTTCCAGATTCAGGCGCGCGCCGGGCGCCGCCAGGGCCAGCAGATCGAGCTGCCGCTGCAAGCCGTCCGCCACGGGCGCCAGGTCCAGCGCCTGGTCGCCGGGAAAATACGGCACGCCGAAGCCGCCGCCGATATTCAGGGTGCGCAAGGGCGATGGCGCGCTGTCGGCCAGTTGCAGGGCCAGTTGCACGCTCAAGGCCTGCGCTTCAGCCAGGGCAGTCGCCGAAAGGCTTTGCGAGCCCGCATACAGGTGAAAACCGTGAAAATCCAGCCCCAGCTGGCCAATGCGGCCCAGCAGCGCCGGCACGAGGGCCGCATCGACGCCAAACGGCTGCGCGCCGCCGCCCATGCGCATGCCCGTGCGGCGCAAGGCGAAATCAGGATTCACGCGTACGGCCACCCTGGCCGTCATGCCCAGCCGTTCGCTGGCCAGTGCCACCCTCTCCAGCTGGGCGCCCGACTCCACGTTGATCAGTACGCCAGCGGCCACGGCCCGCGCCAGTTCCCCATCGCTCTTGCCCGGCCCCGCAAAACTGATGCGTTCCGGCGCCATGGGCGTATCGAGCGCCGTGGCCAGTTCGCCGCCCGAGGCCACGTCGATGCCGTCGACCAGGCCCGCCAGCCATTGCACCACGGCCGGCATGGGGTTGGCCTTCATCGCGTAATGCACATGCACGCCAGCGGGCAAGGCAGCGCGCAATTGCGCCACGCGGCGCGTGATGTGCGCGCGGTCATAGACATAGAACGGCGTGCTGCCCACCCTCTGCGCCAGCCGGCGCAAAGAAATACCGCCGACCTGCAGCATGTCGCCGTCCATGGCAAACTGCTGGCCCAGGGCCGAGTGCAAGGGCAATTCCGTACTGTTCGAGCGGATCAAGTCCTTCATGCCGCGTCTCCTGTTTGGACCGCATACGCGCGCGCCAGTTCCCGGGCCAGCAAGGGGCGGTCAATCTTGCCGTTCGGATTGCGCGGCAGCACGCCGTCGCGGATCTCCACCCACAGCGGCACCATATAGCTGGGCAGGCGTGCGCGGCAGGCTGCCAGCACGCTGTCGCGCTGCAATTCCACACCGGGCGCGGGCGTGACGAGCAAGGCGATGGCCTGGCCCAGCACGGCATGGGGCAGGCCCAGCGCGGCGGCATCGCCCACCAGCCCGCTCGCATACACGACTTCCTCGATCTCGGCCGGGCTGACCCGGTAGCCCGACGTCTTGATCATGTCGTCGCTGCGCCCGACGAAATACAGATAGCCATCCGCATCGCGGCGCACCGTGTCGCCCGACCAGACGGCCAGTTCCGGCAGCACCAGGCCGCTTGCCTGCGGCGGCAGTGGCTTGAAACGCTCGGCCGTGCGCGCCGCGTCGTTCCAGTAGCCGAGCGCCACCAGCGCGCCACGGTGCACGAGTTCGCCCGGCTCATCGGCGTCGCACACGCTGCCGTCGGGACGCAGCACCAGCACTTCCGCGTTCGGAATCGCTTGCCCGATGGAATCGGGGCGCCGCTCCAGCTGTTCCGGCGCCAGGTAGGTCGAGCGGAACGCCTCCGTCAAGCCATACATCAGGTAGACCTGCACGCGCGGCAGCGACTGGCGCAGGCGGTCGAGCGTGGAGCGCTGCATCACGCCGCCCGAATTGGTGATGTAGCGCAAGGGCGTGGACAAGGGCCAGCTCAGCTGCGACAGCTGCACCCACAGCGGCGGCACGGCGGCCAGGCCCGTGATGGCTTCCTGCTCGACGGTTTCGACGATATCGCGCAGCAACAGATAATTCATCAGTACGGCACAGGCGCCGCTGGCAAACGCCGTCGTCAGCTGGCTCAGGCCGTAATCAAAACTGAGCGGCAAGACGCACAGGATGCGGTCCTGCGGCGTGTTGCGCAGATAGCCCGACACGCTGAGCGCGCCCGCCAGCATGTTGCGGTGTGACAGCACCACGCCTTTCGGCCGCCCCGTGCTGCCCGAGGTATATAAAATGGCGGCCATGTCCATGTCGATCGCCGCATGCGGCTGAGGCGCGGGCACGCAAACGGCGGAGCGCGCGTTCCACGGCAGCACGCGCAGCTTGCCCAGGCTGGACTCCGCCTCCGCTTCGCCCGTCAGCAGCACCGTCCGCAAGTCCGGGCAGGCGGCCAGCGCCGGGCCCAGCTGCGCCAGGCGTTCGCGCGACGTGACGAGGATGGCCACGTTGCAGTCGGCCAGGATATACGCCACCTGGTCAGGCTTGAGCAGCGGATTGACGGGCACGAACACGCCGCCGGCCGCCGCCGCGCCAAACATGGCGCTGACGTTTTCCGGGCGTTTTTCCAGGTACACGGCCACACGCGCGCCACCTTGCAAGCCCAGGGTCAGCAGGGTCGCGGCCGCCTCGCGCACGGACTGCGCCAACGCGGCATAGCTCAGCTCCTCGCCCTGCCACGACAGGGCCGGCGCGTGGGGCGCGCGCTGCGCCGCTTCAAAGATCAGATCGTGTATCAGTGTCGCCATCGTGTCGCCCCAGGGTTGCCATGATTGCCATGCATCCCCCTATGATTGGGACAAACGGGCGCGGCAGTGTTGATTTTTATCAAGCAAGCACCTCTCCCCACGGACGGTGGCCTATCTGGCGCAATGCTTGAGACCGCGCAACATCGCTCACTGGCCGCTGCGCTCTAATGGACAGCGTTGGCTGCATAGCCGCCCCATCCGTCACTACCATGGCCCTGTCCCCGCAATTTCCCTTGCTGCAACGGCTGGCCGCCAGCGTCGCCCAGCTGGGCTGGCGCGACAGCGCCTGGCTGGCCGTGGCGCGGCTGCTGGCAACGGTGCCGGGCGGACGCTGCGCACTGTACCGCTACCAGTTCGTGGCGCAGGCCGTGGCGCCCGGTTCGCTGTGCCGCGGGCGCGGCCAGTCGATTGCGGTCACGCCCTGCCTGGCGGAAGCGGACTTGCCGCCCGGGCCCGAGCGCCGGCCCGGTGCGCTGCGCGAACGCTACCGCCAAGGCGCGCAATGCCTGTTGGCGCGAGACAAGTCCGGCATGGTTGGCTGGATCTGGCTGCTGCGCCACGGCTGCCAGGAAGACGAGGTGCGCGCCCGCTATGCGCTGGCCTCAAACCAGTCGTCGTGGGACCTCGACGTGTGGGTGCAGCCCGAACAGCGCGGTGGCCTCGTCTTCGCGCGCCTGTGGGAAGAAGCCAACGCCGTGCTGTACGCGCAGGGCGTGCGCTGGTCATGCAGCCGCATCTCGCGTTTCAACCGTGCCTCGCTGGGCGCCCACGCGCGCCTGGGCACGCACGCGCTGGGCACGGCCACCTTTATCCGCTGCGGGCGCTGGCAATGGATGGCCGCCAGCCTGCCGCCGTATGTGCACCTGTCGCGCCGTCCCGACGATATTCCCTGCCTGGCCTTCGATACGTCGTCCCTGCCGCACTACCCTTCCCTGGAGCTGACATGCCGCATCTTGAAGCAGTAAAGCACATCCTCGACACCACCCTGGGCTTGAACGGGCGCGCGCTGGAAGCCCACACGCCGCTCTTGGGCAGCGTGCCGGAACTCGACTCGATGGCCGTGATCGGCGTGATCGCGGCGCTGGAAGACCATTTCGGCATCATCGTCGCCGACGACGACATCCACGCGCGCCACTTTGCCACCGTGGGCACCCTGCACGATTTCGTGTTTGCAAAGCTACGACCATGAACCGCGCCCTCACCGACGCGCTGCCGTTGCTGCCCTTCTTCCTGCCCGCCAGCGGCGGCCAGCGCTATTGTTTGCTGCACCTGCCGCCCCCGGGCCAGGCCGCGCGCGGCGGCATCCTCTACGTGCATCCGTTCGCGGAAGAATTGAATAAAAGCCGCCACGTGGCGGCCGCGCAGGCGCGCGCCTTTGCCGCGGCCGGCTACAGCGTGCTGCAGATCGACCTGTTCGGCTGCGGCGACAGCAGCGGCGACTTTGGCGAAGCGCGCTGGGACATCTGGCACAACGACCTGCACCTGGCGTGCGCGTGGCTGGCGCAGCGGGTCAACGGCCCCTTGACCGTGTGGGGCTTGCGCCTGGGCGCCCTGCTGGCCCTCGATTTCGCCAGCAACCCGCCGCTGCCCCTGGCCCGTTTGCTGCTGTGGCAACCGGAACTCGACGGACGGCGCGTCATCGACCGTTTCCTGCGCCTGCGCCTGGCGGCCGGCATGCTGGCCGGCGGCGGGCAGGAAGCGCCCGGCCATGCGCGCGCCGCACTGGCGGAAAGTGAAGCTGTGGAAGTGGCCGGCTACCTGCTGGCGCCCGCGCTGGCGCACGCCATCGATGACGTCAGCGCGTCCGCGCTGCAGCCTGCCGTTCCTGTCTATTGGCTCGATTACCGGGGGCCGGAGCAGGCAGCCGCGCCCTTGCCGCCGCTGGCGCGGCAATGGCGGGACCAGGGCGCCGCCGTGCACGTTGCCAGTTTTGGCGACGGCCCGTTCTGGCACAGCGGCGAGCTGCTCGCGTGTCCGCAACTGCTGGACGCCACGCGCACGCTGTGCCGCGACTGGCTCGACGAGGAAAGGACGCCGCCATGAAACGCGACAGCGGCCAGCAGCACCTCGCGGCGCACGCCGTGCGCGAACTTGCCCTGCGCTTTCGCAGTGCCGCTGACGACGGCGAGGCGCAGGCGCGCATGATCGGCATCCTCAGCCTGCCCGACGCACCGGGTCCGCGCGGCGTATTGATCGTCACGGGCGGGCCGCAGTACCGGATCGGCAGCCACCGCCAGTTCGTCTTGCTGGCACGCGCCCTGGCCGCGCAAGGCTGGCCCGTGCTGCGTTTCGACTTGCGCGGCATGGGCGACAGCGAGGGTAGCGCGCGCGACTACCGCGCGGCCGGTCCCGACATCGCCGGCGCGCTGGCGCAATTCTTCGACGCCGTGCCGGCCTTGCGCGAAGTGGCGCTGTGGGGCTTGTGCGACGGCGCCACGGCAGCGGCCTGCCATGCGCCGCACGACGCGCGCGTCAAAGCCCTGATCCTGCTCAACCCCTGGGTGCGCAGCAGCGCCGGCCTGGCGCGCGCCACCTTGCGCCACTATTATCTGCCACGCCTGCTGCAAGGCGGTTTCTGGCGCAAGCTGGCCAGCGGCGGACTGCAGCTGGGTGCCAGCCTGGCCTCGCTGCGGCAGGTGGCGGCCGCCACGCACAAACCGGTAACGCAGGAAGACGATGCGCCCGCGCCGGCCCTGCTGCGGGCGCTGGCGCAATTCCAGGGCAAGGTCTTGCTGATCCTCAGCGGCGACGACTTGGGTGCGCACGAGTGGCAAGCCCTGCTCGATGGCGACACAGCCTGGCGCGCCGTGGCCGCCCGCCCGCAATGGACGCAGGCGCAGGTCGCTGGCGCCAACCACACGTTCGCCAACGCCGCCTGGCGTGGCGAGGTCGAACAGCTGTGCGCACGGTGGCTGCAGTCCTGGTAACGCGGCCGCCAAAACGGGTGCTGATGGTCGCCTACCATTTTCCGCCGTTTGCCGGCGGTAGCGGCATCCTGCGCACCCTGGGCTTTGCGCGCCATCTGCCCGACTGCGGCTGGCAGCCGCTCGTGCTCAGCCCCTCGCCGCTCGCGTATGCGCAGCGGGGCAATACGCAACTGGCGCAGATAGTCGCGCAAGCGACCGTGCGGCGCACCCTGGCGCTGGACGCGGCGCGCCATTTGTCCATCGCCGGGCGCTATCCGCGCTGCCTGGCGCTGCCCGACCGCTGGAGTTCCTGGTGGCTGAGCGCCGTGCCGGCCGGCCTGCGCATGATCCGCGAATACCGCCCCGACGCCATCTGGTCGACGTACCCGATCGCCACGGCGCACCTGATCGCGATGACCTTGCAAAAACTCAGCGGCCTGCCATGGATCGCCGACCAGCGCGACCCCATGCTCGACGACAGCGACCCGCTGGCGCCGTATCCGCCCGAGCCGCGCCTGCACCGCATGCATGCGTGGATCGAACAGCGCATCGCGGCGCGCAGCGCGGCCATCGTCTGCACCACGCCTGGCGCCATCGCGGCGCACCAGCGGCGCCTGGCGCAAGTGGGGCGCGAGCGCTTCTGCCTGATCGAAAATGGCCACGACGATGACGAGGACGCCGCGCCGCTGGCCGGGCCGCGCGGCCACCGCAGCCGCTTTCTTCTGCTGCATAGCGGCGTGATCTACCCGTCCGAGCGCGATCCCCAGCCGCTGTTCGAAGCGCTGGCCCGGCTGCGCCACGACGGCGTGCTGCACGCCCGCAATTTCCAACTGGTGCTGCGCGCCACGGGCCACGATGCGTGGCTGGCGGGCCTGCTGGCGAAATACGGCATCCTGGATCTGGTGAGCCTGGAACCCTTGCAGCCGCACGGCGCGGCGCTGCAGGAAATGCTGGCCGCCGACGGCTTGCTGCTGCTGCAGGCGGCCAACTGCAACGGACAGATTCCCGCCAAGCTGTATGAATACCTGCGCTGCCGCCGCCCTATCCTCGCGCTGACCGACCTGGCCGGCGACAGCGCGGCCAAGCTGCGCCACTGCGGCATCGACACCATCGGCCAGCTGGCGTCCAGCGGCGACTGCGCACGCGCGCTGCTGCGTTTTTTGGAACTGGCGCGCCAGGGCCGCGCCCCGCTGGCCAGCCCCACCGCCATCGCCCTGCAATCGCGGCAAGCCCGCAGCAACGCCCTGGCCGATTTGCTCGACCAGGTCAGCCACAGGAGTCCGACATGAAGCATTGCTTGTTAGCCTGCACCCTCGCCGCCTGCTGCGCCAGCGCTACTGCCGCCGAGTGCCCGCCCTACGTCAAGCGCACGCCGGGCGGCGACTACACGAGCGCGGAAGACCGCGACGGTCTGTCCGTGGTCGAAAAATTCCATTTTTCGCGCGCCGTGGAAACGCTCACGCAAGGCATGACGGGCAGCCTGGGCGCCGACATCAGCTACACGCTCGAACACTTCCCGAACCACCACCGGGCGCTGGCATCGATGGCCAAGCTGGGATTGCGCCTGAAAAGCGCGCAGCCGGTGGGCGCCCGCTACACAGTCAGCTGCTACTTCGAACGGGCGATCGCCTTCGCGCCGCACGACGTGACGGCGCGCATGGTGTATGGCAGCTATTTGCTGTCGACGGGCCAGGATGCGATGGCGCTGGAACAGCTGGACGCTGCCAGCCGCCTGGCGCCGGATCAGGCCACCATCCAGTACAACCTGGGCCTGATGTATGCAAAGAAGAAGGAATACGAGAAAGCCAGCGCGCACGCGCAAAAAGCCTATGCGCTGGGTTTTCCCTTGCCGGGGCTGAAGAACAAGCTGAAGGCGGCGGGCAAATGGCGCGAGCCGCCGCCGGCGCCCGTCGTCGTGGAGGCGAAGGAAGCGCCGAAAGCGGAAGAACCGGCAATGCCGCCGGTCGAAGAACCTAGCGGGGAATGACGGCCGGCCGCTGGGCCACGCTCCAATGCCCGGCCGGCGACGCGGCCAGCGCGGCGGCCAGGTCGCGCCGCGCTTGGGCCTTGTCTTCCGCCTCGCTGATGTATGCCAGTTCGGCCGGCTGCAGCACTGTGAGCGTCAGCAGCATCACGTCGCCGAACGGTGTGCCGAACGAAGGGGGAATCGTGCCCGCGCCCTGGGCCAGCAGCACGCCCACCTGTTCATTCTCGTCTTCGAGGCCCTTGGGCGCGTCTTGCAAGTCCAGCGCCATCGACACGCTGCCGTGGCGCTGCACCAGCAAATCGATGGAGCCATGGTCGGCCACGTTCTGGCTGACCTGGTAGACCAGATCGAACAGCCACGATGCCTGCACCAGATCGCCATTGAAAGCGGACAGCGGCGCCTCGATGCACACTTCCAGCAGGTGGCCGCGCGGGACAAACACGTCGTCGTCATCCTCGAACGGGTCGCTCAAGCCATCGCTGGCAATCAGGATGGAATCATTGCGGCGGATCACCCGCCAGGCCTGACGCAACGATGGCCAGCGCGGGCCGCCCATGAAGGCCGGGTTGACCAGCGGCGCCAGCACGTCGGCGTCAACGGCGCCCAATGTGGCATAGAAGGCGTCGCGCGCGGCGCACGCCGTGGCCAGCATCTGCGCGCCCGCTTCCTTGCCGACGACGGCGTCGTCCGGTTGCGGCACCTGGGGAATAAGGTTTTCAGGCATGAGAGAGTCTTTGAATTAGTCGGCGGTTGGGAAGTCGTGATAATTGCGGGGCAAATAGCCCCAGATACGCGCCACCCGGTCCCGCACTTCGAAATCGAAACCGATGCGCTCGAGCGCCGGCACGATCCACACGCCGTGGTCGATGATTTTCTTGGGCAGCAGCATGGCCACGTGTTCTTCCGAATACAGGCTGATATCGAACCATTCCACGCCCAGGAACGGGAACGGCGGATGGTAATCCCATTCCGTATCCCAGCGCGACACATAGCCGGTGACGGAGCCGTAACGGTACGACGGCGCCCAGTCGGTGCGTCCGCGCATGAAGGCCAGCAGTTCGTTCCACTTGCAATCGTTGGCGGCGCCGGCCAGGTTGCGCCGCGCGATGTAGCCGCGCAGCTTGCGCTTGATGTCGTCGCCGCCGGCGTCGGCCTGCGGCAGGCTGGCGTCTGGCACGAGCCGTCATGCGGGCTGCCTTTCGATGCGGCCAGCACGGCGCGCGCGCGGGCCGTGTCGATATCGCCGGCCGTGGCCAGCGCCACGCCCATGCGGCGGCGGGCGAACGATTCCGGCTTGCCGAACAGGCGCAAGTCCGCGCCCGGCACGCTCAGAGCGTCGGCCACGCCTTCGAAGGCGATGCCTTTCGCTTCCAGCTGGCCGTAGATGACGGCCGAGGCGCCGGGCGAACGCAGCGCCACGTTGACGGGCAGACCGAGGATGGCTTTCGCGTGCAGCTCGAATTCGCTCTGCACCTGGCTGGCCATGGTGACCATGCCCGTATCGTGCGGACGGGGGCTCACTTCCGAGAACCATACCATGTCGTCCTTGACGAACAGCTCCACGCCGAACAGGCCCAGGCCGCCCAGGTTATCCGTCACCTTGCGCGCGATGTCGCGCGAGCGCTCGAGGGCCAGCGGCGACATGCGGGCCGGCTGCCACGATTCCACGTAGTCGCCATGCACCTGCAAGTGGCCGATCGGCTCGCAGAACTGCGTCTCGATCTGTCCCGAAGCGCCGACGGCGCGCACCGTCAGCAAGGTGATTTCGTAGTCGAAGTCGATGAAACCCTCGACGATGACCCGGCCCGTATCGACACGGCTGCCGCTGGCCGCATACGCCCACGCCGCGTCCACGTCCGCGGCGCCATCGAGCTTGGACTGGCCCTTGCCCGACGACGACATTACGGGTTTCACGACGCACGGAAAGCCGATCTCCTGGCAGGCAAGCTGCAACTCCCGCAGGCTGCTGGCGAAGCGGTAGGGCGACGTGGCTACGCCCAGGGTCTCGGCCGCCAGCGTGCGGATGCCTTCGCGGTTCATCGTCAGCACGGCCGCGCGCGCGTTCGGGATGCACGTGATTTGCCCGGCCGCTTCCAGCGCCGCCAGGGTGTCGGTGGCGATGGCTTCGATTTCGGGCACGATCAGGTCCGGCTTTTCCAGTTCGATCAGGGCGGCCAGGGCCACGCCGTCGCTCATGTCGATCACGTGCGAGCGGTGCGCCACCGGGTGGCCCGGCGCGTTCGGATAGCGGTCGACGGCGATCACTTCCACGCCCAGGCGCTGCAGCGACATGATCACTTCCTTGCCCAGTTCACCCGAGCCCAGCAGCATGACTTTGATGGCGGTGGAAGACAGGGGCGTGCCGAAGGTACGGGGCGCGATGGTGCTACTGGTGCTAGTGGTCATGGCAGGATCTGTAGGCGGATGGAAAGATGGCTGGGACTATAACAAAAGCCGGCCATCTTGGACAGGGCGCACCGCTGCCTGACGGACCAGGCTAGCCCGCGTACGCCCGCTTGATCTCGTCGATGTCGATCTTTTTCATGCCCATCATGGCTTTCATCACGCGCTGGGCCTTGATCGGGTCGGGATCGCCCAGCAGCTTGACCATGATGGTGGGCACGATTTGCCAGGACACGCCAAACTGGTCCTTGAGCCAGCCGCACTGCTGCGCTTCCAGGGGCCCGCCTTCGGACAATTGGTTCCAGTAGTGGTCGACCTCGTCCTGGGTTTCGCAATTGACCTGGAACGAGATCGCTTCGGAAAACTGGAACAAGGGTCCGCCATTCAAGCCCGTGAACGTCTGGCCGTCGAGTTCAAACGCGACAGTCAGCACGCTGCCCGGTTCCTGGCCGTGGATTTCCTTGCCCTCCTCGCCATAGCGCAGGATCTGGCCGATCTTCGAATTGGGGAAGATCCCCGTATAAAACAGGGCCGCCGCCTCGGCGTGGCCGTTGAACCATAAACACGGGGTAATCTTTTGTATGCTGTGCATGATGTCTCCCTAGTCCGGTGTGTGGATTAGCTTCGCTAATATAATCACTATCGCGCCAGCATGGCGCGCGGAATGCGCCTGTTAGCGCCCTGCAATGGCCTCCCGTCCCAGCACACCGGCGCTGGCCAGCAGCCGCAGCCGGGCCGAGCGCCATTCCGCCTGGCAACGGATGCGCTCCTGCTGCGCCTCGAGCAACGCCGACTGCGTGTTCAACATTTCCAGGATGTCGGCCGCGCCCAGGCCGAACTTGCGCTGCACGCTGGCCTGGGCATCGCGCGCCGCGTCCAGCCACGCTTGCGAGGCAGCCAGGTTGGCCAGCGCCGTACTCGCCTCCGCATGCGTTTTCACCAGTTCCATCAGAGTCTGCTGCTTTACGTCTTGCGCCTCGGCTTCCCTTTGCCCGGCCTGCGCCAGCGCGCCGCGCACCTTGTAGTGGCGCGCAAAACCGTCGAACAGGGGAATGTTCAATGAGATGCCCACCAGGGTTTCGCGCGTGGACGCGGCGGACAAGCCCTGGTTGGGGCGGCCGTTCTGGTAGATATTGGCCGTCAGGTCGATGCTGGGACGGCCTTCCGACTCGCTCACGGCCACCCGTTCGCGCGCGGCCGCCAGCTGCGCCTTCGCAGCCACGATGGCCGGGTGCCGCGCCTGGGCCAGCGCCAGCCAGGTGTGCAAATCTTCGCTCAACCCCGCCACCGGGGCATCCGCATCGTCATCCAGGATCACACCCGCCTCGGCCGGCAAGCCCAGCGTATAGACGAGCACGGCGCGCGCCTTCTGGAATTCGCCATCGGCGCGGCTGGCGCCCAGGGCCGCCTTGGCCAGCGCGCTTGTCGCCTGCAGGGTGTCGCTGTGCGAGCCGAGCCCCCGCTGCGCGCGGCGCTGCGTGGCCAGCACCGTTTCATTCGCCAGCGCCCGGTACTCCTCGCGCATCCGCACGTTGGCCCGCGCCGTCTGCGCGTCAAAATACGCGCTGACGGTGGCCGCCAGCGTCTTTTGCAGCACGGCGTCGCGGTTGGCCAGGGCCGCGTCGAGCAAGGCCTGCGCCGAACGCTGGCCCGCCGCGCGCCCGCCGAAGTCGAACAAACGCCAGGACAGATTCAGCGAGCCCGTATTGCTGTTCAAGCTGCCGGACGGCGTGCTGGCGCCCGGATAGGCCGTGCGGTCGTGCACCCGGCTCACGCCTGCATTCAGGGTCGGCAGAAAGGCGGCCCTGGCCTCGCCCACGCCGGCCGCCTGCAGCCGGATGCCGGCCCAGGCGCCGTGCACCTGCGCGTTGTGGCACAGGGCCAGGTCGACGGCCGCCGGCAGGGTCAAGGGCACGCCCGCCTCGTACGCGGACGGACATGGCGCGGCCTCGAACTCGCCCGCCTGCGCCGCAGCACTGGCCAGCAGCAAGCTGGCGGCGATGGCGATGGTGGCCATGGCGCGGCATCTAGCGTTCATGCAGCGCCTCCTTCTGGTGCTGCACCAGCGGCGAGAGCACGTATTCGATCACCCTCCTCGTCCCCGTGCGGATTTCCGCGCGCACGGCCATGCCGGCCGTCAAGGGCACCGATCTGCCGTCGATGATGATGGACGGCTGCCGCAGCGTGATCCTGACGGCATACACGGGGCCCTTCTTTTCATCCTCGACGGCGTCGCGCGAGACGCTGCTGACGACGGCGGGCACGGTGCCATACTTGGTGTAATCGAAGGCGTCGACCTTGATGGCCACCGCCTGTCCGACCTGCACGAAGCCGACGTCGCGGTTTTCCAGCACGGCGTCGATTTCCAGCTTGCCCTGGCGCGGCACGATCTGCATCAGCGCCTGCGCGGCCGGCACCACGCCGCCCACCGTATGCAGCTTCAGTTGCTGCACCGTGCCGTCGACGGGCGCCGTCAGGCGCAGCAGGCTGCCGCGGGCGCCGGCGCGGCGCGCGTCCTGGCCGCTGGCCGCCGCCACCCTGGCCCCTTCCGTCAGCGCGTCGTAGGCGTCCTTGCGCGTCTGCGCCACCAGGGCCGCGCGCTCGCTGCGGGCCGACGCCAGCTGGCCGGCCAGGTCGATGCGCGCCTGCTCCTTTTCCAGCCACGCGTGTTCGGCCACGTCGCGCGTCGCCAGCAGCGCCTTGTAGTCGCCGGCGCGCTGGGCCGCCAATGGCAGCGCCTGGGCATAGCGGGCAATCTCGCCATCGAGATGCGCGAGCCTGGCGCGGAAATTCGCGTACTGGCCATCGAGGTGGCCCTGCGCTTCCTCGCGCTGGGCGGCGGAAGCGCCGTCGGGCGCCGCCAGCTTGGGCAGCGTCAAGCTGTCGATGGCGGCGATCAAAGCACGCGAGCGGGCCATTTGCAGCGCGGCCGCCACGGCGTCGCCGGCGGCCTTGTCGCGCTCGGCATCCGGGCCGCGGCTGTCGAGTTCCACCAGCAGCTGGCCCGCCTTCACGGCCTGCCCCTCGCGCACGTGCAGGGCGCGCACGGCCGCCACGTCGACCGAGGCGATGGTCTTGGTGTTGCCGGACGGAATGATCTTGCCGGCCGCGTTGACGATGATGTCGACCTGGCCGAAGACCGCCCACAGCACGACGCAGCCGACCAGCAGCATCAGCACCCTGGCCGTCAGGCGCAGCGATGGCGACACGGGCCGCTCCTGCAGCGCCAGCGCGGCCGGCAGGAAAGCCGCCTCGTCTTCGCTGAGCACGGGGCCGCTCAAGGCGGCGCGCTGGCGCCAGCTGTGCCGCAGCACCTGGCCGTAGCGTTGCAACAGCTCGCCATACGCGGCCAGGCGGTGGCCGGCGCTCATGTTGCGTCCCCTGTTGCGCTCCCGTGCGTGCCCTGCTGCAGGCTGTACAGATGGGCGTAGATGCCGCCCGGCTGCGCCAGCAGCGCGTCATGCGTGCCCAGTTCGGCCACCTGCCCCCGCTCCATGACAACAATACGGTTAGCTTCGCGCACGGCCGACAGGCGGTGGGCGATGATCAGCACGGTGCGCCCCGCGCAAATGCCGCGCATATTGTCCTGGATGATCTTTTCCGATTCATAGTCGAGCGCGCTCGTCGCCTCATCGAAAATCAGGATGCGCGGATCACCGATCAGGGCGCGGGCGATGGCGATGCGCTGGCGCTGGCCGCCCGACAGGCCCGTGCCATGCTCGCCCACCATGGTGTCGTAGCCTTCTGGCAATTCGCAAATAAAATCGTGGGCGCCCGCCAGTTTCGCCACGGCGATGACGGCGTCGATAGGCAGCGCCGGGTCGCTCAGGGCG
The DNA here is from genome assembly GCF_058215535.1 of Janthinobacterium sp. Bl 1. NCBI lineage: Bacteria > Pseudomonadati > Pseudomonadota > Betaproteobacteria > Burkholderiales > Oxalobacteraceae > Janthinobacterium > Janthinobacterium sp. Bl 1. The sequence goes on along the minus strand of NZ_CM177086.1, from coordinate 3,393,112 downwards.
ATGTTGTCGCGCACGGAACGGTTGAACAGGATGTTTTCCTGCAGCACCACGCCAATCTGCCGCCGCAGCGAAGCCGTGTCGATGACGGCGATATCCTGCCCGTCGATCAGCACCTTGCCCCGTTCGGGAATGTACAGGCGCTGCGCCAGCCGCGTCAAGGTGCTCTTGCCGGAACCGGAACGCCCGACGATGCCGATCACTTCGCCGGGCGCGATGGAAATCGATACATTGCGCAGCACTTCGGCCGCATCGGGCCGGTAGCGGAAACCCACTTGCTGGAAGTCGATGGCGCCCGCGATGCGCGGCAGGCGCGCCTTCTGGCTGCCCGCTTCCACGCGCGCGTTGAGGATGTCGCCGAGCCGGCTCATGGAGATGCCCACCTGCTGGAAATCGTTCCACAGCTGCGCCAGGCGCAAGATGGGCGATGCCACCTGTCCGGCCAGCATATTGAACGCGACCAGTTCGCCCACCGTCATCTTGCCGTCGATGACGAGGGTGGCGCCCCACCACATGATGGCCGCCGTCACCAGCTTGCTCACGAGCGTCACGCCGCCGCTGGCCAGCATGCCGATGTTGTTTGCCGACAAGCCCGCCGAGACATAGCCGGCCAGCTGCTTTTCCCACTGCTGCTGCCAGCGCGGCTCGACGGCCATGGCCTTGAGCGTATCGACGCCGCTGATGGTTTCAACCAGGAAGGACTGGTTTTCCGCGCTGCGGTTGAATTTGTCGTTCAAGCGGCCACGCAACACGGGCGTGAGCAGCATCGACAGGGCCGCGTAGACGGGAATCGAGGCCAGCACGACGATGCTGAGCGCCGCGCTGTACCACAGCATGGCGGCAATGAAAATGAAGGAAAACAGCAGGTCCAGCACCAGGGTCATGGCGTTGCCGGTGAGAAAAGACCGGATATTTTCCAGTTCATGGATGCGCGCCACGGAATCGCCCACGCGGCGCGCCTGGAAATACGCGATCGGCAAGGCCAGCAAATGGCGGAACAGGCGCGCGCCCAGTTCCACGTCGATCTTGCTGCTGGTGCGCGCGAAAACATAGGTGCGGATGAGGCCAAGCACGGCTTCGAAGACGATGGCGCACACGAGACCGATGGCCACCACGTGCAGGGTTTTCATCGCATGGTTGACCAGCACCTTGTCCATCACCACCTGGAAAAACAGGGGGGTGGCCAGGCCGATCAGCTGCAGCACGAAGGAAATCAGCAATACTTCGCCCAGCAGCCTGCGGTATTTGACGACGGCGGGAATGAACCAGCTGAAGTCGAAACGGGCCGTCTCGCCCGCATAGCTGGCCTTGCTCGTGAAAAAGATCAGCTCGCCCGTCCAAGCGGCAAGAAAAGCTTCGCGACCGAGGATTTGCGGCGGCTGGCCCGGATGCTGGACCAGCACCTTGCTCACGCCGTCAGCGTCCGTCTCGACCTTGCCGAGGATAAAGAAACGGCCATCCGTATCGATGGCGATGGCCGGCAGCGGCGCTTGTGCCAGCCTTTCGGGCGCCTGGCGCACCAGTTTGGCCGTCAAGCCAAGTCGCCTGGCGGCCAGCAGCACGGTTTGCCGCGTGAACACGGCCTGTCCGAAAGCATGCTTGAGCTGGGCGCCATCGGCTGCGATGCCGTGCAGGCTGGCCATCAGCAACAGCGACAGCAAGCCCGTGTCGGGCACAGTTTTTTCTATGGACGGCGTATCGTTGCGGTGGGAGAGGACTGTCATCGGGCAATATCAGAGATTCAATGGCGCAGCCAGGCCGTGGCAGGTCGCCCCGGCCCGGCTGCGGAGGGTGGATCTGGCTATGTCAACTGATTAATGGACTGCCGCCAGCTGGATCTGCATCGACGGATTGCCGTGGCCTGACCATGGCGCCGATGCGGCCGCCGGCACGGCAAAGCCAGCCATCGCTTGCACCAGTTGCGCGGAATCCGCCTGCCAGCCGCCGATTCCGTCCTGGCTGACGGCACTGAATTGCTGCGCGGCACGCCAGTTTTGCGCCAGCACCGGCGCCAGGATGGCCGCCGTGCCTGCAGGCAAGGTCAGCTGGCCAGCCGCTGGCGGCGTCAGGCCCGCCATCGCCTGCACGAGTTTTTGTACATCGCTGCCCAGCAAGACCCGCCCGTCGGCCATGCGGAATTGCTCGATGCTCGCCCCCGCTGCCGCATACCAGCCATTGACGGTGATCTTGTCATTGGTGCCGATGGTGCTCACTTCGAGGTTGGTTCCCACTTGGCGGAACCACAGCTGCTCGGCGCTGACGCCGGCCAGGAAGGACACCACGTCGCGGCTGCCCGCCTCGTTCGCCTCGGAAATAATGTCGGTGCCGTCGCCGCGGGCGAAGACATAGGTGTCGTTGCCCAGCGTACCGGCCAGCGCGTCATCGCCCTTGCCGCCTTGCAAGGTATCGTTGCCGAGGCCGCCCACCAGGATGTTCTTCAGTTCATTGCCCGTCAGCACGTCATCAAACTTGCTGCCGAAGACGGCGTTGAAATTGGCCAGCACGTCGCTGCCTGCGCGCGCCGTCATCGGGCCGCCAACGGGCGCAAAGGCGGCCGTCACACCCGTAGTGGAAGTGGCGTAGAACAGCGAATTGCCCGCCCCGCCACCGTCGAGCACGTTGCCGCCGGCGGTGCCGACATGGAAGACGTTGTTGGTATAGGCGCTGCCCGTCACCGTCAGGCCGGGTGCCGCTAGGCGCACGTACTCGACGTTGTCGGCCACCGTGTAGTTGACCTTGGTGTACACGGTGTCGTTGCCGCCATTGCCACGTTCGTCGATGAAGTCGCCGCTGTGGTTGACGTAATACGTGTCGTCGCCACCGAGGCCTTGCAGCAGGTCGGCGCCCGTGCTCCCATTGATGACGTCGGCGCCCGCCGTGCCGACGAATGTTTGCCCCGTCGGCTGCGTGGGACCGTTGAAGTGCCAGGCCTGGGCCAGCGCGGGCGCCAGGGCAGCGGCCGTGGCGGCAGGCAGGGTCAGCTGGCCCAGCGGCGGCGGCGCCAGGTTCGACATCGCCCGCACCAGCAGTTGCACGTCGGCGCCGCGCATGACGTGGCCGGCGGCCGTGCGGAATTCCTCGATGTTCGGCACCGCCGCGTTCCAGGCGCGGATGGTGATCTTGTCCGTGATGCCGATGGTGCTCACCTCCAGGTCATTGCCCACCTGGCGGAACCACAGCTGGTCGATGTTGACGCCGGCCAGGAAGGCGATGGTGTCGTAATTGGCATCGGCGGACGATTCGGTAATGACATCGGCGCCGTCGCCGCGCGCAAAGACATAGGTGTCGTCGCCGAGGCCGCCGGTGAGCACGTCGCTGCCTTTGCCGCCTTGTAAGGTATCGTTGCCGAGACCGCCGGCCAGGGTATTGGCCAGCTCGTTGCCGGACAGTACGTCGTCATAGCCGCTGCCGGTCACGCTGGAAATATTGACCAGCACATCGCTGCCGGGGCGGGCCGCATGGGATTCGTTGATGGAAACGATGCTGGCTGTCGCGCCCGCCTTGGAACCCGCATAGGTGGCCGTGCTGTTCGTGCCGGTGCCGCGCAGCACGTTGCCGCCGGCGACATCGACGTGGAATACGTTGTCATTGCCGTTGCCCGTCACCGTCAGGCCGGCGGCGCTCACATGCACCTCTTCGACGTTGGCGGCCAGCGTGTAGTTCGCGCTGGCATAGACGGTATCGCGGCCGCCGCCAGCCTGTTCCACCACCACGTCGCCGCTGTGGTTGACGTAATACGTGTCGTCGCCGGCCAGGCCCGCCATCACGTCGGCGCCCGCCGTGCCCTGGATGATGTCCGGATTCACCGTGCCGGTAAAGACGCCATTGCCGGGCTGGTTCGGTCCTTCCGTACGCCAGTTCTGCGCCAGCGCCGGCGCCAGGGCGGTGGCCGTTGCCGCTGGCAAGGTCAGCTGGCCAGCGGCCGGCATCGCCAGGCCCGCCATTGCCTGCACGAGGTTTTGCACGTCGCTGCCCAGCAGCACGCGGCCATCGGCCGTGCGGAATTCCTGGATGCGGGGCGCCGCACTGGAAAACCAGACGTTGATGGTGATCTTGTCGCCGGTGCCGATGGTGCTCACTTCCAGCGCCGTGCCCACCTGGCGGAACCACAGCTGGTCGGCGCTGACGCCGGCCAGGAAGGAGACGACGTTATGGCTGGCCGCCTCTTCCCCGTCAACGATGATGTCGGCGCCGTCGCCACGGGCAAAAATATACGTGTCGTCGCCCTGCAAGCCGGCCAGGGTATCGTCGCCCTTGCCGCCGCGCAGGATATCGTTGCCAAAACCGCCCACGAGGGCGTTTTTGAGCTCGTTACCGGTCAGAACATCATCGAACTTGCTGCCGGCGATGTTGGCGATATTGAGCAGCACGTCGCTGCCGGGCGGCGCCGTCACCGGGCCATTCGCTCCGGACAAGGTCGCCGTCACGCCCGTGCTGGACGCCACGTAGTTGACCGTGTTGCCCGTGCCGCCGCCATCGATCCTGTTGCCACCGGCCGCATCAACGAAAAAGACGTTATTGGTATTGGCGCTGCCCGTTACCGTCAGGCCGCCTGCGGTCAGGCGCACGTTCTCGACGTTGTCGGCCACCGTGTAATTGACGCTGGTGTAGACGGTATCGCTGCCGCCGTTGGCCAGTTCGACGATCACGTCGCCGCTGTGGTTGACGTAATACGTATCGTCGCCAGCCAGGCCTTCGAGCACGTCGGCGCCCGTGGTGCCGCTGAGGATATCCGCGTTCGCCGTACCCGTGAAGCGCTGTGCGGCGGCTGCCGAACTGTTCAGGTAAGCGTCGATGGCGGAGACGCTGGAGCCAGATGCATTGTTTTCAGTCATGTTGCAGTTTCCTGTCGTTAAACTTAAAACCAAGATTGAATATGCCGGCGCAGGCCGGCATGCAAGGCAAAAGTTCCGGCCGCATCCACTTGCCATTCAGCGTGCACCTTCAACGGTCCGGCACTTTTGGCGCATGGACGGCGAGCGCTTGAGCGTCGCCTCGCATGCACGCCTTAATGACGCGCAATCGGGACAGGCACTGTTATTTGTCATGCAAATGTCACACTGCATGGGGGAAAGAAGAGGAGACCTTTGCCCAGTTTTTTCTGCCACCGCTATAGCCATTGTGCGAGAATGCCCCTCCCCCCTCGATGGTGCGCATGATGACCAAACTCGCCGCAAGCATCACTGTAATGACACTGCAGCTGGCAGCTTGCAAGCCAGCAGCCACGGCACCTGCGCACGACATTCCTGCGGCCATGCGCCAGGCCGCGACCACCCTGCTGCAGTCACCATTGCTGCACGCGACCTCGATTGCCGTCGTTTATCGCGGCAAGGAATTCATGCTGCATCAGGGCGAGCTGGAGGCCGGCAAAGGCAATCCGCCGAACGATACAACGCTGTATGAAATCGGCTCAGTCAGCAAGACTTTTGCCGGCCTGCTACTGGCGAACGCTGTGCTGGACGGGAAGGCGGCGCTCGACGATCCCATACAAAACTACCTGCCGGCCGCCTACCCGAACCTGCAGTGGCAAGGCCAGCCCGTGCGCTTGCGCCACTTGATCACGCACACCAGCACCATGCCGGGCATGCTGCCATTGCAGGTGAACGCCATATTGCAGGATTTCACGGCACACGCCACGCCGGCAAAGCTCAATGCAGCCTACGCCAACTACGGGCAACAGCAATTCTGGCAGGATTTACATGCAGTCAGCATCAAGGGTCCGCTTGGCAAGGACTACGCCTATTCCAGCGCCGGTACCGAACTCATTGCGCACACACTCGAAACAATCTACGGCATGCCCTATGCAGTCCTGCTCACGCAATTCATCGCGCGCGAAGCCGGCATGCACGATACCAGGCTGGAAATCGCAGCTCAGGATGCCGGCCGGCTGGCGCCCGGCTACCACAGCGACAATCCCGTCATCACGACACCGATGCCGCAACTGCCCTGGGGAGCCGCCGGCAACCTGAAGTCGACCATGCCCGATATGGCGAAGTACCTGCGCCTGCAATTGAGCGCCCATCGCGCGGCTGCCGAATCGCACAAGCCGCTGGTGCGCTTTCAGGATGACTTCAGCATTGGCTATTTCTGGAATATCGGCAGCAATCGCCAGTTGGGCACGCATTATGTGCACCATGGCGGCGTGCCACGTGCGCAAAGCTACGCTTACGTCGTTCCCCAATATGAGCTTGGGGTCTTCATCATCACCAACCAGAGCGGCGACGCGACCGCCGGCGCCATGGAAAGCGCGCTGGCGCCTATTTTCGACACAGTGGAATCCATGGAAAGCGCGAAGTAGGCCGCCAACAATACGTACGGCGCCACAGTTTGGGAAGATGGCGCTTATTTGCCAGCCGCTGCGGCCTGCAAGGCGCGCAAGGCGGCCATGCGGGAAGTAAATTGCGCGAGCGCATCGTTCAGCGCCAGGCCCGGGCGGCTGGCGGCGAAACCGGTCCAGGCCGGAGCGTGGCGGGCCGCCTCATCCCGGCCATGCTGGCCATCGAGGTAGGCAATGGCCGCCATCGCTTGCTCCTGATCAAAGTGCAACTGCGGCTGCCGAAGGTAATGTGCAAGATAACGGTGCAGGTAGTCGCGGCTGGCTGGCGTGTCGAAAACGGCCAGCGCCAGGCAATACGCGCTGCCCGCGTAGCAGACCTCGCTGGCCAGCAGCAGGCCGCCCAGCTGATCCGTAAACGCGGACTGCCCGGTCAGTGCGGCCAGGTAGGCGCCCGCCGTGCGGCTGCGCCAGTCGAATTGCCCCAGCAGGCGCGCGATGACGGTGGCGTCGGCTTGCGCCAGCCGCTGCGCACACGCCAGCGCCTGAGGCTGGTGCAAGCCCATGTACAGGGGCCGCACCCAGTCGTCGCGCAAGGCCGCCGTCAGTGGTTCCTGCGGCGGCAGCGCCGGCATGGCAAACGGGTGCGCATGGCGCACGGTGGCGCCGGCCACATGCAATTGCAAGGGCGTCAGGGAAGAATCCGCCGTCATGGCAAAGCTCCAAAAGTTTGATCCTGTAATTGCTGCACGAGGAAATCGATGAAGACGCGCAAGCGCGGCGGCAGGTGACGGCTGGCCGGCCACAGCAGCCAGAATGCCGTGCGCGCCTGCGTATGCTCGTCCAGCAGCGAGACCAGTTGCCCCGCCGCCAGCTCGCGCTGCACGGCAAATGCAGGCAGGTAGGCGATGCCCTGCCCCTGCACAGCCAGGAAAACGCGCATTTCCACGCTGTTGCACACCATGCCGGGCGCCGGCTGGGCAGCCTCGTCCATCAGCGGCCACTGTTCCAAACGGCCCGTGGCGGGAAAGCGGTAATCGAGGCGCTGATGCCGCATCAGTTCGGTGCCATCGGCGGGCCGGCCGTGGCGCGCCAGGTAGGCGGGCGACGCCACCAGCAGGCGCCGGAACGTACACAGTTTGCGCCGCATCAGGCTTGAATCGGCCAGTTCGCCCGTGCGCACGGCCGCGTCAAAGCCGTCGCTGACGATGTTGACCATGGCGTCGGAGAAATCGAGGTCGAGTTCGATGGCGGGATAGGCTTGCATGAACGCACCGATGGCCGCTTCGAACAGGCCGCTGTAGCGTGGCAGGCTGATACGCAGGCGGCCGCTGGGCGCGCCGCCCGATTCACCGAGTTCGCGCTCGGCCGCTTCCACCTCGGCCAGGATGCGCTTGCAGCGCTGCAGGAATTTTTCCCCTTCCGCCGTCAAGGCCAGATGCCGCGTGCTGCGCTGGAACAGGCGCGCGCCCAGCCGCGCCTCCATGCGCGCCACGCTTTTCCCGACGGCCGACGACGACAGGCCCAGCAGCCGGCCCGTGGCCGAAAAACTGCCGCTGTCGGCCACCTGCACGAACATGGCGATGCCACCCAAGCTATCCATTCACACTCCACTCAAGACATTTGTGTCCGATATGTTGATCAGTTTAGCCCATTTTTCTTCAATGATAGGCGCGCCATACTCGCCCCTCTTTCTTTCATATCCGACACCCATGTCCTCTTCCTCACCTCTTTCACTCCCGCTGCAAGTGCTGGCCGCTTGCCTGACGGGCTTGCTGATACCCCTGTGCTTCACGGGCCCGGCCGTCGCCCTGCCCGCCCTCGGCGCCGAATTGCACGGCAGCGCCGCCGCCCTGAACTGGGTCATCAACGCCTATATCCTCAGCTATGGCAGCGCCATGATGGTGGCCGGCAGCCTGACGGACGTGCTGGGACGGCGCCGCGTCTGGCTGGCGGGGCTGGCGCTGTTTTGCGTGGCGACCCTGGCCATCGCCGTCGCGCCATCGGTGGCATGGATCGCCGCGCTGCGCTTCGTGCAGGGCCTGGGCGGCGCGGCCGCGTTCGCCGCCGCCATGTCGTCGCTGGCGCCATTGTTCCACGGCGCGGCGCGCAGCCGCGTGATGAGCGTGCTGGGCACGACGTTCGGCCTGGGCCTGGCCTTCGGTCCGCTGGCGGCCGGCGCCATGCTGGCGCTGGCCCGCTGGCCCGCCATCTTTTATGCCACGGCCGCGCTGGGCGCCATCGGCATGCTGCTGGTATGGGTCAGCGTGCCGGCCGATCCGGCGCGCGGCCAGGGCCGGCTGGACTGGCCTGGCGCCATCAGCTTCAGCGCCGCACTGGGCCTGCTGACTCTGGGCATGCTGCTGGCGCCGGAACACGGCTGGCGCAACGGCGCCGTGCTGCTGTCCCTCGCCGCATCCGTGCTGCTGTTCCTTGCCTTTGTCGTCATCGAGCGCCGGACGGCGCGGCCCATGCTGGATTTGTCGCTGTTCCGCCAGCGCCGCTTTGTCGCCGTGCAAGTGCTGGCCGCTTCGCCCGCCTTCCTGTTCATCGTGCTCATCGTCATGCTGCCGGGGCGCTTCATCGGTATCGACAACATGTCCGCGCTGGCCGCTGGCCGTCTGATGATCGCCCTGGCCGCGCCGCTGCTGCTCGTGCCCGTGCTGGCGGCGTTGCTGTCGCGCTGGGTCAAGACGGGCGCCCTGTGCGCAGCGGGACTGCTGCTGGCCGCGGCGGGCCTGGCCTGGCTGGCCCAGGTACTGGGCCATGGCGGCACCGCGGCGCTGGCCGGCCCCCTGCTGCTGATCGGCGTGGGCATCGGCTTGCCGTGGGGCTTGATGGATGGCATGGCCCTGAGCGTGGTGGAAACGGAGCGGGCCGGCATGGCGACGGGCATCTTCAATACCGTGCGCGTCAGCGCCGATGGGGTGGCGCTGGCGCTGGCGGGCTCTTTGTTGGCCGGCCTGATCGGTGCGGGCCTGGCACAGCAACTGCCGGCCGAACTGCCCGTGCTGGCCGCCGCCAGCCGCGCCGCGCTCGGCGATATCCAGCAAGCAACACAGCTGCTGGGCGGCCAGGAAGCGCTGCTGCGCGCCAGCTATGACGCCGCCTTCCGCCAGTTGCTGGTCGGCCTGGCGCTGCTGGCCGTGGCGCTGGCGGCGCTGGTGCCGTACTTGCTTCGGAATGGTGCGACTCAGGCGTCGAGGCCGTAGAACACGGCGATAAGGATGGCGATATTGTTGCAGGCGCGCGCAAATGTCGTTGTCGCATAGGCAACGGCCACACTGGGGCCGCGGTAGCGCAGGTAGACAAAGCTGAACATGGCGCCCGACCCCAGCGCGACGATGGCGTGCAGCAGGCCGCCGCTGATGAAATGCACGATGGCCCACAGGATGGCGCCGATAAAAACGCTGAGCTGGCGGCTGGCGCCCAGGCGCCGGAGGATTTCCAGCGGCAGCAGCTGGCCGAGGAAGGTTTCCAGGATGGGGGAATAGATGACGACCCAGAACACCAGCAGGGGCAGCGACATTTCGCGCTTGAACTTGGACAGGCCCGTGTGCGCGCCCCAGTATTCGGGCGGCAACAGCCATTTCGTCACGAACAGGATGGCAAAGCACAGCATGCAGGTGAGCAAGCCCCAGCCGAGACCGGCAAGGGCCAGCTGCAGCACGGGCGGCGCCGGTTTGTCGTCGTCCGGGCTGGATAGATCATGGCTGCTGCGCACTTGCATGACTCGTCCTGGCGGTGATCCAGCGCTCATTGTAGCGCGGAATATGCCGGTTGGCGCGCGCCGCGCCAAAGCGCCATCGGCCTCAGGCCGCCAGGCGCAGCGGTCCGTTGGCCGGCGGGGCCAGCTTGAAGATGCCCACTTCCTGTTCCAGCTGCGCCGCCTGCTGCTGCAATTCGTGCGCGGCGGCGGCCGCCTGCTCGACCAGGGCCGCGTTTTGCTGGGTCACCCTGTCCATGTCGACGATGGCGCGGTTGACTTGCTCGATGCCGGCGCCCTGCTCCTGCGTGGCGTGGCTGATCTCGGCCATGATGCCCGTCACCCTGCCGATGCCGGCCACCACGTCATGCATGGTGGCGCCCGCCTGCTCGACGAGCACCGTGCCCGTGCCGACCTTGCTGACGGAATCGTCGATCAGGGCCTTGATTTCGCGCGCGGCAGCGCTTGACCGTTGCGCCAGGCTGCGCACCTCGGTGGCGACGACAGCGAAACCGCGTCCCTGCTCACCGGCGCGCGCCGCTTCGACGGCCGCGTTCAAGGCGAGGATATTGGTCTGGAAGGCGATGCTGTCGATCACGCCGATGATGTCGACGATCTTGTTCGACGAGGCATTAATCAGGCCCATGGTGTGCACCACTTCGGCCACCGCCTTGCCGCCCTGCTCCGACACCTTCGACGCTTCGCGCGCCAGGCGGTTCGCCTGCTGCGCGTTGTCCGCATTCTGGCGCACGGTGGAAATCAGTTCTTCCATCGATGAAGCCACTTCTTCGAGCGAGCCGGCCTGCTGCTCCGTGCGCTGCGACAAATCGCGGTTGCCCGTGGCAATCTCGGTCGAGGCCGTGGCGATGCTTTCCGTTCCATGGCGTACCTTGCCGACGATGGCGGCCAGGTTGTCGCGCATGGTCTTGATGGCAAACAGCAGGCTGCTGTCGTCGCCATGGCGTGTGTGCACGTCGATGGCCAACTCCCCCAGCGCGATGCGCCCGGCAATCGCGGCCGCATACGCCGGTTCGCCGCCCAGCTGGCGCAGCAGGCCGCGCGTGATGACGGTGGCCACCGCAATGCAAATGAGCACGCTGAGCGCGGCCAGCACGCCGATCCAGCGCAGCGACTGGCCGTAGATGGCGCGCGCGGCCACGCTGGCCTGCTCCGATTCGCGCTGCACGTTTTTCAGCACCGTATCGATGTCGGCGACGATCTGGCGCCGCAGGGGGCTGCACTCCTCGACGAGGAAGGTGCCGTACTGTTCCATTTGGCCAGCGGCGCGGAACTGGCGCGGACGCTGCAATTCCTGCGCCATGGCTTTCAGGCCCGTGCTGACTTTCTCGAACTGCGGATCGCCGGCGAACTGCGGCGCCAGCCGGGCCAGCGCGTCCAGGTACAGGGCCTTCTGGCTGTCGAGGATGGCCAGCTCTTTCTCGGCCGCGGCCTGGTCGTGGAAGATATATGCGTTGCGGGCGGCCAGGCCCGTCTGATCGAGCGCTTCGCGCGCCACATACAGCGGTTCGAGTTTTTCCAGTTGGACTTTTTCTTGCGCGTCCATGGCGCCGGAGATGGCGCCGATGCGCAGCAGCGCGAAGGCCGCCAGCACCAGCATGAGTAAGACCAGCAGCCCGAAGCCTGCGCTCAGGCGCGCGCCTATCGTCAAACGATTGAATGACATCATTGTTGTTATTGCCCTGTATAAAGTTGATTGTTTGCCGGTTCCGCTAGAACCAGGCGATCTGCTCGCCGTCGTGTGCCTTTCCCGCATGCTGCAGGATGGGTCTCTAACTGGCGTTTTTTGGGCAGTCAGCTTCTAATGTCGGGCAATGCAGGCGCGCGGGACTTTCCGCTACGCCATACAACAGCACACTGAATTATAAGCGAACAGCGTTTTTTATGATTTCACGCGCTCGCTTTTCATGCCTTGATGCAAGTCAAGAGCCGCCGCATCAGCCCGCGCCCGGGGCGTCGATGACGGCCATGGTGATGCGCGAGATGCAGCACAGTTTGCCGTCGTCGCCCGTGATGCGGATTTCCCAGACCTGGCTGGTGCGGCCCCGGTGGATCGGCGTGGCGCGCCCCGTCACGTGGCCGCCGCGCACGCCGCGCAGGTGGTTGGCATTGATTTCCTGCCCCACGCTCACGTGCCGGCTGGAATCGAGGCAGGCATTCGCGGCCATGCTGCCCAGGGTTTCGGCCAGCAAGACGGAGGCGCCGCCATGCAGCAGCTTGAATGGCTGCATGGTGCGGTGGTCGACGGGCATGGTCGCCTCGATCCAGTCGGGGCCGAAGGCCGTAAATTCGATGCCCAGGTGGCGCATGGCCGTGCCCTCGCTGGCGGCGTTGAGGATGGCCAGGTCGAGCGGTGCGTGCCAGATTTCCATTGTTACCTCGGATAGTGTGTAGAAAAGGCCATTGTAGGACAGAGCGTCCGCGCGTGCCGCTTCATCTTTCCTTCACCGTGGCCCGGGGTGGCCATGGCATTAACTGGTTATAATTGCCCCATTCTTAAAAAACGAGGTTGTGTATGAAGTGGGCCTTGCTGGGCATTTTTGTGTTTTCTGTTTTACATATTCATTTTCGGGGCAAGGTGCGCCTGCCGTTCCGCCGCCAGATCTTCGATCACTCCTCGTTCATGGCGCCGCTGAACCTGTTCATGCACACCTTTTCCAAGGTGCCGGCCACGCCGTATTTGGCCGTCGATCAATTCCCGGAACTGGCGCCGCTGCAGCAGAACTGGCAAATCATCCGCGATGAAGCGCTGCGCATGCAGGAAATGAAAAAGATCAAGGCCGCCGAAAAGAACAATGACGTCGGTTTCAATTCCTTCTTCAAATATGGCTGGAAGCGTTTCTACCTGAAATGGTATGACGCGAACCATCCGTCGGCGCAGCAGATGTGCCCGCAAACCTATGCCTTGCTGCAATCGATTCCGTCGATCAAGGCGGCCATGTTCGCGGAACTGCCGCAAGGAGGCAAGCTCAACCCGCACCGCGACCCGTTCGCGGGCTCCTTGCGCTACCACCTGGGCTTGCAGACGCCGAACGACGACCGCTGCTTCATCGACGTCGATGGCGAACGCCACAGCTGGCGCGACGGCCAGGCCGTGATGTTCGATGAAACGTATATCCACTGGGCCCGCAACGATGCCGACAGCGACCGCATCATCCTGTTCTGCGACATCGAGCGCCCGATGCGCTACCGCTGGGCGCAAGGCTTGAACCGCTGGCTGGGGCGCACCCTGATGACGGCCGCCGCCTCGCCGAACGAACTGGGCGACCAGGTGGGCGGCGTGAGCAAGCTGTTCCAGATCTCCTGGACCATGGGCCAGTACCGCCGCCGCTTCAAGGCGTGGAACAAGACGGCCTACCAGATCACCCGCGTGGCGCTGGTCGTGGGCATTATCGCGCTGATCTATTTTATTTAAGCGCTGCATTACCGCGTTAGAAAACCGCCTTCGGGCGGTTTTTTTTATAATGCGATACCACTGCCCAGGAGAATGCTGAAACATGACGCAACGCGACCATCAATACGATATCCAGATCGGCGACGATGCATGGATCGAATTCATCAGTCTTGATGGCCGCTATGAGCAGGCCATCGACATCGATCCCTTGCTGGGGGAACTGTGGCCGCTGATCTGCCTGCTGGAAACCCATTGTGTCGCCGGCTGCTGCGGCATGGATGCCTACGATTTCACACGCGAAGCCGTCAATACGGCCTTGCTGGAACTCGATCGGGCACAACTGCATGCCGCCTGCGCGCAAGCCCACAGCGCCGTGGCAGCGGCCGCCAGCGATGTATTGCTGAGTAACACGATGAATCACTACGCGGATAAACGCGTGTTCCTGCAATTGATCGAGCATCTGGACGAGTGCATCGTTGCGCAGGATGCCGCAGGGGCTTGACCTTGCCAAGGCGGGAAGGTCCACAGTGGCGGCATTGAAGGATAAACGAGGAGAATCCCGCATGCCAAAAATCACCGTCCTGCCCCATCCCGAGCTGGCCCCGGAAGGCGCCGTCTTCGACGCGCCGGAAAACATGAGCATTTGCGACGCATTGCAGCGCAATCAGATTGACATTGAACACGCCTGCGGCCAGGTGGGCGCCTGTTCCACCTGCCACGTGGTCGTGGTGCAGGGTTTCGACTCGCTCAACGAGCTGGGCGACAATGAAGAAGACATGCTGGACCAGGCCTGGGGCTTGCAGCCCCACTCGCGCCTGTCGTGCCAGGCGCGCCTGGCCCAGGAAGACCTGACGGTGGAACTGCCCCGGTACACGCTGAACCACGCCAAGGAATAGTCCCCGGCGCGCTTGCGCGACTGCCCTACGGGTTTACCACGTGATTTACCACATGATCACGCGCTGCTCGGGCGGCAAATACATCGGGTCGCCCGGCTTGATGCCGAACGCTTCGTAAAAGCCGGGCTGGTTCTTGACCGTGCCCTTGGCGCGGAATTCGCCCGGCGAATGCGGGTCGCTCTTGATCTGGGCGATGGCCGCTTCGGGACGCAGTTTCGCGCGCCATTTCTGCGCAAAACCGATGTACAGGCGCTGTTCGCCCGTCAAGCCATCGATGACGGGCGACGGCTTGCCACCGAGCGAACGCTGGTAGGCCTTGTAGGTGATCGACAGGCCGGAATTGTCGCCGATGTTTTCGCCCAGGGTCAGCTCGCCATTGATGTGGTAGCCCGGCACGGGGCTGTAGGCACCGTATTGCTTGACGAGGCCGGCGGCCAGCGCCTTGAAGGCGGCCCGGTCTTGCGCCGTCCACCAGTTGCGCAGGCGGCCCTTGGCATCATATTGGCTGCCCGAATCGTCGAAGGCATGGCTGATTTCATGGCCAAACGTAATGCCCAGCAAGCCGTAATTGACGGCGTCTTCCGCCTTCACGTTGAAGAATGGCGGCTGCAAAATGGCGGCCGGGATCGTGATGGCGTTCAGGGCCGGGCTGTAGCTGGCGTTGACGGTTTGCGGCGTCATCGACCATTCGTCGCGGTCGACCGGTTTGCCCAGCTTGGCCAGGTTTTGCTGGCGGCTCCACGCGCGCGCCGCGCGCACGTTGGCGATCAGGTCATTCGGCTGCGTCTGCATGCTGCTGTAGTCGCGCCAGGTATTCGGGTAGGCGATCTTCGGCTTCAGGGCCGCCAGCTTGAGCTGGGCTTCCTTCTTGGTTTCCGGGCCCATCCAGTCGAGCTGCTCGATGCCATCCTTGAACGAGGCGACGAAATTGTCGAACATGGCCATCACGCGGGGCCGGGTTTCCGGCGGCAGATACATTTGCACGTAGCGCTTGCCGACGGCGTCGCTGATGGCGTTATCCGTGAAGCGCAGCGCCAGCTGCCACTGCGGTTCGCTTTGCGGCACGCCGCGCAGCACGGTGCCGTCGAAGGCGAAGCGCTCCTTGACGGTCGCGCTGTCCAGGTAGGACGCATAGCTTTCGATGATGCGCCAGTTCAGATAGCTCTTCCACGATGCCAGCGGCACGGCGGCCACGGTCTCGGAAAAGCCTGTCATGAAGCTGGGCTGGCGCACGACGGCCGAGGAAGCTTTCGGCGCCAGGCCGGCGGCCGTAAAGTAGGCGTTCCAGTCGAAGGCCGGCGCCAGTGCCGCGAATTTGTCGAAGTCGACGCGGTTGTACGATTTGACGGGGTCGCGCATCTGCACGCGCGTCCACTGCACTGCCGCCAGGCGCGTCTCGATGTCGAGGATTTGCGCCGCATGTTCGCCAGCGGCCTTGTCGCCGCTCATGGCCAGCATGGTCTCGATATGCTTGAGGTATTTGGCGCGCACGGCTTGCAGCTTGGCGTCGTCGTCCTTCAGGTAGTAATCGCGGTCGGGCAAGCCCAGGCCGGACTGGCTGATGTTGACCGTGTACTGCTCGGGGTCTTGCGCATCGGGTGCCACATAAGCGGAAAACGGCGTGGCAACACCATTGCCTTGCAGGTAGGCCAGCAGCGCCGGCAAGTCTTTCTTGTCCTTGACGGCGGCCACGCGGGCCAGTTCGGCATGCAGGGGCTTGAAGCCGGCCGCATTGCGTGCCTTCTCGTTCATGAAGCTCGTGTACAGATCGGCGATCTTGTGCGCCTCGCTGCCGGGCTTGCCGGGATTTTTCACGGTGGCGTCGATCAGTCCGCGCAGCTGGCCCTGGGCGATTTCGCGCAATTCGATGTAGGTGCCCCAGACGGATTTGTCGGCCGGGATTTCCGTATTGCGGGTCCAGACACCGTTGACATAGCCATAGAAATCATCTTTGGGACTGACTGCCGGGTCCAGGGTTTTCAGGTCGATGCCGGAGACGGGTGCGGCGGGATTGGTGGCTTGGGCGTACAGCGAGGGCGAAGATAAGGCGAGCAAGGCGCAGCAGGCGGCGCTGATAAGTGAGCGTTTCACGAAGATTCCTTTAATTGTTTTCACTTCATGTTGGGGAACATGCTTGTCCAGGCATGGGAGGCCGGATTATAGTCCGCCAGCCTGCCCCGCAACAATGACAGTTGAACAATTCCAGGTATCAGCGGATCAGGAGATCGAACAGGTCCACGGTCTTTTTACCCTGATTTTTCAGCAGGTCCGCAAGCGAGCCCGGCGTTGGCCCGCCATCGCCGGCCGCATGATTGAAATAATTAAAATCGAGCTTGATCTTGTCTTCCAGGTCGCTCGCATAACTGGCTGGGTATTGCGATTGCTCCAGCTGGGGCAATGTATTGAAATGGCCCAGCACCGACTTGAAGAAATTGGTCATCTTGCCGGTGCTATTGTATTCCTGCATGGCTTGCGCCACGACTTGGGTGCGCCAGGCCTGTTCTTCATCGTATGCCTGCGTAAAGGCCGCACGCCGCTCGTCGATGGTAAAGGTCCCGCTGTCATCGTTCGAAATGGTGGACAATTGCTCGCGCGACAAGCCGGCAAAGGGATTGGGCCCCTTCCTGTCGACAAAGGCGGTAGCGGCAGCGGCCGACTTTGCCGAGGCCGCGTCATTCGGCTCCGGCACCTGCCTGGCGGCGGCCGCCTTGTGTTCCGCGTCCAGTGGATAGAGAATCTCCGTCGTATTGTCCTTCACCCACGCACCCAGCGCCGCATGATCGTAGCCCTGGACGGTGGCGCTGGTGGCCGTCGCGGCCTTCGACAGGCGCCCGGCCAGGGTGGAAATCACGACGTCGTCGGTCACGGCGCCAGCGCCGGCCGGTGCCCGGGTGGTATGGGCCTGGTCCGACGATGTCTTGTCCGATGATGTCTTGTTGCCTTGCGCGACCGATAATGCCCCAGGCTGGATTCCCACCGTGCTGATATTCATCATCGCCCGCCCCAAGTTAAGTAAATGTTACTATTTAAGTAAATGTTACTATAGCACAATATATGTCCATGCCGGCCAGGCGAATCCACGGGGCTGTCTCTGTTCGGCTCTGCCTTTTTACTTCACCGGCTCGAACGTCACCGTCAATCCATTGCTGGTGGTCCTGAGCTGCGTGGGCACGAATTGCACGCCCGCATAGCGCAATTCGTCGGGCTTGAACGTGTAGATCGGCGTTTCATGCATGAGCTGGTCGGCTACCAGGCTGGCCACCTTGGCGAACTGGCGCTGCTGGGCTTCATCCATGCCGTCGATGGTCACCTTGTCCACGCTCGCTTCGCTCAGGTAGACCGCGTTGCGCTGGGCGTCCAGCACGAGGCGGCCCGACATGGCCAGGCTGCCGCGCCAGCTTTGGCGGATGAACGGCGGCAGGACGCTGGCGTCCACGCTGAGAGCCACTCGTTCGCGCTCGGGCTGCAAGGACAGTTGCGGGTGGGTCAGCTTGACGTCCAGCACGGACAGCACGCGCTTGTCGATGGGAAAGCGGCGCTCCAGGCCTTGCTGCATCTTGCTCAGCGACACATTCACATCGCGCGGGCCGATCAGGGTGGAGCACGCGGCCAGCACAGTGCAGGCAAAGGCAGCGATGGCGGCGGTTTTCAGCAAGGGACGGATGGAGGTCACGTTCATGGATGGTCTCGGTGGAAAGATGGCGCCATCTTACACATGCGCCCGCTTTCACGCAAAAACCGGCGCCCACCTTGCAGCGGGCGCCGGTTCTTGTGTTGGCCTTGTCAGCGGACGAACAGGGCGATCAGTATGACGATGGGCAATGGAATGCCCAGCAGCAGCAAGAGGATGGAACGCATGGAGGACTCCTTGATTTATATAGTTTATAGAGACAGGGTTCAGATGGTGACGTGGCGCAGCACGCGCTCATGGTCGCGCTGGCGGCCGCCAAACGTTGCCGCCAGGCTGGCCACGAAAGCGCCGAGCAGCAAGGCGACGAACATCCACAGTGCCGTGTGGGCACCGGCCTTGCGGGCCGTGTCGGCCGCCTGCTGGGCACGCGCCTTGGCATCGGCGGCGGCCTTGGCTGCGCGGCCGTAGACGGCGTCGACCCGCGCTTCCGCTTCGGCCTGCGTCAAGCCCGTGCGGCTGGCCACGACCTGGCCCAGGTAGGCGCGGTCATCGGCGGCCAGGCTGCCTGCGGACAGGCTTGTCGCGAAGATCCTGCCGGTTTCCATGCGCTGGTCGGCCGTGCTGGCATTGGCCGTAGGTACCGCCAGGGTGCCGGTGGTGGTGGTAGCAGGCACGGCAGGGGTGGTAGCAGGCACGGCAGGTGCGCGCAGCAGCATGTCCGAGAAATAGTCGAGCGGATTGGCCCCGCCGCCCTCGCCTGCATTAGCGCCTGCAGCACCGGCAGCACCTGCGCCCGCTGCCGCCGCGGGTGCAATGGCCGCCGCCACGCCGCTGCCCGCATCGATGGCGCCGCTCAGTACGGCGCGCGTACCGCCGGCCATCACGGCCACGGTGATCAGGGTGGCCACGGCCCAGGCCAGCAAGCCGTGCGCCGTATCGCGGAAATGCACTTCATCCGTGTGGATGGCACTCCATTTCACGCGCAACCGGCCCGCCATGTAGCCGCCGATGCCGGACGCGGCCAGTTGCATGAAGGCCAGCCAGGCGATGGTCGACACACCGATGGCGGTCGCGTTGAACGACCATGGCGACACGGACGACAGGCCCAGGCCCACGCCGAGGATCAGCAGGATGAAGGACAAGGCGGCCGCAGCGGCCGCGCCCGCCAGCACGGCGCCCCAGGAGACGCCCGGATTGTTCAGGTCCGACACGGACAATTGTGTAGCTTGCATGGAATACTCCCTTGGTTGTTGATTTTTTAAGCCGTTCAGACGGCCACGCCCGTCAGCTGTTCCTTGCGCGCGGCCATTTCCTGGCCCAGCGCGTCGAGGTCGACGGCCGTCTCGCGCACCTTGGGAAACATGTCGCCCTCCTCTTCCTTGACGTGATGCTCGATCTGCTCGGACAGCACCTTGACCTTGGCGTCGTACAGGTCGTCGGCCGGGTCCATGGCGGCGATTTGCGCGATAAGCTCCTTGGCGCTCGCGTGCTCGACGAGGGCTTCATCCATCAGGTCGCCGTCGTGGATGGGGCGGCGCACGGCCGGGTAGAAGATTTCTTCTTCCAGCTGCGTGTGCACGGTAAGTTCCTGGCAGATCTGGTCGGCCAGCTTTTTCTTGGTGGCAAATGAGCGGTCGCTCAAGCCTTCATATTGGGCAAACAGGGCCTTCACGGCCTTATGGTCCTGCATCAATAGATTGATCGCGTTCATGGCGCCTCCTTGTTGTAGATGAGGCAAGGATGCGCCATGGCGGCGCCAGCGTATGTGCGACGCCTTACACAATCTTGATTTTTAATACACTCAGCTATTCACCTGCGACTTGATGCCGTGATGACCCATCAGGTCGTACAAGGTGGGCCGGCTCACGCCCAGCAGTTCGGCCGCCTTGGCGATATTGCCGTCGGCCCGCGCCAGCGCGCGCACCATCACCTTGTATTCGGCCCCGTCGCGGGCCTGGCGCAGGTTCAGCGGTTCATCCTGGGGCGCAGCCTGGGCGCTGGCGGGCAAGCCCAGGTCGTCGGCGGCGATCTGCGGCCCGTCGCTCATGATGACGGCCCGCTTGATGCAGTTTTCCACTTCGCGCACATTGCCGGGCCAGCCGTAGCTTTCGATCAGCTGCAGCGCGCCGGTGCTGAAATGCAGGTTGCTGCGGCCTTCGCTGGCGCAGAACTTGTTCTTGAAATGGTGGGCCAGCAAGGCCGCGTCGCCGGCCCGCTCGCGCAGCGGCGGAATGCGCAGGACGATTTCGCTGAGGCGGTAAAATAGGTCTTCGCGGAAACGCCCCTGCTCTGCCAGCACCTTCAAATCCTGGTGCGTGGCGCAGACGATGCGTACGTCGACGGCGATCTCGGCGCGGCCGCCGACGCGCTCGATGACCCGCTCCTGCAGGAAACGCAGCAGTTTCGCCTGCAGCCCCATCGGCATGTCGCCGATTTCATCGAGAAAGAAAGTGCCGCCGTGGGCCAGTTCGATCTTGCCCAGGGTTTGCCGGGCCGCGCCCGTAAACGCTCCCCGCTCATAGCCGAACAGCTCGCTCTCGAGCAGGTTTTCGGGGATGGCCGCGCAATTGATGGCAACGAAGCGTTGCGCATGGCGACTCGACAGCGCGTGCAAGCCCCGCGCGATCAGTTCCTTGCCGCTGCCCGAGTCGCCCAGCAGCATCACGCTGGCCGACGAGGGCGCCACTTTTTCCACGCTGCGGCACAGCTTCAACATGCCCGGGTCGCGGCTGACGATGCCGGCCAGGGGCGAATCCGCCTGGGTCTGCAACATGCGGCGGTTTTCCTGCTGCATCGCGTGCAGATAAAACGCGCGGGCGATGACCAGGCCCAGCATGTCGGCCTCGAACGGTTTCTGGTGAAAATCGTAGGCGCCCAGGGCGATGGCTTTCAAGGCATGCGCACGTTCCTGGTTGCCGGAGAGGATGATGACTTTCGTGTCCGGCGCCAGCGCGAGGATTTGCCGCAGGGTGGCCAGGCCTTCCGTGGCGCCGTCCGGGTCGGGCGGCAAGCCCAGGTCCATCGTCACCACGGCCGGCTGGTGTCGCCGCACGAGCGCCAGCGCCGCCTCGCGCTCGCCCGCCAGCAAGACTTCATAGCCGTCAAAACTCCAGTGCAGCTGCTTTTGCAGGCCAGGATCGTCTTCGATGACCAGCAGTTTTTGTTTTGCCATAGTACTGCACCCCTATGCCGCGTGCAGCGGCAGGACCACGCGAAACGTCGTGCCCACCTGCGGCTCGCTGCGCACTTCCAGGCTGCCGCCCACTTCGCGCAGGTATTCGCGGCTTTCGAACACGCCGATGCCCATGCCCGCCGTCTTGGTCGTATCGAACGGTTTGAACAGGCGTTCGCGGATGAACTGTTCGCTCATGCCCTGCCCCGTATCGTCGAGCTCGACGACGGCCATGTGCTGCTCGCGCCGCAGCCGCACGGCCACCTTGCCATCGCTGGCTGTCGCTTCGATGGCGTTCTGGATCAAATGACCCAGCACCCGTTCCAGGCGCGCGCGGTTGGCCAGCACCGTCAGCTCGCCATCGACGATTTCCAGCCGGGGCGCCGGCGCCAGGCTGGCCTTGGCGGCCACGGCCTGGCGCAGCAAGCCGTCGAGCAGCAGCGGCGCGGGCGCTTCCGGCGCTTCGCCGCGCGCCAGTTTCTGCAGCAAGGTCTTCATTTTCTGCACGGAATGATCCAAGGTGCCCAGCATGTCTTCCTGGAAAGCCGGATTGGCGCGGTGCTTTTCAGCATTACTCAGTAGCAGCGACAGCTGGAACACGAGGTTTTTGAGGTCGTGCACGATGAAGGTGGACATGCGGTTGAACGAGTCGAACTGGCGCGCCACCGTCAGGGTATCGAGCGATTCGCGATGCGCCAGGTAGCTGGCGGCTTGGCTGCCGGCAATTTTCAACACGTCGAGGATTTCCCAGTTCAAGCTGATGTGCGTGCGGGGCCGCGCCAGTGCGACAAAGGCGAACAGCTGGCCATGCAGCATCAAGGGCACCAGCAGCCACACATCGGGCAGCGCCAGCAGCGCGGGCGGCAAGCGCAAGCCGCCGTACTGCCGCGGATTGTGCCGGCAATCGGGCACGTCAATCACCCACTGCCGTGCCTCCAGGAACTGGCACAGGGGGCCAAGCGCCGGCTCGCTCCACGTGCCCGGCGGCCAGTTCCAGCTGGCGGCCGGGGCAAACTGCCCCTGTTCGCGCAATATCCACAGCGCGCCGGCGCGGCTTTCCACCAGCTGCGCCATCGCCTGTATCGTGCGTTCGCCCAGGGCCGGACCATCTTCCGACAGCGCGCGCGTAAATCTCAGCCATTCCTCGCGGTAATCGAAGATGGCATTGTAAAAATGTTTATTGATATACACCTTGAGCTTGGCGCGCAGGCTGCCGGAAAACAGCACGCCCGCCAGCAGCAAGGCCGCGCCGCCCAGGTAAGCCATCTGCATCAATGAACCCCAGGTGCCACCGAAATAGCGCAAATAATAGGCACTGGCCGCCATGGCCAGCAAATAGATGGCCGAGCCCAGCAAGGCAGCCGAGCGGTACAGCATCTGGCGCGAGACGGACAAGCCCAGCGCCCAGCCCGGATTGCGCGCGGCCGAGACGGCCAGCAGCGGCGCGCACAGGGCGTCGACGATGCCGCGCGCGGCCCAGATGTCGTCATTGACCGCCCGAAACAGCAAGGCGTCGCTGTACAGATAGAAATCATAGGCGAACAGCCCGCCCACGCCCAGGCACGCAAACTTGATGCCCCAGCGTTTCAAGGGCGGCGTGTTGCGGTACCACTGTTCCACCAGCAACATGCCCAGCACGGCCAGCAGCAAACGGCAGACACTGGCGATGATGCGCGCCGGCAAAGGCAGCGCCAGCCAGGATGAGGCCATGGAGAGCAGCCACGGTGCCAGCGCCGTAAGGACGATGCCGGCCAGCACGAGGCGCAAGCGGGGCCGCGACGGTTCAATCAACAGCAGCAAAAACACCAGCCAGGCCAGGGTGCGCAGCAATTCCAGCGCGTCGCCGGCCAGCGCGATGCGCTGTCCCAGCAGCACCAGCACCACCGTGCCCGTCGCCCAGCCGCCCGTCGCCAGGCACGCTACCAGCAAGGCGCGCACGTTTTGCCGCGCGCGCCAGTTGCTGATCAATAGCAGCGCCAGCACGAAGAAGGCCAGCGACGCCAGGCCATGGCTGAGAGCCGCCGCGTCGGGCGCCGCCAGCCAGTCCGACTGGTCCCGCATCATCGGCTGCCCTTGCCAAACAGCACCACCTGCACCGTGTCGAGCAGGATCAGCAAGTCGAGGAACAGGCTATTGTTTTTCACATAATACAAATCGTATTGCAGCTTCTTGACGGCATCGTCGACGGAAGCGCCATACTGGTAGCGCACCTGCGCCAGGCCCGTGATGCCAGGCTTGATGCTGTGACGAATGTTGTAGTACGGCACCTGCTCCTTCAACTGCTCGACAAAATACGCGCGCTCGGGGCGGGGGCCGACGAAACTCATCTCACCGCGAAACACATTGAGCATTTGCGGCAGTTCGTCGATGCGCAGCTTGCGGATCAGATTGCCCACGCGCGTGATGCGCGCATCGTTGGCCAGCGCCCAGATGGGCGTGCCGTCTCGCTCGGCGTCGCAGCGCATGCTGCGAAATTTCAGCACCTTGAATGGCTGGCCGTCGCGCCCCACCCGTTCTTGCTGATAGAACACGGGGCCGCCGTCTTCCAGACGGATGCACAGGGCGGTTACCAGCATCACGGGCAGCGACGCCAGGCAGATGACCCCGCTGGCCGCCAGGTCGAACAAACGCTTCGACGTGGCACGGAAAAAACTCTGATCAAAGCCGCCGCCATAGATCAGATAGCTCGGTTGCAATGAGTCGATGCGAATCTGGCACGCTTCACGCTCGAAAAACGTGGCCGCGTCGATCACCTTGACGCCGCCCAGCGCACATTCCAACAGTTGCTTGGCAGGAAACGCGCCATTGCGCCGGTCGCTGACGGACACGACGATTTCATGCGCGGCATGGCGCTGGGCAGTGGCCAGCAAGGAAAGGCCGGTCGGCAGCAAGGCCGAGGCCGGCACGCAGCATTGCTCGCCCGCCACATCGATGCAGCCGACGACCGTAAACTGGTGGAAACCGATCTTGCTGGCCGCCAAGTCCATGCACTCGCGCGCCAGCGCCCCGCCGCCCACCAGGATCAGCCGGCCTTTCATCAGCGCCGATTGCGAGGATTTGAATACCAGCAGACGTGCCAGCAGCACGCCGATGGCGCCCAGGCCGAAGATCAGCACGCTGCCGCGTCCGAAATGCAAGGCTGGAATGAAGCGTATCAACACGCTGAGTACGGCAAAACCCAGCGCGAACGAGGGCAGGATGCGTAATAAAGTGTTGCGGATGTCTTCGTGCGAACGGTGCTGGTACATGCCCAGCGCGCTCATGCTCAAGACGATGACCAGCGCAAAGATAGAGGACGACAGGTAGACCTCGCTCGCCCGCACCAGGTGGCTGCCATCCGCCAGCCACAGCAAGGACGTCAGGGTGGCCGACAGCAGCAGGATCAGGATTTCCAGCAACAGCAGGATAAACGCTGTTTTCGAGACATAGTGGCTGAAGATGCGGATCATGGTTCCCCCTGCGGCAAAAAGCATCAGGCCGCGCGCAAGGCGGCCCGCTGCTGGTCTTGCCATCATGGCGAACTGTTCCAAGAAGACATTGATGCGCCACAAGCTACAGCCCCAGCTATCTTTCGCTGGCAGAATTTATCTCAATACATTACCGAATGAGGGGAAATGGCATATAGTATGCTTCCCCTAAAAAAAGATAAATGTCATGAAATTTGATGTAGCGATTGTCGGCAGTGGCCTGGCGGGTTTATCGGTTGCACTGCATTTAGCTGAGACGCGCACCGTCGCGATCATTTCCAAACGCGCGCTGCTCGATGGCGCCAGCAACTGGGCGCAAGGCGGGATCGCGGCCGTGCTGGACTCGGGCGACAGCCACGAGCAGCACATCGAAGACACCCTGATCGCGGGCGGCGGCCTGTGCGACGAGAGCGCCACGCGCTACATCGTCGAGCACGGCCGCGAAGCGATCGAATGGCTGATCGAGCAAGGCGTGCCGTTTACACGCGACGCCACGGCCGAACTGGGTTTCCACCTGACCCGCGAAGGCGGACACAGCCAGCGCCGCATCATCCACGCGGCCGATGCCACCGGGCACGCCGTACAAGTGACCCTGGAAGAAAAAGTCCGCGCCCACCCGAACATCAGCCTGTTCGAACACCATTGCGCCATCGATCTGATCACTTCCGACAAGCTGGGCATGAAGCCGACCCAGCGCAATGCCCAACCGCATTGCCATGGCCTGTACGTGCAGGATGAG
The DNA here is from genome assembly GCF_058215535.1 of Janthinobacterium sp. Bl 1. Lineage (NCBI taxonomy): Bacteria > Pseudomonadati > Pseudomonadota > Betaproteobacteria > Burkholderiales > Oxalobacteraceae > Janthinobacterium > Janthinobacterium sp. Bl 1. The sequence continues at coordinate 3,367,818 of NZ_CM177086.1, read as the reverse complement.
CAAACCGGTAAAGTACTGACGTTTGCCGCCGAGCACACCGTGCTGGCCACGGGCGGCGCCGGAAAAGTATACTTATATACAACGAATCCCGACACGGCCAGCGGCGACGGCATCGCCATGGCCTGGCGCGCCGGTTGCCGCGTGTCGAACATGGAATTCATCCAGTTCCACCCGACCTGCCTGTACCACCCGTATGCGAAATCGTTCCTGATCACCGAAGCCATCCGTGGCGAAGGCGGCTTGCTGAAACTGCCGCCTGAAGCGGGCGCGGCAGCGGGAACCCGCTTCATGCTGGCCCACGACGAGCGGGCCGAACTGGCGCCGCGCGACGTGGTGGCGCGCGCCATCGACTTCGAGATCAAGAAACGGGGCCTCGATTACGTGCACCTGGACATCAGCCACAAGCCGGCCGAATTCCTCATCGAACACTTCCCCACCATCTACGCCCGCTGTCTGGAACTGGGCATCGACATCACCAAGCAGCCTATCCCTATCGTCCCCGCCGCCCACTACACATGCGGCGGCGTCGTGACGGATTTGTCGGGCCGCGCCGACTTGCCTGGCCTGTATGCGGTCGGCGAAACGGCATGCACGGGCCTGCATGGCGCGAACCGCCTGGCGTCGAACTCTTTGCTGGAATGCATCGTCATCGGCCGCGCCTGCGCGCAAGACATCGAAAGCAAGGAAAAGCTGGGCACGCCGTATCTGCCCGACTGGGATGAAAGCCGGGTCACGGATGCGGATGAAGAAGTGGTGATTTCCCACAACTGGGACGAGCTGCGCCGCTTCATGTGGAATTACGTGGGCATCGTGCGCACGACCAAGCGCCTGGAACGGGCCCAGCACCGCATCGCCCTGCTGAAAGAGGAAATCGACGAGTACTACCGCAACTTCCGCATCACGCACGATTTGCTGGAACTGCGCAATCTCGTCGACGTGGCCTCGATGATCGTCAACAGCGCCCTGTCCCGCCGCGAAAGCCGCGGCCTGCACTTCAGCCGCGATTATCCGGAAACGTTGCCGAAGGCGATTGCCAGCGTGCTGACGCCGCCGCACCGCTAATGTTACGCCTCAGTCCTAGACTATTTGTAAGCCGATAGCATCACCGAACCCTCAGGCAAAGAGCCGGGGTCAGACCCGACGGGTCTGACCCCAGTCCTTGTCTTGGGTTAATTGACATGCTTCACTGCTCCGGCATCTCGAACTCAATCCCATCCTCCGTGTACGACATCTTCGCGGACGCCCCCGTGCACTCCCCCTGCACCACATCCGCCACATAGCGGCATTCGCTTTCCACACTGCCATCTTCCCGCCAGTGCCGCGTCCAGCCCTGGCGCTCGCCATCGACATACTCGATCAGCTGGCGCGGCTTGCCATTCGCAAACCAGGAACGCAACGCGCCCTCCTCGCGCCCGCCCGCGTTCCACTGTTTCTGCACCATCAATACGCCGGCATGGCTGAAACGCTGTTCGCTGCGCAACACATAATGGCCACTATGCGTGCGCTTGCTGGCCACCTTGCCGTCCGGATAATATTCGATGCTGTCGCCGACAGGCTTGCCGTCAACGTAGTTGGCAGTGCGCTGCACCTTGCCATCCGGGAAATACGCAGTGCTCGGTCCCGTCTGGATGCCGTTCACATACACGCTGCGGCTTTCCACCTTGCCATCGGGATAGAACAGCAACAACTCGCCATCCGTCTGGCCTTTCAATAAGGTCATGCGCGTGCGCAGCTTGCCATCCTGATCGAACGTTTCCACCAGGCCATCGGCGCGGGCGCCATTCTTGTACTGGCTGACCTCGTTCAGCTTGCCCGTATCGTGATAGGTCCGCTGTTCGCCTTCCTGCACGCCATTGCGCCACGTGTTGCGCATGGAAATCTGGCCGTCGGGGCGATATACGGTCTGCACACCCTCTTGCACGCCGCGCCCATCCTGCTCCACCTGCATTTCCAACTGGCCATGCGGGTAGTACATGCTGTAGTTGCCCACCAGCTTGCCGCGCAAATAATCGGGATCGTTGACCTGGCCTATCAGCCGCTTCGGCTCGCCTTCGCGCGCGTGCACCACCTCGACTTGCCAGGTACCCGGTGTCTTGCCTGGCGGCAGCGGGACGACCAGCGCATAGCGCGCATGTTCCTTGACTTCGCCGCGCGTCAGATTGTGATTCAGGTACAAGCGCGCCTTGCCATCGGCACAGGCTTGCTGCTCGCAGCCGCCCAGCTTGCCGACATCGGGCATGGCGAGCGCCCCAACCTTGCCTGGCGCAGGGCAGGATTTAATACGCATCAACAAGGGCGTTTTGTCGCGTATCAGCTTGGCCAGTTGCTGCTTCATGGCCGCGTATTGCTGCGCGTCCAGGCCCATGGACATGGCATCCATGCGCACTTGCCGCCCGCCGCAGCCACTGTCGCTGGCCAGGGTCAGCACATCGCCGCCGCGCGTCGCCTTGATGGCACTGACCACTTGCCGCTGTTCGATCTCGGCATGGGCCAGCGCCGGCCACAGCAGCATGGCGAGTAGGACATGCTTCACAGTGCGCGCCATGTTTGCTCTTTGCGCAACAGTGCCGGCGCTGGCGGCGCTTCGCCACATTCCCCCTGGACCTTGCCGGCCGCATACTTACATTCACTCTTCAAGCTGCCATCCTGGCCCCAGCTGCGGCTCCAGCCGTCGCGCCGGTCGTTCACATACTCGATCGCATGCTCGGGCTTGCCGTTCTCGTACCACGAGCGCGACGTGCCCTGCTCGCGCAGTTGCGCATCCCACTTTCTTTCCAGCACCAGCACGCCCTGGGCACTGTAGCGCTGGACGCTGAGCAAGCCACCGTTGTCTCCATACTGCTGGCGGGTTTGCACCTTGCCGTCCGGATAAAATTCCAGCGCTTCGCCCGAGGGGAGATCGTCGCGCTGCGTCATGCTGGCTGGCACGGCGCCATCGGGGTAGTAATTCGTGCTGCTGCCATTGAACTTGCCCTTCTGCACTTGCGTGCGATTCGCCACTTTTCCGTCAGGGAAATACGCGAGCAATTCACCTTCCATGACGCCGCCGCGCAGCACAAAACTGGTGCTCAGCTTGCCATTCGCGTCAAACGTCTGCACGGGACCGTCGAGCTGCTTGCCGTCGCGGTACACGCTGGCTTCGCGCAGCTTGCCCGTGGGGTGATATTGCTGGTGCTTCCCTCCTGGCAAGCCATGGCGCCAGCTGCCACGCAGATCCAGCGTGCCATCGGCACGATACAGACTGATGACGCCGTGCTGCCGGCCCTGTCCATCCTGCGCCACTTCCTGCTCGGTCTTGCCGTCGGGGTAATACGTGACATAGCCGCCCACCAGCTCGCCCTGCGCATAATCGGCGTGGTTGACCTGGCCCGAAAGGCGCAGCTTGTGGCCGGCCACGCTATAAATCTCCACCTTCCACGTGCCCGGCAGCTTGCCTTTTGGCAAAGGCAAGACCAGCACGTTCGGCGCCTTTTCCTGCTCGATGGGGAAGAAACGCTCGTGCAGGTACAGCCGCGCCCGGCCATCGGCGCAGGCCGCTGGCGTGCATGCCGCGATCTGGCGCACGATGGGCACGCTCGCATCGTCCGGGCATTTTTTCACGGTGACGAGCACGGGCGTCTTGCTGCGGATCTGCTTGGCCAGCCGGACTTTCATCGCTTCGTACGGCCCATCGTCCAGATCGACCGAGCGCGCATCCATGCGCACTTGGCGGCCGCCGCAAGCCGTGTTCGCAGCCACGGTCAGCACGTCGGCGCCTTCGCTATCTTGCTCGCTGGCGATGGCTGTCACCACCTGGCGCTGCACGATCTCCGCCTGGGCCATCCCGGGCCACAATGAGGACGCGCCCACCACGGCGCATAAGATCTTGATTTTCATGATATTCCTCTAATTTTCCGCCGTGACGGCCACGCCGCCCGGCACAAAGCTGACCCGGCCATCGCGGTAGCGCACGAGCACCACCACCTTCGACTCCAGCAATTGACCGTGCTGCACGGCCGGCAAGTAGGTCCAGCGCTTGACGCTATCGAGCAGTACCTTGTTCAGCATCGCTTCCATCGGCAATTCGGCCGCCGCATAGCTCAGGGTGCCGTCGGCGGTAATGGTCAAGGTCAAGCGGTTTTCACCCGTTGCGTGCTTTTCATCAAGCACGCCATAGGCAACCGTCGTCATCGTTTCGCGCTGCACACTGGCGACCTGGTCCCGCAAGGGCGGCATGGCCTTGAGTTTGACTGCCAGCAGCGCGCCTTCGGCCAGCACCTTGTCCCAGCGCTTCTGGTAGGCGCCGGGCTGGGCCAGGCGCAGCACCTTGGCGGCCAGGTCCATGCGCTGCGCCATGCGCGCGACGCCATTGTCGGCCGGTCTGCCCGGCTCGGCCGGCAAGGCATGCTCCACGGCGTAGCGGTAAGCCGTCAGGTGCGCCAGCGCCACCAGGTTCACGGCATCGCGCTCGTCGCCGCCGCGCAGCAGCGCCGCAGCGGCGATGCCCAGCCAGGCCGTGCCATCCGTCGGGTGCGCCCACACGGCTTGCTCGAAGTACTGGCGCGCCGCTTGGGGTTCGTTCAGGCTCAGGTGCATGCGGCCCATGGCCGCCGCCACCAGATGGTCGCGCGGGTTCGCTTGCAACAGGTCGAGATAGGTAGCCGACCAGTCGCCGGCATAGCCGGGCACCCAGCCCAGGCCCTCCAGCAACGACGCGCGCAGCCGGCCGCGTATCGGGTCGCCAGCGTAGCTGGTCGACTTTTTCTCCCCAGAACGATACAACAGCTGCAAGCCCCGCATGACAGCATCATCGTCGCCCTTGCTGATCGCTTGCGACAGGCTGCGCACGGCCTTGCGCGCATCGGACGGCTGGAAACCGGCCGCCTTGGGCGAGCGCCAGCGAAATACTTCCAGTCCTGCCGCCTGGTCCGCTTGCGCCTGCAGGCTGGCCTTGTCCGTCACTTCATCGGACGACGAGGTCCAGGCCGTAAAGCCGATCAGGAACAGCACGATCAGCAGCACCACCACGGCCCAGCCCTTGCCGGAAATGCCGACCGCCTTGGCCTGCGCACCACCTGCAGGCAGCCGCACGGGCGCCTGCCCCGGCGCCGTATGGTGCGCGCCGCGCGCGCTGCGCTGCTGCGGCTGGGACTGCGCCAGTATCTGCTGCTGGGCAAGCACGGACGCCTGTCCGGCCGCGACGATGACCTTGTCGCGCGCGCAGGCGGCGCAGCCGAGGCCTGCGAAATGCTGGTGCTCGGGATTCGCGGTACACACGACGAGCTTGCCGTCGCTGCGCTGCGCATAGCCGCGTAGCAACTGCGCCCAGTCGGCCGCCGAGGGCCGCTGGGGCTTCGGTGAAGGAGAAAAAGCGCGGTCGAACATGGCGCGCAGCTCGGGCGGCATCAAGGCATGGCCGCTGGTGGCGTTCGGCGCCAGCTGCTTGTGGCGTTTTATCCCATACGCATAGCAGCCGTCGCGGATGCGCCCGGGAATGTCGGTCGCCACTTGCGCATTGCCGGGCCGCCCGCTGTAAGGGTGGATGCCAAAGTTGAGCAACTGGAAGATGACGGCGGCCAGCGCGAAGCGGTCTTGCGCCATTTCCGTGCCTGCCGGCATGCCCTTGCGCTGGAATTCCGGCGCCAGGTAGTCGGCCGTGAATTGCTCGGCAGGAAAACGCTCGGCATGGCCCTGGATGCTGAAGCCGTCGCAATCGAGCATGGCGATGTACAGCGAATCGCGGTAAAAACGCAAGTTCACGGGTTTCAGATCGACCACGTAATGCTGCTGCTGATGCAGCGCATCGATGACGGCGGCCAAGTTGGCGGCCAGGGTCAGCTTGGGTCCGAGACCCGTGGGCAAGTCGGCCGCGCGCGCTTGCCGCTCTTGCATGATCTGTTCCAGCTCGGCCGTCTGCGCCATGTCCAGCAAAGGCATGACGAAGCCGGCAAAGCCGCCCTGGCCGTCGAACACGGCCGCTTGCGGCCAGGCGATCTGCACGTAGCGCTTGCCGTTTTCCAATTGGTCGGGCAGCTCGGGCGTCAGTTCCAGCATCGCTTCGAGCTTGCGCCGGTTGGCGGCCCGGTCCAGGTGCGGGTGGTACAGCTTGGCCACCTGCGTGGGCGCGCCCGGCAGCAGATACACGCTGCCCGCACCGCCACTCTTGATGAGTTTACCCAGCACCAGGCTACGGACTTTATCGAGCCAAATTTTTCCGCCCGGACTCAGGCCGGGTGTCACGCCCTGCTTCCGGCTCATGCGCGCAAGGCCAGCAGCAGGGTCTTGTCGTCCCCCGTGATCTGGTGCGTGCGCGGGTCAGCCAGGGTGGACGCCAGCGCCGTATTGCCCAGTCCGACACTCTCGACGGTGCGCAGATAGCCTTGCACGGCGTCCATGAACGGCGCGTACAAGGCCGCATTGTTCTTGCTCATGGCAAAGGGCATGCAACCGTCCGACATCAGCACGACGCCGCACACGGACTGGTGTATCGGCAACAGGCGCAGCTGTTCGCGCCAGCGTTCGCCGCTAATAAAATAGGTTTCGTTCGCGTATTCGCCGTTGGCGGGCAGCGAGATGAGTTCGCCGCCATCAAGCAGTTGCGCCACACCCAGGCCATCGCCCAGGTGGAAAAAGAAGCCGTTGTCGTGCCCCATCACCACGCCGACAACAGTGGCAGCGTAGTCGTCGAGGGTGGCGTTGGCGGCGCGGGCGATATCATCCAGCGCGGCGCGGATCTGCGCCAGGGTGCCGGCCAGCGCGCCGTCATGTAAATCCTGTACGGTGGCGCCCTGCTCCAGCCGCCCGGCCAGCGCCTGCACGGTCTGCGTTGCGACAAACTGCGCGCCCTGCTCGCTGAGCCTGGCCGAACCGGCGCCATCGCAGACGATGGCCACCAAAACGTCGCCCACGACGGCGTGCGCGTGCGCATCCTGGCAAGGAATATCTTTATCCAGATGCGCCTTGCCCGTGACGGAGGCGCCGAACGTGCGCCAGGAATCCTGTGTTGCTTGCACTGCTGCCATCGATCAGGTGCTCACGACAGACCAGCCGTCCGTCGAGGCCAGCTGTGCCTGCGCACCAGGACGCGATTGCGACACCACTTGCATGCTGGCGCTCAGCCACAGGAACAGTTCGCGGAACTGCAAGCCCTTCAGCTGCTTCACGCCCCGTTCGCCACGGCTGGAAAACTGCCCCAGGGAATCGATGTTCGCGTTGTCGCCCACGGCGATGGGGAAGATCGCCACCTTATTGGCTTGCTCGGCCGCGCGCGCCTGCTCGGCGCCGTGCTGCCAGCGGTCCGTCGGCTCGCCGTCCGACATCAGGAACAGCCACGGCCGCGTGTACGCCACGCCCGCCTGGCGGAAGCGCTGCTTTTCCTGCTCGATTTCCGCCAGCGCCAGCTCGACGGCCGCGCCGGTCGGCGTGGTGCCGTTCGCTTCCAACCGGGGCGCCGTGAAATCCATGGCGTCGCACCAGTTGCTGGCCACCACGGCTTCATCGTGGGCGCCATATTGAATCACGAGGATGCGCACGCGCTTGGCGGCGATCACGTCGGACTTGAGTTCCTGTTCCAGCAAGGCCAGGCCTTCGTTCAGCAGCGCGACGGGCTCGCCATCCATGCTGCCGGAGCAGTCGAGCACGAGCACCAATGGCGTGCGTTGTTCGGTGTTGTCGACGAGGGCGACGTCGGGAATCATTATGAAACTCATGGGCAATCGGTAAATGTGAAATCGGTCATAGTGCGAATCTTACATCATCGACGTGTTTTGCCCGTGCAAGTTTCCTACAGAACACTATCCAACCATATTATTGCAAACCATTGCAGCACTGATGTCTTTGTACTATCTTGATAGTTGCCCAGGCCAGATGGCAGCGGCCAGCCCCTCCTCACAAAGGCGGGGCGGATCGCTGCGCAACACCGCCCTTACCCAGTTCCGCACCTGCACGCCTGCGGCACGCTGATCTAATCAGGTTATGGGGACAAGCATGGGCACAGCTAGCGCGGATGTGGGCAAACTGATCGCCGCCTTGTACGAGACGGCTTGCGGCACGGACGACTGGCCGCAGCTCGACAGCGCCGCCCTGAACAGCCAGCAATGGCAGGAACTTTTGCCGCATCTGCAACGCGCCCTGTGCCTGCAGCAGCGCCTGCGCGAGGCGCAACTGGCCAGCCGCTGCGCGCTGGCGGCGCTCGACGCCATGGGCGCTGCCGTGCTGGTGCTCGACGCGGGCCTCGGCCTGCGCTTCGCCACGCCCGCCGGCCACGCCCTGCATGCGGCGCAACTGGCGCACGCTGTGCCGCCCGCCCTCGTGCGCGCCGTGCGCCTCGTCATCGCCAGCGCTGGCAGCGCGCCGCAATGCCAGTCGCTGCGCCTGGCGCGCAAGCAACAAACGCCGCTGGCCCTGACCGTCACCCTGCTCGCAGCCTGCCAGCCCCCATGCGCACTGCTGATTGCGCGCGATCCTGCACAAGCGAGCACGTCCGTCCCCGCCTTGCGCCAGCTGTTCGACTTGACGCAAGCCGAAGCGCTGGTGGGCAAGGAACTGGCGCAAGGGGCCACCATCGAGGAAATCGCCGCACGCAGCGGCATCAGCGTCAACACCGTCAAGACGCATCTGCACCATACCTATCTGAAAACGGACACGCGGCGCCAGGGCGAGCTGATCGCGCTGATCCACGGCGCGACCGCGCACCTGGCCGTGCTTGACGCATGAGGCTGTCTCATCCGATCGGATGATGTACAGGACAACTTGCCTGCCTACACTGGCAAGACCGGTCGCCCGCACCTTGCCAGTGTCACCACAACGCGTACGGACCAGCCGGTTCGCTTTTCCTGGTATGGACAACAATATCGCCGCGCCGGCAGCGGACGGCACCAAAGTTCAAGGATGGGTAGAAAAATGAAAACATGGATACTGGCCGGCACTCTGGGCGTCTGCGCCCTGCTGGCAAATGCACAGTCGCTTCCCGACAGCCAGACCGTCGTCGTTCCAGGCGGACGCCTGCAGACGATCGAACTACCGGCACAAAGGCATTTTATGAACGCGGAAACGTTTGCCCCGTTCCGCGGCGGCTATGAGCTGTCGAACGGACAAGTGCTGCACCTGCGCAATATCGGCAGCATCGGCGCCCTCATGTATGCGCGCATCGACAACCAGGAAGAACACCGCATCGTCGCCACCGGCAGCAACAGCTTCGTGGCGCTCGACCGGCAGCTGGCCATGCGCATCGACTTGCGCGACGATGGCAGCGTGGACGGCGAAGTGCTGATGCAGATGCCGGCCGCAAAACTGGCCAGCGGCGACATCGTGCCGGCCCACGTTCAAAGCATGGGCCTGGCATCGCGCTGACGCTGCAAGCCGTGTTCAGCATGGGTGGCAGCCATGAGCAGACAATATTCTGTCCAACAGCAAAACGCGCTGACCCTGGCCGCCATCAAACAGACGGCGGCCTGGTGGCGCGCCCGCCCCCTGCCCGACGCCCTGCGCCAGTACGCGGCCAGCCATGGCGTGGCGCTGGGCGCGGCCCTCATGCTCGACCTGCGACTGGCCTACCCCGGCATGCCCGCCGTGTACGGCAGGCTGCTGAGCGCCGATGGGCACTTCATCCATTTCAAGATGGACCTCGACGCCGATTTGCGCCCCCTGCCGGGCAGCGCGGCCTGGGACGACATCAGCGCCCGCTACGACCTGGCCGCACACAAACGGGGCACGGGCGTGGGGTACGGCGAGCTATGCAAGAAAGTGCTGCAAGAAATGAATCACGGTGCGCCGTAGTGCATCGTTCGCCGACATGCGATTGGCTACCACGCAAAATGTCATTGCAGTCTCCACCGAATGAACGATGCGCAGCGCCAAACCTGTGCCTAGACTGATTCCTGCCCCATGCCCGCCCGCATCACGCGCCAGAGGCCGTCAACCAACGAGGACAACAACATGAAAACCATCATCCTGGGCACACTGCTGTGCCTCGCCGCAGCCAGCACGGCAGCCATCGCACAAACCCTGCCGCCCGAGCACACTGTCACCGTGCCGGGCAACGCGCTGCGCATCGATGTGCCCGAACACCCGCGCTACATGATGCGCCAGGATTTCAAGAAATTCGTCGGCACCTATGATCTGTCGAATGGCGACACCCTGGAACTGCGCCTCGCCGGCGCTGAAAAGTATGCGCGTATCGGCAAGCAGGAAGAGCACCGCATCGTCGCCACCGACCGCAACGCCTTCGTCGCGCTGGACCGCCAGCTGAAAGTACGCATCAACCACAACGATGACGGCAGCGTGGACGGCGAACTGGTGATGGTAGTGCCGTCGCAGAAGGTATCGAGCGGCGGCATCGTGCCTTCCCACGTGCAAAACATCGGCCTGGCGTCGCGTTGAGGCGGCGCACAGGCGCGGCAGGCACAGGCGCTGCCATCGCGTGCTATCATCGCCGCCAAATTCCTTAAACGAATGGCAACGGCCCATGGAGCGCAATGCAGACACCTGGCACTAGTCCGATATTCACCGTGCTGCGCGGCGGCCTGCGCCTGCTGGCCTGGCCCTTGCTGGCCCTCCTCAGCGCCGCCTGCACCAGCACCACGCGCCATCCGGCCAGCGAGCCCACGCAAGTCATCCTGCGCTTTACCTATGACGACGGCAAGCCGATGCGGCATGACGATTACGTGGCCAATGCGCGCCAGCAAACGTATATCAAGCACTGCAGCAAGATAGGCAGCACCACTGTCTGCGACATCGGCTCGGATGCACTCTTCATGGGTGGCGACGCCCCGCTGGACGCCAACGGCGAAGTGCGCGTCACCCTGCACTCGACCGGCCCCATCGGCAACAATCCGAACCACCATTGCATCAAGGGCAAAAGCTACGTCTTTGACTCCGGCGACTGGAGACGCGGTCCGTTTCACCATGGGCAAGTGATCGAGATCCGCTACAGGATCAGCGAAGTGCAAACGGCGTGCCCCTGGTCGTCGGGCACGCCGCCGTGGTGGGACAAGAGTTAAATCTGGCCAGCCGTGGCCGGCTGGCTTAAAAGTTACTGCAGCTCGAACTCGCCTGGGTTCAAGCCCAGTTCGCGCGCGATCTTGCTGGCCACGCGCTGCTCATTGGCGTCGAAATTGCCATCCGATGAAGCGACGGCGATAATCATGCGCACCAGCAAGCGCGACGCGTCCACATTCGACTTCATCTTGCCCAGCGCCTGGTAGGCCTTGGCTTCACCGATATCCTTGTCGAACTCCAGCTGACCGACATAGTCCTGGAAAGCCTTGATCACGTCCGTGGTGGTAAACACCGACAGCGCATCATTGCTCTCGATGAACTTGACCATCTTCTGCTTCTCTTCCGCACTGACGCTGCCGTCCGCCATCGCGATCAGGGCCGACCCCGCCATCGCGGCATTCAGGAAATCCTTGTTCTTGTACTTCAGCGCTTCGGTTTTCAGTTCGCTGGCTTTGGTCTTCAGTTTGGACAGAAAGGAATCGAAACTCATGGTGTACCTCCGGGTTGATTGATTCATGTCGAGCGGCAAGTCTTGCCGCTACCCAGGGTAGTTGAGGGTGCAAGCTTGAAATACAAGCAAGGAAACCAGTCAGACGCTCACTGGCGGCATTTATCTCACCCACAGGCAAAGGCCGGGGTCAGACCCGTCGGGTCTGACCCCAATTTCTGCCTTGGGGTGAAATTCAGTCAACTCCACACAAACCACCACAAAACCCCAATAACATAAAATTATCTCATTTGCAGTTGAAAAATAAGTAACTCCATGGCAGCATGGAATGATATTTTCTTTACTGCAAGGTTGTGATGGACAAGCAATTGCTGTTGATTTGCGCACTGACGTTCATCATCCACATTATCGGCACGCTCGCCTACTCCGTGCGCATCGCTGGCATCCGCACGCGGCGCATCGCCGTGTCGCTGGCGCTGTTCAGCATTTTGATGTTGCTGTCGCGCACTTCGAACTCTTTTCTGGGCCCGTTTACGCCATGAACGTCATCGCCACGGCCCTTTGGACGGTGGGCGCATCGTTGTCCACCTTACACCGCGGCCCTGTACGCAGGCGTGCTCGACCCCAGCGTGCGCGTCACCTCCAGCACGCTTTCATCAATCATCAATCATCAACGGCGGCGCCACCATCATGATGGCCGTCTTCATCGACCCGCACATGTCGGGCATGACGGATGACGTCATCGAAGGCAAGATCGAAGAATCGCAGTTCCGGCGAGCGGTGGTGTGACTGGTTGGGAACAGATTGGCAGGAACGCTGATTGCGCAGTTTTTGCTGGTGCCGGCGGCGGCGGTGATTGTGGGGATGGCGAAGGGATTGTAATGAAATCTGCACCAATAAGGAATGCAAAAAATTAATTATTAAAAATTAAATATTTAAATTCACATACGCTGTAAAATAGAAATACAAATATTCACTTAACCAATTTCCCCAACTCACATTATGGCAACTCCAAAAGTATTTATTAGTTCAACATGTTTCGATCTTGGTGAAATAAGAGAGCAATTAACTAGGTTTGTGAGATCATATGGATTTGACCCAATCTTAAGTGAACATGGTGACGTTTTTTACAAACCAGAGTTTCACACACATGAGTCCTGCATTCATGAAGTTTCAAATTGTCATCTTTTTATCCTAATAATAGGCGGGCGATTCGGCGGAGAGTATGTCTCGGATAAGAGCAAATCCATTACCAATGCCGAGTATTCTGCAGCACGGCAAACAAACATGCCCGTATTTACTTACATTAAAAATAATTTACTATCAAATCACAATCTATATCAGAAAAATAAAAAGCATGCTTTTGCAGCAAATATTGAATATCCAGCAATAGAGAAGCAAGAACATGCAGTAGATATTTTTAAGTTCATTGATGAGGTCAGAAGAAATCCTACAAACAATGCTATCGAAGGATTCGATAATTTCCAGGGAATAGAAAATCATCTCAGAAAGCAATGGGCGGGGATGTTTTTTGATTTACTAAGATCAAGAGAAATTGCAGCACAAATGGACGTTACTAACCAGCTAATATCTGGCATAAGAACATCAAGTCAAAAACTTGAGGATTTAGTGAAAAGTCTATATATATCATCAAACAAAGTTGATGCGGAAAAAGAAATAGCTTCGATTGAAGTGATTAGCGATATTGAATCATTTTATGAAAGCGTTCTCCACCCAAACTGGATTAAAGATGGGAAATATTTGCTGAATATTGAAAATTTTGATTTGATAAAAATTTCCAAAATCTCCCCATCCAAGAAAAAATGGCATGAGTATTTAGTGGATACCGGGCTTTTCAGATACGACCAATTTCCGCTCGACGTTGACGATGAGGCGCAGGGATTTAGCGATGCAGTAACATGCCTAGCCACTATCGAAAGTAATAGTTTTTTCATGATAGGGATCGAAGATGAGGAGAATCAAGAAATTTCATCAATATTTCAAAGATGCATACAGTCATCATCAGCAAAACAGAGAGAAAAAGCGCTACGTAGAATATTTGAAAAATACGCTGCATTTAGTTCGAAAAAAATATTAAATAAAATCAACAATTCACCCTTCGATTAATAAAAATAATATTCCACATAGCTACAATACAAAAAAGCCGCTGTCTCCCGACAGCGGCTTTCTCATTCCCACCCCAGCAGCAGCGCCCTTAACCAAGGCGCCGCGCCGAAAATAGCTGAATTACCCCACAAATTTCCGCGCATTCCTGAACATGCGCATCCACGGCGAATCCTCGCCCCACGCCTCAGGGTGGTAGGACTGTTGAACGCTGCGGAACACGCGCTCCGCGTGCGGCATCAGCACCGTGAAGCGGCCGTCTGGCGTGGTGACCGAGGTGATGCCTTCCGGCGAGCCGTTCGGGTTGTACGGGTACGCTTCCGTGGCGACGCCCTTGTTGTCGACAAAGCGCATGGCTTTGGTGACCTGGGTGATGTCGCCCGTTTGCGAGAAGTCGGCGTAGCCTTCGCCGTGGGCGATGGCGATGCCGGCTTGGGTGCCGGCCATGCCGTTGAAGAAGATCGATGGGGAATCCATCACTTCGACCATGGCAAAGCGGCCTTCGAATTTCTCCGACTTGTTGCGCGTGAACTTGGGCCAAGCGTGGGCGCCGGGGATGATGGATTTCAGATTGCTCATCATCTGGCAACCGTTGCAGATGCCCAGGCCGAAGCTGTCCGTGCGGTTGAAGAAGCGCGCGAACTGTTCCGCCAGGCTGGCGTTGAACAGGATCGTTTTCGCCCAGCCTTCGCCCGCGCCCAGCACGTCGCCGTACGAGAAACCGCCCACGGCGATAACGCCCTGGAAGTCATCCAGTTTCACGCGGCCGGCAATCAGGTCGCTCATGTGCACGTCGACAGCGGTAAAACCTGCCTGGTGCATCACGTAGGCCGTCTCGATATGCGAGTTGACGCCCTGCTCGCGCAGGATGGCGACACGCGGACGCACGCCGGTGGCGATGAATGGCGCGGCGATGTTGTCGTTCTGATCGAAGGTGACGATAGGCGACATGCCCGGATCTTGCGCGTCCAGCAGGCGGTCGTATTCGGCGTCCGCGCAGGCAGGATTGTCGCGCAGGCGGGCGATGCGCCAGCTCGTTTCGCTCCACAGGCGGTGCAGTTCGGCGCGTGGCTGTGTGTAAATCAGCTTGGCGTCGCGCGTGAATTCGATCACATCGCGGTCGTTCAATTTGCCGATGATATGGCTGCAGGCGCCCAGGTTAAATGTGCGCAGCACATCCATGACGAGCGACTTTTCTTCCGCGCGCACCTGGATCACGGCGCCCAGCTCTTCGCTGAACAAGGCGCGCAAGGTCAGTTCATTGCGGCGTTCCGCTACCTGGCCGGCCCAGTTCTTGGCGTCGCCCCAGTCGCTCGAATGCTCGCCTTCCATGGTCAGCATGTCCAGGTTGACGGACATGCCTGTGTGGCCGGCGAAGGCCATTTCCGTCAGGGTGGCGTACAGGCCGCCGTCCGAACGGTCATGGTAGGCCAGCAGCTTGTCGTCGCTGTTCAATTTCTGGATGGCGGCGAAGAAGCCTTTCAGGTCTTCCGCGCTGTCGACGTCCGGCGTGGCGTTGCCTAGCTGGCCCATGACTTGCGCCAGCGCCGAAGCGCCCAGGCGGTTCTTGCCGCGACCCAGGTCGATCAAGATCAGCGACGTGTCGCCCTTGTCCGTTTTCAGTTGCGGCGTGAGCGACTTGCGCACGTCCGTCACTGGCGCGAACGAGGAAACGATCAGCGACACCGGCGACGTGACGGATTTCGCCGCGCCCGTGCTTTCGTCTTTCCACGTCGTGCGCATCGACAGCGAATCCTTGCCGACGGGGATGCTGATGCCCAGCGCCGGGCACAGCTCCATGCCGACGGCTTTGACCGTGTCGTACAAGGCCGCGTCCTGGCCAGGCTGGCCGCAGGCGGCCATCCAGTTGGCGGACAATTTGATGTCGGAGATATCGCTGATTGCCGCGGCAGCGATGTTGGTGACGGCTTCGCCCACGGCCATGCGGCCCGAGGCGGCGGCGTCGATGACGGCCAGCGGCGTGCGTTCGCCCATGGCCATCGCTTCACCCAGGTAACCTTCGAAGCTCATGGTGGTGACGGCGCAATCGGCCACCGGCACTTGCCATGGTCCCACCATCTGGTCGCGCACGGTCATGCCGCCCACGCTGCGGTCGCCGATGGTGATCAGGAAGGATTTGTCAGCCACGGTCGGCAGCAGCAGCACTTTTTGCGCCACATCCTTCAAGTCCATGCCCGTCAGGTCGATTGCAGGGAAATCGTTGGCCACGTGGACCACGTCGCGCTGCATCTTCGGCGGCTTGCCCAGCAAGACGTCCATCGGCATGTCGACCGGCTCGTTACCGAGTTCCGTGTCGATCAGTTTCAGTTGACGCTCTTCGGTGGCCACGCCCACGGCGGCGAACAGGCAGCGTTCGCGTTCGCACATGGCTTTGAACAGTGGCAGGCTTTCCGGCGCGATGGCGAGAACGTAGCGTTCCTGCGACTCATTGCTCCAGATTTCCTTCGGCGCCATGCCCGATTCTTCCAGCGGCACCTTGCGCAGGTCGAAAATCGCGCCGCGCTTGGCATCGTTGGTGATTTCAGGGAAAGCGTTCGACAAGCCGCCCGCACCCACGTCGTGGATCGAGATGATCGGATTATCAAGCCCCATTTGCCAGCAGGCGTTGATGACTTCCTGGGCGCGGCGTTCCATTTCAGGGTTACCGCGCTGGACGGAGTCGAAGTCCAGGTCGGCCGTGTTGCTGCCGGTGGTCATCGACGAGGCGGCGCTGCCGCCCATGCCGATGCGCATGCCCGGGCCACCGAGTTGCACCAGCAGGCTGCCGACGGGGATGTCGTTCTTGTGCGTGTGCTGCGCCGAGATATTGCCGATGCCGCCCGCGATCATGATCGGCTTGTGGTAGCCGAACACGGCGTCTTTATCTGTACCGACGTTCTGTTCATACGTGCGGAAGTAGCCGCCCAGGACCGGACGGCCAAATTCGTTCGAGAACGCGGCGCCGCCCAATGGGCCTTCGATCATGATCTGCAGCGGCGAAGCGATGCGCTCCGGTTTGCCGTATTGGTCCGCATCCGAGCGGCCAACCAGCGGCGCCGTCACGGAAGCTGCCGTTTCCCAGCTGCGCACGGCGTCCGGCAGCGACAGGTTCGAGACGGTGAAACCGGTCAGGCCAGCTTTTGGCTTGGCGCCGCGGCCCGTCGCGCCTTCGTCGCGGATCTCGCCGCCCGCGCCCGTGGAGGCGCCAGGGAATGGAGAGATTGCCGTCGGATGGTTATGCGTTTCCACCTTCATCAGGGTGTGCGTCAGTTCCGTCGATGCCGCGTATTCGTGCTTGTCACCGCGCGGATAGAAGCGCGAAACCGTCGCGCCTTCCATGATCGAGGAATTGTCGCTGTAGGCGACGACGGTGCCCTTCGGCTGCAGTTCGTGCGTGTTCTTGATCATGCCGAACAGCGACTTCGGTTGCGCCACGCCGTCGATGGTCCAGTCGGCGTTGAAGATCTTGTGGCGGCAATGCTCGCTGTTCGCCTGCGCGAACATCATCAGTTCCACGTCCGTCGGGTTGCGGCCAGCCTTGGTGAATGCGGCGTCCAGGTAGTCGATTTCGTCTTCCGACATCGCCAGGCCCAGTTCCGTGTTCGCCGTTTCCAGCGCGGCCTTGCCCTGCCCCAGCAAATCGATCGATTCGAGCGGGCGCGCTTCCAGGGTGCGGAACAGGTCCTTGGCGTCGTCCGCGCTGCGCAGCACGGATTCCGTCATGCGGTCGTGCAGCAGGTCGGCCACGGCTTGTACCTGCTCGTCCGTCAATTTGCCGGCGCCGATGGCGCTGCCCAGGATGCCCGATTTCAGGTTGATGCGGAAAGCGATGCCGCGTTCGACGCGCTTGATGTGCGCCATGCCGCAGTTGTGCGCGATGTCGGTGGCTTTCGAAGCCCACGGCGAAATCGTGCCGAAACGGGGGATGACGAAGAATTCTTCGGCAGCGCCTTCCGTATTGTCAGCCTGGGCCGGCTCGCCATACGTCAGCAAGGCGCCAAGGCGCGTGCTGTCGTCGTCGGTGAGAGGCGCGCTGGCATCGATGAAATGGACATAGCGTGCTTGAACGGCAACAATCGCAGGCGAGACGGCTTGCAGTTGGCTTAACAGACGGTGGCTACGGAAAACGGACAGGGCATTGGAACCCGGCAGTATCAACATGATTGGAAGGTGGTTGATGCAGCGTGGCTGCGGGTTAAAGGTAGGTATGACAATATCTTTCGTACGGCAAATTTCCTTTGCGCGCATTATACCCGTTTTACCCCTGCCTTATGACCGGAACTTGGCCCTTTGCCACCGTTTTGCCCCGCACAGCGGCAGTTTTTGACATGGCAACAACACCCTCAGCCGGTCATCAGGCGATCACATAGCGGTTCTTGCCTTGCCGCTTGGCCAGGTACAGGGCCTCGTCGGCCAGCCGGTAGCTGTGGCCCAGGTCCTTGCTCCGGTCCAGCTCGGCCACGCCCACGCTGATCGACACGAACTGTGCAGCCAGGAAAGCCTGGCTGACGGCTTCGACCAAGGCGCCGGCAAAGGCGCGCGCGTCTTCCCGGTCGCCCGCGTAGACGATGCCGAATTCCTCGCCGCCCAGGCGGCCGCACAGATGACCCTGCGCCTTGTCCGCGATGACGGCGGCCGTGCGCACGAGCACCGCGTCGCCCGCATCGTGGCCCTGCTGGTCGTTGATGATCTTGAAATTGTCGATGTCGATCATCAGGAAATGCAGCTTGCCGCCATGAGTTGCGCCATGCATCTGCTGGGCGCGCTGCGTGAACATGCGGCGGTTGTTCAGGCCCGTCAGGCTGTCCTGGAATGCCAGCCGCGTCAATTCCACCTTGGAGTGATAGTTACGCAAGCGCAATAAACTGAAGCTGACATTGAGCGCCAGCCCGAACAGCACGCTGACGGCGATCATCAAGGGCACCCAGGATTGGTCGGGCAAGCCCGCGTTGACGGGATACAGGCCATGGCCCACGTTCCACCACACGCCGGCCACCACGGCCAGGTAGCTGAGACCGCCATTGAAGATGGAGGCGATGGCCAGGGTCATGAAGACGCCCACCGGCAAGACCCAGAAGCTGGCGTGATGGACGGCGTCGGCCATGGTGCGCAAGCCAAAAGTCAAGGCCAGCACGGCGCAGGCACCCGTAACGGTCAGCACGGGCAAGGTGGTGCAGCGGTAGCGCACGACCAGGCTGATCAACATGCCCAGCAGCGCCAGCACGGCATGCGTGAGGTTGGGATGGTAAGCGGGCGGCATCAGCAGCCACGTCAGGCTGAAGGCGATGATGCCCAGCGCTTGCGTGACCATGCCGACCCGGTGCAATTCCGCAAAATAGGTATGCTGCTGTTCGCTGTTGCCGCCAAATGCGAGGGGGACGGCAACGCGCCGCAGGGAAGAAAGGTCAGGAACACGCATACGGGTATCGACACCAGAAAGAAGAAAAGCGCCCGGTACAGCCTTGCGCATGCCTGGCCGCAAGATTGTGCGGCATCCAACATTAGTTGTAATTAGGATACTATCATGCTAGTCAACTATGTGCTGGAATTTGCGGCGACGGCACTGGCGCGCAGCACAACGGTGCCATGAAATACAACGCTGCGCGCCACGGGATGCACCTTGCACCCTGCCCTACGCCCGATTGCACGCATTTTGCTGGCAGTGCCGGCCAGCTTTGCAGTATGCTGATAAGAAATAATGCTGCCGGGCCGAGACATATAAGAAGAGTTCCCGCAAATGACCGAACAGATGAACGAGAGCTGAACAATGCCAGAAACTAGCGACTTATCTGTCCTGATCGTCGACCCGAACCCCAGCATGCGGGGCAATCTGCACAATATGCTGAACCAGGCGGCCATCACCAAGGTGGAATATGCCGTCAATGCCGGCACGGCCATCCGCTTGCTGACGAAGAAACCGTTCGACATCATCCTGTGCGAATACGATCTTGGCAGCGGCACCGACGGCCAGGATGGCCAGCAATTGCTGGAAGACTTGCGCCACCATAAGCTGATCGGCCTGTGGACGATCTTCATCATGCTGACCTCGGAAGCCATCCACAGCAAGGTGATCAGCGCGGCCGAACTGACCCCGTCCGACTACATATTGAAACCGTTCACCGTCGACGTGCTGAGCGGACGCATCGCGCGCTCCATCGAGCGGCGCGCCATTTTTCTGCCGACCTATCAGCTGATCGACAAGGGCGACTTGCGCGAAGCCGTGAAAAGCTGCCGCGCGGCCGAACTGCAGCACCCGCGCCTGGCGGCCGATTTCGCCCGCCTGCGCGCCGAGCTGCACATCGCCCTGGACGAATGGAAGGAAGCCGAACAGCTGTACGCCGACATGCTGGCCACGCGCCCCATGGCCTGGGCCCACCTGGGACTGGCGCGCACCCTGTTCGAACAGCAGCGCCACGAGGAAGCGCAGGACGCGCTGCTGGAACTGGTGGAGGTCTATCCCCGCTTCATGGCCGCCTATGACCTGCTGGCGCAAAACCATGAAGCCATGGGCCAGCAGCTGCAGGCAAAGAAAATCCTCGAGGACGCGGTGGCCATCTCGCCGCACATGGTACGCCGCTTGCGCCACCTGGGCGGTATCGCTTTCGACACGGGCGACATCGGCGCGGCCGAACGCGCCTACAAGCAGGTGGTGACGAAGGCAAAATACTCGGAATTCCGCGACCCGGAAGACCACGTCAACCTGGTGAAAACGCTGGTCAAGAAAGGCGATGCGCCGCAGGCCAGCGGTGTGCTGCGCGACATGGAACGCTCCTTGCGCGGTGGCGCCAACGTGGAAGCGTGCCGCGCCATCTCGGCCGCCATGCTGCATGAATTGTCGGGCAACGACATCGCCGCCGCCACCGAACTGCAGCTGGCCGCCGCCGCCCTGGACACGGCGCGCGGCCTGTCGACGCAGCTGAAGGTGGGTCTCGTGCAAAGCTGCCTGAAAAACAACCTGGAACAGGCGGCGTCCGACGTCATGATGAAACTCGTCAACGAAGCCGACAGCGACGTGACGATGGAAGCGGCCGTCGACGTCTTTGAAAAAGCGGGCCGCCACGACCTGGCGCAAGGCATGGGCCAGCAGATCACGAACCAGGTACAGGAACTGATGCAGGATGCGGCCAGCAAGTCGGAAAGCGGAGAGCTCAAGGGAGCCGTATTCGTGCTGCGCCAGGCCTTGCGCAAAACCCCAGGCAACCTGCCCGTGCTGTTCGCCTCCGTCGACGCCATCCTGCGCCAGCTCAACATGCTGGGCTGGGAAGCCCCGCTGGCCGAACAGGCGCAGCACCAGATGCAGGTGATCCGCAAGATCGATCCCAAGCATCCGAAGCTGGAGTCGCTCAAGCAGCAGTACGAGGCGACGCAGCACAAGTATGGTATTGCTACCTGATGTGAAGAACGCACTGCAAACCTGCTGCGCAGCCCACTCTCGGGTCGGCGTTGCTCGCCGTACTAAAGTACGGCTGCGCTACTCAACCCGACATTGGGCTTGCTCGCGACGGTTTTCAGAGGCGTCGTGGCGTGCGTTGACGTCAAAAACGCACAGCCCATTTCCGATCATTCACGTAGGTCGGACACGTAGATCTGATTAGCSTAGCGTAATCCGACACCATTGTTGGCTCCGTAGTGTCGGATTACGCGGCGTGCCGCCGCTAATCCGACCTACGCACTTGATCAGCCCCGCGATATTAACGCTCGCCCCTGAGCGTGTAGACCGGCTTCTCGGACTCGCCCTTCTCCGCCATCGCCAGCACGCGCTGCAGTTCCTTGCGCTCGTTGCCCTCCTTGGCCGATGACACCAGGTTGCGCAGGATGGCGAGATGCGCCGTCTGCAGCGCCTGTGCCGCCGGCACGGCGATGTCCGGTTTCACGCCGACATGCTCCCAGTTGGTTTTGGTGACGGCATTGGTCGTGCGCGCGGTCGGAATCGCGACAATGATGTCCTGCCCTACGTTGTACCAGCTCACGGGATTGGAGCCGCCGCCGGTGGTTTCTCCAACCACCGTCCCCCGTTTCTGCGCCTGGATGCCATAGGAGAAATCCTCGCCGCCGGAAAACGTGCGGGCCGAGGTCAGCACGTACACGGGCTTGTCGTAACGCTGTGCGACCGTCTTCACGGTCCAGAACTGCCGCGTCGTACCGGTCGGGCGATCGTACATGTCGATCAGGTGACGCTCGTCGCCGAACGGGAAGAAATGACTCATCAGATAAGCCACGCTGGCCGGGCTGCCGCCGCCGTTGCGGCGCAGGTCGAGGATCAGCGCATCCGTCCCCGCCATGAGCGACATCGCCGCCGTGTACGCCGCGGCGACGAATTCCGGACCGCCGAAGCCGCGCAGCTCGATATAGCCGACGTTGCCGGGAAGGCGTTCGATCTTCTCGATGTCATAGCCGCGCCGGGTGGTCTGGTCGCGCCATTCGTCAATCTTGGCGCGGCTGGGCACTTCGGCGGCACCGCTGCGCTCACGAAGACCTTCGTAAAACGCGGCGCCGAAATGCAAGTCACCGCTCAATTCCCGCAAATCCTTGGCCAGCGCCGCACTGAAGGCCTTCACGTTGGCGGCGGTCGCATAGCCTCCTTCGGCATTTTTCCTGGCAATCGCACTGCCGACCCGTTCGGCCACCGCTGGCTCGATGTAATTCGCGTTCATTTTCACTGCCAGTGTCTGCACGATCGCCGTGCGATCGGCCGCGTTCAAGGCGGTGTCCTCCGCCGCAAAGGCGTGCAACGACAACAGCGTGCCCAATACGATTGCTGCGACAAACTTCTTTCTACCTGACATACATTCCTCCAAGTTGGACTACGAAGCATTTGATCGTTGTGTGAAAAAGTGCGCGAGGCTGCATCATTCGGGTTACTCGTCAGGTGTTGTCGTGCCTGCGTCAGAGCGGACATCCAGGCGCAGCCTGCCATCGCGGATGCGCGCGCCGAAGGAACGCGTCTCGAGTACGGCGATCGCCTGTGCAAGGCAGTCGGACAAGGGAAACGCCAGTTCCGCATCGAGGCTGTCGGCCGCGGACTTGGTCGCCTGCCAGCACAACCGCAGGCGCGGCAGCAGCGCTGCGCCAGCGGCGCTGAGGCGCACCACGCGCTGCCTGCCGTCTTCGCCGCCGGCGGCTACCGCCAGCAGGCCCTTCTTCACCATCAAAGCCACTGTCTGGGTCGCGGCGGGCTGCGTGAGGCCGCCCAGGGCCGCCAACTCTCCGATGGTCGCGCTCGGCTGTTCGGCCAGCACCCGCATCACCGGCGTGTAGCGCGGCCGGTAATCGAGCCCCGCTTCCACGTAGGCCTGCTCGACCGCGCCGTCGAGCAGTTCGATGAGATGTCTTAATTGCGTGCCTAGTCCAGGTTTCATGCAACCATGGTAGCACCGTTTATATAAGAGCTTATATAAATATTTAAAAACTCCTGAAGCAGGCTACAAGCTACCGACGATGGTCTGAGCGAAGCAGCTGCATGTGCACGTTATCAGTTAGCGATGATGGATTCTTGGCAATAGGTTCACTGCCACTGCAGTGCCTGCATCAGCGCGGGAGTTTATAGCGTACCAGCAGCGTAGCTCCCTTGCCGCCAGGTGGCGTCAGCAGTATCTCGTCACCCGGCTGCATCTCTTCATACATCACCGTGCAACAGGTCGGCATCGAGTGGCCGCGCGCCGGATAAACGCCAACCTCGGTGTGCAGGTTTGCGGCGCGTACTTCCACGCTCGACTTGCCAGCCTTTGCTTCGTCTTGCAGCAGTTTGCGCAGTACGGTGACAAAGTCCCCTTTGCTGAGCCTGGCAGGCGCCTGGTTAGCTTGCGGGCGAGTCGTTGCGTCGTTTTTCATGGCAATTTCTTTCAGTGTATACATTTCCGCCACTATATCATTCGCCCTTGGGGCAATGCGAGCAAGGGGCGGAGCGAGGCCATCACATTCGACCGACGCAGCCGCGGCAGAGCGCCTGCGATGAGGCTGCCATCATGATCGGCGCGACATGGCATCTGGCGCCTGGCCAAAGCAGAAGCTTCGCTGGCCACTAACATGCTCTCAGTAATGAAGCGACCAGCCATTTGGAGTAAAGTGCTGCATCCAGCGGATTGACCCGCCGGTTTGAATTGCCAACGGCAGTAGCCAACAGCAGACATTGAAAACGTTAACGTTTTGTGCGGTTCAAGCACCTAGAGGAAAATCATGGCAGGAAAATTTTTGAGCCGAGGCGCGCTAGTCCACCTTATCAAGAGTCAGGAACGAACTAATGCTATTCAAAAGCGCGATGGATTAACCCAGCACCCGGTGCGAACAACTGTGTGTGGCTGCCCTGACCCTGATTGCGGTGGCTGGCATACCATACTGATTGAGAAAAACGTGCCAACCGAAGACGAATGCAGGTCGATTTTGCAACGTGAAAAGATCAAAAGAAAGGGCTAGTTGCGTATGCCGAATCTGGCCAAGAGCGGATGTTGAATAAGTTTGCGATGGGCAAGAACACAAGTTGTTTAATTCAGGGGCGTGCAGTCGCCCATTTCTAAATATGGAATCAATGACAGTGATGGCAATAAAGTGGAGGAACCAGGAGGTGCGAAGCCACAATGGCCTCGTGTGCAGCAACGGTGACATCTACGAAGTGCACGAAACCTGGATGGCCAGAGTACATGAAAAACAGGAGCTTGGCGGTTGGCTCAATGTCGCGATTCTGGCGCAAGAAGAGCTGTATGGTGGTCAGTACATAGTCAAGTGCGGAGAGGCTGCGGAACACGGCTCAATCGGCGTAGTCGTTTTGGAATCGCTGCAAAATCATGAACCTGTTTGGACGTTTGTTTCGGATCAATCCAATCCATTTGATCAAATAACAATCAAGGGCGGCTGGGTTGTGGTGCTGTCAACGTCAGGCGCCGTGTTACGGTTTGGTGCGCCAATGAGGGAGGCAAGGCTTCTGCTTACGCGTACTTCGATCCATGGCTCTAACGACGGGCGCTTGTAAAGTGGTGAGAGGCTGCGCGTCCGCTATGCTTAGGTGATGCCTTTTAGTCAGCCTCCGGCCAAGAGCAGCCGTTCAATGATCGGTTCAATTATGAAATTTATGCAATACGATGTAGTTAAGATTGTGGCATTCAACGTGCAACAGGCCACATTTTCTGATGCATTCAATCTTCGGCGGCCTGCAATCGCTGACGTCGCAACCATCATTGAAATTTACTCATTACCTCCGGGTTACGAGTTGGAATGCAGTGATGCACACGGTATTACACAATGGCTAGTTGCGTTTCGACCTGAAGATGTAGTGCTCGAGTTGCATCGCTAATTCGACCGAGATCGGCCAGAAGCCGCCGTTCGCCGATGTAAAAACTGAAACATCCTTCTTCCTAGAGCATCGATTTGGACAAGATGATTGTTTTGCGAATTTCCGATAATAGTGGCGTAGACTTGAATGGCGTCAAACTACATTCAACAACTGAGGTCGCGGAAGCTCTTGAGAAAATCTCCGCCGAGAACCCGGACATGGCAGTTTCTGTCGAGGCCACCGATTCCAAATGGTATGAATCTCTCGGGAAGGCCATTTACGGTAGCCACCGGGCGGGGTTTTCAGGTGAACGGTTTCGCGTACTTATCGATGGCAAGCCTCTGGAAGCCTGACATGAACCTCGGTTACTCCACCGCCTGCTACCGGCCTATCGTGTTGAAAAACGCGGGTAGGTTGACGTTTAGTTAGAAATTCTGACAGCCTAGACTGGCCAGAACCGCCGCTATTGAACGATCTCCGACTGTTTGGAGGTCTGAGACCTCCCGAAATTGTTGCCGATCGACTTCTTCAACACAATAGGCCAAAAGCGGACGGTCAGTCGCCGCGGTTTTGCTTGAGCATGTCCTCGATCAGGACGGCAGGATATTGGTCAGACCTGCCGCTTTATCCCCGGTATTGCAGCGTAGACGTGCAGCACATCTCCATCAATATGTATCACCTGCGCCGGTGTTCCTTCGAACACGGGCGCAAGCAGCAAGGGGCGCAGGTCGCCACTTGCCACTGCCGCATCAAGAAATACCAGCAGCTCAGTGACGCTGGCCTGCGCCACACGGCCCTGGAAGATAACGCGCTTGCCGGCATGTGCGACCAGCTTGTGGGCCACGTAATATGCTGGCGCCGTCAACTGCATCCGCAAGTCGGTCATCGAATCGTATGCGACCAGCGGGCCGCCGCGCAGGACAGGCGCCAGCATGCTGAAAAACAGCGCATCGGCATCCGGTCCCGGCGCGACTTCCTGCTTTGCCAGCGCCGCAAAAGTGTACTCGTTCTTCATGCAGCCCTGGCCTGGTATGGGATGTGCCGACGAACGTCGATGTGTGCGGTTTTCATGGGCAAAGCATAGCACGGCGAGCAAGCATTCATTTGAATGCCGGTTGTGGCAGCCTTCAAGCATACGTGAGATCAAATGCTTCAATCCCACGCCAATTTCAACAGACCGCAAACGAACTTTGAAGGTCCGCTTGGGGGCCAGGCTGTGTGAAAACCCGAGTTTTTGTATCGGGAGCGGCCGCTCCGTGCAAGCCTCCGATTTTCCCCGACGTGCGAGTCGAAGTTAAAAAGGGCTCACGCCCCCAACAACGCCGCTTTCAGCCCCTGATTTCCCATGATGTTCACCATGCGTTTCAAGTTGTAGGCTAGAACATGTAAGCTCATCTCTGTTTTCACGCGTGGTAACGTTCGAGTTAAAAAATGTGTAGCACCCATCCAAGCTTTTAACGTACCGAATGGATGTTCGACTGTTTGCCGCCTGATTCTCGCGACGTCTCCGTGCTCAGCTATCCGCTTGCTCATCCTATCGAGGGCGTCTTCGTGCTCCCAGCGGGCGATACGGCGATTTGCGCCGGTGGTGCACTGAGATTTCATCAGGCACTTGGGACAAGATGACGACCAGTATTTGTAAAACAGCAGCCCTTTTTCTAGCGTGCTGAATCGTCGGATTGCACGTTCTCCAGCAGGACATTGGAACTCGTCGCTCTCGGGCAGATATCGGAAGTCGCGTTTATCGAATAGCCCCTTTGCACGATTGCCCGAAGTGAGCGGTTTAGGAACTAATGGCACCATCCCCGATTCCTCGCACGCCAAAATTTCGGGACCGCTGTAATAGCCGCGATCAGCGTACACTTCTAGATGCTTCAGACCGATCACCTCATTGGCTTGCTTTGCCATTGACGCCAGCTGGGCGCGATCATTTCCTATGTTGGTGACTTCATGCGCCACGATCAAGTGGTGCTTTGTGTCGACGGCAGATTGCACGTTGTATCCGACGGTGGCGGTTCCGCGTCCGCTGGTCGACATCGAGCGTGCATCAGGATCAGTCAGCGAAATCTGCTGATCTGGCGTCTGCTTCAATTTCTTGTCGAGCTCACCCAGGCTTTCGATCTGCTCTTTCAGACCTGCGATTTTTTCTTTAATACGCATCACGCGAGTTGCGGGGACAAGCGCAGGATCACGGTCGGCGCGATCAAGCTCGTCCATGTAGCGCTTGATGCTTTCCTCGATCTGCTCAATGCGGGCTTCCAGCTTGTTGTTGGTGAAGTTTCGGTCGCGATTATTTACCGCTTTGAACTTGCTGCCATCGATTGCCACGCTGCTATCCGAGAAAACATCAAGCCTGCGACATACCTGGACGAATTGGCGGCACACTTTGCAGATGGCGGGGCCGTTATCTTTGCGAAAGTCAGCGATGGTTTTAAAGTCGGGAGATAGCCTCCCGGTCAACCACATCAGTTCGACATTACGCTGCGCCTCACGCTCCAGGCGGCGGCTGGACTGGATTCGATTGAGGTAACCATAGATGTAAATACCAAGGAGAACTGCAGGATGGTAGGACGGGCGACCGGTGCGTGCCGGGTCGGCACCGGCAAAGCCAAGGGTCCTGAGATCAAGCGCTTCAATGAATGCCTCTACAATCCGAACGATATTGTCCTCTGCAACGTAGTCATCCAGATGCTCGGGAAAGAGAACACTCTGGCTGCGGTCGGTTCCCTCGACAAAACGCTTCATCCTGCTCTCCTGATTACGTCAAATGAGCTATTAACGCTTCAGAAAAAATCTCGTTTACATTGGGGTGCGTTTTCACACACTCTGGGGCGAAAGCAGACGAACACGACGGCCAGGGACAAGATGGCGAACAGCACTGATGCTATGACTAATGCAATGCTGCCCGACGGCTTCAGCTGCTCACCTTTCAGCACAGTCGGATTACGGCCCCGCTAGTCCGCCCTGCGTTCCACCCGCGCCACCACCAGCTCAATCAACTCCGCAATCAGCGGCCGGAACGTGGCCGCATTACCGCCCTGCCCCAGCATGACGGTGCGCGTGGTCAGGTGCGAGAAGACGGCGTCGAACAGGATTTGCGGCAGGTTGGAAAATGAGGTGTCGGGCGCGATGCGGCCCTGGGTGCGCTGCTGTTCCAGCAGGCGAAGGATGAGCGCATGCCACACTTGCGGGCCGTGTTCGTACCAGGTCTGGCCCACGGCTGGCACGGCGGCGGCGCCCGTGACGACGAGGCGGTAGAAATCCACGTGGCGGGGGCTGGTGACGACGGCCACCAGCTCATCGAGGATCAGCTGCAAGCCCTGTTCCAGGCCCGCTTGCGAGGTATCGAGCTGGCGCAGCGCGATGATGAAGTCGGCGCACAGATATTCGACCACGGCCACCAGCAGTTCCTGCTTGCTGCCGAAGTAACGGTAGGCGGTGGCTTTCGAGCCGCCCGCCTCGGCCACGATGGCGTCCATGCTGACGCCGTCGTAACCGGAGTCAAGAAAGAGTCTGGATGCCGCCACCAGCAGCTTGCGCCGCCGCTCCTCGCTTCGGGTACTCGGGGAAGCTGGAACGGTGCGCAACTGGGGCATGAAGCAAACTCTTACTGTGTCTTGGGAAGCGCGTATGCTATCACGTAATCCCCACGGTCCGGGCTCTGGCGGGCGCCGCCCGCGACCACCACGACGTACTGGCGGCCCGACTTGGGCGACACATACGTCATCGGCGTGCCTTGCGAACCGACGGGCATGCGCGCCTTCCACACTTCATGGCCGGTGGCGATATCCATGGCGCGCAGATAGTAATCCTGCGTGCCCGCATAAAACACGAGGCCGGACGCCGTGCTCATGCCGCCGCCCAGGGTCGGCATGCCCAGCGGGATGGGCAGCCGCGCCCGCACGCCGTTGACGACAGCATCCTGCACCGTACCGGCCGGACGCTCCCACACTTTTTTCTTGGTCTTGAGGTCGATGGCGGCAAACACGCCCCATGGCGGGCTTTGGCACGGTATGCCCAGCGGCGAATTGAAGGCCTTGTGGTCGATGACGAACGGCGTGCCATCCATCGGATAGGTGCTGCCCACGCCGTGGCCCGACGTCAGCTTGGCCACGTCCACCGTTTCGCGCGGCACCAGCTTGACCACTTGCGGCATGCGGATATCGTTGACAAACATATAGCCATTGCTTTCATCGACGGCCGCGCCGCCCCAGTTGAAGCCGCCATAGTAGCCGGGGTAGATCAAGGTCTCTTTCGTGCTTGGCGCCGTGAACTCGCCCTGGTAATTGAGCTTGCGGAAGCTGATGCGGCAGGCCAGCTGGTCGAAGAAGGTGGCGCCCCACATGTCGCGCTCCGTGAGCGTTTCCGCACCAAGGGCCGGCATGCCGATGGAGTATGGCTGCGTCTTGGCCACCCAGTCGCCGGCCGCGTGCTCCTGTGGCACGGGTTTTTCCACGACTTCCGCAATCGGTTTGCCCGTGCGGCGGTCCAGCATGAAGATCTGGCCACGCTTGGTCAGCTGCACCAGCGCGGGGATCTTGCCGCCCTTGCCGTCCGGGACGTCGTACAGCGCCGGCTGCGCGGCCACGTCATAATCCCAGATATCATGGTGGACGGTTTGATACGTCCAGCGTTCGCGGCCCGTGGCCATGTCGAGGGCAACGATGGCCGACGCGTATTTTTCCGTCAGCGGCGGACGCTTGCCACCCCAGAAGTCCGGCTGCTCGTTCCCCGTCGGCAGGTAGACCAGACCCAACTCATCATCGAACGCGGGCGCCGACCACATGTTCGGCGTGCTGCGCGTGTACGTCTGCCCTTCCGGCGGCAGCTTGGTGATGGCCGGATTGCCCAGGTCCCAGGCCCACACCAGTTCCCCCGTGTCGGCGCTGTAGGCGCGCACGACGCCCGATGGTTCATCGGTGGAGCGGCCATCGAACACCCAGCCGCCAAGGATGATCAGGTTGCGCGCCACCGTGGGCGCGGATGTGTAGGCGTAGTACGGCACGTTCATCTTGACCTTGCCCAGGCCGACGGTGAGGTCGACGGAACCCTTGTCGCCGAAGCCTTCGCACTGCTTGCCCGTCTGCGCGTCGATCTGGATCAGGCGCGCATCCATGGTCACTTGCACGATGCGCTTGGCGCACGCTCCTGCCACCGGCGCGCTGGCCGCCTGCATGCCGTCAAAATGGAACGGATTCGTCACCTTCGCCGGCTCGTAATAGCCGACACCGCGGCAACGGTTCCACGTCTTGATATTGGCCGGCTTCGGGTCGAAGGTCCAGCGTTCCTTGCCCGTATCGGCGTCGAGCGCGATGACCTTGCTCGTCGGCGTGCACGTATAGATGGTGTCGCCGATCTGCAGCGGCGTGTTTTGCGATTCGGACGCGCCTTCGGCCAGCTCGCCCGAGCGGTAGGTCCACGCCACTTGCAGCTTGTCGACATTCTGCTTGTCGATCTGCGTGTACGGCGCGAAGCGCGTGCCCTTCGGGCCATAGCCGTAATGCGCCCAGTTGGCGCTGCCGCCATTCACCGCCGCGATCGCATCCTGCTGCGGCTGCACGGTGGCGTCCAGCACGCCGTGCGGCTTGAACATGGCGGCGAAACCGGCCACCAGCACGACGGCAACCAGAGCCGCGAAACCGCGCGACTGGCCAGTGTGCTTGCGCCCCGCCAGCCACGGATGCAGCAAGGCGGCCACCAGGCCGATGACGAGGAACGGCGCCAGGCGCGGCACCATGGGCCAGAAGGCGAAGCCGATTTCCCACACGGCCCAGACCAGGGTGGCGATGACCAGCGCGGCGACGATGCCGCTCGCCAGCGGTTTGCGGCGCAGATACAGCACGCCGGCGAGGAGCAGGCCGAGACCGGCCAGCAGGTAGTACCAGGAACCGCCGAGGGTAATAAGTTCGATGCCGCCGGCGGCCAGGGCCAGACCGGAAAATCCGAGAAAAATGCCGAAAACCGTCAAGGCAAGCCGCTTGCCCCTGAAGACCGCCGGGATCGCCGGCGCTCCTTTATTTACTGAAGTGTCCATTTTTTATCCATGACGCCTCCCCTGCCCAGGCAAATACGCCGGGGATGGCTGTTTTTTTCAAATCTACGTAGTGAAACTGTACTGTACGGTTTCATTTTATGCCGATTTTTGATGCAAGGAAAGAAAAATTGACGCGGGAGCTTGATTTTTGGCGGGGATGGGGGTTGGCGGGGGTGTCGGATTACGCGCTTGCGCGCTAATCCGACCTACCCGACTACCGGACATGCGGATTGCGTAGGTTGGATTAGCGCAAAGCGCGTAATCCAACAAACACAGGTCAACCAGATAGCAGCCGTTTTTGCTTTTAAAGCATAGCGGTTGGAACGCCCGAAAAATGCCCAGGGCTAGGCGCCGCGTCGAAGACAGTACGAATAGTACGGCGAGACGCGGTAACAACGCCCTGGGCTTTTTCTCGAGCGTTACAAAGATGCCATGTCGATCACGAAACGATAGCGCACATCGCTCTTCACTACCCGCTCGAACGCCTCATTGATATCCTGGATGCGGATGATCTCGATGTCCGACACAATATTGTGCTTGCCGCAGAAATCCAGCATTTCCTGGGTTTCCTTGATCGAGCCGATCATGGAGCCGGACAGGCTGCGGCGCGCGCCCACCAGGCCGAAGGCACTGATCGGCGGCACAGCGCCGTCGGGGATGCCGACGATAACCATGTTGCCGTCGACTTTCAGCAGGTTGATGTACTGATTCCAGTCGATAGACGCGCCCACGGTGCAGATGATCAGATCAAACGTGCCGGCCAGTTTGGTGAACGTTTCCGCGTCGTTGGTGGCGTAGTAGTGGTCGGCGCCCAGGCGCAGGCCGTCTTCGCGCTTCGACAGGGTCTGGCTCAGCACCGTCACTTCGGCGCCCATGGCGTGGGCGATTTTCACGCCCATGTGGCCCAGACCACCCATGCCCAGGATGGCGACCTGCTTGCCAGGACCGGCTTTCCAGTGGTTCAGCGGCGAATACAGGGTGATGCCGGCGCACAGCAGCGGCGCCGCGGCGTCCAGCGGCAGGTTGTCGGGAATCGACAGCACATAGCCTTCCTTGACGACGATGCTGTCCGAGTAGCCGCCCTGCGTGGCCGTCTTGCCGTCCGCTTCCAGGCCGTTGTAGGTCTGGATCAGGCCTGGCATGTACTGTTCCAGGTCCACGTTGCGCGTCTTGCAGGTGGTGCACGAGTCGACGAAGCAGCCCACGCCCACGTGGTCGCCCACCTTGAACTTGCTGACGTTGGCGCCGACGGCCGTGACGACGCCGGCGATTTCATGGCCGGGCACCATCGGGAAAGCGGCGCCGCCCCATTCGTCGCGCGCCTGGTGGATATCGGAATGGCACACGCCACAGTATTTGATCGAGATGGCCACGTCGTCTTCGCGCGGGGCGCGGCGCTCGAACGTGAACGGTTGCAGTGCGGAAGTCGGGCCCAGTGCGGCGTAGCCTTTGGCGATGGTGGTCATGAAAACTCCTGTGTCTAGATGTGTGTGGCGAGGGGTGACGCGTGCCATGCATGCGATTGCACAAGTGTGCCCGAGATGCCCGGCCACCGTTACCGCGATCCTGCAAGACCTTTGCACGATCCTCCAAATCTGCGTAAGATCAGCCCCTGCCCTTCTTCGCCTCACGCATACTGAACGCCATGTCCACGCCACTTACTCCGCAAGATGAAATCGCCGCCCTGATCAGCCGCCACGCGCCGCGCACGGGTGACTACACGACGGCCATCGGCAACCTCAGTTTCCACCGCCAGTCGTCTGTCACGGAATCGCTGTTCCACGCGGCGCGCCCCAGCGTGGCCATCATCGCGCAGGGCGCGAAAGACGTCACCCTGGGCACGGAAACCTTCCACTACAGCCGCATGCAGTATCTGCTGACGTCCGTCGACTTGCCGGTGCAGGTGCGTGTGGTGGAGGCAAGCGTGGACAAGCCGCACCTGTGTGTGGTGCTGGGCATCGACATCGCCGACGTGGCCGCGCTGCTCGACAGCGAAAGCGGCGGCGAGCACCTGGCGCAGCAGAAAATCCTGCCCGCCACGCGCGGCATTTCCGTCAGCGACGTGTCGGCCGAGCTGCTCGACGCCATGCTGCGCCTCGTGCGCCTGCTCGACAAACCGGGAGAAATCGCCACCTTGGCGCCATTGATCCGCCGCGAGCTGACCTACCGCCTGCTCAATGGCCCTGTCGGCGCGCGCCTGCGCCACATGGCGCTGGTCAGCAGCCAGTCGCACCAGGTGGGGCAAGCCATCGACTGGATCAAGCACAATTATTGCGAGCCGCTGCGCATCGAACACCTGGCCGGCATGGCCAACATGAGCATGTCATCGCTGCACCACCACTTCAAGGCGATTACGGCTATGACGCCGATGCAGTACCAGAAACTGCTGCGGCTGCAGGAAGCGCGGCGCTTGATGCTGGTCGAGCAGATCGACGCGGGCACGGCCGGCTACCGGGTCGGCTACGCCAGCGAATCGCAGTTCAGCCGCGAATACAGCCGCCAGTTCGGCCGCGCGCCCATGCGCGACGTGGGCCAGGTGCGTGCGCAGCTCAGCGGAGCCACGGCCTATTCCGTCTTGCCGTAAGCGCCGCCGCCCGGCGTCTCGATCACGAACACGTCGCCGGGGCACATGTCCGTCTTGCCGATATGGGGCAAGTGTTCCACCGTGCCGTCAACCCGCTCGACGTAATTGCGCCCCAGCGCGCCCGGCGCGCCGCCATCCATGCCGAAAGGCGGATGGATGCGGTTGTTCGACAAGATCGCCGCCGTCATCGGCTCCAAAAAGCGCACCCGGCGCACGCCGCCATTGCCGCCGTGCCAGCGCCCCGCCCCGCCCGAATCTGCGCGAATGCTGTAGCTGTCGAGCCGCACGGGAAAGCGCCACTCGAGGATTTCCGGGTCCGTCAGGCGCGAATTGGTCATGTTCGTCTGCACCACGTCCGTGCCGTCAAAACCGGGGCCGGCCCCCGAGCCGCCCGATATCGTCTCGTAATACTGGTATTTGGCGCTGCCGAACGTGAAGTTGTTCATCGTGCCCTGCGACGCGGCCATGGCACCCAGCGCGCCATACAGGGCGTTGGTGATGCAGGTCGAGGTTTCCACATTGCCCGAGACGACGGACGCAGGATACTGCGGGTTGAGCATGGAACCGGGCGGGATGATCACCGTGAGCGGCTTCAAACAACCCGCGTTCAGCGGTATATCGTCGTCGACGAGGGTGCGGAACACGTACAGCACGGCCGCCATGCAGACGGCGGACGGCGCATTGAAGTTGTTCGGCAGCTGGCTTGAGGTTCCCGTGAAATCGATGACGGCGCTGCGTGCAGCTGCGTCGACCCTGATCGCCACTTTGATCTGCGCGCCATTGTCTAGGTCCAGCGCGTAGCTGCCATCCTTCAAGGTCGTGATGACCCTGCGCACGGCTTCCTCGGCATTGTCCTGCACGTGGCCCATGTAGGCTTGCACGACCGGCAAACCGAAATGCGCGACCATCTTGTGCAGTTCGTCGGCCCCCTTCTGGTTGGCCGCCACCTGGGCGCGCAGGTCGGCCAGGTTTTGCCGGGGATTGCGGGCCGGCCAGCTGTCGCCCGCCAGCAGCGCCAGTGTTTCCGCCTCGCTAACCGCACCCGTGGCGCCGTCGACCAGCTTGAAATTGTCGATCAACACGCCCTCTTCCTCGATGCGCGTGGAGTCGGGCGGCATGGAACCGGGTGTCGTGCCGCCGATATCGGCATGGTGGCCGCGCGAGCCGACATAGAACAGGATGGCAGTACCCTCCTCATCGAACACGGGCGAGATCACCGTCACGTCGGGCAGATGCGTGCCGCCGTGATACGGGTCGTTCAGCATGTAGACGTCGCCCGGCCGCATGGCGCCCGCGTTGCGCGTCATGACCGTGCGGATGCTCTCGCCCATGGAACCCAGGTGCACGGGCATGTGCGGCGCGTTGGCGATCAAATGGCCTTGCGCGTCGAAGATGGCGCAGCTGAAATCGAGCCGCTCCTTGATGTTGACGGAATGGGCCGTATTTTGCAGGCGCAGCCCCATCTGCTCGGCGATCGACATGAACAGGTTATTGAAAATTTCCAGCATCACGGGGTCGGCATTGGTCCCCATGGCGCGGCGTTCAGGCAAAGCGACGACCCTGCGCAAGACCAAATGGCCGTGCGCCGTCACTTCCGCGCGCCAGCCCGGCTCGATGACCGTGGTGGCATTGGCGTCGCTGACGATGGCCGGGCCATCGATAGTATCACCAGGGCGCAAGCTGTCCGCCGCATACAGGCCGCTTGGCCGCCACGCGCCGGCGCAGTACATGTCCACCGTCTGCACGGGCGCCAGCCCACCCGCGCGCGCCGCATGGGCCGGCGCGGCCACTCGCGGCGCATCGGACGCGCCGATGGCTTCCACGGAAATGGCTTCGACGATCAGCGCACGCGCCGGCATCAGAAAGGAAAAGCGTTTTTTGTACGCCGTTTCGAACTGCGCCTGCATGCTGGCCACCGTATCGAACAGCACGACGAGGGCCGAATCCGTGCCTTCGTAGCGCAGGTGCACGCGCGACACCAGCGCGACGCGTTCCTGTGCCACGCCCTGGCGCAGCAAGTCGCCACGCGCCAGTTCACCCAGTTGCGCGAAATCGCCGGCCAGGTCCGCGCCCAATGCCGCTTCGATGGCGCGCTCGCGCATCGCGCTCTGGTCGGCCAGGCCCATGCCGTAGGCCGACATCACGCCCGCCAGGCTGTGGATGAACACCGTGCGCATGCCCAGCGCATCGGCCACCAGGCAGGCATGCTGGCCGCCCGCGCCGCCAAAGCTGGTCAGGGTGTATTCGGTGACGTCGTGGCCGCGCTGCACGGAAATCTGCTTGATGGCGTTGGCCATGTTGCCGACCCCGATGGCGACATAGCCTTCGGCCACCTGCTCCGGCGTCGAATTCACCGTGCGCGCCAGCGCTTCGAACTGGGCCCGCACGGTGGCCACGTCCAGCGCTTCATTGGCGTCGGGGCCGAAGACGCGGGGGAAGAACGCAGGCTGCAGTTTGCCCAGCATGACGTTGCAGTCGGTGACGGCCAGCGGGCCCCCGCGCCGGTAGCTGGCGGGGCCGGGATTGGCGCCCGCGCTGTCCGGCCCCACCTTGTAGCGGGCGCCGTCGAAATGCAGGATGGAGCCGCCGCCCGCGGCCACCGTGTGGATGCTCATCATGGGCGCGCGCATGCGCACGCCGGCGATCTGCGTCTCGAACACGCGTTCGAACTCGCCCGCGTAATGCGACACGTCGGTGGACGTGCCGCCCATGTCGAAGCCGATGACTTTATCGAAACCGGCCAGCGCGCTGGCGCGCACCATGCCGACGATGCCGCCGGCGGGGCCGGACAGAATGCTGTCCTTGCCCTGGAAGGCGCGCGCATCCGTCAAGCCGCCGTTCGACTGCATGAATTGCAAATGCACGCCGGGCAGCTCCATCGCCAGCTGGTCAACGTAGCGGCGCAAAATCGGCGACAGATAGGCGTCGACCACCGTGGTGTCGC
The DNA here is from genome assembly GCF_058215535.1 of Janthinobacterium sp. Bl 1. Lineage (NCBI taxonomy): Bacteria > Pseudomonadati > Pseudomonadota > Betaproteobacteria > Burkholderiales > Oxalobacteraceae > Janthinobacterium > Janthinobacterium sp. Bl 1. The sequence continues at coordinate 3,331,441 of NZ_CM177086.1, read as the reverse complement.
CGCGCGCCACCAGTTTCATCATGGGACTGACTTCGTGCGACACGGACACCTGCGTAAAACCGGCCTCGCGCGCCAGTTGCGCCACCCGCGCCTCGTGCGCGTGATGGCGGTAGCCGTGCATCAGCACGACCGCGATGGCGCGCACGCCGCGTCCATAGGCCTGTTCCAGCGCCGTGCGCGCGGCCGCCTCGTCGAGCGGGGTCACGACGTCACCGTGGGCGCCGACGCGCTCATCGATCTCGATCACGTCGCCGTACAGCAGTTCGGGCACAATGATCTGGCGCGCGAACAGCTGCGGGCGGTTCTGGTAGGCGATGCGCAGGGCGTCGCGAAAACCGCACGTGATGGCCAGCACGGTCGGCTCGCCCTTGCGTTCGAGCAGCGCATTGGTCGCCACCGTCGTGCCCATCTTGATGGCGCCCACCAGTTCGACAGGCAGCGGCGCACCAGGCGCCAGGTCCATCAGTTGGCGCATGCCCGCCAGCGCCGCGTCGCGGTACTGGCCCGGGTTTTCCGACAGCAGTTTATGCGTGGCCAGGCTGCCGTCAGGACGGCGCGCCACAATGTCCGTAAAGGTGCCGCCCCGGTCGATCCAGAATTGCCAGTCCATCGCCTTGCCCCCGTGCTTATGTGAGATGGCTATTGTAGCCGCACAATTACGGCGCACCGCAGGCGTGCGCGACTTGCCTTTCGCCCGCTTCGGCCTTATGTTGAAGATATGCTGACTAACGGAACACGCTCCATGAACCTGATCGACTCTGCCGCCCCCTTGTATTCCATTGCCGAACTGCGCGCCATCGAACAGGCGGCCATGCGCGACCTGCCGCAAGGGCTGCTGATGCAGCGCGCGGGCCAGGCTGCCGCCAGTGCCGCCCTGAAGCTGCTGCATGCCCAGGACGATGGCGAAGACGCGGGCCACCGGCGCGTCCTGGTGCTGGCTGGCCCCGGCGACAACGGCGGCGACGCGCTGGAAGCGGCCGCGCACCTGGCCGGCAGCGGCACCGAGGTACTCGTCTGGCTGGCGCCCGAAGCGCAAGCCACGTCGCCCGAGCGCGAACAGGCGCTGAGCCGCGCGCGCAACAGCGCCGCGCGCTTCATGGATGCGGCAACGTCGATGGCGTCGGCCGCGGTGGGCGCGGCGCCATGGCACCTCGTCATCGATGGCCTGTTCGGCATCGGCGCGTCGCGCCCCCTGGACGGCGAATGCCGCGACATGGCGCAGCTGGTCAACAATCTCGATTGCCCCGTGCTGGCCCTCGACGTGCCCAGCGGCCTGAACGCGGACACGGGCGCCATCGACGGCGTCGCCATCCGCGCCACGCATACGCTCACCTTCATCGGCGACAAGCCGGGCCTGCACACGGCGAATGGCCGCGACCATGCTGGGGACGTGGAAGTGGCGGCGCTGGCCATCGATCCTTCCCTGCTGCCGCCCGCCAGGGCCCAGCTGGGCGGCCTGCACCTGTTCGCCCGCCATCTGCTGCCACGGCGCCAGAACACGCACAAGGGCAGCTACGGCAGCGTGGCCATCATCGGCGGCGCGCAAGGCATGGCCGGCGCGCCCATCCTGGCGGCCCGCACGGCCCTGCATGCGGGCGCGGGACGAGTCTACGTCGCATTTCCCGACGCGCCGCCCGCCTTCGACAGCGGCCAGCCGGAGCTGATGTGCCGGCACGCCAGGGATGTCGATTTCTCGGGCCTGCACTTCGCCGCGCTGGTGGCCGGTCCCGGTCTCGGCGACAAGGCCAGCACGGTGGAGCTGCTGCAGCGTGCCATTGACAGCGACAGCCCGCTGCTGCTGGACGCGGACGCGCTGAACCTGATGGCGGCCGAGCCGGAACTGCAATCGGCGCTGGCCGTGCGCACGGGCGCGGGGGCGACGATATTGACGCCGCATCCGCTGGAAGCGGCACGCCTGCTCGACCTGACGGTGGCCGAGGTGCAGGCCGACCGTCTGGGCGCGGCGCGCCAGCTGGCCACGCAGCTGGGCGTCATCGTGGTATTGAAAGGTTCGGGCACGGTGATCGCCGCGCCCGACGGCCAGATCGTCGTCAACAACACGGGAGGCCCCGCGCTGGCGACGGCCGGCACGGGCGACGTATTGTCCGGCCTGTGCGGCAGCCTGCTCGCGCAAGGCTGGCCGGAATGGGAAGCGGCGATAGGCGCCGTGTGGCTGCACGGCGCGGCGGCCGATGCGCTGGTGGCAGCTGGCAGCGGCCCGATCGGGCTGACGGCCGGGGAATTGATCCCTGCGATACGCAAGTTGATCAATGCTTTGTCAGCATAAGCATTTGGCGCGCTTGTGTTGGATTACGCTGCGCTAATCCAAGCTACGCCCCGAAGGCCGGGTAGGTCGGATTAGCGGAACGCGTAATCCGACAACCACCATCAGCAATCACACCAGCCGACCCGCCGCAATCGTGATCGTGCGCCCGCAACGGGCCGCGATCGAGCTGTCGTGCGTGACGAGCACCAGGGTCGACCCGCGTTCGCGGTTCAGCTCGAACATCAGCTGGATCACGGCTTCGCCGGTGGCGGCATCGAGGCTGCCCGTCGGTTCATCGGCAAACAGCAGCGGCGGTTCCGTGACGAACGCGCGGGCCAGGGCCACGCGCTGCTGCTCACCGCCGGACAGGTATTTCGGATAATGCTTCAGGCGGCTGCCCAGGTTGACCCTGCCCAGCATGGCTTGCGCCTTTTCCTTCGCGTCCGGGTCGCCGCGCAATTCCAGCGGCAGCATGACGTTTTCCAGCGCCGTCAAATGGGCCAGCAGCTGGAAGGACTGGAACACGAAACCAAGCTTTTCCTTGCGAAAGCCGGCGCGGCCGTCTTCGTCGAGGGCGAAGATATCGGTGCCGTCGAGGATGACCTTGCCTTCGCTCGGCGTGTCAAGGCCGGCCAGCAAACCCAGCAACGTGGACTTGCCGGAACCGGAGGCGCCGACGATGGCCAGCGTCTCCGCCGTTTGCACGGTAAAATCGACTTGATGCAGGATGGTCAGCTCACCATCGGCATCGGGTACGCGCTTGGCCAGCTGGACCACTTCGATGGCCGGCTGGGCATTTTGGCTGTTGGGTGCGGCGGGCCGCTGGGCCGCTGCGTCTGATGGGAGAAAACTGGTGGAAGTCGCTTTAGGGAATTCGGGCATGCTGATCTATCTTAAAAAATTTCGTGAACAAATAAGTGTCGAGGGCAGCAGCCGCATGCGGCGGCGCACCCTGTCCTTGCTTCCTGCGGCAGCCCTGCTGCTGGTGTCAGGCATGACGAACGCCTATTCTGCACCAAAAACGCTGCTGGTGCTCGGCGACAGTCTGTCGGCCGAATATGGGCTGGCACGGGGCACGGGCTGGGTGGCGCTGCTGGAACAGCGGCTGCAGGCGCAAAAGAACGATACGCGCATCGTCAACGCCAGCATCAGCGGCGAGACCACCAGCGGCGGCCGCGCGCGCCTGCCTGCCCTGCTGGCCAAGCACCAGCCCGACGTCGTGCTGATCGAACTGGGCGCCAACGACGGCTTGCGCGGCTTGCCCGTGGCGGCCGCCGAGGCGAATCTGCGGGCCATGGGCGAGGCAGCCAAAAAATCGGGCGCGCAGGTGGTGCTGGTGGGCATGCGCATGCCGCCCAACTATGGCCGCGCCTACGGCGAGCAGTTTTATGGCGTGTACGGCAAGCTGGCCAAGGAATGGAAAGCGCCACTGGTGCCCTTCATGTTCGAAGGCATCGCCGACCAGCCGCAGCTGTTCCAGGCCGACCGCATGCACCCGAATGCGAATGCGCATCCGACGATTTTGAGGAATATCTGGCCGCAGCTGGCGCCGTTGCTGGGCGCGAAGTAAGCAAAGGCGGGTATTACCTCTAGCCCAAGGCAGAATCCGGGGTCAGACGGGGTCGCCGAGACCCGGCGGGGGGATATGCCCCAGTGGGGCATATCCCGATCGCGAAGCGACTGACCCCAGCTTTATGCTGACGATCCCGCTCGCGTCCATGGCACGCTCACTCCACAGACAAAATCCACAGACAAAAAAATAGCCGCTCAAGAGCGGCTATTTTTGTGGGCTAAACTGATTACGGTGCTTCCGGCGCTGCTGCAACCGGTGCGGTCACCGGCTTGACGATCTTCACCTTGGCCTTGGCTTTCAGGTATTCGACGTAATCGAACATTTCCTGTTGTGCCAAGATGCCGCTGATCTGGTCTTTCTCTTGCTGGCGGCGCGCTGCGTCCACTTGTGCTGGCTGTTGCACCTTGGCGATGCGGTAGATGCCGTAGCCCAGGGCTGGCAGGTCCACGCCCACATAGGCTGGCAGCTTGCTCGTGTCCGCTTTCATGACTTGCGCGATGGCGGCGCGGTTGATGCCGTCGAGCTTGCTGCGCGATACCCATTGCGCCGCGCCGAAACCGGTCGCGTCACCGGAGGCTTTCAAGGCGGCCAGCTTGGTCTCGCCCGCTTTCTTGGCCAGCTTTTCCGCTTCTTCCATCGTCACGCGCTGACGGATCATCGCTTCGACTTCGGCCAGCGGACGCTTCGAAGCAGGCTTGAATTCCACCACGCGGCCGGCGATCAGCACGTTAGGTGCGACGGTGACGGCTTCCGTGTTGCGCTTGTCTTTCAGCGAGTCGTTCGAGAAGATGGCGGTCAGGAACTTGGCGTTGTTGAACGGCGCCTTGCCCAGTGCTGGCGATGGCGTGCGCGACAGGTTGGCGACGGTTTCCACTTTCAGCTTCAGCTTGTCGGCCACCGGCTTCAGGCTGTCCGATTGCTCGTAGACCGTGTTGGTGAACGTTTCGGCCATTTCCGAGTATTTCTTGGCAGCAAATTGCTTGCGCAGGTCGGCCGTGATTTCGCCGCGCACTTCGTCCAGCGCACGGACGTGCTGTGGCTTGAGCGAGGTGACGGTCAGGATGTGGAAGCCGAAATCGGAAGCGACGACGTCGCTGATTTCGCCTTGCTTGAGTTTCGCGACAGCGCTCAGCAGCGGTGCTGGCAAACCATCCTTGCCAATCACGCCCAGGTCACCGCCCTGTTCCGCGGACGCCGGATCTTCCGACTTGGCTTTCGCCACGGCGGCAAAGCTGGCTGGCGCCTTGCGGACTTCCGCCAGGATGGCTTCGGCCTTGGCCTTGGCGGCTGCCTTGTCGGCTGCCGACGCGTCTTTCTTGACGGCTACGAGGATGTGGCTGGCCTGGCGCGCTTCTTCCGTCGTGTAGGCTTTCTGGTTCTTCGCGTAGTAGCCGGTCACGTCGGCGTCGGTGACATCGACCTGCTCGCTGGCGGCGCTGTCATCCAGCACGACGTACTCGACCTTGGCTTGTTCCGGAATTTCGAAGAACTTGCTGTTCTTGTCATAGAAAGCCTTGATCATGGCGTCCGTCACTTTGACTTCCGACACGTACTGGGCGATCGGCAGCAGCAGTTCCTGCACTTCACGCTCTTCCGAGGTGATGTCGGACAGACGCTTGGACACGGTGTTCGGCGCGAAGGCGGTGCCTTGCACGGCGCCAGCCAGTTGCTGCAGGGCCAGGTCGCTGCGGCGGCGCGCATCGTACATCTGCGGCGTCATGCCTTGGGCGGCCAGCATGGACTTGTAGCGTTCCAGGTCGAATTTACCGTCCGGCAAGGTCAAGCCTGGGATTTCCAGCACTTCCTTTTGCAGCACGGCATCGCTGATGACCAGGTGGCTGCGGCCCACTTCGGCGGCCACGGCGCGCTCGGCGATCAGGTTGTCGAGGATGCTCTGGCGCGCTTCCGGCGTGTCGAACATTTTCTGGTCGAACTGCTCGCCCATCATCTGGCGGTAGCGGTCGATCTGCTGGCGTTGCGCTTCTTCATATTGCTGCTGCGTAACGACCTGGTCGCCGACCTTGGCGATGGTGTTCGCGCCATCGCCGAAGCTTTGGTAGCCGCTGATACCGACCAGTGCAAAAGACGGGACGATGACCAGCATCAGGAGAAACTGCATCAAGCGTCGATGGGTACGAATAAATTCAAACATGGTCAGCCAATTCGGGATGAGTGGATCACTATAAAAAAAGGCGAACATGCGTTCGCCTTGATTTCTTCGGCGGAATGGACGGGACAGATGTCCACTTCCCCTTTAGATTCAACAACTTGGCGCTGGAACTAAAGCAGGATTCTGACGCCCAAGCCATTATCTCCTGATTCTACAATGCCCATAGCGCTATAGCAAGAGTAAATCAGGGCGCGCGCCCTGCCTTGGTGCCGCATGGCGGGCAAGGCGCCGGGTTCGATCATTTAACACGGCGCAGCTTAAAGCGGATTTAAATGCGGGCGTTTTTATTCAAAACGGCAGGATAGAATTTTAAAAGGCGGCGCGCCGAGATAATCTGGCGCTGAAAAAGAAAAACCCGCGCTACTTATTCAGCAGCGCGGGCTTCTATATTCTGGCGGAGCGGACGGGACTCGAACCCGCGACCCCCGACGTGACAGGCCGGTATTCTAACCAACTGAACTACCACTCCTTAAGAGCGTATTTTTTGGCGGAGCGGACGGGACTCGAACCCGCGACCTCCGACGTGACAGGCCGGCATTCTAACCAACTGAACTACCACTCCGAAAAATACACAGTACTACTTGCATTTGTATTCAGGGTTGCGATTCATAGAACTTCAACCCTGAAATCGCGACACCCGGAGGCGCCGCCAAATGTTTCCGGTGATTGTCACCTCACCGAAGTCCGTTAGTTTACAGCATCCTTCAAAGCTTTACCAGCTTTAAATTTTGGAACTTTTGCAGCTTCGATCGTGATCGCTTCTTTGGTACGCGGATTGCGGCCGGTACGCTCAGCGCGTTCGCTGACCGAGAAAGTGCCAAAACCAACCAGCGTCACGCTGTCGTTGTTTTTCAAAGTTTCCGTCACGCCGCCGATAACAGCGTCGAGTGCGCGCGCAGCGGCGGCTTTGGAAATGTCAGCTTTTTCAGCAATGTGGTCGATCAATTCAGTCTTGTTCACTAGCATCCCCAATTACAAAGGTATAAAACGTTTACCGTATCGTTGCGGCACTTTTGGCACCACAGCTGTCCGGCGAAAAAAATGTGCAGGCGTATTAAACAAGCCACACTGTATATGTGTCAAGCGCTTTGGGGGCGCAATTCACGTTTCAATATAAAACAAGCGCTCTAAAAGCGCTTGTTTGGGGAAAACAGGGGTAAAACGTTAGTGTTTTACTACCTCGCCGGCCGCGTCAGGCTTGGCCACGGCGGCCGTGACAGCCTCCACCGCAGCGACGTCCGCCAACGCTTCAGGCATGCGTTCGAGGGCGATTTCCAGCACTTTGTCGATCCAGCGCACCGGGACGATCTCGAGCTTGTTCTTGACGTTGTCCGGAATGTCGGCCAGGTCTTTCACGTTCTGCTCGGGAATCAGGACCGTCTTGATGCCGCCGCGATGGGCCGCCAGCAGCTTTTCTTTCAGGCCGCCAATCGGCAACACTTCGCCGCGCAAGGTGATCTCGCCCGTCATCGCCACGTCGGCGCGCACGGGGATGCCCGTGAAGACCGACACCATCGCCACCGTCATGGCCGCGCCAGCCGAAGGACCATCCTTCGGTGTCGCGCCTTCCGGCACGTGGATGTGGATGTCGCTCTTCTCGAACACGTCCGCCTTGATGCCCAGGCGCTGTGCCCGGCTGCGCACCACCGTGCGGGCTGCCTCGATCGACTCTTTCATGACGTCGCCCAGGGTGCCCGTGCGGATCACGCCGCCCTTGCCCGGCATCGACACGGCTTCGATGGTCAGCAGATCGCCGCCCACTTCCGTCCATGCGAGACCGACCACTTGGCCCACCTGATTTTCTTTCTCTGCGACACCGAAATCATAGCGGCGCACACCGAGGAATTTGTCCAGGTTCTTCGAGTTGACGATGACTTTCTTGTCGGATTTCTTCAGCAGCAGCATCTTGACCACCTTGCGGCAGATCTTCGACACTTCACGCTCGAGCGAACGCACACCGGCTTCCCGCGTGTAGTAGCGGATGATGTCGCGCAAGGCCGACTCGGCCACCGAGATTTCCTCTTCCTTCAAGCCATTGTTCTTGATCTGCTTCGGCAGCAGATAACGCTGCGCGATGCTGGTCTTTTCGTCTTCCGTGTAACCGGACAGACGGATCACTTCCATGCGGTCAAGCAAGGCTGGCGGAATATTGTACGAGTTTGACGTGGCCACGAACATCACGTCGGACAAGTCGAAATCGACTTCGATGTAATGGTCGGAGAACGTGTGGTTCTGTTCCGGGTCCAGCACTTCCAGCAGGGCCGACGATGGATCGCCACGGAAATCGGCGCCCATCTTGTCGACTTCATCGAGCAGGAACAGAGGATTGCGCACGCCGACTTTCGACAGCGATTGCAAGATCTTGCCCGGCATCGAGCCGATGTAGGTGCGGCGATGGCCGCGGATCTCGGCTTCGTCGCGCACGCCGCCCAGGGCCATGCGCACGAACTTGCGGTTCGTCGCGCGGGCGATGGACTGACCCAGCGAGGTTTTACCCACGCCCGGAGGACCGACGAAGCACAGGATAGGTGCCTTGAGCTTGTCGACGCGCTGTTGCACCGCGAGGTACTCCAGGATGCGTTCCTTGACCTTGTCGAGGCCGTAGTGGTCGCCTTCGAGCACTTTTTCCGCATTCGACAGGTCGTTATTGACCTTGGATTTCTTTTTCCAAGGCAAATTGACGAGGGTGTCGATGTAGTTGCGCACGACGGTGGCTTCGGCCGACATCGGCGACATCAGCTTGAGTTTTTTCAGCTCGTTGGTGGCCTTGTCGAGCGCTTCCTTCGGCATTTTTGCCGAAGCGACTTTTTTCTCCAGCTCGTCGAGGTCGGCACCATCTTCGCCCTCGCCCAGTTCTTTCTGGATCGCCTTGACTTGCTCGTTCAGGTAGTACTCGCGCTGCGACTTTTCCATCTGGCGCTTCACGCGGCCGCGGATGCGCTTTTCCACCTGAAGGATATCGAGCTCGCCTTCGAGCTGGCCCAGCAGGTGCTCGAGACGCTTGGCCACGCTGAAAATTTCCAGGATGACTTGTTTTTGCTCAAGTTTAAGCGGCAGATGCGCGGCCACCGTGTCGGCCAAGCGGCCGGCATCGTCGATACCGGACAGCGAAGCGAGGATTTCTGGTGGAATCTTTTTGTTCAGTTTGACGTACTGGTCGAACTGCTGCACGATCGCGCGGCGCATGGCTTCGACTTCCGACTCGTCGCCCGGCTCGGACTCGAGCGGCGTCAGGTCGGCGATGAAGTGCGTCGGCGCATCGCTGATGTGGTTGATACGGGCACGCTGCGCGCCTTCGACCAGCACCTTGACGGTGCCATCGGGCAGCTTCAGCATTTGCAGAATATTGGCGACGCAGCCAATTTCATAGATGTCCGAAGGCGATGGCTCGTCCTTCGCGGCTGCTTTTTGAGCGGCAAGCATGATGCTCTTGCCCTGCTCCATCGCAGCTTCCAGCGCCTTGATCGACTTTGGACGGCCAACGAACAGCGGTATCACCATATGCGGGAAAACGACGACATCCCGCAACGGCAATAACGGCAGTTGAGTTTGCTCAGTTAATTTGGAAGTTGTCATGGCGTACCTTATAGAAAGCGTGTTTACGATGTTGGCGCTCGCTGCCAAAACACAAGACCGGCGAGAATAAATAATTCTGTGAAACAAACATAAATCTGTCTATTTCGCAAAACACACCCGCATGACTGTAACAAATGCAGTTTTCACAGTAAAAAAGCCACGCGCAGCTAAGCGCCGCGAGTGGCTTTACGATTGAAGCCTGCACTCATTGATTTAAATTGTACTGCCATGCATTAAGGAATCAAAACCCTTTTTATGCATTTGTCTCAGCAGTAATCAATTTTCTCCGGAGGCCTTGGCAGTCTCTTGATAAATCAACAAAGGTTTGGCGCCACTGGTGATTGTATTTTCGTCGATGACGACCTTCACCACGTTTTGTTCGCTCGGCAGTTCGTACATCACGTCCAGCAAAGCATGTTCCAGGATGGAACGCAGGCCACGGGCGCCGGTCTTGCGCGCCAGTGCCTTCTTGGCGATCGCATGCAGGGCGGCCGGACGAATCTCCAGTTCCGCGCCTTCCATCTCGAGCAGCTTCGAATACTGCTTGATCAGCGCATTCTTCGGCTCGACGAGGATCTGGATCAGCGCCTCTTCCGTCAATTCCGCCAGAGTGGCGATGACGGGCAGACGGCCGACCAGTTCCGGGATCAGGCCGAACTTGACCAAGTCTTCCGGTTCCGCTTGCAGCATCAGTTCGCTGGCCGTGCTTTGCGACTTGCTGCGCACCGTGGCCGAGAAGCCGATACCGCTCTTTTCGGAACGGTTGGCGATCACTTTCGACAGGCCGTCAAAGGCACCGCCGCAGATGAACATGATGTTGGTCGTGTCGATCTGCACGAAATCCTGGTTCGGGTGCTTGCGCCCGCCTTGTGGCGGCACGGAGGCCATTGTGCCTTCGATCAATTTCAACAAGGCTTGCTGCACGCCCTCGCCCGACACGTCGCGCGTGATGGACGGATTGTCGGACTTGCGCGAAATCTTGTCGATCTCATCGATGTAGACGATGCCGCGCTGGGCTTTCTCGACGTCATAGTTGCAGCTTTGCAGCAGCTTCTGGATGATGTTTTCCACGTCTTCACCCACATAACCGGCTTCGGTCAGGGTGGTGGCGTCGGCGATCACGAACGGCACATTGAGCATGCGCGCCAGGGTCTGTGCCAGCAGGGTCTTGCCCGAGCCGGTAGGACCGACCAGCAAGATGTTGCTCTTGGCCAGTTCGATGTCGTCTTTCTTGCCCAGGTGCTTGAGGCGCTTGTAATGGTTGTACACCGCCACCGACAGGATGCGCTTGGCAGTCTGCTGGCCGATCACGTACTGATCGAGCAAGGCGGCGATTTCTTGCGGCGTCGGCAGGTCGGATTTGGTACCGGTCACCGTCTCGATGCTCGACGTTTCATCACGGATGATGTCGTTGCACAAGTCGATGCACTCGTCGCAAATGAATACGGACGGGCCGGCGATGAGTTTCTTCACCTCGTGCTGGCTTTTGCCGCAGAACGAGCAATACAGTAATTTTTCGCCGCTAGAGGATTTTTTGTCTGACATAAGGCATTTTGGTTGGAACTGCATTAACAATATTGCAAAATCGCAAGCCGGATGCTGGTAGTTGCCCGCAAAGGCTATTACCCATGGCGCAAGTCAACAACGTGCACAAGCTCCATGCTACCCGAAATAAAAGCGAAACGCCCGAACGTTTGATCGCCCGGGCGTTTACTTACATGCTTAGCAATACCGGTAGGGGCTCATCAAGCGCGGCTGGTCAACACTTTGTCGATCAAACCATACTCAACGGCCTCGTCGGCGGACATGAAACGGTCGCGGTCGGTGTCCTTGGCGATCTGTTCGATCGACTGGCCCGTGCGCTCGGCCATGATGCCGTTCAAGCGGGTACGCAGGTAAAGAATTTCCTTTGCCTGGATCTCGATGTCGGACGCCATGCCCTGCGAACCACCGGACGGCTGGTGAATCATGATGCGCGAGTTCGGCAGCGAGAAACGCTTGCCCTTGGCGCCAGCAGCCAGCAGGAAAGCGCCCATCGAAGCAGCCATGCCCGTGCACAGGGTCGAGACGTCCGGCTTGATGAACTGCATGGTGTCGTAGATGGCCATGCCGGCCGAGACCGAACCACCTGGCGAGTTGATGTAGAGCGAGATTTCCTTTTCCGGATTTTCGCTTTCCAGGAACAGCAGCTGGGCGACAACCAGGTTGGCCATCTGGTCATTGACCGGGCCGACCATGAAAATCAAGCGTTCCTTCAGCAGGCGCGAGTAAATATCATACGAGCGCTCGCCGCGACCGCTTTGTTCCACCACCATCGGCACCAGGCCGAGCATCTCTGTGTCCAGCGCCGGATTACGGTTCATACCTGTCATTTCATTTCCTTGTGAAGCAGTTAGGGGATACCGCCCTCGCCTTTCGGCCAGAGCCGGCATCCCAATACCAACTGGTTTACGCTTGTGCGTTGCTTCCCATCAGTTCGTCGAAAGCAACTGCTTTCGTCGTGACTTTCGACAGGCCCAACACGTAAGTGACGACGTTTTCTTCCAATACAAGGGCTTCGATCTCACCCAGACGACGACGGTCGCTGTAGTAGTACTTCAGCACTTCGCGTGGATCTTCGTAGCTTTGGGCGAAATCTTCGATTTGCGCCTTGACTTGCTCAGGCGTTGCCTGCAGGTTGTTGTCGCCCACCAGTTGCGACAGGATCAGGCCCAGGCGTACGCGACGCTCGGCTTTTTCTGCGAACAATTCTGCTGGGAAAGGCACGTCCTTGACGTTCATGCCGCGCTGCGCCATGTCTTGACGGGTCATTTCGGCCAGGCGCTCGGAATCTTGAGCGATCAGCGTTTTTGGCACTTCCAGCTCAGCAACTTTGATCAGCGCGTCCATGACGGCTTCCTTGTTGCGTGCTTTCACGCGGCCAGCGACTTCGCGCTGCAGGTTGACTTTGATGTCTTCGCGCATTTTGGCCAGGTCGCCATCGGCAACGCCCAGGGACTTGGCGAATTCCGCATCGACTTCCGGCAGGTGCGCCCATTCCAGCTTTTGCAAGGTAATGGTGAACGATGCGGTTTTGCCGGCAACGTCCTTGCCATGGTAGTCCTCTGGGAACGACAATGGGAACGTCTTGGCTTCGCCAACTTTCAGGCCCAGGGTCGCTGCTTCGAATTCTGGCAGCATGCGGCCTTCGCCCAGCACGAAAGCGTAGCCTTCAGCTTTGCCGCCTGGGAATTCAACGCCGTCGATCGAGCCGACGAAATCGACGGTCACGCGGTCGCCGTTCGCAGCGATAGCCTCGCCGCCGTCGCCGTGTTCGCCAGCTTCGCCCTTGGTGTGGAAGTGCACGCGCTGCTTGCGCAGGATGTCGATGGTCTTGTCGATTTCGGCTTCCGACACGTCGGCTTGCACGGTTTCGATTTCAACGGCCGTCAGGTCGCCGATGGCGACTTCCGGATACACTTCGAACGTTGCGTCGAAAGCCAGCTGGCCTTCGGCTGCTTCTTCTTTCGGCACGATGTTCGGGAAACCGGCCACGCGCAGATTGTTTTCGTTGGCGGCGTCGTTGAACGCGCGGCCGACTTTGTCATTCAGCACTTCGGATTCAATTTGGTAGCCGTATTGTGCTGCGACCATTTTCAACGGCACTTTGCCCGGACGGAAGCCCGGTGCCTTAGCCGTACGGGCTTGCACTTTCAGGCGCTTCTCAACTTCCGTGCGGACGTCCGTCAGCGGGAAGGAGATCGTGATACGACGTTCGAGTTTGCCCAAGGTTTCGACTGCAGTTGCCATGTAAAAAATCGTCCAAAAAATAAACACTGTTGGTGCGAGAAAAGAAGACCCGACCCCTTGCGCCATCACTGGCGGCAAGACATGGGTCCAGCTTCACTCGCTCGCATATTCATCTGTAAAAGTACTGAAAACAGGACGATGGACCTGGTCTACCCGGCGGAGGGAAAACCCGCACCAGGCACCAAACAATCCGCCGCTTCCAGTACTGCGACAGGGCTCCGAGCGTCCAGCCATGCGTCTAAGTCAATGCAGGGCCGGCCATCATTCGGTAAAGCGTGGCATTATAACAAAGGACTTCGGGAAAGTGGCTGGCTTTGCAGCCTGGCCACAGAGGATACCAGCGGCGGCGAACGAGTCGCCACAGCCTGGGGGTGCCCTGTCTTTACTCTTGCCCCGGCATTCTTTATTTCGCCAGAGACAGGCTTTCCAGCCTGCTTCGTTCATTAGTATATGCGAACTGGCGCCCCGTCCGAAACAAAGAAATGCGCTCACAGCGAAGATTTCGGGCAAAAAACCTTTGATTTACCTCAATTTGGCCATTTTTCAGGCAAACCTAAGTCGCGCAAGCCCTCTCCAAGTAAATTTAATGGAGAAAACATCATGAGCGATAACACACCCGGCAGTTCCAGCAACGCCAAAGCCAAGCTGCAAATGGTCCTCAGCCGCCTGCTCGACGGCGTATCCGATGACGACCTGCAAAAAATCCAGACGGAAGTCGATGAAATGGAATTGCGCACGCGCGTCGATGGCCACCACGACCACGACCACCCCACCGTCGTCTGACCCGGCAGTGGCTGCGCTTACCCCGCGCGCCGCGCCACCGGATGCGGACGTGCTGGCCGCCGTGGAAACGGCGCTGGCAAGCCACCGCGCCTTTGGCGACAGCGGCTATATCCGCGACCAGCTGGCCATCGCCTACCGGCGGCGCCTGCACAAGCTGGGCAGCACCCTGCCCGAAGCCGCGCGGCTGGCCAGCCTGCTTGATGGGGCGCCACCGGCGCGCCAGCGCCAGCTGCTGGGCGACACGGTGCTGCGCTGCGCCGTCCAGCACGCCATGCGCCAGTTGCACCTCGGCGACGAGTACGGCTTGCCGTTGCCGCAATGCGCGGCATTGTTTCAGGCGGCCAGCGCACACCTGGACGCGGGCCTGCCCGGCGGCCCGCTGACGGCGCACTTGCCCGACATGGCGCGTCTTTACGGCGAGCACCCGCCGCAGGACAACGACACCTACCTATGGCATGCCTGGCAGGAAGGCACGCCGTACGCACGCGCCTTCCTTGCCGTGATGGACGATAACTACGGCGCGCCACTGGCCACGCCCACGCCGCAGGAACGGACCCTGCTGCGCCGCGGGCTAGGCTTGCTGGAAACCTTGCTGCCCCGCCTGACGGCCAGCGCGCTTTCTCACGTGCAATTGGTCGCCCTGTTTCCCAAGCTGGGAACGTGGCGCGGCAAGGCGTCCAGCTCGCAATTTCGCGTCAATGGCAGCGTGTTCCTGAACCAGGAACTGATCGGCAATCCCTGGTGGCTGGCCGAGCACTTGCTGCACGAGTCGCTGCACCAGAAACTGTACGACTTCCGCCACGGCCACAGCCTGCTGGCGCCCGACTATGCGCGCGAGGATGGCGCCAAGGTGTGCTCGCTGTGGAATGCGCCCGATGATGAGGGCAATCACTATTGGGATGCCCACCGCACCCTGGCCGCCTTTCATGTGTATGTCCACCTGGCCTTGCTGTGCCTGCTGGCCGAGCAACAGGAGGCGGCGCTGTCACCCCTGTACGGCCCCATCGGCCAGCACATGAGCGGCAGCCGGCGCGCCATCGACCGCGCCCGCTACCTGGGCGAACAGTTGCAAAGCACGACCTGGCCGGAACTGGGACTGGCCGGGCGGCAGATGACGCACTGGCTGCTCGATGTGCTCGACGCCCTCGACACTCAACGGAGGCCAGGCGGCGCCACCGTGCATTTGCTGCTCGACCTGTACGAGCGCCAGAGCCGCAAGCTCGACACTTATTTGGCGCAGCAGCCGCCACCGCGCAGCGACACCTTGGCCGCGCAGGCGCAGCAAGAGCTGGCGATGACGCGCGAGGCGCTGCACCTGCTGAACAAGGAACTGCCGCCCTCAACGCAGGCGCACGAGCACAACTGGCCGCAGGCACGGCAGCGCGTCTTGCAGGCACTGTGGCCGCTGACTGAAGATGACAAATTAATGGAAAGGAACGGCTACCCGCAGGCGCAGGCAGTGATTGCGCAGATGGTGCAACAGTCGAGCCGGCAGCTGGGCGCACTGGGCGCACTCGCTTAATTGACTGCTTTGGAGAAAATCTTGATAGCGCTGCACATCCAGGCTGGAACAACCCGGATTGGTGCGGATGGGGAGACTCGAACTCCCAAGCCGAAGCACTGGCTTCTAAGACCAGCGTGTCTACCAATTCCACCACATCCGCATTTGGTACTACTTTGTGCTACTTGTTGCAGCCTGCTCCTGATTTTAACAACTCGGGAGCGATCTGGCTACCATGGACTAAACGAGCAAGCGCTCGGTAAAGCAAAGGCGGCATTCTACTGGATTTCCCAGAGGAATGCCGCCTTTTTTATGCCAGTGGCCTGGGGCTGGCTATTAACCTTCGATTGCGCTGACCTCCACCGGCCTCTTGACCCGGAACCAGGCCGCATACAGGGCCGGCAGGAACAGCAAGGTCAAGGCCGTCGCCAGGATCAGGCCGCCCATGATGGCCACCGCCATCGGCCCCCAGAACACGGAGCGCGAGAGCGGGATCATGGCCAGCGCCGCGGCGGCAGCCGTCAGCACGATGGGGCGGCAGCGGCGCACGGCCGAATCGATGATGGCATCCCACGGGGCAGAGCCATCCTTGATGTCTTGCTCGATCTGGTCGACGAGGATCACCGAGTTGCGGATGATCATGCCGAACAGCGCGATGATGCCCAGGTTGGCCACGAAACCAAGTGGCCGGCCCAGCGCCAGCAAGGCAAAGGCGGCGCCCGCCACACCCAGCGGCCCCGTCAGGAAGACCAGCAAGGCACGCGAGAAACTGTGCAGCTGCAGCATCAGCAAGGTGAAGATGATGAAGATGGCCAGCGGCAGGTTCGCCGAGATCGACGCTTCCGCCTCGCCGCTGTCGGCCGCCACGCCTTTCACCACGATGCGGTAGCCGGACGGCAACTTGGCGCGCAAGGCGTCCAGCTGCGGCGCCAGCTGCGTCGACACGGTCGCGCCCTGGATGCCATCGATCACGTCGGACTGCACGGTAATGGCCCATGCGCGCTTGTCGCGCCAGACGACACCCGGCTCCCACACGAAATGCGCGCGGGCCAGCTGCGAAATGGGCACGGACTTGCCCGTTGCCGTCGGGATATTCGTGTCATTCAACACGGAAATCGTCGCCCGCTCTTCCAGAGGCTGGCGCACCTGGATGTCGATCAGCTTGTTGTCCTCGCGGAACTGGCCGATGACCGTGCCCGACAGAATCGTATTGGCCGCCTGCATCACCGTTTTCGAGGTGACGCCCAGCGCGCGCATCTTGTCCTGGTCCAGGTCCAGGCGCAGCACTTTCACCGATTCATTCCAGTTGTCGTTCACGCCCAGGGTGTTCGGATTGGCGCGCATGATGTCCTTGACCTGGTCGGCGATGGCCCGCACACCCGCCACTTCCGGCCCCAAGACGCGAAATTGCACGGGATACGGCACCGGTGGCCCATTCGGCAACAGCTTGACCCGGCCCCGCACTTCCGGGAAATCCTTCTTGAAGACGTCGACGATTTGCTGACGCAAGCGTTCGCGGTCCGCCAGACTCTTCGGCAAGACCACCACTTGCGACACGTTGGTCTGCGGGAAGATCTGGTCCAGCGGCAAATAGAAACGGGGACTGCCCGTGCCCACATAGCTGGTCACGCTTTCCACGCCGTCGAGCTTGCCCACAAACGCTTCAAACTTCTTCACCTGCTTTTCATTCGCGGCAAACGTCGTGCCCTCGGGCGACCACAGTTCCACCATCAGTTCGGGACGGCTGGAATCGGGGAAGAATTGCTTTTCGATAAAGTTGAAACCGTAAATACCGAGCGCAAAGATGGCCAGGGTGGCGGCAATCGTCGTCTTGCGCCATTCCACGCACCAGGTGACGGCGCGGCGGAAGCGGCGGAAGTTCGGCGTATCGAACAATTCATGGTCGTTATGCGCATGCGGTTTGACTTTCAGCAAGATGTAGCCGATGTACGGCGTAAACACCACGGCCACCACCCACGAAATGATCAGGGCCAGCGCATTGACGGAGAACAAGGAAAACGTGTATTCGCCGGCGGCCGACTTGGCCAGGCCGATGGGCAAGAAGCCAGCCACCGTGATCAGGGTGCCCGTCAGCATGGGCATGGCCGTCGACGTGTAGGCGAACGTGGCCGCGTCGAAACGCGACATGCCCTCTTCCATCTTGCGCACCATCATCTCGACGGCAATGATGGCGTCGTCGACCAGCAAGCCCAGCGCGATGATCAGGGCACCCAGCGAAATCTTGTGCAAGTCGATGTCGAGCAGGCGCATGAACAGGAAGGTGACGGCCAGCACCAGCGGGATAGTCAGCGCCACCACCAGGCCCGGCCGCACGTCGATGCGCAGCGGCTTCGTGTGCAAGCCCAGAGCGACGAAGCTGACGGCCAGCACGATCAGAATGGCTTCGATCAGGGTATGCACGAACTCGCCAACGGAAGCGGACACGGCTTCCGGCTGGTTCGACACGCGCTGCAATTCTATGCCGACCGGCAATTCACTCTTCATGCGCGTAACGGTGGCCTGCAAGGCCTTGCCCATGTCGATGATATTGCCGCCCTTTTCCATCGACACGCCCAGGCCGATCACTTCCTTGCCGTTGAAACGCATCTTGTCCTTCGGCGGATCGACGAATTCGCGTTTCACCGTGGCAAAGTCACCGAGCCGGAAAGTGGTGCCGTTGGCGCGCAGTTCCAGGTTTTCCAGGTCCTTGACGGTCACCATGGCGCCCGTCACGCGTACTTGCAGATTATCGGTCGGCGTCACCAGCACGCCCGTGGCGTTGATGCTGTTTTGCGCGGACAGTTGCTCCACGATGGCGTCGAAAGGGATGCCCAGCTGGGCAAATTTCTTGTGCGAGAAGATGATATTGATCTTTTCATCCTGCACGCCGAACAGTTCCACCTTCGATACCTGCCCCACGGCCAGCAGCTCCTGACGCACCTTGTCCGCGTAATCCTTCATTTCCGCGTAGGTAAAACCGTCGCCGGACAGGGCGAAGATGGAGCCGTACGTGTCGCCGAACTCGTCATTGAAGAACGGGCCCACGACGCCAGACGGCAAGGTGCCCTGGATGTCGCCGATCTTCTTGCGCACCTGGTACCAGGCGGCCGCCGTTTCCTTGGGCGGCGCCGATTCGCGCAATTCCAGCAGGATCAAGGTTTCGCCCGGCTTCGAATAACTGGTGATCTCGTCGATGTACGGCGTTTCCTGCAGTTTCTTTTCCAGCTTGTCCGTCACCTGCTCGGCCATCTGCAAGGCCGTGGCGCCGGGCCAATACGCTTGCAAGACCATAGCGCGGAAGGTGAACGGCGGATCTTCATCCTGGCCCAGGCTGGCATAGCTGAGCATGCCGCCGATCAGCAGCACGGCCATCAGGTAGCGCGTCAGCGGGATGTGTTCGAGCGCCCAGCGCGACAGATTGAAGCCGCCCTTCATTTGGCCGCACCCACGGTGACGGCGGCAGCGGCGGCAGCCGGCTTGCTGGCCACGTCGGCGCCGAGGATGGTCACTTTCTGGCCTGGCTTGAGCAGGTTGACGCCGGCCGTGACCACCGTCTGACCCGCTTTCACGCCCGACGCCAGCAGCAACTCATTGCCGGCCACGCCGCCCACCGTCACCGGCACGAGCTTCACGGCGCCGTTTTCCACCACCCAGACGGAACTTTGCGACTTTTCATTGAACAGGGCCGTCAACGGCACCTTGATCTGCGGCGTAGCCGTCTGCGAGGCGAACTGCACCACGGCCGTCATGCCCAGGCGCACTTGCGGCGCGTCCGGGATGCTGACCTTGGCGATATAGGTGCGCGTGGCGGCATCGGCCACGGGCGACACTTCGCGGATCTTGCCCGGCAGCGCCTGCTTCGGATCGGCCCACAGGCGCACGACCACATCCTTGACGCCGCGCAAAGTCTCGACCTTGTCTTCCGGAATACCGATCACGACTTCCTTCTCGCCGCTCCTGGCCACTTGCACGACGGGCGCGCCGGGCGCCACCACCTGCCCCACTTCAGCCTCGATGCGCGTGACGACGCCATCGACGTCGGCCAGCAGGCTGGCATAGCCGGACTGGTTGGCCTGGCCACGGTACAGGGCCTGGGCCGCTTCCACGTTCGCCTGCGCCGCCTTGTAGGCGGCATCCTTGCCATCAAGCACGGCCTGGCTGACGAAATTTTTCTCGCGCAAATCCTGGTAGCGCTTCAATTCCGCGCGCGCCAGGTCACGGCTCGTTTCCGCGCTGACCAGCGAAGCCTTGGCCTGCGCCTGCGACAGCTGCAAGTCGACGGGATCGAGCTGCATCAGCACTTGCCCCTTCTTGACGGTGGCGCCCACGTCGACCTTGCGCGCGACGATCTTGCCGCCCACGCGGAAACCCAGTTGCGACACGACGCGGGGCACGACCTCGCCCGACAGCTCGGCACTGACGTCAACATTACTGCTAGACAACACGATGGCGCGCACGGGGCGCACGTCTTCCACTTTGACGGCAGGCTTGGAACAGGCCGCCAGAGTCAGCGCGAGGGCCGCGGCGGCAGTCAGCCGCAGGGCGGGAAGTGCGGATGCGCCGGTCTCGCGGCGCAGGGTTTTCAGGGCAAACAAGGTATTTTCCTTTACTATGCGGGCTGCAATATTTTTATGCGGAGAAACTTTTTGCTCGTCCTTTGGGCCAAGCCAAACTTTTTCGCACGCGATATCCTTAAATTTGTGACAATATCAGCTTGGTCGTGACGGGGAGTATTCTTCGCCTACTGACTTTCTGGTTATTAATTATAATCGTGCGTAAAAGTTTTTAGTGACTTTTGCGTCATTAATCTTGAGACGTACAACGTCCGGCCACACTCCAGCATTTGGGGTGCCGGACAAACGCAAGACTAGAGAAGTGTGTTCATGCCTGTAGACCATTACGAAAATTTTCCTGTTGCATCATTTTTACTGCCGCGCCGCCTGGTGCCCGCCGTCGAAGCCATCTATGCCTTCGCCCGCAGCGCCGACGACCTGGCCGATGAAGGCGACGCCACGCCGGCCGAACGCCTCGTGGCCCTGCACGCCTACGAAGAAGCGCTGAGCCGCATCGACCGCCAGGAAGGCCATGCCGGCGAAAACGCCGCCATGTTCGAGCGCCTGGCCGCTGTCATTGCCAAACATCAGCTGCCGCTGAAGCCGTTTTACGATCTGTTATCGGCCTTCAAGCAGGATGTGGAAACGACGCGCTACGCGAGCTACGACGACCTGCTCGATTACTGCGGCCGCTCCGCCAACCCCGTGGGACTGCTGATGCTGCACCTGTATGGCGCGGCCGATGAACAGAATGTACGCGATTCCGATGCCATATGTTCAGCTTTGCAACTAATTAATTTCTTGCAAGACGTCGCCATCGACCAGCAAAAAGAGCGCATCTACCTGCCGATGGAAGACTTGAGCCGCTTTGCCGTCTCCGCCGCCGCCTTCGAGCGGCCCGAGGCGCACGGCAAGTGGAGCGCCCTGATGCGCTTCGAAGTGGCCCGCGCGCGCGCGCTGATGCTGTCCGGCGCGCCGCTGGCCCTGCGTTTGCGCGGGCGCATAGGCTGGGAACTGCGCCTGGTGGTGCAAGGGGGATTGCGCATTCTCGAGTGCATCGAAGCCGTCAATTACGACGTGTTCCGGCGCCGTCCCAAGCTGGAGAAACGCGATTGGCTGATCATTTTCTGGCGCGCCCTGCGCATGTCGCGCAAAAGCTTGCATCAAGAGACACAAGTAAAAACGGCTTTTCCCCCGTCGCCCACTCTGTAAGACGATAGAATAGCGGCTTCGATCTGCAACCCTTGCTCTTTTGACTATGTCTCCCGACGAATACTGCCAACAAAAGGCCGCCCAGAGCGGCTCCAGCTTCTACTACAGCTTCCTGTTCCTGCCGGCCGAGCGCCGCAAGGCCATCACGGCCCTGTACGCGTTCTGCCGCGAAGTCGATGATACGGTCGACGAATGCACGGACGAAGCCGTGGCACGCACCAAGCTGGTCTGGTGGCGCAAGGAAGTCAAGGCCATGTACGAGGGCAACCCCACGCATCCCGTGATGCGCGCGCTGCAGCCGCATCTGGACATCTATAAACTGGAAGAAAAGCATTTGCAGGCCATCATCGACGGCATGGAAATGGACTTGAACCAGACCCGCTACCTCGATTACCAGGCCATGAGCCGCTATTGCTGGCATGTGGCCAGCGTGGTCGGTATCTTGTCGGCCAGCATCTTTGGTGCGACCCGCCCGGAAACCCTGCTGTACGCGGAAAAGCTTGGCCATGCTTTCCAGCTGACCAACATCATCCGCGACGTGGGCGAAGATGCGCGCAAGGGGCGCATCTATTTGCCGATCAGCGAATTGCAGCAATTCAACGTGACGGCCGCCGACCTGCTGAATGCGCGCCACAGCGAGAACTTTGAAAACCTCATGCGTTTCCAGGTGGCGCGCGCGCAAAAGGCCTACGACGAAGCATTCGCCCTGCTGCCGGCGGAAGACCGCCGCGCCCAGCGCCCGGGCCTGATCATGGCCGCCATCTACCGCACCTTGCTCAACGAAGTCGAGCGCGACGGCTACCATGTGCTGAAACAGCGCATTTCGCTCACGCCGATCCGCAAACTGTGGCTGGCCTGGAAAACCTGGGTTCGTGGCTGATCAGGCCGTGAAGCAACGCTACGCCGTCATCGGCGCCGGCTGGGCCGGCTGCGCGGCGGCCATGGAGCTGGCGCGCGCCGGTCACGCCGTGACTGTGTTCGAGGCGGCGCGCACCCTGGGCGGACGCGCGCGCCGGGTCGAACGCGAAAGTACAGTGCTCGACAACGGCCAGCACATCCTGCTGGGCGCCTACACGGAAACCTTGCGCCTGATCAAGCTCGCGGGGCAAGACCCTGGCGAACTGATCCTCACCCTGCCCCTGCAGATGCGCTATCCGGCGGACTCGGGCGGCATGGATTTCATCGCGCCGCGCCTGCCCGCGCCGCTGCACCTGGCGTGGGCCCTGCTGCGCGCGAAGGGATTATTACGCGCCGACAAGCTGGCCCTGATGCGTTTTTCCACGGCCATGCGCTGGATGGGCTGGCAGCTATACAACGATTGCACGGTCAGCGAATTGCTGCAGCGCTTCGACCAGACGGAGCGCCTGAACCGGCTGATGTGGTATCCCTTATGCTTGGCCGCACTGAATACGCCACCCGAGCGCGCCTCGGCCCGTGTCTTCATCAACGTGCTGCGCGACAGCCTGGGCGCATCGCGCCGACGGGCATCCGACATGCTGATCCCGAAAGCGGATTTGAGTAGCCTGTTGCCCGACGCGGCCGCCCGCTATGTGGAACGGCATGGCGGCGCAGTGCGCACGGGCGCCAAGGTCGACGCCTTGCAAGCGCTGCCCGATGGCCGCTGGCAGCTTGATGAGACCGGCACTTACGACGCCGTCATCATCGCCACCTCGTCCGTGCAGGCCATCAGCCTGCTGCAGGGCTTGCAGGACGCCCGCCTCGACGAGGCTATTGGCCGCATGCAAGCTTTCACGCCGGAAGCCATCAGCACCTGCTACCTGCAATACGACGCCTCGGTAAGCCTGGACTTGCCTTTCTACGCCCTCGTCGATGCGCCGGAGCGGCAGCACTGGGGCCAGTTCGTCTTCGACCGGGGCCAGCTCGACAGCAATCAGGCGGGCTTGCTGGCCGTCGTCATCAGCGCGTCAAGCGCTGCCGCCGAGCAAGGCCATGGACCGCTGGCGCAAGCGATCGCCGCGCAGCTGGCGCAGGTGCTGCAACGCCCGGAACTGGCGCAACCTGCCTGGACCCAGCTGATCACGGAAAAGCGCGCCACGTTTGCCTGCACGCCGGACCTGGCCCGCCCCGGCAACGCCAGCGACGTGCCGGGCTTGCTGCTGGCAGGCGACTACACGGCCAATGATGACCGGACGCAAGATTATCCGGCCACCATCGAGGCGGCCGTACGCAGCGGCGTGGCGGCGGCCAGGGCCGCCTCGACGGGCAAGGCGGCAAAGCGGCCTTGACGGTGCATCCTGCCCTGGTGTCGCTCGCCCCCGCGAAATTGCATTCTGTCGCACCGCGCTGGTGCGCTCGCGTGCGCTTGGGTACAGTCTGATCATCGACAACGTCCATGCCACGGGAAATACCATGCACACCACCTTGCACTTGAAAAACAGCTTGAAAGCCGTGGCGCTGCTCGCTTGTGTGGCACTGGCCACCTTGATCGTTGTCAGCGTACAGCAGGCATCCCATGCGCCATTGCTGCTGAGCCAGGCAAGCATGCTGCTGCCGGCAATGGGCTGAAGCGGCTAAGCGGACAGACAGGAAGAATATGATGAACAAGCAAAATTATCTCGACGCACTGCGGCGCGCGCTGGAAGGCTTGCCACCGGACCTGGTGGCCAAGACCCTCGATTATTACGAACAGACCTTCATCGAAGGCGCTGCGGCCGGCCGCAGCGAGCAAGAAATCGCCGACGACCTGGGCGACCCGAAAAAAATCGCCCTCACCTTGCGCAGCAGCACCCACCGCCAGGCTTTCGAGCAAAAGAAGACCCCCGTCAACCTGCTGCGCCTGCTCGTCTCGCTCGTGGGCCTGGCCATTTTCAACCTGTTCATGGTCGTGCCTGCCGCCGTGTACGCGGCCCTGCTGGCCGCCCTGTATGCCACCGGCCTGAGCTTTTACCTGGCCGGCATCGCCATCACGGCCAGCGGCTTGTCCGGTGCCAACGAACTGGTGCTCGACGGCCCGCTGCGCCATGTCTTCATCCATGACGATGACGGCGGCGAAGGCGGCGAACGGCGCGAAACGCGCATCACCATCGGCGACGCAGGCATCGAAGTCGATCACCTGCCCGGCCCCGTCAAAGCCGAGTCCGAGCCCGAGGCACCGGGCGCTTCCTCGCGCGTGATGGAGCGGGCCGAAGCGCTGGCCGGCGGCGGCATCCGCATCTCCACGGACATGGACCGCGATGCGCGCACCACGCAAACCGTCTTCGGCGTGGGCATGCTGCTCGGCGGCATCGCCATCTTCCTGCTCAGTCTGGTGGTCACGCGCTATACCTTGATCGGTATCAAACGCTATGTCGCCATGAATGTCTCCCTGCTCAAAGGTCACTAGAAAGGCTGCCATGAAACGCTTGCTCAAAGTTGGCCTGTCCATGCTCTTGCTGGCACTGGTCCTGATCGCCATGTCGTATGCGGCGCTGCGCGCCAAGGGTATCAGCAATCCCAGCAGCGCCGCCGGCCGCGCCGTGCGCAGCGAAACGCGCCCGATTGCCGCCAATATCAACAGCATCGACCTGGCCGGCCCCATCGACCTGGTGCTGCGCCGCGGCGCCACGCCATCGCTGAAGGTCAGCGGCGAGCAGCGTTTGCTGTCGAACGTCGACACGACACAGGATGGCACGACCCTGCACATCGGCCCGAAAGGCATGCTGTTCCACCATCGCCAGCCGCTGCAGGTGGAACTGGTGCTGCCCGCCCTCGTGCGCGTGGACGTGCACGGCAATGGCGACAGCAAGATCACGGGATTTTCCGGCGACAGTTTTATCCTGGAATTGACGGGGTCGGGCGACGTCAGCTTCACGGGACGCTACAAGCAGGTACAAGCGACGGTCAACGGCAGCGGCGACCTCGACATCAACGCCGGCAACAGCGACAGCGTGGTGCTGGAAATGGTGGGCTCCGGGCGCATCGCCGCCAGCGGCAACACGAAATTCCTTCGGGCCGACCTGAGCGGCTCAGGCGATATCGATGCCGAGCACCTGGCCGCAGACAAGGCCAGCGTCAGCCTGCAAGGCTCGGGCACAAGCACCGTCTTCGTGCGCGACGCCGCCAACCTGACCCTGCGCGGCAGCGGCGACATTAACGTTCACGGCAACCCGCGCCAGCGCGAGACTCAGAAGAGCGGCTCAGGCGATATCACCTGGCATTGACCTTCTCTTCCAGCCACGCTACCGCCTGCTCGCCGGCCGCCTTGCCTTGCGCCAGGCAGGCAGTGAGCAGGTAGCCGCCCGTCGGCGCTTCCCAGTCCAGCATTTCCCCCGCCACGAAGACGCCCGGCATGGCGCGCAGCATGCTGCCGTCGATGCCGTCGAACACCACACCGCCGGCGCTGCTGATGGCTTCATCGATGGGACGCGGGCGCTCAAGCGTGACGGGCAGCAGCTTGATGGCGGCAGCCAGCTTCGCTTCGTCGGCGAAGTCGGCCGCGCTCAGGCATTCGCGCAGCAAGCCCGATTTCACGCCCTTGATGCCCAGCCGGCTATTCAGGTGGCTGGACATGGAGCGGGCGCCACGGGGACGCGTCACTTCCTCGAACACGCGTTCATGCGTGTGGTCGGGCGCCAGGTCGAGCCAGATGGTGGCGCTGCCGTCGCGCGCGATCTGCTCGCGCAAGGCCGCTGACAAGGCATAAATCAGGCTGCCTTCGACGCCCCCCGCCGTGATGACGAACTGTCCCTGGCGCTTGATCCGCAAGCCGTCGATGTCATGCGCCGTGATGGCCACCGTCGTCAGCGGTTCGCCCGCATGGCGGCTGCTGAAATGCGCACTCCAGTCCACGTCGAAGCCGCAATTGGCCGGCGCCAGCGCTGCTACGGCCACACCCTGCCCTTGCAGCAGCGGCACCCAGGCGCCGTCCGATCCCAGGCGCGCCCAGCTGCCGCCACCGAGCGCCAGGATCACGGCGTCGAAGGCGCGCAGGCGTTCGCCGTCCGGCGTGGCAAACGCCAGCTGGCCATCCTCATCTTGCCAGCCCGTCCAGCGGTGGCGCATGTGAAATTGCACGCCCGCTTCGCGCAGGCGGTGCAGCCAGGCGCGCAGCAAGGGCGCCGCCTTCATGTCCGTCGGGAAGACGCGGTTCGAGGAACCGACGAAGGTCTCCACGCCCAGGCTGTGCACCCAGTCACGCACCTTTTGCGGGCCAAACTGGTCCAGCGCCGGTTTCACCCGGTGCGCCTGCCTGCCGTAGCGCGAGACGAAGGGCTGGTAGCCTTCCGCATGCGTGATGTTCATGCCGCCGCGCCCCGCCAGCAGGAATTTGCGGCCGACGGACGGCATGGCGTCGAACAGTTCCACCCTGGCTCCCAGGCCGGACGCAGCCTGGGCGGCCATCAGGCCGGCGGGGCCGCCGCCGATGACGGCGATGTGAAAGGGAGGAAGGCTGGAATGGGTCATGGCATGCTGGAAGACGGTGAAAACCCCGGCATTTTAGTCGAGATAAGGCATGGGGATGGCAAGAATGCCGAAAAATGATGCATACTGCGCGGACATGCTGCAACGATCAGCTTTGACTTCACGAGACAACGAGACGACAAGAGGAGAAACACATGGGCGCAGGATTCTGGATTTCCCGCTATTTGCTGGCCAGCTCCATTTTATTCATCATCCTGACGGTGGTCGAGTACAGCAAGGGCACGACCAGCCAGGCCGACATCCTCAGCGCGCTGGCCTGGTCGCTGGTGGCCTCGGCCATCTTCATCGGCTCGAAATACTGGCGCTACCGGAAAGCCGTCGCCTGCGCCACGTGCAGCGGCGACAAACCGAAAACCAAGTCGTCATAAAAAACGGCCACTTCAGAGGCCGTCTCCTGGAAGCGGGATTCTTAGCCGCCCGTCACGGGCGGGAAGAACGCCACCTCGTCACCGTCACCGATCACGGTGTCGGCATCGCACATCACTTGGTTGTGGGCCATGCGCAGCGCGCGGCCCTGCGCCAGCACATACTCCCAGTTGCCGCCGCGGGCGATCAGCAGCGCTCTCACCGCGCCCACCGTCAGCGGCTCGGCCACTTCCAGCACTTCATGGCCGGTGCCCACCAGCTCGCGCACGCTGGCAAAAAATCGCAGATTGATCTTCATCGATGCTTCCTCAGTACAGCAATTCGTTAAACGGGATAAACCGCAGCATGTCGCCGCGCGCAATCGACAGCCCCGGCGGGCAATCGATCAAGCCATCGCCCCACACGGTGGACGTCAGCACGCCCGAACTCTGGTTGGCGAACAGTTCCAGCTCGCCCTCGTCATTGACTTTGGCGCGCAAGAACTCGTTGCGCTTGTCCGCCTTCAGGCGCTCGAACGCGGCCGGCAGCTTGTAGCTGCGCGGCGCCAGGTTCCCCGCCACGCCTTGCAGGCGCAAAATAAACGGGCGCACGAACAGCAAAAACGTGACGAAGCTGGAGACGGGATTACCGGGCAAGCCGACAAAGAACGCCTCCCGCACTTCGCCAAACGCCAGCGGCTTGCCCGGCTTGACGGCGATCTGCCACATGTTCAAGCGCCCTTCCGCTTCTACGGCCGGCTTGATATGGTCTTCCTCGCCCACGGACACGCCGCCCGAGGTGATGATCAGATCATTGCCCTGGGCCGCCTGGCGCAGCACGGCCTTGGTCGCTTCCAGGCTGTCGGGCACGATGCCCAGGTCCGTGATCTCGCAGCCGAGGTTTTCCAGCAAGCCGCGCAAGGTAAAACGGTTCGAGTTGTAGACGGCACCCGGCGCCAGGGGGTCGCCGGGCATGGCCAGCTCGTCGCCGGTGAAAAATACGGCCACGCGCAGCTTGCGCAGCACGGGCAGCTGCGCCAGGCCCACCGAGGCGGCCAGGCCCATTTCCTGGCTGCGCAGGCGCCGGCCGGCACCGAGGATTTCGCCGCCGGCGCGGATATCCTCGCCCTGGCGGCGTACCCATTCGCCCGCTGCCGGCACGTGGTTGACCGTCACCACGCCATCCGCCACCGTGCACTGCTCCTGCATGACGACGCAATCGGCGCCTTCCGGAATCAGGGCGCCCGTGAAAATGCGCGCCGCCGTCCCCGGTTGCAAGGGCTGGCCCACGTGACCGGCCGCGATGCGCTGCGACACGGGCAAGCTGGCCGCGCCGCTGGCGCAGTCACTGGCACGCACGGCGTAGCCGTCCATCTGCGTATTGTCGCGCTCGGGCACGTTCAGGGTCGACGTTTGCGCGGCCGCCAGCACGCGGCCGTTGGCGCGCATGGTGTCGACCAGCTCCACGTCGGCCACCGGGCGCGCCGCGCCCAACATGAAGGCTTGCGCCTCGGCCACCGACAGCATCGGTTTGCGTACAGTGCTGGCGTCTGTCATCACAGTCCCGTATTGGCGGCGATATACGCCTTCATTTTCTCGACATCGGCATCCATCACGACGAACTTTTGCGGCAAGTCTTCGATGTTCTCGAAGCCGGCTGGCCGTTCCGCATCCACGCCCAGCGCTTCGAGGATGGTTTCGTTGAATTTGGCCGCCAGTGCCGTTTCCAGCACGATCATCGGCACGTTCGGTTC
Organism: Janthinobacterium sp. Bl 1; assembly: GCF_058215535.1. Lineage (NCBI taxonomy): Bacteria > Pseudomonadati > Pseudomonadota > Betaproteobacteria > Burkholderiales > Oxalobacteraceae > Janthinobacterium > Janthinobacterium sp. Bl 1. Next base: position 3,302,499 of record NZ_CM177086.1, on the reverse strand, counting down.
CAGGTGCTCGCGCGCCACCTTGATGCCGTCGGCCGTGTGCGTGTCGATGGTGATGCCGTAGTCGTCGGCCACGTCGCGGATGGTGTCGAGACGGTCCTGGTGCGTGGACTTGCCCGACTTGAAGCCGTACTTGGCCACCAGCTTGAATTCGTCGCCATCGCTGCCAGGCTTGCCGGACAAGTCGAAGCCGCCGTGCGTTTCCACTTTCGTGAACAGGGCGCGCACGCGGTCGCTGTCGCGGCCCACGAGGTCGTAGACGAAGCGCTCGAAGTTCGACGCTTTCGAGATGTCCATGGACGGGCTGCTTGTGTGGTACGTTTCGGCCGACTTGCGCACGCGGTAGACGCCGGTGCGGAAGAATTCGTCGAGCACGTCGTTTTCATTCGTCGCCGCGACCAGTTTCGAGATCGGCAAGCCCATCATGCGGGCGATATGGCCGGCGCAGATATTGCCAAAGTTGCCCGACGGCACCGTGAACGACACTTTTTGCTCGTTGCTGGTGGTGGCCGCCAGGTAGCCGCGGAAGTAGTACACGACTTGCGCCACGACACGCGCCCAGTTGATGGAGTTGACGATGCCGATCTTCTGTTTCGCCTTGAACGGCAAATCGTTCGACACGGCCTTGACCATGTCCTGGCAATCGTCGAACACGCCTTCGACGGCGATGTTGACAATGTTCGGGTCTTGCAGGCTGAACATCTGCGCCGTCTGGAAGGCGCTCATTTTCTTGTGCGGCGACAGCATGAAGACGCGGATGCCCTTCTTGCCGCGCATCGCGTATTCGGCCGCGCTGCCCGTATCGCCCGACGTGGCGCCAAAGATATTGAGTTCGGCGCCCGTCTTGGCCAGGGTGTATTCAAACAGATTGCCCAGCAACTGCATGGCCATGTCCTTGAAGGCCAGGGTCGGGCCGTTCGACAGTGCCTGCAGCATCAGGGTGGTCGATCCGCCCTTGACGGCGTTTTCTTCGAGCACGCGCAGCGGCGTGATGTCGGCCGCGTTTTCGCCGGCACGGGCGTTTTTGTAGACTGCCTTGGTATAGGTTTTCGCCGTCAGTGCCTTCAGGTCCGCGGCCGGGATATCGGTGGCGAACTTCTTCAGGATTTCGAATGCCAGGTCGGCATACGACAATGTGCGCCAGGCGTTGAGCTCGGCACCAGTGACTTGCGGGTAGTGTTCTGGGAGATACAGTCCGCCATCGGGGGCCAGGCCGCCCAGGAGGATGTCGGAGAATTGCTGCTGATTCGATGGCGCTTTATCAGCGCGGGTAGACACGTAGTGCATAAATTTGAAGAGTCCAGTTGAGCTGAGTGCGGTTGATCATGAATGGCAGCGGATATTATAGTGCCAGCCGCCGTCCAAGGCGAATCGCGTGGCGCCAGCCTGATCAAGATGTGACAATTGGAGAGCTTGAATGTTATCAAACAAGCCATAATTGCATGAGATCAAGCCAGGCGAACATGGTTGGCGTACGCACTGGCGTGCGCCGGCGATTTACGTCACACTGTGCTGAGTATCCTTGCCATGATCAATATTGGAGTCGAGAACCGGCCATGTCGCTGAGTAAAAAACCGTATCTGCAAAGCGCCGCGCTGCGCTCCGACGCCGTCGTCGACCTCGATCACTATCCGTTCACCATTCCCGCCATCCGCGACTTCGTGCACATGGATTTCCACCGCGACGTGACGTTTTTCGTGGGAGAGAATGGCAGCGGCAAGTCGACCATGCTCGAAGCGCTGGCCGTGGGGCTGGGCTTCGGCAAGGATGGCGGCACACGCAACGTGCGCATCGCCCTGCCGTCGGACGAGGAATCGGGCTTGCACGCGCACTTGCGCCTGAGCAAGAGCTATAAAAAGCCCGAGGACAGCTATTTCCTGCGCGCTGAGAGCTTTTTCAACGTCGCCACCTATATGGACGACATGCCACAGGAGTACCTGGGCAGCTACGGCGGCAAGTCGCTGCACGCGCAATCGCACGGCGAAGCATTCATGGCGACCCTGATCAACAAGCTGCGAGGCAAGGGCTTGTATCTGCTGGACGAGCCCGAGGCGGCGCTGTCGCCGAGCCGCCAAATGGCGGCATTGTCCGTGATCCACCAGTTGGTGCAGGATGACTCGCAGCTGATCATCGCCACCCATTCGCCGATCTTGCTCGCCTACCCGAACGCGAAGATTTTGATGTTTACAGGCGGCGGCATCCACGAAGTGGCGTATGAAGACACTGAACACTATGCAGTGACGCGCGATTTCTTGAATAACTACCCGCGCAGGCTGGAGCAGTTGTTTGAGGAGGAGTGAGGGTGTCGGCTTATTACCGTGGTGGTGTCGGCTTACGCGCTTTGCGCTAAGCCGACCTACGCCGACCTACGCCGTCCAACGCCCATCTGCGACATTGCCACTCACCGTAGGTCGGATTAGCGCGTGAGCGCGTAATCCGACAACACCACCGGCGCATCAGCAAGCGGCGTGATTGACCGTGATGACATGCACGGCCAAGCCGCCCAGCGACGTTTCCTTGTACTTGTCCTGCATGTCCGCGCCCGTCTGGCGCATGGTTTCGATGACTTCGTCGAGGCTGACGAAATGCGTGCCGTCGCCCTTCAGCGCCAGCGAGGCGGCAGTGATGGCTTTCACGGCGCCCATGCCATTGCGCTCAATGCAGGGGATCTGCACCAGGCCGCCGATGGGGTCGCACGTCATGCCCAGGTGGTGTTCGATACCGATTTCGGCCGCGTTTTCGATTTGCTCGTTCGTGCCGCCCAGGGCCGCCACGAGGCCGGCCGCCGCCATGGCGCACGCGACGCCCACTTCGCCCTGGCACCCCACTTCGGCGCCCGAGATCGACGCATTGCGCTTGCACAGCATGCCGATGGCGGCGGCCGTCAGCATGAAGCGGCGCACGCCGCCCACCGGGTCGCTGGGGCGGCAATCCTGCGCGTAGTAGCGCAGCACGGCCGGGATGATGCCGGCGGCGCCGTTGGTCGGCGCCGTCACCACGCGCCCGCCGGCCGCGTTTTCCTCGTTGACGGCCATCGCGTACAGGCTGACCAGGTGCACGGCGTCGTGCGGCAAGTCGTTGGCGCGGTTGTCGGACGCTTTCGCCTCCTGCGCCAAGCGCCACAATTTCGCGGCGCGGCGCTTCACGTTCAAGCCGCCCGGCAGGTTGCCCGTCGTTTCCAGTCCGTGCGCGATGCAGTCGCGCATGACGTGCCAGATGCGGTCCAGGCCCGCGTTCAATTCCTCGTCGCTGCGCTTGACGCACTCGTTCGCGCGCAGCATTTCCGGGATCGACAAGCCGCTTTCGACGCCGTGGGCCAGCAACTGCTCCATCGTGTCGAAGGGGAAGACGACTCGCGCGCTGGCGGCCGATTCCACGGCCGCTTCGGCCTGGGCCGCAGTTTGAACTTCCTCGGCTTCGCGGATAAAACCGCCGCCGATCGAGTAATACACCTTGTCGACACGGCTGCCGTCCGCCAGTTTCAGGGTGAAGCGCATGCCGTTCGGGTGTTCGGGCAGGGACTCGCTCTTGTGCCAGACCAGACCCGTGGCGGCCGTGAATGGCACCACGTGCGTGCCCAGCAAGGCGATCTCGCCGGCCGCCTCGATGGCGGCCAGCTTGCTGTCGACTTCATCGGGCGCCACGTCTTGCGGCGTTTCGCCCATCAAGCCAAGAATGACGGCCTTGTCCGTCGCATGGCCCACGCCCGTCAGCGCCAGCGAGCCATACAGGGCCGCCTCGACGCCCACTACCTGGTCCAGCGGACCGTACTCGACCAGAAAACGCCGCGCCGCCAAGATCGGTCCCACGGTATGGGAACTCGACGGCCCGATGCCGATTTTAAACAGGTCAAATACGCTCATGTCCATGTAGTGTCTCTTTATTTAGTATGTTTTTTTAGTACTGCTGCAAAACTCAGGCCGCCTTGGCGGCATGGCCCACGTCGACATTGGCCAGCATGTCCGTGACCATCTGCTCGACGCCGATCTGCGCCTTCCAGCCCCAATCGGCGCTGGCCTTGCTGTCGTCCAGGCTTTGCGGCCAGCTGTCGGCGATGGCCTGGCGGCTGTCCGGCTTGTAGCTGATCTTAAAGTCCGGCACCATGCGCACGATGGCCTTGGCCAACTGCTCGGGGTTGAACGACACGCCGGCCACGTTGTACGACGAGCGGATCTTGATCTGAGCCGCTGGCGCGTCCATCAGTTCGATGGTGGCGCGGATCGCGTCGGGCATGTAAATCATCGGCAGAGTGGTGTTCGCGTCGAGGAAGCAGTCATAGCGCTCGCCGCGCAAGGCCGCATGGAAGATGGCGATGGCGTAATCGGTGGTGCCGCCGCCCGGAGGCGATTTGTAGCTGATGATGCCCGGGTAGCGGATGCTGCGCACGTCCACGCCATACTTGTTGAAGTAGTATTCGCACAGGCGCTCGCCGGCCAGCTTGCTGATACCGTACATCGAGGTCGGGTCCATCACCGTCATTTGCGGCGTGTGTACTTGCGGCGTGTTCGGGCCGAAGGCGGCGATCGACGATGGCCAGAAGATGCGCAGCGGCTTGCCCGCCTCGCCACGCTCGCGCGCCAGTTCCAGGATATTGAGCAAGCCATCCATGTTCAGGCTCCACGCCTTCAACGGCGCCGCTTCGCCCGTGGCCGACAGCATGGCGGCCAGCTGGTACACCTGGGTGATGTTCTCGTCGGCGATGATGGCCGCCAGGCCGTCCTTGTCCAGCACATTGAGCTGGGCGTAGCGCTTGGCCTGGTACAGGTTATTCGTGCCGATGTCGCTGGCGATGACGTTGTCCGCGCCGTGCTGCAGCGCCAGGGCGCCTACCAGTTCACTACCGATTTGGCCGTTTGCGCCGATGACTAAGATGCGTTCCATCTATTTATCCTGAAATCTTGTTAATTGGTAGTGGTAGTGGTCAGCAAACCGAGTTCCTTGCCAGCCTGTTCGAAAGCGGCCAGCACTTGCACCAGCTGTTCACGCGTATGCGCAGCCGACAGCTGCACGCGCACCCTGGCCTGGCCCATCGGCACGACCGGGTAGAAGAAGCCAGTCACCAGCACGCCCAGCTCATACAGGCGGGCGGCAAATTTCTGCGCCACGGGCGCGTCGAACAGCATCACCGGCACGACCGGATGGGTGCCCGGCTTGATGGTGAAGCCGATGCGCTCGATCTCGCTGCGGAAGAAGGCCGTGTTGTCATGCAGGCGGTCGCGCAGTTCCGTCGACTTGGCCAGGCGTTCCAGTACCGACAGCGAAGCGCCGGCAATCGATGGCGCCAGCGTGTTCGAGAACAGGTAAGGACGTGATTTCTGGCGCAGGGTGTCGATGACTTCCTTGCGCGCGGAGGTAAAGCCACCCATGGCGCCGCCCAGGGCCTTGCCCAGTGTGCCCGTGATGATGTCGATGCGGCCCATCACATTGTGGTGTTCGTGCGTGCCGCGGCCCGTCGCGCCCATGAAGCCGGACGCGTGGCATTCGTCGATCATCACCAGCGCGCCATATTGGTCGGCCAGGTCGCAGATCTTGTCCAGCTGCGCGATCGTGCCATCCATCGAGAACACGCCGTCCGTGACGATGACTTTATGGCGCTTGCCGGCGGCAATGGCCGCTTTCAGCTGCACTTCCAGGTCGGCCATGTCGTTGTGGGCGTAGCGGTAGCGGCCAGCCTTGCACAGGCGGATGCCGTCGATGATGGAAGCGTGGTTCAGCGCGTCCGAGATGATGGCGTCGTTTTCATCGAACAGTGGTTCGAACACGCCGCCGTTGGCGTCGAAGGCCGCCGCGTACAGGATCGTGTCTTCGGTACACAGAAAAGCGGAGATCGCCTGTTCCAGTTCTTTATGCACGGTTTGCGTGCCGCAAATAAACCGCACGGACGACAGGCCGTAGCCGTATTTTTGCGTGGCGGCAATCGATGCTTCCTGCGTCTGCAGGTCGCCGGACAGGCCCAGGTAATTGTTCGCACACATATTGATCAGGGTACGGCCATCGTCGCACACCACTTCGGCGCCCTGGCGCGAGGCGATCACGCGCTCGGGCTTGTACAAGCCCTGCTGGCGCAGTTGATCGAGATTCTGTTGCAGACCGCTGAAAAAGGTGTTCTTCGCTTGCTCGCTCATGATGATCCTTGTGTGTCCCTGCGTTTGTGGTATCCGTGTGACCTCAGCCGCCATAGGGAAAAGCGGCCGCTTGACCGGTGCGCGCACTATGCTGTACCGTGAAGCGCTGTTTGAAGTCTACACGTTTCCGTATTTTTCTTCAAAATCCACTATTTCGAACTGAAATTCAATATAGTGGATATTACCCAAGCCTTTTGAACTTTGCAAGCCACCTGCCGATGAAAACCAGCGTTTCGACCAATTCTCCGCCCGAAGTGGGCGCCACCCTGCAACGGCTGCGCCTGGCGCGCGGCCTGACACTCGAGGATTTGTCGCGCATCGCGGGCGTATCGAAGTCCATGCTGTCGCAAATCGAGCGCGAAAAAGCCAATCCCACCATTGCCATTACGTGGCGCCTGGCCAACGCGCTGGGCGTGCAGATCGGCGAATTGCTGTCGAGCGCGGAAAAAGCCGTGGAAACCATCCGCATCACGGACGCCCACGAAACCCCCACCCTGCCCGGCGACCACGCGGGCTACGTGCTGCGCATCCTGGGGCCGATGGAGCTGGCCGGCAAATATGAATGGTATGAAGTGACTCTGGCGCCGGGCGGCGAACTGGCGTCGCAGCCGCACGACCCGGGCACGACCGAGCATTTGACGGTCATCCACGGCAACCTGGAGCTGGAAGTGGGGACGGCGAAGAAAAAGGTCAAGAATGGCGGCACGGCGCGCTACCCGGCGGACCAGCCGCATACGATACGCAACCTGGGCAAGACGGAAGGAAAAKCCATAAACCTGATCATGCCTTGATCCGGCGGCTCAGCAGTGTGCAATAAGCTCTTTCGCCCATGCTAAGATTTTGGATTAGACAAGATTTTCACTGTCTTTCATGGAGCCTTAGCAATGACGATTTCCGAAAGCACCACCCTCTTCCACAAGAAAAAAGTCGTCCAGTACGATCCTGATATTGCGCTGCAGTCGGGGCAGGATATCGTCTACCGCCTCTCGCTCGAGTATGACGACAAGCGCAAGATGCCGGACCTGATCGCCGGCTTCCTGGAAAAAACCGACAAGAATGCGCTTGAGGCGCTGATCATCGGCATGTGGGGCGATCCGTACGAAGCGGGCGCCGACGAGGTAATCGCGGCGCTGATCAGCCACGCACCGCAGTTGCCGAACTTGCGCGCGCTGTTTATCGGCGACATGACGTACGAGGAATGCGAAATCTCGTGGATCGTGCAAGGCAGCTACAAGCCGCTGCTGGACGCCTTCCCGCAGCTGGAAGAGCTGCGCATCCGCGGCGGCAATGAGTTGACCGTCGAACCGTTCGCGCACCAGAACCTGCGCAAGTTCACCATCGAGTCCGGTGGCCTCGATCAGAAGATCGCGCAGGCGCTGGCCCAGTCGAGCATGCCCAAGCTGGAATACCTGGAACTGTGGCTCGGTACCGACGACTATGGTTTTTCCGGCGACGTGGCGCTGTACCAGAAAGTACTGGCGCAACTGGCCACGCCGACCCTGCGCTACCTGGGCCTGCGCGACGCGCAGATCGCCGACGAGCTGGCCGTCTGGCTGGCCAACGAGCCGCTGCTGTCCACCGTCGAGACCCTGGACCTGTCGCTGGGCACCCTGGGCGACGTGGGCGCCGAAGCACTGCTGCAAGGCACGCAATTGGGCAATCTGAAGCGCATGGACCTGTCGCATCACTATATCTCCGAAGCGAACCAGGAAAAACTCAACGCCCTGCCTTTCCCGATCAGGCTCGATGATCCGCAGGAAGACGACGAGGACGACGACGAAGTCTATCGCTATGTCGCCGTCGGCGAATAAAACCTGATGCTTTTGCTGGCAACACAGGGCAGCAAGCGCGTGCGCCTGCTGCAGGCGGCGCGCGCACAGCTGCACCTGCCGCCCGCGCAGGTGCTGGAATGGCGCGACTGGCTGCGTCAGCCTGCCTTGCTCGAGGATTCATTGCGCCAGACCAGCCTGTTCAAGATCGAGCCGCCCGGCGACGATCCCGCCGCCCACCTGCTGTTGCTGCAGGCGGGCTGCCGGCTGCTGAACCGTCCGCTGCTCGAGGCGCCCGCGCATGGCGAGCTGCTGGCCATGGATGCGTGGTTTGCAGGATTTGCCATCGCCATGGCGTCCCTGGCGGCGCAACTGGCCGACCTGCCGCAGGTGCACATCTTCAATGCGCCAGCCGAAATCTGTCTCATGACGGACAAGCTGGCGTGCCAGCGCCACCTGGCCGCGCATGGCGTGCCCATACCTGCCTTGCTGGGACCAGTGGAGAGCTACGACCATCTGCAGTCGCTGCTGCACAAACATGACCTGGACCGCGTCTATCTGAAACCGCGCTACGGCTCGTCCGCATCGGGTGTCGTCGCCTACCGCAGGAACAAGGCCGGACGCCAGCAAGCCACCACCTCGGCCGCCTTGCACCGCTGGGAGGGCGCGGCGCGCCTGTTCAACGTCAAGCGCATGGCCCGCTACGAAACCCGGCACGACATCACGGCCCTCGTCGATGCGCTGGCCGCGCAACAGCTGTACGCAGAAGCATGGCTGAACAAGCCGCGCTGCGGCGACAGCCATTACGACTTGCGGGTCGTGACCGTGGCCGGCCGGCCCGCACACCGGGTGGCGCGCATCGGCGACCAGATGATGACGAATCTGCACCTCGACAACCGGCGCGGCGACGCGGCTGGCCTCCTGAACGCAGCCGACATGACGGCGCTGGAAGCAGCCAGCGCCCAGGCCGCGCGCGCCTTCCCCTACAGCCACGTGACGGGCTACGACCTCGTCGTATGCCACGGCCAGGCCCATGTGCTCGAAGCGAACGCCTTCGGCGACCTGCTGCCAGGCCTGCTGTGGCAAGGCGCGGACACTTACGCAGCGCAACTGGCCCATGCTTAAAGACACAGCCCCCATCCCCGACATGCACGCCATCGTCGACAGCCACGACATCGTCTTCATCACGCTCGACACCCTGCGCTATGACGTGGCGCAAGCCCTGTATGAGGCGGGTGAGCTGCCCGTGCTGGGACGTTTGCTGCCGCCCGGCGGCTGGGACAAGCGCCACTCGCCCGCCACGTTTACCTACGCGGCGCACCAGGCCTTCTTTGCGGGTTTCTTGCCCACGCCAGCCGCGCCGGGCCGCCATCCGCGCCTGTTCGCCTCCGCTTTTGCTGGCAGCGAAACCACCTCGCCGCACACGTTTGCGTTCGAGGAAGCGGACCTTCCCGCCGCGCTGGCCGCGCGCGGCTACCGCACCATCTGCATCGGCGGCGTGGGTTTCTTCAATAAACAGACGGCGCTGGGCACGGTGCTGCCGTCGCTGTTCCAGGAAAGCCACTGGAGCGCCGGCATGGGCGTGGCCAGCCGCCATTCGACGCAAAAGCAGGTGGCGCTGGCGACCCGGCTGCTGGCGCAAAACGACGAGCGCACCTTCTTGTTCATCAACGTGGCCGCCCTGCACACGCCGAACCGCGCTTACCTGCCCGGCTGCCGCAGCGATAACCTGGACAGCCATGCGGCGGCCCTGCGCTATGTCGACAGCGCGCTGGCACCGCTGTTTACGGCCTGCGCCGCGCGCGCGCCAACGTTCGCCATCATCTGCTCGGACCACGGCAGCGCGTATGGCGAAGACGGCTACCGTGGCCACAGGGTCGCCCATGACAGCGTGTGGCAGGTGCCGTACGCGCACTTCTTCCTCACGTCAGATACCATTTCCCAGGAGTCCCCACCGTGAACCCATCCGAACAACCGGGCACCCTGGCGCAGCGGATGCGCCATACGCCCTACCAGGCGTATTCATACTCGTATCCGCACAAGGCGGCCTACCGCGCCTTGCCGCAGGCGGCGGCGCTGGCGCCATTGTGGGCGCAGCAGGACCGCTCCGCCCTCTTCGCCTACATCCACATCCCGTTTTGCGAGATGCGCTGCGGCTTTTGCAATCTGTTCGCCATGGCCCGGCCCAGCGCCGACATGGTCGAGCGCTATGTGCAGCAAGTGCTGGTGCAGATGCGCGCGATGGACGACGCCCTCGGTGAGCGGCGCTTTGCCCGCTTCGCGCTCGGTGGCGGCACACCCACCTATCTGTCGCCAGCGCAGCTCGACACCCTGCTGTGCGGCGCGCGCGACATCCTCGGCATCGACTTGCAAGCCACGCCGGCCGGCATCGAAGCGTCGCCCGAAACCATCACGGCCGAGCGACTTGCCGTCTGCCGCGCGCATGGCATCGACCGGGTCAGCCTCGGCATCCAGAGCTTTGCCGCCGGCGAGATGCGCGCGCTGGCCCGTCCCCAGCAAAACGCCACCGTCCATCACGCCATCGGCCTGATACGCGCGGCCGGCTTTCCCACCCTGAACCTGGACCTGATCTACGGCATCGCAGGGCAAACCGTCGCCAGCCTGCTCGCGTCCATCGACAGCGCGCTGGCCTTCCGGCCCGAGGAAATCTATCTGTATCCGCTGTACGTGCGGGAACAAACGGGTCTCGGCAAGGTGGCGCGCCGCCAGGGTGCCGCGTCGCTCAACCCCATCATGCTGGCCCGCGACGGCGACAGCCGTCTGGCCCTGTACGCGGCCGCGCGCGACCATTTGCGCGCCCAGGGCTATGAGCAGGTCTCGATGCGCATGTTCCGCGCACCGCATGCGCCCGAGCAGAACGGGCCATCGTACTGTTGCCAGAATGACGGCATGGTGGGCCTGGGCGCGGGCGCCCGTTCCTACACTTCGCGCCTGCATTATTCGAGCGAGTACGCGGTGGCGAGAACGGAGACCATCGGCATCATCGACAACTACCTGGCGCTGGACGAGGAACGCTTCGCGCAGGCCGAACACGGCTATGTGCTCGATGAGCAGGAACAGCGCCGCCGCTACGTGATCCAGTCGCTGCTGACGGAACCGGGCCTGGACCGCGACGCCTACACGGCGCGCTTCGGCAGCCGCTGCGAGCTTGATCTGCCGCAGCTGGCCGAGCTGCACGCCTTGGAACTGGTGGAAGAAAACGGCACGCTGCTGCGCCTCAATGACCGGGGCTACAGCTACGCCGACACCATCGGCCCGTGGCTGGCCTCCGATACGGTGCGCGCGCTGATGGCCGAAGGCGGCCAGGCGTGCTGACAGCGCAAGCGCCAACGCTGTCCCTGCTGTATCGCGGCACGCTTTCGAGCTGCAATTACGCCTGCGGCTACTGCCCGTTCGCCAAGAAGCGCGACAGCCGCGCCACCCTGACCCGCGATGCGCGCGAAGTGGCGCGCTTTACCAGCTGGGTGGCGGCGCAAAAACGGAACATCAGCGTCCTGTTCACGCCGTGGGGCGAAGCACTGGTGCGGCGCCACTACCGCACGGCCATGCAAACCCTGGCAGCTTTGCCCCATGTGCGGCAAGTAGCGCTGCAGACGAATTTGTCCGGCCCCCTGAACTGGCTGCAAGCGATGGACGGGGTGGAAAAGATCGGCCTGTGGTGCACCTACCACCCGGATCAGACAACGCTGGCCCGTTTTCTTGAACGCTGCGCGCGCCTGGACACGATGGGCGTGCGCTATTCCGTCGGCGTCGTCGCCATGAACGAACACCTGGACGCCATCCGCACCCTGCGCGCGGCCCTGCCGGAGCACGTCTATTTGTGGCTGAACGCCTACGACCGCCGTGGTCCCGGCTACTACAGCGGGGAAGACCTGGCCTGGCTCGACGCCGCCGATCCGTGGTTCGCGCAAAGCCGCCGTCCGTCGCCCTCGCGCGGCAAACCGTGCCTGGCGGGCGAAGCGTCGCTGTCCGTCGACGGCGATGGCGAACTGACGCGCTGCCATTTCGTGCCGGAGCGCTTGGGGAATCTGTACGTGGATAACTTGGCGGACATGCTGCAGGAACGCCGCTGCCCGCGCTTCAAGTGCGACTGCTATATCGGCTATGCACAGCGCAAGGATTTGCCGTTTCAGGCAGTGTTTGGGGAGGGGGTGCTGGCGAGGATCGTGACTGCAGGTCGGATTAGCCAGCGTAGGTCGAAATAGCGGCGGCACGCCGCGTAATCCGACATCTTGCTGGCATGACGGGTATTGTCGGATTACGCGCGGCGATGCCGCGCTAATCCGACCTACCGTATTTTACTTCGCAGCCACCTTGGCCGGCTCCGCCACCACTGGCGTCATCTTCAACGAACGGCTGAGGAAGCCCCAACGATCCGCCACTTCTTCGATCTGCTTGGTCGTCGGCTTGCCGGCGCCATGGCCGGCCTTGCTGTCGATGCGGATCAGCACGGGCGCCGCGCCGCCTTGCGCTGCCTGGGCGGCGGCGGCGAACTTGAAGCTGTGGGCAGGCACGACGCGGTCGTCGTGGTCGGCCGTCGTGATCATGGTGGCCGGATAGCAACCGCCCGCCTTCAGGTTGTGCAGTGGCGAGTATTTCACCAGCGCCTTGAACTGTTCGGCGTCGTCCGACGAACCGTAGTCAGGCACCCAGCCCCAGCCCACGGTGAACTTGTGGAAGCGCAACATGTCGAGCACGCCCACTTGCGGGATCGCCGCGGCGAACAGGTCGGGACGCTGCGTCATGGCCGCGCCGACCAGCAGGCCGCCATTGCTGCCGCCGCCGATCGCCAGCTTCGATGGCGAGGTGACCTTGTTGTCCACCAGCCACTGCGCCGCGCCGATAAAGTCGTCGAACACGTTTTGCTTGTTCAGCTTGGTACCAGCCTGGTGCCAGGCTTCGCCGTACTCGCCGCCGCCGCGCAGGTTGGCCATCACGTAGACGCCGCCCATTTCCACCCAGGCAAGATTCGCCACGGAGAAGCTCGGCGTGAGCGAAATATTGAAGCCGCCATAGCCGTACAGATAGGTCGGATTGGAACCGTCGAGCTTCATGCCTTTTTTCGAGACGATGAACATCGGCACCTTGGTACCGTCGCGGCTGGTGAAGAATTGCTGGCGCGTTTCAAAGGCGTTCGGGTCGAAATCAACCTTCGGCTGGCGGTACACGCTGCTCTTGCCCGACTTCATGTCGTAGCGGTAGATAGTCGCTGGCGTCGTGAAGCTGGTAAACGAGTAGAACGTTTCCGTGTCGCCACGCTTGCCCGCAAAGCCGCCGGCCGAACCGATGCCCGGCAAGGCCACTTCGCGCACCAGCTTGCCGTTCAGGTCGACGATCTTGATTTGCGTTTGCGCATCTTTCAAGTAGTCGAGCACCAGCTGGTTGTTGATGAGGTTGACGGCGACGAGGGTTTCCGCGCTTTGCGGCACGATTTCCTTCCAGTCGGCAGGCGCAGGCTTGCGCGTATCGATGGCGATCACGCGCGATTTCGGCGCCTTGTTGTCCGTTTTGAAGAAGAACACGGGACCGTCATTGTCGATGAACGAGTACGAAGCGTCGAACTCTTCCAGCAAACCGACTACCTTGGCATTCTTCTGGCGCAAGTCTTTATAAAAAACGCGGTTCTTGCGTTCCGTGCCTTGCGTGGCCGTGATGATCAAATAATTGCCGTCGTCGCTGACGGTGCTGCCGCCGAATGCCCATTCCTTCTGGTCGGGACGGTCGAAGACGAGCACGTCATCGCTTTGCGGCGTGCCGATCTTGTGGAAATACAATTTCTGGAAGTAATTGATATCGGCCAGCTTGGTGGCTTCGTTCGGCGCGTCATAGCGGCTGTAGAAGAAACCGGTGTTGTCCTTGGTCCACGAGGCGCCCGAGAACTTGGCCCACTTGATGTGGTCCGTCAAATCCTTGCCCGATTCGATGTCGCGCACTTTCCACTCGTTCCAGTCGGAACCGGAAGCGGACGTGGCATAGGCCAGGTACTTGCCGTTCGGGCTGATCGAAGTGCCTGCCAGCGCCACCGTGCCATCCGTGGACAGGGTGTTCGGGTCCAGCAGCAGGCGCGGTTCGTCCGTCAGTTTTTTCACCGTGTACAGCACGGCCTGGTTCTGCAAGCCGTCGTTGCGGCTGTAGAAATAGCGGCCGCCCTGCTTCGTTGGCGTAGAGAAACGCTCATAGTTCCACAGCTTGGTCAGCCGCTGCTTGATCGCGGCGCGCTCGGGGATGGTGCCCAGGTACGACTGCGTCAGCTTGTTTTGCGCCGTGACCCACTCGCCCGTTTCCGCGCTGTTGGCGTCTTCGAGCCAACGGTACGGGTCGGCGATGGTGGTGCCGAAATAGCTGTCTTGCTGGTCGACTTTTTTGCTGACCGGATACGTCACGGCAGCGCCGTCGCCGGCCGGGCACGATGGCGTCGCGGCGCTTTGCGCCAGGGCATTGCCACCGAAAGCGGCCATCAAGCTGAATATGAGGGTTGCACTACGTAATTGCATGGGTTGTTGTCTCATTGTTGGATGTCGAGGAAAGCAGGCCGCACACACACGCGCCGCGGCTGCCCATGTTGACTTTCGCCAAGAGAAATCATAGCGCGGATTGCCACTTTTAAAGCACAGTTATCTGATGGATTTGCCGTCTTTTGTTTGGAGAATTTACGTGAATTGCCATGATAAATCTCGCTTTCGGCGGAATCGGCAAACTGACGTTCATGCAAGAAACATTATCAAAAGTAAAGTCGTTTCATCAAGTTGTCATAAATCTTCTTTACTATCGGCAACATGTTCATGGCCCGTCCAGAGGCCGTGCCGCCACAACCTCCTATGCACACTCTCGCCCTCCCTTCCGCCACTGCCGCGCAGGCCCCCGCGATGCCATCGAATGTGGCTTACCTGAAGCCGCCATCGGCCACCATGACCATCGAAGGGACGGACGCCTTGCACGACATTCTGGCGGGCCGCAAGCTCAGCGCGCTGTTCCAGCCCATCATCCACATGCACAGCGGCGACATCATCGGCTACGAAGGCTTGATACGGGGGCCGTCCGACAGCCCCCTGCACGCACCGATGAATCTGTTCAAGGTGGCGCGCGCGCATGACCTCACCCTGGAAGTGGAGCACCTGTGCCGCCAAGTGGTGCTCGAACGCTTTGCCGAACTGCAGCTGCCGGGCAAGCTGTTCCTCAACGTCAGCCCCGAATGCCTGCTGCTGCGCAATGCCCGCCATGGCGAAACCCTCGAATACATCGAGCACATCGGCATCAACCCGGACCGTGTCATCATCGAGCTGACGGAAAACCAGCCCACGTATGACTACGAGCTGATGCGGGAAGCCGTGCTGCATTACCGTAACATGGGTTTCCAGATCGCCATCGACGACCTGGGCGAAGGCTTTTCCAGCCTGCGCCTGTGGTCGGAACTGCGCCCGGAATACGTGAAGATCGACATGCATTTCATCCAGGGCATCAACAACGATCCCGTGAAACTGCAGTTCGTGCGTTCGATCCAGGAAATCGCGGAGAAATCGGGCACCCTGGTGATCGCCGAAGGCATCGAGGCGCAGACGGAATTGCTAGTCTTGCGTGACCTCGGCGTGGCGTTCGGGCAAGGCTATCACCTGGGGCGGCCCAACGCGGTGCCGGCGCGCGCCCTGCCAGCCGAAGTGGTGCAGGCGCTGGGACGCAATGGCGTGGCCGTGTATCCGCAGCGCAGCAGCCTGGAAAAGAATGGCGCCAGCATCCGCAAACTGCTGCACAAGGTGGCGGCCGTGTCGCCGCAGCTCAACAATAACGAGGTGTACGATATTTTCCTGAAGGAACCGAAGCTGATGATCATCCCCGTCGTCGATGACGGCGTGCCGCTGGGCCTGATCAGCCGCTTCGAAATGATCGACCACTTCGCCCGCCCCTACCAGCGCGAACTGTATGGCAAGAAATCATGCAGCCTGTTCATGGATGCCACGCCCCTGATTGCCGACCACGAGACAAGCTTGCAGGAACTCAGCTACACGATGGTGCAGTCCGATGCCCACCACCTGTTCAACGGCTTCATCATCACCGAGCACGGCCGTTACCTGGGCATGGGCACGGGCCACGACCTGATGCGCGAAATCACGCAGATGCAGATCAATGCGGCCCGCTACGCCAACCCGCTGACGCAATTGCCCGGCAACGTGCCCATCAACGAGCATATCGACCGCTTATTGCACAGCGGCAGCCGCTTCTGGGTCTGCTATTGCGACCTCGACCACTTCAAGCCCTTCAACGATGTGTACGGCTACCGCAAGGGCGACGACGTGATCCAGCTGACGGGTGAAATCCTCAGCAGCCATTGCGACCCGAACCGCGACTTCATCGGCCACATCGGCGGCGACGATTTCATGATCCTGTTCCAGAGCGAAGACTGGGAAACGCGCTGCCAGGCCATGCTCGACGACTTCGCTGCCGCCATCCTCGCCTACTACAGCACGGGCGACTGCGAACGGGGCGGCTACATCAGCGAAGACCGGCAAGGCAAGAAAGTATTTTATTCGTTGATCAGCCTGTCGCTGGGCGTCATCAAGGTCGAGGCGCACCAGTACTACACGCACCACCAGATTGCCACGCAAGCGGCCGAAGCAAAGAAGCAGGCAAAGAAAATCCACGGCAACAGCCTGTTCCTGGACCGGCGGCAAGGCGCGGCTGTGGCGCGCATGGATGCCTAGCCAGGGACAATACTACGCAAGATCAAATACGCACGAGCTCGACAAACGCATTGCCGCTGCGCGTAGCAGGCACGAATGCCAGGCTGATGTGCGCACCATCGCGGCGCGCCTGCACGCGGTAGCTGCCTGCGGGCAGGTCCACGAACAGTCCTCCATACGCCGTATCCGGTTCCAGGCCGCCGCCCGTGACGTCTTCCCCCGCGCCGATGAAGACGCGGCCCGAAACGACGGCAAGATGCACGTTCACCTGCGGCTCGGCAAGTTCGGCGTGCAAGGCAAGTTCATACGCGCCATCGCCGCCCACGTTGAAAAACGCGACTTGCCCCGCATTCACGGCAGCCAGTTCCTCGCTGGGGATGCTCCACCAGTCGCAGTCATCTTCCAGCTTGTGGCGCAGGAGCGCAGGGTCGAACACGCACAGGGTAGCCGTCCCCGTCACAATGGTCGTCATGGGGCCAGCGGCGCCGGTCCCAGCAGGGGCTGGCTCTCCACATATTGCGAGCTCGCTTGCGCCTGCCATGGGAAGTGGCCATCGCGCGACGGCCAGACGATCTGGTACAAGATAAAATCATCGCCCTGGTAATACCAGCGCGCATAGCCGACATAGTCGCGGTATTGCTCGACGGGCACGCGCACGAAGGCGCACTGATGGCCTTCCAGCAAGACGTCCGTGGTGGTCGTGAAATCCGTGATGGCGCCGCTGCGCGCGGCGTCCAGCGCCACGTCGAGTATCCGGTGGGCCATGAAATGGGGCAAGCCCATGATCAGGAATTCAGGCTGGCCGAAGCTGTGGCCAGCGCCTATGGTAAAAGCATAGCCGGGACCTTCTTCATCGGCACCGATATACACGCCATGCCAGCCATGCGTGGCGATGTCGTCGATGACTTTTTGCTCGGATGCATCCTCGCCTGCCTGCCTTACCATGCTTCACCTTTCACCGTGCCGAAAAACCGTGCCGCCTTGGCGACATGCCTGCCGGCAATTATCGCATGCGGCACGCGTCCATGCGCGCACGGTGGCGGCGCTTCAGTCGGGCGGCTGCAGCGGAGGAAAGCGCACCTGGTGCCATTGCCGCATGCGCTGCTGCGCCTCTTGCAGCTGTGCCGGTTCCAGCCTGGTGGCAGCCGCTTCCCTGGCCCTGGCCGCCCCGCCATCGCCACCCTCGGCCGCCAGCGCCAGCCACATGTAGCCGCAGACGGGGTCCCTCTCCACGCCGCGCCCGCTGTTGTACATGCCGCCCAGGTTGTACTGGGCCAGCGCATGGCCCTGGCCCGCCGCGCGCGCATACCATAGCACGGCCAGGCCATCGTCTTGCGGCACGCCATGGCCGTTCGCATACATGACGCCCAGGTTATTTTGCGCGCTGGCATCGCCCTGCTCGGCCGCCGTGCGGTACCAGCGCACGGCGCACACTTCGTCGCGCTCCACGCCCTGGCCATTGGCATACATCACGCCCAGGTTGAACTGCGCATTCGACGCGCCCTGGGCCGCCGCCCTCGCATACCAGTCCAGCGCCTGGCGCAAGTCGCGGGCGACGCCGCGCCCGCCCGCAAACATGCCGCCCAGATTGTACTGCGCCATGCAATGGCCTTGCAGGGCAGCACGCCGGTACCAGGCGATGGCGCGCACCTCGTCCTTGTCCACGCCCTGGCCGCGCGCCAGCATCAGGCCCAGGTTGAACTGGGCGTCCGCGTCATCCTGCTCGGCCGCCCGCTGCAGCCAGGCATAGGCGCGCAGCTGGTCGGGCGCCACGCCCAAGCCTTCCGCATACGCCACGCCAAGTTGCCGCTGCGCCACGGCCAAGCCCTGGGCCGCGGCTTGGCGGAACCAGGCCAGCGCCTGCGCATCGCTCTGCACCACGCCCTGCCCCCGTTTGTAGACGAGCCCCAGATTCAGCTGTGCCTGCGCATCGCCTTGCAAAGCCGCCTTGCGGAACCACGCCAGGGCCAGCGCATCGTTCTTTTTCGCCCCCAGACCCTGGGCATACGCTTCACCCAGCAGAGATTGCGCGCTGGCCACGCCCTGTTCGGAGGCGCGGTAAAACCACGCCAGGGCCAGCTCGTCGCTCTGCAGCACACCGCGTCCCTTGCGGTACATCTGCCCCAGGTTTTGCTGGGCCGAGGCATCGCCCTGGGCGGCGGCGCGGCGAAACCACAGCACGGCGTCGGCGTCGCTCTGCGCCACGCCGCGGCCGTGGTAATACATGGCGCCCAGGTGATTTTGCGCGAACGCCAGCCCTTGCAGCGCAGCCAGGCGTAGCCAGACAAAGGCACGCGCGTCGTCCTGCGCCACGCCTTCGCCCTTCTTGTACATCAATCCCAGGTTGAACTGGGCGTAGGCATTGCCCTGCTCGGCAGCCGTGCGGAACCAGATATACGCCTGGTGGCTATCTCTGGCAGTATGGTGCTTGTCCATGTGCGCCCCCGTCCACATCGCGCTTGCCGGCAGCACGCGCAAAACGGCGGCCCAGGGCGGCGAAATCGAAATCGTGTGTTGCTTAAATTTTAAATTCGCTGCGGGGGAAGGACTTGAGCAGGCTCAATAGAAATAACAAAATTATATCGTTTTGATGAGCCCGCTTAGAGGGGAAACGGCGCTCAGCGGCGCGATGGATGCTTGTGCAGGAATTGCGGCACCTTGGCGGCGGCCAGCTTGTTCAGCGACACGAGCAAGTCGGCGTCGACATCGGCGATGCCGTAGCTGCTGCGCAAATGGCGGCCGATATGGATCAGCACTTGCGCCGCCACTTCCGCATCGGACTCGGCCCTGTGAGCGGCGCTCTTGAAGGCGATGCCCAGCTGGCTCGACAGCAAGCCCAGCTTGTAGCTGGCCATGCCGGGAAACACGCGGCGCGACAGTTTCAAGGAACACACGAGCGACTGGTGCGCCGGTGTCAGGTTCAGCCTGGCGCTTTCCGCGCGCAGGAATTTTTCATCGAAGCTGGCATTGTGCGCCGACAAGGCATCGCTGCCGATAAAATCCAGCAATTGCGGCACCACTTCGGCCACGGGCGGCGCCTTGTCGACCATCGCCTGCGTGATACCCGTCAAGCCCGTGATGAACGAGGGGATGCGCGCATTGCAGTTGATCAGGGTCACGTAACGGTCCGTGATCCGCCCGCCCTCGATGCGCAGCGCCGCCACTTCCGTGATGCGGTCGCCCATGTCGGGCGACAGTCCGGTCGTCTCGAAGTCGATCATGACGATCGGTTTGTCAAACACATTCATGAAGTCAGGCTCTTTCTGCGATGCTGCGGTGGACCAGCTTAGCCGAACTTGCGCACGGCGTCCAGCGCAAGACCTGCGCCAATGCTGCCGAACAAATCGCCTTCGACCTTGCGCGCGGCCGGCACCAGCGCCGCGATCTTTTCGCGCAGCAGGCGCACACCGCTCGAGCCACCCGTGAAGAACACGGTGTCGACGGCTTCCGGCGCCACGCCCGCGTCGCGCAGCAGACGCAGCACGGTTTCTTCGACGGAACCGCACAGGTGGCCGATGGCTTCGTCGAACTGCGTACGTTTGAGCAACAGGCTTTGCGCGGGCGACAAGCGGTCCAGCTCCAGCTGCACTTCGGCCGCGTCGGACAGGGCAATCTTGCCCTCTTCCACTTTCATGGCCAGCCAGTGGCCGGCGCGCTCGTCGATCAGCTTTTGCAGACGACCCATCTTGTCTTGCTCACGCGCATCGCGGCACACGTCGGCCAGCTGCACCCAGATCTTCTTCGTGTAGGCCAGATTGATCGTGTGCCACGTCGCCAGGTTGAAATAATAGCTGGACGGCACTTCGCTATTATTGTTCAGACGGCTGCCATAGCCGAGCAGAGGCATGACGGACGACAAGCTCAGGTATTTATCGAAATCCGTGCCACCGATGTGCACGCCGCCCGTGGCGAGGATATCGTCCCGGCGCTCGGCTTTTTTCGCCCGCTCGGGCGACAAACGCACCAGCGAAAAGTCGGACGTACCACCGCCGATGTCGGCGATCAGCACCAGCTCTTCCTTGGCTATCTGCGACTCGTAGTCGAACGCGGCGGCAATCGGCTCGAACTGGAAGGCGACGTCCTTGAAGCCGACGGAACGGGCCACTTCGGCCAGGGTGTCCTGCGCCAGCTGGTCGGCTTGCGCGTTGTCGTCGATAAAGAAGACGGGACGGCCGAACACGGCGGACGAGAATTCGCGCCCGGCGGACTGCTCGGCGCGGCGTTTCACTTCGCCAATAAATTGTGCCAGCAACATACGGAACGGCAGCGCGCGGCCGCCGACTTCCGTCTGGCCATCGATGAGGCTCGTGCCCAGCAAGCTTTTCAGCGAGCGCATCAAGCGCCCCTCGTAACCGGCCAGATAGCCGGCCAGCGCCGCGCGGCCAAAACTGACTTCCTCGTCTTCCGCATTGAAGAAGACGACGGACGGTAAGGTCGTCTTGCCATCTTCCAGGCCGAGCATGGTGCTCTGCCCTGGACGTGCCCAGCCTACCGTGGAATTTGACGTGCCGAAATCGACGCCGCAAGCATTGGCCATGTCGACCCTTCCCTGAATAAAGGGGCGTTATGTTATCAGAAGGCAGGCTTTTGCACCAGCAAAACCCGTTCAGCCCGGTCAACAGCATAAGCTTGCTTTGCATCAAGTACTAGCCTCACGCAAAAGATACTCTTGGGAAATTAACGCCGAGCAACTCGGCCAGCTCCCGGAGACCCATCGTGCCCCATGCTCCCCTGCGCCACCTGCCAGCAGCTTTGCTGGCCGCCTTCCTCGTTTCCCTGGCTGGCTGCGGCGGCGGTTCGGCCGACACCCAGGCCGGCGCCGGTTGCGGGCTGCACAGCACGGCACGGCAGGCTGCGGCGGCAGCCCGCCACCGGTCGTCAATCCGCCCGTGACGCCTCCGGTGACGCCGCCCGTGATTCCGCACGTCACGCCGCCCGAACCGGCCAGCCTGGCCAGCGCCGTCAACCTCGTGTTTTCCAGTACGGAACTGGCCTCGGCGGGCCTGGCCGGCGGCGAGGTGGCCGTCACGGCTCTCGTCAAGGATGGCGCCAATCTCGCCTTGCCCAACGCGAAGATTTCCTTTGCCGCCGATTCCGGCATCCTCGGCAGCGTCGACGCCGTGACGGACAAGAACGGCCAGGCGCGCGCCCTGCTGGGCACGGGAGGCGCCAACAGCAACCGCAGCATCACCGTAACGGCCAATGTGGGCACGCGCAGCGGCAAGGGCACGGTGGCCGTGACGGGCAGTACTGTGGAGCTGCTGGGGCCGGCCGCCCTGATGCTGGGCCAGAGCGCCGACCTCACCGTCACCGTGCGCGACTCGGCGCGCAAGCCCGTGGCCGGCGCCGCCATCGCTTACAGCACGGGCACCGGCACCGGCGTACGTGTCAAGGATGGCGGCGCGGCGCTCAGCAATGCGCAAGGCCAGCTGGTGCTGCGCCTGACTGCCGGCAGCCTGGGCAGGGACGCCGTGTCCGTCAGCGCACTGGGCGCCGCCGCCACGCAGCCTTACGCCGTGGCGGGCAGCGACCTGCGCCTGAGCCCGGCCGTGGGCCAGGATGCCAGCGGCGCGGACGTGCTGGCGGAAGTGGCCACCCTGGCATGCCAGCCCATCGACGCACGCTACGACAAGGCGGGCGTGGCGCAAACGGGCAGCGCCAGCCTGTCGACCTCCCGCGGCAGCCTGTTTGCGGACAGCGCCTGCAGCCAGGCCTTGCCCACCAGCTTGATGTTCAGCAATGGCAACTTGCCGCGCAGCTATGTGCAGTCGGCCAACACGGGCGTGGCCACCATCACGGCAGCCGTGGCCGGTGGGCCCTCGGCGCAGACGCGGCTGGAATTCGTCGCGCCATTGAGCCCTGCCAGCAAGCTGGCCGTGCAAGCGGATCCGGCCGTGCTGCGCGCCAACACGGCGGCATCGGCCGACAATGCCAGCGTCAGCACCAGTATGAGCACCATCAGCGCCGTGGTGCGCGATGGCGCGGCCAACAACCTGGTCAAGAACGCGCCCGTGCTGTTTACCATCTTGAGCGACCCCAGCGGCGGCTACCTGCGGCAGGCGGGCCGGGTGCTGACGGGCAGCGACGGCCTGGCGCGCGCCGAGTACGTGGGGGGACCGGCCGACAGCGGCCGCGACGGCGTGCTGATCCAGGCCCGCATCGAGGGGGCTGCGCAAGCGGCGGCCACGGCCCTCGTGCACCTGACGGTGGCGCGGCAAGCGCTGTCGGTCAAGCTGGGTACGGGCAGCCTGCTGCGCGAGTATTCGGCCAGCGTGCTGCAGAAGGACTTTGCCGTGTTCGTGTCCGACAGCGCCGGCAACGCCGTGCCCGGCGTCGCCATCACGGCCGCCGCCTGGCCCAGCCGCTATGCCAAGGGATACTATGTGTGGCAAGCGGACAAGCCCGAGTTCCCCGACACGGGCGTCTGGCGCCTGGCCCTGCCCAATTACAGCTGCGCCAACGAGGACATCTTGCGCAATGGTATTTTTGACGCCGCCTACGATGGCAACGGCAATGGCGTGCTCGACCCGGGCATTCCCCTGACCGTCAGCGCAAGCGGCCTGAGCGACGCGCTGGGCATGGCCACCGTCACCGTCAGTTATCCGCGCAACTTCGGTTCCTGGGTGCGCATCGCATTGACTGTGCGGGGCACGGTGAGCGGCACGGAAGCGAGCGCCACGGCGGACTTGCCCTTACCCACCCTGGCCAGCGATTTCAGCGCCCGCCGCGTGGACCCGCCGGGACGCCTCAGCCCCTATG
Source organism: Janthinobacterium sp. Bl 1 (assembly GCF_058215535.1). Classification (NCBI taxonomy): domain Bacteria; kingdom Pseudomonadati; phylum Pseudomonadota; class Betaproteobacteria; order Burkholderiales; family Oxalobacteraceae; genus Janthinobacterium; species Janthinobacterium sp. Bl 1. The sequence continues at coordinate 3,279,153 of NZ_CM177086.1, read as the reverse complement.
GCAGCAGCCCCTGCGACAGTCCAGATTGAGAAGCAAGCATACCACTTGCCATTAAATCAAATTATTTGCAACATGGATAAGAAAACAGTCTTGCCACATGGAAATATTTTCGCTATGCTCATTTTTCCCGCCCAGGCCGCCACAAGCGGCCGGGCCTGCAGGAATACTTTGAGACAGGTTGCGTGCCAGACCAATATGCGAAAAAAGAATACTGTAGCCCGGACACCCAGCACCGCCACCCGCCCCGTATCCGGCGCCGGACGGCGCGTGACCTCGTATGACGTGGCCCTGCTGGCCGGCGTGTCGCAATCGGCCGTGTCGCGCTGCTTCAAGCCCGGCGCCAGCGTCTCGCCAGCCACCCACGCCAAAGTCATGCAGGCGGCCATCAGCCTCGACTACATCCCCAACGCGGCCGCCCGCAGCTTGATCACGCGGCGCTCGAACCTGGTGGCCGTCATCATTTCCAACCTGGCCAATCTGTACTATCCGCAAGTATTGTCCGACCTGAGCCAGCAAATCGCCCGCCAGGGCAAGCGTCTTTTGTTGTTTACCCTCGAGCGCGAAGCGGACATCGGCAAGGTCTTGTGCGATGTGTGGCAGTACCAGGTCGATGGCGCCATCGTGGCCGCCTGCCTGTCGGACGAACAGATGGCCGAATTCGGCCGGCGCGACGTGCCGCTGGTGCTGTTCAACCGCAGCCCGCGCGAACACGCCGTGCATGCCGTGCTGTGCGACCAGGCCGAAGCGGCGCGCCTGCTCGTCTCGCGCCTGGCCGAGGCGGGCCACCGCCAGTTCGCCATCATCGACGGCCCCGGCGACTCGGCCGTTGCACAGGAACGCAAGGCCGGCATGCTGGACCGTTTGCTGACCCTAGGCTTGCCCGCGCCCATCGTCGTCAGCGGCAACTACGATTACGCCAGCGGCGGACGCGGCTTGCGCAAGGTCATCGACCGCCTGGGACGCGTGCCGGACGCCGTCATCTGCGGCAACGACATCATGGCCATCGGCTGCCTGGACACGGCGCGCCACCAGATGGGCATCGAGGTGCCGCTGCAGATGTCGGTGGCCGGGTTCGACGCGCTGGAAGCATCGGGCTGGCTCAGCTACGACATCACCACCCTGCGCCAGCCCGTGCAAAAGATGGCCACCGATGCCGTCGCCATGCTGGGCGAACTGATGGAGCGGCGCGGCGGCATCGCCGAGCGGCGCCGCTATTGCTCGTATCTGGTCGAAGGGAGTACGGCGAGGCTGACTGCCGAGCAGCCATATTTCGGCATGATGGCCGCCGCCTGAAAAACGCCCGTGGCGTTGTTGCCTGCCCCTCGCCGTACTATTCGTACTGTCTTCGGGGCCGCGCCTAGCCACAGGCGTTTTTCAGACGCTCGCACTTCTCTGCCAAAAACCTTGCACATAAAAAAACCTCGCATTGCTGCGAGGTTTTTCATTTCAAGGCCAGGGAATCAACCGAAGATCTTGCCCTTGAGCATATTCAAGCCCTGGCTGACGAGGTCATTGCCTTCCGGTACCTGACCATCAGGGGTCAGTTTGTCGATCAGCTGGGGCAGCAAGGCGGCCAGGCCGCCCGAGGCCGCGTCCGGTGCGACGCCCGCTTTTTCAGCGATCTGGGTGATCGTGTCGCTACCGAGCGCATCCTTGATCTGTTCGCCGGAGACGGGCGCATTGGCGCCCGTGCCGATCCAGCTGGCTACCTGGTCGCCCAGGCCGCTTTCCTGGAATTTCTGCAGCAGGCCGGGCAAGCCGCCGTGCTGGTTGACCAGGTCCATCACGCTGGCCATCAATCCCGATGGGGCTTCCCCGTCAGCACTTTTGTTGCCCAAAGCGCTCATCGCCTGTCCTGCAAGTTGATCTAGCAAACTCATCGTATTCTCCTGAACGCTATCGATTGGTGCCGCGTGACTGCGGCTTCGGTATGGCACAGACCATTCCGCGCCACGGAAATCATTATACTATGAATAATAATAATGCTACAATTGCAATCTTGAGGCGAACGCACAGATCGCCTCACTGTCGAGGCATCCACCTCCATCATATTTAGTTCAACACAACTTGCAAGCGTAAATTGACAGTTTGCAAAAACGTGTAGAATTAATTTCCCACTTACTGAGGAGTATCAACACATGAACATCAATAAAGCGGTAGACAAGGCTTACGAAAAAAAGACCTTCAAGGAAATCGCTGATGCACCCGTCGATGCGCTACAAGGCGTGAGCGAGAAGGATGCGGAGCTCCTCAAGCAAGCGTTCAATATCAAGACCGTGCGCGATCTGGCGAATCTGAAATACTCGAAGTGGGCACGCGCCATCGTTACCCTGGCCGATACGGAAGAATAAACGGGGCCATGCCGCAGGCATTCCCCTCAGCACAGCCCGCCACAGTCGGCGGGCTTTTTCATTCAGGCCCACTATCGGCTCGCAAGCCGATAGCCGTGCGGAGGCGCCGTTGACCACGCCGCTGACCCTGCCTGGCATCTGCTGGCCCCTGCAAGCGAGCACGGGCCACCTTGCCGTCACCACGCAGCACATCACGGGCCACTTTCGCGCCGGCGCGGGCGAAGACGCCATCATCGTGTGCGATCTGCTGGCAGCCGGAAAGTTCCGCAACGGCGCGGCGCGCCACTGGTGCCGCACGCACCAGTGCTACTGGGGCACGCAGGCCGACGTGGCCGACTGGCAGTCAACGCGGCAGATGCGCTGCCGCCAGCACGCCAGTCCCATGGGCTATGTACTGTATCCGGCGCTGTTCGATCCCAGTCAGTTTCACGCCACGGCCTTGCGCACGGGGCAGGATGGCTTGCTGCAACTGCGCGCCAAGGCCGATGACGGCGGCGCCCTGCTGGCGCGTGACACGGCCGCGCTGGCGATCGACTGCCGCGCCCTGCCCGGCCTGTTCCCGCCCGACGTCGTGCAGCTGAACATCACGCCGCCCGCCGCGCAAGCGTTCACCGCCGCCTTGCAGGCCGGCACGCCGCTGGACTGCAGCGACTGCGCCCGCTGCGGCCATCCGCACCTGGACCTGGGCAGCTTCGCGCTGGCGCCGCACCGGCGCCACAGCTGCGGCCATTGCGGCCACGACGCTTCGCACAGCGCCACGGCCATCGTCTCGACGCCGCTGTGGCGGCTGCGCCTGCGCTACGCGCAATGGTTCTGACGCAATGCGTCTGCTGGTGCGTCCGCCCACAGTCAGGCCTGGCGCTTGTGCGTAGACTGGCCCCATCACCACCACGAGGACGGCCCCATGCCACAAACGCAACACCAGGACGAAAACGGCCAGCCAGGCGACGAAGGCGACTTGTCCGACCTGCTCAGCGAATTGCGCATCCTCTTGCCGGGCGCGCAGATGCTGACGGCCTTCCTCATCATCCTGCCCTTCAATGGCGGCTTCGCGAAGATCGTGCAGGCGGAAAAAGTCGTCTTCCTGCTGACGTTCTTCCTTTCCATGACGAGTCTGGTACTGCTCAGCGCGCCAGCCATCCAGCACCGCGTGATGCGCCCGCTGCAAGACCGCGAACGTTTCAAGCGCGTGGCCGACCGCATCATGATGTGCGGCGCCTTTTCCCTGGCGCTGGCGTTTATTCTGGGCACCAACCTGGTGATGTCTGAAGTGTTCGGCCATATCGCCGGCATCATCGCCGGCGTGCTGATGGGGTCACTCATCATTTGCATGTGGTGGTGGCTGCCCCTGCATTTGAAGAACAGCAAGAAAATCTAAGCGAAGCTGGCAGCGCCCAGTCCGCGCCCGGCAACTATCGTAGGCATAGTCGCTTTCATATTCTACGTGTCAATATTTTCCATGGGATCAGAAATTCCTTGCGCCGTCCGTCTCCGAGTGACATCAGAGCGATTCCTCCGTCCTGGCCATCAGCACGGCTGCCGTCATGCAAATACAGCTTGCGCACCTCGACGCCAAGATTAGTATGAATGCAATATTTTGTCTTCGTACAACTAGTATCGAACCCGCATTGAAAGGATGACAACTTGGATCCCGACCTCGACCTCCTCAAGAAGCAGATTGAATTGATGGCCTTGCACGCGCAATCGAGCATGGACCCCGCGCAAGCAAGGGCTTTCGAGGCAGCGACATGGAAAATGCAGGCGGAGTATGAAGGTGCAAAACGCATCCTGGCCGACAAGAACGCCAGCGCGGAAGCCAAGAAATATGCAAAGGACGTCACGGACGCCATCAACAAGAACTTGCCCAACATGGTCAAGGGCGTGCTGTCCGCGGCGAGCGCCTTCAAGTCCGGCGACTATATCAATGGCAGCGCCGCCATCATGGATATCTGCGCCGCCGGCATGCAGCTGATCGGCAGCCTGTCAGCCGGCGCCGGTCCGTACGGCGCGATATTCGGCGCCCTGTTCAGCATTGTCGGTCAACTGCTCACCTATTTCGGGCCAAAGCAACCTTCTCTCAAGGATCAGATCATTGAGGCAATGAAAGGGTTGAACGCGGATGAGAAACTGCGTGAGGTCAAGGCCAATGGCAGTGCGGTTGATCAATATATGGCGACCATAGGCCGCATCAAACTGGATCTGTCCGAAATTCTGCCGACGCCCTTGAACACGGTGGAGAATCGGGTGAAGGTCCACAAATGTCTCGATAGTTGCATTATTTCAATAAATAATGCGTTTACCATTATTTCCGTTTTATACGACAAATGGATGACCGCCGAATGGCTGAAAGACGAAAAAACCCAGGACCTGGAGAAATGGCCGGAAATCCTCGGCGTTTTCTGCCGCACCTACGCCGATGCGTTGCTCGCCCATGTACTGCTGGAGTCCCTCGTCGACCATGAAATGGTGGGGCGGCAGCTGGAGCAGGCCTCGATTCGAAATCCGGACTACAAGAACACGCCGCACGAGTATGACGCGATCTACGACCGTTTGATACGGCTCGAAGCGGACATGGAGGCGCTGCCCAAGCTGTGGAACGACGGCAACACCCAGATGCTGGAATGCCTGAAGGCGATCGAACCGGTCGCCCGCGACCGGGGCCTGTTCGCTCACCTCGGCACCAACATGAGCAAGAACCTCTACGCCGCGACGGGAGGCAACGTCACGCGGACCGGCGAATGGAAGCCTTTCCAGATCGGCTATGGCAATCGTGGCCGCCGCTTCGCCTTGACGATGCCAAAGACAGAGGCAGGCTCGCTGAAGCCACGCTATCACCTTTTCTTCTGCCAGCACTGGAGCGCGTCCGATAACGGCGACATGGAACACGGCTGGATGGATCCGACCACGATTGAAGTGTCGGACATGAAAGAAGTATCCGGTGATAAATTCCATGACGTCTGGGCGCTGCCGTCCCCCGACGACAGCCGCGCATCGTTCGTCTACACGGCGCGCAATGAAGGCAGGCAAGGCTCCATCAAGCTCCATCAATTGAATGACAGCGGAGAGTTGAAAGCCGGAAATTGGCAGCCGGCGACCAAGGCCGGCGTCGTCAACGTCCGCGCCATCACCCATCCACCCGCGACATTGCCCGATGACCCGGACGGGGCCGCCATGCTGCCGGCCCTCCTGCAAGGGACGGACCATTACAACTCCATCATGTACGGCGCCCTTGCCGCTTCCGGCGAGCTTTACGTCGACCAGTCAAATACCCGCTGCTACGTGCCAGCGCCGTGGGGCAGCTATACCGGTATCGATGTCGATCCCTACTATGTCTGGGTTTTTGGGCCGATGGGCCTGGCGTGCGCCACGCACGCCTCGGTCATCAGTTGTATACGCGGCATCATCAAATCGCCCAGATGGATCAGCCATATCCCCGAAGCGCTGATCGGCGACACGCATACCCATCCGAGCAAAACGTGGCGGGACAGGTACACCCAGGCGAGGATTCCCTACCCGCCGCTGATCGGCATCCAATCGCTGTCGCCGTGCAAGGATGGCACCCTGTTCGCCAGCATCACGACACGCACCGTTACAGCTGTACAACATGGCGGAGAAGTCGCCTACATCGCGACCGATACGCCAGCCCTGTATACGGCCCTCTACAGCATCAATATCAAGGATGGCAGCCTCAACGTGGGACCGTGGAGCAAGCTGCCCGGCGGCCCGCAGGCGCAACAAGTCCAGAAGATGGCCATCCCCTGCTGGTCGCTATTTGCAAGTTTGAAAGCACAGCTGGCCAAGACGCCTGTCATGGCCCCGCCTCCGCTGCGAACTGCCCGGCAGACCACGCTGTAAGCCTGTCCTGCCGCCATGGCTCGCCGTGGCGGCAGGAATCACAGAGACGGCAGGCAACGCACGGCGGAAGGAAACGCAGCATGGGCAAGGCGCTACCCCGCCTTTTGCAAAATGGTGATCTTGCCATCTGCCTCGAGGAACGCGCATTTCATGTCCGCCAACGGACAATCGGCCTCGCGCAGCGCCTGCTCGACATCGCCGCCGGCCACCCGGCATTTCTTGACGACATCATCGAAAATCTGCCCGTCGCGGCCCAGCAGCACGGGCGTGCCATCGACCAGATCGGCGAACTTGCGGCTGCGCGAACTCAGCCATGCGATCAGCATGTTGAGGCAGATCAAAGTCAACGCCAGTACCAAGCCGGCAGGAACGGATTCGTCTCCGCCGGACAGGGAATTCGATACCGCCTCGCTCAGCAGCATGACGACCAGCAAGTCGAACGGCGTGAATTGCCCCACAGTCCGCTTGCCCGTCATGCGCACCATCAGCAGCAAGGCAAGATAGATGATGACGGCGCGCGCCACCAGTTCCCACACCGGCACATCCAGATCGAACATGGCAATCCTCCCCACAGATGATTGCCTTATTTATACGTCTTTTTGCTCCGGCATGGCAACACCGCTGGCCTGCTCCAGCAACGTTTCGCGGAAAATCCCCACCAGCGGACGCAAGTTGACCTTGTGCCAGGCCAGCCACAATGGCGTGCGGTAGCTGAACCACGGCAGTGCGCGCACGATCACGCCGGCCGGCGCGTGCTGGCGCAGGCTGTGCTGGATCATGGCCATGCCCAGCCCGGCCGCCACCAGGCCCAGCGCCGTCAGCGGTTCCGTTGCTTCCAGGCGGATATCGGGCGTAAAACCGGCGCGCGCACAGGCGGCGATAAAGTTATCGTGTTTCAGCACGCTTTCCTTGTGCAGCACGGCAATCCATTCCTGGCCCGCCAGGTCCTCGGGCGTGAGGTCCGCCTTGTGCGCCAGCGGATGCGTCTCCGGCAAGGCCAGCAGCATGGGGTCGCTCAGCACTTGCGCGCAATCGAGGTCGGGGTCGTTCGGCAGCGGCGGTTCGCACAGCAGCGCGATATCGAGGCTGCGCTGGCGCAAGCCTTCGATCTGCTCGGCAGAATGCAGCTTGTACAGGGCAATGTGCACCTGTGGGCGCGTGGCGCGCAAGGCGCGCAAGCCATCGGGCAGGACGCCCGCATGCATGGCGTTCTCGATATAGCCGATGCACAGGCCGCCCTCGTCGCCGCGTCCCAGGCGTTTCGCCAGCGCTTCCAGGCGATTCCCGTGCGTGATAAAAGCGCGCGCTTCGGCCAGGAAAGTATGGCCGTCGCGCGTCAGGCGGATGCGCTGCGCGCTGCGCTCGAACAGGGTCAGGCCCAGCCTGTCTTCAAGCTGGGCGATTTGCCGGCTCAGCGGCGATTGGGAAATATGCAGGCGCTCGGCGGCCCGCCCCACGTGTTCTTCCTCGGCGACGGCGATGAAGTATTGCAATTGGCGGATGTCCAGCATATCAGACCTTTCAGGACTCAAGTTGCGCCAATTATGTCTTGGACAGGCTTAACTTGTCCAGCTATTCTGTCTTCACTGATCCACACATTGAAGGAAAACATCATGAGTATCAAACACTTACTGACAGGCAAACTGGGTTTCGGCACGGCGCCGCTGGGCAATATGTTCCGCAACATTCCTGAAGAGGAAGCCATGGCGACCGTCGACGCGGCCTGGGAATCGGGCATCCGCTACTTCGATACGGCCCCGTTCTACGGCGCCGGCCTGGCCGAGCTGCGCCTGGGCGCCGCCCTGAAACAGCGCCGCCGCGACGAATACGTACTGAGCACCAAGGTCGGCCGCCTCATCCTCGACGAACTGGAAGACCCGGCAAGCCGCGAACTGGGTGAAAAAGGCGGCTTGTTCGAATTTGGCCGCAAGAACAAAATCGTCGACGATTACTCGGCCGACGCCACCCTGCGCTCGATCGAAGACAGTTTGAAACGCCTGGATACGGACCACCTCGACATCGTCTGGGTACACGACATCGCCCAGGATTTTCACGACGACAACTGGCTGGCGCAATTTGAAACGGCCCGCACAGGCGCCTTCCGCGTACTGACCAGCTTGCGCGAAGAAGGCGTCATCAAGGCTTGGGGCGTGGGCGTGAACAAGGTGGAACCGCTGGAACTGACCCTGGACCTGGCCGAAGCCCAGCCCGACGCCTTCCTGCTGGCCGGCCGCTACACCCTGCTCGACCATGAACGGGCGCTGCAGCGATTGATGCCTGCCGCCGCGAAACAGAACGTCGACATCGTCGTCGGTGGCCCCTACAGCTCGGGCATCCTGGCCGGTGGCGCGCATTTCGAATACCAGAAAGCCTCGCCCGAGATCATTGCAAAAGTGGAACGCATCAAGGCCATTGCCGCGCGCCATGGCGTCAGCGTGAAGGCCGCCGCCCTGCAATTCTCGCTGGCCAACCCGGCCGTGGCCGCCGTGATCCCCGGCGCCAGCCGTCCGCAACGCCTGGCCGAAGACCAGCAAGCATTGAACAGCGTCATCCCCGCCGCCTTCTGGCAAGACATGCGCGCCGAGCAACTGGTGTCGCCATTCGCGCCGCTGCCCGGCAGCACTCTCTAATATATACATAAGGAATTCACCATGGCCCATACCACCACCTCGATCGACATCGCCGCCACACCGGCGCAAGTGTGGCAACTGATTGGCGGCTTCAACTCGCTGCCCGACTGGCTGCCGTATATTCCCAGCAGCACCCTCAGCGATGGGGGCCGCATCCGCCATCTGGCCAATCCGGCCGGCGACGTCATCGTCGAGCAGCTGGAAGCGTACGACAATGCGGCGCGCAGCTACAGCTACTCCATCCTGCAGGCGCCGTTTCCCGCCACCGATTATTTGTCCACCCTGCAAGTGAGCGCGATTCCCGGCAGCGATGGCGCGCGGGTCAGCTGGTCGGGCCGCTTCACGCCCGTGGGCGTGAGCGAGCAGGAAGTGACGGAGCTGTTCCACGGCATCTACGTGGCGGGCCTGGAAGCGCTGCAGCAATCATTATCGAAGTAACAAACCGCGAAGACCAATTCCGCCACAGCCGGCATTTCTTCGCCCGCCCTGTGACGGAATCGGACAGATTCCGTGTTATCGTTAACAACAAGCGCAGGCGTGGTTGGGTGCAGTGCAGCATATTTTGGCCGGCTCCCGGCAGAACTTGCCCGAATCTTTTACAATGTTGTCTTTGGGCAGCTCATATAGCCCGAAAATACCGGCCAGCCGTCGGTTCTGGCGGCGCATTGCCGCTTCCGGCTGAGTCACAGCACGCCTCTCCACCCTGTCATTCCTTATCCAACTAACAAGAACATGCACGCATCCGTAGACCCATTGATACCGCGCGTCACCGCGCCTTTTGGCGCTGGCTATGCCGACCTGGCCCTGGCCATCGGCGGCCTCGCCATCGGCACGGGCGAATTCGCCTCCATGAGCATCCTGCCCGTGGTGGCCGACGACCTGGGCACGACCTTGCCGCAGATGAGCCACATGATCAGCGCCTATGCGCTGGGCGTGGTCGTCGGCGCGCCCCTGATCACGATCTTCCTGGCCCGCATGCCGCGCCGTTTGATGCTGATCTGCTTGATGCTGATGTTCGCTGGCGGCAACTTGCTCAGCGCTATCGCTCCCAACTATGGCTTGCTGGTCGTCGCGCGTTTTGTCGCCGGCATCCCGCACGGCGCCTATTTCGGCGTGGCGGCGCTGGTGGCGGCCGCGCTAGCCGAACCGGACAAGCGGGGCCAGGCCGTCGCCCGTGTCCTGATGGGCTTGACCGTGGCCAATATCTTCGGGGTGCCGCTGGCCACGTATATCGGCCAGACCCTGGGCTGGCGCTCGGCCTTTTTGCTCGTCGCCGCGCTGGGTTTGCTGACCATGCTGATGGTGCGCATCTTCGTGCCGATGGTCGCCGCTGGCGACTCGAGTCCGCGCCGCGAACTGGGCGTGTTCCGCCGCCTGCAAGTGTGGCTGACCCTGCTGATGGTAGCGATTGGCTTCGGCGGCATGTTCGCAGTCTACACGTTCATTACCCCCACCTTGCTGGAAATCACGAAAGTGTCGCCCCTGGTCATTTCCATCTTGCTGGCCATTATCGGCGTCGGCATGACCGTGGGTAATCTGATCGGCGGCTGGCTGGCCGACCGCTCGCGCCTGTGGACCATCTTCGGCGTGCTGCTGTGGAACGTGGCCGCCTTGGCTGCATTTACCTACACCAGCAGCAACGTCTGGCTGACGGCCATCAACCTGTTCGCCATCGGCGCCGGCATCGCCGTTGCTCCCGCCGTGCAGACGCGCTTGATGGACGTGGCCGGCGACGCGCAAACCGTGGCCGCCGCCCTCAACCATTCCGCCTTCAACATCGCCAACGCGCTGGGTGCCTGGGCCGGCGGCATCGCCATCGCCATGGGCATGGGCTTGCGCTCGACAGGCTGGGTCGGCGCCATGCTGGCCTGCGGCGGCATCGTCGTGCTCGGTATTTCCGTGCTGGTGGAAAACCGCAGCCGCAATGTGGGCGGCGCGCAACCGGCTTGATCCGTTCAGTGAGCGGCGGCCTGTTCAGGCGGCCGCTGGTGCATCAGCGCCCGGCGGCCTTAGGCGTCTACCCACGCAAACAGCGCCTTGCCCGGCGTGGCAGAGCGATGCCAGCTCGACTTCAATTCCAGGAGAAATCCGGCCAGGTCGATTGGCTGGACATCCAGGTCCGCCCATGGCGCCGTTCTGGACCATGCCACGGCAAGCTCCAGCAAGTCGTCATCCGCCATCCGGCCTATCGCTTGCGCAATCGCATCATTGAATATGTGAATGTCCCGCCCCTCGATCCTCAGGGGCCGCAGCGCCTGTTCTGCCGACTGGGTCAGCAATTGCCCCAGCGACGCAAAATCCAGTTCCCCTGGCAAGGTGATGCCGGTGACGGGAAACGCATCGAAGGCATCTTCCCAGCTGGCACATGCGCGCATCCCGGCGTGGGAACAGATAAAAATATCGATTTTCTTCATATATTAATCATGCATCAGCACAGTTGCTTGTTGATGAGTTCAAGCAATTGCGCATGGACGTTTTCCGCCTCCAGCACAATGGCACGCAAATCCGCCAGTGCATAGCGTACTTCGTCCTGATGACCGCCAGGATAACCGCTCACGTGCACCACTTGCTGCGTGGACGGCAGGATGGCCCAGCGGCCGTGGGCAAACCGGTTCCGCTTGAGGCAGATCGACTTCGCTGCCGCATGCCACGCATGGCATGCCAGCAGAAAATCGGCGCGCTCCTGATGCAATACATCGGCGAAGCGCAGGAAAAAATCCAGTTTTCTGGCAAAGTAGCAGTTCGACAATGCCGCTTCTGACTCGCCCATCGTGGCCGTGACAGACATGACCACAAGATTGAGCGTCAGATTTAATTCGATGCGGGAGAAAACAAACAACAGCTTGCCTAGGTAGCGGCTGGCAAAATCTTCCAGGTCTTCAGCGCTCAACTCCGCTTCGGGTATCGGCAACAAGACAGCTCTCCTTCCTTTCAGCAAGGCACGCCCTGCCGGTTCGACCTCTCGCGGTCATACAGCCGCTCAAAGGCGCCGACATCGCCAGCTTCTGCCCGCAAGCTTGCGATGTAGTCGAATTCCAGTTCGAACGGCTGCTCGAAATCGGCCACGTCCGTCGCACACTCGCAATTGCGGCTCAGCATGACCAGCCAGTCGGGATAATCGAGCGCCGGGTACAAGCGGGTAAAGATGGCATCGAGCGAAGACGCGCTTTCCCGCCCTGCCAGATAGGCGGCGCGCAACTCGACAATGAATTTGCCAGCGAGGAATTGCTGATCGAGCCGTTGCGTGCCCCGGTAGCGCTCGATGATCACGTCGGCCAGCGGCAGCACCTCCTCAACACCACGGGCGCTGGCCAGCAGCACGACCTCCAGGTCGTCGCCTTCCTGGTCCAGACGCAGGCGTTCCACGGCCCAATCCACGCAGCGGTCCGCCGGGGCGAAACCCATGCGCAGCTGGAAAACGGCGATTTCAAGTTCTGTCAGTTGTTCCATGATTTTCATTTTGCTGATGCCCTCCTCACTCCGCCCGCAGCATCTTCTGCAGCACCGCATCGAGCTCATAAAAATCCACGGGCTTGGTCAGGTGCAGATCGAAGCCCGCATCGGATGCCATCTGGCGATCCTTGTCCTGGCCCCAGCCCGTGACAGCCACGAGGATGGCGTCCTTGCCGCAGGGTTCACTACGCAACAGCCGTGCCACGTCGTAGCCGTTCATGTCCGGCAAGCCGATGTCGAGCAGGATGACTTGCGGCATGAAAACTTGCGCCGCAGCCATGCCGGCCGGGCCGTCGTAGGCCGTGCGCACTTCGTAGCCGAGGATGTCGAGCGCCAGCGCCAGGCTTTCAGCCGCGTCGGCGCTGTCGTCGATGACCAGCACCTTGCCCTCGCGCGTGCCGGCCAGCAAGCGACGGTTGGGCTCGGGCGGCGCTTGCAGCGGCACGGCGGGCAGCGGCAAGCGCAATATGAAGGTGCTGCCCAGCCCCACGCCATCGCTGTGCGCGCTGATCCTGCCGCCATGCAATTCGGCCAGGCCGCGCACCAGCGACAGGCCGATGCCCAGGCCGCCCTGTGCCAGCGACAGGGCCGGCTCCAGCTGCGAAAACATGTCGAATACCGTGTCCAGGTGCTCGGGCGCGATGCCGATGCCCGAATCGCGCACGGTAATGTGCACGTCGTTTTCCGTGCACGCCACTTCCAGCCCGATGATGCCGTTGGCGGGCGTGTACTTGACGGCGTTGGTCAGCAGGTTGGCGACCATCTGTCCCAGGCGCGTGGCGTCGGCGTCGAGCCAGATGGCTTGCGGCCATTGCTCCACGTGCACCGCGTGGCCCGATTGCGCGGCCAGTTCCGCCACGCTGTGCAGGGCCGCTTCCACCACGGGCGCCAGCTCCACGCTGGCGCGGCGCAGTTCCAGGCGCCCCTGCGTGATGCGCGACACTTCCATCAAATCGTCGACCAGGTGCGTCATGTGCGCCACTTGCCGGCCCAGCACGTCGCGGGCCCAGCGCAGCTGCGGATCGTCCAGCTGCGCCAGGTGCAGCACTTCCAGCACATTGCGCATGGGCGCCAGCGGATTGCGCAACTCGTGCGCCAAGGTCGCCAGGAACTCGTCCTTGCGCCGGTCGGCGGCCGCCAGCCGTTCGTTGAGTTCGCCAGCCTCCTTGCGCGCCAGCTGCAGCTGCTGTTCGTATTTGCGCCGGTCGCTGGCGACAAAGACGGCGATCTCGTCATAACGCACGCCCTCGTGCACGCGGCGCACGGCGTTGAACAGCATCGGTATGGATTGCCCCTGGCGCTGGCGCATGTCGAGCAGAATTTCCGACACGCTGCCCTGCACCTGCATCAGCGGCAGCCAGTGCGTTTGGTGGAACACGCGCCCGCCGATGGTCAGCAAATCCTGCAGTTTCTTTTTCCCGAGCAATTCCTCGGCGCCATAGCCGAGCCAGCCGCAAAAGGTGGCGTTCGCCTGCACGATGGTGCCGTCGGCCGTGCACAGCAGCAAGCCGCAGGCGGCGTGCTGGAACAAGGTACTGGTATCAGGCAAGGAAGGCATGGTGTCGCGCATTACAGGTGCAGGCCGTCGAGAAAGCGGCGGATGGCGCGGTAGCTGGCATCGGGCGCGCTCATGTGCGGGCAATGGCCGACATTATCGACCACGTGCAGGCTGCTGCGCGGCAGCATCTCGCGCAAGTACTTGCCCACGGACGGCGGCGCGATGAAGTCGTCGCTGCATTGCACGATCAGGGCTGGCGTGCTGTTGCGCGGCAAGATGGCACGGTGGTCGGACAAAAATGTGGTTTGCGCGAAATGCCGGGCGATGGCCGGGTCCGTGCGGCAAAAACTGTTCACAAGATCGTCTCCCAGCGCCGACTGCCCGGGCGCGCCCATGATGGCCGGCGCCATGCTGGCGGACCAGCCCAGGTAATTGGCGTCCATGGCATTCAGCAGGTCGTCGATATCGGCACGGCTGAAGCCGCCCCGGTAGCCGGCCGCCGCATCGTCGACATAGCACGGCGATGGCGCCAGCATGACTTGCGCGGCGAACAACTCCGGCTCGGCAATCGTGGCCAGCAAGGCGCTCATGGCGCTGACGGAATGACCGACGCAAATCACGGGACCGCCGCCAACGGCATGGATGACCTGGCGCAAATCGGCGCCATGCGCATCGAGCCGCGCATAGCGATCGAAATCATAGGCGCCCTGGTCGGAAGCGCCACTGCCGACCAGATCGAACAGCACGGTGCGGTAGTGCGGACGAAACAGCGGCTCCAGATAGCGCCACATGGTTTGATCGCAGCCAAAACCATGCATGAAGACCATGGTGGCTGCCGCGCCCGCCAGCGGTGCATCGTTGCGTTCGTTCACGCGGACATTGTTCCGATCTTCTATACGCATGCCGCTTCAACCTTGAATATTTCCATGTGGAATGTAAATTAACTTCTTGCTAGCATCTTAGCATGCGCCATTTGACTCAAGGCAACACCATTGACGCTGGACAAACGCCACGCCACGGCGGATAATGAGAACGATTCCCATTATCAAAATAACAGGCCTGTACCAGGCCCATACTTGGCTTTTCCCTGTGCGCCCCGGTGGCGCCCGCTGGCGGCAACAAGCCGGTTTTATGTTGAAGGTTTGTACCGCATGCGCGCTTTCTGGACTGTCATACACCGCTGGGCCGGCCTCACCATCGCCCTCTTCCTCATCGTCGCGGGCCTCACGGGCGCCGTCACGTCGTGGGACCACGAACTGGACGAATGGCTCAACGCCGACATCATGGAAACGCCAGGCCGCGGTGCCCTGCAGCCGCCGTTCGTGCTGGCGCAAAAAGTGGCCGCCGCCGACCCGCGCGTGGAAGTCAATTACATGACCTTGGGCCTGAAAGAAGGCCATGCGGGCGCCTTCATGGTGCGCCCGCTCACCGATCCGGCCACGAACAAGCCGTTCGTGCTCGACTACAACACCGTCTACATCGATCCCGTCACGGCGCAGATCACGGGCACGCGCGATTCGACGGCCATTTCCCTGTCGCGCCGCAGCCTGATGCCATTCTTGCGCCACTTGCACTACAGCCTGCACGTACCGGCCTTCTGGGGCACGGACCGCTGGGGCTACTGGCTGATGGGGACGGTAGCCCTCATATGGCTGCTCGACAGCATGGTGGCGTTTTATCTGACCACGCCGCGCCGTTTGCGCCCGCGTGCGCAGGACGAGGCGCCGCGCCACCGCGACGCCGCCAACTGGTGGCAGCGCTGGAAACCGTCGTGGGTGGTGCGCTGGGCGGCCGGCGGCTACAAGCTCAATTTCGATTTGCACCGCGCGGGGGGGCTGTGGGTGTGGGCCATCATCATCGTCGTCGCGTTCACGTCGTTCTCGCTGAACCTGTACCGCGAAGTGTTCTATCCCGTCATGTCGCTCGTCTCGACCACCACGCCGGGCCCGTACGAAACGCAGACGCCGGCGCCATACGGCACCTACATCAAGCCCGCGATCGGTTTCGAGCAAGCCGTGGCCATCGCCAAAAAGCAGGCCGTGCAGCGCGGCATCACCTCCCCCATCGGCGGCATTTATTACGGCGGCAATTACTCGTTCTACAACGTCTCCTTCTTCGACCCGGCCGATGAATTCGGCACGGCCGGCATGGGTTTGTCGAACCTGTACGTCGATGGCATGGACGGCAGCATCATCGGCCAGCACAAGCCATGGGAAGGTACGGCCGCCGACGTCTTCGTGCAACTGCAATTCCCCCTGCATTCGGGCCGCATCCTCGGCATGCCGGGACGCATCATGATGTCCTTCATGGGCGTGATGGTGGCCATGCTGTCCGTGACGGGCATCGTCATCTGGGAAAGAAAGCGGCGTTCGCGCCGCCTGCAGGCGAAAAAGCCCTAGCAATCCAGCTGAAGCAACCGCTCCACAAGGGCGCAGGCGGACGCATTCAGCCTGCGCCGCACACGCGCAACGCGTAACTAATAATAGCGGCCATCCCACCTCCTCACTTTGCTACACGGTAGCCGGCGCATGCCGGCTGTCCGTGCTGCGCCTTCCGTGCGACCAAATGCAGTTTACTTGCAATAGCATTGGGCGCCAGCTATTATTGCAACTCAATTGCATTTATCACTTCGCGCTGCGCCTGCGTCCAGCGCCAGCATCCCATACCGCCTTTTAGAGAGTCCTATGCGCCATCACGTATTCGCAGCCGCCATGCTGTCCACTACCCCGCTCGCTTACGCGGCGGACGACGTCACCCTGCAAACCATCAAAGTCCGCGCGGACAGGCCTTCCAGCATCGACAGCGTCGTGCTGGTCGAAAATACACAAGCGCAGAACAGGACTTTGGGCGGCATGCTCGAGCATCTCTCCGGCGTGCAAAGCAGCGCCTTCGGCCCGAATGCCGGCGCCCCCGTGATTCGCAGCCTCAGTGGCAGCCGCGTGCAAATCCTCGAGGATGGCCAGTCCATCCTCGGCATGAATGCGCTCAGCGGCGACATCAACATCCCGTTCGACCCGCTGTTCGCGCGCAGCGTGACCGTCAACAAATCGTCCGACAGCGTACGTTTCGGCGGCAATGCGATCGGCGGCAGCGTGGACGTCGATTCCGGCCTCATTTCCAGGAAGATCGAGGACAAGCCGAAGGATTTGGAATTTGTCCTGCGCAAGGGCTTCAACGATGCCGACGCGCAAGGCTTGCGCATGAATTTCAACGATGGCAAACATTTCTCGACGAATTTGCAGATGTCCTTCCAGAAGATCGGGCACTACGATATTCCTGGCAACAGCAAGGCCGGCGTGTGCAACAGCCAGCTGTTCCCATGAAACGGCGGCGTGAATACCTTCCTGGCCGACAGTTGCCAGAAAGAAGCGAGGATCCAGCAAGTCTATAACAAGGCTTCGCAACCGTTTATCGACCAGTTCATGACGGAAAATCCGGACTGGGCGGATGGCGATTTTTCCTTCTATACGAATCAGCCGACGTCCGTCTGGCAGCGCAAGACCTACGTCAATCCGGCCAACCCCGCTTACGTGCCGGGCACGTCAAAGACGGTGCAGAACAAGATCAACAAGGACGTGACACCCGATTACCACGGCACCCTGGGCAACAGCCATGCCAGCAATTCCCACTTTGCCGTCGGCAGCACCTACTTTTTCGATCGCGGTTACGTGGCCGTCAGCCTCGACACCAAGAGTAGCGACTATGGCGTGCCGGGCTTTTCCATGGAAAACAAGTCTTTCGGATCGAATTATGACGAGGGGTTACCCGTCGGCGTCGTGATCAGCCAGGATAAATATGCACTGGAAGCCACTCTGCGCGATCCCGTCGCGTATATGGAAAGCGCGCAGTTGCGCGTGTCGCGCCTGAACAATACGTCGGGAGAACGCCTCGGTGCGGCGAAGGCGAATGACTACCGCTTCGACACCAATCAAGCCGAGCTCCTGCTCGCGCACCGGCGCGCGGGGCCATTGAGCGGCGTGCTTGGCCTGAGCCATCAATCCCGCGACATCACCGGCAACGGGCCGCAGCTTTACCTTCCCGACGCAAGCACGGCCAGCAGCGCGCTGTTCGTCAAGGAAAGCCTCGACGTCGACTGGGCCACCTTCGATGCGGGTTTTCGCCATGAAAAAGTCGAGCACGACATCCACAACAGCGGCTTCAAGACGTCAAGGAATGCGAAAAACGCCAAACTCGAGGACAGGTCGTTCAGCCTGAACAGCTATAGCCTGGGGGCCTCGGCCAAGCTGGGCCAGCTGTTCGGTGCGAAGCTGCGCCATGCCTCGTCGGAAAGAGCGCCCGACGTCAATGAGTTGTATGCGAGCAACCGCCACTATTCGATCATGACCCAGGAAGAAGGCAACCAGGATTTGAAAGCCGAGCGCGCGCGGAATACCGAGTTTACCGGATTGTTCGGCCATCGCGGCTTCCAGCTGTCCGCCACCGGCTACGTCATGAAGTATGAAAACTTTCTGTATCTTGGCCACTCGGGACTGCAGACGGCGAATCGCCTGCCATTGAAATATTGGAAGCAGACCGATACGACGGTCAAGGGATTCGAGATCGACGCCTCGGAGCTCATTGAGCTTGGCGGCTACGGCAAGCTGAACATCTCCGCCTTTGCCGACCTGGTCAAGAACAAGGCGGACAATCCGGACAAGCTGCGCGCGCACAACGACGGTGCCTACCTGCCCAACATGCCCACCAACCGTTATGGCGCGAATCTGCTGTGGGAAAACAAGGGGTGGAAGGCCAGGCTTTCCAGTACTTGGTACGACAAGCAGAAGTACCTGGGCAAGAGCGTCAGCGAGGAAGTGCCGCTCGACGGCTACACCATGGTGAACTTCCAGGTGAGCCGCGCACTGCAGGTGCCGAATTCGCCGTTTGCCGGCATCGACGTGTTCATCAGCGGCACCAACCTCCTCGATGACGATGCCAGGCCGCACAACTCCCCACTGAAATACATCGCGCCCTTGCCGGGCCGTGGCTTCCAGATTGGACTGAGCGCCAGGCTCTAAGGCGCGGCGCCATCCCGCTCCCGCCTCACCAGCGCCAGCAGGCTGTCGCCCCGGTTGCCGTCGCAGCAGATGGCCACGCCATCCGTGAAGTCTGGCGCCGTCAGCCGCGTCAGGACGCTGCCGGGCGGCATTTCCAGCGCCAGCCTGGCCCCCCTTTCCCACGCCAGGCGCGCGGTAGCGGACCATTGCACGCGCTGCGCCATGTTGGCGGCCAGGCTGTCGCGGATGCGGGCCGGGTCGAACAGCGCGCGCGCCGCGCTGCTGCTCACGTAGACAAGCGATGGGCGGCGCACGACCACGCCATCGAAGGCGGCAGCCATGTCGCTCGCGGCAGCCTCCATCAACGGGCAGTGCGACGGCACGCTGACGGCCAGGCGCTTGGCCTTGCTGGCGCCATGCGCGAGGGCCAGCACCATCACGGCGTGCAAGGCGGACTCGCTGCCGGCAATGGCGACCTGGCGCGGCGCGTTCAGATTGGCGACATACACGGGGGTTGCTGCGCCATGCACTTGCGCCAGCAAGGGTTCCAGCTGCGCCAGGTCCAGGCCGATGATGGCCGCCATGCCGTAGCCGGCCGGATACGCTTGTTCCATCAGCTCGCCGCGCCGCGCCACCAGGCGCACGGCGTCGGTGAAATCGAGCGCGCCGGCGACGACGGCCGCCGCATATTCTCCGATGGAAAAGCCGGCCACCATGTCGGGCAGCGCGCCGCGTGCGGCCAGGGAACGCGCCACCGCCACGCCCGCGATCAGCAAACACAGTTGCACGGCCCGCGTCGACGCCAGCGCGGCAGCCGTGTCCAGCGCCAAAGGATCGTGGCCCAGCACTTCAGCCGCTTCGGCCAGGGCCGCCGCCACGGCCGCATCGCCAGGCAACGCATGCAGCATGCCAGGAGTCTGGGCGCCCTGGCCGGGAAAGGTAAACAAGACGCTCATGCCAGCTCCCATGGCGTGGCCGTCAGCACGGGACCGTGGTCTGTCTTCAGCAAGACCCGCTCACGCCCCGCCGCCCACTCGGCATACGCAAAGCCGCCACGGCCCGTATCGATCTGCAGGTCCAGCCGGCACGCCGTGACAGTGGCCGCGATGGCGCGCAGGGCGTCGGCCTGGGCGCCATCGGGCGGCGCGGCGATGCGCAGCACGAGATCGAGGTCGCTGTCGGCGCGCAGCACGGGCAAGCCGCTGGCCAGCGCGAAACCGACACCGCCCGTCGGCCCCCAAGGCCAGCCCGTGGCGTGAAGCAGCGGCGCTACCAGCCGCAGCGCGTCGAGCGCGGCGCAGGAAACATCCGACACTGGCGCATGCACCAGCATTTCCGGCGTGACGCGGCGCACGACGGCGGCAGCGTCCACTTCGCACGCATGCCGCTCGCTGCGCAGCATGCCGCGCAAGCCCACGGGGATGCGCCCGGGCGCCGTGCCAGCGCGCCGCACCACGAGCGGCGCCGCCTGCAGCCAGGCAGAGTCGGCCCAGGCGGGCAAGGATGCGCCGTCCGGCAAGCCGTCCAGCCACAGCAAGTCATGCGCGCGCCAAGCTTCCATTAAGCCACCACCGCCTTGACGGCAAAGAACAGCAAGGACGGTCCCAGCAGGCAGCCCAGGCCCGTATGAAACGTGGCCACCAGCGCACCATACGGCACCAGCTTGCGGTCGGTGGAGGCAAGGCCCGCCGAGACGCCGCTGACGGTGCCGGCCAGGCCGCCGAAAACCATGGCCGAACGCGGCGTTTTCAGGCGCAGGAAACGCGCTGCGGCGGGCGTGCCGACCATTACCAGGATGGCCTTGATGAGGCCCGCCGCGATGCTCAGGGCCATGACGTCGGAACTGGCGCCGATGGCCGCACCCGTGACGGGGCCGACGATGTACGTGACGGCGCCGGCGCCGATGGTCGTCATGCTGACGGCGTCCGAATAGCCAAATGCATACGCGACGCCGGCACCGACGAGAAACGGCAGCACCACGCCCAGCATCAGCGCCACGACGCCGATCAGGCCAGCCTTGCGCGCTTCCGTCGCCTGCACTTCGAAGGCGGTGGCGACGATGGCGAAGTCGCGCAGCATGGCGCCGCCCATCAGGCCGATGCCGCCGAACAGCGACAGATCGGCCAGCCCCTTGTGGCCGCCGCTATGCACGCCGCCCCAGTAAGCAAGGCCCAGACCGATCACGATGGCGATGGCCGAGCCATGCACGCGGCCGAAGGTCAGATATTTCGACAGCGCCACCGACAGCAGCATGACCAGGCCGACAAAGGCGAATGCCGTCACCAGGCCATTGTGGATGGCGGCTTTTTCAAAGAGCTCAAGCATGACGGTGCTCCTTGATCAGCATCGAGTCGGCTTCGACGGCGGCCGGGCTTTCCATGCGCGGGTTTTCCATACGATTAATCAGCGAGATCACTGCGCCGCAAACGATCACGGAACCGATGGCGGCCAGCACGGCCACCGGCCCGCCGCGCAGGGCCGCCACCACGTCTTGCTGCGCGGCCATCGCCACCACCACGGGAATATACATGGCGCCCCAGTATTCGACGCCCCGCTCCGTCATCTGCGGCAGCCAGCCGCGCCGCTGCATGTAGAGACGGGCGCAGATCAGCAGCAGCATGGCGATGCCCACGCCGCCCACGTTGGTCTTGACGCCCATCAGCTGCCCGAGCAGGTCGCCCAGGAAGATGCCGAGCAAATGGCATAACGCCAGCAGTGCGGTTCCGTAAATGATCATGATTTGTCTCCGTTATAGGAATGGAATGACTTGCTGTCTTCTCTGTTGTTTCCCCTACCACTGCTGCCCCAGCACCTCCCTGACTTTTGCCGACGCCTGGCGGTGTGGTGCACCCAGGCGGCTGGACAGGTCCGGCAGCGGGTCGGCGCGGATGTCGGCCAGGGCCGCCTGCAGGCAGGCCTCGACGGCGGCCGCGTCCTGCGCCGACGGATCGTCGGGCTGCGCCACCTGCAAGGTTTGCCACAGCAGGCCCAGGGTGGCGTAGTTGCCAATGTCGTAGGCCATCGGCGCGATGGTGGCGGCCAGCGCTTCGAGTGCTTCCACGGTGCGCAAGGTGATGCGCGCGGCCGACGCCTTGCCCATCGCATGCACCATCACTTGCGGGTCGTCGAGCGCGATCAGGCGGTTGGCCTGGTAGCCGTGCGCGAGGAAGGCGCCCGACATGGCCTTGCCGACGATCAGGCCGATCACGGGATGGCCGGCCAGGCGCGCCTCGGCGTAAGCGCCTGCCGCGCCGGCCAGCGCCTGGTGGATACCATAGGCTTCTTCACGCCGGCCATACGCCTGGCTGGCCACGTCGATGACGGCGACGATGGGGCGTTTCACGGCCAACTCGCGGTCTTCAAGCACCACCTGCTGCACGGCGCGCGCCAGCTGCCACGCCTCGACCAGGCCAACTTCACCCTTGCGGGCGCGCGTAAAACGGTTGTCCGGGTCGGGCAGCACGGCGAGGTAGCGCGCCGCTTCGCCCGCCAGCGGCGCGTCGACCACGCGCACGGAAGGCGGGTAATCAGGCAGCGGCGCGGCATGCTGCGTCAGGGCCGCGAGCCAGACGGCGCCGCGGCTCGTATCGGTGATGGCGTTCATGCTGCGGTTCCTTTGCTGTAGATGGTGCGCACGGCTTGCGGCGTGGCTTGCGGGCCGGCGTCCACTTGCGCCAGGCGGGCGAGGAAAACGTCGGCCTGGCTGCTGCGGTGCTGTGCTGGCACGCCGCGCGCGAACAATTCGGCCACGGTGGCGCACATCTGCGCCGTGTCGTCTTCGACATAGGCGTCGGCCAGGCCGCTGTGGAAGCGCTGTTCGCCGCCCGTCAGGCTCCAGATGAACGGTTTGTTGCGCGAGTCGAATTCGTCCACGCCCGCCTCCTGCTCGATCACGGCCGGGCCGTTGAGACCCAGGCGCGCCTCGCGCGTGACGACAAGGTAGCTGCACAAGCCTGCCGCGATCGACATGCCGCCGTAGCAGCCCACCGTGCCGGCCGTAATCCCGATCACGGGCTGGTAGCGGCGCAGGTCGACGATGGCCGCATGGATGTCGGCAATGGCAGCGAGGCCCAGGTTGGCTTCCTGCAGGCGCACGCCGCCCGTCTCGAACAGGATCACGGCGCGCGTCGGTATGCCGTTGCGGTTGTCGCGCGCCGCCAGTTCCAGCGCGCCGGCGATCTTCGCGCCGCCCACTTCCCCCATGCTGCCGCCCTGGTAAGCGCCCTCGATGGCCAGCACCACGGCCGGCTGGCCGTCGAACAGGCCCTTGGCCATCACCACGCCATCATCCGCCTGGGCCGTCACGCCTTGTTGCGGCAGCCACGGTGAAGCGATGCCGCAGAACGGGTCGAGCAGTTCGCGCATGCTGCCCGCATCCAGCAAGGCCTTGGCCCGGCTGCGCGCGCCCCGTTCGATGAAGCTGTCACGCTCGAGTAATTGCTGCAATGTGCTCATGCCGCCCTCCCCGCTTGCAATTCTTCGTACGCTTGTTCGATGCGCATGCGCACCACGCCCGGCGTGGCGCCGCAATCGTTGATGACGATGCGCGCCGCCGGCAGCGGCTCGCCGCCGAATACGCGCTGCAACAGCGCATCCCACACGGCGCCCTTGCCATCGACCGAGGTGTTGACGACGATGCGGGTCACGCCATCGCTGCCTGGCTGCAGCAGCACTTCCAGGTCGCCCGAGCCCACGACGCCGGCCAGCGCGCGCCCTGCCGCCGGCTGCCCGGCCGGGAATGTATAGTCACGCGTTTCCATGCGCTTCTCCTTCTGTCAATCGGTCGAGGAACAGGGTGGCCGCCAGCAGATCGGCCGCGCCGCCCGGCGAGACGCCGCGCGCCAGCGCCACCGCTTCCAGCGCCAGCAGCGCTTCGGTGCCGGCGGCAGTGGCCGCGCCGCCGGCCGCCAGCACCCGCGCAGCGCCTGCCTGCACTGCCAGCAAGGCCGATTCGCCGCCGCGCGACAGCACGCAGGTATCGTCCAGCTGGCTGACTATCGCCAGCAAGGCGTTCAGGCGCGCCGTCGTTTCGTTGTCGCCGCGCTCCCGAGAGGCATGCAGCGCACGCAGCCCAACGCCTGTCACCAGGGGAAAGCCGGCCCGGGCCTGGCCGCGCGCGCCGTCGACCTGGTACTGGCGGCATGCCAGCTCGCCCTTGTTGCCGGTGGCGCCAGGCGCACCGCGGTCGTGCAAACGGGCCAGCGCACCGGCCCGCGCCGCCACGGCTGTTGGTGCCAGCGATGCGCCGCGCGCGCCCTGCTGCGCCGCCGCCGTCACCAAGAGGCCCAGCGCCCAGATGGCGCCACGGTGCGTGTTCACGCCGCCCGTGGCTGCCAGCATCAGCGCTTCGCCATCGCGGCCGATGGCGCCGATGCGCTGGCGCAGCAAGTCGTCGTCTTCACTCTGCGCGCCGGCGTCGGCCATGGCGGCAAACACGGGCTCCAGCACGCAGGCCGAATGGCACATCAGGGCCCAGTTCAAGTCCGTGTGGGCGCCACGGCTGCGCAAGTCGACCAGGCCAGGTTTCGGCGTCAAGGTCACTTCGTCGAGCAGCGCCTGCAGCACTTGCCGTCCCAACGTGGCAGCACGTTCCCGCACCGGTGTCATCATCATTGTGCTCATTGCAATCATTACCAGCTCCTGAATTTGGCGGGTGGTTGATACAGGCCGTCCGACCATTCGACCAGGTCGGCGATGCTTTTCGCGGCCAGTAGCGAACGGCTCGCCGCGCCGCGCTGCACGCCGATATCCTCGGGCAGCGCGATCAGGCCGCCGGCGCGCAATTTGGCCGTCGTCTTCGGGTCGTGGCGCAGGCCGATCGGCGTCACGCCGGCGACGGCCGCCAGCATGGCCTTGCGTTCATCGAGCGAGCGGGCCTTGTACAGGTAGGCGATGCCCTCTTCCGTCAGCACGTGCGTGACGTCGTCGCCATAGATCATCACGGGCGCGAGCGGCATGCCGCTGGCCTGGCCCACGGCCACGGCATCGAGCGATTCGACGATCGTCGGCTGGCCGCCGTCCTGGAACGTTTCGACCATCTGCACCACCAGCTTCTTGCCGCGCGCGAGTGGGTCGTCCGTCTCAATCAGGTCCAGCCAGGCCGGCGTCGGATGGCGCCGGCCATGCGGATCGTGGCCCATGTTCGGCGCGCCGCCAAAGCCGGCCAGCCGGCCATTCGTCACGGTGGACGAGTTACCTACGCCATCCATCTGCAAGGTGGCGCCGATGAACAGGTCGACCGCGTACTGGCCCGCCAGCTGGCACAGGGCGCGGTTCGAGCGCATGGAGCCGTCGCGGCCCGTGAAGAATACGTCGGGCCGGGCCGCCGCATAACCTTCCATGCCCAGTTCCGCGCCGAAGCAGTGCACGCTCTCGACCCAGCCCGTCTCGATGGCCGGTATCAGGGTCGGATGCGGGTTCAGCACCCAGTTGCGGCAGATCTTGCCCTTCAGGCCCAACTGCTCGCCATACGTGGGCAAAATCAGCTCGATGGCGGCCGTATTGAAACCGATGCCGTGATTGAGCGACTGCACCTGGTGTTTCTCATACACGCCGCGGATCGCCATCATGGCCATCAGCACGTGCACGGGCTTGATCACGCGCGGGTCGCGGGTAAACAGCGGTTCGATGAAGAACGGTTTGTCGGATTGCACGACGAAATCGATCCACGAGCCGGGCACGTCGACGCGCGGCAAGTCGCTGACGTCGTCGACGATCTGATTGACCTGGGCGATGACGATGCCGTCGCGGAAGGCGGCCGATTCCACCAGGGTCGGCGTGTCCTCCGTGCTGGGGCCCGTGTACAGATTGCCCTGGCGGTCGGCCATGTAGCCGGCCACCATGACGACGTTGGGCGTGAGGTCGACGAACAGGCGCGCATACAATTCGATATACGTGTGGATGGCGCCGACTTCCAGCAAGCCATCCTGCAGGAACTGGGCGATGCGCAGGCTTTGCGTGCCGGCAAACGAAAAATCGAGCTTGCGGGCGATGCCCCGCTCGAACAGGTCCAGGTGTTCGGGCAGGCTGACGCTGGGCATGATCAGGTGCAGATGATTGATCTTGTCGGGATTGACCTGGGTCAGCATGCGGGCGAGGAAGTCGGCCTGCTTCTGATTATTGCCTTCGAGGACGACGCGGTCACCCGGCGCGAGCAGCGCTTCGAGCACGGCGACCATGTCGCCCTGTTGCAGCACGGGACCGCTCGCGTAGTGGCGCACGGCTTCCAGGCGGCGGCGCTTCTCGGTGCGCCGCGTGTCCCATTGTTTTTGCCGCTGCGCTGGCGCTGCTGTGGCGGTTGACATCTTGCCTCCGAATTAAGCTATCGAACCTTGACGATAGAGCGAAAACGGGGCCGCGACAATCAACCTGCTACCATGTTCATTACCCTGAAGTTAATGAACTCACGACAATCACGGTGATCATGGCCATCAATGAAGAAATCACACTGAAAAAGCTCGAAGTTTTTCTCAGCTTTATGGAATTGAACAACCTGGCAAGGGTGGCCGATGCGCTGGGTCAGAGCACGGTCAGCGTGCACCGCGCCCTGCACTCGCTGGAAGACGGCTTGCGCTGCCCCCTGTTCAAGCGCGAGGGCCGCAGCCTGATCCCCCTGCATGCGGCCTACACCTTTGCCGAATCAGCGCGGCGCGCGCTGGCCGAGTGCGAGGAAGGCGTGCGCAAGGTGCGCGAAATGTCGGGCATCAACCCCGTGCGCCTGAAGATCGGTTCGCTGTATTCCCTGACCCTGCACTGCATCCCGCAACTGGTGATCGCCCTGAAGCTGCGCCGTCCCGGTCTCGACATCGACCTGACCCTGGGCTCGAACCGCGAACTGCTGCAAAGCCTGGCCGATGGTCGACTCGATGCCATCATCGTCGGCGTACAGGAAGAAGAACAGCATGCCGGGCTGGTGGCCGTGCCCCTGTTCCAGGACGACGTCTACCTGGCCGCGCCGCTAGCCTCGCCTTATGCGGGCGCCGCCTCGGTGGACTTGCAGCAGCTGCGCAATGACAAATTCGTCACTCTCAACGAAGGTTTCGTCACCTCGCAAAGCTTCAACCACGCGTTCGACCTGGCGGGCTTCGTGCCCGACACGGCCATGCGGGTCGGCGACATCTTCTCGCTGATCAACCTCGTCAGCGGCGGCATCGGCTACAGCCTGCTGCCGGGCCGGGTCCGCGCCTTCAGCTCGCGCATCGAACTGATCCCGCTTGACGCACGCTACGGCTCGCACCAGCAAATCACCCTGCTGATGCTGAGCAGCCGCGAGCGCGACCCGAATTTGCTGGCGCTGGCGGCGGAGTGCAGGTTGTATGGGCGGCGCGAGCGCGCAACTGGCAGCTGAAATGGCGTCGCAGATGCGCCGCGAACATGCCTGTATCAGCTCAAGTTGGAAACTCTCCGCGCATATAGGTTTTCCAGAGATTGTCGATAAAGTCGATCTCGACTTTATCGTGGCATGCCTGTGCAATCAGGCCCATATCGTCCGACACATAGCCAGCAAGGTCGGAATTCTCAGTGATTTGATACACTTTCTTGAATGCGACCTCCCTGATCCCCTTCACCAGGGCGCCTTCAGGTGGACAAGATGAGGTCACTTTTTCGTAGCTGGCACACCATGCGCCATCAAACTCAACAGATTCCCTGGCGCACAATACAGCATCCCAATCAGTATCTTTCTGGAAAATAGTCTCAAGAAAAATGCTGTCATTTATTGTCGCTAAAATGTCGTTTGCGGTCGTCATCTCGGTATTTCGTATTGATCAGTGTGGATGCCATTCGGCATTTCGTGTTCCTGCGCACCTAGGCTGGTGATGACCTGGCGGGTAATGACATGGCACAATTAAATCGCACTATCCCAAGGCGCCGATAGCCGCACCGCGCAGTTGATCAACCCCACCATCGAATACGTCTGCGGGAAATTGCCCCACATCTCGCCCGTCACCGGGTGCGTATCTTCCGACAGCAAACCCAGGTGGTTGCGCGCCATCAACATCGTTTCGAAGATCTTGCGCGCTTCGTCCTTTCTTCCGATGCGGGCCAGGGCGTCGATGCGCCAGAAGGTGCAGATGTTGAAGGCGGTTTCCGGTTTGCCGAAGTCGTCGGGCGCTTCATAGCGGCGCATGTAGGGGCCGTCGCACAAGGATGCTTCGAGCGCGTCGACGGTGGCGATGAAACGGGGGTCCATGGGGTCGATGAAGTTGACTTCCGCCATCAGCAGGACGGAGGCGTCGAGGTCGCGCCCGCCCAGGCTTTCCGCGAAGGCCTGGCGCTCTTCGCTCCACGCTTCGCGCAGCAGACGTTCGCGGATCAGCACGGCGCGGCTGTTCCAGTGGTCGGCGCGGTCCGGCAAGCCCAGTGTATGGGCGACCTTGGCCAGGCGGTCGCAGGCGGCCCAGCTCATCAGCATGGACGAGGTGTGGACCCTGGCCCGTGTGCGCAGCTCCCACATGCCCGCGTCCGGTTCCGCGTGCAGTTTGAAGGCCTGGTCACCCACGGCTTCCAGTGCGGCGAACTCGGCTTTTCCGCCCCGGTGGAACAAGCGGTGGTCGAGGAAAGCCTGCGCCGCGCCCAGGACGATGTTGCCATAAACGTCGTGCTGAAAGTGTTCCTGCGCCTGGTTGCCGACGCGCACGGGGCCATTGCCCCGGTAGCCGGGCAAGTGGTCGAGCATGGATTCGGGCAACTGCTCTTCCAGGCCGATGCCGTACAGGGGCTGGATGTGGCCGCCTTTCGAGCGGGCGACGATATTCGTCAGCCAGCGCAAATATTCTTCCATCGTGCCCACTTCCGACAAACTATTGAGTGCGCGCACGACAAAGAAGGCGTCGCGCAGCCAGCAATAGCGGTAATCCCAGTTGCGGCTGCTGCCAGGCGCTTCCGGGATGCTCGTCGTCATGGCGGCGATGATGGCGCCCGTGTCTTCATATAAAGACAGTTTTAATGTGATGGCCGCGCGGATGACCACGTCCTGCCATTCCAGCGGCACGGCCAGGCGGCGCGTGTAGGTGCGCCAATAGTTGATGGTTTCCTTTTCAAAGATGCGCGCCGTCTCGTCGATGCCGCCGGCCAGGGTTTCATCGGGGCCCAGCAGGAAGTTGGCCGTGCCGCCCAGCACGAAATACGTTTCGCTCAGCACATAATTGAGCGACACATCGGTGTTCAGGCGCAAGGTCTGATCCGGCCCCACATAGCGGATGTGGTGGCTGCCCTGCGTTACCTGCGGCGCCAGCTTGCCCCAGTCGTAGCGGGGACGCAGGCGCACCCGGATGCGCACGGCGTGGTCGAGCGGGCGCACCCGGCGGATCAGCATCAGCGGGCGGAACATGCGGTCGCGGCTGAGGAAGCGGGGCGCGAAGTCCGTGATTTCCACGCCGCGTCCATCCGTGTCGTACAGCCGCGTGCGCAGCACGGCCGTGTTCGGCTCGTAGAATTGTTCGCTGCGGGCAAAATTCTCGATGTCGATGGCCCACACGCTGCCGTTTTCCGTGTCGTCCAGCAAGGTATTGAAGACGGGGTCGCCATCGAAACGGGGCAGGCACGACCAGACGACTTGCCCCGCCTGGTCGATCAGGGCGCTGAAGGCGCAATTGCCCACCACGCCGCAGTTGAGGGACGCTTGCGCCGGCGGCGCAGTGGCGGCGGACGCGTGGGCGCCGCTGGGGGTGTCATAGGATGTCGTCATCGGCTACTCCTTGAACGGGGATACGGACGCGGCCAGCAATACGGTGCGCAGCACGTCCGGGCTGGCCAGGCGCAGGCTGGCGGCGCTGGGGCCGCTGCCCACTTTCACGCCCTGCCCCCCAATTTGTTGAACATAGGCAAAGCCTGCCTCGTCGGTGGTATCGTCGCCCGCGAACACGGGCCGGCGTCCCTTGAACGGCGCCTCGGCCATGAAGGCAGCGATGGCGCCGCCCTTGTCCGTGGCGGCCGGCTTGGCTTCCAGAACCATTTTGCCATGCAACAGCAAAAGACCGGGGCACGCTTGCACGGCCAGCGTCATTTCCTGCAAGCACAGCTGCTCCAGTTCCGGCGCCAACCGGTAATGCAGGGCCACGGCGCCGCGCTTGTGTTCCACCAGCAAGCCGGGGTACATCGCCGCCAGCGCGCGGGCATGCGCCAGCACGAGCGATACGTCGGGCGTGGCCGCCACATGCCGCGTGCCATCGGCGCCGCGCCGTTCCACGCCATGCACGCCGGCCACGGGCAAGATCAGGGGCGCCAGCATGGCATCGATCTGCGCCACGGGGCGGCCGGAAACGAGGGCCAGCGCGCCGCCATGCCAGCGCGCCAGCAGCATCAGCGCATCGACCACGCCCGTTTCCAGGCGCACACCGTCGGGCGTGGGCGCCAGGTCGACCAGGGTGCCGTCGAAGTCGAAGAAGACGGCGCTGCCGGGCGTACTCAGCAGTTGCAGCAAGGCTGCGCTATCGTCGGGAATCTCCGCCATCAGATCCCCTTGCGCCGCTTGATGCGGCTGTGGGCATCGATCTTGGTCATGACCTTGTCGCGCTGGCGCAAACGGGCCGCATCGAGCAGCATGCGTCCGGCCCAGCGGTAGACATTGAAATGTTTCACACGGGCCCGCATGCTCTTCATGCGCTCGCGCTGTTCCACGGGCGGCATCACGAGCGCGCGGTACAGGGCTTCGGCGCCCTGCTCGATATGGTAGGGGTTGATGATCAGCGCTTCGTGCAGCTCGCGCGCGGCGCCCGTGAATTGCGACAGCACGAGCACGCCCAGTTCGTCGTCGCGCGCGGCGATGAATTCCTTGGCCACCAGATTCATGCCGTCATGCAAGCTCGTCACCATGCACACTTCGGAAGCGCGGAAATAGCGCTGCAAGTCGTCCTGGCCATGGTGTTCCGCTTTCAGCAGGATGGGCACGTAGTTGCCGCTGCCGAAGCGGCGGTTGATGCGCTCGACCATCTTGCGCACCCGGGCGTCAAAACTTTGATACTCATCGAGCGAAGCGCGGCTGGGAGCGGCGATTTGCACAAAAGTAAAATTGCCAACCATACCGGGCTGCTGTTCCAGCATGCGCTCGACGGCCTGAAAGCGCTCGACGATGCCTTTCGTGTAATCGAGGCGGTCCACGCCGATGCCCAGCAAGTGGTTGGGCGTCACGCCCAGTTCGCTGCGGATTTGCGCGCGGCAGGTGGCCACGTCGGGCTGGTCCGGGTTATCTTCCGGCCAGGCGATGGAAATCGGATAATCCTCGACTTGCGTCATCTCGCCGCCATAGGAAATGGTCGATGCTTCCGGCTCGATGCGCGTTTCCAGGTAGCGGTCCACCGTTTCGAGGAAATTCTTGCGGTGGAATGGCGTGTGGAAGCCGAGGATCGTGCTGCCCAGCAAACCGTCGAGGATTTCCTCGCGCCATGGGCAAATGCCGAACGATTCCGAGTTCGGCCACGGGATATGCCAGAAAGTGATAATCGTCGCCTTCGGCAAGGCTTCGCGCACCATGCGCGGCAGCAATGCAAAGTGGTAATCCTGCACCAGCACGACGGGGTTGTCCGTCTTCGCTTCCGCGATCACGGCGTCGGCAAAGCGGCGGTTGACCTTCACATACTGTTCCCAGTCGGACGAGCGGAACACGGGGCGCACATGGGCGATATGGCACAGCGGCCACATGCCTTCATTGGCGAAGCCATAATAATAGCCCTGCTCTTCCTCTTGCGTCAGCCACACGCGGCGCAAGGTATAGCTGGGATTGTCGGGCGGCACGGGCACGTGGTCGAGTTTATCCACCGTCTCGCGGTCGGCGGAACCGGCGCCATGCGCGATCCACGTGCCGGAACAGGCGCGCATCACGGCTTCCACGGCCGTCACCAGGCCGCTGGCGGGACGCTGCACCGCAACACCGGTCTCTGTTTTGGTGTGGATATACGGCTCGCGGTTCGATACCACGAGCACCTGGTCGCCGGACAAGTCCGCTTCCAGCAAGGCGCGCAGCTTGTCCGGCGTCCAGTCGGACGACCAGCCGTTATCTCCCTGGCGTTCCAGATGGTATTCCTGCAGCAATTCACGCAAGTCGCCGATCAGCGGCTGCATTTCCGGCGGCGGCGCGGGCGCGGCGGCCGGTGCGGCGGCGGCAACGGCGGGATTATTCTTCGACAGCAATTCGCCGCGCAAAATGTCCTTAACGGCCGCCAGCCAGCCGCGCCAGCTCAGGTGGGCCACGAACACGGTCATCAGGGAAATCAGCACGGCCAGCACAGCCAGGAAGGCAAAGATAAAACGTTTGGTATCGGTATTGCGGCGCTCGACAAAGCTCATGTCCTGCACCAGCACCAGACGTCCCAGCTGGGACGCATCCTGCATCACGGGCGTTTCGCTGATGTGGACTTGCCCTTGCGGCAATTGCGCCAGGGATTTGTACAAGCCGCCCGTGGAAGGCGTGCTCCAGCAGCCGATCGAAGCGGGGTATTGCGCGGACTGGTACAGCAAATGGCCCGCATTGTCGCAAAAGCCGATGGCGATCAGGCGCTCATCGCGTGTGGCGCCCTGGAACAGTTCGCTGATGCGCGTGGCGTCTTGCGCGGGCAGGTATTCGGTGAGCGAAGGCCGGAGGGTTCCGGCGAGTAATTCTGCCCGGCTGTCGAGATCACGCACATACCAGCGCAGGGTGATGTTGTCGAGCAGGGGTACCACAATATAGGCAAACAGTCCCAGCACCAGGGCCAGTGGCAGGATGAAGCGCAAGGACATTCGGAGTGATCGTACTATCATCGTTTTCCTTTGCAAAAACAAAAAGCATGGCAAGTATGACTATGTTTCCACTGCGGCGACGCCCGTTTGCTTTCCGTATTGAAACGTCAACGTGACATGGCGCAGCGCAGCAATTGGTTCCAGTATCCACGTTGACGCAGGTCTTATCCGTTCGGCAACGCACCTCCCCGTAACGCCATCTGCCCGTAAAATACCCGCTTCCGACATCCATTTCACCTAATAACAAGGAGTTTTCGCCTATGGATCTCAGCACGTTCCACTCGCTGATGGGAGGCCCGCTGCGCTCGGCGCTGACCGTGCTCGTTTCCGCCCTGCTCGTCACCCTGGTTGCCATCGGCGTGCATCGGGCCGGCATCGGCCTGCTGAAAAGACTGGCCAATGGCCACCCGCTTGCCAGCAACGTCGCGCGCGTGGCCTTCCGCGCCAGCCAGCTGAGCCTGATCGTCTTCGGCTTGCGCATGGTGCTGGCCAGCGCACCCGACGACACGCCGGGCCTGGTCGCCATGTCGCACCTGGCCAGCGTGGCGCTGATCATCGCGCTGACCTGGCTGGCCATGCAATGCATCGAGTCGCTCAGCATCACGATTTCCCAGATCAATCCCGTCGACGCGGCCGACAACCTGCGCGCGCGGCGCCGGATCACCCAGGCCCGCGTGCTCACGCGCAGCGCGCACGCCATCGTGGTCCTCCTGGGCCTGTCCTTCGTGCTGCTGACCTTGCCCGGCGCGCGGCAGATCGGCGCCAGCCTGCTGGCCTCGGCCGGCGTGGCGGGCCTGGTGGCCGGTATTGCCGCCCGTCCCGTGCTCGGCAATTTCATCGCAGGCCTGCAAATTGCGTTCTCGCAACCGATCCGCATCGACGACGTGCTGATCGTCAACGGAGAATGGGGCACGGTCGAGGAAATCAAGGGCACCTACGTGGTCGTGCGCGTGTGGGACGAGCGCCGCCTGATCGTGCCGCTGCAGTGGTTCATTGAAAATCCGTTCGAGAACTGGACGCATACCTCCTCCGAGATCCTGGGCACGGTGTTCCTGTGGCTCGATTTCAGCATCCCGATCGAGCCCCTGCGTACTGAACTGACGCGCATCTGCGACGGCGGCACCCAATGGGATGGCCGCGTCTGCACGGTGCAGGCGACGGATTCGAACGAGCGGGCCGTGCGCGTGCGTTTCCTCATCAGTGCTGTCGATTCAGGCAAGGCGTTCGAATTGCGCTGCATGGTACGCGAGCAGATGCTGGCCTTTATCACCACGCACTATCCGCACGGCCTGCCCCGCTTGCGCTCGACGCATGACCCCATCGAGCTGCATGGCATGCAGGCGCAGAACGACAGCGTGTCGCTGCACAAAGCATAAAAAAACCGTGCGGCGCGCTGCCATTGCCCGCGCGCCGCTACAATGGTTCACATGAGCACCACCGCCTGGTTCATCCTGATCGGTTGCCTGATGCTGGCGCGTGGCCTGGGCGCCGACGGCATCGCGCGCCTGCCCTTGACCTCGGCCATGGCTTACCTGGGCGTGGGCCTGCTGCTGGGGCCCATGTTCCTCGGCCTGTTTTCGTTCGACCTGGTGCAGCAAGCGCCCCTGCTGGAAACCCTGACGGAAATTGCCGTCCTCATCTCCCTGTTCTCCGCCGGCGTCAAGATGCCCGTGCCCTTCAGCCTGGCGCGCTGGCTGGCGCCGCTGCGCCTGGCGTGGCTGTCGATGGCCATCTCCGTGGCCCTGGTGGCGGCCTTTGCGTGCCTGGTGCTGGGCCTGCCCCTGGGCGCGGGCATACTGCTGGGTGCCATCCTCGCCCCCACCGACCCCGTGCTGGCCACGGACGTGCAGCTGCGCCATGCGGGCGACCGCGAGCAATTGCGCTTCATGCTGACCAGCGAAGCGGGCATGAACGATGGCAGCGGCTTTCCCTTCGTCATGCTGGGCTTGGGCTTGCTAGGCCTGCATGAGCTGGGGCCGCACGGAGTTACCTGGATGTGGCGCGATCTGGTCTGGGCCAGCGCGGGCGCCATCGCCTTGGGCGCGGCGGGCGGCGCGCTGCTGGCCTGGCTGGGCTGGCAGGTGCGCGCGAAGGAGCCGAAACACGCGATGCTGGACGACCTGGCGGCCCTGGGCTTGATCGCCCTCGTGTATGGCGTGTCCACGTGGCTGCACGCGTGGGGCTTTCTGGCCGTGTTCTTCGCCGGCGTGGCCTTGCGCCAGACGGAACTGCGGCTGGCCGGCGCGCCGAAAGACCGGCACGGCTTGCTGCAGGCCGAGGAAACGCATGCCGTGTCCGCCACCAGGCCGCACGACAGCGACGTGACGCTGACCGTCAGCGGCGAATCCCTCGTCTTCAAGGAACATCTGGAACGCCTGTCCGAACTGACCCTGGTGCTGCTGCTGGGCGGCGCCGTCACGGCCGCCGCCTGGAGCTGGCAGGCGTGGAGCGTGGCGCTGTTCCTGCTGCTGGTGGCACGCCCGGCCAGCGTGATGCTCGGTCTGCTGGCCTCGGGCACCAGCATGCGCCTGCGCGGGCTGGCCGCCTGGTTCGGCGTGCGCGGCATCGGCTCGCTGTATTACCTCAGCTATGCCATCGCGCATGGCTTGGCGGACGGCCTGGCGCGCGAACTGGCCGACATCACCCTGGTCGTCGTCATCCTGTCCATCGTCGCCCACGGCCTGACGGTCAAACCGCTGCTGGAACGTTACTGGCGCAAATAAGCGCCATCTGCGCCTGTTTGTCATTGCTCCGCAGCAATGTTTTATCAATTGCCCCTATGGCGGGCGGAAATATTGTTAAGATAATTAAAAATGGCAAAAGAGAGAAGCAATGAAACGAAGAAGCGTGCTGGGACTGGGCGTCTCGATGGCCCTGCTGCAAACGGGCTGCGCCACCGATCCGGCCAGGCTGGCGTGGGAAACGGCATTTGACGGCTTCATGCGCGATGGCCTGGCCCGCACGGAAACGCCGGGCATGAGCGTGGCCGTGGTGCGCGGCGAGCAAACGATTTTCTCGCGCGGCTATGGCTGGGCCGACATCCAGGCCGGCAAGAAGGTCGATGCCAGCACGGTGTTCCATGTCGCCTCCGTCAGCAAGCTCGTCACGGCCACGGCCGTCATGATGCTGCTGGAGCAAGGCGCCTTCCAGCTCGACGACAAGGTGGCGGCCTACCTGGACTTCCCGCTCATGCATCCGAAGTTTCCCGACGTGCCGATCACCTTTCGCCATTTGCTCAGCCACACCTCGGGCATTTCCGACGCCGTGTACGAAAAGACGACGACGTTTGCCGTCCAGGGCGACCCGCGGTTACCGCTGCGCGACTTCGTCAAGGGTTACCTGTCGCGCGGCGGCGCCTGGTACGACGCGGACGTGTCGTTTGCGGCCCGGCCCGGCACGGAATGGCGCTACAGCAATGTCGGCATCGCCCTGCTCGGCTATCTGGTGGGCCGTTTGAACCCCGATGGCCTCGACGCCTTTACGCACGAGCACCTGTTCGAACCGCTGGGCATGGACAGCACGGCGTGGAATCTGGCCGGTTTGCCGCGGCGCACCGTCGTTGCCCAGCCGTATGCGCACAAGGAACCGGGCCTGCAAGCGCTGCCGCCCGTCGGCTATCCGGACTGGCCTGCCGGCCTGCTGCGCAGCTCGGCGCATGACTTTGCCCGCTTCCTGGCCATCTTCAGCAATGGCGGCCGGGTCGATGGCCACCGCTACCTGCAAGATTCCACCCTGCAAATGTTTTTTGCCCCGCAAGCGGCCCCCGTCGTGCCTGCCGATTCATCCGTGCGCCAGGCTTTGGTGTGGCTGCTGCGCGACGTCAACGGCAGGCCGCTGGCCACGCACAGCGGCGGCGACCCGGGCGCCGCGTCCGTCGTCTGCGTCGACCGGGCCAGCAAGACGGCCGTACTGGCCTTCGCCAACGTCAGCGCCGACAAGGAGTTTCGTTCATTCCAGAAAGAAGTCGTGCTGCGCCTGCTGGCCCATGGCGGCGGCGCGCAAGCGCGGTAGGCATGCCGCTTGTGTGAGCGGGCGCACGGTGGCGCCCGGGCAAGAACGTATGCTGTGCTGGTCAGATTTGACACTCAACAAGGAGACCGGCATGACTAACCGCATCGGCAACAAGGACGTGGCGCAACAGCGCAGCAAGAGTGAAAAAGCCCGCATCAAGGCGCAGAACATCGCCAACGAGGCGGTCAAGAAGGCCGAGGCCAGGGCCAAGTACCGCAACGCCATCAAAGGCCAACCGGGCCAGCCCGCTCCGGCAGGCTAGGCGCCGAACCAGCCGCGCAGTTTCTCGGCGGCCCGTTCCTTGACCTCGGCCGTGATGTAGGTGGCCACCGTGGCGACGGCCGCCGCCAGCACGGCCAGGTCATCCGCATAGCCGACCACGGGCGTGATGTCGGGAATTGCATCGATGGGCGAAATGAAATAGCCGAGCGCGCCATAGATGGCCGTCTTGGCCCACAACGGGGTGTTCGGCTGCTGCGCCGCGTAGTACAGCCACAGGGCTTTCTCGATGACTTCGCGTCCCGCCGTCTTGGCGAACTTGACGACCTTGTCCCAGAAGCTGTCATCCGTGTATTTCTTTTCATACTGCTTGTCGGCCTGGGGGGCGTGGTCTTCTTCCAGATTCTTTTTTCTGCCAAACATCTGCTGCTCCTGTCTGCCGCGCACGGCGTTACGAATGCGCACCTTAGCATAACGGCGCGGCGGGTGCGCGGCGTACAAGGTACGCTATATCCATGGAAATATCCGCCACCACCACGGCCCGCGCCGCCGGCCTGCGCTACACGGGCGACCATCAGAGCGGCATCGCCCGATTGGGCAAGCCAGGCAAGTTCCGTTACCGCGATGCAGATGGCCAGATCGTGCGCGATGCCGCCACCCTGGCGCGCATCAAGACGCTGGCCATCCCGCCGGCCTGGACGGACGTGTGGATCTGCCCGCACGCGAATGGCCATTTGCAGGCGACGGGGCGCGATGCGCGGGGCCGCAAGCAATACCGCTACCATGCGCGCTGGCGCCAGGTGCGCGACGAAGTGAAATACGAGCGCATGCTCAGCTTTGGCCGCGCCCTGCCCGCCATCCGCGCCGCGGTCGCGCGCGGCATGCAGCTGCCAGGCTTGCCCCGTGAAAAAGTGCTGGCCACCATCGTGCACCTGCTGGAATTGACGATGATGCGCATCGGCAACGAGGAATATGCGCGCACGAACAAATCGTTCGGCCTGACCACCCTGCGCACGCGCCACGTACAGGTCGACGGCAGCGCCGTGGCCTTCCACTTCAAGGGCAAGAGCGGCGTGCGCCACGATATCCGCCTGAGCGACCGGCGCCTGGCCAGGGTGCTGCAGCGCATGCGCGAACTACCGGGACAGGAACTGTTTCAATATGTCGATGAGGATGGCGTGCGCCACGGCATCGGTTCAGGCGACGTTAACGATTATCTGCGCGAGGTAACGGGCGAAGACTACACGGCCAAGGATTTCCGCACCTGGTCCGGCACCCTGCTGGCCGCGCTGGCCCTGCAGGCGTTCGAACAGGTCGATTCCGATGCGCAAGCGAAGAAAAACATCGTGCAGGCGATCGAGTCCGTGGCGAAAAAGCTGGGCAACACGCCGACGATCTGCCGCAAGTGCTATGTGCACCCGGCCGTGCTGGAATCGTATCTCGATGGCAGTTTATTGGAAGGCATGCAGGCGCGGGCGCGGCAGCAGATGCAGGACGATTTGCAGGCGCTGGCGCCGGAAGAAGCGGCCGTGCTGGCCTTGCTGCAACAGCGGCTGCAGGGCGCCGCAACGGTCAAGCCTGGCGCGCCGGCTGGCACTGGGCCGACAGCGTAAGGGCGTCGCTGCTGCAGACCGGCAAGGCGCCGTGACCGGCATCGCGCGCCACGGGGGCCGGCACGCCATCGTCCGGCTGCGCCTCGCCCGTATTCATCAAGGTGGCGGCCAGGGTCGAGAACGTAAACAGGCAGATCAGCAGGAATGGCTTGTTCACGTGGATGGACTGGTCTGGCTTTTGCATCGCATACTCCGTCGGACTGGTTGGCTGTTGCAGCATGAACACGATCATCGCGTGTTTCTGCAAGGCATACAATCAGACAGTTTCGACAAGACGGGTAGGACAGCGCTGACAGGCTCAGCCATAAGGTGCCGTGTCGGAAAATTTGACACCTGCTCCGTCCCGTTCCCGCCAAGCCCTTGTTTTTGCAGCACAATTAATACAGGAACGCTTCCTGCTTGACCTCCTGCCTGGGCACGCTTGGCGCCAGTCTATGGGGGGAACGATCATGAGCTTTATCAAACAGGCGCTGCTGGCGCTGCTGCTGTGCGCAATGTCCGCCGCGCACGCCGCCAGCATCGGCTACACGGCAACATCGCTGGGCGGCACGCAGTGGCGCTACGACTATACGGTCAGCAACACCACCCTGGCCGTGCCCATCGAGGAATTCACCTTGTTCTTCAGCGTGGGCCAGTACGCCAACCTGCAGAGCGGCTTCACGCTACCAGGCTGGGACGTGCTGGTGGTGCAGCCTGATCCCGCCATTCCCGCCAGCGGCTACCTCGACGCGCTGGCGCTGGCCGGCGGCATCGTCCCCGGCGCCACGCTCACGGGCTTTTCCGTCACCTTCGATTACCTGGGCGCGGGCAGCCCCGGCGCCCAGCCGTTTTCCATCCTCGACCCTGTCTCCTTCATCGAGCTTGAGGCGGGCATCACGCAGCCGGCCGCCGTCGCCCTGCCATCCACGCCATGGCTGTTGCTGGCGGGTATACTGGCCATGGCCTGCCTGCGGCGCCGGCAGCTGGCGGGCGCCGCGCTGGCCACGGGGCTGACACTGAGCCTGTGCGCCTGCGGCGGGCCGAACGATCCCACGCAGCCGGCCGCGCCGAAGGTCATGCTGGCCGGCGCGACCACCGCCCAGGCCGCCGGCGACCTGGAAGTGACCTTGCTGGAAAAAGTGGCCGAGCAGCGCGTCAACCGCACGGCCTGGGACTACACCTACCGCGTGCACATCCGTAACAATGGCAGCGAAGCGGCCGTCAACGTGCAAGCCGTGCTGGCCAGCGCGCCCGCAGGCAGCACCATCATCGATGGCGACGTACTGGCCGGCAGCATCGGCGCGGGCGCCACCGTCACGCCGGCCGACACCATCACCGTGCGCATCGAGCGCAGCATCGCCTTCCAGAGCACGGGCCTGACGTGGACCTTCAGCACCGGCGACGGCATCGTCCTCGAGCCCGTGCGGCCAGCGCAAGTGGTCGTGCTGCCGCTGGCCGAGCTGGGCTTTCCCGACGGCGCCGACAGCGTCAAGGCCAGCGGCGCCGTCACGGACGTGCTGCTGCAGGACGGCAGCCTGCGCTTTTCCACACCCGGCGA
Source organism: Janthinobacterium sp. Bl 1 (assembly GCF_058215535.1). NCBI lineage: Bacteria > Pseudomonadati > Pseudomonadota > Betaproteobacteria > Burkholderiales > Oxalobacteraceae > Janthinobacterium > Janthinobacterium sp. Bl 1. Next base: position 3,239,276 of record NZ_CM177086.1, on the reverse strand, counting down.
CACGGGTGTCGACCAGCACGCGCAATTTTCCCTCAGCAAGGGCGGCAAGGTCACGACACTGGACCTGCTGATCCAGACGGCACTGCCCACGGCCGTGGAAACCTATGTGGAACCACGCGACGACGGCAGCGTACCGACCACGGCGCCCGTGCTGGCCATCACGGGACTGGGGCCGAACAACCGCCTGCAGCCGGGCGGCCTCGCGTTCCGCCTCGTGGATGCGGCCCCCATGGCCTTGCAGGATGACAGCGACGGCCTGCTGTCCGGCCCGAATGACGTGGCCATCAGCCTCAAGAGCTACTGGACGTTCGATGCGGCCAGCGGCACCTTCAGCATCGGCGCCACGGCCATGCAGCAACTGCTGGCATCCTTGCCCAACGGCAGCTACGACTTGAACCTCAATTTCGTTTCGCAGGATGGGGAATTCACTGCCAGCTATGCCTTGATCGTCATCAAATCCGGCATCGTGCTGCAAGGACAACTGCGCACGCCGGCGGGCGGCAATGCCACAGGACTGGCCGGCAAGAAAATGCTATTGGCCGGCTACAACAACCACCAGCGCCAGGTGGCCGTGGTTGACGCCACGGGCGCCTTCCATTTCGACGGCGTACTGCCCGATACCTACCAGCTGACCTTGAACGACCTGGTCCACCCGAACGTGGTCAGCGTCAGTGCCGTCGTTTTTGAGAACAGCAGCAACGTCAATGTCGACATCGTCTATCCGTATGGGACTAGCCTGGCTCTGCGCGGCGGGGCGCAGACCTATGCGGCCGGCAGCGTCACGCAGGATGGCGCCGGCCCGCCTGCGCGCGACCTGCCCGCCAGCCCCCGCGCCGCGGGCGGCGCCACGCCGCAGGCTGACGAGGGCAGCAAGACCTTCACGGCCATTGCAGCCGCGCAAAACCAGACCATTACGTCACCCATCGCCTTCACCGTACCCAAGGACACGAAAAACGTGGGCGTGAAAATCACCGTCAGCACGGCCGAGTATCCCACCTACACGACGGCGCAAAGCCAGTACAACGATACCTGGTCATACGCCGTGACCGGCTTGCCCGGCGTCAGCCTGGCCGCCACAGGCGCCGTCAACCAGTCGCACTTCACGCAAGGCACCATCGTCAGGACGGAGTGCGTCGACGTCAGCAAGCAGACCAACAATGGCGCGCTGAACCTGGGCGGCAACGTCAGCGCCACGAATATCGGCGACAGCGCCCTGGCCACCGTGACGACGGTGGAACTGAGTCTCGCGTGCAAGGGTTTGAAGGTGACGCTGGCGAAGTTCAGCTCGCCGAACCAGGCCGCCCACCCCGTGCTGCAGCCGATCAAGCTGACGGGCAATCTGGCGGGGCCGTATGTTTCCGTCTCGCAGGGAACGGCCACGGCCACGCACACCTTGCCGATGGAATTGCACTACACGCCGGCGGCGGCAAAGATTACGGAAATCAACATCGGCATATCGTCGGGCGGCGGCACTCCCGCCTTCAGCACGGAGAATTTATTGTCCCAGACGAATACCAAGACCGCCGGCACCGTAAAATTTCCCGGCCTGGTGCTGCCCGCCTTTGCCGGCGCCAAACTCGACAAGAAGGCCGTCGTCACGGTGCGCCTGAAGGGCAGCGTCGATAACGTCGATGCCAGCTCCGACCCGGCCGAAGGCGGGCAAGTGGAGTTCAAGGGCGACACGGCCTACATTCCCTTGTACCTGGCCAACAACGAGACGGCGCTGGCGGGGCGGCGCTACGGCACGCGCGATGCTGGCGGCGATTCGTGGGCCACGCGCTTGGCCATCGCTTGGCTGGCGGGCAAGGCTTACCGTTTCGACGACATCAGCGGCCAGCACGTGACGCAGACGGCAACGGGCCGCTCCATCCTCGGCCACAGCGGCCACAGCGACGGCCAGCAGATCGACTTGCGCTACGCGGACGGCGCGGGCGGCTACACGGACGCGCTGGGCGGCCAGAACGATGGCGCAGCCATTCAAAATCTGATCAATGCCGCCAAGGCGGAAGTGGTGGCCAATGCCGCGCAAAAGCCGAAACTGGCAGCCCTGCTGGCGTGGATCGCGGCGAACCGCGCCATGCTGGCCCAGGAAGCGGCGCAGGCCGGCACGCGCGTCATCTACATCGGCCCCAGCTTCGTCAAGCGGGCCCTCGTCGACGGGCGTTTTTCCGCCGCCACTACCGACCATATCCCCGGCGCTGGCGCCTGGACCAAGCCGGCAAAAATACACATCGAAACGGGACACCTGAGCCACTGGCACATCAGCATCACGGCCCATCCGTAAGCATGGTCAGGCGGGCAGATCGGACAGTTCCAGCTCCGAAAACCCCGCCCGCCGCCGCGCCTCCAGGTTGAACGGACCACGCAGGGCCGGGGCTTCGTAGCGCAGCGCCAGCTCGGCATAGGTGGCGCGCAATTCCAGGCCCCTTTGATCGCACAGGTAGCCATACCAGCGGTTGCCGATTTCCACGTGCCCCACTTCATCGCGCAGGATGATGTCAAGGATGGCGGCGGCGGCCATGTCGCCCGCCTGCGCCAGCTTGGCGCGCAGCGGCGGAATCGCATCGAGCCCCCGCGCTTCCAGGGTGCGCGGCACGAGCGCCATGCGCGCCAGCACGTCGCCGCGCGTCTTGTCGACCATTTCCCACAGGCTGTCGTGGCCGGGGAAATCGCCATACGTGTGGCCCAGCACCTGCAGGTGCGCTTGCAGCATGGCAAAGTGCGTGGCTTCCTCCTTTGCCACGCGCAGCCAGTCCGTGTAGTAGTCAAAGGGCAAATCCGGGAAGCGCCACAGCGCGTCGAGCGCCAGATTCATGGCATTGAACTCAATGTGCGCGAGCGCATGCACGAGCATGGCGCGCCCTTCCGGCGTGATCATCGACCGCCGCCCCACCAGACGCGGCGGCACCAGTTCCGGCCGTTCGGGACGGCCCGGCACGGGGCCGGTCGGCGCCAAAGGCGCTTGCGCATCGATAGAAAGCTGGGCTTCGGCCATGGCCGCCACCATCGCCACCTTCGTTGCCGGGTCCGGTTCGAGCAGGCAGGCGAGCGCAGTCGTGCGCAATTCCTGTGGCATTGCGGCTATGGTGGAGGTCAGTGGGGATATCGGCATGGTGCTTCCTTCTGGTGCGCTCTTGAACAAGGCGCGCAGTGTATCAAAATCAGAAGCAACTTACCCATACTCCAATTTCTCGTCTAGTCATGAGTGGAAAGCATCAAAAGGGTGAAGGGGTCGACGTTCCCCAATGCTGATCAATTTGCACTCCTCGCCGGCCGGCAGGCGTTTATGCCGATGACCTGGACTTCTATCGCCCCCATCTGATTTGCAGTAACTTGTGCGGCATAGCGCATGAGATGCAACATCAGTTGATCGAAATTCATGTTCTTTCCGTCAAAACGCCACTTTCTGGGGGCATGCAAGCTAATAACCAACAGACCATGACGACGATTTTGGGGGCGCAAATAGAAGTTCGCCAGCTGTTTCCTTACAGCAGTCTCGTATTGTTTGACCGTCCACTTCTTGTTCGCGTTTTTGATTTCAATAGCGATCTGCGCTGAACAAGATGTTGATGAAACTATGATATCTGGCTCCTTGCTCTCTGCGACCTTCGGTTCGCGATGAGCGTGGTAACGCGCTTTGCTTAAATCATTCAACCGTTCGGTCAACCATTGCTGTACCTTTTCCTCATCATCAGCCAAGGCAAAAAGAGAACGGCTGGAGGCATCGGCATTGTGGAATGAATCGGTTATGTTGGACAATACCGCTATGACAAGTCGAAGCAGTTGCCCTCCATTCTTTGTAGGGGCGACATGCAAATGGCCAAAGTCATTAATCTCTGCAGCAGTCCAAGCGTCGATGTCTGAATCCACATGCGCCTTCCGATGTGCCAACTCCGAAAACCGCATGGAATGGGGTGCGTACTCCGGATTACCTGCCATCTGCATCAATACGTCGTAAGCAGCAGTTTCGCGTCTAACCATCACCTCATTCAGAAGAGAGTTGCGCGCGCCCTCTGCGCGATCCCTTCGAGAAACAGTAGAGCCGCTTTCCGATGTTCTATCGTCCTGAGGGCGAACATAGCGATAAGCCAATTTCAGAAACTTGGCAAGTAGCTCTAATCCCATACTGTGAAGCGCAGGCAAAGCGACTCCATCGCTAGTGTGGCGGTCAAACAGTGCACCAAGCCAATGTTGTACCCTTAATTCAAACTCGGGCTCCGACTCTGCTGATGTGCGCACGAGCTGCGTGAACACGAGTCTGGCTAAGCCATCGCCATCGACTGATGCCAAAATCCGAAGATAAACAGAAATCCGCTCATCGTCCCACGAAGCCATGTGCACAAGTAAGCGTTTTTGAGCCAGCGCAATCACATCCTTTCTAGTCAGGAAATCCACGTGACGCGCGACAATACGACTACAGTAATCCAACGTTTGCTTGTCAGCCGGCTCCTTCCGCTTTAAATGTAGAAAGACTTTCTCGGTAACTATCTGTTGTCCCGGCACGTCATGATAGGCGGCATTTGAAAGGATATCGTTGAACTGGTTCTTAGCGCCGAATTCATATTGCAATGCTGCAACAATTTCCGGTAAAGCTATCTCGGTTCGAGCCAGGACGAGTTTATGAACCCATGAACATCTAATCGTTCCTGCCATCGTTGCGTGACGAATGGCAGTCCTAACTTCCATCTCACTCAAATTCGTGGCCCAACCACTGCTCTGGCTGTCTAAAGTCAATGCATCGAGTGCCAGACGGCTTAAGAGAGTGAATGTCCGGTTAATGCCTGAAACATTCGGCCGAACGGGTTTACGCAGTCGCCATACTTGGCGCATACCTGCAGCATAGTGCTCGATAACTTCATGGCTAAATACGCCATTAAGAAGTGAATAAGATATAACATTGTCCTTACCGTCTTTGGCGGCACGCATTTTTAACCATGTCGTCAAAGTGTAAAGCCTGTGCTGGCCTCCTCGCCAAGAGATCAATGTATCGGCATGGTCGAGGATTGACGGATTCTTGCTTAACTCCTCACGAAAATCAAGCCAGGATTGTTTCGCTCTCGCAGCTTCTTTCTCATGCTCAAGCTTCGCCTCCAGTTGTTGCTGTACATAAGCATCTGGTTCCCTTGGTTTTACGAACTCAGCAAGATCCCTGCCCAATACCAAATCTTCGAATGCCAATAGATCTAAACGCAAACGTAAAGGCGATACCTCATCATCTTTCAACGCATGCCATAGCGCGCTGAAAGCAATACGCCGATCATCTTCACTACACATTCTCCGTGCATCGTTCAGAAGCCAGTCTAGGTCGCTTGCATCGGTCCCCCAAAGAGTACGGCCATAGAACGGGCCTATCTGACAGAAATGGACGATTGGATGATCCGTTGTTGGCCTACTGCGCCAAGCAGCAGCATCGGCCCACATCAGTTGGCGATTCAAATGTTTGTCCGCACGCACCCTGTCTTTAAGCGCAGGCAAAGCCGCGTCCTCATGGTAATAGTCCAAGACGCGTTCGACCGCCATCAACAAGTGCAACATTCCATCCTCAATCTCACCTCGTCCGGATACTGAAAATTCGGCATTCGCCAGATCTGCAATTCCCTTGCAAAGTTCCGTATACCGTGTAGCAGTTTCGTTTGAGGCATTCAGACGATCCGAACCGAGAACCAGATCCGCGATACCAGCAACCAATCTCTTCTTGTCTAGTCTAGATGGCGTTTGCTTGTGGAATGTGGCAAGGTAACTAGCAAAGCCATCGGATGAGAATTTTCTTGCCTGCTCAGAGCGCTCGATCAGCATAAGAAGGTCTGCGATATTCAGGTAGTTCGGGTAAAGCAACTCAGCCAACCGGGGTGCAAGACGAGCATTCAATCGCTCCGGTTCCGCAATCAACTGTCTTGCAATTTTTTTCAACCCAGAATGATCGTTGCATACGACCATGGCTCTGGTAGCAGCTATACGCATATCGTCCTGAGATTCGTCGCAAGCGGCCTGCCGCGCCAAGTGCACACATGCTTCAACCCGGCCTTCTTCGATGAAATGTAAGAGATGCAGTCTAAATCCCGCTTTGGAGTTAGCTTGCCAAGCGAGATTGATTGCCTTTGCCAGCGCAGAATTCGAAAACATCCATGCTGCTCGATTATCGATATATTCATAATCAAGCCTGCCGGCAGCATCTAGGTGAGCGTAGGAGTTCAGCAAAGCCCCCCTAGTCTGCAGGGAAAGAGATTTAGGATCACCATGCACAATTAGCGCAATAGGTTCGCGCTCAATCAATTCCTGACAGACTTCAGGCACCCACTGGGACAGCCACGCGGTTACGGCAAGTAATGAAGGAACAGCAGTCTTTGCGCCATACGGATCCGCGAAGAGCAATCTTTTTATTTCAGATATGGGGCAATTATGCTCAAGCAAGGTACGCAACCAACAGGCAGCAAGGAACTCCTGTGTAGTCCGATGGTGAAACTTGATGCGTCCGTATGTGCTTGGCGCAAATACACCGGTACGTAATAAGGCGTTGACCTCATGGGGTTGCCAGTCATGTAGTATATCGGAAGGATTAATTGCACCTTTCGACAAGGTCAGGTCTGGCTCTTGCCCAGGCGCTTTCAGCGCAAACGTCTTGGCGAATACTAAGGCAGCGGCCAGTCGCCTCGCACCATCCATTGCACGCTCCGGACTTAGCAACCCGGCCCGGTGTTGGTTCTCCTCGCGAAGCTTACGACGTACACCTGCTGCCGTCATTTCGATCAACGAATCAAGGCGCGAATGTTCAGCCCAATAACCAATCAAGTCTATAAAGTCACCAGGACGCTCTGCCATCGCATCTAAACCAGATTGATTAATAGCTCGAAGCAGCGCTCGTCCGTCAATTTTGGCAGCGTCTGCCATTTTCAGCTTCTGGTCGTCGGTCAAAGGAACTAACTGAACAACAAGTAAATCACTAGGCCTGGGCACCTCATCCAAAATTGTTGTGTGGGTCTTTATTGTATGCTTGTCAAAAATAGGCCCTAATAAGATTTCGTCACGATCATGGCAGGCTAAATTATTAACAAAAGGTAATTCAGTTTCAATTGCTTCGCGATCTGACTTGCCTTTCCAGTCACTGACTCGGCAACTGACAATAATAAACGCTCGATTCAGGCTATCATTACCCAGTTCATTGCTGAGAGTACGGAGAGCACTTGGAAACGACTTGTTGTTGATTCTGGCCTCATCAACCGAATCAAGAAAAAACCAGGCATCGCCCGTCTCGCTCTGCTTCCATGCGTCAAACAACTGAGCATCCTCCCTTCGCAGAGCGGCTATGAAGCCATGGTCTATCAGATCCTCAATACGAACATAAAACGCGGGGTGCGCCTGCCCCCTTAGCATTAGGGCTCTTTGCTCAAGTTCCTTGGTTTTCCCGCACAACGCTTCCGCAAGTAGGACCACACGGCGACGCTTGAGAAGTTCTTCCCAATTAAGCCAATTTCCATACTTTCGTCCTAAATGTAAACTCCAGTTAAGTTCCGCATCCTTGTCTTTGTATATTGGTGCGAAGTGGCGTTCCAGATCGACGAAGTCTATCATTTAGGGCTGACTCTGTATGGTTTATATTGCTCAAATGATACCATTATCTTAGGGCAATGCCCCTTACATCGGCACAAGTCAATCAGTTGAGAAAATAGTGGGTGCTGGGGCTAGCTTAAGTTCACGAGTATTAGTAAAAGGTTGAAAACCATTTAATGCGTTTCAGCAACTAACTGAAACCTGCCCCAGCAGCCAGTCGAACAAGGCCTGCACTCTTGCCGGCAGCGCGGCGCGTCCGCTGTGCACGAGGTAATACGCCTGCGGGCTGGCCAAGGCAAAGCCGCCAAACGGCAGGATCATCTGGCCGCTATCTAGCCACGGCTGCACCAGCTGGCGCCGGCCCATGGCTACGCCCGCGTGGTGGATGGCCGCCTGCGCGCACAGGTCGGCGCGGTCGAAACGCAGGCTGCGCGCGGGCAAGCTCACCTCCGGCGCCTGCGCGTTCAGCCACAGCCGCCACTCGGCATCGGGCGCGCAGGCGGGCCAGGCCAGGGTGTCGTGCAGCACCGTCGCCCCTTGAAGCTGATGCGGCGCACCCTGCAAGCCGTGGTCGCGCGCATAGTCCGGGCTGCAGACGGGCGCCAGCCATTCGTCCATCAGCTTGCGCGATGCCAGGCCGGGAAAGCTGCCGTCGCCGTAATGCAAGGCCAGATCAACCTGTCCCGCGCGAAAGTCGACGGCGTCGTTCCCCACACGCAAATCGATCGACACGTCCGGATACTGCGCCGTAAAGCCTGCCAGGCGCGGCACGAGCCAGCATTGGGCGATGGAGGGGCGCGCATGCACGGTGATGCTGCCCGTGAGCGCATCGCCGCCGGCCAGCGCCGCATGCAAGCCATCCCAGCCGATTTGCAGCGCGGCGAAGATGCGTTCGCCATCCTGCGTCAGCTTGACCTGCCGCGTCAGGCGCTCGAACAAGCGCAGACCCAGGCCCGCTTCCAGCCGCGCAATGCGGTGGCTGACGGCGCTGGGCGTGAGCGCCAGTTCCTGCGCGGCCAGCGCAAAACTGGCATGGCGCGCCGCCACGAGAAACGTGTGCAGGTTGGCGAACTGGCTGGCCGTCAGCGTCGCCACGCGCGGCGCGCTGGCCCGCATCAAACGGCGCCAGCCGCCAGCAAGGCGCGGCCGCGCGCCACGTAAGCGGCCATTTCTTGCTCCGGCACCATGCTGCCGCCCGTGCCCCACACCAGGTGCGTGGCCGTTCCCAGGTGCCGCTGGTATTGCGACGCGGCCAGCACGGCAGGAATGCCCGCGAAACCGGCCACGGCCGACGGTTCCAGGCGCAGAGCTCGCGTCTGCTCCAGCGTCGCCAGCAAGCGGTACAGTTCTTCATCCGTGACGGTGGCGTAGCCGTCGATCAGCCTTTGCATGGCGCGTCCGACGAAGCCCGACGGGCGACCCACGGCCAGGCCATCGGCGGCCGTGAGGTTGTCGATGCCGATCTCCTGCACGCTGATGCCATCATGCAAGCCCGTGTACACGCCCAGCAGCATGCATGGCGAGTGGGTCGGCTCGACGAAGATGCAGTGAACGGCATCGCCAAAGGCCAGCTTCAAGCCAAAGGCCACGCCGCCGGGGCCGCCACCGACGCCGCACGGCAGATACACGAACAAGGGGTGCTGCGCATCGACCGTGACGTTCTTTGCGGCGAACTGGGCTTTCAGGCGCTGGCCCGCCACCGCATAACCGAGAAACAGGTCATGCGAGTTTTCATCGTCGACGAAGTGGCAGGTGGGATCGTTCTCCGCCTGTTTGCGCGCCGCTTCCACGGCCACGCTGTAGTCGGTCGCGTACTCGACGACGGTGACGCCGTGGCTGCGCAATTTGTCCTTCTTCCACCGCCGCGCGTCGGCCGACATGTGCACGGTGGCGCGAAAGCCCAGGCGCGCGCTCATGATGCCGATCGACAAACCCAGGTTGCCCGTCGAGCCGACGGCGATCGCATACTGGCCGAAAAACGCCCGTACGGCGTCGCTGGCCAACAGGCTGTAATCATCGCCCTCTTTCAGCAAGCCTGCGTCCAGCGCCAGCGTTTCCGCGTGTTTCAGCACTTCATAGATGCCGCCGCGCGCCTTGATCGAGCCGGAAATGGGCAAATGGCTATCCTGCTTGAGCCACAGCTGACCGCTTGTCATGTCTAACGCCAAACCTGGTACCGCCTGCATGGCGGGCAACGGCACGACGGGCGACTCAATGATGCCGCCGCTGGCCTGCGTTTCCGGGAAAGCCTTGACCAGGTACGGCGCAAAGCGCGCCAGGCGCGCGCTGGCCTGCGCCACGTCATCGGCCGTCAAGCCGACGTCTTTCAGGCCCTCGGCCGCCGGCGCAATGCCGGGATTGAACCAGCTCAAGGGCTGCAAGGCCATCAGTTCTGTAATCAGGGGAAATTTTTCGCGCAGCGCGACGATGGCGGAAGTGGGCAGCATGTCAACCTCGTGAAGGAACAAACCATGATTAGACCGCATGCGGGCGCCGCTGGCAAACGATGGTTGATCAGGCAATGGGTGACGGGAAGTCATCTATGCCATATTTATCGTCCGCACGGAACGCCAGAACGCGTGGACGATATCGCATGCCGACGCCGCGCATGACCGGGTCCTGAACTTGAACGATAGATAAATTTAATTCCTCAATGCACTATCGATTAAAGAAAAATTTCCACAAAGTCACAAAAATAAGTTATCTTAAAGGCAAATAAAAGGAGACATTTTTTCTCTTTTCTACCGAGGCAAAAATGCGCTCCAAGAACGACAAGGTCACCACTACGAATATGGATATCCTCGACTGCGCAAGGCAGGACGACTTGACGGCCCAAAAGGTCGAAGTCGGCATTATTTTCCAGGAAATGCTCGATACGGCCACGGCCGCCGCCTACCTCGCGAAGAACAAGGTGCCGATCGCCACCGCGCTGCGCGTCCTCACGGGATCACGACGGAAAAAGAGCGGTGCTGGAAATTGATGGCGCTGTGCTGGATACACTGCGAATATCACTGAAAAAGATACATGCGCACATTGTCACAAACCCCAAGCGCTCGCCGATGCGGCAATGCCAGCAGGCACCTTCCTTCCGCATCTGCGCAGGAAGGCGCCGCTGATTGCCCGCCTTAGAACTTCAGCTGCAGCCCCAGATCAATCGACCTGCCCTCGGCCGGCAATGCTTGCAAGGCGCCGCCGTTCGCCTTCAAGCCCGATAAATACACGCCGCCCAGCGGATCCGCATACGCGCGGTTGAACAGGTTGCTCACGCCGGCGCTGAGGCTGGCCATCTTGCTCAGCGCTACGCTGCTGCGCAGGTTGACGAGCGCGTAGCCGCCTGTTTCCGGTTCGACACGGCGCGCGTCGACCTTGTCCTTGCGGGTCACGATCTTCGTTTCGATGCGGTTGCTCCAGGCGCCCAGCTTGTGCTCGACGGCCAGCAAGGCGTTGAACGGCATCATGCGGTAAAGGTCGCCGCCATCGCTGCGCTTGCCCCGCGTGTATGCGGCGTTACCCGTGGCCATGAAACTGCCCCAGCGGGCGCTACTGGCCAGCGGCAGCTGCCACGCCAGATTGGCGCCGTACAGCTTGGCGTCGTGGTTGGCAAAGCGCAGCAAATTGCCGTTCGCACCCATTTTCATGTATGGGTGGAAAGATGACAGCACGTCGACGTCGATGTAATTGTCGACCTTGCTGTAATACGGGTTGAGGCGCACGAACCAGCCCTCCTCGCCGCCGCCATGCCAGTCGGCCGTGAAGGCCGCCGTGTAAGCGGTCTCGGGCTTGAGGTCGATATCGCCCACATAGCCGTTGCCATCGCCAAACCAGTTGGTCATGGTCATGGCCATCGAGCCGCGCCCCCACGAGTAGCGCTCGTACAGATTGGGCGAACGCACCTTGCGCGCCAGCGCGAATTCATAGCTGCTGGCCGCGTCTGGCGTGAAGGTGGCTTGCGCGGAGGCATCGATATTCGTGTCGCGCTGGCTGCGGCTGCGCGCATTGAAGGCCCTGGCGGCCATCACGTCCGGCATGTTCATCATGTTGGTGCCGTACGATTGCACGTCACCCGTGTCCATGCGCACGGATTCGCCGCGCAAGCCCAGCACGCTCGTCCAGCGCGTATCGTGGCGCGTTTCCAGTTCGCCAAACAGCACGGTGCGGTCGCGCTTGCCGTCGTTGATGTTCAGATAGGTGCGCGGTCCCATCATCATGGAACCGGGCACGGCCGGCCAGTAATCGTCAAGGCGGAAGCCGTGCCACTCCTGGCCCAGGCGCAACTCGCCTGCAGCGGTCGGCAAGCTGGCCATCAGCGCATAGCCCGTGTTGCGCCCGTGCGTGATCATCGGCATCGAACCTTTGCGCTCGGGGGTAAAGAAACCCATTTCATGGTCCGTCTGCTGCCAGTAGGCGCGCGCGTCAAGCACGCCCCAGGCAAATGTGCCCTGGTAAGCGAGGTTGGCGAACTGGCCATAGTTGTCCGTCATGTCCATGTACTGGTTGGGAAAACCCTGGTACGGGATGTGCTGCACGCCGGCACGCAGGGTCAGCTGCTGGCCATCGCGCTTCGCCGCCAGCACGATGGACTGGTTGATGCTTTCAAACATGCTGGCCAGCACTTTGTTGCCGTGGCCATCTTCATAGCTGTGGCCGCGCGTATAGGCGCCGCTGTAGCCGACGCTCAAGCTGTCGCTGGCGGCCGACGCGTTCACGCTGGTCGCCACGCTGTTGTTGACACTGCGTCCCGACACGGCAAAGCTGCCTTGCGTGAGCAGGCCCGCGCCGGGCTGGGCGAACACGGGCGCGTTCGACTGCACTTCGATGGTACCGCCTATGCTGTCACCGCCCGCGCTGACGGGAGTCACACCCGCAATCAGGCGGATGCGCTGCACCTGCTGCGGATCGATATACGACAGCGGCGCATTCATGTGGTTGGCGCAGGCCGACGTCAATTCCATGCCGTCGATGCGTATTTTCAGCCGGTCATCGGCAAAGCCATTGACCACCGGCAAGCCAGACACGCCACCGCCGGCCGCCACGCTGTAGCCGGGTGTACTGCTGAGCATCAACGCCGTGTCGGCAGCGGGACGGTAGCCGTCGCCTATGGCCGTGACGACGACTTTCATCTCGGGCAAGACCTGTTCAGTGCGCGTTTGCGCCACGGCGGGCATGGCGATGGCGAGGGAAATCAATAAGGGGAAATGTTTCATGGTGCTGCTTTCAGATTCTGTATGGGTAAAACGAACAGACGCAAGCGCACGACACGCGCGGCGCGAGGCAGTTCAGGAAAAGGGACAGATCAGAAAGCGGCAGGCGGCCCGCGGGGCTGGACGGGTGTCCAGGCAAACAGCGGTGTGGCGGACTGGTAGAACAGCAGGGGCAGCAAGCCCGTGATGAGCTCGCCGGAAGCGAGCACGAGAGTCGTTGGGGGCATATCCAGGGTGGCCGCATGCATGCTGCAGCACGGGCAATCGCCCATGCGCATGCCGCTCTTGGTATCGGGCGCGTCCGTGGAGAATGTTGCAGGCAGCATATTCATGCCGCCTGCCACCGAACAAATTTCCAGGCTGGGCACGGCCAGGCCGCTGGCGACCGTCAACGCGCGCGACACCGTAGGGGCGAGCGTGGCCAGGAAGATGGCGATACACGCGATCCACAGGACGATGCTGGCCTTGCCTTTGCTGATGAACATGGCAACATTGTATCAGCGCAGGTCACCCGTGGACAGCGCGCAAGTCAAGCCTTATAGATCAACCTTCATCGACAGCTTGATAGCGCGCGGCGCACCGGACGCCAGGCGCGTGCCGGCGCCGGCCCAGTAGCGCTTGTCTGCCGCATTTTCCACGTTCAACTGCCACACGACGGCCTTATCCATCACGCGGCTCGCATAGCGGGCGCCCGCGCTGAACAGGCTCACGCCGCCGAGGAAGGCCTGGTTCAGGTCGTTGACGGGACGGGCGCTGTAGTAATATGCGCCGCCGTTGACGGACAGGCCCGGCACGGCGTCAAACGCGTAAGCGAGGAAGGCGCTGGCCGTGCGTTTCGACGCGTTCTCCGGCGCCTTGCCGTTGTAGTCGGCGTTGATGTGCGCAAAGCTTGGATCGAGGAACTGGGCCGACGTCTGCCACGACAACTGGCGCGTCAGCTTGCCCTGGGTCGACAGTTCAAGGCCGCGGTAGCGCTGTTCGCCGTCCGACGTGAATACATTGCTGGTATTCGTGTAATAGCCGGGGCGCGTGATGTCGAACAGCGCGGCAGACAGCAAGGTGCCGCCAGGGGTCAGCCAGCGCGCGCCCAGTTCCTTTTGTTTACTCACGCCAGGCGCCATCTTGACGCCCTGGTTGACGGTGCCCGTCGGGCCCGTTTCGCCCTCTTCCAGCCCCCGCGCCGTGGAGGCGTAGAACGACAGCTCGGGCGTGGCCTTGTAGATCAATGAGGCCATCGGCGTCGTCTTGCTGACATCGTAGTGGCTGGCGCCCTGGTCGCTTTGATAGCTGCTGCGGCGCACGCCGATGACGCTTTGCCATTGCGGGCTGAAAACCATGCGGTCGAGCGCATACAAGCCCGTGTCGCGCGTGTCGAGCCCGGCCGTCGTCGGCGCCGTTGGCTTGGGACCGAACACGACAGTCGTCACGGGCACTGGGTTGTACAGGTTTTGCGAGGCGATCGTGTAATTGCTCTGGTAAATCGGATCTTGCGATTTATCCGTGCGCGACGCGCCCAGGGTCAGTTCGTGGGCGATGAAACCCGTGTTGAAATTGCCGGCCAGTTCCGCGCGCAGCAAGTCCGACGTCATCACGCTGTGCTGGATATTGCCCGTGATGCGGCCCGCGCCCGTGGCCAGCGCGGCCGCATTATTCAGGCGGAAGATGGCCAGGCGGCGGTCGCGCGCCGTTTCCGCGTGGCCCGCCTCCACCGTCAAAGCCCAGCCATCGGCGATGGCGTAGTCGGCGCGCAATTGCGCGTTTTTCGTTTGCGCTTCGAAATTCGACCAGTCCGGGCCGATCAGCTTGCGCGGATCGACGGCACGCGGCAAGCTGATCACGCCTTTCACGGCCGTGGGCAATGCGATGCCCGCCTGCTCTGTCACCCTGCGGCGCTCGTACTCAAGGTCGGCCTTGAGCAGGAATTTGTTCGTGACTCTCCAGTCGAGCGCCGTGGAAAGGAAGCGGCGGTTGCCATTGCCGACATTATCCAGGTAGGAACCCAGGGTGCCGCCAGCCGCATTGATGCGCACGCCGAATTCCTGCTGCGCGCCAAAGCGGCGCGCCACGTCGACATTCGCCACGGCACTGCCACGGTCATCAAGGCTCAAGCCCATGCTGGTGACGGGCTGGCTGCCGGCACGCTTGGTAACGAAATTGACGACGCCGGCCGGCGACGTAAAGCCGTAATACAGGGCCGAAGCGCCCTTCAGCACTTCCACCCGCTCCTTGTTTTCCATGGGCACTTGCGAGAAGTTCATGATGGGCATGGAGCCGTTGAGGCGATAATTCGTGCGGTTTTCCACCGCGATGCCGCGTATCACCAGCTGATCCCACGTCTCGCCCCCGTTTTGCTGGCGCGTCACGCCGGCCGTATTGCGCACGGCGTCGTACAGGCCGGACACGGCTTGCTGCTCCAGCAATTCGCGCGTGATCACGTTGACGGTCGACGGCACGTCCATGATGCTGGCGCCCCGAAAGCTGCCCGCCTCCGTGGTCAGCGGCACCAGTCCTTGCGCGCGGGCGCCCGTCACCTGCACGGCTTGCATGACTTTCTCATCGCCAGCCGTCGGCTCGTCCTGGCCGCTGGCCGCATTGGCCGCCAGCGCGGCGTGGGAAGCGAAGGCCAGCGACAGGGCTGCCGCCACTGGAAGTAAACGGGTGCGGGGAGTGGCAACAGGCATGGCGTCAGGCTTTCAATTGGAAAATGGGGAGCAAGCGGAAACTTACGGTTAGCGAACATGATACCGATAATGAGAATCATTATCAAGAAAAGGTGAGTTTGTGTGAGTTTTACAGAAGAAACTAGCTCCCTCTGGCGCCTGTTATCACTTGAACACGTTTGGATTTTGCAGACGAGGCCGCAAAGAGGCATACTGACAGTCACGGCGCGCAAGACGTGCCGCCTAACAAGATACTAAAAGGTAAGTTCGTGAACACAATCGACAACAAAAGCGTGCAGACGAAAACATTTCGCTGGAAACGCTGGCAACGCTGGGCCCTGGGCACGGGCTGCGCCCTGGCCGCCTACAGTGCGGTCGGCTTCTGGCTGGTGCCCTACGTCATCAAAAACCAGCTACCCAAATTTGCAGAAAAAGAACTCGCGCGACAGGCCAGCATAGGCGACGTGCGCTTCAACCCGTTCACCCTGCGCCTGGAAGCGGACAAGATCGCTTTCAAGGAAGCGGCCAGCGCAAACAATGCTCCGCTGCTGTCCATCGGCGCCCTGGCCGTGCAGCTGGAATGGAAATCCATCGTCCGCCGCGCCTGGAGCCTGGCGGAAATCCGCATCACGGCGCCGCAAGCGCAGCTGACGATTACGCCGGACGGCAAGTTCAACCTGGCCGAAGTGCTGGCCACCTGGCAACGCAACCATCCGGAAAAGAGCGAAGGCGGCATGCCGCGCCTCGTCATCGCCCACTTTGCGCTGGAGCAAGGCAAAGTCGACTGGCAAGACCAGAAGGCCGGCTATGCGGACAACTTCACGCCGATCAACTTTACGCTCGATAATATCTCCACCCTGCCCGACGCCAACGGCAGCTACAGCCTCAGTGCCGATGCGGCGCGCGGCGGCAAGCTGCACTGGCGCGGCACGGCCTCGCTGAGCCCCATCCGTGGCGAAGGCGAACTGATACTGAACGACGCCTCCCTGCCCGGCCTGGCCGCGTATTTGAAAGCCTATACGCGCGCGACTGTCGCCAGCGGCAAGCTGTCGGCGCGCCTGCCCTACGCCTTTTCCTATGCGGAGGGCAAGCTGGAAGCGACCGTCAAAGGCGCGGGCCTCGCCTTGCGCGACTTGGCGCTGGTACAAAGTGGCAAGAGCGACGCCTTTACGTCGCTGAACACCTTGGGCATCGCCGGCGTGAACGTGGACCTGGCGCGCCAGAGCGTCACGGTCGACAAGGTCAACCTGGTCGGCGGCAAGGTCGCCGTGCGCCGCGACAGCAAGGGCGAGATCGACGTGGCGAACCTGATGCTGCCAGGTAATCCCGCACCAGCAGCATCGGCCACCGCCACGCCCGCCGCACCAGCCACGCCCGGCAAGTGGAAGGTGGACTTGAAACAGCTGGCGCTGGCCAACGTGGACGTGTCCGCCATCGATGAAACCGTCTCGCCAGCCTTGCAGCTGAGCGCCAGACAGCTGCATCTGAATTTGCAACTGGGCTTGCAGCAAGGGCCATCGGGCATGGCCACCGTCATCGATGGCGCACAGTTCGGCCTGGCCGACCTCACCATGCAACGGGGCGCGCAAACGCCGTTCAAGCTGGCCCAACTGGGCTTTACCGACGGCAAGATCGACCTGGCCGCGCACACTGTGCACCTGGGCGCCGTGACGGCCAGCGGCGCGCAGATCGACCTGGCGCGCAACCGCCAGGGAGAATTCGCGATTGCGCAAAAGCTGCCCGTATTTGCTTCCGGCAGAGCCGACACTGCCAAGGACGCGCCATCCACGCCCTGGTCCACCAAGATAGACAAGGTAGAACTGAGCAAGTTCGGCGCCCGTTTCGATGACGCGGGCACGGGCATCAAGGTCAATGTGCAAGATGCCCATTTGTCGCTGCAAGACGTCAGCAACGACATGAAACAGGCGCTGCCGTTCGAGCTGGGCGTGGGCCTGCGCGAAGGCGGACTATTGACGGCCAATGGCAAGTTCGTGCCGGGCACGGGCGCCGTCGATGCGCAGCTGAATTTGAAACAGCTGACCCTGGCGCCCGTGCAACCGTTGCTGGCGCAGCATATCAAACTGAAACTGGCAAGCGGGTCGCTCTCCGGCAGCGGCCGCCTGACGACGGGCGGCGGCGCGCCGAAAGCGCCGAAGGTCCGCTATGTGGGCGGTGTCGATATTGCCGGCCTCGTGCTCAATGAAACGGATGGCAAGCGCTTTGCCTCATGGAAAAGCGTGCGCGCCGACAAGCTGACAGCCAGCGTGGGCCCGGACTTCGTCGACATCCCCGAACTGCGCGTGGTCGAACCGAACGCCCAGCTGATCATCGAAAACGACCGCAGCCTCAATGCGCAGCGTTTGCTGGTCAAGGCGCCCGAGCCTGCCACGGCAACGGCCACCCCTCCTGCGGCCTCCGCCACGCCGGCAGCCGACGCCGCCTTCCCCGTGCGCGTGCGCCGCGTGCGCCTGCAAAACGCCAAGCTGGACTTTGCCGACCTCAGCTTGCGGCCCCAGTTCGCCGCCAAGATCTATGAACTCAATGGCGTCGTCACGGGCCTGTCGACGAAACGCGATGCGCGCAGCCAGATCGAACTCGATGGCCGCATCGACGAATTCGGCCTGGCCCGCGTGCGTGGCCAGTTGAACCCGTTCGCCCCGACCGACAACACGGACTTGAACGTGGTCTTCAAGAATGTCGACATGGTGTCCGCCTCGCCGTACACGATGAAGTTCGCCGGCTACAAAGTGGCAGAAGGCAAGATTTCGCTGGACTTGCAATACAAGGTGCGCAACCGCCAGCTCGACGGCACCAACCAGATCGTGCTCGATAAGCTGACCCTGGGCGAGCGCATCGACAGCCCGGACGCCTTGAAGCTGCCGCTGGAACTGGCGCTGGCCATCCTCAAGGACTCGGACGGACGCATCGACCTGGGCTTGCCCGTGTCGGGCGACATGAACGACCCGCAATTCAGCTATGGCGCCCTGATCTGGAAAGCCGTGGGTAATGTGCTGACGAAAATCGTCACGGCGCCGTTCCGCGCGCTGGGCAACTTGCTCGGCATCAGCGCCGACAAGCTCGAATCGATCGACTTCGACGCGGGCAGCGCCGTGCTGCTGCCGCCAGAGCGGGAAAAGCTCAAGCAGGTGGCGCAGATCCTCGCCAAGCGCGAACAGCTGAAGCTGGCCGTGCCTGGCCAGTACAGCGATACGGACGCGGCCGCCCTGCGCGCCCAGGCCGTGCGCCGCGCCGTCGCCGCCAAGGCCGGCATCAAGCTGGAAGCGGGCGAAGAGCCGGGACCGTTGAACCTGGGCGAACGCAAGATACGGGGTGCCCTGCGCGACCTGTACGCGGAACGCTTCGGCAAGGCCGAGCTGGACAAGCAGAAGAAAGCGGCGGAGTCGGCCGTCCCAGCCTCAGCTGCAGCAGAGACGGCTTCAGCAGCTCCAGCGGCTCCGGCAAAAATCCCCGTATTCCAACGCCTGGGCAAGCTGATCGAAGGCGAGCCGCAAGTGGCCGACACGGGCACCTTCTACAAGGGCTTGCGCGAGCAGCTGGAAGCCAAGCAGCCCCTGCCTGCCGACGCCTTGAGCAAACTGGGCACCCAGCGCAGCGCGGCGATTCTGGCCGCCCTGCAGCAGGATGGCACGCCGGCGGCCAGGGTCAGCGCCGGTGCGCCGGAAAAAACGGAGGCCGCGCCGGGCAAGCTGGTGGGACTGAAACTGGGATTGGCGGCGCAATAAAATCTGGGGTCAGACCCGTCGGGTCTGACCCCGGCTCTTTGCTGTGGGCTCCAAGCATCCCGCAGCATGCGCATTAAGCCCTTTACTTTTTCTTCTCCACCGCCTCATCCGGCAAAGCAAACGCCACCAGGCTATCGCCCATCTTCGTGCCGAGCGAACCATGGCCGCCGGCCATGACGACGACATATTGCTTGCCCGTCTTGTCCGAGACATAGCTCATCGGCGTGGCCTGGCCGCCGGCAGGCAGGCGGGCTTTCCATACGGTCTTGCCATTGCGCACGTCGTAGCCGCGGATGTAGTAGTCGAGCGTGCTGCTGAGGAAGGCCACGCCGCCGCCCGTGGTGCTGATGCCGCCCAGGCTGGGCACGCCCAGCGGCAAGGCGATGGGCACGGGGGCGCTGTCGCGCGTGGTGCCGTTCTTGTGCATCCACACTTTTTTCATGGTGCGCAAGTCGACGGCGGCGATATACCCCCACGGCGGCGCCTGGCATGGGAAGCCCAGCGGCGAAAGAAAAGGCTTGATTTCCACTGCAAACGGCACGCCCGTCTGCGGCTGCAAGCCCATTTCCGAGCCCGTGCCGCCCTTCGCATTGGCTTGCGCACGCGGCACCAGACGCTCCAGAAAGCCCATGTAGTCGGGGTTCACCAGCAGCAATTGCCGGCCCGGGTCGACAGCCGCCCCGCCCCACTCGAAGATACCGAGCGGGCCCGGCGAGATGATGGCGCCCTTGATCTTGCCTTCGGCCACCGTTTGCGGCGTGAACGGCCCTTCGTAGCGGTGCTGGCGGAAGATGATGCGGCACGCCAGCTGGTCGAATGGCGTCGTGCCCCACATATCTGTTTCGCTGATGTTTTTCTCGGGCAGGAAAGTGAGGGCCGAAAACGGCTGCGTGGGCGACAGGCGGTCGCCGGGAGCCGGGTTGTTCGTCGGCACCGGTTTTTCCGGCGCCGGCACGACCAGGCTGCCATCGCGCCGGTCGATCACGTAGATGTCGCCCCGTTTCGTCGTGGCCACGACGGACGGCACTTTGCCTTTCGGCGTGTCGATGTCGACCAGGGTGGGCTGGCCGCCGATATCCATGTCCCAGATATCGTGGTGCACGGTCTGGTAGACCCAGCGCACCTTGCCCGTCGCCAGGTCCAGCGCGACGATGGCGCTATTGTATTTCTCGCCATGGGGATTGCGGTTGCCGCCCCACGTGTCCGGTGTTTCATTGCCCATCGGGATGTACACCATGCCCAGCTTTTCATCGACGCTGGATACGCCCCAGGAATTGGGCGAATTGTTCGTGTAGGTCTTGCCATCGGCAATCGGCGCCGTGTCGTCGGGGTTCGACGCATCCCAGTTCCACAGCAGCTTGCCCGTGACAGGATCGTAGCCACGGATCACGCCGGACGGCTCTTCCGTGGAAAAGTTGTCGGTGACGCTGGCGGCCATCACCACCACGTTTTGCGCCACGGCCGGCGGCGACGTCGGCATCAAAAAGCCCCGCTTCTTCATGCCCATGCCGTGGTACAGGCCGATCACGCCATTTTCGCCAAAGCTTTTGCAGGCTACCCCCGTATCCGCGTTGACGGCGATCAGGGTGGCATCCATGGTGGGCGCGAGGATGCGGCGCGGGCATTCCATGCCGGCCGCCTCGGGTGCCGGGTCGCCCTTGGCGCGGCCCGCGTTGACGTCCCAGTAGGCGACGCCGCGGCAGATCATGTGCTGGTAGGTCGATGCGTCCCGGTTGATCTTCGGATCGTGGCGCCAGATCTCCTTGCCCGTGTCCGGGTCCAGCGCGATGACGATGTTATGCGGCGTGCACAGGTACAGCATGCCGTTCACTTTCAGCGGCGTGACTTCGTTGGCGATCTCGCCCGGATCGTTCGGGCCCTTGAAGTCGCCCGTGTTGTACACCCATGCCTGTTTCAGCTGCGACGCGTTGGCCGGCGTGATCTGCGCGGCCGGCGCATAGCGGTCGCCATAGCCGGAACGGCCATACGCGGCCCAGTCGTTGGGCGCCACGCCGGGCGCGAAATCGCCTTGCGGCGCGGCGGCCATGTTCTCGGCCGGCACTTCGCCATGCAAGGTGTAATAGTCCTGAAACAACGAGAACACGCCCACGGCAGCCGTGAGTACCACGGCGGCGGCCAGCGCGCTCTTGCCCGCATCGCGCGGTTTCGCTCCGGCCGTCAATGGCGGATCGAGGCGGCGGTCGACGAAGGGCAGCAGCAGCCAGACGGCGGCGGCGAACCAGATATCGAGGCGCGGCAGCAATTGCCACCAGTCGAACTTCACTTCGATCACGGACCAGATCAGGGTGGCGAACAGCAGCAGCGCGAGAAACAGCTGGGCGCTGCGCCGCCCCTTCCACACGAGCGCGCCCGCGACGAGCATGCCGATACCGGCCACGACGTAATACCAGGAACCGCCCAGGCTGACGAGCCAGGCGCCGCCGCCGGCAAGCGCCAGGCCCAGCAAGATGAAGATGACTGCGGTGATGACAAGCAAGGGTCCAGGCCGGGCAGAGGCAGTCATGATGCTCCTTTACAAGAGTCAGTCGGCGGCACGCGCCTGCGCACCGTATTTGATGGCGATCAAGGAATTCCATTTTTTCACTAATCGCCAAAGCGTGCCACACGCCACAACGCCGGCCATACGCCGTGTGGCGTTTTATACACGGTCTTAGCGTCCAGCCCGCTATAAGCATATGTTTTCAATGAAAATCATTGAATAAAATAATTCAACAACAAATTTCTCGAATAAAACGAATTTTTATCGTAAAATGGAAAAAAACCACCCAAGCCAAACATTTTTCTTGAATTTCACTTCATTGGAGCGGCGCCCATCATGACCATCGCTAAACGGCTGTACGCCTTGATCCTCTCCGTCGTCCTCGGGCTGGCCGCCCTGGCGGGCTTTGGCATCTACCAGATGGACCGCGTGTACACGGCGGCCAGCTATGCCACTGTCAACACGGTACCCAGTCTGCTCACCTTGAACGACGCTTTCGTGCCGTTCGCGCAGATGCGCACGGCCGTCTGGCAGCACATGGCCAGCAAGGATGCGGCCGGACGCGCCAAGCTGGAAGCGGGTATCAGAGAAGCGCGCGCGGCGGTCGGCAAGGCGCTCGACCAATATGAAAAAGAAGATATCACCGATGAACAGGACCGCGCGCTGCTGGCCGCCGACCGCGCCGTGCTGCTGCGCTACGATGAAGTGCGCGACAAGGTACTGGCGCTGTCGAAGGCCGGTGAACTGGACGCGGCGCGCGACTTGCTGGTGCAAAACCAGCCCATCATCAAGGAACTGGTCGACGCCCTCGCCGCCCACCACCGCTACAACGCAAACCTGGCGGCCAAAGGTGCGGCCGATGGCGCCGCCGCCGCTGCCAGCGCGCGCTGGATTGCCATCGCCCTGTCCCTGGCCGTGACGGCGCTCGTAGCCAGCATGGGCCTGCTGCTGGCGCGGCGCATCGCCGCCTCGCTGGCCGACGCCATCGGCGTGGCCCGCACCATCGCGGACGGCGACCTCAGCGTGCAGGTCCGCGCCACCTCGAACGACGAGGTGGGCCAGCTGATGCAGGCCATGGCGGACATGAGCGCGAGCCTGGTACGCATCGTGGCCGAAGTGCGCTCCGGCACGGACAGCATCAGCACGGCCTCGGGCGAAATCGCGTCCGGCAACCTGGACCTGTCGGCGCGCACGGAACAGCAAGCGGGCTCGCTGGAAGAAACCGCCTCGGCCATGGAAGAACTGACTGCCACCGTGCGGCAAAACGCGGACAATGCCCGCCAGGCCCAGCAAATGGCCATCAGCGCCTCGGACAAGGCGCAGCGGGGCGGACAAGTGATGGGCGACGTGATACGCACGATGGAAGCGATCGACAGCGCGTCGAACAAGATCGCCGACATCATCGGCGTCATCGACGGCATCGCCTTCCAGACCAATATCCTGGCCCTGAACGCGGCCGTGGAAGCGGCGCGCGCCGGGGAACAGGGGCGCGGCTTTGCCGTCGTGGCCACCGAAGTGCGCAACCTGGCGCACCGTTCGGCCGCGGCCGCCAAGGAAATCAAGGTACTCATCAGCGACTCCGTGGAACAGGTGGGCCAAGGCGGCAAGCTGGTCCAGCAGGCCGGCGCGGCCATGACGGAAGTGGTCGACACGGTACGCAGCGTTACCGACATCGTCAGCGAAATCTCGGCCGCCAGCGTGGAGCAAAGCACGGGCATCGAGGAAATCAACCGCGCCATCACGCAGATGGATGAAGTCACGCAGCAGAACGCGGCCCTGGTCGAAGAAGCGGCGGCGGCATCGCAATCGCTGCAGGAGCAGGCAGCCAGGCTGGCCGGCGTGGTGGGCGCCTTCAAGCTGGCGCAGGGACAGGCCGGCGCGGCGCCGCGCGCGCCTGCCGCCCCGCGGCCCGCACAGCACAGGGCGACGCTCAAGCTGGTCGCCACGCGCCCGGCAGGGCAAGCCAGGAAAGCGGCGCCGGCCGCCGCCGATTCGGGCGACTGGGACGTATTTTAGGTCCGCCATCACGCAGGATCACTCGCATAGAACGCACTGGAGCACTGCCATGAACTCCTTTCTCGCCATTCACCCCTTCCTTCGCTGCGAAGATCTCTCGCTGATGCGCCCGGCGCTGGCGCTGGCAGGCCTGCTGTTGCTGCTGGCCGCCCTGCTCTGGCGCCGCACCCGCTGGCAGCAGGCCGACCGCACGCAGGCCGCCAGCGCGGCGCCGGCCGATCTGCATGCGCTGCTGCAAATGCGCAAAGCGGTCCCGCCGGCCAAGGCGGCTGACAGCGCACCACCGTCGACAGCGCCCAAGACACCGGACACGCCGCCATTCGACGCGGCCCGCCTGGACGCCATGTTCGGCCACGACCGGCGCCTGCAGGGCGAGATCCTGGCCCTGTTCGTGGCCGAGACGCGCGACCGCCTGGCCGGCATCGCCCATGCGCTGCGCTGCGAGCGGGCCGCCCCGGCAAGAGTGCTGGCACAGGAAATTCTCGACGGCAGCCAGTCCATGGGCCTGCTCCCATTGCAGGCGCTGTCGCGCCAGGCCGTGCATGCGGGCTTTTCCAACGATATCGGCGCCCTGCACCGCCTGCATGCGGAACTGCTGATGGCGCTCGATGCGCTGTCGCAAGCCGTCACGGCCCTGCAGACGGCGGGCACGGCGCAGGCCGATGACTGCAACGGCGTAGGGAGCCGGCCATGAGCGCGCACATCGACCTGGCGCGCCTGCCCGGCGGCGCCATCCTGCCTTCGCCCGCCTGGCGGCGCCACTGGCTGGCCACCTTGTGCCAGCAGCAGGTGGCGCTCGATGAACTGGCGGAACAGCTGGGCTGCGATCCGGCCATGACCGGCAAGCTCATCGGCCTGGCGAATGCGGGCGTGCCGCCGGGCGGGCGCAGGCATGCGGCCGTCAGCGCCGCGATGCTGGCGGCCATCGGCCTGCCCGCCCTGCGCCAGGCGTGCACCATCCCGGCCCCGCCAGCGCCCACGTGCGCGCACTTCGACGCGCAGCGCTACTGGTCACACTCGCTGGCCATGGCGTGCGCCGCCCGCGTGGCAGGCGACGCGCTGCAGCTGGCGCCGGCCGATGAGCTGTACAGTTGCGGCTTGCTGGCCAACTGCGGCCAGCTGGCCCTGGCCAGCGTGCATCCGCAGGAATATGGAGAACTGCTGGGCCAGTACGGCAATGGCGTCACGGCCCGGCTGCTGGGCGAAGAATCACAGCGCTTCGGCCACCACCAGCTGGCCCTGTCGGCCATCCTCATGCGGGACTGGGGCATGGCGGACATCCTGTGCGACGCCGTGCTCTGCCATGCCGCCCCGCCCGGCTTCGGACGGGCCGGGCGCATGACGGACCTGGCGAAGCTGCTGAGGCTGGCCAGCAGCTTCGCCGACCTGATACTGCGCAACGGCGCGGGGCCGCGCGAGCCAGCCCTGGCCACGGCGCGGGTACTGGGCCTGGACGCAGGCTACATGGAAACCCTGCTACGCCACAGCAATGCGGAGTGGAGCGAATGGCGCGATATCCTGGAACCGCACAGCCATCTCGCCCCCTGCCGTACGCGCACGCGAGTCCGGCCAGCCGCACGCCAGGTTTTTAGTGAATTCATCTAATTCGTTGAAATTGATTTTTTGAGCCCGATTGCGTATCATTCCCTTCAACTTCATCGCGACAATAAAGCCCATCATGCACACTGCAGACGTCTGCACCACCCAAAAGGCCGCCGAAATCCTCGGCATCTCGGTCACTTCAGTGCAGCAACTGGTCGAGGCCGGCGTGATCGAAGCGTGGAAGACCAAGGGCGGCCACCGCCGCATTCCCCTCGCGGCCGTCGAAGCCTACAAGGGCAATCCCGGCCAGCCGGGCCAGGACCAGCGCGCGTCACGCGCCAGCCGCCCCGCCCCATCGGGCCGCCCGCCGTCCATCCTCGTGATCGAGGACAATCCGATCGAGCGCGCGCTGTATGAAAAACAGATCGGTTCATGGGGCTTGCAGGCGGACTTGCGCTTTTGCGAGAACGGCTACCAGGCGCTGATGGAAATCGCCCGCGACCAGCCCGACATCCTGCTGGCCGACATCGTCATGGAAGGCATCGACGGCTACGAAGTGATCCGCACCATCCTGGCCGACCCGCTGCTGGCGGACATGCACATCGCCATGCTGTCGAGCCTGACGCAAGAAGAGCTGCAAGAACGGGGCGGTGTGCCGCCAGGCGTGGTGTTCTTTGCCAAGCCCGTCAATTACGACGAACTGCGCGGCTATCTGCGCGCCTGCTGCGCCGGCCATGCGCGGCGCAACAGCCTGGCCGCCTGACCCGCCACCGCTTTCCCCTCGCCACGGAGCCGCCATGCCAGCCTATCGCCACATCGATCCTGCCGTGCTGTTCCATGCCACCGGCCACGACCTGGAGATGTTCCGCGCCCTGTCGCAGACCTACCTCGACACGTCGCCGGCCATGTTTGCGCGCGTCGAGCAGGCCGTGCGCGGCGGTGCGGCGCAAGCCATCGTGCATAGCTGCCATACCTTCCGCGGCACCGTGGCCCTGCTGGGCGCCGGCGCCCTCGTGGCGCGCCTGGCGGCACTCGAGCAACTGGTGCGCCATCAGGGCGTGGCGGCACCGGAATGGCTGGCCGAAACGGCGGCGCTGATCGGCGCAGTGGAGCAGGAAGTACGCCGCAGCATGCTCGAATACACGGGCGCGCAGGCATGAACGCGCGCCAGGCCGTCCTGCGCCTGGTGCACCACTACCGGCCGCGCACCACGGCGGCCATCGTCGGCCTGGTGCTGGTGGGCCTGCTGGCGCTGCGCATCGTCGTCTCCGGCGTGGTGCTGCACCGCGAAGCCGTCGATGACTGGAAACAGGACCTGTCCAATCTGTCGCTGCTGCTGGCGGAAAACACGGCGCAGAGCATGACGGCGGCCAGCCTGGTGCTCGACAGCGTCAGCAGCGAGATCGAAACCGCAGCCCCCGCGGACGCGCAGGCGCTGGCCGCCGCCGTCGGCACCCCGGCCATGCACCAGATGCTGCGGCACAAGATCGGCGGCGTGCCGCAAGTGGACGTGGTATCGATCGTCGGCAGCGATGCCGGCGTGCTGGCCTTCAGCCGCGCCTTTCCCGCGCCGTCCATCCACCTCGGCGAGCGCGACTACTTCGACTACCACCGGCGCCACCCGCACGGCGGCATGCATGTGAGCGCGCCCGTGCAAAACAAGGGCAATGGCGCCTGGACCTTCTATATCAGCCGGCGCATCAGCGGCCCGGACGGCCGTTTCCTGGGCGTGGTGCTGGTCGGCCTGTCGTGCGATTTCTTCAGCAAATTCTTCCAGAGCACCAGCATCGGCGAACACACGGCCTTTTCCCTGTACCGCAGTGACTACACGCTGCTGGCCCGCTGGCCGGCCGTGCCCGCCATGATGGGCAAGCGCAACCTGACGGGCAGCACCTACCGCCTGCTGGAACAGGGCAAGACCGATGGCGTGCTGCAGGTGGACACGCCGCGCGCAGCCGAGCAGGGCCGCCCGGTCAAGCGCCTGGCCGGCGTACGGCTGGTGCGCGACTATCCGCTGGCCGTCAACGTCACCGTGACGGACGAGGTCTACCTGGCGGGCTGGCGGCGCATGCTGCGCACCATGGGCGGCGCGGCCGTGGTCAGCCTGCTCGTGCTGGCCGGGGCCATCGCGCTGATCATGTCCCTGCTGCGGCGCCAGGAGCACGAGGCGGCCCTGGCGCTGGCGCCGCAGACGCCGGCCGCCACATCGCCGGAGCCGGAGACAGCAGCGCCATCCGGAGCCCGAGACGCGCGCGCATCCGAATCCACACCCGCGCCTGCACCCGCCCCGGAACCGGGCGCGCGCATCCTGCTGGTCGAGGACACGGCGCTGAACCGCCAGCTCGTGTGCCTGCAGCTGGGATCCCGCGGCTACAGCATCGACACGGCGGAGAACGGCGCGCTGGGCCTGCAGGCGCTGGCCGAACGGCAGTACGACCTGGTGCTGATGGATTGCATGATGCCCGTCATGGACGGCTACCAGGCGTGCGAGGCCCTGCGCGCCCGCGAAGCGGCCAGCGGCGCGCCGCGCCTGCCCGTCATCGCCCTGACGGCCGGCGTCACCGAGGACGACCGGCAGCGCTGCGTGGCGGCCGGCATGGACGATTACCTGTCCAAGCCGTTTACGGCCAGCCAGCTGCGCGACATGGTCGAGCGCTGGCTGACGCGCCAGGCGGCGACACGTTAGCCGCCAGAGCCGGCGTTCAATACAACACTTCCCGCATACAAATCATTTTATTCGATAAATTCAATTATATTCGCTATAATTGATAAATCGCACGCAGAATGACAACCCTTGCGGAGGCAGCATGCAACAGCACGGATACTGGAATGCCATGGCCTGGCAGCGTTGGGAACGCTGGGATACGCGCACCCTGCTGTCGCTCTTCATGGCCATCCTGCTGACGGGGCTGTGGAGCATCACCGTGCTGCAACTGCGGCACGCCTACGACACTGCCATCGCCGGCGCCGGGCGCGATGCGCGCAGCATGGCGCGCGTCTTCGACGAACACGCGATCCGCACGATCGAGGCGGCGGACCAGGCGGCCACGTATTTGCGCAGCCGCTACCAGGCGCTGGGCAGCGGCCTCGACATCGTAACGGACCTGCAGCAAGGCCTCAGGCCCGGCCCCCTGTACAACCTGTTTACCATCGTCGACGAACAGGGCGACATGGTGCTGTCGAGCCGCCCCTTCCAGCCGACCAGGCTGGCCGACCGCGAGCACATCCGCGTACACATGCAGCGCGATAGCGGCGAACTGTATATCAGCAAGCCGGTGCTGGGCCGCGTATCGCAAAAATGGTCGATCCAGATGACGCGCCGCATCAACCATGCCGATGGCCGGTTCAAGGGCGTGGTGGTGGTCTCGATGGACCCGTATTACTTTACCCGCCTGTACGACGAAGTCGACCTCGGCGACAACAGCTCCACCGAGCTTGTCGGCAGCGACGGCGTGGTGCGCGCGCGCCGGGTCGGCGCCGCCGACACCATCGGCCAGGATATCGGCGCCAGCAAGGTATTTTCCTTGATGCAAGGTAAAACGCGGGGCGGCTTCACCGAACGCAGCCCCGTCGACGGCATCGTGCGCTTTTACGCATTTGAAAAACTGGCCGGCTACCCGCTGTACATGCTGGTCGG
Organism: Janthinobacterium sp. Bl 1; assembly: GCF_058215535.1. Classification (NCBI taxonomy): domain Bacteria; kingdom Pseudomonadati; phylum Pseudomonadota; class Betaproteobacteria; order Burkholderiales; family Oxalobacteraceae; genus Janthinobacterium; species Janthinobacterium sp. Bl 1. Next base: position 3,210,429 of record NZ_CM177086.1, on the reverse strand, counting down.
GCTGGACCGCGACACGGTATTGGCCGACTACGTCTCGCGCCGCAACCAGGCCTTGCTGATGGCGGCCGTCACGAGCTTGCTGATCGTGCTGTCGTGGGCCGCGCTGGTGCTGCTGATCGGCCGCCTGGTCGACAGCCGCGCCAGGGCCATCGCCGCCAGCGAAGCCAAGTCGCGCTTCCTGTCGAACATGTCGCATGAATTGCGCACGCCCCTCAACGGCATCCTCGGTTTCTCCGAGCTGCTGCAAGAGCAGCTGCGCGAGCCGGAACAGGCCGCCTACGCGCAAACGATACAGGACAGCGGCCGCCAGTTGCTGTCCATGGTCGAAGCGGCGATGGAATTGAGCGCGCTCGAGCACGATCAGGTCCGGCTGGAGTCCGCCGCCGCGCCATTGGACCAGTTGCTGGAACTGGCCTTGGCGCCGCACAGGCCGCGCGCGGCGCACAAGGGCTTGCAGCTGGCCGCGCAAGTGGCGCCCGCCACGCCGTCCAGCATCGATTGCGACCGCACCCGCCTCGTGCGCGTGCTCGACATCCTGCTCGATAACGCCATCCGCTACACGGCTGCGGGGCGGGTCGACGTGCACGTCACGCACAGCGGCGCGGACCTGCAGATCGAGGTGCGCGATACGGGCATCGGCATCGCACAGGCGCAGCAGGGCGTGATCTTCGACAAATTCTCGCAGGCCGACGACTCGCCGAGCCGCGCCCATGACGGCGCCGGCATGGGCCTGGCCATCGCGCGCCAGCTCGTCGCGCTGATGGGCGGCAGCATCGGCGTCGCGTCCGCGCCGGGCCAGGGCGCCGTCTTCCGCCTGCGGCTGCCGCTGGGCGGCAAATTGACCACACTATCACATGCATAGTTGCGCCAGTTGTGCGCAAAAGTTGTTCTCCATCCCTATCGGGTATAGCATCGCCACATGAGCTATCACACAGAGGCGGCGGCGTTGCGCAGACGATGGATCGAGTGGCTGTTCCTGCTTCTCGGGCTGCTGATCGTCGCTGCCGCCCTCGCCTACGCGCACCTGGCCGAAGCGACCCGGCATGACGAGGCCGAACGCGAGCGCCTGAGCGTGCTGACGGCGCTGCTGGCAAAAAACATCGAAGTCGACCTGGCGGCGACCAACCTGGTGCTCGGCGGCGTGATCCGCGACTATCTGGCCGCCGGCCCCGCACCCGACGCCGGGCAGGCGCTGCCGCGGCGCCTGGCCGCACTGGTCGACGCCATGCCGGGCGTGCGCACCATGCTCGTCATCGATGCGCAAGGCAAGGCGGTCGCCACCAACATCGCGGAACTGGCGAACCAGGATTTTTCGCGCCGCGGCTACTTCCAGACGGCGCGCGACGCCCCCGATGCGCGCATGCTGTACATCTCGGCGCCCTTCCATTCCTTCAAGGGCGACCTGGTCATCACGGCGTCGCGCATGGTGCAGGACAAACAGGGACGCTTTGCCGGCGTGGTGGTGGCCACCTTTGCCTCCGAATACTTCACGGCCAAGTTCCGCACCGCCATGTACGCCCCCGACGTGTGGGCCGTGGTGCTGCATGGCGACGGCCAGCAATTTCTCAACTACCCGGCCAGGACTGCCAATGGCGGCAATATGGACGTCCCCGGCAGCTTCCTGCGGCGCTTTCGCGACAGCGGCTACCAGGCCGGCGTCCTGAGCGGCGTCGAAATTGCCGGCGCCGGCGCCCACACCGCCCCCCGCATCATGGCCATGGCGACCATCGCCCCCACCGCCCTGCGCATGGACCGCGCCCTGATCATCGGCCTGAGCCGCGAAGAAGCGGCCATCGCCGCCCCGCTGCGGCGCCAAGCGCTCGGCTACGTCCTCTCCTTTGCCGTGCTGGCGCTGGCCGCGGCCAGCCTGCTGTTCTGGAGCCAGCGGCGCCGCCGGCAGCAGGCCGCCTGGCATGCGGAACAGGAAAGCGAGCGCCAGGCCATGCAAGCCGTGTCCGACAGCGAAACGCGCTTTCGCACCCTGATCGAAGATGCGCCCGTGGCCATCGCCATCCTGCGCCACGGCCGCTTCATCTATTCGAATCCCCGCTACCGCAGGCTGCACGGCTACACGATGGAAGACAATCTGAACGGCCTGCCCTGGTCCGCCATGATTTCCCCGCCATCGTTGGCGGCGCTGGCCGCCAACGAAGCGCTGATCGAGGCCGATTCGCCCAGTGAACAGGTATTCGAGGCCGTCGGGCTGGGCAAGCAGGGCCTGCCCGTGCCCATGTTCAAGACCACCACGCGCGTGCTGCTCAAGGATGGACCGGCGACCCTGATCTTTGCCCAGGATATCTGCGCGCAAAAACAGGCCGAAGAGGCCATGCTGCTGGCGCGCGACGCGGCCGAAGCGGCCAACCGCAGCAAGGCGGAATTCCTCGCCAACATGAGCCATGAAATCCGTTCGCCGCTCAACGCCATCCTCGGCATGGCCTGGCTGCTGGAACGCGACGGCCTCGATGGCGAAGCGCTGCAGATGGCGCGCAAGATCCGCGCCGCGGGCCAGTCCCTGCTGGGCATCATCAACGACGTGCTCGACGTGTCGAAAATCGAGGCGGGCCACATGACCATCGAACAGGCGCCTTTCCGCTTGGCCGACGTGATCGACAAGATCGCCGCCAGCATGAGCGTTGCCGCGCATGACAAGCCGATCGAGGTGCGCATCGGGCCGCTGCCCGAGGGCGTCGACCAGGTGATGGGCGACGCGCTGCGGCTGGAACAGGTGCTGGTCAACCTGACCAGCAATGCCATCAAGTTCACGACGCAGGGCACGGTCGAGCTGACGAGCGCCCTGGAAAGCCGCGACGGCGACGCCGCGGTGCTGTGTTTCAGCGTGCGCGACACGGGCATCGGCATCGCGCCCGAAGTGCAGGAAGCGATCTTTTCCGCCTTCGCCCAGGCCGACACGTCCACCACGCGCCGCTTCGGCGGCACGGGCCTGGGCCTGACCATCTGCCGCCAGCTGGTGCGCCTGATGGGCGGCTCCATGCGTCTGACCAGCGTCACGGGCCAGGGCAGCACCTTCAGCTTCACGGTGCCGCTGCAGCTGATGGCCGCCAGCGTCCCGTCCTCGCCCGACATGCAGGGCTTGCGTGTGTTGCTGGCCGATGGCAAGGCCGACACGCGTGGCGCCGTGGCCGCCGTGGCGCGGGGCCTGGGCTGGAGCGTGCATGCCGTCTCCGGCGGCCAGGCGGCGCTCGAGCATGCGCTGGCCTGTGCCGAAGATGCGCGGCCAGGCGTCATCGTGCTGGCCGCGCGCATGCCCGACATGGACGGCGAAACCACGGCGCGCGCCCTGCGCGAGCACCTGCCGCCGCAGGATTGCCCCATCGTCATCCTGGCGGCCAGCGGCACGCCGGCGACAGCGCCCACGCGCCGCCGTACGGACCCGGCCAATCCGGCCGATGCCATCCTCAATGAACCGGTGACGGCGTCCAGCCTGTACAACGCGACGATGGAAGCGCGCCAGCGGCGCGCCGAAGCGGCCGGCCTGGACGTCGGCCAGGACGTTGGCCATGCGGCGCTGGGCGAGCGCGTGCTGGCCGGCGTGCGCGTGCTGGTGGTCGACGACAGCGACATCAACCGCGACGTGGTCAACCATATCCTGTGCGACCAGGGCGCCCTGCCCTCGTTCGCCTGTGACGGCCAGCAGGCGCTGGACTGGCTGCTGGCCCACCCGGCCGACGTCGACATCGTGCTGATGGATGTGCAGATGCCCGTCATGGATGGCTTGCAGGCGACGCGCGCGCTGCGCCAGTTGCCGCAGTTCCAGGACTTGCCCGTGGTGGCGCTGACGGCCGGGGCCTTCCAGACGCAGCGCGCGGCGGCGCTGGAAGCGGGCGTGAACCATTTCATCAGCAAACCGTTCGACGTGCCGCAGACCATCGCCCTGATCGCGCACGCGCACCGGCGCCATGCGCAAGGGCTGCCGGCCCTGCCGCCCGTCGTGGCCGAAGCGGCGATGCCCGTGCGGACAGGCGGCGCGGCGCCCGTGATCGACCTGGCGCAAGGCATGGAGCAGTGGCTCGATGAAGCCCCCTACCGCCAGCACCTGTCGCACTTCGGCAGCACCTACCGCAACACGGTGGGCGCCATGCGCGCGCTGCTGGCGGCCGATGCACGCGCCGACGCCGCCGCGCTCGCGCACAAGCTGGCCGGCGTGGCCGGCAGCCTGGCCCTGCCCGCCACCGTGCACGCGGCCCAGCAAGCCGAACAGCTGCTGCACGCGGGCGACGATGCGTCGGCCGCCCTCGATGCACTGGAACAGGCGCTGGCGCAGGCCATCGAGGCCGCCGCCGCATTCACGGCACGGACGCCGCCCGGCCAGGCGACCGTGCCAATGACAAACTTGCCAGCCTAGCCTTCGCGGCCATCCACCCTGGCGCGCCACAGGTACGGCGCATACACGCATGCATACAGGCCAAAGGCCAGCGACCAGCAGGCACCCGCCGCCAGCAGCAGCGGCATGGACAGCGCGGCGGGACCGACGGCGGCCAGCAGGCGCGCCAGCGCGCCCAGCTGGATCAGCCAGTACATCGCCGCTTCCGCCTTCCCGCCCTTGAGCGGCCGACCCGTGTGGCCCAGGGTGGTGCGCGTCATCATGCCGATGATCAGGCCCGCCATCGAGCCCACCGTCAGCGCGTGCAAGGCGGCGCTGGCCGGCAGCAGGCCCAGGCTGGCGGCCGCCAGCAGTGCAAAGCCGATGCCTATCCACGCGTACGACAGGTGCAATATCCACAGCAGCGGCACGCGCACCGTACGTTGCGGCTGCCAGGCCAGCAGGTTGGCCAGCGACACGCTGGCGGCGCAGAAGGCCAGCGGCGCCGTCAGCCAGGCTGGCGCGCCGGCCAGCCACGCGATCGCGGCGGCCGCCATGCAAGCCACGGCCGCCAGCGCCCGTTTCGGACTGGCCACGGGCGTGCTGCCCGGTGCGCCGTTGCGCGTAAACATGGGGATCACGCGCGCGCCGATCACCGATTCGATCAGCACGATGATGAAGATGGCCGCCTGCACGGGCACAAACAGCGACAGCGGCAGCCAGCCCAGCACGGCCGCGTGGAACAGGCCATTGGCCAGCGCCAGCAGGGCCAGCAAGCCGACGAGGAACAGGTTGCGCGTATTGCCCGAGCGGCGCAGCACCAGGTACAAAGGCCAGGCGGCCAGCGGCAGGAACAGCCAGTCGACCAGCGCCGCCAGGAATCCGGGGCCGCACAGCATGGCCACGCGTCCCGCCAGCCACAGCCCCACCAGCGCCATCAGCTGGGCGCCGTGCGGTGTAGGCAAGCCCGTCCAGTTGCGCCCCGCCGTATAGAGGAAACCGACGACGACGGCCAGTGCGAAACCGAACACCATTTCATGCATGTGCCAGCCCAGCCCCACCTGCAGGCCGCCCGTCAGCCAGCCCGCATAACTGGCCAGCCACAGGGGAATGCCGATGGCCGCAAACACGGCCGCCAGCAGGTAGAACGGGCGGAAGCCCAGTTGCCAGACGGCGTGGCCGGCATGCCAGGGCGCGGCGCTGGCGGCGGCGGGAGGAGAAGATGGTTCGCTGATCGGGGTGATGGCCATGATGGGCTCTCTTTTAAAGATATATTCAATATACTACTTTAAAAGCGCGATGGCGGCCATCGGCAAAAAGGACTAGAAGAATGGATGGAAGCGGCCATGGGGCCGGCCCGGCGGGCCTGACCCCAACTATGCGGCTACTTGCCCTGCCGGTGCTCGACCGCGTACACGGCCGCCTGCACGCGGCTGGTGAGGTTGAGTTTTTTCAGCACGTTCTGCACGTGGATCTTGACCGTGCTTTCGGCCAGGTCGAGGGTACGCGCGATGCCCTTGTTGCTCTCGCCGCGCGACAGGCAATCGATGATTTCCTTTTCACGGGGCGTGAGCTTGTCGAGTTCCGACACGGGTTCCTCGCGCCGCGTGCCCGCCTGCAGCTGCGCCACCAGCTTGCCCGTCATGGCTTCGGCGATGACGACTTCGCCGGCGGCAGCACGGCGGATGGCGCGCACCAGGTAGTCGGCGTCGATGTTCTTGATCAGATAGCCGCAGGCGCCCGCCCGCAGGGCCGTGGCCAGGTCTTCCGCGTCTTCGGACACGGTGAGCATGACGATGGCCGTATCGGGGCAATCGTGCTGCATCAGCTGCAGCGCTTCCACGCCGGACATGCCGGCCATGTTCAGGTCCAGCAGCACCACGTCGGGCTGCAGCTGGATGGCGCGCTTGATGCCTTCCACGCCATCGGCCGCCTCGCCCACGACGGCAAAATCCGTATGCCGCTGCAGCAGCGAGCGTATGCCGCTGCGGAACAGCGCGTGGTCGTCGACCAGCATGACGGTGATCGGTTTATCGGGTGTCTCCATTTTTTATACTTTCAGGTAGTTACTCAGGCGGCGCGGCGCTGCTCGCGCGACAGATGCAGTTCGACCGTGGTGCCGCCGCCCTGGCAGGCATGCACGTCGAACGTGGCGTCGATGCGCTGCGCGCGCTCGCGCATGATATGGATGCCGACATGGCTGTCGCCCTTTTCCAGCACGGCGGCAGCGTCGAAGCCGACGCCATTATCGCTGATCGTCAGGGTAAAGTCCTGGTGATCGGCGAGGCGCACTTCGACGTGGCTGGCCTGGGCGTGCTTGCGGATGTTCGACAGCGCTTCCTGCACGATGAATAATAACTGCAATTGCTGCTCGCGGGGGAACGGCGCGCCGTCCACATCGGCCAGCAGTTCGGCATCGATGCCCGTCTGGCGGCGGAATTTGTCCACGGCCGCGCGCAGGGAGCCGATCAGATCGTCCTCCATCAGGCGGCTGCGGAAGTTGGCCAGCAATTCGCGCACGTCTTCATAGCTCTCCTTCACGCCCGCATGCAGGGCCGGCACAATGCCCGCCACCTCGTCGAAACGCGCGTTGCGCACGGAGTCGTCGAGCATCTGCACCTGCAGGTTGAGGAAATTGAGGCTTTGCGCGATGCTGTCGTGCAGCCCCTGCGCCACCAGGTTGCGCTCTTCGGAAATGGCCATTTCGCGTTCGCGCGCGGCCAGGCGCAGGTTTTCCAGCGCGATGCCCAGCAGCTGGCCCAGGGTTTCCAGCAAGGCCAGCTCGCGCGCGGAAAACACGCGCGCATGGCGGAAATGCAGGTTGAAGAAGCCCAGGTGCTGTTCGTGCGCGTGGATATGGAAGACGGAGACGGTGGCAAAGCCTTCGCGGTGGCAGCGCAGCTCGTGCGCCTTGTCGATGCGGCGCATGTCGTGCACCTTCGCCACCTTCATCTCGACGGCCGTGCCGCACAGGCAGTCGCCCACCTTCAGGCAATGCTCGGACGCCACCAGTTCCTCGGACAGGCCCGTATGCACGACCATGTGAAGGTTGCCCCGCTCGGCGTCGAGCACGCGCACGGTGGAGCCGTCCGCCTCGAAATAATCGACGATGCGCTGCATGAAGCCGCCGCAGATGTCTTCCAGAGGCTGCGGGCGCTGCAGGAAAGCGGCGCTTTCGTACAGCAGCGCCAGTTCGCGGTTGCGGTATTCGAGGGTGGCCGTCTTGCTGCGCACGCCCTCTTCCAGGTTGCCGTACAACGCCTGCAGGCGGTCGGCCATCTGGTTGAAGCCACTGGCCAGCTGGCCGAATTCGTCATTGCTTTCCACGGCCAGGCGCACGCTGAAATCGCGTTCCTTCATGCGCTGCATGCCCAGGCGCAGCCGCGTGACCGGTTCGATGATGAGCATGAACATCAGGTAAATCATGCTGACCGTGCCGATGACGGCCATGCCGACGAGGATCAGCTGCGAGGCGCGCAGCCAGAAGGTGCGCTGTTCGCTATCATGCTCGATCAGGCGCACCAGTTGATCGACCTGACCCACGAAGGTGTCGGCGTCATGCTCGAACTGGCGCGCGCGCGCGGTGGAGTCGGCGGCCAGGGCCGCCGGGCGCAAGGCGCCACGCCAGGCCGTGCCGATGCGTTCGAATTCGGACTTGATGGCCGTGCTGGGGGGCAGGAACAGGGGGCGCTGCGGGTCGCCGTGGCCGATCTTGGCCAGGGTTTCGTCGATCAGCAGCACTTGCTGGCGCGCCTGTTCGCGCGCGTCGCTGGCAAGCAGCAGGGTCAGACGGTAGGTCTGCATGCGCAGCCGGCCCGTCTCGTTGATGGCGGCCGAACTGCCTTCGAGCTGCCACGACAAAAACAGGGTGCAGCCGATGGCACTCAAGGCCAGCACCAGCATGAGCAGCAGCGCGCCGACGATCTTGGTCGACAGCTTCTGCCAGGAGGAAAACATCGCCTTGAATTTCATACCGCCCTTGAGTGTAAATACAAAACTGCCTCAGCCGCCCGTCTGTGCCATGAACCTGATAATTTTATCGGGCTGCGTATTGAAATCATGCTGCTGCGGCTTCAGTTCGATGGCGGCGCGGATCGCCGCTTCGATCTCCGCATCCGTGGCCCCGCCGCGCAGCATGGGGCCGAGGGCGAATTTCTCTTCCTGGCCCAGGCACAGGTACAGGGTACCATCGACGGACAGGCGCACGCGGTTGCAGGTGGCGCAAAAATGCTGCGACATGGGCGTAATGAAGCCGATGCTCGAGCGCCCATCGGCTGTCGACATGTAGCGCGCCGGCCCGCCGCCCAACTCTGTTGCCTGCGGCACCAGGCCAAAACGGGCCGCCAGGCGCTCGCGCACGGGACCGAGCGGCATATAGCTGGCATTGCGGCCCGTGCTGCCCATGGGCATGGCTTCGATCAGGCGCAGGATGAACTGCTGCTCGATGCAAAACGCCGCCATGGCCTCGATCTGGCCGTCATTGATGCCGCGCATGGCCACCATATTGATCTTGATCGGGTCGAAACCGGCCGCCTTGCCCGCCATCAGCCCATCCAAAATCGGCTGCAGGCTGTCGCGCCCCGTGATCTGCTGCATGCAGGCGCGGTCGAGCGAATCGAGGCTGACGTTGATGCGGTCCACGCCCGCCGCGCGCAAAGCCACGGCGTGCTTGCCCAACTGGGTGGCGTTGGTCGACAGCGACAAGTCCTGCAAACCAGGCAATGCCGTCAGCCGCTGCGCCAGTTCCGGCAGATTGCGCCGCAACAGCGGTTCGCCGCCCGTCAGACGCACGCGGCGCGTGCCGAGGTGAACGAAGATGCCCAGCAGGCGCTCGATCTCGTCGAACGTCAGCCAGTCCTTCGGCTCCTCGAAGCCGCGAAAGCCCTTGGGCATGCAGTAACTGCAGCGCAAGTCGCAGCGGTCGGTGACGGACAGCCGCACATAATCGATCGAACGGCCAAAACGGTCCTGCAACTTGACGCTACCCATGACGCTACTCCTGTTTCTTACTTGATTGTAAAGGCTGGGGCACGATCTGGCTGTGCCCCAGAAGGCCTAGCGGCCTACGCCTTTCGGCCTACGCATTTCTACCTACTGAACCAGCGGGCTGGCCGTGCCTTCGAGCTCGATGCCGGCGATCTCGGCGCGCCCCACCAGCAAGTGCAGATACTGGTGCACGGCCCGCTGCCACGCGGCGCGCGACAGGCGGTCGGCGATCTGCGCCTGCACGGCCTCGTAGGCGATGGGCTGGCCTTCGACCCGGCGCAGCACTTGCACGATGTGGTAGCCGAAGCGCGTTTCCAGCAAATGGCCGGCCAGCGCGCCCGCTTCCAGGCGGAACAGTAGCGCGTCGAACTCCGGCACGCTCTGGCCCGGCGACAGCTGGCCCAGGTTGCCGCCCAGGGCGCCCGACGGGCAGTTCGAATACTGCGCCGCCAGTTCGCCGAAGCGTTCGGGCGCCAGTTTCAAGGCGTCGAGCACGGCTTGCGCCGTCGTGCGCAGCAGCTCCAGGGGCGCTTCGGGCGTCACCTGGAACAGGATGTGGCGCGCCTCAACCAGCGCGCCGCTGCTAAACAGCTGCGGGCGCTGCGCATAAAAGGTGCGGCAAGCCGCATCGTCGGCGGGCGGCACGCGCACTTCCTGCGCAAACAGCGCTTCGATGCGGTCGTCAATACTGCCGCCCTGCACGCCGAGGCGTTCGGCTTCTTCCAGCAGTAGCCGGCGCAGCACCAGTTCATGCACGGCCTGCTTCAAAGGGTTGCCGGCGCCGTCGTGATGCGGCAGTTCCTGCGCGATGTCGGCATCGTCGATATCGATGCCATTGACGGAGATTCCCATGATGTGACTCCTTTCTTAACGGCGGCGAACCAGTTGGTAAGCGCGGCCCAGATATCCGATGGCGCCGAAGCCGCTCCACACGTGCACCAGACGGGTGAACGGGAAGATGACGAACAGCGACATGCCCATGAACAGGTGCAGCTTGAACACCAGCGGCGCATCGACGATGAAGCTGGCGGCGTCACCGCGGAAGGTCACGATGTGCTGCGCCCAGTTCATCAGCAAGACCATCATGTGGCCATCCATGTGCGAAGCCGAGACGAAGATCGAGGACAGGCCCAGCAGCAAGGTCAGCAGGATCCACACCATCACCAGCTTGTCGCCGGCCGTGGTGACGGCGCGCAGCCGGTCGTTACTGAAGCGGCGCACCAGCAGGATCAGGATGCCGACCAGGCACAGGCCGCCCATCACGCCGCCTGCCGCCATGGCCACGCCCTGCTTCAGGCTGTGCGACACGCCCAGGGTATCCCACACCCAGACAGGGGTGAGCAAGCCGGCCGCATGGCCGAACAGCAGGCCGATGATGCCGATGTGGAACAGGATATTGCCCAGGCGCAGGCTGCCGCGGTGCAGCAGCTGGCTGGAATCGGACTTCCACGTGTATTGCTCGCGGTCGAAACGGATCAGGCTACCGAGGAAAAAGATGGCCAGCGCGATGTATGGATAAATGCCATACACAAATTGATGCAGATAATTACTCATGATGTACTCTCCTCATGCGGACGCGCTTCAAGCGGCGCGCCGCGGCTGCGGGTGAAAATGCACGGGATGGACGCCGCCCGGAACTTGGCCCGGACCTTGGCGCAGCAGCGGCTCGACGCCGTCCGCACCGGGACCGAAGGTTTCCAGCGCTTCATCCATGTCGCGCACCGGCGGTTCGGCCAGCATTTCCGCCGCCACGGGGCTCAAACGTTCGAGCAAGGTGAAGACGGGCGCATACGGGCTGCCGTTGGCCGTCAGCTTGCGGCCGATGTGCGCCAGCACGTGGACGGCGTCGCCCAGCAGCGGCGCCGAAGCTTCCTCGTCGAGCTGCGCGAGGAATTCCAGGAACAGCGGCACGAAGTCGGGCAAGTCGTCGCCCACCATTTGCAGGCCGTGGCGCTTGTACTCCTCCATCAGGTCGACCATGGCCTGGCCCCGGTCGCGCGATTCGCCGTGGATATGCTCGAACAGATGCAGCGAGTGCGACGGGTTGCGGTCGAACGTGGCCACGTACTGCTGCTGCAGGTCGATCAGGCTGCTGCTTTCCAGGTGCGCCAGCAAGGGCCGCAACAGCGCTTGCTGTTCCGGCACGGACGCCAGCGCGGCGTCCAGCTGCGGCAGGTGGGCGATCAGCTCGGGCTCCGGATACAGCAGCAGGCGCGAAAGGACTTGGTAGTGATGCATAGCGTGTTCCATATCAGCTCCTTAAGCGCCAGGCGCCGTTTTGCGCGACTTCGGCATCTGCATGAAGATGGCCGAACCGTGTTTTTTCTTGCCGAACAAGGTCGGTTCGCTGGTGCCGTCCGAGCAGCCGTTGCCGAAGCTGAAGCCGCACGAACCCTTCTCGTTGAAGCTGTCCTCGGCCATTTCCTTGTGGCTGCTGGGGATGACGAAGCGGTCTTCGTAATTGGCGATGGCCATGATGTGGTACATGTCCTCCACCTGCGCCTTGCTCAAGCCCACCTGTTTCAGGACCGTGAGGTTTTCCACCTTTTCCACCGTCTTGCTGCGCATGTAGGCACGCATGGCCAGCATGCGGTCCAGCGCCGTGACGATGGGCGGCTGGTCGCCGGCCGTCAGCAGATTGGCTAGGTACTGCACGGGAATGCGCAGGCTTTGGGTGTCCGGCAGCATGCCGTTCACGCCCAGCTTGCCCGATTCGGCAGCCGCCTGGATCGGCGACAGCGGCGGCACGTACCACACCATCGGCAAGGTGCGGTATTCGGGATGCAGCGGGAACGCCACTTTCCACTCGACGGCCATCTTGTAGACGGGCGACTTGACGGCCGCTTCCAGCCAGAGGTCAGGGATGCCCTGGCGGCGCGCCTCGGCGATGATGGCCGGGTCGTGCGGATCGAGGAACAGGTCGAGCTGCGCCTGGTACAGATCCTGCTCCTGCGGCACGGAGGCGGCAGCCTCGATCTTGTCGGCGTCATACAGCAGCACGCCCAGGTAGCGGATGCGGCCCACGCACGTTTCCGAGCACACGGTAGGCTGGCCAGCTTCGATGCGGGGGAAGCAGAACGTGCACTTCTCCGCCTTGCCGGACGACCAATTGTAGTAAATCTTCTTGTACGGGCAACCGGAGATGCACATGCGCCAGCCGCGGCACTTGTCCTGGTCGATCAGCACGATGCCGTCGTCTTCGCGCTTGTACACGGAGCCGGACGGGCAAGACGCCACGCAAGTCGGATTGAGGCAATGCTCGCACAGGCGCGGCAAGTACATCATGAAGGTGTTTTCGAACGTGCCGTACATCTCTTTCTGCATGTTGTCGAACAGTTTATCCTTGCTGCGCTGGGCAAACTCGCCGCCCAGGTCATCTTCCCAGTTCGGACCCCACTCGATTTTTTCCATCTTTTTCCCCGTCAGCACGGAGATCGGACGGGCCGTCGGCGGCGTCTGCGACAACGGCGCGCTTTGCAGGTGCTCGTAGTCGTAGGTGAACGGCTCGTAGTACTCGTCGATGGCGGGCAGGTTCGGGTTGGCAAAGATATTCGCCAGGATCTTCAAACGGCTGCCCTGGCGCGGCTCGATCTTGCCCGCATCCGTGCGGCGCCAGCCGCCGTTCCACTTGTCCTGGTTTTCCCACTGCTTCGGATAGCCGATGCCGGGCTTGGTTTCCACGTTGTTGAACCATGCGTACTCGACGCCGTCGCGACTGGTCCATACGTTCTTGCAGGTGACGGAACAGGTGTGGCAGCCGATGCACTTGTCCAGGTTCAGCACCATGCCGATTTGCGCTCTAATTTTCATACTATGCTCCTTGTTCCTGCAACGGGCCTTCGAGCCAGTCGACCTTGTTCATCTTGCGCACCAATACGAATTCATCGCGGTTGGAGCCCACCGTGCCGTAGTAATTGAAGCCGTACGCCAGCTGGGCGTAGCCGCCGATCATGTGCGTCGGCTTGGGCACGGCGCGCGTCACCGAGTTATGGATGCCGCCCCGCTTGCCCGTCATCTCCGCGCCAGGCACGTTGATGATCTTTTCCTGGGCGTGGTACATCATCGTCATGCCGGCCGGGATGCGCTGGCTGACGATGGCGCGCGCCGTCAGGCTGCCATTGACGTTGAAGACTTCGATCCAGTCGTTGTCGACGATGCCGGCAGCTTGCGCGTCCGTCTCCGACAGCCACACGTGCGGTCCGCCGCGCGACAATGTCAGCATGCGCAGGTTGTCCGAATACGTGGAGTGGATGCCCCACTTCTGGTGCGGCGTCAAAAAGTTCAGCGCCAGTTCCTTGTTGCCGTTCGGCTTGGTGCCCAGCAGCGCTTCCGTCGTCTTCGTGTTGATGGCCGGTTTGTAGACGCACAGTCCCTCGCCGAAATCGCGCATCCACAGGTGATCCTGGTAGAACTGCTGGCGGCCCGTCAGGGTGCGCCAAGGGATCAGTTCATGCACGTTGGTATAACCGGCCGTGTAGCTGACTTCTTCGCTTTCCAGGCCCGACCAGGTGGGCGAGGAAATGATCTTGCGCGGCTGCGCCTGCACGTCGCGGAAGCGGATGCTGTCATGCTCGCGCGGCAATGCCAGATGCGTGTGGTCGCGTCCCGTGATGGAGGACAGCGCGGCCCAGGCTTTCACGGCCACGTGGCCATTCGTTTCCGGCGCCAGCGACAAAATCATCTCGGCCGCATCGATGGCCGTATCGAGGCGCGGCTGGCCCTGCGACACGCCTTCGTCCAATACCGTGCGGTTGATGCCACGCAGGACGTCGACTTCATGGCCCGTTTTCCAGGAAATGCCCTTGCCGCCGTTGCCGATGGTTTCCAGCAGCGGACCGATCGAGGTGAACTTCTTGTACACGTCGCGGTAATTGCGTTCGACCACCGTCATGTTCGGCATCGTTTTGCCGGGAATCGCTTCGCATTCGCCCGCGCGCCAATCCTTGGGATCGAAAGGCTGGCCCAGTTCGCCCGGCGTGTCGTGCATCAGCGGCGTGAGGATGATGTCTTGCTGGGTGCCCAGCAGTTCGCCGCCGATTTCCGAGAATTTCTCGGCCAGGCCCTTGTAGATTTCCCAGTCCGACTTCGATTGCCACAGCGGCTGCACGGCTTCGGACAGCGGGTGGATGAACGGATGCATGTCCGACGTATTCAAGTCATCCTTTTCATACCAGGTGGCCGTCGGCAGCACCACGTCGCCATACAGGCAGGTGGTCGACATGCGGAAGTCCAGCACCACCAGCAGATCGAGCTTGCCTTCGGCGGCCGGGCGCACTTTCACCTGTTTCGGCGTGAGGCAGTCGTCTTCATCGCTGAGCAAGCCGTTTTGCGTGCCGAGCAGGTATTTCAGGAAGTACTCGTGGCCCTTGCCCGAGCTGCCGAGGATATTCGAGCGCCACACGAACATATTGCGCGGGAAGTTGGCCGGATTGTCCGGGTCGTCGCACGAGAACTGCAGCTGGCCCGCCTTGATCTGGTCGAGCGCATACGCGGCCGGCTTCTGGCCTGCGGCGGCAGCGGCCTTGGCCACTTCCAGCGGATTCGTTTGCAGCTGCGGCGCCGATGGCAGCCAGCCCATGCGCTCGGCCTTGGCGTTGTAGTCGAGCAGGGTCAAGTCGCCCGTGCCGCCGGCCGCCGATGGCGAAGCGATGTCGCCCGTTTCCAGCTTTTCATGGCGCCACTGGCTCGTGTGGGCATAGAAGAACGAGGTGCCGTTCATCTGGCGCATCGGACGCACCCAGTCCTGGGCGAAGGCCAATGGCGTCCAGCCCGTTTGCGGACGCAGTTTTTCCTGGCCCACGTAATGGGCCCAGCCGCCGCCCGACTGGCCGATACAGCCGCACATCATCAGCATGTTGATGATGCCGCGGTAGGTCATGTCCATGTGGTACCAGTGATTCAGGCCGGCGCCCACGATGACCATGCTCTTGCCGCGCGTCTGGTCCGCGTTTTCCGCGAACTGGCGCGCCACGGTGATGACGTCGGCGCGCTTGACGCCCGTGTGCTTTTCCTGCCACGCAGGGGTGTACGGCACGTCGTCGTCATAGCTTTCCGCCACGTTTTCGCCACCGAGGCCGCGGTCGATGCCGTAGTTGGCCAGGGTCAGGTCGAACACGGTGGTCACCAGGCCCGTCGTGCCGTCGGCCAGGCGGATGGTTTTCACCGGCACCTTGCGCAGCAACATGTCGGACGCGTCCTTGCCGCCGAAGTAGGCAAAACCCACTTCCGTGACGGCGTCGCTGTCGTTGATCATGGAGAGCATCGGCACGATAGGCGCGCCGCTGCCGCCTGCCTTCTGTTCCAGGTTCCACTTGCCCGACTCGCCCCAGCGGAAGCCGATGGAGCCGGCCGGCGCGGTGATCGCACCCGTGGTCTCGTCGATGACGAGGGTTTTCCATTCGGGGTTATTGGTTTCGTCGAGGTTGTTGTCCAGGTGCGAAGCGCGCAGGAAGTAGTCGGGCACGAGGGTGCCGTTATGTTCCTTGAGCAGGACCAGCATGGGGAAGTCCGTGTACTGGCGTGCATAGTCGCGGAAGTAGGCGCTCTGCCCTTCCGAGTGGAATTCCTTGAGGATGACGTGGCCCATGGCCAGCGCCAGCGCGGCGTCCGTGCCCTGCTTCGGCGCCAGCCAGATGTCGCCGAACTTCACCATTTCGCCGTAGTCGGGCGAGATGGCGACGGTTTTCGTGCCCTTGTAGCGCACTTCCGTGTAGAAGTGGGCGTCCGGCGTGCGCGTCATCGGCACGTTCGAGCCCCACACCATCAGATAGGTCGAGTTGTACCAGTCGGCCGATTCCGGCACGTCCGTCTGCTCGCCCCACACTTGCGGGCTGGCTGGCGGCAAGTCGCAGTACCAGTCATAGAAGCTCAGAGCCACGCCGCCGATCAGGGACAGGTAGCGCGTGCCGGAAGCATAGCTGACCATGGACATGGCGGGAATCGGCGAGAAGCCGACGATGCGGTCCGGGCCGTATTTCTTGATCGTCAGCGCATTCGCGGCGGCGATGATTTCATTCGATTCTTCCCACGTGGCGCGCACGAAGCCGCCCAGGCCGCGGATGGATTTGTACTGCTGCGAGCGCACGGGGTCCTGGCTGATCCAGTCCCAGGCCGTGACGGGATCCATGGTCTTGCGCGCTTCGCGCCACATTTCCATCAGGCGGCCGCGCACCATCGGGTATTTCACGCGCTGCGCCGAATACACGTACCAGGAATAGCTGGCGCCGCGCGGGCAGCCGCGCGGTTCGTGGTTGGGCAGGTCGGGCCGCGTGCGCGGGTAATCGGTTTGCTGGGTTTCCCAGGTGATCAGGCCATTCTTGACATACACCTTCCAGCTGCACGAGCCGGTACAGTTCACGCCATGCGTGGAGCGCACGATCTTGTCGTGCTGCCAGCGCTGGCGGTAGGCGTTTTCCCAGGTACGGTCTTCATCGACCACGGTGCCGTGGCCGTTTGAAAACGGCTCGGCGGGCTTGCTAAAAAATTTCAGGCGGTCCAGAAAGTGACTCATGCTACCTCCACATTGCGCCGCCGACAGCGGCGCCAGGTCTTAAAAAACGCTGCAAGCACGATAGCTCAAGCGTCGATACAAACAGTCTATCGATGCGCCGTGCCCGGCGGTATTGGCAAGAAGTCGGTTTCCGGCACCAGGAATGCATAGGCGGATAGTCACTATTGCCTATGGGCGGCGCGGCGGAGCTGCGGTATACCTGTCGTCATCGTTCAACACAGAGAAAGAGCATCATGCCGATTACCGATTACGCCAGCCTGCTGAGCAGCGCCCGCAACCAGGAGCAGCCGCAACGCCTGCTGTTCACCTTTACCCAGGCGCAGGCCCAGCCTGGCGGCCAGGGCAAGTCCCTCACGCCCGTGATGTGCGCCGACAAGCTGCCCGAGGAACTGGACAGCTTCGAGACGTTGAAGGAGGAGTCGAAACAGATGCAGACGCACTGGGACGTGGTCTTCGTGGCGGGACTGGCGGGTCGCGAAGGCCAGCCGCCCGCCGCGCAGGAATGCGAGGCGCCCCTGCGCGCCATGGTGACGGCCATCGAGCAAGGCCGCATCGACAGCCTGCTGGCGTTTGACCGCAGCGGGGATTTGTTACGTTTTAGTTGACGGAACTTGTCGGATTACGGCCTGCGGCCTAATCCGACCTACGTGATTAGGCAACTGTAGAGCAAGGTAGGTCGGATTAGCGTAGCGTAATCCGACACCTTGTTGGCCGCACGTTTCAGATTACCTGCCCGCATCCGGCCAAGGGCGCTCATGCAAATGGCGCGCCCTTTCTATTGGACAGACCAGAGGTAAAAACTGCTGCTGGCGCGCCGAATACGCCATCAGCGCCCCGCTATCGATGTCGAAATACCATCCATGTAATTTCAACACGCCCTGCTCCACCCTGCGCTTGAGCCAAGGGTAGGTGAGCAGGTTGTCCAGCGACTGCAATATGCTGGCCAGCTCGCACGCGTGGTGCTGTTCCGCCGACGAACGGTGCGCCAGTTCGCGCCGCACGCGCTGCGCCACCGGTTCGGCGATGCGCATCCACTGGCCCACGAAGTCCGTTTCCTGCCCTTCCGCGCGCGGCTGCGGTTCCAGCAGCGCGCGGATGCCGCCGCAGCGCGCATGACCGAGCACGATGACCCTGGCCACTTCGAGCTTGCAGACGGCGAACTCGATGGCCGAACTGACGCCGGGCGGCGCGTCCGGGGTGCACGGCGGCACCAGGTTGGCGATATTGCGCACGACAAACATGTCGCCCGGGTCGCTGCCCGTCAGCAGCATGGGGTCGACCCTCGAATCGCAGCAGCCGATCAGCAGGGTCGAGGGCCGCTGCCCGTCGCGCAGGCTGTCGTACAGGGTTTGCGGCTCGCTGAAATACTGCTGCTGAAACAGGCTGAAGCCGTTGACGAATTTTTCCAGTTCTTCCATGACTACCTCTTACTGTGTTCAACGCCAGGCAAGCAGGACTCGCCCGGCGTTCTGACGCTGACTAGCAAGGCATCGGCGCGTTCTTGCGCGCATAGCACCACCAGGTGATCGCGATGCAGCTGACATAAAAGCCGATGAAGCACCACAGGGCCGCGTCGGGGCTGCCCGTGAGCGCGATCGAGGTGCCGTAGCTTTTCGGGATGAAGAAGGCACCATACGCCGCCACGGCCGAGGTGAAGCCCAGGACGGCCGCGCCTTCCTTGTTGGCGTCGACGATGGCTTGCTCCTGTACCGCCTTGCCCTTGCCGGCCGCCGCGCGCTGGTGTTCCGTCAGGAAGATCACGGGAATCATGCGGAAGGTCGACGCATTGCCGATGCCCGTGCCGGCGAACAGCAGCATGAACATCCAGAAGAAGCCGTTGAAACTGCCACCCACTCCGCCTTGCGGCATGAAGTACAGCACGCCCAGCACGGCGCCGATCATCAAGAGGAAGGACCACAGGGTGACTCTGGCGCCGCCCAGTTTGTCGGAAATCACGCCGCCGGCCACGCGCGCCAGGGCACCGACGAGGGGGCCGAGGAAGGCGTAATCGAGCGGGTTCACGTCGGGGAACTGGATCTTGATCAGCAGCGGAAACGCGGCCGAATAACCGATGAAGGAGCCGAAGGTGCCCGTGTACAGCCAGCACATGAGCCAGTTATGCTTGCGCTTGAAGATCACGGCCTGCTCGGAAAACGATGCTTTCGCCGACGCCAGGTCATTCATGCCGAACCAGGCCAGCAAGGTCGACAGCGCGATGAACGGCACCCAGATGAAACCCGCGTTTTGCAGCCACATGTCCTTGCTCACGCCATTCTTGACCCAGGTGAGCGAGTCGCCGCCCCAGGCGCCGAAGACGGCAAACGTGATCACCAGCGGCACGACGAACTGCACCACCGACACGCCCAGGTTGCCCAGGCCCGCATTCATGCCCAGCGCGAAGCCCTTGCTCGCCTTAGGATAGAAAAAGCTGATGTTGGCCATCGACGAAGCGAAATTGCCACCACCGAAGCCGCACAGCAGGGCCAGGATCAGCATGGTCGGATAACCGGTGTTCACATCCTGCACGGCCAGGCCGATGCCGATGGCGGGAATCAGCAAGGAACCCGTGGAAATGGCCGTCCAGCGGCGCCCGCCGAAGATCGGCACCATGAACGAATAGAAGATGCGCAAGGTGGCGCCGGACAGGCCAGGCAAGGCCGTCAGCCAGAACAGCTGGTTGTTACTGTAGGTGAAGCCGATGTTGGGCAGGTTGACTACCACCACGCTCCACACCATCCACACGGCGAATGCCAGCAGCAGCGCGGGAATCGAGATCCACAGATTGCGCGCGGCGGTGGCCTTGCCCGTGTTTTGCCAGAAGCTCGGGGTTTCCGGCTCCCACGTATTGATCATGTAGCGGCTCATGCTTTAGCTCCTGCGAGTTGGTTGGTAGGTGCCGCGCGCAGCGGCTTGAACGAGAAATGCATCCAGATGAGGGAGACGCAAACGGTGCCGTAGAGGAGCATGAAGGAGCTCGAACGCACGCCCGTGAAGTCCACCAGGGCGCCGAACATCACGGGCAGGATGAAGCCGCCCAAGCCGCCGGCCAGGCCGACCACGCCCGAAACGGCGCCGATGTTGTCGGAAAAATCATCACCGATGAACTTGAAGACGGACGCCTTGCCCACGGCCATGGCGATACCGACGATGAACAGCAGCACGGTGAACCACAGCGGCGACAGGCCGATATGGAAGGCCAGCGGACCGGTGACGGTTTCCACGACCATCTGCGTTTGCGGATACGACAGCAGGAAGAAGCACACCCAGCACACCCACATCACGGCCCAGGTGACTTTCGCGGCGCCGTATTTGTCGGAGATCCAGCCGCCCACGGCGCGCAGCACGCCGCCCGGCAGCGAGAAACAGGCGGCCAGCAGCGCCGCGTGTTTCAGGTCGAAGCCGTATTCGGCCACGTAGTACTTCGTCATCCACAGCGCCAGCGCCACGTAGCCGCCGAACACCACCGAGTAGTACTGGCAGTAGCGCCACACGCGCGGATCCTTCAGCACCTTCATCTGTGCCTGAAAGCTTTCGCCCGATGGCGCCAGATGCGATTTGTCCGTATACGAGAACAGCCAGAAGATGATGGCCGTGGCCAGCATGGCTACCGCATACACCTTGGGCAGCATCTGCCAGCCGAAGGCGGCGACGATACCGGGCGCGACGAACTTGGTCAGCGCGGAACCGGAGTTGCCGGCGCCGAAGATGCCCATCGCCAGGCCGCGGCGCTCCTTTTCATACCAGCGCGCCACGTAGGGCGTACCGACGGAAAACGAGCCGCCCGCCAGGCCCACGAACATGCCCAGTACGAGGAAGTGCCAGTAGGCGGTAGCGTAGGAGATCAGGTAGATCGGCACCACGCTGGCCAGCATCAGCCAGAAGAAGACGCGGCGTCCGCCGTATTTGTCCGTCCAGATGCCCAAGGGCACGCGCACGAGGGAGCCCGTCAGCACGGGCATGGCGGCCAGCAGGCCGAATTGTGTTTCAGTCAAGCCCAGGCTGGTCTTGATGGGGATGCCCAGTACGGCAAACATCATCCAGACTGCAAAGCAGATGGTAAATGCGAAGGTGCTGCTGATCAGCACGGACGCCTGCTTGCGCCGCATGCCGGGTTCGACTGCCTTGTTACTACTGTTGTTCTTAGTGCCATCTAGGGTAGCCACGATGTTTCTCCATGAATGCACTGGCCGTCTGGCCAGCCGTCCCGACCAGCTTACGTGGCAGAGTCGAAAGGCACTATCGGCCACAGGGTGATTCTGGAAAGGCAATCTGGATAGCCGTATCGGCAAAAGTGACTAGATGGCGGGGTATGGACCTAGCCTGGATGGCGGGTGTTTTACAAACGGACGCATTTTTGGCACACTCGGCGCCTGGATAAAAAGAAAGCCATGCAGGACATTCACGAAACAGACGGGATCATCACGCGCGCGGCGCTGCCGGGCGATGTGGACGCCATGCTGGCCTGCGATGCCTATGCGCAGGCGCACGCCAGCCGGGGCGAGGCCGTGCGCGCCGCCGTCGGCCAGGGGCACTGCCAGGTAGCCATCCGGGCTGGCCAGGTGGCAGGCTATGTCCTCACGCGCGACGATTTCTTTGATTACGGCTTTGTCTCGCTGGTGGTGGTCTCGCCCGCCCACCAGCGGCGCGGCGTGGGTGTGCGCCTGCTGGCCGCCGCCGAAGCCGCGTGCACGACGGCGAAGCTATTCACGTCGACGAACCAATCCAATCTGGCCGCGCAACAGCTGTTCGCCAGCGCGGGTTTCGTGCGCAGCGGACAGATCGACCATCTCGACGAGGGAGACCCGGAGCTCGTGTACATGAAATGGTGCCGCTGATTGCGCGTCCCTCCGACGGCGTATGGCGCGGCGCGCCAAAGACGGCTATGCTGGCGCTACTTTGAATAACGACCGCAGGGACATATGGACTACCTGAGCCTCAAGCATTTCCACATGGCTTGCGCCGCCGCCAGCGGCCTCTTTTTGCTCTTGCGCGGCGCGTGGATGCTGCGCGCCTCGCCCGCCTTGCAGCAGCGCTGGGTAAAAATCCTGCCGCACCTGGTCGACACGGCCTTGCTGGCCAGCGCCATTACCCTGGCCGTGTGGAGCGGCCAGTCGCCGGGCAGCCAGCCCTGGCTGGGCGCCAAGCTGTGCGCGCTGGTGGCCTACATCGTGCTGGGCACCATCGCCCTGAAACGGGGCAAGACACCAGCCGTGCGCGGCGCAGCCTTCGCGGGTGCCGTGCTGGTATTTGCCTACATCGTTGCCGTGGCCGTGACCAAGCAGGCTTGGCCGCTGTGATGCAGCAAAAAATGTAGCGCAGGGTCGCGCCTGCAGTACAGAGTGACGCGTGCGCGGCGCGACCTGCAGGTGCTTATTTGGCGCGGTTTCTTTCCTGAATTTCCTTGCCAAGGGCGTCCTCTAGCCACCATTCACGCACCTCGAGCGCCTTGTTCTCGATGCTGGCATTGGCCAGCAAGGGATTTTTCTTCAGGTATGCGATATCTTCCTCGAAATTGTCGTGTATCGAAGCCACTTGCAGGAAACGGTTGGCATCCAGACGTCCCAGGTAGATGACCTTGCCAGCAACGACGTCAAACTCGATCGGCTTCGGCGACGATTCGGAGTACCTGGACCTGAATCCATAGTCAAGCAGCCAGATGATGACGCTGTAGCGTCCCGGCGTCAGCTGCAGCGCAAAGGTGCTGCCTTTGCCCGTAGGTACTTTTGGCAAGACATTCTGCAAGGCGACCTGGCCGGCGGGAGCATGGCTGGATAACCACAGACTTTTGCCCTCGAGGGCGGCAGGGTCGCTGCTGACGATGCCGAACCTGGCGCCATGCGCCTCGAAGACGGAGCTCTCGAACACGGTGCCGACGACAACGCCCTTGGCAAGGTCGGGTGTCGTGTAGGTAAACGCAGGCGCGCTATTGCGGCCGGTGACACAGGCCGACAACAGCGCAGGCAGCAAGACGGCGCACGCCAGCGCGCGCAGCATGGTGGTTCGGACAAACATGGATGATCCTGAATAAAATGAAGAAATGGGTCACAAGTGATGGGCAAAGGGCAAAGGACGGCAAGCGCGCCTGTGCCTGCATGAGTCCAGATAAATATTGCTAATTGGAAATATTTTCAGTGTATCCGCCTGGCACGAAAATGTCTAGTTGACAAGTAGTCAAAGGACGCCATACGACTTCTGCGGAACGCGGCAAGCTGCACGGCAATGATAGTATTGGCAACTTCATCGACAAGGCAGCCACCGTGGCCGTGCTGCTCCCCTGAAAGGCAACCATGCTCTTATCCGAACTATTGACCAAGCTGACCTGCGGTGATCTGGAAGGCGAGGAACTCGACGACGCCGTCGCCGCCATCACCGAAGCTCCCTCCGCGCCGCGCGAGGAATGGGTCGACAGCGATGCGCAAGCCTACGCGCTGGAACTCCTCTCGCAGCTGGGCGGCCATATGGCGTCGAGCGACAAGATCGATGAATTGCACGAACAGATACAGGACATGTTCGACGAATTCCCCGACTTCCCGTACGCACTGCTCAAGGAAAGCGGCGGCAGCGTGCTGCCCTATTTCGAGTGGCTGGATACGGAACTGGCGCAGCGCGCCGTGGAAGAAGGCGGCTATGACCTGATCCAGATCGACGGCAACGGCTCCGACGAAATGGATGCGCTGATCGTCTACCGGCGCGACACGGACGACATCATCCAGGCGGCGGCATTGATGGGCGTGACGATAGGCCGGCCGCTCACCTACTATCGCGGCATCGATGCGATGGTAGGCAAGCGGCCAGGGTAAGACTTACTGCATCGGCAAGGCGCTGACATCGACGGCCGGCGCCTGGCCCGTCGCGGGCCGCGTAAAGTTCTGGCTGGTTTTCACATAGTCGGCGAAGAAGCCGCCGTTATGCAGGTAGAACTTGCCGTTTTCCAGCCCGCCCGCATAATCCATGCGCTGCGCATTCGTGGCCGTGGCGTCGCCCGTGAACCTTCCCGCCGTCACTTCGGTCCATGTCCCGGAAACGTTCCTGGCCCACTGGTTGCCAAACTGGACGCGGCGCTCCGTGTAGCCCTTCGTATCGATGAAGTTCTCGAGGAAGGAATGCACGCCCGTCAGATACGTGGATATCGCCGGCCGCTTCCACGTGGCGATGTAGCGCCACTTGCCCGTCTCGGGCGCAAAGAACCAGGCCGAGTAATCGCTGCCGCCATTGCCGTCGGGCCGCGCGCGCGTGATGAAGCGGTACGTCGTGCCGGCCGCCCAGTTATACGACAGATAGGTCTGGCCGCCCGTGCCCTCGCCGCCAAACGCATTGTCGACCACGCCGGCGCCCTTGCTGACCAGTGTGGTCCTGGCGCCATTGTCGGCGTCCCACACGGAGAACAATATCCAGCGCTCGCTCGGTGATTTCACCTGGATGCCCATGTAGCCCTGGCCAAAGCCGTTGGCCATGAAATAGGAACCGATGGCGTCCTGGCCCTGGGGAATCGTCATCTCGTTATAGAAATACTCGGTATTGGCCGGCACCGTATAACCCATGTGCACGGACGGGCCGCGCCGCGACCAGTAGTAATTGGCGGGGTCATTCGCGTAATTGAGCGTGGCGTTCGACGTCACCTTCAGCGCCGAAACGTCGCCAAAATAGCCGCTCACGCGCTTCACGCCGCGCAAGTCCACCTTCACGTAGCCTGGCGCGGCCACGTTGACCGTGCCCACCGCATAGGTCTTGCTGGCCGTTCCCGCCAGGGCCACGTCGAAGGGCTGGCCGTTGACCGTCACGCGCACCGTGCTGGTGCTGCCATCGGCCAGCCTGGCGTCGAGCGCCACCGTCACGGGACCGGCCGCGCCGACGCGGAAATACGCGCTGGCACCGTGTTCGGGCTGGCTCCAGTTAGCCAAGCCATTGTCATTGATGACTGCGCCTGCGTCGGCGCTGGTGATGAAGGCATTGCCGGCCAGGGCCACGGTGGCCGGCGTGCCCGTCACGGCCAGGCTGCTCGCGAGCATGGACGCGGTGGCGCCGGCACTGCCCCCGCCACCGCCGCAGGCGGCCAGCAACAAGGGCATGGTGGAAAGAACTGCGTAGAGTACTGCATTTCTGTGTTTCATCGACGTCTCCTGGTGGTGAGGCTTTGCGGCGGGCGAACACGGGCCTGCGCACCTGCGCCGCGGTTGAAAAACTGGATGGACAGAAAAAACCCGCTACGGCAACTGGTGCGGTAGCGGGCGAATGGGGCTTAGTATTTGCCGTCGAGGGCGAAGATCGGCTTGCGCGATTTCCACTGCCCGCCCGTGAAGTCCGGGAAGTTCAGGGTCTGGAAATTGGCCGCGATCGATTGCTCGGACAGCGGCGTGATGGCGCTCCATGTCACTGCATCGTAGATATCGATCGGCATCGGCGCGTTGGCCTTGAGCGCTTCGACAAAGGCGTGGATGACGAAGAAGTCCATGCCGCCGTGGCCCGCGCCTTCCGCTTGCGTCGCGTACTTGCGCCACACCGGATGCTCATACTTGTCCTGGTAAGCCTTGAAGTCGTCCCACTGGTGCGGTTTGCTGACGCCTTCGATGTGGATCGAATTGTTCAAGTCCATCCACAAGCCGTCCGTGCCTTGCACGCGGAAGCCCAGCGAGTACGGGCGCGGCAAGCTCGTATCGTGCTGCAGGATGATGGTTTCGCCGTTCTCGCACGCCAGGGTCGTGGTGACGACGTCGCCCAGCTTGAATTTCACCTTGGCGTTCGCATGCTGGGCGCCGCCCGGCTGCTTGACGATGTAGTCATGCAAGCCGCGCGCCTTGGTGGCGAAGGCGTTGATGCGCGTAAAACGGTTGCCGCGGTTGATGTTCGTGTACATGGCGCACGGGCCGATGCCGTGGCTCGGATACAGCTCGCCATTGCGCTCGACCGAGTGCTGCGTGCGCCAATGGGCTTCCGACCAGCCCTTCTCGCCGAATTCCACGCCGCCGCCATACGGCTTGGCCGGATTGCCGCTGTTGAATTTCACGGCGCGCAAATCGTGCTGGTAGCCGCCCTGCAGGTGCAGCAGTTCGCCGAACAGGCCCGCGCGCACCATCTGCAGCGCGGCCATCACGTCGCGGCGGTAGCACACGTTTTCCAGCAACATGTACGGCGTGCCCGTCTTCAGCTGGGTGTTCAGGACATCCCAGTGGTCTTGCAGGGTGATGCCGGCCACCACTTCGCAGCCGACGGCGATCTTCGCCTGCATGGCGGCAATCGCCATCGGCGCGTGGAATTCCCACGGCGTGGCGATGATCACGCCATCGAGGCCGCCCGCGTCCAGCATGCGCTTGTACGCTTTCTGGTCGCGGTCTTCGCCATACGTGCGCGGACGCGGCTTGCCGGCCTTGGCCACCTGGCCCAGCGCATGTTTCAGCATGATCGGTTCGATATCGCACAGCGCAACCACTTCCACGTCGTCGCGGCGCACCAGTTCGGCCAGCAGCACCTGGCCGCGCATGCCCGTGCCGATCAGGCCCAGGCGGACCTTGTCGCGGCCGGCGGCGGGTGCGGCGTTGGCCTCGCCAGGCAGCAAAGTGCTGCCGGCCATGGCGCCACCGGCCAGCGCGGCGCTGGCGGACAGGAAATTGCGTCGATTGAATTGTGTCGTCATTGGTCTCTTCTCGCTTCCATTGGTAATGATCGTCGCCGGCCCGCCGCGCGGCAGGCCGGCTGCAGTTTAATAGGTGTATTCCGCCGTGAAGCGCACGGAACGCGGCGCCGTGCGGCCGGCCACCTGCAGATAGCTGCGGGCGATGGCGCCATGGTCTTCGCGCGTCTCGTTGTAGCGGGTCACGGTCTGGCTGTTGAACACATTGAACACGTCCACTTTCAGGCTCAGGCCCTTGACGGCGCCGGGAGTATAGGCCAGATTCATGTCCAGCTGGGCTTGCCATGGCAGGCGGCCCTGGCTGCCGCGCGGCGCCGCTTTGCCATCGCAATAGAAGTAGGAATCGCCGTAGTCGTTCTCGAATTTCAGGTTGTCGGGCAGCGCGCCGATGCAGTTGCGCGGCGCGCCCGACGTCAGCGACAGGTTGGCGCCGACCGTCACGTCCGGGATGACCTGCATGAAGCCGTAGGCCTTGAAGGCGTGGCGGTGGTCGCCCGGCAGATAGCCATACGCGTTGTACATCAGTTCCTTGTGGTCGTCGCTGACCGTCAGGCCCACGTCGCCGCCGCCGATGCTGTCCGTCTGGCCTTCCATATTGCCCTTCAAGCCGGACAAGGTGTAGGTCAGCTTGCCGTACCAGCCATTCGTGTACGGGTGCTCGATGAACATGTTCAAGGCGCGGTAGGTGCGTGCCGGTTTCGGATTGCCCCACTCCGCCGCCGAAATATCCACGCGGCGCAAGCCCTTGCCATCGTCGAAGTCGACCATCAGGCTGTTGTCGCGGCCCGGGTTGATGATGGCGCACTGGAAGCCGCCCCAGTTGCTCGTGTCGACACTGTTGCGCGTGGCCCAGGCTTGCAGCGGACGCGCGTCGCAGGTGTCGTCGTTGGTGTCGTTCAGCTTGCGGTACAGGACGCTGGCGCCCACCACCAGTTTCTTGCTCAGGGCACGTTCGAAGCCCAGCGAGAACTCATCCTGCGACAGCGGCTTCAGGCCGACGGCCGTCACCTCGCGCGCATCGCGGCTCTGGCCATAGGCGTTGTTGGCCGAATACGGCTTGCTGATCGCGTGCAGGCCCGTCGGCGCGCCCGTGACGGGATCGATGCCCGTGTACGTGTACATCTCGCTGGTGGCCAGGAAGGGGCTGGCCATGTTGCTCGACAAATTCGACGGCACGGGCAGGTGGTAGCGGCCGCCGTTGGCGAAGAATTTCAGGGTGCCGTCACCCAGGTAGTCCCAGGTGGCGCCCACGCGCGGGGCGATCATGTTGCGCTGCGAAATGAAGGCCACGCCATCGGTGCTGTAGTTGGTGAACTGTTCGCGGCGCAGGCCCAGGTCCAGCAGCACCCGTTCCGTGACCTGGTAGTGATCCTGGATGTATTGCGCCGATTGCACGCTGGTCGGGCGCGCCAGGTTGGCGTTCAAGTCCTTGCTGACGTAATAGCCCTGCGCGCCGTAGCCGCCGCCCTGGGCCGGCGTTTCAAAGGCGCCGTTGATGGCCCGGTTCGGATCCGTCGCGCGCTGGTAGCTCCAGCGGTGGCCGCCGGCCAGGCTCAGGCCCACTTTCGACTCCACGTCGATGCGGTCGATGCCGCCGCGCAGCGAGTGCTTGCCCAGCTTGTATTCGAGATCGAGGCGCTTGGCTTTCTGGCGGTCTTCCGACGATGGGTCGACCAGGGTGCCCGTCACCGTTTGCGGATTGGCGTACGTCAGGCCGGGCACCTGGGTCGAGGTATTCGACGACGTTTGCGCCAGCAGCGGGTTGTAGCCGTTCGGCGTGCGGGTGTGCGAGGTGCGCGACTCGCCCATCATGGCCGTCACGGTCAGGTTGTCCGTCAGGTAGCCCGTGTACTTGAAGATGTCGATGTTGGCGCCCGGCGCGGCCGATGAGCCGCAGCAGTTGACCGTCTTCTCGCCCTTGCCTGCCTGTATGCCATTGCTCGCATGCGTGGCGTAGCTGTAGCCGTACGCCTGGCTGTCCGTCTTCGTGCGGTCATACAGCTTGGTGTATTCGAAGTGATGGTCGTCCGTCAGGTTGTAATCGAGCTTGGCCATCATGCGGTCCACCTTGCTCTGGCTCGTGCTCCAGCCGCGCGCCAGGGCCGTGCCCGAGTCGGCGGCGGCGGCAACGGACTGGCTGTCCGTGCGCGTCTGTTCCAGCGCCACGAAGGCGAACAGCTTATTCTTGATCAGCGGGCCGCTGCCGTACAGGCCCACCACCTTGCTGGTGCTGCCATTGTCGCGGTTCCAGTACAGCAGATTGCCGTCCGTCTTGGGATTGGCGCCCGTGTTCGGGTAATAGGTGTTTTCCGGCTCGCCCTTCAGCGAACGGGGAATGATCGAGACCTTGCCGCCGAATTCGACCTTGTTGCCGCCGCTTTTGGTGGTGATGTTGATCACGCCGCCCGTGGAGCGGCCGAATTCCGAACCATAGCCGCCCGACAGCACCTGCAGGTTGGAGATCGCGCCAAACGGCAGCTCCGACGCGCCCACTTGCGTCAGGATGTTCGTGATGGGGAAGCCGTTGACGTAGAACGCGTTTTCCGACTGGCCCGAGCCGCCGATCGATGGCGCATTGCCGTACACGCTGTTGGTGCCGCGCGAGACGCCCGGCGTCAGCTGCACGATGGACGCCACATCATTGCCGACCGGCAGCGCCTTCAATTCCTTGGCCGTGAAGATCACGCCATTGTTCGTGTTCGACACGTCGATCGGATTGCGCGACGCCTTCACCACGACGGTCTGCTCCTGACCCACGGTGCCGGCCGCGCTGGCCGGGCCGAAGTTCGCTTCCGCGCCCGCGCCGATAAGCGCTTCGACTTCCTGCGATGCTTCCACCGAACCGGCACGCAGCACACGTACCGCATAGCGCCCTGGCGGCATGGAATTGGCCACGTAGCGGCCCGACGTATCGGGCGTCAAGGTGCGCTGTACGCCCGTAGCCAGGTTTTCCAGCACCACGGTGGCGCCGGCCGGTGCGCTCACTTCGCCAAAAATGGTGCTGGTGGCGTTCGACTGTGCCCAGGCCTGGCCTGGCACGCCGGCCGCCAGGGCGATCACGATCGCGGCGGCGCGGCTGATGTCGCGCAATTTGAGTCGGGTGGTATGCATGGTGTGTCTCCGTCTATATCGAGGGTTATGCGCGCCCTCCCCGCTCCAGGGCGAAGCCGGGGGGACGCAATTTTTATGGTGGTCGTCGGAAGGTAGCTCCAGGCAGTTGCACCTTCCGGGAAATCAGTCCGTATCGGCTGATTTTCGTTTTCTTGGGATTACTTTAAAAAGAAAAATAAGTATCGTCAACAAAAAGAAAGTTATAACGGCAATTAATCGAGAAATTGGGAAAATAACCTCAATTTATCTTTCGATTGAATCTGTGACTAGTCGCATAACTTTCGTTATCGTGGCGCGACGGATACACACCTATGCATGGACGTGATCAGAAACGGCGAACCGGCCCAAAAAAATGGCGAGAAAAACGCGAAAGCAGCCAGGACCCTCTGCTTTCGCTTACGTTTATCTTTCGTATTGCGTATTTCGGAATATGATCTTTTCTTTTCCATGGCAATCCCCCAGCCCGCATAGACGGGCCGGGGCAGCGTCACGCTTTAAAAGAACTTGTAGCTGGCCGACAGGGCAAACTGGCGGCCGAACAGGTCCTGGCTATGGTTGTAGCCTTCCCAGCCGTTCGGGTCGTAGTACGGCTTCTTGTTGAACGCGTTTTTCACGTTCAGGCCCACGTCCAGGTTCTTCACCGGCTTCCAGCTGAAGGCGAGGTTGACCGTCGTGTACGACGGCGCGCCCTTGCACTGGCCGGCCGGCAGCGCCACCGAGGCGGCCGTGCAGTTTTCCGGCGTGTTGTCCTTGTCCCACGGGCCATACGCCCAGCGCGTCTTGCCCGAGTAGTTGATGAAGACGCTGCTAACGAAGTTGCGGTAGCTCCAGTCGGCGTTGACCGTGGCGCGGTAGCGCGGCGAATCGTAGTAGCCGACGGTATTGCCCTTGATGTCGCTGCCATCCTCGCTGTCGTGGGTGTCGCGCTTGCGGATGGTGGCCGCGATGCCCGTGCTCAGCTTGCCCCAGTCGCCGAGCCCAAAGCGCGTGCGCGCATCGATGTCCACGCCATCCATCAGGGTGCGGCCCCGGTTCGAATACGAGTTGATCAAGCCGCCCAGGTTGCCCACCGAGTAGCCGGGCACGCCGCCCGCGCACACGCCCGCGTTGGCGGGATTGGCGCACATGGCCGCCACCGCCGCCACGTTGCCCCGGTCCGTATCCGTCAAGTCGTTGCGAATGGCGTTGGGCGTGCCGGCCAGGGTCGGGCCGTACTTGTCCACCAGTTCCGTAAACAGCTCGTTGAAGTCCTGGCGCACGATTTCGTCGCGGCGGTTGATGAACCAGTAATCGATGGAGATGCTCACGTCCTTGGCCGGCTGCAGCACCAGGCCCACCGTGGAAATCTTCGCCTTTTCCGGGCGCAAGTTCTGGTTCGGCGGCGTCAGGCCGCCCACCGTCGTCGAGCAGTTCGAATTGAGCAAACTCTTGCCCAGGTCCGCATCCGTCGCCACCTTGGACTTCATCAACGCGCGCGCCATGGCGTTCGTTTCATCGCAGCGCACCGTGTCGCGGATGCCGCCCACCTGCGCAAAGACGCCGCCCGTGCCCGATTCAGCCAGGTTGGGCGCGCGGAAGCCTTCCGAATACGTCCCGCGCAGCATCAGATCGGGACGCGCGCGCCAGATCACGCCCAGCTTGGGCGCCAGGTTGGCCGAGAAATGCGGATATTTGTCCAGGCGCGCAGCCGCGTTGACTTCCAGGGTGTCGCTGAGCGGCACCACCACTTCGCCAAACACGGCCGCGATGGTGCGCCGGCCATCGAACCAGGAACCGCCCTGCTGCGTGATCAGGCCATTGGCCGCATCCGCGTTGCCGGGCGTGAGAAAACTCTCGCGCATGATGTTGGTGCCCACGGCGGCGCGCACTTCACGCTCGCCCAGCTTGAACAGGGTGCCTTCCACCTTCGCATCCCACGTCATCAGCTTGGTCCACGATTCGATGGCAAACGTCGGATAGGCGGCGCGCACCAGCGCCGCATTCGCCTCGCTGATTTCGCCGAACTTGTAGGCGGGATTGTCGGAGATATACGTGCGGCCGCTGACGGGGTCTTTCGTGAACGGCCCGAATGCCTGCTCGAAGCCCTTGATGTTGATGTTCGCCGTCTGGAACAGGGTCGAATGGCTGCCCGCCACGCTGAGCGCCGTTTCAAAATCCCAGCCGCCGCCGATGCTGCCGCGCAGTCCGACGAGCGCGCGGTAGTTTTCATCGACGTTCTTCTGGCCGAAGTGGCCTTGTGCATCCTGCAGCAGGTAATTCAAGCCGGCCGCGCCGCCCATCTTGGCCACCATGTCGGCATCGAGCTTGCCTTTCAGGTAGACGTTGTTGGGGCTCAGGAAAGGCGTGGCAAACGTGTTCAGGGTATTGCCCGTATTGCGCGCGAACCAGTTGTTCGTGCTGCCGCTATTGAAGCTGGACGGGCCGTTCTCGCCGCGCATCTTGATGTGGGTGAAAGCGCCTTCCGCGAACGCCTCCATGTCGCCACCGAGCTTCAGCCGGCCGCTCACGTAGGCCGTGGCGCGCTCCGAGGTGGGGCCCGTGTCGAGCTGGTTCGGCAGCGCATTCCACACGCAGCGCGTGCCCGAGGCCTCGGTGATGCTGGTGTTGCAGCCATTGACGGCGCGCTGGGTGCGCGCATTGTTCTTCGCCTTGTCGAAGACAAAGAAGGTTCCTGGATTCATCACGCCCGGTTCGCTGCCGACACCCACGCGCATGTTCGGGATGAAATTGGGATTGTTTACATAAAAATACGATGGGCGCTTGCGCCAGGTGTCGGCCAGCGCGATGCGGTCGCGCTGGTAGACGTTCACGGAACCATAGATGTTGTAGCCATCGCTGGCCAGGTCGCCCAGGCCATACAGCACGCTGGCCTGGCGCTCGCCATACGATTTCACGCTCGGTGAAAACTCGCCGTTGGCGCGCGCTTCCAGGCCCTGGTACGACTTCTTGGTGATCACGTTGATCACGCCGGCCACGGCGTCGGAACCATACACGGCCGACGCGCCGTCCGTCAAAATTTCCATGCGCTCGATGGCGGCGGCGGGAATGGCGTCGATATTGACGAACATGGTCTGGAAGCCGGCCGGCGCGCCATAGAACGACAGGCGGCGGCCATTCAAAAGCACCAGGGTGCCCTGCGCACCCATTCCCCGCAAGTTCGCTTGCGAGCCGCCATCGGAACCCGTAAACATCGAGCGGAAATCCTGCTGCGCCGGACGGGCGGCGGGCAGGTTGTCGAGCACTTGCAGCAAGGTGAGCGCGCCCATGTTCTCGATCTGCTTGGCATTGATCACCTGCACGGGCGACGCCGTTTCCGCGTTGATGCGCTTCAGGCTCGAACCCGTCACTTCGACACGCTGCAGTTTCTCCTCCTCCGCCGCCAGCGCTGTCGACGCCAACCCCACCGCCACCATCGCGGCCATCAGTTTTTTCAAGTGCATTCTCAACTCCCTTTTTATAAGTGATTTGTTTTCGTCAGGTTGCAAGAGCCCCTCCCCGGTCCGAAGAGGGGCTCTTTTTAGTGAAATGATTGAAGTAGTTAGCGCGGCTTGACTGTCGCGCCTTCCGTGCCGGTGAGTACGGCGTTGGCCCAGTTGCCGCAGACCTGGGCCGGGTGGGCGCCGCGCGCGCCCAGGGTGCGCAAACTGAGCTGGCTCAGGCCGCGCACGTCGATTTCGGGTTTGACCACCCCGGGAGCCGTGACCAGGCCGCTGTCGTACAGCAGCCGCTCGCCGCTCCATACCTGGAACTGCAAGCCGCCCGCGCTGCGGCAGCTATCGTCCACGCCCAGGTCGGCGCGCAGCAGATTCCAGTTGCCCGCCAGCTGCAAGTCGATGCGGCTGGCAGGTCCCACGCCGAGGCCCTTGCGGAACCACAGCCCGTTCATGCGCATCTCGGCCGCCTTGCCGGCCGGCCGGTCTTTCGCGATAGTCTTCGGCAGCGCCAGGTCCGACAGATAACGCTGCACCTCCTCGCCTTCGGCCACTCTGTGCTCAAGCACGCGGAATGCGGACAAGGTGACGGGTGCCACGTCGGTCGCCAGCGCCGCGTCGAACGCGCGCGCCACCGGCCCGGCCTGCGCCGCCATCACCATCGGGTCCAGGGACGCGGCGCCATCGCCTTCCGGATTTTGCGTACTCATGACGCGGAAGCGCAGCAAGCGCCCGGCCGTGGCGGGGAAATTGATCGTCTGCGTGCCTTCCTGCAGCTTCAAGGTGCCCCGCTGCAGTGGCGCGCCCCACTCGCCGTTGTTGTCGCCGATGTAGATTTCATAGTCGCGCACCTGGCCATGCTTCCAGTGCTGGTCGTTGCGCGGCGCCAGTTCGATGCCGTCCACCAGGCGCCGTTCCGTAAAGCCGATCACCCATTCATGCGGGCCGCTTTTCACGGACGGGCTGCGCACGGTGCGGAACCACGTCTCCGGCTTGCCATCGAAGGCGTTTTCCAGCGGATAGCCGCTTTCCTCGGCAGGACGCGCCACCACCTGCATGGCGTCGGCCGGCAAGGCGCGGCCCGGCACGGGAGCGGCCGGGAAGGCCGCATCCGACTCTGCCACGGCCAGCGCGCCGGCGACCTGCAAAATCAAAGGCTGGCGGATGTCCTGCGCCGCCACTTTCACGTGCAGGGTGCCTTGCCTGTCCGCCGCATCAAAATACCAGCCCTCTGCCGCCTTGTCATAGGCGGCGCGGCCGGCGGATGGCGCGATCAGGCGTTCGCCGGCCCGCACGGCGACCGGTGCCTGGCCCGCCAGCATGCGCAGCGCATAAGCGCGGCGCGCTTCCTGGCCCTGGTACTGGCCATCGACGGCGCCGATGTCGACCTGCACGTCGGCGCCCGTCTGGCGCATGCGGATGACTTGCTGGCTGAAGGCGCCGCCCTGGTACTGGCGCGTGTTGCCATCGTCTTCATACAGGGTGTACTGCGAATCGCCGTGCGGGTAGATATCGAGCGTGAGCTGGTCCTTCGGCTTCTGGCCGTCGTACAGCATTTCCGGATACATGGGCAGGATGGCGCCGGCACGCACGAACACGGGCAGCTTATCGAGCGTCACCTGCAGGTCGAGGTCGCGCCCTTTCGCGCCGGCCGTGGCCTGGCGGCCATCCCAGTAGTCGTACCACGTGCCCTGCGGCAGGTGAATGCCCTTGCGCCAGCCGCCGCTGACGGCCTGGCTGCGGTAGACGGGCGCCACCAGCACGTCGCGGCCCAGGAAGAACTGGTATTTATAGGCTTCCGTGTAGGCGGCCGGGTCTTGCGGGTAATCCCACATCAGGCCGCGCACCAGCGGCGCGCCCGATTGCTCCGCTTCACGCACGAGCGTATACATATACGGCGTCAAACGCATCTTGAGTTTCAGGTAGCGGCGGTTGATGTCGCGGTACGGCTCATCGAACCACCACGGGTGCTTGCGTTCGGCCGCGGCCCAGCCGGACATGCCCATCAGGACGGGCGTAAAGCTTTTCCACTGCAGGTCGCGCAGATAGGTTTCCGGGCTGCCGCCGAAGATGGCGTCCACGTCACCCGATGCATAGGCCTGGCCGGACAGGCCCGAGCCGATCAGGGTGGGAATGTGCCAGCGGATGTAGTCCCAGCTGGCGCTCTGGTCGCCCGTCCACGCCACGGCGTAGCGCTGGATGCCAGCCCAGCCCATCACCGTCCACAGGAACGGCCGGCTGTCGGAATTGTTCAGGATGCCGTCGTAGGCGGACTTGTTCGCGTCCATGGCGAACTGATAGCCCTTGCCCGTCCACGCCACGTCGAGCTTTTGCACGCGGCTGCCCGCCTGGCCCACTTCCCAGGCGATCTTGTCGACGCCGTTTTCCGTCCACAGGCCCGTGCGGAAGCCATAGCCGGCCAGGCCCTTCACCGTTTCCGGCAAGTTCGTGTAGCCGCAACCATAGCCGTCGTTGGGCAGTATCCAGCCGCCCGGCATGTCGTGTTCGCGGTACTGGCGCGCCACCGTTTCCACCACGTCCGGCGTCTTGCCCGTGGGGCCGTCCGTCCAGTTCTTTGGCACGGAACCGGGTTTTTTCACGTTGTCGCCATCGTTGTAGCAATCGGCGTCGCCGTATTCCAGCGCCCAGCGGGGCAGCATGCGCGCGCGGCCCGTCAAGTCCGTGTAGCGGGCGACGACGTCGCGCAGGTCCTTGCCGACGAAGAAATACGCATCGAAGCGGCCTTCCGCGTGCTGCAGCGAGATCTGCTCCTTGTCGCGCAAGTCGTAATTCCCGTCGGACCAGGTATTGCGCAGCATGCCCCAGCCGCGTGAACTCATGAGAAATGGCGCGGGATTCGGCCGGTCGCCCTCTTCCCAGCCGCCCGAATACGATACGGGCACCTGCTTGCCCTTGAATTCGAAGCGGCCATTTTGCTGGCCGCCGCCGAAATAACGCTCGCCCGGCAGGCTCGAAAGCACCTGCACGCCCTGCTTGTCGTCGAGCGACAGCGGCTGCACCTCGCGCCACAGCGGCACCGCATCACCGTTGCGGAAAAGAGTAAAGCGCAGCGGTTTGCGGTCGATGCGCAGGCTCAGGGCATCCGTACTGATCAGGATATGGTCGGGCTGTTCCTTGATCTGGTACGCCACCTGCGCGGCAGGCTGGCCCACGACGATGGGCGCGGCCTTGTCGCCGGGGCCCGTCAAGCCGGCCTTGCCTCCCGCCTGGATACGCAGCACGTCCACCTGCGGCAGGCTGATACGCAGCTGCACGCCCGTATCGCTGCGCACGTCCCAGCCCAGCGCCTCGCCCTTGGCCACGTCGGCCGCATGCACGGCACTCAAGCTGGCCAGGTTACCGATAGGCGCGGCCTGCAGGCCCGGTGCGGCCAGGGTGGCAAGGGCAGCGAGGACACAGGCGGCAAGGGCGCGGCGGGGAAGCGGGAGAGGTTTCATCAGGCGGCTTTCAGAAAATCGAAGTGATGGAAATACTTTAAGAAGAAAAATAAATATCGTCAATCAAAAGAAAGTTAAAGCGGCAATTTATTAATAAAATGCCCAGAATTGGCGCATTTTTCTTACGTTTCACCAAAATGTTACAAAACATACTTTCGTTATCGTGGCATTTCAGCGACAGGCCGCGCCGCCACTGGCTTTTTCGCTGCACCGCAGCATGCTTCAGAGCCATTAAAACGACATTATTTCGCAAGCCGCCCAACTATTTACTTTCGTTTTACTTTCGTATTTGACTTTTCGAAATTTAGTATTTATGCTTTCTCCAACAAACACTTTACTGACCTCTCATGACTACCCTTCTTCAGCGTGACATTCAAACCTGGCGCGACATCGGCGGCCTGCACACGGCCGAGGAAATCGCCCACCAGCCAGCCATCTGGCGTGCGCTGGCCGACATCTTGCGCAAGGAGCAAGCGACACTGGCCGCCTTCCTCGGCGACGCGCTGTCGAACCCACAACAACGCGTCATCCTCACGGGCGCCGGCAGCTCCGCCTATGTGGGCGAAATCGTCGTCGATACCCTGAATGCGGCCTGGCCCGCGCAAATCCGCGCCATCGCCACCACGACTTTGCTCACGCACCACGAGCTGTACCTGGAAGCGGATGCGCCCACCCTGCTCGTCTCGTTTGCCCGCAGCGGCGACAGCCCGGAAAGCCTGGCGGCCGTGGAACTGCTGCGCCAGGTCGTGCCCGGCGCGCGCTTTTTGAACATCACCTGCAATGCGGACGGCAAGCTGGCGCGCCAGGGCGCGAACGACAGCAATACCTATAACCTGCTGATGCCGGAAGGCAGCTGCGACCGCGGCTTCGCCATGACCAGCAGTTTCAGCAGCATGCTGCTGGCGGCCCTGTCGGTACTGGGCAAGGACACGGATCTGACCCGCCTGGACACCCTGGCGCAGCTGGGCGAACAGGCCTTGCGCGACTGGTCGGCGCCCGTGGCGGACCTGGGTTCGACACCGGTGCAGCGCGTCGTCTACCTGGGCAGCGGCCCGCTGGAAGCGCTGGCCAAGGAAGCCGCATTGAAAATCCTGGAATTGACGGGCGGGCGCGTGATGGCGATGGCCAATACGCCGCTGGGTTTCCGCCACGGCCCGAAATCGGCCGTCACCACAGAGTCCCTGGTGATCCTGCTGCGCAGCAGCAAGCCGCTGGCGCGCCAGTACGAAGACGACCTATTGAAAGAACTGCAGCGCGACAGCGTGGCGCTGCGCTGCCTGACGGTGGGTATCGGCGGTGACTTATCTGCCACCTTGTCGGCCGATGCGCCGGTCTGGCCCGACGCCTGGCTGGCCCCGCTGTGGCTGCTGATGGCGCAGCAATATGCGCTGCACCAGTCCGCACTGCTGCAACTGCGCCCCGACAATCCATTCGCCGGCGGCATCGTCAACCGTGTCGTGCAAGGCGTCACCATCTATGGCCATGACCAATTCTAATCCTACAGCCGGCTACCACGGCATCGACATCGGCGGCAGCAAGATAGAGTTGGTGGCGTTTGCCGACCGCGACGGCGCGCTGACGGAAATGTTCCGCGAACGGGTCGCCACGCCGGGCGACGATTTCAACGCCTTCGTGCAAGCCATCACCGGCCTGGTGGAACGCGGCGACGCTGCACTGGGCACGACGGCGCCCGTCGGCATCGGTTTGCCCGGCGTGATCGACAGCGCAAGCGGACGCCAGCTCAGCTCCAACGTGCCGGCCCTGAACGGCCGCCTCGTGGCGCAAACCCTGCAGCAAGCCTTGCAGCGCCCTGTCGCCATCGGCAACGATTGCCAGTGCTTCGCGCTGTCGGAAGCACAAGGCGGCGCGGCCGACAACGCCGCCAGCATGTTCGGCGCCATCCTCGGCACGGGCGCCGGCGGCGGCTATTGCGTGGGCGGCCAGCTGCTGCGCGGCTTTAACGGCGTGGCCGGCGAATGGGGCCACTGGAGCCTGCCCGCCACCTTGATGGCGCAACATGGCCTGGCCGGTTACGACTGCCCGTGCGGCAAGGCGGGCTGCCTGGAACGCTATGTCTCCGGCCCCGCCATGCGCAAACTCCATGCGCACTTCGGCGGCGACGGCGCCGAGCCTCTGGCCATCGTGGCCCGCGCCAACATGGGCGACGCCTTGGCCCAGCGCACGGTGGCCGTGCACCTCGACGTGCTGGGCCACGCGCTGGCCGGCCTCGTGCTGACCTACGACCCGCACGTCATCGTGCTTGGCGGCGGCCTGTCCAAGCTGCCGCACCTGTACGACAAGCTGCCGGCCGCCGTGAAACGCCATCTGTTCCCCGGCGTGCACGTGCCGCCGATTTTGCCGCCCCGCTTTGGCGACGCCGGCGGCGCGCGTGGCGCGGCCCTTTTGATACGACAACATACAAAGGCGTAAACATGATGAAGCAAGCGGAAAACCCGACTTTTACCCTGTCCCCGATCCAGCAAGTGATCAAGGCGCACCGCCGCGGCGAGCGCGTGGGACTGTACGCCGTCTGCTGCAGCCATCCTAGCGTGCTGCGCGCCGCCATGCGCGTGGCCAGCGAGTACGACACCGTGCTGCTGGTCGAGGCGACGTCGAACCAGGTCGACCAGTTCGGCGGCTACACGGGCATGACGCCGGCCGTTTTCCGCGACACCATGCTGGCACTGGCCCGCGAACAGGGTTTTCCCGCCAGCCGCCTCGTGCTGGGCGGCGACCATCTGGGCCCGAACGCCTGGCAGCACCTCGATGCGGCCACCGCGATGAACCACGCCGAAACCCTGATCGCCGCATATGCGTCGGCCGGCTTCCACAAGATCCACCTCGATTGCAGCATGCGCTGTGCGGACGATCCCTTGCAGCTCGACGATGAAACCGTGGCCGCTCGTTCGGCGCGCCTGTGCATCGTCGCCGAAGAGGCAGCGGCCGCCGCCGGCTTCGCGCCGCCCGTCTATGTGATCGGCACGGAAGTGCCGGTTCCCGGCGGCGAAGCGTCGCTGGCGCAGGCCGGCGCCGTCACCAGCCCGCAAGCGGCGCGCCGCACGCTCGACGTGCACCGCCGCGCCTTCCTCGACAAGGAATTGCATGGCGCCTGGCGCCGCGTCATCGCCATGGTGGTGCAGCCTGGTGTCGATTTCGACCAGAGCAGCATCCAGCATTACGACGCCGATGCCGCCACAGAACTGTCGGCCTTTGTCGCCGAGCAGCCCGGCCTCGTGTTCGAAGCCCATTCCACCGACTACCAGCGCGAAACGGCGCTGCACGCCAT
The DNA here is from genome assembly GCF_058215535.1 of Janthinobacterium sp. Bl 1. Taxonomy (NCBI): domain Bacteria; kingdom Pseudomonadati; phylum Pseudomonadota; class Betaproteobacteria; order Burkholderiales; family Oxalobacteraceae; genus Janthinobacterium; species Janthinobacterium sp. Bl 1. The sequence continues at coordinate 3,170,698 of NZ_CM177086.1, read as the reverse complement.
GGTGCGCGACCATTTCGCCATCCTGAAAGTGGGCCCGGCCGCTACCTTCGCGCTGCGCGAAGCGCTGTTCGCCCTTTGCCAGATCGAGGAGGAACTGCTGCCGGCGCACGCCACCTCGCAGCTGATGCAGGTGCTCGACGACGTGATGGTGGCCAATCCGAAGAACTGGATCAAGCATTACCTGGGCACGCCGGACGAGCAGCGCCTGATGCGCCGCTACGGCTTGAGCGACCGTTGCCGCTATTACTGGGGCGAGCCGGAAGTGGCGGCCGCCGTCGGCAAGCTGCTGGCCAACCTGGATACGGTGGCCATTCCGCTGCCGCTGTTGAGCCAGCATTTGCCGGAACAGTATCTGGCCGTGGTGCAGGGCAGTTTGCCGGCACAGGCGCCGGCCCTGATCGAGCACAAGATCGGCAGCTTGCTGGCGCAATATGCGCGCGCCTGCAACCGCAATGCGGCAGTCCCCGTCATTGCCGAAGCGGCAATCTGTTAAGCTCGGTATTTTCACTTTTTACCGAGCCCGCCACCATGCGAAATACCAGCCAACGCCGTGAATCCATCCTCCAAATGCTTGCCCAGCAGGGCTCGGTGCAAGTGACCGACTTGGTGGAAAAGCTCGGCGTGTCCGCGGTCACCATCCGCAGCGACTTGAATGCGCTGGAAGCGCAAGGCATGGCCACGCGCAGCCACGGCGGCGCGACCCTGACGCGCACGCCCCCGCTTGAACACACGATACGCCAGAAAGACGCCATCAACCACGAGCAGAAGGAGCGCATCGGCGCGTATGCGGCGCGGCTGGTGGAACCGGGCGACAACATCATCATCGACTCGGGCACCACGACCATCTCGCTGGCGCGCCATCTGCGCGAGGCGACCGGCGTAACGGTGGCCACGAATGGCCTGAACATCGCGTGGGAACTGGCCGACGCGCCCGGCGTGGACCTGATCCTCACGGGCGGCCTGCTGCGCAAGCAGTCGCTGTCGATCCAGGGCAGCCAGGCGGAAACCTGTTTGCAGGCCTACAGCTTCGACAAGCTGTTCCTGGGCGTCGACGGCTTCGACCTGCAGTTTGGCGTGACCACCCACCACGAAGCGGAAGCAAGCCTGAACCACAAGATGGTGGAACGGGCCAAGAAAATCATCGTCCTCACGGACGCCTCGAAGTTCGGCCGCGTCAGCCTGCACCGCATCGTGCAGCTGGACCGGGTCGATACCGTCATCACCGATGCCAGCATCAGCCAGGAGTACCGCGAAGGGCTGCAAAAGCTGGGCATCGAACTTTTTATAGCGGAATAACACATGCTGAGCGGCAGAATCCTTACCCCATCTGGCTGGATCACGGGCACCATCACCTTTGACCAGCGCATCGTCCAGATACAAGAAGACCCTGCCGCCGACAGCGCGCTGACCATCCTGCCCGGCTTCATCGACCTGCACGTGCATGGCGCGGCCGGCGTCGACATCATGGAAGGCGGGAACGCGGGCGCCACCGTGGCACAGGTGCATGCGCGCCATGGCACCACGGCCCTGCTGGGCACGACCCTGACAGCCAAGGAACCGTCGATCCTGCGCGCCCTGCAAGGCCTGGCCGGCGTCATCGCCGAACGCCCCGCCAACGGCGCGCGCATGCTGGGCGTGCACCTGGAAGGCCCGTTTTTGAATTTGCACCGCCTGGGCGCGCAACCGCCCGACGTCGTGCAGGCGAGCCTCGCGCTGGTGCAGCGCTTCCACGCCATCGCCCCCATCAAGGTCTTGACCATGGCGCCAGAAATCCCCGGCCACCTGGAGCTGATCCCGCAACTGGCGGCCATGGGCATCCGCGTGCAAATCGGCCACAGCGCCGGCACGTATGACGAAGGCGTGGCGGCGCTGAACGCCGGCGTGTCCGGCTTCACGCACCTGTACAACGGCATGACGGGCATGACGCATTACGACCCGGGCATGGTCGGCGCGGCGCTGGCGCATGCCGAATACGCGGAAATCATCCCCGACCTGCAGCACGTGGCCAAGGGCGCCCTGCGCGCGGCCCTGCGCGCCATCCCGCGCCTGTACGGCGTGACGGACGCCACCTCGGCCACCGGCATGCCGGACGGCGAGTACGGCCTGGGCACGCAGCGCGTCTACAAATGCCTGGGCTGCGTGCGCCTGGCCACGGGCTCGCTGGCCGGCAGCGTGCTGACCATGGACCAGGCACTGCGCAATTTCGTCGACCTGGGCCTGGACCTGGCCGACGCCTCGAACCGCCTCTCGCTGTACCCGGCCGACTACCTGGGCGAGTCCGAACGGGGCCGATTGGCGCCGGGCGCCTGGGCCGATATCGTCGTCCTCGATTCCCAATTACAGCCAGTGTCCGTCTTCGTCGAAGGCACGGCCATCGATCTTTCCACCCGCTAGACCATCCACAACCTCAACCCCGTCCCGGAGTTACCATGCACGACACGTCACACAAGGCCCCCGTGTGGGCCATGCGCTACCTGCTATTTATTGCCGGCATGGGGGGATTGCTGTACGGCATAGACATCGGCATCATCGCCGGCGCCCTGCCCTACCTGGAATCGACGGCCTCCGTGGCCTGGAAACTGACGGCCCAGCAACTGAGCTTTATCGTCGCCGCCGTGCTGCTGGGTTCCGTGCTGTCGTCGCTGTTCGCCGGCGCCCTGGCCGACCTGCTGGGCCGGCGCTGGGTGATGTTCCTGGCCGGCGCCCTGTTCAGCGCCAGCATCCCGCTGATCGCGCTGGCCGACGGCTACACGCCGCTGCTGCTGGGCCGTCTGCTGCAAGGCATCAGCGGCGGCTTGATAGGCGTCGTCGTGCCCCTGTACCTGGCCGAATGCCTGCCCGCGCAGCAGCGTGGACGGGGTGCCGCCCTGTTTCAGCTGCTGCTGACCATCGGCCTGGTGGCGGCCGCCCTGATCGGCCTGATGCAGGCGCAGACGGTGGAAACGGCCACGCAGGCCGCGCAAGCGTTGCCGGAAGCGGGCCGCGTCGCCGCCATCTTCACGGCCAAGGACCAGGCCTGGCGCAGCATCTTCTGGGTCTGTCTGACACCGGGCCTCGTGTTTACCGTCGGCGCCCTGCTGCTGGCCGAGTCGCCGCGCTGGCTGGCGCAACGGGGCCGCATCGAGCAGGCGCGCCAGTCGCTGCTGCGCACGCGCCTGCCCGCCGCCGCCGACATCGAGCTGCGCGAGATGCAAGATACGCCCGAGAATACGGCCAAGGCCAGCGGCAAGGCGAAAGACCCGCTGCTGAGCCGCCGTTACGTGCTGCCCTTCCTGCTCGCTTGTTTGATCCTCGCCTGCACGCAGGCGACGGGCATCAATTCCATCCTCGCCTACGTCGTCAATATCCTGAACCAGGCAGGCCTGTCGGGCGCCTCGGCCAATATGGCGGACGTCCTGCTGAAAGTACTCAATGCCGTGATGACGGTGGTGGCAGTGCTGCTGGTCGACCGCAAGGGCCGCAAGTTCCTGCTGATGCTGGGCACGGGCGGCATCGTCGTCTCGCTGCTGGCGGCCGGCTTGCTGTTCCGCGGCGCCGAAGCCCACCTGGCCGACGTGCGCCCCGCCATCGCCGCGCAAGTGCGGGCCGATGGCCTGGCCTTGAGCCTCGATGCGGCCACCTTGACGGCCCTGGGCGCAGCGGCCGACGGCACGCCGCAGCAGCTGACCATCGCCTACGCCTACGGCCCGTTCACGAACGTAAAAAGCCTGCGCAGCGACGATCCCGTGCTGCGCCAGGTGACGATCGCCCGCGACGACGCCGTGCAGCCCGACAGCGTGATCGGCGTGTTCTTCCGCAAGCTGCACCTGAACCCGTTCGCCGATCCGGCCGCCGGGCGCGAAGCGCCGCTGCGCATCGAGAAGGCCAGCCTGGGCCCCGTGCCCTCGTCGACGCACGGCTGGCTGGTGGCGATCGCCATCTGCGTGTTCGTGTCCAGCTTTGCCGTGGGACCGGGCGTGTGCGTGTGGCTGGCCCTGTCCGAACTGATGCCGACGCGCATCCGCTCGAACGGCATGAGCATCGCCCTGCTGGTCAACCAGTTCGTCTCGACCGTGATCGCCGCCATCTTCCTGCCCACCGTGGGCTTGCACGGCTATTCGACCCTGTTCTTCTTTGGCGCCGGCTGCACGGTGCTGTACTTCCTGGCGGCCGCCTTCCTGCTGCCAGAAACCAAGGGCAAGACACTCGAAGAGATCGAAGCGCACTTTGCCAAGTAAGCCAGAGTAACCAACTGTAGCAGTCTCCTTTCCAGCCCCGGACCACCATCCGGGGCTGTTTTTTTGCCTGCCGGACAAGTTTGCGGGGCTGGCGCGCACGGCACCGTACGGTTTTCCTTCTGGAATCAAGGGCGCGTGGGCTAGAATCTGGCTGCGTCGTGCTACTCACGAGGCGGCAATGGCGCCATGACAAAAACCACCAGGAGACACAGTGAGCTTATTTAGAACCAAGAATTTGGATGACATGATCGCCCACAGCAAGAAACCGGGAGGTCTGGCGAAAGTGCTGGGACCCTTCGACCTTGTCCTCATGGGCATAGGCGCCATCGTCGGCACGGGCATTTTCGTGCTGACCGGCACGGGCGCGCTGACGGCCGGTCCCGCCCTGTCGCTGTCGTTCGTCGTGGCGGCCGTCGCCTGCTGCTTCGCCGCCCTGTGCTACGCGGAATTCGCTTCCACCGTGCCCGTGGCCGGCTCCATCTATACCTACAGCTATGCCACTTTGGGCGAGCTGGCTGCCTGGATGATAGGCTGGGACTTGCTGCTCGAGTACGGCCTGGCCGCGGCCGCCGTCTCCGTCGGCTGGTCCGGCTACTTCCAGTCGCTGCTGTCGGGCTTTGGCATCGCGCTGCCCGTGGCCCTGACGGCCGCGCCCGGTGCCCTGCCTGGCGTGACCACCTTCATCAACCTGCCCGCCCTCGTCATCATGCTTCTGCTGACGGCCATGCTGGGCTGGGGCGTGCGTGAATCGGCGCGCCTGAACAACATCATGGTGGCCATCAAGGTGGGCGTGGTGCTGCTGTTCATCATCTTCGGCGCGCGCCACGTGCAGCCGGCCAACTGGCAGCCTTACATGCCCTTCGGCTATCACGGCATGCTGAGCGCCGCCGCCCTCGTCTTCTTCGCCTTCATCGGCTTCGACGCCGTCACTTCGGCCGCCGAGGAAGTCAAGAAACCGTCGCGCGACCTGCCGATCGGCATCATCGGCTCGCTGGCCGTGTGCGCCGTGCTGTACGTGGTGGTGTCGGCCATCATGACGGGCATCGTGCCGTATCAAAAATTCCTCGGCGTCGACCATCCCGTCTCGCTGGCCCTGCAGTATGCGGGCGAAAACTGGATCGCCGGCTTCGTCGACCTGGGCGCCATCCTCGGCATGACCACCGTGATCCTCGTGATGGCCTTCGGCCAGACGCGCATCATCTTCGCCATGTCGCGCGACGGCTTGCTGCCCAAGCGCCTGTCGACCGTGCACCCGCGCTTCCACACGCCGTTCTTCGCCACCTGGCTGGTCGGCATCGTGTTCGGCCTGATCGCCGCCGTGATCCCGCTCAACATCCTCGCTGAACTGATCAACATTGGTACTTTAGCCGCCTTCACGATGGTCTCCGTTGCCGTCGTGGTGCTGCGCAAGAAGCGCCCGGACTTGCCGCGCGCCTTCCGCTGCCCCGGCGTGCCGTACGTGCCGGCGCTGGCCGTGATCCTGTGCGTAGGCCTGATGAGCTTCCTCAGCTGGGTCACCTGGATGGCGTTTTCCATCTGGCTCGTGATCGGCCTGGCCATCTACTTCGGCTACGCGCGCCGCCGTTCGCTGCTGCATCCGCAACAGTAATCCCTCCACTGCGCCATCGCAGTAAGATGGCGGTCTCGCAACCCCGCAGACCGCCATCGATGCAACGCTCCCCCGACCTTATCAAACAGCTGGACCACAGCACGGACCAGCTCAAGCGCGCCCGCCTGCGCAGCATGCAGTGGCTGGCCGCCGGCTTGCTGCTGCTGGCCGCGCTGGTATTCGCCATAGCCCGCTCGCAGCGCGGCGCCCACCCGGCCTGGGGCTATGTGGAAGCGTTCGCCGAAGCGTCCATGGTGGGCGCGATCGCCGACTGGTTCGCCGTCGTCGCCCTGTTCCGCCACCCGCTGGGCATCCCCCTGTGGCATACGGCCATCATCCCGAACAGCAAGGCGGACATCGGCCGCAGCCTGGGCGCCTTCGTGGAAAACCATTTCATTACCGAGCAAGGCATCGCCGAGCGCATCGCGCAAGCCGATCCCGCCGCGCGCCTGGGCGCCTGGCTGGCCGACGAGGCCCACGCGCGGCAGCTGGGCATGGCCAGCGCCGGTGTCGCGAAACAGCTGCTGGCGATGGCCGACCACGACAAGCTGGGACAGCTGCTGCGCGAGCAGGCCAGCGGCTACCTGGGCCAATTGAACCTGTCGGACGTGGCGGCCGACTGCATCGATGCACTGATCGCCGACGGCAAGCCGCAGCAGTTGCTGGACTTCCTGCTCGACCGCGGCGCCGCCTACCTCGACGACGAGGCGCACCACGCGGCCATCGGCGACTTCGTGCTGGGCGCCTTCCAGATCGAGAACGCGCTGATCAAAAAAGCCGTGAAGGCGTACGAGCCGCGCATGATCGCCTCGCTGCAAAAATTCGCACTCGCCGTGCGCCTCGATCCCGGGCACCCGCTGCGCCAGCGCATCGCCGGCTGGATCGCCGACAGCGCGCTGCACCTGAAGGCCGATCCGCAGTGGCAGGAGACCGTGCGCCGCTACCAGCTGCAGCTGATCGCCAGCGACACGGTGCAAGCCATGCTCGGTGACGTGTGGAAGCACATCAGCACGCGCGTGCTGGCCGACCTGCACGCGGACCAGCCCGTGCTGGCGCAAGCGATCGCCAGCCTGGCGCGCAACACGGGCCGGGTGCTGGGCACGGACGACCATGCGCGGGCATGGCTGAACGGCGCCATCGTCGCCGGCAGCGGCTCGCTGGTGCGCCGTTACCGGGGCGAAGTGGGCGCCTTCATCGCCGCCCGCCTCGACTTATGGAGCAAGGAAGAAATGAGCGAACGCATCGAACTGGCCATCGGGCGCGACCTGCAATTCATCCGCATCAACGGCACCGTCGTGGGCGGCCTGGCCGGCTTGCTCATTTACGCAGCCAGCCAGGCGTTCTAGCCATACTTACCAGCGCGGCACGGCGCTGGCCGGCGCCGCATGCGACGGAAAATGCGGCAGCACTTCCTGCGCCAGTTCCTGCAGCACCTCGGCGGCCGGACGCCGGCCATGCTGGATGCCCAGTGCCGCATGGTTGACGCCCGCTTCCTGCCATTCCCCCAGCAGATCGATCAAGCCCTTGCGCCCCGTGCGCAGCACATAGCCGCTGCGCACGGGCGTGCGCGGATAGTCGGGGTCGTCCACCAGATCCAGCCACTCATTGCACATGTGCGGTCGGAAGCCGCCATCCGGGATACACTGGCGCCAGGCGCGGATCTTTTCCGCCAGCCGGCGCGGCCCGTCCGGCGTACCGGTCGCTTCCGGGTACGTCAGCCAGCCATCGGCGTGGTGCCCTATCCACTCAAGCGGCTGGCCCGAGGAACTGGTGACGATCAGGGGAATGGCGCCCGCCACGGGCTTGGGCAGCAGTTCGAGGCCCTCGATCCTGCCCAGCGGGCTGCTGACATGCGCGGGGCCAGGGCGCAGCAACTGGCGGAACAGGTGCACGGCCTGCGCATAGCGTTCGCCGCGCGTATCGTACGGCACGCCATACGCGGGAAATTCGCTGGCGCGGTCGCCCGAGGCCGTGCCCAGCACCAGGCGCCCGCCCGACAACTGGTCGATGCTGGCGGCCGCCTTGGCCAGGTCGATGGGATGGCGCAGGGTAAAAATGGCGCTGCCCGTGGCCAGGGCCAGCGAGTCCGTGCGCGCCGCCAGGTAGGCGAGATAGGCCCACGGGTCGAACAGCTGGCCCGCATCGCCGAATCGCGGGTCAAACAAGGGAATGTCGCGCACCCAGGCGGCGGCGAAGCCTTGCCTGTCCATGGCGGCGACCAGGTCGGCCTGGCCGGCCAGCGCCTGCATGTCGCCCTGGTAAAAACGCAGCGGCAGGTAAATGCCGAGGGTAAGCGCGCCGGGCGCGAACATGCGCCGGTAGCCGCGGTGCTGCGTGAAGGCCTGCGACGAGGCGCCTTCCGTGATGTCATTGCTCATGCTGTTCCTCGATAAAAATCAGGCGCCCGTGGCGGGCGCGGGGATAGTGACGCCCAGCTGCACGGCCGGACGCGCCGCCACGCGGGCGTACCAGCTGCTGACGTGCGGCCAGGCGGATAAATCGAAGCCGACGATACGGGCGATGTGCAGCCAGCCGAAGCTGGCGATGTCGGCAATGGAATAGTCGTCGCCGGCCAGGTAGGCGTTGGCCGCCAGGCGGCCATCCATGGTGGCCAGCGCCGCGCCGCAAAGCTGGCGAAAGTGTGCCGTGGCGGCCGCATTCGCGCCTCTCTCCTCGACCTCGAAATGGACGCGCTGGCCCAGCATCGGCCCCATGCTGGCCGCATGAAATTGCAGCCAGGTGATGGCGGCCCAGCGCTGCGCGGGTGCCTTGGGCAGCAGCCTCCCCGTCTTTTCGGCCAGGTACAGCAGGATGGCGGCCGACTCGAACACGGTGACGCCCGTCTCGTGGTCGACCAGCACGGGAATGCGCCCGTGCGGATTGAGGGCCATGAAAGCGGGCAGCCGGTGTTCGCCCTGGTCGATGCGCACATGGCGCAATTGATACGGCAAGCCCAGTTCGGCCAGTGCGATGGTGGCCTTGAAACCGTTGGGCGAGCTGTCGGTGTAGAGTTCAAGCGAACCCGCCGGGGATGTGATGCTGTGCATGGAGTATCCTGTCGATATAGTTTTACTGAAGTAAAATAAGCGTTGCAAACACCGCCATCCTCGCTCTTATTTTCAGCGAATGGAAACGATGATTTTTGCTGTCTTACTATAGAAAAACTATATCAATGAAACATCCTTTACCGCTCCAGGCACTGCGCGCCTTTGTCGAAGTGGGCCAGCGCGGCAGCATCAAGGCCGCCGCCGAAGCGCTGCACGTGACGTCGGGCGCCGTCAGCCAGCAAATCCGCCTGCTGGAAGAACGGGTCGGCATGCCCCTGTTTACGCGCGAACGCCAGGGCTTGCGCCTGACCGAAGCGGGCGCCATGGTCCACCCCACCCTGCTGGGTGCCTTCGCGCAGATCGCCGGTGCCAGCCAGGCGCTGGAAGACATGGCTGGGCGCCAGACGCTCACCGTCAGCACGGTCGCCACCTTTGCCGCCGCGTGGCTGGTGCCGCGCCTGGGCCGCTTCAACCAGCGCCACCCGCAAATCGAGGTGCGCGTGGAAGCCACATCGGCGCTGGTCGACCTGCGCCGCGACAGGGTCGACGTGGCCTTGCGCCACGGCCTGGGAGAGTATCCGGGCTTGCAGGTGACGCGGTTAATGGCACCCGTGCTGGTGCCCGTCGCCAGCCCCGCCCTGATGGCAGGCCAGCCGCCCATTGCCACGCCCGGCGATTGCCTGCGCTACCCGCTGCTGCACGATACGGACCGCGCCGACTGGCCCTTGTGGCTGGCCGCGCATGGCGCCCCGGACGGCAGCGCCGATGCGGCGCGGGCGCTGCGCGGCTCGGCCTTCGAAGATGATTTTCTGTTGATACGCGCGGCCGAGGCGGGACAGGGACTGGCCCTGGTGCCGCAGCTGTACGCGCAGGAGGAAATCGCCGCTGGACGCCTGGTGCAAGTGCTGGACTTGCCCTGGCCCGCGCGCTTTGCCTACTACCTGGTGACGCGGCCCGACGCGGCCACGCGCCCTGCCGTCCAGGCATTCATGGCATGGATCCGCGAGGAGGCGCAGGCCGCGAGCTAGAGTCCATGCTCGCCTGCCGCGCACGACACCACGCCGCACATGGCGCTGAACGGCGCCGGCATGCCGGCGCGTCCCGTGGCGATGCAGGCCGCGGCCGGCACCACGGCCAGCAACAGGGCCAGGTAAGCGATCGCCTTCAGGCGCTGCATGGATGCATGGCGCACCTGCGCCCCGTGTGGATAGCCCTTGCCCGCCTCTACGCTGCCTCTTGCCGACATCTTCGTATGCATGTCCGTCTCCTCTCTCCACATTAAATGGTGTTGCTTCACTGCATTTTGCTACATAAATTTACCGAATACAATAAATAAATTCACGAAAAAATCGTTTTTTCTTTCCGGCGGCAAGCAGGACGAAGGCGAAAATTCTGCTCCCCATAGAGGGAAATGACACGCCGCCTGCTTTTACGCCACCCGGCTCCGGATTTGCCTGTGTCGAAAATCCAAATAAAATCATGAAAATCACAATATTCGTTGAAATCATTTTTATTTGATGTATGATGAGTATAAAGGAGCGCCCAGGGCGGTTCGGCAGACCTCTTTGCCTCGACCGCACGGCATCTCCACCTTCTTTGTAGGGGACAAGCAGATGAACAGAATCCTGGCCTTGCGCCTGCTCGACGCCGCCGATGACGCCGCCGTCATCATCGATGCGGGCTCGCGCATCCGCTATGCGAACGACGCCATGTATGCGCTGAGCGGCTATGCCGCGGGCAGCTTGCCAGGCCAGCCGATCGAGGCGCTGCTGCCCGACGCCGTGCGCGAGCAGCATGGCGCGCAGATCGGCGCATATCTGGCCGGCTACACGAAGTCCAGGGTGCTGGGCCACAAGCGCCATTTCGCCATTCGCCACCGCGATGGCACGATGCTGCCCATCGTGCTCAAAGCCATGGACCTGGGCACCCTCGACGATGAAAACTTCATGGGCGCCTTTTTCATCGACCAGCGCCGCGAACTGGCCATCGAACAGCAGAACGCGGCCCGCTGGCAGCAGTTGCAGCGCATCGCCCTCAGCGATCCCCTGACCCAGCTGCCCAACCGCCGCGCCTTCGAGATCGACGCCGTGCGCACGGCGGCGCGCTCCAGGCGCTCGGGCCACCCGATGACCATCGGCATCGCCGACATCGATTTCTTCAAGCATGTCAATGACCAGCATGGCCATGCGGCCGGCGACGCCGTGCTGCAAGCCATCGCGGCCATCATCCTGGCCCAGGCACGGGCCGCCGACGTCGTCGCCCGCGTGGGAGGCGAGGAATTCGGCTTGCTGTTCCCCCATACGGACCTGGCCAGGGCGCGCCAGGTGGCCGAGCGCATCCGCCTTGCCGTGGCCGCGGCGCAGGTCGATGTCGAGCACGCGCCCATCGCCGCGACGATCAGCATCGGCCTGGCGCCGCTGCCGGCGGACGGCGACTGGAAAGCGGGCTTCACGCAGGCCGACGCCGCCCTGTACCAGGCCAAGAAGAATGGCCGCAACCGCGTCGAGCAGGCTTGAACCCCGCCCGGCGATCCTCGCAGTCTCATGCAGTACGCAGCACCTGACAGGAGCAAGCACATGGAAACGACGACGACACATGCCGCGGCAGCGGGTCAACCGGCGCAAGCGGGCGCACGGGAATTGCTGGTCTTTGGACTGGGCAAGGAGGAATACGCGATCGACATCGGCCTGGTGCAGGAAATCCGCGGCTACGGCGCCGTCACCCGCATCGCCAACGCGCCCGCCTTCCTCAAGGGCTTCATCCACCTGCGCGGCAGCATCGTGCCGCTGGTCGACCTGCGCATCGCGCTGGACCAGGCCGAGCCCGCGTACGATGCCTCGACGGTGGTGATCATCCTCGTCTTCGCGCATGGCGCCACCGGCATCGTGGTCGACCGCGTGGCCGACGTGGTGCCGCTGGCGCCGGCACAGATCAAGCCGCCGCCGCAGCTGCACGGCTCGGCCATGGCCGGCCACGTGACGGCCATCGGCGCCCTCGACGAGCGCATGCTGATCGTGCTCGACATGGACAGCCTGCTGGCGGGCCTGGGCATGCACGCCACGGGCGAGCTGGCGGCCTGAACCAGCCACCGCCGTCCGTCCGCCACCTGACCGCCATCCGCCGGAGACACCATGAGCATCCTGATCGTCGATGACAACGACACCAACCTGAGCCTGCTATCGACCCTGGCGTGCAAGGCCAGCAGCATCGAGACGGTCTGCATGAGCGATCCCGTCGATGCGCTGTACTGGTGCGAATCGCACGTGCCGGACCTGGTCTTGCTCGACTACCGCATGCCCAGCCTGTCGGGCAACGAGTTCCTCAGCATTTTCCGCAAGATGGGCGGCATGGCCGACATCCCCATCATCATGGTGACCACGGAAAACGACCGCGCCGTGCGCAAGCAGGCCTTTTCCCTGGGCGTCACCGAGTTTCTCACCAAGCCCGTCGACACCATCGAATTCAGCCTGCGCGTGCGCAACCTGCTGGCCCTGCGCACGGCGCAAACCATGCTGGCCGACCGCGCCAAGCTGCTCGAACACGAAGTGGCCCAGGCCATCGCCAACGTCACGGCCAGGGAGATGGAACTGGTCACGCGCCTGGCGCGGGCGGCCGAATTCCGCGACCCGGAAACGGGCGCCCACATCATGCGCATGGCGCGCTACTCGGCGCTGATCGCCAGGAACCTGGGCATGGATGCGCAATGGCAGGACCTGCTGCTCAAGGCAGCGCCCATGCACGACGTGGGCAAGCTGGCCACGCCCGACCATATCCTGCTCAAGCCGGGGCGGCTCGATCCCGATGAAATGGCCATCATGCGCCTGCATGCGAAAATCGGCGGCCATATCCTGGCCGGCAGCGATTCGCCGCTGATCCGCCTGGCCGAGGAAATCGCCTGCGGCCACCACGAAAAATATGACGGCAGCGGCTACCCGGACGGCCTGGCGGGCGAGCAGATACCGCTGTCGGCGCGCATCGTCGCCGTGGCCGACGTCTTCGACGCGCTCAGCTCGGAGCGCCCGTACAAGCCGGCCTGGCCTCTGGCGCAGGCGCGCCAGTACCTCGATGAAAACCGGGGCAGCCATTTCTGCCCGCTGTGCCTCGACGCCTTCCTGGGCGCCTGGGACGAGGTGCTCGCCATCCGCGACAGCCTGCCCGACCCCGTCCAGCAACACGCCCACCCACTGTAAGCGAGGAGCCTGCCATGCGCGTGCAACAACTGATCCTGAAAAACCGTGCCGACATCGATGCGGCCCTGGCGCCGCTGGCCGCCATGAGCCCCGACCTGGTGCTGGTCTTCGGCGCCTGCCCCTACTTTGCCACGCCCGACCTCACGGCGGCGCTGCGCCGCCAGCTGCCCGACACCATCATCACCGGCTGCTCCACGGCAGGCGAGATCGCCGGCAAGCGCGTCTACGACGACAGCTGCGTCATCACGGCCATCCGCTTTGTCCACACCACGGTGGCGATTGCCGACGCCATCATCTGCGACATGGCCGATTCGCACGACACGGGCGAGCGCCTGGCGCAGGCCCTGCCGCACGGTGGCCTGACGGCCGTCTTCATGCTGGGCACGGGCGTGGCCATCAACGGCAGCGCCCTGATCGCGGGCCTGCAGTCGAACCTGCCGCCTGGCGTGACGGTGTCGGGCGGGCTGGCGGCGGACGGCGGCGCCTTCCGCCAGACGTGGACCCTGGGCCCGCGCGGCGCGGCCGACAATACCATCGTCGCCGTCGGCCTGTACGGCGAACGCATCCGCCTCGGCTACGGCAGCCATGCGGGCTGGGAAGCGTTCGGCCCCGCGCGCAAGGTGACGCGCTGCGTCGACAACGTGCTGTATGGCCTCGATGGCGCGCGGGCGCTCGACATCTACAAGCTGTACCTGGGCGACCACGCGCGCGATCTGCCCGCTTCAGGCCTGCTGTTCCCGTTTGAAATGCTCACGGCCGCGCATGAAAAAAGCAATGTCTTTCGCACCATCCTCGCCATCGATGAAGAACAAGGTTCGCTGACCCTGGCCGGCGACATCCTCGCCGACGGCTACCTGAGGCTGATGCATTCCAGTACCAACCGGCTGATCGACGGGGCCGAGACGGCCGCGCGCGGCGTCGCCCCCCACGCCGATGCGCAGGGCGACCAGCTGGCCCTGCTGGTCAGCTGCGTGGGGCGCAAGCTGGTGATGGGCGACCGGGCCGAGGAAGAGGTCGAAGCCGTGGCCGACCTGCTGGGCGGCGCGCCCTGCATCGCCGGCTTTTACTCGAACGGCGAAATCGGCATCGCCCAGCCGCATGGCGCCTGCCAGCTGCACAACCAGACGATGACCGTGACTGTGTTGAGCGAAGCATGAACCGCACCCTGGCACGCCAATTGAACCGCGTCTGCGATATCGACTCGGACGCGGCCTGCGCCGCCCTGCTGGAACAGGCGCAAACACTGTGCGGACAGGCGGACACGCCGCCCGAACTGGCCGGTTTCCTGGCCGGCTTGCCAGCCCTGCTGCAGCGCATCGACGGCGCCTACGAACAGTCCGAACGCGACCTGGACCTGCGCTCGCGCAGCCTGGAACTGAGTTCGAATGAACTGAGCATGACGAATGACCTGCTGCGCACGGAACTGGCCAGCCGCAACCGCGTGATCCAGTCGCTGCGCGTGGCGGCCGTGCGCCTGCTCGACAACAACGATTCCGGCCTGCGCCTGCCGCAGGAGGACGATATCGAAGGCCTGTCGGTGCTGCTGGCCGAGCTGGTGTCGCAGCAGGAACTGCGCCGCATCGAATTGCAGAACCAGCGCTTCGCGATGGACCAGCATGCCATCGTCAGCATCACGGACACGGCCGGCGTCATCATCTATGTCAACGACAAGTTCTGCGCCATCAGCGGCTTCGCGCGCGAAGAGCTGGTCGGCAAGACGCACCGCCTGATCAATTCGCGCGCGCATCCGGACGCCTTCTTTGCGCAGATGTGGCAAACCATTACGGCCGGCCACGTGTGGCACGGCGAAATCTGCAACCATGCCAAGGATGGCGGGCAATACTGGGTCGACGCCACCATCGTGCCCTTCCTCGACGCGGCCGGAAAACCCTATCAGTACATCGCCATCCGCACGGAAATCAGCGACAGCAAGCGCATGGCCGAGACCATCGCGAAAAGCGAGCGCGAATACCGCAACGTCGTCAACAGCCTCAACGAAGTGGTCTTCCGCACGGACCTGCACGGCGCCTGGACCTTCCTCAATCCCGCCTGGCACACCATCACGGGCTTCGGCGCCGCCGACAGCCTGGGCCAGAGCGTGCTGCAATTCGTCGACCCGCGCGACCGCGAGCGCGCCGCGGCCGGCCTGTCCCAGCTGCTGGGCGGCCAGGTCGACAGCATGCGCCATGAAGCGCGCTACGTGACCCGCGACGGCGACGTGCGCTGGATCGACGTGTGCGCGCGCGCCGAACGCGATGGCCAGGGCCAGCTGGCCGGCATCACGGGCAGCCTGACGGACATCACGGAGCGGCGCCAGGCGGCGCGCGAGCTGCGCCACAACCTCAACTTCGTCGATGCGCTGATCGAAACCATCCCTATCCCCTTGTACCTGAAGGACGTGCAGGGCCGCTACCTGCGCGCCAACCGCGCCTTCTGCGCCTTCTTCCAGCTCGACCAGGCGCGCATCCCGGGTCTGACGGTGGCCGACATCCTGCCGCAGCAGCAGGCGCAGCAAGCGCTGCAGCACGACCTGGCACTGCTGCAGGACCGGGGCAACCAGTCGTATGAAGACCGGCTGACCGTCGGCACGCGGCAGGTCGATGTCCTGTGCAGCAAGGCGGCCCTGCTGAAGTCCGACGGCAGCCTGCACGGCCTGGTGGGCACCATCGTCGACATTTCCAGCCAAAAGGCGGCCGAGCGCGCGCTGCTGCTGGCCAAGGAAGTGGCCGAATCGGCCAGCCGCTCGAAGAGCGAATTCCTGGCCAACATGAGCCACGAGATCCGCACGCCGATGAACGGCATCCTCGGCATGACGGACCTGGTGCTCGATTCCGAGCTCGATGCCCACCAGCGCAAATACCTGGAAATCGTCAAGGCCTCGGCCGACGCCCTGCTGTGCATCATCAACGACATCCTCGATTTCTCGAAGATCGAGGCGGGCATGCTGACCCTGGAAAGCATCCCCTTCGACCTGCGCCAGCTGCTGCAGGAAACCATGCGCGCCCACGCCATGCGGGCGCAGGCCAGCGGCCTGGAACTGGTGCTCGACGTCGATCCCGCGCTGCCGCACACCCTGCTCGGCGACCCGGGCCGGCTGCGCCAGGTGCTGACCAACCTGGCGGGCAACGCCATCAAGTTCACGCCGCAGGGCGAGGTGGTTGTCAGCGCCCGGCTGCGCGCCAGCGGCGATGGCGTGGCCAGCCTGCGCCTGAGCGTGCGCGACACGGGCATCGGCATCGCCGCCGACATGCAGGAGGCTGTCTTCGACGCCTTCCAGCAGGAAGACGGGTCGACCACGCGGCGCTTCGGCGGCACGGGACTGGGCCTGTCGATCACGCGCCGCCTGGTGACGATGATGGATGGCGGCATCGGCCTGACGAGCGAACTGGGCAAGGGCAGCTGCTTCACCGTGGACCTGGCCCTGCCCATCGGCGAGCAGCAGCCCCTGGCGCCGCCGCCCGGCGCCTCGCTGGCCGCACGCAACATCCTGCTGGTGGACGACAATCCCAGCAGCCTGACCATCCTGCGCCGGATCTTCGAGCACAGCGGCGCCACGGTCACCGCCTGCGAGTCGGGCGAGGCGGCGCTGGCGCACTGCCGCGGCGCCTTGCCGGCGGACTGCATCATCATGGACTTCGCCATGCCCGGCATGAACGGCTTCGACACGGCATCGGCGCTGGCCGCCCTGCCCCACTGGAGCCAAGCTCCCATCGTCATGCTGTCGTCCTGCGGCAGCCTGGGCGACGCGGCGCGCTGCCGCGAACTGGGCATCGGCGGCTACCTGCTCAAACCTGCCAGCCCCGAGGAATTGCTGACCGTCGCCATGAGCGTGCTGGGCACCCGCCGCGGCATGCCCAGCGCCGCGCCCGTGGCGACGCGCCAGGCCGTACGCGAAAGCATGCCCGGCCTGGACATCCTGCTCGTCGAGGACAACGCCATGAACCGCGAACTGGCCACCGTGCTGCTGTCGAATGCGGGCCACCGCGTCACGCATGCGGCAAACGGCCGCATCGCCCTCGATTGCCAGGCCGCCGGCCATTTCGACATGATACTGATGGACTTGCAAATGCCGGAGATGGGCGGTTTCGAAGCCACCGCGCAGATCCGCGCACGCGAAGCGCAAGGCATGCCGCGGAGCGTCATCATCGCCATGACGGCCAGCGCTCTCGAAGGCGACCGCGAACGCTGCATCGCCGGCGGCATGGACGACTACCTGTCCAAGCCGTTCCGCACGGCCGCCTTCCACCGCCTGATCGAGCAGCATGTGCTGCAGATAAACAAACAGACGCCGCGCTTCGGCTACGGCGCCGCGCTGGCCCAGGCCGACGCCGACGTGATCGGCATCATCGGCGCATCGTTCCTGACCGGCTTGCCGGCGCAGCTGGAGGCCCTGCGCGCGGCCCTTCGGGCGGGCGACCGGGCCACCGTCAGCCGGCAGGCGCACACCCTGGCCGGCTTGCTGGCCAACTTCCGCGCCGCACCGGCCGTCGCCATTGCCGCCGCCATCGAGCGCGAAGCGGCAAAGGCGCCGCAGGGTGCGTTGCTGGCGCGGCTCGATGCGCTGGACGAGCAGCTGCGGCTGTTTGTGCAGGAAACGGACACGGCCATCCAGGCGGCAAGCCACATGCTGCACGCATCCGGCCAAACTTGATGTAGATCATAATTTTTTGAACAAGCTCTTGCTATCCTGTAAAAAAATGACAGGAGCCCTGGATGAGCAAGACGCAGCCGAGCCATGCGGAACACGACGTTGAACATGAGCGCCTGGGCAGCGCCTGGCAAGGCGGGCCGGCGCCCGACTATCCGGAAAGCGCGCCGGAAGGCGCCACCCTGGACTTGCTGCTGAACGCCTGGCTGGGCAAGTTTACGGGCGGCATTTCGCCGGCCGCGCTGGGCAACGCCTATGCCGACTGGCTCGGCCACCTGGCGCTGGCGCCGTCGAAGCAGCAAACCCTGCTGGAAGAAGCGTGGAAGAAGATCGGCCGCTGGCAGCAATATGCCTTGCAATCGGCCATGGCCGGCGGCACCTCGGAGCCGCCATGCATCGCGCCGCTGCCGCAGGACCGGCGCTTCGACGATCCGGCCTGGCGGCGCTGGCCATACAACCTCGTCTACCAGGGCTTCTTGCTGCAGCAGCAATGGTGGCACCGCGCCACCACGGGTGTGCGCGGCGTCGCGCCGCACCACGAGGATGTCGTCACGTTCACCGTGCGCCAGTGGCTCGACATGCTGGCGCCGTCAAACTTCATGCTGACCAATCCCGTGGTGCAGCAAGCGGCCCTCGAGAGCGGCGGCGCCAGCCTGGCGCGCGGCGCGCAGCACCTGGCCGAAGACTGGCAGCGCGCCGCCATGGGACCGTATGCCCCCGACACGCGCCGCTACAAGGTAGGCGGGAACGTGGCCGTCACACCGGGCAAGGTGGTCTACCGCAACGACTTGATCGAATTGATACAGTACGCGCCCACGACCGCCACGGTGCACGCGACGCCCCTGCTGTTCGTGCCCGCGTGGATCATGAAGTTCTATATTCTCGACCTGTCGCCGCACAATTCGCTGGTGCGCTATCTGGTGGGCCAGGGCCACACGGTGTTCATGATTTCCTGGAAAAACCCCACGCAAGAAGACCGCGAGCTGTCGCTGGAAGACTACCGCCAGCTGGGCGTGATGGAGGCGCTCGACGCCGTTCTCCGCATCACGGGCGCACCGCAGGTGCACGCGGCCGGCTACTGCCTGGGCGGCACCCTGCTGGCGATCGCCGCCGCCACGATGGCGCGCGACGGCGATGCGCGCCTGGCCAGCCTCACCATGCTGGCGTCGCAGGTGGACTTCAAGGAGCCGGGCGAACTGTCGCTGTTCATCGACGAGAGCCAGGTCAGCTTCCTGGAAGCGGCCATGTGGAAGCAGGGCTACCTCGATACGAAGCAGATGGCGGGCGCTTTCCAGCTGTTGCGCTCGAACGACCTGATCTGGTCGCGCCAGCTGCGCCATTATCTGCTGGGACAAGACGAGCAGGACAGCGACCTGATGGCCTGGAATGCGGACGCCACGCGCATGCCCTGCCGCATGCACTCGGAATACCTGCGCCGTCTGTTCCTGCACAACGACCTGGCCGAAGGCCGCTACCGCACGGCGGGCCGTCACATCGCCCTGCCCGACATCGATGCGCCCATCTTTGCCGTCGGCACCCTGACCGACCACGTGGCGCCATGGCGCTCCGTGTACAAGCTGCAGCTGCTGACCGACACGGACGTCACCTTTTTGCTCACCTCGGGCGGCCACAATGCGGGCGTCGTCTCGCCGCCGGGCCAGCCGCGCCGCAGCTACCAGCTGGCCACGCACCGCCACGACGCGCCCTACATCGACGCGGACAGCTGGCAGCGCGACGTGCCACACCACGACGGTTCGTGGTGGCCCGCCTGGCAGGCGTGGCTGGCGCAGCACTCCGACGCGCAAGTGGCGCCACCGCCCATGGTGGCTGCCTTGGGCGATGCGCCGGGCCGCTACGTGCTGCAATCCTGACACAGACAACCAAGCGACAACCGAGGAAAACGCCATGCCCTACACCACCCTGCTGGTCCACGTAGACAATTCCCGCCACTGCGCCCAGCGCATCCGCCTGGCCGTGCGCCTGGCCGTTGCCGAAGGCGCTCACCTGATCGGCTCGGCCATGAGCGGCATCTCGCGCTACGCGTATGGCGGCGGCGTCAACGCGCTGCAATTTGCGCCGGCGCAGATGCAGGCGCTGCGCTCCCAGGCCAGCGAGGCCTTGCACGACTTCGAGCGCATCGCCCGCGAAGAAGGCCTGGGAACCTACGAAACGCGCTTCGTCGACGACGACGCGCAAGGCGCGCTGCTGCTGCAGGCCCGATATTGCGACTTGCTGATCCTGGGCCAGACGGATGCGCAGGATACGCCGTCGCGCGTCATCGCCGGCACGCCCGAATACCTGATGCTCCATTGCGGCCGGCCCGTGCTGATGGTGCCGCACGCGCCGTCCGCCGCGCCAGCGGGCGCCGCGCAGCATCCGCTGCTGGCCTGGAACGGCAGCGCCGAAGCGCTGCGCGCCATCACCGATGCGCTGCCGCTGCTGCAAGGGGCGCGGCAGGTGACCCTGGCCGTCGTCAATTCGCACGCCCAGCTGGCCGCGCATGGCGAGCAGCCGGGCGCCGACCTGGCCCTGTACCTGGCGCGCCACGGCGTCAACGTCGAGGTGGTGCAGCACGACACGCCGCCGGGCCAGGACGTGGGCACGGCCTTGCTGGCCATGGCGTCCCAGCGGCACTGCGACCTGCTCGTGATGGGCTGCTACGGCCACATGCGCCTGCGCGAAGCGCTGCTGGGCGGCGTCACGCGCACGGTGCTGCAGGAGATGACCTTACCGGTGCTGGTGTCGCACTAGCGCGGCCGTTCGGTCATGTCGGCATGCCGTGCGGCGTCATCGTTTTTGTAAAATCACGCCGCTCATGTATTGATTCAGATCGCGAAAATCCTTCACGCTCCAGGCGTGCGGCGCAATCTTGACGCCATTTTCTTTCAGGGTTTTCGGAATCAGGTCGCCATTCGGGCGAAGGATGACCGACGAGACGATCACGCCCGGATACTCATTGAGCCGTTTCTTGAAAGCGGCGGTGGTCAGATCGGGGGTACGGGGATTGCTTTTATTTGCCAACGGCCCTGTTCCCTTGATCTCCGCTCCGTGGCACACCGCGCATCGCTGCATGTAGAGATTTTTTCCATTCACGTTCTCCGCGAAGGAGGTCGATGTGTGAAGCAGCGATAAAAGGCCCAGCGTAGCGGTGAATACTAATTTCATTGTCATGTAGTTTGTTATTGATATCAATCGGAGCTGGCTCAGGGCAAACCCGCATGGGTCGCTGCGACACTCGATGCTCCAGATCATATTTTAACCGGAATTGCTCATTCGATAAGCGATGCGTGCAGCCGGGGAACGGCCTACAATAACCAGGCTGGACACTGCGTGGCTGCCTGCTGACGGGCCGCGCGGCCTGTGTCGCACCCCGTCGGCGCTACCGCCACAAGGAGTATTCGCATGAGCAAGCAAGCCACCATCGTCCTCGTCCACGGTTTCTGGGGCGGCGCCGCCCACTGGAGCCGCGTCATTGTCGAATTGCGGCGCCACGGCCACACGGCCATCCGTGCCGTCGAACTGCCGTTGACGTCGCTGGCCGACGACGCCGAGCGCACGCGCAAGATGGTGGCGCAAGTCGATGGCCCGGTATTGCTGGTAGGACACTCCTACGGCGGCGCCGTCATCAGCGTGGCCGGCAACGCGCCGAATGTTGCGGGCCTCGTCTACATCGCCGCCTTCGCGCCCGACGCGGGCGAAAGCCCGGGCAGCATCACGCAGGAACACCCGCCCATCGGCGCGGCCAGCCTCGAGGGCGACAGCGACGGCTATCTGTGGGTCAAGCCCGAGCAGTACCATGACAGCTTTTGCCAGGATCTCGATGCGGAAGAAGGCGCCGTGCTGGGCGTGGTGCAGAAAGCGCCGCTGGCCAGCACCTTCGGCGACACCGTCAGCGAGCCAGCCTGGAAGCACAAACCCAGCTGGTACCAGATTTCCAGCGCCGACCGCATGATTTCCCCCGTCAACCAGGAGCGCATGGCCGCGCGGCTGAATGCGCGGAAAGTCATCACGCTGAACGCCAGCCACGCCTCGCTGGCTTCGCGCCCTGTGGAAGTGGCGGCGCTGATCCTCGAGGCGGCAGGCGCGGTGGCGGGCGGCTAAGCGGGCTGCGCTACAGCCACCCTTCGCGCTTCAACCGCCGGTGCAGCCAGACACAGCCGCCGATGATGATGGCGATCACGGCCGGATAGCTGCCGCGCCACTTCAGTTCCGGCATGAATTCGAAGTTCATGCCGTACAGGCTGAAGACCATGGTGGGCACGGCCAGGATGGCGGCCCAGGCGGCCAGGCGCTTGACGACCTCGTTCTGGCGGATCGAGATTTGCCCCAGCGCCACCTGCATGGCCGAATTGACCAGCTCTCGCATCTGCCCCGCCGTATGCGTGACCCGTTTGACGTGGTCGAGAATGTCGCGGTAATAGATGCGGTTTTCCTTGGGCACGATGTCGCCGTGGAAACGGATGAGCTGGGTGCAGATGTCGTGCAGGGGGTTGACGGCCGCGTCGAGCTTGAGCAACTCCGTCTTGAGCTGGTAGAAATCCTGCAGCTTGTCTTCGGAGAGGCTGGGCTTGAACAGCTGCAGTTCATAGTGCTGGAAGCGGGCCTGCAAATGGTCGATGCAGGGCTGGTACTGGTCGACGATGAAATCGATGATGGAATACAGCACGTAGCCGGGGCCGCTGGCCAGTTTATCGGGCACGCTTTCCTTGCGCTCGCGCAGCTTCGCATAGCCGGCCGAGGGGCCATGGCGCACCGTGATGATGAAGCGTGGACCGAGAAAGACGTGGGTTTCGCCGTAAACGATGGCCTCGCCGTCCAGAGTGGCCGTATGCATCACCATGAACAGGGTGTCGCCGTACTCTTCCAGCTTGGGCCGCTCGTGCGCGCCCTGCGCATCCTCGACGGCCAGTTCGTGCAAGCCGAAGGCCGATTGCAGCGCCTGCATGGCCGTGGCGTCGGGGCCGGCCATGCCGATCCAGACGAAGCAATCGGGGTCGCCGAGAAAGTCGCCCACCTTGTCGATGTCGAAGTGGGCGATCTTCCTGCCGTCGCGATACGCTTCGCAATTGACGACGGCGGCGTGGGTACTCAAGTCCATGTGATTTTCGGGCTACGATGTCGGGCCGTCAGTATAGCGGAATGACACTGTCACTCTGTTAAGTTGGCCACCGTCGCCCGCAACGAAGCTTAGAACAGGCCGAACAGCGATTTTTTCGGCGCCGCGCAGGCGGCGGTGACGGGCGCCTCGATTTCCTGCCTGGCCGCCGGATCCGTCACATCGAGCAGCACCTGCTTGCACTTGTTTTCACCAAGGAAGCGGAATTCCACCTGATATGTCTTGCCCGCTTCCGGCGTCAGCTGCAAGGTCAGCGGGCCGCAGGAACCGGCGCGCAAGCCGTGTTCGGCCGGCCAATCGGCGTAAGCCTGCACCCAGACCGGTACGCCCGCCGTCAGCGTCTTCTGCACTTCCGGCAACACGCCCGTCATGCGCCGCGAACGCTCGACCATCTTCGAGATAAACGGCAACAATTTCTCGCGCAAGGTCGTGGCGTCGTACACCTTGCCCGCCGGCGTGAAGTCCTTGCACTCCTCCTTGCTGCCACTGGTGCCGTAGTCCACCACCATCTGCTCGCCCGAGGATACCAGGCTCAGTTTCGCAACCGCGGGCACGGCGGCCGCTTCCGCGGCAACAGGCTGCGCCACCGGCGTTTCCACCGCCGGCTTCGCCACGACTTCGTCACCCGCCTGGGCCGCCCAGGCACTCACGCTGGCCGCAGCCAGCAAGACACTCAATACACCACGCACACTATCTTTACGCACAAGAAATCCAGATTCAAAGTAGGTTTCATCGAAACATTAGTTAATTCAACATAACCAATATTGCCATAAAAGATAATATATTAAATATTTCCATATGGCAACTTTATAATGTGCGGTTTGCCTGCGCGTCGCGTCTCATCACGTCTCAATAGCGGTAGTTCAGGCTCAGCATCGCATTGCGCGGGTCGCCGTAACTGACCCTGCGGCCCGTGCTGATGCCGTAGTAGCTGCGGTCGCCCAGGTTATTGAGGTTCAACGACAGGGCCATGCGATCGGAGACCTGGTAGCGCGCCATGGCGTCGAACACGGCGTACGAGCCCTGGTGCACGGTGGTGGTGCCGCCGCGCACGGCCCGGGTTTGCTGCCAGGTGTGCGATTGCCAGCGGGCGCCGCCGCCCAGCGTCAGGCGCGGCATCGGCTGCCAGGTGCTATACAGGCTGAGCTGGTCCTCGGGCGCCAGCGTGTTGACCTTGCCGGCAGCGTCGCGCGCGATCTTGTGCGTGTAGCCGGCCTGCAGCTGCCAGCCCGGCATCAGCTGGCCCGACACTTCCAGCTCCACGCCGCGCGAGCGCACGCCGTCGATGGCGCGGTAGGCGTCCATGCCCGTCACCTTGTTCACGGCGTCGACAGACTCGGCGAAATTATCCTGGCGCACCTCGAACGCGGCCGCGCTGGCGTTCAGGCGGCCGTTGAGGAATACGCCCTTCACGCCCGCCTCGATATTCTTGCCCAGCACGGGGTCCAGTGTCTTGTTGTCGACGTCACGGCTGTTTTGCGGACTGAAGATGTCGCTGTAGCTGGCAAACGCCGTCAGGTTTGGCGCGAAGTCCCAGGTCAGGCCCGCATACGGCGTGAAGATCGACGCTTCATCGATCTCGGCCGTTGGGTTGACGTAGGACGACAGGCGCCCGCCCATGATCACGTGCACGCCCTGCGGCAGCGAAAAGCGGCCCGTCGCATACACGGCCTTCTGGCGGATGACTTCACGGGCCGTGTCCAGTTCCCACTTCGGCTCAGCGACCATGCCCCGGTAAGTATAGATATTATCGACCTTGATGAAGGAATACGGGCTGAAAACGTCGTCCGACTGCTTGCGGTAGGCGTTCGCGCCCACCACCAGTTCATGCGTGCGGCCCAGCAAGGTGAACGGCCCCTTGGCGTACACGTCGAGGCCATTGCTGGTGGCGTCGCTGTTGTACTGGCGCGCCGTGACGGACGTGCCGCTGCCGTCCGCCCTCGGGAAACCGTCCAGGTAGGCGACGGGCGCGTACAGGGCGTTGGCCTGGTGGATCAGGCGCAGATTGGCCAGCCAGCCATTGTCGAACGTGTGCTCGATCGAGGCGAAGACGGATTTGGCTTGCGTCTGCTGCGTGCTCCAGGTGGGCGCGCCGTTGAACGAGCGGGGCATGGTGAAACGGTTGCCGTCCGCGTCGAACAGGGGCGCGCCGCCCCAGTCGCTATTGCGCGGCACCGTATGCTGGTAGTCGGCGCCCACGGTCAGCAAGGTGCGCGGCGACAGGTCCGCCTCCAGCGTGCCATAAGCCAGTTCGGAGCGGCGCTGGTAGCGGTCGACGAACGAGTGCTTGTCCTGGTACGAGGCCACGGCGCGCGCGCGCACGCTGCCGCTGTCGTTCAGGGGTCCGCCCACATCCGCCATGCCGCGGTAATTGCTCCACGATCCAGCCGACAGGTCGGCCAGCGCGCGCAGTTCGCGCGTGGGTTTTTTGCGGATCAGGTTGACCGTGGCGCCCGGCGTGCCGGCGCCGCTCATCAGCGCATTCGCGCCCTTCAGCACCTCGACCCGGTCGTACAGGTCCATATTGGCCAGGGACTCACCCAGGTTCAGCGAGGCGTCGCGCGTCCACGGCAAGCCGTCGTAGCTGAAATTGTCGAGCGAAAAACCGCGCGCATAGTAAATCGTGCGTTCGCTGTCGATGTGCTGCACGTACACGCCCGGCGTGTGGTTCAGCACTTCGCTCAGCTGCACCAGGCCGAAATCGTCCATCTGCTGGCGCGTGACGACGCTGACCGCGTGCGGCGTCTCCCGCGGCGACAGCACCAGGCGGTTCGCCGTGCTGACGGCGCCCGTCGTGTACGAACCCGTGTCTTCCGTCACCTGGCCCAGGTAATTGGTGGTGATGACCACTTCCGGCATCGTTGCCTCGGGATGGGCGGCGGCCTGTGGCGCCGCCGCTTGCACGGTATAGACGCCGCTATCGGTCTTGAGCAGGGCCAGCTGCGTGCCCTGCAAGGCGCGGCGCAAGGCCTGCTCCGCCGTGAAATCGCCGTGCACGGCCACGCCGCTGGCGCCGCGCGCCAGGTCCGCATCGATGGAAATGCGCACGCCGCCACGGCTGGCAATCGCGATCAGGCTGGCGTTCAGGGGCTGGGCCGGCACGTCATAGCGCACGGTGGCTGGCGCCATTTGCGCCGCTGGCGTTTGCGCCAGGACGGTGGGCACGGCGCAGGAAAGTAACATTACAGCCAGGGGAATCTGGCGCATCAACAATGGTGGCATGCTGGGACTCTATCTTGGTGGTGAAGGAAAAGTGGGGCTACACCAGGTATGAGTCGCGGCGCGCCAAAAGTGACAGTGCCGGCGCAAAAATAATGTCAGCCCGCCTTCACATCTAGGCCAGTCCACCAGCCGCCGGGTCCCTGGCGCAAGGTGACGGGCAGGGTTTCGGCCAGCGCCAGCAAGGTGGCTCCGCTGTCGTCGAGCGAGTAATTGCCGGACACGCGCAGCGCCGCCGCCTGCGCCGTGATGTCGATGTAGCCGTGGCGGTACGGCCGCAAGGCGGCCACCACTTCGCCCAGCGGCTGGTCGACGGCCACCAGCATGCCCTGCTCCCACGCCGTCGCCTGGCCTGGCGCCAGGCCAGGCAGCATGGTCAGCCGGTCCGCGTCGAAGCGCGCCGCCTGGCCCTGGCGCAGCACGCGCGCCAGTCCCTTGCCGGCCGGACGCACGTCGAGATCGCCCCGCAGGGCCAGCGCCACGGTGGCCTGCGCTTCGCGCCGCAGCATCAGTTCGCCGCCCGGCGCCGTCACCGTGCCGTGCGCGCTGCGCAGCAGAAATGGGACATTTGCCGCGTGCGCCACCCTGGCCAGCAGCTGGCCCTGGCGCAAGGTGACGTGGCGATGTTCATGCGTGACGTCCGTATCGGCCGAGGAACGGGCATCCAAAGTCAGCACGCTGCCGTCGGCCAGCGTGTAGCGGCCCCGCTTGGCCGTAGCCGTATGCAGGTCGGCGCTCCAGTCCGGCAAGAACGGGCTGCCGCGCAGCAGCCAGGCGCCGCCGAAGGCCGCGCCCGCCAGGCACAGGGCGCCCTGCAGCCACTGGCGCCGCTGCTCATCGTGCCGGGCGGCGCGCGCCAGGGTTTGCCCGACGGTCCCCGCCCCGCCCGCCGCCTGCAGCGGGCCGACGCTGTGCTCGACGGCCTGCCCCAGGGTGTGCCACGCGGCCGCATGGCGCGCATCGGCGGCCAGCCAGCGGGCGAAGGCCTGATGCTGGGCCGCGTCCGCCTCGCCCGAACTCAGTTCGACCAGCCAGCCGATGGCGGCGTCCTGTACCGCAGCGGACATGCTCATGCCGGCTCCGCGGCGGCCAGGCAGCAGCGCAAGCCTTGCGCCATGTACTGGCGCACCATGCTGGCCGATACGCCCAACTGCGCCGCGATCTGCGCATACGTGAGGCCGTCGAGCTGGCTCATGAGAAAGGCGCTGCGCGCCTTGACGGACAAGGTATCGAGCGCGCGCGACAGCCGCTCCAGCGCTTCGAGCAGTACGGCGCGTTCCTCGGGCGATGGCTGGACGGCGTCCGGCAGCAGCGCCAGGGTGTCGAGATAGGCCTGCTCGATATCGCGCCGCCGCCACTGCTGCAGCAAGATGCTTTTCGCTACCGTCGTGAGATAGGCGCGCGGCTCGCGGATGGCGGCCAGCCGCCCCGCATGCAGCACGCGCACAAAGGTTTCCGAAGTGACATCTTCCGCCTCCGCCCGGTTACGCAGGCGTAACAGCAAGCGCTGCAACAGCCACCCCTGGTGGCCCGTAAACAGGCTGGCGGCCAGCGTGGCGTCATTCGAAGGGAAAGGCAAGGCAGACAAGAGCGGATCCGGCGTCTTTAATGATAATGATTCTCATTATATTGCAGGGACTGGAGGCTGCCCCGCACGGTTGCAAGTGCTGTCAGGCGCCGACAACGCAGCAGCAGTCTTGAAGGACGAGGGATGCCGCAGCACGCTATGCCGTCGAGATGACCGCATTCAGGGCGCGCCGCAACTCCTTCAGCCTGGGCGGCTTGCCCAGCACGCAGTTGACGTGTTCGGGATAGTCGCTGTCGGCCGCCAGGCGCTGGCCCCAGCCCGTGAGCATGATGATGGGCGTGGCCGGCGAACACTGGCGCACGGCGCTGGCCACCTTGCGCCCGTCCACGTGGGGCATGCCCAGGTCCGTGATGACTACCTCGAAATCTTCGTGCCGGTCGCGCGCGGCCAGGAAGCTGTCGATGCCGGCCTGGCCCCCATCGGCGGACACCACGTCGTGGCCATCGATTTCCAGTATGTCGCGCAGGGACTTGAGCACCATCGGGTCGTCGTCGACGACGAGGATGCGCAGGCGCGGCGGCACGGCGTGGGCCGCGTCGGGCGCCGGCTCGCCAGCATCCGCCGCGCAAGCGGGAAAAGCCAGGCGCACCGCCGTGCCCTGCCCCGGCGCCGTGACGATGTCGATGCTGGCGCCATGGCGCTCCATCATGCCGTACACCATGGCCAGGCCCAGGCCCGTGCCCCGCTCGCCCTTGGTGGTGAAAAACGGTTCCAGGCAGCGCCGGCGCGTGTTCTCGTCCATGCCGACGCCCGTGTCGCCCACTTCGATCAGCACCTGGCCGGGCGCGCCCACGCTGGCCGTGCGCACGGTCAGGGTGCCGCCATCGGGCATGGCGTCGACGGCATTGAAGACGAGGTTCGTCAGCGCTTCGCGCAATTCGCCCACGCTGCCGGGCAGCATGGGCAGCCCGTCGGCCAGCTCCGTGCGCAGGACGATGACGATGCCGCGCTGCTGCGGCATGTCGCTCCAGCGCGCGCGCGTCAGGTCCAGCACCTGCTGCACCACCAGGTTGGCGTCGATGGGCGAGAGCGCCAGTTGCGGTTCGCGCTGGCGATAGAATTCGCGCATGCGCGCCACGGTGGCGGCCACGTCGTCGATGGCGCGTTCGATCACTTCCAGGCAATGCCGGCCCTGCGGACTGAGACTGGTTTCCGTCTCCAGCAGCGATTCCGTGTACAGGGCCACGGGAGAAATGGCGTTATTGATGTCGTGCGCGATGCCGCTGGCCATCTGCCCCAGCGCGCGCAGGCGTTCCTGCTGCATCACCGACTGCTGCGTCTGGCGTAAATCGTCATACGCGCGCTGCAGCGCCCCGTAGAGCTGCGCCTGGTTGGCCGCCAGCGCCACGTGTTCGCTCAGCTGGCTGAGGAATTCGCACTCGCCGCTGGTAAAGCTGTTTGCGGCGCGGCGTGCCACGATCAGAATGCCGAAGACCGTGTTTTCGGCCAGCAGCGGCGCCATGACGAGGGCGCGCAGTCCCCCTTGCGCCAGGCGCTGCGGAAACGGAAACGCCACCCCGGCGATGTCGGCTTCATACACGAGCTTGCCGCGCACGCAGCTCGACAGGCCATTCTCGTCGATGGGAATGTGCGCGTGTTCGCTCATCATGAACGACTGCGCCAGCGCCTCGCTGCGCACGCCCACGCACGTCACCTGCAGCGCGTGCTGCGACGGTTCGTACAGGCAGATGCAGCTGAAATCGATGGGCAGCTGCTCTTCCAGGCTGCGCACCACCACCTGAAAAATGCTGCGCAAGTCCTGCCGCTCGCCGATCGAACGCGTGATCTGCTGCAGCAGGTTCAGGCGCTCGAGCTGTTCATGCACCTTGCGCTCAGCCAGCTGGCGTTCGGCGATCTGCGTTTCCAGGGCGGCATTCGTGTGCGCCAGCTCGTCGCGCGAGACGGTGGTGCGGCGCAGCTTTTCCGTCATGCCGTCGAAGGCGCGCGCCAGGTCGCCGATTTCATTTTTGGTGTGCACGCCGAGCGAAAAGTCCAGCTTGCCGGCGCCGACGATCAGGGTGCCTTGGCGCAGCTTTTCCAGCGGTCCCGTGACGCTGGTCATGGTGAAGTAAATCAGGCCGGCCACCAGCGCGATGATCATGCCGCCAAACAGCACCACGGCCACGTTGGCCCGCTGCTGCGCCTCCAGCACCCCTTGCCGGCTCAACTCGGACAGCCGCATCGCCTCCGAAATCATGCCCTGCACCTTGCCCATGATCTGGCCGGACAGGCGCGACTCCAGCTCGTCCAACACTTCGCGCCGCTGCGGGTCCTGCCCCAGCTCGCGGTGGTTCGCGACAAACAGGTGGAACAGGCCGCCCACGCCGGCCAGGTCGCCCTGCAATTTCAGCAGCAGCGCGCGCTCCTCGCCCGTGCTGAAGGCGGGCGTGGCCAGCAGGCCCGACGACAGCGATTCGCTGCGCAGCTGCCATTGGGCCCGCGTGCGCTCGCCATGGTGCAGCGCATATTCGATCGACAGGTAGCGCAGCGACGTGACGGCTTGCAGGATATCGGCCGCCGCCTTGTTCTTCGCCAGTTCGCGCTGCATCGCCATGGTGGTGGAAAACAGCATGGCGACGATGATGGCCACGAGCACCACGCAAAACAGTTCGGCCAGCTTGAAACGCGTTACGATTTTCACGGTGGCCTTCTCAATGAATGACCGTCACGGCCGATGGCGCCACGGCTTCCAGGCCGTCCAGGTAGACGGCGTCGAGGAAGTTCGGCATGTCGCCGCGCTCGGCCATCCGGTTCCTGATGGCCCAGCGCGCCTCGTCTTCCAGCGCCAGCAGCAAGCCCTGGTCGAGCACGACGCCGAAGCGGTAACCGTGCCAGGCTGCCTGCAGGCGCGCCGTCTCGCTGGCCGATGCCTTGGCAAACAGGGCGCGCGCGGCGGCAGGCTCGTCCTGGCAAAAACGGGCGCCGGCAATCAGCGCCCGCAGCACCTTGCGCACCGTGGCCGGGTGGCTGCGCACATAGCCGTCCGTGCCGGCCACGTTGAACAGGCCCGCATAGACATCCTCGCCATAGAAGATGGCCGCCTTGCCCGCGATGGCATGCGTCATGCCCGTCAGGAACGGTTCCCAGCCGGCCGCCGCATCGATCTCGCCCCGCGCCAGCGCTCCGGCCAGCTGCTCGGGCGCGTAGTTGCGCAAGGTGACTTCGGCGGGCAGCAGCTTCTGGCGGTTCAAAAAGGCGTCCAGCGTGAATTGGCCGGACGTGCCCAGGGTCACGCCGATGCGCTTGCCCTTCAGGCTGGCGGGCGTGGACACGCCGCGGTCCAGGCGCCCCACGATGCCGTGGTCGCGCTCGGCCTCGAAGATGCTGGCGATGATGACGACGGACTGCTTCTTCAGGCTGGCCAGCACGACGGGAATATCGGAAACCGTGCCCAGGTCGGCCTTGCCCTGCAACACGGCTTCCATCGACGCCTTGCCCGACGAGTACGGCTGCAGCCGCGCGTCGATGCCTTCGCGCGCGAAATGCCCCTGTCCGTGCGCGGCCAGGACGGGGCAGCTGCCCACGTAATCCGCATTCACGGCCAGGCGCAGCACTTCCACGGGGCCGGGCGGCGCGGCGGGACGGGCATTGAGCTGCCAGATGGCCACGGCAACCAGCGCCAGCAACAACGCGATGACCGCCAGCCTGGCCATCCACCGCCCCGGTGCAAGGCCGCTCATGCGCTGCACTGCGCCGTGGCCGACTCCAGCGCGCTGTTGACGGCTTCGGAAAACGCCGTTACGTCGATCGGCTTGGTGAGATAGCGGTAAAAGCCCGCCGCCAGCCCCTGGCGGATATCGCCGGGCCCGGCCAAGGCCGTCAGGGCGATGACGGGAATATGCGCGGTGCGGGCATCGGCACGCAGCAGCTGCATGACTTGCGTGCCGCTGATGTCGGGCAGGTCGCTATCCATCAGTATCAGCTGCGGCACGTGGCGGCGCGCCATGTCCAGGCCCGTCTGCCCGTCGCCGGCCGACAGCAGGTCGAGATCGGGACGGAAATGGATCAAACCCGCCACCAGGGTCACATTCAGGGGATTGTCTTCCACATACAGCAGCGTCTTGCGGTCCGGCAGCCGTAGCATTTCGGCGGGACGGGAAATGATGGGCAGGCGCGCACTGTCCTGCGGCGGCTGGCGCGCCGGGCAACTGGCGATATCGAGCCAGAAGGTGCTGCCGCGCCCGGGCGTGCTGGCCACGCCCAGCCTGGCCTGCATGGCTTCGGCCAGGCGCTTGCTGACCACCAACCCCAGACCCGTGCCCTCCTCGTCGCGCGCATCGCGTCCCAGGCGGTTGAAGGGCTGGAACAGCGCCTCCAGCTGTGTGGCGCTCATGCCGCCGCCCGTGTCGCGCACGGACAGGCGCAGCTGGCGCGCGTCGACGGGCTGGCAATCGACGTGGATCTCGCCTTGTTCCCGGTTGTACTTGACGGCGTTCGACAGCAGGTTGATCAGCACCTGCTTGAGGCGCGTGCGGTCGGCCAGCACATGCACGCCGCCCGCTTCGACGAACGTCAGGGTGATGCCGCGCTTGTGCGCCAGCGGTTCCATCATCTGCCAGCATTCGTGGTAGATGTCGGCCAGGCTCACGGGTTCCATCGACAGCGACATATTGCCCGACTCGATCTTGGCGATGTCGAGAATGTCGTTGATCAGGGTCAGCAAATGCCGGCCGGCGCCGAAGATGTGCGAGGCAAAGGTTTTCTTTTCCTGCCCCGTCGAGGGGATGGAATCGGACATCAGCATCTGCGAAAAGCCCATGATGGCGTTGAGCGGCGTGCGCAGCTCGTGGCTCATGCTGGACAAAAAATTGGTCTTTTCCTGGTTTGCCCGCTCGGCCACTTCGCGGGCCAGCTGCAAATCCTTGTTCATGGCGTCGAGTTCGGCCGTGTGCTGGCGCAGCAGCAGTTCCAGGCGCGCATTGGCGATGCGCAGCTGGCGCGTTTCCAGGGCCCGCGCCAGTATCAGCAGGATGCCCGACACCTTGAACGGCTTGACGACGTAATCGAGCGCGCCCGCCTTCATGGCCTGCACGGCCGAGGCGATCGTGCCTTCGCCCGTCATGATGATGCAGGCCAGGTCGGGATCGATCTTGCGCGCCGCTTCCACCACGGCGATGCCGTTCATGCCCGGCATCATCAGGTCGACCAGCAGCAGGTCGAACGATTCGGCGGCCAGCAGCGACAGCGCCGCCTCGCCCGAAGCGAGCCCCGTCGTGTCGTATGCCTGGCCGCGCAAGGTGTCGCACAGCGCGCGCACATGCGCCAGCTCGTCATCGACGATCAGTAACCGCGGCGGCATTGATGAGCTGTTCATGCATTCTCCTGGCGGCATGGCATTGCGGACCGGAAATTTTCCCCGCAACATGCGTTCCGAGCATAGCACTTGAAAATTACCAAAAATACACGCATTGTCACGCACGCCAGGACGCCAGGCAGATGTCAGCCCGTCACGGGCAGCCCCCGCAGCAGCTTGTCGAGCGTCAGCGGATAGTCGCGCACGCGCACCCCCGTCGCGTTGTAGACGGCATTGGCGATGGCCGCCGCCACGCCGCAGATGCCCAGCTCACCCACGCCCTTGGCTTTCATGGGCGAAGACGTGGGGTCCGTTTCATCGAGGAAGATGACGTCCTGGTGCGGAATGTCGGCGTGCACGGGTACTTCGTAGCTGGCCAGGTCGTGGTTGACGAAGAAGCCGCGGCGCTGGTCGACCACCAGTTCTTCCATCAGGGCCGCACCCACGCCCATGGTCATGGCGCCGATCACCTGGCTGCGCGCCGCTTTCGGGTTCAAAATGCGCCCGGCCGCGCACACGGCCAGCATGCGGCGCACGCGCACTTCGCCCGTGTCGCCGTCCACGCCCACTTCGACGAAATGGGCGCCGAACGTCGATTGCTGGAATTTTTTATCGAGGTCGCCGTATTCCATATGGTCTTCCGCGACGACGTCGCCATGGTAGGCGGCGGCAGCGAGCGGCACGCTGCGCTCGCCCTGGCTCACTTGCCCATCGGAAAAGCGCGCCTCTTTCTCATCGAAGCCCAGCTTGCCGGCGATGGCCTGGCGCAGGCGCACGCAGGCCGCGTACACGCCGGCCGTGGAACTGTTGCCGCCCCATTGCCCGCCCGAACCGGCCGAGACGGGAAAATCCGAATCGCCGAGGCGCACGACGACCTTGTTCAAGGTCACGCCCAGCATTTCCGCCGCCGTCTGCGCGATGATGGTGTAACTGCCCGTGCCGATGTCCGTCATGTCCGTTTCCACGGTCACGATACCGTTGCCGTCAAGACGCACACGGGCGGCGGACTTCATGACGAGGTTGTTGCGGAAGGCGGCTGCCACGCCCATGCCCACCAGCCAGCGGCCGTCGCGCCGCGTGCCCGGCTGCGCCGCTCTCTCCTTCCAGCCGAATTCCACGGCGCCCGTGCGCAGGCAATCGATCAAACGGCGCTGGGAGAATGGACGGCTCGGTTTTTCCGGGTCCACTTTCGTATCGTTCAGGATGCGAAAGACGATGGGGTCCATTTTCAGCTTGTCCGCCATCTCGTCCATCGCGATTTCCAGCGCCATCATGCCCGGCGCCTCGCCCGGCGCGCGCATGGCGTTGCCTTCCGGCAAGTCGAGCACGGCCAGGCGCATGGCCGTCATGCGGTTCGGTCCCGCATACAGCAGCCGCGTCTGCATCACGGCCGTTTCCGGCTGCCCCCCTTTCAAGTCGCCGGACCACGATTCATGGCCGATGGCCGTGATCTTGCCGTCGCGCGTGGCGCCGATGCGCAGGCGCTGGATGGTGGCGGGCCGGTGCGTCGTGTTGTTGATCATCAGGGGCCGCGCCAGGGCGACCTTGACGGGACGCCGGGCCGCGCGCGCGCCCAGGGCTGCCAGCAAGGCTTCCGCGCGCACGAACAGCTTGCCGCCGAAGCCGCCGCCGATATACGGCGAAACGATACGCACCTTGTCTTTCGACAGCCCCAAGGTGCGGGCCAGGTCGCCGCGGCCCCAGTCGACCATCTGGTTCGCCGTCCACACCGTCACCTTGTCGCCTTCCCAGGCGGCAATCGAGGCGTGCGGCTCCATCATGGCGTGCGACTGGTCGGGCGTCGTGTACGTGGCGTCCAGGCGCACGGGAGCATGGGCATAGGCGCCGGCGAAATTGCCCGTCTTGCTGTCGGGCTTGCCATCTTTCGGCTTGGTAGCGCCGCCCTTGGCCTTGGCCAGGTCGAACACGCCCTGTTGCTCGACATACTTGACGTCAAGCAACTGTGCGGCCGAGCGGGCTTGCTCGAAGGTTTGCGCCACCACCAGCGCGATGGCCTGGTGGTAATGTTCAATGTCCGGTCCACCCAGCAGCTTTGCCGTGTTCATCTTGCCTTTCCCCAGCTTGCCGGCCGACTCGGCCGTCATCACGGCCAGCACGCCCGGTGCGCGCCGCGCGGCGCTCGTGTCGATCGAGGCAATGCGCCCCTTGGCGATGGCCGCGCCGACGACATGACCATAGGCCGCATGCGGCGCGGCCTTGTTCTGTTCATATGCATACGGCGCCGTGCCCGTGGTTTTCAGGGGGCCGTCGATACGGTCCGTGGGGCGGCCCACGATTTTCAGCTGGTCGATGGGATTGGTGGTCGCAGGTGTCGAAAATTTCATGGCCCTAGCCTTTCTTCGCTTGTGCTTGCGCCAGCACCGAGGCAATCGTGCGCTGCGCCAGGGTCACCTTGAAGCCATTGTCGTCAGTGGGATGGGCGCCGGCCAGCAGGCGTTCACTCACGGCGGCGGCCCCCTCGGGCATGGCCTGCTCGGCGGCGGACACGCGCCACGGCTGCGGCGCGACGCCGCCCAGGGCCAGCCTGCCCGTGCCATTGGGCAAGATGATGGCCGCCACGGATACGAGCGCGAACGCGTATGAAGCGCGGTCGCGCACCTTGCGGTAGACCTGCGTGCCGCCAACGGACGGGGGCAAGGTGACGCTGGTGATCAGTTCACCGGGCTGCAGCACGGTTTCCACGTGCGGCGTGTTGCCCGGCAAGCGGTAAAAATCGGCGATGGGGATGCTGCGCGTGCTGCCATCGGCCCGCACCGTGTCGATGCCGGCGTCGAGCACGCGCATGGCCACGGCCATGTCGCTCGGGTGCGTGGCGATGCAGGCATCGCTGCCGCCCAGGATGGCCAGCGGTCGGCTGAAGCCGACTATGGCCGAGCAGCCGCTGCCCGGCACGCGCTTGTTGCAAGCCTGGTTCGTGTCATAGAAATACGGGCAGCGCGTGCGCTGCAAGAGGTTGCCGGCCGTCGTCGCCTTGTTGCGCAATTGCGCCGAAGCGCCGGCCAGCAAGGCGCGCGACAGCACGCCATAATCGCGCCGCACGGTGGCGTGCGCGGCCAGCGCCGTGTTGCGCACAAGGGCGCCGATGCGCAAGCCGCCATCCTTTGTTGCTTCCACCGTATCCAGCGCGAGGCCATTGACGTCGATCAAGTGTGCCGGCGTCTCGATTTCCAGCTTCATCAGGTCGAGCAGATTCGTCCCGCCCGCGATGAATCTGGCGCCCGGCGTGTTCACGGCGGCCGCCGCCGCTTCGGCCGGTGAAGTGGCCTTCTGGTAGCTGAATACCCTCATGCCGGCCTCCCCGCCACCTCGGTGATGGCCTCGATGATGTTGGAGTAGGCGCCGCAGCGGCAGATGTTGCCGCTCATGCGCTCGCGCAGTTCTTCCGGCGTCGCCTGCGGGGCCGCGTTCAAGTCCGCGCTGACATGGCTGGGAATGCCCTGGCGGATCTCGCCCAGCGCGGCGACGGCCGAGCATATCTGCCCCGGCGTGCAATAGCCGCACTGGTAGCCGTCGTGCGCGATGAAGGCGGCCTGCATCGGATGCAATTTCTCCGGCGTACCCAGCCCCTCGATGGTGGTGACCTTGGCGCCGTCATGCATCACGGCAAGAGTCAAGCAGGCATTGATGCGCTGGCCGTCGAGCATGACGGTGCAGGCGCCGCACTGGCCGTGGTCGCAGCCCTTCTTGGTGCCCGTCAGCTGCAGGTGTTCGCGCAAGGCGTCGAGCAAGGTGGTGCGCGTGTCGAGTTCCAGGCTGTGGCGCCGGCCGTTGACGTCGAGGCTGACTTTCATCAGCACGGGTGGCGCCCGGCCGGGCGTGCCGACAGCCCCCGCCGCGCCTGCCACACCGGGCACGGCGGCGGCCGTGGCCGACAGCGCGCCGGCGATCAGCAAGCCGCGCCTGCCGGCATTAATTTCATTACAGTCTGTCATCTCGCGCTTCCTCCTGGCTGTGGACTGGCTGGGTGGGCGCATGCAGGCCCGAAGCAGCAGTCTGACGGCCCGATTCCTACGCGTCTGTACGCAAACGAACGTTCAGCCTGAGGCTGCGCCGGGACGTGCCGACGCCGCCCTGCGCCGCGTAGCCCGTGTGGCGAGCGCAGTGGTCGAGTGCCTGGCGCAAGGCCGTATCGACGTTACGCAGCGACATGCCGTGCCGCTCGGCCACTTCCTGGCGGGTCAGCTCGTCCACGCGCAGCGCTTCGAGCACTTGCCGGTGGCGCCGCGGCAGCAAGTCGACGGCCTGCGCCAGCCGGCGCACGTCCGCCTGCAGCTCGGCCAGGCGTTCCGGCCCCGCCGCCGTATCGGCGAGGAAATCGACGAGGCCGGCGCCGCCCCCATCATCGTCGTCCGCATACAGCCAGGCGCGGTTGCGGCGCAGGCTGTCCATGGCCGCATTGCACGCCACGCGGAACACATAGGCGACGGGGCTATGCGCCAGCGCAGCTCCGTCCGCGTCCCCGGCCGCAAG
The DNA here is from genome assembly GCF_058215535.1 of Janthinobacterium sp. Bl 1. Taxonomy (NCBI): domain Bacteria; kingdom Pseudomonadati; phylum Pseudomonadota; class Betaproteobacteria; order Burkholderiales; family Oxalobacteraceae; genus Janthinobacterium; species Janthinobacterium sp. Bl 1. The sequence continues at coordinate 3,133,280 of NZ_CM177086.1, read as the reverse complement.
CGCGCCCAGGCGCAGCCAGGCGTCGTGCAGGCTGTCGCTGGCCAGCTCGGCGCAACCCAGGTGGCGCGCCAGGCGCCGGTGCAGGGCCGCGTAATTGCCCTCCAGCACAGCCTGCAGGCGGGCGCCCTGCCCTGGCGCCACGTCGTTGGCCGCCTGCTGCCGGGGGCGGATGGCCGGGCGGTACCAAGCCATGCCCGTCATGCGCAAGGGCAAGGCAGCCGTCATATTCACCATGCCGGCCATCATGGCGACAACCTGCTGCGCTCTTGCGCCGTCAGCTGGCGCGTGGCCGATTCCGGCAGCGGGCCCAGGCCCAGCACGCGCACGGCGCTGCGCGGGTTGTAGTCGGCCGCCTCGATGCGCGCGCCATCCTGCGGCGCCGCTTGCGCGCTGTCCGGTGGCGCGTCATTGCCAAAGCCCAGCACGCGCACCGTAAACACCGATGGCTGCGCCGAACGGGTGGCGGCGCGCTCGCGCTGCACCACGTCCTGGGCGGCGGCCGTGGCCTGCGTGGCGGCCGCGCTGGCGTTCGTCATGGCGGCCACGTTGACAGACGCCACCGCCGGCATGCCCTTGGCTTCGCCCTTGACCTGGATGTTCGCCGCGTTCATCACGGTCAGCGCGGCCAGGTTGACGTTGCCCGACACGCGTATGCCCGCTTCGCCCGCGTCGATGGTGCCCAGCGGGGCCAGCAAGTCCACGTCGCCGGCCGGCACTTCGGCGATCGGCGCCAGGGTGGCGATGCCGGCGCCGGTGCTTGGCACGTCGGACGACAGGGTCACGTTGCCCCAGCTGTCATACACGCGCTTGGGCGGCGTGTAGACGATGGTCGACTTCGAGCCGCGGCCCGCGTTGATGTCGCCCGTCGACGACCAGCCGAGGATATCGCCGCCGAACGTCGTCATGATGCGGCTCTGGCCCAGCAGGATGCTGCCGTGCGAGAACAGGCCGATATTGCCGCCGCCCTTGGTGATCACGCCCGACGTCGACGGCGGCGCCTCGCCTTCGATGCCCAGCACCTGCTTGCCGCCCGGCGTCAGCATCTGGATGTCGCCGCCGAAGTTCGTATGCACGTAGCCGCTGCGGGGGAAGTAATCCCAGCGCTGCTCGCCGTCGTTGCGCTTGGCGTACAGGCCGCGGTACATGATGATGTCGCCCGCATAGGCAATCGTCTTGCCATTCGCGTCCGTGGCCGGCGCCAGGCCCGCGATGGCGTTACGGCTGCGCAGGAAGCTGCCGTAGCGCGCGCTGTCCGCATCGTTGAACTCGCGCCCGCCCGCCTTCAGTTCCGCGAAATACACGTTACGGGCAAACACGCGCTGCTGCGGCTCGGGCAAGGCCAGATAAAAGGCCAACGCTTCGGCGGCCGTGCCCTTGAAGCCGTAGCGTTCACCGAGCCAGCTCGCCAGTTCGCCGTCGTACGCTTTCACCACCTTGCCGGCCTGGTCGGCCAGCGGCACGCCCGTCTTCGCCACGTTCGCCGGGTCAAGATAGGGCTTGACGAAGCGCAGGTAGTCGAGGCCGGCCGCGCCCACACCGGCCTGCATGGCGATGCCGGCGCCCGGGCGCTTGTCACCCGCGACGACGGGACCGAGGCTGACGACGCTGCCCTTGTCCTGCATCAATATATTGCGCCCGGCGCTGATGTCGAGCGTGCCGGGGCCGGCCACGTTGAAGGAACTGCCGAGGATATCGCGTCCGGCCGACACCACCGACACGTCGAACGCGTTGTTGTGCACGAACAGATTGCTGTAATTGCGGAACATCATGTCGCTACCGCCCCTGCCGTCGATGGCTTCCAGCAGCGCCGTGCCGCTGCCGACGATATCGCGGCCCGCCTTCATCCAGACCGGTTGCGCCCCCTCGTACCAGGTGATGCCCGCGTGCTTGGCGTCGTAGAACGCGACCATGCGGCCGCTATTGACGCCGATCAGATCGCCCTTCACGGCATAGATACGCGCGACTTGCGTGCCGTTGTTGGCCGGACCGGCGGCGGAATCGGGCCCGAAGGCGAACAGCGGAAAGTTCCACTGCGACGACGGCACGCCCGAGCCCGAAACATTGCCGCCCGCCGACGTCAGGCTGCCAGGCCTGAGATTCCAGGCTTCGAAGGCCGGTTTGAACGGCGTAGCCATGCTGTCGGCGGCCGCGCCGGACTGGCTGACGGCATAGCCGCCCGCATAGATGGAATCGCCGGCCAGCCACTCCAGCTGGGCGTAGCCCGACGGCGCCAGCAGCAAAGGATCGGCATACGCGGTCGCACCACCCCAGTCCGAGATGGTCTTGCCATAGTACAAGCTGCCATTCGCGGCCGCGGCCCGCACGATGGACGGGTAGACGACGGCCAGGTCGGTGGCCGTGCCGATCGGCGCCGTCAGCGGCGTCATGTTGCCGCCGGCGGAGAACAGGTCGAGCGCCGTGCGCGGCGTCCACAGGCTGAACCAGCTGTAGCCGGCGCCCGGCTCGCCCGACGCGCTGACAAACGACGCGGCGTTGAACATCGGCACGCGGCCGGGGTCGGCCACGTCCTGCAGCACCTGGTCGCCCAGGGTTGCCACGCTGACGGTGGCGTCGCCGGGCACCAGGGTCATGCCGCCCTGCGGCGTGGCGCGCGTGGCATGGAAGGCGTCGAAGGCACGCGTTTCCAGCGGCACGTGGTCGGTCGAGCGCGTGCCGTACTGCAGCGCGACATTGCCCAGTTGGGTTGCGGCCACGTCCACGTGGCCGCGCAAGTCGACCAGCGCGCCATTCAAGTGGCCGCCGCCTGACTGGCTGGCGGGATTGAGGGCGCCGCCCACGCGCAGATCCAGGTCGCCGCCGCCCGTCAGTTGCAGGCTGCCGTCTGCCAGCACGCGGCCCGTGCTGCCCACGGCCAGCAGCAAGCCCTGCGAGCGCGGATTGATGTTGATGTCATACACGGTGGCAACCTTGGGCGCCAGCACGCCCGCATCGCCCGCCACGTCGGCGCGCACGTTGCCGCCGCCCAGGGTGCCGAAGCCCGTAAAGCCCAGCACGGTATCGGCCAGGGTATCGCGGCCCACGTAGCTGCCGAAATTGATCCACCACGCCGTCGGCTGGGCCGGACCGCCCGTAGCCACGCCACCGCTGCCCTGGCGCCACAGCCAGTTGCCCACCGCTACCGAATCGCCCATGCCATCCGTGTTGACGGGGCGCCCATTGGTGGCGGCGGACGCGCCGACCAGCGAGCCGCTCAGGTCACCCGCCACCCGCAGCAGCAGATTGCCGCCCTGGTCCGGATACCATGCCCGGTAAATGCTGTCGGCGCCACCATCGACCAGGCGTTCATGCGCACCATCGGGGTTGGCAAGTACCTTGCCGTCCAGATTGCGCGCGCGCGCCAGGTTGTACGGGTCGCCGGCCGCCGTCGCCATGGACGACATGCCGGCCGTGTACACGCCGTACAGGCTGTCCACGCGCAAGTCGCCGCCGCTGACGAGGTCCAGGTCGCCCGTGCCCGTGCGCAGCACGCTGTGGCGCAGGCTCGACGCCTTGTAGTCATACGTGGGGCTGGACGTGGTGCACCAGGTGAGATTTTCCTCGCACATGGTGGGCCAGTTCAGGCCGGCCAGGTCGACCACGTCGCCCGCCTTCACGCTGGGGTCGGCGAATTCTTCGGCGCCGGCCTTGGTCCACACATAGGCTACCTTCAGCACGCACATGCTGGCGTCGCCAGCGCAAAACTCCGCCACGGTCTGGCCGAACTGGCTGATGAATTCCTCGGTGATCGGTTCGCCCGCCACGATGCCGACGATGCCCTCGCGCTCGCCCAGCTCCTGCGCCGCCTGCGTCCAGTGCTGCACGCCCTTCGGCGGGATCATGACGCCATACATGCCGTAATGGCTGTCCGCCAGGCGCAAGGTGCCGTGCGACGGATGCGCCTGCACGCTGCGCGTGTCGGCCGCGTCCAGGTCGGCGCCGGCCACCAGGCGCATGCCCCATGATTGCGAACCTTCGGCCAGCATGTGCGCGATGGCCCACAACTTGCCCTGGCTGCCCGCCACTTCCGGGCGCAGCTCGATGGCAGCCACGCCGGGCAACAGCTTGACGTCGGTGCCGTTCGGGATCAGCGCGCCGACGGGCAGCGCCACCTTGCCACTGAGCGTGACCACGTTGAGCTCACCCAGCAAGCCCGGCAAGGCAACGCCTTTCGGCCAGGTCATGGCGCGCACCTTGACCATTTGCCCGACCACGTTGCCCGCGTCGAGCCGCATGCCGGCAGTAAAGGTCTGTTCCGTGGCCAGCAAGGTACCCGCCGCGTGGACGATATTGCCGGCGCTGTCGCGCACGGCGGCGGCCAGCACCGTGCCGGCCGGCACGGTGAGCTTCTGGTTCAGTACCACATCCACGGGCAGGCGCGTGTTGGCGCGGAAGCTCAGGGCCTTGACGGGCACGTCGTAATTGAGCGTGACGCCGCCCGGGAAGATGGTGCCGTCGGCCAGGGTCACGCCCTTGCCCGGCACGATGACGTCGCTGCCGTTGATGTCTCGCCCCGGCAGCAACAACCAGCCCTTGTCGTCCTGCGTGGACGGCGGCGGCGCGAAGCCGTCATTGATGCTGCCATAGATATTCAAATCGCCGCCAGCGCGCAGCAGCAGGCTGCCCACTTCACCCGAGCCGCGCACATTCGTCTGCTGGAAGCGGGGATTGAGGCTGGCGTAGCGCATGCCTGACAAATCCAGGTCGCCCTGCACCACCAGGTCGCCGTCCGCCGTCTTGCTGACGATATCGACGCCGGGACGCAAGTGCAGCGCCTCGGCATACGCGGCCGTGTTCAAGCCCGCCAGTTTGCCATTGCGCAAGTTCGTGTTGGCCAGCGCCGCATCGATAAAGGCCGTGCTGTCCGCATGCTTGCTGTCGAGGTATGCCTGGTTGACCACCTGATATGGGCGGCCGGTGGCCGACAGGTCCACGGCATAAGCCGCATCGTCATAGCGCTGCATGGCGTTGACGGCGATCGATTTCGCGCCGCGGATGGTGAGACCGCCGCCAGCACGTAAGGCGATGTCGCCAAAGGTGGCCGCGTCAGCGTCCGTGCGCGCGCCGCCGCTGCCCAGGCGTGGCGCGCTCAATTCCACCGTGCCGCGCGCAACGCCGTCGTTTTCGCCCTTGCCCTTCCCAAGCACGGCCGCCGTGCCGTGGCGCACGTCGATCTGCGCGCCGCCGGCCAGGTCCAGCACGCCTTCGCCCCCGTTCAGTTCCACCATGGCCCGGTTCGGGCTGTCGATGATCTTGCCATAGCTGTCGACGCGCAGAACGGTGCCATGCGCGTCGAGCACGGCGTTGTTGGCCAGGGTGACGCCATGCTTGCCGGCCAGGCGGATGCTGCCCACGCGCTCGCCGCTGGCATCGATCACGCCGGCCACCGTCAGGCGGCCATTGTCGACGGCCACCTGCACGTCGCCCGCCTTCAGTTCATTACCGATGGTCAAGTCGCCCTGTTTCAGCTGGAAGCTGCGCGCGCCCGTCACGCTGCCCTCGTTCAGGCGCGTGTTGAGCGCGGCGAACTGGCCGCCCACGGTGCCGCCCGCGCCCAGGGTGTGCGCGCGCACGTCCACGCTGCCGTTCTTGTATGGCACCACAGTGCCGCCCGCGTCATAGCTGCCACTGGCGCCGCCCAATATCTTGCCTTGCAGCTCCACCATGCCGGCCGCGGCATCGACGGCCACGGCTTTCAGGCTGCCGGCACGGTTGTTCTCGGCCGACAGGTCGATCACGCTGCCGTTCGCTGCGCGGATGTCGCCGGCGCGGCTGTCCAAGGTCACGTCGCCGCCCCAGCTGTATTTGTCCACGTCGAAGAAAGTGCTCTTGCGGCCCGCCATGTCGATGCGCGCGCCGTCGGCCACAGTGATGTCGTGCCGCGCGCTGATCGTGAGCTTGCCGCTCGGCAGCACCACGGCCGTGGCCACGTTCACGCTGTCGCCGTGCAAGGCCAGCTGGGCGCCCAGCGCAGCGTTAGTCTTGGCGGGAATGGCTGCCGCCGCGCCGGCAGGCGCCGTCACGGTCAGCGCGCCGCCGGCCGTGTAGCTGTGCGCGGAACCGGCGTCGCCCGTCAGCAGCGGCGTGACGATGTTCAGATTGCCGCCGCTGTACTGGTAACCCTTGCCCGTCTCATACGCGCCCTGCGCCTGGTGGACGGACAGGCTGCCCTTGTGGTTGGCCGTGACCTGGCCCGACGCTTTCAGGTTGACGGTGCCAAAACCCAGCGCCATGCGGTCGAAGGTGGCGACGCCGGCCGGCTGCGTGAACGGGCCGAAGCCGAAATCGATGCGCTCCGCTTCCAGGTTCAGGGTGCCGCTGCCCATGCCGGCGCCGCGCGCAATCACATTGCCGGCCGGCGACAGGGCGCCGCCCCAGATCAGATTGGCCGTGTGGATGGTGGCCACCGTGCCGGCATCGCCCTGGCCGTACATGGCCGGCGTGGTCAGCACCAGGCGCTCCAGGTTCGATTTTCCGCTGTCTTTGTCGTAGGTATCGAGCACCACGTCGCCATAGAAATTGACGCTGTCGGCCGCGTTCAACATCAGCGCCTGCAGCGCTGGCGCGCCCGTGCTGGTGTCGCCTCGCAGCAATCGGTCCAGCAGGCCCTGGTTCAGGGTCAGTCCGGCGGGACGCGTGCCGCCGGACTGTGCCGCCGCCAGCGCCTCGTTCGAGCCGATATTGATGGCGCCCACGGCCAGGCTCAGGTTGCGCGTGCCGTAGCGGGCCGTGTCGTCCAGCTGGAAGCTGCCGCTGGTCGCCAGCAGCAAGGTGCCTTCCGAGTACAGGCTGGCCGTGCCTGTGCCGGCGCAAGCGGCAGCGCACATGCCGATGCGGATGCCGCCGCGCGTCGCGCCGCTGACGGGCGCCACATTGAGCAAGCCGTTCGACGCGGCCAGCACGTGCACGTCCGGACGGCTCTTGTAGATAAAGCCATCATTGGCGTCGTACGCGGCCTTGCCGCGGCCCAGGGTGTTGATGCCTGCGCCGGCCGCGATATCGATCACGCCATTACCCAATTGCACGTTGCTCGGATCCTGGGCGACCAGGAACACTTCGGGCGCCGACAGGACGGCGCCGGCGCGCAGGTAGATGGCGCGCGCCGACTGGACGCCGAAGTTCACGTAATTGCCGCCCTGGCCATATTCCACCGTGGGCGAATTGCCCACCACGATGCGGGCCGCGCCGATATTGTTCAGGCTTGAAGCGCGTATGCTGACCTGTTTTGCGCTGCCGCTGGCCGGCGCGCCGTCGGCGAGGATTTCAATTTCGCCAGTCGAGCTATCGTTCGACATCAGCACCACGGTGCCGCCATAGCCGCCCTCGGCCGCCGCGAACTTGCCGGCGCCCTGGAACTGGAACGTCTCCAGGCCGCCGCCGGGCGCCATGGTCAGCTTGAGCGTTTTTGCATCGGACGGCAGCATCGCGCGGGGAATGCCGCGCGTTTGCGCATCGGCCAGGGCAAACGCGGCATAGCCCATTTCGTTGTACTGGGAATACGTGCGCAAGACCTTGGCCGGCGTGAGTATCAGCTGGCTGGCCAGCGGCGCGCGGATGTCCGTGCCGGCGATCGACAGGGTGCCGGGCGCGGCCCAGGAACCGTTGCGCAGCGGCTGCGCCAGCGAGCCGGCGCCGCCCTGGCCTGCCAGGCCGTTCAGCTCCACGCGGAAGGCGCCCGGCAGCAAGGCGTACGTCGACGGCATCAGGGTATAGGTGCCGGCCGCCAGGCCCGGCACGCCGCTGCCTATCGTCACCTGCCGGCCAATGACCGCATCGGCGGCGCCCGAAGGCGCTTGCGGCGCCTGCACACCGGGCACGATGGCGTACACGGGATTCGTCGCCAGGCCCGGCAAGACAAAACCGCCGTTCGCCCCCACCTGCACCAGCGGGTGAGTGCGCGCATCGGTGGAACCGCCGCGGCCCGCGATGAAGCCGGCGCCCGTCAGTTCGCCGCCGCCGGACAGGTCGAGCAGCGCGCCCGGCTGCACGTTCACGGCCACGCCGGCCATTTCCATGCCGACGCGCAGGCCTCCCTGCGCATTGAAGCCGCCCACGCCCATGAAGGCGGCCAGTTTGCCGTCCACGTTCCAGCTCTGGCCATCAACCGTGCCGCCATACGGCATGACCAGGCCGGCGCCGCTGACGGAGCTGATGCTGTTAGCCAGCAGATTGACGCTCAGGCTCTTGTCATTGTCATAGCGGGCCGCGCCGATCGCCAGGCGGCCCAGCGGCGCGCGCACCACACCGCCCTGCTCGATATGCGCAGCCTCCAGTTCCAGCGAGCCAAAGGCGGAATACGGCATGGCCGGCACGCCATCGGTCGTGCGAGCGATGCGCAGGCTGCGCGCCGGGTCGTAGCCGAACTTTCCATCCGTGCGGCCATAACCGACGCGTACGGCGGCGCCGGCGCCCGTGTCCGGGTACAGCTGTGCCGCGCTGAGGGTCATGTCGCCCGGCGAGGACAGCACCGTCGTCGCCTCCGCGCCGCCCCAGCCCAGCGGGGACAGCAGGAAGCGCAAATCGCCGCGGCTGGTCAGGCGCACATCGTCGGCAACGATATTGACCAGGCCGCGCACGTCGATCAGGTCGCCCGTCATGCTGACCTGGCTGGCGACCGGCGACTCCCCCGCCGTGCCTGGCGTGACATAGAAATCGCGTCCGACCGGCTTGATGCTGGCCAGGCGCACGTACGGCGCCGCGATGCCGACCTTCGCGCCGGGCTTGCTGCCCGATGTCAGAACGGGCGCACCGTACAGCTGGAAGCTTTGCTGCAGATGCAGCGACACGTCGCCATCGAAGGAGGCGGCACCCAGCAGGGCCAGGCTGCCGAAACCGCCCGCTTCAACCTGCTCCACGGAAAAACGGCCGTGGCCGTACTGCAGCGTTGCCGCCGCGTCCCGTGCGCTCACGTTTTCGGCCAGGTCGCTGGCGCCCTGACGTTGCGTCAGCGCCAGCTGGCGCCCCTGCAGCACCTTGTCCGTCGCCAGCACTTTCAGGTATTCGGGCGAACCCGTGGCCACGGCCAGGGTGCCGCCCGCCGCGCCCGCGCCGCCCGCCCGGGCCAGCAACTGGCCGTCCAGGTACAAGCCGTTGTTCGACGCCAGCGCGATGCTGCCGCCCGCGCTGGCCACGTCGACGGCCGCGCCGTTCACGTCGAGTATGGCATGCGCGCCGGAAGCGTCGAGCACGGCACCGTCGCGCACGACGACGAACATGCTGGCCGCCGAGGTACTGCCCTGCGCATGGTCGATCTCGCCGCCGACGACGATGCTGCCGCCATCGACCACCTTGCCGTAGCGCCGGCCCTGCGCATCCACAGCTGTGACGGCGCGCGATGCGACGTCGAGCACGGCATTCTCGCCTATCCACAGGGAACGGCCATGGCCGGCCGCTTCCACGGCTTCGGACACGTTGACGGCCACACCCACGCCGCCGAGGCTGATCTTGCCGCCCCAGGCGTTCAAGCGGCCGTCCACCGTCAGCTGGCCCACGCTGGACAGCTTGATGGACTGGCCCGCATCGACGCTCACCACGGCGCCCTTGCCAATGAGCAATTCGGCGCTGGCCATGCCGGCCGCATCGGACTCGATATCGCCCACCTGCAAGGCCAGGCTGGCGCCCTTGCGCTGCGTCAAGGTGCCCTTGAGCGCGTTTTCCGTGACCTGCTCCGGCGTCCATACGGCCAGTTTCTCGTTGTCCACCACGCGCAGCACGGGCATGCGCACGTCGACCTGCGTGCCGTCCAGCACCGTCACGCCCTGCTTGCCGACCAGGCTGTAGCTGGAAAACCCCTGGTCGAAGAAATCGCCGTCCAGTTGCAGGGCGCCTTTCTGTTCCGTCTCGGCCTGACCGATCACGATCTTGTTCGCCTGCAATTCCAGCTTGCCGCCGCCGGCCACGCCATGGCCGCGCACTTGCGCGCCCTCGCCCAGCACCAGGTCGGCCTTCGGCCCATAGCTGGCCAGGCTCACGTTGCCGCCCTTGCCGCCCTGCTGCTTCGCCTGCGACAGGATGGCCGCGCCCGAGCTCACGTCAATCAGGCTGCCATTGCCGATGCGCACGTCGCCGCTCGCCCGCAACGAGACATTGCCGCCATTCATGTAGGGCAAGCCGGCGGCGGCCAGCGGGTCGCGCAGCACATTGCTGAGCAAGCCGCTGGTGTCGAGGCTGACGCCATCGGCCAGCACCAGCTTGCCCACGGACCCGCCCGGGATGACGACGGTGTCGACCATGCCCAGCGCGCCGATCTGGTTCAGCACATTGCCGGCCGCGATGCTGCCGCCATGGCTGCGCAGGCTGGCGTTGATGGCCACGTCATTGCCGTACAGGGTGATGTTGCCGCCATCGGCCACCTGCAGCGCACTGTCGACGGTGACCGCGCCCTTGGCCGCGATGCGGATGGCGCCCAGCTGCTGGCTGTTCAGCAAGGTGGTGTCGAGCAGCAACTTGCCCTGGCGCTCAGCGTCCAGCATGCCTGTCACGTCGAGGCCGGCGGCAATCCCATCCTGCACGCGCGTCAGGCGCACCTCGTCCATGACGGCCGACAAGGCATGCTGCAGCACGCCCGTGCGCTTGTCGAACATGGGCTGATACTGGCCGACGATCAATTGTCCCCGCTGCGCGGCGGCGAACTGCGACTGCTGGTAGCCGTCGAGCAGCGCTTGCGGCGCCTGCACCTGGCGCTCGCCCTGGAAAACGTCGCCCGCAATGCCCCCTTCCAGCACGGCCGACCCCGTGGCGACCACCAGCTTGCCCGCGTCGCGCCCCGACGTGTAGCCGTTTTCCAGGCGCAGTTGCGCGGCGATCAGGGGATTGGCGTAGAAGGCGCTGGCATCCTTGCCCCAGCGCGCGTGTTCTTCCTCGTAACCCTTGTAGACGCCCAGATACTGCAAGTCGCCGGGCGCGCTGCCCGCCTCGTGCAGCTTGCCGTCCGCGCCTTTGAGCCAGGTCTGGCGCACGGCCCCCGTCTGCACATCCAAAGTGCCGCCGGACAGGTTGATGCTGGAGCCAAGCTGCGTGACGACATCCTTGCCGTCGAAGCTCACCGTGCCGCCCTGCGCCATCCATTCGCTGACGGAATGGCCTTGCGTGCCCAGGTAGCCAGCTACTTCCAGCAAGCCGCCGGCCGTGTACCAGCGGTCGCTGTCATAGCCGTTCGTGCCTTTCGGTACGAACACGAGCTTGCGGCGGTCCACCCAGATGCTGCTGTTGATCAGGGCCTTGCCATCGCGGTTGACGGGCGCGTCGCGCTGCTCGTTGCCCTGCACGTTGATCTCGACATTGTTCGCAGACATCGCCACCTTGACGCCCACAGCGCCGGAAACGTCGAGCTGGGCGCCATCGCGCACGAGGCTGCGGCTGCCGGCGTTGACGGCGAGCTGTCCGCCCGTGGCCAGGGTCAGCGAGTCGCCGAGGAATTCCACCGTGCCGGCGCTGCCGATCTCGATGCGCGACTGGTCGCGGCGGTCGTTGACGGCAAGGATATTTTCCGTGGACGTCACGGCCGGCCCGCGCATGGCGTCACGCTGGCTGTCGAGCGCCATCGTCTTGCCGTCGTCCTCGACGACGATGGCCGTGGTGGCGCCGCGTCCCAGAGTCACGGCAGCGTCGCCGCCCAAGGCGTTGAGGTGGACGGTGCCGCGCATGGCCGCCGTGGTGGACGACAGCAGCACGCCGTCCTGCCGCACGTCGCGCCCGGCAAGAGTGATGTCGCCTTCGCGCGCCTGGATCAGGCCCGTGTTGACGACCTTGCCCGCCGTGCTGGCGGCGGCGAACTGCGGCGTGACTTCGCTGCCGCGCGTGGTCGACAGCGGATTGCCGTCCGTGCCCACGCCCTTTTTGATGGCAAAACCGTCGCCGGCGGCCAGCAGGGCCTGGCCTTTCGGCGTGCTGATCTCGCCCCCGTTGTGCACCTCTTTGCCCAGCAGCATCACGTAGCCGCCGCCTTCCGTGCTGCCCTTGGGCGCATTGCTGGCCAGGCGCGCGCCAGCCTGCACCTGCACCTTGCCGTCCGCCTCCGTGAACGTCGCGGCGCCGGCCGTGCCGGGGCTGTAGATGCCATTCTTCTGGAATTGCGTATCGCTGATGCGGGCCGCGGCCGCCACCAGGCTGCGCGTGTCGACCTGGCTAGTGCCGGTAAACACGATGCCATTGCGGTTGACGAGCAGCACCGTGCCGTCGGCCTTGATCTGGCCCTGGATCTGGCTGGGCCGCGCCTGCGGATCGTTGACCCGGTTCAGCACGGCCCAGTCCTTCTGCTGCTGGAAAGTCAGGGTCGTGTCCTTGCCCACATTAAACGTTTCCCAGTTCAGGATGGCCTTGTCCGCCGTCTGCTGCACCAGCACGGCCGTCTTGCCCGCCGCCACCGTCTGCACGGGCGCCTGGGCGTTGAGCCAGCCGGCCGTCAGGCTGTTGGTGTCGACCTGCAAGCCGCCCTGCGCCAGGCCGTTGGGCGCGCAGAGCGTGACACGTGCGCCACCAGCTGCCTGGCGCGCCTGCGCCTGGGCCGCTTGCTGCGCGGCGATGGCACGCGCGGCCAGGTTCAGGTTGTTGAGCGAGCGCTGCAACTGCTGGTTCGCCTGGTGTTGCTGGCCTTCGGGGCGGCTGCCCAGCGGCAGCGGCTGGCCATTCGGCAGGCGGCCCGAGCTGGCCGCCGTATTTTGCGCCGCGCCCTTGGCCGCGAACCAGCCGCCGCTGAACGCCTGCTGCGCGCGGGCCGGCGTGGTAAAGGCGCCCGCCATCAGCATGGTGGTCAATGCGTAAGCGAGCGGCGTGAGCCGCAAGCGGCTGCCCAGCGTGGACGTGGGGACTGGGCGCTGGGCAGTGTGAAGCTTGGTCATGGCAATGGTTTCCTGGCTAGAGAGAAGGGAACGGAGCCTGGCGTTAGCGCAAGCGTCCATGCCTCCATGACGTAGCTGGGCGGCGGAAGGGATAATACTTTTTGTAAAATATTTTGATTGCGGCGCCCCTGGCACCGCCGCACTCAGCTGAGCAGCACGATGCCGCCTGGCAGGCTCGTCATTTGCGCCCCCGTCAAGTCGCGTATCATCGCCAGCGCGCCATCGGTTTGCCCGATGGAAAAGCGCATGCGCACGAGGCGCCGGCCCAGTTCGGCATTGCGCAGCACGACCCTGCCGGGCCGGTAGCGGTTGATTTCATCGACCACGCGGGACAGCGGCTGGCCGGCAAACGACAGCGCGCCCGTGCGCCACGCGCTGGCTTCCTCTGCCGGCGCGGCCGTGGCCGCCTGCACGCCCCGCTCGTCGTAGACCAGTTGCTGCCCCGCATCGAGAGTCTGGCGACGCTGCTGCCAGACCACGTCCACGGCGCCGGCCAGGCAGGTGACGCACACGGCGTCGTCCGTGTGGCGCACATTGAAGCGGGCCGACTGCGCCAATAAACGCCCCGCGCCCGCCACCACCGATACGGGCTGGCGCGCGCCGCTGGCAACGATTTCCGCTTCGCCACCCAGCAGTTCGATCGCTTCCGGCGCCCGCACATTGATGCGCGTCTGCGTATTCATCTGCACCGTCATCTGCTGCGACAGGGCCACTTTCCGCTGCTCGCCCGTGCCCGTGCGGTAGTCGGCGCTCAGCTCCTGCAGCGACGGCCAGGCGCCCAAGGGCGGACGCAAGGCCAGCACGGCCACGCCGGCCGCCAGCGCGCCACCGATAAAAGCACGGCGCCCGGGACGCGCCGGGAACGCCAGCACGGCCGCCTGCTGCGGTGCGGCGGCGCGGGTCAAGGCGGGGTCGAGCGCCTGCCACACTTGCTTGAGCTCGCGCCAGGCGCGCGCATGGTCGGGACTAAGCGCGCACCAGGCGCGCAGGGCGTCGGCGTCGGCTTGCGTAAAATCGTCGGCACGCAAGCGCGCCCACCAAGCGGCGGCTTCCCGGCCAATGGCCGTGTCGGCATGATCTAAAGGGGCGCGTGGATCGCGGTCAGGAGCAGTCATGGGATTCATCAATATTTACGGCGGCCCGACACATCGCTGCGCTGGGCGGCATCGGCGTCGGCCATGCACGTTTTACAGTGTTGCATGGCGGCCTGCAATTCTTTCTTCACCATCGCCACGGAAATGCCGAAGCGTTCGGCGATGTCCGCATTGAGCATGCCATCGATGCGCGCCGCCGTCAGGATGGCGCGGCGGCGCGGCGACAGGCCCGCCAAGGCCACGTCGAGCGCCTGCACGTCGAGCCGCGCCGAGACGATGCGGGCCGGGTCGCTGATGTCGTCGCCGGGTTCGTCGGCCATGTGCATCAACTCTTCGCGTTCGCGCTCGGTGACGATGATGCGGTCGCGCCGGTAGGCATCGGTGGCGATATTGGCCGCCATGCGCAGCAGATAGGCGTCGGGATTGTGGACGGGCGCGGCGGCGGGGCCCGGCGCCACCATCGCTTCGAGGCGCAGCCAGGTTTCCTGCAGCGCATCGGCCGCATGGTGCTTGCAGCCGACGACGCGCTCAAGACGCCAGCGCAGCACGGCGTAGCGCGAACTGAGGTGGCGTTTGAGTTTGGTGCGCAGGTCGGGCATGCTCATGGCGCGGACATGGTCCTGGGGGCGCAATCGACTTCGCTGCCCGGCCCTTGCGGCAGCAGCAGGATGGAAACGGGCTGCGGCATCGAGGGCAGCGGCGCGGCGCCCACGCGCATGCCCAGCACGACGCGTGCAATGGCCGTGTCGCGCGCGCGCAAACCCGTGCTGTCGAGCAGGTGCACGCGGTCCACCACGCCGGCGCGGTTCAGATACAGTTGCAGCGCCAGGCGGTAGCCGCCGGGACGCGTCTGCGCCGCGCGGCACAGCAGTCCCAGCAGCACATGCTGCAAGCGGCTGACATAGGCCGCATGGTCGCCGCCGCCCTGCGTGGCGCCCGGGATGTCGGCGGCGGCCACGACGGCGGCCTGCGGCAAGTCCGCTGCCGTTGCTGAAGCGCCGGCCGGGGCATACACAATGACGGCTTGCGCGTCGGACAGGCGCGATAGCAGGCCCGTGCCTTCCAGCAAGGCTTGCAGGGCCGCACCCGCCGCATACGGGCCGTGCACGGCGGCCGACTGGCGCTGCGCGTAGCGCTGGTCCATCAGCACGGCGACGCCCGTGCGGCGGCTGTACAGGTCCAGCGCGTCGCCCAGGTTTTGCGCGGCGATATCGAACTGCAAGACGGCGCCATCGGCCGACTGGGCCCGCACGGGCCCCACCGTGGCCAGGAAACCCAGCAGTACCAGGTATCCCGCCAGCGCAAGCACATGGACGGATGCCGGGCTGCCTGTCATATCGCTATCGAGTCGCTATCGTGTGAGGGGAAAACTGCGTGGCAACAAGGCATTGCCAAGTAACAATTCTTGCATCAACTGCAATAGCCTACACACAAAAAATGACGGCTTCGTGACATGCTTGCCATCAATAAATTTCGCCATGCGGGACGTCGGGCGCGGCGCTTATTTCGGCTACACTGGCTGCTACTCTCCCTTTCAGACGCCTGATGATCGAAAAGAATCTGCCCGAGCTGGTCATGCTGAAACGCCTCATCGACGAGGGCGGCAGCCACCTGGAAGTGGCCGCGCCCTGCAGCATCGCCATGGATGGGCGCGAGTTTCCCGTGTACTCGATCGCCATGGGCAATCCCGGCCCCGACGTGCCCGTGCTGGGCTTTTTCGGCGGCATCCATGGTCTCGAACGCATCGGCACGCAAGTACTGCTGTCCTTTTTGGAAAGCCTGATCGCGCGCCTGCGCTGGGACGCCACCCTGCACCAGCAGCTGGAAACCATGCGCCTCGTGTTCATGCCGCTGGTCAATCCGGGCGGCATGTGGCAAGCCACGCGCAGCAATCCGCGCGGCGTGGACCTGATGCGCAACGCACCCTTGAGCGCGCGCGAAAAGGTGCCGTTCATGCTCGGTGGACAGCGCTACAGTGCCCGCCTGCCCTGGTACCGCGGTGCGGCGGAGGGACCGATGGAGGTGGAAAGCCAGGCCGTGTGCGACCTTGTCGAGCGCGAACTGCTGTCGCGCCAGTTCAGCATCGCCCTCGATTGCCATTCCGGTTTCGGCTTGCGCGACCGCATCTGGTTTCCCCATGCGCATACCAAGGTGCCCATAGCCCACCTGGCCGAAATCGGCGCGCTGGAAGAACTGTTCAGCCAGAGCTACCCGAACCACAACTATGTGTTCGAGCCGCAAAGCCGGCAATACCGCACGCATGGCGACCTGTGGGACTATCTGTACCTGAACGGCACCAGCTACAGCGGGCGCGTGTTCCTGCCGCTGACCCTGGAAATGGGCTCGTGGCGCTGGGTCAAGAAAAACCCGCGCCAGCTGTTCAACCGGGTCAGCATTTTCAACCCCACGGCCGCGCACCGCCTGCAGCGCGTGCTGCGCCGGCACCTGGTATGGTTCGATTTCCTCATGCGCGCCGCCAGCAGCCACGGCCGCTGGATGCCCGAAGGCTTGCTGCGCAAGGCGCAGCGCCGGCGCGCGCTGGCGCAATGGTACGAATCATGAGCCGCGCACACACCTGGGTCCTGCTGCGCGGCCTGATGCGCGAACAGCGCCACTGGGGCAGCTTCCCCGCCACCCTGGCGCGCGCCCTGCCCGGCGCCCACATCGTCACGCCCGACTTGCCCGGCAACGGCACGCGCCACGCGCAGGACAGCGCCATCCGCGTGGCCGCCATGGTGGAAGACTGCCGCCAGGAACTGCTGGCGCGCGGCATCCCCGCACCCTACCACTTGCTGGCCCTGTCGCTGGGCGGCATGGTGGCCGTCGAATGGGCGAACCGCTACCCGCAGGAAATCGCCTGCTGCGTACTGATCAACACCAGCATGCGGCCGTTCAGTCCCTTCCATCAACGCCTGCGCTGGCAAAACTATGGCGCCCTGCTGCGCCAGCTGCTGCTGGGCGACGCAGGCAGCCAGGAAGCGCTGATCCTGCGCCTGACCAGCCGCAGGCATGCCCATGGCAACCCCGCGCTGCTGGCCGACTGGCTTAGTTACCAGCAGCAATACCCGGTCAGCCGCCGCAACGCGCTGCGCCAGCTGCTGTCGGCAGCCCGCTACCGCGCCCCGGCAAGGCGCCCGCCCATGCCCGTGCTGGTGATGGCCGGCGCGCAAGACCGACTGGTGGACCACCGCTGCTCGCAGCGCCTGGCCCGCGCGTGGCAGGCCGATTGCCTGATCCACGGCGATGCGGGCCACGACTTGCCGCTCGACGAGGGGCAATGGGTGGCGCAATCGGTGGCGAGGTGGCTGGGCGTGGTAGCGACAGGCAATAACAAGATAAACACAGCACAATCATCATGCCAATAGCAAACCACACAGACCAACTGACAGCGCTGGTAGAAGCCGGCGTCCGTGAACACGTTTTTCCAGGCGCGGCCTGGGCCGTGGGCACCGTCGACCACCACGCAATGGGCGCGGCCGGGCGGCTCACGCCCGAAACGTCCAGCGCCGCGATGCAGGTCGACACCTTGTTCGACATCGCTTCGTTGACCAAGATCATCAGCGTCTGGTCGCTGGTCGGCCAGCTGGTGAAGCAGAATCGCCTGCGCCTGGACAGCCGGCTCGCCGATCGTCTGCCCGGCACGGCAGGCTATGCGCTGGGGCCCATCACGATTTTCCAGCTGCTCACGCACACGGCCGGCTTGCCGCTGCGCGCCCGCCTGCGCGCCAGCTATGGCGACGTGTACGACGATATCGTGCGCGGCGTGCTGCGCGAGCCGCTGGAGGGCACGCCGGGCCAGGCCGTCGAATACACGGACCGCGCGGCCCTGATCCTCGGCCTGGTCATCGAACGGCTGCTGGGCATGCCGCTGGATGTGGCCCTTGCCGAGCGGGTGCTGCAGCCGCTGGGCATGGCCGCCACGGGATATGGTCCTGTGGCGCCACGGCACGGCCAGCTGGTCGCACCGACCGAGTACTGCGACGAGGCAGGCACCCACCTTGCCGGCACGGCGCATGACTTTTCAACCCGGCTGCTGGGCGGCGTGTGCGGCATTGCCGGCCTGTTTTCCAACGTGCCCGACCTGCAGCGCTTCCTGCGGGCGATGCTGACTCCGCATGGGGATGTGTTTGACGCCGCCTGGGTGAGGGAATCGCTGAGGGTACAGACGGGCGAGCTGAAGCCCTCGCGCGGCCTGTTCTGGCATCCGGCGGCAGGCACCGGGCAGCAAGACGATGTCTGGTGCCACCTGGGCTTCACGGGCACGGCCATGTGGCTCAGCCCCCGGCGCGGCCGCTATGCGGTGCTGCTGACGAACAAGCTGTATTACACGCGCGATTTCACCAGGATCAACGACATCCGGCGCGACTTCATGCGCGGCGCATTCGCTCTCTGAAGCCGCGCCGCTTTTCAGAACAGTCCGATTTTCCGTGGATGCCGAAGTTTCTATACTTCGTCCATCTTAACCTGTCGGGAAAATCGCCATGAGCGCAGCCGTGTATGCCCTTTCATCCACCACGATGAGGCAGCGCCTGCCGGCGCGCCCCTTCACCGTGCCCAGCGACGCGGACGTCATCCATGCCATCCATTCGGGTGATGGGCTGCGTGTCGTCTACCAGCCCCAGTATGACTTGCACAGCCGGCGCGTTGTCAGCGCGGAAGCGCTGCTACGCTGGGACCATCCACAGCATGGCAGCGTGCCGCCGTCGGTACTCATTCCCATGGTGAACCGGCTCGGCCTGCATCTGCCGCTGTTCGACCTGGTCGTCAAGGAAGTCATCGCCATGTTGCAGCACCTGCGCCGTCAAGGTGGTGACGTGCCCGTTGCCGTCAACGCCTCGATCGATACCGTGTGCACGCCCGGCATGGCCGATCTGCTTGCCACAAAAATGTGGGATGCCTGCCTGCCGACGCGGCTGCTGAAAGTCGAAGTCACCGAAGACTTGCCGGTCCTCGACGAACTGTGCCTGTCGGCTTGCCTCAACACCTTGCGGGCAAAGGGGTTTCCCCTGTCACTCGACGATTTCGGCGCCGGTTCCGCCACCTTCAACGTCCTGTTCAAGATGCCTTTCGATGAAGTCAAGATCGACGGCGCCTTTATTCGCGACATGGAAACCAATACCCATTCGCATGCCATCGTCGCCACCCTCATTTCACTGGCACAAAGGCTCAACCTCAAACTGGTGGCCGAAGGTATCGAGAGCGAATCGGTGCTGGCGGCCTTGCTGGGCATCGGCTGCCATATCGGCCAGGGCTATGCGTTGGCACGCCCGATGGAGCGCGAAGAGTTTATCCAGCGTCAACTGACCAAGCCCGTGGCAATGGCAATGGCAATGGCAATGGCAATGGCAATGACACTGAAGGCGATGTGACATGAGCGACATGAAGCAATTACCGCTGATCTTGACCACCGATGCCATCGCTGCCGGGACAGCCGTCCACACGCACGATGCTGCGGCACTCGTCGAACGCCTGCTCGCCTACATGGGACTGCGCAATGATGCCTGCCTGGCACGCGAACTGGGCGTGCCGCCGTTCGCGATCAGCAAGCTGAGAAGAGGAAACGCCGCGCTCGATACGGACATGCTGATACGCATGCACGAAGCATCGGGCCTGTCCATCGGCGAACTGCGGGCACTCACGGATCCCCGGCACTGATCCCCACCGAGCGGCATGGCCGCTCCCCAAGCAAAAACGGCGCGCCATCACTGGCGCGCCGTTTTTTTGTATTGGAGCATCCCCGCATGGCGGCATGCTCCAGCCATTGCACAGCTTTATGGCTTTCTCTTTTGCGTGATGCCTGCGGCGGCCAGCTGCGGGCCCTGGCGTGGCGAGCGCGCCATGAGGAATGCGGCCGGCACTTGCAGATCGAGGCGCTGGACAGCAGCCTCATGACTCCAGCTGGCGCCGGGAATCGACGCCAGCACTTGCTGGCACGGCAGCAGCAACTGCTCTTTGGACAGCTGCACGCCATACTCCTGCAAATCCACTGTACTCATGCACGGCGAGGGACGGCTTTCTCCAGCCACCGGCAGGAAGGCCACGTCGCGCCGTTCCATGCGCTGGCCATTGACGAATATGTCAACCGTATGCGTGCCGCCCAGCAGTTCGGCGCTGCGTTCATCGGCGGGTGCCGCCTTGGCATTGATGAGCTCAGGCACGCACACGGCATCGGCTTGCTGCAGCTTGCCGCCCTCGCCTTGCATGACAGATGCGGGAATGGCCAAAGTACAACGTTCATGCGCCCTGCCGCCCCAGGAAATCGATAACTGCCGGGTAGTTTCCTGCAGGCGCGCATACAGCTGGCCGCCCTGTCCCACCACGCCCACCGGCAAGCCTTGCTCATCTTTCACTGTGGCACCAAAGGCCAGCACCTCGCCGTTCGCCAAGCTCACGTTGAATAGTATCGCGCGGCCCGTGCTGGTGCCATACTTCAAAAATACGACAGCGCCATCACGCGGTGCCACCTGCTGGCTTGTTTCGCTCAGCTCGACATCCATCGACGTGCCCTGCGGATCAATCGCCACTTCATTCAATTCATACGGACGCAAATAGGGCAGGACCGCATTGCCGCTGGCGTCGAGCCTGAGGCCAGGATAGCCGGCCACCTTGGCGCCGGCGGCACCAGGCGCATGCACGACGGCGATGGTTTCGCCACGCAGCGGCGTCAGGGTCACACCGCCCGGATGGGCCACCACGCTGCCGCTCATGCTGACCGAGGCACTGCTATAGCCGGTGCCGCGCCCCACGCTGGCGCCAACCATCGCCTGCGCCCCGGTATACTGGCCGTTGAGGGTGCTGCTGTTGCTGCTGCCATTGCGGCTCACTGATGCGCCATAGCTAAATTGCCGTTCTTCTCCGGCGCTGCCGCTCAGCGTTGCCAGCTGGTCATAGCGGCCATCCGTGTCGCGCGATACCTGCGCCGACATTTGCGGCCTGTACAGACTGTCATTGCCACCCAGCGGCATGCTCAAGGTCAGTTGTATCCTGCTTTCCATACCGCCATAAGATACCTTGCTGCGATTGGCATTGATGCCGTAGCTCACGCGCCCCACCTGCTTGTTGTAGCTGAGCTGATATTGCAAGTCCTGGCCCGGCCGGTTCCAGTAATTCTGTGCATAACCGCTGATGCTGACCTGCCCCCACGCACCCAGGCGCTGGTCGGCGGTCAAGGACACGCGGTTGCGGGGCCTATACTGCATATTGGAATCGTAACCATTGCGTTCGGCGTCGAGCACTTGCGTCGCATTGGCAAAATCCAGATAGCCGCTGGTGGAAAAACGGTAAGCAGCCATCGAGAAATTACTGCCGGTGCTCAAGACATTCTTGCTGTATGACAAGCGCAGACTTTGGCCCTTGGCCGTGTCTGCGGCAAGTTTCGTCTGCGCGTGACTTAGATCGATGGATACGGCGCCTATCGGTAATGCAAAGGCCACGCCGCCGAGCAGGGACAAATAGTCCTCACTGGCCTGCAAGCCACCGTAACCGGTCAGGCTATTATTCAAACCATACTGCAAAGTGCCCTGCAGGACGCGCGCCTGCTTGCTCAAGAAATTATTGCGCGTTACGCCAGCCGCCGCGCCGAAGCGCAGCGAACCCGGACGCAGCAACTGGCTGACGGCCGCATACGGCACGACAAAGCGCTGTTCGCTACCGTCCGCTTCGGACACTGTCACGTTCAAGTCGCCACCGTAACCCGTGGCATACATGTCGTCGATGACGAAGGCGCCTGGCGCCACCGTCGTTTCAAGCAGGAGATTGCCCGCCTGGCGTATGCTCACGCGCGCGTTGGTGCGGGCAATGCCGCGCACCACGGGCGCATAGCCGCGCAAGGAATTGGGCAACATGCGGTCATCGCTGGCCAGTTGCGCTCCCCGGAAGGATAAGGTATCGAAAATCTCCCCGCTGGTATTCGCATCGCCCAGTGTCAGCTGGCTTTTCAGCGCCGTCATGTCGCGCCGCGCATAGGTATCAAGCACCTGGTAACGACTGCCTCCCTGCTGCTGCCAGCTGAGTGCGCCATTATGGCGAAAACGCCAGCCGCCCATATTGAAGCCGCCGTTGAGGCCCAGATAAGCGGAGTCGAATGACGTACCGCCACTCTTGTTGTGATAGCTGTTAAAGTTGTAACCCAACATGCCCGAAGTGACACCGCTATCCCACAGTTCCGGGCTGACATAACCGCGCGCATTGCGCCGCAGCGACGCCTGGGGAATGCTGATATTGACCTGCTGAATCTCCGGCAAAAACACGGCCGTGGCATTCGCTATCAATTTGCCCAATTCGACACACTGCCCTTCTGCCAGCAAGGTCATGGCTTCCGGCGACAGCAGTGATATATTCACGCCCAGCAATTCAAGCAGTTTGCGCGATATGCACACCACGGGATTACTGCCGTCATCGTTGGCATTGATGCGGATATCCTGGCGATTTCTCAGCTCGCCGTTGAGGGCGATATCGGCGCGGTACGTGCCCGGCAAGACAGGATTGCCTTTTTGGTAAATAGCGAGATCCAGGCTGCGCGAGCCTTCCGGCAAGAAAACACTATTAAACTCGACCTGGTCCGCATGCGCAGCTGGTATGGTCAAAGCACATGAACTGAACGCCACCGCCTTGAGCATACTGCCAACAAGCTCATTGACGCCTGGACTTGGCCTTGCTTGAGGATAATAGAAGACTTGGCGATGATTATTCATGATTCAAACCTTAAGGAGCGGGCCGCGCGGCCGGCGCAGAAAGGCTACGCCGTGCCGGCATCGGGACACCGTAATCATTGATGGCGCTAAACTCCACCTGTGCGCCTGCGGCAGGCAAGTCCTTCAGGGAGGGCAGCGCAAATTGTTTCGTCTCGCCTGGCGCCACCATGCCGCCATCACTCTCGCTGCGCTGGGCGCCGGCCACCAGCGACAGCGACGCCACCGACACGTGAAAGGCGGACGGGTTATATGCTTCCAGGGCAAAGCCCTTGCCACTGCTGGCAGAAACGGCACGCCATTGCACTTGTTCGATCGCGTCGACAGGATTGCCAGCGAGCCCCTCGGGGCGATAAAAAATCTTGATGCGTGAGCGGAACGCCATCTGCAGGCTGTTCACATCGGCGTCTTGCGACTTGGGTGGGATCTCCAGCATATTCAGCCAGAACACCGATTCTTTCGTTGCCGGCAGGGCCGGACCGACAAATATCAGGCGCAGGCTCTGGCCCTTGCCCGGATCGATGCGGGCCAGCGGCGGCGTCAGCACAAAAGGCACTTTGGCCGCCGCCGGCGTCGATGCGACATCGCCAGCATCGACCCACGCCTGCACCAGCGCCGGCACTGCGCCATCGTTATTGAGCTTGACCGTGATTTCTTTTTGCTTCGCCGGATAAATCTGCCGCGTGCCCGTGATCACTACGCTGGCCATTGAGGAAGAACAAAACAACAAGGCGAGACTGAGCAACAACGAACTTTGCAATGAATGATAGGGGAGCATGGAAGACCTCAGAATGTAGACCGGAAGCGCGTCCCGCCTATGCGGCGAGGACGTGCTTCCCTGGCGAGTGGATTACTCGTAAGTGATGGAGTAGGTAACGGCACCCTTCACCAGACCGGCGGCGGCAACGCCGGTGGAAATATATTGCACGGCATACGGCAGAACCGCGCCGCCGCTAGCATCTTTCGTGACCTTGCTGGTATTCGCAACTTGCGAGAAATCACCAGCCTTGATCACCTGACCGTTATTGGCATCGACCAGCTGCAGCTGAACATTCTGGGCACCACCTACGCTCTTGTCGTTATTTCTCAGATTATGGGTCAGTGGATCAACGTTGGCACCCGCTTCGAAAAATGCGGCGGCCTTGGTGGTCGTACCGCTACAAGCACTCAGCGTAATGTTAAAACCTGTCTGACCTGCAATGGTGCCAGCCGTTTTCAGCTGGGCAGCCGAGACTTTCGGCAATGTCACGGTCGCAGCAGCAGGGCCAACCGTGCCGTTAACATTCACGGTACAAGTCGAATCGAGCAGTTGGCCTTCAAAATTGATCGTGCCATCGGAAGCGAAAGCGGATTGGCTTACAGCGGCGGCCAGCAGAACGGCGAGGATACGGACTTGGGATTTCATTGAGACTACTCCTGAAAGATAAAGGTAAATGCGCACCAGTTAATGTAGGAACGCGGCTGTTGATGCAGATTCGTACTTTACAGAGCCGCGGTAGTTGTCGATATGAGAATGGTCTTAAAAATCCGCGCCGCCGGATGAGACATGTGCAAATAGATGCACACATCGGCAACAACACGCGCAGGATGCAAGCTGCCTGGCAAGCTGGCGTTGCGGCGTGGCTGGAGAGAATGGAGAGGCAGTGCGGGGATGAAAGCTGTGGGGAGCGCCTGCAAGACGGCGCTTGCAGGCGAGATGAAGGCTGCTGGCTGGTCAGCCGGGCAGCACCGCCTGATCGTCAGGTTTCAAGATTGCCTGCGCCAGCCAGACCAGAGCCGTCGCCAGCAGCAAAGGGCAGACAAGCAGCAATAAAACCAGCGTTGTCCAGCCAACCCTCTCTTTCAGAGTGATGCAAAGGAGATCGGCGAGCGGAATGCCCAGGTTGAACGCGACATAGAACAAGCCCACGGCCCGCATGTTCTGCAGAGGTTCCACCGCTTGTATCAGGGCCGCCATGATATTGACGTAGAACACCGCAGTGAAGCCAAAGCCCACCAGGAATACCGGCAACATGAGAATACCCAGGGGAATCTGCCATCCCCAAAATATCAGACCGCCGATAGCAGCTGTGAGGGGAAGAGCAATCAACAGCAATTTCAGGGTGCCATAGCGGTCCCCCAGCCAGCCACCGAGCGGTGCCAGCAAGTTTCCAATCACGACAATGCCGATCGCCATCTGTACCGTCTTGATGGGAACGCCCAGTATCTCGCGCAGGTAGGCGCTATACAGATAGTCGAAGTTACCAGCGCTCAATGGCAGGCATAGGGCAGCCAGAAACAGCAGCAACGGGCCTGGGGACCAGACCGACCCCACCGTTTTTTTCGCTTCAGGGCGGATGAAGCGCCGCTCGCCGGTCGTATTGATATGCTGAAAAAAATGCCAGATCAGGATATACAGCAGGATCAGGATCAGCATGCCAGCCAGGGCGGGCAACAGGGGCGGCTTCCCCTCTTCATTGATGGCATGGTTGATGGCGCTGAATTGGCTGGCAACGATGTTACTGGCCACGGCCAGGCAGTTCATGAGTCCCACCACCAGCGCACAATGGCGCGGAAAATACGTGACCCCGATACTGATCCAGGCACAGATATTCATCGTGCATCCTATGCCGCCCAGCAAGCTCCAGCAGCACAGTTCAAATAGCGTGCGGGAATACAGGCCCATAATCGCGGCTACCGCCAGCAGCAGGAAGCCTGCCAGCAAGGTTTTCTTGCGCGACAGCGTTGCCGGCAGCAGTGCCAGCACCAGTCCCGTCAACCCCATGCTGACGTAAAAGATCACTGCGGCTATCGGGAAACTGCCCAGCGTCGCGGGCAGGCCGAATGGCAGGGGCCGGGATGCCAGCGGCAACTTTGCCGGATCCATGCCGGACAACACCAGGAACAGCAAGGTGGTCGGCAACATCAACGCCAGCATCCCCATGGCCTCTTTTTTATTCTTGTTCATCCTGCGCAACATGATGCTCCTTTCAATTGAAATCAATGCTGACCGCGGCTACGCCAAGCTGCCACCAGTTCCCGCAGGAGCTGGCCGCAGCGCGCATCGGTCAGCGCTTCCGCACCGCGCAACAGGCTCTCGAGCTGCCCTGCCGGCTGCGCCATCTCCGTCCATTGCATGGCCAGGGCGGCGCCATGCAGGCGATGCGCGGCACGCACCGCACCATCCCGTTCGTGCATGGCCATGGCCTGCAGCAATTCGCCCATATCGTTGGCGAACGCCGCGCGCACTTGCGGCATATCGAATACGGCCAGGGTTTCCATCGGCGGCGCATGCAGTACCAAGGTCGCGTCGCACCACAGTTCGACGATATCCTGCAGTTTCGCCAACCGGATCGGCTTGCTCAATATGCCATCCATGCCGGCTTCAAAGCAGCGTTCCGCATGATCCTCGCCCGTCGAGGCGGAAATCGCGATGACCGGACAGCGCGCCTGTTCCAGGTCCGCTTCGCGCCTGCGCCATTCGACCGTCAGGCTGTAGCCGTCGATGTCGGGCAAGTCGCAATCCATCAGTACCAGGTCATATTCGCGCAGGCCGAAACAGGCCAGGGCCCTGGCGCCATTCTCGGCAATGTCGGCATCGCAGCCCAGGCTGGCGAGCTGGGCCCGCAACACGGCCTGGTTGGCCGGCACATCCTCGATGACCAGGATGGACAGGCGCTGCGCGGCCGCGCCCCCCACCGGAGCGGGCCGGGCAACGACCACGTCGGCCGCAGCAGCGGAGCCGGGCGCCAGGTCTGCAGGCAAGGAAATCAGCATGCGCGTGCCCCTGCCCATCTCGCTGTCGATGGTGATCGTGCCCTGCATCAATGTCACCAATTCACGGCAAATGACGAGGCCCAGCCCGGTGCCGCCCGAACGTTTGTAGGTGCCCTCCACCTGCACATACGGGCGAAACAGGATCGCTTGCATGGCGGCGGCTATGCCGATGCCCGTATCGGCAACGGCAATTTCCAGCCGCGCCTGGCCATGCCCATCGTCCAGCATGGCAATCTGTATCTCGACGCCGCCGCTTGCCGTAAATTTGATGGCGTTCGAGACCAGGTTGTGCAGCACCTGCAGCAGCCTGGCCTCGTCCAGCATCAGCAGCGGTACCGCCGCGTGCACCGGCACATCGAGCGTAATGCCCTTCTCCCGCGCCCGCAGTTGCTGCAGGGCCGCCACGTCGTTGGCCAGGGCCGCGACATCGACGGCATCAAGGCTGAGCGTCAGTTGCCCCGCCTCCAGCCTGGAGACATCGAGCACGTCGTCGAGCAAACGCAGCAGGATATTTCCGCCGTTGCTGGCCAGGTCGACAAAGTGACGCTGCTCCGCATTCATGGGCGTGGAGCGCAGCAATTCCACGGCGGCCAGCACGGCATTCATGGGCGAGCGGATTTCATGGCTCATCACGGCCAGGAACATGGCCGCCCGGCGCTCGTTGCGCAAGGCGCGCCGGTGCGCACCGTAGGCCTGGTACGCCAGGCCCGCCAGGATCAGCAGCAAGGCCACAGCCAGGCCCACATGTTCGCCAAAGTGATCCGCCGAGAACAGCATGCCCGAGTGATCATCGCCCGGCGCTCCCAGCCAATCCTGGCGTACCAGCCGGATCTGGGCCGGGGTCATCGCGGCCAGCGACTTGTTCACGATCGATACCAGCAAGGGATCGCTATCGCGCAGCGCCATGCGCACATCGGACGTCATCGCCACGGGCAATTCCGAAAAATAAAGCTTTGCGCCTTCATCGCGCATTAAATTTGGCAATAGCTGCGCCTTGCTGCCGATGGCGACGTCGGCGCCGCCCTGTGACAGCAGCGCCAGCGCCTGGCGCATGGTGGGACTGACAACGATGCGCATGCCGTCGTGGCGTTCACGCAGGAAGGGACCGAACAGGCCAGCTTCCGCGGCCGGCAGCGCCACGGTCTTGCCATCGAATGCGATGCCATCGGCACCAGGTTCACCCTGTTCACGCGTGGCGGCAATAGCCGTGGTCGACAGGTAGGGCAAGCTGTAACTGATGCCGGGCACCTGCTCCGGCGTGCCGATGCTGCGCACCGCGGGCAGGCAATCGACCCTGCCTTCACGCAGCGCAGCCAGGCCGTTGTCGGTGTCGGCCAAGGTCACGATGTCAAAGTCCAGGCCGCTATGCCGTTGAATGACTTTGATGTAATCGGCGGCGATGCCAACCCCGGTCGCGCCGCGCTGGACGATTTCAAACGGTGGCCGGTTTTGCAGCAGGCCCAGCTTCAACACGGGATGCGCGCGCACCCAGGCTTGCTCCGCGGCGTTGAGCGCGTGCGCCCTTTCCTCTCCCTGCGCCGCCATGCAGCAGACGGCCAGCAGGAAAGCGGCGATGCCGGCGCGCCAGCGCCTCATGCTTCGCCTATGGTATGCCTGATCTTGAATAGTTCATTATTCGATGTGACGCCGAGCTTGCGGAAGGCGGTGGTCTTTTGCGAGCTGATGGTCTTGATGCTGCGTTTGAATTTTTCGGCGATTTCCGTCACGGTCATCCCCGCCAGATAACAGCGGATCACCTCGCGCTCGCGCGCCGACAGCGCCGCCCCCAGCAGCAGCGCATCCGCGCCGTCCTCACCCTCTCGCGCATCAAAGGTGGTGCTCGCTTCGGCCACCCGATAGGACATCTCGGCGCTCAGGTACACGGCGCCCGACACCACCTTGCGCAGCGCCTTGACCAGCTCCGCCATTTCCTCGCCCTTGCCGGCAAAACCACGGGCGCCGACGCGCAAGGCCAGCGCCACCGTGGCCGGCTCATGATGCGTGGACAACACCAGGATGGGACAATCGGGGAATTTGGCCCGCAATGCGCGGATCAGCGACACGCCATCGAGTTCGTCCGGACCCAGCGCATAGTCGAGCAAAATGACGTCGGCCGGGGCCGCGAGCAAGCCCGCGATCAGCTCCCGGCTGGTACTGTAGGCGCCCACCACGTCGATATCCGGTTCCGCGCCGAGGCGGGCCACAAGGCCATGCCGCACCACGGCGTGATCATCGAGCAAGGCAATACGTAAGCGTTTCATAGGCATGGGCAAGAACCGGACGCTGTATGAAAAAAGTTTCTTTTGATGAGATTACTCCTATTTGTGCCACGACCGCCATACGAGATGCAGTTTATTAACATAGGTGCTCCTGTGCAACAAAAATGCTTCGATTTACCCGCCTTCAGACTCACATCACAATAAAGTTACTTTTATTGCATTAGCGAAGGCACGCATTATTTATTGCTGACGCTGGCGAAAAAGTCGCGCAACTCCAGG
The DNA here is from genome assembly GCF_058215535.1 of Janthinobacterium sp. Bl 1. Lineage (NCBI taxonomy): Bacteria > Pseudomonadati > Pseudomonadota > Betaproteobacteria > Burkholderiales > Oxalobacteraceae > Janthinobacterium > Janthinobacterium sp. Bl 1. The sequence continues at coordinate 3,104,406 of NZ_CM177086.1, read as the reverse complement.
GGGCGCGCCAATGCATAGCCTTGCCCCGTGGGGCAGCCAAGCTGGCACAGCGCCTCGATGCACGATGCGTCTTCGATACCTTCCGCCACCACTTTCAGATTCATCAGCCGTGCCAGATTGACCGTCGCGGTAATGACGGCCTGCGCGGAAGCACTGGTTTTCATGTCGCGCACAAACGCGCCATCGATCTTGACCTCGTCAAAGGTCATCCTGGCCAGCAGATTCAGGGTCGATGAACCCTGCCCAAAATCATCAAGCGAAACGGGAAACCCTTTCGCCCGCAGCGTATTGAGCGAGGCGGACAGCAGCAGTTCATCGTCGACCGGCAGATCGCCAGTCAATTCAATTTTCAGCAATTGCGGCGGCACGCCTGCCCGCTGCATCTTTTCAGCCAGCCGCTGCGCGAGACCTGGCGTACACACGGTTTCGGCAGAAGCATTCAGGGCGATGGGCAAGGTCACCTGGCGGCTCTTGAGCACCAGCAGGACGTCGATCACGCGCGTCTCGATAAAGCTGAACAACAGCAAGTGCAGGCCCAGGCGGTTGACCATGGGGATCAGCACCGATGGCGGCACTTCGCCAACGCCGGGATGGTTCCAGCGCAGCAGCGCCTCGGCGCCGATGATGCGCCTGGTACGCAAATCGTACTGCGGCTGCAGCATCACGCGCAGATTCTTGCCTGTCGTCAACGCTTCGATCACATCGGCTTCCGTCGGACCGTCGGGCGGCGCAAAACAGCCTGCCTGCCGCTTGATCGACGGGACCAGCAGCAAGGCGCGCAAGGCCTCGGCAAACGCGGCGTTGCCGCCGCCGTAGACCATGCCTACATTGATGCCGGCGCGATGCGCCAGCCGGGCATGCGCCAATAATGCCGTCACGGACAAGCCGCCGATGCGGGCAACCGCCGGTTTTTCGAGCATCGCCGCGGCCTGCCCATGCAGCAAATTGAGCAGCGTCGGCTGGCCCACCCACAGCACATGCGGAAAACGCGCCAGCGGATTGGCCGCATCGAGCGTCTTGAGCAAAGTCGGCACCATCAAGCCACCATGTTCGACATCCGCGACGATCACGTCAACCTTCCCTTCGCGCAAGAGCGAAGGAATCAAGCTCAAGGAATTGATGCTTTTTACGTCTGCAACATTGATGGCACTCAGCATCGTGCCCAGCCATCGGGCACCACTCTTGTCCGTATCAGGCGTCAAGGTCAGCACGCGCAGGCAATGAAATTCGCTACGCACAGGGGAGCTGATGGTTTTCACGGAAGTTTTCCTTGGGTTAAGACGCATGGGTGAACAAAGAGTGGAAGACGCCAGAAAATGACGGGCGGCAAACCTCTTAATTGCTGTCCTCGTCATCGGGCATGCCGAAACGCGTGCGATGATCGCCCATGCATGCCCGCAGCTCATGAATACTCAGCCGGCTTACCTCGTGCATGCGTATGAGGATGGCGGCGCTGACCGGCAGCGAGCCATGTCTGATTTTGGAAAGGATGGGAGCCGATACCTGCAATTCGCGCCCCAGGGCCGCATCGTTCTTCAAGCCCAGAAAATCGATGAGCACATCGAGCAGATCGGCGTTGCGAAAACCGCTTGCAGCATTCTGTGGAAGCCGGTTGCGTAATCCCGTCACGCGTGGGGAATGCTGCTGTATTTGCTTTGTCATAGCCGCTACTTTCAATAAGGAAGATCAGGAACCGGCCACGACATGCGCATGGCAGCTGGCGCGAACCGGTGATGACTTGAAGTGTAGCGACAGACTTTCTTGACCGAAATCAGAACAGTCCTAAAATTCCCAATGAGAATTTAAAACGACGTCCTACAGCCGCAGGCTGACGAGAATCGCCAGCAACAGCGCGCCAGCGGCGGCCACAAGTGCGCTGTTGAAGCTGTGCGACTGCGCATACAGGCTGCCGGCCAGCACGGGGCCGATGATCTGGCCGATGCCATACACCACCGTCATGATGGCCATCATGTTGGCTCCAGACTTGCCCGTCTTGACGGCGGCCCGCTGCGCGGCCGGCATGGCGATGGTCACCGTGCCGACAAACGTGCCGCCGACGAGGATGGCGCTGAGCAGGTAGCCGGCGGCCGTGGGCGCCAGCACGGGAAGCGCCACGCCCAGCGCCTGCAGCAGCAAATTGAGCCTCAGCGCCTGGCACGTGCCAAGTCGCTCGTGCAGCCGGTGCCACAGGAAGCACGACGGCGCCGCCCCGAGGCCGAACACGGCCCACACATGGGCAGAGTTCAGCCCGGGCAATGCAGCGCCGACCAGCACGGGCAAATACGTGGCCGTGACGATATAACCAAATCCCGCCAGCCCGTAGATCAGCACGAGCGGCCACGGCGCGACGGGCGCCAGCGATGATGCGACGGCTTGCGCCGGTGCATCCGGCGCATCCGGCGTTGCCTGGCCACTGGCGGCAATGGCGGGTGCGGCCGCCAGCCCCGCCAGCGCGGTGACGCCGGCCAGCAGCAGCCACATGCCGGCGCTGTGCCAGCCCAGGCGCGAGGCCAGCACCAGCAATTCGGCCGAGACGGCGATGCCGGCGCCCACGCCCGCATACAACAGCGGCGCACCGCGACCATGTCCGCGCTGCACCAGCAGCCACAGCGAGGCGGCCACCATGGCCAGGGCGCTGAAGACGCCCGCCACGCCGCGCACCGTCACGATGAGCCAGACGGGCATAGTCAAGGCCAGCACGCCCAGGCACAGCGCCGTGCCGGCCACCGACCACAGGCACAGCCGGTGCGCGCTGTGGGCCCGCGCGCGCATGGCCAGGATAGCGCCCAGCAAGTAGCCGGCATAGTTGGCCGAGGCGGCCAGGCTTCCGTCGTGCAAGCTCAAGACGCCTTCCCTGACCATGTGCGGATAGATGGCCGTGAAGGCAAAGCGGCCAAAGCCCATGCCGATGGCGAGGATGACCGCCGCCGCGATGGCGGCGCGCAGCCTGGCCGGCGCGCTCACGGCGCCTCGCCCACTTGCGCCAGCAAATGCTGGAAGGCGGGCACGTCGAATCCCGCGCGCCACACCAGCACGGTGTCAATCTCCCCTGCGGGCAGGGTTGTCAAGGTAGCAGGCGCGTCCGACAGCGCCAGCACGCTGGCCGGCAGCAAGGTCACGCAGGCGCCGGCCGCCACGCAGGCGATCATGGTGTGATACGAATTCATTTCCTGCACCTGCCACTGCGTGCTGCCGGCCACGCCCAGCACCTCTTCCGCGATGCCGCGGTAGGTGCAGCCCTGCGGGAAGGCCGCAAGCGAACGCGTGCGCACGTCCATGGCGCTGCGCGCCTGCCCTTCGCTGGCTGGCAGCAGCAGACACAGTTCCTCGCGCCACACGGCCATCGATGCCAGGCCCAGCTCTTCCAATGCGGCGGCGCCGCCGAACGAGGGCGGCAAGGCGACGAAGGCGCAGTCGAGCAAACCCGTGCGCACTTGCTCGATCAGGGGGCGCGACGGCCCCGTGCTCAGCGCCAGGCGCGTCGCCGGATAGCGGGCGTGATACGCGGCCAGCAGCGCCGGCAAGCGGCTGGCCGCCGTGCTTTCCATGCTGCCGACGCGCAAGGTGCCGCCCTCGCGCCCGCCTGTGACGACGTGCCGCGCTTCCTCCGCCAGCGCCAGCAAACGCTGCGCATACTCGAGAAAGCGCTCACCCGCCGCCGTCAGGGCCATGCGTTTATTCGTGCGCACGAACAGTTCCGCGCCGATATCGGCCTCCAGCTGCTGGATGCGCGTGGTGACGCTGGACGGCGCGCGCCCCAGCCTGGCAGCAGCCTGGGTGACGCTCAGCTCACTGGCCACGGCGCAAAAAATCGTCAGGGATTCCATGTCCATCGCATTCTCTATTTCAAAATGATTGTGCTATTATATTCTTCAAATGCGAATTGAACACAATGTCCTCAACTTTGTGAAGGAAACATCATGAGCTCGTTCCAGCCCTTCCTCGACCGCCTCGGCTTGCAGTTGCCCATCATCCAGGCGCCGATGGCCGGTATCTCCACGCCGCGCATGGCCGCCGCCGTCTCGAACGCGGGCGGCCTCGGTTCGCTGGCCATCGGCTCTGGCACCGTGGCGCAGGCGCGCCAGATGATCGTCGACACGCGCGCGCTGACAGACCGTCCCTTCAATGTGAATGTGTTTTGCCATGCGCCGGCGGTCAGGGATGCGCGGCGCGAAGCGGCCTGGCTGGCCCACCTGGCGCCCCTGTTTGCGGAGCTGGGCGCAGGCGCACCCGTGGCGCTCGACGAAATCTACGAAACGTTCATCGGCAATGACGCGGCATTCGAGCTGTTGCTGGAACTGCGCCCCGCCGTCGTCAGCTTCCATTTCGGCTTGCCAACGCCGCAGCAATTGCCGGCCCTACGCCAGGCCGGCATCTACACGATGGCGACGGCCACCAATCTGCACGAGGCGGCGCTGATCGAACAGGCGGGAGTCGACGCCATCGTGGCGCAAGGCGTGGAAGCGGGCGGCCACCGCGGCGTCTTCGACCCGCAAGCGCCGGACGAACGCCACAGCACCAGCGTGCTGCTGCGCCTGCTCGCGGGCAGCACCGCCCTGCCCCTGATCGCCGCCGGCGGCATCATGGATGGACAAGGCATCCGCGCCGCACTGGACCTGGGCGCAGCAGCCGCCCAGCTGGGCACGGCGTTCCTGCTGTGCCCGGAATCATCAGCCAACGCCGGCTACCGCGCCAACCTGAAAAGCGAACGTGCCGCAAGCACGCGCCTGACCAGCGTGCTCTCGGGCCGCCTGGCGCGCGGCATGGTGAACCGTCTAATTGAATACGGCGAAGCGCCAGGCAGCCCACCGCCAGCCGACTACCCGGTCGCCTACGATGGCGCCAAACAATTAAACGCGCTGGCCAGCCAGCACGGCAACAGCGAATTCGCCGCACAGTGGGCTGGCCAAGGGGCGCCGCTGGCGCGGGAAATGGGGGCGGAGGAACTGGTGTTGACCTTGGCCAGGGAAATGGCGCGCTGATTTCAGGCTGCCGCTGACACGCGTGCAGCCAGGACAAGCAACCCCTTAGTAGGTTGCAGGCTTGGCAAAATTCACAAACGGCATCAAAGTGGCCGATCCCGCCCCATTGCGGACCTTTCAGCGATGGTACGCTTGCCACGAAGTAGCCTTAGAGACAGCCCCAAAGATAAATGGACTGCCCCGTGGCGATGGCTTGCCGTGCGAGCGATTGCAAATCCTTCAAGAGCGGCCGCAAATCTGCTGCATTACAGTCGATCTCTTCAGTTTTTGCCCATTGCTCCGATGCGCTCTCCAACCCGTCCGCATTTGAATTTGCGAGAAGGCTCGTCAGCCCGTCCGGAAAACGGTGAAGCCAGGACTCGCCATCCTCCTCAACGTAGATGTCTTCAGGCATGTGTTTTTCGATATCCCACTCGCTGCGCTCCAAAATGGCCCAAAGAGTACCGATTTCCAGGTCTGTGATGCCATTGAATTGGACCGGATTCAACAAAAGCGCAATTTCCTCGCCCTCGTCAGGCTCTTCAATCCGATTTGCATATCGGATGGCCTCGGCTGGATCAGCGATAAAGAAGTCTGCAATTACTCCCAATGTGGTTCTCCCTGTTTTTTGCGCAAGATTGATTGGATATTCAACGACTGCTGCTGGGCAGTTGCCGTCGTTTCACTAACGGACTGGACACCGATCCGGTGGGATTGCCTCAGGACGTTTTCTGCACGAGCTGTTCGGCAATCCCGATGAGGATTCCTTCCGGACCACGAATATAGCAGAGCCGATACATGTTTTCGTACTGGACTACTTCGCCGACCAGCTTCGCGCCACGTTTGACGATCCGGACGAGCGTATCGTCGATATCCTCGACGGTAAACATGACACGCAGGTAACCGAGAGCGTTCACTGGGGCGTTGCGGTGATCGGCGACCACGGGCGGCGCGAGGAAGCGGGATAGCTCGAGACGGCTGTGACCGTCCGGCGTACGCATCATGGCAATCTCCACGCGCATGCCGTGCAGACCGGTGACGCCATCTGCCCAGTCTCCTTCAATTGGGGCGCGTCCTTCGAGTACGAGACCAAGTTCGGTGAAGAACGCAATGGCGGCATCGATGTCTGCTACCACGATGCCGACGTTGTCCATGCGCTTGACTGTCATGTTGCCTCCTGGGTATCTAACGTATCCTTCAATCAGGGAGAAGGAGCGCCCCGTTACGGCAACCGGTGCCGGAACGTCGGCTCGATGTTGCGCGCATGCAGCCAGCGCACGATGTCTTCCAGGGTGGCGTCCTGCAGCAGCAAGCCCGGCGCGTCGGCGACTGTCACCACTGGCAATGTGACGGCGACGGGAGCCGGCACGGCATCTGCCACCCCCGCATGTCCCTGCAACTTGGCCAGCGCCTGCGCGAATTGTCCCGGGTTGATGCTGCGCAAGCTTTCCAGAAAGCCCAGCTGTGCGACCGGGGGCGGCGGCATGTCCAGGCCCGGTTCGTCGACGAAGGCGGCGCCCATGCTGGGGTGGATGAAGGCGGCCCACTTGCCCGATGGCTGCAGACATGGCGGCAGCGCCGCCTGCTCCACGTCGGCGGGCGGCGCGGTGGCGAGGATGTCGGTCGAGGCAGGTAAAAAGGTGGAACGCAGCAGCTGCACGAACTGGCGCGCCTGGGCGACGGGCACGGGCGTGGCCAGCGACAGCCACAGCTGGAACGCCGTACCCGAGATGCTGACGGCGGGCGCCGGCAAGTCCAGCTCGTGCTGCACGGCGTTGGCGATCGTGCACAGCGCGCTCCAGTGCGCTTCGCCGCCGCCCTTGCCGCCAAACTCCAGCACCAGCGCGCGCGTCAGGCCGCTTCCGGATACGAGTTGCACGGCCACCGTCTGCTCGCCCGACAGATGGCGCGCGAGCACGGCCGGCGTCAGCGGCTGCGCGCCGCCCTCCGTATCAATGTATTGCTGCTGTTCCTCGAACAGGTACAGGCGGGTGAGTTCGGAAATCAGTTTATGCATGGACGGCCTCGTAATGACGTTGAGCAAGACTTGTCAACGTGCCCAGATTATAGCCTTCTGGCTATTCCCTTACCGGCAGCCCGGCTGCCTGCCGCGTCCGTCCGGCGCCAAACACCAGCCAGCTGGCCACGGAAAACAGGCAGGCGGCCACGCCGCCGTACAGCATCACGGCGCCAAATCCTTGTGCCAATGCAAGCTTCGCCACGCCGGCCGGCAGCGCACCGGCACCCTTGCCTGCCGACAGGCCTTCTGCCATGGCGCGCAAGGTGACCGCGTCCAGTCCGCCGGGCAGATGCGGCCGCAAGGCGGACTGGATGGTTTCAACTAGGATAAAACCCATCAGCGCGATATTGATGGACAGGCTGACCATGCGGGCACTGATGTCGATGCTGGACGCCATGCCGGCCCGTTTGCCTGGCACGGCGCCCGTGGTCGTGTTGGTCACGGGCGTATTCGTCAGACCGAGTCCCGTGCCCGCCAGCAGGCAGCCGGGCAGGATCGTCAGCCAGCTGGCGGCTTCCGCCTGGCTGCCCCACAGCATCAGCAGAAAGCCCGCGCCGATGGCCAGCAAGCCGGCAGGGATCACCGCATCGGCCCGGTAGCGCAGCGCCAGCCGCTCGGCCAGCGGCGGCACGAGCAAGGTAGGCAAGGTATAGGCCAGCAAGGTCAGGCCCGTGTCCAGGCTGCCGTAGCCGAGGCCATGTTGCACGTACAGGGGCAGATAAATCATGAGCGGCCAGAAACTGCAGTTCATGCCCGCCGAACCAAGCAAGGCGCCCGAGAAGCGACGGATGCGAAAGACGGCAAAATCGACCATCGGTTCGGCCTGGCGCCGTTCGATCATGACAAACAGCATCAGACTGATCAGCGCCACGGCCAGGCTGGCCACGCTGCGCGGATCATTGAACCCCAGCGCCGGCCCCTGCGTCAGGCACCAGGCAAGGCTGAACACGGCCAGCGACAGAGTGACGATGCCAGCCACGTCCAGCTTGCGCCGCTGCGGATCGCGGGACTCGCTTACGCCCAGCGCCACCAGCAGCAGGGCCGCCAGCGCCAGCGGCCCGTGCACGAGAAATACCCACTGCCAGCTTGACAGCGCGACGATGGCGGCGCCGATGATGGGTCCGAAACCCAGGCCCAAGCCAAACACGATGCCCCAGGCGCCGAACGCCCGGCCCCGCAGGGCGCCTGCCGCGAACTGCTGCGACAGTACGGCCACCTGGCAAATCAGCATGGCGCCGCCGGCCGCGCCCTGCAGCGCCCGCGCCGCGATCAGCACGCCCGTGCTGGCGGCCCAGCCGCACACCAGGGAACTGGCGCCGAACAGGGCCAGGCTGGCGAGCAGCAGGCGCTTGCGGCCATAGCGGTCGGCCAGTGTGCCCGTGGCCATCAGCACGGTGGTGCAGGCCAGGGTGTAGGCGTTCATGATCCACTGCAAGTCATTGAAGTCGCCATGCAGCACGGTTTCCAGGATGGGCAGGATGGCGGGCACGCTGGAAATTTCCAGGCCGAACATCAGCGAGGCCAGACAGACGGCGGCCAGGGTGAGTGCGTTTTGTTGCGAAGTAGTCAGTAGCATCGAAGCCTTGCTTTCGGTAGTCATGGAGGGATGCGTGGTGCCGGGGCACTGCAAGCGGCCATTCTAGAAAAGCTCGACTCATGAGGGAAATGATAAAATTTTATACAATTCATTCATTCTCATCATGAATCGCAGGAGCGTCACCCATGGACTTCGATACCGCCCTGCTGCGCGCCTTTGTCGCCGTAGCGGACACGGGCGGCTTTACGCGCGCCGCCGAACGGCTGCACCTGAGCCAGTCCGCCATCAGCCACCAAATCCGCCGCCTGGAAGAGCAAGCGGGCAGCGCGCTGCTGTTGCGCACGACGCGCAGCCTGCGCCTGACGGAAGATGGCGAAGATTTCCTGCGCCACGCGCGGCAGATCCTGGCCGCGCAGGATGCGCTGTCGCGGCGCTTCCAGCGCTCCTCGATTGCGGGTGCCGTGCGCTTTGGCGTGCCGGAAAATTTCATGGGCGCTCGCCTGCCCGCCCTGCTGGCGCAGTTCGCGCACTTGTTTCCCGCCGTGCGACTGGATGTGACGGTGGGCACCTATATTGACTTGCAGAAACTAGTAGCGGCCGATGCGCTGGACCTGGCCGTCGTCATGGCCCTGGCCGGCGGCCAGGATGAGGCAGCCGTGCTGCGCCGCACGCGCTTCGTCTGGGCGGCGGCGCACGATTTCAGGCACGATGGCGCGCTGCCCCTGCCGCTGGCGTTTTCGCCCGCGCCGTGCATGCACCGGCAAGTCGGCGTCGACGCCCTCGATGCCGCCGGTCTGGACTGGCGCGTGGCGTTCACCTCGCCCAGCCAGCAGGGCTTGCGCGCCGCCGTGCTGGCGGGATTGGCCATCACGGCCCTGCCGCAAGGCGACCTGGAGCCGGGCATGGTGATCATCGATGGCCAGCATGGCTTGCCTGCCCTGCCCGCCGCCCAGTTCCAGCTCGTCTGGCGCGCCACCAGCACCACGGCGGCGGCTGAAGCGTTCGGACAATTGCTACGCGAATGGTCAGCCGCCGCCAGTGTACCTTTGCAGGCGACATTTTCAGGCCAAAGCACATCGCCAATGACGTAACAAGCCAGGTATTGCTGCTGATGGAGGCGGCAGTCCGATAAATCGTCGCCGGACGGCTACAAGTCAGTCATAACTCATCGTGAACGTCGCCGATGCGTTTGCCGGACCTGGCGTCACCTTGCTGCCCGTCTGCAGGTAGCGCGCGCGCAGCGCGATGACATAACTGCGTTCGGTGGAGCTCAGGGTCAGGCCGCTGCTCTGCAAGCTTGCCAGCGGCACCGTGTTACTGGCCTGGGTGGCTATCTGCAGGCCTATGCCGGTGGCGGCGGGAGGACGCCCGGCGGCACCGGAGTCGAGGCTCAGCACGCCGTTGCCTGCGTTGATGGCCATGCGAACGGGATCGATGCGATAGCGCAGGCTGTTCACTTCACGCGTTCCGGGTGTCCCCGTGCCGCCCGGAGAGCTGCCGCTTTGCGACTCCCAGCTTGCAGCGGTCTTGTTAACCGTTCCATGAAACGCCGGGCAATCATTCAAGCGTATGGAAAAATCCTTCCAGCCGGTGGCGCTGTTGATCCCGCTAAAATCTTTGGGTGCATACGTGCCCATGGGCACCGAGACATCCGGCGTGCTGCAGGTCCGCGAGACGATCTGGAGACTGCCGGTGATGCCTATCTGGAAGCCCAGCACTCTGGCATCGCCGAAATTGCCGTACAGGCTGACGGTCGGCAATGAGCTGTTTGTCAACACCCCGGGAGTCACGTCTCCCAGCTTGATCAATATCAATTCAAAATTGGACGGCCCCTCAAAAGGAATCAGGCAGCGATGGCCCGGCGTGCAGGTGCTCGGCTGCGTGGAGGTCCGTCTTGGCAGTACACCGCCCCGACTATTCATGACTACCCCCAACCCCGGAATACTGGTCTTGTAGACTTTATTGGCATACGTCCCGCTGGGCCAGGCGGCCAGGCCGAAGCTGGCGTCTACCGTCAGCTCGGTAAACATTTGAAACGGGGCATACAAGCAGTCCGGTGTCACTGCCTGGCCGGAGGCCATTTTGAATGTCTGGCGATACACCTCGGTGCCCACCGGCACGTCGCGCCCGACGGTGATCGCCGACACTTGCAAAGGCATGTAGCCTATTGCCGGCTGGATCCCATTCGAGTAAGTGCAGTTGACCGCGAAAGCCGAATCGGCTACCGCCCACAGTAGCGCGACGGCCAGACCCGATTTGAGCAAAGAGCCAATATTCATAACGCGACCTTTTATATGTTGATTGGTGCAACTTACTGATGATTCATGACGTAATCATGGCGCTGGCGGCGGCGCCCAGCGGCGTAGCAATTGCTCCGTGGCAGCCCCGAACCAGGAATGTCCGACGTTCAGATCGAAAGCATCGATGCGCGAAATCGCTTCTGTATTGTTGCGGGATGAAGTGTATGGCCCCAACGGCACCTGCCATATAGGAGCACTCCGAAAAGCGGATACATTGCAAAAAATTATTAACAAGCAAGCCAAGCGACACCGGCAGCGAAGCATGCAATGGCAAAAAAGTGTAGCCTTCGCAGGTGTTCATTTTCAGGCCAAAGGAAATCCTCTCCATGACATCCCGTACTTTTCTCGTCACTGGCGCGACACGCGGTATCGGTTATGCCATCAGCACCCTGCTGCATCGGCAGGGCCACCGGGTCGTCGGCATCGCCCGGCATACTGAAGGCGTGGACTTTCCAGGCACCTTGGTTGGCTGCGATCTTGGCGACCTGGCGCAGACGGCGCAGGTTCTCGAGGCGCTTGAAAAAAAGTTCGATATCGACGGCATCGTGAACAATGCAGGCATTGCCTCGCCCCAGCCACTGGGTCAGATCGACTTTGCCACCTTGCAGAACGTCTTCGATCTGAACGTGCGCGCCGCCATCCAGGTGACGCAGCAGTTCGTGGCGGCGATGAAGCAGCGCCGCTATGGCCGCATCGTGAATATCTGCAGCCGGGCCATCTACGGCAACGCGAACCGCACCGCCTATTCCGCCGCCAAAAGCGCCCTGGTCGGCTGCACGAGAACCTGGGCCCTGGAATTGGCCGAGCACGGGGTGACGGCCAATGCGGTCGCGCCAGGCCCCGTGGAAACGGAACTGTTCCGCAAGACCCGCCCCGCCGGCAGCGAGATGGAACGCCAGGTACTTGCAACGATACCGATGCGGCGGCTCGGGCAGCCCGATGAAATTGCCGCCGCCGTCGGCTTCCTGCTATCGGAGCAAGCCAGTTACGTGACAGGCCAGGTGCTGGCGGTCGATGGCGGAGGCAGTCTGGGCGGACGCGCCTGACAGCTCAGCACTAGCAGCAAGGCTGGCATCAACACGCCGCCGAATGTCAGGGTGTAGGTGCTGACCCGTCTCCGTAGAGCCCAGTTCCTGATGGATTTTAGGCAAGCCCGTCAGCACGATGGACGTGCCGAGCACGATCATCACCTAGCTAACGAGAACGGCCGCCTTGTGCGGCGCGGCGGGGAGAGTGGAATCGGGAAGATTTTTCATGCCGCTACTGCAAGGCGTACGCATTGAATAGCTACCAGAATCAGCATGAACTTATTAGCAAAGCTAATGAGTACAAGGCAACACATGATACAGGCCACTCACCGCCGTTCACGCCCCTGCGTGCCGGCTAGCCTTTGATCATGTCGTCGGCTCAGCAAGGCTGCCACTATCGCCGCCCCGAACGCAAAACATAGCCAGCATAGAAAGAAAATATCGGCTGCATACGGCGTGCGGTCCCAATAGCTGTCGCCTTGTTTTAGCTTGAGCAACATGGCGCTCCATATGAATAGACCGCCCCAGGCAATGATGCTGGCGATAACAAAAGCAAGGATGGAATAAAGAAAGGTTCTCATCATTTGATTGAGAAAAAGCGAATCTTCCCGGCTTCGCGGAGATCCGACCAAATGGTAGGAATGACAATACCGAAGCTCGTGCGCAGGCCTGAAGTCAGATCCGTCATGCGGCTCCCGTTCCAAAGGTCGATATGATCGCCACCGGAGCCACCGGAGGGCGTGTAATAGTCCTCAAAGCAAATAATACCCGTCCGGTCAACCACCTTGTCACGCCAGTCCTTGCCGGTAATATCCTCAACTTTGCCACAGCCAAGGAAAGGCTGCTTTTCAAGCCAGGTGGCAAGTTCCGCAGCCGCCAGGCAGTGATCTTCAGCCGGATGAACCCAGCACTTGCGCTTGGAAGGATAGGACTTGAACGTGACCCCGACTTTCTTTAACGCGTGGCTTACTCGAATGGCGCACTGATTCGCAAACAAAATATCTCCCTTGGCATCCTTGGCGTTGCAAGGGCTTCCTTTTTCGTAGGCGGACCAGAGGGCACTGAATTTGATGATTGATGCATTGATCTTGCAAACCGAATCCTTGATCGCATTCGTCTTTACGCTGGCTTGCTGCTTGACGGCTTTTGTCACGCGGGTCCCCCTTCGATACGGGCCAGTGCCTCATCACCCCAAAAAACCTCATACTCGGCAATTCCATCCGTAACTACCCGCTGCATCTTGCCATCCACATCGACCTGACCAGAAAGGCGCTGGCCGTCCGGCAATACAATCAGGTAAGGCACACCATGGGCCAGGCGTTCGGCGAACACAGGTTGCTCATCGTATAGCTCCTTTACCCCACTCACAGCTTGATTGATGAGAATACCCGCTGCCATGGTTGCAACTGCATTCTCTGCTGCGTTCGGTGCACCGGATGCCCCGCTACTCCAGTCAACCGTATCCGTAAACTGGGTTGCGATCAGTGTCGCACCGCACGCGGTCTTCATGCCGGCAACGGCCACCCCTCGGCCATACAACGTCGTTGTATTGACTCCCTCGATAATCGGGTAACTCCCCTTGCACCGGGGACACATGACCTTGTGCCCCATATATGCAATCGGTTTGCCATGGCAAAGATCAGTTACCGAACCTTCAAGCACTTTGCCGCCGTGGCTAGTGGGATCACCTAATCGAATTATCTCTGGCATGCCAAGTTTTCTTTTATGAGAAATTTTATCAATTAATCATTATGTCTCACTAACTCAATTGTCCGAGCACGATAGGATGTCGCGGATAAATGTTAAAGTCGCCATGAACTTATTAGCAGTACTAATGAATAAAAAATGCGCATGGAACAGACCAACTTCAACGACATCCTTGCCTTCGTGGCCGTGGCCCGCGAAGGCAGTTTTACCCGGGCGGCGGCCAAGCTGGGCGTGTCGCAGTCGGCCTTGAGCCAGACCGTGCGCGCGCTGGAAGAACGGCTCGCCTTGCGCCTGCTGGTGCGCACCACGCGCAGCATCTCGCCCACGGAAGCGGGCAAACAGCTGCTGCGCACGGTGGCGCCCCGCTTCGACGAGATCGAGGCGGAACTGGTCCTGCTCAGTGAGCGTCGCGACAAGCCGGTAGACAACATCCGCATCAGCGCGGGAGAGCATGCGGCGCTCACCGTCCTGCAGCCGGCCATCGCCAGACTGCTGCCGGCCTACCCTGGGCGGCCTGTTTGCCTGGGAATTTGTCAAAGATGGGCAGGAACTGAAAGTACGCATGGAAGGGCAAATGATCTACAACAACATGGCCATGCAGCTCCATTCGGCGCTCGATGGCCTGGGCGTGGCTTGCATGGCCGAAGACGTCGTGCTGCCCTATGTGCCCAATGGCAGGCTGGTGCGAGTGCTAGATGATTTGAGCCAGCGCAATCGTTGACCCGAGGCGTGCTGAAAATGACGCGAACAAGCATTTACCCGCCGGCGGGGCAGGTCTATAGTGGCATCTTCCCCACCTTTTCAAGGACAGGACCGCCATGAAACTCTTTTACTCGCCGGGCGCCTGTTCGCTGGCACCGCACATCATCCTGCGCGAAACGGGCACGCCGTTCACACTCGTCAAGGTCGACCTGGGCCAGCACAAGACGCCGGAAGGCGGCAGTTACTATGAGCTCAACCCGAAAGGCCAGGTACCGCTGCTGGCGCTCGACGATGGCAGGACCTTGAGCGAAGGCCCCGTCATCGCCCAGTACATCGCCGAACAGAGCGGCAAGCAAGACCTGCTGCCGCCCGTGGGCAGCCTGGCCCGCTACAAGGTGCTGGAATGGCAGAACTACATCACGTCCGAACTGCATAAATCGTTCAGCCCCCTGTTCGATTCCCGCATCGACGCCGCCACCAAGGCCTTGTTCATTGAGCAACTGGGCAAGAAATACAAGTGGGTCGACAGCCGCCTGGAAGGCCAGGCCTACCTGACTGGCGACACGTTCACGGTCGCCGACGCCTATCTGTTCGTCATCACGGGCTGGGCGCCGAGGCTGGGCGTGGATTTGTCGCAGCTGGCGAATGTGCAAGCCTTCCTGGCAAGAGTCGCCCAGCGCGACAGCGTCAAGGCTGCACTGGAAGCGGAAGGTTTGGCCAAGGCCGCCTGAAGCCCTTTGCACGGAGGTTCCCTGGGCTGGCGGAGCGCGACAGTCCCGTGCTAAGATCGTGCTGTCGAAAAAGGTGGACCGGCGTGGTGAGCCCCGGTCAGCCGTCCGCCTGTGGACGGTTATATTCCAGCCCTGGGGGCAGCGGACCACGACGAAAAGCGGACGTGCGCCGTTTTTTCGTCGGCGTGCGTTCCGTCACCCTGCTGCCTGAACGTCGTTGCGCCTGCCGCGAAAATTCACCACGTCCTTGACCGAGTGTGCTCTGCACAACACCCAGGACGACATCATGAACCCAGCTTCAATCCACACCCCTGTACTCATCATCGGCGGCAGTCTCGTCGGACTTTCAGCATCGCTCTTCCTCGCATGGCGGGGCGTGCCGCATATCCTCGTTGAAAAACACCACGGCAGTGCCGCGCATCCGCGCGCCACGGGCTTTACGGAACACACGCTGGAATTTTTCCGCGCCGCCGGCATCGCCGAACGCATTCCCCAGGTACCGCCCGGCGCCACCGTGCGCCGCGCCCGCGTGGAAAGTCTGGCGGGTCAGCACTACGAGGAATTGCCGTGGACGCCAGGCCAGCCGGAAGAGCGCGACGGCAAGGCTACGCCCATGGCCGGCGCCGCCATCGCCCAAGACCTGCTGGAACCGATACTGCGCGAGGCCGCGCGCGCACGCGGCGCCGACCTGCGCACCGGCGTGGAACTGTTGTCCCTGCAGCAGGATGCGCAGCGCGTCACGGTGCAGCTGCGCCAGCGCGACACGGGCGCAAGCTATGCCGTCACGGCCGATTACCTGATCGCCGCCGATGGCGCGGCCAGCCCCATCCGAGAACAGCTGGGCATCGCGCGCCAGGGCGCCGGTCCCCTGCGCGTGCTGCGCAGCGTGCTGTTCCGCTGCGCGGAGGCGGATGCTTTTCTGGAACGGGGCATCCGCCAGTTCGACATCGACCAGCCAGGCTTCAAGGGTTTCCTGGGCACGTATTCGGACGGGCGCTGGTTCCTCATGTTTGAAGAACAAAGCGACAGCACCGACGCGCAATTGCGGGTGCTGGTCCGCCAGGCCCTGGGCAAGGACATGGCCTTCGAGCTGATCACCACCGGGCGCTGGGAGCTGGCCGGGCTGATCGCGGACAGGTTCAGCGAAGGACGCATTTTCCTGGCCGGCGATGCGGCCCACCAATTGCCCCCCACGCGGGGCGGCTACGGCGCCAACACGGGCATCGACGACGTCTACAACCTGGCATGGAAGCTGCAAAGGGTCGTGCGGCAGCAATCGCGCCCCGCCCTGCTCGACACTTACACGGATGAGCGCCGGCCCATCGCCTGGCTGCGGCACCAGCAAACCTTCGCCCGGCCGGACTACGCGAAATGGGTCGGCGACGGCTACCAGAACGAACCCTTGTATGGCAACCTGGCGATGGAGCTGGGCCAGTTGACGCGCTCTGGCGCCATCCTCGGTGCGGACGCGGCGCTGCCGCCGGCCGCCCACCCGCGCGACTGGGCCGGCCAGCCAGGCACGCGCGCCCCCCACGTCTGGGTACGGCATCGCGGCAACAGCATGTCCAGCATCGACCTGTTGACCGAGGATTTCGTGCTGCTGACAGCCGATCCGCGCTGGTCCGCCGCCGCCGCGCACCTATCGTTGAAGACCTTGCTGGCCGGCGCCGACGTGGTTTTCCCCGCCGACCAGGCCTTCGTCGACACTTTCGGCACAGGCGATGACGGCGCCGTGATCGTCCGGCCGGACGGCATCATCGCCTGGCGCTCGGCCCCGGCGGCAATACCGGATGCCATGCTGCTGCGCGCCGTGATGGAAAAAATCGCCTTGCCGCACAGCTGACGGCAACGGCGCCGCCGCGCTGTGCGAAAATGCCCGCCTTCACCATTGCCGGACATTGCCATTGCCGGACATTGCCATTGCTACCCTTTCCGAACGCGACGCGCACCGCATCGCCCGCCACGCCCAGGCGGCCGATGCGGGCCGCTTTTTGCATCCGGTGCAGCAAGCCTTGCTGCACCGGCGCGGCTGGCTGACGATGCTGGCGCCGCGCAGCGCGGGCGGCGCCGAATTGCCCTTGCCGCAAGTGGTGCGCCTGGAAGAAGCCGTGGCCGCCGTCGATGGCAGCATGGGCTGGGTACTGACCCTGTGCGCAGGCGCGGGCTGGTTTGCGGGCTTTCTGGCGCCCGGCATGGCGCAGTCCATCATCGGCACGCCGCGCGTCTGCCTGGGCGGCAGCGGCGCGGCCACCGGCTACGCGGAGGAAGAAGGCGACGGCTACCGCATCACGGGCAGCTGGGACTACGCCAGCGGCGCACCCATGGCGACCCACTTTACCCTGAACGCCCTGCTGCGGCGCGATGGCCAGCCCCTGCTCGATGCGGATGGCAAGCCGCGCATCCGCGCCTTCCTCGTGCCCGCCGCGCTGGTGCAGCTGGTGCCTTCGTGGAACAGCATCGGCATGCGCGCCAGCGCCTCGCACAGCTACCGGATCGACGGCCAGTGGCTCGGCAAGGATCATGGCTTCACGATCAGTCCCGACACCGCGACGGCCGGCGGCCCCCTGTACCGCTATCCGTTCTACTCGCTGGCCTACGTGACCCTGGCCGCCAACGTGACCGGCATGGCCGCGCATTTCATGCAGTTGGCCGAAGAATGCATGCGCCACCGCCGCCATGCGCGCGCCGGCTTGCCCCTGCTGGACGTACCGGAAGTGGCCGCCATGCTGCAAGCCAAGAAAGATGCTAGCACGACCGCCCGCGCCCGCTTTTACGCCGTGCTGGACGACAGCTGGGCCCAGGTGGCGGACGGCGCGGCGCTCGACGCGGAAGGCATGCAAGCCGTGCAGGAACGTTCGCTGGAGCTGGTCGCCGTATGCCGCGCCGCCGTCGATGGCCTGTATCCATACTGCGGCCTGTACGCGGCCCGCGAAGACAGCACCATCAACCGGGTCTGGCGCGATTTCCACACGGCCAGCCAGCATTCACTGCTGCTGCCCTGACATTGCCAACCGCGGCTTCGCCGCGCGACAACTTGCCCTCCCCTGGCAGCCGCATGACTGAAAAGGCTGGCGGACGCCATGCTGCCCGGATTGCCTGATACTATGAGGCATTGCTACTTTTCGCTCCCCTATCCATGCACGTCAACACGCTCAGCAGCCTTGCCCAACTTTTGGCCAGCGCCGAAACGGAAACCCTGGCCTTTCCCACCAGCATCAATACGGCCCTGCTCCTGCAAAAGGAACTGGCCAACCCCGATTGCCACTCGGCCGACATCAGCCGGCTGCTGCTGTGCGAACCGACCTTGTCGGCGCGCGCCGTGGCGCTGGCCAATTCGGCCCTGTTTGCGCCCGGCCAGGCGCCCGCCATCACCAGCGTGCGCGGCGCCGTCGAGCGGCTGGGCCACCGCAACCTGTATGCGCTGGCGACGGCGGCCGTCATCCGCCAGCTGAACGCGGGCATCCGCGACGAAGCCTTGCGCGCCCGCGCCACCCAGCTGTGGGCGCACACCGTGCATGTGGCGGCGCTGGCGCATGGATTGGCGGGCGCCGTCACGCAGACGGATGCCGATACGGCGCTGTTCGCCGGCATCGTGCATGAAGTGGCGGGCTTTTATCTGCTGGCCCAGGCCGACAAGACCCCTGGCCTGTACGCCCACCTGGAAACGCAGATGGCGTCCGCCCTGGAAGTGATCGGCCGTGCGCTGATGCGCCAGCTGGGCGTGCCGCAGGCGGTGGCCGACGCCGTCAATACCTTGCCCGGCTCGACCATCATGCTGCCGCCCGAAGGCTTGCGCGACACCCTGCTGCTGGCCAAGGCGCTGGCGCCCGTGCCTTCGCCGCTGCCGCAGGCCGGCATCACCGTCAGCGCGCCGCTGCAAGCCTACCTGGAAAATGATCCCGTGCTGCAGGCGCTGCGCACGCAGCCGTCGGCCGAAACGAAGGCCCTGATTGAGGTGCTGCTCAGTTGATGGCCGATCTGCTATGATGGCACAGGCCGGGATGGACCCGGTCCGCTTTCATTGATGTCCACTGGAAAACTGCCTTGACTACCTCCTTACGCATGCTCGGCCTGGCCGCAGCTCTGACCATGGCGTGCAACGCCAACGCCGACAGCTTCGTTTCCTCGGCATCCAGCGCCGGCTCGCAGTCGAGCGGCAGCATTTCCGATTCGCTCAACGGCTCGAGCAACAGCTCCTCGCGCGACAACAAGGTGGCCAATGGCCCCTACCGCATCATCGACGTGGCAGCCTTGCCGGGACGCAACGGCATGACGCGCCTGACCATGCAGGCCGACGCCACGGCAACGCCGCTGGTGCTGGACTTGCCGCAAGCGGCGCTCGACAAGCAGCAACTGGCGCAGGGCGACGTGGTGCATGCGCAAAACCGCGCCTACGGCATCGAATTCTCGCGCAACGACACGCGCGCCGCCTTCTTCCTCGTGCTGGCCGACGACTGGTACGGCGAAATGGCCACGCGTCCCGTCAGCCTTTGATTCGTTTTCTCCCGCGCCGCCCGGCACTGCTGCTGGGCGTTTGCGCCATCTTCAGCGCCGGCGCCGCGCAGGCGGGCACTTCGCTCGCCACATCACGCTTTTGCGACCGCGCGCAGGAACTCACGGCCACGGAACAGGATCGCCTGTTGCGCTTTGCCGCCGTCGTGCGCGAGGAACTGGCCGCCAGCGAAAGCAGCGTGGCCCTCATCAGCCGCTCCGGCCTGGACCTGGCCCGTTTCGGCATCCGCTATTCGCACGCCGCGCTGGCCTGGCGCCACGACAACGACAGCGGCTGGTCCGCGCGCCAGCTGTACTACGCCTGCGACGAAGGCCGCCCGCGCATCTTCGACCAGGGCACGGCCGGTTTCGCCATGGGCACGGAAAACCCTGCGCTCGGCTATATCTCGCTCGTGAAACTGCCGGCGGAAACCGTGCCGCCCCTGCGCCGCGCCCTGCTCGATCCCGTGCGCGTGCAGCAGTTGCTGGCGGGCCGCTACAGCGCCAACGCGTATGCCTACAGCCTGAAATACCAGAATTGCAATCAGTGGGTGGTGGAAATGCTGGCCACCGCCTGGGGCGAACTGGCCGCGGGCAGCGACTTGCGCGCCCGTGCCCAGGACTGGCTGCGCGCCGCGCCGTATGCGCCCGCCCCCGTCGACGTGGGTGCGCGCTGGCTGATGCTCGGTTCCATCTTCGTGCCCCTCGTGCACATGGACGACCACCCGCCGGAAGCCATCGGCACGATGCAGCTGGCAGTGAGCTTGCCAGCCAGCCTGGAAGCATTCGCGCGCCAGCGCCTGCCCGCCAGCGAACGCGTGGAAATCTGCCACGACGGCAAGCAGGTGGTGGTGCACCGGGGCTGGGATGTGATCGCCGACGGCTGTATTCCAGGCGCAAACGACAGGGTCATCGCCCTCGACGATACGCCGCACGACAGTCCCTGACGACAGTCCCTAAGCAGCGGCCAGTGCCGCTTCGACCTGGTCAAGCAGGCGCGATGGTTCCAGCCCCTGCCCCATCCTGCGAGCCATCTCGCCACACGCCAGCTGGACCCCGGGCGCGGCGAGCAGGCGCGCCAGTTGCCGCTGCATGCGTCCCGCCGACAGACGCCTGGCCAGCAAGACATCCCCCACGCCGAGCCGTTTGACCCTCCAGCCATTATCGAACTGGTCGTACGCGAACTGCACGATCAGTTGCGGAATGCCCGCGCGGAAGGCGTCCGCGCTGGTGCCGATGCCGCCATGGTGCACCACGGCCGCCACGCGCGGCAGCAGGGCCGCAAACGGCACGTGCGCCTGCCACATGACGCTGGCCGGCAAATCCTGCGGCACTTGCGCCGCATGTGGCGTGAGGAACAGGCCGCGCCGCCCCAGCCGACGCAAAACTTCCAGGGCGACGCTGAAATAGCGCTGCGCGTGCTGGTGGCCGGTACCCGGTGTGAACACGATGGGCGGCTCACCCTCGCCCAGAAAGCGTTCCAGCTCCGGCGGCAGGACCGCAGCGCCGTGCGTGGCGGCGCCCATGAAACCGGTTTGCACGAAGTGCGGCGGCCAGTCCGCCTGCGGGGCGGCGAACCAGGCCGGAAACAGTCCCAGCGAGGCATCCGGCGCGGTCAGCATGTGCGCAAAAAAATGCGCTTCGGGCGGCAAGCCGTGCTGCGCGCGCGCCCCGTTCAGGCCAGGCAGCAGCACCGGGTCGACCATGCTGCGGTTGATCAGCCGCCACAGGGCCTGGCGCCAGGCCAGCGGCACCCAGGCGGGAACGCGCAGCGAGCCAGCCGCCAGGAAATCATGGCTGCTGCACAAATTCGATGGCGCCAGATACGCCGCGACGATGCGCAAGTCCGGGCGTACCGAGCGTGCCAGGGCGGCCATCGGCACGAGGAAGGGGTGGCACAGCACCACGCAATCTTCACCGTCCGGCAAGCCTTGCACAACGTCGCGCACGGCGCCCAGGTGCGGCACGAGGCCGCGCCACACCAAGCCCCAGCCCTTGCGTTCATCCCACAGGCCCGGGTCGCCCAGCATGGCCTGGCCCTCTGCCGCGCTGCCAAAGGTGTGATATGGCAGCCTGGACGCCTGCGCGGCCGCTTCCTGCCAGCCCGGCACCAGCAGCAGCACGCGCCGGCCCCGTTGCTGCAAGCCCTGCGCCAGCGCGATAAACGGTTGGATGTCGCCGCCCGTGCCTCTGCTGGCGACGATGACGAGCGGCGTGGCGGCGGCCTGGCCCGCCAGCGCGTCAGCTTGGGGCAGCATCGAGCGCCTCGCCGATCGCATAGAAGCGCCCGCCGGCGATGTAGTGCAGGCTGCGCCAGGATGGATCGGCGTCTTCGAAATGCCAGTGCCCGTCGCGGAACACGCGCGTGTCGGCCCAGGCACCCACCACTTCGCCGATGAACAGGTCGTATGCGGTCTGGTTGTGCGGCTCGGGGATCAAACGGCAAGCCAGCCAGGCCGAACATCCGGCCACGAACGGCAAATCAAAGCCGTCCATGTGCAACAGCCGCACGCCGGCGCGCGCCAGTTTGTCGGGCTGCGCATCGAGGCTGTGCGTGCCGACGGCGTGGGTCAGTTGCAGCTGCGCCGCCGTCGGCACCTGGATGACGAACGTGCCGCTGCCTTCGACCAGGGCGCGCGTGCGCGTTGCCTTGTCCAGCACCACGGTCAGTTTCGGCGGCGCGAAATCGAGGGCGCAGGCCCAGGCGGCGGCCATCACGTTATCGATGCCGCCATGGCGGGCCGAGACGAGGATGGACGGACCGTGATTGAGCAGGCGATAGGCTTTTTCCAGCGGCACGGCGGCGATATGGTCCCGTTCATTCAGCGACAGCAGCATGTCCCACCGGTCGATGCCGGGCCCGAAGCCGTCCGGCGTCACCTTGACTGGCTCAAAGCCGAAACGCGCATAAAAAGCCTGCGTGTGCTGGCTGGTGTTCATGCTCACCTTGGCCACGCCCGGCACGGCGCGGATGGCGTCCAGGCGCGCCTGCGTCAGCGCGCGGCCCAGGCCCTGGCCGTGCAAATCCTGCGCCACCATGCCCCAGCACAGGCTGGCCACCGTGCCGCCCCCGTCCAGCGCATGGCCGCCGCAGGCGACGATGCGTCCGTCGCGTTCGATGACCAGATACGGATGTGTCGAATTTTCCAGCCAGGCGGCAAAGTCCGCGCGCTCGGACGGGTCGAAAAAGCGCGGCGTATTGCCGTCGAAAAGAGCCAGGCAGGCATCGCGGTCGCCGGCCTGGTAAGGACGCACTGTTTGCATTTTTTGTACTTAAAAAAACATGAATGGCAATTATAAGGGGCGCGCGCTCAAGCCAGCTGTTCCGGGCCGACGACGTGCACGCCCGGCGTGCCGGCCAGCGCCGCTTCCAGCAAGGCGCTGGCGATGCGCGGCGCGGGATTGATACGCCAGCGGCGCGGCAGCACGGGACCGAGCACGCGCAGGACGTGCAGGGCAGCGCCCTCGCCCGCCCGCGCCTCCTCGCGTTCGCCGCCGATCAGTCCCGGCCGCACGTGGGTCAGCGATGCAAAGCCCAGCGCTTCGAGGTCGCGTTCCAACTCTCCCTTGACGCGGTTGTAGAAAAAGCGCGAGGCCGCGTTGGCGCCGGCGGCGGAATTGAGCGCATACGTGCGCGTGCCGGCCGCCAGCGCCAGGCGCGCCGCGGCCAGCGGATAGTCATGGTCGACTCTGCGGAACGCCTGCCGCGTGCCCGCCACCTTCATCGTCGTGCCCAGGGTGCAGATGACGGCATCCGCCTGCCACCAAGGGGCATCGGCCGGCAAGCGGTCGAAGTCGACGAGGGGCGCGTCCAATTTGGGATGCGCCGGCAAGGGCTTGCGCACGGGCGCGACAATCGGCGTGACGCACGCATCCATCAGCGCCAGGCGCAGCACTTCGCGGCCCACCAGGCCCGTGGCGCCTATCAGTATCAGTTTCATTCATTCTCCCCGCATGCTGGACGCCACACGATACAGCATCGGGCGCCCAGGCAGTGCATCAGGCGCCCGCGTGCGTGTGATAGATCTTGCTCACGATGGTCCACTCGCCCTGCACTTTGAGCAGATTGAAAAAGTCGGTGAAGCGGAAGCCCGAGAGTTCGTCCGTGTCGACGCGCGCGCTGGCCGCCGTGCCCACGATATCGATACGCGCGATGGCCGCCTTTGCCTGCGGCGATGGCCGGAAGGCGCTGTCGATGATTTCGAACAGGCCTTCGATGGGACCGCCCGTCAGCTTGTCTTCGCCGTCGACGCCGAAAATGGTGGCCTCGCTGCTGAAGGCGGGGCGCATGATACTGCTGTCGGCCTGCGCCCCGCCCGCATTGTATTGATTCAGCACGGCGACGATGGCCTGGTAATCCTGCACATAAGTGGTGTTGTTCATGTTGCGCTCCTTGGGTGGGTGAAAAGAAAAATCAGGACTGGCTGGCGGGCCAGTCGGTGTAGCCGACGGCGCCGCCGCCGTAATACGCCGCGCGCGGCGCCACGGCCAGCGCCACGCCATGGCGCAGGCGCGCCACGAGGTCCGGGTTGGCGATGAAGGGACGGCCAAACGCCACCGCATCGACCTTGCCGGCGGCGCGGCGCGCCAGCGCCAGCGGCAGGTCGTAATGGTTGTTGCCGATGTAGGGGCCATCGAACAGCGCCCGCAACGCATCGAGGTCGACGCCATCGGGCACGTCGCGCGAGGTGGCCGTGGCCCCCTCGACGAAGTGCAGATAGGCCAGCCCGTGGCGGTTCAACTGTCCGATCAAATAGCCATAGGTGGCCATCACGTCGCTGTCGACGGGCGTGTTGCCCGCGTCGGGCGTGACGGGCGACAAACGGATGCCTACCCTCGATGCGCCCCAGATGTCCACCACGGCTTGCGTCACTTCCAGGGTCAGCCGCGCGCGGTTGTCGATGCTGCCGCCGTAAGCGTCCGTGCGCCGGTTGGTCGAATCGCGCAGGAACTGGTCGAGCAGGTAGCTATTGGCCGAATGCACCTCGACGCCGTCGAAACCGGCGCGCAGCGCGCATGCGGCCGCATGCGCATACTGGGCAACGATGCCGGCGATTTCCCCAGTTTCCAGCGCGCGCGGCATCGACACGGGCTGCATGCCACTGGCCGTGTAGGTGCTGCCCTCGGCGCGGATGGCGGACGGCGCGACGGGCGCGGCGGCGCCGGGCTGCAAGCTGGTGTGCGAAAAGCGTCCCACATGCCACAGCTGGCAAACGATCTTGCCGCCGGCCGCATGCACGGCATCGGTGACCAGCTTCCAGCCAGCCACCTGCTCGTCCGACCAGATGCCCGGTGTCAGGGCATAGCCGCGCGCCTGCGGCGAAATATTCGTCGCCTCGCTGATAATCAGGCCGGCGCTGGCCCGCTGGGCGTAGTACTCGGCGTGCATGGCGTTCGGCACGCCATCGTCGCCCATGCGGCTGCGCGTGAGCGGCGCCATGACGATGCGGTTGGCCAGCGCCAGCGCGCCCAGCTCGACTGGAGAAAATAAATCGTTTTCATGCTGCTCGGTCATCGTATTGCTTTCATATTGTGCGAGAGGTCAGAAAATAACTGACCGGTCGTCTATTAAATAGTTAAAAAAAACGGCTACGCCAGCAGCCGTTGCGTGGTTGACATGGCCGCGTCGAACGGCCCGCCGCTTCTGTCCACCTTGACCATCAGGGAAGCGCCCAGCCACAGCTGGTACAGCGATTCGGCCAGCACGCGCGCCGGCGTTGCCGCCGCCACCGAACCGTCGAGGTGGCCCGCTTCGATGCACTGCGTCAGGCGGTCGAGGACGGCGCCTGTGCCCTGCTGCAGCACGGCGCCCATGTCCACGGACAGGTCGCACACTTCGGCGCCCAGCTTGACCACCAGGCATTTGCCTTCCGACGCACTGCCGGCCTGGGTCGCGCTCCAGTAGTCAAAATAGGCGAGCAGGCGCTCGCGGGCGGTGCCCGGGCCGTCCAGCAAGGCGTCGACCGTCTGCAGATAGGTGGTGAAGTAATCGTCGAGCAAGGCTTGGCCAAACTCTTCCTTCGACTTGAAGTAATAGTAGAACGAGCCTTTCGGCACGCCGGCCGCCGCCACCAGTTCGGCCAGGCCCACGGCTGTATAGCCCTTCTCGGCCATCAGGGCCTTGGCGATGTCGATCAGGTGCTGGCGCATGTCAGCGGAGGATTTTTTGCTCATGCGGCCAGTATAGCAAAAAATCTGACCGGTCGTCTAGTAAACTATCCCCTGCTCCGCCATCACCCGAGGCGCAGCGCCAGCGCGGCCAGGGTCACGAGCAGCACGGGCACGGTCAGCACGATGCCAACGCGGAAATAGTATCCCCAGGAAATGTGGATATTCTTGCTGTCGAGCACGTGCAGCCACAGCAAGGTAGCCAGGCTGCCGATAGGCGTGATCTTCGGGCCCAGGTCGCTGCCGATGACGTTCGCGTAGATCATCGCTTCGCGCACGGCTCCCTGCGCCGTCGTCGGGTCGATGGCCAGCGCGCCCACGAGCACCGTCGGCAGGTTGTTCATCACGGACGACAACAAGGCCGTCAGCACGCCCGTACCCATGGCCGCTCCCCACACGCCGTACTGCGCAAAGTGGTTCAGCATGCCCGTCAGGTAAGCCGTCAAGCCCGCATTGCGCAAACCGTACACGACCAGATACATGCCCAGCGAAAAGACGACGATCTGCCACGGAGCATGACGCAGCACATGGCGCGTGGAAATCACGTGGCCCCTGCCGGCCACCACCAGCAGCAGCGCAGCGCCCACGGCCGCGATCAGGCTGATGGGCACGCCCAGGCGTTCTTGCGAGAAAAACCCCACCAGCAGCAGCGCCAGCACCAGCCAACCGGCGCGGAAGGTACCCAGGTCGCGGATGGCGGCGTCCGGGCGTTTCAGCTGCGCGACTTCGTAGTCGCGGGGGATATCCTTGCGGAAAAAGAGCAGCAAGGCGGCCAGGGTGGCCAGCACGGCGACGACGTTGACGGGCACCATCACGGCAGCGTACTCGGCAAAGCCGATCTTGAAGAAATCGGCCGAAACAATATTGACCAGGTTTGACACCACGAGCGGCAAGCTGGCCGTGTCGGCGATAAAACCGGCCGCCATCACGTAGGCCAGGGTGGCCCTGGCGGAAAATTTCAGCGCCCGCAGCATGGCGATGACGATGGGCGTCAAGATCAGCGCGGCGCCGTCATTGGCGAACACGGCCGAGACGAGCGCGCCCAGCAGGACCAGCAGCACGAACAGTTTTCTGCCGCTGCCCCCGCCCCAGCGCGCCACGTGCAGCGCGGCCCACTCGAAGAAGCCGGCCGCATCCAGCAGCAGACTGATGATGATCACGGCCACGAAGGTGCCCGTGGCGTTCCACACGATATGCCAGACGACGGGAATGTCGCCCCAGTGGATCACGCCGGCCAGCAAGGCGACACAGGCGCCGATGACGGCGCTCCAGCCGATGCCCAGGCCGCGCGGCTGCCAGATGACGAGGATTAAGGTGGCGAGAAAGATGAGGAAAGCGGTGAGCATGGGGCGAGATTCCGTTCATGCGGCATCGCGGGCACCATGCGCCGCAGCCATTGAATATCATCAATAATTCTATAATACTGGAATTATTGAATCAAAGCAAAGCTGCGGCGTACTGCCTTACTTCAGCGCGATGGCGATATCGACCAGCCCCACCGCCCCGTTGCCGATGGCGGAAGCGGCTGGCGTAGCCGCACCGCCGCTCAGCACGGCGACACCCGTCGCCAGGTCGATGCGGTACAGCGAGCTCGGTCCCGTGGCCGATGTGCGCAAGGCCGCCAGGGCCAGGCCATTGGCGCCGCCCGCGATATCGAAGCCCACGTCGCCCGCCGCCACCACGCCAAGCGCGCCGATGTTGACCAGGGTGCCGTCATTCGGCGGACTTTGCAGGGCGAGCGCCGCGCTGGCCGTGTCGATATCGAACAGCATGGTCGCCGTCGTGCCGGCAAAGCTGTTGGTATAGGCGGCGGCCGTCACGCTAGGCGCCGCGCCCGCGCGGTTGACGGTACCGTCGGTGGTGGTGGCGCCCGTGTCGACATTGATGCGCAGGCTTTGCCCCGCGTTGCCGATCACGCGCAGGCGGTCGGCGACGGGATTGAAATCGACGCCAAAGGCCGTGCCCGCGATGGCCGTGTACGGCGCGCTGACGTCCGCCGCATCGGCGGCCAGCGTCGCCTTGACGGTGGCGGCCCCCGTTGCCGGGTCGATGGTGACGATGCGCCCCGTCGACGATATCCCGTACAGCAAGCCATCCTTGGGACGGATGTCAAAGCCCAGCAGGCGCTCGCCTGCCGCCAGGCCCGTCACGGCCACGTTGGCATCGAGGGTGTTCGGCGTGGCCGTCTTGAAGGTGACGATGCGGGCGTCGTCCGTCAAGCCGTAGGCGACGGGCGCTGCCGGCGCTTTCAGGGCGATGCCGCGCAATTCTTCCGTCACGCCGATGGCCGCCACCAGGGTCGCCGGCGCCGTGGCCGCGGCCAGGTTCAAGGTGTACAGGTTGCGCGCGCCGGCCACCGTCATGACGGCGTAGCCCGTATTCGTGCGCGCATCGATGTCAAAGCCGGCCACGCCGGTGGCCGCCACGCCCAGCGGCACGGCGCTGGCCAGGGTGCCGTTGTTGGGCGGATTTTGCGTGTACAGGGTGGCGTTGGCCGCATCGATGACAAATAAAGTGGTGCTGGCCGTGCCGGCAAAGCTGTTGGTATAGGCGGCCGCCGTGATGGCCGTATTCGCTGCACCGCCGTTGATATTGCCATCTGTCGTGGTCGCGCCCGTATCGACGTTGATGCGCAGGCTCTGCCCCGTGTTGCTGACGATGCGCAGGCGGTCGGCGACGGGGTTGAAATCGACGCCGAACTCCGTACCGGCCAGCGCCGTGTACGGGGCCGTCGCATCGGCCGCATCGGCGGCCAGGGTGGCTTTCACGGTGGCGGCGCCCGTCACGCCATTCAGGGTGTAGATGCGTCCCGTGCTGCCGACGCCATACAGCTGGCCATCGGCGGGACGGAAATCGATGCCCAGCAGGTTTTCGCCGGCCTGCAGGCCCGTGACGGTGGCCGTCGTGCGGATGGCGGCCGGCGTGGCGCGGTCGAATGACAGCAGCTTGTTGCTGGCGGTGAGCACGAAGACGTCGCCAGCCACCACCACGGGCGGCGGTGGCGTGACGACAACATCGTCGTGGTCGCTGCCGCCGCCGCAAGCGGACAAGGTCATGGCGACGGCGGAAACAAGCAGCAGCTTGGCGTATGGCAAGGTTGGCAGTGGTGACATGGTCGTGGTCCCGATAGAGTGAGTGGAGGTGCCGCTCATGCCGCCGTTGCGGCGAGCGCACCCCTGTACTACTCGCCGTGCCCGCGTTTGGATGCAGTGATGCAAAAAAATTTATTTCGGTGCAATTTATGCTTGTGTTTAGGCAACTTAATCGGTGTATAGTCGCAGGCACGATTGACACTGGGGGCAGGAAAGTGGCGCGCATCTATCAGACCAACAACATGGGCGAAGCCGACGTGCGGGTGGCCATCGCGCAGCGTGGCAATGCCGACTTGCTGGTGCACCGCGTGGCCAGCTGGGGCCTGGCGCATGGCGACGCACAGTGGTTCATCACCCGAGAGCGCCAGGATGCAACGGCCAGCGTGTATTTCACCTCGCAAGGCTTCGCGCAGCTGACCATCAGTTTTGTCGACCACGCCAGCGAAGCGGGTTGGACCCGGCCACATCGGCTCAAGGGCTGCCTGTCGCACGGCGGCAGCTGACATCAAGCGGAGGAGCTCGTCATGGATTTGATCTTGTTGGAACCCGGCAACCCTGAACTCGTGTTCGGCAAGACGCCGGACGGTGGCAATGCCGGCATCGACGCCATCTGGCGCGACGCCGCTGCGCTGCAGGGCATGGGACCATGCATCGAGCTGGTCTCGCTGCACCAGGGCATGAAGCAGCAAATAACGACGGACGTCAGCAATTCGGCGCGCACGTCGGGACGGCCCGTGATCACGGAATTTACCTGCGTCAAATATGTCGACCGGATCTCGGTCAACTTGTACGACCTGTGCCTGCGCGCCAAGCCGCTGGGCACCGGCACGGACCAGCCAACCAAACTGTACATCGCCCGCAACTCGGGCGACAAGACTGCCAACATCATGACCATTTGGCTGCGCGACGCCATCATCAGCGAAATCCAGCTGCAAACCCATCCCGATGACATGCCGACCGAGCAGTTCAAGCTGAATTTCACGGAAATCCTCTGGAGCCACAGCGTGCAGCAGGTCGACGGCAAGCCCGGCCCACAACACACGACGGGCTGGAGCCTGGCGCGCAACCGGCCCATCGGCGCCTTCACGGGCTAAGCAAGGCGCCTACTCCTCCAGCCCTCCCCCCAGCGCCTTGTACAAGGCCACGGCCGACTTGAACTGGTCGCGCCGTGCGTCGAGCAAGGCTTGCTGGGCCGCATACGACTGGCGCTGCGCGTCGAGCAATTCCAGGCGGCTGTCCTGGCCCGCGTCGTAGCGCAGCTGCGACAGGCGCTGGCGCTGCTGCGCCGCCACCACCACGCGCTGCTGGGCATCGATCTGCTGCGCATACGTGGCGCTGCCGGCCAGGCCGTCGCGCACCTCACGAAACGCCGCCTGGATCGCCTGCTCGTACTGCAGCACGGCCACGTCCTTGCGCAAGCGCGACAGCTGCAATTCCGCGCGCAGCTGGCCGCCCTGGAACAGTGGCTGCGTCACTTGCGGCGCGAACGACCAGCTGCGCGCGCTGCCGCGGAACAGGTCACCAAGCTCCGGGCTGGCAAAACCCAGCGACGCCGTCAGGGACAGGCGCGGGAAGAAGGCGGCGCGCGCGGCGCCGATTTCCGCATTCGCCGCCACCAGCGCATATTCCGCCTGCAGGATGTCTGGGCGGCGCGCCAGCAAGTCCGACGGCAGGCCGGGCGGCAGCTGCGTCAGCACGGGCTGGCCATCAAGTGCGCGGCCAGCCGGCAAATCGGCGGGCAGCGGCGCGCCCAGCAGCAATTCCAGGTTGTTGCGCGCCAGGGCACTGGCCCGTTCGCGCGCCTGCACGTCCGCTTCCGCCGTCGCGGCCTGCCCTTCCGCCTGCGCCACGTCCAGGCCGCTGCCCTGCTGCGCGCCGTGCAGGCGCTGCGTCAGCACCAGCGCCTGGCGCCAGTCGAGCAGGGTTTGCCGCGCCAGCGCCAGCTGCTCTTCCGCCAGCCGCTGTTCCAGATACGCATCGGCTACGGCGCCGATCAGGGCCATGTGCGCGGCGCGCTGGCCCTGCTGCGTGGCCAGGTAGCGGGCAAACGCGGCGTCCGACAGGGAGCGCAGGCGGCCGAACAGGTCGATCTCGAACGCGCTCATGGCAATGCCGGCCGTGAACTGGTTTTGCGTGACCGCATCGGCGCCGCGCTGGCGCACGCCGCCCGCATTCGCGCCGATGGCCGGATAGCGGCCCGCATCCTGGATCTGGTACTGGGCCCGCACGGCTTCCACGTTGAGGGCCGCCACGCGCAAATCGCGGTTGTTTTCCAGCGCAATGCCGACCAGGCGCTGCAGGCGCGCATCGAGCAGCATCTGGCGCCAGCCCAGGTCCGCCGCAGTGTCCACACTGCCCGGTGCGGAAACCTCGGCATACGCTGCAGGGATCGGCGCCGCCGGCTTGACCAGCGGCGGCGTCAATGAACACGCCGACAAGGCCAGCGCGGCCAGGGGCGTGATAAAGAATAAACGCATTACAACTCTCCTTCCACCGCCTTGACGGCGATGCGGTTACTGCGTTTGTTGAAATAGCTGCTCATCTTGTCGACGGCGCCCAGCACCACGACAAAAAACACGGGCACGAAAAACACGGCCAGCACGGTGGCGGTGATCATGCCGCCAAACACGCCCGTGCCGATCGCGTGCTGCGTCTCGGCGCTGGCGCCCGTGGCCAGCATCAGCGGCACCACGCCCAGCGCAAACGCCAGCGACGTCATCAAAATCGGGCGCAAGCGCAAGCGGGCCGCCTCCACCGTCGCTTCGACCAATCCCTTGCCTTGCGCCTGCAGCTGGCGCGCATATTCGACGATCAAAATGGCATTCTTCGCCGACAGGCCGATGATCGTGATCATGCCCACCTTGAAGAACACGTCGTTCGGCATGCCGCGCAACATGACGGCCAGCACGGCGCCCAGCAATCCCAGCGGCACGACCAGCATAACGGAGACGGGAATCGACCAGCTTTCATACAGGGCCGCCAGCACGAGGAAGACCACCAGCATCGACAGCGCCATCAGCATCGGTGCCTGCGAGGCCGATTCCTTCTCTTGCAGCGACTGGCCCGTCCACGCCAGCGCGAAGCCCGGTGGCAGCTGTTTCACGAGCCGTTCCATTTCCAGCATGGCGTCGCCGCTCGATACGCCCGGCGCCGCGCTGCCCGAAATGCGGGCCGCAGGATAACCCTGGTAGCGCACCAGCTGCAGCGGCGATTCGCTCCATACGGGGCGCACCAGTTCACCCAGCGCCACCATGCCGCCCGCATTATTGCGGATGCGCAGGGCCAGCACGTCGTTCAACTGCATGCGCGACGGCGCATCGGCCTGGATGATCACCTGCTGCATGCGGCCGGCGTTGGGGAAATCGTTGACATAGGTCGAGCCCATGGCCGCCGTCAGCATGTCGGCAATCGCCGTAAACGACACGCCCAGCGCTTCGGCCTTGGTGCGGTCGATGTCGAGGCGCACGCTGGCGCCGGGCGGCAAGCCGTCCGGATACACGCCCGCCACCTTGCTGCTTTGCGCGGCCAGTCCCAGCAACTGGTTCTGCGCCGCCTGCATGGCCGCGACACCTTGGTTGGCGCGGTCTTGCAGGCGCATGGAAAAGCCGGACGAGTTGCCCAGTTCATCGATGGCGGGCGGCATCAGGCTCATGATCATGCCCTCCTTGGCCTGCGACATGGCCGCCTGCGCCAGCGCCACTTCTTCCTGCGCCGTGGCGCCGTTGCGCTGTTTCCAGTCCTTCAGCATGGTGAACGCCAGGCCCGCATTCGGGCCCGCGCCGGAAAAGCTGAAGCCGAGAATAGACTGGTTCACTTCGATGCCGGGCCGCGTGGCCACGTGCTGCTCGTACAGCTTGACGACGTCGAGCGTGCGCTCCATCGTCGCGTCGGACGGCAGCTGGATCGAGGTGATGAAGTATCCCTGGTCTTCTTCCGGTAAAAAGGCCGACGGCAGCTGCATGAAAGCGACGCCCAGCGCTGCAACGATGGCGCCATACAGCACCATCGAGCGGCCCGCGCGTTTCACCATCGCCACCACGCCCTTTTCATAGCGCGCCGTCATGCGCTCAAAACCGCGGTCGAACCACAGGAAGAAGCCCTTCTTGTCATGGTCGTGCGGGCCTATCGGTTTGAGCATGGTGGCGCACAGGGCCGGCGTCAGGGTCAAGGCCAGGAACGCCGAGAACAGGATGGACACGGCCATGGCCAGCGTGAACTGGCGGTAGATCGCACCGACGGAGCCGCTGGCCAGCGCCATCGGAATGAACACGGCCGTCAGCACCAGGGTGATGCCCACTACCGCCCCGGTGATTTCGCGCATCGCTTTCGACGTCGCTTCCTTCGGCGACAAGCCTTCTGTCGCCATCAGGCGCTCGACGGCTTCCACCACGACGATGGCGTCATCGACGATGATGCCGATGGCCAGCACCATGCCGAACATGGTCAGCACGTTGACGGAATAGCCGGCCATCAGCATGACCGTGAAAGTGCCCATCAGGGCGATCGGCGCGACGATGGCGGGAATCAGCGTATAGCGTATCTTTTGCAGGAACAGATACATGACGAGGAAGACCAGCACCATCGCTTCCAGCAAGGTGATGACGACCTTCTCGATCGAGATTTTCACGAACGGCGCCGTATCGAACGGTACCGAATATTTGATCCCGGCCGGCATGGTGTGCGCCAGTTCGGCCATGCGCGCACGCACGGCACTGGCCGTCTGCACGGCGTTGGCACCGGGCGACAGCATGATGGCGGCGCCCGACGCGGCTTGCCCGTTTTCGCGGATGCTGAAGTTGAAGCTTTGCGCGCCCAGCGCCACTTTCGCCACGTCGCCGATCGTCACTTTCGAGCCGTCCGCATTCGCGCGCAGGACGATGGCGGCAAATTCGGCCGGCGTTTGCAGCTGGCCCTGCACCGTCAGCGGGATGGTCACGCGCTGGCCGTGTACGGCGGGTGAGTCGCCCAGGCGGCCCGGGGCGATCTGCGCATTTTGCTGCGCGATGGCCGCCGTCAGTTCGCCCATGGCGATGTTGTACGACACCAGCTTGGCCGGATCGACCCAGATGCGCATGGCCCGCTCGGAGCCGAACAGCTGCACCTTGCCCACGCCGGGAATGCGGCGCAGTTCTTCCGTCACGTTGCGCGCCAGGTAGTCGCCCAGCGCTACTTCGTCATGCTGGCCATTGTCGGAAATCAGGCTGACGATCATCAGGAAGCCGGACGACGCCGACTCCACCGTCAAGCCATTTTGCCGCACGGCTTGCGGCAGGCGCGGCTCGATGGCTTTCAGGCGGTTTTGCACGTCCACCTGTGCCATTTCCGGGTTCGTTCCCGGCTGGAAGGTGACGGTGATCGAGGCCGAGCCCGACGTATCGGTGGACGACTCGAAATACAGCAGGTGCTTGACGCCCGACAGTTCGCGTTCGATCAGGCCCACCACGGAATCGTTCATGGTTTGCGGCGTGGCGCCGGGGTAGTTGGCGCTGATGCTGACGCTGGGTGGCGCCACCGAAGGGAAGCGCGCAATCGGCAATTGCGGTATGGCGATCAGTCCGAACAGGACGATGAAGACCGCCACCACCCACGCAAAGACGGGGCGGTTGATGAAAAATTGAGGCATGTCGTTAAACTTTCATTGTATTCGAGTAGCGCATCAATGCGCACTGACGACGGTGGCGGTGGCAACGGCGGCCGGCTTCCACGGTTGCGGCGCGGCAGTGGCGCCCGGCTGCAGGCGCTCCTGGCCTTCGATGACGACGGTTTCTCCCGCTTTCAGGCCGCCGTTGACCACGTACTGGTGGTCGATCACGTCGCCCACGGCGATCGTTTTCAGGCTCGCTTTGTTCGTGCCATCGAGCACCCAGGCCTGCGCCTGGCCGCCGCTGCTGTGCAAGACGGCTTGCTGCGGCAGCAGCACGCCATTTGCCTGCACGGCGCGGGCGATGCGCGCACGCACGAACATGCCTGGCAAGAGCTGGCGCTGCGGATTGTCGACCAGCACGCGGATGACGGCGTCGCCCGTGCCCGCATCGACGCTGATGCCCGAGAACAGGATGCGGCCCGTGACGGGATGCGGCTGGCCATCGGCGCCTAAAATGGTCACGGGCAGCTTGTCCGCTCCCCCGTTGCCCGAGGCTTGCAAGGCTGCCAGCGCGGCGGCCGGCTGGCGCACGTCGACGTACACCTTGTCGATCTGCTGAATGCGCGCCATCGGCGTCGCATCGGCCAGGCCCACGAGCGCGCCTTCCGTCACCAGTTCGGAGCCGATGCGCCCGGCAATCGGCGCCTCGATGCTGGCAAAAGCCAGGTCCAGGCGGCGGCGCGCCAGGGCGGCACGCGCCTGCGCCACGGTGGCCACGGCTTGCTCTCGCTGGGCCACGGCGTCGTCATACGCCTGGCGGCTGATGGCGTCCGCCTCGACCAGCGGTTTTAACCTGTCGGCCTGGCTGCTGGCGCGCTTCGCCGTGGCCACCGCATGCTGCAAGGAGGCGGCGGCCGAATCGACGTCCGCCTGGAATGGCGCCGGGTTCAGCTGGAACAGCTTCTGCCCCGCTTTCACTTCGGCGCCCTGCTCGAACTGGCGGCGCAGCACGATGCCGCCCACCTGCGGGCGGATATCGGCCGTGCGGAAGGCGGCCACCCTGCCCGGCAATTCATCGCTGAGGACGACGGGCGCCGCCTGCAGCTTGAGCACGGTGACGGCGGCGGGCGGCGCGGCGCCTTCTTCCGGCGCGGGTTTGGAACAGGCGGCAAGGCTGAGCAGTGCCGCGGCGATCAACATGTTTTTCTTGGTGAGGTGGCTCGGATGCATGGTCTTTCTCTATGGCAGATCCCAACCGGCGGTCCGGTCGACAGATAGCCGCAGCATAAAAGCCTTGCGTGGATGTTCCGTCAAAGAAATGTGGAGATTCGATGGAGACAGCGAAGAATGCTAGACTAATTGCATGAACTATCATCACAGCGCCAGCCAGCCCTCCTTCCTTGCCACCACGCCGCCTTCCGCCCTCGTCCTGATCGCCGAAGATGAACCGCAAATCGCCCGCATCCTCGCCGGTTACCTCGAGCGCGACGGCTACCGCACGGCCTTCGCGCACGATGGCCAGGAAGCGCTGAACCAGCACCTGGCATTGGCGCCGGACCTGCTGCTGCTCGACGTGCAAATGCCCCGTGTCGATGGCTGGGGCGTGCTGGCGGAAGTACGCCGGCGCGGCGAAACGCCCGTCATCATGCTGACGGCGCGCGACCAGGATGCGGACAAGTTGGCCGCCTTGCGCGTGGGCGCCGACGACTACATCATCAAGCCCTTCAATCCGGCCGAAGTGGTTGCCCGCGTGGCCGCCGTGCTGCGCCGCTCGCGCGTGCGCCACCATCCGGTGGGCGGCCAGCGCCTGCGCTGCGGCCCCATCGAAATCGACCAGGAAACGTATGTGGCCAGCGTGCTGCACGATGGCATGGCCCAGCCTCTCATGCTCAGCCTGACGTTGACGGAGTTCCGCCTGCTGGCGCACCTGGCACGCACACCGCGTCGCGTCTGCAGCCGCCTGGAATTGCTCGAGTCGTGCATGCCCGAGAGCAATTCGATGGAACGCACGGTGGACAGCCACGTCAGCAAGCTGCGCAAGAAGCTGGAAGAAGCGGGCGTGATGAACATGCCGGCCAGCCTGCGCGGCGTGGGCTACCGTCTCGAAAGCGAGCTCTGATGCGTTTCACAGGCTTGAACCGGCAGATCATCCTGTCGATGTCCGTGCTGATGGTGTGCAGCATCCTGATCATCTGGATCGGCTCCTGGACCTTCTTCGCCATCGCCTTCAAGATCGATCCCGGCATGCTGTCCGAGCCAGACGACTGGTCACCCAGCACGGTCGAGTGGCTGTGGATCTTTGCCATCACCATCTTCGGCCTGTGCCTGGCCGCGTTTTTCGCCATCAAGCTGGCTTCGCGCATCCTGAAACCGATCAATTCCGTGATGGACAGCGTGCGCCGCGTGGCCCATGGCGACCTGTCCGCGCGCGCGTTTGCCGGCGACCGCAGCCTGGGCGAGACGGCCATGCTGGTCGACGATTTCAACAGCATGGCCGAGCGCCTGCAGCGGGGTGCGCAGGAAAGCGAAACGTGGAATGCGGCCATCGCGCACGAACTGCGCACGCCCGTAACCATCCTGCGCGGCACCTTGCAAGGCGTCGTCGATGGCGTCTTCAAGCCCGAGGAAGTGCCGTTTTCCAGCCTGCTGGCGCAAGTGGAAGACCTGGGCCGCCTGATCGAGGACTTGCGCACCCTGAGCCTGGCCGACAGCGGCCACATGCAACTGCGCATGGCGTGGACGGACCTGACCCTGGAAATCGAGGAAGTGGGCCGGTTGCTGGCGCAGGAAATGGAAGCGGCCGGTTTTACCTTGCAGCTGCACCTGTCCGACCATCCCGTCTGCTGCGACGCGGCGCGCATCCGGCAAATCGTGCTGGCCCTGCTCGATAACGCGCGCCGCTATGCGCATCCGGGCCTGCTGCGCGTGCGCACCCGCGTGCTGGCCGGCCAGTACTATCTGAGCGTCGAAGATGCGGGCCCCGGCATTGCCGAGGAATTGGCGCCGCACGTGTTCGAAGCATTCCGCCGCGGCGACAGCGCCAGGGTCGACCTGAACGCGGGCAGCGGCCTGGGGCTGGCCGTGGTCGAAGCCATCGCGCGCGCCCACGGCGGCAGCGCCGTCTGCACGCGTGGCAAGGCTGGCGGGAGTCTGTTCACCATCAAGTGGCCGGTCGAGCATGCGGCACCGCCGCCCGCCGGCTAACTACGCCGGCGCGCGCAGCATGTCGACAAAAGCGCGCAGGACGGCTGGCATCTGCCGCCGGCTCGGGTAGTACAGGAAGTAACGGGGCGGCGGCGGCAGGCAATGCTCCAGCACGCACGCCAGGCGCCCCGCCGCGATATCGGCGTGCGCATCGGCCTCGTACACATACGCCAGCCCCGCGCCATCGCGGGCCGCGCGCAGCATCAATTCATCATCGTCGAACACCAGCGGGCCGCCGACGGCGATGCTGAAGCCCTCGCCTGCCTGCTCGAACTCCCACGCATACTGGCGCCCGCTGGGAAAACGCCGGCCTATGCAGGCGTGGGTCAGCAGCGCGCGCGGCGTGCTTGGTGCGCCATGCGCGGCCAGGTAGGCGGGCGATGCCACCACCACGAACGGCTGCGGCGCGCCGACAGGCACGGCGATCATGTCGGCCGCCACCTGCTCGCCGAAGCGGATGCCCGCGTCAAAACCATCGCGCACGATATCGATCATGCCGTCGTCGGTCACCACTTCCACCTGCACGCGCGGATAACGGGCGACAAAACTGGCCAGCATGGGCGCGAGCAGCAGCCGGGCGGCGGGACGGGGCACGTTCAGGCGCAGCTTGCCTGCAGGCACATCCTGCAAGGTGCTCAGGTCCAGCAAGGCATCGTCGATTTCGCGCATGGCCGGCGCCAGCCGCGCCAGCAGCAGCTGTCCCGCCTCCGTCGGCGTGACGCTGCGCGTAGTGCGGTTCAGCAGGCGCACGCCCAGCCGCTCTTCCAGCGCGCGCAGCGCATGGCTGAGGGCGGAGGCGGACACGCCACGCTCCAGGGCCGCCTTGCGAAAACTGCGCAGGCGGGCGACGGCGGCAAAAGCCGTCAATTCATTGAGGTCAGCCATTATTCATGAGTTTCATTCAGCAATACATGCAGGATAAGCTATCTTATCGCATGCAGTTCCTTCGCCCATACTCTAGCATCCTTTTTTTGAAAAGGAATGACAATGGAACACAGAACACTGGGCAACTCCGGCTTGCGCGTCGCCCCCATCGGCCTGGGCTGCATGGGCATGAGCTTTGCCTACGGCGGCGCGGACGAGGCCACCTCGCTGCGCGTGCTGCACCGCGCAGTGGAACTGGGCGTGACCCTGATCGACACGGCGGAAGTCTACGGCCCCTACGCCAACGAGGAACTGGTGGGCCGTGCCCTGAAGGAACTGCGCGGCAAGGTCAGCATCGCCACCAAGTTCGGCTTCAAGATCTTGCCCCACGGCCAGGGCGTGGAACGCATGGCGGGTGTCGACAGCCGCCCCGAGCACATCGTCCAGGCCGTGGAAGCGTCGCTGTCGAGGCTCGGCATCGAGTGCATCGACTTGCTGTACCAGCACCGCGTGGACCCCGCCGTGCCCATCGAAGACGTGGTGGGCGCCATGGCAGGACTGGTGCGGGCGGGCAAGGTACGCCACCTGGGCCTGTCGGAAGTGTCGGCCGCCACCTTGCGCCGCGCCCACGCCGTGCATGCGATTGCGGCCGTGCAGTCCGAATACTCGCTGTGGAGCCGCGACGTGGAAGCCGAGGTGCTGCCCGCCTGCCGGGAAATGGGCATCGGCTTCGTGCCCTACAGCCCGCTGGGCCGGGGCTTCCTGACGGGCCAGCTGAACTCCAGCGCCGCGCTGGCGCCAGACGA
Organism: Janthinobacterium sp. Bl 1; assembly: GCF_058215535.1. NCBI lineage: Bacteria > Pseudomonadati > Pseudomonadota > Betaproteobacteria > Burkholderiales > Oxalobacteraceae > Janthinobacterium > Janthinobacterium sp. Bl 1. The sequence goes on along the minus strand of NZ_CM177086.1, from coordinate 3,065,211 downwards.
CTACCGCCACAGCCTGCCCCGCTTCCAGCCTCCCGCGATGGCGGCCAATGCCCACCTCGTTGCCGAACTGCAGCGTCTGGCGGCCGCACGCGGCGCCACGGCGGCGCAACTGGCGCTGGCCTGGCTGCTGGCGCAAGGTACCGACATCGTGCCGATACCGGGCGCCCGCAGCCTGGCGCACCTGGAAGAGAATGTGGCCGCCGGGCAAATCAAACTGAGCGACACCGAGCTGGCCGCCATCGGCGCCGCCATCGCGCCCGCCAGCGTGCTGGGTGCGCGCTACCCGGACGTGGAGCTTGCCATGGTTGGCCTGTAGACAACCATGCTGGAGTGCGCTAACTTGAGTACGGTAAGCAATTCTTTGCCCCTTTGCACTTGAAATGCCCGAATCCGCTATCATTTCCAATCTGAACTATTCATTATGAAAGGGATTTACATGTCCGATTTGCTCGAAACACTGCAATGGCGCTACGCCACCAAGAAAATGGACCCGACGAAAACGGTGCCGCAAGACAAGGTCGAGCGCATTCTGGAAGCCGTGCGCCTGACGGCCAGCTCCAGCGGACTGCATCCTTACGAAGTCTTCGTCGTGACGAATCCCGCCCTGCGCGAGCAGATCAAGCCGCATGCGTGGAACCAGTCGCAAGTGACGGACGCCTCGCATCTTCTGGTGTTTGCCGCCTGGGATAATTACACGGTCGAACGCATCAACAAGATGTTTGACCTGGTCAACACCGTGCGCGGCTTCAAGAATGAAGGCTGGGAAGCGTACCGCCAGCAAATCCTGGCCACGTATCCTCAGCGCGATGCGGAAACCAACTACCAGCACGCGGCGCGCCAGGCCTACATCGGCGTGGGCACGGCCCTGATCGCCGCGGCGCAGGAAAAAGTCGATTCGACGCCGATGGAAGGTTTTGATCCGGCCAAGGTCGACGAGATCCTGGGCTTGCGCGAAAAAGGCCTGCGTTCCGTCGTCATGCTGCCGCTCGGCTACCGCGCCGACGAAGGCGACTGGCTGGTGGACCTGAAAAAAGTGCGCCCTGCACGCGAGCAATTCATCACCGAGCTGGCCTAAGCGCTTCGCCCGTAATTGAAAAGCGGATGCCTTCACCGGCATCCGCTTTTTTCATTCAGGCCGCCTGCGGAAAACGCACCGTCACCTGCAGTCCCCGCCCCGCCTCCCCTTCGGCCAGCGCGATATCAGCCTGGTGGTGCTCGGCGATGTGGCGCACGATGGACAGGCCCAGGCCGCAGCCCCAGGCGTCATTGCCGTCGGGACGGAAGAAGCGGTCGAACAGGCGCGCATGGTGCTGTTGCGGCACGCCGGGGCCGTTGTCGGACACGCGCAGCAGGGGCCGCCCCTCTTCCAGCGCCGCCTGCAAGTCGACCCTGCCACCCTGCTGCGTGTAGCGCAAGGCGTTGTCGATCAGGTTATTCAGCAACACTTGCAAACCGTCGGGATCGGCTTGCACCAGCACTCTGGCCGGCGGCGCGTCCACCACGCCCAGGTCGATGTCACGGCTGTCGGCCAGCGCGCTGTGGTCGGCCACGGCCGCTTCCAGCAATTGTCCCAGGTCCACCGTGTGCAGCTGGCTGGCCGTGAGCGCCGTTTCATGACGCGCCAGGCTGAGCAGTTGCCGCACAAGATGCGTGCTGCGGTCCAGCCGTTCGTGCAGCCGCGCCAGCGCCACGCGGCGTTCTTCCTCGCTGCCAGCCCGCTCGGCCACCTGCAGCTGCAGTTTCAGCGCCGTCAGCGGCGAGCGCAATTCGTGCGCGGCATCGGCAACAAAGGTGCGCTGCGCCGTCAGCGCCGCCTCGAACTGGCCCATCAAACTATTGAGCGCCAGCGCCACGGGGCGCAGTTCGGGCGGCATGTCGTCGGCCGCCAGCGGCGTCAACGTATCCGGCGAACGTCCCGCCACGGATTCGGCCAGCCGGTGCAGCGGCGCCAGCGCACGCCCCACGACGACGACGATCAGCAGCGCCAGGATCAGCGCGAACACCAGCAGCGGTGCGCCAGCCCGCATGGTCATCTGCCAGGCCAGCTGGTCGCGCACGGCCTGTGCCTGCGCCACCTGCACGTAGCGGCCCCGCCGCGTTTCGCCGTACAGGCGCCAGTCCTCGCCGTGCAGCACGACATCGGCAAAACCGGCCAGCGCATAGCGCGGCAATGCCGGCTGGCCCTGCAGGACGGGCAAAGGCTGGCCGTCCTCGTCCCACGCCTGCAGCACGAACGCTTCTTCCGGGTCTTGCACGGCGACCAGGCCCGCCTGCGGCTCGAACTCGTCGGGCAAGGCCACGGCCAGCTGGCGCAATTGCAAATCGGCCAGTTCATTGGTTTCCTCCAACAGCGAGCGGAACAGCGAAATGCCGGCGCCGAGCACGCACAGCAAGGTGGCGGCCAGCAAACCGAGCAGCAACTGGCGGCGGATGGTCAGCATGCCGCCACCCGCATCTTGTAGCCCACCCCGCGCACGGTCTGGATGCAGTCCGCGCCGAATTTCTTGCGCAGCTGGTACACGTACACGTCGACGGTATTGCTTTCCACTTCGCAATCCCATCCGTACAATTTTTCGCTCAGCTGGCGCTTCGACACCACCTTGCCCGGATGGTCGAGCAAGGCGCGCAGCACGGAAAACTCGCGCGGCGGCAATTTGATCAGTTCCCCCTCGAACGTCACGTCGTGGCTGGCCAGGTCGAGGATCAGCGCGCCATGCTCGATGACGGAGCGCGAACGGCTGACCCGGCGCCGCAGCAAGGCGCGGATGCGCGCCAGCAGCTCGTCGAGGTCGAAGGGCTTGACCAGGTAATCGTCGGCGCCACTGTCGAGCCCGTCGACGCGGGCCGGCGTGCCGTCGCGCGCCGTGATGATCAGCACGGGCAACTCGGCGCCCCGCGCACGCATGGCGCGCAGCACGTCCATGCCCTGCTTGCCGGGCAAGCCCAGGTCCAGCAGCATCAAATCGTAGGCGAAACCGGCCAGCGCCAGCTCCGCATCGTGGCCGTCGCGCACCCAGTCCACGGCATAGCACTCGCCGCGCAAGCCCTCGACCAGGCTTTCCCCGATCATCGGATCGTCTTCCACCAGCAACACGCGCACCTGGGCCTCTCGCAGTCTTGAAAATACCGCTATCTTAACGTGGCTGGAAAAAGCGGGCCTGGCAGCCGCATCTGCATGTGTCCGGCGCCCCTCGCACGAATTCACGATGCGGTGACTATGTGCGCATTTGACGCGTTTTTTATGCGGTATATTTTCCTTCCCTCCACGAATCTGGAAAGGCACGCCATGTCCAGTTCCACCCAAGATACCGTCATCGTCAAGGCGGCGATTTATCCGCCCATCGGCATTGCCCGCGTGGGCAACAGCCCCGGCGAATACTTTCTGGGACCGGAAGTGCCGGAACCGGCGGCGCGCCCGGCCGGCTACTACCGCGATGCGTCCGGGGCCATCAAGCGCCAGGCGGCGCTCTTTCGCATCTACGGCCTGAATGCCGCCGGCGTGGCGGTGGCCGAATTGAACGCCGGCAATGCCGACATCGAATGGTCCGTCACCCTGGCCAACACGAAAGCGGCGTGGTACCAGTTCCAGATCGCGCTCGACATTCCCGAGGCGCATGTCACTCAGCCCTCTTTCCTGCGCAATATGGCCGTCACCGACCGCGCAGCAATTTCCATCACGCCGGGCGAGCGCAAGATCAGCGGCAGCGAACAGCCGGCCGTGGCCTTCGACAGCGGCAGCTTCCTGGGCACGCCCGTCTACCTGGGCGAATTGCGCACGGACGCCATGGGGCGGCTGATCGTGCTGGGCGGCCATGGCAAGTCGGCCTCGTGGAATGGCGCGCGCGCCATCACCTTCGCCAACAACGAAGGCTGGCATGACGACACGGCTGACGGCCCCGTCTGCGCCACCGTCCACTACCAGGGCCAGGCCTTGCCCGTCGACATGGCCTGGGTGGTCGTCGCCCCGCCCGATTACGCGCCGCAGCAAAAGTCCGTGCGCACCATGTGGGACTTGATGCGCGACTTGTTTGTTTCCGAAGGCAAAATTGCCGCACCTGCCGTTCCCTCGTTCCAGGACGATATCCGCCCCATTTTCGAGCGCCTGTCCAACCTGCAATGGGTCAACGCGGGCTTCGCGGCCGCCTTCGGCTGGGATGGCAGCACGCCGTTCAGCCGCGACGAGTGGATGGCGCGCCTGGCCAGCCCGTCCGAAAACCGCAGGGAGTGGCGCAACGTCATCTATAACCAGTTCCGCCAGTTCGAGCGCGACGCCTGGGCGCCATCGCCGTGGCCGTGGCTGTATGGCGATGCGATGGCCATCCCGCCGGCAGACACGCCGCGCCAGAACTGCGCGCTGAGCAATCTGCAATTGCGCTTCCTGAAGCAATGGGCGGCCGGCGAATTCACGGCCGATTACGCGCCCGGCAAGACGCCGCCGCAAAGCCTGGCCGACGTGGACGTGGCGCAGCAACCGGACACCCTGCTGCGCGCGGCCATGGAATTCTGCCTGGCCGACGCCTTCCACCCGGGCTGCGAAATGACCTGGCCCATGCGCCAGGCCAGCATGTACAGCGCGCCGTTCCGCCTGGCGCACCGGCCGCCGGGCTGGGTCGAGCCCGATTACGGCGCCGTCCTGACGCCGGACAATATCGGCAGCCCCTGCTCGGCGCAAATCGCGGGCGGCGTGACGCGCTGGATGGCCGTGCCATGGCAGACGGACACGGCCAGCTGCCGCTCCGGCTACCAGTCCGATTACGATCCCTATGTGCCCACGTTCTGGCCCGCGCGCGTGCCGAACCAGGTGATGAGCAAGCTGGCCTACGACACGGTGATGAACCGCGAAGTACCCGTCGACGACCGCCTGGCCGCCTTCGCCCGGCGCGCCGCGTGGATACGTCCGCTGGGCAACATCAGCTATGAAGAGCAGATCAACAACATGATCGCCGACCTGGCGCAAGTGGGCGTGGTCGAGGTGCGCCCCGGCCCTGCGGACGTGACCGGCTTCCCCGCCTTCCTGCAGGTGGAAAACCTGCCGCAGCCGATAGCCGGCAAGCACCAGCTGCGCGCGGCGACAGCCATACCGGACGAGTTCGTCGACGTCGAACTGGAAGGCACGGAAAAAGCGCGCCATCTGCAGCGGCACCGCTTGTGACCTTGCTGCAGGCCGACGTGCTCATCGTCGGCGCCGGTCCGGCCGGCGCCACGGCCGCCCTGAACCTGGCGGGGCGGCACCGGGTGTTGCTGGTCGACCGGCTGGCCGCGCCGCTGGCGCGCATCGGCGAATCGTTGCCGCCGGCCACCGCGCGCCTGCTGCAGGACATGGGCTTGCTTGACGCCTTCCTGCGGCAGGGCCATGCGCCCTACCACGGCAACCGCGCCTGGTGGAACGGCGCATGGACGGAACACCATTTCCTCAGCGATCCCGATGGCCACGGCTGGCACCTGGCGCGCGGCACCTTCGACCTGTGGCTGCGCGACGAAGCGCGCCGGCGCGGCGCCGCCCTGCTGGCCTCGGCCACACTCGCGGGCATCACGCCGGAAAATGGCGGCTGGAGAGTACGGCTGCAAACGCAGCATGGCCCTTGCGACGCGGCCGCGCGCATCGTCATCGATGCCACGGGACGCAGCGCCCGGCTGGCCCGCAAAGTCGGGGCGCGGCGCCAGCGCGGCGACCGGCTGGTTTCAGTATGGCAATACGGACACGACCGCACGCCATCGGCACGGGGCTTTGCCCACATCGAGGCTTGCGAATACGGCTGGTGGTACAGCGCCCCCCTGCCCGGCCAGCGCCGCGTGCTGGCCCTGCATACGGATGCGGACTTGCTTGCCAGCAGCGCCTTGCGCGACGCCGGCTGGCTGGAAGCGGCGGCGCGCCGGCAGCCCGCTACGGGGGAATTGCTGGAGCAGCAAGGCTATGCGGCCGATACGCTCGCCATGGCGACGCCCGCGCATACGGCCAGCCTGGACGCCGGCGCCGGCCCAGGCTGGTTCGCCGTCGGCGACGCCGCCCTGAGCTTCGATCCGCTGTCGTCGCAAGGCATCTTCAACGCCCTGTATACGGGCCTGGCCGCCGCCGAGGCAGCCGACCGCACGCTGCAGGGCGAACTGCAAGCCTGCCAAGACTACAATGGGGAACTGGCGGCCATCGGCGGGGCGTACGAACGGCACCTGGCATATTGCTATGGCCAGGAAACGCGCTGGCCGATGGCGCCGTTCTGGAGCCGGCGCGTCCCGGCGCTCTAGCTGGCGCGAAAGGCGAATCTCCACAAGCAATGATAGAAAAATCGCATTGCCTCCCGCCATGTCCAGGCACGTCCCTGCTTGACTTCCCAGGCACGATTCGCTAACTTGGCAGTAAAAAAGCGTGTCGTCAGCGCCCTATGCCACTGTCCCGCACAGACCTTGCCCGCCGGCCTGCCCCGGCGCCAACTCCACGCTTTTCATATAGACGGGTATCCTGGACATGCCGACACACGATCATTCCCCGTCCCATCCGCTGTTCACCGCGCTGGCGCTGTCGCTGGGCGCCGCCGTCGCCCTGGGCCTGTCGCGCTTTTCCTATGGCTTGCTGCTGCCGCCCATGCGTGACGACCTGGGCTGGTCCTACCTGCTGGCCGGGGCCATGAACACGTTTAATGCGCTCGGCTATTTTCTCGGCGCCCTGGCCACGCCGGCGCTGATGCGCCGCCTGGGCGTGTGGCGCTTGCTCATCATTGGTTCCGTGCTGGCCAGCATCTTCATGCTGATGTCGGGCCTCGTCAGCGACACGACCACCCTGTTCCTGCAGCGCGTGTGCGCGGGCGTGGCCAGCGCCTTCATTTTCATCGCCGGCGGCGTGCTGGCGGCACGGCTCGGTTCCATGCACAGCCAGCGCGCCGGCTTCTACATCGGCCTGTATTACGGCGGCACGGGTTTTGGTATTGCACTGTCGGCCCTGCTGGTGCCAGCCGCATTGGCCGCTGCGCAAGACCACGGCGCCGCGCATGCCTGGCAATGGCCGTGGCTGGCCTTGGGGCTAGCCTGCCTGGCCGCCACCGCCATCATGGCCGTGCCGGCGAAGGCGATCGGCGAAGCGCCGCGCGCCCTCGACACGCCGCGGCGCTTCGCCTGGCGCGACTTTGCCCCCAGTCTGGCCGGCTACTTCATGTTTGGCGTCGGCTACATCGGCTACATGACCTTCGTCATCGCCCTGCTCAAGCAGCAAGGCATGAGCGCCACCCTGATCACCGTGTTCTACACCTTGCTGGGGCTGGCGGTGGTAGCGTCGTCGCGCATCTGGGCGCGCATGCTCGACCGCTACAAGGGCGGCGAATCGCTGGCGATATTGAACGGCGTGCTGGGCGCAGTTACGATCCTGCCCGCACTGACGAGCTTTGCGCCCGTCGTGTTCATTTCGGGCCTCGTCTTCGGCGCAGTGTTTCTGTCGGTGGTGGCGTCAACCACGGCCCTCGTGCGGCATAACTTGCCACCGCAATCCTGGACGGCCGGCATCAGCGCCTACACGACGGTATTCGCGCTGGGCCAGATCGTCGGCCCCATCGTCGTCGGCTGGATCGCCGACGGCCCCGCCGGACTGGAGCGGGGCTTGATCGCCTCGGCCATCGCCCTCTTCATCGGCGCCGCATTGGCATCGCGGCAAAAGGCGCTGGCGGCGGGCGCGTGAGCGGCTGTCTTCAGCTGCCGCCCTTATTGCGGTTTGGCATACCTTGCGACACCGGTGACATCGAACAGGACACAACGCTGATCTCCAATGACCCAGGCATCATGTCCCGGTGGCATATAGAAGACGTCACCCGGTCCATATTCCATTTCGGCGCCATCATTCATCCGTACCACCATCCGCCCCTCGAGAACCATGCCGGTATGCGCTGCCTGGCACGAATCCGTTCCCGCAATCGGTTTGACATGCAGGCTCCAACGCCAGCCAGGCTCAAATTCGCCGCGCCCCATGGTCTGTTCGCCTAGCGTAAAGACAGCCATCCGACCTGCCCCGTCCTTGAATGGACGCACTTCGTCCGGCGTATCCATGGATTTCTTTTCTAACATTGCACTCATGACTCGTCCCCCCTTTTGGAATTTCTGGAAGTATTCAATTTCCGAATCGGAATAACTGACATGATATAAAAATCACATCATTTTCCAATATAGTTTAATAATGGAAATTTACAAGCGGAGCACCTTGTTGCATTTGCCTCAAGTGAGAAGCCGGACTCGTACAATTGACACTTCCCGGCCACTACTTCAATATCCATTTAACCTTCGCAGAAAGAACACGATGAACACCGATGCACGAAAACTCCCCCCAACGATAGATTCCGAAACCCTGGAATTCATCCAAGGCCTGTTTGCCCTGGTGCGCGAAGGCGACACGCAACAACTGGGCGCCATGCTTGCCCAAGGCGTGCCGGTCAACTTCCGCAACGAAAAAGGCGACAGCCTGATCATGCTGGCCAGCTACCATGGCCACCTGGAAACGTCGCGCCTGCTGCTCGAAGCGGGCGCCGACGCCAACGTCCCCAACGACCAGGGCCAGACACCGCTGGCCGGCGTGGCCTACAAAGGCTACCTGGACATCGCCGAGCTGCTGCTCAAGCACGGCGCGAATGTGGAAGGCGCCAGCCCGGACGGCAAGACACCGTTGATGATGGCCGCCATGTTCAACCGCCTCACTATCCTCGACCTGCTACTGCAACACGGCGCCCGCATCGATGCCGTGGATAGCCGCGGCATGACTGCCGTTCAACTGGCCAAGAGCATGAATGCGCAGGAGACTTCGGCCCGGCTGATCAGCTTGGGGCAGATGGCATAGCCGATGCAGATATCGCCAGTAGTTTGCGACGGCCACTAGGCAAAAAAACCTAATAGCCAGAGCTTAGCTGTTTCATTGACCCGGCATTAGCCTAAGGTTCTGGACGGGAGATTATTCCCACTCGATGGTCAACGAGGTGGCTAAGCGCTTGATTTTTCAGTGATTTCCAAACCATTCAGTTGCCGATACCCTCAACAATACCCTCACCAGCAAAACCCGTCATTGCCAGTTTGTCGCGGGCGCGAGAGGAGAGGAAAGTCCACTCACTCACAGCAGCCATCAGATTCTTCTGGGCGACGCCGCCTTCATTTCAGCACATCAGCAATCGCAGTGGTCCAATCATTCAAAGATGCGCCAAGGCAGCAGCACCGCGCTGTCACACTGTCACGCGCGCAGTATCACGCACGCTATAGCGACAGAGACGAGGCCATGGCACGCGCTTATCTGTCAACCGCTTTTACCATGTCCCACATCGCCGCCGCTTTTCACGTGTCGAGCAAGACAGTCAGTCGGGCCGTATTGGCATTTAATAAAGCGCAACTTGCTGTCGATCAAGACGGCAAAGGTTGAGACCGTGTACAAAAGTCGGACCTGACCCCGCCCGCGTGCAACCTGCTGCAGATCGAGACGACTAAGGCTGAGATCGTGTACGAATGCCGGACCTGACCCCGGCCTCTCCGTTTTCCGTTACTTCGGAAACACTACGGAATATATTTCACGCAACCAAGAACGCACCTCATCCATTGAAACAAACTCATTGAACGTAAGCGAATTCACGAGTTGCGTTATATCATTTTCTTCCGAAATCATTGATTCAAATTGCTCCTTAAGTGCCACCACATCAAATTTTCTATTTCCACTTCGGACGTCATCAGCAAGTTCATTGATTTCGAACCATTCAACGTGACAGTAGTCGCGCAAGATTGATTTAATTGGCTCAGGCAAGTCGTTCATAATTAATCCTTTTATAGCTATTTTGGCTGTGGGAACATAGTGTTGAAATTCCAGTTTCCGTTGGCATCCTGTTTATAACGAGTGATCATATAGGAATCATTGCCAAAGACTGTATTTCCCGAACCGAGCGGCGCATTCTTTGGGCCATATCGCGTAACGCCATTAACGTAATTCCTGAAATTATCACCAAAAATATCGCGCAATGGAATTTCAACCTGGGCTCTCCCAGTTGTTGCGGTAGCTGTCGCATCTACAAACTGCTGGCTAGTTCTTGCTTTTCTTTCTGCAAAAACGTACGCCTCATCACTCAAAGAGGCGGGGTCAGGTCCGCCATTCCGACACGGCCCCAGCCATACCCAACCTAAAACCTCTGCGCAATTTCAGTGCCAATGCATAAGGCTCAGATATCCTGTACCGTATGACGCGACCACTACGACTTGAGTTTACCGGTGCTCTCTACCACGTTACTTCGCGCGGCGACCGGCGTTGCGCAATTTATCGTGACGATACTGATCGCCTTGCTTGGCAAGAAGTATTAGAACATGTGTGTGAACGGCACCATTTTATCGTGCACAGTTTCTGCCAGATGAGCAATCATTATCATCTTCTCGTTGAAACGGTCGAGGCAAATCTGTCACAAGGCATGCGCCAACTCAATGGCGTTTATACCCAGCATTTCAATCGACGCCACAAGCTTGTCGGGCACGTATTACAAGGCCGCTACAAAGCCATCTTGGTGCAGAAAGAAAATTATCTATTGGAATTAGCCCGCTACATCGTCTTGAATCCAGTCCGGGCGCACATGGTGGCATCACCCGACGACTGGTACTGGAGCAGCCATCACTACGTTTTGGACGATGCAATGCCTCCATGCTGGTTGACGCGTGACTGGCTCTTGAGCCAGTTTGGCGCTACGCGTGACGAGGCGGTCGCCAACTATTCTCGATTTGTCGCTGCCGGGATGGGCGAAACTAGTCCGCTCATCCATACCTGCCACCAGATGCTTCTGGGCGATGTCGCCTTCGTTTCGGCACATCAGCAATCGCAGCGCTCCGATCCATACAAAGATACGCCAAGGCAGCAGCGCCGCGCTGTCGCGCTATCACTAGCGCAATACAAAGCCCTCTATAGAAACAGAGACGAGGCAATGGCACGCGCCTATCTCTCAACCGCTTTTACCATGTCCCACATCGCCGCCGCTTTTCACGTCTCAAGCAGGACAGTCAGTCGAGCCGTATCGGCATTTAGTAAAACGCAACCTGCTGCAGATCGAGACGACCAAGGCTGAGATCGTGTACGAATACCGGACCTGACCCCGGCCGACCCGGCGCCCGCATCGATGCCGTGGACAGCCGCGGCATGACCGCCGTTTCACTGGCCAAGAGCATGAATGCGCAGGAGACGCTGGGCCGCCTGGTCAGTTTGGGGCAGACTGCGTGAATGCGGCGGTCTGATCTGCCCCGGTGTTGCTGCCCCGAGCATCAATAAGAATTTCACGGCGAAAACAAGGGCTTGCCATTTCGACACAACCTCGCCATGCCAATGCTAAGTCACCTATAAATTATCGCAACGAACCATCTCTAAATGCATCCTCCTCATAACCCAGCTCCATAGAGAATTTATTGGCATCAACATTTACTGTAAATTCGCAACGTGTCCATGCAGGCTGATTATTAGCAACCATGAATTTCTGATGTGCGGTAGCCAAGTAATGGAGCTTCATCGTATCCGAATCACCGATGGAGAACTCGCTCTCATTAACTCCGTTGTTCGAATAAAATTCAAACTGACTGACATCGCCTTCCGGAGAAAGGGCAGCAATCATCAAAATTATTTTTGCATCCGCTGGAGCAATCTTATACAAACATTGTCCAATCTCATTAGTTAGTTCAATATCTTTTGATTCCATTTTTATTCAGTAAATTTAAATTTAAAGCAGCAAGATAAATTTTATTAAGGAAATATTATTCTGAAACTGAGGTTAATCTTGCCAGCGTTTCGCCTGGATAGCCATGAACCCTGGAATACCTTTGGGCCACCTCAACCGCTTCCCGCTCCCGCACCACGCATGATCCCACCCGCGTACTTGAGCGAGCGGAAATATGCAATCTAACCGTATCTGCCTTTGAAAACTGCACCTTGCTGCACATAAGCGCAACCAGAGTCCGCAGAACCAAGGAAGCACCCGCTATTGCGTTTTCTTTTCCTCCTTTTTCACCAATTTCCCATTAATAAAGGTAATGATATTGCCCGGGTCCTGTTTTGTGGCAAACGTGTCGCCAGCTATCGGGTTGCTCACCGTGGCGCATCCTGCAGCGCCGGTGCCATAGCAGCTATGCGCGCTGTATGAAGTGTTGTACACATTGATAAACTCGAACATGGAAGCGATGACGTTGCCAGGATTCATGGTCGTCAGGACAGGAATCGGATCATTTTTCATGTACGTATAGCGGTACAGTTCCTTGTCCGACGACGTTTGTGTGTTCACCTTGCCAAACGAGGAATACAGGTCCGTATTCGAAATGCCGGGACCGAATGCCTGCAGCGTCAGGTTCGGGTTGACAAAGCCGTTGCTTGCCGCGATGTCCAGTCCATTCCTGGCGACAATTGCGCCGCGGCTATGCGCCAACAGCAGGTTTTCCGTGTCCTGGCGCCCCATCAGCACCTGCGCCAGCTCCTTGTCGCCAGCAGAATAACCCAATACCGGCGCCAGCAATTTCTCATATCCAGCCAGCAGCACATCCGCGAAACCAGCTTGCGTCTGCTCGATATGCATCAGGACAATGACTTCCGGCTTTTTATTCTCGGCATCAAGAAGCACGTTCTGGTAGGCCAGTTCCGCAGCGCGGTCCATGCCATTGCGAATGCCATTCACGGCCAGCACTCCTTTCATGGCGATGGCCTCCTCCTTGGTGATCTCTTCCTTGACAAGCAAACCAGGTTCCTTGATGCAGGCATTGCGGTCGCCTGGACAGCTCAGCTTGTAGAACTTGCTGGGTGTATTTGCCGCAATAAAGGTCTGATCCGTGTAGTAGGTGGCCTCGCCATACATGGCATTCTTGAAGCCTTGCACGATCTCGGCATTTTTCGCCAGTTCCTGGACATTCTGTTTTTCCGCCGCCGTATGCGCCACGCCCGTATCACGGTTCAGCGCCGCGATGGCCGCCGCGCCATCTTTCCCCGTCAATGCCTGCTGCTGCGCATTGTCGCGTATCGTCAGTACGCCATTGCTGACGGTACTGCGCGTGAGCCCGTTCGAGGAAGCGGAATCGGAACTGTTATTGAGCAAGTTTTTCGCCACCAGCTTGCTGCCCTCGTACAGATTGTCGGTGGCATTCGGCCTGCGGCCTGCGTTGATCAAATCTGTGCCACCCGGTCCCTTGCCCTTGCCGACATCCTTGTTGTCAGCCACCTTGTCAGTCCCGTCCTTGGTGGCCGGCTCCTTGTCTTTCTTGGCGTCCGGATCGGCAAAGCTAAAGCCGCCGCTCAGTCCCATGGTGCTGGCTTGTGCCACCGAATGGTTCTTGATATCGCTCTGCGTGAGCGTGCCCGTATTCAGGCTGTTGGCGCCGGGCGCGGCGCTGCTGCTGATTATGGCGCCCTTCAAGTCAGTATTGCCGCCAACCGTAATCTGGAAACCGCCCGCGCCGGCCTGGATGCCGCTTTGCTCCTGCACGTTGGCATAATCGCTATGCATCTTGCTCTGGCTGAAACTGGCATTCACACTGGCGCCGGCGCCATAGGTTCCGCTCACGCTGACACTCTGGTTCTTGCTGTCGAACTTGGCCGTATCCTGCAAGCTTTCCAGATTCAGATTGCCCCCGATATTGGCGATCACCTGACCGGCATTCGCCACCGCCCCCTTGATCGTGGTGTCGCCACCACTATGAATAACCAGCAACTTGCCCGCATTGATGTGGGTATTGAGCTGAGTACTGCCCTCGCCATCCTGCTTGCCCTGACTAGCGCTGACGCTGCCGGTCAAACCAAACGCCGCCCCGCTCTTGCTGATGTTGGCCGAGACGCCTGCGGAGGCACTCAGGCTCGAACTTGTAGTGTGCTGACTTTCCGTATCCTGAACTGCCAGTAAATTGACCTGATTATCGGCACTCAGACGGATAATATTGCTGGCATTGAGCTCGCTGCCGAGGATATTGATATTGCTATCCTTGCCGCCGCCCGTTGCCGTGATGTTGATGTTTTTACCGCTCAGTATGCTGCCGCTGTGCGTCGTGCTAGCGGTCATTTGCGTCTGTTCGCTTTCCGAGTGGCCATAGGTCAGACTGATACTCACGCTCGGGCCTTGCTGGGCATTAGCCGATTTGGCGTTGTTAGCGGCCAAGGCGGCTGTAGCCGCGGCCATGGCCTGCACCCGACCATTGCTGGTCTTGCCCATGGCCTCGCCCATGCCTTGCACGGTCTGAATGGCGCTGACCACGGTGCCACCCAAAGCTAGGCTGAAGCCGTCTTGCACTGTCTTGGTGACAATTTTACCTTTCTCTGTATCCTGCCCAGCAGCAATCGTCACACTCTTGCCGGAAAGGCCAAGGTCGCCCCCGGCACCGACATCACTTCCCTTGATATTAAGTGCGTTGCTGGCGCTGATGGTCAGATTACCATTCACCGAACCTATCAAACTGCGCGCCTGCCCACTTTCCATGGTGCCGTCGCGTTGCTGGTCCATGGTGGTCATACGTTTGCCATAGCTGATACCCAGACCACTGCCGCCGCTCAACAATCCGCTTTCCTTAACTTCGCTATGATGCAACTCATAGACGGTATTGGTTCCGGCCTCAATGCTGATATTATTTTTCGCCACTAGGCTTGTTGCCGCATCGCTGAGAATATCGGAGCCAATGACTTTAATGTCATTCCCCGCGAAAAATACCACTGTATTGCCGCCAAAAGAGCTGCCGATGGCCGTGTTGGTATCGACAATATCGTGCCGGGTCGTCACTTTCTTTGAAAGAAATCCACTCTCCGTTTGCTGGCTGGCAGACTCGACCTTGTTACTCGCGTTACCCGCGACAATATGAATGTCATGTCCAGCACTCACGGCCAATAGATCGCCAGCTTGCATGGTGGCAGCCCTGGCATTCACATCATTTCCTGCGCTTAATATAACATTGCCTAATCCCTGTATCTCGCTGCCAATTTCACCTGTATTGTTTTCCTTGTTGTAATTCTTCGCATCGTAAGTTCTGCTTTCAGCGCTGGCCGTCGCCAGCGTCGCGAAGTTGATATCCCGGCTAGCATTGAGCAGCGTATTGCCTGCCTCGCCAGCATTTCCAATGACGCCCGCCAGCAGATTCACGTCCCGCCCCGCCGAAGCGAGCAATAATCCACTGCCAGTGGTGCCATCACCAGTCACATACAGACCCGCGATACGGTCGGCCGCCGTACGGCTGGAACTGCTCTCGGCGACATTGCGGGAAGAGCTATAGGCCGAGCTCGTCACGTTGATATCGCGCCCTGCCGACAAGACCATCTCGCTATTGGCAGAGATTGTGCCCCCTACATTGTTCAAATCATTTAGTACCGCGATCGCGACGGCGTCACTATGGATACGCCCATTCAGGTTGTCCACATTCTCCGCGTTCAACTTGACCACATTGCGTCCGGCAATCGAGCCACCGTTCACCAGATCACCAGACATACTGATCTCGACATCCTTACCGGCCAGCAAGCTTCCGGAACCATCCAGGTCACCCTCGCGCAAACGCACAAACACTTGCGGCACCAGCGCCTTCTCGATGGAACCGTCCGCCAAGGTGACGTCCTGCTCCACCAGCCAGACAATGTCGCTGGTGAGAACAGCCATTTGCGCCGGCGTGAGCATGACGCCAGGTTTTAAGTCATGCGCTCTGGCAAACAAAACACCCGCGTCCATCAGGGCTCGATACTGCTGTTCATCACTCGTGTAATCGCCTACAAAACGCTGGCCCGTCAATTCCGCAACCTGCTCGCGGACGAGGCGCTGCTCATAAAATCCATCTCCGAGGCGCTTTTGCGTCACGGAAGGATCCATTTGCACCTGTGCCGACATGTAATCAGAGCCGGTCCAGTCTCGATAGTTGGTAAACCGCGGATCAGTTTCCACCAGATACCGTGCGGTCTGACCTCCATTGGTCTTGAACAGGCTAGCATTCGGCAACTGCATCGATGGAGAAACCGTACGCACCAATTGTGCACGGCCAGACGAGTTGGCCAACGCGACCTGCTCAATGCTATTGATCTGCCCCCGCGATACGCCATTGGCGGCAGAAACCCGCACCGCATTTCCAGTGCTTGATTGAATCGTCGTGCCGTCTGCCACGGCAATGTTTACCTCCATTGACCCGCTAGTGCCTGCAGCGTCTACTGCACGCGCTTGTGCCACGGAGGCGAGCGTCAGATATTGTCCCGACTTACCAATACGCTCGCTGCCATCGGCCGTCGTAGCCCCCAAAACGGTTGACGGGCCACTCTGCTTTGTGGAAACAAGCAAACCAGGATCGAGGTTGGCGCTTCCGCCACCTCCACGGGCCGTATCGACATGACTGCCATGCACATTACTCAGTCCCCCAGCCCTGCCTGCGTTGCCCGTACGCTCACTTGCACTCACGCCAGCGGCACCATCGACAGCGTGTGCGCCACCATGCCAAGTACTGGCCAGCACAGAGGCATCGACCGTATCGGCGCCGCTCACGCCACTCGCGGCACCGGTTTGAACGCCGGTCACCTTGCCATATGATTCAGTTTTCCCTGCATCTCCGATGCGAGTACTGCCGTGAAGGCCCTCATGGTCAGCCACAGCGCCAACGCCCTGGCCAACGGTATCGGTAACGGCGGCGCCAAGTTGCATGGATGACGCTGTGGCAGAACTGTTCACGCCGCTGACCTTGCCGACAAGGGCGCCGCTCGCGCCGCCGACAGGTCCCGTCTGGCCTGCATTGCCTGTGTCTCCTGCGCCATTCGGGATCGTGCTCCCCGCCGCCTTACCTGCACTCTTGCCATTTGCCGCGCCAACGCCTGCGACGCCCACAGCAGTACTGTCAACAGTTGCGAAAGCTATACTGGCACTGGCAGCAGTGGCGCCGCCAGCACCAGTGTCAACACCGTCCGCGGCTTTTCCTGATGGCGATGTGTAATTGCTTCTTTGCACTGTTTCGTGGGCCGGCGCCGTCGAAATATAATCGGCCGGGTTATACGCCTCGGTACGTTGCCCGCCTCCAGAAGAACTGCCACCCGCGCCTCCTCCTGCTCCATACATCATCGTCGTAACAGTCCCCGACTCTCGGATGAAAGTCGTGAGCATCACGTCCGGATTCCTCAGCACCGCCCCCGTCATGGTCAACTTACCTCCCGCTATGACATGACTTTGCTGATTCAAGGCATCGTTGGAGCTGATGGTCAAGTTCCCGCCTGCTAGTATTTTTCCAGGATCAGACTCAACAATTACATCCGAACGCGACGTACGCCTGATCACATACCGTTTATAATTGGTTGTGCTACCGCCCGGGTAGTTGAGCGCCATCCCATAATTTGCTGAGGAAGACCCGCGTGTTTCCTCGCTAACGCCCGGTGTGCCCGCTCGATAACGCTGGCCATTGTATTCATACTCAATGATGTCTTCCGTACCATTATCTAACGTCTCGACCCTGAAATGGGCATTCAGATTCCTGAACTGGCCAGCCGCCATGTCCAGATTCCCCAGCGCCTCAATCGTCGCGCTGGCATTCGTCACCGATCCCGCCCAGCCTGTGGCGATGCGATTGCCGTCCAGGTAACCTCCAATCGCCATGTCGCCGCCGCTGAAGATCAGGCCGTGTTCGCGGTTGTTCAGCGTCGTCACGCCGATGTCAAGGCGGCTGCGCGCCGCGATGGTGGCTGCAATCCCGCCCTCCACGTCATTGTTGACGGTGCCGCCGGCTATGCTCAGATGATCACCGTAGATGCGCCCCGTGCCCATGTTGTTCAGCGTGCCGACGTTCAGTTGTGTGCTGATGCCATCGATCACGCCGTGGTTGTTCAGCAGGCCACCGACATTGACGCGCGTCGTGCCCGCGTTGATGTCGCCCGTCGCCGTGTTATCGAAATTGGCGGCGCCAAGGGTCAGCATGCTGAGCGCCTGTATCTTGCCCGCGTTCACCAGTTGCCCGCCGATGGTGATATCCGCATTGCCGTTGGCCATGACTTCGGCCCCTGCGCTCAAGGTAAAGTTGCCGGCCAGGTCCAGCGCCATGTCTTTCTGCGACAGCACCTTGCCGTCGCCGCTCAGGCTGCCCGCCCGGATGTCGGTACGCTGGCCGCCGATGATGGTGCCGCCCGTATTGGTCACGGCCAGTCCACGGCCGGGGCCGGTGTCCTGCAACGCCAGCGCGCCACCGGCGCTGAACATGCCCAAGGTATTGTTGATGCTGCCAGCGCTGTTGATCGCCAGGTTGCCATCGGCGCGCACCGCGCCCTGCACATTGCTGACGTTGGCACTGTTCAGGGTCACATGGATGCCTTCGATGCCCTGGTTCGCGCCCAGGGTGCTGGCATTGTCAATTGCGCCGCCTGTTAATGTTACCGCCGCGCCGGAACGGATCAAGCCTTGCTGGTTGTTGACGCTGCCGCCACCGGCGTTCAGGCCGATCTTGCCCAGCACCTGGATTTGTCCGCCCTGGTTATGCAAGCCGCTCAAGGTCAAATCCAGCGCCGACTTGCCGACGATCTGGCCGCCACGGTTATCCAGCGGGCCCACGCTGCCCGTGATGTTGCCAGCGGCGCCCAGGTAGCCGCCCGCATTGTTCCAGCTGCCCGTTTGCAGGGTCAATCCTGCGCCGCTGCTGATGCCGCCGGCACTGCCGGGATGGCGCACCGCATACGCGCCCGCATTGGTGTTGAGCAAGGCATTGCCGTGCGTATCGATGGTCATGGCGCCGCCCGACTGCAGCAGGCCGCCATCGTTGTCCAGGATGCCCGTCTGCAAGTTGACGGTTCCCGTGCCCGCCAGGGTGCCTTGGTTGTTGTTGAACAGTTGACCATGCGTGTCGAGCGTGACGTTCGCGCCGGCAATGGTGCCCTGCGCGTTCCACAGGCCGCCATTGCTCAGGATGATGTCGCCACCCGCTTGCATGGTGCCGCCATTATTGACGGTGGCGCCCGTGGAGGTAACCTGCAACTGGCCTTGCACCGAGGCCAGCTTGCCGCCGGCGCTGTTGTCGACGCTGGCTGCGTTCACGGTCATATTGCCCGTGGCGGCCAGCAAGCCGCCCGCATTGTTCAAGGCCTGCGCCACATTTGCCGTCAGCTGCCCGCCCGCCGTGGCGCTGCCGCCCTGGTTCAGCAGGCTGCCAGCACCCAGCACGACATTGCCGCCGCCGGCGATGGCGCCGCCATGACTATTGTCCAGCACGTTGTTCGCCGTCACCGTCAGATTGGCCGTGCCGGCCGCCTGCAGCTTGCCGCCCTGGTTGTTCAGGCTCGGGGCAACGATATTGGTGTTGCCATTGCTGGCGATCGTGCCGCCACTGTTATCCAGGCTGGTCGTCAATTGAATGCTGGTATCACCTTTACCCAGCTGCGTCAGGTTGCCACCCGCATTGTCCAGGGTACTACCCGTCACGCTCACTTGCTGCGCGATGGTGCTGGCGTTGCGGTGGTCGATGGTGCCGGCTGTGACAACCAGGGCGCCATTGCCCGTGATCTGTCCGCGCAGGTCGTTCAACTGCGTGGCCTGTAAGTTCAAGGTACCGCTGCCCGCGTGCTCGATCTTGCCATCCGTATTCGTCAGGATGCCTGCTTTCAGGCCCAGGTTGGCGCTGTTGACGGCGATGCGTCCACCCGTGTTGTCCAGCACGCCCGCTGGCGATGTCAGCTCGATGACCGTATTGCCGGTACCCGTCTGCACGATGCTGCCTTGCTGGTTGTTCAGGTTGCCCACGCCAACGGCCAGCTGGCCAGCGCTGATATCGCCGCGCTGGTTGTTCCAGGCCTGGCTATTCGCACCGGCCGTGATCGTCAAGGCGCCCGGCGTGGTGACCACGGCACCGCTGGTGCTGACGTCGCCTGTTGTCGCCGTTAGATTGATATTGCCGGCACTGCTGCGGCTGCCGCCAAGGTCGACGCTGCCACCGCCCAGGACGGCATTGCCTGCCGCTAGCACCTGCCCATGGGCACCCAGCGCCTGCTGCGCCGTGACCTGCAAGTTGCCGCTCGTCTGCAAGCTGCCGTCGGCTTTCACGCCCGCGCCGATCAGGCTGGACGCGCCGCTGTTGACGCTGTTGGCGTTGATGGTGTTGTTGCCCTGGGCCAGGATCACGCCGGTGTTCTCCAGCGCGCCGCTCACCTTCAGCACTTGCTCGCCGCCGGCAAACAGACTGCCGCTGTTGCGCACGCTGCCCGCCGTGGTCGTCAGATTGCCGCTAGCAACGATGCTGCCCTGCGCATTGAGCAGCTCGTCCATGCTCAATTGCGCATTGCCGCCCGCTGCCTGCAATTGTCCCAGGGTATTGTCCACCTTGCCGCCAGCCAGCGTCAGGTCGCGCCCTGTAATGATCACGCCGCTGGTGTTGTCAAGCTTGCCCGTCGCCGCCACATTGACGTCCTGCGCGGACGCAATACGGCCGTGATCGTTGAGCAACTCGCCCGTTTCCACGCGCACATTGCCATTCGCCTCGATCTTGCCCCCGCTATTGTCCAGGCGCGTGCTGGCCAGTACTGTTGCCGCACTCGTGCCCAGCTGCGTGATCTGTCCCTGGCGGTTGTCGAGGATGCCGGCGGTGACGCCCACTTGCTGCGCCAACAGGCTGGCGTTGCGGTGATCGATGTAATTGGCCGCCACACCCAATGCACCATTGCCCGTGAGCTGGCCCCGTTGGCCGTACAGATTCGTGGCGCGAATGTCCAGCACACCCTTGCCCGCGTGTTCGATCTTGCCATCCACATTCGTCAGGTCGCCCGCCTGCAGACGCAGATTGGCGCTGTTGACGGCGATGCGCCCGCCCGTATTGTCCAGCTTGCCCGTCTCGATGACCGTGTCGCCAGCGCCCGTCTGGATCAAGGTCCCCTTGGTGTTGTCCAGGTTGGCCACCCGCAAGGCCAGCTGCCCGGCGCTCAGGCTGCCGCCCTGGTTGACCAGTGCCTGGCCATTGGCGGCATTCGCCGTGATGCTCAATAGGCCATTGGTAGACACGACCGCCTTGCTGGTCGTCACATTGCCCGTCAAGGCCGTCAAGCCGATATTGGCCGCGCTGCTCTGGCTGCCGCCCGCATCGACCGACGCGCCCGTCAGCTGCAACTGGCCGGCCGCCATGTTCTGGCCACCGGCTTGCAAGACGCCACGGGCCGTCACCGCCAGGTCACCAGCCGAGGCAAAGCTGCCATCGGCGCGCATGCCTGCCGCCAGCAAACCGTTACCGCTCAGGCTACCCGCCGTGATCGCCGTATTGCCCAGGGCGGCAAGCGAGCCTGTATTGCTCAGCAAGCCACCGATGTCCAAGGTCTGGTTGCGTCCTGCGTACAGCACGCCTGCGTTGAGCACGTCACCGCTGACCTTGGCCGTGATATCCATGCCCGCGCTGAGCGTACCTTGCGCATTGCGCAGACTGGCCGCATCCAGGCTGAGAGCGCCAGTACCCGCCTGCAGCAAGCCGCGCGTATTGTCGATGGCGCCGCCCAGGTGCAAATCGGTTGCCGACGCGATCACGCCGTCGGTATTGACGAGTGCGCCAGTGCTGACGATGTTGGCGGACATGGCCGAGGTAATCTTGCCTTTGCTGTTGTCCAGGCTGCCGGTCTGTACCGACAACACGCCATTGCCGGCGATTTCTCCATTCGTATTGTCCAGCAGACCCGTGACGGCGACCGTCATGCCTCCCGCGCCCGTCTGCAGCAGATGGCCGCCCCGGTTGCTCAGGCTGTCCGCCTGCACGCTCAGGGAGCGTCCCGTGGTGGTGGCGTTGGCGTGGTCGAACAGACCGGCCTTCAGATCGACGGCGCCATTGCCGATGATGCTGCCGCTGGCGCCCTGCAAGGTGGCTGCCGTGATGGCCAGGGTGCCGCTGCCGGCATGCTCGATCTTGCCGCCTGCATTCGTCAGGGTGGACGCGTCCAGAGTCAAATTATTACTATTGACGGCGATACGCCCGGCGCTGTTGTCCAGCTTGCCCGTTTGGATGACAGTGTCGCCCGTGCCCGTTTGGATCACGGTGCCTTTGGTGTTGTCCAGGTTACCTACGTGCAGCTCAAGATGGCCAGCACTAAGTTGTCCTTCCGTATTGCGCAAGGTGTCTTGCGCATGGATCGTCAAGGCGCCAGGCGTGCTCACTACGGCTTTATTGGTACTCACATCGCCCTGTGTTGCCGTCAGGCCGATGTTGGCGGCGCCGGTCTGGCTACCGCTGATATCAACGTTGGCGCCAGTCAAATTGGCGCCGCCTGCCGCCAGAGTCTGGCCATGTGCGACCAGCGTTTGCGCGGTAGTGATCGTCAAGTCACCAGCCGTGCCTAGCTTGCCATCGGCCTGAACACCCGCGCCGATCAAGCTGCTTGCGCTGCTGTCGAGGGTCTTTGCCGTGATGCTGATATTGCCCTGCGCCGCGATGACGCCCGTGTTCGTGATGGCACCTGTTGCGGTCAAGGATTGATTCCCTGCCGCATACAGGCTGCCCGTATTGTCCAGACTGGACAGTGTCGCGTTCAGGTTGGCACCGGCAAACACGTTGCCTGCGGTGTTGTTCAAGTTCGCCACATTTAGGGTGGCATTACCGGCCACGGCCTGCAATTGGCCCTTGGTATTATCGATATCGCCACCGGACAGTTGCAGATGACGCCCTGCCGCCACTGTCCCTTCCGTATTGTCCAGGCTGCCCACGTTCAATACGGCATCCTGCGCCGCCACGATGCGGCCGGTGTTGTTCAGCAAGATTGCGGCTTTTACCAGTGCATCGCCGTTGCCTTCGATCTTGCCGCCCGTGTTGTCCAGCTGACCCGTGGCAGCGACCGTCATGAGGCCCGTACCCGTCTGGGCCAGGCTGCCGCTGCGGTTGTCCAGGCTGCCGGCGTTGATGGTCAGCTGATTCGCCACCGTCGTCGCATTGCGATGATCCAGAGTGTTTGCCGTGATGTCGAGCTTGCCATTGCCCGTGATCTTGCCGTACTGGTTGTTGAACTGGCCCGCATTGATGGCCAGCAGGCCGCTGCCTGCGTGCTCCAGCTTGCCATTGATGTTCGTCAAGACCGTCGCGTTCAGGGCCAAGTTAGCGCTGTTGGCGGCGATGCGGCCCGCCGTGTTGTCCAGCTTACCTGTCGTGATGGCGGTGTCGCCGGCACCCGTCTGCACGATCTCGCCGCTGGCGTTGTTCAGGTTGGCGACGTTCAGCTGCAGTTGTCCCGCCACCAACTGACCCTGGGTATTCACCAGCGACTGGGCGTTATTTGCATTGGCCGTGATGGCCAGCACGTTGCTGGCCGAGACGACGGCTTTGTTCGTCAGCACATCGCCGCTGCGCGCGGTGATGGCGATGTTGTCTGCCCCCGTCTGGCTGCCCGACAGGTCGACACCGGCACCCGTCAACGTGGCTGTACCTGCTGCCAGATTCTGGCCACTGGCCTGCAACACACCATCGGCATTGATGATCAGATCGCCAGCCGTCCCCAGGCTGCCATCCGCTTTCACGCCGGCGCCCAGCAGACCGCTGCTGATCACTTTGCCAGCGGTAATCATCGTGTTATTGACGGAAGCGATAGAACCTGTGTTGTTGAGCAAGCCGCCCACCGTCAGTTGCTGGTTGCGGCCCGCGTACAGCAGGCCCGCGTTGTTCAGGTCGCCGCTCACTTTCGCCGTCAGGTCCGTGCCGGCGCTAACCGTGCCCTGCTGGTTCAGCAAGCTGGATGCATCCAGATGCAAGGTGTCCGCCTGCAACACGCCGCGCGTGTTGTCGACATTCACGCCACCGACATGCAAGTCGGCAGTCGCTGCCATCACGCCATCGGTGTTATTCAATACACCTTTGCTGACGATATCGGCCGCCGCAGCCGAGGTGATGCGGCCCTTGCGGTTGTCCAGTAGGCCCGCTTGCAGATTCAAGATGCCCGTGCCCGCATGCTCGATCTTGCCATCCTGGTTCGTGATGGTGACGGCATCGATGTTCAAGTTTGCGCTGTTGACGGCAATGCGGCCCGCTGTATTGTCCAGATTGCCGGTGACGATGCTCGTGTCGCCCGTGCCCGTCTGCAATACCGTACCCTTGGCGTTGTCGAGATTGCCTAAATGTAGATCCAGCTGGCCCGCCTGCACCGTGCCTTCCGTGTTGTGCAAGGTGGAGTTCGTCGTGATGTTGAGCGCGCCTGGCGTCGTGACCACCGCCTTGTTCGTGCTGACGTCACCCGTTGTTGCCGTCAGACCGATGTTCGCCGCGCTGGTCTGGCTGCCGCCGATATCGAGCGTGCCGCCAATCAGTTTGGCATTGCCTGCCGCCAGGTTTTGGCCATGCGCAGCCAGCGTTTGTGTAGTGCTGATCGTCAGGTCGCCAGCCGTGCCCAGCTTGCCATCAGCCTGCATGCCAGCACCGAGCAAGCTACTTGCGCTGCTGTCGAGCGTCTTTGCCGTGATGCTGGTGTTGCCCTGCGCCGCGATGACACCCGTGTTCACAATGGCGCCGCTGGCGGTCAAGGTCTGGTTGCCGGCCGCATACAGACTGCCCGTGTTGCTCAAGGTATCGAGTGCGGTGTTCAGGTTACCGCCGGCAAACACGTTGCCTGCGGTGTTGTTCAGGTTCGCCACATTCAAGGTGGCATTGCCGATCACAGCTTGCAATTGGCCTTTGGTATTGTCGATGTCGCCACCGGACAGTTGCAGATGACGTCCTGCCGCCACCGTGCCTTCCGTGTTGTCCAGGCGATTTACATTCAACGTGGCATCCTGCGCCGCCACGATGCGGCCGGTGCTGTTCAGCAAGGTGGCTGCCTTCACCAGCGCATCACCATTGCCCTCGATCTTGCCACCCGTGTTGTCCAGCTGGCCGGTGGCGCTCACCGTCATCAGTCCGGCGCCCGTCTGTGCCAGGCTGCCGGCGCGGTTGTCCAGGCTGCTGGCGTTGATGGCCAGCTGATTGGCCACCGTCGTCGCATTGCGGTGATCCAGGGTGGCAGCCATCATATCCAGCTTGCCATTGCCCGTGATCTTGCCGAACTGGTTGTTAAACTGGCCCGCGTTGATGGCCAGCACACCGGCACCAGCGTGCTCCAGCTTGCCATTAACGTTCGTCAATATCGTCGCGTTCAGGGCCAAATTAGCGCTGTTGGCGGCGATGCGGCCGGCCGTGTTGTCGAGCTTGCCTGTGGTAATGACGGTATCGCCGGCACCCGTCTGCACGATGTCGCCGCTGGCGTTGTTCAGGCTGGCTACGTTCAACTGCAACTGGCCGGCCACCAGTTGCCCCTGGGTATTCACCAACGACTGGGCGTTAGTCGCATTGGCGGTGATGGCCAGCACATTGCTGGCCGAGATGACGGCCTTGTTCGTCACGACATCACCAGTATTTGCCGTGATGGCGATATTCGCCGCCCCCGTCTGGCTGCCAGACAGGTCCATACTGGCACCCGTCAACGTGGCCGTACCTGCTGCCAGATTCTGGCCACTGGCCTGCAACACACCATCGGCATTGATGATCAGATCGCCAGCCGTCCCCAGACTGCCATCCGCTTTCACGCCGGCGCCCAGCAGGCCGCTGCTGGTCACTTTGCCCGCGGTAATATGGGTGTTGCCAACGGAGGCGATGGAACCTGTGTTGTTCAGTAAGCCGCCGACCGTCAGTTGCTGGTTGCGGCCCGCGTACAGCAGGCCCGCGTTGTTCAGGTCGCCGCTCACTTTCGCCGTCAGGTCCGTGCCGGCGCTAACCGTGCCCTGCTGGTTCAGCAAGCTGGCCGTATCCAGACGCAAGGTGTCCGCCTGCAATACGCCGCGCGTATTGTCGACATGCACGCCACCGACATGCAAGTCGGCAGTCGCGGCAATCACGCCGTCTGTATTGTTCAGCGCCCCCTTGCTGGCAATATCCGCCGAGGCAGCGGACGTGATACGGCCCTTGCTGTTGTCCAGTACGCCCGCTTGCAGATTCAAGATGCTCGTACCCGCATGCTCAATCTTGCCGTCCTTGTTCGTGACGCTGACGGCATCGATGTTCAAGTTTGCGCTGTTGACGGCGATGCGGCCGGCCGTATTGTCCAGACTGCCGGTCTGGATGACCGTATTACCCGTGCCCGTTTGCAACACGACGCCTTTGGCGTTGTCCAAGTTTGCCACGTGCAGGTCGAGCTGGCCTGCCTGCAATGTCCCTTCCGTATTATGCAAGGTGGCGTTGGTCGCCACACTCAACGTACCCGAGGTCGTCACAACCGCCTTGTTCGTACTGACGTCACCTTGGGTGGCCGTCAGGCCGATGTTGGCACCGCTGGCCTGGCTGCCGCTGATATCGAGCGTAGCGCCGGTCAGATTGGCATTGCCTGCCGCCAGAATCTGGCCATGCGCGGCCAGCGCTTGCGCGGTATTAATCGTCAAGTCGCCTGCCGTGCCCAGCTTGCCATCGGCCTGGATGCCCGCACCGATCAAACTGCTTGCGCTGCCGTCAAGGCTATTGGCCGTGACGCTGTTATTGCCCTGCGCTGCAATCACGCCAGTATTCGTAACAGCACCTTTCGCGGTAAGCGATTGGTTCCCGGCCGCATACAGACTGCCGGTGTTGTTCAGGGTGTCGAGCGTGGTGTTCAGGCTTGCGCCAGCAAACATACTACCCGCCGCATTGTTCAAGTTCGCCACATTCAAGGTGGCGTTGCCCACCACGGCCTGCAGCTGGCCCTTGGTATTGTCGATGTCGCCACCGGAAAGATTCAGGTGACGGCCCGCCGCCACCGTACCTTCCGTATTGTCCAGGCTGCCCACGTTCAATACGGCATCCTGCGCCGCCACGATGCGGCCCGTGTTGTTCAGCAAGGTAGCCGCTTTCACCAGCGCATCACCATTGCC
The DNA here is from genome assembly GCF_058215535.1 of Janthinobacterium sp. Bl 1. Taxonomy (NCBI): domain Bacteria; kingdom Pseudomonadati; phylum Pseudomonadota; class Betaproteobacteria; order Burkholderiales; family Oxalobacteraceae; genus Janthinobacterium; species Janthinobacterium sp. Bl 1. The sequence goes on along the minus strand of NZ_CM177086.1, from coordinate 3,038,455 downwards.
TTCGATCTTGCCGCCCGTGTTGTCCAGCTGGCCTGTGGCGCTCACCGTCATGAGGCCCGTGCCCGTCTGCGCCAGACTGCCGCTGCGGTTGTCCAAGCTGCCTGCGTTGATGGTCAGCTGATTCGCCACCGTCATCGCATTGCGATGATCCAGAGTGGTTGCCGTGATGTCGAGCTTGCCATTGCCCGTGATCTTGCCGAACTGGTTGTTGAATTGACCCGCGTTGATGGCCAGCACACCGGCACCTGCCTGTTCCAGCTTGCCATTGATGTTCGCCAAGACCGTCGCGTTTAGGGAAAGATTATTGCTGTTGACGGCGATGCGGCCCGCCGTGTTGTCCAACTTACCTGTGGTGATGACGGTGTCGCCCGTGCCCGTCTGCACGATCTCGCCGCTGGCGTTGTTCAGGTTGGCTACGTTCAACTGCAGCTGGCCGGCCACCAGCTGGCCCTGGCCGTTCACCAACGACTGGGCGTTATTCACATTGGCCGTGATGGCCAGCACATTGCTGGCCGAGATGACGGCTTTATTCGTCAGCACATCGCCGCTGCGCGCGGTAATGGCGATGTTGCTTGCCCCCGTCTGGCTGCCCGACAGGTCCACATTGGCCCCCGTCAGCGTGGCTGTGCCCGCCGCCAGATTCTGGCCACTGGCCTGCAATACGCCATCGGCATTGATGGTCAGATCGCCCGCCGTGCCCAGGCTGCCGTCCGCTTTCACGCCGGCGCCCAGCAGACCGCTGCTGGTGATCTTGCCAGCGGATATATTGGTGTTGTTGACGGACGCGATGGAACCTGTGTTGTTGAGCAAGCCGCCCACCGTCAATTGCTGGTTGCGGCCCGCGTACAGCAGGCCCGCGTTGTTCAGATCGCCGCTCACTTTCGTCGTCAGGTCCATGCCGGCGCTGACCGTGCCCTGCTGGTTCAGCAAAGTTGCCGCATCCAGGCGTGCATTCTCCGCCTGCAATACGCCGCGCGTGTTGTCGACATGCACACCACCGACATGCAAGTCGGCAGTCGCTGCCATCACGCCATCGGTATTGTTCAGCGCCCCCTTGCTGGCAATATCCGCCGAGGCAGCGGATGTAATGCGGCCCTTGCTGTTGTCCAGCACGCCGGCCTGCACTTGCAGGCCGCCATTGCTGGCGATGTTGCCACGCGTATTGTCCAGGGTCTGCGCCACGTCCACGCGCATCTGTCCCGGTCCCGTCTGCTGCAGGGTGCCGTCGCTATTGTCCAGCTGGCCGGCCTGCACTGTTACGTTCTGCCCGGAAGTGATGGCATGGCGGTGATCGATCGTTTCCGCCTGGATATCAACTAAACCATTGCCCGTCACCTTGCCGCGTTCGTCATCGAAGCGCGCCGCCTCAATACTCAGGCGGCCCGTGCCCGCATGTTCGATGCTGCCGTCGCGGTTAAGCACCTTGTCGGCATGCAGCGCCAGCTTGGCGCTGTTGACGGCGATGCGTCCGCCCGTGTTGTCTAGGGTGCTGCCTTGCAAGGTGGTGTCGCCATTGCCCGTCTGAATCAGGGTGCCGCTGCGGTTGTCGAGCGATCCCGTTTGGATATCTAACTGGCCCGCGCTCAAGGTGCCGCGCACGTTCGACAGGATCTGGCCGCTATCGGCCGCCGTCACGGACAGCAGACCGGTGGTCGTCACCAGTGCGGTATCGGTGACGACATTGCCTACGCTGGAATTCAACTCAATGGCCGCGCCCCCCGTCTGGCTGCCGCTCAGGTCGATGGCGGCAGCATGCATGCTGGTTTTGCCGGCGGCCAAGTTCTGGCCATGGGCCGCGATCGCTTGCGTGGCCGTCAGCTGCAACTGGCCGCCGCCGGCCAAGTTGCCGTCGGCGCGGACCCCGGCGCCCAGCAAGCTGCCGGCCACGCTGTCGATGCGGCTGGCATCGATGCTGTTGTCGCCCTGCGCAGCGATCACGCCGCTGTTGCTGACGGCGCCGTTCACCTGCAGCGTCTGGCTGCCGGCCGCATACAGGTTGCCGCTGTTCAGTACCTCGCCAGCCTTGGTGACAAGATTGCCACCAGCAAACACGCTGCCGGCCGTATTGTTCAGTTTTGCGACCGTCAAGGCCGCATCGCCCGCCAGCGCCTGTATCTGGCCGCGCGTATTGTCGATGTCGCCACTGTCGAGGCGCAGCTTGCCGCCCGCCGCCAGGATCGCCTCCGTATTGTCCAGCGCGCCTGTCGACAGTGCCAGGTCGCCGCTGGCCACGATGCGGCCCTTCTGGTTCTGCACGCCGGCCGCCTGTACCGTCATCGTGCCATTGCTTTCCAGTGCACCGCCGCGGTTGTCCAGCCCGCCACGCACCTGCACGCCGGTCGCGCCCTGGCCGCTCTGCGCCAGGCTGCCGCCCCGGTTGTCCAAGCTACCGGCATTGATACTGAGCTGCCCCGCCACCGTGCGCGCGTCGCGGTGGTCGACCTGTTCTCCCGTCAGCGCCATCGCGCCGTTGCTGATGATGCTGCCGCGCTGCAAGTTGATTTGTCCCGCGCCGATCTCCAGCGCACCCGTGCCCGCATGCTGGATCTGTCCATCCTGGTTGCTCAGGCTGGCGGCCTGCAGGCGCAAGGCCTGGCTATTCGTGGCGATGACGCCGCGCGTGTTGTCCAGGCTCCCCGGCAATTGCATTGACAGATCGCCCGTGCCCAGTTGCGTGATCTGGCCGCCCACGTTCGACAAGTCGTGCGCATTCAGCCCCAACTGCTGGCCCGTCAGCTGCGCTGCATCGCTGCGCACGGTGCGCGCAGCGTCCAGCTGCAGGCGTTCGCGGGCACTGACCTGGGCGCGGCTGGCGTCGAGGTCGCCGGCGCTGGCGCCCAGGCTGACGTTCGCGCCCGAAACCTGCGCCCCAGCAAGGTCCAGCTGGCGCGCCGCCAGGCTGCTGTCGCCGCCCGCCACGGCCGTGCCGTGCACGGCAATGGTGTCGCCAGCGGAAACGTTCAGCTTGCCGCTGACGGTCAATGTATTGTCCAGATTCAAGCCGGCCGCCAGCACCGAGCCAGCCGTGGCATCGATGCGCGATCCGGCGCCCGTGGCTTGCACGCCGACATTGTTCTGCGCGCCGATCACGCCGCTGTTCGCAATATTGCCCTGCGCCTGCACCTGGCTGTCGCCGCCCGCATACACGGTGCCGCTGTTGGCCATGTCGCCCGTGACGGCGATGCTGGTCTGGCTGCCGCTGCCGGCGGACTGGATGTTGCCGCTGTTGCTCAGCCAGCCGTTCGATTGCAGCACCAGGTTGCCCGCCGTGGCCGCCAGGACGCCCGCGTTGCGCACGCCCAGGCCCGCTTCCGTGCCGATCAGGGTAATCTTGCCCGCATACATGCCGCCCAGCTGCGCCACGTCCAGCGCGTAGGCTGGTGCCGGGCCTACGCCAGATGCTGCGCCCGCCACGCCATGCGCCGCATCGATCTGATTCGTTCCTGTCACCACTTTCAGTTCCTGCGCCCAGATACCGCCATTGATTTGCGCGGCGCGCGCCAGGATGGCCGTATAGTCGCTCAGCGACGTATCGAGGCCGCGACCATTGATCGTGACCACGCCGCGCTGCACCATGTAGCCGTCCAGGCTGCCATCGTTGAGCATCGGCGTACCCGTCGTCAGCACGACCCGGCTGGCATTAATAAAACCGCCGCCATCGATGGCCACGCCGGCCGGGTTGGCGATCACAACCTCTGCCCGCTGGCCCGCCACTTCCACATAGCCGCGCAACTGGCTCGGATTTGCCGAGTTGACCTCGTTGAGGATGACGCGCGCACTGCCGCCCGCCAGCCATGGATTGCCCTGCACCCAGCCGCCCGTCTGCGTCTGCACATTGCCGCGGCTGTTGTTGAGGATGGCGCCATTCGCCGTCACGTCGAACTGGCTGTAGGTATTGCGCGAGACACCCGCCGCGCTCGGCGTCTGGATATTCACCTGGGTCACGCCATTGGCGCTTTGCACCACCGTCGGACGCTGGCGGCCCGGCGCATTCGGGTCGGCCACGATCTGCCCCATGGCCGGTCCGGCCACAAAGGCCACCATGCCCAGTGCGCCAAATATCGCCAAGGCCAGCGGCCGCAGGCGTCCGTTCACACTTAAACTTAGCCCGCCACCGCCATCACCCTCAAATACGCCGCTATCCAGGCCGCCTTCTCCCTTGGCCGCCTTGCCTTGCGACGAAGCATTTTCGGCGACGACCATCAGTTGGCCACGGCGTTTATTGAAGATGATGCGGTACAGGTTCTTGTTCATGAAATGTCCTAATGACAATTAAATGATGCGATAAAGGGAGATGACAACTGATCGATGGCGGCGTCTTAGTAACTGGCGTTCAGGCTGAAGCCGGCCGTATGGCTGGCCGTACGGAACAGCTCGGGTTTGCGCACGGGCCAGCCGACAAAGGCGTCGTACTGCACGCCCAGCCACTGGCCGCGCAAACCGACGAAGCAGCCCGTCAGGCGCCGCGCAATCAGCCATTCGGCGGATGGCCCCGACACTTCGCCGTGGTCCAGCCCGGCATACGCTTCCTGGCCGCTGCTGCCCAGCGGCACGCCGAGCTCATTGCGCAGCAGCCAGCCGCGCTCGGCGGACAAGCTGCTTTCGCCGTCGTAGCCACGTACCGTGTAGCGCCCGCCGATGGCAAAGCGGTCTTGCGGCACCAGCGGCGTGCGGTTGTGCTGCATGCGCCAGCTGCCCGCGTAGCGCAGCGGCTGGCCAGCCAGCTTGAACGGCGCGGACAGGGCCGCGTCGGCCAGGATGAGTTTGAAACGCGACGTGCCCTCGCCAAATGCTTCCTCGGGCGCCGCCATCGCATGCATCGCGCCCGTGCCGCGCCGGTATTGCAGGTTCAAGTCCAAGGTGGCCTGTCCCATGAATTCGCGATGACCGATACCCAGTTCCCAGCCCGCCATGCGGCGGCGCTGCACTTCCACTTCCGTGTCGTCGATGAAATTCTGCGCGGCGCGTTGCCAGCCACGCAAGGACACCGTCGTCTTGCGCGACGCATCGCGGTACACCATGCGCGAGAGTTTCACTTCCTTGTTCTGGCTGGCGCCGCTGTAGTTGTAGTCTTGATTGATGCCGGCCACGGACTGGTGGTAATGGCTGTCGCTGGCCGTGAAGGCCAACAGCCAGTAAGCGTAGGGAATCGAATAGTGGGCCACCATGCCGCCCGTGCCGCGCGGACCGTTGCGGTCACCGTCGACGTTCTGGTTCAGGCTCAGGTAAAACAGGTCGTTCAGGGTCAACCAGTGGTCGTACGACAGGGTCACGCTGCCCTGCAGCTTGCCTGTCGAGCGCGAACCGCCATCATCGAGGCCCAGCGCCAGCCGAAACGGCAAGCCCTGCTTCCACTGGATCTGCAGGTCGCTCTCGCCCGGCTTGGCGTTGCCGCCCTCGGCCGGCATGATCTGGATATCGGCCTCGGCCGTCGGCACGCGCTTGAAGTTCTCCAGCGCCTGCTCCGTATCGCGCACGTTGAGCAAGTCGCCGGGCCGCGCCGGCACGGCATTCCACCAAGTGGCCCGGGGATTCGTGCCGGGCGCAAAACCGATCTGGCGGATACGCCCCGGTATCACGCTCAAGGCCAAACTACCCTTGCTCAAGTCCTGCGGCTCGGCCAGCACGCGCGTGGTGACGTAGCCGCGCGCGATGATGGCGTTCTGCATGCGGCCCATCAGTACATTGATGGCCTGCGTGCCCAGGCAACGGCCCAGCGGAGAATCCAGCGCGCCCAGGTCGTCGCGGTTGGTGGCGTTCAATGCCAACTGAAACTGCGCCGCATCCTCGCCGCGCAACACAAGATGGTCAATCGTAAAACACGGCGATTCGCCCGTCGGCAAGCGGTTTGCTGACACCGCGGCAGGCGCATCGAGCAGGCGCACGTCGGGATTGCGTTCCTGCTGCTGGCGCAGGACGCGCTCGCGCTCTTGCTGGCGTATCAATTCTTGGCTGGCATCGTCGCGCTGGCTGCTGCCAGGCGTGGTGGGAAGGGGCGGCGCGATTTCGGGACGGGTCTGCGCGGACACGGCGGCACACAGGGTGCCGCTAAACAAAAATACACCGCACCATGGCGTCAAGCGCAGGTGCATATGTTGCCTTAAATAATTATTTACGTAAGGAAATTATAAATTAATTATTTCTACCGGGCAACTTTATTTATTTCTTGAGAACTTTACCTCTTTGGTAACTACTTTTCATCTATCCAATTACCACTAGTAATCAAAGATATCGTCTTGAGCACCCAAGATCATGCTGAAGCCTGCGACAAGATCTCCGTCACTTGTCGCTGCCTGTACGCTGGAACAGCACCTAGCGTGCCTGCAGCAGCCTGGACGATCACTGCCAAGCTAGATATTTTCTGAACGGGAAATTTATTTTTGAAATTATCAAGCAGACTGAATTTTGTATTTCGACCTATGCTTCTTCAATGCCAATTCACAACTATACCCAATAAAACCATAGCTGTGATCCTTGAATAAAGTAACGCCTTCGCGCATATCAAAGTCATTTGGCCTTGGAAAACCATGGACAGCGAAAATTTCTGTCGCATAGACCGCATAGTCACGCATGGTTCTAAAGCTCCAATACTCAAAAGGAAAACAAAAAATTAGCGGAATCAGAAATATGATGCCAAACATCGTAATTAAATGCTCTTTTTTTTCTAACGATACATCGATAGAAAAAAGAAGCATAAGTGAAAGAATTATCCAAACAGCGAATGTCATGTTCCTTGCAAATTTCATGCAACTCCAGAAAAAAGCACGCTCTCCGCAATAAGCATTCAATGGCATCATAAAAAAGCTATCGTCGATGCGCAGCAAACTGTGTACGTACAGCACATCCTCTTTCTGTGTCACCACTAATTTGACGATATCGCCATCCTTGATCTTGTCAGCGTCTCTAAAAACGCCACACACTACTTTTCCGTTGACCATTCCGGCAAAATTGTACATATCTTCGCCATCGTAAAAACTCAGCATGGCGGCATTTGTCAAGGCTCCTGGCATGCCGTTGATCACGGCTGCAACGCCACCAGCCAGATTTTTTTCCACAAAGCTGCTTTCGATTTCATCAAGTAAATTCACATTTGTTGCAGCCATATGGAATTCCGTGAGCTTTCCCTCCACTGTAAAAAAATCCCCTTCGGAAGATGTATTTTCAATATTCTCTTCGGCCATGATTCGCTTCCTAACAATTATGCTTGAACCGCCTTTAATGCCTTATGCAGCTCCATCAATTTTTTCACCAGAATCAAACAGCTATTCGCTAGCTCCCACTTCTTTTCCTCAAGTCGCATATTTATCAGGCAGATGGAATCTTGTGCTTCAACCTGTGTTTTTTCAGAGCCAGCTCACAATTCGTTGCAAAAAATACATTTCCATTATTTTCGAAAAAAGTAATCCCTTTGCGAGCATCAAATACATCTGACTTTGGGAAACCATAAGCGAGGAAAATTTTCTCAGCGCATACAGAATAATCACGTATGCTCTTATATGTCCAGTATTCGAAAGGAAAACAAAACAACGGAGGCATCAACAATATCGCGCCAAATGCTGTAATTAAATTTTCTTTTTTTCCATTGATACCAATAATATATTTCCAATAACCCATCAATTCCGTGCAGAGAGTAACTGAGATCGAACTTCAAAATTAAAAAAAATTATCAGGAAGATTGAATATTATATTTCAACCGGTGTTTCTTCAAAGCCAACTCACAACTATATCCAATAAAGCCATGGCTTTGATTTTTAAATAAAGTAGCACCCATTCGCATATCAAAGTCACTAGGCCTTGGAAAACCATGGGCAGCGAAAATTTCTGTCGCACATATCGAATAATCACGCATGGTTCTGAAGCTCCAATATTCGAAAGGAAACCAAAAAACCAAAGGAGCCAGGAATATAATTCCACATGCCACAATTAAATATTCTTTTTTTTCAACTGATATATCAACATATGAAAAAAAGGCAGCAAAAGCCATAACCCACATAAACAGTATCATATTCCGCGCAAACTTCATGCAACTCCAGAAAAAAGCTCGCTTTCCGCAATAGGTATTCAATGGCATCAGCAACAAACTATCGTCAATACGGAGCAAACTGTGCACGTACAGCACGTCATTTCTCTGTGTCACCACCAATTTGACGATATCGCCATCCTTGATTTTATCAGCGTCTCTAAAAACACCACACACTACTTTTCCGTTGACCATTCCGGCAAAATTGTACATATCTTCGCCATCGTAAAAACTCAGCATGGCGGCATTTGCCAATGCCCCTGGTATGCCGTTGATGAGGGCGGCAACGCCACCTGCCAAATTTTTTTCCGCAAGGCTGCTTTCGATTTCGTCAAGTAAATTCACATTTGTTGCAGCCATATGGAATTCCGTGAGCTTTCCTTCCACTGTAAAAAAATCCCCTTCGGAAGATGTTTTTTCAATATTCTCTTCGGCCATGATGCGCTTCCTAACAGTTATGCTTGAGCCACCTTTAATGCTTTATGTAACTCCATCGATTTTTTCACCAGAATCAAACAACTATTCGCTAGCCCCCTCTTCTTTTCATAAAGTTGCATATTTATCAAGCAGGTGGAATCTTATGCTTCAACCTGTGTTTTTTCAGAGCCAGCTCACAATTCGTCGCAAAAAATCCATTTCCATTATTTTCGAAAAAAGTAATCCCTCTGCGAGCATCAAATACATCTGGCTTTGGGAAACCATAAGCGAGGAAAATTTTCTCAGCGCAAACTGAATAACCACGCATACTCTTATATGTCCAGTATTCGAAAGGAAAACAAAACAACGGAGGTATCAAAAATATTGCGCCAAATGCTGTAATTAAATTTTCTTTCTTTTCCATTGATACATCGATCAATAAAAAAAATCCAGAAAATAAAACAACCCAAACAAATAACGTCATGTTTCTTGCAAATCTCATGCAATTCCATAAAAAAGCGCGTTGTCCGCAATAAGCATTCAGAGGCATCAGTAAGAGGCTATCCTCTATACGAAGAAGGCTGTGTACGTGCAGGACATCACCCCTTCTTGCCACGACCAATTTGACGACATCGCCATCCCTGATCTTGTCCGCATCATCAAAAACACCACAGACTACTTCGCCATTGACCAGCCCGGCAAAAGTATGCATATCTTCGCCATCGTAAAAACTTAGCATGGCTGACGTTGCCAATGTTCCAGGCATGCCATTGATGGCCGCTGCGACGCCACCTGCAAGGTTTTTCTCCTCAATATTTTTTTCTATTTTCCTGAGTAAGTTTATAGTTGCTGCAGCAGTCTGAAACTCTGTGATTTCCCCTTCCAGAATAAAATACCACTCACTTGAAATCTCTTCGAAGCAATTTTTATCACCCATTAAATTTATCTAATTTTTCGTCAATGGGAAGTCAGGCATGATTCAACTTGTATTTATCTCGATGCTTTTGAAGGGCAATTTCACAATTGATCGCGCCAAAACCATAAGCTGCGTCCTTATATAAAATCATGCCACTGCGAATATCCAGATCGTCCGGCAGGGGGAAACCATAGGCGGTGAATATGGCTGATGCATATAGGGAGTAATAGCGCATGGACTTGTAGGTCCAGTATTCAAATGGAAACAGGATCAACACAGGCAGCAGGAGCATGATGCTACTTGCTATCAACGGCTTTACCAGATCATCCATTGAAATGTCGACGCTGTAAAAAAAGCCGGCAAACATGACCAGCCAGGCGAACAAGGTAAACCGCCATGCCACTCTCATGCAGCCTTTGAAAAAAGCCCGTTCTCCACAGTAGACGTTCAAGGGCATCAACAACAGGCTGTCCTCGATGCGCAGCAAGCTGTGCACGTGCAGCACCTCTCCTCGTTCCGACACCACGAGTTTCACGACATCACCATTCTTGAGTTTGTTGGCCTTGTCGAAGACGCCACACACCACCTTACCGTTGACCAGGGCGGCAAAATTAAACATGTCTTCGCCATCGTACAAGCTCAACATGGCGGAGTTGGCCAAGGCGCCATACATGCCATTGGCGGCGGCGGCAAGCCCGCCTGCAAGGTTTTTCCCCGCCAGCTTGGTCTCAATTTCTTTCAATAAATTAACGGTCGTTGCCGATATATGCAGCTCCGTCAATACACCGTCTACACTGAACAAAACTTCGTCAGAAAATCTGTTGTTACTCATTAATCAACTCCAGCTATTTAGGATTGAATTGCCTTGAACGCCTTTTGCAGTTCCAGCAGTTCCTTCTCGACCGTGTCATAAGGTTTTTCACTGAACCACCCCCTGCTCTTTCTGAAGGTGCAGGCTTGAAACCAATTCTCCAAAGCGTCATCCATGATCCACACACGATATCCAACCTCGACCACCGTAACGGCTACGCCGATGAGATTAAAACGTGCAAGTCTGATCAACCACAGGGTACGTTCCAGCCCCAGTCTGGCTGCCAGGGTTGCCGATTCAGCAAAGAAATGCGTCATTCTCAGCGCCAGCACCGAATTACTCATGAGAGTGGAACCGGCCATTCGCCAAAGCAGTGGTGCCGCGTAAGAGAATGCAGCGATCAGGCCCAGGCCAGTATTGAACAGGCCCATAATCGCACGTCCCGTGTAAATCCCAAACAGAATCCAGTTCACACGCTCTTTGTTGTATTCATCAAAAGCAGAAAGCATGTCAAGGCAAGATGCAATCGCACCAGCACTGGCTCCGAGTGTTCCTGCCGTCATTTTCAGCCCACCGCGGATCACATCCGCAGCATCTTTAATACCTACAATATTTTTGTAAGGGCTAATTTCCCTGATTGATTTTGCCACCGCATAGACGAGATCGAATGACATGCTGCTCAGCGAGAGGATAGACGCCGTAATTTCCGCCTTGATGCGTGGGGAATCCGCAAAATGCGGGAGTTTGGTCGTCAAGGAAATACCTTCGATCGACATCAAAACAACACCGATCCGGGCATGACGAAAATTGTTGGTTTCGGGCCGTTTTCCCTTGTCGATATCGTCCAGCGCCAGCTTGATCTTGTTTTTGACTTTTAGCTGTTCATCCTCGATCAGCTTTTCGATGCTCCCTTCCACCTTTGCCGCATCAGCCTGGGCAATTTTGGTCGCTTCCGCGCGCGCCATGCGTGCTGCTTTCCTGTCGATGCCCTGCTCCAGCTTGTTTTTCTCGCTTTCTGTCCTCAGGGTATCGGCATACTTTTTCGCCTTTTCCTTCAGTTCCCCGGCGATCTTGTCCTTCAGCGGATTCATCAACTCTTCGAAGCCAATTTTCTCGGCCAGATCAGCGAGTTTGGAGTAAAGCAATGCACCGACGACGCTGGAAATTGCCTTGTCCAGCCGGCTGCTCTTGCTGGACATGGCCTGGGTCCATTCCGATATCCGTGCGTAGACCATGCCCTCCACGCTACGATGATATTTGGAAAGGCTGTGTATTCTATTGGCCGGGTCCGGCTTGGTTTTGCCGGTATGGATATCGATGATGTTTTTATCTCGCAACCACTCATCCCAGGCGGAATCGATCTTCTTGAAGGAATCGACCAGTCCCTTGCAAGCTTTCAACCAAGGTGCACCTTGCACCTTTGAAATATCACCAGCCGCCTCGACCTGGTCTTTTGCTTCCTGAAAAGCTTTTTTTGCTTCGTCGTACAGCGATTTGAAATTGTAGAAATTTGCGCGCATGTACAAGTTTTTACGCTCCACCGCTTTCACATCCATCCAACTTTTCAGAATGGGCAAATTGTCTTTATGGGCAAACATGCCGAACGTGCACAAGGAATGTTCGAGGGTGAAGCAAAAACCACTGCCCAGGTTCTGCTCGTCGTAGGAGTCGAAAGCATCGACCAGTTCCGCAGAGGTGACCCACTTGAGATGGTTCGCATTTCTCTTTTTCGTTTCCACATCAGCTTTGTTGGACAAGTTCTCCAGCGTTTTCTTGAGCAAATCGATCTCATCGACCGATATCAATGATTCATATTTGCCGGTGAATTTCTCTCGCTCGTTTTGCTCGCTGGTCGCCAAAATATGCTCGCGCCGATTCTCACGCGCTTCTTCATTTTTCCTGATGCGCTCCTCGATAATTTCCGCTTCCTTGACGCGGTTCAGTTTCCGCAGCATCTGCGCATTATCCTGATCGAGATTCGGCAAGCGGATCGCATCGAGGTCGGCAAGGTTTTTCTTGCGGATTTCTACCCCGTATTTGATGGCGGCATCCTTGACGTCCTCGATCGCAACCATGACCTCCAATTTGCGCTGATTGCTGATCTTGTCCTTGTCTTCACGCTTCAGGAAATCTTCCAGCGGTTGCATGGCAGCATTGCGATAATCATTCAATTCCTGCGTAATGCCAATGGGATCGAACACGACAAAAGCGGCGGCTTTGCCAGCCACCATCTTTTCTTCCAATTTTCCAATTCGCCCGCCCGGCGTCGCCGAGGGCATGTTGGACATGCCGCGAAACGCATCGGCAGTCCCCCGGTACAATTGCCCCATGATATTCTTGCCCAGCTGGCTTTTGCTGGCATTTTGGTACTGCCTGGCCAGTATCGATTCCGGCACGTATTTGCCCAGCTCTTCTGGCTTCAGGCTGTGCGGCTGTTCGGTACTGCCTGCCGCCCATTCCTTCGGCAGGAATACCTGCATCTGTCCAGTTCCAACCCTGGCGTCGGCATTGGCCGCATAGGCGTCCAGCCGATCTGTCGTCATGGCAGTCGGCGTAAACAGCAGATAAATTTTTTCGACAAACTCGATCTTGTCGATCGCGATCAGGCTGGCATTGATGCCGCAGGTGGTGCGGTCGCAGGAGAAAGTCACGGCCGCCGAGGGCGGTGTATCGACGGGGAACTTCGACAGAAAGGCGTCGTCGTCGGCAAAATAGCCCTCCCAATACAGCAATCCCGACCGCTTGATCAGCACGTACAGGAAGCCGGAGCGCAGCAGGCGCGGCGCATAGCTGGCGTTTTCCAGTTTGATGTGCTTGACCTTGTCGCCCAGCTTGCCTGGCAGCGCGGGCACGCTGCCGGCCGCCCCCTCGCCCACCACTGCCGCATAGCGCAAGGGCAAGATGAACAAGCCGTTTTTATCGCAGAATTTACAGTCTTTCATCGCTCTTCCTGTTAGGTGTGCGGCACGCGGCCATCCTGCTGGGCATCAGTCCAGGGAATGCAGACGGGCTTTCAATACTATGTCCAGCGGCAAGCCTTGCGTCGCTGCCATCCGCATCAGTTCCCCGAGGGCGGGGTGCAAGGTGAAGGCCTGGCCGTATTCAACGGCGCGCCAGGCATAGGCGATCTGATCGTCAGCCTGCTCCAGGCCCGCACTTGCGCTGTGGACAAGATGGTGGTCGATTTGCGCATCGATGCCAGGCCCGATTGCCGTTTGCCTTGCGCGCAGGATGCGCACCACCAGGTTGATCTGCTCGATGCGCTCCATCGCCTGCATGGTCGGCTCATCGATACGCAGGGGAATGTCTTGTAGCGCCGACTCCGGCTGCGCATGGCCATGCTGGATCAGCTGCCCATCGCGGTCGAGCTGGCACCATTTTTCAACAGGACCGAGCAGATCGGAAAAACTGCTGCCCCCCCCTGGGCCTGCCACGCTAGACGGGGGCAACACTCTTGCCAGATGCGGCATGACGCGCGGGTCAAAATAGCGCAGGTAGACGGCGTCGCCGGACGGATAGCGCACATTCAGGCGCGCCAGCATGGCGCTGCGCAAGCGCTCCAGGGTCGCCTGGCCAAACAGCCAGGCACAGATCCGGGGTACCGCGCCGGCTTCGGCTTGCTGCTCCAGCGCCAGCTTCAGGCTCTGTTCGACCAGCGCGTAGTGCTCGGGCCGGCGGTTTGACAGTTCGAGCAGCATCGGCGCGCGTTGCAAGTCATCCTCGAAGATCGGGTCATCGAGCAGCACGCTGGCCGCGGGCGGCGACAGGGCTTCGATCGCCTCGCGCAGGGGATTGTCGATGAACTGGTCGATCAGGACGACGGTCCTGTCATAGTCGCGGGCCACGTTGTACAGCACTTCATCGGCGCGCACCGCCGATACGGTTGGCGACGGTGAATTATCGTTTGACACTGGCCGCTCCCGCCATCGTGGCATCGAGAAGTTTCAGCGCACAGCCTTTCAATTGTCCCATTGGCAAGGCCAGGGGTACAGGGCTGGCACTGGCCGGCCCCGTGAACTCCTTCATGCCGGCCTTGAATTCCATCTTGCCGGGTCCATGGATTTCGATATTGCCACCCTCGAGCTTGATATAGGCGCCCTGCACTGTCATCAGCACATGCTGCTTGCCGCTGATATTGACGCTTTTGCTGACACTGGCCACGGTCACGGCCTTGTCTGCGGTTAATTTTGTTTCATCGGACTGGCTCTGGCTGCTGACCTTGCCGCTGGCGGCGTGCAGGCGGATGCCGGTTTCCTGGTTGGGTTTATCGGCTTTGCTGGCCTTGCCATAGGTGAACAGGCTGATGCCGGAACTGATCGCATGAAAATGGTTGCCTTGCGCGCCGAAATTGATGTCCTGCCCTGCCGCGATGCTGCTCGTATTGCCGGCGGCGAAAAGCGCATTGAGCGGCGTGGTGGCGGCGATGCCGGCCGGACTGGACAATTGCAACTGGGGCGCCCCGTAGGCCGTTGCCTGGCCGTCGCCTGTGCCCGTCGTGCCCTTGAGCATGTCGATGCTGTTCGCCAATTGTTTCAGTGCAGGCAAGGTATCGGGCGCCGTTTCGGCCTGGCCTTGCCCACCGCCTAACACAGCCTTGTGCTTTTGCGCCGTCTCGGCAAGCGAAGTCAGCAAGGCCAGGCTCTGTTCGATCTGGGCCGTGGCTTCCTTCGTATCCATCTGTGTGCCGCTGGCGTTGGTACGCCCGTCGGTCGACAGCAGCAGCCCCTGCCCCGCACGCAGCGCGGCGCTGTGCTCGGTTTTCAGTTCGGCGCCGAAGCCGGCGGCGGCCAGCCGCTGGTTGTCGGTCTGATGGCGCAAGTGCCCGAGGTTCAGCTCGGCAGTACCCTGGTGCGCGCCGGCATGGCGCTGCAGGGCCACGCGCGGCTGACCCGGACTGTCGTCGAACACGAGCTGGCTGTACGCCGCGCCGCCCTGCTGGCTGGCCTGCATGGCCTGGCTCTTGATGCCGGACAACGCGGCCGGGTGAGCATGCGCGCCCGCCTCACCGGGAAACCAGGCCGGTGCATTGCCGGTGGCGGGCCCGGCGCCATGGGACACGCGATTATTCTGGGCATCGGCCGTGCCCTGGCCGTTGTAGACGGCACCGATCACGAGCGGCCGGTCGATATTGCCTTCCAGGAAATCAATCAATACTTCCTGGCCGATGCGCGGCAAGGCATGGCCACCCCAGTTGGCGCCCGCCACCGGCGCTATGGTGGAGGCCACGCGCACCCAGGTGCCGGCACTGTCATCGCCAGGCGCACCAGTATGCTTGCCGCCTTGCGGATGGTCGAGGCGGCTGTGGCTCGTGACGCCGCGCTGCCAGTGAAATTGCACCTTGATGCGGTGGTCGCGGTCGGTGTAAATCGCGGCGCCGGCCGGGCCCACCACGACGGCCGTCTGCTGGCCATGCACGGTCGGGCGCGGATGCAGCAGCCGGCCATGCTGGTCCTTGCCGCTGGCGCGATAAGGAATGTTGCTGCGGATGGCATCGATGCGGTTGCGGTACAGGGGCCGCTCGGCAATGGCGCCCAGCAGCGCGGGCATGCGGTGCAGGCTGCCCGCTTGCTCCTTGCGGATGGCCGCATCGAGCAAGCCCGTCTTGAGCGTTTGCACAACAGACGATTGCAGATCCGCGCTCAGGTTGTTGTGCATCAGGTGCACCGTGCGCACGACCAGGAAGTTGCGTGCGTCGTCGCTACCCTGGTCGAACACCGGCTGTCCCTGCAAGCTGAACGTGGTGCCCGGCGACAAGGTACGCACGGTACCGGCCGCCACATGGACTTCCTTGCCCGCTTCAAGCGCCTGCAACTGGTTGCGCGCGATACGCTGGCCCTGCTCACGCGAGGCGTAGGCATAGGCCCCGGGCGCGTCGCGGCTGAGCAGCTCCACCTGCTGCGCCTCACCCGTCGCGCTGGCGACACGCTGGTCGAGCGAGCGGTAATCCCAGCTGCCGATGGCGATGGCATTGGTCTGCTGGCGCAATTCGGTGCGCCAGCGGTCGATGCTGTCGACCTTCATCACGGCACCCGGCTGCGTGAAATCGATGCTGCTCTGGGCATTCGGCTTGAACGCGCCGTTATGGTCCGCGATCACCAGGCAGTGGCTGCCCAGGCTGGGGCTGCCCGGATCGCCGCTATGCTCATAGTAATAAAACAGGCCTTCCTCGTGCATCAGGCGCTGCGCGTAGGCCCAGTCGCTTTCCTGGTATTGGGTGCTCAGGCTGCGTTTCGGGTATGCCGCTCGGTCGAGAATATCGAAACGCCAGGCCGGCGCCAGCTTGCCTTGCGCCTGATAAGCGGCAAACAGCGCGTCGAGGATGTCGAATACCGTCATGTCCTGGAACACGCGGCTGTCGCGGCCGTGGGCAAGAAACGTGCTCCACGGTTCCAGTGTCAACTGATAGCGCGCCATGCCGCCATTCGCGCCAACCAGCTCAACGGCGGTGATGTGGCCGTGGAACGGGCGCAGCGCGTCGGCGCTGGTCGCGGTCAGCAATTGCAGCAGGGCCGGCTGGCCGATCAGGGTACGCAAGGAAATGGCGGCGTCCGTCGACAGGGCCGCGATCTGGAACACGAAGCCCGTGCTCAAGCCCTCCTCGCCGCGCACGCATTCGGCCAGCAGGCGGTCAGCGCCGAGGGGCGTGGTCAGCTGTAACAATCTGCTGGCTTGCGTGAAACTGGCGGGCAAGGACATGGACATCCGGAACTCCATCACGCGGCTTACCGCATAAAATTAGTAAATAAGCACTTTTATCAAAGCCATTACACCCTAGAAATTTCGTTATAGCAAGAGTGTTTCGATTGAAATCCGGACTGCGGCAATCATTGCGAGCCGTTAAGACCGCGCAGCTCCGGCATGGCCGGTTCCGTGGGCCGCAAATGTGTACTCTTCAACAAGGTTTCCAGGCGCGTGTAGCTGGTCTTGAACGGCGGCGGATTCTGCTTCAGTTCCGGCGCCTGCTCCATGCTGCGGCTGTTAAGTTCGATCAGGATGTAGGGCAGCACTGCCGTACCCAGCCATCCCGCGTAACCGGTAAATACCGTATAGGTTTCAAACGGCATGCTGCCGGGCCGGCTCACTTTCAGCGCCACGCCGCCCTGCTGCGCCGTCAGCGCGCCGATGCGGGCGCTACGGGGCGCGATGCGTTCGACAATGAAAGGCTGGGCTTCCTGCTCGCCACGGCTGCCGAACTTGCCGATGCCGCCGGTGGCGGCCGCCTGGGCCAGCGGCACTTTCAAGGCGCGCGGATCGACATTGCCGGTGCTGATCGTGTACAACACGCCGGGCGCGTCGGGCCAGCGCAAGGACTGCTTGATGGCGCTGACCGTCTTGCCATCGTCAGCGATAAAGCCATGCGGAATGCACAGGCCCAAGTCTTTCGGCACTTCGTTGGCGGCGCGCGGGCGGAAGCTTTTCAGGAAGCGGATGAACTGCTGGCCATGCGCTGCCTCGCTATCCTTGTCGCGTATTTCTTGCGTGGATTCAAACACGTAGACATAATCGCCGCGCTTCAGGTGGCTGCGATAGATGGAGTAGCGCATGGGGTTGACCGTTCCCGACCCTTCGCTGTTGCGGTAGCCTTCACTGCCGGGCAGGCCGGAATCAAATGCCTGATAGTTACTTTGCAGTTCCTTGATCTGCGCCTGCCTGCCGGTAACCGACTTTTGCGCCAGATAGCTCGCCTGACGGGTCCTGGCGTTGGCGGGCTGGCCTTTCAATTGGGCCAGTTCCGCCTCATCGTCCTTGAGCAGCGCCTGCAGCCTGTCGATCCTCGCTTGCGGCATGGCTTCCCGCAAGGCGGCCAGGTCTTCCTTGCCTAGCGGCCCCAGCACGCCGATGCGGACATTTCCAACCTGTATCTCATCACCTTGGTGAAATACTTCCTCGCTGAAAGAGCGGTAAAAGATACCCGTGTCGGAAGCGTCCTTGTAGCGGGTCGGCCATTGCACCGGCGCATGCACGTCGAACACCAGCCGCCCCAGGCATTCGCGCGCCGTGCCGGCCGGCGTCACGTAACCGGATGCGGTCGCTTGCATCAGTTCCTGCGCCGTCGGCTTGCGCGACGGCGCCGCCGGATCGGCCTGCTCAGCGCCCATGCCGTCGCCATGCGCGCCTGCAAACAGCAGGAGAGCGGCGAGATGGCGTACGGCACTACGCGGAAAACGAACTATCATCATGGGTAGCAATCAAAAAATACACTATTCTTCAGGCCGCGCTTTCGCTCTGGCCGGTTGGCGGGCGTTTGCCTGATTCAACGTGGGCGTAGGTTTCTTGCGGCAATGGATGGTCGACATCGTGCAGCCGTTTCTTCTCCTGATGGGCCAGCAGGGTCAGATTCATGCCAGATATATTGTTTTCGCCTGCCGTCCAGGTAACCGGCAAGGCCACGATAAAACCCTGCACGCCAACGGGCGCCGATTCGGGCGCGCGCGTTTGCGCCTCCCAGGAATGCGATTTGTCGCGCAAGATATCGGCATCGCGCCAAAAGCGCTCGTGGAACGGCATGTGGTGCTCCAGACTGCGCGTCCTGGCATTCCAGGTGGGCCAGATCGAGCTGGGCTTGCCGCTTGGCCGCGCCAGGAAAGCGAAGGCCTTGGCATACGCTTCCGCATTGGCAAGCGCCACTTTTTGAATCGCCTCCCAAGTGTCCGGGGCCGCCGGACGCAACAGGTGCTTGATCAGGTCCTTGGCCGGGGTGGCGCCATCGGTCAGGCCGAACAGTTTTTTCCACAGGCGCACCCGCAAGTCATGCACGTTGACGCTGACCTTGTCGCTATCGACACCATCAAGCTCGACATCGGTCTGGTTGTCATCCCTGACGACGACCGCCAGTTCCGAATCGCGCCCGCCAAGCTGGCTGCGGTCGTTGATATTGGCGCTGCCCAGGATTGCCACCCGGTCGTCGGCGATCAGCAATTTGGAGTGCACATAAATCTGCTCCGTCACGTGACGCTTGTCCAGGGTTTCCCAGGAACGCAGGTTGAGCAAGGTCAGGTAGCTGGTCCACTTGTCACCGGCCAGTTCGGCCAGCCGGTCCGGCGCGTAGCCGGCAACGGTTTTCCTGGCCTCTTCCGCTCCGAGTTTTTTGCTCTTGCGCAAATCCCGCACGAGGATGGCACGCCGGATCCGGTTGACCAGGCTATCCTTTCCAAACACCAGCGACTGCATCGTCAAATGCAGCTGCGTCATGATATTGAGGGTGTCGAGCGTGCCTTCAGGGTGTACCGGCAGCACCATGTAGACATGGAAGGGCAAGCCATCGTTGATGGCGCGCTCGATGCGCTGCGACAATGCCAAGCCGATCGGATTGAGGATGCCCGACTCTTCCTTGCCCATCATGCGCGTCGAGGTGATATCGGCATAGTTGCTCATCACATTGAACAGATCGGCCATGAAATCGCTGCCGCCACCGGTAATGTCGGCCCTGACATCGTCGATCTGCGACCAGATCAGCTTGTCGATCATCTCCGCCGGCGGCACGCCGTACACGCCGAGCTGCCGCGCGTACTTTTCATAGGCCGGCGACTTGCTGATATCGAGCAGCGCCGCCATGGGACCGGACAGCGGCCTGGTCTTGCTCGCATCGTCGCCATATTCCGACTGGAAAAACTGGCCCTCGATATAGATGAATTTCTGCGCCCCATTAATCGCCGTCAACATCGCCTTGAGGCAATTGTTCTGAGGCCACTCCGGCCTGGCCTCAGGTTTCCTACCGCGCGCATGCGCCGCCCGCTCGTCATTAAGCAGCTTCATCGGCGCGCTACGCAACACTTGCACCCAGGCGTCGCCCGGCTGCGCATGCGTATTCGGCGGCGGCGCGGCGGCGATGCGCTGCAAGATCAATCTGGGCGTGCCGGACATGCCCAGTGCCTGGAACATCTTGATCAGCGCAGGCGGCATGCTGGCCTGGTACGATTTTTCATAGCGCTGGGCAATGCCATTCCAGCGCTCGATGAAGTTGCGGCTCAAGTCGCTCACCGACGGCCCGACGATGGCCGCATGCACGTCGTGCCATGGCATGCGCGGCTGCGTGGCGGCGAAGGTCTTGGCCCCGGTCGGCATGATCTTGCGCAGTTTTTTCAGGTTTTCATAGCGCGTGGGACGCGCGTCGGCCAAGGTCGACAGATAAGTGAGGACGCCGATCACGAAGGTCTCGAGCAGCTTGACCGTGCCGCTGCGCAATTCAGGCGGCAGCTTGTTCAGCGAGCCGGCGTTCAACCACGACATCAGCGCCGTGCCGCCGTCGATCACATGCGCGCTGCCCGTGGTGCGCACGCCATCGACCTTGTCGCGCAAACCTTTGTCGAGCTGGCCGTAAGCCCAGCGCGATATATCCTGCGCGACATCAATCGGTATGTCCTGCAGCTTGCCGATAAAGTCGGGCATCAGGTCAATCGCCTGCCATTTGGCGGACATATTCTTCGATATCCGCACGATGCCATCCTTGGCATCCTGTACCACGTCAAGCACGACGGCGACCGGCGTGGCCATGGCCGAGGTGGCGAACGTGGCCACGCCACCGACTTTTCCGCCGATGCAGCCGGCCAGCAGTTCGGCGCGCGTCAGGTAGGCCGTTTGCGCTTCATTATTCATGGACTCGATGGCCGGGATGCAGGTGTTATACACCTCGTTGCCCTTGCGCGTGCCATGGCTGAGGGCAAACTTGCCGTTGTCGCGGCGGCCATAGGCAAGGTCGATGCCGCCGACAAACGCGCGCTCATCGTCGATCACCACCAGTTTCTGGTGATGGGAAAAGCCGATGCCCAGCATGCCTTCCATGTCGCTCTGGGCGATCGCCGGCAAGGCGAACGCCTTGGCGGGGCCGTCGACGCCGGCATTGAGCTGGAAGATCGCCAGCACGGTTTCGAAGTCGCCCGTGTCGACGCCGACCTTGGGCGAAAGCCACGGCATCACGTACACTTTCGGCGCGGCGGGGCTGGCGATGGCCGTTTCCAGGCATTCGAACAAGGTCTTGGTCGTCGTCAGTTCGACATCGAAATTGACTTGCCAACCGGTGATGAAAATCGATTTTTTTGCCCCTTCGATGGCCTTGGCCACGGCCGTGAAATACTCTTCGCCGGTGACATAGAACTCGACGCGGTTGCCCTTTTGCTGTTCGGAAAAGATGCTGCCCCACTTATGCTTGGGGAAATTCGGCAGTTCCTCGCCATCGTGCACGAAACAGCCGGGCGCCGACGTGGCCGGCGCGCTCGGCGTACCGTCCTCGGCCGTCAGTTGGGAGATATTTTTATTTGTCATGACACATGTCGCGGTCTGTTGCCGACGTGGCGTAGCGGGAAAGAAAGCGTCACCATCAGACTTTCACCTTCGGCAGGATATTTTTCAGGGTCAGCGAAGCCAGCGCTTCTTTCGCATAGCGCGCCTGCGGTGCCGCCGCCGCCTCGAAGATGGTGCCGTAGCGTCCGGCGCTGAAGTCCGCCGCCTGCATCGCATGGAACAGCTTTTCCTTGTCGCTCCAGTCGGGCGATTCGGTTTCCACGTTGAGCCGCACGCTGTGGCCCGGATACACGATCCATGTATGGTCCGGATTGCTCGCATAGACGGCGGCAAGTTTTTCTTCCTCTGCATCGCTGAGCTTGATATTCCCCGATGCATCGGTCTTGCCCTGCGCCACCAGCTTGTCGTCGTCGATGAAATCCATGCCGTCGGGTTGCGCGCCATGGGCGATCTTCCACGGCGTGTGCGCCAGTGCATGGCCTTTCAGCCCCGGCGTATCGGCCAGGCGCAGCAAGAATTTCAAGGGCCGCAGCGCCAGCTCGGAGCGCGGCAGGCGCTGCAGCGGATAGCCGAGTCCTGCCGGCCCCAGAAAACTCTTCTTGCCCGCAAACACGGTGATCTTGCCCGGGCACTGGATCGTGATGTTGCCGCCCTCGATCGTGATGTTGGCGCCGCCCGCCGTCGACAGGCGGATGCTTTTCGCCGCCGCCCAGTCGACGTGCGCGTTGGCGCTGGCGACATTGACCTCTTCGCGCGCCTGGACCTTGATCTCGTCGGACTGGGCCTGCACCTCGATGGGCTGGCTGGCCGCCACCAGCTGGACGCCCAGCTCGCCCTCGCCCGGTTTGACGACACCGCCCAGCATGCCGATCGCCTGGCCCGTGTGCAGTCGCCATTGACCGCCGCTGGCGAACTGCGTATCGAGCCCGCTCATCAGTGTTGCCGTTTCGCCATTCGACAATTGCATATCCTGGCCGGCCACCACGCCCAGGCCAGCCTTGGCCGCCACCGCGATGATGGCGTCGCTGCTGTGCGGCAGCTTGTCGTCGGCTGGCGCCGTGGGCTTGCCGGCCGCGTCGCTCCTGGCGGCGTCCACGCTGTCGCGGCTCAGCATGCCCGAGGCACTGGTCAAGAATGCCGGCAACGGCGCGGCCTTGGCATCGAGCGCACTGCTGCCGGGCGCCGTCGCCCCCAAGTGCGCCGCATAGGCCACCCCCTGATGCGTGACGGCCGCCTCGCTGAAAGTCTCGCCCAGCTTGGCCGCCTGCTTGAGCAGCGCCATGCCGGGCGCATTGTCGCCGGCCGGGTCGCGCGCCCGCGCGACGTGGTTGACGAGGTAGCTGGAAATCAGGAGCCCGGCGCCCGCCCGCACCGCGCCATACGCATCGGTGCGCAGCTCGGCGCCGGCGCCGCGCAGGCTGCCCCGGTAATTGTCGGCCGCGTGGATCAGGTGGCCAAGAGTGAGTTCGCTGGCCGCATGGCTGCTTTTCAGCTGTACCCGGCCCTGGCTGTCGGTGTCGTCGAACAGCAGCTGGTTGTAGCCGGCCAGGCCGCCCGCCTTGCCGAATTCCTTGCTGCGGATGCCCCATTGCGCGCTGGCATTGCGGTGCGCCGCACTGGCTCCGGCGGCGCCATGCCACAGGGGACTGTTGCCGCCCGCCACATTGCCCTGGCCCGCTACCGCGTGATCGTGTGCCGGCTGGAACACGCCGGCGTCGCCCGACTCGCCGCCAACACCGCCCGGGGTCGGCTTGGTACCGCCCTCGCCCTGGCCGTTGTACAGCGCGCCGACGATGACGGGACGGTCGATATCGTTTTCCAGGAATTGCACCAGCACTTCC
Source organism: Janthinobacterium sp. Bl 1 (assembly GCF_058215535.1). Taxonomy (NCBI): domain Bacteria; kingdom Pseudomonadati; phylum Pseudomonadota; class Betaproteobacteria; order Burkholderiales; family Oxalobacteraceae; genus Janthinobacterium; species Janthinobacterium sp. Bl 1. Next base: position 3,015,209 of record NZ_CM177086.1, on the reverse strand, counting down.
TGGCCGATGCGCGGCAGGAACTGGCTGCCCATGCCGCCGCCAGCCGCGCGCTGCGCCACCCGCACCCAGCAGGTCGCGCCTGTTTCCTGTTGCCAGTGAAAGCGGATGCGCACCCGGCCCAGCCTGTCGCAATAAATCTCATCGGCGCCGCTGGCCGCGTCCTGGCCATCGGCGCCCACGACGATGGCGCTCTGGCTGCCGCAGGCGGTCGGTTTCGGATGCTGGCGCAATCCGTTTTCACCGAGCACCGGGCGCCACGGCGTGGCGGCGGGAATCGCTTCCAGATGATTGGCATAGCCGCTGGCCACCGCTTGGGCGATCACCTGCTCGAAGTGTTCGATGTGGCGCGGTCCGAGGTTCAGCGTGCCCAGGCTTTCCTGCAGCAGTTCCGGAATCGGGCCGAACAATTCAGCCAAACCTTGCCTGGCCGGTGCCGGCAAGTTGTTGACGCCCACGCTGCAGACGCGCAGCACCGTATAAGCCGGGGCCGGCGCATCGCCGCCCGCCCCCTGCAGCGGCCCCTGTGTCAGCCTGAACCGCGTACCGGCGCGCAAGGTGCGCACCGTCGAGCGCGCAACGCAACGTTCGCTGCGCGCTTCGAGCGCCTGCATCCGCAACAGCGCGTAGCGGCTGGCCTGGGCAGCGTCGGCATAGTAATACTGGCCAGGCGTATCGTAGCTTTCCAGCAATGGCGCATGCTGGCCGCCCACCGCCGTCCGGGTCGGCACGCCGGCCGCGACCGCCTGCTTGGCCTTGTAGTCATAACTGAGCACGGTCGCCAGCGCCGTGTTCAGCGAACGCGCCGTGCTGAACGCCTGCAGCGTATCGCCCTGCTCGCCGGCGCGCGCGCCATGAAAGCGGATGCCGCCGCCGGCCGCGCTGGAAGCATCTTCCGGCACCGCGCTGTCGGCGCTGCTGTCGGCAAACAGCACCAGGCAATGGCCGCCTTCCTGCTCCTCGAAGCGCCATGCCAGTCCTTCTTCGGTCAGCAGGCGGCCGACGAAATCGAGGTCCGATTCGCGGTACTGGCAGCAATAGCTGCGCACCGAGGCGCCATCCATGAACGGACGCGTGTCATCGCTCCAGCGCCACCTCGCCGCGGGAGCATAGGACTGGAATACGGACTCGACGATCTCGATCACGCTCTTGTCTTGCCAGACTCTGCTGTTACGCACCTGGCCCAACCGCCACAGCCACGGTGTCAGGCGCAGCCTGTAGCGCGCCAGGCCGCCGAAGCTGCCCAGCATGGCCGCCTCGCTGACATGGCCGCTGAAGCTGGCGCGGCTGCCATCAAACAGGCTCACTTGCAGCGTGGCCAGCTTGCCCAGCATAGGCGCCAGCGCCAGCTGGGCGCTGGTCGACAGCACGATGACATCGCGCGCGCCTTGTGTCTGCAATTGTTCGTCACCGGCGAACGCTTCCACCAGCAAGGGGCCCGCATCCTGCGCGCCGTCGCCTTCCAGCGTGATCTCGTACAAGCGCATGATGCTGGAGAACGCGCCCAACGCGGCATCCACCTGCTCCAGCTGCGCTGCGCTCATCGCGCGCCTTTCGCCGCAGCCCTGGCCGCCTTGCATAACGGCTTGTCGGTGCGGCCGGCGCAGGTCCTCTGCCGGCAGCTATCGGCGGCCGCCGGTTTCAATTTGCTGCATTGCTGTAACTGGACTTGCAGGCTGGACGGCGCTTTTTTGGGCGGCGTGCCAGCCTGGGCATGCGATACGAGCGCGGCCAGAAGCGCCAGGTCGTTTTCCTGTTCCGGCGTGACGGCGGGCTTGGCCGGAGCAGCGGGCTTGAGCGGTTTGGCTGGCGGTTTTTTCTGCGGCGCGCGCGCCGGCTTGGACGCGCTCTTCTGCGGGCTTTCCAGCGCCTTGCTCAGCACATCCCTGGGGCCGGGCACGGACGCCGGCGCTGGGACTGGCAAGTCGGCGCCCAGCATTTCGCTCAAGCTCTGCCGTGGCAGCGCCTGCTGTTCCTCCTCCCGGATGCTGGCAGCGGCGGTGACGGGCGCGGCGGCCACGGCCGGTGTTTCCGGCGCTGGTGCCGTACTGCTCAACGCGGGTTCGGCCACCGCCGCCGCCTCGTGTTGCCCCAGCCAGGCGCCGGTGGCCAGCAGCAACAAAGCGCCGGCCAGCATGCCGCCCCAGATGGGCCACCGGCTGGCGCGCCTGCCTTCATGCGGCACGGGCGCAGGCCGCCTGCCACCTTCGAGATGGTTGAGGATACGGCTGCGGTCGGCCTCGGCCTGTTGCGCTGGCGTCAATAAGCTGGGCCGTGTCGATGGCCGTGGGCTGTCGTCATTGCTTTGCAAAATCTTAACTCCTGTCAATATTTGCAATACCTTACGACAATAAAAAAAAGCGTGACGCATGTTAGGAAATCAACAGTGCGCACCCGGCGCACAATTGAAACTAAGCGCCCGTAATTAGCAAGTTAGTAAGATATACTCACAGGCAATATTAGCGCAAACGCTGGCGCAGCCGCATTCCACTGCCCATGCATGGCGCCTTTTTCAAGCGGGGTGGACGTGTTTCTACTGGCGGTGGCACTCTATTTTTTACTGGCATGCCTGATCAGCTGGCTCGTGCTGTTTCCATCGGGCCGCGAACTGCTGCTGCGGGCGCTGGCGACGGCCGAACAAGGCATCGGGGCACGGCTCGATCGGCTTGCCCGGCGCAGGAACGCCGGCCTGGACACGCTGCGCCGTGGTGGCGCCAGCACCTTGCTCGGCAGCGCGGCGTTCGTGCGCCGCCATTACCTGCTGTTCCTGGGCGGTGCGGCGGTGATGTGTCTGCCACCGGCGATCGCCTTGCTGGCAGGCAGCAAGAGTGTATTGGGCGGCTACGAAGTGTCGACGCGCGAAATGAATACGCAAGTATCTGCCCTGCTGCAAGGCGAACAGCTGGTACCGCCGGTGGATCTGCCGCCGCTGGTGTTCGCCACCGAGGAAGTACAGCAAGTGCGGCCGATGCTGGTATCGGCCAGCCGCAACTGGACGCTGCTCAATGCCGAGTACGCACAAAGGCTGCTGCTGGTGTTCAAGATCATGAAGGAAAAACATGGCTACGACATGGCCATCCTGGAAGGTTACCGCAGTCCGGAACGGCAAAACATGCTGGCCGGCATGGGCAGCAATGTCACCAATGCGGCCGCGTTCCAGAGCTGGCATCAGTATGGCCTGGCGGCCGATTGCGCCTTTTTGCGCGACGGCAAGCTGGTGATCTCGGAAAAAGATCCATGGGCCATGCGCGGCTATCAGCTGTATGGCGAAGTGGCCGAATCGGTCGGCATGACCTGGGGCGGCCGCTGGAAAATGATGGATTTCGGCCACACGGAACTGCGCGTGCCTGGTGTGATGAAAAAACAACGATGACTTAAGGAGCACATATGGCTGGTCCTGTAATCAGATTGGGTGACAAGACATCGCATGGCGGCAGCGTGCTGGAGGCCTCGGCGGTGACGGACAGCGGCGGCATCGGCATCGCGCGCGTGGGCGACAAGGTCTCGTGTCCACGGCCAGGCCATGGCACCTGCCCCATCGTCAGCGGCGACGCCAGCTGGATCGTCGATGGCAAGCCGGTGGCCCGCCAGGGCGACAAGACCAGCTGTGGCGCGGTGCTGATCGCCAGCCAGCAAGCCACCACGGATCAGCTATGACGTCCGGCCGCCACTGCAAGGGAGCGCGCTGATGCGCGCGTGGCTGCGGCGCAGCCTGCTGATATTGGCCGTGTTCGCCTTGTGCTGGGGCGGCGCGATCTGGTACTGGCGCACCAGCACGCGCATGCCGTCGACGGGCGACCTGGCCGGTAGCATGCTGGCGTTGCCGCTGGCGCTGCTTATCAGTTGGTGGCTGGGCAAGAAACTGCTGGCCAGGCTGACGGCGCCGGCGGCGGCATCTCCCGCGCTGGCTGACGCCGCCGGGGCCGACGCCGGGGCGCCCGGCAATGAACCTGCGCCGCGCGCGCCGCTGCACCTGACCGCCGCCGCGCTGCGCATGCCGGGCGGCGCCTCGGCGCCGGAACTGGCGGCCGCGCTGCAAGACAAGCAGCAGCGCCCCGAACTCGACCCGGAACTGACCGACGCGCAAGGCTACCCGGTGATGAGCGCCCGCGTGGCCGACGTCGATGAACATGAGCAGAAGGCACTGCTGGACGACTGGCTGCGGACCCGTCCAGCCGATACGGCGCAGGGTGCAACAGCGCATTTCGATGCCGAACACTTGCGCGCACTGGCGCTGGGCGCCGGCGTATTGACCGAACTGATGCAGGAAGCGGCGATGCACACGGAACTCGACGACTACAAGGCGGCGCAACCGCGATCGCGCGCCGCGCTGGCGCTGCCGACCCTGCAACTGCATCTGCTGTTACCACCCGATTGGGAGCAGCCGCAGCGCGACACAGGCGCCGCCTGGCTGCAAGCACAGGCGGAACAGCAAGGCTGGCCTGCCGACAAGCTCGGCGTGCACTTGGCCGGCGACAGCGGGCCGCTGGCGCTGATCGAACAGCTGGCCGCGCAGGCTGCCTTGCAAGAGTTGCCTTGCCTGGCCATCGTGCTGGCCTGCGGTTCGCATATCGGCGAGCTGACCGTGCATGACTGGACCTCGCGCGGCCTGCTGTTCAATGCGGGCCAGCCGGGCGGGCAAATTCCCGGCGAAGGCGCGGCCGGCCTCTTGCTGGCCGACGCGGCCCAGGCGGCGGCGCTGCAGGTGGACACGCCGGTACTGCTGCACCATACCAGCATGGCCGTACGTGGCCAGTCGGCGGACAGCCGCGGCCACGGCGATGCCACCTTGCTGACCGAGCTGGGCGGCAAGGCGATGTCGGCGGCGTCTGTCGCCCCGGCCGCGATTACGCGGCTATACGCCGATGCCGACCAGCGCTCGAGCCGCATGATCGAACTGATGAACAATGCCGGCACGCTGCTGCCCGATATCGATCTCAGCAACGACGTACTGAGCGTGGCGGCGGCCTGCGGCCAAAGTGGCCAGGTGGCCACCTTGGCGGCGCTGGTGCTGGCGCGGCACGAGGCGGCCGACAATGCCAGCCAGGTGCTATGCCTGAGCAACCTCGACGCTTTCCGCCGGGCCGCCGTGGTGGTGGGGGCGCCTACCCTTGCCCCTGAAGCCCTCGCAGCGACATGACCCCTCCCTCCACCATGCCTATCAACCTCTCGCCCCTCATACTATGATGCAACGATTCTGGCATTCCATTACTACCCGTTTCAGCCTGTTCGCCATCGGCTTCGTGGCGCTGGCCGCACTGCTGGCCAGTTGCGCCATCATCTTCGAATGGCCGCTGGTATGGATCGTGCCGCCGCTGGCGCTGGTCCTGCTGATCGCCAGCGCGGTATGGTGGCTGCAGCGCAGGCGCCGCCAGCGCGATGCCGCACGGTTCGGCGGCATGCTGGAACAGCAGACGGCTGGCGCGGCGCCCAAGGCGGGCCCTACCCAGCGCGAGGAAACCGAAACCATCCGCAAGCGCATGCTCGAAGCGATCGGTACCATCAAGACGTCCAAGCTGGGCCAGCTGTCAGGTGACGCGGCCCTGTATGAGCTGCCCTGGTATATGGTCATCGGCAACCCGGCGGCCGGCAAGAGCACGGCGATCGCCAATTCCGGCCTGCAGTTTCCTTTTGCCGACAGCAAGATCGTGCAAGGCATCGGCGGCACCCGCAATTGCGACTGGTTCTTCACCACCGATGGAATCCTGCTCGACACGGCGGGCCGCTATTCCGTCAACGACGAAGACCGCGCCGAATGGTTCGGCTTCCTGGCGCTGCTGAAAAAACACCGCAAGCGCGCGCCGATCAACGGCATCATCATCGCCGTCAGCATTGCCGAACTGACTGGCAGCCGGCCCGAGTTCGCCATCAATCTGGCCAAGAACCTGCGCCAGCGGGTGCAAGAACTGACGGAAAAGCTGGAAGTGCACGCGCCCGTCTACGTGGTGTTCACCAAGGCCGACCTGATTACCGGTTTCAACGAATTCTTCCAGGACACCGAACGGGGCGAACGCGACCGGGTATGGGGCGCCACCCTGCCCTACAGCCAGACCAGTTCCAAACAGGACGTACTGGAGCAGTTCGACCAGCGTTTCGACGAACTGTATGACGGCCTGAAAGAGCTGAGCCTGGCCAGCATGGCGCTGCAGCAGCAGGAACGCATGCCGCCGGGCGTGTTCACCTTCCCGCTCGAGTTCAGCGCGATCAAGGGTTCGCTGCGCGCCTTCATCGCCACCCTGTTCGAGGAAAACCCGTTCCAGTTCAAGCCCGTCATGCGCGGCTTCTATTTCACCAGCGCGTTGCAGGAAGGCATGTCGGTATCGGCCTCGTCGGAACGCGTGGCGCAGCGCTTCGATTTGAAATTGCAGCCGCAGCAACAGAACGCGGTGCAGGACCAGCACGGCTATTTCCTGCTCAATCTGTTTCGCAAGGTGATCTTCGCCGACAGGGAGCTGGTCGCCCAGTACGCCAGTCCAGCCAAGACCCGCCTGCGCTACGCCACTTTCTTTGCCGCCACCGCGCTGGTGGGCCTGGCGCTGGCCGGCTGGAGCTGGTCCTACATGGCCAACCGCCAGTTGGTGGCCAACGTGCAGGCCGACCTGGACCAGGCGATCAAGGTGCAGGACAAGCGGCTCGACCTGCAATCGCGTTTCGAAGCGCTGGAAATCATGCAGGACCGGATCGAACAGCTCGATGCCTACCGCAACAGCCGGCCCATCTCGCTGGGCCTGGGCCTGTATCAGGGGGAACTGCTGGAACGCAAACTGCGCGAAGAGTATTTCTCGGGTGTGCGTGAAGTGATGCTGACCCCGGTCGCGCAATCGCTGGAAGCCTTCCTGGCCGAGGTCAATGCCGGCGCCAGCCGCTTGCAGCCGATGGCCAGCACGCCGCAGTCGGGCGCGGTGTCGGCCGGCGCGGCCGCTACCCTGCCCGCGCCAGCCGGCACCCTGGCCGCACCGGCGGCCGCCACGCCGACGCCAGCCCTGGCAAGCGCCCCTGCCGCCGCACCGCCAGCCACGGCGGCCGCCGTCAACCTCGGCGCACAGCAGTTCAAGGATGCCGCGCCGACGAACGTGGAAGATGCCTACAATGCCCTGAAAACCTACTTGATGCTGGGCGACAAGTCGCGCGCCGAAGCCGGTCACCTGAACGACCAGCTGACCCGCTACTGGCGCGGCTGGCTCGACGCCAACCGGGGCAACATGCCGCGCGAACAGATGATCCGCAGCGCCGAGCGCCTGATCTCGTTCTACCTGACGCAGATCGACGACCCGTCCTGGCCGCAGATCGAGAACCAGCGGGCCCTGGCCGACCAGTCGCGCGACAGCCTGCGCCGCGTGGTGCGCGGCATGCCGGCGCGCGACCGCGTGTATGCGGACGTGAAGGCGCGCGCCGCCACGCGCTTTCCGTCGATGACGGTTGCGCGCATCGTCGGCGAGCAGGACAAGGAACTGGTGCTGGGCAGCTACGCCATCCCCGGCACCTTCACGCGCGACGCCTGGGAAAAATACATCCAGCAGGCATTCCAGGAAGCGGCCAACCGCGAACTGCAAAGCGCCGACTGGGTGCTCAAGACGGCGTCGAAGGATGACCTGACCCTGGAAGGCAGCCCGGAACAGATCCAGAAGGCGCTGGTGGAACTGTACAAGACCGATTACGCCAAGGAGTGGCAGAAATTCATCCAGGGCGTCAGCATCCGCGAATTGAACGGTTTCGACAATGCGGCGCAGGCGATGAACCGCCTCGGCGATCCGCAAGCCTCGCCCCTCAACAAGCTGATCGAGACGGTGTACCAGGAAACCTCGTGGGACAACCCTTCGCTGCTGGGCCAGGGCTTGCAGCGGGCACAGCGCGGGGCAATGGACTGGTTCCGCGAAACGGTGCTGCGCCAGAAACCGTCCGGCATCAACGTCAACATCGGTGGCGGCGCGCAGGCCGGCGGCGCCATGCCGATGGGCCCTGTCGGCCGCGAATTTTCCGGCGTGGCGCGCCTGGTGGTGGCGCGCGACAAGGAAGCGTCGCCCATGCGCGGCTACCTGGCGGCCCTGTCGAAGCTGCGCGTGCGCTTCAACCAGATCAAGAACCAGGGCGACACGGGCCCCGGCGCCAAGCAGCTGATGCAGCAGACGCTCGACGGCAGCGGTTCGGAACTGGCCGACGCGCTGAAATACGTGGACGAGCAGATGCTGACCGGCATGAGTGACCAGCAAAAGCAGGCCATCCGCCCGCTGCTGGTGCGCCCGTTGATGCAGACCTTCGCCGTCATCATCAAACCCACCGAGACGGAGATCAACAAGGTATGGCTGGCCCAGGTACTCGAACCGTTCCAGAAAACCCTGGCGCCGAAATATCCGTTCGCGCCCGACTCGCGCATCGAGGCGAGCAATGCGGACATCGGCCAGGTATTCGGCCCGGAAGGCGCCATCGCCAAGTTCTTCAACACCACCATCGGCCCGCTGGTGGTGCGGCGCGGCGATTCGCTCAGTGCCAGGACCTGGGCCGCGATGGGCATCACCCTGGCGCCGCCGGTGGTGGCCAGCCTGCCCGGCTGGGTCGCGCCGCTCAGCGCCAACGGCGTTGCCACGGCGGCCGGCGCCGCCGAAGCGCAGACGCGCTTCGACCTGCAGGCGCTGAGCGCGCCCGGCGCCACCGAATACACGATCGAAATCGATGGCCAGGCGCTGCGCTGGCGCGGCCAGCCGCAGCCCTGGGTGCACATGGTCTGGCCCAACCCGCAGGGCGTGCCAGGCTCGCGCATCAGCGCCATCACGCCGGAAGGACGCACCGTGGTGCTGCTGAACGAACCCGGGCATTTCGGCCTGAAGAAGATGATCGATTCGGCCAGGCGCACGCGCAAGGAGGGCGGCGTATTTGAACTGAGCTGGGAAAACAGCGGCGTCACCGTGACGGCCAACCTGAAGATCGTGGCCGCTGCCGCACCGGTTGCGGCACCGGCCTCCGCCTCGGGCAACCAGGGTTTCCGTGGCCTGAAACTGCCGGAAATCGTAGCCCGGCGCGTCCCGACGGCCGCCACTCCGGCGCCGCCCGAAACGGCCACCGCCATCGCCGGGAACACGCCATGAGCCGCCCTACCGCTACCCAGATCGGCTATTTCGGCAAGATTCCCAGCCGCGGCGACTTCATCAAGCACGGCGACAACCCGGCCCTGCTGAAGATGCTCGACGACTGGCTGGCCAACGCCATGGAGCTGATGACGGCCGATGCGCGCTGGAAGCTCACCTACGATGCGCTGCCGCCACTGCATTTCGCCTTCATCGGCCCGCGCCGCGGCCGCGCCATCGCCGGGCATATCGCCGCCAGCAGCGATGCCTCGTCGCGCCGCTTTCCCTTCCTGATGATGGGCGCCATGGAAGTGGCGCAGCCGGCCGGCTTCGTCGCCACCAGTCCGCTGGTACTGTCGCGCCTGTGGAACCGCCTCGATGCCATGAGCGCCGAGATGTGCGGCGCGGCGGCCGGCGCCGCGCTGCCCGCTGCCAGCGGCGCCAGCATCGAACTGGACTTGCGCGGTAGCGCCTACGAGGCCGCCTTCGACGACTTCCTCGGCCTGCAGACGGTGGGCGCGCTCGACGCCCTGCTGGCGCCCACGGGTTTTGGCGGTTCCGTGCGCCAGGTGCTGCTGGCCCTGGGCATGCTGCTGCAGCCCGTCATGGCCAGCAGCTCCAGCCGGCTGGAAAAAAGCCTGGAACTGCCGCTGCCGGCCGATCCGCTGTACCGCAACCTGGTGGCGGCCTTCTGGATGCACCTGATCGCCCCGTTCCTGGCGCGCGCCGACTTCGAACTGGCGCTGTTCATCACCCGCATCCGCGGCCGCCATGCGCTGGTGCTGGGTTTTTGCGGCGCCTCGGCGCAAACCCTGCACGCCATCATGGAACCGCAGGCGGCGCTGGAGCACCATATCGCCTTCGACGACCTGGCCTGGGTCGAGGAACAGGCCGACAGCGACTACGCCATCAAGAAAGCCTCGACCTATCTGGCGCAGGCCAACCTGTCACTCAAATCGGCGCACGACACGTTCCGTGCAGCCTTCATCGGGAGCTGATCATGCGACTATCCCGCCTCCTTCTCGGCCTCGGCATGGCGCTGGCCGCCATGGCCGCCGCCGCGCCGGCGGCCGCTGCGGTACCGGCCGCCGCCACGCCGCAACCGGGCCAGGTACTCGCCAGCGGCACGGTGCCGGACGAAGCGGCCAAGGCGGCGGTGCTGGTGCGCCTGCGCGAACTGTATGGCGCCGACAAGGTAGTCGACCAGATCGCCGTCGGCCAGGTCGCGCAGCCGGCAAACTGGAACGCCTATGTGCAAAAGCTGCTGACGGCGGACCTCAAGCAGATCCGCCGCGGCCAGTTGAAGATCGAAGGCAGCGTAGTCAGCGTGCGCGGCGAAGTGGCCAACGAGGCGCAGCGGCAAAAGATCGCCAGCGACTTCGCCACCAGCCTCAATCCCACGTACACCGTCAACAACGGCTTGCGCGTGTCCGCCTCCGAGCAGAACATCCTCGACGGTGCGCTGGCCAACCGCACCATCGAATTCGAAAGCGGCAAGACGACGCTGACGCCGTCGGGCCGCGCCATCCTCGACGAAATGGCGGCGGCGCTGCACAAGCTGGCGGGCCGCAAGGTCGACATCATCGGCCACACCGACAACCTGGGACTGCGCGCCAGCAACCAGAACCTGAGCCAGGCGCGTGCCGAGGCGGTCAAGACCTACCTGGCATGGAAGGGCATCGACGGCGACCTGCTCAGCGCTTCCGGGCAGGGCCCGGACCGTCCCATCGCCAGCAATGACAGCGCCGACGGCCGCGCGCGCAACCGCCGCATCGAATTTCGCATGGCGCAATAACCATCCATCAGAGGACCACATGTTTTCAGCCGAACAGTTATTACTTCCGATCAGCAATGAACAACCGGCAGGCGTGGACCTGGCGTTTTCGCCCGAACTCGACGCGATCACGTTGGCGCGCAAGTTCGACGACCCCACGCTCGACCAGGGCGAATGGGTTGCCGACCTGAAGGAGGCCGACTGGGACTTCGTCGTGCGCAGCTGCGCCGGCCTGCTTGCCGGCAGCAGCAAGGATCTGCGCCTGGCCGTCTGGCTGACGGAAGCGGGCACCAAGCGCCACCACCTGCGCGGCATGGCCGAAGGCTTGCTGGTGCTGGCGGGGCTGTGCGAAAAATTCTGGGACCGGGGTCTGTTCCCCGAAGCCGAGGACGGCGACCAGGAGCAGCGCATCGGCAACCTGAGCTGGATACTCTCGCGCATCCCCGCGCTGCTGCGCGAAGTGCCCATCACGGGCGGCCCAGGCGGCGCTTTTTCCACCATCGATTTCGAGACTGCGCGACGCCAGGCCGCCCCGGGGGATTCCGCCAGGCAGCATGAGGGCGTCAAGTTGTCCGACATGGAAGCGGCACGGCGCAACAACTCGGCCGCCTTTTGCGCCAGTTTCGCCGTCGACGCGCAAGATTGCCTGGAAGCGCTGCGCAAGCTTGAAAGAGTCGTCGACGCCCGCCTGGGCAACGACAGCCCAGCCTTTTCCACGGCACGCGAAGCCGTCGAAGCGATGCTGCGCGTAATGCCCTCCAGTGCCAGCGTGGCGCCCGCCGCGCCCGCCGCTGCGGCGGATGGCGGTGTGGCCATGGCTGAAAGCGCGATGGCGCCGGCCGTGCCAGCGATCCCAGCCGGACCGCCAGGCACCATCACCACGCGTGCACAGGCGATCGAGCAACTACGCGCCGTGGCGCAATTCTTCCGCCGCAGCGAACCGCACAGCCCCGTCTCCTATTTTGCCGACAAGGCCGCCAATGCGGCCGACCAGGATTTGCACAGCTGGCTGCGTTCGGTGGTCAAGGATGCCGGTTCGCTGGCGCATATTGAAGAGCTGCTGGGTGTGCAACCGCCCGGCAATGGCTAATATCCATGCCTCTGGCGGTGCCTTTGCCGCCGCCAGAGGCGGCTGTACCTGACTCCGTCTTATTTCGTTTTTTCCCGGTCTTGCTCGATCCAGCGCTTTTTCAGCTGCTCCAGCAACTCGGCCTCTGCATTCGCGTACTTCAAAATGACTTTTTTTTCTGCCTCATAATAAAGCCGGGCTTCCTGGCTGGCTTGCTGCATGGCATTTTTCGCGGTTTTGACTGCGTGCTTCAATTTCTTTTCCGCCTCCACCCCGGCATCGTGCACGTCGTGACCGGTGCGGGTGGCGCCATCGACGATCATCCGGCTCGTTTCCCTGTACGTTTCCACCGCCTGCCGTTCCAGCCGCTTTTCGGCCTCGGACACCGCCCGCGCGGTGGCGGCGATCTTTCTGCGCGCCACCCGGTAGGTGCTGACGGTGTAGCCATACAGTTTCTGGAAGTAGGTCACGGCCGCATCGCCCGCTGCCTTGACAGCCTTCAGCGATTCATTGGCGATATTCGACATGTTCGAATAATCATCGCTTTGCACGAAAACGTGGCGGAAGCGGCCATAGCCGCCGGTCAGCCATACCGGCTCGTGCTTGCCCAAGATGCGAAAGCCGGCGCGGGAATCGTGTACATAATCTTCAAACAGCGTGACGCAGCCAGCCGGCGGCTGCGCGCCTTCCGTCATGATTTTCAAAAACCGCTCTTCCCAGTCGCTTAACGGGTCTTTTCCTTCTTCGACAAACAGCATGCCAGCCGGGCTGACGCGATGCAAGACCGTCTTGGCGCGTTCATTGAGCCATCCCGACAAGGTCGCGTTGGCATTCTTTCGTTCGCGCCAGGAGCGCAGATATACCCCCAGATCGCTATCGGCCTCCAGCAAGTCTTTCTGGCCCGGCTTATCCGACTCCTTGAAAAAGCGCTTGGTCTTCAATTTCGCTGTTCCCTGCGCGTGCAACATGCCGCGCCAGCGCAGATATTGTTTTGTATGCGCCTCGGTAAAGGTCTTCACGTCTGCGCCCTTGATGCCGTTATGCGTCAGCCAGTTGTTGTAGGAGGCGATCAGTCTTGGGTCGGTGGAAAAAGACTTTCGAACAGCAACACGCTGTTTTTCGTTCATTTCTTTGATCGTCAATAACGGCACTCCCGCTTTGAGGGCGGCGAAATGCATGTCGATCAACGGTATCTGCGACAAGTGAGGTGAGGGCCCCCAGGCCGGCATGGATCGGCCCTGCTCTCCCGGGTAATAACCGCCGCCCACATCGGAATGCATGCCGGGATATCCTACATTACCCCGTCCAGTTGCCGATTCCAACGGAAAACTCGCGCGCTGTTCATGCAGAGCAATAAAGTGGGCACATTCTTCGACTACTGGATGGATACTCTGCGTTCCATCTCCCCAAGCCATATGACCAAAGGTGACTGGTGTCACATCACCCACACCTACTGCCGCAACGGTATCAAAAATTCCCAGGAAACCTATCCGAATGGGTACGCCGGCAAGCTCAAATGCGCCATTTTCCCGTTCAAATATCTGATGCAGCCAATGTGCACTGGCACGCGCTTCGGCCGCGCCACGGGAAAAACCGAAAATGGAAACATTAATTTGCTTTACCTTGCGCTGATGGGTTTTTACGACCTTTGCAAGACGCTCTTCCAGAGCGGTCAACATTGCCCAGCGCCGCACGCCCTCTTTACCCAGCAGCATCTGAGAACTCATCAAGTTAACCAGCACCCGCTGTGTGTCGGACTCAATTAAGTTGAAGCCGGTCAAGTATGAATGCACTGCATTGAACAGCGAGGTAATGCCCCAGTTTATTCTATCGGCGCCCATATAGCCAAATCCACCGCCAGCATTATCGGTAAGGGCTGAAATAGTGTCACCAATAGCAGCAAACGGAGTTCCTACACCTGGCATATAGACACTAAAATATCCATTTCTCTCTTGCTCAAGATGCGCATCCCACAACTTGGCAACGTTGCTGTGCTTGTTCCGTTGCCGCTGTGTAAGATTTTTCGGATTGACAACGGGATCAACCTGCCTCCATGCAGCATTATTTCCGCTCCCATCATAAAACAGCCCGATATAAACTTGCCCTTGGCATTCAGTTTTGTGAGGTGATCTAACACATGCCATGGCTTTTGCACGTTGTGACGATTCTTTTGCCGTGAGCCTGCGACGCCCATCCAAGGGGGCTTTACGTCCAGTATAAATAATAGACATTATATAAGCTCCATGAACAATTTTTTTGGAATTACTCCCATATAATCTCCAATGGCACACCTGGCTCAAGCTCTGCCTCCTTGCCTGAGAGTGGATACTTTCTGTGCCCTAATGCATATTTAGTTACAAATACCTTATAATTTCCATTGTGCAGAAAATGTACTATAAATCTTCCAGCATCGCTTGAGACATACTTAGGCACTGGGACGGTTTTTTCCACACTAATTTCTTTTCCATTTTTTATGGTACTCATGCGGATTGTTGCCGTCATTCCCGGCTGCCATACTGCTGGAATTGCAAGACAACAAGTGTATCCGCCGCCACCGGAACCCGCATCGAGATAACCGACCTCCACTTCCGACCCTGTCGACAAGGTCACTAAGTAACCCCCAATCCCATGTTCGGTATGATTATATCCACTTACATTGACTGGTAACATCATCTTTCCCTTGCCACAAGCCATATTTGAAAACAAAAGAAACCCACATAAAAGGACACAATAAAATCGTTTTCCCAATAAATTCATCATAACCTCTCAAGAATAAAAATAATTCATCGCAAATAACATTCATATCAGAAAAATTATTCCCAAATTATCTCAAGCGGCTCGCCTTGCTGCAATTCAGCTTCTTTTCCATAAAGAGGATATTTTCGATGTCCCAGCAGGTATCTGGTCACAAATACCTTATAACTTCCATTGTGCAGAAAATGTACAATGAACATCCCAGCATCGCCAGCAGTGTACTTTGGCACCGGAACACTTTCTTCCACATGAATTTCTTTGCCATTTTCTATTGAACTCATGATGATATTTGCAGTCATTCCCGGACGCCATATTGTCGGCAGGGAAAGGCAGCAAGTCATCCCTCCTCCACCTTTTCCAGGAGCAAGGAATCCGGCTTCCACCCTTGACCCATTTGATAGCGTCACGACATATCCACCGATTCCATTCTCGGTATGATTGTAGGCGCTCAAATTGACTGTCAAGTCCATTTTTTCCTTGCCACATGCCGTATTTGAAAATGCCATAAAAATACATAAAAATACATTGATTAAATTTCTTGGAAATAGCCTTTTTATCATCTGAGTTCCTGAAATTCATTGACCAAATACATCCCGAGATTGAAATGAAAATTACATCAACCTTAGATGTAACTTATCCCTTGGGTTCATACGCCTCCCACAGCGGCGGCCCCGCTTCCCAAACGGTTTTCGGCAAGGCTTGCAGCGCGTCGTAAAAGGCGTCCAGCGATGCGGGTGGGTTTTTCATGAATTCAACAAACAAGGGCTGTTCCATTGCCTTGCCAGAGGTATACAGCGCCAGCAAGACATATTGCGTTTGCCGGTCGAGGTCATCGATCCCGGCATCGAGCGCGCGCTGCTGGTATTTCGCGACAAAGGCGTTCAGGACGCGCGGCGGCGTGTCATTGGTTTCATCGGTGATCACGCGCCGCAAATGGCTGACCAAGTTGGCGGTGTCGGCCGGTTTCAGCTTGGCGTGCTTGACGGCGCTTGACGCCTGCGGCGCGGCTTTTACCGCTGTCTGCGCTGCGACGTTGCCGCTGGCAATCACCAAGGCCAAACTCAGGCACAGTGCCAGCGCCGGGAGCCGGTCAAGCTTCAAGTTGAATGCCCCACAAGGGCGGACCGGCTTCCCATACGTCGTCGGACAAGGCTTGCATGGCTTCATAGAAACTTTCGATAGAGGTGGGTGGGTCTTGCATGAGGGCGATGAAATCGGGGTGTTCGATGCCGGCGCCGGAGGTGTACAGGGCCAGCAGCAGGTATTGCGTCTGGCGGTCCAGGTCGTCGATGCCGGCGGCCAGGGCGCGCTGCTGGTAGCGGGCAACGAATTCGTACAGCAGCCGGGGCGGGGTATCGTTGGTTTCGTCCGTGATCACCCGCCGTAAATGACTGATCAGCGTATCGGCGTCACCGGCATCGACCAGCATGCCGTATTGCGCATCGTCCAGGTGGATGAGCGGCGAGCCCATCAGCGCAACGTCCGGCGCAGCACCGGCGGTGTCGACATCGAGCAGGACGGCAACGTCACCAAAACGGTTGATGTACTGCAAGCTCAACAACCCAGCTACAAACTGCTCGCGCTGTAGCGGCTCCAGGCAGGCCAGCCAGACGGGCAGGATGCGCGTGTCGTACCAGCGCAGCATCATCTGCTGCTCGTCGCTCAGGCCGACGGCGTGAAACTGGCGCAAATGGCGCGCCAGTTCGGGCAAGGGCCACGGACTTTCCATCCAGCTCAGGCAAGGCGCGCCGTAACCGAGCTTTTCGGCCCAGTCGCAGACTTTCTCCAGCATGGCGGGCGCAAGGCCGGACAGCGATATCAGCAGCGGCGCGATCTCGGGCAGGCTCGCTTCATGGGTTTCCTCGAACAGCGAGGCATACGGCACTTTCCAGCGCTGCAGCGTCAGGTGACTGTTTTCGGCCTGCGCACTGTCGAGCAGCAAATAAGGCAGGCGTTGCCGCCCAAGACTGGCCCGGACCCAGCCGTGCAATGCCGAAACGCTGCCGGGCGTCACCGCAGTACTCCCGCTGCACCCTGTTGCATGGCGCTCAAAATGCAGCTTTTACACGTGCTCGATGGCAGCGGCGGCATCACATACGGCGCGCGCGTGGGGCCGATAAAACTCTTCTTGCCTGCAAATACGGTGATCTTGCCCGGACACTGGATCGTGATGTTGCCGCCTTCGATCGTGATGTTGGCACCGCCCGCCGTCGACAAACGGATGCTTTTCAGCGCTGCCCAGTCGACATGCGCGTTGGCGCTGATGACGTTGACCTCGTCGCGCGCCTGGAGCCGCAAGGTGTCGCCTTGCGCCTGCACGTCGATGGTGCCCTGGGCGGCGATCAGCTGCACCCCGGCATCACCCTCCCCGGCCTTCATCGCGCCGCCCAGCATGCCGATGGCCTGGCCCGTGTGCAATCGCCACTGGCCACCGCTGCTCCATTGCGTGTCCTGTCCGCTCATCAGGATGACGCTTTCACCATTGGCCAGCTGCAGGTCTTGGCCGGCGATCAGCCCCAGATCGGCCCGGGCGGCAATCGCGATCAGCGAGTCCTTGGTGTGCGGCAGTTGTTCGTGCATGCCCGCCACGCTGGCCTGCATGGCTTTCAGGGGCGCCGCCTGCTCGTCAAGTTCGCTGGCATTGGCGGCGCTGGCGCCGACATGGCTGGCGTAGGCCACCGTTTGATGCGTTTGTGCGGCCTGGCTGAAGGTGTCGCCCAGCAGTACAGCCTGCTTCAACAATGCCATGCCACCGGCATTGTCGCCGGCCGGCTCGCGTTGCGCGGCCTCGTGCCTGAGCACATAGCTGCTCACCAGCAAGCCCGCCTTGGCCCGCACCGCGCCATACGCATCGGTGCGCAATTCGGCGCCCGCGCCGCGCAGGCTGCCCCGGTAATTGTCGGCGCCGTGGATCAAGTGGCCAAGAGTGAGTTCGCTGGCCGCATGGCTGCTTTTCAGCTGTACCCGGCCCTGGCTGTCCGTGTCGTCGAACAACAGCTGGTTGTAGCCCGCCGCTCCTCCCGCCTTGCCGAACTCCTTGCTGCGGATGCCCCATTGCGCGCCGGCATTGCGGTGCGCCGCACTGGCTCCGGCGGCGCCATGCCACAAGGGACTGTTGCCGCCCGCCAGATTGCCCTGGCCCGCCACAGCGTGATCGTGTGCGGGCTGGAACACGCCGGCGTCGCCAGGCTCGCCGCCAACACCGCCCGGGGTCGGTTTGCTTCCGCCCTCGCCCTGGCCGTTGTACAGCGCGCCGACGATGACGGGCCGGTCGATATCGTTTTCCAAAAATTGCACCAGCACTTCCTGGCCGATGCGCGGCAGGAACTGGCTGCCCATGCCGCCGCCGGCCGCGCGCTGCGCCACGCGCACCCAGCAGGTCGCAGCCGTTTCCTGTTGCCAGTGAAAGCGGATGCGCACCCGGCCCAGCTTGTCGCAATAGATTTCATCGGCGCCGCTGGCCGCGTCCTGGCCATCGGCTCCCACGACGATGGCGCTCTGACTGCCCAGGGCCGTCGGCGTGGCGTGCTGGCGCGCATCGTTGCCATCCTGCAGCGGACGCCACGGCGTGCTTGCGCTGATCATCTCGATGCAGTTGGCGTAACCGCTGGCTTGTGCCTGCGCGATCGCGGCGGCGACATCGGGAAAACCGTCGCCCCACTGCGCCACGGTTTCCTCCAGCAATTCCGGTATCGGGCCGAACAGTTCCGCCAATCCCTCCAGTGCCGGCGCCGGCAGGTTGTTGACGCCGATGCTGGCCACGCGCAGCACGACATATTCGGACGCGGCGCCATCGGCGGGCGGCAATGGCCCCTGCGTCAGGGTAAAGCGCGTGCCGGCGCGCAGGGTGCGCACGGTCGAGCTCGCTTGCCACAGCTGGGCGCGCGCTTCATGCGCCTGCATCTGCAACTGCGCGTAGCGCTGCGCCTGGGCGGCGCTGGCGTACCAGTACTGACCCGGCGTATCGTAGCTTTCCAGCATAGGCGCATTCTTGCCGCCGAGCGCCGTGTTGGTCGGCACGCTGGCGGCCACGGCCTTTTTCGCCTTGTAGTCATAGCTGAGTACGCTGCTCAGGCCCACCTGCAGGCTGCGCCGCGCGCTCAAGGCCTGCACGCTGTCGCCCGGCTCGCCGACGCGGGCGCCATGAAAGCGCAAGCCGCCGCCTTGCGCACTGCTAGCGTCCTCGGGCGTGGCGCACACCTGGCTGCTGTCGGCAAAGACGATCATGGCCTGACCGTCAAACCGCCAGGCCAGCCCTTCTTCCGTCAGCAGGCGCCGCACGAAATCGTAGTCCGATTCGCGGTACTGGCAGCAATAGCTGCGCTCGCCCGCTTCCTGCATGAATGACGCCACCTCGTCGCTCCAGCGCCACAGCGCGTATGGCGCATACGCCTGCAAGACCTCGTCGACGATGGCCGTCACGCTGCGGTCTTGCCAGACGCGGCTGTTGCGCGCCTGGGTCAGCAACCACAGCCATGGGGTGATGCGCAGCCGGTAGCGCGCCAGGCCGCCATTGCTGCCCAGCGTGGCGGCGGCGCTGATATAGCCGGAAAATGGGGTGCGCGTGCCGTCCGCCAGGCTGACGTGCAGACTGGCCGGCTGGCCCAGCAGGGACGCCAGCGCCACATGGGCGCTGGTGGACAAGGCGATGATGTCGCGCGCGCCGACCTCCTGCAGCCGCTCGTCGGCGGCAAAGGCTTCGACCAGCAAGCCGCTGTCCGCGTCCTCGCCGTAGGTCAACTCGTACAGCCGCGTGGCGCTCGTGAAAGCAGCCAGCGCGTCAGCAATCTTGTCGGTCGAGGTGGATGACATGCGCTTCCCGTCAGTCGTTTACCAAATTTTGCATATTTAACAATTATTGTAGCGAGGAATTTATATCACCGGAGCGCGATTGAAACCGGGTGAACAGATTGCGCCCCTCCTCTCCACGCACCATGGCGGCAGTGCCTACTTGATGGTGTACTTGAACTGCCCCTGCTTGCTGGCGCTGACCTTGATTTTCGTAATCGCTGCGCCTTCGGCCATCTTGGCCAGCACCGACTCGGCGATCTCGGGCAGCACCGTGCCGTTGAGGATATTGTCGACATTGCGCGCGCCCGAATCGACTTCGGTGCAGCGCGCCAGCACGGCCTCGACCAGCGCCTCGTCGTGGCTGAATTCGGCCTTGTGATTGGCCGCGATGCGCTGGGCGATCTTGCCCAGTTTCAGGCCGATGATATTGACCAGCACATCGTCCGAGATCGGATAGAACGGGATCACTTTCAAGCGCCCCAAAAAGGCCGGCTTGAAGGTTTTCATCAGTTGCGAGCGAAGCTTTTCCTCCAGCTGCTCCGGCGCCGGCAGGTCTGGCGCCGCCACATTCAGGCAGGCCTGCATCAGGATGCTCGAGCCGACGTTCGAGGTGAGAATGATGATGGTGTTTTTAAAGTCGATCTCGCGCCCTTCGGCATCCTCCATCACGCCCTTGTCGAAGACCTGGAAGAACAGTTCGAGCACGTCCGGGTGGGCTTTTTCCACTTCGTCGAGCAGCACCACGCTGTACGGATTGCGCCGCACGGCCTCGGTCAGCACGCCGCCTTCGCCATAGCCGACATAGCCGGGCGGCGAGCCTTTCAGGCCTGACACGCTGTGCGCTTCCTGATATTCGCTCATGTTGATGGTGATCAGCTTGCGTTCGCCGCCATACAGCACATCGGCCAGCGCCAGCGCCGTTTCCGTCTTGCCCACGCCGGACGGGCCGACGAACAGGAACACGCCCTTCGGCTTGTTCGGATCGTCCAGGTTGGCGCGCGAGGTGCGCACGCGCTGCGCCACCGCTTCGAGCGCATGCGACTGGCCCAGCACGCGCTCTTCCAGCATGTCCTTCAGTTTGAGCACCGTGCGGATTTCATCCTTGACCATTTTTCCCAGCGGGATGCCGGTCCAGCCGGCGACGATTTCCGCCACCACGTGGCCGTCGACCTGCACCGGCACCATCGGTGTTTCGCCCTGCAGCGCGCGCAAGTCCTTGAGCAGGGCCTGCAGATCGCCGGCCTGGCTGGCGTCCGGTTTGACGCCGGCGCTTTCCAGGTCCTGGCGCGCCGCCCTGACCTTTCCGGTCAGCGTCTTTTCGTTTTCCCAGCGCGCGGCCAGCGCCGCATGCTCGCCGGCGGCGGCGCTGCGCTGCTCACGCAAGTCTTTCAGACGCACCGGGTGGTTGCCGCCGCTCTTTTCCTCGCGTTCGAGCGTGGCGACTTCGGCGTCGATGCGGTCGAGTTTTTTGACCAGGTTTTCCAGCAGGGCCGGCGTCGCGTTCTGGCCCAGCGCCACCTTGGCGCAGGCCGTATCGAGCACGCTGATGGCCTTGTCGGGCAGCTGGCGTCCCATGATGTAGCGGTGCGACAGCCTTACCGCTTCGGTGATGGCTTCGTCATAGATGCGCACATTGAAATGCTTTTCCATCAGCGGCGCCATGCCGCGCAACATGGCGCAGGCCAGTTCCTCGCTCGGCTCCTCGATCTTGACGACCTGGAAGCGGCGCGCCAGCGCGGCGTCCTTTTCAAAATACTTCTTGTATTCACCCCAGGTGGTGGCGGCAATCGTGCGCAGCTCGCCGCGCGCCAATGCCGGCTTGAGCAGGTTGGCCGCGTCGTTCTGGCCGGCCGTGCCGCCTGCGCCGATCATGGTGTGCGCTTCGTCGATGAACAGGATGATGGCGTGCGGGCTTTTCTTGACTTCGTCGATGACGTTTTTCAGACGGTTCTCGAACTCGCCCTTGACGCTGGCGCCGGCCTGCAGCAGGCCCATGTCCAGCGTATGGATCTCGACGCCCTTCAATACATCGGGCACGTCGTCCAGCGCGATGCGCAGGGCCAGCCCTTCGACCACGGCCGTCTTGCCCACGCCCGCCTCGCCCGTCAGGATCGGGTTGTTCTGGCGCCGCCGCATCAGGATATCGATGGCCTGGCGGATCTCCGCATCGCGGCCGATCACCGGATCGACCTTGCCGTCGCGCGCGCGCGCCGTCAGGTTGGTGGTGAACTGGTCCAGCGCCGGAGTTTTCGACGCGGCCGCGCGCCCTGCCAGTTCGCCGACGGGGTCTCCTCCTCCCTCGCCGCCCTCGCCATCGGCAGCCGAAGCGCCTGCCGCCTCCTGCGAGCCTTGCGTGATCTTGTCGAGGTTATGCTTCAAGTCGTCGAGCTTGAATTTGTTGAACAGTTTCGAGCCCCGGTAAGCCAGCTGCGCCAATTCAGGGTCGGTCAGCAGCGCCTGCAGCAGATGCGCACTGCGGATGCTGGCCTGGCGGCCCGCCTGCACGTCGAGCGACGCGATCAGCCAGGCGTTTTCAAACAGCTTCGGCAGCCGGGGCGAAAACACGGGGGTGCGCGCATTGCCGGTCTGCAGGCGCGCCACTTCGGCCTGCAAGTCCGCTTCGAGCATGCTGACGCTGATGCCGCTGTGGCGGGCGATCAGCGCAAAGTCGCTGGCCGGCTGTTCCAGCAGGGCCAGGAACAGGTGTTCCAGGTCGACCTCGTATTGTCCGAGGCCGACGCAAATGCCGGCGGCGCGGGTGGCGGCGGTACGGCTGGTGTCATTGAGCTTGCTGATCAGCGTCTTGAGGTTGATGCTCATGGGGCAAAGGTCCTTGTGTGGAAACGGATAAAAAAGAAAGATGGTTCATGCCAGCGTATGCAATTCGTAGCGCACGTCGCCACGGTCCTGCGCGGCGCCGGCGGTGATCAGGAAACTGTCCCAGCCCAGCCGCCCGCCGCTGCGCGGCTGCTCCAGGGTGACGCCATGCACATCCTCGGCGCGCAGCACCAGCTGCACTTCGTATTCGAGGCACAGGCCGGTAAACATGGTGAGCATTTTTTCCAGCGCGCGCGCGGCCGCCCCGCCCGGCAAAAAGGCGTCAAAATGGGCGCGCGCCAGCGGCCCGACCACCAGGCGCATGCGCAAATCGCGCTGCCAGACGCGCGCGCCGACCAGCGCCGTCGAACCCAGCATCGCGTTCATGCCACCGAGGCTGCTTTGCTGGTCGCGCGGCACGTCGTACCAGCAGCCGACAAACTGGGTCACCTTGATGCTCTGGCCGAAATACGCGGACAATACCTGGCCGATCGCCACCGCCGATGGCGGCCGGTGCCGCATGGCCGCGACAAAAAATCCCACCGACTCGTCGAGGACGCCATCGCCATCGTCGTACAGGCGCTGGCATAGCGACGCATGGCCCAGGCCTGCCAGCGACAGCAGCAGCGGCAGGAATTTGTCCCTGCCATCGAGCTGGTATTTGAGTTCCAGGCGGTACTTGCGCCACGCTTCGTAGAACAGCGCCAGCGCGCGGCTGGAAAAAGTGTCGAGAAAAGCACGCGGTCCTTCGTCCTTTTCATACAGCTGGTGCGCGGCGATGCGTTCCGTGTAATGGGCGGGCAGCGCGCCGGCCACGCCGAGAAAGCCCATGAAGGCCGGCGTGATGCGCACGTATTTCAGTCCGCCGCCCCGCACGGCCTCACCCAGCGCGCGCATGTCGGCCGCCAGGGCGCCCAGCTCGCGCGGTTCGGCCTGCACGGCTTCAAGCTGGCTGGGCGCGAAATTGAGCGACACCGAATTTTGAAAGCGCAGGTAGTTGGCCACCGCGCCCTCGCGCGCCATGCCGTTGCGAACCAGCCAGATTTCGAGCATGCGCACCGCCTGGAAGTACTGGAAGCGGTAGGGCTCGGCGAACAGGCGCTCGATTACACTAGGCTCAAATCGCCGCTGCGTGGTTTGCATCGCAACAACTCCTCTCCCGATTTTTTCGACAGCACCACCAGTTGCGTGAAACTGTTGGCATGCACGTACAGGCCGAGAAAACACTCGACGATATGTGCAAACGCATGGATGCCGCTGCCCACGAAAGCTTCCTCGTCGAGCGTCAGCCGCACTTCCAGGCCGCGCACCAGACAGGCGAAGGGATTGCCGGGAAGCCAGGCGTTGGCCGCCTTGTGGTCGATCGCGGCAATGCCGCTGATCTGCCGTTGCGAGGCCGCCGAGCGGGGCAAGTCATACAGGGTCAGCATCTCCTGGAACGCTTCCAGGCCGCTGCCCGACAGCGACAGATGGTTCAGCGACAGGTGCGAGATCAGGCGCCAGTGCGCGCCGCGGCCCCGCTCGAAGCGGTGCGATTCGGTCGGTTTGCGCAGGAAGTGGATGCTGCGCACGCTCGATCCGCCTTCCAGGAACAGGTCGCCGCCGCGCAGGCCATAGGTGAGTTGCGCCGGCAAGTCGCGGTTGGTGCAGCTCAACTCGAGGCTCAGGGTATCGGTTTCGATCGAGGCCGGGTCGAAATCGATGTCGACGATGGAAATCTCGGTCTCGTAGCCGGGGCTTTTTTCGCTGACGGTGTCATCGCGCCGCATCACCCAGTAATGCCCGTCCTTGGCCGGCATCTGGCCGTGGCGCAGCGAATAGAACGGGCGAAATTCGGTGATCGACTCCCCTTGCGGCGTCTGGCGCACCAGCTTGACCGATTCGATGGCCTGCACCTCGAAGGCATAGGCGCGGCGCGCATCGGCCAGCACCGGATAGCTGGCGGCCGTGTGCGTCAGCCGGATCGGCTCGCCGCGCTGGCGGAACAGGTTGACCACCGGCGTGCAGCCCAGCAGCAGGTTATTGGTCGTCATGGTGCCCAGCATGCGCGCCGTATTCGAATCGGTGCGCAGGCCGGCCAGGGCCAGGTGCAAGGTGATGCGCCGGCAGCCGGACGGCAGCGGCGCGCACAGCGCGGCCAGGTCGATGTCGAAAAAATTGAATTTTTCGGGAAAGCAGAAATATTCGGTCAGCAGCCGGTAGGCCGGATGCGAACGGGCCGAAAACGGGATCAGCGCATCGTCCTCGGCATAGCCGGCGGTGCTGACGGGAAGCTGCGCCAGCGCGTTCCAGCGGCCGCCGTCGTCCGCTTCCACATAGGCCTTGACCGTGCGCATGAACAGCGCGTCGCGCAGCGCCGCGCAAAACGACGGCTCGCCGTCGATGAACACGCGCAGCTTTTTGACGCCCAGTTGCGCCAGGCTGATCTGATCGGCGGTCGTTTCGAGGACGATGCTGACGCTGGAAGTGGCGTTTGGCGGCAGTTGCACCTGCTCGGGCGCGTCGATGATGGCGGCAAACGCCGCATGCGTCAGCGCCAGCGGCGCCACGGTGACCGGATACGCGGTGCGGAAGGTGCATGCGACGCCCTTGACGGGGCGTGTCGCCAGCTCGGTGCCGCGCGCGATCTCGGTGGCGGCCGTCAGCTGCGCCGCCGCGCCGCTGTAGTCGAGGCGCGCGATCGAGCACGAAGGAAATGGCCGCAGGTAATGCGGATACAGTACCTCGAACAGCGCCTCGGTAAATTCCGGGTAGTCGTCATCGAGGCGTTTCGAGATGCGCGAATTGAGCAGCGCGAAGGACTGGATCATGCGCTCGATATGCGGGTCTTCGCAGACTTCGCCGCCGATCAGCAGCCGTCCCGCGATCTTCGGGTAGCGCTCGGAAAACTCGCGCGAATAGCGGCGCAGGAAACCCAGTTCACGTTCGTAGTACGGCAATAATTCTTCCAAGTTCAGGCTCCTTGCGCCGTACGGCGCGCCTTGCTGATCGTGTAATGCAGGCTGGACGGCTGCAGGATGGCGTCGAAGTTGACAGGTTCCTGGGCCGAGTGCACCACCAGTAGCGCGGTAATGGCGAAATTGAGGCGGTTGATCGAGCCTTCCTGGATTTCCAGCGAAGCGCGCACGCTGCGCAGGCGCGGTTCATGGCGCGCGATGGCTTTTTCCAGGCACTGGCAGATATACGCGCGGTCGTCGGAACTCGACAAGCTCAGGCCTGCGAAATCATTGAGGCCGTAGGTGACGATCGAACGGCCGCATTCGGGAAATTTTTTCAGCAGCGCTTCCGGTATCACGGTGCGCGTGTTGAGCAGCGCCTCCAGGTCGCGTGCCACGGTATCTTTCAAATCCTCCAGCGACAGGCGCGAGACGGTGCTACTGGAAGCGCCCTGGACGGGCGTGTCCATCAGGCGGTCGAACAACCCCGGCGTAAAACCCTTCATCGGTATCCTGTCGTTGGCGGTGGGAAGGAACAAAAGGGCGGCCTGCGGCGGCCCTTTGATTCAGAAGCATCAGTCACGCGGGCACAAGCCGGAGTCACCGTCGGCGGCTAGCCGGAACGGCGTCATCCGGCAAGGGCCGTTGTCGATCAAATCGTCTTGTTGGCCGACAGATCCCAACCGCCAGAGGTATTGCCGCCCGAGCCACCACCGACTTTTTGCTGCGTGTATTTCCACTTGACCTTGGAATACTTGATCGACACGTTCTCGCCGAGGATGTCGCCAGCGGCGACGGACGGCGCCACGCTGCTGATCAGCACGTTTTCCAGCTCGATCTCGAAATACTTGATGCGCTCGCCCTGGCCGTCGGCACGCAGGAATTCGAACTTGGCTTTCGGGATCGTTTTACCGGATGAGCAATTTTGCAGCAGCAGAGGCGTGGCGAGGTCGGCCAGCTTGGCGACCACGATATCCTTGTGCTCGGTACGTTCGGCGGTATGGCCGCCGCCGGTCGAGGCGGTGGCGGACTTCGGCTGCAGCACTTCCCACTGGACCGACTTGCATTCGATCCAATCTTTATGGGAGGTGTCGGTGGATTCGCCTTTGATACCATCAATTTGCAAGTAAACGTCGATTGCCATGTCATTCCTTTCGGTTGTTGATGAAAAAATCAGGATTTGGTCGATTGCGGCAGCTCCGCGACCAAACGGAGTGAAACGGACAGCTCATCGAGCTGGAAATGGGGACGCAGGAAGGAAATGGCGCGGTAGACGCCGGGACGGCCCGGCACTTCCGACACCTGCACCGACGCTTCGCGCAGCGGGAACTGGGCCTTCTGTTCCTGGCTGGCGTTATCGTCGAGCAGCACGTATTGCATCAGCCAGCGGTTGAGGAAATCTTCGACGTTGGACGCGGCGGCAAAGCTGCCGATCTTGTCGCGCATCATCGCCTTCATGTAATGGGCGATGCGCGAGACGGCAAAGATGTATTGCAGCTGCGACGACAGCACCGCATTCGCATTGGCGGAATCGGTGTTGTATTTCTTGGCCTTCTGCGCCGACTGGGCGCCGAAGAACGCCGCGTAATCGGTGTTTTTGCAATGCACCAGCGAAATGAAACCCAGGTCGCTCAACTCTTTTTCGCGCCGGTCGGTAATCGCGATCTCGGTCGGGCATTTCAGCGCCACTTCGCCTTCGTCGGTCTTGAAGGTATGCGTCGGCAAGTCTTCGACCAGGCCGCCGCCTTCCACGCCGCGGATCGCCGCGCACCAGCCGTAGTCGTCGAAAGCCGCCGTCAGCTTGGCGCCGAAGGCATAGGCGGCATTGCACCACAGGTATTTCTGGTGGTTGGTGCCATCGACGTCCTCGACGAAATTGAAACCGTCGACGGTGGCGCCATCGGCCGGGTTGAACGGCAGCCGCCCCAGGTAGCGCGGCAGCGTGAGGCCGACGTAGCGCGCATCTTCCGATTCGCGGAACGACTTCCACTTCGCGTATTCGACCGTGTCGAACACCTTGGCCAGGTCGCGTGGTTTGCCGAGGTCGGCATAGCTTTCAAGACCGAACAGTTCGGGCGATGCGGCCGAAATGAAGGGTGCGTGGGCCGCAGCGGCCACATGCGACATCTGTTCGAGGAAATACATGTCCTCGGGCTGGCGCGTAAACTCGAAGTCGCCCAGCAGCGCGCCGAACGGAGCGCCGCCGAAAGTGCCGAACTCTTCCTCATACACTTTCTTGAACATGGTCGACTGGTCGAATTCCAGCGCGCTCTGGAAATCGCGCACCAGCTCGCGCTTGGTGGCGTTGAGCAGCTTGATCTTCAGGTTGGTGCCGGTGGGCGTGTTGTCGACCAGGTGATGCAGGCCCGTCCAGCTGCTTTCCAGCTTCTGGAATTCGGGCGCATGCATGATGACGCTGAGCTGGCGTGAAATCAGTCTGTCCAGCTCGGCAACGCGCGCATCGATGGTGGCCGCCAGGTTGTTCGACACCACCACGGTGCCCTCCATCACCTGGCTGACCAGTTCTGAAATCAGGTCCTTGGCGCGCGCATGCTCGACGCTGGATTTGGCAACCTTGCTTTGTTCGACGATCTGGTCGAGCAAGCCGATATCGGTGGTCGCGGCGGCGCCGGACGCGGGGGTCAGTTGAGCGGACATGGGATCAGTCTTTCTTGGCGGTGGATTGTTGTTCCAGCTGGGCCAGCTTCTCCGTGCTGTTGAGCACGTCGTTCAGGATATCTTCCAGTTTGTCGTTGCCGGCCAGCTTGTTGCGCAGGTCGGCCAGCTTGGTACGCGCCTCGAGCAGGCGGCGCAACGGTGCCACCTGCTCCACCACCGCCTCGGGACGGAAGTCGTTGAGCGACTTGAAGCGCAGGTCGACGCGCAGCTGGCCGCCCTCATCGCTGAGCTCGTTGGCTACGCCAAACGCGGCGCGCGGCTCGACACCCTTGAGCACTTCGTCGAAATTGTCGCGGTCGATGCCGATGAACTTGCGGTCCTTCAGCCGTTTTTGCTCGACTTCGGAATTGCCGCCGAAGTCGCCCACGACGCCCATCACGAAGGGCAGCTCCTTGTTTTCAATCGCATCGCCGATTTCCACGTCATACGTCATCTGCACGCGTGGCGGCCGGACCTTTTGCAGGCGTTTTTGAACACTTTCTTTTTTTGACATGACACATCCCTTCACGAGTAATGGGCGGCATCCGCGATGCCCCTGGTAGATCGCCTTACTGCTTCAGCTTCACTTCAAACCATCGAAGGGATTGGCACTGCTGTCAGCAGTCTTGCTCTGTCCCTTGCGCTGCGAACGCACCGGCGGCTTGTCGCGTACCTGCGCTGCGGCCGGGGCCGGTACCAGCACGGTTTCGCCCAGGCTTTCGCGCAACAGCTTGGCCAGGTCCTGCGATTCGGTGCGCAACGGGCCGGACAGATTGTTCTGGCGGCTCAAGTCGGCCAATGCACGCGTCGACAGGCGCAGTCCGCTGATCGCAATGACGCTGTTGGCCAGCTTGTCAGCCGGGTCGCGCACCAGCACTTCCTGGGCATTGATGATGGCGTCGCCGTACTGGCCCGCCTCATAGCGGGTCTGCGCCATGCGAACCCATGGATGCTTATCGGCTGGAAATTCGACGGCGGCTTGTTTCCACAAACCCATGGCCGCTTCGTTGTTGCCCGAACTGGCGGCCTGGGTCGCCTTGGCCATCAGTTCGTCGAGCGAGGGCGGCGGCGCCGCCGTCTTGACCGCAGGTGCGGTGCTGCAGGCGCTGAGCGTCAATGCGCAGGCAACAGCGGCAAAAAAATGCAATGTGAATTGGCGAGACATGGTCTGATTTCCCTCAAAAAAAAGATGGCGCGGTCATTAAAAAACTTGCAATTTATAGTTGCTAAATTCGTATTTTTGCCGAGACTAACATGGATTTAATATTGACTCCGTTCAATAGAAAATACGCGAAAACTCACATTTCAACCGGCCGCAAAGGCAGGCACCATGCGGGAAACGTACCGTACGCACCTTTCTTCAAGATAATGTTAATGTTGTTGCAGTTGCGAAAAAAGCACATAATTTCCTATTGCAAAGATTGAATGATCGGACGCTCCGGCAACGCGCCGATCGCGCTTCAAAATAACCCGGGAGCGGCAGCGTTCTCCGCGCTTTTACTTCTTCGGAAAAAAGGGCAATCGATGAGCATTACAAGCAAATTGTTATGGGGTGAAGGTCTGTTTCTGCGCCCCCAGCACTTCCAGCAGCAAGACCAGTACCATGAACATCGCCTGCACGAAAGCATCAAGGCGCTGCATCCCTACGCCTGGGGTGTCAACCACGTGCAGATCGACCGCGATGCGCTGAGCAATAACACGCTGCGGCTGCTGGAACTGTCGCTGGTGTTCCAGGACGGCGAAATCTACAACGCTCCCGGCGCCGACGAGTTGCCCGAGGCCCTGGACCTGAGCAAGCTGCTGCAATCGCAGCAAACCGTCACGTTCTATGCCGCCCTGCCCGCCTTCAAGCATTTCGGCGGCAACTTTGCCGCGCCCGACCAGCCCAACGGTGCGGCGCGCTACGGTCAGGCCAACCTGGAAACGCCCGACCTGTACACCCATGCGGCGCAGGCCGAACTGGCCTACCTGCAAAAATCGCTGCGCCTGGTGGCCGAATCGGAACCGCGCGATTCGTATGTGAATTTTCCATTGCTGCGCCTGCGTCGCCTGTCGACCGGCGGCTTCGAGCCGGACCCGTCGTTCGTACCGCCTAGCCTGTCGATCCGCAGCGCCCCGCTGCTGTTCCTGCAACTGCGCCGCCTGATCGATGCGCTGCAGGCAAAGGTCAACGCCCTGTACGGCCACCACCGCGAACCGAGCAAGAATGTGATCGAATTTCGCTCCGGCGACATGTCCTCGTTCTGGCTGCTGCACACGGCCAGTTCGGCGTTCGCCTCGCTCAGTCATTATTTCCATCATCCGGCGCTGCACCCGGAACGCCTGTACGAAGCACTGCTGGCGCTGGCCGGCGCGCTGATGACGTTCTCGAAAACCCATGCGCTGGCCGACCTGCCGGCCTATCAGCATGCCGATCCCGGGCCGTCGTTCGCGCGCCTGCACGCGATCATCCGCGAACTGCTCGATACGGTGATCTCTTCAAAATATTTCGCCATTGCATTGACCGAGGTCAAGCCGTCTTACCATCACGGCAAGCTCGATTCGGGCAAGATCGACGACAAGACGGCGTTTTACCTGGGCGTCTCGGCCGATTTGCCGGGTGTGGAACTGGTGGACGTGGTGCCGCTGCGCTTCAAGATCGGCGCACCCGACGATGTGGAAAAATTCGTGCTGTCGGCCCTGCCCGGCGTGCGCCTGCAGCACACGCCGCAGGTGCCGGCCGCCGTGCCGGTGCGGCCCGATACCTATTACTTCACCATCGAGGCGAAGGGCCAGATGTACGACCGCATGCTGCAGGCCCAGTCGATTTCCATCTACGTTCCGTCCGGCATGCGGGATCTGAAACTTGAACTTGTCGCCATCACTTCCTGAAGATAAACGATGAATGCAAACGCCCCCTCCCTGATGTCCGGCGGCTCCGCCGCTTACGCATCGAGCGTACCGGCCGGCCCGGGTACCGAACACACGCTGACGGACCTGATGTACGACGGTTTCTACGCGCTGTTCATGCTGAAAAACGGCAGCGGCCCGCAAGACAATGCCGACTTCATCAGAAAAATGACGCAATTTCTCGACGAGTTCGGGCACGCGGCGAAAAAACATGCTGCCTCGGCTGATGATATCGATGCGGCCAAGTATGCATTTTGCGCGGCTGTCGATGAAATCATCCTGCGCTCGCCCTATGCCATCCGCGACGAGTGGGCGCGCCGCCCGCTGCAACTGGTGCTGTTCGGCGACCAGCTGGCCGGCGAGAACTTCTTCATCCGGCTTGAAGCGCTGCGCGCGCGCGGCAGCGCGCACCTGCAGGCGCTGGAAGTGTTCCACATGTGCCTGCTGCTGGGTTTCCAGGGTCGCTACATCCTCGAAGGCTCGGAAAAACTGGCCTACCTGACGGCCCGCCTGGGTGACGAGATCGCCCAGATGAAGGGCAAGAAGGCGGGCTTTGCGCCACATGCGGAACGCCCCGACCAGATCGCGCACAAGTTGCGCAACGACGTGCCGCTTTGGGTGCTGTGCTCGGTATTCGCGCTGATCTGCGCACTGGGCTACCTGGGCCTGCGCACCATGCTGGCCAAAAACACCGAACAGCAGATGAACGCCTACAGCGATATCGTCAAGCTGGCGCCGCGCACGGCCAACCTGACCATCACGTTGCCGTAATGAGCGGCCCGGCAACGACAGAAGCTCCTCAGGGCGTGTTCGGCACCGGCCTGTCGCAGCATGCGCGGCTGATCACGCTGGCCACGGCGCAGGCATCGAACCTGCCCGAATCGCTGATGGCCGAGCGCATGAGGGGCCGCGAAGCGGTCAACGAGCTGTTCCGCTTCGAGGTCGATGCCTTGAGCACGGCGGCGGGCCTGGACCTTGCCAGCTTTCTCGGTGAGGAAATCACGCTCAAGCTGCTGCAGCCCGACGGCAGCTGGCGCGCCTGGCACGGACTGTGCACCGACTGCGGCTTTGCCGGCGCCGACGGCGGCGTGGCGCGCTACCGGCTGCGCCTCGAGCCTGCCTTGGCCTTGCTGGGCTTGCGCCGCGACAGCTATATCTTCCAGGACAAGAATGCGCGCGACCTCATCACGGAGCTGCTCGCCGACTATCCGCAGGTGCGCTTCGAATTCGATGTCAGCCAGGAACTGGCACCGCGCCCCGTCTGGACCCAATACCGCGAAAGCGACCTGGACTTCCTGACCCGCGTGCTCGCTTTCGAAGGCCTGAGCTGGCGCTTCGAGCACGAGCAGGACGATGGCGCGGCGCAACAAGGCGAACAACAGAACGCACAGCAGGCCAAGCACAAGCTGGTGATTTTCGACAGCAAGGCAGCC
Organism: Janthinobacterium sp. Bl 1; assembly: GCF_058215535.1. NCBI lineage: Bacteria > Pseudomonadati > Pseudomonadota > Betaproteobacteria > Burkholderiales > Oxalobacteraceae > Janthinobacterium > Janthinobacterium sp. Bl 1. Next base: position 2,983,029 of record NZ_CM177086.1, on the reverse strand, counting down.
GCGCCGCCGACGCCGGGCGTGGCTGGCCTGCGCTTTCACGGCGTGCGCGCCAGCGATACCGATGACGCCATCGACAGCTTCAGCGCGCGGCGCCAGGTGCGGGCCAATGCGGTCGGCATCAGCAGCTGGGACCCGCAGCAACTGGTGGCACCGGCCGCCGAACACAGCTCGAGCCTGCAGGCGGGCGAGCTGCCACCCCTGCCCCTGTACGACGGGTCCGGCGAACGGCGCCATGCCGACAGTGCTGCCGCCGATCCGCACGGCTTGCGCATGCTGCAGGCACTGGAACTGGAGAACAAGCAGTTCACGGGCGCTGGCGCGGTGCGGCGCATGGCGGCCGGCCACGCCTTTGAGCTGCTGCAGCACGAACAGTATGCCGGTGGCGCCAACCAGTTCACCGTGCTCTGGGTCGAGCACGAGGCACGCAACAACCTGGGGCCGGCCGGCGGCGCGCTGACGACGCTCCTGTCGAAATTATCGACAGTGGCCAGCCTGGGCGACGTCGCCAGCCTGATCGCCGGCCAGCTCGAGGCGGGCACCTACCGCAATACCTTCGCTTGCGCGCGTACCAGCGTGGCCATCGTGCCGCTCGCTACCGCCGCGCGCCAGGCCAGCAGCGCGCTGGGGCCGCAAACGGCGCTGGTGGTCGGCCTGCCCGACAGCGTGGCGACCACCGGGCGCGACCATCAGATACGCATCCAGTTTGCCTGGCAACGGGGCGCCGCCGCCAATCCCGGCGGCATGGCGCACAACACGGATCAGCAGGGCAACGCGCCCGGCAACGAAGCGTCAGGCACCTGGGTGCGCGTTGCCGAAGCCTTGGCTGGCCCGAACTGGGGTTCACAATTTACGCCGCGCATCGGCACCGAAGTGCTGGTCGACTTCATCGAAGGCGACATGGACCGTCCGCTGGTAGTGGCCCAGCTCTATACCGGCAGCGACACGCCGCCCTATGCGGCCGGCGTCGATTCGGACGTCAATCACGCCGGCGTCATTTCCGGCATTCACAGCCACAATTTCGATGGCGGCGGCTATAACCAGTGGGTCATCGACGACACGCCTGGCCAGTTGCGTACCCGCCTGGCGACGAGCAGCGCGGCCACGCAGCTGAACCTCGGTTACCTGGTACAGCAAGGACCCAACACGGCGCAGCGCGGCAGTTACCGGGGCAGCGGCTTCGAACTGCGCACCGACGCCTGGACCGTACTGCGCGGCGGCGAAGGCGTGCTCATCTCGACCACAGCCCGCGCACAGACTGGCGCGGGCATTGCATCTACCCAGCTCGACACCACGGAAGCGTTGGCCCAGCTGAAAGGCGCGGCCGAACTGAACAAGTCGTTGGCCGAGGCCGCGCAACAACAAACCGCCCTGTTCAGCCAGGACGCGAAACAGGCCCAGCTGGACCTGATCAAGCAGATCGATCCCCAGCAAGATGGCAAATACCAGGCCAGCGTGGGCGGACAGGAGGCACTGAAGGCCAGCGCGGGCGAGCGCAAGCTGGCTGCCGACCAGCCGGTGGAAAAATTCGGCCAGCCGCTGGTCGTGATGGAAGCGCCCGCCAGCATCAACTGGGCCACGCCAGGCTCGACCGTGTTGTTTGCCGCCCAGCAACTGCACTGGACGACGCAGTCGGACTTGCACATGACGGCCGGCCACACTTATTCGTCCGTGTCGGCCAGTGCGCATGGCTTGTTTAGCCACACCGGCGGCATCCAGGCGATTGCCGCCAACGGCCCCGTATCGCTGCAGGCGCATACGGGACAACTGGAAATCCTGGCCGACAAGGCCATTACCGTACTCTCGGTCAACGACTGCATCGACATCAAGGCCAATCAAAAGATCACGCTGCAGGCCGGGCAATCGTCGATCACGCTTGAAGGCGGCAATATCACGTTTACCTGTCCCGGCAACTTCACGGTCAAGGGCGGCCAGCACGTGCTCAACGGCGCCGCCAGCGCGGCCGGCGTGCTGCCGGCGCTGCCCGACACGCGCATCAAGCTGTTCGACGAAGGCTTTGTGCTGCGCGACCGCGACACGGGCGAACCGATGCCGCGCCAGCCCTACCGCATCAAGCGCGAAGATGGCAGCTATGAGAGCGGCATGACCGACGAAAAGGGCTTGACGCATGTGATTGCAGCGGCGGCCGCCGAGGCGCTGGTGATCGAGCTGCTGAAAACGATGGGCGGCCAGGGTTCGGCACCGGCACCCGACCCTGCCCCCTCTTCAGCGCCGGCGCCGGTACCAGGTTCGCCAGGGCAGCCGGCAGCCAGAACCAGCACCCCGCCGGAACCGAAATACAAGCCGGCAGGCGACTCCAGCACCACGCCGGTGGACAACAAGCGCCGCAAGGAAGTGCTGGTCAAGCTGCCGGCCTGCTGGATCGCGGACTACGAAAAAGAAATCGCCGGCCCCTCGTATGGCCGCTATGCCCAGCCTTACCAGCACGACGGCACGCCGCACAAATACAGGGACAAGATCTGGTTCAAGCTGTACGTGCCGGCAAAATCGGACGGTCCGGTGGTGGTGGAAGTGCGTTTCAAGGCCATCACGGTACTGGACGCTGCAGGACAGGCGCTGGAAGAGAGCGACAAGGGCACGGAATCGGCGGCGCTGCGCGTCAAGCAGCGCGCCTACGTGGTGGCGCTGGCGCAGAAAAACGCGACGGCCGGCATCGAAGGCAACTGGAACAACAAGTTCCGGCTTGAAATCAATGATCCGCAATGCGGACAAAAGGTGTTGCCCGTGGTTTTCCGCGTCCTCTGGGTTGACGAGAATCAGCACTACACGCTGCAGATCCACAAGCGCTATGACCGCGAAAACGTGACCGGCGACGTCATGAACGTGTCGCTGGCAACGGAACTGACCACGTATGCGCATGAATTCGGACATTGCGTCGGCATGCCCGACGAATACTCGTACACGGAGTTCGAAGAAACGGTACGCTATTTCAAGCCGGACGGCACACTCGACGCGCCCATTGTTTGCCACGTCAACGGCACCTCGCCGCAAGACCTGACGCAATCGATCATGTCGTATGCGGAAGGCGCGCTGATCCTGAAACGCCACGGCTGGAATATCGCAATTGAAGCGCAGGAATTGTTGAGCAAAAAAATTGGCAGGAAAATACGATGCGATATTGTCTGAGCCTCCTTATCTATGCCATGCTGATGGCACTACCATTGAAAGCAAACACCATGACGAGCACCCATGCGCCCCTCTCCATCTCCCTGCAATGCCTGGGCAACGCTGGCTGCGTCTATGAGCGCAAGCCGATCGACGTGCTGGTCACCATCCGCAACGATGGCAGCCGCGATATCGGTTTTCCGCTCGACTACCTGCGCAAGTCGGGCCCGATCGTCAAATTCATCGACACCGATACCGGCGCCGTTACCTATGCCCGCCGTGGCCTGGCCAATCCGGCGCTGAAGACGAAATTCACCACGATCGCGCCAGGCGCCTCGATTTCCATGGAAATCGATATACACCCAACCGACATTGAAACGTTTCGCATCAAAAGAGTCGATATCAGCGTGGAGGTGATATTGAAGGGCGACATACGCATCGATGGCGAAACGGATCTGCAGGACTACCAGGGCGGCGCGAAGATCCGCATCTTTGAAAAAGAGGAGTGAGACGATAGGCTGCCATGCTCGTCTCGGTCTGCCTGACGAGAAATCGCCAGGCGACTGCATATATCACGCAATACCGTCCGACGCTATCTGTGATCGGAAACCACTAAGCCCTCCTATGCGGAGCGGCGATCAGTTAGCGGATTAGACAAATACTCGGTGCAGCTATCCGGGTGGCTCAAGGCCGAAATGACGAAGCCGCGTAAGCAGCGGCACAATTTGAAGCAGATCCATGAGGACCTGAAAGAGCTGGGCTATGCAGGGTCATACGACCGCGTGGCAGCGTTTGCCAGGCAGTGGAAGGCGCGTCAAACAGAGTGGGTCAATTCTGCGAGCAAACGAACACCTGCGCAGCATGTCGAACTTAATCTAGGTCCAGGAACCACCAAATGAATGCTCCATACTGCGTTCTTTCTCTATGGCGGGATAGATGGGGTGTTACCAGCCTATACATGCAGTCTTATAGATCAACGATATTCATGCAAGAGAAGGTAATTTCATCAGGGTAATGATATCCTTGATATTGGTCAAACAATAATCAAAAGATGCGCTTGGAGGCGCCAACAGGACCACAGAATGAATTGTCACCAGTGGTTTGGCCTCTCCCGCACCATAATTCTGCGTAAATAAGAAGTAGATAAATCGTATTGAGACCTTTGGCTTTCTGCCAAGCACCAAGTGGGTGCTGATATCGTTGTCTGATCCTACGACGAGATCGTGCCGGGCCTTCCTATCCCGAGTAAGCAACAGAGCATCTGCTTCTGAGAGCAATAACGGCATAATTGGCTACGATAAAATAGCCCGTCATCTGCTTCGTGCGCTCGGCCAGATGGGGGACTTTGCGCGCTGGTGCTGGAGTAGCAATAGCGATCACGGCTGACGCGACATGGCACCTGACGGCATCACGCCAAAACAGAAGCTTGCCATGGCCGCTTAACCTCTACTTCTAAAGCGCTCTAAAAATGGAGGATTACCAATCATTGCTGGGTATATCGCGCGATCGATTTAAATCTCTAAAATTTAAACATAGGATCTAAAACCGTCAGTGAAATTATGCAATAATTCAAGAGGTTCCGTCATGCCAATTTGAAGTGCGGTACTGTCAACTGCAACACCCAACGCTGATTCTCCTATCTTAGTGAAAATAAACTGATGAAAATTACAAAAATTGTACTGGTCGCATCCCTTGCAGCACTACTTGGAGGCTGCGTGGCACCTCAACGTCCAAGCTTCACTCCGCTGCCATTTGACGCCGTTGAATATGATGCACTTCCTAAAAGTGGCACCGGTATTGTAAAAGGTCAAGTCTTTGCGAAAACAGTGGGCGGCACCGTGAAAAAAGGTGCCGGGAATGCAGTACTTTTAATACCGGTGACAAAGTACAGGCAACAGTGGTACCAGGCGGTACTCATGGAAGGCCGGGCAGCAGCAGTATCTCAGGATCCACGCTACTCGACCTATGATAAAACTAAAACTACTGATGGTGAAGGTCGTTTTGAGTTTAATGAAGTTCCACCAGGTCAATACTATGTACTCAGTAATGTGAATTGGGAAACCATTTCGGATAATGAATATTCACGGCGTTTGGGCCTTCTTGATCAACAAGGCGGCCTGGTTGTGCGAACAGTCGAAGTGAAGAACGGCGCGACAACTGAGGCAATCCTCAACCGCTAAAGTACAGTCGGGCGGCAGCTTACTTGAAATCTTGCCCTGATACAAAGGCAAGTCCAGGTAATTTGCCGCTCAATTGCCTGCTATTCTTCGTTTCGAATAGATCATCCACCTACCTGCCGTACCGTCCAAAGCTTGCGTCTTGCCTGCGACTCTCCAGCTTCCATTTCCAACCTTTGTTGCACATCTTTTTGCTAAACCGCGCTGTCCTAAACCTGATCTTATTGAAGGCAAGAGGCAGGAAAAGCCTGCCTTGGAACGCCTAAACAAAACGTCGTCCAAAGAAACCCCTCGGCGGACAGCATACCGGCCCCAATCCAACCGACCGGGGCAAGCTTGGCTGCAAGCCCCATCTGCTCATCGACCAACGCGGTCTGCCTCTGGTGGCGAGCATATCGGGACTCAGGTACATGATTTCACGGATGCTGATCCCGCCGCTTGTCTCGGCGTCCTTGACGCGGGCCTTATTCCGCGCCTTTTCTTTCGCCGGGGACTTTCCGGCCGTGATCAGTTTCTTTGCCTCGCCCAGCTTCTCGCGCGCCTCCGCCAGCGTCATGCCGCCGACGCCATAGCGGCCGAAGGTAACGGTCTCCTGGCGGCCGTTGATTACATAGTTATAACGGAACGAGATTGAGCCGGCAGTCGTGACGGCCACATACAGGCCATCGCGGTCGTTCACCTTGTAGAGTTTGTCCTGTCGCTTGAGATTGCGCAGTTTGGTATCGGTCAGCATGGCATCTGGTCATGAAGAGCTGAAATACCATGATCAAAAAGCGGATGAAAATTTCTTACAAGTCCTTGATTTTAATGAACTTTATACGAAATTGATACCATGACAGAATCCGGAAGCATCGCATGGTATCGACCGCCGATCATGCATCGTTGTGAGATTATACCATTAATAACGCCATGAAAAAAACAGTGCTTAAGCGCGCCAATCGTTGCCAGGCAGTGCCAGACAAAATAACAAAAAAGCCCGTGAAATCAAGGGCTTAGGTGTGGCCTCCTGCCTATCAGTGCCAGCAGTTGCTAGACATCAAATCATTCCCACTCGATGGTCAATGAGATGGTTAAGCGTTTGATTTTTCAGTGCTTTCCAAACTATTCAGTTACCGATACCCTCAAAAATACCCTCACCGGATTTACCTATGGTTGCCGCTTAGTCGCGGCCGGGATGAGCGAAAACTAGTCCGCTCGCCCATACCTGCCACCAGTTGCTTCTGGGCGATGACGCCTTCATTTCGGCACATTAGCAATCGCAGCGGTCCAATCATTCAAAGATGCGCCAAGGCAGCAGCACCGCGCTGTCACACTGTCACGCGCGCAGTCTCACGCACGCTATAGCGACAGAGACGAGACAATGGCACGCGCTTATCTGTCAACCGCTTTTACCATGTCCCACATCGCCGCCGCTTTTCACATGTCGAGCAGGACGGTCAGTCGGGCCGTATCGGCATTTAATAATGCGCATCTTACTGTAGATCGAGATGGCAAAGGTTGAGACCGAGTACGAAAGGCGGACCTGATCCCGCCCCCTCCGCCCCCCCATGCGAAGACGGTATCTGACCCCGGCCCTCTTGATTTCAATGCGGTGGTGAGGCCCCACCCGTACTTTCCCCTGTCTTTATATCAACGCGGAATGGCACATAAGCGGACGTTGGCGCATCCCATCCTTCACCTTCTACTGCTCCGTTGACGACGCGCACTGACCTGAGCCCGTCCCACGAAAACGATCGTGTCGACCAAGCTTTTCCATTCGCGCATAGCCCCATAACTTTCGTGTAGTCATATAAAAGCAAAACACCTTCGTCTGCAGCAACGCAATAGCCTAAGATGGGCCGGATAGGAATTTCTTGCCAGTTTTTTGGATCTGCTGCGCTCACAATGTACGGGGTGCCACGTGATCTTGCCCCAATATAACCAGACACAGCCAATCGTTTAGTTAGCGCCGCTTTCCTGAGCCCGGCGCGCCAGCTCCCTCCTGAACATGCGAGGCGATTTCCATTTCAGCGACGAATGCGGATGGACCTCGTTGAAGTGCATAAAGGCGTCTGGCAGTTGAGCCAGAACGATTTCTGCGCTGCTGCGGTCCATCAAGTTCACGTAGTCCCGTTTAAACGTGTTCACGAAGCTCTCGGCCATGCCGTTCGACTGCGGGCTGCATACCGGTGTATGCACCGGTTCAATCCCAAGTGCGCGCACCAGCGCGTGCGTTTCATGGGCTCGATAGGCGCCGCCGTTGTCGCTCAAGAATTCCAGCCGGGTCGAGCCGACGCTGGCCTGGCCGAATCTTGTCTCGACCGCTTCCACCAGCATGTCGCGCACGGGCTCGCCAGGCAGGCCACGTTCGGCCCACGCACGCCAGGCAATGATTTCTCGGTCACAGCAATCCTTCATGAACACACCGGTCACCACTTCGCCGTTGTCGCAGGCGATCTCGAAGCCGTCCGAGCACCAGCGCTGATTGGGTTCGTCCACCGCCACCGCGCCATTGTGCACGCGGCTGCTCACTGGGCGTTTCGGCGCCTTGGGTAGCAGCAGACTGTTCGCCTTCATCACGCGATAAAACCGCTTGTGATTGATTGCTGGCAAGCCCATCAAGGCGCGCGTGCGGTTGACCAGAGCGCCAGCCCGGCGGTAGCCATAGGTCGGCAGCGCTGTAATCTCGGCGCGCACGGCGTCGACCAGGATGGCGTCGGTAGGTTGGTGGAACGTCTGAGTGGTACGCCCGTCGATCCAGTCCGCGGGACGAACCAGCAACTGGGCTACGTGTGAGCGCGCTACGCCAAGGGCAGAGCAGACCGGCTTCACTGGTCGTCCTTGCCCGACAAGGGCGAGCGCGCAATCCACTTTTTTTCGCGAGCAAACTCGACGGCCTCCTTCAGGATTTCCGCCTCCATCGTCTTCTTGCCGAGCATGCGCTGCAACTGGGCTATCTGCGCGCGTGCAGCGGCCAGTTCGCTCGCTGGTACCACCGATTCGCCAGCAGTGACCGCCGTTAGCGCGCCTTCCCGTTCGAGCTTACGCCAGTTGAACAACTGGCTTGCACCGACGCCGTGCTTGCGAGCGACCAGCGACACGTTCATGCCTGGCTCGTAAGTCTCGCGCACCAGCGCCGCTTTTTCCTCGGCAGACCAGCGCCTGCGGCGCTCCTGGCCCACCGTCACCACCTCGATTGTTTGCTTGTTCCTAGTCATATGCACAGTCCTATTCCTATCCGTAAGAATAACGCATAGGCTGTGTCTGGTGAATCAAGGGGCTATTTCACTGCTGCAGATCGAGACGACCAAGGCTGAGATCGTGTACGAATACCGGACCTGACCCCGGCCTCCGCTATAGCGACAGAGACGAGGCCATGGCACGCGCTTATCTGTCAACCGCTTTTACCATGTCCCACATCGCCGCCGCTTTTCACGTGTCGAGCAAGACAGTCAGTCGGGCCGTATTGGCATTTAATAAAGCGCAACTTGCTGTCGATCAAGACGGCAAAGGTTGAGACCGTGTACAAAAGTCGGACCTGACCCCGCCCCCCCAGGCGTACCGCATATAAGGCTAAAGTAGCTCAATGAATTACTCGAACCGTCTTTTTAGCCAACGGAGAATGTCTGCGACGGCACCTTGAGGAGGAGGAGCCCATCCAGGCGCAAGGAATTCATAGACATCGTCATAGTGCGCCAAGGGGCGCACCGGCATCAATGCCATCGGTACCAGAAGGCTATCGATTTGGACAGGAATGCCCCTGATCCAGCATAACTTAGTCTGCAGCACACCCAGATAGGAAAGGAAATCTTCCTCGGCCGCATCCGAGCTTTTGACGCGTGCGCTTCGCGTCTGTATGAAATGCTCCAAGCCAGCTTGGTCACGTTTAAGCAGCAGGGAGAAAAAATCCTGGCCTGCAGCACTATCGGCACGATCTGGCTTGCGGCCGTTCTTGGCCACCTTCTCAATTTTGGACAGTAAGGCACCGTCGTCACCGCGCAATGCAAGTTGGATCATGTGGACATGAAATGCAGTGAGGGTGGGGCCGTTGCGCTGTCGAATAAGCTCTTCGGTTTCCGCAACTGCGATTGCTGCGATCACTTTCTCGTTGTCGGAAAGCATACCATACAACAATTCCCCCCCAACACAGAAGCTCGCGCCACCATCCTGCCCAATGCTCGCCAGTGCCAACCGGCTAGCGAGATAACAGTTCTGCTTGAACTTATCGAGATTTCTTTCTACGAAGAAACTGTACATGGCGCTAGCACGCGCGTGCGCAGCCAAGCTTGTGAGAACGGCACCCAGCCGCACTTGCTTGCGCCGATACATATAGCTATCAACGGAGTCGGAAATTCGCCCTTCCCAAAATGACACAAGACTTTTCAACCTGTCTGCCGGACTACGTTCCGCCATCACTTTCTACCTCCATTTAATTTTATGACTACTGCCCCATCATCACCAACACCTGTAACCATTTTTACAAGTCGACCGTTATCCCTCGCCTTCGTCAACAACTCGGCGGTCTGCATCAAAGTCGCGTCACCTGATTTTGCAAGACGCTCAATCGCTCCAGATATCCATTCATCCGTCATCTGTGCGTCCAGTTTAGTTCCGCTATTCGCTCCAGTAAGTTTTATCGACCCATTTGCATTCAACGGTTTGACCTCGTTGATATACACCAGATCCCCCTTGACATATACCCCATCAAAGCAATTGGTGCCGCATTTCCCCTCAAACGACTTGAATCCATTTCGCATGAAATAGCTATTGGTAACATACTCGCGCAGGTCGCCTTGCAGCGTCGTGTTGGGCAGTTTGCCTATTTGCGCAAGGATGGCTTGTTCCGACGGGAGCAATCGTAACGCCATGCTTTCCTCGGTGATTTTACTGGCGCTCAGATTGCCGCTCGCCGACGAACTCACCTTCCCGGCCAAGGCCACATCCGCTCCCGCCCACCACCGCCCGATCGTGCCCGACAAGGTGTTGCCGAGCTTTATCCCCATCAACCATTCCTCGGCCCAGTATTGCTTCTGAGCGGAACCATTCAAAGCAGCAAAATAATCGAGCCGGTTCTGGTCGCGAATCTCCACGCCGGGCATCACAGAACCAGGCGGTTGCATACCTAAAACGTCGTTGAGATATGGGTCGCTCCGTTGCGACGGCGTGGCCCCGAAATAGCCCTGCGGCGCGCCGTCCCCTGTCATAACGACGCCCCGCACCGTGATGAGCGTTCCCATGTATGGTTCCAGCATGCTCTCCGCAGTTTGCAGTCGCGTCAAGTACGACTGTAATTCACCGCGTGCGCCCTCGCTGTTAGGATCACTGGAGGCCTGCACTAACTTCTGCAAATAGGCCATGTTTTTCGCGTACTCCTTGTCGTCAACCAATCCCTTGGCGGTACGCTCCATCGCATCGGCCATGGCGATTGCATACCGTGCCTCGCACGAGGGGTCACGACATTCCGCTTTGGCTTTTTCTTTCGCCAGCTTTTCAATCAAATGAATCTCTTCCGTATGCAACTGCCGGTTGTTGACATCCACAGCTGTCGCACTGCCACTCCCTTGCGTTACTGACGACAGTGCCCCCACCCCAGTCTGGCCGCTAGCACCTGCTGCGGCTAAACCACCGACTGCGCCACCAAGGCTTGCAAACATTTGTTGATAAGAATTGACCAATGATAGGCGCGCCACATCGTCTAACTTCAGACGATCAGCTTCCTTCTCGGCCAATTCTTTGCCTAGTTTTTGGCCAAGATTCCCACCCACAACTCCGGAAGCGCTACCAAGTGCGCCAGCCCCTCCGCCAGCCAATGCGCCAATCAGACCCTGCGTTCCAGCGTGTAAAGCAATACGATTTGCACCATTATCCCCCCATGATTCGTAGTTTTCTTTCGCTTGCGTGGCCAATTTCTCGAATCGAGCAACTTCTTCTTCGTTACCGCTTCTCTTCGCTTCTTCAGCCAAACTCTTATTTTTAATTATTTCCTGCTTGGCGGCTTCTTGCTTTTGTGCGCCGATGTCACCTACCCAGTTGGCAACCAACGGTGCTGCCGCCTTGACAAACTCCTTCGTCACGTCCATCGTCGCCTGCAACGCAGCCTTGTCAAAATTATTGCCAATTTTGCCGCTACTATCCACTCCAGTCGTCACATCGCGGTTCACACCGGCAATAGCTTCATCCACGCCCTTGCCCGTCGCCGCGCGCTGAGCCGCATCGTCGGTGATGACGATTGTGCCGCCGCTGATGCCGCTGCGGGTCGTGCTGGTGGAATTTTCGCTGAGGGAAACGATAGCTGGCAGGCCCACTGTCGTAGCATCTTTTTTGCCAGCGACATCCGTCAGGTTCTCATTTCGTGTTCCCGTGCCAGCAAACGACATTCCACCCGACACTCCCACACTGCTCCCCTTCGATATCGCATGATTGGCGATATCGCTGTGCGTCAGGGTCGCGGTGGTCAGGCTGCTATCCAGCTTGCCCGCCTCCGTGGCGCTGATGACGGCGCCCTTCAAATCCGTATTGCCAGCCACCTTGATCTGGAAGCCGCCATTGCCCGCCTTGATGCCGCTTTGCTCCTGCACGCTGGCATAGTCGTTGTGCATGCTGCTCTGGCTATAACTACCGCTGACGCTGGCGCCAAAGCCCACGGTACCGCTGGCGGACATGCTCTGGCTCTTGCTGTCGAACTTGGCCGTGTCCTGCAGGCTTTCCACGTTCAGGTTGCCCTTGATGTCGACAATGACCTGGTTGGCGCTGGCGATGGCGCCCTTGATATTGGTGTCGCCACCGCTTGTGATAACCAGCTTGTCGCCCGCATTCACATGCGTATTGAGCTGCGTTGTGCCGTCGCCATCCTCATGGCCCTTGCTGCCGCTGACGCTGGCTGTGAAACCGAAGGACATACCCTTGCTGCTGACGCTGGCCGCCACACCAGCCGACGCGCTTATGCTCGAACTCTTGCTGTGCTGGCTTTCCGTATCCTGTTCCGCCAGCAAGTTGACATTGTTATCGGCATGCAGGCGGATATCGTTCTTCGCATTCAGGTCGCTGCCCAGGATATTGATGTTGCTATCCTTGCCGCCACCCATGGCCGTGATATTAATATTGTTGCCTGTCAATACGCTGCCGCTATGCGTGGTGCTCGCCGTCGTTTGCGTCTGTATGCTTTCAGAATGGCCTGCCGTCAAGCTGATGCTGATGCTTGGTCCACCTTCCTTCATCATGTCCTTGGCCGCGGCGTTCGCCGCCATGGCCGTGGTCGCCGCCGCCATCGCCGTGACGCGGCCATCCTTGGCCGTACTGGCCGCGGAACTCATGGTTTGCAGGGTCTGGATGGCGCTGATCACGCTGCCACCCAGAGCCAGGGTCAAGCCATCCTGCGTCGTCTTGACTTCGAACTTGCCCTTCTCATTGTCCTGCCCAGGCTTGATGGTAACGCTCTTGCCGACGATGTCGAGATCGGTGGCGGCAAGAATATCGCTGCCGCCAATTGTCACGTTATTGCCGGCGACCATCGTCAGCGCACCATTTGTGGCGCCAATCGAACTGCGCGCCTCGCCGCTTTGCAGGATAGCGTCGCGCTCCTGATCCACCGTCGTGGTCTTGGTGCCATAGCTGAAGCCGATGCCGCCGCTGCTCATGAAACCGCTTTTCTTGGTGCTGGAATGATGCAGTTCGTACACGCTATTGGTGGCCGCATCAATAGTGATGTTGTTACCCGCGAATAATTTCGTCGCATCGTCACTCAAGATGCTCGACCCCGTGACTTGCAGATCGCGCCCCGCCTGCACCGTCACGCTGCTGCCACCAAGCGAGGTGCCGATCGCCGTGGTCGTGTCGACCACGTCATGCTTGGTCGTTGTGGTCTTGTTCCAGGAGCCCTTCTTCGTCGATTTGCTGGCGACATCCGTCACTTCGTTCTGGAAGCCATTGATCAAACTGATATCGTTACCGGCCACCAATCCCAAGGTACCGCCCGCCTGCACGTCCGCCGCGCGCGCGGTCAGGTCATGGCCGGCCTGCAAATTGACATTGCCTGCGCCCATGATCTGGCTGCCCACTTCGCTAGTCTTGCTCTGCTTGCTGTAATTGTCGGCATTGCGTATGTCATTGTAGGTGGAGGCCACGCTCACGGTGTTGAGCGTCAGATTATTGCCGGCAATCACGCTGGTCTGGCCGTTCACGCCCGCATTGGCGATGACGCCGCCCGTCACTGTCACGTCCCGGCCAGCCTGGATGACCAAGGCGTTGCCTGCTTCCGTACCCGTTACATACAGGCCCGCCGTCGAGCCGATGGTGGTACTGGTCGAGTTGTTACCTGGCCGTTCCTGACTTGCATTGCTGACGGTGGTGCTTACCACGTTAATATCGCGGCCAGCACTGGCCAGCAACTGGGATTCCGCCACAATACTGGCGCCACGGTTATTGATGTCATTGCCAGCGATTAGTGCCACTTTATCGCCGTGGACTTCGCCTACCTGTTGCTCGATACGCTTGGCCGACAAGCCGCTACCGGAGGTAGCCACCACCGTATCGACACTCAGGTCGCGCCCTGCGGAAATTGACGTGACGCCACCCTTGGCGGCATTGCCGACAATACCGCCGGCAATACTGATATCCCGTCCTGCCGACAGCACCAGGCTGGCGCCAGCGGCGGCATCGCCGCTTACGTACAGGCCCGCCACGCGGCCCAGGTAGCGGCCGTCCTCAAGTGTATCCGTGGAGATATTAATGTCACGTCCAGCGCTCGCCTGCAATGCATTATTGGCCGAGATGGTACCGCCGATATTATTCAAGTCGCTGCGCGCCGCAATGCCGACATTGTCAGCACCAACACGGCCACCCATATTGCTGACATTCTCGGCATTCAGCAACACGACGTCACGCCCGGCAATGGTTCCGCTATTCACCAAGTCGCCCGACAAGCGGATATCGACTTCTTTCCCCGCCAGCAGGCTGCCTGCGCCGTCGAGATCATCTTCGCGCACGCGCACGTACACTTGCGGCACCAGTACCTTTTGCGTGGAGCCATCGGCCAGGGTCACGTCCTTTTCCACCAGCCAGACGATATCGCTGGTCAGCGCCGCCATCTGTGCCGGCGTCAGCGCCAGGCCGGGACGCAGGTCCCAGGTCTGGGCAAAGGCTGCACCGGCATCCATCAGCCCGCGATACTGCTGGTCATCACTGGAATAGTCGCCAGCAAAGCGCTGTCCCGTCAGTTCCGCGATCTGCTCGCGCACCATGCGTTGCTCGTAAAAACCATCGCCCAGGCGCTTTTGTGTCACTGTCGGATCGAGCTGGACCTTGCTGGTCAGGTAGTCCGACCCCGTCCAGTCCTTGTAATTGGCAAAACGGGGATCCGTTTCCACGAGGAAACGCGATGCAGGTCCGGGACTCGTCCTGAACAGGCTGGCATTCGGAATTTGCGTGGAAGGCGAGGTCGTACGTACAACCTGGGCGCGGCCGGAAGGATTCGCCAATGCAATCTGGCCGATGACCGTCATGCGTCCGGCGGAAGTGCCACTGGCCCCGGCAACATGCGATGCACCACCGCTGGAGCTCGAGACTGTGGCGCTATTCACTGCGGCCATGCCAGACTGTGTGGCCTTGCCCGGCCCCGTAGCACCTGCCGCAAGTTCCTGCTTGACGCCCGCCAGGCTGAGCGCTTGGCCAGCATTGCCGGCACGCTCGCTCCCCTGCAAGCCGTTGCCGCCACTCACTGAGGCAGGGCCACCTTGCGTATTTTTCGCCAGCAAGCCCGCATCTACCTTGCCGTCACCAGCCACTCCGCCGACGGCGGCAACGCTGCCATCTTGCACACTGCCGTGGCCTGCTGTCTGGCCCCCGCTGCCAAGGCGCCCGCTACCTCGCAAGCCGCCGGTCCCCCCTACCGCATCGGGTCCGCCTTGTGTCCCAACTGCCAGCAAGGCGGGATCGACCGTGCCAACCCCAGCGGCACCGCCAACGGTAGCAACAGAGCCGCCCTGTACGCCCCCGTGCCCAGCCGACTGGCCAGCGCTACCGAGACGTCCGCTACCTTGCAAGCCGCTGCCCCCGCCGACCGCGCCGGGACCACCCTGCGCGTCACGCGCCAGCAAGGCAGAATCGACCGTGCTGGCAGCGCCGCTTCCTGTGGCCGCACCGGCGGAACCGCCCTGCACCGCGCCATGGCCGGCTGTTTTCCCCGCGTTACCAATTCGGCCACTGCCATCTTGGGTACCTTGCGCTACCACCGCGTCCGCGCTCTTGCCATCGGCACCCACCGTGGCACGGCCAGTGTCGATACCCGACGTCGCCATCTGTACGCCCGCACCTGTGGCGCCAGCGGCGGCTGAACCGCTGAGCGCGCCGACATTGCCCACCTGACCGGCATTGCCCGTGCCGCTGGCACCGGTCAATGCCCCCGTGCCGCTAGCTGTCCCCGCGCCTGTCCCTCCAGCAGCATTTACACCTGCAACGCTGCCAGGCGTACCATTCACTGCCGTGTGCGTCACATTTGCACTGGTGGCGCCGGCGCCGCTGGTGCCGCCAGTGACGCCGCTTACACCTGCCGACGACGGCGGTGCGTTTGGCGTTTTTTGATAAATCTGATTGACCGGATCCACCGAGCTATGTTCGACCGGCGTCAGGTTCTGCTCTCCCATCGGTTTCTGAACATAGCCGCCCCAGGCGCTCGAAGGCACATACAAGACATTCTCGGATGTTCCCGTCTCCTTAGAATAGGTATGCAGATCAACTGACGGATTGACAAGCTTGGTTCCTTCCATGAGGAGCCTCCCACCCGCAATGACATGGCTTTGCTCATTGCGCGCATCGCTGGAGCGAATCGTCACATTGCCACCCGCCAGTAGTTTCGCCGGATCGGTATCCACCACGGTTTCTGTACGCGAGGTACGTGTCAGCCGGTAGATGACGTACTCTTTTTGTACTATCCCATTTCCATCAACAACATTACCGCCTTCGCTACGAAAGCGCTTGTCCTTTTCGCCAGGGAGCAGGCTCCCGTACTCTATGACACTTTCAGTCCCGCTATCGAGCGTCTCGATCCTGAAATGCGTATTTAAATTTCGGAACTGACTCGCCCCCATCTCCAGATTCCCCAGCGCCTCAATCGTCGCGCTGGCATTCGTCACCGATCCCGCCCAGCCTGTGGCGATGCGATTGCCGTCCAGGTAACCTCCAATCGCCATGTCGCCGCCGCTGAAGATCAGGCCGTGTTCGCGGTTGTTCAGCGTCGTCACGCCGATGTCAAGGCGGCTGCGCGCCGCGATGGTGGCTGCAATCCCGCCCTCCACGTCATTGTTGACGGTGCCGCCGGCTATGCTCAGATGATCACCGTAGATGCGCCCCGTGCCCATGTTGTTCAGCGTGCCGACGTTCAGTTGTGTGCTGATGCCATCGATCACGCCGTGGTTGTTCAGCAGGCCACCGACATTGACGCGCGTCGTGCCCGCGTTGATGTCGCCCGTCGCCGTGTTATCGAAATTGGCGGCGCCAAGGGTCAGCATGCTGAGCGCCTGTATCTTGCCCGCGTTCACCAGTTGCCCGCCGATGGTGATATCCGCATTGCCGTTGGCCATGACTTCGGCGCCCGCGTTCAGCGTAAAGTTGCCGGCCAGGTCCAGCGCCATGTCTTTCTGCGACAGTACCTTGCCGTCGCCGCTCAGGCTGCCCGCCCGGATGTCGGTACGCTGGCCGCCGATGATGGTGCCGCCCGTATTGGTCACGGCCAGTCCACGGCCGGGGCCTGTGTCCTGCAACGCCAGCACGCCGCCAGCGCTGAACATGCCCAAGGTATTGTTGATGCTGCCAGCGCTGTTGATCGCCAGGTTGCCATCGGCGCGCACCGCGCCCTGCACATTGCTGACGTTGGCACTGTTCAGGGTCACATGGATGCCTTCGATGCCCTGGTTCGCGCCCAGGGTGCTGGCATTGTCGATCGCACCAGCCGTCAGCGTGACGGCCGCGCCGGAACGGATCAAGCCTTGCTGGTTGTTGACGCTGCCGCCACCGGCGTTCAGGCCGATCTTGCCCAGCACCTGGATTTGTCCGCCCTGGTTATGCAAGCCGCTCAAGGTCAAATCCAGCGCCGACTTGCCGACGATCTGGCCGCCACGGTTATCCAGCGGGCCCACGCTGCCCGTGATGTTGCCAGCGGCGCCCAGGTAGCCGCCCGCATTGTTCCAGCTGCCCGTTTGCAGGGTCAATCCTGCGCCGCTGCTGATGCCGCCGGCACTGCCGGGATGGCGCACCGCATACGCGCCCGCATTGGTGTTGAGCAAGGCATTGCCGTGCGTATCGATGGTCATGGCGCCGCCCGACTGCAGCAGGCCGCCATCGTTGTCCAGGATGCCCGTCTGCAAGTTGACGGTTCCCGTGCCCGCCAGGGTGCCTTGGTTGTTGTTGAACAGTTGACCATGCGTGTCGAGCGTGACGTTCGCGCCGGCAATGGTGCCCTGCGCGTTCCACAGGCCGCCATTGCTCAGGATGATGTCGCCACCCGCTTGCATGGTGCCGCCATTATTGACGGTGGCGCCCGTGGAGGTAACCTGCAACTGGCCTTGCACCGAGGCCAGCTTGCCGCCCGCGCTGTTGTCGACGCTGGCCGCGTTCACGGTCATATTGCCCGTGGCGGCCAGCAAGCCGCCCGCATTGTTCAAGGCCTGCGCCACATTTGCCGTCAGCTGCCCACCCGCCGTGGCGCTGCCGCCCTGGTTCAGCAGGCTGCCAGCACCCAGCACGACATTGCCGCCGCCAGCGATGGCGCCGCCATGACTATTGTCCAGCACGTTGTTCGCCGTCACCGTCAGATTGGCCGTGCCGGCCGCCTGCAGCTTGCCGCCCTGGTTGTTCAGGCTCGGGGCAACGATATTGGTGTTGCCATTGCTGGCGATCGTGCCACCACGATTGTCCAGGCTGGTCGTCAATTGAATGCTGGTATCACCTTTACCCAGCTGCGTCAGGTTGCCACCCGCATTGTCCAGGGTACTACCCGTCACGCTCACTTGCTGCGCGATGGTGCTGGCGTTGCGGTGGTCGATGGTGCCGGCTGTGACGACCAGGGCGCCATTGCCCGTGATCTGTCCGCGCAGGTCGTTCAACTGCGTGGCCTGTAAGTTCAAGGTACCGCTGCCCGCGTGCTCGATCTTGCCATCCGTATTCGTCAGGATGCCTGCTTTCAGGCCCAGGTTGGCGCTGTTGACGGCGATGCGTCCACCCGTGTTGTCCAGCACGCCCGCTGGCGATGTCAGCTCGATGACCGTATTGCCGGTACCCGTCTGCACGATGCTGCCTTGCTGGTTGTTCAGGTTGCCCACGCCAACGGCCAGCTGGCCAGCGCTGATATCGCCGCGCTGGTTGTTCCAGGCCTGGCTATTCGCACCGGCCGTGATCGTCAAGGCGCCCGGCGTGGTGACCACGGCACCGCTGGTGCTGACGTCGCCTGTTGTCGCCGTTAGATTGATATTGCCGGCACTGCTGCGGCTGCCGCCAAGGTCGACGCTGCCGCCGCTCAGGACGGCATTGCCTGCCGCCAGCACCTGGCCATGGGCACCCAGCGCCTGTTGCGTCGTGACCTGCAAGTTGCCGCTCGTCTGCAAGCTGCCGTCGGCTTTCACGCCCGCGCCAATCAGGCTGGACGCGCCGCTGTTGACGGTATTGGCGCTGATGGTGTTGTTGCCCTGGGCCAGGATCACGCCCGTGTTCTCCAGCGCGCCGCTCACCTTCAGCACTTGCTCACCGGCGGCAAACAGGCTGCCACTGCTGCGCACGCTGCCCGCCGTCGTCGTCAGATTGCCGCTGGCAACGATGCTGCCCTGCGCATTGAGCAGCTCGTCCATCGTCAATTGCGCATTGCCGCCCGCCGCCTGCAGCTGTCCCAGGGTATTGTCCACCTTGCCGCCAGCCAGCGTCAGGTCGCGCCCGGCAATGATCACGCCGCTGGTGTTGTCCAGCTTGCCCGTCGCCGCCACATTAACATCTTGCGCGGAAGCAATACGGCCATGATCGTTGAGCAACTCGCCCGTTTCCACGCGCACATTGCCATTTGCCTCGATCTTGCCACCGCTATTGTCCAGGCGCGTGCTGGCCAGCACTGTTGCCGCGTTCGTGCCCAGCTGCGTGATCTGCCCTTGGCGATTATCGAGGATGCCGGCGGAGACGTTCACCTGCTGCGCCAGCAGGCTCGCGTTGCGGTGATCGATGTAATTGGCCGCCACGCCCAATGCACCATTGCCCGTCAGCTGGCCCCGCTGGCCATACAGATTCGTGGCGCGGACGTCCAGCACACCCTTGCCTGCATGCTCGATCTTGCCGTCGATATTCGTCAAGTCGCCTGCCTGCAGGCGCAGATTGGTACTGTTGACGGCGATGCGCCCGCCGGTGTTATCCAGCTTGCCCGTCTCGATGACCGTGTCGCCAGCGCCCGTCTGGATCAAGGTCCCCTTGGTGTTGTCCAGGTTGGCCACCCGCAAGGCCAGCTGCCCGGCGCTCAGGCTGCCGCCCTGGTTGACCAGTGCCTGGCCATTGGCGGCATTCGCCGTGATGCTCAATAGGCCATTGGTAGACACGACCGCCTTGCTGGTCGTCACATTGCCCGTCAAGGCCGTCAAGCCGATATTCGCTGCGCTGGTCTGGCTGCCGCCCGCATCGACCGACGCGCCCGTCAGCTGCAACTGGCCCGCCGCCATGTTCTGGCCACCGGCTTGCAAGACGCCACGGGCCGTCACCGCCAGGTCACCAGCCGAGGCAAAGCTGCCATCGGCGCGCATGCCTGCCGCCAGCAAACCGTTACCGCTCAGGCTACCCGCCGTGATCGCCGTATTGCCCAGGGCGGCGAGCGAGCCCGTATTGCTCAGCAAGCCACCGATGTCCAAGGTCTGGTTGCGTCCTGCGTACAGCACGCCTGCGTTGAGCACGTCACCGCTGACCTTGGTCGTGATATCGGTGCCCGCGCTGAGCGTACCTTGCGCATTGCGCAGACTGGCCGCATCCAGGCTGAGAACGCCAGTACCCGCCTGCAGCAAGCCGCGCGTATTGTTGATGGCGCCGCCCAGGTGCAGATCGGTTGCCGCCGCGATCACGCCGTCGGTATTGACGAGTGCGCCAGTGCTGACGATGTCGGCGGAAGTGGCCGAGGTGATCTTGCCTTTGCTGTTGTCCAGGCTGCCGGTCTGTACCGACAACACGCCATTGCCGGCGATTTCTCCATTCGTATTGTCCAGCAGACCCGTGACGGCGACCGTCATGCCTCCCGCGCCCGTCTGCAGCAGATGGCCGCCCCGGTTGCTCAGGCTGTCCGCCTGCACGCTCAGGGAGCGTCCCGTGGTGGTGGCGTTGGCGTGGTCGAACAGACCGGCCTTCAGATCGACGGCGCCATTGCCGATGATGCTGCCGCTGGCGCCCTGCAAGGTGGCTGCCGTGATGGCCAGGGTGCCGCTGCCGGCATGCTCGATCTTGCCGCCTGCATTCGTCAGGGTGGACGCGTCCAGAGTCAAATTATTACTATTGACGGCGATACGCCCGGCGCTGTTGTCCAGCTTGCCCGTTTGGATGACAGTGTCGCCCGTGCCCGTTTGGATCACGGTGCCTTTGGTGTTGTCCAGGTTACCTACGTGCAGCTCAAGATGGCCAGCACTAAGTTGTCCTTCCGTATTGCGCAAGGTGTCTTGCGCATGGATCGTCAAGGCGCCAGGCGTGCTCACTACGGCTTTATTGGTACTCACATCGCCCTGTGTTGCCGTCAGACCGATGGTGGCGGCGCCGGTCTGGCTACCGCTGATATCAACGCTGGCGCCAGTCAAATTGGCGCCGCCTGCCGCCAGAGTCTGGCCATGCGCGACCAACGTTTGTGTTGTGCTGATCGTCAGGTCCCCAGTCGTACCCAGCTTGCCATCGGCCTGGATGCCGGCGCCGATCAAGCTGCTCGCGCTGCTGTCGATGGACTTCGCCGTGATGTTGCTGTTGCCTTGTGCCGCGATCACGCCCGTGTTCACGATGGCGCCGCTGGCGTTCAGGGTCTGATTGCCAGCCGCATACAGACTGCCGGTATTGCTCAAGGTATCGAGCGTGGTGTTCAGATTCGCACCGGCAAACACGCTGCCTGCCGCATTGTTCAGGTGCGCCACATTCAAGGTGGCGTTGCCCGCCACAGCTTGCAGCTGGCCCTTGGTATTGTCGATATCGCCACCGGAAAGGTTCAGGTGACGGCCCGCCGCCACCGTCCCTTCCGTGTTGTCCAGGCTACCGACGTTCAACTCGGCATCCTGCGCCGCCACAATGCGGCCCGTGTTGTTCAGCAAGGTTGCGGCTTTGACCAGTGCATCGCCATTGCCTTCGATCTTGCCGCCCGTGTTGTCGAGCTGGCCAGTGATGCTCACCGTCATCAGTCCGCTACCCGTCTGGGCCAGGCTACCGGCACGGTTGTCAAGGCTGCCGGCGTTGATGGTCAGCTGATTCGCCACCGTCATCGCATTGCGATGATCGAGAGTGGTTGCCGTGATATCGACCTTGCCATTGCCCGTGATCTTGCCGGACTGGTTGTTGAACTGGCCCGCGTTGATGGCCAGCACACCGGCACCAGCATGTTCCAGCTTGCCATTGATGTTCGTCAAGACCGTCGCGTTCAGGGCAAGATTATTGCTGTTGGCGGCGATGCGGCCTGCCGTGTTATCCAGCTTGCCCGTGGTGATAACGGTGTCGCCCGTGCCCGTCTGCACGATCTCGCCGCTGGCGTTGTTCAGCTTGGCTACGTTCAGCTGCAGCTGTCCTGCCACCAGCTGACCCTGGGTATTCACCAGTGACTGGCCGTTGTTTGCATTGGCCGTGATGGCCAGCACATTGCTCGCCGAGATGACGGCTTTATTCGTCAGCACATCGCCGCTGCGTGCGGTAATAGCGATGTTGCTTGCCCCCGTCTGGCTGCCTGACAGGTCCACACTGGCACCCGTCAACGTGGCTGTGCCCGCCGCCAGATTCTGGCCACTGGCCTGCAATACGCCATCGGCATTGATGGTCAGATCGCCCGCCGTGCCCAGGCTGCCGTCCGCTTTCACGCCGGCGCCCAGCAGACCGCTGCTGGTGATCTTGCCAGCGGATATATTGGTGTTGTTGACGGACGCGATAGAACCTGTGTTGTTGAGCAAGCCGCCCACCGTCAGTTGCTGGTTGCGGCCCGCATACAACAGGCCAGCATTGTTCAACGTATCATTGATGCGCGCCGTCAGGTCCGTGCCGGCGCTGAGCGTGCCCTGCTGGTTCAGCAAGCTGGCCGTATCCAGACGCAAGGTGTCCGCCTGCAATATGCCGCGCGTGTTGTCGACATGCACGCCACCGACATGCAAGTCGGCAGTCGCGGCAATCACGCCGTCCGTATTATTCAGCACGCCTTTGCTGACAATATCCGCCGAGGCTGCGGACGTGATGCGGCCCTTGCGGTTATCCAGCACACCTGCTTGCAGATTCAAGATGCCCGTGCCCGCATGCTCAATCTTGCCGTCCTTGTTCGTGACGCTGACGGCATCGATGTTCAAGTTTGCGCTGTTGACGGCGATGCGGCCGGCCGTATTGTCCAGACTGCCGGTCTGGATGACCGTATTACCCGTGCCCGTTTGCAACACGACGCCTTTGGCGTTGTCCAAGTTTGCCACGTGCAGGTCGAGCTGGCCTGCCTGCAATGTCCCTTCCGTATTATGCAAGGTGGCTTTGGTCGCCACACTCAACGTACCCGAGGTCGTCACGACCGCCTTGTTCGTACTGACGTCACCTTGGGTGGCCGTCAGGCCGACGTTGGCACCGCTGGCCTGGCTGCCGGTGATATCGAGCGTGGCGCCGGTCAGATTGGCACTACCTGCGGCGAGAATCTGGCCATGCGCGGCGAGGTTCTGCGCAGTGCTGATCGTCAAGTCACCCGACGTGCCCAGCTTGCCATCGGCCTGGATACCGGCGCCGATCAAGCTGCTCGCGCTGCTGTCGATAGACTTTGCCGTAAGGTTGTTGTTACCCTGTGCCGCAATGACGCCCGTGTTCGTGATGGCACCTGTTGCGGTCAAGGATTGATTCCCTGCCGCATACAGGCTGCCCGTGTTATTCACGGTGTCGAGCGTGGTGTTCAGGTTGGCGCCAGAAAACACGCTGCCTGCCGCATTGTTCAGGCTCGCTACGTTCAAGGTGGCGTTGCCCGCCACGGCCTGCAGCTGGCCCTTGGTATTGTCGATATCGCCACCGGAAAGGTTCAGGTGACGGCCCGCCGCTACCGTACCTTCCGTGTTGTCCAAGGTACCGACGTTCAACTCGGCATCCTGCGCCGCCACGATGCGTCCCGTGTTGTTCAGCAAGGAGTTAGCTTTTATCAGCGCATCGCCGTTGCCTTCGATCTTGCCGCCCGTGTTGTCGAGCTGGCCCGTAGTGCTCACCGTCATGAGGCCCGTACCCGTCTGGGCCAGGCTGCCGCTGCGGTTGTCCAGGCTGCCTGCGTTGATAGTTAGCTGATTCGCCACCGTCGTTGCATTGCGATGATCCAGAGTGGCAGCCATCATATCCAGCTTGCCATTGCCCGTGATCTTGCCGAACTGGTTGTTGAATTGACCCGCGTTGATGGCCAGCACATCGGCACCAGCATGTTCCAGCTTGCCATTGATGTTCGTTAACACCGTGGCGTTCAGGGCAAGATTATTGCTGTTGACGGCGATGCGGCCGGCCGTGTTGTCCAACTCACCTGTAGTGATGACGGTATCGCCCGTGCCCGTCTGCACGATCTCGCCGCTGGCGTTGTTCAGGTTGGCGGCGTTCAGCTGCAGCTGTCCTGCCACCAGCTGGCCCTGGCTGTTCACCAACGACTGGGCGTTAGTCGCATTGGCCGTAATGGCCAGCACATTGCTGGCGGAAATCACGGCCTTGTTCGTCACGACATCATCAGTATTTGCCGTGATGGCGATGTTTGCCGCGCCCGTCTGGCTGCCAGACAGGTCCATACTGGCACCCGTCAACGTGGCCGTACTTGCTGCCAGATTCTGGCCACTGGCCTGCAGCACACCATCGGCGTTGATGGTGAGATCGCCCGCCGTCCCCAGGCTGCCGTCCGCTTTCACGCCGGCGCCCAGCAAGCCGCTGCTGGTCACTTTGCCAGCGGTAATATGGGTGTTGCCAACGGAGGCAATGGAACCTGTGTTGTTCAGCAAGCCGCCCACCGTCAGTTGCTGGTTGCGCCCCGCGTACAGCAGGCCAGCGTTGTTCAGATCGCCGCTCACTTTCGCCGTCAGGTCCGTGCCGGCGCTGACCGTGCCCTGCTGGTTCAGCAATTTAGCGGCATCCAGACGTAAATTGTCCGCCTGCAACACGCCGCGCGTGTTGTCGATATTCACACCACCGACATGCAAGTCGGCAGTCGCGGCAATCACGCCGTCCGTATTATTCAGCACGCCTTTGCTGGCAATATCCGCCGAGGCAGCGGACGTGATGCGGCCCTTGCTGTTATCCAGCACGCCTGCTTGCAGATTCAAGATGCCTGTGCCCGCATGCTCGATCTTGCCATCCTGGTTCGTGACCGTGACGGCATCGATGTTCAGGTCCTTGCTGTTGACGGCGATGCGGCCGGCGGTGTTGTCCAGATTGCCGGTAACGATAGTCGTGTCGCCCGTACCCGTTTGCAACACGACGCCTTTGGCGTTGTCGAGGTTTGCCACGTGCAGGTCGAGTTGACCTGCCTGCAAGGTGCCTTCCGTGTTGTGCAAGGTGGCGTTGCTAGTGATGTTCAATGTGCCGGGCGTCGTGACTGCCGCCTTGCTAGCGTTGACATCGCCCTGTGTCGCCGTCAGCCCGATGTTGGCGGCGCCAGTCTGGCTGCCGCTGATATCGAGCGTAGCGCCGGTCAGATTGGCATTGCCTGCCGCCAGGACCTGGCCATGTGCATTCAGCGCTTGCGCGGTGCTGATCGTCAGATCGCCAGCGGTGCCCAGCTTGCCATCGGCCTGGATGCCGGCGCCGATCAAGCTGCTCGCGCTGCTGTCGATGGACTTCGCCGTGATGTTGCTGTTGCCTTGTGCCGCGATCACGCCCGTGTTCACGATGGCGCCGCTGGCGTTCAGGGTCTGATTGCCAGCCGCATACAGACTGCCGGTATTGCTCAAGGTATCGAGCGTGGTGTTCAGATTCGCACCGGCAAACACGCTGCCTGCCGCATTGTTCAGGTGCGCCACATTCAAGGTGGCGTTGCCCGCCACAGCTTGCAGCTGGCCCTTGGTATTGTCGATATCGCCACCGGAAAGGTTCAGGTGACGGCCCGCCGCCACCGTCCCTTCCGTGTTGTCCAAGCTACCGACGTTCAACTCGGCATCCTGCGCCGCCACAATGCGGCCCGTGTTGTTCAGCAAGGTTGCGGCTTTGACCAGTGCATCGCCATTGCCTTCGATCTTGCCGCCCGTGTTGTCGAGCTGGCCAGTGATGCTCACCGTCATCAGTCCGCTACCCGTCTGGGCCAGGCTACCGGCACGGTTATCCAGGCTGCCGGCGTTGATGGCCAGCTGATTGGCCACCGTCGTCGCATTGCGATGATCCAGCGTCACAGCAGTGATGTCGAGCTTGCCATTGCCCGTGATCTTGCCGTACTGGTTGTTGAACTGGCCCGCGTTGATGGTCAGCAGGCCGCTGCCTGCGTGCTCCAGCTTGCCATTGATGTTCGTCAAGACCGTCGCGTTCAGGGCCAGATTCGCGCTGTTGGCGGCGATGCGGCCGGCCGTGTTGTCCAGCTTGCCGGTGGTGATGACGGTATCCCCGGCACCCGTCTGCACGATCTCGCCGCTGGCGTTGTTCAGCTTGGCTACGTTCAACTGCAACTGGCCGGCCACCAGTTGCCCCTGGGTATTCACCAACGACTGGGCGTTAGTCGCATTGGCGGTGATGGCCAGCACATTGCTCGCCGAGATGACGGCTTTATTCGTCAGCACATCGCCGCTGCGTGCGGTAATAGCGATGTTGCTTGCCCCCGTCTGGCTGCCTGACAGGTCCACACTGGCACCCGTCAACGTGGCTGTGCCC
This sequence comes from Janthinobacterium sp. Bl 1, assembly GCF_058215535.1. Lineage (NCBI taxonomy): Bacteria > Pseudomonadati > Pseudomonadota > Betaproteobacteria > Burkholderiales > Oxalobacteraceae > Janthinobacterium > Janthinobacterium sp. Bl 1. The sequence goes on along the minus strand of NZ_CM177086.1, from coordinate 2,956,723 downwards.
GCCGCCAGGTTCTGGCCACTGGCCTGCAACACACCATCGGCATTGATGGTCAGATCGCCCGCCGTGCCCAAGTTGCCGTCCGCTTTCACGCCAGCGCCCAGCAAGCCGCTGCTGGTCACTTTGCCAGCGGTAATCGTCGTGTTATTGACGGAAGCGATGGAACCTGTGTTGTTGAGCAAGCCGCCCACCGTCAGCTGCTGGTTGCGGCCCGCATACAGCAGGCCAGCATTGTTCAACGTATCACTGATGCGCGCCGTCAGGTCCGTGCCGGCGCTGAGCGTGCCCTGCTGGTTCAGCAAAGTTGCCGCATCAATGCGCAACATGTCCGCCTGCAACACGCCACGCGTGTTGTCCAGCGCAGTACTACCCACCTGCAGGCCAGTAGTCGCGGCGATCACGCCATCGGTATTATTCAGCCCATCTTTGCTGACGACAGAAGCAGCTGCCGCCGAGGTGATACGGCCCTTGCTGTTGTCCACCACGCCAGCCTGCACCGACAAAATGCCCGTACCCGCATGTTCGATCTTGCCATCGCGATTCGTCAGCGTGGCCGCATCGATGTTCAAGTCTTTGCTGTTGACGGCGATGCGCCCAGCCGTATTGTCCAGATTGCCGGTGACAATGTTCGTGTCACCCGTGCCCGTCTGCAAGATGGTACCTTTTGCGTTGTCCAGATTGGCCACATGCAAGTCGAGCTGGCCTGCCTGCAAGGTACCGTCCGTGTTGTGCAACGCGGCGCTGCTCGTCACATTCAATGTGCCTGGCGTCGTCACCACCGCCTTGTTTGTGCCGACGTCACCCTGGGTTGCCGTCAAGCCGATGTTGGCCGCGCTGGTCTGGCTACCGCCGATATCGATGCTGGCACCTGTCAGATTGGCGCTGCCCGCCGCCAGGTTTTGGCCATACGCGGCCAACGTTTGTGTTGTGCTGATCGTCAGGTCACCAATTGTGCCCAGCTTGCCATTAGCTTGCATGCCGGCACCGATCAGGCTGCTCGCGCTGCTGTCGAGCATCTTTGCCGTGATGCTGTTGTTGCCCTGTGCGGCGATCACGCCCGTGTTGACGATGGCGCCACTGGCGGTCAAGGTCTGGTTGCCGGCAGTATACAAGCTGCCCGTGTTGGTCAGGCTGGCCAGTGTCGCGTTCAGGTTTGCTCCGGCAAACACACTGCCCGCCGCATTGTTCAAGTCCGCCACATTCAAGGTGGCGTTACCCGCCACGGCCTGCAGCTGGCCCTTGGTATTGTCGATATCGCCACCGGAAAGGTTCAGGTGACGGCCCGCCGCCACCGTACCTTCCGTGTTGTCCAGGCTGCCCACGTTCAATACTGCATCCTGCGCCGCCACGATGCGGCCCGTGTTGTTCAGCAAGGAGTTAGCTTTGACCAGCGCATCGCCATTGCCTTCGATCTTGCCGCCCGTATTGTCCAGCTGGCCGGCAGCGCTCACCGTCATCAATCCGGCACCCGTCTGTGCCAGGCTGCCAGCGCGATTGTCCAGGCTGCCGGCGTTGATGGTCAGCTGATTCGCCACCGTCATCGCATTGCGGTGATCGAGAGTCGCAGCGGTAATGTCGAGCTTGCCATTGCCCGTGATCTTGCCGAACTGGTTGTTGAACTGGCCCGCGTTGATAGCCAGGATGCCGGCGCCCGCGTGGTCCAGCTTGCCATTGATGTTCGTTAACACCGTGGCGTTCAGGGCAAGATTATTGCTGTTGACGGCGATGCGGCCGGCCGTGTTGTCCAACTTACCTGTGGTGATGACGGTGTCGCCCGTGCCCGTCTGCACGATCTCGCCGCTGGCGTTGTTCAGGTTGGCTACGTTCAACTGCAGCTGGCCGGCCACCAGCTGGCCCTGGCCGTTCACCAACGACTGGGCGTTATTCACATTGGCCGTGATGGCCAGCACATTGCTGGCCGAGATGACGGCTTTATTCGTCAGCACATCGCCGCTGCGCGCGGTAATGGCGATGTTGCTTGCCCCCGTCTGGCTGCCCGACAGGTCCACATTGGCCCCCGTCAGCGTGGCTGTGCCCGCCGCCAGATTCTGGCCACTGGCCTGCAATACGCCATCGGCATTGATGGTCAGATCGCCCGCCGTGCCCAGGCTGCCGTCCGCTTTCACGCCGGCGCCCAGCAGACCGCTGCTGGTGATCTTGCCAGCGGATATATTGGTGTTGTTGACGGACGCGATGGAACCTGTGTTGTTGAGCAAGCCGCCCACCGTCAATTGCTGGTTGCGGCCCGCGTACAGCAGGCCCGCGTTGTTCAGATCGCCGCTCACTTTCGTCGTCAGGTCCATGCCGGCGCTGACCGTGCCCTGCTGGTTCAGCAAAGTTGCCGCATCCAGGCGTGCATTCTCCGCCTGCAATACGCCGCGCGTGTTGTCGACATGCACACCACCGACATGCAAGTCGGCAGTCGCTGCCATCACGCCATCGGTATTGTTCAGCGCCCCCTTGCTGGCAATATCCGCCGAGGCAGCGGATGTAATGCGGCCCTTGCTGTTGTCCAGCACGCCCGCCTGCACTTGCAGGTCGCCATTGCTGGCGATGTTGCCACGCGTATTGTCCAGGGTCTGCGCAGCGTCCACGCGCATCTGTCCCGGTCCCGTCTGCTGCAGGGTGCCGTCGCTATTGTCCAGCTGGCCGGCCTGCACTGTTACGTTCTGCCCGGAAGTGATGGCATGGCGGTGATCGATCGTTTCCGCCTGGATATCAACTAAACCATTGCCCGTCACCTTGCCGCGTTCGTCATCGAAGCGCGCCGCCTCAATACTCAGGCGGCCCGTGCCCGCATGTTCGATGCTGCCGTCGCGGTTAAGCACCTTGTCGGCATGCAGCGCCAGCTTGGCGCTGTTGACGGCGATGCGTCCGCCCGTGTTGTCCAGGGTGCTGCCTTGCAAGGTGGTGTCGCCATTGCCCGTCTGAATCAGGGTGCCGCTGCGGTTGTCGAGCGATCCCGTTTGGATATCCAACTGGCCCGCGCTCAAGGTGCCGCGCACGTTCGACAGGATCTGGCCGCTATCGGCCGCCGTCACGGACAGCAGACCGGTGGTCGTCACCAGTGCGGTATCGGTGACGACATTGCCTACGCTGGAATTCAACTCAATGGCCGCGCCCCCCGTCTGGCTGCCGCTCAGGTCGATGGCGGCAGCATGCATGCTGGTCTTGCCGGCGGCCAAGTTCTGGCCATGGGCCGCGATCGCTTGCGTGGCCGTCAGCTGCAACTGGCCGCCGCCGGCCAAGTTGCCGTCGGCGCGGACCCCGGCGCCCAGCAAGCTGCCGGCCACGCTGTCGATGCGGCTGGCATCGATGCTGTTGTCGCCCTGCGCAGCGATCACGCCGCTGTTGCTGACGGCGCCGTTCACCTGCAGCGTCTGGCTGCCGGCCGCATACAGGTTGCCGCTGTTCAGTACCTCGCCAGCCTTGGTGACAAGATTGCCACCAGCAAACACGCTGCCGGCCGTATTGTTCAGTTTTGCGACCGTCAAGGCCGCATCGCCCGCCAGCGCCTGTATCTGGCCGCGCGTATTGTCGATGTCGCCACTGTCGAGGCGCAGCTTGCCGCCCGCCGCCAGGATCGCCTCCGTATTGTCCAGCGCGCCTGTCGACAGTGCCAGGTCGCCGCTGGCCACGATGCGGCCCTTCTGGTTCTGCACGCCGGCCGCCTGTACCGTCATCGTGCCATTGCTTTCCAGTGCACCGCCGCGGTTGTCCAGCACGCCGCGCACCTGCACGCCGGTCGCCCCCTGGCCGCTCTGCGCCAGGCTGCCGCCCCGGTTGTCCAAGCTACCGGCGTTGATACTGAGCTGCCCCGCCACCGTACGCGCATCGCGGTGGTCAATCTGCTCTCCCGTCAGCGCCAATGCGCCGTTGCTGATGATGCTGCCGCGCTGCAAGTTGATTTGTCCCGCGCCGAGCTCCAGCGCACCCGTGCCCGCATGCTGGATCTGTCCGTCCTGGTTGCTCAGGCTGGCGGCCTGCAGGCGCAAGGCCTGGCTATTCGTGGCGATGACGCCGCGTGTGTTGTCCAGGCTACCCGGCAATTGAAGTGAAAGATCGCCCGTGCCCAGTTGCGTGATCTGGCCGCCCACGTTCGACAAGTCGTGCGCATTCAGCCCCAACTGCTGGCCCGTCAGCTGCGCTGCATCGCTGCGCACGGTGCGTGCCGCGTCCAGCTGCAGGCGTTCGCGGGCACTGACCTGGGCGCGGCTGGCGTCGAGGTCGCCGGCGCTGGCGCCCAGGCTGACGTTCGCGCCCGAAACCTGCGCCCCAGCAAGGTCCAGCTGGCGCGCCGCCAGGCTGCTGTCGCCGCCCGCCACGGCCGTGCCGTGCACGGCAATGGTGTCGCCAGCGGAAACGTTCAGCTTGCCGCTGACGGTCAATGTATTGTCCAGATTCAAGCCGGCCGCCAGCACCGAGCCAGCCGTGGCATCGATGCGCGATCCGGCGCCCGTGGCTTGCACGCCGACATTGTTCTGCGCGCCGATCACGCCGCTGTTCGCAATATTGCCCTGCGCCTGCACCTGGCTGTCGCCGCCCGCATACACGGTACCGCTGTTGGCCACGTCGCCCGTGACGGCGATGCTGGTCTGGCTGCCGCTGCCGGCGGACTGGATGTTGCCGCTGTTGCTCAGCCAGCCGTTCGATTGCAGCACCAGGTTGCCCGCCGTCGCCGCCAGCACGCCCGCGTTGCGTACGCCCAGGCCCGCTTCCGTGCCGATCAAGGTAATCTTGCCCGCATACATGCCGCCCAGCTGCGCCACGTCCAGCGCGTAGGCTGGTGCAGGACCTACGCCAGACGCTGCGCCCGCCACGCCATGCGCCGCATCGATCTGATTCGTTCCTGTCACCACTTTCAGTTCCTGCGCCCAGATACCGCCATTGATTTGCGCGGCGCGCGCCAGGATGGCCGTATAGTCGCTCAGCGACGTATCGAGGCCGCGACCATTGATCGTGACCACGCCGCGCTGCACCATGTAGCCGTCCAGGCTGCCATCGTTGAGCATCGGCGTACCCGTCGTCAGCACGACCCGGCTGGCATTGATAAAACCGCCGCCATCGATGGCCACGCCAGCCGGATTGGCGATGACGACTTCGGCGCGCTGGCCCGCCACTTCCACATAGCCGCGCAACTGGCTCGGATTTGCCGAGTTGACCTCGTTGAGGATGACGCGCGCGCTGCCGCCCGCCAGCCACGGGTTGCCCTGCACCCAGCCGCCCGTCTGCGTCTGCACATTGCCGCGGCTGTTGTTGAGGATGGCGCCATTCGCCGTCACGTCGAACTGGCTGTAGGTATTGCGCGAGACACCCGCCGCGCTCGGCGTCTGGATATTCACCTGGGTCACGCCATTGGCGCTTTGCACCACCGTCGGACGCTGGCGGCCCGGCGCGTTCGGGTCGGCCACGATCTGCCCCATGGCCGGACCGGCGACAAAGGCCACCATGCCCAGCGCGCCAAATATCGCCAAGGCCAGCGGCCGCAAGCGGCCATTCACACTTAAACTTAGCCCGCCACCGCCATCACCCTCAAATACGCCGCTATCCAGGCCGCCTTCGCCCTTGGCCGCCTTGCCTTGCGACGAGGCATTTTCGGCGACGACCATCAGTTGGCCACGGCGTTTATTGAAGATGATGCGGTACAGGTTCTTGTTCATGAAATGTCCTAATGACAATTAAATGATGCGATAAAGGGAGATGACAACTGATCGATGGCGGCGTCTTAGTAACTGGCGTTCAGGCTGAAGCCGGCCGTATGGCTGGCCGTACGGAACAGCTCGGGTTTGCGCACGGGCCAGCCGACAAAGGCGTCGTACTGCACGCCCAGCCACTGGCCGCGCAAACCGACGAAGCCGCCCGTCAGGCGCCGCGCAATCAGCCATTCGGCGGATGGCCCCGACACTTCGCCGTGGTCCAGCCCGGCATACGCTTCCTGGCCGCTGCTGCCCAGCGGCACGCCGAGCTCATTGCGCAGCAGCCAGCCGCGCTCGGCGGACAAGCTGCTTTCGCCGTCGTAGCCACGTACCGTGTAGCGCCCGCCGATGGCAAAGCGGTCTTGCGGCACCAGCGGCGTGCGGTTGTGCTGCATGCGCCAGCTGCCCGCGTAGCGCAGCGGCTGGCCAGCCAGCTTGAACGGCGCCGACAGGGCCGCGTCGGCCAGGACGAGTTTGAAACGCGACGTGCCCTCGCCAAATGCTTCCTCGGGCGCCGCCATCGCATGCATCGCGCCCGTGCCGCGCCGGTATTGCAGGTTCAAGTCCAAGGTGGCCTGTCCCATGAATTCGCGATGACCGATACCCAGTTCCCAGCCCGCCATGCGGCGGCGCTGCACTTCCACTTCCGTGTCGTCGATGAAATTCTGCGCGGCGCGTTGCCAGCCACGCAAGGACACCGTCGTCTTGCGCGACGCATCGCGGTACACCAGGCGCGAGAGTTTCACTTCCTTGTTCTGGCTGGCGCCGCTGTAGTTGTAGTCTTGACTGATGCCGGCCACGGACTGGTGGTAATGGCTGTCGCTGGCCGTGAAGGCCAACAGCCAGTAGGCGTAGGGAATCGAATAGTGGGCCACCATGCCGCCCGTGCCGCGCGGGCCGTTGCGGTCGCCGTCGACGTTCTGGTTCAGGCTCAGGTAAAACAGGTCGTTCAGGGTCAGCCAGTGGTCGTACGACAGGGTCACGCTGCCCTGCAGCTTGCCTGTCGAGCGCGAACCGCCATCATCGAGGCCCAGCGCCAGCCGAAACGGCAAGCCCTGCTTCCACTGGATCTGCAGGTCGCTCTCGCCCGGCTTGGCGTTGCCGCCCTCGGCCGGCATGATCTGGATATCGGCCTCGGCCGTCGGCACGCGCTTGAAGTTCTCCAGCGCCTGCTCCGTATCGCGCACGTTGAGCAAGTCGCCGGGCCGCGCCGGCACGGCATTCCACCAGGTGGCCCGGGGATTCGTGCCGGGCGCAAAACCGATCTGGCGGATACGCCCCGGTATCACGCTCAAGGCCAAACTACCCTTGCTCAAGTCCTGCGGCTCGGCCAGCACGCGCGTAGTGACGTAGCCGCGCGCGATGATGGCGTTCTGCATGCGGCCCATCAGTACATTGATGGCCTGCGTGCCCAGGCAACGGCCCAGCGGAGAATCCGGCGCGCCCAGGTCGTCGCGGTTGGTGGCGTTCAATGCCCACTTGAACTGCGCCGCATCCTCGCCCCGCAACACAAGATGGTCAATCGTAAAACACGGCGATTCGCCCGTCGGCAAGCGGTTTGCGGACACCGCGGCAGGCGCCTCGAGCAGGCGCACGTCGGGATTGCGTTCCTGCTGCTGGCGCAGGACGCGCTCGCGCTCTTGCTGGCGTATCAATTCTTGGCTGGCATCGTCGCGCTGGCTGCTGCCAGGCGTGGTGGGAAGGGGCGGCGCGATTTCGGGACGGGTCTGCGCGGACACGGCGGCACACAGGGTGCCGCTAAACAAAAATACACCGCACCATGGCGTCAAGCGCAGGTGCATATGTTGCCTTAAATAATTATTTACGTAAGGAAATTATAAATTAATTATTTCTATCGGGCAACTTTATTTATTTCTTGAGAACTTTACCTCTTTGGTAACTACTTTTCATCTATCCAATTACCACTAGTAAAAAACACGCGGCCTTGTGACAGCAGAGCATGCAATGGGAGCCGGCATCGATGGCATAAAAAAAGCCCTGTAAAAAACAGGGCTTTGGCTCACTCAATTAGTCGGAAATGCAAAGTTTCCTTGTGGAAAATCATTCCCACTCGATGGTCGCCGGCGGCTTGCCAGAGATATCGTAGACGACGCGGTTGATGCCGCGCACTTCATTGATGATGCGGTTCGAGACCTTGCCCAGCAGGCTGTGCGGCAGGTGCGCCCAGTGGGCCGTCATGAAGTCCTGCGTTTGCACGGCGCGCAGGGCCACCACGTATTCGTAGGTACGGCCATCGCCCATCACGCCCACCGATTTGACTGGCAGGAAGACGGCAAACGCCTGGCTCGTCGCTTCGTACCAGTTGGTCGGAACGCTATCCTGGTCGAAGCCAGGAACCACGACCGGCTCATACGGCGTGTTGCGCAGTTCTTCGATGAAGATGGCATCGGCGCGGCGCAGCAGGTCGGCGTAGTCTTTCTTGACTTCGCCGAGGATGCGCACACCGAGGCCCGGGCCAGGGAATGGGTGGCGGTAGACCATGTCATGCGGCAAGCCCAGAGCCACGCCCAGCTTGCGCACCTCGTCCTTGAACAGTTCGCGCAGCGGCTCGAGCAATTTCAGCTTCATGGTGTCCGGCAAGCCGCCCACGTTGTGGTGGCTCTTGATGGTCTGGCCTTTTTTACCTTTGCCGGCCGATTCGATCACGTCCGGGTAGATCGTTCCTTGCGCCAGCCATTTGGCGTTGACCAGCTTGCCCGATTCCACCTGGAACACTTCGACGAATTCGCGGCCGATGATCTTGCGCTTTTGCTCAGGATCGGTGACGCCGGCCAGGTGGCCCATGAACTGGTCTTCCGCATCGACGCGGATGACTTTCACGCCCAAGTTCTTGGCGAACATGTCCATCACCATCTTGCCTTCGTCCAGGCGCAGCAGGCCGTGGTCGACGAAGACGCAGGTCAGCTGGTCGCCGATGGCGCGGTGGATCAGGGCAGCGGCCACGGAGGAATCGACGCCGCCGGACAGGCCAAGGATGACGTCGTCGGTACCCACTTGCGCGCGGATTTTTTCCACGGCTTCGCTGATGTAGTCGGGCATGTTCCAGTCCGATTTGCAGCCGCAGATTTCATGCACGAAACGGCCGAGCATGGCCTTGCCCTGCACCGTGTGCGTTACCTCCGGGTGGAATTGCACGCCGTAGAACTGGCGCTCTTCATCGGCCATGGCGGCGATAGGGCAGCTCGGGGTGTTGCCCATCAGCTTGAAGCCTGGCGGCATCTCCAGCACCTTGTCGCCATGGCTCATCCACACTTTCAGCATGCCATGGCCTTCGTCGGTAACGAAGTCGGCGATACCGTTGAGCAACTTGGTGTGGCTGCGGGCGCGCACTTCGGCGTAGCCGAATTCGCGTACCAGGCCGTTTTCCACCTTGCCGCCCAGCTGGGCCGCCATGGTTTGCATGCCGTAGCAGATGCCCAGCACGGGCACGCCCAGCTCGAACACGGCTTGCGGCGCACGCGGCGAGTCGCCGTCCAGGGTGGAATTGTGGCTGCCCGACAGGATCACGCCGGCGGCGCCATAGTTGCGCACGAACTCGTCGCTGACGTCATACGGGAAGACTTCGGAAAACACGCCGGAATCGCGCACGCGGCGGGCGATCAACTGGGTGACTTGGGAACCGAAATCGAGAATGAGGATTTTAGAATGCATGATGGGGACTTTATCTGAGGTCATTACAAAACCGGCGCACTAGGCGCCGGTCTGGTCTGTCGCTATTTACTCGGAACGGTAGTTCGGGGCTTCTTTCGTGATCTGCACATCATGGACATGCGACTCGCGCATGCCGGCCGAGGTGATTTCCACGAATTCCGCTTTTTCGCGCAGTTCGTCGATGGTGGCGCAACCGCAGTAACCCATCGATTGACGCACGCCGCCCACCAACTGGAAGATGATCGCCAGCACGCTGCCCTTGTAGGCGACGCGGCCTTCGATACCTTCAGGCACGAACTTGTCGGCCTTCATGGTGGCGTCCTGGAAATAACGGTCAGCCGAACCATCGGACATCGCGCCCAGCGAACCCATGCCGCGGTACGATTTGTAGCTGCGGCCCTGGTACAGGATCACTTCGCCTGGCGCTTCTTCCGTACCGGCAAACATGGAACCCATCATGACGGTCGAGGCGCCAGCGGCCAGCGCTTTCGAGATATCGCCCGAGAAGCGGATACCGCCGTCGGCGATACATGGCACGCCCGTGCCTTCCAGTGCTTCGGCCACATTCGAGATGGCCGTGATTTGCGGCACGCCCACACCGGCGACGATACGCGTGGTGCAGATCGAGCCAGGACCGATGCCGACCTTGACCGCATCGGCGCCGTATTCCACCAGCGCCTTGGCGGCAGCGGCGGTAGCGATGTTGCCGCCAATCACTTCGACTTGCGGATACTTGGTCTTGATCCAGCGTACGCGGTCGAGGATGCCTTGCGAGTGGCCGTGGGCCGTGTCGACCACCAGCACGTCAACGCCGGCAGCGACCAGCAGGTCGATGCGCTCTTCATCCTTGGCACCCACGCCGACGGCAGCGCCGACCAGCAGTTTGCCCTGGCTGTCTTTCGACGCGAACGGGTGGGAAGTCGACTTCTGGATATCCTTGACGGTAATCAGGCCGCGCAGTTCGAATGCGTCGTTGACGACCAGCACGCGCTCGAGGCGGTGCTTGTTCATCAGGCGCTTGGCTTCGGCCGTATCGGCGTCTTCCTTGACGACCACCAGCTTTTCGCGCGGGGTCATCTTGGCGGAAGCTTCCGCGTCGAGTTCCTGCTCAAAACGCAAATCGCGGTTGGTGATGATGCCGACGACTTCCTTGCCCTTGACGACAGGGAAACCGCTGATGCCGTATTGTTCCGTCAGCGCAATCACGTCGCGGATTTTCATTTCCGGCGGAATCGTGATCGGATCACGCAGCACGCCTGCTTCGAAACGCTTTACGCGGGCCACTTCACGTGCCTGGTCCTTCGGATTCAAATTCTTGTGGATGATGCCGATGCCGCCTTCCTGGGCCATCGCGATCGCCAGACGAGCTTCCGTCACCGTATCCATGGCTGCGGACAGCAAGGGAATATTCAAGGTGATATTGCGGGTCAGGCGAGTTTTGAGGGACGTATCGGCGGGCAGAACGTTGGAGTAGGCTGGGACGAGCAGCACGTCATCGAATGTGAGTGCTTTTTGAAGTAGACGCATAGCATTTCCTATTGGCGCAAAAGCAGATTATACGGAAATTCTCATCTTTTGTCCTTGCAACTTCGGCAAGACCTTTGAACATAGCTGGGAATCGCGCGCGCTGGGCTTGAGCTGCGCGGCAGATGCGCTGGCAACTAAGCCCTTGGCAGGCTTGCCGCCAGCCCTGCGCCGGCGCGCCTCTTTCGGGTCCGCCTGCAAGGGGCGGTACACTTCCACGCGGTCATGTTCGCGCAATACCGTATCGAGCGGCTTCTTCTTGCCGTAGATGCCGACCATATTGACGGCAAGGTCGATGCCGGGGATGGCTTGCAGCAAGCCGCTCTGCGCCACTGCCTGTTCGATGGTGGTGCCTGCAGGCACCGTCAAGGCGCGCAGGAAGCTGCTATCCGGCAAGGCATGGCAGACTTGCACGTGAATGCTGGCCTCAGCCATACACGGTCTCCGCGCGCTTGCAGAAGGAGTCGACCATGCTGTTGGCGATCATGCCAAAGACGGGGCCGATGATCTGTTCCAGTACGCGGCTGGAAAACTCGTAATGCAGGTCCAGTTCGATCTTGCAGGCGTCTTCGCGCAGGGCCTTGAAGGTCCACACGCCATCGAGGGTCTTGAAAGGACCGTCCACCAGCTTCATCTTGATGGATGACGGCGGCACGTTCTCGTTGGACGTGGTGAAGCTTTGGCGCACGCCGTGGTAATGTATGCCCACGCTGGCGACAACCGTGTTCTCGCCCCGCTCGCGAATCTCGACCGCACCGCACCAGGGCAGGAATTTGGGATAATCCTCCACCGCCGCCACCAGCGCGAACATTTGTTCGGCGCTATAGCCGAGAAAAACTGATTTATGTACTACTGCCATTGAAGAACCATTTGCTATGATGTTGGATACATTTGATTTTATCGCGCTTGCGCGAGACAGTAGTTTAACCGACCCGCGCACATTTACCATCTCATGACCATAGCAGACAACAGAAAAGCCTTCCACGACTACTTTATCGAGGATCGCTACGAAGCGGGCATCGTGCTGGAAGGCTGGGAAGTCAAAGCCATCCGCGACGCCCGCGTACAAATCAAGGAAGCCTACGTCGTCGTCCGCGGCGATGAACTCTTCCTGTTCGGCGCGCATATCAGCGCCCTGCCGACCGCCTCTACCCATATCCATCCGGAAGCCGTACGCACGCGCAAGCTGCTGCTGCACCGCACGGAAATGGATAAACTGATCGGCAAGGTGGAACGCTCCGGCTACACCCTGGTACCACTCAACCTGCACTACAAGGGCGGCCGCGTGAAATGCGAAATCGGCCTGGCCAAAGGCAAGAAGCAGCACGACAAACGGGCTGCGGAACGCGACCGCGATGGCGCGCGCGAAGTGCAGGCGGCAATGAAGTCGCACCGTCGCTGATCCGGCACTGCGCACAGCGTGCTGCGTCTATACCAGCAAGCCCGGCTATATGCCGGGTTTTATTTTGCCGATTGCCTGCGGCAAGATGAAAAGCATGGCGCGACGGGATGCAAACAGGAGAAGGAAGAGATACGGCGGAAATAAGACTGGTATGGGCGAAAATACCGGGAAGATAAGTGATGCGAATCCGCTTTGCCTGTCTGGCCAAAGACGATAATCAGGAAAGTGCCGGATGCTTGCATGCTGCCTTGTACTACACCTGTACTACTCCACAGGACAAGCATCCGAATGAATGGCGTATTACATTACACCTTCAGCAGATCACGCGACTTGCCCGAATCGGTCCACTCTTTGACCCATTTCGGTTGACGGCCACGGCCTGTCCATTGTTGCGTCGCATCATCCGGATTGCGATAGCGTACCGCAACCGTGCCGGTTTTAGCGCGGATACCCGTGCCCACCAGATCTTTTACGGAAACGCCGACGCTCTGGGCGATCGCCAGGATTTGTTCGCGCGCTTTGGACAGATCGTCCTGTTCGCGTTTTTTCATTTGCTTCTTGATGTCGTCCTGCAAGGTGCGCAGTTCGGACAGGGATAAGCTGGACAGATCCATGATATTTCCTTGTGTGAGTTGAAAAATATAACTGAACAGTTAAATTCTATCCAATTGTAACGCGACTGAGGTGATTTTTCTGAAGATTTGATTGTTTTTTACAATTCTTTTACTCAAAGCCCCACTTCCCCGGCTTTCAAGCGATGCAGTCTTCAATCAAGTGGGGCGGACATCGCACATGGGCCCTCTGCACAAGTAGCCCTGCTTTGTGCGGCAACGATTCAATACAACGTCATCGGCCGCATTTATTTTGCAATACTTTTTGTTTCATTGCAATTTATAGTAATTAAAAATAGCAATTCAAAATATACATAGGGCCAATACTATCGCCTGTCACGCATCACCTCCAAGCGCCGCACCGGCATGCACAATATACATAGGTGCCACATATTCGCCTTCACGCATCACCTCAAGCGCCGCACGATAGCACATAATACCAAAAGTGCGCATAGCATAGCATGAAGAAAATATTTTCAGCGTTACACACTCAGCCACAGATACTCCACTCCTGCTGCTGCCAGATAATCAGGGCGCGCAAATGAAAACTGCCCGCTATACAGCGGGCAGTATTGACAGCAAACTTGCTACCATTGACCCGGTCAGCAGGCAATCAGGGAATAGCCACGCCGCCTTTCGGCTTCTGCGTTTTCACCACCTGCATCGCCGTGGCGATCAAACCGCTCATATCACCGAGATTGGCCGGCACGATAATCGAGTTATTCGTTTTCGCCAATTGCGCGAAGGCGCCCACATACTGCTCGGCTACTTTCAGATTGACGGCATCTTCGCCGCCCGGCTCGCGGATGGCGGCCCCCACCTGGCGCAGCGCCTCGGCGCTGGCCTGCGCCAGCGCGACGATGGCCGTGGCCTGGCCTTCGGCGCGGTTGATCGATGCCTGCTTTTCGCCTTCGGAGCGGGCGATGGCCGCTTCGCGCTCGCCGCTGGCGATATTAATCTGCTCCTGCTTGCGCCCTTCCGACGCGGCAATCAGCGCGCGCTTTTCGCGCTCGGCCGTAATCTGCGCCTGCATCGCATGCAAGATTTCCTTGGGCGGCGTCAAATCCTTGATTTCATAGCGCAATACCTTAACGCCCCAATTCGCCGCCGATTCATCGATGGCATTCACGATGGCCGTATTGATATGGTCGCGTTCTTCAAATGTCTTGTCGAGTTCCATTTTACCGATCACCGAGCGCAAGGTCGTTTGCGCCAGTTGCGTAATGGCGGCAATATAATTCGACGAACCATAGGAAGCCCGCATGGCATCGGTAATCTGGAAATACAGAATGCCATCGACCTGCAATTGCGTATTGTCGCGCGTAATGCACACCTGCGGCGGCACATCGAGTGGAATTTCCTTGAGCACATGCTTGTAAGCGATACGGTCAACAAAAGGCACGACAATATTCAGGCCAGGACCCAATACCGCGTGGAACTTGCCCAGGCGTTCCACCACCCAGGCATGCTGCTGCGGCACGACATTGACCGTCTTGAAGACAAATACCAACGCCAGCAATAACAAGATCAGCGATACGCTTCCGATGCTTACTTCCATAATCTATTCTCCAGGTTATCCAACTATCAAACGGCTGCCACGCACGGCACGTATGGTGTAATGACCGGCCTGCGTATCGCTGCCGGGTATCAGTTCCACATCCCACAAGGCGCCGCGATACATGACGCGCGCCGCGCCATCGACCCAATGCGCGACCGCCACGCTTTGGCCGATATCGAGATTCACATTCGGATCCTGCGCCGCATCGCGCCGCGCCGCCTTGCCAAAACGGCTGCGCCGCAATAACAGCGTGGCCGCCACGCCGACAATCGCGGCCGTCAGGGCCTGCCAGCTGCCATTTCCGCCCGCCAGCGCCACCAATCCTCCGGCACTGACGCCGATGGCGATCATCAGCAAATAAAACGTGCCTGTAAACAGCTCCAGGATCAATACCGCGCCAGCCGCTACAAACCAGCCCACCCATTCAGCCATGATGCCTCCATCTTTGTGAATCCGAAAATAAAAAACCCCGCAGCCTATATAAGCGACGGGGTTTAATGCGCTGTACTGCCTGATATTATTCTTGCCAAACACCTATATACAAGCAGTCTAACGCAATTCCGGATGGCGTCAATAGCCAGGGGCGAATTAGCGCCGCCAGTAGGGGATTTATTCCTCGAGCAGGCTGCGCAGCATCCACGCCGTCTTCTCATGCAAATCGAGGCGCTGCGTAATCAGGTCGGCCGTCGGCTGGTCATTGGCTTTTTCCAGCAGCGGGAACAGGCGGCGCGCCGTGCGCGCGGTCGCTTCCTGTGCCGACACCAGATGGCTGACCATCTCCAGCGCCGGCGGCACACCGTCGATTTCCTTGATCGAAGCGAGCTTGACGAATTCCTTGTAGGTGCCCGGCGCCGGGTAGCCGAGGGCGCGGATGCGCTCGGCGATCAGGTCCAGCGCGGCCCACTGCTCCGTGTATTGCGTCATGAACATCAGGTGCAGGGTGTTGAACATCGGCCCCTTGACGTTCCAGTGAAAATTATGGGTCATCAGGTACAAGGTGTAGCTGTCGGCCAGCAGGCCGGACAGGCCTTCCGCAATCTTCGCGCGGTCCGCCTCGGAAATGCCGATGTCGATCTTTGCAACTTTGCTCGGTTTCTTGCTTGCCATGTGAACTCCCGTTTCAATGTATTGGTGGAATCATTTTAGCTGATCTGGCGCAAGCCCATCGGATACTGCCGTGCGCCGCATGGCAGGCGTAAAAAAACCCGCTGCCGGGTGAGCGGCAGCGGGTTTTCAGACGGCGATAAAGATGCTTACGCTTTCAGCGCAGCGAGCTTTTGCCAGGTATCGATCACCGAGTCGGGATTCAGGGACATCGATTCGATGCCCTGCTCCATCAGCCAGACGGCGAAGTCAGGGTGGTCCGAAGGACCCTGGCCGCAAATGCCGATGTACTTGCCGCGTGCCAGGCAAGCCTTGATGGCCAGGGCCAGCAGGGCTTTCACGGCAGGGTCGCGCTCGTCGAAGTCGGCGGCCAGCAATTCCATGCCGGAATCGCGGTCCAGGCCCAGGGTCAGCTGGGTCAGGTCGTTCGAACCGATCGAGAAGCCATCGAAATGGTCGAGGAACTGGTCGGCCAGGATGGCGTTCGACGGTACTTCGCACATCATGATGACGCGCAAGTCGTTCTCGCCGCGCTTCAGGCCATTCTTTGCCAGCAGGTCGATGACTTTCTCGGCCTGGCCCAGGGTACGTACGAATGGCACCATGATTTCCACGTTCGTCAGGCCCATGTCGTTACGCACGCGCTTCATCGCTTCGCATTCCATGTTGAACGCTTCGGAGAAGTCGGCCGACAGGTAGCGCGCCGCGCCGCGGAAGCCCAGCATCGGGTTTTCCTCGTCCGGCTCGTAACGCGAACCGCCGATCAGCTTCTTGTACTCGTTCGACTTGAAGTCGGACAGGCGCACGATGACTTTTTTCGGCCAGAACGCGGCGGCGATGGTGGCGATGCCTTCGGCCAGCTTGTCGATGTAGAACGCTTTCGGCGAAGCGTGGCCGCGCGCCACCGATTCCACGGCCTTTTTCAGGTCGGCATCGATGTTCGGGTACTCGAGGATCGCGCGCGGATGCACACCAATATTGTTATTGATGATGAATTCCAGGCGCGCCAGGCCCACGCCCGCATTCGGCACGGACTGGAAGTCGAACGCCAGCTGCGGATTGCCCACGTTGAGCATGATCTTGGTGTCGAGCTTCGGCAATTCGCCGCGCGATACTTCCGACACTTCCGTTTCCAGCAAGCCATCGTAGATCTTGCCTTCGTCGCCTTCGGAGCACACGACGGTGACGAACGTGCCGTCTTTCAGCACGTCGGTCGCGTCGCCGCAGCCGACGACGGCCGGCACGCCGAGTTCACGGGCAATAATTGCAGCGTGGCAAGTACGGCCGCCACGGTTGGTGACGATGGCCGATGCGCGCTTCATGACCGGTTCCCAGTTCGGGTCCGTCATGTCGGCAACGAGCACGTCGCCTGGCTGCACACGCTCCATGTCGGCCGGGTCGTGAATCACGCGCACAGGGCCGGCGCCGATCTTCTGGCCGATGGCGCGGCCGGACGTCAGCACGGTGCCCGTGCTTTTCAGCTTGAAGCGCTCCTGCACGTCGGTCGCCTTTTGCTGCGACTTGACGGTTTCAGGACGCGCTTGCAGGATGTACAGCTTGCCGTCGCGGCCATCCTTGCCCCACTCGATGTCCATCGGACGGCCGTAGTGGTTCTCGATGATGACGGCGTATTTGGCCAGCTCCACCACTTCGCTGTCGTTCAGCGAGTAGCGGTTGCGCATTTCGACGGGCACGTCGACGGTTTTCACGGAACGGCCAGCTTTCGCTTCGTTCGTGAATTCCATCTTCAGCAGCTTCGAGCCGATATTGCGGCGGATCACAGGCGACTTGCCTTTTTCCAGCATCGGCTTGTGCACATAGAATTCGTCGGGATTGACGGCGCCCTGCACCACGGTTTCACCGAGGCCATAGCTGGAGGTGACGAAGACCACATCCTTGAAGCCCGATTCCGTGTCGATGGTGAACATCACGCCGGCCGCACCCAGGTCGGAACGCACCATGCGCTGCACGCCGGCCGACAATGCCACTTCAGCGTGCGTAAAGCCTTTATGTACGCGATACGAGATGGCGCGGTCGTTATACAGCGACGCGAACACCTGTTTCATGGCCTCGAGCACGTTGTCGATGCCGACCACGTTCAGGAAGGTTTCTTGCTGACCAGCAAAAGACGCGTCCGGCAAGTCTTCCGCCGTGGCGGAGGAGCGCACGGCAAACGACATTTCCGTGTCGGAGTCGGCCACCAGCTTGGCGTAGAACTGGTCGATTTCAGCGGCCAGGCGTGGCTGGAATGGCGTTTCCACGATCCATTGACGGATCTCGGCACCGGCTTGCGCCAGCGAACGCACGTCATCGATATTCAGCCCTTCGAGGCGCTGGGCGATGCGTTCGGCCAGCGGCAAGCCGCCGTTGGCGCTATACGACAGGAAATCGCGGAATGCCTGCGCCGTGGTGGCAAAGCCACCGGGCACGCGCACGCCGGCTTCCGCCAGCTGGCTGATCATTTCGCCCAGGGAGGCGTTCTTGCCGCCGACGGATTCGACATCCGTCATGCGCAAATGCTCGAACGAGGCAACATACACCGCGTCCTTGTCTTCCTGCTGTTGCGATACTGCGTTGGTCATAATGACACCCTTACTGATGATAGAAATCTTTACGCGCGGCGCACAGACAGTCTTCTTGTTATTCTTGGCGTCGTGCAGCACAATCATACCGTTGCAGCCATTTTACCTTGTGCGGCGCAAATTGACGACGCACAATCTTGATCCGAAAACCCATGACACAAGAACCACGCCCTCCTCTGCCCTCCGCGGCCCGCACCGTCTTCTTCGTTTCCGACGGCACCGGCATCACCGCCGAGACGTTCGGCCACTCGGTGCTGACGCAGTTCGATCTGCGCTTCCGCCAGATCCGCCTGCCCTTCATCGACACCATGGACAAGGCCCATGAGGCGGCGCGCAAGATCAACGAGGCGTTTGCCAGCGACGGCCAGCGTCCGATCATTTTCTCCACCCTGGTGAAGAACGACCTGTCGGCCGTGATCCGCAAATCCAGCGGCATGCACATGGACCTGATCCAGACCTTTGTCGCCCCGCTGGAGCAGGAACTGGGCGTCATGTCGACCCATACCATCGGCCGCTCGCACAACATCGTCGACAGCGAGGAATACAAGAACCGCATCGAGGCGATCAACTATTCGCTGGCGCACGACGACGGCCAGTCGCATAAGAACCTGTCATCGGCCGATGTCATTCTGGTGGGTGTTTCGCGCTCTGGCAAGACCCCGACCAGCCTGTATCTGGCCATGCAATACGGGATCAAGGCGGCCAATTATCCGCTGATTCCCGACGATTTCGAGCGCGACAAGCTGCCGTCGGCCCTGCTGGAATTTAAGAATAAAATTTTCGGATTGAGCATTACGCCCGAACGTTTGTCGGAAATACGCAACGAAAGACGCGCTGGCAGCAAGTATGCGGCCATCGAAAATTGCCGTTACGAGGTCAACGAGGCGGAAAAAATGATGAAACGCGAGGGAATACGCTGGCTGTCGTCGACCACCAAGTCGATCGAGGAAATCTCCACGACGATCCTGCAGGAAATCAAACCGAACCGCCGCGAATACTGAGAAAAACACCTGACCAAACCTACTGCGCTTCGGTTTTGTCAGGTGGTCACCTCGCTGGAGAGCACCGTCAGCGCGGCGACCAGCTGATCGAGTTCACTGGTGGTGGTCGTGATGGCGACCGTGGCGCGCACGACATCGGTATCGCCGATATTGCGCTGCACGGTAAAGACGCCGAAGCGCTGCAGCAAGGCTTGCTGCAGATCGCGCGCGCTCATGCCGTCGACGGCAAAGGCGACCAGCGCCGTGCCGCGCCTCGCATCGAGCGGCGACAACATGCGCACGCCGGGCAGTTGCGCGGCGCGACTGACCCAGTAATCGCGCAGCCAGGCCAGGCGTTCGTTCTTGGCCGGCGTGCCGCCCAGGCACGCATGGAAATCCAACGCGGCAGGCGCGGCCAGGATGGCGCCGATCGGCGGCATGCCCATGTGCAAGCGGCTACGGATATCGTCCAGCGGATAATCATCGTCGCCATAGTGCGGCTCGATCTTGTGCAGCTGCGATGCGCAGATATACACGACACCGAGTCCCGCCGGCGCCCCCAGCCATTTGTGCAGATTGAAACCGGCGAAATCGACGCCCATGGCCTGCACGTCCACGTCGACCTGCCCCAGCGCATGGGCGCTGTCGAGCAGCACGTCGATGCCGTGTTCGCGCGCCAGCGCCATGATGTCCTTGAGCGGTAGTTGTTGACCATTGGCCGGCGCCACCTGCGACAGCAGCAGCAACTTGGGCTTGACGGCCTGGCGCATGGCTTGCGCGTAACGGGCGACGATCTCGTCATCGCTGACGGGCAAACTCAGTGTGACTTGCGTGCTGGTGACGCCACGACGCTGCGCCAGCCAGCGCATGGCCGTGCGCATCGCCGGATAATCGAGATTACTCCATAGAACCGTATCGCCGGGCGCCAGGCCATGGTATTGCGTGATCAGGACCTGCATGGACTCGGTGCCGCTACGGGTCAGCAGGATCTCGTGCGGCTGCGCGCCGATCAGCGCGGCGACGCGCTGGCGCAGAATGTCCACATGCGTGCGCGTGAACTCGCCGCGCACGAAAGGACTCAGTTGCTCGTTGGTGTAGCGCACGGCCTGCTCGAACGCCGCTTGCACGGGCGCGGCCATGGCGCCGAAATAGCCATGTTCGAGATTGACGATGGCGTCCGGCGGCGCGGGATAAAACGCGGCCACCTGGCGCCACCAGGCCTCATCACGTACAGCACCGTCGGCAAGCAGAGGAAAAGACATGGCTACCCTGTTCAGGACCGGCCCTGGCGCAGCTGCTCGAAGAAGCAGACGGCGGCGCAGGCGGCCACGTTCAGCGATTCAATCTGGCCCAGGTGCGGAATGACCACCTGGTGCGTCGCCATCGACAGCAGGTCGTCGGCCACGCCCTGCCCTTCATGGCCGAACAGCCAGGCGACGGGCTGGCGCAGGTCGACGTCATACAGCTGCTTCGTGGCGTAGCCGCTGGTGGCCAGGGTCGCCACCTTGGCGCCCGCAACCAGCGCGGCCAGATCGACGTTTTCAAAGATGTCGAGCACGAAGTGCGCGCCCATGGCCGCGCGCAGCACCTTCGGCGACCAGCAGAAGGCCGTGCCGGCGCTGCAGTAGACCTGCGTGATGCCGGCGGCGGCCGCGCTGCGCAAAATCGACCCCACGTTGCCCGGGTCTTGCAGGTTATCGAGCAGCACGGCCGACACGCTCAGCGGTTGCGTAACGGCCCGTTCCGGCGTCTCGATGAGGAACATCACGCCCACGCCATGTTCGACCTGGCTCACGGCGTTGTACAGCGCGTCGGGCAAACCCAGTACATGCGCGCGCTGGCTTTCCAGCTGGCCGACGATCTCCGCCACTTCCGGGTTCTGCAAGGCACTTTCGCTGACGATGCACTGCTCCGGCATGCCGCGCAGCTGCAGATACGACTGGCACAGGTGCACGCCGTCGAGCAGGGTCCGGCCCGACTTGCGGCGCGCCTGCGAACTGCCCGCCAGTTTCAGCAAATCCTTGTATTGCGCATTGTCGCGCGAAGTGATCGTCTTCATGCCGCCACCTCCTGCCCGCCAAACAGGGCGATCACGTTGCGCACGGGCGCGAACGAGCGGCGGTGTACGGGCGAGGCGCCGTGCAGGTGCAGGCGCTCCAGGTGCAATTTGGTGCCATAACCCTTGTGCTGATCGAAGCAGTATTCGGGATAGGCCGCATGCAGGTGCACGAGGGCCGCGTCGCGCGCCGTCTTGGCCAGGATCGAGGCGGCGGAAATCGAATCGACCTTGTCGTCGCCACCGACGATGGCCATGCCGCGTATCGGCATCACGGGGCAGCGGTTGCCGTCGATCAGGGCCAGGGTCGGCACGGTCGCCAGGGCCTCGACGGCGCGGCGCATGGCCAGCATCGACGCCTGCAAGATGTTCAGGCGGTCGATCTCTTCTTCCGACGCTTCGGCGATGGCCCAGGCCAGGGCCTTGGCCTTGATCTGCGGTGCCAGCAGGTCGCGTTTCGCTTCGCTGAGTTTTTTCGAATCGCGCAAGCCGTCGATGGGCTGGTGCGGGTCGAGGATCACGGCGGCGGCGAACACGGGGCCGGCCAGCGGACCGCGGCCTGCCTCGTCGACGCCGCAGATGATTTCATCGAGCGAGAATGGCAAGTCGTCAAACAGGCCGGGATAGATATTTTTCACGTTGAATCTTTGGTAGGAACTGCGATTGAAACGGTGCTTACTTGCGGTGTGCGGCGATGACCTGCATGACGGCATTCGCACTTTCCTGCGCGCTGTCGCGCAGCAGGCTGTGATGCATGTCCGTGAAGCGCTGCACCAGGCGCAAACGGCCCGGCACGTCGCTCAGCTGTCGCCACATGGCCTCGGCCAGCGCTTCGGGGTTGGCCGCGTTTTGCAGCAGCTCGGGCACCAGGTAGTCGCGCGCCAGGATGTTGGGCAAACCGATCCATGGCTGGTAGCCCATGTGGCGCATGATTTCCCACGAGGCGCGCATCATCTTGTAGGCGATGACCATGGGCTTCTTGTACAGCGCCACTTCCAGCGACGCCGTGCCGGAGGCCACCAGCACGGCATCGGCGGCGCAGATGGCCGTGTGCGAGCCGCCGTCCGTGAGCAAAATCTCGACGTCCTGCAAGCCCGCTTCCGCTATCAATTGCAGGAAGTACTGGCGCTGCTTTTCGCCGGCCATGGGCGCAACGAAACGCAGGGAGCGGTCGCGCGCCAGCAGCAGCTTGCAGGCGCCGACAAAGGCCACGGTATTGTATTTGAGTTCGCCCATGCGACTGCCCGGCATCAGGGTCACGACATTCGCGTCTTCGGGCAAACCCAGGGTGCGCCGCGCGGCCGCTTCATCGGGCTGCAAGGGAATCATCTCGGCCAGCGGATGGCCGACATAGGTGACGGGCACGCCCGCCTTGCGATAGATATCCTCCTCGAATGGGAAGATCACCAACATGTGCGAGACGGCCTTGATGATTTTTTTGATGCGGCCACCGCGCCAGGCCCAGATCTGCGGCCCGATGTAATGCACGGTGGGGATGCCGCCTTCCTTGAGCTGCTGTTCCAGTCCCAGGTTAAAACCCGGATAGTCCGCGCCGATGAAGACGGCGGGACGCTCGGCCAGCAGCTGGTCGCGCAGCGCGTTCTGGATGCCCTTGATCTCGCGGTAGCGGGGAATGATCTCGAACAGGCCGCGCACGGTCAGCTTGTCGAGCGGCCAGTCGGAAACAAAACCCTGCCTGGCCATGTGCTCGCCGCCTATGCCGTGGAAGCGCGCGCCGGGCAGCTGCGGCACGAGGCCTGACAGCAGCCGGCTGGCCAGCAGGTCGCCCGACACCTCGCCGGCGACGATGGCGACATTGGCGACCGGCAGGCCGCTGGAATGGTCAGCGGACGATGCCACGCGACGCCACGCCAAGGAATTCGCGCATGGCGCGAATGTGTTCCGCCACCTCGGGCGCCGCTGCCGTCTCTTCTTCGAACAGAGCTGCCTTGGATTCTTCCAGGGTCAGTCCCGAGCGGTAGATGAGTTTATACGCGGTGCGGATACCGTTGATCTGCTCGCGCGTAAAGCCGCGGCGTTTCAAGCCTTCGATATTGACGCCATGGGCCTGCGCCGGGTTGCCGTTCAACAGGACGAACGGTGGCACGTCCTGCGTCAGGCTGGTGCTCATGCCGACAAAGGCGTGCGCGCCGATCTTGCAGAACTGGTGCACATTGGCGAAGCCGCTCATGATGACCCAGTCGCCGATTTCCACGTGGCCCGCCAGCTGCGCGTTGTTCGAAAAAATCGTGTTGTTGCCCACCAGGCAGTCGTGCGCCAGGTGCACATACGCCGAGATCCAGTTGTCGTTGCCCAGGCGTGTGACGCCGCCGCCCTGCACGGTGCCCGTGTTGAAGGTGCAGAATTCGCGGATGGTGTTGCGGTCGCCGATTTCCAGGCGCGTCGCCTCGCCCGCCCATTTTTTATCCTGCGGCTGCGCGCCGATGGAGGAAAACTGGAACAGGTGGTTGTCGCTGCCGATCGTCGTGTGGCCATCGATGACCACGTGCGGGCCAACCTTGGTGCCAGCGCCGATGCGCACGTGCGGACCGATGATGGTGTACGGACCCACCTCGACCGAGCTGTCGAGCTCGGCCTTCGGATCGATGACTGCCGTGGAGTGGATGGCCGCCATGTTACTGCCCCGCTGGCTGGCTCGCAGACTGGCTGGCATCTTGCGCGCTGCGGATGGTGCACATCAGTTCCGCTTCCACCGCCAGCTTGCCGTCAACCGTACCAACGGCCTTGTATTTCCAGATGCCGCGCGAGACGCGCAGGATTTCCACATCCATCTTCAGCTGGTCGCCCGGTTCAACAGGACGCTTGAAGCGCGCATTGTCGATGCCGACGAAGTACACGACCGAATTTTCGTCCGGTTTCACGCCCATCGACAGGAACGACAGCAGGGCCGCCGTCTGCGCCAGCGCTTCGATCATCAGCACGCCAGGCATGACCGGCTTGTGCGGGAAATGCCCCTGGAAGAACTCTTCGTTGACCGTCACGTTCTTGATGGCGGTGATGGTTTTATCCGCTTCCCAGTCCAGCACGCGGTCGACCAGCAGCAGCGGGTAGCGGTGCGGCAGCAGCGATTTGATGGCGAGGATGTCGAGGGTCTTTTTTTCAGTAGTCATTTTTCGTCTTGCGTGGTCAGTGTTTTAATTGTTTTTTCAAGCGCGCGGATTTTCTCGCGCATGCTTGACAGGTTGCGCACGATGGCGGCGCTCTTTTCCCAGTCGGCGTTCTTGGCCAGCGGATAGAAGCCCGTGTACTGGCCCGGCTCCGCGATCGAACGCGAGACCATGCTGCCCGAGCCCACGTGGACGCGGTCGGCGATGGTCAGGTGGCCCAGCACCATGGCGGCGCCGCCAAAGGTGCAGTACTTGCCGATGATGGCGCTGCCCGCCACGCCGACGCAGCCAGCCATGGCCGTGTGCGCGCCGATATGGCAGTTGTGGCCGATCTGGATCTGGTTATCGAGCTTGACGCCATCTTCAATGATGGTGTCGGCCAGTGCGCCGCGGTCGATGGTGGTGTTGGCGCCGATATCGACATCGTCACCGATCACCACCCTGCCCGTCTGCGGAATCTTGATATACACGCCGCCTTCGTTGGCGAAGCCGAATCCGTCGGTGCCGATCACGGCGCCCGAATGGATGATGCCGCGCTGGCCGATCACGCAGCGCGCGTGGAAAGTCACGTTGGCGAACAGCTGGGTACCGGCGCCGATGACGGCGTCGCGCCCCACCACGCAGCCGGCACCGATCACGCAGCCGGCACCGATCACGGCGCCCGCTTCGATCACGGCGCGCGGCCCGACCGAGGCAGTGGCGTCGACCTGCGCGCTGGCATCGACGATGGCGCTGGCATGGATACCCACGGGCGCCTTGATCTCGGCCAGGGCGGCGAAGTACTGCGCCGCGCGCGCGAAATACACATAGGGGTTCGGAGTGACGATGCGCGCGCCGGCGTAGTCGCCGCCGATCAGCGCGTCGTCGGCCGGCGTTAGTATCAGCGCGCAAGCGCCGCTCTGGGCCGCCTGTGCGCGGAATTTGCTATTGCTGAGAAAGCTGATGTGCGAAGCGCCGGCGTCGGCCAGCGGTGCGATCCCTGAAACTTCCAGGTTAGGATCGCCCGTCAACTGCCCGCCGAAGCGTTCGACCAAGTCACCTAGTCGAGTGCCCATCTATAGACCCTTATAAAAACGCCTGACTATGCCTACTGCGCGGCGCGATTTGCGGTCTCCGATGCTCACTGTGCTCCAGCACAGTTCCGCTTCTCAACCACAACTCACATCCGCTCGCTACGGCACTGCCAGGCTTGAAACCGTTTCGATTACTTGTCCAGCGCCTTCAAAACCTTGTCGGTGATGTCGATGCGCGGGCTGGCCCACAGGGCTTCCTGCAGAACGATGTCATATCCTTCGATATGCGCCATCTGCTGGATGATGGTGTTGGCTTTTTCCGCGATGGCGCTGCGCTCTTCGTTCGTGCGCTGGCTCAGGTCTTCGCGGAACTCGCGCTGGCGGCGCTGCAATTCCTTGTCCAGCTCGAAAAACTCGCGCTGGCGCTTGGCGCGCTCCGCCTCGCTCAGGGTCGGCATGTCCTTTTCCAGGGCTTCATTGGCCACCTTGAAGCGGGCCGCCAGTTCCTGCACGGCTTTTTCGCGCGAGCGGAACTCTTCGGCCAGCTTGGCGCTGGCCAGCTTGGCCAGCCTCGATTCGTTATAAATACGTTCGCTGCTGATCCAGGCGATCTTCGACTCCTGAGCCTGCGCCTGCACCGGCAACAGCGAACTCCAGCACAATGCGATCACGGCAAGGGTCTTGGGCAGGGTAGCGGATGCGGTGTTCATGATACTCCATGGTCAAAAAGTAAAAGCTGTCGCCCCGGTTCAGATGGCCCGGTCAGAAACCGGTGCCCATCTGGAACTGGAAGCGCTCCAGGCGGTCCGTCGGCTTGGCGTTCAGCGGCTTGGCATAGCTCAGCTTGAGCGGGCCCACCGGTGAAATCCAGCTGATGCCCAGGCCAGCAGAATAGCGCAATTGCGACAGACGCATTTTTTCGCCTTCCTGGTAGACCTGGCCGCCGTCAAGGAAACCGAACCAGCGCAAGCTGCGGTCATTGCCCGAACCAGGGAATGGCATCTGCAGTTCCGCGTTACCGATCAGGCGCGAAGCACCGCCCAAGGCATCGTTGGTGCTCGGTTCGACCGCGCCCAACGAGGAACTCAGGTAGCCGCGCACCGAACCGATGCCGCCGCCGTAGAAGTTCTTGAAGACCGGATACACGTGCTTGCCGATGCCGTGGCCGTAATCGAGCTCGCCCTTCAGCGCCAGGGTGACCTTGCTGAACAGCGGACGGAAATACTGGTGCTCATAAATGGCACGGAAGTATTTCTGGTCGCCGATCAGGTCAGCCTCCAGGTTGACGCGCTGGTAGCGGCCGATCGATGGCGTCAGGGCGCTGTCGCGGCTGTCGCGCTGCCATGCCGCCGTCAGCGGGATGGAGTTCGTCGTGGCCGAACCGATACCGTCGGACGGGCCGCCATTGTCGACCACGTACTGCTTGAAGCGGATCGGGCTGGTGACATCGGTTTCGATGCGCGAACGCTCGGCGCCGATGCCGAAGAAGACGGTGTCGACTTCCGAGAACGGCACGCCGAAACTGACGCGGCCACCGGTCTGCTTGATCTTGTAGCTGCCGATGTTCAGCGCCGGCGGTTCCGTCGTACGCAGGTAGACTTCAAAGCTGCGCGAAATGCCATCGTCCGTGTAGTACGGATTGGTCTGCGAAAACGCGATCGTGCGGCTGTAATGGCTGGTATTGAGTTCGATGCCGACCGTGTTGCCGCTACCGGCGAAGTTGGCTTGCGAAATCGATGCCGACAGGGTGAACTTCTCCGATTGCGAGAAGGCGCCGCCGATCAGGAAGTTACCGGTTGGTTTTTCCACCACCGTCACGTTGACGTCGACCTGGTCGGTCGTGCCCTGCGCTTCCGGCGTGTCGATGGTCACGTCCTTGAAGTAGCCGAGGCGGTCGACACGGTCGCGCGACAGCTTGATCTTGTTGCTGTCGTACCAGGACGATTCGAACTGGCGGAATTCACGGCGGATGACTTCATCGCGCGTGGTCGTATTGCCGGCGATATTCATGTGGCGCACGTACACGCGCTTGCCCGGATCGATGAAGAAGGTAAAGCCGACTTCATGCTTTTCGCGGTTGATCTCGGGATTGGCGTTGACGTTGGCAAACGCGTAGCCGAACGTGGCCAGGCGGTCCTGGATACGCTTGTTCGTGGCAGTCAGGCGGGCGCCCGAGTAGATTTCGCCTTCGCGCATCAGGTTCAGCGCTTTGAGCTCTTCTTCTCGGCCGAACATCTCGCCTTCGAACTTGGTGCCGGCGATCTTGTACTTTTCACCTTCGGTGATGTTGATCGTCAGGTAGATATCTTTTTTATCAGGCGTGATCGACACTTGCGTCGAGTCGACCTGCATCTCGATATAGCCGCGGTCCAGGTAGTAGGACTTGAGCGACTCGATGTCCCCCGTCAGCTTGGTCTTCGAATATTGATCGGCCTTGGTGTACCAGCTGAACCAGCCGCCCGTGTTCAGGGCCAGCTGCTCGCGCAGTTCCTTGTCGGTGAAGGCCTTGTTGCCGACGATGTTGATCTGCTTGATGCGGGCCACGTCGCCCTCGTCGACGGCGAACACCACGTTGACGCGGTTACGCTCGATCGGCGTGACGGTGGTGGTGATCTTCACGCCGTACAGGCCATGCGACAGGTACTGGCGCTTGAGCTCCTGTTCCGCGCGGTCGACGGACGCCTTGTCGAAAATCTTGGCTTCACCGACGCCGATTTCCTTCAGCGCCTTGACCAGCACGTCCTTTTCAAATTCCTTGGTACCGGTAAACTCCACGGTCGCGATGGCCGGACGTTCCTCGACCAGCACCACCAGCACGTCGCCGTCGGCTTCCAGGCGCACATCCTTGAACATGCCCGTCGCATACAGGGCCTTGATTGCGGCAACGCTCTTCTCGTCGGAGAACGTTTCGCCGACCCGCACCGGCAGGTAGGCAAACACGGTGCCCGCTTCAGTACGCTGGATCCCTTCGACCCGGATGTCCTTGACAGTAAATGGCTGGACGGCCAGCGCGTGGCCGGAACAGAAAGCCATGACGGCGGCGCCGATCAGGCTGCGGCGAAAGGAAGGCAAGGCAAAACGAGCAGAATGTAATTTCATTGGGGTTATTCAATGGGTAAATCAATGGACAACATACACAAAAGATTGCTTGTGCGACTCACGCAATGGCATCAACCACCGCCCTAATTCAGCAATCGCAACACGTCATTAAAGACGGCAAGCACCATCAAGGTCAGCAACAAACCGATCCCCAGGCGCTGGGCAATCTCGCCTACGCGCTCCGGCAAGGGGCGTCCGGTCAAAACTTCCAGCGAATAATACAGCAAATGCCCGCCATCCAGAACAGGAATGGGTAGCAAATTCATCACGCCCAGACTGATACTGATGAAGGCGATGAAGCTCAGGTAGCTTACCAGGCCGATGCGCGCCGTCTGGCCCGCGTAATCGGCAATGGTAATGGGCCCCGTCACATTCTTCAGCGACACCTGGCCGGTGACCATTTTGCCCAGCATTTTCAGGCTCATGACACTGGTATCCCAGACCTTGGCGGACGCCTTGCCCACGGCAGAGAACGGTCCCGATGCCACGGTGATCATATCCGGCACCTGTCCCAGCTTTGCTTGTATCTTACCAACTGTTACAGCTCCCTCTGCCCCTGCGCCCGGCACGGCATCCGGCGTAATGGACAGGGTCAGGTCCTGCCCCTGGCGCAAGAGTTGCAATTGCAAGGTCCGGCCCGGCGCCTGGCTCAGGGTGGCGATGACGGCAGCCACGTCGTGCACGGGCTGGTCGTCGATGGCGAGAATCTGGTCGTTTTTCTGCAGGCCGGCGCGCGCGGCGGCGCCATCGGGCATGATTTCCATCAGTGTGGGCGCGGAACGGGCCAGGGTCAGGCCCAGCTTGCCCAGCACGTCGCCTTCCAGGTCCGTCTCCGTCAGGCTGGCCGTCGGCAACGTCGCTTCCTGCTGGCCACGGTCTGGACGGCGCACTTCGATGCGCGCCGGCTGTTTGTCGAGCGTGGCCTGGATCAGTTCCCAGCGCAGCTCGGACCAGCTGGCCACGGCCTTGCCGTTGACCGTTTCAACGGTATCGCCGCTGCGCAGGCCGGCCGCATAGGCGGCAGTCTGTTCGGCCACGGGGCCGAGCTTGCTCGACGGCTCTTCGATGCCATACATGAACAGGCCCGCGTACAGCACGATGGCGACGAGGAAATTGGCCAGCGGGCCGGCGGCCACGATGGCGATGCGGCGCCACACGCTCTGGCGCGTGAATTCGCGGCGCAATTCGCTTTCCGGCAAGTCGCTGAGGTCTTGCGCGCGGCTGTCGAGCATGCTGACATAACCGCCCAGCGGCAGCGCGGAAATCGCCCATTCCGTCTGGTCCTTGCCAAACTTGCGCGAATACACCACTTTTCCCATGCCGATCGAGAAACGCAGCACCTTCACGCCGCACCAGCGCGCCACCAGGTAGTGGCCCAGCTCATGCAAGGTAATCAGTGAACCCAGCGCAACAATGAACGCCAGCAATGTCGTAATCAAGGTCATGCAGCCAGCCTTTGCGCGATGTATGCTTGCGCGACCACTCTGGCCAGGCGGTCCTGCTCCATCACGGCTTCGATGCTGGAAGCGGCGCCGTGCGGCACCGTCTCGATCACGTGCGCGATGACCCGGTCGATCTGGCGGAAGCCGATCTGCTCGTCAAGAAACGCTTGCACGGCCACTTCATTGGCTGCATTCAGCAAAGCCGGCGCCGTGCCGCCCGCGCGCAAGGCATCAAAGGCCAGCGCCAGGCAAGGGAAACGGCGGAAATCGGGACGTTCGAACTGCAGTGTGGCCACTTGGGCCAGGTCCAGCTGCGCCACGCCCGAAGCGATGCGCTGCGGATACGCGAGCGCATGGGCGATCGGCGTGCGCATGTCCGGATTGCCCAGCTGGGCCAGCACGGAACCGTCGATGTAGGAGACCATCGAATGGATCACGCTTTGCGGGTGGATCAGCACTTCGATCTGGTCCGCTGGCGCGCCAAACAGCCAGTGCGCCTCGATCACTTCCAAGCCCTTGTTCATCATGGTGGCCGAATCGACGGAAATCTTGCGTCCCATGGCCCAGGTCGGATGCTTGCACGCCTGGTCCGGCGTGACCGTGTCGAGCGTCTCGACGTCGCGCGTGAGGAAGGGACCGCCCGACGCCGTCAGCACGATTTTCGCCACGCCCGCGGCGCCTGGTGCGCGGCCATGGGCGTGCGGCATGCATTGGAAGATGGCGTTGTGTTCGCTGTCGATCGGCAGCAGCACGGCGCCGTTGTCATGCACGGCATCGATGAACAGCTGGCCGGACATGACCAGCGCCTCTTTATTGGCCAGCAATACCTTCTTGCCAGCACGCGCCGCCGCCAGGGTCGGCGCCAGGCCGGCCGCGCCGACGATGGCCGCCATCACGCCCGTCACTTGCGGTGCGCTGGCGATGGCGCACAATGCCTCCACGCCATACTCGACTTCGGTAGACACGCCCTGCCCGCGCAGCAAGCGCGTCAGTTCAAGAGCGGCATCCGCCGTGCCGACGACGGCGCGCTGGGGACGAAATTGCAAACACTGGGCGGCCAGTTCGGCCACGCGGCTGTGCGCACTCAGCGCATACACGCTGTATTGCTCGGGATGACGCGCGAGCACGTCCAGGGTGGACACGCCGATCGAGCCGGTCGCGCCAAGGATAGTGATGTATTGCATGTGTTTCCTTAAAGCCAGCTGGCCACGAGGGCGGCAAATGGCAGGACCGGGATCAACGCGTCGATACGGTCAAGTACGCCGCCATGGCCAGGCAGCAGATTGCTGCTGTCCTTGATGCCGGCGCGGCGCTTCAATTGGGATTCGAACAGGTCGCCGACGATGCTGGCGGCAACGACCAGCAGCAGCACCAGCAAGGCCACGAGCCAGCCGCGGCGCAATTGCAGTTGCACGGCGAAGGTGTCTTGCAGGACCGGCAGCGATGGCGCGGCGATAATCGTGATGGCGGCGATGAGCAGCACGGCGATGCCGCCGCCGATGGCGCCTTCCCAGGATTTACCTGGGGAAATACTTGGCGCCAGCTTGCGCTTGCCGAACGCCTTGCCCGAGAAATAGGCGCCGATATCGGCGATCCATACGAGGGCCATGACGGACAGCAGGTACAAAGGGCTATGCAGGAACAAGGCGATGATGGCAACGAAGCAACCGACGATGGTCACCGGGTACACGAGGCTGAGCAAGGTATTGCCCAGGCCTTCGGTCGGTGGCAAGCCCGTCGCCAGCGAAGGCACGAAGCGGATCAGCCAGATGGCCACGCACAGGGCGAACCAGAAATTGAGCTGCGCCATGCCGTTACCGACAAAGAACGTATACGCGAAGGCGGCAGTCCAGACGGCGGCGATCAGCAGCGCATGGCGATTTTTAAAGATGCGGAAGCTTTCCCAGACGGCGGCGCCGAAGAACGCCGTGGCGATCACGGCGAAGGCGGGGAAATAATTCAGATACAGAACGGGCAGCAAGACCGCCAGGAGGACCAGGGCGGTGATTATCCGTGTTTTCAGCATCAGTTTGTCTTTTCAGTTAATTGCGCGCTGGTACGGCCAAAGCGCCGTTCGCGCTGCTGGTAAGACGCGATTGCCGCGTCGAGGCACTCGTCATTGAAGTCGGGCCAGAAAGTCTCGGTGAAAAACAACTCAGTGTACGCCAGTTGCCACAGGAGGAAATTGGAAATGCGCTGCTCGCCGCCCGTGCGGATGAACAGGTCGGGCTCGGGCGCGTACGCCATGGCCAGGTGCGGCGCCAGTTGCTCTTCCGTGTAAGCGTGCCCGGCAGACTGGCCATTGGCTGCGGCCTCGGCCGTCATTTTGTTGACTGCCTGCATGATGTCCCAACGGCCGCCGTAATTGGCGCAGATGGACACCGTCAGGCGCGTATTGCGCGCCGTCTTGCGTTCGGCATCGGCAATCAGCGTTTGCAGCTGTTCATTAAAGCGCGACAAGTCGCCCACCACTTTCAGGCGGATATCGTTCGCATGCATCTTCACCACTTCGCGCTCCAGCATGGTGACGAACAGGCGCATCAGCATCGACACCTCTTCTTCCGGGCGGCGCCAGTTTTCCGAGCTGAAGGCAAACAGGGTCAGGTATTCGACGCCGCGCTCGAGGCAAGTCTCGACGATGCCGCGTACGGCGTCCGCGCCCTTGACGTGGCCCGCCACGCGCGGCAGGAAGCGCTTGGTTGCCCAGCGACCATTGCCATCCATAATGATTGCCACATGGCGCGGCACCGTACCCACTTCAGGCACTGCCGTTGTCGAACTCGAATAGATCATGAAAACACGAATACCAAAAATAAAAGATAACTATTATGCTCCAAATAGCACTGCCCGGAAAAGCCATGCTTTCCCGGGCAGCGTCAAAAGGACTGAAAACTAGACGGTCAGCACTTCTTTTTCTTTGTCGACAACCATCTTGTCGATATCGGCAATAAACTTGTCCGTCAGCTTCTGCACTTCTTCCGACGAGCGGCGCTCATCGTCCTCGGAGCAGGCTTTTTCCTTGACCAGCTTCTTCAGCGACTCGTTCGCATCGCGGCGAATGTTACGCACGGCAATCTTCGCGTCTTCCGCTTCGCTCTTGACCAGCTTGACCATTTCCTTGCGGCGCTCTTCCGTCAGCGGCGGCGTCGGAACGCGGATCAGGTCGCCCTGCGCCGACGGGTTCAAGCCCAGGTCGGCGTCGCGGATGGCTTTTTCGATGGTCGAGGCCATTTTCTTTTCATACGGCTGCACACCGATGGTGCGCGCGTCGATCAGGGTCACGTTGGCGACCTGGGTCAGCGCCGTCGGCGAACCGTAGTAATCGACCATCACGTGGTCCAGGATACCCGTATGGGCGCGGCCGGTACGCACTTTGGCCAGGTCGGCACGCAGTGTTTCCAGCGATTTCGTCATACGTTCCTGGGCGTTCTTTTTAACGTCAGCTAAGGACATTACTGTACTCCTGTAGTGACGCCTGTCAAAACCTGCTGCGTGTCGGTATTTGCGGCCTGCGATGCTCACCGTACAATTGTACGGTTGCGCTTCTCAGCCACAACCCCCTTCCGCTCGCGACGGTTTTGTCAGGCGTTATTAATGATAAATTAATCTTGCAATTACATCCATATAACGAGCGGCTGGCGCCCGTCAAGAGTGCCGAAAACCGTTCAGGGCAAGGCGCAGCGCCGAAGGCAGTACGAATAGTACGGCGAGGCGCTGCAACGCAGCCATGGACGGTTTCTCGGTGCTCCTTATTTCTATACGTGAACCAAGGTACCTTCGTCTTCACCGAGAATTACGCGCATCAGCGCGCCTGGCTTGGTGATCGAAAACACCTTGATTGGCAGTTTCTGGTCGCGGCACAGGGCGAATGCGGTGGCGTCCATCACTTGCAGGTGCTTGGCGATGGCGTCGTCGAACGTAATCGTGTGGAACAGGGTGGCGTTCGGATCCTTCTTCGGATCGGCCGTGTAGACGCCGTCGACCTTGGTGGCCTTCAGGACGATCTCGGCGCTGATCTCGGAACCGCGCAGGGCCGCTGCCGTGTCGGTGGTGAAGAACGGATTGCCGGTACCGGCGGCGAAGACGACCACTTTACCTTCTTCCAGGTATTGCAGGGCTTTCGGGCGGACGTACGGCTCGACCACTTGTTCGATGCCGATGGCCGACATGACGCGCGCGGTAATGCCGACGTGGCGCATGGCATCGGCCAGGGCCAGTGCGTTCATCACGGTGGCGAGCATGCCCATGTAGTCGGCGGTGGCACGGTCCATGCCTTGCGCGCCAGGCGCGACGCCGCGGAAGATATTGCCGCCGCCAATCACGATTGCCAGTTCCACACCCAACTTCGCCACCTCGGCCACATCGGCCACCATGCGCTCGATCGTGGCGCGGTTGATGCCGTAGGGATCATCGCCCATCAGGGCTTCGCCGGACAACTTGAGGAGGACGCGCTTGTAGGCTGGTTTTGACATGAGCTGGGGCTCCATAAATGAGGTTATTCGAGTATGACATGGCGCAGCGCCTTGCAGCGCCGGATAGGCGGGAGGAAGCTGCCCATGCCGCCGCCCGGCACGACAG
Organism: Janthinobacterium sp. Bl 1; assembly: GCF_058215535.1. Taxonomy (NCBI): domain Bacteria; kingdom Pseudomonadati; phylum Pseudomonadota; class Betaproteobacteria; order Burkholderiales; family Oxalobacteraceae; genus Janthinobacterium; species Janthinobacterium sp. Bl 1. The sequence goes on along the minus strand of NZ_CM177086.1, from coordinate 2,922,281 downwards.
GTGCGGGCGGGCCAAAAAAACGGGCCTCTCGGCCCGCTTTACTTACGCTCCCTGGGAGGCAGCCATCTGTGCTGCGACTTCTGCTGCGAAGTCGTCTTGCTTCTTCTCGATGCCCTCGCCCACTACGTACATGGCGAAACCTTTGACGCTGGTGTTAGCCGCCTTCAGCATTTGCTCAACCGACAGCTTGTCGTTTTTCACGAAAGCTTGGTTCAGCAGGGAAACTTCTTTCAGGAACTTCTGTACGGAACCTTCCAGGCGCTTGGCCAGGATTTCCGGCGATTGCGCTGGCTTGCCTTCGGCGGCCGCTTTGGCTGCGTCTTCTTCGGCTTTCAGTTGTGCAACCGAACGCTCTTTTTCGATCAGTTCCGCTGGCACTTCGTTCGACGACAGCGACACTGGCTTCATGGCAGCGATGTGCATGGCCACGTCTTTGCCTACTTGCTCATCGGCGCCGTCGAATTCGACGATCACGCCAATGCGCGAACCGTGCAGGTACGAAGCCAGCTTGGCGCTGGTTTCGAAACGCTGGAAGCGGCGGATGGTCATGTTTTCGCCGATTTTGCCGATCAGGGCAGCGCGCACGTCTTCCAGGGTCTTGCCGTCGAGTGGCAAGGCCAGCAGGGCAGCTACGTCAGCCGGGTTGTGTTCCGCTACCAGACGGGCAGCGTTGTTGGCCAGTGCCAGGAAATCGTCGTTTTTCGCAACGAAGTCGGTTTCCGAGTTCACTTCGACCAAGGCGCCTACGCCATTGGCGATGTAGGTTGCCACGACGCCTTCAGCGGTGATGCGTGCCGATGCTTTCGATGCCTTGCCGCCCAGTTTGACGCGCAGGATCTCTTCCGCACGAGCCATGTCGCCTTCGGCTTCGGTCAGTGCTTTTTTGCATTCCATCATTGGTGCGTCGGTTTTGCCGCGCAATTCGCCTACCATCGCTGCTGTAATCGCTGCCATGTGTTTCTCCTGATTCGGTGAGTCGATAGTCGCGGCCGGGCATGCATGCCTCGCCAGCGGTCACTATCGTTTTTTTGTTAAAAAAAAGGGGGAGCTGCTGCCACCCCTTTTCCCTTACTGCTGTGCTTACAAACGGCTATCTTGCGATAGCCTGGCCATTAAGCCTGTTCGTTAACTTCGACGAATTCGTCGCCAGCGGCTGCTTTAACCATTTCAACAACTTCGTTACCGGCAGCTGCACGGCCTTCGATGATTGCATCAGCAACACCGCGAGCGTACAACATGATGGCTTTCGAGGAGTCATCGTTACCTGGGATCACGAAGTTCACGCCTTCTGGGGAGTGGTTGGTATCGACAACGCCGATGACCGGGATACCCAGTTTAGCTGCTTCGGTGATCGCACCTTTGTGGTAGCCAACGTCGACGACGAAGATTGCGTCAGGAACGCCGCCCATGTCCTTGATGCCGCCGATCGATTTTTGCAGCTTGATCATTTCGCGGGAGAACATCAGCGCTTCTTTTTTCGACAGCTTCTCGATCGAACCGTCTTCGATCATCACTTCCATGTCTTTCAGACGCTTGATCGAGGTTTTGATCGTTTTGAAGTTGGTCAGCATGCCGCCCAACCAACGTTGATCAACGAAAGGCACGCCAGCGCGTTGTGCTTCAGCAGCGATGATTTCGCGAGCTTGACGCTTGGTGCCAACCATCAGGATGGTGCCACGGTTTGCAGCCAGTTGACGCACGTGCTTCATTGCGTCCTGGTACATCGCCATGGTTTTTTCCAGGTTGATGATGTGGATCTTGTTGCGATGGCCGAAGATGAACGGTGCCATTTTTGGATTCCAAAAACGGGTTTGGTGACCAAAGTGGACACCGGCTTCCAGCATTTCGCGCATTGTTACGGACATTATTAACTCCAGGGTTGGGTCTGGAATCCGATCAGTCACCATACAGGCACCCTTGTCGACCGGATTCGCGTGTTTATATAAATTAAAGACACTGTTTTACTGCATTGCTTAAAAGAGAATTCAAGCAACCCGGGATTCTACACTGAAATGCCTGCAGCATCAAGTCCGCGCTGCAAATCGCGCGCCCTGCGGAAACACCCACCGCACCAGAATGGTGCAAGGCGTGGCAACACCGTCTTTTCATCCGCTTTCTCCCCACAATCACCTTCCGGCCATAGGAAGGAGGCGGCGGATTGAGGGCGCCTCGTTTATAATTTCGACATATTTGCAGACTTTTCCCGTACAGCAGGAATCGTCTGTGCTTTTCACCTGAATTCTTGCAGATTGCGAATTACACCATGTCCACCATCCGTATCAATACCGCCGCCGACATCGAAGGCATGCGCGTTGCCGGCAAGCTCGGCGCCGAAGTACTCGACTACATCACTCCTTTCGTCAAGGTCGGCGTCACGACGGGCGAACTGGACCGCCTGTGCCACGAATACATGGTCAACGTGCAAGGTACCATCCCTGCTCCGCTGAACTATTGCCCACCCGGCTATACGCCCTATCCGAAAGCCATCTGCACCTCCGTCAACGACGTCATCTGCCATGGCATTCCCGGCGACAAGGTCCTGAAAAGCGGCGACTCCGTCAACCTCGACATCACCGTCATCAAGGATGGCTACCATGGCGACAACAGCCGCATGTTCCTCGTCGGCACGCCGACCATCCTGGCCAAGCGCCTGTCGGAAATCACCTATGAGTGCATGTGGCTGGGGATCGACCAGATCAAGCCGGGCGCCCACCTGGGCGATATCGGCCACGCCATCCAGCAGCATGCCGAGAAAGCCGGCTACAGCGTGGTGCGCGAATTCTGCGGCCACGGCATCGGCAAGGTCTTCCATGAAGAACCGCAGGTCTTGCACTACGGCAAACCAGGCACCCTGGAGCGCCTGGAAGCGGGCATGATTTTCACCGTCGAGCCGATGATCAACTCGGGCCGCCGCGAAATCCGCGAAATGAACGATGGCTGGACCATCAAAACCAAGGACCGCAGCCTGTCGGCGCAATGGGAACACACGGTGCTGGTCACGGAAACGGGCTATGAAGTGCTGACCGTCTCGCCCGGCATGCCGCCACCGCCCGCCTTGATCCTGAACAAAGCCTGATCTTCCATACCACGCACCGCCACCCAGGGCCCAGATGAAAAAGCAAGTTCGGGAACAGCTGAAACAGCAACTGAAAGCCGACCGCCAGGTCGTCATTGCGGCCTTCCAGGCCGACGGCAAGCCTGAAAAACTGCTGCGCAGCCTGCGCCACAGCGTCGATGGCGTGCTGGCGCGTGCCTGGCAGGAAGCGGGTTTGCCACCCGGCACGGCCCTGGTGGGCGTGGGCGGCTATGGCCGGGGCGAACTGTTTCCGTATTCCGACGTCGACCTGCTGATCCTGCTGCAACAGGCGCCGGACCCCGCCACGCAGGAAAAGCTCGAGGAACTGGTGCAACTGCTGTGGGACCTGGGCCTGGAAATCGGCCACAGCATCCGCACGGTCGATGAATGCCTGGTCGAATCGAAGGCCGACATCACCGTGCAAACGAGCTTGCTCGAAGCGCGCCTCGTGTGTGGCAACGCGGACCTGTTCGCGCAATTGCAGCAGCGCTATGACGCGGCCATGGACCCGCAGGCCTTCTTCCAGGCAAAAACGGCGGAAATGCGCCAGCGCCACGCCAAGTACGAAGACACGGCCTTCAGCCTGGAACCGAATTGCAAGGAAAGCCCGGGCGGCCTGCGCGACTTGCAGGTCATCCTGTGGGTGGCCAAGGCGGCCGACCTGGCGAACTCGTGGCGCACCCTGGCCACGAGCGGCCTGATCACCCTGACGGAAGCGCGCCAGCTGATGGAAAAGGAACGCGCCTTCAAGGATATCCGCGTACGCCTGCACCTGCACGCGGGACGGCGCGAAGACCGCCTCGTGTTCGACGTGCAGACGGCGATCGCCGAATCGCTGGGCCTGCAAGCGACGGGCAGCGGGCCGCACATGCGCCGCGCCAGCGAATTCCTCATGCAGCGCTACTACTGGGCCGCCAAGACGGTGACCCAGCTCAACACGATTTTGCTGCAAAACATCGAGGCACGGCTGTTTCCGCAAGACGACGTGGCCGTGCCCATCAACGAGCGCTTCAATGAAGTCAACAGCCTGATAGACATCAGCGCCGACGACACGTTCGAACAATATCCGTCGGCCATGCTGGAAATTTTTGTCCTGATGACGGAGCGCCCGGCCCTGAAGGGCATGACGTCGCGCGCCACGCGGGCCCTGTGGCATGCGCGCTTCAAGATCGACGCCGCCTTCCGCCAGGACCCCGTCAACCGCGCCCTCTTCCTGCGCATCATGCAGGCGCCTGTGGGCATCATCCACGCGCTGCGGCGCATGAACGAGATGAGCATCCTGGGGCGCTACCTGCCGAATTTCCGCCGCATCGTGGGCCAGATGCAGCACGACCTGTTCCACGTGTACACGGTCGACCAGCACATTCTGATGGTGGTGCGCAATATGCGCCGCTTCACCATGAGCGAACACGCGCACGAATATCCGTTCTGCAGCCAGCTGATGGCCGACTTCTCGCAGTCGTGGCTGCTGTACGTGGCGGCCCTGTTCCACGACATCGCCAAGGGCCGCGGCGGCGACCATTCCAAATTGGGTGTGGCCGACGCCACCCAGTTCTGCCAGGACCACGGCCTGACGCAAGAAGACACGGAACTGGTGGCATTCCTTGTGGAAAATCACCTGACTATGTCGCAAGTGGCGCAAAAGCAGGACTTGTCCGATCCCGACGTCATTGCCGCCTTTGCGAAAGTGGTCAAGGACGAGCGCCACCTGACGGGCCTGTACCTGCTGACGGTGGCCGACATCCGCGGTACCAGCCCGAAAGTGTGGAATGCCTGGAAGGGCAAGCTGCTGGAAGACCTGTACAAGATCACCCTGCGCGTGCTGGGCGGCGAGCCGCACACGGCCGACCGCGAGCTGAAAAACCGCCAGCAGGAAGCGCTGGCCACCCTGCGCCTGTACGGCTTGCCGCCGGATGCCCATTTGAAACTGTGGCAGCAGCTGGACGTGGCGTATTTCCTGCGCCACGACGCGTCCGACATCGCCTGGCAGACGCGCTCGCTGTATGACAAGCTCGACAGCAAGTTGCCGGTGGTAAAATGCCGGCTGGCGCCCATCGGCGAAGGCTTGCAGGTGGCCGTGTACATTCCCGACCAGCCCGACCTGTTCGCGCGCATCTGCAGCTATTTCGATCGCAAGAATTTCAGCATCCTCGACGCGAAGATCCACACGACGAAAAACGGCTATGCGCTCGACACCTTCCTCGTCACCGAGCAGAATTTTGCCAAGAGCTACCGCGACATCATCAGCCTGATCGAGCATGAGCTGGGCGAGCTGCTGCAGTCGCAAACGCCGCTGCCGCCGCCGGGCAAGGGACGGCTGTCGCGCCTGTCGCGCACCTTCCCCTTCCAGCCGACCGTGGATTTGCGGCCCGATGAAAAGGGCCAATACTATTTGCTGTCGGTGGCGGCCAACGACCGCACGGGCCTGCTGTATGCGATCGCCAACGTGCTGACCAAGTACCGCGTCAACTTGCATACGGCCAAGATCATGACCCTGGGCGAGCGGGTCGAAGACGTCTTCCTCGTCGACGGCCCCGCGCTCAACAATGCCCGCAACCAGATATTGCTGGAAACCGATTTACTCGATGCGCTGAAGGTGTAAGCCTTCCGCGCAGCGCCTACCCTTACTGAAACTGAAACAACATGACCGAAGAATTATTACGCTTGTCCAAACGCATGTCCGAACTGGGCCTGTGCTCGCGCCGCGAAGCCGATGAATGGATCGCCCGCGGCTGGGTCCGCGTGGATGGCAAGGTGGTGTCCGAGCTGGGCAGCAAGGTCTACCCGAGCCAGAGAGTCACCGTGGAACGCCAGGCGGCGGCCGAGCAATCGAAGCGGGTCACCGTGCTGATCAACAAACCGGTCGGCTACGTCAGCGGCCAGGCCGAAGACGGCTACACGCCCGCCGTGGCCCTGATCAAGGCGGAAAACCGCTGGGCCGAAGACCGCAGTCCGGAACAGTTTCATCCGACCCAGCTGCGCAGCCTGGTGGCCGCCGGCCGCCTGGACATCGATTCCGTCGGCTTGCTGGTCTTGACGCAGGATGGCCGCGTGGCCAAGCAGCTGATCGGCCACGATACCGATATCGACAAGGAATACCTGGTGCGCGTGAGCTACACCAAGGGCGGCACCCTGCCCGACAGCGAACTGAAAAAGCTCAACCACGGGCTGTGGCTCGATGGCAAACCGCTGCTGCCGGCCAAAGTGCGCTGGCAAAACGAAGACCAGCTGAGCTTTACCCTGCGTGAAGGCAAGAAACGCCAGATCCGCCGCATGTGCGAAGCCGTGGGGCTGAAAGTGCTGGGATTGAAACGCGTACGCATCGGCAAGGTCAAACTCGGTGACTTGCCGACGGGCCAATGGCGTTACTTGAGTGCGGACGAGCAATTTTAAGCGCGCGCCTCGCATGCCAGGACACATAAGCAACAGGAATATAGTGATATAAAATCAATTATTGTGATTTACTTAGTAAATATTGCCTTAAACCTATACACTATTCCCCATCAGAACAAAAGAGATACGCTGTCGTGAACGATCCCATCCCCAATCCCCTGCGCAAGGGCGCGCCCAGTCTGGCTGACGTGGCCGAACCGATGGCCCCCGGCACCAAGCCGCACCATATGAGCGATCCGTGGGATATCGGCGAAACCCTGTGCAGCCTGGCTGACAACGGCGACGCCATTTCCATCTACCCGACGGGCGGCGAAGACGTCATCCTGGGGCGCATCCTGTCCGTCGACGATGACCTGCCGCAATTCGTGCTGGAGCTCAATGAAGGCGCGACCCTGCCGCCCGGTGGCGCCACGTTCGTGTCGTGGGTGCAAAGCGCCAAGCTGCAATTTACCATCAATGGCGAATGGCAAGCGTATCCCGACCGCCCCAACGTCTACCTGACAAACTTCCCCAGTCATTGCCTGGTACTGGAACGGCGTGAATCGACGCGCCTGGAAACGCCGCTGGGCGTTTACTATCTGGCCGCCTTCGTGCTTGAGGGGCGGCCGTATGAATTGCAGCTGTATGATTTCTCGGCCGGCGGCATCGGCATGCGCGCCCACCCGCGCGACACGGTCGGTCTGTACGTGGGCCGCAAGCTGTCGCGCGTGCGCCTGGAACTGGGGCCAAACAAGGTCATGATCGCGGACCTGGAAATACGCCTGTCGCGCACCTTCCGCTCCTTCCTGCTGGGCGAGCAGGTGCAGATCGGCTGCCGCTTCCTGAACCTGACGGATGCCATGCAGGATGAGTTGAAGAACTTGCTCGATAACCTGGGCAGCAACCGCAAAGTGCGCTAGGTTCGCTTCACACATAAAAATGGCCGCCCAGCTGATTGCTGCGCGGCCATTTTTTATGTGTGATAGTCACAAGTACGAGGCACCTGAAAAATGTTCAGGGCAATGCGCAAAGACGAAGGCACCTCGAATAGAACGTCAGGGCAATGCAACGCCGCCATGGGCGTTTTCTCAGGCACCGATCAGTCGTCGTCGTTTGGATCGAGGTCCGGGAACATGACCTCGGTATAACCAAACTGCGTGAAGTCGACGATGCGCATCGGATACAGAATGCCGTGCAAATGGTCCACTTCATGCTGCACCACGCGCGCATGGAAGCCGTCGCAGTCGCGGCTGATGGGCTGGCCGAACTGGTCCACGCCTTCATAGTGCAGCTCGCTCCAGCGCGGCACGCTGCCGCGCAAGCCGGGCACGGACAGGCAACCTTCGAAGCCCTCTTCCTTGCGTTCCGATAAAGGCGTCAGCACCGGGTTGATCAGCACGGTTTCCGGCACTTGCGGCGCGTCCGGATAGCGCAGATTTTGCTTGAAGCCGTAGATCACCAGTTGCAGGTTGACGCCGATCTGCGGCGCCGCCAGACCCGCGCCATTGGCCGCATGCATGGTGTCGAACATGTCGGCGATCAGGGCATGCAATTCGGGTGTATCGAATTCGCGCACGGGTTCGGCCATCCGCAACAAGCGCGGATCGCCCATCTTGAGAATTTCACGTACGGTCATTTTGCTTCCAGTGCCGATTGCAGTTCTTGCAGGTAAGCGCGGAAGGCGGCGCCCGTTTCCGGATGTTTCATGCCCATCGCCGTCGTTGCCTTCAGATAACCAAGCTTGGAGCCGCAATCATAACGCTGCCCCTTGTAACGGTAAGCCAGCACGCGCTCTTCGCGCATCAGGGCGGCGATGCCGTCCGTCAGCTGGATCTCGCCGCCGGCGCCCGTACCGATGTTTTCCAGGTGCTCGAAGATGCGGCTGGTCAGCACATAGCGGCCCACCACGGCCAGGGTCGACGGCGCCTCTTCCGGCACGGGCTTTTCCACGATCCCCGAAACCAGCTCCAGGTCAGGCTGATAATTCGTTGCCGTGACAATACCGTATTGCCTGGTTTCCGCGCGTGGCACATCCTGCACCGCCAGCAGCGAGCAATTTTCGTACTGGAAGACATCGGCCATCTGCGCCAGCACGGGGCGCACACCCTCTTCCACATCCATGAAATCGTCGGCCAGCAAGACGGCAAACGGCTCGTCGCCGATCACGGGACGGGCACACAGCACGGCATGCCCCAGGCCCAGCGGCGCCGACTGGCGAATGTAAATGCAATTGATGTGCTTGGGAATGACGTTTTGCACCATCTCGAGCAACTGGCGCTTGCCAGCCGCTTCGAGTTCCGACTCGAGTTCATAGGCCGTATCGAAATGGTCTTCGATGGCGCGCTTGTTGCGGCCCGTGATGAAGATCATTTCCGTGACGCCCGCCGCCACGGCTTCTTCCACCGCGTACTGGATCAACGGCTTGTCAACGATGGGCAACATTTCCTTCGGTTGCGCCTTGGTCGCGGGCAAGAAACGGCTGCCCAGGCCGGCGACGGGAAAGACTGCTTTTCTGATTTTTTTCATGGGTCCTCTGCAATATTTGAATGATTAGTCTTGCGCCAGCAGGGCCAGCAAACCCGCTTCATCGAGTATGGCCACGCCCAGCTCCTGGGCCTTGACCAGCTTGCTGCCAGCGTCCGAACCAGCCACGACATAAGCTGTCTTCTTCGACACGGAACCGCTGACCTTGCCACCGGCCGCCTCGATCAGCTCGGCAGCCTCGTCGCGGCTCATGTTGGGCAAAGTGCCCGTCAAGACGAAGGTTTTGCCGTCCAGCTTGCCGCCAGCGGCTGGCATTTCAGGCAATTGTGACATTAATTCATTTCGCAGGGCGTCCAGTTGAGCAAGCAGCTTGACATTGCTCTCATCGGCCAGCCATTGCGCCAGCGCTTCGGCCACGGCAGCCGGCAAGCCCGCGTGGAAGCTGGCACCTTGCGCGGCCAGGCTGGCCAGGGTCACACCCCGCTCCACCAATTGCTTGCTGCGCGGCTCCGTCAGTTTCGGGATACCGATGGCCGCCAGCAATTTGGTTTCCTCAAGCTGCGTGCGCAGCTTGGCGCTGGGCGCATGTTCGCCCTGCGGCATGACACCAGCGTCCAGCAATGCCTGCAACGCCTGCTGATTCTTTTCTTCGGCAAAGAAATCGGCAATCGATTCCGCCACCGTACCGCCGATATCGGGCAGCACGCGCAGCAAGGCCGCTGGCGCTTGACGCACATAGGCCAGGCTGCCCAGCCACTCGGCCAGAGTCTTCGCCGTCGATTCGCCCACGTGACGGATGCCCAGCGCGAACAGGAAACGTTCGAGCGGCGGGCGCTTGCTTGCTTCTATGCCGGCCAGCAGGTTTTCCGCCCATTTCGTGGGGATCTTGCCTTGTTGCACTGTCTCTGGCGTCGAACCGTCACGCTCGTCCGCACGCAGCTTCATTTCCAGCAATTTATCAAGCGTCAGGCTGTACAGGTCAGCCAAGCCATGCACGTATTCGAGTTCGACCAGGGTATCGATATAACGTTCCCCCAGGCCTTCGATATCCATCATGCGGCGGCCCGCGAAATGACGGAACGCTTCCTTGCGCTGAGCCGAGCAGAACAGGCCGCCCGAGCAGCGGGCGATGGCCTCGCCCTCTTCGCGCACCACGTGCGAGCCGCACACGGGGCACGCTTCGAGCATCTTGAAAGGCAGCGGCGCAGGTTCCGGGCGTTTTTCCAGCACCACGCTCAGCACTTCGGGAATCACGTCGCCGGCGCGGCGCACGACGACGGTGTCGCCCACGCGCACATCCTTGCGCAGCACTTCGTCTTCATTGTGCAAGGTGGCGTTCGTCACTGTCACGCCGCCCACGGAGACGGGCGCCAGGCGCGCCACGGGCGTCATGGCACCCGTGCGGCCCACCTGGATATCGATGCCCAGCACTTGCGTCAGCGCTTCTTCGGCGGGGAACTTGTGCGCCAGCGCAAAACGCGGTGCACGCGAGACAAAACCCAGCTCCTGCTGGTCTTCCGTCGCGTTCACCTTGTAGACGACGCCGTCGATTTCATACGGCAAGGCGGGGCGGCGCGCGCCGATATCGGCGTAGTAGGCAAGCAAGCCCTGCGCGCCCCGCACCACCTTGCGCTCTTTTGACACGGGGATGCCCAGGGTCTCGTACCAGTCCAGCAAGGCCGAATGCGAGGCCGGCATGGCGGCGCCATCGAGGGCGCCGATGCCATACGCATAGAAACGCAGCTTGCGCTGGGCCGTGATGCGCGAATCGAGCTGGCGCAGGCTGCCGGCCGCCGCATTGCGCGGGTTGGCGAATTCCTTCTGCCCCGCTTCGCGCTGGCGTTCGTTCAGGCGGGCAAAATCGCCCTTGAACATCATCACTTCGCCGCGCACGTCGAGCAGGGCCGGAATCTTGTCGCCATGCAGGCGCAAAGGGATGCCGGAAATGGTGCGGATATTGGCCGTCACGTCTTCGCCCGTGGCGCCATCGCCGCGCGTGGCCGCCTGCACGAACAGGCCGTTTTCATAGCGCAAGTTGATGGCCAGGCCATCGAATTTCACTTCGGCCGCATACGCGACGTCCTGTCCATCGAGGCCCAGGCCTTCGCGCACGCGGCGGTCAAAATTGACGATATCGTCATCGGAGAAACCATTATTCAACGACAACATCGGCACCGTGTGCGTGACTTGCTCGAATTGCGGCAAGGGCGCCGCGCCCACGCGCAAGGTAGGCGAGTCGGGCGTGCGCAAGTCGGGATGAGCCGCTTCCAGCACCTGCAGTTCGACAAACAGCTTGTCATACTCGGCGTCGGGGATGGTGGGATTGTCGAGCACGTGGTAGGCGTGCAGATGCCGATTGAGTTCGGCCGTAAGTGCCAGGACGCGCTGGGCGGCGTCCTGGTTGATCGGATCAGTCATTGTTGCGGGATTCTTCAGCTAAATAAACGCAGGGCGCGGGTGGAACCGGCCGGAATGTCGGCCGCGTCCATTTCCTGGTAAAACTCTTGCACCTGGCCGGCGATCTCGGCCAGCGCCGCATCGGACAGGGCCTGGTTGTAATCGTCGACGATGGTGGCGTCGAGGCGGCCCACCAGTGCCTTGGCGCAAGCGACCATGGCGCCGAAACCGTCGCGCGCGGGCGCCACGCATGGCACGTCCAGCAGCAAGGTCAAACGGGGCGTCGTTTCCTCGGCCAGGGTGACATTCGTCGACAGCGAGAACAGATAGCCGCCCTCGCCATCGGGCATGACGAAGCGGCCGTCCGGACGCACGTCAAAGCCCTGCTTTTCCAGCGCGAACAGCAAGGTGGAGATAGCCCATGGCGCGCCATTCGTGTGCAGGTTCACGCCCAGCTGGGCATCGTGGCCGGCAACGAAACGGTGCAGATTGCGCGCTTCGGCCATCACTTCCATCATGTCCGGCACTTCCGGCTCGGCGCCGATCTCGTCGGCCACACCGCGCAGGCGCGTGACCAGTTCCGAGTATTCCAATTCATTCAAGGCCGTGCTGCGGCTGGCCAGTTGCACGCCGCCCTGCATCTTGGTATAGACACCGCCATGCGTGATCGGTTCCCAGTCGCCATTCACGTGCAAACCGATGAAGTGCACGGGCTTGTTGCCCACCAGGCGCAGGGTTTGCAGCACGGGCAGGATCTTGTCGCCGCGTACGGGCGCTTCCAGCGACAAAGGCAGCAGGCAATCGATGAGCGGGTCGACCAGGCTGGTTGCCTGTTCGCTGGCGGCGCTGACTTCCTGCTGCACCGGCGCGGCAGGGACGGCGGGAGGCGCGTCCATGCCCGCACCACCCAATGATGGTTCCGCATGCACGGGGGCGTCGGGCACGGGCGCCGCTGGCGGTGCGCCGAACGACGGTTCGGCCTTGGCGACGGGCGCGGCATCAAAGCGCGGCTCCTGGCGCAGCACGGGTTCCTGGGCCTCCACTGCGGGCGCATCGCCTTCGCGCATCAGCACGTCGTCATGGTCGGTGGAAAAGGCCCGTTCCACGCTTTTCTTGGCCTTGTATTCCTGCCATTTGTTGTACGAAAAAACGCCGACGATAAAGACGCCGCCGGCGCCGAACAAGGTAATTTGAAGGTCTGTCATGCTGCTTGTGCCTCGGTTGCAAAATTTGCGGCGGACTCCATGTCCACCGCCACGATGCGCGATACGCCCTGCTCCTGCATCGTCACACCGATCAATTGATGGGCCATTTCCATCGCAATCTTGTTATGCGAAATGAAAAGGAATTGGGTCTGGTCGGACATGCGCTTGACCATGCGGCAGAAGCGTTCCGTGTTCGAATCGTCCAGCGGTGCATCGACTTCGTCGAGCAGGCAGAACGGCGCCGGATTCAGGCGGAACATGGAAAACACCAATGCGGTCGCGGTCAGCGCCTTCTCTCCACCTGACAACAGGTGGATGGTGGCATTTTTCTTGCCGGGAGGCTGCGCCATGACTTGTACACCGGAATCGAGAATCTCGTCGCCCGTCATGGTCAGCTTCGCCTGGCCGCCACCGAACAGGATCGGGAACAGCTCTGAAAAGTGATGGTTGACCTTGTCGAACGTGTCTTGCAGCAAGTCGCGCGTTTCCTTGTCGATCTTGTGGATCGCGTCTTCCAGGGTATTGATCGCTTCCGTCAGGTCGGCATTCTGGGCGTCGAGGAAATTCTTGCGCTCCGATGCCTGCGCCAGTTCGTCCAGCGCGGCCAGGTTGACGGCGCCCAGGGCCGTGATGGCATTGGTCAGGCGCGTCACTTCGCCCTGCAGATACGACGGGCGCATGTCCGGATGCAGCTTTTCCGTCAGGGCCGCTTCATCGGCGCCCGATTCCAGCAGTTGCTGGGCGAATTGCTCCTGGTTCAGGCGCGCGGCCTGTTCCTTGAGTTGCATTTCCATGATCTTGTCACGCTGCGGCTGCAAGCTGCGTTCCGACTGCGTGCGCGCATCTTCGGACAGACGCAGCTGCTGCGTAATTTGATCGAGTTCGTGGCGCGCATCGGCCAGCGCCCGCTCCTGCGTGGTGCGGCGCTCGAGCAGATCCTGCAAGCCGTCGGCGGCCGCGCCGCTTTCCAGGTTGGCCAGTTCCAGTTCGCCCGCCTGCAGGCTGGCCGTCACTTGCTGGGCCTGCGTACTGGCCGTGGCGATGTTGCGGCGCAACTCCTCGATCTTTGCGCGGTGGGCTTTTTCCGCGTATTCCGTATCCTTGGCGGCCCGCTCCAGGTCGCGCAAGGCTTCGCGCGCCTCGGCCAGCCGCTGTTCCTTTTGCAGGAAGTCCGTATGGCCGTCTTCGTGGGCTTCCTGCAAGTTGCCCAGTTCCATGTCCAACTGTTCGAATTTCTCTTCCGACTCGGCCTTGATCTGCTGCTGCTCCGCTTCCTGTGCGGCGATTTCCGCCAGATCGGCGCCGATCTGCGTGCTGCGCTGGTTGAAGCGCGCTTCCACTTCCGACAGTTTGACCACGTCGAGCTGCAAGGTGTGCACGGAGGAAGTGAGCTGCTGTATGCGCAGGCGCAAGTCGGACAGGTTGCGCGTCAAGGTGGCGACGGCAGCGTCGGCCCGCACGGAACGGGCGCGCGCCTCTTCGGCCAGCAATTGCTGCGCGCGCAGCTGTTTGCCGATATTCTCGATTTCCTGCTGGCGGCCCAGCATGCCTTCCTGCTCCGAATCGGCCGCATAGAAGCGCACGCTGGTGGCCGTGACCACGTGACCGGCGCGCGTGACGAAATAGCCGCCCGGCGGCAATTTACTCCGTTCGGCCAGCGCTTCGCCCGCGTCTTCCACGGCGTAGGCGTTGTACAGCCAATCCTGCAGCAAGCCGCGCAAGCCTGGATCGTTCAGTTTGAGCAAGTTCAGGAAAGGCTTCAGGCCCGGCACTTCCGGCAAGGGCAACGGCGCCACGGTCGATGGCGCGTACAGGGCCAGCTTGGCTGGTGGCGCATCGGCAAAGAAGGCCTTGGCCCAGTCGATGTTCGACAGTTGCAGAGCCGACGTGCGCTCGCGCAAGATCGATTCCATGGCCGCTTCCCAGCCCGCTTCGATCTGCAGCTTTTGCCACAGGCGCGGCAAGGTGTCGAGCTCGTGCTTTTTCAGCCATGGCTGGACCTTGCCCTGGGTTTGCACCCGCTCCTGCAGTTGTTTCAAGGCGGAAAGACGCGCTTCCAGCTGGGCGTTGGCGGCCGTTTCGGCATTCACCTGCGCCTGGGCTTCGGCCCGTTCCTGCTCCAGCTTCGGCTGCTGCTCCAGCGCTTCTTCCAGGTAGAAACCCTGCTCTTCCAGGGTTTGCTGCTTTTCTTCCAGCTGCAGTTTCAGGTTTTCCAGATGGCTGCTGTCAGGCAAACTGAGGCTGTTCTTTTCCTGCTGCAGCCGCTCGCGTCGCGTCAACAGGCTGGTCAGGATGTTCGAGGCGTTGCGCTGGTGCGCCGATTCCAGTTCCAGCTGCTGCTGGGCCTGCATAATCCGCGCCCGCGATTCCGTGCTCTTGTTTTGCGCGGCGCGCCAGGCGGCATCCAGTTCGGGCAATTGCTCGCCCTTCTGCTCGGCCATCATTTGCGATTGCTCGACCTTCGCGGCCAGCTCTTCGAGGTGGAATTCCGCCTCTTCGATCTGTTCCTGGTATTCGCCGCCTTGCTGCTTCCACTGGTCGCGCTGGGCCGTCAGGGTCGCCAGCTGCGCCTGCAGGCGGGCGCGCGATTCGATGACGAACTTGATCTGCGCTTCCAGGCTGCCGATTTCCGCATTCGTCTGGTACAGATGGCCTTGCGCCGTATGCAGGCGGTCGCCCACGGCAAAGTGCGCCTGGCGCATTTGCTCGAGGGTCAGTTCCACGTTGCGCAGCTTGGCCGTCTGCTCTTCCAGGTCTGTCTGCGCCTGTTCCACTTCGCGGAAATAGCGCGTCTGCTCGTTTTGCGCCTCGTTCTTGCGCAGCAGCCACAACAGTTTCTGCTTTTCTTCCTGGTCCGCCTGCAAGGCGTGGAAACGGGTGGCCACAGCCGCCTGCGCTTCCAGCTTTTCCAGGTTGGCGTTGAGTTCGCGCAAGATGTCTTCCACGCGCAGCAAATTCTCGCGCGTGTCCTGCAGGCGGTTTTCCGTCTCGCGGCGGCGTTCCTTGTATTTCGACACGCCAGCCGCTTCTTCGAGGAAAACGCGCAATTCTTCGGGGCGCGATTCGATGATGCGCGAAATCATGCCTTGGCCGATGATGGCGTAGGCGCGCGGACCGAGGCCCGTGCCGAGGAAGATATCCTGGATGTCGCGCCGGCGCACGGGCTGGCCATTGATGTAATAGGTGGAGGTGCCGTCGCGCGTCAGGGTGCGCTTGACGGCGATCTCGGCGTACTGGCCCCACTGGCCGGACGCCTTGCCATCGTTGTTGTCGAACACCAGTTCCACGGAAGCGCGCCCGGCTGGTTTACGGTGGGTGGAGCCATTGAAAATGACGTCCTGCATCGATTCGCCGCGCAATTCCGACGCTTTCGATTCGCCCAGCACCCAGCGCACGGCATCGATGATGTTCGACTTGCCGCAGCCATTCGGCCCAACCACGCCCACGAGCTGGCCTGGCACCTGGAAATTGGTGGGATCGACGAAAGACTTAAATCCCGACAACTTGATGGAAGAGAGACGCACGTGTTTTAGAGTTCCTGGCCTATGCTGGCGGTTATATTATGGGTGAACCCGGTTCATATTCAGTTCAGATGCAGCATCGCGACGGCTGTCTGGCCATGCACCGCAAAAAAAGTGGTTCATCATACCATTTCCTGATGCTTTTCTGGCCAAAAAACAGCGGCGTCAAGCACCAGCGGGCAGCGCATCAACGGGCCGGACGGCCATCCTGCGCCAGTTTCCAGTCCGCGCGGGAAAAAACGCGCTCGTGACCGGACAGCACGATGGCCAGTTTTTGCAGCCATTGCTCGGTCGGCATGGGTTCGGCCTTGAAGCTCAGCGCCACCATCAGCGCCAGGCTGGCCAGGGCCAGCGCATGGCTGACGGCGAAATTGACGGCGCCGCGGGCATTCCACAGGAAGCCCAGCGCCACCGCCAGGCCCAGCACGCAACCGCTGACGGCTTCCGACACGCTGTGCGCATGCACGACCACGCGGGAAATGGCCACCAGCACGGCAAAGGCCACGCCGACGAGCACGCCGGCATGGCGCCATCGCGGTTCGGCCCGCTGCAACAGCACATACATCAGCACGGGAAACACGGCGCCGGCGCGCATGGCGTGGCCGCTGAAACCCGTAAAATCGAGCGCGCTGCTGCCCACGCCCCAACTCATGAACGCCAGCTTCGACAGCACCACGAGGGCCAGGCCGCAGCCGTACCACAAGCTCCAGCTGAGCACCAAACGCCACTGGCGCGACACCAGCAGCCACAGGGCAATCGCCACACCAGCCGGCCCCATCACGGACATGTCGGCCGCAAAAGAAATCCCGTTCCACCAAGTCATCGTGCATGCGCTTATTTCATGATCAGCTTGCACTATGCCACGACTCTGCCCTGTTCCGCGCGGCTTTTGCTGTGCTGCAGCGAAGAATTACATTCGATTACAAAATTTCCTCGTCAAGACCAGCCGCCCGGGCGTCAGATATTCGTCAGGCGCTTGCCCTTGGGCGGCGCAAAGTCACGGATCGATTCGATCAGGCCCACCTCCAGCGCCTGGTCGGCCGTCAGGTGCAGGTCGGAATACGCATGCACCTGCCACTGCTCTTCCGTCAGGTTGACCTGGCCGCGCAGGATGCGCTCGGTACGCATGTCGTCGGCGCGCAAGCCCTCGACGATGATGCTGAGCGCATCGGGACGCGAACCGGGCGAAGCTGTCGCATGCGACTTGTGCACCATGAAGCGGGCCGTGTCGCTGGCGTGGCGCTGCCGTCCCGCCAGGAACAGGGTGACGGCGATGGACGCCACGGCGCCCGCGTTATAGGTAATGATGTCGAGCGGCAACTTGCTGAGAAAGTTGTACAGACAGATGCCATCGCTGACATAGCCGCCGTTGGACTGGATCAAAATGTGCGCTGTGGTGAGCTTGTCTTCCGTGATGTCGGCCACGGCGTTGAAGACGCGCCGCACCATGTCACTGTTGACGTCGCCCGAGAGGGTAAAGTAACCGTGCTGCTCGGTGTTGTTTTGTGTCTCGCTTTGTGTCGTGTTCATGGCAGGCACCCGCAAGAAAGCCAGGATTTCATCATAGCGCATTCCCGCGCGGCCGGGCGCCCTTTTGCAACGGGCCAGCACCGCTCCCAGCCCCGCAAACTGCGGCTTTTGCTGCAATTTGGCAACGTCTTTACAGATTGACAGAAACACCCCGCTGGCATATATTCCTCCCACTTGATCGGGAGAGGGCAACCCAGCGTTGCCGCCGAAGGGGCACTACCCAAAAACTCTCAGGCAAAAGGACCGATCAGGCGGACTGAATTTGTTGCTTTGGCGACATCTTTAGCTCAACTCTGGAGAGCGGCCGCGGCTATTGCCGGCGGCCCACCGAAGGGGCGCACGGGGCAAGCCCCCGTAATCTCTCAGGTACAAAGGACAGGGGGGTCAGTGATCACGCTGGAAAGCCGTGTTTGGCTATTCTATGTTTTGTTAACTCCCCTATTACCTTCGTCCCGAGGAATCCATGACGCTCAAAGCGACCCCACTCAATAACGCCCACCGTGCCCTCGGCGCCCGCATGGTCGATTTCGGCGGCTGGGACATGCCTGTCAACTACGGCTCGCAAATCGAAGAGCATAACGCCGTGCGCGGCGATGCCGGCATGTTCGACGTGTCCCATATGTGCGTGGTCGATATCGAGGGCCAGAACGTGCGCGCCTTCCTGCGCGGCTTGCTGGCCAATAACGTCGACAAGCTGCAAGTGTCGGGCAAGGCGCTGTACTCGTGCATGCTGAATGCCGAAGGCACCGTCATCGATGACCTGATCGTCTACTTCTTCAACGAAAACTGGTTCCGCCTCGTCGTCAACGCGGGCACGGCTGAAAAAGACGTGGCCTGGATGCAGCAGCAAAATGCCAGCACCAACAGCGGCCTGACGATCACGCAGCGCCGCGACGGCAATGACGCCATGGCCCTGGTGGCCGTGCAAGGCCCGAACGCGCGCGCCAAGGTGTGGCAAGTGCTGCCGCAAACGCAAGCCGCATCCGAAGCCATCAAACCGTTCAACGTCGTCATCGTCAAGGACACGCCATTTGGCGAAGTCATGCTGGCGCGCACCGGCTACACGGGCGAAGACGGTTTTGAAATCGGCGTGGCCGCCACCCAGGTGGAAGCGCTGTGGAACGCCCTGGCAGCGGCGGGCGTCAAGCCGGCCGGCCTCGGTGCGCGCGACACCCTGCGCCTGGAAGCGGGCATGAATCTGTACGGCCAGGACATGGACGAAACCGTCAACCCGCTCGACGCGGGCCTGGCGTGGACGATCGACCTGGTCAGCGAGCGCGACTTCATCGGCAAGAGCGCCCTGCTGGCCAAAGGCCAGAACGCGCAATTCGTCGGTCTGATCCTGCGCGAAAAAGGCGGCGTGCTGCGCGCCCATCAAAAAGTCATCATCGCCGGTAACGAGCAAACAGGCGAAATCACCAGCGGTACCTTCAGCCCGACGATGCAGGAAGCAATCGCCCTGGCGCGCGTGCCCAACGGCGTCAGCGTAGGCGACACCGTGCACGTGGAAATCCGCGGCAAGCAGCTGGCCGCCTCGGTAGTCAAGCTGCCTTTCGTGCGTAACGGTAAAATCCTGGTTGCGTAAGCGTATTTATAGAGCCGCCCGCAAGACCGAACAACCATAATCAATAACGAACATTTACCATCTGGAGCCACACATGAACATTCCTGCAGACCTGAAGTACACCGCTTCCCACGAATGGGTACGCCTGGAAGCCGACGGCACCATCACCGTCGGCATCACCGAGTACGCGCAGGACGCGCTGGGCGACATCGTCTTCGTCGAATTGCCTGACGTCGGCGCCACCTTCACCGCCGGCGACGACGCCGCCGTGGTGGAATCGGTCAAGGCAGCGAGCGACATCTATGCGCCGCTGTCGGGCGAAGTCGTGGCCGTGAACGACGACGTGGTCAATGCGCCTGAATCGATCAACGCAGACGCCTACGCCAACTGGCTGTTCAAGATCAAGCCAGCCGACGTGTCGGCCCTGGACGGCTTGCTCGACGCTGCCGCCTATGGCGCCACCACCAGCGCGTAATCGCGTTTGACTCACGGGCCGCGTTTGCGGCCCGTTTGCATTTAATTTTGTAGCTATGCCCCGGCGCCGCGCCCGCGCGCCGCATCCCGGTTTTTCAGTCTTTTTTGGCCTCTATATCATGACCCGCACCAGCCTGACCCAACTCGAAGCACGCGATGCCTTCATCGCCCGCCACATCGGCCCTTCCGCCACCGAACAGCAAGCCATGCTGGCGACCCTCGGCTATCCATCGCGCGCCGCGCTGATCGACGCCCTGGTACCGGCCAACATCCGCAACAAGGGCGCCCTGCCCCTGGGCGCGTACTCGCAGCCGATGCCGGAACAGGAAGCCCTGTCGCGCCTGAAAGCCATCGCCGGCAAGAACCAGGTACTGAAGTCCCTGATCGGCCAGGGCTACTACAACACGTTCACCCCTGGCGTCGTGCTGCGCAACATCTTTGAAAACCCGGCCTGGTACACGGCCTACACACCTTACCAGCCAGAGATTTCGCAAGGCCGCCTGGAAGCGATTTTGAACTTCCAGCAAGTCATCACGGACCTGACCGGCATGGGCATCTCGAACGCCTCGATGCTGGACGAAGGCACGGCCGCCGCCGAAGCGATGACGCTGATCCAGCGCGTGGGCAAGTCGAAGTCGAACGTGCTGTACGTCGCCAACGACGTGCTGCCGCAAACCCTGGAAGTGGTGCAGACGCGCGCCCAGCCGATCGGCATCGAGGTGCGCACGTTCGACCCGGCGGAAATCGAGTCGCTGGACGCCTGCTTCGGCGTGCTGCTGCAATACCCTGGCGTGAACGGCGTCGTGCGCGACTACCGCGCCGGCGTGGAAAAACTGCACGCGAACGGCGCCATGGTCATCGTCGCGGCCGACCTGCTGGCCCTGACCATGCTCACGCCACCGGGCGAATGGGGCGCCGACGTCGTCGTCGGCAACAGCCAGCGCTTCGGCGTGCCGCTCGGTTTCGGCGGCCCGCACGCGGGCTATCTGTCCACGCGCGATGAATTCAAGCGCAATATGTCGGGCCGCCTGGTGGGCGTGACCGTCGATGCCCAAGGCAACAAGGCCTATCGTCTGGCCCTGCAAACGCGCGAACAGCATATCCGCCGCGAAAAAGCGACGTCCAACATCTGCACGGCGCAGGTGCTGCTGGCCGTGATGGCCTCGATGTACGCCGTCTACCATGGCCCCGCCGGCCTGCTGCAGATCGCCCAGCGCGTGCACCGCTTTACGGGCGTGCTGGCCGCCAACCTGAAGACCCTCGGCTATGGCGTCGTCAACGCGAGCTACTTCGACACCCTGACCATCAACGTCGCCGATGCGGCGCAGCTGCACGCGACGGCCATGCACCACGGCGTCAACTTGCGCAAGATCGACAACACCCACGTCGGCGTGTCGCTCGACGAAACCACCACGCGCGACGATATCGCGCTGCTGTGGAAGGTGTTCGCGCACGGCCTGGCCAACGCGCCTGCCGCCCCGGACCTGGACGCCGTTGAAGCAACTGTGACCAGCGCGCTGCCGGCCAACCTGGCGCGCGAAAGCGCCTACCTGACCCACCCGGTCTTCAACAGCTACCATTCGGAACACGAAATGCTGCGCTACCTGCGCAGCCTGGCCGACAAGGACCTGGCGCTGGACCGTACCATGATCCCGCTCGGTTCGTGCACGATGAAGCTGAACGCCACGTCGGAAATGATTCCCGTCACCTGGCCCGAGTTCTCGAACATCCACCCGTTCGCGCCCGATGCGCAAACGGTCGGCTACCGTGAAATGATCGCGCAGCTGGAAGAAATGCTGTGCGCGCTGACGGGCTACGCGGCCGTCTCGCTGCAGCCGAACGCCGGCTCGCAGGGCGAATATGCGGGTTTGCTGGTGATCAAGGCGTATCACGAATCGCGCGGCGAAGGCCACCGCAACATCTGCCTGATTCCATCGTCGGCGCACGGCACCAACCCGGCATCGGCCAACATGGTCGGCATGCAGGTCGTCGTCACCAGCTGCGACGCCAATGGCAACGTGGACCTGGCCGACCTGAAAGCGAAAGCGGAAAAGCACAGCGCCAACCTGGCTTGCGTGATGGTCACCTACCCATCGACCCACGGCGTGTTTGAAGAAGGCATCCAGGAACTGTGCGAAATCATCCACTCGCACGGCGGCCAGGTCTACATCGACGGCGCCAACATGAACGCACTGGTCGGCGTGGCCGCTCCCGGCTCGTTTGGCGGCGACGTGTCGCACCTGAACCTGCACAAGACCTTCTGCATCCCGCACGGCGGTGGCGGACCAGGCGTCGGCCCGATCGGTGTCGGCGCCCACCTGGCGAAATTCCTGCCGAACCAGCGTTCGTCGGGCTACCAGCGCGACGTTGCAGGCATCGGCGCCGTCAGCGCCGCGCCATTCGGCTCGGCCAGCATCCTGCCGATTTCGTGGATGTATATTGCCATGATGGGCGCAGAGGGATTAACCGCAGCGACCGAGACGGCGATTCTGGCGGCGAACTATATCGCCCGCCGCCTGGCGCCGCACTACCCCGTGCTGTACTCGGGCCACGACGGCCTGGTCGCGCACGAGTGCATCCTGGACCTGCGCCCGATCACGGACGCCACCGGCATCAGCAACGAAGACGTGGCCAAGCGCTTGATGGACTTCGGTTTCCATGCGCCGACCATGAGCTTCCCCGTGCCGGGCACCCTGATGATCGAGCCGACGGAAAGCGAATCGAAAGTGGAAATCGACCGCTTCATCGACGCCATGATCGCCATCCGCGCGGAAATCGCCAAGGTCGCCAGCGGTGAATTCGACCACGACGACAACCCTTTGAAAAACGCACCGCACACGGCGCAAGTATTGATGTCGGACAGCTGGGAACACAAGTACAGCCGTGAAATCGCGGCCTATCCGGTTGCCTCCCTGCGTCAGCGCAAATACTGGCCACCGGTCGGCCGCGCCGACAACGTGTACGGCGACCGCAATCTGTTCTGCGGTTGCGCCCCGATCAGCTCTTACGAGGAGGAATAAGCGCCACGCGCCCGCTTAGGCGGGCATGTCAGCGACAGAAAGGCAGGCCACGCGGCCTGCTTTTTTTTATCGTAGGTCGGATTAGGCCCGAAGGGCCGTAATCCGACAACATGGTTGGCGTATATGGTGACGTCGGATTACGCTCCGCTAATCCGACCTACGCGATTGGCAACGCCAGCAAGACCGCGCCGGGCAAGCCCAGCACGGTGCCCAGTATCGTCAAACACACGACATCGCGCCGCTCGCAGCGGGCGCGGTGCGAACTCCAGGCGGCGAACAGCAGCGCCACGGCAACGCCGCTGAGCGAAATTCCCACTTCCGTCATGCCAGCTCTCCCGTCATCGTTTCTTCTTTCATCGTTCTCATCCTTTTCATTGATTGAACAAGCTACCTACCGGTAGGCAGTAAGTGTACAATAAAAAACACGGCGGCGTCCATGCCCCGTTTTTTGACGATAAAAGGAATCGCAATGCAGCAGCAAACCACTGTTCCCGCCGCCGGTCTCGGGCTGGCGGCTTCCCTGGCTCTCGTGGCCGTGCTTGGTCCGGCGGGTATCGACATGTACCTGGCCTCGATGCCGGCCATGGCGCGCGAGCTGCACACCTCGTATGCGAACGTGCAGCTGAGCCTGACCGTTTTCCTACTGGCCCTGGGCGCAGGTCAATTGCTGTGCGGGCCGCTCACCGACATGCTGGGCCGGCGCCGTCCGCTCTTGGCCGGTATCGCCGTCTACATCGTGGCGGCCGTGTGGGCGTCGCAGGCGGATCAATTGAGCACCCTGCTGCTGGCGCGCACCCTGCAGGGCCTGGGCGCGGCGCTGACCCTGGTCGTGGTGATGAGTATGGTGCGCGACGTGGCCGACGGGGTCAAAGCGGCGCAACTGTTTGCCCTGTTGATGACCATCGTCGGCCTGGCGCCCGTGCTGGCGCCCGCCGTGGGCGGCTTGCTCGACGCGCACTACGGCTGGCGCGCCGTGATGCTGGCCCTGGCCGCGCTGGGCACCTTGACCCTGCTCAACAGCGTGCTGTTCCTGCCGGAAACCTTGCCGCCTGCGCGCCGCGTTTCGCCACGCGGCATGCACCACACGTACGCGCGCATCGCACTGGACCGCGCCTTCCTGCTGCCTGCGCTGGCCCTGTCCGCCACTTTCTTTTTCCTGTTTGCGTATATCGGCGGCGCGTCGCTCGTGTACCAGCGCGACTTCGGCCTGTCCGCCAGCAGTTTCGGCCTCGTGTTCGGCGCAACTGGCGTGGCCGTGCTGCTCGGCGCCATGGCCAGCGGCAGGATGGTGGAAAAGCATGGCGTGGCGCGCCTGAGCGTGGCGGGCAGCGTAGCCATGCTGGGCGGCGCGGCACTGGCCCTGCTCGGCGCGTGGGCGGGAGCGGGCATCGCCGCCGTCGTGCCCGGCATGTTCGTGGCCCTGTTTGGCCTGGGCATCGCGGAAGCGGCGCTGATGGCTATGGCCATGGGTTCGCAACAGCGTGCGCTCGGCTCCACGGCCGCCCTGCTGGGCGCCATCCAGATGACCTTGTCGTCGCTGGCCACGCCGCTGGCGGCCAGCCTGTCCGAATGGGGGCCATTGCCCTGGCTGCTGTTCTTGACCGCGGCCGGCCTGCTGGTATCATGGCTGACCCTGGCCACTGCGCGCATCCATCCGGTCCATGCCGGCAGCCTGGGAGCGCACTGACGCTTCACCCAACCACTAGCCTTATATGAAGAAACGCTCGGCCTCGGCCGATAACATCTGCGCCGTCGCCGTCGTCCATTTTTCCGAACACGGCTACGACGCATCGTCGCTGAGCGACATCGCCGAACAGGCGGGCATGCGCAAGGCTTCGCTGTATTCGCACTTCGCTGGCAAGGATGCCCTGTTCCTCGACGTGTTTGCCGACGCACTGGCCGAAGAGCAAGCGTTCATGGACGCCTGCTTCGCCGACGAGGCGGCACTGACGGAGCCCGGCGGCCAGCTGGCCGGCGCCCTGTACTGCGACCGCATGGCGCAGCGCTACGCGGAGTCGGCCCACCTGCGCTTTTTGCTGCGTACGGTGTATTTACCGCCCGCGCCCCTGCGCATCGAAGTCGGCACGGGTTATGAAGCCTTGCTGGCGCAATTGCAGCAACATTACGTGACCAGCCTGGGCCGCATGGCACCCACCCTGGCGCCGCAGCGCATCGAGCTGTATGCGCAAGCCTACCTGGGCATCGTCGACAGCCTGCACGTGGAACTGATCTACGCGGGCGGCGCCGCGCTGCAGCAGAGGCATGCGGCCTTATGGCACATCCTGTCCGATTCGCTGGCGATGGCGCAAACGGCTACGCCTTCCTCATGACATCATTCATTTCCTTCCTGCACACGTCTCCCGTGCATGTGGCCAGCTTCGCACGCCTTCTCGACACGCAAGCGCCAGGCATGCTCGCCGAACACCATGTAGATGAAGCCTTGCTGGCGGCGGCGCAGCAAGCCGGCGCCGACGAGGCCGCGCTGGAACGGCGCATCCACGCCGCCATGGCGGCTGCCGCTGCCAACGGGGCGGCCGTCGTGGTCTGCACGTGCTCCACCATCGGAGCCGCCGCCGAACGCACGCCGACCGGCGGACGCTACACCGCCATGCGCATCGACCGCGCCATGGCCGATGCCGCCGTGCTGGCAGGCTCGTGCATCCTGGTCGTGGCGGCCCTGGCCAGCACGCTGGCGCCCACCACGCGCCTGCTGCAGGAATCGGCTGCCGCGCTGGACAGGCCTATCCAGTTGCAGTCGCTGCTGGCCGAAGGCGCGTGGACGCACTTCCAGGCGGGTGATCACGCGACGTACATCGACGCCATCGCCGGCTGCATAAAGACAGCAACGCCGGCAGCCGACGTGATCGTGCTGGCGCAAGCATCGATGGCGCCGGCAGCGCAAACACTGCAGAAACTGGGCGTGCCGGTACTGTCGAGCCCATCGCTCGGTGTGGCGCGGGCGCTCGCGCAATTGCAGGCACCTTGACGTCAACATTACACTTTGGAAACCTAAGATTTCTTCAGTTGACACCCTGGCAGCCCATCCATAAGATGCCCTCATTATTCATTTACGGAGTCCCACGTGGGTACTTGTTCTAGTGACAGTAGCCGATCTTGTATCGGTGATTGCCTCGGCAGCTAAGCAGCAAGCAACGCGGAACTCTGTTTCCTCCGTGCCTTGCTGAGCAAGGTGCGGTGTCTCGCGCGGCCAGTCCGGCTGCGCGCCTCCTCCCTCTTTCCGATCGCGACCGGCTACTGACCCGGATTGCCCGCCTGCGTCATGGTTCGCCATGTTGCGCTGGCGGCACGCAAGTCTTGCCTGCGGCTGCGCCGCCCGTCAACACCTCGCCGTGAAAGGAAGAGCCATGAATCTCTTCACCCGCTTATTCGAATCGTTCCTGCGCAAGCGCCATACGGCCGGCCATTTCCGCCGGCGCGCCATGCCGCTGGAAAACAGCACGGCCCGCCCCGTGCCCGACCACCTGGCGCGCCAGTTGCTGGCCGCCGCCCATGAAGACCTGGCTGGCGCCCTGAACCGCCTGCACACGCGTCTGGAAGGCTTGCGCGATGCCGAGGCGCAAGTCATCGGCGCGCAAACGGGGCCGAACGAGGTCGAGCATGAAAAACCGCTGGCCTGGTACCAGCACCTGTGGCTGTGCTACAAGAATCCGTTCAACCTGCTGCTCACCGTGCTGGCCATCGTTTCCTACCTGACAGAAGACCCGAAGGCGACCATCGTCATCGGCACCATGGTGATTTTGTCGACCCTGCTGCGCTTCGTGCAGGAGGGTCGCTCGAACCGCGCCGCCGAGCGCCTGAAAGCCATGGTCAGCAATACGGCCACCGTGCTGCGCAATGGCCAGCAGATCGAGCTGCCGATCCGCCAGCTGGTGCAGGGCGACATCATCGTGCTGTCGGCCGGCGACATGATCCCCGCCGACTGCCGTCTGCTGTCCGCGAAAGACCTGTTCGTCAGCCAGGCCGCCATGACCGGTGAATCCTTGCCCGTGGAAAAGATGGCCGAACTGGCCGACACGCATGGCCGCGACCCCGTGGAGCTGGCCAATTTGCTGTTCATGGGCACGAACGTGATCTCGGGCGCGGCCACGGCGCTGGTCTTGGCGACCGGCAACCGCACCTACTTCGGCACCATCGCCACGCGAGTCACGGCCACCGAGCGCACGCCGACGGCGTTTGAAGCGGGCGTCAACAGCGTCAGCTGGCTGCTGATCCGCTTCGCCCTCGTGATGGCACCGCTCGTGTTCCTCATCAATGGCTGGACCAAGGGCGACTGGATGGAAGCGTTTTTGTTCGCGCTGTCCGTGGCCGTGGGCCTGACGCCGGAAATGCTGCCCATGATCGTCACCAGCACCTTGGCCAAGGGCGCCGTGAAACTGTCGAAAAAGAAAGTCGTCGTGAAGCGCCTCGATGCGATCCAGAACTTCGGCGCCATGGATGTGCTGTGCACGGACAAGACGGGCACCTTGACGCAAGACAAGATCGTGCTCGAGCGCCACACGGACGTGTTCGGCCAGCCGTCCGATGAGGTGCTGCAATTCGCCTATTTGAACAGCCACTACCAGACGGGCTTGAAGAATCTGCTCGACCGCGCCGTGCTCGACCACGTGGAATTGCAGACGGAAATGCAGCTGGCCCGCGATTACGTCAAGGTCGATGAAATCCCGTTCGATTTCGTGCGCCGCCGCATGTCCGTCGTCGTTTCCGAAAAGAATGATCATCATGAGCTGATCTGCAAGGGCGCCGTCGAGGAAATCCTCGCCGCCTGCAGCCATTTGCGCCTCGGTGGGGTGAACATTCCGCTCGATGCGGCCCTGCTGGACAAGGTGCTGGAAACCACGCATGGCCTCAATGCGGAGGGCTTGCGCGTGGTGGCCGTGGCCGTCAAGGAAGTGCCGCCGCACAAAACCGTGTATGGCGTGGCCGATGAAACGGCGCTGACCCTGATCGGCTATGTCGCGTTTCTGGACCCTCCGAAAGAATCGACGGCGCCCGCCCTGCGCGCGCTGGCCGAACATGGCGTGACCGTGAAAGTCTTGACGGGTGATAACCATCTCGTGACAGCAAAAATTTGCCGCGAAGTGGGCCTGGCCGTGCATGGCGTGCTGCAAGGCCCGCAGCTCGACGACATGGACGACGCCACTTTGGCCCGCGCGGCCGAAGACAATACCGTGTTTGCCAAGCTCAGCCCGCTGCACAAGGAGCGCCTCGTGCGCGCGCTGCGCGGCAATGGCCATATCGTCGGCTTCATGGGCGACGGCATCAACGACGCGCCCGCCCTGCGCGCGGCCGACATTGGCATTTCCGTCGATTCGGCCGTCGATATCGCCAAGGAAGCGGCCGACATCATCCTGCTGGAAAAGAGTCTGATGGTGCTGGAAGAAGGCGTGCTGGAAGGCCGGCGCACCTTCAGCAACATGCTCAAATACATCCGCATGACGGCCAGCTCGAACTTCGGCAATGTGTTTTCCGTGCTGGTGGCCAGCGCCTTTTTGCCATTTTTGCCCATGCTGCCGCTGCACTTGCTGGTGCAAAACCTGCTGTACGACGTGTCGCAGATCGCCATCCCCTTCGACAATGTCGACGCCGAACTGATCCAGCAGCCTTTGAGCTGGAACCCGCGCGACATCGGCCGCTTCATGGTGTTCTTCGGGCCCATCAGCTCGATCTTCGACATCAGCACGTTTATTTTGATGTGGCATGTCTTTGGCGCGAATACGCCCGAGCAGCAGACGCTGTTCCAGTCCGGCTGGTTCGTCGTGGGGCTGCTGACGCAAACCCTGATCGTGCACCTGATCCGCACGCCCAAGCTGCCCTTCATCGACAGCATCGCTTCCGTCCCCCTGCTGGTGGCCACCACCGCCATCATGGCCGTGGGCGTGTTCCTGCCGATGGGACCGCTGGCGACCTACTTCAAGCTGCAAGCCTTGCCATTGGGATATTTCCCATGGCTGCTGGGCATCCTCGTCTGCTACACGATGCTGACGACGTTCATGAAACGCGTGTATCTGCGCAAATTCGGCTGGCAATAGTATGATGAGCCGCTCTTTCCCCTCACAAAGGCGCGCATGAGCGGCTCCCCCCTTTCCAAACGCACGCAAGCCCTGCTGCTGTCGGCCCTCGTCTTCCCCGGCAGCGGGCATTTTGTATTACAACGCAAGGCGCGTGGCTGCCTCTTCCTCGTGCCGGCCCTGATCGCGCTGGTACTCGTATTGCGCCAGATCATGGCACGTTTGGACCAGGTAATGGCACAGATCGACAGCGGCGCCCTGCCCCTCGACGTGCAGCTGATCGTGGAAAAAGTCGATGCGCTGTCCGCCAATGACGGGCCCGCCATGACGGTGGCCGTTGGTGTGCTGGTGGCGTGCTGGATAGGCAGCCTCGTCGACACCTTCCTGATCAAGCCATGACGGCGGAGGCGCAGGAGCGCAAAGCACGCAAGGAAGCCAAGATGCAGGCGCGCCGCGCCCAACTGGCGCTCAGCCGCCAGGACCATGGCGGCCCGCTGGCCTGGCGCGGCTGGTTCGATGGTTCCGCCCACCCGAACCCGGGCAAGCTGGGCATAGGCGCGCTGCTGCTGGGGCCGAACGGCGAGCGCATCGAAGTGAGCGAGTCGGCTGGCTATGGCAGCAGCAGCGACGCGGAATATGCGGCCCTGACGGCCGTGCTGCAAGCGGCACTCAAGGTGCGCCCGCCGCCCGTGCAGTTGCTGCTGTTCGGCGATAGCCAGGTGGTGATCAACGACGTGCTGGGAACGACGCCGGTCGGCGCCAAGGGACTGGAAACGCAGAGGGCCACCGTGGTGGCCCTGCTGGAACAATTCAATAAGGTCAGCTTGCGCTGGCTGCCACGCCACAGGAATGGCGAGGCGGACAAACTATCGCAGATGGCGATCTACCGGGGGTCAGACAAGATTAAGCTGGCGCGAGCCGACGATGCAGTGGCTGATTACCGGCTGGGTCGAGAAAATTAAGCGGCGCGACCGATGCGCAACGCATCCTTCTGCTCTTTCGCCACCGGACGCTTGTCACCCTTCAAACCGCTGACACTGGCCTGCTGCCCATTCAGTTTGAACACGCTGACGACTTGCGCCAAGTTATGCGCCTGATGCTGCATCGATTCGGCGGCCGCCGCCGACTCTTCCACCAGCGCCGCATTTTGCTGCGTAACGGCATCCATCTGGCCGATGGCCCGGTTGATCTCGTCGATGCCCACGCTTTGCTCGCTGCTGGCCGCCGTGATTTCCGTGATGATGTCGCTCACGCGCTGCACGCTGTCGACGATATCGTTCATGGTCGAACCGGCTTGCGCCACCAGCATGCTGCCCGCATTGACTTGCTCGACCGAGGCGCCGATCAGGGTCTTGATTTCTTTCGCGGCGCTGGCTGAACGTTGGGCCAGGTTGCGCACTTCGGATGCCACGACGGCAAAACCACGGCCCTGCTCGCCGGCGCGTGCCGCTTCCACGGCCGCGTTCAGCGCCAGGATATTCGTCTGGAAAGCGATGCCATCGATGACGGAAATGATGTCGACGATCTTGTTCGACGAAGCATTGATCGATTCCATCGTGCCGACCACCTGCGCCACGACTTCGCCGCCCTTGACGGCCACTTGCGCGGCCGACGCCGCCAACTGGTTCGCCTGGCGCGCATTGTCCGCATTCTGTTTCACGGTCTGCGTCAGTTCTTCCATCGACGACGCCGTCTCTTCTAGGGAACCGGCCTGCTCTTCCGTGCGGCTCGACAGGTCCTGGTTACCGGCAGCAATCTGCGTCGACGACGTCGCGATGCTATCGGTGCCGCTGCGTACTTCACCCACGATGTTGAGCAAGCTCGTGTTCATGTCCTTCAACGCTTGCAGCAATTGCCCGGTTTCATCCTTGGCGCTGGCATCGATCTGCGCCGTCAAGTCGCCATCGGCCACCTTGCGGGCAATCTCCACGGCCGTGCGCAGGGGGCGCACGATGCCCATCGTCAACAACCAGGCGCACACGACGCCAAATCCCAGCGCCAGCACGGCCAGGGTCAGCAGCAAGTTGCGGCTCGTCTTGGCGACCTCGTCGATCTCGCGCGCAGTTTTATCGATGCTGGCGCGCTGGTGCTGCAGCATGTCGTTGACCACTTTCAGGTATTTCGTCGAACCGGGCACGAAGATCCCACTGAAAGCTTGCTCCGCTTCCGCTTCCTGTCCATCCGCCTTCAGCTTCGACACTTGCGCACGCGAATCGAGGTAGACCTTGCGCTGTTCGCTCACCAGGCGAAACAACTCCTTTTCTTCCGGGCTGGAAATCAAGGCTTCGATCTTCTTTTGCAATTCGCCCGAGACCACCGACGATTGCTTGGCCTCTTCCGCAAAATACGCGCCCAAGCTCGTGTCGCTGCTGCGCGCGATGGCCGTGGTGCGGCGCACGCCGCTGTCGATTTTCGCGTACCAGTCGGAAATATAGCGTTCCTTCGTCAGCGGCAATTCCATCATGGAACGCGTGGCCGTGGCCACGTCATGCAAGCGCCACACGCTGATGCCCGTGATGAGCATGGAAAACAGCAAGATCACGGCAAAACCCAGGCCGAGGCGCACACCAATACTGACGTTTCTTAACAAATTCATGTGAATATCCTAAAAAAGCGGAACCAGACTATATAAAAGGGGAACAGCAGAAAGCGGCTGCACGGGACAGCCGCAGCCACATCAGCGTGTGCCGATGCGCAAGGCGGTTTGTGGCGCTGCCGGGCGTTTCAGCGCCTGCTGGCCATTGAGTTTAAAGACGCTCACCACTTGCGCCAGGTTGTGTGCCTGGTGCTGCATGGATTCGGCGGCGGCGGCCGATTCTTCCACCAGCGCCGCATTTTGCTGCGTGACGGCATCCATCTGGCCGATGGCCCGGTTGATCTCGTCGATGCCCACGCTTTGCTCGCTGCTGGCCGCCGTGATTTCCGTGATGATGTCGCTCACGCGCTGCACGCTGTCGACGATATCGTTCATGGTCGAACCGGCTTGCGCCACCAGCATGCTGCCCGCATTGACTTGCTCCACGGAGGCGCCGATCAGGGTCTTGATTTCTTTCGCGGCACTGGCTGAACGTTGGGCCAGGTTGCGCACTTCGGATGCCACGACGGCAAAACCACGGCCCTGCTCGCCGGCACGGGCCGCTTCCACGGCCGCGTTCAGCGCCAGGATATTCGTCTGGAAAGCGATGCCATCGATGACGGAAATGATGTCGACGATCTTGTTCGACGAAGCATTGATCGATTCCATCGTGCCCACCACCTGCGCCACGACTTCGCCGCCCTTGACGGCCACTTGCGCGGCCGACGCCGCCAACTGGTTCGCCTGGCGCGCATTGTCCGCATTCTGTTTCACGGTGCTGGTCAGCTCTTCCATCGACGACGCCGTTTCTTCCAGCGAACCGGCCTGCTCTTCCGTGCGGGAAGACAGATCCTGGTTGCCGGCGGCAATCTGCGTCGACGACGTCGCGATGCTGTCCGTGCCGCTGCGCACTTCGCCCACGATGTTGAGCAGGCTCGTGTTCATGTCCTTCAGCGCTTGCAGCAATTGCCCGGTTTCATCGTTGGCGCTGGCATCGATCTGCGCCGTCAAATCGCCATCGGCTACCTTGCGGGCAATGTCCACGGCCGTGCGCAGGGGGCGCACAATGCCCATCGTCAACAACCAGGCGCAGACGACGCCAAAGCCCAGCGCCAGCACGGCCAGCACCAGCAGCAGGTTACGGCTGGTAGTGGCGACGGCGTCGATCTCGCGCGCCGTCTTGTCGATGCTGGCGCGCTGGTGTTCCAGCAAGTCCAGCACCATCTTCTGGTACTTGGCGGCGGCCGGCACGAAGGTCTTTTCAAACACTTCATTGGCGGCGTCGACCTGCGCTTCGCCCTTCAGCTTGTAGACCTGGTCGCGCGAACTGATGTACACCTTGCGCTGTTCCAGCAAGCCCGCGAACATGGCTTTTTCGGCTGGCAAGTCGATCAGTGCCTCGATCTTCTTTTGCAGTTCGGCCGAGCTGGACGACGAGACTTTCGATTCTTCGGCGAAATAGCCGCTGAGCGAAGTATCGCTGCTGCGGGCAATGGCGATGGTGCGGCGCACGGCGCTGTCGATGCGGCCATACCAGTCGGAAATATAGCGTTCCTTGGCCAGCGGCTGCTCCATCATGACGCGCGTGGCGCTGGCCACGTCGTGCAGGCGCCAGACGCTGATGCCCGTAATGAGCATGGAAAACAGCAAGATCACGGCAAAACCGAGTCCGAGGCGGACACCGATGCTGACGTTGCGTAATACATTCATGTGACTATCCTAAAAAGCCCTGATGCAACGCGCCGAACGGCTGGCGGCATCCTTTGGAGCGCTGAGTGGCTGCGGTATCAAAGCGGGCATGAAAAGTGAAACCAAAGTGAAACTGGCGCACGGTTCGGTTGAACCGTGCGCCAGGAAAGGCGCTAGGGTGCGCCCTGCAGAAAAACCAGGCAATGCTCGGAGTCAATTGTTTTCGACAAACCCAGTCAAAATGACCACCGGGGGAAAATCAAGCGGCTAGTTTTTCGATCAAACCCATATCGGCGCTGGACATCAGCTGGTCGATATCAACCAGTATCAACATGCGCTCGTCGATGGTACCCAGGCCGATCACGTATTCCGTGTTGATCGAACGGCCCATGTCCGGCGCCGGCTTGATCTGTTCCGGCATCAGGGTGGTGACGTCGGAGACGCGATCGACGACCATGCCAACAACGCGGTTGCCGATGTTGAGGATGATGACGACGGTGAACTGGTCATAGCTGGGCGTGCCCAGGTTGAACTTGATGCGCATGTCGACGATCGGCACGATGATGCCGCGCAGGTTGACCACGCCCTTGACGAACTCGGGGGCGTTGGCGATGCGGGTCGGCGTTTCATAGCTGCGGATTTCGCTGACTTTCTGGATGTCGATGCCATATTCTTCCTGGCCCAGGGTAAAGGCCAGGTATTCGGCAGCCTTGGCAACGGTTGCGCCAGTATCGCTGGAATTGGTGTTCATGATGATCCTTTCGTTAACTCGCCTGGGGCGCAGGCCAGGGCGCGCTGCATGCAAGCCCTGGATGTGACGCGCCAAGCACGATGGAATGGCTGTCACTTGTATGTTTTTGCAAATACTTTCTCGCAATTAGCTTATGCTTCTAATTTCCGTGCGGCAATGTTACCCCATGTAAATTTTACATGCACTAAAAAAGAGCATTCGTCTGACCAGCGCTTTTCAAAAATACAATTTATGTGGCAAATACGGCACGCCGAAGTGCCGGGCGCCCCGCCCCACGCGGCGGCGTTTTATGCCACACTGGCGGCCCCTGCTTTTTAACGACTTTGAACTATGCATTCCTTGCTTTCTCAATGGCAGCCACGCCTGCTGGCGCTGGCCACGGCCGGCCTGGGCGATGACAGCGCCCACGACATCAACCATCTGCACCGCGTCTGGCGCAATGCCAGCGTCCTGCTGGAAGAATATGCGCAGGCCGACGCCCTCACCGTGATGGCAGCGTGCTACCTGCACGACCTCGTCAATCTGCCGAAAAACCATCCCGAGCGCCATCTGGCCTCGCGCCAGGCAGCCGCGCTGGCTTGCCGCCAGCTGGCGGAACTGGATTTCCCGGCAGAAAAATTGGCCGGCGTGGCCCACGCCATCGAGACGCACAGTTTTTCCGCCAACCTGCCGCCGCACACGATCGAAGCGCAAATCGTGCAGGATGCAGACCGCATCGACGCCTTGGGCGCCGTGGGACTGGCGCGCCTGTTCTACACGGCCGCGCGCATGGATAGCGCGCTCGCGCATGGCACGGATCCGCTGGCCCGGCATCGCCCGCTCGACGACAAGGCCTACGCGCTCGACCATATCGTCACCAAGCTCGACAAACTGCCCGGCAAGATGCAGACGGCGGCAGGCCGCGCGCTGGCCGAACAACGGCTGGCCGTGCTGACGGATTTCCGCGCCGCCTTTGCGGACGAGTGGGGAATGAGCGCCTGAGTTTGGTGGCGATAGCCAGCAACGCGCATGCTGTCTATAATGCAAGCCTCAGCTATCGCGCCGCGCGTCAGCAGCATCCTGCCACACGGCGGCGCAAGGGGTGCGCGCCGAAAGCATGCATGTCCGATAAAACCAGCCCCGACAGTCATTCCCCGTCCTCGCCCGCCGCGCCCGCGCGCGCCGGCAATCTCAATTTCATCCTCGTCTGCGTCTTCATCGACATGCTGGGCATCGGCCTGGTGGTGCCCGTCCTGCCCATCCTGATCGGCAACTTTGTCGACGGCAAGGATGCCCAGGCATTCTGGTACGGCATCATGGCGGCCCTCTTCGGCTTGCTGCAATTCATTTTCATGCCCATGCTGGGCGCCATCAGCGACCGCGTGGGACGCCGTCCCGTGCTGCTGTACTCGATGGCCGGCATGGGCATCAACTTTCTCGCCACGGGCTGGGCGCCGAACCTGGCCTGCCTGTTCATCGGCAGGGTCATCGGCGGCGTCTCGTCAGCCAGCATGTCGGTCGCGTCCGCCTACGCCTCCGACGTTTCCACGCCCGACAACCGCGCCAAGAGCTTCGGCAAGATCGGCGCCGCCTTCGGCCTGGGCTTCATTTGCGGGCCTATGCTGGGCGGCCTGCTGGGCGAAATCGATCTGCGCCTGCCGTTTTACGTGGCGGCGGGCCTGTCGGCGGCCAATTTCATCTACGGCTATTTCTGCGTGCCCGAATCGCTGCAGCCGGGTCCGCGCGCACCGTTCACCCTGGCCCGTATCAACCCGTTCGCCGCCCTGCTGAAACTGGTGCGCCGCGTGGAAATTCGCGGCCTGGTGCTGGCCTTCGGCCTGATGACGTTTGCGCAAATGATGCTCAACACCACGTGGGTGCTGTACACCCACTTCCGCTTCGACTGGACGCCGCGCCAGAACGGCATCGCCCTGTTCTGCGTAGGCCTGTGCGCGGCCGTCGTGCAGGCGGGCTTGCTGGGCATACTGATCAAGCGCTTTGGCGAAGTGCGTTTATCCCTGCTGGGCATGGCCTCGGGCGCCCTCACCTATTTGCTGTACGGGCTGGCGACTCAGGGCTGGATGATGTATGCGCTGATCCTGTGCAACCTGCTGGCTTTTGCCGCCGGCCCGGCTCTGCAAGGCATCATCTCGAAGTCATCGAATGCCGGCGAACAGGGAGAATTGATGGGTTCCCTGCAATCGATCAGCAGCCTGGGCATCATCCTCATGCCTTTGCTCGGCAGCATGATCCTCGGCGAAGTGAGCCATTTGCCGCCGCAGGACTGGCGCATCGGCAGCACCTTCTACCTGTGCGCCATCATGCAAACCCTGGGCATCGTGGTGGCCTGGCGCTACTTCAAGGCGCAGCGCCTGGCCAGACTTGCGGTTTCCACCACAAAGTAGTCGACGGCGTAATATTGCATTCGAGAAATAAATAGGCGAGAATGGGATAATCAGCGGGGCGTTACCAACGTCCGGCATTCGTTGGCAAGCAAGGATGGGTATGACTGACTTTTATTCCAGCGCCTGGCGCCGAAGCATGGCCATACTGGCGCTGGCGTTGCCGACGCTGGCGGGCGCGCAATGCTCGCGCGACATCCAGGTGCCCGTCTCGGCGGTCGGTGCCAGCGTGGTGGTCAATGGCGCCACGATCAGCGGCATCTATCCCGACTTGCTGCGCAGCATGGGCGCCAAGCTCGGCTGCAATTTCATCTTCACGGCCGTGCCCCGCGCGCGCCTGGAAGCGATGTTCGAGGCGGGCAAGGCCGACTTGCTGATTCCGGCCAGCAGCACGCCGCGGCGCGACCAGCATGGCCTGTTCATCCCCATGCTGGGCAGCCGTCCCCTGCTGATCTCGCTGCAAGGCGCGCGCGCGCCCATCAACACCATGCAGGAACTGATTGAGCGGCGCGAATTGCGCGTGGCGCTCGTGCGCGGCTATGACTATGGCGCACCGTACCAGACGCTGGCGAAGGAGCTGAGCAGCCAGGGACGCCTGTTCTACGAAGTCGACGCGCTCTCCGTGGCGCGCCTGATGCAAAGCGGCTTCATCGATGCCACCATCATGGCCCCCACCATCCTCGCCGGCGTGGCACAAAACGATGCGCGCGTGTATGGCCTGGCCGACCGCCTGCGCCTGGAAGCGCTGCCGGAATTGCCGTGGGGCATGAGCGGCGTCTACCTGTCGCGCAAGTCGCTGACGGCGGAAGACCAGGCCACCTTGCGCGAATTGCTGGACAAGGCGGGCCGCTCGGGCACCCTGATGGAAGGCTTCCAGCGCCACCACCGCCAGGAATTGCTGTCGCTGAGCATACGTCCCCGCTAAGGCCCACATGTCCGGTCTGGTCGTCGCCGTCGTCCTGTTTGCCGCCTTGCTGCATGCCAGCTGGAACGCCATCGTCAAGTCGGGCAAGGATACCTTTCTCAGCACCGTGCTCGTCTCCGTGGGCGCGGCCCTGATCTCGCTGGCCGTGCTGCCCTTCGTCAATAGTCCCGCGCCAGCCAGCTGGCCCTGGCTGGCCGCCTCGGCCGTGGCACAGCTGGCCTACTATTCTCTGCTGGCGGCCGCCTACAAGGCGGGCGACATGAGCCATGCCTACCCCTTGATGCGCGGCAGCGCGCCGCTCATCGTGGCGCTGGCCAGCTGGCCGCTGATCGGCGAACGGCTGTCCGCCATGCAGATGGCTGCCGTCGCCTGCATCTGCGCGGGCATCCTCGGCCTGTATGTTGCCGCGCGATTACCCGCCACGCCTGGTGCAGTGAAACACACGGGGCGCGCCACGGCCTTTGCGCTGTGCAACGCCTGCGTTATCGCCAGCTATACCCTGATCGACGGCATCGGCGTGCGCCTGTCCGGCGCCCCGGCCGCCTATACCATGTGGATTTTTGTCTTGAACGGAACGGGCCTGCTGCTGTGGACGGCGTTGCGCCGCCCTGCCGACTTGCTCGCCTATGCGCAAACGCAATGGCGCCTGGCCGCCTTTGGCGGTTTCGGCACGCTCGCTTCGTACGGCCTGGCCCTGTGGGCCATGACGCAGGCGCCCGTGGCCGCCATCGCGGCCTTGCGCGAAACGTCGATCCTGTTCGCCATCGCCATTGCGGCCCTGTTCCTGCGCGAAAAAATCAGCCCCCGCCGCTACCTGGCTATCGGCCTGATCGCGGCAGGAGCTGTGCTCATGCGCGCCGGCTAGCGTGCGTCGAGCGGCGCGATCGGCAACTCGATGGCGCTGGCCGCCCCTGCCGCGTGGTACACGCGCTGCGTCGCCTTTTTATAATCGCCTGGCTGGGCCAGGAAGATGTTCGGCACGAAGGTTTGCGGGTTGCGGTCGTACAGGGGGAACCAGCTCGACTGCACTTGCACGGCAATGCGGTGGCCGGGCAGGAAGACGTGATTCGCGTTCGGCAAGGCGAAACGGTAGCGCTCGACCTTGCCGGCAGGAATCGCCGTCGGGTGTTCGAGGCTGTCGCGGTAGCGGCCGCGGAAGATGTCCATCGCCACGCCCAATTGATACCCGCCCATGGCCGGCTGCGACGGCACTTCGTCCGGATACACGTCAATCAGCTTCACCACCCAGTCGGCATCCGTGCCGCTGGTGGCGGCAAACAGATTGACCATCGGCGCGCCGGCGATGCGCACGGCCGTCTTCAACGGCTCGGAGACATAGCTGAGCACGTCCGTGCGGTCCGCATAGCCGCGCTGGTCGCTGACCAGCCATGGTTTCCACACGTCGCCATCGTTCAGGCGCACGGGACGCGCCACGAAGGGCACGGGTTTCGCCGGATCGGCCACGTATTCATCGAACGCACCGCTGGCTGCATCGGCGGTGGCCGATGACGCGGCAAAGCCCAGCTTGTAGCCATCCTGCAGATAGATCGGCGTCAGCTTGGTGTCGCACGTCTCGCAGGCCAGCGGCCACTGCTGCAGGCGCTGCCACTGGTTCGTGCCGCTCTGGTACGACACGACGGGTGCCGTGTTCGCTTCCGGCGCGCCATCCTTCAGGTATTGATTGAGGAATGGCTGCATGACTTTTTCACGGAACTGGCGCGCCGTGTCGCCGTCAAACTTCAGTGCGCCCAGGCTGGAACCTTCGTAGTTGACGCCGCTGTGGCGCCACGGGCCGATGGCCAGGTAATTGAGATTGTTGCGCGTGTCGCGCCCTTCCATCGCCCAGTAGCTGGCGTAGGGGCCATAGATGTCTTCCTGGTCCCACTGTCCTACCACGTGCATGGTGGGCACGATCAGCGGGCGCTTGGCGAGGATCTTGTCGAGCGCCTGTTCCTGCCAGTAGCTGTCGTAGGCCGGGTGCTCGAACAGCTTTTTCGTGTAGGTCAGCTTGTCGATGCCGAATTTCTTTGCAAAGTCGCCGGCCGAGCCGATGCGCAGATAGGCATCGTAATCGTCGTAGGCGCCCAGCACGGGCGCCTCGCCGCTGCCGCGCACGCTCGTCTGCCACGCCAGATAGGACAAGCTGGGCATACGGAAGGCGCCGTTATGGAACCAGTCGTCGCCGCGCCAGCCATCGACCATGGCGCTCATGGGAATGGCCACCTTCAGCGCCGGATGCGGGTCGACCAGCGCCATCAGCACCGTGTGCCCTTCATACGAGGAACCGAGCATGCCCACCTTGCCATTGCTTTCCGGAATATTCTTCGACAGCCAATCGATGGTGTCCCACGCATCGGTGACGTTGTCGACCTTGGTATTGTTCAGCGGGCCGCGCACGGGGCGCGTCATCACGTAATCGCCTTCGGAGCCATGCTTGCCGCGCACGTCCTGGAATACGCGGATGTAGCTGTTTTCCACCAGGGTGTCGTCGCCTTGCGGCAAGGTGGCCAGCATGCTGGCGCTGGTGGCGCGTTGGGCCCGGCGGGCAGCGTTATAGGGCGTGCGCGTGAGCATGATGGGCGCCCGTTTGGCGTCTTTCGGCACGACGATCACCGTGTACAGCTTGACGCCGTCTCGCATGGGGATCATCACCACGCGCTTGACGTAATCATTGACGTCGGGCATCACCAGCTTGGCGCCGATATCGGGCGTCATGGGCGGCGTTTTCGGCGTTTGCGCCAGCACGGGCGCAGCAAAGAGGGAACTGATAACCAAGGCCAGGCCGGTGAGCCGGACGGGGGACGACACGTGCATACTGTTCTCCAATGGATTCATGCCACGCAAAAGTGGCCGAATAGCAATAGTACCCGGAAAGCAAGTCCTGCAGTAGGCTGGCCTCTGACGCAGCGCAGCAGATAAATCGGGGCGCAAACTTGACAGAACGCGCCCGAACTGCAACCATAACGCCATGAAATTTATCCCTTCACAACACGCCTGCTTGAATTGGTGGTCCTGCTCACTTTCGCGCGGCCACTGCATAGTGATGTGAATCTGATCCACGCCGCCTCGATCGGTGGCGTAACAGGCTCAGCCTGGATCATCCCCGATGCAGGCGGCTCAAAAGGAAACTTGATGAGCTTGCCTAATACCCCCGATACCCAAGACCAGAACGACGCACCGGCAGCACCGCTGTCGCCCGCCGCCATCGCTTCGCAATCCGTGATCCTGACGGGCGACCGCCCGACCGGTCCCTTGCACCTGGGTCACTACGTGGGCAGCCTGCGCGACAGGGTCCGCTACCAGAACAGCTACAAGCAATTCATCATGCTGGCCGATGCGCAGGCGCTGACGGACAATATGGAAGACATCGACAAGGTGCACCGCAATGTCGTCGAAGTGGCGCTCGACTACCTGGCCGTCGGCATTGACCCGACGAAAACCACGGTGTTCATCCAGTCGCAGATCCCGGAACTGGCCGAGCTGACCTTTTACTATCTGAATATCGTCACCGTGGCGCGCCTCGAGCGCAACCCTACAGTCAAGGAAGAAATCCGCCTGCGCGGCTTCGAGCGCGACATTCCGGCCGGCTTTTTGACCTACCCTGCCAGCCAGGCGGCCGACATCACGGCCTTCAAGGCGGGCGTGGTGCCCGTGGGCGAAGACCAGATCCCGATGATCGAGCAAACGAATGAAATCGTGCGCCGCTTCAACCGCATGTACAACCGCGAAGTGCTGATGG
This sequence comes from Janthinobacterium sp. Bl 1, assembly GCF_058215535.1. Classification (NCBI taxonomy): domain Bacteria; kingdom Pseudomonadati; phylum Pseudomonadota; class Betaproteobacteria; order Burkholderiales; family Oxalobacteraceae; genus Janthinobacterium; species Janthinobacterium sp. Bl 1. The sequence continues at coordinate 2,881,549 of NZ_CM177086.1, read as the reverse complement.
AATGCAAGGCGCTGGTACCGGACATCGGCCGCCTGCCCGGCATCGACGGCAAGGCGAAGATGAGCAAGTCGCTGGGCAATACCATCAACCTGGGCGCGACCTCGGCCGAAATCACGGCCGCCGTGAAAAAAGTCTATACCGACCCGCTGCACTTGCGCGTGGAAGACCCGGGCCACCTGGAAGGCAATATCGCCTTTACGTATCTGGACGCCTTCGATCCGGAAAAAGCGGCGCTGGCCGAAATGAAGGCCCATTACGTGCGCGGCGGCCTGGGCGACAGCATCGTCAAGAAACGCCTGGACGTGGTCTTGCAGGAAATGCTGGCGCCGATCCGCGCCCGCCGCGAAGAGTTCGCCAAGGACAAGGGGCAAGTCATCCAGATGCTGAAAGAAGGCACGTTCAAGGCACGCGAAGTGGCGGCCCGCACGGCCGATGAAGTCAAATCGGCGCTGGGCCTCAACTACTTCTGATCACAGACAGTCAGCAAACTGATGCGCTCAGGCGGAGTCGGGTAGAATCCCGTCTCCGCCTGGGCGCAGTGCATTTATGTCGCCATGGCCTCAGCAATCAGCAAAGAAAACAACGTGCAATGACCGATACCGCTATCGAACAGCTGCTGCAGCAGCATTTTTCCATCGATGCGCTGCAGCAGGCACCCGCGCCCCTGCGGCAGGCGCTGGGCATGCTGGGCGGCTGGCTGGCCGCGGAACGCGACACGCCCTATCCGCACACGCCATATGCGGAACTGCTGACGCAACTGTCCGACACCAGCCTGCCCGCACACGGCATGCCCGTGGCGGATTTCCTGCAAGAACTCGACACCACCGTGCTGGCCAATACGGCCCAGCTGAACCACCCGCAATACATCGGCCACATGACGCAGGCCCTGCCCTGGATCAGCGTGCTGGCCGAAGCGTTTACGGCCACCCTGAACCAGAACCAGGTCAAGATCGAGACGGCATATGTGTCGACCCTGATCGAAAAGCAGATCCTCGGCTGGCTGCACCGCCAGGTGTACCAGCAGCCCGATGCCGTCTACACGCAGGCCATGGCCGCCACCAGCGGCGCGCTGGGCAATGTCGTCAATGGCGGCACCATGGGCAACTTGACGGCGCTGGCCGTGGCGCTCGAGCAGCAGCTGCCCGGCACGCGCAAACGGGGCCTGTTTGCCGCCATGCAGGATTCTAGCCATGTGGGGCTGGCCGTGATCGGCTCGGCCCGCAGCCATTACTCCGTGAAAAAGGCCTTGGCAACTCTGGGCCTCGGCGAAAACGCCTTGCAGCTGGTGGCCGTCGACCGCGACAACCGCATCGACGTCGCCGCGCTGGAAGCGACCATTGCCGATTTAAAACTGCGCAAGATCAAGGTCGTCGCCATGATCGGCATCGCCGGCACGACGGAAACGGGCGCCATCGACCCGCTGGCCGCCATGGCGGCCATTGCCGCGCGCGAAAGCATCTGGTTTCACGTGGATGCAGCCTGGGGCGGCGCCCTCTTGATCGGGGAACAGTACCGCGCGCTGTACGACGGGATTGCCCTGGCCGACTCCGTCGTCATCGACGGGCATAAGCTGCTATGGGTGCCGATGGCGCAAAGCATGGTGCTGTTCAAGGATAGCGCCAGCCTGAACTTGCTGAAGCACAACGCCAACTACATATTGCGTGACAACTCGGGCGACCTGGGCCAGACTTCGCTGGAAGGTTCGCGCCGCTTCGATGCCTTGAAACTGTGGACCTCGTTCAAGGTGCTCGGCGTGTCCGGCTACACGACCTTGCTGCAGCAGGCGGCCACCCTGTCCGGCCAGTTGCAGGATTTATTGGCCGACCAGCAGGATTTCGAACTGGTCACGCGCTCCGATACCTTCATTCTGACCTACCGCTACGTGCCCGTGCACTTGCGCCAGCGCATGGAGGCCTTGCTGACCAGCGGCCAGGTGGAGGCTGCCACCGAACTGAACAAGCAACTGAACACCTTGAACGCCAAGCTGCAGAACCGGCAAAAGGCGCAAGGCCACAGCTTCGTGTCGCGTACGGTACTGGAATCGACGCGCTACCCTGGACCGACCAACGTGCTGCGCGTGGTCATGACCAACGTCAAGACACGCCCCCACCACTTGCGCGCCATTTTGGCCGAGCAGCGCGCCATCGGCCAGGCGCTGGTGGCGGAACTGGGCCTGTAAGGAATCCCCCACCCATCAGCCTTGACTGGATGCACGATGCAGCGTCTTAGCGCCCTCACCGATCTACTAAAGCATCTGTTGAAATGGCTGCTGCTGGCCTTGGTCGTGGCCGTGCTGGCCGGCACGGCTTCGGCCGGTTTCCTGTTCGCCCTCGACTGGGCCACGCACACGCGGATGGCACACGCCTGGCTGATCTGGCTGCTGCCCGTGGCGGGCTTTGCCGTCGGCTGGCTGTATTTGCGCTACGGCAGCAGCGTCGAAGGCGGCGCGAATCTCCTGATCGATGAAATCCACGACCCGAAAAAAATCATTCCGCTGCGCATGGCGCCGCTGGTGCTGGGCGGCACCGTCATCTCGCATCTGTTCGGCGCCTCCGTCGGACGCGAGGGCACGGCCGTGCAGATGGGCGGCGCGCTGGCCGACCAGCTCACGCGCTTGTTCCGCCTGAACAACGAAGACCGCCGCATCATCCTGATGGCCGGCATCAGCGCCGGCTTTGCCTCCGTCTTCGGCACGCCGCTGGCGGGCGCCATCTTCGGCCTGGAGGTGCTGGCCATCGGCCGCCTGCGCTACGAAGCCATGCTGCCCTGCCTGGCTGCCGCCATCATCGCCGACCAGGTGGGCTTGCTGTGGGGAGTCCACCATACGCATTACGCCGTGCCGTTGATCCCCGCCCTCTCCGCCTGGACCTTGTGCGCCATGGTGCTCGCCGGCGTGCTGTTCGGCGTGACCGGTAAACTGTTTGCGCAAGCCACGCACGGTTTGAGCGGCCTGATGAAGCGCTGGATCAGCTACGCGCCGCTGCGTCCGCTGGCCGGCGGCCTCGTCGTCGCCATCGCCGTGTGGCTGATCGGCACGGACAAGTATATCGGTCTGGGCATTCCCACCATCGCCGACGCGCTGAAGGAACCGCTGCCCGCATACGACTTCCTCGGCAAGATGGCATTTACCATTGTTTCACTGGGCACAGGTTTCAAGGGCGGCGAAGTGACGCCCCTGTTCTACATCGGCGCGACCCTGGGCAATGCGCTGGGACCTGTGCTGCACCAGCCCGTCACCCTGCTGGCCGCCATCGGCTTCGTTGCCGTCTTTGCGGGCGCGGCCAACACGCCGATCGCCTCGACCCTGATGGCCATGGAACTGTTCGGCGCCGAAATCGGCGTGTACGCGGCCATCGCCTGCGTCGTCGCCTACCTGTTTTCCGGCCACGCGGGCATTTACCGGGCGCAACGGGGTGGGCATGCCAAGCGCCACCCTGCCAAGGGTATCGACGCATGACATAGAACATCTAGATAACGACGCTTTTTCAACCCCACGCCATCGGCGGTCTCGACAGCGTCCCCGCAATGAACAGCCGATACTGTTGCCGGAGGATGTAGCCTGCCCTGATTGCGCCGTCAGCTGGCCACATTGCGCGTAAAGCGCAAGGTGGACGCGCCCGCATTCACATAGGCATACGCTTGCGCGCTACTGAAGACAAAAAATTCGCCCGTGGCCAACTGCCTGGTTTCCGCCGCCAGCACGAGCTGCAGCGTCCCTTCGAGCACGTAGAGCATTTCGCTGAAGCCGGCCGGATCGGCTCGCGCATCGTAGCGCTCGCCTGGCGCCAGGGTCCACGACCACAGCTCGACCTGGCGGCTGGCGGGCGCCGCGCCCAGCAGTACTGCCTGGCTGGCCTGCGATGCGCTTTGCCACATCAGCACGCGCAGGCTGTCGTGCGGCTGCTGCGGCGGCTGGACGAGGTCGACAAAGGCCACGTTCAAGGCGGCGGCCACGTGGTCGAGGTTGGCCAGGCTGATATTGGTGCTGCCCGCCTCGACGCCGTTGACCATGCGCCGGCTCAGGCCAGACTGGCGCGCCAGTTCCTCCTGGCTGAGGCCGGCGGCAAGGCGCAAGCGCCGTAGATTGGTGGCCAGGTGTGCCAGCACGCCACCGGCCTCGGCTTGACTGCGCAATATATTGCTCCTATGATGATGGGAAATATTTTGCTCATAGCATAGCGTCCCATGAAAACACACGCAAGTCCCCCGCCCGCCCTCGGCATGCCCGAACTGGCCCTGATTGCCATCACCTTCATCTGGGGCGGCACGTTTCTCGTCGTGCAGCATGCCGTGACGGTCAGCGGCCCGCTGGCCTTCGTGGCCGCCCGCTTTGCCGTGGCCGCCAGCATCGGCGCCCTGATTTGCCGGGGCCAGTTGCGGCATTTGGCGAAGGCGGAGTTGCTGACAGGGATGGCCATCGGCGTGAGCATCTTTGGCGGCTACGCGCTGCAAACCTATGGCTTGATGCATATCACAAGCAGCAAATCGGCCTTCATCACGGCCTTTTATGTGCCCATCGTGCCGCTGGTCCAGTGGCTGGTCTTCAAGCAGCGGCCCCACCCTGCCGTGTGGGCGGCCGTGGTGCTGGCGTTCGTCGGCTTGCTGCTGCTCACGGGCACGGACGGCTTGAACATGGCCTTCGGCACGGGCGAGCTGATCACGGCCGTGGGCGCCATCGCGATCGCGTTGGAAATCATCCTCATCAGCCGCGTCTCGCCGCAATTGAACATCTTGCGCGTGACCATCGTGCAACTGGCGACGGCATCATTGATCGCCCTGCTGCTGATGCCCGTCATGGGCGAAGCACCACCGGTTCTCGGCAAGACTTTCATCCTCAGCGTGCTGGCCCTGGGCTGCGCCAGCGCGCTGATCCAGTATGTGATGAACTGGGCGCAAAAGCGCATCTCCGCCACGAAGGCGACCCTGATCTATGCGGGCGAGCCTGTCTGGGCGGGCGTGATCGGGCGCATCGCCGGCGAACGGCTGCCGGCCCTGGCCATCGTCGGCGCGATATTGATTATTTGTGCGGGCATCCTCAGCGAGTGGAGGCCCAGGCGCTTGCGTGCCGACGGCAAGGCCGTCATGCCATCAGATTAATTCGGTACGCCGCAACGCCGCGCCGCCATGCAAGGCCAGCGGCACGGCCCTGGCCCAGCGGTTCGAGGACAGCGAAAACGTCAGCGCGCGCACCTGGTGGTACCAGCCGGCGGGCACGTACAACATGTCGCCCGGCTCGACGATGCATTCGATCATCGTCGCCTGGCGTGCCAGGGGAAAACGCTGGAAATCAGGCGCTTCCGGATCGAATGGCGAACCGAACAGGATGGCGTTCGCTTCGCTAGGATAAAGAAAAGCGTCGTGGTGCGGCGGCGACAAAATGATGCGCTTGCGGCCCCACACCTGGGCGAAGATATTGTCGTCGTAATCGCAGTGCAAGGGCGTCACCGTGCCGGCCGGCCCCACCCAGAAGCGCGGCGGGCCCATCTTGTCGAAATACGTGGGCCAGTGGCACAAACGGTTCAGCTCGCGCAATTCCAGATTGCCCAGGTAAGGCGGCAGCACGTACTTGCCCTCTGCCACCAGATCCAGATATTGCCCCATCGACATGTCCTGCATGGCGCGGTCGGCCGCAAAGGCCGTGTTGATGTAGTCGCCCACCCGCGCACGCACGGGCACGTGGCTGAACTGCTCGCGCAAGACTTCGGGGCCCAATGCCGACAGGGGCCAGCGCCGCACCAGTCCGCGCATCAGGAAAGGCAAGCCCTGCGCGGCGCGCGCACGGAAGGCGGCGGCGTCCAGCATGGCCAGGCGCGGCACCTCGGTGATGACAGGCAAGTCGCGCGCCGCCAGCTTGATGGCCTCGCGCATGGCGTCGATAGAGGTAACGCCGCGCACCTGCGCACCCTTGTCTTCGCGCGCCTGCTTGCGGGCCAGGGCCGCTTCAGGCGAACTGAATTCGGCTGGCGGCCTGGGCGGCAGTGCACGCGGCAATACGGGGGCTGCCGCAAGCGGGAGCGGCTCTTTTTTTTCTGCGGACATAAACCTTCTTTGCGATCAGGCGCCGCGCGGCATGGCGCGACAGTGCGCTATTTTAAGCCAGCAAGGCCCGTTTCAACATATCGGCCTGCTCGCCTGCCTGGCGCGCCTTGGCTGCATACTCGCTGGCCGTGCCCGGATGCAGCCAGGCCTGGGCCTTGGCGGCAAGGTTCAGGTACAGCTTTTCTTTTTCCTGCAGCGCCCTGACGGCGGCCCAGATGGCGTCTTCCGCCTTTTCATGCTGCAACTCGCCAAGCGTCCGCGCCGTGAAACTGTGGCCCGTATGGCATCGAAAACGCTGCGGCTTCTGGCCATGCAGCTCCCACAGCGTGCCCTGGCATTCGGGGCAAGTGAACGTCGATGGCGTGGCAATTTTTTCCAGTTGCTCCATATTTCCCACTCCCCGGGCAAAACGGTTTTCCACGGCAACCCACTGGGGCACGGGCGGCGAGGATTGCGCGGCGCCGGCTGGCGCTGGCGCGCCGCTGGCCAGCGCCAGCAGGGCCGGCCCGATCTCGGCGCACGGCAGGCGCCAGTCCACTCCGGCATGGTCGATCGCGCTTTGCGGCATCGACGGCGCCACCGCGTCCTGCGGCTCCTGCACCAGCGCCTTGCCGCCGCAGGCCTTGATGGCCTGCAAGCCCGCCGTGCCATCGTCGAGGTAGCCGCTGAGAATCACGCCCACCACCTTCGGCCCAAAAGCGGCGGCCGCGGTGCGAAACAGGGGGTCGATGGCGGGACGCGTATGGTTTTCCTTCGGCCCCCGGGTCAGCTCGACCATCGCCTGGCCGGCCAGGTTGGCAACGAGCATGTGCCGGTCCGGCGGCGCCAGCAGGATGCGCCCCGCGCGTACGGGTTCGCGCTCTTCGGCAAAGCGCACGGGCAAGGCGGAGGTTTTGCTGAGGATCTCGGGCAGCACGCTGTTGCGCGCCCCCACGTGCATGACAGCCAGTATCGCCGCGGGCAGGTCCGCCGGCAAGGTGGCGAAGATGGTGGACAGCGCGCTTACGCCGCCCACGGAAGCCCCCATGACGATCAGCGTTTCCATGCCTGCCCCTTTCGCGCCCGGATCACTGAACTATTTTGCCGCGCCTGGCGACACGATTCCGTGCGCCGACTAACACTGTACGCAGCGTTAGGTTAGGAACGACGTGCAGCAGGTTTGGTCAGGTGTCTTCAGACAGGTGTTTTGAAGATCGGGTCCACGATGAACTGCTGCGCCTTGATGCGCAGTGTGCGCTCCTCGTCCAGCTCGGCGCGCGTTTCGCCCAGCTCTTCGCGTTCCGCTTCCAGTTCCAGGCGCGCGGCCGCCAGTTCCGTTTCCACGCGCGTCAGGCTTTCCAGCTTCAACTGGGCCTGGATCAGCTCCGCGCGCGCCGCTTCGGCGGCCTCTTCCAGACGGGGGATGCCTTCGAGCTTGAACTGCGCCTTGGCCAGGTCCATGCGGGCCTGCTCTGCCGCCTCTTCCAGGCGCGGCAAGCCTTCCAGGCGAAGCTGCGCCTTGGCCAGGTCCGTGCGGGCCTGGTTCGCCACTTGCCGCTCGCGCTCGAGCTCCTCGCGCAAGGTTTCCAGCTCGCCCGCCTGCAGGTCGAGCAGTTCTTGCTGGCGCTCGTTCTCGCTGGCCAGGTCCATCAATTCCTGTTGATTGTCGTTCATCTCGGCTTCATGCGCGCTGTGGCTGGCGCTTAATTCCTGTCCTACATAATCGAGGATGGCTTGCTGCAGCACGGGTGACAGCTCGGCGGCAGCAGCGATCTGGCGCTGCGCACCAGCCTTGCGGCGCTGCAATAGCTTGCTGATGGTGCCCAGACAGGCGCCGTTGCCCAGCCGTTCGCGCAAGGCGCGCACCGTGATGGACTGGCCTTCGCCCGCCATCGCTTCCATTGCCGCATTGATCTGTTCCGCGCTTACTTTTGCCATGTCGTGTGCTCTTGAATGTTGCCCAGGGCAATCTTGCCCAGGGGCATTATCTTATGCCAGCGGCGGCAAAGCGTAAAGTATTTCTCAATAGTGATTGCAATTGCACAACAGAACGTTGTGCAAACATGCGGCTTGGGATGTTTTACTCTTCAAGCAGACCATTTTCCGTGAGCATATCTTGCACCAGTTCCAGGCGCAGCACGGGATTGTCTTGGCTCAGCAATAGCTGTTTTTGCATGGCGCTCAAGGACAGCAGCTCGCACCAGCGGTTCGCCACCCAGCCGCACTCGTCGAGGCGGTACGGTGGCTGCAGGGGCATTTGCTCGGGCGGAATCTTTTGCTCCTGCAAGGTGCGGATCAGGGCGCCGAGCGCGTCGGCCACGTTCTGCTGCTCTTGCGGGATGGGGATGGCTTTATCGGGCGGCAAGGTGTCGACTTGCGCCACCCACAAGCCATGCTTCAGCTGTTCGCTGGAAACGATGTGAAAGCGCTGCGTGCCCATGCATTTGATTTGCAGCAGGCCTGACAGGGGCGCGGCCCAGTCGACGACGCGCGCCAGGGTGCCCACGGGCGCCAGGGTTTCCAGCTGGCCCGGCTTGCGCACTTCCGTGCCGTCCAGCAGTTGCACCACGCCGAACGGCTGCTCGCCCATGATGCACTGACGTATCATGTCCAGATAGCGTACCTCGAAGATCTGCAGGGGCAGATAGCCGTCGGGATACAGCACCGTATTGAGCGGGAACAAAGGTATCGAGGTCATGGCGCATGATGGCATGAATGGCATATCCGTGCAGCGCGCTTTGCCTTGTCAGCTTAACTGCGCCGGTTATTTGTAGAAGCGCCTTTTCTTGGCTCGCTCCGCCGCCTTCGGCGCCAGCACTTTCACGGCCTTTTTCTGGATCGTGCCGCCGGCGGACGTGCCCGGCACGCGGTGTTCGGCCTCGAACCCGGGCTCCTCGTTGCGTTTCAGGGTTTGCCGCGTCAGCGCTTCGACGGCCGACAGCAACTCCACCTCGTCGGCGCAAACGAGCGAGATCGCTTCGCCCGAGGCGCCCGCGCGGCCCGTGCGGCCGATGCGGTGGATATAGTCTTCCGCCACGGTCGGCAAGTCGAAATTGACGACGACGGGCAATTGGTCGATATCGAGGCCGCGGGCGGCCACGTCGGTAGCCACCAGCACCTGCACTTCGGCGGATTTGAAACGGGCCAGCGCGCGCAAGCGGTTCGGCTGCGTCTTGTCGCCGTGAATCGAATCGGCGCGCACGCCCTGCTCCAGCAAGGTGTTCACCAGCAACTCGACACCCTTGCGCGTCTTGACGAAAACCAATACCTGGCCCCAGCGCTTTTTCTTCAGCAAGTGCAAAAACAGTTCCGGCTTGCGTTTCTTGTCGCACACGATCAACGATTGCTTCACGGCCTTGACCGTGCTGTTGCGCGCGCTGACCTCGACCGAGACGGGATCCTTCAGCATGGTTTTAGCCATGGCGCGAATCGCATCCGAGAAGGTGGCCGAAAACAGCAGGGTCTGGCGCTGCTTGGGCATGGTCATCAGCAATATATCGAGCTCGCGCTCGAAGCCCAGGTCCAGCATGCGGTCGGCCTCGTCCAGCACCAGGGTTTGCACTTGCTCGAACTTGACAGCGCCCTGCGTCTGCAAGTCCAGCAAGCGGCCCGGCGTGGCCACCAGTACGTCGAGGCCCTTGCGCAATTTGCTGATCTGCGGCTCGATGGGCACGCCGCCATACGCGACAAAGCTGCGCAGCGGCAAGTTGCCGCCATAGCTGCGGAAGCTGGCATAGACTTGCTCGGCCAGTTCGCGCGTGGGCACGAGCACCAGCACGCGCACGCACTGCGGTGCCACCACGCCTTCCAAGGTCAGGCGCTGCAGCAGCGGCACGGCGAAACCGGCCGTCTTGCCCGTACCCGTTTGGGCGGCGGCCATCAGGTCGCGCCCGGCCAGCACGGCAGGAATCGCTTGCGCCTGCACGGGCGTGGGCTTGGCATAGCCGAGCTCGTCAAGTTTGCGGACCAGGGGATCGATCAGGCCGAGGGAGGAAAACGTCATGGGGAAAGCAATCTTGGCAAAGTAAAAGGTGGCGCGCACGAACTGGCCGTGCGCGCAATTGCCGAGATTATAGGCCAGCGGGGATGCCGGCCGGGGTTTTCAACATGAAAACAGCGCGCTCAGAACTTCATTTCCAGGGTCGCGCGCGCCTGCGGCGAACTCGGCGAAATGCTGTTGCGGGCTATCGTACCGCTGGCGTCCGCATACGTGGTGGTGCTCTCGAAGTCTTGCGCCAGCAAGTTCGACACGGCCAGACGCAGCTGGTTCTTTGCATCGAATTTCCACAGCGCATAAATGTCGACGTCGCGCCGCGGCGAGGTGTAGGCGCTCTGCCTCTCGGTGATGCGCACGGGGCCGCCATTGCGGAAGTTGAAGCTGCCGCCCGTCGTCAGCACGCCGTCCGGCGTCTTGTAGTCGAGGCCGAAGTTGCCGCTGACGGGGGTTTGCTGGTCGAGCCGGTTGTTCGGTCCCGGCACCTGGTCCACCTGCGACCAGTTGCGGCTGATGCTGGCGCGCAAGTCGATGGCGGGCACGGGCGCGGCCATCACGGCGCGCAGCGGGAACTTCGCTTCCAGTTCCAATGTCTGAGTATTGGCACGGCCATCGTTGACGGGCGTCGATACCCAGCGGTCATTGATGAATAGCAATCCCTGGCGCGTATAGCCATCGATACGGCGGGCCGAGGCGCGCGCGCTGAGCAAGGCGCCTTCCGCCCAGTAGTGCTCATACGAGGCGTCGATGCCCAGCGCCAGCTCCGGTTTCAGGTAGGGATTGCCTTCACGGTCAGGGTCCGTCTGACTATTGTTGGTCGAGGTATTGCGGCGCGGTATCAGGCTTGCCGTAGGCTGCGCCTTGTAGGTGCGCGTCAGGGCCAAACGTAGCTGGTCGCCCTTGGTATCGGGCAGCTTCCACAGGGTTTGCAGCAGCGGGCTCCACACGCTGGTGCGCTGGTTCACTTCGTCATAGGTATCGCCCGCGCTGCGCGTATCGATGCCTTCCCAGCGTACGCCCGCATACATGGACCAGCGCGGCGTGATTTCCCAGTCATCCTGCACGTACAGGGCCAGGCGCTTGATGGTGGCGTCAAAACCTTCGTCGCTGTTGACGGGCGGACGCGCGCCCAAGGCAGCCAGCGCCGCTTCGCGCTGCCGGCGCGTTTCGTCGCGCTCCGTGTAGGCGCCATCCCAGCCCATCGACAAGGCATGGCCGGGCAGCAAAGGCGACGAATATTTGCCCGTCGAACTGACGCCGTTTTCCGTCGCCTTCACGCCCACCTTGCGCTCAAGCGACAGGCCGCTGCCGTCGATAAAGCCTTGCTGCAGGCTGTCGGACGTATTGCGGGCAGCCGAGGCGCCTATTTTCAGTTCCAGTCTGGCGCCGCCAGCCAGCTTGTGCATCCATGTCAGGTCGCTGCGGCCGAAGGCGTTGTGGTTGCTCGAGCTGCCGGTATTGGTGTCGTAGTCGGGACGCACGCCCTGCTCCGTTTCGGCGCGGCTGAAATTGCGGTGATTCGAGCGCCCGCCATTGAAAAAGAATTGCGCCGTCACATTGTCGCCGTTGGCCAGCACCCAGTTCAGGCGCGGCGACAGATTGATGCCTTCCGGACGGCCGTCGCCCGTGCCATTCGTGCGGCGCAACAGGTTTTGCCGGCCATCGGGCGCGTAGCCCAGTTCCAGTCCGGGATTGTCGTAATGGTAGTCGTAGCGGAACAGCGAGCCGGCCATCGAATACGAAAAATTGCCGTCGCGGTCGGACAGTTGCACGTTGACGCTGGGCGAGAAGCTCACGTCGCTGCCCTGCACGCCCAGCTTGAGCTCGCGCTGCGCCGTCTTCACGGCTTTCTTGAGCACCACATTGATGGTGCCGGCGATCGATTGCGTGCTGTATTCGGCGCTGGCCGCATGCAGAATCTCGATGCGTTCGATCACGTCCGGCGACAGGGTGTCGAGCGAGAACCCGGCCGGCGCTCGCTCGCCATTGAGCAGTATCTGCGTGTAGCCGCTGCCCAGCCCGCGCATGCGGATTTCGCCGCCCGAGCGCCCGGCCGCGCCGGAAACGGTAATGCCGGGCAAGCGCTTGAGCACGTCGGTAACATTCGTGTCGCCATACTTGAGGATTTCCTCGCTGCCGACGACCATCTTGCTGGCCGTATCGTCGCGGCGCGGATCATAGCCGCTGCCCTTGACTTCGACGGTTTGCATGGCCGGTGCGGCGGGCTTTTCAGTCTTCAGCGGTGCAGTGGCGGTGACAGCAGCCGTGTCGGCTGGCGCTTCGGATTGCTGGGCCTGGGCATTCCAGGCAAGTAAAACGGCGGAACAAACAACGGTAAGGCGGAGGCAACGGCGTGGCATCATGACCTGGCTGAAAAAAGTTGGCTGAATAAAAATGGCTAAAAGCTAAAAAACAGGCCGCTGTATTGTGCTGCAATTTTTTCCGAGCGGCGCAGTTTCCCGAAAATATTTCTTACGGCAAATTAAATTCGGCGGCGGGCTGCGATACGCACCCTTGCATACGGCGCATATCATTGCGCGCCACATCGCCGCTATAATGCGTTTTCACCATTGTTCCCATCACCCCGTCAAAGGCTTCCCATCGTGTCTGACCGTCTTGCCGTCCTGCCTCAATATCTGCTTCCAAAAGGAGCGTTGACCAACTTTGCCGGCCGGATCGCCGGTGCCAAAGGCGGCGCCATGACTACGCGTTTGATCCGCTGGTTCGTCGGCCGCTACAACGTCAACATGGATGAGGCGCTGGACCCGGACATCACGCACTACACGAGCTTCAACGACTTTTTCACGCGCGCATTGCGCCCCGGTGCCCGTCCGCTGGCCCAGGCCGACTACATCTGCCCCGTCGATGGCCGCATCAGCCAGTTCGGCATCATCGACAAGGACCAGATCTTCCAGGCCAAGGGCCACAACTTCAGCACCACGGCCCTGGTCGGCGGCGATGCGGCCCTGGCGGCCCAGTTCGAACACGGCAGCTTCGCCAATCTGTACCTGAGCCCGCGCGACTACCACCGCATCCACATGCCGTGCGACGGCCGTCTGACGCGCATGATCTATGTGCCCGGTGAATTGTTTTCCGTCAACCCGACGACGGCGCGCGGCATTCCCGGCCTGTTCGCCCGCAACGAGCGCGTCGTCTGCGTGTTCGACACGGCCAACGGCCCCTTCGTCATGACCCTGGTCGGCGCCACCATCGTCGGCAGCATGGCCACCGTCTGGCACGGCGTCGTCAACCCGCCCCGCACGGGCCAAGTGCGCGACTGGAGCTATGCGAACGACAATGTCGTGCTGAAACAGGGCGAAGAGCTGGGCCGCTTCCTGCTCGGTTCCACCGTCGTCATGCTGTTTCCGAAAGACACCGTGCAATTCAACGCCAGCTGGCAACCGGCCGGCCCCGTGCAGCTGGGCGAAGTCATGGGCAACCTGCCCAAGTAAGGCATCCGGACGCGCGCCTATACGGGTGCGTCCGTGCGATACATCTCTTCCATCAAGTCCAGAAATGCGCGCGTCTTGGCCGGCATCAAACGCCGGCCGGGAAACACGGCCCAGCCCGTGACCAGCGGGAAACTCCACTCCGGCAGCACGCGCACCAATTCCCCCGTCGCCACATAGGCCTTGGCAAAGCGGTCCGTGCTGGCCGCGATGCCCACGCCCGTGCAGGCCATGCGCACCAGTAATTCCGGCGAGTTGGCCAGCAGGCGCACGGGCAGATCGCGCTCCCACGTCGTCTTGCCGCGGATCAAAGTCCAATGCACGAGGCCATGCACGGCACGCGGCAAGCTCAGTAAATCATGACCGTACAGATCGTCGGGGTGCTCGGGCAAGCCATGCACGCTCGTATATTTCGGCGAGGCATACAGTGCCAGGGTGCTGAAGGCCACGCGGCGCGCGGACAGGCTGGCGTCGTCGGGCAAGTTACCCATGCGGATGGCCAGGTCGAAGTTCTCTTCCAATAAGTCCACCCGGCGCGCCGACAAGTCCAGCTCCAGCGAAATGGCAGGATAGCGGCGCACGAACTCGGCCAGCACCTGGCGCATCAGGGTGTCGCCGAAATCGGCCGGCATGGAAATGCGCAGCAAGCCGCTGGGCCCGGCCTGGCGGTGCTGCGCCAGGGCGCCGGCCGCCTCCGTTTCTTCCACCACCTTGCGCGCATGCTCGAGCAGGCTGGCGCCAAACTCCGTCAGCGCCAGCTTGCGCGTCGTGCGCAGCAGCAGCCGTTCACCCAACTTCGCTTCCAGCAGCGAGATGCGCCGCGACAGGGTCGACTTGGGCAAGTCCACGCGCACGGCGGCGCGACTGAAACTGCCGCATTCGACGACTCTGGCGAACAGCAGCAAATCTCCGGGATCGATATCCATATGTTGACCTTAACACTCAATTGTTCCATTGGTGGATTAATGTTATCCATTTTAACGGCTTCCGCATCAATTTTGGAATTGATATAGTTCATCCATCGCAAGACACCTCACAACGGAGAAAACAAGATGAACATCCTGCAAATCAATTCCAGCGCCCGCAGCACCGGTTCCGCCTCGACCCGCCTGGCTGACGCCATCGTCGCCCGCGTACAAGCGGCCAACCCTGGCGCAGCCCTCGTCCGACGCGACCTCGCTGCCGCACCGCACCCCGTGCTCGACGAGCCAACCCTGCAAGCGCTGTTCACGCCAGCCGACAAACGCACGCCGGAGCAAGCGGCCCGCATCGCCCTGGACGACGCGCTGATTGCGCAAGTGCAAGCAGCTGACGTGATCGTCATCGGCGCGCCGATGTACAACTTCGGCATCACCGTGCAACTGAAAAGCTGGTTCGACGCGATTGCCCGCGCCAACGTCACCTTCAAGTACACGGAAAACGGCCCAGTTGGCCTGCTGAGCGGCAAGAAAGTCTATGTGGGCCTGTCCCGCGGCGGCTTGCACCGCGACAGCGCCAACGATAGCCAGGTGCCTTACCTGAACACCATGTTCGGTTTCCTGGGCATGACCGACGTGCAATACGTGTATTCGGAAGGCATGGGCATGGGTCCGGAAGCCGTGGCCAAGGCGCAAGCGCAAGCGGACGCCGAGATCAACGCCATCCTGGTGTAATTTCCAGCAGCTGCAACAGGGGGGCGCACAGCGCCGCCGGCCACTAGCGCGTCTGACGCCATAGAGGAGAAAGCAATGAGCGATACCACCACCGTCAACAAGCCACGCGCCGTCGAGCGCGTGATCGCCGGCCAGGCCGTCATGGATGGCGCCGGCGTGAAGATCAACCGCGTGCTGACGCAGCAGCTGCAGCGCCGTCTCGACCCGTTTTTGATGCTCGACAATTTCGCCAGCGACAAGCCGAACGACTATATCGCCGGCTTCCCCGAGCATCCGCACCGCGGCTTTGAAACGGTCTCGTACATGATCACAGGGCGCATGCGCCACAAGGACAGCGCGGGCAACGAAGGCTTGCTGACGTCGGGCGGCGTGCAATGGATGACCGCCGGCAGCGGTGTGATCCACTCGGAAATGCCGGAGCAGGAGGAAGGCGTGATGGAAGGTTTTCAGCTGTGGCTGAACCTGCCAGCGCGCGACAAGATGCGCACGCCGTGGTACCGCGATTTCACGAGCAGCGAGATCCCCCGCTACACGACGGACGCAGGCGTAGCCGTGCAAGTGATCGCCGGCGAGAGCCATGGCGTGACGGGCGCCGTGCAGCGCGAACTGACGGAACCGTTGTACCTCGATATCGACTTGCCGGCCGGCGCCAGCTTCGAGCAGCCGCTGCCGCCAGGCCATAACGCTTTCATCTATACGTTCCGTGGCGAAGTGCAGGTCGACGGCAAGGCCGTACCCGCCCTGCGCATGGCCATCTTCGCCAACACGCCGGGCAGCGATGGCGTGCGCATCGAGGCGCCAGAAGGCGGACGCGTGATCCTCGTCGCCGGCCAGCCTTTGAACGAGCCCATCGCGCAGTACGGCCCGTTCGTCATGAATACCCAGGCGGAAGTATTCCAGGCCGTAGAGGATTTCCGCGAAGGGAAATTTGGCGAGACGGCGGCACAGTAAAATTATTTGCTCCAGGTAAAACCTGCAGTGCCTCGCGGCCTGCAGGTTTTTTTACGCGCTGACTGTTTTGTTGCTTTTCAATTACACTGACGGCAAGATCATTCCACAAAGCATTCCATGCATCCCACGCACGACAACACCGAACACGACGCCACCCATTTGCACGCCCACCTGAAAGGCGACGCCAAGCACACCCACTCGTTCGAGGGGCGCAGCCAGAGCATCCTCGCGTGGGCGCTGGGGCTGACCCTGTCGTTTGCCGGCATCGAGGTCATCGCCGGTTTCCTGTCCAA
Source organism: Janthinobacterium sp. Bl 1 (assembly GCF_058215535.1). Taxonomy (NCBI): domain Bacteria; kingdom Pseudomonadati; phylum Pseudomonadota; class Betaproteobacteria; order Burkholderiales; family Oxalobacteraceae; genus Janthinobacterium; species Janthinobacterium sp. Bl 1. The sequence continues at coordinate 2,865,192 of NZ_CM177086.1, read as the reverse complement.
TTCGCTGGCCCTGATTTCCGACGCGGGCCACATGGTCACGGACGCGGCCGCGCTGGGCCTGGCCCTGTTGGCGCAGCTGATCGCCCGCCGTCCGCCGTCGCCGCGCCACTCGTTCGGCTTTGGCCGCGCCGAAGCGCTGGCCGCCTTCGTCAACGGCCTGGCCATGCTGTGCGTCGTGGGCTGGATCTGCTATGAAGCCGTGCTGCGCTTTTCCGCCCCGCAAACCGTGCAAGGCGGCATGGTCTTCATCGTCGCCTTCATCGGCCTGGCGATCAACCTAGTGGTGGCGTGGGTCTTGTCGAAAGACAAGCAAAGCGTGAACACGCGCGCCGCCCTTGTGCACGTGATGGGCGATTTGCTGGGCTCGGTCGCCGCCATCGTCGCCGGCGCCGTGATTTACTTCACGGGCTGGATGCAGATCGACCCGCTGCTGTCCGTGCTAGTGTCGCTGCTGATCCTGAAATCCACGTTCGGGGTATTGAAAGAGTCGTACCACTTCCTGATGGAAGGCGTGCCCATGCACATCGACTACGTCCAGGTGGGCGCGGACGTGGAGCAGGTGGACGGCGTGATTTCCGTGCACGACCTGCACGTATGGGACATGTCGCCAGGCCAGCCAGCCCTGATCGGCCACGTGGAAATCGAACACCTCGACCATTGGCCGAAGGTATTGCGGGCGATCAAGAAGATGCTGTTATCCAAGCATGGGATAGACCACATCACTCTGCAGCCGGAGACGGAGGCGATGGCGGGGTTGCATGCTGATGACAAAACCCACTAGCAAGGACTGGGGTCAGTACCGCTGGGTACGACCCCGGCATCAGTCCTTTGGGTTCAACAAGACTAACTGCGCCTTGCCTCAAGTACCCCGCTCACATCCTTGATCACATTCAGCGCCTTCAACAACTGCGCCGTCGAACTGATCTCGGCCGTAAAGGTCATGCGGGCCTGGCCCTTGGCGCTTTGGGTGTTGACGCCGATGACGTTGATCTTTTCACGCGAAAAGATTTCGGAGATGTCGCGCAGCAAGCCCTGGCGGTCGCCGGCGAGAATAAAGATGTCAACCGGATACACGGTGTCGTGCCCGCCCGTGCTGCCCCACTCCGTGAAGATCACGCGCTCTGGCGACTTGGCGCGCATTTCCTCGAAATTCTTGCAGGTGGCGCGGTGGATGGAGACACCCTTGCCGCGCGTGACGAAACCGACGATGCTGTCCGGCGGCGCCGGCTTGCAGCACTTGGCCAGCACCGTCATCAAGCCTTCCGTGCCCACCACCAGCACGCCGGACTTGGCGCCCTGCTCCACGCTGGAAGCGCGGCTTTTGCCGACCAGCACGGCGTCTTCCGGCACCACCACTTCGCCATTGTCGTGCAGCGCCTGCTCCACGTGGCGCAGGCTGAATTCATCCTTGCCCACCGACAGGAACAGCTCGTCGACTTTCGCAAAGCCCAGCTTTTGCGCCAGCGCTTCCAGATTGACGGCCGTCTTGCCTTCGCGCTGCAGCGACTTTTCCACCAGCGCGCGGCCATGGGCCAGGGTTTCCTGCATGTCGATGGCGTGGAACCAGGCGCGGATTTTCGAGCGCGTGCGCGTGCTGACGGCGTAGCCGGCGCTGAGCCAGTCGCGCGACGGCCCGGCCGTGCCCGGCGCGCCCTTGGCCGTGATGATTTCGCAGGTCTGGCCGTTTTTCAGCTGGGTATTCAAGGGCACCATGATGCCGTCGACCTTGGCGCCGCGGCAGCGGTGGCCCACGTCCGTGTGCAGGTGATAGGCAAAATCGACGGGCGTGGCACCCACGGGCAATTCCAGCACGCGCGCTTGCGGCGTCATGACGAAGATGCGGTCATCCAGGGTGGCGGATTTCAACTTTTCCACCCACTCGCGCTGGATTTCTTCCTGGCCCACGACGGCGTCGGCCACCTCCGTTTTCCAGGCCAGCAGCTGGCGCAGCCAGGCGATCTTTTCGTCGTATTTCTGGCCGGCAAAGTTCGAGCCGCCCTCTTCCTTGTAGCGCCAGTGCGCGGCCACACCGTATTCGGCAAAGCTGTGCATTTCATTGGTGCGGATTTGCACTTCCAGCGGACGGCCATCTTCGGCGGTCACCACCGTGTGCAGCGACTGGTAACCGTTCGGTTTCGGCCGTGAAATGTAATCGTCGAATTCTTTCGGGATGGGGGTCCAGATATTGTGAACCACGCCCAGGACCGTGTAGCAGGTTTTCACGTCGGCAACGATGACGCGGAAGGCGCGCACGTCGTACAGGGCCGTGAAATCGAGCTCCTTGCCGCGCATCTTGTTCCAGATGCTGTAAATGTGTTTCGGGCGGCCAAATACTTCCGCCTGGATACCGGCCGAGGCCAGTTCCGTCTGCAGGCGCAAAATCGCCGAGGACACGAAGCCCTCGCGCATCATGCGCTTTTCTTCCAGCATCTTGGCGATGCGTTTATACGCTTCCGGTTCGATGAAGCGGAACGACAAGTCTTCCAGTTCCCACTTCAGCTGCCAGATACCGAGGCGATTGGCCAGCGGCGCGTACAGGTCCAGGGTTTCCTTGCCGTATTCACACGTCATTTCGTTGAACAGCTTCAAGTCGGCAAAGTAACGCAAGGTCGTCACGCAGGCGGCCAGGCGCACCAGCACGACACGCATGTCGGAAGCCATCGCCAGCAACATCTTGCGCAAGGTTTCCACCTGGGCCACGGCTTGCTGCGCCGCATTCTTGCCGCGCCCGCCAGCGCTGCCGTGCTGCGCCTGGGTCAGCGCGCGCAAGCGGATCAGCTGGCGCACGCCTGTTGCCAGGTCGCACACCTGCTTGCCGAAGCGGGGCTCGATGTCGGCCGCCGTGTCCGGTTCCAGCAAGGTCAGCTCGAACATCAGGCCGGCGATGCGCGTTTCCGCATCGCTGCGCAGGAAAGCCAGGGTGGTGGCCACGCCGATGGCGAACTCCAGCGCGGAGCGGCCGGCAAAGGTCTGCTTGTCGCCATATGCTTCGGTGGCATACGCGAGCGCGTCCAGCACGCGCGCGCAGTCCGGCGCACTCAAGCCCTCTACCAGTTGTTCCGATGTGGCGCTATTCGGGGCCGAGATGGAAACCATGTATTACCTTTAAACTTGATGACTGAACAACTTGAAAACTTAACGTTCTGCAGCGATGACGACGATTTCAACCAGGCATGCCGGATTGGCCAGTTTCGCTTCCACCGTGGCGCGCGGCGGCGTGTGGCCGGAGGCGACCCAGTCGTCCCACACTTCATTCATGCCGGGGAAATCCTTCATGTCGGCGATGTAGATCTGGCACGACAGGATGCAAGTCTTGTCGCTGCCCGCTTCCATCAGCAAACGGTCGACGTGGCCCAGCACTTCGCGCGTCTGGCCGACGATGCCTTGCGTGGTGTCTTCCGCGATCTGGCCAGCCAGGTAGATGGTGTTGTTGTGTATCGCTACTTCGGAGAGGCGTTTGCCTACGTGCAGTCGTGTAATTTCCATGCTTCTTCTTTCGGTTGTTTCAAAATCTGTACAGCGGTATTGCTTGTTGCCTTCTTACTTGCCCAGCAAAAACTTGCGGGCGATGGCGATCTGGTCGTCGTGGACGAAAGTGGGCGCATGACCCACGCCGGCGATTTCCACCAGTTCCGCCTTCGGGCCACGACCGAGCATGCACGTGGCCGTTTCGTGCGACAGCAAATCGGATTCCGAGCCGCGCACCAGCAGAGTCGGGCAGCGCACGGCATCATACGCGGCCCACAGCATGGCTTCGTCGCTGGCCGCCGATTCCGGCGTAGCCGAGCGGAACGGCATGGCCAGTCCCATATCATAGTGGCGGCGCCAGTGGCCATCCTTATCTTGCCGCAACACATCCACCGCCAGTTTATGCCATTCCGCGTCCGTGTGCGGACCGAAGCTGGCGGACACGTCGCGCACGAACTTGGCGCCCTGCTCGAACGTCTCGAAACGCAAGTCCTGGCCGATGTAATCGCCGATGCGCTGCAAGGCTTCGGGCGCCAGGGTCGGGCCGATATCGTTCAGGACCAGCTTGCTGATCGGGCTGTGCGGCAACGATGCCAGGCCCAGGCCGATCAAGCCGCCCATCGACGTGCCGAACCAGTCCACCGTCTGGCGTTCACCGTTGGCCAGCACGCGCGCCAGCAGGGTCACCATGTCGCTCACATATTGCGGCACGCGGTAGAACTGGGGATTGGCCAGCCAGCCCGAGCGCCCGCGTCCCACCACGTCGGGGCAGATCACGCGGTAATCACTGGCCATGGCGCGCGCCAGGTTATCGAAGTCGTCCGCCACGCGCGTCACGCCGTGGGCGCAGACGAGCACGTTCGGATTATCGGCAGCGCCCCACTCCTTGTACGACATGGTATGCAAGCCTGCGGGGGAGATGCACTGCACGGATTTGATGCTCGCTTCGATCATGCGATTCCTTTAACACCGGAGCTACGGTTTTGTCCGGCGTCGTTATTTGGTAGTAAAAAATAAAGAAACCGGCGATTTGCCGGTTGCCTCGCGCGCGACGCTACGGCAGTGTAGCGCAGCGCGGGCAATGCTCCAAGCGCGCGCCTGAAATGCTGCGCCGCAGCACACTACTGGCACGCCCGCCATGGCGCAATACCCGATATAGCGAAAATGCATATCTGCGGTTATCCACAATTGAGCCGGCCTGGCAATGCGCGGATGATCGCAGCATCAACCCGCAAGAGGAGACCACTCGTGAAAAAACCATTCTATAAAATCCTGTACGTACAGGTGCTGTTCGCCATCGTGGCCGGCGTGCTGCTGGGGGTGTTCTACCCTTCCAACGCCGTCGACATGAAACCGCTGGGCGACGGCTTTATCAAACTGATCAAGATGATCATCGCCCCGGTGATCTTCTGCACCGTGGTCTCCGGCATCGCAGGCATGCAGGACGTCAAGAAAATCGGCCGAGTGGGCGGCAAGGCGCTGCTGTACTTTGAAGTGGTTTCCACCTTCGCGCTGGCCATCGGCTTGCTGGTTGCTAACATCCTCAAACCGGGCGCCGGCTTCAACGCCGATCCGGCCCACCTGGACGCCAAGTCGATCGCGCAATACACGCATGCCGAAGGCATGTCGACCATCGACTTCGTGATGAACATCATCCCGAAAACCTTCGTTGACGCTTTCGCCAAGGGCGACATCCTGCAAGTGCTGCTGATCGCCATCCTGTTCGGCTTTTCGCTGTCCCTGCTGGGCGAGCGCGGCCGTCCGGTCACCAAGCTGATCGACGAACTGTCGCATGCCATCTTTGGCATGGTCAACATCATCATGAAAGTCGCTCCGATCGGCGCGTTCGGTGCGATGGCCTTTACCATCGGCAAATACGGCCTGGCTTCGCTGATTCCGCTGGCCAAGCTGATGGGTTCGTTCTACCTGACCTGCTTCCTGTTCGTCTTCATCGTGCTGGGCCTGATCGCCAAGTACACGGGCTTCTCGATCGGCCGCTTCCTGCTGTACATCAAGGAAGAACTGCTGATCGTGCTCGGTACCAGCTCGTCGGAATCGGCCCTGCCGGCCCTGATGAAAAAACTCGAGCGCCTGGGCTGCTCCAAGCCAGTCGTCGGCCTGGTCGTGCCGACCGGCTACTCGTTCAACCTGGACGGTACCAACATCTACATGACCATGGCCGCCCTGTTCGTGGCGCAAGCGACCAACACGGAACTGACCATCTGGCAGGAACTGACCATCCTGGGCGTGGCGATGCTGACCTCGAAAGGCGCGTCCGGCATCACGGGCGCCGGCTTCATCACCCTGGCCGCGACCTTGGCCGTGGTGCCGACGATCCCCGTGGCCGGCATGGCACTGATCCTGGGCATCGACCGCTTCATGAGCGAATGCCGCGCGCTGACGAATTTTGTGGGCAACGGCGTGGCCACCATCGTCGTGTCGAAATGGGAAAAAGAACTGGACATGGACAAGCTGCATAGCGAGCTGGCCCACCCCACCCACCCGACCGAAGACGCGTATGTCGCCCCGGCCGTAAATATCGTCAAGTAAGCCGTACTACTCACCATTGAAAGCCCCGCAGAGCGATCTGCGGGGTTTTTTTCATTGCGCGTGGGATTCTCGCATCATCAACACACAGTAAATCATGCATCAATATTTAGCACGATGATCAATGAATGAAAAACCATTACAGTACTGTCACCTGTTCGCCGTCAAGCTCCCGCATAATGACATTGCGTTAATGCAAGCCTGACACCGAACCATCCTCACTTCTGAATGGAGTACGCATGTCCCTCTCGCCCGCCTTTTACGCCACCTGGAGCCCACGCCTGCTGGGCGTGCTGCGCATCATCCTCGGCTTTCTCTTCCTGCAACACGGCACGGCCAAGCTGTTCGGCGCGCCGCACGTGGCCATGTTCGACGGCTTGCAACTGTTTTCCGTGATGGGCGCGGCCGGCGTCATCGAGCTGGTCGGCGGCACCTTGCTGCTGGTGGGCCTGTTCACGCGCCCCGTCGCCTTCATCCTGTCGGGACAGATGGCGGCCGCCTATTTCATGGCGCACGCGCCCGCCGGTTTCCTGCCGATCCTGAACGGCGGCGAAATGGCCGTGATGTATTGCTTCACTTTCCTGTACTTCGCGGCAGCGGGCGCCGGCGCCTACAGCCTGGACGCATTGCGCGGCAAGGCGAGCGCATAAAAAAAGGGCGGACATCGCTGTCCGCCCCGCTTCCATACGACGCTACGCCTGGCTTACACGGCGGAGACGTCCAGTTCCGCGCCCGTGGCCGCCTGCACCTGCTCCTTGGTCACGCCCGGCGCCAGTTCCACCAGCTTCAAGCCGTTTTCCGTCACGTCAATGACGCCCAGGTCACTGATGATGACGTCAACCACGCCCACGCCCGTCAGCGGCAAGTCGCACTGTTTCAGCAGCTTGTGCGACGTCGTGCCATCCTTGGCCGTGGCCACGTGCTCCATCAGCACGACAACGCGCTTGACGCCGGCGACAAGATCCATCGCGCCGCCCATGCCCTTGACCATCTTGCCTGGAATCATCCAGTTCGCCAGGTCGCCCTTTTCCGACACTTGCATGGCGCCCAGGATGGCCAGGTTGATCTTGCCGCCGCGAATCATGCCGAAGGAATCAGCCGAGCTGAAGTAGGCGGCGCCTGGCAAGGCCGTCACCGTCTGCTTGCCAGCGTTGATCAGGTCGGCATCGACTTCCGCGTCGGTCGGGAACGGGCCGATGCCCAATAACCCGTTTTCCGACTGCAGGAATACCTCGATGTTGTCCGGCACATAGTTGGCCACCAGGGTCGGCAAGCCGATGCCCAGGTTCACATAAAAGCCATCCTGCAATTCCTTTGCCGCGCGCGCGGCCATTTCGTCACGTGTCCAAGCCATAGTAATCTCCGTATTCTGTTTTATGCTTCGCTGCGCACGGTGCGCTGCTCGATGCGTTTTTCCGGGTTCGCGTTGACCACGATGCGGTGCACGAAGATGCTCGGCGTGTGGACCTGGTCCGGGTCGATCTCGCCCACTTCCACCAGTTTTTCCACTTCGACGATGGTGATCTTGCCGGCCATCGCCACGTTCGGGTTGAAATTGCGCGCCGTTTTGCGGTAGACCAAATTGCCGGCGCGGTCGGCCATGTAGGCTTTGACCAGCGACACGTCGGCCACGAGGCTGCGTTCCATCACGTATTGCTCACCGTCGAATTCGCGGAGCTCCTTGCCGTCGGCAACGATGGTGCCCACGCCCGTCTTGGTGAAGAAGGCCGGGATGCCGGCGCCGCCGGCGCGCAGTTTTTCGGCCAGGGTGCCTTGCGGCGTGAATTCCAGTTCCAGTTCGCCGGCCAGGTACTGGCGCGCGAATTCCTTGTTTTCGCCCACGTAGGAGGCGATCATTTTCTTGATCTGGCGCGTGGTGAGCAACTGGCCCAGGCCGAAGCCGTCCACGCCTGCGTTATTCGAAATGGCGGTCAGGCCCGTCACGCCCGAATCGCGCAAGGCGCCGATCAGGGCTTCGGGAATGCCGCACAGGCCGAAGCCGCCGACGGCGATGGTCTGGCCATCTTGGACGATACCGGCCAGCGCCGAGGCGGCGTCAGGATAAACTTTATTCATGGGTGTCCCTCTATCTTTTGTTAAGCTTTGGTCTTGAGTCCATGACTCAGGCAGCGACTCAGCATAAAATACGCGAGTGGAAAGTACAATACCGTAGAACTACCGGCGCCGTGCCGGCAATCCCCCTGTGAGAGTGATACGTATCAGATGAACGCCGCGTCAGCCATCGATTATGAAAGCATCTTCCTGCACGCGCCCGTGGGCATGTGCATGTCGGAAAACCGTATCATGCGTAGCTGCAACGAAGCGCTGGCGGCCATGTTCGGCTATGCGCGCGCCCAGCTGGACGACCAGTCGTTCGAGGTACTCTACCCCACGCACGACGAATTCCTGCGCACCGGTGACCGCATCATTCCCATCATGAACGCCAGGGGACGCTATTCGGACGAGCGCATCATGCGCCGCAGTAATGGAGAATTGTTCTGGTGCCACGTGACGGGCCACGCCATGCTGCCGAAGGAACCGCTGGGGCCGGGCATCTGGACGTTCGAGGATGTCAGCGAGAAACGTCCCGTGACGGCGGAGCTGACCCCGCGCGAGCGCGAAATCGCCGCCCTGCTGGTGGAAGGCAAGACCAGCAAGGTCATCGCCCGCCAGATCGACCTCAGCCCCCGCACGGTGGAAATGCACCGCGCCAAGCTGATGCGCAAGTTCGCCGCATCGACGTCGTCCGAGCTCGTGCACAAGCTGGTGGGACTGCAGTTGMCGGTTTAGAACGTGCTCATGCCGCCATCGGCGGAAATAATGGCGCCATTGATGAAGTGCGAATCCTCGCCCGCCAGCAACAGCAATAGCCCATCAAGGTCTTCCGGCTTGCCCGGACGTTTATTGGGCAGCATTTCGATCAGCTTCTTGCCCTGCTCGGTGGCAAAGTAATCTTCATTGATTTCCGTGGAAATGTAGCCAGGGCAGATGGCGTTCGTGTTGATGCCGTATTTGCCCCACTCCACGGCCATGGCGCGCGTCATGTGCACCATGCCCGCCTTGCTCATGCAATACACGCCGATCTGCGGCAGCACCTGCAAGCCCGCCATCGAGGCGATATTGATGATGCGGTGCTGTTTCTTCGGGTCGCCCTTGGCGCGCGCGATCATGCGCTTGGCCGTTTGCTGGGCGACGAAGAACGAACCGCGCAGATTGGTGTCCATCACGAACGAGTAATCTTCGGGCGTGACGTCGACTAGGCGTTGCGTGGTGGAGACACCTGAATTGTTGACGAGGATATCGATGGGGCCCGCTTCCGTTTCCGCATGCGCGATGGCCGACTTGATGCTGGCGAAGTCGGTCACGTCGAGCGACACCACGTGCGCGGCGCCGCCGTCCGCTTCGATTTCGGCGCGCAATTCCTTCAGGCGTTCGGTGCGGCGCGACGCCAGCACGACCTGTGCGCCAGCCTGGGCCAGCACTTTCGCAAAGCGCGCGCCGAGGCCGCTCGATGCGCCGGTAATCAGGGCAATCTTGCCCTCGAAATTGACTTCTATGCCCACGAGCTACTCCTGTTTTATTTTAGACAACACTTTACGCCGTGCCTATGGCAATCGGGCAAATTCCCCCGCAGCGCACTCGAGCAAAAGTAAACGCCATCATTACACAAAATGGCCGGATTTAGATTGCGGCGAGGGGCAATGTCACGCAAAATGGCGCCAAAGTTGCAATCCTCGTCAAAAACAAGCACACTCGTGCTTAAATTTCCCCGATGATGCTTTATTCCCTATCCTTGCTACCTAATTGAGTGACTATAAATCGAGACCATGACACAGCCTAATAACTTAGTTGAACAGTACGGACCGCGCGAAACCATGGAGTATGACGTGGTGATCGTCGGCGGTGGCCCCGCAGGCCTGGCCGCGGCGATCCGCCTGAAGCAGCTGGCCGCTGAAAAGAGCCAGGAAGTGTCCGTCTGCGTGCTGGAAAAAGGCGGCGAACTGGGCGCGCATATCCTGTCGGGCGCCATCATGGATCCGAAAGCTTTGAGCGAACTGATACCGAACTGGAAAGAACTGGGCGCGCCCCTGAACACGGAAGTGACGGAAGACCGCATCCTGTTCCTGACCGAAACGAAAGCGTATAAAACGCCAGGCTTCGCCGTGCCGGCCTGCTTTGAAAACCACGGCAACTACATCGTCTCCCTGGGCAATGTGGTGCGCTGGATGGGCCAGCAGGCGGAAAACCTGGGCGTGGAAATCTTCCCCGGCTTCCCTGCCGCGGAAATCCTCTACAACGACGACGGCTCCGTCAAAGGCGTAGCGACCGGCAACATGGGCGTCAAGCGCGATGGCGAACCGGGTCCCGACTTCCAGCTGGGCATGGAATTGCACGCCAAGTACACGCTGTTCGCCGAAGGCGCGCGCGGCCACCTGGGCAAGCAATTGATGACCAAGTATGACTTGAACGCCGGCAAGGATCCGCAATCGTACGGCATCGGCATCAAGGAATTGTGGGAAATCGACCCGGCCCAGCACAAGCCGGGCCTGGTGATCCACTCGAGCGGCTGGCCGCTGGACACGAAAACCTATGGCGGCTCCTTCCTGTACCACCTGGAAAACAACCAGGTGATGGTCGGCTACGTGGTGGGCCTGAACTACGAAAACCCGTATTTGTCGCCGTACGAGGAATTCCAGCGCTACAAGACGCATCCGGAAATCCGCAAGTTCTTCGAAGGCGGCAAGCGCATTTCCTACGGCGCGCGGGCGATCGCGGCCGGCGGCCTGCAATCGTTGCCGAAACTGGTGTTTGCCGGCGGCGCGCTGATCGGCTGCGATGCGGGCTTTTTGAACATGAGCCGCATCAAGGGCAGCCACGCGGCCATCAAGAGCGGCATGCTGGCGGCGGACGCGGCCTTCGGCGCGCTGGGCGAACAGCGCCAGCACGACGAACTGACGAGCTACCCTGTCGCCTTTGAAAAATCGTGGCTGCATGAAGAGCTGCACGTGGCGCGCAACGTCAAGCCTTGGCTGTCGAAAGGTTTGTACCTGGGCAGCCTGATGACGGGCATCGACCAGCTGATCTTCCGCGGCAAGGCGCCGTGGACCCTGCACCACTCGCATGGCGACCACGAATGCCTGAAACCGGCAGCCCAGTCGAAAAAGATCGTGTATCCGAAACCCGATGGCAAGCTGACCTTCGACAAGATGTCGTCCGTCTTCATCTCGAACACGAACCACGCGGAAGACCAGCCCATCCACCTGACGTTGAAGAACGCCAGCGTGCCCGTCGACGTCAACCTGGCCACCTATGCGGGTCCGGAAGCGCGTTACTGTCCCGCCGGCGTGTACGAGTTCGTGAAAAACGACGACGGCGCCGAACGCCTGCAGATCAATGCGCAAAACTGCGTGCACTGCAAGACCTGCGACATCAAGGATCCGACGCAAAACATCGTGTGGGTAACACCGGAAGGCGGCGGCGGACCGAACTATCCCAACATGTAAGCCGGTCGCCCGGCATGCAGCGGCAGCGCTACCGCGCTGCGGCTGCCGCGAGCTTACAGATACTTGTCGCCAGCCAGGCGGCTGCGTATCGTTTTTGCCGGCGCGCCATAGCTGACGCACAAATCGGCCACGGGCCGCGTCACCACGGCACCGGCGCCGACCACGCAGTGACTGCCTATGCGCATGCGCTGCAGCAGCAAGGCGCCCATGCCCAGGGCGCTGCACGTGCCGATGAAGCAACTGCCGCCTGTCGCAGCGGCAGGCGCCAGGCTGGAAAACGCCTCCATCACGGAATCGTGATCAAGCGAGGCGCGCGTGTTGACGATACAGCCATGCCCGACGTCGCAGCCGGGATTGATCACCGCCCCTGCCATCACCACGCTGCCCGCACCGATGTGCACGGTCCTGGCGACACAGGCCTGCGGATGCACGGCGCTGACGAATGGCAGTTGCGGGCACAATGCCGCCACGCGGGCCGTCACGCTTGCCCGCACGAAGTTGTCGCCGATGGCCACCAGTAATCCTGCCACGGCCAGCTGCTCCACCAGGACCGGTAGATCGGACTCGGCGCCCAGGACGCGATAGCCCGAGGTTTCCTCACCGATCGTCCGGAACGCATCGATCAAGCCGGCGATATGAAAGACCCCCTGGCGTTCGACCACGTCAATGACGACCTTCGCATGGCCCGACGAGCCAATGATTAAAATGTTTTGCATATCCCAGCTGAAAAGTGAACGATATCGGACAGCGACCGCCCGGCAAGGAAGGCGCCAATTCACGGGCATCATACCAGCAGCCCGGCACAAGGCATGCCGCCCATCCGCCTGCAAGGTTTTTAAAACAGCCACTTTTCCCCGCGCTTTGACCAGCCAGCAACACCAAGTTTGCATTGCGACAGCATTCCTGGATAAATTCCACCTGGAAAGTTTCTCAGAAGCACTTTCACCAGTTACAATTCCCTCTGCTAACTATTTCACCTTCCGCCCGCCCATGAACGCAAACGCCCTTCCCGCAGTGCCCCTCGACGCCGAATTGCAGCAGGCAATTACCGAACACCAGGCTGGCCGTTTTGCGGAGGCGGAAGAGCTTTACCTGGCGATTTTGCAGGCGCAGCCGTATCACGCCATCGCCAACCACAATATGGGCTTATTGGCAGGACAGGTCGGGCAATACGAGGCCGGCTTGCCGTATCTGCACAAGGCGCTGTCGGTCAACCCCGACGAAGGCCAGTTCTGGCTGTCGTATGCGGATGGTTTGCTCAAGGCCGGCGAACGCGAACAGGCGCTGGAGATCGTCACGTCGGCCATCGCGCGCGGTCTCGACAACGAGCAGTCGCAAGGCTTGCGCAGCCGCATCGAAACGGCGATCGCCGGCACGCCGACAGCGCAGGAAACGCAGCACGTCATTGCGCTGTATCAAGCCGGCCACCATGCCGAACTGGAGGCGGCCAGTCACACCCTGACGCAGCGCTATCCCGATTCCGATTTTGCCTGGAGCGTGCTGGGCACCGCCCTGCAATTACAGGGCAAGGATGCGTTCGAGGCCTTGCAAAAAACCGCGCAATTGGCGCCCAACGATGCCGAAGCGCATGGCAACCTGGGTACCGCATGGCAGGAACGAGGCATGTACGACCAGGCGATCGACAGCTATACCAGGGCGCTGGAACTGAATCCGGACTTTGTCGAAGCGCATGGCAACCTGGCGGCGGCCCTGCAGGCGCAAGGCAAGCTGGAGCAGGCTGAACAGGCATACCGGCAAGCGCTGGCACTGCGTCCCGATTACGCCAAGGGCCACTTCAATCTCGGCAATACACTGCAAGCGATGCAGCGCAGCGCCGAAGCCATCGCCTGCTATCAAAGCGCGCTGGCCCTGCTACCGGGCGACGCCGACATCTATCTGAATCTGGGCAACGCCCAGCAAGACCTGCAGCAATGGCAAGCGGCCATCGTCAGCTACCGGGCCGTACTGCAATTGGCGCCCCAGACCACGGCGGCGCATGCCAATCTGGCCGCGGCGCTGCATGGAGCCCAAGACTACGCGGGCGCCGTGACCAGCTACCGCCGCGCCATCGCACTGCATCCCGACGACGCCAAACTGCACAACAACCTGGGACGCGCCCTCCAGTCGCTGGAGCAGCCGGAGGAAGCGATCGCCGCGTACGAGCAGGCGATCGCGCTCGATAGCGATTTCACCCAGGCGCTGAGCAATCTGGGATTGCTTCAATGCAAACAGAAGAATTACACGGCGGCCATCGAGTACTGCGCAAGAGTGCTGCGCCTGCAGCCGGACGATGCGCAAGCCTGCGGCCAGCTCGCCATCGCCTACGGAGCGGCCGAGGACCGGGACAATGCCCTCAAGTATTTCCAGCAAGCCATCGATCTGGCCCCGGACAATGCCGCGAACCACAGGCAGCTGGCCGATTACTACAGCACCATCAAGCGCTATCCGCTCGCGGTGGAGGCCTACCGCCGCACCCTGGAACGCGATGCCAGCGACAGCGAAACGCATAACCACCTGGGCGTCGCCCTGCAAGAGCTGGAGCAATACGAGGCGGCCACCGCCGCCTATGAGTGCGCGCTCGAACTGGAACCGAAAAACATCTCGGCGCTGTGCAACCTGGGCTCGACGCAGCAGGCGCAGAAGCAACTGGAACACGCAAAACAGACTTATCTGGCAGCACTCGCTATCGATCCAGCATTCGAGCGCGCCCACTTCGCACTCGGCAATTGCTACGTGCTCATGAACGAGCAGCTGCTCGCGCTCGAGTGCTACCACAAGACACTGGAAATCAATCCCGACTATCGCGACGCCTACGTCAACATCAGCGCAACGTTCAGCAATATCGGCAGGATAGAAGAAGCGATCGAAGCCTGCCGCAAGGGCCTGGCCGTCTGCCCGCTGTGGGAAACCCTGTTCAGCAACTACCTGTTCCTGTTGTCGCATAGCACCGAGATCGATCCGCAGGCGCTCTTTGCCGAGCATCAGCGCTTCAGCGACACCTTTGAAACGCACATTGCCAAAGGAAGCGCCGGGCACAGCAACAGCCGCGACCCGCTGCGCACCCTGAAAGTTGGCTTCGTGTCGGGCGACCTGCACAACCATCCGGTGCCGCACTTCCTCATTCCGATACTGGAAAATATCGCCAATGACGCCAAGTTGTCGCTGTATGCCTACCACAACAATCCGTGCAATGACGACATCACGGAGCGCCTGCGGGAAGTCATTCCCCACTGGCGCCAGGTCGAGCACCTGTCCGATCCGGACCTGGGCCAGCTGATCCGCGACGATGGCATCGACATCCTCATCGATTTGTCCGGCCATACGGGCAAGAACCGGCTGCTGATGTTTGCCGCCAAGCCCGCCCCTGTCCAGGCCAGCTGGATCGGCTACCCGCTCACGACGGGACTGCAATCGATCGATTACTATCTGGGCGATCAGCACTTCACGCCACCGGACGAATTGGGCGACCAATTCTCCGAGAAACTGCTGCTGCTGCCCGCCTGTGTGCCCTTCCTGCCGTCCAAGCTGGCGCCCAGCGTCCAGCCCGCGCCCGTATTGACCAATGGCCACATCACGTTTGGCAGTTTCAACCGTACCAATAAAATCAATCGCCAGGTCATCGCGCGCTGGGCCAGGGTGCTGCGCGCCGTCCCCGATTCCAAGATGATCGTGGCGGCCATGCCGAAATCGGAAGCGCCGCCGCAACTGGCGGCCTGGTTCGCGGAGGAAGGCATTGCGCCGGAACGCCTGACCTTCGAAGGACGCACGGGCATGGCCCAATTCATGGCCATCCATCACCGAATCGATATCTGCCTCGACGCCTTCCCGTATTGCGGCAGCACGACAACGCTGCATGCGCTGTGGATGGGCGTGCCCACCCTCACGACAGCAGGCCCGACCATGCCTAGCCGCGCCGGCAACATGATCATGCGCCAGGTCGAACTCGATGACTTTATTGCCACCGACGAAGATGATCTCGTGCGCAAGAGCGTGGCCATGGCGGCCAACCCCATGCTGCTGGGCGCCTACCGCTTCAGCATGCGGCACCGCCTGGAACGCTCGGTCCTGGGCAAACCCAAGCTGATTACGGAAGGCCTGGAAAATGGCTTGCGCATCATCTGGCAACGCTGGTGCGAGGGCTTGCCGCCCATCTCGTTCGAAGCACCCGTGGCCGTACCCAACCCGCCGATCGGATTATGATGAGCGCTCAAAAAAACAAACCCGTGTATGTCACCCAGCCCCTGCTGCCGCCGCTGGAGGATTTCCTGCCGTATCTGGAAACGATCTGGAACAACAAGATCCTGACCAATGGCGGCCCGTTCCACCAGCAACTGGAACAGGCGCTGTGCGACTACCTGGGCGTCAAGCACATCTGCCTGTTCGCCAATGGCACCTTGGCATTGATGACGGCCTTGCAGGCGCTGCGCATCAACGGCGAAGTCATCACGACGCCGTATTCGTTTGTCGCCACCGCTCATTCGCTGCTGTGGAATAACATCAAGCCCGTCTTTGCCGACATCGAGCCGCACAGCCTGAACCTCGACCCGAGCAAAATCGAGGCGGCCATCACGCCGCAGACCACCGCCATCATGCCCGTGCATTGCTACGGCCGGCCATGCGATATCGAAGCCATCGAGAAAATTGCCGACAACTACAACCTGAAGGTGATCTACGATGCCGCGCATGCGTTTGGCGTGCGCCACCGGGGCGGCAGCGTGCTCAATCACGGCGACCTTTCCGTAATCAGCTTTCATGCCACCAAGATCTTCAACACCTTCGAAGGCGGCGCCATCGTCTGCCCCGACGCCAAGACCAAGCAACGGATCGACCACCTGAAAAACTTCGGCTTCGTCGATGAGGTCACGGTCGTTGCCGCCGGCATCAATGGCAAGATGAGCGAAATCAATGCCGCCTTCGGCTTGCTGCAGCTCAAGGGCATCGACGGCGCGCGCCAGAAACGCAAGGCGATCGATGCGCATTACCGCCAGCAACTGGCTGGCATCGATGGCATCACCTGCGTGCAGCAAGGCGATGCCGAGGCCGCCAACAACGCGTATTTCCCCATCCTGGTCGGCCCCGATTATCCGCTGTCGCGCGACGCCCTGTTCCAGCGCCTGCGCGACCAGGAAATCTATGCGCGCCGCTATTTTTACCCGCTCATCAGCGACTTCCCCATGTACCGCGGCATGCCGTCCGCCGCGCACGCGAACCTGCCCGTGGCGCGGCTCGCCTCATCGCAAGTGATCTGCCTGCCCATCTATCCGGATCTGGAGATGGCGACCGTGGACGCCATTATCGCCATGATCGCCGCGCCCGCACTGCAACAAGAAGTGATACGGAACATCGCCTGATGCAAATTTCCACCGAAACCAATTTTTCCGGCGTAGCGGAGAACCATGCCTGGTCGGGCCAATTCACGGTGCTGGGCTACGCGGATGGCGCCATCAGCACCCTGCCCCATCAATTTTTCCGCAACTGGCTGGACCAGGAACCGGAGAACGGCCACTTTTATATTGGGCGCGGCTCCTGTTTCGGCGTCGGTTCGCTGGTGAAATATGACAGCGGACAGCAAAGCCTGTGCGTCGGACGCTATGTAGCCGGTGGCTCGCGCCTGAGTTTCATCCTCAATGGCCAGCATGAAATGCGCACGGTCTCGACCTTCATGCTGTCGATCCTTGGCGGCGGATTGAAAAATACGCCGCCGCCACAGTATGCCGACACGGTGATCAAGAACGATGTGTGGATCGGCGACGAAGTGATGGTGCTGGGCGGCAGCGTGATCGAAAACGGCTGCGTCATCGGCGCCCGCTCGCTGCTGCCACCGAATTTCCGTTCGGAACCCTATGGAATTTATGCGGGTTCGCCAGCGCGCCTGATCCGCTACCGCTTCACGGAAAAAGTCCGTGCCGCGCTGCTGGAGCTGGCCTGGTGGGAAATGCCGCTGGAATGGGTACGCAACAACAACGCCATGTTCCTGGAGGACCTGTGCGCAGACGAAGCGAAGGCATTGCTGGTCATTAACATCCTGAAAAGCAGCCGCCAGCAATGGGAAGCGGAACACGGCGGCGTGGCCGATTGAACCTGATGCAACTTGCCACTAAGGAAAGAAAAAATATATTTCCACGCGGCATTTAATAAAGCGGAAGGAATGGTCGTCTTGTACTGGTAGGAGCAGATAAACCGTCGCTCCTCACCATAACCACCCAATTAGGAATGACACCATGCTGAGTCTTCACACCAACGCTGCTTCCCTGTCGGCACAAAATTCGATCTCGAATACCCAATCCAAACTGTCGACTTCGATGACGCGCCTGAGCACCGGCTTCCGCATCAACTCGGCAATGGATGACGCTGCCGGCCTGCAAATCGCCACCCGCCTGAAAGCACAAACCAGCGGCATGACCGTTGCGATGAACAACACGCAAAACAGCACCTCGCTGCTGCAAACGGCCGAAGGCGCGTTCGCTGAAGTCACCAACATGCTGGTGCGCATGAAAGACCTGGCAACCCAGGCTTCCGATGCCTCGTCGACCGCAGCCGACAAGACCGCCATGCAAGCTGAATACAATGCATTGGGTCAAGAGCTGTACAACGTGATGACCAACACCACGTTCGGCGGCACCAAGCTGCTGGGCAAAGGTAGCGCTGCTGCCGACGGCACGCTGTCGACGTCGATGACGTTCCAGATCGGTGCAAGCTCGACCGAAAAAATGACTTTCGACGTATCGGGCAACCTGTCGACCTTGAACACTGCCCTGAGCGGCCTGAGCGCGAACTTCTCGAGCGGCGCATCGACCGGCGCGACGGAACTGACCGCTTCCGCCAACGCCACCATCGGCCTGCTGGCTACCGCCATCGACAGCGTCAGCACCGTGCGTTCGGCACTGGGCGCGACGGCTAACCGTCTGGACCACGTCAACACCAACTTGTCGAACATCGCCACCAACACCAAAGCCGCTACCGGCCGCATCATGGACACCGACTTCGCTACCGAAAGCTCGAACATGACGTCGTCGCAAATGCTGCTGCAAGCTGGCACCGCGATGCTGAAACAAAGCAACAGCATGTCCTCGATGGTCATGTCCCTGCTGCAATAATATCGGCCTGCCGCTTGCGGCCAGCTCATCGAAGCCAGACTCCGGTCTGGCTTTTTTTTCGCCTGCGGCTGGCACAAGCATGTCGCAACACCAGCAAAACAGGCCGGCGAAGCAACAAATACCATTTATTTTAAAAAATTTCCTTAAAGCATTTAATTAAGGTGGCGGCACGGTCGTCTTGTACTGATAGGAGCAGATAAACCGTCGCTCCTCACCGTAACCACCCAATTAGGAATGACACCATGCTGAGCCTTCACACCAACGCTGCTTCCCTGTCGGCACAAAATTCGATCTCGAATACCCAATCCAAACTGTCGACTTCGATGACGCGCCTGAGCACCGGCTTCCGTATCAACTCGGCAATGGATGACGCTGCCGGTCTGCAAATCGCCACCCGCCTGAAAGCACAAACCAGCGGCATGACCGTTGCGATGAACAACACGCAAAACAGCACCTCGCTGCTGCAAACGGCTGAAGGCGCTTTCGCTGAAGTCACCAACATGCTGGTGCGCATGAAAGACTTGGCAACCCAGGCTTCCGATGCTTCGTCGACCGGCGCCGACAAGACCGCCATGCAAGCTGAATACAATGCACTGGGTCAAGAGCTGTACAACGTGATGACCAACACCACGTTCGGCGGCACCAAGCTGCTGGGCGACGGCGCAGCTGCCGCCTCCGGCACGCTGTCGACGTCGATGACGTTCCAGATCGGTGCAAGCTCGACGGAAAAAATGAGCTTTGACGTTTCCGGCAACCTGACCGCGCTGAACGCAGCCCTGACCGGCCTGAGCAAAAACTTCTCGTCGGCAGCATCGACGGGCGCAACGGAACTGACCGCCACCGCCAACGCCACCATCGGCCTGCTGGCTACCGCCATCGACAGCGTCAGCACCGTGCGTTCGGCACTGGGCGCGACGGCTAACCGTCTGGACCACGTCAACACCAACTTGTCGAACATCGCCACCAACACCAAAGCCGCTACCGGCCGCATCATGGACACCGACTTCGCTACCGAAAGCTCGAACATGACGTCGTCGCAAATGCTGCTGCAAGCTGGTACCGCGATGCTGAAACAAAGCAACAGCATGTCCTCGATGGTCATGTCCCTGCTGCAATAATATCGACTTGGCCGCTTGCGGCCAGTTCATCGAAGCCAGACTCCGGTCTGGCTTTTTTTTCGTCTGCGGTTCTTGGTCTTTCCGGCATATTGAACTAAATTGCCATCACGTTTAACGATGTTGCCGGCATAGTCGCCTATACAAGGTAGAACACCGAACAATCGTCCACTGGAGCCGCCGCGTGCTGAGCATTCATACCAATACTGCCGCACTGTCAGCCCAGCGGGCCATGGGCTGGGCACAGCAAATGCTGTCGACGTCGATGACGCGCCTCTCCACGGGCTTTCGCATCAACTCGGCCATGGACGACGCGGCCGGCTTGCAGATCGCTACCCGGCTGAGCGCCCAGACCAGCGGCATGGCGGTGGCCATGCGCAACACGCAAAACAGTACTTCCCTGCTGCAGACGGCCGAAGGCGCGTTTGGCGAAGTGACCAGCATGCTCGTGCGCATGAAGGACCTGGCCACCCAGGCAGCTGACGCCTCGTCGAACCAGAAGGACCGCGAGGCCATGCAGGGCGAATACGATGCGCTGGGCGCCGAGCTGTACAACGTCATAACGAACACCCGCTACGGCGGCACTTTATTGCTGGGCAACGGCAGCGCCGGCGTGGGTACCTTGTCGCAAGCCATGACGTTCCAGATCGGCGCCACCGGCAGCGAAACCATGCAGTTCAGCGTGGCGGGCGACATGGGCGCGCTCAACGCGGCACTACAGGCGATCTCCGTCAATTTCGCGCCAGGCGCCACCGCCGGCAGCGAATTTGCCAGCAACAGCAGCGCCAATGGCATGATCGACATGCTGGCGGCGGCCGTCGACAAGGTCGGCAGCGTGCGCTCGGCGCTGGGCGCCACCGCGAACCGGCTTGGACACATCTACAATAACCTGTCCAACATGGTCACCAACACCAAGGCCGCCATCGGCCGCATCATGGACGTCGACTACGCGGCTGAAAGCGCCAACATGACGTCGGCGCAAATGCTGATGCAAGCGAGTACGGCCATGCTCAAGCAAAGCCAGAGCATGAGCAAGCTGATTCTTTCTTTATTACAATAATTACCGGCAGGACGCGATGGCGGATCGGATGAATATGTATCAGCAGGAAGCAATGGCATGGCGATAGACCGCATTGCATCGGGCAACCCGGTGCCCCTGATTACCCAGCGCTTCGACGTCAGCCCCGCTACGCCGATGGTGCCGGGCGTGGTCCAGCCGCTGGTGCCGATCGGCCCCTACATGGCGCCCGCGCCCGACGCCGGCACCCTGCCCGCCCAGCTGCAGCAGAAGGGACAGGACAGCCTGGCGTCCCTCATCAAACCCAATGCCGAGGGTACGGGCGGCGCCCTGCCGCGCGACAGCAGCGCCATGCAGGTCAACCAGCTGTTCTTCACGCGCCAGCTCATATGGCAGCCGCCCGACGCTGCGCAGCTGGCCGCGTCGTGGCGCGTGATGGTGCGCACGTAAGGCGAACAATATGCAGCCCTGCAGGAACAGGCGCGCGGCCAGCACGTGCCGGGCAATCTGTTCATGGCCGAACAGCAGCCGGCCCTGCTGCGCGAAGGCGCACGTCCACCGTTGACGGTCGACAGCGAAGCGTGGCGCTTTGCCGTGTATGGCTGGGGCGGCCAGCGCCTGCTGCTGCGCGTGCTGGCCAGCGACGAAGACGAAGAGACAACACCAAGGCGGCGCGGCAAGGTGGCGCTGCGCGTCGAACTGATCATCATCGGCATCGGCCGGGTGGTGATCCAGATGGAGCCGTCCGGCGACGGCGTGCTGCTGGAACTGGCCGCCGACGAGGAAGCGGCGCTGCGCCATTTGCGCCTGGCCCTGCCCGAGATCGCCGACGCCGTGCGGCGCGCGGGACTGCGCCTGGTGCGCTGCCGCCTGAACCGCCAGCTGCATGCGCAGCGCGTGCACGGCAACTACCCGATGCAGGCGGGCGCCGCTTCGCTGTCGCTGCCCCTGTTCCGCGCCATGGCCGAGGTAGCCCTGCTGCTGACGCAGCCGGAAGCGGAAGCGGCGGCCGATCCCGATGCGCCTGCGGCACCCGCCGCCGAAGCCGAAGAAGAGCCCATCATCGTCTCGAAGGAAGTGGCGGCGCCGTTCGGTTACGACTATGGCGACGAGGAAGAGTCGGCGCAAGGCGCCACCGTGCTGCTGCTGGCCGACGGCCAGGAGCACGAGTTGCTGCCGCCCATCGACGAGCAGGATTGACGCGGCATAAAAAAACGGCGCCCGCAGCGCCGTTTTTTTTCATTCCAGCAATTTACCCTACCGTGCCGATGATGCTCACTTCGCGGTTTTCCGGGATTTCGTTGTACGACAGCACATGCAGGCCCGGCGCGAACAGGCGCGCATAGCGGGCCAGCAGCGGACGGATCTGCGGCAGCACCAGCAGCAGCGGCGGCGTGGCCTGCTGCTTCATCTGCTCGCGCGCCACCGGCATGTTCACCTGCAGCTGCGACAGCAGATGCGGGTCGATCGGATAGTTATCGAGGGTCACCTTGCCCGACTGGCGCGCCTGGTTCAAGGAACCAAGCAGCATGTTTTCCAGTTCGCCGCCCAGGTTAAACGCCTGCATCTCCATCTTCTGGCCGAACAGGCCGCTGACGATCTGGCGCCGCAGCGCGCAGCGCACTTCAGCGGCCAGCAGGATCGGGTCCTTGGTCGTTTCCGAACTGTCGAGCAAGGTGGTGGCGATGGGTACGATATCTTTCAGTGACACATTTTCCGCCAGCAAGACGCGGAACACGCGCAGCAGCTGCGTGTGCGTCAGCGCCTTGTCCAGCGCGCCGGCCAGTTTCGGCGACAGGGCCGTCAGGCGCTCCATCATGTTCGACACGTCTTCGTGGCGGAACAGTTCCGGCAGGTATTCGCGCACCATCTTCGACAAGTGCGTGGCGATCACGCTGGGCGCCTCGATGACCTGGTAGCCGAGGCCCAGCGCATGCGCCTTTTCGCTCGGTTCAATCCACGTGACGGGCATGCCGTAGGCCGGCTCGATGCCGGGAATGCCGTCGAGCTGGCCATATACGTTCGGCGACGGGATCGCCATCAGGCGGTCGGCCTGCACTTCCGCCTGTGCCACCACGGTACCCGACAGCACGATCGCGTACTGCGACGGCTTCAGGGCCAGGTCGTCGCGCACGCCGATATTCGGCAGCAGCAAACCCATCGATTCGGACAGGCTCTGGCGCACGCCCTTGACGCGCTTGTTCAACGGTTCGCCCTGGGTTTTGTCCACCATGCCGACCAGCTTGTAGCCGAGCATCACCATCAGCGGCTGCACGGCCGGCAATTGCTGCCACTCCAGTTCGGCCGGCTTGTCGTCACGCAAGGCCGCTTCGATGGCGGCCAAACCGGCCGCGTCGGGCCCCTTCACGCGCTTGGTCAGGCGCCAGGCAACAAAGGCCAGCACGCCGGCAAAGGTCATGAACATGAACCACGGCATGCCAGGAATCAAAGCCAGCGCCACCATCATGCCGGCCGCGCTGTAGATTACCGTTGGCGAGGTCAGCACCTGGCCTGCCACTTGCTGTTCGAAATCGCCCGAATCGCTGATGCGGGTCACGAGGATGGCGGCCGCGGCCGACAGCAGCAGCGCCGGGATCTGCGCCACCAGGCCATCACCGATGGTCAGCAGTGCGTACTGGCGGAAGGCGTCGCCGAACGACAGGTCGTGCATCAGCGAGCCGATGGCCACGCCGCCGACCATGTTGATGATCAAAATCAAAATACTGGCGACGGCATCGCCGCGCACGAACTTCGACGCGCCGTCCATGGCGCCATAGAAATCCGCTTCGGCGGCCACGTCCTTGCGGCGGATCTGGGCTTTTTCCTGGTTGATCAGGCCGGCGTTCAGGTCGGCGTCGATCGCCATCTGCTTGCCCGGCAAGGCATCGAGGGTAAAGCGCGCCGACACTTCCGAGATGCGCTCGGCACCCTTGGTAACGACCGCGAAGTTGATGATCATCAAGATCACGAAGACCACGATACCGACGACGAAGTTACCGCCAATGACCACGTTACCGAAGGCCTCGATCACCTTACCGGCCGCATCCGCGCCCGTATGGCCGTGCAGCAACACCACGCGCGTGGACGCCACGTTCAGGGTCAGCCTGAGCATGGTGGTGGCCAGGATCACCGTCGGGAAGACGGAGAAATCGAGCGGCCGCTTGGCCGACACGCTGACGAGGATGACGATCAGTGCCAGCACGATATTGAAAGTGAACAAGATATCGAGCAGCACGGGCGGCAGCGGCAAGATGATCATCGCCAGGATCACCAGCAGGAACAGCGGCGTGGCGAACTTGTGGCGGCGCATTTCGGCAACCAACCGGTTCAGGAAATTCATGAAGGTACTACCTCGCTCAAATGAGATGGCACGACCACCTCGGTGGGAAATGGGGGCTGGGCAGCGCGCTGCCCAGTACGGAATGCTTTCAGCTGCAGTATGTAGTTGAGCACCTGCGACACGGCCTGGTACAGCTGCACGGGAATCTGCTGCTGCACTTGGCTGGTGTTGTAGATGGCGCGCGCCAGCGGCGGCAACTCCAGCGTTTCGATATTGTGTTCCTTCGCCACTTGCCGGATATACAGCGCCATCTCATCGACGCCCTTGGCAACGACGAACGGCGCCTCGGCGCGGTCCTGGTCATACTTCAATGCGACGGCATAATGCTCGGGGTTGACGATCACCACGTCGGCGTCGGGCACGGTCTTGCGCACGCTGCGCCGGCCGATCTGCTGCTGCAGCTGGCGGATGCGCTGGCGCACTTCGGGCCGCCCCTCGCTGCTTTTATGTTCTTCCTTGACGTCCTGCTTGCTCATGCGCTGGTTGCGGGCAAAGAAAAATGCCTGCGCCGGCACGTCGATGATGGCAAACAGCACGAAGACGGAAATGAGCGCCATCAAGCCGTCGAGCATCAGCGCCGAACCATCAAGCATGGCTTGCTGCAAGGGCCGGTGTTGCAAATCCACATACTGCGTCAGGCTGGAGCGGCTCACGTGCACGAGCACCATGCCCAGCACGGCGGCCTTGGCGATCGACAAGCCGAATTCAAAACCGTGCTTGGGCGACACGAGGCGGCCCAGATTCTTGGCCGGACTCAGGCGCTCCATCTTCGGCGCCCAGTTCTTCGTGCTGATGACCCAGCCACCGGGGATCAAGGAACCGAGCACGACGAACAACGGTACGCAGAACAGTGGCACGATCATCTTGATCAGCAAGCCCACCGACGTGGTAAACGCCATCGACATGGCATTTTCCAGCGCGCCCTTGCTGTCGAGCGGCATGAAGGCCATGGCGAACAGCTCGCGAAAACTGAGCAGATAACCGGGCAGCAGGTAAATGAAGACCTTCATGCTGATCAGGATGCCCAGCGCCGTTGACAGGTCGCGCGAACGCACCACCTGCCCTTCCTGGCGCGATTTCTTCAGCTTCTGCGCTGAAGCCTTTTCTGTTTTGTCGCCAGTGCTGCTATCCGCCATGGGCCACCCGCATCTGTTCGGCGATCATGTCGAGCACGCGGTTCGTCATGGCGACATAGTGCTCCGGGATAAAGCGCACGATCTGTATCAGCATCAGCAGCCCGAACATGGTGATCATGGAAAAACCCAGCGAAAACAGGTTCAGCGACGGCGCCACCCGGTTCAGGAAGCCAAAGCCCAGCTGCACCACCATGGTGGAAAAGACGATGGGCAAGGCCAGCAGCATGGCGGCGGCGAAGATCCACGCCACGTTGTACGCCACCGTCTGCAGCAGCATCGGCCCGTAGCCCTGCCCCACGGGCCAGGCCGTGAAACTGGCGCCAATCACGCCCGTCAGCACAAGGTGGCCGTCGATGGCGAAAAACACGATCATGCACATGATGGTGAGCAAACCCGTGATCACATCAGACGAAGTGCCGTTGAGCGGGTCGTTCATGACGGCCATGGAAAAGCCCACCTGGCTCGACACGAGGTAACCGAGCACCGACATGACGGACATGGCGAAGTGGAAAGCCAGGCCCAGGACGAAGCCGATGATGGCCTGCTCCAGGGTGGCGACGAGGGCGTGCAGGGAAAACGGATCGATCTTCAGCAATTCCTGCGACACGCCAGACGCCTGCATCACGGGCAGCATCAGGATCGCCAGCACCAGCGACAGCAGCACCCGCACGGGAACGGGCACCATGGCGTCGCCGATCACGGGTGAGGCGCTGAGCATGGCCAGGATGCGGCAGAACGGCCACCACACGGCCAGCAGAAACGGCAGCACCTGATTGAAAATCTGATCCATGGCGCGGGGCTATCCGACCAGGGTGGCGGCGCGCTGAAAAATGGACACGCAATAATCCATCAGGTAACCGGCCATCCAGCGTCCGGCCAAGATCAGGGCCAGCAGGGTGACCAGCAGGCGCGGCAGGAAACTCATGGTCTGTTCATTGATCGAGGTGGCCGCCTGCACCAGCGCGACCAGCAAGCCCATGAGCAAACCCGGCACGACCAGGATCACCACCAGCAGCATGACGACATGCAATGCTTCGATGATCAGGTCGACGGCGACTTCAGGGGTAAACATCGGTCAATAGCCCTGTATGCTGGTAACTAAGGTGTTGACGGTCAGGGTCCAGCCATCGACGAGCACGAACAGCAGCAGCTTGAACGGCAGCGAGATGACGAGCGGCGACAGCATCATCATACCCATGGCCATCAGCACGGATGCCACCACCAGGTCGATGATGAGGAAGGGGATGAACAGCATGCAGCCAATCTGGAACGCCGTCTTGAGTTCGGACAATACAAACGCGGCCAGCTTGACCGTGAAACTATGGTCTTGCGGACGCGTGCTCGACGGTTCGCCGGCCAGGTGCGCGATCTGCGCCAGCGCGGCCTTGCTCGTCTGCGCCAGCATGAAGCGCGAAATCGGCACTTCGGCAATTTTCAAGGCTTCCTGCATGCCGATCTGGTCGCGGTCATAAGGCACGAACGCTTCCTTCCACACCTGGTCGCCGATGGGACGCATGACGAGCAAGGTGAGAATCAGGGCGATGCCCGTGACGATACGGTTGGGCAAGCCCTGCTGCAGGCCCAGAGCCTGGCGCAGCAGGGACAGCACGATGACGAAGCGGGTAAAGCTGGTCATCATCATGACCATCACGGGCAGCAGCCCGAGCAGGGTCATGACGACGAGGATCTGCATCTTCACCGACAGGTCGGTCTTCGCGCCCGGCACCACGCCAGCGAGCAGGTCCTGCGCGCCGGCCGCGCTGCAGCACAGCATCAGGACAGGGACAGCCAGCGCGGCAGCCAGCGCGCCGCGGCGCCGGCTCAAGCCGGGTACCGCCAGCTTCATGCTGTCATCAGGTCGAGATTGAGGCCGTCGAGGTCGATGACTTTCAGGCCATAGTTCTCGCCGGCCACCACCACTTCGGCACGGCCAATCGGTGTGCCGTTGACCTTGATCACCAGCGGTTCGCCGGCCAGCATGTCGAGTTCGATCACGCTTTCCGGGCCGATGGCCATCAACTCTTCCAGTGAAATGCGGGCCGAACCCACTTCCAGGGTCAGGGTGACGGGAATTTTGCGCATCATCTGCGGAATGTCGCGGCGCGCGCGGGTGCTGGCCACGTCGGAGACGTCGCCCTGGTCGATGATCATGTCATCGCCCAGGTCTTCCAGCAGGGTTTCGCTCTGGTTGGTATCGGTGATATTCATATTATTCGACATCTTCAAATGAGGTTAAACACAGCTTGCCCTTGTGTTCGGAAACAGCCGCCGTAAATAAACGGGAGTCATCAAGCATGACGTCGGTACGGCTCAGGCTGACGGGAATCACGTCGCCCACGCGCAGGTCGAACAAGGCGCCCAGCTGTACCTGCTTGCTGACCAGACGGCCTTCCAGGGTTACTTGCAGGCGCGAAGCGAGCGGGCGTACGCTGCCTCGCAAGGCTTTCTTCGCTTGCGCGCGCTCGGGCAGCAGGCCGCGCAGCACGTCGGCCATCAGGCGCTTGTCCAGCGAGAACCAGAACTGGCCGCTCTGCCCCGCCTCGACGTCGCTGAGCGCCACGGTGACGATCCAGCTGCCGCGTGCCGGATGCACGCCGGACTGCACGGCGACCTCGGCACTGGTGTCGATGTCGCTGCTCTTGCCCAGGGTTTGCAGGTTCTTGTGGATGCGGGTGAACAAACTGTGGACCAGCTGTTGTCCCAGCACCACAGCGAGGCGCTCTTCCGTTGCCGTCACGCGCACTTGCGCCGGATCGGGCAGCGCGCCTTTGGCGCCGGCACTACCGTAGCGATAGTTCAGCACGCTCAACAGTATCTGCCGTTCGAGCGCAAAGCCCGGCTGACCGGCCGGCGTGGAAAAACTCAGCCAGCGGTTCACGCTGTCTTCGTTGTCCACGCGCGACAAGGTCACGGCGTCGATCTGGAAATTGCCCCAGTAGCGACGGTTCATTGGCTGGCGCAGGGCCACGGCCAGGTCGTCGCGCAGCTGGGCGCCGAATACATGCAGCAAATGGACAGGACGTCCAAGCAGACAGGAATCGAGGACTTGATGGCGCACAGTTTGATCTGTCTTGGTAATGATTGTCATGTAGTGGTCATGTCGGTATTGCGGTGGCAGAACAAATTATACGGATCGCCCGAAATTAAATACAGCATCATCTTGGCTTTGCCAACAGGTCTGCAAGCAAACGATTGCGCATCGTATCGCATGCTCGATGACTACGGTGCTGAACAATACATGAAAAAGCCAAATATTGCCATGTATCAATATTCCTTGAGGCAATTCTCTCTTTACTTTATAGTTGCCCCGAGGTAAGCTTATAGCGACAAAATAGTGATTTGCAGTGCGCCATTCCGCTTACCTGATTCCGGTTTTTATGGCAGTTCCCAGCCCCTCTTATTGCCACCAGAAGAAACTTTTATCAGATAATTATTAGTTGTCATGGCCATGTAAATCATGTCGGCGCAAGTCTGCCGGGTTTGTTTGAATCTGCTCAGCGGATGGTGTGGCAACTGATAAAACTGATGAGCCCAATTGAAATCGGGCCGGGCAAGATGGCATTGGATGTAATGCCTGCCGGAATGGCAAACCAGTAATTTCTGATTGATACGTCACCGCATATTGAAAGTAGAGGGCAAGATGAGCAACGAACTCGCAGGTCTGATCAAGGCCGATCTGGCAGCACTGAGTAATGACGCGCGCGCCCTGGGCGCCAGTATCGCGCCCGCCGCCCAGTTCGGCACACCGGAACAATCCGGCTTCTCGTTTGCGCAAAGCATGAAAGACGCCATCGGCAAGGTCAACGGCGACGACCGCCTGGCCGCGCAAAAAATGAGCGACGTCGACAGCGGCAAGAGCGACGACATGGTCGGCGCCATGCTGGCCAGCCAGGAAGCGAGCCTGTCCTTCTCCATGTTGATGCAAGTGCGCAACAAGGTCATGGGCGCCGTCGACGAACTCATCAAACTGCCTCTGTAATCTTCACGTCCTGATCCACGCCCAGCCTCCCAGCGAAAGTTACCCCAAGTGATTACCACCATGAAGTCCGCATTTGCGCGCTGGCGCCCTGGCGCCCAGCCCGCCATCCCGCCCGCCCTGCTGAAAAACCTGGTTCCCATCGTCGTGCTGGCCATCGGCATCACCGCCATGGTGACCATGTACGCGTGGCGCGACCAGGCCAACTACAAGCCGGTGTTTGGCGCGCGCGAAAAAGTGGCCGTGACGGACATGATGGCCACCCTGGATGCCGAACACATCCCTTACCGTTTGCATCCGGACAGCGGCCAGGTGCTGGTGCCCGACGCCATGCTGGGCAAGGTGCGCATGCTGCTCGCGTCGAAAGGCGTGACGGCGCAGCTGCCGGCCGGCCTGGAGCTGATGGACAAGAATGACCCGCTGGGCGTGTCGCAATTCGTGCAGGACGTGCGTTTCCGCCGCGGCCTGGAAGGCGAACTGGCGCAAAGCATCATGACGATGGACGCGATTGCTTCGGCGCGCGTCCATCTGTCGATTGCCAAGTCGACGTCGTTCGTCGCCAGCGATGGCGACAAATCGTCGGCTTCCATCGTCGTGGCACTGAAACCGGGCCGCACCCTGGCACCGGAACAGATCGCCGCCGTCATCAACATGGTGGCCGGCAGCGTCGCCAGCCTGGCGCCCACGCGCGTAAGCCTGGTCGACCAGGGCGGCAACCTGCTGTCCTCGCACGTCGACCTGACGGACGGCTTCGACGCGTCGGCCGCCGGCAATGAAGGCGCGAAACGCTTCCAGGATGATATCCGCCGCAACGTCACGGGCTTGCTGGGTCCCGTCATCGGCGAAGACAACTTCAAGCTCAGCGTGACGGCCGCCGTGAACAACGACCGCGTGGACGAAACGCTGGAAAAATACGGCGAAGCCCCGAAAGTGACGAGCGAGGCGATGCGCGAAGAGCAGGAACGCAACCGCACCGTGGCCGGCATTCCCGGCAGCCTGTCGAACCGTCCGCCAGCGGCAGCCGTGCCGGCACCGGCCGACGCCGCCGGCGCGGCACCCGCCGATGGCGCGCCGAAGCCGTCCGACGATGGCACGGCCCGCAAGAACGCCACCACGCGCCAGTACGCGTATGACCGCAGCATCACGCAGATCAAGCGCAGCCGCGGCCGCCTGGAAAAACTCAGCGTCGCCGTCGTCCTCAACAGCGCTGCCGCACCGAATCCAAAAACCGGCTGGACCCCTGCCGAACTGGGCAATATCGAAAAAATGCTGACCAGCGGCCTGGGCATCAACGCCCAGCGCGGTGACAGCCTGAGCCTGACGGCACTGGCCTTCCCTGCCAAGCCGCCTGTGGCGCAATGGTGGGAAGAGCGCGACACCGTCGTCGATTTCAGCAGCTGGCTGCTGTACGCGCTGGGCGCCGTGCTCGGCTACTTCCTGATCCTGCGTCCTCTGCTGCGCCTGCTGACCTCGCGCCTGGCGCCGCCGCCACTGAAACAGCTCGATCCGGCTCTGGCATTGGGCGGCAGCAACGCCGCCGCGGCCGCCAATGGCGCGGCCGCTGCCGGCGCACCGGCCCTGGGCGTGAACGGCTTGCCGCTGCCGCTGGAAGGCGCCGCTGCCGCCGGCAGCATGCCGGTCGTGCCGCTGCTGGAAAACTATGACTTGCCGCCACCAGGCTCGGCGGTCGACGTGATGGTCGACCACCTGAAAGTGCTGGCGGAAAAAGAACCCGAGCGTGTCGCCGAAGTCGTCAAACAATGGATGCAGAAAAATGGCCGAACTCAACAACAGTAATCCCTCCGACGGCGCCGAATACGAAAGCGCCAGTCTGAATCCCGTGGAACAGGCCGCCATCGTGCTGCTGAGCATCGGCGAAGAGCAGGCCGCCAACGTGCTGCGCTGCCTGTCGCGTGAAGAATTGCTGGAAGTCACGCAAGTGATGTCGCGCATGAGCGGCATCAAGGTCGAGTCCGTGAAAACGGCCATGCAGACCTTCTTCGACGACTACCGCCAGCAAAGTGGCGTGCATGGCGCCTCGCGCAGCTACCTGAAGCGCTCGCTGGACATGGCGCTGGGCAGCGATATCGCCAATAGCGTCCTGAACAATATTTATGGCGATGCGATCCGCCCCAAAATGGCGCGTCTGCAGTGGGCCTCGCCAAAGTGGCTGGCCGAATACATCGTCAACGAGCACGTGCAGATGCAAGCCGTGTTCCTGGCCTTTTTGCCGCCCGCGCTGGCCGGCCAGATTCTCGACGCCCTGCCCGTCGAAGGCCGCGACCTGGTCTTGCTGAACCTGGCACGCCTGGACGAGATCGACCGCGACCTGCTGGTCGAGCTCGACGAACTGGTGGGCCGCTGCCTGGGCACGCTCGACACGCAAAGCACCAGCGTGGAAGGCATCCGCCAGGCGGCCGAGATCCTCAACCGCATGCCGGGCAACCGCGCCGCGCTGGTCGAACTGCTGCGCGCGCACGACCCGGACGTCGTCTCGGAAATCGAACTGAGCATGTACGACTTCCTGATCCTGGCCACGCAGAGCGATGTCACGCTCACGCGCATCCTGGAAGACGTGCCGATGGAACAGTGGGCGATCGCCCTCAAGGGCGCGGAACCGTCGATCCGCGACGCCGTGCTGAAAACCATGCCGCGCCGCCAGGCGCAGAGCTTCGAAGACATGATGCGCCGCTCGGGCCCCGTGCCGCTGTCGCGCATCGAACAGACGCGCCAGGAAATCATGGCCACCGTCAAGGGCCTCGCCGATGCGGGCGAGATCGAAGTGCAACTGTTTGCAGAAGCGGTGATCGAATGAAACACTTCCGCTCGTATCGTTTCCCGCCGCTGTCGCAATTCATCGCCGCCGGCCAGCGTGCCTCCAACGAGGACACGGATGGCCAGTGGCAAGCGTCCGTCTCGGAAGGCTTCGAGCAGGGCCAGCGCGACGGCTACGAAGTGGGCCTGGTGCAAGGCCAGCAAGACGGCTACGACACCGGACGCAACGATGGCATGGCGCAGGGCCGCGAAGAAGGCCGTAATGAAACCCTGGTGGCGCTGGACCGCCTGGCCCGCCCCGTCGACGCCATCTTGCGCGACCTGAAAAAAGTGCGCGCCGATTACCGCGAAGCGCAGCGCAAGGAAGTGGTCGACCTGGTGGCCAAGGTGGCGCGCCAGGTGATCCGCGCGGAACTGGCGCTGCAGCCGGTGCAATTGCTGGCCCTGGTCGACGAGACCCTCGCCTCGATGCCGCCCACGCGCGAGGAAATCGACGTCTTCCTCAATCCGGAAGAATTGAAACGCATCAGCGAACTCGATCCGAAGCGCGCCAAACGCTGGAACCTGATCGCCGACGCACGCCTCGACGCAGGCGAATGCCGCATCAAGGCGGGCGACAATGAAGTCGACGCGGGCTGCCATCAGCGCCTGTCGGCCTGCATGGAGCAGGTCAGCAGCCACCTGGCGCTGGCCGCCGAACACGCTGACCACGGCGCGCCTGCATGATCGCCGACACGCTGCGCAGCTTCGAGATCGGCGATATCCCGGTCGCGACACCGACCGGCCGCCTGGTCGGCGCTTCCGGCCTGCTGCTGGAAAGCGCCGGCTGCCGCCTGCACACGGGCCAGCGTTGTCAAATTGAAACTGTGAGCGGCGAGTGGCTCGATGCGCAAGTCGTCGGTTTCCGCGAAAAATTGTCCTACCTGATGCCGTTCAAGAAGGCGACGGGACTGACCACGGGCGCAAGGGTCCTGCCCCTGCCCGACAAGGCCAGCCTGCAGATCGGCCCGTCGTGGCTGGGCCGCATGGTCAATGGCCTCGGCGAACCGATCGACGACCTGGGCCGCCTCGGCGGCGAACACATCCTGGAAGTGACGCCGCCGAAGGTCAATCCCCTGAAGAAACAACCGGTAGTCGAACCGCTCGACGTGGGCGTACGCGCCATCAACAGTATGCTGACCCTGGGCAAGGGCCAGCGCGTGGGCCTGATGGCCGGTTCCGGCGTGGGCAAGAGCGTACTGCTGGGCCTGATCACGCGCCAGACGGTGGCCGATGTCGTCGTCGTCGGCCTGATCGGCGAGCGGGGCCGCGAAGTGCGCGAATTCGTCGAAAAGTCACTGGGCGCCGAAGGCTTGAAGAAAGCCGTGCTCGTGATCGCGCCAGCCGATGAATCGCCGCTGATGCGCATCATGGCGACCGAACTGTGCCATTCGATCGCAGCCCATTACCGCGACCAGGGCAAGCACGTGCTGCTGCTGGTCGATTCGCTGACGCGCTATGCGATGGCCTTGCGCGAAGTGGCGCTGGCCCTGGGCGAGCCGCCGGCCACGCGCGGCTATCCGCCGTCCGTCTTCTCGAACTTGCCGCAACTGGTGGAAAGCGCCGGCAATGGCGCCCACCCGGAAGGCAGCATGAGCGCCATCTACACGGTACTGGCCGAAGGCGACGACCAGCAGGACCCGGTGGTCGACACGGCGCGCGCGATTCTCGACGGCCACATCGTGCTCACGCGCGAACTGGCCGAGCGGGGCCACTACCCCGCCATCGACATCGCCGCCTCGATCAGCCGCTGCATGGCCCAGGTTATCACGCCCACCCACATGCAGGCGTCGCGCGCGCTGAAAGCGTCGATGGCGCGCCATGCGCGCGTGCGCGATCTAATCCCGCTGGGCGCCTACGTGCCCGGCGCCGACCCGATCACCGACCGCGCCGTGCAGTTGCACGCGCCCATCGAAGCGTTCCTGTGCCAGGGCACCAAGGAAGAAGCGCCGATGGCGCCGTGCATCGAACAACTTGAACAGATCATGGGCTAGGAGCATACGTGAGCAACGCGCATACCATCCGCAACCTGACCACCCTGGTCGGCCTGCGCAGCACCGAAGTGGAACGCCTGCAAAGCGAAATGGCGGCGCAGACGGCCGTGCGCGAGCGCTACCAGAAAAACCTGGAACGCCTGACGGGCCTGTATACGGATAGCGGCCCCAGCGGCGCCCTGCCCCTGGCCCTGTCCGTCAACTGCGGCAACTTCAAGCAAGCCGTCATGCAGTTGGCCGACCAGCACCGTACCGACCTGCATTTGCACGAAGCCAACATGGCCGTTTCGCAACGCGCCCTGAATACTGCCTGGGCCAAGCGCGAGGTGCTGGACCAGGTGCTGACACAAAAACAAAAGCATGTTGCGAACGAGCAACAACGTGTCGATGCCAAGCGACAAGACGAGCTGGCAACGCAATTCTGGTTCCGCGGGCAGGTAAAATGAGTGTGTGTAAGTTTCTTTCAGGAAAACTTCACAAAACGGGAATAGGGGTCGCCTTGTACCGGTATATCCCTTTATTCAGGAGTCTGGCATGGCAAACGTAATTACTGCACCGCAATACGATCCGATCGTCACCGCAAAGAATCTGGCCACCAAGGCGGTTGCGGCGCAGCAGGACAAGTTGACAAAGCAGACCGCACTGGCAAACAACACGGCCACGGCGCTGAACAACCTGAAACTGGCCATGAGCGCCTTCCAGAGTTCGATGTCGACCATGACAGCCAGCAAATCGCTGCTGAGCCAGTCCGCCACCTTCAGCAATACGACCTATGGCAGCGGTTCGGCCGGCATCCAGGCTGTGCCGGGCAGCTATTCCTTTTTTGTACAGCAACTTGCCACGGCAAGCCAGACGTCGTATGCCGGCCTGACCAGCACCCGGCCTGCCGGCAGCGGTTCCCTGACCGTCCGCATCGGCGACCCGCTGGCCGCCGCCACCGCCGACAACAGCTTCCAGATCGACCTGAGCGCCGCCGACAAGGATGCCGACGGCACCCTGACGCCACAGGAAATCGCCGCCGCCATCAATGGCGACAGCAAGAACAATTCACGCGTGACGGCCTCCATCGTCACCATCGGCAACCAGTCGCAGCTCGTCATGACCTCCAACCTGACGGGCAAGGATAACGCCGTCACCCTGGATGCCATCAGCGTGACGAATTCGCCACTGCTGACAGCGCTGGAGAGCGGCAAGTCAAGGATCGTCAAGGCGCAGGACGCCATCGTCTGGCTGGGCGCGAAAGACACCGGCACGCAAATCACGCAAGCCTCGAATACCTTCACCAACGTGACGGGCGTGAAGATGACGTTCACGAAGGCCATGAACACGGGCGAGCGCCAGGTCACGGTCACCGTCGGCACCGACAGCGGCGGCACGGCAACCAATGTGCAAGCCTTCGTCGATGCCTACAACAAGCTGAAAAGCGTACTGGACGGTTTGGCCAGCTCGGGCGACC
Source organism: Janthinobacterium sp. Bl 1 (assembly GCF_058215535.1). Lineage (NCBI taxonomy): Bacteria > Pseudomonadati > Pseudomonadota > Betaproteobacteria > Burkholderiales > Oxalobacteraceae > Janthinobacterium > Janthinobacterium sp. Bl 1. The sequence continues at coordinate 2,829,727 of NZ_CM177086.1, read as the reverse complement.
CGGACAAGAATGTAGCGGCAGGCATCTTTGCCCACGATTCGGGCTTGAACGCCCTGCGCAGCAACATGAATAACCTGCTGCGCCAAAGCGTCGGCGGCGTGTCGCTGGTGTCATACGGCGTTACCGCCAACCGCGATGGCACGCTGAGCCTGAATACGGCCAAATTGACCGCCAAGCTGGCGTCGAACCCGGGCGACCTGGACAAGTTGTTTGGCAACAACAGCCTGTCGGCGCCTTCCGGCGTGCTCGGCAGCCTGGACAAAGCCCTGAGTCAATGGAGCAACATTACCAAGGGTCAGCTGGTGCAGCGCCTTGATGCGAACGACCAGCTGCAGAAATCGCTGGGCAAGAGCACTGCCCTGCTGACAACGCAATACGACACGGCCTACAAGCGTTTCCTGGACCAGTTCACGCGCCTGCAGGTGATGCAGGAGCAAATGACAAGACGGTCCGACATGTTCGACGCCATGTTCGGCAACGATAAATCCTAAGGCGAGCGTGCCTGCCGCGCCGCCGCAAGTTTATACAGTGAGAAGATAAAAATGTTAAACAATGAAGCTTACGGCAACTACCACGCCGTCAACCTGGATGCCCAGACCGCCCGCGCCACACCGGTCGAGCTGGTACTGGTGCTGACGGACGGACTGCTGGAAGAACTGGCGCGCGCGCGCGGGCACATCGTGGGCAAGCGCTACGAGCAAAAGGCTGTCAGCCTGGACAAGTGCACGCAAATCATCAACGGTTTGTCGAGCTCGCTCGATTTCGACAATGGCGGCGAAGTGGTGGTCAACCTGGCGCGTCTGTACGACTATTGCGTGGCGCGCCTGTACACGGCCGGCATCAAGCTCGACCCCACCCTGATCGACGAAGTGACGACCTTGATGACGACCATCAAGCGCGGCTGGGTGGGCGTCCAGGCCAACAATGCCTAGGCGCGCGGCGCTGCAGCAGCTGAGCCGGCAATTGAGCGCGGCGGTCGCTCAGCCGGACTGGGATGCGATGGAAAAACTCTCGGCCAGCCTGGCGAAAAACATCCCGCTGCTGGCCGAACGGGGCGCATGGAATGCGCAGGAACAAACAGAATTGTTGCATTTGCGCAAAATTCACGCGCAAGCGGTTAAAATTTGCTCTGAGGAAAAAGAACGCCTGGGTCAACACCTGGGTGCATTACAGGCAAATAAGGAAGGTTGGGTCGCCTACGCCGCGCTCGGCGAATACGACTCGGACGGGAATCAAGCATGATCATGAACTTCAACACGGCGCCGGCCGCTCCGGCACCAGCGGCACCAGCCGCATCCGCACCAACACCGGCGACAGCGCCGTCACAAGCCGCCGCATTGCCCGGCATGCCAGGCTATGCCGGCAATGGCGCCGCCCCCTCCGCCCTGCCCCTGTTTGCGCAGGTGCTCGATGTGACCGGCGTGGCAACGCCCGACGCCGACACGCCCGCGCCCGGCAAGGACGGCGATACCGACAGCCCGGCCGACAGCAGCCTGCCAGCCATGGCCGCCCCCGTCATCGGCTTGCCGGTAAACATGCTGCCGCCGGCGGACGCCGCTGCGGCCGAAGCACGCGCCTACGCGCAGGCGCAAGAACAGACTCAAGCACAGACACAAGTGCAGGCGAATGTGGCGCAAGCCAACCCGGCACTCAACATCAGCCTGCATCCGGCGGCGATCACCTTGAATGCGCCGGCAGCGGCGCCAGCGCCAGGCCGCGACACGCGCGAGCCGCTGGCCGCCGCCAATCCGGCGGCGCCCGCCAAAGGCAGCGCGCCGGCACAGCCGTTCGAATCGCTGCTGCAGCAAAGCGCTCCTGCCACAGCCGTCGCGGCCCCTGCCATTGCCGTTGCCGCGCGCGAGGGCGAACGTGGCGCCACGAACGTGGCGCCGGCCACGCCCAACCTGGGTCTGACGGGCGCCGTCGGCAATACAGCCACAGCGGCCCCGGCCGGCGACACCATCAAGCTCAACGGCCCTGCCCAGCAATGGCAGGAACCGCTGCGCGAAGCGCTGGGCGAACGCCTGCAGACGCAGATCGGCCGCAACAGCGAACACGCGACGATCCGCCTCGACCCGCCCATGCTGGGACGCATTGAAATTTCCATCCGCCACACGGCCGGTGCGCTGCAGGTGAACGTCACGGCGTCGAACTCGGAAGTGTTGCGCCAGTTGCAAGGCATCGGCGAAAACATGCGCAGCGACCTGGCGCAGCGCCAGTACACCGACGTGGCCGTCAATATCAGCGCCACCCCGCGCAGCCCCGCCGCCCAGGCGTTTGCCGAAGGCGATGCGCGCGGCCAGCGTCAACCGGGCCGCCAGCATGATGATGCCGAGCCGGGCCGCGCCCTGTCCGACGGCAGCACTGCCGCCACCACTTACGCCATGCACGAGCGAGAGACCGCCTGATGAATATGAAAATGAAACTGATAGCCGGCTTTGTCGGCGTGGCCGTGCTGGCCGCCGGTGCGGCTGGCGGCGCCATGTGGTATCTGGCCAAGCCGGTCGCCGGCCATGCCGATGCCGCCGAAGCGAAAGCCCCGCCACCGCCGGCTACGGGCAAGAAGGCGCGCAAGTTCCTCACGCTCGACAAAGTCATCGTGATGCTGCGCCGCGGCCCCGGCGAAGGCGAAACGCATTATCTGTCGGCCGACCTGGTGATTGCCACCACCGAGGAAAAGGAAAAACTGACGAAGGACCACTTGCCGCTGATGCGCTCGATCGCCGTCAGCACCCTGTCGAGCTTTCCGCTGGACAAGGCGCAGACCATGACCGTGGAGCAATATGCCGAGCAGATCAACAAGGCCTTCAACGTCAGCTACGAGCGCGAACAGATGGAAAAACCGTTCACCGAAGTCATGGTCGGCAAGCTGATCATTGAATAAGCCAACACGCCAGCCGACCTAGTGGGAGATCCCTTGGCCTATGTAGAGCAATACCAGGAAGCGTACGGCGCCGGCGAATATGCCGCCGCCAGCGCTTGCGCGGCCGTGCTCAGCGTTGCCGAAGAGCAACAACATCTGGTGGCGTACTCCCCTTTGGTGAAACGCATCGTGCGCCAGCTCAATTCGCAGGTGTCGGGCGCCATCGACCGCGACGACATGGAACAGATTGGCCTGATGGGCTTGCTCGAAGCCTTGCGCCGCTACGGCGTGCCGGACCAGTCTTTCGGCAGCTATGCCAGCCTGCGCATCCGCGGCGCCATCCTCGACGAACTGCGGCGCCAGGACTGGCGTCCGCGCGCCGTGCGCCAGGAAAGCCACCGCCTGCGCGACAGCGTGCGCGCCCTGACCCGCCGCCTTGGACGCGAGCCGCTGGACGCGGAAATCATGGCCGCCCTGAAGCTGACGCCGGAAGCCTTCCAGGAATATCAATTGGCGGAAAACGCCGAGCTGATCGCCAGTTTCGACGAAGTGCTGCAGGAAAGCCTGGGACAGGCTGACAGCGCACCGAGCCCGGAAGAGCAATTGATGGTGCGGCGCAGCCTGGAGCAGGCGCTGCGCGCGCTGGACGAACGCGAGCAGCGCGTGATCCAGATGTATTACGAATTCGAACTGAGCTACAAAGAAATAGCCGCCGTACTGGACCTGAGCGACGCCCGCGTCTGCCAGCTCAACAAGACGGCGCTGGGCAAGATGAAAGCCATGCTGCAAGACGCATAAGTTTCAGCACTATCCATCAAATTGACGCAGCACAATGACGCAGAAAGGCAGTTGACATGGTAATTATCGGTATCTTAATCGTGATGGGGTGTGTATTCGGAGGCTTCGCCCTGATGGGCGGCACCGTCCACGCGATCTGGCAACCGGTCGAGCTGATCATCATCATCGGCGCCGCCGTCGGCGCCCTGGTGCTGGGCAACCCGAAGCATGTACTCGGTGAAATGCTGCACCAGATGCGCAAGATCGTCACGCACAAGAAGCAAGGCTCGGAATTCCAGCGCCAGTTGCTGCTGCTGATGTATGAACTGCTGCAAACGGCCGCCGGCGGCCTGAAGGCGCTCGACGCCCACGTCGAGGCGCCGCGCGAAAGCGCCCTGTTCCAGCGCTACCCGCTGGTGCTGGAAGAGCCGAAACTGCTGGCCTTCATCGTCGACAACTTCCGTTTGATGGCGATGGGCAAGATCAACGCGCATGAACTCGAAGGCGTGCTGGAGCAGGAACTGGAAGCCATCCACGATGAATTGCTGCAACCGTCGAAGTCCCTGCACAAGATCGCCGAAGCGATGCCCGGTTTCGGTATTCTGGCCGCCGTTCTCGGTATCGTGATGGCCATGAATTCCGTGGCCGACGGCGCCGATGCGGCGGAAATTTCGGAAAAAGTGGGTGCCGCCATGGTCGGTACCTTCATCGGTATTTTCTTCTGCTACGGCGTGCTCGATCCGATGTGCAACATGATGAAGCAGCTGGTGGGCGAGGAAGGCTCGACCATGGAGTGCGTGAAGGTCGTGCTGGTCACGCACGTGGCGGGCAAACCGCCGCTGCTGGCCATCGATGCGGGCCGCCGCCTGGTGCAGCTGAACATCAAGCCGAGCTTCGCCCAGCTGGAAAGCTGGATCAATGCGCTGGAAGATGGCGGCGCCGAACAAGAGCAAGGCCAAGGCCGGGGAGGCCGCCGTGCTAAAGCCGCATGAGAAACATGAACAGGCCATCATCAAGCGTGCGGGACGCAAGCACGACGACGATGGCCATGGCGGCGCCTGGAAAGTAGCGTTCGCCGACTTTTGCCTGGCCCTGCTGTCGCTGTTCCTCGTGTTGTGGCTGATGGCCGCGCGCGAGCAGCAGGCGATGAAGGAAATCATGATGGATGCGTCGGCCAGCAGCCGCCAGGGCGAAGGCCAGGGCGTCATGCCGGAACAGAGCGGCGGTACGCGCGGCAGCCTGATCGAGCGCTTCCCCATGCCCCGCAAGGGTTCGGGCGATACGCGCACGGAAGGCAAGCAGATGCAGGACGGCAAGGCCGGCGCCGCGCCGCAAAACCAGACCAAGGTCAGCTACCAGTCGCCGGAAGACTTGCTGTCGCTGTCGCGCGCGCTCGACAAGCTCAGCGACGAAGCTGGACTGAAGAGCAACCTGCAATCGGTGATCACGCCGTACGGCTTGCGCGTCATGCTGCACGATACGGACAAGCAAGGCATGTTCGTGCGCGGCAGCGCCGTGCCGACCGACCGTTTCCGCAAGCTGCTGCGCCAGATGGGCCCCGTGTTTGCGCAAATGGAAAACCAGATGCTGATCGTCGGCCACACGGACTCGATGCAATACGCCAATACCGGCTATGAAGGCTTTTCGAACTGGACCCTGTCGGCCAACCGCGCCATGTCGGCGCGCGCGCAATTGTTGATCGGCAGCATGAGTCCGGACAGCGTGCTGCAAGTGGTGGGCATGGCCGACCGCGCGCCGCTGGACGTGAAAAATGCCAGCGCCGGCATCAACCGCCGCATCGAACTGTTAATATTGACGCGTGGCCAGGCCGACAGCATCGCCGCCATGTTCGGCATGGCCGGACAAAAGCCGCAAGGCGACGAATTGCAGGTGGGTGAACCGGACTCCGGTACCCTGCAACGGCTGCGCGAAAAACTGGGCCTGCCCGCAAAGAAAGATCGGGACGAGCATGCAAATTAAGGGCAAGGGACAACGTATGAAAATCTCCTCCGGCAATACCGGTGCTGCCGTGCGCAGCAGCGCCGTCGCGCCTGCCGAGGCGATCGCCGAGAACGCGGGCGCCGCAGGCGCCATGGGCGGCTCGTCGGCCGGGGCGGAACTGCAATCGGCCGTGCTGCAACCGGCCATGGCCGCCCTGCGCGCCATGCCCGAGATCGACCATGAAAGAGTGGCCATGCTGCGCGATGCGCTGGCCAAGGGCGAATTGCCGTTCGATCCATCGAAACTGGCAGGCTTGATCCAGCGTTTCCACGGCGGTGAATCGTGACCGCGCCGCGCAAGGGCATCACGCGCCAGGAAGCCGTGCGCCGCGTGCTGCAAGGCATGACGGAGGACCGCGCCGGCTATGCGGCCCTGCAAACCTTATTGGAAGAGCAATTCCAGGCTACCTTGCACCACCAGAGCACCCGGCTGACGGCGCTGGCCGACCAGGTCGTCGCCGCCGTCGAACCGCTCGATGCGCGCCGCCGCCAGCGGGTCAGCCTCGTCACTGCCCTGCTGGGCCCGCAAGGCGATATGGCGCAATTGTTTGCGATGTTGCAAGAAGACGCGCGTACGACCGCCCAGCGCGACTGGGCCGCGCTCGAGCAGATGGTGCTCGAATGCAAGCGCCTGAACGCCCGCAACAGCGATTTATTAACAGAGCAGTACAGCATCATGCAGCGCGTGCTGCATGGCGAGGAAGATACGTATGCGCCAGGCTGATTTCCTGACCACCCGCGCCACGGCGGCGACGCCATCGACGGCGCCCACCTCCGCTGTGCAGAGCAATATGCGCTCCACCGACGCCACCGGCTCCAGCGGCAGCTTCAGCAGCGTGTTCCGGCAAGTGCAGGGCGAAGTGGCCCGCTTCATCGAACAGGGCGGCGGCAACGCCACCAGCCTGAGCCCGCAAGGACGCGCCTATCTGGAGCAAAGCCATCCCGTCAATGTGCTGGGCAGCATCAACCAGGGTGGCGAGATCGGCGAAACGCAGCAGCAATTCCTCGCCTCGATCAAGCCGTGGACGGAAGAAACGGGCGCACGCCTGGGTGTGGCGCCGGAAATCGTCGCCGCCCACGCGGCGCTGGAATCGGGCTGGGGCCAGCGTCCGCTGCGCCAGGGCACGGGCGCGGACACGAATAATCTGTTCGGCATCAAGGCCGGCGGCAAATGGCAGGGCGACGTGGCCAGCAACATGACCACCGAGTACGAAGCGGGCAGCGGCACGGCGCTGAAGAAAACCGAGCGTTTCCGCAGCTACCCGGACCAGGCCAGCGCCTTCCGCGATTATGCGCAAGTGCTGCTCGACAACCCACGCTACCGCGCCGCCCTGAACACGGGCGCCGACGCGGGTGCCTTCGCGCAAGGTCTGGCGCGCGGCGGCTATGCCACCGATCCCAACTACGCCGCCAAGCTGACGCAGCTGGCGACACGTCTGCAGCGCACGGCCGCCGCAGACTGATCTCCTTAACGGCCGGGAATATCGGCCGGTTCCACCACGCCCGCATCGACCACCCTGGCGCGTATCACCGTGCCGCTGGTGGCGTTGCGCACGCGGATCACCTCGCCCAGCGCGCCCGGATCCATCGCTTCGCCGGCCATGCTCACTTCCACCTGTTCCTTGCGCGCCACGATGCTGACCGCACTGCCCCGCTTGATCAGCACGGGCGACGCCAGCTGCCCCTGGCGCAGCACTTCGCCGGCACGCAAGCTGCGCCGGCTCGACAGGCCAATCGCGCCGGGCAAGGAAGCAATACTGTCCGGCACCATCGTCACGTCGCGCCGCGCCAACGTTACGTCGCCCGATTGCAACGGTGTATTGGCCGTGACGGGCACGCTGGTAACGGCCACCTGGGCCGTGATGCTGCCGCGTGCCAGCATTTCGTAACGCCAACCGTTGCTTCCAGGACACACCGCGACAAAGCGCATGCGCTGCGCCGAGCGGCTGTCCGCCGTCTCCAGCGCCACGGGCGCCGCGCACGCTGGCACGGGGCGCGTGCTTTTCACGACGGTCACCTGAAACTGGGGTTCCAGCAGCCCCGCCTTGTCTGCCTGCTGCGCCAATTGCTCACGCGCCAACTGTTCCACACGTGAAAATATATTGTCGGCTGGCAATTCTGCGCGACCTGCACTACTATATAGGCTGGCCAGTAAAAAGAGGCCTGGAAGCAGTATTTGACGACATTGCGCCTTGTTCCACATCACGAAATAGTTCTCAAAGTAAATCATTGCTAACCTTAATCAAAGATACTGAAGCGGCATGACCTTACCATGCGTCAACATGACCTGGCTGAGATTTTACCTCTGCACCACCTGTTTTCTGGCCCGAACCGCAAAAAGCACGATCGAATTCAACACAAAGGATGACCATGGGGATTAATTTCAAGGATGCGCTGGGCGTGCACGCCGATGCACTCGCGCTGCGTGCCGACCGTACACGCGTGCTGGCGGCCAACATCGCCAATGAAAACACGCCCGGCTTCCAGGCCATGGACATGGATTTCGGCAGCGCCCTGCAACAGTTGCAGGACAACGAGGCCGGCCTGCTGTCGACCGATGACGATGCGAGCGCCCTGTACCGCGTCCCCTACCACCCTAGCCGCGACGGCAATACCGTCGAAATCGGCGTCGAGCAGGCGGCATTCTCGCAGAATGCCACCGACTTCCAGACCAGCCTCACTTTCGTCAACATGAAACTGAAGGGTCTGTCCAAGGCCATTTCCGGACAATAAGGATCAGCATGAGCTTCCAGGATATTTCCAAGATCGCCGGTTCGGCGATGGCTGCGCAAACCGTGCGCCTCAATACCATCGCCAGCAACCTGGCCAATGCCGATTCCGTTGCCGGTTCCGAAGGCGAAACCTATCGCGCGCGCAAACCCGTGTTTGCGGCCGTGATGGATGGTCCTGGCGCCAGCGGTGCCGGCGGAAGAGTACAGGTGCTCGACGTGGTGCAAAGCGACGAGCCCCTGCGCAAGGTGTACGAGCCGGGCCACCCGATGGCCAATGCCGATGGCATGGTGTTCTACCCCAACGTCAACCAGGTAGCCGAGATGACCGACATGATGTCGGCGTCGCGCGCCTTTGAAACCAATGTCGAAGTTCTGGGCCGCATCAAGTCGATGCAGCAATCGCTCCTCAAATTAGGTGAAGCATAATCCATGGAAACCAATCTCTTTACAAACAATACCAGCGGCAGCGGCAGCAACAGCAATGCAGTCAAGTCGCAAAGCAATGCCACCCAGGATATGTTCACCAAATTGCTGGTCGCCCAGATCAAGAACCAGGATCCCCTGGCACCGACCGATCCGAGCCAGTTCGTCAATCAATTGACGCAGCAGGCGCAGACGGAAGCGATGCAAAACCTGTCGGCGCTGACCAGCGCCAATGCCAGCGTGCTGCAATCGATGCAAGTACTGGCGCTGGGTGCGCAAGTGGGTTCCGAAGTGATGGTCAACAGTGAAACGGTGCAGCTCGACAAGAGTAAGGTCAGCGGCAGCATCGCGCTGGCCGCCAGCACCACCAAGACCACGGTGACCCTGAAAGGGCTGGACGACAAGGAATACAAGATCGAACTGGGCGCCAAGTCGGCCGGCACGGTGCCGTTCACCATCGATCCCGTGGCCTTGGGCTTGCCTGCCGGTACCTACAGCATGAAGGTCACCACCAGCGGCGCCGAAAAACCATCGGTCGATATCGCAGGCAAACTCAACAGCGTGCGCCTGTCGTCCGGCGGCAGCATGATACTGAGCGTGTCGAACCTGGGCGAAGTCAACCCTGGCGCGATCACCGGCTTTAACGGCAAGACGGCCTGATCCGCTCGCCCCTTCGTTTCTTGCACACTAATCTCGTCCTTCACTAAAGGAAATCAACATGAGTTTCGACATCGCCCTGTCCGGTATCCAGTCCATCAACCAACAGTTGAACAGCACCAGTAACAATATCGCCAATGCCGGCACCTACGGTTTCAAGAGCAGCCGCGCCAACTTTTCGGCCATGTACGCCGGTTCGCGCGCCACGGGTACGGAAATCGGCTCGATCACGCAAAGCATGTCGCTCAATGGCGGCGTGCTGAACACGGGCCGCGCGCTCGACGCAGCCATCGATGGCCGCGGCTATTTCGTCGCGCGCGATGCGCAAAACACCATGAGCTACAGCCGTGTCGGTATCTTCTCGGCCAGCAATGAAGGCAAGCTGATCGACTCGAACGGCCGCCTGGTACAGGGTTACGTCGCCGTCAAGGGCAGCACCACCCTGGGCACCATGGGCGACATGAACATTCCAACGGGCCAGATTCCCGCAGAGGCGTCGACCAAGCTGGCGTATGCCGCCAACATGTCGTCCGAATGGACCATCAAGGCCGTGCCCTTCAACAAGACCAACGAACTGAGCTACAACAGCGCCAAGTCCTCGATCGTCTACGATTCGCTGGGCGCCAAGCACTCGCTGGGCCAGTACTTCGTCAAGACGGCAACGGGCGTGGATGTGCACTACACCTTCGACAACGCCGATGTGACGCCGGTGACGAGCATGACCTTCGACACGAATGGCAAGCTGGTGACCGGCACGGCCGCCACGCCAGTGCTGCCGACGCCGGCTGGCGCCGCAGCGCTGACGGTCGCCATCGACTACACGGGCACCACCCAGTACGCGGGCGAAGCGACGACCTCGACCGACCGCGCCGACGGCTATGCCTCGGGCACCTACACGGGCGTGGAACTGGCCGATGACGGCTCCGTCGTGGCGAAATACACGAACGGCCAAAAGCAAAGCATCGGCGTGATCGCCCTGGCCACCTTCCCCGACGAAGGCGCGCTGACGGCCGTCAACGATACCAGCTGGGTCGCTTCGACCTCGTCCGGCACCGCCATCTATGACCGTCCGGGCGTCGGCATGGCCGGCAAACTGGTGACGAGCTCGCTGGAACAGTCGAACGTCGACATCACTTCCGAACTGGTGGGCCTGATGACGTCGCAGCGTAATTACCAGGCCAACTCGAAGGTCATCTCGACCGAGAACGCCATGCTGCAATCGCTGATGCAAGCGCTGTAATCCACGATACGCAAAGGTAAAGAGCAATGGATGCGCTGATTTATACCGCCATGAGCGGGGCCGACCGTGCCCTGCGGGCACAGCAGGTACACGCCAACAATCTGGCCAATATCGAGACGGGCGGCTTTCGCGCCAATCTGGAAGTGTCCACTGCCCAGCCGCTGCAAAACGGCTATGGTTACGACGACCGCCACATGACGCAGACGCAGTCGAGCGCCATCGGCACGCGCACGGGCGCCATCAAGGAAACGGGACGCGAACTCGACGTGGCCGTCACGGGTCCCGGTTTTCTCGCGGTGCAATGGCAAAACGGCGAAGCCTACACGCGCGCCGGCGCCATGGACCTCGATGAAACGGGCGCGCTGACCATCAACGGCCGGCCCGTGCTGGGCGAAGGCGGACCCATCACGATTCCCGAGCACACCAGCCTGTCGATCGGCGGCGATGGCACGATTTCCATCCAGGTGCCGGGCACCGCGCAAATGCAGACCGTCGACAAGCTCAAGCTGGTCAATGCGGAATCGGGCGAGCTGACGAAGAACGAGGCAGGCCTGATCGTGGCGCGCAGTGGCGAAGACTTGCAGGCCGACCCGGCGGTACGCCTGCGCGACCGCCATCTGGAAGGCAGCAACGTCTCGGCCGTCGAGGAAATGGTCGCCACCATGAGCCTGAACCGCAGTTTCGAGATGCAGATGAAAATTTTCAAGGCCAGCGACGCGATGACTGAGTCCGGCAACCGCCTGCTGGGCGCCTAAGCCCAACGCCAACCAATTACCAGGAGTACATCATGAATCCAGCAATGTGGATCAGCAAGACCGGCGTGCAGGCACAAGATGCCAAACTGCAAGCCATCGCGAATAACCTGGCCAACGTCAATACCGTTGGCTTCAAGCGCGACCGCGTCGTCTTCGAAGACCTGTTTTACCAGGTCGAGCAGCAGCCGGGTACGCAGCGCGCCGACAATACCCTCTCGCCATCGGGCGTACAGCTGGGTAACGGCACCCACATGGTGGGCACGCAAAAGGTGTTTACCACCGGCAGCCTGCAAACGACGAGCCGCGAATTCGACGTCGCCATCACCGGCAACGGCTTTTTGCAAGTGCTGCGCCCGAACGGCGAAGCGGCTTACACGCGCGCCGGCCAGTTGAGCCTGAATGAAAACGGCGTGATGGTCAACGCCCAGGGCCTGCCGCTGGTGCCGCAGATCACCGTGCCGAACAACGCCACGGCGATCACCATCGGCGAAAACGGCATGGTCACGGCCACCGTGCCGGGCAATGTCGCCGGTACCGAACTGGGCCAGTTGAACCTTTCCAGCTTCGTCAACCCGACGGGCCTGCTGGCACTCGGCGAAAACCTGTTCCAGGAAACGGCATCGAGCGGCACGCCGACGGAAGGCCGTCCCGGCGAAGGCGCCTTGGGCAAGCTGAAGCAGTTCGCGCTGGAAGGCTCGAATGTGCAGGTGGTCGAAGAGATGGTCGACATGATCGCTGCCCAGCGCACCTATGAAATGAACACCAAGGTGCTGTCGGCCGCCGACAATATGCTGCAATACCTGGCGCAAGCGGCACGCTGATGACAGCCGCCATGAAAGCCACGGCCGCCATGCTGCTGGTGTTGATGGCCGGTTGCGCCAGCCAGCCGATGGCGCCCCTGGCGCCCAGCTTTTCCGATACGCCGCTGCCCGTGGCACCGCGCAGCGCTGCGCAAGGCGGCGTGGGCGGCGGCGTCTTCAATCCCGACGCGGGCCTGGCCCTGACTTCCGACAGCCGCGCCTTCCGCGTCGGCGACGTCGTCACGGTGGCACTGCAGGAAACCACGCAGGCCAGCAAGAAGGCGGGCACCTCGTTCAACAAGGGCTCGTCCGTCGGCGTGCAGGCGGCCAATCTCCTCGGCAAGACCTTCCCCAAGACGGGCATCGACCTGTCGGCCGACCGCAACTTCGCCGGCGACTCGACCAGCACGCAGCAAAACGCGCTATCCGGTGCGATCACGGTGATCGTGCAGGAAGTGCTGCCGAACGGCTTGCTGCGCGTGCAGGGCGAGAAAACCCTGACCCTGAACCAGGGCGAGGAATTCGTGCGCCTGCGCGGCTACCTGCGCGCGGCCGACATCGATTCGAACAACCAGGTGTCATCGTTGCGCATTGCCAATGCGCAGATCGCCTATTCCGGCCAGGGCACCCTGGCCGAAGCCAACAAACCAGGCTGGCTGACGCGCTTCTTCGTCGGCCCATGGATGCCGTTTTAAGGTGAGCTCATGAAATTTCGTTCCGCCCTGCCCCTGGCAGCCATGCTCGCTGCCTTGTCCGGCTTTGCCCTGCCCGCCAGCGCCGCGCAAGTGCTGCGCAACCTGGTCAGCATCGAGGGCGTGCGCGACAACCCGCTGGTCGGCTACGGCCTCGTCGTGGGCCTGAACGGCAGCGGCGACACCACCCAGGTCAAATTTTCCAGCCAGTCCGTGGTCAACATGCTCAAGCAGTTCGGCGTGAAGATGCCGGATGGCGCCGAATCGAAAAGCAAGAACGTCGCCACCGTCATGGTCAGCGCCGTATTCCCCCCGGGATACCGCCGTGGCCAGGCCATCGACGTCACCGTCTCGTCGCTTGGCGATGCGAAAAGCTTGCGTGGCGGCACCTTGCTGCTGACGCAATTGCGCGCGGCCGACAATGAAACGTATGCGCTGGCGCAAGGCAACGTCGTCGTCGGCGGCTTGAACGCCACGGGCAAGAGCGGCTCGTCCGTCACCGTCAACACGCCCACCTCGGGACGCATTCCCAACGGCGCCAACATCGAGCGCGAAATCCTCAGCGATTTCTCGACCAAGCCGACGGTCACCCTGAACTTGCGCCACCCGCATTTCGAGACGGCCATCAATATCGTCGAAGCCGTCAACCGCCGCTTTGGCGCCGTCGCCACCACGCGCGACGCCACCAGCGTGGAAGTGCTGGCGCCGGAAAACCCGACCCAGCGCGTGGCCTTCATGGCCAAGCTGGAAGCGCTCTCCGTCGACGTCGGCGTCGATACGCCGAAAGTGGTGTTCAATTCGCGCACCGGCACCGTGGTCATCGCCGAAGGCTTGCGCGTGAAGGCGGCCGCCGTCACGCACGGCTCGCTGAAAGTGGTCATTTCCGAAAGCTCGGCAGTAAGCCAGCCGGCGCCGTTCGGCCGCGGCCAGACCACCGTCACGCCGCAATCGAAGGTGTCCGTCGACCAGGGCAACGGCAATATGTTCAAATGGCCGGCCGGCGCCAAGCTGCAGGCCATCATCGACGTCGTCAACAGTCTGGGCGCTTCGCCCGATGACATCATGGCAATTTTGCAAGCCCTGGACCAAGCCGGGGCCATCGAAGGCGAACTGGTGGTTATATGATGCTTAATATCAACGACAGCAGCAGCGCCCTGCCCTCGGCGCTCGACGACCGCTCTCCCGCAGCCGCCACGCCGGCCGATCCCCGCTATGCGGCCAAGGCCACCGAGGCGGCCGTCAAGTTCGAAGCCTTTTTCATCTCGCACATGCTGCGCCAGATGCGTTCGGGCACGCGCGAGATGGCGGGCGAAGACAGCGTCTTCAAGGACCCGGTCAACAGCGACATGCTGGAAATGGCCGACAACCTGGTGGCCGACAAAATGGCCGGCCAGCGCGCCTTCGGCATCGCCGACGCCATCCTGCGCCAGTTGCTGCCGGCGGCCAGCGCCCCCGTGGCAGCCAAAAGCGCCGCCAAGACCGACAATATTGCAACGCCGCTTAATAAATCCGTCTGAAGTGTCGCCTGTACAAGGTAACAAGGACTCAATGCCCGCCCACCCGCACGCGCCACACTCTTCACGAAAGAAACTTGCCCAATGAGCATCATCAGCAATGCATTGTCAGGCAGCATCGCCGCCCAGGCCGCACTCAATGCGGCCAGCCAGAACATCGCCAACCTGCAAACGGCGGGCTACACGCGTCAGGGTGTGCTGCTGTCATCGCTTGGCGCCACCGCCGGTGTGCGCTCGGCCGGCAATGGCGTGGAAGTGTCCGCCCTGCTGCGCTTTGCCGATGCTTATAAAAGCCAGCAAATGTGGCGCGCCGCGTCCGACCAGGGCGCCCGTTCGCAGACCCAGCCTTACCTGACCCAGCTCGAACGCGTGATGGGCGACGATGCGTCGAGCATCAGCAATGGCATCGACGGTTTCTTCAAGGCCCTGAACGCGGCCGCCGTCGACCCGACGTCGACGCCGCTGCGCCAGCAGATCGTCACCTCGGCCGACGCCATGGCGCAGCGCTTCAACAGCATCAGCACCGTCATGGGCAACCAGTTGCTGTCGCTGCAGCAGCAACGGGCAGCGATCGTGCCGCAAGCTAATACCGCGCTGGCCAATATCGCCGCGTTGAACCAGCGCATCAGCACCTCCACGGCGTCTGGCACGAATGTGTCGTCGCTGATGGATGCGCGCGACCAGCTGATCGATGGCCTGGCGGCGCAAATGGGCATCGAGGTACTCGACCAGCCGGATGGCTCGCGCAATGTTTCGCTGAAGTCGGGCCAGCCGCTCGTCATCGGCAGCCTGGCTGGCACGCTGACCAGCAGCATGACGAACACGGGCGACCAAACCCTGAGCCTCGATTTCGCCAAGTCCTCGTACACGCTCGATCTGGTCGCCATCGGCGGCCAGATGGGCGGCCTCGGCGAATTCGAGAAAAATACCCTGAAACCGCTGCAACAGTCGCTGCAAGACATGGCTACCCAATTGACCAGCAAGGTCAACGCGCAGCTGGCGCTGGGAACAACCATGGCCGGCACTCCCGGTGCCCCACTGCTGGCCTACGCGAATGGCAAGCTGAGCATTACCCCGGGCTTCAACGCCAAGGACCTGGCCTTGTCGCTGACGGGCCAGGCTGGCGACAGCGGCAACCTGCAGAAATTGATCGACATCAAGAATCAACCGATCACCGTGAGCTGGGTGGGTTCCGTCCTGATGAGCGACGCGGACACGCAGCTTGTCGGCAAGCTGGCTATCTACAGCCAGCAGAACCAGTCCTTGCTGAAGACGGCCAACACGGTGCGCGCGCAAGCGATCGACGACTGGAAATCCACGAGCGGCGTGAACAAGGACGAGGAAGCAATGAACCTGGTCGAATTCCAGAATATGTACCAGGCAAACATGAAAGTCATTTCCGTGGCGAATACCTTGTTTGATGCCACTTTGCAAATGATGGGTTAAGGAGAAGATCATGCGTATCGCCAGTAGTCAGTACCAATCGCTGATCAATATTTCGCTTCAGCAAAACCAGGAACGCATCAATTACCTGACCCAGCAGATGGCCTCGGGCTTGCGCATCCAGCTGCCATCGGACGATCCGATCGGCAACGTGCGCATTTCTCGCCTGACGCGCGAGCAAGCCATGGTCTCGCAATATCAGGACAATATCGCCACGGTGAAAGTGCGCCTGCTGAAAAACGAAAACTACCTGTCGAGCATGGTTACCGACATGGGCCAGGCGCGCGACCTGCTGGTGTGGGCGGCCGACGGCAGCAATGCCCCCGACGATCTGAATGCAATGACGCAATCGCTGGTCGCCATGCGCGACAGCGTGCTGTACACGGCCAATCTGAAGGACCAGGAAGGCCGCTACATGTTTTCCGGCACCGCTACCGACCAACCGGCGATCAAGTACGACGCGACGGCGGCTGCCGGTTCGCGCTACAGCTACATCGGCAACACCGACACGCAAACCGTGGTGGTGGGCAATGGCGTGACGCAGGCGGCCAACGTCGACGTGAAGAACCTGGAAGTATGGCTCAACAAGATCGACCAGGTCATCACCACCCTTGGCACCCCGGGCGTCAGTCCGAACGACCCGGCCGTGCGCGCCGTGGTGGGCGCAGGCCTGAACGGCACGGATGACGGCATGGATCTGCTCTCGGGCAAGATCGCCATCTTCGGCGGCGCGCAGAACATTCTGTCCACTTTGTCCGGCAACCTGGCCAATGTGGCGCTGTCGAATACATCGGCCTTGTCCGATTTGAAAAAAACCGACATGGGCGCGGCCGCCATCGAACTGACCGGCTACCAGACTGCCCTCCAGGCAACATACAAGGCATACGCCAAGGTTGGCACCATTTCCCTGTTTGATCTTCTCTGACCATCATGCAAATCGTTCAGACCTCCTCCTCTTCCGGCGTCAATGCCAAAGGCGCCGGCACAGCCCGCGCCGTCGATGACGCGTCCGCCGCCATCAACGGCAGCGCCAGTGCGCGCAGCGATGCGCCAGCGGCGAAGAGGTCGACGGCGAGCCTGCAACGTGGCCTGAGCAACTGGGATCACCAACTGCAGGGGGAGATTTCCAACGCGCAGCAAACACTCGACTACCTGGAACGCAGCAGCAGCCAGTTGCAAGCGCTGAAAAGCGAACTGGCGGCCAAGCTGGCCGCGCGCCAGGGCCGCGAAGGGCAAGTCGAGGCAAGAGTACGCCAGTTCAGCAATACCTGGCGCCAGCGCGCCAGCGCCTCGGGCGGCACGCTCGACGCACAGCTCAGCTATACCAGCCCGCAAGCGGCACAGCAAAACTTCAGTATTCGCGGCCTGACCATGGCCAGCCTGCAGGAAGGCCCGCAGGAAGTGCTGGCGTTTTCCGTCGGCGGCGCGAACCAGGCCTTGCGCTCGGTCAATATCGAACCTGGCCTGAGCACGAACGAAATCGTCTCGCGCTTTGACCGCGCTTTGATGCCATCGGGCATCGGCGTCAAGCTGGGCGAAAATGGCGAACTGGTGTTCAGTACGTCGGAAGCGGCCTGGGCCAACGTGCGCGACAGCCTGTCCGTGCGCGGCAGCGGTATCCGCTACCCGACCGGCCAGATGAGCCGCGTGCGCACGGATGCGGAACCGGCCGCCATCGCCCCGGAAGAATGGAATACCGGCGACGTGGAAGCCCTGCGCGCCACCTTGCAACAAGTGGTGCAGGCGCTGGCGCAGTTGCAGGCGGCGCGCAGTTCCGTCAGCCTGGCCCTGGCGCAAGCAACAGGACGGGTTGCCCGCGCGCAACCGGTGCAAGTGAACGTCAGCATGGATACCCTGGCGGAAAACTTCACGCAAAAGGCCAGCGAACCCGGCTATGAATCGCTGCTGGCAATCAGCTCGGCATTGGTCGGCATCAGCCGCGAGAGAGTCGTCGCCCTGCTGGGCCTGGAATAACCGCTTCCTGCGCGTGCGCCGCCCTGGCGCACGCGGCAATAATAGGGGCATGCCCCTCTTGCCGATGACAGAGCCTATCCGTAAGATGCTGCTGTCGCTGGCTGATTCACCAATACGCCGGCGCATCCCGTCATCCACCTCCGGAGTTCCATTGATAAAAACCGCCGCCCGGCTGATCAGCTATGCCCTGCTGGGCAAATCCGGCAAGCAGCCCCTCGATATCGCCAAGGTGCGCAAGGTGCTGATTTTGCGCAACGACAAGATCGGCGACATGATCGTCACGTCGGCCCTGCTGCGCGAACTGAAAAAAAACTATCCGCACTGGCAGATCGACGTGGCCGCCAGCAGCGCCAACCGCGATGTCATCGCCGACAACCCGCATGTGAACGAGATCCTCATCTGGGACAAGCAGCCGCTGCTGCGCGACTTGCGCACCACCATCGCCGACCTGCGCCGGCGCCGCTACGACGTCATCTTCAACCCCTACAACCGCTTTTCGATTCCCTTGCTGCTGCGTATCAAATGGCTCGGTGCGCGCTATTTGACGGGCTTTGCCATTCCCAAGTACGGCACCTCGACGGCGAAGCTGGGCATGTTCGACCATACGGTACAGTGCGATCGCAGCCGCCACATCCTGCACAGCTTTTTCGCCACGTTCGAGGAGTTTGGTCTGCGCGACATCGATATGCGCTATGAACTGTTCGGCGTGGATGCGCATGCGGCACGGGTCGACGCCGCCTGCGACAGCCTGCTGCGCACCCATGAAGGCTTGTTCTGCCTCAACTTCCAGGGCAGCAATGCGCAACGCACGGTCAGCGTGGCCGATGCACAGCGCTGCTGCGCCGCCCTGGCGGCACGCTATCCGCACCATGCACTGCTGGTGATCGCCGCGCCGGGCACCGAGGCGCGCGCCGCCGAGATCGTGCGCGGCGCCGGCCATGCCAACGTGATGAGCGCGCCGCCCACCGGCCACATCCTGGAGCTGGCGGCCCTGATACGCCGCTGCGAGCTGGTGCTGTCTCCCGACACGTCGGTGATCCACATCGCTTCGGCGTATGACAAGAAAATCGTCGGCTACTACATCCGCACCGACAACTACCGCTGGTTTTATCCAGCCAGCCGCCATTACCGCGTCATCCTGGCGCCCGGTCTGACCCTGGCCACCGTCAGCGATGCCGAAACCGTGGCCGCCGTGGAACAACTGATGGAGGGCGCCGGCCCGGCGCAGGAGACAGTTCAGGCCGCCGACTGAGATGCCAGCAGGCGGTCCATCTGCCCCACCGGCAGCGCGCGGGAAAAGAAATATCCCTGCGCATAGTCGCAGCCGGCGGCGCGCAGCAAATCGCGCTGCGACGCCGTCTCCACGCCTTCGGCCACGACTTTCAAGCCCAGGCGCTGCGCCAGGGCAATGATCGCCTCGCACAGGCCCTGCCCCGCGCCATCGCCTCCCAGTTCGCCGACCAGCGAACGGTCGATCTTGAGAAAGTCGATATCGGCCTTCTGTATGCACGCGAGCGACACCTGGCCGCTGCCGAAATCGTCGAGCGCCAGCGCCAGGCCCATGGCGCGGAACTGGCGCAGCCGGTCGACCACCTGGCGCGCTTCGTCGAGCAGTACCGCTTCCGTTGTTTCGATGACGATGGCGCCCGGCGCCAGGCCCTGGCGCGCCAGATGCCCGCCCCAGTCCTGGTACAGCGCGGCGTCGCAGCGAAATTCCACGGCCGACTTGTTGATGCTGATCTGGAACGCGGTGCCATGCTCGTCCTGCCACTGCCGCGCCTGGCGCACGACCTGGCGAAACACCCACTCGCCGATATCGATGATCAAGCCGTTCGCCTCGGCAAAGCCGATGAAATCGGCGGGTGCCAGCAAGCCGCGCAGCGGATGACGCCAGCGCAACAGCGCCTCGGCCCGCTCGATGCTGCCATCGCACAGGCGGATGATGGGCTGGTAATGGACTTCGAACTGGTCCTGCGCCAGCGCCAGGCGCATTTCGCGCACCGTGCTGCGGCGCAATTCGGCCGCCTGCTGCAATGCCGGCGTGAAATAACTGTAGCCGTTGCGCCCCGCGCTCTTGGCCGCATACATGGCCTGGTCGGCATGCCGCAGCAAGGTGTCCGGCGACTCGGCGTCGGCCGGATACAGGGCCACGCCCACGCTGGCCGACACTTGCGCCGTGTCGCCGTCGAGCACGAACGGCAGGGCCAGCGCGGCCGTCAATTCCTGCAGCACGCGCTCGATGCCGCCCAGCTGCCCCACGCCTGCGAGGATGACGGTGAACTCGTCGCCGCCCAGGCGCGCGACCGTGTCGGTGGCGCGCACCCGCTCGCTGATGCGCCGCGCCGCCTGGCGCAGCAGCATGTCGCCCTTCTCGTGGCCGAGGCTGTCATTCACCTGCTTGAAATGGTCGAGGTCGATGAACAGCAGGGCCAGGCAAGCGCCCTCGCGTTTGGCATGGGCCGCCTCGTGCTGCAAGCGGTCGAGAAACATGTGGCGGTTCGGCAAGCCCGTCAGCTGGTCAAAATTGGCTTGCCGCCAGATGCGCTCGGACGCGGCGCGCTGCGCCGTGATGTCGCTGACCAGCGCCAGCGCCCCCAGGTAGGTGCCGCTGGAGTCGAAGATGGGATTGGTGGCCAGGGTGGCCCACAAGGTGCTGCCGTCGCGCCGCAGGAACTTGAATTCGTGGCGTTCGACGATGCCGTCCTGGCGCCGCGCGATGTTGCGCTCGAGGATGGCGCGCCCCTCCTCATCCATGAAGGCCGCCAGCGGTTGGCCCAGCATATCCTCAATCTGGCAATCGAGCATGTGCGCCATCTTCGGATTGACAAAGCTGGTCAGCGCCTGCGCATCGATTTCCCAGATGCCTTCCTCGGCGCTGTGCACGATGCGCCGGAAGCGCTCTTCGCTGCGTTCGAGCGCGGCCAGCTTGCCCTCGGCTTGCTCGAGCACCAGGCGCAGCGCCTGGCCGTTCGGGTCGGCGCTGCCCAGCAGGCTGACGGGCAAGCCCGCCTCGCGCACGCCGGGACGCGGCGGGGGCAGTTGCACCTGCAGCTGGATACGCTCGGGCTCGCTGCTATTGAGCACGCGCTCCACGAACTGTTCGTAATCGCGGCGGAACGCCTCGTGCACAAAAGAACGGAACAACACGTGGCCGGGACGCCCGCGCGCCAGGCCGAACAGTTCGGCCGCCACCAGGTTGACCTGCAGGATCACGCCATCGAGGCCCAGCACGAAATAGGCGACGGGCGCCAGCAGGTATAAATCGTTGAAATACGCTTGTTCGCGTTCGGCCTTCATCCGTTCCGGACTGAAGACGCCATCGTCAAGCAGGGGCGCGACATGCCGCGGCACGCCGTCGTGGCCGGGCGGGGAGGAATCCAGAGCAGGTACCGCTTGCGGTGGTGTATCCATGGCTGTCCTTTGCACGGCCGCCCTGGAAAACAGGTGGGTGCAGTAGCGAGACTAGCACGCGCCACGCACAGTGTCGAGCCATGGATGCCGTTTCCGCAACAAGGCCGCTCAGCGGCCCAGCCCCATACCGCGCCGGCGCAAGCCGAAATCATGGCCGACCACCAGCAAAGTACTAGCCACCAGGCTCGACAGCCCGACGATCAGCTGGATCAGCTTATCGTCGGGCAAGACCCACAAGGACGAGTCCGGCGCCTCGCAGCCAGTGGCCGCGCTGATCAGCGGCGACACCCAGGCCGCGTCCGGCGTGACGTCCAATACGACGGCGCCATCGGCGCTCGTCTGCATATAGATATCGCCCCCTTCGGCCAGGGTAAAGCAGATGCCCACGCCCGTTTCCGTGGCGCGGATATTGTCCTGCATGCTGCGGTTATGTTCCTCGATCCACACTTCCACGTCGTACGGCGTTTCCAGGTGTTCCCACGGACGGGGACGGAAACGGGGACGTTCTTCCTGGCTGGCGGGGGTATCGGGGATGTTGCTGTCTGCTGCGCCTTGCATGCTCGTTGACCTTTTCTGCGGTGATGCGGCGGGACCGGTTGCCCGCCAGCCGCCATTATCCACCGTTCGCGGGGCGCATGGTATTCCCACGCTGAATCGATCAGAAAAACTGACAGCTATCGACTTCAAACATCAGCACACCTGACTTAAAATGGCCACCATCTCTTCTTTACAGGCTTTACATGCAAGGCATCAAACGAAAAATCGTCTACGTCACCGCCTTTGAAATCATCGGCATGGCCATTTCCACGGCCTGGCTGACCCTGCTTTCGGGCGAATCGCCCACCAGCACGGGACCGCTGGCGATCATGATCACCACCATCGCCGTGATCTGGAACCTGCTCTACAACACGGCGTTCGAATATTGGGAAATCCGCCAGGTATCACGCACGCGCACCGTCTGGCGCCGCATCCTGCATGCGATCGGCTTCCAGATCACCCTGGTCATCTACCTGATCCCGTTGATCGCCTGGTGGCTCGACATCAGCCTGTGGCAAGCGTTCGTGCTCGATTTCGCGCTGATGCTGATCATCCCGTGCTACAGCTTCATCTTCAATTACTTCTTCGACGGCCTGTTCGGCGTGCCCCTGTCGGCGCAGCAGCCGAAGGAAGAGCCAGCGAATGTTCAGGCCGCTTCGCTGAGCAACTGAAGAAAGGACCGCGCCGCCATGCCCAGCGGCCGGTCCTTCATCCACACGAGGTGGATGGGCACGACGAGGCCATTGCCCGTATTCTTGAACGCCACGCAGCGCACCCGCCCCGCCGCCAGCGAATCCTTGATGGCCGAGGCGGCAAAGTTGCCCCAGCCTAGTCCCGCCTCCACCATCGATAACGCCATCGGCAAACTGTCCGTGCGCCAATAGGACAGCCCCACCACGGGGCGCGCATCGGCCAGGTCGAGTTCGCGGCTGGCGACGATGATCTGGCGCAAATTCACCAATTCCTCGATATACAAGGGCCGCCCCGCCACGTCGGGCGGATGCTGGGTGGAGATAATCGCCAGCAAGGCATCGCTGCCCACCAGCTGGAACTGTTCTTCGTGATTGATGCGTCCGCCAGCGAAAGCCATGCAGGCACTGATGCGGCCCCGGTGCAGCATGTCGAGCACATCGTCCTGCGGCGCCGTCAGCACTTCGATGTCGAGCAGCGGATGACGCTGCGACAGCGCGCGCACGGCGGCCAGGAAGGGCGTATGGTCGAGCTCGGCCGCGATGCCCAGCGAAATGCGGCTTTCCAGTCCCTGCGACAACTCCTGCACGTGCAGGTGTAACTGCTTCAACTGCTCGGCGATCAGGCGCGCATGGGGAAGCAGCGCCGTGGCGGCCGGCGTAGGCACTGCTTCGCGCGCGCCCCGGTCGAACAGGGCGATGCCCAGTTCCGCCTCGATATTGGCCATCGCCATGCTGACGGCCGATGGCGCCCGCCGCAAGGTGCGCGCGGCGGCCGAGAACGAGCCGCCGTCGACGACGGCCAGGAACAGTTCGATGTTATGGCTGGACAGTTTCATGGGGAAAGTGGAAAGTGCGGCACTTTTGCGCGCAAGGGCGGTCAAAAGGAAAAACCATGGGAGGACGCGCATGCGCCATCGACTACCTTACCGCCGCAGCGGCTATGTCTCGGACTTTACCCGCTTTATCGACGGCTATCTGCAGACGCACCCGGAAGTACTGGAAAGCCAGCGCCGCGGCTGGCGCATCTGGTGGGAGCGCCCGGCCAAGCTGCGCGAACTGGAACTGATCCACGCCGACAGCGTGCCGGAGCCGCCCTACCACTACGACTAAAAACGCCTGACCAAACCTACTGCGCGGTGCGCCTTGCGGCCTGCGATGCTCGCCGTACCTTCGTACGGCTGCGCGTCTCGGCCACAAATCACTACCGCTCGCGACGGTTTTGTCAGGTGTTTAATCTTTCGTTTAACCTTTCCAGACGCGCTGCAATCCGGTATCCGCATGAATCCAGCCACCACGCGGGCCGTTGCGGTAATAAAAGCCCACGCCGCCCTGCTTGAAGCTGCGCACGAGCGAGCCGAGCACTTCCGCGTTCAGATTCGCCACGCGGATGTCGGCGGCGCGGCCCGAGATGTGCAGCGACTGGCGCGCGGCCGGCACGCCCGCTTCGCGCAGGCGGCTGTTCGACTCGGCCGTGCGGTAGCCCGACAGGATCTCCAGCGGCTGCTCGATGCCGTAACGGGCCACGAACGCTTGCGTGCCCCACAGGGTTTCCAGCAGTTTCGGGTCGATCGGCGCCGTCTTCTTGCCGTTCACGTCGCGCAGCAAGTGGCACAGTTCCTGGTAGGCAGAATCGATGACTTCGCCATCTTTCCAGTACAGCAGCTTGGCCTTTTCATTGCTGGCCGGGCGCACCACTTCCAGGGTGCGGGGCTTGAGCCAGAATTCCAGGTCCAGCGCCTGCGCGTCGAAGATATCGGGAGGCGGTTCCATCTCGGTGATGGCCTGGCGCGACTGCGACGTGATCGAGCGGTCGACGCTGGCCAGTTGCGTCGGCTGCGGTGGCACGGCCGTGCGCGGCGCGCGCGGCTTGGCGCTGGCCGAAGCCGACGCAGGAGCGGCCGTGCGCGAGGCGCAGCCGATGAGAGGGGTGGCTACCAGGCCCAGCGCGGCCAGGCCCATACCGTGATGTAGAAAATTTCTGCGCGATGCCATAGTCAGTCCAATTTAACGATGGGAATACTATAGCGTATTGTGCTGCGAAGAAAAACCCTCCGTGCCTATCGTGTCGCCCTCATTTCAGGTATTGGGCGCCCTATGCGGCGGCAGCGACGGACGCGACGCCTCCTTTCGCCTGCGCCAGCGCCGTCAAAGGCTTGTCGAGCAGATAACCCTGGGCCACGATGGGCAAGCCCGTGATGGCGGCGATGCGCTGCAGCGCGGCCAGCGCCGGCGGCGTGTCGAGGCGCTTGAAGATGACGCGGATTTTCGCCGCATGGCACACGGTGACGAAGCTGGCGACGGCCTGCTCGTCGCTGAGGTTGCCCGCATCGAGCTTGAACGCATGCGGGTGCAAGCGCTCCAGCATGCCTGTTGCTTCCTGCACGCTGGCCACGTTGATGGCCAGGCGGAAACCGTTGCGCCGGTAATTGTCAGCCACATAGTTGAGCAGCCAGCCCTGGTTAGTCGTGACCGTCGGCAATTGCAGCACGATGCGCTCGATGGGCAAGCCCAGCGCGTCGAGGATGCGCTGGAAGGCGTGGCCGTGATTGCTGCTGACGGCGCTTAGTAGGCGGTCGTGCACGTTCAGGTACAGGTCCGACTGCTCCGCTTCGCCCTGGCGGAAGAAATTGATCGCGTGCAGCATGCGGCACAGCCGGTCCAGCTCCACGGATTCGTCGTCGCTGGCCGCGTGGTCAAGCAAGCGCCACAGCGACAAGCCCTCGTCCGCCTTCGACACGCTGCGCGCCAGGCCCTCGAACGCCACCAGCTTGCCGCTGCCCAGTTCGCGCAGCGGCTGGAAGGCGCTCGTCATGGTGCAATTGAAAAAGCGCCCCAGCGCCCTGCCCTCCCCGTCGAGCCAGACGCTGGTGCCGGCCTGGGTTTGGTGCGACAGGCGGGCCAGGTAATTTTTCAGGACGGGAAATGGCATACGTGCTCCTTCATCGGGCTGCGCCGGCTGCCCTCGTGGGGAAGACGGCGCCAAAGTGTGCAGACTAAGGCAGCGCAAAGCAAAGGAGAACGAATGGTTTCGCCATTTGATATGCGCCCAGCACATAAGGGATGCGACGGCCAGCGCATAACGATAGTCGGAAACATTCGTTCCCGCGCCCGGCACCCGCCTTTACTGTGGGCATGTACCGATACCATCAGGAAGGGCCGCCATGTGCCAGTTACTCGCAATGAACAGCAGCAAGCCGGCAGCGCTGGGATTTTCCTTTGCCGGCTTTGCCGAGCGGGGCGGACGCACGGACGAGCACCGCGACGGCTGGGGTATCGCCTATCATTCCAGTAGCGGCTGCACCCTGCTGACGGATCACCTGGCCGCCATCGATTCGCCGCTGGCGGCGCAGGTGCAGCAGCATCCCGTGAAGGCGAAAAACATCGTCGCGCACATCCGTAAGGCCACGCAGGGCCGCATCGCGCCGGAAAACACCCACCCGTTCGCCCGCGAACTGTGGGGCAAGACCTGGTCCTTCGCCCACAATGGCGACTTGAAAACGTGGCGCGCGCCCGCCAATGCGCACTATCGCGCCAGCGGCGACACGGATAGCGAGCAGGCGTTTTGCCACTTGCTACCCAGCTTGCACACGCAGTTTCCCGCTGGTGAACCTGCGCGCGCCGACTTGCGCGCCGCCATCGCCGAGGTCGCCACGGACATCGCCGCGCACGGCAGCTTCAATTTCATCCTGTCGGACGGCGAACTGCTGTTTGCCCACTGCTCCACGCATTTGCACTATGTGATACGCGAATACCCATTTTCCGTCGCGCAACTGATCGACTGCGAGCGCAGCATCGACTTTCGCCAGCATAACCACTTGGACGACCGCATCGCCGTCATCGCCACCCATCCGCTGACGCAAAACGAGGACTGGCTGCCCTTCGCGCCCGGCGAACTGAAACTGTTTGCCGGCGGCACCTTGCTGCCAGCAAACGATAGCGTGCCACAAGGCGTGTATATCCAGATCAGTTACTGAAGGGAATAATTCAAAGGGAGGAAAGGCCCGCCGCCGGATGTGCGGGCTGAAATGCAGGATAGCCGTCAGGCCGAATTGCAGTTGCAAAAGCGCTTGCGCTTGGGGTCGCCACTGGCAATGCCTGCGGGATCAATCTGTTTCCAGCAAAAAATCGTTTCCACGCCATATGGCGAACGCACATTGCCCGCCTCGACATAGCCTCGCTTGACGAAAAAGGCCTGGCTGCTGGCCGTGCTGTGCAGCTGCAGGGCCTTGATGCCCCACTCGCGCGCCTGCGCTTCCAGCTGCTCCACCAGTGCCTTGCCCGCACCACGGCCTTGCGCCTCGGGCAGCAGATAGCATAGGGCCAGCTTGCCGGCGCGCGTCAGCAAGCCGACGCCGACCACGGCGCCCGCCTCGACTGCGACCAGCGAAAAATTGGTGGGCGACGCAAACCAGCACGCCACCATCTGCGGTGTTTTATTGCCCAGCCAGGCTTCCAGGATGGCCGGATCGTCCCGATGATCGAGGCTGCAGCATTCGACGATGGAGCGTCGTAATACGTTGCACGCCTCGAAAGCGTCGGTCGATGTTGCAATACGAATTTCAAGACTCATGTACGCTCACAAAATATTCCAGTTGCCGATGCAGACGGTTTCACCCCTGTATCGTGCGATTCGACTATACACCAAGCGGCGCAATCGGGTTTTTTGCCGCACGCCACAGACCGGTTTTGCCTATGGCGCCATGCCTGCAGACTAAGTGCTGATGCGCGCCTTGCCCACGAATGTTTCCAAAAATCGATATCTGTTTTTTAGCGTAAACGGGAATCAAATCTAAGCATATTACGAAAAATTCGTTTCTTTTCCGGCCGGAATTTTAGACTATGTCTATCTATTCTCACAACAAGAGTTCAACATGCCCCATTCCAACGCCGTATCGACTACCGCAGCGACGCTCACCCAACGCTCGCGCCGCTGGTTCCTGGCTAGCGCCCTGGCCGCTTCCGCAGCCGCCATGAGCCTGCCGATGGCCGCCAGCGCCGCCGAACCCGTGGTCTTGCTGAACGCCTCGTACGACGTGATGCGCGAACTGTTCAAGGATGTGAATCCCGCATTTATTGCTGACTGGAAAGCCAAAACGGGCGAAACCATTACCATCAAGCAGTCGCATGGCGGCTCGAGCAAGCAGGCGCGCTCCGTCGCCGATGGCCTGGAAGCGTCCGTCGTGACCATGAACCAGGCCAATGACATCGATATCCTCGTCGACCGCGGCCTCGTGGTGGCCGACTGGGCCAAGAAATTCCCGAACAATGCGGCGCCGTTTTACTCGACCATGGTGTACTTGGTGCGCAAAGGCAACCCGAAACGCATCAAGGATTGGGACGACTTGGCCAAGCCCGGCATCAAGGTCATCGTGCCGAACCCGAAAACCTCGGGCAATGGCCGTTATACTTACTTGGCGGCCTGGGGCTATGCCGTGAAAAAAGGCGGCAGCGAAGCGCAGGCGCGCGACCTCGTTACCAAGCTGTTCAAGAACGTACCTGTGCTGGACGGCGGCGGCCGCGGCGCCACGACCACCTTCACACAGCGTGAAATCGGCGACGTGCTGGTGACGTTTGAAAATGAAGTGCAACTGGTGCGCGCCGAATTCGGCGACAACTTCGAAGTGGTGTATCCAAGCATCTCCATCCTGGCCGAGTCGCCGGTGGCCGTCGTCGACAAGGTCGTCGACCGCCGCGGCATCCGCAAGGAAGCCACGGCCTACCTGCAATACCTGTACTCCGAACCAGGCCAGGAACTGGTCGCCAAGCACTATCTGCGCCCCCGTTCGGCAGCAGTCGCGAAGAAATACGCGGCCAGCTTCAAGCCGATCACCCTGTTCACCATCGATGACGTGTTTGGCGGCTGGAAACAAGCGCAAAAGAAACACTTTGACGATGGCGGCGAGTTCGACAAGATTTATCAGAAGTAATCTCTGCCGTATCAGCACAAAACCGGGACATGTCCCGGTTTTTTTATGGCTGCGCGCCAGCGTGCCATTCAAGCGCGCTGAACAGGCTGGCGATCTCGCTGCTGCGGTGCGTGCCTGTCTTGGCCAGGATGGCCTGGATCTGGCTGCGTACGGTACTGATGCACACGCCCTGGCGCTGCGCGTACTCGGCTGGCTCCATGCCGTCGGCCAGGGCCAGCGCCAGCGACCACTCCGCGCCCGTCAAGCCGCATGGCCGCTCGGCCGCGCCGGGCCAATGCCGCCGCGCGCTCCTGAACAGTGGCCGCAAGGACAGCATGGCCAGGCTGGCGCCCTCCCCGTCTGCCGGGCCGATACGCACGGGCAGCGGCAGGATGCCGATTTCCAGCGCCGGCCGGCCGTCTGCGTCACTCGCATACAAGGGAGCGGGACGGTGGCACGCCAGTCCGACGCAAGCCTGCCGCACGCGCTGCGCCAGTTGCTGTTGCAGCTGGCTCACGCGCACAGCCACCTTACCGCCATGCAAGGTGATCACGGAGGCGAGCGGCGACGTCGCGGCCAGCAAGCGCTGCGCCGCCAGGTTCATGAAAACCAGCCGCAGGCAGGCATCGGCCAGCAAGATGGCGCGCGGCAAGGCATCGAGCGCCTCCCAGGCCAGCGCGCCATGCGCCTGGGCTTGCTGCGCCGTATCGCGCAGGCAAAAAACATTCGGCAGATGGTCAAGCACGCGCTGCAGCTGGCCGCACGTGTTCCGGTCATACGGACCCTGGCCCGCGGCGCGGTGCGCGGACAGGATGGTGAGCGCGCCGTTGTCGCGCACGACGCCGCTGCACGAATAGCGCACACCCGCGCGCAAATAGAAATCCTGGAAATACTCGCTGCGCGCCACGGCCTGCTCGCTGAAATAATCCTGCATCAGATGCATGCGCCCGGGCGGCCCGCGCGTGAGCACCGCATAGCCGGGATCAAGCGCATGGTAGTAGCGCCGGTAGCCGTCCTCCCAGGCGCTTTGGTCCAGCCCGGTCACATAGCCACGCGACGGTACCGCGCCCGTTTCCGCTTTCAGGAAACAGCAGGCCACATCGCCGCCCGCCAGCCGGGCGAACGCGCGCATGGCCACGCTCCACTGCAACGGTTCCAATGCCGCCCGGTAAAAGGCGGCGATAACGGGATCCGCGCCTTCCTTGTCCATCATTGCCCTACCTGTAAAAAAAACGGCAAACCAGTACCGCATCCTTCACTTGAAGGATGCGTGGCAACGGGCCGGCACGCACCATGGCATCGACGGCTGCCGCCATGCGCATGCCATCGCCAGTGTTCTCCCTAACCTCGTCCTCATCAAGGAGTAGCATCATGCCTTCAATCGATACCGGTCGCCACACTCTCCAGTTGATCCATGCAGGCAACAAGCCCTTGCGCATGGCCGCGAGCGCGTCCCTCCTGCTGGCGCTATCGGCCTGCGCCAACCTGCACACCATCCACCGCACGACCGACTTGCCAGGCGATGGCATGGCCGTCCACCTCGACGCGGCCCAGCGCGTGATTCATGTCACCAAAGACGGCAAAGCCTGTGCCGAGCCGACACCTGATGCCCTGCAATCGTATGCCTCCTCCTTCGGTGGCACCCTTAGCGCCGGCCCCGACAGCGCCGCCGTCTCGAATGCCCTGCGCGCCAATGCCGCCAGCGTGGGCCTGCACTCCCAAAGCATCACCCTGATGCGCCAGCAACTGTTCAATATCTGCGAATACGCGCAAAACAAATGGCTCAACGATGCTGACGTCATGCTGCTCATGGAGCGTTCGCAAGACCTGACCCTGGGTATCCTGGCCATCGAGCAACTGACTGGCGCCGTGGTGGCGCGCCAGCCGGTGCTGGCAGACCATACCGACATAACCGCAGAGGCACAACGGCGCCTCAAGGCGTCCCAGGATGCCTTGGCAACGCAAGCGAAACTGGATCTTGCCATCAAAAAAGAACAAGCCCTGCAAGCCAATGCCGATGCCGATGCCGCCGTTCAAGTCAAGCCAACGGCCCTGGCCACTACGGGCAAGGAAGTCGTCATGCTTAAGACAGCCCAGGAAGGTGCAAGTTCCGCCAGCGCCACGGACGGCAAGGCCGGACAGGTGGAGGCGAACGCGGGGCTGGCGCAAGCACAGGCCGAGCGTGTCGCGCTCGAAGAGGAACTGGCCGACAAGCTGGCGCAAAGCCAGCCCGGTACCAGCACCATCAATGCAGGAACGGCAGAACACCTTGCCAGGGCCAGTACCGACATCGTCAAGATGATCTTGAACAAGGGGCACTTGACCGATATGTGCATCACCTTTATCAATCATCCGAAGAAGTATGTGGAAATGTGGCAGCACTACAAGGAAGTCATGGACCAATGCAAGTCGGTACTGGCGGCGGATTTGCTCCCGGGTACTGCTCATCCATACAGCCACACCATGCCTGGGCCCAGGGATGCCACGCAGGCCAAGCCGGAACTGGAATAAGGGAAACCAGCCTTACTGCTTCTTCAGCAGCAGCTTGAACTGCGGCACCCAGCGGCCGTCCACCAGCATCTCGCTGGCCGCCTCATAGGCATCGTCCGAGGGCGTCCAGCGCACGCGGTAAGTCAAGGTCTTGCCCTTGGCGCCCACGTACTCGGTAGCGGGAAAGTCGAGGCCGCCGTCCGCCGACAGCATCGTGCCACGGCTGTGGCCGCCGCTGTTTTCCAGATACAGGAAGGCGACCTTGTTTGCGGCGGGATCGTGGTAATACGTGGTTTCGCCCATGTAGTCAGGCTTGCCGGGGCTGCGCACCGTGTGCACGTCGCGCAGCATCCGGCCGCCATACAGCCACTGGAAACAGTGCTCATCCGTTTGCTTGCCGCCAGGGAACTCACCCTTCCAGCAATGGCCGGCCAGGAAAGCCATCGGCTGCAGCGCCGCAGCCGGTTCCGCCAGCGCGGCAAATGAGGGCAAGAGCAGCAACAAGGGCAATGGACGCATGGCCAACCTCCAGGATGTTGCAACCAAGTATAGGCGAATAATGTGCTTGCGTCAGCGCAGACGCACGCTTTGCGCATATCGATATGCGCATCGATTCGTGGTCAAAAGCGCGCGCGGGCCGTACTCTGGCCTTGTCGCGCCGCATGGCGTATTACGGGCACAAAGGAAAAATCATGGCTATCTCGGAAGTGAATGTACGCAACCAGTTTCGCGGCAAGATCAAGGAAATCATCTTTGGGCCCGTGGTCTCGGAAGTGGACGTGGAAACGCCGCACGGCATCGTCACGTCGGTGATCACCTCGCGCTCGATCAAGGACCTGGACTTGAAGGTGGGCAGCGAAGTCATCGCCTTGGTCAAATCGACGGAAGTGTCGATCGCCAAGATCCAGTAAGCGCGCGGCGTTTGCCTTGCCAGCTAGTCGCTAATCGCGGAACAGATATGTAAACGTGCGGCTGACGGGCAGCTTTTCCGTGCTGCCGCGCACCAGCACCTGCATGCGCTCGGCGTCAATGCGTTCGGCCGCCTCGATGGCTTTCACGTTGACCATGGTGCCGCGGTGGATTTGCCAGAACTGTTCCGGGTCGAGGCCGCCCAATAAATCCTTGAGCGGCGTGCGCACCAGCGCTTCCGAGCCGGCCAGCACGACGCGCGTGTACTTGGTGTCGGCCTGGAAGAACAGCACGTCGTCGATGTCGATCAGGCGGATCTGCTTGCCCACGCTGGCCTTGATCCATTTCAACTTGTCGCGCGGCGGCGCCGGCAAGGCCGCGCGCAGCGACTGCAGTAAATTGGCCATGTCGGCCGGCTGCGCGCCGAGCTTGTCGCGCAGCCGCGCCAGCGCCCGCTGCAAGCGCTCGGGCTGCACGGGTTTCAACAGGTAGTCGACGGCGCCTGCGTCGAACGCATCGACGGCGTACTGGTCGTACGCCGTGACGAACACCACGTGGGCGCGCTTGCCGATGCGTTCGGCAACTTCCAGGCCCGACAGGCCTGGCATGCGGATGTCGAGAAAGACCACGTCTGGCTCATGCTCAAGGAAACCGTCCCAGGCATCGTTGCCGTTTTCCGCCACCAGCACGACTTGCGCTTCGGGCCAGGCTTGCACCAGCAGCATTTGCAGGCGCTCGCGCATCAACGGTTCGTCTTCAGCGATCAGGATGGTGGTATTCATACGGCAGCTTCTTTCTGGCTCGATGCAATTTTAATGGGTAGCAATATTTCGGCGATCACGCCGCCCTCTTCGCCATCGCGCAGGATCAAACTGGCGGACGGATCGGACAGCAACAGCCGGCTGCGCACGTTTTCCAGGCCCAAGCCACCGCCCTGTGCGCTGCCCGTGCCGCTGGCCGGCAAACCCATGCCAGTATCCTGCACGCGCAGGCGCAGCATGCCGTCCACCCGCAGCGCCGACAGGCGGATCTCGCCGCCACGCAACGATGGTTCAATACCGTGCTTGATGGCATTTTCCGCCAGGGTCAGCAAGATCATGCTGGGAATCGTCGCGTGCGCAAACTCGGCCGGCAAGTCCAGCGCATAGCGCAAACGCGAGCCCATGCGTGCCTGCATCACGCGCAAATACGCGGCCACCATGTCGAACTCGCTTTGCAAGGGTACCTGCTCGCTGCGCATTTCCGCCAGGCTGGCGCGCAAGAAGGCGATCAGGTCGGCCGTCAATGCCGCGGCCTTGCCGGCGCCTTGCACTCCCTGCTCGGCCAGTTGCTGCACGGCGCCCAAGGTATTGAACAGGAAATGCGGCTCGATCTGCGCGCGCAGCAGGCGCAGCTGCGATTCGCTCAGTTCGCGCGCCAGACGGTCGCGCTCGGCATCCTGCTGCAGTTGCAGGGTCAGCGCTTCGTACTGGCGGTTGCGCCAGGTGGTCACGATCGCCAGCGGCACCATGTAAAACAGGCAAGCTACGAGCAAGGCCGTGCCGCCCACGCGCAACAAGCGCTCGAAGGCCATGTCCATGGAACCGGTATCGCTGAAGCCGGCCAGCAGCACGCCAACCGCCACCCCGGCTACGCAGGTCGACACGATCAGCAAGAGTTTCTTGAGCTTGTTGCGCACGGAACTGCGGTAATTGAACCAGACGCCCACCAGGCCCCACACCAGCGCAAACCCCAGGCCGTTGCTGAAGACCAGGGCCTTGAGCAATTCGAACTTGGCCGGCAGCAGCAAGTGCAGTGCAACGCCGATGGCGCTGAACAACAGCATCAGCTTGCACGCGGCGATGTAAAAACCGGCGCCGCGGTACTTGAGCAGGAAATCGTGCAACTGCTGGCGCTCGATCGGCGTCAGCTTGGCCAGCTTTATGGCGATGTAGCGGCGCATCCGTCCCTGGACCTGCTCCGCCATCTCGGGGTGTTTCAGCACCAGCAGCGATTCCTCATCGACGCTGCGGTACCAGTCCGTATATTTTTTTAACACGATGCGTTCTCCGTGGTCTGTGATTCAGGCATGAACGCAGTCTACGGCGCCCCTGTTGCGGGGCATAGCGCGGGGCGACGAAGCACGAAGCGGCAGGCATCAACGACGAAGCGCGCGGCGCCCGCCGTGGCCCGTCGCCAATATTGCTCAAATCATACGAAGTTTCCAAGATGAAATCAATAATTGCGCAACAATTTTCACTACGGCAAGAATAGCCGTTTTTATTTGCCAAATTGGCCGCAACGCCGCCTGTTGCGGGCCTGTACCGTAGACATCGCTTGATCTTTAATGGTATTGTCTAAGCTTGGCAAATATTGCCTCCGAGATACACGCCGCGTCGCCACGCGGCCCCATTCCGGATTTGCGCGCAGCGCCCACGATGGCGCCCCAAAACTGCTTTTCCACATACAATCCCATGCTCAAAAAAATGTTCGCCGCGGTGCTGATGACGCTTTCGACAGCGGCCATCGCCGTGCCCTTCGGTTCCCAGTCGATACTGGTGGTCGAAGACGGCACAGGCAAAGTCTTGCTTGAAAAAAATTCCAACGTGGTGGTGCCCATCGCCTCGCTGACCAAACTCATGACAGCCATGGTCGTGCTCGACTCCAAGGCGAACATGGAGGAAGAAATCAGCATCGACCGCGAGGACGTCGATACCTTGAAACACAGCACCTCGCGCGTGCCCGTGGGCGCCAGCCTGAGCCGCCACGACGTGCTGCAACTGGCGCTGATGTCATCCGACAACCGCGCCGCCGCTTCGCTGGCACGCACCTTCCCCGGCGGCCCGACGGCGTTTGCCGTGGCCGTCAACGCCAAGATCAAGGCCCTGGGCATGCGCCAGACCGTGATCGAAGAGCCCACGGGCTTGTCGCCGAACAACCAGTCGACGGCGGCCGACCTCGTCAAGATGGCCGTGGCCGCCTCGCGCTACCCGGAAATCAGCCGCATCACCACGGATTCGAAGGACGTGATCCAGATCAAGGGCCGCGACGTGGAATACCACAACACGAACCGCCTGGTGGGCGCCAAGGGCTGGGACATCGGCCTGTCGAAAACGGGCTACACGAATGAAGCGGGCCGCTGCCTGATCATGCGCATCAAGTCGGCCGGCAAGTTCGCCACGATGATCTTGCTCAACGCGCGCGCCAATTCCGTGCGCGCCATGGACGCCGTCAACATCCGCCGCATGCTGGCGGCCGAGAACGGCATCGAAGAGCCGAAGGTGATGCGCGCCTCGGTCAGCCGGCACAAGAAGGCGCCGGCGAAGCCAAGTAAACGCCGCCGCGCCCGCTGATTACTGCTAGTTGCCCGGGTCCGACCCCACGGTACTTGCTTAGGGTCTAAGCCGATTGCCGGTTGGCCATGATGACGCCGGCAATCGTCACCGCCCCGCCCACCAACATTGAGGCAAGCACCGGCTCGCCCAGCAACACCGCCGCCAGCACGATGCCGAACACGGGCACGAGGTTGTTGAACACGGCCGTGCGCGACGGGCCAAGCGCCTTCACGCCCTCGTAATACCAGACAAAGCCGATCACCGTGCCAAACACGCCCAGGTAGCCGATGGCGGCCCACACCTGCCAGCCGAAGCTGTGCCATGGCACGCTCGGGAATTCCACGGCCGCCCCCACCAGCAAAAAGGCCAGGCCCCACATCGACGCATACGTGGTGGCGGCAATCGGCGACAAGCCCTTCAGCGCGACCCGGCCGATCAGGGTATAGGCTGCCCAGCTGGAAATGCCGCAGAACATGAACACTTCGCCCATGCCGATGCCGCCGCCCGTGCCGTGCAGCACGCCGGCCAGATCGCCGCGCGTGATGACGATCGCCGTGCCGCAGAACGCCAGCATGATGCCCAGCCACTTGAACGATCCGAGCCGTTCGCGGAACAGCATGGCCGAGGCCAGCGCCGTCACGATGGGGTTCAGCGCGACAAATAAAGCCGTGCGCCCCGCCGGCATGCGCGACAGCGCGGCCAGGAAGCACAGGTTGTACAAGAAGATGCCCGTCAGGCCCAGGGCCGCCGTCGTCATCAATTGCTTGCGGTCCAGGCGCGGCAAGCCCCCTTCCAGTTTCCAGGCCAGCACAAGCAGCAGCAGCACGGCCACGCCGAAACGTCCGCTGGCGGCCGTCATGGGCGGCATCTGCTGCGCCAGTACGCGCCCGGCGATAAAGGTACCGCCCCAGAACAGGGCGACGAAAATCAGTTTGAGGTAGACGAGCGGCGATTGCACGGCAGGCAAAGCGGCTGATGGTATGGCGGAAGAAGACATGGGATATCCTGTTATGACGCTTGCGCGGCGGGTGGTGTAGTTGCTGTACACTTATATATTAATACTAATATCAACTCATGAAATAATGAGTAAATACTCATAACACAAAGAAACCACACCATGACCTTCACGCAACTGGAAATTTTTACCTTGGTGGCCGAACTGCACGGCTTTTCCGCCGCCGCCGCGCAGCTGGGTATCAGCCAGTCGGCCGTCTCCCATGCATTAAAAGCGCTGGAAAAGGAAATGGGCGTGGACCTGATCGTGCGCCACCAGGCCTCGGCCGAGCTGACCGACGTGGGCCGCCAGTTGCTCGTGCGCGCGCGCGAAATCCTCGGGCTTTCCGAAGCCATGCGCCAGGAAGCGGCCGACGTGCTGGGCCAGCGCCAGGGCAGCCTGCGCATCGGTTCATTCGGCCCGACGTCGTCCCTGAATCTGCTGCCTGCCATCACGGCGCAATTCCGCCTGCGCTATCCGGGCATCGACTTGCGCATCGACGAAGGCGCCGACCATGAAGTGGTGCAGTGGATACGCGAGCGGCGGGTCGACGTGGGCTTCGTCGTGCTGCCCGACGAACGTTTCGATACGGCACCGCTGGTGGAAGACCAGATGATGGCGCTGGTGCCGCGCAGCCACCCGCTGTCCAGCGAAACGGCCATCACCCTGGCCCAATTGTGCGAAGGGCCGTTCATCATGTCCGAGGCGGGCTGCGCCTGCCTGATCGAGCCGCTGTTCGCCAACGCGGGCCTGCAGCCGCAGGTGCCCTACCGCATCAGCCAGGTCATCACCATCCTCGACATGGTCAGCCGCGGCGACGGCCTGTCCATCGTCGCCGAACTGGCGCTGCCGCAGCGGCTGCGCGAGCAGTATCCGGAGCTGGTCGCCCTGCCCTTGAATCCGCCCGTCAGCCGCAAGGTGGGCTTGGCCGTGCGCGACCGGCGCCAGAATACGCCGGCCACCAACGCTTTTTTCGACGTGGCGAAACAGATGGCGCCGACCCTGGCGCCCCGGCGCGCTTGAACGCTACTTAGAAAGTCTCCCACTCTTCGCTGCGTTCCGGCTTGACGGTCGCCGTCCTTGCCGGACTGCTGGCGAGGCGTGGCGCGATGGCGGTGCGCACCACCGGTTTGACAGGCGCCGGCGCCTGCCCTTCATCGAGCTTGAACACGCCCACCACCTGCGCCAGGGTACTGGCCTGGTCCTGCAGGCTTTCCGCCGCGGCGGCCGCCTCTTCCACCAGGGCCGCGTTCTGCTGCGTCACCTGGTCCATTTGCGCAATCGCCTGGTTCACCTGTTCGATGCCGGAACTCTGCTCGACGCTGGCGGCCGTGATCTCGCCCATGATGTCGGTGACGCGGCGCACGCTGTCGACGATTTCCTGCATCGTCGCGCCAGCCTCGTCGACGAGGCGCGCGCCCGAATCGACCTTGCTCACGGAATCGTCGATCAGCAGCTTGATTTCCTTCGCCGCGCCCGCGGAACGCTGGGCCAGACTGCGCACTTCGGTCGCCACCACGGCAAAGCCCCGTCCCTGCTCGCCCGCGCGCGCCGCTTCCACGGCCGCATTGAGCGCAAGGATATTCGTCTGGAAGGCGATGCCGTCGATGACGCTGATGATGTCGACGATCTTCTTCGACGAATCGTTGATCGACGCCATGGTATCAACCACCTGCGCCACCACTTGCCCACCCTTGCTGGCCACGCCGGACGCCGATTGCGCCATCTGATTCGCCTGGCGCGCATTGTCGGCATTTTGCTTGACGGTGCTGGTCAGCTCCTCCATCGAGGCGGCCGTCTCTTCCAGCGAGCTCGCCTGCTGTTCCGTGCGCGACGACAGGTCCTGGTTGCCGGCGGCGATTTCCGACGACGACACCTTGACCGATTCGCTGGCCGTGCGGATTTTCACGAGCACGGCGGCGATCTTGTCGATGAAACGGTTGAAGGCGCCGGCGATCTGCGCCAGTTCATCCACGCCGGAAGCATCGAGGCGTCGCGTCAGATCGCCCTCGCCCGAAGCGATGTCTTCGAGCGCGTCGCGCACCAGTTCCAGGCGCTTGAGCATCTTGAACACCAGCAGCGACAGCAGCAGCGCAGCCAGCCCCGTCAGCAGCGCGGCCGTGACGGTGGCCGTCGTCAGCATCGTCTGCAAGGCTTGCATGGCTTCCTGCTGGTCGAGCACCACGGCCAGCAGCCAGTCGGTGCCGGCCACGCGCGTGACGTACAGCTTGCCGTCGCGGTCATTCAGGCGCACGGCCTCGCTGGTCCGCGCGCTTTCCAGGCGGTTGACCTGCGCGGCCGACAGCGACGCATCGAGTTTCGCCACCGGCTGCAGGCTCAGGTCCTTGTTTGCGTGGGCGATGATGGTGCCGCTCTGGTCGACGAGGAAGGCAAAGCTGTGCGGCGTCGGCTTGATCGCCACCACGTTGGCAATCACCGTATCGAGCAGCACGTCCGCGCCCGCCACGCCGACCAATGCCTCTTTCGGCCCGACGGGCGCCGTGAACGACACCACGAGTTTGTGGCTGGCCGCGTCCACGTATGGCGGCGTGAGCATCGGCACGCCCGCCTTGACCGTGTCCGTGTACCAGGCGCGCGCCGTGGGGTCGAAATCGGCCGGGCGGCCCGGATGGGTAAACACGGAGCGCTTGTCCGCGTAACCGATGAACACTTCAGCAAAATCGCCAGCCTTTTCCGCGATCTCGAAAGCGCGCAGCGGATCGGGCGTCTCGGCCGACATGACGACGGACGCCATGACCTTTTTCTTGCCATCGACCCATTGCGCCAACACGGCCGACTGGCTTTGCAGCAGCTGCTGCATCTGCTGGTCCGACGACGCCAGCATGCTGCTGCGCGTGGTGACGTAATTGGCGACCGACAAGGCCAGCATGGACAGTACGACGATGGCCACGCAAATGAGCACCAGCCGCGTGCGAAGGGAAGACAACATGATGGACTCCTCGTTTCGATTTTAGTGACGAGAAACAGTGCTCTGCACTACTTTCTCTATGAAAGCATTCTCACACAAAAATCGGAACAATTATCATCAATATTCGGAATACAACACATATATTTCCGTGTAGAAACCTGTCGAACCCTATCAGCCGATCAGCCCCCTCAAGCCGCTGGCCCGCTGCGTGCGGCGCAAGATCGCGTCGAACAGCACGGCCTGCGTGGACGAGACGAGGGTAAAGAAGTTGCGCGCGCGCGTGATGCCCGTGTAGACCAGTTCGCGCGCCAGCATGGCGCCGCCTTCCTGCGGCAGCACCAGCACCGTGTGCCGGAATTCCGAACCCTGCGATTTATGCACGGTCATGGCGAACGCCGTCTCCACGTGGCGCAAGCGCGTGGCCAGCACGCTGCGCACGTTCTCGCCTTCCAGGAAGTACACGCGCAATGATCCCGGCCGCGCCGGATCGCGCAAGGTCAACCCGATGTCGCCATTGAACACGCCCGTACCGTAATCATTACGCGTGACCATCACGGGGCGGCCCACATACCATTCGCTGCGGCGTATCAGGCCTTCCTTTTCCAGCCGCAGCTCAATGGCCGTGTTCAAGCCCGCCACGCCCCACTCGCCTTCGCGCACGGCGCACAGGATGCGGAACGACTCGAAAGCGTGCAGCACGGCGCGCACCCAGTCGTCATGCTGCGCGTACGCCGCTTCGCCGGCATTGACCAGCGCCAGGTAAGGCTGGTAGCCGCCCGGCGCATCGGCCCGCCCGCGCAAGGCAAGGCGCAGCACCTCGTCCGGCTGCGCGCTCACGCTCCACGCCAGCTGGCCGCCGCTGTCGCCGGCAAAACACGCTTTGGCCAGATCGGGCCTGCCGCCATTCACGGCCAAGGCCAGTTCGCCGATCGGACCGCTGAAACGGTGGCTGTGGCGCAGCATCACCGTCTGCTGCGCCAGCGCGCCGGCCGCCCCCGCAAAGTCGGGCGGAATGGCCACGCCGCTGGCCGCCTGCGCATACGCGATGGTGGCCGGCGTGTAGCCGCCTGCCTGCGCGTCGTGGCACAAGTCACCGAGCACGGCGCCCGCTTCCACGGACGCCAATTGATCCTTGTCGCCGAGCAGGATCAATATCGCCGTGGGCGGCAAGGCGTCGAGCACGGACGCCATCATCTCCAGGTGCACCATCGACGCTTCATCGACGATCAGCACGTCGACGTCGAGCGGATTGCCCGCGTGGTGGGCAAAGGCGCGCGTATCGGGCCGCGCGCCCAGCAAGCTATGCAGGGTACGCGCCGCGCCCATGCGCCGCGCCAGTTCCAGCAGGGGCAACGCATCGCCCGCCTTGGCCGCCAGCCCCTCCAAAGCCTTGTCGATCGACTGCTTCAGGCGCGCGGCCGCCTTGCCCGTCGGCGCGGCCAGCGCGATGCGCAACTGCTCCGGCTGCGGCGAGACGGCAAACAGCAAGGTCAGCAAACTGGCCACCGTGTACGTCTTGCCCGTCCCCGGGCCGCCCGTGATGATGGCCACCTTGCCGCGCAGCGCGATGGCGCACGCCACTTTTTGCCAGTCCGGCCCACCGTCCTGCGTAGGCTGGTCGAACAGGATGTCGAGCCATTGCCGCACCTGCGCCAGCGGCGGATTGGTCAAATCCTGCGCGCGCGCAGCGATTTTTTCGCCCACCAGGCTTTCGTCGCGCCAGTAGCGGCGCAAATACAGACGGTCGCCATCGAGCACCAGCGGCTGGCGCACGTCGGCCGCGCCCACCTGCCACACTTGCGGCGCGCCGGCCAGCAGCGCGCGCCAGCCCTCGACACTGTCCGGCAGCGGACCGGAGACGGCCAGCACCGCATGCCACAGCTCCTCGCTCCAGCCCAGCAACTGCGACGGTTCGCTGGCCAGGTCTGCCAGCATCAGGCAGCTGTGCCCCCGTCCTTCCAGCTCGGACAGCACGACGCAGGCCACGGCCACGGCGGACGCATTCGGCGCGCCCTCGTCCAGCGTGCCGATGAAGCGGGCAAAGGCGGCGCTCAGGCGGCGCAGGTGCCCCCCCTCGGCAACGCCATCGATATGGCTGAACAAGGCATCCATCTGCAGGGTATCCAACTGCGCGTTATGCTGCATGGTGTTCCGTTTCTTCTAACAGTTGATCGAGGCCGTCCAGCAGTTCCAGCTGCGGCGCCAACCAGTAGCAGCCATGCGTATCCGCATTCGCGATGCCGCGCAGGAACAGGAAGATGGCGCCGCCCAGGTGCTCGGCCGGATCGTAGGCGTCACCGAGCCGGCTTTTCAGCAACCGGTGCAGGGCCAGCATGTAGATGGCGCCCTGGATATCGTAGCGGTGCTGCGCCATGCCGGCCGCCAGCGCCTGCGTGTGGTAGGCCGCGTCGTTGGCGCCCAGCGCGTTCGACTTGTAGTCGAGCACCCAGTAGCGGCCATCGTGTTCGATGACCAGGTCGGCAAAACCCTTCAGCATGCCGTGCAGCTGGCGACGCGGTAGCACGGGACGCGGTGCGCCGTCGAGCAGCAAGCGCGTGCACAGCTGGTCAAGCGCGGCCGTGGACAAATGCTCGCTGGGGAACCAGAACTCCATTTCGGACAGGGTGCTGTCCAGCTGGGACAGCGAGGCATCGAGCAGCGGCAGCGGCGTGATGGCGATTTCCCTGAGCCAGGCGATCGCGTCGTCCTGGCGGTGGCCCCAGCCCGACCGCTCGCAGCGCGCGGCCAGGCGCGTGTCGAAGTTGTCATCGTGGACGCTGTCAAACCCTTCGCTGCCCATCCACTCGAGCTGCTCGTGCAGGAAATTGCCGGGCACGGAGCCGCGCGGGAAGCGGTGCCAGGGCGCGTCGCCCATGTGCATCGGCGAGGTCACGGCGACAGCCGTGCCATCTTCCAGCAAGGTTTCTTCCAGCGCCCGCTGCGGCACGTGCGCGGCCGCCACGGCGCCGATCTGGCGCGTCAGCGACGTGAAGCTGCCCACCGACCAGTCGCGCTCGAATTCGCCCGCGAACACGGGCGCGGGCCGCAACTCGGGCCGCCGCTCCACCCGGTCCAGCACCGTGCAGGCGTCGGGCTGCCCCAAGGTGCTGACATAGATGGCGTCGCAATCGCCCGCCACCTGCTGCCAGCGCAGCAGCAACTGGTCGAACGGCAGCTTGTCGCCGCCCGTCAGCAGGTAGCCGAGCGCCGATTCGTGCAAGGTGTTCTCGCCCGCCTTGCGCGCCGCCTGGGCGGCCACGCCCAGCCACAGGAAGTGGCGCGCCCGCGTCAACGCCACGTACAGCAGGCGCAAGTCTTCCTCGATGCGCGCCTCTTCCACAAACGCCATGGCCTCGTCGGACAAGGACAGGTCGAGGCGGCGTTCGCCATCGTCGCCCGCATACTCGAAGAAGCTGCGGTTGCGTTTATCCACCTTGCGCGCCGTGACGGAAAACGGTAAATAGACCAGCGGGTATTCGAGTCCTTTCGACTTGTGCACGGTGATGACCTTCACCAGTTCCGCATCGCTTTCCAGGCGCAGCACGCGCTCGTCGCCGTTTTCGCCTTCGCCGGCGATCTGCTCGGCCAGCCAGCGTATCAGCGCCTGCTCGCCATCGAGCTGGCGGCTGGCCGATTGCAGCAGTTCAGCCAGGTGCAGCAGATTCGTCAACCGCCGCTCGCCGCCCGTCTGCTGCAGCAGCATGGCCGGCAATTGCAATTCATGGATGAAGCGGCGCAGCATG
Organism: Janthinobacterium sp. Bl 1; assembly: GCF_058215535.1. Classification (NCBI taxonomy): domain Bacteria; kingdom Pseudomonadati; phylum Pseudomonadota; class Betaproteobacteria; order Burkholderiales; family Oxalobacteraceae; genus Janthinobacterium; species Janthinobacterium sp. Bl 1. Next base: position 2,786,932 of record NZ_CM177086.1, on the reverse strand, counting down.
GCCAACACGCCCTGGCGCTGCCAGATCAGGTGCAGGGCCTTCAGCTGCTCGATCCGGCGCTCCCATTCCAGTTCATCGCTCGACAGGCGCGCCAGCTCGCCCAGCGACAGGCCGATGGTGCGCGTGGCAAACGCGGCGCGCGCCAGTCCCCCGTCGAGTGGATTGGCCAGCGCCGCCAGCCAGCGCAGCACGTCTTGCGCTTCCTCGCTGTCGATGACGGAATCCTTGTCGGACAGGTAGACGCTGGCGACCCGGCGGCGCGCCAGTGCGCGGCGGATGGCGGCCGCCTCCTTGCGGTCGCGCACGAGGATGGCCACGTCGGCCGGCTGCAAGCGCGTAAAACCGTCGGGGCCAGTAAAACCGGCCTGCGGGTCGCCCAGCATGGCGACGATATGTTCGGCGCAGTGCTGCGCGAAATACTCGCGGTAGCTGTCGCCACGCAACGCTTCATCGCTGGCGCAGGCGGCCAGCAGGGCCGGCAGCGGGCCGCTGGCGTTCACCAGGTGTTCGGCGCGGCCCTTGGCATCGACGGCCTCGAACGGGAGCGGATTCTCGCCCCCTTTACGGTAGCGGAAGGCGCCGGCTGGCACCTCGTCGCGCTCCGCGTGCAGGAACAGCTGGTTGACGGCCGCCACCAGCGGCGCCGTCGAACGGTAGTTCGTGCCGAGCTGATAGTGGCGTCCCGTGGTGGCGCGCCGCGCCGCCAGGTAGCTCTGGATGTCGGCGCCGCGAAAACCGTAGATCGACTGCTTCGGGTCACCGATCAGGAACAGGCCCAGGGCCGGGTCGTTGTCGGCAATCCGGTACAGCAGGTTGAAAATCTGGTACTGGGCCGGCGCCGTATCCTGGAATTCATCGACCATGGCCAGCGGATACTGGTCGATGATGCGCTGGCGCAGGGCCACGCCATTCTCGCCGGCCAGCGCGTCGTGCAGGCGCTGCAGCATGTCGGCAAAGCCGAACTGGCGCGACTGGCGTTTTAACTGATCCATGCGCCGCGCGATGGCCGCCGCCGCATGCAGGTGCAGCTTGTGCGCCAGCGGCGTGATACCCGCCAGAGCGATCCCCAGCGCCTCCGTATGCTCGAAGCATTCGGGTACCTGGGCCGTGAAACTCTTGGCAAACGCATCCTCGATGCCGAACGGCGTCAGGCGTTCCCACGCCTTGGCCGTGATGGCCGGCAGCAGCAACAGCGGGTCTTGCGCCCATTTACGCAAGCCGTCGAACCACTTCGCCAGGTTCTCCGGCTTCATCTTGACGCCATTAAAACACTTGGGATTGGCGGCGCGGTGATCGTTGATCCACATCGCCATCTGGTCCACGCGCTCGACCCAGCCCGCCTTCAGGGTGGCCAGCTGCGCGGCCAGCGCCCGCTGTTCGCGCGCGATCAGGGCCGACAACGGCTCTTCGTCCGCCATGCGCATGATGTCCGCGCGGCGCGCCAGCTCGCGCGCGCCCTTCTTCAGCGCGCCGACGTCGGGCCAGCAGGCCAGCAGCACGTCGAGCGCCTGCGGCGGCAAGGGATAGACTTGCTGGCGCCAGTAATCGTGGGCCGCATCCTCGAACAGGGCTTGCTCGTCGCTGACCAGTTCTTCGTCGAACAGGCTGCCGCTGTCGAACGCATGCTCGCGCAGCATGCGCTGGCACCAGGCGTCGATGGTAAAAATGGCCGCTTCATCCATCGTCTCGGCGGCCAGCATCAGCCGGTGCGCGGCCTTTTGCCGTTCGCTCTCGTCAGGGTAGGACTCGAGCAAGGCGTCGAGAAACGGGTCGCTGCCGCCGGATTCGTGGCGAAAATAAGCGGCCGCCTCGATCAGGCGCTCGCGCACGCGGTTCGACAATTCGCGCGTGGCGGCGCGGGTAAACGTCATCACGAGGATGTCGGCCGGCAGCAGCGGGCGCGTAAAGCGGCTGTCGTCGCCGCCGTGTCCCAGCACGAGACGCACGTACAGGGCGGCGATGGTCCAGGTTTTACCCGTACCGGCCGACGCTTCGATCAGGCGCGAGCCGTGCAGCGGGAATGCCAGGGGGTTGAGCAAATGGCTCGTCATTGTTCTTCTCCCGCGCCATCATCAGGCGCGCTGATCGGGTCGATTGTGATGTGCTGTTGCAGCCAGCCGGCCAGCGGACCATACAGCTCGCGCGTGCAGTCTTCCCACGCTTCCTCCGCGGCCAGCGCGGAAAACTCGGGCCACAGACGGGCCAGACACAGTTCCGCGCGCTCGCCAGTCATGTCAAAACCGCCATCGTAGACGGCGCGCGGGTCGCCCTGCTGCACCAGCGCCAGGCCCGTCTTGCACGCCGTCGGCAGCGGATGGTTCATGCCTTCGCGCCACAGCGCCAGCAAGGTAGCCAGCGCGTCGCGCGACGTGGCCGGATCGAGCGGCGCCATGCTGACGATGGCGTCGCGCGCCACCAGGTAACCGGTGACGGGAAAACCGAGGGCCGCGGCAGCCAGCTGGCGCAGCCACATCAGCATCAGCTTGTCGCCGCGCGCCAGGCCGCTCTTGTCCGTCACTTTCGAGGAAATCTGCATCAGCCAGGCCGTTTCCTGCCCGTTGCTGCACAATTTGTCGAGCCAGTCGTCGATCTGCACTTCGCCAAACGGCAAGTTGATGGCGCGCTTGTCTGCCGCCAGCGGGAACGAGGCGCGCAAGGACAGCCATGCGCTGCGCACGGGCACCAGCGCCTCGACCAGCTGCGCCTGCACTTGCCGGCCGATCAGGCCGATCGGCAGCACGCCTTCGCGCGCCAGCTTTTCCGCGCGCGCTTCCAGGCTGGGGCGCACGTCGTCCAAGGCTTCCACGGCGCCGCCGTCGTCCAGCATGGTGTCTTCCAGCAGATAGCGTTCGAGCGCATTCAGGCCGAACGGTTCTTCATCCTCGCCCAGCATGGCCGCATCGGCGAAGTGCACGCTCAAGCGGCGGCGGAAAAAGTATTTGACGGGCTGGCGCAAGAAGCTGGCCAGCTCGCCCAGTTTCAAGCGCGTGCCGGGATCGAGTTCGTAGGGACCCAGCGCCAGTTCCCCGGACTGCGCCTCCGCATCGGCATGCGCGACGCGCCATTCACGCGCGTACGTCAGCAAGCCATCGGCTTCGAAATAGCGGCGGCTGAACGGCTGCAGCGCGTGCTCGGTGGTCAGCGAGACCAGGTGCCGGTCCAGCGACCAGCCGGCGGACAGGTAATCGCGCAGCTGCGACACGAGCACGGATGGCGGCTGCTCGGAATTGTCGCGCACATTGCGCCCCACCCAGCTCACGTACAGTTTGTCGCGCGCGGCCAGCAAGGCTTCGAGCATCAGGTAGCGGTCATCGTCGCGGCGCGAGCGGTCGCCCGGGCGCGCCATGCCGGGCAGCGCCAGCAAATCGAAATCGGCCTTTTGCGCACGGCGCGGGAAGTCGCCATCGTTCATGCCCAGCAGGCACACGACGCGGAACGGCACCGCGCGCATCGGCATCAGGGTGCAAAACGTCACGCCGCCGGAGACGAATTGATGGTTCAGGGTCGGTTCGTCCAGTGCGCCCAGCCACGCCACGCGCAGCACGGACAGCGGCACCGACTCGACAAAGCCAGCATGCTCGCAGGTTTCCAGCCAGCCCTGCAAGGCGCCTTCCAGCTGCGCCAGGGTCAGGCGGTCGCCCTCGTCGTCGGCGTCAAAGAAGGCGGCCAGCAGCGCGCGCGCCTGCACGCCCCACTCGGCTGGCGTGCGCGTGCCGGCCAGCACGGTGCGCCAGTGCAGCAGCGCCTCGACCAGCTGCGCCAGCGAACCCGCCAGCGCCGCATCGAGGCCGCCCACTTCCGCATACGGCTCGATGCCGCCAAAGCTGGCGCCACTGCCGCTGGCATAACCGAGCAGCATGCGCCGCACGCCGAAGATCCACGCATTCTGTTCGCCGGCCGCGCCCAGTCCCAGGCCGCTGCGGTGATGCTGGTCCAGGCCCCAGCGCACGCCCGCCCCTTCGATCCAGGCGCCCAGGGTGACCAGGTCGTCCGGCTGCAGGCCAAAGCGGGTGGCCAGCGCGGGCACGTCGAGCAGGTCGCGCACTTCGCTCTGGCGGCAGCGCTGCTGCGGCAGTTGCAGCAGCCACTCGAGCGCGACGAGCAGCGGGTTCACGCTGCGGTCCTTCACGTCGCCGATCTCGAACGGGATGAAACGCTCGTCGTTGCGCCGGTACTGGCCGAAGACGGCGTGGATGGCGGCCGTGAAGGTATCGATGTCGGGCACCATCACCACCACGTCGCGCGGACGCAAACCCGTGTCGGCGCTGTGCGCGAACATGGCCAGCAGCTGGTCGTGCAGCACTTCCACTTCGCGCTGCACGCTGTGCGCCACGTGAAATTCGACCGAACGGTCGCCGGCATCGGGCGGCGTTTGCTCATGCTCGGCCAGCGGACGCAGTTCGCGGATGGCCACCTGCACCTGCTGCAGCAAGGTCTCGCCCGTTTCCTCGCCAAACAGGTCGATGCGCAGGCTGTCGTCGCGCCCATCGGCTTGCGCGTGTTCGTCGAATTCGTCGAGCATGCGGATGAAATCGCGCCCTTGCCTGCCCCAGCTGGCCAGCAGCGGGTGGCTGTGCGCATGCAGTTCCTCGATCGGAATCCCGGCCAGGTCGGTACCGTTGCGCTGGCGCTGGCGCTTGTTTTCCGCGCGCAGCAAGTCGCGCCCATCAATGATGTCGCCCCAGTAGAACTGGCACGGGTTGGGCACGGCCAGCACCACCTGCGTGTGGCGCGCCAGCGCGGCCAGCGCCTGCAAGGTCTGGTACGGCAAGGCCGACACGCCAAACAGCACGACCCTGCGCGGCAGCTTGCCTACCGGCGCGGCGCCGGCGGCAATCGCCGCCAGAAAGGCGTCGTGGATGTCGGCGCGGCCCGTGTCGCGCTCGAACTCCTCGACGTCGGCCGCCACGGCGCGCCACAACTGCGCCTGCCAGCGCTGGTCGTCCTTCAAAACGATGGATTCACCGCGCGCCGTGCGCAACTGGTCGCGCCCGGCCGCCCAATCGGCCAGCCAGTCGGCGCGGTAGACCTGGTACTGGTCGAACAGGTCGGCCAGGCGCTCGGCAAGCTGCAGCCGGCGTTCGCAATCGCCGTCGGCCAGGAAGTAGCGCAGCGGCGCGAACACGGGGTCGGCCAGCAGCGATGGCAACAGGCGCATCAAACGCCACGTCAGCGGGGACTTGTCGAACGGCGACACGCGCGGGACTCTGTCGCGCCCCAGCATGCCCCGGTAGCTTTCCCACAGCAGGCGCGCCGGCAGCGCGATGCGCGTGGCGGCGCACACGCCCATTTCCTCGGCCAGGGCGATCTTCAGCCATTCGGCCACGCCGTTCGACTGCACCAGGAAGATGTCCGTTTCCAGCGGCGCCAGCGGATGCTGGCGCAGCCACTGGAAGACGGCGGCGCGCAGCTGTTCCAGCTGGTTGCCGTGCAGGATGAGGAGGCCGGGCGTGACGGGTGTATGCATGCTGATCCGATGGGTTGCCGCGCCTCCGGCCCGGTGGCCGGAGACGTCAAACGCCTATTATCGCCGCTGCTTGCGTCAGGGGGTGTCGCTGGCGGCAAATTCGACGGAAATTTGTTCCGCCACCTGCGCCAGCGCCGGCCTCAGGGCCGTCAGCAAGACGCGCGCCTGCTGCAGGTCGCCGCCCACGCGCAAGCCTTCGATCGACGTGCACAGGCCCGCAAAGGCATGGGCGCCCACGGCCAGCGCCGACGATTTGCTGCGGTGGCCCAGGTCGGCCAGGCGCCCCAGATCTTCCAGCGCCATGGCCTGCTCCATTTCGGCGATGCCGTCGCGCGCCGTGTCGAGAAACAGCTGGGTGTATTTGCGCATCTTCACGGCGTCATTGCTAAACGTGAGGGCCAGGGTGGCCAGGTCGAGGATGGCCGTGTCGCGCAATTCCGGCGTCGCGGCCGATGACGGCGCTGCCGGCGCCTCCGCCAGCCTGTCGCTTGCGCGCATGCGGCCGATGTTGCCGATACCGCCGCGCAGACGGAACCATTTCGCCAGCAGGTGAAACAGCAGATTCGGGGCGATCGGCTTGGTCACGAATTCATCCATGCCCGCCGCCAGGCAGCGGGCGCGGTCTTCGCTGCCCGCGTTGGCCGTCATGGCGATCACCAGCAGGCCTGTGAGTTTCGGGTCGGCGCGGATGCGGCGCGTCGTTTCGAAGCCATCCATCTCCGGCATCTGCACGTCCATCAGCACGCAGTCGTAGCGCTGGCGGGCCAGCAATTCCAGCGCTTCGCGGCCATTGCCGGCGACGCAGACCGTGGCGCCGGCGTCTTCCAGCAATTCGCAACCCACCTGCTGGCTGAAGACGTTGTCTTCGACCAGCAGGATGGATGCGCCGCGTATCACGCCCAATACTTCCGGCTCGACTTCGGCAATGCGCTCGTCGGACGCCTGCGCGCTTTTCTCCAGGCGCGCCGTGAACCAGAAGGTGCTGCCCAGGCCCGGCTGGCTGTACACGCCCACCTTGCCACCCATGAGCTCCACCAGCTGTTTGCTGATCACCAGCCCCAGGCCGCTGCCGCCATACTTGCGCGTGGTCGACGGGTCGGCCTGGTGGAAGGAGCGGAACAGCTGCGCCACCTCTTCCTGCTTCATGCCGATGCCGCGGTCCTGCACCTCGAAGCGCAGCATGGCGTGGCTGCCGCGCTCCTCGGACTGGCGTACGCGCACGAAGATGCTGCCATTGTCGGAAAACTTGATGGCGTTGCTGGTCAGGTTCAGCAAGACCTGCTCCAGGCGCAGCGGGTCGCCGCGCCAGCGCTGCGGCAGCTCCGGCGCGATATCGAACTGCAGCGCCAGGCCCTTGACGGCGGCCGCGTCGCCCAGCTGGCTGGCGATGTTCGCCAGCAGGGTGTCGAGGCGGAAGTCCAGCACCTCGAGTTCCAGCTTGCCCGCCTCGATCTTGGAAAAATCGAGGATATCGTTGATCAGGCCCAGCAAATGCTGGCCCGAATGATAGATTTTTTGCAGGTAGTCGCGCTGGCGCGCGTCGGCCACCGATTTCAGCGCCAGGTGCGCCATGCCGATGATGCTGTTCATCGGCGTGCGGATTTCATGGCTCATGTTCGACAGGAAGTCGCTCTTGGCCTGGCTGGCCGCGTCGGCCTGCTCTTTCAGGCGATGCAGTTCCGTCACGTCGGTGGACAGGCCGATCAGGCCCGTGACGGGACCGGGCAAGCCCAGCGGCACCTTCACGCTCCACAGGTGGTGCACCTGGCCCTGCGCATCGACGAAGCGCTCCTCGCCGACGAACTTGGCGCCGCTGTCGAAGACCTGGCGCTCCGTGCGCTGCGCGGCGGCGGCCGCATCGCCGAGCATCAACTCGCCATCCTGGCGGCCGATCAGCTGCTCCGCCGGACGGCCCAGGATGGTGGCCGTGCGCGCATTCACGTAGCGGTAGCGCAGGTCGGCATCCTTCATGTAGACGTAGGCGTCGACGCTGTCGAGCACCGTATCGAGCAGGGTGCGCTGCGCCACGGCGTTGCGGCGCGAGCGGTACAGGGTAAAGATGTAGCCATAAATGAGCAGGGTGCCGGCCACGCCGACGGCCAGCGCCAGCCATGGAAAGTAGCGGTCGAAGGGGCTGTACAGCTCCGCCTTGCGCACGCGGAAATGGGCTTTCCACAGGCCGCCCTGGTAAGCGACGGGCAGCACCTGGTCGAAATAATCGGCATCGCTGCCCGGTTGCGGCGGCGCTGCCGCCAGGTCGCCGTCATCGTTGAACAGCAGGCGGTCCTGCGGCGTGATGGACAGGGCCCCGCTGGCCGGCAAAGGGCCGGCCGCGCTGTACAAGGTCAGGTGCAGCGGTTCCAGGGCGCTGCGTTCGAGCGCGCTGTGCACCAGTTGCGCCACGCCAAAGCCGATGCCGACGGAACCCTGGTAGGCGGCGCGGCGCTCCGCTACGCTGCCCTGCGGCATGCCATTGCGGTACACGGGCAGGCGCATGCCCAGGCCCACGTGCGCGGGCGGCCCCTTGATCATGATCACCTGCCCCGATGCGCTCACCTTGCCGCTGTCGCGCGCCTGCGCCAGCGACTGCGCCACCAGCGGGTTGGCGCCGATGTCGACGCCCATGCGTTCGGACAGCAGGGAATCGGGTTCCAGGTAGGTGAGCACCGTGTATTCCGGACGCTCCCCCGCGGGCCGGATGGTGAAGCCGGGATAGCCGCCCGGCGCCAGGCTCGTGTCTTTGCGCACGGCTTCGATGAAGGCGGCGCGCTGTGCCGACGGGACGGCTGTCGCGTAGTTGACCGATTCAATGGCCGGGAACTGGCGCACGATATCGAGGCCGGTCACGTAATCGTGGAACTGGCGGCGCGTCAGATGCTCGCTGGTGCGAAACAGGGCTTCGAGGCCGCGCAGCAGGTCGGAATAGCTTTTTACGCGCGTGATCAGGCTGTGCTGGGCACCATGCGTGAGATTGTCGAAACGCTGTTCGGCGTCGTCATTGACCGTGCGCGCCGCGCCCGCATACAGGGCGCCGCCCACCGCCAAGGCCAGCAACAGGCCACCCGCCCATATCCTGATACCTGATCCCGCCCCGCCCTTGCTCAAAGTGTGCATTGTCGATCGCTTATTCCGGTTTCCTCGAATGGGCGGCGCTGCAGCCGCCCAGCAAGTACGAGGATACTATCAAAGCTCATGCCCGACGCGCTTGTGGAAGAAAAAAAGCGCGTACGCTGCTTGCACTGGAAACGCCGGGTGCTCAAGCTTCCCGCAGTGCCCCGGCCAGCAAGGCGCCGGCGCCATGGTCATCCCAGGCATCGGCGCAGCGCACCACGTCGCCGACGACGATGATGCTGGGACTGCCCAGGCCGCTGGCCAGCAGGTCGTCCGGCAAGCGTTGCAAAGTGCTCAGCAACTGGCGCTGGGCGGACAGGCTGGCCGATTGCACCACGGCCACGGGCGTGCCGGGCGCCATGCCGCCGGCCAGCAAGCCGGCCTGGATGGCGGCTATACGGGCCACGCCCATGTAGATGACGAGCGTCAAGCCGCTTTGCGCCAGGGCCGACCAGTTCGGTTCGGACGCCGCGTCCTTGCCGTGGCCCGTGACGAAGATGGCGCCCTGGCTCCAGCCGCGGTGCGTGAGCGGCACGCCGATGGACGATGGCGCGGCCAGGCCGCTGCTGATGCCGGGAATTACTTCGACGGCCACGCCGTGGCTGCGCAGGTAGGCGCGCTCTTCGCCGCCCCGTCCGAACAAATACGGATCGCCCCCCTTCAGGCGCACCACGTGCAGGCCGGCACGCGCCTCGGACAGCATCAGGCGCTCGATGAACGCTTGCGGCGTGGACGCGCAGCCGCCCCGCTTGCCCACCTCGACCACGCGCACGCCGTGTGCCGCATGCGCGAGGATGGCCGGATTGACGAGGTCGTCGATCAGCACCACGTCGGCCCGCGCGATGGCTTTCACCGCCTTGAGGGTCAGGAGGTCCGGGTCGCCGGGACCGGCGCCGACCAGGGTCACGCTACCACATTGCGCCATGATGCACTCTCCAATCAGAAAAAATGGCCGATGGCAAACGATGCCGCGTACGCTTCCGGCGCGCTGCCGTCCCACACAACGCCGTCGCACAGGGTCGAGCTGCGCATGGGGGATGGCGGCAATGGCGTGGCCGTCATCTCCGCCGCCTGGCGGTACAGGTCGATGCGGTTGACCTGGCGCGCCACGGCCAGGTAATCGGGTTCGTCGCGCAGCAAGCCCCAGCGCCGGTGCTGGGTCATGAACCACATGCCGTCCGACAAATACGGGAAGTTGACGGCGCCATCGCCATAAAACTTCAAGCCGTGCGCCTCGTCCCAGGTCTTGCCCAGGCCATCCTGGTAATGGCCGAGGATACGCGGCGCCAGGGTTTCCTGCGGCGTATGCAGGTAAGCGGGCTCGGCCAGGGTGGCCGCCATGGCCAGCCGGTTGGTGTCGCTGGCATCGATCCAGCGCCCCGCCTCGAGCACGGCGGCGATCAGGGCGCGGCAGCTGTTCGGATGCTGCTGCGCAAACGCGGCGCTGGTGCCCAGCACCTTGCCCGGATGGTCGGGCCAGATGGCGCCGCTGGTGGTGGCCGTCACGCCCACGCCATCGACGATGGCCTTGTAGCCCCACGGTTCCCCGGCGCAAAAGCCATCCATCTGGCCCGCGCGCAAGGCAGCCACCATCTGCGACGGCGGCACCGTCATCACGCGCGCGTCGCGCAGCGGATCGATGCCGTGCGCGGCCAGCCAGTATTGCAGCAGCATCGCGTGGTTGCCGGTCGGGAAAGTATGCGCAAACGCAAATGGCCGCGCCGCAGCGCGCATGTGCCGCGCCAGCGTGGTGCCATCGTGGGCGCCCTCGCGCGCCAGCGCCGCCGACAAGGTCACGGCCTGGCCGCTGTGATTGAGGTTCATCAGCACGGCCATGTCGTGCTGTTGCCCGCCGATGCCCATCTGCACGCCATACACGAGGCCGTACAACACGTGGGCAGCGTCGAGCTCGCCGCTGTTCAATTTGTCGCGCACGCCGGCCCACGACATCTCCCGGCTCAATTCGATCTTGATGCCGTATTTTTCATCGAGACCCAGTTTTGACGCCATCACCAGCGAGGCGCAATCGGTCAGCGGCAGGTAGCCGATGCGTATCGTCTGTTTTTCCGGATGCATGGAGCGCATCGCGTGGGCACTCGTGCCCGCTTGCTGTGTCATACCATTCCTTGCTGATAAGTACTGTTTTGCCGCGCCGACATGGGCAAGGCCATAGCCATCCAGCAGCAAGGACCGTGCCTGTGCATGCCCGGTCCCAGGCAGGTCGAAATGCACTGGAATGGTGCACTGCACCAGTATGTGTCAGGAAATGCGCGTTTCATCCCAGCAAGTCCTCCACGTCGAGGATACGCTGGGCAATTTCCGCCAGTTTGAGTTTCTTGTTCATGGCCATGCTGCGCAAGCGCTGGTAAGCCTGGTCTTCCGTCAAGCCGTGATGCGTCATCAACAAGCCCTTGGCCCGTTCGATCACCTTGCGCTCAAGCAGCTTGTGCCGCGTGTCGAGCAATTCGGCGCGCAGTTTTTCTTCCTGGCGAAAGCGCGCCAGGGCCACATTGAGCACGGGCAAGATGCGCTCGGCATGCAGGCCGGCCACGATATACGCAGACACGCCGGCCGCCATGGCCGCATCGATGCTGGCCGTGGCGCCGTCTTCGGTAAACAGCACGATGGGGCGGCGCTCGTCGCGCGTGGCGATGACGATGTGCTCAAGCACGTCGCGCGCGTCCGATTCGGCATCGATGATGATGAGGTCAGGCTGCAGTTGCGCGATGCGCTCGGGAAGGTAGAGGTCGGCTGGCAGCGAGGCGACGATATCGAAGCCCGATTCCAGCAAGCCGATGCGCAAAGCATTGCCGCGCTGCACTTGAGCAGCCAAGGCCGCATTCTCGTGCACGCCGTGCTCGACAATAGTGTTGACGACAACGATGCGCAAAGGCTGGGTACGGCTGGACGTCATGGGAGCGATCTGCAATGGCTAAACACAACCATTGCAGTAAGCAAGAAGCGAACCAGCCGGGCCTGCAAGGTGCTTTACTTCAGGGTCGGCATGGCAAACTCGGCGCCGGCGGCCGTCGATGCGGGCCAGCGCTGCGTGACGGCCTTCTGTTTCGTGTAGAAACGCACGGATTCAGGGCCATGCGCGTGGTGGTCGCCGAACAGGCTGCGCTTCCAGCCGCCGAAGCTGTGGAAAGCCATCGGCACGGGAATCGGCACGTTCACGCCCACCATGCCCACCTGCACCCTGTGCGTGTATTCGCGCGCCGTGTTGCCGTCACGCGTGTAGATGGCCGTGCCATTGCCGTACTCATGCGCGTTGACCAGGTCCAACGCCGCCGTAAAGTCCGGCACGCGCACGATGCACAGCACGGGGCCAAAGATTTCTTCCTTGTAGATCGTCATGTCCGGCGTGACGTGGTCGAACAGGCTGCCGCCGAGGAAGAACCCTTGCTCGTGGCCAGGCAGCACGAAACCGCGCCCGTCGGCCACCAGCTTGGCGCCCTCTTCCACACCCTTGGCGATGTAGCCGGCGATCTTGTCCTTGTGCACTTGCGTCACCACGGGCCCCATCTCGGCCGACAGATCCATGCCCTGCGTGATTTTCAAGGCGGCAATGCGCGGCACCAAGGCTTCGACCAGCTGGTCCGCCACATTGCCGACCGCCACGACGACGGAAATGGCCATGCAGCGCTCGCCGGCCGAACCGAACGCCGCACCCATCAGCGCGTCGACCGTCTGCGGGATATCCGCATCGGGCATGACGACCATGTGATTCTTGGCGCCACCCAGGGCTTGCACGCGCTTGCCCTGCGCGCAGCCGGTCGCATAGATATATTCGGCAATCGGCGTGGAACCGACGAAACTGACGGCGCGCACGTCCGGGTGGTGCAGCAATCCGTCCACGGCTTCCTTGTCACCCTGCAGCACATTGAAGACGCCATCGGGCAAGCCCGCGTCCGTCAGCAATTGCGCCAGCAGCAGGCTGGCCGACGGGTCGCGCTCGGACGGTTTCAATACGAACGTATTGCCGCAGGCAATCGCCATCGGGAACATCCACATCGGCACCATCACGGGAAAGTTGAATGGCGTGATGCCGACGCACACACCGAGCGCCTGGCGAATCGACCAGGCATCGATGCCGCCGGCCACCTGTTCCGAATACTCTCCCTTCATCATTTGCGGGATGCCGCAGGCAAATTCCACCACTTCGATGCCGCGCGTCACTTCCCCTTTGGCATCCGTAAACACTTTGCCGTGCTCCGCCGTGATCAGGGCGGCCAGTTGATCCGAGTGCTCTTCCAGCAATTCCTTGAATTTGAACATGACCCGGGCGCGGCGCAGCGGCGAGGTTTGCGACCAGGCGGGAAACGCCGCATGGGCGGCGGCCACGGCCGCGTTCAGCTCGGACGGCGTGGCCAGCGCCACCTTGGCCGTCACGGCACCGGTGGCGGGATTGAAGACATCGCTCGTGCGCTCTGAGCGCGAAGCCATCGGGTTGCCACCAATAAAGTGGCCAATCATCGGGGTCGTCATTGTCTTGTCCTAGGTTATTTCGTCATCAGCCAGTCATGGGCCGGGTCATTTTTAAAGTGCCACACGCGTTTCGGGCCGGCCATCACGTTCAGGTAATAGCCGTCGTAGCCATACGGCACGGTCACGGGATGGTAGCCGCGTGGCACCATCACCACGTCGTGGTTTTCCACGGCCATGGCTTCATCGATGGAACGGTCGTCCGTGTAGACTCGTTGGTAGGCAAAGCCCTGTTCGGGGTTGAGGCGGTGGTAATAGGTTTCTTCCAGTGAGCTTTCCAGCGGCACGTTGTCGCTGTCGTGCTTATGCGGCGGATAGCTCGACGAGTGGCCCGATGGCGTGACCACCTCGACCACCAGCAAGCCGTCGGCCTCGGCCGTTTGAGGCAGGATGTCGCACACATAGCGCGTGTTGGCGCCCTTGCCGCGCACCGAGCGCGTCATGGTCGATGGCTCGATCAGGCGCGCCGGACGGTGGATCGTGGCCGGGGCGGTGCACAGGGCGACCTCGGCATTGCTCACGGCCGTGATGCCGACCGCTGTATCCAGCGGGACATATACGGCATAGGGCGAACGGTCCTCGAAGACGCTTTGGCGGTGACCGATCTCGCGCCACTGCTGTCCACCGGCCTGTACGGTGACCGTACCCGTCAGCACGACGATGCACAGTTCGCGCTTGCCCGTGTCCAGGCTCAGCGATTCGCCTGCTTGAAGCCGGTGCGCGGCGAAACCGACATGCGTCCAGCCGGCCGACTCGGGCGTCACCTCGACGATCTTGCCGCCTGCCTTGTTCGCTTTGACTAATAGCAGACTCATGCCGCCTCCCGACCCAGGCGCGGAATGGCCTCGACGAGCTTGGCCAGGTAGTCATGGCCCATCTTCGCGTATTCGTAGCTGGGGGCCACGGCCGGATCCTGCTCCGCTTCCACCACGAGCCAGCCTTCGTAGCCGTGCAGATATAAACGCGTGAGGATGGCGGGAAAGTCGATGCTGCCGTCGCCCGGTACGCTAAAGGCGCCATTGATCACAGCCTGCAAGAAACTCCAGTGGCCATTGCGCGCCAGTTTCACCACGTTGGGGCGCACGTCCTTGCAATGCACATGGCAAATCCTGTCGATATGCTTGTTGAGCACCGCCAGCGCGTCGCCGCCGGCAAACGTGATGTGGCCCGTGTCGAACAGCAAGCCGACCTCGGCTCCCGTCAAAGCCATCAACTGGTCCACGTCCGCCGGCGTTTCCACGTAGGCGCCCATGTGATGGTGATACGCGAGGCGCACGCCATGCGCGAGCAGATGGGCAGCAAAGGCCGTCAATTTGTTGGCGTAGTCCTGCCATTGCTGCTGCGACTGGAAACGCGGGCGTTTATACAGCGGGCGCGCTTCGCCCTGGATGGCGTCGGCCACTTCGCCGTAGACCATGACGGTGGCGCCGCTGTCGGCCAGCAAGCGCAAATGCGGGCCGACGGCGGCGATCTCGTCTTCGACCGAGCGGTGCGCCAGCCGGCCCGAATACCAGCCGGAAACACAGGCGAGATTGTATTTGCCCAGCACCGCGTTCAGGGCCGGGGCATCTTTCGGAAACTTGTTGCCCAGCTCAAAACCCACGTAGCCGATCTCGGCGCCCTCTTTCAACGCCGTTTCCAAAGGCGTTTCGCCACCCAGGCTCGGCAAGTCGTCGTTCATCCACGAGATCGGGTTGATGCCGATCTTCACATTCCATGTCGGTGCGTTCATTGTTGTTGTCCTTGGCGTTCAAGTTCATAACGGGCACGCGCAGCTTGCACGGCTGGCTGCGTGGAAACCTCGGGCACGGCCACTTCCCACCAGCAACCGCCGTCTTCGGTCGTGCGCGTGTCGTCCGTGTCGATGCAAATCAGATACGTGCGCGGTGCGGCGCGGGCGCGCAGCATCGCCTGCTCCAGCTCGGCAATCGAGGCCACGTGCTCGGACAGCGCGCCCAGCGATTGCGCATGCAGGGCAAAGTCGATATGCGGTGCGCTATCGGGCAACATATTGTTGAACGAAGGGTTGCCGCAGGCCTGCTGCAGGCGGTTGATGCAACCATAGCCCCGGTTGTCGAGCACGACGATGATGAGTTTTTTATCCAGCATGACGGACGTGGCGATTTCCGAATTCATCATCAGATAGCTGCCGTCGCCCACCATGACGATCACTTCGCGGTCAGGCTTGGCCATCTTGACGCCGAGGCCACCGGCGATTTCGTAACCCATGCACGAGTAGCCGTACTCCATGTGGTAGCCACCCGGCGTCGACTTGCGCCACAGCTTGTGCAGCTCGGCCGGCAAGGTGCCTGCCGCGCAGACGACGATATCGTTGCCGGTCGAGTCCGCTGAAGAACGTTGCACGGCGCCGATGACTTCGCCGTCGTACGGCAAGCCGGCCACATCGCGCCGGCCCGTGATGCTTTTGACTGTCTCGCGCCACGCGTTCCCTGCCTGCTGCGCCCGGTCCATCCACTGGCCCGCGCTATTCCAGCTGCCCAGCAGCCGCGACAGGCCTTGCAAGCCCAGCGTCGCGTCCGCCTGCAAGCCCAGGCCACGGCGTTTCAACACATCAAAACTGTTGACGTTCAGGCTGACCAGTTGCGCCTGCGCAAACAGGGAGTTGGAACCGGTCGTGAAATCCTGCAGGCGCGTGCCGATGGCCAGCACCACGTCCGCGTCCGCTGCCAGGCTGTTGGCCGCAGGCGAGCCCGTCACGCCGATGGCGCCCAGCTGCAGCGGATGGTTCCATGGCAGAGAACTTTTACCGGCCTGGGTTTCCGCCACAGGAATGCCATGGCGCTCGGCAAACGCCTGCAAGGCAGCGCTGGCCTTGCCATACAGCACACCGCCACCGGCTACGATCAGCGGCTGCTTCGCGTGCTTCAACAACGCTGCCGCCTCTTCCAGTTCCTGTTCAATAGGCGGCACGGCGCGGAAACGCACGACTCTCGGTTCGAAAAAGTCCGCCGGATAGTCATACGCCATCGTCTGTACGTCTTGCGGCAGGGACAAGGTCACGGGGCCGCAGGCGGCCGGGTCCGTCAAGGCGGCAATGGCGCGCGGCAAGGCCGTCAATAGCTGTTCCGGATAGACGATGCGGTCGAAATAGCGCGATAGCGGCTTGAACGCATCGTTGACCGACACGCTGCCATCCGTGCCATCTTCCAGTTGCTGCAGCACCGGGTCGGGCGCGCGCGAGACGAAGACGTCGCCGGGCAGCAAGAGCACGGGCAGGCGGTTCACGTGCGCCAGCGCGGCGGCCGTCAGCAGGTTGGTCGCGCCCGGGCCGATGGAACTGGTCACCGCCATCATGCGCCGGCGCATGTGGGCTTTCGCATAGGCGATGGCCGAATGCGCCATCGCCTGTTCGTTATGCGCACGGTAAGTCGGGAAGCTGTCGCGGTACTGGTACAGCGCCTCGCCCAGGCCTGCCACGTTGCCGTGACCAAAGATGGCAAAGGCGCCGCCGAACAGAGGTTCGCCCTCTTCCGTGCGCAAGGCGGCCAGATAGCGTACAAGGGCTTGGGCCATCGTTAAAGGAATCGTACTCATGCCGCACGCTCCAGACGGTTGCGCGTACGCTGCCATAGGGCAATGAGCTGTTCGAAGTTGGCGCGCACGGCGGCGATCAGGCCGGCATCGTCAAGTTCGCCAGCCAGCCAGCGGCGGCTCGGTTCCTGGAAGATGGTGCGGCCCACCATGAAGCCGCGGCACGTCGTGCTGGCACTGGCTTGCTCGAAACTGTCGGCCAGGGCGGCAATCGGCGCGTTCAAACCCAGCAGGACGACGCCACGGCAATACGGATCGCGCTCGTGCACGAGGGCATCGATGGCTTGCCATTGCTGGGCTGACATGCTTTCCAGCTTCCACCATTCCGGATAAATACCCAGGTTGTACAGACGCTTGACGGCGCGCAAGACCGTATCGTCGCCGTGCGGCAAGGCTTCCGACGGTATGACTTCCAGTAACAGTTCGTGACCGCTCACTTGCGCCGCGTCGTACAGGGCCTTGATTTGCGCTTCCTGTTCCAGCCGGTTTTCCACGGCATCGTCCGGGTGCAGCTGCACCAGGCACTTGATCACGTGTTCCTTGGGCCAGCTGAGCAGATGCGAGCCGATGGAACGACCCCAGTCGAATTGCAGCGGATTCGATCCCGGCAATTCCACGGGACGGCCTATCCACCAGCCGCGCCCGGTCGCATCGTTGAGCGCATCGACGCCATAGCGGCCATCGATCAGCACGCCCGTCTTGCCGGCCAACTGCAAGGCCGTTTCCGTCTGCGCCACGGCTTGCACCATCAATTGCTTCAAGGCCGCAATGGCGGACTCGGGCGCGCCCGTCTGTTGCGCCAGCTCAAAGAATTGCGTGCGGTGGTCAAAGGCAAATACGCACAACTCATCCCACTGCTTGCGCGCCACCGTCGTGCGGTGCAGGCGCGACAAGGTGGCGTCCTGGTCCGGCTGCGTCAGCTTTGCCGCATTGGCGAGGAAATAGTCGAGCTCGACGGGTGACGGCATGGCCGGCGCGCAGCCATGGCGCGACACGACGAGGGCGCCGCAGCCATTCGCGTAGCGGCAGCACGCTTCGTAATCCTCGCCGCGCAGCCAGCCTTTCAGGAAGCCCGACAGAAAAGCGTCGCCCGCGCCCAGCACATTGAGTACTTCCACGCGCACGCCGCGGTAGTTGTATGCGTCATCGAGGCTGTGCGGCACCACATTGTCGATGACGGCGCTGCCCAGCGGGCCCCGCTTGACGACCAGGGTGGCTAGGGTGGCGGCTCGCACGGCGCGCAAGCTGGCCATGATGTCGGCGCCGCCGCCGGCGATCATGAATTCCTCTTCCGTGCCGACGATCAAGTCGAACTGCGGCAGGATGCTTTGCAGATGTTTGGTCACGCCTTCGTTCGAAATGAAACGCGTTTCGCCATCGGCCTTGCCCGACAAACCCCACAGGACGGGCCGGTAATCGATGTCGAGCACGGTGCGCACCTTGTTGGCGCGGGCCAATGTGAGTGCCTGCGTGCTGACGGCGTGCATGGCAGCCGTGGAGAAATGCGTGCCGGTGATCAGCAGCGCCTTGCTCGAGGCAATGAAGGCCGCATCCACCGACGCGGCGTCGATGGCCATGTCGGCGCAATTTTCACGGTAGAAAATCAGGGGAAAGGTGTTCTTGTCCTTGATGCCCAGCATGACCAAAGCCGTCAGGCGGTCGCGGTCGATGCCCACGTGGCTGACGTCGCAGCCCTCTTTCGACAGGGTATCGGTGAGGAAACGGCCCATGTGGTCGTCGCCCACTTTCGACAGCATGGCCGACTTCAAGCCCAGCCGGGCCGTGCCGAAGGCGATATTCGCCGACGAGCCGCCCAGGTATTTGGCGAAACTGGTCGCGTCTTCCAGGGGGCTGCCGATCTGCTGCGCGTACAGGTCCACGGCCAGGCGGCCCAGGCAGATCACGTCCAGCGCCCGGCCCTGGGCAAATTGTGTGGAATTATTCATGGCTATCCTTAAATCGTGACACCGTCGAGTTCACTCATCAGCGTTTGCATTTCCGCACCGCCCGCCATCATGTCCAGCAAGGCATCCTTGCTCACCGTATCCTTGGTGAAGGTGCCCAGCGACTTGCCCCGGTTCAACAACGTGAACGAGTCGCCCACCGGATACGCATGGTGCACATTATGCGTAATAAAGATCACGGATATGCCCCGCTCGCGCGCCTTGTAAATCAGTTTCAATACATTGAACGACTGCTTCACGCCCAGGGCAGCCGTCGGCTCGTCGAGGATCAGCACGCGGGCGCCGAAGTGAATGGCGCGGGCAATGGCCAAACACTGCTTTTCACCGCCCGACATGGTGCCGATGGCCTGGTGCGGGTCGCGCACCATGATGCCCATCTCGGCCAGCTTGTCGCGCGCCGTCTCGGCCGCATAGTCGATATCCATCACGGGCACCAGGCCCAGCAGCTTTTTCATCGGCTCGCGGCCCATGAAGAAATTGCGCGCCACGGACAGCAGCGGCACCAGCGCCAGATCCTGGTAGACGGTGGCCACGCCCATGTCCAGCGCTTCGCTGGGCGAATTGAAGACGACGGGCTTGCCATCGACCAGGTATTGGCCATCGGTGGGCTTGTGCACGCCGGCCAGGGTCTTGATCAACGTCGACTTGCCGGCGCCGTTGTCGCCCAGCAAACAATGCACTTCGCCTTCCTTCAGGCGCATGGTGATGTTTTGCAAGGCCAGCACGGAGCCGAAGCGCTTGCTGACATTTTCCAGGGCAAGAATATGCTCGCTCATGATTTATCTCGCTTCCGTGACGCGTGAGCGTACAAAGTTATTGAACAGCACCGCGATCAGCAGCATGACGCCGAGGAACACGCGGAACCAGTCCGAATTGATGTTGGTATAAGTGATGCCGATCTGCACCACGCCAAAGATCAGCGCGCCGAAGCAGGCGCCGACGACGGAACCGTAGCCGCCCGTCAGCAAGGCGCCGCCGATGACGGCCGCGATGATGGCTTCGAATTCCTTTTGCATGCCCCGGTCGGCGGCGGCCGAACCCACGTCGCATACTTGCAAGGTCGCAAACAGGCAGGCGCAGAAGGCCGTGAAGACGAACAGGGAAATTTTTACCTTGCGCACCGGCACGCCCACATTCTTGGCCGCGTTGGCGTCGCCGCCCACGGCGAACATCCAGTTGCCGAAGCGGGTACGCGACAACACGAACGCGGCGCCGGCGGCCAGCACCAGCCACCAGGCGATGACTTTCGGGATGCCTTTGACCAGCGGCGAGCCGTCGTCGAGCACGGCGATCCAGCCATGCGCGCCCATCCACTGGAACAGGCCGGTGGCCACATTGCCGTGGAACAGCAGGCTGGCCAGCCAGTCCTGCGCCGCCAGGTCGCCCACGCCGCTGACGATGGTGCGGTTGGCGAACATGATCGACAGGGCCAGGGTCAGGCCGCGCAGGATGAACAGGAATGCCAGGGTAACGATGAACGATGGCAAGCGCGTCTTGATGACGATGTAGCCGTTGAGCCAGCCCAGCGCCATGGAACCGGCGAAGGCGAACAGGATGGCGGCCCACAGCGGCCAGTGGAAATAGATGGTCGGAATGGCGATCATCATGCCGGCAAAGCCGATCATGGAACCGATCGACAGGTCGAATTCACCGGCGATCATCAGCAGGCAGGCGCCGATGGCGATGATGCCCAGGTAGGACGCCACTTGCATCCAGTTAACGACGCCATCGAGGTTGAACATGCCGGAATCGCCGGCCGTGATGACGAAGAAGGCAAACACGAGCACCGCGCCGGAAATCGAGGCGAACTCGGGGCGGCCAAAAAACCGTTTGACCCAGCTGGTCGTGCCCACGCGCTCGTCGGCGGCGGCAACTGGCTTGCTGGAGGCGCCGGGAGGCGGAGGAGGATTCATGCCGGGGCTGGCCAGGCTGGTTTTGAGCGCAGTCATACGATGTCCTTTCAGTGATACTTGTTACCAATTCCAATTACTTTCCTGCCAGCATCGCTGGCGCCAGGCGTGTTCTTCCCATGCGCCGCCCGCGGGAGGCGGTGCGGCGCAGGGCAAACCCGGTGGCGACTGTGTGGATTAGCGGTATTGGCCGGCGTATTTTTCGACCTTGGAAATGTTTTCCTTGGTCACGAAACCGGGGCCGGAGCTGATATGGCGTGGGCCGTAGATCGGGGTCAGGCCGTATTCGGCCAGGCGCGCCTGGTATTTCGGATTGGCGATCAGGATTTCCTTGACCTTGGCCAGGTCAGTGATCTTTTGCTGTTTCATGATGGCCATCACGGCGACAGGAATGTAGCCTTGCAGGTAGGGCTGCTGGTCGATGGCGAACTGGATGCTGCCATCCTTGATGCCCTTGGCGATCTCTTCCGACAAGTCGAAGCTGGCGAAGTACATCTTGCCTTTCAGACCCAGCTTCTCGACGGCGCGCATGGCAGCTGGCGCCGAATCCGGTCCCAGTGCCAGCACGGCCTGGGTCTTCGGATTGCTGCGCAGATAGGCGCTGACCTTGCTTTCGATCACGCCGGGGTCGACGCCATTGGTGTCGAGCGTGGACGATTTGAAGTCGACGCCGAGCGCATCGGCAAAACCGCGGCAGCGTTCGAACGACGACGCATTCATCGCATAGTGATTCACGCACACGAACGATTTGATGCCCGCTTCCTTGGCGCGCTTGCCGGCGCCCAGGCCCGCGTCATACTCGGGCTGGCCCACGTGCATGATGGCTTTCAACTGTTCGCTTTGCGCGATGGTGCCCGAATTGATGGTCACGAGCATGATTTTCTTGGCCACTACCGTGCCCAGCGGTTTTTGCAGCACGCTGAAGTCGGCGATGTCTGCGATCAAGCCATCATAGTTGCGCGCGGCCGACTGCTCGATCAGGCGCGCCATGTCGGCCAGGTCGCCATTGGGCGGATTGCGGTAGTCGACGGACACGTTGAAGTCTTCACCGGCTTGCTTGATGGCGTTCTTGATGGTGTTCCACCAGGAATCGGAGTCCGGCGCGTGGCTGACCATGACGAATTTCTCGCCGGCAGCATGGCTGGCGCCCGTGCTCAAACCCAGGCTCAGGCCCAGGCTGGCGATGGCCAGGCACTTCATCAAACCCTTGCTTTTATTGCTATGCATGAATGTCTCCTAGACGGATTAATTTTTATAGTTGCGAGCTTTTATGAAGGGTGTCACCGGCCTGGCCTTGCGGCACACGAACCGATGCACTGCGCACAGCTTAGGCCACAAAAAAGACAAATGCAATAAAATTTTCAAAATAAATTTAAATAGAAATTCGTTTCTATTTTTAAGATTCCCTCCTATAATTCTCGCCAGAACCAGCCGCACGGAGACAGCGGTCCGGCAAGTACACCAAGGAAAAAATCATGGCAGCCACCGCCCCCATCGAACAACTGATGCAGCACATTGCAGCCGAGTACGACAACCTGTCGCGCCAGTTGAAAGTCATCGCGCAATACATTGAAAAGCACCGGGCCAGCCTGATGCTCGAGCGCATCAGCGACATCGCCGCCGCCTGCGACGTGCAGCCGTCCGCTATCGTGCGTTTCGCGCAGCGCTTCGGCTACACGGGCTTTTCCGAAATGCAAGACGTGTTCCGCCAGGCTTATACGGACCAGGCCGGCGCCACGCCCGACTACCAGCAGCGCATCCGCAAGCTGATCTCCACACGCGACGCCGCCCTGAGCGCAGGCGACCTGACGCGCGAATTCGTCGGCGCCAGCCGCGCCGGTCTCGACGATCTGGCGGCCGGGCTCGACGACGCGCAGTTGGAAGCGGCCGTCAACCTGCTGCTGAAAGCGGAAAATATCTATGTGATCGGCGTGCGTCGATCCTTCCCGATCGCCTCCTACATCGCCTACGCGCTCGAACACACGGACAAGCGCGTGCACCTGATTAGCGGACTGGGCGGCATGCACCGCGAACAGATGCGCAGCGTGCGCGAACGCGATGTGGCGATCGCCATCAGTTTCTCGCCTTACGGCAAGGAAACCCAGCAGTGCATCAAGGCGGCGCAAGACAAGGGCGCCAAGGTCCTCGTGATTACCGACAGCAAGCTGGCCCCGCTCGCGCGGGCCGCCGACGCGCTGCTCACCGTCACCGAGGGCAGCGCCTTCGCCTTCCGCTCGCTGACCAGCACCATCTGCCTGTGCCAGGCGCTGTTCATCGCGCTGGCCTACAAATTAGAGCTCGACATCGAAGAAATCCACACCCCAGGAGAACATGATGATTGAAGTAGCGTTGTTCGGCGCCGGACGCATCGGCAAAATCCACGCGGCCAATTTGGCCGCCCAACCCGGCGTGCAGTTCAAGTACGTGGTCGACGTCAACCAGGAAGCGGCCGCCGCGCTGGCCGGCCTGCATGGCGGCAGCAGCGCGACTGTCGAGGCGGCATTGGCCGACCCGGCCATCAAGGCCGTCGTCATTGCCTCGAGCACGGACACGCACGCGGACCTGATCCTGCGCTCGGCCGCCGCCGGCAAAGCCATTTTTTGCGAAAAACCCGTCGACTTGACCATCGACCGGGCGCGCGCCTGCGCCGCCGCCGTCAAGGAAGCCAAGGTACTGTGCATGCTGGGTTTCCAGCGCCGCTACGATCCCACTTTCAATGCCGTCAAGACACGCATTGAAGCAGGCGAGATCGGCACGCCGGAATTACTCATCATCACCAGCCGCGACCCGGGTCCGCCACCGGTCAGCTACATCAAGGTGTCGGGCGGTATCTTCAAGGATATGCTGATCCACGATTTCGACATCTTCCGCTGGATACTCGACGATGAAGCCGTCAGCGTGCACGCCACGGGCAGTTGCCTCGTCGACCCGGCCATCGGTGTAGCGGGCGACCTGGACACGGCCGTCGTCACCATCCGCACGGCCAAGGGACGCTTGTGCCAGATCAATGCCTCGCGCCGCGCCGCCTACGGCTACGACCAGCGCTTCGAAGTGCTGGGCAGCGCCGGTATGCTGCAGGCGGGCAACCACAAGCCGACGGAAGTGACGGCCTATGGTGCTGTGAACGTCAGCGTCGACAGGCCGGAAGATTTTTTCCTGGAACGCTACCGCGTGGCGTATGCGCAGGAAATGGCGCATTTCTTTGACGCCCTCACCCATGGCACGCCGCTGCGCACCACCGTCCACGATGGCTTGAAGGCGCTGGAACTGGCCGAAGCGGCGACGCTGTCGTGGCGCGAGGGTCGTGTCGTGACCCTGGCGTCGTAACTTTATAAACAACAATAAAAAATCTGGAGACACCATGTCATCCCCAACATTAAAAGTCGGCATCGTCGGCCTGGGCCGGCTGGGCCAGCGCCACGCCATCAACCTGGCGCAGCGCGTGCCGAATGCCGAAGTCGTGGCTGCCTGCAGCCCCGTGCCAGCCGAATTGGACTGGGCCGCCAGCCAGCTCGGCATCACCACCGGCTATGCCGACTACGACGCCCTGCTGGCCCACCCGGGCCTGGACGCCGTCTTCCTCGTCACGCCCACCTCGCTGCACGCGGACCAGATCATCGCCGCCTTGCGCGCCGGCAAGCACGTGTTTTGCGAAAAACCGCTGTCGCTGGACCTGCCCGACTGCCTGAAGGTGGAAGCGGAAGCGGCGCGCCACCCGCAGTTGACGATCATGATCGGCTTCGTGCGCCGTTTCGACGCCAGCTACCATGACGCGCAGCAAAAGATTGCCCAGGGACTCATCGGCAAACCGTATCTGGTGCGTTCGCAAACCTGCGACCAGAACGACCCCAGCGGCGCCTTCATGCGCTTCGCCCCCACCAGCGGCGGCATCTTCCTCGATTGCAGCGTGCACGATATCGACCTGGCGCGCTGGCTGCTGGGCAACCCCGCACCCAAACGCGTGTATGCGAGCGGCACCAACGCCATCCACACGGGCTTGCAGGCATTTGGCGACGTCGACAACGGGCTGGCAACGGTCGAATTTTCCGATGGCAGCATGGCCAGCTTCATGGCCTCGCGCACCATGGCGCATGGCCATGAAACCCTGACGGAAGTGTTCGGCACGGGGGGCCGCCTGGCCGTGGGCAGCAATCCGCGCCTGAACCGGGTGGAAATTTCGGATGCGCATGGCGTGCGCAATGAATGCACGCCGGACTTCTATGCCCGCTTCGCCGATGCCTTTTTGATCGAGGCGCAGGAGTTCACGGATGCGGCACTGGGCCGGCGCACCTTGTCATTGACCTTGCACGATGCGACGGAAGCGACGCGCATCGGCCTGGCCATGACGCAAGCGATGCGCGAAGCGCGCCCGGTGGAATTCTAGCCGCGTGCAAAGAACTCAGGCAGCCGGTGCGGGAAATGGACGTTCGGGCTGCCTGGGTTCCACGGCCAGCCGCAAGCCCATGGCATCGAGGATGGCCGTCAAGGTGCTCAGGGATGGATTACCATCGGGCGACAAGGTGCGGTACAGCTGGGTAGGATTAAGCTTGGCCGCCTGCGCCACGGCGGGCACGCCGCCAAAGGCGCGCGTCAGCTGGCGCAGCACGCTCAGGAGTTCGCCGTGGTCGCCATCGACGAGGATGTTGTTGATCAGTTCAAGGGCGAAGGCGGGATCGTCGCGGTACAGCTCAGCCATTGCTTCGTCATGCGAGCGGTCTCTTGGTGGTTTGCTCATGACCTGTTTCACGTCCTCTTTCATGTCCTCTCTCCTTCCAGTCGTGCCAGCAGGCACAGGCGTATTCGATATCTTTCGACTGCGTGCGCTTGTCGCCACCACACAGCAATAAAATAATCTGGCCCTCGTCGATGGCATAGTAAATACGGTAACCAGGACCCACGTCGATACGCAATTCCCACACGCCATCGTGGCAAAATTTATGGTCGCCAAAATTACCGGGCATCATGCGCAGCACGCGTCGTACGATGGCCACCCTGGCCGTATTATCGCGCTGGCGCTTCAGCCATTCCGTATATAAATCCCTGCCCGATGACGTCAGATAGTGCCGGATCTCGTACATCATATTCGTCCATAAACGAAGAAAAATCAAGAAGAAAATCACGTGTATGCGAAAAAAAGAAAACCACGCCATCTTGCTGCCAAAACCGCACGCGCAGGCCGCGAACGCCGGGTTCACTGAGCTATATCAAGATGCATTTTTCTAATTGTTATAGGGAAATGAGGCCGCCCGTCCGTGCTCCGTGTCCGTGCCTCGCTCCAGCCTGTTGCGCTATACAATAAGCGCCTGCCCAACCGCAACAACCAGGCCACAATGACAAACAACGACAGCAACTCTCCTACTCTCGCCGGCGTGGCCGAACGCTACGTCAAGCTGGTCCTGGCCATGGGCCAGCACGATGCCTCGTATGTGGACGCCTATTACGGCCCGCCCGCATGGCAACAGGAGGCGCTAGAACAGCAACTGAGTTTGAGCGACATCCAGGCCGCGACGGACAAGGCGCTGGCCCTGCTGGCCGACGCCCCCTGCCTGCGCGCCGCCAACCTGCGCAAGCAGCTGCAAGCCGTCATGGCGCGCACGGAGATGCTGCAGGGATCGCGCCTTGATTTCGATACGGAAAGCGCGCGCCTGTACGACGCCGTCTCGCCCCATCACAGCCGCGCATACTATGCAGCACTGGTGGCGCAGATCGACGCGCTGCTGCCTGGCGACGGCACGGTCAGCGACAGGGTCAACGCCTTGCGCGCACAGCTCATCATTCCCGCCGACAAGCTGCACGCCGTCATGGATGCGGCCATCCGCGCGGGACGCGAGCGTACCTTGCGCTACATCGCCCTGCCCGAAGGCGAAGATTTCATATTGGAATTTGTCACCGACAAGCCGTGGAGCGGCTACAACTGGTACAAGGGCAACTATCAGAGCGTGATCCAGATCAATACGGACTTGCCGGTGTGCATCGATCGCGCCGTCGATCTTGGCTGCCATGAAGCGTATCCGGGCCACCACGTCTACAACGTGCTGCTCGAGCGCGACCTGGTGCGTGGCAAGGGCTGGATGGAATACTGCATCTATCCGCTGTATTCGCCGCAATCGTTGATCGCCGAAGGCACGGCCAATTACGGCATCGAACTGAGTTTTACGGACGAAGAACGGCTGGCTTTCGAGCAACAGGTGCTGTACCCGCTGGCCGGCCTCGACCCGGCGCTGGCGCCCCGCTATGCCCAGCTGAACCGGCTGCTGGCCAAACTCGGCTATGCCGACAACGACATCGCGCGCCAATACCTCGAAGGCAGCCTGAGCCGCGAAGAAGCGCTGGAATGGCTGGTCAACGTGCGTCTGTACCCGGCCGAGAAATCCGCGCAGCGCCTGCAGTTCTATGATGCCATGGGTGCGTACGTCATCAATTACAACCTGGGCCAGGACATGGCGAAAGCCTATGTCGAGCACCAGGGCGCGACGCGCGCCGAGCACTGGGCCGCCTTCCGCGACCTGATGTCCTCGCCGCGCGTGCCCAGCGCGCTGCTGGCAGGACAAAGCTGACGTCGCTTACTGGGCCGGCAGGCGAATGGTCGCTTCCAGGCCGCCGTCACGGTGGTTCGCCAGGGTCAGCTCGCCGCCGTGGGCCTGGACGATGCTGCGCGCGATACCAAGCCCCAATCCCATGCCATGCGCGTTTTGCTCGCGGCCATGTTCCAGGCGCACATAGGGCTGGAACAGGCTGGCGAACGCCTCTTCAGCCACGCCGGGGCCGTCATCGCGGATGCGGATGACCACGTTGGCGCCCTCGCGGCACGCCGACAGGTGGGCAGTCTTGCCGTAAAACAGAGCATTGTCGAGCAAGTTGCCGATGGCGCGCTTCAGGGCCAGGGGCTTGGCCTTCACGCTCAGGTCCGTCTCCACGTAATGCACGACATGGCCGGCCAGCTGGGTCCCGCGCACCATGCGCTGCAGCAAAGGGTCCAGGCGCACCTCGGTGGCGTTTTCATGGATATCGCTATCCTTCACGCATTGCAGCGCCCCCTTGACCATCATGTCCAGCTCATCGAGGTCATCGTGGAATTCGTTGCGCTGCACATCGTCGTCGAGCAATTCCGTGCGCAATTTCAGGCGCGTGATGGGCGTGCGCAAGTCATGCGAAATCGAGACGAACAGCCGTTCGCGGTCTTCCAGATACCGCTGGATGCGTTCGCGCATGCCGCTGAAGGCACGCGCCGTCTGCACGAACTCGCGGCTGCCCGTCTGCGGCAGGGGCGGCGGCGTCTCGCCACGGCCAAACGCTTCGGCCGCATCCGACAGGGCCGCCAGCGGCCGTGTTGTCCAGCGTACTACGAGGATCGACAGCAGCAGCACGGCCGCCAGCGACAACGCTTGCAGCAATACCCGGTCGAGTGTCCACGGATTACTGCTTTGCAAGAAATACGGGTTGGGCATCAGCGCCGCCAGGTACAGCCAGTTGCCCGGCTCCAGCTCGGCCTGGATCACGAGGACGGGCGCGGGATTCGGCTTCAGCAGCAAGATGTGCTGGACCCAGTTTTCCGGCAAGTCGCCGATGTGCGCGCCGCTGTCGGCCACCACCAGATCGCTCGGCCAGGCGAAGCCCACGCGGTAGCCGGCCAGCTGCGGCAAGTCGCTCTTCAGCGCCGCACCCACCGTGGCCACCACCGTATCGGCCAGCGCGTGCGGGGCGATTTCGCGGATGGCCAGCGGCCCCTGGTTGACGTTGACAAAGAAGCGCGTGCCACCCATCTCGCGAAATTGCTGGATCAGGATGGGGCGGTAGTTGGCCGGCAGGCTGAGGAAGAAACGGATGGTGCTGGCGGCGCTGCGGGCCAGGTGCTGCGACGCCATGCGCGCCTCCACGGCCGAGTCGCGGCGCAGCTGCGTGGCCCAGATCAGGTTGCCCACCAGTTGCGTGGCCAGCACGCCGGCCACCATCACCACGGACAGGCGGCCCAGCAGCGATGGCGGCAGCAGACGCTCGAGCAGCCGGCGCACGCCCCGCTCAGGCATGCCCACTGCTCACGTCGGCAGAAAACACATAACCGGCGCCGCGCACCGTCTTGATCAGCATGGGCTGCTTGCCATCGTCCTTCAGGCGCAGCCGCAGCCGGCTCACCTGCACATCGAGCGAGCGGTCGAGCGGCCCCGCGTCGCGCCCCCGTGTCTGTTCGCACAGCACGCTGCGGTCGAGGATATCGCCCGGATGCTCGACAAAGTAGCGCAGCAGCTGGAAATCGAGGCCCGTCAGCTGCAGCGCTTCGCCGTCGGCATCCGTCACCGTGCGCTCGAGCGTGTCGAGCGTGAAACCGACGAAGCGGTAATAGCGGGGCGGCGCGGCCGCGTCGATGCCCGTGCGGCGGTGGATGGCTTTGATGCGCGCCAGCAATTCGCGCGGACTGTAGGGCTTGGCGATGTAGTCGTCGGCGCCCAGTTCCAGCCCCACCACCCGGTCCGTCTCGTCGGAGCTGGCCGTCAGCATGATGATGGGCACGTTCGAGCGGGCGCGCACCACCTTGCACAGGGCAAAGCCATCCGTGTCGGGCAGCATCACGTCGAGGATCACCAGCGACAGGCTGTCGACGTGGCGGTGGAATTCGGCCAGGAAGGTGGCGCCATCATGCGCCAGGCCCACCTCGTACTGGTTCTTTTCCAGGTAGGCCTTCAACAGCATGCGGGTCTTTTGATCGTCGTCAACGACGAGGATTTTGCGTGACATGGTCTCGTCCTTTTTTATTCAGCGCCTGCAACATGCTGCCGATGCGGCGTTGCGCGTCGGCCGCGCTGATCGTCTCATCGAGGAAATAGCGGTGCACTTCGGCGATGATGGCATCCTTGCTGGTTTCATCGGTGGCCATGCGGTGCACGAGGCTGGGCGCCTGGAACGCGGCGCCGCGCGCGAATGCCTGCGCCGAGGCGCGCGCGCAGCTGTCCAGACGCGACAGGTCAGCCTGGCGCAAGGCGGGAATCGAGCCCTTCACCTGGCTGTATTCGAGCTGCACGGGCAGCGAAGCGACCACCTGCGCCAGCTTTTCCTGCGCGCCCTGATGCGTGTAGTCGGATGCGAACATGGCCAGCGTATCGATGCTGTACAGGTGGTAGTCGCCCGTGTCCGGCGCGGCGGCGCAGCCGAAGACCTCGTCCGTGGCGCGGCCCCAGGCGTTCAGCTCGCCCTTGACCCAGTCGCCCATGATGTACATGGCCGCCTCGCCATCGCCCACCTGGCGCGCCATTTCGGGCCAGCCCTGCTCGCGCAGCGGCGTGCCCATCCATTGTTTCAGCGACCTCAAGCGCTGCAAGGCGTGGCGCAGGCGCGGGTCCGCATACGCCTCGGCTTTCTTGTCGACAAACAGGGCGCGGTAATACGCGGGCCCCGATTCAGCCAGCACCAGCGTTTCAAACAAGGTCGCCACCTGCCACGCTTCGCTGCTTTGCGCCAGCGGCGTGATGCCAGCCTGGCGCAGCTTGCCGGCCACGCGCTCGAAGTCGCTCCAGCTGCGCGGCACGGCCAGGCCCAGGCGCTGGAAGATCTTGCGGTTGTAAAACAGGGTATTGATGCGGTGGATACCGGCCGGCACGCCCATCGTATGGCCGCGGTTTTGCAGCAAGCCCCACACGGTGGGATACATGGTCGCGCGCCAGTTGTTGCTGGCGGCGACGCTGTCGAGCTGCAACAGCAAGCCCAGGTCGCTCCACTCGCCCAGGGTATAGCCGATCAGCTGCATGACTTCCGGCGATTTGCCGGCCAGCACGCGGCTCTTCAAGACCTTGCCCGCGCCGACCCCGGCGCCGCCCGCGATGGCCGCATCGCGCCATTCGACGCCTTCCTGCGCCAGGCGCGCCACCAGCACGTCGGCGGCGCGGCGTTCGCCGGCGGAGGTCCACCAGTGCAGCACCTGCAGCGCTTCGGCCCGCGCCGGCACGCCGCTGCACATGAAGGCAAGCAGCGCCAGCGCCGCCACGCCGCGACGGCGGGCGGCCCCGGCATGGCGGTCGGCGGTGCTGTGCGGCGGCGTCTTCAATCCTGTCCCCTTGTTCTTGTCGCGACAAACTATAGCCCAACTACAAAACAGCAGGTTGGTAATTTAGTCCCCTGATTTGTAAAGAAACGTGAGCTTTTGTTGCACTACCTTGCGCACAGCACAAGGAGCCCCACACGCCCGACGCCCCGCGCGGCGCGCCACGGCAGCGCAGCACGGTAAGGAAAGGTAAGCAAGCAGATACGCACAGTATGAGATTTTGCTTCTAAATCAACAAGATAAGAGATATTCGCCGGTGCAATGCCGGACGCTGGCGTCACAATTCCCCCGATGCTACTGTCCGCCAACTGCAGCGTAACAGGCAGCCAAACAAGACCAACACCAACAAGGAGACGACATGCAACTGCATGCAAAAGGCGGCGTGGCCGCGCGCAATACATTGCTGGCCCTGTTGCTGGCCAGCGGCACGGCACAGGCGGGCACGCTCACCATCGAAAGCTGGCGCGTGGATGACAAGACCCTGTGGGAAACGGTGCTCATTCCCGCCTTCCAGAAAAAGCATCCGGGCATCGAGATCAAGTTCTCGCCCACGGCCCCCACCGAATACGATTCCACCCTGAACGCGCGCCTGAGCGGCGGCACGGCCGGCGACTTGCTGGCCTGCCGACCGTTCGACGTCTCGCTGGCCCTGTACAAGCGGGGTCAGCTGGAAAAGCTCGACGGCAAGGCCGGCATGGACAACTTCCCCGCCTCGGCCAAGGTGGCGTGGCAGACGGACGATGGCAAGGACACCTTCTGCATGCCGATCGCGTCCGTCATGCATGGCTTCCTGTACAACAAGAAAATCTTCCGCGAACTGAAACTGCAGCCGCCCGCCACGGAGGAGGAATTCTTCAAGGTGCTGGAAACGGTCAGGAAAAGCGGCAAATATGCGCCCTTGGCCCTGGGCACGGCCGACCAGTGGGAAGCGAACCAGGTGGTGTTTACCAGCATCGGCGCCAATTACTGGAAAGGTGAAGAGGGCCGCAAGGCGCTGATCGCCGGCAAGGCCAAATTTACCGACCCGCAGTTCGTCGCCGCATGGGAATACGAGGCCCGCCTGGGCAGCTACCTGTCCAAGGGCGCCAGCGCGCAAACCTATGGCGACAGCCAGAACCAGTTTGCGCTGGGCAAGGCCGCCATCTACCCGTCCGGCTCCTGGGACATCGCCTACTTCAAGCAAGACCCGGAACTGGAACTGGGTGCCTTCAACCCGCCCGTGCGCAAGGCCGGCGACAAGTGCTATATCTCGGACCACACGGACATCGGCATGAGCGTCAACAAGAAGTCGAAGAACAAGGAAGACGCCTACAAATTCCTCGCCTGGCTCGGTTCGCAGGAATTCGCCGACATCTACACCAACAAGGTGACGGGCTTCTTTTCGCTATCGAACCACCTGATCTCCATCAAGGACCCGCTGGCCAAGCAAATGAACGGCTGGCGCGCCAGTTGCGCCTCGACCATCCGCCTGAACGCGCAAATCCTCAACCGTGGCGAGCCGAGCATGGAAAACGAGCTGTGGAACGTCAATGCCCAGGTCCTGAACGGCAAGCTGGCGCCGAAAGACGCGGCGCGCCAGATCCAGTCCGGCTTTGCCAAGTGGTACAAGCCGCAACAGTAATCACCACGTCTACCCTCCCCGAGCAACCGGCCTTTGCAGTGCGATGCGGCAGCCGGTGGCACGGTTTTGCCGGCGGCCACGCCGCCGGTGCTTTTCTTCGTCTGGAGTTTCGCCGTGAAAAAAACTTTCCCATGGCACGTGCTCGTGTTCCTGGCCCCGGCGCTGGTCATTTACTCGCTGTTCAGCGCCCTGCCCCTGGCCGATACCCTGCGCCTGGGCCTGTACACGACCGATGAGAGCGGCCAGCACCATTTTGCCGGCCTGGCCAACTACGCCACCATCCTGTTCGACCCGCAATGGTCGCAAAGTTTCTGGAATGCGATGTGGAACAACTGCAAGTTTTTCCTCATCCACATGCTGCTGCAAAATCCCATCGGCCTGCTGCTGGCCACCCTCTTCAGCCTCAAGGGTTTGAAGGGCGAGCGCAGCTACCGCACCCTGATCTTCCTGCCCACCCTGCTGTCCGTCGTCATCATCGGCTTCATCTGGCAGCTGATCTTGTCGCCGCTGTGGGGCGTGGGCCAGTCGCTGATGGATGGCGTGGGCATTGGCAGCCACTTCGCGCCGTGGCTGGGCCAGGAATCGACGGCCCTGCTGACCATCGCTCTCATTTCCGTTTGGCAATACATCGGCATCCCCATGATGCTGATCTATGCGGCCCTGCTGGCCGTGCCCGAGGAAATCATCGAGGCGGCCCACGCGGAAGGGGCCAGCGCCATGCGCATCTTCTGGCAAATCAAGCTGCCGCTGATCTGGCCCACCCTGGGGCTGGTGACCATCCTCACGTTTGTCGCCAACTTCAATGCCTTCGACCTCGTGTATTCCGTGAAAGGCGCGCTGGCGGGACCGAACTACGCCACCGACATCCTCGGCACCTTCTTTTACCGCACCTTCTTCGGCTACCAGGCCCAGCTGGGCAGCCCCACCATGGGCGCTGCCGTAGCCACCATGATGTTCCTCGTGATCCTCGTGGGCGTGGGCGTGTATTTCTTTTTCGTGCAGCGCAAGCTGACACGCTACGAACTGTAAGGGCCGCCATGCGCAACGTTTCCACCCGCCCCCTGGGCCGCGCCGCCGTGCATGCGATCCTGGCCGGCTACACCATCATCGCCCTGTTTCCAATCGTCTTGATCCTGATCAACTCGGTCAAGACGCGGGCCGCCATCTTCGACAATCCGCTGGCCTTGCCCACGCCTTCCACCTTTTCGCTCGTGGGCTTTCACAAGGTGCTGGCCAATTCCGACTTCCTGCTGTACTTCGGCAACAGCCTGTTCGTCACCCTGCTGTCGCTGCTGCTGATCGTGCTGTTCGGCGCCATGGCGGCCTGGGCCTTGTCCGAGTACACGTTTACGGGCAATCGCCTGCTGACCCTGTACCTGGCGCTGGGCATCATGATCCCCATCCGCCTGGGTACGGTGTCCATCCTGGAACTGGTGGTGCGGCTCGACCTGATCAACACCTTGACGGCGCTGGTGCTCGTGTACACGGCGCAGGGCCTGCCGCTGGCCGTGATGATTCTGTCCGAATTCGTGCGCCAGGTGCCGCGCGAACTGAAGGATGCGGCGCGCTGCGACGGCGTGGGCGAATTCGCCATCTTCTTCCAGGTGATCCTGCCCCTGATCCGCCCCGCCATCGCCACGGTGGCAGTGTTCACCATGATTCCCGCCTGGAACGACCTGTGGTTCCCGCTGATCCTGGCGCCATCGGACCGTACCAAGACCGTCACCCTGGGCGTGCAGCAATTCATCGGGCAATACGTGACGGACTGGAACTCCGTGCTGGCGGCGCTGTCGCTGGCCGTCATTCCCGTGCTCGTCATGTACGTCATTTTCTCTCGTCAACTGATCCGCGGCCTGACGTCCGGCGCGGTCAAATAATAGGTGCGCCATGGCCCATGTAAGCCTGCAACAACTGACCAAATCCTACGACGGCCACCACAATGTGCTGGCTGGCATCGACCTCGACATCCGCGACGGTGAATTCGTCGTGCTGGTGGGCCCTTCCGGCTGCGGCAAATCGACCTTGCTGCGCATGCTGTGCGGCCTGGAAAGCATTTCGCAAGGCACCTTGTCCATCGGCGGCAAGGTCGTCAACGACTTGCCGCCGGCCGAACGGGGCATCGCCATGGTCTTCCAGAGCTATGCGCTGTATCCGCACATGAGCGTGTATCGCAACATGGCGTTCGGCCTGAAGATCGCCGGCGCCAGCAAGGAAGCGATCGCCCAGCGCGTGCGCCACGCGGCCGCCATTCTGAAGATCGACCACCTGCTGGAACGCCTGCCGCGCGAACTGTCGGGCGGCCAGCGCCAGCGGGTGGCCATCGGCCGCGCCATCGTGCGCGAACCACAGCTGTTCCTGTTCGACGAGCCGCTGTCGAACCTCGACGCGGCCCTGCGCGTGCAGACGCGCCTGGAAATTGCCAAGCTGCACCGCCAGTTGAACGCCACCATCGTGTATGTGACGCACGACCAGGTCGAGGCGATGACCCTGGGCGACAAGATCGTCGTCATGCATGGCGGCCATATCCAGCAGGCGGGCACGCCTTTGGAACTGTACCAGCAGCCGGCGAACCGCTTCGTGGCCGGCTTCATCGGCGCACCGATGATGAATTTCTTCGAGGGCAAGGTCGTCGCAGCACAGGACGATGGCGTGCGCGTGGCGCTGTCCAGCGGCCAGGAAATCACGGCCCTCGTCGATCCGGCCGGCCTGCATGCGGGCGACGCCGTCACGGTGGGCCTGCGGGCCGAACACATCCTGGAAAACGGCGACGGCGGCGCCCGCTTCCAGGGCGTCGTCAGCCTGGTGGAACACCTGGGTGAAGCCAACTTCATTTACCTGGCGCTGGACAACGGCCAGGAACTGGTGATACGCGGCGACGGCAACAACCGCGTGCCGCTGGGCCAGCCATTCACGGTCTCGGCCGCCAGCAGCGCCTTCCATTTGTTCGACGCGCAAGGCGTGGCGCGCACGCGGCGCCAGCCCGGCAACCTGATTTCATCGAAACAGATATTGGCCGCCTGAGCCTTTCCGCCCAGGCAGTTCCCCGATTGGATCGGCAGCGATCCGGTACGACGTGCCCAAGCACGCATTTTGATAACGACAAGGAGATTGTATGCAACACCCGATGAAGACCTCGCTGGCACTGGCCTGCGCCATGCTGCTGGCCTGCGGCGCCGCCCACGCCAGCGATGCCGAAGGCGAATACCACGGCTACTTCCGCGCCGGCCTCGGCTCGAGCACGGACAGCCGCGGCCCGCAAAGCTGCTACGGCCTGGGCGGCAACACCATGCGCTACCGGCTCGGCAACGAATGCGACACCTATGGAGAATTCGAATACCAGAAGGAAATGGCCAAGTCGGCCAACGGCGTCAGCTTCGTCGGCCATATCATGGTAGCCGCCTACACGCCCAGCTCCGCCGTCAGCGATTCGGACCTGAGCATGTCGAAGATGTACGTGGAAGCGAAAAACATCGAAATTCTCAACGGCGGCACGGCCTGGATCGGCAAGCGCTACTACATGCGTCCCGACATCCACATGCT
This sequence comes from Janthinobacterium sp. Bl 1, assembly GCF_058215535.1. NCBI lineage: Bacteria > Pseudomonadati > Pseudomonadota > Betaproteobacteria > Burkholderiales > Oxalobacteraceae > Janthinobacterium > Janthinobacterium sp. Bl 1. Next base: position 2,751,249 of record NZ_CM177086.1, on the reverse strand, counting down.
GGACTTGCAATACATCAATATGAACGGCACGGGCGGCGGCATCGACCAGTACAAGCTGGGACCGGGCCGCATCAGCTATGGTTTCTTCAAGGATAACGACAAGCCCGGCAACTCGGCCATCCGGCAAAACCTCGTCTACCAGGGCATCCCCATCAATCAGGATGGCACGCTGGAAGTGCTGACCACCCTGATCACGCCCGACAAGAAGGACAGCACCTCGCACAGCGGCTGGCAAGCCACCGTGCTGCACAAGCAGGACAAGGTATGGGGCGGCGCCAACACCTTCGGCATCCAGTACGGCGTCGGGCCGGGCACGGGCGCCGGCGGCCAGTGCTGCAACCGCATGGGCACGACGGGCTCGATCCGCAACGGCAGCGACGTCACGCGCTTGCGCATCTTCAATTCGCTGTGGATACAGCCGACGCCGGAATGGAGCGCGGAAATGATCGCCATCGTGCAGCGCGACAAGTCCGACACCACGGGCGGCAGCTCGACCTGGACCACCCTGGGCGTGCGCCCTGTATATGCCGTCAACGACAACTTCAAGCTGCAATTCGAACTGGGCACGGACCGCGTGACCTCGCCCACGGGCGGCGCCGCGCAGCGCCTGACCAAGCTGACCTTCGCGCCCACCCTGACGGCGGGCAAGGGTTACTGGTCGCGCCCCGAGCTGCGCGCCTTCGTCACCTACGGCAAATGGAACGACGCCGCCACGGCCGCCGTCAACAAGGCCAATGAATCGGGCCCCGTGTACGGCAACGCCACCAGCGGCACCTCGTTCGGCCTGCAAGTGGAGACGTGGTTTTAAGAAGCTGTCTTGATATGGCGCAGTGCATGCTCCTGTCGGACTGCGCGAAATCGCGTGCCGCGCTATGCTGCACGCCATACCGCTTACTTCGGAGGCCGCATGCACGCCGCATTCCCCCGGGCCGCCGCCGCGCTGGCCCTCGCTTTCGCCAGCATGGCCTGGGCCCGCGACGCCGCCGTCGCGCCGGCGCCGGTCCTGAGCGCGCGCCAGCAGGCGCTGATGGCGACCGTCGTGGGCAGCGCCGCCCATCCGCGCATCCTGCAGGTACGCCTCGATGAATTGCATCCGACCCAGCCGGCCATCGGCTACGACCAGGTGTATTACAAGCTGGGGCGCTATGCGGCCGAAGAAAAGCACATCGCCGACATCGCCAAGGCGAAGAAATTCGCCGACCTGTGCGAAGCCAATGGCCAGGGCGACGTCTTGCCCAACACGGCCAATTTGGCCGCCACCACCCTGGCCGCGCCACCGGCCGGCTACCGCTGCAAGGCGGCCGTGGGCAGCCGTCCGGGCGACATGAAGACTGTCGTCATCGGCCCGCACGGCATCGTGTACCTGACCGATGGCCACCACACGTTTTCCACATTTTGGGAGGCCGACGGCGGGCGCAATCGTCAAATGAAAGTCTGGGTCAAGGTCAGCGACAATTTCAGCGCGCTGGGCGAAGCGGCGTTCTGGACCCGCATGCGCGAGGAAAACAAGGTGCGGCTGAAAAACGGCCGCCACCAGGCCATCACGCCGCAGCAGCTGCCGCCCGCCATCGGCCTGCAGTCCCTGGGCGACGACCCGTACCGCTCGCTCGTCTACTTTACGCGCGGGATCGGCTACGAGCCGCCGGAGCACGCCACGGAATTTCTCGAGTTTTACTGGGCAGACTGGCTGCGCGGCATGCCGGCGCTGGACCTGGCGCGCGTCGACCTGCACGATGCCACCGCGTATGCGAATGCGGTCCTGCTGGCCGCGCAGGCGATGGTGGCGCTGCGGCCAGACGATATCGTCAGCGGCGGCAAGAGCGCGCGCGAGCTGGGTGCCCTGCGGGAAGTCAACCGGGAAGCATTCGATGAATTGATCGACGACAAGGGCAAGCTGCGCCACGCCATCGCCTATAAAAAATCGCTGACAAAATAATCGGCTGCGTAAACGACAACGGCCCGCCTGTCATCCGACAAGCGGGCCGTTTTTTATTGCTGATACAGCTTAGGCGATGCGTTCGCCGTTGGCCGGATCGAACAGGGCCGCTTTCGACAGGTTGAACGACAACTGCATGGTCTGCCCCGGCAGCACGGCTTCGCGCGGGTGCGTGCGGCAAGTCACGGCCGCGCCGTTCAAACGCGTCGTCAGCAAGGTGTCGGGACCGGTTGGCTCGACCAGGTCGATCAGGCAACCGAGTTCCTGGCCCACGTCGCCGTGCGCGCTGCTCATGTCCGTGATCTGTTCCGGACGCACGCCCAGGATCACGTCGCGGCCCGCATAGCTGCGCAGCTTGTCGGCGGCGAACGGCAAGGCCAGGCGCAAGCTCTTGCCTGCGTTCTCGATGGCAACAAACACCTCGTTGCCCTCGATGACAGGCTTGACGGTGATGAAGTTCATCGATGGCGAGCCGATGAAACCGGCCACGAACAGGTTGGCCGGATTGTCGTAGATTTCCTGCGGCGTGCCCAGTTGCTGCACCACCCCATCCTTCATCACGGCGATCAGGTCGCCCATCGTCATCGCCTCGATCTGGTCATGCGTGACGTAGACGATGGTGGCCTTCAGGCGCTGGTGCAGCAGCTTGATCTCGGCGCGCATTTCCACGCGCAGCTTGGCGTCCAGGTTCGACAGCGGTTCGTCGAACAGGAACAGCGACGGCTTGCGCGAAATGGCGCGGCCCATGGCGACCCTTTGGCGCTGGCCGCCCGACAGCTGCGCCGGACGGCGGTCCAGCAAGTGCGTGATCTGCAGGGTTTCGGCGACGCGGGCGACGATTTCTTCCTGCTCCGCCTTCGGCACTTTTTTCACGTTCAGGCCGAACGCGATGTTTTCACGCACCGTCATCGACGGATACAGCGCGTAGGACTGGAACACCATGGCGATGTCGCGATCCTTCGGCGGCAAATCGTTGACGACCTTGCCGTCGATGAGGATCTCGCCGGACGTGACGCTTTCCAGGCCGGCCACCATGTTGAGCAAGGTCGACTTGCCGGAGCCGGAGCCGCCGACGAGGATCAAGAACTGGCCATCCTTGATCTCGATGTCGATGCCCTTGAGGACTTCGACGCCATTCGTGTACACCTTGCGGATGCTGCGTATCGATAAACTGGACATATTCTTTCCTTAACCTTTGACTGCGCCTGCGGTCAGACCGCGCACAAAATAACGGCCTGCGACCAGATAGACCAGCAGGGTCGGCAGAGCGGCAATCACCGCAGCCGCCATGTTGACGTTGTATTCCTTCACGCCCGTGGACGTGTTGACCAGGTTGTTCAAGCCCACCGTGATCGGCTGCGAATCGCCGCTGGCGAAGACGATGCCGAACAGGAAGTCGTTCCAGATCTGCGTGAATTGCCAGATGATGCAGACGACGAAAATCGGACCCGAAATCGGCAGCACGATCTTGCGGAAGATCAGGAAGAAGCCGGCGCCGTCGATGCGGGCCGCCTTGATCAGTTCTTCCGGCACGCCGATGTAGTAGTTACGGAAGAACAGGGTCGTGAACGCCGTGCCATACACCACGTGCACGAAGACGAGGCCCGTGGTGGTATTGGCCAGGCCGAATTCGCCCAGCAAACGCGCCATCGGCAGGATCACCACCTGGAACGGAATGAAGCAGCCCACCAGCAAGGCCGCAAACAGGATTTCCGAGCCGCGGAAGCGCCAGTGCGCGAACACATAGCCGTTGAAGGCGCCCAGGAAGGTCGAGATCAGCACGGCGGGAATCACCATCTTGATCGAGTTCCAGAAGAACGGCTGCATGCCGTCGCAGGTGACGCCCGTGCAGGCCGAAGACCAGGCCTTGGACCAGGAATCGAATTGCCATACGTGCGGCAAGGCCAGCAGGTTGCCGCTGCGGATCTCGTCGAGCGACTTGAACGACGTCGACAGGGTCACGTACAGGGGCACGATGTAGTACACCGCGAACAGGATCAGCAGCAGATATAACACCACCCGTCCCAGGGTGAGTTTGTTGTTACGTGTAGGAGTGTGTGTCATCTCATCGCCTTTGCGCTGCGCGTTTCCAGATACATCAGCGGCACGAGCACGGCCACGATGGTGGCCAGCATCATCATTGCCGATGCCGAGCCCAGGCCCAGCTGGCCGCGGGTGAAGGAAAACTGGTACATGAAGATGGCCGGCACGGACGACGAGTTGCCAGGTCCGCCAGCCGTCAGTGCGATGACCAGGTCGAAGCTCTTGATGGCGATATGCGCGAGGATCAGCAGCACGCTGAAGAACACGGGACGCATGGCGGGAATCACGATGCGCCAGTAGATCGTCGGCAAGGACGCGCCATCGACTTGCGCCGCCTTGATGATCTCGTCATCGATGCCGCGCAGGCCGGCCAGGAACAGGGCCATGACAAAGCCCGACGATTGCCAGACGCCGGCGATCACCACCGTGTAGATGGCCATGTCGGAGTTCACCAGCCAGTCGAAGGTAAACGAGGTCCAGCCCCAGTCGTGCATGACCTTTTCCAGGCCCAGGCTGGGATTGAGCATCCATTTCCAGGCCGTGCCGGTGACGATGAAGGACAGCGCCATCGGATACAGGTAGATGGCGCGCAGCGCGCCTTCGGCGCGGATTTTCTGGTCCAGCAGGATGGCCAGGAACAGGCCGATGGCGATGCTGCAACCGATGAACAGGACACCGAAGATGCCGAGGTTCTTGAGCGAGGTCCACCAGCGCTCGTTGTCGAACAGCTCGACGTATTGCACCAGGCCGGCGAACTCGTAGTTCGGCATCAGCCGCGATTCGGTCAGCGACAGCCAACCGGTCAAAAAGATAAAACCATAGACGAATACCAAGCTGGCGATGAGCGTGGGGCCCAACACCATCTGCGGTATCCATCGGTCGAATTGCTTGCGTATGGACATAGGAGAGCCGTAGAGAGAACTGCGTGTGGCGCCGGCCTGGTCGAAGCCAGGGCGGACGCCTGCGATGCATGCAATGCAGCGGGCGCCGGCGAGCGTGCCGGCGCCGTCGTGATTACTTCACTTTTGCCGCTTTGGCCAAAGCTGCAACCGCATCTTTCGAGCTCATGTTGGTGTTCATGAACTTGGCGATGACGTCGGTCACGGCGCCTTGCGTGGCCGATGGCAACGCCATGCCGTGGGCGAACGATGGCACCAGGCCGCCGGACTTGTTGGTGGCGTCCATGTCTTCCATCGATTTCAGGGCGCAAGCGTCAAACTTGTCCTTCGAAACGCCGGAACGCACAGGAATCGAACCCTTGTTCAGGTTGAAGATCGACTGGAACTTCGGATTCATGATGGCGTTGGCCAGGGCGATCTGCCCTTTCTTCGCATTCGCATCCTTTTGCGTGAACATGGCAAACGAATCGATGTTGAAGGTGTAGGCCTTGTCCGTGCCAGGCGCTGCCACGCACAGGTAGTCCTTGCCCGGCACTTTGCCAGCGGCCGTGAACTCGCCCTTGGCCCAGTCGCCCATGAACTGGAAGCCGGCCTTGTTGTTGATGACCATGGCGGTCGCCAGATTCCAGTCGCGGCCTGCCGCATCCTTGTCGATGTAGGTCTTCACCTTGCCCAGGGTGTCGAACACCTTGAGCATCGTCGGGCCGGTCAATTCCTTCTGGTCCAGCTTGAGGATGGCTTTCTTGTAGAACTCCGTGCCGCCCACGCCCAGCGCGACGGATTCAAACACGGTGGCGTCCTGCCAAGGCTGGCCGCCATGAGCGATCGCGATGCCGCCCGATTTCTTGATTTTCTCGGCCGCGTCGAAGAACGCATCCCAGGTGGTCGGGGTGGTGGCCACGCCGGCTTTTTTCAGCACTTCCGGATTGACCCACATCCAGTTGACGCGGTGGACGTTGACGGGAGCGGCAACGTAGTGGCCCTTGTATTTCATGATGTCGGCGACGACTTTCGGCAGCACGGCATCCCATTTTCCCGGAATGGCGGCATCATCGATATTGGCCAGCACGCCTTCAGCGCCCCATTCCTGGATCGATGGGCCCTTGATCTGGGCGGCCGTCGGCGGGTTGCCGGAAATGACGCGGGTTTTCAGCGCGGTCGCGGCGTTTTCGCCAGCGCCGCCAGCCACGGCGAAGTCTTTCCAGCCGAAGCCGCTTTCCTTCACGATTTGCTGCAACTGGCCCACGGACTTCGCTTCGCCGCCGGAGGTCCAGTAGTGCAACACTTCCACGTCGGTCGCAAACGCGCTGCCAGCGAATGCCAGGGTGGTCAATGCGGCCAGTTGGGTAATCTTGAATTTCAGTTTCATCTCCACATTCCTTTTTTGATCAAGCTTTTAGGGGGCTTCGGCATACGGGGGCCGAAAAAGGTGAAATCTGCGCCTGTACCGGCGCTCTTGTGCTCAGACCCGCTTGCAAACGGGCATCATCTTGGTGTAAAGACGGCGCCGTGATCCATGATATGACTACATTGCATTTATATCACGGGACGGCGCCAAAAACGCATCCGCGAAGGATGCGCCAGGTTGAACTTGACTTACAACGCCTACAAACTTAGAACCAGGTTTCTACCTGGAAACCGTAGGAAGTGCCGCTGGTATTGTTGTTGTAGATCGGGCCGCCGTTGTTCGACGCGTTGACCGAGGCGGTAGCCGCATCGTTCCATTTGCCGTAGGTAACAAAAGCGCGCAGTTCAGGACGCGACCACAGGCCAGGACCGGCCGAGATCGTCGGTGCGATGGTCAGCTTGGTCAGGCGCTTGGCCGGCTGGCCGCCCGATTGCGTCACGCGGTCCGTGCCCAGTTCGCCCACCAGCTTGAAGTTGTCGGTGAACGCGTACACAGGACGTACGCCGACCGAGGTCCAGGTCGAGGAACCGGTAGCTTTCGACTCGTCTTTTTGCCACAGGGCGACAAATTCCATGCCGAAGTTGGCCATCGGCTGGATCGCCATGTCATTGAAGATGCGCGTACGCTTGCGGTCCGAACCGAAACCGGTGTCGCCCGAAGCGCCGAACTGGCCGTTGCCGGCGCCGCCGACGCCAGGACCGACGCCGTACTGCACGCCGAAGGTGTTGCCGCCGCCGAACACTTTACCTTGACGGTGGAATGCCGACAGCTGCCAGCCATTATTGCGCTTGCCCAGGATGGCGTCATCCTTGCCTTCGCCGATGATGTAGGTCGCGGCCAGGTCCAGGGTACCGTTTTCATTGACGGGGATTTCGCCGTAGATGAAGTTCTGGCGCACGGCCGATTTCGTGCCCAGGTAGGCGCCAGGTACGCCGCTGCGCGAGCCTTTGTCGTCATCGCGCTGGGCGATGTCGTTGTCCTTGAAGAAGGCGTACGAGAATTTACCAGGACCCATCGGAATGCGGTCCAGGCCGGCGCCCGTGCCGTTCATGTTGATGTATTGCAAGTCCAGCATGTGGATGTCAGGACTGTAGTAGAAGCGTTTACCGATCCAGGCCGTGCCGCCGTTGAGGAAATCGAGTCCCTGCGCTTCGACGTAGGCTTTGACGATGCCCAGCTTGTTGTCGCCGAAATCGGAGTTTGGCGCGTAGGCGTTGACCCAGATGGTGGCCAGATAGTTCACGCCGCCGGACTTGGCGACGGACTTGGTGTAGCCGAATTCCGTGTAGGCGTCGCACTCATTGCCCAGACGATATTTCATGGTGTTGCCGCCCAGACCGAAGCAGCCTTGCGAACCGCCGTCGCCCGAGGTATTGCTGCCGGCGCCAGCGCGCAGGTAGCCGTGGAAGCCTTCGGAGTCGGATGGGTACATTGGATCGGCGGCAGCGGAACCGCTGGCGATGGCCAAGACGATGGCAGCTGGCAGTGTCTTCAACACGGCCTTCAACATGTTGCGATGCAGCATGGTAAGTCTCCTCAGTAGTTATTTTTTATCTAGTCATTCGTGGCCGAATGTACTGGCCAGAATTCTTTCCAGCAGGGACATAGTAACTATACTACGAACAAATATCAACATATTATGTTGTAATCCTACGACTACTCTGCGACACTTTATTTGCGTACCGATATACGAGTTGACTGCCCTGCTTTTTTCCGCTGGCGCCACCGCATCTGGCACTGTGGACAGGCATTTGGGCAAGCACCCCGCATTTTTCGGCACGCGGCACGTATACGAATTAAAATCCTTGGTTTTTGCCATAACGACAGTGCGCGGCCACGACCGTGCACGCATACGAGACTAGGCACCGCCATGAAAATTGATGAAAAAATGGAAGTAGCAGGCAGCGATCCGGCGGAGCGTTTCAGTGAAGGCCCCCGCCTGCTGGCGGACATCGGCGGCACCAATGCCCGCTTCGTGCTGGAAACGCGCCAGGGCCACCTGGAAGCGGTGGCCGTGCTGCCCTGCGACGACTACGCGTCGCTGCTCGACGCCATCACCGCATATATGGACAGCGACGAAGCGCGCGCCGCCGGTTCGGCGCGCGTGCGCCATGCGGCCATCGCCATCGCCAATCCCATCGACGACGACAATATCCGCATGATGAACCATCACTGGTTCTTCTCGATCGAGGCGATGCGCGCCGCGCTGGGCCTCGACACCCTGCTGGTGGTGAATGACTTCACGGCGCTGGCCATGGCCCTGCCCTATCTGCGGCCCGACCAGCGCCAGCAGATCGGCGGCGGCATGGCGCGCGCCGACAGCGTCATTGGTTTGCTCGGTTCGGGCACGGGCCTGGGCGTGTCGGGCATGATCCCTGCGGAAGACCGCTGGATCGCGCTGGGCAGCGAAGGGGGCCACGTCAGCTTCGCTCCGTGCGACCAGCGCGAAATGGACGTGCTGTCCTTCGCCTGGCGCGAGCTGTCGCACGTCTCGGCCGAACGCCTCGCTTCCGGGCGGGGGCTGGAACTGATCTACCGCGCCCTGTCCGAGCGCGCCGGCAAACCCGATGCGCCGACGCTGCTGGCGGCCGACATCACCAGCCGCGCCCTGAACAATGAATGCGACGTGTGCCTGGAAGCGGTGGACTGCTTTTGCGCCATCCTCGGCTCCATCGCCGGCAACGTGGCCATGACCCTGGGCGCGCTGGGCGGCATCTATATAGGCGGTGGCATCGTGCCGCGCCTGGGTCCCCTGTTCGAACAGTCGCAGTTCCGCGCCCGCTTCGAGCAAAAGGGCCGCCTGAACGAATATCTGGCGCAGATTCCCACCTTCCTGATCACGGCCGAACTGCCGACATTCCTCGGCATCGCCGCCATCCTGGCGCAAAAGCTCAAGCGCGCCCATACCGGCGCGCCCGTACTGGAGTCCGTGCGCCAGGCGCGCGGGCGCATGAGCCCATCGGAATGCAAGGTGGCCGACTGGGTGCTGAAGGAACCGAATGCCATGCTCACGCTGCCGATCGCCGAAATCGCCCAGCGGGTGGGCGTGAGCCAGCCGACCGTGATGCGTTTTTGCCGCTCGATCGGCGTGCAGGGCCTGGCCGACTTCAAATTGAAGCTGGCGTCCGGCCTGACGGGCGGCGCCATCACGGTGGCGCACTGCCACGTCGAGATCTCCGACTCCGACGCGGAACTGGCGCGCAAGGTGCTGGGCAATAATGCCTCGGCCGCGCTGGCCATGCGCGACATGCTCGACGTGAAAGCGCTGACGGCGGCCATCGAGCTGCTGCGCGGCGCGCAGCGCGTGGAACTGCTGGCCGTGGGCAGCGCCCGCGTGGTGGCAGACGACATGCAGCACAAGCTGCTCAACCTGGGCATCGTCAGCAGCTTCTTTGCCGACCCGCAGGCGCAGGAAATGAGTGCCGCCATGCTGAAACCGGGCGATGTGGCGCTGGTCATTTCCCGCTCGGGCGCCCTGCCCGACCTGCTGCGCACCGTCAAGGTGGCGCAGGGCTGCGGCGCGCGCGTGCTGGCGATCACGGCCAGCGGTTCGCCGCTGGCCAAGCTGGCCGACGTGCTGCTGACCTTGAACCACCCGGAAGGCAACCTCAATTTCGTGCCCATGATCGTGCGCCTGCTGCAGCTGATGATGCTCGATATCCTGTCGGTGGGACTGGCGCGGCGCGACACGGCGCAGCGCACCAGCGCCGCCGAGCTGGAAGAAGGTCAATTGCACGGCATGCGCATCAGCGGCAAGCTGAAATTCGGTGGCCACCTCGAATAAGGCGGCGCACGCCGCACCAGACGCCGCCAGCGGGGCCACCGTGCACGACGTGGCGCGCGTGGCCGGCGTGTCGGCCATGACGGTATCGCGCGTGATCAACGGGCGCGCCAGCGTCAGCACGGCCACGCGCGACAAGGTCGAGGCGGCGATCGCCAGCCTGCGCTACCAGCCCAACCTGGCGGCCAGAGCCGCCCGCACGGGCACCCTGCGCATCGGCCTGTTATACAGCAACCCCAGCGCCGCGTTTCTCAGCGAATTCCTCGTCGGCGCCATGGACCAGTGCCGCCAGGGCGGCGGCCAGCTGCTGCTCGAACGCTGCGAAGACCAGGGCAGCCAGCGCGCCGGCATCGATTGCCTGGTGGCCGCCGGCGTGGACGGCATCCTCGTGCCGCCACCGCTGTGCGATTCGCCCGCCGTGCTGGCGCAACTGAACCAGATGGGCATCCCCGCCATCGCCGTGGCCACCGCGCGCCCCTCGCCCGGCGTCTCGGCCGTGCGCATCGACGACTACGAAGGCGCGCTGGCCATGACGCGCCATTTGATCGCGCTGGGCCACCGCGACATCGGCTTCATCGAAGGCGACCCGGCGCACACGCCCGCCCTGCTGCGCCGCCAGGCCTTCGAGGACGCCATGCGGGAAGCGGGCTTGCCAGTGGCGCCGCACAGGGTGGCGCAAGGCTACTTTACGTATCGTTCGGGGCTCGACGCGGCGCGCCAGCTGCTGGCGCAAGCACCGCACCCGAGCGCCATCTTCGCCAGCAACGACGACATGGCCGCCGCTACCCTGGCCGTGGCGCATGGCATGGGCTTGCAGGTGCCGGCGGAATTGAGCGTGTGCGGCTTCGACGATACGCCCGTCGCCACCACCGTCTGGCCCGAGCTGACCACCATCCACCAGCCTATCGCCGACATGGCGCGCGCCGCCGTCAGTCTCGTCATCGACGAAATCCGCCAGCGCCGCGCCGGGGAAACGGCGACCGCCACGCATCATTTGATGGCATTTACCTTGATGGAACGCGCGTCGACGGGACGCGCGCGCTAGACACGTGCATCCATGGGGCTCAGGCCTGCATGTCGGGCAGCTCGATTTCCGCCTTGCGCGCCGCGATCTGGCTGCCCATGGCTTGCAGGTCGATTTCCGCGTCGCGCGCGCGCGGGAAAATCTCGCTCTCCTCTTCCAGCACGTGGTGATCGATCTGCTCGGACAGTACCTTGACCTTGGCGTCGTACAAGTCTTCGCCGGGCGCCATGGCGACGATTTGCGCGATCAGCTCCTTGGCCGATGCGTGCTCGACGATGGCTTCATCGATCAAGTCTTCGTTCGAACGGCTGGCCTCGCGCACGGCAGGATAGAAGATTTCTTCTTCCGCCATCGCATGCTTGCTCAGTTCCTCACAGATTTTCAGGGCCAGCTTGCGCTTGCTGACGAGCGAACGGTCGCTGAGGCCCTCATACTGTTCGAACAGTTCTTTCACGGTTTGATGATCTTGCGTCAGCAGCTCGATCGCGTCCATGTCCGGCATGCCTGCCTGTGTTTGGGAAACGGAAGCTGCCTGAGGTGATTGGGTGGCCATGATGTTGTCTCCAAATGTCAGCACGAAGTAGACATTGTAGGCAGCACCCTGCGGTAGCCATGTAGGAGCATTGCTTACAACAAGGTAGGCCAAGCGTAAATGCGGCTACCTTGTTGATGCAGATCAGGCCAAGCCTGACTTAACTGACGACCGTGCGTGTCTCGAGCGACTGCACCAGCTCCACCGAAGGAGGCGCTGCTCCAGCCGCCAGGCAGGCACCCGCCCCGGCCGCGACGGCAAAGCGCAAGTGCTGGCCGCCGTCGGCATCCGGGCGGTACATCAGGCTGTACAGCAAGCCGCCGATGCTGGCGTCGCCCGCCCCCACCGAGTCGACTACCTCGATGACGGGCGGCGCCGCCTGCCATGTCTGCTCGCCCTGGTACAGCGCCGCGCCCTGCGCGCCGCGCGTATACAAATACGTGGCGTGCGGATTCCAGCTGCGCAGCATGGCAAACGCGCCATCGATGTCGCCGTGGCGGAACAGGCCCGCCAGGTCTTCATCGGACACCTTGATCACGTCGGCCAGCTCCGTCATGCGGCGCAGAGTGGCGTCGTAGCGTTCATCCATCATGATGCGGAAATTCGGGTCGTAGCTGATTTTCACGCCAGCCGCCTTCAGTTCCTGCGCCAGCGCCACCAGCTTGCCCGCCAGCGGTTCGCGCGCCAGGCTGATGCCGCCGAAATGCACCCATTGCGCGCCCTGCATCCAGCCGGCAGGCAAGCGCGCCGCGTCGAAATGCAGGTCGGCGCTGTCGTCGCCGATGAAGTAATACGTGGGCGGATGCAGTTCATGCACGATGGCCAGCAGCGGCGACTTCGCATGGCGCTGCAGGAAGCGCATGTCCAGCCCCGCCACGTCGGTGGCAGCGGCCAGCGCATCGCCGAAGACGTCGCGGCTGACGGCGCCCGCAAACGCGCTGGGCACGCCCAGGCGCGCCATCACGCGCGCCACGTTCCAGGTCGAGCCGCCTACCTGGCTGCTCCACGTGTCAGGGCCCGTGCGCAGCATGTCCGTCAGCGCTTCGCCGGCCGAGACAAAAGTTGGAAAAGAGGTGCTCATGCCGCACCGCCAATCACGTTCAGCACTTCATAGCAGGCGCCCATGGTGTGGTAATCGGTCTTGCCGGCCGGGCTTTTCTCGTTGCTGATTTTTTGGTTCCCGGGCGTCAGGATGCGGTACCAGGCGCCGTGCTCATGGTCGACGAAGTGCTGCCAGCTGTAGTCCCAGATCTTGTCGTAGCTTTGCCAGTAGGCCTCGTCCCCGGTGCGCGCGGCCAGCACGGCGGCCGCGGCGAAGCTTTCCGCCTGCACCCAGAAGTATTTGTCGCCATCGCAGATTTCATCGTGCGGGCCGAAACCGTAGTGGATGCCGCCATGCGCGCCATCCCAGGCCTTGGCCAGGGCCGTGTCGTACAGTTCGCGCGCGCGCGGCAGCAGCCAGTCGGAAGGACCGGCCATGAACTCGGCGTGGCGTTCCATGATCAAGAGCAGCTTGGCCCATTCCGTGAAGTGGCCGGGCTGGTAGCCCCAAGGGCGGAAGATATTGCTCTTGTCGTGCAGGTTGTAATCCCAGTCGATAGCCCAGCCGGGCGTGTAGTGTTCCCAGATCATGCCGTTCGCCAGACCCGCCTGGCGCACGGTGATGTTGTGCGCCAAGGTTTCCGCACGGTGCAGATAGCGCGCCTCGCCCGTCGCTTCGAACGCGGCCAGCATCGCTTCGCACGCATGCATGTTGGCGTTCTGTCCACGGTAGCCATCCAGAGCAGACCAGTCGGCGCTGGCCACGTCCGCGTACAGGCCATGTTCGGGCAGCCAGAAGCGCTGCTCCATCAATTCGAACGTTTCGTCCAGGTAGGCGCGCGCTTCCGGCATCCCCGCCTGCAAGGCGTGGGCATAGGCGAGCAGCACGAAAGCGAGGCCGTAACAGTGGTTGGCGCCGTCTTCCACCGTTTTGACGCCGTCTTTCCACGACAGTTGCCAGGCGTAGCCGCCCGTGGCCGGGTCGCGGTGCACGTCGCGCAAAAAGGCCACGCCATGGCGCAGAGCCGCCTGGTAATCGTCGCCGCCGAAACGGCGGTACGCCATGGCGTAATTGAAGATGAAGCGCGTGCTGCTGACCAGGTGGCGCGTGCTGGCGTCGTACACGGTGCCATCGTCGAGGAAGAAGTGATAAAAGCCGCCGCTGGGGTCAATGGCGCGCGGGTGATAAAAGTGCATCGTGTGCAGGATATGCGCTTCGAGCATCGCCTTGGAGCGGAAATCGGGATTCATGGTTCTCTCATGATATTGTTATCGATAACAATGATGATAGCATGCCGTTTCCGCGCCGTCATGCCCGCTCAAGGCATCTTGGCCAGCCTGAGCTTTTCACGCCACAGTGCGGCCTGCGCGGGGTCAGCCGCCTGTCCCAGCTCGCCCTTATCGTACACCTTGACCAGCCGTTCGATGGCTTCAGCGTCGCCCTGCTTTGCCGCCAGCAGGTACAACTCGAACGGTTCAGGAGCCGGCCCTTGCCGGGTTGGGCCGCCACGCCCCTGCTCCAGCAGCCGCGCAAAACCCGTCTGGCCCGGCGGGCTTTTGGCGATGGCCGCCATCTCGTACCAGCCCAGAGCCGCTTCGTCGCTCTGCGGTGCGCCCTGCCCCACTTCATACGAGTAGGCCACGTTGTTCAAGCCGGACGGATCGAGCGCCTTGGCCGACTTCATGTACCAGCCGAACGCCTCCTTGCGCTGCGCGTCGTCCTTCGCCGTCATCATCAGGCGGTAGCCGATTTCATTGTAGGCGGGGATGAAGCCATTCTCGGCGTAAAACTTCAGCCAGTGCAGCGCGTGCGCCTGCTCTTCCGGGCTGCTGTGGATATTTTCAAAGTGCTGCGCCACCATGAAGTTGGCCAGCTCGACGCCTTGCGCGGCACCCTTGCGCGACCAGTATTCGCCCAGCTTGCGGTCGATGGCCATGCCCTGTCCCAAGGTATAAGCCACGCCCAGGAAAGCCTGCGCCGGACCATAACCGCCTTCGGCCGATTTCTTCATCCAGGCCAGGCCGGCGTCGGCATCGCGCGGCGTGCCCTCGCCCTCATGCAGCATCTGCGCCAGTTCCAGCTGGGCAGCGCTGTCGCCCGCTTCCGCAGCGATACGCGCTTTCTCGAAGGCGGCGACCTTGTCCGGCGACAGGTCGGCCGGACGGTTGATCACGGCCTGCACCTTTGCGCGCATGTCATCGAGGCCGCGTGTGTCGAATTCGGCCAGTGCCGGATGCTGGCGCGGTGCTTTGGTGGACACTTGTTGCGCCAGGACGGGCAGCGCCAGCGCCAGGCTTAATACAAACACGATGGTCTTCATTTCTTTTCGCTTTCCGCCAGCTTGCCGCGCCATTCGGCCGCATCTTCGGCATTCGCCTGTTGTCCCAGTTCACCGTTGACGTACACATCGACCATGCGCCGCATGGCGGGCACAAAGTGCTGCTCGTTCGCCGCCGCCTTCAGCCAGGTGATGGCCAGCGCCTGTTCTTCGGCACTGCTGCCGCCATTGATGAATTCCAGGGCCAAGATGGTTTGCGCCAGTGCGTCGCCCTGCGCCACGCCCTTGCGCAGCCAGTATTCGCCCTGCACACGGTCGATGGGCACCTTGCCACCCACGGTGTAGGCGAGGCCCAAAGCCGATTGCGCCGGCGCATAGCCGCCCTCGGCCGACTTGCGTACCCAGGCCATCGACTGCGCCGTGTCTTGCGGCGTGCCGGCGCCCAGCTGCAGCATGCGCGCCAGTTCCAGTTGTGCTTCGACGTCGCCTGTTTCCGCCAGCCGCCGCGTCTCGGCAAATTCGGCGATACTTTCCGGGCTATGGCTAGCCACATCCGCCCTGGCCTTGATGGCGATCAGCTGCAGGTCGAGCAAGGTGGGCGAGGTTTGCGCCAGGACGGGCAGCGGCAGCAGAAAAGGAATCAGACAGAGTAATTTCTTGGGCATGCGACGGTGTCGGGAAGAAGAAAACACGCATGGTAGCCGATGCCGCGCCAGGAAGGCGCGCACGGTACGGGAAGTTTGACAGGGCACCCCAGCGGGCTTACATTGCACGGGCCCGCCACTGATACAGGAACACTATGAATCATCTATCGAAAACCGCCCTGACCTTGCTCCTTGCCATCGCCACAAGCGGAGCCGCCAGCGCCGCCGACACCCAGCTGGCCGGCTGCGCCGCCAAGCGCGAAAGCATCCGCAGCGAATTACGCCAGGCCAAAGAACAGGGCTTGTCCGACAAGGTCGCGGGGCTCACGCGTGCGCTTGACGAAGTCAATGCCCACTGCCGTGACAGCACCTTGGTCGAACGCCACAACAAGAAGATCGTCAAGGCACAGGCCAAGGTGAACCAGACGGAGCGTTCGCTGCGCCTGGCCCAGGAAGCGAATAAACAGCCGAAGAAGATCGCCAAGCTGGAAGGCAAGCTGGAAAAAGCCAGGGCGGAACTGGCCGCCCTGCAGGCGCAGCAACCTTAAGCTTTGTCACCCAATAGCTGATAAATGCTGGAAAAGTCCAGCGCGCCCGATCCCGCCTTGCTGTGCAAACTGTATAAATTGCGCGACAAGGCGCCCAGCGGCACGGAGGCGCCGCTGGCCAGCGCGCTTTCCACGGCCAGCCCCAGGTCTTTCAGCATCAAATCGACGCCAAAGCCGCCCGTATAGCCGCGCGATGCGGGCACGTTTTCGGCCACGCCGGGACACGGGTTGTACACGTCCAGGGTCCAGTTGCGACCCGAGCTTTTCGCCATCACGTCCGACACCACCTTCGGGTCCAGGCCATTGGCCACGCCCAGGCGTATCGCTTCGCTGGTGCCGATCATGAGTATCCCCAGCAGCATGTTGTTGCAGATCTTGACCGTCTGGCCGCAGCCCGAGCCGCCCGCATGGAAGATGGCCTTGCCCATGACGTCCAGATAGGGCCGCGCCGCCGCCAGCGCGGACTCTTCGCCGCCCACCATGAAGGTCAAGGTGCCGTTGGTGGCGCCCGCCGTGCCGCCGGAAACAGGCGCGTCCAGCATGGGCAAGCCCTGCTCCTGCGCCGCGCGGCCCACTTGGCGCGCCGCCTCGGTGGAAATCGTCGAACAGTCGATCAGCAGGGTGCCGGGCCGCGCCTGCGCCAGGATGCCCGCGTCGCCAAGGTAGGCGCCCAGCACGTGGCGGCTGGCCGGTAGCATGGTGATGACGATGTCGGCCTGGCCCATCGCCGCCGCCTGGTCATCGGATACGAGGCCGCCGCCATCGGCGAACTGCCGCACGCTGGCCGGCACCAGGTCAAAACCGGTCACCGCATGGCCGGCCCGCACGAGGTTTTGCGCCATGGGCAAGCCCATGTTCCCCAGGCCGATGAAAACGATATTGGTGCCCATGGCGTCCTCCTTATTTCATCGAGATGGTGGTATTGACGCCGCTGCCGCCATCGTCCGGGGCGAACCAGCGCGCCGTGACGGTCTTGGTTTGCGTCCAGAAGTACAAGGCTTGCTTGCCGTTCGGGCCCAGGTCGCCCAGCTTCGACGCGCGCGAGCCCGTGAAACTGAAGTAGGCGACGGGCACGGGGATGGCCACGTTGATGCCCACCTGGCCCACGTCGATCTCGTTCTGGAACTTGCGCCCCGCCCAGCCGGACGACGTGAAGATCGACGTACCGTTGCCGTTCGGGTTCGCGTTGATGAAGGCGATGGCCTGGTCCAGCGTGTCCGTCTCGACGACGCACATGGCGGGGCCGAAGATTTCCTGCGTGTAGACGGAGTTCGATGCGGCCACCTTCGAGAAAATCGTCGGCCCCATGAAGTTGCCGCCTTCGTAGCCGGCCACCTTGTGTCCGCGGCCATCGAGCAGCAGTTGCGCGCCTTCGTCCACGCCCGCCTGGATCAGCTTTTCCGCCCGCTGCATGGCCGCTTTCGACACCATCGGACCCAGGTCGGCCGTGCGGTCGCTGCCCGGCCCCACTTTCAGCGCTTGCGAGCGGGCGACGATTTCCGGCAGCCAGGAGCGGGCTTCGCCCACCAGCACCACGACGGAATTGGCCATGCAGCGCTGGCCGGCCGCGCCGAATGCCGCGCCGATCAGGTTATTGATCGCCTGCTCCTTGTTGGCGTCGGCCAGCACCACGCAATGGTTTTTCGCGCCCATCATCGATTGCGCGCGCTTGCCCGATTCGCTGGCGCGGCGGTACACATGCGTGCCCACGTGGGTGGAACCGATGAAGGACACGGCCTTGATGTCGGGATGGTCGCACAGCATGTTGACGACGTCCGCGCCGCCATGCACGACATTCAGCACGCCGGCCGGCAAACCCGCCTGGTACATCAGTTCAACCAGGTACATCGACGAGGATGGATCCTGCTCCGACGGTTTCAATACAAAGGTATTGCCGCAGGCGATGGCGATCGGGAACATGAAGCACGGCAGCATGACGGGGAAATTGAAGGCCGTGATGCCGGCGCCCACGCCCAGCGGCTGGTAGATGTTGTAGACGTCGACGCCGGTGGCCGCGTTTTCCGCGATCTCGCCCAGCTGCAGGGTGGCAATCGAGCACGCGTGCTCGACCACTTCCAGGCCGCGCATCACCTCCCCTTCCGCGTCGGGCAAAGTCTTGCCGTGTTCGCGGGTGATCAGTTCGGCCAAAGTACCGATGTTTTCGCGGATCAGGTGCTGGTACTTGAGCATGATGCGCATGCGCGCCGCCAGCGGCGTATTGCGCCAGGTCTTGAACGCTTCCTTGGCAGTGGCGACGGCCAGGTTGACTTCGTCCGGCGTGGAAAACGGCACCTTGGCGACGATTTCCTGCGTGGCCGGATTGATGACGTCGCGCCATTCGGTGCTGGTCGAAGCGTGGTGCTTGCCGCCTATGTGCAGGGGGACAGCAGGGACTTGGGTGAGGGCTTGGTTCATGGTTGATGCTCCGGGTGTGCGATGTTCATAGGACTCGACGGAGCAGCGGAGTACTGGGGTCAGACCCGGCGGGGGAATTTCCCCCAGTGGGGGAAATTCCGATTCCGAAGGAACTGACCCCGGCCTTATGCTGCTCCGTCGATAGACTAAAATTATTTTTTAACGAGGTTGCACGCCGCCGCATCCATCGGCTTGAACGCCTGGTCGGCAGGAATGGTCGACAGCACTTTCAGGTAGTCCCACGCGCCTTTCGATTCGGCCGGGGTCTTCACCTGCACCAGGTACATGTCGTGGATCACGCGGCCGTCGGGGCGGATCGAGGCGTTGTTCATGACGGCATCCTTGATCGGCAGCTGGCGCATTTTGTCGGCGACGATCTTCGAGTCGTCGCTTTTGGCCGCGGCCACCGATTTCAGGTAGTGGTAGACGCTCGAATACACGCCCGCCTGCACCATGGTCGGCTTGGCGCCCTTGTTGAGCGCCTCGAAGCGCTTGGCAAACGCGCGGCTGCGGTCGTCGTAATCCCAGTAAAAGCCGTCCGCGTAGACGAGGCCCTGGGCCGTGTCCAGCCCCAGCGCGTGCACGTCGGACAGGAACACGAGCAAGGCGGCCAGGCGCTGGTCCTTGCCGCTGCCGATGCGGAACTCGCGCGCCTGCTTGATGGCCGACACCGTGTCCGCGCCGCCATTGGCCAGGCCGATCACCTGCGCTTTCGAGCCTTGCGCCTGCACCAGGAAGGATGAGAAATCGGACGCGTTCAGCGGATGGCGCACGGCGCCCGCGACGGTGCCGCCATTGCGCTTGACGACATCGCTGGCGTCCTTTTCCAGCGAGTGGCCGAACGCGTAATCGACGGTGACGAAGTACCACGACTTTTGTCCCAGCTTGGTCAGCGCCGCCGCCGTGCCGGCCGCCTGCGAATACGTGTCGAACATCCAATGGAAGCCGTTCGGCGAGCAGTCTTCATTGGTCAGGCGCCCCGTGGCCGGGCCGCTGAACATGGCGATGCCGCCCTTTTCTTTCATCAGCTTTTGCACGGACAGGGCCACCGAGGAATTGGTCAGATCGGCGATGGCATCGACCTTGTCGCGGTCTATCCATTCGCGCGCCTTCGAGGCGGCGATATCGGCCTTGTTCAAGTGGTCGGCCGACAGGATCTCGATCTTCATGCCCTTGCATTCGGCCTTCAAACAATCCTCGACGGCCATCTGGCTGGCGACGACGGAGCCGCGCCCGCCCATGGCCGAATACGGGCCGGACATGTCGGTCAGGATGCCGACCTTGACGACGCCATCGGAAATCTGCGCGTGCGCGCCAAAGGACAGGGTAAGCGCCAGCGCGCCCATGGCCAGAACGGTTTTTTTCATGCGTGTCTCCAGGTGGATGGGTTTTTCTTATATGTGTAGATGCATTCTGCATGTGTAAAAATATGCGCTCAAGTGAAATTAATGCATAATTCCTTTGCAAAAATGCACAGAGAGGGTTTGCCATGCTCGATTGGGACAATGTACGGGTCTTCCTGGAACTGACGCGCAGCGCCGGCCTCGTCGATGCGGCGAAAAAGCTGGGCATCGACCACTCCACCGTGTCGCGGCGCATGCGCAAGTTCGAGGAGCAGGTGGGCACGCAGCTGTTCGACCGCAACTACGTGGGCTACCAGCTGACGCCCGAGGGCCATCGCCTGATGGAATACGCGGAAACCATGGAAAGCACGGTGTTTGCCGCCACCGAGGAACTGGGCGAACATAACCGGCTGCTGTCGGGCCAGGTGCGCCTGGGCGCCACCGAGGGCTTCGGCGCCATCGTGCTGGCGCCCCACCTGGCGCAGTTTTGCGGGCGGTACCCGCACATCAGCGTGGACCTGATCGCCGTGCCCCGTTTTGTCAGCCTGTCCAAGCGCGAGGCGGACGTGGCCATTTCCATCGAACGCCCGCTGTCCGGCCCGTATGTCGTGACGAAGCTGTCAGACTACCGATTGAAACTGTACGCCACGCCGGCCTACCTGGCGCGCCACGCGCCGATCACCAGCGTGGCGCAACTGGCGCAGCACCCGATCATCGGCTACGTGGATGACCTGGTCTTCAGTTCGGAACTGCGCTACATGGACAACGTGGCGCCCGATTCCCTGCGCGCGTTTCGCAGCACCAGCGTGATCGCCCAGTACCACGCGGCGCGCGCGGGCCAGGCGCTGGCGATCCTGCCCTGCTTCGTGGCCCAGCAGTCGAACGAACTGGTGTCAGTGCTCGACGGCGAGATCGACCTGCTGCGCGCCTTCTGGATGATCTCGCCGAGCGAGCGGCGCAATATCGCCAGGGTCAGCGCCCTGTGGAACTACCTGCGCAGCGCCATCGATTTGAACCACGCCTACCTGATGGGCGAAACGGCCTTGCCCAGCTGGCCAGCTTGAGCACGCTGCGGCGCGCTACACTGTCGCCACATACTAATAAGGAGAACGCCATGCTGATGGATGCGAACCAGGCCGTGCTGGTCATTGTCGACCTGCAAGGCCGCTTGATGCCGGCCATCCACGATGCCGGCCTCGTGCTGGCGCAAAACCTGCGTCTGGCAAAGATCGCCCGCCTGCTCGACGTGCCCGTGCTGGGTACGGAACAGAACCGCCAGGGACTGGGGCCGAACGTGGAAGAGATCGCCGCGCTGTGCGAACGGACCTTGCACAAGACGCATTTCGGCGCCTGTTACGATGGCTTGCAGCAGATGCTGCCCGCCGGGCGCAAACAGATCGTCGTCACGGGGTGCGAAGCCCATGTGTGCATGCTGCAGACGGCCATCGGCCTGCTGGAGCTGGGATACGAGGTCATCATCGCCATCGACGCCGTCGGTTCGCGCCAGGGAGCCAGCCGCGACGCGGCGCTGGCCCGCCTGGACAAGCTCGGTGCGCATCTGGTGACGGTGGAGATGCTGGCCTTCGAGTGGCTGCGAGACTGCAAGCACCCGCGCTTCCGCGACGTGCTGGCGCTGATCAAATAGCCATACTTTTACGCAGGATCAAGCCCGACCGCTGCTCATTTGCTAGCTTGGTAACAGCGCCGCCATTCCGGGCGACGCGCCGTCCACATCAGCAAGGGAGCCATCATGGCCTACATCCTGCGAGGCAAGCTATGCGGCTTGATCTGTGCCGAGTGTCCTGAAGCCTTGTCCCACGTCATCGTGCGCCTGTACCGGCCGCGCGAGTCGCAAAACGTCACGGCCCTGGCCATGGCCAGCGCCAAGGAAACCTTCGCCATCCTCACGGAAGAAGAGGTGCAGGCGAAAGCACCGTTCCTGCTGGCCGAAGCGCGCACGGACGAGGACGGCAACTACAGTTTCACCTTGGCAGGCGATTACCAGGGCGAAGCCGTGGAAGTCGATATCCTGTGCCCTACCGTGCCGCGATTGAAACCGGGGCCGAAAGACCCCGTGCCGCTGCAGTTTTCCATCACCACCATTCAGCCCCGCTGGCGCCAGGCCGAAAACAATTATCTCGCCATCTGGGACTATTGCCTGCCGCAACGCTTCTGGTGCCTCGTGCGCGCCCGCTTCGGCGCCTGGACCATCTGCGGCCGCCTGCGCACCTGCGACGCTCCCCACGCGCCGATCGCCGGCGCCACCGTGCGGGCCTTCGACGCCGACTGGCTGCAGGACGATGCGCTCGGCGTCGCGGTGACGGACGCCAGCGGGCGCTTCCGCATCGATTATCTGACGTCGGACTTCACCTTGACGCCTTTCTCTCCTTTCATCAACGTGGAATTTGCCAGCGGGCCCGACGTGTATTTCACGGCGCAACTGGGCAGCGTGACCATTCTGTCGGAAACGCAGGCCAACGGCCGACAGCCAGGGCGCGAAAACGTGGGTCACTGTTTCTGCGTGGAATTGTGCTCGAAAGAAGTCTTGCCGCCCGATGTGGAAGGCGTGCCCCACTGGCAGCAGGTGGAAATCTTCGACATCCACCCGTTTCCCTCGCTGGCCGGCTTTTCCGCGCAAGGCTATGCGGGCGGCCCCGGCGCCTCGTATGTATTCGCCGGCGGCGTCACCCTGAAGGGCAATTGTCCGCTGCGCAACAGCGCCATTCCCGCCAACCCGCTCGAATACCGTTTCCTCATCGGTGAATGGTCCTGGCCCGGTGGCAGCGACGACCCGACGGCCATCCCCTCGGTCGCGCCCGCCAGCCTGGCGCCGTTGACGCAAATCCTCGGCACGCACGTCGGCTATGTGTTCTATACGAACGGGCTGGGCCTCGGCGATTCGGCGCCCGTCATCATCGATGCGGGCGATCTGAAACCGGGCGGCTGGATACGGGTGGACGGCAAGCCCGTCACCGTGGACATGCGCGACGGCACGACGGCCATCATCAACGTGGCGCCCAACATCTTCCTGCGCACCTTTGACTTGCTGACCGTGAATACGCCGGCCATCACGAGCTTGCATCCGGCCAAGCTGCCGGGCGGCTTGCCCATCCTCGACGCGGGCCGCAGCTTGACGGCGGCCGAGAGCGAACCGATACGCCGCTACCGCCTGGGCTTCGAAGTGCGCGACGGCATCAGCCTGGCGCTGGTGGCCACGGACGGGCTCGATTCCATCGTCTTCGACAACTCGCCCGTCATCGTGGCGCTGGACCTGGAAGAGTTGCGCAGCAATGCCTGCAATCCCATCGCGGGCGGCCTCGTGCATATCCTGTACACGATCGACCACCCGCATCTGCGCTTCTTCAATATCACGATTTCCAACAACAACGGCATCACGCATCCGCCGCCACCGCTGCCGGCCGCCAGCTTCACGCCGCCTCCACCGTCCAGCAATTATCTGTTCCGTGGCGGCGCGGGCGGGCCGCATTTATCGGGCAACAATGGCGGCTTCCCCGTCAACGTGGCACTCGACCCGCCATGCGCCTACCGGGTGGCCATCGGTTGGCAGACGCGCCACTACCTGGCGTCGCCGCACAGCATTGACCGCCTCTACTGCAAATAGGCAAGCTCAGAAGTAGCGCACCCAGGCCTGCTTCGACGTGCGCTTGTAATTGGCAAACGCGCGGCAAGGAAAGTACAGCACGGGCATCAGGGCCAGCGCGATCAGCCACACTTGCCAGATGTGCTCGACGCCGTAACGGTTGCCATGGTTGGCGCCCAGCACGGCCGTCAAGGTGATGCCGATGAGCAGCAGCAGGTACAGGTGCAGCAAATAGTAGAACATGGGCGCGCCGCCAAAGGTGGCGCAAGCGCGCGTGAACCAGTTATCGACGCTTTCCAGCCAGGCCATGCCCAGCAAGCCCAGGCCCAGGGTGAACAGCAGAAAGTCCAGCGACGGCGGATACTTGGTGAAGTTCAGCACGCTCATGACCGTACGCACGGCCGTGTCGCCGGCCACCCATGGCAAGGTCTCGCCATAGAGATTGAAGCCGCGCAGCAAGGCCAGCAGCAGCAAGCTGCCCGCACCGAGCGCCAGCAGCAGACGGCGGCGGCCTTCGGCGGACAGCCCGCGCGCATACAGGGGCCCGGCCGCATAGCCAAGCACGATCACGCCTATCCACGGCAGCAGCGGATAGCTGACCTTGATCTTCATGGCGCCATCGGCGACCAGATAACCGCGTTGCAGCAGCACCGTCAGCAGATAGTAGCCAAGGCTGCCCTCTTCCGCGTGCAGCCAGGTAAACAAATGCTGGCCCGCGATAATCGCCACGCCCAGCACGACCAGCACTTTCAACGGCAGCTTGTGCAGCACGGCCAGCGCCATCATGGCCAGGCCGATGACCCAGATCACCTGCAGATACAGGATCGCCGGCGTGAAAGTACCCATCCAGGCAAAGTTGACGAACACCAGTTCCAGCACGACGAGCAGCAAGCCCCGTTTGAACAAAAAGCCGGTAGCGCTGCGCGGACCGGCGGCCGGATGCGCATACAGCCAGGCCGACAAACCCGTCAAAAAGACGAACATGGGCGCGCACACGTGGGCGGCCAGGCGCGTGAAGAAGAGTGCCGGGTCGACGTGGGCAGCGTCCATCGGATCGCCCACCTGGTGGTGCAGAAACACCGTTTCGCGCACATGGTCGAACAGCATGATCAGCATGACGAGGCCGCGCATGACGTCGATGACGGCGATGCGGGCGCGCAGGGTGGCGGGGGAAGTCAGGGAAGCAGTCATTGGTTGATGTAAAAACTTTAGTGAGTCGACAGTGTTATTTCAGCCCACAGGCAAAAACTGGGGTCAGACCCGCCGGGGGAATACGCCCCAGTGGGGCGCATTCCGATTCCGAAGGAACTGACCCCGGCTCTACGCTGCTGGGTTCAAACAATTCTGTGGCATGTACAGAGTGCCACCGTTAAAACCTGTAATGCGCATTCAACGTCACCATACGCTCCGCCCCCGGCGCCACCCACAGCTGGCTATAGGAACTCGCATAGTAGCTGCGGTTGAACAGGTTTTCCACGTTCAGCGCCAGGCGCAGTTTGGCGTTGGGAGAATACGATGCCAGCAGTTTGGCCGTCGTGTAGGCCGGCAAGGTAAATTTGCTGCTGACGGCGACGTCGCCCAGGCGCTCGCCCACATATTGCACGCCGCCGCCCACGCTGGCCGTGCCCGTACCCAGCGCGAATTGCTGCGTGGCCAGCAGATTGCCGCTGTGGCGTGGCACGTTGGCGAAGCGGCTGCCCGTCACGATCGTATTGTCGCCGCGCGTGACGGTGGCGTTGGTGTAGGCATAGGCGCCCGAGACGCGCAAGCCGCGCGCCATTTCGCCCGACACGTCGAGCTCCAGGCCCCGGCTGCCCACCTCGCCCGCCGCGATGGCGAAGTCCGTGTTGGCGGGATTGGTCGTCAGCACATTGCTCTTGCGGATGTCGTACACGGCCACGGTGCCCGTCAGCTTGCCCGTTTCCAGCTTGGCACCCAGCTCATACGAGCGGCTGCGCTCGGCCGGGAACGCCTGGTTGGCTATGCTGATGCCGCTGTTGGGCCGGAAACCCTTGGCCGCGCTCGCATACAGCGACCACGCTTTCGTCGGCTGGTAGACGAGGCCCGCGCGCGGGCTGGTGGCCGACAGCGACTGGCGGTTGCTCACCTGCAGGCGATTATTCGTCACGTCCTGCGTGTACGTATCGTGGCGCACGCCAACCAGCGCCTTCCATTGCGCACCGAGGTCGATCTGGTCCTGCGCATACAGGCCGCGCGCCCTTTGCCCTTCCTGCGTATCGATGGACAGGGCCAGCGGATCGGCCTTGCCGCCGTACACGGGATTGAAAATATCGATGGCATAGGCATTCGCGGCCGAGGGATTGCGGCGCAGCTGCACCCGGTGGTCGTCGAAATGATAGGCGTCGACGCCGGCCAGCACTTCGTGCGCCAGCACGCCCGTCCTGAACTTGCCCAGCACTTCAACGCGTGCCGACACGTCGGTGGCCGAGAAATCGCGGTGGCGGCGCTGGCGTTGCAGGGTGCGGCCATCGGCCAGCAGCTTGCTCGCCTCGGTCGAATAGCCGCTCAATTCGCTGTCGCGGTAGGACGCGCCCGCCTGCACCGTCCAGTCGTCGGACAAGGCGTGGTGGATGAACAGCTGCTGCCCCAGCGACTTGACCGTCATGGGACCGTCGCCAGGTTCGCCCAGAAAGCGTGACACGGGGACAAGTCCCAGCTGGCCATTTACGGCGACGACGCCGCGGTCGAACGGCGCGCGCTGCCGCACGGCCTCGATTTCATACGACACCGTCGTATGCTCGCCCACCAGCCAGAGGAAGGACGGCGAAAACAGGCTGCGCTCGACTTTCACCGTATCGCGGAAGCTGTGCCCTGCTTCATGCGCCGCGTTCAGGCGGTAGGCGATGGTGCCGCTCAAGGGTCCCGTCAAGTCGACGGCGGCGCGGCGCGTCTGGAAGCTGCCGAGCGAGACATCGGCGCTGTATTCCGGCGCGAACTTCGGCTTTTTCGTCGTGATGTTCACCGTACCGCCCGGTTCGCCCCGCCCGTACAGGGCCGACGCAGGACCTTTCAGTACTTCCACTGCCTGCGTATTGCCGCCGTCACGCATGCCGTTGTAGCCGCGGCTGGAACTGAAACCGTTGACCATGTAGTCGGAACCGAAATTCGGGTCGCCCGTAAAGCCGCGCATGGCGTAGCTGTCCCACAGGCCGCCCAGCGGGCTTTGTTTGGAAATACCGCTGGCCAGGTCCAGCGCGCCGGCCAGGGTCGTCACGCCCGCGTCGCGCAGCAGGTCGCCGGTCAGCACGCGCACGCTTTGCGGCAAGTCCATCAGCAAGGCGTCCGTCTTGGTGGCGCCTGTGGCCGACAGGCTGCGGTAATGCTGGCGCTCGGCCTTGACGGTAACGACGTCATCAGCCTGCGCACCATCGACTGCCAGTGACCAGGGGCTGGCGGCGGCCAGCAAGAGCGCCACGGGGCGGCGTAAAAACACGGACATGGGGATTCCTGACAATGGGCAATTCAATGCAATAGGCTTGCATTATAATTGATAATCAATTCCCATTAAAGCCTTCATCAAACATCTGCGTCAAAAACTCCACGAACACCTGCACCTTGGCCGCGCGCAGCTGACGCGGATGGAACAGCGCCCACAGGTCCGGCCCCCGCGTGCGGAACGGTTGCAGCACGGCCACGAGGCTGCCTTCACGCAGCGGCTGCAGCACGGAAACGGACAACGCCTGCACGATACCGCAGCCGGCCTGGGCGGCGGCAATCATCGATTCGATATGGTCGAAGGCCAGGGCGGCCGGCGGCGTATGCGCATATGCCGCGTCGCCCTCCTCTCCAGCCTTGGCCTGGAACAGCCAAGGCCGCACCTGGCGCGATTTCGGATACAGGAAATGCAGGCAGGCAAACTGGTCCAGCTCCTGCGGCGTGCGCGGCAGGCCATGCCGGGAGACAAAGGCGGGCGAGGCACAGCACAGATAATCCATGTTCAGCAGGCTGCGCGCGACCAGCGACGAATCCTGCGGTTCGCCGATGCGCAGCATCACGTCGATGCCCTCTTCCACCATGTCGACCAGGCGGTCGCTGACGGTCAGGCGCAGGGAAATGTCGGGATAGGCGGCCATAAAGCGGGGCAAGGCGGGCGCCACGAGGTTGCGGCTGATGCTGCTGGGCATATCCACGCGCAAGCTGCCCGATGGTTTCCCGGCCGCTTGTTCAAGACTGGACTCCAGCGCCGCCATATCGGCCAGCATCTGGCGCGCCTGCGCGTGGCATTGCCGGCCTTCGGCCGTCAGCGACATGCTGCGCGTGGTGCGCTGCAAAAGGCGCACGCCGAAGTGTTTTTCCAGCGCCGCCACCTGGTTCGTCACGGATGAGGTCGAGATGCCCAGGCGCTGCGCCGCCTTGCTGAAGCCGCCCGCCTCGACCACGGCGCAAAACACCTGCATCGCTTCCAGCCTGTCCATGCATTCCCCTCCCGTTTGCCTATTATTATCCACGATATCGAAATAGTGCATGGGGCCGCGCCCTGTTTTTCTTTGCGCCATCGCCGCCTAGACTGAAGCATCAACCACAGGAGAATCCCATGCAAGCCCTCGTCCTCACCAGCTTTGCCGCCCCTATGAGCATCGCACACCTGCCCGTGCCGCAGCCCGGTCCCGGGCAAGTCCTCGTGCGTATCGCCGCCAGCGGTGTCAATCCGCTCGACACGAAAATCGCGGCCGGCGCCGCCCCGCACGCCCGGCCCAGCCTGCCCGCCATCCTCGGCATCGACGTGGCCGGCACGGTGGAGGCCGTCGGCGATGGCGTGACGACTTTTCACGTTGGCGCAACAGTGTATGGCATGGCGGGCGGCATCGGCGGCATCCAGGGCTCGCTGGCCGAGTACGGCGTCTTTGACGCCGCGCTGCTGGCGCCCGTGCCGCTTGGGCTGAGCATGCGCGAAGCAGCCGCCCTGCCCCTCGTCTTCATCACGGCCTGGGAAGGATTGGTCGATCGTGCCCACGTGAAGGTGGGCGACAGTGTGCTCGTGCATGGTGGCGCGGGCGGCGTGGGCCACATGGCCGTGCAGCTCGCCGTCGCCCTTGGCGCCACGGTGTTTGCCACGGGCAGCGCCGCCAGCCGCGATGCCATCGAAGCGCTGGGCGCCCGTTTCATCGATTACCGGACCAGCACGGTGGACGACTACGTGGCCGAACATACGGGCGGCGCCGGCTTCGACATCGTCTACGACACGGTGGGCGGCGCCACCCTGGACGCCAGCTTCCAGGCGGCACGCCTATACGGCGGCCACGTCGTCAGCTGCCTCGGCTGGGGCACGTTCGCGCTGAGCCCGCTGACGGCGCGCGCGGCAACGTACTCGGGCGTGTTCACCCTGCTGCCCCTGTTGAGCGGTGAGCATCATGCGCGCCATGGCGCCATCCTGCGCGAAGCCAACAAGCTGATCGAGGCGGGCAAGCTGCAGGTGCGGCTCGATCCACGCCGCTTTACCTTGCACACGGCGCACGATGCGCACGCGGCGCAAATCGACGGCAGCGCGCGCGGCAAGCTGGTGGTGGAGGTGCGGGATTGAACGCGGGCTTGTTACTTGCAAGAGGAAACGTTAATATGCAAGAATAAACTTGCATATTAACGGAGCTCTTGATGCGTGAAAAGCTGGAAAAACTGCTGGCGCAGGGGCGCGACAACGCGCTGCTGCGCTTTGGCCTGGGAGATGCCTGCCTGAAAGACCATGACGCCGAACAAGCAGCCCTGCACCTGGCGCAAGCCACCGTGCAGCAGCCCGGCTATTCCGCCGCCTGGAAACTGCTGGGCAAGGCCTTGCACCAGCTGGGCCGGCTGGACGAAGCGCAGGCCGCGTGGACCACCGGCGTGACAGTGGCCCAGCAGCAAGGCGACCTGCAAGCCGTCAAGGAAATGACGGTGTTCGTCAAACGCCTGCACAAACAGCGGCAGACGGCAGAGTAAAAAGCTTAATGCGTGTGCGCCGCGCCTTTGACTTCGAGCTGGTAACGCCCGCCACGTTCTTTCGCCAGGCGCTTGGCCAGCAAGCCTCCCGCTTCGGCCGCATAGGCGCGGCAGGCGTTGGCGTCGATCAGGGGATTGTCCGAGCCGCTGCGCCTGGCGGCCTTGCCCAGCACGTCCGTCGTGCCCGGATGCACGGGGATGATGATGTCGCATGGCAAGGCGGCCACTTTGGCGATGCTCGCTTCGAACGAGGCCGAGATATCGGGCGTGCCGCCTTTGCCCGCGCCTTTGCCCGTATAGCGGAAATCGCCGCTCGCATATGGGTTCAGGCTATCCGCATACACGACGTCCAGGCAACGCTGGCCTTCGCACGACGTCCACGTCCACGTCGTGCCGCCGGGGGTGTGGCCTGGTGTCATGTGGGCCGTCAGGGTCAACGGTCCCAGCTTGACGGTATCGCCCTCGCCCACCACGCCGACCTTGCTCACCTTGGCCACATGCACGACGGGATTGGCCTGGTACTGCGGATCGTCCTTGCCATTGGTGCCGCTTTGCAGCACCGGGGCGGCCGCTGCGCTGGCCATCACGGTGGCGCCGCTGGCCCGCTGCAGCGCGGCGATGCCGCCCGCATGGTCCCAATGGGCATGCGAATTGAGGATGTATTTCACGTCCTCGATGCGAAAGCCCAGCGCCTTGATGTTCGCCACGATCAACGGTGCCGATTGCGGCAGCGCGCCATCGAGCAGGATATGGCCCTGCGGACTCGTCACCAGCACGGCCGACAGGCCGGCCGTGCCCACATACCAGGTATTGCCAAAGACATTGAACGGCTTGACGGGCGCGTTCCATTCCTTGCAATTGTCGCAATTAACCGGTTTATCCTGCACAGTCGCCGGCGTCTTCGCCTGCACCGTACCAGCCGCTATGGTCGCAACCGTAGCCAGCATCAACTTCGCCAATAGTGTCATCTTCATCTCCAGAGTGTAAAAAAAGGGCGCCCGCACTGGCGCGCCCGGGGGGGGTATCAATACATGCGGCCGGTCCTGTCGGCCAGGGTGTCGCGGATGTTTCCGGCGTCGAGCGAGCGGCGCTGTGCGCCGTCGGCGTCCAGCAGTACGACGGTGACGTGCTTGCCGCCGCTGCGCATGCGCATGCTCAGGCAGCTGCCCGCCTCGTGGCTGCTGCCCGTCTTGGACAGCACAATGTCCCAGCCCTTGCCACCGACAAGCGGGTTGGTGTTGTGCAAGGTGCGTGTCTTGCCATTGACGGCCACGCTCGCTTGCGGGTGGCTGGTGATGCGCGCGATGTCCGGATAGCGCGCGGCGGCCGCGACGATCTTCGCCACCTCGCTGGCCGTGGACGTATTCGCGGGCGAACTGCCGACCGGGTCCAGCAAGGTGGTACGGCGCAAGCCCAGGCTGCGGATCTTCGCTTGCAAGGCGTCATTAAAAGCCGCGCTGCCGCCCGGATAGGTGCGCGCCAGCGCGGCGGCCGCGCGGTTTTCGGACGGCAGCAGCGCCAGTTGCAACAGCGCGCCGCGCGACACGGCCACGCCATCGGCCAGCAGGCTGTGGCGCTGCAAGGACGCCTCGCCATCGGCGCGCACGATGCGCAGCTGTTCATCGGGGTCGAGGCCCGCATCGAGCACCACCATGGCCGTCATCAGCTTGGTGATCGAGGCGATGGGCACGACGGCGTCCGCGTCTTTCGCCATCAATACCTTGCCGCTGGCGTCATCGAACACCAGCATGTGTTTGGCGCTGACGGGCAAGTCCAGCATGCCGGCGGCGGCTTCGGCCAAGATCGCCCCGCTGACGGCAGGCTTGCCCTGCGTCTGCAGCAGCAAGGTGGCGCAGGCCAGCAGCAAGGCAGGCACGGCCAGCTTCCAGCTGCCGGCATCCAGACCGGGCGCCATCAAACGTTCTATACGCGTGAGCAACGCCCCGCCCCGGGCCGACATCAGCAGGCCGGGCTGCTGCGGCGCGGCCGTGTGCAACGACAGCGCATGCAGCGCCGTGGCCAGCCGCTGCGGATCCTGCAGTGCTTGCGCAGCCAGGGCGTCGGCCACCTGTTCGCGCTCGGCCCGCATGCGCGCCGACAGCCACCACACGACGGGGTGAAAGAACAGCAGCGCCTCGGCCACGCTTTGCAGCAAGTTGACCAGGTAATCCCAGCGCCGCACGTGGGCCAGTTCATGCGCCAGCAGCGCTTCGAGCAAGGCGACGGGCATGCCGCTCAGCAAGGCGGCCGGCAGCAGGATGACGGGGCGCCAGAAGCCCACGGTGACGGGGCTGGACAAGCCCGCATGCAGCTTCAGCGGCGGCCGCCGGTGCAGGCCCATGCGCTGCGCCAGCCCATCGAGGCGCGCCTGCCAGATGGCCGGGGCGGCTACGGCCTGGCGGCGCAGCTTGCCGACCCACGCCAGGCCCAGGCACAGGCGCAAGCTCATCAGGCCAACGCCGGCGCTCCAGGCCAGCACCAGGGCCGGCATCCACGCTTGCAGCGCGGCGCGCCAGGCCGGCGGCGCGTCCACCGGCAGCTGGGCCAGTGATGTGCCGGACAGGAGCGAGAGCAAATGGACGGTGGGAATACACAGGCACAGCAGCAGCGCCAGCGCGCAGACGGCATAGCGCCAGCGCGCGCTGGCGTGGCGCAGCAGCCAGAGCAGGACAGCGGACACTGCGCCGACGATCACGCCCTGCCAGACAAAATACAGCAAGACCCAGCCCAGCGCAGGGACAAGCTTGCCCAACTCAATGCCCAAGCCCATGTCCAGGTTCATGGCGCCTTGCCGTCCTTGCTGCGCAGGATTTTTTCGATTTCCAGGCGTTCCGCGTCGCTCACGTGCTCGCGCAGCGCCGTCAGCACGAGCGCCTTGCCGGAACCGGAAAACACCTTGCCGATCAGGTCCTTGAGCAAGCTGGTCTGTAACTTTTCCTGCGCTTCGACGGCCGCATACAGTTGCGGCCGCTGGCTTTCATCGCGGCTCAGCAAGCCCTTGCCATGCATCAACTGCAACTGGCGCAGCACGGTGGCGTAACTGGCGTCGGCACGCTCGGCGGCCAGCGCGTCATACACGGCGCGGGCATCGGACGGACCGCGCTGCCACAAGATGCGCAGCAGGTCCAGTTCGGCGGCCGTGGGATGGGGAGTGGAGGTATTTTTTAACATGCCGCCAGAATACCGATTCTAGAACTCAATGTCTAGAACTTTTTTTCTAGTTCGTGAAAAACTAGAATTCGCGCAAGCGGTCGAACAGCTCCAGCAAGGCCGCCTCATCGACGAGCGCCGCCCCCTGCCCGCCCAATTGCTGCCGCAGCTGCGCCAGCAGTTCCGCCAGCACCGTGTAGATTTCCTCGCGCTCAACCGTTTCGATGATGCTGGCCCGCCGCTCGATCTTGTTGAATGCATCGACATAGGCGGCGACCATCGCCTCCAGCGCGGTGGCGGCCACCGTCACGTCCATGGCGGCATCGATACCGCGCGTCACGGCCAGCATGTTCTTGTAGGCCAGCGCCGCCTTTTTTGCATACGCAGGAGAGATATGTTCGCGGCCATCCCAGTCGCGAAACGGGTTGAGCAGGTTGTCCGCCAGCCATTCCGGCTTGCGCGCCTTGGTCACCGACAAGTCCAGTCCCAGCGCCGCAGCCCTCTTGTAGCCGGTCTTGATGGCCTTGGCCACATCGGCCGGCAAGCTGGTCAGCCACAAGGCCGACAGCTGCGGCAATTGCGTGGCCGATGGAAACTCCTCCGCTGTGTAACCGAACAGGTCATAGGCGGTGAACATCTGCAGCTGGCTCAGCTGCGCCAGGCTGGCTACCTGCGACGCCAGCCCCGGCTTGCCCCAGATGCGCAAGGCCGTCAGATGGGGAAAGCGCTGCGCCACTTGCGCCAGGTCGACTTCCTTCATGCTCACCAGCGACAGGCCGCCCAGCTGGCCGAGGCCGTGGAATGGCGCCAGCGTCTGCGTGCACTGCAGTGTCAGATGGCGGCCATCGGCGCCATCGTCGATGCGTAGCGCCGGCGATGGCGCGCCGCGCAGCGCGAGCAGGCTCAAGCCTTCGTTCAAGACCAGGCTGGTAACGCCATCGGGCTGCAGGATCAGCCGGCTCAAGCCGCTGCCGCTGAAATCGAGCACATGCACCGTCGATGATTGCCAGTGCAGCTCATTGATGAACGGATTGCCCTGGATAAACTCCATCAAGGCTTGCGTGCCATTGCTGGTCTCGATCGACATCAGGCAAGGCAGTTGCTCCAGCTCGGACATGTCGTCCAGCGCCTGCAAGACGCTGTCATCGATTTTCGTCGTGTCCTGCCGCAAGACCTGGCCGCCGAGCGTCACTTCACGCTCGTCCGACGCGGCCTTGAATTGCTGGCGCCGCAACGGGTCGATGCGCTCCCAGTTGCGCTGGCGCAGCACGCTGTCGCCCACGTTCCAGCCGCTGCGGTAGCTGTTGACTTCCACATCGACCAGCGGCGCGATATTGCCCACGAGGGTATGGCCAGGCGGCACGTTTGCCGTGGCATAGCAGTGGTCGTGGCGATTATTCCAGAAGAAATAATCGCACAGCAGCGGCCGCATGGCTTGCACGGCCGCCGCATCGGGCAAGGCGTCGCCGGTCCAGTCCAGCTCCAGCACGGCAGCTACAGGCCGGGACGAGGACGCATCCTTGATGCGGGTGACCTGGCAAGCCACATACTGCTGCAGCTCGGACGAAAACACACTGTAAACATCGCCAACATTCGGTAGCACGCAACTTCCTTTCAAAACACCTGACGGTCGAATGTTGAAAGATAGCAAATATGACAGCGCAGCGTCGTCCTGTTCAGTCCGCGTGCAGCTTGTGGTGCATGCGGCGCAGGCCCAGCCAGACGGCGGCCGCCACGAACGGCACCAGGGCGCCGACGAGGATTTCCGGATTCACGGGCAGCCCCATCACCTTGGCCGCCTTGCCCGTATAGCTGAACAGGCCGATCACGTAATAGGAAATGGCGGCAACCGACAGGCCTTCCACGGCCTGCTGCAAGCGCAGCTGCTGCGCCGCGCGGGCGTTCATCGATTGCAGGATTTGCCGGTTCTGCAATTCCTGCACGATGCCCACGCGCGTGCGCAGCAAGTCATTCGTGTTGGCAATGCGCTGCGCCATCGCTTCCTGGCGGCTGGCCATCGCTTCGCACGTGTTCATGGCCGGTGTCAGGCGGCGGTCCATGAATTCCTCGACCGTCGGGATGCCTTCGATGCGCACTTCGCGCAACTCGTCGATGCGCGCCTTGACGAGGCCCATGTAGGCTTTCGAGGCGGAAAAACGGTAGCTATTGTCGAGTGACAGCTTTTCAATGCGGGCGGCCAGGCGCGTGATGCGGTCGAGCAAGCCTTGCTCGGAGACACCGTCGTCCGTCTTGGCCAGGCCCGGTGCGTCGTCCGTGTCGACCATGGCGGCGGCCAGGGTGGCCAGCTCATTTTCGATGGCGTTCAGCGATGGCGCCGCCTGCATAGCGTAGGGCAAGCCCAGCAAGGCCATCATGCGGTAGGTTTCGATTTCCAGCACGCGCTGCACCAAACGGCCCGACTGCTGCGAGCGCATGCCCGCATCGCGGATGACGAAACGGCTGAAACCGTCCGACTGGATCGTGAAATCCGTCCACAATTCGCCGCCCTGCAGCACCTTGCTGCCGGCCAGGGTATTGCCCTCGAACACGCGCGACAAGCCCTGCATGAAGATCTCGGCAGGCTCGGTCGCCTGCTCGAGCACCACGTGGGCCGCCACCATCAGCTTGCCCTTCAAGCCCACCAGCCACTGCTGCGGCAATTGCTCCAGGGGCATGCGCTCGAACGCCTGTTCCAGGGGCAAGACGGCACCAGGATGCTCGGCAAAGGTAAACGTGGCAAATTCCGTGTGGCATTCCCATTTCAGGCGGAAGCGGCCAAAGTCGTAATAGAAGTACTTGGCTTCGGCGCTGGGCGGCGTGACGCCAAAATGCGTGCACAGGGCCGCCAGGGTGGCGTGCTGAGCCGCCATATTCGACGCACCGGGCGCCGCGCTGTCATCTTTATACACGGCCAGATGGGTGATCAGCTCGGGGGCGTCGAGCTGCAAAAACGGCCGCGAGTGGATTTCCGCAGCCAGCGGCACGCGCAAGGCGTGGTTCAAACTGGAGTTAATCAAGTGCATGATAGCCAAAGGTAAAGTTGCAAAACTGCTTAGACCCACGCGGGTGCTGCGCTGCCGCAGCAGGGGTCTGATTGTCACAGTGTAACAAAGCAGGAAGCATGCCTACCTTTTCAAACCCCGATCATGCCGCTTTGGCAACCCCAGTCGCACCGTGCGCCGCGTTCTGGCGCGTGCCCAGCCACCAGAAAAACGCGGCCAGCGCCACGGCGGAGGCTTGCCCCAGCGCCAGCTTGAATGCGCTGTCGAACAGCAATGGTGCGACAAAACCGGACACCAGCGCAAACACCAGCATTTGCACGAAGTTTTGCAAGGAGGCGGCCAGGCCCCGCATCTGCGGGAATATGTCGAGCGTCGACATGGTCATGCCCGGCAAGGCCAGCGACATGCCGAACGCGTACAGCATCACGGGCACGACGGCGAAAGGGATGCTGGCCGCGAACCAGTGGTTGTAAGCAATATTGAGCGCGCCCGTGGCCGCCATGGCCAGCAAGCCCCAGCGCACCAGCACGGTGCTTTTCACCGCGTGGGCCAGCTTGCCCGACAGCGCCGAGCCGCCCACCAGGCCCGCCACCATGGGGATGAACATCCATCCAAACGCCGTTTCCGGCAGGCGCAGCAGTTCCAAAATAAAATGCGGTGCCGACGCGATGTACAGGGCGAAGCCGCCAAAGGCGAAGGCGACGGCCAGCGAACGCAAGAGGAAAGCCCGGTGGCGCAAGGCCAGCCAGTAATTGCGCGCGATGTTGCCCGGATGAAAAGGCTGGCGCTGTTCGACGGCCAAGCTTTCCGGCAAGCCTTTCAGGCAGGCCAGCAACAGCAGCACGGTGACGGAAAAGGTGAACACGAACGTCGATTGCCAGCCGTAGGCCACATGCAGCCAGCCGCCGATGATGGGGGCGATGGCGGGCGCGATGCCGAACACCATCATGATATTGGCCAGCATCTTTTGCGCGGCCGCGCCCGACAGGCTGTCGCGCACGATGGCTTGGCCGATCACCCTGCCCGCCCCCGCCGAGGCGCCCTGCATGCCGCGGAAGAACAGCAGCCAGCCAAAGCTGGGCGCGAACGCGGCGCCGATGGAGCCCACGGCAAAGATCAGCAGGGAAGCGAGGATCACGGGACGGCGGCCAAACGAGTCGGACAAGGTGCCGTAGAACAAGGTCATGAAGGCATAGGCGGCCAGGTAGACGCTCAGGGTCTGCTGCACCAGGACGCTGCTGACGTCGAAATGCGTGCCGATCGCGGGAAACGATGGCAAGAAGGTATCGGTGGCGAACGGGCCCAGCATGGCCAGCCCGGCCAGCACGAGGGTCAGGTTTCTCGTCTTCATGCGACGGCCTGCGCAGAATGTTGGCGGCGCAAGCCGTCGAGGGCCGCCAGCGAAAACGCGGCGACATGCCGCGCGATGCTGGCGGTGCCCGCCTCGTCATAGGTGATCTCGGGCGCCACCAGCTCATGCACGATGCGCGAACGGGCATAGAACACGGCCTGGCCGATCACGCTGAACACGCATTTCTGCACCACGTCGTCCGGCAGCGACTCCCCCACCACGCCACGGATCAAGCCAGTAAACAGCGCATGGTGCGCGCGCACGTCGCGTTCGGCCAGCAGGTGGATGGCGGCCGTCGGCTCGATCAGTTCGCGCGCCACCAGGCGGCTGAACAGCGAAGCGCGCCCGGAGCGCAGCATGTCGCATACCATCGCTTCTATCGCCAGGCGCAACTGTTCCACGGGCGCCAGCGGCCACTGCGGGCCCGCATCGGGCGCGGCAGCGGCCGAGGCCCGCGCCAAGTCGCGCGCATGGTCGAAGGCGGCCAGATACAGCTCTTCCTTGCCATGAAAGTAATAATTAACCATCGCCACGTTGACGTGGGCCGCCTCGCAGATCCTGCGCACGGACGCGAGCTTGTAGCCCTCATCGGCAAACAGCTGGACCGCCGCC
Source organism: Janthinobacterium sp. Bl 1 (assembly GCF_058215535.1). Taxonomy (NCBI): domain Bacteria; kingdom Pseudomonadati; phylum Pseudomonadota; class Betaproteobacteria; order Burkholderiales; family Oxalobacteraceae; genus Janthinobacterium; species Janthinobacterium sp. Bl 1. Next base: position 2,713,703 of record NZ_CM177086.1, on the reverse strand, counting down.
TGCAGGATGCGCGTGCGCGCCGGTTCGCTTTCTCTTTCGTTTTCCTTGTCTTGCCTCATGCCATCCCCATCATTTAAACAGTCGTTTAATATTGTACGGAATTATATCAAACAGTCGTTTAACTTTCAGGCGGGCGCAAAAAAACCCGGCGAACCGGGCTTCAAGGGGGGATGGCGGCAAACAGTGCTTCATCGCCGGCATCGGAGCCGAAGTCGCGCCCAGCGGACGGGCCACGGCATTGAATTCGATGGTTTCGCGGCGCTTGTCCTCGCCTTCGACGACGAGGGTCAGCGGGATCTTGTCGCCCGCCTTCACCTGCCCTTTCAGGTCCAGCAGCATGACGTGGTAGCCGCCCGGCTTCAGCTCGACGGCTTTACCGGCTGGCAAGGCGATTTCCTTGACCTGGCGCATGCGCATCATATTGTCCGCCATGCTCATTTCATGGATTTCCGCCACGCCCGCCACGGACGAGCGCACTTCCAGCAGGCGCATGGCTTTTGGCGCCGTAATCTGCATGAAGGCGCCCGTGGCTTTTTGCTGCGGCACGGTGGCGCGCACCCACGGGTCGGTGATCTGCACGGACGTCTGGGCAGCGGCAGAGAAGGACAGCACGGCCAGGGCCGTGGCCAGCAGGGTTTTCAGATGGGTCATGATTATTTCCTCGCAATGGTTATAAGGTGTATTTCGATTTCATCAGGGTCTTGATGTCCTGCACGCACTCATCCCCCGTCAACTGGTGTTTCAAGCCCAGGCGCATGCGGCCCTCGGTGTCGAGCACATAGCTAATGGCCGTATGGTCCATCGTGTATGAACTGCCGCTGGGCACGCGGCGGTAGAAGACCTTGTAGTTGAAGGCCGTCTGCGCCGTGTTCTTCGGGTCCGTGCGCAAGCCGAGGAAGCTGGGGTCGAAGGCACGCATGTATTCGCCCAGCAACTCGGGTGTATCGCGCTCGGGGTCGATGCTGATGAAGATCACTTGCAGCTTGTCGGCATCCGACCCCAGCTTCTGGCGGATTTCCAGCGCGCGCGACAGGGCTGTCGGGCACACGTCCGGACATTGCGTGAAGCCAAAGAAGACCATCACATACTTGCCCTTGAAGTCGGCCAGGGTGTAGACCTTGCCGTCGGGGCCGCTCAATTTGAAGTCGGGCTTGTAATCGCCTCCCGTCAAGTCGAGGCCGTTGTAATGGGGTTTCGGCGCTGGTTCGCAAGCGGCAAGCGTGAGCAATCCCGCCGTGCCGGCGAGAAGGAAAAGACGACGTTTCATGATAATTCCGGCCCGATGGGCGTAGTGGATACAGTTAAGACGGGGAAGGCGTGACTGGGCGTTCAGGCAGCCGAAGGGGGACCGCGCGGGCTGGCGGCCAGCCACGCGAACGGGACTCGCGGCGCCTGGTAAAACAAGGGTGGATAGTCGTCGTGGCCCGTGATGACGGGCAGCGGCGCTGAAGACGGCGGCGGCAGACCCACGCTGCCCGCATGGCTGATGCAGAACGGGCAATGCTCGATGTGGTGCAGCACGGAACCGGTGGTGGATGTGGCGGCAGGCGCCAGATCGGCCTGCGTGTAGACGGCGCCGCTGGCCGAGCAGATGTCGACGGCGGCATTGTTCACGTTCGCGTGCTGCGAAGCAAACGCATAGGACAGGGATGGCGACAGCGCATTGAGCAGTATCGCCAGGCAGACGAACCACATGTGCCACTGTTTGCGCTTCAATAAAGATCCCATGGCCCCGATTATAACGGAGTCTGGCTATCCGGGCGCCTGGCCGCGCAGGAACAGGCTGGGGCGCACGCCGGCCACATCCACGCAGGCGTCGCAAAACGCGGGGATCGAAGCAAAACCGGAGCCTGCCGCCACTTGCGCCAGGTCGCGCTCGCCGTCTTCGCCATCGGCGCCCGCTTGCGCCGCCGTGTGCAGCGCGTGCGCGAGGCGCTGCTCGCGCACCAGGCTGAGCAATGCCTCGCCCTCGGCAAACAGGCGCGCCCTGGCCTTGTGCGGCGTCACTTGCCACAGGGTGGCCAAGCGCGCCGCCGTCCATTTGCCTTGCGGCGTATCAAAGATGTGCTGTGCCAGCGCCTGGCTCCAGCGCTTGCCGCCGCCGTGGCCGCCATCAGGCTCATCGTCTTCCAGCGCCAGGGTGAACACGGCCGGCTTGCCCCGCCCCGGCATCACGTCGCAGGCGAAGCGCAAGAAGGCGGGCACGACGAAACTGTCGCCGCTGGCCAGCTTCTTGGTCGTGATTTCATTGTGCAAAGTCACAAAGCCCTGGCGCACGGTAACGCGCAGCCTGAGCGGAAAGCGCAAGCCCAGCAAGTGCAAGGGATGATCGGAAACGAGGGCCATGCGTCAGGTCAATATGGTGAACGAGCCGCCAGCATGCCACACATCGCGCGTCCGGTCTGTCATCACAGCGACGCTACGCCATAACGGCGCAAGCCGTCGAGGTCGACGACGCGGATCGACTGGTAGGCAATGCTGATCAGTTTCAATTCGGCCAGATGACCCAGCGCCTGGTTCACACGCTGGCGGGAAATGCCGGTCAGCAAGCCGATTTCTTCCTGTGACAGCTCAAGCACGCTGGAGGTGCGCGGATATAGCATGGGGTGGAACAGCTGCGCGATGGCTTGCGCCACTTGCGCGTCGACGGCCAGCAGGCGCTGGTTCTGGATGGTGGCGATGAATTGCCCCATGCGTTCGTTCAGCTGGCGGATGACGAAGGCGTTAAAGGAGAGGCTCTCGGCCAGCAGCAGATGGAACAGGTCCACCGGCACGAGGATGATGTCCGCAGCGCGCACGGCCACCACGTCGTAGCGGCGCAGTTCGCGCTTGAGCACGCTGCCCTCGCCGCACCAGCCGCCGGCCGGTACGCCGGAAAAGGTGGCGCCGCGCCCATCGGCGTTGTAGACGGCCAGCTTGATCAAGCCCGTGTGCACGCCGATCCAGTGCGCGGACGGTTCGCCGCGCCGCGTGATGACGGCGCCCGCCTCGTAATGCCGGAGCACGCTGCCGGCACGCAGCAGGGTCTGATGCCGGGGATCGAGGGCCGCGAACCAGTCGTGGCTGTCGAGTTCGGGCACAGCAAGGTCTACACTATCGTTGCTATCCATTCCATCCTTCAGACCTGTCACTAAGATGACAGTGATTTTCCAGCACCGGTGCTATGCTAACCGGTATCAATCCCGAAACAGGGAGCTACAAGATTCTTTTACCAGGAGACAAGCATGACAGCTGATTTCAACACCGGCCTCGGCAAAAACAGCGCCAACTACGCCGCCCTCACCCCGCTCGACTATATCGCCAGGGCAGCCGCAGTATATGGCAATCGCCTGGCAATTGCACATGGCGCCGTGCGCCAGACGTGGCGCGAGACGTATGCGCGCACGCGCCGCCTTGCGTCCGGCCTCATCAAACTTGGCGTGGGCACGGGCGATACGGTGGCCGTGATGTTGCCGAACACGCCCGCCATGGTGGAAGCGAGCTTTGGCGTCCCCATGGCTGGCGCCGTCCTCAATGCCTTGAATATCCGCCTCGACCTGGCCTCATTGACCTTTATGCTGCGCCATGGCCAGGCGAAAGTCTTGCTGGCCGACACGGAATTTGCGGAACTGGCGCGCCAGATGGCGGCGCAGATTCCCGGCTTGCGCGTGATCCAGGTCAATGACGTGCTGGGACCGGAGGTGGAAGCATTTTCCGACCTCGACTATGAAAGCTTGCTGGCCAGCGGCGACCCCGATTACGACTGGCAGCCGCCGGCGGACGAGTGGGACGCCATCGCTTTGAACTACACGTCCGGCACCACGGGCGATCCGAAAGGCGTCGTCTACCACCACCGCGGCGCGGCCCTCAATGCCCTGTCGAACATCCTGGAATGGGACATGCCCAAGCACGCCGTGTATCTGTGGACCTTGCCGATGTTCCACTGCAATGGCTGGTGCTTCCCGTGGACCGTGGCCGCGCGCGCCGGCGTGAACGTGTGCCTGCGCAAGTTCGAACCGAAGCTCGTGTTCGACCTGATGCGCGAATTGCGCATCACCCACTATTGCGCCGCGCCCATCGTGCACGCGGCCCTGGCCAACGCGCCCGCCAACTGGCGCGACGGCATAGCCTGGACCGTGCGCGGCATGGTGGCCGGTGCGCCGCCGCCGGCGGCCATGGTGGCAAAGATCGAAGCCATGGACTTTGACTTGATCCACTCGTATGGCTTGACGGAAGTGTATGGCCCGGCCGCCATCTGCGCCGAGCAGGACGAGTGGGCGGCGCTTGAGCAGGAAGAGCGGGCCGTATTGAAATCGCGCCAGGGCGTGCGCTACCACCTGCAAAGCGCCGTCGCCGTGCTCGATCCGGAAACGATGGAGCCTGTGGCAGCCGATGGCGAACAGATCGGCGAGATCATGTTCCGCGGCAATATCTGCATGAAGGGCTATCTGAAAAATGAAAAGGCGACGCTGGAAGCGTTCGCCGGCGGCTGGTTCCACACGGGCGACCTCGGCGTCATGTATCCGGACGGCTATATCAAGCTGAAGGACCGCAGCAAGGACATCATCATTTCCGGTGGCGAGAACATTTCCAGCGTGGAAGTGGAAGACGCGCTCTACCACCACCCGCAAGTGCTGGCCGCCGCCGTCATCGCCCAGCCAGACGAGAAGTGGGGCGAGACGCCGTGCGCCTTCGTCGAACTGCGCGAAGGCGGCACCGTGACGGAAGCGGAATTGATCGCCTTTTGCAAGAACAACCTGGCCGGTTTCAAGGTGCCGAAAGCCATTTATTTCGGTCCCCTGCCCCGCACGTCGACGGGCAAGATCCAGAAGTTCGAACTGCGCAAGCGCATGCAGTCGGACAAGGCCATCGACGTCTAGGCGCTTAACTGCCCTTGCCGCTCAGCCACGCCGGCTGCGCCACCATCAGGCGCGAGAAGCTGGCGATACTGGCCACGGCGGCGAACCCTGCCGCCAGGCACAGCGCATACGTCGTGCCCCGGCTGGCCGAAACGGTGAAGCAGTATGCGACCAGCGCCGCGCCCGTGGCTTGCCCGATCAGGCGCGACGTGGCCACCACGCCGCTGGCGCCGCCAGCCCGCTCGGGCGGCGCGCTGCCCATGATGGCTTTCAGATTGGGCGCCTGGAAAAAGCCGAAGCCGATGCCGCACAAGGCCATGCGCCAGCCGATGTCGAAGACGCTGGGGTGGGCCGGTATCCACACGAGTGTCAGCAAGCCGCCGGCCAGCGCCGCCAGGCCGATGCCGCCCAGCACGCTCGGCGAATACCGGTCGCTCAGGCGCCCGGCCACAGGCGCCATCACGGCCACCAGCACGGCCCATGGCGTCATCAGGAAGCCCGTCTCGACGGGTGAACGGCCCAGGGTCACTTCAAAATAGAATGGCAGAGACACAAACGCCAGCCCCTGCGCGGCAAACGTGCAGATGGCCGTCAGCGACGACAGCAGGAATAATGGACGGCGGAACAGGTCGATCGGCAGCATGGGCGCCGCGTGCCCCGCCTGGCGGCGCAGCAGCAAGACAAAGAAGACCGCCACGGCCACCAGTTCCGGCAGCAAGGTCGACAGGGCCGCGTGATGGGCCGCATCGCCAAACAACAGGATCAGCAAACCGAAGGCGCCCACGTTGTACAGCGCCGTGCGCGCATCGAGGATGTGGCCAGACAACTTGGTGGCCGGCAGCATGCGGCTGGCGAGGAAAAAACCGGCCACGCCCAGCGGCACATTGATGGCGAACAGCCACGGCCACGAGGCCGTCGCCAGGATCAGCGACGCGGCCGTGGGCCCGATGGCGAACGCGACGGCCACCACCAGCGCATTGTTGCCAAACGCGCGGCCCAGCAAATGTTTCGGGTACAGGGCGCGCAGCAGCGCCGTGTTGACGCTCATCATGGCGCTGGCGCCGACACCCTGGAACAGCCGCGCCACCACCAGCGACGGCAAGGACCAGGCCAGTGCGCAGGCGAGCGAGGCCAAGGTAAACAGGAACATGCCGGAGATAAACACGCGCCGGTAGCCGGCGATTTCACCGAGTGCGGAGAACGGCAGCAAGGTCGCCACCATGGCCAGTTGATAGACATTCACGATCCAGACGGAGGCGGCCGGCGTCGTGTGCAGCTCGCTGGCGATGGCCGGCAAGGCCGTGTTGGCAATCGCCGTATCGAGCGAGGCCATGCCCACGCCGATGGCCAGCGCCAGCATGGCCCATAAACGGGCGCCGGGCGGCAAGCCGTCCTCGCCTACCATGACGGCTTGCGTGTGCTGCTTCTGCATAAATACACTACCTGTTCATCTTGCTGATCCGGGCAATACACTAGCATGGATGGACGGACTCTGCCGGGCAGGCAAGCACCATCACTTCTGGCAGTCAATCACCTTGAAATCTTTCGAATAACAGATGCGCAATTCGCCCGAGTGCTTTTCATAGCCGAGCCAGCGGCCTTTCAGCTGTGGGTTGTGCTGCTTCATCCACTGGAACAGCTCATTCTTTGGCATGGTGGAATCCGGCAACTTCAAGGCCTGGAACAGTTCGCGTTCCTTCTCGAAATATTCCTTCGCCGTATCGAAATCGCAGGCGCCATGCTTTTCCCATTCGCCCTGCAGCAAGGCTTCGCCCGGCTGCATGCACATGTAGGGCAGGATGTCCGACGGCGCCAGTTTCGGCAAATTGCCCTTGCAGTAGCGCGGGTGCATGTCCGTCTTGCGCGGCGGCGTCACGGAAATGTCTTCGCACGTGGCAGGATTGTTCGACTGCGCCCACAGCCCATGCACGATCCAGCCGAACTGGTTGCTCTCGGCGCACTGGAAAGCGGCCTTCTTCGACACGGCGCCACGGCGGCGCTGGCTGTCGCAAAAGCCTGGCGACCACGACAGCGCCAGCATGAAGTAATCGGTGGGCACGTTGGTGCTTTGCTTGTAGCACGTGTTTTTCTCGTCCGACGGCTTGACGTCGTAATCGTAGTAACTGACGTTGCGCGGAATGGCGCAGCTGGCATCAGCCGCATGGACGGCGCCAGTGGACAGGCTGAGGAAAACGGCGGCCAGCGCGGGCAGGACAGAGTGAATTTTCATCATAATTCCTTCAAGATATAAAAACGCCGGCAACTGGGTGCCGGCGCGGTATCAATCAAACAAGCTGATCAGCAGACCTTGTGCATCCAGCCATGCGTATCGGCCGCCGTGCCATGCTGCAGACCCAGCAACGCTTCGCGCAGGGCCAGGGTGACGGCGCCGTTTTCATTGTTGTTGATCGTCATTTCAAAACCATTGGCCTTGGCCACGCCCACCGGCGTGATGACGGCGGCCGTGCCGCAGGCGAACACTTCCGTCATGCGGCCCGAGGCGATGTCGTCGCGCCATTGCTGGACGGACAATTTACGCTCTTCCGTCGCATAGCCGAGGTCTTTCGCCATTTCCAGCAGGCTGCGGCGGGTGATGCCTGGCAACAAGGTGCCCGTCAGCTCCGGCGTCACGACGGTGATCTTTTCGCCATCTTTGTAGACGAAGAACAAATTCATGCCGCCCATTTCCTCGATGAACTCGCGGTGCACGGCGTCCAGCCACACGACCTGGTCGCAGCCTTTCTCTTGCGCTTGCGACTGGGCCATCAGGCTGGCCGCGTAGTTGCCCGCGCACTTGGCTTCACCGGTGCCGCCCGGCGCGGCGCGCACGAAGTCTTCGCTGATCCACACGGTGACGGGTTTCACGCCTTTCGGGAAGTAGGCGCCGGCCGGCGAGGCGAACAGTACGAACAGGTATTCTTCCGATGGACGCACGCCCAGGTACGGGTCGGTAGCGATCATCAGCGGACGCATGTACAGGCTCTCGCCCGTGTTCTTCGGCACCCAGTTGCGGTCTTGCGCAATGAGCGCATCGCCCGCTTCCAGGAACAGCTCGACAGGAATGGCCGGCATGGCCAGGCGCGCGGCGCTGCGGTTGAAGCGCTCCGCGTTTTGTTCCGGGCGGAAAGTCTTGATGCTGCCGTCCGGCTGGGCAAACGCCTTGTAGCCTTCGAAGATGGCCTGGCCGTAGTGCAGGGACGAGGCGGATGGGTCCAGCATCAGCGGGCCGTAAGCCTTCAGTTCGCCCTGCTGCCACTTGCCGTCACGGTAAGGAATCACCACCATGTGGTCGGTGAAGATGCGGCCAAAGGCGGGATTGACCATGCGCGCGGCGCGCTCGGCGTCAGACAAGGGGTGGGCGGATGGAGTGACGACGAGATTCGGTGTGGAAGTGGTCATGGCAGCAATGGGAACTAGTGAACAGTATCCCTATTGTAGCGCCTATGACGCCCGATCAGGCAAACGGGGATGGCCCCCGCCCCGTGAGCACACGGCTCCATCATTTGCGAATGATTCTCGTTTGCGTTAAAATGTCAGCCTTCCTTCTTCCCGCCATGCCTGACGCACTGCATGGCGGCGCTATCGAAAGCCGCCATGACCACTTCCTCCCTCCCCCAGTTGCGCGCCAGCACCGACGCCGTGTCCGCAGTGCGCCAGCCAAGCGCCGCCCCGCAACAACGGCGCTGGCACTGGACCTGGAAGCAGGTATGGTTTCAATTGCACTGGTTCATCGGCATCACGGCCGGCACGGTGCTGGTGATCATTGGCCTGAGCGGCGCCACCCTGGCCTTCAAGGATGAGTTACTTGATGTCATGAACCCCGGCGTGCGCCATGTACCCATGGAAACGCGGGCGCCGCTGACACCGGCCCAGCTGAGCAACATTGCTGCTGCCGAACACGGCCAGCGCGTGGCGTCGATCACCATGTATGCGCAAGCGGGCGCGGCGCCACGGCTGTTCTTCGCGCCGAAGAACGGCCAGCGGCGCGGCGAGTCCATCTATGTGCATCCGTACACGGGCACGACTCAGCCTGCGCTGGCGGGGGCGGAATTTTTCGAGTGGACGGAGTCATTGCACCGCTGGCTGCTGCTGCCGCGCGATCCGGGGCGGCAAGTGGCGGGTGCGCTGGCCCTGTGCCTGCTGGGGTTAGCCCTGTCCGGCCTGTATCTGCGCTGGCCCCGCCGGCCGCTGGACTGGCGCACGTGGCTGACCTTCGATCCCGCCCTGAAGGGCCGCTCGTTTTTGTGGAATTTGCACGCCGTGGCCGGCACCTGGTGCCTGGTCGTCTACGTGGCCCTGACCTTGACAGGCATTTACTGGAGCTATGACGTGGTGCGCGACAATATCGATGCCTGGGCCGGCAAGCCGCCAAGGATGGCACAGGCGCCCGCGAAAAAAGGCGGCGGCAAGGAGAAAGCGCCCGCCGTCGACATCAGCCTGGCCTGGACCAGCTTCCAGCAGCACGCCGCCGGCTGGACCCTGGCCAGCGTGCGCCTGCCCACGCGCGCCGGCGAAGCCGTCCAATTCACGTGGCTGGCCAGCGATGCGCCGCACGAACGGGCGCGCAGCCGCATGAGCATTGCACCGGCCGACGGCACGGTCACGGAAAACGAGCCGTACGGCCAGCAGGGCCTCGGTGCGCGCCTCGTCAACATCATTTATCCGCTGCACATGGGCACGTATTTCGGCTTGCCGGGCCGCATCATCGTTACCTTGGCCAGCCTGGGCCTGCCCCTGTTCGCCGTCACGGGCTGGATGCTGTACCTGGGCCGCCGCAAGGCAAAACGGGCAGTGCAGGCGCAGCGCGCCATGCTGGGCGCCGGTGCGCCGGGCAAGACGGACACAGGTTTACCTACCCTCATCGCCTACGCCAGCCAGTCGGGCCAAGCCGAGCGCCTGGCCCTGGAAAGCGCGCGCGCCCTGCAGCAGGCCGGGGTCGCCGTCGACGTGCAGTCGCTGGACCGGTTTGACCCCGCGCAATTGCGCCAGTACGAACGGGCCCTGATCATCGCCAGCACCTTTGGCGAAGGCGAGGCGCCGGACGGCACGCGCCGCTTCGCGCGCCTGCTGCACGCAACATCGGGCACGCCGCTGGCGGGCCTGGAATTTGGCATGCTGGCCCTGGGCGACCGCCATTACAGCGCCTTCTGCGGCTTTGGCCATGCGCTGACGCAGCAATTGCAAGCGCTGGGCGCCACGCCCTTGTTCCCCTTGATCGAGGTGGACAAGCACGACCCCGCCGCCCTGGCCGACTGGTCCCGAGCGCTGGCCCGCTGCAGCGGCAGCGCCATCGACGCCATCGGCGTGCAGGAAGAAGCGTCGTATGCCGAGTGGCGCCTGGCGCGCCGCGTGCTGCTCAACCCTGGCAGCCAGGGTGGCGAACTGCATGAAATCACCTTGACGGGCCCTGCCGGCGCCACATGGGAAGCGGGCGCGCTGGCCGAAATCATCGCCTGCAATGCCGATGGCAGCGATGGCGATGCAGATAATGCGCACCACGCACCCCGCAGCTATTCGCTCGCTTCGCTGCCATCCGATGGTGAACTGCAATTGCTGGTGCGCCAGGAACGCCATGCGTGCATTGAGAACCAGGGATTTGGCGTCTGTTCCGGCTGGCTCACCCGCTTCGCCCCGCTGGACGCCCGCATCCGCCTGCGCCTGCAAGCCAATCCCGCCTTCGCGCCCGCCCTGGCCGACGTGCCCTGCATTTATATCGGCAACGGTTCCGGCTTGGCCGGCCTGCGTGCCCACTTGCGCGCGCGCCAGCGGGCGGGGCTGGCCCGCAACTGGCTGCTGTTCGGCGAGCGCCAGCAAGCTTTTGACAGCGTCTGCGGCGAAGAGTTGCAAGGCTGGCTAGACGCTGGCCACCTGGCGCGCCTGGACAGGGTCTTTTCGCGCGATGGCGAAACCCGGGAATACGTGCAAGACAGCCTGCGCGCCAACGCTGACGAGCTGCGAGAGTGGCTGGCGCAAGGCGCCATCGTCTACGTGTGCGGCAGTCTGCAAGGCATGGCGGCAGGAATCGATGCTGTACTGCAAGAAGTGCTGGGCCAGGAGGGCCTCGACACCCTGCTGGCGGCCGGACGCTACCGCCGCGACGTGTATTGATTTAGATCAGCCTGCCGTCCGCGCCGCCCGGCTATGTGGGCAGGCGCACGGTCAGCACCAGCCATCGGACTAGAGTGGAGGCATTCCCACCCACTGCCTGCGAGGCTAGCCATGAAAAATCCCTGGATGAGCATGTACCTGAGCGCCGCCAACCGCATCGCCAACACGGCGCGCGGCCACGCCACGGCCGCCGTCAAGCGCGAGGCGGCGAAAAATACGCGGCAGTTGACGCAAGTGTGGTTCGATTCCTTGCTGCCTCCCGCAGGCAAGCCACGGCGCAGCCGCAAGGCCAAATAGGCCCCTGGCAGCAGGCGAACTGGTGCAGTGCATCACAGCAATAAGTTGAAGTTACGACCAGATGAACTAAACTGCAAGCATGGTAGTACATAAGGAAGTGACCGGCAGACGCCGCATCCCCGCGCCGCCGCCGGGACACCGGGAGACGACCATGTTGACGCTCAAAGTGCTGGCCTGCCTTGCCCTGTCGGCCCTGATGCTTGCCCCCCTCGTGTTGAGGGATACGATGCAGCTGTCCGCCGGGCAGCAGTTGCAGGTGCCCAATGTCGATGCGCATGCCATGTGGAGCCATTGGCCTCGGCAATAAGACGCGTGGCTGAGAAAACACCGCTGACCGCGTTGCCGTGCCTCGTCGTACATTCGTACTGCCTTCGGCACGGCGCCTTGCCAGCGGCGTTTTTCAGCGGCGCTCGGTAACGCGGCGCATCGCTGAAACCGCTTTATTACGGAGGGGAAATTGGTTCCTACATCCATTTGTTTTTGCTTTGTTTTCCTCGCCCCCTCTTCACCATACTTTTGATCCAGGTCATGGATTTCCCTCTTCGCTGCGCCCACACTGGAACAGTCCGCTTCGCACCGCGACGGACTTAACCGGGAGCATCGGCATGGGTAAATCGCATTGGAAGGATGAGATGGCGCTGGGTGTTCCCGTCATCGACGAGGCGCATGAGGCGCTGTTTCAGGAGCTGGCGCGGCTGCAGCAGTTGGGCGACCAGCATTTCAGCGTGGCGTTTCGCGAGCTGATTGCGGCCGTCGAACGCGATTTCCGCGAGGAAGAGGATTTGATGGAACAAATCGCCTTTCCCTCGCTGGCCAACCACCGCGAACAGCATGCGCGCGTGCTCAGCGGCCTGCACCATGCCTGGGCCGCCGTCGATGAAGGCGACCTGGAACAGGGACGCCATGCGCTGTCGCTGTTGCCGCAATGGCTGATCTTCCACCAGGCCACCATGGACCTGGCCCTGGCGGCGGCGCTGGAACTGGTGCAGCGCCAGCCCAACTAGCCTCTACAGCAGCAGCACCGTCGCCTGCTCGGGCATGACCACGCGGTAGTGTCCCGGGTATTTGTCTTCGCCATCGAAAATCTTGCAAAACACGGGCTGGTTGATGTCGTTGACGGCCGCCTCGTTCATGGGCAAGGTGGCGATCAGCTGCTCGCCATCCATCAACTGCAAGGCGCTGCCCCGCTCGGCCGCGCAAAAGGCCAGCGATTGCACGTCGCTGGCGAACGGCCGCTTGTACCACGGCGTGATGGCCCGCACGGCGCGCCGCGCGTCGCGCAAGACTTGCCCCACGCGCGTGACGTTCCACGCATCGCGCGCCACGGCGGGCTGCAGGACGATATTCGCCGTCAGCTCGCCCCTGCCCTTGTTCACCAGGAAAGTGCCATCCTGCGCGGCGATATCGTCATTGAGAGGCACGACAAACACGCCGCCGTCCGATACCTTGATCGGCATGGGCGCGCCATTGCCTTGCAAGGCCACGCGCACGTCGTCGATGGTAGCGCTCAGCTTGGCAGGAATCAGGCGCAGGGCCATGACCACGCTGCCGCTCGACACTTGCCACACTTTCCTGGCCGTCAGATAGCTTTCGCGGTAAGCCGTGAAGCGCACGCGCGGCGCCTTGGCGTCGCTGCTGGCCGTGATCGTCACCGTTTGCGCAGGCAAGGCCTCTTCCTCTGGCGCGGCGCGCGTTACCGGGGCAACAGGTGGCGATATGACGGCGGCGGCGGGCGGCACGCTGGCGCTCTGCAGCGGCGCGGGAACAGCCGGCGGCGTCGCGTGTTCCTGAGCCTGGCCCAGCGACACGACACACAACCATCCGGCACAAGCGATCCATGTACGCATGCATTTCTTTCAATGAGGAAAATATTTTGTCAGCGCGTGCATTATCGCAGAAGGCCAGACCTTACGCCGCCATGGGCTTCTGCACGGTTTTGGTGCGCACGCTTGATTATTTGGCAAATACCACCTATATTGATAATGATTCCTATTCAAGAAATTGACGGGAATCGCGCGCCCTTCCTTTCCACTGCCCGTCCGCGCCGGGCCTTGCGGTGGAACTGCTATCCAAGCCAGACCACGGGCCAGCGTCACGCCATCCCCCCAGCTACTGCGCACCTCGCCAGACGAGATAGGAACACTCACGACTAAAAATATTCCAGGAAAATGATGCAATCAACGACAGTCTCCTCTTCTTCGCGCCAGCCCGCCTTGCGCCCCCTCCCCCGTCTGTTACACCTTGCCCTGCTGAGCCTCGCCGCCGGCGTGGCCCTGCCGGCACAGGCCGCCGATGTCGCCGCGGCCGACGTCACCATGCCGGCCGTCACCGTGCTGGGCCAGTCGGCCGCGACGACGGAAGGCACGCAGTCGTACACGGCAGGCGAAGCGCGCAGCGCCACGCGCATGGAGCTGACCTTGCGCGAAACGCCGCAATCGGTCAGCGTCATCACGCGCCAGTTGCTCGACGACCTGGGCGCCGTGCGGCTGGACCAGGCGCTGGCGCAGACGACGGGTATCCAGGTGGGCCAGAACGACACGGAGCGCACGCGGTTTTATGCGCGCGGCTTCGGCATCAACAATCTCCAGATCGACGGCATGGCGCGCGGCGGCAATGCACCGCTGCAAGACACGATTTTGTACGACCGCATCGAAGTCGTGCGCGGCGCCACGGGCTTGATGGGCGGCACGGGCGACCCGTCGGCCACCATCAACATGATACGCAAGCGGCCCACGAAGGAGTTCCAGGCCAGCGCCGGCCTGATCATGGGCCGCTGGGATGACCAGCGCTTCGAAGCCGACCTGTCCACGCCGCTGAACGCGGAGGGCAGCGTGCGGGCGCGCACGGCCCTGGCCTGGCAAAAACGCGATTCCTACCTGGACATGTATCACGAGCGCAAGACGGTCGGCATGGTCATCGTCGAGGCGGACTTGCGCCCCGGCACCCTGCTGACGGCCGGCGTCGACTTCCAGGACAACAAGCCCACAGGCGCCACTTGGGGCGCCGTGCCTTACTGGAATGCGGATGGCAGCCTGGCGAACTTGCCGCGCAACACCAGCCTTACGACGCCATGGAGCACCTGGGCCAACAAGCAGCACACGCTGTTCACGTCGCTGGACCAGCGCCTGCCCGGCAACTGGAATATGCACCTGGGCTACGCGCGCACGGAAAGCACGAACCGCACCACCGTCGCCTATGCGGGTGGCGGCCATCCAGACCCGGCCACGGGCGCAGGCATGCTCCTGTGGACGGGCGCCTATGGTCCGGGCAAGACTACCAACGACAATTTCGACCTGTACGCCAGCGGCCCGTTCACCTTGCTGGGGCGCAAGCACACGGCCATCGTCGGCTGGAACGGCGGCAACCAGCGCGCCCGTTCGCTGGGAGGCGATGCGGACATCGATTACCCGGCCTTCGTTCCCGATTACCGCAGCTGGACGGGCAACATTCCCCGCCCCGTCTTCCATCCGGACGGCTCGCACTCGGAAACCGTCACGCGCCTGACGGGCGGCTATGTCGCCACGCGTTTGAGCCTGGCCGATCCGCTGCACGTCATCATCGGCGCGCGCACGAGCACTTATCGCACGGACACGCGCAATTACGATACGCGCGGCGTACACACGGACAATAGCGACTTTGCCGAGACGCGCAATGAAGTGACGCCCTATGTGGGCGCCGTGTTCGACATCAACAAGCAGTATGCGGCCTACGCCAGCTTCACGCAGCTGTTCAACCCGCAATCGAGCAAGGACCGCAACGACAAGTTTTTGCCGCCGGAAACGGGCGACAACGCGGAACTGGGCATCAAGGGCGAATTCTATGAAGGCAAGCTGAACGCATCGGCCGCCCTGTTCCACACGAAGAAAAAGAATCTGGCGGAACTCGACCGCACGGTGCCGCCCGGCTTCTTGCTGCCCGACGGCGGCCAGGCCATGGTGGCCAACGGCAAGGGCGTGACGGCCAAGGGCGTCGAGTTCGACGTTGCCGGCCAGATCACGCCCGCCTGGGAAGCGAGCGGCGGCTATACCTATCTGCACGCGGCCGAGGCCGATGGCCGCCGCGCCGCCACCACGCAGCCGCGCCATTTGCTGCGCCTGGCCACCAGCTACCGTTTCGACGGCAAGCTGGCCGGCTTGAGGGCGGGCGCCAGCATGACGGCGCAAAGCGCCACCTACAGCGAATCGTGGTATGGCCGCCCGCCATCGAACGCGATCACAAACATCCCGCAAGCCGGCTACGCGCTGGTCAACGCCATGGCCAGCTACGCGCTCAACCGCCACGCCAGCGTGCAGCTGAACGTGAACAACTTGCTCGACAAAAAGTACTACCGCAACGTGGGCTTCTTCGATGGCGTGTTCTGGGGCGAACCGCGCAACATCAGCCTTTCTGTGCGCACGGCGTTTTAAATAATTTCGTGCACCAGTGCCTGCACTGCGGACGGGTCCAGCAAGGGACCGCCCACGGGCGCCAGCACGGCGGCGGCGACTTGTTCGAAGGCGCGCTGGCCGGCCGGCAAGTCGCTGGCGACCAGGCGCAGCGCGCCGTCGAGCTGCGCGGCGATGGCGGCGTCAAATGTCTGCAGGCGCCGGAACAAATGCTTGCCGCCGCCGCTCCATTCGCCGGCCGCGCGCAAGCGCAAGTCGGCCAGCGCCTCATACAGCTGGCAAGCGACGGCCAGCGCCTCGCCCGGGTGCGTGCTGTCGACCAGGTCTTCCAGCGCGGTGGTGGTGGCATAGCGGCGGCGCTGCAGGTTTTCCACGTCGAGCACGGGCGGCCCGGCCGTATCGATGGCGTGCGCCAGCGCATGCAGCCGGGCGTAGGCATCGCCGGCAGCGACGATGTTTTCCCCTTCGACCACCATCATCGCCAGCGGCACCGTGCCGCGAGGCGCATCCATCTCATGGCAAAAATACGTGAACGTGGCCATGTCGTGCCCGAACAGTTCCACCGTGCGTCCTTCGGCCACGAGCGTGTCGCGCCAGGCGCAGTCGACGTGGTCGAACAGCAGCAGCAAGTCGATATCGGAAGTGGCCGTTTGCCGGCCCGTGGCGAACGAGCCGCCGATGATGGCCGCCGTGGCCGAGGGATAGCGTTCGTGCACCAGCCGCAGGGCAATCGCGCGGATGGCGTCATAAGTGGGGATCGTCGTCAAAGCCTGTGCTCCATGCCGAAAACGCCATCCTACACGCAATATGCGGCATGCCGCCATCCTGCTACACTGGCGCCATCTGACCGAGGAACAAACATGGAATACGACTGCATCGTGGTGCCCTCGCCCGTGGGCGAGCTGACCCTGGTGGCGCGCGGGGAAGCCCTGACCGCCATCCTGTGGGAAAACGACAAGCCGAACAGGGTGCGTCTGGGCGCGATGCGCGTCGATGACGGTTGCGCCGTGCTGCAGGAAACGGCGCGCCAGCTCGCTGAATATTTCGCCGGCACGCGCCAGCAATTCGACGTGCCGCTCGACTTTGCCGGCACGCCATTCCAGCAGGAAGTGTGGCGCGCGCTGCTGACGATACCGTACGGCCAGACGCGCAGCTATGGCGAGATCGCGCGCCAGATCGGCCGCCCCGCCGCCGTACGCGCGGTGGGCGCCGCCAACGGCAAGAATCCCATCTCCATCATCGCCCCCTGCCACCGGGTCATCGGCGCCACGGGCGAGTTGACGGGCTTTGCGGGCGGCCTGCATGCCAAGGAAACCTTGTTGGCGCTGGAAGGCATTTCCCTGTCCAGCGACCGCGAAGCGCTGAAGACGGGCCATGCCCGGCGCCGCGCTGTTCAAATAGATACGGCGCAAGGCTGTCTGTTTTAGGCTGCGGCATGGCGTCCCTTGTGGGATACTCACGCCCTTCGCTCAAGCAAACACATCCTATGCCCTACCTTGTCATCCTGTTCTTTGTCGTTCTGTATTTACTGGCCACGTTCTTTTTCCACATCCCCGTCCTGGTCGCCCTCGTGTATGGCGTGCTGAGCCTGAGCTGCTTCGTTGCCTATGCGATCGACAAGTCGGCCGCCAAAGAGGGCCGCTGGCGCACGTCGGAGCGCACCTTGCTGCTGCTGGGCTTATTGTGCGGCTGGCCCGGCGCCGTACTGGCCCAGCAATGGCTGCGCCACAAATCCAGCAAGCGCTCGTTCCGGGTACTGTTCTGGCTCACGGTCGCCATCAATATCGGGGCCTTCGTGTATTTCAGCATGCATTACGCGGCGCCCGATATCGGCACGGAAGTCGCACCGATCGAGCTGTAGACCTATCAACGCGAAAATGTAACAGTTATTGCGGCGCGTTGTAGGTGAAAAGCTCGCCTGTCAGAATATCAACATATCCGGCAATCAACCTAATTCATCGACACGGGAAAGCACTTTTCGACCATGCGCACTTTGCAAATCCACAATTTCTACTTGTTCCGCCTTGCTGTTGCGATTTGTTTCGCAATCACCTTGGCCGGCTGCACAAGCTATCGCTATATTCCTCCGGATTCGGATGCGGGCCGTCAATGCGTGACGAGCTGCGGGACCAATCAGCAAATATGCATTGCCGGCAAAGAGCAGATTGCGGCGAGCCAGGCACAGGCTTGCGAAATGCGCAACACCAGTACCGTTTCCATCTGCCTGGCCGTGGCGAAAACAGATGCGGACCGCGAACTATGTGCGAAGAAACGCCAATATTGTTCATCCAGCGCATCGACATGGCAATGCGACTCCGACTACAGAGCTTGCTATACGCAGTGCGGCGGCAGGATCGAGGAAAGCCAATAAACGGCCGGAAGGCATATGCCGCTTAACAAGACGCCGGCGCGGCCGGCTAGCTTCGTCTAGTTACTCGCCCAGCAAGCGCAGCGATTCCAGCCAGTCGGCCTTCCATTCGCGCAGCAACGGTTGCGTGGCGAAGGCCTTTTTCAGATGCGCCATCGGCACGCGGTGCACGTCGTGCAAACCGAATGCCAGGGTCACCGGATGCCACAGGTGGCTATTCTTGCCGCCGCGCGAATTCTTGCGCACGCGCGCGCCATCGTCGCCAAAGATACCCACGCCACTGGCCAGCCCCTGCTCCAGGTCGACCTTGCCCACGCCGGCAAAGGCGATCAGAATCTGCTCGCGCCCCAGGCCCTTCAGGGCGCTGGGCAGAGCGACGGGTGCCTTCTCCGCTTCCGCTTCGGCCGGCTGCGGGTGCTGCAAGTCCTTGAGCAAACGCAACAGATCGCGCTCCTGGAAATGCAAGCCGTCCAGCGGCACGCGCAGTCCCGGCGCCTTCAGTTCGATGGCGATATTGCTTGAATCGCGCGTAAAACGCAGCCACACGTCATCGGCGCCCGAAGCCAGGTGCTGCTTGTCGCCGATGAACACGACGGGCGCCGCATAGCGCGTCACGCCGTCATGGAACAGCTCGGCCCACGCTACACTGTAATCGAGCCAGACGTACGGCAAGCCGCCCTGCTCCAGCAGACGCGCCAGGGTCCACGGCGTGCCCGTCTGTTGCGCCAGCCAGGCACAGGCGTCAAGTGCGGTAGCGCGATATGGCAGGGAAAGGGAGGTCATGGCGGTTCCATCGATAAAAGTGGAGCGCAGTGTAGCAGACGCCGCCATCTTCGCTTCGGCAGGCGCATCCGGCGCGCCATTCCTGCACGATGTGCTAGGCTGGAAACAGCAGCACGCGCCACGGCCACCTCGGCAGCGTGGCGCACCACCGCGAGGAGATCATCATGCATTCGAGCACCAACGCCGCCACCGCACCCGCCCCGCCGCCTGAGCGCGATTCACCTACGCCGGCCAACGAAAGCCACGCCGAGGAAATCCTCGATGAAGCACTGAAGGAAAGCTTTCCGGCCAGCGACCCGATTGCCATTGCAACACCCAAACCGCCGAGCAAGCCACCTGCCGGTAGGTCGTTAGCCGACGACACCACCGTCGCGGTCAACAATATTGTCGGATTACGCGCTTGCGCGCCTCGGCGGCCCCGCTAATCCGACCTACCTCCCCACCGCCAGCAACCCGTCCGCCAGCCCGTAGGTCGGCTTAGCGCGCAGCGCGTAAGCCGACGACGCCACCTTTCCCAGCTTGCGATGACAGCAGCCTTTTTGTTATGCCTGCACCACATCCAAATGACGCTCCCGTGCGTAGATGGCTATGCCATCACCTGATTTGTTACCACGCGGAAAGGGAAAGCCATGCAGCATTACAGCAAAAAGACGGATCCCATGGACCAGCGCCTGTACCTGGCCCAGCGCATCGACCGTGCCGATGCGCGCCTGCGGCGGCTGAACGAGGCGCTGGCCGATGCGGCGGCGCGCGAACGCTGTGCACGCTGGATTACCGCCTGGGCCGTGGCGGCGGGTGCCGACGCGCCGCGCGGCATGAAACTGCGCATCCGTGGCGAATTCATCTTGCTGTAGCAAGCAAAAAAAGCCCCGCCGGGCATTGCACCAGGCGGGGCTGTTCAGTCCGTACTGCGGCCAGTTGAACTAGTCGCGGTACTGCTCGGGCGTCGTGTCGCCATCGGCGATTTCATACCACATCGCATTGAGTACGGCGAAGGTCGCTGCCAGCGGCAGACCCAGTATCCAGGCGAAATACCACATAGTTAATTCCTTTCGTAAAATCTTAGTAGGCGTGACCGCTGTCGTCGTTGATGGCTTTTTCATCAACCTTACCCCACAGCACTTTATACACCCAGGTCGTGTACGCCACTATGAGGGGAATGAAGACGGCCGTGACGACCAGCATGATGAACAGGGTCATGTGGCTGGACGAGGAATCCCACACCGTCAGGCTGGCGCGCGGGTCGATCGACGATGGCAGGATGAACGGGAACATGGCCGCGCCCACGCTGAGGATGATGCCGGCGATGCTGGCCGCGCTGGCCAGCAAGGCGGGCACTTCGCGGCGCGCACGCAACAAGGCGAACGCCAGCAAGGGGCCGAGCAAGCCCAGCGCAGGGGCGATCCAGGTCCATGGATGGGCGGCAAAGTTGAGGAACCAGGCGCCCACGTGCACTTGCGCCGTTTTCAGCATCGGGTTCGATGGACCGTCGACGACGACGGCGCTGGTGATGCGGTAGCCATCGACCCACAGCCACAGGGCCAGGCCGGCCAGCGCATACAGCACGACGGTGGCGATTGCCGCCACGCTGCCGTAGCGGCGCGAGCGTTCAGCCACGGCACCGTCCGTTTTCACTTGCAGCCAGGTGGCGCCGTGCATCACCAGCATGGCCACCGAGACGAGGCCGCACAGCAAGGCGAACGGGTTGAGCAGCGCAAAGAAACTGCCGTCATAGAAGATGTGCATGTCCGACGAGAAACGGAACGGCACGCCTTGCAGCACGTTGCCAATCGCCACGCCGCTGATCAGGGCCGGCACGAAGCCGCCCACGAACAGGGCCGCATCCCAGCGGGCGCGCCAGCGCGGATCTTCGCGCTTGCTGCGGAACTTGAACGCCACGGGACGCACGATCAGCGCCACGAGGATGACGAACATGGCCAGGTAAAAGCCCGAGAACGAGACGGCGTACAGCTGCGGCCAGGCGGCAAAGATGGCGCCGCCACCGAGGATCAGCCACACCTGGTTGCCTTCCCACACGGGGCCGATACTGTTGATGATGACTCTGCGCTCGAGGTCCGTCTTGCCGGCGAACGGCAGCAAGATGCCCGTGCCCAGGTCGAAGCCGTCCGTGATGGCAAAGCCCACCAGCAAGATGCCGATCAGCAGCCACCAGATCAGGCGCAGGGTTTCATACGAAATCATTTCATGCAAAATCATGGTCTGGTCCTCCTCAGGCGCGTTGAGTATGAATGGCTGTGGCCGCTGGCGCGGGGGCCGGTGCCGTCTCTTCCGGCCCCTTGCGGATGGCCTTGAGCATGAGCTTCATTTCGATAATCAACAGCACGGTGTAGATGGCGGCAAAGCCGGCAATAGTGATGAGCAAGGTCGTCGCGCCCAGGTTAGAGACGGCCACGGCCGTCGGCAGCACGCCTTCGATGACCCACGGCTGGCGGCCCACTTCAGCCACGATCCAGCCCGCCTCAATGGCCACCCACGGCAGCGGGATGGCGAACACGGCCAGCTTCAGCAGCCAGCGGTGCTTGTCCAGCGTACGGCGCGTCGACAGCACGAAGAACGTGCCGGTCAACAGGATAAAAAACATGCCCAGGCCCACCATCACGCGGAAGGACCAGAACAATGGCCCCACGGGCGGCACGGTATCGAGCGCGGCCTTGCGGATCTGCTCGGGCGTGGCCTGGCGCGGATCGTCGACATAGCGTTTCAGCAGCAAGGCATAGCCCATGGACTGCCCTTTCGACTCGAACACGTCCTTCGCGTCCTGCGGCACGGGCGCTCCCGGCGCCACCCTGCGGATGGTTTGCAGCGCGTCATACGCCTTGATGCCATCCTGGATCAGCAGTTCGCCGCGGTCGACCAGTTGCTCGATGCCGGGAATTTCCGTCGTCAGCGAACGCGTGCCAATCAATCCCATCACCATCGGGATGTGCACGGCGTAATGCGTCTCGCGCGCTTTCGCGTCGGGGAAACCGATGGCCGTAAAGGCGGCCGGGGCAGGCTCCGTCGTCCACATGGCCTCGATGGCGGCCAGTTTCATCTTCTGATGTTCCGACGACAGATAGCCGCTTTCATCGCCGAGCACCACCACCGACAAGGTGGCGGCCAGGCCGAACGAGGCGGCCACCGTCATCGAGCGCTTGGCCAGCTGCACGTGGCGGCCCTTCAGCAGATACCAGGCGGAAATACCGAGCACGAAAATCGATGCTGCCGTGTACCCGGCCGACACCGTGTGCACGAATTTCGCCTGCGCTACCGGGTTCGTCAGCACGGCACCGAAATCCGTCACTTCCATGCGCATGGTCTGCGGATTGAAGGCCGCGCCAACGGGATTTTGCATCCAGCCGTTGGCGATCAGGATCCACAGGGCCGAGAAGTTCGAGCCGATGGCCACCAGCCAGGTCGTGACCAGATGGCCCCGCTTCGACAGCTTGTCCCAGCCGAAGAAAAACAGGCCGACGAAGGTCGCTTCCAGGAAGAAAGCCATCAAGCCTTCGATGGCCAGCGGCGCGCCGAAAATGTCGCCCACATAATGGCTGTAATAGCTCCAGTTCATGCCGAACTGGAATTCCATGACGACACCCGTTGCCACGCCCATGGCGAAGTTGATGCCGAACAAGACACCCCAGAACTTGGTCATGTCGCGCCAGATGGGACGGTTCGTCATCACGTAGACCGTCTCCATGATGGCGAGCAGCACTGACAGGCCTATCGTCAGCGGAACAAATATAAAGTGGTACAGAGCTGTCAGCGCGAACTGCAGTCTGGATAAAGCGACAATATCGAAGTCCATATGATTTCCTTGGTGTTACCCTACTGTGTGTAAACTTGCTACCTTTCCAATACTGACCGGTTGCCCGTCAGTCCCCCCGCAAGCCCGCCAGAGCAGTCTCGAAGGCATCCGTGCCACGCCGTGCATCGCCCACGATACGGCCATCGCGCAGGCTGACCAGCCGGTCCGCCAGCGCCGCTTCGCGCCGCAAGTGGGTTGCGATCAGCAAGCTGCGCCCGGCGCTGCGGGCCCGCAGGCGCTGCAAGACGTCAATCGCCGTCTGCGCATTGAGCGCTTCCGTCGCTTCGTCCAGCAGCCACAAGGTCGATTCATGCAGGAACAGCCGCGCCAGCGCCAATCGCCGCGCCTGGCCGCCGGACAAGCCCAGACCGCCCTCGCCCAGCATGGTGTCGAGGCCGCCCGCAAACGCGCGCACCTCGTCGTCCAGGCCAGCCGATTGCAGCGCTTCCCACAGCTGTGCATCGCTGGCGGACGGGTCGGCCAGGCGCAGGTTGTCGCGCAAGCTGTCCTGGAACAATTCCGTCTTCTGCGTAAACAGGCAGGCGCGCGGCGCGGCCACCGTGCCCGACAAGGGCGCCAGTTCGCGCGCGGCGATGGCCAGCAAGGTGGACTTGCCCGCGCCACTGGGGCCGATCAAGGCGACGCGCTCGCCATCGGCGATGTGCAGCGATACGTCATGCAAGATGGCATTATTGCTGCCCGCATGCGCGGCGCTGACGTGTTCCAGGCGCAAGCCCGGTGCGCTATCAGCCGGCGGCGCAGCGATCTCTTCAACATCGAGGCGCGGCGCCAGACGCCGTACGGCCAGCAGCATGCGCCCCGCTTCCAGCGCGCCGCGGCGCAGTCCGGCAAACGGCTCCACGGCCGTCAAGGCGATCAGCAAGGCCAGGGCCGCCAGCGGCAAACTCATCGTTTGCTGTTCCACCAGCGCGGCCACGGCCAGCAGCACGCCAGCAAGAGTCGCGCTGCCGGCCACGCCATATGCGGCGCCGGCCGCCGTCTCGAGGCGCAGCAGGGCAAAATCGGCTTGCGCCAGCGAGCGGTCGATCTGCCCCAGCGCCGCGCAGTGGGCGTCGATGCGGCCCGCCATCACGAGGTCCGTTTGGCCCGCCACCAGGTCGATGGTGCCGGAACGCAGTTTTTCGATGGCGCGCGAGCGCACGATGGCGGGACGGCGGGCGCCACGCGCCACAAGCCAGCTGATGCCGCCACCGGCGGCCAGCAGCCACACGGCCAGGCCCAGGCCCAGCTGCCACTGCATGACGCCCAGCGCCACCCCGGCCAGCAAGGCCGCGCACAGGGCCGTGAAGGCGGGCACGAGCAGGCGCAAGTACAGCGATTCGAGCGCGTCGATATCGGCCGTCAAGCGGAACAGCAGCTTGGCGGGCTGGCGCAGCAAGCGGCTGGCCGCTTCCGGACGCGACCAGCCACGGAACAGGTGCACGCGGATGCTGGCCAGCGCGGCGAACGTGGCGTCGTGCGTGACGAGCCGCTCCGCATAGCGCGAACCCGTGCGGCCGATGGCCAGCAGGCGGATGCCGGCCGACGGGCCGAAGACGTCGAAGACGATGGCCGTCGAGGCGTGCAAGCCGGCAATCGACGTGGCCGTGATAAACCAGCCGGACAAGCCCAGCAAGGCCATGCCGGCCACCGCCGTCAGGGCCGCCAGCAAGGCGCCCACGATCAGCTTGCGGGGCTGGGCCAGCAGCAATTGCCGCAGGACGGGGTTCAAGCCAAGTGAGTTTTTCATGCGCGCAACTCCTGCACTTGGGCATGCGCATCGACCTGCACTGTGCGCTGCAGCCGGCCCGCCAGCACGGGGTCGTGCGTGGCGACGATCATCGTCTTGCCCTTCGCCAGTGCCAGCAGGGCGTCCGTCACGCGCGCCGCCGTTTCGCTGTCCAGGTGGGCCGTCGGTTCATCGACCAGCAGCAAATCCGCATGCGGATGCAGGGCCACGCGGGCCAGGGCCAGGCGCACGGCTTCGCCGCCGGACAAGCCCTGGCCGCCATCGCTGAGCATGACGGCCGGCTGCGCCTGCGCCACCTTGGCCAGGTCGGCCAGGTGCAGCGCCTGCGTTACCTGCGCGGCGTTCGCCCCCACGCGGCCCAGGGTCACGTTCTGGCTGACGGAAGCGGCAAACACGTGCGGACGCTGGCCCATCCACGCCATGCGCTGGCGCAAGGTATTAACGGTGCTGTCGGTCAGGCGCACGCCGCCAATGCGGATGTCGCCGCCGCTGGCGGGCAGCAAGCCGGCCAGCAGGGACAGCAAGGTGGTCTTGCCGGCGCCGCTGGCGCCCAGCAGGGCCACGTGCTCGCCGGCATGCACGGACAGGTCGAAGCCGTCGAACACGGGCGCCTCGCCGGGATGGGCAAAGCGCAATTGCCGAAGTTCCACGGCGGGCGCCGCCGCCACGGCCATGGCGGCGGCGGAAACGGCCGCGACTTCCACGCTGGCGCCAGGCAGGGGCACGCCATCAGCCGCCAGGTCGTGCAAACCGGCCAGGCCCGCTTCGCCAGCCGCCTTGTCGTGCCAGACGGCGGCCAGTTCGCGCAGCGGTTCGAAGAACGCGGGGGCCAGCAGCAGGATGAACAAGCCCTGCCCCAGGCTCAGCTCGCGGCCCCAGGTGCCGAAATTGATGCTGCCCAGCAGAGAGAAACCGATGAAGGCCGCCACCATGGCCACGCCGAGCGCGGAAAACAGTTCCAGCACGGCCGACGACAAAAAGGCGATGCGCAGCACCACCATCGTGCGCCGGCGTACGGATTGCGACGAGGCATCGAGCCGTTCGGCCGTGGCGTCGACGGCGTCGAGCGCGCGCAAGGTGGCCAGGCCGCACAGGCGGTCCAGCAGGAAGGCATTCATGCTGCCCATTTCCACCATCTGCGCGCGGCTGGCCGCTTGCGCGCCCATGCCGACGAGGGCCATGAAGACGGGAATCAAGGGGGCGGCGATGAGCAGGATCAAGGCGGCGATCCACGACAGCGGCGTCACCACGGCGAGGATCACGAGCGGCACGAGCATCACTTTCCAGCGCGCAGGCTTGTAGCGCACCAGATACGGCACGATGGCTTCGGCCTGCTCGGCGATGACGCTGGCCGCCTGGCCCGACTGGGCACGCTGGCGGTCCAGCGGCGAACGCTGCGCCAGCGCCTGCGCCACTTGCGCGCGCAAGGTGGACAGGTGTGCGCGCGCCGCCGCATACATGCGCCGCGCGCCCCACGCTTCGCAGCCGGCGCGCAGCACGCCCAGCAGCAGCACGCCAGCGGCCGGCAGCAGGGCCGCGCGCCAGGGTGCGCCGCCCTGCATGGCTTGCACGGCCCAGGCCAGCAAAGCCGCTTGCGGCAACCACAGCAAGGCGGCGCCGCCTTGCGCCAGGCTGGGGAGACGGGGAAGAATAAAGCGGGGCAAGGACAAGGGCGTGGTCGGCATCTTTTATACTTCTTGAGTTTTCAGAATTTTCTGTAAATTCGATATTTTGTATAATACTGCGAAACATGACATATATCAATTGACCCCACCAGTATGGCGTGAAAAAATTCAGATAATTATGAAAACTCAACATATCCAAATGACGCCGCTGATCCTGACCTTCGTCAGCCATTTCGGCGAGATGGGCAGCCGCTGGGGCTTCAACCGTACAGTGGGGCAAGTGTACGCCTTGTTATTTGTCGCGGAGCACCCTTTGCACGCGGATGAAATCGCGGAGCACCTGAGTTTTTCACGCTCGAACGTGAGCATCGGCCTCAAGGAACTGCAGGGCTGGGGCTTGATCCGCCAGTCACGCATCCCTGGCGACCGGCGCGAATATTTTTCCTCGCTGGGCGATGTGTGGCAAATCTTCCGCGTGGTGGCCGCCGAGCGCCGCCGCCGCGAAGTGGCGCCTACCCTGACGGTGCTGCGCGAATCGCTGCTGGCGCCGGCCACGGAACCCGTGGATCAATATGCGCAGGAACGCATGCGCGAAATGTATGAACTGGTCGACCTGGCCAATACCTGGTTCGACGACTTGCAGCGCCTGTCGCCCGAATCGATGGCGCAGCTGATGAAAATGGGCGCCAAGGTACAAAAGTTGCTCAACGCTAAGGATCGCCTGTTTGGCGTCAGCAACAACAACGACTGAAGCACCCGCCTCCCCCCTCCCAAAAAAGCCGAGACGCCGCTAGCACAAGCTGGCGCGTCTTGTCACGCCATTTCCTGACGTCATGTTGTCTGTCGTTAACACAAGCGGACATAGCCGTATGCGATGTTGTCAACAAAACCAATAGTATTATTTAAATTGTATTAATTTATATCAAGAGTAAGCTTGCATTTGCGTACTCGCTACGCAGAAGAACTAGATAAAAACGGGCAATGGGATGACTTCCCCGGTATGCAGGGACGCCTCCCAACACTATGAAGCGACTGTCTCAAGCACAAGGGGATTTTCATGAAAAGCATAAAGAGCATTGCCATCAGGGCATCCATGCTGGCCGCAATGACCGTACTGGCAAGTGCGGCCCAAGCCGCCACTTGGGTGGATGTGGGCCCGGCCAGCGGTTTCGTCATCGCCGGCAGCACCGTCACTTATTCGCCATCGCCGGCACTGCAGGTGAAATATTATGACGATAATCTCGTGCCACAGGATCCCTCGGACATCCAGGGTTATATCAATGGCGTGTTCGGTACCAGCCTGGGCACCGCCGTGTCGTTTTGCGAAAGCGCCACTGCGGGCTGCACAGCCGGAACGACAGCGGGCGTGAGCGGCGGCGTCAATTCGTATACGAGCGCGGCCGCCTATGATTACCTGGCCATCCACTTCGGCCAGGGCGAACTGGTGTTCCACTGGGCCGCTCCCGTGGCTGCCGGCACCACCTTCACGATCTCGGGCCTGCCCAAGGACCTGAGCAACTACAGGGCCTTCATTTCCGCCGTGCCGGAACCTGGAACCTATGCCATGCTGCTCGCCGGCTTGGGCCTTCTGGGCTTTATGGCACGCCGTCGCCAGGGAAAGTAAGCCTCATCTGCGGCAGCGGCGCACCGGCGCCCGCTGCCGCCCTCAACGCCAGCGGCCTGTTTGGCCTGTTTACGCCGCGCTTGCGGCGAAAGTCCCGCTTTTTACACTATCTTTAGACGCCCCTCGCTATGCTCGACGGCATCCACTGCTGACCGACGAGGGAGTACTCATGCATGAACAACCGTTTCAGCCACGCGCGCGCAGCGTGATCCGCCAGCACCTGCCCGTGCGGGAACGGCTGCGCCTGGCCCGACTGGCCAACAGAAAAATCATTTCGGCATGCTCGGCGCTGCTGTGCGCGGCGCCGCTGTTGTATTTGCTGAGCGTGGTGCTGTTTGCGCAGCCGTGACACGGCTTGCAGGCGAGCGATGAACAGAGATGAAGAGTGATGGCAATGCGACAGGCTGTCGCATGCATGGCCAGCATGAGCTGGTCCGCCCAGAGGGAATCGAACCCCCATTCACGGTTTAGAAGACCGTTGTCCTATCCGTTGAACGATGGGCGGAAGGTGCAGTATTTTAATCCATGCGCGCCAGCAATGAAATGCCAGCGCGAAATAGAAAACGGGCTGTCATTTCTGACAGCCCGCTTATGACTTTGGTCGGAGTACAAGGATTCGAACCTTGGACCCCCTGGTCCCAAACCAGGTGCGCTACCGGGCTGCGCCACACTCCGAAGACAAGATAATAACGCCCCCACCCAATTTCGTCAATTGCCATAGACGAATTAGATGGAAATAACTATCGGCGCTGCCCCGTGCCTGTCCCTTAAGCGCCAACTTTATCGGCGATGCGGCGCGCCATGCTCTCGGCCTTTTCCTTGTCCTTCGCTTCCACCATCACGCGGATCAGCGGTTCCGTGCCCGAAGCGCGGATCAGCACGCGGCCCGTGTCGCCCAGCTCGGCCTCGACCAGCTCTTTCTCGGCCACCATGGCGGCATTTTTCTGCCAGTCGAAACCGGGCGCCACGCGCAGGTTGATCAGGGTTTGCGGGAACAGCACCAGTTCGGCCAGGCATTGCTGCAGGCTCTGGCCGCTGCGCTTGAGCGCAGACAACACTTGCAGCGCGGAGACGATGCCGTCGCCCGTCGTGTGGCGATCCAGGCACAGCAAATGACCCGAGCCTTCGCCGCCCAGTATCCAGCCCTTTTCCTTCATGACTTCCAGCACGTAGCGGTCGCCCACTTTGGCGCGCGCAAAGCCGATGCCCTGCTGCTTGAACAGCACTTCCAGCGCCATATTCGTCATCAAGGTGCCGACGGCACCGGCCACAGGACCCGTCGCCAGACGGTCCTTGACCATGACGTACAACAACTCGTCGCCGTTGTACATACGGCCCGTGGCGTCGCACATAATCAGGCGGTCGGCGTCGCCATCGAGCGCGATGCCCAGGTCCGCGCCGTGCTCGACGACGGCTTCGGCCATGGCCTTGGTCGCCGTGGCGCCGAAGCCCGCATTGATATTGAAGCCGTCGGGCTTGTTGCCGATGGCGATGACTTCCGCACCCAGCTCATGGAACACATGCGGCGCGATATGGTAGGCGGCGCCGTGCGCGCAATCGACGACGATCTTCAAACCACGCAAGTCCAGTTCGTTCGGGAAGGTGCTCTTGCAAAATTCGATGTAGCGGCCCTGGGCATCGTCCAGGCGTTTGGCGCGGCCCAGCTTGTCCGATGGCACGCAAGCCATGGGTTCGTCGAGCGCCGCCTCGATTTCCAGTTCCACGCTGTCGGGCAACTTGGTGCCCTGGCCGGAAAAGAATTTGATGCCGTTGTCGTGGTACGGATTGTGCGAGGCGGAAATGACGACACCGGCCGCCAAGCGCAGCGCCCGCGTCAGGTAAGCGATCGCCGGGGTCGGCATGGGGCCGGCCAGCATCACGTCCACGCCGGCGGCCGACAGGCCCGCTTCCAGCGCCGCTTCCAGCATGTAGCCGGAAATGCGCGTGTCCTTGCCGATCAGCACAGTCGGGCGCGCCTTGCCGCCTTGCGACTTCGCCAGCACCTTGCCGGCCGCATAGCCGAGGCGCATGACGAAATCGGGGGTGATTGGAGCCGTGCCCACCAGGCCGCGGATGCCATCGGTGCCAAAATATTTACGCGTCATAGTTTTCTCTTTTTGTTGTTTATAATGAATCTTACAGGCTCAGTGCGCCATGCGCCAGACCTTCAGTGCATCGACGGTTTCCGCGACATCATGCACACGGATAATTTCCGCGCCTTGCGCTACCGCAGCCAGCGCGCCGGCCACGCTGCCGGCCAGGCGCTGCTCGACGGGACGGCCCGTGACGGCACCGA
This sequence comes from Janthinobacterium sp. Bl 1, assembly GCF_058215535.1. Lineage (NCBI taxonomy): Bacteria > Pseudomonadati > Pseudomonadota > Betaproteobacteria > Burkholderiales > Oxalobacteraceae > Janthinobacterium > Janthinobacterium sp. Bl 1. Next base: position 2,683,821 of record NZ_CM177086.1, on the reverse strand, counting down.
TCATCGACTTGCGCGACAGCCCGGCCAGCACAGGCAGGTCCAGTTCGCTGCGCAACTGGCGCGTGGCGCGCAGCAAGGCGTAATTCTGCTCCACCGTCTTGCCAAAGCCAAAACCGGGATCGACGCACAGGCGTTCGCGGGCGATGCCGGCCGCCGTCATCGTGTCGATGCGCTCGCGCAGAAAGTCGATGACTTCGCGCACCACGTCTTCGTACTGCGGCTGGTCCTGCATGGTTTGCGGCACGCTTTGCATGTGCATGATGCACAGCGCGCAGTCGCTGTCCCGCACGGCCTCGATGGCGCCCGGCGCACGGAAACCGTTGATGTCGTTGATCATGTCGGCGCCCGCCAGGATGGCTTCGCGCATCACTTCGGGCTTGTACGTGTCGACGGACAGGGGCTTGCCGCAGTCGCGCAAGGCGTACAGCACCGGCATGACGCGCGCAAGCTCGTCCTGCAGCGGCAGCGGTGGCGCGCCGGGACGGCTCGATTCGCCGCCGATATCGATGATGCCGACGCCGTCAACAATCATCTGCTCGGCGCGCGAAATGGCAAACTCCAGGTGTTGATACTGGCCCGCATCGGAAAACGAGTCGGGCGTGATGTTCAGGATGCCCATCACCAGCGCCTGCGTGCCCTGCAGGTTGAAGCCAAAACGGCCGAATTGCAAATAGTGTCGCATGTGAATCTTTGTAGTCTTCAGGAAAAAACTGCTGCGGCAACGAAAAAGGGCAAGGATTGCTCCTTACCCTCGTTCTTGCCATACCCTTGCGCGCCGCCGGTCGGGGCGGCCCTTATCAGGCTGGCGCCGTCACGTTTGGCGAGATGCCGCCCGTGCCGCTGTCGCCCGCATTGCGGCGTGGCGGAATGACTTTCGGTGGACGCGGCTCCAGGCCGGCCATGATGTCATTGATTTGCTCTGCATCAATGGTTTCCCATTCCAGCAAAGCTTTGGTCATCATTTCGACCTTGTCGCGGTTGCTTTCCAGCAAGGTACGCGCCAAAGCATATTGCTTGTCGAGAATGTTGCGGATTTCAGCGTCGACCTTTTGCTGGGTCGCTTCCGAGATCGTCTTGGTGGCGCCACCGAAGAAACCTTCGTTTTCGCTGTCTTCGTAGACCATCACGCCCATGCTGTCGGACATGCCGAAGCGGGTCACCATGGAGCGGGCCAGCTTGGTGGCACGCGAGAAGTCGTTCGACGCGCCGGTGGACATTTGTCCCACGAAAATCTCTTCGGCGATACGGCCACCGAACAGGATGGAAATTTCTTCCAGCATCTTGTCCTTGTAAGCGGACAGATTGTCGTGTTCCGGCAGCTGCCACGTCAGGCCCAGGGCCCAGCCGCGCGGCATGATCGTGACTTTATGCACGGGATCGGCCTTCGGCAGCAGCTTGGCGACGACGGCGTGACCGGACTCATGGTAAGCCGTATTGCGGCGCTCTTCCTCGCGGATGATCATCGATTTACGCTCAGGACCCATGTAGATCTTGTCTTTCGCATCTTCGAAGTCGATCATTTCCACCAGGCGCTTGCTGCGGCGAGCCGCGAACAGGGCTGCCTCGTTGACCAGGTTGGCCAGGTCCGCGCCCGAGAAACCAGGGGTGCCGCGGGCCAGGATATCGGCCTTCACGTCGGTACCGATAGGTACTTTGCGCATATGCACGTTCAAGATCTGTTCACGGCCGCGGATATCGGGCAAGCCGACGGACACCTGACGGTCGAAACGGCCCGGACGCAGCAGCGCTTTGTCGAGCACGTCGGCGCGGTTGGTGGCGGCCACGACGATCACGCCGGAGTTCGCTTCAAAACCGTCCATCTCGACCAGCAACTGGTTCAAGGTCTGTTCGCGCTCATCATTGCCGCCGCCCATGCCGGCGCCGCGGTGACGGCCAACAGCGTCGATCTCATCGATGAAGATGATGCATGGCGAATGCTTTTTCGCGTTTTCAAACATGTCGCGCACGCGGCTGGCGCCGACGCCGACGAACATTTCCACGAAGTCGGAACCGGAAATCGAGAAGAACGGCACCTTGGCTTCGCCGGCGATGGCGCGCGCCAGCAGGGTTTTACCCGTGCCCGGAGGACCGACCATCAGCACGCCGCGGGGAATGCGGCCGCCCAGTTTCTGGAATTTGCTCGGGTCCTTGAGGAAGTCGACCACTTCGTTGACTTCTTCTTTCGCTTCGTCGCAACCGGCGACATCGGCGAAGGTGACGGTGTTGCTGGCTTCATCCATCATGCGCGCCTTCGACTTGCCGAACGAGAATGCCCCGCCCTTGCCGCCGCCTTGCATCTGACGCATGAAGAATACCCACACGCCGATCAACAGCAGCATGGGGAACCAGGAAACAAAAATAGTTTGCAGGAAAGACGCTTCCTCAGGCGGACGCACATCGAAATGCACGCCATTGTCGCGCAGGTCGCCGATCAGACCCTTGTCGAGGCTGGTGGCGGTGGTACGCACCTTGGTGTCGTCCATCAGCTTGGCGGTGATCGACGAACCTTCGATCACGACATCCTTGACGCGCTTGGCTTTGACTTCATCCAGCAAATCGGAATAAGCGATGGCCTTGCTGCCGCCTGTGGCGCCATGACTGTCGAATTGCTTGAACAGCATGAACAACAGCAGCAATACGACTACCCAGATGGCAGATTTGGAAAACATGTTATTCACGAAGACTCCTTGGATGCAGTGCGCATCTCTTTACCTATAGCTAGAAACACGATTTTACTCGCAATAAGCGGGCCGTGCCAAAGCCCGCCGATCCGTGCGCGCGAAAAAACCGCGTTCACGCAAAAAAATGCAGTATAAACAATTTAGGCTTTTATACCATCAGACGCTACTGCACTTCTCGTTCCCATGTGCGGATTCCCGCTTAAATATCAAGGGCGGAATCATCTTCTTCAACGGCATTTTTCAGCGGATTCTTGATTCCACGTCCCATCAGGAAGATTTCCGACGATTTATCGCGACTGGCCTTGGGCTTTTTCTGCACCACGACCTTGAATTCAGCGCGGAATTTCTCCACGATCTGGCTGAAACCCATGTCTTTGAAGCATTTCACCAGCAGCACGCCAGACGGCTTCAGGTGCAATTGCGAAAATTCGATGGCCAGGTCGATCAAGTGCTCCATGCGCGCGGCGTCGGCCGTGGCGATGCCCGACAGGTTGGGCGCCATGTCCGACAGGACCAGGTCGACCTTGCGCCCTTCCAGCACCACTTCCAGCTGGCGCAGCACGCGCGCTTCGCGGAAGTCGCCCTGGATGAAGTGGAAATCGGCGATCGGTTCCATTTCCAGCATGTCCAGGCCAATCAGGGTACCATTGACCCCGCCGCCGTCCTTGCCGGCCAGCTTGCGCCGCGTGTACTGGGCCCAGCTGCCAGGAGTGCAACCAAGGTCGACGATCACCTGGCCAGGTTTGATCAGTTTCTCGTCTTCATCGATTTCTTTGAGCTTGTATGCTGCCCGGGCGCGGTAGCCCTCTTTTTGCGCCAACTTCACATAAGGATCATTTATGTGGTCGTGCAACCAGTTTTTGTTTAATTTCTTCTTTGCCATTCGCGTAGAATACTGCTTTTAAGGGAATTACTAAATATTATTATGCTAAAACTTACACCCGTAGAGCGCAGCGCACTGCGCGCCGAAGCACACGCGCTGAAGCCTATCGTCATCATTGGCGAAGCGGGCTTGACACCTGCTGTCCTCAAAGAGATCGACCTTGGCCTGGATTCGCACGGTCTGATTAAAGTCCGCGTGTTCGGCGACGACCGCGAAGCCCGCGTCGGAATGTACGATACGATTTGCGGCAATCTCGGCGCCGCCCCGGTACAACATATTGGCAAACTGCTGGTAATCTACCGTCCGAAAAAAGAAGTGGTTAAGGAGAAGGTCAGCGCCGGCAAAGGCATGCGCGAAGTGACCATCGTCAAGGCCAGCGCCAGCGGCACCAAGCGCCCGAGCGTGACGAAAGTCATGATCAAGGGCAATGAGCGCGTTACCGAAGGCGGTTCCATCAAGCGTGCCAAGCCACGTCAGAAAAGCGCCAAGAAAAGCGCACTGGGCAGCAAGTAAGCCTGTCGTTCAGCAGCCGCAAGGCTGTTGAAACAAGAAGCGGAGCACGGGATCTTCCCTGCTCCGCTTTTTTATTGCAATTGTGCTTGTTGGATTACGCGGCGCCAGAGCGCCGCTAATCTGACCTACGGCATCGACCGGTAGGTCGGATTAGCGCGCAGCGCGTAATCCGACACACACGGCAGCAATTACTGCTGCTTCCAGATCAGCACGCCCGCCAGCAAGCTTTGCACGGCAAAGATCACGGTCGACACGCCATGCAGCATGCCGAAGCGGCTGCGCATGGCCTCGTCCATGAGGCCGGATGGGGCTTGCGCCTTGAGTTCGGCCATCAGCGGCGAGATGCCGAAATGGCTGAGCAGCGCGCACACGAGCATCGACAGCACCAGCGCGCCCAGCAGGCGGCGGCGCTTGAGCTCCAGCGCGCCGGGCGCCCATTGCAGCAGGGCCAGCAATATCAAGGCGCAAACGATCGACAGCCAGGCTTCGGCACGGAACATGCTGCCGGCGATATTGCCTGCCAGCACGCGATCGCTCAAGGTGCCGAACAAGGTCGGCGCCACGATGAAGCCGATGGTCCACAAGCTGCCAGCCCACAGGGTGGCAACGAGGATGCGCACGCGGGCGAGCATCAGATGTACAGCACTTCCAGGATTTCGTATTCGCGCGGGCCGGATGGCGCCTGCACTTCCACCACGTCGCCAGCGTACTTGCCGATCAGCGCGCGGGCGATCGGGGACGTCACGGACACCTTGTTCATTTTCAGGTCGGCTTCATCGAGTCCAACGATCTGGTACGTGACTTTCTGGCCCGATTCCAGGTCTTCCAGGTTCACGGTCGAGGCAAACACCACGCGGCCTTCCGCGTCCAGCGCGGTCGGGTCGATGATTTGCGCTGCACCCAGCTTGCCTTCGAGTTCGGCGATGCGGCCTTCGACGAATGCCTGGCGTTCCTTGGCGGCATCGTACTCGGCGTTTTCCGACAGATCACCGTGCGAACGCGCTTCGGCGATCGCATCGATGACGATGCGGCGTTCCTTGGTCTTCAAATGATGCAGCTCTTCTTTCAAGAGTTCTGCGCCGTATTTGGTCAATGGGACTGAGGTCATGTTATCTCTACTATCTGCTAGTTATCGGCGCCGTTGCAGTGTGTTGCCACGGTTAACGGCCTTACCAAGTGAAAACCACAGAGGCCGCGCGCTGCTCTGCACGGAACTCTGTGGTTGATAAGCATGCAGTGTACCGCCTAACGGCGGTCACTGCAAATGGCACGCGGACTACGCTTGCTGCAGGGTCTTGTGCAGGCCTTGCAAATCGTACACACGCAGCTCATCCAGGTGACGGATGCCTTCGACGGCCGCTTCCGCGCCTGCGATGGTGGTGTAGGTCGTCACGCGCGACGCCAGGGCCGAGGTGCGGATAGCCCGCGAATCGACGATGGCGCTGCGTTTTTCTTCCACGGTGTTGATCACCAGCACGATTTCATGGTTCTTGATCATGTCGACCACGTGCGGACGGCCTTCGATCACCTTGTTCACTGGCGTGACGGCGATGCCGGCAGCAGCGATCACGGCGGCGGTACCCTTGGTGGCGACCACGGTGAAACCGGACTCGACCAAGTCACGCGCCACTTGCACGGCGCGCGGCTTGTCCGACGCTTTCACGCTGATGAAGACCTTGCCCGATTTTGGCAGGTTGACGCCGGCGCCCAATTGCGATTTCACAAACGCTTCGCCGAACGTCAGGCCCACACCCATGACTTCGCCCGTCGATTTCATTTCAGGGCCCAGGATGGTGTCCACGCCAGGGAACTTGACGAACGGGAACACAGCTTCCTTGACGCTGAAGTAAGGCGGCACGACTTCCTGCGTGATGCCTTGCGAAGCCAGCGACTGGCCGACCATGCAGCGTGCGGCGATCTTGGCCAGTTGCAGACCGGTGGCTTTCGAGACGAAAGGCACGGTGCGCGACGCGCGTGGATTGACTTCCAGCACGAAGACGACGTCTTTCATTTCGCCATCGATCTCTTGCTTCTGGATCGCGAACTGCACGTTCATCAGGCCAACCACGTTCAAGCCCTTGGCCATCAGCGCCGTCTGGCGTTTCAGTTCTTCAATCGTTTCCGGTGCCAGCGAGTATGGTGGCAGCGAGCAAGCCGAGTCGCCCGAATGGACGCCAGCCTGTTCGATGTGTTCCATTACGCCGCCGATGAACGTCGTTTCGCCGTCGGAGATGCAATCGACGTCGCACTCGATGGCGTCGTTCAGGAAGCGGTCCAGCAGCACCGGCGAATCGTGCGAGACCTTGACGGCTTCGCGCATGTAGCGCTCGAGGTCGCGTTGCTCGTGGACGATTTCCATGGCGCGGCCACCGAGCACGTACGATGGACGCACGACCAGCGGGTAGCCGATTTCCTGCGCCAGCGCCAGAGCGTCGGCTTCCGTGCGCGCGGTGCGGTTAGGCGGCTGGCGCAGTTCCAGCTTGTGCAGCATTTGCTGGAAACGCTCGCGGTCTTCGGCCGCATCGATCATGTCGGGCGAGGTGCCGATGATCGGCACGCCATTCGCTTCCAGGTCCAGCGCCAGTTTCAAAGGCGTCTGGCCGCCGTACTGCACGATCACGCCGACCGGTTTTTCGATGGCGACGATTTCCAGCACGTCTTCCAGGGTCAGCGATTCGAAATACAAACGGTCCGAGGTATCGTAGTCGGTTGACACGGTTTCCGGGTTGCAATTGACCATGATGGTTTCGTAGCCGTCTTCGCGCATGGCGAGGGCAGCGTGGACGCAGCAATAGTCAAACTCGATACCCTGGCCGATACGGTTCGGGCCACCGCCCAGCACCATGATCTTTTTCTTGTCGGTCGGATTCGATTCGCACTCTTCGTCGTACGTGGAATACATGTACGCCGTGTCGGTCGAAAACTCGGCCGCGCAGGTGTCGACGCGCTTGTAGACGGGACGGATGTTCAGCGCATGGCGCTGCTGGCGCACGGCCGTGTCGGTCGTCTGCAGCAAAAAGCCCAGGCGGCGGTCCGAGAAGCCCTTCTGCTTCAACTTGTACAGGGTGTTCTTGTCCAGGTTTTCCAGTTTCTGCGTATCCAGCCACAGTTCCAGGTCGACGATTTCCTTGATCTGGATCAGGAACCATGGGTCGATCTTGGTCAGCTGGTGCACTTCTTCCAGGGTGAAACCCTGGGCAAACGCGTCGCCCACGTACCAGATGCGCTCAGGACCAGGCTCGCCCAGTTCTTCTTCGATCTTTTCGCGGTCCTTGGTCTTTTCGTTCATGCCGTCCACGCCCACTTCCAGGCCGCGCAAGGCTTTCTGGAACGATTCCTGGAAGGTACGGCCAATGGCCATCACTTCGCCGACGGATTTCATCTGCGTCGTCAGGTGGTGGTCGGCGGTCGGGAATTTCTCGAACGTGAAACGGGGGATCTTCGTGACGACATAATCGATCGACGGTTCGAACGATGCCGGCGTGGCACCGCCCGTGATTTCATTGCGCAGCTCGTCCAGTGTGAAACCGACGGCCAGCTTGGCGGCGATCTTGGCGATCGGGAAGCCCGTCGCTTTCGATGCCAGGGCCGACGAACGCGATACGCGCGGGTTCATCTCGATGACGATCATGCGGCCATCGACGGGGTTGATCGAGAATTGCACGTTCGAACCACCGGTGTCGACGCCGATCTCGCGCAGCACCGCCAGACTGGCATTGCGCATGATCTGGTATTCCTTGTCCGTCAAGGTTTGCGCAGGCGCTACCGTGATGGAGTCGCCCGTGTGCACGCCCATCGGGTCGAGGTTTTCGATCGAGCAGATGATGATGCAGTTGTCCGCCTTGTCGCGCACCACTTCCATCTCGTACTCTTTCCAGCCCAGCAACGATTCTTCGATCAGCAACTCTTTCGTCGGCGACGCTTCCAGGCCGCGTTTGCAGATGGTTTCGAATTCTTCTTCGTTGTAGGCGATGCCGCCGCCGGAACCGCCCATGGTGAACGATGGACGGATGATGGTCGGGAAGCCCAAGGTGCGCTGCACGGCCCACGATTCTTCCATCGAGTGCGCCACGCCGGAACGGGCCGAACCGAGGCCGATCTTGGTCATCGCGTCCTTGAACTTGGAACGGTCTTCCGCCTTGTCGATGGCTTCCGGCGATGCGCCGATCAGCTCGACGTTGTATTTCGCCAGCACGCCATTGTTGAACAGGTCCAGCGCGCAGTTCAGCGCAGTCTGGCCGCCCATCGTCGGCAGGATCGCGTCAGGACGCTCCTTGGCGATGATGCGCTCGACGACCGACCAGGTGATCGGTTCGATGTAGGTGACGTCGGCCATTTCCGGGTCCGTCATGATGGTCGCAGGATTGCTGTTGACCAGGATGACTTTATAGCCCTCTTCGCGCAGGGCCTTGCACGCTTGCGCGCCGGAATAATCGAATTCGCAGGCCTGGCCGATCACGATCGGGCCAGCGCCAATAATCAGAATACTTTTAATATCTAAACGTTTAGGCATTTTTCTTTTTCTCCTCCGCAGCCATCAAGTTGATGAAGCGGTCAAACAGGTAAGCAACATCCATCGGGCCCGGCGACGCTTCAGGGTGGCCCTGGAAGCAGAAGGCCGGCTTGTCCGTGCGGGCAAAGCCCTGCAGGGAACCGTCGAACAGCGATTCATGGGTCACGCGGCAATTCGCGGGCAAGGTAGCCGCGTCGACTGCGAAACCGTGGTTTTGCGAGGTAATCAAGACCTGTTTCGTTTCCAGGTCCTGCACCGGGTGGTTGGCGCCGTGGTGGCCGAACTTCATCTTCAAGGTTTTCGCGCCGGAAGCGATCGCCATGATCTGGTGGCCGAGGCAGATGCCGAAGGTCGGAATACCCTTCTCGATCAATTCCTTGGTGGCCGCGATGGCGTAGTCGCACGGTTCCGGGTCGCCGGGACCGTTCGACAGGAAGATGCCGTCCGGATTCAGTGCCAGGGCGTCGGCGGCTGTCGCTTGCGCAGGCAGCACGGTGACTTTGCAGCCGCGTGCCGTCAGCATGCGCAGGATGTTGCGCTTGACGCCGTAGTCGAAGGCGACCACGTGGTATTTCGCGTCCGCGTCAGCCAGCTGGCCATAGCCTGCACCCAGCGTCCATTCCGTTTCGCGGTATTCGTAGGCATCCTTGCTTGAGACTACCTTGGCCAGGTCCATGCCGGCCAGGCCGGGGAAGGAGCGGGCCAGTTCCAGCGCTTGCGCGGCGGATGGCTCGTTGCCTTGCGTACCGACGAGGATGGCGCCGCCCTGCGCACCTTTTTCACGCAGGATGCGCGTGAGCTTGCGTGTATCGATGCCGGCGATGGCGACGATATTTTCAGCTTTCAGGTAATCGGACAGGGAGAGGGTGGAACGGAAATTGGATGCCAGCAATGGCAGATCGCGGATGATGAGGCCAGCGGCGTGTACCTTGGAAGATTCGACGTCTTCCGGATTGACGCCCGTATTGCCGATATGCGGATAGGTCAGGGTGACCATCTGGCGGCAATAGCTTGGGTCGGTAAGGATTTCCTGATACCCGGTCATCGAGGTGTTGAAAACAACCTCGCCCGTGGTATGACCGGCGGCACCGATCGAAAAACCTTTAAAGATCGTTCCATCAGCAAGCGCTAATATGGCTGGAACGGCAGGGCCAGAAAAAAATGGCGGCAAGGGCAACTCCTGATAAAGTTACCGTAGCTGCGCCACGTCAGACCGACCGCCTAGATACCCGAGCCAGATGCACTCAGGGTGTTTCAACGGTCATTTTGAATGAGGGGATGGGTAGTCGCTACGGTATATGTGTGATTGGCTAAACCTTTGAATTATAACCAAAAGGAAGCTTTTCCACAAGGAAGAAAATACAGAAGCCCCGGCATTTTTTTGCGCAGCAGCATAAATCCTGTGCCCCATGAAAAAAGCCGCCCGGCTTGCGCGGAGCGGCTGCTTCATTCTTATGAATACGCAATTGCGGTTACTACTTAAATCACAGTTGACGTCACGACACTTGGCAAAACCGTAGCGAGCGGATGTGATTTGTGGCCGAGAAGCGCAACCGTACTCAAGTACGGTGAGCATCGCCGGCCGCAAAGCGCGCCGCGCAGTAGGTTTGGCCAGGCGTCCATCACACCAAGGCGGCGATACCTGCCTTGGCGATTTGTGCATCTTCCGCCGATTTCACGCCCGAGACGCCGACGGCGCCCACGTAGTGGCCATCGAACACGATGGGCACGCCGCCTTCGAGCAAGCCGTCGATTTCCGGCGCGCTCAGGAAGGACACGCGGCCGCCATTGATCATCTCTTCATAGATACGCGATTCGCGGCGGCCCAGCGCGGCCGTCTTGGCTTTCGATGGGGCGATGTGCGACGAGATCGGCGCCACGCCATCCATGCGCTGCAGCCACAGCAGGTGGCCGCCGTCGTCGACGATGGCGATCGTGACCGCCCAGTTATTCTTGACCGCTTCCGCTTCGGCGGCGGCAGCGATTTTCTTTACGTCGTCCAGGGTCAAAATCGGTTTCGATTGCATGGTGCATCCTTGTTATGTTGAAACAAAATTGTATACGAAATGCGGCAGGCGGCCAACGCTTACTGCTCGCGTTTGGCTTTCAGCTTTTGCTTGAGCTGCGCCATCACGGCAAAGGTCGCCTGCTCGCCCGCCAGGATCGCCTGGTTACGGCTGTTGAAATCGTTGCCCTTCATGGTGCCCAGGCTGGGCTGGATCACCACATCCGCATCCTTGAGTTCAAATTGATTGATGCGCTGGCCCATGATGGCGAACGTCTGCATCAGCACTTCCATCGAGCTGATGGCCTTCTGGGTATCCGTTTGCGACGAAATATTCACGGCGATGATGAAATCGGCGCCCATGTCGCGCGCAAAGCGCACGGGGACGGGAGCGACGAGGCCGCCGTCGACATAGGTGTGGCCGGCAATCGTCACGGGCTGGAACACGCCGGGCACGGCCGACGAGGCGCGCACGGCCATGCCGGTGTTACCGCGCTGGAACAGGATCGGTTGGCCATTTTTCAGATCGGTCGCCACCACGCCGAATGGAATCTTGAGTTTTTCCAGCGGCACGCCGCCGACGGCCTTGTTGACATAGCTTTGCAGCGCTTCGCCTTTCAGCACGCCAGACGACTTGCCGAACAGGGGCAAGGCCCAGTCGGAAATGGCCGCCTCGTCCATGTCGAACGCCATCTTTTGCAGGGCAAAGCCGGAGTTCCCCGCCGCATACATGGCGCCCACCACGCTGCCGGCGCTGGTGCCGGTGACGATATCGGCCTGGATACCCTGCGATTCAAGCGCCTTGATCACGCCGATATGCGCGAAACCGCGCGCCGCGCCGCCGCCCAGAGCAAGGCCGATCTTGATCTTGCGCGGCGTGACGACGATGGGTTCGGGCGGCGTCAATACTTGTATCGGTTTCGGGGCGGTGGTATCGCAACCGGCCAGCACGAAGGCGGCCAGGGCAAGCAGGGTCAGGCGTTTAGGGAACATGGTGGAGAGGGGAAACCGCGCGCGGCAGTGGCAATAAAGGAGAGCCGATTGTAGCGCAAGCGGGGCCGCCCGCACTGAAGCCCGTCTTAAATGTTTACAAATGACAATGTTCCGAACCGTGCGCGCCCCTCCGGCTGCTAGACTGGCGCCTGGCATCCCTCCTCCCCCACCTCTATTGAGCGGCTTATGAAAACAGACCTGTTCCGCCTCATCGCGCCCCCATGCTTGCTCGCTGCCGCCCTGCTGACTGCAAGCTGCGCCAACGCCGCCCCCGTCACGGCGACGGAGCACCCGGATAGCATCGCGGCAAAAATGGAGGGATTTACGTGTACGGGGAAGCTGCAGATTCCCAATGATCAGGAGGAGCACACGATTGAGCTCAGCTTCGACGCTCCCGACCGGCACGGCGCGCAAGGCACCCACCTGGTTGACGGGCGCGGCAAAGCGGGCAACTTCTACGGCTGCCGGCAAAGCGGCGACAGCCTGTCTTGCACATACGACGCGGGGCCGGCCAGCGGACCGCTGACCATGCGCTTTAGCAGCGACTTGACGCAGGTAAAGGGCGAGTTCAATTCCCCGTTTGAAAACAGCGCCGCCATGCAATTTTCCGCACGCTGCCAAAAATCGGCGCCGTAGCGGTGTCCAGTCCATTTTACCGAAACGGACCTGCGGAACTTGCTCAAGGAAATAGCATGAATCGACAAGCCCTCGTGACAATCGACTTGAGCGAGATCAACTCGCCACGCCAGTTGCATGCGGCCCTGGCTACCGCGCTGGGTTTCCCATCCTTCTATGGCATGAACTGGGATGCGTTCTGGGATGCCATCACGGGCCTCGTGGACATGCCGCAACAGCTGGAGCTGCACGGGTGGCCAGCCTTTGCGGCACGCCTGCCCGGCGAGGCCGCCATCCTGCAGCGCATCCTGGCGCGCATGGCACAGGAAATGCCGGTCGTGGCAGCGCACGTGCTTTACGTGTAAGACGGAAACGCTTGACAGTCCGGCCCGACTTCCCTTACATTAAGTGCATGTCCTCCTTCAAACATCCATCCCCTTCCCTGCTGTCGCTATCGCGACTACTGCTAGCACGCGCATAAGTTTGCCGCTTTGCTTCGCCTGGCCACACGCCGGCGTGTTTCAAAAAACCCTGGAAGGTTTGATGATGTTTGCACCATCCCCATTCGTACACGTAATCCCCACTGCGACCGCCCCCGCTGGCATCGCAGCCGCTCTGCTACCGCTACCGATCGCTTGCCTGGCCTAGTGTCTCGTGGCCGCCCGGCAAGCTTGCGCCACAACCATTGATTTTCCCCTATCTTCAGGAGTACCCGATCATGATGTTGCAAAACCCAGCTTCCAAATACCGCGCCTTTCCTCCAGTTAAATTGACCGACCGTCAATGGCCGAACCAGATCATCAGCAAACCGCCTATCTGGATGAGCACCGACTTGCGTGACGGCAACCAGTCGCTGATCGAGCCGATGAGCGCGGAAAAGAAGCTGCGTTTCTTCGAGATGCTGATCGCCATCGGCCTGAAGGAAATCGAAGTAGGTTTCCCATCGGCATCGCAGACGGATTTCGATTTCGTGCGCAAGCTCGTCGATGAAGGCCGCATCCCGGACGACGTCACCATCATCGTGCTGACACAGTCGCGTGAAGAACTGATACGCCGCACGGTGGAATCCGTCGTCGGCGCCAAGCGCGCCATCGTCCACCTGTACAACTCCGTGGCGCCCGTGTTCCGTAAGGTCGTGTTCGGCATGTCGCGCGAAGAAATCACGAATATCGCCACCACCGGCACCACCCTCGTCAAACAGCTGGTGGCCCAGCATCCGCAAACGGAATGGGGCTTTGAATACACGCCGGAATCGTTCTCGACCACGGAACTCGATTTCTCCAAGCATATCTGCGACGCCGTCAGCGCCATCTGGAAGCCGACGCCGGCCAACAAGATGATCATCAACCTGCCGTCGACCGTGGAATGCAGCACGCCCAACGTCTATGCGGACCAGATCGAATGGATGTCGCGCAAGCTGGCGCGCCGCGATTCCATCATCATCAGCGTGCACCCGCATAACGACCGCGGCACGGCCGTCGCGTCGGCCGAGCTGGCAGTGATGGCGGGCGCCGACCGCGTGGAAGGCTGTTTGTTCGGCAATGGCGAGCGCACGGGCAACGTCGACCTGGTGACATTGGCGATGAATTTGTACACGCAAGGCGTGCACCCGGGCCTCGATTTCTCCGACATCGACAGCGTGCGCAAATGCGTGGAAGAGTGCAACCAGTTGCCCGTCCACCCGCGCCACCCATATGCGGGCGACCTGGTATTTACGGCCTTCTCCGGCTCGCACCAGGATGCGATCAAGAAAGGTTTCGCCAAGCAACAACCGGACAGCATCTGGGAAGTGCCGTACTTGCCGATCGACCCGGCCGACCTGGGCCGCAGCTACGACGCCGTGATCCGCGTCAACAGCCAGTCCGGCAAGGGCGGCATGGCGTACTTGCTGGAACAGGAATACGGCCTGGTCTTGCCGCGCCGCCTGCAGATCGAATTCTCGCGCGCCGTGCAAGCGGTGGCCGACGCCACGGGCCGCGAAATCGCCGCGCAGGATATCCATGAAATCTTCCAGCAGGAATACCTGGAGCAGACGGCGCCGTACGCCTACGCTTCGCACCGCATGGTGGAAGACACGAGCAGCGACGAATCCGTGCAAATCGACATCAGCCTGTCGCACCGCCAGACGCCGCTGGCCCTGCAAGGTGGCGGCAACGGCCCCATCGATGCCTTCGTCAACGCGCTCGGTCTCGACATCAAGCTGATGGATTACCATGAACACTCGATCGGCTCCGGCGCCAACGCGCAAGCGGCTTGCTACGTGGAATTGCGCCTCGATAACGGTCCGACCCTGTTCGGCGCCGCCATCGACAGCAATATCGTCACCGCCTCGTTCAAAGCAGTCTTGTCGGCCGTGAACCGCCGCATCGGGCAAACAGAGGCCGAAAAAACAACAGCGACCGACGTGGCTGCCAGCGCTGCCTGAACACGGATCAAGCATCCCTCATAGGGAGAAAAAGCGGTACGGCTTGATCGCCGTGCCGCTTTTTCATTTCTATAAGGCAATTAGTAGTGCAAATCAGGTATCGCCAGCCGTATAATTGTTTCATAACAAGACCACCGGAGACAGATCATTAGCTACCGAGGGAATCAGTATGAAATTAACGGATATGAAGATAGGCGTGCGCCTGGGCGCCGGTTTTGGCGTGGTGCTGCTGCTGATGGCAGTGCTGGTGGGCACGGGCCTTTTCCGGCTGGACAAGATCGGCGCGCTCAGCGAAGCCATCATCGAGAAAGACTGGGCCAAGGCCGACGCCATCGCCACCATCCGCAGCACCACGCGTTCGAACGCGGCACTGGTGCTGGAACTGTTCATCCATGAAGATCCGGCCCGCGCCAACGCCATCCATGGTGAAATCGACGCCAACAAGGCCACCATCACCGATGCGCTGGTCATCCTCGACCGCCTGATCGTGCTGCCTGAAGGCAAGGAACTGCTGGCCACGCTGAAGCAGCAGCGCAAGGCCTATGTCGTCTCGTTCAGCCAGGCCGACAAGCTGCTGGTGGCGGGACAGCGCGCGGAAGCGGCCACGCATGTGCGCGACGATACCCTGCCCGCCCTGAATCAATTGCAAAAGTCCGTGAACCGCCTCAATGAACTCCAGCGCGAAGTGGTCGTGCAGGGTGGCCAGCAAATCAAACAGAATATTTCCGCAGCCAATGTGCTGATGGCCAGCCTGGGCACGGCCGCCCTGCTGCTGGGTGTGCTCTTTGCGTGGCGGGTCACGCGCTCGATCACCACGCCGATCGCGTATGCCCTGCGCGTGGCGCAAGCCGTGGCCGGAGGCGACTTGAGCAGCAAAATCGTGGCCGACGGCAAGGATGAAGCGGGCCAGCTGCTGCAGGCGCTGCGCGACATGAACACCAACCTGGCCACCCTGGTGGGGCAAGTGCGCGGCGGCACGGGCACGATTGCCGTGGCGTCGAGCCAGATCGCCAGCGGCAATGCCGACCTGTCGGCCCGCACGGAAGCACAGGCCAGTGCGCTCGAAGAGACGGCCTCGTCGATGATCGAACTGACGGGTACCGTGCGCAGCAACAGCGACAATGCGCGTCAGGCCGACAGCCTGGCCCGTTCGGCGTCAGCCATCGCCCAGCGCGGCGGCTCGGCCATGGCGGAAGTGGTCGGTACCATGGACGCCATCAATGCGTCGTCGCGCAAGATCGTCGACATCATCGCCGTCATCGACGGCATCGCTTTCCAGACGAATATCCTGGCCCTGAACGCGGCCGTCGAGGCCGCGCGTGCCGGTGAACAGGGACGCGGCTTTGCCGTCGTGGCCTCCGAAGTGCGCAACCTGGCGCAACGCTCGGCTGCGGCAGCGAAGGAAATCAAGGAACTGATCGCCGATTCCGTCGACCGGGTCGGCCAGGGCGCGCAGCTGGTCAGCCAGGCGGGCGCCACGATGGATGAAGTGGTGGCCAGCGTGGGCCGGGTCAGCGCCATCGTCGGTGAAATCAGCGTTGCCAACCACGAGCAAAGCGAAGGCATCGAGCAGATCAATGCCGCCATCATGCAGATGGACCAGACGACGCAGCAAAACGCGGCCCTCGTCGAGGAAGCGGCTGCGGCTGCGGCGGCCATGCATGAACAGGCGGGCGAACTGGAAACCCTCGTCAGCCAGTTCAAGCTGGAACAGAACGCCGATGGCAAAGCGCCGCCACCTGCTGTACCGCGCCTGAACTAGGCAGATTAGTCCACCTGGCGTGCCAGGCGGATGCCGGAAAATTGCCAGCGCGCGCCGGCGGGGAAGAAATTGCGGTAGCTGGCGCGCGCATGGCCAGCCGGCGTGGCGCAGGACGAGCCACGCAACACATACTGGTTCAGCATGAACTTGCCGTTGTATTCACCGAGCGCCCCGGGCGCCGTGCGGTAGCCCGGATACGGCGCGTAGCTGCTGCTGGTCCATTGCCAGCAGTGGCCGAACATTTGCCGCAAGCCCGTTCCCGGCGCGCCGGCGGCCGCCGGATGCAGCTGGCCCACTTCCACGGCGACGCCTTGCGCCGCCAGCTCCCACTCCGCTTCCGTCGGCAGGCGCGCGCCAGCCCAGTGCGCATAGGCGTCCGCCTCGAACAGGGACAGATGCGTGGCCGGCGCCCGCAGGTCGAGCGGACGCAAACCGAACAAGGTGAATTCCTGCCAGTGTCCCGCCTCGTCGCGCTGCCAGTACAGCGGACATTCCAGCTGCTGGCTGCGTACCCAGTCCCAGCCTTCAGCCAGCCATAAATGCGCCGTGCGGTAGCCGCCCGCCTCGATGAAGGCGAGAAATTCCCCATTCGTCACGAGCGCGCTGGCCAGTTCGAACGGCGCCACGTATTGCGGGTGGCGCGGCAATTCATTGTCGAAACAGAAGCCATCGCCCGCATGGCCGATCTGCGCCAGGCCGCCTTCAAAGGCAAGCCAGGCCGTGGGTTGCGCGGCTTGCCGCGCTGGCGCGGGCGCAGTATCCAGGTAAGCGGGAAACAGGGCGCTCTGCGCGAGCAGGTGCTTGACGTCCGTCAACAGCAACTCCTGGTGCTGCTGTTCGTGCTCGAGACCCAGCGCCAGCAGCATGGTCAGCCGTTCGCGCTCGTCGCGCGCCAGTTCGCCCGCCAGCAAACGCGCGATGCGCGCATCGACGTCGGCCCGGTAAGCGCGCACCTGCGCCATGCCGGGGCGCGTCAGCAAGCCCCGCTGGGCGCGCGGGTGCTTCTCGCCCACGCCGTTGTAATAGGAATTGAACAGCACGCGGAAGGCCGGGTGGAATGGCGCGAACGCCGCTTCCATGCTTTCCAGAATAAACGTTTCGAAAAACCAGGTCGTATGCGCGAGATGCCATTTCACGGGACTGGCGTCCGGCATCGACTGGGCGCCGCAATCCTCGTCGGACAGCGGTTCGGCCAGCAGCAGCGAGTGCTGGCGCACCTTGTTATAGTGATCGATCAGCATCTGTTTCTTAATCCCTGATAACCCGCGCGTAGATGACGGCAAACCACTGCTGCGGGTCCGTCCAGACTTGTACGGTGGAAAATCCGGCCTGTTCCAGCAAGCCGACGAAGGTGGCGCGCGTGTATTTGTAGCTGTCTTCTGTATGGATGCGCTCACCTTTCGCAAAGCGCCGCTGGCCGCCTTTCCAATGCACAAGCTGCTCGCTGCGCGCTTCCAGGTGCATTTCGACGCGGCGCTCGTCGGCGTTGAAAAAGCCATGGTGCTGCCACGCGCGCACGTCGAAGTCGGCGCCGATCAGGCCGTTCACGTGGCGCAGCATGTTCAGGTTGAAGGCGGCCGTGACGCCCAGCGCATCGTCATAGGCGGCGTCGAGGATGGCGTCATCCTTGATCAGGTCGACGCCGATCAGCAGGCCGCCATCACCGTCCGCATTCGCGCGCAGGCGGCGCAAAAAGGCGGCCGCTTGCTCAGGCGCAAAATTGCCGATCGACGATCCGGGGTAGAAGAACAGGCGCCGCGCGTCGCGCACGCTGTCGGGCAAGTCCAGGCGGCTGGAGAAATCCAGGCCCAGACCCGTCATCTCGATGTGCGGAAAGCGCTGCTGCAGCCGGCTCAGCGATTCACTGAGGAAATCGTAGGAAATATCCACGGCCACGTACTGGGCCGGGTGCAGCAGCGGGAACAGGCTGGCGGCCTTGGCGCAATTGCCCGCGCCCAAGTCAATCAGGGTGCTGCCCGGCCCCACGGCGTGCGCGATCTCGGCGCCGTGACGGGCGAAGATGGCCGCTTCCGTGCGCGTCGGATAGTACTCGGGCAAGGCGCAGATGGCTTCGAACAGTTTCGAACCGAGCGCGTCGTACAGGTATTTGGGCGAGGTCCAGGCATTGCGCGCCAGCAGGCCGCTGCTGATCTCGGCTATCGTGGCAGGAGTGGCGCTGGCCGCTTCTGCGTTGCTGGCGGGATACAAATTGGACTGCTGTTGCGCAAGTGGCATGGTCATGGGCTGGCGTCGTCAATGTTAGGTTCACGAAGGGCTTGCACGGTCAGCCAACGGGCGCGCCGCCCCTGCCATAGCGGTTTGCAGGCGCCTTGCCGATGACTTTTTTCCATCATAACGGAATCCGCACAAGCCAGCCGTGCGGCAGGTAACTTAAGGTCAAACAGGCTGCGCACAGAAAAATTGGTATTACCAAGCAAAAAGCATAAGCCTGTCGTATACTACACATTGCCGGCCAAACAATCCGCGCGCCATTGCAGTTCCCAGGCCCCCCTCTCCCCCGCGTGCCTCCCTTTACGATAGCCGTTAACACCATGCTCGAATTGCGCCATCTGTCGAAGTCCTATGCCAACGCCCGTCCCGTGCTGGCCAACATTTCCTGCCGCTTCAAGGCCGGGGAATTCATCGCCATCATGGGCGATTCGGGCGTGGGCAAGTCGACCTTGCTGAACCTGATCGCCGGCCTCGATACGCCCGATGCGGGTGCCGAAGCGCACCCTATCCTGGTGGACGGCATTGCCATGTCCAGCCTCGATGACGCCGCCGCGACCCGGCTGCGTCGCGCCCGCATGGGCTTTATTTTCCAGGCCTTCCACGTCTTGCCGCACCTGACCCTGCTGCAAAACGTGGCCCTGCCGCTGCTGCTCAACGGACTGCCCCAGGAGCGTGCCGCCAGCATGCTCGAGGCCGTCGGCCTGGGCGGACGCGGCGGCGATTTTCCGCAGCAGTTGTCGGGCGGCGAAATGCAGCGCGTGGCCATTGCCCGCGCGCTCGTGCACAAACCGGCGCTGGTGCTGGCCGACGAGCCCACCGGCAACCTCGACCCTGACACGGCGCACAGCATCCTGCAATTGCTGCGCGCCGAAATCAAGGCCAACGGCAGTTGCGCCATCATGGTCACGCATTCGCTGGCCGCCGCTGAAATGGCGGACCGGACCATGATTCTGACGAAAAGCGGCTTACAAAATACAACAACGGTCAACCAAATTGATCAAACAATCAGTTAATTTAACTGACCATCTGTCACAAGTTTTGTTATCGTAGTATTATTGAAAACACTTGCCTGGTTATCAATGTTGTAACGCGCATGTTGTCACGTCACCCAGACAGCCGTACTGCGATGACGAACTTTAGCCGGGACCGCATACAGTGGTCTCGTCCCTTGCATAACCTGAAGGAGGAGTAAATGAACGTTCGGCAAAAGAAGCTGGAAATGATTGAAGCGATGAACCGGGCGCGTGCGCTCGAACCATCGAGTTTTGTCCCCAACAAGCTGCTCGATACCTTGATCGAGAAGTTGAACTTGAAAAATGATGCGGAATTGTGCCGTGTCCTGGAAGTTCAGCCTCCCATCATCAGCAAGATTCGACACGGCAAACTGTCGGTCGGTGCAACGATTTTATTGCGCATGCATGAAAAATCGGACATCACCATCCGCGAACTGAAGGAACTGTCCGCCACGCCAGTCCATTAACTTGCCCGCTGTTGTAATGCCATGCCAGGCACCCCAGGTTCCCGGCGCAATGAACTTTTGCCATACAATTCGCGTAGTTCGCTCACCGCACAACATCCGAGCACGATAGCGAAGAGACCCAGCCCAAACCATGCTGACCGTTTCTCTGCCCTGCCGCTCCAGCACGCCTGCTCCGGCTTCTCCCCTGCATTTCCACTCAAACTTGATCTGACACAACACGCATAGTCCCCGCAGGCATCAAGGTCAGCTTTTAACCAGCGATCCCAACCGCATGTCCAGCGATCCCCTTGCGCCGCCCGTGCTGCGCCTGACGCTCACGCGCGATCCCCTCGCCAGCGCCGGCGACTGCCCCGCCGCGCCCGGCTGGCACGCCGAAACCCACGTCCTGTCCAGCGCGCGCGGCATCGGCAGTTGCCGCACCGTGCTCGACATCGGCCCGGACGACGTGGTGCAACTGCTGCTGTGCGACGGCAGTTCGCTGCTGGCGGGCAGCCTCGACCTGCCGCGCTACCTGGGTCCGGCCACGGTGGCGCGCGACGGTGCGCCCGCCAGCATCGAAGTGGGGCTGGCCCTGCGCCCGCAAGCGGCGCGCCAGCCGCCCGGCGCCAGCCGCGACGGCCTGGGCGCCTGGATGCTGCGGGCCGTGCGCGTGTACCGCTGCGGCGCCGCCGCCATGACGGCGCTGGCGGCGGCGGGCGCCTTCCAGGACCGCCAGCTGGAACAGCGCCTGGGCCTGTACCGCTGCGGCATCGAGGCGGGCAGCATGACGGCCGTCGCCAGCCTGCCCGCCGGGCCGGAACCGGTACTGCTGCTGTTGCACGGCACAGCCTCGTCGACCCAGCGCAGCTTTGGCGGCCTGTGGCGCAACGGCCTGGCGCCGCAACTGGCGGCGCAGTACGGCAACCGCATCTACGGCTATGAACACCGCAGCCTCAGCGACAGCCCCATCGAGAATGCGCTGGCCCTCGTGCGCCAGTTGCCGCACGGCGCCGTGCTGCACCTGCTGGCCCATTCGCGCGGCGGCCTGGTGGGCGAATTGCTGGCGCGCGCGCAGCGCATCGACAGCCGCGGCGCCGTCGACCTGGCCGGCGACGGCCTCGAGCGGTTGAGCGAAAACACGGTGGGCGGCGAAGCGTTCAACAGCCACGATATCGAACATTTCACGGCGCAGGCGCGGCTGGGCGGACGCGGCGGCTACGACGAGGATGCGGCGCGCCTGCGCGCACTCAGCGTGGAACTGAAGACGCGCGCCATCCGCATCGCCCGCTTCGTGCGCGTGGCTTGCCCGGCGCGCGGCACCACCCTGATGTCGGGCCGCCTCGACCGCTGGGCCAGCGTGATGTTCAACCTGCTGCTGCACGGCGGCGTTCCCGATGGCGCCATGGCCTTCCTGCTGGCCGTGGTGCGGCAGCGCTGCGACGCGCGCATCCTGCCCGGCCTGGAAGCGATGATGCCCGACTCGCCGCTGGTGGCGCTGCTCAACGCGCCCGACGTGCGCGTGGCCAGTCCGCTGCACGTGCTGGCCGGCGCCTGCAGCGGCGATGGCTTGCTGGGCTGGCTGGGCGACTGCCTCGGCGACCAGCTGTATGGCGGGCAGAACGACCTGGTGGTCAATTGCGCCTCGATGGCCGGCGGCGCCACGCGCAGCACGCCGGTGCGGCAACTGCTGCTGCGCGGGCCGCACACGCACCACCTGAACTATTTCGAGCGCGCGCCGTCCAGCCAGGCCGCCGTGCAGGTGCTCACCGGCGACGAGGCAGCCTACCAGCCGCTGCCCGGCATCGAGCACGGCCCGCTGGCGCGCGGCGGTGAAGTGCCGAAACGGCGCGCGCACGCGCCCATCGTGCTGCTGCTGCCCGACATCATGGGCAGCCACCTGCAAGTGGGCAGCAACCGCATCTGGTTCGACCCCGTCAACCTCGTCGAAGGGCGCATCGAACGCCTGGCTGTGGGCCAGCCGCACATCGTCAGCGCCGGCTGGATCGAGTCCTGCTATGAACCGTTTGCCCGCTTTCTCGCGCAAAGCCAGGAAGTGCGGCCCTTTACCTATGACTGGCGCCTCTCGCTGCAGCACTCCAGCAGCGCCTTCCTGCCCGTGCTCGACGACGCCATGCGCGACGCGGAACAGCGCGGCCAACCGTTGCGCATCGTTGCCCACGGCATGGGCGGCCTAGTGGCACGCCTGGCTCTGAAAGACCGCTGGCAACGCTTCGGCGCCCTGCCCGGCAGCCGATTGCTGCAGGTGGGCACGGCCAACCGCGGCACGCAGGCGATGGTGCAAGTGCTGCTGGGACGCGACCGGCTGGTGCAGATGCTGGCGTGCTGGATAGGCTGGAAGCACACGCGGCGCCAGTTTCTCGGCTTCGTGCGCGCCTTTCCCGGCGTGCTGGACATGCTGCCGTGGCCGCAGGCGGCCGGCGTCGATTATTTCGACGCCAATACATGGGCGCAGCTGGCCGCCGGCGACGCGCAAGCGAACCTGCCCGGTGGCTGGCAGGCGCCCGAGGTCCAAGCGCTGGCAGCGGCCCGCGCCACCGTGGCCTTGCTGGAAGCGGCACCGCTCGAGGCCCGCCTTTGCAGCTACCTGGCCGGCTGCGCCGCCACGCCGGTGGCGCTGCGCCTGCGCGACGGCGGCATCGAGACGGCCTGGTCGCCGGACGGCGATGGCCGCACGGCCTGGCAAGGCGCGGTGCCCGACGGCGTGGCGGGCTGCTACCTGCCAGTGGCGCATGGCGATCTGCTGCTGCAAAAAGACTACTACCCGGCCATCGCGCAGCTGCTCGACAACGGCCAGGCCGCCGCCCTGCCCCGTCACCCGCCGCACGCGCCCGGCGGCGCCCCGCCCCGCTTTCATCCCTACGTGCCCGAGGCAACGCCGCTGTACCCGCAGCCGCAGGAATTGCTCGACGCGGCCATCGGCGCCGCCGGCCCGGCCAGCACGCCGGAAAGCCGCGCGCCGCAGCTGAGCCTATCCGTCATTCACGGCAGCATGGCTTCGGCCGACGCGCCCGTCATGAGCGGCTGCTACGCGTCCGAATCGCTGCGCGGCAGCATGAGTTTTCTCGACCGCCTGCTGGCAGGCAAGCTGCAGGAAATCCACGCGCTGGGCCGCTTTCCGCAGCGCCCCGACTCCGCCCTCGTGGTACTGCAGCCCGATGCGGCGCGCCGGCCCGGCGGCGCCATCGTCATCGGCCTGGGCGCGCTGGGCGAACTGACGCCGGGCGAACTGGCGCGCGCCTTTGCCGGCGGCCTGCTCGAATACGCGTGCGTCTGCCTGCAGGTGCGCGCCGCCGGCCACGTGGCCGCGCCGCCGATGGGTGAGCACGGCCTGCGCGTGGCCAGCCTGCTGTCCGGTTCCGGCTACGGCGGCTTGAGCATCGCCCTGTGCGCGCGGGCCCTGATCGACGGCGCGCGCAGCGCCAACCGGCGCCTCGAAGACGCGGGCATGGCGTGCCGCATCGGCCACATCGCCATCTATGAACAGTCCGAGGCGCGCGCCATCGCCGCCGCCGTGGCCATCGAGCAGATCATGGCAGAAGCGCGCTACCAGGGCAGCTTCACGTTCGAGCGGCGCATCCGCCACAGCCCCGGCGGCTACCGGCGCATCCTGCCCAGCCTGAGCGGCGACAATGGCTGGCGCCGCGTGCAGATCGTCGCCGCCGACCTCTCCGGCGCCCTGCGTTTCACCGTGCTGACGGACCGCGCCCACAACAGCGTCGACGAGGAGCCGAACCAGCGGCAAGCCGTCGATGGCCTGATCATGGATGCCACCGACAACACCACCGACCAGCCGGGCCTGTCGCGCGCCCTGTACGAACTGATGCTGCCCAATGGCCTGAAGGCGGCCATCCCCGAGATGCGCGGCCTGATCCTGGCCGTCGACCAGAGCGCCGCCATCTATCCGTGGGAACTGATGCGCGACGAGGCGGGCAGCGAGGAAAGCCCGTTGTCCACGCGCATCGGCATGGTGCGCCAGCTGGCCAGCCTGCGCGAGCAGCCGTCCGCCGTCAGCCCGCCCAGCAACAGCGTGCTGGTGATCGGCGACACCGATTCCGGCCTGCCCGAACTGCCCGCCGCGCAGGCCGAGGCGCAGGACGTGGCGCACATGTTCGGCACGTACGGCTACCAGGTGCGCGAGCTGCTGCGCCCGCAGGCCCAGCGCGTGCTCGTGCACCTGTTCGACGAGCGCTATTTCGCCATCCACCTGGCCGGCCATGGCGAAGTGGCCGGCCCCGGCATCGCCCATACGGGCCTGGTGCTGGGACCGAAGACGCGGCTGACGGCGGCGCAGGTGGGTAAATTGAAGCGCGTGCCGCAATTCGTCTTCATCAATTGCTGCCATCTGGGCGACATGCGCCCGGACGCCATCGCGCCATGGTCGAAACTGGCCGCCAGCCTGGCCACGGCCTTCATTGAAATGGGTTCGCAGGCCGTGATCGCGGCCGGCTGGCGCATCGACGACCAGGCGGCCAGCATCTTCGCGCACAGCTTTTATCACGCCATGCTGAGCGGCGAATATTTCGGCGACGCCGTGCGCCTGGCGCGCGAGGCGGCGTACCTGCAGTTCCCCGCGTCGAACACCTGGGGCGCCTACCAGGCGTACGGCGACGACCGCTACCGCTTTCCGAACACCCAGAGCCGGCCCTGGCAAGCGCCCGACTACCACTACCACGGCCATTTGCTGGCCGATCTGGAAACCCTGCACGCGCGCCTGGCGGGCGCCGATCCTGCACGCCGCGCGGCCATCGAGGAAAAGCTGGGCAGCATCGAGGAAGCCGTGCGCGCCCGCTTCTTCGGCTGCGCCGACATCCGCGAAAACATGGCCGCCACGCGCGCCGGCCTCGGTGGTCTGGAGAACACCCTGCGCGCCATCGAACACTACCGGGCGGCGCACAGCGCGGCCGACGGCAAGGTGGGCTTGCGCGCGCTGGCGCACTGGGCGGAACTGGAGATACGCCAGGGCGCGGCCCTGTGCGGCCTCGATGCGGGCGCCGGCATCGAGGTGCCGGCCGTGCCCGATATGGCGCAGGGACGCCAGTTGCTTCAGGATGGAAAACAGCATATCGACCTGCTGGTGGCGCTGGCGCCCACGGCACAGCGCCTGGCCCTGCTGGGACGCTACTGGGCCTTGCAGGCACGCCTGGCCTGCCGTGAAGGAAACTCGGGCGCGCCGGCCCTGCGCGCCATGACGGATGCCTGCCTGGCCGCGCTGGAAGAAGCGCGGCGGCGCAGCGGCGTGGCCGACTGCGACCTGATTTTTCAGGTGCTGGCGGGTGCCCTGCTGCTGAAAGCCCATGGCGACAGCGGCGCGTGGCGCGCGCTCGACCCGCAGCTGGGCGACTTGCTGCACGACGCCATCGCCTATGCGCGCCAGCGCCACGCGGACGAACACCGCGCCATCGATGCCGGCGCCCCCGTGCGCGCCGCCCTGCTGGCGGCCCTGTGGCAGGTGCCGGACGGCCAGCCCTTCGACGCGCCCGCGCGCGCCGCCTTTCTGGCCCTGTACCACGACGCCGTGCGGCGCCACGGCAGCATCGGCGAACCCGAAACGATCACGACGCCGCTGCGCTTCCTGCTCGAACTGCTGCCATCCGACAGCCCGGACACCGCCTTGCGCAGCGCCGTGCAGGCGCTGGCCGGCCAGCTGCAGGCATCATTCCCCGCTATCAGCCAGGTACTACCCCGTAGTGGCGCGCATAGCGTTCGTCCAGATTCGCCAGCGGCATCATCATGAACATATCGGCGCTTTCGAAATCAGGATCCCACGCCGGTTCGCCGCAAATCCAGGCGCCCGAACGCAGATAGCCCTTGATCAGCGGCGGCACTTGCGGCTTGTGCGCCGCTTCCACCTGGTGGATGGGGAAAGGCAGGTGCGGCGTGACGCGGTATTCGCTTGGGGCCATGTGCTTTTCGGCCAGCGCCTGGTACACGGCGACGGCGTTATGGCCGCCATCGGCCAGGCTGATGCTGGCGCAGCCGACCAGGTAGTCGCAGCGCTCGCGGCGCATGTACTCGGCCAGGCCCGACCACAGCAGCATGATCACGCTGCCGCCCCGGTATTTCGGGTGGATGCAGGCGCGGCCCGCCTCGACCATGCGTCCGCGCAGGTTCTTCAGGCGGCTCAGATCGAACTCGTTTTCCGAATACAGCCGGCCGATCTTGGCCGCCTTGGCCGCGCTCAGCACGCGGTAGGTGCCCACCACTTTCAGGGTGTCGGCGTCGCGCACGATCAGGTGATCGCAGTGCGCGTCGAATTCATCGCTGTCGAGGCCATCGGCGTTCGCCAGCGACGTCAGCCCCATGGTCTCGATAAACACTTTGTAACGCAAACGCTGCACTTCGCGCAATTCCGACGCTGTCGTGGCCTGGCTCAGCACCAGTTGGACCGGACGGGCCTTGGCTTCGTTTGATGCGAGTATGTTTTGCATGGTTTCATCCCTGTGATCAAGACGACTCCAGCGTACTTGCCTAATATGTCAAGAAAATGACAGCCGAATGTCATTTCCGTGACGCAAGTCAATGTCATTCGGGGATCGTGCATAATTACCACACTCGCCCAGCCGAAAGAGCCCATGAAAGACCAGGACGCACCGCACATCACGCCCTACACCAAGCCGGCCGCCGGCTGGGACGCCCTGAAACACGTGGCCATCAGCCTGCGCCAGGAAAGGGTCGCGCCCGAGAATCTGAAGGCGCTGCTGGCGCAAAACCAGCCGGACGGCTTCGATTGCCCCGGCTGCGCCTGGCCCGACCGCAACCACGCTTCCACGTTTGCGTTTTGCGAAAACGGCGCCAAGGCCGTCGCCGCCGAAGCGACCAGCCGCCGCGCCGGCCCCGAGCTGTTTGCCAGCCATACCGTCACGCAGCTGCTGCAACAGTCGGACTACGCGCTCGAACAGCACGGCCGCCTGACCGCCCCGATGGTGTACGACGCCGCCAGCGACCGCTATGTGCCGATCTCCTGGGATGACGCCTATGCCCTCGTGGGGCGCCACCTGCGCGCCCTGCCCGACCCGGACCAGGCCGCCTTCTACACGTCGGGCCGCGCCAGCAACGAAGCCGCGTTTTTGTACCAGCTGATGGCGCGCCTGTACGGCACGAATAACTTCCCCGACTGCTCCAACATGTGCCACGAGGCGACCAGCCGCGGCTTGCCAGCCACCGTGGGCATCGGCAAGGGCACGGTGACCCTGGCCGACTTCGAACTGGCCGACACCATCCTCATCTTCGGCCAGAATCCCGCCACCAACCACCCGCGCATGCTGGGCGAACTGCGCGACTGCGCGCGCCGCGGCGGCAGCATCGTCTCCATCAATCCCCTGCGCGAACGGGGCTTGCAGCGTTTCATGGACCCGCAAAGCGCGCTGGAAATGGCGACCCTGGGCAGCACGCGCCTGGCCGGCCTGTTCGTCCAACCGACGCTGGGCGGCGACTTCGCCCTGATCAAGGCCGTCGCCAAACGCGTCGTCGAGCATGACGATGCGGCGCAGGCGGCCAGCGCGCCCGCCGTCATCGACCATGCTTTCATCGCTGAACACTGCAGCGGCTTCGACGCCTTCCGCGACGACCTGCGCGCGGAAAACTGGGAACTGCTGGTGCGGGAGTCGGGCGTGGCGCGCGCGCAGATCGAGGCGTTGACGGATATCTTCGTCAAGGGCCAGCGCATCATCGCCACC
The DNA here is from genome assembly GCF_058215535.1 of Janthinobacterium sp. Bl 1. Lineage (NCBI taxonomy): Bacteria > Pseudomonadati > Pseudomonadota > Betaproteobacteria > Burkholderiales > Oxalobacteraceae > Janthinobacterium > Janthinobacterium sp. Bl 1. Next base: position 2,656,043 of record NZ_CM177086.1, on the reverse strand, counting down.
TGGGGCATGGGCCTGACGCAGCACAAGCACAGCGTGGCGGCCATCCGCATGCTGTCGAACCTGATGATGCTGCGCGGGCAAATCGGCAAGCCGGGCGCCGGGCTATGCCCAGTGCGCGGCCACTCCAATGTGCAGGGCGACCGCACGGTGGGCATCGAGGAAAAGCCGACGGCGGCCTTCCTCGACCGCCTGGGCCAGGTGTATGGTTTTGCGCCGCCGCGCGCACACGGCCACGACGTGGTGGCCACCATCGCAGCCATGCAGCGCGGCGACGTCAAGGTATTCATTGCGCTGGGCGGCAATTTCGCTGCCGCCACGCCGGACACGCCGCTGACTTTTGCCGCCCTGCGCCAGTGCGCGCTGACGGTGCAGGTGGCCACCAAGCTCAATCGCAGCCACCTGGTCATCGGCAAGGAAGCGCTGCTGCTGCCCACCCTGGGGCGCACGGAAATCGACGTGCAAGGCGGCGTGGCGCAGGGCGTGACGGTGGAAGACTCGATGAGCATGGTGCATATCTCGTACGGCCGCAATGCGCCCGCCGCGCCGCAGCTGCGCTCGGAAGTGGCCATCGTGGCCGGCATGGCCGAAGCGACGGTGGGCAACAGCCTGGTCGACTGGCGCGCCTATGCGGCCGACTATGCGCGCATCCGCGACGACATCGAAAAGGTGTTTGACGATTTTTACGACTACAACGCCAGGGTGGCGCAGCCGGGCGGCTTTCACTTGACGGTGGCGTCGCGCGAGCGCGTGTGGAAGACGGCCAGCGGCAAGGCCAGCTTCCTCGTCGCCCCGCTGGACCTCGATACGCCGCTGCACCGTGCTAGAGCGCGCCATGGCAAGCGCCTGATGGTCCTGATGAGCACACGCTCGCACGACCAGTACAACACCACCATCTACGGCATGGATGACCGCTACCGGGGCGTGTACGGCACGCGCAAGGTCGTCTTTGCCAATGCGGACGATATCGCCATGCTGGGCTTTGCCGATGGCGAGCTGGTGGACTTGATCGGCGCATGGAACGATGGCGTGGCGCGCCGCGCCGATGGCTTCCGTCTCGTCGCCTACGACATCCCGCGCGGCTGCCTGGGCGCATATTACCCGGAGACGAACGCGCTGGTGCCGCTGGCCAGCACGGCCGACGGCGCCGGCACGCCCACGTCGAAGTCCGTGCCCGTGCTGCTGGAACGCAGCGTAAGCTACAAGGTAACGCCGGGCGTGTAATCGACGTAAGCATCCTGGCGGCAGAAACCCGCCAGCTTCATGCCCGCCTGCGTGGCAATGGCAATGGCCAGCGAACTGGGGGCGGAGATCGTCGCCAGCAGCGGAATCTGCATGCGCGCAGCCTTGCGCGCCAGCTCGTAGCTGCCGCGGCTGGACAGGAAAACGAAGCCGCGCCGCATGTCGATACCGTGCAGCGCGAGGTGGCCGATCAGTTTATCGAGGCCGTTGTGTCGGCCGACATCCTCGAACACGTGCACGATATCGCCATCGGGCGTACACCACGCGGCCGCGTGCACGCCGCCCGTCTCCCGCATCAGCGTCTGGTGCTCGCGCAAGCCGGCGGAGGCACGCGCCAGCGCGGCCGGCAGGTCGACGCGGATCAGGGATGGCGGCAGCGGCGCCGGCTGCAAGTCGAGCATGTCGATGCTGTCGATGCCGCACACGCCGCAGCCCGTGCGGCCCGTCAGCTGGCGGCGCCGGTCCTTCAGGCGCACGAAATCTTCCTGGGCGATGCGCAAGGCCACTTCGGCGGAGTCGGGACGCAAAAATACCTCGCAATCGAAGATGGCATCGGCGGAAGCGACCACGCCTTCCGTCAGCGCGAAGCCGTAGGCAAACGCTTCCAGGTCGCGCGGCGTGGCCATCATGACGACGTGGGAAATGCCATTGAAGACCAGCGCGACGGGGATTTCCTCGGCGACGTGGTCGATGGCGGGGGTAGCAGCGCCCGCCTGATGGCGGACGATGGCGCGCTCGACGAAGCCGGCGCGTTCGATCTCTGTATCTTCTGACATGGCAACCATGGGGGAACTTTCACAGGCCCCATGGTAAACCAGAACGGCCAGGCAGGGGGCGGCCCCTGCCCGCTCCATCAATCCTTCTTCGGACGGCCCGTTTTCAGCTGCGGCAAGCCGGCCAGCACGTTTTGCAGGGTAGCCAGGTCGATCTGGCTGATCAGCGCCACGCCGATGCGCAGCAATTCGCTTTTCTTGATTTCGAAACCGGCCTTCAGGCAGGCTTTCTTCACCTGGCCCAGGACTTCGTATTCCGCTTCCGGCATGGTGAAGCTGTCGCGCACCAGTTTCGGCTTGCGGGCTTTTTCCTTGACGGCGGCGACCTTGGCGGCCGGCGCTTTTTTCGCTGGCGCAGGCTTGGCAGCTGGTTTGGCTACCGGTTTGACGGCGGCTTTCGCTGCCGGCTTGGCGGCGGGTTTCGCAGCGACTTTGGCCGCCGGCTTGGCAACGGCTTTCACTGCCGCCTTGGCGGCTGGTTTGGCGACGACGGCCTTGGCCGCCGGCTTGGCGGCTGGCGCCTTGGCAGCGGCAGGCTTGGCGGCGACAGGTTTCGCTGCTACTGGCTTCACTGCTACTGGCTTCACTGCTGCCGGCTTGACGGCGGTTTGGGCCACTGGCTTGACGGCGGCTTTTGCCACCGGCTTGGCAGCAGGCTTGGCGGCCGGTGCTGCCTTGGCCGCTGCCGCGTTGATCGAGGCGCTGGTGGGGAACATCGAAACGGGCGCGGTGTCGGCTTTTTTCGCCGGGACGGTTTTGCTCATGGATTTTCCAATCTAGTAAATAATATAAACAATATATACTGTTTTTTAAAAACTTGCTTGCCACACATCAAGTCATGCACATGGCATGACCCAATGACCCCTTACGCGCTGGCGCGGATGGTGAAATCGACCCCCACCTCGTCCCAGAACTCCTGCTCCTTCTCGATCCAGAACGACACGGTCGGATGGTGCGCCACCCAGCCGCGCTTGATATCGAGCTCGATGCGGTTCTTCATGCGCAGGCGCAGTTCGCTGAAATCGGCTTCAATGCGCGCATGCATGAGCAGGATCGACAGGCGCAGCGCCAGCACGGCCTTGGCGAAATCGGGGTCGGACAGCACTTCTCCGATCTTGCGCAAATTGCCCTTCTGCGCCAGGATCAGCCGGCTCATGGTCTTCTGTTCGCGCGTGGTAAAACCGGGCAAGTCCGCGTTTTCCACGATGTAGGAGGCATGCTTGTGGTAGCCCGTCTGCGACACGGCCAGGCCCACTTCGTGCAGCAGGCTGCTCCAGCGCAGGCATTTCACGAGGGCGTCGGACGTGGGCTTGAGCTGCGCATACATGGCCAGCGCCTGCTCGGCCACCCGGCCGGCGCGCTGCTGGTCGATATGGAACTTCTCCATGCAGCCCTGCACCGACTGCTCGCGGCGGTCGCGCTTGGTCGAGCGCAGGTACAAATCCCACATCACGCCCATGCGCAAACCCGCCTCGATCGGCGTCATGGCGGGAATGGCCAGTTCGCGGAACAGGCCGATCAAGATGGCCAGGCCGCCGACAATGGTGCTGGCGCGGTCGGGCCGCAAGCCGGGCATGTCGATGCGGCTCGTGTGACCGAGTTCGATGAAGCGGCGCGCCAGCGCGTCGAGGCTGGCGCTCGTGAGCAAGCCGTCACCGAGCTTGTTGCGGGCGATGATGTCGGCGATGGTGCGGATGGTGCCGGAAGAGCCGTAGGCCGTCTTCCAGTGCTGCGGATGGTATGGCGGCGCGGCATCCTCGAAATGGCTGCGCGCCGACAGGATGGCCGCCTCGAACGATGGTGCGTCGATGCGCCCGCCGATGAAGAACGACAGGCTTTGCTTGACGGTGCCCAGGCTGAACGACTCGACCCGCTCGATATCGTTGCCGCGCCCCAGTATCAGTTCGGTCGAGCCGCCGCCGATATCCATCACCAGCCGGCGTTCGCCGGGTATGGCCAGCGCATTGGCCACGCCCATGTAGATCAAGCGCCCCTCTTCCTCGCCCGAGATGATCTCGATCGGGTAGCCGATGGCTTGCTCGGCCAGCGGCAGGAAGACGGCGCCGTTGCGCGCCACGCGCATGGCCGACGTGGCCACCACGCGCACGGCATCGAGTTCGAAACCGGCGAGGATGGCGCGAAAGCGCTGCAGGCAGGCCAGCGCGCCCTGCATGGCCGCGTCGGTCAGGTCGCCATTGGCGTCCAGGCCGGCGGCCAGGCGTATCGGGTCGCGCACGCTCTTGACCACGCGGATCGTGTCGCCATCATGCTTGCCGACGTGTAAACGAAAACTGTTGGACCCCAGGTCCACCGCTGCATACATACTGGCCTCTTGTCTTGTCATTGCTATGCCAACTGGAAAAATTGGCGAACTCAGTTGCTAAACTATATAAATCATTTAAACGATTTAAAAATCCTACCACACTACCGCCATCGTATGACAGCGGCGTGACAGGATTGTGACAAAACGGCAGCCGTGCGGCAGCTTAGGGCACGATGGTGGTGAATAAATATACCGCGAAAATCACCAGATGCACCGTGCCCTGCATGACCGTGGTGCGGCCCGTGCCCAGCGACAGGGTGGCCACCATCAGCGACAGCAGCAACAGCACCGTCGACTTGATATCGAGCCCCAGGGTAATCGTCAGGCCCGTGGCCAGCGACACCACGACCACGGCTGGTATCGTCAGGCCGATGCTGGCCAGCGCGGAGCCGAGCGCCAGGTTCAAGCTCGTTTGCAAACGGTTCGCGCGCGCGGCGCGCACGGCGGCCAGGCCTTCTGGCAGCAGTACGATGGCGGCGATGACTATGCCGACCAGGGTTTTCGGCGCGCCCATGGCGGCAATCGCCGTCTCCAGCGCGGGCGCCAGCGACTTGGCCAGCAGCACCACGGCGCCCAGGCACACCAGCAGCGCACCGGCGCTGATCCAGGCGACGGCGGGCGTGGGCGGCGCCGCATGCACCTCTTCATCACCGACCGCTTCCTTGGGCAGGAAGTAATCGCGGTGGCGCACGGTCTGCACCAGCACGAAGGTGCCGTACAGGACCAGCGAGATGACGGCGATGAAGATCAGCTGGCTCGAGTTGTAGTACGGGCCGGCGGCACTCGACGTGTAGTTCGGCAGCACCAGGGTCAGAATGGCGATGGCCGCCAGGGTGGCCAGCGAAGCGCTCACGCCCAGCAGGCCGAAGGTCTGTTCGCGGTGACGCCCGGCGCCCAGCAGCAGGCAGATGCCGACGATGCCGTTCAAAATGATCATGATGGCGGCAAACACGGTGTCGCGCGCCAGGCCCGTCGTTTCCGGTCCGCCGGCCAGCATCAGCGAGACGATCAATGCCACCTCGATCAGGGTCACGGCCAACGCCAGCACCAGGGTACCGTACGGTTCACCGATGCGGTGCGCCACCACTTCCGCATGGTACACGGCGGCCAGCACGCTGCCGATCAGGCCAGCGACCAGCAGGATCTGGTAGGCGCCGCCGACATCGAAGGTGGAACCGAACAGAAATAGCCAGCCGGCAAGCGGGGCGGCAAGCGGCCATACAGGCAGGGATTTAAGAATTTTCATTATGGGCCTGGCAAGAGTAAAAAAGGGGAACTGCGATGCGGACAGCAAAGGACAACAAGGGCAGCCTGGCGTGCATGCCACAGCATAACTTGCCTAGCTTAAATGAAAGTTAGGGAATGCACATGTTCCGGTGACGCCGCCCCGCGCCTGGTTCACCGTTCAATCACCTTGCCGCGGTGCACCTGCCTGACACGAGCAACTATAGTCCCTTTGGTAACATGCCGTTGCAATTTCCTTGTCTTTTTACTTGCTGTTGCCGTCATACTGGAGGAACCGCCTTCGCGACAACGACCAAGGACAAACCATGATTTCACTCAGCAGCGCCGCCATGCGCACCTTCTTCTTCGCGGGCAGCTTGCTGTGCGCCGCCGCGCACGCGGACACGCCGCCAGCGGACGCCGCACAAGTTGACGCGGACTGGGCCACTGCGGCCGCGCCGGCAACAGCGTCAGAGTCACGCTGGCAAGACAGCCTGCCGCCCGCGCCGCCCGTGGCGCCACGCGAAGAAAAGATACTACCCAAAAGTGAATGGCTCACCGTCGAGCCGATGAAAGCGCCCGACCGGCGCTGCGATCCGGGCCTCGATGCCCTGTTCCTGCCCAAGGAATGCGGCAAGGAACCGAGCTGGCTGGGCTCGCACAAGAAATAAGCTGATTTATACGTCCAGGGTGCTGGCGCCCTGCGCCTCGACGACGCGGTTGCGGCCCGCCTGCTTGGCCGATTGCAGCGCCTCGTCGGCCCGCTTGAACAGGCTGACGGTGCTGTCTTCGGCGCGGATGGTGGTCACGCCCAGACTGGCCGTCAGTTGCAGCACGGCGCGCTCCGTCTTGACGGGCAGCGCTTCGACGGCGGCGCGAATGCGCTCGGCCACCATCAGCGCATCGACCAGGGTCGTGCGCGGCAGCTGGATGGCGAATTCGGCGCCGCCCAGGCGGCCCATCAGGTCGCTGTCGCGCAGTTGCTGGCGGCACGTGTCGACGATGGTTTTCAGCACCGCATCGCCCACGGGATGGCCATAGCTGTCGTTGACTCGCTTGAAGTGGTCGATATTGAGCACCACCAGCGCCGTCGGCAAACCGGGCCGGCGCGCCAGCGCCATCCATGGCGCCAGCGCCTGGTAAAAGCCGCGCCGGTTCGGCACGCCCGTGGCCGCATCGAGCACTTCCAGGCGTGCCAGCTCGCCGCCCAGTTTTTCACGCGACAGCAGCAGATAGCCGAAGGCGTTCGTCAGCATCATCAGATACAGGGCGCCGAAGCCGGCCAGCTGCATCAGCTCCGCGTCAAAACCGGGGACGGCGGCGGCCAGCACACCGCGCGCGGCGATCAGCAAGGACAGCAGACCCATGCTGACGACGAGGAAGCGGCGCAGCATGCTCGCCTCGCGCCACTTCAGGCACAGGGCCGCCACGCCGGAGAGGAAGAAACCGGCCACGATCAGCGAACCGCCGGCGCTGCGCAGCAGCGGCGCCACGTCGAACAGGTAGCAGGCGGCAAACAGCGCCACCGACAGGCCCAGCGCCGGCAGCACGGTGCGGCGCCAGCCGCTGCGCCCGGCCGCCTGCCACAGCGCGCCCGCATCGAGCGCCATGCCGGCAAACAGCAGGCTGTTGCCGAGCAGGATGGAAAGGAAATCGGGCAGCACGCCGCGGAAATACAGCAGGCACCAGGCCACGGCCTGGCATTGCTTGGCCACCGCCCAGGTGGACATGCTGAGCGACTTCTTGCGCTCGTACTCGAAGAAGAACAGGGCCGCGCACAGGCTCAGGTTGCCGAGCGCCAGGGCCAGTACCAGGGTCTTGATATCCATGGGCTACGCGATCGATGCGCAGGCGCGCCGCGCCAGGTCAGATTTCGTGTTCGACATTGGTGCTGCCGTCGCCGATCTTGCTGGCCCACGCCTGCACGAAATACTGCTTTTCCACTTCGCTGGGCGCCTCGTGCCAGAACACGATCAGGGTGCCCTTGTGGTCGTGAATCTGCGCCACTTTTTCAATGAATCCGACATTGGCGGCCTGGTCGGCCAGCGCCGCCGCGTAGCCATACACGCGCGTCAGCCGCTCGATGCGGTCAGGCTCCGTGAAACTGTTCGTCGCCGTAATGATGGGGTGATCCAAAAACATGCTTGTCTCCATGGTGCCCGACTGCGCGGCCGTGCCGCCGCGCGCCGTACATATACGCATGCTCGGCGCGGATTAATCGGGTATGCTCACGGGAGCTTATCAGATTTCTCTGAATGCAACAAAGCATCTCCCCCAGCCTACTCAGCGAAGTCGTCCCATGCCGGAAAACAGAAGCACCACCCCACTTGCCCCGCAGGTGCATACCTGTGGCGACCGGCGCCGCCTGGAATTCCAGCCCGGCATGATCCAGAGCGAAATGCTGCTGTCGCGCCCCGACCATCTGCTGCTGCGCTATGCGCGCGCCATGATGTGCTTTACCCTGTTCGTGCCGCGCCCGCGGCACATCCTGATGGTGGGACTGGGCGGCGGTTCGCTGCTGAAATTCTGCCACCGCCACCTGCCCGACACGCGCATCACGGTGCTGGAACTGCGCGCCGACGTGATTGCCCTGCGCGAGCAGTTCATGCTGCCGCCCGACGACGCGCGCCTGCGCATCATCGAGACGGATGCCGTCAGCTACATCCGCCAGCATCCGGGCTGCGCCGACGTGCTGCTGCTCGACGGCTACGACGAAACGGGCTTGCCGCCCGCCCTCGGCAGTGCGCGCTTCTATGCGGACTGCCTGCGCGCCCTGCTGCCCGGCGGCGTGCTGGTGGCCAACCTGTTCAGCTATGACGAGCACTACCCCGCCATGCTGGCGCGGCTGATGCTCACCTTCCGCGGCGCCGTCTGCCACTTCGACGGCATCGCCGGCAATAACCGCATCGTCTTCGCCGCCAAGCCCGGGCAAGGCCAAGGTACCGACGGCCGCGCCGTACGCGTGGTGCGCCTGGTGCGCTGGCGCCGGATGGCCGGCCTGGCATTCCTGAACCGCTTTCTGCCGGCATGGCAATTGTGGCGTTTGCGTCGCCAGTCTGGCGCGGGCAGCGACTGAAAGTCGTCTTCCCCGGCCATAGATATTGTTGCTTATTTGCAGTGTTTTGGTGCAAAATCAGCATGCTGGATGTGGTTTATGACAAACTACGGCCTGCGTGGGGCCGGCAGGCGCCGCCGAACCCAAGTGTCCATGAAGTGAGATAGGAAAAACCATGCTGCGTGGCCGCCTGCCATTGTCGATTTCCGCCGCGGCCGCGCTGACCTTTGCCTGCGGCGTCAGCGTGACGGCCGTGCTGTTCGCCGCCATCAGCCAGCTCGAATACGACAAGATGAGCCTGAGCCTGCAGCAGCGCGCCGGCGCCAGGGTGGCCGCCATCGAGCAGGGACTCGACGATGCGGTCGAGGTGCTGACCACGACGAACCAGCTGTTTGCCGCCGTCGTGCCCGTCACGCGCGAACAATTCCACGACTTCACCACGCCGCTGCTGCGGCGCCACCCGTTCATCCAGGCCTTCAATTTCCACCGCGTCGTGCCGCATGCGCAGCGCGCCGCATTCGAAGCGGAGCTGCGGCGCATCGTGCCCGACTACGCCATGACGGAAATGCGCGATGGCGTCGTCGTGCCCGCAACGACGCGCGCCAGCTACCTGGTGGTGGACTACCTCGAACCCTTGCAGGGCAACGGCCCCGCCTTCGGGCTGAACGTCAGCCCGAACGGCGTGCTGGCGCGCGCGCTGGAACAGGCGATCATCAGCGGTCAGACCACCGCCACCGGCTTGCTGGCCCTGGCGCAAGGACCGCAGCAAGGCTTCGTCATGGTGCATCCCGTGTACCGCCACGGCATGCCCCTGCAGACGGTGCAGCAGCGGCGCGCGGCGCTGATCGGCGATACGGCGGCCGTCATCCTGGCCGGGGAACTGGTGCAGAAAATCCTCGCCGGCGCCGACCTGCTGGGCGACCCGCAACTCGAACTGAGCGTCTACGCGGACGCCAGCGCCGACCCGCGCCAACTGATCTTCCGGCATGGCCAGGCCCCCGTCGATGAAGCAGCCGGCGCCTGGGAATCCTTGCCCCGCTGGCTGCACTTTGCCTACCACAACCATTATGACCGGGCCTTTGCTTCCGCCGGCCGGCCCTGGCACGTGCGCGTGGTGGCCCATCCGCGCCCCTTCCTGGCCGACCACCTTGGCTCCCTGTTCACCCTGATCACGGGCTTGCTGTTCAGCACACTGACGGCCGCCTTCGTGCAGTCGCTGACGCAGCGCTCGCGCCGCGTGCAGCTGCTGGTGGAGCAGCGTACGGCCGACCTCAAGCGCAGCAACGAGCTGCTCAGTGCCGACGTACGGGCGCGCCAGCGCACGGAGCGCGCCCTGCAGGAAAGCGAAAAGCGCTTCCGCCGCCTGCTGGCCCTGTCCTCGGACTGGTACTGGGAACAGGATGCCAACTTCTGCTTCACCCACATCACCAGCGGCTTCACGGACAAGTCGAACATGCCGCTGGAACGCTTCATCGGCATGACGCGCTGGGACAACAACCCGGAAATGCGCAATTCGCGCTGGGGCAAGCAGCATATCGCCAACCTGGAAGCGCACCTGCCCTTTTCCAACCTCGAATATGCGATGCACGACCGCGATGGCCAGCTGCGCTGGTTCAGCATCAATGGCGAGCCGCTGTTCAACGAGCTCGGCGAATTCCGCGGCTACCGGGGCACTGGTTCCGAAATCACGGAACGCAAGCTGGCCGAGCAGCAAATCCAGCACATCGCCCACCACGACGTGCTGACGGGCTTGCCCAACCGCGCCCTGCTGCGCGACCGCCTGGCGCAAGCGATGGCCCTGTCGCGCCGCAAGAACCGCGCGCTGTGGGTACTGTTGATCGACCTCGACCGGTTCAAGTTCGTCAACGACAGCCTTGGCCACAAGGCTGGCGACCTGCTGCTGAAAACCATCGCCACGCGCTTGCAGGCCAGCCTGCGCGAAAGCGATACGGTGGCGCGCCTGTCGGGCGACGAATTCGTCGCCATCCTGTGCGAACAGGCGGACGAAGTGCTCAGCAGCGCCATCGTGCAGCGCGTGATGGATGCCGTGGCCCAGCCGGTACTGTTGGATGGCAAGGAATTTTTCGTCACCTGCAGCATCGGCGTGGCCGTCTACGACATCTCGCGCTACGACGCGCCCGGCGACGTGACCCTGAATGGCGAGACGCAGAACCTGATCGAGCAGGCCGACATCGCCATGTACTGCGCCAAGAAACAGGGCCGCAACAACATCAAGTTCTACACGACGGCCATGAACCAGGCCACCCTGGAGCGCCTGCGCATCGAGACGGCGCTGCGCAACGCGCTCGAACGCGAACAGTTCGTGCTGCATTACCAGCCGCAGGTGGACCTGGCCAGCGGGCGCATCGTCGGCGTGGAAGCGCTGCTGCGCTGGCAGCATCCGGACCTGGGCATGGTGGCGCCGCAGCGCTTCATCGCGCTGGCGGAAGACACGGGCCTGATCGTGCCGATCGGCGCCTGGGTCATGCGCGAAGCGTGCGCGCAGGTGAAACGCTGGCATGCGGCGGGACTCGATACCTTGCGCCTGGCCGTGAACCTGTCGGCGCGCCAGTTCAACGAACCGAACCTGGTCGCCACGATCGCCGAAGTGCTGCTGGAAACGGGCTTGCCGCCCGCCTGCCTGGAACTGGAACTGACGGAAAGCCTGTTCATGCACGACGTGGCGCTGGCCGTCAGCCAGTTGCACGACATGAAGGCGCTGGGGGTGCAGCTGTCGATCGACGACTTCGGCACCGGCTATTCCAGCTTCGCCTACCTGCGCACCTTCCCCATCGACGTGCTGAAGATCGACCGCAGTTTCGTCGGCGACGTGGCGCGCGACGCGGACGACGCGGCCATCGTCGTCTCCATCATCGCTCTGGCGCACAACTTGAAACTGCGCGTGGTGGCCGAAGGCGTGGAAACGGCCGAGCAGCTAGATTACCTGCGCCGCCATGGCTGCGACGAGGCGCAAGGCTATTACTTCAGCCACCCGCTGCCCGCGCACGAAGTGGAAGCGCTGCTGCATACGGCGGTGCAGGACAGCGGCGTCCTGTCCTGAGCGTACGGCGCGGGCCTTACAGCTTCTGCTGCAGGAATTCGAGGAAGCAGCTGATGCGCTGCGCCAGCTGCGTGTTGCGGTAGTAGACGGCGTGAATCTGCTGGCGGTAGCCCGTATAGAACGGCTGCAGCACTTTCACCAGGCGGCCGGCCGCGATGTCGTCCTTCGTCATGAAGTCGGACAGGCAGACGATGCCCTGGTCCTGCAGCGCCAGCTGGCGCAGGGTTTCGCCGCTGGAGGCGGCCAGCGCGGGCATGATCTGCAGGCTGTTGCCCGCTTCGTGGCGCAGCGGCCAGTTGTTGCCCAGGTCATACTGAGCAAAGCCCAGCAGCGCGTGGCCGGACAGCGCTTCCGGCGTAGCCGGTTCGCCATGGCGCGCCAGATAGGCGGGCGTGGCCAGCACGTGCAGCGGGCTGGCAGTCAAGGCGCGCGCATGCAGGGTCGAATCGACCAGGGCGCCGATGCGGATGGCGATGTCGGTGCGGTGTTCGAGCAGATCGGCGATCTGGTCGTTGCTGGTCAGTTCCAGGCGGATGTCCGGATACATGGCGCGAAATTCGGCCACGTGCGGCACCACGCAATGGAGCATGAAGGGCGAGGCGGCATCGACGGACAAGCGCCCGGCCGGCTTCTGGCGGCGGATGCGGATCGATTCCTCCACGTCTTCCATCGAGGCGAGAATGGCGCGCGCCTTGTCCAGGAACAACTGCCCTTCTTCCGTCAACTCCATCCTGCGCGTGGTGCGCGTCAGCAAAGAGGTGGCCAGCTTGTCTTCCAGCCGCGACAGGGCACGGCTGACGCCCGACGTGGTTTGCCCCAGGTGCACGGCGGCCGCGCTCAGGGTGCCGCTGTCGATGACGGTGACGAAGATTTTCAGGTCGTCAGAATTGATATCCATTGTTGCCTTATTATTGCCGCATTGTTGCGCGATCTTCACATATCGCGCCATTATAATGGAACCATGGCAACAGTGAGGGCAGGCAACAACGTCAGGCAACGTAGAACAAAATGGCGACAAAGTGGCAGCTACTGCCGGCCAGCACGAACAGATGCCAGATGCCGTGGCCATGGCGCAGCTTGTGGTCGGTGGCATAGAAAGCGATGCCGCCCGTGTAGCACAGCCCGCCCGCCACCAGCCACAGGAAACCGTTCCACTCGAGCGCCGCCAGCAGCGGCTTGATGCCGACGACGATCAGCCAGCCCATGGCCACGTAAATCACCAGCGACAGGATGCGCGCGCCTTTCGCGTACACATATTCCTGCACGATGCCAAACAGGGCCAGGCCCCAGACGACGCCGAACAGCGACCAGCCCCACGGCCCGCGCAGGGTCACCAGCATGAAGGGCGTGTAGGTGCCCGCGATGAGCAGGTAGATGGCGCAGTGGTCGAGCCGCTGCAGCACGGCCTTGGCCTTTCCGCGCACGCTGTGGTACAGGGTGGACGTCAGGTACAAGGTCAGCAGCATGGCCGCATACACGCTGCAGCTGACGATTTTCCACGGGTCGCCCGTGCGGGCTGCCACGACGATCAGGATGACGCCGCCGATGGCCGCCAGCGCGGCGCCCACCGTATGGGAAATGCTGTTGAAGCGTTCGCCTTGGTACATGGCTTAATACCGCTTTGCCAAGACACAGCAGACACCCGGGGTCAGACCCGCCGGGTCTGACCCCAGCTTTACTCTGCGGGGTTCAATCAAGCCGCTTCCGCCTTCTTGCGCGCGGGACGGCGCGCCGGCGTCTTGGCTGGCTTGTCTTCGGCCACAGACGCCAGTTCGACCGGAGCAGGCTCGATGACAGTTTCCGATTCCACGGCTTCAGCCGCCTTCTTGGCCGGCTTCTTCGCCGCTGCCGCCTTGCGGGCCGGCGTACGCGGCTTGGCCTTCGGCTTCGCTTCGGCGACGGCTTCCACGATCGCTTCCACTACCGGCTCAGGCATGGCTTCCACAGGAGCGACTTCGACAACTTCGGCGCGCGCTTCGCGGGCACCATCGCCATTCTTGCGGCCACCGCGGCCATTGCGGCGCGAACCGCGCTTGGCGTTGCCTTCTTCCGCCACCACCTCGGCGGCGGCTTCGGCTACTTCGTGTTGTACTTCCGACTGCAGCGCCGGCGCATACTGCTCGACGACTGCTTCGGCGTCGGCCACCGGCACGAAGGCCTGTGGCGCGGACTCGCCGCGGCGCTGTTCGTTCTGCTTGCGGCCGCCACGTCCATTGCGGCGCGAATCGCGGCGGCTGCCGCCTTCGCGCTGATTGCCCTCTTCCGCCGCCAGGCCGGTCTCGCCGGTGACGATGGCTTCGCTGGCCACTTCTCCGTTCACGGGCGCGGCGACAGGCACCAGGCCGCTGCTGCGGTAGACATAGGCGCCCGATTTTTCATCGCGGCCAAATTCCAGCAAGCCGCGCGTCTGCGCTTCTTCCAGCAGGTTGCCGAAGGTGCGGAAACCGTAGTACGACTCGCTGAAGTCCGGCTTGCGGCGCTTGATCGCTTCTTTCAGCATTGAGGCCCATATCTTGCCGCTGTCGCCGCGCTCCGAGACCAGCGCATCGAAGGTGGCAACGGCCATCTCGATCGCTTCCGTCTTGCGCGACTCGTATTTTTCCTTGCGGCGCACTTCTTCGTCGGGCGAACGCTTGGCGGCCGGGGTTTCGCGTGCATCGCGCTTGGCGGCCGTGCGGCGGCTCTCGCGCACCAGGTCATCGTAGAAAATGAATTCGTCGCAGTTCGCCACCAGCAGGTCGGAAGTCGACTGCTTGACGCCCACGCCGATCACCTGCTTGGCGTTTTCGCGCAGTTTCGACACGAGCGGCGAAAAGTCGGAATCGCCGCTGATGATAACGAAGGTGTTGACGTGAGCCTTGGTGTAGCACAGGTCCAGCGCATCGACCACCAGGCGGATGTCGGCCGAATTCTTGCCCGACTGGCGCACGTGGGGAATTTCGATCAGCTCGAAGTTCGCTTCGTGCATGGTGCCCTTGAAACTTTTATAACGGTCCCAGTCGCAATATGCCTTCTTGACAACGATGCTGCCCTTGAGCAGCAAGCGTTCGAGGATGGGCTTGATATCGAATTTTTCGTAATTTGCATCTCGCACGCCGAGCGCAACGTTCTCGAAGTCGCAAAACACGGCCATGCTGAGGTTTTCTGGGGATGACGCCATAAGGGTGAATTCTCGCTGATGATAAGGGCGGACGGGAAGCGCAACGCCTCCCTTTTCCCCTAGTATATTCGCCCATCCCCCGTTTCGGCGACAACTATCGTGCGCGGCAGCCTATTGCGCGCCGCCGGCGGCGCTCGCGCTGGCGCCGTCGACGGGCCAAACGACGCTTTCATCGACCGAATACAGCTGGCACGGCACGCTGCTGCGCCGCTGGCACGAAGCGAGCGCACGCACATCGGGGCTTTCGCCCTCCTCGGCCCAGGCCCAGGCACCGCTGGCCGACAGGGCGAAGGCGCGCGGCGCGGTTTTCTCGAGGAAGTCGCGGTAGCCCGCACGCCCCTGCTCTTCCAGATAGGGCACGGCGGCGATATCGTCCTGCGGCGCGAAATGCGTGGCGGGCGGCGACGGCGCATCGGCCACGCGGTAGACCTGGCGCACCGGCATGCCGATTTTCTGCAGGAAGCGCTCGGTGGCCGGCAGCCACACGGCCACCCCGTCGCGGCTACCCAGGGTCAGGTGGGCATCGCGCTTGAACGGGCCATAGGCGACCAGTTGCGCCTGGCCGCCGGAACCCGTGAACGAGCGAAACAGCCGCTGCGCCAGGACCGGCCCGAAATAGGAATCGTTGGCGCCATACAGCCACAGACTGGGAATATGGTTGTACGCGCCCAGGGTGGCAAAGGTCTTCGCCAGCGCCCCTTGCCAATCGCAGCCGGGCATGTCGACGCGCAAGCCGCCGGAAAAATTGAGCACGCCGCGCACGCCGGGCACCACCCGGGTGGCCAGCGCCAGCGCCGCCATGCCGCCGTACGACTGGCCCGCGACAACGATGCGCTGCGGGTCGACCCAGCTCTGGCGGCGCGCATACGCAAGCGCGGCCAGCATGTCGCGCGCCTGGCCCTGGGCGTTGCCCAGCATGTCGCAGCCGAAATCGCGGTAGGCCCCCGTGGAACGGGCAAAGCCGGCGCGCATGGGCAGCATCACCGCATAGCCGCGGCGCACGAATTCCGTGGCCATATAGATAAAGCGCTCGCGCTGCTGCAACCGGGCCGGGCCGACCTGCTTGCCATGATTCATCAGCAGCAGGGGGAACGGGCCGGGGCCGGCGGGACGGAACACCGTCGTCTCCAGCACCTCGCGCAAACCGTCGCCGGCCGGCACCATGATGACTTGCTCGTTCAGGCGAGCGTCGAGCGGCAACGGCGAGGGGACAAGCTGGGCTTTCAGTGGCAGACAAGGCAGGCTGAGCAGCAAACCCAGCAAAATGGGGCGAAACAGGTGAAAAATAGCGGGCTCCGTGGATGACTTCCCTGCCAGTCTAGACAGTGAAATGCCACAGGGCAATATAAAAAAATTACGTGAGACACATATTTTTTGCGGCAATCACCTGCGGGCAAATTGTTGCCTTGCACCAACCACTTTTCCTGTTGACGGGAGTACACTGGGCGCCTACTGAAGGAGTTGCCATGTCCATATCCGCCCTTACCACCGGTACCTCGGGGCTGACCGCCAACCAGCGCGCGCTGGATGTGGCCGCCAACAATATCGCCAATGCGAATACGCCGGGCTTCCAGCCGCAACAAGCCCAGTTCCAGGAAACCAGCCCGGCCGGCACGGGCGTCACCCTGTCCGTCGAAGGACGCAAGCTGGCTGCCAGCGAAAGCGTCAGCGGCGCCAATGCGAATGCGGCCAAGGCGGCCGAAAGCCGGCCAAACGGCGTGGGCCTGGCGTCCGAACTGACGGATAACCTCGTCTACAAGGCTGGTTTCAACCTGTCGGCGAATGTCGTCAAGGCAGCCGACCAGGCCCTGGGCAGCCTGATCGACGTCAAGACCTGAACCGCAGGGCTATCGACTAGGTAGCCTGGTTTTTCATTTCCAGCGCTAGCGGCGCCATGGCCGGCCGGATCAGCGCCAGCAGCCGTTCGGCGGAAATACCGTCGCGCGCCTGCACCGACAAGCCATGCAGCAAGGCCGCATAGTAGTCGCCCAGCGCCTGCACGTCTGCTTCCGCTTTTAACTCTCCCGCCAGTTGCGCCGCGCGCAGGCGCTCGATGAGGGCTTGCGTCCGCGCACGGCGGTGCTGCGCCAGCCAGTCGGCGATGCCCTCGTTTTCCGCGCTCGTATTTGTGGCGGCCGTGACCACCATGCAGCCTTGCGGCTGGCCGCCGCGCGTGTACAGCAGCACGGCTTCTTCCAGCATGCGCGCCACCGCGTCGCGCACATTCAGGCTGGCCGCCAGCGCGTGCACGGCGAACGCGCCCTCGCCCGTTTCATACAATTCCACGGCTTCGCGGAACAGCTGCTCCTTCGAGCCGAACGCCGCATAGATGCGCGCCGAGGCGATGCCCAGCGCCGCCACCAGGTCGGCCATTGACACGCCCTCGTAGCCGCGCGTCCAGAACGCGTCGCGCGCTTTTGCCAGCGCCAGCGCGCGGTCGAATTCCCTCGGTCTTCCTGCCATTTTTATCCTCTGCTTGCGAACTGGCGGCCAGTATAACGCCTGGCACCCGCAGCGCATTCGCGATTTATTTTGCATGGCCGCCTTGACCGTGCCAACAATTTCGCCTATTCTTTGTCGATCGACAAACAATAGGAGCCGATATGAAGACCATCCAAGGACCGAGCCTGCACCTGGCCCAATTCGCCGCCGACACGGCGCCCTTCAACACCCTGCCCGCCATCGCCGCATGGGCGGCCAGCATGGGCTTCAAGGCCCTGCAGATTCCCGCCTGGGATGCGCGCCTGTTCGACGTGGCGCAGGCCGCGCACAGCCAGCAATACTGCGACGATCTGGTCGCCATGCTGGCCGGCCATGGCCTCGTCATCAGCGAACTGACGACGCACATCTTCGGCCAGTTGGTGGCCGTGCATCCGGCCTATGACGCGCTGTGCGACAGCTTCGCGCCGGCACACCTGCATGGCCAGCCAGAAGCGCGCACGGCGTGGGCCATCGAGCAGGTAAAACTGGCGGCCATGGCCTCGAAACGCCTGGGCCTCACGGACATGGGCACGTTTTCCGGCTCGTTCGCCTGGCCCTACCTGTTCCCGTTCCCGCAGCGCCCGCCCGGCCTGATCGAAACGGCCTTCGATGAACTGGCGCGCCGCTGGCTGCCCATCCTCGACGTATGCGAGGAACAGGGCATCAACCTGTGCTACGAGATCCACCCGAGCGAAGACCTGCATGACGGCATCAGCTTCGAGATGTTTTATGAACGCGTGGGCCGCCACCCGCGCTGCAAGATGCTGTTCGATCCCAGCCACTTCGTGCTGCAGCAGCTCAATTACCTGGAATTCATCGACATCTACAAGGACCACATCCGCATGTTCCATGTGAAGGATGCGGAATTCAATCCGACGGGACGGCAGGGCATTTACGGCGGCTACCAGTCGTGGGAAAACCGCGCCGGGCGTTTCCGTTCGCTCGGCGACGGCCAGGTCGACTTCAAGGCGATCTTCTCGAAGATGGCGCAAAACGACTACGCGGGCTGGGCCACGCTGGAATGGGAGTGCTGCCTGAAAGACCAGGAGGTGGGCGCGCGCGAAGGCGTGGCCTTCATCAATGCCCACATCATTCCCGTGACCGACAAGATCTTCGACGACTTCGCCGGCGCCCCCGTCAGCGCGCAACAGATCCATCAATTGCTGGGCATCCGGCACAACTAATCAAGGAAACCATATGAACGACTTCATTCACGACTACGTCCGCATCGACGGCCAGCGCCTCCATTGCGTCATCGCGGGTACCGGCAACGGCAAGCCCGTGCTGCTGATCCCCGGCTGGCCGCAGACCTGGTATGCGTGGCGCCACGTGATGGCGGCGCTGGCCGCCAGCGGCTACCAGGCCATCGCCATCGATCCGCCGGGCAGCGGTCATTCGGACCGCCCGGCCGGCGGCTATGACACGGGTGCCGTGGCGGCCACCTTGCATCGCGCCATGCTGGCCCTGGGCCATGCGCAGTACGACGTCGTCGGCCATGACATCGGCATGTGGGTCGGCTATGCGCTGGCCAGCGATTTCCCGCAAGCCGTGACGAAACTGGCGCTGACGGAAGCCGTCATTCCCGGCCTGGCACCCGCGCCGCCGATTTTTGTCGCGCCGTCCGACAACATCTTCCTGTGGCACTTCATGTTCAACCAGGTGCTGGACTTGCCGGAAATGCTCACGGCGGGCAAGGAGCGCGAGTACATCCGCTTCATTTTCGACCGCTGGTCGTACCGCCGCGACAAGGTGGCCGTCGACGTGTATGCGGACGCCTACGCCACGCCGGGCGCCCTGCGCGCCGGCTTCGCCTACTACCGCGCCATCCCCGAAACCATCAAGCAAAACCTCGAGCGGGCCAAGCGCAGCCTGGCCATGCCGGTGCTGGCCATCGGCGCCGACCATGCGACCAACGACGCGCCGCTGCTGACCATGCAGGGCAAGGCGGACAATCTGCAAGGCGCCATCGTCGCCGAATGCGGCCACTTCATCATGGAAGAACAGCCGGAAGAGTTCATTGCCCATTTGCTGCCCTTCCTGGCAGGAGAGCCAGCGTGAGTCTCGATCCGCTGATCGCCGCCTGGCTGGAGGAAACAAAGGATGCGCCGCCGCCCGCCTCGCTGGCAGACTTGCGCGCATCCACGGAAACGGGACTGCGCCAGCTGCACGGGCCACTGGAAGACGTCACGGCCATCAAGGATTACGTGCTGCCGGGCGAGCACGCACTGACCGTGCGCGCCTATGTACCGGCCGGCGCGCAGGCGGGCCAGCCCTTGCCGGCCATCGTCTTTGCGCATGGCGGTGGATGGTGTCTGTGCTCGCTGGACCTGTACGACAATCCGTGCCGCGCGCTGGCCAATGCCACCGGCTGCGTGATCGTTTCCGTCGACTACCGGCTGGCGCCCGAGCACAAGTTTCCCGTGCCGCTAGCCGATTTTTACCGGGCGCTATGCTGGGTGGCGGAGCACGCCGCGGCGCTGGGCATCGACGTGAGGCGGCTGGCCGTGGGCGGCGACAGCGCGGGTGGCAACCTGGCCGCGGCGGCGGCGCTGATGGCGCGCGACCAGGCCGGGCCCGCACTGGCGCACCAGCTGCTGCTGTATCCGGCGCTCGATTTTGCCTTCGACACAGCTTCGTATCAACGCCATGCGGAAGGCTTTTCGCTGACGCGGGAAGCCATGCGTTTTTGCTGGTCGGCCTACCTGAACGAGCCGGCCGACGGCATGCAGCCTTATGCCGCGCCGCTGCGGGCAGCTTCGCTCAAGGACTTGCCGCCGGCGACCGTGCTCGTATGCGAATACGACCCGCTGCATGACGAAGGCGTCGCGTATGCGCAGCGCTTGCGCGACGATGGCGTGGAGGCCGAATGCGTGCAGCTCGACGGCATGATCCATGCGGCTATGCACATGGCGGGCTTGACGCCAGCAGCGCGGCGATTGTTCGACGTGGCGGGCCACGCGATGCGAACAGCGCTGGCAATGTAAGAAAAATCCGCCGCCGGGGATGGCTCCACGGCGGCGGCCTGCTGCGCCGGCATCACGGCGTCTCCAATAGCCATGGTGTTCTCTTCCGCCGCATATCGTCTTGTTTGGCGATGCTCAGGCGACAAGCGCCGAAACGCTTGCGTACGTCAATTTTTCAGACATTTCTCCCGCACCATTCATGCACCGCACCATTTCGCTGTGCGAACGAATGTTTCACAAAACGGTTGACACGCACAATTTGGCTAGGCAAACTGGTTTCCAGGGAGCCTGAAAATGAATGCAAATATGACCAATATTCAGACCGCGGCAGATCCGGAACTCATCGTCTTCGGCGATGACGAGGAAGGCAAGGACCGCCAGTTCGTCAACGCGCTGGCGCGCGGACTGGAAGTGCTCCGTTGCTTTCGCCCCGGCGAAGTCTATCTGTCGAACGCGGACATGGCCAAGCGCACGGGCATCCCGAAACCGACGATTTCGCGCCTGACCTACACCCTCACCAAACTCGCTTACCTCAATTATTCGGACAGCCTGGGAAAATACCAGCTGGGCGCCGGCGTGCTGGCCCTTGGCTACCGCATGCTGTCGAATCTCGACGTGCGCAAGATGGCGCGCCCGCTGATGGAGGAACTGGCGGAACACGCGCAGGCGTCAGTCTCGCTGGGCACGCGCGACCGCCTCAGCATGGTCTACGTGGAAACGTGCCGCAGCAGCGCCAACGTCACCTTGCGCCTCGACGTAGGCTCACGCATTCCGCTGATGACGACGGCCATGGGCAAGGCCCTGCTGTGCATCCTGCCGCAGGCCGAACGCGACTACCTGATGGACCACGCCAGGGTGCACGAGACGGAACGCTGGCCCCGCATCAAGGCCGGCATCGAACAAGGCTTCAAGGATTACCAGGACCGGGGTTTTTGCATCTCGGCCGGCGAGTGGCAGAACGATGTGCATGCCGTGGGCGTGCCCATGCTGGGCGCCGATGGCGAACAGGTGATGGCCTTCAATTGCGGCGGCCCCGCCTTTTTGCTGTCGCGCGAAAAACTCGAATCGGACCTGGGACCGCGCCTGGTGGCCCTCGTCAAGACAGTGGAAAAAAACCTGGGCCGCGGTTAGACTGCGCGCCCCCTCTCAACGACAGCTCAAATCTAAGCGCCGAGGAAACCGATGATACGCGACGAAGAAACCCTGAACATCCTGCTCGACAGCATCGCCCGTTTCGTGCGCGAAGTGCTGGTGCCGAACGAGGCGCTGGTGGCCGAGACCGACACGATACCGCCGGCCATCGTGGCGCAGATGCGCGAACTGGGCCTGTTCGGCCTGTCGATTCCGGAAGCGTACGGCGGCCTGGAACTGAGCATGGAAGAGGAAGTGCGCGTCGCTTTCGAGATCGCCCGTACCTCGCCCGCCTTCCGCTCGCTGATCGGCACCAACAACGGCATCGGCTCGCAAGGCATCGTCATCGACGGCACGGAAGCGCAGAAACAATACTATCTGCCCAAGCTGGCGGCCGGCGAGATCATCGGCTCCTTCGCCCTGACGGAAGCGGGTTCCGGTTCCGATGCGGCCTCGCTGCGCACGACGGCCGTGCGCGATGGCGACTTTTATATCCTCAACGGCAGCAAGCGCTATATCACCAACGCGCCCGAAGCGAGCATTTTTACCGTCATGGCCCGCACGGACCCCGTCAAGCGCGGTGCCTCGGCCATTTCCGCCTTCATCGTGGAAAAGGATACGCCGGGCCTTTCCTTGGGCAAGATCGACAAGAAGATGGGCCAGCAAGGCGCGCATACCTGCGATGTCATCTTTGAAAACTGCCGTGTCCCGGCCGCGAATATCATCGGCGGCAAGGAGGGCGTGGGTTTTAAAACAGCTATGAAGGTGCTCGACAAGGGGCGTTTGCACATCGCCGCCGTCTGCGTGGGGGCGGCCGAACGCATGCTGGCCGATGCCCTCGCCTACGCCATGGAGCGCCAGCAGTTCGGCCAGCCCATCGCGGAATTCCAGCTGATCCAGGCCATGCTGGCCGACAGCAAGGCCGAGATTTATGCGGCGCGCAGCATGGTACTCGACGCGGCGCGCCGGCGCGACAACAAGGAAGACATTTCGACGGAAGCGTCGTGCTGCAAGCTGTTCGCCTCCGAAATGTGCGGCCGCGTGGCCGACCGCTCCGTGCAGATCCACGGCGGCGCCGGCTACATCAGCGAATACGCGGCCGAGCGCTTCTACCGCGACGTGCGCCTGTTCCGCATTTATGAGGGCACGACGCAGATCCAGCAAATCGTCATCGCCCGCAACATGATCAAGGCAGCGCAAAAGTGAAGGAGGCCGCGATGGACATCCCCGCCCTGCTGGCCGGCTTGCCGGCGCGCCTGTCGGCCATCCCCGCCTATTGGGCGGTGCACGCGCCCGATGCGCCGGCGCTGCATGAAGGTGGCCGCCACTGGACTTACGCGCAGCTGCAGCACAGTGTGGAACATGCGGCGCTGCAGCTGCGCCAGCTGGACGTGCGCGCCGGCGACCGCCTGATGGTGGTGGGCGAAAATGGCGCGCTGCAGGTGGCGCTGATCTTCGCGGCCGCCAGCATCGACGCGTGGATCGTCAACGTCAATGCCCGCCTGTCGGCGCGCGAAATCGACACCATCGCCACGCACAGTTCCGCGCGGCGCGTGCTGTTCCTGGCCGGCGCCTCGCCGGAAGCGGCCGTCCATGCGGCGCGGCGCGGCGCCAGCGCCGTCACCGTCGATGGTATGGGCGAGCTGCTGGCAGGTGAATTGAACGCGGCAGCCATCGCGGAAGACACGGTACCCGGCAACGAACAGGTGGCCGCGCTGATCTACACGACGGGCACGACGGGGCAGTCGAAAGGCGTGATGCTCACGCACCGCAACCTGCTGTTCATCGCCGCCGTCTCCAGCACCTTGCGGGGCTTGACCCGCAACGACCGCGCCTACGGCGTGCTGCCGATTTCGCACGTGTACGGCCTGGCCTCGGTGGCGCTGGGCACGCTGTATGCGGGCGCCGCCTTATATCTGGTGCCGCGCTTTTCCGTCGATGGCCTGCTCTCGGCCTTGAAGGACGATGGCTTGACCATCGTGCAGGGCGTGCCGGCCATGTACGCCAAGCTGCTGCAAACCCTGGGCGGGGCAAATACGCCGCTGCCCACGCGGCTGCGCTTTGCGTATGCGGGCGGCTCGCCGCTGGCGCCGTCGCTCAAGCACGAGGTGGAAAAACTGCTGGGCACCGCGCTGCACAATGGCTACGGCATGACGGAAAGCGCGCCCACCATCAGCCAGACCCGGCTCGATGCGCCGCGCCATGACAGTTCCGTCGGCATGCCGATCCCCGGCGTGGAAGTGCGCGTGGTGGACGTCGCCGGCACGGATGTAGCGCCGGGCGAGCCGGGAGAATTGTGGATACGCGGGCCGAACATCATGGCCGGCTACTACCGCGAACCGGCCATGACGGCAGCCGCCATGCGCGACGGCGGCTGGCTCAATACGGGCGACATGGCGCGCCAGGATCCCGACGGCGCGCTGTTCATCGTGGGACGCACCAAGGAACTGATCATCCGCTCCGGCTTCAATGTGTATCCGCTGGAAGTGGAAACGGCCCTGAACGCCCACCCGTCCGTGGTGCAGTCGGCCGTGGTGGGACGCACCCTGGACGACGGCAACGAGGACGTCATCGCCTACGTGGAACTGGACCCGCGCCAGCCCGCCAGCGTGGCACAATTGCAGGCATGGCTGGCGCAGACGCTGTCGCCGTACAAGTGCCCGTCTTCCATCATCGTCATGGAAGCGCTGCCGGCCGCCGCCACGGGCAAGATTTTAAAGGGGCAGCTGCGGCAAATGGCGCAGAATACCCTGTGAATTAACCCTGCTGTACCAGACCCGACAATAAAACCAAGCCACATCACCGGAGGAGACACGATGAAACGCACCTACACACGCATCGCCATGGCAGCGCTGGTTGCCAGCGCCTGGATGGCGCAGGCCAGCGCCGACGAATTCCTGGTCGGCGCGGAAATCCCGCTGACGGGCAACCTGGCGCGGGTCGGCGCCGGCATGCAGGAAGGGATCATGGTCGCGGCCGAGGTATTCAACAAGACCAACGGCAAGCACACGATCAAGATCATCACCGTCGACGATGAATCAGCACCCGCCAAGGCCATCGCCGCCGTGGAAAAGCTGGCCAGCCAGGGCGTGGTGGCCATCACGGGCGGCTACGGCTCGAACAATATCTCGCCCGCCTCGGACACGGCCAACAAACTGGGCCTCGTCTACATCACTTCGGGCGGCGTGGACGACAGCCTGGTGACCAGCGGACGCAAGAATTTTTTCCGCATCAATAACACGGCCGGCTACGAAAAAGCCATGCTGGGATTGCTGCAGGACGTGGGCGCCAAGTCCGTCTCCATCGTGTATTCGACCAAGGACGCCACCACGGGCCTGGCGAAAGACGTGGAAAAAGCCCTGGCCGCCAAGGGCGTGAAAGTGACGACGCACTCGTTCGACCCGGCCATTACCGACTTCAAGCCCATCATCAACAAGATCAAGCTGCAGGACAAATCGGAAGTCGTGGCCATGGTCGGCTACGAAAACGATTACGTGGGCATCATCCGCGCCGCGCGCGTGCTCAAACCGAAGATCAAGGCCATGGTGGGCGTGTGGTCGCTGGCCACGCCGAAGATGGCGGCCGACTTCCCCGACCTGATGCCGAACGTGTTCGGCACGGCACTACTGCCCTTCCCCACGGAATTCAAGACAGCCGACGGCAAGGCCTTCAGCGACGCCTACAAGCAGCTGTACAAGAAGGAGCCGGACTACCTGGGCCAGTTCGGCTATGTGCAATCGATGCTGCTGTTCGAAGCGATCGCGCGCGCGGCCGACAAGGGCACGCTCAAGAAAGGCGGCGTAGCCGAGGAAATGCGCAAGACGGACCGCGAAACCTTGATCGGCCGCGTGCAGTTTGCCGCCAACGGCGACAACCAGAATTTCGTGCACCGCATGGCGCAGCACCAGGACAAGAAAGTGGTGATCGTCTGGCCGAAGGAACACGCGACGGGCAAGCTGGCCTATCCCGCCCTGCCCTGGTAAACGGCAGCCTCCCGCTGCACACGCGCGCGGCCGCACGGACGCGCACCGATGAACGGCCGCCCTGGCGCATCTTCAAGATGCGCCAGGGCGGCCTGACGGGATGACGACATGACAGAATTAATCTTGCAAGCCCTGTATTCGGGCTTGCTGCAGGGCGGCTCCTACGCCCTGATCGCACTGGGACTGGCGCTGGTCTTCGGCACCATGAAAGTGATCAACCTGGCGCACGGTGAGCTGGTACTGCTGGCAGCCTACATCGCCTACAGCGTGGAATCAGGCCTGGGACTCGGTCCCATGTTCGCCATTCCCATCGCGCTGGTGATCGTCAGCCTCACGTCCGTGGGCGTGTACCTGATCGTCAGCCGCATCAAGAAAGACCGCGAAATCAATTCGCTGATCCTCACCTACGGCATCGGCGTGATCCTCACCAATTTCATCCTGCTCGTATGGAAGGCGGACATCCGTTCGACGTCGTCGAGCTGGCTGCAGGAAGGCATCGAGATCGGCCCGTTTTTCAGCATGCGCAGCGAAGTGATTTTCTTTGGCGTCAGCCTGGTGCTGATGGCGGCCCTGTGGCGCTGGCTGTCGACCAGCTGGTATGGCCGCGCCGTGCGCGCCGTTTCCAGCAACCGCGACGCGGCCAAGCTGATGGGCATTGACCCGGGCCGCACGGAACTCGTGTCCTTTTTAGTCGCCGGCATCCTGGCCGCCTTCGCCGGCGTCGCCCTGTTCAGCTATGGCGTAATCCAGCCGGCCTACGGCGGCGCGCTGACCGTGAAAGCCTTCATCATCACGGTATTGGCCGGCATCGGTTCCATTCCCGGCGTGCTGCTGGCCGCCGTGCTGCTGGGCGTGGCCGAAGCCTTGACCGTCACCCTGGCCAGCTCCGCGCTGCAGGAATTGTCGGGCATGGTGCTGTTCCTGCTGGTGCTGTTCATCATGCCGAACGGCTTGTTCGGCGCACAACGGAGGCGCGGATGAAGCGCTCGACTTTGATTTCCACGGCGGGCCTGCTGCTGGCCGCCTATATCGCCGTGCCGCTGGCCCTGGGCGCCAACCAGTACGTGATGAGCATGGTGGTGGCGGCCCTGGTCATCGGCGGCGTGGCCATGTCCTGGGCCCTGCTGGGTAACTTGGGCGGCATGGTCAGCTTCGGCCATGCGGCCTTCTTCGGCGTGGGCGCATATGTTTCCGCGCTGGCCACCGTGAAACTGGGCCTGCCCGTGTTTGCCGCCATGCTGCTGGGCGGCGCGGGCGCGGCCATCGCCGCCGTCATCATGCTGCCCGTGCTGCGCCTGCGCGGGCCGTATTTTGCGCTGGCCATCCTCGCCTACGCCCACATCTTCCGCATCCTGGCCACGGAATGGAGCTCGGTGACGGGCGGCGCCGGCGGCATCAACAATATTCCCACCTTGCCCACCGTCTTCGGCTTCGATCTGGCCAGCAAGACGGGCGCCTACCTGGTCGTGCTGACCCTGGTGGTGGCGTGCGCGTTTGCCTACAGCCGCATCCGCGCCAGCCACTACGGCATCGCCCTGCGCGCCATGCACGACAGCGAAGACGCCACGCGCGTCGTCGGCGTCAACAGCACCTTGCTGAAAGGCGCGATGCTGCTCGTGTCGGCCTTCATGGCTGGCCTGTTCGGCGCCTTCAACGCCCACTACATCAACTTCCTGGAACCGGACTACGCCTTCAACAGCCTGTGGGTGACCTTGCCGATCGTGGCGGCCATCTTCGGCGGCTACCGTACGATACTCGGCCCCGTGCTGGGCGCCGTGGTGGTCTACCTGGTCGACCAGCTGATTTTCAAGTCGCTGATCCCCACGGGCCACCAGCTGGTGCTGGGCGTGCTGCTGGTGGCGATGATCGTCTTCAGTCCGAACGGCTTGCTGCCGCTGCTACGCAAGACGTTCAAAGCGAAGGAGAAAGCACATGCTTGAACTCGATAATGTGTCCGTGCGCTTCGGCGGCCTGACGGCCGTCGATTCCGTCACCTTGAAAGTGGCCAGCCACGACGTGATCGGCCTGGTGGGCGCGAATGGCGCCGGCAAGACCACCCTGTTCAATGCGATCTCGGGCCTCGTGCGCCCCACCAGCGGCGGCATCCGCTTCGAGGGGCGCGACATCATGGCCACGCCCATGTACCAGCGCGCTCGCCTGGGGCTGGGCCGCACCTTCCAGATTCCGCAACCGATGCATGAATTGACGGTGCGCGAGAACCTCGTCGTGGCGCAGCGCTTCGGCACGGGCAAGGTGGACCAGCGCAAGATCGATGAAATCCTCGATTTCACGAGCCTGGCGGACAAGGCCGAGCGCGACGCGGCCAGCGAACTGGCGCTGACGGAATTGAAAGCGCTGGAAGTGGCCAAGGCGCTGGCGACGAACCCGAAACTGCTGCTGCTCGACGAAGTGCTGGCGGGCCTGGAAACGAACGGCAAGCGCCGCTTCATGGGCATGCTGAAGGACTTGCACGCGGCCTTTGGCGTGGGCATCGTCATGATCGAGCACGACATCGAAACCATCAGCAATCTGTGCCAGCGCGTAGCCGTGCTCAATTTTGGCCAGCTGATCGCCGACGGCACGCCCGACGCCGTCTTCCGCGACCCGGCCGTCATCGAAAGCTATACAGGGGCAGCCCATGCTTAAAATTGAAAACCTGCGCGCCGGCTATGGCGCCATCAATGTGCTGTGGGATGTGTCGCTGGCTATCCAGAAGGGCAAGCTGACCACCATCATCGGCCCGAACGGGGCCGGCAAGACGACCCTGCTGCGCGCCATCATGGGCTTGCTGCCCGTGGGCGCGGGCAGCATCGCGCTCGATGGCAGGCCCATCAACGGCACGCCGACGTGGAAGATGAGCGATGCGAGGGTGACGATGATACCCGAGGGGCGCATGACGTTCCGCGACATGAGCGTGGAAGAAAACCTGATCATGGGCGCGTTTCCGAAAGAGCACCGCAGCTACATGCCGGCGCGCCTGGCCGAAGCCTACGCCATGTTCCCGCGCCTGCACGAACGGCGCAAGCAGCTGGCCGGCTCGCTCTCCGGCGGCGAGGCGCAGATGCTGGCGATGGCGCGGGGCCTGATGTCGGACCCGTCGCTCTTGATCATCGACGAGCCATCGCTGGGCCTGGCGCCGCTGGTGGTCAACGAACTGTTCGAGATCCTCGCGCGCCTGAACGACGGCAAGCGCACCATCATCCTCGTGGAACAAAACACGGCGCGGGCCGTGGGCGTGGCCGATCACGTCTACCTGATGCAAAGCGGTAAGGTGGCGCTGTCGCAAAAAGCCGATGAGGTCGACCTCGAGCACCTGCACGAACTGTATTTTGCGCGCTGAGCGATATCGGCCGCACGCGGCCGCCATCAGTCCTCGTCGTCGGCCAGTTTGCCAAACGCCAGCAGGGCACTCTTGTCGAGTCCGCTCGTCACGAAAGGATCGTCGGCGGGGAAGCGGCCCGTATCGGCCAGCATGCGCAGCTTGCTCAAGCGCTCGCCCAGTGCCAGCGCTTGCGCCTGCGGATCGGCATCGGCCTGCCCCACCTGTCCGATCGCGCGGGTCACGGACTGGGGAAACTCCCACAATTCGGCGATCCGCACCGACAGGATGCGCGCTTGCGCAAACACCTGGGCAATGAAGGCGTCCGATTGCGGAAAGACATCGGGCGCATGCATCTGGTCGATCAGCCGGAACGCCACCACCAGGCCGACATTGGCCATCAGTCCCGCGAGATAGGCATCGAAGGCGTTGGCATGCATGGCCGGCGCGACCAGGCTGGCCGCCAGCGCACATTTCTCGGACTGGCGCCAGATCAGCGGTGCCGTGCGCACGGTCAGCCCGCCGCTTTGCATGCTGACGATGGGACGGAAGGCGACGCGGGCGAGCAGCATGCGCATGCCGTTTTGCCCGAGCAGCATGATGGCGCCTTCCATATTGCTGATCGACGGGCTGGCGTTATAGCGCGACTGGTAGCAGGGCCGGTTCGCTTCGCGGTAGACCTCGGCGACCAGCAGCACGTCCTGGGCCAGCTGGGCCGACAGCTTGGCCGCGCTCATGTTTTCATCTTGCAAGGTACGCATCAACTGCGGAATGATGGCCGGAATGCGCGGTACCAGCGCAGCGCCAGCGATCGGTTCACGGGTCAGGCGCGCCAATTCGTCCAGAATCTGCTGTTCGGTCTCATCCGGCGCCTGCGCCGCACTCGCGGCCGCCAGCCAGCGGTAGTACATGGCATCGATTTCGGTGATGGTGGCTGGCTGCCGTGCCGCCTCGGCAGCCGCCGCTGCCGCGACTGCCGCAGGCTTGCTTTTTTCGTCGCCGCCGTTCAGTAATTTTCCTATCCAGCCCATATTGCTATCCAAGCCCTATCTGCATCACTATCGCGCAATCCGCTCCATGATTTTACTTGATGATGGCAGCGCTGGTGCGGCTGGCGTGAGCGCTTTGTCCATCTGCCGCAACATGCTAAAGTGGCATTGAATGCCCCTGCCCTGCCCGACAAGCGATCCATCATGAACAATCCACTTGCGCACTACCTCACCAGCCAGGCGTACAACAACGGCTGGGCCAACCACCGCCTGTTGAAGGCGTGCGGCCAGCTGACCCAGGCCGAATTCCAGGCCACGCGCGTCAGCTTTTTTCCCACCATCCAGTTCACCCTGAACCACATCCTCACATGCGACTGGTTTTATCTCGATGCGCTCGAGCGCGAGCTGCGCGGCGAAGCACCGCATGCCGACTGCTACGTCTTCTTTGAACACGATGAACCGTTCACCGATTGCGCGGCCCTGCATGCAGCGCAGCGCGCGTCGGACCTGCGTCTGATCGCCCATTGCCGCAGCCTGTGCGATGCGGACCTGGCGCGGCCCGTGACGATATTGCGCGACACGCCGCAAGTCGACACGCGCCAGCGCCTGCTGGCACACCTGTTCCAGCACCAGATCCACCACCGGGGGCAAGTGCATGCCATGCTGGCCGGCACGCGCATCGCGCCGCCCCAGCTCGATGAATTCTATTGCGCCGGCGAGGCAAGCGAGCGGGCGCAGGATTTCCTGGAACTGGGCTGGACGGAAGACGACGTCTGGGGACCGCGCTGAGTTATTCCTCGGCGTGGCAGCAGACGCACAGCTTGTTGCCGTCGAGGTCGCGGAAATAGGCGCCATAGTAATGGGCGTGGTAATGCGGGCGCAAACCGGGCGGCCCTTCGCACGCGGCGCCCAGCGCCAGCACGGCCTGGTAGCAGCGGTCCACCTGCGCACGGCTGGCGGCCAGCAAGGCCGTCATCTGCCCATTGCCAGGCGCGGCGGGCAAGCCGTCATGCGGCGCCGTCAGCACGAACAGGGGCCGCGGCACATCCTTCGCCATCCAGCCTGCCCAGGGCTTGGCCGGGTCATGAAATTTTTCGATCAGACCGAGTTCTCCCAGCAGGGCCGCATAGAAAGCGTAGGCGCGGGGAAAGTCGTTGGTGCCGAGGCAGATATGGGACAGCATGCTGCTCCTTCTTGAGTTCAAACGGGTGTGCGGCGCAATGCGCCAGCTGATTATAATGGCGCAACGGTTTCCGACACGCTCCCATGCCAGACCTCGACCGCCTTCAGCTGCACCCGCCCTCCAGCGCCGACCTTCCCGCTTTGCTGGCCTTCGAACTGGACAACCGCGCGTATTTTGAACACTGGGTCACGGCCCGCGCGCCGTCCTACTATCACCAGGAAGCCATCGCCGCCGCCATCGAGCAGGCGCAGCGCGAACGCGAACAGGACCGCGCCTACCAATACCTGGCCAAGCTGGACGGGCAAATCATCGGCAGGGTCAACCTGACGGGCGTCACGCGCCCCTATTTCAACAAGGCAGCGCTCGGTTACCGCATCGGCGAACGGTTCGGCGGACGCGGCTACGCCACGCGCGTGGTGGCCCTGCTGCTGGACGAAGCGTTTGGCGCGCTGGACCTGTGGCGCCTGGAAGCGACGGCGCGGCCGCAAAACCTGGGCTCGGTCGCCGTCATGCAGCGCAACGGCTTTCATCAGTATGGCAAGTCGGAACAAGCCATGTTTTTCCAGAATGCCTGGTCGGACTTGCTGTATTTTGAGCGGCGCAACACGCAAACCATGGCCTGAGATGCCGCATTTTTCCGGCAGCAACGCGACTTTTATCCTATCAGGGGCGACTTTGTCACAGCGCAAAGCTGCACCATGATGGACTGATAACGTCAAGGCTCGGGAATCTTCCCAACCTTGCCAAGTCCAACATGAAACTGCGGCTACGCCTGTTCGAACATGTGCTGCTGGTGCTGGCCTTGGCCATCGTCATCTTTGCCGCCGCCATCGTGCTGGCGCGCATGACACAGTGGGCGGAAGCGCGGGAGCTGCCCGCCTATCTCGTGCAGGGCATGCACCTGGTGGGCAAGGTGCTGTTTTTCCTGGACGGCTGCATCGTCATCGCCGTCAGCAGCATCCTGGCCGCCCGGCTGTTCCGCATGCTCACCAAGGAGGATTTATGAACGATCTTCACTACCTGCTGACGCTCCGGCATCCGCGCCGCTTCTGGTGCAGCGCCATCGTCATCGCCGTGGCCTCGGCCATCGTGCTGGGCCCTTGGCTCGACAGCATTCCATGGCTGGTGGCCATCCCCTTCGTGGGTGGCGGCTTGCTGGTGGCGCTCGGTGAGCTGTGGGATGACATGCATGGCAAGCGCCTGCACAATGGCGACGATACGCAGTCACCATGCCGCCATCCTTGAAACCGGCATGGTGATGCGTGCACGCAACAGCAGTCATACCATGCCTGCCATTTGCCTGCGCAGTGCGCCTATTTAAGACTGGCTTCAGCCTCGCCGTGCATCGTGAACAGGTCGCCAGCAGCCATGGCGTTTCCCTTCACCATCACGGGCACAGCCCAGCGAAAGAGCCGACATGAGCACATGGATGCGCGCCAACAAAGGTTTTTTGATGTTTCTCCTGCTGTTCGGCGTGTTCCGCACGGCCGTGGCGGACTGGAATCCCATACCGTCGGCATCCATGCGCCCCAATCTGCTCGAGGGCGACGTGGTCTTCGTCAACCGCCTCGCCTTCAACCTGAAAGTGCCGCTCACCGATATCGTGCTGCAGCGCCTGGGGG
The DNA here is from genome assembly GCF_058215535.1 of Janthinobacterium sp. Bl 1. Classification (NCBI taxonomy): domain Bacteria; kingdom Pseudomonadati; phylum Pseudomonadota; class Betaproteobacteria; order Burkholderiales; family Oxalobacteraceae; genus Janthinobacterium; species Janthinobacterium sp. Bl 1. The sequence goes on along the minus strand of NZ_CM177086.1, from coordinate 2,623,537 downwards.
AACCGCAACGGGGCGACATCGTCACCTTTTCCTCGCCGAAAGACGGCACGCGATTGATCAAGCGCATCATCGCCCTGCCCGGCGACACGGTGGAAATGCGCAATGAACAGCTGGTCATCAATGGCCAGCCCGCCCAGTACACGGCGCTCGACACGGCGCCTGAAACCATCGCCCACGTGGGCCAGCTGACGGCGCAGCGCATCAGCGAACGCAACCAGACGGAACAGCACCGCATCCAGGTCTTGCCGCAAATCGCAGGCGCGGCCCGCAGCTTCGCCCCCGTGACGGTGCCGGCCGACCATTTCCTCATGCTGGGCGATAACCGCGACAACAGCGCCGATTCGCGCTACTTCGGTTTCGTGCCCCGCGCATTGCTGATTGGCAAGGCCGAGCGCATCCTTGTCTCGGCCAATATCCAAGAGCATTGGCAGCCGCGGCTGCAGCGTTTCGGCATGAAACTGGAGTAATCGCCGTCCCGTGCAACAGCGCCATGCTTTTCGGTTAGCATGGCGCATCATGCAAAACTTTTCCTCAGCCAGCCTGCAGCCAGCCAGTCAGCACTACGCTCTCGATCAACTGGCCCAGTTCCTGCAGCGCCATCCCGACGTGTTGCTGCTGACGGGCGCCGGCATCAGCACGGCGTCCGGCATACCGGCCTACCGCGACACGGAAGGCGTACGGCGCGGCAATGCGCCCGTGCAAGGACCCGATTTTCGCCGCCAGGAAGCCGTGCGCCGCCGCTACTGGGCGCGCAGCATGGTGGGCTGGCCGACCCTGGCGCGCGCCACGCCGAATCCCGGCCACCTGGCCATCGCGCAACTGGCCCAGCGCCAGAGAATAGGCGGCCTGATCACGCAAAACGTCGATGGCCTGCATCAGCAAGCCGGCAGCGCCGCCGTCACGGAGTTGCACGGCAGCATACATGGCGTCGTCTGCCTCGATTGCCGGGCCCGCCACACGCGCCGCCTGATCCAGGAGCAACTCGAACGCGACAATCCCCAACTGCTGGGCGCCACGGCCACGCCGGCGCCCGATGGCGACGCCTTGCTCGAGCCGTCCCAGCTGGCCATTTTCCACGTGCCGGTCTGTCCCCGCTGCGGTGGCACCTTGCAGCCCGACGTGGTGTTTTTCGGCGATGGCGTGCCCGCCGCCTGTGCGGCCGAGGCCGAAAGCAAGATGCACACGGCCAGCGCCCTGCTGGTGGTGGGCTCGTCCGTGATGGTGTATTCGAGCTTTCGCCTGTGCCGCATGGCGGCCGAAACGGGCAAGCCCGTGGCCGCCATCAACATGGGCAAGACGCGCGCCGACCATTTGCTGGCATTCAAGGCCGATGCCCCGGCACAAGACATCTTGCCTGCATTAGCGGCCATGCTGGGCTGATCCCGTGCCGGCCCCGCGCCGCTCTGGCTATACTGTGGCATTAACGAGGAGAATTCATGCTGGAACTGTTGAGTGAACACGCCTGTTTTGGCGGCGTACAACGCTTTTATCGCCACGACGCGCAAGCCATCGGCTTGCCCATGCGTTTCTCGGCCTTCATTCCCGACACGGCGCCGGGCGCCACGGTCACCACCAGGCGCCCCGCCCTGTTTTACCTGGCGGGCCTGACCTGCACGGAAGAAACGTTCATGATCAAGGGCGGCGCGCAGCGCGTGGCGGCCGAGGAAGGCTTGATCCTGATCGCCCCCGACACCAGCCCCCGTGGCGCGAACATCGCGGGCGAAAGCGACTCCTGGGATTTCGGCGCGGGCGCCGGCTTTTACGTGGACGCCACCGAGGCGCCATGGAGCAGCCACTACCGCATGTACAGCTACCTGCTGGAACTGCACGCCCTGCTGGAGCAGGAACTGGCGATCGATGCGCAACGCACGGGCATTTTCGGCCATTCGATGGGCGGCCATGGCGCACTGGTGCTGGCCTTGCGCAACCCGGAACTGTTCCGCTCAGTATCCGCCTTCGCCCCCATCGCCGCACCGAGCCAATGTCCATGGGGCAAGAAAGCATTCACGGGCTACCTGGGCGGTGATGCCGCCAGCTGGCAGCAGTACGACGCCAGCGCGCTGATGCGCGGCCTGCAGGGCCAGCCGCCGCTGTTCCCCGAAGGCATCTTGATCGACCAGGGCCTGGCCGACAAATTCCTGCCCGAACAACTGCACCCCGATGTCTTCGAAGCGGCGTGCCGCGACGCCGGCCAGCCATTACGGCTGCGCCGCCATGCCGGCTACGACCACGGCTATTACTTCATCGCCAGCTTCATGGAAGAGCACGTGCGCTTCCATGCGAGGAATCTGCGCGCCATATAGGCGCCAGTGAAACATGTCACAGTGCCAGGACTATGGAAATTTTCGATACGGGCGAGGCGCGTGGAAAAACTCAGTCCTTGCCGCTGCCGAACACGGCGACAGAAAATTCGATGAAGCTGCGCAGCTTCGGTGTCATCTGGCGGTCTGGCGCATACAGCAAGTGCAGAGGCCTGTCAGGGGCCCGGTATTTCGGCAACACGCGCACCAGCCTGCCTGCCGCGATGTCGGCTTCCAGCAATTCCGCCGGCTGCAGCATGACACCCATGCTGGCGCGGGCGGCCATCAGGAGGGCCTCGCCGCTGTCGATCATCAGGCGGCCCGTTACCGGCACCGTCACCGGGCCGTCCGGACCGTCGAAGCTCCAGTGGCTGCGCAACTCCGTGTAGGCAAAGCCCAGGCATTCGTGGCTGGCCAGGTCCATTGGCGAGATGATGGGCGGGTGTGACGCCAGATAGGCGGGCGAAGCGCAGAGAATCAGCCGGTACGGCGCCAGGCGGCGGGCAATGCGGCTGCTGTCGGCCAGCTCGCCTACCCGGAACACGACGTCCGCCCCCTCCTCGATTGCATCGACATACCGGTTCGTGAGCGACACCTCGACCTGCACATCCGGGTAGGTCGCCATGTATTCGGTCAGGCGTGGCATCAAGGCGTGGATTCCGAAGGTGAGCGGGGCGTTGACGCGCAGGCGGCCGCTGGGACGGGCATGGCTCTCGGCGGCCAATCCCTCCGCAGCGGCCACCTCGGCCAAAATGACTTTCACCTTTTCGTAATAGCTTGCCCCGATTTCCGTTAAATGCTGGCGCCGCGTGGTGCGGTTGAGCAAGCGGATGCCCAAGTGCTGCTCCAAAGTCAGCACATGCTTGCCCACCAGCTGCGGCGACATGCGGAACACGTCGGCGGCAGCGGAAAAGGAGCCCAGCTCGACCGCCTTGGCAAACACGGTCATGCTCAGTAGTCGGTCCATCGCATCCACCCATTACAAACGCCACATTTCAAGTGACCAATTTTAATCGACATTTATCTTCTGGCGTTTATAGTCCAAAGTAGCGGCATTCTCTTTCCCGGGCATAAGCATGCACCGCTTTAATCGCTCCTCCGCAGACGGCCTTGCTTTGCCCTCGTACGCCGCCCCGGCCGGCGCGCCCCGCGCCCACCTGTCGGGCGAGGACGTCGTGTTCACCAATCCGATCGCCGGTCGGCCATCCATTTCAGATCGATCATTTCACCACCAGCGGCAGCATCAAGCCAGGCAGCACAAGTGCATACGCACCTTAAACCACTCATATCGTCGATAAAGGAGTATTACCATGACATCGGAAGCAAACAGGCTCACCATGCAGAAGTTTGTTGAGTTCATCAACACCGCCAGCCAGGCACTGGCTGACGAACTCATCTCGACAGACGCAATCTTTCACGTACCGGGAAGTCCGGAGCCCATGCGAGGGCCGGCTGGATATCTCGCCATCATCGCCATGATGCGTGAAGGCTTCCCCGACATCCAGTGGACCCTGGAAGAAATGGTGGCCGAAGGTGATAAAGTCGCCGCCCGGTTCATTATGCGCGGCACACATCAGGGAACGTTCTTCGGTGTGCCGCCTACCGGGAAGCAGATTGCGGTGCAAGCCATGAACCTCTACCGTCTGTCCGACGGCAAGTTCGTCGAGGAGCGCGGCCAGCCCGACATGCTTGGCTTATTACAGCAAATCGGTGCCGTGCCGTCGCATTGAGCAGCCATAAGTGCTGCTCTGTCCCACTACTGCGCCGTACTGGTATGCCCGTTGAAATGGCGCGTGTACCAGTCCGTTGCCAGCAGCGCCGCCTGGTGGCGCGTGTCGGGGCCGCTGGGCGCGGCGATCTGTTCCAATTGCTTGTCGCAACGCAAGGTGGCAAATGCCATGCGGTTCAAGCCGGCCACGTCGGGGTCGCGTCCGCCCACGATCAGCAACGATGGCACCCGCACGTTTTCCAGCGCCGCCTTGCCGGCCATTTCCACCTGGCCATCGCAGACGGCCAGCGCAGCGATTTCCGCGCTGCGCCAGGCCGCCAGCTGCATCACGACGGCCGCGCTGGTGCCATAGCCATACAAGCCGCAGGGCAAGCGCCGCGTGGATGGGTCCACTTGCAGCCAGCCCAGGGCTTTTTCCAATTGACGCGCCAGCAGCACGATATCGCTGCGCACGAAATAAGCGTGGCCATTGCTGCCGCCGCCAGGCTCGACACCGCCCTGGTCGAAGCGCAAGGTGGCGATGCCCGCTCGCAAAAAATCCTGGGAGGTGGCGTGGCTGGAAGCGCCCAGATAGTCGCTATCGGCGCCCGCACCGTGGGCAAACAGGACGATGCCCACGGGCCGCTCGGGCATTTCAAGCACGCCTTCCATTTGAAGTTCATCGGCCGTGATGCTGACAAATTGTTCTTGCATGGCTGCCTCCGCTATCGAGCTGGAATGACGCTGACATCAAGCTGAAATCACGCTGCTAATGCGCTGATCGGCAAGCATCAGTGTACCAGCCTGCGCCAGTTCTCGCGCGGCGCACGTCAAATTCTCCACGCGCCCGCATCAGACAGCGCCGTGCCGGTCCAGCCCCTTGAGCACGGCTTCCGGGCGGATCGGCAAATGCCGCACGCGCGAGGCCACGGCGGCAAAGATGGCGTTGCCGATCGCTGGCGCCACGGCCGTCGTGGGCGGCTCGCCCATGCCCGTCGATGTTTGCGTGCTGGCAACAAATTCGATGTCGAGCTCGGGCACGTCGGCCATGCGCAGGGGTGTGTAGGTATTCAGGTTGGTATCCTTCACCTGGCCGTTGAGGAAAGCCGTGCCTTCATGCAAGGCCATGCTCACGCCCCACAGGGCGCCCCCTTCCGCCTGCGCCAGCGCGCCATCGGGGTCGACGATGCTGCCCGCGTCGATGACCATGAACAGCTTTTCGACTTTCACCATGCAAGTGCTGCGGTCCACTTTCACTCTGGCAATGCAGGCCGTCCAGGTCGGCATGTCGCGTTCCTGGCCAAACGTGGCGGCAATGCCCAGGCCCGTGTCGGGCGGCATGGCCGTGCCCCAGCCTGCCTTGTCCGCCACGCGCCGCAGCACATGGGCCAGGCGCGCGGCGCCGCCGACGGCGTTCGGCGCGCTGCCCGCATTGCGCCCGGTGGCCTGCAACAGCGACAAACGGAACGCCAGCGGATCGACCTTGGCCGCCTGCGCCGCCTCGTCCATGAAACTTTCCACAGCCCAATTCGTCCAGCCGGGCCCCACGGAACGCAGCCAGCCGGGGCGAAAACTGCTGTTGGCCAGGTCGTTCGACACGGCCCGCACGCGCTGCGCACCCACCGAATACCAGTGGTCGGCGCCGGCGATGGCGAACGGGTCATACGGATGGCCCTGTTTATCCTTGGCCAGGAAAGCGGGGATCATCGCTTGCGTGGGCCAGCCCGCGCTCGCTTCGTGCACCATCGCAGACACCTTGCCGGCATCATCGAACGCCATGCGCACGTGCTGCACGGACGGCGAACGGGGCGAATCGAAACGGGCGTCGTCGGCCCGCGTGCATATCATCTTGACGGGCCGCCCCACGGCTTGCGCCGCCAGCGCGGCCGGCACGCAATAATCGCCATTCAGGCGCCGCCCGAAACCGCCACCGAGCAGATAGGTGTGCAGCATGACATGGCTCTCGGGCACCTTCAACGCCTGCGCCAGCACGGGCAGTATCAACGATTGCCACTGGTTGCCCGCATGAATGTGCCAGACGCCGTCGATTTCCTGCGCCAGGGCATTGACGGGTTCCAGCTGGAAATGCAGCACAGTACTGGCCGTGTAGTGGCGTTCCAGCTGCAGGCTGGCATCGTTGAACGCTTGCTCCACGCCATCATCATCGACGACGCGGGCGCCCAGGCTGGCATCGGCCAGCTGCTTGGTGGCGTAGTTGACAATATCCTGCTCCGCCACGTGGGCCGCCGCGCCAGCCCGCCATTTGACTTGCACAAGCTCGGCCGCGCGCATGGCGGCCGCATACGTTTCGGCCACCACCATGACCCAGCCGGGTACCGTGCCGCTGGGATCCTGCAAGGCGACACGACGCAGATAACCTTGCACCTTTTTCGCGTCCGTATCATCGATGGACACCACTTTCGCGCCGTAGCGGGTCGGCGGGATCTTCGGGCGCGCAAACAGCATGCCCTCGACTTCCGCATCGATGCCGTACACGGCCGTGCCATTGATTTTCGCGGGGATATCGAGCGCCTGCACGTGCTGGCCGATCAGGCTGCGCTGCGGCGGCGTTTTCAGCACGATGGCTTTCAGTTGCTCGGGCGTGTACTGGCGCGCCAGCTTGCCACGGCGCACGATGTCGCCATAGCTGATCGAGCGCCCGCGGCCATGCACGACGCCCAGCCTCGCGTGGCAGGCGGACACGGGCACGCGCAGCAGGCGCGCGCCCTCCTCGACCAGCGCAAGGCGCCCGGCCGCGCCGGCACGGCTGAGCGGGTCGAAATTCTGCCAGACGGACCAGCTGCCGCCCGTCACCATCAAGCCCCATTTCGGGTCCGTGTCCACGTAATGCAAGCGTACTTTGCTCCAGTCCGCTTCAAGCTCCTCGGCCACGATGCGCGCCAGGGCCGTGCCGATGTGCTGGCCCATTTCCGCCTTGGCGATGTTGACGGTGACGATGCCGTCGCGGCCGATCTGGAACCAGATGCCGGGATCGAACACGGGCGCAACGCTTTGCTTAGACTGCATGGGCGCCGCCTTGCCTGCGGCCAGGGTGCTGTCGGCGCGCAAGAAGGCCAAAGTAAATCCCGTGCCGGCGGCGGCGATCAGGAAACCGCGCCGGCCTAGCGCGCTGGGGCGGGCAACTGAATTTTCTTTCGGTAACTTAAACACCGGGCGCCTCCTGCATGCCGGCCGCCAGTTTGATCGCCTTGCGGATGCGCACATACGCCATGCAGCGGCACAGGTTGCCGCTCATGACGGCGTCGATATTCGCATCGGTCGGCTGCGGGTAATCTTTCAGCAGGGTGGCCGCCTGCATGATCTGGCCCGACTGGCAATAGCCGCACTGGGGCGCCTGCGTGGCGAGCCACGCCCGCTGCAACGGGTGCGTGCCATCGGGCGACAGGCCTTCGATGGTGGTGATGGCGCAGCCGGCCACGGCGGCAATCGGCGTGATGCACGAGCGCATGGCGCGGCCATCCACGTGCACGGTGCAGGCGCCGCACATGCCGATGCCGCAGCCAAACTTCGTGCCTTTTAATTTCACTTCGTCGCGCAGCACCCACAGCAGGGGCGTCTCGGCGTCAACCTCGGTGCCGAAGGGCTGGCCATTCACGGTCATGTTGTACATAGAGTCTTTCAGTAATTACTTGCCAGCGCGGGCGCGGGCCACGGCCGCTTCCAGATTCGTCCAGGCCGGCTGGTGGCTGCGGCTGCGGCGCAAATAGGCGGCCAGCTGGGCCACGTCGTTGTCCGTCAGCGAGGCGGCAAAGCCGGGCATCAGCACGCCGGGCATGGCTTCGTCCTTGCTCAAGCCGTGCAGGATCACCTGGATCAGGTTGGCGGGATCGGGCGCGCTGACGGCGCTGTTCAGGCTCAGTTCCGGCCGCAGCGCCGCAGGCTTGCCATCGCTGTTCGAGTGGCACGACGCGCAGGCGGCCACGTACAGGCTGGCGCCACGGTCGTTGTCGACCAGGCTGACGCGCTGCGAACGCTTGATGCCGGCTTTTACCACGGTATCGGTATCGACCTGGCGTTGTTCGGCCCCGGCCACGCCCGCAAAATACACGGACAAGGCGCGGATATCGCTATCGGACGAAGCACCCATGCCTTCGTGCACGACCGCCGACATCGGCCCGGCCGCCACGCCGTGCAGGGACGTCGCCCCCGTGCGCAAAAAGGCGTACAGCTCGTCCTGCGTCCACGGCAGAGGGGCCGTGTTGGCGCTGGTCAAGGCCGGCGCATACCAGTGGTCGATGGGCGCACCCAGATAGGATGAGCCGGCAAGTTCGGCGCCCAGCGCATTGCGCGGCGTGTGGCAGGCGGCGCAATGGGCCAGGCCTTCGGCCAGGTAGCGGCCCCGGTTCCAGTCCAGGCCTTGCGCGGGATTGAGTTGATAGCTGGCCGGCTTGAAGAACAGCAGCTTCCAGCCTGCCTGCAGCGGCCGCAAGTTCAGGGGGAAAGGCACGCTGTTGGCGGGCGCCACCGCATACACGGGCGGGCGCGTCATGAAATACGCGTACAAGGCCGTCAGGTCCGCATCCGAGACGAGGTTGAAATGGGTGTACGGAAAGACGGGATACAGATGGGCACCATCGCGGCCCACGCCTTCGCGCATGGCCCGCTGGAAGGCGGCCAGCGACCAGCGGCCGATGCCCGTTTGCCGGTCAGGCGTGATATTCGTCGCATAGATGGTGCCGAACGGCGTGGCCAGGCCGTGGCCGCCCGCGTACTCGGCGCCGCCCTTGGCCGTATGGCAGGCGGCGCAATTGCCCATGCCGGCCAGGATGCGGCCCCGCTCCACCACTTGCGGGGAAAATGCCGTGACGGCAGGGGGATCGATGGGCGCCAGCGCGGGTCGCCAGTAATACAGATACGCGGCCAGGGCCGCCACGATGAGCAATGCCAGCGACAGCAGCAAGCCGGTGAAGATTTTCTTGAGCAAAACAGGAGTCCGGTAAAAGGCCAGGCACGCGCCTGCCGCGCACGGACGGCGGCAGCAGGGCAGATTGTGGCAATGAATGGGAGAATCTTACCGCGATTGTGACTTGCTGTATGTACGCAATGACACGCAGGTGCCGCCTGCAGGCGGGCTGCGCCTTATAATCAGCGTTTCAGCACGCCGCCGCTCCTTCATGCATACCGTTACCATCATCCTCATCCTCGTGTTGACCGTCGTCCTGTGCGGCTTTCTCGCCCGCTCGCGCTGGGTCAAACTGCCGCTGCCGCTGATCCAGATCGCCGGCGGCACGGGATTGGCCGTGTTTGGCGTGCAAGTGCCGCTCGATCCCGACATCTTCTTCCTGCTCTTCATCCCGCCGCTGCTGTTTCTCGACGGCTGGCGCATTCCCAAGGGCGCCTTCTTTTCCGATGCGCGTTCGATCCTGATGCTGGCCATCGGCCTCGTGCTGTTTACCGTGCTGGGCATGGGCTTTTTCATCGACTGGCTGATTCCCAGCGTACCGCTGGCCGTCGCCTTCGCACTGGGCGCCATTCTGTCGCCGACGGACCCCGTGGCCGTCTCGGCAATCGCCGCAGGCAATCCGATCCCGCCGCGCCTGATGCACATCCTCGAAGGCGAATCCCTGCTCAACGATGCGTCGGGCCTCGTCTGCTTCACGTTTGCCGTGGGCGCCATGATGACGGGCGGCTTTTCCATCGGCGCCGCCTCGCTGAGTTTCCTGCAGGAAGCGGGCGGCGGCATCATCATCGGCCTGGCCATCTCCTGGGGCGTGGGCCTGGCGAATAAATGGCTGGTGAGCAAGGTGGGCGAAGAACCGGGCCTGCAAATCCTCATCAGCATCCTGATCCCGTTCGCCGCCTACCTGGGCGCCGAGCAAATCCACGGCTCCGGCATCCTGGCCGCCGCGACGGCGGGCGTGTCCATGCATTACGCCGACCTGATCGGCCGCCCCCTGGCCGCCACGCGCACCCAGCGCAAGGCCGTGTGGGATACCGTGCAACTGGTCTTGAATGGCGTGATCTTCGTCATGCTGGGCGCGCAACTGCCCACTACCGTTGCCGGCTTGCCGGCAGCATCGGCCGAAATCGGTGCCGGCAGCGCCTGGAAACTGCCTCTGTTCGTCATCGCCATCACGGTGGGACTGACCTTCATGCGCTTCCTCTGGGTCTTCATTTCCATGAAACTGACCCTGTTCAAGCACCACAAGAAGGTGGCCGGCGAACCAAAGGACGCGGCGCTGCTGGCCCGCCCCAGCCTGCGATTGCTGCTAGTGGCGTCGTTCGCGGGCGTGCGCGGCGCGCTGACCCTGGCCGGCATTTTGACCCTGCCCTTGTTCTTGCCTGATGGCACGCGCTTTCCCGCGCGCGACCTCGTCATCTTCCTGGCCATGGGCGTGATTTTGCTGTCGCTGCTGCTGGCCAGCGTCACCCTGCCCCTGCTGACCAAGGGCCTCGTGTTTGCGCCGCCCGCGCGCCGTTCGACGGAAGAGCGCAATGCCCGCGCCGCTGCCGCCGAAGCGGCCATCGCGCGGCTGGAAAAAGTGTGCGAAGGCATCGACAAGAATGACAAGCAGCAAGTCGTCACGGAAGCGGCCAACCGCCTGATCGAAGCCTACCGGCGCCGCCTCGCGTATGGCGAAAGCAGCAACGACGAGGCGATGCGCTTGCAGGAACTGGCCAGGGCCGAACGCTCGCTGCGCCTGGAAGCGCTCAATGCGGAGCGCGATGAGCTGTTCCGCCGCCGCATCTCGGGCGAGCTGGACGACACCATCCACTTGCGCCTGCTGCGCGAAATCGACTTGCTGGAAGCGACATTGGAAGAATAACAACGATCTGGCCCGCCTAGGAAATGTTTATCAGTAATTCTCATGGCAAAGAATGCAAGTTTCCACATTCGTGTTTATAATGCAAGGTTTATGGCGTCATGCCGTGATTTACTTTCAACATGGACTTCCGTAGAGTATGTGTTGCAGAGTAACTATTTGAATAGCCACCGACCTGCATAAAGACACCGACGCCGTGCCCTTCTCTCCCCGCCACCGGCAGCGCCCCGCGCCGCCCGTCCTGCTCGCTGTCGTGCTGCTGGCCTCGCTGCTCGCCTGCGCTGCGCTGGCGCCGTGCGCGGCGGGGGCGCAAACAGGCGCGGCTGCCGATGCCAGGCGTCCCGCCGAAGTAGCCCAGGTCCTGTTTGGCATCATCAGTTATGTGCGCTGGCCCGTGGCGCGCCAGGAAGTGCGCGTCTGCATGCTCGGCGCACCCCGCTACGGAGCGGCCATCGTCGACACGCCCGCTTCCAGCCTGAGCCAGCGCATCCGCGTGAAAAGCCCGGCGATGGCCAGCGCGGCCAGCGAATGCGACGTCGTCTACCTGGGCAGCCTGCCCGAGAGCGAACGCGAGCACCTGCTGGCGCAGATCATCGGCAAACCGATTCTATCGGTCGCCGAACCGGGCACGTCCTGTACCGTGGGCACCATGTTCTGCCTGCGCCTGACCGAGGCGCAGATCGGTTTTGACGTCAACCTCGACGCCATCGCCCGCAGCGGCCTGCGCGTGCATCCGAACGCCTTGCAAATTGCACGTCGCAAGGGACCGCCGCCATGAGCGCCCGCATGAGCAACAAGCCTGCCCGCCAGCCCCGCCGCACGCTCGACAGCGTGCTGCGGCGCGCCCACCTGAGCGTGTCGCTGATCGCCGTGCTGGCGGCCGGCCTGACCCTGACTGCCGTGGCGCTGCTGGCCCTGCGCGTGTATTCGGACCAGAACCTGCGCCTGGTGGCCCGTTCGATGAGCTATACGGTGGAAGGGGCCGTCGTCTTTGGCGACTCCATGGCCGCCAGGGAAGCGCTGGCCCTGATCGGCGTCAATGAAGATATCGACCAGGCGCAGGTGAGCGACCAGGACGGCAAGGTGCTGGCCCGCTGGGAACGGGGCGAACACGGCACGCGCTACTACATCGAGCGTGCGTTGACGGGCTGGATGCTGCCCGATTCGCTGACCTTCCCCATCATGCGCAATGACCAGGCCATCGGCAGCATCAAGCTGGTGCCGCACAGCCGCAGCCTGCTGCCCTTCCTGCTCAGCGGCCTCTCCTGCCTGCTCGCCTGCCTGGTGCTGAGCCTGGTCGTTGCCGTGCGCCTGTCGCGCAGCATGGAAACGGAAATCACGTCGCCTCTGCGCCACCTGGCGGAAACGGCCCACCGCGTGCGGCGCGACCGCTCGTTCGAACTGCGCGTGCCGCCCGCCAATATTGCCGAACTGAACCAGATCAATGACGACTTCAACGCCCTGCTCGACGAACTGGAAGCATGGCAAAGCCATCTGCAGAAGGAACACGCCTCGCTGTCGCACCGCGCCAACCACGACAGTCTGACGGGCCTGTCGAACCGCGCCTTCATGGAAGCGGAGCTGGAACGCGCCATCCTCGACGCGCGGGTCGGCAATGGCAAGGTGGCCGTGCTGTTCCTCGACAGCGACCGCTTCAAGTACATCAACGACACCTTCGGCCATGCGTCGGGCGACCGCGTGCTGGTGACGATCGCCGCGCGCATCAAGCAGCAATTGCGCGAAGGCGACCTGGTGGCGCGCCTGGGCGGCGACGAATTCGCCATCGTGCTCAAGCCGCTGCGCAACAGCAGCGACGCCATGCACATCGCCGACAACATCATCGCCGCCATGGCGCAAGCCATTGAACTGCCCACTGGCAACAGCATCGTCAGCTCGCTGACCATCGGCGTGGCCGTCTTTCCCGATCACGCCATTGACGCCATCTCGCTCGTCGGCGCGGCGGACGAAGCCATGTACCGCGCCAAGCAGGCGCAGCGCGGCACGCGCCAGGTGGCGCGCCTGCCACAACCCCATATTCACCCCTGAACCAAGGAGCAACACCATGCAATTCATCTACACGCAATTACGCCGCGGCTTACTCGGCTTGTTCATGCTGGGCCTGCTGGCCGCCTGCCAGAGCACGCCAGAAGTCAAACCGCTGTTCAACGCCGAGCAAGTGGCCACCTTGAAGGAACAAGGCTTCAACCAGACGGACGAAGGCTGGGAACTGAGCTTTACCGACAAGCTGCTGTTCGAATTCGACGCCGCCAAGCTGGTCCCGCCCAGCCGCAACGCCATTCAGAAAATCAGCGCCGCCCTGCTGAAAGTGGGCATCACGCACATGCGCGTGGAAGGCCATACGGATAACGAAGGCACGGAAGCGTACAACAACAAGCTGTCGCTGGCGCGCGCCAACGTGGTGGCCGATGCCATGAGCGCATCGGGCATTCCGCGCGAGAACATCACCGTCAAGGGCCTGGGCATGAGCAAGCCCGTGGCCTCGAACGCCAGCAAGACGGGCAAGGCGGAAAACCGCCGCGTCACCGTCATCGTTTCGGCGCCTTGACCATGGGCGTGCCCGCCGTGCGCTGGGTCGTGATGGGCGTGTCCGGCTGCGGCAAGAGCGCCGTCGGCAGCCTGCTGGCCGACGCCTTGCACGTGCCCTACGTGGAAGGCGACGAGGTGCATCCGCCGGAAAACGTGGCCAAGATGGCGGCCGGCATACCCCTCGACGATGCCGACCGGGCCGGCTGGCTGGCCGCCCTGCGCGAGCGCATCGCCACGGCCCGCGCGCAAGGCAGCGGCCTCGTCGTCTCGTGCTCGGCCCTGAAGCGCGCCTACCGCGACGTGCTGCGCGAGGGCGACCCGGCCCTGCGCTTCATCCACCTGGACGGCCCGCGCGCCGTGCTGGAAAGCCGCCTGCAGCGCCCCGGCCATTTCATGCCGGCCAGCCTGCTCGACAGCCAGCTGGCCACCTTGCAGCCACTGCAGGCGGACGAGGCCGGCATGGTGCTCGACATCCGCCAGCCGCTGCCCGTTTTGCTGGAACAAATCCTGCAGGCGCCCTGACAGGCAGCCGCGCGGCTGGACAGCCCGCGGCCCCCTGTGTAGACTGGCGCGCACTTTCATGAGGGATTTTTATGAGCACACCAACGACAAAACCAGCACCGGGTCCGGAATTCTGGGAACGCGCCGACCAGGTCATCGCCCTGGCCAATGAGCAATGCATGCACAGCGGCGGCAATGAAGTGGCCACCTCGCTGCTGTACGCAGCTGCCCGCTTCAACGCCTTCCTCGTCGCCAGCAAGAGCAACGACGTGGCCAAGATGCAGGAAGAGAAGGAAGGCGCGGTGGCCTTCTTCACGGAACAGTACAAGCGCATGCTGACCGACAACTTCAACGACTACATCACCAACTTCGACAAATACACGCAACCGTCGTCGGCTCCCAAGGGCTGATGACGGCGGCCAGCCTGGACAGGCACCGCGCCCGCGCCACCCACGCCGATAGCGTGCTGCACGGCACGGTGCGCTTTGCGCCTTTGCCATCGCTATGGCTGACGGCCATGCTGGCCGGCGCCGTGACGGGCGCCCTGTGCTTCTTCAGCTGGACCGGCCTGCTGCTGTTTGCGGCCGGCACGGCCATCGTCCTGCTGTTCGGCCACTCGCTGGGCAGCCACCGCAAGCTGATCCACGACAGCTTTGAATGCCCGCAATGGCTGGAATATGCGCTCGTCTACCTGGGCGTGCTGGTGGGCCTCAGCGGCCCGCTGGGCCTGCTGCGCCAGCACGAACTGCGCGACTATGCGCAGCGCCTGCCCGACTGCCACCCGTATTTGCGTCACGGCACCGGCTTCTGGCGTGATGCCTGGTGGCAATTATTCTGCCGCCTGGATCTCGACCACGCGCCGCACATCGCCATCGAGCCGCGCATCGCGCACGACCGCTTTTACCGTTTCCTGGAAAGAAGCTGGATGCTGCAGCAACTGCCATGGGCCGTGCTGTTCTTCGCCTGGGGCGGCTGGGGCCTGGTCTGCTGGGGCGTCTGCGCGCGGGTCAGCGCCGGCGTGCTCGGCCATTGGCTGATCGGCTACTTCGCCCACAACCATGGGCAAATGCATTTTCATGTCGACGGCGCCGCCGTGCAAGGCCGGAATATCCGCCTGACGTCGCTGCTGACCATGGGCGAATGCTGGCACAACAACCATCACGCGTATCCGGGCTCAGCCAGGCTGGGCCTGCTGCCGGGCGAATGGGACCCGGGCTGGTGGATGCTGCTGCTGTTGCGGCGCCTGGGCCTCGTCTCCGCCCTGCGCCTGCCGCAAGACCTGGCGCCGCGGCCGGAACTGCGCGAAACGGCCGGCCACAGATAGTTATTGACCAATCGTTCACCAATGCATATAGTGGTGCCAGAAACAGGGCATCCCGCCCCGTCGCACCCATCGCCTACCTACCATGGCCAGACCGCGCAATTTTGATGAAGCCACCGTCACCAGCCAGGCCGCCGCCGTCTTTGGCAGCCTGGGCTACAACGCCGCGTCGGTCGATGACCTGGTCAAGGCTACGGGTTTGCTGCGCGGCAGCCTGTACAAGGCTTTCGGCTCCAAACGCCATCTGTTTGAGCGCGTGCTGACGCAAGCACTGCAGCCTGGCTGGCCGGCGCGGGAAGAAGCGGTCGATTTGCTGATCATCGCATTGAAGGAACTGGCGCCCTCTGACGCCGCCATCACGGCGCTGTGTCGTGCCGCCGTACTGGACACGGGCGCCGATACGTCCCGCCTGCTGGGCGAACGCCTGTTAAGCCATCTGGATCAACCACCGAA
Source organism: Janthinobacterium sp. Bl 1 (assembly GCF_058215535.1). Lineage (NCBI taxonomy): Bacteria > Pseudomonadati > Pseudomonadota > Betaproteobacteria > Burkholderiales > Oxalobacteraceae > Janthinobacterium > Janthinobacterium sp. Bl 1. The sequence goes on along the minus strand of NZ_CM177086.1, from coordinate 2,607,922 downwards.
GGAGACACCATGCCTAGCCTCGAATTGAACGACGATGCACTGACCATCCACCTGGCCCTGTGGGAAAAACTGGCGTCCTTTCAGGGCAACCTGTGCATTCCCCTGCAGCATGTGCGTGGAGCCACCGACGATGACGGATTCCGCGGCGCGGCCCTTGGCTTGCGCGCACCGGGCACCAACCTGCCGGGAGTCATTTCGGCAGGCACTTATCACAAGGGCGGCGACCGCCAGTTCGTCTTCATGACGCGCGGCATGCAGCCACTGGTCATCGAATTGCAAGGCGAAAAATGGGCGCGCCTGGTGCTGGGCGTGCCTGATGCACGCGCCATGGCGGCGCGCATCAATGCGCTGGCCATGGTGCCAGCCTGAAGCATCAGTCCGGTTCGCCAAGCAGGTAATTGTTCTTCACGCGCACATAGTGCTCGGCCGAATAGCGCAAGTAGGCGATTTCCGCGTCCGTCAGCGCCCGTACCTTGGCGGCGGGGCGGCCCACGTACAGGTGGCCGCTTTCCAGCACCTTGCCCGGCGACACCAGGCTGCCCGCGCCCAGCATCACGTGTTTTTCCACCACCACGTCATCCATGACGATGCTGCCCATGCCGATCAGGCATTCGTCGCCAATCGTGCAGCCATGCAAGATGACGGAGTGGCCGATGGTCACGTACTTGCCGATGGTCAACGGTGAACCGTCAGGCTTGGCCGCATTCCTGTGCGACACGTGGCCCATGGAAAAGTCCTGGATATTGCTGCCTTCGCCGATGACGATGCGGTTGACGTCGCCGCGCAGCACGCTGTTGCACCAGATCGAGCAGTCGTCGCCGATCTGCACATCGCCAATCACTTGCGCCGTGTCATGCAGGTAGACGCGCTCGCCCACGACGGGGCGGGTATTCAGGTAGGAACTGACAGGCATCGCTTTCTCACTCTTCATTAAATTGAAACAACAGGATTCACACCCAGCCGGCGGCCAGCGCAAAAATCGCCAGGCCATGGGCCAGGGATGCGCCCAGCAAGCCGGCACGGCAATATACCAGCCCCGCCACCACGCCTTCGATCACGGTGAAGACGACGATGGGCGCACCCACCTGCGTGACGGTGGTGGCAAGGAAGGCGTGGCACAGGCCAAACAGCAGGCCCGACACGAGCGCCGCGCGCCAGGCCGGCAGCCAGGCGCGCAATTGCTGCTGCAGCAAGCCGCGAAACAGCAATTCTTCATAACAGTTGGCCGCCAGCGCAAAACCCAGCAGCAAGGGCAGCAGGGATGGCGCGACGGGCGGCAGGGATGGCAAGCCAAACAGCGCTTTCAAGCCCGCCGCCAGCGCGATGATCACTGCAGCGCCCGCCACGCCCAGCAGCACGGACAGCACCGGCCGCATGCCCAGCCAGTGGATCTGGCGGCGCGCCTCGCTTTCCAGCCAGCACGTGCTGGCCACCAGCCCCAGCGACATGGCGCCCAGCGCCAGCAAGACCAGCGGCGGCGCCGTGAAGCGCAAGCCGCCCGCCGCCACTTGCCAGTAGCCGTGCGCCGTCATCGCGTCGCGCGCCAGCACGAAAAACACGATGTGCACGAGTACGCGCAGCAGCGGCACCGTCCGGGGAACGGCCAGCAGCAAGGCGGCGCAGACGAGGAAGGCGGGCGTGATCGCCAGCAGATACTGCGCCAGGGAAGTCAGGTCGGCCATCGCTCACATCGGGAAAAGACGGTGCCAACGGGCACGGGCGCAGCAATTGTATGCGGCGGCTGGCAAAATGGGCAAATATCCAGGCTATGCCGCCTTGCGCCCCCAATGCATCAGCCCGTGCGCCGCCAGTCCCGCCGCCAGCCCCCACAGGGCGCCGCCCACGCCCAGCAGGGTCACGTTCGCAGCCGTCGCCAGGAAAGTAATCAAGGCCGTTTCGCGCATGCGCACGTCCGCCATCGCCTGCGCCAGGCTGTTGCCGATGGCGCCCAGCAAGGCCAGGCCCGCCAGCGCCGTGATGAAGGGGCGCGGCAAGACCATGAACAGGCTGGCCAGGGTGACGCCGAAGACGCCCACGAGGATGTACAGCACGCCGCACGCCAGGCCCGCGACATAGCGCTTCGACGGGTCGGCATGGGCATCCTTGCCCGTGCAGATGGCGGCCGTGATGGCGGCCACGTTGAAAGCGTGCGCGCCGAACGGCGCCATGAGCAGCGAACCGAGTCCCGTCACCGTCAAAATGGGATTGGCGCTGACCTGGTAGCCGTCATTGCGCAGCACCAGCATGCCGGGCATGTATTGCCCCGTCAGGGTGATCAGGAACAGGGGCAGCGCCACGCCCAGCAGGGACGCCACGGAAAAGCGCGGCATCTCGAACACGGGCGCGGCCAAGGCCAGTTCGATGCCTTGCGCATCGATGCGCCCCTGCGCCAGCAGCAGGGCCAGGCCGATCAGCATGATGCCGACCACGGCAAAGCGTGCCGTAAAGCGGCGCAGCACCGCGTACGACAGCAGCAATACCACCACCAGCACGGGGTCGGCGCTGGCGCCGCCAAACGCGTTCACGCCGAACTGCAGCAGGATGCCGGCCAGCAGACCGGCCGCGATGCCACCGGGGATCAGCCGCACGAGTCGTTCGAAGGCGCCGGACATGCCCAGCAGAATGAAGGCAATGGCGGAAATGATATAGGCGCCGATCACCTCGGCATACGGCGTGTGCGGCATCACGGTGGCAAGGAAGGCCACACCGGGCGTGGACCAGGCCGTGATGATGGGCGCGCGGTAGCGGTAGCTGAGCCAGATGCCCGTCACGCCCACGCCGATGCTCAGCGACCAGACCCAGGACGCCGTCTGCGCGGCGCTCAGCTGGGCCAGCTGGGCCGCCTGGAACACCAGCACGAAGGTGCCGCCATAGTTGACGAGGACGGAAATGAAGGCGGCCATGGTGGGGGATGCCAGGTCGCGCCAGCGCGCCCGGTCGGCCATGGCGGCGGTTGTTGTGGTTGTTGTCATGTATATGCCTCTGCCAATGAAAGCCAGCATATTAATGGCCGCATGGACTGCTCAAGCATGCCAATTCAAGCACATACAGCAGACCACTTCGATAGCATTAACCCAGTGCGCGGGCCAGGCGGACGATGCCGCTGTCGATCTCGTGCGGCGTGAGCGCCGCAAAACCCAGCAGCCAGCCGCCGCGCGCCGGCGGCGTCGCGTACAGCCGGCTCAGGCCCGGCAGCACGATGCCCGCCTGCGCCGCCAGGCGTATGGTGTCCAGCTCCACCCTGCCCTCGTGCAGCAGACAGGGCATCTGCAAGCCGCCCGGCGGCAACTGCGCCGTGACCACGTGCGGCAGGTGCCGCTGCACGGCCTGCGCCATCGCATCGCGGCGCACGGCATAGACCTTGCGCATGGCGCGCACATGGGCCGCGAAATGGCCATCGGCGATGAAACGGGCCAGTGTCAGCTGATCGAGTTGCGGCGTGTGACCGTCGAGGATGCTGCGTGCATGGGTCATCGGCTGCACCAGCGCGGGCGGCAGCACCATGTAGCCGATGCGCAGGCCCGGATACAGCGACTTGGCGAAGGTGCCCAGGTAAATCGTGCGCTGCTGCGTGTCGAGCCCCTGCACGCACGCCGTCGGCATGCCCGCGTAGTGGAACTGGCTGTCGTAATCGTCCTCGATGATCCATCCCTGGCGCTCGGCCGCCCAGGCAGTGAGGGCCAGGCGGCCCTCTAGCGCCAGGGTGGCGCCCGTCGGATACTGGTGCGACGGCGTGACGTACACCGTATTGGCCCCGCTCGTGTCGGCACGCAGGCTTGCCGTGCACAATCCCTGCGCATCGACGGGCACGGGCACGACGCGCAGCTGCGCCATCTCGAACGCCTTGCGCGCGCCGAAATAGCCGGGGTCCTCCATCAGGATGGGGCCATGCGCGTCGGCCAGCACTTGCGCGCACAGGTACAGGGCCTGGCGCGTGCTGCTCAGCACCAGCACCTGGCCGGCCGTGGCCCGCGCGCCCCGCTCCAGGTTCACATAGTCGGCGATGGCCTGGCGCAAAGGCTCGGCCCCTTGCGGGTCGCCGTGCAGCAGCACATGGTGTTCGCTGGCCGCCTGGCGCCGCAAGCGCTCCCACACGTCAAGCGGAAAAGCCCGCGTTTCCGGCAAGCCCGTGGCGAAAGCTCTTACGGTCTGCTGGTCGGCCACGCCACCGCTGGCGAGAATCTGTGCGCCGCGCGCGCTGAGCGCCACCGGCTGCGCCGGCATGGACAACGGCGCTACCGCCGGCTTGCCCAGTAAGCTCGCGCCTATCGTCGGCGAGACGAAACTGCCCGATCCCGCCTGGCGCTGGATATAACCGTCCAGGCGCAGCTGCGCGTACGCCATTTCCACCGTATCGCGCGACACGCCCAGCGACTGCGCCAGCGCGCGCGTGGCCGGCAGGCGCAGGCCCGGTGCCAGCACGCCATCGAGTATCAGCTGGCGCAGCGCGCGCTGCACGCGCACGCGCAAATCGAGCGCCGCCAGTTCGGGCGCGGCGATGCGGATTTTCAGGGTGTCGAGTTCGAACTGCGGCGTCATAGGGCCTTGGCGCGGACGGCATCCACGGCGGCCATGCTGCTGTCCAGCGAAAAACCGTGCTGCTGCAGCACGGCCACCAGCTGTTCGCCGGCGCAGCCCAAGCGCAGGTTTTCCGCCACCCAGTCCTGCCAGGCGGCGCCGATCTCCGGCATGGGCTCGGGCGCCAACGTGAGCCCGAGTATGCATTTGGCCAGCAAGCCGTTGATGCGTTTCGTGTCGATCAGGTGCTGCACCACCGCATGGCCCGACTGGGGAAACGGGTGCAGGGTGCATTGACCATAGGCGGCCAGGCGCTGCGCGTGCATGGCGTCAAGGTTGACCGATTCGCTGGCGCTGGCGCCAGAGTTAGCTACATCCGGTCGGGCCGCGTCAGGCCGCGTGCCGAACACCAGGTGCAGCTGCGTATGCTCGGTTGCCCTGGCGCGGCACAGGGCCGCCAGGTCGTAATAGCCGGAGGCTGGCGGGTCTTGCGCCAGCGATTCCATCACGGGCAGCCAGCGCAGCTCATGGTACAAGCGCGCCTGCTGCACGTCGAGAAAGGACAACGGCCCGAAGGCGACGATCTGCTGCACGTCCAGCAGCAAGCCATACATGACGGCCGCGTACGCGCCCATGGACTGGCCGATGGTCGTGACCTGGCTGGGCGCGATGCGGCGCACGAGATCGCGCAAGGATTGCGCCGTCTCGTCGACGTGGCTGCCCAGGCCTGCGATGCGGCGGTGGTACCAGGCATTGCCCGAATCGCGCACGAGGATCTTGTTCAGCGGCTGCCCGCTGGCCTGCTCCAGCTTTCTCAGGCGCCCGTAAAAATCGAAGGCGGGACGCGTGGTCCACGAGGCGAAACCGAAGGCGATGACCAGCGGCGCGCCGGGCACGATGCGGTCGACCAGCACGTCGTCGTCAGTGGTGGCCACCAGTCGATTATCCAGCGCTTGCGCTTGCAGCATCGGCCCGGCTCCCCGATCAACGTTAAAGAAAGCATGAGTTTAATGCCAGGACTGGCAAAATGGAAACAATCACCGCTGCCGTGCGCTGAGCGGCGCGAAAAACCTGCTAGTCTGCAGGCATTCCCCCTCACAGGAGCATCCCATGCCGCATCGCCTGACATACCTTCCCCTCGCCGCCGCCATCGCCATGGCCGGTGGTTGCGCCGCCACCAGCGACAGCGCCAAGCCGAACGCCAGCCTGGCGCCGCAGGCCAGCCTGACGAATACCTACTGGAAGCTCACGCAGCTCGATGGCGCGCCGGTGGCGATGGCGCCGCAGCAGGAGCGCGAAGTGCGCATCACCCTCACCGCCGATGGCAAGGTCACCGGTTTCACTGGCTGCAACCGCGTCATGGGCGGCTATACCGTGGCCGGCACGGCCCTGCGCTTCACGCAACTGGCCGGCACGCGCATGGCCTGCCCGCCCCCTTTGATGCAGCTGGAAAGCGCCGTGCTGGCCAATTTGAACAGCGTGACGGGCTACCAGATCGAAGGCGAGAAGCTGATCCTGCTCAAGGATGGCGCGCCCGTGGCCAGGTTTGAATCGGTGTACCTGTAGGCTGTCGTCCGGCAGCAGGTCAGATGACCTTGAAGATTTCCAGCCCCCGCTGATTGCGCAAGCAGTACACTTGCTCAGATTGAAATGAGACGACAAATTTGCAGGGGCTCGATTCCACCAGGCAGGCAACGACTTCGCGCAAGGTGCTGCTGCAGGCATTGTATTCATCGCTGTTGTAGCGGAAATTGATCCTGTACTCCACCCGCCAGTCCTGCGGCGACGGCAGAAATTCGGCAAGCACGCAGTCAGGGCTGGCGCTTCCCATACCTTGCTCAATGCTCCTGATACGGACATAAAAACTCAGGCCCGACTCGGGGAACCAGCCATTGAAGCCCCTGTCGCTCGGCTCGACGTCCTGCGCCCCGCAGCGCGTCAATACGTCGGTCAATACCCCTTGCTCCAACTGCGCATCCGCTTCCAACGAAAACTCGATTGCCACTATCTGTCCTTGTCCGTATCTTGCCGGCCACGATGACCGGTGCGCTGAATGTAGCACAGCACGCATATTGCGCTTTCACCTTACAATGGGCGCTTGCAAAAAAGCCTCAACCAACCCGCCTGGAAGGAAGCCATGTCCGCACTGCCCTCGCCGTCTTCATCCCCGACTCCATCGGCCGCCGGCCGCTACCGCGCTTTTCTGTTCGACATGGACGGCACCGTCATCAATTCCATCGCCGCCGCCGAACGCATCTGGGGCACGTGGGCGCAACGCCAGGGCCTGGACGTGGCGGCCTTTTTACCCACGATCCACGGCGCGCGCTCGGTCGACACCATCGCCAAACTGCGCTTGCCCGGCGTCGACGCGCAGCGCGAGTCGCAGGGCATCACGGATGCGGAAATCATCGATGTGGAAGGGATCATTGAAATCGCCGGTGCGCTGCGCTTTTTGGAATCGCTGCCGCCCGCGCAATGGGCCATCGTCACCTCGGCGCCGCGCGCGCTGGCCACTGCCCGCCTGAAGGCGGCGGGCATGCCGATACCGGCCATCATGGTGACGGCGGAAGACGTCAAGGCAGGCAAGCCGAAACCCGATTGCTACCTGCTGGCCGCTGAAAAACTGGGCGTGGCGCCCGCTGACTGCCTGGTGTTCGAGGATGCGTCCGTCGGTATCGAGGCGGGCGAAGCGGCCGGTGCGAAGGTCATCGTCGTCACGGCCACGCATGCGCACCCGCTGGCCACGCGCCACCCGGCCATCGACAATTATGAAGCCATCGTGGCAAGCGTCGATGGCGACGGTTTTATTGTCCTGGCCGAGACGGCTGCAGCACGCGCGACAAGATAGCCTGCTCCAACGCGGCGAAGGCCGCATGGCCGCGCTGACGCGGGCGCGGCAAGTCCACCTGCACGTCCATGGTGATCTGGCCATCCTCGATCAGCAGCACCCGGTCGGCCAGGGCCACGGCTTCGGCCACGTCGTGCGTCACCAGCACGGCCGTGAAGCCGCGTGCCAGCCATAGCGACTCGATCAACTGCTGCATCTCGATGCGCGTCAGGGCGTCGAGCGCGCCCAATGGTTCGTCGAGCAGCAGCAGTTGCGGCTCGTGCACGAGGGCGCGCGCCAGCGCCACCCGCTGTTTCTGCCCGCCCGACAGGGCAGATGGCCAGTCGTCGGCCCGTTCGGCCAGGCCCACTGTCCACAGCGAGGCGGCCGCCGCGCCGACGGAACGGGGCAAGCCCAGGGCCACGTTGTCGAGCACCGTTTTCCACGGCAGCAGACGCGATTCCTGGAACATGATGCGGATGTCGGGCGCGCCCACGCCGCTGCCGATGGCGATTCTGCCGTCATCGGCACTTTCCAGTCCCGCGATCGAGCGCAGCAAGGTGCTCTTGCCGCAGCCGCTGCGCCCCACGATGGCGACAAATTCTCCCGCTTCCAGCTGCAGGTCGACGTTCTTCAAAACAGGGCGTTCGCCATAGGCCTTGCTCAATTGCGTCAGCTCCAAAGGCACGCCACGGCGCGCCAAGGGAGCTTGCGGCGCGGCCTTGGCCTGCGGCGGCGCACTGGCCGGGTCGTATTGCACGAAATGCGACAAAAAATCCGTTTCGATCTGGATGGGGGCAAGCAGCATGGTGTCTTCCTTCGTCATTTCGTCACTATCGGTAAGCGGGATTCCAGCGCAGGCAGTGGCGCTCCAGCCGGCGCGAGAACAGATCTGCCAGCTTGCCCAGCAAGGCGTACAGCAATATCCCCACCAGCACCACGTCCGTTTGCAAAAATTCGCGCGCATTCATCGTCATGTAGCCGATGCCGGCCTGCGCCGAGATGGTTTCGGCGACGATCAGCAGCACCCACACGAGGCCCAGCGAAAAGCGCACGCCAACCAGGATGGACGGCATGGCGGCCGGCAGGATCACGTCGCGGTACAAAGGCCAGCCCGAGAGACCATAGCTTTTCGCCATTTCGATCAAGCCCTGGTCGGCCGAACGGATGCCGTGGAAGGTGTTCAGGTAGACGGGAAAGAAGACGCCGACGGCCAGCAAAAACAGCTTGGCCGTTTCGTCGATGCCGAACCACAGGATCACCAGCGGAATCAGGGCCAGCGCGGGGATGTTGCGCACCATTTGCAGGGTTGTGTCGAGCAGGGTTTCCGCGTGGCGGAAGCTGCCCGTCAATAGCCCCAGCAGCAAGCCCAGTCCCGCACCGACGGCGAAACCGACCGTCGCGCGCCACAAGCTCGTTTTCAGGTGCAGCCACAGTTCGCCCGACACGGCCAGGTGCCAGAACGCTTCCGCCACGGCCCACGGCTCGGGCAGGATGCGGCTCGACAGCCAGCCCCACTGCGCCGCCAGCTGCCAGGCCAGCAGCAGCGCCACAGGCAAGGCCCATGGCGCCAGCGAATCACGCCATGGCGCGCCGCCTGCCCGTCGTATGGAGCCGGCCGCCATCTCAGGCCGCCTTTTTCTGCGGTGCGGCAGGCACGATATTGCTGGCCATGACTTCGCCGAAGGGACCCGTCAGTGACTGCTCACCCACGGCCTTGCCCTTGCCCAGCAGCGGAAACACCAGTTCGGCGAAGCGGTACGACTCTTCCAGATGCGGGTAGCCCGAGAAAATGAAGGTGTCGATGCCCAGGTCCGCGTATTCCTGCATGCGCGCCACCACGGTCGGGCCGTCGCCGACGAGGGCCGTGCCCGCGCCGCCGCGCACCAGGCCCACGCCGGCCCACAGGTTGGGCGACACTTCGAGCTTGTCGCGCCGCCCGCCATGCAGGGCCGCCATGCGCTGCTGGCCCACGGAATCCATCTTGCCGAACGCCGCCTGCGCCTTGGCGATGATGTCGTCGTCCAGGTGGCTGATCAGTTCATCGGCCGCGCGCCAGGCCGCCTCGTTCGTTTCGCGCACGATCACGTGCAATCGGATGCCAAACCGGACCGTGCGGCCTTTTTTTGCCGCGCGCGCGCGGATGTCGGCAATCTTTTCCGCGACGGCGGCCGGCGGCTCGCCCCACGTCAGGTAGACGTCCATCTGCTCGGCCGCCAGTTCATGCGCGGGTTCCGACGAGCCGCCGAAATACAGCGGTGGATACGGCTTTTGCACGGGCGGGTACAGGGTTTTTGCACCCTTCACCTGGATATGCTTGCCCTCGAAATCGTAGCCGGCCGCGCCGCCCTCGCCCGCCAGCGTGGCGCGCCACACCTTGATGAATTCATCGGAGATTTCATAGCGCTTGGCGTGGTCGGCAAACAGGCCGTCCGCTTCCAGCTCGCCCTGGTCGCCGCCCGTGACGACGTTGATCAGGAGGCGCCCGTTCGACAGCCGGTCGAACGTGGACGCCATGCGCACGGCCAGGCCGGGCGTGGACAGGCCGGGACGGATGGCGACGAGGAATTTGAGCTTTTGCGTCACGCTGATCAGCGACGACGCCACCACCCACGCATCTTCGCAGGAGCGGCCCGTCGGCAGCAGCACGCCGTCGTAGCCGAGCGTGTCGGCGGCCACGGCCACCTGGCGCAAATAATCGGCATCGACGGGACGCGCGCCCTGCGACGTGCCCAGATAGCGGCTGTCGCCGTGGGTAGGGATAAACCAGAAGACATTCAATGACATGGTGTTCCTTTCTTATTTTGTGCTGGTGGCCAGCTGGCGCGCCGGCAGCAGCGCGTCCTTGACGACGATCGGTTTCGGGATCAGCTTCAGGCTGGAAAACGCATCGGCCACCCTTTGCTGCGAAGCGATGACGTCGACCGACACGGGTTTGACGCCATACGCATAGCGCGAGGCGGCCAGCGCCACGACATCCTTGCCCAGCCCCGTCTGTGCCGACAGGATCGTCGCCACTTCGTCCGGGTTGTTGCGGCCCCAGTCATCGACCTTGGCCACTTCATCGAGCACGATGCGCAGGATCTCGGGATTTTTTTCCGCATACGTGCGCGAAGCCAGGTAGAACTGGTAGTTCGCCACCAGGCCCTTGCCATCGGCCAGCACGCGCGCACCCAGCTGCTTTTCGGCGGCCGCCAGGAACGGGTCCCAGATGGCCCACGCATCCACGCTGCCCCGCTCGAAGGCGGCGCGCGCATCGGCCGGCGGCAGGAACACGGGCTGGATATCGGCGTACGCGACACCGGCCTTTTCCAGCGCCTTCAATAACAGGTAATGCACGTTCGAACCCTTGTTCAAGGCGATTTTCTTGCCCTTCAAATCGGCCAGGGTGCGCAGGCCGGAACCCTTGGGCACGACGATGGCTTCGCTGGCCGGCGACGCCGGCTCATTGCCGACGTAGACCAGGTTGGCGCCGGCCGCCTGGGCAAAGATCGGCGGCGCCTCGCCCACAGTGCCGAAATCGATGCTGCCCACGTTCAAGCCTTCCAGCAGCACGGGGCCGGCCGGAAACTCCGTCCATTTCACGCCCACGCCCTGTTCGGCCAGGCGTTTTTCCAGGGTGCCGCGCCCCTTCAGCAGGGTCAAGGTGCCGTATTTCTGGTAGCCGATACGCACCTGCACCTGGACCTCCCCTTTGGCCTGCGCCTGCGCCGCGGCCGGCATGCCGGCCGCCATCACGCCGGCAGCGGCGGCAAACAGCAGGCCCAGGGTGGTACGGCGCGAAAGTCGTTGTGCGTGGCGGTGTGTCATGGCATTTCCTTGGTCGGTGAATAATCAGGCGGCTTGATAGTGGGGCGCATACGGCTGGTCTTGCAGCGAACGCACGGGGTGCGGGATCTCGGCTGGCGCGGGCGGACGCTGTCCCTGCAGCACGAACAGGCCGGTGGACAATTCCTCGATGCCGGCCTGCACACGGTCGGCAATCGGCGCGTCCAGGCTCAGGCCCCCTTCTTCGTGCCACGCCAGCTGCTGGGCATTGGCATAGATGCTGGTGAAGACTTGCTTGGCGCCCAGCGCATGGAGCACGGGACGCAGCGCATAGTCGAGCGCCAGGGTGTGGGCATGGCCGCCGCCCGTGGCCAGCGGCAGCACCAGCTTGCCGGCCAGGCCATCTTGCGGCAGCAGGTCGAGGAAGGCTTTCAGCAGCCCTGTATACGATGCCTTGTAGATGGGCGTGGCGATCACGATGGCGTCGGCATCAGCCACGGCGCGCACGGCGCGGGCGATCGCCGCATCGTCGTAGTCGGCCAGCAGCAAGGCGCGCGCCGGCAAGGCGCGCACATGCAGCTCGGCGTAGCTGTGGCCCTGCAGCGCCAGCTGTTCGCCGATATGCAGCAGCAGGCGGCTGGAACTCGATGGGAGTTGCGGGCTACCGCCCAATAACAAGATGCTCATGTGATGCCCGTCCCTGTAAGTGATCGAAAGTGGCGTTGCTCGGATGCTTGCAGCCTATCGCCATCAGAAGCCCAGTAAAACGAATGCTTTCGCGCTTTGATATGCGTTTTTTGACTATCCGGACCTGACGCCCCGCAAGCGAAGGTGCTCATCCCCGCATGGCTTTTTTCGCATATCCATGCGCGGTTTTCTTCGTGTACGGCGCACGCGGGGCGGTGCAATATCGGCGTCATCGTCTTTCTGGAATCTCACTCATGTCTAGCGTTTTTCTCCATGCCGCCCGTCCCCAGCCGCCTGTGCCGGAACCCCTGCAGGACGCCATCAGCATCGCCACGTCGCTGGCCGCACGCCTGGCCGAAACGGCCAATGCCCGCGACCAGGCCGGCGGCCATGCGGCGCAGGAACGCGAATGGCTGCGCGAGTCGGGCTTGCTGACCCTGTCGATTCCCGTGGAATTCGGCGGCCAGGGCGCGTCGTGGCCCCTCGTCTACCAGGTGATCCGCATCCTGGCGCGCGCCGACAGCGCGCTCGCGCACATCTTCGGCTTCCACCATTTGCAGCTGGCCGGCCTGCAGCTGTATGGCAGCGCGCAGCAGCAGCGCCGCCTGCTCACCCTGACCGTCGACGAGCGCCTGTTCTGGGGCAATGCCTTGAACCCGCTCGACAAACGGGTCACGGCCACCGACAGCGGCGACGGCTATATCCTCGACGGCATCAAGAGTTTTTCCTCCGGTTCCGTGGGGTCCGACTGGCTGACCGTCTCCGCCTGGCACGCGCCCACGCAGACGGCGCTGATCGCCGCCCTGCCCACGCGCCAGGACGGCGTGACCGTGCAGGCGGACTGGGACGCCTTCGGCCAGCGCCAGACGGACAGCGGCAACGTGCACTTCCAGAATGTCGCCCTGCCGCGCGACCTCGTGCTGCAGGCGCCCGCGCAGGCCCCCACGCCGCAAGCGACCGTGCGCTCGCAGATCGCGCAGCTGATCATGAGCAACCTCTATCTGGGCATCGCCGAAGGCGCGTTCGAGGCGGCGCGCCAGTACACGGACGAACAGACGAAAGCCTGGTTTGCCTCGGGCGTGGCCAAGGCAACGGACGACCCCTTGGTGCAGCACCGCTATGGCCAGCTATGGCTGTTGCTGCGCCCCGCGCAAGTGCTGGCCGACTTGGCAGCGCAGGAGCTGGAAACGGTATTTCGCAAAGGCGCGCTGGTGACGGCGCGCGAACGGGGCTTGCTGGCCGTCTCCGTGGCCGAAGCCAAATGCCTGGCGCACAAGGCGGGACTCGAGATCAGCAGCCAGATGTTCGAACTGACGGGCGCCCGTTCCACCTCGGCCCAGTATGGATTCGACCGCTACTGGCGCAACGTGCGCGTGCATACCCTGCACGACCCCATCGACTACAAGCTGCGCGACCTGGGACGCTTTGCCTTGAACGGCACGGTACCCGAGCCGACGGCGTACTCGTAAAACCACGGCTTGGGCGAATCGATACATTTACGCAGTAGGCTATTCAGCGGACTTCCGGGGTCAGACCCGGCGGGATCTGACCCCGTTCCACTAGAGGGKCAGACCCCGGCGGGTCTGACCCCAGTTCTTCACTAAGCAGGAGTTAACATGTCCATCACCCGCCGCAGCATCATCCTCACCGCCCTGTCACTCGCCCTGGCTGGCGGCTGCGCCCACGCCAAGGACCCGAAAGACATCACCATCGGCACCAGCGCCGGGCCGTACGCGGACCAGATCAAGCTGGGCATCAAGCCTATCCTGGAAAAGCAGGGCTACAAGGTCAAGCTGGTCGAGTTCAATGACTACATCCAGCCGAACTTCGCGCTGGCCGAGGGTTCGCTCGACGCCAACGTGTTCCAGCACATCGTCTACCTGAAGAAATTCGCGCTGGAGCACAAGCTGGCCCTGACGGACCTGATCACGATCCCCACGGCGCCGATTGCCATCTACAGCAAGAAGCACAAGACCCTGGACGACGTGAAGGAAGGCACGACGGTGGGCTTGCCGAACGATCCGACCAACCAGGCTCGCGCGCTGGTGCTGCTCGACCAGCTGGGATGGATCAAGCTGCGCGCCAGCTTCGACCCCGTGCGCGCGTCGGAAAAGGATATCGCCGTCAACACGAAGAAAATCAAGCTGCTGCCGCTGGAAGCGGCGCAGCTGCCACGTTCGCTGGGCGACACCGATTACTCCTTCATCAACGGCAATTACGCGCTGGCGTCAGGTCTGAAACTGACGGAGGCGCTGGTGGCCGAGAAAATCTCGCCCAACTACATCAACCTGGTGGCCATCCGCACGGCCGACAAGGACAAGCAGTTCGCGAAGGACCTGGCGGCCGCCTACCGCTCGCGCGAGTTCCTCGACATCACAAACAAGCACTTTGCCGGCTATTCGAAACCCGATTACCAGCAAGCGTTGCAGACGGCAGCCAAATAAACCATGGCAAAGACGATACGCTTCAACGCCTTCCAGATGAATACCGTCGGCCACCAGTCGCCGGGGCTGTGGACGCATGCGCGCGACCGCAGCCACCGCTACACGGATCCCGCACACTGGACGGAACTGGCGCAGCTGCTGGAAGCGGGCCTGTTCGACGCGGTGTTCCTGGCCGACGTGCTGGGCGTGTACGACGTGTACCGGGGCAGCCTCGATGCGGCCCTGGAACACGGCGTGCAAGTGCCGCTGAACGATCCGCTGGCGCTCGTGCCCATCATGGCGCAGGCGACCACGCACCTGGGTTTCGGCGTCACCTGCGCCCTCACCTATGAACACCCGTACACGTTCGCGCGGCGCATCTCCACGCTCGACCACCTGACGGGTGGGCGCATCGGCTGGAACATCGTCACCGGCTACCTCGATAGCGCGGCGCGCAACCTGGGCTTGAGCCAGCAACTGGGCCACGACGAGCGCTACGACCTGGCCGACGAATACCTCGATGTCGTCTACAAGCTGTGGGAAAAGAGCTGGGACGACGACGCCGTCGTCAACGACAAGGTGCGCGGCATCTACGCCGATCCGGCCAGAGTCCATCCGATCAACCATGCCGGGCGCCACTATCAGGTGCCCGGTATCCATTTGTGCGAGCCGTCGCCGCAGCGCACGCCGCTGCTGTACCAGGCGGGCACCTCTCCGCGCGGCACGCGCTTCGCGGCGCACCATGCGGAAGCGACCTTCGTCAGTGGCCCCAGCAAGACGGTGGTCAAGCTCTACGCCGACGATTTGCGCGCCGCCGTGCGGCAAAGCGGGCGCGATGGCGACGCGCTGCTGATCTACGCGCAGGCGCTCGTGATCACAGGCGCCACGGAAGAAGAAGCGCGCGCCAAGCATGCCGGCTACCTGCGCCACGTGAATATCGAGGCGGCGCTCGTGCTGCTGTCCGGCTGGACGGGCGTCGATTTCAGCCGCTACCCGCTCGACGCCACCATCGACTACATCGATTCCCCCGCCGGCCGCTCGGCGCTGGCCTCGTTCAGCCAGGCCGACCCGGACCGTACGTGGACGGTGCGTGAAGCAGCCGAATACATCGGCCTGGGCGGGCGCGGCCCCGTGCTGGTGGGGGATGCGCGCCAGGTGGCCGACCAGCTGGAAAGCTGGCTCGATGAAACGGGCATCGACGGCTTCAACCTCGCCTTCGCCGTCGCCCACGACAGCATGGCAGACGTGGTGGCCCACATCGTACCGGAACTGCAGCGGCGCGGCCGCTACCGCACCCAGTACGAGGAAGGCAGCTTGCGCCACAAAGTCTTCGGCCAAGGCCCGCGCCTGCCCGCCGATCACGCGGGGCGCCTGGTCAGCATCGCGCCCGCAGACGCCGCCCTGGCGGCGGCCTGACACATCCAATTTCCCATTCAAGGACACCATGAAACGCAGAACCATCTTGCAACTGGCCGCCAGCGGCGCCGCCCTCTCCGCCTTGCCCGGCCTCACCAGCGCCGCCGCGCAAGCACCGCTGAAGGAGCTGCGCCTCGACTACGCCTATTATTCGCCCACCAGCCTGGTGCTGCGCCGCTTCGGCTGGCTGGAAGAAGCGTTCAAGCCGGACGGCACCAGCATCAAGTGGGTGCTCAGCGCGGGCAGCAACCGCGCGCTCGAATACCTGAACGCCAACAGCATCGACATCGGTTCGAGCGCCGGCCTGGCCGCCCTGCTGGCGCGAGCCAACGGCAACCCCATCCGCGCGCCGTATATTTTTTCGCGTCCCGAATGGACGGCGTTGGTGGTGCGCAAGGATAGCCCCATCCGCAGCCTCGCCGACTTGAAGGGCAAGAAGGTGGCCGCCACCAAGGGCACCGACCCGTATCTGTTCCTGCTGCGCTCATTGAAGACGGCGGGCCTGAAACGCGGCGATATCGAACACGTGAGCCTGCAGCATGCCGATGGCCGCGCGGCACTGGAGCAAGGCAAGGTCGATGCCTGGGCCGGCCTCGATCCGCACATGGCCGCCAGCGAACTGGAAGCGGGGTCGCGCCTGATCTACCGCAACGTCGCCTTCAATACCTACGGCTTCCTGAACGTGCGCGAGGAATTCCTCGCCAGCCGCCCCGCCGAAGTGGGCAAGGTGATACAGGCCTACGAACGGGCGCGCGCCTGGATACGCGCCAATCAGGCCGAGGCGGCGAAGATCCTGTCGGAGGAAGCCAAGGTCAGCCTGCCGGTGGCGCTGCTGCAGGTGAAACTGCGCAGTGACTTCAGCAATCCGCGGCCGTCGAACGAACATGTGAAGGCCCTGCTGGTGGCCGCGCCCATCCTCGTCGATGAAGCGCTGGTCAAGCCCGGCACCGACTTGAACCGCGCCATCGCGGACCTGGTCGACACGCGCTTTGCCGCCCCCTTCATCGGCAAGGCGTAAGCGGCCATGGCCAGAGATACGCTCGCCGCGCCGGTACAGGCCAACGAAACCGGCGTCCGGCGCAAGCTTCCTCCCTTGCCGCGCGCGGCGCTTGGCCTGCTACTGCCCGCCCTGGCGCTGCTGGCGGCGGAACTGGGTGTGCGCACGGGCGCCATTCCCGCCAACCTGCTGCCGGCGCCCAGCGACATTGGCGCCACCATCGCCGATCTGGCGCGCCAGGGCCTGGCTGGCCATGTGCTGGCCAGTACCGGTCGCGTGACCATCGGCTTTGCGGGCGGCGCGCTGCTGGCCATCATGCTCGGTGCGGCCGTGGGCTTGAACCGCACGGTGGAGGCGCTGCTCGACCCCACGTTCCAGGCCTTGCGCGCCATTCCCTCGCTGGCCTGGGTGCCCTTGCTGCTGCTATGGCTGGGCATCGATGAAGCGCCCAAGCTGGTCCTGATCGGCATCGGCGCCTTCTTCCCCGTCTACATGGGCGTGGCGTCGGGCATCCGCGACGTGGACCGCAAGTTGATCGACGCGGCCCGCATGTACCGTTTGAGCCGGCCCGCGCTGGCGCGGCGCGTGCTGTTGCCGGCCGCGCTGCCCGCCATCTTCACGGGCTTGCGCAACGGTTTGAGCCTGGCCTGGATGTTCATGGTGGCGGCTGAACTGATCGCCGCCAGCCGGGGCCTCGGCTATCTGCTCAGCGACGGGCGCGAAACGAGCCGCGCCGACATCGTGCTGGCGGCCATCGTGCTGCTGGCCGTGCTGGGCAAGGCCAGCGACAGCCTGATGCAACGCCTGGAGACCCGTTTGCTCGCCTGGCGCGATAGCTATGCCACTCCCTGACGAAAGCACCCACGCATGACTGCCTTGCTTGACATTGCCATCCACGACAAATCCTATGGCGCGCGGCGCGTGCTGCATAATCTGCAATTGCAGCTGCACCGGGGCGAAATCGTCAGCCTGATCGGCGCCAGCGGCTGCGGCAAGAGCAGCCTGCTGTCCATCGTGGCCGGCCTCGATACGGACTTTCGCGGCGCCCTGCGCCTCGATGGCAAGCCGCTGGCCGGCGTGCACGCGGACATCGGCCTGATCTTCCAGGAACCGCGCCTGTTTCCCTGGCTGACGGTGGCGCAAAACATCGCCTTCGGCCTCGGTGCCGGTGGCGAAAATGATCCCAGGGTCGCGCAGCTGCTGGAGGAAGTGGGCTTGCAAGGCCATGCGCACAGCCTGCCCAAACAGCTGTCGGGCGGCCAGGCGCAGCGCGCGGCGATTGCCCGCGGCCTGTTTGGCCAGCCCCGCATCCTGTTGCTGGACGAACCGTTTTCCGCCGTCGACGCTTTTACGCGCATGAAGCTGCAAGACTTGCTGGCCGCCGTCGCCGCGCGCCATGGCTTGAGCGTGCTGCTGGTGACGCACGATATCGATGAAGCGCTTTACCTGAGCGACCGCATCGTCATGCTCGATACGCGTGCCGGACCGCCACGCGCCCATTACGACGTGGCCGCGCCCCGTCCCCGCCTGCGCACGCCGGCAGCGCAAGCGCAATTGAAGGAGACTATCCTCGGCGAACTGCACGCCGCGCACGCGATCTGAGGCTGGCTCGCCGCCCCAGTGACAAGCCTTGTCATTCATGTTAGCTTGCCATGGTAAAAACAAACAGGCGGCTACGTGCATTTTTCCTTACTTACCGTCCTCGCCATCCTGGCCCTCGGCCACAGCGCGGCGCACGCCGAGGCACCGGCCGACACCGGCCAGTCCATCCACGTCAACAGCATCCGCAATCCGGAATTGAAATCGTATCGCGTGATGGCGGCGGGCCTCGATGCCTTTGACGAGTACCATGCACTGGCGCCCAAGGCGCGCGAAGTGCGCTTCCAGCTGATTCCGGGCCCCGGCACTCCGGCGGACATCATGCAGGACGTGGCCTTGCGCATCGCCGGCAACGACACCACGATCACCGTGCCCCTGTCGGCCGATGGCAGCTTTGTGCTGCCCCGCAGCGCGCAAGCCGACAGCGGAGATGCGGACCTGGTCACCAACAGGAAGCAAGGCCAGTTCCGCTGGCAGGCCAGCGTCCGCAGCGACGATGTGCCACCCGGTATGCGCCGCCTGGGCGACTTGCGCCTGCAATGCCAGGTGATGGTCGCCATTGCAAAGAAAGAGACGCCCTTCTTGATACGCACCCTGGTCGTCACCAAGCTGCGCACCACCGACTGGTGTTCCGCCGACGCGCTCAAGATGGGCACGCATAGCGATCCGGCCATCGCCAGCGCCACCCTGCTCGATGGGGAGCGCCGCGTCGCGCTGCAGGTGAAAAATGGCGGCACGGCCTTCCTGGCGCCCGTCGGCGATACCCGTTATGCGGACGATACCCTGATCGAACTGGTGTACATGGACACTGGCGATGCGCCGCCCGCATCGTTGTGACGTTTGCGTCCAGCCCCGTTCCATGTCAGCATACGCCACCTTGGCACCACGGATAAGGAAAGCAATGCCCCCCACTCTTACACGCGCGCCGGCGCTGGCACTGGCCCTGCTGCTGGCCAGCCCCGCCGCCCATGCACAGACGCCGGGCTGCGACGTCTGCGCCACCTGGAACGCGGACCAGACGCCGTTCCGCATCTTCGGCAATACCTATTATGTGGGCGTGAAAGGCCTCAGCTCCGTGCTGGTGACGTCGCCGCAGGGCCACGTGCTGATCGACGGCGGCTTGCCTGAATCGGCGCCCAAGATCATCGCCAATATCGCCGCCCTGGGCTTTCGCATCGAGGACGTGAAACTGATCCTCAATTCGCACGGCCATATCGACCATGCGGGCGGCCTGGCCGAACTGCAGCGGCGCAGCGATGCGCTGGTGGCGGCAAGCCCGTCGGCCGCGCTGGACCTGGCGTCGGGCGAAGTGGGGCCGGACGATCCGCAATACCACGCGCTGCCCAAGTACCCGCCCGTCAAGGACATGCGCCTGGCGCGCGACGGCGGCCAGTTCAACGTCGGCCCCGTCAACGTGACGGCGCACGCCACGCCGGGCCACACGCCCGGAGGCCTGAGCTGGACCTGGCAATCGTGCGACGGCCCCCGCTGCCTGAACATGGTCTATGCGGACAGCCTCAACGCCGTCTCGCGTCCCGGCTTCAAGTTCAGCGCCAGCAGCGAATATCCGAACGCGGTGGCGGACTTGCGCCACAGCTTCGAGACCCTGGAAAAACTGCCGTGCGACGTGCTGATCTCGGCCCACCCGGAAGCGTCGCAGCTGTGGGAAAGGCTGGAAGCGAGTGCCACGGCCGGCAGCGAGGCGTTCATCGACCCGCAGGCTTGCCGTGCCTACGTGGCGACGGCGCGCACCGTGCTCGAGGCGCGCCTGGCGCAGGAAAAACAGCAGTGAACTTGCCAGCGAGCTTGTCAACCGTGCACGCTGGCGCGGCGCCGATCTGCTACGCTGGCGGCTATCATTCATCACTTGAAGAAGGATATGCCATGTTCACACTCGCCAGACTGATTCCTCTCGCCGCCATCGTCGCCATCACGGCCGGCTGCGCGCAAACGCCCGTGCGCAGTGACGCTGCCGCCGCCGCGCCAGGCGCCACCTCGCCCGCCAAGCCGGCGCCGAAGCTGACGGGCACGCAGTGGAAGCTGAAGGAATTGAAGGGCAAGCAAGTGGTACGCAAGGCGCCCGAGCAGCGCGAAGTGACCCTGCAGCTGGCCGAAGGCCGCGCCAGCGGCAACAGCGGCTGCAACCAGATGATGGGCGGCTACACCAGCGATGGCATCAGCACCTTGAACTTTGGACAGATGGCCGGCACCATGATGATGTGCCAGCCGCAGGACATGGACCTCGAGCGCCTGCTGCTGGCCACCCTGGGCGAAGTCAATGGCTACCGCTACGCCGACCAGGAATTGCTGCTGCTGAAGGATGGCGTGCCCGTGGCGCGGTATGAAGTCCTGACGGTGAAGTAAAACTGTGGGGTCAGACCCGTCGGGATCTGACCCCGCCCTTTGGGGTGCAGACCCCCGTCGGGTCTGACCCCAGCCCTAACTCTGGGGTTACACCCCTTCCGCCGCACCTAGTCATTACGCATCTGCGCCTGCGATACATTACTCTCCGGCGGCACGCTTTGCGTCAGCCACACATTCCCCCCGATAGTCGATCCCGCGCCGATGGTGATGCGCCCCAGCACGGTCGCGCCCGCGTAGATGACCACGTCGTCCTCGACGATGGGGTGGCGCGGCGTGCCCTTGATCAGCGCACCGGAAGCATCCGCAGGGAAGCGCTTGGCGCCCAGGGTAACGGCCTGGTACAGGCGCACGCGCTGGCCGATGATGGCCGTCTCGCCAATCACGACGCCCGTGCCATGGTCGATGAAGAAGGAGGCGCCGATGTGCGCGCCCGGATGGATGTCGATGCCCGTCAGGGTATGCGCGATATCGGCGATCAGGCGCGCGAGGAACGGTGCACCGAGCGCATGCAGGCGGTGCGCCAGGCGGTGGTACAGGATGGCGATGGTGCCCGGATAACACAGCATGATTTCGGCCACCGAGGTAGCGGCCGGGTCGCCCGCATAGGCGGCCTGCACGTCCGACACCAGCAAGGCGCGGATATCGGGCAGGCTGGCGGCGAAGGCGCGCGTAATGTCGCGCGCCTGCTGCGCCAGGGCCGCATCGTCGCTGGCGGCATCGCCCTCATCGCCGGCCGGTACGGAAAACAGCAGGCCGCGCCGCACCTGTTCGCTGAGGCGGTTCAAGGTGGTGTTGAGGGTGTCGCCGACAAAGTAGTCGATACTCTCGTCCGTCAGGTTGGGGCGCCCGTAATGGGTGGGGAACAAGGCCGCCGACAGGCCGTTGACGATGGTGGTCAGCGCTTCGCGCGACGGCAGTTCGCGCACCCTGCCGTTATGGCGGATCTTGTGCTTGTCTTCGCGCGAGCTGCGCAAGGCCTGGATCACGGGCCCCAGGTTCCACTGGGCCGTGTCGTCGGCGGGCGCCGCGGGATAAATGCTGTGCATGGGTATCGCTTCCAGAAAACGGCAAACAAGCCGGGTCGCCCCAGCTTAGCGGCCAGGCACTGCGATTCCAACGAAGAATTCCAAGATTACATATACGAAAAACGAATATCGACCACGTGGCGGCCAGCGATCAAACCCGATTGTTGCCACTAGCGTAAAATGACGGACTAACAAAAACACTGTTTAACATGACTAAATTATTAACATGGATCTTGGCGGGCCTGGCGATGGTCGGACCGCTTGCAATTGACACCTATCTGCCGTCGTTCCCCGCCATCGTGCAAGATTTCAATGCCAGCCCCCTGCTGGTGCAGCAAACCCTGAGCTTTTTCCTGTTCACGTTCGCCTTCATGATGCTGTTTTACGGCACCCTGTCCGACTCGTTCGGCCGCCGTCCCGTGATTCTCGTCTCGCTGGTGCTGTATGTGATCGCCTCCGTGGGCGCCGCGCTGGCGCCGTCGCTGGGCTGGCTGCTGGCCTGGCGCGTGCTGCAGGGACTTTCGGCGGGCGCCGGTTCCGTGATCGGCCGCGCCATCGTGCAAGACCGCTATTCGGGCGCCGCCGCGCAGAAAATCCTCTCGCACATCATGATGGTGTTCGCGCTGGCGCCGGCCATCGCCCCCGTGCTGGGCGGCTGGCTGCAAGTGGGCCTGGGCTGGCGCTGGATTTTCTGGTTCCTCACGGCGTTCGGCGTGCTGATGTTCGTCGTCGTCTGGCGCGCGCTGCCGGAAAGCTTGCCTAAGGAGCAGCGCCAAGCCTTCCACCTGGGCGACATCGCCGTCAATTACTGGAAAGTGCTGTGCCACCGCCAGTTCCTGCTGCTGTCGACGGCCATCGGCGCCGCCTTTGGCGGCTTCGCGCTGTACATCGGTTCGGCCGCCTACTTCATCATCAACATCCTGCACCTGCCGGAGACGGCAT
The DNA here is from genome assembly GCF_058215535.1 of Janthinobacterium sp. Bl 1. Classification (NCBI taxonomy): domain Bacteria; kingdom Pseudomonadati; phylum Pseudomonadota; class Betaproteobacteria; order Burkholderiales; family Oxalobacteraceae; genus Janthinobacterium; species Janthinobacterium sp. Bl 1. The sequence goes on along the minus strand of NZ_CM177086.1, from coordinate 2,585,356 downwards.
TCGCCTGGCTGTTCATTCCCCTGATCAGCGGCATGGTGTTCGGCTCGGCCCTGTCGGCGAAAATCGCCCACCGCTACAGCCAGCGCCAGATGATCTGGGCCGGCTTCATCTTGATGCTGGTGGCGGCCGCCGCCAACATCGGCTACAACTATGTCTTTGCCGCCGAAGTGCCGTGGGCCGTGCTGCCGCTGTTCTTCTATTCATTCGCCCTGTCGATCGCCATGCCGCCGATGACCCTGATGGCCTTGAACCACTTTCCCAACAACAGCGGCCTGGCGTCGTCGATGCAATCGTTCATCCAGATGCTGCTGTTCGCCCTCGTCTCGGGCCTGGTGGCGCCGCTGCTGTTCGACAGCGCCTTGAACCTGGCGTATGGCGTGATGGCGGGGCTGCTGGTGAGTTTGGTTTGCTGGGTGTTTGCGCAAGGGAAGAGCAACGCGTAGGTCGGATTAGGCCCGGAGGGCCGTAATCCGACAACATTATTGGCGGGTGACGTCGGATTACGCGCAAGCGCCAATCCGACCTACGGCCACGGCGCAGGGGTGACGTCAACATATTGCGCCCCGCCCTGCTCCGGTTCCGCTTCGTCCTTTTGCGACGGCTGGTTCAACGACCCGGCCGGCGAACGCAGACTCAAGATCTCCTTGCGCGTTTCGACGAAGTCGGCGGAACTGAGCGGGTGCTGCTGGTCTGGCCAGTGGCTGACGGCCCATTCCTGCAAGGCTTCGTAGCGCCGCCACAGTTCGGCGATGAATTCGCGGCGCGCTTCTTCCTGTTGCTCGGGCGTCTTGTCGGCGCCTTCCCCGATAGGTACTTGCATGGCTGCTCCCTGGCTGATCAATCGTCCTGCCAGCCTACGCAGGGGCAAGCCATGCGTCTGTTCGCGAACGAACAAAGAACTTATTCCGGCATCTTGCGAAAGCCCACGGCCAGGCGGTTCCAGGTATTGATGGAGCCGATGGCCAGGGTCACGTTGACCATTTCCGCCGGCGTCAATTGTTCCGCCAGCGCCGCATAGTCTGCGTCGGACGCGTGATTCTGCGGCAGCAGGGTCAGCGCTTCCGTCCAGGCCAGCACGGCCCGCTCGCGCGGCGTGAAGAACGGCGTTTCGCGCCAGACGGACACGGCATACAGGCGGCGTTCCGTTTCGCCCGCCTTGCGCGCGTCGCTCGTGTGCATGTCCACGCAAAAGGCGCAGCCATTGATTTGCGAGGCGCGCAGGCGGATCAGCTCGAGCAGCGAGTGTTCGACGCCCAGCTTGGCAATCGCCGCTTCCAGCGCGTACATGGCCTTGATGGCATCGGGCGAGGCTTGCATGAAATCGAGTCGTTGCTGTGTCATGATGGCATTCCTTGATAAAGTAGAGATGCATCATTGTAGAAGCGCAAGAAGTACGTGCGGCAGGCCAATCTCCCCGAAAAACAGCAGACCACCAGCAGGCACACCATGGAATTACATATCCTGATCGACGGCACGCGCGACCTGGGCGGCCAGCTGTACCGCCAGCTCAGCGAGGCCATCCGCTCGGGCCGGCTGGCGGACGGCCAGCAATTGCCGCCCTCGCGCCTGCTGGCCAGCCAGCTGGGCCTGTCGCGCAAGACGGTGTCCGACGTGTATGACAAGCTCGGTTATGAAAAGCTGCTGGTCGGCAAAGTGGGCGTGGGCAGCTTCGTGCAGACGCCGCACGCCTCGCCGCAACGGCGCCACGCCAGCACGCCGCTGGCCAGCGCGCAACGCATCGCCCGCTGGGAAGCGACGCCGACACCCTTGCGCCGCGCCAGCCAGGAAACGCCGGCGCGCTACGCCTTCATCGGCGGGCGCGCCACGCCCGCGCACTTCCCGCAGGATGAATGGCGCGCCTGCATGCTGCACGCGCTGCGCCAGGGTGGCCAGGCGCGCGGCCGTTATGGCCCCGTGGAAGGCTTGCCCGCCTTGCGCGCGGCGATCGCCGGCCATGCCGCCTTCAGCCGCGGCATCCATTGCACAGAAGAACAGGTGCTCGTCACCAGCGGCGCGCAGCAAGGCTTGCACCTGCTGGCGCAAACCCTGCTGGAACCGGGCGACATGGTTGCCGTGGAAGAACCCGGCTACCCGGTGGCGCGCGCCGTGTTCGCCAGCCAGGGCGCGCGCGTGGTGGGCATCGAAGTGGACGAGGATGGCTTGATCGTCGGGCAAATCCCGGACGGCACGCGGCTGATCTATGTCACGCCCGCGCATCAATTTCCACTGGGTATGCCGATGAGCATGGCGCGCCGCCATGCCTTGCTGGAGCGGGCGCAGCAACTGGGCGCCATCATCATCGAGGACGATTACGACAGCGCCTTCCGCTACGAGGGCCGGCCCGAGGATGCGCTGCAAAGCATGGACCGCTACGGCATCGTCGCGCACGTGGGCAGCTTTTCCAAGATCATGCTGCCGGAACTGCGGCTCGGCTATGTGGTGCTGCCGCAAGCCATCGTGGCCGCCGTGCAGACGGTGAAATACCTGAGCGATTGCCATACGGCCAGCCTGGGCCAGCATGCGCTGGCCAAGTTCATCGGCGACGGCCATTTGCTGCGCCACATCCGCCGCTGCCACGACATCTATGCGGGGCGGCGTGAGCGGCTGCTGCACTGGTTCAACGGCCCGCTGGCGCCATGGTTCCGCCTGGTGCCGGCCAGCGCCGGCTTTCACGTGGCGGCGCTGGCCCAGGCGCCGCTCGATATCGCTGAATTGCAGCGCCGCGCGCGCCTGGCCGACATCAGCCTGTATGCGCTGGCCAGCTTTTACCACGGTCCCGCCCGCCATGAAGGCCTGTTCCTCGGCTATGGCGCCATCGACAAGCTCGATATCGACACGGCGCTGGCCAAGGTGCTGGCGATTCTGCAGGAAATAGCACCGCTCCCCGTCAACGGGGCTGCCAGCGGTAGTGCCCCGTAATCGGATAGCTGAACAGAATATTTTCCTCGCGCGCGCCCTCGCCGATGTTGTGGATGATGAGCGGCACACCGCCCAACGACTGTTTGTCGCTGACGATGCCGATGTGCGTGAGGTTGCCCGGCAGGCGCCACGTGACAATGTCTCCCGCGCGGTAGGCCTTCTGTTCCTTGCTTGGCGGCAGGCTGGTGCCGTGGCGGGCAAAGTAAGTGCCCAGGTTCGGCACGCGGCGGTGGTCGATATTGCGGTCCGGCCCCTTCATCTGCCAGCGTCCCTGCTGCTGGTACACCTGCCACGCCTTGCGCATGTCTTCGTGCACGAGCACCTGCAAATCCTGCCCCAGCTGGCGGTAAGCGCGCACGATCACGTCCGTACACACGCCCCGCTCCATCGGCACGTCGCCGCCCGGATAGGCGAGCCGTTCGTAGCGCGGATCGTACTGCACGGTCACGCCCACCTGCTTGCGGGCGGCGACGACGAGGGCTTGCGGGGTGGCGGGGACTGCCGACGCCAGCATGGGCGCCAGGGCAAGCAACAGGGTGGAGAGCAATTTGGTCGGCATCAACGTCAGTGTTCGGATGGAAATGCCAACTTTACCTCAGTGGCAAGGAAAACGCCGTACACTTAGACCGCCGCCAGCTGCGCCAGGTGGCCAGGGAAATCCACGGCCGTGCCAGCCGCGTTGATGGTGTCGAAGTAATCATGCCAGCCCGTGGCGGCGATGCCGGCCAGCAAGGCGTCCAGTGCCGCCTCGTCCGGGAAGCGCCAGACGGCATAGAATTGCTGGGCAGCCGCGTGCAGCTTGCCGCCATCGATGGCGCCCATGGCCAGCGCTTCGGCGCCCATGCCGGACAAAGCCGCCATGCCGGCGCCGACCCTGTCGAAATACGCCTGGCGCGCGGCGCCATCGAGGGCCAGCCAGGCCGGTTTCGGGCTGTACAGTTCTAACAGATAATGCATGTTTTCCTCCCAAGAATTAAGAAAGCGAGCGCTGGGCGCGCTTGCAGATGCGTTGCGTCGCGGCAGCGGGGCTTTCCTGCAGCCATTGCGCGCACAGGCTGCGCACCCAGTCCGGCTGGCTCTTGGCCGCATCGTTGAGCCAGTTGGCCACGGAATCCTGTACGTAGACGGCCGGGTCGGCGCGCAAAGGCTGCAGTACGGGCAAGGCCAGCTGCGGCTGCGCTGTTAACCGGGCGATATGCGCGCACCACACGCCGCGCGGGCGCAGCGCTTCGCAGGCAAAGCGGCGCACTCTTTCCGACGGGTCCGCCGTCCACGGCGCCAGCAAGGTGATTGCTTCGTCAAGATGCGCCGCCAGATGGGGGCGCAGCGCCAGCCAGGCCCATTCACGCACGCCGAAGTGGCCATCGTCGGCCAGCAGCCGCATGGCGGCCAACCGCTGCGGCAAGCTCAATCCAGCCTGGGCGGCGATGGCAAAGCAGACCCAGCCGCGTACCGTGTCGGATGGGTGGGCTTGCAGCACAGCCAGATCGGCCTTGGCGTCCAGCAGCAATTGCGCCGCCAGCGCCATGCGCCTGGTGATGCCGTCTGCCGCCTGCGCGCGCATCTGCTCCAGGTGGGCGGCGCCAATACCGGGCACGGCAGCGGCAAGCAGCTGGGCGAAATCGATGGCCAGCCCTTCCGTCAGGGTGGCGCTGGGCACATTACCCCCGTTCAGCAGGGCCAGGCGCGCTGGCGCGATGTCGGCGATACCGCGGCTCATGCGGCACCCCGGTCCGTCTTGCGCCAGGCTTTTTCCAGCAGCGCGCTCAACAACTGCATTTCTGCCGGCGTGAAATCGGCAAACAGGCTGGCGATCCACTGCGCGTGCTCGTCGACCAGGGTCGCGGCGGCGGCTTCTCCCTTGGGGCTCAGGCGCACGAGCAGCTTGCGCCTATCAAACTGGTCCGCATGGCGCGCGAGGAAACCGTCGCGTTCCAGGCCGTCGAGCAAGCCCGTGATGGTGCCGCGTGTCACGCCGGCCCGCTCGGCCAGTTCGTGCGGCGAAAGTCCGTCGGGCACATCGCGCAACAGGGACAGCAAGACAAACTTGCCTTCCGACAAGCCATGCCGGCCCAGGCGCGCGGCGCAATCGCCATCGATGGCGGACGCCACGCCCAGCACTTCAAAACACAGGCGCAAGCGCGCCGTGGACGGCATCATGTCGAGACCGCTGGCGCGGCGCTGCACGTCACCGAGCAAGGCCGTGTATTTCTGTTCGAGTTTTATCATATGGCGCAATATAATATGGCGCCATATTAAATGTCAAATGAAAAACCGCAAAGGCTTTCTCTTGCTGCTCAAAGACGGGCTTTATCCCTCGCCCACGCGACGATGGCATTCGCATCGATGGCGCCCGGCTGGCGCGCCACTTCCACGCCCCTGCGAAACAGGGCCAGGGTGGGAATGCTGCGGATATTGAAACGGCTGCCCAGGTCCGGAGACGCTTCCGTATTCACCTTGACGACGCGAAACGCCGGCTCCAGGGTCTTGGTAGCCTGAACATAAAATGGCGCCATGCTGCGGCACGGGCCGCACCAGGGCGCCCAGAAATCGACCAGCACAGGAATGTCGCTGCGTTCGATATGCTTGAGGAAACGGGCGCTGGCCAGGTCCACGGGCTGGCCCGTGAATAAATCCTTTTGGCACTTGCCGCAAGTGGGCTGTTCCGCGAGCCGCGCAGCCGGCAAGCGGTTGACGGCGTCGCAATGGGGGCACACGATGTGCAGGGAGTCTGGCGTGGTGGTCATGGCATTCCTGGAAAGCATAGCGTCAAGTTGACGGCTATTCTACGGGGAATTGCCGCGCGCCGCAGGCAGGCTGCGGCGCTTGTCCCGCTTACAGGAACAGCGAGGCGGCGATGGCCCACATGACGAGGGCAATGATGCCGTCGAGCACGCGCCAAGCCATGGGCTTGGCAAACACGGGCGCCAGGTAACGGGCGCCAAAGCCCAGCAGGAAGAACCACAGGGCCGACGCCATGATGGCGCCGCCGGCGAAGTAGAAGCGTCCCACGCCTTCATGCTGGCCGCCAATCGAGCCGAGCAGGATGACCGTGTCGAGGAAGGCGTGCGGATTCAGCAGGCTGAACGCCAGCGCCGCGCCGATCACGGCCCAGTAGCCTTCGGGCGACTTGGCGGCCGACACCGTCAGGGCCGTTGGGCGCCAGGCCGACTTGGCGGCGCGCAAGCCGTAGGCGATCAGGAAGGTGGCGCCGCCGGCCTTGGCCCACAGCAGGAAATTCGGGTTGTCGGCGATGAAGGTGCCCATGCCGGCCACGCCGGCCGTGATCAACATCGCATCGCACACGAGGCAGACCAGGATACAAGTGAGCACGTAGTGGCGCTTCAAACCCTGTTTGAGCAAGAATGCGTTTTGCGTGCCGATGGCCACGATCAGGCTCGCGCCGAGCCCCATGCCTTTCAAGAAGATTGCGCTGTCCATATCGATTCCTTTATTGCTTTCCATCACGCGCACGGCCGCCCACGCTCTGCCGGCAACGGCAAAGTCATCAGAGGTAGGTGGAGGGTGGTGCGGAACCAGGAGGACCGCGCGGCAGAGTGGAGTTGTTACCCTATTTCAACAGTGTAAAGAAAAAGTAAATATAAGTATAATGAATGATTCTAACCATATATAAAAGAAACTTATGCGCGTCGTCGATTACCGTGGATTGGCCGCCCTCGACGCCGTGATCGGCCTGGGCAGCTTTGAAAAGGCCGCGCAGGCGCTGGCGATCAGCCAGCCGGCCGTGTCGCAGCGCATCCGCACCCTGGAAAACCTGGAAGGCACCCTGCTGATCATCCGCAGCCACCCGCCCATGCCGACGGAAGCGGGCCAGCGCCTGATCGCCCATTACCGGCAAGTCAAGCTGCTCGAAGCGGCGCTCGACGCCCAGCCCGGCCCCACCACGCAATTGCCGGCGCTGGCCATCGCCGTCAACGCCGACAGCGCCGCCACCTGGATTCCGGAAGCGCTGGGGCCGCTGCTATTGCCGCCGTCCTGCCTGCTCGATATCCGCCTCGACGACCAGGACCACACCTTGAGCCAGCTGCGCGAAGGGCGCGTGTTTGCCTGCGTCACCAGCGCCAACGACCTGGTGGCCGGCACCACGGCTACGCCGCTGGGCGGCATGCGCTACCTGTGCGTGGCCTCGCCAGGGTTCGCGCAGCAATGGTTTCCCCATGGCTTTACGGTGGAAGCCGTCAGCCAGGCGCCCGCCATCACGTTTGGCAGCAAGGATGCGCTGCATGAACGCTACCTGCAGCACCGCCTCGGCTACACGGGCCGCTATCCCCACCATGTGCTCGGTTCGGCGCGCGACTTCGTGCGCTTCATCGAAGCGGGCTATGCTTATGGCATGGTGCCTTTGCTGCAGGCGGAAACGGCGCTGGCCGCCGGCCGGCTCATCGACGTGGCGGCCGGGCAGGCGCTCGACGTGCCCCTGACCTGGCATGCCTGGGATATCCAGACGCCCCTCACGCGCACCCTGTCGGACGCCGTTATCGCCACGGCGCGCAAATGGCTGTTACAGGATTGATTGACGCATGCAACATTTATCTATACTAGACAGCAACTTCCCCGTGTGCGCCCTGCCCTGCCTGGCCTACACTGCAAGCATCAGCCATCACCACCGGGAGCTTGCATGACGATCCTGCGTACCACCCTGCTCGGCGTGCTGGCGGCCATCCCGCTCGCTGCCGGCCTGGCAGCCTGCTCGCCCTTGACCGCCATCAATGCCCTGTCGTCCGGCGGCGCCTCGCAAGTGACGCGGGACTTGGCTTACGGCCCCCTGCCACGGCAGAAACTCGATGTGTATGCCCCCAAGACCCGCACGGGGCCCGTGCCCGTGGTGGTGTTCTTTTATGGCGGCAACTGGACGACGGGCGAGCGCGCCGACTATGCCTTCGTCGGCCACGCGCTGGCCGCGCGCGGCTACCTTGCCGTGATCGCCGACTACCGGCTGTATCCGGACGTGCACTACCCCGAGATCTTGCAGGATGCGGCCCGCGCCGTGGCCTGGGCCGCGATGGAATCGCGCCGCCATGGCGGCGACCCGACGCGCCTGTTCGTCATGGGCCATAGCGCCGGTGCCTACAATGCGGCCATGCTGGCGCTCGATGCCAGCCTGCTGGCGCGCCACGGCATGCGTCCGCACGACTTGCGGGGCTGGATAGGCCTGGCCGGCCCCTATGATTTCCTGCCGATTGAAAACACCACCACCCGGCCCGTTTTCTTTTACCCGGACACGCCCGCCGCTTCGCAGCCGATTCACCACGTGACGGCCGACGCCCCGCCTGCCCTGCTGATCGCCCCGCTGCCCGGCAAGGACAAGCTGGTCAATCCGCAACGCAACACGGGCGGCCTGGCCAGCGCCTTGCGGGCGCTGCACCGGCCCGTGACGGAAACCTATTTCGACCACGTGGGCCACGCCACCCTGGTGGCTACGCTGGCCGGCCCCTTGCGCAGGCTGGCGCCCACACTGGATGCCGTCAGCGCCTTTATCGAGGCGAACAGCGGGACCGGGAGCGGTGACGCGGTCTCGTCCCCGGTCTTGCCCGCGGTCTTGTCAGATACAGCCTTGCCGGCAGGCATGGCCTTGCAGCCCCGCGCACCTGGCGCGGCCACGCCGGCGCCTGAGCCGCACGCCTACGACAAAACGCCCGCCCCATGAAGGGCGGGCGCTCTGCCCGAACCAATACGCACGATGCCGCGTGCTGGCTGGCCGCATAGCAAGGCTCGCCCCTCGCGATACGGCTCAGCTGCAAGCAGCCTCGTGCTTACTCTTTACGGCTGGTGCTGCCCTTGCTTTGTGCAGAGCCCGCTTGCGAGGCGCTGCCGCTGGCCGAGCCTTCGCTGCCGGCCGACTGCTGGCTGCCCTGGTGGCTGGCGCTTTGCAGGCTTTGACCGTCACGGCTTTGTGCGCCACGTTGCTGGTCGCGGTTGGCGCCGTTTTGCTGATAAGCCTGGAACGGTTCGGCCATGCGCTGCATCGCTTCCTGCTGCTTGCGCACGTTTTTCTCCGTTTCTTCCGAAGCGGTGCGGGCCACTTCTTCGGCCAGGGCCTTGGCGGTACGGCTCGTTTCATTCACATGACGCTCTGCCACATTGGCCAGTTCAACCTGCGTATCGGCGGCCAGGCGCGACACCTGTTGCTGGTACTTGCGCAGTTGCTCGGCGGCTGGCTGGCCCGATGCGGCAGCCACCTGGAACGCATCTTCAGCGCGCTCGACCGTCAGCAGGTTCTGGCTGGTGACCGTGGTTTCTTCCAGCAAGCCTTGCGCCAGCTGCATGTTCAGGTCACTGAACTGCTGCATCGATTGAAACAGCGACTTCGACAGGCCATTGAAAAAAGCCAGTTGGGCTTCCAGGTGATTTTTGGCGGCGGGGGTAACACTACGGGAATATGGATACATGGAGTTCCTCATTAAATAGCGGTTGGGTGAACATATGGCGGCACCACCGGCTGTAGAACGGATAGGCAGACGGCCGGGCTACGCCACGAAACGCGAAAAAACATATCCGGTTGGTGGGAAGATGCTTTGCAACGCGAGTCCCAAGGCTACGTGAGCACCGCAGGTGAGGGATGATCTGGATCAAAGGTGCGCCAGGCAGCGCAGAAAGTTTGTACTGGACAGCTTGCCCTTGGCAAACGTCAGTAACAGAGGGAGATATTTGTGCCAGGCAGGCTCAGCCAACGGCGCCCGTGCCTGGCACGACGGGCTTGTAGCCATGGCTGCGCAGCGAGGCTTCCAGCCAGCGGTTGCCATACCAGCCACGCGCCAGCAGGTAACTGAGTTCCGCGCCGGCCATCAGCAGCATCATCGGGCCGATGCGCATTCCTGTGGCGAGATGGCTGCCAAACCACAGGCAGGCATCCATCGCCAGCATGAGCAGCAACAGCCACCAGCGGCGCTTGGCGACGGCCCAGAACGAGCCCAGGAACAGGGCCGGCCAGGAAAAACCCGCTTTGACATAGGCATAGCGGCCGGCATCGTCGGCAAACAGGGTGGCGCTGTGCTTCATGCTGCTCTCTTCAGGTAATGCCCGACGTCAAGACTCGGGACGGTGGCAGACGGCTTCGACATTGTGGCCATCGGGCCCCAGCACGAAAGCGCCATAGTAATTCGGGTGGTACAGGGCGCGGATGCCTGGCGCGCCATTATCCTTGCCGCCCGCTTCCAGAGCGGCCTTGTAGAACGCATCCACCTGGGCACGGTTGTCCGCCGCGAAGGCCAGATGCATGCCGGCATGCGGCTTGTCGCCCACGCCGAACCAGAAATCGGGCTTGCCATCCTTGCCCATGCCAACCCAGCCCTGCTCTTCCATCACCACCGATACACCCAGGGGCGCCAGGGCGGCCGAAAAGAAGGCCTTGCTGGCCTGTGCATCGCTGACATTCAAACCGATGTGATCAAGAATCATAATGGTGCTCCCTGGAGGTAGTGGAATGGAAAATACAGTATGCGCCAATATTGCTTTTTAGGCAATCACGACTGTATATCCGCCGCAGTTACTCCAGGAAGCACCATGCGCCAGCCTAGCGCAGGTTACCCGTATGGCCGAGCGAATAGCGGCCCGGCTGCGGCCACACGGTCAGGCCATGCGGCTCCTGGCCAACTTTGACCTTGGCAACGTCGCCGCTGTTCGTATCGATGCGGTAGACCACGTCGTCGAAACGGCCGGACAGCCACAGATATTTGCCGTCGGCGGACACATTGCCCATGTCTGGGCTGCCGCCGCCGGGAATCGGCCAGTTCGACACGACTTTTTCCGTGGCGAAATCGATCACGCTGACGCTGCCCTTGCCCTTCGGCTTGCCGTGGATGCGGTGCGTGCCGCGGTTGGCCACGTACAATTTCTTGCCGTCACGGCTAGGGTACAGGCCGTGCGCGCCCACGCCCGTCTGGATGAAGCCGATTTCCTTCAGGGTGGCGCCATCGACGATGTGCACGCCGTCAGCGTCCATGTCGGCGATAAAGAATTTCTTGCCGTCCGGCGAGATGCGTATGTCTTGCGGCATGCCTTTCTTGACGCTGCAGATTTCATTCGCCGGGCCGCCCACGGGACCGGACTCGGCAAAGCGCTTGGCCGGCATCTGCAATTTCAGGTAGCCGTCGACCTTGCGGCCCACCAGGTCGATCTTGGCGATGGTGCCGTCGAACTCGCAGGTGAACATGGCGTAGCGGCCGTCATTGGAAAAATCGGCATGGTTGATGCCGCCGCACTGGGGCGTGTCGATCGAATACTGCACGGCCATGGTCTTCGGATCGCGGAAATCGAGGCGGTGGCGCGCTTCGGCCACGACGATGGCGGACTTGCCATCGGGCGTGTAGTACATATTGTAGGGGTCATCGACGGGCACTTCCTTTCCTGGCTTGCCCGTCAGGGGGTCGATCGGCGTCAAACTGCCCTTGTCCGTGCGCTCGGCATTGTTCGCCACCCACAGGGTGCGCAAGTCCCACGACGGCACCACGTGCTGCGGGCCGCTGCCGACCTTGAACTTGTCGACCACTTTCAGGCTGTCCTGGTCGATCACGTACACATCGTTCGAGCGCAAATTGGGCACGTAGACGCGGCGCAAGTGATCCTTGACGACGGGGCTCATATTGCTGCCGGCGATGCTGCCGTACACGTTTTTCGGGTCCACCAGCGGTGGCATGCCCGGCAGCGGCGAATACGCGGCGGCCGGCGCTACGGCAGCCGGGGCCGGCGTGCTGGCGCCGATGACCTGGCTGGCCACGCCCAGGCCGGCCAGTGCGGCAGCCAGGGCGGACAAGGTGACGATGGTGCGTCGTTGGAATTTTTTCATGTTATTTCGCGTCGTTTCGTTGCAAAAGCCGGAAGTTAATCACTTCCAGCGGAATTATTTAGTACGTTGCAGCAGCTGCTTGATGGCGGCCACCGACGTGTCCACCTGCAGCTTGATACCGATCTGGCCCAGTTCAGCCGTCGCCCGCGAGGCATCGCCACGCACGCCGTCCGCCACGCCGGGCTTGGGTCCGTGCGCCATGGCTTCGCTACGTACCAGCGACGGGTCCGTCGCCAGCATCAGCGCCGCGTCCGCCAAGCCCGCATGCAGGCCGATCTCGGCGCTGCTGTGGCCGCGCTTTTGCAGCTCGGCGATATAGGCCGATTGCGTGATGTCATAGTAGTCGAGCAAGGCGTAAGCACGCGCATCCTTGGCGGTGGCGGCTTTGCCCCAGGCGCGGTTGAGCTTGTTGGCCACGTTCTGTTCGTTTTTTTGATAGCCGCCATGGTCGCCGAGGAAGATGATGTCGCGGAAACCATGCTGGCGCAAGCTGGCAGCCGCCCCTTCCAGCACGGCTTCGAAGGCGGCGGACGGGATCGAGATCGTGCCGGCAAAGCGCATGTGGCCGGCCGGCGGAACAATCGCGCCTTCGGGCACATAGGAAACGACGGGCGCGACGATGGTATTGCCCAGTTTTTGCGCAATCTGCCGCGCCAGCAGCCCGGCGCGCACATTGTGCTTGCCCAGCGCGATATACGGCCCGCTTTGCTCGACGCCGCCGATGGGCACGAGCACGGTCGTGGCGCCATGGTCGATACGGCTGCGCAACTCCGTGCTCGTCAGTTCTTCCAGCATGACGCTGCTGCTGGCGGGCGCAGCCGCCATGACGGGCGCCGCTGGCAGCAGACAGAAAACGGTCAGGACGAACAGGGAAACGAGGGGTTGGGAACGACTGGATGGCGCGCAAGGCGCCAGAGGTACATTCGGCTGGGGGAACTGCAGAGTCATAAGCCAACATCTTTCCGAGGTCAAAGGCGCCGTGCCCGGCCTTGCCAGGCAAGCTGGCTGCCACGCAAGAATTGTATTCCATCATGAGGGGAAGGGCACGTTAATTTGACGCGGCAGTTTGCAAGGAATTGACGAGGGGAAACTATCTATCAGGCTGTTGTCGCGCTGGCCGCGCCGCCTCACCATCATGGAGAGTCTCGTTGCGCTTCTCGGCATAGGCCTTGAGCGAGCGCATCGTCCTGGGAAGCCCGTCCCGGACTTGCCTGGCAACGCCTGGCCCGAACAAAAAGGCAAGCGCTCCAGTGAACCACACGCGGTGAACGACTTCCGATCCGCCATCTGCCGCAACCACCGTGTGCTCGAAATGGATGCGGAACAAAGGGATGTAGCCTTCGACGGTGAACGAGCGGCCCGCGGAGCGCTCCGTGACGAGCATCGGAATGCCCATCCCCTTGCTGGGAACGATACGGCCATGTGTGCCCACCGCAAATGGCCCATTGAGCCGGGCTTGCTTTGTGTCCGGATCCCACTGATGCCATCGGTCGACCTCGCTCCAAATTTGATCGACGACCGTGGGCGGGACGGCAATGTGGATGCTTTCTTCGATTTGCATCAGTGGGTATCTCCCTATTAATATCAATATAATTGCATTCTGGTTATAGAAACAAATGACAAGGCATGTATCCACACCTGAGCACGATGCTACCCTAGAAACGCTGGCCAAGAGCCCTTAGATTTTGAAAATTATGAACGCAACACATTGGAGGGTTCAGGAGCTGCAGCATCACTCGGCCGATATTGTCTGGCTGGATGCCGAGGAAGCTCGCCGTGCCTATGATTTGGTTGGCCTTCATGACTCGAAGACGCATCCCGGCCTGAACGTTGACACCGTTGACTCAATCGAGCGGCTCGCCTTCGGAAACGATGTGGCCGCCGCAAGCAGCTGGTTACGCGCCCGTGTGCCGGGAATTCAGCAGGTCGTCGTGGTGTTTGGAGAAGACGAATGCTTCGTCTGCAGCAGTGTGTTCCTGATCGAGAACTGGTCCGATGTTTTTGTGCCGTCACGTGACGACGCGATGATCTATTCGAACGACACGCCGCTTATCCTGTTTTATTGCCATGAGAATGAATTCGAGCTGGGGCAGCGGATTGTTTTTGATTGAACGGCCATAAGCCGTCATTGAAAGGAAAAAAATGAAAAACACGGATGGAAAGTTACAAGGTTCATGCCATTGTGGATCTGTAAGATTTCAAGTTCGACTTATTGACGGACTCAAGACAGCACGGCGCTGCAACTGCTCCTATTGCCGCATGCGCGGTGCGATAGCGGTTTCTGCGGCGCTTCAGGATATAGAGATCACTTCTGGAGAGGAATTGCTCACGCTCTATCAGTTTCACACCATGCAAGCGAAGCACTACTTCTGCTCAAAATGCGGGATATACACACATCACCAACGCCGGTCAAAACCCGATCAATTCGGGATCAATGTGGCCTGCCTGGAAGGAATCAGTCCGTTTGACTTTGAAGAGGTAGCGGTCAACGAAGGCCGACTCCATCCAAAGGACAAAAGTGCTGGAGGCGGACCTGACATCGCTGGATACCTGCGCTTTTTTCCTAATACCGCCCCTTAAATGAACCGGAGCGGTCAAAAGATTTAGCCGCGAGCACTACGTCCCGGCAGCGCCACCCGCCGGCTCGCGGCAGCTGTTGCCGGGGCCGGCAAGCCGCCCGCCACTTTCAACACCGTCCCTTGGGCATCGCCACGCAGGCGGAACACGGCCACCACGTCGACCAGCTCGACGGCGCGGTCTTGCAGCGACGATGCGGCGGCGGCCGCCTCTTCCACCAGGGCCGCGTTTTGCTGGGTGACCTGGTCCATTTGCGAAATGGCCTGGTTGACCTGCTCGATGCCGGCGCTTTGCTCGTGGCTGGCGTTGGCGATATCGCCCATGATGTCCGTCACGCGGCGGATGCTGGCGACGATTTCTTCCATCGTCGCGCCCGCCTGGTCAACCAGCGCGCTGCCCGTGTTGACCTTGTCGACGGAATCCTCGATCAAGCCCTTGATTTCCTTGGCGGCCGCCGCAGAGCGTTGCGCCAGGTTGCGCACCTCGGTGGCCACCACGGCGAAACCACGGCCCTGCTCGCCCGCGCGGGCCGCTTCGACGGCCGCGTTCAGCGCCAGAATATTGGTTTGGAAGGCAATGCCGTCGATCACGCCGATAATGTCGGCGATCTTCTTCGCCGATTCATTGATCGAGCCCATCGTGCCCACCACTTGCGCCACCACGGCGCCGCCCTTGCGGGCCACGTCCGAGGCGGACACGGCCAGCGAGTTCGCCTGGCGCGCATTGTCCGTATTCTGGCGCACGGCCGAGGTCAGCTCTTCCAGGCTGGACGCCGTTTCTTCCAGCGATGACGCCTGCTGCTCCGTGCGCACGGACAAGTCCGCGTTGCCGGCGGAAATCTGCGCGGCCGCCACGCTGACCGTATCGGCCGAGGCGCGTACGGTGGCGATCACGCCGACGATGCGCTCGAGGAACTTGTTGAAGGCCGTGGCCGTGCGACCCACCTCATCCATGCGCTCGACGGGCATGGCGGCGGACAGGTCCAGCGAAGCGCTGACTCTTTCCAATGTATGTTCAATATTGCCCAGGCCGCCGCTGATGGTGCGGTAAATATGCCAGGCCAGCGCGCCCGTCAGCAGCACGGCCACGCCCAGCACGGCCAGCATGGTGTTGAACGCCGTGTCGTAGGCGGCCAGGCTTTCCGCCTTCACGTCATCGACCAGCTTGTTGTTGTAGGCGATATGGTCATCCATGCTCTTTTTCGCGGCGGCGGCCGTGATGGCCAGCGGCGTGCCGGCCAGCAAGGTGGCGCGCACGCCATCCATGTCGCCCGCGTAGGCGGCGGCAAAGAATGGCGCCAGCGCGCGGCGGTAGGCTTCCATGGCGGCCTGGTCGGCGTCGAGCATCTTGCTGTCCGTCGCATCGTACAGGCGCTCGGCGCGGTAGGTGGCGATGATCTTGTCGAAATTCGTGTTGGCGTCGGCCACGGCCTTGTCCAGCGCCGTCTTGTCGGCCAGGTTAGAGAACACGGACAGGCGGTAGCCGGCCAGGCGCGAATCGGCCAGGAAACCCTTGGCCGCATTCAAGCCCTGGATGCTGGGAATGATGCGGTTTTGTACGGTGTCGAAACGCTCTTGGGCGCGCTGCAGCTGGATGGCGCCGCCGGCGCCCAGCAATAGCAGGGCCAGCAAGGCGATGGTGAGGGTCAGAATTAATTGCTTGGTGATATTCATGGTGTGTCACAGTAAAAAAGTGGCCTGGCAAAGCCAGGCGGGATAAGAGCTGCCGATCAGGTGACCGGGATCGCTTGCTAGCGGCTAAGCTGCCAGCGGGGCGGCGTCGGGCAAGCGGCGCAGCAAGTCGCCATGCTGGCGGCAAAACGCCAGGCCCGCCTTGTAGCCCACGTCGAACAGCAACTGCATGTTCGAACTGGACCAGTCCAGGGTGTCGGGCCAGTGCTGCTCGGGAATGCCGTCCATCAGGTCGAGCTTGAGCAAACGCCGCTTGGGCTGGCCCGTGCGCGCATCCGTGTTGTGCTCGAGCTCAAACAGGCGCAGCTCGCTCTTGGAAATTTTCACGAGCGGCGTGATGATGGAGCGCACCCAGGCGTCGTACAGGTTGCGCGGCTTGCGCAGCAAGCGTTCGTCACCGAGGATATCGAGGATGACCAGGGTATCGGCGTCATGGTGCTCGCCCTTGCCTTCGATAAACGGGTCGAAATTGAGCGTATCGAGGGCCGCGCCTTCGATGTAGTCGTCGCCAGCGATGGTCGTCGGTGCATACAGGAACGGGAACGACAGGGCCGCGCGCACGTGGATCGGTTCGATCTCGTGCTTGCCCCAGATTTGCATGCGGTGCTCGCTGAGGTTGTAGGCATTGATGTAGAAATCGGGGCGCATGCGCGCCACGCCCGAGAAATCCACGGCTTTTTCAAGGAAGGGCAAATGCGCGCACAGGCCCAGGCTTTTCGCCGACAAGTCCGATGGCGACAGCGACGACACCATCAGCTTGCCCCAGTCGGACCAGGCCGTGGGCACGCCCGCAAACGTTTGCTGGAAGGCCTGAAAAAAAGGATTGTTGGCTGGCGGCTGGAAGGCGTCGCGGAAAGTGCTCGCATGCATGCCCGGCTTCTGGAAGACCTTGTAGTTGATCGGGATCATCTTGTAGATGCTGTCGGCCACGCCCGTGTCGGCCCAGCTTTGCAAGGCCTGGCGCGGTGTGGCCTCGTGCGGCGTCGTGTAAAGCAAACCCATCAGCACGCCGGCGCCCGAGGCGGAAATGACGTCGAACTCGATGCCCTCGTCGAGAAAAGCGGCCAGGGCGCCGGCGATAAGGGTGGAATTTGGTGCGCCGCCACCAAGCAGCAGCCCCGTTTTGCGGGCCGGTTTCGCTGTCGTAGCTGGCGCCGGATCCGGCGTCGTCGTCGTGACTGTCTTCATGCACACTCCCTGAACGGAACGGGGTTACCATCCCTTAATTGTTGGTTACTACACGCTTATGGCGCCTAATTCTGCACAGGTCCCTGCCAGCGACCAGCCGATGCAACGTTGCAGAAACAGATATGAAATTAACATAAATAAATTCCTTATGGCAATTTCCATAACGAATGATGGGTATTCAGAAAGGGTATAAGTTGATGCCGTGCGGCATAGCTTGATGCGGTGCAGCAAATATAAATTCGGCGGCGTTAGGATTAATCGCTTTGGGGTAGGAATATTCCCCAACCTGCCGCCAGGGCGGCGGCCAGGGGCATCAAGGGAGTGGCGCGGGGCCGGGAGGGAGCGAAGAGAAATGCAGGTGGGTACACAAATGGTCAACAAAGACGCGAATCTTCGGCGACAGGTGGCGGCTTGACGGCCACAGCACCCAGAACTTGCTCGAATGCAGCAAGTAGCTGGCCAGCACGGCTTGCAGTTCGCCGCGCGCGATGGCGTCACGCACGATAAAGTCAGGTAAATAGGCGAGGCCCACGCCCTGCGTGGCGGCGCCGATCAAGGCTTCGATATTGTTGCAAGTCAAGGCGGTCGGCAAGCGCAACTCGCCGCCACTGTCGCCCTCGGCGCGCTGCAGCGCCCATTCCTGCAACTTGCCTGTGGTGGGAAATTTGTAGCGCACGCAGGCGTGCCCTTCCAGCGCGCGCGGCGTGGCTGGCACGCCATGGCCGGCGAAATACAAGGGAGAACCGACGATGGCAAAGGCGAACGGCCCCAGTTCGCGCGCCATCAGCCGCGAATCGGTGAGCGTACCGCTGCGCACGGCCACGTCGACGCCTTCGGCCACCACGTCGACGAGGCGGTCGTTGAAATCGAGGTCGAGCTCGATCTCCGGGTACAGCCGCGTAAATTCCGCCAGCAGGGGCAGGATGATGCGGTAGCCGATCACGGGCAGGCTGACGCGCAGCTTGCCGCGCGGCGCTTCTGCCAGGTGCGACAGTTCCGCCTCGGCATCACCGAGGTCGGCCAGGATGCGTTGGCAACGCTCGTAAAACAGCGCGCCCTCGTTGCTCAGGCTGATGCGCCGCGTGCTGCGGTTGAGCAGGCGCACGCCCAGCTTTTCTTCCAGCCGCGCCACGCTCTTGCCCACGGCCGAAGCCGACACACCGAGCAGCCGCCCGGCCGCCACATAGCTGGAAGTTTCCGCCGCGCGCACGAAGGCGGCAATGCCGTTCAGATTATCCATGCGATCTCACTGTCTCTATTAGGGAATATTTGTCCGTTATGAGCGGATTTTCAGCCACTTTTTCACAGATTACGTCCATATTATCATCGGATTCCCTCTTTCTGGAATCATTCCCATGGATACGACTCTTCCCGCGCAAGCCCCGAAACCAGCGACTGCACGGCGTACGCTGGTGCTGGCAGCCGTCTGCCTGGCCGCGCTATGCATGCCGCTCAGTTTTACAGGGCCGGCCATCGCCATTCCCTCCATCGCCGCCGACCTGCACGGCACGCCGCTGGCGCTGGCGTGGATCACGAACGCCTTCATGCTCAGCTTTGGCGGCTGCCTGATGGTGGCCGGCGCGCTGGCCGACCGCTATGGCCGCAAGCGCGTGTTCTTGCTGGGCATGGCCGTGTTTTCCGCCGCCGCGCTGGCACTGGCGGCCGCGCCCGGCATTGTGTGGCTCGACGTGCTGCGCGCCGTCCAGGGCCTGGGCTGCGCCATGGCCCTGTCGAGCGGACTGGCAGCGCTGGCGCAGGAATTCGACGGCCCCGCCCGTGCGCGCGCCTTCAGCCTGATCGGCACGGCCTTCGGCGTGGGCCTGGCCTTCGGCCCCTTCCTCGCGGGCGCGCTCATCGCCCACACGGGCTGGCGCGCCATTTTTGCGGCCACGGCCGCGGCTGGCCTGGCCGCCCTGCTGGCGGCCGCGCGGGCCATGCGCGAATCGCGCGACCCGCAGGCGCAAGGTGTCGACTGGCCCGGCGCCCTGACGTTTACGGGAGCACTCTCCTTGTTTACCTATGGCTTGCTGCAAGCGCCCGATAGTGGCTGGGGCAGCGCCGCCAGCCTGGGACTGCTCGGTGGCGCGGCCTTGCTGCTGGCCGTGTTCATCCGCGTGGAGCGGCGCGCGGCGCGGCCCATGCTGGACTTGACCCTGTTCCGCCTGCCGGCCTTTGCCGGTGTGCAACTGCTGGCTGCCGCGCCCGCGTTTTCCTTTGTCGTGCTGCTGGTCTTGCTGCCAGCCCGCTTCATCGGCATCGAAGGCTACAGCGCGCTGGAGGCGGGACGCATGATGATCGCCCTGTCGGCGCCCATGCTGGTGCTGCCGATACTGGCCGGCATGGCGGCGCAACGTATTGCCGCCGCGCACATCTGCGCCAGCGGCTTGCTGCTGGCGGCGGGTGGATTGCTGTGGCTGTCCAATTGCGCACCGGGCCAGGCGCCCGCTACCTTGATCGGGCCGCTGCTGCTGATCGGCTGCGGCATCAGTCTGCCGTGGGGCTTGATGGATGGCCTGGCCATCAGCGTCGTGCCCGTCGAGCGGGCCGGCATGGCGGCCGGCATCTTCAATACGACGCGCGTGGCGGGTGAAGGCCTGGCGCTGGCCATCGTCAGCGCGCTGCTCGGTACGCTCACGATGGCGGCCTTGGGCAAGGTGCCCGGCCTCGCCCTGGAGCAGACGGCACTGGCGGCGCCCTTCCTGGCACTGGGAGAATTACGCCATGCAGGCGCGCTGTTGCCGCAGGCCGACGCCGGAGAACTGGCGCAAGCGTATGGCGCCGCTTTCCGCCACTTGCTGTATGTGCTGGCAAGCATTACGACGGCCTCGGCCCTGCTAATACTGGCCTTCCTGCGTCATCCGGCGGGTGCAGCAACGGACACGGCCGCCCTGCCCGCCTGCAAGGCGCAGCAATAATTCACGACCATCACCATTCCGTCTGCCGTACACGGCGGCGCCCACGCGCCGCCGCCCTCCCTGATGTTTCTCCGCAACACCGCAAAATTTTCAAGGAATAAAACGAGTTTACTTATCAAAGCGCTTTGAACTATACTCAAAGCGCTTTGAAAAATAACTAAAGCGCTTTGGTTGTGCGAAATTACGCGCGCTAATCCCACACCTATAAAAACACTGGAGACGCAATGAACAAACACTTCTTGAAAACTTTGCCTGCCGCCGTGCGTATGGCCTTGAGCGCTTCGGCCCAGGCCGCCCTGCCAATCGACTTCGGCGGCTATATCCGCTCGGGCCTCGGCACCAGCAGCGAAGGCGGCAAAGAAGCGTGTTTCGGCCTGGCTGGCGCCTCGTCCAAGTATCGTCTGGGCAATGAGTGCGAAACCTACGGCGAGCTGAAATTCGGCGGCGAAGCCTTCAAGGCAGCCAACGGCACCACTTTCCGCATCAATACCCTGGTGGCGTTTTCCGTCAACCAGAACCAGGACTGGGAGCAATCGGACCCGGCGTGGCGCGAAATGAACGTGGTGGCCGACAAGATCGGCACGGGCGCCTTCGCCGAAGCGCGCGCCTGGGTCGGCAAGCGCTACTACGACCGCCAGGACGTGCACATCACCGATTACTACTTCTGGAATAACAGCGGCCCTGGCGCCGGCCTGGAAAACATCGACCTGGGCCCCGCCAAGCTGGCCTACGCCATCGTGCGCACGGCCGATGACGGCGACAGCAAGCGCATGGGCCTGTCCCACGACTTGCGCTTCTCCGGCATCAAGGTCAACCCCGATGGCGAACTGACCCTGGGCCTGCAATTCAACCAGAAACGCAACGCGCAAGGCGCGGCCCCCATCGCCAGCGGCCACTTGCTGACCATCATGCATACGCAAGGCAATCTGCTGGGCGGCTTCAACAAGGTGGCATTGCAGTACGGCAAAGGCAGCGCTGCCAACACGGGCGGCTTCAGCCTGGGCGCCAGCAAGGATGACAAGGTCGTGCGTCTGACGGAACAGATCATGATCCAGCCCAAAGGCGCGTGGTCGGGCATGGGCACCTTCGTCTACGAAGACAAGGAAACGGCAGGCGTGAGCAGCAAGTGGACGTCGATCGGCGCACGCCCCATCTACCACTTCACGGACAACTACAGCCTGGCCGTGGAACTGGGCCACGACATCGTCAAGCCGGAAGGCGGCGAGAGCCGCAACCTGACCAAGCTGACGTTCGCGCCGCAACTGTCGGCCGGCAACAGCTTCTGGTCGCGTCCCGTACTGCGCGCCTTCTACACCTACGCCAAATGGAACAAGGCAGCCCAGTCGGCCGCCGCCGCGGAAACGGCGCTGTCGTCGACGGGCGTGTTTGGTGGCAAGACCAATGGCAGCTCGGTCGGTTTCCAGGTCGAGTCGTGGTGGTAAGAGCATCCAACACTGGCTGATGCCGCAAGGCGCCAGCCACTGGCAGCAGCACCGCCCGCTCATTTCGGGGCAGGTAGTAACCGGACCCACCATTTCGCCGCTGCACGCGATGGCCGGCAGCTTCAATGTAGTGATTCAGCAGTATCCTCTTTTAGCGCGGGCGCCCCTGGGTTTGCCCGCGTATTTTTTTGGGCGCTGCCGCCGCTTGCCATACCCCTGATCATTCCGGCATTTATCAGATAAACTACCCGTCATCGCACCGCCCCCGACCGCACCCGATAGACCCCGACTGCAGCATTCATGAACCTCAAAAATCTCGCCAAAACGCTAGGAATATCCGAAACCACCGTCAGCCGCGCCTTGAATGGCTATCCGGAAGTGAGCGAACGCACGCGCGAGCGGGTGCTGGCCGCCGCGCAGGCGGCCGGCTACCGCCCCAATCCCATGGCGCGCAGCCTGGCCGTGGGGCGCACGAATATCGTCGGCATCATCTACCCGCTGATGCCGAACGACCTGGCCGACCCCATGTTCATCGACATCGTGGGCGGCATGTCGGAAGCGCTGGAAGCGCAGCAGATGGACATGATGATCGCGCCCGCGTCGGCCACCAATGAATTCCACACGTATGAACGCATGGTCAAGGGCCGCCGCATCGACGGGCTGATCGTCGGGCGCACGAAACCGTTCGACGAGCGCATCGCCTACCTGGCGCAGCAGGGCATGCCCTTCGTCGCGCATGGCCGCACGCAGCTGAACCAGCCGCATGCGTGGTTCGACTACGACAACGAAGCGGGCATGCGCCTGGCCGTCGAGCGCCTGGCGCAGCTGGGCCACCAGCGCATCGGCCTGATCAGCGCCACGCCTGACCTGAACTTCGTGCGCCAGCGCGTCGAGAGTTTCCAGCACGCCATGCAGGCGGGCGGCCTGGCCGTCGATCCGGACAATCTGGTCGACAACGCGCACGACCGCCGCGCCGGTTACCAGGCCATGCAGCGCCTGCTGGCCCGCTCGCCCCGCCCCACCGCCGTCATCGTCGACAATCACATGTCGGGCGTGGGCGCCGTGCGCGCCCTACTCGACGCGGGCATCAGCATCGGCCGCGAGATGTCGCTGATCGTCTGGGGCGTGATGGAAGATTCCCTGGCCGGCCACAACGTCACCACCATCGTCCAGCCCGACCCGCGCGGCGCAGGAGCAAAAATGATCAACATGCTGCTGGCCCTGATGGACGGCACGCCCGTCACCGACTTGCAGGAACTGTGGCCGTGCGAACTGTTGCCGGGCGAGTCGGCGGGGCCGGTAATTAGGTAGCTAAATATTGCATTGGCCCGCAGCAGAAAGCTGGGGTCAGTCACTGCGTGATCGGAATGGGTCCCACTGGGACCATTCCCCCTCAGGGTCCGACCCCAGTCCTCCCTGGGGGTTGTCGTGAAACGCCCTCATAAAAAAATCGTATGTCTGGCGCGTGTATCGCTTTACTTTTCAAAGCGCTTTGAACTATACTCATTTCATACCCAAAGCGCTTTGAATTTTAAAATAAGACGTTCGCCTACCAACCAGCAGCGCCGCCCTGATAGCCACGGCTACAGGCAACTTTTAAGAAATCATTCATGCCGACCATCCAGAACAATCTCGCCCACCTGCCCGCCGACTGGTGGCGCAGCGCCGTCATCTACCAGGTGTATCCACGCAGCTTCCTCGACAGCAATGGCGACGGCATCGGCGACTTGCCCGGCATTACCTCAAAACTCGATTACATCGCCGCCCTCGGCGCCGACATCGTGTGGATCTCGCCCTTCTTCACGTCGCCGATGAAGGACTTCGGCTACGACGTGGCCGACTTCTGCGACGTCGATCCCATGTTTGGCACCCTGGCCGATTTCGACCGCCTCGTGGCGCGCGCCCATGAACTGGGCTTGAAAGTGATGATCGACCAGGTGTTGTCGCACTCGTCCGACAACCACCCGTGGTTCGTGGAAAGCCGCTCGAGCCGCGACAATCCCAAGGCCGACTGGTATGTGTGGGCCGACCAGAAGCCGGACGGCACGGCGCCGAACAACTGGCTGTCCGTGTTCGGCGGTTCCGCGTGGCAATGGGAGCCGCGCCGCGGCCAGTACTACCTGCATGATTTCCTCGTCAGCCAGCCCGACCTGAACTTCCACAATCCGGCCGTGCAGCAGGCCCAACTGGACAACCTGCGCTTCTGGCTCGAGCGCGGCGTCGACGGTTTCCGCTTCGACTCCTGCAACTTCCCGTATCACGACCAGTTGCTGCGCGACAATCCGCCAGCCGCGCAGCGCGATGCGAGCAGCGTGTCGGCCATCAACCCCTACGGCATGCAGGCGCACGTGTACGACAAGACGCAGCCGGAAAACATCGCCTACCTGCAGCGCGTGCGCGCCGTGCTCGACGAATACAAGGCCATCTCCATCGGCGAAGTGGGCGACGACAATGCGCTGGCCACCATGGCGGCCTACACGGGCGCCGATAAGCTGCACATGGCCTACAGTTTCAACTTGCTGACGGCGGAGTTTTCGGCCGCGCACATCCGCAAGCAAGTGGAAGAGTTCGAAGCGCAAGTGGCCGACGGATGGGCTTCCTGGTCCGTGGGCAACCACGACAGCGTGCGCGTCATGACGCGCTGGGGCGGCGAGAACCCGTCGCCATCGCTGGCCAAGGTCGTGTTGGCCGTGCAAGCGGCGCTGAAAGGCACGCCGTGCCTGTACCAGGGCGACGAGCTGGCCCTGACGGAAGCGGACATTCCTTTCGAAGCGCTCCAAGACCCGTACGGCATCCCGTTCTGGCCCCAGTTCAAGGGCCGCGACGGCTGCCGCACGCCGATGCCGTGGGTGGCCGAAGCGCCGCATGGCGGCTTCAGTACCACCACGCCGTGGTTGCCCGTGCCGCCGGAACACCTGGCGCGCGCCGCGGACGCCGAAGAACACGATAACGGCTCGGCGCTGCGCTTTGCGCAGAATATCCTCGCCTGGCGCCGCACCCTGCCGCAATTGCTGCGTGGCGACATCGTCTTCTTCGATGCGCCGGAACCCGTGCTGGCCCTGCGCCGCGACTTGCCCGGCCAACCGTCGGTCCTGGCCGCCTTCAACCTGGGCACGGAAGCCGTCACATTTTCCTGGCCAGACGCGGCGCCGGCGGCCGACCTGGCCGGTCACGGCTTGCCAGGTAATAAAGATGGCCAGCAGATCATCCTGCCCCCGCATGGCGGCTGGTTCGGCACCCTGGCGTAAATCGCAGGCTTTGGCGGCCATGCCGCCAATTACAATAACGAGCCCCGCGCATCAGCGGGGCCAAATTGAGATGATGAGGACGACATGGCAGGATTGAAATTAGCAGGGCTGAAGAAGGCATATGGCGACGTGCAAACCCTGCACGGCATCGACCTGGAGATCGCGGACGGCGAATTCATGGTCTTCGTGGGCCCGTCGGGTTGCGGCAAATCCACCTTGTTGCGCAGCATATGCGGCCTGGAAGAAATCAGCGGCGGCGACTTGTTCATCGGCAAGACCCGCATGAACGACGTGCCGCCCGCCAAACGGGGCATCGCCATGGTGTTCCAGAGCTACGCCCTGTACCCGCACATGAGCGTGGCGCAGAACATGGCCTTCGGCCTGAAACTGGCCGGCATGAGCAAGGTGCAAATCGCCGACGCCGTGCAGCGCGCCGCGCAAATCCTGCGCATCGAACCATTGCTGGAACGCAAACCGAAGGACTTGTCGGGCGGCCAGCGCCAGCGCGTGGCCATCGGCCGCGCCATCGTGCGCAAGCCCGACGTCTTCCTGTTCGACGAACCGCTGTCGAACCTCGACGCATCGCTGCGCGTGCAGATGCGCATCGAACTGGCGAACTTGCACCGCGAATTGCGCTCGACCATGATTTACGTCACGCATGACCAGGTCGAAGCGATGACCCTGGCCGACCGCATCGTCGTGCTCAACGCGGGCCGCATCGAGCAGGTGGGCGCGCCGCTCGAGCTGTACCACCACCCCGCCAACCTGTTCGTGGCCGGCTTCCTCGGTTCGCCCCGCATGAACTTCCTCAAGGGCAAGATCCACAGCTACGCCGACGGCGTGGCCACCATCGCCACCAACGCGGGCGGCATGCTGCAAGCCGTGTTGACGCAGCCATTGGCCAGCGGCACCCCCGTCACCGTCGGCGCGCGTCCCGAACACGTGCAGGCATGCGCGCCCGGCGCTACGGCAGCCATCACGGCCACCGTGCAGGCTGTGGAGAAACTGGGCGACATCAGCTATCTGTATGTGCACGTAGCAGGCGGCGACGAGCCCCTGGTGGTGCGCGCCGATGCGGAAACGGACTGGGCCATTGGCCAATCCGTGGCGCTGCAAGTGGCGCCGGCCCGCGTCCACGTGTTCGACGAGCACGGCCAGACCCGCACCTGACACCCCGGCTTTAAGGGGCCAGGCGCTACAGGCGCCGCCTGGCCTGGTTGTATCGTTTCAGCCTTGATACTCAACATAAACTTAGCATAAAAAAAGACACTGGAGATTGACATGTCCTTCACGCACCCGAAACGCAGCTTCATCAAAACCACCCTGATCGCCGCCGCCCTGGCCGGCATCGGCAACCTGGCCGCCGTCAGCATGGCGAACGCGGCCGAAGCAGGCACCCTGCTGATCTGGATCAATGGCGACAAGGGCTACAAAGGCCTGGCCAAGGTCGGCGAAGAATTCACCAAGAAGACGGGCATCAAGGTTGTCGTCGAGCATCCGGAAGATGCGCCAAACAAATTCCAGCAAGCGGCCGCCGCCGGCAAGGGTCCGGATATCTGGATCTGGCCGCATGACCGCATCGGCACCTGGATCGACGCCGGCTTGCTGCAACCATTGACTCCAAGCAAGGAAGCGCGCGCCGCCATCCTGCCGCTGGCCTGGAATGCCTTCACGGTGAGCGGCAAGACCTGGGGCTACCCGATCTCCATCGAAGCCGTCGCCCTCGTCTACAACAAGGACCTGGTGCCGACACCGCCAAAAACCTTCGAGGAAATCGCCGCGCTGGACAAGAAATTGTCTGCACAAGGCAAGAAAGCCATCCTGTGGGATTACACGAATACCTATTTCACGTGGCCATTGCTGGGCGCGGGCGGCGGCTTCCCCTTTGAAGTCAAGTCCGACGGCCGCTATGATGCAGCCAAGACAGGCGTGAACAATGCCGGTTCGCAGGCAGGCGTGAATGCGCTGATGACCCTGATCAACAGCGGCGCCATGCCGAAGGGCGCCGGCTATGCCGAGATGGAAGCGGGCTTCAACCAGGGCAAGATCGCCATGATGATCAACGGCCCATGGTCGTGGGACAATGCGCGCAAGTCGAAGATCAATTTCGGCGTGGCAACGATCCCTACCGTGGCAGGCAAGACGGCTACGCCATTCGTGGGCGTGCTGGGCGCGATGATTTCCAAGGCCAGCCCGAACAAGGACCTGGCCACGGAATTCCTGGAAAACCAGATGCTGCAGCTCAATGGCTTGAAAACCATCAACGCCGACGTCCCGCTGGGCACGCCAGCTAACAAGGTGCTGTTCGCGGAGCTGAAAGCCAACCCGAACATCCAGGCGACGATGGAAAGCGCGCAAGCGGGCCGCCCGATGCCGAACAACCCGGAAATGGGCCGCTTCTGGTCGTCGATGCAATCGGCGCTGGAAAACATCACGCAAGGCCGCCAGACGACCAAGGATGGCCTGGATGCGGCGGCGAAGCGGATTACGACGGCGAATTAATAGAGGTTGGTTGGTCGGAATTTAATTTTCGACCATCAGCAGAAATCCGGGGTCAGACCCGCCGGGTCTGACCCCAGCTCTCCGTTGCGTACAAGTTCAACGCAAACAGCATCCATCTTCACAGGTATCCATCGTGCGCAAGTTTATCGGCCCTACGGTATTGACCATCAGCATGGCGCTGGGTCTGTATCTGCTCTTCATGTTGTACATTTCCGGCCAGACCATGCTGGCCGCCGTTTTCCTCGGCTTGCTGACCCTGACGACGTTCGTCTTCACGTCGCCGCGCGCCTATGCCTACCGTTACCTGTTTCCCGGCATCACGGCGGTGATCGTCTTCGTGCTGCTGCCGATGGTGTACACGGTGTCGATCGGCTTTACCAATTTCAGCTCGCGCAACCTGCTCACCTATGAACGGGCCACGCAATATCTGCTCGACGAAACGCAGCGGGTGGAAAGCGCCGGCTATGCGATGACCGTGCATGCCGACAATAAAGAATACCGCTTGCGCCTGGAAAGCCCGGACACGGGCGAAGTGCTCTTGACGCAGCCGCTGGCCCTGAAGCGCGCCGTGCCCCTGAACGTGGAGGTCGCACCGGTCGATCCCGTGCAGGCGCCCGTACTGGCCGCTCCGCTGGGCATCAAGGACATCATCGCCCTGCAAAAGGATTTGAAACTGCTCACCCTCGTGCTGCCGAACAAGATCGAGCTGCGCATGGTGGGCTTGCGCGAATTCGGACCTGTCGCGCACGTCTACAAGCAACTACCGAACAAGACCTTGAAGAAGATCGCCACGGGTGAACTGGTGACGCCGAACTTCAAGACGGGCTTTTATGAAATGCCGGACGGCACGAAACTGGAACCGGGCTTCAAAGTGAACGTGGGCTTCGCCAACTTCGTCAAGATTTTCTCCGATGAAGCGTTCCGCGGCCCCTTCCTGCGCATTTTTGTCTGGACCATCGTTTTCGCCCTGATCAGCGTGGCCACGACGACAGGCCTGGGCATGGTGCTGGCCGTGCTCCTGAACTGGGATGCGCTGCGCTTCCGCGGCCTGTATCGCACCCTGCTGTTCCTGCCGTACGCCGTGCCGGGCTTCATTTCCATCCTCGTCTTCAAGGGCTTGTTCAACAATAACTTTGGTGAAATCAACCTCGTGCTCGACGCCCTGTTCGGCATCAAGCCCGCCTGGTTCTCGGACACCACCCTGGCCAAGGCCATGATTTTGATCGTGAATACCTGGCTCGGCTACCCTTACATGATGGTGGTGTGCATGGGCTTGATCAAGGCGATTCCGTCGGACCTGTACGAAGCCTCGGCCCTGGCCGGCGCGGGACCGCTGACGAATTTCTTCAAGATCACCCTGCCCCTGATCATCAAGCCGCTCACGCCGCTGATGGTGGCCAGTCTCGGTTTCAACTTCAACAATTTTGTGCTGATCAGTTTGCTGACGGGCGGGCGTCCCGATTTCCTCGACACCACCTTGCCGGCCGGCACGACGGACTTGCTCGTGTCCTACACCTACCGCAT
This sequence comes from Janthinobacterium sp. Bl 1, assembly GCF_058215535.1. Lineage (NCBI taxonomy): Bacteria > Pseudomonadati > Pseudomonadota > Betaproteobacteria > Burkholderiales > Oxalobacteraceae > Janthinobacterium > Janthinobacterium sp. Bl 1. Next base: position 2,556,544 of record NZ_CM177086.1, on the reverse strand, counting down.
CGCGTTCGAGGATTCCGGCCAGAACTTTGGCCTGGCCGCCGCCATCTCGACCCTGATCTTCTTCCTCGTGGCCGCGATTTCGCTGGTCAACATGCGCCTGACGCGCATGAACAAAGCATAAAGGACAGCCATGGCTATCGTTGTCGACCGTTCCAACCGCTGGCGCATCCTGGCGGCCCACGTCGCCGTGATCGCGCTGATCGCGCTGGTGATGTTCCCCTTCCTGATGATCTTGTCGATCTCCCTGCGGCCCGGCAATTTCGCCTCGGGCAGCCTGATACCACCCGAGATCAGCTTCGAGCACTGGCGTTTGGCGCTGGGCATGTCCTACCAGGCGCCCAACGGTGCCCTCGTCGAACCGGATTTCCCTGTGCTGCTGTGGCTGTGGAATTCCATCAAGGTAGCCAGCATGAGCGCCACCGTCACCGTGCTGCTGTCGACCACCTGCGCGTATGCGTTCGCGCGCATGCAGTTCCGTTTCAAGTCGCAGACGCTGTCCGCGCTGATGCTGCTGCAGATGTTCCCCGCCGTGCTGGCCCTGGTGGCCATCTACGCCATCTTCGACGTGCTGGGCAGCTACGTGCCATGGCTGGGCATCGACCACCACGGCAGCCTGGTGCTGGCCTACACGGGCGGCATCGCCCTGCATATCTGGACCATCAAGGGCTACTATCAAACCATCCCCATCGAGATCGAGGAAGCGGCCAAGGTCGACGGCGCCACCCAATGGCAAGCGTTCGTCTACGTGCTGCTGCCGATGACGGTGCCCATCCTGATGGTGGTGTTCCTGCTGTCGTTCATCGGTGCCATCATCGAGTACCCGATCGCTTCCGTGCTGCTGCATGAACAGAACAACCTGACCCTGGCCGTCGGCTCGAAGCTGTTCCTGTACGAGCAAAAATACCTGTGGGGCGACTTCGCCGCGGCCGCCATCTTGTCCGGCCTGCCCATCACGGCCGTGTTCCTGCTGGCGCAAAAATGGATGATCTCCGGCCTGACGGCTGGCGGCGTGAAAGGCTGACCATGCGGCGCACCCTGACTACGCTGGCCGCCCTGCTGTTGTGCGCTTCGGCGCAGGCAGGGAGCTTTGCCGAGAATCCGATTGTCTACTTCGCCGTGACAGACCGTTTCGCCAACGGCAATCCCGGCAACGACCACAGTTATGGCCGCGCCGCCGACCCGCAAGGCGGCGACGTCGGCAGCTTCCACGGCGGCGACATCGCCGGCATCACGCAGAAGCTGAAGGCCGGCTATTTCAGGGAACTGGGCGTCAACGCCCTGTGGATCACGGCGCCGTACGAGCAGATACACGGCTGGGTGGTGGGCGGCAAACAGCAATTCCAGCACTACGCCTACCACGGCTACTGGGCGCTCGACTACACGACGATGGACGCCAACATGGGCACGCGCGAGGAATTGCGCGAAATGATCAACACGGCCCACGCGCAAGGCATCCGCGTGCTGTTCGACGTGGTGCTGAACCATCCCGGCTATGCGGACCTGCGCACCCTGGCGCAGTACAAGGTGCCCGTGCTGTGGCCCGGCCACGAAAAGGCCGTGCTGCGCGACTATCACAGCTTCATCGACTACAACAACTTCGCATTCGCGCAGTGGTGGGGTCCGGACTGGGTGCGCGCCGGCTTGCCCGGCTACCCCGACGGCGGCAAGGATGATTTCACGATGCAGCTGGCCTACCTGCCCGACTTCCGCACGGAAAGCGGCAAGGCCGTGGGCTTGCCTCCCATCCTGCAACGTAAAAGCGACACGCGCGCCGTGGCCCTGCCCGACACCACCGTACGCGGCTACCTTGTCCACTGGCTGGCCGACTGGGTGCGCGAATTCGGCGTCGACGGTTTCAGGGCCGACACCGTCAAGCACGTGGAGCCGGCCAGCTGGCTGGCGCTGCGCGCGGCGGCCACCGACGCACTGAAAGACTGGAAGGCGCGCCACCCGCAGCAGAAAATCGACGACGCACCATTCTGGATGACGGGCGAAGCATGGGGCCATGGCCCCGAGCGCAGCAGCTGGCATGACGCGGGATTCGACTCGATGATCAATTTCGATTTCCAGAATCGCGCGGGCGGCGACTGGAAAAGCATCGACGGCGTCTACCGCCAGTATGCGGGCTTGCTGAACAAAGCCTCGGGTCCCCGCTACGACATCCTGTCGTATATCTCGTCGCACGACACCAGCCTGTTCCCACGCGACCGGCTGAAACATGGCTTGAGCGCCCTGCTGCTGGCGCCGGGCGGCGTGCAGCTGTTCTACGGCGATGAAAGCGCGCGCCAGCCTGGCACGGCGCCTGTCGGCGACGAACAGCAGGCGACACGCTCCGACATGAACTGGAAGACGCTCGATGCGGCCACCCTGGCGCATGCACGCAAGCTGGGCCAGTTCCGGCTGCGCCACCCTGCCCTGGCGCGCGGCGAACACCGGTTCATCAACGACAAGCCATATGCGTTCGCCCGCGTGATGCAGGATGACGCCATCATCGCCGTGCCCGAAGCGCAAGGCGCGCTCGAACTGAAGGTACACGGCGTGTTCACCGATGGTACACAACTGCGCGACGCCTACACGCATCAAACTTATATCGTCAAGGAGGGTGCCGTCGCCGTGAACGCGGCCGGCGCCGTCCTGTTAGAAAAGGCAGCACCATGAGCAACTATGACATCTTAGTGGTCGGCGGCGCCGGCATCGACACGATCGTGCGCGTCGCCGACCTGCAACTGCCCGTCGCCGACTCCGTCCACGTGCCGCCCATCCGCGATTACGTGGCGCACACGGGCAATGGCGTGGCGCTCGGTTGCCACGCGCTGGGCTTGCGCTGCAAGTTCATCGACTTCATCGGCGACGATGCACAAGGCGCGGCCATCCTGCAGCGCTACAAGGAAGCCAAACTCGATTTCTCGCACATCGTCGAACCTTCGGGCACGCGGCGCAGCGTCAACCTCGTCGACCCGCAAGGACGCCGGCTGTCGCTGTATGACGGGCGCCACCCGGAAGACGTGCGCATGCCTGCCGCCTTCTATCTGCCCTACCTGGGACCGGCGCGCCACGCGCACTTTTCCATCATGGGCTGGGTGGCCCAGCTGTTTGACGATGCACTGACGTGCGGCACGACGGTATCGACCGACCTGCACGACTGGGATGGCGTCAACCCGCACCATAAAAAATTCGCACTGCGCGCCGACCTGGTCTTCCTCAGCACGGCGGCGCTGGGCGAGCGCCGGGACGACGTCATGCACGCGATTATTTCGGAAGGCCGCGCGCAGGCCGTCATCGCGATGGCGGGCGCGGATGGGGCCTACCTGCTGGAACGGAACGGCGCGTCCGTGCGCCACTATCCGACGGCGGGCTTGACGCTGCCCGTGGTGGACACGAATGGCGCCGGCGACTCGTTTGTCGCCGCCTTTTTGCATGCCTGGCTCGATGGTGCAGGCATCGACGCCGCCATGCGCCGCGGCGCCATCGGCGGCGCGTTTGCCTGCGCCCAGCATGGCACGCATGAACGTTTCATCGGACCGGCGGAGCTGCATGACTTATATCAAGACCGCACTAGCTTATGACTTAATATTCTATCAAGCGTAGCAACGCGCTAATGGTCGCATGGCACAATGGCTGCGGATTTCACCACACAGACTATTGAAACCGGAGACCACATGAGAATCGAAACCCTGGCCGTGCACGCCGGCTATACCCCCGACCCGACCACCAAGGCGGCCGCCGTCCCCATTTACCAGACGGTGGCCTACGCCTTCGACAATGCCCAGCATGGCGCCGACCTGTTCGACCTCAAGGTGGCAGGCAATATCTATACGCGCATCATGAACCCCACGCAAGACGTGCTGGAAAAACGGGTCGCCGCGCTGGAAGGCGGCGTGGCCGCGCTGGCCGTGGCGTCGGGCATGGCGGCCATCACCTATGCGATCCAGACGATTGCCGAAGCGGGCGACAATTTCATCTCCGCCAGCCAGCTGTATGGCGGCACCTACAACCTGTTTGCCCACACCCTGCCGCAGATCGGCATCGAAGTGCGCTTCGCCGACGCGCGCCAGCCGGAGACCTTCGCCGCCCTGATCGATGCGCGCACCAAGGCCATCTTCTGCGAATCGATCGGCAACCCGCTGGGCAATGTCACCGATGTGGCGAAACTGGCCGAGATCGCGCATGCGCACGGCATCCCGCTGATCGTCGATAACACGGTGCCCAGCCCCTATCTGTTCCGCCCCATCGAGCATGGCGCCGACATCGTCGTCCATTCACTGACCAAATACCTGGGCGGTCACGGCACCACCGTGGGCGGCGCCATCGTCGACAGCGGCAAATTCCCGTGGGCCGAGCACAAGGAACGCTTCAAGCGCTTGAACGAGCCGGACGTGTCGTATCACGGCGTCGTCTACACGGAAGCGTTCGGCCCCGCCGCCTTCATCGGCCGCGCGCGCGTCGTCCCGCTGCGCAACATGGGTGCCGCGATTTCCCCCTTGAGCGCGTTCCAGCTGATCCAGGGCATCGAGACCCTGGCCCTGCGCATGGACCGCATCTGCGACAACACGCTGGCACTGGCCAAACACCTGAAACAGCATCCGAAGGTCGCGTGGGTCAATTACGCGGGCCTGGAAGACCACCCGGACCACGCGCTGGTGAAAAAATACATGCACGGCCGCGCCTCGGGCATCTTGTCCTTCGGCCTGAAACTGGCGGCTGGCGAGGATCCGCGCGCGGCAGGCGCCCGCGTGCTCGACGCCCTGCAGCTGTTCACGCGCCTGGTCAATATCGGCGACGCCAAGTCGCTGGCCACGCATCCGGCGTCCACCACGCACCGCCAGCTCAATCCCGAGGAACTGGCCAAGGCGGGCGTGTCGGAAGACATGCTGCGCCTGTCCGTGGGCATCGAGCATATCGACGACTTGCGCGAAGACCTGGAGCAGGCGCTCAACGCCGCTTAATCGCTGGCTTTGACGCCATAGCGCGATGCCGGCTTGCCGCGCATCGCGCCCGCGAACAGGGCCAGGCGGGCCGCATCGAACTGCTCCCACAAGACCTGGTCTTCCACCGAAGGCAAGGTCACCAGCTCGCCCTGGTCCAGGCCCGCCAGCGCCGCATCGACGCAGTCTTCCGCGCGCATGATGGTCGCCTGGTCCAGCTGCGACAGCGGCACGCCGCTCAATTCCCAGATTTCCGTCGCCGTCGACGCGGGCAGCACCAGCTGCACCGTGATGCCCGTGCCGGCCAGTTCCTGCTGCAAGCCCCGCGTGAAATTCATCACATAGCCCTTGGTGGCGCTGTAGATCGTGCTGACGGGCAGGATGTGGAAGGACAGCACGGAGCCGATGTTGATGATGGTGCCCCGGTTGCGCTGCTTGAACTGCGGCAGCACGGCGTACGTCAGTTGCGCCAGCGCCGCCACGTTGACCTGGTCCATCGCGGCGATACCCTCGCGTGGCGAGTCCACGACGGCGCCCAGGGTCGAGACACCCGCGTTATTCACCAGCATGGTGATGGCTGGGTTGCTGGCCAGTTCTTCGACCACGCGCTGCAGGTCGGCCGGTGCGGCCAGATCGGCCGCCATGGCGCGCACGGCCACGCCATATTTTTCCGCCAGCGAGGCAGCCAGGGTGCCCAGGCGCTCGACCCGGCGCGCCACGAGGATCAAATCGAAGCCGCGCGCGGCCAGGCGGTCCGCATACACGGCGCCCAGGCCGGACGAGGCGCCGGTGATGAGGGCCGTGCCTTGGGTAGTAACTGCATTCATGATCATTCCTTCTTGAGTATGGGGTGGGTTGAGGCCATCAAACATGATAGCCATCATGCTTCAACACATTAAATATGACGGTCATCATGTTTAATGTGTTGAAGCATGACGAACATCATGTATGATGTCAACCATTATTTTTTGAATCGCGATCAGGAGCTTGCCATGCGTTATCCCGCCGAAGAAACCGCCGAAAAGCACCAGCGCATCCTGACGCAGGCGGCGCGGCTATTCCGTGAAAAGGGTTACGACGGCGTCAGCGTGGGGCAGATCATGCAGGCGACGGGACTCACGCACGGCCCCTTCTACAACCATTTCGCCTCGAAGGAAGCGCTGATGGCGGAAAGCACCCTGCACGGTTCGGAACACTCGCGCGTGGCGCTCGATGCGGCGACCATCAGCCCGGAAGCGATGCGCCAGTACGTGCGCGATTACGTGAGCGCAGCCCACCGCGACGCACCGGGCGATGGCTGTCTGCTGGCGGCGCTGGCGGGCGACGCGCGCAAGCAGCCTGCCGTGCGCCCTGCCTTCACCTTCCACCTGAAGTCCATCATCGGCAAGCTGGCAGCGCATTTCCCGTGGAAAAAGAAAAACCATGCGCGGCAGGACGCCATCGTCATGCTGTCGGCCATGGTGGGCGCCGTGGCGCTGGCGCGCGCCGTCGACGATGAAGCGTTTTCCGATGAAATCCTGAAAGCCGTGAACACAGCTTTTACGACGTAGGTCGGATTAGCGGCGCAGCCGCGTAATCCGACAACATTGTTGACGTATGTGGTGATGTCGGATTACGACCCTTCGGACCTAATCCGACCCACGCGCAAGCAACTGCGCCACCTGCCCGACCCTGTCATCCACCGAACCTGACACATCGACAAAAGCGATTTCCCTCTGTGTCAGCTCCGCCTGATACCACGCATGCTGGCGCGCACGGAAATCCTCGTCGCGGCGCGTGCCGTCCTGGATGAACGGGAAGTCGGGGGCGCACAGCAGCACCAGGTCGTAGCGGTGTTCGGCCAGCTGCGCCAGCTCCTGTTCGGCCTTGCCGAACATCTCGATGCAGTAGAAATACGTGGTCATGGGCGAGGTGTCGCAAAACAGCCAGCGCCGCGCGGCCAACAGCGCCTGCGCTTCGCGGCGCAGCTGCTCGCGGCCGATCTTGAGCAAATCATCATAGACCAACACGCCATCCTGGCTTTCCCACAATTCGCGGCCATACTCGGCCACCCAGGCCGTCTCGAAATGGGCCGCCAGCGCTTGCGCCAAGGTCGTCTTGCCGCTCGATTCGCCACCGAGCACGCACACGCGCGTGACAAAATCGGCGCGCACGATGGGCGACAGGAAGGCGCTGTGCGCATGTGGATCTTGCCGCGCCACGGTGCCGGACACGGGCACCAACGTTCTCGCCTGGTCCACGCTCACGTGCGCCACAGGCCCGCTCGCATAATGCCGTTCCAGCACCCGCGCAAAGCCGGGGCCATAATCTTCGCTGGTAAACACGGTATCGACGGGCCGCTCCAGCACCGTCCAGCACAACCAGCCCATGAAGTGGCGATGCAGCTCCCCGTCATCGTCGTTGTGCGGCAAGGTCCGCACCGGCACGCCGCGCGCGGCACACAGCGCGGCAAGGCGCGCATCGTCCAGCACGACGATGTGCGCCTGCGGGAACTGCGCCCGCAGCCAGCGTTCCCGGCGCGCCGGCTCGCAGCCGGAAAATTCAGGTTTCGTGTAGCTGACCACCAGCAGCTCTTCGCTGGCGTCTTGCGCACGATGGAGCAACAGTTCGTGGCCCTGGTGCAACGGGCAAAATTTGCCGACCACGAGGCCGCGCTTGTAAAAGTTCATGCTGCCGCTTCCTGCAAATCCGAGGTGTATTGAATGATCTTGTCTTCCGCCAGCAAAGTCTCGACCGTGATGGCGCCAAAAAAAGGCGCGAGCAAGGCGCGCGCCCGGTCAGCCTGCGGCATGGCGCCCGGCGCCAGGCGCAGCGCGATGGCGCCATCACCATGCTGGTGCACGCCGAACAGGGCGATGGCCAGCGGTTTCAAGGCGTGCGTGATGTCGATATTATTGATCCATTCGCCGTTGTCCGTGCGATAGCGCAAAGGGCTGCGTCCCGCCAGCCCCACCAGCACGGGGCCGTGCGGGCCATGCGCCAGCGAAGCGTAGTCGCCCGTGCGGTAGCGCACGAGGGGCAGGCAGAAATTGAAGCCGCCCGTCACCGTGATTTCGCCGCGCGCACCATCGGGTACGGGCTGGCCCGCAGTATCGAGGATTTCCACGTATAGCCGGTGCTGCAGCAGCACGTGGCCGCCCGCCCGTTCATCGTAGACGGCAACGGGCCCCACTTCATTGAGCGAATAGATGTCGAGCACGGGGCAGCCGAAACGCTGTTCCAGGCGCGCGCGCATGCCGGGCAACAGCATCATCGACACGGACATCAGCGCGGCCGGCTTGTGCGCCATGGGCAAGGTCAGCAGTTCGGCAAACGAAATGGGGTCGCCCGCGATCAGCTCGGGCGCCATGGCGTCCAGGTAGCGCGCGCGGTCGTCCGGGTCGCGCCAGTCGTCCACGTGCAGATTGATCTTCGCCAGGCCCGATTCGTTCATGGTGGGCGTGACGGAAACATAAGTGAAGCAGCGGCGCTGGTGCCCCAGCAGCATCACGCCCACCTGCCCCGCGCCATGGCGCAAGGTCACGCCGAAGCGGCGCAGCGCGCGCTTGTGGAAGGCCAGGTAGCGCCCCGCCACCAGCGGGTGCGAAGCGATCAGCAGCGGGTGGCCCGTGGTGCCCGTCGTCTGGAAATTGATCATGCGCGCCAGGTCCGCATCGTCGGGCACGAAGGCGGCGATGTCGTGCGCCAGTTCGGCGCGGCTGATGGGCGCCACGTCCGCAAGGCGCGCGGGTGGCGAGCCGCAGGCGCGGTAATGGGGCACCGTGGCGTAGACCGTCCCGAGAAAATCCGACAGCCAGGGCGGCGGCGCATCGGCGCTCCAAGCGACTACCGCGTCCATGACTTCCTGCTCATAGGCACGCAGTGATTCGACCTCCGCTGCCAGCAGCTTGTTGCCGCTGCGGTTGCGGTAGACAGGGGCGCTAGGATGATTGCGCAAGTGCGCCAGCATGCGCGCGCCCGCCGGTGTCAGGGTGGGACAGTAGTCGCGGTCCGATTCCCAGGCGCCGCCAGGCAGGTTGACGTCAGGTTTGCCAGAGAGCGTCATTCGCGCGACCACTTGTCGGCCGATTCCTCGGCCGCCTTCTTCGCCAGCGCCTCGCGGATTTCGCGCGCGCGCTGTTCGGCCAGCCGGCTCGCTTCGAGCAGGCGGCGGCGTTCCGTGCCGCTGATGGCGGACAATCTGTCCGTCGCCTGCGCCACGCTTTCGTCGCGGGGCCGAAAACCCAGGCGCGCCAGCACGATGCGCGCCAGTTCCTCGCGCCGCTCGGGGTCTTGCGTGAACTGGTGGGCCGGCGTGGCGGCGGCCAGTTCGCGCGCCGCCTCGCCCAGCACTTGCAGCAAGGCTGGCTGCGGCAATTGCTGGCCGGTGAACCAGTCGTCGGCCAGCAGCCAGCACACGATCATGGCCAGCGCCAGCCGGTTGCGGTCCGCCTTCACTTGCGCGCCGATGAACCCGTGCAGGGACGCGGCCGGCGCGCGGGCGCCATGCAGCAGCAAAATGTCATTGACCAGCGCGGCCACGGCCACGGCCTGCGCATTGGCGACGCCGGCGATGCGAGGCTCGGCGAGGAATTCGACGGGCGTGTCGGCCAGGCGGTGGGTCAGGGTTTCGAGGTGGGGACCAGAGATATTCATGGGCCTTTTCTTAATACAGTGATGCGCAAATTTAGCCCCAAAAGCAAAGGCTGGGGTCAGACCCGGCGGGTCTGACCCCGGATTTAAACATAGTGGCGCCGGCTGAACGCCCGTGCAAAGTCCAGCAAGTCCTCGTAGCGCTCGACGGCGTGGATATCCCAGCCCTGCTCGCGGCGCGCGCGCTTCAAGTCGTCATAGGTTTTCTGCAGCCACTTGTTAGCCGCCGCGCCCTCCCATTCGCGCTCCAGGTTCAGGGCCATGGTGCCGCCCGCGCCGCCCTGGGCCAGCGCTTTCGCCGAGATATCCCAGCCGCTGTTGCCCAGCTCATCCTTGTCGAACATGGTGGTGATGCCGTCGTCGGAAATCATCAGAATGTGCGCGGGCCGTTCGCGCTTTGCCGCATAGGTCTGACGCAGGCGGTGGATGGGGAAGCAGGTGCCGCCGCCGAAAAATTCCGTCAGCACGCCCAGGATCATGTCTTCATCGCGCACGAAACCTGGCGTTTGCATCACCTCGTTCTTGCCGCTCCACAGGGTCACCTGCACTTTCGCGCCGGCGCGCAAGGCCGATAGCGCGATGACTGCACCAGCCAGTGTCAAAAATGAAGTATGCGACTGCGGGTTCGGCATGGAACCGGAACTGTCCACGTACATGTCGAGGTCGACGGGCACGGCGTCGATGGCGCGCGCCGGTTCGCGGCCATACACGCGGCGCACGGTGGTCACGCCCGGCACGGGGCGCGGCGACTGCATCACCGATTGCAGCCAGTCGATGTCTTCCAGCGGGTCGCCGATTTCCCACGGCTCAAGCCCTTCCATCTGCGGCTCCTGCGATTCGGGCGCGGGGCGGCTGGGGAACGCCACCAGGTGCGGCAAGGCCCGCTCGCGGTAGTAGCGGATGGCGATTTCATGGTCGCTCAGGTTCACGCCCGACGCCTTTAGAATGTCGCCCAGCTCGAACGGTTCGCGCAGCTGGCCGCCGCCCTGCCTGGCCGGCGCCTTGGCAGGCGGCTCATCCCCATCGAGACCCGAGATGCGCTTGTCGTGCACAGGATGGATGGCGCCGTCCTCTTCGTCATCCTCGATCTGCTGCGCTCCATACGTTTGGCAGCCACGGGCCGCATCGCGCGTGTCGAGCAGATAGCGGCTCGGGCTCAATGCATCCGTATCCTCGACCAGGTAAGGCAGCAGCAAGGTGGCGAAGCGGCCTGCCGCCAGCATCCAGTCGTTCGCATACACGCGGATCAGGCGCGCACCGAGCCAGGCATCCGTGTCCAGCCGCTCGTCGGCCTCGCCGCCACCCAGCTCACCCTTTTCCAGCTGCCACAGGTTTTCATAGATGCGCATGTACAGGGTCCATACGCCGCCGCTGGCCTTGGCGTCCTCAGTGCGCCCCTGCTCCAGCTTGCGGTAGATATCGGCCATGCGCAGGTTCGCCTGGCGCTGCAAACGGTCGTTGATGAACAGGTCCGTGTACAGATTGGCCACCATGGGCGCGTGCTGCTCCAGGGTGGGCAAGGCACGGCGCATGCGCGCCAGCAGGCGGAACTGGTCACTGGCGCTGCCCGGCGCGAGGATGTGGTGGCCGATTTCATGGGCGAGCACTTCCAGCGCATAGTCGTCCAGGCCCAGCTCCGTCACCAGCGGCAAGTCCACCACGACGCTCTGGTCCAGCAGCCGGATCATGGCGAAACTGCCGGACAAGCCCTGCTTGCTGGCCTCGACGCGGCTGGCGCACAGGTTCGGGTCGCGCAAGCGCGTAAATTTGCTCCACACGGCCAGGGCCTCGGGCCAGGCGGCGCCCCAGGCGTCGATCAGCGCGGTATCGACGGTCGTCTTCATGCGAGCGGCAGCAGGCGGATCGCATGCGTCCACGGTGAAGTAATGGCCAGCGTGTGCGCATTCGCCGCAAGCGCGATGTCATCGGCCGGCAGGTCGAGCGCGATGCTGCGCGCGCCGACGTGCACGGTGGCCCCATCGAGGCGCACGGACGATGGCATGCCGGTAGTGGCCTGCTCATACTCCTGCGCCGTGGCGCTGTGGAGCACGGCGCCATAGGCGTCGGCTACCAGCAGGTAATGGCGCTCGGCGCTGCGCACGACAAAACCGTCGTTTGTTGCGCGCACCTGCGGCGGCGTGCCGAAATCGCCACCGAGGCCGCTGAAGCTGCCGAACTCCCTGCCCTCGGCATTGCCGCGCCAGGGATAGTCCAGCAACTGCGCATGCACCTGCGGCCATTGCGCACCCGGCTCGTCAAACGCGGCCAGCGCCAGCGCCGGTGGCAAGGTGTCGGCGGCGGCCAGCGCGCCCTGGCGGAAATGCGCGACGCCGGCACGCCAGGCCAGCACCTGGCCCACGGCGCGCAGCTGCGCGACGCTGCCCACTTGCGGCGCCACGGCAGCCATCCCGGCCTGCCACTGCGCGGGCCGCGCCCCGGCCACAGAGGCTATGTGGATGGCGGCGTTGCTGAGCATGCCCAATACATCCACGGGCGCCGGCGCCAGCAGCGGTGCGAACTGCGGCGCCAGTTCGCGCCACACGGTATTCAAGAAGGTATTTTTCGCGGCCGGGCCGGCCAGGCCATGGCCCACCAGTTCCAGGGCCATGTCGTACGCGGCCAGGGTGACGCCGCCCACGCGCTCGGGCGCGGCGGAACACACGGCCAGCACCAGCGGATCAACGCCATCGTGCAAGAAGGCGCCGAAGGCGGCCATGTCGAGCGAGGGAAAACGCCGGCGCGCTTCCGCCGCGCGCGCATTGAACTGGGTGCGGCCGCTGGCAAGTATCGAGGCAAAAGCAGGAGAAATCATCGCGGCCCGTCAGTCGCTGTGCGAAAAGTGCAGCAGATAGCGTTCGCCATCGCGCTCGAACGCGATCTCGTCCCAGTGGATTGCGTACCACATTGGTGGCGTCATCGTCACGGCGTGCAGGGAAAATCCACCGAGCGCGTCGTCGAGCGACTCGAGGAAGGCGGCCACCAGCTGCGCCCGAAAACGCCCCGGTGGCGCCGCCTGCATGTGCCGCGACGAGAAAAACCAGCGCTGGCACACTTGTTCCAATTCCGCGCGCCCGCACGGCGCGACCTTGATGTGCCACAGGGCGGCCGGCAAGTCGCGCGCGGGTGCGATGACGTGCAGGGCATAGTCTTCGACGCGCAAGCCCAGCGCCGTGGAGAGATCGGGTGCATCGGGCAGGCGCTGCAACTCGTAGCTCGCGCACAGGTCACTCGCTTCGCCATTGAGCAGGGCCAGCGCTTCCAGGAAGCCTTGACAACGCAGGACGCTCATTGCGAACGCAGCCAGCTGCGGTAGTTGGTATAGCGCTGGTGCAGGTACTTGAGTTTCAACAGGTCGTCGTACAGGGGACCGTATAGTTTTCTTCCTTTCGTGCGTTCGGCGATCAGCTTTTCGATGCGGTTCAAACGCGCCAGGGTTTCGCGTTCGCTGACGCCGTCGAGGCCAAGGTCGAATTCGGCCGACAGCACGCCGACAGGGTCGTCGCGGTCCAGGTCCAGGCGGTTGAATTCATCGTTCGACAGATCGAACAAACGGCGCAGCCAGCCCAGCCTGTCGCTGCGGTAGGCGGCGTTTTCCGGCAGCGCGAAAAATGGCGCGTCCGGGTCCGGCTGCAGCTTGTTATGCAGGACGAATGGCAGCACCTGGCGCAAGTCTTCCAGCTCCACCTCGCCATTGCCGCGGAAGTAAGCCATGGCCTTGGCGTAGATCATGAGCGCCATCAGGGTGCGCACGGAGATGCCGTTCAAGGTCTGGCAACCGAGGTCTTTCAGACGGTCACGCCCATTGTCGGCCGCCTGCGCCTGCCCCCGGTCGGCGCCGGCCAGGCGGGCCGTGTCCTTGGTCATGTATTCGAACTGGCCGCCGGCCGTCTCGAACAGCTCGAACTGGCTGGCGAAGAATTCCAGGCGCCGGCGCACTGCGTCGGGTATGCCCACCTGGCGGATCGCTTCGCCGATCTGGTCCACCTCCCCTTCCGTGAAGATGATATCGGGCGGCACCAATTCTTCGGGGCGCACGTTTTCTTCCACGCGCAGCAGCAGTTCATTTAAAAAGCGGGGATTGAAGGCGAGCGCCTGCACCGTCACGTCGACCCGGTCGCGCAGCGCCTCGATCACCTGGTAGGTGCCGCCGCCCTGGTCGTCGTTGGCCGTCAGATACCAGGCAGCCTCCGGACATTCGTAAATATGGTTCAGCACTTCCGCGTAATTGTCGCCCATGACGGTGAGCAGCGCGCTTTGCGTGCGCGTGGGGATGCGGTTGTATTCATCGACGATTTTCACGCGCATGCCCAGCCAGGCGCGCCAGGCGATGCGGATATCGTCCATACTTTGCGCGTTGACCAGATCGGCCGGCAGCGGATTGCCGAGCAAGTCGGCCACAGTCATCTGCGGGTGGCCATGCTGCATGGCGCGTTTGACTTCCTTGACGGTGGAGCCGGCCAGCACGCCCATCAGCAGGGCGCTGGCCGTCTTGCCCCGTCCAGGCCCGCCGACGAACAGGCATTTGCGGCGCGTGGCGAACGTCAGCAGCGGCAGCAGGATAAAACTCGAATAGCTTTGCGCCGACGGCAGATTCAGTCTACGGCGGCTGTCGCCCACGGAATACGTCTGCGACGGGCCGTCGTTGTACTCGATATCGTAATGGGGACTGATGATGGCGTGGTTGACGATCCAGAAGTAGGCCTGACGCAGCTTTTCATCGAAAGGCCGCGCCTGCGCCTCGCCTTCCGCTCCCAGCGCGATGGGGCCCTGGTACAGGTCCGCCACGTCGAACTGCCGCGCAACGGGCGCGGACTTGGGTTTGGTGGGGGCCTGGGACAGGCGCTGGAACAGATTAAAAGACGGCATGGCAATACTCTTCCGTTAAGGAAATGAAATTATTGCACAAGCCGCCTGCAATTACCGGTTCGGATGAAAGCAGATTAGCCCGCCATCGGCGTAGCCAGAAACACCGGCTGCCGCTCGGCCAGCGCCGTCAGCGCGGCCACGGCCGGACAGTCGCTGGCCGCCATCACGTCGGGCACCATCTGCTGAGCAAAACTCCAGGCCACCGCAACGGTGATGCCGGCCATACTCAGGCAGTTCGGCGCCTCTTCGCGCAATGACGCTTCCAGCTGCCGCCAGGCCCCATGCAACTGCAGCTGGATCCGGTCCAGCCAGGGCTGGTGCTGCTTTTCCTGCGGGCGCAAGCGCCGCTCATAGACGATCTGCACGGCTTTGTCGCAGGCCGCCAAAGCATAGCTGGTCTGGCACAGCGCGCGCAGGCGTGCAGGCTCCGGCCTGATGCGGGGCGCATGCGCGGCCAGCTCCTCCAGATATGCGAGGATCAGGCTCGAGTCCATCAGCACCTGGCCGTCGCCGGTGACCAGGGTCGGCACTTTGACGGCAGGATTGATCGCTTGTACCTGGTCGAAATCGGAAAACACCGACAAGGGCCGGTGTTCATGTTCCAGGCCCAGCACTTTCATGCCAATGGCAACGCGCCTGACGTAAGGCGAATCGAGCATTCCGATCAATATCATGGCCCCCTCCTCTCCATCTGATGAATAAACGCGATCACTTGTGCCGCGACGGCCGCTGGCGCATCTTCCATCAGGAAGTGCCCGGCCTCGTCAAACAGGTGCAAGGTGGCGCCGGGAATATCGCGCTGCAGGCGATGGCCATAAGCGACCGGCTGCCACTCGTCCTGCCTGCCCCATAAGACCTGTACCGGCAAGGTCAACTGCGGCAGTTTTTCGGTAAAGTCCATCGTATGGCAGGCGTTATAGTGGGCCACCTGATGCTGGTAAAACGAGGGCTGGCCCACCACGCCGCACAGCGGCTCCAGGTAAGACCGCAGAAGCTCGCCCTGCATCCTGTCCTTGTGAAAAACGGCCATGCCCAGCTGGCGCGCCATCGTGGCGCGATGCTCGCTGGCCGGCATCAAAGCACACCTGGCGAAGTCATCGCGCAGATGCTTCCAGGTGGGCGATGGCCAGGAATCGTAGCTGGGCGCGTCGGCGATGCTCAAGCTGCGCAGGCGCGCCGCATGGTCGAACGCCAGGCGCAGCGCAATGGCGCCGCCGATATCGTGGCCGAACAAGTGGGTGGTCGGCAGTTGCCAGTGGTCGAGCAAGGCCGCCAGCACGGTCACCTGCGCCGCTACCGAGGTATCGGCCTCGACGGGCCGCTCGGATCGTCCGAAGCCCAGCAAGTCATACAGGTGCACGTGGAAACCGGCATCGACGAACAGCGGCACCAGTTCGCGCCAGATAATGCTGTGCGCCGGCGTGCCATGCACCAGCACCAGCGGCGCGCCTGCGCCATGGATGCCGGTGGCGATACGCTGGCCGTGGATCAGGGCGTGGCCATTCAACAGCGGTTCTTGACTCGTCATCAGATGTCCTTTTGTTTGCAGAACCTGCAGGCTAAGGCTAGACTGAACATGACGCCAGTGACATTCTTTTTACTTTTAATCCAACTTTTGTCATAACCCATGAATTTGCGTCTATCCGTCGACGCCCTGCGTGTGTTCAGGGCCGTGGTACAAACCGGCAGCATGAGCCAGGCCGCCAGCCTGCTCCATCTGAGCCAGTCGGCCGTCAGCTGGAAAATCAAGCGGCTGGAGCAGCAGCTCGATTGCCAGCTGCTGGCGCGCAGCGGCGGGCTGTTTGGCACGACCGACCAGGGAGCCGTGCTGCTGCGGCATGCGCTCAACATACTCGACGCCCACGATGACGCCGTCGCCCATTTTTCGCCATCGGCGATGCAAGGCCGGCTGCGCATCGGCGTGACGGAGCAGATTTCATTGGCGGACGTGTGCGCGGTGCTGTCGCAGTTCTCGCATCACCACCCCAAGGTGGACGTGCAGCTGGTGGTGGAGCAAAGCCAGGTATTGCGCGAACGCTTTGCCGACGGCGTGCTCGATGTGATTTTGCACCAGGATTTTGCCGGCAAGGCGGCGCCGGGAGACACGCTGTTATGGACAGAAACGCTGCATTGGTGCGCTGCCTCGGCAGAGCAGGCTTTGCCGGGAGAAACCGTCAAGCTGATCACCTACGGGCCGCACTGCTTTTACCGCCGTCTGGCCGAGGAAAAGCTGGGCCAGGCCGGCATGGCCTGGAGCGTGGGCCTGGAATGCCCATCGGTGGCGGGCATGCTGACCGCGGTTGCCGCCGGCCTGGGCATGGCGGTGGTCAATGAACGCAAGCTGGGCCAGGGCGTGCACCGGCACGCGGCACTGGAACGGCTGGCACCGCTGCCCCGCGTCGACAGCCTGCTGCGGGCCAATGACAACCTGCCCGACCCCTTGCGTGACGGTTTTTGCCAGCTGCTGCTGGCGGCATTGCAGAAAGCATGATGGATCCCTTCGCTAACGATGCGGCAGTTGGGGCTCCGGCTCTTTCCCTGGTTTCGTGATCACCGTTGTTGGACGATGGGCGCTGGCGCCTCGGCGCGCCAGCGCCACCAGCCCAGCGCCACGCAGGCCACGAGCAAGGCCAGCAAGCCCGCCACTTCATGGCGGATTTCATACAGCGAGGCGCCCATCTGGTTGAGCGCGACAAAGCCCTGGATGCCGGCCGTCGAAGGCAGCAGCCAGCGCAGCCATTGCAGCACGACGGGCATGGACGACACGGGCCACGTCAGGCCCGCGAGGAACAGCACGGGCATCGACGTGGCGATCATCAGCTGCGTGCCCCGCTCGCGCGTGCGGAACAGCATGCCCAGCAGCATGCCGAAGGCCGCTTCCGCCAGCGAAAACAGCACCAGCAGCAGGAGCATGCCGCCAAAGTTGCCGCCACGCGGGTAATCCTGGAACCAGAAGACAAAGCCGAAGAAATAGCAGCAGTTGAGGAAAGCCACGCAGGCAAACGCCAGCAGCATGCCCGCATAGCCGCCCGCCGTGCGCTTGCCTGTCACGGGGAAACTCTTGCGCTGGTACCAAGTGCCGAACAGCATGGTCATGCCGATCAGCAAGGTCTGCTGCACGATCAAGGTCGCCACGCCCGGCACGACATAGGCGCCATAGCCTTCCTTGACGTTAAACAGGGGCACGGCGTCAAAGGCGATGGGCGAGCGCTGCGCATTGGCCTGGATACCCGATGGCGTGCCCGCCCCCAGACGTTTCAATTCGATACCGGCCGACACGGTGCCCACCACTTCGGCCAGGCCGTTCAAGGCCACCTTGTTGAGCATCAGATACAAGCCGTTGCCCGCCACTTGCGCGTGGGCGGCGCGTCCGGCCAGCACGTCCGTCTGCAAGCCGTCGGGAATGATCAGCACACCCATGACCTCATCGCGCCACAATAAATCCTGCGCGACGGGCAGGTCCGGCGTGACGGCCACGACTTGCAGCGACGGATGGGCCATGGCAAAGCGCGTCAGCTGGCGCGACATGGCGCTGCGGTCCTGGTCGACGACGGCCACGGGCACGCGCTGGACGATTTCCGTCGAGTATGGCAGCGGATAAAAGAAGGAATAGATGATGCCGCCGATGAACAGCAAGGTCAGCGCGCCCTTGTCCGTCAGCATGGCGCGCCAGGTGGCGATAAACGCAGGCCACATCATGTGCGTCCCCAGGCGGCTGGCGCATTCGCGCGGCGCGCCAGCAGGAACACGCCCACGGCGCCGCAGCCGATGGCGATACCGGCCAGTATCAACATTTCCTGCACGCCATAACGCCATGGCGCGCCGGCCAGCCAGTATTTCGTTTGCAGCTGCAGATAATGCGTGAGCGGCAAGGCTTCCGCCCAGGCGCGGGCCGGTGCCGGCATGGCCATCAAGGGAAAAGCCTGGCCCGCAAACGCGAAGGCCGGCGCCGTGATGAAGGCGGCGCCCGACAGCGCCAGACGCAGGGACAAGGTGGCGCCGATCAGCAGGGTGGCCAGGCCGCAATAGGCCAGTACCAGCAGCAGCATGCTCAGTAGTAACGCCGGCAAGCTGCCCGCCACGGCCCAGCCACGCGCCAGGCTGAAGAACAACAAGTACAGCAGCGCCAGCGCGCAGTAGGCGATGAGGGGAAACAGCAGCTTGGCGCCGATGGCGCGCAGCCAGCTGCCATCGGCCGAGGCCAGCCATTGCGGCACCGTGCCGTCGCGCAACTCGCGTCCTATGCTCGTGACGATGGCGACGACGATGAAAATCTGCAGCATGGCCGGCATCAGGGCCAGGGTCAGGAACGCTTCATAGCTGATGTTCTCGTTGTATAAACTGTTCAAGGTCGTGCGGATCGGTTCGAACTGGGCGGCAGCCTGCACGCCCGACATGCCTTTTTTTGCGCGCGCCGTCATCTCGATGCCGGCCGACAAGGTCGTGCTGACCGTGCGCACGTCGCGCAGCAAGGCGCCCGCGTGCGAGGAAAATTGCGCGTTGTACAGCCATTGCACGGTGGCTTGGCGTCCGCCCAGCAGTTCCCGCTCGAAATCGTCGGGGATCAGCAGGTAGCCAAACGCCGTGCGCTCGCGCAAGCGATGCAAGGCTTCGTCGCTGGACGCCACTTTCGCCGCCACCTGGACACCGGGCGAGACGTCGAGCCAGCGCGTGAGCTGGCGCGACAAGGTGGAGTTATCGTTGTCGATGACGACGATGGGCAAGTCGCGCGCGATGCCGGCCGAAAACACCAGCCACAGCATGCCGCACAGCACGACCGGAATCCAGCTGAGCATGCCAAAGTCCCAGAAGTCGCCGCGCAAGCGCCGCCACTCGCGTGCCAGCGCCGAAACCGGCTCTTTATCCGCTTCGTTCATCTAGTATCAGAGCGGTGGAAACACGACCGACATGCCAGGACGCAAGCCCTCGACCTTGATGGCGGGACGCAAGCGGATTTCAAACGTGCGCAAATCCGTGCCGCCCGGACGGGCCGCGCGCCACGTGGCGAAGTCCGGCAGCACGGCCACGGAGCTGACCTTGAAACTCAGTTGCTGTTTCAAGGCCGGCACATTGGCCGTATGCGTGCTGCCCATGCCAAACGCGGCCATTTCATCTTCGCGCACTTGCAGCACGGCCCAGGCATCGTCGAGGTTCACCAGGGTAATCACGGGGAAACCTTGCGGCGCCAGTTCGCCCGGCTGTATCTGGATCTTGCTGACCTGGCCCGCCACGGGCGCGGCGATCTTTGTTTCGGCCAGGGCAATCTGCGCTTCCGTCAGCACGGCGCCCACCTGGCGCGCCTGGGCGGCGGCGGCCGTCTTGTCTTCGGGACGGGCGCCCTTTTGCGCCATGTCATATTGCGCACGGGCAGCTTGCGCCAGCTGGTCGGCGGCACGCCATTGCGCTTGCGCCTCGTCGCGTTTCTGCTGGGCGATCACGCCTTGCTCGTACATATTGTTGACGCGGGTGTACGTCGTTTTGGCAATGGTGGCCCCCGTTTGTGCCCGCTCCCAGTTGGCTTTCGCGGCCGCGACTTCTTCCGGACGCGCCCCCGCTTGCGCCTTTTGCGCCACGGCATCGGCCGCTTGCGTGGCGGCCGTCGCTTGCGCGATCTTCGCATCCACTTCCGGGCTCGTCAGCTGGAACAGCAGCTGGCCTTTCGGCACCGTCTGGCCCAGTTTGACGTACAGCTCGCCCACCCGGCCCGGCACTTTGGACGAGACATTGACTTCCTGCGCATCCATCTGTCCCTGCAAAGGCAGGCGCTGCGGCTGGAATGCCTGGTACAAGCCCCAGCCGACGAAGGCAAGAACAATGACGGCGGCGCCGATGGCCAAGGGTTTTTTGGAGGTACTCATTATTATTTGTCCACAGGTAATTGGATATCGGCCGCGGCGGCCAGGCTGCCCAGGCGCTGCGTCTCGCCCGTCGCTTCCAGCAATTGCGCCAGCCCCATCACATAGTTATAGGCCGTCTGCGCGCGCTGGGTTTCGACCTTGGCCAGGTTCAGGCGCGCGTCGACCACTTCCAGCGACGTCACTTGCCCTTGCTGGAAAGCCACCGTTTGCAAGCGGATATTCTCGCGCGCCAGCTCCACCGACGAGGCCGTTGACAAATACTGGATGCGGGCATTTTCCAGCGCGCGCCAGTTCTTTTCGATCAGGGTGGGAATGTCGCGCTCGGCCTGGCGGGCCACCACTTCCACCCGCTCCTGGTCCAGCTTGGCGGCGGCGATCATCTTGCCCGTATTGATGCGGTGCACGAGCGGCACAGACACGACGAGGCCGATGGCCCAGTTCGAGCGCACGAGCTTTTCGTTGCCGCGATTCAAATTGTAATTACCGATGGCAAACACGGTGGGTGCGTATTCCTTGCCATGCAGCTTCAACGCTTGCTCGGCCTGCACGCGCTTGCTGTCGATCTTTTTCCAGTTCGCGTTTTCGCGCATGCCCGTGCTGATAAACGATTGCAAGGTGCCGACGGGCAAGCTGTTGACGAACAGCGGCGTGCTGGGCAGCACTTGTGTATTGACGGCAAGCAAGCGGTCTAGCGCCACTTGGGCGATTTCCTCGTCGCTGCGCGCCTGCGCTTCGTCGCTGCGGGCGCTGTCGAGGGCCACGTCGGCGCGCAGACGTTCCGCGCGCGAAATCAGGCCGCCCTTTTCCAGCCTGGCCGCGTCGCGCTGGTGCTGCGTTACGCCGGCCGTCACTTCGGCCCGCACGGCCACCACTCTTTTTGCCAGCAGCAACTGGAAATAGCGCTGCGCCACCAGGGTGGCCAGCTGCTCTTCCGCTTCCGTGCGCTCGGCCTGCGCGGCCAGGGTCAGGCTCGATGCGAGGCCCTTGACGGCGTCCAGGCGCCCGCCCGTGTAGATGGGCCACATGCCCAGCAAGCCAAACGACGTCAGGTCCGTTACCACTTCGCGGTTCAGGGAATTGGGAATGTGCGGCGTGGGCAAGCCGGGAATCGGCGGCAGCACGGATTCGATACCGCCCACCACGCCGGCCAGGCCGCTCGTATCGATATTCAAGTCCGTCGACAAGCGGCCGCGAAACGCCGTCAAGTCGACGGATGGGCCGTCGATATTCGACAAGGCTTCCGCCTTCAGTGTTTTTGCGCGCACGTCGAGCGCGGCGCCCTGCACGGCGCCCGAAGCCCTGGCCGCTTGCTGCAGCGCTTCGTTAAAGGTCAGCGGTTCCGCCTGGGCGGGCATGGCCGCGCCCAGCGCGCCGGCCAGCAATAATGATAAGTGTCCTTGCAATCTGCCCATGTAGCGTCCAGTCAATGAATGAGGGGAAAGCACGGGGTTGCCATGTTTATACTTTCACAATAGCAATTATATCTACGGATGTCCATTCCAGCCTGCACTATTGGTTACCGGGACTGGCACATGAAAACGGGCGCCTCTTGCGGGGCACCCGTTGCGGTCAAGCCTCTACCAAGCTAGTTATTTCTTGGCCTTTTTGCCGCCCTTCTCTTTTTCCTTTTCAAACACGGCAAAGAACTCGGACGCCATGTTGCGGATGGCGCGGCCGATGTTGGCGTAGTCGTATTCGTTCAGGTTGGCCAGCGATACGCGGCCGGACGGGTGCGTTGTGCCGAAGCCGCGGCCCGGCAGCAGGATGACGCCGGTTTCCTCGGCCAGACGGAACAGCGCTTCGTTCGGTTTGAGTTTTTTCAGCAGCCACTGCGAAAACTCCACGCCATGCATCTGCGCGGCCAGCGATTCCATGTCCAGCAGATGGTAGTAGCGCACGGAATTGGCGTCGTGCACCATCGGCAAGCCCAGCTCGCGGTACAGCGCTTCCTTGCGGCGCAGCACGATGCGCTTCATCGACTGCTTGTACTTTTGCTCTTCATCCATCAGCGAGAACAGGGAGAACAAGGTCATCTGCGCCTGCACGGGCGTGGACAGGCCGGCAGTGTGGTTCAGCGCCACCGTGCGGCTGTCGGCCACCAGGCGGTCGATGAATTTCAGCGCGCGCGGCTCCGTCGTGATCGAGTGATAGCGCGCATCGAGCTGCTTCTTGATAGTTTCCGGCAACTTGGCAATCTTGGCGTCGAGCACATTGTCTTCATGCGTGGCCACTACGCCCATGCGCCAGCCCGTCGCGCCGAAGTATTTCGAGAACGAGTACACGAGGATGGTGTTGAACGGGCAAATGGCGAACAGCGAGACGAAATTGTCGGCAAAAGTGCCATACACGTCATCGGTCAAAATGATCAGGTCCGGGCGCTTCTTGATGATCTTGGCGATGTATTCCAGGGTGTCGTCATCGATCTTGACGGATGGCGGATTGCTGGGGTTGACGAGGAAGAAAGCTTTTACTTTCGGGTCCAGCAACTTGTCCAGTTCCTTCTTCGTGAATTGCCAGTTGTTCGATTGCGGCGCATCGATGTGCACGGTGTTCAGCTTGTAATCGTTCAGCTGGGGAATTTCGATGTACGGCGTAAAGATCGGCATGCCCAGGGCGATCGTGTCGCCTTCCTGGATGATGTGGTTCGATTTCAGGCTGGCGAACAGATACGTCATGGCGGCCGTGCCGCCTTCGACGGCGTACATGTCGAAGTTGCCGACGAAGGGATGGTCGCCCACCATTTCACGGTGGATATACTGGCCGACGATTTTCTCGGACAGGCGCAGCATGCGGTCCGGCACGGGATAGTTGCAGCCGAGGATGGCTTCGCACATCTCGTAGAGGAAGTCGCCCGCGCTCAAGCCCAGCTGGTCGCGCACGTACGACACGGCTGCCTCGATGAAATGCACGCCCGGGTTGCCTTCATGCTTGCGCACGAAGATTTCAAAGCGCGCCTCGATGCCGTCGCGCGTGGGGAAACCGCCCACGTCGTCCATGTACACATAGGAACGTTCCGCTTCCGTCATGGCGAACTGGCCGAACTGGAAGAAGCCGTGGCGCGGCGTGGTCGCCAGGAAATTCGGGTTGCCGCGGCCCGCATTGAGCATCAAACGGTTGCTTTGCTTGGCCGTCTGGATCAGCGCATCCTTCAATTCGAATGGGCTCAACAGGGCGAGTTTGCTTGGGTTACTGAAATCCATTTTTGCTACTCCTTTAGACAGACAATGTGCAGGGTTCTTGCAAATACGTGCAGACTCAGACGAAGGCCACGATGAGCGGCCCCAGCAAGGTCAGGAAAACGTTGGCCAAGGCATACGTGATGGCAAACGGTACGGTGGGAATCGAGTTTTGCGCCGCGTTCAGCACTTCGCCGAACGCGGGATTGGCGCTGCGCGAGCCGGACAAGGCGCCCGCGAACACGGCCACGTTGTCATAACGCAAGATGTAGCGGCCGATCAGCATGGTCAAGATCATCGGCAGGATGGTCACCACCACGCCGACGCCAAACAGGGTCAGGCCATGTTCGCGCACGGTTTGCACGGCTTGCAGGCCGGACGTGAGGCCGACGACGGCAACGAAGCCGGCCAAGCCCAGGTCCTTGAGGATTTGCACGGCGCCGCTGGGCATGTAGCCGAACGTCTGGCGCTTGGCGCGGAACCAGCCGAATACCAGGCCCGATAGCAGCACGCCGCCGCCGCTGCCCAGGGTCAGCGGAATCGAGCCGATGCGCGCCACCAGCAAGCCCACGAGCAGGCCGACGACGAGGCCGGCGCCCATGTAGACGAAGTCCGTCTTGGCGCTCGGCACGATCATGTAGCCCACTTCGGCCGCCACGCGCTTGACGTCCTGCTCGGCGCCATAGACGGTCACCACGTCGCCCGTCTGCACGACGGTTTCCGCCTGCATGGGCAGAATCTTGCCCATGCGGCTCAGCTGCACGACAAAGATGCCGTGACGCACGCCCGGCGCCGTCGCGCTGCGGATTTCGCCCACCGTCTTGTTGTGGTAAGCCTTGTTGGTCAGCACCATGTCGCGGCGCTGCATCACCAGTTCCATGCCTTCGACGGCAAGCAATTCCTTGCCCAGCTGGGAAGAGACGCTGAGCATGGCTTCGCGCCGGCCCACCAGCAGCACGATATCGTCGGCCGCCAGCACCAGGTCCGGGCTGACGTCGATGATCTGGCCATTGCGTTTCACGCGCTCGATGGTAATCGCCGTGTTCGGATGGGCGCTTTCGATCTCCTCCACGGAACGCCCGGCACCGGGGCCCACTTCATAGATGCGGCCGATCAAGTCGGGAGCGGCCGGCGTCTGGCCCGGCCCCAGTACTTGCACGCCAGCCTGCAGCGCCGTTTCCGCCTTGATCGCATCTTCGCGGATGGTGCGTCCCATGAGTTTCGGCAAGATGTTGACACAAACGATGATGGCGCCAAACGAGCCGAACACATAGGTGACGGCATAGCCGACGGCCACATTGCCCTGCAAGCGCGCCACTTCGTCGGCCGCCAGGCCCAGCTTGGTGATCGCGTCACCGGCCGTGCCGATGATGGCCGACTGCGTCAAGCCGCCCGCCGCCACGCCGGCCGCCAGGCCCTTGTCCAGGTCGAACATCTTGGCCAGGATGACCACCGTCAGCAGCGCCGTCACGGCCAGCACGACGGCCAGGATGATTTCGCGCACGGACTGGCGCCCCAGGGAATTGAAGAACTGCGGTCCGCTTTCATAGCCGACCGCATAAATGAACAGCGCAAACAGCACCGACTTGACGCCAGGATCGATGGCGACGCCCACCTGGCTGACGAGTACCGCCACCAGCAATGAACCGGCTACCCCGCCCAGCTGAAACGAGCCGAACTTGATCTTGCCGATGTAGTAACCCACTGCCAGGGAGAGAAACAAGGCAATTTCAGGCGACTTCTTGAATAACTCATGCAACCATTCCATGCGGACCGCCTTTCATGTTGAAGGAATTCTTTACTGCTTGTGCTCTTGCAGGCTGCTCACGCGTGCACCGACCCGGCCAGGGCCACGATCAGCGGCCCCAACAGGGGCAGCACCACGTTCGAAATGGCATAGGTAATCGTGTAGCCCAGCAAGGGCGTGGAATTGCCGGCCGCGTTCTGCACGGCGGACAGGGCCGGCGTGCTGCACTGCTGGCCGGCGATGGCGCCCAGCAGCACGGGCGCTTCGAGCTTGAGGAAAAAGTGGCCCACCAGCAGCGACAGCGAAGCGGGAATGACGGCGATCAGCACGCCCATCAGCGGCAGCGACAGGCCGTACTGGCGGATCAGATCGATCGCCTGCGGCCCCGACGCCAGGCCCACGCAGGCGATGAAGGTGGCCAGGCCGATATCCTTCATCATGTCGAGCGCGCTGGGGTGGATGCCCGGCATGCCCGGTTTGCGCGCCTGGTACCAGCCGAACACGAGGCCCGTCAGCAAGGCGCCGCCGCCCGTGCCCAGCGAAAACGGGATGCCGCCCAGCTTGGCACTGAAGCCGCCGATATACACGCCGAGCACGATGCCGATGCTGGCGTAGACGATATTGCTGCGGTCGCCCGTAGGCACGCGCTTGCCGATGGCGGCCAGCGCCGTGTTCAGTTCGCGCCCTTCCGTCGTGCCGTACAGGCGCAGCACGTCGTCGCGCTGCAATGCAAGGTCCGGCAGCGGCGGCATGCTGTGCTCGCCACGGACGACGGCCGCCACGTGCACGCCCGAAGGCAAGGCCAGCTGGCGCAAGGGCTGGCCGACCAGTGCGGCTTGCTGCAGCACCACTTCGACGGCGGAGACCGCCATGTTCAAGCCCGTCGTATCGGCAAATTCCTCGCCCAGGATGGCTTCGGCCGCCACCAGCGCGGGACGGTGGCCGATCACCAGCACTTCGTCGTTGTTGCGCAGGCGCAGTGCGGGTTCCAAGGGCAATACCTTGCCATGCCGGCGCACGCGCGTGATGCTGGCGCGGCCCGCGAAAATATGCTGCAAGGCGTCGAGACGGCGTCCCGCGCCGCGGCTGATGCGGTAAGCGCGGCCCACCATTTCCGGCGTCGCCTGCACGCCGTCGCCATCGGTCTGCGCGCCGCCCATCTTTTCCCACAATTTATCGGCTTCCTCGCGCAGGTTGACGCGCAGCAGCAGCGGAAAAATCTGGCTGGTGACGATGACGATGGCGATCAGGCCGAAGATATACGTGATGGAATACGCGGTGACCACGTTGGCCTGCAGCTCGGCGATGCGGGCGGCCGGCAGCGCCAGTTTCGAGATGGCGTCCGTGGCCGTGCCGACGACGGCCGATTCCGTCGCCGCGCCCGCCATCATGCCGGCCGCCGTGCCCTGGTCCAGGCCCAGGAAACGCGTGGCCAGCAACACCAGCGCCAGCACCACCACCACTTCGATCAGGCACAACAGGCCCAGGCGCAAGCCCTTGGCATTGAGGTTGGCAAAGAACTGGGGACCGCCCGCATAGCCGAGGGCAAAGATGAACAGCATGAAAAAGACATTCTTGACGCTGGCGTCCAGGGTGATGCCCAGCTGGCCGATCAGCAGCGCGGCGATCAGGGTGCCGCACACGCCGCCCAGCTGGATGGGACCGAAGCGTATCTGCCCTACCCCGTAACCGAGCGCCAGCGCCAGGAACAGGGCCAGTTCCGGCACCTGGTGCAATACCGACGTGATCGACTCGAGCATGGGCAAACCTTCGAAAAGATAACGGATGGTTACAAGGGAACAGAGCGTTCGGCGGCTGGCGGCAGCTGGCTGTTGAACGGGCGCACGGATCCGGCACGGCACCGGCGTATCACCGCTTGTGCTGGGAACGTATTGCAAAAGTGTTGCAACGTGGAATTATGTTCGGCGAAAATTTTATAAGTGTCAACAGGTGTTCTGTTGAACTCGCTTTGCGTTTCATCAAACATCATGCGCACGATTGAAGCGCCTGTTTGACACTGATCAATAAAACTATTAGTAATGTTTTGGACGATACCAAAGTGCTTTGCGCGCCAGAGGCGTCTCTTCGGGCAGGTCCGGATTGACCAGCTCCAGCACGTGGCGCCGGGACAATTTCAAACCATCGGCGAAGCGGCCGAAATGGCGCTGGAACAGCTGCGCGAAACTGCCATCGGCCAACATTTTCTCCAGCCCGATTTCAATATGGCGCGCCAGTTCCGGCCGGTGCTTGCCGACAAAAAAGTACAGCGCGGCCGGGTAGCGAATGACCAGGTGAGTATCGAGCGCCAGCGGCAATTGCGCATGGCTGGCCAGCTCGCTTTGCGCCTCGATCACGGAACGGGGAAAGTAATCGATGCGCCCCGCCGCCAGTTGCTGGAACAGGCCTTCATAGGTGCTCGAGGTATTGAGGCGCAAGCCGTTCGCCTGCAGGATGGCGGAATCGGGCCAGTCGCTCATCTGGCCGGCCGACAGCCGCGCCAGGGCGGCGATGCTGCGCACGTCGCGCAGCAACTGCCGCTGGCGCGCCCGGATCAGGGCCACCCGCCAGCCGATCAGGCCGCGGTCGATGGGGATGCGCACCGGCAGCAATTGCGTTTCGCGCGCGCGGCTCGTCATCGTCCAGACGACGTCGACGCTGCCCGACGCCGTGGCGATTTCCTGCATCGCGCGCGTCTGCACCATGCGCAGCGCGGAGCGGCGCAAGACATAGGCCTGGCCCGAACGGGCCAGCGCCTGCTGCAGCAGGGCCGTCACATAGCCTTGCTGCGGATCATCGATCGCCTGGTGGCGCGGATACACGAGCGGCCAGCGGCGACGACTTGCCGGCGGCGGCAGCGCCCAACGGCCACAGGGCGGCAAGCTTGAGCAGGGGGCGGCGCTGCATGGCCCCTCCTTTCCAGCGCTTTCATCAGCGTTCTTATCAGAATGACAGTATCGCGCAGCAGAGTACGCTTGTCGACTGGAATACGGCAACTGTGTATAAAACAACAGCACTTTCAGGCTGGCCAGCAGCGATTGAAATTAATCCAGATCAATAAAACCGCAAATAGAAAATAAATCTTGCGTGCGGCTCTGGACGGCATGCTTGCCCCTCGCCTACGCTCTTTTTTTATCTGAAAAACAAGAGGAACCCATGCAGACAGCGCGCTTGAATATCATTGGAATGGATCACGAAGGCTGCGCCGACAGGCTGACGGGCGCGCTTGAAGCCGTCACGGGCGTGGCGACCGTCTGCGTCTCGCTGGCGCGCCACGGCGCCACGGTGCAATTCGACGAACGCCTGGCCACGCAGGAACGCCTGCTGGCCGCCGTCAACGACGCCGGCTTCATGGGCGAAGCGACGGATGAAGTACAGCTGGCCTCGTGCAGCGGCGCCTGCGGCCACTGCCGCCATTGAATGCCGCCACTGCGCGCAGCCAGTTCCCAACTTACCCTCCCCGCGCGCCCCGGTCGCGCAGATGCGCCAGCACGCGGCGCGGTCCCAGCGCCTGCAGGTCGAACGGCGGCAGCTCGATGGCATCGAGCGTATTCTTGAACAGCAAGCCCAGCTCCGTATCGCCTTCCAGGCTCAAACGGCGGCTGAAGAACAGGGTGTCCGGATCTTCCTGGCGCCGCGCCAGCAGCATCAAATCATGCACGCTGGCGGCGATGCACAGATCCGGCACGTCCACATAGCGCTCGGCCACGAACACCGTTCCCTGCCACTCGAAATCGAAGGCGATGCCCGCGTCCAGCAACCGCAGGCGCAGGCTGCGCCCTTCCAGGCTGCTTCGCACGTCGTCGGGCAATTGCGGCGCCAGCAGGCGGTTCAAGCCTTGCACGAACAGCCACGAGGCGGGATACGGCGGCAGCTTGGACAGCAATTCGGCCAGTGGTTCGGGCAGCCTGTATGACGCGGCGGGCTTGCTCATGGGAGGCTTGGCCGGGGCGGGCAATCTTTCCAGTTGGTCTTGCATGGTGCTTCCTTTCGATGCGTTCAATGGGCGGCGTGCTGGTGCTGTTCCATGCCGGGCTGGCCGTGCCAGTAGCCGTCACAGGCTCCGGCCGGCTGGCAGGCCGCCAGCTGGGCCTGGGCGCCGATGCCGCTGACCTGGCCGCGGCGGGCACGGTCGAAGATGGCGATGACTTGTTCCGTATGCATGGATTGCGGGCTGATGCGCGCCACGGACACGCCCATGTCGCGCATGGCGTCGAGTTCGCGCACCAGGTTGTAGACGAGTGCCGACTGCGTCTGCGTGCCATTCAACACGAGGAACGGCACTTCATCGCGCGTGCGCAGCAGCAGGCCGTCCGGCTCTTCCAGGCAGCTGTAGCCGCAATCGTCCTTCGGCAGGTTGCGGTTGCGCGCCGTGAAGCAGCGCGCGGAAAACGCCAGCGGCATGCGGCCGTAGGCGAAGACCTCCGTCTCCAGCCCTTCCGGTTTCTGGCGCTGCATCTCGGCCAGCGCCGTCTGTCCCATTTCCAGCGGCATCACCCAGCGCCGCGCGCCCAGGCGCGCCAGCAGTTGCAAGCTGGGGCCATTGAACAGGTTCAGATGGGGGCCGGCGACGAAGGACGTGCCCTTTTCCATGCAGTGCACGGCGCCCATGTCGTTGGCCTCGACGCCGTAGCGGCCATTGCCCGTGATGCGGCGCAGGGTCGCCAGTTCCGCGCCCGCCTCGATCAGCGCCTGCGTCGACAGCACCACTTCCTTGCCGGCGGCGGCCAGCATGTCGGCGATATCGAGCCAGTCGGCCAGGCGCACCTCGTGCCGGCGCGAGCAGACGGTTTCGCCCAGGTAGACGATATCGACGGCCGTGGTGGCGATCTGCTGGTAAAACTCGAAAACGGTGGCGCGCGGCCAGTAGTAGAGCAAAGGGCCCAAAGAGAGTTTTAACATGCCTTTTCCAGTATTTTTAAAGTTTATAAAACCGTAGCGAGCGGCCCGCGGCGAGGCCGAGAAGCGCAGCTGTGCCAGAGCACAGCGAGCATCGCTGGCCGCGCCCCGGGACGCGCAGCAGGTTTTGCTATTTCCAGGAGCGATGGTAGGCGCCGAGGGTGTGCTGCTGGCCTTCGGCCAGCTTGTCCATGGACGCCATCCAGGCCGGTTTGACGGCGTAGCGCGCATTGCCTTCGCGGCAGGCGTCGATCGCTTCGCGCCACACGCGCGTGACCTGCGCCACGTAGGCGGGGCTGCGCTGGCGTCCTTCGATCTTCACCGCGCGCACGCCCATGGCGATCAGCTGCGGCAGCAGCGCCAGCGTGTTCAGGCTGGCCGGCTCCTCGATCGCGTAATACTCTTCGTCGTTGACTTCGAAACGTCCCTTGCACAGGGTCGGATAGCTGGCGTTTTCGCCTGGCGCATAGCGGTCGATCAGCACGCCGTTCAGGCGCGATTCGAGGCCGTTCGGCGTTTCCAGCCAGCGCACGGATTTCGCCGGCGAGCACACGCCGTGCGTGTTCGGCGCCTCGCCCGTCGCATATGACGACAGCGCGCAGCGCCCTTCGACCATCACGCACAGGCTGCCGAAGCCGAAGACTTCGATCTCGACTTCCGTCTTGGCGATCAGTTGCTCCACCTGCGCCATCGACAGCACGCGCGGCAGCACGGCGCGGGCGATGCCGAAGTGTTCATGGTAAAAATTGATCGCTTCATAGTTGGTGGCCGAGCCCTGCACGGACAGGTGCAAACGCAGTTGCGGGTGGTGTTCGCTTGCATACGCCATCAGGCCCGGATCGGCCACGATCATGGCGTCGATGCCGGCCTGCGCGGCGCGGTCGATGGCGCTGCGCCACACGGCCCAGTTGTGCGGCTGCGGATAGGTATTCAGCGCCAGCAGCACCTTGCGTCCATATTGGTGGGCATAGCGCACGCCCTCGGCGATGGCCTTCTCGTCGAAATTGAGGCCGGCGAAATTGCGCGCATTGGTGGCGTCGCGAAAACCGAGGTACACGGTGTCGGCGCCATTGTCGACGGCCGCTTTCAAGGCAGGCAGGCTGCCGGCGGGGCAGACCAATTCCAGCGGTCCGGCCACGCGGGTGGCGGTGGTTGATTCAAGCATCATGGTGTTCACAGTCCTGTAGCGGCTCAGGGTGCAGACTATAGCCCCGCCCTTACCGCCCAGTCCTTGACGCAGGTGAAGGAATGCATGCATGGCTGGCGCGCGTTCAACTTGCTTGACCTGGCTGTAAAATGCCCCACTTTTCTTCCTCACCGATTGCCCGCCATGCCCCGCAAACCGCTGCTGCTATTCCTGCTCACCCTGTTCCTCACCGTGCTGCAAATACAGTGGGCTTCGCCCGCCGACGGCTATGTCGAAGAAACGCTCTCCGTGCTATCGCCCGAGGCGCTGGGCGTCTGGGCCGGCGTGCTGCTGCTGTTCCTGCAAGCCGTCTTCGCCCGCCGCGCCATGCCCGTGCTGCGCCAGGCCGCCATCTGCACAGGCCTGCTGGCCATCTACTGGCTGCTGGCGAACTACGTCACGTTCGACGCGCGCGTGGCCAGCTGGAGCACCTTCTCGGCGCGGGAAATCTGGGCGCACGTGCTGCCCGCCTCCGTCACCAGCATCGCCGTCTGCGGCGCCATGTACTTTGGCCTGAGCTGCTTCATCCCGCGCCTGGGCCACGCAAAAAAAAGCCGCTGACGCGCTTTCTTCACCTGCATCAAGGATTCGTCACGCAACTGCACGCGCCCTTTGACGCCACTATATTTAGTGATTAATCTCCATAAAAACACCGCATGTTGTGTTTATTGGAGGTTTCATGACGACAAATGCAGTTTCTCCCACACGCGGCCAGGTCGACGTCGCCGCGTCCATCAATGAATACCTGGACCGGCGCGACTGGCGTGTCAACGCCAACGCCAACCAGGGCTACTCGCTGGGCGGCCTGATACTCAACGTGTCGGGCAAGGTCATCGCCAACTACTGGCTGGACCAGGTGTATCCGCCTGAAGTGGGTGCGGCGCACCGCGAAGCGGCGCTGCACATCCACGACCTCGACATGCTGGCCGGCTATTGCGCCGGCTGGTCGCTGCGCACCCTGCTGCACGAAGGCTTGAATGGCGTGCCGGGCAAGATCGAATCGGGTCCGCCGAAACACATGTCGAGCGCCATCGGCCAGATCGTCAATTTCCTCGGCACTTTGCAAAACGAGTGGGCCGGCGCGCAGGCGTTCAGCTCCTTCGACACCTATATGGCACCCTACATCCGCAAGGACAGCCTGCGCTACGAAGACGTGCGCCAGTACATGCAGGAGCTGATCTTCAACCTCAACGTGCCATCGCGCTGGGGCACGCAGACGCCGTTCACCAACCTCACCTTCGACTGGGTCTGCCCGGACGATTTGCGCGAGCAGATTCCCGTCATCGCCGGCCAGGAGATGGACTTCAGCTATGGCGAGCTGCAGGCGGAAATGGACATGATCAACCGCGCCTATATCGAGATCATGATGGCGGGCGACGCCAAGGGCCGGGTCTTCACCTTCCCCATCCCCACCTATAACATCACCGAGGATTTCGACTGGCACAGCGACAACGCGGAACGCCTGTTCGAGATGACGGCCCGCTACGGCCTGCCCTACTTCCAGAATTTCATCAATTCGGAACTCAAGCCGAACATGATACGTTCCATGTGCTGCCGCTTGCAGCTGGACTTGCGCGAACTGCTCAAACGGGGCAATGGCCTGTTCGGTTCCGCCGAGCAGACGGGTTCCCTGGGCGTGGTCACCATCAACTGCGCGCGCCTGGGCCACTTGTGGCGCGGCGACGAGCCAGCGTTGATGGCCGACCTGGACCGCCTGCTGGAACTGGGCAAGACCAGCCTGGAAATCAAGCGCCGCACCATCGAAGAACTGATGCAGCAAGGCCTGTTCCCGTACACGAAGCGCTATCTGGGCACCCTGCGCAATCACTTTTCCACCCTGGGCGTGAACGGCATCAACGAGATGATCCGCAACTTCAGCGGCGACGCTTACGACATCACGGCCGCCGAAGGCCATGCGCTGGCAGTGCGCCTGCTCGACCACGTGCGCGCCCGCATGGTGCAGTTCCAGGAAGAGACGGGCCATATGTACAACCTGGAGGCGACGCCGGCCGAAGGCACGACCTACCGCTTCGCGCGCGAAGACCGCAAGCGCTATCCGGCCATCCTGCAGGCGGGCACGGTCGACAATCCGTACTACACGAATTCGTCGCAGCTGCCCGTCGGCCATACGGACGACCCGTTCGAAGCGCTGGAATTGCAGGACGCGCTGCAGCGCAAGTACACGGGCGGCACGGTGCTGCACCTGTACATGACGGAAGCGCTGTCCGACGCCAACGCCTGCCGCGAACTGGTAAAACGCGCGCTGAGCCGCTTTTCGCTGCCCTACATCACTGTCACGCCCACGTTTTCCATCTGCCCGCGCCACGGCTACCTGGCCGGCAAACATGAATTCTGTCCCACCTGCGACGCGGAACTGATCGCCCGCAAGCAGTCCGATCTCGCTCACCCACTCAAGGAAACGCCATGAACGCACGTCCCGACTTCACTCCCGCCATCACCCTGCTCGACACGGAACGCCAGCGCTGCGAAATCTGGACGCGCGTAATGGGCTATCACCGCCCCGTCGCCTCGTTCAACATCGGCAAACAGGGCGAATTCCACGAGCGCCAGTATTTTACGGAAGCGAGCGCCCGCGTGGGCCAGCCCGCCTGCCATGGCGTTTGAGCTGAAAGTGGGCGGCCTGACGCCCTTTTCCGCCACCGATTACCCGGGCAAGCTGGCGGCCGTGGTGTTCGTGCAGGGCTGCCCCTGGCGTTGCGGCTATTGCCACAATCCGCACTTGCAGGCGCGCACGCCGGAAGGCGCCATGCCCTGGCAAGACGTCCTGACCTGGCTGCGCCGCCGCGTGGGCCTGGTCGACGCCGTCGTCTTCAGCGGCGGCGAAGCGTGCATGGACCCGGCGCTGGCGCGCGCCATGGAGGACGTCAGGGCACTGGGTTTCGGCATCGGCCTGCACACGGCCTGCATCTATCCGCAGCGCCTGCAGGAAGTGCTGCCCCTGGTCGACTGGGTCGGTTTCGACATCAAGGCGCCGTTTGCCGACTATCGTCATGTGACCCGCGTGGCCGGCAGCGGCGACCCGGCGCGCGCCTGCCTCGATGCCATCCTTGCCAGCGGCGTGGCCTACGAATGCCGCACCACCACCCACCCCGACCTGCTGCCGGACGAGCAGTTGCTGGCCCTGGCCAGCACCCTGGCCGCGAAAGGCGTCGACAACTACGTGCTGCAGCAGTTCCGCGCCGAAGGCTGCGCGGACGCGGCACTGTCCGGCCGCCCCTTGCACGGCTATCCGGCGGCGACGACTTTGGCGCAAATCGCCGCCATGTTTCCGCGATTTACATTCCGTAATCATGGCAGTTGATCCTGCGGCCCAAAAATTGCTGAAAGCTTCACAAAATTCCCCGATCTGCAACGCTGAAATGTCTTGCGTACTGTAATGTATCAACTGTGCCGCGCGCCATGCGCAGCCCATCAGATTCCTCACTCCGCATCACAGATAAGCGTCATCCATGAACGATTTCACCGCAGTCAGTCCAGGCATCCCTTCCACCCACGCCGACATCCTGTACGGCCCGCCGCGACCGGATCTGCTGCGCGAGGAAGTGCTGGCCGACCTGCTGGAAGCGACGGCCCGCCGCTGTCCCGAGCAAATTGCCCTGATCGATGGCGAACGCCGCATCACGTATGCGCAGCTCGATGCGCAAGCCAGCCTGGCCGCGGCGCGCCTGGTGGCGGCCGGCGTCAAGCCCGGCGACATCGTGGGCCTGTGGCTGCCGCGCGGCGCCCATCTGCTGCTGATGCAGGCGGCCATCGCCAAGGCGGGCGCCGCCTGGCTGCCAGTCGATGAAGACACGCCCGTCGAGCGCCTGCAGGTGTGCCTCGATGACGCGAATGGCTTTGGTGTCGTCAGCTGCGCCCAATTCGCGCCGCGCCTGTTTGACGCCGGCGTCAAACGTCCCGTGTGGACGGCGGAAAGCCTGCTGGCCCCCGCCACGCCGGGCGAACAGCTGCCCGCGCGCGGCGCCGTGCTGCCCGAACACCCAGCCTACGTGATCTACACGTCCGGCTCCACGGGCAAGCCCAAGGGCATATTGATCAATCAACGCAGCATCTGCCACTTCCTGCGCAGCGAAAACGCCGTGCTGGAAGTGACGCAAGCCGACACCGTCTACCAGGGCTTTTCCGTCGCCTTCGACATGTCGTTCGAGGAAATCTGGATCGCCTACCTGGTGGGCGCCACCCTGTGGCTGGGACCCAAGGAGATGTCGGGCGACCCGGAAGCCTTGCCGCGCGCGCTGGCCGACAATCAAGTCACCGTTCTGCACGCCGTGCCGACCTTGCTGGCCCTGTTCGCGGAAGAAGTGCCGAGCCTGCGCCTGATCAACCTGGGCGGCGAAATGTGCCCGGAATCGCTCGTCGAGCGCTGGTCGCGCCCGGGCCGCGCCATGTTCAACACCTATGGTCCCACGGAGGCGACCGTCTCGTGCAGCCTGGCGCGCCTGCGGCCCGGCGAGCCGGTGACCATCGGCACGCCGCTGCCCAACTACGGCTTGCTGGTGCTGCAGGTGGCCGAGCCGGGAGAAAACCGTCCCTTGACTTTACTGGCGCGCGGCGAGACGGGTGAGCTGTGCATCATCGGCCCGGGCCTGGCCGAGGGCTACCTGGGCCGACCCGACCTGACGGTGGAAAAATTCCTGCCCAATCCCTGGAGCACGGGCCCCGACGATGCGCGCCTGTACCGTACGGGCGACCTGGCCCGCATCGATCTTGATGGCCAGGTGCTGTGCCTGGGCCGCGCCGACGACCAGGTGAAAATCCGCGGCTTCCGCGTGGAGCTGGGCGAGATCGAAGCCGTGCTGGCGCAGCAAACTGGCGTGGGCACGGTGGCCGTCTTGCTGCGCAAGGATGACGGCATCGACCAGCTGGTGGCCTACATCGTCGGCAGCGACGAGGCGCCCGCCGACGCCCTGGCCGCGAAAACCCTGCGCGCGGCATTGAACCTGCACCTGCCGCCCTACATGGTGCCCGGCCGTTTTGAATTGCTGCCGCTGATGCCGCGCCTGACCTCGGGCAAGATCGACAGGAAGGCGCTGAAGGCCATGCCGCTGTCCGCGCCGCCAGCCGGCGAAGCGGGAGAGTCAGACGTGCCGGAAACGCCGGCCGAAGCGGCCCTGTTCGCGGCGCTGGCCAAGCTGTTCCCGGGCCAGGCGATCTTGCGCCAACTGGACTTTTTCAGCGACCTCAGTGGCCACTCCTTCCTGGCCGCGCGCCTGGCATCTGCCCTGCGCGCCGATCCGGCCTACGCCCACATGACGGTGCGCGACATTTACCAGAACCGCCAGATCGGCAAGATCGCCGCCGTGCTCAATGAGGCGCCCGCGCTGGCCACGCCGGAAGCGCAATGGACGCCGCCGTCGACCCTGAAGCGCTGGACCTGCGGCGCGGCCCAGGCGGCGGCCGTGCCGGGCCTCGTCACCCTGCGCATGGCGCAGTGGATGGCGCCCTTCTTCACCTACCACTTCTTCACGGGCGACACGGGCGACACCGTGCCGCGCGCCATCGCCGCCTCGATCGCCGTGTTCCTGCTGGCGACCCTGGCCGAATTTGCCATTGCGATTGCCGGCAAGTGGCTGATCGCCGGACGCTTGAAGCCAGGCAGCTATCCGCTGTGGGGTGTCACCTACTACCGCTGGTGGCTGGCCGACCGACTGGTCGAATCGGCGCCCGCCTACCTGCTCAGCGGCTCGTCCCTGAACAGCTGGTGGCTGCGCGCGCTCGGCGCGAAAGTGGGCAAGGAAGTCGTCATCGGCTCGATGACCCTGCGCGCACCCGACTTGCTGTCCATCGGCGACAACGTCAGCGTGGGCAACGCCGTCAACTTTGAAAACGCCAGGGTCGAGCGGGGCCGTTTGCTGCTGGGCCAGATCAGCATCGGCGACGATGCCTGCATCAGCTCTTACGCGATCATGGAGGGCAATACCACGGTGGGCACGTTTGGCCACCTGGAAGGCCAGTCCGCACTGGCCGATGGCGCCGCGGTACCGGCCGGGCGCGTGTACACGGGCTCGCCCGCGCGCGACACCGGTGCGTTTGACGTGGCCAGCCAGCCGCCGCGCCCCGCCGTCTCGCGCCTGCGCCTGACAAGCGAAACCGTGTTCTTCTGCTTCGGCATGGTCTTGATCGCCGTGCTGTTCTTCATGCCCGTCTTCCCCAGCTTCGTGCTGATCGACTGGTTCGACGAGCGCGAAATGATGCCGTGGCTGCAGGGACGCGACGTGACGACCCAGCTGGCCCGCTACTTCCTGCTGGCCTTTCCCGCCAGCGCCGTGCTGATCGTGCTCACCGCCCTGCTGTCGGCCGCCATCCGCTGGGGCGCGCTGCCCCGCTTGAAACCGGGCAGCTCGCCCGTGCACAGCAATATCTATTGCGCCAAGTGGCTGGTCAGCCATATCCAGGAATCTAGCTTGAACGTCCTGCACGGCATCTACGCCACCGTGTACGCGCCGTACTGGTACCGCCTGCTGGGCGCCAAGGTGGGCAAGGGCGCCGAGATTTCCACGGCCCTGGGCGTGGTGCCTGACATGCTGACCCTGGGCGACGACACTTTCATCGCCGATGCCGTCATGCTGGGCGACGAGCAGATCGACGGCGGCTGGATGACCATGCGCCCCACCGTCGTCTCGCACCGCAGCTTCGTCGGCAACGGCAGCTATATCCCGGACGGCACCACCCTGCCCGAGCACGTGCTGATCGGCGTGCACACGCATGCGCCGCGCAATGAACAGATGCACAGCGGCGATACGTGGCTGGGCTCCCCGCCCATGCACTTGCCCGCGCGCGAACAGGTCAGCGGCTTTGCCGAGCACCTGACGTTCAAGCCATCGCTGTTGCGCCGCCTGGGCCGCAGCCTGATCGAAGCGTTCCGCATCGTCGCGCCGCACGCCGTGGTGATCGCCGTCGGCTACACCCTCGTGCTGGACGTAATGCCGATCGCGGGTGCCGGGCGCTGGGGTGAAGTGGTGAGCGACCTGGCGATTGCCGGCCTGGCCTACGGCATCGGCAATTTCCTGGTGGTCGTGCTGTTCAAATGGCTGCTGCTGGGACGCTACCGCAAGCACGCCGCGCCCATGTGGACGCCGTTCGTGTGGATTTCGGAAGGCGTGACCAATCTGTATGAAGGCATCGCCGTGCCCAACTTCATGCGCTACCTGCGCGGCACGCCGTGGCTGCCGCTGGCCTTCCGGCTGTTCGGCTGCAAGATCGGCCGCGGCGTCTACATGGACACGACGGACATCACGGAATTCGACTGCGTGCACATCGGCGACTACAGCGAACTGAACGCGCTGACCTGCCCGCAAACGCATCTGTTCGAAGATCGCGTGATGAAGATCGACCACGTGGACATCGGCCAGCGCGTCTACATGGGCCCGCGCAGCTCCGTGCTGTACAGCGCGAAAGTCGGCGACAATGCGCGCCTCGGTCCCTTGACTCTGGTGATGAAGGGCGAGCACATCCCCGCCGGCAGCAACTGGGCGGGCTGCCCGGCCGCGCCTTTGCGCAACTGATCGTAGCTGATGGACTCTACGGTGCTCTGGTCCGGGGATGGCGTGCTGGTGATCGGCATCGCCGCCGTGCTGCCGCGCGCCGAAGCGCGCCTGCGCATCCGCGCCGCCGTATGCGAGGCGGCGGCGCAGTGGCTGAAATTAAATGTCGAGACGATTTCGGTGGCGTCGACGCCGGGCGCCCCTCCCCGCTTGCTGCTGGCCGGCGGCGTTGCCAGCCTGTCGTTCAGCCATGACGAGGGACTGTCGCTGGCCGCCATCAGCCTGCATGGTCCTGTCGGCATCGACGTGATGCGCGTGCAGGACATTGGCGACTGGTTCCATCTGGCGCGCGATTATCTGGGGCCGCTGGTGGCCGAGGAACTGGCCGCCTGTCCCGATGCGCAGCGCCCATTGGCGCTGGCGCAGGCGTGGACGGCGCGCGAGGCGGCGCTCAAGTGCGCGGGTTTACAATTGATGGAGTGGGATGGACGGCACACCGGCTGCCGCTCGCACGCCCTGCCCCTGCCTGCACCCTACGTCGCGACCCTGGCATATTAATCTTCTTTCCCTTTATCAGCTCCGCCGATCTGGACGAAAATCAGTTTTACGATAATACTGACGAGCAGTCCCAGCACCCCGATCAATTCCAGCATGGCCTTTCCTTTGCAGTGACAGCAGACCAGGCACTGTAGCGCGAACGGCGGGACCGGGCCAATATCAAATCAGGCAGTCTCCGATCTCGAAAAGGCATACGATTGATTTCCATCAGACAGTTCCGCTACTTTGTCGAAGTCGTCGATGCGGGCAGCTACTCGCGCGCGGCGGAAAAGCTGTACATCGCGCAGTCGGCCCTGAGCCGGCAGATCAAGGAACTCGAGGGCGAGGTACAAGCCCTGCTGCTGACGCGCGACGCACGCCATATCGAGCTCACGCCCGCAGGACAGGTCTTTTATGAACGGGCCAGGCGCATCCTCGACGACATCGACGAAACCGTGCGCCAGACGCGCCACGTGGGACAAGGCGCGCAAGGCATCATCCGCCTGCTGCATTCAAGCTCCGTCACCCTCACGCCCGCCATCGGCGCCGTGCTGAACCGCCTGCTGGCGCAGTTCCCCGGCGTTTCGCTCGATGTGTCGAAGGGATCGTCGGAAAACCAGGCTGCCGACATCGAGGAAGGCCGCGCCGACCTGGGCCTCGTACGCCTGCCCACCCTGCGCAAGCACGCCAACATCGTCGTGCGCGAACTGTTTGCAGAAAAGCTGGTGGTGGCCGTGTCGGCGGCGTCGCCGCTGGCCGCACTGGGACGCACGACGATTGCCGCCCTGCGCGACGAAGCGTTCGTCTCGATCCCGCACAAGGACCGCGGAGGCCTCAGCTACCTGGTGGCGGGCCTGTGCCTGGCGCAGGGTTTCTTTCCGAAGGCGGCGCGCGCCCTGTCGCGCAAGACGTCGCAGCTGAACCTGATCGAGGCCAACATGGGCATCGCCATCGTCCCCGACAGCATGCGCCTGGTGGCGCCGCCGGGCGTGCGTTTCATCGCGCTGCCGGACGAGGAATCACACTCCGTCGTCGGCCTGATCTCGCCGCGCGCGGCCAGCGGCATGGTGGCCGCGTTTACGGAAGCGTTCGTGCGCGAGATGAATACACTCTAGCCTTCCGCATACAGCGCCGCATCGACGTCGCGCACGGCCGCCATCAGCAAGGCCAGCTTCATGACGTCGAGCTGGCCATCCGTGCGCACGCGCGAACACAAGTCGATGCCGTAGGGGCGCACCTGGCGCAGCGCGTCCATCACATTGTTCGCATCGAGGCCGCCGGCCAGAAAAACGGGACGGGGGCTGGCGCGCACGAAACGCGCGCTGACGGACCAGTCGTGCGTGCGGCCCGTGCCGCCCAGTTCCGGCACCACCGCGCCGGGACGCCCCGAGTCGAGCAGGAAAGCATGGACGTGGGGCGCGTAGGCGGGAATCAGGTCCAGCGCCTCCGGCCCCTCCACGTGGATCACCTGCACGCGCCGCACGTGCGGCAGCAAGCGCGCCAGTTTCTCGACCTCGCCCGGGTCGATATGGCCGACGATCTGCACGGTCGATGGCTGCGTGGCGCGCACGTGTTCGGCGATGGCTTGCGCCGTCGTCTCGGACGTCAGCAGGAACGTGGCCACGGGCGGCGGCGTCCAGGCGGCGATCTGTGCGATGCGCGCGTCGGGAATCGGGCCGGGACCGGACGGCATGGCCGCCACCAGGCCCAGCGCGTCGGCGCCGGCGGCAATGGCCAGTTGCGCTTCGTCGATGGAAGCGATACAGCAGATCTTGATGCGGGTTCTCATGGCCTTGCGTGCTCAGTCGGGATGATCAACATTACAACACAGGGCGGCGCGCGCGCCAAGACACGCGGTCAAGGCCGCGCACGATTGTGTGCCAGAATAGGGAGCACCCACTTCGTCCCGACGGCAGGCCATTCATGCCGCCTGATCGCCAGCCCGCGCCGATTGACATGCGCCAGGCGGCGGACGATACTTGACATCCGGGGTTGCCATTGGAAGCCGTACATGCGTATCGTCGACTTTGAAGTCCGCAAGGAGTGTCCGCCGCAGTTGTGCAACTGCGAACGCGAGCGCCTGCTCGGCGATGCGCAGGCGGATCTGTCCATCCTGCGCCTGAACCTGACGGAAGAAAAGCGCCTGCTCGCGCACATCGAGGACATCGCCACCCATGCGCAGTTGCGGAAGCTGCAACTGCTACTGAAGAAAAACCTGGGCGTGGAATTGCAGATTACGCCGGGCAGCGGCGAAGTGCGCACCGTGCGCGGCTTCCAGATCCGCCTGCTGGAGCGGCCCGGCCTGTGCCGCAAGACGCGCGCCGCCATTCCGGCCGCCGTGCGGCGCTGCCTGGCCGCGCACCCCGAGATCGCGTTTGCGATCTTGAATGAAAACGATTTGCTGGGTGGGATGTGAGCCGACACCATTGTTGGCGTATGCTCGAATGTCGGATTACGCTCCGCTAATCCGACCTACGCCGCCACGCTGACGTGGATGGGGATGACCTTGCCCTTCGCTTCGCGCGCCCGTAACTGCCCGCAGCCACCTTCCACGGCCGAATCGCGCAATTTGCTCAGTCACGTTGGCCGGATTAGCGGGCACCGCGTAATCCGACACCATTGTTGGAGTATATGCGAATGTCGGATTACGC
This sequence comes from Janthinobacterium sp. Bl 1, assembly GCF_058215535.1. NCBI lineage: Bacteria > Pseudomonadati > Pseudomonadota > Betaproteobacteria > Burkholderiales > Oxalobacteraceae > Janthinobacterium > Janthinobacterium sp. Bl 1. The sequence continues at coordinate 2,514,565 of NZ_CM177086.1, read as the reverse complement.
TCCGCTAATCCGACCTACGCCGCCACGCTGGCGCGGATGGGAATGACCTTGCCCTTCGCTTCGCGCGCCCGTAACTGCCCGCAGCCGCCCTCCACGTCCTGCCCGGCCGAATCGCGCAATTTGGTCAGCACGCCCCGCGCGTGCAGGGCGGCGGCAATGGCGCGCGCCTTTTCCCAGCTGGGGCGCTTGAACGGCAAGTCGGCTATGGTGTTATACGGGATCATGTTGAGCACCGCGTACTTGCCCTTCAGGAGTTCCACGATGCCATCCATCTCGTCGTCGCCATCGTTGACGCCTTCCATCAGGGTCCACTGGTACTGCACCGGGTAGGCGGTCAGGCGCGCATACGACTCGCCGAAGTCCACCAGTTCGCGCGGAGTGAGCTTGGGCGCGCGGGGCAGCAGCTGTTCGCGCAGCGCCGGCCTGGTCGTGTGCAGCGACAGCGCCAGCGCCGGCTTGACACGACCTTGCGGCAGGCGCTCGAAGGCACGCGGGTCGCCCACCGTGGAAAACACGAGGTTCTTGTGGCCGATATTGCCCTCGGTGCCCAGCAACTCGATCGCTTCCATCACATTGTTCAGGTTATGCGCCGGTTCACCCATGCCCATGAAGACGACTTTTTTTACGGGGCGCATGGTGCGCGCCAGTACCACCTGGGCGACAATTTCTCCGCTGGTCACTTGCCGGATCAAGCCGTCGCGGCCCGTCATGCAGAACTGGCAGCCGACGGCGCAACCAACCTGGCTCGATACGCACAGGCCGTCGCGCGGCAGCAGCACGCTTTCCACCGTCTGGCCGTCGTGCAACCCCACCAGCAGGCGCGCGGAACCGTCGGCGCCCGGATGGGTGCTGAGCAGCTTCAGCATGCCCTGCAATTCCAGGTCGAGCGCGGGCAAGGCCTCGCGCACGGGCAGCGGCAAAAAATCCTCGGCGCGGCGCCGGCCCTGGTCGTGCGGCTGGCCCTGTATCCAGTCGCGCAGCATGCGCTGTTCGTGCAGAGGCTTGGCGCCCAGGGCGCGCAGGCGCTGGCGGAGGTGATCGATTTGCATGGCGTCTGAATAAAAAAACGGCGCGCCGGAATGAAACCAGCGCGCCGTGTTACGGGTAAAAGCTTTAGACCTTCTTGACGAATTCCGTTTTCAGGCTCATGGAACCGAAACCGTCGATCTTGCAGTCGATATCGTGGTCGCTGTCGACCAGGCGGATGTTCTTGACCTTGGTGCCCATCTTGACGACACCGCCGCCGCCCTTCAATTTCAAGTCCTTGATGACGCTGACCGTGTCGCCGTCCTGCAGGATGTTGCCGGCCGAATCGCGGTACACCTTGGCGCCCTCTTCGACCGCTTCGCCAGCAGTGGCCGACCATTCATGCGCGCATTCAGGGCAGATCAACTGGCTGCCATCTTCGTACGTGAATTCGGATTTGCATTGCGGGCATGGAGGTAATGTGCTCATTTTCTTCTCTGTCTGGTGAACAGCGCGTGCTGTAAAAGCCGACATTATACTGCCTACGCCCCGCATCAGCGGGCTTGTTTCACCATCATTGTCAAGGCCGGCGAATAATCTCGATGGTGCTGTGGACGATTTCCTCGTGGATGCCGATGCGCGCGCGCAGCTCGGCGGCCGTCAATGCTGCATCGCGGCTGACGACGGACAAGGCGCACGAATACAGCTGCTTGCCAACTCGCCAGACGTGCAGGTCGACGATACGCGGCGTGTCGCCGGCGCTTTCCACTTCCACGGCCTCGCGGATTTCATCCACCACGGGGTGGTCCATCTCGCGGTCCAGCAAGACCTTGCCCGTCTCCTGCATCAGCTTTTTCGCCCACAGGGCCACCAGCACGGCGCCCGCGATACCCATCACGGGATCGAGCCACTGCCAGCCGTAAACCCAAGCGCCGCCCAGCGCGACGATGGCCAGCACGGACGTGGCGGCATCGGCCAGTACGTGGATGTATGCGGCCTTCATGTTCAAGTCTTCGCCATGGCCGTGGTGATCGTGGTGGCCGTGATGGTCGTGATGGTGATGCCCGTGGCCATGGTGGTGATCGTGGTCGTGATGCCCGCCGAGGATCAGCGCGCACACGAGGTTGACCGCCAGGCCGATGGCCGCCACCACCATCGCCTGCGGATAGTGAATGGGCTGCGGCGAGAACAGGCGCTCGAGCGAGGCCACGACCATCAGCACGGCCACGCCCAGCAGCAGGATGGCGCTCGTGTAGCCGGCCAGCACTTCGATCTTCCACGTGCCGAAGGCAAAGCGGGGGTCGCGCGCATAGCGGCGCGCGGCCGCATACGCAAACGCGGCCAGGCCGATGGCCAGCGCGTGCGAACTCATATGCCAGCCATCGGCCAGCAGCGCCATGGAGTTGTACCACCAGCCGGCGACGATTTCCAGCACCATGGTGGCCAGCGTGATCCACATGACGATACGCGCGCGGCGTTCGGCCTTGCCATTGGCTGCGTCAAAAACGTGTTCGTGCTGCCAGGCGGAGAGGTCTTCGCCGAGGGATTGCGTTTTCATGACGTTCTTTCTGATCGATTATTTGAGGTAGGTGCGCAGGATGCCCGCGATGTCGTCGGCGCCCCTGGCCCGCTCCTCGCCGGAGATATCGGGACTGGCCACGTGCTCGCGCAAGTGTTCTTCGATGACTTCGGCCATCAGGCCATTGACGGCGCCGCGCACGGCGGCGATCAGCTGCAGCACTTCGCCGCAGTCGCGGCCCTCTTCCAGGCCCCGCTCCAGGCCTTCCACCTGGCCCCGAATACGCTTCACGCGATTGAGCAGCTTCGTCTTGTTGTGCGCCGTGTGTCCCATGATTCCACCTTGATAAATACTATAGGGGGGTATACTATCAGAAAGCACCACACTACATCGACAAGGCATGCCCGCCTCAAGGAGCAGGCGCGATCTTTTGCAGCTTGCTGGCCAGCGAGGCATCGGACAGTTCGCCCAGATGCGTATCGACCAGGCGCCCCCGCGCGTCATAAAACAGGGTGGTGGGCAGGGCCGAGGAACCGGCCGCCTTGCCCAGCGCCGCCCCGCTGTCGAGCACCACATTGCGCAGGGTCACGCCGCTCCTGCCCAGGAAAGCGCTGGCCGCCGCCGCATCCTCGCGCTGGTTCGCATATACGAAGACGATATCGGCGCGCGCCTGCTGCGCGGCGGCCAGCACGGGCATCTCGCGCCGGCATGGCGGACACCAGCTGGCCCACAGGTTCACCACCAGCGGCTTGCCGCCGGCCAGCGCGGCCAGGCTCGTTGGCGCGCCGTCGAGCGCATGCAGGGCCACGGCCGGCAAGGCCGTCGGCTTGTTGTAGGCCAGCGAGATCCCCGCGTTCAACACGCCCCAGGCCATTGCGCCGGCCGCCACGCTGATGGCCAGCGGACGGCGCATGGCCGCCATGGCGGTACGCCGGCAGCGCCACGCGGCGATGGCCAGCGCGGCCGCGATGCCGGCCGGCGCGAGGAAGCCGCCATCGCGGATATTGATGATGGACCAGGGCGCGGCCAGGTACTGTTCGTGCCAGCGCAAGACGAAGACCAGCCGCGCCGCCAGCAGGCCGGCGATCAGCATGTCGGAAACGAGGGGACCGGCGTCCAGCAACTGGCGTGATCTGCGCAGCCACCACGCCACGCCGTAGGCGACGCACAGGGAAACGAACAGCAGGACGAGGCCCGTGGGCAGGGCCAGGGGACCGATTTGCAGGGACAGCATGGGCGCTTTCATCAACAGTCAAGGCGCCCATTGTGCCTCAAGCTCCGCCGGGCAGCGCCACGCGGCAAAGACGAGCGGGCCTTTTTCCTACGCCAGGCACCGCAGCGCGCCTACCGCGCCAGCAGGCTGCCATGGGCATCATGGATGCCTGCACACTCGCACGGGAGCAAGAGATGAACAAAGACATCAACAAGGTGGTGGCGAAGGGCGCGCCGGTGCCGGCACAGGCACGTACGGGCTGGGCCCTCGGTGCGCTGGCCCTGGGCGCGGCGTGGCTGTTGGTCCGCAGCCGCAGCCGGCAGGCGGAGCGCGCGCATCCGCCGGCAGGCCAATTTCTCGATGTGCACGGCACGCGGCTGCACTACCTGAGCCAGGGTGAAGGTCCCGTCATCGTGCTATTGCATGGAAACGGCGTGATCGCGGAGGATTTTCGCCATGCGGGCCTGTTCGAGCAGCTGGCGCGCACGCACCGCGTGATCGCCTTCGACCGGCCCGGCTTCGGCTACAGCAGCCGGCCGCGCGGCACGCTGTGGACGCCGGCCGCCCAGGCCGCGCTGCTGGCGGCCGCGCTCGGGCAGCTGGGCGTACACCGCGCCGTCGTGCTGGCGCACTCGTGGGGCACCCTGGTGGCGATCTCGATGGCCCTGCAGCAGCCGCAGCTGGTGCAAGCCCTGGTGCTCGCTTCCGGCTACTACTATCCCAGCGTGCGCTTCGATGTACTCACGGCAACGCCGGCCATCCCCGTCATCGGCGACGTGCTCAGCCATACCGTATCGCCGCTGCTGGGACGCCTGATGTGGCCCCTGCTGGTCAAACGCGCGTTCGCGCCCTCGGCGGTGCCGGACAGTTTCAAACGCCTGTCGCCGTGGATGATGCTGCGGCCAGGCCAGTTACGCGCCGAGGCGGAAGAAACGGCCATGATGATTCCGAGCGCGGCGGTGCTGCGCAAACACTACCCGGAACTGCGCATGCCCGTGTCCATCGTGGCCGGTCGCGAGGATGCGATCGTCAGCGCCAGCTACCATTCCGCGCGCCTGCACGATGAGCTGGACAACAGCGAACTGACCTTGCTGCCCGGCGCAGGCCACATGATCCAGCACCTGTCGCAGCCCACCCTGCTGCGCGAAACGGCGCGCGTCGGATACGACGCCGGCATCGGACTCGGCCAGGAAGCAACAGGCGTCAGGTAAGCAGCGCCTCCTTGCGCACGAAATGCATGGCTTGCGGCTGGTCCACCAGCACGCACTGCTTGCCCGTGCGCTTGCAGTGGTCGTGCACGCGCCAGTAGGCGTCGTGGCTGACGCAGCCCGTCTGGCAAATCACCAGGTCGGCCGCCACCAGGCCCGCTTCCAGGGCGGCCACGTCATCGGCGCCGTCGTCGCCGCCCGCATGGTGCAGGAAGCGCCCGCCAGCCTGCTCGATGGCCTGCTGCGCCACGTTGGCGCCGGCGGCCTGCTGGCCCGCATTCGGGTCCAGATAGCTGCCCACATACAGCACGGCTTTTTCGCGCACATCGGCCTGCATGGCTGGCGCGGGCAGCCACTGCAGGCGCAGCAACTCGCGCATCAGGTCCTGCACGCGCTCGCTGAGCCACTCGACCTTGCGCGCCAGCCTGGCACGCGTCGGCAAGCCCGGCACGCTGGCCGCCAGTTCGGCCAGCTCGTCGCGCGCCAGCGCCAGCTGTGTATCGCGGATCACCACCAGCGCCCGCGCGCGCATCAATTCCGACTCCAGCTGCGCGATGCGGGCCGCCTGTGCAGCCAGCTGCGCACTGCAACGCACCTGCGCGCGACCGTACTCCCCCATCAGCACGCGATGCTCGTGCGCGATCTCATCCTCGATACCATACAAACTGTCCATTGTGCCTCCTCCACTGCCCGCGGCGCGCTGGCGCCCGCCCATGTTACGACCTTGACTCGAATTATAAATGAGAATCATTTCTATTTGTGTATGCGCGCGTGCGCCGTAGGGGTATGCGGGGCTGTCGGCCAGCGATTGTGCGCATTCTTTCTGGCAAACGATTCATTGAGTCGCGCTTGTTCGATCACTTTTTATAAGATGTAATCTTGCAAAAATTCATTGAGCCACCGTACGTTCACCACTCCATGTCGGCATGGATGCTGGTGTGGGGCATGGCGCCGGTGGGAGAGCTGGCTGCGAGTGCCTGAGATGAGGGGACGGCGCTGGCCGCTGCGCGGCCAGCGGGGCCGCGCGGGGCGCGGCAGAATGGCGATTCGAATAGCCTCGCGCCCCTTAGGGCGCTCCGTCTTCGAATCCCACCGTTCCGTCCAGACAAATAAAAAAGCCTCCCGCAGGGGAGGCTTTTTTATTTGATTCTGGCGGAGACGGTGGGATTCGAACCCACGATACAGGTATAAGCCGTATGCATCCTTAGCAGGGATGTGCCTTCGGCCACTCGGCCACGTCTCCTAGCTGATTACTCAACTATGTCTCTGTAGCTAACTGCGCTGCAGCGACGAACGTCATAATATCGATTGCCCCCCCTTTGGTCAAGGGCGCGGGGCAATATTTTTGGATATTTAAGCTTTTTCCAGCTCGAACGCTTTATGCAGCGCGCGCACGGCCAGTTCCATGTACTTTTCATCGATCAGCACGGAGATCTTGATCTCGGAAGTGGAGATCATCATGATGTTGATGCCCTCTTCCGACAGGGTACGGAACATTTGCGATGCGACGCCAACGTGGCTGCGCATGCCCACGCCGACGACGGACAGTTTCGACACTTTCGCGTCGCCCGTGATGCTGGCCGCGCCCAGCGATTCGCGGTTCGCTTCCAGCACGGCCAGCGCGCGCGTGTATTCGCCGCGCGAGACGGTGAAGGTGAAGTCCGTTTTACCGTCGACCGACTGATTCTGTATGATCATGTCGACTTCGATGTTCGCGTCCGCCACCGGTCCCAGGATGTGGTATGCCACGCCTGGACGGTCGGGCACGCCGAGCACGGTGATTTTGGCTTCATCGCGGTTGAAGGCGATGCCGGAGATGACTGCTTGTTCCATGTTTGTATCTTCCTCAAACGAAATCAGGGTGCCTGAATTGGCTTCTATTTCCAGCGGCAACATCGGGTCGGTCAGCGACGACAGCACGCGCGTGGGAACGCGGTAGTTGCCGGCGAATTCCACCGAACGCGTTTGCAGCACTTTGGAGCCCAGCGAAGCCAGTTCCAGCATTTCTTCAAAGGTGATGGTCTTCAGGCGGCGCGCCTCGGAGACCACGCGCGGGTCGGTCGTGTAGACGCCGTCGACGTCCGTGAAGATCAGGCATTCGGACGCCTTCATGGCGGCGGCGATCGCCACGGCCGAGGTGTCGGAACCGCCGCGGCCCAGGGTCGCGATGTTGTCGTGTTCGTCGACGCCCTGGAAACCGGTAATGATGACAATCTTGCCCGCATCGAGGTCGCGTTTGACTTTTTCGTCATCGATCGACTGGATGCGTGCCTTGGTAAAGGCGGAATCGGTCTTGATCGCGACTTGCCAGCCAGCATAGGATACGGCTTGTTTGCCGATCGCCAGCAGTGCCATCGACAATAGGCCGACGGACACTTGTTCGCCTGTCGAGGCGATCATGTCAAGTTCACGGGGATCGGGTTGATCCATGATTTCCTTGGCCAGTCCAATCAGGCGGTTGGTTTCGCCCGACATGGCGGATGGCACCACCACGATTTGATGCCCAGCGTCGTGCCACTTGGCAACGCGCTTGGCGACATTCTTGATACGGTCAGTCGAGCCCATCGACGTACCGCCATATTTGTGGACGATTAAAGCCATAAGAGTGAAGTTTCCGCTCAAGAAGAATAAAAAAGGAGGGCTTTACTCTACATGCCGCAATGCAAAATAACAAGCTAAAAAGCGCATTAGCTCATACCGATTGCGCATATGGAAATAACCAATCCATGCAGTCCAGCTGGCTTGGACAGCCGCTTGGCGGCCGCCCCGGGAGTGGCCGTGGCAGCTGCCCCTGCGCTCAGCAGGAGAGCCAGCGCAAGGCGACGCGGGGGCGATCCAGCAGACTCAGGCAATGGCAATCGAGGCCTATACCGGCCGCGAACAGCAATTGTTGCGCCGCACAGACAAGGGGCAGGCGTTCGCGCTCCCAGGCGGGCACGTCAAACGCCTGGTAGTGGTATTTCAAGCTCTTCGTGGGACGGTTCAAGGCCAGTTTCAGGCGCTCGCCACCCTGGCGGAAATCGATGGTCAAGGTTTGAGCTTGCAACCAGGCAATATCGATACCCTGGCCGCCCTCTTCCACCGCATCGAAATGCAGCACGCCGCCATACGCGGGGAACGCCAGGCTCGCTTCGCCTTGCCACGTAAATTCCTGGCTGGCCTTTTCCAGGCCGGGAATGCCCGCGTCGCTCACGTCGCGCATGCCGGCCAGGTCATCGAGCTTCGGCGTCAGGTACAACCGGTCGCGGTGGCGCCGCACGTGGCATTCGGGATGCGTGACCAGCAGTTGCGCATCGGGCCGCGCTTCCAGCAATTGCGCCAGCATTTCCGCCAGCCACGCCGTCGACGGCATGCGCAAGCCGCGCGTGCCGAACCAGTGGCGCAGCAGGTTGTAGCAGCGGTCCGCGCTCAGCGCGCGCAATTTCGCCAGCTCGATGCAATCGCCATCAAGGCACGCCGCCAAATCCTGCGTCGCCAGTTCCGTCAGCAGGCGCTGCGCCGATTGCGCGTGCTGGGCGCTGCGGGCGAAGCGTTCCTGGAAACCGGGAAAGGCCTGCGCCAGCACGGGCATCACCTGATGCCGCAAGGCATTGCGGGCAAAGCGGGGATCGTCGTTCGATTCGTCGTGTATGTGCGCGATCGCATGTTTTTCCACGTAGCTTTCCAGCTGCTTGCGCGACACGGGCAGCAAGGGGCGCGCCATCACCAGGTCAGGATTGCCCAGCAGCTCGGGCGCGCTGTTGGCGCCATCCATGCCGGACAAGCCCGCCGTGCCGGAGCCGCGCAGCAATTGCAGCAGCACGGTTTCCGCCTGATCATCCTGGTGGTGGGCAGTGAGCAGCAGGCGCACGCCGTGCGCGGCGCACAGCTGGCCCAGGGCCGCGTAACGGCGCTTGCGGGCCGCCTCTTCCGTGCCCGTCTTCGCATTTTTCTCCAGGGTGACCTTGCGCGCCTCGAAAGCGACGCCCATGCCGGCGCACAATTGTTCGCAGTGGGCCAGCCAGGCATCCGCATTCGGGCTCAGACCGTGGTGCACGTGAAAGGCGTGCAGAGCCACGCCGTGCTCTTGCACCCAGGCATGGGCCAGGTGCAGCAGGGCCGAGGAATCGAGGCCGCCGCTGAGGGCGATGGCGATGGGGCCGCCCGCTGGCGGCGCGCAGGCGTCCAACGCACTGGCGAAAATGTCGGCGACGGTGGCGGTTTGTTGCTTTTTCAATCAGGACTCCGGGAATGCAAAGAGGGACAGGCTGCTAAACGGATGGTGTCGTTTAGCTGGCTGTCCCTGGTGTTTGAATGCTATGTTGGCTTACATTTGGGGTCAGACCCGACGGGTCTGACCCCAGCCTTACTCGCTCGGCGTGGTTTCCTTGAACTTGCCGTAGCTCAGCAGTTTTTCATGGCGCGCGGCCAGCAGGTCCTTGGTTTTCATGCCCTGGAACTGGCGCAGGGTGTCGGCCAGTGCGCGTTTGAGCAAGGTCGCCATCTGTTTCGGATCGCGGTGGGCGCCGCCCAATGGTTCGTTGATGATCTTGTCGATCAGACCCATGGCTTTCAGGCGGTGGGCAGTCAGGCCCAGCGCTTCGGCCGCGTCGGAGGCGCGCTCGGCGCTCTTCCACAGGATCGAGGCGCAGCCTTCCGGCGAGATCACGGCATAGGTCGAGTATTGCAGCATCAGCACGGCGTCGCCCACGGCGATGGCCAGTGCGCCGCCGGAACCGCCTTCACCGATGATGGTGGCGATCAGCGGCACTTTCAGCTCGGCCATCACGTACAGGTTGTGGCCGATGGCTTCCGACTGGCCGCGCTCTTCCGCGTCGATGCCGGGGAAGGCGCCTGGCGTGTCCACAAAAGTAAAGATCGGCAAGTTGAACTTTTCAGCCACTTTCATCAGGCGCATGGCCTTGCGGTAGCCTTCCGGCTTCGGCATGCCGAAATTGCGCATGGCGCGCTCTTTCGTGTCGCGGCCCTTCTGGTGACCGATGACCATGCACGGCTGGCCGTTGAAGCGGGCCAGGCCGCCGACGACGGACAGATCGTCCGCGTAGCTGCGGTCGCCATGCAATTCGTGGAAATCGGTAAAGATTTCATTCACGTAATCCATGGTGTAGGGGCGTTGCGGGTGGCGCGCGATCTGCGCCACTTGCCAAGGGGTCAGCTTGGCGTAGATATCTTTTGTCAGCTGCTGGCTCTTCTTGGCCAGGCGGTCGATCTCTTCCGAGATGTCGACGGCCGAATCGTCTTGCACGAAGCGCAACTCTTCGATCTTGGAATCGAGTTCCGCGATCGGCTGTTCAAAATTGAGGAAAGTCGTTTTAGTCATTGTACCTCCAGGTTTTACCGGCCACGGCGCCAGGGCGCGCGGCGTCATCTATGTTTATTTTACCGTACCGGCTGCTGCGCCGGGGGCTGCATCGGGTGCGGCAGGAGCGGCTGCAGGGTCGAGACTGCGCCACAAATACCACGTCGCCACGGTGCGCCACGGTTCCCAATTGGCGGAAACTTCGCGCGCATCGCTGCGGGAAACTGGTTCACCGGAGAAATAATTGACGCTGATGCCCTGAATCAAACCGGGGTCGTCGAGCGGCAAGACATTCGGCCGGAGCAGATTAAATATCAGAAACATCTCGGCTGTCCAGCGGCCGATGCCGCGGATCTGCACCAGTTCGGCGATGACGGCTTCGTCATCCATCTGATCCCACTGGCTCGCGTGCACGCGTTTGGCCTTGAAATGGTCGGCCAGGTCGAGGATGTATTCGGTCTTGCGTTTGGACAAGCCGCAGGCGGACAGCTGCTCGGCGCCTGCCTTCAACACTTGCGACGGCGTGCATTTCGGGCAAGCAAGCAGCAGCTTTTTCCAGGCAGCGTCGGCCGCCTTGGGCGTGATCTGCTGCCCCACCAGCGAACGGGCCAGGGTCGTAAACGGGTCGCTGTGGCCAACCAGGTGCAGGTCGCCAAATTGCGGGATGAGCTTTTTCATGATGCGGTCGCGCTTCATCAGCTCGATCTTCGCCTCTTCCCAGTAATGCGGCACCTGGATCACCTGCGCGGCTACCGGCGCTTCCCCGTTTTCCCTGGACGTTGGCATCATGCGCGGCGCCAGTTGGTCGAGCCGTCAGGCTTGTCTTCGAGAATGATGCCCGCTGCCAGCAAGTCGGCGCGGATCTTGTCGGACTGCGCAAAGTCGCGCGCCTTTTTCGCCGCGCTGCGCGCCGCGATGGCCGCTTCAATGCCGGCGGCTTCATCGACGCCACCGGCTGCGGCGCCGACGGTTGCTTGAAGGAATTGCTGCGGCGTGCGTTCCAGCAAGCCGAATACGCCCGCCAGGCCCTTCAATTGACGCGCCAGAACCGGCGACTTGCTCTTGTTGACTTCCGTTGCCAGGTCGAACAGGGCGGCCACGGCCAGCGGCGTGTTGAAATCGTCATCCATCGCTTCGCGCACGCGCACGGCATGTGCCTCGTTCCAGTCGATGGCGCCCTCTTCCACCGCCACGTCGGCCAACGCCGTGTACAAACGGGTCAGGGACAGGCGCGCATCATCGAGGTGCACGTCCGAGTAATTGAGGGGGCTGCGGTAGTGCGCGCGCAGGATGAAGAAGCGGATGACTTCGGCATCGAACTTTTGCAGCACTTCGCGGATGGTGAAGAAATTGCCGAGCGACTTGGACATCTTTTCATTGTCCAGGCGCACGAAGCCGTTATGTATCCAGTAATTGACGCTGGTATGGCCGAACGCGCCCTCGGATTGGGCGATCTCGTTTTCGTGGTGCGGGAATTGCAAGTCCGCGCCGCCGCCATGGATGTCGAACTGTTCACCAAGCAAGGCGCAGGACATGGCCGAGCATTCTATATGCCAGCCCGGGCGGCCCTTGCCCCACTTCGAATCCCATTTGACTTCTTCCGGCTCGGCATCCTTCGACGACTTCCACAGCACGAAGTCAAGCGGATCGCGCTTGCCCGTGTTCACGTCGACACGTTCGCCCGCGCGCAGGTCGTCGAGCGACTTGCCCGACAGCTTGCCGTAATGGGGGAAATTGCGCACGGCATAGTTCACGTCGCCATCCGCGCCCTGGTAAGCCAGGTCTTTCGCTTCCAGCTGCTCGATCAGGTGCAGCATCTGCGGCACGTATTCGGTGGCGCGCGGCGTGTGGTCGGGTGTCAGGATGCCCAGCGCGGCCGTGTCTTCATCCATGTACTGGGTGAAACGCGTCGTCAGCTGGGAAATCGTCTCGCCGTTTTCCACGGCGCGGCGGATGATCTTGTCGTCGATGTCCGTAATGTTGCGCACATAGGTGACGTCGAAACCGGACGCTTTCAGCCAGCGGTAGATGACGTCGAACGCCATCATCATGCGCGCATGGCCGATATGGCAATAATCGTAGATGGTCATGCCGCACACGTACATGCGTACCTTGCCCGCTTCCATCGGGACGAATACCTGCTTCTCGCGCGCCAGGGTGTTGTAAATCTTTAGATTGCTCATCGTACTTTGCAAGTGGAGCGGCCGCCAGCCTGGCAAAACGACAGACAGGCGCGGACACCGGGGGTGCCGCGCCACAGAACTGCCGTGTGCGCCGAGACGGGACGACCCGCTGTATTGTTGTTCTTGTTTGTTAGAATTAGGGCGTTAGCGGTCAAGTATAACATTGATAAAAACCATACTGGCCCGATATGAATCAGGTTTTTACGATGTTCAACCGAATTTTCATTTCTTTACAATTAAAGCAAGTTTAGAGAAAAATAACGATCAAGGACGCCTTCATGCAAGAAATCAAATCGAAACGCCTGTCTTTCCTGGCCCGTTTTTGCACCCTGTTTGCCGGCCTGACCCTGGGCAGCGCCGTCGTGGCAGCCGCTCCGGCGACCGCCCTCGACCCCACGCCCCACGTGGCCCTGAAAACCAGCATGGGCGAGATCGTGCTGGAACTGAACCAGGAAAAAGCGCCGCACAGCGTGGCCAATTTCTTGCAGTACGTCAAAAGCGGTTACTACAAGGGCACGGTGTTTCACCGCGTCATCGACGGCTTCATGATACAGGGCGGCGGCTTCGACAAGAACATGAAGCAGAAAGCCACCAAGGCGCCGATCAAGAATGAAGCGCAAAACGGCTTGCAAAACGTCACCTACAGCATCGCCATGGCGCGCACGGGCGACCCGCATTCGGCCACCGCGCAATTCTTTATCAACGTCAACGACAATGGCGCGCTCGACTACCCTGGCCGAGACGGTTTCGGCTACACGGTGTTCGGCAAAGTCGTCAGCGGCATGGACGTGGTCGACAAGATCAAGGCCGTGCCCGTTGCCGACAAGGGCCCGCACCAGAACGTGCCGGTCACCCCCGTGGTGATCGAATCGGCGACTTTACTCAAATCCGCGCCCGCAAAACTGTAAAATAGCGTTTTTGCGGCGCCGGCCTGCCTGGCGCCGCTGAATCAATTATTCATCCAATTTATTAAGGATCATCATGACCTCCGTCATCATCACCACCAATCTGGGCAAGATCACCGCTGAACTGGACGCCGAAAAAGCGCCGAAAACGGTTGCCAACTTCCTGGCCTACATGAAAGCCGGTCACTACGACAACACGATTTTCCACCGCGTCATCGACGGCTTCATGATCCAGGGCGGCGGTTTCGAGCCAGGCATGAAACAAAAGCCAGCCGACACCACCGTGGAAAACGAAGCCAAGAACGGCCTGAAAAACGATACCTACACGCTGGCCATGGCCCGCACGTCGGATCCGCACTCGGCATCGGCCCAGTTCTTCATCAACATCAAGAACAACAGCTTCCTCGACTATCCAGGCCAGGACGGCTGGGGCTACGCCGTGTTCGGCAAAGTCACCGAAGGCAAGGAAGTCGTCGACGCCATCCGCGCCGTGAAAACCTCGCGCGCCGGCATGTTCGCCGACGTACCAGTGACGGACGTGATCATCGAGAAGGTAGAAGCCGCGTAATCAGGCTTCAGCATCATGAATAACAGGCATTGCCGCGTTTGCGCTTTTCCATGCACATCACTTTTTGGGAGCGTTGAACGATGACAATGCCTGCCGCACTCTTTATTTCCGACCTGCATCTGCAGAGCTCGCACCCGCGCACGAGCGCGGCGTTTCTTTCTTTCCTGGAACACCATGCGCAATATGCGCAAGCGCTGTATCTATTGGGCGACCTGTTCGAATACTGGGCCGGCGACGATGACCTGGAAGACCCGTTCAATGCGCGCATGACGGCCGCCATCCGCGCCGTCAGCGATGCTGGCGTGCACGTCTACTGGATCGCCGGCAACCGCGACTTTCTTGTCGGCTCCGGCTTTGCCGCCGCCGCCGGCGCCACCCTGCTCAGCGAACCGCACGTGGCCACGATCGCCGGCCAGCGCATCGTCCTGCTGCATGGCGACGCCGAATGCACGAAAGACGTGCAATACATGGAATTTCGCGCCATGGTACGCCAGCCCGCCTGGCAAAAACAGTTCCTGTCCATGCCGCTGGCGCAGCGCAAGGCCATCATCGACGGTTTGCGCAAGAGCAGCCGCGAGCACAATGGCGAAAAATCCATGGACATCATGGATGTCACGCCCGATGCTGTCGCGCAAGTGTTTGCCGAACACGCGAGCACCGTCATGATCCACGGCCACACGCACCGCCCTGCTCTGCACCGGGTCGGCCATACCCTGCGCTACGTCTTGCCCGACTGGGAATGCGATGTCACGCCGCCGCGCGGCGGCTGGATCGCCATCGATGCGCGCGGCAACATCACGCGCCACGACCTGAACGGCAACATCATCGACTAGGTCTGCGCCGACGGAGGCACGGGCGTTTGTCCGATAGCCGGGCCCGCCTGGCCTTGCTGTAATGGCGCCATGCATACTGTTTACATCGGCACGGCCGGCTGGAGTATTTCCAGCGCCGCCGCCAGCCACTTCCCCCTCGATGGCAGCCACTTGCAGCGCTATGCCCAAGTGCTCGACTGCGTGGAAATCAACAGCTCCTTCTACCGCCCGCACCAGGGCGCCACCTATGCGCGCTGGGCCGCCAGCGTGCCCGACCATTTCCGCTTCAGCGTGAAATTGCCGCGCAGCATCACACACGAACGGCGCTTGCGCGATGGTGAGGCCGAACTCGATCGCTTTGCGTCGGAAGTGGGGGAATTGGGAAGCAAGCTGGGCTGCGTACTGGTGCAGCTGCCGCCCAGCCTGCGATTCGAAACGGACGTGGCCGCCGCATTTTTCAGTGCGCTGCGCCAGCGCTTCGATGGCATGCTCGCGTGCGAGGCGCGCCACCCCAGCTGGTTCGAGCAAGGCGCGACCGAGCTGTTAACAATGCAGCGCATCACGCGCGTGCGCGCCGATCCGCCCGCAGGCCAGCCGGGCCCGCACGTGCCGACGACCAACGTGGCCTACGTGCGCCTGCACGGCAGTCCGAAAATATATTATTCGGACTATCCGGCCGATTACCTGGCGGCGCTGGCCGCCGAATTGCACGCATCGGCGCAGGCGGACAGCTGGTGCATCTTCGACAATACGGCGGCCGGGGCCGCCCTGTTCAATGCGCTGGACTTGCAGGCGCGGCTGAGGTGAGTCGCCGCGCGCATGCGCTCGCTCCCCGTGTTATAGTTAACTACAACACCAACTCAATACATCACGGAGCTTCGATGCCTACCGCATTTTTCACGCGCCGCGCCGCCCCGCCCTTGTCGGAGCGCATCCCATGAGCGCGGAATGGAACGACAATAGCCCCATCTACCGCCAGCTCAAGGCCAGGGTGGTGGGCATGATGCTCGATGGCGTGCTGCAGTCGGGCGACGCCCTGCCTTCGGTGCGCCAGGTGGCGGCCGACTATCAATTGAATCCCATCACGGTGTCGCGCGCCTACCAGGAACTGGTCGACGATGCCCTGGTGGAAAAACGCAGAGGACTCGGTATGTATGTCTTGGAAGGCGCCCGCGACAAATTGCTGGCCAGTGAACGCGAGCGCTTCATGCGCGAAGAATGGCCGGCGATGCTGGAACGCATCACGCAACTGGGCCTGAACCTCGAACAACTACTGCAAGCGAGCCGCGACAGCGGCGCACACGGAGAGAACGCATGAATGCATTGAACAAGGACAGCGTCATCAGCGCGCGCGGCTTGCACAAGCAATATGGCAAGCAGGTGGCCATAGCCGGCATCAGCTTCGATATCGCGCCTGGGCGCATCGTCGGCTTGATCGGGCCAAACGGTTCCGGCAAGACCACCACCCTGAAAGCCATCCTGGGCCTGACGGGCTTCGAAGGCGACTTGTCGGTGCTGGGGCGCGATCCGCGCGTGCAGCGCGATGCGCTGATGGACGACGTCTGCTTCATCGCCGACGTGGCCATCCTGCCGGGCTGGCTGCGCGTGGCCGACGCCATCGACTTCGTTGCTGGCGTGCATCCACGTTTCGACCGCAGCAAGGCAGAACGCTACCTGGCCCATACCAAGCTGTCGCCGAAGATGAAGGTCAAGGCCATGTCGAAAGGCATGGTGGTGCAGCTGCACCTGGCGCTGGTGATGGCCATCGACGCCAAACTGCTGGTGCTCGACGAGCCGACCCTCGGCCTGGACATCCTGTACCGCAAGCAGTTCTACCAGAACTTGCTGGAAGACTATTTCGATGAAAACAAGACCATCGTCATCACCACGCACCAGATCGAGGAAGTGGAACACATCCTCAGCGACCTGATGTTCATTCGCGACGGCAAGATCGTGCTGGCCTCAAGCATGGAAGAAGTGGGCGAGCGCTATATCGAGGTGATGGTGGGCCCGCAGCACGTCAATCCGGCGCGCGCCCTGCAGCCGATCAGCGAACGCAGCGTGTTCGGCAAGTCGGTGATGCTGTTCGATGGCGTCGCCCGCGCCCAGCTGGCCGCCCTGGGCGAAGTGCGTACGCCCAGCCTGGCTGACCTGTTTGTCGCGACCATGAAAGGATCGTACCAATGAGCATTTCCCCTGCCAACAAGATGCAATGGCTGATCCGGCGTGAACTGTGGGAACACAAGGGCATGCTGGTATGGACACCCGCCCTGATCGGCATCGCCATGACCGTGCTGGGCGCCTTGATGACGATAGGTACCATCGCCAAGACCAAGATGCGCACGGCACTGATCGTCAATGGTGAGGAAGTGTCCTGGAGCACCGTCTTCAATACCCGCACCTTCGGCCCGCGCCGCACGGAAATCATCGACGCCGTCGCCAACAACTACACGTACGCGGCCGCGCCGCTGTTCCTGGCGCTGGGTTTCCTCGTGTTCTTCTATTGCCTGAGCGCCCTGCATGACGACCGCCGCGACCGCAGCGTGCTGTTCTGGAAATCGCTGCCCATCTCCGATGCGCAGACGGTGCTGTCGAAAGCGGCCATCGCCCTGCTGGTCGCGCCGCTGATCGTGGCCGCCGCCGCCAGCCTGACTTCGCTGGCCCTGATCCTGATCCTGAGCGGCGTGCTGGCGGCCAACGGCATCCACGTGTTTGCCGAGCTGCTCGCCACCCCCGGCCTGTACCTGGGACCGCTGCGCGTGTTCGGCTTGCTGCCCGTGTATTGCCTGTGGGCCTTGCCGACGGTCGGCTGGCTGCTGATGGTATCGAGCTGGGCCAAGTCGAAAGTCTTCCTGTGGGCCGTCGGCGTGCCGCTGCTGCTGCTCATCCTGACCGTCTGGGCGGGCAAACTGGCGCAAACGGAAAGCGGCGTCGACTGGATACAGATGAATGTCATCGGACGTGCCCTGCTGGGCACCCTTCCTGGCAGCTGGTATCTGTTCGAGCCGGGCCTGCTGCCGCAAATGCACGCCCTGGCAGAGGAGGGATCGCACATGACACGCATCGATGTGTTCAGCAATTCCTGGTCCAGCCTGACCTTGCCAGCCGTCTGGCTGGGTGCGGCGGCAGGCGCGGCGCTGATTTACGCCGCTATCCGCCTGCGCCGCTGGCGCGAGGAAGGCTGACAGCGCAATATTTCCTCCCATACAAAACGCCCCGCCCGCCGGGGCGTTTTGTATTTCTACTCCATTCAGCCCCCGAGAATAATAACTACCTTAGCGATAGTTATTATAAAAACTCCTCTCCGCCACAACAAGACTATTCATTCGATAGCATTAATTAGATATTAAAATTACAAATAATTATTTCTATCGTATTTTATTACCAATCATATTTGATAATCGGCATTCAAAAAACAACAACTAGCAATTCGATAGCAAGGCGGTTTTTTGGATAAAAGACGCAGAAATACGCGGGCAAGACAGCAGACTCAGCCGAAAACACCTGTTTCGTGACAATTCGTGATTATTCAGCTACATGACGCCAGAGAAAATAATGTCATTGGAAGTGATCAAAATGAAATTGGAAGTTTCAAAATTGAAACTATCCTCAGAGTGGAGGCCTGCCCATTCGTCGTGCAAAGGCTGTACCTTGCCCTTGCGTCCCGCCGGACAAGCCAGTTGCCGGTGCAACAAAACACAGGAAAGTGGCGACGCATAAAACGAATACGAAAATAACATTTTTAATATTACCGAAGTAGCGCTCTTTTGCCCCAGCGTTTTTTTCCCAATTATGTTTTACTTGCCACTATCAACATCGGAAACACCAGAGTTCAACCACGGCCCAAGCCTCGCCGGAGCAAGCAAGGAATCGCAGCAGATTATTGATTTTTTATTATTTTAGAAAATTGCACGAATACTTAACCTTTTCCGGAGACTTTCAAATGGCCACCACCCAAAATCCAGCACAAGTTCCCGTCAATGCCGAAGGCGCTGGCGCCAAGCTCGCGACGCCTGCAAAAAAAGCCGTCGACCCGAAAAACGGTGACCGCAAGCAGTATGACGAAGATGAACTGATCAAAGGGGACGATGCCAGCGCGACCATGCCGCCTGAAAATGTCGTGGAAGTCACGGGAAGCGCCGCCAGCGGCAATGCCGGCGCCGTGGGCGCGGCGGCCGCTGTGGCGGCAGCCGCCCTGGCAGCCGGTGGCAGTGGCGCGGCCACAGGCCAGGCCGGCAATAGCAGTGCCGACCTCGGCACGCCGCAAAGCGATAACAATGGTGGCGGCGCAGGCGCGACGGGCACAGGCGCCGGGGCGGCCGGCATTCCCAGCGGCAGTGTCGTGGATGTCGCCGGGGCGTCGGCTGGCGCCGGTAGCGGTGCGGGCGCGGGCGCTGCGGGCGGCCTGGGCGGACTTGGCGTGCTGGGCGCGCTCGGCGGCCTTGGCCTCGTTGCCGCAGCGGCAGGCGGTGGCGGAGGCGGTGGCGCTGCGGCTGGCGGTTCCGGCACCGGAGGCGGCACCGGTGGCGGCACGGGCACAGGCGGCACGGGTGGTACCGGAGGCGGCACCGGGACGGGCGGCACGGGCGGTACCGGTGGCACAGGCGGCTCGACCGGCGGTGGCACTGGCAATCAATCCACCACCACCGTCGTGACCGATGCAGCCGTGCTGGCCGCCGCCGCCGCCGCGGCGGCCGCCGCCAATGCCCTGGCCGATGACGCGGCGGCGGCGGCTGCAGCGGCCACGGCCGCAGCTTCGCTGGCCGCGGCAAATGCGGCCCTCCTGGCCGACCAGCTGGCGGCGCAAGCGGCCGCTGACGCTGCCGCAGCCTTGCTCGCCGCCAATAGCGCCACCAGCGACGATGCGCTGGCGGTCAGCACTGCCGCTGTCGTCCCCGGCGCACAAGCGGCCGCGACCGCCGCCACGAATGATGACAACGCTGCCGCTGCGGCGGCTGCTACCGCCGCCATATCCCAGGCTGCCGCCACCTCGGCACAAAATGACGATGCGGCTGCCGCCACGGCCGCCGCCAACGCCGCCGCCGCGCAGGCCGCCGCCGATGCGGCGCAAACGCAAGCGGACCAGACCAATGCCCCTGCCCTGCAAGCCATCGCCGATGCGGCCGACGTGGTCGCCGCCGCAGCCAACACCCAGGCAGCACTGACCGATGCGGCAGCACTTGGCGTCATTTCGGCCAATGATGCCGCCGCTGCCGCTGCCGCCACGGCGCTGGCCAATGCCACGGACGCTGCCGCGCTGGACCTGGCGGCAACCGCCGCCGCCAACACCGCCGTCTCGGCCGGCATCCAGGCCAGCTTTACCGATGCCGCTGCCCTGGCCCTCGTCTCGGATGCGGATGCCGCCGCGTCTGCCGCTGCGACCGAACTGGCCGATGTCACCGATGCCGCCGCCCTGGCTGCCGCCGCGAACGCCGCGGCCACCGCTGCGGCCGATGCAGCGACCGCTGCCAATGCCAGCGACGCCACGGCACTGGGCATTGCCGCCACCGCCGCCGCGAATGCCTCCATTGCCGCCGATGCACAGGCAAACCTCACCGATGCCGTCGCCCTGACGATGGCAGCGGACGCCGACGCCGGCGTTGCCGCCCAGGACGCCGCCATCGCCAATGCCACGGACGCCGTCGCCCTGCAAGCGGCCGCCAATGCCGCCGCGACGAACGCCGCCAATGCCCAGACGCAAGCGAACATGACGGACGCGCCCACCCTGGGCCTGATCGCCGATGCCGCCACTCTGGCGTCGGACGCGGCGCAACTGCAGGCCGGCTTGACGGATGCGGCTGCGCTGGCCCTGATTTCCGATGCCGACGCTGCCACGGCGGCCGCCGCCGCCCTGGCCGCCAGTAGCGATGCCGCCGCGCTCGACGCCGCCGCCGCCCTTGCCGCCACTGTGGCGGCCAACGCCGTCGTCACAGCCAGCCTGAGCGACGCGGCAGCCCTGCAAATCACGGCCGATGCGGCCGCCAATACCGCCATCGCCGCCGCCGCGCAGGCAGCATTGACGGACGCGGCCGCCCTGCAAGTGGTTTCCGACGCCGATGCGGCCGCCGCGCTGGCCGCGCAAACGACGGCCAACCAGACGGATGCGGCGGCCCTGGCCGCTGCCGACGCAGCCGCAGCCAGCGATGCCGCCAATGCCCAGACAGTGGCCGACCAGACCGATGTCGTCGCCCTGCAGCAAGCGGCCGACCAGGCCGATGCCGACGCGGCGGCCGCCAATGCGCAAGCCAGCTTGCTGGACGTCAACGTTGCACTCAACGCCTTCAACCTCGCCAACCTCGCCGCCCTGGCCGCCAACGTGACGGCCGGCGAGACCAGCGTGCTCGATCTGACGGCCACCGTCAATGCCTTGCAGACCGATGCCGATAACGCCGAAATCACTGCCAGCCTGACGGATACCATCACCCTTGCAGCGACCGCCACCACCGACGCGGCGGCGGCAGCCGCCTTGCAAGTGACAGCCAACCTGACCGATGCAGTAGCGCTCGTCACTGCGGCGGCCGCTGCCGTCTCGGCGGCAGAAGCCGCTGCCGCCCTTGGCGGGATCGATATCTCGGCAGTGAGTGCCGCCGCGGCCGCGCAAGCCGCCGCCACCGCCGCCGCCGCCACGGCCGCACTGACCGATGCCGGCGCGCTGGGGCTCATTTCCACCACCGACGCCGCCGCTGAACTTGCCGCGCAAACGGCTGTCAACACCTTGACGGCTGCCAATACGCTGGCGCAAAACGCGCTGACGGCGGCACAATCAGTTGCCAACCTGACCGACGCCGTGGCATTGGGCCTGGTCTCTTCCGCAGCCGACGCGGCGGCAGCCTTGGCCGTCACGACGGCGGGCCAGACCGATGCCACCACGCTGAGCCTCATCTCGAATGCCGATGCGCTGGTCGCCTCCTCGGCCGCCAGCCTGGCGGCGCTGACGGACGCCGCGGCCCTGGGCTTGATCTCGACCGCCGACGCCACCGTGGCCGCCACCCTGCAGGCAACGGCCGACCTGACGGACGCCGCCGCCCTGGGCCTGCTCGCCACGGCCGCCGCAGCCGCCGCCAATACGGCGACGAATGTTGCCAACCTGACCGATGCCGTGGCCCTGGGCACCGTCTCGGCGGCCGCCACAACCGCCGCCAATACGGCGGCCTCCACCGCCGCGCTGACGGACGCCACGGCACTGGGCCTGGTCGCGACGGCCGATGCGGCTGCCGCTGCCGCCCTGCAAACGACGGCCAACCTGACCGACGCCGTGGCATTGGGCCTCGTCTCGACGGCCGCCAACACGGCCGCCAGCACCGCCGCCGCTGTTGCCAACCTGACCGATGCGGTGGCCCTGGGCACCGTGTCGACGGCCGCCACGGGTGCCGCCAACACAGCTGCCGCCACCGCCGCACTGACGGACGCCGTCGCCCTGGGCCTGGTAGCGACCGTTGACGCCGCTGCCGCCACGGCAGCACAGACGACAGCCAACCTGACGGACGCCGTCGCCCTGGGCCTGGCTGCGACCGTCAATGCCACCGCCGCCACGGCCGCTGCCACCGTCGCCGGCCTCACGGATGCCGTCCTGCTCGGTACCGCCCACACGCTCAACGTCACGGCCGCCACCGTGGCGGCCACCAAGGCCGCCCTGACGGATGCAGCCGCACTGACCACCATCGCCAACACCGACGCCGCGAATGCGGCCGCCCTGGCCGCTTATTCAGCAGCCCATCCATTAAACGTGACGGCAGCGCTGGCGGCCACGGTCGCCGCCACCACGGCATCCTTGTCGCTCGCCGCCGCGCAATCGGCACAGGCCGATGATGCGGCGGCCGCTTCAACAGCAGCCGCGGCGGCGGCATCCCTGACCACCCTGAACAATGCGCTCGCGGCCGACAGTGCCGCCACCGCCGCCGCCACCCTGGCCCTGACTTCCCAGGCGGCGGCCACGGCGGCGGCGCTGGACGCCACGCTCGCKGCGCTGGACGCACGCGTCGCGGCCAGCKMGCTGGCCGCGGCACAGGCGGCGCAGGCGGCCGATGCCGCCGCCGCCGCAACGGCAGCAACAGCGGCCAATGCCCTGGCCGCCCTGAATACGGCCTTGCAGGCGGACGCGAATGCGGCCGCCACGGCCGCTGCCGCCGTGACGGCAAGCGCGGCCGCTGCCACCGCCGTCGCCGACGATCTGGCCGCTGCAACGGCCGCCACCGTTGCCAGCGTCTCGCAAGCGGCCGAGCAGGCGGCACAACTGGCCGACAACGCCGCCGCCAGCGCCGCTACCATCGCCGCCAACGCGCTGGCCGCCCTGAATGCGGCCCTGGCCGACGATGCGGCGGCCGCTGCGGCTGCGCTGAACGCTACCAATGCAACGGCCGCCGCCGTTGCCGCCACCGCCGCCGACACGGCCGCTGCGGCGGCCGCCGCCATTGCTGCCATCTCGGCCGCCGCCACGCAGCACGCGCAAGCGGACGATATTGCCGCTGCCACTGCCGCCCTCACGGCATCGATCTCGCTGGCCGCCACGCAGGCCGCCCTGGCCGCCGATGCCGCCGTTGGAACGACTGCGGCAGCGGCAGCGAGCGCACTGGCCGCGCTGAACCAGGCGCTGAACGACGACAGCCTCGCCGCTACGGCAGCCACGGCAGCGGCCAACGCGCAAACGGCCCTGAATGACGCCACGACCGCACTCAACGCGGCGATAGTGACGGCCAGCGCTTCGCTCGCTGCCGCCAATGCCGCAGCGGCCGACGACGCCACGGCGGCAAGCACGGCAGCGGCCGCGGCCGCGGCACAGCTTCTTTCCGACGCGGCGCTGGCGGCCGATAGCGCGCTGGCCACCCTCGCCACGGCGGCCAACAACGCACTGAACGCGGCCAGCCTGGCCCTGGCCGCCGACGATGCGGCCGCCAATGCCGCGCACACGGCCGCCCTCTCCGCGGCGGCTGCGCTGGCGGCGCAATTGACCGACACGGCAGCCGCCAATGCCCAGATCGCGCTCAACGTGGCCATCGCCAATCTGACTGCAGCCGTCACGGCCGATGTCAATGCCACGGATGCGGACAATGACAAGACCCTGAAACTGAACCTCCTCCTTGCCGCCCAGAGTGCGGCCGATGACGCGGCCCAGGCCAATGCCAATGCGGCTGCCGCCCATGCGGCGCTGGCGGCGGCCCAGGCGGACGATGCGGCGGCAGCCACCGCTGCCGCCAATGCGGTTGCCGCGCATGCAGCGGCCGTCGCGGCGCAAAACGCCGATGCCGCTGCGGCAGCGGCAGCCGCGCAAGCGGCCATTTCCCTGGCCGCCACTCTCAATGCCCAGGCGGACGACGCCACCGCGGCAGCAGCCGCCACAGCCGCCGCCAATGCGCAACTGGCGCTCGATGCAGCGCTGGCAGCCGACGCCGACGTCGCCGCCACGGCCGCCGCGGCAGCGGCAGCCCAGTTGGCGGCGCAAAACGCGCATGACGCCGATGTTGCGGCAGCGGCAGCAGCCGTTGCGGCTGCCATCACCCTGGCCGCCACGCAGGCGGCGCAGGCCGATGACGCGGCTGCCGCGCTGGCGGCTGCCAACGCCGCCAACGCCCAGGCGGCGCACGATGCCGCCGTCGCCGACGACCAGGCCGCCGCCKRKGCCGCCGCAACCGCCGCGCTGGCGCAAGCGGCTGCCACGGCAGCGGCAGCCGCCGATGCTGCCGCCACCGCCAGCGCCGCAGCAGCGGCGGCATCGCTGCTTGCAGCCCAGGCGGCGCAGGCCGATGACACGGCCGCCAACCAGGCAGCGGCCAATGCCGCTGCCGCCACCGCCGCGCACACGGCCGCCATCGCCGCCGACGCGCTGGCCGTCAGCACGGCGGCAACGGCGGCCAGCGCACTGGCAGCGGCCACGGCAGCGCAGAACGACGATGATGCGGCCGCGGCCGCAGCGGCCCAGGCCGCAGCCTCGCTGGCAATCACCCAGGCGGCGCAGGCCGACGATGCGGCGGCAGCGGCGGCCACCGTCAACGCCAATAATGCGATAGCAGCGGCAGCGGCAGCCCATGCGGCCGATGCGGCCGCGCCGCTGGCGCAGGCGCAGGCCGCGGCCTCGCTGCTGGCCCTGCAAGCGGCACAAGCCGACGATGCGGCCGCCGCCAGCGCGGCAGCGGCTGCGGCGCAAGCGCATGCCAATGCGGATGCCGCGCAGGCGGACGACGCGGCGGCAGCTCAGGCCAATGCCGATGCGCAGGCAGCCGATGCCGCCCTGGTGCAAGCAAACGCCATCGCCGCGCAAACCGACGCCAGCGCCCTGGCCGTCGTGGCGAATGCGGATGCGGCCAACGCCGCCGCCGTGCAAGCCATCGCCGACCAGACCGATGCCGTGGCCCTCACGCAGGCCGCCGATGCGGCAACGGCAGCGGCGCTGGCAGCGGCGCAGGCAGCGGCCCTGACGGACGCCAGCGCCCTGCAACTGGCAGCCGACGCGGCCGCGGCCGCCGCCCTGCAGGCCCAGGCACAGGCCGATCTGACGGACGCTGGCTCTCTGACGGTGGCGGCGAATGCCGATGCCGCGGCGGCAGCGGCGGCCCAGGCCCAGGCCGACCTGACGGACGCGAGCCAGCTGTTCGTGCTGAGCCAGAATGCCCTGCACAACCCGCTGACGGTGGCCGACTTCAGCACGGGCTTGCCGGCCGCCGGCGGCGACGTGATCGACATGTCGGCCATCGCCGACCTGACGGCATCGGTGGCCGTGGGCGTCAACGTGAGCACGGACTTTGGCAACAACAACCTGTTCATCTTCGACGGCACGTCCGTGTCGATCGGCGCGGCGGCCAGCGCCATCGCGGCCGACGACAGCGTCTTGTCGGGACAGGGCTACATCGTCATCGCCGATGCGCAAAACAGCGGCGCCGTGACCGTGTATCACTCGACTGACCTGAGCAACGCCAACGCCATCGACACGGCGCTGGTGCTGCTCAGCGGCGTGAACATCACGCAGTTGACGGGCGCCAACTTCGTCGTCTGAAGCAGTCCACCCACGCCAGGCGCCGCGCCTGGCACGGCAGCGGGAGCGTGCGGCAGCGCGCTCCCGCCCCTACCTTGAAATGCGTCAGGCCTGGTGCCGGAAAAATACGGGATGAGATTACGCGGTTCCCCAGCCTTGTTTTCACTGCCACGCATCGCGGCCGTACTGGCGGCCATGGCCATGGCATCCATCAACTCTTTCGCCCAGGCCCAGGGCAGCACCGCCTGGAGCTTCGACCAGGTCTTGCAGCAAGCGCTGCAAAGCCATCCCGCCGTGCAGGGCAAACGTTCGGCGCAGGCGGCCGCGCGCGCCGACCTCGATGGCGCGCAGTGGCAGCGCTTCCCCAGCCTGTCGGCCGAAGTCCCCACCGGTTCGCAGGAAACGGGCGGCGTGGTGCGCATCGAGCAGCCGCTGTGGAGCGGCGGGCGCATCGACGCCGGCATCGATGCGGCCGGCAGCCGGGTCGACGCGGCCGGCGCGGCCATCGAGGAAGAACGCCTGACCCTCTCGCTGCGCGTGATCGCCGCCTACACGGAAGCGCTGCGCCAGACAGCGCGCATGCGCTCGGCCGAAGACGGCCTGGCCGAGCACCAGCGCCTGCTCGACATGATCAAGCGCCGCGTGGCGCAGTCGGTCAGTTCGCAAACGGACCAGCGCCTGGCCGAATCGCGCGCCTACCAGGCGGCCAACGACGTGTCGAATGCGCGCCAGGCGCAGGAAAACGCGCTGGCGCAGCTGTCGCAGCTGACCGGCAAACCCGTGCGCCTCGTCACCGCCGCCGGCATCGGCGTGGGCGAACCGCTGCCCGACGCCAGCCTGGAACGGGTCATGCGCCAGGCCATCGGCTACTCCCCCACCCTGCAGCGCCTCGATTTCGAGGCGCAGGCAGCCGACTCCGAGATCACCATGCAGCGCTCGGCCTACATGCCGAAGGTGGTGCTGCGCATGGAAAAGCCCACGGGCGGCGGCATCAATGCGGACAACCGCGCGCGCGCCATGCTGGTGCTGCAGGCGCAGCCGGGCGCCGGCTTGTCGGCCAAGGCCGGCGTGGACGCGGCCGTGGCACGGCGCGAAGGCGCGCGCGCCGCGCACGATGCGGCCGAGCGCGACGTGCGCGAGCGTTTCACCCTGGACTGGAACGAGGCCGAAGCGAGCCGCCAGCGCCTGGACAATGCGGGCGAGGCCAGCACCACCTCGACGCAGGTATTCGAATCGTATGCGCGCCAGTACGTGATCGGCCGCAAGAGCTGGAACGACGTGCTCAACGCCGTGCGCGAAGCGACCCAGGCGCGGTTTTCGCTGGAAGACACGCGCGCGCAGGCGATTGCCGCCAGCCTGCGCCTGGCCGCGCAGACGGGCACCCTGGCCGGGCGCACGGCGCCGCCGGGCCTGGCGCGCGCGAATTGACACCGACATGATGCACACAGGAGACAGCGTGGATAACTCCATCAAACATGGCTTGCTGACACTCGTCGAACGGGCCGCCCGCCTGACAGGCCAGCATCTGGCGGCTGCGCGCCTGGCCGACCTGCAGCGCCAGCTCGAAGATATCGACGACAGCGGCGCGCCCGCCATGGTGCTTACCGCCATCTGGCAGGCGGCCGGGCTGGAAGGCGCGGCGCGCCCGCTGCACGAGCCCACGCCAGGCGAGCTGCCGTTCGCTGTCTACAGCGCCAGCACGGGCTGGGGCTTGCTGCAGTCGCGCGGCGCCGACGGCGCCTGGCGCGGCGAAGGCATCGACGGGCGCGCCCTGCAACTGGCCTCGCTGGCAGGCCTCGCATGCGTGGGCCTGCCGCGCCGCAGCGAAAAAAGCGATGCCCGCCCCGGCGCGCTAAGCCTGGTGCGCAAGGCCCTGTGGCTGAAGAAAAGCGTGTTCGTCGATGCCGTGCTGGCCACCGCGCTGGTGACCCTGCTGACCATGGCCACCTCGCTGTTTTCCATGCAGGTGTACGACCGCGTGATCCCGAACCAGAGCTTCAGCACCCTGTGGGTGCTGGTGGTGGGCGTGGCCCTGTCGATCGGCCTGGAATTCATCCTCAAGCAGGTGCGCAGCCGCATCGTTGACCACTCATGCAATGACGTCGACCATGAATTGTCCGAATGGTTTTTCCAGCGCATGCTGGGCATCCGCATGGAGGCGCGCCCCGCTTCCGTCGGCACCCTGGCGGCGCAAGTGAAGGGCTTTGAAATGGTGCGAGGCGTACTGACGTCGACCTCGCTGTTCGTGCTGACGGACGTGCCCTTCGCCCTGATTTTCCTCGGCATGATCACCATCATCGGCGGCTGGCTCGTGGTGGTGCCGCTGGTGGCCCTGCCGCTGGCTCTCGTGTGCGGGCTGATGTTCCAGCGCGCCATCCAGAGCCATACGCGCAAGAACCTCAACGCCAGCAACCGCAAGGCGGGCTTGCTGGTCGAAGCCGTCGATGGCGTGGAAACGCTCAAGGGCAGCAGCGCCGAATGGATGATGCAGGCGCGCTGGGCAGAACTGGTGGCCGAAACGAGCCACGCGGAACAGAATATCCGCGACTATGCTGCCCTGTCGCAAAACATCACGGCCGCCTTCCAGCAGCTGACCAACGTGGCGCTGATCTCCATGGGCGCGTGGTTCGTGGCCGAGAACCAGATGACCATGGGCGCCCTGATGGCGTGCACCATCATCAGCAACCGCGCGCTGATGCCCATCGTGCAGCTGCCCGCCGTGATGGTGCAGTGGGCGCACGCGCGCGCCTCGATCGACGGCCTGGAACAGGTCATCAGCCTGCCCAACGAAGCCGACACCGCGCAGTTCGCGCTGACGCCGCGCAGTCTCGACACGGGGTTGCGCTTCGAGCGCATCCGCTTTACGTATGGCGGCGCGCAAAAGGTGGCGCTGGAAGTGGAAAACCTGGCCATCCGCCCCGGCGAACGGGTCGGCCTGGTGGGCGCCATCGGCTCGGGCAAGAGCACCCTGCTGAAGCTGGCCTCGGGCCTGTACCAGCCGGCCGAGGGCAAGGTGTACCTGGGCGACGTCGACATGGCCCTGCTGGCGCCGGCAGTGGTGCGCGAAATGGTCGGCTACCTGCCGCAGGAAACGCGGCTGTTCAGCGGCACCCTGCGCGACAACCTGTTATTGGGACTGGCCGACCCGGGCGAGGAAGCGATCCTGGCGGCGGCCAGGCGCACGGGCCTGATCGAGCTGATACTGGGCCAGCCAAGGGGCCTGGCACTGGGCATCACCGAAGGCGGGCGCGGCGTGTCTGGCGGCCAGCGGCAATTGATCGCCGTCACGCGCCTGCTGCTGGCCAAGCCGCGCATCTGGCTGCTCGATGAACCGACGGGCGCCATGGATGCGAAGACGGAGGCGCGCATCGTGGGACTGTTGGGAGAACTGGCGGCCGAAGGCGTGACCATGGTCGCCACCACGCACAAGAACGCCCTCTTGCCCCTGCTCGACCGCCTGGTGGTGCTGCAGGCGGGACGGGCGCTGCTCGACGGCCCGCGCGACTTTGTCCTGGCCAAGCTGTCGGGCAAGCCGCAGGCCGTGCCCAGTTCCGCAACGGCGCCGGTAGCGCAAGGAGCCGTCGCATGAAACTGGCCAAGGTCGAAGCGAAAGAGGAAGCGAAACGGGGACGGGTGCTGATCTGGAGCTGCACGGCGGCCCTGGCAGGTATCATCGCCTGGGCTTCGTGGGCGGAGCTGGACCAGGTCACGCGCGCCAACGGCCAGGTGATCGCCAGTTCGCGCAACCAGATCATCCAGGTGGCCGATGGCGGCGTGCTGGCCGAACTGCGCGTGCACGAAGGCAGCATGGTAAAAAAAGGAGCATTGCTGGCGCGCTTCGACCGCACGCGGGCCGAGACGAGCTACCTGGAAAGCACGGCCAAGGCGGCCGGCCTGAAGGCGGCCGTGGCGCGCCTGCAGGCCGAGGTGTTTGGCGGCGCGCCCAAGTTCCCGCCCGAACTGCAGGCGTTTCCGGAATTTCGCGCCAACCAGCTGGCCCTGTTCAGCAAGCGCCAGGGCGCCGTGCAAGCGGAGGTGGGCTCGCTGGAAAGCGCCATGAAGCTGATCAAGGAAGAACTGGAAATGAATCTGCCGCTGCTGGAAACGGGAGACGTCAGCCGCGCCGAAGTGCTGAAACTGCGGCGGCAAGTGGTCGACATCCAGGCGCAGATCACCAACCGGCGCAACAAATATCTGCAGGATAGCCAGACGGACCTGGTGAAGGCCCAGGAAGACCTGGCCGGCGTGCTGCAGACGGTCACGCAGCGCAAGGAGCAGCTGGGCTCGACGGATATCTATGCGCCCACGGACGGCATCGTGCGCAACGTGCGCCTTACTACCCTGGGCGGCGTGGCCAAGCCGGGCGAGGAAATCCTGCAGCTCGTGCCGACGGACGATGACCTGATCATCGAGGCGAAAGTCAAACCGGCCGACATCGCCTTCATCAAGCCCGGCCTGCCCACGGCCGTGAAACTCGACGCCTACGACTACGGCATCTACGGACGCCTGCGCGGCACCGTCAGCTACATCAGCGCCGACACATTAAATGAAGACAACAAGGGCAACGAGCAGCCCTACTACCGCGTGCAGATCAAGACCAGCGGGCGCAATCTGATGGGCAAGAATGGCGAGCCTATCCTGATCCAGCCCGGCATGACGGCCACCGTGGAAATCAACACGGGCCGCAAGACGGTCTTGCGCTACCTGACGAAACCGATCACCAAGACGTTCTCGGAATCGATGGGAGAGCGGTAAGCTGGCGGGCTGTTAACCGGCAGGCTTCAGGCGGCCGATGACGCTGGCCACCTTGGCCGTGATCATGTCGACCGCGGGGCCGTTGGCGCCATGCGGCAAGATGACATCGGCATTGCGCTTGGTCGGCTCGATGAATTGCTTGTGCATCGGGCGTACCGTTTCCAGATACTGCTCGATGACGCTTTCCACCGAGCGGCCGCGTTCCGTGATATCGCGTTGCATGCGGCGGATGAAGCGCACGTCGGAAGCCGTGTCGACAAAGATCTTCAGCGACATCATGTTGCGCAAGTCTTCGTCATACAAGGCAAACAGGCCTTCGATCACGATCACGGGCGCCGGCTTGACGGGGATGGTCCGGTTGGAGCGGTTGTGCAGCGTGAAGTCGTACTCGGGCATCTCGATCGCTTCGCCATTGCGCAAGGCCTGGATGTGCTGCACCAGCAATGGCCACTCGAACGCCTGCGGATGGTCGTAATTCTGCTGGCGCCGGACTTCAGGGGAAAGATGGGTTTGGTCGCAGTAGTAGTCGTCCTGCATCACGACCGAGACCATGTCGGCACCGAAAGACGCGAGCACTTGTTGGGATACGGTGGACTTGCCACTGCCGCTTCCGCCAGCGACACCAATAACAAACGGTTGGAAGGAAATATTATTCATGCCGAATGATACCGGAAACGGGGCCGGACTGACAGGGAACGGCGGCAAAGCCGGGCCTGTCACGCGGCAGGCACAAGCCGCGCATACAGCTCGGCCACCCGCTCTGCCGTGATGCCGTCGCGCTGTTCGATGGCCAGCGGATGCTCCGTCGGCTCCAGCTCGATGGATGGGCGCACGCCATCGTCGCGCAGGTGGACGCGGGTTTTCAGGTTCAGGGTATCCGGGTACACGGGCAGCTGAGTGCTGAGCCAGCCGAAGAAGGGGCCGATGTGCGCCCGCTGCGCGTCATTGAAGCAGGCATCCCAGGAGTCGAAGCTCTCGCCGCTCAAGGACACCCACACGCCCCAGCTGAACGGCTCATCCGAGCCATGCACGGGGATGTCGATGGTGGCGCGCACGAAACAGTGTTCTTCGTCGACGATGCAGGCGTCGCTGTCGAGCTGGCAGCGCGCTTCGCGCTCGGCCGGCGCCATCTGCTCATACAGCCACGGCGCATCGGCGCCGAAGCTGGGCATGCCCGTGTGGGTTTCGCCGCAGGAGCGGCACAGGAAGGAAAAAGTCATGCGTGCAGTGACGTTATTCGAACTGCTTGCGGAACGCCTCGAACTGCGCCGCCAGGCCATCGAAGTCGCTGCGCAGCTGCAGCACTTCCTGTTCCAGCTGCGCGACGCGACTGCCCTGTTGCGGCGCGCTGACGGCGCCGGCGTAGCCCGCCGCCGTCTCGATCTGCGCCAGCGCCTCTTCACCACCCAGCAAGTGTCCGTAGCGCGGTTCCTTGGCGCCAGGCGCGACGGCCAGCTTGGCCACCAGCGGCGGGTATTTGTCGATCAAAAATTGCAGGCCGGATTCCACTTCCGCCACGGACTTGAATTCATGCACCCTGCCGCTGCGGCTGCGGATTTCGCCCGCTGTCTGCAAGCCGCGCAGCATCAAGATCGTCAGGATGGCCAGCTTGTCCTGTTCCAGCGACCACTTGATGCGCATGCGGTGTTCGTACTTGGCGACCCGGGCGCCCGCCTGCGTGATGCCATTGACGAACTTGCGCTGCATCAGGCGCTGCAGCACGTCGTAGACGGTTTCCTCGGACAGGGCCATGACGGGGTCGCGGCTCGATAGCTGGTTGCAGCCGTTCGTCAGCGCGTTGAGCGAGAGCGGATAGCTGTCCGGCGTCAGCGCTTCCTTTTCGGCCAGCACGGCCAGCACGCGGATCTCGAAAGGGTCGAGCAGATTCGGATTGTCAGTGCTTTTTTCTGCTGCGTTTTCAGCTATGTTTGCGTCTGTAGTCATGCCTGTATCCTTAATCAACCAGCTTGTTCATTTGCTCGGAATCGAATTTATCACACTCGGGCACAGCCTGGCAGCAGATACCGGCCGCCTTCAGCGTGGCGAGGATGGTTTCGATGCGCTGTTCCTGTGCCACGGCATGCGTGATCAAGCCTTGCAGGGCTTTCGACAGCGGATCGTCGCCGTTGGGCGTGACGCCATACGCGGCGAACAAATGGGCCGTGCTGCCTTCGCGCAGGGCGCTGACATCCTTTTGCACGATGTGCGCGGGGTTGCCGACGGCCGTCGCGCCGGACGGCACGGGTTTCAACAGCACGGCGTTCGAACCCACCTTGGCGTACTCGCCCACCGTGAAGCTGCCCAGCACCTGCGCGCCGGCGCCGACGATGACGCCGCGCTCGAGGGTCGGATGGCGCTTGGCGCCGCTGTGCAGCGAGGTGCCGCCCAGAGTCACGCCCTGGTAGATGGTGCAGTCGTCGCCGACGATGGCCGTCTCGCCGATCACCACGCCGAAGCCATGGTCGATGAAGACGCGCCGGCCGATGACCGCGCCCGGATGGATCTCGATGCCCGTGATGATCCGGGCGATATAGGAAATGAAGCGCCCCACCCACTTCATGCGCCGCGTCCAGCACCAGTGCGCCCAGCCATGCATGACGATGGCGTGCAAGCCCGGATAACAGGTCAGCACCTCCCAGCCATTGCGGGCGGCCGGGTCACGTTCAATGATGCTGTTGATGTCTTCGCGCAGGTGGTGGAACATAATGAAAATGGATAAGGTGGAACGCAAATGGTAGCGTATTCGGCGGCGTGCTGCCGGAGAGGCAGATAAACAACCGCCGCCTCAAGGGCGGCGGCTGATTTTCTGGAAGCGTTACAAAACGTTCAGGGCAAGGCGCATTGCCGAAGACAGTACGAATGTACGGCGAGGCAATGCAACGCCGCCATGGACGTTTTTTATGCTTCTAAAGCGATGCGCTGGCGGCGGGCTTCGTAGAGACATACACCAGAAGCGACCGACACATTCAAGCTCTCGACGGAGCCGAACATCGGGATGCTGACGAGGATGTCGCAGGTGTCGCGCGTCAAACGGCGCATGCCTTCGCCTTCGGAACCCATGACGAGAGCCGTCGGGCCCGTGAAATCGGCTTCGTACAAGCCTTTTTCGCCGTCGTCCGAGGTGCCGATCAGCCAGATGCCGCGCTCTTTCAGTTCACGCATGGTGCGCGCCAGATTCGTCACCGTGATGTACGGGACGGTTTCGGCGGCGCCGCTGGCGACCTTGGCGGCCGTGGCGTTCAAGCCCACGGCGCGGTCCTTCGGCACGATGACGGCATGTGCGCCGACGCCATCGGCCACGCGCAGGCAGGCGCCCAGGTTATGCGGGTCGGTGATGCCGTCGAGTATCAACAGCAGCGGCGGGCCGTCGATGGCGTCCAGCAGCTCATCGAGATTGCGCGCCAGCGACAGTTGCGAGGCAAACGCGATCACGCCCTGGTGACGGCGCGTGCCGACGATCTTGTCCAGACGCGACGAGTCGACGGGCATGACGCGCACGTTGGCAGCCTTGGCGGCGGCGATCATGTCCTTCATGCGGCCGTCGACGCGGCTGGCATCGACGAAAATTTCTTCCACGGACGACGCTTCATGACGCAGACGCGAGGTGACGGCGTGGAAGCCGAAAATCATTTTATTCTTCATTATCTATCTATCGCTTATCGCTTGTTCTTGCTTGATTTTGATACAGTTTTTGCTGCACGTGGTGCCGCCGCAGCGGGTGCCGCGGCTGGTTTCTTGCTGCGCTTCGGCGCGGCGGCCTTGGGGGCTGCCGCCTTGGGGGCTTCCTTGGCTGCAGGCTTGGCTTGCGCCTTGGCGCCGTTGGAACGGCCGCCGGAACCCTTGCCGGGTTTGCCACCATTGTTGCCGCCGGTGTTGACGCTGGCCTTGATCTCGTGGCGCTGCTCGGTCGCGGGACCGGGCTTGACCATCGATTTCTTTTCGCCCTTGCGCTTGCCGCCAGCTTGCTTGGCTGGCGCATCTTCGCCCGCCAGTTCCGCATCGGTGACCAGGCGCAGGTCGATCTTGCGCGTTTCCAGGTCGACACGCGCCACTTGCACCGTCAGACGGTCGGTCAGCTGGTAGCGCTTGCCCGTACGTTCGCCGCGCAATTCATGGCGCGCATCGTCGTACTGGAAGTAGTCGGTGCCCAGCTCGGTGACGTGCACCAGGCCTTCGACAAACAGGGTGTCGAGCTGCACGAAGACGCCGAAGGTGGTCACGCCGGTGATCGTGCCGGTAAACTCTTCGCCCAGCTTGTCCTGCATGAAGTAGCACTTCAGCCATGCTTCCACGTCGCGCGATGCTTCGTCAGCGCGGCGCTCGTTGGCCGAGCAATGCACGCCCAGCGCGTCCCAGATCGTCAGATCCGTCTTCTTCGGCTTGCCGTCGGCCTTGTCCTTCGCCTGCTGCTTGCGCGTGGCGTTCGACACGTTCGTGTTCAGCACAACCTTGTCGGACAGTTTCGGCTCGTATTTCTTGCCTTGCAAGATGGCCTTGATGGCGCGGTGCGTCAGCAGGTCGGGATAGCGGCGGATCGGGCTGGTGAAGTGGGCATACGCCTCGTACGCCAGGCCGAAGTGGCCGATATTGTCCGGGCTGTAGACGGCTTGCTGCATCGAACGCAGCAGCATCGTTTGCAGCAGGGCCGCGTCGGGACGCTCCTTGATCTGCTGCATCAGGGTCTGGTAATCGGATGCCGATGGCGTGTCGCCGCCCGTCAGGTTCAGGCCAACCTGTTTCAGGAAAGTGCGCACTTGCGTGAGCTTTTCCTTGGTCGGGCTGGCGTGGATGCGGTAGGTGCCTGGGTGCTTGTTACGCAGCAACAGATCGGCCGCGCAGACATTGGCCGCCAGCATGCACTCTTCGATGATCTTGTGCGCTTCGTTGCGCGTGCGGGGAATGATCTTTTCGATCTTGCCCGCGCTATTGCAGACGATATACGTTTCCGTCGTCTCGAAGTCGATGGCGCCCCGCTCCGTGCGCGCTTTCAGCAAGGCGCGGTAGACGGCTTCCAGATTTTGCAGGTGCGGCAGGATCTCCGCGCGGCGTGCCGCTTCGGGTCCCTTGGTGTTGCCCAGCACGGCAGCGACTTCGTCATACGTGAGGCGCGCGGCAGAATGGATGACGGCCGGGTAGAACTGGTAAGCCTTCAGCTCGCCCTTGTCGCTGACGACGGCGTCGCAGACGAGGGTCAAACGGTCGACGGCCGGGTTCAGCGAGCACAGGCCGTTCGACAGTTTTTCCGGCAGCATCGGGATCACGCGGCGCGGAAAGTAGACGGACGTGCTGCGCTCGAGCGCGTCAATATCGAGCGCGTCGTTCGGTTTCACGTAATGGCTGACGTCGGCAATCGCCACGATCAGGCGGAAGCAGTTGGCGCGGCCGATCTTGACGGGCTCGCAATACACGGCATCGTCGAAATCGCGCGCGTCCTCGCCATCGATGGTCACCAAAGGCACGTCGCGCAGGTCGACCCGGTCTTTCAGGTCGGCGGCGCGCACTTCGAACGGCAGCTTTTCAGCTTGCTTGAGGGCGGCGGCGGAAAAGATGTGCGGCACGTTGAATTTGCGCACGGCAATTTCGATTTCCATGCCGGGATCATCCAAAGCGCCCAGCACTTCGACGATCTTGCCGACCGGCTGCTTGAAGCGCATCGGTTGCTCGGTCAGCTCGACGCTGACGATCTGGCCGGCTTTTGCCTTGCCCACCGAACCGGTGACGAGAATATCCTGGCCGATGCGCTGGTCTTCCGGCGCCACGACCCAGGTACCGTTTTCCTGGATCAGACGGCCGATGACGTGGGTATTGGCGCGGTAGGTGACTTCGACGATCGTGCCTTCCGGGCGGCCGCGGCGGTCCGTGCCGACGATGCGGGCCATGACCTTGTCGCCATGCAGTACTTTCTGCATTTCTTTCTCAGGCAGGAACAGGTCGGCGCTGGCGTCATCGGGAATGACAAAGCCGAAGCCATCGCGGTGGCTGGTGACGCGACCGGCGACAAGCGCGCTCTGGTCGGCCAGGCTGAAAACACCGCTGGCGTCAGACTTGAGCTGGCCGTCGCGCTCCATCGCCTTCAGGCGACGGACCAGGACATCCATGGAATCGGCATGCACTTGCAGCGTTTTCCCGAGAGACTGCGGGTCGAGAGGCGCGTTGACGCTGCGGAATATGCCGAGAATGTCCTCCCGGCTGGGGATGGTGTGGGTATTTTGGCTCAAAAGTATTTCTATAGTTGTTATTGACAGTGATCAAACGGAAGACAAAGACCGATGACATCACCGTCAATATTGACACGGTGATGTCCGGTAGTGTACCGGAGGACGCCTTGGTTTGCCTAACGGACAGCGTAGCGGAAACCGAACAAGTGCCCCGCCGATGAAAAAAAGCAGAAAAGCTGCGCAATGCATTTGACTTCGGCAAATATTGCTCTATAATCTCGGTCTCTTGCAGCGACAAACCTTCACGGGAATGCAGTTGCAGGAAAGCGGTACAGGGTTGATGTGCAGTATGGAGCGAAAGCTCATCTGGCGCAAAACTCTTCAAGTCGCTATAATAGCAGAATTGTTGCTAAGTTATTTGACAACAAGTACTCGAGCAGTAATGTAGTAAGTAAAAGCAGCATCAGTGCCCACGTGGCGGAATTGGTAGACGCGCATGGTTCAGGTCCATGTGCCTTCGGGTGTAGGGGTTCGAGTCCCTTCGTGGGCACCATTACCTAATTCGCAAAAGAGCCGCAAACTTTCACGAGTTTGCGGCTTTTTTCATTTCCGCAGCGAAAAGCCCTCCCCTCCCGGCAGCCGACTCACCTGACATGCCTGCGGATGGAAAGCGGCTGAAAACGCTGAAAAAAGAGGCAAGTTCAGCCCTTTTTCATAGGGAACAGCCCTTTTCAGGCGAAAAAACATGTTTCTTGAAGAAAAGTGCAAAATGTTGATTGACCGAATGCGCGCCAGCCCTTATGATTTTGTCCTCGCTGCAGAACACGCAGCGACAAGCAGCAAGCAGTAACAATGCCCACGTGGCGGAATTGGTAGACGCGCATGGTTCAGGTCCATGTGCCTTCGGGTGTAGGGGTTCGAGTCCCTTCGTGGGCACCACCAGCAACAAGTTGTCGATTGTTGTGATCCGCAGTACAGTAGTAAGATAGCAGCAACAAGCAGCACAATGCCCACGTGGCGGAATTGGTAGACGCGCATGGTTCAGGTCCATGTGCCTTCGGGTGTAGGGGTTCGAGTCCCTTCGTGGGCACCACCAGCAACGAGTTGTTTTCGTTGTAGTCCGCAGTACAGTAGTGAGATATAGCAGTAAGCAACAAGCAGCATCAGTGCCCACGTGGCGGAATTGGTAGACGCGCATGGTTCAGGTCCATGTGCCTTCGGGTGTAGGGGTTCGAGTCCCTTCGTGGGCACCATTACCTAATTCGCAAAAAAGCCGCAAACTTTCACGAGTTTGCGGCTTTTTTCATTTCCGGATGCCGTGCTGCCACGGCATCCTCCCCCCTTACTTGGCCAGCGCCGCCTTGACGGCGTCAAGCAGGCTCGTCGTCGGACGGCCGATCAGCGCGCTCAATTGCTTGCCATTATCTTCCAGGCCGCCCTTGGCCGTGCCCGCATCGGAGTCGGCCAGCAGATCGGCAAAGCCTTCCGGCACGCCCACGCTCACCAGCGCCGCCTTGAAATCCGCCTGCGGCAAATCCTTGTACACAATCGCCTTGCCCGACTGGCGCGCCACCTCTGCAGCGTACTCGGCCAGGGTAAAGCCCTGGTCGCCAGCGAGTTCATAGATGGCTTGCGGTTTATCCGCTGTCAAGACGGCAGCGGCGGCCGCGGCGTAGTCGGCGCGCGCGGCCGACGAGAAACGCCCGTTTTGCGCCGCGCCCAGCACGACGCCATGCTCGAGCACGGGCGCCAGGTGTTCCGTATGGTTTTCCAGGTACCAGCCGTTGCGCAGGAAACTGTACGGCAGGCCGGAGGCGCGGATGGCTGCTTCCGTGATCACGTGCTCGGCGGCCAGGCCCAGCGGCGACGTATCGGCGCGCAAGACGCTGGTATAGGCCAGCAGAGATACGCCGGCGCGCTTGGCCGCATCGATGACGTTCTGGTGCTGCTGCGCGCGCTGGCCCACTTCGCTCGACGAGATCAGCAGTATCTTCGTCGCGCCCTTGAATGCCGCGTCGAGGCTGGCGCCATCGTTGTAATCGGCCTGGCGCACTTGCACGCCCCGGGCGGCCAGGTCGGAGGCCTTGGCCGGGTTGCGCACGGCGGCAATGATGTTGGCTGCGGGGACGGACTTGAGCAGGCTGGCGATGACGTGCTGGCCCAGATTGCCTGTGGCGCCGGTGATGACGATCATGATTTCTCCTTGGTACGTGGGTGGTAAAACCCTATAATAGGACTATTACTTACTTATTGTAAGTACGTACCTTTTGGTAAGTATGATTGAAATCCACCTTAACAAGGCCAACTATCATGTCCACAGACACTCCCGGCGCCAGCCTGCGCGCCGCCCTCGCCCGGCAAACCCAGGACGCCCACCTGCTGGCGGCCACCTGCCCGTCGCGCGCCGTGCTCAGCCACCTGACCAGCCGCTGGGCCGTGCTGGTGCTGGTACTGCTGCTGAGCGGCACCCGGCGCTTCAGCGAACTGCGCCGCGAAGTGGGCGGCGTCAGCGAAAAAATGCTGGCGCAAACGCTGGAAGCGCTGGCCGGCGACGGCTTCGTGCTGCGCCAGGCGTATCTGGTGATACCGCCCAAGGTGGAATACAGCCTCACGCCGCTGGGACGCGAGGCGGCCGAACGCCTGGCCGTGCTGGTCGACTGGATCGAGGATAACTACCCGCGCATCGAACAGGCGCGCGCCGACCTGGCCACGGCGCCCGCAGCGCAAAATGCCGCGTAAACGAGACCCATCCGCATTGCTTTTAATCATCAAGAATTATCGTTTACTCCTACTTGCCTTGATGTAATACTAGCCCCATGAAACGCGTAAGGGCGCGACACCATGAATCAGTTGATTTCTTCCATCACCGACCGGGCCAATGTGCTGCTGGTCAGCAATTCGCCGAACGATGTGCGCGAACTGCTGTATGTGCTGGACAGGCATAACCTGGGCACGGGACTGGCGGGCGATATCGACGAAGGCGTGGAACTGGCGGCCGGCGGCACGGACCTGATCCTGCTCGACGCGGCCCTGGCGGGCTCGAATATCGGTGCCACCTGCATGCGCCTGCGCAATGCGGGCGGACGCCACGGCGTGCCCCTGCTGCTGATGTCGGCCACGCCAAGCGCCGAGGAACAGGGCCGCAGCGTGGGCGCCGGCGCCTCCGACTACATCAAGATGCCCTTCAATGCGCGCGACGTGGCGGAAAAAATCCTCATGGAACTGGCGCTGCACAAGGCAGAGACGCCCGCGCCGCGCGCCACCACGCCGCCGCGCCCCCTGCATCCGCAAACGCTGGAAGTCAATTACCACTCGATTCTGGCCGGCTCGCCCGACGCCGTGCTGCTGTTCGATATCGACAACGGCCTGCTGATCGACGCCAACCACCTGGCCGAAGAATTGTTCGGCATGCCGCTGGCCGAGCTGCTGCAAGGCGGCATGGAACCGCTGTTCCCCCAGCATCAGAGCGATGGTCGCGCCTCGCCGCAGCTGCTGGAAGAAAAGATCCGCGATACCTTGCAAGGCAAGATCGTCGTCTTCCGCGCCAGCTGCTGCCACCGAGACAGCCGCCCGATCGCCTGCGAAATCCGGCTGATGCGCCTGTCCGTGCCGGGCCGCCAGCTCGTGCATGCGCGCATCATCGACTTGACTGAACGCAACCTGGCCGAAGCGATGCGCTCGGGCCAGAGCGCCCTGCTGGAAATGGTCGCCAAGGGCGCGCCGCTGATCCCGACCCTGAACCAGCTGCTGCTCCTGATCGAAGGCCAGTCGCGCGGCGTGCTCTGCTCCATCATGCTGCTCGACGACGACGGCATCCACATGCACAGCGCGGCCGGCCCCAGCCTGCCGCCCGAGTACATGGCCCTGCTCGAAGGCGTGGCCATCGGCCCCGGCGTAGGCTCTTGCGGCACGGCCATGTCCCTGCGCGAACCGGTGGTGGTCAGCGACATCATGTGCGATCCGCTGTGGGCGCCCTACCGCGAACTGGCCGCGCCATTCGGCTTGCGCGCCTGCTGGTCGCAGCCCATCTTCGGCCAGGATGGCACCGTGCTCGGCTCGTTCGCCATGTACTACCGCGAGGTGCGCAAGCCCGATGCGCGCGACCTGGAGCTGATCGACACGGCGACCGACCTGGCCGGCATCGCGATTGGCCGCATGCGCCACGAACGCGAGCTGCAGCGCCACCGCACCCACCTGGAAGAGCTGGTGGCCGAACGCACGGCGGCCCTGACGCAGGCCAAGGAACAATCGGAGCAAACGAACCGCGAATTGGCCTCCGCGCTGGAAAACCTGTCCATCACGCAGGAAGAACTGGTGCGCCGCGACAAGCTGGCCGCGCTCGGTGCGCTGGTAGCCGGCATCGCGCACGAACTCAATACGCCGATCGGCAACGGCCTGGTGGTGGCCACCACGATGGCCGAACGCACGCGCGAAATCCAGGCCAGCTTCCTCGATGGCTTGCGCCGTTCCGAACTGGGCGCCTACCTGACCCAGGCCAGCGAGGCGGACGCCATCATGCTGCGCAACCTGCAGCGCGCGGCCGACCTCGTCTCGAGCTTCAAGCAGATCGCCGTCGACCGCGCCAGTTCGCAGCGCCGCCATTTCCTGCTGCGCCAGTTCGTGGCCGAGCTGATGCTGCCCCTGTGCACGCAGCTCAAGGCCGCCGGCCTGAGCCTGACGCAGGACGTGCCCGAGGGCCTGGCCATGGACAGCTATCCGGGTCCGCTGGGCCAGGTGCTGAGCAACCTGCTGGAAAACTGCCTGCGCCACGCCTTCGAGGGCCGCAGCAGCGGCACCATTCATATCAGGGCGCGCGGCAGCGACGACGGCAAGACGATCACCATGTCCATCGCCGACACGGGCGTGGGCATCGCCGCCGACGATCTCGTGCACGTCTACGACCCGTTCTTCACGACCAAGCTCGGTTCCGGCGGCTCGGGCCTGGGCCTGCATGTGGCGCACAACATCATCACGGGCGTGCTGGGCGGCCATATCGACGCCACCAGCAGCACGGGCGACGCCAGCGGCACCACCTTCACCCTGCAGCTGCCCGCCGTGGCGCCGCAATCGCCCGCGCCCTGAACGGCAAGCGCGCTACAATGCCCTCAAGCATTCTTTCGGAGCACCCATGAAATACCTGATCGCCACGACCCTGCTGGCCGTGTGCGCCTGCGCAATGGCGGGACCCGCCCCTTGGTACAAATGGCGCAGCAAGATCGACGGCACGCTGTCGTGCGCCCAATCCACCCTGGGATTTGGCTGGGAACTGGCCTCGGGACCGTACAAAGATAGCCGTTGCGAAAAACCGGCGCTTGTTAAATAATGGGGCCATGACCACACGGGGGCACCGGCTTGATTGCAAGCGATGGCATTGCGGCGTCGAAAGAGTATGGAACGATAAGAACGTATCTATTCAAACCGAGGAGACCACATGTTTACGAATCCCGAACAATTCGCAACGGCCACCAAGGCCCTGTTTGAATTCCAGCTGATGACCTTCAACACCCTCACCTCGAAGGCCGTGCAAGGCGTGGAACAGGTGCTGGCATTGAACATGGCCACCGCCAAGTCCGGCATCGAGGATGGCATCGCCGCCGGCAAGGAAATCAGCCAGGCCAAGGATCCGAAGGCCGCCATGGCCGCCGCCGCTGCCCAGCTGCAACCGGGCGTGGCCGGCGCCAAAGCGTATAAACAGCAACTCGACGACATCATCAAGGAAATCCACACGGAATTCACCACGGCCGCAGAAGCCCACGTGGCCGAAGCGAAAAGCAATCTGAGCGCCCTGATCTACGACGTCACGAAAAACGTGCCGCCAGGCTCGGAAAACGCCGTCGCCATCGTCAAGGCCGCCATCGACAATGCCTTCCTCGGCTACGAGCAAGTGACCAAGGCCACGAAACAGGCCGTGAAGACCGTGGAAGAGCAAATCGCCAAAGCCAGCGCGCAAGTGGCGCAAGCAACGGAAAAGGCGACAAACGGCGCTACCGCCGCGGCTGAAAAAGCGGCGCCGGCCGCCAAGCCGAAAGCAGCGAAAAAGTAAGCCGAGGCATTGTTGGCGCTAGCAGGAATGTCGGGTTACGCGCGTACGCGCTAATCCGACCTACGACCTACAAGAATACACCGGCAGAGTCCGGTATTCGCCCCCTCCCATACCCCCGAAATAGCCTGAGCCTAGCTGCAGAAATCCTGGCATGCCTTCGCTTCGACGGCGCCGTCCAGCTGGCGGCGCCAGGCCACCATGCGCCACGCGGCCCAGGCGGCGGACAAGGCGCCCGCGACGAGTATCAGCCGCGTATCGATCAGGGTCAGCACGGAACCGCTGAGGGCGACGACGATGTTGGCGATGCAAAACGTCGTGGCCAGCAAACCCATCACGGCGCCCTGTCCGTGCGCGCTGAAGCGCTCGGCGCACCAGCCCTGTATCACCGTGTTGTACAGCGCATTCGGAATGCCGAACAGCACGATGGCGGCGATGCCCACCCAGATATTACCCAACGCCAAGATCCCTACGGCCAGCGCCACG
Organism: Janthinobacterium sp. Bl 1; assembly: GCF_058215535.1. Classification (NCBI taxonomy): domain Bacteria; kingdom Pseudomonadati; phylum Pseudomonadota; class Betaproteobacteria; order Burkholderiales; family Oxalobacteraceae; genus Janthinobacterium; species Janthinobacterium sp. Bl 1. The sequence continues at coordinate 2,471,487 of NZ_CM177086.1, read as the reverse complement.
CCGCACGCATACCAGCAGGCCCGCAGTAGCGGCGCATGGCGGCTGGGACCGCCCGCCAGCAAGGACGTGATGGTCATCGTGCCGCACAGGCCCACATTCACCCAGGCAATCTCCTGTGCATGGTAATTGGCCGTCTCGACCAGCCACAGCGGATAGAACTCATAAAAGCTGGCCACACCGCACGTAAATGCCAATTGCACGATGAACAGAGTGCGCAGCTCCTCATGGCGCAGCAAATTGAGCGAATGGCGGTCGCGCGCCACTTGCCACCACGACGTCGTCAATAGCGAGGGCGTTTCACGCTGCAAACCCACGGCCACCAGCACGCCGACGAGCATCAGGGCAGCGGCGGCGATCCAGAACGGTACCGTCACGCCCCAATGCAGGGTTGCGCCCGCCAGGATCGGGCCCACCAGCCAGCCCAGGTAAAACGCGCCGTTCAGCCACGACATGGCGCGCAGGCGCAGCGGTCCCGTCAGCTGGTCGGCCAGCATGGCGCGCGCCACGGCACCGTTCCCTTCCAGCAAACCCGTGATGAAACGGGCGACAATAAACAGTGGATAGGACTGGATCACCAGCGCCCAGGCCGTGATGGCGTGGCCGATGGCGGCGCCCACGGCCGTGCGCATCAGCAAGGGACGGCGGCCGTAGCGGTCGGATAGCGGTCCCAGCAAGGCCGAGCCGATCAGCAAGCCCAGCGGGTTGATGGTCAGCGCCAGGCCGAACAGCAATTTGGACGGCAAGCCCAGGAAATTGTTGAAGGCATTCGGCGCCTCGGCCGCGAACAGGGGCGGCAGGATCGGGTATGGCAGCGAAGCGCCGATGGTCGACAGCAGCGCCAGCAGGCAGGCGGCGGAAATCAGGATGATGTTTTTCATGCGGGTTCGGCGGATGTTAGTCTGGCAAGCATACGTGACCATGCCACATAAGCAAACTTAAATGTTTATTAATGATGTCCATCGTTGCTGCCGTGAAGCGTGCGAGGCACGGCCTCGGCTATCATGCCCACACGAATCACGTTGAACGGGGCAAACATGACACTGTCAGAAATTGAACAGCAGCACGGCTTCACCTATCCCGCATTGTATCGGCAGCTGGAGCGCGACGGCATGCTGGCCGTGGGCGAATACGGGCCCGACTGGTACAAGCTCGTCTATCCCACCTTGACGGACCGGCCCACCCTGCTGCTGCATGCGGACGATTTCGAATTGCTCAACATCGAAGCCGTCGCCGCGGAAGCGGAAACCTTGCTGGATACAGACGATTACCGGCAGATCGATCCCGCCTTCCAGTTCATCCCGTTTGCGCAAACGGGCGCGGGCGACCACTACTGCTTTTTCGCGTCAAGCGAGCAAGACGGCGAGATGCCCATCGTGCTGCTGTGGCATGACGAGAATGAAGCCCAGTACCTGGCGAAAAACCTGCAAGATTTCATGGTTCACATGTTGTTGAACAGCATGGCCGACCAGGATACGTACAACGACGTCAGCGACGAGGCATTCAAGGAGCAACTGGCTAAAACCCTGGGCACGCACGCGCGCTACCTGACGGCGCGGCAAGCCGAAGTGTTGCACGCCTTGCTGGCCAGGGACATCATCGATTACGAGGTGGCGCTGCCGAAGGGACGCACGGAAACGCACAGGGGATTGCTGACCGATATCGAACTGGCCAGCCTGCGCGCAGAACTGATTCCCTGTGAAAAGTTCGACAGCTATTTTGCCTACAGCACGGCTGACTGAACATAAAATCGCTGGGCAAGCGGCGGCTGAAGGTTTAAACTGTATATAAACACAGTAAAACCATTCACCTTGCCCTATTGCCCCCCATGTTGAGAGTCCTGGAAAATCCCCTGTACTATCTGGATAATTTCCAGGACGTGCTGAGCTGGATCAGCGCGCGTTACGCCGATCTGCTGAGTCCTGAAGAAACGCAGTTCATCGCCGCCTTCGGCGCATTGCCGCAGCCCTCGCGCGCCCTGTTCGTGCGCCTCGTCATGCGCAAGGGGTGCCTGTTTCGCGCCAGCAAGCTCAATTACCCGGAAATCGGCGACACGCGCGCGGCCGCCCTGCCCTTGCTGGCCCTGGAATGGGTCGACGCCGATCCTGCCATTGCGCTCGACGAACTGTTCGACTTGCTGCTGAAAGCAGAAATCGTCCAGGCCTTCGGCCTCGCCGCACCGCTGAAGACGGCGCGCAAGGCCGAGCAACTGGACGCCTTGCGCGAGCAGCATACGGAAAGTAAACCATTCTCAGCATGGCATCCGGCCTGCACCGACGTGCTGTACCGCATCGGTTTGCAAGCGCTGTGCGACCGCCTGCGCCTGATTTACTTTGGCAACTACCACCAGGACTGGTCGGAATTCGTGCTGTCCGACCTCGGCGTGTATCAATATGAAAAAGTGGAATTCTCGCCGCAGTCGCGCGGTTTTCGCACGCGCCAGGATATCGAGCACTATGAAGTGCTGCACCAGTGCCGCGAACGCTACAACGACAACGCGCCGGCCGACGAGGTGCTGCAGGAACTGGCTGCGCTGCCCTTGTCCGAGGACAATACCTGGCTGGCCAGCCGGCGCGACAAGCTGCGCTTCCAGATCGCCCAGCACCTGGAAAAATGCCAGGACTGGCCGGCCGCCTACCGCGCCTACGCCGATTGCCGCTATCCGGGCGCGCGTGGCCGCGCCATCCGCGTGCTGGAAAAAGATGAACAGCCGCAAGCGGCCTATGAGCGCCTGACGATCGCCCTGGCCGCGCCGGAAAGCGAAGCGGAACAGCAATTGCTGCTGCGCATGGCGCCCCGTTTGCGGCGCAAGCTGGGTCATGCCAAACAGGCGGCCAGCGCCGCCGCCGCGGTGGAACGCATCGACCTGCTGCTGCCCTATCCTGAACAGGCGTGCTACGTGGAAGGCGTGGTGCAGCAGCATTTGATGCAGGACGGCGCGCCCGTGTATTACGTGGAAAACACCCTGATCAACTCGCTGTTCGGCCTGCTGTGCTGGCCCGCCATCTTCAAGCCCATGCCGGGCGCCTTCTTCCACCCGTTCCACCGTGGCCCGGCCGACTTGCACAGCGCCGATTTTTACCAGCGCCGCAGCAAGGACTTTGCCGCCTGCCTGGCGCAGCTGGAAGACGGCAGCTACCACGCGGCCATCCGCGCCACGCTTGCCGCCAAGCACGGCATCGTTTCGCCTTTCGTCAGCTGGGAGGTGCTGGACGACGGCTTGCTGGACCTGGCGCTGGCCTGCATCCCGGCCGCGCACTTGAAAAAGGCGTTCGAGCGCATCTTGCTCGACATCAAAAGCAACCGCAGCGGCTTTCCCGACCTGATCCAGTTCTGGCCGGCCGAACAGCGCTACCGCATGATCGAAGTCAAGGGTCCGGGCGACCGCCTGCAAGACAACCAGCTGCGCTGGATCGCGTATTGCGCCGAGCACACGATGCCCGTCAGCGTGTGCTACCTGCAGTGGCAGGTGGCCACATGAGCGGCATGAAGTACACGATCGCCGTGCGCGCCCTGTGTGAATTCACGGCCAAGGTGGGCGACCTGGACTTGCGTTTCACACCGTCCCCCACGGCGCAGGAAGGCATGGCCGGGCACGCCACCGTGACGAGCCGGCGCGACGATGATTACCAGCGTGAAATCAGTCTTTCCGGCGACTTCGGCCCCCTGTACGTGCGGGGCCGCGCCGATGGCTACGACCCGGCGCGGCGCCAGCTGGAAGAGATCAAGACGTATCGGGGCGAACTCGACACGATGCCCGCCAACCATCGCCAGCTGCACTGGGCGCAGGCGCGTATCTACGGCCACTTGCTGTGCCAACAGCTGAACTTGCCCATGCTGCGCGTGGCGCTCGTGTATTTCGATATCGTGAGCCAGAAGGAAACCATCATGCACGAGGAGTGCACGGCCGAGGCGCTGCGCACCTTCTTCGAACAGCATTGCGCCCTGTTCCTCGACTGGGCCGAGCAGGAAATGGCACACCGCGCCAGCCGCGACGCGCAACTCACCAGCATGGCCTTTCCCCATGCGGACTTCCGCCCGGGGCAGCGACAATTGGCCGAAGCCATGTACAAGGCCAGCAGCCGCGGCTGCGGCTTGCTGGCGCAGGCGCCGACCGGCATCGGCAAGACAGTGGGCAGCCTGTTCCCCATGCTGAAAGCGACGGCCGCGCATGGCCTCGATAAACTGTTTTTCCTCGCCGCCAAGGTACCCGGCCGCCAGATGGCACTCGACGCCTGCGCCATCCTCAAGGATAGCGCCCCGCTGCTGCCCTTGCGCGTGCTGGAACTGAGCGCCAAGACCAGCGCCTGCGAACATCGGGACAAAGCGTGCCATGGCGAATCATGTCCGCTGGCCAAGGGTTTTTACGACCGCCTGCCACTGGCGCGCGAGGTGGCGCTGGCCAGCGGCTTGATCCTCGACAAGGAAGCCGTGCGCGCCGTCGCCTTGCAACAGGGTATCTGCCCCTATTACCTGGGCATGGAGCTGGCGCGCTGGAGCGACGTCGTCATCGGCGACTACAATTATTATTTCGACCTCAGCGCCATGCTGTACGGCATGACATTGGCGCACGACTGGAAAGTCAACGTGCTGGTCGACGAGGCGCACAATATGGTGTCCCGCGCGCGCAGCATGTATACCGCCGAACTGGCGCAGATCGACCTGAAGATGCTGCGCAAGTTCGCGCCCGAAGGACTGAAAAAGCCGCTCGACCGCCTCTCGCGCCAGTGGACGGCTTTGCTGAAAGAACAGGATGGCGATTACCATGTGCATGCGGCTCTGCCCGACAAATTCTTTGGGGCCCTGCAAGGCGTGGCGACGGCCATCGGCGACTACATGGCCGAACATGCCACGGCCCTGGATGAAGACTTGCAGCGCTTTTATTTCGACGTGCTGCTGATCAACCGCCTGGCGGAAAGTTTCGGCGAACATTCGCTGTTCGACGTCAGCAAAACCGACACTGGCTCCACCGTCTGCATCCGCAACATCGTGCCGGCGCCGTTTCTCAAGGAACGCTTCGCGGCCAGCCACAGCACGGCCCTGTTTTCCGCCACCCTGAGTCCCTGGAATTACTACAGCGACACCCTGGGCATGCCGGAAAACACGGCCTGGGTCGACGTGGAGTCCCCATTCCAGGCGGAACAACTGTCGGTGCGCGTGGCCGACACCATTTCCACGCGCTACCAGCACCGCGCCGCGTCCTTGCTGCCCATCGCCCAGCTGATGGCGACGCCATACGCGGAAACACCGGGCAACTACCTGGCCTTCTTCAGCAGCTTCGACTACATGGAAAAGACGGCCCACCTGTTCGCCCAGCATTACCCGGACGTGCCCCTCTGGCAACAGCCCCGCCGCATGGATGACGCTGCGCGCGCACAGTTCCTCGGGCGCTTCGGCCTGGACACGCGCGGCATCGGCTTTGCCGTGCTCGGCGGCGCGTTTGGCGAAGGCATCGACTTGCCCGGCGCGCGCCTGATCGGCGCCTTCATCGCCACCCTCGGTTTGCCGCAGATCAATCCCGTCAACGAGCAGATCCGCCAGCGCATGGGCGACATCTTTGGCGCCGGCTACGACTACACGTATCTGTATCCGGGCATGCAAAAAGTGGTGCAGGCGGCCGGCAGGGTCATCCGCACGCAGTCGGACAAGGGCATCGTCTACCTGATCGACGACCGTTTTTCGCGCCCGGAAATCCGGCAACTCTTGCCCACCTGGTGGGATGTGCAGCTAGCCAACCAGTAACTTCAGCTTCTGGTAGCCCGCCTTGCTCACGGGAATGCGCGTGTCATCGCGCAGGATGGCCACGTGGCTGTCTTTCGTTGCCGCCTCGATGCGGCGGATGCCGTCGATATTGAGCAGATATGATCTGTGCACGCGCAGGAACTTGGCGGGATCGAGCTGGGTTTCCAGTTCTGCTAGGTGCTGGCTTTTCAGGTAGGACTTGCCTTCGGAACGGATGCTGATGTAATCGTCCTGCGCCTCGATGTAGTCGATGCGCGCGCTGGCGATGACGTGGACCTTGGCGCCGTCGCGGATCAGCACGCGGTCCAGTGGCGCGGCGCGCGTGGCCGCCTCGCGCGCCAGCGTTTGCACGGCAGCGGACTCGGCCGGCGGGCTGCGATTGGCGCGCGCATGGGCCAGCGCCTGGTCGAAGCGCTGTTCGCTGAACGGTTTGAGCAGATAGTCGAGGGCATGGCATTCGAACGCTTTCAAGGCGTACTGGTCGTAGGCCGTGACAAAGATCAAACGCGTCTTCGCGCCGATCAGCTCTGCCACTTCAAAGCCGTCCAGGCGCGGCATCTGGATGTCGAGAAACACCAGTTCCGGTTCCAGTTCCGCGATGGCCTTGACGGCGTCAAAGCCATTGGCGCACTCGGCGACGATCTCGATATCGTCGTGGCGCGCCAAATATTCGCGCAGCACGCTGCGCGCCAGCAATTCGTCATCGACGATGGCCACCCGCATTCTTGCCTGTATCATGCTTCCTCCGTGTCGCCGGTCTGTGCCGGCATCGATAGCACTACTTCAAATGTCGCGCCGCGCCGCGTCCAGTGCACGCCCGCTTCGTGGCCATACGCGCCGGCCAGTCGCAGGCGCACATTTTCCAGACCCACGCCGTTGCCTCGCGCCGGCCCTTGATCCGCATCAACGGGGTTGCGCACGGCGATCTGCAGCAGGCTGCCCGCGCGCCGGACCTCGATGGCGATCAGGCCACCCTCCGTCAAGCCGCAGATACCATGCTTGACGGCATTTTCCACGAGCGGCTGTATCAGCATGGGCGGCAACAGACAGGCCATCGCGGCAGTCTCGATGCTTTCCGCCACTTGCAGGCGTGCGCCGAAACGCACTTGCTCAATGGCGAGAAAGTGGCGGATCAGCACCAGTTCCTCTTGCACGGTAATGTGCTTGTGCGCTTCCAGGCTCAGGCTCTGGCGAAAGAAACTGGCCAGCTGCACCGTCATCTGGCGCGCGCCCGCCGCATCGATAGACGTCAGGGCGCTGATGGAGTTCAGGCTGTTGAACAGAAAATGCGGATCGATCTGCGTGCGCAGCATGCGCAGTTGCGCTTCCTGCGCCATCAATTGCGCTTCCAGGCCCCGCTGCTCGGCCATCCTGGCGCGCACGAATTCCAGCAGCAGGTAATGCACGGCGGCGGCCAGGCAATACAGCAGCGCGCCCAGGCCGAAGAACAGGGCCAGCAGCGATGGCGTCAGGTTCACGCCCAGCCAGTGCTGCTCCATCAACTGGCTGACGCTGTTCAAGAATTGCAGCAGGGTCGCCCACAGCAAGCCCGCGAACAGGGCTGCCACGCCCATCACGCTGGCAATGGCGAGCGGATGGCGGGCGTGCAAGGGATAGGCCCGGCACAGGTAAAACGCGGAAAACCCCGAGCCGATCGCATACACGAGCGTGGCAGGCACCACCAGCAGCATCGCATTGAGCCAGGGCGCGTGCGCCACCCTGGCCAGGATGGAGGCCAGGGCCAGGCCCAGCGCGATGCAGACCAGCAACACCACCACGGCGCCGCGCCGCTTCGACAAGGGGCCGGACATGCGCGCCTAGTTGCGGATTTCCAGGCCGCCCATGATGGCGTAGCCCGTCACGTACAAACGCTTGTTCTGGTTCGGCGGCACGATGGTCTTTTCTTCGAAACCGCCAAGGATGGGCGTGCCCTGCAGCACCACGCTCCAGTCGGGCGGAATCTTGATGGTGACGCCGCCGCACAGGGCAAATACGTTGAGCACGGCTTCGCCTTCGATCGAGGCCTGGCGCAAGTCGATTTCGCAGCCGGCCATGATGACGTTGATATCGCCGCCCTTGAAGCGCTGCGACGACACGCGCCGTACATAGCCGCCCAGGATGGCCGTCACTTCGATGATGCTGTCGTCATCCGCCTGGCCTCCGGCGCCGGGCGCTGCAGTGGCATCGGCCGGTTCCTTGTCGAGCGATACGGCGCCATTTCTGGCCTGGCCGAAGGAATCGGGCGCGGCGCTGGCATCGGGCGGCACGGCAAAGTGCCGGCGGCGCTGCCGCTGCTGCGCGCCGGGCAAGGATTTCGACACGACGGCCACGCCAGCGGCAATGATGAGCAGCGGCCACAGCATGCTCCAGTTGATATAGAACAAGCCCATGGCTTTCAAGGTCCAGCTCAGGCCCAGCAAGACCATCACGCCGCCGACGATGTAGCCGGAGCGGGAATGGCTTTGCGATATCTTCAGCAAGCCGAAAATGATGAGGATGGTCGGCCAGAAGCGGAAGGTATAGCGCACGTTGATGAAGCCGAGGTTATCGAGCAGGAACAGCAGCCCCAGGCCGATGACGATGACGCCCAGCACGATCTGCGATGGCGAGTGCAGCGGCGGTCTATTTTTCATGCTCGGACTCCTGGTAGGCAATAAAATGTTTGTTCAACAGCGGTTCCAGCACGAGGCCCACGCCCCAGGCAATCAGCAAGGCTGGCCAGCTATTGTAGAAATTCAAGTTCCACAGTTCTTCATACGATACATACCACCAGGCGGCAAAGAAGATCAGCCACAGGCCGCTCAGTACCTGCTTGGCGGACACGGGCGTGAGCAGCTTGTTCAGGCCGAAGACGGCCAGTATCACTGGCCAATAATGCCATAGTGCATAGTAATCATGGAGATAGATCACATCGAGCCGGTCCAGCAGGATGATGGCGCCGATGGCGATCAGCAGCACGCCCCACAGCAGCTGGGTACGGCGGTAATACGCTGGTTCAGGTTTCACGGTCACCCCTTGAAGTTGGTTGATCGTAAAGATACGCGGATTTCGGGCGCGCGAAAACACCGCTTCGGCGAATGGCGGACAGGTGGCGGTGAATGGCGCAACGGCAGAAACAACAGACAAAAAACAGGCAAAAAAAAGACCGGCTAGGCCGGCCTTGAAGGGGTTCGCAGTATACACCGCGACCTGGAGTGGCAGTGCACGGCCGCAGAGCGCAAGCGGCGCCGGCGGCGGAAATCTGGTGCCGATCCTCGAGGCGACCGGCTGACCTGCTGGAAGATCGAACATGCCGCCAACTTCACGGCAGTGCGTCTCAACCAAGCAAAGCCATCATACTCCCGATCGCAAAACAGCACCGTTCGCTAGCGCACACTGATGCGGTTTTGCTGAGCGGCATCAACCGGCGACGGCGTGCTGCGGCTTGAGCATATCGTTCTCGATCCATGCCAGCACGGACGGACCCTGCGGCTGCCAGCCCAGCAACTTGCGTGCCCGCTCGCCGCGCACGCGGCTGTTGGAGCCGAGGCCGTACGACGCCATCTCGTAGCCCCATTCGGCAATGGCTTCCGGCAGCGGCCAGTCCTGTGCGGAACCCAGGTCCAGTGCCTGGGCGATGGCGGCCGTCATGTCGCGGAAAACCGCTTCGCCCGATTCGACGAAGTAAAAGGTCCCGGCGGGCGACTTTTCCAGCGCCAGCAGATACAGGCTGACGACATCGTCGATATGCACGTTGGACCAGATGTTACGGCCCGGCCCCACGTGGCGCACGATGCCGCTCTTGCGCGCCTGTTTCAACAAGCGGGGCAATTGCACGCTGTCGCGCGGCAAGGCGCCGTGGCCGTAGATCAGGGTGTTGCACAGCACGCTCGCGCGCACGCCCTGGCTTGCGCTGGCCAGCACCAGGTCATCGATGGCGACCCGGGCCGCCTTGTCGGCCGTCGGTGCCGGCAGCTTGTCTTCAAAGTAAATCTGTTCCGTGCCCTCGCCGCCCGACGCGTCGCCCACGATGGACGAGCCGCTCGTGTGCAGAAACACCTTGTTGGTGCCGGCCAGCGCTTCAAGGATCGCTTCGACGGCGCCGCGGTGGTCGCTGCTGGCCGCATTGATGACGGCGTCCGCCGCCTTCGCCTGCTCGATGATGAGCTCGCGGTCGTTCAAATCGCCGTGCACGCCCAACACGCCGATGGTGGCCAGCTCGGCCACCTGCTCCGGCTTGCGCACGAGCCCCGTCACCTGATGGCCGGCCCGCACGAGGCCCGCCGCGATGGAACTGCCGATGAAACCTGCCGCGCCTGTCAAGAAAATCTTCATGCTCTACTCCTGTCTGGTTAGATTGCTGTCAATCACACCAGTCCAGTATGCCCGCTTTCGTCTTTCGCAAAAAGCGGCCATGCGGCAAAAGATCTATGACTTCGGCGCAACAATCTTCTGTTTCAGCTGCAGGGCGGCGATGTAGCGGCTTTGGTAGGCGGGGTCTTCCGGCGTGAGCAAGGTCAGCCTGTCGCGCGCGCGCGTGGCGGCCACGTAGAAACGGTTTTCTTCTTCCAGCGGGTCGGTCTTGCTACGCGGGAATTCATCGACGGCCAGGTAAGGCAAGATCACGTGGTTGTATTCGAGGCCCTTGATCTGGTCGATGCAGGCGATGAGCAGTTTGGCCTTGCCGGTCGAGACCGTCACGGCCTCTTCCATCTCGCCCAGCCAGCCCGCAAAGCCGCCCAGCGCCACGCCCGCTTCGCTGCACACGGCGATAAAACCATGCAGGGACCGGGCCACGACCCGCGCCTGCGCCGGGTCGACGTAGATGCGGCGCGCCGTCTGTTCCAGCTGCATCAGACCAAAGATGTGCCGCAGCGCGTCGCCCGCCAGCGCATCGGGAGGCAGCGCGCGCAGGTAATCGACGGCGGCCAGGGTCAGCGCCGCCTTGTCCTGGTTCTGCGACTTGGCCAGCTGGTTCGTCAAGAAGCCTTCCAGCAAGTCCGGATAATTGGCCACGTCGGCCTTGGCTTGCTGCAGCTCCGCGCGCGTAAAAGGAATTTCCGCGAACGCCACCAGGGCTTCGAGGATCTCGCCGCGGCGCGGGCCGCTCTTGATCGCATGCAAGTCCTTGCGGGCGATGGCGACAATGCCGCGCAGCATCAGCACTTCCAGGCTCAGCAGATAGCTGTTCATGTCCACCAGGCCATATGCAATGCCGCTCTGGAACAGCGCCGTTTCCACGCGGATAGCCTGGTCGCGGTCGCGCAGCAAGATGGCCGTCGTGCCCGCATGCGCATGTTCGAGCGCGGCGATCAGCTGGGCGCTGCACGCCTGCGGCTGCGCGTGGTCGTACTCGAGCAGCTCGATGTGGGTGGCGCGCGTGAGAGCCGACACGCTGGCCTTGTTTTTCAGCACGCCCACGGCCTGCGCCAGCTGCGGGCCGTAGCGGTAGGATGCCGTCAGCGGCAAGCGCTGCAAGGTGGGAAATTCCTGCTCAAAGCGCTGGCGCAGGAAGCGGTGGTCGGCGCCCGACCACGTGTAGATCACTTGATCCTTGTCGCCGGCGCCGCAGAAAAACGCGTTGCCGCGGCGTATCAGCATGGTCAGCAGACGGAACGATGCTTCATTCAAATCGTGCAATTCATCTGCCACGATGATCTGGAAGGCCGGCAATTGCTGGCGCAGCGGCTCGTCGCCGTCGAGCATGCGCACGAGGTCGTAGGTGGCATCGAACGGCGCGCGGAACTGGATATCGCCCGTGTCGGCGCCGCGCAAGCCTTCGTATTCGCGCAGCCACAGATAATGCGTGCGCGACATGCCCAGCATTTCCAGGTTGTCGTCCAGGGAGTTGCTTTCGAAATCAGGATTCTGGAAATCCAGACGCGCCTTGGTGCGCAGTTGCAATTTCAAAAACTCGGCAATGGCCCCGTTCGTCGTGTTGATTTCCAGCGGATAGCGGTGAGCATACTTTTCCGACACGACTTCCAGCGCTTCCCAGGCAACCGGGCGCAGCTCTTCATCGCTGCGCATGGCTGCCACCTGCATGTTTTCCAGCTGCAGCAGCACCTTGGCGGCAAAGGCGTCGAAGGTATCGATGGTCAGACGCTTGACGACGCCGAGCGGCACGCCCACTTCCAGCAGGCGCTGGCGCAGGGCCACACGCGCCGCTTCCGTGAAGACGAGGGCCAGCATGCGTTCGGGCGCGCGGCCCCGGTGCAAGGCTTCGGCCAGACGCAGGGCCAGGGTCGTCGTCTTGGCCGCGCCGGCATTGGCGTCGATCAACACCACTTTCTTTTGCGCCGTCTGGATGGCCACCTGTTCCGGCGTGGGCGTGATGCGTTTGGGAATGAACTGCGGGGCGTTATCTGTACTCAAGGGTATTCCTGAAATGATGTCTGTTCTCGGCGCCGCTACCAGGCGCAGGTGCGCAGGCCGGCAAAGATGTCGCCCCGTTCGGGCGCATGGAAGGCGCGCATGCGGGCCGAATGCAGGCGTGGCGGCGTGGCGAAGGCGGCGCCGCGCAGCACCTGGTGCTGCATGAAATACGGCGCCGAATATTCGCGCCAGGCATCAGCCGCAAAGCCCGGATATGGTTCGAACGGCGTCGCCGTCCACTCCCACACCTGGCCCCAGTGGAAGCGCGGATGGCCGGACAGCGCAGCATACTCCCATTCCGCCTCGGTCGCCAGGCGGCGCCCCGCCCAGGCGCAGTACGCCTGCGCTTCATACAGGTTGATGTGGCGCACGGCTTCATTCGGCGGCAAGGTCGTGCGCTGGCCGAAACGCATGGTGCGCCACTGTGTTGCTTCGCGCAGCCAGTACAGGGGGGACGAGCGCTCCTGCTGCATCAGCCAGGCGCTGCCGGCCGCACTCCAGAACTGGCGGTTCTGGTAGCCGCCATCGGCGACAAAATCGGCAAACTGGGCGTTCGATACGGCGCAGGCATCGATGGAAAATGGCGGCACGTAGCAGGCATAAGGCGGCGATTCATTGTCGAAGGCAAATCCGGCCCCGCGCGGCGAGCCCAGCTCGATGGTGCCACCTGGAAAAGCGATCTCGCCCGCCCCCGGCGGCAAGGCCGGGCTGGCCGCCAGCGATTCCGGCGCTTCCAGGCCCAGCCATTGCAAACCGGCCAGCATTTCCTCGCCACACAAGTCTTCATGCGCCAAGGCCAGCCGGTACGGCGCCAGGGCGCTGTCGACATTGGCTTCGCGCGACAGTTTATCGAGCACCCGGTCGAGCACTTCACGGCAATACGTCTTCACGGCGCCCGGGCTGGGCAGTTCCAGCTTCCAGCGCACGCGGTGCTCCACCATATTGGCATCAAACAAATCGTCGCCGCGGGTCAGCAGCGAGTTATAAATGGCGTCGACCGGATGGCTGGAAGCGGCTTCGCGCAGGATGTACCACTCGGCAAACCAGGCGATGTGCGCAAGTTGCCACAAGGGCGGATTGAGGCGCGGATGACGGGGCATGCCTGCCACCACGTCCAGGCCGGCAGTAACGTAACAGTCGAACAGCGATAAAGTAGCATGGCGCGCAGCCTGCAGCGACTGGGCCAGTTGTTGCGCGCCGGCGTGGCGAAAAGAGGCGTTGATTAAAGTCATGGCCTGATTGTAACGACTTATGCCAATCTTGCACCAGTCGCCGGGGAAACAGGGGGAAACTGGTCCCCCTGCGGCGCTTACTTGACCAGCAATTCGCCCTGCAGCGGCGTGACGACGGACTTGGGCATGCTGACGATAAAGCTGCTGCCCTTGTCGGCCACGGACTGGATGGCCAGGGAACCGCCGTGGCGCAGCAGCACGTGCTTGACGATGGCCAGGCCCAGGCCCGTGCCCTGGGTTTCGCGCGAGCGGCTCTTGTCGACACGGTAGAAACGTTCCGTCAGGCGCGAAATATGCTCCTGGCTGATGCCGATGCCCGTATCTTGCGCGATGAATTGCGGTCCGGCCGGACCATCCTGCCAGCGCAGGGTGATGGTGCCGCCCGCCGGCGTGTAGCGCACGGCGTTCGACGCCAGATTGCCGAAGGCGCTGTACAGCTCGTCGTAACTGCCCAGCACGTCGGGACCGTCGCATTCCATGGTCACTTCATGCTTGCCGGCTGACAAGCCCTTGGCATCGCGCAAGACTTGCTGCATCAGTTTCTTGATATCCACGGGCTCGGGGCGCAGCGGGTAGTCGACCGATTCCAGGCGCGACAAGGTCAGCATGTCCTCGATCAGATGCTGCATGCGATGGCCCTGCTCCGTCATCAGCTTGAGGTGGGAGGCGCGCGTGGTGGCGTCCAGATCCAGCTCGGCGGAAGCGATTTCCAGGAAGCCGACGATGACGGTGAGCGGCGTGCGCAGTTCGTGCGAGGCGTTGGCGATGAAGTCGCGGCGCATCATTTCGATGCGTTCCGTCTCCGTCACGTCGTGCGTGACGAGGATCTGGCGGCGGTTCTCGAAGGGAATGATTTGCACGATCAGCTTGCGGTTGCGGAAGGTGATCGTCAGCGGCTGGTCGTAGCGGCCCAGGATGATGTAATCCATGAACTCGGGGCTGCGGATCAGGTTGGTCACGCGCATGCCCTTGTCGCGCTCGTGCGTGAGGCCCAGGTGTTTCTCGGCGGCCGGGTTGCACCATTCGAGGAACAGCACGTCGTCCATGATGACGACGCCGTCGGGCAGCAGGTGCATGGCCTGGCGGAAACGCGCCAGCCATTCCGTCAGCTCGGCCTGGTTTTTCTCGTCGTCGCGGCGCATGCGGTACAGGCGCGCGAAAATGCTGGTCCAGGCGCCCCAGCCGTCGGGCAGCTTGGCGCTTTGCGGATTGTCCAGCCAGTTACTCAGCTGGAACAGATACGACAGCTGCACGAACACCATCATGGCCATCAGCACGAAGGCGATGCCCAGCGCATACGTGGCGCCAAACAGATACCAGACGACGGCCACGCCCAGCAGCGCCAGCACCATGCGCAAGGCGGCCGGTACCCAGAACAGCAATTTCGGATTCATAGAGTCAAGCTTTACTTTTCAGACAACATGTAGCCGACGCTGCGCACCGTCTTGATCAGGCTTTCCGCCTCTTTCAAGGCTTTGCGCAAGCGCAATACGTGGACATCGACCGTGCGTTCCTCGATCACCACATGGTCGCCCCACACCTTGTCGAGCAGCTGGCTGCGCGAAAACACGCGCTCCGGATGGGCCAGCAGGAATTTCAGCAACTTGTATTCGGCGTGGCCGATATCGATCTTCTGTTCATCCATCATCACCGTGCAGCTGACGGGGTCCAGGGCCACGTTGCCGGCGCGCATAGGCGCCTGCGCGTGTTCCGGACTCTTGCGTCGCAAGAGAGCCTTGGCACGGGCCAGCAGTTCGCGCGGCGAGAACGGCTTGGTGACGTAATCGTCGGCCCCGCTGTTCAGGCCGGCCAGCTTGTCTTCTTCCATGCTCTTGGCGGTGAGCATGATGACGGGGATGGCGGCGAAATTGCGGTCGGCGCGGATGCGCGACAGCAGGCGCAAGCCTGTTTGATCCGGCAACATCCAGTCCAGCAGGATCAGGTGCGGCGTGCGGTGCTGGATGAATTCCCAGGCATCGGCGACGTTTTGTACGGAACAGCAATTCCAGCCGGATTCGCGCAGCGAATAGGTCACCAGTTCAACGATGGCCGGCTCATCTTCAACAATCAATACCGTGGTTTTATCAGATGCCATAAAGCTTACTCAGGGAGCTCCTCGGAAATGGCGGGAGCAGCCACCTTGGTGTGGCGGATGTCCTTGCCTTCAACCACGTAAATCACGTATTCGGCGATGTTTTTCGCATGGTCGCCGATCCGTTCGATGGCCTTGGCCACCCACAGGGTGTCGAGCGCCGCAGAGATCGTACGCGGGTCTTCCATCATAAAGGTAATCAGGTTGCGCATGATAGACCGAAACTCATGGTCGATGATGGCATCTTGTGCAATTAATTGTAATGCTTGTTTGCCATCGTTGCGCGCGAATGCGTCGAGCGCGTCGTGCAGCATGTCGGTGGCCGTGTTGGCAATGCCGCGCACCATCTCGTAGTGATTGACGACGCCGTTGCCGCGCTTGTGCAGATTCTTCGCCACGCGGGCGATTTTCGTCGCCTCGTCGCCTACGCGCTCGAGGTCCGTGATCACCTTGATGGTGGCCATGATGGTGCGCAAGTCGTTGGCGGCCGGCTGGCGGCGCACGATCAAGTGGCTGCACGCGTCGTCGAGCGACACTTCGAGCTGGTTGACGACGTCGTCTTCGCGCATCACGCGGTCGGCGCGCTCGGCATTGCCGATGCGGAAACACGTCATCGCGTCGAGGAACTGGGTTTCAACGATGCCGCCCATCAGGAGCACTTTCGAGCGGATCGCTTCGAGTTCGTTGTCGTATTGCTTGGATGAATGTTCGCCTATCATGCTGTCTCTCCGTATTCAGTTGTTGTGTATGCGCGGGGCGGATCAGCCGAAGCGGCCCGTGATGTAATCCTGCGTTTCCTTGCGGGCCGGATTCATGAAGATCTGGTCCGTTTCGCCGAATTCCACCAGCTCGCCCAAATACATATAGGCCGTATAGTCGGAGCAGCGCGCCGCCTGTTGCATATTGTGCGTCACGATGGCGATCGTGTAATCCTGTTTCAGTTCGCTGATCAGTTCTTCCACCTTCGAGGTCGAGATCGGGTCCAGCGCCGAGGTCGGCTCATCGAGCAGCAAGACGTCAGGCTTGACGGCCACGCCGCGCGCGATGCACAAACGCTGCTGCTGGCCGCCCGACAGCGACAGGCCGCTCTTGGTCAGCTTGTCCTTGACTTCGCCCCACAGCGCGGCCTTTTTCAGGGCCCACTCGACGCGCTCGTCCATCTCGCCCTTCGACAGGTCTTCATACAGGCGCACGCCGAAGGCGATGTTGTCGTAGACGGACATGGGGAACGGCGTCGGCTTCTGGAACACCATGCCGACCTTGGCGCGCAGCATGTTGACGTCCTGGTCCGCGTCGAGCACGTTGCGGCCGCGGTACAGGATCGAGCCTTCCGCGCGCTGGCCAGGGTACAGGTCGTACATGCGGTTCAGCGTGCGCAGCAGGGTCGACTTGCCGCAACCGGACGGGCCGATGAAGGCCGTGACCTTCTTCTCGTGGATGTCCAGGTTGACGTTATGCAAGCTTTGCGTTTTGCCGTAAAAAAAGTTCAGGCCCGAAATCTCGATGGTTTTTTTCTTTGGTGCCAGGTCTTGTGCTGGATTCATTTGCGTATTCATATGGGTTCGCTTCGCTCGGTATCTGTTTAATTAGGGACTTTTTGGCTGAACACGGTGCGCGACAGGATATTCAAGGCCAGCACGCTGAAGGTGATCAGCAGTGCGCCGCCCCAGGCCAGCGAGCGCCAGTTGTCGTACGGGCTCATCGCAAACGATGCGATGACGGACGGCAAGTTGGCCATCGGCGCATTCATGTTGAAGCTTTGGAACTGGTTATTCAGGGCCGTGAACAGCAGCGGCGCCGTTTCGCCGGCGATGCGGGCCAATGCCAGCAGTACGCCGGTGATCACGCCAGCCTTGACGGCGCGCAAGCGCACGAGGGTGGCGACTTTCCAGCGCGGCGCGCCGAGGGCAAACGCGGCTTCCAGCAGGCTGTTTGGTACCAGACGCAGCATATTGTCCGTCGTGCGCACAACCACGGGCACGGCGATCAGCGACAGCGCGATGGCGCCCGCGTAACCGGAGAAGTGTTTCACATGCGCCACGTACAGCGCATACACGAACAGGCCGATAACGATCGATGGCGCCGACAGCATGATGTCCGTGACGAAACGCGTCACTTGCGCCAGCTTGTTTTCTTCGCCGTATTCGGCCAGGTAGATGCCGGCCAGGATGCCGATCGGGGTGCTGACGACAGTCGCCAGGCCCACCATCAGGGCGCTGCCGACGATGGCATTGATCAAGCCGCCGCCTTCGCTGCCGGGAGCCGGCGTCGTTTGCGTGAACAGGTCGATGGACAAGGCGCCGAAACCCTTGATCACCAGGGTGAACAGAATCCACACGAGCACGGCCAGGCCCAGGGCCATGGCGGCCACCGACAGGGCGATGCCAACTCTGTGCATCAGCAAACGCTTGCGGTAGACGGGGTTCATGGCCGGCTTGGCCGGAACGTCGAGAGTGCTTACTTGGCTCATTTCGTGCCTTCCTTGCGGGACATGCCAGCCAGCATCAGCTTGGCGGCGGATAAGACGATAAAGGTGATGACGAACAGGATCAGGGCCAGCGAGAACAGCGAGGACACGTGCAGCGCCGATTGCGCTTCGCCGAATTCGTTCGCCAGCAAGGAGGTGATGCTGTTACCGGCGGCAAACAGCGACCACGACAGTTTATTCGCGTTGCCGATGACGAAGGTCACGGCCATGGTCTCGCCCAGCGCGCGGCCCAGGCCCAGCATGACGCCGCCAACGACGCCGGTCTTGGTGTATGGCAAGACGATCTTGCGCACCACTTCCCAGCGCGTGCAGCCCAGGCCGTAAGCGGATTCCTTCAGCACGGCAGGGACGATCTCGAACACGTCGCGCATCACGGAAGCGATGAAGGGAATGATCATGATGGCCAGCACCAGGCCGGCCGTCAGCAGGCCGATGCCCATCATGGGGCCGCTGAACAGCTGGCCGATGACGGGCACGTTGCCCAAGGTAGCTTTCAAGATAGGTTGGACGTGGTCGGCAAACAGGGGCGCGAACACGAACAGGCCCCAGATGCCGTAGATGATCGATGGCACGCCGGCCAGCAGCTCGACAGCCGTGCCCAGCGGGCGGCGCAGCCAGGCCGGGCAGATTTCCGTGAGGAACAGGGCGATGCCGAAGCTGACGGGAAAGGCGATCAGCAAGGCAATGATCGACGTCACCAGGGTGCCGATGATGGGGATCAGGGCGCCGTACTGGTCATTGACGGGGTCCCATTCCGCGGACACGATGAAATGCAGGCCGAAGGTCTTGAAGGCCGGTATCGATTCCATGATCAGCGAAATGATGATGCCGACCAGGACGATCAGCACCGACAGGGCGAACAGCATCGTCACCTTGTGGAACATGAAATCCTGGAAGCGCTGCTTGCGCATGGTGGAAAGCATTTGCGCGTGACTGATGGAATCGGTCATGGTGCCGCCTGGCATGGGGATCGTGGAGGAGGTAGATTGTGCGCTCATAGTGTGCCATATGGGTGGTACTGCAGGTACTGCTATTTTTATCGTGCTCTTTTAGCCGGGAACGCCTGCAAGGGCTTGCGGGCGGTCCTGGCTAACTCCCTGCCCCGCCGTGCTGCTGGCGGGGCAAGGATGTCAGGTACTTACATGGTCAAGCTATCGAATTAATAGATGGCTTTGCCCGATGCGTCTTTCAGATTGGCTTTCCACGATTCCTGCACCAGTTTCACGACCGATGCCGGCATAGGCACGTAGTCCAGTTCAACGGCAGCGGCGCCACCGTTTTTGTAGGCCCAGTCGAAGAATTTCAGGACTTCTTTGGCCTTGGCTGCGTCAGCCTGGACTTTGTGCATCAGGATGAACGACACGCCGGTGATAGGCCAGCTGTTCTTGCCAGCCTGGTCGGTCAGGACCACGCCGAAGCCTGGGGTTTGCGTCCAAGGTGCCGAAGCGGCTGCTGCCTTGAAGTTTTCGTCGTCAGGCTGCAGGAAGTTGCCGTCCTTGTTTTGCAGCTGGGTGTGCGACATCTTGTTTTTCTTGGCGTAAGCCCACTCGACGTAGCCGATCGAACCCTTGATACGCTGCACGTTGGCGGCGACGCCTTCGTTACCCTTGCCGCCCACGCCCACGGCCCATTTCACAGCCGAGCCAGCGCCGATTTTCGATTTGAATTCCGGGTTGGTTTTCGACAGGAAGTCGGTGAACAGGAACGAGGTGCCCGAACCGTCGGCGCGGTGCACCACGGTGATTTCCGAGTCAGGCAGCTTGACGCCACTGTTCAGTGCGGCGATTTCAGGCGCGCTCCACTTGGTGATCTTGCCCAGGTAGATGTCGGCAACGACTTTACCCGTCATTTTCAGCTGGCCTGGGGCTACGCCGTCCAGGTTGACGATGGTGACCACGCCGCCCATGATGGCCGGGAACTGCATCAGGCCCGCTTCTTCCAGCTCTTCCGCCTTCAAAGGCATGTCCGAAGCGCCGAATTCAACAGTCTTGGCCTTGATTTGCTTGATGCCAGCGCCGGAACCGACGGACTGGTAGTTCAGGCCATTGCCCGTGTTGGCTTTGTACGTCTCGGCCCATTTGGCGTAGATCGGGTACGGGAAGGTTGCACCAGCACCTGTCATATCTGCCGCCATGACGGAAGCGGAAGAAAATGCCATCGCTGCCGAAGCACCCACGACGATAAATTTGAACATTTGCTTCATTTGCATATCAAGTCCTCAGGGTTGTTGGGGCTCAAAGTCCCGGTTGAATGCTGCGCAGTCTAGCAAGCGAATATGACAGCTTTATGACATGGGTAAAAAATCCTGAAATAATTGCCTACGCCCCGGGAATTGCCATTTTCGGCGCGAAAAATGACAGCGCGGGCGACGCTTTATGACAGCTTATGTCACGCTTACGTCATATTTCATGATTACACTCACAACGCGTCATACATGATGAAATACGGCTAGAATTAACTATCTGCAAAGACAAAAGAATATGAAACCTGAACTGCACACGGAAGTGACCAAATCGGGCATCCTGCTTGACCGCGAGCTGTCGCAACTGACTTTTAACCGGCGCGTGATGGCCCAGGCGGAAGACCCGAACATTCCGCTGCTCGAGCGCCTGCGCTACCTGTGCATCGTCAGCAGCAATATGGATGAGTTCTTCGAAGTGCGCGTGGCCAGCCTCCTGGCGGCCGGCAGCATCGGCGGTTCGCTGGCCGGCCACCCTGCCCTGGCGGCCAATCTGGAGCGTATCGGCAAGGAATGCCATGCGCTGGTGGAACGCCAGTACGAGATATTAAATAGCGAGGTCTTGCCGGCCCTGCGCGAAGCGGGCGTGCATTTGCTGCGCGACAGCGACCGCAACGAGGCGCAGCGCGCGTGGGTCAAGCAGTATTTCGACCGCGAAGTACGCCCCCTGCTGACGCCCATCGGCCTCGACCCGGCCCACCCGTTCCCGCAGGTAGTCAATAAAAGCCTCAATTTCATCGTCTCGCTGAGCGGCAAGGATGCGTTCGGGCGCGGCACGGCGATCGCCATCGTCAAGGCGCCACGCGTCTTGCCGCGTGTCATCAAGCTGCCGGACGACATTTCCGGCGATGGCGTGTCCTTCTGTTTATTGTCGTCCGTCATCCATGCGCACATTTCCGACCTGTTCGCCGGGCGCGAAGTGATTGCCTATTCGCAATTCCGCGTCACGCGCGACAGCGACCTGTGGGTGGACGAGGACGAAGTCAAGAATCTGCGCCAGGCCCTGAAAGGCGAGCTGGTCGGCCGCCAGTTCGGCACTTCCGTACGCCTGGAAGTGGCGCGCAATTGCCCGCCAGAATTGTCGCAATTCCTGCTCGACCAGTTCAGCCTGGATCAAAGCCGGCTGTACCGTGTCAACGGCCCCGTCAATCTGGTGCGCCTGTCGGAAATGATCGACCACGTCAAGCAGCCCGAGCTGCGCTTCCCGCCGTTCTTCCCCGGCCTCGCACACAAAGCCATCGGCAACGACATCTTTGCCGCGCTGAGCAAGCACGACATCCTGCTGCACCACCCGTACCAGTCGTTCCAGACGGTGATCGACTTCATCCGCAGCGCCGCCTACGATCCGTCCGTCGTCGCCATCAAGCAGACGATCTACCGCACGGGCATGAACTCGGACTTGATGGAGTCGCTGATCACGGCGGCGAAGATGGGCAAGGAAGTAACCGTCATCGTGGAATTGATGGCGCGTTTCGACGAAGAAGCCAATATCAACTGGGCGGACAAGCTGGAACAGGCGGGCGCACAGGTCGTGTACGGCGTCGTGGGATTGAAAACCCACGCCAAGGTAGCGCTCGTCATCCGCCGCGAAGAAGGCGCGCTGCGCTTCTATGCCCACTTGGGTACCGGCAACTATCACCCGACGACCACCAAGCTCTACACGGACTTCGGTTTGCTGACGGCCAACCAGGACCTGGCCGTCGAAGTCAATGAAGTCTTCATCCACCTGACGAGCCTGACCAAGCCGCACAACCTGAACCACTTGTGGCTGGCGCCGTTCGGCCTGCAAAGCGAGATCATCAAGGCCATCCGCAACGAGGCGAAGATCGCCCGTTCGGGCCGGCGCGGGCGCATCATCGTGAAAGTCAACGCGCTGGTCGATGAATCCGTGATCCGCGCCCTGTATGCAGCCTCGACCGATGGCGTGAAGATCGACCTGATCGTGCGCGGCGCCTGCACCCTGAAGCCGGGCGTGCCTGGCCTGTCGGAAAACATCAAGGTGCGCTCCGTGATCGGCCGCTTCCTCGAACACAGCCGCATCTATTACTTCCGCAACGACCTGGCGCACGATGTCTACCTGGCCAGCGCCGACTGGATGAGCCGCAACCTGTTCCGCCGTGTGGAAGTGGCGTTCCCCGTGCTTGACCGGGCGCTGAAACGGCGCGTGATCGCCGAGGGCTTGAATCCGTATTTGAAGGATAATACAAATGCATGGGAACTGGAGCCGACCGGCCATTACGCGCGCCGCAAGCCGCGCGGCAAGCAAACGCCGTTCAGCGCCCAGCAATACCTGATGCACACACTGGGCACGCCGGGCGCGGAGGTCGGCGAATAGGCAATTCTACACAGAGGAGTACAGCATGGATCTCATCTTGTGGCGACACGCAGAAGCCGAGCCGGGCGTCCCCGACCTCGAACGCGCCCTGACCGTCAAAGGCCAGAAACAGGCGCGCCGCATGGGGGAATGGCTGGCCTCGCAACTACCGGAAAATTGCCGCATCCTCGTCAGCCCCGCCCTGCGCACCCTGCAAACGGCGGAAGCGCTGGGGCGCAAGTTCAAGCTGATGCCGGAACTGGCGCCCGGCGCCGAGGCGGAAGACATCCTGAAGGCGGCCAACTGGCCCGGCGGCAAGGAAACCGTGCTCATCGTCGGCCACCAGCCGACCCTGGGCCAGGCCGCCGCCCTGCTGCTGACGGGCGAGGAACAGGAATGGGAAATGCGCAAGGCCAGCGCCTGGTGGTTTTCACAGCGCGAGCCAGGCGACCCCGTCAGCGTTTATTTGAAAGCCGTGATGGCGCATGATCTGGTGGTGAAGTAAGGGTCGTGAAATAAGGGGGCGATGCGGGGAAATGCGCAAAAAGTGCGCTGGGACAAATACTAGTGGCGTTCGCAACTCAGCAGCCTTGTAAAGCGCTGCCGATCTGCTAGAGTTTAATTGCATCAACTACGTGCAAGAGCCCTGCTCCCGCACATTGAGCAACCCAGCGGACAGCCGTCCAACGGCGGCTGAAAGACCATGTTAATCACCTTCCTCGTTTTTCTCTTCATCGCCATCTTCGCCGCCATCATCGGCTTTGTCGCCTTTGAACTGGTCGAAGAAATGCGCGGCAGCCACCATAAGCTGATGGACCGCTATCACGAGTAGCGCTCACCCCGGCACTATCGCATGGCGCCAGCGACGGCCAAACAGGCCCGTCCCTCGCGCCATCATCGTTTTTAGACTCCCGTCTTACACTCCCGTTTTGAACTTCGTATAGATGCGCGTCATCAGCCGGCGGATATCGGCCGTGGTCGCTTCCGGCGCAGCCATGCGCTGCTTGTCCGCGTCCGACAGGAAGATGGCCTTGTTCTCGCCGATGTCCTTGCGCACATATTTGATGCTGGCCAGATTCGGGTTCGCATAAAACACCTTGTTGCTCAGGCTGGCATGCACTTGCGGGCGCAAAATGTAGTTGATGAACAGGTGTGCATTGTTCGGGTGCGGTGCGTCGGCCGGGATGGCCATGGTGTCGAACATCAGCGCGGCCGTCTTCGGCACCAGCACCTGGATCACATTGCCGTTCTTCGCATCGATGGCGCGCTGGCGCGCGATATTGATGTCGCCGGACCAGCCCAGCGCCACGCAGACGGAGCCGTTGGCCATGTCATTGATGTAGCCTGAGGAGCTGAACAGAGTCACGTAGGGACGGATCGCCTGCAGCACCTTGCCCGCTTCCTGGTAATCGGCGGCCGTTTTCGAGTAGGCGGGCTTGCCCAGATATTGCAGTGCGGCCGGCAGCACTTCCGACGGCGAGTCGAGGAAGGACACGCCGCACGATTTCAGCTTGGCTGCATATTTCGGGTCGAAGATCAGTTCCCAGGCGTTGTCGGGCATGGGCATGCCACCCAGCGCGGCCTTGACCTTGTTGACGTTGATACCCACCGTCGTGTAGCCCCACAGCCAGTCGACCAGGTAATCGTTGTTCGGGTCGATCTTCGACAGCTTGGCCTGCAGGTTCGGGTCGAGGTTGCCCAGGTTCGTCAGCTTGCTCTTGTCGAGTTTTCGCAGCAGGCCCGCATCGATCTGCAGGCGCGCCCACTGGGCCGTCGGCACGACGATGTCGTAGCCGGACTTGCCCGCCACCAGTTTCGCATTGAGGATTTCGTTGTTGTCGAAAACGTCGTAGCGCACCTTGATGCCCGTTTCCTTCTCAAAATTCTTGATCGTATCGTCGCCGATATAGTCCGACCAGTTATAGATATTCAGGACTTTCTCTTCCTGAGCCTGAGCGTGCGCAGGCAAGGCCAGTACGGCCGCCGCCAAGGCCAATCCCACTCCAATGCGCCGCCCTGCTTGCCATGTGTTTGCCATCGTACCGCCTCCGGAATTAGTCAGAAAATAGTGACGATGATAGCAAGAAGGGCGCGATCAGGTCTAGCCTGATCGCGCCCTGCTTTCACCGCTGGGGTCAGACCCCCAACACCGCCAACGCAAAATTCAGCGCTAACAATGACGAGGGTCTGACCCCGGCCTTTGCCCCATTACACCTTGTCCAGCCCCACCTGCGCGCCCGTAAACACCAGGCTGCCGTTCTGGGCGTCGATGCGGATCTCGTCTTTCGGGCCGAACTTGCCTTCCAGGATCAGCTTCGACAGCGGATTTTCGATCTGCTGCTGGATCGCCCGTTTCAGCGGACGAGCGCCATACACCGGGTCGTAGCCCGCTTCGGCGATTTGCTGCAAGGCCGCGTCGGTCAGGCTCAGCTGCATGTCCATGCGCGCCAGGCGTTCTTCGAGAATCTTCAGCTGGATCTTCGCGATCGCGCCGATGTTTTTCTCGTCGAGGCCGTGGAACACGACGATTTCGTCGATACGGTTGACGAACTCGGGACGGAAGTGCGAGCGTACCTCGGCCATCACGGCCAGCTTCACGACACCGGGATCATCGCTTTCCATGGCCTGGATTTTATGCGAACCCAGGTTCGAGGTCATGATGATGACGGTATTCTTGAAGTCTACCGTACGGCCCTGGCCATCCGTCATGCGTCCATCGTCGAGCACTTGCAGCAGCACGTTGAAGACGTCGGCATGCGCCTTTTCCACTTCGTCGAGCAGGATCACGCTGTACGGCTTGCGGCGCACGGCTTCCGTCAGGTAACCGCCCTCGTCGTAGCCCACGTAGCCCGGTGGCGCACCGATCAGGCGGGCGACCGAATGCTTCTCCATGAACTCGCTCATGTCGATGCGGATCATCGATTCTTCCGTATCGAACAGGAAGGTGGCCAGCGCCTTGCTCAATTCCGTCTTGCCGACGCCCGTCGGTCCCAGGAACATGAACGAGCCATACGGACGGTTCGGATCGCTCAAGCCGGCGCGCGAGCGGCGGATGGCGTCAGCCACGGCCGTGATCGCTTCATCCTGGCCCACGACGCGCTCATGCAGCTTCTCTTCGATGTGCAGCAGCTTGTCGCGTTCGCCCTGCATCATGCGCGACACGGGTATGCCCGTCGCGCGCGACACCACTTCGGCGATTTCCTCGGCGCCCACTTCCGTGCGCAGCAGCTTCGGCTGGTCGGGATCGAGTTTCGGGATGCCGCTGTCAGCCTGCTTGAGCTGGGCTTCCAGCTGCGGCAGCTTGCCATACTGCAGCTCCGACACTTTCTGCCAGTTGCTCTCGCGCGTGGCCTGCTCCATCTGCAGCCTGACGTTCTCGATCTCTTCCTTGATGTGCGTGCTACCCTGCACCACGGCTTTTTCCGCCTTCAGGATTTCCTCGAAGTCATTGTATTCGCGCTGCAGCTTGACGATCTCTTCCTCGATCAGGCCCAGGCGGCGCAACGACGCTTCGTCCTTTTCCTTCTTGACGGCTTCGCGCTCGATCTTCAGCTGGATCAAGCGGCGTTCCAGCTTGTCCATCACTTCCGGCTTCGAATCGATCTCGATCTTGATCTTCGCCGCCGCTTCATCGATCAGGTCGATCGCCTTGTCGGGCAGGAAACGGTCGGTGATGTAGCGGTGCGACAACTCGGCAGCGGCGATGATGGCCGCGTCCGTGATCTCCACCTTGTGGTGCAGCGCGTATTTATCTTGCAAGCCGCGCAGGATGGCGATCGTCGCTTCCACGGTCGGCTCGTCGACGAGCACTTTCTGGAAGCGGCGTTCCAGCGCGGCATCCTTCTCGATGTACTTGCGGTACTCGTCCAAGGTGGTGGCGCCCACGCAGTGCAACTCGCCGCGCGCCAGCGCCGGCTTGAGCATATTGCCCGCGTCCATCGCGCCTTCGGCCTTGCCCGCGCCCACCATGGTGTGCATCTCGTCGATGAAGACGATGGTTTGCCCTTCATCCATGGCCAGTTCCTTCAGCACGGATTTCAGGCGTTCCTCGAATTCGCCGCGGAATTTCGCGCCGGCCAGCAAGGCGGCCATGTCCAGCGACAGTACGCGCTTGCCTTTCAGGGACTCGGGTACTTCGCCATTGACGATGCGCTGCGCCAGGCCTTCGACGATGGCCGTCTTGCCCACGCCCGGTTCACCGATCAGCACGGGATTGTTCTTGCTGCGGCGCTGCAGGATCTGGATGGTGCGGCGGATTTCATCGTCGCGGCCGATGACAGGGTCGAGCTTGCCCTTGCGCGCCCGCTCCGTCAGGTCCAGCGTATATTTTTTCAAGGCTTCGCGCTGGCCTTCCGCCTCTTGCGAGTCGACCTTGTTGCCGCCACGCACGGCGTCGATGGCCGCTTCCAGTGCCTTGCGGGTCAGGCCGTTTTCGCGCGCCAGCTTGCCGCAGTCGGACTTGTCGTCCGTCATCGCCAGCAAGACCATTTCGCTGGAGACGAACTGGTCGCCCGCCTTTTGCGATTCCTTGTCGGCCAGGTTCAGCAAGGCGACGAATTCGCGGCTGACCTGCACGTCGCCGCCCGTGCCCGATACCTTGGGCAAGCGTTCAATCGAGGCGCCCAGGGCCTTGGACAGGCCGCCCACGTTGACGCCGGCCCGCTGCAACAGCGAGCGGGCGCCGCCGTCGTCCTGGTTCAACAGGGCCGTCAGCAAATGGACTGGTTCGATATAAGGGTTGTCGTTGCCCACGGCCAAGCTTTGCGCATCGGCCAGGGCTTCCTGTAATTTGGTAGTGAGTTTGTCTTGTCGCATGAAAAGCGCTCCCGGTTAATTAGTTGTTAACCAAATTGGGGTGAGAGAGTACTTTTCAAGCATACACAAAGCAGAAAACCGATGCATTTGGGCAAAAGCTACGGTGCGGGACCCGTACGATTCAAATGGCGCTTGCTTTTGCCGCCCACTTGTTTAACGCGGTCTCATCGCTGTCGCGCGCATCGACCCAGCGCGCCCCTTCGGGCGTGTCTTCCTTCTTCCAGAATGGCGCTTCCGTCTTCAGGTAGTCGATGATGAACTCGCAGGCGGCGAAGGCCTCGCCCCGGTGGGCGGACGAGACCGCCACCAGCACGATCTGCTCCTGCGGCAGCAGGGGCCCTACACGGTGGATCACCAGCGCCCCGGACAGGGGCCAACGACCCCGCGCCTGCTCGACGATGGTTTCGATGGACTTTTCCGTCATGCCCGGATAGTGCTCGAGCTCCATGGCCGCCACGTCCAGTCCTTCGTTCATGTCGCGCACCGTGCCGACGAAGCCGACGACGGCGCCCACCTTGGGGTTGCCTGCACGCAATTGTGCGATTTCTTGACTCAAGTCAAAATCGGCTTGCTGGACGCGGACGGTGGTACTCATTTGACGTTTCCTCCGATACGGCGCAGCAAGGTTTCGATGCGGCTGGCCGTGCGCGCATCGGTGGCGGCCGCGATCGCGCACAGCTGCATCAGCTGCGACGCTTGCGTGAGCGGCTTCTGGCCCGATTTCAGCGACGATTGCAGCACCTCCACCTGCATTTTCAGGCGATCGCGGGCAAATTCGGCGCCGCTGTCGACGCCGGCGACGATTTCCAGGCGCAACACTTCATCAAGCAAGCGCTCCTGGTTGGCCTGCAATTGCCGCACGTAGGCGGCGCTGCCCTCGCCCAGCGCGGCCTGGGCGGCGGCAAAGCGCTGCTGCAGGCTGCGTTCGTATTGCGCGTCGAGCGGCGGCAAGGCGCTCCAGCGCTCGCTCCATGCTTGCGCATCGGTGCCAGCGCCATCAGCCAGTGAAACTTCCAGCGATTGCACCAATCGCAGCTTGTCGCGCAGGGCATTGGCCTGGGCCGCGCCAGCCCGTTCGGCGATGGCGTCCGCCTGCGCCTGCACGCCGGCGACGGCCGCCTGGTAGCGCTGCTCGATCTTCGCTTCGCTGGCGCGCGGCACGGGACCCGTGGCGTTCCATGCGGCGCGCGTGTCGCGCAGCAAGTGGTTGATGAAGGCGGTGCGGCTCTTGTCGTCGCCCTCGGGCACGACGGCCGTTTCCAGCGCGGCGCACAGCGCTTCGCGCGCATGCAGGTGTTCGCGACGCTCGTGGTCGGCCGCGTGGGCCGTTTCCTTGCGCTTCGCGAAGATGTCGTCGCAGGCGGCGCGGAAGCGCTGCCACAGCGCCTGTTCCGCGCGGCGCTCGAGCGGCAAGGCTTTCGCCAGTTCCTGCCATTTATCCTGCAAGGCTTTCAGCATGTCGACCGTGTTGCGCTCTGACGGCTTGAGCAAGCCCACTTCGACGATCAATTGTTCGCGGCGCGCCGTCTCGATCTGGCGCTGCGTATCGAGCGGCTTCGACAGGGCATCCAGCGCGGCGCCAAATTCCGCGTCCAGACGTTTCTTTTCCTTGCGGTCGATGGTGCCCAGTCGCGTCCACGCCTGGCGCAAGCGCTGCGAGGCGGAGGCGACGTGTTTCCAGTCGGTGCTCTCCTCGGCCGCCAGGGCCGCCGTTTCCGCGATCAATTCCTGGGCCTTGGCCGCATTGCCGTGGCGCTCTTCGGCCAGCTGCTTGAAATGCTGGGCCGCCGGCGCATAGGCCACGCTGCATGCCGCGTCGAAACGCTCCCACAGGGACTTCGGTGCGGGACCGGACAAGGTGTCGAGCGACTTCCAGCGCTCGCGCAAGCTGCCCACTTTCTTGGCCAGCTCGGCCATGGGGAGTTGCTGCGCCGGCAATTCCTCGCCCGCCTTGACCAGTTCCTCGCGCGACACGTTGCCGCCCCAGCGCGCCCAGTCGGCCAGGCGCTTGAACTCTGCGCGCACATGGGCCAGGCGATCCGCTTGCGCCGGCGTCAAACGGCCGTGCTTGGTGTCGCGCAAAGTCTTGTCGTGTTCGGACGCCACGTGCAGCAAGCCATCCTGCAGGGCCGCTTCCATGGCGTCGAGCGTCTTGAAGAATTGCTCCGTCGCTTCTTTCGACACGGGCGCGTGTTCCTGGCGCGGCTTGCGCGGTACAGGTACAGGCTCGGCATGGGCCGCTGCGGCCTCTGGCACCGCGTGCACGGGCGCCGGCGCGCTGGCCAGCACGGCCGCAAATTGCTGCTGCAGGCTGTCGGACAATGGCGACTCGGGCAGGCGCGGCAAGGCTTGCCATGCGCGTTTCAAGACATCCACGTCCAGAGTGGCGGCGTCCTGCGCCTGCCATTCGGCCAGCGCGGCCTGGCGCACGTCGAACACGGCCTGGTGCTGCTGCAGCGCCTGCAAGGCGGACTGCGCCTGCTCGCGCGCCTGCGTGAAATCGGTTTCCAGGTGTTTCGGCAAGGAAGCGCGCTCGGGCGATTGCGCATGCTGCGCATGTTCCGCATCGAGGCGGGCCAGCGCCTGCGCCAGCTCGCCGGCGGACTGGCCGCTGGCAGCCAAGGCGCGCGCGGCGGCGACGGCGTCAATCACGGCGCGCTGCAGCCCCACTTGCGCTTCCAGGCGGGCGGCCAGCGCGGCGCGCGCGGCGGCAAACGCCGTCGCCAGTTCGGGCGTGGCCTTGATGACTTGCCATTGGCGGTCCAGCTCGGCCACCTGGTTCGGGCTCAGTTTTTCATCGCTCAACAGGCGCTGGGCCGTGGCGATGCTGGCCTGGGCGCGTTGCGTCTCGGCAGCCTGGTGACGGATCAGGTCGATGCGGCCCTGCATCAGCTTGGCCACGCGGCGGTCCGTGTTGCGCATGGCGTGGTGGACTTTTTCCAGCAGGGGCAAGGCATGGACGTGTTCGGCCGCGATCAGACGGGCATCGGCAAATTCACTGGACATGATGAAATCGGCAGCGGCGGCTTCGTCGCCGGCCACGGCATGGGCACGCGCAACCTGTTCGGCGCGGCGCGATGCGCTCTGCGCCGAGGCGGCGGCCTGTTCTGCCACGGCAGGATCGGGTGCGGCAGTCTTGCTGGCAGAACGCTTGAAGAGAAATTCGAACATGACGGGTTTCGCGTGGATCAAAACCACCATCATAACAAAGCCCGGGGTATTGCATCGGACAGGTATGTACAAGTTACCAAATCAGTAACATAGTAAGCAAGCTGGCATTTCTCCTATGAGAGCGCCAGTGCAAAACCACGGACGAGGCCCCGGCGCAAACGGGTGAACGGGGTGTGCGCTCGCTCCGCGTTCAAGCCTGCGCGCGCAGCGGCTGCGGCGGCACGGGCGATGCAGACTCTGTGCCATCCGCTATCGTTTCGGCGCTGCCGCCCGCTGTCGGCAAAACAAAGGGCAGCACCTGCGCCTTGCCACGGCGCGCTTCCTGCGCGCGCGCATCGTGGGCGAGGAACTGGTAAGCGATGGCAAACCATGTTTCGCCGACGATGACCTTGCGCGCCAGCGCGAACAGCTCGCGCTCTTCTTTTTCCAGGCGCTGCAGCAAGGCCGCGCAAAAGGCGTCGATGGCGGCGCACAGCTGCTCGGCCTGCAATTCGGAATGGTCGATGGCGGCGCCCGCGCGCTGCTGCACGACGTTGATGCTTTCCAGCGCCGCATGGTTCAAGCCGTTGAGCTCATTGAGCAAACCGTCCGCATGCGGCGCGGCCTGGCGGATGGCGGGGATCAGATACATCTCTACCTTGCGCCAGTAGCCGCCCTGGTACAGCCGGCTCAGCCAGTCGCCCGCATACTGCAGCTGGGCCAGATTGAGCCTGCTCTGGTGGCGCAGCTGCACATGCATGTATTTCTGAAAAGCCAGCAGACTCATGCGGATGCTGGCCTGTTCCACCGACAGGGAAACCAATATATATGTTGCCGTAAGCATGCACTCACTCCCGAAAATGGGCTGGATATCTGATCCTGGAAGTGAAAGTGTAAAGACTACCGACAGCGGCCGGTTTGATCCTGCACAAACCCGCGGCGGGCCAGCCGCGCTTTCTTTACTGCGCGCGCAAGCCGATATGCAGATTGACAACGCCAGGCTCTTCCGATGGCGTGACGTCGCCGCCAAAGCTTTTCACCAGCCGCTGCATGCCCTTGTTGCGCGCCATGGCCTCGCCCACGAGCGCTTCCGTGCCGCGGCTGCGGAAGTAGTCGACGAGCTTTTCAAACAGGATGTGGCCCAGTCCCTTGCCTTTCAGGGCCGAGCGCACGGCGATGGCGAAGTCGGCGTGGATGTTGTCCGGGTCGGCCACGGCGCGCACCACGCCCAGGGTTTCCGGTTTGCCGTCCGGCCCCGTGTGCGTGGCGATGAAGGCCATGGCGCGGTCGTAATCGATCTGTGTCAGGCGCGCCAGCTGCGACACGGGCAGCTCGCGCATGGACGTAAAGAAGCGCAGGCGCACGTCGTCCGGGTCCAGCGCGTGGAACAGGTCCATGTGCTGCGGCGCGTCTTCGGGCCGGATGGGGCGCAGCAAAATCGGCTGGTCCATCCACGTCACCGGCTCTTCCAGTTCCTGCGGATACGGGCGGATGGCCAGGCGGTCGCGCTGCTGGCCCGGTTGCAAACGGATGCGCGCGTCGAGGGCGATCACGCCATCGGCGTCGGCCACCAGCGGGTTGATGTCGAGTTCGGCCAGTTCGCCGATGTCGGCCACCAGTTCGGCCACCTGTATCAGCGTGTAGCAGATGGCGTCGATGTCGGCCGGCGGCTGGTTGCGGTAGCCGGCCAGCAGTTTCGACACGCGCGTGCGCGCCAGCATGTCGCGCGCCAGCACCATGTTCAGCGGCGGCAGGCCGATCGCATGGTCGGCCGTCACTTCCACGGCGATGCCGCCCTGCCCCACGAGGATCACGGGGCCGAAAGCGGCGTCGGTCGTCACGCCGACGATCAGTTCATGCGATTGCGGCCGGCGCGCCATCTGCTGCACCGTGAAGCCGTCGATCAGCGCGTCGGGGCGCATGCGGCGCACGCGCTTGAGCATGGCGGCGGCGGCCGTGCGCAGGATGTCGGGCGTGTCGAGGTCGAGCGCCACGCCGCCCACGTCGGATTTGTGGGCGATGTCGGGCGAATGGATTTTCAGCGCGACGGGATAGCCGATGTCGGCCGCCACGGCCAGCGCCTCTTCCACGTCGGCCGCCATGCGTGTGGTGGCGACGGGGATGCCGTAGGCGGCCAAAATCTCTTTTGAGCGGCATTCACCGAGCACCGTCTGGCCGGCCGCCAGCGCGGCGGCGACGATTTCGCGCACGCGCGCGCGGCGCGGCATGGCCGACATGGGCAACTGCGCCGGCACCTGCATCAGGGTTTCCTGGTTGCGCCGGTACTGCACGATCTGCATGAAGCCATGCACGGCCTTTTCCGGCGTGTCGTAGGTGGGAATGCCGGCCCGGTTGAAGACCTGGCGTGCGGGCGCCACGGTGGTGCCGCCCAGCAGGCATGACAGCACCGTGCGCGAGGTGGCCTTGATCAGCGGCGTGACGGCTTCGGCGATGTCGATCGACGAGACCATGGCCGTGGGCGCGTGCAGCAGCAGCAAGGCATCCGCCTGCGGCTCGTCGAGCAGCGGCTTGATGGCGTCGGCATAGCGCTGCACGGCCGCGTCGCCGGGCAAGCCCACGGGGTTGTCGTGCGACCAGCCCCGTGGCAGCGCCTTTTCCAGCGCGATCACGGTATCGGGCGACAGCTCGGCCAGCTTGCCGCCGCTGCTCACCAGCGCATCGGTCGCCATCACGCCCAGGCCGCCGCCGTTGCACAGGATCGCCAGGCGCTCGCCGCGCTGCGAGCGGATGTGCGTGAGGGTTTCCACGGCGTCGAACAGTTCTTCGGCCGAATACACGCGCAGCATGCCGGCGCGGCGGATGGCCGCGTCGTACACGGCGTCGGAGCCGGCCAGCGCGCCCGTGTGCCAGGCCGCCATGGCCGCGCCTTCCGCCTCGCGCCCCGCTTTCAGGACGATCACGGGTTTGCTGCGCGCGGCCGCCCGCGCCGCGGACATGAATTTGCGCGCGGCCTGGATATCTTCCATGTACAGCAGGATGGCGGCCGTGTCGATGTCGCCGGCCAGGTAGTCGAGCAGGTCGCCAAAATCGATGTCGTAGCTGGCGCCGAGCGAAATGAACTTGGAAAAGCCCACGCCGTGCGCGTTGGCCCAGTCAAGCACGCCCGACACGAGCGCACCCGATTGCGAGACGAAGGCGATCTTGCCGCTCGTCGCGCCGACATGGGCGAAGCTGGCGTTCAAGCCCAGTTTCGGCACGAGCAGCCCCATGCTGTTGGGGCCCAGGATGCGCAGCAAATGCGGCTTTGCCGCCTTCAGCATGGCCAGGCGCAGCGACTGCTCGCGCACGGGATCGAGGCCCGACGTCATGACGATGGCCGCGCGCGTGCCCAGCGCGCCCAGTTCGCGGATCAGGGCCGTGATGGTGGCGGGCGGCGTGCAGATGATGGCCAGGTCCGGCGCCTTCGGCAAGTGCGCCAGCTTGCGGTAGCATTTCAGGCCCATCAGCTCGTCGTACTTGGGATTGACGGGCCAAATCTCGCCCTGGTAGCCGCCGCCCAGCAGGTTGTACAGGGCGATGGCGCCCAGCTTGCGCTCGCGCGCCGTGGCGCCGATCAGGGCCACCGAGGCCGGCTTGAACAGCTTGTCGAGATTACGGATACTCATGTTCTGGCCTCATGGTTTGCCGGAGCGGCTTGGTCACGTCCCAGTGTATAGGATGCGTTGCCAAAAAAACTTGACCTTGTCACGCGTTTCGCAAAAAATCACGCGCCTACCAGCGCGAGCGGTGGCTTTCCGTGACGCCCGCCAGCTGCGCCACGATGCGCTTGGGAGACTCCGCGCTGGTGCGCACCCAGCCGCTGAACGTGCCGATGGGCTGGATGTAGCGGCTGGCGGCGATCCACAGGTTTTTGTCCTCGCGCCGCGCGCCTTCCGGCTTGAAGTGCAGGTCGAGCAAATCGTCGTCCGTCCACACATGCCACGGCGCCAGCGGGTTGTCGGGATTGAAGTCGAAATGCGCACGGCCCAGCGCATACAGCTGGCCATCGAGCCACAGTGCGTTTTCATGCGCGCCGAAATAGCCGGCCTGCAGATTGAATCCCAAGTCCAGGCTGTGCGCCGAAGCCCAGCGCCATTCCGTCTCGCGCGCCAGCAGCCCGTTCGAATAATCGAAGCTGGCCACGCCGTCGTCCAAACTGTAGCCGACGGCGCCGCAGCGCACGGTGCCCCACAGGGGCAAACCGCCCGACTTTTGCGTCGCATGCACGCTGCCGCCCTCGCCCACGGGGCCGATGGCCAGCAAGGTGGGCGCCACGGGCGGGCCCCATTCCGCATCGATGCCGAAATGGCCGCAATCGAGCCGCAAACGGTAGCGCTGCTGGGGCTGGGCCTCGATGCTGATTTTTTGAGACAAAAAACGGAAACGGCTGCTGGCGCCCGCATGCGGTGCCACCGATGCGCACAGGCCGGGCACGCCATCCTGCGAAAAGCTGGCCACGATCTTGCCCTTGTGGCGGTCGAAGGCATACGCGAAGGCCGTGCTGGTCCAGCCCAGGTCGACGATGGCCACGCCGCAGAACACGGCAGGTGTCGACAGGGCCACGTAATGCCAGCGCTTGTGGTGGAACAAGCGCCAGAGGCCGCCGCGCGCATAGGGCGGCGCCAGCGCGGCCCAGTCGAAATCGTCCAGCTGGCCCGTATAGCGGCCAAAACATGGCTGGCCGTCGGCGTCGAGCAGTGTGGGAGGAGCCGGCGGCAGCATCATGCGGCCTGCCTTGCGGCGGCGCCGCCGTCGTGCAGCGCCTCGGTCAGCAGCGCGCCAAAAGCGGCCGGCTGCGCCTGGGCTATCTCAATATCCGGGCAGGCATGCCAGAGCGCCAGGCGCCGCACGGCGCCGGCCACGTCCTGCACCAGGCGGGGGCTGACGCGCACGCCGTCTTCCAGCGCCAGCGACTTGATTTCGAAGCGCCCCTGCGCGCGGTGCGCCTTCGCGTCCAGGCGCCCCACGAGCGCGCCGCGGCGCAAGATCGGCAAGGTGAAATAGCCATAGCGGCGTTTTTCAGCGGGCGTGTAGCATTCGAGCCGGTAGTCGAAGCCGAACAATTCCAGGGCGCGGCGCCGGTCCCACACGACGGGATCGAACGGCGACAAAATCGTCGTCAGGGTGGGCGCCAGCTTGCCGGCGGCGGCAGCACGCGCCAGTTCCGCGTGGTCGGCATGCACGTAAACCGCATCGTCCCAGCCAGCTACCGTGCAGCGCAGCAGCGCCCCCTCGTCCACCAGCACCTGCAAATCGTGCGCCAGGCTGGCGCGCGGCTGTTTGGTGCGGAAGTAGTCGCTGATCCAGCTGGCGCGCGCCAGGCCCAGCGCCTTCACGCTGGCCAGCAGCAGGCGCTGGCGCACCTGTGCTTCCGATGGCAGCAGGCCGTCGTGCCAGCCCGGCAACACCCGTTCGGCCAGGTCGTAATAACGCTGGAACTGATGGCGCTTGGCGATCATCAGCACGCCCGAGGTAAACAAGACTTCGAGCGAGCGCTTTTCCGGCTTCCAGCTCCACCAGCCGCCCGCCTGGCCATCCGTGCGTTCAAAATCGGCCGAGCGCGCGGCGCCGTTGGCGCGGATATGTTCGAGCACGGAAGCGACGGCCTCGCCCTGCTCGGCCATCCATTTGACGGAATACTTCCAGCCCATGGCGGCCGGGTCCAGCATGCGGTGGCGGTACAAGCCATAGTCTTCGATGGGCACGAAGCACGCTTCATGCGCCCAGTATTCGAACAGCGCACCCTCGGCCAGCAATTGCTCGAGCCAGGGCTGCGGATAGTCGCCCAGCCGGCTCCACAGCACCAGGTAGGGACTGCGCGCCACCACATGGATGGTGTCGATCTGCAGCACGCCCATCTGGCGGATGGCGGCCAGCACGTCGGCCTTCACGGCCTTTTTACGCCTCGCCTGCAGCAAGCCCTGCGCGGCCAGGTGCAAGGCGCGCGCGGCGGCCAGGGAGAGCGGCGCGAGTATCGGTGCGGCGGGCGGAATTGGCAAGGTCAGTTCTTCCTCAAAAAAAGGGGACGCGTCGGCGGCAGGCATTTCAGGAAGATACCGCATTCCCGTCGCGCGCCATGCATTTTTTTCTTGAATTTTATGGCTCTGTCATCGGCAAGTAGGGGAAATGCCGGAATCTTCCCTCGGATGTCTTGTCTGACTCTGCATACTTACCCTGCAGGAGCAGATCATGCGGCCAGCCGAATGGATCACCTTGATTGCGCAGTTTGCTCGTTTGAGCAGACGCCAGCGGCAGGCAGGCATTGCCCTGCTGCATGGCAACGCGCCACACGACGCGACCGTCGCGCTGCTGGAAAATGTGGCGCAGCCGCGATTGGCCTGTCCCGCCTGCGACTCCGCGCACCTGCACCGGCATGGTCATGCGCACGGACTGCAGCGCTACCGTTGCGTGCCGTGCGGCCGCACCTTCAATGCACTCACCGGCACGCCGCTGGCGCGCTTGCGCCACAAGGCGCTGTGGCTCGATTACGCCGATTGTCTGCTGGCATCGGATTCCGTGCGCAAGGCCGCGCGCCAACTGGGCGTGCACCGTAACACCTCGTTTCGCTGGCGCCACCGGTTTTTATCGCTGGCAAAGACGGATCGGCCCCATGGCCTGCACGGCATCGCCGAGGCAGACGAGTTATATCTGCTGGAATCGGAAAAGGGATCCAGAAACATGACGCGTCCGCCCCGCCGCCGGGGCGGCCATGCTCATAAACGCGGCATATCGAACGAACAGGTTTGCATCCTGGTGGCGCGCGACCGTACGGGACAGACCCTCGATTTCGTCACGGGAAAAGGAGCGCTAACCAAGGCGCAGTTGCACCACTGTTTGTTGCCCGTCATCGACAAGGATGTGCTGCTGGTCACCGATGGTCATGCAGCCTATCGGGCCTTCGCCAGGGAAGCGGGGATCAGCCACCAGGCCGTCAACCTGCGCGCCGGCATCCGCGTGCAGGGCGCCGCCCACGTGCAGAACGTCAACGCCTATCACAGCCGTTTGCGACAATGGATGGGGCCGTTTCACGGCGTGGCGACGCGCTACCTGCCGAACTATCTGGGATGGCGTTGGATACTCGACGCCAGGCGTATCCGTTCACCGGAAACGCTGTTGAAAGCAACGCTGGGTGCATTTCCACATCTAACGGTGACATAGCCAATTTTATTCATGCCATCGCACATTTTTACTCACCTTGCGCACCAGCATAGTGCAAAAAATCCGGGCTATATGAACAGTTGATGACAAGCGCACGAGACTTCTTGACATGCAGTATGTGCTTCTATAACTTAAGAACAATATTGCCACACAGCAATTAAACCATTCCCCTATCTTTGCCCCGCAAGGCGCCGCCGTGGCGGTGAGGCAAACGCAACACCACAGGCGGGGATGCGGAGATAGCCAGTCTGACCAATCTTGCATCATCAATAAAAACAAGGAAGATCGCATGCACACATCCCTGCTTCGGCCCCGGCAGCACCAGACCGGCTTTATCCACTTTTCCAGGCGGCGCTTGCCGCTGGCCCTGGCCCTGCTGCTGGCGGCGTGCGGCGGTGGCGGCGACAAGCCGGCCACGCCCGCCATGGCGCAGCACCTGCTGGCGCAGACATCGGCCGATACGGCACTGACGCCAGTCGCCGCCACGGCCAGCTCGGCGGAACGGGGCGACCTGTCGGCCAGCGCCGCGATCGACCGCAACGACGGCACGCGCTGGGGCAGCGCGTTCTCCGACAACGAATACCTGACCCTCGATTTTGGCGCCTCGCAACGCATCACCCGTGTGCATATCGCCTGGGAAAACGCGCACGCCAGCGCCTACCTGCTGCAGGTATCGGACGACAATACACACTGGACCACCATCCAGAACGTCAGCGACAGCAAGGGCGGCATCGAGGACATCACGGGGTTCGACGCGCAAGGACGCTACCTGCGCATGCAGGGCGTCAAACGCGCGGGCCAATATGGTTACTCCATCTTTGAAATCCAGGCATTTTCGGGCACACCCGTACTGCCGCCCGTGACGCCGCCCGTCACCGAACCGCCCCCGGTCACCATCGATCCGGGCCAGCCCGGCGTGGCCATCTCGCCCGTGGCCGCCACTTCCTCACCCGTGGAAAACAACGGCATGTCGGCCGCCATGGCGATCGACGGCAAGACGGGCACGCGCTGGGCCAGCAAGTTCGAGGACAGCGCCTGGATACAGTTCGACTTCGGCGCGAAGACGCCCGTCGGCTACATGAAACTGCTGTGGGAAAACGCGTACGGCAAACAGTACGCGCTGCAGGTGTCCGACGACGGGCAGAACTGGTCGCAAGTGCGCTACGTGAGCAATGGCCACGGCGGCACCGAGGAATTCTTCAACCTGGGCATCCATGCCCGCTACATCCGCCTGCAGGGCGTGGCGCGCGCCACGCAGTACGGCTACTCGCTGCTGGAAGTAAGCTTCAAGACGCCGGGCAGCGACAACAGCCTGCCGTCGACCACGACGTCGGCGCTGAAATTCCCCGCCAACGGTGCCGGCTGGACGCCGCTGCCCGCCGCCGCCCAGCCGCTGGAAAGCCTGCAATTCACGCTCGCCGACGGCACGCTGGTGACGCGCTTCGGCGCGCGCGGCCTGGCGCGCCATGGCCGCGAGCGGGGCGAGGAATGGAATGAGATCGGCTACGGCCCGAATGAAACGGTCGATCCCGTCACGGGTCTGCCGCAAGACAAGGGTCCGGGCAACTACCTGACTTTCGTGCCGCAGTACTTCAAGAACCGCACCTGGGGCGTGGAAATCATCGACAACAGCAAGGTAAGCGGCGTCACCAAGCCCACCTTGATCGTCAACCAGTACACCACCGTCGATTTCCTCTCCGGCGGCGTGGCCTTCTTCCGCGGCTTCGACCGTCCCGGCGTGACGGGCTACGGCTGGATGTCGCCCGGCGAACTGGTGGACCGCAACGTCCCCGTCTGCAAGCCCA
The DNA here is from genome assembly GCF_058215535.1 of Janthinobacterium sp. Bl 1. NCBI lineage: Bacteria > Pseudomonadati > Pseudomonadota > Betaproteobacteria > Burkholderiales > Oxalobacteraceae > Janthinobacterium > Janthinobacterium sp. Bl 1. Next base: position 2,432,101 of record NZ_CM177086.1, on the reverse strand, counting down.
TGGCCTATCCGGCCAACGACAGGCTGACTAACGCCAACGGCATCAACGGCGCCTGCACCTTGCTGATCAAGGAGTACCCGGGCCATGGCGGCCTCGATGCCGCCGGCATGCCGAATGGCACCGACGTCAAGGCGCGCGCACTGACGGCCGGCGACATCATCGAAGTGTCGCCATCGATGTTTTCCACCACCGCCGCGATGGCCTCGAAAGGCGATGATGGCGGCATCCGCTACTACTCGTACGAATGGACGTATGTCGTGGGCGCAGGGCTGCGGCCGTGGTATGGCGTGCAACCGCGCCTCAATGGCGTGCCCCTGCCGGAAGAAACGCTGTCCGGCGGCCTCGGTTCCGTGTCGTATAACTACTCGGACAATGCCCTGTTCATGTTCCAGCAGCCGCACAACAACATCGGCATGCAGAACATGCAGCGCTTTGTCGAGGGTCGCCGCCTGGTGCACACCAACTTCACCACCGGTGACCACAACGAAGGCGGCAACGACCGCTACGCGCCCGCCGTCGGCCTGCAGGGACAGCGCTACGGCCAGTCGGCCTGCATCGCCTGCCACGTCAACAATGGCCGCAGCCCCGCGCCGATGGCTGTGAACCAGCGCCTCGACACGATGGCCGTGCGCGTCGCCAGCATCAATGCGGCGGGCCAGCAGGTGCCGCATCCGCAATACGGCACGGCGATCCAGATGAATGCCGTGTCGCCGTCCGGCGTGCCGCAAAACTGGGGCAACAGCGTCAGCGTGGGCGGTTTTACGACACGCAAGACTGCCCTGGCCGATGGCACGCAGGTCGAACTGCGCAAGCCAACCCTGGCCTTCGAAGGGCCGGTGCCGCAAATCGTCTCGCTGCGCGCGGCGCCGCCGATGATAGGCACGGGCTTGCTGGAAGCCGTGCCGGAAGCCGACATCCTGGCGCGCGCGCGCAGCACGCCGGATGCCGACGGCGTCATGGGGCTGCCCAACTATGTGTATGAACCGGAGACGGGCGCCGTGCGCCTGGGCCGCTTCGGCTGGAAGGCCGCGAAAGCCACCTTGCGCCACCAGGCCGCCGACGCGCTGCTGCTGGACATGGCCGTCACCTCGCCCGTGTACCGCAACCGCGCCTGCATGGCGGGACCGGCAGCCTGCGCGGCGGGCGGCGCCCAGCCGGGCATCTCGGAAGCGGACCTGCAGTCGATCACGCAATACCTGGCCCTGGTGGCCGTGCCGGCACAGCGCAGCATCGCCAGCGGTTTCCCGAAAGGCGTGGCGCCGATCGAGGAACTCAAGGTCGACCCGCAGCAGGTGGCCGCCGGATCGAAGCTGTTCCAGGGCATGCGCTGCGCCGCCTGCCACACGGTGGAAATGAAGACGGGCGCCGGACATCTGTTCGCGGAACTGCGCAACCAGACCATCCGCCCTTACACCGACCTGCTGCTGCATGATATGGGCCCCGAACTGGCCGACACTTTCACGGAAGGCCAGGCGCAAGGCAGCATGTGGCGCACGGCGCCCCTGTGGGGCATCGGCTACACGGAAAAAGTCATGGGCAATGGCGGCAAGGCCGGCTACCTGCATGACGGCCGCGCGCGCAGCCTGACGGAAGCGATCCTGTGGCACGGCGGCGAAGGGACCAAGGCGCGCCAGCGTTTCGAGAACCTGTCGAAGACGGACCGCGACGCGCTGCTGGCCTTCCTGAAGTCGCTATAAAGTCGGTCTCAGCACCTTGCCCTGGCGGGGCCGTCATGGAAACATGACGGTCACCGCCAGCCCCCGCCCCTGGAGCCCTTCGCCAAGGACGATGTCCGCGCCATGCCGTTCGGCGATGCGGCGCACGATGGACAGCCCCAGGCCGCTGCCGGGCAGCTGTGCGCCACCCAGACGCACGAAGCGTTCGAACACGCGCTCGTGCATTCCTCGCGCGATGCCCGGTCCCGTATCGGCCACGCGCACATAGCTGCGCCCCGCTTCCACGCCGCAGCTGACGGCGACAACGCCCGGGGCAGGCGTGTAGCGCAGCGCATTCTCGACCAGGTTACGCAGCAGCAGCTGCAGGCTGTCCGCATGCAGCGCACACGGCGCCGGCGCCATGTTCACGTTCAGCGACAACCGATACGGCGCGGCCAGCGCCTGCCATTGGGCGCCCTGCTGCGCCAGCAAGTGCGTCAGGTCGCCCGGCGCCAGCGCCGTCTCCGCGTGCGACTGCGGATCGAGCTGCGCCAGCGCCAGCAGCTGGTTGACGAGGCGCGTGGCGCGCTCCACGCTGGCGCCCAGGGCGGCGATGAATTCCTCGCGTTCGTCCGCGCTGCGGGCCCGCTGCAGCACTTGCAGATTGGTCTTGATGGCGGCCAGCGGCGTGCGCAATTCGTGCGCCGCATCGGCCGTGAAGCGCTGCTCGTTGTCGCGGCTTTGACGCACCCTGCCGAACAGGCGGTTAATTTCCAGCAGCAACGGATGCAGCTCGGCGGGCGCGCCCGCGAGCCTGACGTCGGCCAGTTCATCGGGCGTGCGCGCCGACACTTCATCGGCCGACGCCTGCAGCACGCGAAACACGCGGTGGATGCTCCACCAGATGGCAATCGTGGCCAGCGCCACCAGCAGCAGGCCGAACAGCGCGATACGGTAAAAGAAGCCGCGGCTGATGTCGTCGCGGTGGCTGGTCGGCTCGGCCACCAGCAGTTGCAGGCTGCGCTGCGGATCCCATAGCGAAAACAGACGCCAGCGCTGGCCGGCTATGCTGGTCCAGGACAGGCCGTCCGGCGCGCTGCGCGACAGGGCGATGTCGGTCGCCGCGTCATTGCGGTACAGCACGCGCTGCTGCGCGTCGCGCACCTTGAACAGCAAATACTGGTGGGGATTCGGATGGCCGCGCAGCGGCACGTCGATGGGCCCCGTCAAGCCGTGTTTGCGCGCATCCTTTTCCACCAGCGACAGCAGCAGATGACCCGTCTCGATCAGCGACTGGTCGAACAATTCCTGGCTTTCTCGGCGCGCTTCCACGTACACGATGGCGGCGCTGCCCACCCACAGGGCCAGGGTCAGGCCCAGCAGCACGGCCAGCAGGGTGCGCCGCAAGGACCAGGTTTTCACGCCGCCGCCAGCCGTTAAGAATCTCTTAAGAACTTCTGCGCAAGATCCGGAGCGAAATATTTTTTGGGTAGCCATGGGCGCAATTGTAAATGATTCTTATTGCGTCAATGATTCCCATTAGCCTGCACAGCAACATACGCCAATAACTCATCCACCCTCAGGAGTTTGCATGTCCAACAGCACCCGCCGCGCGCGCCTGCCGCGTCCCACCACCCTGGCCCTGGCCTTGGCCGCCCTGTCCTGCCTGCCGGCGCACGCCCAGACGGGCGCGCCTGCCAGCATGCCGGAAGTGGTGGTCTCCGCCTCCGGTTTCGAGCAGGATATCAAGCAGGCGCCTGCCTCGATCACGGTGCTGACGCGCCAGGAACTGTCGAAGGAGCGCTTCGGCAACCTGACGCAGGCGCTGGAAAGCGTGGAAGGCATCGACGTGGGCGCGGCGGGCGACAAGACGGGCGGCATGAACATCAGCATCCGCGGCATGCCAAGCGACTACACCTTGGTGCTGATCGACGGACGGCGCCAGAACGCGGCCGGCAACGTCACGCCGAACGGCTTCGGCGGCACGCAAACGAGCTTCATGCCGCCGCTGGCCGCCATCGAGCGCATCGAGATCATCCGCGGCCCCATGTCGACCCTGTACGGCTCGGACGCCATGGGCGGCGTGATCAACATCATCACGCGCAAGGTGGGCAAGCAGTGGATGGGTTCCGTTTCAGCCGATTACACCGTGCAGCAGGAATCGGACTTTGGCGACGTCAAGAGCGGCCGCTTCTACCTGAGCGGCCCCATCGCCACCGACCTGCTGGGCCTGTCCCTGCGCGGCAGCAAGCAGCGCCGCGACGCGGCCGATATCCGCTCCCCGAATGCGGCCGGCGGGAGTACGGCAGCCAGCATGGGCGCGAACCCCGTGCGTGCGGACATTGAAAACTTTGGCGCGCGCCTGGCCTTCACGCCGAACCGCTACCACACCGTCATCCTCGACGCGGACGCGGGCCGCCAGACCTACGACAATTCGAACGGCCAGCTCGGCACCAAGACCGTGCAAGGCGGCTACGGCCCGGAACAAAAATATAACCGTGACCAGTGGACCCTGTCGCACACGGGCCGCTTCGGCTTCGGCACCCTGGACAGCAGCTATATGGTGAACAAGACGGAAACCCTGGGCCGCACGATTCCGCCAGGCACGCCCGGTGCCGTCGCCGGCAGCGCGCGTACGCTGGAAGTGGAAAGCCAGGTATTCGACACCAAGCTGGTCATGCCATTAGGCAAGCATATGGCGACCGTCGGCGCGCAATGGTGGAAGGCGGAAATGACGGATGGCGTGGCGCCGAAAAAATTCGAATTCACGCAAAAAGCCCTGTTCGTGGAAGACGAATGGCAGGTGCTGGAGAACGTCGCGCTGACCTTCGGCGCCCGCTATGACGATCACAGCATCTTCGGCGGCCAGACCAGCCCCCGCGCGTATGCCGTGTGGAACGCGACGCCGAGCTGGACCGTCAAGGGCGGCGTCAGCAAGGGCTACAAGACGCCGCGCGTGGAGCAACTGTCGCCCGGCATCAACGGTTTCGGCGGCCAGGGCACGATCCCCCTCGTCGGCAGCCCGGACTTGAAGCCGGAAACGAGCACGACCACGGAAATCGGCGCCTACTTCGACAACTTGGCCGGCTGGACGGCCAGCGGCTCCCTGTTCAACAACGAATTCAAGGACAAGATCACGACGGGCACCGGCCTCGTCAATTGCGACTACCGCCCGTCGCCGAACCGTCCAGGCTGCGTCAGCTTCGGCAACTGGCCCAACGTCGACGCGTTTGGCCAGTCCGTCAACGTGGATGAGGCCGTCACACGCGGCGTCGAGCTGAACACGCGCTTCCCGCTGGGCAAGACCTTGTCGGCCAGCGCCAACTACACGTACACGGAAAGCGAACAGAAGAGCGGCAGCAACGCGGGCAAGCCCTTGAGCGACACGCCCAAGCACGCCGTCAATGCGCGCCTCTCGTGGGATATCTCGCGCGAATGGAACGGCTGGCTGCGCGCCGAGTACCGCAGCGAGCGCTTCCGCGATCCGGGCACCTCGGCTTCCACGCGCGCCGCCAAGGCTGCGCTGGGCGACTACAAGGGCTACACCATGCTGCACCTGGGCACCAGCTACCAGTTGAACAAGCGCGTGACCCTGAACGCGGCCGTGTACAACCTGCTCAACAAGGACTTCATCGACTACCAGCCGTACCGCGGTTCACCGGCGCCGACCTTGAACTACGCCAACCGCTATGTCAACAGCCTGGACGGACGCCGTCTGTGGCTGTCGGCCACCGTCGATTTCTGATGAGTTGATGGCTGACCAGCCATTGAGCACAACGGGCTGCCTCAGGGCGGCCCGTTTTCCTTGTCAGGCCGCTTTGGGCTTGTCGATGCAATAACCGATCGCATGCACGGTGCGTATCAAGTCCCGCCCCAGCTTCTTGCGCAGGTGGTGGATGTGCACTTGCACGGCGTTGCTTTCCACCTCGCCGCCCCAGCTGTACAGGTTTTTCTCCAGCTGTTCCCGGCTCAGCACCCGGCCGCCGTGCTCCAGCAGCAGTTGCAGGATGCGAAATTCCTTCACCGTCAGGGTCACGGGCAAGCCCCGTTGCGTCACCTGCCGGTCCGCGATATCGAGCACCAGGTCGCCGTGCACGAGGTTTTCGCGCAGGCGGCCGGCGGCGCGGCGGCAGGCGCTGCGGATGCGCGCGGCCAGTTCGTCAAGGTCGAACGGTTTCACGATGAAGTCGTCGGCGCCCGCGTCGAGGCCGGCGATGCGTTCGCCCACCTTGTCGCGCGCCGTGACGACCAGCACGGCGCCGCTGTAGCCGTTATCGCGCAGCACGCCCAGCGCCTGCATGCCGTCCTGCCCGGGCAAGCCCAGGTCGAGCAGGATGCAGCCATAGTCGTGCAGGCGCACGGCCGTGTGCGCGTGTTCGGCGCTCGTGACCCAGTCGACGGCGTAGCCGCCCTGCTCCAGGCCGATCTGCGTGGCGCGGCCCAGCTGCGGGTCGTCTTCGGTCAGCAAGATGCGCATGGGGAAGCGGCGCAACCCGCTCAGTCCTTCTTCTTGATCAGGCCCGCCAGCGCGGCAAACGGATTGTGCGTGGCTGGCGCCACCTCGGCCGACAGCAGGCCGGCGCCACGGTCCGCTTCCAGGTAACGCGAGTGTTCATTGTCGTGGCAATACAGGCACAGCAGTTCCCAGTTGCTGCCATCGGGCGGATTGTTGTCATGGTTATGGTCGCGGTGATGCACGGTCAGCTGCTGCACGTTGGCACGCGTAAATTCGCGCATGCAGCGGCCGCATACCCACGGATACATCTTCAGCGAGCGCTCGCGGTAGCCGCTCTCGCGCTGGTCGGCGGCGCGGCGCGCTTCGGCCACGATCTTGTCCAGTCTTGCCGCGTCGGGCTTTTTACTCTGCATGACAACTTTCGATATGGAAGGTGGAAGCATCCATTTTAATGAGGATGGGGGCGCAATTGTACTTTTTCTGCCACGGCGCCAGCCCGTATCACCGCCGCGGCGTTTTTTTTAGCATGCACCGCGCCACAGATGCTTGATTTAACGCAAAATAAGCCCAGCGACAGACCGCGAACAGACGATGGGCGTGGCGGCGACGGGCTTATGCGCAAGGCAGCCGATTTCGGCTATCATGCGCGCCACGCCGCCCCTCCCTTTTTCCATGAATCTAGCCTGCAAGCGCCCGTGATAGCGATAACGAGACCCCTGCAACGCCTTGCCCGCCGCCTGTACCGCATCAGTCTGGTGCCCCTGTTCGCGCTCGTCCTGCTGCTGGCGCTGTGGGCGGCCGTCTACTATCAGGTGGGCCAGGAGCGGGCCAGCGCCGTGCGCGACGCCGTGGCCGTCAGCCAGTCGCTGGCACGCACCCTGGCCGACCATACCAGTTTCACCCTGCGCCAGACGGACCATGCCACGCAATTGTTCAAGCTCAAATACGAGGAAACGGACGGCGGCCTGCGCCTCAATGAATTCACACGCCGCCAGGGGCTGCTCGACAGCGTGCTGCCATCGAAGCTGGAACTGCCGATCGCCCTCATCGACGCGCAGGGCAATGTAATCGACAGCGCCCACGCCTATTTGCCGGAAAGCCTGGCCACGCAGCCATTTTTCAGGGCGCTGGCCGCCAACGCATCCGACACGGCCCTGGTCGACACACCGATGCTCGACGCGGACGGCAAGCGCTGGACCATCCGCCTGGCGCGCCGCCTGAACGATGCGCGGGGCCGCTTCGCCGGCGCCATCGTCATCCACGTCGACCCCACGTATTTTGTCGACGACTACGACCGCCTGAACCTCGACGAGCATGGCGCGCTGATGCTGGTGGCGCGCGACAGCGGCCTGACGGTGGGGCGCATCGGCGAGCAATTGATCATCAGCGACCGCATCGACTTCCGCATGCCGGGTCCGCCGCGGCACGCCCCCGAGGAACTGCTGATCGAGCCGCCCGTCGACGCGACGCCGCGCATCTACAGCTACCGCGAGCTGCCGCGCTACCCGCTGCTGGCCGTGGTGGGCGTGAGCCGTACCGTCGCCCTGGCCCGCTTCGAACACCGCCGCCTGTTGTATGTGGGCGCGCTGCTCGCCGCCAGCGTGCTCATTGCCGGCTTTACGGCCCTGCTGATGCGCCAGAGCGCACGCCTGCGCCGCAGCATCCGCCAGGCCACGGAAACGCAGGCCCTGCTGCGCGCGGCGCACCACGGCAGCCTCGACTCCGTGCTGCTGCTGAAAGCCTGGCGCCCCGCCCAGGGCAAGCCGGTGGAAGACTTCATTTTCGCCGACGTCAATGAGCGGGCCGCCGACATGCTGGGCAAGCCGCGCTCCGAACTGCTGGGCCAGCGCGTGCTGCAGCACATGCCGCTGCTGCGCGGCGAACGTTTCTTCCAGCGCTTCGTGCTGGTGATGGAAACGCGCCAGCCGCTGGAAGATGAATTCGAGCTGACCTTGGCCTCGGGCGCCACGCGCTGGCTGCGCCACCAGGTGGTGCCGATCACCGACGGCGTGGCCGTCACCTCGCGCGACATCAGCGCGCGCAAGCACGACGAACTGGCGCTGCAGGACAACCGCAGCTTCCTGCAGTCGCTGATCGACCATTTGCCCGTGCTGGTCTACGTGAAAAGCGCACGGCCGGAAAACTTCGGCCAGATGGAAGTGTGGAACAAGGCGGCCGAGGACATCACCGGCCACCTGGCCGCCGACGTCATCGGCAAGACCGATTGCCAGGCATTCCCGCCCGACTTCGGCCTGCACGATGCCGAGGACGACCGTGCCATCCTGGCCGAGCACGGCGTCATCGACCATACGGAAAAACCGCTGCGCCTGGCGGACGGCAGCCTGCGCTATCTGCGCGCCGTCTCCGTGCCCGTGTTCGACGAGCGCCAGCAGATCGAACACATCCTGTGCATCGCCGAAGATATCTCGCAGCGCCGCCAGCAGGAACTGGAACTGCGCCAGAAACAGGCCGAGCTGGCCGCCGTCAACGACGCCTCGCCGCTGGGGCTCGTGCGCCTGGACCGCCAGCGCCGCTGCACCTACGTCAACCGCACCTTCGAATCGATCACGGGCCTGCCCCGCGCGGCCGCCCTGGGTGCCGGCTGGACCAGCGCCCTGCATCCGGACGACTATCCGCTGATGCACGTGGCGCTGGAACAGCTCACGCGCAGCCATGCGCCATTCCAGTCGACCCTGCGCTGCCTGCAGCGCGACGGCCGACTGGTCTGGGTCTCCGTCAAAATTGCCCCCATCCTCATCGACGGAAAGATCGAAGGCTACGTGGGAACCCTGGACGACATCACCACCTTGCGCGAATCGGAAGTGGCGCTGCTGGAAAGCGAAGCGCGCCTGCGCACCATCGCCGACACCTTGCCGGCCATGATCGCCTACATCGACGCCGACCAGGTCTACCGCTTCCTGAACATCGCCTATGAACGCGAATTCGGCCTGACAGGCCGCCAGGCGCTGGGCAAGCGCGTGCGCGACACGGTGGGCGAGGCGCGCTACCGCACCGTGGCGCCGTATATCGAAAGAGTGCTGGCCGGCGAAACCTTGAGCTTCGAGGAAGAAGACGAGAAGGAAGGCATCGAGCGCTGTATGGAAGTGATCTACATCCCGCAAATCGGCGAAGACAAGCTGCAGGTGGTGGGTTTTCACGTGATGCGCCAGGATATCACCGTGCAAAAGCGCGAAAAACAGCGCCTGCTGAAGCTGGCCCAGGTCGATGCGCTGACGGGATTGTCGAACCGCGCCGGCTTCCAGCAAAAACTCAGCGACGCCATGCACGCGAGCCGCCAGCAGCAACACCTGATGGCCGTCATGTACATGGATATCGACCGCTTCAAGCCCGTCAACGACACGCACGGCCACGGCACCGGCGACGCCCTGCTGCGCGCCTTCGCGCAGCGCCTGACGCACACCATGCGCGCCACCGACATCATCGCCCGCCTGGGCGGCGACGAATTCACCATCATCATGGAACAGATCACCCGGCCAGAAGACGCGGCCGTGCTGGCGGAAAAAATCGTCGCCGCCATGCAGCAGCCATTTGAACTCGATGGCATCACCGTGCGCATTTCGGCCAGCATCGGCCTGGCCTTCTACCGCGACGAAGACATTTCTCCCGCCGTGCTGCTGCAGCGCGCCGACGTGCTGCTGTACAAGGCCAAGCAGGATGGACGCAATACATACAGAGCTGGCGCATTGACGGCTTGATGGTTGAGAGCAAGCCCAACTGAAGGCTGGGGTCAGTCGCTTCGCGATCGGCAAGTTCCCTACCAGGAAACATGCCCCCAACGGGTCTGACCCCTATCATTCCTGCTATATTGGCGCCTGTCCTCCCTACCGTTGCCACACCATGCGCCTGCTGCACACTTCCGACTGGCATCTGGGCCAGGCCCTGCACAATTTTGAAAGGGGCTACGAACACCAGCGCTTCCTCGACTGGCTGCTCGACACGCTCGTGGCAGAACAGGCCGACGTGCTGCTGGTCGCGGGCGACGTATTCGACAACGCCAACCCGTCCGCCGCCTCGCAAAAGCAGTTATATGTCTTCCTGCAGCAGGCGCGCGCGCGCCTGCCCGCGCTGCAACTGCTCGTCGTCGCCGGCAACCACGATTCGGCCGGCCGTCTCGAAGCGCCCGGCCCCCTGCTGGCCGCGCATGGCACCCACGTGATCGGCCATCTGCTGCGCGACGAGGCAGGCAATATCGACCTGGAACGCCTGCTGCTGCCGCTCACCGGCAGCGATGGCCAAGTGCAGGCATGGTGTCTGGCCGTGCCCTTTTTGCGCCCTGGCGACGTGCCGAAACTGCCGGCCGGCGACACGCAGGACGCCTACCTGGGCGGCATCGCCCTGCTGTACCGGCAATTGACGGACCTGGCGCTGGCGCGCCGCCAGCCCGGGCAAGCCATCGTCGCCATGGGCCACTGCCACATGGTGGGCGGCGAAATGTCGAACGACTCCGAACGGCGCATCGTCATCGGCGGCACGGAAATGCTGCCCTCAGGTATTTTCGATACCGCCATCGCCTATGCGGCGCTGGGCCATTTGCACAAGGCGCAGGCCGTGGGTGGCCAGGAGCACATCCGCTACTGCGGCAGCCCGATTCCCCTGTCGTTCGCCGAAGTACACTACCGCCACCAGGTGCTGTGCCTCGATATCGACGGCGAGCAGCTGAATCCGGTGCGCGCCATCGAAGTGCCGCGCGCCGTGCCCCTGCTGCGCGTGCCCGCCACGCCGGCGCCCATCAACGAAGTACTGGCACAGCTGGCCGCCCTCGACGTGCCCGCCGCGCCACCTGAAGCGCAGCCCTTCCTGGAAGTGCGCGTGCGCCTCGATGCGCCGGAACCTGGCCTGCGCACGCGCATCGAAACGGCGCTCGACGGCAAGCCCGTGCGCCTGGCGAAAATCGAAACGTCGAGCGCCGCGCGCAGCAGCGCGCCCGAGAACCTGACGCTCGACCAGTTGGCCCAGCTACAGCCCGACGACATCTTCCGCCGCCTGTACCTGCAAAAATATGGCAAGGAAGCACCACCCGAACAACTGTCGGCCCTGGCCGAACTGCTGCTGCCCGGCGCGTGAGCGCAACTGAAGAACCATGAAAATACTGAAAATCAGCGGTAAGAACCTGGCCTCGCTGGCCGGCGAATTTGAAGTCGACTTCCAGCAGGAGCCGCTGGCGTCTTCCGGCCTGTTCGCCATCAGCGGCCCCACGGGCGCGGGCAAGAGCACCTTGCTCGACGCCTTGTGCCTGGCCCTGTACGACGCCACGCCGCGTTTGCTGAAAGTGCTGGGCCGGGGCAGCGCCCTGCCCGACGTGGGCAAGGAAACCGTCAACGCCCAGGATACGCGCACCCTGCTGCGCCGCGGCACGCCTGACGGTTACGCGCAAGTGGACTTCGTCGGCAACGATGGCGCCAGTTACCGCGCGCGCTGGAGCGTGCGCCGCTCGCGCACCAAGGCGGAAGGCGCGCTGCAGGCTACCGCCATGAGCTTGCACCAGCTGCCCGCGCTGCAGCCCATCGGCGGCACCAAGACGGAAGTCAAGGAAGAGATCGAAAAGCGCATCGGCCTGTCGTTCGACCAGTTTACGCGCGCCGTGCTGCTGGCGCAGAACGAGTTTTCCACCTTCCTCAAGACGGAAGACAATGAACGGGGAGAGTTGCTGGAAACCCTGACGGGCAGCAGCATCTATACCGACATTTCCATGCGCGCCTTCGAGCGGGCGAAAAAGGAAAAGCAGGTCCTCGAGCGCCTGGGTGAAAAACTGGCCGACCAGCGGCCCTTGTCGCCGGAAGAACGGGCGGAGACCGAAGCGCTGTGCAGCGCGGCCGACACCGCCCTGCACACCATCGACTTGCGCAAGGCCGTGCTGGAACTGCAGCAGCGCTGGCATCAGGAAACGCACAAGCTGCAAGCCCAGGTGGCGTCCGCGCAGCAAGCACTGGACAGCGCGGATGCAGAACGGGCCGCCGCCGAAGAACGCCGTGCGGCGCTGGCGCAGTGGGAATTGCTGCAGCCGGCACGGCCCCTGATCGACGACGTGGCGCGTCTGGCCGGCGAGATCTCCAGCACGGGCGCGGCCTTGGAAGCGTCGCGCGCGCAGGCGGCGCAGGCCGTGGCCAGCGAAGCGCAACTGGCGCAGGCCGTGCAGCTGGCGGCAGCGGACTTGCTGGCGAAGGAAGCGGCGCAGCGCGATGCGGCGCCCCTGCTCGACCAGGCCAAGGCGCTCGATGCCGGCATTGCGGCACACTTGCCCGCGCATGAGCAGGCAAAGCAAGCGGCGCAAGGTGCCGACCAGGCCAACGAGGCGGCGCGCGCCGTGCTGCACGCGCTGCAGCAGCGCCAGCTGACCACGCAGGCGGAACAGGAAGCGGGTCGCCAGTGGCTGGCGTCGCATCAGCAGTGGCAGGCGCTGGCGCAATCGTGGCAGTTGTGGGATCAATTGTTTGTCCAGGCCGGGCAAGCGGCCGCGCAAGCCGATGCGGCCGACGCCAGCATGGCCGAATCGGCGCGGCAGGTGCGCCAGGCCCTTGACACAACGCAGGCGGCGCAAGCAGCGCTGGCCAGCGCCGCTGCCGAACTGGCGCTGCGCGATGCCGAACGGCGCGAGGCGCTGGCGGCCGTGCAAGCCATCGATGGCCAGGGGCTGCAGGAACAGCGCGGCCAGCTGGAGGCGCACGCGCGCATCTTGAGCAGCGCGGAAAAAACCTGGAGCGAACTGGCACGCCAGCGGCAGGCGCTGGCGCACTGGCAAGCGAAGGCGGCCCAGCTGGCGCAGGCCGCGCAAACGGAAAGCACGGCACTGGCGGCGGAAGCGGCGCAAACGGCGCTGCTGGAAGCACGCCTGGCGCAGGCGGAAAAATCGTTGAAGGGCGCCGAAGCGGCATGCGCGGCCAGCGTCGAGCAGCTGCGGGCCAATTTGCAGGATGACCTGCCCTGCCCCGTCTGCGGCGCGCTGGAACACCCGTACAGCCACGCCGACGACGCCTTGCAGGCGATGCTGGCCAGCTTGCAGGATGACGTGCTGGCCTGCCGCACGCAGGTGCGCGGCAATCTGGAACGGCTGGCCACGCACAAGGCGGCACTGGCCGCCCATATGCGCGAACAGGCGCAAACGGCGGCAGAACTATCTGCACTGCCGTCCATCATCGACGGCCTGAATGCGCAATGGCAGCCGCATGCGGACACCCTGCAGCTGCCGCCGGTAGACGAGCGCACGGACTGGTTCACGCAGCAGCTGGCGGACAATGCGGCAGGCTTGCAGGCGCTGGCGCAGCAGGAGGCGGTGCTGCGCCAGGCCAGCGCGCGGCGCGAGCAGGCGCAGGCGACGCACGAACTGGCGTCCAGCGAGCACGCGCGCTGCACCAGCACCGTCGCCGAGGCGCAAGCGCGGCTGGCCCAGCTGCAGGCGCAGCAAGCGGGCAACGCCGACAAGGGCGAGACGGCGCGCGCCGCGCTCGATGCCTTGCTGGCGCAGCTCGATGGCGCCTTTGCCGACGCCGACGGCGCCGAGGACTGGAAAGAGGGCTGGCGCGCAGGCCCGGCCGCCTTCCGCGCCGCGCGTGAATCGGAAAGCCGGCAATGGCTGAAGCAGCAGGCGGACCAGGACAAGCGAGGCCACGCGCTGGCGACCCTGGCCGCGCAACTGGAAGCGGCGCTGCTGGCCGCCGGCAAGGCGCAGCACACGGCGCAGGAAGCCCATGCCGCCTTTGCCGCCGCCGACAAACAACGCACGGCGCTGCAAGCGCAGCGCAGTGCGCTATGGCAGGGCCAGAGCGTGGCCGAGGTCGAGCGCAGCCTGGCGGGCGCCACCGCGCAGGCGAAAGAACAGCTGGCGCAGCAGCAAACGGCGGCGCAATCGGCCAGCCAGCAGCGCACGCGCCTCGACGAAGCGTGCGCGCAGCTGTCGCAGCGCCTGGCCGCCTTGCGGGAACAGGAACATGGCGCCGCCGCCGCCCTGCACGACTGGCTGCGCCAGTTCCAGGAAGCCCATCCGGTCCACGCGCCCACCGACATGGCCGGCTTGCGCGCGCGCCTGGCCATCGCGCCGGACGCCATGCGCGCCGAACGCGACGCCCTGCAAGTGATCGCCGACCGCCACACGGCGGCCGTTTCCGTGCTGGCCGAACGCCGGCAGCAGCTGGCAGCGCACGTGCAGCAGCCGCCCGAAGCGCTGGAAATGGACGTGGCCGCGCTGCAGGCGGCGCTGGACGCCCTGCTGCAGGAACGCCAGGCCGCGAACGGGGAAGCGACGCGCTTGCGTCTGGCCATCGCGCAGGACGACGCCCGGCGCCACAGCGCGCAAGCGATGCTGGCGCAAATCGAGGCGCAAGCCGTCATCGAGCGGCGCTGGGCCAGCCTGAATGAGCTGATCGGCTCGGCCGACGGCAAGAAATTCCGTAACTACGCGCAGCAATTCACCCTGGAAGTGCTGCTCGGCTATGCCAACGCGCACCTGAACCACCTGGCGCGCCGCTACCAGCTGGAACGCATCGACAACCCGAACAATCCGTCGCTGGGCCTGATGGTGCGCGACCAGGACATGGGCGGCGAGCTGCGCTCCGTGCACTCGCTGTCGGGCGGCGAATCGTTCCTCGTCTCGCTGGCCCTGGCGCTGGGCCTGGCCTCGCTGTCATCGAACCGCGTGCGCGTGGAATCGCTGTTCATCGACGAGGGCTTCGGCAGCCTGGACACGGAAACCCTGCGCGTGGCCATGGATGCGCTCGACGGCTTGCAAGCGATGGGCCGCAAGGTGGGCGTCATCTCGCACGTACAGGAAATGACGGAGCGCATCGCCACCCGCATCCTCGTGCAGCCGGGATCCGGCGGCAAGAGCGTGGTGACCGTACGTTAGGTCGCTAACGGCTGGCCGGCTCCCGGCACAATCTGAGCATATCCCAACCCAGTTCGCGGCGGATCTGCTCGGGATCGGGCGGCGGCCGGCGCTGTTCCAGCTCCGCTTTCAGCCACTTCCTGACCAGCTCCTTGCCGGGCTGTGCAGACTTTTCCTTGTCATGCTTGTCCATGGTGCTACCTCGTCAATGGATACCAGATGGCCTCCGTACTCTCTCAACGTGATAGACCTGATTCAGTTGACTTCCGCGTGGCGCAGTTGCAACAGTATGTAACAGCAAGCGGAGTGGGGTAAAATCGCCGCCTTCGCATAGTTCCCGTATGCGCCCCGCAACAGTTCAAGGAAGCCCATGAAAGCCGCCCGCAGCCTCACCTTCAAGTGCGTCAAATGTCACAAATCCATGCAGGTCTACCTGCAAAAAGTCTCCGCCTGCTCGCATATCCAGCCGTACCAGGGCATTTGCGCATGCGGCGAACTCAAGCGCCACGCCACGGGCCAGGCCGATGCCGTCAAGTCCTACCTGGAGTCGGCGGACGGTAGCTGGTCGCACCACCACTAATGGTTAAAGAATGGGAGTAGAATGCCGTTAATTACGCTACTTCCCTCATTTAGAACTCGCCATGTCCCAGCTCCCCGCCCTCGCCAGCCGTCAACCCGCCCCGAATACGCTGGCTGGCCAGCAGCCGTCCCGCGCGGGCAACGGCGCCACGGGCCTGGCCGGCTCGGCCCTGATGCAGCGCACGGCGCAAGACGTCGTGGCCCTGTCGAAAAATGGCCTGGACCTGTCGGCCAAGGGGCTGTCGCAACGTACCGATGCGCTGGGCAACGCCACCGTCGACGTGGCGCAGGATTTCCTGAGCAACATGACGCGCCAGCTGTTCGGCGACGGCGCCACCATCGCCTTCGATTCCGTCGACCTGCAGGCGGGAGCCAGTTTCAGCAGCGGCAGCGCCAGCGTCTCGGGCCCCAATGGCAGCAGCCGCACGGCCGCCTTCAGCCTCGATGAAAACGCGCATTTCATCGGCAAGGGCAAGATCACGACGGCCGACGGCCTGACCTTCGACTTCGAAGTGGAAGTGCAATATCAATCGAACATCAGCGCGGGCGTGCTTGAGCAAACGCAAAATGAAACGCCGGAAGCCCCGGCATCCGATGACGGCGTCCTGCCCGCCAAACAGTTGCCCGACACGCATTTCGGCGGCAATCTGCACGACCTGTTCAAGCTGCTGGGCCAGCAGTTGCAAAGCAATCTCTATCAGGGCATGTCCGACGGCGCCAGCGCCAGCGGCAACGATGGCGACCTGGCGGGCAGCCTGAGCTTGCGCTTGCTCAAGCTGGTGCAGCCGGACGCAGCGGTCGAAGCCGGGAAGAAAGCCGAGGAAGCCACGCCGGAAGAGCAGGCGCGCGCCCGCGCGCTGGCACTCGCCTATGGCACGGACAGCGCCGGCAGCACAGACGGCACGGCCAGCAACGTATAATGGAAGACGGCCTGCGCAGGCGACCATGCCGCGCGCCCCCTTCTATCGATTGAATCCCATGTCCGACACTTCTTCACCTACCGTTCATCCGCAGATCCACTGGAGCGAAAACGGCGCCGAACACGCGGCCCGCTGGCGCTCGGAAAGCGGCATGCCGCCGCCCAAGCGCGTCGTCATCGCCGATGACCGCACGACGGCCGACCAGGCTTACCGCCTGGCCTGCGAAGGCACGGCCATGCTGTGGCGCGGCGACTTCCAGAACGCGCGCCAGCTGCTGCAGGCACTGGCGCGGCGCGCCGACCACAAGAACGACAAGCCAAGCAAGAAGGCCAAGGCCGCCAAGCTGGCCAAGCCGGAACCGACCGCCACGGAGGCGTTCCATCTGCACCGCCAGGCCCAGTCGCAGCGCGCCCGCACCCTGGCCATGCTTCTGTTGCCGTTCGACGCCGACTACACGATCCCGCTGCGCCGCGCGCCGGACGTGAAACTGGCGTGCAATGAAGCATATGGCCGCGGCGAAGAGCCGTTTATCGCCTCCTTGCGCGAACTGCTGGGCCTGATCGGCGCGCACGAATGGCGCCGCACGGGCGTGGAACTGCAGGCCCTGGGCCAGCGCATCCATCCGCACTATGGCGTGTTCGCGCCGATCCGCGGCGAATACGTGGGCCTGGTGGCGGAAGCGCCGCTGCCCGCGCGCGCCAGCCTGGCCTTCGATATCGGCACCGGCACGGGCGTGCTGGCCGCCGTGCTGGCGCAGCGCGGCGTCGCCCGCATCGTCGCCACCGACCAGGATCCGCGCGCCCTGTCCTGCGCGCGCGAAAACCTGGCCCGCCTCGATGTGGCCGACAAGGTCGACGTGGTGCAGGCCGATTTGTTCCCCTCCGGCCGCGCGCCACTCGTCGTGTGCAATCCGCCATGGCTGCCGGCCCGTCCAAGCTCGCCGATCGAATACGCCGTCTACGATCCGGACAGCCGCATGCTGCGCGGCTTCCTCACCGGTCTGGCCGACCACCTGGAACCAGCCGGCGAAGGCTGGCTGATTTTGTCGGATCTGGCCGAGCACCTGGGCTTGCGCCCGCGCGCGCAATTGCTGGAATGGATACAACAGGCGGGCCTGAAAGTCATCGACCGCCTGGATGTGAAACCCACGCACCCGCGCGCACAGGATGCCACCGACAGCCTGCATGCGGCCCGTTCGAAGGAAGTCACGTCGCTGTGGCGCCTGGCGACGGCGTAATCGAGGGTCTGAAACCCGGCCATTGCGCATTGCAGCAAACCCCGCTATAATTCGCCTGCGGGGTGGAGCAGTCTGGCAGCTCGTCGGGCTCATAACCCGAAGGTCACAGGTTCAAATCCTGTCCCCGCAACCAATATATAAAAGCCGCTGATTCTGCAAAGGGATCAGCGGCTTTTTCCATTGCTGTGCAGCATTCTTACAGCCCTCATGTAAATCATATTTAAGGCAGGTCATGCCGATCATTCGCAGCGCAGCAAACTCGGTTATAATTCGCCTGCGGGGTGGAGCAGTCTGGCAGCTCGTCGGGCTCATAACCCGAAGGTCACAGGTTCAAATCCTGTCCCCGCAACCAATACATAAAAACCGCTGATTCCTGCAAGGGAGTCAGCGGTTTTTTTCATTCCGGGTCAGGCCCGCTTTTTACACGGCGACGCTGGCCCTGATCTGCCTGGCCGCCGCGTGCAGGCTGGCCGCTACGCGTTCCAGCTTGTCGGCGCCCGCCGTTTCGGACAGGGCGGCAAAGGCGCTGATATGAAACGTGGCCACCATGGCTGGCGACACTTCGAGCTCGAGCGCCGTCTTGCTCAGTTCCGTCGACGCCTCGAGATAGGGCTCGCTGCCCGCCTCGAACGCCTGCTTGGTTTCCAGCAATTCCTGGCCGCCTTCGGCCTTGGCCAGGCAGGCATCGACTTTTTGCTGGAATGCCGGCAAGGTATCGCGCACGGGTCCGGCGTCCGGTGCCGCTTCCGGTTCCGGCTCCACTGACGCAGGCGTAGCTGCGGCCGGCTTGCCCGCCGCAGGCATGTCGCGCATCGTCAGCCAGCGCTCGACGGCGAGGAAATCGGCAAACGGCTCGGCCACCTTGGGATTCATCAGCCAGACTTCGCCCGTGCGCCAGTCTATCCTGGCGCCGCGCTCGTTTCTCGCCAACAGAATATCCTTGCCGCCATCGGGGTTCGACACCCGGCCGATATCGAGCCAGTTCATCAATTCCGCCTGACGCGACATCGCGTTGACCCGATGAAAATAGGCCAGCCATAAAAATCTGGCGACCAATAGAACCAGGGCACCGCCAACCATCCACATCATTTTTCGCTCCGCTCCGCACCACATCGACAAGCCGCATTTTCTCACATGAAAGCTTGCGCAAAGGAAACTTTTACATCTGCCGTGCGCAGGCGCAAATCCGGCACCGCGCGTGGCCCGGGCGCGCAGTCGCATTTCAGCAACGCCGCGTTTTCCTGATTGCCTGGCGCGCGCCGCTGCGTTATTATGAGAACAATTCTCATTTAGATTAAGCTATCCCACTCTCTTCGCATGCTGTCCGCCCCTTCCCCGCCATCCGACTTCCAGGCCCTGTATGCCGAGCACCATTCCTGGCTGCTGCACTGGCTGAAGCGCCGCCTGCACGATGCGGGGCTGGCCGGCGACCTGGCGCAGGATACCTTCATCAAGATTTTCGTTGCGCGCAGCAGTGCGGGGATCGCGCAGCCGCGCCCCTTCCTGGCCACCATCGCCAAGCGCCTGCTGGCCAATCACTGCCGGCGCGAAGAGCTGGAACGGGCCTATCTCGACGCCCTGCTGCACCAGCCGCAAGCGTGCACGCCGTCGCCAGAAGCGATGTCCATCCTGCTCGAATCGCTGCAGCTGGTCGACCGCGCGCTGGACCAGTTGTCCGCCAAGGCCAGGGCCGCCTTCCTGCTGGCCCACCTGGACGGCATGACCTACGCCGAGATCGCCGCCGAACTGGGCACCACCACGCATTCCGTCAAAAAATACCTGAGCAAGGCCAACCTGCTGTGCTTTTTTGCCGTGCCCGATTTTGCCGCCTCCTGACATGCGCGGCGCCACCGTCTACGCACAGGGCCAGCCCATCGATCTGGCCATCGCCATGCAGGCAGCAGAATGGCTGGCCACCCTGATGAGCGGCGAAACGACGCCGGCGGAAAAAACGGCCTGGCAGCAGTGGCGCCAGGCGCACCCCGACCATGAACGGGCGTGGAAACACATCGAAAGCGTCAGCGGCGGCTTGCGCGAACTCGATGCGCAGGCCAGCCGCACGGCGTTGACACAGCGCTCCCGCCCTGCCTCGACCATCTCGCGCCGCCGCAGCCTGCAGTTGCTGGCGTGGGTATCGGCCATCGGCCTCACGGGCTGGTTCGGCGCGCGCTCGGAATACGCGCCCGACATGGCCCGCGCCGCGCTGGCCGACCTGTCCACCGGCGTGGGCGAACGCCGCGAGCTGACCCTGCCCGACGGCAGCCGTCTGCACCTGAACAGCGGCAGCGCCGTCAACATCCGCTACACGGGCACGCAACGCCTGCTGCAACTGGTGCAGGGCGAAGTGTTCATCGCCACGGCCCGCGAAACGGGCATGCCCTACCGCCCCTTCCTCGTCGAAACGGCGCAAGGCCACGCGCAGGCGCTGGGCACGCGCTACTCGGTGCGCCAGGCGGACGGCAGCACCCTGGTCGCCGTCGAGGAAGGCGCCGTCCGGCTGATGCCGCGCCATGGCAACGCCAGCCCGGTGCTCCGCGCGGGCCAGGGCGGTGGCATGACGGCGCAGACTACCTTGCCCGCGCACGCCGTCTCGCCCGATGTCTGGGCCTGGCGCCAGGGTTTGCTGCTGGCCGACGCCATGCCGCTGCGCGACTTCCTGCATGAACTGAGCCGCTACCGCCACGGCTTGCTGGGCTGCGACGACGCCGTCGCCGGCCTGCGCATCTCCGGCGTCTTCCCGCTGGCCGACCTGGATGCCGTGCTGCTGTCGCTGCCCGATTCCCTGCCCGTGGACGTGCGCCTGCGCACGCGCTACTGGGTGCAGGTCGAGGCGCGCCAGCCGCGCTGAAAATATATTTTGACGCTGGCGCAAAAAAAAGTACCCGCTTTCGATTCTCGCGTGACCTGTGTAGGCAACGTTCTTTTTTGACGACTACACCACAAGGTAACCATGTCTCCTGCCATTCATTCCAAGCCGCGTATCAAACCCATGGCGTATGCCATCGAGCTCGTCTTCATCGGTTCGGCCCTGCTGCTGAACGTCCAGGCGCCAGCCCTGGCGCAGGAAAGCGCGGCGGCGGCCACTGCCACGCTCGACTTTCAGGTGCCCGCCGGCGACCTGGCCACCGCGCTGCGCCAGGTCGCCAGCCAGTCGCGTGTCATCCTCAGCTTCACGCCGGAGCAGACGCGCGGCAAGACCTCGGCCGGCTTGAGCGGCCGCCACGACGTGCTGGCCGCCCTGAACGGCGTGCTGCGCGGCACGGGCCTGAAGGCCGAGCGCAGCGCCAACGGCAGCTATGTGCTGCGCCCGGCCGATGCTGCGGCGGGTGGCGAGGCGATGGCGATGATGCCGGAAGTGTCGGTCAAGGCGCAGCAGGATGCGACGGAAGGCTCGGGCGCGTATGTCTCCACCCTGCCGATCGCCACGGCCACACCGCTGGGCCTGTCGATCAGGGAAACGCCGCAGTCCGTCAGCGTCATCACGCAGCAACGCATGCAGGACCAGGGCTTGAACACGATCGCGCAAGTGATGGCGCAGACGCCGGGCATCACCCTGTTCTCGCTGGGCAGCGAACGCACGGGCTTTACTTCGCGCGGCTATTCGATCACCAATTACCAGCTCGATGGCGTCAGCACGCATTCGGAAAACCTGGGCCTCAATGCGATACCGTCGCAAAGCCTGGCCGACATGGCGCTGTACGACCGCATCGAAGTGCTGCGCGGCGCCTCGGGCCTGATGACGGGCGCGGGCGATGCCTCGGGCGCCATCAACATGGTGCGCAAGAAGCCGACGGCGCAGTTCCAGGCCTCGGTCGAGGGCGAGCTGGCTTCCTACGATGAGCGGCGCGCCATGGCCGACGTCTCGGGTCCGCTGAACGAGAATGGCACCGTGCGCGGCCGTCTGGTGACGGTGTACGAAGAAGGCGACAGCATCATCGACGGCTACAGCCGCGACAAGAAAGTGGTCTACGGCGTGGTCGAAGCGGACCTGTCACGCGACACGAAGCTGACGGCCGGCGTCACGCACCAGCGCAAGCGCTCGAACGGATCCTTGTCCTACCTGGGCTTCCCCCTGTTCTACAGCAATGGCGTCATGACGGACCTGCCACGCTCTTTCAGCCCGGCCGCCAAGTCGAATCGCTTCGACACCAATTCGACCGACCTCTTCGCCACCCTAGAGCACGCGCTGGCCAACGACTGGAAACTGAAGATCTCGGCCAATCGCGTGCAATCGTCGCAGGAAGAGCGCGCCGTCTACCTGAGCGTGAGTGGCGGCTTTCCCGACCAGGCCACGGGCGATGGCCTGAGCTTGAACGCCGACTACCGCGACTACCAGCTTCAGGTCAACAGCGTGGACGTCAACGTGCGCGGGCCGTTCAGCGCGTTCGGCCGCCAGCACGAGCTGGTGCTGGGCATGGACTACAGCGAATTTCAAAGCACGACCGATGGCCGTTTCGACCGGGGCGTCGAAAACACGCCCGTCAACCTGTATCGCTGGAATCGCACGGCAACGCCCGTGTTTGGCGGTACCACCGTCATCTACGACAGCACGCGCCGCCAGGCCAGCGCCTACGCGGCCAGCCGCTTCAATCTCTCCGAACGCCTGAAGCTGATCGCCGGCGCCAAGGTGCTGCGCTACAGCGAGAACTACATCTCGGACGCGCCGTCCGTGAATTTTTACAGCGCGTCCCCCGCCTCGGAGAGCCGTGTCTTCACGCCGTATGGCGGCCTCGTATTCGACATCGACGGCACGCACAGCGCCTACGCCAGCTACTCCACCATCTACCAGCCGCAAGCCTCGCAAGACCGCTACGGCAAGCTGCTGGCGCCGCGCGAGGGCAAGACCTTTGAAGCGGGCATCAAGAGCGGCTGGCTCGATGGCCGCCTGAACACCTCTGCCGCGCTGTACCAGATCCGCCAGAGCAATCTGTCCGAATCGGACCCTGGCTACACCGTGCCTGGCACGAACAATCCTGCCAACCGCGCCATCAAGGGCGCCAAGACCCAGGGCGTGGACGTGGAAGCGACGGGCGCCATCACGCCGGACTGGA
Organism: Janthinobacterium sp. Bl 1; assembly: GCF_058215535.1. Taxonomy (NCBI): domain Bacteria; kingdom Pseudomonadati; phylum Pseudomonadota; class Betaproteobacteria; order Burkholderiales; family Oxalobacteraceae; genus Janthinobacterium; species Janthinobacterium sp. Bl 1. The sequence goes on along the minus strand of NZ_CM177086.1, from coordinate 2,409,364 downwards.
ATATTTCGGCATCGTGGTCTTACAGCCAGACGGAAAACAATGCCGGCAAGGCCATCCTGACCACCTTCCCGCGCCACCTGGTGAAATTGTGGACGACTTACCGCCTGCCCGGCGACCTCAATCGCCTGACCATCGGCGGCGGCGTGAACTGGCAAAGCCGCGTGTATTCGGACATCGACGCGTGGCAGATCAACAGCACCATGCACTGGGAACAGAAGGCGTACTCGGTGGCCAGCCTGATGGCGCGCTACGACGTCAACGACAAGCTGTCTGCCACCGTCAACGTGGCCAACCTGTTCGACAAAAAATACACGGCGTCCGTGTCGGACTGGTGGTACTCGGGCATGTATGGTCCGGCGCGCAAGGTGGCGCTGAGCGTGCGTTACCAGTTCTAGCATTTCACACCGGCGCAGGGCCGGTGATACAATTTTCCCGCTTCACGGGCGTTGCCGGCCATTGCCGCCAACGCCCGTGCCCATAGAGACACCCAAGGAGAATGTGTGAAGGACCTCGCCCCCGCCCTGCCAGCCGATCCGGCCGGCCAACCCGCCAATCCCTCGCGCCGGCGCATTTTCCAGGCTGCTTCCGCAGTCGGCCTGGCCGCAAGCCTGCCGGCGCTGGCCGACGCCGCGCCAGCCAAAAAGACCATCGCCAAGGGTTCGCTCGACGCGAAGCTCAAGGCGCACGTCAAGAACGTGGTCGTGATTTACCTGGAAAACCGCAGCTTCAACAACCTGTTCGCCAACTTCCCCGGTACCAGCGCGCCCCTGTCCGCCGTCACGGCCGAACAGGCGCAGCAGTTGGACCGCGACGGCAAGCCGCTGGCCACCCTGCCGAAGATCTGGGGCGGCCTCGTGCCGAACCAGCAAAATATCGGCGGCACCGATTACCTGATCAAGGAAGACCAGATTTCCGGCCTGCCCAACGCACCCTACAAATTGAGCGACGCGGCCGGCAAGCCCCTGCCCGAGAGCATCATCACGCGCGACCTTGTGCACCGCTTCTATAACAACCAGATGCAGATCAACGGCGGCAAGAACGACGGCTTTGCCGCGTGGGCCGACAGCGGCGGCCTGGTGATGGGCCACTACGGCGAAACGTCGAAAAACCTGAACCTGTGGCAGATCGCCGAGCAGTACACGCTGTGCGACAACTTCTTCATGGCAGCCTTCGGCGGCTCCTACATGAACCACCAGTTCCTCGTCACGGGCCGCGCCAACGAATATTTCAATGCATCCGAAACGGCGGCGAAGAAAAAGATCGCCGTGCTGTCCGACGGCCCGCAGGGCGTGCGCCTGGCGATCTCGCCCGACTGCCCCGCCTCGGCGCTGGACGGCAAGCCGAAATATGTGAACGACGGCGCCATCACGCCGGACGGCTATGCCGTCAACACCATGGCACCGCCATATCAGCCGAGCTACATCCGCCCCGCCTTCGACGGCGACCCGCTGCATGCCGACCCGGCCGACGCGAACACCCTGCCGCCGCAAACCTATGACACCATCGGCGACCTGCTGTCGCGCAAGGGCGTCAGCTGGGCGTGGTATGGCGGCGGCTGGCAAGCGGCGCTCGACCAAAAAGGCGGCGGCAGCAAGCCGAACTTCCAGTTCCACCACCAGCCGCTGAACTACTTCAAGCAGTTCGCGCCCGGCACGGCTGCGCGCGCCGAACACCTGCGCGACGGCGGCACGGGTGACAGCCCGATCTCGAACAAATTCCTCGCCGCCGCCGTGGCGGGCAAGCTGCCAGCCGTGACCTTCTACAAGCCGCAGGGCAATCTGAACCTGCACGCCGGCTATTCCGATATTGAATCGGGCGACCAGCACGTGGCCAACGTCATCCAGCACTTGAAGGAATCGCCGCAGTGGAAGGACATGATCGTCGTGATCACCTTTGATGAAAACGGCGGCTGGTGGGACCACGTGGCGCCGCCGAAAGGCGACCGCTGGGGTCCGGGCACGCGCATTCCCGCCATCGTCGTCTCGCCATACGCGAAGAAAGGCGCCGTCGACCACAGTTTTTATGACACCACGTCGATCCTGCGCCTGATCACGCGCCTGCACGACCTGCCGCTGCTTGAAGGCCTGAAGGTGCGCAACGACGCGTTTGCGTCGCGCGGTGCGCTGCCGCCGGGCGACCTGACGGGCGCTCTGAGCTTCCGCTAAGCCACCCACAATGCGGCACGCCTGTGATACACTGCGTGCCGCACTTAAATCCGCAGGACAGGTATTCCTGACGGTTGTTCCAACAATGAGCCCGACTCCAGTAGCCGGGCTTTTGTTTTGTGGACGAAGCTACAGAGTATTCACACCGGCGGACAGCTTTTTGCCCGCCCCCGGGCTTTCGCGAGCCGGGGACAGAGGTTAGCAAATGAGAGATAAAAAAGACAACGCCACCATCGACTTGCCCGGTTTCGGCCCGCCGCCAGCGCACGAGGCGCCTGAGCCGGCGCCGGAACCGCAACGCCGCACGCGCGCGCGCAAGGTGGCGCTGAAGCAGGTGCAGCTTGAATTGCTGGAGCCGACCGACGCCACGGGCTTGCCCGTATGGACGCGCGACGCTGGCCTCGATCTGACCGGCTTGCCCATCTGGGCGCCCGACAACTAGTATCCCAACGCCGGCGGCCGTTTGCCGCCAGCTTCCACAACCATCCGCACAAGGGCGTATAACGCCTGTAGACTGTGCCCATCCACCCGCTTTTTACCGGCTCCGCCCTTATGAACACCACATCCGCCACCACCTCTTTTTCCAGCCTGCCGCTGACGCCCGCCTTTTTGGCCAACCTGGATTCGCTCGGCTACCACGAGATGACCACCATCCAGGCGCAAAGCCTGCCGGCGGTGCTCGATGGCCGCGACCTGATCGCCCAGGCAAAAACCGGCAGCGGCAAGACTGCCGCCTTCGGCATCGGCATCCTGCACAAGCTCAATCCGGCCTGGTTTGCCGTGCAGGGCCTCGTGCTGTGCCCCACGCGCGAACTGGCCGACCAGGTGGCCAATGAACTGCGCCGCCTGGCCCGCGCGGCAGGCAACATCAAGATCCTGACACTGACGGGCGGCGCGCCGATGCGCCCGCAAATCGCCTCGCTTGAACACGGCGCGCACATCGTCGTCGGCACGCCGGGCCGTTTGCGCGACCACCTGGGCCGCGGCACCATCAACCTGAATCACGTGCAAACGCTGGTGCTCGATGAAGCGGACCGCATGACGGACATGGGCTTTTACGAAGAAATCGCCGGCATCGTCAGCGCCTGCCCGGCGCGTCGCCAGACCCTGCTGTTCTCGGCCACGTATCCGGAAGATATCCGCCGCGCCACGGCGTCCTTCCTCGTCAATCCGCTGGAAGTGACGGTCGAGGCGCAGCACGACAACGACAAGATCGAGCAGCGCTTCTATGAAATCGGCTTCGACGAGCGCAATGGCGCCGTCGGCAAGCTGTTGAAACACTTCAAGCCGGAATCCACGCTGGCCTTCTGCAACACCAAGGTGCATTGCCGCGAGCTGGCCGACGAACTGCGCCAGCAAGGCTTTTCCGCGCTGGCCCTGTACGGCGAGCTGGAACAGCGCGAGCGCGATGAAATCCTCGTGCTGTTCGCCAACCGCAGCTGCTCCGTGCTGGTGGCCACCGACGTGGCCGCGCGCGGCCTCGATATTTCCGACCTGGGCGCCGTGATCAACGTCGACGTGTCGAAGGACACGGAAGTGCACATCCACCGCATCGGCCGCACGGGCCGCGGCAGCAAGAAGGGCCTGGCCCTGTCGCTGTGCGCGCCGAACGAGAAAAAATGGGTCAAGCTGATCGAGCAATACCAGAACAGCGCGGCCGAATGGCACGACCTGAAGGAACTGGCGGAAGATGACGGCATGGAGGCGCTGCCGGCGCCGATGGTCACCCTGTGCATCATGGGCGGCAAGAAGGACAAGCTGCGCCCGGGCGACTTGCTGGGTGCGCTGACGGGCGACGCTGGCCTCACCAAGGAGCAAGTGGGCAAGATCAACGTGTTCGAGTTCATGACCTACGTGGCGCTGGACCGCAAGGTGGCCGAAGCCGCGTTCAAGCGCCTGAACGCGGGCAATACCCTGGGTCGCGACTTCGGCAACATCAAGGGCCGCAGCTTCAAGATGCGCTTTATCGAGGCGTAAGCTGCTGCAATGCACGCAGGGCCGCCATGGTCCTGCGTCCCGGGTAGCTATCCCACGCGGGATGGCGCCCTCGGTAGTAGCAACTCCAGTAACTGATGCTGCGCCGCTCCAGCGTGTCCACATACGCGGGGTTCTCCCGCAGGTAGCGCGCCAGCGCCTGCGTATTCCAGGCCGGCAGCGCCGCGCCAATTGCCTCGACAATCTCCAGCACGTATTCGCCGCACAGGTGCACGACGAAGGGCACCGTCCACGCCCGCTCCTGCAGCAACAGCTGCCTTGCACACGCTTCGCGCACATGGCCGTCATGGTGGCGCGTGCCCAGGCACAGGGCAATCACGCCCGCGTCGCCTGCCAGCTGCGTACAAGCCAACAATTGCTTGCCGTCGTAATACGTGCGCACGGGGATGCGCAGAGCCTCGCCATCCTGGCATGCCGTAAACGGCCGAACGGGCGCATGTAGCTGGCCTGATGAAAGCACGGGCAGCAGCTGCGCCACAGTGCCGGCCAATGCGGCCGGAAAGGCATCCGCTTCAGCCATCGCGAGCTTCCTTGCACACCTTGCGCACGCCCAGCGCGGGCTGGTCCATCTTTTCAAAGATCACATTCGAATACCATTCGGCAGGATCGCCTTCGGTAGGCTTGCCCAGCGAGATATAAAAGCCGCCATGCGTGAACAGGGCCGTGGTTTCCTTGCCCGGCCTGGCGGCTTGCAGGAAGGCGGGCCAGGCTGCCTTGTCCACTGGCGTGAAACGCGCGGCCAGCAGCGCCAGCAAGCGCGCGTGCGTGGCCGGCGCATACGGGAACAGATACAGGTATTCGACCAGCTCACCGCCATCGGCCAGGTGCGTGACGGCAGATGTCGCCGCCTCCACTTCACTGCCAAAACTGCACAGCACCCCGCCGCTGTAGGCGAAATCGATGACGGTCGCCGGCGCGCACGCCTGCCGTTCGCGGTCGATGCCGACGGGCGGCAGCGCACGCACTTGCGCCAGCAGCGTCTCGCCGGAGGTGGCCAGCGCGGGAAAGCCCGGACATTCGCTGGCCGCCCGGGCGGCAGAAAAGACAAGGCAACAACTCAGTATCAGCAAACGGCGCTTCACGGCATCTCCAGTTTCATCAGGCGGCCATTATGCCGGACATCTTCACAAAGGCCGCGCCTGTTGCCCCTGCGGCGTATCGTCGATGTCATAGCCGGCCGCGCGCGCCAGTGCGCGCAAGCGGTCCGCCTCGGCCCACTGGCGCTGCGCGCGGGCGATGGCCCGTTCCGCCATCCATGCCTGCACGGGCTGCGGCACCTCTACCTGCGCTGGCTGCCAGGCCAGCAAGTCGAGCCCCAAGGCCGCATCGAAGCGGGCCATGGTGGCCTTTTTCACGGCGTCCGGCAGCTCGCTTTTCAACAGTTCCCAGGCCACGGCCAGCGCACGCGGAAAGTTCAGGTCATCGTTGACCTGCGCCGCAAAGCGCGCCAGCCATGCAGGATCAGGAGCGGCCTCACCCTGCGCTTCGCCAAGACCATGCACGCTGACGCGCAGGCGCGCCAGGCCGCTGCTGGCGGCGCGCAACGCTTCGTCCATGAAATTGAGGCTGCTGCGGTAGTGGGCGCCCAGGCACAGGTAGCGGTAGGCCAGCGGATCGATGCCCTGCTCCACCAGGCTATGCAGGCGTAAAAAGTCGCCCGACGATTTTGACATCTTCGCATCCTGTGTTTTCAGGAAGGCGCCATGCAGCCAGAAGTTGGCCAGGCGCGTGCCGTGGCGCGCTTCCGTTTGCGCGATCTCGTTGCTGTGGTGGACGGCCACGTGATCCTCGCCGCCGCAATGGATGTCGAAATACGTCCCCAGGTGCTTTTCCGCCATGGCCGAGCATTCGATATGCCAGCCGGGAAAACCCAGGCCCCACGGGCTGTCCCACTCCATTTGCCGCTGGCCAGGCACGTCGCTGAACTTCCACAGCGCGAAGTCGCAGATGTCGCGCTTCTCGCCCAGATCCACCCTTTTCCCCGCCTGCAGGCCGTCGCGGTTCAGGCGCGCCAGTTTTCCATAGCTGTCCTGGCGCGTCGTGTCGAAATAGATGCCGTCGTCCGTGCGGTAGGTATAGCCCTTCGCTTCCAGGTCGAGAATGAAGGCGATCTGCTCGGCGATGTGGTCGGTGGCGCGGCACCAGACGGTGGGCGGCAGGATATTGAGCTGGTGCAGATCGCCCTCGAACGCGCGGGTAAATTCAGCGGCGATGTCCCAGGCCGACTTGCCGCTGCGGGCGCTGCGCGCCTCGATCTTGTCGTCGCCGCTGTCCGCATCCGACGTCAGATGACCGACGTCCGTGATGTTCATCACGTGGCGCACCTGCAAGCCGTTGAATTCGAGCGCGCGGCGCAAGCCGTCGACGAACAGATAGGTGCGCAGGTTGCCGATATGCGCATAGTCGTAGACGGTGGGCCCGCAGGCGTACAGACCCGCCTGGCCCGGGGCGATGGTCTCGAAGGGCCGCAAGCTGCGGCTATACGTGTCGTACAAATGAAGTGTCATGCGGGACTTTCATGCGCGTTGCGGAAAAGAAAATGGCCACAGGTTTTTCAACGCTGTGGCCATCGGAATGAGGAGTAAAAAGTTTAACGGCGCCGGGCCGCATCCTCGCGAAGCCAGGTACACGGACACAGCGCAGCGGCAGCGCGGTATGCAAGGACTGGAGGGAGGATGGAAGAGATCATGGGACAATATCGCATGCGCGCGGGCGGGCCGTCAAGCCCTCCCGCGACGCTGGCTTACTTTTTCGCCTGCTCGATATGCGGCAGCAGCACCGTCAGGATGCCCAACAGCGGCAGGTAGGAGCAGATTTTGTACACATAGGCGATGCCCGCCACGTCGGCCAGGTGACCCATGGCAGCGGCGGCGATGCCGGACACGCCGAACATCAGGCCAAAGAAAATCCCCGCGATCATGCCCACCTTGCCCGGCACCAGTTCCTGCGCGAAGACGACGATGGCGGAAAACGCGGATGAAATCACGAAGCCGATGATCACCGTCAGCACGGCCGTCCAGAACAGGTCGACGTAGGGCAGCAGCAGGGTAAATGGCGCGGCGCCCAGGATGGAAATCCAGATCACGCGCTTGCGGCCGATGCGGTCGCCGATGGGGCCGCCCATGAAGGTGCCGGCCGCCACGGCGGCGAGAAACAGGAACAAATACAGCTGAGCATCGCCGAGCGACAGGTGGAATTTGTCGATCAGATAAAACGTGTAGTAGCTCGACAGGCTGGCCATGTAGATGTACTTCGAAAACACCAGCAGGGCCAGCACGCCCAGCGCGCCCATCACCTTGTTGCGCGACAAATTAGGGCCGTGGCCGCCCGCCTTCGGCTTGAAACTGGCCAGGTGGCCGCTATACCAGTGGCTGACCTTGTACAGCACGCCGATGGCCAGCACGGCCAGCAGGCCGAACCAGGCGATATTGCCGTGGCCACGGTTGACGATGACGGCGGCTGCCAGCAGCGGCCCCAGCGCGGAGCCGACGTTGCCGCCCACTTGGAACAGCGACTGGGCAAAGCCGTAGCGTCCGCCCGAGGCCATGCGCGCCACGCGCGACGCTTCGGGGTGGAAGGTCGAGGAACCGACGCCGATCAGGCCCGAGGCGATCAGCAGGGTCGGGAAGGTCGACACGATGGACAGCATCAGTACGCCAGCCAAGGTAAAGCACATGCCGACGGGCAGCAGGAATGGCAGCGGACGGCGGTCCGTGTACAAGCCGATCCATGGCTGCAGCAACGAGGCCGTGCACTGGAACGTCAGGGTTATGAGGCCGACCTGGGTAAAACTGAGTGAAAACTCGGCTTTCAGCATCGGATAAATCGACGGCAATAATGCCTGGATCAAGTCATTGAGCAAATGCACGAAGGCGACGGCGCCCAGGATGTGCATGGCCAGACCGGATTGTTGTTGGGAACTATGAAGCGAAGGAGCCGCCGGCACGGACTTGGCCAATGCTGGAGCAGTTGTGGTTGTGTGCATGTGTCATCCGCAATAATCGGGCTCGGCGGGCGGCCCGGCAAAGAAGCCAGTATAGTATGGTCACCGAACTGATAACTTCCAATAATCGTCGCCCAAGTGACAACCAAGTGACAATTAAGAGCGCATCCAACGACCAGCATGTACACCCAACCACTGATCCAGACTCACCCTGATGGGGTGCCGTTCAGCCGCAGCACCAGCTCGCACGATTACCAGCACGTGCCGCGCCCCGTGACGGCCATGTCCAGGCAATATGCGGCGGGCGACTATACGGCGCCGCACAGCCACGTGCGAGCGCAACTGCTGTATGCGACGGAAGGCGTGATGCGCGTGTCCACCGAGCATGGCGTGTGGATATTGCCGCCGCGGCGCGCCCTGCTGATCCCCGTGGGCGTCGTGCACGAAGTCCACATCTTGAGCGAACTGAGCATGCGTACCGTGTACATCGATGCGCAGGTGGCGGCCCGATATGGCGACGATTGCAAGGTGCTGGAAGTGAGCCGGCTGCTGCGCGAGCTGATCCTGGCCTTGCTGGCCGAACCGGTCGAATATGCGCTAGAGGGGCGCGGCGACTGGCTGGCGCACCTGATCCTGTCGGAACTGGCGGCGGCCGATACCGTCCCCCTCGCCATCCCCTGGCCCCGCGACCGGCGCCTGGTGGCCGTGTGCTCGGCCATCATGGACGCGCCCGGCAGCCGGCGCAGTATCGAGGACTGGGCGCAGGACGCGGGCGCCAGCGCGCGCACCCTGATCCGCTTATTTCCCAAAGAAACGGGTCTGCACTACCGCCAATGGCTGCAGCAAGTCCACCTGGCCGAGGCCTTCTGCCGCCTGGACCGGGGCGAAGGCGTAGCGGCCATCGCCTATGCGCTGGGCTACGCCAGCCCCAGCGCCTTCAGCGCCATGTTCCGCCGCATCCTTGGCCGCACGCCGCAGCACTACCTGAGCGAGTGGCGCGCCGCCGAGTAAACGAAAAAAGCAGCCCGTGGGCTGCTTTCGTCAAGGCGTTTGCCGACATTCGGCCGGGAGGCCAGCCGCGTAGGTCGGCTTAGCGTGGCAACGCCGCGCGTAAGCCGACAAGCTGCGTTGCCGGCATTGTCGGCTTACGCCCTGCGGGCTAAGCCGACCTACGCTTTTTCGCCCGCGATCAGGCGGTAGGCGAGCGCACCCAGCAAGGCGCCGATGATCGGTGCCAGCCAGAACAGCCACAGCTGGCTCGTCGCCCAGTCGCCCACGTACAGGGCCACGCCCGTGCTGCGAGCCGGGTTGACGGAGGTATTGGTGACAGGAATGCTGATCAGGTGGATCAGGGTCAGCGCCAGACCGATCGGCAGCGGGGCGAAGCCGGCCGGCGCGCGCTTGTCGGTGGCGCCCAGGATGACGATCAGGAAGAACATCGTCAGCACGATTTCAATGACCAGCGCCGACAGCATCGAATAGCCGCCCGGCGAGTGGGCGCCGAAACCGTTCGAAGCAAAGCCCTTGCTCACGTCGAAACCGGCCTGGCCACTGGCGATCACGTACAGCACGCCGCCGGCCACGATGGCGCCCAGTACTTGCGCGATGATGTAGGGCAACAGTTGGCTGGCAGGGAAACGGCCGCCGGCCCACAGGCCGATCGAGACAGCGGGATTCAGATGGCAGCCCGAGATGTGGCCGATGGCGTAAGCCATGGTCAGCACCGTCAGGCCAAAGGCCAGCGCCACGCCGGCAAAGCCGATGCCAAGACCGGGGAAGGCCGCGGCCAGCACGGCGCTGCCGCAACCGCCCAGTACCAGCCAGAACGTGCCGAGAAATTCGGCGCCATATTGTTTCATGATGTATTCCTTTACATTGTCGAAAAAACGTACCCAGGGGACGACCAGTCAGACCGCTCATTGAGCTCGCCCTCACCGTATGGCGATGGCAAGGCAAAAACACCAGCAAAGTACGGCTGCGCAATCGCAGCAGAGCGCGCATAATGACATATTGTCATTATCAAGGCAATATTAATCTGATACGACAATATCAATAGTTTTTATGGAATCAACTATTATTTTGATAATTTTACTGGCGCTGGGCGGCGCATGTACTTTTGCGGCGCCTCCAGCGGCGTAAAACCAAAGCCCGCATACAGGCTGTGCGCATCGTCGGTGCCCAGCATCCAGGCGACATCGCGCAAGCGTTCATCGCTGAGCACGGCGGCCACCATCTGCTTGCCATATCCCCTGCCTTGGAAGTGCGGCAGAACGAACACGTCGCGCAGGTACGCAAAATCCGTGTAGTCGGTAACGACCCTGGCGAATGCGACTTGCTGGCCATCCACATAGCCGCCAAAACACAGCGCGTTGGCGATCCCCTTGCGCACGGTTTCGATCGCCACGCCCCGCTTCCAGTACGACTGCTCGCTCAGGTAGCGGTGGATCATGGGCACGTCCAGCTCGTCGGGCTCGCTGGAAATGTGCAGTGGCGCGTGCATCAGTTCTTGGACAGCAAGTCGGCTTCGGCGATGCTGGGCTCGCCGAAGTAGACGGTGCGCGCGACGCCCTTGACATCGCTGCCCATGTACACGCCCGTCATGCTGCGCGCGGCCGGGTCGTACAGGATGGTGTAATGGTGGCCGCAATTGTGCGGTTCGCAGACGCTGCTCAGCAGGCGCGCCTTGCCGTCGATCTCGACGGGCTTGAGCGGGCTGGCCACGCCATCGGGCACCCAGCGCTGCCGCTTCAGGCCCGCTTTTTTCAAGCCCACATTAAAGGCCTTGCGAAAGGCGTAGTCCGCCTTGTAGACGTCGGGGAAATACGGGCAGGTAGCGCTCCCATCGCAGCTTTGCGCCTGCTCGATCAGCGACAGCTTGGGCGTACGCGCCTGCGCCGGCATGACGGCCAGCGCCACGGCAGCGCCCAGGAACAGGGGCAAGAGCAAACGTGCGGACATGCAATCTCCTAAAAACATCGGGTAATGCCGAAAGCATAGCAGAATGGCATGCTTGTGCGCGCGCCTCAGGGAGAACAGCGGATGCCGACCACCCCGTTGACCTTGCCTTCGGGCCAGCCCGTCTCGCGCCAGCGGTACACGCCGGGCGCGACGATGATCAATTGCCACTCCACCAGCTTGCCAGCGGCATTGAGGCGGGTTTCATTGTCATAGCGTAGCGTCAGGCTATGCTCCGTTTCCGCCACGACCGTCGCGGCAAAGCGGTTGGTTTCGCCCAGCTTGCTTTTCCACGTGCGGTCGTTGAAGATCGCCAGCCGCTGATGGTCGTCAGACAGCTGCATGCGCGTGAAGAGGCGTGCTTCTTCGCACACACTATTCGTATTCACGCTGTCGGACCAGCTGCCGGACAACTGCTCGGCATCGAAAGAAGTCGGGGTGGCGGCCACGGCGGCACTCAGCAGCAAGGTTGCAAGCATAATTTATCGAAAGAAAACGAAAGGAATCATCATGGTCGGCGCAGCGCCAGGGTGATGCTCGATGGCAGTGCGGGCGTGCGCCGGTGCAAAGTCGCCTGCTCATAGGCATATGCCATCGCAATGAGCGGCTTCTCGCCGTGGGCAGGGCCGATGAAGGACAAGCCGACCGGCAAGCCCCCGGCCACGCCGGCAGGCACCGTGATATGCGGCAAGTCGGACTGCGGCTGCGCTACGCCGTGGCAAGTCGGCCCCACCAGCGCATCGAGCCCATGCGAACGCAGCAGCGCGTCGATGCCGCCCGACCCGGGCGCGGGAGGCAATTCGATCAGTTCCGCGCCCTGTTCGCGCAACACCAGCAGCGCCTGCTCGATCAGGGCATCGGTCCCGGCGCACAGGCCGAACAGGCTGCGCGCCACGCCGATGCGGCGCCCGTGCAGGCCGGCGGCATCAAACACCATGCCATCGGCCAGGCGCTCGCCGCTCAAGGCAGCGAGCAGCCAGGCCGCCTCGCGCACGCTGGGCGCCATCGGTCCGGCAGTGGCCGGCTCACCGCCCTGCCCGCCTGCGGCCCTGCCCGTGGGTTTGATGGCAACCAGGCCGCAGTTTGAAGCCGGCGCGACGATGGAGCCATCCACCGCGCTGTCGACGGCCAGGATGGTGAGCCCGGCCCAGCTGGCACTGGCATGCGGCACGCTGACGGCCGCCCACTGGCGCAAATTGCTTTTGCCGATGATGACGGCGCCGGCCGCGCGCAAGCGCGCCGCCACGAAGGAATCGCAGCTGGCGTGCGTGGCCAGGGGCGCCTGGGTGCGCGTCTTCATGCGGTCACCCGTGGCGATGTTGTCGCGCAAGACGATGGGGATGCCGTGCAAGGGGCCCCGCACCTTGTGCACTTGCCGCTCGCGGTCCATTTCCAGGGCAATTTTCAAGGCGTCGGGATTGATTTCAATGCCGGGATAGGCGCGCGCGCCGATGCTGCACAGGGAGCGGATGCGGGCCAGGTACTGCGACGTCAGTGCATGGGAACTGAGTTTGCCTGCCTGCATCATCTGCTGTTGCGGCAAGACGCCGGCGTCGAGCAGATGGGCCATGGGGCTGGCCGGCGCCGTGGCACGGGCCAGTACGGGGCGCGACACGCTCCGGGACGCGCCACTGCGTAACATCTGACTGCGCTGCATCGTATCTCCAAGAAACTTCAATGTTTCTGCCGCAATAATGTGCTAGCCATAGCATAGCAGTCCTTGCAAGCTAATAGTTGTGATAAGGAATTATTTTCCAAGCAAAAAAAAACGCCGCCCGAAGGCAGCGTTTCTTGATGGTCCAGTACTGGAGCAAATCAGTTGCGTACGACACGCTTGTATTCGTTGGTGCGGGTGTCGATTTCGATGACGTCGTCCTGTGCCACGAACAGCGGTACTTGCACGGTGTGGCGGTGAGCGTCGATGGCGTTTTCGATCTTGGCTTCTTTCAGGACGTTGCCCGAAGTGTTGCCTTTGACCGCTGGCTCCGAGTACACCACTTGACGGGCGATGGTCGTAGGCAGTTCAACGGAGATAGCTTTGCCGTCGTAGAAAATGGCTTCGCATTCCATGCCATCTTTCAAGTAGTTCAGCGCTTCGCCCAGGTTTTCTTCTTCGATTTCGTACTGGTTGTACTCGGTGTCCATGAACACGAACAGCGGGTCGGCGAAGTACGAATACGTCACTGGCTTTTTATCCAGAACAACAACGTCGAATTTGTCGTCGCCGCGGAACACGTTTTCCATCGGGGTGTTCGTCAGAAGATTTTTCATCTTCCATTTGTAGGTGAAGCCCGTGCGGCTCGAACCGTTGACATCAGAACGCAACACGATCATAGGCTTGCTGTCGACCATGATGATATTGCCAACACGAATTTCTTTTGCGGGTTTCATAGGAATGTACGTAAAAAGTGGGTTGCATGAAGACCATCTGCCGCCTGTGCGCCATCAGCGCCGCAAGCTTGCGTTTGATCGGTTAAAAATACGTTAGAAATAACCGGGCATTTTACCTTAATTTTGGGCAAGCGCCTATCTCGTCGCGCCAGCGAACGCCAGCAAGTTACTTGCCAGATCGCCATTAGCCTGCATCTGCCGCTGCCAATCATGTGCACGCGCCCGGATGCGCGGCAGATCGGCCTGCAATGCGTGCCACAGCCGGGCCCACGGCAAGGCGTCCGCGCTGGCGCCATTCCAGGCCAGCGCCGCCTGCACCAGGCTGTCGATGGGGCCGTCCGCGTCCACAGCATAGCGCTGCAGGAAGGCGCGCAATTTCACGTGATGCAAGTTTTCATCCTGCAGATAGATGTGCCAGAGAAACGGCTGGCCCGCCCATTGCGCGCGTACAAACGAGTCTTCGCCACGCACCAGGTTCACGTCGCAAGCCCACAGCAGACGGTCGTAATCGTCTTGCGGCACGAAAGGCAGCACGCGCACGGTAAGCGCGCCGCGCGTGCGCGCCGCCCCGGCCATCGCCGCATCGTCGCCGATAAACGCTTGAACGGCATCGAACGCGACGCCTTCCGGCACCAGGCATGTCACGGGTTCGCTGCCCGCCTGCCAAGCCGCAAACAGCTCGGCGACGGGAGCGGATGGATAGCAGAACAGCGACACTTTCAAAGCGCGCATGTCCGCCGCCGTCACGCCGAACCGCCCGAGGAATGCCGCCATGGCGGCAGCATCGGCCTGAAACGCCAGCCGCCGCTCGTCGAGCGCCGCTTCGCGCAGCAAGCCGCCCGTTTTATCCGTGAAGCCGGGGAAGAAGAAATGCTTGATCATGCCGTGGCGCGGCGACGTCAGCGCATGGCAGCCCTCGACCCACTCTTCCGCCGTCAAGCCCTCCAGGTTCAGCCACACGGGCTGCGGCGAACACTGCGCCATGGCGGCGATATAGCCGGGCGGAATGTCGCAGGCAAAAAACTCGATGACGATGTCGGCGATATCGGCAGGCGCAAACACGCCATCCTGGCCGCGCCAATGGCGTATCGTGACGCCCGATACGTGCTGCACTTCGGCTGCCACGTCGATATCAGGACAGATGCGCTGAAAACTGGCCAAATCATCGACCCACAGGGTGACGGCCACGCCGTGCTCGCGCTGCAACTGCCGCGCGAGGCGCCAGCAAATGCCGATATCACCGTAGTTGTCGACGACTTTGCAGAAGATGGCCAGGGATGGCGCGCGATCGGTAGCTAATGGCATATTCAAAGGAGAAAAGAAAAACGTGACATGGCAGCCCATAACAAAAAAGCCGCACTGTTACCAGGCGGCTTTTTTGTTGGCTGATTCAGCCGGTCTGGCGTCCCCAAGGGGATTCGAACCCCTGTACTCACCGTGAAAGGGTGATGTCCTAGGCCTCTAGACGATGGGGACAGAAAATCTGTCCTGAATGCGCTGCTCTGCATCCCGACCTGTTGCTTATCTTACTGCTTGCGAATCTGGCGTCCCCAAGGGGATTCGAACCCCTGTACTCACCGTGAAAGGGTGATGTCCTAGGCCTCTAGACGATGGGGACAGAAATCTGTCCTGAATGCACTACTTCGCATCCTGACCCGGTACTGCAGCAATATTGCAGAAACAAAAAAAGCCTGACTTGTCAGGCCCGTTCAGCACTGCACTCTTACTTTACAACGAAATCCTGGCGTCCCCAAGGGGATTCGAACCCCTGTACTCACCGTGAAAGGGTGATGTCCTAGGCCTCTAGACGATGGGGACCTGTGCTGGCTTTACTCTCAGCGGACTCTTCGTTGAAGGCTTTGCTTAGCCCCTCAAAAAAGCGTGCGCGAAGTATAGCATGGGGTGATTCACGAAATCAACTGCCGGGGGTTTTATTTTGCATCTATTTGCAGGGATCCCGCTATGAGGACAGAATGATGCTCGTGCGATATGGCAATATCGTATTGCGAGCGCCGCTAATCAGACTTACGCCTATCCCTCGAGGGGTATGGCGAGAAATACTCGCCAGTAAAAAAAGCCGCTCGAGGCGACTTTGATTACTGTGTGATTTCTGCGCTTTTGGTGGAGGTAAGCGGGATCGAACCGCTGACCTCTTGCATGCCATGCAAGCGCTCTCCCAGCTGAGCTATACCCCCCGGGCGCAGAAACACTGCTACTTCTTTACTACAACACCAGACTGAACTGGCGTCCCCAAGGGGATTCGAACCCCTGTACTCACCGTGAAAGGGTGATGTCCTAGGCCTCTAGACGATGGGGACCTCGGCACTACATTTACTTCTTTACCTCTGCGCTGTTGGTGGAGGTAAGCGGGATCGAACCGCTGACCTCTTGCATGCCATGCAAGCGCTCTCCCAGCTGAGCTATACCCCCCGGGCGCAGAAATAATAAAAGCCGCACTTGGCGACTTTGTTCCACTACTTGCTTTCCATCCAGATTCCGTTTTTACGGGCCTGAACTTACAACAATCAGTACAAACAACTGCCACTACTATACCACAACAACCTGGCGTCCCCAAGGGGATTCGAACCCCTGTACTCACCGTGAAAGGGTGATGTCCTAGGCCTCTAGACGATGGGGACCGCGGAACTTCCAAACAACATCTGCACCACTTCAACGACTAACAAAACCTGACTGCGATTTTGCTGCTGGTGGAGGTAAGCGGGATCGAACCGCTGACCTCTTGCATGCCATGCAAGCGCTCTCCCAGCTGAGCTATACCCCCGTTGGTGCAGAAACAAGAGTATAGCAAAGAAGTTTCACTCTGCAAATACCCTTTTTCGTCTATGAGCAACTTTTCATAGGGGCGGTTTCCGCACCGTATTTTTACGCGTATTTAAGAGCGGCGATTACAGCCACTTTGCCAGGCGCGCCAGCACGGTGTCGCGGCCGAAGATCACCACTACCTGGTCGATGGCCGGGGTCTGCAACTGGCCCGTCAAAATCAAGCGCAAAGGCATGGCCAGCAGCGGCATCTTGATGGTGTTGGCGGCCAGCACTTCCTTGATCATGGCGGCCACGGCTTCCTTGCTCCACTCCACCGTGGCGATGCGCTCGGCAAACTGCGCCAGCACGGGCTTGATGGCATCCGTGATGTGCTGCGCCACCAGTTCCGCTTCCGGCTGCGGCTCGCGGAAGAACAACATCGAAGCGGCAGCCAGTTCATTGACCGTGTTGGCCCGCTCTTTCATCATGCCCAGCACTTGTGCCAGGTCCGGCGCGCCTTCGAAGACGGCGCCGGCGGCGACCATTTGCGGACGGGCCAGGTCGGCCAGACGCGTGTTGTCGGCCTGCTTGATATAGTGGTTGTTCAGCCAGGCCAGTTTTTCATTGTTGAACTGGGCGGCGGACTTGGACAGGTGGTTCAGGTTGAACCACTGGCAGAACTGCTCGGTCGAGAACACTTCATCGTCGCCATGGCTCCAGCCCAGGCGCGCCAGGTAGTTCAGCATCGCTTCCGGCAGGAAGCCTTGCGCCGGGTAATCCATCACGCTGACGGCGCCGTGGCGCTTCGACAGCTTTTCGCCATCCGCACCCAGGATCATCGGCAGGTGGCCGTACAGCGGCAGCGGTGCGCCGATGGCGCGCAGGATATTGATCTGGCGCGGGGTGTTGTTGACATGGTCGTCGCCGCGGATCACGTGGGTGATCTGCATGTCCCAGTCATCGACGGCCACGCAGAAGTTGTACGTCGGCGTGCCGTCCGGACGCGCGATCACCAGATCGTCCAGCTCGCGGTTCGAAATCGTGATCGTGCCCTTGACCACGTCGTCCCAGCTCACGTCGCCATCGAGCGGATTCTTGAAACGCACGACAGGCTTGCGGTCGGCAGGAATGGCCGGCAGGGTCTTGCCCGGCTCCGGGCGCCAGGTGCCGTCGTAACGCGGCTTTTCGCCAGCGGCGCGCATGCGCTCGCGCATCGCTTCGACTTCTTCCGGCGACGAGTAGCAGTGGTATGCAGTGCCTTCGGCCAGCATCTGCGCCACCACTTCGCGGTAGCGGTCCATGCGCTGCATCTGGTAGAACGGCCCTTCGTCGTGGTCCAGGCCCAGCCACTTCATGCCTTCGATGATGGCTTGCACGGCTTCCGGCGTGGAACGCTCCACGTCCGTGTCTTCGATGCGCAGCACGAAGGTGCCGCCGAAGTGGCGGGCATACGCCCAGCTGTATAAAGCGGTGCGGGCGCCGCCCAGGTGCAGATAGCCGGTCGGGCTGGGAGCGAAACGGGTACGGACGGGAGTAGCGGTTGTGGTCATCGAAGTAATCAGGCTTGAATAAGTAAAACGCCATTTTACTACCTAAGCAAAGCCCTAAGGCAAACCCCGGGGTCAGTCACTTCGTGATCGAAATGGGGCCCACTGGGTCCCATTTCCCCTGAGGGTCGGCCCCCGGTCCTTCAAGGGGCTTGTCTTATAGTGCCAGCAGCCGCCTTTTCACCTCGTCCGCCTGCGCATGCAGCGCCTGCTCGAACAGGGCCACCAGTTGCGACAAGGGCCGGTGCAAAGGCTTGACCAGATTCACGGTGAACGGCAAGGACACGGCAAAGCGGCGGATCTGCAAGCCCTGCCCCGCATAGTCGAGGGCCGTGAGCGGATTGACGATGGCCAGCCCCACGCCTTCGCGCACCATCGCGCACACGGAAGCGGCGCTGTGCGTGTCGAGCGCCATGCGCCGCTCCACGCCGGCCTGTGCGAAGATGGCGTCGATCTGCTGGCGGTAAGGGTCGACGGCGGCCAGGCTGATAAAAGGCTGGCCCGCGAAGTCCGCCGGCTGCAGCACGGCCTTGCCGGCGAGCGCATGGCCGTCGGGCAGCACGCACACTTCATCGACGGACATCAGGGTGGCGAGCGCCGTGCCCGGCGGCGCATTGCCCACTTCCGTCAGGCCGATATCGTGGCGCTGCGCGGACAGCCACTCTTCCAGCAGCGGCGACTCCTGCGGCGTGATGCTGATGCTCACCTTGGGAAAATCGGCGACGAAGCGCTTGCACGCCTGCGGCAGCAAGGACTGGGAAAACACGGGCAGGCAGGCGATCGACAACTGCCCCTGGTCGAACTGGCGCAAGGCCGCCGCCGTGCTGACGATGCGCTCCAGGCCGAAGTACGCGCGCTGCACCTCCTCGAACAGCTGCAGCGCCTGGGCCGTCGGACGCAGCCGTCCCCGCTCGCGTTCGAACAGGGTCAAGCCCGTCAAATGCTCGAGGCGCGCCAGTTCACGGCTGACGGTGGGCTGCGACGTGTGCAGCATGGCGGCGGCGGCCGTCACGCTGCCCGTCGTCATGATGGCGCGAAAGACCTCGATATGGCGCAAGGAGATAGTCATGCCCATATCATAAATGAATAAGGCCAGCTTAAATGGATATTTTATGTTTAACCAAAAAACCCGCATCATTGCCAGCATCGCAGGTCGGATTAGCGGGCAAGGCCCGCGTAATCCGACACCACCCTAAAACATGACGAAGACAACCACCATGAAACCAGTGCCAGACGCCACCCTCGCCCAACTCGCCCAGGAACACGGCACGCCATTATGGGTGTACGACGCGGCCACCATCCGCACGCGCATCGCCCAACTGGCGCAGTTCGACACGGTGCGCTTCGCGCAAAAGGCCAATTCGAACATTCATCTGCTCACCCTGATGCGCGAAGCGGGCGTGCACGTGGATGCCGTCTCGCTGGGCGAAATCGAACGCGCGCTGCAGGCAGGCTTTACGCCGGCGCAAACGCATGGCGCCGCTGGCGTGGTGTTTACCTGCGACCTGTTCGACCGCGCCACCCTGGCGCGCGTGGCGGCGGCAAAAATTGAAGTCAATTGCGGCTCCGTCGACATGCTGCGCCAGCTGGGGCCCGTGTCGCCCGGCCACCGCGTCTGGCTGCGCATCAATCCCGGCTATGGCCATGGCCACAGCAACAAGACCAACACAGGCGGCGAAAACAGCAAGCACGGTATCTGGCACGAAGAGCTGCCGGAGGCGCTGGCCGTCATCCGCGCGCATGGATTGCACCTGGTGGGCCTGCACATGCATATCGGCTCGGGCGTCGACTACAGCCACTTGGAAACCGTCTGCGGCACCATGGTCGACCTGGTGAAAAACATGGGCCATGACCTGGAAGCCATTTCCACGGGCGGCGGCCTGTCCGTGCCTTACCGCGAAGGCGAGCAGCCCGTCGACACGAATCATTATTTCGAGCTGTGGGATGCGGCACGCAAGCAGATCGAGGCGCACCTGGGCCATCCCGTGCACCTGGAAATCGAACCGGGCCGCTTCCTCGTGGCCGACGCGGGCCTGCTGGTGGCCGAAGTGCGCGCCACCAAGCAAATGGGCGGCAACCACTTCACCCTGCTCGACACGGGCTTCAATGAACTGATGCGCCCCGCCATGTACGGCAGCTACCATGAAATGTCGGTCATCGCGCATGATGGCCGCGCACTGGACGCCAGCCCCGCATGCGCCACCGTCGTCGGCGGCCCCCTGTGCGAATCGGGCGACGTGTTTACCCAGCGTGATGGCGGCGTGGTCGAAACACGTCTGCTGCCAGCAGCGCAGGTGGGCGACTACGTCGTCTTTGAAGGCGCGGGCGCGTATGGCGCGTCCATGTCGTCGAACTACAACAGCCGCCCCCATGCGGCCGAATACCTGGTCGATGGCGAGCAATCCCGCTTGATCCGCCGCCGCCAGACGGTGGCCGAGCTGATCGCGCTGGAACAACTCTAAAACAGCGCCCGCGTGCGGGCATGCGCATCTGCTAACATCGGGCAACTCGATGAAAGCCCGCCATGCCCGCCACCACCCTTGCCCGCCGCAGCGGCAGTTTCTTGCTGCCCCTGCTGCTGTCCGCCATCCTCGCCGGCTGCGCTTCACTGCCCTCGCTGGAAAGCCGCACCCCCTCCACCGTCATCGCCGACACAAAGCACACCCAGCTGGCCACGGCCATTGCGCCCATGGTGGCGCAGCATCCGGGCGTGTCCGGCATCTATCCGCTGGTCGACGGGCGCGACGCGTTTGCCGCGCGCGCCCTGCTGGCCGCCGCGGCGCAGCGCAGCCTGGACGTGCAGTACTACATCTGGCACAAGGACATCACGGGCACCTTGCTGTTCGATGCCTTGCGCCAGGCGGCCGAACGGGGCGTGCGCGTGCGCCTGCTGCTCGACGATAACAACACGGCGGGCCTGGACCAGACCCTGACCATGCTGGGCAAGCAGCAGAATCTGGAAATCCGCCTGTTCAATCCCTTTATTCCCCGCGCGCCGCGCGCACTGGCCTTTGCCACGGATTTTTCCCGCCTCAACCGGCGCATGCACAACAAATCGTTCACGGCCGACAACCAGGCCACAATCGTTGGCGGGCGCAATGTGGGCGACGAATATTTTGGCGCGGCCGGCGACGTGCTGTTTGCCGACCTGGACGTGCTGGCCATCGGCCCCGTCGTCGATGACGTCTCGCACGATTTCGACCGCTACTGGAACAGCGCCTCGGCCTACCCGGCCAGGCTGCTGCTGACCAGCCCAGTCGAAGGCGACGCGGCCACCATCGCCGCCGAAGCGGACCGCATCGACGACACCAAGGCGGCGGAGGAATACGTGCAGGCGCTGCGCACCTCGCCCTTCGTCAAGCAGATGATGGAACGCACCCTGCCCTTCGAATGGGCCAGGACGCGCATGGTCAGCGACGACCCGGCCAAGGTGCTGGACAAGGCCCGGCCCGGCACTGGCGTGGCGGAAAACCTGCAAAACCTGCTGGGCGTGCCGGAAAAGGAAGTGGACCTGGTGTCGCCGTATTTCGTGCCCGGCAAATCGGGCACGCAAGCCTTTGCCGACCTGGCGAAAAAGGGTGTGGGCGTGCGCATCCTGACGAATGCGCTGGAAGCGACCGACGTGGCGGCCGTGCATGCCGGTTATGCGAAGTGGAGGAAACCGCTGCTGGAAGCGGGCGTGCTGCTGTATGAATCGCGCCGCTCGTGGGAAGCAGGCGATGCGCGCGAACAGACGGGCCGCTTCGGCAGCTCCGCATCGAGCCTGCATGCGAAGACCTTTGCCGTCGACGACCAGCGCATCTTTGTCGGCTCGTTCAACTTCGACCCGCGCTCGATCGAGCTGAATACGGAAATGGGCCTCGTCATCGACAGCCCCGCGCTGGCCAGCCAGCTGGGGCTAGCCATGCGCACCACCATTCCGCAGCGCGCCTACCAGGTGCTGCTTGGCGACGACGGCGCGCTGTACTGGCTCGCCCGCGACGCCAGCGGCGCCGCCACGCGCTACGACACGGAACCAGGCACCAGCGTGTGGAAGCGCATGGGCGTGGCGATTCTGTCGGTGCTGCCGATCGACTGGCTGTTGTAAGCGGTTTTGCCAACGTTGTTGTCGGATTACGCGGGGCTTTGCCCCGCTAATCCGACCTACGCTCTTCACAAGGCCAAGGCCGGTCGTGTTGGTGGCGGCACCGAAACGCAAACAACGCCGGTCAAATTGGCGGCGGCGCCGACATGCAAACCCCGTAGGTCGGCTTAGCGCGCAGCGCGTAAGCCGACAACACCACTGCCCAAGAGCCTTAGCGCACCGCTTCCGTCAAAATCCGCCCTTCCGACGCCGACGGCTGGCGTATGCGCAGCAGATGGGCCAAGGTCGGTGCGATGTCGACCACTTCCGCGTACTGGCCATAGGCGCCCGGCTTGATCCAGCGGGGGCCGAAGACCATCAGCGGCACGTTGGTGTCATACGTATACGGCGTGCCGTGCGAGGTGCCACCGCTGCCCTTGCCGAAGTACCAGGCCGGCTTTGTCACCAGCATCAGGTCGCCCGACAGCTGGCGGTTCCAGGCGCGACGCATCAAGGTGTCCATGCGCGTGGCGACGGCTCCCGTTTCCATCTGCGTGCGCGTGTAGACTTGAGCCAGGCCGTCCTGCTGCATCAGAAAGCGGGCCGCCGCGTCTTCCAGGGTGGCGCGATGGACGCCGCGCTTTTCCGCCAGCGCGTAATCGAGGTAGATATTCGGCAGCGACGACGCCGTCACCAGCTTGTCGATGCCCAGGTTTGTCGCCAGGTGCTGGTTCAGCGCATCGACCAGTTTGGCGCCATCGATGCGCCTGGCGGAAAAGCCGCGCGTTTCGGAAAATTCCGGCACGTTGGCGAAGCCATGGTCGGCCGTCAGCACCACGAGCACGTTATCCATGCCGACTTTTTTATCCAGGTCGGCAAAGAAGCCGGCCAGCATGCGGTCCAGGCGCTGCAGATGGTCGTGCGACATCTTGCTTTCCGGGCCGTAGGCGTGATTCACATAGTCGTGCGCGGACAGGCTCACGCCGAGGATATCGGGCACGCCGGCCGGATTGCGGCCCAGGTTTTCGCCATCGATGGCGGCGCGGGCGAATTCCAGGGTCAGCTCGTCGAGGAAGGGGCCGGATTTCAGGCGGCTGTAGTACTCGCCATCGAGCTTGCCGCTGTCGCTGTAGTAGGCAAACGGGAAGGTGTTGCGCGTGCCCGGCTTGGCAGCAACAAGATCATCCCGGGCATCGCGCGCATAGGCCGAATCGGCCAGTAGCGGCGTCCAGCTCTTGCCGTAATAGCGGTCCTGCGGCTTGGCCGCCTGGTAGCGCTGCACCCACTGCGGGTGCTGCTGCATATAGTAGGTGCTGCTGGCGAAGTTGCCCGTCTTTTCCATGTACATATAGGCCGTGCCCGTTTTCCCGGCCAGCAGGATGGCGCCACGGTCCTTGCCCGACACGGTGACGACCTTGGCCTTGTCACCCGTCGAATAACGCAGTTCGTCGCCGAGGGTGCTCACGCGCAGCTTGGTCGGCGCCGTGCCGTCATCGGGCTGCGTCTCTTCGCCGATGTAATGGAAATTGCCATCCTCGGTGCAGTACACGGATTTCTTCGTGACGGGATCGATCCAGTTATTGCCGATCACGCCATGCTGATACGGGTAGGCGCCCGACAGCACGGCCGAGTGGCCGATGGCGGTGACCGTGATGCCGTGCGCCTGGTGCGCATCGCTGAACCACGCGCCCTGTTCCAGCAGGCGGCGGAAACCGCCCTGGCCGAACTGGTCGCGGTAGCGCGTCACCTGCTCTTGCGGCAAGCCGTCCACTACCAGCACCACGACCAGCTTCGGCTGCGTCGCAGCATTGGGCACCGCCTTGGCCGCATGCGCGTGGCACGCCGCCACGCCAGCGGCCAGCAGCAGCGCCTGTGCCAGTTGCCGGGAAAGGGAGAAAGGTTTCGTCATATCCGCTCATCAAAAGTTAGGCCACCGGGCAGCATACGCCGACTATATGACGCAATGATGACAGAAGCAATAACAAGAAAAAGGCCGGGGCCCATTGCTGGAACCCGGCCCGATGCCGAACAGATGAATTTGCCTGGCTTACTTGACCGTCACCTTGATGCTTTTGGCCAGCTCCGGACCATACGACTGGTGTGCGCCGTTGGCGAACTGCATCGTCAGGGTGTACTGGCCCGGCGGCAAGGTGACGTCCGTTTCCGTTTGTCCTTTGCCGAAATGCAAATGCTTTTCGTCCATGGGTATCATTTCGCCCGCCTTCATCGGCCCAGTATTGATGAGCAGATGATGGTGGCCCGTCTTGGCCGTCATGTCGCCGGCCGGCTTGACGTCCATGCCACTGACGGCAAACTTGACCTTGAACGGGCTCGCCACTGTCGCGCCATCGGCTGGCTCGACGAAGGAAACGGATTGCGCAAACGCGCTGGCGGCCAGCAGGCTACCGGCGATCACGGCGGCTGCTTGACGCAGGAATACGGTGTTCAATTGCATGATGTCTCCTCTTGTTAAATAACAACACGGACTGCATGAAACCATATTCCTGGCGACCATGGCGCCGGGGAGCTGCTGGGGTCAGTCGCTTCGCGATCGGAGCGCATCCCATTGGGATGCACTCCCCCGGCGGGTCTGACCCCATGGCCGATCATCAATCGTTCTTGATGACGATGCTCGGGAACTTGCTGGTCATATCCTTCGCCTTTTCCGCCACCTTGATCGCGATGGTGCGGGCGATCTGCTTATAGATCACGGCGACGGGGCCTTCCGGCTCGGCCACGACGGTGGGCGTACCCGAATCCGTCTGCTGGCGAATCGCCATGGTCAGCGGCAAGGCGCCGAGGAATTCCACGCCGAAGTCCGCGCACATCTTCGCGCCGCCGCCGGCGCCGAAGATTTCTTCAGCATGGCCGCAGTTCGAGCAGATGTGCGTGCTCATGTTTTCCACCACGCCGAGGATAGGAATGCCAACCTTCTCGAACATTTTCAAGCCCTTGCGCGCATCGAGCAGTGCGATGTCCTGCGGCGTCGTGACGATCACGGCGCCCGTGACGGGCACTTTCTGCGACAGGGTCAGCTGGATGTCGCCCGTGCCTGGCGGCATGTCGACGATCAAATAATCGAGGTCGCGCCAGTTGGTCTGGTCCAGCAATTGCTGCAAGGCTTGCGTGACCATCGGGCCGCGCCACACCATCGGCTCGTCCGGATCGATCATGAAGCCGATCGAGGACACTTGCAGGCCGTGGTTTTCCATCGGCTCCATGCTCTTGCCGTCGAGGGTCTTCGGCTGGCCGCTGATGCCCAGCATCATCGGTTGCGACGGGCCGTAGATATCGGCGTCGAGCATGCCGACGGTGGCGCCTTCAGCCGCCAGAGCCAGGGCCAGGTTGACGGCCGTGGTCGATTTGCCAACACCACCCTTGCCGGAAGCGACGGCGATGATGTTTTTCACGTTGCTCATCGGCTTCAAGCCGCGCTGCACCGTGTGCGAAATGATTTTCGACGACACGCCCACGCTGACGTTGCCCACGCCCGGCAGCACGCGCAGGGCGGCCAGCACGGATTTGCGGATCAGGTCGATCTGGCTTTTGGCGGGGTAGCCGAGCTCGATGTCGAGGGAAATATCATCGCCATCGACCTTCAGATTCTTGACGGTTTTGCTGGAAACGAAATCTTTATGTGTATTTGGATCAATAACCTGGGCCAGCGCGGCCTTGACGTCTTCTACTGTGATGCTCATGTAAATCTCCGTGTGTACTACATATGTGCAATACGCGCAGTCTAGCGCAAATTTGCATGGTGCGATGGCGGCAAAAGCATCACTTGCCGGCCCTGCATCTGCTCATATTGCCTTTCCGCTGTTAAAATGTCCTATTATCCATCCCAAAAGTGCATCAATCATGACTCGCAAGCTGTTCGTCACCACTGCCCTGCCTTACGCAAACGCCGCTTTTCACATTGGCCACATCATGGAATACATCCAGGCCGATATCTGGGTCCGGTTCCAGCGAATGCAACGCGATGGCGCGGCCGGCCGTGAAGTGCACTTTGTGGGCGCCGACGATACGCATGGCACGCCGATCATGATCGCCGCCGAAAAGGAAGGCATCACGCCGCAGCAATTCGTCGCCAACATCGCGGCCGGCCGCGCCCAGTACCTCGATGGCTTCCATATCGCCTTCGACAACTGGTATTCGACCGATTCGCCGGAAAACGTCGACCTGTCGCAATCGATCTACCGCAAGCTGCGCGATACGGGCCTGATCGTCACGAAAACCGTCGACCGCTTCTTCGACCCGGTCAAAGGCATGTTCCTGGCCGACCGCAACATCAAGGGCGAATGCCCGAAATGCGGCGCCAAGAACCAGTACGGCGACAATTGCGAAGTGTGCGGCGCCGCTTACCAGCCGACCGACCTGGTCAACCCGTTCTCGGTGTTTACCAACGCGACGCCCGTGATGAAGCCGTCGGAACAGTATTTCTTCAAGCTGTCCGATCCGCGCTGCTTCGAATTCCTCAAGGATTGGCTCAACACGCCAGGCCGCTTGCAGCCGGAAATGGTCAACAAGGTCAGCGAGTGGCTGGGCGAAGCCGGTGAAAAGCTGGCCGACTGGGATATCTCGCGCGACGCGCCCTACTTCGGCATCCCGATTCCCGATGCACCAGGTAAATTCTTCTATGTGTGGATGGATGCGCCCGTCGGTTACCTGGCCAGCCTGAAAAACTATTGCGACAAGAAAGGCATCGATTTCGACGCCTTCCTGAATGACCCGTCGACGGAACAGATCCACTTCATCGGCAAGGACATCGTTTCCTTCCATTTGCTGTTCTGGCCCGCCATGTTGAAATTCGCCAATCACCCGGTGATCGACAAACTGAAAGTCAATGTGCACGGCTTCCTGACGGTCAACAACGAAAAAATGTCGAAGTCGCGCGGCACGGGCATCTCGCCGCTGCGCTACCTGGACCTGGGCATGAACCCGGAATGGCTGCGCTACTACATCGCCTTCAAGCTGAACTCGAAAGTGGAAGACCTGGACTTCAACGGCGAAGATTTTGTTGCCCGCGTGAACAGCGACCTGATCGGCAAATACGTGAACATCGCCAGCCGCTGCGCCGGCTTCATCGCCAAGCGTTTCGATGGCAAGCTGGCATCGACGCTGTCTGAAGGCGCGCAAAGCTGGATCAACCGCGCGCTGACGGTGGACGTCAACGGCATCATCGTCGAGCGCCAGGCCAGCATCGCTGCGCACTTCGAGAACCGCGAATTCGGCAAGGCCTTGCGCGAAATCATGGAAATCGCCGACATCACCAACCAGTATGTCGATGAAAACAAGCCGTGGATCCTGGCCAAGGACGCCGAAAAGACGGCGGAGCTGCACGACGTGTGCACCACGGCCCTGATCCTGTTCCGCCAGCTGACGATTTTGCTGTCGCCGGTCCTGCCGGGCGTGGCGAAGAACGTGGCATCGTTCCTCAACGACGCAGAATTCACTTGGGCCGACACGCAAGTGTTCGGCGACGCCGTCTCGAACAGCATGCTGGGCCGCACCATCGGCGCCTACAGCCATTTGATGACGCGCATGGATGCGAAGATGATCGAAGCGCTGTTCGACGCGCCGCAAGCGGCCGCAGCCATTGCCGCACCGGCCGGCGACGCCGCCAATGACGCCGCAGCTCCAGTGGCAGCCGCTGCCGCCATCGAGGAACTGGCACCCGAAATCAAGATCGACGACTTCCTCAAGGTCGACCTGCGCATCGCGAAAATCGTCAACTGCGAACTGGTCGACGGCTCCGACAAGCTGCTGCGCCTGACCCTGGATGCGGGCGAAGGCCGCTTGCGCAATGTGTTCTCCGGCATCCGCTCGGCTTACCAGCCGGAAGAACTGATCGGCAAGCTGACGGTGCTGGTGGCCAACCTGGCGCCGCGCAAGATGAAATTCGGTATTTCGGAAGGCATGGTCATGGCCGCGTCCGCCGCAGACGAGAAGGCGAATCCCGGCATCTACATCCTGAACCCGTGGCCGGGTGCCGAACCTGGCATGCGCATCCGTTAAGCCTCCACAAGGACCGATGATGAATATCGTGGTGCGCGAAGCAACGAATGCCGATGCACAGCTGATGGCCGAGCTGACCCGCGCCGCGTGGGCCGGCAAGGTGGCCGCCTCGTCCAGTGGACACCACGAGACGGCCGAGCAAGTGGCGGAGCAATTGCGCCACGGTGGCGGTTTTCTGTTGCTGATCGACGACATTCCAGCCGGTTCGCTGCGCTGGATGCCGCTCGACAGCGATCCCGCCATCTGGAAGATTTCACGCATGGGCGTGCTGCCCGCCTACCGGGGCAGCCACGTCTCGCAGCATTTGCTCGAAGCCATCATTCATCACGGCCTGTCGTGCCAGGCCGAGGAATTGCGCCTGGCCGTGCGGCGCGACCAGCGCAAGCTGATCGATTTTTATGCGGCCTTCGAATTCGACCTGGCCGAAGAACTGGAATATTCGCACGCCAACCCCGCAGAACCGGCACCGATGGTGATGCGGCGTTTGCTGCGTTATTGATTTTTAACAATTTCGCCCTGGACTTGCCGATACAACAACCCGCCAGGCCGCACGGCGCGGTAAAATACGGCCGGCTGACCTTACCCATAAGACACTCAGAAGAGAATATGAAACTGCCTGCAAAACACACCAACTACGTATCCGACCACACCTTGTTCATCGCCGAACTGAAGGCCAAGAATCCTGGCATGGAAGCGGGCCAGCAAGCGGGCCGCGCCCTGCTGTGGGACAAGCCGGCCGTCAGCATCGATGAGCAGGAGCGCCAGCTGGCATCGGCCGTCAAGCAACAGGCTTACGTTTACCAGAACAAGAACTAAGATCTGGAACCGGCACGATGTTGCCTGAAGAGTCTGCAGTCACGCCGGAAGCCGACGCTTCCGGTGCCGGCGCAGTCATCGAGTCGCCCGAACCTGTCGCTGACGGCGACGGCAGCGGCGACCCTGCAGCAACGGTAACGGACGCGGCGCCCGCCGCCGACCCGCTGGGCATCGCCCGCCTGTATGGCGAGCCGATGATGCGCATGCCGACGGATTTGTACATTCCGCCGGACGCGCTGGAAATCTTCCTCGAAGCCTTCGAAGGCCCGCTCGACTTGCTGCTCTACCTGATCCGCAAGCAAAACTTCAACATTCTCGATATCCCGATGGCGCAGGTGACCCTGCAATATCTGAAATATGTCGACCAGATCCGCGTGCGCAACCTGGAGCTGGCCGCCGAGTATCTGTTGATGGCGGCCATGCTGATCGAGATCAAGTCGCGCATGCTCTTGCCTTCGCGCAAAAGCGACGTCGAGGAAGATGGCGGCGACCCCCGTGCCGAACTGGTGCGCCGGCTGCTCGAGTATGAGCAGATCAAGCTGGCCGCCTACGACCTGAACGCCATCCCCCAGTTCGAGCGCGATTTCGTGCGCACGCAGATTTTCATCGAGCAAAGCCTGACGCCCACCTGGCCCGACGTGGAACCGGTGGACTTGCAGCAGGCGTGGCTCGACGTGCTGAAGCGGGCCAAGCTGACCCAGCACCACCGCATCAGCCGCCAGGAACTGTCCGTGCGCGAGCACATGTCAAGCATCCTGCGCCACTTGCAATCGTCGCGCTTCGTCGAGTTCAGCGAACTGTTCGACATTGCCGGCGGCGTGCCCGTGGTGGTGGTCAACTTCGTGGCCCTGCTGGAACTGGCCAAGGAAACCCTGATCGAAATCACGCAGGCAGAACCGTTTGCCCCCATCTACGTCCGGCTGGCCTATTCGCCCGCCTGACCCCTTCCCTTTGTCACTGACCACCGTACAACGGGGTTTTAGCGAAAGCAATCCATGAAAATTATTTCCGACATCGAAGAATTGCGCGACCAGCTCAGCGGACAGCTGCGCACGGCGTTCGTCCCCACCATGGGCAACCTGCACGAAGGCCATCTGTCGCTGATGCGTTTGGCGCGCAAGCATGGCGACCCCGTCGTCGCCTCGATCTTCGTGAACCGCCTGCAATTCGGCCCGAACGAAGACTTCGAAAAATATCCGCGCACCATGGCGGCCGACATCGCCAAGCTGGAAAAGGAAGGCGTGTACGTGCTGTTCGCGCCGACGGAAAAGGAACTGTACCCGGAACCGCAGGAATACCGCGTGCGCCCGCCCGATGACCTGGGCAATACCCTGGAAGGGGAATTCCGCCCCGGCTTCTTTGAAGGCGTGTGCACGGTCGTCACCAAGCTGTTCTCGTGCGTGGGTCCGCGCGTGGCCGTGTTCGGCAAGAAGGATTACCAGCAGCTGATGATCATCCGCAACATGGCACGCCAGTTCGCGCTGCCGACGGAAATCATCGCCGCCGAAACTTACCGCGCGGACGATGGCCTGGCCTTATCGTCGCGCAATATGTATTTATCGGAAAGCGAACGCGCGGAAGCGCCGGAACTGTTCAAGGGACTTAATTTCGTGGCCGAGGAAGTGCGCAAGGGCAATCTGGCCGTGGGCGAACTGGCACAGGCCAGCATGCAGCTGTTGAACAGCCGCGGCTGGAAATCGGACTACATCGCCGTGCGCAAGCGCGCCAACCTGCAAGCACCGAGCGCCGCCGAGCTGGCCGCCGGCGAACCGCTGGTGGTGCTGGCTGCCGCCAAGCTGGGGCAGACCCGACTCATCGACAACCTGGAAATCTAAGCGCAATCACAACGGGGCCATTCGGCCCCGTTTCTTTCTCTACTTCTCCATCCCTACCAGCTTGAGTTCGGCAAACAGCGGCTTGTTGCTGCCGCGCGCCGCTTGCAACATGTCGTAGCTGGCCGCGTCGAGCACGATTTCCTCTCCTGCCCACAGTTTGCGCTGGTTCGCAGGCAGCCTCAGGCTGCGCAGGATGGCCCTTGCCTGGGCCGGATCGGCCGCCAGCAGGCGGATGGCGCGCGCGTGGCGCTGCGTGCCCGTGAGGATGGGCAAGCCGCCCTCGGGCCCATGCTGGCTCAGGCTGACATAATCATGGCTGCCCACGCGGTGCAGATAGGCATGCCGGCCATCGGCTTCGGCAGGCGATTGCGCGACCGGCTCCTGCATCTCGACAGACGCGACAGGCGCAACGGCGGTTTGTTCAAGGCTCACGCCACAGGCCGCCAACAGGGCCGTGCTCAGGGCGAAAAATAATACGGGTGCTCGGCGCATCGCGCGCTCCTTCTTGTCGGGGTCGGGGACAAAGGGGAAATACTGCAGCGATCATGGGCCAAATTATTTGACGTGTAAAGTTAACTTTAGGAAATATTTCATTCCTTTGCGCAATCTCATGAAACCTGCGGGATCTTGCCTGTCCTGCCAGGCAGGCCAGGCATCATTGTTAATGCAATTTGCACATTGAAATCAAAACTCCCATCTTTATCCATCCATGAATAAAGATCAAAATAATGGCACTGGCTCGCGGCAACAGCATGCGGACCTCCCACCATCACAGGAGAACATCCATGAACACAACATCCAACTCTGCCAAGGTAGCCATCGTCACGGGCGCCTCGCGCGGCATCGGCGCGGCCATCGCCCGCCGCCTGGCGCGCGACGGCATCCAGGTCGTCGTCAACTACGCCAGCGGCAAGGATGCGGCGGACGAGCTGGTGGCAGCCATCATGGCCGAAGGCGGCGCCGCCATCGCCGTCAAGGCCAACGTGGCCGAGGCAAGCGACGTGCAAGCGCTGTTCGATGCGGCCGAAGCGGCTTACGGCGGCGTCGATGTGCTGGTCAACAACGCCGGCATCATGCCGCCCGCACTGCCCACTTTGGCCGAGACCGACGACGTCACCTTCGACAGCCTGTTCGCCATCAACGTCAAGGGCAGCTTCAACACCATGCGCCAGGCGGCGACGCGCTTGCGCCACGGCGGCAGCGTCGTCAATTTCTCGACCAGCGTGATCGGCCTGGCTCTGCCCGGCTATGCCGTCTACGCCGCCACCAAGGCGGCCATCGAGACGATGACGAATATCTTTGCCAAGGAACTGCGCGGCAAGAACATCACCGTCAATGCCATCGCCCCCGGCCCCACGGCCACGGCCCTGTTCTTGAACGGCAAGACGGAAGAAACGATAGCGCGCATGGCCAAGATGGCGCCCCTTGAACGCCTGGGTACGCCGGACGATATCGCCGCGGCCGTGGCTTTTTTGGCCGGGCCGGATGGCCGCTGGGTGAATGGACAAACGTTACGTGCGAATGGCGGCCTGGTGTAAGCAAGGCGCGAACTGACGAAAAAAACGCTGCCGGTTTGCACGGGCAGCGTTTTCTTGATAACGGTCAAGCCTGGATCAGGCGCCGGCTTTTTCCAGCTTCTCGAAAATCTTGTTCAGCTTTTCATCGAGGGTCGCGGCCGTGAACGGCTTGACGACATAACCGCTGGCGCCAGCTTGCGCGGCGGCGATGATGTTTTCTTTTTTCGCTTCGGCGGTGACCATCAGCACGGGCAGCTTGGCCAGTGCGGGATCGGCGCGGATATGCTGCAGCATCGTCAGGCCATCCATGTTTGGCATGTTCCAGTCCGACACGACGAAATCGAACGATTCCGCGCGCAGCTTGGCCAGGCCCATCACGCCGTCTTCCGCCTCATCGACGTTGGCATAACCCAGTTCCTTCAACAGATTCCGGACAATGCGGCGCATCGTCGAAAAATCGTCAACGACTAAAAATTTCATCTTTGGATCAGCCATGAATAACTCCGTTGTTTCTGTAGCGGTTTGTTAATAATATCGACATGAATGCCGACATTATGGTCGACACTACGGCAGCAAGTTGTAGGATAGCATTTTCGTTGCTTTTAGGCGAACAAACTTGCCTCAGATCATATAAAACGTGGCTTACACGCGCAAAGCACGCATACCATGCGCCGCCAGGTGTCCCAGCACCATGCCAGGCAGCGCCGTCAAAGCGCCGACCTCATGCGTAGCACCGACAGCGATCGCCTCGCGCGGCATGCCGAACACCACGCAACTGGCTTCATCCTGCGCAAAATTATACGCTCCTGCGGCCTTCATCTCCAACATGCCTTGTGCGCCATCCTTGCCCATGCCGGTGAGGATCACGCCGACGGCATTTTTACCGGCCGATTGCGCGGCCGAACGGAACAGCACATCGACGGACGGGCGGTGGCGGTTCACCGGTTCGCCCTGGTCGATCTTGGTCATGTAGTTGGCGCCGCTGCGCGTCAGGGTCAGGTGCGAATGGCCGGGCGCGATGTAGGCGTGGCCGGGCAGCACGCGTTCGCCGCCTGCCGCTTCCTGCACCGAAATCTTGCACAGCGAATCGAGGCGGCGCGCGAACGAGCGCGTAAAGCCTTCCGGCATGTGCTGCGTGATCAGGATGCCGGGGCAATCGGACGGCATCTGCATGAGGAATTCGCGGATCGCTTCCGTGCCGCCCGTCGAGGCGCCCACGATGATCAGCTTTTCGCTCGACGTCAATGGACTGCGCAGGGCAGGCAGCGGCGCGGCCACCTTGTCGCCGGCCGACGGCAGGGTGCGCGCGCGGATGCGCGCCTTCGAGGCGGCGCGGATCTTGTCGGCGATCATGTCCGTGTACTCGCGCATGCCACTCTGGATCGAAATCTTCGGCTTGGTGACGAAATCGACGGCGCCCAGTTCCAGCGCGCGCATGGTGATTTCCGAACCGCGCTCGGTCAAGGACGACACCATCAGTACCGGCATCGGGCGCAAGCGCATCAGTTTTTCCAGGAAATCGAGGCCATCCATCTTCGGCATCTCGACGTCGAGGGTCAGCACGTCGGGATTGGTCTGCTTGATCATCTCGCGCGCCACCAGCGGATCGGGCGCCGCGCCCACCACTTCCATGTCGGGCTGGCTATTCACGATTTCCGTCATGACGCTGCGGATCAGCGCCGAGTCATCCACGATCAATACCTTGATCTTCATAGTTATCCTTCCAGGCCTTGCGGCCCGTATTCTTTATTAAATTAGTACACCGGACAAACCGCCGCAAGCCGCACAGCGCGACGCGCAGCAGGTTTGGTCGGGTGTTTGTCAGAACAGTTCGACTTCGCCGCCGACCGGCGCGACCTTGAGGCGGCTGGCGTAATCGAGTTCGCGGCGTACCAGGGTATCGTTATGCGTCTGCATCAGCTTTTTCACCAGCACCTTGCCGCTGCGGGGGAAGAAGTAGACCTTGCGCGGGTGGATGTCGTTGAGGTCTTCGGCCACCACGCGCATCTTTTCCGCTTTCAGGTAATTGATGACGAAGGCCGCATTGCGTTCGCCGACGTTGATCGCCGTGAAGCCGCGCAGCACGGCGCCGCCGCCAAACACTTTCGCTTCCATGTTCTCGCGCCGCGCGCCCGCCTTCAGCAAATCGTTGATCAGGATTTCCATGGCGTAGGTACCATAGCGCATCGACGCGGAAATCGGGCTGTTCGGATCGCTGCCGCCATCGGGCAGCATGAAGTGGTTCATGCCGCCCAGGCCCGTGACGCGGTCGCGGATGCAGGCCGAGACGCAGGAGCCGAGCACGGTGACGATCAGCATGTCCTTGTTGGTAAAGTAGTACTCACCAGGCAAGATCTTGGCGGCGTCACAGTTGAACGTCCTGTCGTAATAGACGTTAGTGGCGAATTGCTCTTTGGATTCCAGGCTCATATTTCACTCTCATGTACGATGCGACGTTGCCTTGGGCGCGGCGCCCCGGGGCTGGTCGAGCTCATAGACTGTTTTACCGCGCAGCTTCAATGAATCCGACACGTACAGAAAATTCTCCGAATGGCCCGCGAACAGCAGGGCATCGGGCTTCATCAGTGGCACAAAGCGCGACAGGATCTTGCGCTGCGTCGCCTTGTCAAAATAAATCATCACGTTGCGGCAAAAGATGACGTCGAACTGCCCCGTCACCGGCCAGCTGTCGGCCAGCAGGTTGAGCGGCTTGAAGGTGATCATCTGGCGCAGTTCCGGACGCACCCGCACCTGTCCTTCGCGGTCGCCCTTGCCGCGCAAGAAAAAGCGCCGCGCACGGTCGGCCGGCATCTTGTCGAGCCGGTCCAGGTTGTAGACGCCATTGGCGGCCGTGGCCAGCACGTTCGTGTCGATGTCCGTGGCGATGATGGTGACGGGCGGCGTGAGCGTATTGAACGCCTCGCACACCGTCATGGCGATCGAGTACGGCTCTTCGCCGGTGGAACTGGCCGAACACCAGATGGTGATCGGCCCGCTCAGTTTTTTCACATGCTCGGCCAGCAGCGGGAAGTGATGCGCCTCGCGGAAGAACGACGTCAGGTTGGTCGTCAGCGCATTCGTGAACGCTTCCCACTCGTCGCCCATGCGCCCCGCTTCCAGGTCGTCCAGGTAGCGGACGAACGAGGAGATGCCGGTCGCGCGCAATCGCCTGGCCAGGCGGCTGTAGACCATTTCCTGCTTGCTGTCGGCCAGCGCGATGCCGGCCCGCTTGTAAATCATGGCGCGGACCCGTTCGAAGTCCTTGCCAGTGAAATCAAATTCCTTGACCGAATCCGTTTTAGTTTGCGGCATTTGTTTTTACCTCTCTATGACTACTCTGACCAATGCCTTTGCAAGTATAACTAGCGGGACCGGGTTGGCGTTAGAACTCTTCCCAATCGTCGCCGCCGGCCGCCGCCAGCTTTTTCGCGGGCGGTGGCGAGCCGGCTTGCGCCGTCTGTGCCAACCGCCGTGTATTTGCCGCCACACTCGGTGCCGGCCGTGCCGCCGCTTTTACAGGCGCTGGCGCGGGTGCGGGCATGGCCGCCTGCGCCGCGCTCTCGCCATCGAGCTTGAAGATGCTGACGGCGTCGCCCAGATTCTGCGCCTGCTCCTGCATGCTTTCGGCGGCCGCCGCCGCTTCCTCGACCAGCGCCGCATTTTGCTGCGTCATCTGGTCCATCTGCGCGATGGCCTGGTTGACCTCTTCGATGCCGTGGCTCTGTTCCTGCGTCGCCGCCGTGATCTCGCCCATGATGTCGGCCACCTGCCGGATCGACGTGACGATCAGGCCCATGGTCTGCCCCGCCTCGTCCACCAGGCGGCTGCCGGCATCGACCTTGTCGACCGAGTCGCCGATCAGGCCCTTGATTTCCTTCGCTGCGCCGGCCGATCGCTGCGCCAGATTGCGCACTTCCGACGCCACCACCGCAAAACCGCGTCCCTGCTCGCCTGCGCGCGCCGCTTCGACGGCCGCATTCAACGCCAGGATATTCGTCTGGAACGCAATGCCGTCGATGACGCCGATGATGTCGACGATCTTGCGCGAGCTGTCCTTGATGGAACCCATGGTATCGACCACTTGCGCCACCACCTTGCCGCCCTGCTCCGCCACCGACGACGCCGACACGGCCAGCTGGTTGGCCTGGCGCGCGTTGTCCGCGTTCTGCTTCACGGTCGACGTCAGCTCTTCCATCGACGAGGCCGTCTCTTCGAGCGAACTGGCCTGCGTTTCCGTGCGCGCCGACAGGTCGGCATTGCCGCTGGCGATCTCGCGCGAGGCCACGGTGATGGTTTCCGTTCCCTTGCGCACGTCGCTGACCGTCTGCACCAGGCTCTCGTTCATGTCCTTCAATGCCTGCTGCAGCGCGCTCGTTTCATCCTTGCCTTCGACCACCACGCGCGACGTCAGTTCGCCGGCCGCCACCTTCTGCGCCACGGCCACTGCGCCGGACAATGGCACCGTGATCGAGCGCGTGATGAAGATGGCGCACCAGGCGCCGATCGCCACCGCCGCGCCGCCCAGGATGAACAGTACCGTCATCAGGCGCGCATCGGCCGCCAGCGAGTCGTCCATGAAGCTTTGCTGCGCCACGTGCTGCAAGTCGAGCAGCTTGTTGATATCGGCCAGGGTCGTCTTGTTCAAGGGATCGATGCGGGTGGCGATCACCTTCGCCGCGCCCTCGCTGTTAAACGCCAGCACCTGTCCCATCGCTTCCTTGAAGGCTGCATCGACTTCGCCGTCGACCTTGGCGATATTGGCCAGAAGCATCTTCTCGCCATCGGACAGGCCCAGGGTGGCCAGCTTGCCGCGCGCGCCGTCGTACAGCTTGCGCTGCTCGCGCACCTTGCCCTCTTCCGCCTGCATCAGGGCCACATCGCCCTGCAAACCGATATTGCGCATGGCGATACCCGTTTCCAGCATCGCGCTTTTCATCAGCGACGCCTGCGTATTCTTTTCGCTTGCCAGCTCCAGGCCCGTGAGCAGCTGGGCCTTGTTACGGTAATTCAGTGCATTCGCCGAAACGATCACCACCACCAGGATGGCGAGAATGCTGCCAAAACCTATCCCCAGCCGGGTGCCTATCTTGAAATCGCGCAAACTCATTACAGTCTCCAATATTTATGTGAACGGCGCCCGTTCAACCGGACGGCGCCGTGTTGTGGCCTGGTCTCTGTCGGACCTTGCAGCCTGCCGGCGCGCCTCTAAATACTATTCGCGCCGGTACATGCATATCTGTAGTGATTCTTTGCGTGGTAAAAACGGCGGCGCACCGGGCGCCGCCTTGCTGCCATGCGGTGGCTTACGCCGCCAGCTTGTCGATCAGGCCCATCTCGCTGCTCGACATCAGCTTGTCGATGTCGACCAGGATCAGCATGCGCTCGTCGATGGTGCCCAGGCCGATCATGTAGTCGGTCGAGAAGGCGGTGCCCATTTCCGGCGCCGGTTTCACCTGCTCCGGCGTCAGGGTGGTGACGTCGGAAACGCTGTCGACCACCATGCCGACGATGCGGCCGCCGATGTTCAGGATGATCACCACCGTGAACTGGTCGTACACGGGCGTGCCCAGGTTGAACTTGATGCGCATGTCGACCACGGGAATGATGATGCCGCGCAGGTTGATCACGCCCTTGATGAATTCAGGCGCGTTGGCGATGCGGGTGACCGCTTCGTAACCGCGGATTTCCTGGACCTTCAGGATATCGATGCCGTACTCTTCGGAGCCCAGGGTGAAGGCCAGGAATTCACGGCCGGCGATATCCTTGCCGTCGCCCGCATTGCTTCCGGATGTTTGTTGAGTATCTGACATGGTGCGTTTTCCTATCTTTATCTATCGGTATTACGAAAAAATGGACTCGTCAGCCAGCTGGCGCGAGGAACGGATCAGGGCGGCGACATCGAGAATCAGCGACACGCCGCCATCGCCCAGAATGGTGGCGCCGGAAATGCCCACCACCTTGCGGTAATTCGATTCGAGGTTTTTCACCACGACTTGCTGCTGCCCCACCAGGTCGTCGACAAACAGGGCCGCCTTGCGTCCTTCCGTCTCGAGGATCACGCAGATGCCTTCCGAAGGGCTGGTAAAGCGCGGCGCGATGTCGAACATCTGGTACAGCGGGATCAATGGCAGGTATTCGCCGCGCACTTTCACCACTTGCCCCTTGCCGCTGATGTCCTTGATATCTTCAACGGCTGGCTGCAGCGATTCGATGACAAAGCCCAGCGGTAAAATATACACTTCGTCGCCGACTCTGATCGACATGCCGTCGAGGATGGCCAGGGTCAGCGGCAGCGAGATGGAAATCGTCGTGCCGAAGCCTTTTGCCGAACGGATGTCGACGACGCCGCCCATGGCGCTGATATTGCGCTTGACGACATCCATGCCCACGCCGCGGCCCGATACGTCGGTGACGGCTTCGGCGGTGGAAAAGCCGGGTGCGAAAATCAGCTGCCACACGTCGGCGTCGCTCATCGACTCGGACACGTCCAGCCCCTGCTGCGCAGCCTTGGCCAGGATGCGTTCACGGTTCAATCCCGCGCCATCATCGGATACTTCGATGATGATGTTGCCGCCCTGGTGGCTGGCCGAGAGGAACAAGCGGCCCGCTTCGGTCTTGCCGGCGGCCACGCGGGCGGCCGGCATTTCCACGCCATGGTCGATGCTGTTGCGCACCAGGTGCGTGAGCGGATCGACGATGCGCTCGATGAGGCCCTTGTCCAGTTCCGTGGCGGCGCCATTCGTGATGAAATCGACCTTCTTGCCCAGTTTCGTGGCCAGGTCGCGCACCATGCGCGGGAAGCGCGAAAAGACGAAATCCATCGGCATCATGCGGATCGACATCACCGCTTCCTGCAAGTCGCGCGTGTTGCGCGTCAGGTGGCTGACGCTGTCGAGCAGCTTTTCATGCAGCATCGGGTCGAGCGCGCTGGCGCGCTGCTCGATCATCGCCTGCGTGATCACCAGTTCACCCACCAGGTTGATCAGCTGGTCGACTTTCTCGATCGAGACGCGGATCGACGACGATTCGGCGCCGGCCTTGTCGCCTTCTTTCTTGGCCGGTTTCTTTTCCTGTTCCGCTTCGGCCACGGCGCTGGCCACGGCCGGCGCGGCGGCGCTGGCGTTGCCCGCCTTGGCGGCGTCGGCGCGTATCTGTTCGAGGGGCTGGAAGAAACCGTAGCCCTGTTCGGCGTCGCTCTGCACGCCGGCGGCGGCGCGGATATCCTCGAGTGGCTGGAAGAAGCCATAGCCGGGGTCCGTCGCGCCCTGCGCGGCTGGCGTGCCTGGCAGCGGGTCGAAGAAACCGTAGCCCTGGGCCTTTTCCTGCGCCGCGCGGGCCGCTTCGGCTTCGCCTGGCGCCAGTGGCGGCGCCTGCGTGATGACCATGTCGTCGGGATTGAGCACGAACGAGCAGATGGCCAGGATATCGTCCAGGCTTTCATGCGTCGTCACTTCCAGCACCTTGCGCGCGTCGGGCAAGGCGGACACGGCGACATCGCCCAGCAAACCCAGTTCGGCCGCCAGCGCATCGACTTCGCGCGGCTCCATGGCCGGCAGTTCCAGGCGGATGCGATGGCCGCCAGCATGGCTGACGGCGGCTTTTTCCGCCGTATGGAAGGCCGGTGCGACGGGCGTGAGCGCAGCCACGGGCACGTCCTGCGAGAACGACTGCAGCATCATGCGCACATTGGCCACGGCATCCTGGTCGACGGCACTGCCCAGACGGTGGCCGTCGAGCTGCATCTTGAGGATATCCTTGGCCGCCAGGAAGGCGTCGACGTGTTCCGCCGTCAGCGCCATCTGGCCCTGGCGGATGCGGTCGAGCAGCGACTCGAGGATGTGCGTCACCTCGCTCATGTCGGAGAGGCCGAACGTCGACGCGCCGCCCTTGATCGAATGGGCGGTGCGGAAAATGGCATTCAGGTCTTCGGCGTCGGGCGCCGCAATATCAACGGCCAGCAGCAGCCGTTCCTTTTCAGCCAGCAGTTCTTCGGCCTCATCGAAAAAGACCTGAAAAAACTGGCTAATATCGATGGTCATAGGGTGACTCCGTCAATTGCATCATTGCACTGCGCGGCTGGCATCAGCCGATCACCTTCTTGACCACTTCGATCAGGCGTTGCGGATCGAACGGCTTGACCAGCCAGCCATTGGCGCCGGCGGCACGGCCTTTCGATTTCATCTCGTCCGACGACTCCGTCGTCAGCATCAGGATGGGTACCTTCTGGTAGGTCGGCAGTTCACGCAACAACTTGATCAGTTCCAGGCCATCCATGCGCGGCATATTCTGGTCCGTCAATACCAGGTCCACGGTTTGCAGCTTGGCTTTTTCCAGTCCGTCCTGGCCGTCGACGGCCTCCACCACCTGGTAACCGGCGGCTTTCAGGCTGAACGCCACCATCTGGCGCAATGAGCTGGAATCGTCCACTGCAAGTATCGTTTTGGCCATCTTTGCTCCCACTTATTCCGGGCATCCTGCCCGAGTATTTGATTAATCAATCCATGCAACCACAAGCGCTCCGCACTGGCATGCTAGAACAGCTCGATGTCGCCACTTTCCAAATGCTGTTGACTGACAGCCTTGCGCAGCACGCTGCGCAACTCCAGGCTTTGAATCGCCAGCGCCATGCTGACCCGCCCCAGCAAGGCGACAATTTCTTCATTGTCGCTCTCCGGCAACATCTCCGCGCCATGCTCGCCCAGGGTCCCGAGGAACTCGCGCAAGCCCGTCACGCGCTTCAAGGTGCGCTCGATCAGCTGGCTGGTCATGTCCTGGAACTGCAGGCTGGTGATGGCGGCATTCACATAGCCCCCCACCTCATCCTGCAACGCCAGCAGTTTTTCGCGCTGCTGCTCGGCCGGAATACCGCCGTCGAGCAGCAAGGCGATGGTGTCTTGCTGCGCAGCAACGGCTGCGTGTATCGCCATGAAATTGAAGGACAGCTTCTCGATCGCCTCTTCCAGCAAGATGCCGGTCTGCACCAGGTCGGTTTCCACCTCCGTCAAGTGCTTGCGGCCATGGTCCGACACGCCAGACAGCAGGCGTTTTACATGCGAGCCAAGTATTTTCTTTCTTGTCATAAAGGTCTCATTGTTTCAGTACACCACGCGTCGACAGCCTTGCGTGTTATTTTTTCGCCGCAGCTGGGGCGGGGACTGGCGCCGCGGGCGGCGCACCGGCCGCCAACCCTGACGCGACAGCGGCGGAAGCGGCATCGGTCACCGGCAGCTCGATCGCCGAACCATCGCGCAAGACATTTTCTTCCGTGCGTTTGTTCATGACGATGATGCTGATGCGCCGGTTGATCGGATTGAAGGGGTCGAGCTTGTCCAGGTGGGCGGCCGAGCCCAGGCCCACCACGCGCAAGACTTTTTCTTCCTTCATGCCGCCGATCACCAGTTCGCGCCGCGACGCATTCGCGCGGTCGGCCGACAATTCCCAGTTGCTGTAGCCGGCATCGCTCATGTAGGGCGTCGAATCCGTATGGCCGGACAGGCCGATGCGGTTCGGCACTTCGTTGAGCACGAAGCCGATCGCGTGCAGGATTTCCTTGGTGTACGGTTGCAGATTCGCATTGGCGAGCGCAAACATCGGACGGTTCTGCTCGTCGACGATCTGGATGCGCAAGCCTTCGCTGGTGATATCGAGCAGCAACTGGTTCTTGTATTTTTTCAGCAGGGGATTGGCGTCGATGGTCGCTTCGATGCGCGCCTTGAGCGCCTGCAGCCGCTTGCCTTCTTCGCGTTCGAGCGCGGCCTTGGCGGAATTGAGGTCGAACGATTTGCGCTGCTGCTCTTCCTGCGCCTTGCGCACCTGCCCATCCTGGCGCGACAAGTCCTGGCCGCCGCCCTGGATCACGGAATTGCTCTCGCCGCTGCCTGAGCCGCCCGCCATCGCCACTTTCAGCGGCGTCTTGAAGAATTCGGAAATGCCGTTCAAGTCGCCCTTCGAGGTGGAGCCCAGCAGCCACATCAGCAGGAAGAAGGCCATCATGGCCGTGACAAAGTCGGCGTAGGCGATCTTCCACGCCCCGCCATGGTGGCCGCCAGCCGTCTTCTTGATACGCTTGACGATAATCGGGCGCATGCCTTCATCGGCCATGGCGTCCCCCTTCCGTGTGCTGCAAATGACTCATGGTATCCAGGCGTATATTCACTGCTTACTTCGTTTTCGATTTCTTGATGTGGTCTTCGAGCTCGTTGAACGTCGGGCGCTCGGTCGAGAACAGCACCTTGCGGCCGAACTCCACGGCCAGCGCCGGCGCATAGCCGTTCAGGCTGGCCAGCAAGGTCACTTTCACGCACTGGAACATCTTGCTCGACTCTTCCAGCTTCTGCTCGAGCAGGCTGGCCAGCGGACCGACGAAGCCATAGGCCAGCAAGATGCCGAGGAAGGTGCCAACCAGCGCGTGCGCGATCAGCATGCCCAGTTCTGCCGGTGGGAGGCCCACCGATTCCATCGTGTGCACCACGCCCATCACGGCGGCGACGATACCGAACGCGGGCAAGCCATCGCCCACCTTGGCGATCACGTGGGCCGGCACGGCGCCTTCGTGATGGTGCGTCTCGATTTCGTTGTCCATCAGGTTTTCGATCTGGAACGCGTCCATATTGCCCGACACCATCAGACGCAGGTAATCGGTCATGAATTCGACGATGTGATGGTCGGCCAGCACGGCCGGGTACTTGGAAAACAGCGGGCTTTCTTCCGGCTTGTCGATATCGCCTTCGATCGACATCAAGCCTTCCTTGCGCACCTTGCTGAGCACTTCGAACAGCAAGGACATCAGTTCCATGTACAGCTCTTTGGTATAGCGCGAACCCTTGAACAGGCTCGGCAAGGCGGCGATCGTCGCCTTGATGGCCTTGTTATTGTTACCAACAAGGAAGGCGCCCAGGGCGGCGCCGCCGATCATCAGCAACTCCAGCGGCTGGAACAGCGCCGCCAGATGGCCGCCGGCCATTGCGAAGCCGCCAAAGACCGAGGCGCAAACGATGATGTATCCGATTATGACTAACAAGTGCCCTGACTCCCAATAATGGCCGGGGCTGTGTGCCCGGCATGTTCAAACCTGTTCCTGTCTTTTGGCGGCTGCGCCGCCGGCAAGGACAGTGGCAAAAAAGTAACCGAAAGTTAATTGAAATGCTCTGCTTTTCAACGCAATTCCGAGAAAATGCCGTGTGGAACTACAATAACGTGAGATTGCCCCACGGGCAAGCAAATAACGCAGACAATTGCTTAAAAGCACCATATGTAAAGCAAAGGACCACCCTCTGTGGCGGCGATGGTCTTATCGGGCTTGCGTGCCGCAATCTGGAATTCGTAACTAAGAAGCATGCTACCGGGCAACATTTCCCTTTCCGCCTTGCTCCACAGGGCTGCCATCGCCGCTGGCGACAGGTAGGCAAACACGACGTCGTAGCGGCCGAAATCGAGCGCTTCGTAGTCGCCGCGCAGGAAGCGCGCGCGGCTGCCCGCCAGCTTCGCGCGCAAGCGGCTTGCCAGCCACGGCAGCGGCGCCAGTTCGATGCCGGAAAACTGTCCGTCGGGCCGGCGCCGCGCCAGGTCCAGCACCAGGCCGCCCAGGCCGCTGCCGATATCGATCAGGCGCACGCCGGGACGGTCCGCGATCAGCCCGGCTACGGCCTGCCACACCTTCGGCCCCGACGGATAAAACGGCACTTGCGTGCGGAATGTGGACCAGTACAGGCTCAGCAGGAAAACAAAGGCCGCCAGGAACACGGCCGGGGGCAAATCGAGCAGGCTGGCGGCCAGCAAGGCGGGCGCAAACAGCAGGCCGATGGCGCACCACCAGCGCGCCAGTCCTGCGCGCCACGTGATGAGCGCCGCCAGCACGCCCTGCACCAGCGTCACCGCCGGCAGCGACATGGCGACGCCGGCGCGCGCCAGGCCATATACCAATAGCAACATCAAGGGAAAGGCCAGCACCTGGATCAGGATGGCCTTGAGCGCGGGCGCGCGCAGGATTTGTTGCAGCATGGGCAAGTTAAAGAAGGAAAACGCCAGTGTAAGCGATGCCGGCATGAAAAAGCCGGAGTGCGGTCAGGCGACCGCTCCGGCTTGCTCTCTGTCTATATTTGTACACTAGATCGGGCAGGCTCAGGCAGCGACGCCCGGCGACGCACCAGCGGCCGCTTCATCGCGCGCCTTCTTGGTCTTGCCGGCCCGCGAAGGCATGTGGCACAGGCCGCATACATAATCGGCGTTCAGGTCGAGGCAGTTGACGACGAACTTGCCGCCGCACTTGCCGCAGGGCGCCATGTCCAGCATCTTGCTGC
The DNA here is from genome assembly GCF_058215535.1 of Janthinobacterium sp. Bl 1. Lineage (NCBI taxonomy): Bacteria > Pseudomonadati > Pseudomonadota > Betaproteobacteria > Burkholderiales > Oxalobacteraceae > Janthinobacterium > Janthinobacterium sp. Bl 1. The sequence continues at coordinate 2,365,060 of NZ_CM177086.1, read as the reverse complement.
TGAAAAAACGCACGAGGGTCCAGGCCCGCGTCAGCGACAGCAGCGGCTCTTCGCCCGCTTCGGGCGGCATCTGTTCCAGATACAGCTTATAGGCCTTCATCACGGCTTCGATGCCCGTGGCGCCGGCGTGATCGACGAGGAATTTGTGGATATTGATGAACAGCGAGGAATGGATATTCGGTTGCCAGGTGATGAACCAGTCGGTAGAAAACGGCAACATGCCCTTGGGCGGCGAGACGCCCTTCAATTCCTTGTACAGATTCAGCAGGCGTTCGCGCGACAGCGAGACTTCCGTCTCCAGCAGTTGCAAACGGGCACCCAGCTGTATCAATTCGATGGCCAGCTGGATTTCCTGCGCTTCCGATACGACACTTTTCTTGGCCATGCTGTGTACTCCGCGACTGACTGATACTAACTAAAGGTTTCCAGCTAAAATGTTGCAGAGGCAAGCGCGTTGTTCGACGCCTTGGCCCGCCATCAGAATGGCTGCGTGCGACTGGGCCAGCGAGCGGTCTTTATTGTAGTTCGTCAACATGCCCAGGATGGCGCTGTCGTCGAAGCGGAAGCGGGCCAGCATCATGTTGCCGCCAGCGAGCTTCAGGATCTGCGCATTGCTCATGCCTTCGATCAGTTCGGCGATTTCGGCGGCAATGCCCAAACGGAAGATGGCCGTTACCTTGTCCGCACGAATCATTTGCTGGGCCAGCATCAGGTAGCTCAGGTTAGCGTCGCGAATCTCAGCCATCATGTCGTTAGCAGTCATTTCCATCTCCTCAATCCGTTGAATTCAGCTGGCATTGTTTGTTGCCAGTGAGATACATTCTGCAGGAGCAACATTAAACGCAACAGAGGCGCAGCGCTGTATTTTTGGTCGGGAAACGGCGGATGGAATCGTAGGTGTTTGTCTGACAAACACTGCTCGATCATGGTCGCACGCCAGTAACGGCGCGGATGTGAGTGGTTGGCTGCATGCCGGATTTAGCCAATTTTTGGCCTGTAAAAAATATCACTTTTTTACAACAACTTGATCGGAATCAAGCCTGTCTACCTAGATAACGGCTGCCTGGACAGGAACTTTAGGGCTTTTTTGAAAAATATTTCAAAGATCCGCATTCTTTTTCGGCCGGTTTGACACCGTTCATGTATTCGTTGACGGCGGCGTCTGGCGAAACTTTAGGGCTATTTGAAAATATTTTTAAAAATCGTGATTTTTTTCGTTGACGCCCCGCAGGCAGGCACTTCGCGCGCCTCATCGAGCGCGGAAATTCCGCTTTCCGGCGTGGATTTGCTACACTGCCTGCTTCCGCACAATACTTTAAGCTTCAAGCAATATCGTGCCATTGACACAAGTACCAACATGAAAGCCACCATGATTTCTCGACATGACTGCAGCGCGCGCGACCTCGACGATCCCCTGGCGCCCTTGCGCCAGCAGTTCGACTTGCCGCAAGGCGTGATTTACCTCGACGGCAATTCCCTGGGCGCGCGGCCGAAAGCGGCCCTGGCCCGCGCCCAGCACGTCATCACGGCAGAATGGGGCACGGACCTGATCCGCAGCTGGAATACGGCCGGCTGGTTCGACCTGCCCAAGCGCCTGGGCGACCGCCTGGCCCCGCTGCTGGGCGCCGGCACGGGCGAAGTGGTAATCACCGACACCACGTCCGTCAACCTGTTCAAGGCCCTGGCCGCCGCCCTGCAGATGCAGGCCAGCGATCCGGCATGCGCCACGCGGCGCATCATCGTCAGCGAACGCAGCAACTTCCCCACCGACCTGTACATGGCGCAAGGCCTGTCCGCCTGGCTCGACCGCGGTTACCAGCTGCGCCTGGTCGACAGTCCCGAGGAACTGGCGCAGGCCATCGATATCGATTGCGCCGTCGCGATGCTCACGCACGTCAACTACCGCACCGGCTACCAGCACGACATGGCCGCCATCAGCAGCCATTGCCACGCGCAGGGCACGCTGGCGCTGTGGGACCTGGCCCATTCGGCCGGCGCCGTGCCGCTGGACCTGAACGGCGCCGGCGCCGACCTGGCCGTCGGCTGCACCTACAAATACCTGAATGGCGGCCCCGGCTCGCCCGCCTTCATCTGGGTGCCGCAAAAACACCAGGCGCGCTTCCGCCAGCCCTTGTCCGGCTGGTGGGGCCACGCCACGCCGTTCGCCATGGACCCGGGCTTCGCGCCCGCCGACGGCATCGCCCGCGCCCTGTGCGGCACGCAGCCGATACTCTCGCTGGCCCTCGTCGAATGCGGCCTCGACATCTTTGCGCAAACGAGCATGGAAGCCATCCGGCGCAAGTCGCTGGCCCTGACAGACCTGTTCATCGCGCTGGTGGAGCAGCGCTGCGCCAGCCATCCGCTGGGTCTCGTCACGCCGCGCGAGCATGCGCGGCGCGGCAGCCAGGTCAGCTTCACGCACCCGCACGGCTATGCCGTCATGCAGGCACTGATCGCGCGCGGCGTCATCGGCGACTACCGCGAACCGGCCATCATGCGCTTCGGCTTCACGCCCCTGTACACGAGCTTTGCCGACGTGTGGGATGCCGTGGAAATCCTGCGCGACATCCTCGACACACTAGCCTACGACATCGCCGCCAAGCGCGATGCCGTCACCTGAATCACCCCATGAGCGACGACAAGAATATGAACAAGGAAAACACGAGCGGCTGCCCCATGCATGCGGGCGGCCAGGATGCGCAATGGCATGGCGCGCAGATGGATTTCAGCGAATCTATGAGCTACGGCAATTACCTGGCGCTGGACCGCATCCTCACGGCCCAGCATCCGCTGTCGCCGAACCACAACGAAATGCTGTTCATCGTGCAGCACCAGACGAGCGAATTGTGGATGAAGCTGATGCTGCACGAAATGCACGCCGTGCGCGCCAACCTGCAAAGCGGCGACCTGGCGCCCGCCTTTAAAATGCTGGCACGCGTGGCGCGCATCATGGACCAACTGGTGCACGCCTGGGACGTGCTGGCCACCATGACGCCGCCCGAATACACGGCCATCCGCCCCTACCTGGGCGCCTCGTCCGGCTTCCAGTCCTTCCAGTACCGCGAGATCGAATTCATTTTGGGGAACAAGAACGCGGCCCTGCTCAACGTGCACACGACGGCGCCCGACACCTACAAGGTGCTCGACGCCGCCCTGCGCACGCCCTCCGTCTACGATGAATCGATCAAGCTGCTGGCGCGCAGCGGCCTGCATATCGCCCCCGAGCGCCTGGACGCCGACTGGACCCTGCCGACCAGCGCCGACGTCTCCGTCAAGGCGGCGTGGCTGGAAGTCTACCGCGACCCGTCGAAACACTGGGCCCTGTACGAGCTGGCCGAGAAGCTGGTCGACCTGGAAACGGCCTTCCGCTTCTGGCGCTTCCGCCACGTGACGACGGTCGAGCGCATCATCGGCTTCAAGACGGGCACGGGCGGCACGGCGGGCGTCAGCTATTTGCGCAAGATGCTCGACGTGGTATTGTTCCCTGAGCTATTCGCCCTACGCACGGAGTTATAACTTTAAGGAGCATTGATGTCGCCTCTCGTCCTGACCCTGGCCGGCCTGTGGAATTCCGGGCCGCAGCACTGGCAAACCCATTGGGAAGCGCGCCACCCGCAATGGTCGCGCGTGCCGCACGGGGAATGGCAGACGCCGGACAAGGATGAATGGGTGGCGGAGCTCGACCGTGCCATCGCCGGCTGCGAGCGCCCGCCCGTGCTGGCAGCGCACAGCCTGGCCTGCACGCTGGTGGCCCATTGGGCGGCCAGCGGCTCGCCGCACAAGATCGCCGGTGCCTTCCTCGTCGCCCCCAGCGATGTGGAAGCGCCCTCCTACCCGTCCGGCACGACGGGCTTTGCGCCGATGCCGCTGCAAGCCTTGCCGTTTCCCAGCCTGGTGGTCGCCAGCGGCGATGATCCCTACGTCAGCTTCGCGCGGGCACGCGCGTTTGCCGCCGCCTGGGGCAGCGATTTCACCATGATCGGCGACGCCGGCCATATCAACGGCGACGCCGGCTACGGCCCGTGGCCGGACGGTGAGCAGCTGCTGCTGGACTTCTGCGCCGCGCACCAGCCCTGAACCAGGGCGCGCACACGATAGACGCGCGCCCATTTGCCCACAAGTAAGAACGCAGGCAGAATCGTGGCCTTTCCATTGCGGCGCCCCGGCGCCAGTATCACGATGAAACGTCTGCTTCTGCCCTTGCTGCTTTGCTCCGCCTTCGCCCACGGCGCGCCCTTCTACGAAGGCAAGACCCTCGCCCATCCCGCCATCACCGCCTCGCAGGACAGCGGCTTCGACATCGCCTTTCTCAAGGAAAAAGAAGGCGTCAACGGCTATTACTGCGAGTGCAAGGGCAGCAATTCAAAGCCCATTTTGCTCGACCAGTTCGGCAACGCCGTCATCCGTTCCGTCTTCTACGCCTCGCTGGACAAGGGATCGGACGACAGCGTGCAAACCATGCTGGTGCTGTTCCGGCAGGACGGCAAGAACGGCTTGCGCGCCTACCGCTACCACCGCAGTTCCGGCAAGTACCGGCGCCTCGACGGCTTGCAGCCGGCCCTGAACCGCATCGTGGCGCAAAGCGCCGCTCCCAACGCGGGCCAGGTCAAGGCGGCGCTGGCCAAGCTGGCGCCGATGGACTACAGCGTCGCGCGCGGCAAGAGCGGCAATGCGGACTTCGACGCCATCGACCATACGCAGGGCACCGTCGTCGGCTACTACAGCGACGAGGGCAAGCCCGTGGAGGCTGGCAGCCAGGAAGCCATCATCTACAAGAAAACCTTCGAGAAGAAAGGCGACCGTTTTCTTACCGCCAGCTACACCCTGTACAGCGATGCGGGCGCCGGCATCCTGCGCAATTACCGCCTGTGGCAAGTGACGTGGGAAACGGCGCCGAAGCAGTTCACGGGCAGCCAGGAAGGCCCTTCCGTCATCTACAGCCTGGCCTGGGACGACGGCTCGGTGGTCGAGCGGGGCCAGTACGCGAAAGGCAAGCGCCAGGGCCTTTGGGTGCGCGAAGGCATGCACGAAGGCAGCGAAAAAGGCCATTTCGTCGACGGCCTGCAGGAAGGCATGTGGTACTTCAATTACCCAAAACAGAGCGAGAGCGGCATGTACCGGGCCGGCAAGCGCGAAGGCCGCTGGACGGTCGTCAACTATGCCGATGCGGAGGAAGTGACGGGCTTCGACACCTACGCGGGCGGCCAGCTGAACGGCCCGCACGAACGCAGCATGGGCGGCAAGCTGCAAACGCGCGGCAACTACGTGAACGGCTCGCGCCATGGCGCGTGGATCACGGAAGACGGCGACGGCAGCTTCATCGAAGACTTGCGCGACGGTCCGTGGAAACTCAAGCTCAAGGACAAGGCCACGCAAAGCGTCACTTTCGTGCAAGGCAAAAAACAGGGTGAAGCGATCGACATGGATGCGCAAGGCGCGCTGCGCCTGCGCGACCATTACCAGGCCGGCGTGCTCGAAGGCAGCCGCACGCGCTATCTGGGCCCGGCCGGCAAGGAATACGTGGTCTACACGGCCACCTACCGCAACGGCCAGCTCGATGGGCGTGAACAGGCATTCGACGACAGCGGCAAGATCCTGCGCCTCGATACCTTGTGGGAGATGGGCAAGAAGCAGGGCCTGGACGCGCGCTACTACCCGAACGGCAAGCCGGAGCGGCTGGCCGTCATCGACCAGGGCCGCCTGCTCACGCACCTGCGCGAATACTATGAAGACGGCCAGCTGCTCAACGACATCCACCGCTGCACCTTCAAGGAATACGGCAGCACGCGCGACGACGTGTGCGAGTACCACCATATGTACTACCCGGACGGCAAGCCGCAGTATTACTACGCCTTCCAGTACGGCCAGCGCCAGGAAGGCTATTCGAACTACCCGAACGGCAAGCGCAAGGATGAACTGCTGGTCGACCGCGCCGCCGACACCTCGGTCTTGAACGTCTATTACGAAAGCGGCCAGCTCAAATGCACGGAGCCGCGCAGCGGCCACAGCACGCGCACGGTCAACGGCGAGACCATGATCAGCTATGCTTCGTCCGACCGCGACGGCGACAATATCTGCTACCACCCGAATGGCAAGGTGGCCAGCATCTACACCTTCCGCAAGCGCGTGCTCGTGGAATGCGGCAAGCGCTACGACGACACGGGCAAGCAGACGTTTCCGGGGCCGGAAGGCTGCCCTCCTCCCAGGAAAGTGGACTACCCGATAGGACTATGACCATGACGCAAGCAACACAGCCGCTACGCATCCAAAATCCCGAACGCATCGACGCCAGGGCGATCCGCGCCGCCATCGCGGGCGGCCAGCAGGTACTGGTGCAGTTCGATACCCTGGGCGAGCCGGAGCCGCTGCTGGCCGACCTCGACGCCCTGGCCGCCACCTGCGGCACGGCGCTGACCATCCGCATCTACGGTTACGACCCGAGGGTGTTCGACGCCCGCATCCTGCGCGCGCTGCCGCATGTGGCCAGCCTGTCCATCGACTGCCACTGGCAAGCCATCCATCTGGAAACCCTGGGCGAGCTGCGCCACCTGAAGCGCCTGAGCCTGGGCGTGTACAAGCTGGCGCAGGCCGACATCCTGCAGCTCGATAATTTGCGCGGCCTCGAATACCTGAACCTGGGCGAGTCGGCCAAAAACAATATCGACCTGGCGCCGCTGCGCCACTACACGCAGCTGGCCAGCCTGGTCATCGAGGGCCACGACCAGCATATCGACACTGTGGCCGGCCTGCCGGCGCTGCACGAGCTGTCGCTGTACCGCATCAAGAACAAGGTGCCATTGGATTTCATCTCGGAGATGGCCCGCCTGGACCGGCTGCTGTTGCAGCTGGGCGGGCGCGAGTCGCTCGCGCGCATCGAGGCGCCCCTGTTGCGGAAACTGGAAGTGGTACGCGTGCGCGGCCTGGAAACCCTTGGCGACATCGGCCGCTTCCCGCTGCTGCAGGCGCTATGGGTGGAAGACCAGATCAAGCTGCGGCAGATCGCGCTGGGCCCCAATCCCGTGCTTGAACGCCTGCATCTGCACACCTGCAAGACGCTCGAGAGCCTGCCCGGCCTCGCCGCCCTGCCCGCCCTGCGCCAGCTGTCGGCATCCGAGACGATGCTCGACATCGACGCCCTGCTGGCGCATGGCTTGCCCGCGTCCCTCACGCATGCGCGCCTGCGCACAGGCAAAAAAACCCGCGACGACGCCATCGCCGCGCAGCTGGCACAACTGGGCTACGAGCAGCCAGGCCCTTGCTAGATCAGCGGCTGGCGGCCAGCTTGCGCTGCCACAAGGCCACGTCGATCATGACGCCATCGGCGCCCGTGTTGCGGATGTAGACGCGGTAGCTGCCCTGCCCCATGTTGCCATCGAGGTAGGCCGTGCGCTCGTTGCGCTGCAGCCTGGCGCCCTTGGCCAGCTGGCGATAGCGCTCGACCACCGTGTCGAAACTGGCATAGCTGCGCAGCGCCACTTCCAGGTCGCGCGGCGGGCGGCCTTCCGCATGGTCGAGCACATTGTTCTGTTTCTTGCCCTTGAGCGTGAGCGGATAGGCAAACACGCCGGCGCCGGCCGACGTCAGCACCGTCGATTTATCGAGCAGCAGCGGCAGCAGCGCTGGCGGATACGCGGGCGGCAGCTGGGCGCGGTTCCAGCCCGGCAGGGCCGGCTGCGCCAGCACATATTCGACCGTGGCGATCTTTTGCCCATCGGCGCCCGCTTCCTTGTCGCCCGCGATCAGCGCCAGCATGGGCGGCAATTGCCGGGCCCAGGCCAGCAAGGGCGCCGCATCGCCGACCAGCATGCCCTTGCGGTGGAACACGGTCAGCACCGCATTCGGATCGGGATTGCAGACTTTCGCCAGCGGCTGGCCCTCCAGGCGGCAATGCCCATTGACCAGGCCAAAGGCGATGATGGTGCCGCGCTTGTCGAGCAGCATGGCACCGCGTTCGCGGCCCTGCTTGCGGTCATTCATCGACGCCAGCAACTGGCGGCCGTCGGCCAGCACGGTGCGCGTGGCGTCGCGCTTTTCGCTGATCGCTTCGAGCGCCTGCGCCAGCAGCAGTTCATCGTCCTCCGTGTAGCTGCCGCGCGCGTAACCGAAGAAATCGAACAGGGCCGCGCGCACTTGCGGGTCTTCGCTCAGGCGCGGCAAGGCACCGCCGGCCAGCAAGGACGACAGGCTTTTCCCGGCCGGCGCAGAGGGCGCCGCCGTGGCGCGGGCGGGCTGGGAAAGGATGCAGGCCGCTGCCAGCAAGGCGCCGCCCAGGGTGCGGTAATTCGAAAAAATGATATGCATGATTCTGTCTGTCGGGGATTTGGCCGCTCTTGCGGCCACGCATGGCGCGCCGGCGATTCTAGCATGGCGCCAGCCCCCATGCCGTGCGGCTGGCGGACGGCGCGTGCGCCGGCGCGGCTGTTATGATGGCCGCAATGACGATCTCTCCTCCCGCTTCGACACTGCTTGTCCTCCTGCCCGGCATGGATGGCACGGCCAGCCTGTTCCACCATTTCGACGCCGCCTTGCGCGCGCACAGCGCCATCGATACCTTGGCCATCGCCTATCCGGCCGCGCCACTCGACTATGCGGCGCTGGAAGCATTCGTGCGCGAGCGCTTGCCGCGGGACCGCCCTTTCGTCGTGCTGGCCGAATCGTTTTCGGGACCGCTGGGGGCGGCTTTGCGCGCCGATCCGCCGCCCGGCATGCGCGCCCTGGTCCTGTGCTGTTCGTTCGTGCGCAATCCGCGCCCGGTGCTGGCGCCGCTGCGCCACCTGCTGGGCCTCGTGCCCTTCGGCACGATGCCCGGCTTCGCCCTGCGCCAGGCGCTGCTGGCGCCCTTCTCCACGCCGCAGTTGCAGAATGAACTGGCCGCGGCGCTGGCGCAAGTGCCGCCGGCAACGCTGCGCCAGCGCCTGCGCGCCGTACTGGAAACGGACGCCACGCGCAGCTTCGCGCGCGGCAGTCTGCCCGTGCTGTATCTGCGCGCCCGCCACGACCGCCTGGTGCCGCCCGCGAACGCCGTGCAGATACTGCGGCAGGCAGCGGGCGCGCAACTGGTCGACATCGCCGCGCCGCACATGCTGCTGCAGGCCGCGCCGGAAGCGGCCGCCATCGCCGTCGCCGCTTTTATTACGGGCCTGTCAGCCGCGCAGATATCGGCTTAAACGCGCGCTGGCCAGCACGGCCAGCCAGCTCAAGCCGCCCGCCAGCACGCTGAAGTAGATCGCCCGCAGCGGATGCTGGGGCAGCAGATACGCGAGCACGGCCGCGCCCAGCAAGCCGCACAACGCAGGCTTCCACCAGCCAGGCGGCAGCAGCGCCAGCAGCAGATTCGTGCCCGCGTACACGTAAAACACCAGCAGCAGGGCCAGGCCGCCGGCCACCCCGCGCGAGCCCAGGCTGCCGAACAGCTGCGTGTACAGGTAAAACCCCAGCCAGCTCAACACAATAAACAACAGGCAGCCCAGCGCGTGCGCGCCCAGGCCCGCCATCAGGCGCGTCTTCATGGCCATCATCCGTATCGTCCCGTGCAAAGCCGCATCATAGCGATTTTGCCGGCAATGCGATCGGTTGACTTGCCTACCTACTAGATGGTAGACTTATTTCGAACCCGGTATTTAACCCGGCAATCCTTCCGCGCCACGGCGCATTCGACCTTTGCGAGGCATCACATGCATCAACTGTTCACCCCTTATGACCTGTCCGGCATTTCCCTGGCCAACCGCGTCGTCATGGCGCCGATGACGCGCACGCGCACGCTCGAAAACAATCCCGATGCGCTCACCGCGCTGTATTACGCCCAGCGCGCCTCGGCCGGCCTGATCGTCACCGAAGGCTTGCCCGTCTCCGATGAAGGCCGCGGCTATTTGTACACGCCCGGCATCTACAGCAGCACGCAGGGCCAGGGCTGGCGCCAGGTCACCGATGCCGTGCATGCCAAGGGCGGCAAGATCTTCGCCCAGCTGTGGCATGTGGGCCGCATGTCGCACGTATCGATCCAGCCTGGCAACGCGGCGCCCGTCGGCCCCAGCGACGTGGCGGCGGAAAACACCACCGTCTACGCCTGGATCGAACCGGGCAAGGCGGGACCGGTGCTGCCCAGCGTGCCGCGCGCGCTGAGCGTCGACGAGATCGCCCGCGTCACCGCCGACTTCGTGCATGCGGCAAAAGTCGCTATCGACGCTGGCTTTGACGGGATCGAGATCATGGCGGCCAACGGCTTCCTGTTCGACCAGTTCCTCAGCAGCGCCGTCAATACGCGCACCGACCAGTACGGCGGCAGCATCGCCAACCGCCAGCGCTTTTTGCTCGAGACCATAGACGCCCTGTCGGCCGCCATCGGCAGCGGCAAGGTCGGCGTGCGCATCTCCCCATTCGGCCGCCTGTACGACATGCGCGCCTATGCCGATGAAGCGCAAGTGTGGAGCAGCGTGGCGCAGGCACTCGATACGAGGCAGCTGGCCTATGTGCACCTGAACTACCAGCCGACCATCACGGCGGCGGAAGTGCCAGCCGGCTTTGGCGCGCAATTCCGCCAGGACTATCACGGCACCCTGATCGGCGCGGGCGGCTTCACGCAGGAACTCGCGCGCAGCGAGCTGGAAAAAGGCGACCTCGACCTGATCGCCTTCGGCATGCCATTCATCTCCAACCCGGATCTGGTGGAGCGCATGCAAAACAACTGGCCGCTGGCCGACAGCGACCGTTCGACCTATTACGGCGCCAGCGGCGCCCCGTCCCACGGTTATACGGACTATCCCGCATATGGCGCGGCGCCTGCCAGCAATATGCTCAATGGCATCAACGTGGCGGCATTGCAGCAATTCGCGCAGGGCGTGGCAGGGCATCCCGACAAGGGCGAGGCGCGTTTCAACGTCAAGACCCGCTGGCAGCACCAGACGCGCAGCGTGGCCACTGTCAGCCACTATGTTCTGGGTGGTGAAAAGCATGCGCGCCATTTCGAGATCGCCTCGGACGAACCGCATGAATTGCTGGGCCAAAACACGGCGCCCAATCCGCAAGAACTGCTGATGGCCGCCCTCAACGCCTGCCTGTCAGTCGGTTACGCAGCCAATGCGGCGGCCATGGGCATCACCGTGCACAGCCTGGAAATCGAAACGGACGGCAAGCTGGACCTGCGCGGCTTCCTCGGCCTGGACGAGAACGTCAATCCCGGCTACGACGAAGTCAGCTACGTGGTGCGGCTGCGCACGGATGCCTCGCGCGAGCGCGTCGAGGCGCTGCACCAGGCCGTCACCAAAACGTCGGTCAACCTGGCCAATTTCTCGAAGGCCATCCGCATGCTGCCCACCCTGGAAGTAATCGAGGCCTGATACCCATCCCGGGAATCATCTAGCCACCAACCCGCGCGCAAGCGCCTACATAGCGAGGAAATCATGGAAGACTGGAAACAAGCTCGGCAAGACATCAACACACGTGCGTTGCAATTGAACGCACTGACGCCCGACACCATGAAAGGCATCGCCGCACTGGGTGGCGCCGGCGACAAGACCAACCATCTCGATGCGAAAACGCGGGAACTGATCTCGCTGGCAGTGGCCGTCACCACGCGCTGCGACGGCTGCATCGCCTTCCACGCTGCCGCCGCCAAGAAACTGGGCGTGACCGTGGAAGAAATTGGCGAGGCGCTCGGCGTGGCGATCAACCTCAATGCCGGCGCCGCCGTTGTGTACAGCACCCACGTGCTGGACGCGTTCGACAAGGCTTGATACTGCCGCATCAGCCGGCCTGGCATGCGTGCACGCCGGGCCGGCCACTCAAGGAGCAACCATGAAAAACAACACACAAGCGCTGGTCGTCGACATCTGGTCCGATTTCGTCTGCCCCTGGTGCTGGATCGCCAAGCGCCGCTTCGAGAAGGCCCTTGCCGCTTTCGAACACAGGGACGCCGTGCAGGTCAGGCTGCGCGCCTACCGCATCGCACCGGGACATCAAGCGGAACCGATCAAGGCAGCCTTGCTGAAAAAATTTCGCGATCCGATGGCCGCCGAGGGCATGCTGTATTCGGTGCAGTCGCATGGAACGGCCGAAGGCCTGGACTACCGCTTCGACACCATGCTGTTTGGCGACACCATGGACGCGCACATGCTCGTCAAGGCCGTCAACGACGAGGCTTTGCAACAGCGCCTGGTCGAAGTGCTGTATGCGCAGAGTATTTCGCACGGAAAATCGCTGTTCGACCGCGATTCCCTCGCCCTGCTCGCGGCGCAGGCGGGCATGCCTGCCGAGGCGGTGCAGCGCGCGTGGTCGACACCGCAATTGCGCCAGCAGGTGCAGGACGATGAGCGCAGCGCCTCGCGCATCGCTTCCGGCGTGCCGCTGTTCGTTTTCGGCAATGGAGCGCACATTTCTGGCGCACAGCCGCCAGAAGTTTTCAGGCAGGCGCTGGAGAACCTCCATGCCAGATCCCGGGAGAACCTGGCCGCATCGGCCGGGGAAATGTGTGGCCTGGACGGCTGCATCCTGCCCTAAGCGCTGGCGGCAGCTTCCCTGGCAAGTCCCGCCGTGTCCAGATAGCCGTGGACCGCGCGTCCCAGGCGCCGCGCAAGCGACGCCATATCCGTTTCTCCCCGCAACGCCGCGGCGTCGATGATGCCGCGGCACAGCGCAATCACGTCAACGGCGGCCATATCAGGATCGGTGACGCCATGACGCGCCAGCAGCCCCGCAAGCTGGCCCGATAGCGCCTGCCGCAAGGCTTCGTCCTCACGCTGCAACGATGGCGACGACGGCGCCGATTCCAGCGCGAGGGCAAGCGCGGGCCGCCTGAACTGGTGCGCCAGGCCGGCCATGACACCTTGCTCTATCGCGAACGGCAATTCACCCTCCAGCGCCATGGCCAGACCCACGTCGTGCAGCAGCACTGCGCGTTCACGGCGTACCAGTTCGGCCAGCAGCGCCTCTTTCGACGGGAAGTACTGGTACAGGGAGCCGATGCTGACGCCGGACAGCTCGGCAACGTGATTCGTCGTCAACGCGGCCCAGCCCCGCACCTCAATAATGCGAGCAGCCGCCTCCACCATCGCCGCGACGGTGGCAGCCGATCTGGCCTGGGATGGCCGCTTGCGGGGTTCCGCATGCGCTGCAGTTTTTGCCATGAATGCGAGTAGCGGAAGTGGGTAGTAAAACTTATTCTAAACGTTCCACAAACAACCGTCCTTGCCGATACGAGAACGCCATGCACACCTATACATTCCTGCTGATACTGCACGTTGTCGCCGCCATCGCCTTCATCGGCCCGATGATGCTGACGCCGCGCCTGCTGAACCTGATGCGCGAGCCTGCCGGCCGCGAGACCTTGCATAAGCTCCATCAGCAGATCGCCGTCGCAGGCTGGATACTGCTTGCCGGCGGGCTGGTCCTGTTATACGAGCAAGAATGGGCCTGGCTGCACATGGGCTGGATGCGGCTGTCCCTCGCGCTTTTTATCGGCGCGCAAGCCATCGACCATTTCTGGGCGGACAAGGTGGAAGAAGAAGTGGAACAGGGATACGCGCAGGCGGGCGCCAGGCTGAAAACCTGGCTGTGCCTCAAGCTGGCCGTGTTTGTAAGCATCTGCGCGCTCATGATCGCCAAACCCGCCCTGTTTGCCTGAGCGGGCTGGCCGCCGCTAGGCCAGGTTGTCGAGCATGTAATGGAAAGCGGCCAGCGGATCGGTCGAAGGCCCCAGGGCCCAGCCGATAAAACTGGCGCCCTCCAATGCGCTGAGCAGCATGAAGGCATAGTCACGCGGCGGCTTCTGCAAGGTCCAGCCGTGCAGCTGCGCCGCCTGCACGAGATTGCTTTCCATCCAGTCCAGCTGCTGCGCCATCAGTTGCCTACCCAGGGCCTGCAGCGATTCGGGCAGCGCCGCCATTTCGGCCGCGAGCGCGCCGCACAGCGGCAGCAAATGATCGTTGGCGCTGGCCAGGAACAGTCCGCCGAACTCGCGCAGGCGTTCGACCGGATCGGCATGCGCCGCATCGATCGCCTGCAGCTTTTCCGTAAACACGTCGATATATTGCGTGATCAAGGCCACGCCGAGGTTTTCCTTGGTGGGGAAATGGTGGTGGATACTGGCCTTGCGTATGCCGATTTCTTCCGACAAATCGGCATAACTGAAAGCGGCGTAGCCTTTTGAACGCAGGTGGATCTCTGCGCTTTTCAAAAGGGCGTCGCGGGTACTCACTGACATGACAGGCTCCTGCACCAACGGCCATGCCGGCCATTGACGGATTAAATTCAACAAGGGGCAATTATGCCTGAAGTCGCCGCAGCCAGGGCTTGAGGCATGCGCATGAAAAAAGCCGGCCCTTTCGCGAGGAAAGGACCGGCCTGGATGCATCAGCCGCCGTGTCGGATTACACTTGCGCTAATCCGACCTACGTACCACGGCAAAGGAATTACTTCGCCGAATTGAGCAGCAATTCGTTGAGGCGCTTGACGAAACTGGCCGGGTCGGCCAGCGAGCCGCCTTCGGCCAGCATGGCCTGGTCGAACAGGATGTTGGCCCAGTCGCCGAACTTGCCGCCTTCCGCATCTTCATATTTCAGACGCGTCACCAGCGGGTGGTTCGGGTTGATTTCCAAAATCGGCTTCGATTCCGGCGCGTTCTGGCCTGCAGCCTTCAACATGCGCAGCAGGTTGCCCGACAATTCGTTTTCATCGGCCACCAGGCAGGCTGGCGAATCGGTCAGGCGGAACGTGACGCGCACGTCCTTGGCCTTGTCGGCCAGCACGGTCTTCATCTTGCCAACCAGGTCGGCGTACGAGGTTTCCGTTTCTTCGTGCTCTTTCTTTTCCGCTTCGTCTTCCAGCGCGCCCAGGTCCAGGCCACCCTTGGCGACGGAGACCAGTTCCTTGCCTTCGAAGTCCTGGATAAACGACAGCATCCATTCATCGACACGGTCCGTCAGCAGCAGCACTTCGACGCCCTTCTTGCGGAAGATTTCCAGGTGCGGGCTGTTTTTCGCTGCGGCGTAATTGTCGGCCGTGACGTAATAGATCTTGTCCTGGCCTTCCTTCATGCGGGCCACGTAGTCGGCGAACGACGTGATTTGCTCGTCGCTGTCGTTGGCGGTCGACGCAAAGCGCAGCAACTTGGCCAGGCGTTCCTTGTTGGCCGCGTCTTCGCCGATGCCTTCTTTCAGCACCTGGCCGAATTCTTTCCAGAAGACGGCGTATTTGTCCTTCTTGTCCTGCTCGTCCGCGTTCGCCAGTTCTTCCAGCATGCCCAGCACGCGCTTGGTCGAGCCTTCGCGGATGACCTTGACGTCGCGCGACTCCTGCAGGATTTCACGCGACACGTTCAGCGGCAGGTCGGCCGAGTCGATCACCCCGCGCACGAAGCGCAGGTAGGTCGGCATCAGCTGCTCGGCATCGTCCATGATGAAGACGCGCTTGACGTACAGCTTAATGCCGCCGCGCTTGTTGCGGTCCCACATGTCGAACGGCGCCTTGGCCGGGATATACAGCAGCTGCGTGTATTCGCTGCGGCCTTCCACGCGGTTATGCGTGTGCGTGAGCGGCGACTGGAAATCGTGCGACACGTGCTTGTAGAATTCGTCGTACTGTTCCGGCGTGATGTCGGCCTTGTTGCGGGCCCACAGGGCGCTGGCCTGGTTGACGGTTTCGAATTCGTCTTTCAGGACGGTTTCTTTTTTCTCGTCGTCCCACTCTTCTTTCTGCATCACGATCGGCAGCGAGATATGGTCCGAGTACTTGCGGATGATGGACTTGATCTTCCAGCTCGACAGCAGTTCGTCCTCGCCTTCGCGCAGGTGCAGGATGATGTCCGTGCCACGGCCCGTTTTTTCGATGGTCTCGATGCTGTAATCGCCTTCGCCGGCCGATTCCCAGCGCACGCCTTCGGAGGCGTCCGCGCCGGCGCGGCGCGTTTCGACGGTGATCTTGTCGGCGACGATAAAGCCCGAATAGAAGCCCACGCCGAACTGGCCGATCAGAGCCGCATCCTGCTGCTGGTCGCCCGACAGCTTGCCGAAGAATTCCTTGGTGCCCGACTTGGCGATGGTGCCCAGGTGCGAGATCGCCTCGTCACGGGTCATGCCGATGCCGTTGTCGGAAATGGTGATGGTGCGCGCATCCTTGTCGAAGCTGACCTTGATCTTCAATTCGTGATCGTTGCCATACAGGGCGTCGTTATCGATCGCTTCAAAGCGCAATTTGTCGGCCGCGTCGGACGCGTTCGAGATCAATTCACGCAGGAAGATTTCCTTGTTCGAGTACAGGGAATGGATCATCAGGTGCAGCATTTGCTTCACTTCGGTCTGAAAACCCAGGGTTTGCTTTTCGGAGACAGCCATTTTTACCTCATAGTCTTGTGGATGGGACGGATTCTACGGAGTTGGGGATGGTACTAGCGATTTCAAGAGCACCCGGAAAATGTGCTGTGTTAGCCCAGCGCGCGGGCGAAAAACGCCCACACCCGCTCGTCCT
Organism: Janthinobacterium sp. Bl 1; assembly: GCF_058215535.1. Taxonomy (NCBI): domain Bacteria; kingdom Pseudomonadati; phylum Pseudomonadota; class Betaproteobacteria; order Burkholderiales; family Oxalobacteraceae; genus Janthinobacterium; species Janthinobacterium sp. Bl 1. Next base: position 2,348,602 of record NZ_CM177086.1, on the reverse strand, counting down.
GCACCGTGGCCAGGTTCAGGCGCATGCGGGTCGACGGCAGCTGGCGCGGCGAGAACAGGCTGCCCGGCGCCAGCACCAGCCCCTCGGCCAGCGCCTTTTCGGCCAATACATTCGCGTCGCAGCCCGCATCGGCCCATACGAACATGCCGGCCGGCGCGGGATCGAAGCGCAAGCCCGCCTGTTCGACCTTGCGGTACGTGCCCTCGCGCACCTTGTCGAGCCGCGCGCGCAGGCGCTCCGCATGCTTGCGGTACAGCCCCTGCGAGAGGATTTTATACACGACGCGCTCGCCGATGTCGCTGGTGGTCAGGGTCGCCAGCATCTTGCGGTCGGCCAGGCGCTGCGCCCGCTCATTTGATGTGGCGATGAAGCCCACGCGCAGGTTCGCCGCCATGCTCTTGGAAAAGCCGCCCAGATAAATCACGCGGCGCAGCTGGTCCAGCGCGGCCAGACGCGTGGCCGGCTGCACCGCGCCACCCGGGTGCATGTCGCAATAAATGTCATCTTCGACGATGAGGAAATCGTGCTGTTCTGCCAGGCGCAGCACCTGGAACGCCTTCGCCGCCGACAGCGACGTCGAGCTGGGATTGTGCAGCACCGAGTTGATCACGTACAGCTTCGGACGGTGCAGGGCCGCCAGCTCGGCCAGCACGGCGATATCGGGACCGTCGCCAAGGCGCGGGATGCCGATGACATTCACGCCCATGGCGGCAAAGGCGCCGAACATCAGCCAGTACGCAGGATCGTCGACGAAGATGGTGTCGCCAGGGCGGGCAAACTCGCGCGCCACGAGGTCCAGCGCCTGCATCACGCCCACCGTGGTGACGATCTGCTCGGGCGGGCAGGCGATTTCCAGCCCCGCCAGCTTCAGCTGCAATTGCTGGCGCAGCGGCAAGAAACCCTGCGGCATGCCATAGCCCAGCAGCAAACTGCCGGGCTGGCGGCTGACGTCGCGCAAGGCGCGCGCCACGAGGTCGCCATCGAGCCACTCGGCGGGCAGCATGCCGATGCCGGGCGCGGGAATGGCCGGCGTCTGGCGGAACATGTTACGGATCAGCCACACGACGTCCATTGGCTGCGCCACTGCTTCCTGCGCGCCAGCGGGTGGCGCCGGCGTGTTCAATGGCGAGCGCTCGCGCACGAAAAAGCCCGCGCCGCGCCGCGATTCCAGGTAGCCGCGCGCCACCAGCTTGTCGTAGCTGGCCACCACCGTGGCGCACGACACGTCCAGGCTGGCCGCGCACTGGCGGATCGACGGCATGCGGGCGCCGCCGCGCAGCAGCTTGTCATCGATGCGCGCCGCCAGCGAGCGCGCGATCTGGTCGATCAGGGTTTCGCCCGAGGCGCGCGACAACAATGGCAGGGACGGAGAGGCGAGTGTATTGCTCATATGACCATTACAGTATGTGGAGTTATGCGTGAAAGTGTATTTGTACTGTATTGCTATTGCGCTCTAGGATAGCAGTACCGGGCGCATTCATCCACATCTGCCCGCCTTTATTCCACACCACCCGCACCAGGACAGCCATGCCATCGCACGCCACACCTTCCCCCAGCCACTCCCTGCGCCTCAGCGCCGACCGCAAAGGCCTGCTGCTGGGCTTGATCGCCGTCGCCCTCTTCAGCCTGACCCTGCCCTTTACGCGGCTGGCCGTGGCCGAACTCGATCCCACCTTTGTCGCCCTGGGCCGCGCCTTGGTTGCCGCCTGCCTGGCCGGCCTGTGGCTGTGGCAGCAGAGCGCGCCGCTGCCGCGCCGCGAACAATGGCTGCCGCTGGCCCTGGTGTCGCTGGGCTGCGTGGTGGGTTTCCCGTGGCTGACGTCGGTCGCCATGCGCAGCCTGCCCGCCTCGCACGGCGCCGTGCTGGTGGGCATTTTGCCGCTGGCCACCGCCGTATTTGCCGTACTGCGCGGCAAGGAACGCCCTTCCCCGGGATTCTGGCTGATGGCCCTGCTCGGCACGGCGCTGGTGGTGGCGTTCGCATTGCGCCAGGGCGGCGGCAGCTTCCACCTGGCCGACTGGCTGATCTTTGCCGCCGTGCTGCTGGCCGCACTCGGCTATGCGGAAGGTGGACGCCTGGCGCAAGCCATGCCGGGCCAGCATGTGATTTGCTGGGCGCTGCTGCTGGCCGTGCCTTTTGTCTTGCCCGTGGTCCTGTGGAACGCGTGGCCACAGCGCGCGCTGATGGCGCAGGCCAGCGGCGCGGCCTGGCTGGGTTTTGCCTACATCTCCGTGTTTTCCATGTTTATCGCCTTCTTTTTCTGGTACCGGGGCATGGCGCTGGGGGGCGTGGCGCGCGTGGGACAGACGCAGCTGCTGCAGCCCTTCCTGACCCTGGTGGGCGCGGCCGTGCTGTTGCACGAGCCATTGACGGGCGAAAGCCTGCTGTTTGCCGGCGCCGTGATCGCCGTGGTGGCCATCGGACGCAAGCTGAAGTGAGGTTCCTTGACGCCCATTTGCAACGCCGTTGCGCGTGCGGATGGGCACAGCGGCGTGCAAGCCGTACAATACCGCAGCACCATGGCGACGCCTATCCGGCGCCGCTTGCGAACGCACCGCCACAAGCGGGCCAACAAATCCAGCCGGCGCAGCTCGGCATCTTCCGTGAGACTCGTATGAAAATTGAAAATCCGAATCCGATCCAATGGCGCTTTGCCGAACGCGCGGAACAGCTGCAAAGCTCGTTCATCCGCGAAATCCTGAAGATCACGCAGCGTCCCGAGATCATCTCGTTTGCCGGCGGCCTGCCCTCGCCCGCCACCTTCCCTGTGGAAGAAATGAAGACCGCCTTCGACAAGGTCCTGTCGAACAATGGCAAGGTGGCCCTGCAATACGGCCCCACCGACGGCTACCTGCCGCTGCGCCAGTGGATCGCCGACTCGCTCTCCAGTAATGGCAGCACCATCCTGCCCGAGCAAGTGCTGATGACGTCCGGCTCGCAGCAGGCGCTGGACTTGCTGGGCAAGGTCCTGATCGACGAAGGCAGCAAGGTCCTGGTGGAAACCCCCAGCTACCTGGGCGCCCTGCAGGCGTTTTCCATCTACCGTCCCGAATTCGTTTCCGTCGATACCGATGACGAAGGCCTGGTGCCGGCGTCGATCAACCCCGTCGCCGATGGCGCGCGCCTGTTGTATGCGCTGCCGAACTTCCAGAACCCGACGGGCCGCAGCCTGTCCGTGGCGCGCCGCGTGGAACTGGTGGAAACCTGCGCCCGCCACGGCCTGCCGCTGATCGAGGATGATCCGTACGGCGCCCTCAGCTACAGCGGCGAGCCGTATCCGAAGATGATCAACATGAACCCGGACGGCGTCATCTACATGGGCTCGTTCTCGAAGGTGCTCACGCCCGGCATCCGCCTCGGCTACGTGGTGGCGCCGATGCCGCTCGTGCGCCGTCTGGAACTGGCCAAGCAGGCGGCCGACCTGCACACGTCGCAGCTGACGCAGATGGTCGTGCATGAAGTGATCAAGGATGGATTCCTGGACCGGCATATTCCCAGCATCCGCAGCCTGTATGGCAACCAGTGCCAGGCCATGCTGTCGGCGCTGGAAGAACACTTCCCGGCCGGCGTCACGTGGACGAAGCCGGAAGGCGGCATGTTCATCTGGGTCACCCTGCCGAAACACATCGATGCAATGAAACTGCTCGATGAAGCCATCGCCAACAAGGTCGCCTTCGTGCCGGGCGCGCCGTTTTACGCGAACACGCCGGACACGCACACCCTGCGCCTGTCGTTCGTGACGGTGCCGCCGGAACGCATCCGCGAGGGCATCGCCATCCTGGGCAAACTGATCGCCGCAAAAATGTAATTGCACTCTCCACGCCCCGCCTGACGCGGGGCGTGCCCCCCGCTGCCCCGCACCAGGGGCACGCGTCTTTTCCGCCTAAAAACCGCTTTCATGATAGTAATTGCGTGTATTTATTTTTAAAAATATCATAAAAATAATATTTTCATTGCTCGTGCAACATCGATTTTTTCACCCAAAAAAATGGCGAGGCGGTATGATTTGACCGCTGTATCAGATTTGAACCCGGTCAGCATCACCGAATATGCAGCAAACGCAGGCAGCGCAGAGTACATCGAGAAGGCCGGAAGCAATGAGTCCAGGCAGTGTGGAGCATTCCCAGCGGCATGAAGCCGCCATTTTGATTGTCGACGATGCGCCGGCCAACCTTGAGCTGCTGCGCAAGCTGATGAGCGAACAGGGTTATCAAACCTATGTCGCCACGTCCGGCGAGCGGGCGCTGGCGATCGCCCAACGCGCCCAGCCCGACCTGATCCTGCTCGACGTGCTGATGCCGGACATGGACGGCATCGAAACGTGCCGCCGCCTCAAGCAGCATCCGCTGACGCAGCGCATCCCCGTCATCTTCATGAGCGCCAAGACGGAAACGGAAGATGTGGTGGCCGGTCTCGACTGCGGCGCCGTCGACTACATCAGCAAGCCGCTGCGCATGGCCGAAGTGTGCGCGCGCGTGCGCGCCCAGCTGAAAATCCGCAGCAACAATGAAACCCAGCAGGAGCAGGCCGAGCGCCTGCGTACCATCGTCAACAACATGGCCGAGGGCTTGCTGATCATCGAGGCCGATGGCCGCATCCAGTACACCAACCCGGCCTGCGACCAGTACCTGGGCTACCGCGAAAACGAACTGGCCGGGCGCTTCATCGGCGAGCTGCTCAGCCCCCTCGTAACGCAGGAATACCTCGATTACTTCGCCATGCACGCGGCCAATCCGGAAAAAGCGCACAACCACGGCACGCGCGAAGTGGCGATCCGCCACCGCAACGGCGCGGCGTTGAGCATGGACCTGACCCTCACGCCCATGTATCTGCGCCAGCCCCTGTATATCGGCCTGCTGCACGACATCACGCACCACAAGCAGTCGGAAGACGCGCTGCAGCGCGCCGCCTATCTCGACCCGCTGACGCAGATCGCCAACCGCCGGCATTTCGACAGTTTCCTGGAAAAAGAGTGGCAGCGCGCCGTGCGCGGCGGCGGTGCCCTGTCGCTGGTGGTGCTCGACGTCGACCACTTCAAGCTGTACAACGACAGCCTGGGCCACCCGGCCGGCGACATCTGCCTGCAGCAGGTGGCGCAAGCGATCGCCGCCCACGCCAGCCGCCCCGGCGACCTGGCGGCCCGCTACGGCGGCGAGGAATTCGTCTTGCTGTTCGCCGACACGGACGCCGACAGCGCCCTGCACCTGGCCGAAGCCATCCGCGCCGGCATCGAAGCGCTGCAACTGCCGCACCCGCGCTCAAGCACTTCCCCATGGATCACCGTCAGCATCGGCGTGGCCACCATCCGCCCGCACCAGCTGGACGACCGCGAAGCCCTGTTCGTCGCCGCCGACCGCGCCCTGTACGTGGCCAAGGAAGCGGGCCGCAACCAGGTCCGCGCCACGCACTCGGGCAGCACGGCCTGGGAAACGGTCAAGGCGTTGGTGTTACGTTGACGTTTGAAATCTAACTGAACATGCAGCGAACAAAGAGTAGGCCCAAGTCACAAAAAAAGGCACTCCGGGCCAAGCGAGCCTGAAAAATGTCGAGGGCAAGGCGCAGCGACGCAGACAGTACGAAAGTACGGCAAGGAAGCTGCAACGCCGCCATCGGCATTTTCTCAGGCCCGCGTCTCCGGCCCGCCATCCTTAAAACTGATCAAAACTTACGCGACACGCTCAATTTCGCATTCCTCCCCACGCCGGTAACGGCTTCGCTCAAATAGGGCATGTAATTGCGGTTGAAGACATTATCAACCGTCAGCCGCACTTCCGTGCCGCGCCACGCGCCCTGCTTGCCATTCCACGACGCGAACAGAGTATGCAACGCATAGCCTTTCGATGGCGGCAGGCGGTACACATTCCCCACCGGCAAGACGCGCTCCTGCTTCGCCACGAAGCGGCCCTGCCAGCCGATGCTGGCGCCCAGGTCGGGCATGCGCCAGCCCAGGCCCGCCATCAATTTATCGGGCGCGATGGTCGACACAGGTTCGTCCTGGCCCCACGGGTCGCGCTGGGAACCGGTGCGCGTGCCGCGCTGCTTCGACAGCGAAGCGCTGGCAAACAGGCGCGGCGAATTGTAGTAAGACTCGACCTCCACGCCCTGCGTGCGGAAACCGGCCAGGTTGCGATAGGACGACAGGGCCGGCGGCACCTTGCCCGATCCCGGCACATAGCCTTCGATCAGGATGCCAAGGCGCGGGCCGATATTGTCGCTGACGCGGTTCTGGTACGCCGTCAGGCGCAGCTGCACGTCGTCGCGTTCCATGAACACGTTCTGCCGGTGCAGCATGACGCCTGTGCGCACGGCCGTCACGCGCTCGACGGCCAGGTCGCGGCTGGTACCCGGCGTCGATGAACCCTGTCTGGCCGATACATAGTATTCATTCGAATACATCTCGTCGATCGTTGGCGCGCGCCAGGTGCGGCTCAAGTCGCCGAACAACGCCAGCTGGCTGGACGCCTTCCAGAACAGGCCCAGGCGCGGCGACCAGTCTTCGTGCGCCTTTTCGCTGAAGTCGTGGCCAGCCGCCGCCAGCGTGCTGTTGTAGCGCGATGCCTTGTTCGGCACGCCCTCGGAAACGACTCTGTCGTGGCGCAGGGCCGCCGTCACCGTCACGTCGCCATACGTCATCGCATCCTGCAGATACAGGCCCGTGGTTTCCTGGCGCCCGGCCGGCATGTAGTAGGGCTGGAAGTAGCCATAGTTGTAGCTGGGGTCCTTCAACGCCGTCGACGACGGGTAGTACATCAAGGTGTCGCGCACGTTCTTGTGCCATTGCAGTCCCGTCAGCAGCACGTGCGACACGGCGCCCGTGCTAAACAGGCTTTCGTTGCGCACCTCGGCGATGCGGTCCACATACGAAGCCCAGCTTTCATTGCCCAGTGACCCCAGGTAGGAACCGAGCGACGCGGAGGGCAAACGCTTGTCATGCTGGTCCGTGTGCGAATAGCCGGCGCTGGCCGTCAGCTTGATCCATCGGTTGTTCTGCGGCGCGTACTGCCACTTCACGGAATAGGTATCGTCATCCTGGTCGCGGTACACGGCCTTGCGCTGCCAAGCTTCTTCCAGTCCGTATTTTTTGATTTCCGCCTCGGTCGGCGTTGGCACGTCCTCGCCCATGGCGGCGAACGGGCCCCAGCCCGAACTGCCGCTCTTCATCGCCGTCAGGGTCAAGAGCTGCTCCGGCGTCAGCCGGATATTCAGCTTGGCCAGGCTCGATGGCGCGTCGATGGCGGAAAAGCGGAAGGGCTTGCCATCGGGTTTGCGCAAGTCGTCGGACTTGCGCTGCGTGGTAAAGGCCATCGCATCGAAACGGCCGTCTTCCGTGCGGCCGTAAACGGCCACGGTGGCGTCGTTTTCCCCATTGTTCGAGTGACGCGAGTACTTCAGCATGGCGCCCGCTTTCTCGCCGTCTTCCAGCAAGTCCTGCGCATCCTTGGTCTCGACCGTGATGACGCCGCCGAAACCGCCATTGCCATACAAGCTCGTATGCGCGCCCTTGTTCACTTCGATCTGCTTGATCAGTTCCGGCTCGATGAAGATGGAACCCTGGCGGTATTTCTCGAAGCCCTTGGGCACGCCATCAAGGATGACTTTCACGTCCTGCACTTTATTGAAGCCCCAGATATTGAGGCTCTGGCCGCTGGGACGGGCCGTGCCGGCCAGGTCCACGCCGGGCAAGGTATCGAGCAGGGACGCGACATTGTCGGCCTGCTGGCGTTCGATGTCGGCGCTGTTGATGTACGAGCGTCCAGCCGTGCCGGCGCTGATGGCGTCGCCGAACACGCTGATGGCGGGCATCTGCACGGCGTCGGCCTTCTCGGTCTTGTCGGCCATCGCCGCCGCCCACGCGTGGCCGTGCGCGCCGCCCAATGCCAGCGCCAGCGCGGCGGCCAGCGGGGTCAATCGTTGTTTGCTGCTGCTCTTCATCGCTATCCTTGCCTGGGTTTGCTTGCTGCTCGATGCTTGTGGAATGAAAAAATGCAGGGGCAGAGGACAGCGGTGCACGATCAAGCGGCGGCGTTGAAGGAAGCGTTGCGGCGGAACTCTGCCCGCGCGGACACGCCGCCGGCGCATGGCCGGCGGCGCACTGCAGTCACCGGGATAAGTTGCCTTAGTGAAATGCGGAACACATCATATACTGGATGCGAATGATTCGCAATACGATTTAATGGCCAGCTATTCCGGATAGCCGGTGATGTCAGCGATCTCGCGGTACAGGGGTTGCAGCCGCGCATACATCTTCTGGTACACGCGCCGGTACAGCTGCTCGTAGATCTTGCGGTGCTCGGGATGGGGCTGGAATACCTTGCCCTTGCGCGTCATCGCCAGCACGGCGGCGGGGAAATCCCCATGCCAGCCCAGGCCCACGCCGGCGGCGATGGCCGCGCCCAGGCCCGAACTTTCATACACGTGGGCGCGCGCGGCCGGCAAGCCGAAGATGTCGGCCGTCAACTGCATGGCGGCGTCGCTTTGCGAGCCGCCGCCCGCGATGCGCAGCTCGGTGATGGCAATGCCGCTGCGCCGCTCGATGCGCTCCTTGCCTTCACGCAGCGCATACGCGAGGCCTTCGAGGATGGCGCGGTAGATATGCGCGCGCGTATGCACGTCGCCAAAGCCGATCATGGCGCCCTTCGCTTCCGGCCCCGGCACCTTGATGCCGGGACTCCAGTACGGCTGCAGCATCAGCCCCATGGAGCCGGGCGGCACGGCGTCGACCAGGCGGTCGAACAGCGCTTCGGCGGACAAGCCCGTGCCATCTTCGGCCGCCGCCGCCCGTTCGCGGTCGCCGAACTGCTCCTTGAACCAGTTGACCATCCAGTAGCCGCGGAAAATCTGCACTTCCGTGCTGTAGGCGCCCGGCATGGCGGCCGGATACGGCGGAATGAAGCGCGTCACTTCCACGTACTTGCGGTTGGTCGTATTGATGGTGGCCGTGGTGCCGTAACTCAGACAGGCTACGTGCGGTTCGACGCAGCCGGCACCCAGCACTTCGCAGGCCTTGTCGGCGGCCGCCGCCAGCAAGGGCGTGCCTTCCAGGATGCCCGTCGCCGCGGCGGCCGATGCCGTGATGGCGCCCATGCGCGTGCCCGGCGTCACCAGCTCGGGCAGCATGGAGGCTTGAATCGCCAGCGCCTGCCACTTCCAGTCGAAGCGCCCGGCCCACGCATGGCGCTTGTAGTCGAACGGGATGTACGCCACTTGCGAGCCCGTCGAATCGATGTATTTTCCGCAGAGGCGGTGGTTCAGAAAGCCCGACAGCAGCAGGAATTTGTGCGTGCGGCGCCAGATGTCGGGCTGGTGCGCGCTGATCCAGTTGATCTCGGCCTCACGGCGGAAGTAGTTAATCGTGCCATCGAGGCGCGTGGCGCGGAAGGCGGCGCGCCACCATGGCGCCAACTGGGGGATATCGCGCGTGCTGCGCTGGTCCAGCCAGGTGATGGCAGGCCGCAAGGGCTGCCCCCCTTCATCCACGTTGACGACCGTGCCGCGCTGCGTCGTCACGGCCACGCCGGCTACCGACGATTTGGCTATGTCCGTGCCGCGCCACAGCTGCTGGCACGCTGCGCACACGGCGTGCCAGTAGCCGTTGGCGTCATGCTCGGCCCAGCCGGGGTGCTCCGAGTAATACGCTTCGAGGAACACTTGCGCCTTCGCCGCCAGATTGCCATCGCGGTCGAACAGCAGCGCGCGCACGCTTTGCGTGCCATTGTCGATGGCGAGAATGTACGGCCCGGGGCCGGCTGCGGTCGCCATGGCTCAGTCCAGGCTGGCCAGCGCGGCGCGCAGCGCCTGCAGCAGCGCCTGCGGATCCTTGTCCGGCCGGGCGCTGAAGACAGGCGCTTCCCAGTCCTGGCCCCGCACTGCCACCACGCGCAAGCGCCCCTGTTCGTTCCACGCCGGATACCAGCCCACGTCGACGATGTCGCCATTCGCGCACGTGATTTGCAACAGGTCTTCGCCCAGGTCGTCAACGAGGACGCCCACGCTCTGGCGCAAGTCCAGCGGCGACAGGCTGTCGTAGGTGATACGCGCGTCGCCCAGTGCCAGGGGCTGGCCAAACAGGATGGTCTCGATGATGCTCTCCTTTTTTATGGTTTTCATTCGCCTTGCGGCACGCTGTAATGGCGGCGCCACAGGGCCAGGTAGCGCTGCTGCTCTTTTTCCCAGCGCGCGTCGTCCCAGCCCAGTTCACGCTGGCAGATGGCGCGCAGGCGCGGCATGATAGCAAGCGCGCCGCCTGCCAGTTGCAAACCGAGGCGCGTGCGCCGCAGCAGCAAGTCGTCCAGGTGCTGCACGTCCTCGTTGCGCGCGCCCCAGCGCAGCTGCGCCCACAGGGTCTGCGTGCCGGGAATCGGCGCCAGCTCGCCGTCCTGCGCCGCATCGCACAGCGCCTGCGCCCCCGCGCCATGACGGCCCAGCAGGCGTTCGCGCTGTTCGGCATCGAGCACCAGGGCCTTGCCCGACAAGGGCGGCGTGGCATCGAAAATCGGCAAGGGGCGCAAATCCGCCTGCCAGCCCGGCAGCAGGGGTGCGGCGCGGCGCAATGCGTCGAGGGCGATCACGCGAAACGTCGTCAGCTTGCCGCCCGCCACCGTCAGCAAGCCGTTTTCCAGCCATAGCGCATGTTCGCGCGCTTCCTTCGACGGGTCAAGCTGGCCGCTGCCGATCACGGGACGCACGCCGGCAAACGTGGCCAGCACATCGCCCTCACCCAGCGCCAGCTGCGGGAACTGCCACTGCAAGGCGGCCAGCAGATACGCAAGTTCGCCGCGCGTGATGGCCGGCTCCACGTCCAGGCTGGCGCCGTGGTCGACATCGGTGGTGCCCACCAGGGCCACACCCTCCCACGGATACGCAAACACGGGGCGGCCATCGTGCGGGTGCATCAGGCTGACGGCTTGCGCCAGCGGCAGCCGCCAGGCGGGCAGCAGCAAATGGCTGCCGCGCAGGGGCCGCAGTTTCGGCGTTTCTCCCACTTGCCCGCGCAAGGCGTCGGCCCAGGCGCCCGTGGCGCTGATCACCAGACGCGCACGCACGGTGAATGCCCTGCCATCGAGCGCATCGTTCAAGGTGGCGCCGGCGACCTTGCCACCGTCGCGCTGCAAGGACGCCACGCCCAGGTAATTGACGGCCACGCCGCCATGGCGGCGCGCTTCCTGCAGTACGCGCAGCACCAGGCGCGCATCGTCCGTCTTCGCGTCCTGGTACAGCATGCCGCCCTGCAGGCCGTCGCGCCGGATGTGCGGCGCCAGCATGGCAAAATCCGCCGCATCGACATAGCGGCGCGTGCGCCGGCCCGCCATCACGTCGTAGATGGCCAGCCCCAGCATGAACTGGCGCCGCCCCGGCTTCCTGCCCGTATAGTCGCCAAAGGCAAATCCTTGCGGCTCGACCAGCCCCGCCGCATCCGTCAGCAAGGCTACCCGCTCGTGCACCGACTCGCGCGTCAGCGCGAACTGGCCCTGCTTCAGGTAGCGCAAGCCTCCATGCACGAGCTTTGATGAGCGGCTCGACGTGCCCCAGGCGAAATCGCGCTGCTCCACCAGCAGCGCCGTCAAACCGCGCCGCGCCGCTTCCAGCAAGATACCGGCGCCCGTGATGCCGCCGCCGACGATCAGCACGTCCCACTCGCGCTCCAGGATGCCGGGCAAATCCTCCCTGTTCACAATCCGCTTCCCGCGTCAGGCAGCAGTTTGCCCGGGTTCATCATGCCCTGCGGATCGAACTGCCGGAGCAGCGCGCGCATGGCGGCGATGCCCAGCTCGCCCTTTTCCGCCGCCAGCCACGGCGCGTGGTCCGTGCCCACGCCGTGCTGGTGGCTGATGGTGCCGCCGTTGGCGACAATGGCGGCGCCGGCCGCGTCTTTCAGGGCACGCCAGCGCGCCATGTTTTCTTCAAAGGTGGACGCCAGCCGGTACACATAGGTGGTGTAGACGCTGGCGCCCTGTGCGTACACGTGCGACAGATGCGTGTATGCGTGCACCTGCTCGCCATGCGCGGCCAGCGCATTGGCGCCCGCCTGTTCCAGCGCCGCCATCATCGGGGCCACGCGGGGCCAGTCGACGGCCGTCTCCACCGTGTCGATCACATAGCCGTGCTCCCACGCGCCATTGCGCAGGTAGACATTGCGAAAGCGCCCCTGCTTCCACTTGTCGCCCATGTGCCGTCCCACGTGCACGCCCCCGTGCCGCCGCGCCAGCGCCAGGGCGCCGCGCAGGGCCGCGCGGGCCAGTTTTTCCTCTCCGCTGACGCCCAGCATCAGCATGCACTTGCCGTCGCCGCAGCCGCGCAGCGACAAATAACGTTCCAGCAGTCCCACCAGTTTCTTGTGGCCGGCCAGGGTCAGCATGGTTTGCGTTTCCAGGGCGTTCGACAGGCGCAGCATGCACAGGGGCAGGCGCGACTGGGCCAGCGCCCGCACGGCCGCCTGCGCCTGGCCCCAGTCCACGAAAAACACGGCGTGAAATGCTTCGTAGGGTGGCAGCGGCGAGACGCGCACCGTCGCCTGTGTCAGGATGCCCAGCCGCCCTTCGGAGCCGAGCACCATTTCGCGCAGGTCGATGCCGGCCGCCGAAGCGGGAAACGTGGGGATGCTCAAGGTGCCGGCCGGCGTTTCCACTTCGCCGCCCGCGAACAGCTGCTCGATGCGGCCGTAGCGCAACGATTGCTGGCCCGACGAGCGCGTGGCGATCCAGCCGCCCAGGGTCGAATACTCGAACGACTGCGGATAGTGGCCCAGCGTGTAGCCGTGTGCGCGCAGCTGCGCTTCCAGGTCGGGGCCATACACGCCGGCGCCGAACGTGGCCAGCTGCGCTTCGCGGTCCAGGTGGCCCAGCGCGCACAGGCGCGCGAGGCTGAGCGACAGCACGGGGCGCGGTCCCGCCGCTACCGTCAAATGCCCGGCCACGCTGGTGCCGCCGCCGTGCGGGATGACGGCCACGCAGGCCTGGCGCGCATACGCGAGCAGCTGGCGCACCTGCAGCGCGCTGTCGGGAAAGGCCACGCCATCGGGCACCGCGCCGATGCGGCCATGGCGCAATTTGAACCAGTCGGGCAGGCTTTGGCCGAGCGCATGGCGCACGCGCGTGGCAGGCTGGGTGTCGATCAGCGGATGCGGCGCCAGGCGCGAAACCGGTACTTGCGCGCAGGCGTCGTCGAAGGTGGCATCGACGATGCCGCTGCCCGGCCCAAGGCGCTCGCGCAGAAACGCCAGCGCGTCCCCGCTCAGCGCATACGTGATGCTCTCGTCTCCCCAGCCATTCCAGCGTTGCATCGACATCCCCTGTATTCGGCCAGTTGCGCGCCACGGCGGCTTGCTATACTGTTCTTGCCTGATTTTCTTGCTAGATCAATAGCATATGCCGCCACAGACGAAGGGTATTGGTTTTTCATGACAATCGCATTGTTCCATCATGACAAGCACTGAAGGCCGGGTCGCCGGCGCCTATCTGCTGCCGCTGCTCGAAGCGGCCGGCGCGCACGGCATCGCAGCAGCCACTCTGGCCCACGCGGCCGGCGTGGCGCCGCACAGCCTGGAAGCGTCCGCACCCAACCTTGCCGCGCGCGACTACGTGCGCCTGCTCGATGCGGGTGCGATGCTGGCGGGCGATGCGCATTTCGGCCTGCACGTGGGCCAGCGGGTGCGCATGGGCACGTACAGCGCATATGGCTTGATCTTACTCAGTTGCAGCAACGTGGGCCAGGTGCTGGAACAGACGGCCCGCTATGAACGGCTGGCGCACGACCTGGGCCAGTCGGCCCTGCAGCGCGATGGCGCCGTCGCGCATTACCGCTGGACCAGCAACTACCCGGGCGCCAGCCGGCACCTGGTCGACAGCGTCTTTGCCGGCATCCGTGTCAGTGGCGACTGGCTGGCAGGCATGCCGCTGCCGCCGGCCCGGCTGGCATTTACCCACGATGGCGGCGGCGACTTGCTGCGCCACGCGGCCCACCGCGACGAATACGTGCGCGTGCTGGGCAGCCTGCCCGCCTTTGGCGCGGGCGCCAACACGGCCACCTTCGACGCGCAATTGCTGGACTGGCCAGTGCCGAACGCCGACGTCAGCCTCTACCCCGTGCTGTGCCAGCATGCGGAACAGTTGCTGGCGCAGCGCGAGGCTGAAACGGACACTGGCGGCGCCATCGACGCGCAAGTGCACGCGGCCATCGTGGCAGGCTTGCGCCAGGGCTCGGCGCGGCTGGCCACCGTTGCCGCCGCGCTGGCGATGACGCCGCGCACCTTGCAGCGCAAGCTGGCCGACGCGGGCACCAGCTTCCAGGCCCTGCTGGACCAGGCCAGGTACGGCCTGGCGCGCGACTATCTGCGCGAGCCGCATTTGTCGCTGGTCGACATCGCCTTCCTGCTCGGCTACCAGGAACAAAGCGCGTTCAATCACGCGTTTCGCACCTGGGCGGGCACCAATCCCGGCGCCTGGCGCCTGCAGGAAATCCTTGACAGGCAGCAAGGCCCATAGACGTGCGCGGGGCATGCACACCGCGTTTTCTCGCTATACTGGCAAAGTCAGATTTTCCACGATCACTCCAACCCGCAATGCAAAGGACTAATATGCAACTCAAAGACAAAGTCGCACTGATTACCGGCGCCGCCAGTGGCATCGGCAAGGAAATGGCCATCGAATACGCAAAACAGGGCGCCAAGGTTGTCATCGCCGACCTGGTCCTGGAAGCGGCCAGCAAGACGGCCGAGGAAATCAAGCAATCGGGCGGCCAGGCGTTTGCCGTCGCCATGGATGTCTCGAGCGAAGAACAGGTCGACAAGGGCGTGGCCGATGCCGTGGCCCACTTCGGCGGCATCGATATCCTGATCAGCAATGCGGGCATCCAGATCATCAGCCCCGTCGTCGACTACCCGTTCGAGCAATGGAAAAAGATGCTGGCCATTCACATGGACGGCGCCTTCCTCACCACGCGCGCCTGCATGCGCGAAATGATCAAGGCGGGCCGCGGCGGCGCCATCATCTACATGGGTTCCGTGCACTCGCACGAAGGCTCGCCGTTCAAGAGCGCCTACGTGGCCGCCAAGCACGGCTTGCTGGGCCTGGCCAAGGTGGTGGCCAAGGAAGGCGCGAAAGACGGCATCCGCGCCAACGTCATCTGCCCGGGCTTCGTGCGTACGCCGCTGGTCGACAAGCAAATCCCCGAACAGGCGGCCCAGCTGAATATCAGCGAAGAAGACGTGATCAAGAAAGTGATGCTGAAAGACACCATCGACGGCGAATTCACCACCACGCAAGACGTGGCGCAAACTGCCGTCTTCCTGGCGGCGTTCCCGTCGACGGCACTGAGCGGCCAATCGATTGTGGTCAGCCACGGCTGGCATATGCAGTAAACACGCAGCGTCTCCGGCAGGCGGCGCCGTCCGCCTGCATCACCGCATCTGAAGGTTCCCAATTGCAAGACAACACTTACCGCCACCCAAACGCGGGCTGGCCGGGGCGGCTCTTTGCCGCGCTCGCCAATTGCACGCGCTTAGCCAAGGTGCGCCAGGCCGTCATGTCGCGCCTGCCCTTCCTCACTTTGCACAGCGACGTGCGCGACGTCGTCTACGTGAGCTGGCTGGTCGACGCAGAGGCCGCACAGCGGCTGCTGCCTGCGGGCGTGACCCTGTGGCAGCGCGGCGGCAAGACGCCATTCACGGTGCTGACCTACCGCCACGGGCATTTCGGCCCGGCCCTGCTCGGTCCCTTACGCAAGCTGCTGCCGTCTCCGCTGCAAAGCAACTGGCGCTTGTACCTGGACCACACGCCGCCGGGGGCGCCCGCCGTGCCCTGCGTGTATTTTCTGAAAAACATCATGGACAGCCTGCCGCACGCGCTGGGGACGCGGCTGTTCAGCGACATCCTTCCGACGCACCTGGCCGCCGGCATGACGCATGAGGTCACGGCCACGCAGGCCCGCTGCACCATTGCCAGCGGCGCCGGCAGCGCCCCGCTGCTCGATGTGCAGGCGGACATCATGGCGGAGCATGGCCTCGATGCCGGCTGGCAAGCGCTGTTCGGCAACTGGCACGACGCCGTCGCCTTTCTCGCCTGCCAGGATGCGGCCATCGCCCACGTGCCGCGCAACGGCAAGCTCGTCTTTGGCGAAATCGACTTGCCCGTCGATGTGGGTCAAGTGCAAGCGCTGACGGCCTTGCGCGCCGACTGCGGCTTGCTGGGGCAGTTGCCGCCCCTGTCAGCACCATTTGCCTTTGTCGTACCCGAGGTTGCCTTCAAGGCGCTGTCAGAGCGCCTGCTGTAGCGCGGCGGCGCTCGGGTGGGCGTACAGGCGCGGCCTGGCCGCCGCGCCGCCGTTCCAGCTTGAACAGGGCCATCGCCTGCTCCAGCTGCAAGGTCTGGTCTTGCAGCGACGCCGAGGCGGCCGCCGATTCCTCGACCAGCGCCGCGTTCTGCTGCGTCACTTCATCCATCTGCGTGACGGCCATGTTGACCTGGCCGATGCCGTGGCTTTGCTCGCGCGAAGCCGAGGCGATCTCTTCCATGATGCCGTGCACGCCCTGCACGGCGCCCAGCATCTCGGCGCTGCTGGCGCCTGCCTGCTGCGCCAGCTTCGCGCCCGCCTGCACCTGCGCCAAAGACGCCGTGATCAATTGCTTGATTTCCGTGGCCGCCGCCGCGCTGCGATGGGCCAGGCTGCGCACTTCGCCGGCCACGACGGCAAAGCCGCGACCCTGGTCGCCCGCGCGCGCCGCTTCCACGGCCGCGTTCAGGGCGAGGATATTCGTCTGGAAGGCGATGCCTTCGATCATGCCCGTAATGTCGCCGATCTTCTTCGATGACGCGTTAATGTCCGCCATCATGCTCACCATCTGGCCGACGAGTTCGCCGCCGCGCCCGGCCAGGCCGTGGACTTTGCCCGCCATGTCGCTCGCCTGCACGGCGTTGCCGCTGTTTTGCTGCACCGTGGCTGCCAGTTGCTCCATGCTCGACGCCGTCTGCTGCAGGGCCGACGCCTGCGCTTCCGTGCGACCCGACAAGTCCATATTGCCGGCGGCGATTTCCTGGCTGGCCATGCTGATGCGCAGGAAATTGCCGCGCACGTCGCCGACGATGGAATGCAAATTCACGCGCAGCTGGCGCAAGGAACGCAGCAGCTGCCCCATCTCGTCGCGCCGCGTGGTGTCGAGTTCCCCCGTCAGGTCGCCGCCCGCCATCACGTCGCAGGCCTGGCGCGCCTGCTGCAACGGTTGCAGCACGGCGCGGTGCAGGCTGTGCCAGAAATACAGGGTCGCGCCCAAGGCCAGCACGGATAGGCCCGTCAGCCAGCCGCCCGCGCCGGCCGGCAGCACGCCCGTATTCCACGCCAGTTGCAGCAACAATACCAGGCTCAGCAAGCCCAGATTCCAGCCGATGCGCTTGCCCAGCGGCAGGTCGCGCAAGCTCGCCAGCCTGGCCAGCCAGCCCGTGCGCACGGCCGCGCCCTGGCTGATGACGATGCCATCGGCCTGCCCCGCCTTGATGCGCGCGTACAGGGCGGATGCCTGCGCCACCTGCTGGCGCGTCGGCTTGGTGCGCACGGACATGTAGCCGACGGCCACGCCATCCTCGACCACGGGCGTGACGTTCGCGAGCACCCAGTAGTAATCGCCATTCTTGCAGCGGTTTTTCACCATGCCGCTCCACGAACGGCCCGAGCGGATGGTGGCCCAGAAATCGGCAAACGCCTCGACCGGCATGTCCGGATGCCGAAGGATGTTTTGCGGAGCACCGATCAATTCTTCCGCGCTGTAACCGCTGACGGCGATGAAATACGGGTTGGCATAGGTGATATTGCCTTGCAAGTCGGTAGTCGAGACGATGGTCTCGGTATCGCTCAAATTGATTTCGGTATCGCTGACGGGAAGATTGAGTCGCATGGTCGGATCCTTGGCTGTAGCCCTTGCTGGCACGGGGGAACGGTCAAATGCGGCACGGCAGCAAGCCGGCTGCAATCTGCACCGATACATTAATTTTAATATTTAATTATTAATTTAAATCGGCAATTTTCACGGAGGAGATTGCCTTGTGGATCTGCAAATATTGCAGACGGCGGCGTGGCCGCGGGGAATGGCAGGAATGATGCCGGAACAGCGTGGCTGTCCCGGCAGAAAAACGTTTAACGGGGCACGTAGCGCCAGTTGCCGCTCTCGAGCATGAACGTCAGTTCCGTCTTGATGGCTTCCGAACGGCTCGGCACGCTCAATTCCGTATCGCATGCGAGGTAGCCCGTCTTGCGCTTGACGTCGCATTCGTTGACGGCCTTGACCTGCATTGTGCTTTGCGCTTCCTGCATCTGCACGTCCTTGGCCGCTTCCGGATTGCGCGCCACTTCTTCCTTGGCCCACGCGCGTATCATCGTTTGCGCCTCGGCCGGCGACGGTCCCGCGAACTTGGCGTTCTTGCGTTCGACGCCGACCCAGGTATCGCCCTCTTTCCGCAAGGGCAGGACATTAAAACCATCGCGCATGCCGGCGCTCATGCCCACCAGGCACACCACTTCGCCCGGCACTTCCTGCGAGTCCTGGCAGCCGGCCAGGCTGGTGACCTTGATGACGAACGGCATGCTTGACTGCGTCTTCGCTTGTGTCTTGGCCACGCCTGCCTGCACGGCAGCGTGGATCTGGTCGAGCGTGGGCATGGTGGCGGCATGGGCCGGCAGGGCGGCGAACAGGGCGGCGGCGGTCAGGGCGATGGAAGTCAGGCGCATGGGTATCGAGAGTAGTGAGCTAAGGCCGGCAGTCTAGCACTTTGCATAAAAACAGCTGTTTCTATAGGGAATTATCCACGACATCGGGCGCGAGAAAGGCGCCGCCCGCGTCCGCCTGTCCGCGCAGGCGCAAGCCGATGGCCCGCAACATCTCGACCAGTTCGCGCAGAAGCAAGCCTTCGTCCGTCAGCCGGTATTCCACCTTGACGGGCACTTCCGCGTAGATCGTGCGCGTCAGCAAGCCCGCCTCTTCCAGCGCGCGCAAGTCCAGGGTCAGCATGCGCTGCGAGATATTCGGCACGGCGCGGCGGATTTCGCTGAAGCGCTTCGGCCCCGCCATCAGATAGCTGAGCAGCACCACCCTCCAGCGCCCGCCCAGCAAGCGCATGGCCTCTTCCACGGCGCAGCCGGAGACATTGTCTTTCATGGTTCGCTCCCCACCTGGTATAAAAAATGTACCTATACCACATTATTCTGCCTTCTTCCAAATAGTAACCATCGCGATTAGACTGCCCTTCCCTCACCTCATATGGAAGTCTTGCTTGGAAACCACCCTGATCTACAGCGTGCCGTTCGGCTGCTCGTTTGCCGCCATCGCCGCCCTCGAATGGAGCGGCTTGCCGTATCGCCTTGCCCGCGTGGAAGCGCGCGACCCGGCCAGCAAGCAGCATCCGGCCTTTCTCGCCATCAATCCCCTGAGCCAGACGCCTGCCCTGCTCACGCACACGGGCATGCCGCTGCTGGAAAGCATGGCGATCCTGCTGCACCTGGCCGCTCGTGCGCCAAGCAGCAACCTGGGTTTTGCCCAAGGCACGCCAGACTACGACCGCCTCAACAGCGTGCTGTCCTTTTTGCACACGACGTTTCACGCGGCCTTCATGCCCGCCTTCCAGGCCTCGCGCGCGCCGCCGGACGATGCGCGCGCGGCCGTCTGGCGCGAGATGGCCGTCGAGAAGGTGAACAAGAGCCTGGCCCACTTGGAGCGCCTGCTCGAGGGCCGCGCATGGCTCGCCTCCGATGCCGCGCCGACCATCGCCGACGCCTACCTGGCCGCCACGGCGCGCTGGGCCGAACCGCTGCAGCTGGCCAGCCTGGCCGATTACCCGAACACGGCGCGCGTATTGGCCGCGCTGGAACAAGACCCCGGCATCCGCTTTGCCCACGCCATCGAAGACGGCTTGCCGGCCACCAGCCGGGGCGGTTTCCTGGGCCACGTGGCGCTCGACCAACTGGCAGCAAAGGCCGGCTAACCGGCGGTCAACTCCCGCAGCAGACGCGTCTTTATTGCTATGATGTCGGGCTGCCGGCGGTACAGCCGGCCACGTCAATACCATATCGATAACGTCGCAATATAAAACGGGAGTTTGAATGAGTTTACGTCTGCTGCTCTTGGGAGCATTCAGTGCCGCCATGGCCACCACTGCCGCCGTGCCGGCATTGGCCGCGCCACGCGGTTTCACCGTGGAAGACATGGTGGCCATGGAACGCGTGGGCAGCCCCGTGCTGTCGCCGGACGCCACGCGCGTCGTCTACACGGTGCGCACCACCAACCTGGACAAAAACCGCGGCAACACGCAGCTGTGGATGATCGACCTGCGCGCGCCGAACGCGGCACCGCGCCAGCTCACGCGCGGCGATGCCAGCGCCAGCGACCCGCAATGGTCGCCGAACGGCGACGCCATCTTCTTCCTGTCCGGCCGTTCCGGCTCCTCGCAAGTGTGGCAGCTGCCCCTGAACGGCGGCGAAGCGGCCAAGGTCACCGACCTGGCGCTGGACGTGGACACCTACCGCTTGTCGCCGCAGGGCGACCGCCTGGCCTTCAGCATGGGCGTCTTCCTCGATTGCGCGGACCTCGCCTGCACGAAAAAACGCCTCGATGACAAAGCCAAGAACAAGGCAAGCGGCATGGTCTACGACCAGATGTTCGTGCGCCACTGGGATACCTGGGCCGATGGCCGCCGCAACGCACTGTACTCGGCGCCGATCGACTCGACCGGCAAGGTCAGCGCCGCGCCCGTGAGCCTGAGCGGCACCCTCGACGGCGACGCGCCATCGAAACCGTTCGGCGACAACGGCGAATACCACTTCAGCCCGGACGGCAAGACCGTCGCCTTCTCCGTGCGCGTGGCCGGCCGCACGGAATCGTGGTCGACCAACTTCGACGTCTACACGATTCCCTCCGCCGGCGGCCAGGCGCCGCGCAACCTCACGGCCGACAATCCGGCCTGGGACGCGAAAGCCACCTGGTCGCCCGATGGCCGCACCCTTGCCTATGTCGCCATGACCAAGCCGGGCTTTGAAGCGGACCGTTTTCATTTGGTGCTGATGGATGTCGCCACCGGCAAAAAGCGCACCGTGGCCGACGATTGGGACCGTTCCGTGGCCGACTTCCGCTGGACGCCGGACAGCAAGGCTTTCCTCGTCGCCGCCGATGACGTGGGCCAGCACCGTCTGTTCCACATCGACGCGGCCAGCGGCAAGGTCAATGCGCTGACGGGCAAGGGCGCCGTGGGCGACTTCGACGTACGCGGCAATACCATCGTGCTGGCCCAAGCCAACCTGGCATCGGGCGCGCAGCTGTACACGCGCAAACTCGACGCGAAGTCGGAAAACGCGCCGATGGTGCAGCTGACGAAGCAGAATGCGGCGGCCCTGGCCGACGTGCGTTTCGGCGAATATGAACAGTTTTCGTTCGCCGGCGCGAATGGCGAAACCGTCTACGGCCACGTCATGAAGCCGTGGAATGCCAAGGCCGGTGAAAAGTATCCAATCGCTTTCCTCGTTCACGGCGGCCCGCAAGGCAGCTTTGGCAATAGCTGGAGCTACCGCTGGAATCCGCAAGTGTATGCGGGCGCCGGCTACGCCACCGTCTTCATCGACTTTCACGGTTCGACCGGCTACGGCCAGAAGTTCACGGACTCCATCAGCGGCGACTGGGGCGGCAAGCCGCTGGTCGACTTGCAGAAGGGCCTGGAAGCGGCCACCAAGAAGTTCCCATGGCTGGACCGCGAGCGCAGCTGCGCGCTGGGCGCCTCGTACGGCGGCTACATGATGAACTGGATCGCCGGTAACTGGCCGGACGGTTTCAAATGCCTGGTCAACCACGACGGCGTGTTCGACAACCGCGGCATGGCGTACGCGACGGAAGAACTGTGGTTCACGGAATGGGAAAACGGCGGCCCTTATTACGACGCACCGGCCAAGCACGAGCAGTTCAACCCCGTCAACTTCGTGAAAAACTGGAAGACGCCGATGCTGGTGGTCCAGGGCGACCTTGATTTCCGCATCCCGACCGCGCAAGGCCTGGGCACCTTCACGGCGCTGCAGCGCCAGGGCATCCCGAGCAAGCTGCTGGTCTTCCCGGACGAGAACCACTGGGTACTGAAACCGGCCAATTCGCTGCTGTGGCATCACACCGTTTTGGATTGGTTGAATACCTACACGAAAAAATAACCAATAAAGCAAAATCAGGGGTCAGACCCGGCGGGTCTGACCCCAGCTCTACGCTAGCCGCACAGCTCACGCCTGCGGCTTTTTTACGTCCGTCAAACTACATCAATACGTATTAAGCGCCTTGGCAAACTTCACGATCCACAAGCGGCTTGGACGTTCGCGGTCGTCGCCGCGGGCCACGCGGATGGTGTTGGCGGCGTTGCAGCCGGCGGTGCTGCTCGTGACGATGGTGCCGTTCGCATCGACCGTGCACTTGCTCACGTCGGCGCCATCGACTTCCACGCCATTCGCGTCAAAGACCTTGGTTTTCAAGCCGAAGTCATTGTCGTTGGCGAGCGCGATGGTGGAGTCGTCGATCAGGGTCAGTCCTTCCGCTTTTTCCGCCGCCCAGCCGATGGCGTTCAAGTCCAGCAGCACGGTTTTCTTCAGCGGCGTGACGGCCGTCCAGTCGGCGCCATTCACGGCCGCGCCGCCCATGCTGCTCTTTTCCAGGTCCGACGTCGTTGCGTTGAAAGCGGCGGCCGCGATGTCCGTGGCGCCCTTCAATTCGACCAGCATCAGTTTATTGAACACCTTGCCCGACGGCGCGGCGCCCTGCTCGATGACGAGGAACTTGCCGCCGCCCAGCGCCACCATGTCGCCCAGCTTGGCGTTGCCCGTGCGGCCATCCTGGTAGTCGGCCGCATTGAGCGGATACGCATACATCTTGCCGCTGCTGCCCGTCACCGGGTCGAATTCGATCCAGCGCGTGAAGCGGGCGAAGCGCTCGACCTGTTCATTCTTCTTCGTCACCGAATACGGTGCAGTACCGTCGGACAGGGGGCTTTGCAGGAACGCATACAGCTTGTCGTTGCTCGTGTCCAGGGTCATGCCTTCCATGCCGCGGTTGGCGCGGCGCTTGGCGAACAGCGCCGGCAAGCCCTTGCCCGGCTCATACTTGGCCTGGATGATGCCCGTGGCCGCATCGATCCTGACGATGAACGGGCCGTATTCGTCGGACACCCACAGCGCGTTGCGCTTGGCATCGACGACGATGGACTCCGAATCGAGACCGCCCGCATTGAAGACAGCCTTGCCAGCCGTGTCGAATTTCATCGCATCCATGACGGGAATCTCGGCCGAATTGCCGACGGCGCCCACTGGCACGGGCAAGCCCGAGCTGTTGACGGTGGCCGACACCTTGATCGGCGTCGACGAACTCAGGACGGCGCCGTTCTTGCCGACCGTGAGCACGCCAAACGAGGGCGTGAAGCTCGGCGACGGGAAGATCTTGCTGCCGATCGTGCCCTTGCCCGATGGATCGGGAACCAGCGGGCCGTCGCCGTTCGGGCCGCGGTCCGTCAAGCCATAGAATTCCAGGTCGCCGTTGGCGTTCTTGCCTTTGTAGGCCAGGCCCGAACCGTACGATGGCAAAAAGCCGTTCGGGAATTCGCCCTTGATCTTGGCGTTCGCGCCTTCGTACGGCACGTAGAACTTGCTGTCCGCCTGGATCTGGTAGCGCGTCACCGTCACTTTGACTTCGCCGACCGGGTTGGCTTGGGTCAGCGCCTCGTTGACGGGCGCGCCCGCTTTCGAGGCCAGGGTATCTTCGAAATGCTCGCGCGCGAGGGCGCGGCGTTCCGCATCGACCGTCCGGCCGGCAAATTTCGCGCCCACGGCCGCCAGATGCGCGGACAGGGCCGCGTTGAAGACGGCCGGGACGGCGGCAAAGTCCAGGGTCTTGCCGGCCAGCGCGGCCTTCACTTCCGCCGTCAGCTTGATGCCGTTCGACGGATCGCTGTCCTCGTCCAGCAGTTGCAGCGCCAGCAGGCGGTTGACGACCTTGTCGTCCCCCACGTTGGTGCTGGCGGCCAGCGCCAGCGGCGTGACGACGGGACCGCATGGGGCCGAACCCAGGGCCAGTCCACCCACACTGAAGGCTACCGTATCACCCGGGTTGCAAATGAATTCGCCCTTGGCATTGGTGCTGGCCTTGGCCGCGCTGCCGGCCACGTAATCGAGCCCTTCCACCGCACCGTCGAGGAACACGCCCGTCTGCGCCACGGGCTTGGCCGGCTCATTGTGGCTGTCGCTGCCGCCACAGGCGGCCAGGGCCAGGCTGGCGGCGATAGCCAGCAGGGTCAGTTTCGGGGTGGACGTTACGGCAGTCTTCATGCATTCCTCGGCTAGGGTGGGGTTGAAGCC
Organism: Janthinobacterium sp. Bl 1; assembly: GCF_058215535.1. Taxonomy (NCBI): domain Bacteria; kingdom Pseudomonadati; phylum Pseudomonadota; class Betaproteobacteria; order Burkholderiales; family Oxalobacteraceae; genus Janthinobacterium; species Janthinobacterium sp. Bl 1. The sequence goes on along the minus strand of NZ_CM177086.1, from coordinate 2,324,253 downwards.
GTGGAGGATAACTGTTCAAAGTGACAAGCCCATGACAGGCATTACGGCGGTGGCGTATCCGCAACAGGCCCGCCGATGCCGCCAAAGCGCCCATCGGCCTGGCGCCGGAATTCCTTGGGCGTGACGCCCTTCACCTGCAAAAAGCGCCGGTTGAAGTTGGCCACGTTCTGGAAACCCACGTCGTAGCAGACATTGGATACGTATTGATCCGTGTCCATCAGCAGCTGGCAAGCCTTGTTGATGCGCAGGCGGTTCATGAAATCCGTGAAGCTGTTGCCCGTCGCCTTGCGGAAGAAGCGCGAGAATTTACTCAGCGACATGCCCACCTGCTCGGCCAGCATTTCCGCCGAAATCGGCTCGCGGTAATTGTCCGTGATGTAGTTGAGGACGGAATTGACCTTGGCCAGGGTGGCGTCATCGTCGTAGGAACGCAGCGAGGCGCTCGACAGCAAGCGGTAGTTGGCCGTGCGCGCCAGCTTGCTCATTAATTGCACGAATTCGGCGAAGCGCTCGGCGCCGTGCGTGGCGCGGATGCGCGCCAGGTGCTGTTCGGCCTCGTGGCCCATGTCGAAAAACTCCACGCCATAGCTGGAGCGTTCGAGCAGCGGCAGCAGCTCGCGCAATTCGGGGATGACGCGCGCGGCGCCGGCCAGCGGCGCGTGGGCGAATTGCACGATCATGTCGCGCAGGGCCACGCCCCCTTCCGGCATCACGTTGGATATCCAGTTGTGCGGCAGGCGCGGCCCCGTCAGCACCAGGTGGCCGGGCGAGAATTCGCCGATATAGTCGCCCACGAACAATCGCCCGCTGGTGGCGACGATCAGGTGCAGCTCATACTCTTCATGGCAGTGCCAGCGCACGCGCGAGCTGGGATAGCCATGTTCCAGGTAATTGATGATGCCGTCGTAGCTTTCGCGTTCCAGTTCGGGCGCCTTGCGCTCGCTGTCCTTCTGCCATCGGTATTCCATGCTCGTCTCTCCCAGGCTGTCCCCGCCTGTGCCATCCAATGTACCTCAAAAAGCGTCACTCGCCAAAACGGCCCAGCGCCTGCTGGCGAAACTCCTTCGGCGTCATGCCCTTCAATTCGAGGAAGCGCCGGTTGAAATTGGCCACGTTATTGAACCCCGCCTCGTAGCAGATGTTGCTGACGTAGCGCTCCGTCTCCATCAGCAGCTGGCACGCCTTGTTGATGCGCAGGCGGTTGACGAAGTCCGTAAAGCTGTTGCCCGTGGCGTGGCGAAAGAAGCGCGAAAACGTCCGCTCGGGCATGTCCACCTGCTCGGCCAGCTGCTTCAGCGAGAACTGGCTGCTGTAATTGTGCACGATGTAATTGATGGCAGAACTGATGCGCGCCAGCGCCACGTCGTCATCGCTCGACTGCATCGGCACCGTCGACAGCAGCTGATAGTCGCTGGTCTGCGCCAGCTCACCCAGCAAGGTCAGAAATTCGATGAAGCGCGGCAGGCCGCTGCTGTCGCGGATGCGCCGGAAGCGCCGCAGCGACTGTTCGCTGACGCCAAAGAATTCCACGCCGTGCAAGGCGCGCTGCAGCAGCGGAAAAACATCCTTCAATTCGGGAATGGCGGCGGCCATCGACGCCAGCGGCGCGTGCGAAAACTGGACCACCATGTCGCGCAAGACCACGCCTTCGGGCGGCGTGCCGAGCGAGACCCAGTTGTGCGGCACGCGCGGCCCCGTCAGCACCAGGTGGCCAGGCGTGAACTGGCCAATGTAGTCGCCGACGAAGACCTTGCCGCTGCTCTCGACGATCAGGTGCAGTTCGTACTCGTCATGGTAATGCCAGCGCACCAGCGCATTCGGAAAGCCGTGCTCGAGGTAGCGGATGAAGCCGAAACTGCCTTTCGGCTCAAAGCCGGGCGTGGCGTCGCGCTGCTGTTCCAGCTCCATCTGCGGCAAGCAAGCGTCGGCTTTGCGTGGCATGGCGCGCCCTCCCCGTCAGGCCACAATCTGTTCCAGCGCCCCGCGTGCGCCCAGCCCGTACAGGCTGGCCAGCGCTTGCGCCACCGCCTGCGCAAACGCTGATGTGTCGCTCAAGTCGCCGAACAGTTCGCGCAGGGACAGCAGCGCCGCGGCGTCCGCGCCGCCCTGCAGCGCCAGCGCGCGCAGACGCACCGCATACGGGTCGTTCAAGGGCATCTCGCGCCCCTGCTCGTCGTGGCCCTCCAGGTAGCGGAACCAGCAGGCCACGGTAAACGCCAGCAGCTTGATGGCGCCGCCCTGCGCCAGCGCTTCGCGCACGGACGGCAGCACGAATTTCGGGATGCGCGCGGAGCCCTCCGTGCCAATGCGCGCCAGCTGGTCGCGCACGGCCGGATTCGAGAAGCGCTCGATCAGGGTATCTTTATAGCGCGCCAGGTCGATGCCTTCCACTTCATCCAGCAGCGGCGTGACCTCGTCATCCATCATGCGCCGCACGAGCTGGCGGATGCCAGGGTCGCCCATCGCTTCGTGCGCAAACGTGTAACCGAGCTGCATGCCGATGTAGCACAGGGCCTGGTGGCTGGCATTCAGGAGGCGCAGCTTCATTTTCTCGTACGGCAGCACGTCGTGCGTCATCTGTGCCCCCACCTTTTCCCAGGCCGGCCGGCCCTGCGGGAACTCGTCTTCGATGACCCACTGGCGGAACGGCTCGCAGACGACGGGCCAGGCGTCGATGATGCCGAAGCTGTCGCGCACGAGCGCCCGGTGTTCATCGGTGGTGGCCGGCGTGATGCGGTCGACCATGCTGTTGGGGAAGCTGCCATCACTGGCCAGCCAGCGCGCCAGCTCGAGGTCGCGCAGGGCGACAAAGGCCAGCAGCATCTTGCGCGTCACGTCGCCATTGTTTTGCAGGTTGTCGCAGGACATGATGGTAAACGGCGGCAGTCCCCGCTGGTGGCGCAGGGCCAGCGCGGCGGCCAGATAGCCGAACGAGCAGCGCGGCGCTGCGGGATGCGCCAGTTCATGCACGATGTCGGGGTGAGCCGCATCGAATTCGCCCGTGCCCTGGTTCACATAGTAGCCGCCCTCGGTGATGGTCAGTGCGACGATGCGCGTGCCGGGGTCGGCCAGCTTTTCCAGCACGGCTTGCGGGTCGTCGGGCGCATACAGGTATTCGCCGATGCAGCCGATGATGCGCGCGCGATCGCCGGCCGCGCTGCGCTCGACCACCGTGTACAAGCCATCCTGCACCCGCATGGCGTCGCGCATGGCCGCATCAATCGCCAGCAAGCCCACGCCGCAGTAGCCCCATTCCACGTTGCCGGGCAAGGCCAGCAAATCGTCGAGGTAGACGGCCTGGTGGGCGCGGAAAAAACCACCCACGCCGATATGCACGATGCTGGGCACGAGCGTCTCGCGCACGTACGCGGGCACGGCCACGTTCCCTGCCAGCTTGGCCAGGTTCGTCTGTTTCAGTTCAATGGCGCTCATTTCAAACTCCCTTGGCGGCGGCATAGGTCTTGCCGGCGCGGTCAAAATAATGGACGAAGCCCGGCTCGAACGTCAAATGCGTCTGCTGGCCCGGCTGCAGGCTGCTGCGCTCGGCGCCGCGCGAGACCACCTGCACATTGTTCGGCAAGCGCACATAGGTCAGGGTTTCCACACCCAAGGACTCCACCAGGTCGACGGTGACGGGCACGCTGCCCGGCTGCGCCGCGCCCAGGTGCACGTGCTCGGGGCGGATGCCGACAAAACCATCGGCCTGCGCCGCGCTGCCAGCTTGCGCCAGCAGCTGCGGAGCCGCGTCGGCGGGCACCACGTTCATGCTGGGCGTGCCGATGAATTGTGCGACAAAACGGTTGGCGGGACGGTCATACAATTCCAATGGCGAGCCATGCTGCTCGATCTGCCCGTCGCGCAGCACCACCACTCTGTCGGCGAGGGTCATCGCTTCCACCTGGTCGTGGGTCACATAAATCGTGGTGGCGCCCAGTTCGCGGTGCAGCTTGGCGATCTCGATGCGCGTCTGCACGCGCAGGGCCGCGTCGAGGTTCGACAGCGGTTCATCGAACAGGAACACTTTCGGGTCGCGCACGATGGCGCGGCCGATGGCCACCCGTTGGCGCTGGCCGCCCGACAGCTCCTTCGGCGTGCGCTCCAGGTATTTCCCCAGGTCGAGGATGGCGGCCGCCTTGTCCACCTTTTCGCGGATGATGGCGGGATCGACGCCGGCCAGTTTCAGCGCGAACGACATGTTCTGGAACACCGTCATGTGCGGATACAGCGCATACGATTGAAAGACCATCGCCAGGTCGCGCTTGGACGATGGCAGGGCCGTGATGTCGCGCCCGTCGAGCGACAGCTTGCCGCCGTCGATCGGTTCCAGGCCTGCGATCAGGCGCAGCAGGGTGGACTTGCCGCAGCCGGACGGCCCGACGAAGACGACGAACTCGCCCTGTTGGATCTCCAGGTCGATGCCCTTGATGGCGCGGTGCTCGCCAAAGAATTTTTCGATATTGCTCAGTTGAAGGTAAGCCATGATGTTATCCTAAATTTACTTGACAGCGCCAAAGGTCATTCCTTGGACCAGTTGTTTCTGGCAGAACCAGCCCAGCGCCATGATGGGCGCGATGGCCATCAGCGAAGCGGCCGACAATTTCGCCCAGAACAGGCCTTCAGGGCTGGAATACGAAGCGATGAGCCAGGCCAGGGTGCCCGCGTTGGAAGCGCCCAGGTTCAGCGACCAGAACGATTCATTCCACGACCACACCATGCAGACCAGCGCCGTGGACGCGATGCCGCCCACGGACAAGGGCAGCACGACGTGGCGGAATTCATCCCACACGGTGGCGCCATCCATGCGCGACGCTTCGAGGATTTCGCGCGGCAGCTCCTTCATGCTCGTGTACAGCAGCCAGATCATGATGGGCAAATTCATCAGCATGAACATGATGGTCAGGCCGATACGCGTATCGAGCAGGCCGAAGTACTGGTAGCAGATATAGATGGGCATCAGGGCGCCCACGCCGGGCATGTAGCGCGAGCTGAGCATGAATTTCAGCAAGCCGATGGTGCCGCTCGTGGGAAAGAAAGCCATCGAATACGCGGCCGGAATGGCGATCAAGAGGCCAATGGCCGTCGACAGCACGCTGGTAAACAGCGAGTTCCACGCGTAGCCGAAGTAATTGTCGCGCGCCAGCACTTCGCGGAAGCTGTCGAGGGTCGGCGTGAAAAACAGCAGCGGCGGCGTGGAAATGGCTTGCCCTTCCGTCTTGAAGGCCATCAGGCCCAGCCAGAAGATGGGAAAGAACAGCAGCAGCGCGAACAGCCAGGCGGCGGCTGTGCGGCCGTATAGATTGAGTTTGCTATGCATCAAGGTCTCCTTATTTCGACAGATTCTTGCCGATGACGCGCATCAGGAAGAAGGCGGCGATGTTGGCGATGAGCACGGCGAACAGGGCGCCGGCCGAGGCCGCTCCCACGTCATACGACAGCAGTGCCTGCTGATAGATCATGAAGGTGATGGTGGTCGTGTCGAAGCCGGGACCGCCGCCCGTCGTGGTAAAGATTTCCGCAAAAATCGACAGCAGGAAAATCATTTCGATCATCAGCACCACCGAGACGGCGCGGCCCAGGTGGGGAATGTAGAGGTAGCGCAACTGCTGCAGATACGTGGCGCCATCCATGCGCGCCGCTTCCAGCTGCTCGCGGTCCATCGATTGCAGGGCCGTCATGAAGATCAGGCAGGCAAACGGCAGCCATTGCCACGAGACCATCATGATGATGGAAAACAGGGGATGCGCCGACAGCCAGTCGACGGGCGTGGCGCCAAAGAACAGACTGATTTGCGCGAACAGGCCGTAGATCGGATTGAGCAGCATGTTCTTCCACATCAGGGCATTCACGGCCGGCATGATGAGGAAAGGCGAAATCAGGAGCACGCGCACGATGGCACGCCCCGGGAACGCTTCATTGATCAGCAGCCCCAGCGCCGTGCCCAGCACCACCGTGACCAGCATAACGGAAAAGAGCAGGGTAAACGTGTTCTGCAAGGCCGGCAGGAACGAGGCATCGGTAAAGAAAAAGTGGAAATTGGCCAGCCCATGGAAAGGATGGCCGCTCGGATCGAGCATGGAATAGCGCACGAACGCGTAGTACAGGGTGATCAGCAGCGGGATCACGGAAATGACGGAGACGGCGACCACGGCCGGCGTCAGCAAAGTCCGGGGGATAATGCGTTTCATAGTGTTCTCTTGGGGCAAGGGTAAGTCCGGGGTCGGACCCTGAGGGTCCGACCCCAGATTTACGCTATTGGGGTACGCAAACAATGCAGCAGGCCTACTTGTAGTACCCACCTTTACGCATCTCCCGCTCCGCCGTCTGCTGCGACAACTCCAGCGCCTGGTCCACCGTCACCTTGCCCAGCAGCGCTGCCGCCATCTGCTGGCCTGCCGCCACGCCGATCACCTGGAATTCGGGAATCGATGCGAATTGCACACCTACATATGGCGATGGCGGCAAGGTGCTTTGCACGGCGCGCGTGGTGGCCAGGGCCTTGCCTTCGGCGGCGGCAAATTTCGCCACTTTCTGGAACTCGGGGCTCGCATACGTCGACTTGCGCGTGCCCGTCGGCACGTTGGCCCAGCTCGTTTCTTTGGCCACCAGCTTCACGTAGTCGGGCGAGGTGGCCCAGTTGATGAAGCGCTGCGCTTCATTCGGGTGCTTCGAGCTTGCAGGAATCGCCAGCGACCAGATCCACAGCCAGTTGGCGCCCCGCTCCGTCACGCCGACGGGTGACTGGGCAAAAGCCACCTTGTCGGCCACCTTGCTTTGCTTGGGATCCGTGATGAAAGAGGCGGCGATCGTCGCATCGATCCAGATGCCGCACTTGCCCTGGTTGAACAGGGCCAGGTTTTCATTGAAGCTGTTGGCGGCCGCGCCCGGCGGGCCGTATTTCTTCATCAGGTCGACGTACATGTTGACCGCGTCCTTCCACGGTTTGCTGGTAAATTGCGGCTTCCATTTCATGTCGAACAGCTGGCCGCCGTAGGAATTGGCCATGGTGGTGATCAGCGCCATGTTATCGCCCCAGCCCGGCTTGCCACGCAGGCAGATGCCGTACACGCCGTTGGCCGGATCGTGCAGCTTGGCCGCCACGTCGCGCAGCTGGTTCCAGGACGGGCGGTCCTCGATCGTCACGCCCGCTTTTTTCACCAGGTCGCTGCGGTACATGATCATCGAGCTTTCGCCATAGAACGGCGACGCGTACAGCTTGCCGTCGCCGGACAGGCCTTCGCGGATGGCGGGCAGCAAGTCGTCGATATCGTATTTGGCGTCCGGCTTGATGGGAATCAGCCAGTTTTTCTTGCCCCAGATGGGCGTTTCATACAGGCCGATGGTCATCACGTCGAACTGGCCGCCCTTGGTGGCGATATCGGTGGTCATGCGCTGGCGCAAGACGCCCTCTTCCAGGGTCACCCATTTGAGCTTGATGTCGGGATTGGCCTGCTCGAAGAACTTGCCGAGCTTTTGCATTTCGATCATGTGGCCGTTGTTGACGGTGGCGATGACCAGGTCGGTGGCGGCAAAAGCGGACGAGCTGAGGCAGCCGGCGATCAGCGCGGCAATGGCGGAACGTTTCATTGTGTGTCTCCAGTGTTTTTTGTCGTTGGCAATGCCCGATTACTTGGCACCACGACCACAATGTAGCACCGGACTTTGATACTTTCTGATACTCCAAAACCGCAATTCGATACTCTTTTGCAAGCCCATCATGCGCAAGAGTATCGATATGTAGCAAAAACAACACTCTGAAAGAAAGTATCAGTACTTGCACGTTTTGTATCAGGGTGGTCAAAAAAGCGCTGCTAGACTTGGTTTTCGGCATTAGACCGTGTGCGGTGGCCACCTTCCGGGGCGCCACCGCTACCACCAACATTCTTCTGGAGACCGCATGAATCGCACTGCATTGAAAACTTTACCTGCCCTGCTCCTGGCCATCGCCAGCGCTTCCGCCATGGCCGACCCCATGTACCCAAGCGACGCCGAAGGCTTCCACGGCTACCTGCGCGCTGGCGCCGGCAGCAATACCTCGGGCGACGGCGGTTCGCAAGGCTGCTTCGGCCTGGGTGGCAACACCATGAAATATCGTCTGGGCAATGAGTGCGACGCCTACACGGAGTTCGGCTACACCAAATCCGTCGCCAAGTCCGGCGGCGTGAACTACCTGGCCACCATCTGGGTCAACGCCTACGCGCCAAACTCCGATTTCGGCGACAACAAGCTGGGCATCGTCAAAGCCTACGTCGAAGCGCAGGGACTCGATTTCCTCAACGGCGGCACGGCCTGGATCGGTAAACGCTTCTACTACCGTCCTGACATCCACATGCTGGATCTGCAATACATCAACATGAACGGCACGGGCGCCGGCCTGGACCGCATTCCTGCGGGCCCCGGTAAATTCTCGTATGCCTTCTTCAAGGACAACGACATCAATACCGTGTCGCCGACCGGCGTCGTCAGCACCAAGTCTGCCGTGCGCCAGAACTTCATCTACGGCGAGATTCCCGTCAATGAAAACGGCACCCTGGACCTGGCCGCGACCTACATCATCGGCGAAGGCAAGGACAACGACGCTTTTGGCCAGAAGCACAATGGCTGGCAGCTGTCGGCATTCCACCGTCAAGGTAAAGTGTTCGGCGGCGGCAACACCTTCGGCGTGCAGTACGGCGTCGGTCCTGGCGTCGGCGGCGCCGGCAACGGCCAGTTCGGCGCCTCGGGCGACACCGGTTTCGGTTCGGACCGCAAACGTACGCGCATCTTCAATGACATGGCGATCCAGCCGATGCCCAACTTTGGCATGGAATTTGTCGCCCTGTGGCAAAAAGACGAGTCGAAAGCTACCGGTTCCTCGACCTGGACTTCGGTCGGTGTGCGTCCTGTGTACGCGTTCACCGACAACTTCAAGCTGGTGGGCGAACTGGGCACGGACCGCGTGACGCAATCGGGCGGCCAGCCAGCCAAGCGCTTGACCAAGCTGACCATCGCACCGACGATCTCGGCCGGTCCTGGCCTGTGGTCGCGTCCTGAACTGCGCGCTTTCGTGACCTACGGCAAATGGAACGATGCGGCCACCGCCTCGGTCAATGCGTCGAACAACGGCGGCCCGATCTATAACAACAATACCAGCGGCACCTCTTATGGTTTCCAGGTAGAGACGTGGTTTTAAGCTGAAACAACCCAGAAGCAAAGGCTGGGGTCAGACCCGTTGGGTCTGACCCCGAAAAAAGGGCGGAACCTCGGTTCCGCCCTTCTCTGTTTACCCTACCGTATTCAGCTTACGGCAATGCCACCGGCAGTTCCGGGTACTCCTGCGTCAGCGCGTACTTGGTGCCGCCCACGGTAACCGTGTAGTTGGCCGGTCCCGAGATCGGCAGGCGGTAGTTCAAGGTCAGCGCCACGGAGCCGCCCGGCGCCAGCGATTGCCAGGCGGGAATCGCGAAACGGGCCCGGTTGTAGTTCTTCGTGAAGCCGCCGATATTGTTCGGCCCCGTGTAGCCGGCATTGATGACCGTCAAGCCGAAGCCGGACTGGTCGCTCATGTCCGATGGCGCCGAGACGGGATAGTCGAACTCCACCACGGTACCGCCCGGCAGGGTCGTGGCCGTGTTGTTCTTCACCGTCATCACGGGATTGATGGGGAAGTTGCTGTCGCCCAGCTTCCAGCCACCCAGGGTGATGCTGACGTTGGCCGCCGTGCCCGGCATGGCGATTTCGGCGCGCTTGTTGCCATACGCGCCAGCCGTGCGGAAGGTCTGGTACAGCACGTCCGTCAGGGTGGTGCCCATGAAGTACTCGCCCTTGCCGCCATTGCGCGTGGCATCCCAGGCATAGTCGCCCGCCATTTCCCAGATCATCACGCCGCCGATATTGTTGTTGACGATGTACTGGGCCTTGGCCGCGATCGACTGCGTGGTTTCCGTGGAAATGAACACTTTCTTGGTTGCATTCCACAGCCACGGCGCCACCATGGTGCTGCTGTAATGCGGCACATAGGTGCCCACCAGCGCCTTGTCCGTGACTTTATAGGCGTCCAGGTAGCTCGGCACGATACCGTTCTGCAAATTCAGCGCATGCCAGATCGGATTGCCGCCGCCCGGCGTCGGTTTGCCCTGGGAATCGAGATCGAACCACACGTTGTCGATGCCCGTTGCACCCGTGCCGCACGTCTTGGTGCCGGCGCAGGTGACCGTGGAGCTGATCAGCGGCGTCGTGCCCCACAGGCCGTTGGTGCCGCCCGTCACATCCTTCCAGCCCCGCGTGTAGAACGGCACGCCGATATTGATGCGTCCCGCCTGCATGGCGCCCCGGTAGTAGCGGTAAGCCCAGTCCGTGTTCAGATAGCCGATGTTCTGGAACTGGTAGGCATTGCCGGCACGCAGTTCGCCATCGTTGCCATCGTCAAACAGCGCCGCGTTCGGTCCCACATACTGGTTCCACGCGCCGTGCAAGTCGTAGCTCATCAGGCTGGCGTAATCGAGATATTTCAACCCCGACATATTTTCCTCGCCGCGCAAGACCCAGCCCGAGGCGGAGCCGGCGATGGTGAGCAGATAGTATTTATTGTCCTGCACGGCCGCTTCGTCAAGCTTCTGGCGCAGCACTTTCAGCAGCAGGTTGTAGCTCGTCATCAAGCCGGCCAGGCGCGGCTTCGAGACGGCGAAGTCGTTCGGATTACCCGCTTCATTGTTGGTGGTCGGGTGTTCGTAATCGACGTCGACGCCATCGAAGAAGTTGTACTGGCGCACGAAGGCCACCATGGAATCGGCCAGGGTATTGATGCCGGCCGTGTTGATGCTGCCGTCCGCGTTCGTCGTGGCCGTGTAGAAGCCGCCGCTGCCGGCCCAGCCACCCACGGAAATCATCAGTTTCACGCCTGGATACTTCTTCTTGTATTGCGACAGCAAGTTGAAGTGGCCCTTGTACGGCAGGGACGGGTCCATGGCCGCGGCCGGCACGTTCGGCCACGTCAGGCCCGTATCGGGATTGGCGGCGCCGCTGCCGATGGCGATTTTTGACGTAGCCGGATCGACGGTGGCGAACGCATAGTTCAGGTGGGTGATCTTGTCCCACGGCAGGTTATTCACCAGATACGTTGGGCTGCCATCGACGCCCGTGCGCCAGCTGGCAAAGTAGCCGACGATGCGCCGGTTCAAGCCATTGCTCAGCACTTCGCGGCCATTCGCGTCGTACACCTTGCAATACGGCACATTCGGCACGGCCGAAATCAGGCCGTCCGGACGGCAAGCCGTTGGCGTTGGCGTTGGCGTTGGCGTTGGCGTTGGCGTTGGCGTTGGCGTCGGCGTCGGCGTTGGCGTCGGCGTCGGTGTCGGTGTCGGTGTTGGCGTTGGCGTCGGGGTTGGTGTCGGCGTTGGCGTCGGCGTATCCATCACCGCCCAGGGGCCCCACTGGTCGGTGGCGCTGGGGACATTGCCCTGCGTCCACCACTTGGCCTTGTAGGTGACACCCTGGTAAAGCACGCACTGGCCGCCCGTGTAGACGGTGGCGGCATCCCAGACGGCGCACGCTTCGACGGCGGCGAGCAAGGTGTTCGGGGTGGCGGTCGTACCGTCCTGGCCGCCGCCTCCGCAAGCGACGAGCACGCCGCTGAGCAGGGCCATCAATAATGCATTCGATTTCATGTTGTATTGGTCTCCGTTATGGTTTTACATCGAGAGCTGTTGCAGGCCCCTCGAGGGGCTCTTGTCAACTGTTATCCCTGGCTGGCTGGTCCTGCCTTTACTGCTACTGCAACTTCACATTCCAGTTGGCTTCCACGCATTTCACGTAGTTCCCCGCCAGCAATGCGCTGTACGGGGTTTGATAGCTGACCAGCTGGCATTGGTTCTCGCCACCAGCGCTCCAGTTCTTTTCCCAATAGATGTTGTAGGAAGCGGAACTGGCCGGGGTGAAGCGCTGCATGTTGGCGCAAGACAATTGTTCGCCGGAATAATCCCAGCCCATGTCGGCGGCAAACTGCTTGTAGTAATCGATGCGGTTTTGCGCGGCCTGTTTTTCCGTGCCCTGCCCGCATTCGGCGTTGATGATCATGATGGTGGTGGCGAAGTTGTTGCCGGCGCCAGCCGTCGTATCGGCCGCGTTCGGTACCCACGTGCCGTCAAGCACGTGCAGCATCGACGGTTTCGGCGGTTGCGGATAGACAAAGAAGAACGTGGCCGACGCCAGGTTCAGCCACGTCGAGGCCACCAGGTCCGGATTCTTCAGCAGCACGGACTGGTCGCCGTCATGCATGGCTTGCGAGAAGGGGCCGTAGTTGTAGTTATAGGACAGCTGCTTGGCGCCGCGGCCAAAGTATTTCTTGAAGCTGCCATCGGCGTTCTTGCCGCAGGTCCACACCTTGTTGAAGACGGGGTCGGCGCACTCGACGTTGTAGCCGCAGCCGGCGCCCGTCTCGTCGCAGCCCAGTTCGCGCAAATACTTCAAGCCCTGGCGCCATTGCGGCAGCGGGCTGCTGGCGTTATGGTCGCCCGTTTCCTGCACAAAGTGGGCGAACATGGTGCTCAGGCTGTGGCGGCAGATGGCGTCCGCATTGCGCCCGTCGCTGTAGTCGTCGCACACGGCGGGAAACTTGGCCACGGCTTGCAGGAAGCGCTGATATGTATAGCTGGCATCGCGCGCGGCAAAATAGTAATCCCACTTCGCCGCCGGCAGCAGGCGCTCGACCCGCTTGACGTTGAGCGGATTGCTGGCCAGGCCAGGCTGCACGGCCTCGACTGCCGTATTGCCCAGGGTGCGGATCGACGCCTTGACCTTGCGGAAGAAATCGTTGTTCGTCAGCGCCGCTTCGTTCGCCTCGGCCTGGGCCTTGGTGGGCACCCCTGGCGTCGGCGTGGGCGTTGGGGTCGGTGTTGGGGTCGGTGTCGGTGTGGGCGTGGGCGTCGGGGTGGGCGTGCTGCTATCGAGACTCCATGGTCCCCACTGGTCGTTGTTCGGCGCCGTGCCCTGCACCCACCATTTGGCCCGGTACACCTTGCCGTCGTAGACGGCGCACTGGCCCGCCGTGTAGACGGCAGCGGCGCTCCAGGCCGCGCAGCTGTCGCTGGCGGCCGTGGCAGCCAGCAGGGTCGATGGGGGTTCGGTGGTGGAATTGCCGCCGCAAGCGAGCAGCGCGCTGCCCAGCAGGCCAGCCATCAAAGGCGAGGCCAGCCGGCTAATTTGCCGTGTCTTCACAATGTCTCCTGAACGTTATACGAAAACTATCGAAGTAGCTTTTTATGTTGTACGTAAAGAAAGCACAGCGAAGCATCGGCTTTCTGCACAGAGAATGCGACGCCCTAAATTGGTAGTCAAGTGGTTTTATATAACGGTGTTTTTTACAGTACCAGTGCATGTGAGCGCTGCATTGGCAAGCGATGCGGCGGCGAATGGGACAGGTAAAAAAAAGCCCGCTGCGTCATGGCAGCGGGCAATACCGCGCAGTATGGGTGGCGGCAAGTGGTATTAAGGGTTGCCGCGCGTCCGGGACGAACTTATCGGTTCAGCACGTACTTCGCCAGGGCCGCCGCGTCGGCTGCACTGAGCTGGCTGAATGGCGGCATGGGCACGGGCCCCCATTTACCAGTGCCGCCACTGCGGATGTTGGCCGCCACGGCGGCGACTCCGTCCTTGCCCTTGTACCTGGCCGCCACTTCCGCAAAGCCGGGGCCGACCACTTTCTGGTCAAGCGCATGGCAAGCCATGCAGCCGTTCGCCGCCAGCAAGGTTTTGACATCCTTGCCGCTGGCGGCCGGGACCGCGGCTGCCACGGGTTTGGCGGCTGCAGCAGGTACGATGGCGCCCCGCTCCACGCCATAGGTTTTCACCAGGTAATCGACCATGGCCGGCACGTCCGCGTCGTCAAACTGGGCGCCAAACGGCTTTTTCATCTTCTTGACGGTCGCTTCCCAGTAGGCGCGCGGCGAAGCGGGCGGCTGGCTCGACGCATACTGGGCCGCGTGGCACGTCATGCAATTGCGCTGCACCAGCTGGTAGCCGGGCAATTCGCTGGCTTTATAGGTCGCCGTTTCCGGCGGTAAATGGATTTCCAGCGCGCACGCGCCGCCCGCCGCCGACAGTGCCAGCGCGGCAAACAATATCTTCATATGGTTCTCCTCAGACTGCCTGGATGCGCGTGGTTTCCACCACATTGCGCATATAACCCATGGGATTCCACAGGGCTTTCATGGGCTGGCTCTGGCCGATGCGGTTGACGGCGCGCACCATCAGCACGTGCTTGCCCTTGCGTGGCGCCTTCATGACCATCGTCCATTCGCGGAACGAAAAGCGTCCCAGGTCCTTGCCCAGCTTCGCCTCCTGCCACGTCTGGCCGCCGTCCACCGACACGGTCACCTCGCTGATGCCCTGGCCGCCGTCAAAAGCGATGCCGCGCAGAGCCAGGTCGCGCCCCGCTTTCACCTGCGCGCCATCGTGCACGCTGGTAATGAAGGAGCGCACGTTGAGGCGGCTGATCGGCGTCGTCTTGCCCACGGGCGTGCCCGGTTCGATGAAGCCGGAGCCGTTGTCGGGAATGCGGTAGCCCGTGCTCATCCAGAAGCCGTCGAAGGGCTTGTCGAGCACCGTGATGTCGCTCAAGTGCTTGACCCAGTAGGTGCCATAGAACCCCGGCACGATCAGGCGCAGCGGGTAGCCGTTGAGGAAAGGAATGTCCTCGCCATTCATGGCCCAGGCCAGCATGACGTCGCCGGCCATGATGTGCTCGACGGACAAGGCTTTTTGAAAGTCGGGACCGTCGCCCACGGGTGGCGTTTCCAGGCCGTTGAACGCCACTTGCACGGCGCTGGCCGCGATACCGGCCTTTTCCAGCACGGTTTTCAGAAGGATGCCCGTCCAGCGGGCATTGCCCATGGCGCCATTGCCCAGCTGCCCGCCGTTGGCGCGCGGGGAAAACAAACCGCGGCTGTTGCCCGAACATTGGGTCACGGCCACCACATCGACGGGCTCGGCCAGCTGCTTCAGTTCGGCCAGCGACAGCTCGAGCGGCGTTTTGACAAGGCCGGCGATGCGCAGCCGGTAGCTGCCGCCGTCTATGCTGGCGGGCAAGCCGCTCCAGTGGTAGCGCACGAAGAACGCGTCGTTGGGCGTGATCGCACCTTCATTGAACACACTGAACGGCGTTTCCAGCTGGGGCGGGCGGCTGGTCAGCAGGATCAGCGGGCGCTTTTGCGGGAACGCCACCAGTTCGCGCTCGCCATTTTCAAACGGCAAGGTCACTGAGGCGGACTCCGCCAAGGATGGCCCCGCCACGGCGGCGGCGCCCAGGGCGGCCGTCGTGCGCAGGAAGCGGCGCCGGCCTGCGGGCAACAAGGTCGTGTCAGACATGCTTGAGCTCCACTTTGGCTTCGTTGTCGCCGTTGCGGTCGTCGTTGACGAGCTTCTTGATGTAGTACATGACGCTCATGATGACCACGCTCAACAGGCCAAACCAGAACGACACGCGCTGTTCCGTATCGGACGACACGCTCATGGCGCCGAGGATCACCAGCATGGCGAAGATGGTGAAATACGTCAGGTAGGGGAACAGCCACATGCGCACCTTGATGCGTTCCGGGCATTCGCGTTCCAGGCGGCGGCGCAAACGCAATTGAGATATCGCAATGAGCAGGTAGACGAACAGGATCAGGATGCCGTAGGAATTGACGATGAAGGGGAACACGAGGTCGGCCGACACATACGATACGGCAATGGCGAAATAGGCGAACAAGGTGCTGAACAAAATGGCGCGGATCGGTACGCCGTTCTTGCTCAGCTTGACCAGGCCCGTGGGCGCATCGCCGCGGCGCGTCAGCGCGAAGATCATGCGCGACGAGGCGTACAGGCTGGAATTGAGGGCCGACAGCACGGCCGTCAAAATGATGGCGTTCATGATGTGGGCCGCGTACGGGATGTTCATGACGGTCAGGGCGCTGACGAAGGGCGTGGCGATGGCTGGCGAATCCCAGGGCACGATGCAGACGACGACAAACATGGAACCGACATAGAACATCAGCACGCGCGTGATGACGGAATTGGTGGCGCGGGCGATGGCCTTGGCCGGGTCCGACGTTTCGGCGGCGGCGATGGTGACGATCTCGGCGCCCGAATAAAAGGCCGTGGCGGCGACGGCGCCACTGAGCACCGGTCCCCAGCCGTGGGGCATGAAGCCGCCGTTGCTGGTCAAAAAGCCCAGGGTCGGGATGCTGTTGGGCAAGCTACCCGTGATGAACAGGGCACCGACGAACAGGAAGACGATGATGGCGACCACCTTGATCGAGGCGAACCAGAATTCGAATTCGCCAAATGCCTTGACCGAAAACAGGTTAAGGATGGTCATCGAGACGAGCAGCACCAGGCTGATCGACCACGACGGCACGTCGGGCAGCCAGAAGTTGACGAGCTTGGCGCCGGCGATGGCTTCCAGGGCGACGACAACGACCCAGAAATACCAGTACATCCAGCCGCTCATGAAACCGAGGAATTTCGAGACCTTCGGCTTGTCGTCGAAGGCCAGGCGCGCATATTCGTAAAAGGAGCCGACCACGGGCAGAGACGAAGCCAGCTCGCCCAGCATGCGCATGATCAGGACGACGAGGCCGCCCGTGAGCAGGAAGGATAGGATGGCGGCCGGGCCGGCGGCCTTGGCGATGACGCCGCTGCCGACAAAGAGGCCGGCGCCGATCACGCCGCCAATGGCGATCATGCTCATGTGGCGTTGCTTCAGCGAGTGCTGCAAGCCGGTGTTGTTGTGGTTGTCGCTAATCATGTGTGTCTCCTAGTAATATCTGAAGCTCGGTGCGCCCTGGCCTGCTGCGAAATGTTTCTGCCGCGCGGCTTTGTTTTATTTAGGCAACACCGTCAAGCAGCATCGATACATCATCAAATCAGTCTGGTTGGCTGCATGCCATAAGTCAATCTGGAAATGCAGCGGCCCGGCGCGGTCGCCAAGGGGCAAGCGCGCTGGAGAGTAAGTACGGGGTATTGCTGAGTTATTGCTGGTTATAAAAAATGGGAGCGGCGGCAACACTTGTGGCGTGCGCGCCACTCCCAAGAACGTCTTACACCTTGCCCTTCCATGGCACGAGGGTACGTTCGAGGTAACGCATCATCAAATCAAACAGGAAAGCGAAGAAGCCGATCACGATAATGCCCATGATCACCACATCGCTGGCCAGGAACTCGGAAGCGCTGAGCACCATGTAGCCGAGGCCGCGCGTGGCCGCCACCATTTCGCCGGCCACCAGGGTGGTCCAGCCCACGCCGATGCCGATACGCATGCCGGTGAGGATTTCCGGAATCGCGGCACGCAGGATCACGTGCACGATGACCTGGAAACGGGTAGCGCCCATCGAGTACGCCGCGTGGATTTGCTCCAGCGACACGGAGCTGACGCCGGCGCGGGCCGCGATGGCCATCGGTGCGAAGATGGCCAGGAAGATCAGGTAGACCTTCGAAAACTCGCCGATGCCGAACCAGATGATGACCAGTGGCAAATAAGCGAGCGGCGGCAGCGGGCGGTAGAACTCGATCAAGGGGTCGAAGATGCCGCGTGCCACGCGGTTGACGCCCATCATCACGCCGATGGGAATGGCGAACAGGCAGGCCAGGCCAAAGGCGCCGAACACACGCACCAGACTGGCGACGGTGTGTTCCCACAAGGTAGCGCCGCCGAAACCGGTGGTCGCCGCCATGATGAACTTTTCATAGACGGCTTGCGGCGACGGCAGGAACAGCGGTTTGACCATGCCGCTGGCCGTCACGCCGAACCACAGCAAGAGCACGGCGATGACGGTGACGGTAGCGATGCGGCTGGAATTGCCCTGCCCCGGCGCGCCAAACGCTTCGCCTGGCATGGCGCAGCGGGGAGCGAACAGGCGGCCAAAGAAGCCGGCGCGCTTGGTGCTGGCGGGAGGAAATCCCACGGCGGATGGGCTATGCATGGGACACCTCCAGCTCTTTATTGACAGCGCGCTCGTCGCCATAAATGATGTTGAGCACCGTTTCGCGCATCTTGATGAAGTCCGGGCTCGATTTCACGGCGCGCGCATCGCGGCATTCGAGGAAGCGCTTGTTGAAATCGAGTTCATACGTGTGCGTGATGCGGCCCGGACGGGGCGACATGACGATCAGCCGGTTCGCCAGGAACAGCGCCTCGTCGACGCTGTGCGTAATGAAGAAGAACATGGTGCTGGACTTGGCCCAGATATCGAGCAGCAATTCCTGGATGGTTTCGCGCGTCAGCGCGTCGAGCGCGGCCATCGGTTCATCCATCAGCAGCATGGCGGGATTGCTGGTCAGGGCGCGGGCGATGCCCACCCTTTGCTGCATGCCGCCCGACAATTGATAAATCATATTGTCGTGAAAGTCCTTCAAGCCGACCAGCGCCAGGTTCTTGGCCGCCTGTTCGCGCCGCACGGCCTTGGCCACGCCTTGCAGCTTGAGGCCGAATTCCACGTTTTCCATCACGTTCAGCCACGGCAGCAAGGCATGTTTCTGGAATACGACGCCACGGTCGGCGCCCGGCCCTTCCACCTTGTTGCTGCCCAACATGATCTCGCCCTTGGATGGCGCGATAAAGCCCGCCATCAGGCTCAGCAAGGTGGTCTTGCCGCAGCCCGAGGCGCCCAGCGCGACGACGAAGTCGCCGCTATTGATGGTGAGATTGATATTATTTAAGGCATGTACGCGTTCACCGGCCGTCTTGCCCGGATAAATCACGCTGACATCCTTGACGTAGAGATTTTCCATCATGTGCCCCGCATAGGTGTAGTCACTTCAGTTCAACGCATTCTGTTCAGTCAGCGCGCCCGCAGGCGCGCCATCGCACAACGTTTACTTCAGCAGGCCGGCGGCCTGTGCATACCTGGGTGTCACATACTTGGCGTAATCGGTAGCCAGGGTGTCGATCTTGCCTTCGCCCTTCAGAAATTGCGCCGTGGCCAGCAAGGCTTGCGCCACGCCGCCCTTGGCGCCGCCACCGAGCCAGGCTGGCGACGCCTGCTCCTGCAGCGATGGGTAGGCGTACAGGGCCACGGAAGCGGCCACGTCCTTGGCGGCCGCGCCCGAATGCTTGACGTTGGCTTTCACTTGCGGGGAATCGATGGTCCACGCCTTCGGATTGGCGCGGTAGTCGGCGTCGGCAGCGGCCATCACCTTGACGAACTTGGCCATGAAGTCGGCGTTCGCTTCGCCCCAGGCGCGCTCGACGGCCATGCCGTCAAACGTGGCCTTGCCCTTCTTGCTCAGCTCGCCGGACGTGACGAGTACCTTGCCGTTTTGCTTGAGCTTGCTCAAGGCCGGGTCCCACACGAAGGCCGCATCGATGTCGCCGCGCTCCCAGGCGGCGGCGATCTGGTTCGGCTGCATGTTGAGCAATTTCACTTCCGTGGGCTTGATGCCCCACGTTTCCAGCGCGAACATAGTATGGAAGTGCGTGGTGGAAACGAAAGGCACGGCGATCTTCTTGCCGCGCAAGTCCGTGGGCTTGGTGATGCCGGCGCCATTGCGGGCCACCATCGCTTCCGCTTCATTGATGTCGTCGATGATCCAGAACAGCTGCAGGTCGACGCCGCGGCTGACGGCCGCCGTCAGGGGACTGGAACCGATGACGCCGATCTGCACGTCGCCGGACGCCATGCCGGTGGCTACCTTGGCGCCCGAGTCGAACTTGCGCCAGTTGATTTTATAGCCCGTGGTTTTTTCCACTTCGCCGCTGGCGATGGCCACCAGGAAGGGACCGTTGATTTCCTGGTAGGCAATCGTCACTTCCTTGCTTTGCGCGATGGCGGTACCGCTGGAAGCCAGGGCGGCGCCCAGCACCAGGGTGCCGAGGACGGCGCGGCGCATCGATGAAAAACCTGTTTTGCTCGGGGTTTTGCTCGTATTAGTGTTCATGTCTCACTCCAAGTTATTGTTATGTGTGAACGTTCGGGCAATAACATCCTTGCGGATGGCGCCGCTGGCCGGTCTATGCCAGCTCATGCGACGACTTGAACTGCAGTGCTGCTTTTAGAAAACTTCATCTTTCAAGTGATACCAGCGGTACAGGAAGCGCTGGCCCAGGCGGCGGAACGGGGCGAACGCTTGCGACTCGACCAGTTCCATCATGTTCGGGTACGGCAGTTTCGAATTGAAGATCGGCAAGCCCGTGTCGCTGGCCTTGCCCGCGATGCGCTCGGCCATGCGCCGGCCCGCCTGCGCCGAATACATGACGCCGTTGCCGCCGTAGCCGAGCGAATAGAAGATCGATTGCTTCGGGTCCGGTTGCACGATGCGCGGCATCATGTCGTGGCTGACATCGACCCAGCCCCACCACGAATAATCGATGGCGATGCCGGTCAGCGCGGGGAACTTGCGGTGCAGATCGTTGATCAAAAACTGTTTGTACTTGTCGTCCGGCGCGTCGGCGCCCGTGATGGCGCTGCGGCTGCCGATCTGCACGCGGTTGTCCGGCATCAGGCGGTAGTAGTGGCGCAGGATGCGCGTATCGGTGATCACCTGGTGGGTGCGGAAATTGCACGCCGCGATTTCCGCCGGCGTCAACGGACGCGTGACGAGCGAGTTCGACAGAATCGGCAGCAGGCGGTTCTTCACTTGCGGATGCAGATGGGGCGAGGTGTAGCCGCCCGTGGCCACGGCCACGGAACGGGCACGCACCACACCGCCCGGCGTTTGCAGATAATGCACGCCGTTGCGCGTTTCCCAGCCCATCACGGGGCTTGACGGGTGCACCTTGGCGCCCAGCGCACGGGCCTTGCGCAGGTAACCGAAGGCCAGCTTGCCCGCGTGGATGCCGATGCCTTCCGGCTCGTGCAGCGCGCCGGCCGCTTCCTTGTCGTCCACATACTCACGCTTGACGGTGTCGGCGTCGAGGATGCGCGCGTCGTACTTGAATATCTCGCGCATGATCTTGGCTTCTTTTTCCAGCGCGGGCATGGCTTTCGCCTTGTGGGCGATGTACAGGTGGCCACCCGGCTGCGGGTCGCAATCGATGTCGGCCGTGATCTTCTTGAACGTTTCCATCGCGTCGCACACTTCCGCGTGCAGTTTCAGGGCCGTGTCCATGCCGTAGCGAGCGATCCACTGCGAGCGTTTCAGGCGACCCGTCGTGCATTGCGCCTGGCCGCCGTTGCGCGTGCTGCAACCCCAGCTGACCCGGTTCGCTTCCAGCACGGTCGCCTTGATGCCGTGTTCCTGGGCCAGGAAGATGGCGCAGGAGAGGCCGGTAAAACCCGAGCCGATGATGGCCACGTCAACGTCGATGTCATGCGTGATGGGGCCGTCGTCGGCGGGCGGCTCGCCGGCCGTGCCGATCCAGTAGGTGGGCGCGTAGGCATTGCCGTGGCCGGGGCGCTGGGCCACCAGCGGATCGTAGGCGGGATCGTAGGACGTGCGGGCGGCGGTGCTGTTGCCCAATACGTCAGATGGGGTGTCGACAGGTTTGTTCATGATCATTCCTGGTGAACGTACTGGCTCAGGCTTTGTTGCCGGTAGCAACCGGTGGGCGATCCTTGCGGAAGGCATTCTTCACGGCGATCTTGCCGTCGCGGAAAGTGAAGATGTCGACCATGCGCGCTTCGATGCGCGTGCCGTCCGCCTTGGTGCCGGCAAACGTCGATTCCGTCACGCCGCGCTCGCCGCTGACGAAGTGTTCTGGATTCAGCCAGGCGGCATCGGGGAAGGTTTGCCAGGCTAGTTCGAAGCCGGCGCGCACGGCGTCGCGGCCGATGAAGCTCTTGCCCAGCAAGTCAGGGCCTGCCACGGCATGGAATTCGCAATCGTCGGCCATGGCGGCCATCAGGGCCTCGATATCGTGGCGGTTCCAGGCATCGCCGAACGCTTGCAGGAAGTCAGTGGTGACGGCGTCGGTGTGCGGTACAGGGTGGTTCATGGTGGTCTCCGTAAATCGTTTTTGATACGCTACGTTCCGTTTTTTGTCTTTTATTGAATTTAAGCCTTAAGCATGGGCTTGTCAAATCAAATAATTCAAAAAACGGGACGCCTTGTATTCTTTAGTGAAATTATGATACTTCCGTGACAATGTGTGAGAATTTCGTCACAGCGCTGTGTCGGATTACGCCGGGCTTGCGCCCGGCTAATCCGACCTACACACACGCCATCCGCTGTGCGTAGGTTGGATTAGCCCGCCAGGGCGTAATCCAACACTCCAGCAGCAAATCAGACGTAATCTTTATATTTATCCAGATGCCGCACTGGTTTACTCAGCGCATCGCGGCGGAACGGGTCGCCCAGCTCGCGCGTGCACATGATTTCAATGATGGTGGTCTTGCCTTCATTCATCTGCATGTCGATCGCCTTTTTCAAGGCCGGGCCCACGTCTTCCAGCTTGTCGACCGTGATGCCTTCGGCGCCCATGGCCCGCGCGATTTCCGCGAAGCTCTGGTTGTCGAGTTCACCGGCAACGAAGCGGCGGTTGTAGAAATCGACCTGGTTTTTCTTTTCCGCGCCCCACTGGCGGTTGTGGAACACGACGGCCGTGACGGGAATGTTGTGGCGCACGCAGGTCATCGTTTCCATCAGGCTCATGCCCCAGGCGCCGTCGCCCGCATACGACACGGCCGGACGGTGCGGCGCGGCCACTTTCGCGCCGATGATGGTCGGGAATGCGTAGCCGCAGTTGCCAAAGCTCATCGCCGCAAAGAAGCTGCGCGGCTTTTCAAAGCGCAGGTAGCTGTTGGCCACCGAGTTGATGTTGCCGATGTCGGTCGACACCATCACGTCTTCCGGCATGGCTTTTTCCAGCTCGCGCAAGACCTGGCGCGGGTGCAGATAGTTGCCCGGCTCTTTCTTTTGCTCTTCGATCATGTCCAGGCTGTACGCATCTTTTTCGTGCGTCCAGTTGGTCAGCTCCTCTTCCCATGCCGCCTTCTCGGCTTGCACGGTGGCATAGCGCTCGTCGCGCGTGGCGTCGCAGTCGAGCGTCTTGCCGTCAAGGCGAGCCAGGATGGCTTTGGCGGCTGCCTTGGCGTCGCCGCAGATGCCGACGGAGATTTTCTTGACCAGGCCCAGCATCTTGTTGTCGGCGTCGATCTGGATGATCTTGGCGTTTTTCGGCCAGTAATCCATGCCGTGCTGCGGCAAGGTACCGAACGGGCCCAGGCGCGAACCCAAAGCGACGACGACGTCGGCCTTGGCGATCAGTTTCATGGCCGCCTTGGAACCCTGGTAGCCGAGCGGACCGCACCACAGCGGATGGCTGGCAGGAAACGAGTCATTGTGCAGATAGCTGTTGACGACGGGCGCGCCGAGGCGCTCGGCCAGGGCCTTGCACTCTTCGATCGCGTCACCCATGACGACGCCGCCGCCCGAGATGATGACGGGGAACTTGGCTTTCGCCAGCAATTCCGCTGCGTCATTGAGACTTTGTTCGCCGCCGGCGCCACGGTCCAGGCGGTTCGGCTTTGGAATTTCCGCCTTGATTTCGCCATAAAAATAGTCGCGCGGGATGTTCAGTTGCGTCGGGCCCATTTCGGACATGGCGCGGTCAAAGCAGCGGCCCGTGAATTCCGCCATGCGGGCCGGATTGGTCACATGACCTTGATACTTGGTGAATTCCTCGAACATCGGCAACTGGTTCGCTTCCTGGAAGCCGCCCAGGCCCATGCTCATGGTGCCCGTTTCCGGCGTGATGATCACGACAGGCGTGTGCGCCCAGTAGGCGGCGGCAATCGCCGTCACGCAATTGCTGATGCCAGGGCCATTCTGGCCGATGACCACGCCATGGCGGCCCGAGACGCGGGCGTAACCGTCGGCCATGTGGCCGGCGCCCTGCTCGTGCACGACGGGAATCAGGCGGATGCCGGCCGGGGCGAAGATATCCATCGGGTCCATGAAGGCCGAGCCCATGATGCCGAACATGTCGGTCACGCCATTGGCGGCCAGGGTTTCCACGAACGCTTCGGAAGGCGTCATCTTTTGCGGGCCAACAGGTATCGCGGCTGCGGCGGCTTTTTGGTCGGTCATGTCATTCATGGGTGTCTCCTGGTCTGTGGTGATGAACTGCAGTGTAGCGAGCAACTAAATTATCAAAAAACGGTATATTTTGTTCCGAAATTTGATATACAATTCAATTTAAGCGTTCGGCAATCAAAAGTCAAACAGAATTTCGAGGAAACGGTACAATTTGAGTTCGAAAATGAAATAACACTCAGACAGACAACCGAGGCCACCATGGACATGATTTCATCCCCAAAACTTGAGCCGGAAAAACTGGAAGGCGACACGCCCACGATGCGTTTGTTTGCTTTGCTGGAAGTGATTGCCGAAAAAGACCAGTTGCTGTCGCTGCAAGCGCTGGTGGAAGAAACGGGCTTGCCCAAGCCCACCCTGCACCGCATGCTGCAACAGCTGGAAAGCGTGGGCGTGCTGCAGCGCGAAAGCGATGGCCGCCACTACAGCACGGGCGTGCGCCTGCGCCGCCTGGCGTCGAACCTGCTAATTAACAACACTTTCCATGGCGCCCGCCGCATGGTCTTGCGCCAGCTGGTCGAGGAAGTGGGCGAAAGCTGCAACCTGACGGCCTTCAGCGGCAGCGAAGTGGTGTACCTGGACCGCGTGGAAACGGCGGCCCCGCTGCGCTTCTACCTGCATCCCGGTTCGCGGGTGCCGGCCCACTGCTCGTCCAGCGGCAAACTGTTCCTGGCGCAAATGACGCCCGTGCAACGGCGCCGCCTGCTGGGCCACATGGAATTGACGCGCTTTACGGACAAGACGGAAACGGACCCCGTCAAGCTCGAGCGCGAACTGGAACTGGTGCGCCGCAACGGCTATGCGCTGGACGACGAGGAATTCCTGCCCGGCCTGCTATGCGTGGCCGTGCTGGTGCCGAACCCGAACGGCCGCTCGAACCTGGCCGTGGCCATCCAGGCACCCATCATCCGTTTGACGCACGACAAGGCTTTACATTTCTTGCCAGCATTGCAACGCGCCGCGCAAGCCCTGGCCGCCATCGAATCGGAAACCATGCCGACGACGGGCGGGGACGACGACGCATTGCAATCAAGTAACTCCGCAGCTCATTCATAACCGCCGTAGCGCCCACGCTGCGGTTTCACAGGAGAACAAGGTGCCAGATTCACGCCAACATCCCCCCGCCGCAGCGGCGCAAACCTTGCAGTCCGTGCGCAGCCTGTTCGATATCGACAGCGACCTGCTCGTGCCCGTCTTCACGGAACGCGACCCGCACGTGCCCGATATCGATCCCGCCTACCGCTTCAACAAGGATGTGACCCTGGCAATCCTCGCCGGCTTCACCCACAACCGCCGCGTGATGGTGCAAGGCTTGCACGGCACGGGCAAGTCCACGCATATCGAGCAAGTGGCGGCCCGCCTGAACTGGCCTTGCGTGCGGGTCAATCTCGACGGCCACATCAGCCGCCTGGACCTGGTCGGCAAGGACGCCATCGTGCTGCGCGAACAGCAGCAAGTGACGGAATTCCAGGAAGGCATCGTGCCCTGGTCCCTGCAACGGCCCGTGGCCCTGATCTTCGATGAATACGACGCGGGCCGCCCCGACGTAATGTTCGTCATCCAGCGCATCCTCGAGCGCGACGGCAAGTTCACCCTGCTCGACCAGAACCGGGTCATCACGCCCCATCTCCACTTCCGCCTGTTCGCCACCTCGAATACGGTGGGCCTGGGCAACTTGAACGGCATGTACCACGGCACGCAAGTGCTCAATCACGCACAGATCGACCGCTGGAACATCGTTGCCACCTTGAACTACTTGCCACAGGAGGAAGAAACGCAGATCGTCCTGGCGCGTGTCCCCGCCATGAACGACGAGGCGGGCCGCCAGCTGGCCGCAGCCATGGTGGCCGTGGCCAGCCTCACGCGCAACGGCTATGCGGCGGGCGACCTGGCTTGCCTGATGTCGCCACGCACGGTGATCACCTGGGCCGAGAACTGCCAGATCTTCCGCGACCCGGCGCTGGCCTTCCGCCTGTCCTTCCTCAACAAATGCGACGAGGCCGAGCGGCCCATGGTGGCCGAGTACTATCAGCGCTGTTTCAATGAGGAATTGCTGGCGAGTCAGGCATGAGTACCGAAGCGATGGCGCCCGCCGCCTACACGCGCGAGCAGCAGGAAACGGATGAGCTGTGCGCGGGCGCCATCCGCGCCCTCAGCGCTTCTCCCTCGATACGCTACCGGGGCCGGCGCCTGCACGACGGCCACCGTCCCCTGCCGATCCACGCGGCCCATCTGCAGCCCGATGCGGCGCTGCAGGATTTGCCGTCCTTGCGCGGCGCGGCCGACAGTGTGGCCCTGCGCCTGCTGCATACGGATGCGGCCCTGCACAAGTCCTTGTGTCCGCCCGAACCCGTGGCGCGGCTCGTCTTCGAACTGCTGGAACAGTTAAGGGTGGAAACCCTGGCGCCCGAGCAGCACGCTGGCGTGATCGGCAACCTGCGCCACCGTTTTACTGCATGGTCGCACGCGTTCTACGATTCCGGCTTGGCCGAGGGCGCGTCGGGCTTGCTGCTGTACACGGTATTCCAGATGTGCTGGTCGCGCATGATGGCCAGGCCCGTGCTGGAAAAGACGGAAGATTTCATCGAGGCGACACGCTGGTCGGTGTCGTCCGCATTGAGCGGCGACCTGGCGGGATTGCGCCGCCACCGCGCCGACCAGGCAGCCTTTGCGCGCCATGCGCTGGCCATCAGCCACGCCGTCGACGCCATGCTGAAAGACGCGCAGGCCGCGCGCGATGGCGGCCAGGACGATGCGGGCGACGCCAAGGCGTATGCCGCGTTCAAGCTGCTGCTCGATTTCGACAGCGATAACGACAATCTACCCGATGCCGCCCCGCTGGGCGAGAGCCGCGCCTTCAGCGATGGCGATGGCGGCTACCGCGCCTATTCCACGGCGTATGACCGAGAGGAAAGAGCGGGCGAACTCGTGCGCCGCGCCCTGCTGCTCGAATACCGCGAACGCATGGATGCCCGCATCGCCAGCCTGGGCATCAACACGGCCCGCCTGGCGCGGCGGTTCACGCAATTGCTGGCCGTGCCCGAGCGCGACGGCTGGTCGTTTGGCGAAGAAGAGGGGTATATCGACGGCCGGCGGCTGGCGCAACTGATCAGCTCACCATCCGAGCGCAGGCTGTTTCGCAAGGAACAATTCCTGCCGCAAGCCGACTGCCTCGTCACCTTCCTCGTCGACTGCTCCGGCTCCATGAAGACGCATGCGGAATCCGTGGCCGTGCTACTCGACATTGTGCTGCGCGCACTGGACCAGGCCGGCGTTGCCACGGAGTTGCTGGGTTTTACGACGGGCGCGTGGAACGGGGGAAGAGTCAAGCGCGACTGGCTACGCGCCCGCTCGCCCGCGAATCCAGGCCGCTTGAATGAACTCGTGCACATGGTCTTCAAGGATGGCGATACCAGCTGGCGCCGCGCGCGGCCCGACATCGCGGCCCTGCTGAAGGCGGACTTGTACCGCGAAGGCGTCGATGGCGAAGCCGTGGACTGGGCGTGCACGCGCATGCTGGCACGCCCTGAACGGCGGCGCATCCTGCTCGTCGTGTCCGACGGTTGCCCGATGGATACGGCCACGAATCTCGCCAACGACGAGTTTTACCTGGCGCAACATCTGAAACAAGTGGTGGCGCGCCGCGAAGCGCAGGGCGCCATCGAGATTTGCGGGCTGGGACTGGGCCTGGACCTGGGCGCCTACTACAGCCGCAGCCTGGCCACCACCCTGCCCGCCTCGCTGAACAATGAACTGTTCAGCGAGATCGCGCAGTTGCTCGGTGGACGCAAACGTTAAGCCTTCAGCTCACTTCGTAGCGCACCGTGTGCGCTTCCATCGGCAGCGGGATTTCCCAGTTCCACAGCATCGCTTGCAGCTTCTTGTTGCTGAGCGACGTGTCGCGCTGGCCGTTGCGCCGCAGTAACTCCTTGCGCGGCTGCTCCAGGTACACGAGCTCCACCTGCGCGTGGTATTTGTACAGCAGGTTGAGTGTCTTTTCGCGCATCAGTTTCGACAGATGCGTGGCGTTCCACACGAACGGTTCGCCCTTGCGCAACAGTTCGCGCGCCCGCTCTTCCGCATAGTCGCCCACCTGCCCCTCGTTCTTGCCGTGCTTCAAGCCCAGGGCCGTGCGCGCATCGTCGAAGGACACGACGGGCAGGCGCGGATGGTGCTTCTCCACCCACGTATTCTTGCCCGACGCGGGCAAGCCCGACATCACGATCACGCGCGAGCCCGCTTCCTGGAACAGCGGATAGTCGGGATGCGCCTCGGCGCCGCGAAAATACTTCACGCGCGTGTGATCGTCAACAAAGGCGCGCCGCTGGCCATAGCAGCCCTCCTCGCGCGCCAGCTCGCGGAACAGTTCGATGGCATCCAGAATGCGCTGCGGATCGGGACAGATACGTCCGCGGATATCGGCCTCGGCCAGCATGGCCAGCAGCCGGATATCGACTTGCCACGACAGTTCGCGCACGGTGAACTCGGGCGTGACGCCGCGCCGCGACGTTTCCAGCGCAAAGAACGGCACCTGGTGCACATTGATCAGGCGGCAGATTTCCTCGCGCGCGGCAAACGGCACGCCGCAATCCCACAAGGCGATGCGCGCATCGAGCGCGCCCTTGCGCGAGTGGCCGGGCTGGCCGATGGCGCCCGTCACCGGGTCGATCACCGTGGTGCTGCACTTGGCCACGTCGTGCAGCAAGGCGGCGAGAAACACGATTTCCTGTTCCGCGCGCGTGGCTTGCTGGTAGTCGGGCATGGCCAGCAAGGATTCCACCACCATCATCGTATGCGTCCACACATCGCCTTCCGCGTGATACACGGGATTTTGCGGCGTCGTCTTGGCCAGTTCCAGCTGCGGGAAGGCGGCCAGGCAGGCGTTGAAATCGGGCGACTGGCCAGGCATGGGCACCAGTTGCTGCAGGGTTTTCCAGTTCATCATTTTGTACTCCTTTGCATTGCTGCAAGTTCATCGAGCGAATGGCAGGTATGCAAACCCAGGCTTTCCCACGTGACGAGCGGCTGCGGTGCGTACAGGTCCACGCCGTCGGCCAGCTGGTTCGGGATCAAGGGCCGCGTGCTGTGGTGGGAACCGCTGTCGAGGATGGTTTGCGTAAAGTCATGGCGCACCAGCTTGTAGCGGGCCAGCACTTGCTCGTCGTCCTCCACTTTCAGGTACAGGCCTTCCGCGTGGTCGGACTTGTCCGTCTGCTTCCAGCACAGATCCAGCGGCAGGCGTTCGCGCGCCACCGCAGTCTCAAAGGCATCGCGCCACAGACTGGACTTGGCCAGCGAATGGCGCAGCAGCTGCCACAACTGCTTCGGCGTGGCCGGCATCAATCCCGCATACAGCACGGGGACGGACAGCACGGGCGAGCGGGCCAGCATGGCGTGGCGGCGCGCCGTCGACAAAAACATCTGGCTGCGGCGGCAATACACGTCGAACTCGTTGAAGTAATGGGGCAGCCGGTCGTAAAACACGGAATGCTTGCTGTACGACCATTCGCCAAACAGCACATACTGGTCTTCCAGCAGGTGCAGCAAGGCGTGTTCGTGCGCATGCGCCCACGGTTTCAACAGGTTGAACTGGCGTTCGCTGCCGCCGCCCGCCAGGTAATGGCCGCGCGACTGCAGCAGCACCTCGCCTGCATCGCTGAACGACACGGCAGAGTTGGCGCCATCGATTTTTTCCTCGATGACGACATACTGGCCGGCCAGCTTTTTCAGGGGCATCTGGTCCGAGCCGTCGTCGCCATCCTGCAGGCGCGAGCCTTCCAGGTGCGGCGTGCGCGGGTATTTGAATAAGGGTAAAGATTGTAAAAACATAGCGTCCCACGCCGCGTTCACCGGGGCGTGTCCATACAGGGTCAGGGGTGCTGACGACGTGTTCGGGCGTGGACGATCAAGACCAGGGTCTCGGATACGTGTGCGGGAAGAGCAAGAGCAGTGCCGCAGCAATCGGGGGCGTCAACGCGCCGAACGATGCTGCAAAGAGCATTTCGTCAGCGTTAGCAGGTGATGGCGAAGAAGCGAGGCACTTTTGGCTCCAATAAGGAAGAGGTTCTAGAAAGAACGGGGAATATAACGGCTGTTTGACTATTTTGCAAGCGCCGCACGCTTGGAGACTAGCCGAGCAGTTGCGGCACGGCCGCCGCCATCAGCGAAATGCCGATCAAGGTCAGCACGGCAAACGCGATGCGGCGCATGCCGCGCTGGGCGATCGGCGGCGGATAGCGTTTGCCGGCCATCGTGGCCAGGCCCCCCACGGGCAAGGCCAGCGCGCACAGCAACAGTACTTTCGCGTCGAGCTGGCCCTGGCTGCCCGCCATCAGCGAACGTCCACCCGCGCTGATGGCAAATAAAAAGATCAGGCTGTAGCGGATGGTCTTTAAACTCATTTCCTGGCGGTAGAACTGGTACACGAGCGGTGGTCCGGCCAGCGAGAACAGGCCCGAGAACAGGCCGCCGCACACGCCGCTGATGAAGAAGCTGCGCTTGTCGGCCGCGCCGGGGCCAGGTGGCGCCTGCAGCAAGATGCTGACGCCGCCATACACGATGGCCGCGCCCAGCAACAGATGCAGCAGCGGCGCGTACGCCTGGTCCAGGTATCCCAATAGCAAGACGCCGGCCGCCATGGCCGGCAGCAAGCCGATGCTGGCCGCGCGGATGGCGCGCCAGTCCAGGTGGTGCAAGGCGCCCGGCAAGGCCACGAGGCAATTGGCTAGCGACAACAAACTGACGAGGGCCGCCAGCGCCGGCACGGGCGCCAGGCCGAGGCCGCTGGCCACGCCCATGACGATCATGCCCAGGCCAAAGCCCGTGACGGTCTGGAAGTACGTGCCCGCCGCCACCACGCCCAGCAGCGCCAGCACGGGCCAGCTGAACAACTCAGCGCCCACCCTGGGCCTGCACGGACGTGACCGCAATCACGTTATAGACATCGTCGGCGCTGCAGCCGCGCGACAGATCGTTGGCGGGCTTCTTCAAGCCTTGCAGCAAGGGGCCGATGGCAACGGCGCCGCCCATGCGCTCGGCCAGCTTGTAGCCGATATTGCCCGCGTCAAGGTTCGGGAACACCAGCACGTTCGCGCGGCCGTTGACGACGGAATCCTTGACCTTGCGCTGGGAAATCTCGGCCACGATGGCCGCGTCCAGCTGCACGTCGCCATCGATGGCGAGCAGCGGACGCTGGGCCTTGACCCGGTCTGTTGCCGCATGCACCTTGTCGACGGCCGCGTGGTGGGCGCTGCCGCTGGTGGAAAACGACAGCATGGCGACGCGCGGTTCTTCCATCAGCAAGGCTTGCGCGCTGTCGGCGGCGGCCATGGCGATGTCGGCCAATTCCTCGGCTTTCGGATCAACAACGAGGGCGCAGTCGGAAAAGATGAAACCGCCCTTGAGGCTGTGGAATGGTTCGCACAGCATCATCAGGAAAAAGCTCGATACGAGCTTGAAGGCCGGGTCGACGCCGATGATCTGGATGGCGCTGCGCACCACGTCGGCCGTCGTGTGCACGGCCCCCGCCACGCAGCCGTCCGCGTCGCCCAGGCGCACCATCAGGTTGGCGTAGCACAGCGGTTCTTGCACGGCTTTCCTCGCCTGCTCCACCGTCATGCCCTTGGCCTGGCGCAACACGAATAATTGCTGGGCGTAATGTTCCGACTCGCTGGACTCGGCCGGGTCGACCAGGCGCACGGCGTCCAGGTCCAGCGCGTGCTCCTGGGCCAGGGCCAGGATGGCGGCGGGATTGCCGACGATGGTGATGTGCGCCAGGCCTTCGGCAGCGGCACGCGCGGCCGCCTGCAGCACGCGCGCATCGCCGCCCTCGCACAAGACGATATGTTTCGGCACGGCGCGGGCTTGCGCGATGATGCGGTGCAGGGCTTTCATGGCGACTCCAATTCGGTAAAAAAATGCCGGAACCATGGAAGCATGAGGCATGGTTCCGGCACATAAAACCCGGCATGGCCGGGGTCATACAAGGATCGGTCAGCGTGGTGTCGGATTACGCCGGATCGAGGCGTAAATTCCGTGGGTCAGACCCGCCCGCCCCAGCTTTTTCCGCTGGCTCAAGCACATCAAACGTAATCTTTATATTTATCCAAATGCCGCACTGGTTTACTCAGCGCATCGCGGCGGAACGGGTCGCCCAGCTCGCGCGTGCACATGATTTCAATGATGGTCGTCTTGCCTTCATTCATCTGCATGTCGATGGCTTTCTTCAAGGCCGGACCCACGTCTTCCAGCTTGTCGACCGTGATGCCTTCGGCGCCCATGGCGCGCGCGATCTCGGCAAAGCTCTGGTTGTCGAGCTCCCCAGCGACAAAGCGGCGGTTGTAGAAATCGACCTGGTTTTTCTTTTCCGCGCCCCACTGGCGGTTGTGGAACACCACGGCCGTGACGGGAATATTGTGGCGCACGCAGGTCATCGTTTCCATCAGGCTCATGCCCCAGGCGCCGTCGCCCGCATACGACACGGCCGGACGGTGGGGAGCCGCCACTTTCGCGCCGATGATGGTCGGGAATGCGTAGCCGCAGTTGCCAAAGCTCATCGCCGCAAAGAAGCTGCGCGGCTTTTCAAAGCGCAAGTAACTGTTCGCCACCGAGTTGATGTTGCCGATGTCGGTCGACACCATCACGTCTTCCGGCATGGCTTTTTCCAGCTCACGCAAGACCTGGCGCGGGTGCAGATAGTTGCCCGGCTCTTTCTTCTGCTCTTCGATCATGTCCAGGCTGTACGCATCTTTTTCATGGGTCCAGTTGGTCAGTTCCTCTTCCCACGCCGCCTTTTCCGCTTGCACGGTGGCATAGCGCTCGTCGCGCGTCGCGTCGCAGTCGAGCGTCTTGCCGTCCAGGCGGGCAATGATCGCTTTGGCGGCCGCCTTGGCGTCGCCGCAGATGCCGACGGAGATTTTCTTGACCAGGCCCAGCATCTTGTTGTCGGCGTCGATCTGGATGATCTTGGCGTTTTTCGGCCAGTAATCCATGCCGTGCTGCGGCAAGGTACCGAACGGGCCCAGGCGCGAACCTAAGGCGACGACGACGTCGGCCTTGGCGATCAGTTTCATTGCTGCCTTGGAACCCTGGTAGCCGAGCGGACCGCACCACAGCGGGTGGCTGGCAGGAAACGAGTCGTTGTGCAGATAGCTGTTGACGACCGGGGCACCCAAGCGCTCGGCCAGGGCCTTGCACTCCTCGATCGCTTCGCCCATGACGACGCCGCCGCCCGAGATGATGACGGGGAACTTGGCTTTCGCCAGCAATTCGGCCGCATCGTTCAGGCTTTGTTCGCCGCCGGCGCCACGGTCCAGGCGGTTCGGCTTTGGAATTTCCGCCTTGATTTCGCCATAAAAATAGTCGCGCGGGATGTTCAGTTGCGTCGGGCCCATTTCGGACATGGCGCGGTCAAAGCAGCGGCCCGTGAATTCCGCCATGCGGGCCGGATTGGTCACATGACCTTGATACTTGGTGAATTCCTCGAACATCGGCAACTGGTTCGCTTCCTGGAAGCCGCCCAGGCCCATGCTCATGGTGCCCGTTTCCGGCGTGATGATCACGACAGGCGTGTGCGCCCAGTAAGCGGCGGCAATCGCCGTCACGCAATTGCTGATGCCGGGGCCATTCTGGCCGATGACCACGCCATGGCGGCCCGAGACGCGGGCGTAACCGTCGGCCATGTGGCCGGCGCCCTGCTCGTGCACGACGGGAATCAGGCGGATACCGGCCGGCGCAAAAATGTCCATCGGGTCCATGAAGGCCGAGCCCATGATGCCGAACATGTCGGTCACGCCATTGGCGGCCAGGGTTTCCACGAACGCTTCGGAAGGCGTCATCTTTTGCGGGCCAACAGATATCGCGGCTGCGGCGGCTTTTTGGTCGGACAAATCGGTCATGGCTCAGTCTCCTTACAGTTTTATGAAAAATCGGTATATTTTGTTCCGATATTTGAAATGCGTGTTCAATTTAACGGTTGCGAAATGCGCTGTCAATGAAAATTCATGAAAAATCGGACTGTTTCATTCCTGAATCCGGAATCCATGCATGTGCACCGCTGCTGAAACAACAATGGCGGCTTATCTGCAACAGACAAGCCGCCATCTCTACGTGCGTCGCCGTGCTTAGAACTTCAAACGCATGCCGGCCGTGAAGGCGCTCGAGTTATGCCCAGGCAAAGGCACGCTGCCGCCGCTCGATGCGTCGCCGACGAAATTGGTGCCAGCGCCATCGTTGTTGATGCGCCCGTACGAGGTGTACAGATTCGTGCGCTTGGACAAGGCGTAGGTGTAGCCTATGGCCAGCTGGCGCCCGCCGCGGCGCGCATTCGTGCGGTCATCCTTCTTGATATAGGACGCCATTACGCTGCCCGCCGCGCCCACGGGGGCCGACGCGCCCAGCATGTAGCTGCGGAAATCCGTGCCCGCGTCATCCTTGTCCGTTTCATACGCGGCGTGCAGCTTGGCGGGGCCGAAGTCGTAGGTGCCGCCCAGCAAGGTGACCTTGGCCGTGTTCAGCGGCGTGTCCTTGCGGTTGTCATGCGCCAGGGTCAGCACGAGCGGGCCGTTGGCGTAATCGATGGAAAAGTCGATGGTGCGGCCCAGGGTGTTGCTGTCCGGCTTTTCGCCGAGCCCGTACATCACGGCGGCCGACAGACCGTTCACCTTCGGCGTCTCGTACATGATGGAATTTTTCGTGCGCAGGCTGGCCACGCTCATCAGGTTGATCGAGGCGCCCGTCATGCCAGTCTCGAACGGGTCGATATTGTCCAGCGCGGTGAACAGCGGGTTGTGCTGCAAGCCCAGGTTCACGGCGCCGAAGCCGCCCGACAGGCCCACGTAAGCCTTGCGCCCGAACAGGGCGCCCTGGCGGTTGGCGCCCGTATCCACGTCAAGGCCATTTTCCAGCAAGAAATTGGCCTTCAGGTTGTTGCCCAGGTCTTCCGTGCCCTTGAAGCCGATGCGGCTGCCCGACTGCACGCCGGTGGCCAGCTTGGTGACGGAACCGTCCGCGCCCCCATGTTCGGACGTCAGGCCCGCGTCGAGCAAGCCGTACACGGTGACGGACGATTGGGCGCTGGCGTTGCCGGCGAAGGAGGCCAGGATGGCTGCCGCTACGAGTGTGTGTTTCATGTCATCTCCAGGTATTGTGGTTTTTATAAACGCTTGAAACGATAATCAACTGCCTTGCTACAAATCGGGCTCAGGCGATCAGCCCGGCCATCGGCGACGACGGCGAGGCGCTCATGACGCCTGCTCTCCGGGGCATGCGCCCGGCCAGATAGGCCTCGCGTCCGCCCTGCACTGCCAATTTCATGGCGCGCGCCATGCGCACCGGTTCGCGCGCCGCCGCGATGGCGGTATTCATCAGGATGCCGTCGCAACCAAGTTCCATGGCGATGGCAGCGTCCGACGCCGTGCCGACACCAGCGTCGACCAGCACGGGGACCTTGGCTTGCTCGATGATCAGCGACAGATTCCACGGATTCAGAATGCCCATGCCCGAGCCGATCAGGGACGCCAGCGGCATGACGGCGATGCAGCCGATGTCTTCCAGCATGCGCGCCTGGATGGGGTCGTCGCTGCAATACACCATCACCTGGAAGCCGTCGCGCACCAGCTCCTGCGCCGCCTTCAATGTTTCCGGCATGTTCGGGAACAGGGTCTTTTCATCACCGAGCACTTCCAGCTTGCACAGCTGGTGCCCACCCAGCAACTCGCGCGCCAGCTGCAAGGTGTAGACGGCGTCGCGTGCGTTGTAGCAGCCGCCCGTGTTGGGCAGGATCGTGTATTTCGATGGCGGTATGAAATCGAGCAAGTTCGGCTCACCCTTTTCCTGGCCGATATTCACGCGCCGGATGGTGACGGTGACAATCTCGGCGCCGCTCTCTTCGATGGCCAGTCGCGTTTCCTCGAAATCCTTGTATTTACCGGTACCGACCAGCAGGCGCGACTGATAGGTGGTACCGGCCAGGGTCAGGCCGGTCGGTGGTTGGCTGGGGGTGGCGTCGTCTCTCATCGTGGTGATCTCCTAAGTTAAAGCTGGGGTCAGACCCGGCGGGTCTGAACCCCGTTAAACTGGGGTACATTGACCCGGCGGGTCTGACCCCGGAACTCCTCTGCCGCAGACTGCGGCGCCAAGCGTTCCCCGCAAAACGCAAAATCGACTTCCGGCCGCCGTCCCGACACGAGGTCGGCGATCGCCCTGCCCGCGCCGCAGCCCATGGTCCAGCCCAGGGTGCCGTGGCCCGTGTTGAGGAACAACTGGCGGTAGCGCGTGGCGCCGATGTACGGCACGTTCGATGGCGTGAGCGGACGCAAGCCGGCCCAGTAGACGGGGTCGCTGTAATCGCAGGCGTCAGGGAACAGCGCCTGCACTCTGCGCGTGATGGCGGCGCAGCGCACGGGATTCAGTTCGCGCGTGTAGCCATTCAGCTCGCACGTGCCGGCCACGCGCAGGCGCGATCCCAGGCGCGAAAACACCAGTTTGTTACCATCGTCCGTCAGCGAGACGGTTGGTGCGGAGGATGAGTCAAGTATCGGATAGGTGGCCGAGTAACCCTTGCCCGGATACAGCATCAGGCGGATACCCAGCGGCTGCAGCAATGGCGCGGAAAAGCTGCCCATGGCCACCACGACGGCATCCGCGTGCTCGAGGCGATGCCGCCCTTGCGCATCGATGCACTCCACGCCGGTGATGCGTTCGCCATCCGCCAGCAGCCGCGTCACCGTCGTGCCAAAGCGAAAATCCACGCCGGCAGCGGCCGCGCGGGCCGCCAACGCCGTGGTAAACAAATGCACGTCGCCCGACTCGTCGCTGGCCGTGAAATCGCCGCCGACGATCTGGCTGCGCGCGTGGCGCAGGGCCGGTTCCAGCCGGATCACTTCATCGGCGCTGACCGTATTGCGCGGGCAGCCCAGCTCGCGCAAGAGCGCGGCGCCCGATTGCGATTTATCGAACTCCTGCTGGTCCGTATAGAAATGCAATATGCCCCGCTCGAGGTGGTCATACGCGATGCCCGTTTCGCGGCGCAAGGCTTGCAGGCTCTGCCGGCTGTACTCGGCCAGGGCAACGATCTGGCGCATATTGCGCGCCACCCGCGATGGCAAACATTCGCGCAGGTAATGCAAGGCCCACTGCCATTGCAGCGTATCGAGACGGGGACGGAACAGCAGCGGCGCGTCGTCCTTGCCCAGCCAGGTCAACACTTTGCGCAAAGTGGCGGGATTGGCCCACGGTTCCGCGTGCGAGACGGAAATCTGACCGCCATTGCCGAAGCTCGTTTCCTGCGCGGCGCCCGCCTGGCGCTCGAGCACGCGCACGTCGTGGCCCGCCTGGCGCAGATACCAGGCCGATGCCGTACCGACCACGCCGGCGCCGAGGACAAGGATCTTCATGGCGGGCCCGGTTCGCTTAACGGGTCAGCAGGAGGGCGATG
The DNA here is from genome assembly GCF_058215535.1 of Janthinobacterium sp. Bl 1. Taxonomy (NCBI): domain Bacteria; kingdom Pseudomonadati; phylum Pseudomonadota; class Betaproteobacteria; order Burkholderiales; family Oxalobacteraceae; genus Janthinobacterium; species Janthinobacterium sp. Bl 1. The sequence continues at coordinate 2,286,836 of NZ_CM177086.1, read as the reverse complement.
GCGACAAAAGCGGCGATCCACACGGTTTCCATCACCAGCATGATCACGGGGCGCCAGCCCAGCGAGGCCAGCGACTGGAACGACGTTTTGACGCCCAGCGCGGCAATGGCGATGACGAGGCAGGCGCGCGAAGCATTGTTGATCCAGCCATTCACTTCGTGCGGAATCAGGCCCAGGCTGTTGGTAATGACGAGCCAGACAAAGCCGATCAGGAAGAAGGGCACGAGCGGCGGCGCATCGACTTCGCTCTTGCCTTCCTTGCGCTTGAACATGATCGACAGGCCCAGCACGACAGGCACGAGGCAAGCCACGCGCGTCAGTTTGACGAAGGTGGCAACGTCGCCCGTATGGTTGCTGACCAGGTAGCCGGCGCCCACCACTTGCGCCACGTCATGGATGGTGCCGCCGATGAACACGCCCGCCTCGGTCGGGTCAAAGCCCAGCAGCTTGACCAGCAGCGGGTAGACGATCATGGCCAGGGTCGACAAGGTCGTCACGCCGACCACCGTCAGCAGGGTGAATTTTTCGTTTTCCTTGGTTTGCGGCAGCACGGCGGAAATGGCCAGCGCGGCCGACGCGCCGCAGATGGCGACGGAACCGCCCGACAAAATCCCTTCCGTGATGGGCCGCTTGAGCCACTTGGCCAGCAGATAGCCGAAGCCCAAAGTCGCCACCAGGCCGCCGACGACGATCAATAACGGCGTCACACCGACCGAGGCGATCTGGTTGAAGGTGATGCGCGCGCCCAGCAGGGCCACACCCGTGCGCAGCAGCACCTTGCTGCAAAACTCGATGCCGGGCTTGCAGGTGGGATCGGACGCGAGGAAGTGAAAAGCCAGGCCGAAGAACAGCGCGTACAGCAACTGGGGGCCGCCGTAATTGCTGGAAATGAAGGTGGCCGACAGAGCGATCACCAGCGCGATGGCCACGCCGGGCCAGCTGCGCAGCACGGCGCGGGGACGCCAGATGGCAACGGCGGAAGACAGGTAGGGAATGTTCTTGTCGACAACGCGTGTTATCGCTGAGGAGTTGGTTTTCATGCGGGTCCGCTCATAATGTTTTAAAAATTGGGACATTTCATCTCGTTTTTTAATAATACACGATGAGCTAGCGAAGTCCATGCTTTTCCATGAAAATCGAAACTGAATGTTCCGGAAACTGACGTTTTATTACTTTCAGCGCCGTAAATGACAAGCGGCGCGGCCCTTTGCAGGGACGCGCCGCTCGCTACTGACGAGTTAAACTTTACTTTTTGTTCAAGCGGGTAATCAGGCTGGATGTATCGTAACGGTTGCCGCCCGCCTGCTGCACTTCGGCATAGAACTGGTCCGTCAAGGTCGTCACGGGCAAGTCGCTGCCGTTGCGCTTGGCTTCGGCGAGGCAAATGCCCAGGTCCTTGCGCATCAGGTCGACGGCGAAACCGAAGTCGAACTTGCGCTCTATCATGGTCTTGCCCCGGTTTTCCAGCTGCCACGACTGCGCCGCGCCTTTGGAAATCACGTCCACCACCAGCGCCGCGTCAAGGCCCGCGTTTTCCGCAAAGGCAATGCCTTCGCTCAAGGCTTGCACGAGGCCAGCGATGCAGATCTGGTTCACCATTTTTGTGAGCTGGCCGGAGCCGGAGGCGCCCATGTAGGTGACGGCGCGCGAGAACAGGGCGATGACGGGCTCGGCGCGTGCATACGCTTCCGCGTCGCCACCCACCATCACCGTCAGCTTGCCGTTTTCCGCACCCGCCTGGCCGCCGGACACGGGCGCGTCGAGGAAGAACACGCCCTTCTCTTTCGCCGCCGCATGGATGGTGCGCGCCGCTTCGGCGGAAGCTGTCGTGTGGTCGATCAGGATGCTGCCCGGCTCCATGGCGGACAGCAAGCCGCCCTCTTCCAAAATGACTTGGTACAGGTCGTTATCGTTGCCGATGCAGGTGAAGACGAACTCGGCACCGGCAGCGGCGGCGGCCGGCGTGGCGGCGCTGCTGCCCTTGTGCTGCTCGATCCAAGTGGCCGCGCGGGCCGGGTTGCGGTTGTACACGGTGACGTCGTGCCCGCCCGCCGCCAGATGGCCTGCCATGGGAAAACCCATGACGCCCAAACCGATGAATGCCACTTTTGCCATATTGTCCGTCCTGTCGATGTATGAATCCGATTATTGTTGCACAAATGGCCCGCGCCAGCAGCATCGTGCCGCCAGACGCCCACCTTGGTCGCCATGCCTTAGCAATTGGCAAACATCAGCGATTTACATATGCAAGATCAAAATTATCATAAATGATTTATGTTGTATTTTTTTCTATTTAATATTACATTGAACTGGCATTACAAATAAGGAAACTTTTTGCCACATCCTTTTCCCAACCCTCGTTAAGGAGTCGATCTTGCAAACCTCACTCACCCGCATGAAAATCATCAGCGCCGCCGCCCTGCTGCTCGCCGCCAGCGCCGCCCACGCCGACATCACGGTCTTCACCAGCCAATCCGCCTATCTGGCAGCGGCAGGCAATACCGGTGTCGACACCTTTGATGATTTGCCCATCGATGCGCTCGACAGCCCGCTGTTCCGCAATGCCGGCAGCTATGCCTACACGGCAAGCAGCGTTGGCGCCTCGCCCATCCTGTATGGCGCGGGCACGGGCAGCGACAACTGGCTGAGCACGAACAACCGCAATGACAGCGTGGTGTTCTCCAACTTTTCCAGCGCCGTACGCGGTGTGGGGGGATTCTTCTTCGGCTCGAACTCTGCCGGTGGCTATGCCAACGCTCAGAGCATCACTTTGACAGCGCGCAATGCGCTGGGCGAGCTGCTCACCTACGAGCTGGCCTTGCCGACACAGGCATCGTTTGTCGGCTTCCTGTCGACAGGCGCGTTCTCGGACCTGGCCGTCAGCACGGCTGGACAGGTCGGCATCTGGCCAACCATCAATAACCTGTCCGTGTCGGCCGTACGGGAACCAGCGACCTANGGWATKTTGCTGGGYGGYCTGGGCKGGCTGGGYGTCATGGCACGCCGCCGCCGGGCCAGCCAGCAGTAAGCAAACTGGCGCCTGGTACGGCTGCCGGCAGCCGTACCAGGCCTGCCATCCACGACAATATCTCGCGCAAGATTGAATGCTTTTCCATACCGCCCATCCTGCTGCCGCTTGCCTCCATTGATTGACGCGCAATGGCCGTGCATGGCGGGAAGCCTGCCAGCGCCCGATGCGCCTAAAGCGCCTGCCGGCGCAGGCGGCGCAAGCGGCTGACGGTGCGCCAGATCAGGTATGACATGGGCAAGAGCATGATTGCCTGCACGCCTGTCAGCACCATCCGCAACATATCCATCTGGCGGTCGCGGCTGCCCAGCAGATTGAATACCAACAGCAAACTGGTCAAGCCGAAATACATCAGCAAGCGCTGTTGCCTGGCAATCTTCGAGGCCGTATCCGTGTAAATCTCATTCGGCTGGCCGTCTGCCGCAGGCTTGCGCCAGCAATAACTACCCCACCAGTAAAACACCAGCTCCCAGCCGGCATCCTGGCACAGCTGGTCATACTCGGCGCTGCGCTTCCATGCAGGAAAGGAGTCGAAACGGTAGACCTCATCGGCGGGTTCGCCCCGGACAAACGTAAACCGGCAAGGCATGCGAAAGCCCGTCAAATGCCAGCCTGCCAGGGCTTGCGAACGCAGCCATTGCTCGATCTCGCCATCATCAAGCTCGATGAACCATTTATAGACATGCGACCGTTGCTCACTCATCCTGTTTCACCTCAGTATTTTGCTAAAAAGGGCGCACTCGCCTCGCCCACGCGCACCATCACCCGCAAGCGCCGCAATTGCGCCAGCAGCACATGGCGCCCCATGTCCGTCATGGTGTAGACCTTGCGCCGCTCGGCTTCCCTCACCATCACGATCAAGCCCTGCTTTTCCAGGTTGGCAAACGCCCCGTACATGGTGCCTGGCCCGATCTTGACGGCGCCCTCGCTGATGGCCTCGACTTGCTGCATGATGGCGTAGCCATGCGCCGGCTCGTTCAAGGCCAGCAAAATGTAATATGTGGCTTCCGACAAGGGCAGCAGCTTGTCTATCGATGCATCCATATTCCTCCCCAAAGGCAATAGCCGATATAGCGTAAATCGTTATATCGTCATCTGATATATCGATAAGTGATATAGCGACTTACGCCATAGTAGCACGACAGGCTGGAATGTCTGCACTTTTTGATAAGTTCGGAAAGAATTGGCGCCACCGCCGCTATGGGCAGTGGCCGCTACAAAAGAAAAAAATTACACCAGGGCACGCAGGGCCGTCATCAGGGCCGCGCACTCGCCCACGTTGCCGATGCTGATGCGCAAATACTGATTGATACGCGGTGCATTGAAATGGCGCACGATCACGGAACGGGCGCGCAAGCCTGCGGCCAGTTGCGCCGCGTCATGCTGCGGGTGACGGGCAAAGACAAAGTTGGCCACCGACGGCAGCACCTCGAAACCCAGCGCCGCCAGATCCGCCGTCAGCTGTTCGCGGCTGGCGATCACGGCCTGGCGCGTCTGCTGGAAATACGCTTCGTCGTGCAGCGAGGCAACGGCACCGGCCAGCGCCAGCCGGTCCAGCGGATACGAGTTGAAACTGTTCTTCACTCTTTCCAGTGCCTCGATCAGATCAGGATGCCCGAAGGCACAGCCGACGCGCAAGCCGGCCAGCGAGCGCGATTTCGAGAACGTCTGCACCACCAGCAAGTTCGGATACCGTTCGACCAGGGTCACGGCGCTCTGGCCGCCGAAATCCACATACGCTTCATCAACCACCACCACGGCGTCGGGATGGTCGCGCAGCAACGTTTCCACGCCAGCCAGCGGCAAGTCGACGCCTGTCGGCGCGTTAGGATTCGGGAAGATGATAGCGCCGCACGGCTCCTGATAGTCTTGCGGGCGGATGCGCATGGCATCGTCGAGCGCTACCGTGAGGTAATCGATGCCGTACAGCTTGCAATACACGGGATAGAAGCTGTAGCTGATGTCCGGGAACAGCAGCGGCGCATCGTGCTTGAGCAAGGCCATGAAGGCCAGCGCCAGCACTTCGTCGGAACCGTTGCCGACGAACACCTGCGCGCTGTTCAAGCCTTGGTAGTCGGCCAGGGTTTGCTTCAGTTCGCTGGCCGTGGGATCGGGGTAGAGGCGCAGGCTGTCTTCAGTTGCTTCGCGCAGCGCGGCCAGGACTTGCGGCGATGGACCGTAGGGGTTTTCGTTGGTGTTGAGTTTGACCAGGTCGGGCAGTTTCGGTTGCTCGCCAGGGATATAGGGGGTCAGCTCGCTGACGATGTTGCTCCAGAATCGGCTCATTGCTTTTATTGGTGGGGTCGGGATGGGAGGGGGTAGATTACCATAGGCTGAGCGGGGTCAAGGTGGGTGGCGACGGCGAGGGGTAGCGTGGACGGCATCGGCATCGGCCGAAGCTGAAGAGGACGCAGCATGAATAGCATGCACAAACTGAGCGATCCGTGGCTGCGGCCTGACGCGCTGGAGCGACAGACACGCCAGCGCAAGATCAATGCATGGCTGCAGGTTGCCGCCAGCCTCAGCGAACAAATCGCTGCCGAATTGCAGACTGCAACAGACCAGCTACAGGGCGAAGGAATGGCCGACCTGCAACGCGCGATGGCACTGGCGCAACGCTTGGCGAGGAATAGCAAGGCCATGCACGATACCCTCGGGACACTGTTTGACAGGGGTGAAAAATGCGAGGAGCATCGAGTGAAAAGCATGGAGGATTGCACCATGGACGAGCAGGTCAATACACTGGCAAAAGACATGGCTGGTGTGAAGCTGGACGTTGCTGATTTGAAGGTGGATGTGGCTGGCATCAAGGTGGATGTGGCAGACCTGAAAACGGATGTCGCCGGCCTGAAAACGGATGTCACTGTCCTCACGACGGATGTCAGCAGCTTGAAACTGGACTTGGCGGTGGTGCGCTCCAATTATGCGACCAGATCTGATGTGGCTGAGGCGAAGTCGGCTGTCATCCTGTCGTGTGTGGGGACGATGATTGCGCTGGCAGGTGTGGCGTTTGCGGTGGCGCGGCTGGTGCACTAGCTTGCGTTGGTGGGGGTGCTGGCATTCAAAGCTGAATGGAGGAAAAAACGCCTTGCGCTGCGCGCTTTGGGCGGTTTTTCTACCTGCATTGATACGTCGCAGGCTTTTTTGCATCACTAATAAAAAAAGCTCCCTTGCGGGAGCTTCTCTTATGTATTCTGGCGGAGAGGGTGGGATTCGAACCCACGGTACGATTTAACGTACGCTTGATTTCGAGTCAAGTACATTCGACCACTCTGCCACCTCTCCGTTTACTGCGGTCTATTCATCCAAACTGGCGTGCCGGTTTGAACGAGGCGCTATTTTAGCATGGGTGTTGTTGGCTTGGGTAGGGGTTTATTGGTGATTTGCAATTGAGGGCTGGCATTTAGAACCAAACCCAATTTGACGATTCGGGGAGCCTCGCGCAAGTACGCGCTCGTCTTCGAATCCCACGCGTACGCCCCGCAGGGGGCGTACTCCTTTCCGCCGCCACAAATAAAAAAAGCTCCCTTTCGGGAGCTTTCTCTATTTGTTCTGGCGGAGAGGGTGGGATTCGAACCCACGGTACGATTTAACGTACGCTTGATTTCGAGTCAAGTACATTCGACCACTCTGCCACCTCTCCATTTGCTGCGGTCTTTCCCGCATTGCTGCGAGAAGGCAAGATTATAGCAGCCCGCAGCGAAAAGAAAAGGACTATTTTAGGCTTTCAGATGCGTCAGGCCGCCCATGTACGGGCGCAGCACGGCCGGGATCTCGACGCTGCCGTCCGCTTGCTGGTAGTTTTCCAGCACGGCAACCAAAGTGCGGCCCACTGCCAAGCCGGAGCCGTTCAGGGTGTGCGCCAGTTCCGGCTTCCCGGCGGCGTTGCGGAAACGCGCCTGCATGCGGCGAGACTGGAAGGCTTCGCAGTTCGACAGGGACGAGATTTCGCGGTAGGTGTTTTGCGCCGGCAGCCACACTTCCAGGTCGAAGGTCTTGGTGGCGCCGAAACCCATGTCGCCCGTGCACAGCGACATCACGCGGTATGGCAAGCCCAGGCGTTGCAAAATCGTTTCCGCATGGCCGACCATTTCGTCCAGCACCTGGTACGAAGTGTCCGGATGCACCACTTGCACCATTTCGACTTTATCGAACTGGTGCTGGCGGATCATGCCGCGCGTGTCGCGGCCATAGCTGCCCGCTTCCGAACGGAAGCATGGCGTATGGGCCGTCATTTTCAGCGGCAATTGGTCGAGCGCCAGGATTTCATCGCGGGCGATATTCGTCAGCGATACTTCCGAGGTCGGGATCAGGTAGAAGGTCTCGCCCTCGCCTTCCGCACCGCCTTTTTTCACCGAGAACAGATCGGCTTCGAATTTCGGCAGCTGGCCCGTGCCGCGCAAGGAATCGGCGTTGACCATGTACGGGGTATAGCATTCCGTATAGCCGTGCTCGTCCACGTGGGTGTTGAGCATGAATTGCGCCAGCGCGCGGTGCAGACGGGCGATGCCGCCCTTCATGACGGAGAAGCGCGAACCGGTCAGCTTGGTGGCCACTTCGAAGTCGAGGCCCAGCGGGCCGCCCACGTCGACGTGATCCTTGACTTCAAAGTCAAAAGTGCGTGGCGTGCCGACCTTGCGCACTTCCACGTTGCCGGACTCGTCCGTGCCCAAGGGCGACGATTCGTGCGGCAAATTCGGCACGGCCATGATGAAATCGCTCAGCTTGGCTTGCACCACGGTCAGGGCCGCTTCATCGGCTTTCAACTCATCGCCCAGGCCGGCCACTTGTGCCATCACGGCCGAGGTGTCTTCCCCCTTGCCTTTCAACATGCCAATTTGCTTGGACAGCGCGTTGCGCTTGCCCTGCAGCTCTTCGGTGCGCGTCTGGATCGCCTTGCGTTCGGCTTCGAGGGCGGTAAAACCTGCCACGTCGAGCTGGAATTTGCGCGTCGCCAGGCGTTCTGCGACGGTGGCGATGTCTTTACGGAGAAGTTGGATATCTATCATGGGTGGATGGCGGTGCCGATGTATCGAAAGCACTCATTGTACCAAGACCCGTTCAGTTCTTTATGAGTTTTGCACATGGCCGGCCATCGTCATGGCGGCATGGCTGGGCACTCGCGCCCGCTTTACATCCAGCGCTTAGATAAAGGCGGCTTTTTCGGCGGCGCTCAAGCGGCGGGCGCTGACGGTGACGACAGGCATCGTGCTGTCAGCAGCCTGGGCGATCACGGTGCTGCTGGCGCTCACTTCCAGAGTATTCGCGCCGGCGGTGGCGAAGCTGGCGCCGATGGCGATGATGGCGGCGGCGACAAAGGTGATTTCCATGTTTTTCAGTGCGTTCATGATGTGACTCCTGGTTGGTTTGTTTCGTTGACTGCTGCTGGTATGGTGCTACTTTAGCCAACGGCCGCGAACAAGGCCACCGGCTTGCGACCAGCGGCGAAAAACAGGGAGCGAACGGTGAAAAACGGGGACTGAAGCGCGCAGAATAGTTACAAGGCGTCCTTGACGAGACGCCCTAACCGGCTGATAGCCTGCTCAATGCGCGGCGTCCACGGATTGCCGCAATTGAGGCGCAGATAATTGCCGAACTTGCCCGAGGCCGAGAACAGCTGGCCAGGCATGTACGCCACGCCTTCCGCGATAGGCTGGCCATGCAAGGCCAGCGCATCGATTTGCGGCGGCATCTGCACCCACAGCACGAAACCGCCCTGCGGCTCGGACAGCATGCAATCCGCCGGAAAGCTGGCCGCCACGGCGTCGGACATGCGGGCGATGCGCTGCACCAGGGTGCGCCGCATCTTGCGCAATTGCTGGTCGTAGCTGCTGCCCTCCAGAAAATCGGCCAGCACGGCCTGGAAGAAATGGCTGGTGGCGCCGCTCGACACGGTTTTCAGCAAGGCCACTTCCTGCGCGAAGCGGCCGGCCAGCACGTAACCGACGCGCGACGCAGGGGTAATCGCCTTGGAAAACGAGGAGCACAACAACACATTGCCGCTCGTATCGTAGGCTTTCACGGGCCACGGCCGCTGCGGGGCAAAGCACAGGTCGCCATATACATCGTCTTCCACCAGCGGAATATTGAATTCCGACAGCAGCCCCGCCAGCCGCTTCTTGTTTTCTTCCGGCATCACGCAACCGAGGGGATTATTGGCGTTCGGCACGAACAGGCAGGCTTGCACGAGGCCGGCGCGCAGAGCAAGCTCGAGCGCGTCGAGCGACGGCCCCGTCTTCGGGTCGGTGGGGATTTCCAGCGCCTTCATGCCCAGGCTTTCGATCATCTGCAGCAGCACGAAATACGTGGCCGACTCGATGGCGATCGTGTCGCCCGGCTTGGCAACGGCGCGCAGGCACAGGCTGATCGCTTCCGTGCAGGAATTCGTCACGACGATCTCATGCGGGTCCAGCTTGCCCCAGTCCAGCGCGCGGCGCGTCACCTGGCGCAGGAAATTGCTTTCGCTGACGTCGTAACAGCTGACCTTGCTCAATAAAGCGGGCTCGCGCCGCGCCACGGCGCTGATGGTGCGCTGCATGCGCTTGATGGGTAGTATCTCGTCGGGCGGCCAGGCCGTGCCCAGCTGCACGATATCGGGTGCCTCGTTTTCCTTCAGCACGCGCATCAACAGATTATTGATGCCGACAAAGGCAGGCTCCTTCAAATGCTGGGCATCCGCGCTGCACGGGCGGCGCGGGGCGCGGTGGCGCACGAAATAGCCGGACTGGGGCCGCGCATCGACTTGCCCCCGGTCTTCCATCAGGCGCAAGGCTTGCATCACCGTGCTGACGGAGATGCGCTTTTGCTGCGCCAGGTGGCGGATCGATGGCAGGCGGTCGCCGGGCGCGAAGACGCGCGCGTCGATCAAGGCGCCGAGCTCGTTGGCCAGGTGCTCGTACAGATTCAAATGCGCGCTCATGTTCATCCCTTCAGTATGCGGCTGGCGCGCGTGGCCGGCACAGATACAGTTGCCGAGTTTTTTGACAAGCACAGTGTACGACAAGAGACACTGTGTTCATGACAATTTCGTTTTCCTGCATCTGTCATGGTTCACGGCAAGCGCCTAAGCTGTTCCTGTCAGCACAACAGGAGCGATGCCATGCATACCGACCACGAATTACGCAGCGAACGGCCTTTGCGCCTGGAAAAAGCGCACGCCAGGGTCATCGAATGCCTGTCCGGCACGGCGTGGATCACGGCCTACGCCCAGTTCGAGGATTGCGTGCTGCGCAGCGGCGAACGCTATACGATACCGAATGACGGCCTGGTGCTGGTCGAAGCCGTCGGTAGCGGACACATCCGCGTGCATGGGACCGCCGCACCGCGCCCTGCCCTGCTGCGCTGGCTGAACCTGGCACTGCCTCACACACTGATCACAAGGAATACATGACACAAGCTCCACTGCGCGTCCTCGTCACGGGCGCCGCCGGCATCATCGGCACCGCTTTCTGGAAGCGCAGGCACGGGGAGTTCTCCCTGCGCCTGGCCGACCTGCACACAGGCAAGCTGGCCGAAGCGCCCTGCCCATCCATCAAGCTCGACGTCGCCGACTATGCCGCCTGCCTGGCCGCCTGCGCCGATATTGATGTGGTGCTGCACCTGGCTGGCGTGCCGCACGCCAGCGCCGATTTCGATGCGCAATTGCTGCAGCCGAACATCGTCGGCACGCACAACATCTTCCGCGCGGCGCAGGAACAGGGAGTGAAAAGAGTGGTGTTTGCCAGCAGCGCGCAAGCCATCGAAGGCTATCCGCTGGACGTGCAAGTACAGGAAAGCATGCCGGCGCGCCCCGCGAACATGTATGGCGCCAGCAAGGCCTTTGGCGAAGGCGTGGCTTCCGCCTTTGCGCACCAGCATGGCATGACGGCAATCGCCGTGCGCATCGCCAACGTGGCCCACTTTGCGCCAGGCCAGCAGCACAGCGCGCGCGACATCGCCGCCTTCATCAGCGAGCGTGACGTGGTGCAATTGCTGGCCCGCTGCGTGACGGCGGACGTACCGGCCGGCTACCACGTCGTGCATGGGGTGTCGGACAACCGCTACAAGCGGCTGTCGATTGCGGCGACGCGCCAGCTGGTCGGCTACGCGCCGCAGGATGACGGTTTCAGCCTGCTGGGGCTGTAACCTCAGCCCTTGCCGGCTGGTTTTCCCGCTTTCCTGTCCAGCTCGCGCAGCCACGCCAATTTATCGGCAATCTTGCTTTCCAGGCCGCGCGGCACGGGCTGGTACCAGCCCGGTTCGGCCATGCCGTCCGGAAAGTAGGTTTCGCCAGCCGCATACGCATCGGGCTCATCGTGCGCGTAGCGGTAGGCGTGGCCGTAGCCGAGTTCCTTCATCAGCTTCGTCGGCGCATTGCGCAAGTGCACGGGCACTTCCTTCGACTTGTCTTTCTTCACAAACGCCATGGCCGTATTGAACGCGTTATAGCCGGCATTGCTTTTCGCGGCGATGGCCAGGTAGATGACGGCCTGGCCCAGCGCCAGCTCGCCTTCGGGCGAACCGAGCCGTTCATACGTTTCCGCCGCGTCATTGACCATGGTCAAGGCACGGGGGTCGGCCAGGCCGATGTCTTCCCAGGCCATGCGCACGATGCGCCGCGACAGATAGCGGGGGTCCGCGCCGCCATCGATCATGCGGCAAAACCAGTACAAGGCCGCATCGGGGTTCGAGCCGCGCACGGATTTATGTAGCGCGGAAATCTGGTCATAGAAATTGTCGCCACCCTTGTCGAAGCGGCGCGAATTGAGGGTCAGCGCGTTGTCGACAAAGGCCGCGTCGATCCTGGTCGTACCCGTCGAGCTGGCGGCCGTCTCGGCCTGTTCCAGCAAGTTCAAAAAGCGGCGCGCATCGCCATCCGCATAGCCGATCAGGGTATCGGCGGCCGCCTCGTCGAATGTCAGATGCGTCAGCGCCGTGCTTTGCGCCTTGGCCAGCAACTGCTTCATCTCGTCTTCGTTGAGCGATTTCAACACATACACTTGCGCGCGCGACAGCAGCGCCGAGTTCACTTCGAAGCTGGGGTTTTCGGTGGTGGCGCCAATAAACGTCACCAGGCCCGATTCGACGAAGGGCAGCAAGGCATCCTGCTGCGACTTGTTGAACCTGTGGATCTCGTCAACGAACAATAAAGTGTGCTTGCCAAACTGGTCCAGGCTGTGGCGTGCCTGATCCATGGCCGCGCGGATATCTTTTACCCCAGCAAACACGGCGGACAAGGCGATGAATTCGCTGTCGAAGGCGTTCGCCATCAGCCGCGCCAGCGTGGTCTTGCCCACGCCAGGCGGCCCCCACAAAATCATCGAATGGGCCTTGCCCGCCTCGAACGCGAGGCGCAGCGGCTTGCCCACGCCCAGCAGATGCGTCTGGCCGATGACTTCGTTCAGGGTAGCCGGCCGCAAGGCTTCGGCCAGCGGCTGGCGCGGTGCGGTGGAAAAGAGATCCGCCATAATGAGTTACCTAATAAGAATGCAAAAGCCCCGCATTGCTGCGAGGCCGGCTCATACGCAAGGCGCGACAGTCTTAATTGTTAATGACGTCGGCGCCTTTGGGCATGACAAATTTAAAGTGATTGGCAGATAAGGCCGGATTCTTCTGGAAATTCTTGAACGCCAGCACCGACGTCTGGCCGAACGAATCGCGCAATTCCATCGCTTCCGGCACGCCGTTGCGCAGGCCGATGGTGATTTCATCGAACGTCGTGTCCTTGGCTTTCGGTGTCGCTTTCAGCCATTCCAGGCCATCGCGCGTGCCCGCTTCGGCCAGGGTGAAATTCTTTTCCAGGTCGTTGCTGCCGAACAAAATCGCTGCTGGCGAGGAACCGAGCGCGTCGCCCAGTTTCTTGACCGTCACCTGGCTCAAGTCCTTGTCGTAGATGTACAGCTTGTCGCCATCGGCCTGCAGTAGCTGCTCGTATGGTTTCAGATAGGTCCAGATGAACTTGCCTGGACGGGCAAACTCGAACGTGCCGCTGGCCGGCGTCGACACTTTCGCCTTGCCGCTGGCGTCCGCCTTCTTGACCTGGCGCTGCACGAACTCGCCCTTGGCCGACTTGGTGCCGGCCGCAAAACTCTTGAATTGTTCGAGGGCGCTGGCCGAGGCACTGGCCGCGAACAGCAGGCCGCAGGCGACGCTGGCCGCGCCGATCATCATTTTTGCTGCGAAAGTCGTATTCTTCATTCTGTTTACCCTTGTTCACTACTGGCCGCCGGCACCAGGATTTCCCGGTTGCCATTGGATTGCATGGTTGATACCACCCCGCTCTGCTCCATCTGCTCGAGCAGACGGGCGGCGCGGTTGTAGCCGATGCGCAAATGACGCTGCACCAGCGAAATCGAGGCGCGGCGGTTTTTCAGCACCACCGCCACCGCCTGGTCGTACAGGGCATCGGCCTCGCCGCCGCCCTCGCCCGGCACGCCGCCTTCGGCGCCGTCGCCTTCCAGGGTGCCGCCTTCGAGGATGCCCTCGATGTAATTCGGTTCGCCCTGCAGCTTCAAATGGCTGACAACGCGGTGGACTTCTTCATCGGACACGAACGCGCCGTGCACGCGCATCGGCAAACCGGTGCCGGGCGGCATGTACAGCATGTCGCCCATGCCCAGCAAGGTTTCCGCGCCCATCTGGTCGAGAATGGTGCGCGAGTCGATCTTCGACGACACTTGGAACGCGATACGCGTGGGGATGTTCGCCTTGATCAAGCCCGTGATCACGTCTACAGATGGGCGCTGCGTGGCCAGAATCAAGTGCAGACCTGCGGCGCGCGCCTTTTGCGCGATACGCGCGATCAATTCCTCGACTTTTTTGCCAACTACCATCATCAAATCGGCCAGCTCGTCGATGATGATGACGATGGTCGGCAGTTTTTCCAGCGGTTCCGGCGAGTCAGGCGTCAGGCTGAACGGATTCGGGATATGTTCTTCGCGCTTTTTCGCGTCGGCAATCTTCGCGTTGTAGCCAGCCAGGTTACGCACGCCCATCTTGCTCATCAGCTTGTAGCGGCGTTCCATCTCGTTCACGGCCCAGTTCAGCGCGTGGCCGGCCTGGCGCATGTCGGTCACCACGGGCGCCAGCAAGTGCGGAATGCCTTCGTAGACGGACATTTCCAGCATCTTCGGATCGATCAGAATCAGCCGTACGTCGAGCGGGTCGGATTTGTACAGCAGCGACAAAATCGTCGCGTTGATGCCCACGGATTTACCGGAACCGGTGGTACCGGCCACCAGCAAATGGGGCATCTTGGCGAGATCGGCCACGACGGGCTTGCCCGCGATATCCTTGCCCAGCGCAATCGTCAGGCTGGACACGCCATCGTTGTAGACCTTGGAGCCGAGGATTTCCGTCAGGCGCACGATCTGGCGCTTGGTGTTCGGCAGTTCCAACGCCATGTAATTCTTGCCTGGAATGGTTTCCACCACCCGGATGGAAGTCAGCGACAGCGAACGGGCCAGGTCGCGCGCCAGGCCCACGATCTGGCTACCTTTGACACCCGTGGCCGGCTCGATTTCATAGCGCGTGACGACGGGGCCGGGGTAAGCGGCCACTACCTTGGCATCGACGCCAAAGTCGGACAATTTCTTTTCGATCAGGCGGCTCGTGAATTCCAAGGTTTCCACGGAGACGGTTTCCACCACGGGCGGCGCTTCATCGAGCAAAGACAGCGGCGGCAGCTTGCCATCGCCCAGGTTCTCAAACAGATGGGCCTGGCGTTCCTTTTCCACGCGCTCCGATTTCACCACCGTCACCACCTGCGGTTCAATCTTCACGGGCGGCGCGGCCACATGTTTCTCCACGTGCTTGGCCCGTTCGATGACCACCACTTCGTCGCGGCGCACGGCGGCCACTTCACCCTGGCGGCGGTCTTCGCGGTCCTGGTAGCGCAGCACGAACCAGTTGACGGCGTCTTCGATGGCGCCACCGATGCGCTCGGCCACTTGCAACCACGACACGTGGAAGAACAGGCTGAAACCGAGGCCGAACAGCAGCAACAGCAGCAAGGTCGCGCCCGTAAAACCAAAAGCCACGTGGGCCGAGTGCCCGACCAGCTGGCCCAGCACGCCGCCCGGGTCGCGCGGCAGCTGCACGTGCAAGCTTTTCGCCATGCGCAGGTATTCGAGGCCCATGCTGCCGATCAGCATGATGGAAAAACCGACGATGCGAATCAGCATCTCGACATGGTGCTCGCGCTCCACCTCTTCCTCTTCCAGCAGGAAGCGCTTGCTCAGGCGGCGATAGCCATGCCATACCGTGCGCAGCAGCCACACGCACCACCACCAGGCGGAAAAGCCGAAAATATACAGCAGCAAATCGGAGAAGGTCGCGCCGAGCTTGCCGCCCAGGTTGGCCACCTTGTCGACGTTGGTGGCGTGCGACCAGCCGGGGTCGAGCTTGTTGAAGCTGGCCAGGATCAGCACGAAATACAAGGCAAACGCGGCCAGCGCGAACCAGCGCGCCTCGGACAGCAGCCGCACCAGCCGGTTGGGCAGGGGCCGGCGTTCGACCGGTTTTCGGGTGTAGCTATTTTGATTGGCCTGGGCTGGTTTAGTCATTCTGGGAAGCGCTGCAAGGTGAAAAATGTTTCTGAAAGGGAATTTCCCATAATAAGGAAGTATTCTAAGCCATATATGCCCCGGACGGCCCCACGATTCGTCGCTACAGGCGGCTTGGTCTATAATCGTGGATTGCTTGCGCAAGCGCAATACGCCCTTGTTCTTCGCGCGTATGCCCCCAATTCGGATAGACCCCACTCATAGAGAAGCCTCCCATGACCACTACCAAACACGCCCGCGTTTTGATCCTCGGCTCCGGCCCAGCCGGCTACAGCGCCGCCGTCTACGCCGCCCGCGCCAACTTGAACCCGATGCTGGTGACCGGCGTGGAACAAGGCGGCCAGTTGATGACCACCACCGACGTGGAAAACTGGCCTGGCGACCCGATGGGCGTGCAAGGCCCGGACCTGATGCAGCGCTTGCTGCAACACGCCGAGCGCTTCAATACAGAAATCGTGTTTGACCACATCCACACGACGTTCCTCAATGAAAAACCGATCCGCCTGAAGGGCGACAGCCACGAATACACGTGCGACACCCTGATCATCGCTACGGGCGCATCGGCGCAATACCTGGGCCTGCCATCGGAAGCGGAATTCATGGGCAAGGGCGTATCCGCCTGCGCCACCTGCGATGGCTTCTTCTACCGCAACCAGGAAGTGGCCGTTGTCGGCGGCGGCAACACAGCCGTCGAAGAAGCGCTGTACCTGTCGAACATCGCCAATAAAGTCACGCTGATCCATCGCCGCGACAAGTTCCGCGCGGAAGCGATTTTGATCGACCGCCTGAACGCCAAGGTTGCCGAAGGCAAGATTGTGTTGAAATATAACCACACTCTGGACGAAGTGACGGGCAACGAAGGCGGCGTGACGGGTCTGAACATCAAGTCGACCATCGACGGCAAGGTCGAAGCGCTCTCCGTGCATGGCGTCTTCATCGCCATCGGCCACAAGCCGAACACGGGCATCTTCGAAGGCCAGCTGGACATGCACAACGGCTACATCAAGACCAAGACGGGCCTGGAAGGCATGGCCACGGCCACCAGCGCACCAGGCGTGTTTGCCGCCGGCGACGTGCAAGACCACATCTACCGCCAGGCCATCACCAGCGCCGGCACGGGTTGCATGGCAGCACTGGACGCCCAGCGCTACCTGGAAGGCCAGGAGTAAGCGTCGCATGGCGTCGATGAAAGACTTTGCCGACCTGAAAGCGGTCAGCAAGCAGCTCAAGGAGCAGGCCGATGCGCGCGCCCAGGCTGAAGCGGAGCGCGCTCAGCAGGTCAAGGTGCAGGCCGTGGAGAGCAATCTATTCAAGGCCAGCATCGGCGGCGTCAAGCGCCTGCCCGAGTCGGACCGCTACGTGCCCAGCCTGCCCAAGGCGGGCGCCATGGCGGCCCAGCAATCGGCGCGCAAATTATCCCCGGAAGAGGACGATGCGGCCGTGCTGCGCGAGTCCCTGTCGGACTTGTTCGAAGTCGACCATTACCTGGAAAACGATCCGGCCCTGAACTACGCCCGCCCCGGCGTGGGACCGGACGTGGTGAAGAAGATGCGCAAGGGCCACTGGCCCATCCAGGATGAGCTCGACTTGCACGGCTTGCGCCGCGACGAGGCGCGCGACGGCATCGGCGCCTTTTTGAACCAGGCCACGCGGCGCAAGCTGCGCTGCGTGCGCGTGATCCACGGCAAGGGTTTGGGCTCGAAAGGCCAGGAACCGGTCTTGAAATCGATGGTGCACAGCTGGCTCGTGCAAAAGGATGAAGTCATCGCCTTTTGCCAGGCGCGCCGCTCCGAAGGGGGCGATGGCGCGCTCGTCGTACTGCTTTCTTCCGCCCTGCAGCCCATCCGCTGAGCACCGCAGCAAGAAATCACAATTCAGTAACAAGTTAGCCCACGCGCACGGCCCCCGTTTGTCACCATTCGGGGCCGTGTCATGTTAACCTGTGACAATTATTTCCTGCTTAGCGTCTCGTGCACGCGCGCCACCCATGATGCCACCCCAATTGCCGCCTGGCTCGCTGATCAAGATCATTGAGGTCATCGCCATCCTGGTGGGCGCGTTTTCCGGCTTCATCGAAGCGCGCCGCAAGCGCATGGACCTGGTCGGCGTGTTCGTCGTGGCCTTCATCACGGCGTTTGGCGGGGGCACTTTGCGCGACATCCTGCTCGACAAGCGCCCATTGTTCTGGGTTTCGCACCAGGAATACGCGATTCTCATCTTCGTGCTGGCCCTGACGGCCGCGCCCTTGATCCAGCACTTACGCCAGATCGTCTCGGAACGCCTGATCGTCATCGCCGACGCCATCGGCCTGGGCATGTTCGCCATCGCGGGCGTGGCCGAAGCGACGCGCGCCGGCATGCCGCTGTTCATCGCGTCGATGATGGGGGTGATTACGGGGATTTTTGGCGGCGTGATGCGCGACATCGTCTGCAACGAAGTACCGATGGTATTTCGCGACGGCAAACCGTACGCGATCTGCGCGTTCTTCGGCTGCTGGGCTTATTTATTGCAGATGCACTTCGGCGCCGAGCACGACTTCGCGCTGTGGACCAGCGCCAGCGGCATCACGATTCTGCGCCTGATTTGCTGGAAATTCGATATGCGGCTGGGGCGCTGATACGTCGACGGGCAACGTTGTTGGCGGCGCATGTCGGCTTACGCGCTGGCGCGCTAAGCCGACCTACGACATGACACAGCTTACTACACGTAGGTCGGATTAGGCTCCGAGAGCCGTAATCCGACAACATTGCTGGTCCAGACTTACACCGCGTCCGGACCGGTTTCACCCGTACGGATGCGTATCACCTGCTCCACGTCGCGCACGAATATCTTGCCATCGCCGATCTTGCCCGTGCGGGCTGCCTTGATGATGGCGTCGACCACCAGTTCCGATACGCTGTCGTCGACCACCACCTCAACTTTGACTTTCGGCAGGAAGTCGACCACGTACTCGGCGCCGCGGTACAGCTCGGTATGCCCCTTCTGGCGGCCAAAGCCCTTCACTTCCGTCACGGTCAAGCCCGTCACGTTCACATCGGCCAGGGCCTCGCGTACTTCGTCGAGCTTGAATGGTTTGATGATGGCGGTAATCTGTTTCATGGCTTCTCCTTAAAATCGACAGATTGGGTTCCCCTGGCTGCTTATTCGTAGAACTTGGAGGTGATCGGGTAGCGCCAGTCGCGGCCGAAGCCCCGGTGCGTGACGCGGATGCCCACCGGCGACTGGCGCCGCTTGTATTCATTGATCTTGATCAGGCGCGTGATTTTCGCCACGTCGGCCGGCGGGTAGCCAGCCTCGATAATGTCGGCGATCGGCCGGTTTTCTTCCATGTACAGCTGCATGATGCCGTCGAGTACGTCGTATGGCGGCAAGGAATCCTGGTCCAGCTGGTCGGCGCGCAATTCAGCCGACGGTCCGCGCGTCAGGATGCGCTCGGGTATCACGTCCGACACACTGTTGCGCCAGGCGCACAAACGGTACACGAGCGTCTTGGCGATATCCTTGATCACGGCAAAGCCGCCCGCCATGTCGCCGTACAGGGTGCAATAACCGACCGCCATCTCGCTCTTGTTGCCCGTCGTCAGCACGATGCTGCCATGCTTGTTCGACAGGGCCATCAGCAAGGTGCCGCGGATGCGCGCCTGGATGTTTTCTTCCGTCGCGTCTTCCGCCAGTCCGGCGAACTCGTCAGCAAGGGTGGCGCGGAAGGCATCGAAGGTGTGCTTGATCGGAATTTCATCGTAGCGCACATTGAGGCGTTTTACCATGTCGCGCGAATCGATCCACGAGATATCGGCCGTAAATTGCGATGGCATCATGACGGCGCGCACCTTGTCGGCGCCCAGCGCATCGACGGCAATCGCCAGGGTCAGGGCGGAATCGACACCGCCCGACATGCCGATCAGCACGCCAGGAAAACCGTTCTTGCCGATATAGTCGCGCACGCCCAGCACCAGCGCCTGGTACACCTGCGCCTCGGTGGTCAACGGCGCGGCCAGCGGCTGCGGCACGGGCGTGGCGCCGTCGAACTCGACCAGTTGCAAGTCTTCCTCGAAGTGGCGCAGCTGGGCGCACATCGTGCCGGCCGCATCCATGACGAACGAGTCGCCATCGAAGATCAGTTCATCCTGGCCACCGACCAGGTTGGCGTAGACCAAGGCCATGCCTTGCGCGCTGACATTCTTGCGCATGGTGTCATAGCGCAGATGCTGCTTGTTCATGTGGTAGGGCGAGCCGTTCGGCACCAGCAGCACTTGCGCGCCAGCCGCGCGGGCGCGCATCGGCGCATGCTCGAACCACGTGTCTTCGCAGATATTGATGCCGAAACGCACGCCTTTCACGCCAAACACGAAAGCCTGGTCCGACGACGTGAAATAACGCTTTTCATCGAACACGGTGGTGTTCGGCAAATCATGCTTGCGGTAGGTGCCCAGCACTTCGCCATTGAGCAACACAGAGGCGGCGTTGTGGCGCACGCCCTTCTCGTCTTGCAGGGGCAAGCCCACCACCACGTGCAAATCCTTGAACTGGGCCAGGTCGGCAGCCAGCCCCGCAAACGCTTCCTGCGTTTTTGCGTAGAATGCATTGCGCAGCAATAAGTCCTCGGGTGGATAGCCGACCAGCGACAGTTCCGGCGTGAGCACGATATCGGCGCCCGCGTCAAAGGCACGGCGGGAAAGGTCGAAGATCTTGGCACGGTTGCCGGCCAGATCGCCGACCGTACTATTCATTTGAGCAATTGCGACTTTGACTGTCATGATGATGATGGATATTTTCGTTCTATTAAACAAGACAGGGGCGCGCAGGCCGGTGGCGGCGCCCCGAGAGTGATGAATGCACACTACAACAATGAATTATCGCACGGCTATCGTCACTACCCTGGCTGAAATTGGCGAAGCGGCCTGGTCTGAACTGCTGGCACGCCAGGCGGACGCCACTCCCTTCCTTTCCTACGCCTTCTTGCACGCGCTGCACGAGTCCGGCTGCGCCAGCGCGGACACGGGCTGGCAGCCAAATTACTTGGTGCTGTGGCAAGGCGAAACCTTGGCCGCCGCCCTGCCCCTGTACCTCAAAATGCATTCGTATGGCGAATACGTGTTCGACTGGGCCTGGGCCGACGCCTATCGGCAACATGGCCTTGAATATTACCCGAAACTGTTGTCCGCGATACCATTCACGCCCGTCAGCGGCACGCGTCTGCTGGCCCGCGATGGCCAGGCCCGCGCCGCCCTGCTGGCCTTTCTTCAAGCCCAGCAGCAAGCGGCCGACGTGTCGTCCTGCCACATCCTGTTCCCGCCGGAAAGCGAAGCACGCCAGCTGGAGGAAGCTGGCTACCTGATGCGTAGTGGCGTGCAGTTTCACTGGCTCAATCCCGGCTACACGGATTTCGAGCAATTCCTCGCTACCCTCGAGCACAAGAAGCGCAAGAATATCCGCGCCGAGCGGCGCAAGGTGCGGGAAGCGGGCGTCACCCTGCGCCAGGTGCGCGGAGCGAACGCCACGGACGCGGACTGGACACTGTTCCACCACTGCTACAGCAATACCTATGCGGAACACCGCTCCTCGCCCTATCTGTCGCTGGAGTTCTTCCGGCGCATAGGCGCCAGCATGCCGGAAAACATTCTCTTGGTGATCGCCGAGCGCGAAGAACGGGCCATTGCCGCCTCGCTGGTGATCCACACGGCAGACACTTTATATGGCCGCTACTGGGGCGCGCTCGAGCACGTGCCCTGCCTGCATTTCGAGACGGCGTACTACCAGCCGCTGGAGTTCTGCATCGCCAACGGCATCGCCACCTTCGAAGGGGGCGCCCAGGGCGAACACAAGATGGCGCGCGGCTTCCTGCCGCAAAAGACATGGTCCGCCCACTGGCTGGCGCACCCGGCCTTTGCCGACGCCGTGCAGCGTTTCCTTGAACGAGAACGGGGCGGCATCGATGCCTACCTCGATGAATTGAACGAGCACAGTCCGTTTCGCACATAAAAAAACGTTCCCGGCCATGACTGGCGGGGAGCGCTCTTCTTACTCGGTGTTCTTAGGCTTTGGCGGCGTCGGTCTTGAAGGCTGCAACGCCGTTCAGGATTTCTTCCTTGGCCACTTCAGGACCATACCAGCCGTCGATCTTGACCCATTTGCCTTTTTCCAGATCCTTGTAGTGCTCAAAGAAATGCTGGATCTGGCGCAAACGCAGTTCGTTCAAGTCTTCCGGCTTTTGCCAGTGGCTGTAGATCGACAGGACCTTGTCGACTGGCACGGCCAGCACTTTTGCGTCTTCGCCCGACTCGTCGGTCATTTTCAGCACGCCGATAGGACGGCAGCGCACGACCACGCCCGGGATCAGCGGGAACGGGGTGATGACCAGCACGTCAACCGGGTCGCCGTCCGGCGACAGGGTGTTTGGCACGTAGCCATAGTTGCACGGGTAATGCATGGCGGTACCCATGAAGCGATCGACGAAGATCGCGCCGCTTTCCTTGTCGACTTCGTACTTGATCGGATCGGCATTCATCGGGATTTCGATGACGACGTTGAAATCGTTCGGCAGGTCGCGGCCGGAAGAGACGTTATTCAAACTCATGGGATTCCTCATTAGCGGGTGGTGTTTTAACCGCGCAATTATAGCGAAGTACAGGCCGCTTGTGCGACGCAGCAGCGGCCCGCCGGCGTTTTGCGCGTCCTGCCAGCAACAGTGGCGCGCCCGGTTCACTGAACCCCGCAGCCTGCCACCGGGACAATAAACAGGCTGCCGAAAATAATAAGTAGAAACACTTAAGCATTACTACGGTCAGTTCCGAGTTAATACCGCCAATATCCGCCTATTTTCATTTCAATATCACCATGCGGCAAACATGGTTATTATATTCGATATTGCATTTTATGCAGCCACTTATAACAACAGCGTCAATCTTATTCTCCTCGCAATGCGGGCGCATGACGACGTCGCCGCTTCAACACAATCCTCCAGCCCGGGAATTCCCTCTTCCAGCATAATATTTGCGCTTATTTGAAGCATTTATTTATTCAAATGGCGGCCCTGCCAAAAAATGGCGCGACCAGAAGACATTCATCAATTCTGATAAACTGTCACATTCTGGTGTTTCCAAAACTTCGCATACTCTGCAAACAAAGCCTTCGCTAGATTCAATATGGCGCATCACGCGCCACCGATAAATCCTTGCAAAAAGGAATATGATGATTCCCTCTTTCCGGCCCGGGCCTTTATTAAAGGTCACCGGCGTTATTTTCATTCTGTTTGGCCTCGCCCTGCTGGGCGGCGGCATCTGGCTGGCCTCTCTGGGCGGCTCTTGGTACTACCTGCTGGCCGGTATCGGCATGCTCGTTGCCGGCGCGCTGGTGTTCCAGGGCAAGCGCAGCGCACAACCGTTCATGGCCTTCCTGCTGATCGCCACTCTCATCTGGTCCGTCATTGAAGTGAAATTCGACTGGTGGCAATTGCTGCCGCGCCTCGACATCTGGTTTGCCGCCGCCGTCTGGCTGCTGCTGCCCTTCGTCAACCGCCGCCTGGCGCCAGCCGCCGCGGCGAAACAGGGTCAAGCGGGCAAGACGGTGCTCTCCGCCGCCGTGGCCCTGACCGTCATCGCCGGTGTCATCGCCCTGTTCCAGGACTACCATGACCTGCATGGCGACGTACCTGCCGAAAACATGGCCGCCACCGCCACGGGCGACCTGGCGCCCGGCGTCGAGCACAATGACTGGTCCGCGTATGGCCGCTCCGGCTATGGCGACCGCTATGCCCCGGCCGCGCAGATTACGCCGGCGAATATTTCCGGCCTGAAAGAAGCCTGGACCTACCACACGGGCGACTTCAAGGGTCCGAACGACCCGGGCGAGATCGCCAACGAAGTCACGCCGCTGAAGGTCAACGACATGCTGTACCTGTGCACGCCGCACAATATCGTCATCGCCCTGAACCCGGACACGGGCAAGGAAATCTGGCGCCACGATCCGAAGATCAACCGCGACGCGGCCAGCTACCAGCACATGATCTGCCGTGGCGTGGCGTACTGGGACGTGAACGCGGGCCGCGCGAAGAACAATCCCGCCCCCGAAGCTGCCGGCATGGAATGCCCGCGCCGCATCCTGGCGCCAACCATGGACGGCACCATGATCGCCGTCAACGCCGATACGGGCGAGTCGTGCAAGAGCTTTGGCAACAACGGCGTCGTCAACCTGTACAAGAACATGGCGATGATCAAACGCGGTTTCCTGATGCCGACCTCACCGCCGGCCGTGTCGCAGAAAATGGCCGTGATCGCCGCCAGCGTGACGGACAACCATTCGACGGAAGAACCATCGGGCGTGATCCGCGGCTACGATCCCGTCACCGGCAAGCTGATGTGGAACTGGGACCCTGCCACGCCGGAAGATACGCAGCCCTTCCCTGAAGGCAAGAACTACACCAACAACTCGCCCAACTCGTGGGGCGTGGCCAGCATCGATGAAAAGCTGGGCATGGTCTACATTCCGATGGGCAATGAAACCCCCGACACCTGGGGCGGCAACCGCAACAAGAATGGCGAGAAATTCAACAGCGCCATCGTCGCGCTGGACCTGGCAACGGGTAAAGTGCGCTGGGTCTACCAGACCGTGCACCACGATATCTGGGACATGGACATCGGCGGCCAGCCTAGCCTGGTCGACATCGACACGCCGAAAGGCAAAGTGCCATCCGTCGTGGCCACCACCAAGCGCGGCGACATCTACGTGATCGACCGCCGCGATGGCAGCCTGGTCGTACCGGCGCCGGAAAAAGCCGTGCCGACGAGCAATCCTGCCGCCGGCGACACCCTGTCGCCCACGCAGCCGTTCTCGGCCCTCACCTTCCTGCCAGAGCGCAATATCAGCGAAGCGGACATGTGGGGCACGACACCGTTCGACCAGCTCGCTTGCCGCATCATCTTCAAGGAACGCCGCTATGAAGGCCCGTTCACGCCGCAAACGGCCGGCAAGGGTGCCGTCATCTCCCCGGGTCCATTGGGTATCTTCGAATGGGGTGGCGCGGCCATCGATCCTGTGCGCCAGTTGTTGATCGTCAACCCCGACTACATGGGCTTCCTGGAAAAACTCGTACCGCGCGCGGAAACGACGGCCAAGGGCGGCACCGGCGGCGAAATGGGCTTGCAGCCGCAGACGGGCGTCCCGTTCGCCGTGGAAATCAAGGCCTTCTTGTCGCCGCTGGGCTTCCCGTGCCAGGCACCGCCATGGGGCTATGTGGCCGCCGTCGACCTGCGCACGATGAAAAAAGTGTGGATGCACAAGAACGGCACCACGCGCGACAGCGGTCCCGTGCCGATCCCGCTGCCACTGGGCGTGCCCAGCCTGGGCGGCATGGTGACCACCGGTGGCGGCGTGACTTTCCTCAGCAGCACACTCGACTATTACATCCGCGGCTACGACGTCAGCAACGGCAAAGTGATCTGGAAAGCCCGCTTGCCAGCCGGCGGCCAGGCTACGCCGATGAGCTATGTGTCGAACAAGTCGGGACGCCAGTTCGTCGTCGTCATGGCCGGCGGCCACGGTTCGCTGGGCACGAAGATGAGCGACACCCTGGTCGCATATGCCTTGCCGGAAGGTGCCGCCGTACCGAAAAAGTACAGCGCGAAGAAGTAAAGTAGCAAAGTAGCAGCGCAAAAAAAAGCCGTTCAGTCTGCACTGAACGGCTTTTTTACGTCTGGAGAAACAAGTGGCTTACAGGATGGTTGCCAAAGCGCACTGCCGGTAATGGGCGGCAGCCTGTTCCGTCTGCTGCAAGGCGTCGTGCATCTGCGCCAGCTTCAGGTGGGCGTCGCGCACCATTTGCGGCTCGTTCGCGTCCGACAAGGCCTGTTCCAGGTGGCGCTGGGCCTTGCCCCACAGTTTTTGCTTGAGGCACAAGGTGCCCAGGGTCAGCGCCAGTTCCGCATCGAGCGGACGCTGTTTCATCCATTGCTCGCAATGCTCGATCTGCAGCAGCAAGGCCGGCGTGCCGCTTGGCGCCGCCGCTTCGCGGTAAGCGCGCACAACGCGCTCGTCCCAGTCGGCGGCCAGCGACTCTTCGCACACGAGGCGCGCTTCATCGTGCAGGCCGCGCGCATTCAGGGCCGTGGCGGCGCGGCAGGCGATGTACGGCTTGACCCGGTCGCTGCTGGGCACGGTCGACCAGACGCGCATCAGCGATTCCGCGTCATGCGACGGGTCGGATAGCAAATGATCGTAGGCCAGCTCGCGCAGGCGAGACGACAGGGCCGGATGCAGGGCGCGGTGCTTGTCGAGCGAACGCACCAGGCGCAGCACTTCCGGCCAGTTCTTCGCCTGCTGCTCGGCCTTGAGCGACCATTGCAGCGCGTGGATGTGGCGCGTGCCGCTGGCATTGAGTTCGCGCACGGCGGCCAGGGCCGCTTCCGGCTGGTGGTCGTCGACCAGCAATTCCGTCACCGTCATCAACCGGGCCGTCTTCAGGCTGGCATCGCCTTCGACGCGGGAAAGCCAGCTGTCGCGGCGTTCGGACTGGCGCATGCGGTGCGCGGCGCGCGCGCCGATCAGCGCGGCCAGGCCGGCGTTTTCTTCCAGCTCGGCGGCGCGCAAGGCAGCTTTTTCCGCATGGCCGAAACGGCCTTCGAACAGGGCTTTCAAGGCTTCGCGCAAGCCCTTGTTGCCATCGCGCTCACGCTTGCGCTGGCGGTAGGCCGCCACTTGCGCCGGCATGCGCACGGTGGCGCGCACGGCGCGCACCAGCAGGTACAGCAGCACGAACAGCACGACCTGCAGCAGCAGGAAGAAGTTCAGCGACAAGTCGATGCGGTATGGCGGATAGAACAGCACCACGTTGCCAGGGTTGAAACGGGCCGTCACGGCGATACCGATCGCCGCGGCCATCAGGGCGAGTAACCAGAGAAATAGACGCATGGGCTCAGGACTTCGCTTTGTAGTTGCGCACAGCCGTCAGGCTGTCGGACAAGGTTGGCATTTCGATGGCCAAGTTGCTGCCCTGCACCTGGCGCAGCAGCGCTTGCGCCGTCTGCGTGCTCTTGGCGCGGGTGTCGAAATACTTGGCCAGCGCATCCTGCGCAGCGATCAAGTCGTTACGGAAAGCCGTTTCATTGCGCGACAACAAGGCCATGCGGGCATTGAGCAGGCGCAGCTTGACGTTTTCGCGCAAGAAATACGATTGCGTCGGCGACAGCATCAGCGCTTCCGGCGTATCGACGCGGCGGATGCGGATCAACTGGCGCACGTCGGCCCACATGTCGCCGCTCCAGGTATTGAAGCCGTCGCGTACTTTTTGCAGCATCGGTTCCGGCGCAGGCGGACCCACCAGCTTGCCGGCGGCATCGCGCACGGGCTTGGCCTTGCCCGGTTTTTCCGGCGCAGCCGGCAAGGCCGGCGTTTCGTCGGACAGCATCGGCAGCGAGTCGATCTGGGCGATCACGGCGTCGAGGCGCAGGGCCACGCCCGTCGAATCGACGCTAGGGAGGGCCTTGAGTTTTTCCATGTCGCGCCCGATGGCACGGCGGATGGTGATGAATTGCGGCTTGTCCGAGCGCGACAGGCTGCGGTCCGCGTTCTGCAGGGCGATCAGCGCGCCGGGCACGTTGCCGGCCAGCTGCAGCTGCTGGCTGGCCGTCGACAGCACTTGCTCGATTTCCGTCAGCGCCCACTCGTCGCGGTTCTTCGACAAGTCGTTATACAGTTGTTCCAGGGCCAGCTGCTGGCTTTGCGTTTCGCTCTGGCGGTTTTCCAGCGCGCCCACCTTGATTTCCAGCTCTTTCGTGCCTTCTTGCACGTTGCGCGCCAGCACGCCCGTTTCGGCATTGCTGACATCGCCCTTTTGCAGGCGCTTGGCCACTTCTTCGCGCAGGTTGCGGATCTGCTTGCTGGTCGACCAGCTTTGCGCAGCCAGCAGCACGGCCAGCACGATGACGGCGATGCTCATGGGCTTTTGCAGCTGTTCCAGCAAGGTCGGCGCGCGGCCGGCAGGTTGGTCGGCCGCCTGCGGCGCCGTCTTCACGGCGCTGCCAGGCGTTGCATTCGGTTCGGAGAGTGTAGGCATTTCGTTCATGGTCGTGATTGTAACGCGGCGAGCACTCCTGCGTCGCCTGATCCTGTCAGGGTGACACGGGCAAAACCCAGGGCCGCCGCCGTTTGTGCAATGCGGGCGTGCGGCACGATCAGATGCTGCTGTTGCATTTTCACAACAGCCGTCTTTTCAGCATCCATTTCGCCCAGCAGCGCCAGCAAACCGCGCAGCGCTTCCGAGCTGGTGATGATCCAGTCATTATTATGCTGCAACAGGTTTTCCAGGGTCGCCCGCAAGGCCGGCGTCAGCGTCGGCACCTTGCGGCGGTAGGCCGTGACGAACTCGACTTCGGCGCCGGCCGCGCGCAAGCCGTCGGCCAGGTAATCGCGTCCGCCATCACCGCGCACGATCAGCACGCGCTTGCCGCGCAGGGCCGGCAAGTCCAGCGCCAGCAGCAGATGTTCGGAATCGCTGCGCGCCGTATCCAGCGGGCTGGTGATGGCCGCGTTGGCGTCCGTCACGCCATGCGCGGCCAGGGCCATCTTGCTGCCCTCGCCCACCACGGCCAGCGGCACGCCGGCCGGCCAGGCGGGCAAGTGCGCAAAGACGCAATCGATGGCGTTTGGCGAGACGAAGGCCACCAGGTCAAAATCGCGCAGGCGCGCCAGTACGGCTTGCAAGTGCGCGCATTCGTCCTCGCCGTCGAGCGCGTGGATTTCCAGCAGCGGCAGCAGTTGCACTGGCAAGCCCAGCGCTGCGATGTGGGCGGCCAGCGGCCCCGCTTGCGCCGCGGGCCGCGTGATCACCACGGTGTCAGGCATGCGGCGCCAGGCCTTCATGATTGTCGGGTGTGACGGCGCACGAGGCGAGGATGCCGGCGGCGTCTTGCCCGCGCAGCAGTTCGGCCACTTGCTCGCCCAGCAGTTCGGGGGCGCCCGCCGGACCACTGACGTCGGCGCTGGCCATGCGCGCGCCGTCCGGCGTGGCGACCATGGCGCGCAAGCGCATCTGTTCGCCCTCGACGGTGGCGAACGCGGCCAGCGGGATCTGGCAGCTGCCGCCGAAAATCTTCGACACCTTGCGCTCGGCCGTGACGGCTTGCGCCGTGGCCGTGTGATTCAGCGGCGCCAGCAGGCGCACGAGGTCGGCGCCGTCCGCACGCCCGCTGCGGATTTCGATCGCCATGGCGCCCTGGCCCGCCGCCGGCAGGCTGTCTTCCGGCGCCAGCACGGCGCGGATGCGCGAAGCCAGGCCCAGGCGCTTCAGGCCGGCGGCGGCCAGGATGATGGCGGCATAGTCGCCACGGTCGAGCTTGCCCAAACGCGTATCGAGGTTGCCGCGCAGAGGCAGTATCGTCAGGTGCGGATAGCGCGCGGCGATCAGCGACTGGCGGCGCAGGCTGCTGGTGCCGACGACGGCGCCATGCGGCAGCTCGGCCAGGCTGGCGTAATCGTTCGACACGAACGCGTCGCGCGGGTCTTCGCGTTCGAGGATGGCGGCCAGGGCAAAGCCTTCAGGCAACTCCATCGGCACGTCTTTCAGCGAATGCACGGCCAGGTCGGCACGGCCCTCTTCCATCGCCACTTCCAGCTCCTTGACGAACAGGCCCTTGCCGCCTACCTTGGACAGGGCGCGGTCCAGAATCTGGTCGCCGCGTGTGGTCATGCCGAGAATTTCAACGCTACACTGCGGATACAGGGCGGCCAGACGCGCACGCACGTGTTCAGCTTGCCACATGGCAAGACGACTCTCGCGCGTGGCGATCACCAGGCGGGCAGGAATATTCAATTCGTTCGGGGTCAATTCGGATGCTTTCAAAACAAGTTCTTTCGCTGTGGCTGTCGTTGTCATTATCGTTGCCAATTCGCCCGTCCGATATCAATTTGTATCGGAATGGTGCCCGGCGTCGCTATAATCGTTATCCCTTGGCCTAGAAGGCCAAGTCAGGCTAGCGTCCATGTTGAAGACCACAAATTTTATCATGCGCCCCCTCCCCTCTGCGGCCAAACGCCCGGTGCGATCCACATTCCCTTGCTTTTACACTTACTTTGGTTCTTTATTATGCTCAATGACGCAGTAGCACCAGAAATAGTTCCAGCGGCCGGCTCCGACAAGGACGCGCCGCTGAAAGAAGACATCCGCCTGCTGGGCCGCCTGCTGGGCGACGTGCTGCGCGAGCAGGAAGGCGACGCCGTCTTCAATGTGGTGGAAACCATACGCCAGACTTCCGTGCGCTTCCGCCGCGAAGCGGACGCGGACGCCGCGCTGGAACTGGACGCCATGCTCAAGGAACTGAGCCGCGAACAGACGATTTCCGTCGTGCGCGCCTTTTCCTATTTCTCGCACCTGGCCAACATCGCGGAAGACCAGCACCACATCCGCCGCCGCCGCGCCCACCTGCTGGCCGGCTCGCCGGCGCAAAAGGGCAGCGTCAGCTTCGCGTTGAAAAAACTGCGCCTGGCCGGCGTGCCGCGCAAGACCGTCGACACCTTCTTCCAGGACGCCCTGATCGCACCCGTGCTGACAGCCCACCCGACGGAAGTGCAGCGCAAGAGCATCCTCGACGCCGAGCACGACATCGCCCGCCTGCTGGCCGAGCGCGACCTGCCGCAGACGCCGAAAGAACGGCAAGCCAACATGCAGCTGCTGCGCTCGCGTGTCGCCACCCTGTGGCAGACGCGCATGCTGCGCTACTCGAAGCTGACGGTGGCCGACGAGATCGAAAACGCCCTGTCCTACTACCGCATCACCTTTTTGCGCGAACTGCCGGGCCTGTATGACGACATCGAGGAAGACATCGCCGCCGAGTACCCGAACGGCGACGGTACGGTAGAACCGATCAACGCCGCCTACGTGCAGATGGGCAGCTGGATCGGCGGCGACCGCGACGGCAACCCGAACGTCAACGCGGGCACCATGCAGCACGCGCTGGCGCGCCACGCCACCACCATCCTCGATTTCTACCTCGACGAAGTGCACGCGCTGGGCGCGGAATTGTCCGTCTCGACCCTGATGGTGGGCGTGAGCGCCGAACTGCAGGCGCTGGCCGACCAGTCGCCGGACGCTTCGCCGCACCGCAGCGACGAGCCGTACCGCCGCGCCCTGATCGGCATCTATGCGCGCCTGGCCGCCACGGCCCGCGCGCTGGGCGCCACCAACATCCTGCGCAAGGAAGTGGGCGCGGCGGCCGCCTACCCTGACGCGGCCGCCTTTGTGGCCGACTTGCGCACCATCGTCGCCTCGCTCGAATCGCACCACGGCGCTGCCCTCGTGCGCCCGCGCCTGGCGACCCTGGCACGCGCGGCCGACATCTTCGGCTTCCACCTGGCGTCGCTCGACATGCGCCAGACCTCGGACGTACACGAGCGCGTGCTGGCCGACCTGTTCGCGAAAAGCGGCGTGGCCGCCGATTACACGTCCCTGTCCGAGGAAGACAAGCAAGCGCTGCTGCTGAACGAACTGGCCCAGCCGCGTTTGCTGTACTCGCCCTACATTGCCTACGCCACGGAAACGGATTCCGAGCTGGCGATCCTGCGCGCGGCGCGCGACATCCGCCAGCGCTACGGCGCGCGGGCGATTCGCAACTACATCATCTCGCACACGGAAACCGTGTCCGACCTGCTGGAAGTATTGCTGCTGCAAAAAGAAACAGGCTTGCTGCGCACCGACTGGAAGGCTGGAGGCGACGGCGACAGCACGTGCGAGCTGATGGTCATCCCCCTGTTCGAGACGATCCCCGACCTGCAGCGCGCGGCCGGCATCATGAGCCAGGTCATGGCCTTGCCCCTGGTAAAACAATTGATCGCCAAGCAGGGACAGCTGCAGGAAGTCATGCTCGGCTATTCCGACTCGAACAAGGATGGCGGTTTCCTCACGTCGAACTGGGAACTGTACAAGGCGGAACTGGCGCTCGTGTCCGACTTTCAAAAGGCCGGCGTCAA
Organism: Janthinobacterium sp. Bl 1; assembly: GCF_058215535.1. Lineage (NCBI taxonomy): Bacteria > Pseudomonadati > Pseudomonadota > Betaproteobacteria > Burkholderiales > Oxalobacteraceae > Janthinobacterium > Janthinobacterium sp. Bl 1. Next base: position 2,255,309 of record NZ_CM177086.1, on the reverse strand, counting down.
GCTGCGCCTGTTCCACGGCCGCGGCGGCACGGTGGGCCGTGGCGGCGGCCCCAGCTACGAAGCCATCCTGGCCCAGCCGCCGGGCACCGTCAACGGCCAGATCCGCCTGACGGAACAGGGCGAGATCATCGCCTCGAAGTTTTCCAACGCGGAAATCGGCCGGCGCAACCTGGAATTGCTGGTCGCCGCCACCCTGGAAGCGAGCCTGGCGCCGCACGAAGCCAATCCGGCCCGCAACGGCCAGCTGGCGCAGTTCGAAGCCGTGATGGCGGAACTGTCGGACCTCGCCTACCACGCCTACCGCCACCTCGTGTATGAAACGCCGGGCTTTACGGAGTATTTCTTCTCGGCCACACCGATTGCGGAAATTGCCGAACTGAACCTCGGCTCGCGCCCCGCCTCGCGCAAGGCCAACCAGCGCATCGAAGACTTGCGCGCCATTCCCTGGGGCTTTTCCTGGGGCCAATGCCGCTTGCTGCTGCCGGGCTGGTTCGGCTTCGGCAGCGCCATCGAGGCCTGGATCAACGAGGCCGACGGCGCCGCGAAGGACGACAGGATCGCCACCCTGCGCGCCATGTACGCCGAATGGCCATTTTTTGCCACCCTGCTGTCGAACATGGACATGGTGCTGGCCAAGACGGACCTGGCGATCGCCTCGCGCTATGCGGAACTGGTGGCGGACCAGGACTTGCGCGAACGCATCTACAAGCGCATCACGGACGAGCATGGCAACACCTTGCGCTGCCTGGAGCTGATCACCGGCAATACCGAGCGCCTGGCGGGCAATCCCCTGCTGGCCCGCTCGATCCAGAACCGCTTCGCCTATCTCGACCCGCTGAACCACTTGCAGGTGGAATTGATCAAGCGCAACCGCGCCCTGTCCAGCGCCGGTAAAGTCGATGAACGGGTGCACCGCGGCATCCAGCTGTCGATCAATGGCGTGGCGGCAGGCTTGCGCAACACGGGCTGATCGCACCACATTGCCATCGGCAGGCAGGGGCCGGCACCGCAAGGGCCGGCCCTTTTGCTTGCTCAATGGAAAAATATTCTCAAGAAAGCAACATTTGGTATTACACTAGCGTGGAATATCCTCCCCCCACTCCGGCGCCAGGCGCACCGCAGCGGCCAACCACGACGCCAGGAATGCGGATGAGCAAATGGTCGATTGAAACGCTGGGTGCGGCATGCGCCGCCCTCATCCTGGTCGTGCTGGGCTGGCTGGCGGGCGCGGCCTGGCAGGAACTCAACTTCTGGGAACATGTCTGGCTGTCGCTGCTGCTGGCGACCGCTGGCGGCATCGCACTGTGGCTGCTGCGCGTGCTGCGCAACCACCTGGCCAGCACGCGACTGCAGCTCGACGCCAGCGTCATGCGCTACCGCGACCTGAGCGAGACGGCGCAGGACGGGATGTGGCAAACGGATGCGCAAGGCACGATATTGCATCTCAACCAGCGCCTGTGCGACATGCTGGGCATCCCGGCGGAAAAGCTGCTGGGCCACAAGATGAGCGAATTCCACGATGAAGCGACCTTGCTGCGCCTGTGCCCGCTGAGGCGCACGCAGGAACACAGCTGCATGGGCGAACTGCAGTACTGGCACAGCGACGGCTCGGAACGCTGGGCCATGATCAGCGGCCGCTGCCTGTACGACCAGCTGGGCACCTTGACGGGCGCGCTCGTGCTGGCCAGCGACATCACGGAACAAAAGCGGGCCGAACACGCGTTGAGCGTCGCCCATGCGGAACTGGAAAGCCGCGTGGCCCTGCGCACGGCCCAGCTGCTCGACGTGAATCTCCAGCTGTCCGCAGAAATCGCCATGCGCGCGCAAACGGAAGCGGCCCTGGCGCGCAGCGAAGAGCGGCTGCAGGACATCATTTCCATGATGCCCCTGTCGCTGTTCCTCAAGGATGCCGATTCGCGCATTCTGCTGATGAACCAGGCTTGCGAACAGCAATGGGGCGTGCGCCAGCAGGACATCGCCGAAGGACGCGACCTGCAGCACTTCCCCAGTGATCAGAACGTGGGCTTCCACGCGGCGGACCGGGAAGCGTTTGCCAGCCGCAAGGTGGTGATCCGCGAAGAATTGGTATGGAACGCGCAGCTGCAGGAAAACCGCCTGGTGCAGACGCACAAGAAACCCGTGTTTGACGCCAACGGCCGGCCGCAGATGATCATCGCCATGGCCATCGACATCACCGACAGCAAGCGCAACGAGGAAAACCTGGAACGCACCCTGGCCCAGCTGCGCGAATTGACCGACCACCAGCAAACCATCAAGGAAGAAGAGCGCCGCCGCATCGCGCTCGACATTCATGACGACCTGGGCCAGAACCTGATGGTGCTGCGCATCGATGTATCGCTGCTGCACGCGCGCACGGCCAAGGGCCACCCGCGCCTGCACCGCCACGCGCAGCGCGTGCTCGACACCATCGATACGACCATCCGCTCGGTGCGCACCATCATCAATGACTTGCATCCCAGCACCCTCGAACTGGGACTGGGCCCGGCGGCCGAATGGCTGATCCGCCAGATGGAGGGGCGCGGCGCCATCCGCTACCGGCTCACGCTCGACAGCGAGGCGCCCGACCTGGGCCTGGACCACCGCCAGACGTCGGCCATCTTCCGCGTGCTGCAGGAATCGCTGTCGAACATCGTGCGCCATGCCCAGGCCAGCGAAGTGGAAGTGGCGCTGGCGCAGGACGCGGACGCCATCGTGCTGCGCATCAGCGACAACGGCATCGGCATGCAGCCGGGCGACCATGGCAAGCGGGCCGCCTTCGGACTGAAAAGCATACGCGAACGTGTCCACGCGCTGGGCGGCGAACTGCGTATCGACAGCCAGGCCGGCCAGGGCACGGTGCTGGCCATCCACTTGCCGCAGGCCAGGAAAGGCCACCCAGCCAATCATGACATAACACAAGAATTAGCAAAAACAGTAGAAAATTAAGTATGCATTTTCAACATAAAAAGTATAGTAAGTTTTTTCTTTGAGGAAACTATCATGCTGCCACGGTTCTCCCGCTTCCGCTCCCCACTGCTCGGCCTGTGCCTGCTGGCCGCCGTCCCCATCGCCAGCGCCACCATCTACGCCGAACGGGGCTTTGGTGAAAGGGATGGCAACGGCAGCATCGCGTCCGACCTGAACCCGGTGGGCCTCGTGGCCGGCATCATCATGGAAGAAGAAGGACGACGCCGCGCCGTGACGTACCAGCATGGCCGCATCCGCGAGCTGGGCACCCTGGGCGGCGATGAAGGTTTTACCAAGGCCATCAATATCCATGGCGTGGTGGTCGGTTCGGCGCAGACGGCCAGCGGCGCCTGGCACGCCTTCCGCTACGACGCGGCGGGCGGCATGCGCGACCTGGGCACCCTGGGCGGCACCAGCAGCTATGCCACGGCCATCGCGCGCGGCGGCCAGGTGGCCGGCTACGCCGATACGAGCGGCGGCGATTTCCACGCCTTTGTGACGAAAGCCGACCACAGCCTGCAAGACCTGGGCACCCTGGGCGGCGCCAGCAGCTATGCCAGCGGCCTGAACAACCATGGCGTGGTGGTGGGTACGGCCCAGCGCGACGACGGCTACCGCCGCGCCTTCGTCTACCGCCCCGGCGCGGGCATGCAGGAAATCGGCACCCTGCCCGGCGGACGCATCAGCTCGGCCACCGCCATCAATGACGCGGGCCTGATCGTGGGCGCTTCGGAAACGGAGAAACGGCGCTGGCACGCGTTTGCCTGGGACGGCAAGCGCATGCTCGACCTGGGCGCCATGATCGGCCAGGGCGACAGCTACGCCACGGCAGTCAATGCGGCCGGACACGTGGTCGGCAGCGTCAACATCAACGGCTTTGAACCGATGACCTTTGTCTACAAGGAAGGCGTGATGACTGTGCGCCGCCGCGACGACGGCCTGTACCTGACCAACAAGATCACGGACGCCGGGCTGGTGGTGGGCGCCGTCTACACGGGGCATAAGTTCCAGGCCTTCGCCGTGCCGTCGCAAGCGTCGCCGGCGCCGCCGCGCCGCAACCCGCTGGACTGGTTCTTCATGACCGTCATCGTCGGCGCCAGCGGCGTGGCGCTGTACAAGCTGCAGCGCCATCACCGCGCCGGTCTGCAAGGCCAGCGTACGTATTTCATGTAAGCAACGCTGTGGATGGACGAAAAAAAAGAGGCTTGCGCCTCTTTTTTTGTTGCTTGCACTACGCTTAGTTTTGCGTCAGGAAGGTTTTCAGCTTGTCCGAACGCGAAGGCTGGCGCAGCTTGCTCATGGCTTTCGCTTCGATCTGGCGGATGCGCTCGCGCGTCACGTCGAACTGCTTGCCCACTTCTTCCAAGGTGTGGTCGTTCGACATTTCCACGCCGTAACGCATGCGCAGCACTTTCGCTTCGCGCGGCGTCAGGGAATCGAGCACTTCCTTGATCACGTTGCGCATCGATGCGTGCAGCGCGGCGTCCAGCGGCGCCAGGGTCGTGTTGTCTTCGATGAAGTCGCCCAGTTGCGAATCGCCATCTTCGCCCATCGGCGTTTCCATGGAAATCGGCTCTTTCGCGATCTTCATGATTTCGCGCACCTTGTTTTCCGGCATTTCCATCTTGACTGCCAGGGTCGCCAGGTCCGGCTCGCTGCCCGTTTCCTGCATGATCTGGCGCGAGATGCGGTTCATCTTGTTGATCGTTTCGATCATGTGCACCGGCACGCGGATGGTGCGGGCCATGTCGGCGATCGAACGCGTGATCGCCTGGCGGATCCACCAGGTGGCGTAGGTCGAGAACTTGTAGCCGCGGCGGTATTCGAACTTGTCGACGGCCTTCAGCAGACCGATGTTGCCTTCCTGGATCAGATCGAGGAATTGCAAGCCGCGGTTGATGTATTTCTTGGCGATCGAAATGACCAGACGCAAGTTGGCGACCGTCATCTCGCGTTTCGCGTGACGGGCGCGCTTTTCGCCGGCAGCCATCTGCTTGTTGATCTTGCGCAAGTCAGCCAGCGGCAAGGCCACGCGCGCTTGCAGGTCGATCATCTTCTTTTGCAGTTCCTTGACGGCAGGCACGTTACGGCTGAGGATGGCGCTGTACGGATACTTGCAATCGACTTCGCGGTCGACCCATTCCAGATCGCATTCATTGCCCGGGAACACCTTGATGAAGTGGGCGCGCGGCATGCCGCATTTGTTCACGCACAGTTCCAGCACGGCGCGCTCGATGTGGCGCACTTCTTCCATCTGGCCGCGCAGGGTGTCGCACAGCTTTTCCACGACCTTGGCCGTGAAGCGGATGCCCAGCAATTCCTGCGAAATGGCTTCCTGCGCCTTGATGTAGGCTTTCGAGTTGTAACCCTCGGGCGCCTTGCGCATCTTGTCGTACTGCGTCGAAATGACGTTGAATTTTTCCAACGCATTCTTTTTCAGCTGCGCCAATTGCTCGCTGGAGAAACCGGCCGCGCCGCCATTGGCGTCGCCGTCTTCTTCCTCGGCTTCTTCTTCCTCTTCCTCGTCGTCGCCGCTGGCGGCGGCAGGCGCGGCGGCAGCGGCGGGCGCCGGGGCATTGCTTTCGTTCAGATCGACAAAGCCGTCGACCACTTCATCGACCTTGATTTCGTCGCGCGCGATTTTTTGCGACAGTGCAACGATTTCGCCGATGGTGGTCGGGCAGGCGGAAATGGCCTGGATCATGTCTTTCAGGCCGCCTTCGATGCGCTTGGCAATCTCGATCTCGCCTTCGCGCGTCAGCAGCGCCACGGCGCCCATTTCACGCATGTACATGCGCACGGGGTCGGTGGTGCGGCCGAAGTCGGAATCGACGGTCGACAGGGCGGTCGCGGCAGCCGCTTCCACTTCATCGTCGCTGGTGACGGTGGCGACGTTGTCAGTCAACAACAGGCTTTCCGCGTCAGGGGCGCGCTCGTAGACGGCGATACCCATGTCGTTGAAAGTGGCGATGATGCCTTCGATCGCTTCCGGATCGATGATGTTTTCCGGCAATTGGTCATTGATCTCGGCATAGGTGAGGAAGCCGCGTTCCTTGCCCATGTTGATCAAGCCCGTGATCTGCTTGCGGCGGCGTTCCAGGTCCGCTGCCGATGCTTCCGGATCGCCCAATGCATCGGCCAGGCCGCCCTTGGCCTTGCGGTCGCGCGCCTTCGACACGGCCTTCAGTTCGGCGCGCTCGACGGCGTTCAGTGCTGCCACTTCATCGTTTTCCGGCGTGAATTCGCTCGGTTTGCGGCCACGGCGGCCTGGCACCTTGACGGTTGGCAGGAAGTAATTCGAGGTATCGATGGCGGCCAGGGCATCGGCGTCCGTGGTCTTGCTGACCACTTGCGCGCCGGTGATGATGGTCACGGGCGCCGCTTCCGGCTTGGCGCGCACGACTTTCGAACGGGCTGCCGTCACCACCTTATTCGTGGCGGCGCTTTCGCTGACCTTGCGCGGCGCGGCCGGGGCCTTGGCGCCGGGGGCGATCTTCACGCTTGGCGTCTTCGCCGGGGCGGCGTCGGCCACCTCGGCCACTTCGGCAACAGCCTCGGCGGCTGGTGCGCTGACGTCCGCTTCCGCAGCCGCATCGGCCGGTGGCACGGCGGCCAGGCGCGAGCGGCTTTTCTTCACCACGGTGACGACGGTCGGCGCCGTCGTGACGGTCGCTTCCGGATTCGCTTGCGCATTATCGATGAAGTAAGATAAAGTCGTTTTGGGTACGGCAAGTGGTGCCGCGGCTGGGCGTGGCGCCTTGGCAGACAACGTTAAAGTTTTTGGCGTATTCTTCATGAGATATCTCTTAATGCGAGACCAGATGGTGTCGGCGCGAAGTGAATGATTCCACCTAAGCCTGCGAAACCGGACTCGATGGAGCGTATTGTTGCGGCTGCCGTGTTAACGGCAGCGGCGCCTGTCTATCGGGACGTTCAAAGCCCGCGCATCCGTCATGCGGAACGGCGGGGCCGGAGCCGGGTCAGATAAATAAGCGATGTACATTGCGGAATGAAAAAAAGCCCGTACCAGAACGGGCTTGAATCTATTGTTGTTCAGTGAAGACACAGCGGAGAGCAAGATTATGCACGAAGGCCAGTTATCTGGATAATTGATAAGCGGAATATCCGATATCAAAAATACTAATAAGTGATGGCCTGTACCGCACTGCTCCTATCCCCTGCACACCTGAGCCAGACCGTCAAAAACAGGGCCCAGTCATCAGCGCAAGCCGACATTATACACATTTCCCGCATTTCGCGCTGCGCCCGCTGTAGCGCGAAGCCGTTTATCGCAGCGCAAGTTGAGCGCAAGTTGCCAAAAAAGACAATGCACTTGCCTGTGGCGCGTGCTATGCTCCCCTTTTATAGCCCAACCAATGATGTCGATGACCAGCTCCACGCCAGACCAGCAAGCCACCACTCCTGACACGCCAGTCGATGCAGCCCCAGCGGCGGCACCGGCCGCAGCGACCACGCCGGCGCCTGCCGGCCTGACCGCGCGCGCCCTGCTGAAGCAGTTCCAGGAGCAATTCCCGCCATTCCGCGATTGCCTGCCCTTGTCGATCGGTATCGACAAGCAGATCCTGGCACGCCTGCCGGACCTGGACCGCAAGCTGATGCGCACGGCGCTGGGCATCCACACGGGTTCATTGCGCTACCTGCGCGTGATGGAAAAAGCCAAGGTACGCTACGACCTCGACGGCACCGCCGGCGCGGAAGTGACGCAAACCCACCGCGACCACGCCACGCAAGTATTGCAGCAGCGCTTCAAGAAAGAAGCCGAGCGCAAGAAAGCCGAGCGCGATGCGGCCGCCGCCGAAGAAGCAAACCGCTTGCGCCTGGAAAAACTGAATCTGCTGACCGCGAAATTCTCGCGCAAAGGCTGATCCGGTTTCATGGACACAGCTGCCGCACCGCCACTCCCCCCGTATCAAGGCATCGCCCTCGAGCACGTCAAGCTGGTACGCACCAGCGATGATGCAAAAGCGGCCATGGCCGCCCTGCTGGCAGCGGATGCCATCGGCTTTGATACGGAATCGAAGCCGACGTTCGTCAAGGGCGAGTCTTCCACGGGACCGCATTTGATCCAGCTGGCCACCGACGACATCGCCTACCTGTTTCAGGTGGGCAGCACGCCGGCGCCGGCCCTGGCCGAACTCAAAGCCATCCTCGAATCGACCACCACCCTGAAAGTGGGCTTTGGCCTGTCCGACGACGTCAAGCGCCTGCGCAACAAGCTCGGTATCGCGCCAGCCCAGGTGCTCGACCTGTCCGTCGCCCTGCGCGGCGGCCAGCGCAACGACCTGGGCGCGAAGACGGCCGTGGCCAAGTTCTTCGGCCTGCACCTGCAAAAATCGAAAAAGATCTCCACCACCAACTGGGCCACGTCGCGCCTGACGGAAAAGCAGATCCTGTACGCAGCCGACGATGCACAAGTGGCGCTGCGCGTGTACCGCCGCTGGATCGCCGAAGGCGGTAAAGTAGCGCCGCAAAAAGCCCCGCGCGCCAGCACGCCGCCGGCCCCGCCGCACCCGCCTGCGTGAAGCTGGCGCCTTTCCGCAGCATGAACAAGAACAAGTCCATCGGCACCACGCTTGAGGCGATCGCCGCCGCCGAACAGGCGCTGGGGCGAGCGCTGCCCGCGTCCTACGTGCAATGGTTGTTGGTCAACAATGGCCGCGCGCTGGGCGCCTTGAGCATATTTCCCGTCTACGACGCGGCCAATGCGCGCAAGACGTGGGAATCAATCGAGCGCCACTACAACACGGGCTGGCAGGAATGGCTGAGGAATGTGGGTGGCGGCAACGAGGCCAGCGCCCTGCTGCCCTTCGCCCAGTTCGGCACGGGCGATTACTATTGTTTTGACTATGCGCAAACGGGGCCATCGGGCGAGCCCGTGGTCGTGCTGTGGTCGCATGAAACAGGCGCCACCAGCACGGTGGCACCCGACTTTGCGTCATTCCTCATACTGCCCGGCCGGCCGGGCTGAAACCCGGCGGCCGGCGCAGCCTTATTTGACCAGGCGCAAAGTCAGCGGATAGCGGTAAGTGATGCCATTGCTGGCCTTGACGGCCGCGACGATCGAACACACCAGGTTGGCCAGCGCCACGATCCAGAACAGGAACAGGCCGATCAGCACGAACGACAGGATGAAGCAGGCGAAATACCAGATGATCAGGGTGATCTGGAAATTGAGCGCTTCGCGGGCGTTCTCGGCCGAGAATTTATCCGCATCATCTTTCTTGATCAAGTAAATGATCAGCGGCGCCACCCAGCTGGTGAACAGGCCGCCAACATGGGACAGAATGGCCATCGTCGTATCTTGCGTACGACCCACTTCCGGCTGCGTGTTATCCATTATCATTCCCATCATTAGTTATAGATACTTCAATATAACAGCAATATTTCTTTTTGGAATGAAACATGTGCTACCGCAAGGGACTTTTTTCATGTACTGCTTGTTGCCGCCTGCGCCAGCCGCCCCAGGGTGGCGATGGCCTCTTCCAGTTGCGGACTCCACGGGTGGCCGTAATTGAGGCGGATGCAATGGCGAAACGCGCGCGTGGCGGAAAAAATGGGACCGGGCGCGATGCTGATGCCGGCCGCCAGCGCGCTGCGGTGCAAGGCCAGCGCATCGATACCCACAGGCATTTCCACCCAAACAAAATAGCCGCCCTGCGGCCGCGTCACACGCGTGCCGGGCGGAAAATGCACTGCGATGGCTTGCAGCATGGTGTTTTGCTGCGCCGCCAGGGTCAGCCGCAGCTGGCGCAAATGGCGGTCGTAGCCGCCCTGAGCAAGGTAGTCGGCCAGCGCCATCTGCAGGGGGATGGGCGCCGACAGGCTGGTCGTCAGTTTCAGGCGCCCGACCTGGCGCGCATAGCGGCCAGCCACGGCCCAGCCCAAGCGAAAGCCGGGTGCCAGGGTCTTGGAAAACGAACTGCAATGCATCACCAAGCCCGCGCTGTCGTGGCTTTTCGTCAGACCGGGGCGCTGCTTGCCGAAATACAGCTCGCCATACACGTCATCCTCGATCAGCGGCACGCCATGGCGCGCCAGCAGTTCGACCAGCGCGCGCTTCTTTTCCGGCGGCATCAGGCTGCCCAGGGGATTCTGGAAACTCGTCATCAGCCAGCACGCCTTGGGCTGGTGGCGCTGCAACAGCTCTTCCAGCGCGGCCAGGTCGACGCCATCGCGGGGGCTGGTGGCAATTTCCACGGCCTTCAGTTCCAGCCGCTGCAGCGCCTGCAAACAGGCATAAAAGCTGGGCGACTCGATGAGCACCGTGTCGCCGGGCCGCGTGACGGCTTGCAGGCACAGGTTCAGCGCTTCCAGCGCGCCATTCGTGATGACGATATCGTCGCTGGAAACGGGTACGCCGTCGAGCTGGTAGCGCAGGGCGATCTGGCGGCGCAGCTCGGCATTGCCCAAGGATAAATCCGTGACGGCGCTCCACGGGTCGAGACGGCGCATGCTGGCCGACACGGCCCGCGCCAACCGTTCCATCGGGAACAGATGCGGGCTGGGAAACGCCGAGCCGAAGGGCACGATATCGCGCGCACCGACGGCGCCCAGCACTTCGAACACGAGGTCGCTGACGTCGACGGTGGTGCTGGCGGCCAGCGGATGGGAACTGTCCGGCTCGGGCGCCAGCGCGGCGCGCTGCGGCGCCACGTAATAGCCGGAGCGGGGGCGCGAGACGATCATGCCGCGCGCTTCGAGCAAATAATACGCCTGGAACACCGTCGACGGGCTGACGCCCCTGCGCGCATGCTGCTGGCGCACGGACGGCAACTTATCGCCAGGCAGCAACAGCTGCGTGCTGATCATGGCGGCGACTTCTTCCGCCAATTCCTCATATCGTTTCAACCCTGCTCCTCAAACTGATCCGTAGTTTTATTGCACAACTGATCCTGTCACAGTGACAGCGCCCGGTATATGCTAGGCTCATAAAAATTAACCGGGCAGCAACACCGGCACACAATATCGACCGACGAGACAGGCTATTTTCCATGCAACTCTCCATGCTACTGCATTCCCCCCTCGTGCTGGTGCTGACCCTCGCGCTGCCCGGCATGGCATTGGCCGCGCCCGCTGCCATCGCCGCCAGCCACGACAGCCTGGAGCAGCGCATCAAGGCGTGCACGTCCTGCCATGCGCAACAGGAAAAGCACGACGCCTTCTTTCCCCGCATCGCCGGCAAGCCTGCCGGCTACCTGTACAACCAGCTGCTGAACTTTCGCGAGGGACGGCGCCAGTATCCACTGATGAACTATATGGTCGAACACTTGCCTGACGATTACCTGCGCGAAATTGCCGAGTATTTTGCGGCACAGCACCCTGCCCCGCCGCGGGCCCAGCCCAGCAGCGCTGGCGCGACGGCCCTGGCGCGGGGACAGCAACTGGTGCTGCGCGGTGACGCCGGCAAAAAAATTCCCGCCTGTATCGCCTGTCACGGCCAGCAACTGGCCGGCGTGGCGCCCGCCATCCCCGGCTTGCTGGGCTTGCCGCGCGACTATATCAACGCCCAGCTGGGCGCGTGGAAGAACGGCATCCGCCGCGCCCACTCTCCCGACTGCATGGCGCAAGTGGCGCAGCGCCTGTCGGACGCGGATGTCGGCGCCGTCTCGGCCTGGCTGGGTACGCAAGTGGCCAGCGCCGACGCGCGTCCCGCCAGCAGCATCACCGTGCCCTTGCCGCTGCATTGCGGCGGCGTGCCCGGTTCCAGCGCGCAGGTGGCGCCATGAAAAAATGGATGATCGCGGCGGGCTTGCTGCTGATTGCCGCGGCCAGCGCCACATTCCTGCTGTATCCAGCGGACGACCTGGGACCGCCCGCCGTGGCCAGCGCCCTGAGCCAGGAAGAGCTGGTCGCGCGCGGCGCCTACCTGGCCAAGGCGGGCGACTGCATGGCTTGCCACACGACGCGCGGCGGCGTGCCCTACGCGGGCGGACGGGCCTTGCAGACGCCTTTCGGCAAGGTGCTCTCGCCCAACATCACGGCGGACAAGGAAACGGGCATCGGCAGCTGGACGGCCGACGATTTCTGGCGCGCCATCCACAACGGCAAGTCGAAAGATGGCCGGCTGCTGTATCCGGCCTTCCCCTACACCAGCTACACCAAGGTGCGGCGCGAAGACAGCGACGCCCTGTATGCGTATTTCCAGAGCGTGCCGCCGCACAAGCAGGCAAACGCGCCGCACGCGCTGCGCTTCCCGTACAACCAGCAGATCGCGCTGGCCGCCTGGCGCGCCCTGTATTTCAAACCTGGCGTGTACCAGCCGCTCACAAACAAAAGCATGGAATGGAACCGCGGCGCCTACCTGGTGCAAGGCCTGGGCCACTGCAGCGCCTGCCATAGCAGCCGCACCACCCTGGGTGGCAGCAACGACGGCCTGTCGGGCGGCATGATCCCCGTGCTGGGCTGGTACGCGCCGTCGCTGACATCGGATGCGGAAGCGGGTCTCGGCGACTGGGATACGGCGCATATCGTGGAATTGCTGCAAACGGGCGTATCGCCGCGCGCCACCGTCTTCGGCCCCATGGCCGAAGTCGTGCGGCAAAGCTTGCAGCACATGAGCACAGCCGACGTGCAGGCGATGGCCGTCTACCTGAAAAGCCTGCCCGGCCCCGCGCAGCCCGCACAACGGGCGCCACGCGACACGTCGGAGCAAGCCAGGCAGCAATTGGCGCTGGGCGCGAAATTGTATGAGGCGCAATGCGCGAGCTGCCACCAGGCCGACGGCAAGGGCGTGCCGCCCGGCTACCCGCCGCTGGCCGGCAACCGCGCGCTGACGACGCAGTCGGCCGTGAACGCCATCCGCCTCGTGCTCAACGGCGGCTTCGCGCCCGGCACCCGCGGCAACCCGCGTCCCTACGGCATGCCGCCGTTCGGCCCCGTCATGGATGATGCGGAAGTGGCGGCCGTGGTCACCTATCTGCGCGCGTCGTGGGGCAATGATGCGCCGGCGGTTTCTGCGCTGGAAGTCAATAAATACCGCAGCGTGCCGCTGGAATAGGAGACATGAAAAAACCGGCTTGCGCCGGCTTTTTCATGAACCACAGCAATCCTCAGCGGAACTTGCTCTTGTGCCCCGTCTTCAAGTCCAGCGCATAGCGCACGCCGTTGTCCGTCAGCATGACCTCATCGGGCGGCTCTTCGCCGGCCAGGGCGCCGTCGATCAGGGGCAAGCCTTCGCCCTTGCGCATCAGGTCATCGCAGCGCTCGTACACGTTCGCGCAACCGGTGGACGCCATCAGCGATTGCACGATGGCCACTTTCCACGCGTCGACGCCGCCGGCGTTGAATTCGCAGATCAGATAGCCTTGTACGCCGCCGAACAGCTGCACGACCAGGCCCGGCAAGCCCTCGTCCTCGCCCTTGATCAGGGTCAGCAGCTGGTTTTCGCCCGCCTTCTTGATGGCTGGCAGTTTTTTCTCGATGGCGGCCTTGACCCTGCGCTTGATCAGCGCGTGGTCGACCGGTTCGTCTTCCTTGAAGCTCCAGATGCGCGCGCGGATCTGCGACTTCGAATTGTAGGCGGCGCGGGCGATGAACTGCTTCGAGGAGCTTTGCACGATGGCCGTCGAACCGGGCTTCATTTTTTCCTGCGGCTTGCCTTCGACTTTTTCAATCGCGGATGCGTAAATCCACGATTGGCCCAGCAAGCTCTTTTCCTTGCCCTGTTTGATGGTGATGATCAGCATGTAATTCCAGTAGTGTGAGCGGCACGTGCCGCTCGTCGTATGTCCCACCGACATGATACCTCATGCCATCCTGTCGCAGCCTCCTGCATTCCATGCCGCTGCTGGCGCAGTCTGTCGCAGGACGGTACGCAGACGCGGCCGGCTGGCATACCATGCTCTCATACCAATTCCAACAGGGAGCGAGAATGACACCGATACTTTTCCACCGCCGCCACCGCCGCCACGCCAGCGTCGCGACCGCCCTGCTGCTGGCCGCCTGCGCGCTGGCCATTCCGGCCGCGCCGGCACTGGCGTCGCCGCTCGACTGGATTTCCGGCAACAGCATCCAGGGCAGCGGCAAGCTGCAAAAGCAGACGCGCGAAGTGGGCAGCTTCCATGCCGTGGCGCTGAACGTGCCGGGCACGGTCGAACTGCGCATCGGCAACACGGACAGCGTCACCATCGAAGCGGACGACAATATCCTGCCGCTGATCGACACGGCCGTGGAAAACGGCACCCTGCGCATCCGCCCCGCCAAGCGCAACGCCAACTTCCGCCAGAGCAGCCTGACCATCGTCATCCAGGCGCGCCAGGTGGAGCGCGTCAGCGTGGGCGGCTCGGGCAACATCACGGCAACGGGCTTGCGCGCCGAGAACCTGCGCTTCGACGTGGGCGGTTCCGGTTCCATCCACGCGCGCGACCTCGACAGCCGCCAGGTGTCCATCGCCATCGGCGGCAGCGGCAGCTTCAAGGCCAGCGGCAAGACGGAGCAGCTGACGGCATCGATCGGGGGCTCCGGCAATATCGAGGCGGGCCGCCTGGCCGCGCGCGAGGTGCAGGTGAGCATCGGCGGCTCGGGCGAAGCCACCGTGTGGGCCAAGCAAGACTTGGCCATCAGCATCGGCGGTTCTGGCGAAGTGAGCTACTACGGCGACCCGCGCATCAGCCGCAGCATGCAGCGTTCGAGCAGCATCCGCCGCCTGGGCGCAGCGCCGAATTAATCAACCGCAATGCAAAAAGCCCGGATCGCTCCGGGCTTTTTGCGTTTCAGACAGCCGACATCAGCGGGCCGGCTTCACCGGTTCGCGGTCGATCAAGACCGTGTTGACGCTGTCCGTCAGCCAGATCTGGCCATCCTGGATCGTGCATTGCAGTTGCATGTTGCGCTGCGCCAGCTTGCTCATGTCTTGCGCCGCCTCGGATGGCAGGTTGATCACGGTCAAGTTCTTCGCCCGTTCCAGTTTATTGGCGATCTGCTTCCACCAGATGTGGCTCGTTGCGCCATAGCTGTAGACGATGACCTGGTCCGAACGTCCGCACGCCTTGAGGATGCGCTTTTCGTCGGGCTGGCCCACTTCGATCCACAGCTGGATGGCGCCCGTCAAGTCTTTCTGCCACAGGTCGGGCTCTTCCGTGTCGAACAGGCCCTTGGTAAACGTCAGCGCCTCGTCGGCATGGATGGCGAACGCCAGCAGGCGCACCATCATGCGCTCGTCCGTTTCGGACGGGTGGCGCGCCAGGGTCAGCGCGTGATCCTGGTAGTAATTGCGGTCCATGTCGGCGATCTGCAGATCGGCTTTGAAAATTGTTGCTTTGAGGGCCATCGTGTTTCTGTCTCGGTAAAGTGAATAGTGAAGTCGGTATCAGCGGAAAACCACCGTCTTGTCGCCATTTTTCAGGATGCGGTGCTCGACGAACCATTTCACGGCGCGCGCCAGCACCACGCACTCGACGTCGCGGCCGATGGCCGTCAGGGTTTCCGCATCCATCGCATGGTCGACGCGCTCGACGTCCTGCTCGATGATCGGGCCTTCGTCCAGGTCGCCCGTGACGAAATGGGCCGTCGCGCCGATCAGCTTGACGCCGCGGTGATGCGCCTGCGCATACGGCTTGGCGCCCTTGAAGCTGGGCAGGAAGGAGTGGTGGATATTGATGGCGCGGCCATCAAGCGCCTGGCACAGGCCCGGCGACAGGATTTGCATGTAGCGCGCCAGCACCACCAGGTCGATCTTGTGCGTGTCCATCAGGTCGATGATCTTCGCTTCCTGCGCCAGCTTGGCCGCTTCCGGCGCGCCGGTGGCCAGCGGCAGGTGGTGGAAGGGAATATTGTAGCTGGCCGCCAGCTGGTAGAACTCCATGTGGTTCGACACGATGGCGGGAATTTCCACGTTCAGCAAGCCGCTCTTGTAGCGGAACAGCAAATCGTTCAGGCAGTGGCCGATCTTCGACACCATCAGCATGACGCGCGGCTTGACGCGCGCATCGTGCAATTGGCCATGGAAAGCGCCGTTCAACTGCATGGCTTGCGACAGGTCGGCGAAGTCGCTGCGCAACTGGGCGTCGCTGACGGCACCGTCTTCCAGCGCGAAATGCACGCGCATGAAGAACAGCTGCGATTCCTGGTCGCCAAATTGGGCGGAATCGAGGATGTTGCAGCCGTGTTCGGCCAGGAAGCCGGAGACGCGGTGCACGATGCCGCGCTGGTCCAGGCAGGACAGGGTCAGGATGTATTCGGGATGCGTCATGGTCGCGGAATCAGGAAAAAGTAAGGCTATGCTCGGCTCAGCCACGCGCGCCGGCCATCGGCTGCGCTGCCGCGAGCCGGCTATTGTCGCACGGCCGGGCCTGTAAACATGCTTTTTCCACACAAGCGGCATGGCTGCCGACTGCGGCGACCTGATTGACGTTCATTTGATCTGGCACAAAGTGATCGCGTTTTTCCATCTGCCGGACCCCATTCTCGCGCCAAACCGGCATCTGCCATGGAACCTGGCACGCCGTTGGGCGTCTATCTCTTTGCTTGTTTCACCATACGTCGCACCCGGCGCACCGGGTGTTTCCCGGATCAGTTTTTCATTGAGGTAGAACATGTTCACAAACAGTATTTCCCCCAGTCTCAGCCCCGCCCTGAAGTCCCATCTCGAGGCCCAGTGCAGTTTCGCCACGGAACTATCGCGCAAGATGTTCGATACGGTGCAGCAATTGAGCGAGCTGCATCTGCGGCTGGCGCAAGACCTGCTGCAAGAATGGAGCAACGCCAGCCAGCAACTGCTGTGCGCACGCGACACGGGCGAGTTCATGTCGATGGCCGCCGGCCAGCTGCAGCCAAGCGGCAACAAGCTGCGCCAGTATCAGCAGCAACTCGGCAATATCGTCGCCAACGCCAATGTCGAAATGAACCGCACAGCAGAGAATCACCTGCCCGAAGCGCGCCGCACGGCAGTGGCCTTCGCTGACGAAGTGGTGCGCAAGACGGCGGAAGAAACGGAAAAAGCCGCGCAACGCCAGCGTGAAATGATTGAAAAAATGCATGCCACGGGCCACCGCGACGGCGCGGGCAGCCGCCGCGATACCAGCAGGCAATCCGAGCAGGCGCATTGAGCACCTGCATTGACCACTTGACCCCACTCGACAGCAAGGAGAGCGACATGGCTAGCAATCAAGGAAATGAACAGGGCAAAGGCGCTGGCAGCAGCCAGAAAACCAGCGAATCGGGCAGCGCCAAAGGCACGAGCAAACGCGGTTTCGCCGCCATGAATGAGGAGCAGCAACGCGAAATTGCCAGCAAGGGCGGCCAGGCAGCCCATCAAAAAGGCACGGCGCATGAATTCGACTCGGAAGAAGCACGCCGGGCCGGGCAGAAAGGCGGCGAAGCCGTCAGCCGCAACCGCGAACACATGGCGGAAATCGGCCGCAAAGGCGGCGAAAGCCGGCAATCGGCCCAGCGCGCCAATGAAAGCCGCAGCACGGCGGCGCGCAGCGGCAGCACTGGCCGGCAAGGCGGCAAGGACGAAGACGACAAGGGCTGACGGGGGCTGGCGGGACTGGCCGGGCTGAGCGGCTTGGCCCGGCAGCGCGCGGTTTGACGCAGGAAGGCACGGGGCGGCTTTGGCGGCCCCGTGCAAGGGCTGGCGCAGCGCGTGGCACGGCGGTATGGTACATTCTCGCCTTACCGACACCTCCGCGCCACGCCCCGCCCTTCCCCGCATGCAGCCATCCCTGAAATACCTGAGCGCCTATTCCGAACAAACGCAAGCGCAAGTGCAGCAACTGATCGCACAAGACAAGCTGGGCGACGTCCTGTTGAAACGCTATCCGAACGCGCACGATGTGCGCAACGACAAGGCTTTATACCAGTACGTGCAGGATTTGAAGAATGAATTCCTGCGCAATGCCGAGCCCATCAACAAAGTGGCGTTCGACAGCAAGATCCATGTGATCCAGCATGCGCTGGGCTTGCATACCTCGATCTCGCGCGTGCAGGGCGGCAAGCTCAAGGCCAAGCATGAAATCCGCGTGGCCACCATGTTCAAGGAAGTGCCGCTGGAATTCCTGCGCATGATCGCCGTGCACGAACTGGCGCACGTCAAGGAAAAGCAGCACGACAAGGCGTTCTACAAGCTGTGCACGTATATGGAACCGCAGTACCACCAGTACGAATTCGACGTGCGCCTGTACCTGACCCAGCTCGACCTGTCAGGCCAGCGCCTGTGGTCATGAAGTCCTGGTCATGACATCCACGTAAAAATGCCGCCCGGCATACAACTGGGCGGCATTTTTACTGATGCGCCGGCATGACCGGCACCATGTTCAAGCTCAGGCGGCGTTCTTGCGGCGAAGCATGAAGCCCAGCAGGCCCAGACCGCCCAGCAGCATGCCGTAGGTGGCCGGTTCCGGCACGGCGCTGACAGTGGCGGCGATATTGTCGACCTGGAAGGTGTGCAAGGCGCCTTCCTTCCACGTTGCCGACAGCAGATTGCTGAAACCTGTAAACGTGTAATCGGCAAAGGTGTGGCCGCCACCGAGGGTGAAGGTCTGGCTCACCGTGCCGCCGCCCACTTGGTGGCCGACGAACGTCACGTCAAAGGAACCGGGCAAGCTCACAAAGTCGGCCAGGCTGATCGAGCTCAGCGAGAAAGCGGCGCCATCGGCACGGCTCAGGGTAGTCGTCGACAGTGGGGTCGCGCCGAGACCGGCCGAGCCGGCATAGGCGAAGCTATCCTGATGCGCCGAGCTCAGCAGCCCGAGGAAGCTGCTGTCGAAGTTGTAGCCGCCTTCGGAGTAGGAATTGAACACGGAACCGAAGTAGCCCGGTTGTTCCAGCGAATCGAAGCCGATGGTGGTGGTTTGTGCATGGGCACCGCCGGCGGCAGCGAGAACGGCGGCGACAGCGGTCGCTCGCAAGAGGGTCATAGGTTTCAAAATAGCATCCTTTCGAGATGAAGAAGTAGCGTGGTTGTGGCAACTTGAAACGGTTCGGCACCTTTTTTTGGGAGTCTGTACAACGCTCGTCGGTGTCCGATATTCCTAACTTTTGAACCCTGACAGTAGACCACAGCCATGATTAAAAATCATCTTCATTTTCAAAAAAACATGCCTCTAGAGTAATTTTATAGCCATATTTTTATTAATTAAGTCATTCAGCCCGATCAATTTTCCCGTGCAGAAATAAAAAAGCCATGCAGTGCGCACCGCATGGCTCTTTCCGGCGAAAGGAAAAATAGTTGTCCGACGGCGCCCGCACGGCCAGGCAAACATGGTCTTACGGCGCGCACTCCTTCAGGCGCTGCACCAGCGCTGCCGGATCGGCGTCGGCATTGAGGAAGGCCGCGTGCTGCGGGCGGATGAAACCCTGTTCCTTGCCGTTTTGCACGAAAGCGATCAAGCCATCATAGAAACGGTCGACATTGAGCAAGCCGATGGGCTTGGCGTGCAAGCCCAGCTGGGCCCACGTCAGCATCTCGAACAGTTCTTCCAGGGTGCCATAGCCGCCGGGCATGGCGATGAAGGCGTCGGACAGGCTGGCCATCATCGCCTTGCGCTCATGCATGTCCTTCACGATGAACTGGCGCGTCAAGCCCATGTGGCCCACTTCGCGCTCTACCAGCTGGGTGGGAATCACGCCCGTTACCTCGCCGCCCAGGCGCAGCACTTCATCGGCGATCACGCCCATCAGGCCCACCTTGCCGCCGCCATACACGAGCGAAATATTTTCCGCCACCAGCACGCGCGCCAGTTCGCGCGCCGCCACGGCATAGTCCGGCGAGACGCCCGCGTTGGCGCCACAGTACACACATAAAGCCTTGATCACAGTAATCCCTACCCTTTCAATTCATCGATGGCCGCCTCGACTTCGAGGCGTTCCTTGGCGTCCAGCGCCACGCACTCGGCCGCCTTTTCATACAGGGCCAGCGCTTCCGCCAGCTTTTTCTTTCCGTCGAGCATGTTCAACGCGCGCGCATATTCGCTGTGCGCCAGCGCCGAATACGGCGTCAGGGCCAGCGCCGTCTTGAAGTGCTGGTAGCCATCTTCCTTGTTGGCGCCGTAGGTCAGGCTGCCTATCATGGCGCCGACCTTGTCGATAATTTCCGTATGATAAATCCCAAACGCGATATGCGCTTCCGCATGCATGGGCGCTACCGTCATCGTGCGGTCCAGGCTGTTGCGCACGCGCGCACCCATGCCTTGCGCCAGTGCCTTGACGACGGACGTGCCCAGCGCGTAGCGGCCCAGGCTGTAGGCATGCCAGTAGTAGCCGGCCGGATTGTCCGGCTGCTCGCTCTGCTGGCGCTCGCAGCGCTCGGCCACTTCCTCGTACATGTCGAGTTTCTGGCTATCGTTTCCTTCCAGGTGCGTGGCATAGATACAGGTGGCCTTGTGCGCCACCGCATAGCCGGGCACGCCGACGGCCAGGCCCAGCTTCACGGCGCGCTCGAAGTCGCCCGCGTGGAAAGCCAGCCAGGCTTGCAGCAGCGCAGGGTGCGTGGGAAACGGTTCCACATCGCCCGCATGCAGGCGCGGCCAGGCCGCTTCCAGGGTTTGCGGCGTGTAGACATATGCTTCGTCCGGATAGGGGAATTGTTTCCAAGCCATCTCTCTCTCCTGTAATTGACGACGTGGCGCCAGCAGCAGCGTCAGTCGTTCTTGAGTTTGGTCACATACTCTTCCGACAGTTTGCGAAACAGCAAATGCGTTTCATTGCGCAGATACGGCCCGATCAGCGATAGCACCTGGTAGCAGCCGCGCGCCAGCGCATCGGACATCGATTGCTGCTCGCTGTACTTGCGCGGGTTACGCACGTACTCGTACGACAGCCAGTAGGTGGCGACGACCACCATATTCGTCGCCATGGCAGCAACTTCCATGTCCGACGCTTCGAGCGACTGTTCGCTGCGCAAGTCTTCGCACAGCTGGGTGGCCACCTTGATCTTGTGCGCCAGGATCAGTTTGAAGTGCAGTTCCAGCTTGCGGTTGCGCGACAGCAAATCGTTGAGGTCGCGATAGAAAAAGCGGTAGCGCCAGATCAGTTCGAACATCAGGTGCAGGTACAGCCAGACATCCTCGATATTCGAGCGGCGCCCGTCGGGCACGGTCAGGATGCGTTCGATTTCCGCCTCGAACTGGACGAAGATCGAGTTGACGATGTCGTCCTTGTTACGGAAGTGGTAATACAGGTTTCCCGGCGAAATGTTCATCTCTTCCGCAATCACGGTCGTCGTGATATTCGGCTCACCAAACTCATTGAACAGGCGCAGCGACAACTCCAGGATGCGTTCGCGGGTACGGCGTGGTGCTTTTTGTAGCATGGCGGGCAATCTCTCTGTGTTCTGCCTCAAGCATACCACCTAAGATAGTCGTAATGAAACACTGCGCCCGCTGGCGCCGGCGAAAACCGCAGGCAAAAAAAAGCCTGCGCGAGCAGGCTGGAGGAATGCGGCGCCAGCTCAGGCGGCCGGCGCTTTTTTCTTCGCCGCCGGCCTCGCGGCGGGTTTGCTCACCGCTTTGCTCGCGGCTTGCCGCGCAGCCTTGGCCGCCGTTTTGGTGCAGTTTTTGGCTACGGCCCCTTTCGATGCGGCTTTTGGCGCCGCCTTCACGGCAGGCTTGGCCACCGCCTTCGGCTTGGGCGTCGGCGCGGGCTTGGCCGACAGCGCCGCCACTTGCCGGCTCAGGGCATCGATCTGCGCATGCAGCGCGGCGATGTCCTGCTGCGTGGGTACGCCGATGGTGGCCAGCGCGCGCGCCACGCGCTCTTCGAACACTTGTTCGAGCTTGTCCCAG
Source organism: Janthinobacterium sp. Bl 1 (assembly GCF_058215535.1). Lineage (NCBI taxonomy): Bacteria > Pseudomonadati > Pseudomonadota > Betaproteobacteria > Burkholderiales > Oxalobacteraceae > Janthinobacterium > Janthinobacterium sp. Bl 1. The sequence goes on along the minus strand of NZ_CM177086.1, from coordinate 2,233,599 downwards.
GAGCCGCTGGCCTGCTTGCCCACGCCATCGGCCAGTTTGCCGACGCTGCCGCTGACGTCGGCCACCTTGTCTTCGGCCCGTTTCTGGAATTCCGTGCCTTCCTTCACCAGCCTGGAAAACACGCGTCCGCCCTCTTCCTGCGCCTTCGCAAAAGCGCCGAGGCCCGCTTGCCAGATCTGCTGCGCCGACGAGCGCACGGCGCTCGCCAATTCCGTGTCTTCCGTCAGCTCCTTCAATTTCTTCGCCATCGCCAGCTCCCGTCATGTGAAAGGCCATGCCACTTCATGGATGCGTTTTATTCTAGAGAGCAAAACTAGAGACGGGAGTCTAATTCGGTGGAAAGCTGCTGCGCAAGGTGCGCCAGCGCACGCGGCGGCCAATTACCCGCTGCGGAAAATCCTCAGGCCGCCGCTTTCACCTGGCCATGCAGCAGCTTGTGCAGGCGGAAGCCTTCGCGGATATTCTCGCGCAGCACGGCGCCTTTCCACGGCTTGGTATAGAAGCGGTCGACGGCGCCGCGGTTGATGGCCGCCATGATGGGCGTCAGGTCGGCAAAGGCCGACAGCATGATGCGGAAGGTGTCGGGACACAGGTGCTTGACCCGCTCCATGAATTCGGTGCCGCTCATGAGCGGCATGCACTGGTCGCACAGGATCACCTGCACCTTGTGGCGCGCCAGGATGTCGAAGCCCTCCGCGGCCGTCTGCGCCGTCAGGATGCGGTAGCCGTCCTGCGCCAGGAAGTCGCTGAGCACGTCGAGCATGAAGACATCGTCGTCGACGATCAGCAGGGTTTGCTGCTCTTCGCTGCCCGCATCCTGCGGCGCCTGCAGCAGCTTGCCACCCATCAGCATCTGCTCAAATTCTTCCTGCGGCACGGGGCGGCTGAAATAATAGCCCTGCATCTCGTCGCAGCCATGGCGCCGCAGGTAGGCCAGCTGCGCATCGTTTTCCACGCCTTCGGCGATCACTTCCAGCTTCATGCTGTGGGCCATGCTGATAATGGCCAGCACGATGGCCGCGTCGTCCGGATTGCTCGTCACTTCGCGCACGAAGGCGATGTCGATCTTCAGCTTGTCGATGGGGAAGCGCTTCAGGTAGGCCAGGCTGGAATAGCCGGTGCCGAAATCGTCGATGGAAATCTGGATGCCCAGCGCCTTCAGGTTGCGCAGCACGGCGATGGTTTCCTCGGCATTCGACATCAGCGAGCTTTCCGTCAGCTCCAGCTCCAGCAGGTCGGGCGCGATATCGTGCTTGCGGATCGCCTTGAGCACCTCTTCTTCCAGGCCGCCGACGAAAAACTGGATGCCCGACACGTTCACCGACAGGTGCACGGGGCCGATGCTGCTGGCGCCCCACTCACTGATCTTCTTGCAGGCCTCGTCGAGCACCCAGTTACCGACGCGCACGATGAGACCCGTTTCTTCCAGCAGGGGGATGAACAGGGCCGGCGAAACCATGCCGTGGCCGGGACGGCGCCAGCGTATCAGCGCCTCGGCGCCGCTGATGCGCCCCGAAATGATATTCACCTTGGGCTGGAAGAACAGCACGAATTCCTCGTTGTCGATGGCACGCCGCAGGGCATTTTCCATGTCCAGCCGCGCCATCGACTGCGCGTTCATTTCCGCCGTGAAGAAGCGGAAGGCGTCGCGGCCCGCCTCCTTGGCGCGGTACATGGCCGTGTCGGCATATTGAATCAGGGTGTCCGCATCGGCCGCATCATCGGGGAACACGGAAATGCCGATGCTGACCGTCACCGTCACCTCGTGGCCCTGCAAGTCGAAGGGCTTGCGCATCGCCTCGCGGATCTTGTCGACCACGCCGACGGCATGCTGGGCGCCTTCGGGCAGCAGCAGGATGGTGGCAAACTCATCGCCGCCAAAGCGGCCAATGGTGTCGCGCACGCGCAGGCAATCGACGAGGCGGCTGGAAAACTGGCGCAGCAGGTCGTCGCCGATGGTGTGGCCCAGGGTATCGTTGATATTCTTGAAGCGGTCGACATCCATGAACAGCACGGCCACGGCCCACTGGTGCTCGGCGGCCTGGGCCAGCGAATGGGTCAGCGAGGCGTAGAACTGGCTGCGGTTCGGCAAACCCGTCAAGGTGTCGAAATGGGCCAGCTTCATCAGGCGCTGTTCGGCATCCTTGCGCTCCGTGATGTCGCGCGCCACGGCCACCAGGATCCAGCTCTGCCCCGAGCGCAGGGTGCGCCGCTGCACTTCCACCGACAGCGGCGAACCATCCTTGCGCTGCAGCTGCAATTCCGTCATCGGGCCGCCCTGGTCGCCGGCCAGCAGCTTGTTGTACAGTTCTTCCAGCTGGGATTCGCCCTCGTGCGCGCGGCCCGGGCCCACGCGCAGGAAATCCTCGCGTTCGAAACCGAGCATGCGGCACGCTGTCTGGTTGACGTCGACGAAGCACATGCCGGCGCGGTCGACGAGGAAAATCGCGTCGGCCGTGGCGTCCATCGCCAGGCGGAAGCGGCGCAAGTCTTCATCGAGGCGGATGCGCGCCGCCATGTCCAGGGTCAGCTGCTCGTGGTGGCGCTTGATCTCGTCGTACAGCAGCAGATTGTCGTAAGCGACGGCGATCTGCGCCGCCACCGTGGCGGCGACCCGCTCGTCGACTTCGGAAAATTCATTCGCCCCCAGCTTGTCGACCAGGTACAGCCAGCCGTGGCTGCGCTCGCGCGACGCGATGGCCACGCCGAGGAAGGAGTGGACGGGCGGGTGCGTGTCGGGCAGGCCCAGCGCGCCGGGATCTCCCTTCAAGCCATTGACCCGGTAAGGCTGGCGCTGTTCCAGCAAGCGGTTCAAAATGCCCGTGCGCGGCGTGCTGGCGATGCGGTCGAGGTTTTTCTCGGTGCCGCACGAGGAAAAATAGCTGAGCTTTTCGGCGCCCTCTTCCAGTACGCCGATGCAGGCGTACTTGGAGACGCAGATATTCTGCGCCACCTTGCAGCCCGCCTCGATCAGGGCGCGCGGATCGCGTTCGGCGCCCAGCTCGATGCCCAGTTCGATCAGGGCCGTCAGGCGCAGGCTCACTGCCTGCAGGCTCGACAGTGAGCGCGACAAGCGCTCCGTCATGATGCCCAGGTCTTCGGGGAGCGCGGCTTGCCCCTCGCGCTGGCTGGCCAGCTGCGAAATCTGCTGGCTGCTCGATTCGAGTTCGTCGAGGTAGCCGCTGACCTGGTGCTCGATGCCGGCCAGCTGGCCCGTGGCGGGAAGCGCCGCTCCGCCGCCCGCGCCCGGCGCCGCAGGCACCTGGGCCGCCGCCGGCATCAGTCCCAGCGCCTCGTTGACGGTGCGCACGATGACTTCGGGATCGGACGGCTTGGGCAAGACCCAGCGCACGCCGCACGCCTGCGCCAGCAGGATCGCTTCCTGCTCGCGGTAGGTGGCCGTATAAAAGATGATGGGCACGTCGGCCAGCGCGGGATCGGCATGCACGCGCGTGACGAATTCGTAGCCGTCCATGTTCGGCATGAGGATGTCGGAGATGATCAGGTTGGGTCGCTCGGTACGCAGTATTTCCAGCGCGTCAGCGCCGTTGGCCGCCTCCAGCAGGCGGTGTCCGCCGTAGCCGAGAAGTGCGGTCAGGAACTCGCGGTTCAGCACATGATCATCGACGATCAGGATGGTGGCTATGTCGTTTTTAACTGGCGTCGACGGCGCCCCGGGTAAAAAAGACTCCAGCTCCGCGACGAACAGGTCGGGTTCGATCGGCTTGCCGATGTAGCCATTGAAGCCCGCTTCGAGCAGGCGCTCGCGGTCGCCCACCATGGCCAGCGCCGTCACGGCCAGCGCCGGGATCTTGCGCAGCTGCGGGTCCTTCTTCAGCTCCGCCACCACGCCATAGCCATCGAGCTTGGGCAAATGCACGTCGCAAATGATCAAGTCCGGCAACTCGCTGCGCGCCATGCGCACACCCTCTTCGCCGTCATAGGCGGCCAGCGGCGTGTACCCGAAGGCACGCAGCAAGTACACCATCAATTCCATATTGGTGGCGTTATCTTCGATAATCAGGATACGTGCGGACAATTAGCGCCCCCAATAAAAACGGCATGGACTCATTTTTCCGCATGCGCGGGCTACATAACAATCGTATAACATCTTGCCATACATTCAGGGAAATTTCTGGCCCACGTACGCCTGCAGAACGGCTCAAGCGGCCTCATGAACAAATTTTCCCCGCTTATCTTCTGACGTTAGCTTAATACAGTACGCCAGTGGAAAACAGCATTTTCTGCCTCGTGCGTTGTTAAACATGGGCAACAGCAGAGTCAAAAGAGACAGTCTTGCCATGCAGACAAAACACAACAGGACTCAGGCGAAATGGGTAGCGGAGGGAGGCTGGGCGACTTCGCTCTTGATAGTGATTTCTGCCAGCAGCTGGCGCAGCACGCGCGCATCGCTGGCCAGCGCCACGTGGCCGATGCCGCCGAAAGCGATATTGCGCGCGCCCGGCAGCTGCGCGGACGCTTGCGGCGCGACGATATTGTCGTGATGCGAATAGATCGACGTGATCAGGGCGCGCGTCTCGGGCGTCTCGCTGGCGGCCAGCTGCGCCAGCCAGCCGCTGGGCGTGCCATCGACGCGGCTCATCTGGCGCGCATTGGCGCCCGCCGCCAGGTTGGCCAGCGCCGTACCGTGGTGCGGCGTCCCGATCGTGATGATGCGCGCCACGCGGGCCGCGCCGTAATGGCGCAGCCAGGCGCGCGCCACCAGGCCGCCCATGCTGTGGGCGACGAGAATCACGCGGTCGCTGCCCGTGCGGGCGCACAGCTCGGCGATGGCCAGTTCCACCTGCGGCACGAACTCCTCGATGTCGGCGCCGATCGGTTCCAGGTCGATCGCCTCGTGCACGATGCCGGCCCGCGCCAATTGCCGGCTCAGCTTTGTCCAGTAGCCGCGGTTGCACACATAGCCGTGCACCAGCAGCACGGGCAGACCCCGGCCGGCGATGGTGTCGGCCGCATGCAGGCGCGGACGCAGCATGCCCCATGACGACGTCCACAGGGTGGCACGCAATTCGCCGAAAAACAGGCGCGCCGCGCCCATGGCGCCCAGCTGGTATTCAGCCGGCACGGAACTGCCCAGGCGCCGGCTCTCCCGGAAATTGCGCACGACGATCAGCGCGCGCACGGCCAGCAGCATGGCCAGCGCCAGCAGCACGGCCAGCATCGGCGAAGCGACGCCCCACGCCTGCATGGCCAGGTACGCCAAGCCCAGCACGGCCAGCACTTGCAGCAGCATCAGCCACTTGAGGATGCGCGCGATCATGCGGCCGCCGCGATGGGCACGGGCGCCGGCTTGCCCGTCAGCGCTTGCGCCAGGCCGCTGGCCAGGCGCGCGGCCAGCGCGTAGATCGTCAGTTGTGGATTGGCGCCTATCGAGGTGGGAAACAGAGAACCGTCGTGCACGGACAGGTTGCGCACGCCGTGATAGCGGCCATCGGCCCCCGTCACGCCCAGGCGCGCATCGTCCGACATGGCGCAGCCGCCCATCACGTGGGCCGACACCACGCGCGCCAGCAGCGCCTTCATCGGCAAATCGCAGATGGCTTGCTTCGCCTGCGCCCAGCTCGTGTAGTGGCTGGCCATCTCGTGCACGGGATAGACGCTCCTGGCGCCGGCCGCGAACTGGATTTCCGCCATCGACAGCAACGCGCGCCGCACGCCATCCCAGAGAAAAGGCGTGAGCGGATAGTCGAGCACGGGCGCGCCAAAACTGTCGATCGAGACGCTGCCGCCCGCCGCATCATGGTGAAAGCCGTCGCGCAGCAGCGCCAGCAAGGCGTGCGCATGGGGGAATTCGCGCATGGTGCGCGCATGCTCGTCGCCGAAGCCGCCCATGGTGGTGGCCATCAGCAACGGGTGCAAAGGCGGCGCTTCGAGCTTGTAGCCGATGGGGCCATCGATGGGCGCCACGTGCAGGAAATGGTCGGAATAAATCGTCTGCGGCGCGCCCGCATAGGCGTCGACCCTCTGCTGGAACAGGCCCGCCGAGACCACGGTCGGATGCAAGAAGGTGCGCCGGCCCAGCAAGCCGTGCGGGTCGGGCGCCTGCGAGCGCAGCAGCAGCGCAGGCGAGTTGATGGCGCCGCCGGCCAGCACAAAGTGTTTGGCGCGCAGCGTCAGGCGCACGCCCGTCGGCACTTGCCCGGCGGCGTCGAGCGCCGTCACCTGCAGGCTGTCGACGCGCTCGCCCTTGAAGATGAAGCGCTCGGCGCGCGCATGCACGAGCAGGCCCGCGCCCAGCGCCAGCGCCGACGGGATCGTCGTCACCAGCATCGACTGCTTGGCGTTGGTCGGGCAGCCCATGCCGCAGTAGCCGAGGTTCCAGCAGCCGTTCACGTTGCGCCGGATGGCGGCCGTGGGGATGCCCAGCGCCGTGGCGCCACGGCGCAGCAGATCGTTGTTTTCATTGGGCGGCGCGGCCCAGTCGCTCACGTGCAGGCGCTTTTCCATCATGGCGAACCACGGCGCCATGGCATCGACGCCATAGCCGGACAAGCCAAAGTGCTTGCCCCAGTATTCGAGCGTGCCTGGCGGCGTGCGGAAGCTCGAGGTCCAGTTGACGGTGGTCGAACCGCCGACCGTGCGTCCCTGCAGGATATTGATCGCCTTGTCGCGCGTCTTGCGCGCGGCCGATTCCTGGTACAGCGCGGGATAAGCGTCCGCTTCGCGCATCTTGAAGTCTTGCGAGGACTTCAAGCCGCCCTCTTCGACGATCAAGACCTTCAGGCCGGCCAGCGCGAGGATTTCCGCCGTCACGCCGCCGCCGGCGCCGCTGCCGATGACAACGACATCGGCCTCGAAGCTGCGGTCGGCGCCCAGGGTGCTGGCGTCGGTGACGTTCCAGCCGGCGGCCACGCCGATGGCGATCGGGTCGGGTATGGGGGATGTGCTCATGGATGCCTTATGCGCTCAGTTCGGGCAGCGGTCCCGGATAACCGATGGCGGCCCAGTGGGCGGCATCGGCATACCAGGCGCCGAGGATCAAGTCGTGCAGGGCCAAGTAGGCCGTCTGCAGGGTGGCCAGGCGGTGCGTGCGCCACGCCTGCAAAAAGGCGGCTACCTGTGCCGGGTCGGCGTCAAGCCAGCCACCATGCACGCCGGCGACGAAACGCCGCGCGGGCGCCAGCGCCAGCAAGCCAAACAAGTCCTGCACCTCCTGCTGCGCCGCCAGGGGCAAGCCGCGGATGGCCGTGTCCACGCCGGCGATGGCGCCATCGAGCGCCGTGGCCCGCGCGGTGGCTTCCCGAATCAATGCGGTGCCCAGCATGGCCGGCACGATGGCCGCCAGCGCCGCGCGCGCTTCGCCATCGAGCACGAAGCGGCCAGGCGGCGCCGGCCCGCGCACCAGGCGGTAGGCGGCGCCGCCGGCGGCCAGCACACCGGCGCCAAGCACGCCCAGTTTCAGAAACGATCTGCGTCGCATCCCCATTCTCCCTTGTTTTGTACGGCCTTTTGCAGGCCAGTGTACGCCAAAGGGGGCGGCGATCCGCGCGCAAAAACTAGAGCGACCCATCTAGTTTGCGCGACGGGAACCACAGCAGCAACATGGCCAGCAGCGCCGCCAGCGCGCCGCCGATGGCGATGCTGGGCAAGCCAAAGGCGACGATCAGCGCACCGCCGAGCACGCCACCGGCCGCCGTGCCCGCATTGAAGGCGGCGATATTCAAGCCCGCCGCCACGGCGTCGCTGCCCGGGCAATGCTGCTGCGCCAGGCGCAGCTGCCGCACGGTGGACAGGGTCACGAGGGCGAAGAACAGCAAGCCCAAAGTGCCGCACAGGGCCAGCAGGGCCACGGGCTGGGCGCGCAGCACATAAAACGCCAGCAAGTTGAGCGCCAGCGCGCCCAATGCCAGCACGGTGGCGCGCAGCGCGTGGGGACGGTCCGCGCACCAGCCGCCCAGCAGGTTGCCGCCGATGGCGCACGCGCCAAAGCACAGCATGGCGGCGCCCAGCCAGCCCGCATCGAGTCCGCCCAGCTGCAGCAGGAACGGCGAAACATAGGTGAAAAAACTGAAGGTGGCCACGCTGACCAGCGCCGCCACGCCGGCCGCCAGCAGCAGGGGCGGCTGCAAGATGGCGCGCAGGCTGGCCAGGGCCGAGACGGCAGCGGTTTCCTGGCGCACGGCCGGCATGGCGAAGCGCAAGCCGGCGCCGCCGCACAGGGCCAGCACGCCGATGGCCGCAAATACCCAGCGCCACGACGAGACGGCGCCCAGCCACGTCCCCAGCGGCACGCCGACCGCCAGCGCCAGGGTCAGCCCCAGCCAGACGACGGATAGCGCCCGTCCCGCGCGGGACGGGTCGACCAGGCTGGTGGCCGCATGCGAAGCGACGGCCATGAACACGCCATGCGCGAGTCCCACGGCAAAGCGCACACCGAGCAGCGCGCCCAGCGCCGGCGCAGTCGCCATGGCCATGCTGCCGGCCGCCAGCACGAGCATGGTGGCCACCAGCACCTGGCGCGTGGGCCGGCGCGCCAGCATGGCCGTCAGGATCGGGGCGCCGATGGCAGCCCCCAGCGCATACGCGGCAATGGCGCCGCCGGCCGCCGCCACGCTGGCGTGCAAGTCGCGCGCCATGGGCGTCAACAGGCCGGCGGCGATGAATTCGGACAAGCCAAAGGCGAAGCTGCACAGGGAGAGCAGATAAATCGCGGGCGGCAGGGCGCCGCAGCGCGATGAAACAGTGGACATGGCGGCTCCAGACAGGCAAAACGCCATGCTGGCCCCTGGGCCATCATCTGTAAAATATCTTATTTATCTTGAAACGAGACTTTTCAAGTCTCAATGTGCGGCAGACCGCCGCAGCTGCGCCAGCAGCCGCTCGCGCACGGGCGACGTGCGCTGCGGGTCCCACGCCATGTACAGGTCGAGCTGGCGCAGCGCCTCGGGCGCGCCGCTTGCCAGCGGCAGCATGACCACGCCCGCAGGTGCGCAGGCCGCCAGGCTGGCCGGCAACAGGGCCACGCCAAAACCGGCCGCCACCAGTCCCAGCACCGTTTGCAGCCGGCGCGCCTGCTGCACCACGCGCGGCACGAAGCCCGCATGCAGGCACAGGCTGGCCAGCTGGTCGTGGAAGCCCTGGCCCAGCTCGCGCGGCGAAGCGACGAAATCGTCACCGGCCAGCTCCGCCAGGTCCACCCGCGTCAGCCCCGCGCAGCGGTGGTCCAAGGGCAGCGCGATCACGATGTCTTCGCCGGACAGGCGCTCGAAGCGCAAGCCCGGCGTGCTGCGGCCCGGTGCGCGCAGCAGGGCGATATCGATGTCGCCCCGCTCCAGCCACTCGACCTGCTGCTGCGTCGACGCTTCGCGCAAGGTGAACTGCACGGCGGGCGACGCGGCGCGAAACGCGCGCAAGGCATCGAGCACGTGGGCATACGGCGTGATATGGATGAAACTCAGGCGCAAGTGGCCCTCGATGCCTTGCGCCACGCGGCGCGTGGCGGCCACGCCCTCTTCCAGGGTGGCCAGCACCTGGCGTGCCGTGGCCAAAAAAGTGCTGCCGGCCGGGGTCAAGGCGACCTTGCGGTTGGTGCGTTCGAAAACAGGGTAGCCGAGCGCCTCTTCCAGCCGCAATATCGCCTGCGACAGCGGCGGCTGCGCCATGTGCAGCCGTTCGGCCGCGCGGCGAAAGTTCAGTTCCTCGGCGACGGCGATGAACTGGCGCAGCAGCCGGGTCTCTATCATGGGCCTTTTTTGGCTACCGCCAGGATATGGCGCGCGATGCCGCGCAGGATATTGACTTCTTCCGTTTCCAGCCCCGTGCGCGAAAACAGGCGTTTCAAACGGGGCATGAGCTTTTTCGGGTTGTCGGCGTCGAGAAAATCGATGGCGATCAGCGCCTGCTCCAGATGCGCATACATGCCGTCGACCTGCGCCAGGCTGGCCGCGTCGCCATGGAAACCGACGGGGCTGGCCATTTGCCCATCGCCGAGCGCCGCCACGCGGCATTCATAGGCGACCACCTGCGCCGCCTGCGACAGGTTCAGCGACGAATATTCGGGATTGGCGGGAATGTTGATCAGCACATTGCACTGCTCGACGATCTCGTTGGGCAAGCCGAAGCGCTCGTTGCCGAAGATGACGGCCGCGTGCAAGTCTGCGCCGGCCGCCAGCTGGGCCGCGATGGCGCGCGGGGCAGTGACGGGCGGCGAAAATTCGCGCAACCTGGCCGACACGGCGGCCGCGTAATTGCAGCCTTCGAGCGCCTCGGCAATCGAGCCGACGATACGCGCGCCCGACAAAATATCCTGCGCGCCGCTGGCGAAGGCCACCGCTTCCGCATCCGTCAAGGCATCGGGAAAACGGGGGTTGACCAGCACCAGATCGGAAAAACCCATCGTTTTCATGGCGCGCGCGACGCCGCCAATGTTGCCAGGACGACTAGTTTCGACAAGAATAAATCGCAGGCGTTTGAAAAGAGACGTGTTGATTTCGGGCAGATTCATTTAAAATAGCGCTATTGCGCGGTATCGATACAGGAAATTTCGGGAAACGGAGTCACAAAACGCTGACGCCAGGCCGGGATTTTAACCACTTCGGCACCGCTCCGCTCTTTAATTCATTCTTGCACTCTATCGTACCGGCGCCGCAAGGCGGCCATGGGCGGTCGCGTGCTTTTAACGGAAGCTCACATGCACCCAATGCTCAACACGGCGATCAAAGCCGCCCGCCGCGGCGCCGCCGTCATCAATCGCGCCTCTTTTGACCTCGACCGCGTCGTCGTCACGGAAAAACAACATAACGATTTCGTCACCGACGTCGACCAGGCGGCCGAACAAGCCATCATCGAGGTGCTGTCCAAAGCCTACCCGGACCACGCGTTCCTGGCTGAGGAATCGGGAGCTTCCGCCAACTCGCACGACGAGAATGAATATCAGTGGATCATCGATCCGCTGGACGGCACCACCAACTTCATCCACGGCTTCCCGCAATACTGCATCTCGATCGCGCTCGCGCATCGCGGCGTCGTCACGCAAGCCGTCATCTACGACCCGGTCCGCAACGACCTGTTCACGGCCACCAAGGGCGCCGGCGCCTACCTGAACGAAAAACGCATCCGCGTCACCAAGCTCGACCGCATCTCGAACGCCCTGCTGGGCACCGGCTACGTGGCCGGCAGCGCCCGCGCGCTGGACGAATACCTGAAGATGTACGCGATCATGGGCGAACGCAGCCAGGGCGTACGCCGCGCCGGCTCGGCCGCGCTGGACCTGGCCTACGTCGCTTGCGGCCGCCTGGACGGCTTCTACGAAAAAGGCTTGAAGCCTTGGGATATCGCAGCAGGCGCCCTGATGATCACGGAATCGGGCGGCATCGTCGGTGAATTTTCCGGCGAATCGGACTACCTGTACAAGGGCGACGTCATCGCCGCCAGCCCGAAGATCTTTGGGCAGATGATTACGCTGCTCACGCCATTCGCCTGATTGCCAGGCAAGGGCTGATGTAAAGAAGCTGCCGGAGGAAACTCCGGCAGCTTTTTTTTGCCCGCTCGACTACCCTTCAGCTGCCCCGCATGGCCGGCAGCAGCACGCGGTAAATCTGCAGGAACGCCGGGCCCATCAGCACGACCATCAGCGATGGAAAAATGAAAAAGATCAGCGGAAACAGCAGCTTGAGGGCGATCCTGGCCGCCGTTTCTTCGGCGCGCTGGCGCCGCTTGGTGCGCAGCTGGTCGGATTGCACGCGCAGCGACGCGGCGATGCTCGTGCCAAAGCGCTCGGCCTGGATCAGCAAGGTCACCAGCGCATCCACATCGTCCACGCCCGTGCGCAGGGCCAGGTTGCGCAAGGCCTTGTCCTTGGCGCTGCCGGCGCGCAGTTCCAGCGTCACCAGTTGCAGCTCTTCGGCCAGGACCGCGCTTTTCAGGCCGATTTCCTGCGCCACGCGCGCCAGCGCCGCATCCATCGCCAGCCCCGCTTCGACGCACACCGTCATCAGGTCGAGCGCATCGGGAAAGGTCTCGAACACTTCGCGCTGGCGCTGTTTCAAACAGTGCGACAGCCAGACGTTGGGCAGGTAATAGCCGAGGGCGGCCGCCGCGACCAGCCACAACAGCATATTCTGTCCGCCCTGGCGCAGCAGGAAATACAGCAGCAGCGGCAAGCCCACGAACAGGCCCGTCTTGGCCGCATAAAACAGGGCCGGCGCGGCCTGGCTGCGCCAGCCGGCATGGACGAAGCGGCTGCGGATGGGCGAACTTTCCCAGCCTTCGTCGGGCAGCGACAGCCTGGCCAGCGGGCGCGTGAGGCTGACGGCGTGCGCCACCCAGCGCCGCCTCGCATGGCGCTCCCGGTCGCCGGCGGCGCCCGCATCACCGAGCGATTGCAGACGCTGCTGCACGGCACTGCCGGCGAACAGGCGCAGCACCAGCACGGCCAGCGCGAAAACAATCAGGAACAGCAGGCCCAGCAAAGCCAACTGCGCCGCACTCATGCCACTCATCGTGTCTCTTCTTTCATGTCACACCCGGATATGGATAATTTTTCGGATACAGAGCACGCCAACCATCAGCAAGCCCAGCGCCACGCCGACCATCTTGCGCCCGCCCGCATCCGTGTACAGCACGGCAATGAACTGCGGATTCATCACGTGCATCATCAGCGCCGCGCCAAACGGCAGCAAGCCCAGCACCCAGGCCGACATGCGCCCTTCGGCCGACAGCACGCGCACCTGCCCCAGCAATTTCAATCGGTCGCGGATGATGGCGCTGATGCTGCCCAGCAGTTCAGTCAGGTTGCCGCCCGTTTCACGCTGGATCAGCACGGCGATGACGACATAGCGCAAATCCGTGCTGGGCACGCGCCCGGCCAGGTTGCCCAGCGCATCGGCCATCGCGACGCCGAAACTGACTTCGTCGAACACGGCGCGGAACTCGTCGGCCAGCGGCCCCGTCATCTCCTCGCCCACCATTTTCAGCGCGGTGGGAAACGCATGGCCGGCGCGCATGGCGCGGCCCATCAGGTCCAGCGCGTCCGGCAGTTGCTGCTCGATACGCACCAGCCGCCGGCTCCTGGCGCGGCGCGCCAGCAGATACGGCAGCGCGGCACCGCCCGCGCCCAGGCCAAGACGCACATACCATGGCAAGGGCAGCACGCTGGACGCCAGCAGGCCGGCCAGCGCGCCAAGCGCGCAATAGCCGAGGAAACAGGCCACGAGCCAGCGCATGCCCGCCTGCAGCAGCAGTTGCTCGATGCGCCGCGCGCCGGGCAAGCCTTCCAGCACGCCCTGCAGGAAGGGATAGCTGCTCAGCGGGCGCTGCTTGGTGATCGACAGCGCCTGTTCGCCGTCGCTGGCCGTGTACATGGCTTGCAGGCGCCGCGCCACCCGCGCCGCGCTTGGGCCCCGCGCCGCCTGCCACGCCAGCCAGGTGCCCGCCACCAGCAGCAGAACGGCCAGGAAGAGGAACAGATAGACAAGGTAGGAAAGCATGGCGGTCAGCGCCCCGCCGCCGCAGGTTCGAACAGGGCGGCCGACACGCCAATGCCAAAGCTGTTCAGGCGCTCGAGGAAACGGGGGCGGATGCCGCTGGCCGAGAACTGCCCGACCACGGCGCCGCCCTCGGCCACGCCCGTCTGCTTGAAGCTGAAAATTTCCTGCATCGTGATGACCTCCCCTTCCATGCCCGTGATCTCCTGGATCGACGTCACCTTGCGCTTGCCATCGATCAGGCGCGACACCTGCACCACCACCGACACGGCCGAACTGATCTGCTGCCGGATGGCCTTGCTGGGCAGGTTGACCGCCGCCATGCTGATCATGTTTTCCAGCCGCGTCAGCGCGTCGCGCGGCGTATTGGCGTGGATGGTGGCCATCGAGCCTTCGTGGCCCGTGTTCATGGCGCCCAGCATGTCGAGCGCCTCGGCGCCGCGCACTTCGCCCAGGATGATGCGGTCGGGGCGCATGCGCAACGCATTGCGCACCAGCGCGCGCTGGCTCACCTCGCCCTTGCCTTCGATATTCGCGGGCCGCGTTTCCAGGCGCACCACGTGCGGCTGCTGCAATTGCAGCTCGGCCGCGTCCTCCACCGTGACGATGCGTTCCGTATGGCCGATGAAGCCGGAAATCACGTTGAGCATGGTGGTCTTGCCGCTGCCCGTGCCGCCGGAAATGAGGATGTTCATCTTCGCCTTGCCCAGGCCCTGCAGCACCTCGGCCATCTCGGCCGTCATGCTGCGGTAGGCGACCAGGTCGGCCAGGCGCAGCGGGTCGACGGAGAAACGCCGGATCGACATCACGGGACCGTCGATGGCCAGCGGCGGGATGATGGCGTTCACGCGCGAACCGTCGGGCAGGCGCGCATCGACCATGGGACTCGATTCGTCGATGCGCCGGCCCACGCGCGAGACGATCTTGTCGATAATTTTCATCAGGTGGGCATCGTCATCGAAGCAGATGTCGGTCAGCTCCAGGCGGCCGCCGCGCTCCACATACACCTGCTTGTGGCCGTTGACGAGAATGTCCGACACGCTGGCGTCCGACAGCAAAGTTTCAAGCGGCCCGAAGCCCAGCATCTCGTGCTGAATGTCGCGCGTCAGGCTCTTGCGCTCGGCGTCGTTGATGACGACCGCCTCTTCGTCCAGCAAGCGCTCGACGAGGCCGCGCAGTTCTTCGCGGATGCGCTCCTGCGACAGGCGCTGCATGCTTTCCAGGTCGACCCGTTCGAGCAGCAGCCCATGGATGCGCAGCTTGAGGGCGCGGTAGCCGTGGTTGTCGATGGCCGCCGCGCGTTGCGGCGCGAGCGTGGCGATCTTGGCGCTGCCGAGCCGTTCGCGGATGGACAAGGCGGCGGTGGGGGAACTAGCCATGAAATGCTCCGGTTATGGGGTGTGGGTCAAACGTGTGACTCAAGCTCGCCGCAGGACCCGGCCCAGCCAGCCCTGGCGCGCCGTGCTGGCCGCGCCGCCGGCCAGGCTGGCGGCGAATTCCTGCAGCGAGCGGGTAATCGGGCTGGCCTTGTCGAGCTGCAAAATCGGCATGCCCTGGTTGACGGAGGCGGCCGCCGAAGCATAGTGATTGGGCACGGTGCGGTAGACGGCCGTGCCGTAGGCCGCTTCCAGGTCGCGCAGGCGGATTTCGCCGCCCTTGTCGTGGCGGTTGACGATGATGTGCACCTTCTCCTTCGCGTATTCGAGCGAGCGGAACATGCCCAGCAGGCGCTTGCCGTCGCGGATGTACGGCAAGGTCGCCTGCAGGACGGGAAAGATCATGTCGGCGTGGTCGAGCGCGCGCACGCTGACGGCGTCGAGGTTGCGGCCCACGTCGAGCACGATGAAATCGTACTGGCGCCTGGCTTGCCGGATGATGGCGTCGATGTGTTCGGGCGCCACTTCGCTGGCGTGGGCCGGATCCTCGGGCGCGGCCAGCACGCTGTAGTTGGGCAGGATGTGCAGCATGCTCGATCCCAGGAACGAGGAGTCGAGCCGGTGGATGTCGCGCGTGACGTCGGACAGGGTGGCCAGCGGCTTGTTCTCGGAAACGAAGAGCGAGGCGTCGCCAAAATGCAGGTTCATGTCGATCAGGGCAACGCGCTGCTGGCCGCCGGCGGCCAGCGCATAACCGAGGTTGCTGGCGATGAAGGTGGCGCCGCTGCCGCCCTTGCACGAGATGAAGGCCAGCACCTTGCCGTTGCCATGCTCGCGCCGCTCCAGCTTTTCCTCGATGCGTTCGAGCGCCGCATGCAGGCTGGCCGGCACGGCGGGAAACGGCAGCACGTCGCGCACGCCCGCGCGCATGGCCTGCAGCAGGAATTCGGGCGGCTGCTGGTGGCACAGCACGATGAAGGCCATGCGCGGATGCAGGTTGCTGAGGCGCTCGATGGCGGCCAGGTCGGCGCCGTCGTTCGACGGGCGGTCGAAGATCAGCACGTCGGGCAGCGATTGCGCCGCCTGCAGCGGTTCGAGCGATTCTCCGCCCGCGCTGATCTCGTCGAGCCGGTTGCGGCTGCGCAGCAGCCGCCCCAGTTCGGACAGCGTTTTTTCATCCCGGGAATTGATGGCGATTTTCACGATATGCCTTGCTGATTCTGTGGTGACGGTGCCAGGCTCACGGGCGCGCCCCGACGCCGATGGTCAGGGCGGCCGCTTGCGGCGCGGGCGCGGCAAAGCTTTTCTGGTACGCCGCGTGGGCGGCCTGCGCGGCCTTGCCGTCGATGCCGGCCACGGGGTCGCGGTTCGCGCCCGCCTGCGGTGCCAGCACCTGGCGCGCGCGCAGCTGCGCGACGCTGTGGCCGAACTGGCGGTCCAGGTTCGGCGTGGCGGCGCAGCCGCTGGCGGCCAGGGCGGCCAGCAGCACGGGGAGGGAAAGGGAATGCTGCATGGTGTGCTCCTATTGAATGTCCGGGCTGGCCGGCGCTGTCTGCGTGGCCGCTTCCTGCCGTGGCCGTGGTGGGGCGGCGCCTTCCATTTTTCCTTGCAAGAAGAATTCGCCGCGGCTCGGTGCCACATAGGCGTCGGTCGGCAGCACGATATCGGCGCCATCGGCGGTATCGAGCGGCTTGACCAGGTGCGGCGTGATGATGAATACCAGCTCGGTACGGTCGGTCTGGAAATCGCTGCTGCGGAACAGTGCGCCCAACACGGGAATCTCGCCGAGGAAGGGCAAGGCCTTGATATTGGTCGTCACATTGTTCTTGATCAAGCCGCCAACGGCAAAGCTCTGGCCATCGAACAACTGCACCGTGGTCGTGGTGCGCCGCGTGGTAAAGGCCGGCAGCACCGCATTGGCGGCGGTGCCCCCGCCCGTGGTGATGCCGATGCCTTCGCGGTTCAGCTCCGACACTTCCGGCGCCACCTTCAGGTTGATGCGTCCCCCTTCCAGCACGGTGGGCGTGAACTTGACGGCGATGCCGAATTCCTTTTCCTCGAGCGTGATCTTGTTGGTCGTGCTGTCTTGCGCGACCGGAATGAAAATCTTGCCGCCCGCCAGGAAACTGGCTTCCTGGCCGCTGATGGCCATGATGTTCGGTTCGGCCAGGACCTTGACGAGGCCGTCGCGCTTTTGCGCATCGAGCGTCAGGCCGTTGCCATTCTTGCCGTGCACGGCGCCCAGCTGGCTGGGGTTGCCGCTGAGCAGGTTCGACAGCAAGCCATAGCTCCAGTTGCCGCGCGTGCCGCTGAGGCCCACGCTGGCACCGAGCTGGTCGACGAGGGTCTTCGACACTTCGGCGATTTTCACTTCCAGCATCACCTGTTGCGGCGCGGCGATCGACAGCATATTGATGACCTTGACGCCGCCGCCCGTACTGGCGGCGCCATCGGCCGCTGCGGCCGCTTCGCCCACGCCGCGCTGCGCATAGGCTTGCGCCATCTCGAGGATCTGGCTGGCCTTGACGCCGTCGCTCACCTGCCCCGACAGCACGATGCTGCCGCCGGCCGCGCCAACTTTCACGGCGCGCTCGCCAGGGAAGACATAGGCCAGCTGCGCCTGCAAGCCTTCGACGTCGATCTCGACTTCAATATCGACGATCACGGGGCGCTGCTGCCGGTCCCACAGGATCAGGTTGGTGCTGCCCGGGGCCAGGCCCCAGACGAACAGCTGGCTGGACGAGCCCAGCATCCTGGCGCCGGCCACGCGCGCATCGTTGACGGCGATCTGCGACACCGGCAAGCTCAGCTTGCGCAAGGTGGACTTGCCCACGGCGATGCGCACGGGCTCGCCCAGGCGGGCGATATCGGCGCCCAGCGACATGGCCGGCGCCGCGACGGGCGACATGACGGCCTGCCTGGCGGGCGCCGCCGCGATGGCGATGGCAGGCCAGGCCAGTCCTGCCGCCAGGGCCAGGCGCATGCCCGCACTCGCGGCGTGCTTACGAAATGTATTCATCGGTCATCCTTGCTTGCCTGCTGATTGTTAAAATTGCTGGACGCTCGTATCCATGCCCTTGACGACGGTGACGCTGTCGCGCGTTGCGGCGCGTGCCGGGGCCGCCTGGCGCCGCGCCGCTCGCACCGGCGCGGGCGCCGGCACCTTCAGTTCCAGCAACGACTCCTTGGTGGCGCCGCCCGTGTTGACGGGGTCCGGATCGACCTGGTTGCGCAGCACCAGCGACAGGCTGCCCACGCTGCGCGCCAGGTCCAGCTTTTCCACCTGATCCGGCGTCAGCTCCAGGGTCACGGCGTTGACCACCTTGGGCTTGTTGTCGTCGCGGCCCGACTCCTGCGCCACGGCCAGCACCAGGATGCGTTCAAGCACGATCTTGGAAATGGCCAGTGGCGCGCCGCCTGCCGGCCTGGCGCGGTCATCCTGCGTATGCACGAGAATGTCGACGAAATTGCCCGGCAGGGCGAAGCCGGCCACGCCCACAACGTCATTGACGCGCACCGTCATGGCGCGCTTGCCGGCCGCCACGATGGCCGACAGGCCGCCGGTGGCGCCGGGCGGCGCGAGTTTGCTTTCCAGCACGGGCTCGCCCCTGCTGACGGCGCTGCGCGTGATGCGCCCGTCGAGCGCACCGGCCTCGCCGAACGCCCCGGGCAGCATGGCGCCGGCGGGCCAGTCCGTGCCGCGCAGCATGGCCGGCGTCACCTTCGCGCCCACGCCGATATCGACCAGCGCGACCATCACCGTCTGGCTGGCCGGCGCGCCCTGCCCCGACATCCAGCGCGCGGCCGCCAGCACGGCGGCCCCCGCCATCAGCAGCGCCAGCAGCAGCACGATCGCAACGCGGCTATTTCTCATTGTTTTTCCTCTTGATCAAGCGTGGGGTTCCGGACGGGCGCGTCATGCATGGCCGCCGGCCGCCAGGGCCAGCCAGATGGCGGTGCCGGCGGCAATGGCGATCGCGTACGGCAAGCTGCCGCCCGGCGCGGCAGGTGCATCAAGCTGCGGCGCCTCGCCCGCCGCGGCGCGCAGCCAGCCTTGCAGCAGCAATTGGCGGGCATTCGCCAGCGCCTGGCGCAGCGTGCCCTGATACAGGGCGACGGCCAGCGCCAGCACGCCGCCCGCGAGCAGGCTGCACAGCACGGCAAACACGGTGGCGCGCGGACCGAGAAAAGCCCCCACCATCGCCATCAGCTTGACGTCGCCCGCGCCCAGCGCTTTCATCGCATGCATGGGCAGCAGCAAGCCCAGGCCGACGGCCAGGCCGCCCAGCGCCAGCCACGGTCCGGCCGTCGTTACCCCGGGCAAGGCCAGGCTGTTGAGCAACACGCCCAGCACGGCGCCGGAAAACACCAGGCGGTTGGGAATGCGCCGGCGGCGCACGTCATGCCAGACAGCCGCAGCAAGCAGCCCCCATAGGAGTATGGCGGGGCTGAACGTCCAGAAAGAATGAGGATCCATCGTGTACCTGATGCAAGCCGAGCGCAGGACAGCATGCGCATCGTTGGGCGGGAGGTCGGCAGGCCGGGCCGGATCGGCAGCCGGCCTGTCGGGGTGCAGCGCGGTGAGCCGGCGTTTTAGATCGCCGCGCCCGTCAGCTTGGTGCCGATCGCCTTGAAGGCGCCATCGAGGCCGGTGGTGAAATAGCCGACGGCCGTTACCAGCGCCGCAGCCACCAGCGCAGCGATCAGCGCATATTCGATCGCAGTCACGCCGTCTTCTTCGGCGATAAAGTTTTTAATGCAATTCATATTATTCCCTTTCAGGTCAAGTTTCAAACATGATAAAAACTGAAAATACAGTCTGAAAATAAAAACATCATCCTTGTTTTTATTTGCCATTTTCTGATGCGTGTATTTTATATAAACAAACATCAAATCGAATCAGAGAAAAGTCATTTTATGCACAGTACAAATCATCTTAATTTTTTATTCACATTCAGTACATATGTACCGTCATTCCGCGTGGATGGGCTCGGCCAGCCGGTTGCGGGTGGCGTACACATATAATTCCAGGCGGTTGGTGACATCGAGCTTGCTGTAGATCGATGTCAGATGATTACGCAAGGTTTGCTCCGAGATAAAAGCGCGCTGGGCTATCGCGCGGTTCAGCGCACCATTTCCCTCCACCATCATGGCAACGATCTTGCGCTCCTTCAGCGTCAGCCTGGCGATCCGCTGCTCTTCCGGATCGGGCGCCGCTTCCGGCTTGTTCAGCACGCCGAGCATGCTGTCGAGCAGCGCCGGATCCAGGCACAACTCGCCCTGATATAGGCGGGCGATGGCGTCGACCATCTGCTTGACGGGCGTTTCCTTGCCCAGCACCGCGCGCGCGCCGCTGCGTACGGCGCGAGCGCATGCGGCCTGGTCCTGCGTGCCGCTGAACAGCAAGGCCCGCGACACCCCATTGCCGAGCAGCTGCGGCAGATAGTCGATGGCGCAGGCGCTGGCGCCGCTGCAGCCCAGGTCGGCGTCGAGCACGATGACGTCGGGACACAGGGTCCGCGCCAGCAGCAGCGCGCTGTCGATCTCGGTGGAGCTGGCCACCACCTGCATCGCCGGCTGGGCACCGGCGAGCAGCTGCTCCAGGCCCCACAGCCAGGTCTTGTGGTCCGACACCAGCATGACGCGGATGACATTTTTTGTTGACATGCTTTACCTCTTTACTTGAAGCCCACTCCCCTCGGGGGAGGGTTGTTGATCCGAATCGGCTTGCCTGCCTCGCCCGCGCGCGCGCCTTCCGCAGCTGCGCGCAGGGAAAGAAGTCACGGGGGCACGAAGGAAGAGGCATCGGGCCGGCACGCGCAAACGCGGTGCGTGGCCCAGGCCAGCGGGCGCCGCATGGCGGGCGTGTGCCGATGGATGGGCAGCGTGGCCGGGGCGGACGCGGCGCGGGCGCGCCAGCGCTGCTGCCACCGCTGCTGTTGCTTACATTGCAGCATTTTTGTTGCATCACCTTGCAAAACAAGTCCTTGCCTGCACGCAGGACAATCCTGACATCAGGCCTGTTTTCATACCCGCGCATATTACTCCCGGCCTTATCGGGACGGGGCCGGCACAATTGAAATATGGCAGTTAATTTCGATTATCTTGACCTGTAATAATTTAAATAGCGGCCACGCCCTTGAAAATCAATATAGAATAATCTCCAGTCAAATGGCGCAATGCCATCCGCCCGACATTTGTCATCGCGGAACTTTACCGGATTATTCCCATGCGTTTAAAACAGGCCGATTCCCGCATATTCCGCAAGCACCGCGGACAAGGCGGTGCCACCTTGCTTGAATTTGCCCTGATAACGCCGGTCTTTCTCATGCTGATAATCGGCATCATCGAATTGAGCATGGCTTATTTTGCCAATATGACCATGCAGCACGCGGTGCGCGAAGGCGCACGCTATGCCGTCACGGGGGCCAAGGACCTGGACCCCGACAGCGCCAACCAGCAGCGCTACCAGGCCGTGATACAGAAGATACGGGACAGTTCCATGGGCATGTATGACAAGGTCAGTCCCGTGATCGCCGTCAACGGCAGCGATGCCGTCGGCGCCGCCATGTTCGGCCAGGCCGGCGATATCGTCGTCATTTCCGTCGATTGCCGCTGGGCGTTTGCCACGCCGATGATCCGTGCCCTGTTCCGCGATGGCCAGGCGCATTTCGTCGTGGCCGCCACCATGCGCAATGAAAGCTTTGGCGGCCTGTGATGCGCGGTCACTCTCCTGCGCGCCTCGTGCGCGGCATCGCCGCCGTGGAATTTGCCATCGTGCTGCCACTGCTGGCGCTGCTGCTGTTCATGGTGGTCGACCTGTCGCGCGCCATCCAGACCAAGACCATCTTGCTCAACATCAGCCGCGAAGGCGCCAACCTGGCTTCGCGCTCCACGTCCGACCTGAGCGGATCTAGCCAGGCCATCATGAATGCGCTGGCAGCCAGCACGCCGCCGCTGGACATGAACCAGCGCGGCATGATCTACATCACCAAAATCATGGGCTACACGGCCAAGAGCGGCATGCGCAACATCGTGCTGGAACAGTATCGCTGGGAGGCGGGCGCCAACGCCAGCGGCTACCTGCCCGCCAGCCAGGTGTGGCAATGCGGCAGCTGGAGCAATGGCGCGTGCACGGGCATCGCCAAGGACGAGTCCGCCCCCACGGTGGCCTTGATGCGGGACCAGCTGGCCGACGGCGAACTGATCTACGCCGTGGAAACTTTCTACCATTTCGACATGCTGTTCGGCACCTTGAAATTTGGCAACAGCACAACGCCCGTGCTGGGGCCCAACCTCACTTCGATGACGGTATTCTGATGCGCATTCCACACAAGCGGCAAGACGGGCAAGTGCTGATCATGGTGGCGCTGTCGGCCGTCGTTTTGATCGCCTCGGTGGGCCTGGCCGTCGATTCGGCCCTCGGCTACTTCGTCAAGGCCAAGCTCAACGCGGCCGTCGACTCGGCCAGCCTGGCGGCGGCGCGCGGCGTCACGGCGGGCAGCTCGGAAGAGGACCAGCGGGCCAATGCGCGCCAGTCGGCCAGGGAATTTTTCGACATCAATTATCCGGACCAGTTCCTGCTCTCGACGCCGACCCTCAACCCCGTCGGCGTCACGTTCGACAAGGGTACCGTCATCATCGACGTCTCGGCCACCGCCTCGCTGCCCGTCTCGCTGATGGGCGTACTCGGCTTCAAGACCCTGAACGTGGCCGCCAGCGCGCAAACCATCCGCAAGGACCTGGACATGGTGCTGGTGATGGATACCTCGGGTTCGCTGAAAAACAATGCCGACGCCGTGCGGGCGGCGGGCAAGTCCTTTCTGAACAAATTCAACTCCACGGTCGACCGGGTCGGCTTGCTGCACTTCGCTTCGGAAGCGCAGATCGATGTCCCGATCAGACAGATCGAGCGCGGTTTCGACCGCGCCAGCATGACCATGAACGGTGGAAAGATCGATCAATTCGCCTTTGTCGGCGGCACCAATTCTTCCGCAGGCATGTTCCAGGCACGCAAGCAGCTGAACGACATCGGACAGGTCAACCGCTCCAGCCTGCGCGTCATCGTGTTTTTTTCCGACGGCTCGCCTGCGGCATTTTCCTCGTACTTCCCCAATACGGGCGGCAACTGCAAGACGGCGGGCGCGCTGGCCACTTTTACGGCTTTGCAAAACCCCGCGCTGGTCGGTCTGTACAAGATGGCGGTGAGCGATACGCGCCAGTACGGCGACTGCGATGCCATGCAGATCACGGCGCTTCCTCCTTGGTACAACGCGAATAACGAGTACGCCAAAGCCAACGACGCGGCGCTGCGCGAATTTCCCATCGTCACCAACACACCGCGCGTCGTGACCTCGTCCCTCTCATCGGCGCAGGTGCAATGGACGAATGTGCACCGCGCCTCGCGCAACCTGGTCGAGGCGATGGCGGCCAAAGCGCGTCAGGAAGGCATTTACGTCTTTACCCTGGGCATGGGCGCCTCGCTGAAAAACAAGGAAGGGCCGGACAATGAACTGGGTGAAGACTTGCTGCGCTGCCTGGCCAATACCACCGATGCGAAAGCGGCTTGCCGCAAGCCGGCCGAACCCGTGGGCCTGTACTGCTATGCGGCCACGGACAGCGACCTGAGCCCCTGTTTCACGCGGCTTGCCTCGGCCATCCTGCGCATTTCCAAATAAGGCCAGCCCGCTCCTAGAAGGCGAAGCAGCTGCAGCCCAGGGTGCCCCAGAAACCGGAAAAATCGCTGATCGGCACGGCCGACTTGCGCGCCCGGTCGTGGGCGTGGGCGTGCACGCCGCAGGCGCCCGCGCACTGGTGCGGCATGGCGGCTTGCGCCTGCTTGGCCACGGGCCGGTAATGGCCGGGCACCGTGCGCACGGGCGACCACTCTGGCAGTACGGGAATCGGTGGCGGCGCCAGATTGGTGAACTCCGCCTGACCGTAGACGACCTTGCCGCCCACCATGGTCAGCACGGATTCGATGGACTTGATCGCCTCTTCCGGCACCGTAAAATAATCGGCCGACAGCACGGACAGGTCGGCAAGCATGCCCTCGCGGATGCGCCCTTTCTTGCCTTGCTCGCTGGAGAACCAGGCACTGCCCGCCGTCCACAG
Source organism: Janthinobacterium sp. Bl 1 (assembly GCF_058215535.1). Lineage (NCBI taxonomy): Bacteria > Pseudomonadati > Pseudomonadota > Betaproteobacteria > Burkholderiales > Oxalobacteraceae > Janthinobacterium > Janthinobacterium sp. Bl 1. The sequence goes on along the minus strand of NZ_CM177086.1, from coordinate 2,209,664 downwards.
TTCCAGCGCCGTGTCGCGTGACAATCGCCCCGCCGCATCCGTCAGGGCCAGGCCGCCCACGGTGCGCCCCGAAACCAGCCAGTACAGCGCCGTCCACGGGTTGTAGCTGGCGACCCGGGTCGCATCCGTGCCGCCGCCGACGGGCACGCCCGCGTCGAGCATGCGCTGCACGGGCGGCGTGGCTTTCGCCGCGTCGGCGCCATAGCGCTCGACGAAGTACTCGCCCTGGAAGGCCATGCGGTGCTGGATGGCCAGGCCGCCGCCCAGCGCCTTGACCCGGTCGATATTACGCGGGCTGATGGTTTCCGCGTGGTCGAACAGCCAGTGCAAGCCGCCGAACGGCGTGTCGCGGTTGACCTTTTCAAACACGTCGAGCATGCGGCTGATCGATTCGTCATAGGTGGCGTGCAGGCGGAACGGCCAGCGCTGCTCGACCAGATGGCGCACGACCTTTTCCAGCTCGTCTTCCATGCCGGGCGCCAGCTCGGGGCGCGGCTCGAGGAAATCCTCGAAGTCGGCGGCGGAAAACACGAGCATTTCGCCGGCGCCGTTATGACGGTAAAAATCCGTGCCGTCGCCGGGCTTGATCATGCCCGTCCACTTCTGGAAGTCCTGGAGTTCCGCGCCCTTGTTTTGCGTGAACAGGTTGTAGGCGATGCGGATGGTCAGCTGTTCTTTTTGCGCCAGCTCGTCGACGACGGCATAATCCTCGGGATAATTCTGGAAGCCGCCGCCCGCGTCGATGGCGCTGGTGATGCCGAGGCGGTTCAATTCGCGCATGAACTGGCGCGTGGAGTTCACTTGCAATTCCAGCGGCAGCTTGGGGCCTTTCGCCAGTGTGGCATACAGGATCATGGCGTTCGGCCGCGCGATCAGCAAGCCGGTCGGATTGCCGGCCGCATCGCGCACGATCTCGCCGCCGGGCGGGTTCGGCGTATTTTTATCGTAGCCGACCACGCGCAGGGCGGCCCGGTTCAGCAAGGCGCGGTCGTACAGGTGCAGGATGAAGACGGGGGTATCGGGCGCGGCCGCGTTGATTTCATCGAGTGTCGGCATGCGCTTTTCCGCGAACTGGAATTCCGTCCAGCCGCCCACGACGCGCACCCATTGCGGATTCGGCGTGCGTAACGCCTGTTCTTTCAACATGCGCAAGGCATCGGCCAGCGACGGCACGCCTTCCCAGCGCAATTCCAGGTTGTAGTTCAAGCCGCCGCGGATCAGGTGCAAATGCGAGTCGTTCAAGCCGGGAATCACCGTGCGGCCAGCCAGGTCGATCACCTGCGTGGCGGGGCCGCGATGGCGCATCACGTCTTCCACGTCGCCCACGGCGAGAAATTTGCCATCGGCGATGGCGACGGCGGACGCCAGCGGCTGCGTCCTGTCGACCGTGTGGAAACGGCCGTTGAGCAAGATGGTGTTTGCGTGCATGGGAACTCCCGGATCAAATGAAAACACGGCCCCGCCGGCGGGCGACGGAGCCAAAATCAGCGAAAAATCAATGGCCTTCGCTGGCGTTGAACATCGATTTGGCGTAGATCAGGCCCAGGCCATAGCCGCCGCCGTGCGCCACGGCCGTCGCCACCGTCTCGTTGTAGGTCTCGCCGCGGGCCCAGTCACGCTGCAGTTCCAGCAAGTATTGCACGGACGTCATCGGCTGCGCACCCGCCTGTATCATGCGCTGCATGGCCATCGCATGGGCTTCGTCGGAGACGTCGCCGCTGGCGTCGGCGATCACGTAGACTTCAAAACCCTGCTCCAGCGCCGACAGCGCGGGGCCCACGATGCAGACGGAGGTCCACAGGCCGGCCAGCACGATCTTGCCCTTGCCGTAGCCATTCACCTTGTCGGCGATGCGCGCATCTTCCCAGGTGTTCATGCTGGTGCGGTCGATCGGCGCCTGATCCGGGAAGACGGACTGGATTTCGTCGAAGATCGGGCCTGAGAACGATTTCGCCGCCACCGTCGTCAAAATCGTCGGCACCTTGAATTCCGCTGCCGCCTTGGCCACCAAGGCCGCGTTGTTACGCAGCAGGGCCAGGTCGATGGAACGGGTGGCGAAGGCCATTTGCGACTGGTGGTCGATCATGATCAGGGTATGATCGTTCGGGGTCAGCAGTTTTTGTGCGGCTTGGGCGGTGGCGATAGGCATGATGTTTTCCTTAGTGAAAATAATTGAATATAAAAATAGAGATGTCGTTATACGGTGCTGCTATTCCTGCCCTTGCGTCACGCTGTGTGTGCCGGGCCAGTGCTATGCAGTATGGACGAGATACTTTGAAAACAAAAACGGAAAGAATGCCAAGCTATATGCAATTTTTTCGATAATGAAAAATGACCACGACAGCAGCCTGTTCTTCAAGGAGAAAACATGGGATTTGAATTCAGGATCGCGGCCAGCCTGACGCCAGAGCAGCGCCAGCACATCGCGCAGCTGCTGGCGGCACGGCCGCAGGCGCCCGGCGCCATGCCCGATACCGACGCCAGGCTGACGGAGGCCGGCCTGTATATCTGCCAGTACCTGCGCCCTGAGCCGTGGCACGGCCTGGAAGCCCTGCGCGCCTGGTTTGATACGTATAGCGAGCGTTTCCCAGACGGCGAGATCGATGCCTGGCCTCCTTTTCTTTACTTGCGACATTGCAAACCTGAAACAAAACAGGCGCGTTTTTGCCAGGCTGTTATACTTCGCGTGTGCGGCACATATGACCAGTCCCCTTGCCGCTGTCTTTCGACCCCTAATCTGATTGCCTGCGACTGGCGCCTCACGATGGCGACAGGCCGATCTCACAATAAAGTTACCATGTCCTTTTCCTCCCTCGGATTGTCCGACGCTATCGTACGTGCTGTTACCGAACACGGCTACACCGTGCCGACCCCGATCCAGTCGCAGGCGATTCCCGCCGTGCTGGCTGGCGGCGACTTGCTGGCCGGCGCACAAACCGGTACCGGCAAGACGGCCGGCTTCACCCTGCCCGTGCTGCACCGCCTGTCGACCGACGCCAATGGCGCGGCCATCACCAGCAACACCTCGACGCGCCCTATCCGCGCCCTGATCCTGGCCCCGACGCGCGAACTCGCCGCGCAGGTCGAGGAAAGCGTGCGCGCCTACAGCAAGTACACCAAATTGAACTCGGCCGTGATCTTCGGCGGCGTCGGCATCAACCCGCAAATCAAGCAGCTCAAGCATGGTGTCGACATCCTCGTCGCCACGCCGGGCCGTTTGCTGGACCACATGGGCCAGGGCACGGTTGACCTGTCGAAAGTGGAAATCCTGATCCTCGACGAAGCCGACCGCATGCTGGACATGGGTTTCATCCGCGACATCAAGAAAGTGCTGGCCGTACTGCCGCCAAAACGCCAGAACCTGCTGTTCTCGGCCACGTTCTCGGAAGAGATCAAGGCCCTGGCCGATGGCTTGCTGAACAAGCCAGCCATGATCGAAGTGGCGCGCCGCAATTCGACCGTGGAAGTGATCAAGCAAAAGATCCATCCAGTCGACCGCGACAAGAAGCACCCGATGCTGTCCTACCTGATCAAGTCGAACAACTGGACGCAAGTGCTGGTCTTTACGCGCACCAAGCATGGCGCGAATAAACTGGTCGAACAGCTGGGCGCGGACGGCATCGGCGCCCTGGCCATCCACGGCAACAAGAGCCAGTCGGCGCGCACGCGCGCGCTGTCCGAGTTCAAGGATGGCACCTTGCAAGTGCTGGTCGCCACCGACATCGCCGCGCGCGGTATCGACATCGACCAGTTGCCGCACGTCGTCAACTACGACTTGCCGAACATTCCGGAAGACTATGTGCACCGTATCGGCCGCACGGGCCGTGCCGGCGCCAAGGGCGAAGCCGTGTCGCTGGTCTGCGTGGATGAGCACGAAATGTTGAAAGACATCGAAAAGCTGATCAAGCAAACCCTGCCGCGCGAAGTCATCCCGGGCTTCGAGCCCGACCTGAACGCCCGCGCCCAGCCTGTGCAATTGCGCAGCGGCACCGGTGGCCACCGCAACAACAGCCGCGCGCCAGCGGGCGCCGTCGTGCGCGTGAAAACCGGCGGCAGCGGCGCCAAGCCACGCAGCGCCGGCCCATCGGGCGGCGGTGGCGGCGGCAACCGCAGCGGCAATGCGCCGCGTTCGGCAGCTTCGCATCGCTCCGGCGGCCGCGGCCGTTAATACCCGCGGGTAAGCGTATCGCAGCAATCAAAACCGTTCCAGAACTTGTTTCTGGAACGGTTTTTTCATGCCCGCCACCAATTGCCGATTTGGGCTAGGATAGTGTCCATTGCCCTCACCTGCGTGCCGCCATGCCGAACTTCGCTGCCAACCTCAGCATGATGTTTACCGAACTGCCCTTCCTCGACCGCTTTGCCGCCGCCAGGGATGCGGGCTTCGATGCCGTCGAATTCCTGTTTCCCTATGCCGTCGAGGCGCGGCAGATTGCCATGCTGCTGGAGCGCCACCATCTGCAGCTGGCCCTCTTCAACTTCCCGCCCGGCGACTGGGAGCGCGGCGAGCGGGGCATTGCCTGCGACCCGCGCCGGGGCGAGGAATTCCGCATCAACGTGCAGCTGGCGCTCAACTATGCGCTGGAACTCGGGGCGAAGCAGCTGCACTGCATGTCCGGCATCGTGCCGCCCGGCATGAGCCTGGAGCGGGCGCGGCAAAGCCTGATCGGCAACCTGCAATTTGCCGCCGACGCCTGCCGTCCGCATGGCATCAACGTGCTGATCGAGCCGATCAACCACCACGACATGCCCGGTTACTTTCTGAACCATAGCCAGCAGGCGGCCGACATCATCGCCGACTGCCAGCGCAGCAATATCTTCCTGCAATACGACATTTATCACATGCAGCGCATGGAGGGTGAGCTGAGCAACACCATCCGCGCCATGCTGCCCCTGATCCGCCACATCCAGATCGCCGACACGCCGGGCCGCCACGAACCGGGTACAGGCGAAATCAATTACCGCCACCTGTTCAAGCTGCTGGACCAGATCGGCTACGCAGGCTGGGTCGGCTGCGAATACCGTCCCGCCAGCGACACCGTTGCCGGACTGGGCTGGCGCGAGCAATTGACGAGCGCCTGATCGCAGCCTGCTTGCGCCCGCACAAGGCGGGTAGCGCATGCCGGCACGACAATACCTTTCCATACAGTATTTCCTGTCGAGAGGTGACGTGTTTGCCCTGCCCGCCCGCCATCGCCGCGCCCTTTACTTGCACCTGTACCTGAGCCTCTGCCTGGCTGCCGTGCTGTGCGGCTGCGCCGCCGCGCGCCCCGAGCTGGCGCAAGTGCGCGCCCTGGCGGCCGGCACCGATGCCTTGACCGCTTTCAGCGAACTGTCGCAGCGCCACGTCGACAGCTACCAGCGCGCCCGCCCCTATCTGTCGCCGGCCGAAGACGCGCGCGAACGCCTGCTCGATGCGCAGCGCCGCGCCGCGCAGGCGGACGCCGCACGCCTGGCGCAAGCCGTGCGCCTGTACCTGCAGGCGCTGGGCCGGCTGGCCGATGCCGACGCGTATGACGTGCGGCCGGAACTGGCCGGCGCCGGCGCCGCCATCCGCGCCTGGCCGGGCAGCGGCATCGATGACCGCCATGTCAGCGCCTATACCGAGTTGCTGCAGCAACTGTCGCGCCTGAGCAGCGCGGCCAGCCAGCAGGCGCACCTGGCGCAAGTGCTGCACGATGGCGACGCGCCGCTGCAGGCCTTGCTGGCTGCGCTCGACAGCTTGCTGGCGCTGTACGATAAAAGCGGCGACAACGAGCGCGACATGGTGCTCGGCCTGCTCGACGTGGAAATCGCGTATGCGGACACGCCGCAGCAGCGCCTGCTGGCCGTGCTGGCGAAAAACATGCAGCAAAACAAAACCGAGGAATACCGCCTGGCTGGCTTGCGCCATACCCTGGCGCGCCGGCAACTGGCGGCACTGGGGCGCGAACACGCCCAGCTCGCCGCCGCCCTCACCACCACGGAGGCACAATGGACGGATCGGTAGGCAGGAGCAGCAACAGCGAACGCCGCGAAGCGGCTCTCAGCAGCGCCATGCGCGTCGAGCAATTGGCCGACAGTCTGTCGCAGGCGGCCGTCACCTTGCACGGCGCCGTCATGCGCGCCATCCGCAAGCGCGCCAGCCAGGGCGCCGACGGCATCAGCCATAGCCAGGCGCAAGCCGTCTTCGCCCTGGAAGTGGCCTTGCGCCAGCAAGCCAACCAGCTGTATGCCGATGCGGCAGGGCACACGGTGGCAGGACTGGAGACAGCACAGCGCCAGCTCAGCGGCTTGCTCGACGCGGTGCGCCTGCGCATCGCCCGCAACGACGACGTGCGGCACTGGATCAGTTTGGCGACGAGCTTGTTGCACCTGGGCAGCGCCGTGCTCGCCGGCAATCCGGAGCGCATCCTCAGCACACTGGGCAAGGTGCGTGAGCGCCTGCAAGAGATGGCCCCGGAGTGATTGAAATCGGCCAGTGAGCGCCTATACTGGGACCTCCCCCGCGTGGCAATCGTGCTTGCGGGACGATGACCAGAGGAGACCAAGATGCGTATCGAACCGTATTTGCAATTCAATGGAAACTGCGCGCAAGCGCTCGAATACTACCGCCAGCACCTGCATGGCACCGACCTGTGCCTGATGCCATTCCGGGGCACCCCGGGCCAGGAGCAAGTCAAGGAAGACTGGTATGACAAGATCATGCACGGCTCCGTGCAGCTGGGCCCCACCATGCTGATGGGCTCGGATGGCGGCTGCACCGAGGATGGCGCCAAGGGCATGCACGGCAGCTCGATCTGCCTGACCGTCGATACGCCGGAAGAGGCGGAACGGGCCTTCGACGCGCTGGCGCGTGACGGCACCATACAGATGCCCATGGAAGAAACGTTCTGGGCCAAGCGCTTCGGCATGCTGAAAGACCAGTTCGGCGTCGCCTGGATGGTCAACTGCCTGAAAGAGCCAGCATAGAACGGCCGCTGCCAGCCTGCGCCGCGTCAAACGCGGCGCGGGTGGTAGCGCAAGCAGAGCCGCCAATCTTGGACTACCATGATGGAAGTAACCTCTACCGGGTGATGGCCATGAATGGATTGCCGCAAGACCAGTTGCAGCGCCTGCAGGGCGTGCTGGAGCAACGCAAGCTGGCGTTGCTGGAACAGATCGAGAACGAAGCGGCCGAAGCGGACGCGCGCGCCTCCTTGCTCAATGAAATCGAAGCCTCGCCGGCCGACAACGCCAGCGTGCGCACCTTGAACGCCCTCGTCAGCGAAGCGGCCGAGCACAATCAGGCGCAGCTGGCCATCATCAAGCACGCGCTGGCCAAGTTTGCCGATGGCAGCTACGGCCTGTGCGACAACTGCGGCGAAGCCATCGGCCTGTCGCGCCTGAACGCCCGCCCGGAAGCACGGCTGTGCATCGATTGCCAGACGCGGCTGGAAAAAGCCCAGCGCCCAATACCATGACGGCAGCATGACTGCGGCACCACAACAAAGGGCAAGGCATCGCTGCCCTGCCCCTTGTTTTCCAGCGTGACTGCCATACTGCCTGACGTCCTCCGCCAGCGTCTGTGCGCCGGCTGGGTGGACGGGTCTCCTCTACTGCCATTGCCTCTTTGCAAGCTGTACGCTTGCTTAACTCATGTGCTGTCCGCCATTGATGGCGATGTTCGCGCCCGTCACAAACGCGGCCTCGTCCGACGCCAGGTAAGCGACCAGGGCCGCCACTTCGTCCGGCTCGCCCAGGCGGCCCAGGGGAATTTGCGGCAGGATCTTCGTTTCCATGATATCGGCGGGCACGGCCGTCACCATCTGCGTGCGCAGGTAGCCGGGCGAGACCGTGTTGACGGTGATGCCGTGGCGCGCCACTTCCAGCGCCAGCGCCTTGCTGAAACCGTGCACGCCCGCCTTGGCGGCCGCATAGTTGCACTGGCCAAACGCGCCCTTCTGGCCATTGACGGACGAGATATTGATGATGCGGCCCCACGGTTGTGCCAGCATCGGTTCGAGCACCTGCTTGCTCATGTTGAACAGGCTGTCGAGATTGGTGCGCATGACTTCGGACCAGTGCGGCAACTCCATCTTGCGCATGCTCTGGTCGCGCGTGATACCAGCGTTGTTGACCAGCACGTCGATGCGGCCGAACTGCGCCAGCACGCTGGCCACGGCCTCGCTGCAGGCATCGAAATCCGTCACGTCGATGGCCAGCGGATGAAAGTAATACTGCTGCGCCTGCTGCTCGTCGAGCCAGCTTGCCACCCTCGCATTGCCCGGCGTATGCGCGGCCACAACGGCAAAGCCCGCCGCATGCAGGCGGCGGCACAAGGCCGTACCCAGGCCGCCCATGCCGCCCGTGACCAGCGCTACCTTTTGTTCCTTCATGACTGTCTCTCCCCGCTTGTTATGGTTGTTCTGCGTGGCATCAAGTGTAGGAGCAGTTTTTGTTGCCAGCCTTGCGCCAGATCAACTGCTCAGCCTGGTGCAGTCGTGCGCGGCCGGCACCCCGGACTGTGCCAGAATGGCCGCTACTGCACAGCGAGAGGACAGGCCATGACGTACAAGACCGTATTGCTCCACATTGACGACAGCGCCGGGCGCGCCGCCCGCATCGAAGCGGCGGCCAGCATCGCCCAGGCTTGCGGCGGCCACCTGACGGGTGTGGCGCTGACGGGCGTGTCGCGCCTGCTGTACCAGAACCAGCCCGACCTCGATGCCGACCCGAACCTGAGCTTGCACCTGAACTTCCTGCGCGACCGGGCCACGCGCGCCCTCGACGGTTTTGAAGCGCAAGTGCGCGCGGCCGGCGTCGCTTCGTTCGAACAGCGCGTGCTCGACGACGAGGCGGCGGGCGGCATCAGCCTGCTGGCCCGCTATGCGGACCTGGTCGTCATCAGCCAATACAATGCCAAGGATAAATCGCCGTCCGTGATGCGCGACTTTCCCGCCTATGTGTTGCTGCATTCGGGCCGTCCCGTGCTGATCGTGCCGTATGCGCCACCGCTGCCCCTACTGGCGCCGCCTGCGGCCGCGCGCAATGTACTCATTTCCTGGAACGCCAGCAAGGAAGCGAGCCGCGCCGTGAGCGCCGCCCTGCCCCTGCTGCAGCGCGCCGGCCAAGTCCACGTGGCCATCTTCGACGCCCAGGTGCATGCCGCCGAGCACGGCGAACAGCCGGGCGCGGAACTGACGCAATACCTGGCGCGCCACGGCGTGGAAGCGCGGCTGCATTTGCTCGATGGCGGTGGCGTGCGGCGCGGCGATATCGGCGAAGCGCTGCTGTCGCAGGCGGCCGACCTGTCGGCCGACTTGCTGGTGATGGGAGCGTATGGCCATTCGCGCCTGCGCGAAACCATCCTCGGTGGCGTCACGCGCACGATTCTGCAAAGCATGACGATCCCCGTGCTGATGGCGCACTAGGGCGTATTGAAAGCGGCGGGCTAGCCGCCCTGCCAGGGCTGGCTGCGGATCTTCGCCACCTGGCGCTGCGCCAGCCACTGCCACAGCTGCAGCGCGTCGTCCTGCGGCAGGGCCGACATGTGGCGCGGACTGGCCAGGGCGATTTCGCAATCGCGGTCCGACCATTCCTCGAAAGTGACTTCGCCTCCGCTAGCGACCTCGACCTGATACATCAAGCCATCGTCGTAACCAAAACGCAACAGGACGGCAGCCGGGCTGCCATCCTGCGCCACGGCGCCGCCGCGGTAAACCTCGGCCAGCGCATCGGCCAGCTGTGCCGGCGAGGGCGCGCAGATGTCGCGCCCATCGGCCCGTGTCAGAATGAACCATGCCTGTGTCATGACGCGACCTCCTATTCATACCCGTTAGCATGCGAGGCAAGTACTACAGGCAGTCACCTTGGTCCAGTGTCACTTCGGGCGCGCGGAAACTATCCCTGTCGGCATTGTTTACCAATAATTACGAATACTAACAAGGATCATACCTAAATTTCATGCAGCGCGGAATTTATGCATATTCTGCGGCTGGCGCGCCGATTCATGCCACCAGTACGGGTATGCTGAGCGGATCGAAATCCAGCCAGTCGCCATTGGCGATCGTGCCTTCCGCTTCCTCGATGTGCTCGGCGCCGAGACGGTGCAAGGTCTCGAGCGCCCGTTCGCGCTCGTCGGGGCCACCGAGCGCGACGGCGATCAGCATGCCCGGATGGCGGGGCTGGCGGCGGTTTTCGCCATTGCCCTCGCCATTTGCTTCGGGTTCGCCCGCGTCTTTCATTTTATTGAAACTGTAGAGCGAGCCCACGTGGGCGCCCACGAGCGCTCCCACCACCGGGCCCAGCGGCCCCGTCGCCAGCGTGGTGGCCGCGCCGATGCCCGCGCCGACGGCGGCCCCGACGGCCACGCCTTCCACCACGCCTTCGGGCGTCTCCTTCGCGCCCGGCGACATGTCGCGGTCGCCGCCAAGCGCGTGCAGATCATGCTGGCCCGGCTGGTTGACAAAAAAGGCGCTGATGCGGCTGTCGGGAAAGCCCGCCTGGTTCAGGGCCGCGCGCGCGGCGTCGATCTGTTCCTGCAACTGAAAATGACCTGCGATGATGCGTGACATGATACGGCCCTCCTGGTCGGCTGCTGGCGCACCGTGCGCCGCTACGATAGGGTGCGCCGGACGGCGCCAGGATACCGTTCGCTTGCGCACACAGCCGCCAATCATGCGGCTGCGCCGAACGGGCTGCGGATATCGGACAGGAATTGTTGTGCGCGCAAAGCCCATTAGGTGTTCTAAGGCGCCAGCGCCTTCGTCTCGCCACCGAGGCGGATGATCGCCGCTTTTGCGCCCACGGCGCCCGGATAGCGGGGGTCGAGCCGCAGCGCTTGCCGGTAGGCCTCGACAGCCTGCGGGCGCAAGCCTTGCTCGACATAAAACTCGGCCAGGCTGTCCTGCAGATTCGCGTCGCGCGGATGCAGGCTGACGGCCGCCTGCAGCACGGCCATGCCTTGCGCCACGGCGCCGCTGCCTTTCAAACGGTAGGCTTCCAGGTTCAGCGCCGCCGGGCTGGCCGCACCGAGCGGATCGCGCTCCAGCGCCAGGCGCAGGGCGGCGAGGGCCGCTTCCGTCTTGCCGGCGGTCAGCAGGGTCAAGCCTTGCAGCGCATGCGCGCGGTCGCTGAGCGGATACAGTTCCACGGCCAGGCGGCTGGCCGCCAGCGCCGCCTCCACCTCGCCACGCGCGGCCGACGCTTGCGCCAGTTCCTGCAGTTCGGGCACGAAATCGGGATAGGCGCGCTGGCCGCGGAAGGCCGTGCGCAACTGGCTATCGAGTGCGGCGATGGATGCGGGTTCGGCTGGCCAGGCGATGGCGGCCGTGCGGTCCCAGCTGCCGGCCAGGGCCACGATGGCTTGTTCGAAAGCGGGATCGAAGCGGGGCAAGGCGCCTGCCTTTGTTCCTTGCGACAACAGGACATAGTCGCGTGCAAACGCCAACGCGCCGCCGCGCGCGTATTGATTCAGGTCGACACCGGCCTCGCGCAATTGCCTGGCCATGCTGGCGCCGACCGTGAGAAACACGCGGCCACCTGCGGGATGGCGGGCCGTGTCGATGAAGGCGCGTGCCGCCCTGGCATCGGGCGCCAGCGCTTGCCGGTTAATTTGCGAAAATGCCTCGCGCGTGGCGGCCGCATCGGCATACGGTTGATCCGTGCGCTCGGCATATGCCCTGCCCTCCTCGAACATGCCTTGCGCCACCTGATACGCGCGCTGCGCGCCCGCATCGGCGATATACGTGTTCAGCTGCCACGGTTCACCCGTGACGACTTCGAACAGGCGCTGCACGAACGCCTCGGGATTGACGCGCTCGAGATTGGCGGCGACGGCAAGGGTGAGCTTGCGCGAGGGGAAGCTGTACAGATAGGTGACGGTTTCCGGCTGCTGGCCGCTATGGGCAATCGCATAGCGCCCGCCCGTCGGGACGACTTCCCAGCCCATGCCATAGTCCGTCAAGCGGCCGGCGCGCGTGGCCATCGGCTGCACCATGGCGGCCACGCTGACCGCCGACAGGATTTTGCCTTCATGCACGCCCCTGCCGAACGCCAGCATGTCGGGCACGCTGGCGCGCGTGCCGCCGGCGGAAAAGCGGCTGCTGATGTCGACGAATTCCGCATTTTTCCACTCCTTGCCGGCCAGCCGGTAGCCGCGCACGCGATGGGCAATCACGGTGTCCGGGTCATCCATCACGATGGTGTCCATGCCCAGCGGCTCCCACACGTGGCGACGCATGTAGCCGCCATAGCTTTCGCCCGAGGCACCCTCGATGACGGCGCCCAGCAAATTGTAGCCATAGCTGGTGTAGCGGAAGCGCGTGCCCGGTTCGGCGATCAGGTCGAACCGCTCGAAGACGGCGATGGACTGGCGCGTATCCTTGTGCTCCTTGAAGTGCTTTTCCGCCTTGCTGTTACGGTAGGCGTCGATGCCGCCCAGGTGGCCCAGCAACTGGCGCACCGTCACGGGAAACGGTTTGACGGGGAAATACGGCACATACGTTTGCACGGGCGCATCCAGGTTGATCTTGCCCTGCTCCACCAGTTGCAGGATGGCCACCGCCGTCATGGGCTTGGTGACGGACGCGAGCCGGTAGCTGGACCGGGCCGTGGCCGGCACGCGGTTTTCCAGGTCCGCATAGCCATAGCCTTTGACCCATTCCACGTCGCCCTGGCTGAAACCGACGGTCACGCCCGGGATGCGGGCCTTGTCCATGCGCTGGGCCACCCAGCCGTCGAAGTCGGCCAGGCGCGTGGCCAGCGCAGCGGAAGGTGCGGAACAGGTAGCGGGAGCGCCCTGCGCCACGCCGCAGAACAGCGCCAGCGCGCCGGCGAAACCGTAGTATTTGCTGCTTTGCATAATTAATATTCCATGGTGAGGGCCGTGTCCACAGCACGGCGCTGATGCATGGTAAGTGTCTTTTACACACCGCTAGCAGGCCGTGCACGAAATGCACGTGGACCGCATGAACGGCACCGAAGTGGATGAAAATGTTGCAAAGGGTTGGCAAATGAGCAGCTACAATGCCCGTCATGCCCTCCGTCTTCCGCTACCTGCTGCTGTGCTGCCTGGCCTTGCCCTCGTTCGCCATGGGCATGGACAGGCTATCGCTGGCCGAAGGCTGGCGCGCCTGCGGCACAACGCGCGCCACGCCCGCCGCATCGCTGTACCAGCTGCTCAAGCCGGGCCAGCTGCTGTGCGTCGAGCGCGATGTCACCGTGGCCGCCACGCCCTCGTCGACGCAGCTGCTGGTGCTGTCGGCGCTGGCTTCCAGCGAAGTCTGGCTCGATGGCATATTGATCGGCAGCAATGGCCAACCGGCCCGCCAGGCCAGCGGGGAACGCGCGGGCGACATCGATTTCGCCATCCACCTGACGCCACGGCAGTTGTCCGTGGGCAAGCACCACCTGCGCCTGCTGCTGTCGACGCAGCAGGCGCCTGAACGCCTGGCGTCGCCACTGTATGCGCTGTACCTGGTCGACCGGCAAGACTACCGCGCGGCGCTGGCCTGGTACCGGCTGCCGCCACTGCTGCTGGCCGGGGCGCTGGGTGCCGTCGCCCTGCTGTTTCTCGCCTTGACGGCGCTGTACCAGCGGCAGCGGCACTGGGCCATGTTTGCCGCACTGTGCCTGGTGGCGGCGCTGCTGCTGGTGGTGGAACTCTGGCGCAGCGTTACCGGCTATGCCTATCCCATGCATTTGCCGCGCCTGTACGCCGTCAGTGCGCTGACCTGGCTGTTTTCCGCCTTGCTGCCCCTGTATTTTTATACGGCATACCGGCTGCCACGCTGGCCGCTGGCGGCGGCGGTACTGCTGGCGGGCATTGCGCTGGCCGGCGCGCTGCCCGCACATTTCGACTCGCGCTGCTGGTCGATGTTCTTGACGGGCCTGGCAGCAAGCCTGGCGCTCAACCTGGGCGCCCTGTGGCGCCGCCTGCCGGGCAGCCGCGGCGGCACCTTGATCGCGCTGGCCTCGTGCGCCCTGTTCCTGCTGACGGGCAGCCAGTTTGCCGAAGGCGGTTTCGCCCTCGTCGTGTGCTTCTTGCTGCTGCCCCTGTGTGCGCAATTGCTGGCGCAGCTGCTGCGCGAACGCAGCAAGGCGGCACGCGCCCAGCAGCTGGAAAACCAGCTCTTGCGCAAAAGCATGCAACCGCATTTCCTGATGAATTCCCTGAGCCTGATCAGCGAACTCAACGCGCAATCGCCGCAGGCGGCCGAAACCTTCATCGAGGCACTGGGCGCCGAGTTGCGCATGCTCAACGAGTTCGCGCAGCAGCCCAGCATCGCCCTGACGCAGGAACTGGCCCTGTGCGAGAATTACCTGAGCATCATGGGCACGCGGCTGCAGCAGCCGTGCAGCCTGCAGCTCGATGGCGAGGCGGCGGGCATCACCGTGCCGCCCGCCACCTTGCTGACGGCGCTGGAAAATGCGTTCAGCCACAACCGCTACCGCCACGGCGCGGCCTTTATCCTGCGCATCGCACAACATGCGCAAACGCAGGTGCTGACCCTGATCCTGCCCGAAGGCGAGACACGCCAGCATGCGGGCGGCGGCGTGGGCGAACAGTACATCCGCGCCAGCCTGCACGCCGTGTTTGGCGATGCGGCCCGCTATGACCGTGAATATGCCAGCGAACAGCAACAGGCGAGCTGGCGCCTCACCTTTACCTTGCCGGCGGCGCCATGAATGTGTTGATACTGGAAGATGAACCGCTGATCGCGCAAGGCCTCGCACGCGAGGTGCGCGCGCATTTCGGTGCGCGCCTCACGCAACTCGTGCTGCATGACAATGTCCCGCAAGCGCTGGCCGCGCTGGCCCAGGAACAGGTCGACTTGCTGCTGCTCGATCTGAACCTGCATGGCGCGGACGGCTATGACTTGCTGCGCCTGGCCCAGACAGCCCCGTTCCAGACCATCATCGTCTCGGCCCATGCGGAACGCTCGATCACGGCCTTCGAGTTCGGCGTGCTCGACTTCGTTGCCAAGCCTTTCAGCCGCGAACGCCTGCACAAGGCGCTGCAACGCTATACGGGGCTGCATACGGAAGCGGCCTCGCTGGCCGTCAAGAAACGCGGAGCGCTGGAATGGATCGCCATGGCCGACATCGACCATGTGCAAGCCGATGGCCACTACAGCAATATCGTGCTGCGCAGCGGCGAACAGTGTTTTCATGACCTGGCCATCGACAAGCTCATGGCCCTGCTGCCGCCCCACTTCCTGCGCGTGCACCGCTCCTACATCGTCAACAGCCTGGGCTTCAAAAGGCTGCAGATCGCGGCAGGCGGCAAATACGCGCTCGACACGCAAACGAGCACGGGCATACCCGTGTCGCGCAGCAGCTATCCCGCGCTGAAACAGCGGCTGCTGGGCTGAACGCTTACCAGTGTGCCGCGTAGTTGGGAAACGGCGAGGCCATGTGCTCGGGTTCCACGGGCGGCGCCATCCAGTCGCGCGGGTCGACCTTGTAGTACTGCAAGAATTGCGCGTACAGTTCTTCGTGGTGCTCGGCCATCTGGTACGGCTTTTCAAAGAAGGTTTCCGTGGCCACGGCAAAGAATTCGGCGGGATTCGTGGCGCCGTAATGGTCCATCACGCTGTGCTGCTGGTAGATGGCGTCGTGGCGCAGGTTGTCGAAGTCGCGCGACAGCACGGTGGCCCAGCTGCGGTAGCTCGACACGCTGGGCAAATACGGCGCGCCATTCGCGGCGCCCGATTCGCTGTCGAGCTGGTGGGCAAATTCATGCAGCACGACATTGTGCCCATCGGTCCAGTCGGCCGCGCCGCGCTGCACGTGATCCCAGGCCAGCACGACTCTGCCATCGCCCCAGGATTCGCCCAATAGCCCATTGGCCGATGGCGTGACCACGCCGCCCGGCCCCACTTCATCGCGCGTGACGATGAATTCCGTGGGGTACACGAGGATGGTGTCGAGTTCCGGATACACCTGCGTCTGGCGGTTCAGCAACAGCAGGCAAGCCTGGCCGGCGATGGTGTAGCGCATCTCGTCCGTGATCTCCAGGCCGCCGCAACCGACGAATTTCTTCTGATACAGGAATTGCACGACGAGACGGCGCAACTGCTCCTGCAGCGACGCCGGCATGCGCGGATACACGGGGATATTCTTTTCCAGCACGGCCAGGCCTTCCGGCGGCAAGGGCCTGGCCAGGGCCCGCTTCAAACGCCAGCGGGGAAACCACAGCGAAAAGACGATGGCAGCCGTGACGATGGCGATCCACAGCAGCGGATTCATGCAGCGACCCGCTTCAGGTAAGGCAATGGCAGACAGGAGAACTAGGTGGCGTAGGCAGACAAGGACAAGCTCCTTCAAGTGAACCCGCGCGTTGCGGGCAGCAGTCCAGCCCACATGGGGATGCTTGCAGTCTTTTCAATCAGGCGACATGAAACGGCCTGCCCCAACGCCAAAAGCCGGGTTGTGACCCGGCTTTCGACATGCATCTGAGAATCAAAACCACAAGCATTCCGCCCGCCGGCCGCCAGGCGGCCGCTCAGACGCGTTTTTACTCGGCCGACTTTTGCTGCGGCGCTCCGAACAAGGCTGCCACCAGCGGATCGCGCGTCACGGGACCGCGGTTGACGCGGATGGCGTAATGCGTGTCATCGGCCAGGATGTGGAAGTGACGGCCGCTGCCTGCCATGCTTTGCTCACGCAGGCCGGGACGGTCCTTGCGCGGTGGCGCGCCTTCGCGTTTTGGCTGGACGATGGCGGCCAGGAAGGCGCGCACGCGCTCAGGATCCGGCGTCAGCTGGTACACTGCCTTGCCAAGATAGGTGGCGGTGCCTTCGATGTAGCGGGCCAGTTCGATCACGCCCGCTTCGCGCAGGTCGCGGATGTATTTGCGGGCGCCCGATGGCGAAAACTTGAGGAACCAGGCGATTTCATCGGCCAGCATCTCGTGCAGCGACAATTCGCCGATCAGCTTTTGCATGTTTTCGATGCGGCGCAGGGTGGCCGACGTCGAACGCACGCGCTCGATCGGTGCCATGGAAATGGGATTCATGCGTTCCGGGGGGATGGGTGCTGCGCGTTCTACCATTTGCGAGCCTTTTTCGGGGCTACGAAGTTCCTGGTGCGCTGCCTTTAATTCGCTCTTCACGTGAGACTGAGTCATTGCATGCATTTGAATACTCCTTTTAAACGATTGCCGGTAGCCCGGATTGTTAAGTTCTTGGCAATTTTTATACCAGAACGCCACGAATCCTGAGCGTCTGGGCACAGAATGCCATCCTGATCCTCACTGGTCTGTGCGTTAACGAACATTAGAAGCAAGAAAGTGAAAAATATTGCCTTGTTGAATTATTTCTCTGAATGCATCTATAAAAGACATCTAAAAACGCTGCGCTTGCATACGCGCACAACGTGAAATAGCGAACAGAAGCGTCGGCATCCTTGTAATAAATTCAAGCTTCGCGCGCGGCACCCGCCGCCCGCATCGCGCCAATCTTGATACTTTGCAAAGGAACCATCATGAATATGCCCAGTCTGCTGGCCGCCGCCGCCCTGATCACCTTGTCCGCCTGCAAAAAACCGGCCGACGCGCCGCTGCCCGAAACGGCACCCAACCCCGCTTCCGCACCCCAAGTGATGCCGCCACCCGTCGCGCCAGCCACGCCGGAAGCGGGTCCTGGCAGCACGACGCCGCCTGCCCCGCTGACGGACCCGGCCACCGCGCCGGCCCTGCCGCCGGCCACGACGCCAAAGTAAGCCCGGCAGACAGAGCCTATCCATCAGGCGCCCGCGCGGCGCCGCCCCTACTCCACGGGGGAGTTACGCGTTGCCAGCCTATTTGCAACGCGTTTTTTTACGATTGGAGTCGGCCACGCCATGAAGGTTCACCTGCTGTGAGCCCGCAGCCGACATCGAACCCGCCCGTCAAAATGCGGCAATCCGCACAGTCTTTTCCCTCCCCGTGCGGAAAGGCGGAATCTCGCCATTTCCCAATTTCAATAGATTCAAATTAAACCTTTATAAACAATCACTTGCAATAAACGCCAAAATGCGCTCCACTGGCACGGAAGATGCTTTTATATTTTCATAGCCGCCATCAGAGCGGCGGCCTGACCCACTATATAAAAACCATCTACCTTTTGGAGACAACAGCATGGCAAGCACCTTCCGCATCTCGTCCTTCCTCAACACCAAGGCACTGGCCGTGGCCGTCGCTCTGGCCGCGCAATTCCCGCTGGCCGTCCACGCTGCCGATACCGTACGCCTGGGCAACCTGAAATTCGCCCATTACGGCGCCGTCGCCTACATGAAGGAAATCGCGCCGAAATACGACCTGAAGATCGAAGAGCGCATCTTCGCCAAGGGCCTCGACATCGTGCCGGCCATGATCGCTGGCGAAATCGACGTGTCCGCCAGCGCGCTGGAAGCGGCCATCACGGGCCGCGCCACCGGCTTGCCCGTGTACCTGGTGGGCGGCTTCGCCAAGGGCGGCGTGCAGATCGTCGGCCGTCCCGACCTGAACATCAAGGGCATTGCCGACCTGAAAGGCAAGAAAGTCGGCGTCACGCGCGGCGGCCCACAGGAAATCCTGCTGTTTGCCGAACTGACCAAGGCCAAGTTGACCTGGTCCGACAAGCCGGGCAAGGACGTGCAAATTCTGTACATGGGCTACCCGGACTTGAACCAGGCGCTGCTGACCAAGGATATCGACGTCATGAGCCAGTCCGAGCCGTACTCGACCCAGGCCATCCACAAGAAATACGGCGCAGCCATCCTCAAGCCCTACGACACGCCGCTGGGCGAGCCCGTGCGCGCGCTCGTGATGACGGAAAAAATGTACAAGGAAAAGCCGGCCGTGGCCCAGCGCTTCATGGATTGCTTCGTCGCCGCCACGCGCGCCTTCCTGGCCGACCCGAAACTGGCGGAAAAATACGTGCGCGAATCGATGTTCAAGAACCAGATCACCACCGACGATTACCGCGACGCCATCGACAACGCCATCTTCACGGAAGACATCACGCAAAGCCACGTGCAGCTGACCACCGACTACATGGTGAAATTCGGCGTGGGCCGCATGGCCAAAGCGCCTGCCGCCAAGGATTGGGTCAAGCTGGATCTGCTGGAAAAAGCCAAGAAGTCCTACGCACCACGCTAATCTGAAAGTGTCACGATGAATATTCAAATGATGAAACGCTTCGCGCACGGCGCCGCCGTGCCCGTCGCCGTGCTGCTGCTGTGGCAAGCCATGTCCACGTTCGGCTGGATCAACCCGCAAATCCTGCCCTCGCCCGTCGCCGTGGTCGTGAAATGGTATGAATACCTGATTCCCATGGAAGCGTACACGCCCGAAGCGGGCAATTACCTCGTGTGGATGTTCTCCGGCGAATTGCCGCACGACGCCTGGGCCAGCCTGTCGCGCGTGCTGGGCGGCTTTGCCATCGGTGCCGGCCTGGCCTTGCCGCTGGGCTTGCTGATGGGTACCAACAAGACCATCTATAAACTGTTCGATCCGCTGGTGCAGGTGCTGCGCCCGATTCCGCCGATCGCCTACATTCCGCTGGCGATCTTGTGGTTCGGCCTGGGCAACCCGCCCGCCTTCTTCCTGATCAGCATCGGTTCCTTCTTCCCCGTGCTGATGAATACCATCGCCGGCGTGCGCCAGGTCGACGGCATCTACATCCGCGCCGCACGCAATCTGGGTGCCAGCCAGATGACCATGTTCCGCCGCGTCATCCTGCCGGCCGCCACGCCGTACATCCTGGCCGGCGCGCGCATCGGCATGGGCACGGCCTTCATTGTCGTGATCGTGGCGGAAATGATCGCCGTCAACAGCGGCCTCGGTTTCCGCATTCTGGAAGCGCGCGAGTACTTCTGGTCCGACAAGATTATCGCCGGCATGTTTACCATCGGCCTGTTCGGCCTGGCCATCGATATCGCCATGAATGCCCTGAATAATCATTTGCTGCAGTGGCACCGCGGCCTGGAACACTAAGAGGAACGGCCATGACCACGATCAATATCAACGCAGTCAATAAAATCTTCACCACGGGCGGCGCGGACGTCATTGCCCTGAAGGACATCAACCTGGAAATCGCCAGCGGCGAGTTCATCTGCCTGCTGGGACCGTCCGGCTGCGGCAAGTCGACCCTGCTCAACGCCATCGCCGGCTTCTCGCAGCCGACGTCGGGCCAGATCCTGGCCGGCGGCAAGCTGATCACCGAGCCCGGCCCCGACCGCGGCATGGTGTTCCAGGAATACGCGCTGTTCCCCTGGATGACCATCGAGAGCAATATCGCTTTTGGCCTGGAAATCGCCGGCAAGACGCCAGCCGAGATCAAGGAACGGGTCGACATGCTGCTGAGCATGCTGGGCTTGACGGAATTCCGTGCCCGCTACCCGAAAGACTTGTCTGGCGGCATGCGCCAGCGCGTGGCCATCGCCCGCGTACTGGCCCTCGATTCGCCGATCATGCTGATGGATGAACCGTTTGGCGCGCTGGACGCCTTGACGCGGCGCAACCTGCAAGATGAATTGCTGAAAATCTGGAAAGTCTTCGGCACCACCATCGTGTTCGTCACGCACTCGATCGAGGAATCGATCTACCTGGCCGACCGCACCATCGTCATGACCTACCGTCCCGGCACCATCAAGCGCGACGTGGCCATCGACCTGCCCCGCCCGCGCGACCCGAGCGACCCCGAGTTCAACCGCCTCAAGCGCATGCTGGGCGAGATGGTGATGGAAGAGCAGCAGCGTCATCACAATGCCGAAACCATGGCCAGTACCGCCGATTGAGGGAGCTTGATTAAGCGACCGCAAACTTATTTGGGGTCTGACCCGGCGGGTCAGACCCCAAGGCTACTCGCCCCCCTGCTGGCCGTGGGGTCGCTGGTCGTGCTGACGTGGGCGTCGTATGCCTGGGTCAAGCAGCGCCAGCTCGACGAATTGCACCGCACCTTGGATTCGCGCGCGGAACTGTATGCGGCGTCCATCGGCGGCGCCCTCAACAAGTACGAATTCCTGCCCCTGGCCGTGGCCCAGAGCGATGCGGTGGCGCAATTGCTGGAACAGCCCAGCGCCGACAAAGTCACGCAAATCAACGCCTACCTGGTCGACATGAACCGCCGCGCGGGCGCCTTTGCCGTCTACGTGCTCGACGACAAGGGCACGACCCTGGCGTCGAGCAACTGGCAAGACCGCAGCTCGTATGTGGGTGTCAACTACGGTTTCCGTCCGTATTTCAAGAAGGCGATCGCAGGCGGCATCGGCCGCTTCTACGGCATCGGCTTTTCCACCTTCGAGGCCGGCTATTTCATTTCGCAGCCCGTGCAGCGCGACGGGCGCATCATCGGCATCGTCGCCGCCAAGGTCAACCTGGACTGGATCGAGCAATCGTGGCGCACGCCCGGCGCTGGCGAACAGATCTGGGTCAAGGATGCGAATGGCGTGATCATCCTGGCCACCACGCCGGCCTTCAAGTTCAAGACCCTGGCCCCGCTGTCGCCGGACGCCAAGAAAGACATCAGCGAACAGCGCCAGTTCCTGCAAGAAAACCTGCCCATCCTGCCGCACCGCGTCAGCCGCCAGTTTGCCGACGGCGCCAGCGTGATGACCCTGGAGCGTCCGCAGACGGGTGATACCCCCGCCTTGTCCGGCAGCGCCGACTACCTGGCCGTGAACCGCGCGCTGGGGCCGCTGCAATGGCAGATCACGGTGCTGGCCGAACTCGACCAGGTGAATGAGGCGGCGCGCAACGCGGCCATCGCCGCCGCGCTGGGCTGGGCCTTGCTGCTGCTGGCCCTGATGTATGCGCGCCAGCGCCGGCGCCGCATCGCCGACAAGCTCAATGCACAGCAAACCCTGGCGCGCGCGTATGAACAGCTGGAAATCAAGGTCGAGCAGCGCACGGCCGACCTGGTCCACGCGAATGGCCGCCTGCAAGCCGAGGTGACGGAGCGCGAACGGGCCGAGCAAACCTTGCGCTATGCCCAGGCGGAACTGGTGCAAAGCGGCAAGCTGGCGGCCATCGGCCAGATGGCGGCCGGCGTCACGCACGAGCTGAACCAGCCGCTGGCCGCCCTGCAAACATTTTCCGATAATGCCAAGGTGTTCCTGGCGCGGGGGCAGATCGACGATGCGCTCGACAACCTGTCGACCATTTCCGACCTCGTCAAGCGGCTCGGCTATGTCACGTCGCAACTGAAAGGCTTTGCGCGGCGCAGCGACGATGCGCGCAAACCCGTCAGCGTGCGCCAGGCGTTCGCGCAAACCATGCTGCAAATCCGCACGCGCAAAAACTCGCAGCGTTTGACCTTGCATGAAAGCTGGCTGGAGGACGATATCATCGTGCTGTGCAACGCCATTGGCCTGGAACAGGTGTTTACCAACCTGATCACCAACGCCATGGATGCCGTGCCGGAAAACGAAGCCGTGCAAATCTGGTTCCAGGTGCGCCGCGAAGGCAGCCTTGCCGTGCTGCATATCACCGATAATGGCCCCGGCATCCCGCTGGCCTCGCTCGACAAGATCTTCGATCCCTTCTATACCACCAAGGAACACGGGCTGGGCTTGGGATTGTCGATCAGCGCAGGCATACTGCGCGCTGCCGGCAGCGCCCTGGCCGTGCGCAACCGCAGCGCGCAGGAAGGGGGCGGCGCACAATTTACCATCACCCTGAGCTGCGACCCGGGGGAGAGAGACAAGGAAACATCTGATGCACGAGAATAATTTTGAAGGCATGCAAGTGCTGCTGGTGGAAGACGATGCCGTCGTGCGCAAGGGCGCCCGGCAATCGCTGGAACTGGCGGGCTTGCAAGTGACGGCCGTCGCCACGGCCGAGGAAGCGCTGCCCTATCTGGTGCCTGAATTTGCGGGCATCTTATTGAGCGACATCAAGCTGCCGGGCATCGATGGCTTGAAACTGCTCGATATCGCCGTGGCGCAGGATGCCAGCCTGCCCGTCATCCTCGTCACGGGTCACGGCGACGTGTCGATGGCCGTGGGTGCCATGCGTCGCGGCGCCTACGATTTCATCGAAAAACCATTTTCCGCCGACTTGCTGGTGGAAGTGTGCCGCCGCGCCCTCGACAAGCGCCACCTGGTGCTGGAAAACATGAACTTGCGCCGCCAGCTCGAGCAGCGCGTCGGCATCGAAGCGCGCATCGTGGGCCGCAGCGCGGCCATGGCCAAGGTGCGCCAGCTGGTGCTGAACCTGGCGCCGAAATCGGCCGACATCATCATCCTCGGCGAAACGGGCACTGGAAAAGAACTGATTGCCCGCTGCCTGCACGACTTCAGCGAGCGGCGAGACCACCCGTTCGTGGCCATCAACTGCGGCGCCCTGCCCGAATCGATCTTCGAATCGGAACTGTTCGGCCACGAAAAAGGCGCGTTTACGGGTGCGCAGCGCCAGCGCATCGGCAAGATCGAGTACGCGAACGGCGGCACCCTGTTTCTCGATGAAATCGAAAGCATGCCGCTGGCCCTGCAAGTGAAACTGCTGCGCGTGCTGCAGGAGCGGCAGGTGGAGCGGCTCGGTTCAAACAAACTCATTTCCGTCAATTTCCGCGTGATCGCCGCCGCCAAGGAAGACTTGAATGTGCTGGCGGAACAGGGGAAATTCCGGCCCGACCTGTATTACCGCCTGAACGTGGCCAGCCTGACCCTGCCCGCCCTGCGCAACCGGCGCGAGGATATCCCGCTGCTGTTCGAATTCTTCGTGCTGCAGGCGGCCCTGCGCTACGGCCAGCCGGCCGCCCTCGTCAGCGGCGAGCTGATCGCGTCCTTGATGGCGCAGCGCTGGGCCGGCAACGTGCGCGAGCTGCACAATGTGGCCGACCGCTTCGTGCTGGGCCTGCTCGACGACACCCTGAGCCCGGCCGGCTGCCGCGAAGCGTCGCTGGCCGAGCAGGTGGACACGTTCGAGATTTCCATCATCGAGGAAGCCTTGCGCCGCCACAATGGCAACGTCATCGATGCGGCGGCCAGCCTGAATATTCCCAAGAAAACCCTGTACGACAAGCTCAAGCGTTTCGACATTTCGACCGAGCAATTTCGCTGACGCCTGCGCCACGGCCAGCCATGCACCCACAGCCGCGGGCGGCGCGCTCCTACTTGCCGCCCTGCCCGCGCGTGCCAGAATCGGTACTCCACTTCAAGCCACGAGAAGGAGTTCCCATGAAACCATCTGCATTGATGCTGGCCACCCTGCTGCTGGGCGGCGCAGCCGCCCTGGCTCAGGCGCAATCGACGGGCAATAGCAATACAACAGGCAACACTGGCAACACGGGCACGGCGGCCCAGCAAGATACGCAGCAAAATACGCGACAGGATGACACGACGCCGCGCAAGCATGACAAGAAACAGAAGCAGAAATCGGGCAAATCGCGCAACAACGATACGACCGGACAGTCCACCAGCGGCACCAACTCGGGCGGCGGTACCCCGGGCAGCGCCGGCCAGTCCGCAGGCAACGCCGCGCGTAGCGGCACGCAAAACATGAACGGCAATACGGGCGGCACAGGCACGTCGGGAACTTCGGGCACGTCAGGGACGTCGGGGACTTCCGGCAATACCGGCAACTCCGGCACGTCGGGTAACACCGGCAACACTGGCAATTCTGGCACCACGGGCAACACGGGTGTGGTGCCGCCGCGCCAGCCCGGCCGCTAAGCGCCGGCAACGCGGCACGGGATAGCCATGACGGCGCTGCAGGCCGCGCTGCTGCTGCACGGCCTGCTGGGCGGGGTCGACGTCATCCTCAACCACGAGCTGCTCGTGCGGTTGCCGTCGCGCCCGGGCGCAGCCGCCGAGCAGCGCCTGCACAGCGCGCGCGAAGTCATCTTCGGCCTGCTGTTTCCCTCGCTGGGCCTGTTCAGCTGGCATGGCTGGCTGGCCTGGTGGCCCGTGGCATTGCTGCTGGCGGAGATACTGGTCTCGCTGCGCGACACCGTGGTCGAAGGCGACACGCGCCGCTTGCCCGTGCCCGAACGCATCCTGCACGTCCTGCTGTTCATCAACCTGGGCGTGATCGCCACCTTGCTGCTGCAGGCGCTGCCCGGCTGGCTTGCCCTGCCGGCCGCCATGCAGGCCCTGCCGCCCGGCGGACCCGGCCAGTGGCTGGCCGCCATGGGCGCCATCTCGCTGGCATGGTCCGTGCGCGATGGCCTGAGCGCGCGGCGCCTGCGCTTGCGTGCGGGCCAACATGCGTGAACACTGGCAATATGCTCACACGCGCATGCGGCATATTCCTACTTGGAAACGGGGACACGCATGTGACAATCGAGTCTCGACAGCAACTCCCAACTTCTTACACAGGACACGCACCATGAAAACTCCCGCTCTCTTGCTGGCCGCCACCCTGATGACCGTTGGCGGCGCCTGGGTGCAAGCCCAGTCGACGACGAATCTGAACCAGACGGGCAACCACACCAACAATGCCAGGGACCCGGGCCAGCAATCGGATGCCTCCGACAAGCTCGACAACAAAGGCAAGCTGGTCCACGACGGCAAGGCCAGCAAAACCCGCACGGACAAGCGCACGCGGCGCGGAAAACAGACGGCCAATCATGGGGACAAACCGCAGAGCGGCACGCCCACCGAGCCGCCAGCGTCCACGCCTGCGGTGCCCAGCATTCCCATCGCCCCCACGAAATAGCATCAGCGCTGCGCCACGTTGCTTCCAGTCACGCTATCATTGCGCCTTTACAAGATAGCCAGGAAGACAATGAAAGCAGCATGGTGTGGAATGATGGCGGCGGGCGTATTGGCGGCCGCGAGCGTACAGGCGGCACCCACCGTAGGCGAGTGCATGGAACTGACGACGGGCATCAAGTTCAGCAAGAACAATGGCGACGCACAAGTCAACGTCGAGGAACTGTTCGAGGGCAAGAAACAAAAGGGCACGCAACTGATCCTCAACGGCGGCGTGCTGCTGGCCACGTCCTACCAGGATATCCGCGATGGCCAGGTATTCTTGACGGGCAACGCCCACTACAATGAAGACGGCACCGTGCGCAGCAAGAATGTCTACACGCCGCAGTCCGCCATCCCCGCCAACATGCGCCCTGGCCAGGAAGTGCGCGTGCAGTTCTCGGACACGCAAACGAGCACCCACTACCCGCTGGCGGGCCTGTCCGACAAGATCACCACCTCCACGCGCACGGACGAGCGCAATTTCTCCATCACCTTCCTGGGCTGGGAACGCCTGGAACTGGGCGGCCGCCGCTTCCCCGACGCCTGCAAGTTCGAACTGCATGATGTGGGCGGCAAAAGCAAAGGCAAAAGCGGCGAATACGTGTGGTACGCGCAAGGCTATGGCGTGATCATGACGGACAAGCTGGACAAGAATGGCGACGTGCAGCCGGCGTACCGGATTGCGCTGACGAAGATCATCAGCGCGCCATAAATGGCGGTTGACTCTATTCCGCTAGATGCTTGCGTAAGACGCAATTAACCCCGCCTACTGCAGCGACGCCAGCGCATTGCCCCGCACCTGGAACGCCACCTGCGCCACCGTCTTGCCCGCATCGTCGACCAGCGCCAGCACATGCTTGCCCGGCACGGGACGCCAGCTGATGCTGTCAAGCGCCGCGCCCATATCCTTGCCGTCGAGTACCCAGCGCAAGGCATGGCTGCCCTGGGCCTGGAAGAACACGCGCTGCAAGGCGGGCGGGATGTCGGGGTCGATGGCGAGGATGCTGTCTTCGGCCGGATACACGATGGCAGGCGGCTTCACGGTGTCGCCCAGAACGGCGATGACGGGGCTTTCCGTGCCGGCGATAAACCATTCGCGGCGCGGCGCTTCGAGCGCGGGCTGATACGCCACCATCTGCTGCAATACGCCGGGCGGCGCTTTCGGGG
Source organism: Janthinobacterium sp. Bl 1 (assembly GCF_058215535.1). Classification (NCBI taxonomy): domain Bacteria; kingdom Pseudomonadati; phylum Pseudomonadota; class Betaproteobacteria; order Burkholderiales; family Oxalobacteraceae; genus Janthinobacterium; species Janthinobacterium sp. Bl 1. The sequence continues at coordinate 2,182,874 of NZ_CM177086.1, read as the reverse complement.
CATGGCTGGGCACGTTCTTGTGCAGATAATCCATGACGTCGCGCCACACGGGCGCGGCGCCCGTCACGCCCGACACGTCCCACATGGGCTTGCCGTCGAAGTTGCCCACCCAGACGCCCACCGTGTAACGCGCCGAGTAGCCCATGCACCAGTTGTCGCGCATATCCTTGCTCGTGCCCGTCTTGACGGCGCTCCAGAAATTTGTCCCCAGCTCGTTGCGCAAGCCAAACGTCATGCTGCGCGCGGCGCGGTCGGCCAGGATATCGCCGACGATGAAGGCGGCGCCCGGCTCCATCACGCGGCGCCGGTCCTTGCCAGCCCGCCCCGGCTGCAGGCTGGCCGTGCTGTACAAGCCGCCGTTGGCCAGCGCGCGGTAGGCGTTGGCCAGTTCCAGTAGGGTCACTTCGGACGAGCCCAGCGCCAGTGACGGGCCGTAGTACTCGGCCGGTTCCGTCAGGCTGGACAGGCCCACTTCCTTGAGACGGTTGTAAAAGCCGTCCTGCCCCGTCAGCAGCACCGTGCGCACGGCGGGAATGTTCAGGGAGCTGGCCAGGCTGGTGCGGGCGCTGACGTAACCCTTGAAATTGCGGTCGTAGTTTTGCGGCGCATACATGCCGGACGCCGTGGCGACGTCGAGCGGCGAGTCGTCCATGACGGACGCGGCCGTCATCAGCCGGCGCTCGATGGCCAGTTCATATAAAAACGGTTTTAATGTGGAACCGGCCTGTCGCAGGGCCGCCACGCCATCGACATGGCTGCCGCCCGCATTGCCGACATAGGCGAGGATTTCGCCGCTGCGGTTATCTAACACGATGATGGCGCCATCGTTGACATTGCGCTCGCGCAAGGAGGCCAGTTGCTGGCGCAGGTTTTCCTGCGCGAAGCGCTGCAAAGGACCATCGAGCGTGCTGGCGACCTGCGCACCGGGCTGTTTCAGCAACTGCTGCGCCACTTGCGGCGCCGGCGCCAGCTCCGCGGCCAGCGCATTGCGCTGCAGGGCCGTCTGCACGCGCTGGCCGATCAGCTGGCAACTGCTATCCATGCGCCATTCTTTTGCCAGCGCGCAGGCACGCCGCGTGACGGTGGCCGGCGGCGCGTTCGGTGCGCGCACGAGGCTGGCCAGGATGATGGCGTCCGTCTGGTTCAGGCCGGACGGCGCCTTGCCGAACAGGCTGTACGAGGCGGACGCGATGCCCTGCAGCTCGCCGCGGAACGACACCAGATTCAAATACGCTTCAAAAATCTGCGCCTTGCTCCAGCTATCCTCGATGGCTTGCGCGGCGCGCATCTGGTCCCACTTCTGGCGCAGGCTGCGTCCGCCCGAGGACGCCTGCAAGTCCGCATCGAGCTGGCCCGCCAGCTGCATGGTGATGGTCGAGGCGCCCCGAGGTTTCTTGGAAAACAGATTGTCCCAGGCGGCCGTCGCCAGCGCGGACACATCCACGCCGCCATGCTGCATGAAACGCTGGTCTTCCGCCAGCAGCACGGCTTGCTGCACGGCCGGCGAGATATCGGCCAGCGGCACCCATCGCAAGCGCCGCACCTTCATGTCCACGCGCAACGATTGCAGCGGCGCGCCGCTACGGTCGAGCAACTGCGCTTCCGAACTGCGGTAGGCAGCCTGCACCTGGGCCGGCGTCAGAATCGCCTCGGCGAAGACCGGGCCGGCCAGCAGGCAGCCCATCAGTAAAACCTTGCCTTTCACTGCCCCACCTTCACATTCGCATTCGGCGACTCGCCAAACATCTCGGGCGAATACATGGCCTCGATGCGCGTGGCCGGCAGGCTGAAGTCGCCAGCATTGTTCAGGCGCACCGTGTATTCCACGCTCCAGTTACCCTTCGGAACAAACGCGTAATACGCGCGGAAGGCGTCGAAAGCGCGTTCCTCGAACGTGGGCCAGACCCAGCCCGTGGATTTTTCGCCGGCCGTCATCAGCTGCGAATCACGGCCCAGGCCGTTGCCCAGCACCGTGGCACTGGCGGGAATCGGATCGTCGACCACGACCCAGCTCATGTCCGCCTGCGCCGACAACTCCAGGCGCACGCGGTAGACGTCGCCGCGCGACCATGCGCCCGCCGTCTTCTGTTCCACCGGCGTCATGGTTTTCTTGATCGTGTAACCGCTGGACACAGGCGCCTTGAGCGGGATCGCCGCCAGGCTTTGCACGGTGGCCCACGGTTTGCCCGTGCCGCTGTGCGCCAGGCCCAGGGTGTCCGTGCCCTTCGGCCACGCTTGCAGCACGGGGCCCACTTTCGCCGCGCCGTTCCACACGAGCGCTTGCGTATCACCGCCCAGCTTGACGGCGCTGGCGCCCGTCACGGGGGTGGATTCGAACTTGGCCGAGAACTTGTTGATGGCCAAGGTGCCCCAGGCGTTGGCTACCGTCGTATCCCAGCGGCCCTTCTTCTGGCGGCCCATGCTGCCGCGCACGAGGCGGCCGATGTCATCCTTCCACGCCGGGTTGTCCATCACGGCCAGCAGCAGCCGGTTGGCATTGACGTCGCCCGAGACCATCAGCCACCACCAGTTATCCTTGCGCTCGGTGGAAAAGCCCATGGTCGTACCCTGGAAATTCAGGCGCGAACGCAAAATCTGCTGCGCCTCGGCCAGCAGCGCATCGCGGCGTGCCAGGCTCGGCGTGCGTTGCAGCAACAGGCTCCAGTCGATGACGGCGGAAGTCGGCCACAGGTTCGGGTTGATGCTGATGCTTTCCAGCGCATCGGGCGGCACCTTGTTCGAACGCGACAACGCTTCCAGTGCGGCGAGCTTGCGCACGGCCAGGTCGGTCGTGTCCAGCGCGGAACGGCGCACGATGCGGCCCTGCACGAAGGCCGTCAAGGCTGCTTCCATGCGGTTTTTCGTCTGTTCGGGAATCGCATAGCCCGCTTCCCGGGTTGCCGACAACACATACGCCGTCAAGCTGTCGCTGCCCTGTTCCATGATGGGGAAGTATTTCAGCATGCCGTCGCCATCCAGGTAGGCGGGCAGGCTGGCGGCCAGCTTGTTCCACGCCTCCTGGTCTTGCAGGGCGATGGCCTTCGACGTGTTTTGCTCGAAGCAGGTGTACGGATACGCGGCCATGTACTCGCGCACACCTGGCAGCTCACCGCCGAGCTTGGCGACAAAGCTGGTCTGGATGCCGCCCCGGCCCGGCAAGGCGCCGGCCGGCATTTGCACGGACATATTGATGGGCTTGTCGACTTGCTGCAAGGTTGCCTGGTACGTGCGTACGGGCGTGGCCTGGCCTACCTTTTGCGTGATTTTCAGTTTATCGGTATGGCTACCTGCCTTGGCGCCGATCTCCCACACAATCTGTTGCGCGCCGAGCGGCACCTGGTAATCCCAGCCCGTTTCGCGCGCTTCGCCCGCCGCCAGGGTCAAGCTCTGGCGCGGCAAGGCCTTGCCAGCCGCGCTGGCGTTCAATTCCACATTCAGCGAGGCGGCCGAGGTGTTGCGCACGGTGAAACCGGCGCGCAACTGGTCGCCTTCGCGCACGAGGGTCGGCAAGCCCGACATCAGGATCAAGTCTTGCGAGCTGCGGATGTCCGTGCTGCCCGTGCCGAACAGTTCCTTGCCGGCGCTGGCGATGGCGACGATGCGGAACGCCGTCAATGAATCGTTGAGCGGCACTTGCACCGTGGCTTCGCCCTTGGCGTCGAGCTTGACCGTGCCCTTCCAGAACAGCAGGGTGTCGAACAGCTCGCGGCTGGCGCCCTTGCCGCCGCCACCGCCGGCCGGGAAGGCCTTGCGGCCAAAGTGGCGCTTGCCGATCACCTGCATCTGCGCCGTCGCCGTTTCCACCTGCAGGCTGCGCTGCGCCATCATGGTGTCGAGCAATTTCCAGCTATCGTTGGGCATCAGTTCCAGCAAGCCCGTATCGACGGCCGCCAGCGCCACTTCGGCGCCGACTGGCAACGGTTTACCGTCGGCGCGGCGCACGCGCACGGACACTTCCGCCTTGTCGCGCGTCTTGTACACCTCTTTGTCGGACACCACCATCACGTTCAGTTCATGCGCCTGCCACCCCACGTTCAGCGGTGCAATGCCCATCTTGTAGGCCGGCTTGCCCAAGTCCACCAGGGCCGTCGGCTGCACGCCATCGACCCTGCCCCGCACGACAAACACGGACACATACACATTCGGTGCGTAGTTCGGTTTGACCGGGATATTCACCACTGGTTCCCGGCCATTGAGCTGGCGCACATAGGTATCGAGAATGCCTTCGCGCTCGACCGTGATCAGCGCCGTGCCCGAACGGAACGGCATGCGCACCTGCAAGCTTGCTTCCTGGCCCGGTTCATAGCGTTTCTTTTCAGGCAGCACGTCGATGCGGTCATTGTCGCTGGCGTTGAACCACCAGTCGCCGCTGCCGGCCACCCACGTTTCGCGGTTGGCGACAGCCGCGTTGCCGGCACTGTCCCGCGTGCTGGCGCGCAAAATCAGGTTGCCGCTGGCGGGCGCCTTCACGTCGCACATCAGCAAGCCCTTGCCATCCGTCTTGCCCGCGCATGCAGGGCCCAGCTTGACCACTTCGCTGCTGTTTTCATATGCATAGAAACCGCCGATCAGCCGCCGGCGGTGCGAATAGCTGTTGCGCTGGAAGAAATCGACGGCGACCGGGGCGTTCGCCACGGGCTTGCCATTGGTGCCGAGCACGGCCACGGTAAACTTGAAGGCATCCTTGCTCAGGGCCCAGGCATCGGGCTTGATGCCGATCAGATAGTTTGACGGCCACAGCGGGACGCGCGTGGCAACGGAAGCCGTCTCGCCATTCGCATCCTGGAACGCCATTTCCGCCACCAGGTCGCGCGGCGTGGACAGCTGCGGCAGCTGGTCGATGACGATGCGCGCGCCGCCCGCCTTGTCCAGGGTCAAGCTTTGCGTGCGCGCGGCCGCCGCACCGGCGTCGGCACGCCCGCCATTGCCTTCGTCCTGCCACCCGCCCTCATCGTCGTCGTAGCCGGTGCCCTGCTTGACAAGACCTTCCTTCACGTCGCCATTGCTGAAGCTGTACTCGGGATAATCGGCAAACGTCACGCTCTTGTCTTGCAGCACCGTGCGCAGCTTGACGGGCGCGTTGGTGGCCGCGCCGCCGGCCAGATACGTGATTTGCGCATCGAGGGCCAACTGCCTGGCCTGCACGGCGGGCGCTTTCGGGCCCTGCAGCACGGCTTTCATGGTCGGTACGCGGAATGCCTCCACGCGGAAACTGCCGGAAGGACGGCCCGCCATCGTTACGCTGTATTCGCCCTGCTTGGCGTCGGCGGGAATGAGCCAGTCGCTTTCCGCCGTGCCGCTGGCGGACCAGCGCAGCGGCAATTGATAGTTCTGGTCGCTGCCCTGGTGCGTGATGACGACGGAGGTGGCGCTGCCGGGACCGTTGTTCTTGTCGACCAGGCTCATGCCCTCGCCCGTGTGCTTGCGTATAAAATGCTTCATGTGCACGGTTTCGCCGGCGCGCAGCAAGGTGCGGTCAAAAACCGTGGCCAGCAGGGTGTTGTCGGCGCGCGTGTCGTCCGTGGGCAAATTGAAACGCCACGCTTCGATGCCGCCCACCCAGTCCGACAGGGTGAACGTCATGTCGCCGCCGCTGCGCGCGCTGATAAAGTAGCGGCCATTGTTCTTGCAGCTGGAATTGGCCAGCTCGCCGGGGATGTGCGCCACGCCGTCCGCGCCCGTGGCGCCTTGCCACAACAGCTTGCCGGCGCAGTCGCGCACGGCCACTTGCGCTTTCGCAACAGGCGCGCCCTTGTCGAGCGACGTCACCCACACGAGCGACGATTGCGCGCCATGCTTGAAGTGGGCCGCCAGATTCGTCACCAGCGCGGCCGTGCGGATATAGGCCGTCGTCGGTTTGCCCAACAACACTTTGCCGAGGATGGGGCTGGCCAGTTCGACCACGTAAAAGCCTGGTTTTTGCAGCGGAATGCCGATCACTTCAAAGGTTTTCTTGCCATCGGGGCGCGGCAGGCTGATGGGACGCGTGCCGGAGGCTCCCGACAGCACGGATTTGCTCATGTTGCCCGCATATTGCGCGTAGGGCTGCCAGTATTCGCCGCCGTCGCCGTTGCCGGCCAGGCGCTGCATCCACTCGATGATGAACTTGTCGTCATTGTCGGGCACGCGCAAGGTGGCGCCCGTGGCGGCTGCGGATGGCTGGGCGATTTCCTTGCCCGTCAGCACGGGTTCGATATTGCGCACCGTCACGGGCAGCAAGCCGTCGCCCTTCGCTTCGATGATGCCGAACGGGGCCGGGAATTTGAGCAGCGGTGGTTGTTCGCCCGTGCGCACCGTCATGGGGAAGCGCGCGCGGTTGAGCAAGGCGCGGCCCGCATCATCCGTCAGCTTCGGCGGCAGGCTCAAGACAAAACTCGCTTGCACGGGGAAGGGGCCGTTGAAGGCGGCGCTGTACAGGAATTCCGCCTTTTCTTCCTCTTTTGAAATCGTCGGTACATACGTCTTGCCGCCGCCTTTCAGGGTCATGGCGCGCACCAGCGATGCTTTCACGGGTGCGGAAAACTGCACGCGCATGGGCAGGAAGGGTATGCATTGCTCCTTCGGATTGCTGCGCTCACAGCTGAACTTGGCCGTGAAGTCGGGACGCGTCTTGAACTGCAGGGTTTGCGCCTTCTCCGTGGCGATGCCGCTGGCGCTGGCGATGCCTTCGCCCCACACGAGCGACACCTTGGCGTTGGCGGGGAAGCTGCGCTTGCATTGCAGCACGGTGACGGGCAACGGCGGCGCGCCCTTGCTGGCGACGGGCATGCCCGCTTTCCACACGACGCCCCGCTGTTTGAAGTACACGGTCAGATAGCGGTCGAGGAAACTCTTGCGCAGGGTCAATACCTGCTCCAGTTCCTTGCCTTTGAACACGCGCACGGGAATCTTTTCATTGATGCCATCGGCGCGGCAATACGCATTGGCGGCCACGCTGGCCTCGTTCGGCGTGGCGTCCAGGCCCAGCACGAATATCTGGTTTTCATCGATATAGGGCTGGCCATCATACGGTACGGCCTCGACTATGGCCGGGCCGCCCGTGGTGAAACGGTAGGACGTCGTCCCTTGCAAAGCCTGGCCCGCCAGGTCCTTCAGCCCCGGCTTCAAGGTGAAGCTGCAGGCCACGCCGGCCGGCAAGTCGCGCTCGAAATCGAAGTTCCAGTTGCGCTCGTCGGCCCAGCGCCCCGCGCCCGCCACGACGCCAGGCTCGGCCTTGCCGCAATCGATGGCGAACGGCGCGGGCAAGCCCATGTCGCCGAACGGCACCATCGGCGTGGCGAACTGAGCCCGTACCTGGCGCACGGCCTTGACCGTGCCGTTCGGTGAAAACACGGACACGCCGCTATCGGACCAGGCCGGCGCCGCCAGGCCCAGCGACAGCAGCAGGCACAAGGTGCCCCGTTTGCCAGGCAGCGGGGAAGAAAAAATACGGGGCAGGTCAGGCACGGGTGACTCCTTGATGAAAAGTGGCGGAGCTGGCTGCGGCGCGCAAAAGTTGCCTGGCGGAAGCCCGGAAAAGCAACAGAACGCGGCAGGAATACAACATCAATGTAATATTAGTTATCAAGCTCATCATTGTTGCTAATATACAGTGGCATGCAGGTGACAAGCCGTACGATTGCCTCTTGCCACGGCGCCAGGAAGTGGCGTGCTTGTAAAAGTTTCACCTAGCAAATTAGTTTTTTTCAACACCAAAGCCCTTGTCGTGAATCTGCAACACCATTGATATACCGCAATGCTTTGTGCGCCAGCGCACCGACCACGCGAACCTGCAACCGTATTCTCTAGTCCAACAGCAGTGCATTTATCGCAAGAAAGCGCACCTGGAAGTGTGGTCTATCTCTAGCAATAGCACGTGTAGCAAGATGTCGTTTTGATGCCGTAGAGAAAATCTCTTATCAACGTTGGGAGTTACTTGTGAATAATCTAAAAAAAATCGCCGTTGCCGCCGCAGTCCTGTGCTCTGCCCTCGGCGCACAGGCCCAGGAAATCAATCCCTCCTGGTATATTCAACCTAGCATCAACGCACTCAAACCAGATTCCGACTTTGCCACGGATAAAACCGGCTATGGCGCAGGCTTGCGTTTCGGTAAGCCTGTTTCCCAGGATTGGGATATCCAGCTGGGCACCACGTATGCCCGTTCCAAGGATGGCGGCCAGCGCTACCAGCAAAATACGCTGGGCGTAGACGGCCTGTACATGTTCTCGCGCAAAGCCTTCCGTCCCTTCCTGCTGGTCGGTGCCGGCATGCAACGCGATAAAGACACCAGCTTCGCCTTCGGTGAACGCAGCAAGAGCTCGCCATACGCCAGCGTGGGCCTGGGTTTCCAGTCCACGATCAACGATCAATTGTCGTTCCAGGCTGACGTGCGCAATGTGCACGGCTTCCTGCGCGGCAATACCTTCGACCCGAGCAGCAAGTCCAACAACTACTACGTCACCGTGGGTCTGAACTTCGCGTTCGACAAACCGCCTGCACCGCCGCCACCACCGCCACCACCGCCAGTGCGTGAAGAAGTCGTCGTGGTCGTGCCGCCACCACCGCCGCCACCGCCGCCAGCACGCTTTGAAAAAGTGACGATGTCGGCAACGGAACTGTTCGCGTTCGACAGCGCCAAGCTGGGTCCGACACAGACCAAGCTCGACGAAATCGCCCGCGTGCTGACCGCAGCGCCGGACGTCAACAACGTCGTCATCAGTGGTTATGCCGACCGCATCGGTTCGCCCAAGTACAACCTGAAACTGTCGCAGCAGCGCGCTGATGCAGTCAAGGAATACCTGGTCGCCCATGGTGTTGCCGCCAACCGCCTGACGGCCGAAGGCAAGGGCTCCACGAATCCTGTCGTCACCTGCGACAACAAGAAACGTGCCGACCTGATCAAGTGCCTGGAACCAAACCGCCGCGTTGAAGTGGAGCAAATCACCATCGAACGCCGCGTGCAATAAGCTGAACAGTGGTACGCCACTTGTGAATTAAAAAAAAGGGGCTCGCGCCCCTTTTTGCATTGAAAGCCACCATGAATTTCTCTACCCGCTATCCCAAACTGGCCAGCCTGGCGCCGTTCAGCAAGCAGATGCGCAGTGTCCTCGTCTGTTCCGTCACCGAATGGCTGGAACACCGCGCCTCGAGCAAGGGCGCCGCCCTCGCCTATTACACCCTGTTTTCCATCGCCCCCATCCTCGTGCTGGTGATTGCCATCGCCGGCTTTTTCTATGGCCCGGCCGCCGCGCGCGGCGAGCTGATGGGGCAACTGCAGGGCTTGCTGGGCACGCAGGGCGCCGAAGCCATTCAGCTCGTGCTGGCCGGCGCGAAAAACCATGAACAGGGCCGCATCGCCACGCTCATCGCCAGCGCCCTGCTGCTGTTTGGCGCCACCAGCGTGTTTGCCGAGCTGAAAGCCAGCCTCGACGAAATCTGGCAAGTGCCGCCCTTGAAGGAAGCGGGCGCCTGGGACATGCTGCGCACGCGCCTGCTGTCGTTCGGCCTGGTACTGGTGCTGGCCTTCCTGCTGATGGTGTCGCTGGTGGTCAATGCCGCCATGGCCATCCTCGCCAACTTCTGGGAGGGCGTGTGGAAGGACACGGCCGTGCTGTTTACCATCCTGTCGAACCTGATCGGCTTTGCCGTCATCGCCAGCCTGTTTGCCGTCATCTATAAAATGCTGCCGCGCGTGCGCCTGTCCTGGCGCGACGTGCTGATCGGCGCCATCGGCACGGCTTTCATGTTTTCGCTGGGGAAATATGCGATTGGCGTGTATATCGGCAATAGCGGCGTGGCCAGCAGCTATGGCGCGGCCGGTTCGCTGGTGGCGCTGCTGCTGTGGGTGTATTACTCGGCGCAAATCTTCTTCCTGGGCGCCGAATTCACGCGCCAGTTCGCCCTGCAGCTGGGCAGCATGAAGGATATGCCGAAGACGGAAGACGGCGACCTGCAAGTGAAGATATTGAAACGCCACCAGTCGTAAGCAGTCTGCACGCAACAACGGCGCCCGCAGGCGCCGTTTTTCTTATCCAGCCTCAACTTACTCGCCCAGCAATTCCGCCACCACTTCCATGCCCTGCACGCGCTCGGCCACGACCTTCACGATGACGATGATGGGCACGCCCAGCAGCAAGCCCCAGACGCCCCACAGCCAGCCCCAGAACAGCAGGCTGATGAAGACGGCCGTGGGGTTCATGCGGGCGATGCGCCCCGTCATCCACGTGGTGACAAAAGTGCCGACCAGCGTGGCGATGGCCATCGACGTGCCCGTCACCAGCAAGACCATTTCCAGCGATTCGAACTGCAAAAAGGCGACGAGCCCCGTGGCGATGGTGATGAGCAAGGGGCCGAAGTACGGCATGATGTGCAGCAAGCCGGCCACGATGGCCCAGGCGCCCGCGTTTTCCAGGCCGATCACGCGCAGGGCGATCCACATCAGGACGGCCAGCAAGCCATTCGTGACGAGCAGCATGAACATATAGTTCTGGATCGAGGTATTGATGTCTTCCAGGATGTGCACGGTGACCTTCTTGCGGCTCAGCGACGGTCCCGTCAGCTTGACGAGCTTGCGCTTGAAGGTGTCGCCCGACAGCAGCAGGAAAAACACGAGGAAGATGACCATGGTGGCCTGGCTGACAAAGCCCACCAGACCCAGCGAGCCGGCCCAGACCCAGTCCATGATCTTGAAATTGGGGCCTTCGGACGCTGCCGCGGCGCGGCGGTTGTTGCGGCGCGCCTCGGCGCCGGCGGCCACTTGCTCGATCTCATTGGCCACGGCCTGCATCTTCTGGAAGGTGCTGTTCTTGCCGCCCGTATTGGCGGCGATCAGGCGCGACAGTTTATGCGTGGCGGCTGGCAACTCTTCAACGATGGATTCGAATTCGCCCTGCACGCGCTCGACCACGACGATGGAGCCGAACAGGATCAGGGCCGTGACGACCGTGGTGCCGATGGCGCGCGGCAGGCGCAGCTTTTCCAGCCAGGCGACGACGGGATTGAGGGTATAGGCAATGAAAATGCCGAAGATGACGGGAATGAGGAATTTCTGTGCCCACTGCAGCGCATAAATGAAGCTGACGGTGGCGATGATGCCCAGCGCCATGCCACGCGCATTGACATGCAGCGGCAAACGCAAGGATGCGTCCAGGTGCTCCACGGGCGTGCCGGGAGGTGGCCCGGCAGGCTCGGTGGAAGCAGCCGCCACCGGCTCGGGCGGGGTATCTGAAGGCTGGATATGCATGCGATTCCCGCGACGGTCGGTGGTGGGCCGCAGCACCAGCCGTGGGGCTGGCCGCTGCGGCGGGTCAGGCCATTACTTGACGCGGATGTCGTTTTTCACCGACTTCACGCCCTTGACGCCACGGGCAACTTCACCCGCTTTGGCGGCATCGCCAGGCTGGGCAACGAAGCCGCTCAGCTGAACCACGCCCTTGAAAGTTTCCACGTTGATTTCCGTCGATTTCAGGGTAGGCTCGTTGAAGATGCTGGCTTTCACTTTGGTGGTGATGGCCGCGTCGTCGATGTACTCGCCCGTGCCTTCCTTGGTTGGGGTCGAAGCGCAGCCTGCAACGGCGAACAGGGAAGCGACGAAAAGGCCAGTAGCGATAGATTTAGTGAATTTCATGGTTTTTTCCTTAGGAGTGGTCAATCAATGTGCTCACAATGAGCTTCTTATACCAGTGTGGTGACTGCGCGCCGGATGGCGCTCAGTAGCCAAACTGGGTTTTTGCAGCCTTGATACAGTCATCCTTGGCTGCGCCGGCTAATGCATCGCATTTTTCTGTCGCGACCTTGTACTCGGCTTTTCTTTTTGCTTCACGCGCATCGCTGCGCGCTTCGATGACTTTCTTGTCCGCCTTGGCATCGGCCAGGGCCGCCACCTTGGTGGACTTGGCCAGCTTGACGCAGACATCCTTGTCGTTGCCCGTCACCGCATTGCAGCGCGCCAGGTCGACGTCGTAATTGGCATCGGCAATCTTGATGCGCGCCTTGGTGTAGGCGCGCAGGGTATTTGTGTATTGCGCTTGGGCCACGGCTTCATCGTAGGTACGCACGGCCTTCGCTTCGGCGATGCAGACATCCTTCGGATTGCCCGTGATTTTTTCGCACTCGGCATGCGCGAGCTTGTAGTTCAGGGCAGCCTGTTCATTGGCCGCCTTGTAGGCTGCTTTTGCTTCCGGCGTGGCGGCCACTGCCTGGCCGCCCCAGGCGGCGCATGCCAGGCTGACGACGATGGCAGTGAAAAGCTTATTCTTGTTCATATTGTATTTCTCCCTGGTGGTGCCAAACATGTCTGCTTGGCATGACTACCGTTTTACGTGGATAGTCGCCGCTCTTCTGTACGCTGCCGTACACAAGTAATTTATTTTGAAAGCAAAAGGGAGACAGGGAGAAATAACAACGTTTTGATGAATCGCCACGGTAAAAAATACCATTTTTGGCAGCAAATATGTACGTGCGGCAGCGTACAGACCCGGGACGGGGGCATGACTAAGATGGCACTACACCCTCACCTCGTCAGGAGAATAAAATGAAAACCAACGCCACCTTGGCCGCACTGATGCTCGCCGCAACCGCCGTACTCAGCGGTTGCGCCACCGGCCCGTCCCAATCACAACAGTATTACCCGGCCAACCAGCCTGAGTCCGCCATGTACGGCACCGTCGACTCCATCCAGATCGTGCAGGGTGGTGGCCAAACCAGCGGCGCCGGCGCCGTGGTCGGCGGCATCGCCGGCGCCCTGCTGGGCAATACCATCGGTTCGGGCAGCGGACGCACGGCCGCCACCGTGGCGGGCGCCGTCGCCGGCGGCGTCGTGGGCAACCAGGTCGAAGGCCGCAAGCAGCAGGCCCAGGCTTACCAGATCAGCGTGCGTCTCGACAACGGCGAATACCGTACCGTGGTGCAGGACAACGCCAATGATTTGCGCCCGGGCAACCGCGTGCGCATCGTTGACGGCCGCGTCTACCGCTATTAATCCGCTGGCCAGGCTTGCCAGCAAGCCTGCGCCGGACCACGCACCAACAAGGAGATACCATGGGCACCATCATTCTGATCATCTTGATCCTGGCCCTGGTCGGCGTCCTGCCCACCTGGCCGCATAGCCGCAACTGGGGTTACGGCCCCAGCGGCATCGCCGGCCTGGTCGTAGTGATACTGATCCTGCTATTGCTGACAGGCAGGTTGTAAAAAAAGGCGCTACGGCGCCTTTTTTATTTCAAGGAGGAAATACCATGACTATCCACAACACACTATTGGCCACCCTGTTCGCCTGCAGCCTGGCGCCGCTGGCACTGGCCCAGACAGCCACGCCGCAGCCAGGCGACCCGCAACGCTGGTACCAGGAAGACAACACGGCGCAAGCCCAGCTGCGCACCCTGCGCAAGGAAATCGCCGCCGCCCTGGCCGAGGCCAAAAAAGCCTGCCGTTTGGAACCGTCCGCCGCGCGCGCCACCTGCCTGAAGGATGCACAAGACACCTACCGGCAAGACATGGCGAACGCGGAAAAACTGCGCGAGGCGGCACATCCGCAGTGATGCAGAACCGTACTCTTGCTCTGTACTCTTGCTCTATACTCTTGCAACGCCTTGGCAAAACCGTCGCGCAGCAGGTTTTGACAGGCGTCACTAAGCAGCGTCGCGTTCGTAGGGGGGCAGTTCGTGCACCACGAGCGGCGTATCTTCCGTGACAAAAGCCAGCCAGCCGGCCGCCTTGATCGCGCGCAAGCCATCCTGGTAGCCCTGCTCCCAGCGCCACTCGATCGAACCCTTGGAAAAATTGATATCCTTGGCCGCCATGTGCCAGTCGCGCCCCGCATACGGCAGGCGCACGATGTGCATGGTGCTGTCGCAACCGAGCGCCACCAGTTCTTCCGTCTGCTGGCGGTTGTGCTTGGTGTCGGGCAGGCCGGCGTACAGTTCGCGCAATTTGCGCTGCAAGGTGTGCGTGTTGACATAATCGGCGATATGCCGCTTCGAGCGCGAGGCGAAGGTGACATCCTTTTGCCGCGTCTGCACTTCATCGAGGGTGGTCGGTTCCGGCCCTTCCGAGCTCCACAGGTCCACCATGAAGACCAGCGTATCGACGTGGGGCGTGTCGTCGAGCACGGTTTCGAGCGGCGTATTCGAGTACAGGCCGCCATCCCAATATAAATCGCCATCGACGCGCACGCCGGCAAAGCCGGGCGGCAAGGCGCCGCTGGCGCGGATATGGTCGGCCGTCAGGGCTTGCTGCTGGCTGTCGAAGCTGGTGAGGCTGCCGCATTTGACGCGCAGGGCGTTGACCGTCAGGCGCATGCCGCCCGGCTCGTTCAGGTAATCGAAGTCGACCAGTTCCTCGAGGGTGCTGGCCAGCTCGCTGGTGTCATAAAAACTGGCCTCTTCCGGCTTGACGGCGACTCCCGCAGGAAACAGGCTGAAGGTGCGCGGCTTGAAAAAGCCGGGCACGCCGCGCAGCACCGTATCGAGCGTGGCCAGCCAGATGTTCGAGCGGCGCTGCTGATCGGAGACCAAATTCATGTCGATGCTGTCGCGGTGCGCCACGCGCTGCCAGAACTGTTTCAGGCGCACGAGCCGGTCTTCGTGCTTGTTGCCGGCCAGAATGGCGGCATTGATGGCGCCGATCGAGGTGCCCACCACCCAGTCGGGCGCCAGGCCATGTTCGTGCAGCGCGTGGTAGACGCCGGCCTGGTAGGCGCCCAGTGCGCCGCCGCCCTGCAGCACCAGCACGATGCGCAGGCGCGAGGGATTTAACTGATTGATCGGTGTCTTCGAATGCGTCATCAAGATGGCCCCTCTGTCCGCCGCGCGAAATACGGCGTGAATCATTGTAAGGGATTGCGTGTATGCGCGCCGGACCTTGGGTGCAGGCAAAAAAAAACGCCGTCAATGACGGCGTTCCTGTGCAACACGGCTGGCGTTCAGCGCTTGCGGCGCAGCCAGCTGGCGGCAACGGCGGCCACGGCCACGAGGACCAGGGCCGGCTTGACCAGCTTCTTGCGTCCGATAAACGATAGCGCCGTCAGCACGTAAGGCATGGCGCCTTGCAAACGCATGCCGCCCGGCGCCAGCAGGGACTCGACGCGATGGCCGGCAAAGCCGACCGCCGTCTCGACCACGCCCTGCAGCATCGACTCGGGACGCAATGCATAGCCCACGTTGGCGCGCGCATGCACGATGCCCACGCGGTACATTTCGCCCTGGGCGATCAGCAGGCGCTTGCGGGCGGCTTGCGCCGCCAATTTGTCGGTTTCCGACATGAATTCTCCTCGTGAGGCAGCTTACATCAGCATGTCGCGGTCGGCCTTCAATTCCGCCATGGTGGCCGGCATCGACAGCTTTCCTTGACGCAGCATGGCGCGCGCATACATGACCAGCGCGATGGCCAGCAGTACGAACACGACCGTCATGATCGCCAGGATCTTCCAGCCCAGGCTATCCCAGGCGAGGAAAACGATCAGCACGCTGCCGTAAGCGATGGCAAACAAGCCCGCCACCGTCGCCAGCGCGAAAATGACAACCAGCTGCAGCATGTGATTGCGCACTTCCGACAGTTCGATGGTGGCCAGTTCCAGCCGCGACAACATCAGTCCGACGGCGTTCTTGGCCAGGCCGGCGACCGAGCCGATCAATCCCGGCCCCTGGTGAGACGAAGCAGACTTGTCCATATCGCTCCTGCAGTGGATTACTTGCGGCCCAGGATGAAGCCGACCAGCACGCCGACGCCAGCGGCAACGGCCACCGTACGCCATGGGTTTTCCTTGACATAGCCGTCTGCCTGGGCAGCCATCTGCTTGGTGGCAACGATGGCCGACGCTTGCGCTTCATGCGCCTTGGCCAGGGCGGCGTCCAGGGTTTTCATGCCCTTGATGCGCACTTCATCGGCTTTTTCGCCGGTCAGGGCGGCAGCGGCGCTGAACAGGGCTTGCGCATCCTTGACGAGGGTTTTGACATCGTTATTAACGGTGGTGATATTATTTTCCAACATGGTTTAGCTCCTTAGCTGTGGATGAATGTAGTTACTATACCTACTTTACTCAAAAACACTATTCCATTAGATCGCGCATATCATCGGCGTGCTCTTCTTCAACAGCCATGATTTTGATCAACAAATGGCGTGTGGTCGGGTCTTTGTCGCCGATTTTCACAATCATCTGGCGATACGACTCGATCGCTACCCGCTCCGCGATCAGATTGGCACGCACCATGCTTTGCACGTCTTCGGAGTCATCATACTCGGCATGGCTACGCGCAAGCAATGTTGCAGGATTAAAATCTGGCTTGCCATTCAATTGCACGATGCGTTCGGCCAGCCAGTCGGCATGTTCCTGCTCCTGCTGCGCATGTTCGAGAAACTCGGCCTTGATGCTGCCATTGTCGCGTCCACTCACGGTGTAGTAATGGCGCTTGTAGCGCGCGATACACACCAGTTCGGTGGCCAGCGCGCCATTCAACAGAGTGATCAACTCCTCGCGGTCGGCCTGGTAGCCGGCCGTCACGGCGCCGTCGTCCAGGTTTTTCGCGGCAGCGCGGATGGCCGCCGTATCGATGCCAGCTGGAATCTCAACAGATGTTGGTGTCATGATGCTTCCTTTCAATACTTGCGTGGGTATCCACCGGCCAGATTGCGGCCGGTGCTGCCTTTGGCTTACAACGCCCCAAGGCGTTTAACGGCGGGCGGGAATCGCCGTGTTGTCCTCGGACAAGACGATTTCCACCCGGCGATTCAGTTGGCGGTTTGCCGCCGTGTCATTGCCGGCGGCCGGATAGGCGGCGCCATAGCCTTTCGTGGCGATGCGGTCGCGGCTGATGCCTTGCTCCAGCAGCGCATTGCGCACGGATTCGGCGCGGCGTTGCGACAATTCCAGGTTGTGCGCGGAGCCGCCCGTGCTATCCGTGAAGCCTTCGATCAGCACGGTGCGCTGCGGGTTGTTTTTCAGCACGTCAGCGAGCTTGCGCGCCGTATTCGCGCCATCGGCCGTCAGATTCGCCTTGTCCGTGCCAAACAGCACGTCGCCCAGGGTGATCACCATGCCGCGCTCGGTTTTCTTGGCCGCCAGATCGGCCAGCTGCGCCTCGAGTCCGGCGGCGCGGGCTTGCGCATCGCGGGCCGATGCTTCGGCAGCTTGCGCCTGGGCCTTGGCCGCTTCCGCATCCGCCTGCGCCGACTGGGCGCGGGCCGTGGCCTGGTCAGCCTGCTGCGTGCGCGCATCGAGGCGCAATTGATCGCGCTGCTTGCCGGCGTTGGCGATATCGGCTTCCGCAGCTTTCTGCTTGGCGACTTCTTGTGCCGTGGCTATCTTTTGCTTGGCCAGGTAGGCCAGCTTGTCGACTTTTTCGCTATCTTCCTGGCGCGTGGCGGCCGCGTTCGCCGCTTCCAGGGCAGCGCTCGCTTCGCGGAATTCGCGTGGCGCATAGGTCGACACGATCGGGTTCGATTGCGCCGCCATGTAATCGCCGCGGGTCTGATCGAGCAGGCTGGTGGTGGTCGGTGCGGAGCTGCAGGCGGCGACAAAGGCGGCCATGGCCAGCAGGCCGGGAATGGTGGTGTAGGTAGCTTTTTTCATGATGGGGTCCTAGTTATTGTTATTAGTTATTGTTTTGGGGCTTGCTGATTGGCGCGGTCGAGCTCTTCGCGCATGACGCGGATGTTCTCGTTGATCTCGTCGGCGGCGCTGGTGGCCTTGGCCGAGTTGGCCTTGCTTTGCGCCAGCTTGGCATCGGCTTGCGCCTGGTCGGCCAGGTCGCGCGCCGTCTTGTAGTCGCGGTCTTTCAGCGCCTGGTTGGCCATGCGCATTTTTTCGCGGGCCGAACGCATTTCATCAGGCGCCAGGTCGGCGGCGCCGGCGCTGGCCGCGTTATCGACGGCGGCGCGCGACACGGCAACGTCGGCCGTGGCTGGCGTTTTCAGGCTGGAACAGCCCGTCATCAGGACAACGGCGGTGGCGCAGGCGGCCAAGGCGGCCAACGGGGACATCTTGAAATCTCGGTTTGTCATTTTTCTTCTCCTGGAGAATGTAAGCAGTAAGGTTCATACGTCGGTGCATCTGGAATCAGGAACGGCGTTTGATGTAGACGTTATAGGCTCCGGCTCCCCGCATATCCGTTCGGTGCCGCACATAGGGTAGGAAATCGACAATACTTGCATGGGCAACGTGCGCTAGCGCACGTGCCCGCCAGTAAAACCTGAAACGGCCCCGGCTTCAGGACGATTCCTGTAGCATCATGACTACTTGTACAGAAAGAATCCGCTCATGCCGCTCTCCCGCCGTCAGAAAATAGCCCTCGCCAGCACCGCCGTACTCATCGCCGTACCCGTCACGGCTTCCATCGTCCTGCTGAACATGGACTGGAACCGCGCCAAACCCTGGCTCAACGCGCGCGTCAGCGAAGCGCTGGCGCGGCCGTTTGCCATCGAGGGCGACCTGGCGCTGACGTGGCAGCAACCGACGGCTGGAGGAAAACAAAGCTGGCGCGACTATTTGCCGTGGCCGCACCTGCAGGCCAAGGATGTGCGTCTGGGCAACCCGAGTGCCATGGCAGGAAGGGACGACGAAGCGCAGCTTGCCACCGTCAGCCAGCTGGCGTTCTCGCTCAATCCCCTGGCCCTGCTGGACAAGAAAATCATCATCCCGCAATTGCGCTTCGACACGCCGCAGGTGCGCTTGCTGCGCAACAAGGACGGCAAGAACAACTGGACCTTCGACAAGCAGGAACAGCCGTCGCCGTGGCAGCTGGAATTGCAAAGCGTGGTCTTCAGCAAGGGCACCGTGACCCTGGACGATGGCGTCAGCAAAACGGCGATGCGCGCCGATGTCGACACCATCGCGGGCGACACGCGCTACGGCATCGCCTGGACGCTGTCGGGCAAATACCGTGGCGAAACCGTCAAGGGCGGCGGCAAGGCGGGCGGCGTACTGTCGCTGCAGCAGCAAGGCACGCCCTTCCCCATCCAGGCCGACATGCGCGCGGGCGGCAACAGCATGGCAATCGAAGGCACGCTGACGCGCCCGACGAATCTGGCCGCGCTCGACGTGCGCCTGAAGCTGTCCGGACCCAGCATGGCCCGTCTGTATCCATTGACGGGCGTGCTGCTGCCGGAAACGCCGCACTTCAGCACGGAAGGCCATTTGACGGGCACCCTGGCGCCGCGCGGCGGCGAGTGGGTATACGACAAGTTCAGCGGCAAGGTAGGGTCGAGCGACATCAGTGGCAAGCTGGCTTTTTCCGCCAGCACGCCGCGCAAGCGCCTGACGGGCGAAGTCCACTCGCGCCTGCTGCAATTTTCCGACCTGGGTCCGCTGGTGGGCGCCGATTCCAGCGCCAGCAAGAAGGAACGGGGCGTGCCGTCGACGCAGCCGGCTGGCCGCGTCTTGCCGGTGGAGACGTTCAAGACGGAGCGCTGGACCAGCCTGGACGCCGACGTGCGCTACACGGCGGACAAGATCACGCGCGACGCCGAGCTGCCGATCAGCAAGCTCGACACACATGTGGTGCTGACGGATGGCGTGCTGTCCCTGACGCCGCTCAACTTCAACGTGGCGGGCGGCACCCTGACGTCCCAAATCAAGCTCGACGGCAGCGGCAAGGTCATCGCCAACGGCATCGCCGCCGAACTCAAGGCCAGCGCGCGCCATCTGCACATCCAGCAGCTGTTCCCCCGCCTGCCTGCCCTGCAGGCCAGCGTGGGCGAAATCAATGGCGACGCTTCGCTGTCGGCCACGGGCAATTCCGTCGCCACCCTGCTGGGCAGCTCGAACGGCGAAGTGCGCGCGCTGATCAACCGGGGCAGCATCAGCAAGCTGCTGCTGGAAGAAATGGGCTTGAATATCGGCAGCGTCGTGCTGGCCAAACTGTCTGGCGACAAGCAAGTCAAGCTGAACTGCATGGCCGCCGATTTCGCCGTCACCAAGGGACTGATGCGCACGCGCCAGTTCATCGTCGACACGGATGACGCCGTCCTGAATATCGATGGCACGGTGAACCTGGCCGATGAACGGCTGGACCTGACCCTGCGGCCGGACAGCAAGGGCTTGCGCGTCTTTTCGCTGCGCTCGCCCCTGTATGTGCATGGCACTTTCAGCAAGCCCGACGTGAGCGTCGACAAGGGCGTGCTGGCCCTGCGCGCCGGTGGCGCCCTCGCGCTGGCCGTGGTGGCGCCCGTGGCGGCGCTGCTGCCGCTGGTCAATGCCGGCCCCGTCGAGGATAGCGAATGCGCGGCACTGCTGGCACAGGCGCGCGTGAAACCGGTGGCGCCCAAGCCGGGGAAAGCCGTACGCAAGGTGCGCTGAACGCGGGGTGGGTGCCTTTACAATTGTTACACGCCTATGTGCGTTGCCGAACAGACCCTGCCTTGCCACAATTCTATTCTGTGATCGTGCCTGAAACACACGGCGTCACGAAGTCATCCGGCCCATACCATGCCGGCGCCACGAGGTCCGAATTCATAGGAGAACTATCATGCAAATCATTAAAAAAATCGCCGCTACCACTTCCGTTGCCGCACTGCTGCTGAGTCTGACGGCTTGCGCCAACATGTCCGCCCAAGATAAAAATACGGCCATCGGCGCCGGTGTCGGCGCAGTCGCCGGCTCCGTGCTGACGGGCGGCAGCGCTGTCGGCGCAGTCGGCGGCGCCGCTGTCGGCGGCGTGATCGGTAATCAGGTCAAGCCGAAGTAATCGTTGATCAAGAAAGCGGGGTGGGTGCCCAGGCGCCCACCCCGCTTTTTTGCGTCTGTGGTACAAGCAGGAAGGAAAGCAGGAATCAGACGAAGACGTTGGCCATGCCGATGGTGCCGCTGTCCTTGACCAGCTCGTAGCAACGGCAGGAAACGGCTTCCAGGCCAGCCGAATCGAGGATCTCGATATTGCCGCGGCTGTAAGTGATGAGTTTTTGCTGTTGCAGCGCGCTGGCCGCCTTGGTCACGCCGACCCGCCGCACACCGAGGGTATGGGCGAGGAATTCATGCGTGAGGTGGAATTTTTCGGACTGCAGGCGGTCGCGCGTGATCAGCAGCGAACGGGCCAGGCGCGCTTCGAGCACGTGGAAGCGGCTGCACACGGCAATCTGGATGGCTTGCGCCAGCAGGGTGTCCGTGTAGCGGTACAGCAAACGCTGCAGAGACTCGAGCTGCGCGAACTCGGCGCAGAAATCGGCCCGCGCGATGCGGCTGGCCGTGCCGGAACGTTGCACGACTGCACGCACTTGCGCCAGTTCATGACCGAGCGCGACGGAAGCGCCCAGGACGCCTTCGCGGCCGACGGAGCCCACTTCCAGGGTCATGCGGCCTTCCGCCACGGCCAGCAGCGAGATCAGGCAGTCGCCGGGGAAATAGATGTGGCCGATAGGCTGGCCAGGTTCGTACAGCACCTCGCCCACCTCGACGGTGACGGTATCGAACAGCGCCGTCAGGTGCCGCAAGTCGTGCTCGGGCAGGCTGGCCAGCAAGCGGTTGCCGGCGTCCTGCGCGCCCACGGGCGACCCCAGGCCGGTTCGGCCTGTATCGCGGGACAGGGTCGTGCTGGCGTTCGTTAGTGGCATTGCTTTTCCTTGGTGTCGTTACAACTCGACATAATTTTTACCTAGCCTACGGTGCAGTACCGTCCCTGTATGTACGGTGACGCACGGAAGCGGGGCAAGCGGTACAGCACACTGGCCGCATGCACGGATAACACGCACTACCCATTTCATTATTTTAAAAACAAGGAGCCTTCCATGACCACCACCACCAAATCCCTCCATCCGCTGGTGCTTGCCGCCGCCGTCGCCGTCCTGCTGTTTTGCGGCGTGGGCACGGCCGCCCTGATGGGCTGGCTGCCTTCATCCCAGGGCGATAGCCAGCCGCTGGCAGCCAGCACCTCGGCCGAGCAGATGGCCAGCCTGCAGGCGAACCAGCCGCCAGCGAACCTGCAGCCTGCCGGCGCGCAGCCGCTGGCCGCCCTGCCGCCACAGCAGCAGCAACAGCAACAGCAACAGCAGCAACCGGTGCGCCAGCCGCAGCCCCAGCCGCAACCACAGCAACAATACGCGGCAGCCCCGGCGCCGCAAGTGTGCAGCAATTGCGGCGTGATCGAAGCCATCCATGAAGTCAATACACGCGCCGAAGGCAGCGGCGTGGGCGCGGCCGGTGGCGCCGTCGTCGGCGGCTTGCTGGGCAACCAGGTAGGCGGCGGTCACGGCAAGCAACTGGCTACCGTGCTGGGTGCCGTTGGCGGCGCCGTGGCCGGTAACCAGATCGAAGGCAGCGTGCGCGCCACGCGCAGCTACAACATCGTCGTGCGCCTCGATAACGGCAAGACGCGCACCGTGCACCAGAGCGCCGCGCCGAACTGGCGCCAGGGCGACCGCGTGCGCATCGTCAACGGCGGCTTGCGCGCCATCGGCTAAGCGAACCGCGGCGGCGCCGCTGCTGCGATTAGTTGCAAATTCGACACACGCCCGGCCCGTCCGGGCGTTTTCTTTTTGATAATGTTCGTTGGCGTACAGATGAGCTTGCCGTCCCGCGAGATGATGCATTCAAGAAAGTTCAACGGATGTCTTCAAGGAGATGCGATGGAAAACGACAAGACAGGCAGTCGCCGGATCTGGCTCGGCTTTATTGGCGGGGGCGTATTGGCCACCGCGCTGGGCTTCTGCGCGCTGGACCTGGCGCCCGTGCAAGCGAGCGCGCCCATGTTCGGCGTGATGCTGTTGCTGACGGGCGGCATGGTCAGCTGCCTGGCCGGCGCCATCGGCCTGGCCGGCATGCTGGCCTGGATACCGGGCATGGATGGCGAACAGGAACGGCCGCCGCTGCGCGAGCGGAATTTGGCCAAATAAGCTGGCTAAATAAGGAATAAGTTGGGTAAATCAGGCTTGTGTACGGCACCGTACAGAAAATTTCAGAAACAAAGTAGACAATAAGTCATGGCATCAGCGTTCAGCGACCCAGTCGCCGCGCAATGACAAAAACCGATGACAGCGCAAGGCCAAGGCAGACGCCGTCATCCACACATTACTCTCGGAGGACACATCATGCTGTATACAATCGCCGTCGTACTCATTATTCTTTGGCTGCTGGGCCTGGTAACTTCCTATACCATTGGCGGCTTCATTCACATTCTGCTGGTGGTCGCCGTGATCATGGTGCTGCTGCGTTTGATCAGCGGGCGCGGTTTATAGAGGCTGGCGCACTGGCTGGACAGGGCGGCGCGCGTGCAAACGGCGCCGCCTTTTTGCCGCCTTTTGCATACAGTGCGTGCGCACTGGCACGCCGCGGCATTTTGCAGTAACGTGTGCAGGTAATTCCTGGGTATGTCCCAATAACAAAACAAGGAGAAAATCCATGAAAGAAACATTCAAAAAAGGCCCTGGCGCCAAATCCCTGATCGGCATGCTGGTGATCGCATTGGCCGCCAGCGGCTGCGCGGACATGTCCGCAACGCAGCGTGGCACGGCCACGGGCGCCGGCGTCGGCGCCGGCCTGGGCGCCTTGATCGGCGGTACGACCGGTGGCGGCAGCAGCGGCCGCACGGCCGGCGGCGCCCTGATCGGCGCGGCAGCGGGCGCCGTCATCGGCAATATCTGGTCGAACCGCATGGAAAACCAGAAGCGCGCGATGGAACAAGCGACACAGGGTACCGGTGTGCAAGTCTCGCAAACGGCCGATAACCGCCTGAAAATGGAAATCCCGAGCGACATTTCCTTCGACACCAACCGCGCCGACATCAAGGGCAACTTCCGCCCCATCCTCGACCGCTTCGCCGCCACGCTGAATGAAAACCCGAACACGACGGTCAGCATCATCGGCCACACGGACAGCACGGGCAGCGACTCCATCAACGAACCGCTGTCGGTGGAACGCGCCGCCCACACGCGCGACTACCTGGCCATGCGCGGCGTCTCGCCGACCCGCGTCGTCACGGAAGGCCGCGGCGCCCGCGAGCCGATCGCCTCGAATGCCGATGCATCGGGACGCGCACGCAACCGCCGCGTCGAAATCTACGTCGCGGAGTTGGCTCCGCGCTAAGTTGACATGCTTCAATAAAAAACCCGCCGGCAAGCTAACTTGCCGGCGGGTTTTTTTAATGTGAAACAGCTTATTTCGACGTCGTTGCCTTGGCGCCGCTTTCGCCCTCTTTCGCCACCTTGGCAAAGTCGCCTGCCGTCACGACCGAAACAGCCGATGGCTTCAGGTATTCGCGCAGGCCCTGGTTCACTTGCGCCAGGGTCAATGCTGCCACCTTCGTTTCCAGGTCCTTGTCGTAGGCCATGGTGCGGTCTTCGGCAAGGTAGCCGGCCAGTTCGCGCGCCAGGCCCGCGTCCTGCGTGCGGCCCACTTCCTGCGATTGCAGCCAGCCTTTCTTCGCTTCGGCCAATTCCTCTTGCGTGAAGCCGTCGGCCAGCACCTTGGCGATTTCCTCGCGCAGGGCCGCTTCCACCTTGGCCGTGTTTTGCGGCGCGCTGATGGCATACGCCATCCAGTAGCCGGCCGGCTCGCGCGACGGGATGCTCACTTGCGAACCGACGCCGTACGACAAGCCTTCCTTCTGGCGGATGCGGTCGGCCAGGCGGCTGCGCAAGGCGCCGCCACCGAGCATGTGATTGGCCATCAGCAAGGCCGGATAGCTGGCGGCGTCATCCTTGAGGGGAATCGGCTGGATGGCGAACAGCACGCTGTTGGCCTTGTCCGGCGTTTCCAGCGTGACTTTCTCGCCGCTGACAGGCTTGACGGCATCAAGAATGCGCACATATGGCTGCTGCGCCTTCCAGCTGCCGTACAGGCTGGCCACTTGCGCCTTCAGCGCGGCCGGATCGAAGTCGCCCACGGCGGCAAAGGTGGCGTTCGACGCGCCATAGTAGGCGCCATGGAAGGCTTTTACATCGGCAACCTTGATGGCTTTCCATTGCGCCAGTTCCGCTGGCAAGGTCGCCACGTGGCGCACATGGCCTTCCGGCGTGGCGTCGAGCAGGCGGCGGAAGGCGTTCACGGCCAGCGGCTGCGGTTCAGGCAATTCCTGCTCCGCGCGGCCGACGCGCTCGCGCTGCAATTCCAGGAATTCCGTTTCGCTCAGGGCCGGCTTTTGCAGCACTTGCGCCAGCAGGTCCATGGCGGCCGGCAAGTTCTCGCGCTTGCCCATCAGCATGGCGGTCACACCCTCGGCGCCGCCCGAAATCGCCACTTGCGTGCCCAGCTGGTCGAACTTGTCCTTCACTTCCTGGCGCGACAGTTTATCCGTGCCGCGCGACAACAGATTGGCCGTGTAGACACCCACTTGCGCCTTGCCGCGCAAGTTCTCTTCGCTGCCGATCTGCAATTTCAACACGACGCTGACGGTGCTGCCCTTGGTTTTCTTCGGCAGCAAGGCGCCCTTCAGGCCGTTCGGCAAGGTGAAGCGCGTGGTGCGCGCTTCGATATTGTCGGGACTCGGGTCGAATGCTTCGCCCTGCGCCACGACAGCGCGGCCCGTGTAGCCAGCCAGTTGCGGCGCCACGTCGGCGTAGGCCGGCACGACCGTGCGGTCCGGCGCATCGGTGGGAATGAAACGGCCCAGGGTGCGGTTCGAGCTCTTCAGGTATTTCTCGGCCGCCGCCTGCACCTGCGCCGTCGTCAGCTTGTCGAGCTGGTCGCGCTGCAGGAAGAACAAGCGCCAGTCGCCGGCCGCCAGGGATTCCGTCAGGGCGATCGTCATGCGCGCCGTGTTCGACGTGATCAGTTCGACCTGCTTGTTCAACTGCTGTTTCACGCGCGCCACTTCCGCGTCCGTGACCGGCTGCGATTTCAAGTCTTCCAGCACTTTCAGCATGGCCGCTTGCGCCGCGTCGAGGTTGCCATCGACGGGCACCAGCGCGCCGAACAGGTTGTAGCCCGGCTCCAGGTTGCTTACCGAGTTGTATTCGATCTTGCTGGCCAGCTTGGTTTCCACCAGCGCCTTGTGCAAGCGACCGGCCGGCGCATCTGTCAGCACGTGACCGAGCACCTCGATGGCGACGGCGTCCGGGTTGCCGGACGGCGCCACGTGGTAGCCGGCGCCGACGAACTGCGTGCCGCCGCTGCGGCGCACCGTCACGGCGCGCTCGCCATCTTGCACGGGTTCGGCCGTGTAGGTCGGTTCGATCACGCGCGTCGGTTTCGGGATCTTGCCGAACAGTTCATTGATCTGCTTCAAGACCTTCGCTTCATCGAAGCGGCCCGCCACCATCAGCACGGCGTTATCGGGCTGATAATATTTATGATAAAACGCGCGCAAGCGGGGGATGTTCACCTGCTCGATGTCGGAACGGGCGCCGATGGTCGACTTGCCGTAGTTGTGCCAGTCGTAGGCGATAGCCTGGATGCGTTCGCTCGTCACGCCGATCGGGTCGCTCTCGCCCATCTCGAACTCGTTGCGCACGACGGTCATTTCGCCCTTCTGCGTTGTCGGATTCCAGAGGTCGTTCTGGTCGATGGCCGCGTTGACCATGCGGTCCGCTTCCATGGCCAGCATCTGGCGCAGGTTGTCGTCGTTGGCGGGGAAAGTGGCGTAGTAATTGGTACGGTCGTACCAGGTGGTGCCGTTGAAATCGGCCCCCGTCGAGTTCAGGATCTCGACCGGGGTTTTCGTGCCCTTCTTGATGCCGAAGTTGGCGCTGGGCTTGAACAGCAAGTGCTCGAGCAAGTGGGCCATGCCCGTTTCGCCATAGTTTTCATGGCGCGAACCGACCAGGTAGACGATGTTGGTGGTCAGGGTCGGCTTGCTGGCATCGGGGAACAGCAGCACGCGCAAGCCATTGGCCAGCCGGTATTCGGTAATGCCTTCGACGGACGTGACTTTGACGGCGGCGGCGCGGTTCGGTGCAGCCTTGCCGGTTTTCTGGGTCGGTGCCGCTTCGACGGGGGTGGCGGCCAGGATGAACGACGGCGACAGGATGCCGGCGGCAAGCAGGAGGGCGGTAATGGGTTTCAAGGCAGAGTCCTGGTAACACTACGTTATTAGACAAGGCGCACAAGCGGGCGCAATGGAATACATACTGAACGCAAGAATTGCCATGGAGCCCGCGCTGCGTCTTCGCGCCCACGGGAAATCATTGCCATCTCGCAATTTACGTCATGCTTGTCAGTTACGCAAGTGCCTGTCATCGAGCTGTTATGTGCGCGTGTTATACTCCACGGTTCCAGAACTATCTGCCTGTATATGAGACGAGCTCTCGTCCTGCTCTGCCTTTTTGTTTTCATCGCGTTACCCCAGGCGTTCGCCAGCATGGCCTACGCCAGCCCTTCCCCATTCCAGCACCTTGATGTGGCCGGCGTTGCCGCCACGCCTGCCGCTGATTGCCACGATGCCGGATTGCCCGGCGACAGCTGCACCGCCGACGAATGCGACAACGATCCCATCACGCTGTACCCGAGCTCGCGCCAGGCCGTGCCGTTTTACGCCATCATTTGGCAAGCGGGACCGGGCGCACTTTCCGAAGCGGACGTGCGGCTGGCCACCCGGCCGCCGCGCGTCCGCCACTGAGACGAACACAGCAGCACCCATCACGCCCGGGGCACCAGTCGCCAGGCAAGCTTGATACTTACTGACTTTACAAGGTTACACACATGGAATGGTTATTTGACCCGACAATCTGGGTCGGCCTGCTGACGCTGGTCGTACTGGAAATCGTACTGGGTATCGACAACCTGATCTTCATCGCCATCCTGGCCGAGAAACTGCCGCCGCACCAGCGCGACAAGGCCCGGGTGCTGGGCCTGACCCTGGCCCTCGTCATGCGCCTGGGCCTGCTCTCGCTGATTTCCTGGCTGGTCACCCTGACGACGCCATTGTTTTCCATATTGACGTTCTCGTTCTCGGGGCGCGACCTGATCCTGCTCCTCGGCGGCCTGTTCCTGCTGTTCAAGGCCACCAGCGAGCTGCACGAGCGCCTCGAAGGCGTCACGCATGCCCAGACGGGCCCGAAAGTCTACGCGGGCTTCGGCCTCGTGGTGGCGCAGATCGTCGTGCTCGACGCCGTCTTTTCGCTCGACGCCGTCATCACGGCCGTCGGCATGGTGGAAAACCTGTACGTGATGATGGCGGCCGTCGTCATTTCCATCGTCGTCATGATGCTGGCCTCGAAGGTGCTGACGCGCTTCGTCAACGCCCACCCCACCGTCGTCGTGCTGTGCCTGAGCTTCCTGCTGATGATCGGTCTGTCGCTGGTGGCCGAAGGCCTGGGCTTCCACATTCCGAAAGGCTATCTGTACGCCGCCATCGGTTTCTCGATCGTCATCGAGTTCTTCAACCAGCTGGCGCGCCGCAACTTCCTCAAGCTGCAATCGAACGCCCCGCTGCGCGACCGCACGGCGCAAGCCGTGCTGAGCCTGCTGGGCGGACGCAAGGGCCGCGAAACCGTCGAAGAGCACGAAGTCAAGGAATTGCCCGACGTCTCCGCCTTCGGCGTGGAAGAGCGCAACATGGTCAGCGGCGTGCTGACCCTGGCCGAGCGCTCGATCCGCTCCGTGATGACGCCGCGCGGCGACGTGTCGTGGGTCAACCTGAACGACAGCAGCGACAAGATGCTGCAACTGCTGCGCGAAACGCCGCACAGCATGATTCCTGTCTGCAATGATGACCTCGACAATGTGGTCGGCATCGCGCGCAGCAAGGACCTGATCGAAGATTTGGTGTCGCATGGCAAGATCGACCCGGCCAGCATGCGCGAAGCCGTCGTCGTGCCGGAAGCGGCCGGCGTGCTGAAAGCCATGGAAACCCTGAAGCGCTCGCGCGGCCAGCTGGTGCTGGTGGTTGACGAGTTCGGCACCGTGCAAGGCGTGCTCACGCCAATCGACATCCTGGAAGCCATCGCTGGCGAATTCCCCGACGAGGACGAGCAGCCCGACGTGGAAGTGCTGGGCCCCGGCCACTGGCGCATCGACGGCGCGACGGACCTGCATTACCTGGAGCAAGTGTTCGAAACGGAAACCCTGGTCAGCGAAGACGGCGAGTACAACTCGCTGGCAGGCTTCCTGCTGGCGCATTTCGAAAACATGCCGGCCGTGGGCGAAGTACTGGAACTCGACGACTTGCGCTACGAAATCGTCGAAGCGGACGAGCGCCGCATCGCCTGCGTGGACGTGCGCCGCATCGAGCCCGATCACAGTTTGTAACACAATGGCAAGCGTGCCCCGCTTGCCATGCCGTATGCTGGGGTCTGCCTTTTTTGGAGACGCCAACATGAAACATTCTTTGCTACGCTTGAGTCTGCTGGCTTGCGCCGCCCTGGGCGCCCAGACGAGCGCCCTGGCCGCCTCGCCGTCCACCACCATCAAGCCGGGCCTGTGGCAAGTCGACAGCAAGATGGCGTCGCCAGACGCCGCCACCGACAACGCCATGTCCATGGTGCTGCAGCAACTAGGCAACCTTCCTCCCGATCAACGCAAGCAGCTGGAAAGCATGGCGGCCAGCCGCGGCATGGCCATGCCCACCGTGGGCGCCGACGGCGCCGTGCGCGTGACGGCGTGCGTGACGCCGGAAATGGCCGCGCGCAAGCAGATTCCCACGGGCCAGCCCGGCGATTGCACCTCGAAGAACAAAGACATCGCGGGCGGCATGCAGGTGTCGTTTACATGCGCGAATCCAAAGTCGAGCGGCGAAGGCAAGGTGCTGTTCAGCGGCGACCAGGCGTTCAACATGCAGCTGGCGGTGACGACCAGCGCGCGCGGCACGCCGGAACAGGTGAATGTGACGAGCAACGGCAAGTGGCTGGGAGCTAGCTGCCCTGCCCCTTCAACCACTGCTGGTCAGAAACCGTGACGGAAGCCCATGTTGAAGGCGGCGTCGCCACGGCCCGCATCGCTGGCATTGCCCACCGTGTAGCGGGCGCCATTCTTGTTGTGGATCTTCGCGTAGGACGCGTAGAAATCGCTGCGTTTTGACAGCGAATACGTGAGGCCGACGGCCACCTGTTTGGCATCGCGGTTGGCCAGGTCGCGGTCATCCTTGCTCACGTACGAGGCCAGCAGCTTGAAGCCGCCCACGGGCACGGACACGCCCAGCAAGGTGTCGCGGCTGTCCGACGACGACATCGACAGGGCCAGCGAGCTGTAGGCATTGTTCGGGTCCCACGGCGAACTGCCATAGCCCTTGTTCACGCCCACGGCGGCAAAGGCGGTGGCTACTTTCAGGTCGATATTGGCCGCGATCAGGGTGTTGCGGGCCGACATGTCGATGGCGGGCAAGGTACCGGAGGCGAGGATGAAGTTGTTCTTGCGCTGATGCGACACGCTGACATTCACGGCACCGGACGAATAGCCGAGGGTGGCGCCATAGGCGCGGTTGTTGGCGCTGCTGTACGGCGACTCGCCGAAACTGTAGATGGCGCTGGCGGTCACGCCGCGCAAGGCCGGTGTCACGTATTTGACGGTATTGTCGTAGCGTTTCACGCTGTAACCGGCCAGATTGCTGGCGCTGCCAGCCATGCCGCCCTTGAACGGGTCGGCCACGTCGGTCAGGGTCAGGTATTGCAGATTGTACTGGCGCCCCAGAGTCAGCGCGCCCAGGCGGCTGTCGAGGCCCACGTAGGCCTGGCGGCCGAACAAGCGGCCCTCTTCCGACTGGCCCGTGTCGTTGTGGATGCCCGCTTCCAGGGTGAACACGGCCGTGACGTCATTGCCCAGCGCTTCGCGGCCCTGCACGCCCAGGCGCGAGCCGGACGCGACGCCGCCGGACACCTTTGCGCCGGCGCAACTGGCGGCGCAACCGCGTTCGGCAACGATTCCCGCGTCGAGCACGCCGTACACGGCAACGTTACTGGATGCGGCACTGCCTGCGCCATCGGCAGCCTGGGCCGTCGCGCCCAGCGCGAAAGGCCCCATCCCTATCACAGCAAGCGCAAAATACGAGGTCTTCATGATAAATATCTCGGTAACGTGAGATGAAACTTCCCGGTATTGATCAGGACATGCGCTGTGTGTCTGATCTCAGTGTTACCTTATCCCCGCTTTTTGTCCAGCCATCCGTGCGTTGTACAACAGAAACTTCAGCTTAGCCCCAGGAAATGCGTCGTACACTGACAACACGCAAGATTGACCATGATTGGTGGCAATTTGCGGCAAAATGACGTGAATTGCAGGCCCTGCCGTAAAGCAATGTTCGGTGGCGAACGTTGCTCGATCTGACGCAGGCGGTACACTACTGGTTTTACCGACAGCGGCTCGCCCGTTTTTTCTGCATGCTAGCTATCCTCGAACGCATTGACCCCAACTCCAGCAATATCGACTTGCTGGTGGAATTATTCAACTCACTGCGTCCCAAGCGCTCCCACGACAGCGCTACCGCGATTGCCAACGTGCGCACCCTGCGCCAGCTACTCAAAGGTAACCCCGCGCAAGCGCGCGCCCTGCACGAATACGTGCTGCGCGTGCTGGCCGCACGCCGCCACGCCAGCCTGTACACCGATATCGGCGTGCTGTCGAACAGCGGTTTTTTCACGGAATTGAAACGCCGCATCGCCTACCGCATGCTGCCGCCCGCCCTCGGCGACGAATACCTGAACGACGCGCTCGACCAGGTGCTGTACCTGAAGACCGATTATTTGTGGATCAGCAACGTGCCGGCCACGGACTGGCTGGAACTGTTCGACGTATTGACCAGCGACGACATCGAACTGGCCGTCGGCGATGGCAACATCATGCTGCCGGGCATGCTCGACGCCATCCGCACCCTGTCCTACCGCGTCTGCGCCATGGGGCTGGAACCGGAACTGACGCGTTTCCACAATGAAATCGAAGTGTTCCAGTCGCCGTTCATGGTGCAGAACACGGAAGTGAACGCCTACCTGGACGCCTACACAAGCCTGCTGCAAGGCGACATCGAGCACATCGAGGACGCGCGCCATTTGCTGGTGATGCTGGACCAGTGCGACGCCGTCATCGCCAAGATCCGCAAGAAAGCGCTGTACCAGGGCACCAGCATTCCCCTCACGTATTTATTGGTAGCCTTGGCGCAAAGCATCGAGCGCCTGCGCAAGCTGCTGTTTCTCGTCGACACGAGCGGCGAATTGCCCGCATCGAACAACGTGGACATCGCCGCCATCACGGTCGACGCCACGCAAGACTTGCTGCACCCGCAACCCGTCAGCCGCCGCCGCGCGGGCGCCGTCGGGCTGGCGCTGGAACTGATACGCGCGCATAACCACAAGTACAAGGTCAGCGACCTGTTTTCAGACAATATCAACTTGCTGGCGCGCAATGTGACGGAAAACGCGAGCCGCACGGGCGAGCACTACATCGCGGAAAACCGCCGCGAAATGGGCGCCATGTTCCTCTCGTCCGCAGGCGCCGGCATCATCATTGGCTTCATGGCCCTGTTCAAGATACTGATGTCGTATCTGCGCTCGGCGCCGCTGGTCGAAGCGTTCATGTTCAGCATGAATTACTCGATCGGCTTCATGTTCATCCACTTGCTGCACTTCACGGTCGCCACCAAGCAGCCGGCCATGACGGCCTCGCGCATCGCCGCCGGCCTGCACAGCAAGGATGGCCGGAATATCGACCTCGACAGCATGGCCGAACTGATCAACAAGGTCTTCCGCACGCAAAACATGGCCGTGCTGGGCAACCTGGCCACCGCCATTCCCACGGCCTGGCTGATCGCGCTCGGCTACAAGGCGATCACGGGGCACAACCTGGTCACGCCCGAGAAGGCCATGCACTTGCTGCACGATATCGACCCCATCGGCAGCCCCGCCATCTTCTACGCGATGATCGCCGGCGTGTGCCTGTTCGTCGCGGGCCTGATTTCCGGCTACTATGACAACCAGGCCCTGTACACGCGCTGGGCCCAGCGCATCGCGCAATTGCGCGGCCTGGGACGGGTGATCGGCCAGGAGCGCTTGCAACGGCTGGGCCTGTATCTGGAAAACAACCTGGGCGGGCTGATGGGTAATTTCTATTTCGGTATCTTGCTGGGCTCCATCGGCACCCTGGGCTTTTTGATCGGCTTGCCGATCGATATCCGCCACATCACCTTCTCGGCCGCCAACTTCGCCACAGCCCTGGTGGGCCTCGACCACAACATGAGCTGGCAGCTGGCCGTCAAGTCGCTGTCGGGCATCTTCGCCATCGGCACGGCCAACCTGCTGGTCAGCTTCGGCCTGGCCCTGTGGGTGGCCCTGCGTTCGCGCCAGGTGCGCTTCAAGCACGGCATGCAATTGTTGAAGATTCTGGGCAAGCGCTTCCTGCGCTCGCCCATCGTTTTCTTCTTCGGCTCGAAAAACCCGCCACCCCTGGCACTGGCCGATGAATCGGCAAACCTGTCACTGACAAACAAGGCTCAAAAATGACCGCTAGGCGCATGCAACCCTGCCTCACCGCCCTACTGCTGTGCTGGACCCTGGCTGCATGCGCCTCGCTGCCCGATGTCAAGAACCTCAATACCACATTGGAACCGGTGGCCAAGCCCAAGGTGATCACGGGCAAAGGGGCCGTGCTGAACGTCAACAGCCGCGCCGCCCTGCTCAACAAGCGCTGGGCCAAGTCCGGCATGGACTTGAAGACCCAGGCCGCGCTGGAAGAGGCGGCCACGGGCGTGCCTTTGATCAAGGGCAACAAGGTGACCTTGCTGTTTGACGGCCCGCAAACCATGGCCGCCATGTTCCAGGCCATCAGCGATGCGAAGAACAGCATCAACCTGGAAACGTATATCTTCGATCAGGATCCGCTGGGCCTCAAATTTGCCGACATGCTCATCGAAAAGCAGAAAGCGGGCGTGACGGTCAACATCATCTACGACAGCGTGGGCACCATCGGCGTGCCGCAAGCGTTTTTTGACCGCATGCGCGCGGCCGGCATTCACCTGGTGGCCTTCAACCCAGTCAACCCAGCCAAGCTCAAGGGCGACGACTGGAAGATCAACAACCGCGACCACCGCAAGGTGCTGATCGTCGATGGCAAGATGGCGTTTACGGGCGGCATCAATATCAGCGATACCTATGCGAAAAGCTCGCTGTTCCGCTCGAAATCGAAGCCCACGGACAAGAAAGACGTGGGCTGGCGCGATACCCATGTGAAAGTGGAAGGCCCGGCCGTGGCCGCCTTCCAGTGGCTGTTCATCCGCACCTGGGCCCAGCAAGACCAGGCCGACCTGCCTGACGCCAATTATTTCCCCGACCTATCGGAAGTGGGCGACAAGCTGGTGCGCGTCGTGGCCAGCGAGCCCGAGGGCGGCTTTGAAATCTACAAGGCGTATATCCTGGCCATCCAGGAAGCCAAGAAATCGATCCACATCACGTCCGCCTACTTCGTGCCCGACCAGCAAACGGTCGACGCCCTGATCGCGGCGGCCAAACGGGGCGTGGACGTGACCGTGGTGCTGCCCGGCGTGTCCGACAGCGGCCTCGTGTTCCATGCGGGACACTCGCTGTACGACGAGCTGCTGGCCGGCGGCATCCGCATCTTCCACTTGAAACTGGCCGTGCTGCACGCCAAGACAGCCGTCATCGACGGCGCCTGGTCGACCGTCGGCTCGACCAACATCGACATGCGCAGCTTCCTGCATAACAGCGAACTGAACGTGATCGTGCTCGGCGACAGTTTCGGCCGAGAGATGGAAAACGCCTTTCAGGAAGACCTGCG
Source organism: Janthinobacterium sp. Bl 1 (assembly GCF_058215535.1). Lineage (NCBI taxonomy): Bacteria > Pseudomonadati > Pseudomonadota > Betaproteobacteria > Burkholderiales > Oxalobacteraceae > Janthinobacterium > Janthinobacterium sp. Bl 1. Next base: position 2,148,321 of record NZ_CM177086.1, on the reverse strand, counting down.
CGACTCGGAAGAGATCACCAAGGCGAAATGGGAAACACGGCCACTTTCCGACCGTATGAAGGAGTGGGCGGCGCGCTTCATGAATTACTGGCTGTAAGCACCGATGGGGCAACTGGATATTTGCACGGATATGCACTATATTGCACCAATAGTATGACAATCGTCGTGCTGCTCATCTCTGGAGTTGACTACCATGGCTACCGTGCGCAAGACCATTACCTTGACGGACCAGCAAGACGACTGGATCAAGGCGCAGATTGATGCGGGGCGCTATACCAACGACAGCGAATACATCCGCGACCTGATCCGGCGCGAACAGGAACGCAGCGCCGAACTCGAGGCGATCCGCGCGGCGCTGATGGAAGGAGAGGCGAGCGGCGAACCCCAGCCTTTCGACGCCAAGGCGTTCAAGCAGAGAATGCTGGCGGCGCATGGCTGAATACCGGCTGACGCCTGCCGCCGAGCATGACCTTGAGGCGATCTGGGCTTATACGGTACAGCGCTGGGGCGTACAGCAGGCCAGTCATTATCTTGACAGCATGACGGCGGCCTTTGATGACCTGGCAGGCGCGCCAGAGACCGCGCCGGCATGCGAGCAGATTCGGCCCGGCTACCGGTGCCGCAAAGTCGGACGGCACATGATTTATTTTCGCATCACGAACTATGGCATTGCCATCGTGCGGATTCTGCATGACCGCATGGATGCGGCACGCCATCTTTAATGAAATCACCATCCGACGCGACACGACGCCTCACAACGGCCGCAAACTGGCCCACACGCCGCCCTGGCGCTCGAACGCTTCCGTGCTGACTTTTTCAAAGTCGGCGCTGCCTTCATTCCAGCTGTAGCGCTCGACGCGAATACAACTGTTTTCCACGCGCAGCACATTGAAGGAGTTCGACTCGCCCCTGCCCCGCGTGGACGTGGCCGTGCCCGCCTGCACCATCAGGGCCGCGTAGCCGGCGATCTTGTAGCGCTCGGCCGTGTTGCCCGCCACGCTGGCATGCAAGTGTCCCGCCAGCAATAAGTCCACGCCGCATTCGGAAAACATTTGCAAGGCTTGCGGGGCGCGGTCAACCAGGTCGTCTTCATCGAAGTGCTCCGGCAAGTCGAATGGATGGTGGGTGACGATGATGCGCGTCAAGCCGGGTGGCAAACTGCCCAGGCGTTCACGCAGGAAATCGATCTGCTCGTGGCTGATGCGGCCATCCTTGAACGTCAGGGAGCGGGCCGTGTTGATGCCCAGCACGGCGATTTCCTCGTCCACATATTCGGGCCACAAATCGTCCGTCACATGGCGCCGGTACTTCACCAGCGGCGTAAGGAAGCGGGAAACGACGTTGTACAGGGGCACGTCATGGTTGCCCGGCACCACGATCTGCGGCCCCGGCAAGCTGTCCAGAAATTGCCGCGCCTGCTGGAACTGGGCGCTGCGGGCGCGCTGCGTGAGGTCGCCCGAGACCACGACCACGTCCGGTTCCAGGCGTTCGATCAGCGCGCGCAAAGGTGCCAGCAAGTCCGCATCGACCCTGCCAAAATGCAAGTCGGACAAATGCACGATGGTACGCATGGCCTTACTCCCCAGAAAGTGCCGGTGCAGGCACGAGCACGGCCAGCTCGGCCTTGCGGATGCGGTACTGCAGCGGCGTATTCATGATCGTCACTTCGCCATCGGTGGCCACGCGCAGGCGGCGGTGGTGCGTGGCCACCTCCAGGTCGGTGGCCGTCAGCACGTCAAAATCCTTGGCCTGCGACAACTTGCCGAACAGCGCGTGCAAGGCCAGCTTCAACAAGCCCAGGCGGCCCGGACGCTGCGCCACATACAGGCTCAGCTGGCCGCCATCGAGCCGTTCGCGCTCGCCGATATTCAAGCCTTCCATCATGTATTCATTATTACCGATGAAGACGAATGGCGTGCGCCGCGCATGCACGGCGTCGTTGAGTGTCAGTTGCACGCTGAGGAAGGGATAGCGGCGCAAGGCCGCCACCAGGGCCCAGCTGAAGGCCAGCCACTTGCCCCGCCCCAGCCGGCGCTGCTGCTTTTCGCGGTCGCGCACGATATCGGGATACAGGCCCAGGCTGGAATTGTTCAGGAAGATACGGCCATTGACTTCGCCCACGTCGACCTGGTGCGGCACGCCCTGCGCCACGTTGGCAATCGCCGCATCGAGCTCGAGCGGGATATTCAAATCCTTGGCAAAATGGTTCAAGGTACCCAGCGGCAAGACGCCAAACGGCGTACCGCTGCCGACAACGACAGAGGCCACGGCATTGATGGTGCCGTCGCCGCCGCCGGCCACGACGATGGGCGCGCCATCGCGCAGGGCCCGTTCGGCCGTGGCGATCATCTCGGCGCCGCTTTGCGCCAGGGTGATGTCGGCGTCGAGGCCCACCGCGGCGAATTTCGCTTCGAGCTGCTGCGCCCAGTCGGGCGCATAGCCGCAGCCGGCGCCCCCGTTGATGATGACTGCAATTTTGCTCAGGACAGTTTCCCCTTATTTGGTTTGCCGGATATGCCGGCGCCGGCGCAGGGTCGACACGCCGGCGATGCAGATGGCCAGCCAGCCATAGCTTTCCGCCATGGCCGCCAGCACATCGCTCAGGTAATGCGCGCCCAGGTAGATGCGGCTGAAGCCCACCAGCGCCGCCATCAGGAAAGCGCCCAGCGCGATGGCGATGCGCTTGCCCCAGGCGCCCGGCGCCGTCTGGCAAATCAGGTAGGCGGCCAGCAAGCCGTACAGGGCTGTCGAGGTGGCAGTATGGCCACTCGGAAAGCTGTAGGTGCTCAGGGCCGTCTGCAAGAGCGGCTCATCAAAGCTGGGCCGCGCGCGGACAAAAATGTACTTTAGCAGCAGGTTCAAAAACATGACGCCCGGCATGGTGATGACGAGGGTAAACAGCCAATAATCGGCGCCCTTGCGGTGCAGATACCAGCCCAGCAAGGTGGCCAGGGTGATGGCGCCGATCACGCCATGCATGTGCGTGACGACCAGAAGGCAAGTGGTGATCCACGGCACGGCATGCTGGTTGAACCACTGCGCCACCTGCAAGTCGATCACGGTAATTTGCTCCATGCCCATCACGGCTTCGGCAATCTCGTGGAAGACGACGATGGCCACCAGCATCAGGGCCACGCCCACCGTCATATGCAGGCCCAGCTCGCCCTCGGGCGACAGGCGCGCCTCGACGAAGCGGCGCAGTTTCGTGGTCCAGCCCGTGGTCATGCTCATGTCATTTTTCTCTTGCAAACTCATCTCTCTTTCCTGTTCCCGGTGATGATCAAAAAAACCACACCAGTAAAAAAATACTGTTTATTCATACAGTAACTGTGTATTCATACAGTAGTTATGCTATTCTGATGACTCGTTCAACACATCTCCCTCAAAGGAATTGTCATGGCAACATTGAATAGCGGTTTTGGCTCACGGTTCGGCCTGGAATACGCCCCAAGCTCTTTCCTCGTCCGCATGGGCAAGCGCGAAATCCTCGTCTGCCGCGACTTCCGCAAGCGCTACTACACCGTCAATCCCCTGATCGAGTGCGGTACGGGCATCGAGCCGGGCTATGTTGAAGTGCTGCTGATGCGCCGTTGGTTGCTCATTCTATCCAAGGCACATTAAGAATGACTTTAAAACAAGGTACTCGTACCCTGTTGTAAAGTCAGCTCCGTCCGGCCACGCCGGGAGCGCGCCAGTACCGGCCAGCGGCAACGCTGGCCGACCCCTCATTACTGTGTGCGTTCCGGTGCGGCCGGGCTGGCAGGTGTTTGCACTGGCAGCGTCGTGTCAAACACGTTCGCTTCGTACCAAAGCGTCACGAACAACACCATCACGACGGGGCCGATGAACAAGCCCACGAGGCCCAGGGTTTCCACGCCCCCCAGAATGCCGAATAGCACGGCCAGGAAGGGCAAGCGGGTGGCGTTGCCGATCATGCCGGGGCGCACGAAATGGTCGGCCACGAATAGCACCACGGTGCCCCACGCGGCTACGCCGATGGCGGCGCCCACACTGCCCTGGAAGACCAGCAAGGCGGCCGCGCACAGGTAAGCGAGCGGCGCGCCGAACGGAATGATGGCCAGGATGCCCGTGGCGAACGCCCACAGGGCCGGCGACGGCAAGCCGGCGATGGCGTAGGCGATGCCGATCAGCACGCCTTCGGCCAGGCCCACCAGCACCAGGCCGTTGACGGTCGCGCGTATGGCCGTGGGGATTTTTTGCGCATAGCGGCCCCACCGTTCGGGGCGCAGGAAATGGCTGCCGACGGCCGTGATCTGGCGCGTCAGCGCTTCGCCATCCTTGTAGAAGAAAAACAGGCACAAAAAGGCCAGGCCAAAGTCCACCAGGCGGTGGAACACGTCCGCGCCCAGTACCTTGAGCATGTCGCGCGCGGAATGAAAGCCGCCCACGGCACTGCCCGCAAAGAAGTGGCCGAGGCCGTGGGGCTGGCTCAAGGTCGCTTGCCACCAGTCGCCGATGGCGCTGCCGGCCAGGGGAATATGCGCCACCCAGTCCGGCACGGGCAAGCCGTCCGTATTCGCATGGACGACGAAATTGGCCAGCACAGGCACTTCGCGCGCCGCCTGCGCCACGCCGAACAGCACGGGTATGATGAAGATGCAGGCGAACGCCAGGGTCAGCACGCCCGCCGCCACGATGGGGCGCTGGCCCAGGGCCACGCGCACGCGCAGGTATAGGGGCCAGGTCGCCACGCACAGGATGCCGGCCCACACGAGCGGCAAAAAGAAACGCTGCATGACGAAGGCCGTCACGGCGATCAGGGCCAGGGAAAAGCCTGCGCTGACAATATCGCGTTGGGTATCGCTCATGCTACTCCATTCGTGCCCGGCGCCATGTAAAGCGTGTCTAGGCTACGCGCCAGTTGCGCAGGCATAGCGTAACACGGCGGCATTCCGCTTTAAACGAGGCCCAGTTCCGCAGGCTTGACGCCGGCAAACACGTGGTCGAGCTGCGCCGGGGTCAAGCCGAAGGTGCGGCGCAGCAAGCCGCCCAGCACGGCCCGGTACTCATTGAGCACGGGCATGTCGCGGTTCTGGAACAGCGTCGCCTGCGAAATCGCCACCTGTTCGCCCGCCACCTGCTTGCCTTTGATGCCGCCGCCCAGCACCCAGAACACGCTGCCGTGGCCATGGTCCGTGCCACGGTTGCCGTTTTCGCGGAAGGTGCGGCCAAATTCGCTGACCACGACGACGACGGTATTGCGCCACTCGCTGCCCATTTCCTGCGAAAACGCGGCCAGGCCACGTCCCAGCTCATCGAATCGCCCCGCCAGGTAGCCATTCGCGCCGCCCTGCCCCACGTGCGTATCCCAGCCGCCCACGTCGACGAAGCCCAGGTTGTATTTGTCCTTCATCAGGCGGGCGATCCGCTGCGCCTCCAGTTCAAAACCCTTGGTACTGATGGCGTTGCGGTTGGCCGCCTGCATCTCGCCCGTCAATTCCTTCGTCACATCGTCGCGCACGGCAAAGCCCGCGCTGACCGGTTGCTGCAGGGGCGTGCCCCGGTACATGGCGGCGATGACCTGGCTTTGACGCGCATCAATGCCCGACTTGCCCACCGAGCGCAGCGCCATGTTCGGCACTTGCACGCCGCCCTGGAAGATCAGCGGCAGCTGGTCCGTGAAGGAAATGGCGTGGTTGCCTTGCTTGGCATTGAGGCTTTGCGCCAGCCGGTTCAAAAAGCCCGAACGGAAATCGCGGCGCCCGCCCAGTTCCTGTCCCAGTTCGATGCTGTCCTGCGTCTCGAAATGGCTGCGCGTCAGATCCGTCGTGCCCGCAAACGGAATGAAGGCCGCCTCGCCGCCCGTAAACATGGGATAGATGGTTTCGCGCAAGGCCGGATGCAGGGCCCAGTCGGCATTCAAGGCCAGCGCGCCGTTCTCCTCGCCCGGTTTCGCGATGGCGATATTCGGCCGCGAGGCATAGTAAAAATCGCTGCCGACGGGCACCAGCAGATTGTTCGCGTCATAGCCGCCGCGCAAAAAGACGAACAATAGCTTCGCATTCGTGGCCGGTGCGGCCAGCAAGCTGCCCGCGTGCGACAACAGGGGCGCGGCGGCCAGGGCTTTCAACAAGTCACGACGGTTCATGACAATTCCTTTCAGCGGTGCATCATTTCGGGCGACGAGAGCAGGAAGGTATTCCACTCCTGCGGCGAAGCGGCCTGCTCCAGGGCCTGGCGCGTGGCCGGGCTCAAGGTCGGCTGCAGCGACTGGTAATACAGGGCGCTGGCCAGCTGGGGAAACGCCACCTTTTCCTGCGGCTGCGGGCCATCCGTCTTGAACAGGCCGGCGCTGCCCGAGCCGATCGTGCGGGCGATATCGAAACGCGTCGTCATCTGGCCGGGGCTGGCCCAAGAGGCGTCCGTCAAAGGATAACCGTCCGGCGTCTGCCGGCCGTACAGGGGCTGGCCCATGCGCGAGAGCCAGCTCAGCATGGGGCCCGCATTCAGGATGGGCTTGTCGTCATAGCTGAGACGCACGGCCGACACCACGTAATGCATGGGGTCCTTGAATTTCTTGCCCAGCGACTGCTTGAACTCCGGACTGTTGAACATGGTTTGCAGCACGTCGGCGATCATGCCGTCGCTCTGCTGGAAGGTGGCCGCCATGCGCGCCACCAGGGGCGCGGGCGGATTGTCGCCGACGAAATACTGGGCCAGCTTGCCGCTGATGAAATGCGCGGTGGCGGGACTGCGGCTCAGGCGATCCAGCGCTTCATCGAGCTCGGCCAGACCCCGGCCCTTCACCGTTTGCCCGAGGAATTGCTTGTCGCCGTAATCGTGGCGGTTCGGATTGAATTCAAACAAGCCCCGGCGCACGTATTGCGACTGCAGCGCCGGTTTCACCTTCGGCATGTCCGGCCCCAGATTCACGCCCACACCCGTCAGAATGCGCGCCAGCTCCTGCACGTCCGCCTGGCTGTAACCGCCGTTCACGCCCAGGGTGTGCAGTTCCATCAGCTCGCGCGCATAGTTTTCATTGATGCGCTTGGCGGCATTGGCTTCATTGTCCAGATAGCGCAGCATGGCCGGATGGTGGACGGTCGCGCCCAGCAAGTCGCGGAATTTTCCCAGCGCGTGCGGCGCGATGGCGTTCGCCTCGTAATCGCCGACCATGGCGCGCAAGTTGTGCTTGCCCTGGTGCACGCTGAAATGGTTGAGCCAGAACCAGCTCAGCTGCTGCTGCAGCTGATTCGGCGAATACACATCCAGCAACAGCGAACGCGTGGCCGCTTCGCGCGCCAGACGGTTGAGTTCTTGCTGGTAATCCTTTTGCGCCTGCTGCTTGGCCATGTCGTCCATGACGGCAGCCGACTCCTTGCGTTTTTGCTCCACGGACATGACGAGTTGATCAAGCGGCACCTGGCTGATGGTCATGGCGTCGATCTGCGCCTGCACGGCGGGCGGCAGGCTGGCTTTGCCGGGATGCAATTGTGCCTGCAAATAACGCTGCCAGCCTTGCGCCTGCATCTGGCGCGCGCTGCCGGCGTTCACGCCCCAGCTGACCCTTTCCAGCAGGGCAATGTCCTGCGCGGAACTGGTCTGCCCGCGATGGTCGGCCTGGACGGCAGGTCCGGTGGCGGCACAGCCGGCCAGCAACAGCAGGGAAATCAAGGTCGTCGGCAACAGTCGGTGAGGGGTCATGGCGGTCCTTCAAGCGGTTTCAACCAGAATGCCTGAGGGTACGCCCAGGTTGACCTGCGCATGATTGCCATTTGCAACGAGTTGTAATCAATAATGCTATTTTTGCAATTCCGCACACTTGTCGCGCAGGAAATCGCGCAGCTGCAGCACCAGCGGCGTCACCTGCGCCCGGTGCATGCACAGCAGTTGCAAGGGCGCGGCCTCGCCCGCCACCTCGGGCAGCAGCACGTGCAAACGGCCGGCGGCCACGTCGCCGGACACGTCCAGCCGCGATTTGTAGGCGATGCCCAGGCCCGCCACGGCCCAGCGGCGCACCAGGTCGGCATCGTCGGCGCTACGGTTGCCGCTCACATCTATCGTCACCTGCTCGCGCTGCGGCAGGCGGTAAAAGGTCCAGCGGTCATGCAAGCCGTCTTCCAGCGCAAAGCGCAGGCAATTGCGCTGCGACAAATCTTCCAGCGCCAGCAGGGGACCGTATTCGCGCAGGTAGGCGGGCGACGCCACCAGCACCCGGTCGTTGGCAGGCGCGACCGGCATGGCGACCATGCTCGAATCGTCCTGCTGGCCATAGCGGATGGCCACGTCGACTTGCTGGCGCACCATGTCGGCCACCCGGTCGCTGACGCTGAGCTGATAGTGCAGCTTCGGATGGCGCGACTGGAATTCATCGAGCCAGCCCAGCATCAGATTGCGGCCCAAGTCGGAAGGCATGGCAATTTTCAAGGTTCCGCCGAAACTGTCCTTGCCGGCCAGCAGCGCATCGTGGCCGGCGCGCAGCAGGCGCAAGGCTTCACGCGCATGTTCCAGGTATTGCGTGCCTTCCGCCGTCAGGCTCAGCGAACGGGTCGTGCGGGCCAGCAGGCGCAAGCCCAGCTCCCCTTCCAGGCGCTTGACGGCGGCGCTGGCCAGCGCGGGCGAAATGCCGATCTCGCGCGCGGCCGCCGACAAACTGCCGCGGTCGGCCGTGCGCACAAATACCTGCAAGTCATCGAGTCGCAGCAATTTTCAACATTCCTTTGAAAGTGTTTCGGTACGCGCCCCCTGTTTCCAGGGCGAGAAAATGGCCATGATACGTCAAGCCCGTATGGCGACGCCATCAATGGTGTCGGATTACGATCCTTAGGACCTGATCCGACCTACGCCTACTCCATCACGTTTACCGAAGGAACACCCATGAAAGCCATCGCCTACCGCCACAGCCTGCCCATCACCGATGCCGATGCCCTGCTCGACATCGAGCTGCCCGTGCCCGCCGCCACGGGGCGCGACCTGCTCGTCGCCGTCAAGGCCATTTCCGTCAACCCCGTCGACACCAAGGTGCGCAAGAACCGCGCGCCGAAAGACGGCCAGCCGGAAGTGCTGGGCTGGGATGCGGCCGGCGTCGTCACGGCCGTCGGCCCGGACGTCACCCTGTTCCAGGTGGGAGACAAAGTCTGGTACGCAGGCGCCATCAACCGCCCCGGCAGCAACAGCGAATTCCAGCTGGTCGACGAACGCATCGTCGGCCACATGCCGGCCAGCCTGGACTTTGCTCCGGCCGCCGCCCTGCCTTTAACCGCCATTACGGCCTGGGAACTGCTGTTCGACCGCCTGCAGATCAGCCGCGACAAGAGTCATACGGGCAAGTCGCTGCTCGTGATCGGCGCGGCCGGCGGCGTCGGTTCCGTGCTCGTGCAACTGGCGCGGCAACTGACGGGCGTCACCATCATCGGCACGGCCTCGCGCGCGGAAACGGCGGACTGGGTCAAGGAACTGGGCGCCCACCACGTGATCGACCACAGCCTGCCGCTGGCGCAGGAAATCACGCGCCTGGGCTTGCCACCCGTCGATTACGTGATCAGCCTGAACCAGACCGACAAGCATTTCGAGCACATCGTGGAACTGATCGCGCCGCAGGGCAAGTTCGCCCTGATCGACGACCCCGAGCACATCGACGTGCGCAAGTTCAAGGGCAAGAGCGTGTCCTTGCACTGGGAACTGATGTTTACCCGCTCGCTGTTCCAGACGCCAGATATGGTCAAACAACATGAATTGCTCGAGGAACTGGCGCAGCTGGTCGATGCTGGTATCATCAAGACCACCCTGGCCGAACGCTTCGGCACGATCAACGCGGCAAATTTGAAACGCGCGCATGCTCTGCTGGAAAGCAATACGGCGAAAGGGAAAATCGTCCTGGAAAGTTTTAATTAATCAGGTAATCAAAATGGCCCGGAAATCATTGACGTTGGTTAATGTCGGGCCCGTGATCACGGCATCTCCCAGCGCCTGGAAGAAGCCGTGGCCATCGTTGTTGTCCAGGCTGTCGCGGGGTTTGATGCCTTGCGCCCAGGCCCGTTGCAGGGTGTCGGGCGCCAGGACCGCGCCGGCGATGTCTTCCTGGCCGTCGACGCCATCCGTGTCGCCGGCCAGCGCATGGATACCTTCGTGTCCATCGAGCGCGATGCCCAGCGCCAGCAGGAACTCCACGTTGCGCCCGCCGCGCCCGTTGCCGCGCACGGTGACCGTCGTTTCTCCGCCCGACAGCAGCACGCACGGGGCGGGAAACGGCTGGCCCCGCGAGGCCGTTTGCAGCGCGATGCCGGCCATCACCTTGCCCACGTCGCGCGCCTCGCCTTCCAGGCTGTCGCCCAGGATATACGGCGTGATGCCGGCCGTGCGTGCCACGTCGGCCGCCGCTTCCAGGGCCATCTGCGGCGTGGCGATCAGGGTTGTGCGCGTGCGCGCCAGGCGTGGGTCATCGGGTTTCACGGATTCGCCGCGCCCGCTTTCCAGGGTCTTTCGTATGCTGTCCGGCAAGTCCATGCCATAGCGGCGCACGATGGCCAGCGCATCGTCGCACGTCGTGGCGTCGCCCACCGTGGGGCCGGAAGCGATGTCGCCCAGCTTGTCGCCAGGCACGTCGGAAATCGCCAGGGTCACCACTTGGGCCGGATGGCAGGCGGCCGCCAGTCTGCCGCCCTTGATGGCGGACAAATGGCGGCGCACGCAATTCATTTCGCCGATGGTGGCGCCCGACGCCAGCAGCGCGCGGTTCAGCGCCTGCTTGTCTTCCAGGCTGATGCCGTCAAGTGGCAAGGCCAGCAGCGACGAGCCGCCGCCCGAAATCAGACACAGCACGGTATCGTCAGCGTGCAAATTGCCGACCAGCTCGAGCATGCGCCGTGCCGCGTCCATGCCGGCCGCATCGGGCACGGGGTGCGACGCTTCGACGATCTCGATGCGTTCGCACGGCACGGCATAGCCATAGCGCGTGACGACGAGGCCCGACAGCGGCCCCGGCCAGTGCCGCTCCACGGCCTGCGCCATGGCGGCCGACGCCTTGCCGGCGCCGATGACGATCAGCCGGCCCTTGGGCGCGGGCGGCAGATGGGGCGGGACGCAATGCGATGGCTGGGCCGCGGCGATGGCGGCCTGGAACATCGCTTGCAGCAAGGCGCGCGGTGGCGGTGGCGGTGGCAGGGTCGTCGTCATGGTCAATTCCTCCGGTTCGATCAGCGGTTCACTTAGCGATTAACGATGCGCGCGGGAACGCGCAGCACCAGTATGGCGCCCAGCAGCATGACTGCGGAAAGAATATACAGGGCCACGTCGGTGCCGCCCGTCGCATCCTTGATCCAGCCGACGAGGAAGGGACTGACGAAACCGGCCACCTGGCCCAGCGAATTGATCAGCGCCAGGCCGCCGGCCGCCGCCGCGCTGCCGAGAAACGCCGTCGGCAAGGGCCAGAACATGGGCAGGCCGGACAGCGCGCCCATGGTCGCCAGCGATAGGCCGATGAGGGCGACGACCACGTTGCCGTGCGCCTGGGTCGCCAGCAGCAAGCCGCACAGCGCCATCAGCAAGGGGCCGCTCAAATGCCAGCGGCGTTCCTTGTGCTTGTCGGCCGAACGGCCCACCCAGATCATGAAGATGCTGGCGCACAGGTAGGGAATGGCGCTGACCCAGCCCACGGCCACGGGGCTGGCGAAACCGAGCGACTTGACGATGGTGGGCAGCCAGAAGTTGATCGCATACACGCCCATCTGGATGCAGAAATACACGAGGCCCAGCATCCACACATGCTTGTTGCGCAGCACGCTGGCGAAGGTGTCGGCCGTATTCGCGCCGTTGCGGCGCTGGCGTTCGTCCTCGTCGAGGTCGGCGCGCAGCAGCTGCTTTTCTTCGGTATTGAGCCACTTCGCCTGGGTGATGCCGTCGTTCAGCAGCACGTACACGAGAAAGCCCAGCAGCACGGTAGGAATACCTTGCAGCAGGAACATCCATTGCCAGCCGGCCAGGCCGCCGTGGCCCGCGAACGATTGCATCATCCAGCCCGACAAGGGGCTGCCCAGCAAGCCGGAAATGGGAATGGCCGACATGAACAGGCCCATGATGCGGCCCCGGCGCGACGCGGGATACCAGTTCGTAAAGTACAGCACGATGCCGGGGAAGAAGCCCGCCTCGAACACACCCGTGATGAAGCGCAGCGAATAGAACGCGGCCGGCGTGGTGACGAACATCAGGCAGGCCGAGGCGATGCCCCAGGCGATCATCAGGGTGCCGATGACCTTGCGCGCGCCCAGGCGGTGCAGCAGCAGATTGCTGGGCACGCCACTGGCCACGTAGCCGATGAAGAAAATGCCGGCGCCCAGGCCGTACACGCTTTCGCTCCATTGCAGCGCATCGAGCATTTGCAGCTTGGCAAAGCCGACATTCACGCGGTCCAGGTAATTGAACAGGTAGCAGATGAAGATGAAGGGGATCAGATGCAAGGTGACCTTGCGGTAGGCGCCTTCGCGCACGCGGTCCTGCGCGGACGCGCCGGCGGACAGGCTGGCGCCTTGTTGGGTGGTCATGGGTGTCTCCTGACTATTTTTTTATGGGATACGGCCAGCCCATCGTACAATCGCCGGCAGAAACAGTCATCGTGCGGATGCATGAAGAAATATTGGTGTTTGATACGATGATTCCATGCAGATGCACGAGACGGACCACCCCATGCCGAATATTGACCTTCCCCTGGCGCAGGACATCGTCCGGCGCACCATGCACATCATTCCCTTCAGCGTGAACGTCATCGATGCGCGCGGCGTGATCCTGGCCAGCGGCGATCCGCAGCGCGTGGGCGACCTGCATCCGGGTGCGCAACTGGCGCTGGCCCGGCGCGCCAGCGTGGAAATCGGCGCGGCCGACATGGCCAGGCTGCCCGGCACGCGGGCCGGCATCAACCTGCCCCTGACCGTGCGCGGCGAGATTTGCGGCGTGCTGGGCCTGACGGGCGAGCCCGATGCCGTGCGCCAGTTCGGCGAACTGGTGCGGGCCATGGCGGAAATGATGCTGGAGCAGGCGCGGCTGGTCAGCGAGCTGCAGCATGAAAAGCGCTACCGCGAGGAATTCGTGTTCCAGCTCGTCTACCGCACGGGGATTTCGGACGCCAGCATGCAGGCGTGGGCGGCGCGCCTGGCGGTCGATTTGCGCGTGCCGCGCGCCATGTTCGTGCTGGAAATACCGGATGCGGGCGAAGGTCCGGGCGAGCGGCTCGACCAGGTGCTGACGCAGCTGCAGCAAGTGCAGTCCGACCTGTCGGTCCGCTGGCCTCGCTTGCTGATGGCCGTCGTCTCGCCGGGCGAACTGGTGCTGCTCGACGCCTTTCCCGCCAGCGGCCCGCAGCAGGCGCGCGCGGCGCAAGCCAGGCAGCGCCTGCTCGAACTGCATCAGGTGGCACAGCAGGCGCTCACGCCACCGGCCACCCTGGCCATGGGCGTGGCCTTGCCGGGCCTCGATGGCGCCACGGCTTCGTATGAATCGGCGAAGCAGACGGCGCGCGTGGGCCGCGCCCGCGATGGCGGGCAAACTACTTTTTCTTATCTGGAACTGAGCCTGCCCGTGCTGCTGTCCGGCCTGCAAGCGGGTTGGCAGGCGGAGCAATTGCGCCAGACCCTGGCGCGTCTGCTGGCGCACGACCGCAAGTCGGGCACCCTGATGCGCACCCTGGCCGCCTGGTTCCGCCACCACAGCCACCCGATGGCCACGGCCAGGGCCCTGCACATCCACCGCAACACGCTCGATTACCGGCTGCAGAAGATCGCCGAACTGACGGGGCTGGATCTGGACGACACGGATGACCGCCTGCTGCTGTATGTCGCCCTGCAACTGAATTGACAGATGCCCGTCTACAATGGCGGCTGACCGCACAACAGGAATAGCATGAACGACGCCATCGAATGGACCAGTCTTGCCCGCACTTTCGGGCTGTTTACCGTCACGGCCGTGGCCGAACTGCTGGGCTGCTACCTGCCCATGCTATGGCTGAGCAACAAGGGCAGCGCCTGGCTGCTGCTGCCGGCCGCCCTCAGCCTGCTCGTCTTCGTGTGGCTGCTGACCTTGCATCCGGCCGCCAGCGGGCGCGTGTATGCCACGTATGGCGCCATCTATATCGCCACGGCGCTGGGCTGGCTGTGGCTGGTGGACGGCGTCACGCCGGCCTGGACCGACGTCGCCGGCGTAGGCCTGGCCCTGGCCGGCGCCGCCGTCATTGCCATGGGGCACAAGGCGCAGTAATTACGCCGCATGCCGGCGGAAGTTCGTTTCCGCCGACCACGCCGCGCTGGCGCGGGCCAGCAAGACGGCTTCGCCATCGGCCAGCCAGTCGTCCGCATCGGCGATCTTCCACATGGCTTGCAGCAGTTGGCGGCGCAAGTCCGGCTCGGTGATTTCATCGAGCAGGCTGTCGATCACGCCATTGGCCAGTTGCACGGCGCCATGCACGGTCGACGTCAGCATGTCGTCGCACAGGTCTTGCAGCAGTTGCTGGAAAGCGGCCGGCTCCAGGTCGATATGCTCGAGGATTTTGCTGCGGTGCATCGCTTGCAGCTCGGCACTGGCCAGGTTGCCATCGACCACCATCATCAGGGCCAGGATACGTCCCGCTGCCTGGGGACTGTTCATTGCATAGGTACGCATAGTTCCACTTTCCATTGTCAGTTTAAAAGCGCGCCCCGCCATTGCAGGGCGCGCGGTACGGCATTTACTTCTTGTCGCTGCGGGTGATGAACACGCTGGCCACGCAGCTCGACACGATCAGGACCGCCACCACCAGCAACGATGCTTCCACTGGCACGTGGTACCACGGCATGATCAGCATCTTGGCGCCGATGAACACCAGCACCATCGCCAGGCCATACTTGAGCATGTGGAAGCGGTCAGCCACGTCCACCAGCAGGAAGTACAGGGCACGCAATCCCATGATGGCGAACAGGTTCGACGTGAAGACGATGAACGGGTCCGTCGTGATGGCGAAAATCGCCGGGATCGAATCGACTGCAAACACCAAATCTGTCACCTCGATCAGGATCAGCACGAGGAACAGCGGCGTGACATAGCGCAAGCCACCCTTTGCCACGAAGAAACGCTCGCCGTGGTCGCCGTCGGCCACCCGCAAGTGGCGGCGGGCAAAGCGCAGCACGGGGTTGTTCGCCACGTCCGGCTCCGCATCGGCCGCCACCAGCATGCGCATGCCGGTCACCAGCAGGAAGGCGCCGAACAGGTACAGCACCCAGCTGAACTCGCTCACTACCCACGCACCGGCCATGATCATCACGGCACGCATGACGATCGCGCCCAGCACGCCGTAGATCAACACGCGGCGCTGGTACTGGATCGGCACCTGGAAGGCGCTGAAGATCAGCAGGAAGACGAACACGTTATCGACCGACAGCGCTTTCTCGATCAGGTAGCCGGAGAAAAATTCCAGCGCCTTCTGGTTGGCGATCTCGGGTCCGGCCGTGCCGTTCAGGTACCACCACAGCCCGCCGTTGAACAGCAGGGCCAGGCTGACCCACACGAGCGACCACGTCGCCGCTTCCTTGACGCTGACCTTGTGCGCCTTGTTGCCGCCGAAGACGAACAAGTCCAGCGCCAGCATCACCAGGACAAAGGCGATGAAGCCGGCCCACATGGGTGCCGTTGCAATACTTTCCAGGCCGTTCATCGGCGGCCTCCGCAACTATCTGTTTGTATTCTGAAGTCCATGACACTCTCCTTGCATGAATTGAGCTGCCATCATAGTCCGAATATAAACATCGAACAAATCGAATATAATTTAAGAATACGTCGAAAAAATCGATGTATTAATCTGCCGGGAAAAACCATGTCGACACTCAACTTCAAGCACTTGCGCTATTTCTGGATGGTGGCCAAGACGGGCAGCATCGCGCGCGCGGCCGAGCAGCTGCACCTGACGCCGCAATCGATTTCCGGCCAGCTCAGCGAGTTTGCCGACACCCTGGGCGTGGAACTGTTCCGCCGCAGCGGGCGCCAGCTGGAATTGACGGACACGGGCCGGCGCATCCTCAGCCATGCCGAAAGCATTTTCAGCACGGGCGATGAGTTGCTGGAAATCGTGCGCGACCAGTCGCGTACGACAACGACGACCTTCCGCGTGGGCTGCGCCGATTCCGTGTCGAAACTGATCGCCTGCCGCCTCGTGGAGCCGGCGCTGGGCCTGGCCGAGCCGCTGCGCATCATTTGCCGCGAAGGCCGGCTGGCCAGCCTGCTGGCGGACCTGGCCGTGCACCGGCTCGACCTGATCATGGCGGACCGCCCCATGCCGGCCCACTTGAGCGTGCGCGGCTTTAACCATTTGCTCGGTGAAAGCGGCATGACCCTGTTCGGCACGCCAGCCCTGGCCGCCACGCTGAACGGCGACTTCCCGCAATGCCTGGACGGCGCGCCGCTGCTGCTGCCCGGCGAAGACTTCGCCATTTACGGGCGCTTGCTGCAATGGCTCGGCGACAACAACCTGCACCCGCGCATCGTCGGCGAGTTCGACGACAGCGCCATGATGAAGGCGTTTGGCCAGTCCGGCGCCGGCCTGTTTTTTGCGCCCACCGTCATCGCGCCCCAGGTGTGCGAGCAATACGCCGTGGTGGCGCTGGGCCGGGTCGACAGCCTCGTCGAGCAGGTGTATGCGATCACCACGGAACGGCGCCTGCGCCACCCGGCCACCATCGCCATCAGCCAGAGCGCGCGGCGCGAGCTGTTCGTGTAAATCCGTTCAGCCGCTGACGACGATCTTGCCCGGCTGCCCGCCCCGCTCCAGCAGCGCATGCGCGCGCCGCAAGGTGGCCGCGTTCATCGGTGACAAGCGCTGCCGCAGCGTATGGCGCAGCACGCCCTCGTCCAGCAGCCGCGCCACGCGGTTCAGGATGCGGTGCTGCTCGATCATGTCTTCGGTGGCAAACAAAGGCCGCGTAAACACCATTTCCCAGTGCAAGGAGATGCTCTTGCCCTTCAACGGCGCCGCATCGAAAACATCGTGGTCGTCGATGACGGCCAGCTTGCCGTGCGGCGCGATGAGTTCCAGCAATTCCATGAAATGCAGCGCCGTGTGCGACAGCGCCGCGATGTGGCGCACGGGCGCCACGTTCAATGCCGCCACCTGCGCCGGCAACGGTTGTGTATGGTCGATCACGTGGTGCGCGCCCATGGCCCGGCACCATTCCATGCTGTCGCCACGCGAGGCTGTGGCGATTACCGTCAAGCCCGTCAACTGGCGCGCCAGTTGCATCAGCATGGAACCAACGCCGCCCGCGCCGCCCAGCACCAGCAGGCTGCCCCGCGGCTGCTGGTCGCCGGGAACGATGGCAAAGCGTTCGAACAGCAGTTGCCACGCCGTCAGCGCCGCCAACGGCACGCTGGCCGCCTGCGCAAAATCCAGGGTCGCCGCCATGCGCCCCGCGATGCGCTCATCGACGAGGTGATATGCGGCATTTGCGCCCGCGCGGTCGAACGAACCCGCGTAATACACGGCTTGCCCCGGCGCGAACAGGGTCACTTCGCTGCCCACCGCATGCACGATGCCGGCCGCATCCCAGCCCAATGCCGTGACGCCATCGGGTACCGTCACCAGCCCCGCACGCACTTTGGTATCGAGCGGATTGATACCGACGGCGCGCACCTGCACCAGCACGTCGCGCGGGCCGGGCACGGGCATCGGGCCTTCCATGTCGAACAGGCCGCCTTGTTCATCCACACTGCTTCCTTTCTTGAAACCGATCATCTTCATTGCATGCTCCAGGTAAATCCGCATGGTAAGCAGCCACGCGAGAAAGAAAAATATGCTTCAATGCGTTTCACACCTGACCAAACTGTCATGAATCATGCAAGACATCGATAATCTCTCCGGCGTGGCTCTGTTCGTGCAATTGGCGCAGGCGGGCAGCTTTGTCGCCGCCGCGCGCCAGGCCGGCATTTCGCCATCGGCCGTCAGCAAGAGCCTGGCCCGGCTCGAGCAGCGGCTGGGCACGCGCCTGTTCCAGCGCAGCACGCGTCAGCTGAGCCTGACGGCGGAAGGCAAGCTGTTCCTCGCGCGCAGCGAACGCATCCTGGCGGAAATGCAGGCGGCGCAGGAGGAACTGGCGGGCACGCTGGCGCCGCGCGGCCGCCTGCGCCTGGGCTTGCCGGAACTGGGCAGCGTATTCCTGCCCGCGCTGGCTGATTTTTCCCAACGACACCCGGCCATCGCCCTCGACCTGGACTTTTCCGACGCGCTGGCCGATGTCGTCGGCGACGGTTTCGACGCCGTCATCCGCATCGGCGCACCGCGCGATTCGCGCCTGGCCGCCCGCAAGCTGGGCCAGTTCCGCTCCTGCCTCGTGGCCTCGTCCGCCTATCTGGCGCGCCACGGCACACCCAGCCATCCCCTTGAACTGCAACAACATGCTTGCCTGCACTACCGCTTCCGCCACAGCGGCAAGGTCGAACAGTGGCAGCTGCGCCAGCAAGCCGAGGCGCCGACGCTGGATTTGCCACTGTCCATGGTCTGCAACAACGTCGAAGCGCGGCTGCACTTCGCCCGGCAAGGCCTGGGCATCGCCTGGCTGCCCAACTTTTATGTGCGCTCCGCCATCGCTGACGGCAGCCTCATCGAAGTGCTGAGGGACTACGCGATCGCCGCCCATCCGGCCCACAGTTGCTGGCTGCTGTGGCCATCCGGGCCGCACCTGGCGCCGAAAGTACGGGCCCTCGTCGATTTCCTGGCCGAAACAGACATACTGTTGCCAGCCGCCCACGGAAGATGAGGCTCAAATACATTTGAGCAAATACATCTATATAATGGCAAGTCTTCCCGACGCCCTGCGCGCCCCTTCCTGGACTTGCCGCAATGAAGCACTTGCACGATATTCCCTCTGCCTTCAAGCATGAATTTGCCAACCCGCGCCTGTGGTGGTCGCGCGCCGTCGTCGTCGGCATGGCCGCCATCGCGGGGCTCGTCGTCGTGGGCTTTACGTGGCTGGCCGAGGAAGCGCTCGACCTGTTTCTCTTTTTTAACGGCAAGGCCTGGTGGTTCGCCCTGCTGTGGACACCGGCCTGCGCCGCCCTGCTGGTCTGGCTGACGCGCCGCTATGCGATGGGCGCGGCCGGCTCCGGCATCCCGCAAGTGATGGCGACACTGGACCCGGCCGTGGCGCCCGAGCAGCGCTCGCTGTTCGTGTCCCTGAAACTCAGTGCCGCGAAAATCGTCCTGACGGCGGGCGGCTTGCTGGGCGGATTGTCGCTGGGGCGCGAAGGGCCGTCCGTGCAGATCGCCGCGGGCGTGATGCTGGCCGCGCGCCGCTGGCTGCCCCGTCACTCGCAAGTGAGCGCCCATTCCCTGCTGGTGGCCGGCGGCGCGGCCGGCATCGCGGCTGCCTTCAACACGCCGCTGGCCGGCGTGATGTTTGCCATCGAGGAATTGTCACGCTCGCCCGAGCAGCGCAACAGCGGCCTCATCGTCGCCGGCATCGTGCTGGCCGGCATGATGGCCGTGTCGATACACGGCAACGCGACCCACTTCGGCATCATCCACCCGGGCCCCATCGGCCTGGCGCTGGCCTTGCCAGGCTTGCTCGTGACCCTGGTGGCGGGCGTGGCGGGCGGCCTGTTTGCGCGATTGCTGCTGGCGTCCGCCCGGGGCAATCCATTAGGAAAATTGTCTGCGTGGAGAAAAGGCCGGCCCGTGCTGTTCGCCGCCGTCTGCGGTGTGCTGGTGGCGACCATCGGCATCGCCAGCCACGGCGCCACGTTCGGCAGCGGTACCGTGGCCACGCGCGCCATGCTGGAAGGCTCGTCCGACGTGGCGCCCGCCTTTGTCGCCTTCAAATACGTGGCGACGTGGCTGACCGTCTGGTCGGGCGTGCCGGCCGGCATTTTCGCGCCCTCCTTGGCCATCGGCGCCGGTATCGGCCACGATATCGCCGTGCTGCTGCACTACCCGCACGCGCCAGCCCTGATCGCGCTGGGCATGGTGGGTTTCCTGGCCGCCGCCACGCAGGCGCCGCTGACGGCGTTTATCATTGTCATGGAAATGGTCGATGGCCACGGCATGGTGCTGAGCCTGATGGCCTGCGCCGTGGTGGCCAGCACGGTGTCGCGCGTGCTCAGCGAGCCGCTGTACGGCGCGCTGGCGCAGCTGCAGTTGCAGCGGCTGCCGCTGCAGCAAGCGGGCCGGGAAACTACATCGTAAACGGAAACGGCTGCATGCCCGCCTGCCTGTCATCGGGGGCGACGACGGCCAGCAAGGCGTCCAAGCCCTGGTTCAGGTGCGCCAGGCTATCGGGGTCCAGCTGGGCCAGCGCACTGGGCAGCAAACCGCGCGCCGGCTGCGGCGCGCCGGCGATCACGGCCTGGCCTTCCGCCGTCAGGGTCAAGGTGACCACGCGCTGGTCGGGCTGGTCGCGCGCCTTGCGCACATAGGATTTTTTCACCAGCGCGTCGACCAGGTTGCTGGCCGTCGTCTGGTGCAGCGACATCTTGCCGGCCAGCTCGCCCATGCGCAGGCCCGGCCGCTCCAGCAATTCCTGCATCACCCACAATTGCGCGCCCGACACGCCGCATTGCTTCTCGATCTGCGCCGAGTGCCGCTGCGCCGCGCGCATGACGACGCGCATGTTTTGCAAGGCCATGCCCTGCGCCCTGGCTATCGCCGATACTTCCGCTTCCGCCACCATTGCCTCCAGTTATCCCGCCGGCTTCGCGCCTGCTGGCGGGCCGGAATCCGTACATAATACCTGCAATGGCGGGCGTCCCCCTACTGCCTATTGACCGGCGGGCACTTGCACTCCGGCCTGCCAAGTCTTCTCCCACACCTGTTTACCCCGCTTATCCCAGCGGCGCTCGATGCCGTGCTTCTTGCCGTGCTCATACGGCACAAGCTGCAGCAGACTGCCGTCGCTCGCCCAGACTTGCAGCAAGCCATGGCGCTGGCCATCGCGCATCGGAATGACCTTGGCGCGCACGCCGTTGTCATACCATTCCGTGACATCGCCCTGCTCGCGCCCCTGTGCGTCCTGCTGCCAGGCGATCGACGGCTTGCCATTGCGGCCCCACTTCTGCATGCTCAGCAGCTTGCCCTTGCGGTACAGGGCCTTTTGCGCCAGTTGGCCATTGTCATGGCTTTCAAACGACCAGCCATCGGCTTCGCCATCCACCCAGACCTTGCGCGCGAGCACCTTGCCATCTTCGGCAAGAGTAAGGAATTCGCCATCCTGCTTGTCATTCATAAAATGACTGCGCTGGAACAGCTTGCCATCAGCGTAAAACACTTCCTGCAAGCCATGCATCTTGCCGCCTTTCAGGAAGGCGCGGCTGCTCATCCTGCCATTCGGCCCGTACGATACGTACTCGCCATCGGCCATCTGCTTGCCGTGGTAGCTGATACGGTTCATCAGTTGGCCATTTTCATGGTAATTCTCGGAGATGCTGTCGCGCCCGTTCGCCAGCACGGTCACGCGCTGCTTGACCTGCCCGTTTGCATAGAATGACGTGCTGCCCGTCAGTACATTGCCCTGGGCATCGAGCCGCTCATCGCGGGCCAGCTGTCCATTCGGGTAATACCACTTGCGCAAGTGGAGGAAGCTGGCCTGGCTCAGATCGGGGCCGGTGGCGTAGGTTTCCAGCGCCACCGTGCCCGGTGCATCGGGGAACTCCAGCAGCACATGCCAGGCGCCCAGCGCCTCGTCGCGCACGGGCGCCGTGCGCAGCGCATAAGCGGCGTGGCGCACATCGCTCGCCGCATAGTCTTCGTCCAGATAGACGCTCTTGTCCTGCGCCTGCTGTTGCCCCTGTGCCGGAGCCTGCTCCTGCGCCGCCAGCGGCACCGCCGTCATGAGCGCAGCCAGCAGCACCAGGCGCATGGTCCGTCGATATGGCTGGCCGGTCCCAATATGCATGTTAGCCACTACTTCGCCGCCACCGGCTGGCCATCCTGCCATGCCTGTTCCAGCACCAGCTTGCCGGCCTTATCCCAGTGGCGCTCGATGCCGTGCTTCTTGCCGTGTTCATACGGCACGATTTGCCGCGGGCTGCCGTCGCTGTACCAGGTTTGCAGCAAGCCGTGGCGCTGGCCTTTGACGAACGGGGTCACGCTGGCGCGCACGCCGTTGGCATGCCACTCCGTCGTATCGCCGTGGTCACGCCCCTGTGCATCTTTATGCCACGCAAAAATGGGATGGCCATTCGCTCCCCACTTTTCCAGGCTGAGCACGTTACCTTTCTGGTACAGCGTCTTGTTCGACAGTTTTCCATTGCCATGGCTTTCAAACGACCAGCCATCGGGCTGGCCGTGCACCCAGACGGTTTTGGCCAGCACCTTGCCGTCCTGCGCATACGTGACAAACTCGCCCTCGCGCTGGCCATCGACGAACTGTCCCCGTTGGAACAGCTTGCCATCGTCATAAAACGATTCCTGCACGCCATCCATCTGGCCATTGCGTTGATACGAGCGGCTGCTGACGGCCCCGTTCGCGCCATACGACACGTGCTCGCCATCGGCCATCTCGTCGCCGTGATACAAGATGCGGCTCATCAGCTGGCCATTCTCGTGATACGTTTCCGAGATGCTGTCGCGCCCGTTCGGCAGCGCCGTCACCTTCTGCTTGACCTGGCCGTTTTCAAAGTACACGCAGCCGCCGAGCAGCTCCTCGCCCTGGTCATTGAAATAGGTTTCGCGCAGCAACTGGCCATTCTCGTAGTAGGACTTGCGAAAACGCACGAACTTGACCTGGCTCAAGTCCAGGTCCGTGGTGTAGGTTTCAAAGGCCAGCACGCCCGGCGTGTCGGGAAATTCGAGGCGGATATGCCAGGCGCCCAGCGCCTCGTCGCGCACGGGCGGCGTGCGCAGCGCATACACGGCGCGGCGCTGGTTGCTTGGCATGAAATTTTCATCCAGATACATAGTCTGGTCTTCCTCCTGTAGGGTTGGCGTTGGCGCCGCCGGCGACTCCTGCGCCGCCAGCGGCAAGGCTGCGCCCAGCGCGGCGGCCAGCAGCCAGCGCATCGTTTGTTGATTTTTCATGTTGTTCCATTGTTCATGTTGCTTTGCGGCCACCATCATAAAGGCAAGCGCCCTGCGCCATGGGCACGATTGCCGCCCCATGAAAAAAGGCCGGGACGGACCTGCTGGTCCGGCTCCGGCCCGGCGGATGCGCTGGCACGCCAGACGCGCCACACCTCAGCCCACGCTATCCTTGACTGGCGACAACTGGCTCGCATGCAGGCGCGCATACGCGCCACCCTGCCGCAGCAAGTCGCCGTGGCTGCCCGATTCCACCAGGCGCCCGCCCTGCATGACGACGATGCGGTCGGCGCTTTCGATGGTGGACAAACGATGGGCGATGACGATGGTGGTGCGGTTGCGCATCAGCACTTCCAGCGCGGCCTGCACGGAACGCTCCGACTCAGTATCGAGCGCGCTGGTCGCTTCGTCCAGAAGCAAAATCGGCGCGTCCTTGTACAGGGCGCGCGCGATCGCCAGGCGCTGGCGTTGTCCGCCCGACAGGCGTGAACCGTTCTGCCCCGCCTGGGTGGCGTAGCCTTGCGGCAGTTGCATGATGAAGTCATGCGCATAGGCGGCGCGCGCCGACGCTTCGATGCGGGCCTGGTCCGGGGCCGGGTCGCCGTACGCGATATTCGCCGCCATCGTGTCGTTGAACAAAATCACATCCTGGCTGACGAGGGCAAACTGGCGCCGCAGGGCCAGCAAGGCGTAGTCTCGCACGTCGACGCCGTCGAGCAGGATCTGGCCGCCGCTGACGTCGTAGAAGCGCGGCAGCAAGCCCAGCAAGGTCGTCTTGCCGCCGCCGGAACCGCCCACCAGGGCCACCGTCTCGCCGGCGCGAATGTCGAGCGTGATATCGCTCAAGGCCGTGGGCGCATCGGGGTCGTCGCTGTTGTAGCGGAACTGCACGTTCTGCAGGGACAAATTGCCCTGCACGGCCGCCGGGGCCACTGTGCCCGGGTCCGGTTCCAGCGGCGTGTCGATCAGGCCGAACACGGACTCGGCCGCCGCCAGGCCCCGCTGCAGCGGCTCATTGATCTTCGTCAAATTCTTGATCGGCGACTGCATGGCCATCAAGGCGCCCATGAAGGCAACGAAGGCCCCTGGCGTGATGGCGCCGCTTTGCGCGCGCAGCATGGCGAAATAGATCACGGACGACAGGGTAATACCGACGAGCATCATGATGAAGCCGGAATTCATGGCCGACGTGGCCGCATGCTTGACGGCCAGCTGGCGGTTGCGCTTGACCACGTCGACGAAGCGCGCCTGCTCATAATCCTGGCCGCCGAAAATTTTCACCACGCGCTGGCCGGCGATGCTTTCGTCGAGCACGGACGTCAGCTCGCCCACGGCTTGCTGCGAACTCTTGCTCAAATGGCGCATGCGGCGTCCCGCCAAGGTCACGACGATGGCCACGATGGGCATCGACGCCATGCAGAACAGGGCCAGTTTCACGTCGATGCTGAACAGCAGGATCAAATAGCCGACGGTGGCGACGGAATCGCGCACCATCACGTTGAGCACGTTCAAGCCCGCCTGCGACACCTGACTGGCGTCGAAGGCCACGCGCGACTGCGTCAAACTGGTGGTGGTGGTGTCGAAGAAGCGGCTGGGCAGGCGCATGATGGTGGCGAACATTTTTTCGCGCAAATCGGCCTGCACCCGGCTCGATAGCCAGACGGAACCGTAATCGCCGGCAAAGCTCGACACCATGCGCAGCACGGCCAGGCCCAGGATGGTGGCGGGAATCACCCACAAGTCCACCTGCCCCGCCTGTGCCGGCAAGAAACGGTCGACCCAGCCCTGCAGCATGCCCATCACGCCGGACGCGGGCGCGACCTGCGTGCTGGCCGTCGTACGCATGGCATCGACGACGTTTTGCAACTGGCGGATTAACAACACATCGGTGGCGGACGCCACGCCCACGGCCAGCAAGGTGGCGGCAACGATGGCGCCATAGCGGCGAAACTGGCCGGCCAGGCGGAAAAACAGGAGGCGACTTTGCTGCATGCAGGTGAGAAAAGTGAGGGTAAAGCGTGATTCTAACCGCTGCCAGACTTACCTAGAGGAAAGTCGCACCTTGCCGGTGCAGAACCGGCAAGGGAACAACACGGACGATCAGCTCTTCGCCACTTTCCACGCGGCCGTGCCGGCCTTGCAGACCTTCAGCTTGAGCGTCTGTTCCTGGCCCTTGGCGCTCAAGCCCACCTGCACCTTGCGGCACGTTTGCGCATCCGTCTTTTCCGTGTCGCTGGCCGTGATTTCGGCGGCGATGCGCACGGAATTGCGCAAGCCTTCATTGCTCCATTGCACGGTTTCGCCATCTTTCTTGTCATTGAGCACGTCGGTGACGGCCTTGACGAAGACGGGCTTGTCATTCTTGTTCAGGTAAGCCATCGGCGTATCGGCCAGGAAACCCAGGCCGACGGCGGAAGCGGAAGCGCTGAAGACGACGCTGCCGAAGATCAGGGCGGACAGCAAGGTGGCGGGACGAATACGCATGAAAAACTCCTAGTAAAAGTAAAAATCGGAACCGCCGGGGCGGCCCTTAGCCGGGATCCGCCGGCGAAATACCCACGGTCAGCAAGGCATCGATGCTGGGCACGAAATAGATCGCCGACGACAGCGCCGTGGAAAAATCCAGCAGCCTGTCCGTCTTGGTGACGCCATCATAGCCTACACCGTACATTTGCCGCAGCATGCCCATGGTCACCGTGATGTCCTTGCAAAAACCGACAAACATGACACCCGCCTCGCTGGCATTGGCGTAATTGGCATTGCGGCGCACGATATCGACTTCCTCGCCATCGCGGATGAACTGATTGCGGCCCACGTGGGAATCGACGGGCAGCGGCGACAATTCATGGCTGCCTGCCTTGGTGCGGCCCCACACCTGCTCCGCCGCGTGCACGGGCAAGGCGCGCAGGCGTTCCACGTCCATGCGCCATTTCTGCAGCAGCACGGTCGAGCCGCCCGCACCCGCCTCGCCGTCCGGAATGATGGCCACGCCGTTGGCACGAAACGGATTCGGATTGGCGACGCCGTCTGCAAAGCCGTCGAAGGTCACGTTATTGTGATACGGAAAACACACCTGCTCGCTGGCCAGCTCTGCAAACGGACTCAGCAAAGTGAGCGTCGTGCGCATGCTGTCGTACAGGTTGGCCGCGTTCGACTGCGTGATCCAGACCCAGAAATCGTGCTGGGTGGCCGGCGCCGTCTTGCCGTTGGCGCCCACCAGGTCTTGCGCGAACGATGCCATGTTGTCCGGCACGCAGCCGGGGCAAGCGGCGCGCCACAGATCGGGCTTGAATCCCAGTACCACGTTGGCCGTGCCACCCGTCAACTGATGGTGGCGGTTCAGGGTGGGGTCGAGGATGCCCGTGACTTCGGATTCCCACAGCTTGCCCAGCAGCTTGAACAACTGCCGCATATCGACGCCGGCCTTCACATTGAACTGCAAATGCACTTCGTCGCGCGCGACGACAGACAGCATGCTTTGTGGGATTGCCATCAAATGTTCCTTTTTTACTTTCTGTGTGGATATTAAACCAGAACTGCCGAACGACAGTTTCATTTCGACAACATGCGGTGGCCGCAGCCATACCGCCTCCATGAATTGGACGATAATGCAATGACGTAGAGCAAGAATCAAAGAATGGATACCAATGAAATTGTATGAAAAGCTCGTCAGCGAGATCGAGCAACTGGTGGCCAAGGGCGTGCTCTTGCCCGGCGAACGCATTCCCTCCGTGCGCCAGACCAGCCAGCAGCACAAGCTGAGCATCACCACGGTGCTGCGCGCCTACGTCAAGCTGGAAAGCATGGGCGTGATCGAAAGCCGGCCCCAGTCCGGCTACTTCGTGCGCCCGCGCGCCGGCGATGTGCAGACCGCCGACCTGTGCATGCAGGCCTCCCAGCCCAGTCCCGTTCCGGCGGAAGTGCACGTCAGCCGCCTGGTGCTGTCGACATTGCGCTCGATTGGCTTGCACGATGCCATCCCGCTGGGCTCGCCCTACCCCGACCCGTCGCTGTTTCCCTGGGAACGCATCAACCAGTATGCGGGTGCCGTGGCGCGCCGCAACCGCGTGTGGAACATGACGGACGACCTGCCGCCGGGCAACCCGCAGCTGATCCGCGAAATCGCCCGCCGCTACATGGAAAACGGTCTGGCCGTCGATCCCGATGAAATCATCGTCACCGTGGGCGCCACGGAAGCGATCAACCTGTGCCTGCAAGCCGTGGCCAAGCCGGGCGACACCATCGCCGTCGAGTCGCCCACCTTCTATGCCATGCTGATGGCCGTCGAACGGCTGGGCATGAAGGTGGTGGAAGTGTCCACCGATCCGTACGACGGCATCAGCATCGAAGCGCTGGCCGACATCATGGCCCGGCAGCCGATCGCCGCCGTCATGGTGATGCCGAACTTCCAGAATCCGCTGGGCTTCCAGATGTCCGACCAGCGCAAGCGCGCCCTGGTCCAGCTGCTGGAGCAGCACGACGTGCCCGCCATCGAAAACGGCGTCTACAACGAACTGTATTACGGCGACGCCCACCCGTCCTCGCTCAAGTCGTACGACCGCAAGGGCATGGTGCTGCACTGTTCCTCGTTTTCCAAGAGCCTCAGTTCCGCGCAGCGCGTGGGCTGGGCCCTGGCCGGGCGCTACCGGGGCAAGGTGGAGGAACTCAAATTCCTCAACACCCTGGCCACGTCCTCGTTTCCGCAACTGGCGATTGCCGAATACCTGCAAAACGATGGCTACGAACAGCATCTGCGCCGCACCCGCAAGGCCTATGCCCAGCAGGCACGCATCATGGCCGCCGCCGTGCTGCGCTTCTTTCCTGCCGGGACGAAAATCTCGCATCCGCAGGGCGGCTACGTGCTGTGGGTGGAATTGCCCGGCGACATAGACTCCATGCAACTGTACCGGCGCGCGCTGGAATGCAAGATCACGGTGGGCCCGGGGCGCATGTTTTCCGTCAGCCAAGCCTACAGGCATTGTATCCGCCTCAACTACAGTTATCCGTGGAGCGTGGACGTCGAGCAAGCCATCATTTTGCTGGGCAAACTCATCACCGAATTCCTCTAGACCATTCACCCGCCCACCAGCGACATGCGCACGGTGGGATACTGCTTGCGCCCGCCAAGCTGGGCCAGCGCACCGCGCACTTCCGAATAGCGGTCGCCACGGCGCTGCCAGTGCTGGCGCAGCAGAGTTTCCAGGCCTTGCGCCGAGTCCAGCTGGGGCCGCAGGTCGAGGCCGTCCTGGGCGAACAGGCAGGTAAACAGCTTGCCATCGGACGACACGCGCACCCTGCTGCAGTCGCCGCAGAACGGCTGGGACACGCTGGAAATGAAACCCACTTCGCCTCCGCCATCACGGTAACGGTAGCGGCTGGCCGTCTCGTGCAAGACAGGCTTGCCTTCGGCCAGCGGCACGAGGGGGAATTCGGCCGCGATCAGCGCGCGCGCCGCCTCGGACGTGACGACATGCGTGCGCGACCAAGCGCCGATGCCGCCCACGTCCATGAATTCGATCAGGCGCAGGATCACGCCCGTGTGGCGGAAGCGGCGCGCCAGCGGCACGATCTGGCTGTCGTTGACGCCTTTCTGCACGACCATGTTGACCTTCACGGGGTTCAATCCCACGGCTTGTGCCACCTCTATGCCGTGCAGCACTTTCTCGACGGGAAAGTCGACGCCATTCATGCACTGGAAAATACCGTTGTCCAGACTGTCGAGACTGACGGTGACCCGGTCCAGGCCTGCATCCTTCAACGAACGCGCCTTGGCCGCCAGCAAGCTGCCATTCGTCGTCAGCGCGATGCTCACGGCGCGCCCGTCCGGCGTTGTGAAGCGCGCCAGGCGCTCGATCAGCTGCTCCAGGTTCTTGCGCAGCAGCGGCTCGCCGCCCGTGATGCGGATTTTATTCACGCCGAGGCGCACGAAGGCGCGCGCCATCGTTTCGATCTGCGCGAAGGACAGGCGCTCGCTGGAGGGAAGAAACGGATAATCGCTCGGGTACAGCTCGGCCGGCATGCAATAGGTGCAGCGGAAATTGCACTGGTCGATGACGGAAATGCGCAAGTCCGTCAGGGGGCGGCCCAGCATGTCCACGCATGGTTCACTATGGCCTGGCTGCGGATACCTGATGGTGTTCATTGTGCTTCCCCTTGATGTGCATTCGTCTGGAAGTAGCATAGGACGAAAGCAGGCACTCAAGGAGGTACAGTCCGGTGCCAGGCGATAGAGTACAGATTCGGCTTTACTCTCCTTGCGGTGGCGCGAACACGCTGGCGCACAGCTCGGTGCCCGCCGCGCTCAAGGAAGCGCTGCCGCCGCCATTCTCCCCCGTCGTCACGCTCACCAGCCCCGCGCTGGACAGGGCATTGAGCTGGCGCAGCAAGGTGCTCATCTGTATTCCTGCCCGCTTGGCCAGCTTGGCCAGTGACCACGGTTTTTCCGGCGCATCCCGCCGTGCTTCCCACAGCAGTGCCAGCAGCGCGATCAGCGCCGCGTCGATTCCCTCTTCCTTGTCTTCCTTGTGCATGTTCTTCTCCTTGTCCTCATCATAAATCACGGCCGGCGCCGGCGCGACCGGCATCCTCGTCTTGCCATCTGTACTCTGTTTTTTTAGCCGGAACTGTGCGCCTACGGGGCAGTCCGCCCCCCCTACCATGTGATTGTCCCATCGCACATCACCAGGAGAGTCATCATGAGCAAGCCAAAGTCCGACGCGCGCATCGCGCCCTACACCCATGCCGCGGCCGGTTGGGGTGCCCTCAAGTACGTGGCCATCAACCTGTTCAAGGAAAAAGTCAGCGCGGGCAATTACCGCTCGCTGTTCGAGCAAAACCAGCCAGACGGCTTCGACTGTCCCGGCTGCGCCTGGCCCGACCGCGAACACGCGTCGACGTTCGAGTTCTGCGAAAACGGCGTCAAGGCCGTGGCCGCCGAATCGACGAGCAAGCGCGTGCGCCCCGAGTTTTTCCAGGAGCACACGGTCACCGAACTGATGGAGCAGTCGGACTATGATCTGGAGCAACATGGCCGTTTGACGGACCCCATGGTGTACGACGCCGCCAGCGACAAATACCAGGCCATTTCCTGGGACGACGCGTTCGCCCTCGTGGCGCACCACCTGCACGCGCTGGACGACCCGAACCAGGCCGCCTTCTACACGTCGGGCCGTGCCAGCAACGAAGCGGCGTTCCTGTACCAGCTGTTCGTGCGCGCCTACGGCACGAACAATTTTCCCGACTGTTCCAACCTGTGCCACGAAGCGACGAGCCGCGGCTTGCCGGCAACGGTGGGCATCGGCAAGGGCACGGTGCTGCTGGACGACTTCGAGCATGCGGACACCCTGCTGCTGTTCGGCCAGAATCCGGCCACCAACCATCCGCGCATGCTGGGCGAACTGCGCGAAGCGTCGCGCCGCGGCGCCGTCATCGTGTCCATCAACCCGCTGCACGAACGGGGCCTGGAGCGCTTCACGAGCCCGCAGCACCCGCTGGAAATGCTGACGGGCGGCAGCACGAACATTTGCTCGCTGTTCATCTGCCCCACCCTGGGCGGCGACTTCGCGCTGATCAAGGCCATGGCCAAGCGCGTCGTCGAGCTCGATGACGAGGCCATCGCCCACGGCCAGGAGCGCGTGCTCGACTGCGCCTTCATCGCCGAACACACGACGGGCTTCGACGCGTTCGCGGCCGACCTGCGCACCGAAAGCTGGGATTTGCTGCTGGCCGAATCGGGCGTGGCGCGCGACAAGATAGAGGAACTTACGCAGATCTACGTGAAGGGCAAGGCCGTCATCGCCACCTGGGGCATGGGCGTGACGCAACACAAGAACTCGCTGGCCACCGTGCAAATCCTGTCGAACTTGATGATGATGCGCGGCAATATCGGCAAGCGCGGCGCGGGCCTGTGTCCCGTGCGCGGCCACTCGAACGTGCAGGGCGACCGCACCATGGGCATCGAGGAACAGCCGACCAAGGAATTCCTCGACCGCCTGGGCCTCGTCTTCAATTTCGAGCCGCCGCGCCACCACGGCTACGACGCCGTCGGCACCATCGCCGCCATGCTGGAAAAAAAAGTCAAAGTGTTTGTGGCGCTCGGTGGCAATTTCTCGATGGCCACGCCGGACACGCCACGCACGTGGGACGCGCTGCGCTCATGCGACCTGACCGTGCACATCTCCACCAAGCTCAACCGCAGCCACCTCGTACACGGCAAGGATGCGCTGATCCTGCCCACCCTGGGCCGCACGGAAATCGACGTGCAGGAAGGTGTGGCACAAGGCGTGACGGTGGAAGACTCGATGAGCATGGTGCATATCTCGTTCGGCATGAACCAGCCCGCTTCGCCCAATCTGCGTTCGGAAATCGCCATCGTGGCCGGCATGGCGCAAGCGACCATCGGCAGCGAAAAGATCGACTGGCTGCGCTATGCCGGCAACTATGCGCTGCTGCGCGATTCTATCGAACAAGTCTTCGACGACTTTTTCGACTACAACTTGCGCGTGGCCAAACCGGGCGGTTTCCACCTGAAAATCGCCTCGCGTGAACGGGTATGGAAGACGGACAGCGGCAAGGCGCAATTCCTCGTCAACGCCATCGAACTGGACACACCGATCCACCGTGCACGCCAGCAATATGGCGAGCGCCTGATGGTGCTGATGACCACGCGTTCGCACGACCAGTACAACACGACGATCTACGCCATGGACGACCGCTACCGCGGCGTGTTCGGCCAGCGCCGCGTGGTCTTCATCAACAAGGACGATCTGGCCATGCTGGGCTTTGCGGCCGGCGACTGGGTCGACCTGATCGGCGTGTGGCATGACGACATAGCCCGCCGCGCCGACCGCTTCCTGCTGGTCGAGTACGACATTCCGCGCGGCTGCATCGGCGCCTACTACCCGGAAACCAATCCGCTGGTGCCGCTCGACAGCGTGGGTGAAGGTTCGCGCACGCCGACCTTCAAATCCATCCCCGTGCTGCTGTCGCCTTCGGCCGCCCTCAGCTGATCAGGAGAACGCCATGTTCGGTTTCGATACTCTGGACCTGTCGCGCGCGCAATTTGCGATGACGGCCATCTTCCACATCCTGTGGCCCATATTGACGATCAGCCTGTCGCTGTTCCTGTTCGTTGTCGAGGCGCTGTGGCTGCGCACCAGCGACCCCGTCTACTACCGCCACGCACGCTTCTGGAGCAAGCTGCTGGTGCTGAACTTTGCCGTCGGCGTCGTCAGCGGGATTCCCCTCGAGTTCCAGTTCGGCACCAACTGGGCGCCGTTCTCGCACCACTCGGGCCAGTTCATCGGCAACATCCTCGGCTTCGAGGGCGCCATGGCCTTCATGCTGGAAGCGGGCTTCATCGGCGTCATGATGTTCGGCTGGGGCCGCGTACCGAAGGGCGTGCACTTGTTCGCCACCGGCATGGTGGCGCTGGGTTCCAGCATTTCCTCGTTCTGGATCATGGTCGCCAATTCCTGGATGCAGACGCCGGCCGGCGTGCGCGTGGTCGACGGCAAGATCGTCGTCACCGATTACGTGGCCGCCATCTTCAATCCCGACATGGCCTGGGCCGTGGGCCACATGTGGGTGGCCGCCGTGGAAACGGGCTTGTTCGTCATCGCCGGCATTTCCGCCTGGTGTATGTTCAAGCGCCGCGAACCGGCCTTCTTCGCCCGCTCGTTCAAGCTGGCGCTGATGCTGCTGCTCATCATCGCACCGTTGCAGGTCTGGCTCGGCGATTCGAGCGGCGTCGATGTCTTCAAGACCCAGCCCGCCAAGGGTGCGGCCATCGAAGGCCACTGGCACACGAACCGCGATGGTGAAGGCGCGGCCTGGTCCTTGCTGGCCTGGCCCAACCAGCTTGAACAAAAGAATGACTGGTCGATCGAAGTGCCCGGCATGCTCAGCGTGATCGCCACGCATAGCGCCACGGGCAAGATCACGGGCCTGGCCGACATCGCCCGCGAAGACCAGCCGCCCATGCTGCCGCTGCTGTACTACGCGTTTCGCGCCATGGCCGGCATCGGCATGTGGTTCGTGCTGCTGTCGTTCTGGACCTTCGTGGTCTGGCGCAAGGTGGGCGGACGGGTGGAAGAGTTCGTGCGCAACCGCAAGCTGCTGCTGGCCTGGGTGCTGACGATACCGCTGCCCTACATCGCCGTCGAGTGCGGCTGGATCGTGCGCGAAGTGGGACGCCAGCCATGGGTCGTGTACGGCCTGCTGCGCACGCGCGACGCCGTCTCCGACGTGGCGGCCCATGCCGTGGCCGGCAGCATGCTGATGTTCTTCGTGTTTTACATCGTGCTGTTCGTCACTTTCTTTGTGTTTGCCAAGAAATGGCTGCAACAAGGCCCGGACGTGGCACTGCCGCTGCCGGACGCTACTCATGCCGTGGGCTACTGAAATGCGCCGCTACCAATCAAGGAGTTTGTAATGGAGATGAATTCGCATGCCATGCTGGGCAATGCCTGGTTCGGCCTGATCGGCCTGATGCTGATCTTTTACGTCGTCACGGACGGTTTCGACCTGGGCGTGGGCATCCTCAGCCTGTTCACCCGCCGCGAACAGGAACGCAACCTGATCTTCCAGTCCATCGAGCACGTGTGGGACGCCAACGAAACCTGGCTGGTGGTGGTGGGCGGCGCCCTGTTCGGCGCCTTTCCCAGCGCTTACGCCACTTTGCTGGAACAGCTGTACATCCCCATCATGCTGCTGATCGCCAGCCTGATCATGCGCGGTGCCTCGATCGAGTTCCGCCATGCGGCCGGCAACAAGCGCCTGTGGGACCTGGTCTTTGGCGTGGGCAGCCTGCTGGCCGCCGTGGCGCAAGGCGTGGTGCTGGGCGAAATCATCACGGGTTTGCAGCCGGGCTGGCTGAGCGGCATCTTCACGGCGTGCACGGCGCTGGGCGTGGTGGCCGGCTATTGCCTGCTGGGCAGCACGTACCTGATCAAGAAGACGGGCGGCCAGCTGGAAGCGGCGGCGCGCCGCTACGCGACGGCCAGCGTGCTGGCGACTGTCGCAGCCGCCATCGTGCTGTCGGCCGGCACCATGGTCTTCAGCGCCATCGGCCACGACCGCTGGGCGCAGCCGGGCGTGTTCGGCGTGCTGCTGGCCCTGGCCGCCATCGCCGCCAGCGCTTTTATTTACATCCTGTGGGCCGTGCACGTGAACGGCGTGCGCGGCCCGTTCCGCGGCGCCATCGTGCTGTTCCTGGCCTCGTTCGCGGGCCTGGCCATCAGCTTTTTCCCCGACCTCGTACCGGGCAAGCTGAGCATCGCGGCGGCCGCCTCGGATGAGCCGACCCTGATCTTCATGCTCATCGGCATGGGTGCCATGCTGCCGATCATGATCGGCTACAACCTGTTCCAATACTACGTCTTCGAGGGCAAAGTCGTGCCCCGGAAACATTAACCGGCATCACGGCATGCGTCTTCCATCATGATTATCCGCCCCACCACCAACTGGTTTCGCATGCTGTTCGTATGGGATGGCTCGGTGCTGCAAGCCATCATCCCGCAATTGCTGCTGATGCTGGTCGTCAGTTCGCTGGCCTTGCTGACGGATGGCCGTATCTTCGGCGTCAAGATTCCGCTCGATACGGCGCCATTTCCCATGGTCGGCATCAGCCTGGCGATCTTTCTCGGCTTTCGCAACAACGCCAGCTATGCGCGCTTTGTCGAGGCGCGGCATATCTGGGGGCAATTGCTGATCGCCGCACGGGCCCTGGCTTCGCAGGCGATCACGTATCTGCCGCAGGAAACGAGCGGCCTGGACCGCGAGTTGCTGCTGCGCCGCCTGACCGCCTTCGTCTACGCGCTCAAGCACCAGCTGCGCCAGACAGATCCGCAGCAAGACCTGGCGCGCTACCTGCCGGCCGAGGAAGTGCAGCGCTTGCAAGGTATCCACTTCAAACCCGTCGCCGTGCTGCATGCGGTACGGGCCATGCTGTACGACGCCGTGCGGCGCCAGCCGGGCCAGACGCAGCTGCTGTGGATGCTCGACACGCAGCTCAACGACCTGGCCGCCACCGTGGCCGGCTGCGAGCGCATCAAGAACACGCCGATTCCATATCCGTATGGCGTGCTGGTGCACCGCACCGTCTACATGTACTGTTTTTTACTGCCGCTGGGCCTGGTGGACGCCATCGGCGTGGCCACGCCCCTCATTTCCGTCTTTGTTGCCTACACCCTGTTTGCGCTGGAAGCCATCGCGCAACAGATCGCCGAACCGTTCGGCCTGGCGCCCAACTGCCTGGCCCTGAACGCCATGACGCGGGAAACAGAACGCTCGCTGCTGGAATTGAACGGCGACCCGCTGCCGCCATCGATCCAGCCCTGCCCGCGCTATCAAATCAATTAACGGGAGAACAGCATGGACTTTGATACCACTACCACCGAACGCGACGGTTTCCTGGAAGTTCCCATGGTGCGCCACCAGGCCGGTGTGGCCACGGCGGGCCACGACATGGTGGCCGAGGAGTATCCCGTAGCCCTCGTCTACAACGGCATCGCCCACGCGGTGATGATGGCTACGCCGCGCGACCTCGAGGAATTCGCCGTCGGCTTTACCTTGACGGAGGGCATCGTCGGCAGCGTACGCGACATCTACGACCTCGACGTGTGCTGCGGCGAGGACAGCGCGGAAGTGCGGCTGACCATTGCCCAGCCGGATTTGATGCGGCTCAAGGGCCGCCGCCGCGCGATGTCCGGGCGCACCGGTTGCGGCGTGTGCGGCATCGAAAGCCTGGCCCTGCTGGACCTGGTGCCGGAAAAGATCACGCGTCCCCTACCGCCGCTGGTCGCCAGCAGCGCCATCCTCGGCCGCGCCGCGCGCGAACTGCTGCCCTACCAGGAGCTGATGCACAAGACGGGCGGCGTGCATGCCGCCGCCTGGTGCACGGCCGAGGGCGCCATCGTGAAAGTGTTCGAGGATGTGGGCCGGCATAACGGCCTGGATAAACTGATCGGCTACCTGGCCCTGCACCGCATCGCCATGCACGACGGCTTCGTCTTCCTGTCGAGCCGCGCCAGCTATGAACTGGTGCGCAAGTCGGCGCGCATGCATATCGGGCTCGTCGCCACCATCTCGGCGCCCACCTCGCTGGCCATCCGCATCGCGCGCCAGGCCGGCATGCAACTGGCCAGCTTTTGCCGCCGCGACGGTTTTGTCGATTACACGGCAGACGAGGTGCCACCGGTGGGCTGAACATTGGCAAGCCCGCACGGCTGCCGCATAATGCGGGCATGTTCAAACTGACTTTTCTCGGCACCTCTTCCGGCGTGCCCACGCGCTACCGCAACGTCACGTCGCTGGCCCTGCAAACCACGCACAACCGCGACTGGTGGATGATCGATTGCGGCGAAGCGACGCAGCACCGGCTGCAGCGCATCCCCCTGTCCGTGCACGACCTGGTCGGCATCTGCATCACCCACGTGCATGGCGACCACAGCTACGGTCTGCCGGGCCTGCTGGCCAGCGCCTCGATGACGGGACGCAAGAGGCCCCTGCTGCTGATCGCCCCGGCCGCCATCAAGGCCTGGATCGATGCCACCTTGCTGCACACGGAACTGTTTTTGACGTACCCGCTGATCCATATCGACGTGGACAGCGCGCAAGTCGTGCATGAAGCAGCGGGCTTGACCATCGAGCGCCACGCGCTGTCGCACCGGGCGCCAAGCGTTGGCTACCGTTTTGCGCTGGAAACAAGCAGGTGGAAGCTGGACAAGCCGGCCCTGCTGGCGGCCGGCGTACCGCCCGGTCCCGCCTGGGGACTCTTGCAGGCGGGCCAGGATGCGACACTCGACGATGGTACGGTACTAGCGGCCGGCGCTTTCCGCCAGACGGAAACGCAGCGCGCCACGGTGGTGATCGGCGGCGACAACGACACGCCGTCGTTGCTGACGGACGCCTGCGCCGGCGCGCAACTGCTCGTGCATGAAGCCACCTACACGGAAGCGATGCTGCAGAAAGTGGGTCCCGGCCCCACGCACAGTTCCGTGCAGCGCGTGGCGCAGTTCGCCGAAGCGGTGCGCTTGCCAAACCTGATCCTCACCCACTTCAGCGCCCGCTATCACCATGCGGAAGGCATGGCCGAGCTGGAAGCGGAGGCCCGGCTGCATTACTCGGGCGAACTATTCCTCGCACGCGATTTCGACAGCTATGAACTCGATGCGGCCGGTGTGCTGAGCAAGCTGCCGGCAAAGAAATCTAGTGGGGATTGACGCCATATTGGGCCGCATATTCGGCCGCCAGTGCGCGCGCCGCTTGCTGCTGTGAGGGCGTAAGGATTTCCAGCAACTGGTCGCGGTTCTTGATCGATTGCGTACTGCCCGCCTCGGCCGGCATGGCGATCCACGCGTACGCTTGCACATAATCAAGTTCCACGCCCTGCCCTTGCGCGTACAGCAAGCCGTATTCATTCTGCGCCGACAGGGAACCGGCTTCGGCCGCCTGCTTGTACCAGAACGCCGCCTCGGCATAGTCTTGCGGTACGCCATCGCCCTTGCGGTACGCCTGCGCCAGGTTGAATTGCGACTGGCCATCGCCCGCCTCGGCCGCCTGGCGTCCGTAAGCCAGCGATTGCGCCATGTCTTGCGCGACGCCATCACCGCTCGCATACATCAGGGCGA
Organism: Janthinobacterium sp. Bl 1; assembly: GCF_058215535.1. Taxonomy (NCBI): domain Bacteria; kingdom Pseudomonadati; phylum Pseudomonadota; class Betaproteobacteria; order Burkholderiales; family Oxalobacteraceae; genus Janthinobacterium; species Janthinobacterium sp. Bl 1. Next base: position 2,110,713 of record NZ_CM177086.1, on the reverse strand, counting down.
GGTTGGCCAGCGACGGCGGGAAACCCGCTTGCGCGGCGGCCGTGAACAATTCCACCGCTTTCGGCAAGTCTTGCGTCACGCCATGCCCCTGGTAATACAAGCTGGCCAGTAAATGCTGGCCGGCCGGGTCGCCAGTGCGCGCGGCCGCGTCGAATTGCCTGAACGCCTCGGCGTGGTTATCGTCGTTATAAGCGAGGATGCCCGCTTCATTCAAAGATTCGGGAGAGGATGTCATCAGAATTCCTTATTCGGGGATTTTTTGGCATTGTACACAGCACTGTTCCGCGCAGAATGCACGATAGGGAATGGTGTGGCGCGTTGCCCAAATCATGCGTTATGATCATTCTCCGCATGATGCAATCTAGCCATTGCGCCCAATTGCCTGCCCAAGAATATCGCCATGAAACTGATTGCTCTGCTTTTATCCCTGATTTCCACCTCGGCTTATTGCGGCACCTTGCACCTGGACAAAGCCGCGACAGGCAAAGTACGGCAAGCCACGGATATCCGCTATGCGAATCACGATGAAAAACAGACCTACCAGCTGAAAATCGGCAAGCAGTGGATCAATGGCAGTTGCAGCAGCAGTGGCACGGGCAATTTGCACGCGCTGCTGCTGGACATGAATTTCGACGGCCAGGCCGACCTGTGGGTCACCGGCTACACGGATAGCCAGGGGCGCATCCGCTGTTCCGATGTGTGGCTGTGGGATTCGCCGGCGAAGCAATACCGTTTCAACAAACCACTATCAGCCATTCCGAATTTGGATATCAGCATGGCCGATCGAGCAATCAAAGGCGGCATCCCCAATTGCGGCTGCGCGGCACAATGTTTTTATGAAGACAGCTATAAGTGGCGGGCTGACAAATTAATCGCCACCGCCCGGCGCGAACAGGATTGCGAACGCTACCGTGAATATCGCTTGAATGAAAAAAACGACTTGATCATCGTCAAGGATGAAATCATCGATAGCGGTAATCCTGGCCAGCAAGCCATCGAAAAGAGAAATGTAGTTGACTGGCAGCGCCATGCGCACATCATGCGCAAATCCTGGGAGTGATATTTACCCCCAATCCGACACCATCGAACAACACATATGACGACACATCCAGCATCGATTACTTTTCATGCCGCCAAAGAGGAAGACACGCCGGCCTTCATCGAATTGCGCGGCAAGACGCGGCAAAATGCCATCCCAAAAGAACGTCTGGCGGAAGTCGGTATCACGGCCGATTCCTGGGCGGAAATGATGCGTTCGGGCAGCCTGCCTGGCCAGGTCTGCCATCACGACGGCCAACTGGTCGGCTACTGCTTTGGCGAGCGCGACACGGGCGAAATCATCGTCCTGGCCCTGCTGCCGGAATTCGAAGGCTTAGGCATCGGCAAGACCTTGCTGGAACTGGTAATGGCGGAACTGCGGGCCCAAGGCCATCAGCGGCTGTTCCTCGGCTGCTCCAGCGATCCCGCCTCGCGCTCCTACGGCTTTTACCGCTACCTGGGCTGGACGGCGACGGGCGAGACGGACAAATATGGCGACGATGTGCTGGAGTTCATGCTCAACTGACAACAAGGGAGGGGAGGACCGTCATCGCCTCTGTCATGCGCAGCCCGTCACTTTTCCCACAGCCACTTGCGCTCTACATCATGACGATATCGGCATATTGGCGACAGCTATTCCACTGTTATCAAAAAAACTCCTGTTGACAATTTCCCGCCACACGTGAATTGACAGCAAGGCAACAGCCTTGAATCACAGGTGGCCCGCCCGAAGCGGCATGTTCTCTCATGCCCACCGCCTCACGCTGCGCGCGCGTCCTTCCGTTCATCACCTGCTGAAAAAACGGAAATTTCAGTAGCATCTATTTGTTAAGAAAATCTTTACTGTTGTAAATAAGAGCAACAGTACTAGATAAAATTGACATTGCCTGCATAGAAATGTTTTTATGTGTCTGCTAGGTAAAATGAATATCACATTTTACAAAAATGACTGCACTTGAACGGTCAACTAGATCGGGTTGGCAGGCGCGCGCTTATCGCGATGCGCTTGTTTCAACAGTTTTTCGCATAAAAACGGGTCCTGAGAATGACCTGTACGGAGAAGTGAATTGACTAAGAAGTTTGTTTTGAAGCGCAGCGTCGTCGCTGTCGCATTGACATTATCCTCATCCCATATGGCATTTGCACAGGAAGCACCGGCAGAGCCGGCCTTGCAAAAAGTCCTGGTAACCGGTTCGAACATCAAGCGCACGGAAAAAGAAGGCTCCTCGCCTATCCAGACCTTGAATGCCAAGCAGATTGCCGCCACCGGCGCCAATACTGTGGCCGAACTGTTGCACTCGATCCCTGCTTTCGGCTCGGGCTCGTCGGTGGACGTGACCGACGGCGGCTTCGCCCGCGGTGCGGCAACCGCCTCCATGCGTGGCCTCGGTTCGTCTTCCACGCTGATTTTGCTCAATGGCCGCCGCATCACCGCATCCGCCTATGCCGACCCGAACCAGGGCAAATCGGCCGTCTATGACTTGAACAGCATTCCCGTGTCGGCCATCGAACGCGTCGAAGTATTCAAGGATGGCGCCTCGGCCGTGTATGGTTCCGACGCCATCGCCGGCGTAGTCAATTTCATTACCAAAACCAAGTACACGGGCGCCGAAATGAGCGCCAGCATCAGCGCCAACGACGACGGCGAATTTGCCCGCAAGAGCGCCAGCGGCATCTTCGGCTTTGGCAAGGACCGCTTCAATGCCTTCGTCAGCTTTGACGTAGCCAAGCGCGACAGCACCATCATCAAGAACGAAAAGGACGTCGAGAGAGGCATGTATGCCGACATCAACGGCCGCCTGAACCCGTTCTCCAGCAGTCTAACCACGTCGCCTTTCTTCTACGCTGAGACAGTGCCAGGCACGAAGAAATTCGCCACCACTTACGCCCAGCGCGCGCAAATCGTCAATCGCCTGGACTGCCCTACGTCGCAGCAAATTACCGGCAACATGGCGGCGCACAACATGCTGGCAAGCGACCCGCTGGTAGGCCGCACCTTCTGCAACTTCAACATCGACGATTACGCCGAAGTGCAAAGCGCCGGCAAGGACGCCAACATCCTGTCGCGCGCCACATTCGAGATCAACCAGGACATGACCGCCTTTGCCGAAGCCGGCTACAGCCGTTCCGAGCGCACCTATCTGCGCGTGCCAACGGCCTTCCGCAGTACGGCTTCGACCACCGTGTATCAACTCAACGGCGCACCGCAGCAGTTCCAGATGATCTTGCCGGTAGGTCATCCTGACAATCCGTTTTCGACGCAGCGCGCCGCGGTCGGCTACCGCGTCAGCGCCCCTGGCGGCGCTGTCAATCTGAACGAAACCTATCGCTTGCTCGCCGGCGTGCGCGGCACGGCTGGTGCATGGGACTGGGAAACGGCCGTACTGTGGAACCGTGCCGAGCGCGTCGAAAACTGGAACGGCATGCTGTATCGCCCGACCCTGGAAAAAGTCATGACGCAAAACTGGACCCTGGCGCAGGTCAATGCCGATCCTAGCGTCACGCGCGACCTGGAAAACCGCGGCTATGCCCAGGTAACGCAAGTCGACGCCAAGGCCAGTACCGCATTTGGCCAGCTGGCCGGCGGCCAGGTTGGCGTGGCCTTTGGCGCAGAATTCCGTCAAGAAAAAATCGGCCTGACGCCAGACATGGCGACCCAGCGCGGCGACATCATCGGCCTGGCCAACTCGTCGGCCGACGGCCGCCGCAATGTCAGCTCGACCTTCATCGAAGTACGCACGCCGTTTGCGAAATACTTTGAAATGGACTTTGCCGGCCGTTACGACAAATATCCTAACCTGAAGGCCAACTTCGTGCCGAAAGTCGGCGCCAAGTGGACCATCAGCGACCGCGTGGCCGTGCGCAGCACCTATGCCGAAGGCTTCCGCGCCCCTGCGCTGACCCAGGTTTCGCCTGGCGGCGTGCAGTCGTTCAGCAACGTGGTCGACCCGCTGCGCTGCCCGGACGGCGTTCACCCTGCCTCCGGCGCCGATATCAGCGATTGCAAGAAAGGCATTTCCAGCCTGTCCGCAGCCACGCCTGATCTGCGTCCTGAAACATCGAAGAGCTACTCCCTGGGCCTGATTCTGGCGCCGACCAAGGAAATCGACGTGCTGGTCGATTACTACCGCATCAAGAAAGTGGATGAAACCGCCTTGTTCAGTGCGCAGTACATGGTTGATCGTCAAGACCGCTACCCTGGCAGCGTCATACGCGACAACAATCCGGTCAACCTGGTGACCGATGGCAATGGCAACGTGGTGCCTAACTCTGGTCCGATTTCCCAGGTCAACCGTTCGTATGTGAACCAGGGCAGCACCGAAGTGCAGGGCATCGATTTCGAAGTGGCGTACCGCAAATCGCTGGGCGATCTGGGCCGTCTGACCGCCAACCTGAACTGGAGCTATCTGATGAGCTTCAAGCGCGCCGAGCGTCCGGGCGAAGTGGCAACCGACACCTCCGGTGCGAACGGCGGCCTGTCCGACTATGCGACTTCGGTCGGCGACAATCCGAAGAACCGCGGCAACCTGTCCGTCAACTGGACGCGTGGCGACCACTCGCTGACGACGTCGGTAGATTTCGTCGGTCCCGTATCGTTGCTGCGCCGTAGCGACAACGACGTGGTCTACGAGAAACCATATTGCCAGTACGGCGTGGGTCAACCGAAGTCGGCATATGGACTCGGTGGCTTGCCGAAGTACAGCAACTACATCAGCAGCTGCGACGTGAAGAGCTGGACGACGACCAATATGGCGTATTCCTACACGGGCTTCAAGGATCTAACCTTGTCGTTCAATATCAAGAACCTGTTTGATATCAAGGCGCCATACGATCCACGTTACGCAGTGGAAGGCTTCAATCCACAGTTGCACAATGGTCAAGGCCGCTACTTCCGTATCAGCGCCAACTACCACTTCATGTAATCGCCTGCTGCCGGCGTGATGGTGCGCCGATAGCCAAGGGCTGAGTCCTGTCTTGCACAGGCTTCAGCCCTTTTTAGTTTCAGAAGGGGGATGCCGATGGTTCACCCAGGCACTTAGCCCGGTCTTGGCGTGTTCAATAGGTAATGAGCGTGGCGCACAGGCGATGCGCCGATTATCGTGCTTCGCGGAGGAAAGCGAAGAGTGGACGGTTTCAGCCGCCGACAAGCAGTTTGCCGCCTGGCCACCATCGGCTCATGGCGTCCTCTTGTCCGCGCCATTTTCCTTGTCAGCCGCCGCCAGCCCCCCAGTCATTCCAGCCTTCGCCAAACAGCTCGCCCGCATTCGAAGGCTTAGGCATCGGCAAGACCTTGCTGGAACTGGTAATGGCGGAACTGCGGGCCCAAGGCCATCAGCGGCTGTTCCTCGGCTGCTCCAGCGATCCCGCCTCGCGCTCCTTCGGCTTTTACCGCTACCTGGGCTGGACGGCGACGGGCGAAACGGACAAGTATGGCGACGATGTGCTGGAGTTTCGCTTTACAGCCTAGGCGGTCAAGCGGCTGACATCCCACACGCGCATCACCTGCGTAATGGCAGAGTCAAACACGGCGTAGCCAACGCCATCGCGGGCCTGGATCGCCACGCCCGATAAAAAGCTGTCGAAGACGGACGCCAGCGCCACTGCATCCATATCTGCTGGCAATTCGCCGCTGGCCATGCCCCGCTTGACGCAGTGCACGAAGCCGGCGCGCGTGCGGGCGCGCGAAGCCGTCAGCGGTGCAGCCACGGCCGCATGCTCGGCCGTCGGCGCGCTCATGCAGCCGAGCGCCACCATGCAGCCGGGCGGGTGGCCCGGCTCGGACTGCATGCTGGCCGACTGGCGCAAGGCCTGCTCAATGGCCGCGCGCGGCGCCAGGCTATCGTCCCACAGGCATTCCGTCACGCGGGCAAACGTGTCCAGATAGCATTGCGCCGCCTCGCGGAACAGCGCTTCCTTCGAACCGAACGCCGCATAAAAGCTGGGCGCGGAAATGCCGCCGCCCAGGCTCGCCTTGAGCTGGCTCAAGGACGTCGATTCATACCCCTGTTGCCAGAATAAAAACATGGCCTGTTCCACCGCTGCCTGCCGGTCGAACGTGCGCGGCCGTCCCATTTGCGCCATCCATCGCTCCTTCTCATCTGCTTATACGCTACTTACATACTACTCGATACAGAAGTCGTTGACAACGCGGCGCGCCATCGCCTATATTTATACTGATCGATACATATATACCGCTATAACGGTCGTGGGATTTCTGCGCCCGATTACTTTACAAGGATGTTTGCCGTGAATCACGCCACTATCACTACCGGAACCAGCCCAGTGCTGGCCGACCGCCTCCCCGTTGCCGGCCTGCTGGCCCTGGCCATGACGGGTTTTATCTGCATCGTTACTGAAACCTTGCCCGCCGGCTTGCTGCCGCAGATCAGCGCGGGGCTCGACATCAGCGCCGCGCTGGCCGGGCAAATGGTCACGGCCTACGCGCTCGGCTCCCTGCTGGCGGCCATTCCGCTCACCATCGCCACGCGCGGCTGGCGCCGCCGCAACGTGCTGCTGCTGACCATCATCGGCTTTCTCGTGTTCAATACCGTCACGGCCTTGTCGTCGCACTACTGGCTGACTCTGGCGGCCCGCTTCTTTGCCGGCATGGCGGCCGGGCTGGCGTGGAGCTTGCTCGCCGGCTACGCGCGTCGCATGGTGGCGCCGCATCAGCAAGGCCGTGCCCTGGCGCTGGCCATGGTGGGCGCCCCCGTCGCCCTGTCCCTGGGCGTGCCGCTGGGCACTTTGCTCGGCTCGCTCGTCGGCTGGCGCGCCGCGTTCTGGATCATTTCTGCACTGACATTGATCCTGATCGCCTGGGTGCTGGCGAAGGTGCCCGACTACCCGGGCCAGTCCGTCCATGAACGCCTGCCCCTGCGCCGCGTCTTCACGACGCCGGGCGTGCGCCCCGTGCTGGCCGTCGTCATCGCCTGGATGCTGGCCCACAACATTCTCTACACCTACATCGCCCCGTTCGTCGCGCCGGCCGGATTGACGCGGCGAATCGACCTGGTGCTGCTCGTCTTCGGCGCCGCCGCCATGGCCGGCATCTGGATCACGGGCAAGCTGGTCGAGCGCCACCTGCGCGCCACCGTGCTGGCCAGCCTGGTCGTGTTCGCCGTGACGGCCCTCGTGCTGGGCCTCGCGTCGTACATCCCCACCCTGATCTACGTGGGCATGGCCATATGGGGACTGAGCTTTGGCGGCGCGGCAACGCTTTTACAAACGGCGCTGGCGGACACGGCCGGCAGCGGCGCCGACGTGGCCTTGTCGATGAATGTGGTGGCGTGGAATGGGGCGATTGCGGCCGCGGGCGTGGTGGGTGGCGCCCTGCTGGAAACCTGGGGCGCGGGCGCTTTCCCGTGGGCGATGGTGAGCTTGCTGGTGCTGGCCTTCCTTGTCGCCTGGTCGGCCCGCGAACACGGTTTCCGGCCGGGACGGCGCAGCGGCGGCGCGCCCGTGACCGGGCATTGAAAGACCCTATTTAAATAGCTGCCGGTACGTTCAGAATGCGGGGCACGTGGCCTGTATGCGCAAGGAAATCGACGAAGGCGGCATGCGACAGCGCCACCGTGGCCGTGTTGCGCAGCGGATGAGCTTGCACTGAATCAGCGTCCCACACAGCCTGGTCCAGCAGCAGTTCCACCGCCTGCGCGCTGTCGTGGATCAGCGCAAACAGACTGACGGCCCCAGGCGTGATGCCCAGGTGCTGCAGCAGGCGTTCGGGCGAAGCCATGCTCAGTTTGCTCGACGGCAGCAAACGTCCCAGCGCCGCCAGGCCGATGCGCTTGTCGAAAGGCACGATGACGAGAAAATGCCGCCGCCCCTTCTCGTCGCGCACGAACAGATTCTTCACCATCAAGCCGGGCATGGCTGGCACATGAATCAGTGCTTCATCGATGGTGTGCACGGCCGGGTGCTCGACGAATGGGCAATCGCCGGCATTGCTTTCCAGCCAGCGGGACAGGGTTTCTTGCATGGTGATTCCTCAGCTCGGACGCAATGAGGAATTGTAGCGGGTCAATGCGTGGCGGGGATTGCCATCAAGGCTTATTCTCCGGCTCCTTGTCGGCCCTGTCGGCCGCCGCCAGCCCCCAGTCATTCCAGCCTTCCCCAAACAGCTCGATCGGGTGCTGCGTGCGCTCGGAACCATTGCCACAACGCATGGCGTCCGGCGGGCAATACTTGTCGCAGCCCCAGCAGATGCGTTCGGGGTTCTTGGGGTTCAGGGGAAAGGGCTTGGCCATGGGGGGGACGCAGTCGGTTGAAGTCTCCTTGTTGACTCTAGACCTGGCGCGTGAGGCGGTCAAACGAATTCCAGTGAGGAATTTGTCCGAGGTCAATTCTATGCAGATGGCTCGTGTGGCTGAAAGACACAATACCCTTCCAGCACGATACGCGCCACATTGACACTACCGTCGGCGGCCGGCTGCTCCTTGAGTTCGTCCAGCGCATACACCATCGTCACCATGGCGCCAGGCACGAACAGCTTGGTGTCCTGCTTGCGGTGCGTGTAGATGCTCTCGTCGAATGTCGAGCCATCCGCCAGGCGCAAGGTAAAACTGTTGACTTGATCGCCACGCCGGCTATCCTGGCCCGCGAAATACATGCGCTCGATCCTGCCCGTCACCGTTTGCGTCTGGATGCGCCCGGCTTTGATGCTTTCCCACCACTCGTCCGAAGCGAACAGGCCTTGGCTGCCTTTCAGGCCCATGCGGGGCCTGGAACTGTCGAGAGTGAGAGATCGGGTCTTGGCGATACGGGCCGGGTCTTGTGCCAGGGCTTCGGCGAGGGTGTAGACGGGTTTCATCAGGGCGCAGGAATGGCTTGAAGCGCTCACTCAATGTTTGCGCCGAATGACGAAAGCATTGCCGGCAGGCTCAAAACCAAGTGTCGGATAGTAGGACATGGCATCGGGGGCGGACAGCAATATCAAGGACACTTCCTCGCCGATGATGGCCTGGGTGCGTTTGACAAGTTCTTTGCCGATACCGAGGCCCTGGTACTGCTTGTCTACGGCCAGGTCCGAGAGGTAGCAGCAATACGCATGGTCGGTCAGCGAACGGGCCAGCCCCACAAGCTCGCCATCCACCCATGCCGACAGCACCAGGCAAGGCGCGGCAAACATGCGCGCGATTCGAGGGAGGTTGCTGGTGGGCCGCTTGATGCCGGATTGATCGAACACGCGAACAACGTCCAGCGGATCAAGGGGAAAGTTATGACGATATTCGATAGTGGTGTTTTTCATTGGTTCACGGGTGTAAGAAGATTGCGCGTGGGAGACCTTTGCCATGGGGATAGTATCACCAGCGATGATTGAGGCATATGGACGCTACGGCATCAGTGAGCAGCCTGGGGGCCTCTTGTCCTTGCGCCGATGCTTGGCCGCCTGTACTGCGGGCGGAGGCGGCACCGCATCGCCGGGATGTCCATTCAGTTATTAGGGCGCCTCCAATCTGTTAAAATAGTTGAAAATTTTAATGATCAAATCATGAATAACCTGAACTTTTCAAATACAAAGAATGTGCTGAGCAAATGAAAGCCATTATATTCTGCACCAGCTTTATAAAAGATGCCCCATCATGGGGAAGTCGGTATCAGCGGTGGCTCGATTATTACAAAGATGTTCCTATCAATGCGGTAAAGAAGATAATGATTGATGATGGATCGCCATTTCTTCCACCTGCCGAAATCATCAATACAGTTTCCCATAGCGCTCCGCTGGCGTCGAATGGCGATAAAAATCTCATCATTCGCTTCGATAACAATCTGGGACGACAAAGCGGGGCCGACTACCCTGGCTGGTGGCGTAGCTTTCTCCACTCGGTCAAGGTGGCAAATGAATTAGGCGTGGATAAGATCATCCATATCGAGTCGGATGCCTATATCATGACGCCGCGCCTGGTGAATTTCATCAATGAAATCGAATCAGGCTGGAACGTCCTGTGGTCCCCGCGCTATCGCTTTCCGGAAACTGCCATTCAAGTTATCTGCAGAGATCAATTTGAAATTTTTGAGAAATTCAAGGAAAACCATCCCGATTATTCATTCCCGGATATTGCGGAAAGGTTGCTTCCTTTCACCACTGTGCACAAGCAGTTCAAAGGCGACCGCTACAGCGATTTCACGAAAAACAGATGGATATTCCGCTCAAAAAAATTCAACAAAATCCCCATTTTTAAACATGTGTTTTTCTGGGAAACCATACCGCCGGATGCGGACTTTGTTACGCAGGGTATTGGCCGTCAGGAGTTTGTTTATAGACGCGGTGAAGCGGCTTGATTTTGTGAGGGTGGCGAAGTTGCCGATTTGGATAGTAAATATGTTGCTACCGTTACGATTGAATAAACGCGTGTGCACCGCCCTTGTCGGCGTTCTTGCCGCCGGTACCGCATCGGCATTCGCTGCTACGCTTGACAAGGATCGGACACGCGGTGACATACATGGCTTGTTTGAAATCAGGGATGCAGCAGTAAAATTCATGGCTGCCGAGAATTCCAAAAATGGAACAAGCTGGCAGGTATTGGAGCCGAACCGGAAGATTCTGGTGGCAAAATGTGCGGTAGCTTTGCGGGTGAAATGGGTTCCGAAGAGCCATGGCCTGTCTGGACCGAATGTTGCTGTGAATTGCGACAAGACCGTAAAGCCCACGATACAACATAAATGGGAAGTGTTTGTGCCGGTCGATAAGGGGCCGATCGCGCGTAAATGATCAGGTGAGGATTGAAGAAACGAACTGATGTGTTGGGTGCTGTGAAAGCTGGCTCAATCGAAATCTGATTAGATAATCGAACGCGCGCCCACAGCGCGCGGAGCTGCCGCGCGGCGGCAACGGCTTGACCACGTTCAGCATTATCAGAGCGAAGCTCCGCCAAGGACGAGGCTACAGTACTTGGGCGGCACTACTCCGCCGTAGTCGGATCAATGACCGAGATGACCTCCGACACGCGGCTTGCAGGGAAGCCGCCTAGCTGGGCATGTTCGCGAACCAGTTCTTCATTTGCAGCGATGTAAACACAGTAGATTTTATCGCCGGTAACATAACTTTGGACCCATTGAATTTGTGGTCCCATCTTGCTTAGTACACCGCATGACTTCTGCGAAATGGCTTGAAGTTCTTGCCCTGACAACTTTCCAGCCCCGGGAATATCACGCTCAATAACGTACTTTGGCATAGCGCTCTCCTTATGAGTTTTTCGGGCGAGCACAAGGCTCGCCAATCCCATGCGTCACACATGACGTGACATCTATTAGTTATATACCATGCTGGTGGGTTGGTGTTATTTAAAACACCACAAAATACACATACGAGTCTGGTCGGCGCGCCGGGCCCGTAAATGGCGGCAGAGAGTCATGGCTGCGGCATGACTCGATATCCGCAGCCAAAGCGGTGCCATCATGGGAAGGTCATGTCCAAACCGACCATCCTGACAACGACGAAGGTGACGAGTCCCAGGACCATGAGCAATAGCATGAAGCCTGCGACCACCTTGCCGCTCGCGCGCAGCACAGCGCGATTCTGCTTCGCCTTATCCTTGTCCTTCTTGCCTTGATCGTAATGCCACTTGATGGCGAAGAACATGCCCGTGCCGAGCACGAGAGCCTTGAAGGTAACGAAGACTATAGGTGTCCAATCCATCATTTGAAGTATTTCCAGTCTATTACTTGACACTATCTATCGTGAGGAGCACTGCCTCAAAACGCTGCTTCAGCAGCTTCCGTTCAAACCATCCCCCAGGCATCCTGTTTGACTCTTCCATTATAGCTACCCATGAAATAACAAGGGCATCGGACGCAGCGATGTGCCGAATGCGGATGCGCGAGGAGAAACGTCAGCGACTTCCATACAAGATTGGTGTTGCTGCACGTTATAAGGCATACTACCTTAAAACAATCTCCATACATTGAGACAAAATGTCCCAGTTGAAAGCCATACAAGATGACAATGTGACGATCTGGTTGCCGCGATTGCCGCCGCACGGGGGGCCACGTTTTTTGCAGATTGCCGATGCCTTGCAGGCGGCGGTGGCAGACGGATCCTTGAGACCGGGTGACCGTCTGCCTCCGCAGCGTCACCTGGCAGCGCAGCTGGACGTCGACCTGACGACGATCACACGCGCCTACGATGAAGCCAGACGCCGCAACTTGCTGGAGGGCCGCGGCGCTCGCGGCACGTATGTCGCGGCGCCGAAAGTCGAATTGACCGCTATCCTTGACCTCTCCATGAATACCCCGCCACCGCCCGATGGCGTGGACTTCGACGACATGCTGAAACAAGGTTTGTCTCAGGTATTGATGCGGGCAGATAATGAATTGCTGATGACTTATCACCTGGGAGGGGGAAGCGATTCCGACCGTCAGGCCGGGGCCAAATGGCTGGCACCGATGTTTGGACATCTGGATGCTCGACAGGTCCTTGTCTGTCCCGGTGCGCAAGCGGCGATCGCCGCATTGATCCTTGCGCTGACGGAGCCTGGCGATGTCATCCTGGCAGAGCCGATGAGTTACCCTGGCTTGCGTGCCGCAGCAAGCCAATTCGGCCGGCACGTCATTGCCGTGGAAGCGGACAAGGACGGGATGCTGCCCGAGATGCTCGAGCAAGCATGCCGCCAGCACAAGCCCGGGCTGGTCTACCTCAATCCCACATTACAGAACCCGACCGCCATCACCATGCCGGAACGCCGGCGCAAGGAGCTCGCCAGCATCGCGCAGCGCTGCAATGTGCGCATCGTCGAGGATGATCCCTACTGGCTGCTTGCCGAAGCCCCGCCGCCGCCTGTTGCCACGTTTGCCCCGGAACAGGTGATCTACATCTCCACCCTGTCGAAATGCCTGACACCCGGCCTGCGTGTCGCGTTCGTGCTGATACGCGACCCATTCGAGCGCGAACGTTTCCTGGTCGCGCTCAGATCCTTTGCGCTGATGGTCGCGCCTCTGACGGCCGCACTGGCCACGCAGTGGATACTCGACGGTTCGGCTGACGGATTGCTGGCAGGCGTACGCAACGAGGCGCGCCTGCGCCACCGGATGGCGCGCGATATTCTCGCGGGGCGCTACAGCGGCTTGGGTGACGGCCTGCATGTATGGATCGAGTTGCCGGCGTATTGGAACTCTTCACAGCTTGCGCGTGCAGCCGCCAGCTCCGGCATCGCGGTCACGCCGGCGGAGGCATTCGCCACTGGCAGCGACTCCGTGAATGCCATCCGGATCTCGTTGGGCAGCATCAAGGACCGTGAACGCTTGCAGGCGGGCCTGCAACGACTGTCTCATCTGCTTGCGCGGCGGCCCGAGTCGTTCAGCGCTGCTGTGGTTTAATTGTCCGCAAACCTGTGTCTGGTTTATTACACTATGAGCTGGTCTGGCATTCAGACTCGGACTGAGGCGTTGGATGCTGTGGAAGCTGGCTCAGTCGAAAAGCTGATTAGAACCACGAACGCGCGCCTGCGGCGCGCGGGGCTGCCGCTCAGCGGCAGCAAATGGAGGATTCGGGGCGGGCTGGGCCGGTAGGCCCAGCCCTTCGAATCTCACACGCAGGGCGCGCAGGCGCCCTGCTCGCTTCCACCAGGCAGTATAGGTTCGACGTAACTCAGATTTTTTATGTCTTGGCGGAAGCGGTGAGATTCGAACTCACGAACAGTTTAACCCGTCGCTAGTTTTCAAGACTAGTGCCTTCAACCACTCGGCCACGCTTCCAGATGGCAGCATTATACATAAAGGTCGGTGGCTTACCAATGGCTAGCACCGTTTGCCTGACAGGAAAGAGCGGGCACGCCTGCCTTATACGCCCCAGTTTTCCCGCAGCGCCCGCTCGAACTCCACCGCAGGCAAGGGGCGCGAGAACAGGTAGCCCTGCACTTCGTCGCAACCTGAGCTCTTCAGGAAGGCCAGTTGCTCGGCCGTTTCCACGCCTTCCGCGATCACTTTATGGTGCAGCTGCTGGGCGATGCTGATGATGGTGCTGGCGATGGCGCAGTCGCTGGCGTCGGTGGGGATGCCGGTGGTAAAAGACCTGTCGATTTTCAGGGTATCGATGGGGAAGCGTTTCAGATAGGACAGGCTTGAGTAGCCGGTGCCGAAGTCGTCCAGGGACAGGGCCACGCCCAAGGCCGTGATGCGGTCCATGATGCCGATGACTCTCTCGATGTTGTGCATCAGGGTGCTTTCCGTGATTTCCAGTTCCAGCCAGGCCGCTTCCAGGCCGTAGCGGGCCAAGGTCGCCGCCACTCTGGCCGGCAAGGCTGCCGTGAATTCACGGGCGGAGACGTTGACGGCCAGGCGGATCGGCGGCAGGCCGGCCAGTTTCCATGCTTGCGCCTGGGCGCAGGCCGCCTCCAGCACCCATTCGCCCACTTGCACCACCAGGCCCGTCGATTCGGCCAGGGGAATGAATTCGGCGGGCGGGATCATGCCGTGCTGCGGGTGGTGCCAGCGCACCAGCGCTTCGGCGCCGATGATGCGGCCGCTGCCCAGGGCGTATTTCGGCTGGTAGTGCAGCAGCAGTTGCTGTTCGGACAAAGCCTGGCGCAAGCCTGTTTCCAGGCGCATGCGCGCCTGCATGCCCAGGTTCATGTCCTGGCTGTAGAAAGCCACGCTTTCCGCTTCGCCGCCGCTGTCCTGCTTGGCGCGGTACATGGCGATGTCGGCCAGGCGCAGCAGGGTTTCCGCGTCCTGCGCGTCTTGCGGGTAGACGCTGATGCCGATGCTGGCGCCCACGCGCAAGTCGTGGCCTTCGATCAGGAACGGCTCCACCAGCGAGGCCAGCAGCTTTTGCGCCACCATGCTCGCTTCGAAATGCTGGCCAATGTCGAACAGGCCGACGGCGAACTCGTCGCCGCCCAGGCGCGCCACCAGGTCCTGGTCGCGCAATACCTGGCGGAAACGCAGGGAGACCTGGCGCAGCAGTTCGTCGCCGATGCGCCGGCCCAGGGTGTCGTTGATCAGTTTAAAGCGGTTCAGGTCGATGAACAGCACGCAGCCGAGCATCTTGCTGCGCTGCGCCACGCTCAGGGCCTGGTCGACCAGCTTGGCCAGCAAGGTGCGGTTGGGCAGGCTGGTCAGCGGGTCGTAATAGGCCAGGTGGTGCAGCCGCTCTTCGGCCAGCTTGCGTTCCGTGATGTCCGTCAGGTAGGCGATGAGTCCGATCGGCTTGTCGTCCAGGTCTTGCAGCGGCGACAGGGACAAGCTGGCCCAGAAGATCTCGCCCGACTTCTTTCGGCGGCGCACCTCCATCAGGCGCCCTCCCTGCTCCAGGAAGGCATCGTGGAAACCCGTGTCTTCGTCCTCGTACAGGAACAGGATGTTGCGCCCAACGGCTTCCACCGAGGTGTAGCCGAACAGGCGCTCGGCACCCTTGTTCCAGCTGGTGATGTAGCCGGTCAAGTCCATCGTCAGCACGGATTCGTGCAACTGGTCGAGGATTTGCGTCTGCTGCGCCAGCAAGGCTTCGACTTGCGCGTAGGCATGAGTCGAGCGTTGTGCCAGCGAATGCACTTGCAGGACGCCGGCCGTCAACGATGCCAGGCTGGCCAGGTGGCGGCGGTCGGCATCGTTATACAGCGGACGGCCGGCCACGCTGTAATGGCCGAAACAGTGGCCGTCGAAACTGACTTCCTGCAGCAGGGCGGGCGTATCGCGGGGAAATGGTACGGCCGGCGCGGCGGCGTCCGTAGTGGCCACGGGCAGGAACTGGCCATGCGGGCTGGCCATCACCGTGCTGGCGATACGGCCCAGCTCAGCGACCAGCGCGGGGCCGCGCAAACGCACGACGGCGTCGCACAGGGCGGCGCTGTCACCGAGGAAATCCGACACCGGAAACAGGGTCATGCTAGAGGTTCCGGCTGACCTGGATGGCCCATTGGTAGGCCTGCAGCAGGCTGCGCCAATAGGTTTCTCCATCGATGCCGGCGCGGCGCAAGCCGTCCGGCGGCGGCGTGGCGCTTTCGACCAGCGCCAGCAAGGTACCCAGCTCGCCATTGCGCTCAAGCAAGGCGGCGCTGACTTCGGGCGCCAGGTTCAGGGTGGCGATGATCTCTTGCATCGGCATGCCCAGCAGGACGTCGAGCAGCGAAAACACGCCCGCCATGAAGGCCAGGTCTTGCGCGTCGCGGTCGCCGCCGCGCAGCTGGCACAGCGCTTCCATCTGCGCCGCGCGCACGGCCGCCAGCGGCAGCAGTGCATGGATCTTGCCATCGTCCTGTTGCCGCGCATACAGCAGCAATTGCAGCCAGCGTTGCAGCTGGCGCCGGCCCAGCAAGGTAATGGCCTGGCTGAAGCTGGTAATCGGCGCCGTGAAACCGAAGGCGGCTGAATTGACCAGTTTCAATAAATGATAGCTGAGGGCCGGGTCTTGCTTGAGCGGCACTTCCAGCTCGTGCGCGTCAGCATCGCGGGCCAACAGGCCCAGCAGCGACATCAGCCGGCGCCGCGACGTGGCGTCTTCCGGCTCGCCTTGCTGGCGCGCATGCTGCAAGGCGTAATCGCCGGCAAACCAGCTGACACCGAGTTCTTGCAATGAGGCAATCTGCCCCGCGTCGGCGATGTTGTAGGCCAGGTGCGGCCCCGGCAAGGGCAGCAGCTGATGCAGGGCCGGGTGTGCGCCTGCCGCGTCAAAACTCAGCGCGCGCGCGTCGACTTGCGCCGCCGCCACGGGACCGGCATCGGCGCCATCGAGAAGGATGCGGTAGCCGGCGTCGCGCCATTGCCGGCATTTTTTCTGGAGTTGCTTGTCGCCGGCAAGCTGGGCCGGCAAACGGAAGATGGTGCGTTGCGGCGCCAGTTGCGCCAGCACGGCCTCGTCCACGCCATGCGGGTCGGCCAGGGGAATGATGCAATCGAGCGGCGCCAGGAAGGCATACGCATCGGCAGCGGCCAGCGCCGCCAGCAGCGGCGCCGTCAAGGCCTGCGGTACATGCAAGGTGACAGCGACCCACTCGTTATGAGCATTGGCCACTGCTTGTAATCCCACCAACGGAAACAGGTTTGATTCAGACGCTGACATCGGTATCTCAGTGTGGGTAGGGCGCCATAGTAAATAAACTGACCAGCATTGGCAACCCTGGCCCGACAGGGATGCCCTCGACAGCGAGAATCATTCTATCCGAATCTCACCCACGAAACAGTTTAATTTTGGCAATAGATGTTCAAAAAGAACATTCCCCCGCGAGACCCGCCTGGCATGCGGCTTAGCCAACAACACGGCGCCGCGCACGCTTGCTCAGGCGCTGCCGCCATGGGCGTGCTCGACCGCGTATTTGATCAATTCAGCCTGCCCTTCGATGCCGAGCTTGCGCTTGATGTTCAGCCGGTGCGTCTCCACCGTGCGCACGCTCAGGTCCAGCGCGCGGGCGATCTGCTTGTTCGACTGGCCTCCCGCGATGTGCTGCAGCACCTGTTGCTCGCGCGTGGTGAGGAAAGAATCGTGGACTTGCGGCCGAGACAGTTGCCGCGCCAGGGCGGCGCTGTAATAAATGCCGCCGGACATCACGGTCTCGATGGCAAACACAATATCTTTCCCAGGGGCATCTTTAAGCACATAGCCGCGCGCGCCGGCGGCGATGGCTTGCGACACATATTCGAGCTTGTCGTGCATGGACAGGATCAGCACGGCGATCTGCGGAAACGCCTGCTTGAACAGCGCCGTTGCTTCAATCCCGTTTGTGCCGCGCATATTGATATCCATCAGCACGAGGTCTACCTGGTGCGCGCGCGCCTGACTCAATGCTTCGTCGGCGCCGCCCGCCTCGGCCACGACGTCGAAATGCGCCACCGCTTCCAGGCGCGCGCGCAAGCCGTCGCGCACGAGGGGATGGTCGTCCACCAGCAGGATGTTGATCTTCTCGGTCATGGTTCTCTATTTTAATGTGGAGGAAAGCTCGAGCCGCGCCAGCACCACGGTGCCGGCAGGGGACGAGGTGATGTGCAGGCCGCCACCGATGGCTTCCATGCGTTCCGTCATGTTGCGCAGGCCGATGCCGCGCTGCGGATGCAGGGCGATGCCGTCGAAATCGAAGCCGCCGCCATTATCCTGGATGCGCAATTCCACGGCCTTGCCTGCCTCGCGCAGACTCACTTCCACGCCGCGGGCGTGGGCATGGCGCTCGCAATTGGTCAGCGCTTCCTGTGCGATGCGGAACAACACGGTATTCACCATATCGGGCAAGCCCTCGCCCGCCGCCGCGGGGCTGGCCGTGAAACTGGCTTGCGCGCTGCTGCTGTCGTTGAATTCATGCACGAGGTGGTCGAGCGCGGCGGCCAGGCCCAGGTCATCCAGAATGGCCGGGCGCAGATTGTGCGAAATGCGCCGCACCTCGCCCAGCACCTTGTTCAGCTGCTCGGCGGCCCGCTCGAACGTGGCGGGCGCCTTGTCTTTCTGTTCCGCATTGCCGCCCAGGCGCGCGATGCCCGCCTCGATCTGCAGCTTGATCGATACCAGCCACTGGCTGATGCCGTCATGCAAGTCACGCGACAGCCGCGCCCGCTCTTCCTCCTGCGATTCCACCACGCGCTGCGCCAGCACTTTCAGCTTGGCATCGGCCACGCGCAATTCACGCAAGTTCAGCACGAGGCCGCAGGCGGCCACCAGCAGCGAGCCGAGGATGGCGATGGCGGCGATCAGCTCCATGGTCGAGCGGATATTGCGCGACTGCTGGGCGTCGACCTTGGCCAGCGCCTGGTCCACGTCATCCATATAAATGCCGGTACCCATCATCCAGCCCCATTCCGGCATCAGGATCACATAGCCGAGCTTGGGCGCGGACTTGTTCGTCGACGGCTTGATCCAGTTGTAGCGTTCGAAGCCGCCGCCGCTCTTGGCCCGCTGCATCAGGCGCTGGATGGTCAGATTGCCCTCGGCGTCGCGCAATTGCCACAGGTTCTGCCCCACCAGTTCGGGCTGGCGCGGATGCATCAGCGACTTGCCCTGCAAATCATAGATAAAGAAATAGCCATCGTCGCCATAGCTGAGGGCGGACAGGATGCGCTTGGCCTCCTCTTGCGTGGCGTCATCCTTGCGCCCCGACTGGTACAGGGAGGCGATGGAATGGCTGGCCAGGGTCACGTAATGCTTGAGTTCGGCCTCCTTGCTGGCCAAATACGCTTGCTGGATGGTGGCGCGCTGCTGCTCGGCCAGGGTAATCGCCTGGTGCCGCACGGCGAACACGATGGCGCACAGGGCGAGGATGAGCGGCGTGATGGCGAGGAAGATGACTTTCTGTCTGAGTTTCATGGCCTTGCGCGCTCGGGCGGTGTCGATGCTGGTGGGAATGCGTGATTTTACGTCGCGGCGCGGCGATCGGTCTGCGTAGTAATACTGAGCGTTACTGCGTAGTGCTGCGCTTGCGGCAATTATACGATTCCTGAATACTCGCCATAAGCTGCAGATACCACGAATTCACACCCAAACTGGCGACGACCAGGCTCGGCAGCACACATCATCGCACGGCACAGCGCCCGTCACATCTCTGGAGGAAGCATGAACCGCATTTTCAAACAGCTCGGCTGGGCAGCGCTTGCGCTGGCAGGCGCCGGGTCCTTGGGCGTCGTTGCCCTGCAACGCGGCGAATCGATCAGCGCGATCTGGATCGTCATCGCCGCCGTCTGCGTCTATCTGATCGCCTACCGTTTCTACAGCCTGTTCATCGCCGACAAGGTGCTGGGCCTGGACTCGCGTCGCATGACGCCGGCCTTCAAGCACAACGATGGCCTCGACCACGTGCCAACCAACAAATATGTGCTGTTCGGCCACCATTTCGCGGCGATCGCCGGCGCCGGTCCCCTCGTCGGCCCCGTGCTGGCCGCACAGATGGGCTATCTGCCAGGCATGCTGTGGATTTTGGCTGGCGTCGTGTTCGCCGGCGCCGTGCAGGATTTCATCGTGCTGTTCATTTCCATGCGCCGCGACGGCCGCTCGCTGGGCGACCTGATCAAAGCTGAACTGGGCGAGATTCCCGGCATGATCGCCTTGCTCGGCTGCTTCATGATCATGGTCATCATCCTGGCCGTGCTGGCATTGATCGTCGTCAAGGCGCTGACTGGCTCCCCATGGGGCAGCTTCACCGTGATGGCGACGATCCCCATCGCCCTGTTCATGGGCGTGTACTCGCGCTTCATCCGCGTCGGCCGCATCGGCGAAATTTCCATCATCGGCTTCGTCTTGCTGATGCTGGCCATCATCGGCGGCCAGTACGTGCAGGAACACGCGGTATTGGGCCCGATGTTCACGTTCACCGGCACGGAACTGACGTGGATGCTGATCGGCTACGGCTTCATCGCCTCGGTCCTGCCCGTGTGGCTGCTGCTGGCGCCGCGCGACTACCTGTCGACATTCCTCAAAATCGGCACCATCCTGGGCTTGGCCATCGGCATCATCGTCGTCGCGCCTTACCTGAAAATGCCGGCCATGACCAAGTTCATCGACGGCTCCGGCCCTGTCTGGTCGGGCAATCTGTTCCCCTTCCTGTTCATCACCATCGCTTGCGGCGCCGTCTCCGGCTTCCACGCGCTGATTTCCTCGGGCACCACGCCGAAGATGATTGAAAACGAAAGCCATGCCCGCTTCATCGGCTATGGCGCCATGCTGATGGAATCGTTCGTCGCCATCATGGCCCTGGTGGCCGCCTCGACCATCGAACCAGGCATCTATTTCGCCATGAACAGCCCGGCCGCCCTGATCGGCACCACGGCCGAGTCCGCCGCACAGGCGATCTCGCAGTGGGGCTTCTATGTGACGCCGGAAATGCTGACGCAAACGGCCAAGGACGTGGGCGAGCACAGCATCATCTCGCGCGCCGGCGGCGCACCAACCCTGGCCGTCGGCATGGCGCAGATCCTGTCCGGCGCCATCGGCGGCAAGGCCATGATGGCCTTCTGGTACCACTTCGCCATCCTGTTCGAAGCACTGTTCATCCTGACGGCAGTAGATGCGGGCACGCGTGCCGGCCGCTTCATGCTGCAAGACTTGCTGGGCAGCTTCGTGCCAGCCTTGAAACAGACGGAAAACGTCATCGCCAACCTGCTGGCCACGGGCCTGTGCGTGGCGGCCTGGGGCTACTTCCTGTACCAGGGCGTCGTCGATCCATTGGGCGGCATCAACACCCTGTGGCCGCTGTTCGGCATCGCCAACCAGATGCTGGCCGCGATTGCGCTGATCCTCGGCACGTGCGTACTGTTCAAGATGAAACGTGGCCAGTACGCATGGGTCACCATCACGCCAACCATCTGGCTGCTGCTGTGCACCCTGACGGCAGGCTGGCAAAAGATTTTCGACGCCAATCCGCGCGTCGGCTTCCTCGCCCATGCCAAGAAATATTCGGCGGCACTCGATGAAGGCACCCTGCTGGCGCCGGCCAAGTCGGTGGCGCAGATGCAGCAGATCATCTTCAACGATTACCTGGACGCGGGCCTTGCAGCCTTCTTCGTGGTGGTCGTCGTCAGCGTGCTGTTCTTCGGC
This sequence comes from Janthinobacterium sp. Bl 1, assembly GCF_058215535.1. Lineage (NCBI taxonomy): Bacteria > Pseudomonadati > Pseudomonadota > Betaproteobacteria > Burkholderiales > Oxalobacteraceae > Janthinobacterium > Janthinobacterium sp. Bl 1. Next base: position 2,089,229 of record NZ_CM177086.1, on the reverse strand, counting down.
ATCCGCACCATCCTGAAGGCGCGCGCCGACAGCAAGCCGAGCACCAAGGAAACGCCATTCCAGGCCATGCCCACGGTGCAATGATGATAGCCGATATCATCAAGGCTGGACGGTATCTGGGGCAAAGCATGCGGCTCATGTGCGGCTTGCCCGAGTACGACACCTATGTGGCGCACCGGGAAGTCACCCATCCCGGCGAGCCGATGATGACGTATGAAGAGTTCTTCCGCGAACGGCAGGAAGCCCGCTACGGCGGCGCCGGTAAGCGTGGTGGTTGTTGTTAGCTGTGGTGACACCTGCCCCAGCCTACTGCGCGTCGGTATAGGTGGCCTGCGATGCTCACCGTACTTTAGTACGGTTGCGCTTCTCGGCCACCTCTCCCTTCCGCTCGCTACGGCTGGATCAGGTGTTGTAGCTCAGCAATAATTTGAGGGCGGTCTTGCAGGACCGCCCTATTTGTTTCATCTCGTATAAGTTTCCCTCCCCTCTCCTTCCTTAGACCCACATCAATATCATGGTGTGTCTTCGCGTCTATATTTTTCCAATAGGAAATTAAAAAACAGTCAACAGGCCGACCGGAGAAGCGCCGCAACCATGTTCAATTTCCAACGCTCCAGCATCAGCCAGAAGCTGACCATGATTTCGGTACTGTCGTCGGGCTGCGCGCTGCTGCTGGTGTTCGTGGCGTTTGCGCTGACATCCGTGCTCAGCCACAAGGACGATGAAGGCAAGCAGTTGCTGTCCCTGGCGGGCGTGATCGGCGCGGCCGGCGCGGGGCACTTGCTGGCAGGCAAATCGGCGCAGCCGCAGGCGGAACAGGTGCTGGCCGCGCTGGCCGCGCGCGACGAGGTCGCCCAGGCGGCGCTGTTCGACCGGAACGGGCGCCTGTTCGCCCTGTACCGCGCGCCGCAGCATGCCGATGGCCTGGCCTCGCCGGAAGACCTGGACCCGGCCCTGCTGGCCGACATGGCCGTGCAGCCCGTCACGCAAGGCACGGGCACGCCCCTGGCGCCCGCCATGCGTCTGTACCGTCCCGTCTACCGGCCAGGCGAGCAGCAGCTGCAGCAGCTGATCGGCGCCGTGCTGATCGAGGCCGACCTGAACCACATGTGGCGCGACATCGGCCGCCACGTGGGCGCCATCGGCGGCGCCACCGTGCTGTCCTTCCTGATCGCCGTGTTCCTCGCGCGGCGCTTCAAAAGCGTGATCGCCGAACCGATCACCAAGCTGATCGATACGGCACAGAAAGTGTCGAGCAGCCAGACCTACAGCCACCGCATCGCGCACCAGCGCAGCGACGAGCTGGGCGTGCTGATCGACAGTTTCAACGACATGCTGGCGCAGATCGACAGCCGCGACAGCACCCTGGCCAATTACCGCGACCAGCTCGAGCGCCAGGTGGGCGTGCGCACGGCGCAGCTGGAAAAGGCCAAGGATGCGGCCGAGGCGGCCAGCCAGGCGAAAAGCGCGTTTCTTGCCACCATGAGCCATGAAATCCGCACGCCGATGAATGGCGTGCTGGGCATGACGGAGCTGCTGCTGGCCAGCCCTTTGAGCCCGCAGCAACGCCACTACACGAGCATGGTGCAGCGCTCGGGGCAGAATTTGCTGGTGATCATCAACGACATCCTCGACTTTTCCAAGATCGAGGCGGGCAAACTGAGCGTGGAATACATCCGCTTCAATTTCCGCGAATTGCTCGACGACATAGAACACGTGTTCGCGCCGCAGGCGCAAGCGAAAAACATCAGCCTGGAATTCGACATCGCGTTTGACATTCCGATTGCCATCTGCGGCGACCCGAACCGTTTGCGCCAGATCATCGTCAATCTGCTGGGCAACGCCATCAAGTTCACGGAAACGGGCAAGGTCACCGTGAAAGTGACCGTCTGCAGCGAAGACGCGCCCAGCGTGGGCTTGCGTTTCGAGGTGCACGACACGGGCATCGGCGTGTCGTGCGAGGCGCAGACGCGCATCTTCGAATCGTTCTCGCAGGCGGACGGCTCGACCACGCGCAAGCATGGCGGCACGGGCCTGGGACTGACGATCTCGAAGCAGCTGGTGGAGCTGATGGGCGGCACTATCGGCGTTGATAATGCTTTAACGCAAGGATCGATCTTCTGGTTCGAAGTAAATTTCGATAAGCGGCGAGTCGACAGCGACGACCCGTCATTCAACCTGAAAACCACGCGAGGGTTACGCGCCTTGATCGTCGACCACACACCGGCCACGCGCGCCGTGCTGGAGCGGCAACTGGCCAGCTGGCACATCGTCAGCGACAGCGCCGGCACGGCCAGCGACTGCCTGGCCAAGCTGCACGCGGCCGCGCAGGCGGGCACGCCGTATGGCGTGGCGCTGCTCGACATGGAATTGCCGCGCACCAGCGGCCTGGCCCTGGCCGCCACCATCAAGAGCGACCCGCTGCTGGCCGAGCTCAAGCTTCTGCTGCTGAGCACGGAACAGGCGGCGGCCGACCCCGTGCAGCGGCGCGAGGCGGGCGTGGCCTTCCAGTTGATCAAGCCGGCCCGCGAATGCGACCTGTTCGACTGCATCGTCACGCCGCCGCGCGCCAGCGAGGGCATGCGCATCCATCCGCCGCATGCGGCGAGGCAAGTGGGCCGGCGCCAGCGCCGCCGCGTGCTGCTGGCCGAGGACAATCCCGTCAACGTGGAAGTGGCGCTGGCCATGCTCGACAGCCTGGGCCTGGACGTGGTCTGCGCGCGCAACGGCGAACAAGCCATGCAGGCGGCGCAGGCCGAGGATTTCGATTTGATCCTGATGGATTGCCAGATGCCCGTGATGGATGGCTTTGCCGCCACGGCGGAAATCCGCCGCCATGAACAGCAGTGCGGCCACGCGCGCGTGCTGCCCATCGTCGCCATCACGGCCAATGCGCTGCAGGGCGACCGCGAAGCGTGCCTGGCGGCCGGCATGGACGATTACCTGAGCAAGCCGTTCACGCAGCAGGACCTGGGCCACACGATCGCCCGCTGGATCACCCTGCCGCGCGCGGCCACCGTGCACCACAGCGAAGCGCCGGAGCCGCAAGCGCCTGTGGAGGTGCAGCCCGCACCGCCGCCCGAGCAAACGCCGACATCGGCCCAGCCGCTGAACCGGCAGGCGCTGGAAAACATCCGCGCCCTGTCCGGCACGGATGGCGATGCGCTGCTCGAGCGGGTCATCCTCGCCTTTACCAGCGAGACGCCGCGCCAGTTGAGCGCCATGCGCGCAGCGATTGCCGGCGCCGATGCGGAAGCGCTGCGCAAGGTGGCGCACAGCCTCAAGTCGGGCAGCGCCAACGTGGGCGCCGACGGCCTGGCGCAGCTGTGCAAGGAGATGGAAAAACTGGGCCGCGGCGGCGGCACCGAGGGCGCGGCTGCCCTGCTGCAGCAGATGCAGCAAGCCTTCCTGACCGTACGCGAATCGCTGAACGCCATCCTCGTGAAGGAACACTGACATGACAGCGCCCCTCTCCCCTCCCCGCGGCCTGGTGCTGGTGGCCGACGACGATCCCGTGATGCGTTTGCTGATGCGGCAAATGCTCACGCAGGTGGGCCTGGACGTGATCGAGGCCGAAGACGGCGTGCAGGCGCTGGCCAGCTACAAGCACAGCGGCCCGGACCTCGTCATGCTCGACGTCGACATGCCGGCCATGGACGGCTTTGCCGTGTGCCGCGAAATCCGCCACCAGGAAGTGGGCGGCACGGTGCCCATCATCATGGTCACGGGCGGCGACGAGCTGGAAGCCGTCACGCGCGCCTACGAGGTGGGCGCGACGGATTTCATTTCCAAGCCCATCAACTGGCCCATCCTCGGGCACCGCGTGCTGTACGTGCTGCGCGCCAGCGACGCCATCGCCCGCCTGCGCATCGCCGATGCGCACAACCGCGCCGTGCTGGCCGCCATCCCGGACACCTTCTTTCGCCTCAACAGCGAAGGTTTTTATCTCGACTACGAACAGGGCCACGACGCCAGCGCCGGCTTTTCCATCACCGACTGCGTGGGCAGCCATATCCGCGACGTGCTGCCGCCCGAAATCGCCGCGCGCCTGCTCGACCAGGCGCACGCCGTGCTGGCCACGCAGCACATCGGCTCGGTCGACTACACGCTCACGCACGAAGACAGCACGCGCCATTTCGAAGCGCGCCTGGTGGCGACGGGGGCCGATGAAGTGCTGGGCCTGGTACGCGACATCAGCGAGCGCAAGCGCACGGAAGAACAGATACGCCGCCTCGCCTATTGCGACAGCCTGACGGGCATCCCCAACCGGCAGGCGTTCCTGGAAACCCTGGAACGCGAACTGGTGCGCTCGAAGGAGCACGACAAGAAATTCGCCGTGCTGTTCATGGACCTCGACGCCTTCAAGCGCATCAACGACACCCTGGGCCACGACGTGGGCGACCATTTGCTCAAGGTGGTGTCCGAGCGCCTGCGCGAAACCATCCGCCCCAGCGACCTGGTGCTGCGCGCCGAACACGAGTTTGAAGCCACCTTCGGCGGCAGCAACCTGGCGCGCCTGGGGGGCGATGAATTCACGATATTGATACCCGACCTGGAACGGGTGGAAGATGCGCTGAACGTGGCGCACCGGGTCAAGGAAGCCATGCGCCGGCCGTTCATGATCGAGGCGCACGAGATTTTCGTCACCGCCAGCATCGGCATCTCGCTGTATCCGGAAGATGGCGAGGATTGCAACTCGCTGCTCAAATATGCGGACACGGCCATGTACCACGCGAAGAACTGCGGCAAGAACAATGCCAAGCTGTACAGCTCGTCGCTGACGATGGAAATCATGAGCCACGTCAAGATGGAAGTGGGCTTGAGGAAAGCCTTGCAGAACAACGAACTATATTTGCTGTACCAGCCGCAGATCGACGTGCCCAGTACGCAGATCGTCGGCGTGGAAGCGCTCGTGCGCTGGCGCCATCCGGAACGGGGCATCATTTCGCCCACGGAATTCATCCCGCTGGCCGAGGAAACGGGGCTGATCGTGCCCATCGGCGAATGGGTGCTGCGCACGGCCTGCAACCAGGCCAAGGCGTGGCAAAACGGTAGCGGGCGCGCCATCCGCATGGCCGTCAACCTGTCGGCCAAGCAATTCAAGGATGAAAACCTGATGCAGATCGTGCTCTCGGCCCTGGCCGACACGGGCCTCGATGCGCGCCTGCTGGAACTGGAATTGACGGAAGGGACCTTGATGGACGATGCGCGCGCCACCATGGTGACCCTGGAGCAGTTGCGTGGCATCGGCGTGTATCTGTCCATCGACGACTTCGGCACGGGCTATTCTTCAATGAATTATCTTAAACGCTTCGACGTGCGGGCCTTGAAGATCGACAAGAGTTTTATCGCCGGCTTGCCGCAGGATGCGGAAAACGCGGCCATCACGCGCGCCATCATCGCCATGGCGCATGGCTTGAAGATGGTGGTGGTGGCCGAGGGCGTGGAAACGGACGAGCAGCTGGTGATGCTGGAAGAATACGGCTGCGACATGGTGCAAGGCTATTTCCTGGGCCACCCTTCACCGCACGACACGATCACGGCCATGCTGGCCAGGCAGGCGAACCAGCTGGCCAGCCTGGAAACTAGAGCACTTCGAAGGCAAGGATTTGCGTGACTTGCAGCGGATTAAAATTGTCGTCGGAAATCAAAACGAGGCTGCGGCGGCCGTTTTCCAGACGCGGGCCCCAGCTGATGCCTTCGATATTGTCGACCCGTGCCAGGCCGATCTTTTCCAGGTCCAGCAGCAAACGCTTGCGCGCCGGCACATAGGTCGCGCCCGCCAGGGCCGGCAGCGCCTGCACATCGGTGGCGCCCTCCGTTTCCATTTCGTAGATGCGCACGTGGTTCGTGTAGACGCCGTCCGCATTGGCCACGCCGGCCCGCTCCACCACCAGCAACTGATGGTCGTTGACGGCGAGGATTTCCGACACGCCATTGTCCGCCTCGCGTCCGGGCCCGGGCCGCGACGCCACCGGCTCAATCGGATACGCATACTGGCCCAGCACCTTGCCTGCGCGGTCCAGGCGCGTGATGCGCACGATGGAGCCGTTATCGGGCGTGGCCAGCGGGCCGTCCTGGTACAGGGCCGCTTCCATGCCCAGCCACAAGCTCTTGCCATCGCTGGCAAACGACAGCGCTTCAAACGTCATGTTGTTGCGCGAGCCGATTCCTTCCTTCGAGACATTGAACATGGCCGGTGTCGGCAAGGTGGCCAGGTAACGGCCGCCGCTATCGGCGTGGCGCACGAACGGGTGCAGACCCACCTTGCGGTTGCCTTCGCTGCCGTACCACAGGCTGCCATCCTGCGGATCGACGCGGATGGTTTCGATGTCGGCCACCTGGTCGCTCCGGTCCAGCTTGGCATGCGCCAGGTTCGGATAGCGGCTGCCATCGGGCTGCGTGAAGAAATGCACGCTGCTCAAGGTCACACTGGTAAACGCCTTGCTGTCAAAGTTCAAGGCAGCGCGGTAGAAGCGGGCCGGATTGATTTCCGAGCGGTCATCGCTTTCCATCACCCAGCTCTTGTTGGCCGCATCGTAATCGATGCCGGACAAGCCGCCCACCGAGGTGCCCTCGAACGCGTGTTTGAGCGCGATGCGCTGTTCGCCGATCAGGCGCAGGCCCGTAATCGGTGCATCGTGGGGGAAGCTGGCGCAGGCGGAGAGGACAATGGCGGCGGATGCCAGGGCAAGCGCACGGTGGAGAAATCGGTGCATGGCAGGTATCAGATAAGTTGCGTAGGTCGGATTAGCGCGAAGCGCGTAATCCGACAACATTATTGGTCAGTACAGTGGTAGCGTCGGATTACGCGGCGAAGCGCCGCTAATCCGACATACATTATCGGCATCACACCGGTACACCACCCCATCGACCTTGAGCCGCGCAATGGCGGCCGCATCGTAGCCCAGCGACGCCAGCACCTCGTCGTTGTGCTGGCCAAGGGTCGGCCCCAGCCATTGTGTCTTGCCCGGCGTGGCCGACAGTTTCGGGCTGATGGCGGGCAATTTGACGGGCGTGCCGTCGGGGAACTGGTGCTGTTCGAACATCTCACGGGCGAGAAATTGCGGGTCGCTCATCATGTCGCGCACGGAGTAGATTTTGCCGGCCGGCACATCCGCCGCCTTCAGCACAGCCAGCGCGCTGTCTATCGTGTGCGTGGCGCACCAGGCGCCGATGGCGGCGTCGATTTCCTGTGTACGCGCAACGCGCCCGTCATTGCGTGCCAGTTGCGGGTCGCCCGCCATGTCGATGCGGCCCATGGCCAGCATCAAGCGCTTGAAGATGGCGTCGCCGTTGCCGGCAATCACGATGTTTTCGCCGTCGCCCGTCGTGTAGGTATTCGAGGGCACGATGCCGGGCAGCGAGCCGCCCGTGCGCTCGCGCACCACGCCCGCCTGGTCGTATTCGGGCACCAAGGATTCCATCAGGTTGAACACGGATTCGTACAGCGCCACGTCGACCATCTGCCCTTCGCCGGCGACCGCCCCACCCGTCACGTCACGGTGGCGCAAAGCCATCATGGCGCCGATCACGCCGTGCAGGGCCGCCACGGAGTCGCCGATCGATACGCCGACGCGCACGGGCGGACGGTCGGCAAAGCCGGACACATAGCGCAAGCCGCCCATCGATTCGCCGATGGCGCCAAAACCCGGCAAATCCTTCATCGGGCCCGTCTGGCCAAAGCCGGATAGGCGCACCATGATGATGGACGGTTTGATCTGCTTGAGCTGTTCGTAGCCGAGATCCCACTTTTCCAGCACGCCGGGGCGGTAGTTCTCGATGATGATGTCCGCTTCCAGGGCCAGCTGGCGGGCAATCGCCCTGCCCTCGGGCGACTTCAGGTTCAGGGTGACGCTTTTCTTGTTGCGCGCCTGCACCGACCACCACAGCGAGGTACCATCCTTCAGTACGCGCCAGGTACGGATGGGGTCGCCGCCATCGGGCGACTCGATCTTGATCACGTCGGCGCCGAATTCGGCCAGCATGCGGGCGCAGAACGGCCCCGCGATCAGGGTGCCCAGTTCCAGCACTTTAATGCCTTGCAATGGACCAGTGGTCGCGGAGGATTCTGTCATGTTGTAATCAGGTTGCCCTGCGGTCGAGCATCGCGCGGGCAATCGTGCCCGCGTCGACGTATTCCAGTTCGCCGCCCACGGGCACGCCGCGGGCCAGGCGGCTCACGCGCAAGCCCCGCGCCTTCAGCATTTCGCTGATGTAGTGGGCCGTCGCTTCGCCTTCATTGGTAAAGTTGGTGGCCAGCACCACTTCGCCGACCACGCCATCGTTGGCGCGGTTCAATAGTTTTTCGAGGTGGATATCTTTCGGGCCGATGCCGTCCAGCGGAGACAATCTACCCATGAGCACGAAATACAGGCCCTTGTAGGTAAGCGTCTGCTCGATCATCAGCTGGTCGGCGGGCGTTTCCACCACGCACAGCAAGCGCTTGTCGCGCTCTTCGTCGAGACAGGTCTCGCACACTTCATGTTCGGTAAAGGTATTGCACAGGCCGCAGTGATGCACGGCATCGACGGCCTGGAACAGGGCGCGCGACAGCATGGCCGCGCCTTCCCTATCGTGCTGCAACAAATGAAACGCCATCCGCTGCGCCGACTTGGGGCCGACGCCGGGCAGGCGCCGCAGCGCCTCGGTCAAGAATTCAAGCGACTTGGACATGGATCAACCTTGCCCCGTGCCATAGATCGAGCGCATGCGGCAGTGCATCAGAATGGCATTTTGAAGCCGGCTGGCAAGTTCATGCCGCCAGTCAAACCTGCCATTTTTTCAGCCGACGTCGCTTCCGCCTTGCGCACGGCGTCGTTGAAGGCGGCGGCCACCAGGTCTTCCAGCATGTCCTTGTCGTCGGCCAACAGCGACGGGTCGATGGACACGCGCTTGACGTCGTTCTTGCACGTCATGACGATTTTCACCAGGCCGGCGCCGGACTGGCCTTCCACTTCCACCAGCGCCAGTTGTTCCTGGGCCTTTTTCATGTTGTCTTGCATTGCTTGCGCCTGCTTCATCAGGCCAGCCAGTTGATTTTTCATCATGAGAATGCTCCGTTCAATTCAGTTTATGAGTTTTGTTAATAATCAATGCAGGGTCGGCGCGGCGGAGCCGGCCGGTGCAGGGGTAATCGTTCCCGGCACAACAAAAGCGTCGAATGCACGCTTCATGTCGAGCACGAAGGGATCGCTGGCGATGGTTGCTTCCGCTTGCAGCTGGCACGCCTCGCGGTGGGCCTGCGCTTCCGCGCTGGCCGTGTACCAGACGGCGCCCAGTTCCGTGTCGACATTGACCTTGCGGCCGAAGCGCTCGCTGAGCACGGCCGCCAGTTTTTCCACGTTGGCCGGACTGCGCCACGTGTCGATCGGCACGCGCAGGCGGAAAGTCGTGCTGTGGCCGTCGTGCAGGCATTCGATCAGCTCGGCCTGCACGGCCAGCTGCTGGGCTATGCCGCGCAGGGGCAGCACGGCGGCGACGGCTGGCCAGTTGCCGTCCCAGTCCAGACCCGGCACGGGCGTGATCACATATGGCCCACTCGGCGCGGCTTGCTTGGCGGCGCGCTGCGGCATGATGACGGCCGGCTGCTCGCTGCTCTGCGCGGCGGGTGCCGACACGGCAGCCGAAGCGCTGTCGTCGGAGAATTCGGTGACCCACGGCGGCAAGTCGTCGTCGGCGGGTGCCTGCTGTGGCGGCGGCGCGGCAGGACGCGCCTGCTGCACGGGCGCCGTAGCGGCCACTGGCGCTTCCATCACGGCGACCGGTGGCGCATCGTCCCACGGCGCAGGCGCTTTTGCGGCGGCGGGCGGTGGCGGTGCTGCCTGCACAGGTGCGGCCGGGGCCACTGGCGCTGCGGCGACAGCTTCCGCTGCCGGTGCGGGGGCAGCCGGCTTGGGCGCCGACGATGGCGCCGACGGCGCGCTGCCCGGACGGCCTTTCGAGGCGGCACGGGCCGCTTCCAGCGCCGCATTGATGGCGGCGCGGGCGGAACTGATCGGGGCGCCCGATGCTGCCGGGGCGGCCGCAGCCGGAGCGGCAGGTGGCGGCGCCACTGGTGCCGGCGCCGGGGCGGCTACAGCTGCCGGTGCCGGTGCCGGSSCRSCCRCSMRYRGGCGTTGCGCTTCGCTGYKGKCCAKGCKGGCGGCAGCGGCGGCGACCACGGCGGGCGGGGTCACGGCTGCATGGCTGGCCACGCTGTTCGTGGCGGCGCGGGCGGCCGGTGCGGATGCGCCAGCCGCGGCGCGCGCGGCGGCCACGGCAGCGGGACGGTTGCCCGATACAGAAGCTGGCGCGGCAGCAGGCACACCTTCGGCGCCGCCTATGCCGGGCCGAAAGGCCAGCATGCGCAGCAAGGTCATGGTAAAGCCCGCGTATTCGTCGGGCGCCAGGCCCAGTTCATTGCGGCCATGCACGGCGATCTGGTAAAACAGCTGGACTTCTTCCGCGTCAAACGCGGTAGCCAAACGGACGATGTCCGCGTACTCAGGCAGATCCTGCGGCAAGGCGGCGGGCACGGTTTGCGCCAGCGCAATGCGGTGCAGCAAGGTACCCAGGTCTTGCAGGGCGCCGTTGTACGACAGGCTGCGCGACGCCATCTCGTCGGCCACGGCCAGCAGGTCGGCGCCATCCTGCTGCGCCAGCGCGTCGAGCAGGCGTACCAGGTACGATTGGTCGAGCGCACCGAGCATGCCTTGCACGGCGTCCAGGGTCACTGCGCCGGCCGCGTAGGCAATGGCCTGGTCCGTCAGGGACAGCGCATCGCGCATGGAACCGTGGGCGCCTTGGGCCAGCAGGCGCAAGGCCGGCTGTTCGAAGGTGATGCCCTCTTGCCCCAGGATATTGTCCAGGTGGCTGATGATGTGGCCGGGCGGCATCTGCTTGAGGTTGAACTGCAGGCAGCGCGACAGCACGGTCACGGGTATCTTTTGCGGGTCCGTCGTGGCCAGGATGAACTTGACGTGCTCGGGCGGCTCTTCCAGGGTCTTCAGCATGGAATTGAACGCGTGGTTCGTCAGCATGTGCACCTCATCGATCATATAGACCTTGAAGCGCGCATTGCTTGGTGCATACACGGCTTGCTCGAGCAGCTGCGCCATTTCATCGACGCCGCGGTTCGACGCCGCATCCATCTCTATATAGTCGACAAAGCGTCCCGCATCGATCGCCGTGCACGCTTCGCACTGGCCGCAAGGCTGGGCCGTGATGCCGCCCGTGCCGTCAAGGCCGATGCAATTGAGCGACTTGGCCAGGATGCGCGACAGGGTCGTCTTGCCGACGCCGCGCGTGCCCGTGAACAGGTAGGCGTGATGCAATCGGCCGCTGTGCAAGGCATGCGTGAGCGCGCGCACGACGTGCTCCTGGCCGACGAGCGTCTCGAAATTCTTGGGGCGGTATTTACGGGCGAGGACTTGATAGGACATGCTGAGATTTTACCATGCGATTTTGCGGGTGATCCTGCGCGGCGGGCGCAAGCCTCATGGCCGGGCCAGGACAAATCTGGCAAACGCGGCAAAGCAGCAATTGTATAACATGGCCAGCTAGAAACAGTGAAAACACGGCAAGCCCGACAATGCTGCGGATCGGCAAGAAAACGGGGCCGTAAAAGCAAAAAAGCTGCCCATGGCAGCTTGATTGTTGATCCTGATAAAACATTCCCGAAGGAGGCGAGCCTGATCTGCGGCACTCATGGTTAATAGCCGTGGCTGCTTCGTTCCCGACCTGACCAGGTTAGCCATGCCACGATGCGCAGGGGCCCGCCAAGGACAATTATAACCGACCTGCGCAAGATTGGGAAATTGCCGTGTGAATGCTGAGTAGGTCGGCGTAGGTCGGCTTAGGCCGGCCTAAGCCGCACGCTGTATGCAGGCGCTACTGAGTATCCAAGCCTCGAACATGCAAGCACCGCAACGTCGGCTTACGCGCTGCGCGCTAAGCCGACCTACGTCACTACCTATAAACCCAGCTCCTGCCAAATCCCATCCACCTTGGCCTTCACTTCCGGCGTCATGGCAATCGTCGTGCCCCACTCGCGCGTCGTTTCGCCCGGCCATTTATTCGTCGCATCGATACCCATCTTGCTGCCCAGACCGCTGACCGGCGAGGCGAAGTCCAGGTAGTCGATCGGTGTATTGTCGACCAGGGTCGTGTCGCGGATGGGGTCGACACGGGTGGTGATGGCCCAGATGACTTCTTTCCAGTCGCGGATATTCACGTCTTCGTCGACGACGACGATGAACTTGGTATACATGAACTGGCGCAGGAAACTCCACACGCCGAACATCACGCGCTTGGCGTGGCCCGCGTACTGTTTCTTGATCTGCACCACGGCCATGCGGTAGCTGCAACCTTCGGGCGGCAGATAGAAGTCGGTGATTTCGCTGAACTGCTTTTGCAGCAGCGGCACGAACACTTCGTTCAGGGCCAGGCCCAGCACGGCCGGCTCGTCCGGCGGTTTGCCCGTGTACGTGGAGTGGTAGATCGGGTCGCGGCGCATGGTGATGCGGTCGATGGTAAACACAGGGAAACTGTCCTGCTCATTATAGTAGCCCGTGTGGTCGCCATACGGCCCTTCCAGCGCGTGCTCGTAGCCGCTCGGATGGTTTTCGTCCGGGTAGATATGGCCTTCGAGCACGATTTCGGCCGACGCCGGCACGCGCAACTCGCTGCCGATGGCTTTCACCAGCTCCGTGCGGCTGCCGCGCAGCAAGCCGGCGAACTGGTATTCGGACAGGCTGTCAGGCACCGGCGTGACGGCCCCTAATATAGTAGCGGGATCGGCACCGAGCGCGACGGCGATCGGATACGGCTTGCCCTTGCTTTGAATCGCGTGCTCGCGGAAGTCCAGCGCCCCGCCCCGGTGCGCCAGCCAGCGCATGATGACCTTGTTGCGTCCCAATACCTGCTGGCGGTAGATGCCGAGGTTTTGCCGCTTCTTGTTCGGCCCTTTGGTGATCACCAGGCCCCAAGTGATCAGCGGTGCGACGTCGCCAGGCCAGCAATGCTGGATCGGCAGGCGCGCCAGGTCGACGTCGTTACCTTCCCAGACGATTTCCTGGCACTTCGCGCCGCGCAATTCTTTGGGCGACATGTCCCACACGGATTTCACCAGCGAGCCCAGGCCCAGCAGATCCTTGAAATCCTTCGGCGGCTCCGGTTCCTTCAGCCGCGCCAGCACATGGCCGATCTTGCGCAACTCGCTGACGTCTTCCGCGCCCATGCCCAGCGCCACGCGGCGCGTGGTGCCGAACAGGTTGCCCAGCACCGGCATGGTGTATCCCGTCGGATTATTGAACAGCAAGGCCGGTCCGCCCGCGCGCAAGGTGCGGTCGCACACTTCCGTCATCTCCAAAATCGGTGAAATGGGGGTCGAAATGGGCTTAAGTTCACCCATTTGTTGCAGTTGAGAAATAAAATCTCGTAAATCTGAATATTTCATGTGTTTTTAATTTTTTTTGACGTCGGACGCCGTTGCTGAAGGATCTATGCCAAGTAATTGATTTTATTGGCTTTTGGCACAATGCAAGTCAAAAAGTAAGACATAAAAGTAATAAAGAAACGATTCGTTAGTATTGACTTGATATAAAACGGCTTCTACAATTCGCCCAACTTGAAAGAGCACGCCGGCCCAGAGCTTGATTTTAGCGTTTCTCTTTCATTCACGGAGTCGGGGCTCCACATGACATTTTAAGGAGTGTTTTCAAAAGGCGTCTGCCTTACCCCCGGTAAAAGTTGTATTGCGACTGATCCAATACCAGCATGGGACCGATCAGCTCAAGCAAGCAATGACGGCGTTTCTCGCACGCATCCATACGCGGCGGAAACGATGATATTTCTGATGCACGGCATTGGCAGTACCCACAACACCGCGACACCGCGGAGGGACTGCCTGTTGACGCGACATTTCGGGGAACTCTATGACTCATCGTAGCACTGAAGCAGCATTACCTGCTTCAACCGTGGCTGGTCAGCCAGCGTTGGCGCGTTTGCGCGCCCGCGCACAAGCCATTTCGGCCCGTGGCGTTTTAACCACGGCACAACACACACTGACAGTCTTCGGCATTTCCGCCCTGGCACTGATCGCCCTGCTGATGTTCCGCCCTGACCTGGGCAAGCAACTGACGCACAGCCTATTCCCGCTGCCGATGGCAGAAGCGCAAGCCGTTGAAGCGCCAGCCCTGTCGGCACTGATGGAAGCGCCCGCTTCCGTGCAAACGGCCGCCGCCAGCGACGCACCGCTGAGCAAGGAAGAAAAAGCCTTGCTGGGCACGCAAAAGCAGCAGCAATGGGTTACCAACTGGCTCTCCAAGCGCTACCGCGTGGCCAACGACGCGACCAATATGCTCGTGTCGACGGCTTACCTGACGGCCCGCGAAATCAAGCTGGACCCGCTGCTGATCCTGGCCGTGATGGCCATCGAATCGGGCTTGAACCCGTTCGCGGAAAGCCCCGTCGGCGCACAAGGCTTGATGCAAGTCATGTCGAAAGTGCACCACGAGCGCTTCCAGGAAATGGGCGGCGTGCAAGCAGCCCTGAATCCCGTCGCCAACATCCGCGTCGGATCCCTGATCCTGAAAGACTACGTCACGCGTGGCGGTTCCGTCGAAGCGGGCCTGAAAACCTATGTCGGCGCCGCCAACTTCGCCACCGATTCGGGCTACGGCTCGCGCGTGCTGGCCGAATACCGCCGCCTGAAACAAGTGTCGGCTGGCCAGCGCGTGCCGACCACGACGCCGGTGATGGCATCGAACACGCCAGCACCAGCCAAGGCACCGGCAGCAGAAGCGGCAAGCGGCATCACCATCAAAGTATTGCCCCACAACGAGATCGCCGGCCTGTGACCCTTTAAAAGCCCTCACAGGGGCATCCAAAAAGCAGCACCCAATGAAAAAGCCACCGCACGCAAGTGCCGGTGGCTTTTTTGTTGCCCTGCGGCAGCCGCCGCAGGAACTACGCTGTATTACTTGCGCTTGTTGGCGTTGACTTCTTCCTCGCGGAATTTCACTGCCAGTTTGTCCAGCACGCCGTTCACATACTTGTGACCGTCGATACCGCCAAACGACTTGGCCAGCTCGACCGCTTCGTTGATGACGACGCGGTACGGGATTTCCATGTTGTTCTTCAGCTCGAAAGCGCCGATCAGCAGGATGCCATGTTCGATCGGCGACAGTTCCGCGATATTGCGGTCGATCAATGGTGCCATGCTTTCGCGCAGCGCCAGCGAATCCTTGATGGCGCCGTACAGCAGCACCGTGAAATGATCGCCATCGGCCTTGTCGAAACCGTGGGCCGCGCGAATATTGTTCACGACGGTGGTCGCGTCTTCATTGTTCAGCAGCCACTGGTACAAGCCCTGCAGCGCAAACTCGCGCGCGCGGTGACGCGGCGTGCGGTTTTTGCTGGGATTGGCGAGCAAATTTTTCTCAGTCATGATTGTTACCTGTTCTTAAGTACGTATGTACTGCAGATAGTGACGAATACGGCGAGGCGCTGCAACGCAGCATGCTTCGGCGCACTCACGGCTAGTCCTCCTCGGATTCCTGCAACTCTTCCAGCGCTTGCGCCAGATTAGCCATTTCCACTGCCACGCGCGCCGCTTCAGCTCCCTTGACCAGCATGCGCACTTCCGCCTGCTCGTCGTTTTCGGTCGTCAACACTGCGTTGGCGATCGGGATGCCGTAATCGAGACCGACGCGCGTGATGCCCGCGCCCGATTCGTTCGATACCAGCTCGAAGTGGTAGGTTTCACCGCGAATCACGGCGCCCAGTGCGATCAGGGCGTCGAATTGCTCGGTTTCCGCCATTTTTTGCAGAATCAGTGGGATTTCCAGGGCGCCCGGCACGGTCACGTGCAGGATATCTTCATCGGCCACGCCCAGCTTGCTCAACTCTTCCAGGCATGCCGACAGCAAGCCACCACCGACGATTTCATTGAATCGTGCCTGGACGATACCGACGCGCAAACCTTCGCCGGCAAAATTGGTTTCATATGTTCCTACGGTCATCATAAGCCTCTTTAATCTGGTGGTTCAGGGCGGCACGCACATGCCGCCATCGTTTACTCTCACATCGACGCCTGACAAAATCGTAGCGAGCGGCAGCGAGTTGTGGTCGAGAAGCGCAACTGTACGAAGGTACAGTGAGCATCACAGACCGCAAATCGCGACGCGCAGTAGATTTAGTCAGGCGTCTGGCCAGGATGGCACTGAAAACCGGTCACTTCCAGGTCGAAACCGACCATCGACGGCATCTTGCGGGGGCTGGCCAGCAATTGCATCTTGCTCACACCCAGGTCGCGCAGGATTTGCGCGCCGATGCCATAGCTGCGCAGATCCATGCTGGCGGCGCGGCCTTTCGGCTTGGCTTGCGGCGTATCCAGGGCGGCGAACTGGGCAAACAGCTCGCTCGACGTCTCGCCGCAGTTCAGCAAGACCATCACGCCACGCTCGGCCTGCTTGATGGCGGCCATCGAGGCGGCCACCGTCCACGAGTGGGTGGTCGCTTCGCTTTCCAGCACGTCCAGCAGGGAAACGGGCTGGTGCACGCGCACCAGCGCTTCCAGGCCGGGGGCCAGGTCGCCATGCACAAGGGCCAGATGGGCCGACGCGCTGGGCTTGTCGCGGAAGGCGATCAGGCGGAATTCGCCGTGCGCCGTATGCAGGGTGCGCTCGGCAACGCGTTCGACCAGGGACTCGGTCTGGCTGCGGTAATGGATCAGGTCGGCAATCGTGCCGATTTTCAGGCCATGTTGCTCGGCAAACACCAGCAAGTCCGGCAGGCGCGCCATGGTGCCGTCGTCCTTCATGATTTCGCAAATCACGGACGCGGGCGTCAAGCCGGCCATGGCCGTCAGGTCGCAACCGGCTTCCGTATGGCCTGCGCGCATCAGCACGCCGCCTTTTTGCGCTTTCAGCGGGAAGATATGGCCGGGCTGGACGATATCGCTGGGCTGCGTGCCCTTGGCCACGGCCACCTGGATGGTCTTGGCGCGGTCGGCGGCGGAAATGCCCGTCGTCACGCCTTCGGCCGCTTCGATGGAGACCGTGAAATTGGTGCCGTAGGCGGTGCCGTTGCGCGACGTCATCATCGACAGGTTCAGCTCGTCGCAACGCTCTTCCGTCAGGGTCAGGCAGACCAGGCCACGCGCATGCGTGATCATGAAATTGATGGCTTCAGGCGTCACGAAATCGGCTGCAAGCACCAGATCGCCTTCATTTTCCCGGTCTTCTTCATCGACCAGTATCACCATGCGGCCGGCGCGCAATTCAGCGACGATCTCTTCGGTGCTGGATATAGACATTGTTCATCCTTGTATGACGCCTGGCCAAACCTGCTGCGCGTCGGTTTTGCCGGCGTGTTATGAACACTAAAACTTAATACAWTTGCGCTTGTATGACGCCTGGCCAAACCGCTCGCGTCGGTTTTGCCAGGCGTTGTTAGTGTAACTAAAAACTGAACCTAAACCTGAAACATCAAGCACGAATATTCCTCAGATTTCCGGGAATTTTCTTATAACCTGCTATTTTAAAGGATTTAGCGCTTGCAGACCTGAAATAAGACAGTTTAGCGGCACGGATATGCCGGCAGCCTCCCTGCATGCCCCACAAAGCGCCGATTCCCCGTTCCAGCGCACACGGCGGCGGCAAGACGCGCGCCGCCGGCCTTGCAAAGAGCATAAGATCAGCCCGTCAACGCCACGGCGCTGATACCCCACTCGCAGCGATACCCTACACAGGAGCGGCAATATGAAAACCAACGGATCGGCAATCTGGTCAGGCGGCATCAAGGATGGCAAGGGCGCCATCAGCACGCGCAGCGGCGCCTTGCAGGAATATCCCTACGGCTTTGCCAGCCGCTTCGAAGGCAAGCCCGGCACCAACCCCGAGGAATTGATCGGCGCCGCGCACGCGGGCTGTTTCACCATGGCCCTGTCGCTGATCCTCGGCGAAGCGGGCCTGACGGCGGAAAAAATGGAGACGACGGCCGAAGTGACCCTCGACAAGGTGGACGACGGCTTTGCCATCACGGCCGTCCATTTGATCTTGAAAGCGAAGATACCGGGCGCCGACCAGGCGAAATTCGAGGAATTGACGGGCAAGGCCAAGGCTGGCTGCCCCGTATCGAAACTGCTGAAAGCCAACATTACCTTGGACGCCACCCTGCTGCCCTAGATTTTAGGCACGGGCTTGACGGGTTCCACAGCAGCCACCGGCGCCACCAGCGGCAGGCGCGAGTCGCTGGCCGGCAATGGCCGGTTCATCAGGCCGGGATTCAGGGCTGCATTGTTCAGGTTATACGCGGCAATAGCCGCCGCCACGGACGGGTCTTGCGATGACGGCAAGGGCACGGCCTGGCCCGCTGCTTGCGCGGCTTGCTGCTGCGCCTGGGCATTTTGCTGGGCCAGCCGGGCCTGGGCCGTCGCCTCCAGTCCTGCTCGCGCCTGTAACTGGGTATCGCGCGCCCGGGTCTGCGCGCGCGCGGCCTCTGCCTGCGCCAGCAACTGGGCATCGCTGTCGGCCAGCTGTGCCGAGGTCAGCCGTGTACGCTCCATCGCATCGGCTGCCGCCTGCGCCTGCTCTTCGCGCTGCGTCTGCTGCAATTGATCCTGGCGTAACGCGTCCAGGCGCGCATCTTCCTGCCGCAGGGCCTGGCGTTCGGCATCCAGGCGCTGCGTGTCGATATCCTGGGCGTCAAAACGCCGCTGGCCGGCCCGCTGCGCCTGCTGCAGATCCTGGCCGGCTGTCGCCGGTGGCGGCCGCAGTTCCTGCAAGTCCAGGTTCAGCTCTTCCGCTTCCAGTTGCCGCTGCAGTTCCAGATGCCGCTGTGCGATGGCAGCCGTTTGAGGCGGCGCATCGTCGATGGGCTGCGGCTGCGTGGCTTGCGACGCCTGCACGGCGCTGGACGGCAATGTTTCGCCCGTCAAATCCGCTTCGACATTGGTCGCCAGCGGCGCGCCCTGCTGCCGGGCCAGCACGGCGCCCACCTGTGCCAGCACGTCCGTTCCCTGTTGCAAGGCGTCCAGGGTGGCATTGCTGTCGGCCGCATAGGCGGCTTGCAACGTTGGCGCATCGACATCTTCATTGCGCAAGTCGATGCCGATGCGGGCCAGCTGCGCTTGCGTGAGCAAGCTGCCGTCCTGCGCCAGCGTGGCGGCCGCATCCGTCGTGCCGTCGCCCGACAGCAAATCGTAGCGCTGCGCCAGGCTGCCCGGCGTGTCGCCGGCCGTCGCCAGCTGGCTGGCGTCGATGCCGCTCGTTTGCAGCTGGGCGAACGATTCCGTCAACTGCCGCGCCAGCGCCAGCAAATCGTCATTGACATTCACGGGGGTATTTGCCGCCCTGGCCTCTTCCGTGGCGCCCTGCAAGGCCAGCAGTTGCCGGCGCGACAAGGCCACGCCGGACAGGAACTGGCCCAGCGGGGAGATGTCGACCTGGGTCGAGGACTGGATGGCAAGGGCCGCCGCCGCGCTGGACGGCGGCACGGGCAGCGCAGGCGCCAGCGGCGCCAGCGGTACCGTCTCGCCCACGCGAGACGCGGCCGGGATGGTATTGGGCACGGTTGCGCGCGAAATCGGGTCCATGGCTAGCCTCCACTGCGGAAAGCTTCATAGTATGCGCGTCTGAAAGAAAAGCAACACACGCTTGGCAAGGCCGCGGCTGTGCTGCTTCAAGCTGCAGTGTTAAGCGGCAGCCTTGTCCAGCGACAACATGCGCTCGACATAGCGGGCGATCAGATCGATTTCCAGGTTGACCTTGCCATCGACCGTCAAGTGTTTCAGGGTCGTCATGGCGATCGTGTGCGGGATCAGGTTGATCGAGAAACGGCAGCCGTTGACGGCGCCCGCGCCCAAGTCTTCGACCCGGTTGACGGTCAGCGACACGCCATTGACGACGACGGAACCCTTGAAGGCCAGGTATTTCGCCAGCTCGTGCGGCGCTTCGATCACCAGTTCCCACGATTCGCCCACGGCTTCGAACTTGCGCACGATGCCCAGGCCGTCCACGTGGCCGGAGACCAGATGGCCACCCAGGCGCTCGGCCAGGGTCAGGGCTTTTTCCAGGTTCACTTCCGTGGTGGTATCGAGGCCCACGGTGCAATTGAGGCTTTCGCGCGAGACATCGACGGCAAAGCCGGTGTCCGATTTTTCCACCACCGTCATGCAGGCGCCATTGATGGCGATGGAATCGCCCAAGGCCACATCGGCCAGCGGCAAGCCGCCCGCATGGATGTTCAGACGCACGCCGGCATCGAGGCCGCCGTCAAGTGCTTGCACGGTTTCAATCTTGCCGATGGCGGCAACAATTCCTGTAAACATGAACTAACCCTATAAAGTATAAAAGTATTAATTGCGCTGGGCGAATCTTGCAAGGATACGCACATCTTCGCCCACTTGCTGAACCTGGTGAAATTGCAAAGTGCGCTGCTGCTTGATATCCGTCAATGCAGGCAAGTCAAACATGCCTTGCGCGTCTCCCAGCAAGGTGGGCGCCAGATAGACCAGCAACTCGTCGACGCAGCCTTCGCGGATCAGCGAACCGTTCAGCTTGGCGCCGGCCTCGACGTGGACTTCATTGATTTGCCGGCGTCCCAGTTCCAGCATCAGCGCGGGCAGGTCGACCTTGCCGTCCCCGTTCGGCAGCATGATGACTTCCGCACCCAGGGCACGCAACTGCGCTTCCTTTTCCGGGTTGGCGACGGCCGCCACGATCCACGTGCCGCCACCTTGCAAGATGCGCGCGTCGAGGCTGATGTCGAGCCGGCTGTCGACGACGATGCGGCGCGGCTGGCGCGGCGTCTCGACGGCGCGCACGTTCAGTTGCGGGTCGTCCGCCTTGACCGTGCCGATGCCCGTCAGGATGGCGCAGGCGCGCGCGCGCCAGGCGTGGCCGTCGGCGCGCGCCAGCGGCCCCGTGATCCACTGGCTTTGCCCATTGTGCAAGGCCGTCATGCCGTCCAGGCTGGCCGCCGTTTTCATGCGCACCCACGGCTTGCCGCGCTGCATGCGCGAAAAGAAGCCGATATTCATTTCATAGGCTTCGTCGGCCAGCACATCCGTGGTGACGGCGATACCGGCCGCTTCCAGCTTGGCCAGTCCCTGCCCCGCCACCAGCGGGTTCGGGTCCGTCATGGCGGCCACGACGCGGCCCAGTCCCGCGCGCACGAGCGCATCGGAGCATGGCGGGGTACGGCCGTGATGGTTGCACGGCTCCAAGGTGACATAAGCGGTGGCGCCGCGCACGTCGTTGCCGCGCGCCGCCGCATTGGCCAGCGCTTGCACCTCGGCATGATCTTGCCCGGCCGCCTGCGTCACGCCGGCGCCGATCACCTGGCCATCCCTGACGATCACGCAGCCGATGCGGGGATTGGGCGAGGTCGTGTACAGACCGCGCGCCGCCCATTCCAGCGCCAGGCGCATGCCATCGATATCGTTGAGTATTTCCACGGGCTACTTTGCTTGAAGGTGAGTAATTGATCAGTCTTGCTACGAACTGTCGGCCACGCCGCTGCAATTGGCCGCTTGCTGCTGCGGATCGCACACGCGCACCCTGCCCAGCATATTGATTTTAATATGGCGCACCTGCTTTCCCAAAGCCAGGGACAAAGTACCCCAGCGCGCCGCCAGACTATTGGTCGCGCTGCAACTGCGTCCTGCGCCATTGTAGGCGATATAAAACGGCGCCGTGGCCGACGAAAACGCGAACTGCGCCGTGATGCCCTCCGGCAGCGGCCCCTGGCGGAACAGCAATTCATCATCGCCATCGAACGCCAGGCTGGCATTGCGGTCGATGAAGATCAGCCAGCCCGTGCGCCAGTCCGTGCCACCGGGCCCGGCCGGCATCAGCAACACGCGCTGTCCCCGCGCCATCGCCTGCGCCCGCGTCAGTTCGATGGCCGAGAACAAGTCCGTGGCCGCCGCGCGCACTTGCTGGCGCGCCAGTACCTGCTGCAAGCTGGGCAAGGCAGCGGCCGCCAGCAGCGCGGCAATCGCCAGCACGGCCAGCAATTCGAGCATGGTATGCCCGAGGGTACGCCCGAATTTGTGCCTGCTCCTCGGTGGCCGCTTGCGCGTGGCCATGGCTTAAGGCCAGCAACGGCTGGCCGGGCCGCTGCTGCCGCGCTGGCCCGTGCTGCTCAAGGACAGGACACCGCAATCGGCATCCTGGAATTGCGCATCAACCTTGGACGTGCCCGGCATGGCGCGCAACAGCACGCATTGCCCGATCGCCAGGCCCGGACAGGCCAGCGCCTCGATTTCATATGCGCTGCCGGCCGCGCCCCCGTCGCCCGACCACCACGGGAATTGCTGCGCCTGCGAAGCCGGCGACGCCGAGGAAAATGCCAGATAGTGATTGTTCTGCGAGTAATAGCGCTCCTGCTGTTGCATCAGCCGCAGCAGGGCCGCCTGCCCCTGCACCCGCTTGGCGCGCACGAGATGGCCTTGATAAGCGGGCACGGCCAGCGCCAGCAGCAAGCTCATGATCGCCAGCGCGGACAGCAGTTCGATCAGGCTGAAGCCCGGGGCGGCAGCAAGAGCACCACCGTTTGCAGCGGCCCGGTTCTGCCTTGCCAGCGTCCCCATGCGATCTTCCTTCTTCCCAAAAAAGCGCCAGCCGATACCGTGCCTCCGCCTTGCCGGGCCTATTTTTTCTTGGCCGCCTCGTGCAATTCGCGCCAGTTCGCCACTTCGCGCCAACTGAGGCGCCGGGCCGGCAACGGCGCGCTGACGACCTTGAGCACCGCCGCGCTGGCCGCGCCGGGCAAGCCAGGCTGCAGCACGGCCAGTTCCTTGCGTCCCTCGGCCCGCCCTGCCGCCGTCGCGGCGCCCACCGTGCTGTTCAGTTCCAGCGCCAGCGGCGGCGCGCGCGCCAGGCCATCGTACAAGCGCCCTGTCTGCGCGCCCGCCTGCACGACCCCGTCGCCATCGGCCGCAAAGCCGCTCAGCACGTCGAGCACGTACAGGCGGGTGGCCGGCCTGGCGCAAGGGTCGCGCCCCGGCAGGACGGTATTGAACAGCACCTTGCCGGCGGCCAGCACGGCACTGTTGATGCTGCGTTCGCCCGTCTGCGCGGTATCGAGAAAATCGAAGTACCAGCCGCGCATGGCATCGCTGCCCGTATAGCGCAGTTCGGCGCCATCGACGCGCACGCCGCCTGCCGCTTCGCTCAGGCTGCGCTGCTCCAGGTCGGCCCGGCTGTGCGTGGAGGACGACTTCCGCACATCGTCGTGCACGGCGTAAAACGACTGCGGCAGGAAGGCGGCGGGCCAGGTATCGGCCGCCTCGACCAGCTTGCCCGTGCCGAACAGCAGCAGATAGCCGCCACCGGGCGCATACGCCACATTCAGCTGCTGCGTCACGGGCTGGCGCCGGCCCTGCGCATCGCGCGCGACAAAAACGAGCTTGCGTCCCTGCCCCTCTTTCCATGGCGGCCCGCCAGCCAAGTCGAAGCGCCAGATATTGCCCTGCAAATCGCCCGCATACAGGAAGGCCAGCGCACCGTCGCTGCCCGGCACCACGGAAGGCGGACCCAGCGCGTGGAGGACGGCATTGGCGCCCGTATCCGCCTCGCTGCCATGGCCACCATCACCGCCACCGATGGCAACAGGCACCTTGAGCCGGAAGTAATTACTTCCCAACGTCCATGGTGTGCCGGGCGCCTTGTCCAGCGCCAGCAAGAAGATGGCGGCGGCCGATGCGGGCGCCGTCGTGTCCTTGCCGTCATTGACATGGTTGTTATAGCCGCTGGCGACGACAGCAAAATCGCGGTAGGCCGGCGCACCCTCCTTGCCGCCCATGTTGATGCGGGCGAAAGCGGGCGGCGCACGCACGTTGCCCATCAGCCTGTCGTCGTGGTCCGTAAACTCCCCCAGCGCCCCGTCTTGCGCGAAGCGGGCCGGGTCGGTAATGTCGAGCGCAAACACGCCTTGCGCCCCGCCGCCCATGCCCGACACCAGCACCGTCTTCCAATGTCCGAGCGCCATTACTTCCGCCGTGGCCGCCGCGCCGTCAAGCAGCGGGCCAGGGCTGTAGTGAGTGCTCGCAGCGGCTGGCGCAGCGCGCAGCAGCGCTTGCGGCAGATAGGCAAACAATTCGCTGCCCGTACGCGCATCGAACGCATGCAGCAAGCCATCGTTGGCGCCCAGGTACAGCATTTTGCGCCGCTGCAGCAGCGCCTTGCGGTGCACGCCATAGCTGGCGCCCGGCATGCCCAGCCCCGGCGCGCCCACGTACAGCAGATTGCCATGCGGCGCGGTACCCAGGCTGCCTGAGCGGCGCCGCAGGAAGCCACTCGGCTGGCCCACCTCGCTCCCGCGCTGACCAAGCAGATACGCCAGGCGCGCTTCTCCCCGTCCATCGCCGCCGTCGAATGCGCCGCGCTGTTCCGCGTCGAGCCCCTTCCAGGCCAGCGGCATCAGAGCACCCTTGGCGTCGAGCGTATAGACGGGACGCAAGGCCGCGGGCGCTCCATCCGGCACGGGCTTATCCTGGCCGCCGGCGCGCCACCATGGCTTGCCGGGAAGCAGTGCGCCATCTGCGCCCACGGCAAACGCAGAGCGTGACACGGTCATGCCGCCATCGGCCAGGCGCAGCTGCGTCTGGAACCAGTATGCCTCTTCCGTCACGCTGGCCAGCGCCATCAGGGCTGGCCCCGCGAGCGTCGCCGGCAAGGTAGCCTTGTCGGCGGCTACAAAGGCCGCGCGCAGTCCCGCGATCAGGGAGGCCGGATCGCTGCCGGACAAATAATGGGCGGGCCAGCGGCCATCCAGGCTCCACTCGTCCAGCGCGCTGCCCGTCGCGCTCTTGAACGGGTTGGCGTCGCCATTCGCATCGAGAAAGCCGCCATATTTGGCCGCCAGTAGCAGTGGTGTGGTGGCGGGCACGCCGGCCGGATCGCCCTGGCGCAAGTCGCCCGCGTAGTGCTCGACCTTGGCAACGCCGTCGTTCTTGCCGCCAGGACGCAAGGCTTGCACGTGCGACCAATAAGCCAGCCCCGCCGCGTGGTAGCTGGCGCCGCCCACCCCGTCGGCCAGCAATTCCAGTGCCGCCAAGTCCGGCCGTGGCGCGGGATTGCCCTGCGCGCCACCGCTTTCCAGGCTGCCCACCGCATGCGTCCACACCATCGCATCGAAAGGCGGCAGCGCGAAGCCATCGGCAGCGCGTGCGCGGTCGCCGTTGGATGCGGGAGCCACAGGAACATTGCCGGGCACGTAACGGTCACCGGCCATGCCCGCGTCGCCGAGACTGACGACGGCCTGGCGCTGGCAACTGGCCGTTTGCGGGTCGCTCCATGGCGTTACGACCGGAAAACCGTCGTCGATGGCAGGCGGGGCCGTGGCGGGTGGCACGACAGGGCTTGCCTGCCGCCCCTGCAGGTAGCGCAGTGATTCGTACAGCAATTCAGCCAGCGGCGCCGCCTTCGCGTACGCGCCCGGATACCCGGCATTGCCGCGGCCGAGGCCATTGATGTAAGCGGTCACCCCGCCGCCAGAGCCTGCAGCTTTGGACGTAGATTGAGCCGCATACACGCCGTTGGCGGGATTCCACTCGGCGTCGGCATTGTCTTGCGGCATAAAGTCGGGCGCCGCCCAGCGCTGCCTGCCCACATGGGCCAGCGGCACGCGCAGCACGCCGCCATACACGGGGCCGGCGTTGCCGGACACGCCGTTCAAATGGCCAAACACGCCCACGCGTACCCTGCCGCCATGGCGCTGCACGGCGCCCACCGGCTTGTAGTTCTTGCCATACGCGAGGCACAAGTCGTCGCGCACCGGCCCTTCATCGGCATCGCAAACGCGCACGCGCGCGAGGAACACGCCGTGCGTGGCTGCAGTGCCGGGCGCATCGCAACTGCCGCCCGGGGGCAAGCTGGCGTCGCCGAACAGCAGGCGATTACGGCAGGAAACGATGGCCAGTTGCGCCAGCGCAAACGGCGTCGCGGCCGCCACGCCTGTCTGCAGTATCTTGCGCGGGAAAAAGACGGGGTGGGCAAAGAAGTCGATGGGACTGTCCGCGTCGGGCAAATAGGCGCGCTGCAGCACCGTCTTGCGCACTTCGTCGATGACGCGGTCGCCGCCCGTCAAGGCATAACGCACGATGTCGAGCATGCTGGCGCTGGCCCAGTTGAGAAAGTTGCCACTGAAACTGTCGCCGCCGCAGCCGTGCAAGGCATCGGCCGGTTTCAGCACGGAGAAGTAAGCGGTCGCTACGCGCAAGTCCGGCAGCATGGCGCCATCCTTGCTGCGGTACGGATAGCTGTAGCACATGCGCGCATGGAAGTACCCTGCGTATTCGCGCTGCGGCGCATAGTCGCCGCCATGCGCGGCAGCGGCGGCAGCATGCGTGAGGGACAGGTTGAGCAGCAGATTCGGCGGCACCCTGGCGCCGTACAAACCCGCGTCGGCCCGCGCCAGCACCACGGGAGGAGCGGCCGCGATGGCGGCGCCGCAAGCCAGGCAAATCGAGCCGACCAGCAGCCGGCCAGATATCCAAGCCCTCATGGCCCCGCTCCCACCGCCTGCTTGCGGTAATAACTTTGCAGCACGACTTGCGTGCTTTCCTGCGCCCCAAAACCGATGGCCGTGATGCGGTACACATAGCTTTCCGTGGCCAGGCCGCCGGCCGCTGCCGTGGCCTGCGCGCCGGGCGGGTGAAACGGCAGCAGTTCGATCAGGTAGCGGGGTCGGCGCGACGGCAGAAAACCCTGCCCCGTCTGCATGACGGCGCCCGTAAACTGGCCATACGGCACCGCGCGGCTGCCAGCGTCGGCACCATCGAGATCCGTACTTAGCCAGAGGGCCGGCGCGTCCGGCGCTGCGGGCAGGCACAGGCCCAGTGCGCCTCCTTCGCCGCAACCGTCCGCAAACCCTGCCGCACTGCCTGGCCCGAAGAGGCTGCTGCGTCCGGGCGCACCAGGTAAACCTTCGATATCGTTCTGCGCATCCACCAATGCCTCCTCCGCCGCCTGAAACGCGATCTGCCGGTCGCGCTCGCCGCGTGCCGCCTTTTCGCCCTGCAAGGCCATCTGCGCCGCCGATATGCCCAGCAACAAGATGATCACCAGCAGGCACAGCACATACACGAGGGTGGCGCCACCGTGGCGTACGCAAGTTGGGCACCACGGTTCGCAACGGCGGATGCCCGTGCAAGCCATCGCGCTGCCCGCCTAGGCCGGCCCGTTGCGCAGCATGATGCTCGTCTGCACCAGTTGCCGCAGCCGCGAGCGCGTCGCGGCGGGCAAGGAGGCGCGCGCGATGCGCACGCCCGTGTCGCCGGCGCCGTGCGCCTCGGCATACGCCTTGCCGAACAGGTCGAACTGCGCCGGCCCCAATGCCATCATCTTGTCCGCCTGGCCCGCCTCGCCATGCAGCAACAGGGCCACGCGCACACTGGCCACGCGCTTCCAGTGCGTGCGCCGGTGCAGATCGCGCTGGCGCGCGGCCGCATCCGCCCCCTCCAGCACCAGCGCCGCATCGTAGGCCTCGAACGCGCTGGCGTTGACATAGCGGTTCGCCACGCCGTCGGGCGGCGTATCCGTGTCCAGGCCATACAGCACCTGAAAACCGTCGACGCCGCGAATGATGGCGTCCGCGCCCCAGCCGTTCTCGCCACGGTATTTGCAGCGCAACTCGCCCTCGCCATCGGCACCTTGTGCCACATAGAAAATGCTCCAGCCCCGCTGCGCCTCCGTTTGCGCGGCACCCACGCCGAAGCCCGCGCAATTGAGCACGGAGCCGTCACCACCCTCTCCCTTGCCGGCGCCGTAATAGCGCAGGGCCAGCACGTCACTGCCATGCAGGGCGCCGGGCAACGCCCCGCTGATGCCCTCGCTGTTCTTGCCCAGGCTGCGCGCATCGAGCCCGGCCACATTCGCGCTGTCGTCATCGGCATGGGCGACGGGCGCGGCGCTGCTGTCCCAGTTCACGTACGCCGTCTGGCGCACGGCGCGGGCGATGGTGTCGAGCGCATAACGGCCGTTGTCATCGAGCCGCGCACTGGCGGACTGGTCGCCATAACTGCCGCTGGCCGCCAGCAATACGCTACTGGCGGCCAGCATCAGCAGCGCACCCAGCGACAGGGCCACCAGCAATTCGACCAAGCTCATGCCGCGATGCCGATACAGGACCTCGCTCATGCACCGCCTCCGCCCAGCTGGAATGCCAGCCTGGGCAGCGACTCGCCTGCCGCATTCACGGCGGGCGAGCCATCGGGCAGGCGGCCGCGCCAGCCCAGCTTGATGACGATGGGCGCGCCCTTGCCGCCGCTGCACGTCCACTGCAAGCCCTGGGCGGCGGCATCCCATGCGGAAGTGTCGCGGCAGATATGCAGGCGCGCGCCGGGCAAGGCCGCATGCAGCCGCTGCTTCCATTCGGCGATGTCGAATTGCGCCAGGTCGGCCGCGCTGCAGACAGTGGCGCCGAAGCAGTCGGGCGCAACGCCGCCCGCTTCGGCGTCGTCCGCCGCCGCGTAGGCCACGTTCAGGTAGGGATTGCCCGTATCGGGGCCATTCATGAGCACGCTGTTCGCGCGCATGCGTTCTGCCATACCTGCAGCCAGTTGCACGCCCGCCGACAACAGCGCCGACTCATGGCGCGCGCGCAGGGAGTGCAGTTGCAGGATGCTGGCGCCCAGCAGACCCAGCGCCAACAGCAGCAACGACACGAGCACCTCGACGAGGCTGCTGCCACCGGCAGGAAACATAGTGCGACCGCTATTGCGCATGCGCTATTCCCTTCCGCAGAAAGAGTCGCAGGAACAGGCGGCCCAGCTACAAGATAGGCGCGCGCAAAAAGCCGGGTCTGCGCTGGCGCAAACAACACGGCAATAAGATGGGAAGAACAGCGGTGGGATTGATCAGGCCGCTTGCCAGGGGAACACAGCGGTGGTGATTACAGGCCGCTTAGCCAGGCGAACCTTGACGTAGGTGAACGAGAAGCCGAAGGTCAAGGCTTGCGCGCCTGCCCCACTTCGGCGATCGCATCCTGGAATTCGGCCAGGTCTTCGAAATTCTTGTAGACGGAAGCGAAGCGGATGTAGGCGATCTTGTCGAGGCGCTTCAATTCTTGCATGACGAGTTCGCCGATATAGCCGGAATCGACTTCGCGCAAGCCGCTGGTCAGCAGCTTTTCCTGGATGGAGGCGATGGCCGTATCCACAGAGGCGGCCGCAACGGGACGCTTGCGCAAGGCCAGCATCAGACTGCCGCGCAACTTATCCGCAGCGAACTCCGTCCGGCTGCCATTCTTTTTGACGACGGCCGGCATGATAAGTTCAATCCGTTCGTACGTGGTAAAACGCTTGTCGCATTTGCCGCAGCGGCGGCGGCGCCGAATGGCATCCCCTTCCTCCGATACGCGCGTATCGAGAACCTGGGTGTCGCCGTGCTGGCAAAATGGACATTTCATGGGCTGGCTACAACTTTATAGTAATAATTACGGGAAATCGCCGCCCTTGTACAAAGGGCGCCCGAATCACTCCGGGCGCCCTTGGGCACGAAGGAATGTGTCATACAGAATCTTACTCCGTATGACACATTCTGGACAAATTATTATGCGGCGTACACAGGGTGCGCGTCGGCCAGTACTTTCACGGCCGCTTTCACGCGCTCGATGGTGGCGGCGTCATGCGGATTGTCCAGCACGTCGGCGATCAGGTTGCCCACTTCTTCCGCTTGCGCTTCCTTGAAACCGCGCGTCGTCATCGCCGGGCTGCCCAGGCGGATGCCCGAGGTGACGAATGGTTTTTGCGGGTCGTTCGGGATGCCGTTCTTGTTGCAGGTGATGTGCGCGGAACCGAGGATGGCTTCGGCTTCCTTGCCCGTCAGGTTCTTGGCGCGCAGGTCGACCAGCATGACGTGCGATTCGGTACCGCCGGACACGATGCGCAGGCCGCGCTTGATCAGCGTTTTCGCCAGCACGTCGGCGTTCTTGATCACTTGCTTCTGGTATTCGACGAATTCAGGGCTCAGCGCTTCCTTGAAGGCGACGGCCTTGCCGGCGATCACGTGCATCAGCGGGCCGCCCTGGATGCCAGGGAAGATGGCCGAGTTGATGGCTTTTTCGTGTTCGGCCTTCATCAGGATGATGCCGCCGCGCGGGCCGCGCAGCGATTTGTGCGTGGTCGAGGTGACGAAGTCGGCGAACGGCACCGGGTTCGGGTACAGGCCGGCGGCGATCAGGCCGGCGTAGTGGGCCATGTCGACCATGAAGTAGGCGCCAACTTCCTTGGCGATCTTGCTGAAGCGTTCGAAGTCGATCTTTTTCGAGAATGCGGACGCGCCGGCGATGATCAGCTTCGGCTTGCGTTCGCGCGCCAGGCGCTCCATTGCCTCGTAGTCGATGTCTTCTTCCGCCGTCAAACCGTAGGACACGACGTCAAACCATTTTCCGGACATGTTCAGCGGCATGCCGTGGGTCAGATGGCCGCCTTCGGCCAGCGACATACCCATGATCAGGTCGCCTGGTTTCAACATGGCAAAGAACACGCCCTGGTTCGCTTGCGAGCCGGAGTTCGGCTGCACGTTCGCGCATTCGGCGCCGAACAGCTGTTTCACACGATCGATGGCCAGTTGCTCGGCCACATCGACGTATTCGCAGCCACCGTAGTAGCGCTTGCCTGGATAACCTTCGGCGTACTTGTTCGTCAGCTGCGAGCCTTGCGCTTCCATTACGGCTGGCGACGTGTAGTTTTCCGACGCGATCAGTTCGATGTGATCGTGCTGGCGCGTGTTCTCTTTTTGAATGACGGCGAACAATTCAGGATCGACGTTGGCGAGGGTGTGATCTTTTGCAAACATGTAAAAACTCCAAGTATGAGGGTGCTTGTACTGGCAGATTGGATCGAATGAGGGGAGCCGGCGTTAAGTGAATAACAACATTGGACAGGCAGCCTCTTCGTGCTTTTCCATAGTGGCTACCCAGGCGAACGGCTGATGAAAAATCTCACGTTTCCCGGTGGGTGCCCACCTTTCGCCGGTTTGCCGATCACCATCCATGGAGATCGCCCGACTTTTCGCCAGTCACGTGAGACGTAATGGAATGCAAATTGTAAGTTAAGTGCCGAAATTGAGCAAGGAATGCAACCGTGCGGCTATAATCGCCGCGCGCGCACCGCAGGCCTGGRGTCTTAAGCTGGACTTAAACCTGGCTCAGGCTTGTAAGCGTATGTTACGAAGCTTGCCATTGCAGCACGCCGATTTACAATGCTGCGGTGCAACTTATATGCAGCTTTTGCATGGCTTTCCAGCAAGCGCCCACAGTCACAAGAAGAAAAATCGCGTAAAATGTTGCTCAATCTCACTACTGGCGCAATAAACATGCCTTCAGTCTTTACCTGGAACGTACGTGTCTACTATGAAGACACCGACGCCGGCGGCATCGTCTATTACGCTAACTACCTGAAATTCTTCGAGCGAGCGCGCACCGAATGGCTGCGCGCCATCGACGTGGGCCAGCAGGAATTGCTGGAGCAGCATGACGCGATGTTCGTTGTCAAAAGCGTTAACGCCGACTATCATGCGCCAGCCAGGCTCGATGACACGGTAAGATTGACATTAAGCATAGAGAAAATGGGGCGCGCCTCCATCGTTTTCCTGCAACAAGCCTGGTGCGGCGACAGCCTGCTCAACACGGCACGCGTCAAGATCGGCTGCGTCGATTCGGCACTGCGCCCGCGCGCCGTGCCCGATGCGGTAGCGGCCCGCATGCGCGCCGCCTGAACCCCACCCGCCACCTCCGGATAATTCACCCAACAGACTGCCAGCCAATGAACGTTACACAAGATCTTTCTTTCCTCGCGCTCATCTCCAATGCCCACCTGATCGTGCAACTGATCATGGCACTGCTGCTGCTGATTTCCCTGACCAGCTGGACCTACATTTTCCGCAAGATGTTTGCCGTGCGCCAAGCGCGCAAGCAAACCATCGAATTCGAACGCAGCTTCTGGGCCGGCGGCAACCTGCATGCGCTGCACCAGAACGCCAGCGGCAACCGCGACCAGAGCGGCGCGCTGGCCCGCATTTTTGATGCAGGCATGGGCGAATTCATCAAGGGCAAGGCTTCCTACGGTTCGCGCGACGCGCTGGACGTCGGTGCCGTGCTCGACGGTGCACGCCGCGCCATGCGCGCTGCCTTCCAGCGTGAAATGGACGTGCTCGAATCGCACCTGGCTTTCCTCGCTTCCGTCGGCTCCGTCTCGCCGTATATCGGCTTGCTCGGCACCGTCTGGGGCATCATGAACGCCTTCCGCGGCCTGGCCAACGTGCAGCAAGCCACCCTGGCCGCCGTCGCGCCCGGCATTGCCGAAGCGCTGATCGCCACGGCCATCGGCCTGTTCGCCGCGATTCCCGCCGTCGTCGCCTACAACCGTTTTTCGCATGACATCGACCGCCTGGCGATCCGCTTCGAGAGCTTCGTCGAGGAATTCTCCAACATCTTGCAGCGCCAGTCGCGCTAAGAGGGAGCAGCGTCCATGGGTTCCTCATTCAATAGCGGCGGCATGCGCGGCGGCCGTGGCCGCAAGTTCAAGTCCGAGATCAACGTCGTGCCGTACATCGACGTGATGCTGGTGCTGCTGATCATTTTCATGGTGATGCCGTCGTCGAACAATCCCAGCGTGGTGAACTTGCCCAACGCGGAAAAGTCGGCGAAACCGCCCGATGACTATATTCAGATCGTGCTGAAACCGAATGGTTCGCTGTCGATCGGCGTCATCGGCAAGGAGCAGCTGTCGCCGGAAACGGAACCGAACCGCGACGCCCTGCTGCGCAAGCTGCGCGGTTTGCACGAGAGCAATCCCGATTATCCCGTAATGATCGCGGGCGACAAGGAAAGCAAGTACGACGATGTGATCCAGCTCATTTCGGAAGCGAAAAAGATGGGCATTACCCGCGTTGGCCTGGCCACCAAGTAAGCGCAGCATCCTGTTTCCAGACTTGACCGTTTTTAGATAGACTAGACTTTGCAGAACAAACAAATCGACCATGTACTCGGCAAGCCCTACAGCGTGCCGCGCGAACGCAGCCGCTGGCCCTCGCTGGGCCTGGCGCTGGCGATGCACCTTGGGCTGCTGTTTTTCCTGTGGGTGGGCGTACACTGGCAAAATACGGAACCTGTCGCCGTCGAAGCGGAAGTGTGGGACATGAAAGTGCAGACGGCCGCGCCGCCGCCCGAAGTGGCGACGGAACCGGAGCCGACACCAACGCCGCCGCCGGAACCGGAAGTGGAACAGCCGGCCCCGCCGCCACCGCCGCCGGTGGCCGCGCCCGAGCCGAAGGTCGACCTGCGCGAGGCGGAGATCGCTCTGGAACGCAAAAAGGCCAAGCTGAAGGAAGAAAAAGAGAAAGCGGCAGCCGAAGAACGCCGCAAGCAGGAACAGAAGGAACGCGAGGAAGAAAAGCGCGAACTGGAAAAACAGAAGCAGAAAGAAAAAGACAAGGCTGAAAAGCTGGAAAAAGAAAAGGCCGACAAGCTGGAGAAAGCCAAGCAGGCCAAAGAGAAAGAAAAAGCGGCGGAAGAAAAAGCCGAGAAAGAACTGTCCGATAAAAAAGCGGCGGCGGAAAAAGCTGCCAAGGCGAAAAAAGCGGCGGAAGAGAAAAAGGCCGCCGACAAGGCACGCGCTGCGGAAATGAGCCGCATCACGGGTGCGGCGGGCGCCGGTACGACGGGCACGGCCGAGAAATCGACCGCGCCACGCAAGGACAGCGGCTATGTCGCTGCCCTGACGAGCAAGATCAAGAGCAATATCGCGTACAGCGGTAGCACGGACGTGCCGGGCAACCCGCGCGCCGTGTTCAAGATCGAGCAACTGCCAACTGGGGAAATTATTTCGGTCCGAAAGATTAAAAGTAGCGGCCTGCCGGCGTATGACAGCTCGGTGGAAAACGCCATTAATAAATCGTCGCCACTGCCGAAGAAAAAAGACGGCACCGTGGAACGCGAGATTGAACTCATATTCGAGATGAAGGATTTGCCTAAATGATGACCATGAAAAAAATGAGCTATGTCGTGCTCTGCGCCAGC
This sequence comes from Janthinobacterium sp. Bl 1, assembly GCF_058215535.1. Lineage (NCBI taxonomy): Bacteria > Pseudomonadati > Pseudomonadota > Betaproteobacteria > Burkholderiales > Oxalobacteraceae > Janthinobacterium > Janthinobacterium sp. Bl 1. The sequence goes on along the minus strand of NZ_CM177086.1, from coordinate 2,055,215 downwards.
CTGGTGCTGGGAGCGTCAAGCGCCCAGGCGCAGCTGCGCGTGGAGATTACGGGGATCGGCAGCAACCAGATTCCGGTGGCTGTCGCCAGCTTCGTCAATGAATCGGCGGCGCCGCAATCGCTGTCGGGCATTATCAAGGCCGACCTGGCGCGCAGCGGCGTGTTCAAGCTGATCGATGCCGATGCGCCCGTATCGGAAACGGCGCCCGTCAGCTACGAGCAGTGGAAGTCGCGCGGCGCCGATGCGCTGGCGGCCGGCACCGTGCAAAGCATGGCCGATGGCCGCCTGGACGTGCGCTACAAGCTGTTCGACACCATCAAGGGTGCGCAGATTTCCAGCATGAACAATGCGGCCGCGCCGCAGTTCAACCGCTTGCTGGCGCACAAGATCGCCGACGATATCTATGAAAAGCTGACGGGCGTCAAAGGCGCGTTCGCCACGCGCATCGCCTACGTCACGCAATCGGGCCGCGAATACCGGCTGGAAGTGGCCGACGCCGATGGCGAAGGCATCCAGGTCGCCCTGCGCTCGAACGAGCCGATCATTTCGCCTGCCTGGTCGCCGGACGGCACCAAGGTCGCGTATGTGTCGTTTGAAAAGAAAAAGCCCATCGTCTACGTGCAAAACCTGGTGACGCGCCAGCGCACCATCGTGTCGAATGAAAAAGGCAGCAATTCCGCGCCGAGCTGGAGCCCGGACGGCTCGCGCCTGGCCGTGGCCCTGTCGCGCGACGGCCATACCCAGATCTACACCGTCAATGCCGACGGCAGCGGCTTGCGCCGCACCAGCACCAGCAGCGGCATCGATACGGAACCTCAATTCTCGGCCGATGGCCAAAGCATTTACTTCACCAGCGATCGCAGCGGCGGACCACAAATCTACCGTATGTCGGCCAGCGGTGGCGAAGCCAAGCGCGTGACGTTTGGCGGCTCCTACAACATCAGCCCGCGGATCTCGTCCGACGGGAAGACACTTGCTTATATTTCCCGTCGCGACGGCAATTTCCAGCTCTACGCGCTCGACCTGGCTAGTGGCCAGGAACTGCGTCTGTCGGACACCGCCAACGACGAATCACCGAGCTTTTCGCCCAACGGGAAATATATCATGTACGCGACCGAATCCGGACGACGCAAGTCGCTGGCAGTGGTATCGGTGGATGGCCGCGTCAAACAGCGTTTGACTACGCAAGCTGGCAATATCAAGGAGCCCACCTGGGGTCCTTTTATGAAGTAAATGCTGTACAGTTTCACCTTTAACCATGACCCGGAGAATAAAAATGAGTAACTTTAAAAGTTTGGCTTTCATCGCCGCTACCGCAGCTCTGCTGTCCGCCTGCAGCACCCCAGTCAAAGTAGCAGAAACCCCAGTGGTTGAGCGCGCTCCTGAAAAAGTCGCAGCTCCAGTTGACACTCGTCAAGTTCAGCCAGTGACGACCGCATCGGTCGATCCACTGGACGATCCAAAAGGCGTGCTGGCTAACCGCAGCATCTACTTCGACTTCGACAAATACGTCGTGCGCGAAGCGGACACCCCAGTCGTGCAAAACCACGCTGCTTACCTGGTGAAAACGCCTAGCCGCAAAATCCTGATCCAAGGTAACACCGATGAACGCGGTGGCGCTGAGTACAACCTGGCCCTGGGCCAGAAACGTGCTGAAGCCGTGCGCAAGTCGATGGCAGCCCTGGGCGTGCCAGAAGGCCAAATGGAAGCCGTGTCGCTGGGCAAAGAAAAGCCTAAAGCACAAGGCAGCAACGAAGCAGCATGGGCAGAAAACCGCCGCGCTGACATCGTTTATTGATGTTGACAGGTGAGCGCGCCAGCATTGGCGCTTACCTAACTGGCCAGTCATAGGCATAATAATGGGGCGCAGCGCGGTGATTCACCGCCCGGCGCCCCGTTTGCATGTTTGCGTAACCTTAGAAAGCCCGACCCATGATGACATTCTCGAAAGCCGGCGTCGCCGCCGCCTTGATGGCCGCGTTTGCCTACCTGCCCCTGCACGCCAACGCCGCCCTGTTCGATGACGACGAAGCGCGCAAGGCCATCCTCGAGCTGCGCGCCAAGGTCGACGCCATGGCGCGCGACCTGAACAGCCGCGTCGACAGCAAGGCGGACAAGACCAGCACCCTGAGCCTGATCAACCAGCACGACCAGACCATGCAAGAGATCGCCCGCCTGCGCGGCCAGATCGAAGTACTGGGCAACGACCTGGCGAATGTGCAGAAGCGCCAGAAAGATTTCTACACCGACATCGACGCGCGCCTGCGCAAGCTCGAACCGCGCCAGGTCACCATTGACGGCCAGGAAGCGGCCGTGGGCGTATCCGAGCAAAGCGCGTACGAATCCGCGTTCGGCCTGTTCAAGTCAGGCGACTACAAGGGCGCCGTCACGGCCCTGGACGGCTTCGTCAAACGCTATCCGGAATCGGCCTACGCGGCCAACGCGCAATACTGGCTGGGCAACGCCTATTACGCCCAGCGCGACTGCAAGAGCGCCATCACGGCCCAGCAGGCAGTGCTGAAGAACTACCCGGACAGCCCGAAAGCGCCCGACGCCATGCTCAACATCGCCAGCTGCTACACGGAGCTGAAAGACAAGGCCAACGCGACCAAGACGCTGAACGCCCTGATCTCGCGCTACCCTGACTCCAGCGCGGCCCAGGCCGCCAAGGAACGGGGCGGCAAAAAGTAAAAGCGGGGAAAAAGTTGCCCGTTAGGTTTGACAGAATCCCGGGCACCCCCTATAATCTTTCTTCTTCGGGTCGTTAGCTCAGCTGGTAGAGCAGCGGACTTTTAATCCGTTGGTCGCAGGTTCGAATCCCGCACGGCCTACCACGAATACGCAGTACTGATCTGCTTGCGAGTTGTTATAGCAAGCATTTTTTTACTGCACAGTGTTACCGAAGTTGTTGTAAAAAGTTTTTGGGTCGTTAGCTCAGCTGGTAGAGCAGCGGACTTTTAATCCGTTGGTCGCAGGTTCGAATCCCGCACGGCCTACCAAATACTTCAGAGAAGCCAACCGTTCGCGGTTGGCTTTTTTGTTTTCAGCAGCATCACTTGCACGCGATGCCATCGCTGACACAAATCAAACGCCTTGCCACCTGCGATACAGCTTTATCGGACCGTCGTATAATCAGACAATCATGAACGCCACACCATCCTCGACCATGTCCGAATTTGCTACAACGGAAGCAGCCGAAACCTATGAACAATGGTTTCGCGCAAAGGTGCTGGCATCGCTCAATGATGACCGCGCTACCGCCTCGCACGAGACAGTCATGGCGCAACTGAGGAAAATCGTCACGCCGCAGACTGACGGCCATGCTGCCGATTTAATGGAAGGTTGAAGCTCAAGAAGATTTGACCGCGATACTCACGTATATCGCGCAGCACAACCGGCCGGCAGCGCTGCAGCTTTACCATGACATCGACAACGCCATCTCCCGGCTTCCCTGCCACCCTCACCTATACCGGTCCGGAAGAGTTTCAGGCACGCGCGAACTGGTTGCCCATCCAAACTATGTCGTCGTGTATCGAGTTGAAGCAAGCGCGATAGAAATTCTTGCCGTCATGCATACGCGGCAACTATATCCTTGAGCAACAATACCTCCACCCTTTTGCATGACGCCCCGAGTTTCTAACGCGACACCAGCGCCTGCCGCCCGGCCAGATGCGCCACCACACTCCCCATCACCCGCCCCAGCGGCACCTCCACCCAGCGGTAAAACGCCGCGCCGGCCGCCAGGCTGGCGCCCCAGGCCGTCAGCATGCCCAGTGCCTGCCACTCGGGATCGAGTGGAACGTAGGTGACAAACAAGGCATTCACCAGCAGGCTGACGGGAAAGTGGACGAGGAACACGGCGTACGAGATGCGGCCCAGCGCGTTGATGATGTTCCAGGCGCCGCCCTGTGCAGGCGTGCGGGCGCGGCCGAACAGGAACAGGGCGCAGGCGACGATCAGGGCCAGCGCGATGCGGCTGCGGTAGTCGACGGCCAGGGCCAGCAGGACGGGCACGGCGGCCATGGCCATGAGCACGGTCATGGCGCCGGGTTTACGGGCCGGATCGCTGGCCCACCAGGCCAGCATGCCGAGACCATAGCTGCCGAAGAAATACGGCGCCCAGTTATCCCAGTCCGCGTCCAGATTGAAATACAGCAGGGAAAAGGTGATGCCCACGGTGACGGCCAGCGGCATCAGCCAGTGCCGGCGCCGCTGGCCCGCCACGCGGCCGCTCAGCCACAGCAGCGATACGGTCAGCAGGTACAGTTGAAAATCGATGGCCACGTACCAGGCGCCGGCCGACAGCGACTCATAGCCCAGTACGCCGTGCAAAAGCAAGGCATGGGCGCTCAGCTGGCCCAGGGTGACGGCGGCCGACATGGAGTCGTGCTGCATCCAGATGCCGGCCACAGGCGTGATGATGGCCGCGAGCAAGGTGGCAGCCAGGAAAGGCGGCGCCAGCTTGGCATAGCGGCGCCAGACCGCTTGCAGAGGGTTGGCGATGCCGGGGCGGCCGGCGGGCGAGAGCGATTTGGCGACGAGAAAGCCGCCGATGACGAGAAACACTTGCACGGCGATGCGCGCGCTGCCACCGAGCCAGTCCAGCAGCTCGGGCCACAGCGGCTGCACGTAGTCGGACATGGGCCCGTAAAACGCCAGATGGTGCAACACGATCAGCTGCGCCGCGCCTGCCTTCAAACCATTGATCCAGCCAAACTGCGGACGATGTGCCAGGTCCGCCTGTGATACCACTGCTGCTGCCGTCATTCCCTATCCTTGCCGTGCCAGGTAGTCTCGCCAGCCATGCGCGCAACGGGCGCGCGGCCGAGGATTTACCGAAAGGCCGACATCATAGCCGAGCCTGGCATTTCGGTGACGCGCGGCAGACGACCGATATCAATCCTTGCGCGAAAAATCGGCACGCAACAGGGTCTGGATCACGCTGCCGCCCTGCTCGTTCGCGCGCACGGCGACCGCCATGGACGGCATGACGAACAGCACGCCATCGTGCTCTTCCCATGTATCGAGCAGCTGCTCCAGTTCGCGCCCAAGCGACTGCGCCCGCCCGATCTGTCGGGCCAGCTGCACCTCGCACTTGCCCTCATAGCCGACGCGGCGCGGGCACTCGTCGATACGTACGAACGGCGTCTTGCTCTCGCGCAAGCGTGCGGACAATTGCGCGGCCACCGCCGCCGGCGCGCCATCGAGATACAAATGGTAAGACGGCACACGGCAGCATCTCCCGGACAACAACAGCAAGCCGACCCTGGCACCAAAAGCGGCTGTGGTGGCTACCGGCACATAGGCAAACGGCGGCGTGCTGCCGTCCCATACAAAAGTCTTGCGCTGCTCGGCGGCGTTCGCCCCGCGCCAGCCGGGCTGGCAGGCGGCATTCGCGGCAGCAAAACAGCTACGGTAACCCGTCTGATCGCTGATAAACAATTGCTCGACCGCATTACGCGCGCCGACAGCCTCGGGCGCGGTGCCGTCCGGCCGCACTTCCCAGCTGCCCGCGCCGTTCTTGTGCCATGGCAGCGCCGTGCGCGACCAGGCCCATAACCGCTCGTAAGGATGGAATTGGTAGGTGGGCGCGTCCGCCAGGTAAATTCTCGGCAGCGGAATCGGGTCGCGCCGCTTGCCGTCCGCATCGACGACGAGCACCACGGACGGCGCATACTCGCTGTCGACAAACGCAAATGATGCCCCATCGGGCGAGATGGCCGCCAGGACTTGGGCGTGCAGGTCGCCGTCGCTTTCTGGCGGACTGGGCAGCACGGTGGTTTTCAGCGGCAAGCCACGCAACAGGAAACCGGGGCACTGGTCGCCGGGAAAATAGCGCACGCCGGGGGACAATGGAAAGCCATGCGTGTACGTCTCGGTGCCACGGTAGCCGTCTTTCGACGCCGCGATCTTCTCGACCACGGCCTTGCCCGCTTGCTCGTGGACCAGCGCCAGCACGCTGTCATCGTCAGGCAATCTGACGAAAAAGACGGGCTGGGCGAAGTCGGTCCAGCGCTCGATGCCATCGGTGGTCTTGACGACAACTTTATCGCTATGGATCAGCCGCATGGAATTGTTGTGCGTGGACATCAGGGAGCCGCCACCCTGGCGGTACTCGACCGACAAGGCGGCAAACCGCCCGTACGTGTCGGCCTTGGTCACCTTTTCGCCGCGCCGCAACACATCGGCATATTCGCCCGTGGCCGGCTCCGTGTAAGGCCAGCAGCCAGTGAGCAGTACGAAAGCGGTGGCGCAGCACTAGCGATAGCGTGCAGGAATTCTCATGCGTGATCAACCTTTCAGCTTGAGACTGCACTCCAGTGCTGCAAATTCGGCAATCTTGCAGGCATTCTACGACAGATTCAGGGCTGATTCGCTGGAGGCTGCGCCAGGATGGCGCCGAGCAAGCCGGGAAAGCGGCTTTCGATATCGGCGCGGCGCAAGGTGTTCATGTGCGTCGTGCCCGCGTTTTCCGTGTAGACGAGGCCCGCTTCGCGCAAGACCTTGAAATGGTGGGAAACGGTCGACTTCGGCCGCCCGCCGTCCAGATCGCCGCAAGCGGCCGCGTCGACTCTGGCCAGGTGGCGCACGATGTCGAGGCGAATGGAATCGCTCAAGGCGTACAGCACTCTTTCGAGCACGAATTCGCTGGCGGCAGGATGTTTATGTGGACGCATGTGCAGAATCATACAGCATGCGCTATACTAATTCCATTCTTCGAATATTTACGAACTTCCGAATCAGCATTCACCCACATTTCCACCAACAAACACAAAGGCCACCATGTCCGCCCTCTTCCAGCCCTACACCCTCAAAGGCATCACCCTGCGCAACCGCATCGCCGTGCCGCCCATGTGCCAGTACATGGCCGTCGATGGCGTGGCCAACGACTGGCATCTGTCGCATTACGCGGGCATGGCCCGTGGCGGCGCGGGACTGGTGATCGTCGAAGCGACGGCCGTGGCACCGGAAGGCCGCATCACGCCCGGCTGCACGGGTATCTGGAACGATGACCTGGCGCAAGCCTTCGTGCCTGTCGTCAAAGCAATCAAGGCGGCCGGCTCCGTGCCCGGCATCCAGATCGCCCACGCGGGCCGCAAGGCCAGCGCCAACCGTCCATGGGAAGGCGACGACCACATCCCTGAAGGCGACGCGCGCGGCTGGCAAACCATCGCCCCGTCCGCCATCGCCTTTGGCGGCGGCCTGCCGAAAGTGCCGCGCGCCATGGACCTCGACGATATCGCCCGCGTGAAACAGAACTTCGTCGACGCGGCCGTACGCGCCCGCGAAGTCGGTTTCGAATGGCTGGAGCTGCACTTCGCCCACGGCTACCTGGCGCAAAGCTTCTTTTCCGCCCACTCGAACCAGCGCGACGATATCTATGGCGGCAGCCTGGAAAACCGCAGCCGCTTCTTGCTGGAAACATTGAAAGCCGTGCGCGAAGTGTGGCCAGAGCACCTGCCGCTGACGATCCGCTTTGGCGTGCTGGAATTCGATGGCCGCGACGAGCAAACCCTGCTCGAATCGATCGGCCTCGTGCGCCAGTTCAAGGACGCGGGCATGGACATGATCAGCGTCAGCATGGGCTTCACGATTCCCGACGTGTCGATTCCATGGGGCCCGGCCTTCATGGGCCCGATTGCCGAGCGCGTGCGCCGCGAAGCGGGCGTTCCCGTCTCGTCCGCCTGGGGATTCGGCACGCCAGCGATTGCCGAGCGCGTCGTCAAGGAAGAGCAGCTCGACGTGGTGATGGTCGGCAAGGCGCACCTGGCCAATCCGCACTGGGCATACTTTGCCGCAAAAGAACTCGGCGTGGACCGCGCTTCGTGGACCCTGCCGGCGCCATACGCGCACTGGCTCGAGCGCTATTGATCGTCCTTGACCGTCGCCGGATGTCCCTCCAGGGGCAGTTCCGGCAGGAACAACAGGAAGACCAGTCCCAATAGCAGCAGCACGGCGCCGGCGCCAAACACGCTGGCGATCGCATGGCGGTACACGTCCACCGTCTGCGCCGCCGCCTGCGCACCCAGCGCCGACACGGCTTCCACGCCGTGCTTGTGCAGCTGATGTGCGAGAATGGCGCCGGACGCCGTCACGCCCAGCAAGCCGCCCAGCGAGCGGAAAAACGCCAGCATGGCCGTGCCCACGCCGCGGCGCGCCAGGGGCAAGGCATTTTGCACGGCGATCGTCATGTTCGGCATCACCAGTCCCAGCCCCGTGCCGAGGAAAAAGATGGCTGGCTCGATGATCCAGTAGCCACGCGACGTTTCCATGCCCCAGGCCAGCACGGCAAACGCCAGCAGCGCCACCGCCAATCCCGCCACCTGCACCATCTTGTACTTGCCCGAGCGCGACAGCACCCGGCCGTTGAAGATTGACGACGCCACCAGCCCCACCATCATCGGCACCGTCATCACGCCGGACTCCGCCGGACTGGTGCCCATCACCAGCTGGAAGAACAAGGGAAAGAAGACGCTGGCGCCCATCAGGCCCATGAAGGTCACGGCCATCACCAGGCTGGCGATATTGAAGGTGCGGTTTTCGAACAGGTCGGGCGGCAGCACGGGCTCATCCACCTGCCCCACGTGCACCGCCAGCCAGATCCCCAGCAGCACGGCAATGCCGCCGCACACCTTGATGGCCAGCCCATCCCACGGCCACTCGGTGCCGCCCAGCGCCAGCACCAGCAGCGCCGCCGTGATGGCGCCCGTCAGCAATGCCGAGCCCAGATAATCGATCTTGTGCGCATGCGTGCGCGCCGGTTTGCGCATGGCGCGCGCGATGATGACAAAAGCAGCCGCGCCGATGGGCAGGTTGACATAGAAAATCCAGTGCCACGACAAGGCATCCGTGATCACGCCGCCCAGCACGGGACCGAGCACGCTGGTGACGGCATACACGATGGGCACCATGCCTTGCCGCTTGCCCCGCTCGGCCGGCGGCACGATGTCGCCGATGATGATTTGCGCCAGCGGCATAAAGCCGCCCGCCCCGAGGCCCTGAATGGCACGGAAGATAATAAGTTCCGTCATGTTCTGCGCCAGCCCGCACAGCACGGAACCGAGCAAGAAGGTCAGCAGGGCCGTAATGATCATGGGACGGCGGCCGTACTGGTCGGCCAGCTTGCCGTACAGGGGCATGGTGGCCGTCGAGGCCAGCACGTAGGCCGTGACCACCCACGACAGATGGGCCATGCCGCCCAGGTCATCGACGATGCGCGGCAAGGCCGTGGCGACGATGCTCTGGTCCAGCGCACCGAGTCCCAGCACGGCCATCAGGCCCAGATAGATGGCGCGCACTTCGCGCTCGGTGACGGGTTTGGCAGCGCCTTTTTCTGCGCCTGTGGCTTGATCGTGGCGACTCATGCTTGTCCGATCTCAAGCAGCGGCTGCATGGCCGCTTCCAGTGCATCGATCTGCTGCGGCGTCAGACGGGCAATGCGCTGCGCCAGCACATCGCGGCGGCGCGCGCGCAGGGTTTCGAGGATGGCCAGGCCTTGCGCGGACACCTGCAGCCCCGAGCGGCGCCGGTCTTGCGGATCGGGCGCGCCGCGCTCGACCAGCCCCGCCTCTTCGAGCGACTTGACCTGCGCGCTGACGGTCGGCCCGCGCACGTTCTGCAGCCGCGCCAGCGCGGCCACGCCGATGCCGGGCTGCTCGTGGATCAGGGCCAGCAGCATGTATTGCATCATCGACACGCTGCCTTCCAGCTCGCCCCCTTCGCGTTGCATGGAGCGCAGCAAACGCTTGAACGCCGTGCGCAATTCATCGGACAGCGCCAGCGCGCGTTCGGGGATGGGAAGGTCTTCGGTAGTGGACATAAGAATTTATAAGTAGGTAGACTATCTACCTATATTAGTGCACGTCCGGGCACCATGCAAGGTTTTTTCCGCCCCTGCCCTTCCCAAAACCGCCGCTGGCCGTCATAATAGCCGCCCTTGGGTCGTTAGCTCAGCTGGTAGAGCAGCGGACTTTTAATCCGTTGGTCGCAGGTTCGAATCCCGCACGGCCTACCAAGAATTTGTGGTTTGTTTGCAAGTCTTCATGGCAAGCACATGCCGCACAGAGTTACCGCAGTTAGTTGTCAAAGTTTTTGGGTCGTTAGCTCAGCTGGTAGAGCAGCGGACTTTTAATCCGTTGGTCGCAGGTTCGAATCCCGCACGGCCTACCAAGAATTTAGCAGGACAGGGCAGGGTTACCCGCTTCGGCGCGTAGCCCTTTTTTGCGTCCCTGTATTTCTATTTTTAAAGTCGCCCTGGCAACGTCGTCTCCTTGCTTAGCTTAGGTTCGTCCAACAGCTTGGCTTTGAAACTAAGCAGTTCCTCAGGCGGCACATCAAAGCGAGCCATCCAGCGAGCGGCAGCAGCGCCACGGATACGCGGCTCACCAAACGCAGATGCGCCGTGAAAACTTCCCATGTTGGTGCTTCTTACTTCCTTCAGCAGCATGTTCGGCAACACATAGGATGCTGGCTGTGGATCATCATCTACTGACGCAGGTGCCGCGTAAGGCCCAGCCTGAATGACTATGCCTTCGCTGTACGGGTACAGGGCAAACCAGTCCATCGGCAACTCCGAGCGCGCCGCCGAAATACCGCCGGCCTTTTCAAGCAATTCGTTATTGATCGCGGTCAGCCATGACACTGTTTTAATCCCAGTCCCGGCACCCTTCATTGCCTTGATAGGACTGCCAATGTCGTAGTCATAGTATTCTTCTGAGGTGATCGCTTCAGTAGGCTCGTTGTCGTAGGCACGCACCAACGACAGCACCAGCCCATTGCCGCCATACCCATGCACGGCTTTCAACAAGTCGGCGAACTTGACAAACATCGCCTGAAAGGCCAGCGGGTGTTCTTCCGCGTACAAATGGGGCATGGAAAAGCGTACGACAGACAGCCCCCAAGTACCCATCTTAGCCTGCCAGTCACCCCTGCCAGCGACTTGAAATTCCCATTCACCCGCGTCTACATTCTGCTCCCCACTCGTGTACCCGAAGCTTACGGCACTAGCCTCCGTTAGCTGCTTCATCAACTCAGCCATAGGCTGGGCGTCACGGTAGGGCAGACGATCCTTGCCATCTTTAGGCTCTTCACGCCAGAGCCAAGTAAGATATTGCCCTGCTATGGCTTCGTACTCGTCGAAGCATGCACAAATTGCAGCCCGTGCAGCAGGCGTATGGGCGTCTTTGAAGAACAACGTACCTGTCAAGGCGGGAATCGCCCCCACGTAGCCTTTCTTCGCACGTTCCATGAATTGGCCACCGGGAATCGCCATCCTTTCCTGATTCTCTTTCAGGAGCTTAATCCTGTCGATTTTTGAAAGTTCATCCATGCTCTTAGTCCTTTAGATTCGGAAGTTTCTTGGGTAGCCTAGGACGTCTTCCACCACGCCCGCCCTTATTGGCGATGATGTCAAGCATTCCCTTCAACTCGTCCTTCAGTTCTTCCGCCTTCAAATCCTCTGTACGCTTCTTGCGGTCTGGATCGTCACAGCTACACATTGTCGGCGTCAGCAATGCCAACTTGTCTTCGCCAGATATTATTTCATAGCTTTCTGCTTGAAGGCTGCCCCAAGGGTCACCATCGAACTTGATCTCGACTACCTGTTTGATATTGTCGTGTGTTGGCGGCTTTGTAGGGTCTTTGACGATAACAACATCCGGGCGGCGCACATAACCTTCGCCCGGCAACCATAGCGGATGCGTAGGGTCGGCGTCCCAGTTCTTCTTAATCCAGCCGGGCGCCCAACGGTGGGCCATCGTTTTTGTATTGAAATCCATGATCGGCACTGGCGGGTACTTGGTCATATCGTAGTTGACTTCAGCCTTGTGCTCGCTCTGATAACCCGCCAAGGCGTCGCGTTTGCTCATCATTTTTGATACGCACACTTGCCGCAGGCTTTGCCCTTTCTTACCAATTTCTGGCACAGCCTTACACTCGCAAACAGCCATACACAGTACGTCTTTGTCTTTTCCGTTTACCTCGGCGAAATTGATATGAACAGGTGTTGTAGTTCCATTGAGCGACATTTCTCCTGTAGGGTAAGGGCCACTCATGCGCCTGACTCCATAAGGTCAAACGCAAGCGCTTCGGAGGCATCACGCTCGATCCATTGAGTGAATCCCTCGCTGTCAGTCTGCCCGGTAAGGTACTGGCCGTCCGTTGATCGTACACGCACGCTAGTAGCTGCAACAGGTTCGCCAGTGATACGGTCAAGCACTTGGAAGCGGCCCTTGAACCTCTGCCCCTCCGAGTCTACAGGTTCGTCTTCGTAGGCCGCAGCCATCGTACCGCTAATCAGCCCAAACCGATCATCAAGTCCACCTCCAGTACCGGGGGCGGCTCCGCCACTAGGAACAGTCGTTGTTATGCCCTGCTTGCCACCGATGAGGGTTGCCCCACACGCGACCTTGCAGCCGTCGTAGGCGACAGGAGCACCATCAGAAATGAAGTTGGGATCGCCTTGCGCAATTGGAAACACGCCTTTACAACGCGGACAACTCACCATATCACCCTGACGCGCCCACGGAAACCCCATAGTGTCCGTCGTAGACCCTGCTGTAATCACTATCCCGCCATGGTCTGTTTTGTCGCCTAATACGATGATAAGCTGCCCCATATTGCCCTCACATTAATCTTATAAAAAAAACATTAACAATTCATTGTAAAGGGAAAATAATAAAACGCAACAAGTTCTAGGTACCGCAGTGAGAAGTCCGGGCAAAGATAGTACTGAGCACAAGAACGGGGAATGCATGCGGGTTCTGACACGTTAGAGGCCTGAACTTTTAATCCGTTGGTCGCAGGTTCGAATCTCGCACGGCCTACCAAGAATTTGCAGCAAACAAAAAGCCAACCGTTCGCGGTTGGCTTTTTGTTTTGCGCACCAGCTATTCCATCCCCTCCCCATACCTCCCCGGCGTCACGCCCATCACCCGCTTGAACATGGCGATGAAGGCGCTGACGTTGTCGTAGCCCAGGTCCAGCGCAATCGCCGTGACAGGCTGGCCACTAGCCAATAATTCCAAGGCGCGCAGGATGCGGGCGCGCTGGCGCCAGGCGGAAGGCGTAAAACCGGTCTCGATCGTGAAACGGCGGGCCAGGGTGCGCGGTGATACGCCGGCCCAGGCGGCCAGCGCTTCCACGCCCCGCTCGTCGGCCAGGTCATCGAGGATGGCGCGCGCCACGCGCAGCAGGCGCGGGTCCGTGGGCAGGGGCAAGCCGAAGGGCTCGTGCGGCGCGGCGGCGATTTCGTCGAGGATCACGCCCGCGACCCGTTCCTGCCGTGCGTCGAGCGCGCCATCGTCCCAGGCGCTGGCGCGGCCCACCGCTTCGCGCAGCAAGCCCGAGACGCGCATCACGCAAGGCGCGGCGGGCAAGCTGGCGCAACTGGCTTCGTCCACATACACGCTCCAGCCCGCAAACGGGCCATGCGAACGCAGACCATGGACGTGATGGGGCGGCATCCACACGCAGTGGCTGACCGGCACCACCCACTGCCCGCTGTCGGCGGCAACGGAAAGCAAGCCCCGCATGGCACCGAACAGCTGGCCGCTGGCGTGGCGGTGCGCCGCCGTCAACCTCTCCTGTGGCTGGACAATGCGCATGGCGCGCAGCGGCAGCGATGATGACAAGATTGACGGATTTGACGTATTGAATGGCATAAACAACGCAGGCAAGACAATCTGGCCATCATACAGTGAAGTCTTTCCAACATTCAGGAGTGCATCATGCGCGCAGAAGACGTATTGCCGGATCAACAAAACCAGGGCCAGTTCAATGGCGTCACCGTACGCAAGGGCACGGTGGGCGCCTTCCTGGCCAATGCCCGGCTATGGCTGGACGAGTCCAGCGGCATCGCCGAACGGACCATCGCCGAGCGCGACATTGTCGACGCCCTGCCCGCCCTGCACGCGCTGGGACTGTTCGATATTGTGCAAGTGCGCGATGCGGCGCTGCGCGAACTGGTGGCCGCTCCTGCAGCGCGAGCAGGCTGACTCGTCCACGGCGCGCATTTCCTCTATCATGCTGCTTTGCCCGCCTTCGCACCCGCCATGCCGTTTACCATTGCCGCCCCAGTCCACAGCGAACTGATCATCAAGAAAAGCCGTTTCATCGGTTGCGTGCAGCCGATGACGGACCGCGCCAACGCGCAGCAGGTGGTCAATGACTTGAAGGCGCAGCATCCTGGCGCCTGCCATGTGTGCTGGGCGCTGCTGGCGGGCGGGCAGTCGGCGGCCGTCGATGATGGCGAACCGAGCGGCACGGCCGGGCGGCCCATGCTCGACGTGCTACGCCACCAGGACCTGGAAGGCGTGCTGGCGACCGTCGTGCGCTACTTTGGCGGGATCAAGCTCGGTGCGGGCGGCCTGGTGCGGGCCTACACGGATAGCGTGGCGCAAGCGTTGTTGCAAGCGGAAAAGACGGCCATCGTGCGCCAGCGTACCCTGCGCTGCACGGTGCCGTATGCGATGGAAGGCATGCTGCGCCGCGAACTCGATGGCGCCGGCGCTACCTTGCTGAACGTGGAACACGGCGAGCACGTGCTGTTCGACTTCAGCCTGCCTGAAACGGCGGCCACCGCCCTGCTCGCGCATCTGCATGAGGCGGGCAATGGACGGATAGCCTGGCTGAAATTGGAAGCCGAAGAGGAAGAATAAAACTTACAAATTGGGCGGGCGCTTGAGCTGCAGCATGATGAAATGCGTCCACGCCAGCGCCGGCAGCACCATCAACAGCAACATCAGTCCGGCAGGCATGTCCGGTACGAAACGCACGAAGCAGCCAAGAAAACCGGCGATGGCCAGCCAGAAGCGCCAGTTGAATGCATATGCCTTGCGTGCCACCGTGGCCAGCGCGATGCGCCAGAATTCCAGCAAGGCCCACACGCCGCCCGTCAGCAGCAGCGCGGCCAGCGCATTGGCGCCGGGGGCGTCGGCCCAGGTGCGCACCAGGTTGTACAACAGCACGGGGTAGCCGGCCGTAATGGCCAGGGTGGCCGGGCCGGCGGCGATGACAGCTTCAAACAGCTGCCCTTTGGAACGATGATCCACTGATACTCCTCAAGCCACGACGCCGGACTGGGCGGCGATCACTTGCAGCGCGCCGGCCGCGTCCTGCGCCCAGACGCGCGTAAAACGGAAGTCGCCATGCGTTTCCACGTCATGATAGATGCCCGTCAGCTGCATGCGCACGGAGACCACGGCCACGCTGCCGTTGATGCGCACATGGCGCTCGGACGCGCGCAAGTCGGTGATGGCCAGCAGGCGCTGCTCGTGCGCGGCCAGGTCCGCATGCTTGCTCAGCAAGTGGCCCAGGTGATTGGTAAACAGCAAATCGTCGGCCAGCAAGACATTCAACGCCGCCACGTCGGAGGCCATCATGGCCAGGCGCAAGCGCTCTTCCGCATCGAGCACTTGTACTTCAGTTAATGCATTCATCTTCTTCCTATCAAATAGTCTGGCGCATCTTAGCAAACGGGAAAAGCATGCTTGCACGAAATAGCTAAATTCACAATCAGCCACAAGGCTTATACCTGTGAAGCATATTTATATAGCGTAATATTCGCAGCGGTATTGCGCAAAACGCCACCATAGTACTGTACAGTGCTTGCCCTTCCGCCCCGGGCTGGGGCAGCTGTCAGTTGTAGTACTGTTTTATGTGCTCCGTGCAGTCTCGAATAAAACCAAGATAAGGCCCCTTCATGGCAATTAACATCATCCTGAACCTGCTCGTTGCGTTGCTCGTCTTCGCTTTCATGTTCCACCAGCAACGCAAACACGCGACGTTTACCGTGCGCGTCTTCACGGGCCTGGGCCTGGGCGTGCTGCTCGGCGCGGCCGTGCAGTGGCTGTACGGCGCCGGCTCGCCCATCATCGCCGGCACCAATGAATACATGGACATCGTCGGCAGCGGCTACGTCAAACTGCTGCAGATGATCATCATGCCGCTGATCATGGTGTCCATCATTTCCGCCATCCTGAAACTCAAGGACGCGAGCTCGCTGGGCAAGATCAGCGCGCTGACCATCGGCACCCTGCTCATCACTACGACCGTCGCCGCCGCGCTGGGCATTTTGATGGCCAAGCTGTTCGGCCTGACGGCTGTCGGCCTGACGTCGAGCGCCGCCGAAGTGGCGCGCGGCGTACAGCTGCAAGGCTCGCTGGAAACGGCGAAAGCCCTGTCCCTGCCGAAACTGCTGGTCAGCTTCGTGCCGACCAACCCCTTCCTCGACATGACGGGCGCGCGCAAGACGTCGACCATCGCCGTAGTCGTGTTCTCGATCTTCATCGGCATTTCGGCCACGGGCATCGCGGCGAAAAAGCCGGAGATTTTCGCCTCGTTCGAGAACTTCATGAAAGTGGCGCACGCCATCGTCATGCGCATGGTCACGCTGGTGCTGCGTCTGACGCCGTACGGCGTGTTCGCACTGATGTTTGAAGTGGTCGCCTCGTCGAGCTACACGGACATCTTGAAACTGATCAACTTCGTCGTCGCCTCGTACAGCGCGCTGATATTGATGTTCCTCGTGCACCTGGCCATCATCGCCGGCGTGGGCCTGAACCCGCTGCGCTTCGTGAAAAAAGTCTTCCCCGTGCTGGCCTTCGCGTTCACGTCGCGCACCAGCGCAGGCTCCATTCCGATGAGCGTGCAGACGCAAACCCAGCGCCTGGGCACGCCGGAAGGCATCGCCAACTTCGCCGCCTCGTTCGGCTCGACCATCGGCCAGAACGGCTGCGCCGGCATCTATCCTGCCATGCTGGCCGTCATGATCGCCCCGACAGTCGGCGTCGATCCATTCACGGTCAGCTTCCTGCTGCCCTTGCTGGCCATCATCACCATCGGTTCCGTCGGCGTGGCCGGCGTGGGCGGCGGCGCCACGTTTGCCGCGCTGATCGTGCTGTCGGCGATGGACTTGCCCGTCGCGCTGGCCGGCTTGCTGATCTCCGTCGAACCGCTGATCGACATGGGCCGCACGGCCCTGAACGTGAGCGGCTCGATCACGGCCGGCACCGTCACCAGCAGGGTCATGGGACAGACCGACCTGGCCGTCTACAACAGCGACGACGCGCCGGACCTCGACGAAGCGGAACACGCCGCCTAAGCATCTCTCCAGCGGCGCGCCGCGCCTTGCCGCTTTCCTCTATATTTATCAACAATAAATGCAGAGGAAGGCGCAAGGCGATGGAACAGAAATGGCCGCAGCAAATCTGGATCGTGCGTCACGGCCAAAGTGCCGGCAACGTGGCGCGCGATGCCGCCGAAGCGGAAAAGCAGTTGTTGATCGCCATCGCCGAGCGCGATGTCGACGTCCCCCTCTCCGAGCTTGGCACGCGCCAGGCGCAAGCCCTCGGCGACTGGTTCGCCACCCTTCCCCCTGAACAACAACCGACCGTCGTGCTGTATTCGCCGTACGTGCGGGCGCAGCAGACGGCGCAAGCCGTGCTGGCGCGCATCGATGCGGACAGCTTGAGCTCCGTGGTGGCCGACGAGCGCCTGCGCGAAAAGGAATTCGGCATCCTCGACCGCCTGACCGTGCACGGCATCGCCAGCAAGTACCCGGAATTGCACGAGCAGCGCCAGCACGTCGGCAAGTTTTACTTCCGTCCGCCGGGCGGCGAAAGCTGGTGCGACGTCATCCTGCGCCTGCGCAGCGTGCTCGACACCATCACCCGCGAATACCGGGGCGAGCGGGTGCTGATCGTCGGCCACCAGGTCATCGTCAATTGCTTCCGCTACCTGCTCGAGCGCTGCGACGAGCAAGCCATCCTGGCCATCGACAAGGCGGCCGACGTGCCCAACTGCGGCGTCACGTCCTATGCTTTCAATCCCGCCCTGGGCAAGCACGGCAAGCTGCAGCTGGACCTGTGCAACTTCGTCGCGCCACTGGAAGAATCGGGTACACCTGTCACGGCCCAGCCCGACATGCCGGCCGCGCCCAAGTCCTAGTTTTCTCGGAGACCATGCATGGACACCACCGACATCACGCCTACCCTGCTGCGCTCCTGGCCCCTGCCCATGCCTCAGCCCGACGGCGACAAGGAAGTGCGCGGCCATCTGCTGATCGTCGCCGGCTCGGCGGAAATGCCGGGCGCCATTCTGCTGGCGGCCACGGCCGCCCTGCGCGCGGGCGCGGGCAAACTGACCCTGGCGACGGGCGCGTCGGTGGCGGCGCAAGTGGCCATCGCCATGCCCGAGGCGCGGGTCATCGGCCTGGACGAAACGGCACAAGGCGGCTTCCGGCACGAGGCGCAACACCAGCTGGCGCCGCTGGCCGGCAAGGTGGACGCCGTGCTCGTCGGGCCGGGCATGTGCGACACGGCCGCCAGCTGCGAGCTGATGCGCCACCTGCTGCCCCTGTTTGCCGCCAGCCGTTTGATCCTTGACGCGCGCGCCATGCAGGTCGTGCGCAAGCCCGCGCACTTTCGCTTCGACCAGCCCGTGCTGCTGACGCCGCACGCGGGCGAGCTGGCCCAGCTGATGGGCCTGTCGAAAGACGCCGTGCTGGCCGACCCGCATGCCTGTGCCACGGACGCGGCGCGGCGCTGGAATGCCATCGTCGCCCTGAAAGGCGCGCTGACCGTCATCGCCATGCCCGATGGCACGACCTGGACGCATGCGGGCGGCAATATCGGCCTGGCCATTTCCGGTTCCGGCGACACCCTGGCCGGCATCATCACGGGCCTGGCGGCGCGCGGTGCACCGTTGGAGCAGGCGTGCGCCTGGGGCATCGCCCTGCATGCGCTGGCGGGCGAACAGCTGGCCCTGCGCTTCGGCATCCTCGGCTACTTGGCGCGCGAAATCCCGGCCGAGATTCCGGCGCTGCTGCGCAATCTGGCGGCATAAAAACAACAGCATAAGCATATCCAGAAAGAATCGTTAGCGCTGGCGGGCGCCTCCCTTAAGCTCATTGCAATTGTTTCCATACGAACATTAATCGAGCCCAAAGGACACCGCCTTGTATCCGCGCCATTCAACCGCCTCCCCATCCCTTCCCGCCACGCCGCTGCGCGCCATCGTGCTGGCCTGCGCCATGCTGGCCGCCGCGCCCGCCTGGGCCCAGGACGCGCAAACCAGCACCAGCACAGGCACGGCCGTAGAGACGGCCAGCGCCAGCATCGACCAGGTCACCGTCGTCGGTTCGCGCGCGCGCAACCGCACGGTGTTCGACAGCAGCGTGCCCATCGACCGTTTCGGCGCGCGCGAAGTGAGCAATGCGCTGTCGACGGGCGACGTGGGCGCGGCCCTGCAAAACCTGTCGCCGTCGATCAACTTCCCCCGCATCGAGTCGAGCGGCGCGTCTGACTCCGTGCGCGGCATCCAGTTGCGGGGATTGGCGCCCGACCAGGTGCTGGTGCTGATCAACGGCAAGCGCCGCCACACGAGCGCCGTGCTCGACACGGAAAGCAGCTTTGCCGGCACCGTGCCGGTCGACATCAATGCGATTCCACCCAACGCCATCGACCACATCGAAATCCTGCGCGACGGCGCCGGCGCCCAGTACGGCAGCGACGCCGTGGCGGGTGTCATCAACATCGTGCTGAAAAAGGCCCGCACGGGCGGCGCCGCGTCCATCAGCTACGGCGCCAATCACACGCATTTCGATCCGACAGATCAAACCCTGACGGATGGCCAGACCGTCATCGTCAACGCCGACTATGGCGTGCCGCTGGGCGAGGCGGGGTTCTTCCGCTTCGGCGCGGAAACGCGGCGCCGCTCGCCCACGGAACGGGCCGGCCCCAGCGACGCTGGCTGGACGTCCTATAACTTCACGCCAGCCGACCAGGCGCTCGACGGCAAGGTCGTGTTCAAGTCGGGCGACTCGCGCCAGCGCAACAACTATGTGTTCTACAACACCCAGCTCACCCTGGCCAACGGCCTCGATCTGTACTCGTTTGCCACTCTCAACGAGCGCAAGTCCGACGGCAGCGCCTACTTCCGCTATCCGGGCGACCCGTCGAACGTATTGGCCCTGTATCCGAACGGCTACCGCCCCGTCACCAATGGCGACAAACGCGACCTCAGCATCGTGGCCGGCGTGCGCGGCAGCGCGGGCGAGTGGAACTGGGACGCCAGCGCGCGCCACGGCAGCGACCGCTTTGACTACGGCGTGAGCCATTCCGTCAACGCTTCGCTGGGTGCAGCCAGCCCCACGCGCTTCAGCCTGGCCGGCTTCGATTTCCGCCAGAACGCCTTGAACGTCGATGCCACGCGGACCATCGACATCGGCTTGCCCGCTCCCTTGAGCGTGGCCGTGGGCGCCGAATGGATGCGCGAAACCTACACCAGCTCGGCCGGCGACCCAGCCTCGTATGCGGCCGGCAGCTTCACGGATGCGCCACCGGGCGCCCAGGCCGGACCGGGCTTGCGCCCATCGGACGCCTACGACGGCAGCCGCCAGATCCGCTCTGTGTATGCGGACGTGGAAAGCGATATCACGTCGCGCCTGCTGGTGGGCGCCGCCGCCCGCTATTCGCACTACAGCGACTTCGGCAGCGCCAGCACGGGCAAGCTGTCCACCCGCTATAAAGTGACGGAGAACTTCCTCGTGCGCGGCTCGCTGTCGAACAGTTTCCGCGCGCCAGCCCTCGTGCAGACGGGTTTCCGCTTTGCCACGCTGAACTTCAACGCCGATGGCACGGCCCTGCAAACGGCGGCCCTGCTGCCGGCCAGCGACCCGCTGGCGCGTAGCTTCGGGGCACAACAGCTGAAACCTGAAAAATCGACCAACGTCTCGCTGGGCCTGGCCTGGAAACCGGCCGCCGCCACCAGCGTGACGGTGGATGCCTACGTGATCCGCATCCGCGACCGCATCACGCGCTCGAGCGACTTGCAAAGCGACGCCGTCACGGCCTACCTGGCCGCGAATGGCCGCAGCGACATTCAGTCTGTGGCCTACCTGGCCAATTTGCTCGACACCGCTACCCGCGGCCTGGATGTGGTGTTGAACCACGACCTGGCGTTCACGTCAGGAAAACTGAACCTGAACGCGGCGCTGAACCTGAACAAGACCAGCCTCGACAAGGTGCGCCAGAGTTCCGCTGCGCTGGCCAATATCGATCCGAGTCTGACCCTGCTGACGGAGACGAGTTTGTTCCGCATCAAACATGCGTCCCCCAACAGCAAATTGATACTCGGCGCCGACTGGCAGGCGGCCGGCTGGGGCGTGCAGGCGCGCGCCACGCGCTTTGGCGAGCTGAAAGATTTTTCGTACGACAGCGATGCGCCCCTGATCGACGGCATCCCCGCACAGCGCTTCGGCGCCGTCTGGTCGCTGGACCTGGAAGGCCAGCTGAAACTGAGCAGGCAGCTGACCCTGAGCGTGGGCGGCAACAACATCCTCGACCGCTATCCGCAGCGCGTGCGGGAAACGAATAACGCCACGTATGGCGGCGCCCTGCCCTACAATTTCATCAACCCCATCGGCGTCAATGGCGCGTACTTTTACGCCAAGCTGAACTACACCTTCTAACGCCACGGAAAGAACCCATGATCATCAAGAAAATATCCCACCTCGTCGCCGGCACCTGCCTGAGCGCCCTCATGCTGTCCGCCGCCCAGGCCGCCACACCGCTGGTGCTGATGACGGACTTCGGCACGGCCGATGGCGCAGTGTCCGCCATGCATGGCGTCGCCTATGGCGTCGATCCCCAGCTGACCATCTCGGACCTGACGCACCAGATTCCCGACTACGACATCTGGCTGGGCGCCTACCGCCTGTACCAGACAGCCAATTACTGGCCGCAAGGCACGGTGTTTGTGTCCGTTATCGACCCGGGCGTGGGGACCAATCGCAAGTCGGTGGTGCTGAAAACCAAGGGTGGGCGCTACTTCGTGGGGCCGGACAATGGCCTGTTCACCCTGATCGCCGAGCGCGACGGCGTGGCAGAGCTGCGCGAAATCGATGAAAAGATCAACCGCCTGGCGGGATCCGCCGAGTCGTACACCTTCCATGGCCGCGACGTGTACGCGTATGTCGGTGCGCGCCTGGCGTCAGGCGCCATCCGCTATGAACAGGTGGGCCCGCAATTGCCGAGCGAATCCGTGGTGAAAATCGCGTATCAAAAGCCTGTCCGCGACGGCAACACCATCCGCGGCATCGTGCCCGTGCTGGACGTCAAGTATGGCAATGTGTGGACGAATATCCCGAAATCGCTGCTCGACGAGTTGCAGGTAAAACTGCACGATCCTCTGCAAGTGCGCATCTTGCACAAAGGTAAGCAAGTGGCCAAGGTCACGGCGCCATTCGAGCACACGTTTGGCGGCGTCGCCAAGGGCAAGCCGCTGGTCTACCTGAACAGCCTGCTCGACGTGGCTGTCGCCATCAGCCAGGGTGACTTTGCTGCCAAACACCACATCGAGTCGGGCGTGGATTGGGAAGTGGAAGTGAGCAAAGTTTCTTCGTCGAAATAAGCATGGTCCGCAGCCAGGACACGCAGTCCTGGCCGTTTCAAATTTTGCTACTGCAGGTTTGCGCTACGTCAAACCAAACGCTTTCCCCGCCTCCACAACGCCGCTCATTTGTAATTGTGGTGAACCTGCGTCCACCTGCCTACTCTAAATTTTGCAAACGATGCCAGCCTTGTTCCAGATGCGCGATCTGGCAAGGCATGCTTTTCCACGACAGCATTCCACTGAAAAGGAACAATCATGACGGCTCCACTCCTGACCACCAGCAAGCTCGTTCTCGGTAGCGCCATCGTCTGTGCGCTGCTGGGCGGATGCAACAAACGTAACGACACCGACACTGGCACCGGTGCCACCACCTCGCCGAACACGACGAACCCGGCAACCGCACCCGGCACCAGCGGAACAAGCGGGACCAGCGGCACATCGGGCACCACCACGCCGGATACCACGACACCCGGCACAACGCCGGGGACGACACCAGGCACAACCAACCCCGATGGCACGACCACGCCGCCAACCACGCCCCCCAACGGCACCACGCCGGGCACAGGAACCGGCACCGGAGGTACGGTCACTGGCACCGGCACTGGTACGGGCACAGGTACGGGTACCACCACGCCGCCGCGCAGCAGTTAAGCGCAGACAAAAAAAGAGCCTTCCGCAGAAGGCTCTTGCAATACCACGGCGTAGCGAAAGCTGCGCCTTGGCCCGGTATTACTTTTGCAGGCTGACCGATGTCGCTTTCGGCGTGCGGCGTCCCATCAGGAACAGCACGGCCTTCTTCAGCATGCGGTAGACGAAGCGCACCAGCAACAGGGTCAGCACGCACTCGAGCAGGGTCAAGATCATGGCCACTGCCACGGGCATGCGCGCGGCGCGGCGGTGGAACTTGGCCACGGCGCCATCGCGGGCGATCTCGATGCTGTCATAGAAGGTCGGCACAACCAGCAGGGTCAGAATCGTCGAGGTGATGGTGCCGCCGATGATGGCGATCGCCAATGGACGGTAGAACTCGCCGCCCTCGCCCAGGCCCAGCGCCACGGGGAACATGCCGGCGATCAGCGCAAACGTCGTCATCAGGATGGGGCGCAGGCGCATGCGGCCGGCATACATCAGCGCCTCTTCGCGGCCATGGCCCTCTTCCTCACGCTTGCGCGCCGCGTCGAGCAGCAGGATGGCGTTCTTGGCGACCAGACCCATCAGCATGATGATACCGATAAAACTCATCAGATTGAGGGTGTTGTTCGTGATCACCAGCGCCACCACCACGCCGATCAAACTGAGCGGCAAGGACATCATCACGGCCACCGGCGCCGTGAAGGAACCAAACTGCATCACCAGGATCAAATACATCAGGCCGATACCCATCACCAGCGCAATCAGCATTTCCGTGAACAGCTCTTGCTGGTCCTGTCCCGCGCCACCGAGCGCCAGGCCGTAGCCGGGCGGGAAGTCGATGGAGTTGGCCAGCTTCATGGCGTCGCTTGTCACTTCGCCGTTCGAGCGGCCTTGCGCATTTGCCGACACGGTAATCGTGCGCTTGCCATTCTTGTGCTCGATGCCGGATGGGCCCTTGCCCATGGTAATGGTGGCGATCTGGTCGAGCGGCACCATTTGCGACGTGCCCGTCACGCTGATCGGCAGGCGCTCGATATTTTCCGATGCCACGCGGTCGTCGGGATGCAGGCGCACGGCCACGTCGCGCGTTTCGCCCGTCGGATCGACCCAGTCGCCCACTTCCACACCGGCAAACGCCACGCGCAACGATTGCGCCGCGTCGTTGACGGAGATACCCATCGAGTTGGCCAGGCCACGGTTGAGCTCGATCTGCAGCTCGTTCTTCGGATCCTGCTCGGACAGGCCCACGTCGACGGCGCCAGGAATCGCGCGCAGCTTGTCCATGTAGGCATTCGTAATTTCCATCAGTTTGCGCGAATCCGGGCCCGTGAATTCCACCTGGATCGGTTTTTGCGAACCGTTGCTCAAGTCGTCCTGGACCACGTATTCGGCGCCCACAAGACGCGACATCTTCTCGCGCAGCTCGACCGCGATTTCCTTGGCCGAACGCTTGCGGGTGTTGCGCTTGCCGATGTCGACATAGACTCGTCCTCCGCCCGCATTGATGGAGCTGTTGGTATCCTTGGTTTCAGGCAAGGTGCGCGCCAATACGGCCGCCGCTTCCAGTTTCAGACGCGAATACTCGATGCTGCTCGACGATGGCGTGCGCACATTGATCATCAGGTTGCCCGAATCGGATGCCGGCAGGAAACTCGTGCCGCCATGCGTAGCGTGCAGGACAATGGCGCCCACCAGGCTGCCGAAGGCGATGACGGCCATCCAGCGGCGGTGATGCAGAGCCCAGGCGATCACGCGGCCGTAGCGGTCGGCCTGATGGTCGAACCAGTGGTTGAATTTATCGAGCACGCGGCCAATGCCTTTTTTCGGCGCCGAGTGTTCCTCGACCGGGTCGCCCCAGTAGGCCGACAGCATCGGGTCGAGCGTAAACGAGATGCCCAGGCTGACGAGCACCGAGCACGTCACCGTCAAGGCAAACGGACGGAACCATTCGCCGGAGATGCCGGGCATGAAGGCCACGGGAATGAAAACGGCGATGATGGAGAAGGTCGTGGCGGCCACGGCCATGCCGATCTCGGCCGTGCCTTCCAGCGCGGCCGTGCGGCGGTCCTTGCCCATCTGCATGTGGCGCACGATGTTTTCGCGCACGACGATGGCGTCATCGATCAGCACGCCGATGGCCAGCGACAGGCCCAGCAGGGTCATGAAGTTCAGGGTAAAGCCGCACAGCCACACGGCAATGAAGGCGGCAATCACGGACGTGGGCAAGCTCAGCGCCGTGATCAGGGTCGAACGCCAGGAGTTCAAAAAGGCGTAGACGACGAAAATCGTCAGCACGGCGCCCAGCACCAGCGATTCGATCACATTGTTCAAGCTATGCTGGGCGTTTTCACCGCCGTCGCGCGTCACTTGCAGCAAGGTGCCCTTCGGCAAGGTCTTGTTGATTTCCGCCACCATGTCGCGGATCTTGTTGGCCACGCTGACGGTGGACGCGTCGCGCACGCGGGTAATCGAAATGCCCACGTTGGGCTTGCCGCTGCGCATGCTCAGGCTGTTGACTTCGGCAAAGCCGTCTTCGATGGTGGCCACTTGTGCCAGGCGCACGATTTCCTCGCCACGGCGCTTGATCACGACTTTCTCGAAGTCGCTTGGCGACTCGATGCGGCCCACGAGGCGGATGCTTTTCTCGTCCAGAATACCGCGCACCTTGCCCACGGGGGCATTCGTGTTCTGGTTGCGCAAGGCGGTCACGACGTCGCTGACGGACACATTGTACTCACGCAATTTTTCCGCCCGCAGCAGCACGGACAGTTCGCGCTTGAGCGAACCGCCCACGTTGACCAGCGCCACGCCATCGACGGTGCGGAAGCGGTCCGACAGCACGTCCTCGGCCAGGCGCGAAATTTCCGCGTGGCTTTGCGAATTCGACGACAGCGCCAGTTGCATGATCGGTTCGGCGGCCGGGTCGATGCGCTGCAAGATAGGCTCGCGCATTTCCGTCGGCAACTTGTAGCGCACGGCGGCAATCGCATTGCGGATATTGTCGGACGCTTCGATCAGGTTGGTGTTGAAGGAAAACTTCAGGAAGATGCTGGCCGAACCTTCATTCGAATCGCTGTTGACTTCGGTCACGCCGGAAATGCTTTGCAGCGACTTTTCCAGGCGGTTCACCACTTCGCGCTCGACCGTGTCGGGCGAGGCGCCAGGGTAAGGAATGCTGACGACGATGAAGGGCACTTCGACGTCCGGGTTCTGATTGACGCGCAGCTTCTTGAGCGCCAGCAAGCCGACGCACATCATCGCCAGGATCAGCACGATGGTGGCCGTGGGCCGCTTGATACTGAAATCGGAAAGGAACATGGCTTAGTTTCCTTTACCGGCAACGGCGGCGCTGCTGCTGGCCACGGCAGCGGCGGGCACGGCCTTGGCTGCCGTCAATTCCACTTTCTGCCCATCCTTGAAGGTGGAACCGGGCGTGCGCAGCACGGTGTCGCCGCTGGCCAGGCCGCTTTGCACTTCCCACTGGCCCGTGCGCACGTCGCGCGCGCCGATGCGCAAGTTGACCTTATGCAAGGCCTTGTCCTTGACTTTCCACGTGTACGTCACGTCACCCGCCTTCACCAGGGCCGAATCGGGGATCATCAGCGCGCTGACGGTTTCCGTCTCGATGCGCCCTTCCGCATACAGGCCCGCCACACGCGGCTGTTCCTTGTCGTTGAAATCGACCAGCACGGCCACCTGGCGCGTGACGGCGTTGGCGGCAGGATCGACTCTGCGCACCTTGCCCGCGAAATCCTGCCCTGGATAGCCATTGATACGGAACAGCACGGGCTGGCCCACCTTGACGACGCCGATCTTGTCGGCCGACACCAAGCCTTCGAGGCGCATGCTGGTCGGATCGATGACCCGGATCAATTCCTTGCCGATTTGCGCCGTATCGCCATTCGATACCTTGCGCTCGCTCACGATGCCGTCAAACGGCGCACGCACGAGGGTGCGCTGCAACTGCTGGCGGGCCTGGGCGGCGCGGCTTTTCGCGGCGGACAGATCGCTTTGCGCATTGTTGCGGCGGATTTCCGCGTCTTCCAGCGCCTGCGTCGACGTCATGCCCGAGGCGCGCAAGGTTTTCATGCGCTGGAACATGCGTTCGGACTGTTCCAGCACCTGGCTCGAGGCGCGGCTCGCTTCTTCGGCCGAATTGAGGCTGTCACGGATGGCCGTTTCGTCCAGGCGCACGAGCACGTCGCCCCGTTTCACGGCTTCGCCGTTTTCCTTCAGCACCTGGATCACCACGGCCGACACTTCGGCGCGCAAGTCCGCGTTGCGCTCGGGCTGCACGGAACCGGTGATGACAGGTCCCGACGCCAGCGCATTGCTCTGGATGGTCAGCATGTCTTCCGGGGAGACCAGCAGATTGACGGCGGCGCCCGCCTGTTCCTTGCCATCCTTGCCGCCCTTGCCGGGATCTTTGGACTCTTTGCCGCAGGCGGCCAGGGCAGAAGCGATTGCCAGAACAAACAGGGTTTTGCGCAACATGGGTATTTCTCCGGATAGATAGCGCCACGACCGTCCCGGCGGCCCGGATAGGGCTGCAGGCGATAGCAAGCATTTATTTTTATTAAAACCACAAGCGCCAAAGTATCCATGAGCGCATCCGGGCATGTCAATCGGCGGTTTCCTGTAATGCTTTATTCAATGGATGAAACGTAGTTTTTACGCCCTGAAACGCAAAACCCCGCCTTAAAGCGGGGTTTTGCGTTTCAGGAGAAGCGAACTTAGCGGGCAAACACGGTGTTGATCAGGAAACCGATGGCCACGCCCGTGCACAAGCCGCCGGCGATTTCCACCAGGGTATGGCCCATGCGCTCGCGCAAGGTCTTGTGCGCAGGACTGGCAGCTTCGCCGGCCAGGCGGTTGATGGCGGCTGCCTGCTTGCCCACGTGCTGGCGCAGGCTGTTGGCGTCGATGATGACGATAAAGGCCAAGGTCACGGCCACGCCGAAGGCAGGATGGCCGATGCCTTCGCGCAAGGCGATCAGGGTCGCCATGCTGGAGACGACGGCGCTATGGTTGCTGGGAAAGCCGCCATTGCCGACCAGGCCGAACGCCCATTGCCGCGTGCGGACACTGTTGATCAGGAATTTGATCGGTCCGACCAGGATCCAGGTGATCAGGGGCGTGACGAGGTAAGCGATATCCACGGGGTATTCCTTCTTATATAGATGTAGAGTGTGTGTCTGGGGCTGCGGCAGCCAGACAGGCGCGCCGCAATTATCGCAGATCATCCGCGCCAGCAGAACTGTCCTTCGTCGGGTCATAAAAACGCCGCCGGGGGCGGCGATCATATAAAATCATGGCATATACAACAATTGACGTATATCAACACTGAGTGCGGCGCGCACAGCGGCGCGGATAATCAAACGTCTTCATACTTGCAACGGGGTCCTCATGCGGCATTTCAGAATTTCCTTTTTAGTCACTTTTATCCTGATGGCGGTGTCGGGCTGGTGGGGCTACAGCCATGGCGGCATGGCCGGCATGATCCAGGCGCTGTGGATCACGGGCGTGCTGGGCATCATGGAAGTGTCGCTGTCGTTCGACAATGCCGTGGTCAACGCCTCGGTCTTGCGCCACTGGAATGAATTCTGGCAAAAACTGTTTTTGACAGTCGGTATCCTCGTGGCCGTCTTCGGCATGCGGCTGCTGTTCCCGCTCGTCATCGTATCGGTGGCCACGGGCCTGGGCCTGGTCGACGTGTGGACCATGGCCACCACGACGCCGGACGTATACGCCAAGCACCTGACGGACAACCATGCGCAAGTGGCGGCCTTCGGCGGCGCTTTCCTGCTGCTGGTCTTCCTGAACTTCCTGTTTGACGACGAGAAAGAATTGCACTGGCTGGGCTGGGCCGAGGAAAAAGTCAACGCACTGGGCACCGAAAGCCTGGCCGTGCTGATCACCATGGGCGCCGTGGCCGCCTGCGTGGCGATGGGTCCCGTGGACGAAAAATACAGCGTGCTCGCTTCCGGCATCGTCGGCATCGCCGTCTACATCGGCGTGAACTGGATCAGCGGCTTGCTGGAAGAAGGCGAACCGGACTTGCAGGATGAGGAGGAAGAAGGCGCCGCGCCGGCCAAAAACGGCAATGGCGACCTGGTAAAAACGGTGGCGCGCGGCAGTATCGGCGGCTTCCTGTACTTGGAAGTGCTGGACGCCTCGTTCAGCTTTGACGGCGTGATCGGCGCGTTTGCCATCACCAACGACGTCGTCATCATCATGCTGGGCCTGGCCATCGGCGCCATGTTCGTGCGCTCGATGACGGTCTTCCTCGTGCACAAGGGTACCCTGGACGAATTCGTCTACCTCGAGCACGGCGCCCATTATGCGATCGGGATTCTCGCCTTGATCATGCTGGCGTCCGTCAAGTACCATATTCCGGAGTGGTTCACCGGCCTGTCGGGCGTGGCCTTCATCCTGGTCTCGCTGTGGTCATCGCTGCGTTATCGCAAACGGCACGCGGCAGAAGCTTGAAATCGGGGGCTCCGCCCCCAGTTGAAAGAGTAATGGCACGAGCGCCATGGCGCTCATCCCATGCAGGTCTGTTTGAGTTATTTATTAAAAAGGAGCACCACATGGCAATCAGTTTGCAAAAAGGCGGCAACGTCAACCTGAGCAAGGAAGCACCGAACCTGAAGAAGATCATCGTCGGCCTCGGCTGGGATCCTCGTTCGACGGACGGCGCCACCTTCGACCTTGACGGTAGCGCGTTCCTCCTGAAAAGCGACGGCAAAGTCCGTGGCGACTCTGACTTCATCTTCTACAACAACCTGAAGTCGACCGACGGTTCCGTCGTCCACACGGGCGACAACACCACGGGCGAAGGCGACGGCGACGATGAGCGCATCGAAATCGACCTGTCGCGCGTGCCGGCCGACATCGACCGCATCAGCGTCACCGTCACCATTCACGACGCCGACGCGCGCCGCCAGAACTTCGGCATGGTCTCGAAAGCCTTCATCCGCTGCCTGAACGCGGAAGGCGAAAAAGAAATCGCCCGCTACGACCTGTCCGAAGACAGCTCGACGGAAACGGCGATGATCTTTGGCGAAATCTACCGCTACAACGGCGAATGGAAGTTCAAGGCGATCGGCCAGGGCTTCAACGGCGGCCTGGGCCCCCTCGCACGCTCGTTCGGCGTCAACGCTTGATTCACGCTCGTTAAACCTACTGCGCCGCTCACTTTCGGGCCTGCGTTGCTCGCTACCTCGGCGGTCCCGTACCTCCGTACAGCTGCGCGACTTAACCCGAAATCGAGCTTGCTCGCTACGGTTTTCCGAGGTGAATTATCTTAATGTCATATCATTGCTGCCGCCTGCACAGTTCAGGCGGCTTTTTTTTGGAGATTTATCATGCCAGTATTTAGTGTCACGGGCGACGTCGATCCATTCCTGCACGTCAGCATGAAGCAGGGCGAAACCATCTATTGCGAATCCGATGCGATGGTGATGATGGAGACGGCGCTGGACTTGAAAGGCAAGATGACGGGCGGCTTGGGCAGCGCCATCATGCGCCGCTTCGCGAATGGCGAATCGTTCTTCCAGCAGCATATCGAAGCGGTGCGCGGCAGCGGCGACTGCCTGCTCTCGCCCACCCTGCCGGGCGCCATCGAAGTGGTCGACGTGGGCGCGCGCCAGTACCTGCTCAACGACGGAGCCTTTGTCGCCGCCACTTCGGGCACGGAAATGAAGGTGCGCACGCAAAGCATCGGCAACGCCTTGTTCGCCCAGTCGGGCGGCTTCTTCGTCATGGAGACGGCCGGCACGGGACAAGTGGTGGTGTCGGGCTTCGGCTCCATGTTCCAGCTCGACGTCGAGCCGGGCAAGGATGTCGTGATCGACAATTCCCACGTCGTCTGCTGGGACAGCAGCCTGAAATACGAGATTTCCGTGACCACGGGCGGCGGCGCGAGCGGCGGCGGCATCGGCGGCTTCCTCGGCAATATCGTCAACAGCGTGACCAGCGGCGAAGGCATCGTGCTGCGCTTTTCCGGCTCGGGCAAGGTGTTCATCTGCTCGCGCAACCGCGATGCGTTCCTGAAGTGGACGGCGTCGGGCAAAGCCGGCTGATTTCCTCCTTCTAAGGCCAGGTTAAGTCTGGTCGTTTAGAATCCCCGCGCGCGCACCTGCGCGCGGCTCCCCTATTTCCACCCGGTCCCCGTACATGCAAAGAGTCTGGTTCAACAAAACATTTTCCTCGGTCGGCACGGCCATGCGTCTGATCCGCGAGGCCGACATGGCCGCGACAAACGGCGCGCCCCGCTATCACATCGTGTGCAGCAATACGAACGCGCACGCTGCCGCCTTTCTGTCCGCCCACGAATACGCGGTCGAACCGTCGGGCCTCACGGGCCTCAATTATGTCGAGTGGTGCCTGGAATTTTGCCGCGAGCGGGGCATCACGATTTTCTGGCCCGGCAAGGAAGCGGGCCTGATCGGCAGCGCCAGCGCGCGCTTCGCCGCCATCGGCACGCGCGTGCTCAGCGTGGCCAGCGAAGAGACGCTGACCCTGATGCACGACAAGGCGCGCTTCTGCGACGGCCTCGATCTGCCGATGGCGCGCCCGGCCGACTATCGCGCCGTGACCACCATCGCCGAATACGACGCCGCCTACGCCGAGCTGCGGCCGCTGCATCGCAAACTGTGCATCAAGCCGTCCGAATCCGTGTATGCCCTGGGCTTTGCCATTCTCGATGAAGAGCGCACCAGCGCCCAGCTGCTGCTGGCCGGCGCCGCCTACCAGATCAATACACAGGAGCTGCGCAACGGCCTGGCGCAGATGGCATCGTTCAAGACCCTGCTGCTGATGGAATACCTCGATGGCCACGAATACAGCGCCGACTGCGTCGCCGACCAGGGCAAGCTCATTTGCGCCGTCCCGCGCAAGAAGCTGCATGGGGGCGGCAGCGGCCAGCTGATCGAACTGCGCGACGACCTGCTGGCGGCTTGCGAGAAACTGGCGCACGACTACCGCCTGAATGGCGTCTTCAACATCCAGTTCCGCGAAGGCGCGAATGGCCTGGCGCTGCTGGAGATCAACCCACGCATGTCGGGCGGCATCGGCATGGCTTGCGCGGCCGGCCCCAACCTGCCCTACCTGGCGCTGGCCGGTTTCGACCAGGGCTTTGACAAGCTCACCGTGCCCGCCGTCCAGGAAGGCATGCGCGTGGGCGAAGCCGCCTACGCCGTGGAGCTGCCATGAACATCGTCAAGCAGCAGATGCCCACGGGCGAGCTGACCTTGACAGTGGACGAGGCGCGCTTTCCGCTGGACTGGCTGATCGGCTTTGCCGCGCGCGCCAACGCCAAGCGCGGCTTCCTGTTCCTGTCCAAAGTGCTGGGCAAGCACTGGCCCGTCACTCCGCGCGCCATGCAAACCATCCACGACGACCTGGCCGCGCAGATTCCCCCCAGCCTGCCCGGTCCCGTCGTCTTCATCGCCATGGCGGAAACGGCCGTCGGCCTGGGCCAGGGCGTGTTCGAGGCATGGCTGCGCGCCAACCCGAATGGCAAAGCCCTGTTTTTGCACAGCTCGCGCTACCGCGTGGGCACGGTGCCCTTCTTCGAATTCGAGGAATCGCACAGCCACGCGCCGCGCCAGTTTTTGCATTTGTCGGACGCGGCCAGCGCCCTGTTTTCCACGGCGCGCAGCCTGGTGCTGATCGACGATGAAGCGTCGACCGGCAACACCTTCGCCAACCTGGTGCAAGTGTGCCGCGCGCGTTATCCGCAGCTGGAAAAGCTGCACCTGGGCGTGATCACCAATTTCATGGGCCAGGCCGCCAACGCGGGCTTGAGCGAGCGTTTCGGCCTGCCCACCAGCATCGGCGCGGCGCTCTCCGGCCAGTATGCATTCCAGGCCGGCGACGCGCCGGCTCCCGTGGCGGCCAGCGCACAGCGCTTCGAGGCGAATGCGGAACGGGGCGCCAGCCCCGCGTTCGGCCGCATCGGCGTGGGCCGCGCCCTGGCGCCGCCGCAAGGCCTGGCCGTGCAGCTGGCGCAGGAAATCGGCGCCGGCGATTCGGTGCTCGTACTGGGTACGGGCGAATTCATGCACCCGTCGTTTTTGCTGGCGCGCGAACTCGAAGCGCTGGGCAAGAACGTCGTGGTGCAGTCGACCACGCGCTCGCCGATTTTGTCGTGGGGTTCCGTCGGCCACATCGTCAACTGCGACGACAATTACGGCGAAGGCATCGCCAACTACCTGTACAACGTGGCGCCTGGCCAGTACCAGCACGTTTTCATCTGCCATGAAACCCCGGCCAGCCCGGCCCTCATGCAACTCGCCGGCCAGTTGAACGGCCGCCTGTTCCACTTTCAGTCAGAGACCAAAATTGAAGAAATTCCTGTTTGTTGATCTGGACGACACACTGTTCCAGACCCCTAAAAAATGCCCGGGCGAGACCGACCTGCAAGCGGCCGCCTATTTGAAAAATGGCGACGCCTGCTCGTTTACGACGGCGCGCCAGCGCGCCTTCTTTGAATTCGCGCAAAGCGGCATGACCCTGATTCCCGCCACTGCCAGAAATGGCGACGCCTTCCGCCGGGTCAACCTGCCGTTTACCAGCTACAGCGTGCTCGATTACGGCGGCATCGTGCTGCAGCCTGGCGGCGCGCTCGACTCTGGCTGGCTGGCCCTGATGCAGGACGACATGCAGACGGCCCTGCCCGGCCTTCGGGACGCCATGCGCATGATCGACGATTTCCAGGTCAAGACGGGCATGCCTTCGCGCGCGCGCCTGATCGAAGACTACAACACGCCGTTCTACATCGTCGTCAAGGACCATGAAGCGCGCGGCGAACGCCTGGCCGACATCGAAGAACAGGTGCTGCAGCAGTGGATAGCCACCGAAGGTTCCGACTACTTCATTCACCGCAACGGCAACAACCTGGCCGTGCTGCCGAAGACCTTGAACAAGGCGCGCGCCGTCGCCTACCTGCGCGCGGAACTGGAAGCCGAACATGGCCCCATCGTCAGCTTCGGCATGGGCGACAGCCGTTCGGACGCCCGCTTCATGGCGGCCTGCGACTACGCCATCATCCCCAACGGCACCCAGCTGGCGGCACTCACGGTGGCGGCGCTATGACCGGCGGCACGCAGCATTTCAGCGGCAGCTACCGCCAGGAAGACGTGGAGTTCCTGCTCACGCCGATGGCGCTCGAACCGATACGCGACCTGGCCGAAAAAGAGCGTTTGATCCAGTCCGGCCAGCGCCACTACAGCGAAATGCTGTCGCCAGAGTCCTTGCCTTCGCCCGCCTACCTGGCCCTGTTCCAGAGTGCGTTTGCGGCCAACCGCCTGCAGATGGCGCGCGACTGCCTGCGCCTGGCCGCGCTGATCGCGGCGCGCCGCACGGGTTCCATCACGCTGGTGTCGCTGGCGCGCGCCGGCACGCCCGTGGGCGTCATCCTGGGTCACTTGCTGCGCCAGGTATTCCAGCGCGAATGCAGCCATTATTCCGTCTCCATCATCCGCGACCGCGGCATCGACGCGAACGCCCTGCAGCACATCCTGGCGCAGGGCCATGCGGCCGACTCCCTCGTCTTCGTCGACGGCTGGACGGGCAAGGGCGTGATTTCGCGCGAACTGCGCCAGACGGTCAACGACTTCAATGCGGCGCATGGCACGGCGATCGACGGCGGCCTGTTCGTGCTGTCCGACCTGGCCGGCACGGCCGCCTGCGCCGCCTCGGCCAGCGACTACCTGATCCCATCGAGCATTCTGAATGCCACCGTCTCGGGGCTGGTGAGCCGCTCCGTGCTCAACGAAGCCATCGGCCCGGACGACTTCCACGGCTGCGTGTACTACGCGCAGTTCGAGCAGCACGACCAGTCGCGCGCTTTCGCCGACGGCCTGGTGGCCGACGCCGTGGCCATTGCCGCCAGCAGCGGCGTGCCGCTGGCCGAAGCGAGCGATGCGCCAGCAATGGCGGCCCGCTCGCAAGCCTACATGGCTGCCACGCAGCAGGAATACGGCATCAGCGACATCAACCTGATCAAGCCGGGCATCGGCGAAGCGACGCGCGTGCTGCTGCGCCGCGTGCCCGAGCGCCTGATCGTGCGCGACACGAATGCGCCGGACGTGGCACATTTGCTGCTTCTGGCGCAGGAAAAAGCCATACCCGTCACAGTAGAACCGGCGCTGCCTTACCAGGCGGTTGCCCTTATCAGGAGCGCAGTCGATGGATAACAACTCCCTACACCCACAAAGCGAGCATAAAGCGGCGCTCGGCGCCTCCATGTATGTGCCGACCACGCACAAGGATTTGCTGGCGATCGCCAATGGCGACAAATTCAGCCATTTGCGCTCGGTGATCCTTTGCACCGAAGACGCCATTGCGGAACGCGACCTCAGTTACGCGCTGTTCAACCTGTCGCTGGCGCTGCAAAACATGTGCGACGACTCGGATACCTTGCGCTTCGTGCGCGTGCGCAATCTCGACGTGCTGGCGCGCGTGCTGGCCATGCCCGGTGCCGACAAATTGAGCGGCTTCGTGCTGCCGAAATCCACGCGCAGCAATTTCAACGCGTATTTCGAGCTGGTGCGCCACACGCACCATCTGCTGATGCCGACCCTGGAAACGGCGGAAGTATTCGACGACGAGGAAATGAAGCAGTTCCGCATCATCCTGTCCGCGCCGGAAGTGCGGCGCCGCATCCTGGCCCTGCGCATCGGCGGCAACGATCTGCTGGCCCTGCTGGGATTGCGCCGCCCCACCAGCGGTACCATCTACCAGACGCCGCTGGGCCAGGTCATCGGCCGCCTGGTGACGATCTTCAAACCGCACGGCTTCCAGCTGACGGCGCCCGTCTTCGAGCACCTGTCGCAGGGCAGCTGGCTCGACGCGGAAGTGGCGCAGGACATGGCGCACGGCATGATCGCCAAGACGGCCATCCACCCGGACCAGGTGCCGCAGATCGAACGCCACTACCAGGTGGCGCAGTCGGACATCGAACTGGCGCTGCGCATCATCGACCCGGACAGCCCGGCCGTGTTCCGCATGCAGGAATCGATGTGCGAGGTGGCGACCCATTCCAGCTGGGCGCTGCGCATCATCGAGCAGGCGCGCCTGTTCGGCATCCGCCATGCGGCCGATGGCGCCGCCGCGCACCATCCGACTACCTCATTGACTCAACTCTCAAGCGACGAAGGGATTGCACGACCATGACCAATTTCACACGCGGACAAAAAGGCAAACTGGCTGACCTGGGCTTGAATGGCCCGTTTGCCGTCACGCTCGATATCGTTTCGGGTTCGATGGAAGTGGACGTCAGCTGCTTCGGCGTCGATGCGGCCGGCAAGCTGTCGGACGACCGCTACATGGTGTTCTACAACCAGAAAAGCGCGCCCGACAATGCCGTCACGGTGGAACTGAATGGTCCCCGCTCCACCTTCCAGGTCGACCTTGCCCGCCTGCCCGCGTCGATCGACAAGCTGGTGTTTACTGCGGCGACGGAACAGGGCAGCATGCGCGCGCTGGGCAACTCCAGCATGGCGCTGGGCCAGGCGGCCACGTTCGCCTTCACGGGCAATGACTTCCAGGACGAGAAAGCCGTGATCATCGGCGAACTGTATCGCCGCGACGGCAGCTGGCGCTTCGGCGCCGTGGGCCAGGGTTTCGCGGGCGGCCTGGCGGCGCTGCTGAAGCACTTCGGCGGCAGCGAAGCGGGGGCGTCCTCCCCGGCGCCAGCACCGGCTTCCGTGCCTGCGCCAGCAGCTCCGCCTGCGGCGAATAAAATCTCGCTGTCGAAAATCCGTCTGGAAAAGCGCGGCGACAAGATCTCGCTCGACAAGCGCGACAGCGGCGGCTATGGCCGCATCAAGGTCAACCTGAACTGGAACCAGAATGCGTCGCAAGGCCAGGCGCCCGCATCGAAACTGGACACGGGCTTCCTCGGCAAGCTGTTCAACAAGCCGGCCGGCCGCTCGGGCGGCATCGACCTCGATATCGGCTGCCTGTTCGAAATGAGCAATGGCAGCAAAAGCGCCGTGCAGGCACTGGGCAACAGCTGGGGCGCCTACGACCGTCCGCCGTACATCCACCTGGAAGGCGACGACCGCACGGGCAGCATCAGCAGCGGCGAAAACATCTTCATCAACGGCACCCATTTCGACCAGATCAAGCGCGTGCTCGTCTACGCCTTCATCTATGAAGGCGTGCCGAACTGGGCCGCCACCGATGGCGTCGTGACGATCGAGATTCCCGGCCAGCCCACGGTGGAAGTGCGCCTCGACAGCGACAGCCAGCACGCCATGTGCGCCATCGCCATGCTGGAAAACCACGGCGGCAACCTGCAGGTGACAAAATTGGTGGAATACTTCGGCGGCCAAGGTAAAATCACGGCGCACCAGGCCATGGACGAAAGATATAACTTTGGCTTGAACTGGAAAGCCGGACGGAAAGACTGAGTGTACGTACAATTTAACGATAAAAGTCCTAACATGACCCCTACGACCAAAAAAGTCACCTTCGCCTTTGCCATCTTCCTCGTGGCCGGCTTCCTGCTGCTGGCAGCCTACACGTGGATGGCCCTCAGCTTCTCGTACTCGGAAGGCGAACGGGCGGGCTACCTGCAAAAGTTCTCCAAGCGGGGCTGGATCTGCAAGACATGGGAGGGTGAGTTGCTGCTGACGGCGCTGCCGGGCACCATCCCGGAAAAATTCCAGTTCAGCGTGCGCGATGAAGATGTGGCGAAGCAGTTGACGGCGGCCGCCGGCAAGCGCATCCTCGTCACCTACAGCCAGCACAAGGGCGTGCCCACGCAATGCTTCGGCGAGACGGAATATTTTGCCGATAAAGTCGTATTGAGCCAGTAACACCGCAATGTCGCAGCATCGCGCCGGCCCCCCCTGCCAGTACCGCCCCTCTCTCCCGCCTCATCGCTGACGCGCCTCACGCATTCTGACTTTCTTATACACTTGTGATGAGTTCTGGCTGAAACAGTTTACAAATGTAGTCAATGTGCAAGATGCTTGCGCAATCGCATGATGCGCCGCCAGACGACCGTTAGCGTGTATTCACCTCTGTCACTGGAAACGTCATGCGCCTACCATACACCGTCCTGGCCCTGCTGGCCGCCGCCCTCCCCCTGTCCACCCAGGCACAGGATATCTCCGGCATGGCAGGTTCCCTGAAAGTCAACTCGACCAATGAACGCACCTTTGTCGGCGCCATCAGCTACACGCAGCCGGTGGGCAATTACAATGCGGTGAGCCTGTCGTATATCAACGAAGGGCATCCGGAAAACCATCACCGCGACGGCATGGCGGGCCAGGTCTGGCTGCGCACGAAAAACGTGGACCAGGGACTGATGCTGGGCGCCGGCATCGGCCGCTATTTTTTCTTCGACACGGCCAAGACGGACGAAGCGCCGCACAATTTCGACAATGACCACGGCTGGGGTTCCATCGCCAGCCTGCAGGCGCGCTGGCAATTCGACAACCGCTGGTATGCCTTGGCCCAGGTCAACCGCATCCGCCCCAGCGGCAAGGACACCACCACGCACCTGCTGATCGGCGCCGGCTACCGCTATGACGGCGTGCCGGGCGCCAAGCTGCACTTGCAGAACTGGGCGTACGACGACACCTTGACCTTGTCAACAGGCCACACCATCGTCAACAGCTTCCGCTCCGAATCCTCGCGCCCGTTCACCCTGGAATACCGGCGCGCGGCGGGAAAATACGTGGACTGGAGCGCCACCCTCATCGACGAAGGCAGCACGGTGCTGGCGCACCGGCGCGGCGCGGCCGCCCAGCTGTGGCTGATCCGCTCGCTCAATGAAAAGGTGGAATTCGGCATGGGCGCGGGGCCCTACGTGGCCTGGGACGGCCGCGACACCCAGGGCCACGATACGCGCCTGACAGGCTTGCTGTCAGCCGTGGCCCGCTACCATGTCAACCGCCACTGGCTGGCGCAAGTGGCGTGGAACCGGGTGGTAACAGATTACCACCGCGATGCCGATGTGCTGCTGGTGGGCGTGGGCAGGAAGTTTTAAACGTTCGAGCCTAGCGCGAACGCCACACGGCGCCGGCGTCGTTCGGCTGCGTCAATCTCTCGATCACTTCACGCGTCAAACTGGCCGAGCTCACCTGTTCGGCTTTCGCGCGGGCGGCGGTCAGGGAGCTGGAAAATGCGCTTTGCGGCTGCTCCAGGCTGGCGCGCAGGGCGGCCAGTTCGCGCTCTTGCTGCTGCGCGCGCTCCATTTCCCGTTCCAGCAATTGCTGCTTGGCGGCCGCCATCGCGCGCGTCGTCTCGGCCGCCTTGCGCTGCAGGGCCGCATGGGCCTGGGCGCTGGCCAGCAAGGCTTGCTGCGCGTCGAGTTTCTCGCTGGCGGCCTGCTGTGCCGCCAATTCCAGCTGCTCGCGCTGGCGCATGGCGTCGAGCGCCTGCTGTTCCATCGCAGCGCGCGTTTCGGCGGCTGCCGTGGCCTGCTTTTCCGCTTCCAGGCGGCCGGCGATGGCTTGCGAGGCGCGCTCTTCTGCGCTGCTGGTCTGGCGCTGCTGCACCAGTTTTTGCGCGATCAGGGCCAGCGACTCGCGTTCGGCCGCGACAAAATCGCGCTCGGACGCCAGCAGCGCATCGGCCGCTTGCGCCTTGTCTTCTTCCACGCGGGCGCGCTCGCTATGCACCTGGCCCAGCTCCACGGCCAGGCGCGCCTGTGCCTGCACGGCTAACGCTGCGGCGGCCTTTTTTTCGCCTTCGACCAGGGCCTGGTCCATCAGGATGCGGATGGCGTCCGCTTCCTTTTGCGCCGCTTCCCGCAAAGCCTGTTCGGCCGCGTGCTGGCCGCGCAGCAGCTCCGCTTGCGCGCCTTCTGCGGCGATGCGTTCCTGCGCCGCGTTGAACGCCAGCGCTTCGGCCTCCAGTTTTTCTTTCAGGGCGGCGATGGCGGCTTGTTCAGCGGCCAGGCGCTCCTGCTCCGCCTGCAGCAGCTGCTCTGCCTGACGGGCTTTTTCCTGCGCCAGTTGCGACGCTTGTTCCTGCGCGGCCAATGTCGCCTTGCCGGCATCGACTTCGGCCTGCTCGGCTTCATTCTGGCTGGCGACCAGTTCCGACGCCTGGCGCGCCAGTTCGGCGCGCTCCTGCGCCAGGCTGGCGGCGCGCTGCTGCTCTTCCAGTTCGCGCTCGGCTGCCACGGCGGCTGCCTGTTCGGCCGCTTCGCGTGCCTTGGTTTCTTCGAGGGCCGCCGTTTCCGCTTCCAGCTTGGCGTGGCCGGCGATTTCCGCATCCTGTTCGGCCGTCACGCGGGCCAGCGCCACGGCGCGCAGCTGGCGGTCCACCTCGATGCGCGCCTCGGTGGCGGCAAGGATGCGCACGTCGGCATCGCGGCGCGCCTGCGCGCTGGCCACGGCGACCATTTCCAGGCGCTCGCGGTGGATGGCCGCGTCGCGCAATTCCTTTTCCGTCTGCAGGCGCAAACGCAGCGACTGCGCCGCATGGCGTTCCGATTCCGCCTGCGCCAAGGCGATGGCTTCGCGCTCCTGTTCCAGGTGCGCCAACGCGCGCGCTTCTTCCAGGGCGCGCACTTCGGCGGCGGCGCGGTTGAAGGCCGATTCCAGTGCGATCTGGTCGGCGCGCTCGCGCTGCACCGTCAAGTCCAGCGCTTCGCTTTCCGCTTCGGCCAGCATCTGCGCCGTCTGGCGCGCGCCGTGCGCATGGCGCTCGCGTTCGCGCGCCAGCACTGCCACTCGTGCATCGGCCGAGGCGATGCCCACCATTTCTTCCTTGGCCGCCTGCACGGCGGCGACGCGCTCGACGGCCTGCAGGCGCGCCTGCTCCGTCTGCACTTGCAATTCTTCGGCGGCGCGGGCGGCCTGCTCGGCCAGTTCCGACTGCACGGCCACCTGCTCGCTGGCGCGCAAGCGGCTTTCCTGTTCGGCGCGCGCACGCTGTTCGGCGGCCAGGCGGATTTCATTGTCGGACTCCACGCGGGCGCGCAGTTCGGCCGTCTCCTGCTTGACGGCTTCCAGACGGGCCACGCTCGCTTGCGCCGCGGCGCGCATGGTATCGAGACGTTCGCGGTTGGCGGCAATCGCTTCCTCGGCGGCCTGCGCATTTTGCTGGGCGGCGGCGGCGGCGGCCGCGTCGATGGCGGCGCGGTCCTCGGCCAGCGAGCGCACGCGCGCCTCGGCCAGCGCGCGGCTTTCGGCGGCGCAGGTAGCTTTCGCTTCCGCTTCCACGCGGGCAATCGCCTCGTGGATGGCTTTCAATTCCATTTTCTGGCGTTCGACGGCGGGCGCCTTGGTATCGGCTTCGGCTGCCGGTTCAGCTTGCGGTTCGGCTTGCGGTTCGGACGCGATGGCGGCAGCCGGCACTTCCGCCTTGCGCTCCAGGTCCTTGAAATCATGCAGCGAGACGATGCTGTCCTGGTCGAACTCGTCGTCGGCGGAATACGCAA
This sequence comes from Janthinobacterium sp. Bl 1, assembly GCF_058215535.1. Lineage (NCBI taxonomy): Bacteria > Pseudomonadati > Pseudomonadota > Betaproteobacteria > Burkholderiales > Oxalobacteraceae > Janthinobacterium > Janthinobacterium sp. Bl 1. The sequence goes on along the minus strand of NZ_CM177086.1, from coordinate 2,013,778 downwards.
CGGTGAGGGAGGCGGCCTGGCGCTGATTTTGCTGTGCTTGCATGATTTCTCGCTTGTTCGGGTGAATTCCGTTGCTTATGGGAATTTATTAACACCATTATCGAGCAGGCATGCACAAATCAGCGCGGCAAGAAGAGGGGCGTTTACCGCCCTTTTCGGGCGTTTAGGTCAAACAGGCCACAATGGCGCTTCGTCCATCAACGCCACCTGCTCCCTGAGTTCCAATATCCGGTCCTGCCAATACCGCTGCGTGTTAAACCACGGGAAGGCGACGGGGAAGGCGGGGTCGTCCCAGCGGCGCGCCAGCCAGGCCGAATAATGGATCAGGCGCAGGGTGCGCAGCGCTTCGACCAGGTACAGCTGGCGCGGGTCGAAATCGCAAAAATCCTCGTAGCCGGCCAGGATGTCGCTCATCTGGCGCACCATGTCGCCGCGCTCGCCCGACAGCATCATCCACAGGTCCTGGATGGCCGGTCCCATGCGGCTGTCGTCGAAATCGACGAAATGGGGGCCGGCGTCTGTCCACAGCACGTTGCCGCCATGGCAGTCGCCGTGCGTGCGCAGCATGGCCACGTCGCCCGCGCGGTCATAGCAGCGCTTGACGCCGTCGAGCGCCTGCTGCGCCACGCTGGAATAGGCGGCCAGCAGTTCGGGCGGCAGGAAATTACCTTCCAATAGAAACTCGCGCGGTTCGACGCCAAACGTCTGGTGGTCGAGCGCCGGCCGTTCCTTGTAGGTCGACAGCGCGCCGACGGCGTGGATGCGGCCGATGAAGCGCCCTATCCATTCCAGAGTGGCCGGGTCGTCCAGCTCGGGCGCGCGGCCGCCGTGGCGGGGGAAGACGGCAAAACGGAAGCCCTGGTACTGGTGCAGGGTGCTGCCATTGATGTCCAGCGCCGGCACCACCTGGATTTCGCGCTCGACCAGCTCCGACACGAACGCGTGTTCTTCCAGGATGGCCGTATCGCTCCAGCGCGCGGGACGGTAAAACTTGGCCACCAGCGGCGCGCTGTCTTCGATGCCGACCTGGTAGACGCGGTTTTCATAGCTGTTCAAGGCCAGCAGACGGCCATCGCCGCGCAGTCCCACGCTGTCGAGGGCATCGAGCACGCAATCGGGGCTCAGGGCGGAAAAGGGATGGACGGGCCGGTCGTCCTCGTGCGGCTGGTTTTCATTGTGCATAAGCGACATTGTAAGGCGCGCGCGGGCCGCAGGTGCAAACACTTCGGCGGCAAGCCGCAGCAAGGCGTATACTGGCGCCTTACATTCAATCAAAGAGCAAGCCATGCAACTCGAACAGCCATTATCAGAAAAAGAATTTGACGAATTAGACCAATTCCTGTTGTCGGACCGGTGCTCCGAAGACGCGATGACCATGGATATGCTGCACGGCTATCTGACGGCCGTGGCCATCGGTCCGGAACCGATCATGCCGGCCGAGTGGTTGCCGCGCGTGTGGGGCGAAGATGTCAACGACGCGCCGAAATTCAAGAACAGCAAGGAAGAAGAACGCATCGTCAACCTGATCATGCGCTTCATGAACGAAGTGCTGGTGACGTTCGAAGTGGCGCCGAAGGAGTTCGAAGCCCTGTTCGTCGAACACGACTACGAAGGCCAGACCCTGATCGACGCCGAAGCCTGGTGCTGGGGCTTCTGGGACGGCATGGAACTGCGTCCAGGCTCGTGGAATGAAATCTGGGATTCCGAAGTGGCCGAGCTGATGCAGCCGATCTACCTGCTGGGCGCCGACGAAATCAAGGAAGAAGAGCTGAAACTGGTGGAAGACCCGGTCAAGGCGCACAAGCTGGCGCAGGAACTGGAAGCGAACCTGCCGGCCATCCACCGTTTCTGGGTCCCGCGCCGCAAGGCACCGGTGCAAACCATGAAACGCGAAGAGCCGAAAGTGGGCCGCAACGACGACTGCCCTTGCGGCAGCGGCAAGAAGTTCAAGAAATGCTGCGGCGCCGAGCCGGCAGCCGAGTAATCGCGCAGTAGCATCCCTGTTGCGCCGGCGTCCTGCCGGCGCAGCGCCGACGCTGGCCCCCGGGCTATAATCGGCGCATGAAACTTCCCGACCTGAACCTGCTCGTCGCCCTCGACATCCTGCTCGAGGAAGGCAGCGCCGTGGCCGCCGCGCGGCGCATGAACTTGAGCGCGCCGGCCATGAGCCGCACCCTGGCGCGCATCCGCGACGCCATCGGCGACCCCGTCTTCGTGCGCTCCGGGCGCGGCCTGGCGCCCACCCCGCGCGCGCTGGAATTGCGCGAGCAGGTGCGCGGCGTGGTGGAGCAGGCGCACGCCATCTTCACGTCGGGCCGCGAAGTGGACTTGCGCACCCTGGAACGCACGTTCAGCCTGTGCGCCAACGACGTGTTTGTCGGCGCCTACGGCGGCAAGCTGCGCGACCTCCTGGCCGTGCACGCGCCGCACACGGTGCTGCGCTTCGTGCCCGAAGGCGATGGGGCCACGGAAAACGACGCCCTGCACGCGGGCCGCATCGACCTGTACATCAGCGCGCGGCGCGCCTTTGCGCCCGACATCAAGCTGCAGCAGCTGTTTAGCAGCGGCTTTGTCGGCATCGCCCGCAGCGACCACCCGATCTTCGACGGCCCCATCAACCTCGACAGTTTTACCGAATACGAACATATCAGCGTCTCGCGGCGCGGCCTGGCGCGCGGCCCGTTCGACACGGCACTGGCCGAGCGGGGCTACACGCGCCGGGTTTCGCTGATCAGCCCCAACTTCCAGTCCGCCATCTTCGCCGTGGCCGATTCGCGCCTGCTGCTGCCCTTGATGCCCACACCGCTGCTGGCCATCGTCGAGCGCCTGGGCCTGAAGCTGCGCACGTTCGAACTGCCCATCCCCGTCGACAGCGTGGAAGTCTTCCAGGCCTGGCACCCGCGCCTCGACCACGACCACGCGCACCGCTGGCTACGCCGGATGATCAAGGAGCTGTGCACGGGGTCAGACCCTTGCGGGTCTGACCCCAGCATTTGATTGGGGTTGATCTGAACTCACACGCCAAACCCAACGACAAAGACCGGGGTCAGACCCACAGGGTCCGACCCCACCCATCATTGCGCCAGACGCAATTCACACTTCCTTAATTATCAATTTTCACAAGATTAACGGCTACCTATACTGCGTGGACTAATCCTCATCCACGGAGTTCCCTGTGTCCGCTGTACCCCTTCCCGGCGCCGCCCCTGCGGCCGCGCCGCCGCCCGCACCTCCCGCCTTCGGCCTGCGCCTGGCCACGGGCCTGACCGGCGTGCTGCTGGCCGTGCTGGTGGCCGGCCTGAATGAAAACATCACCAAGATCGCGCTGGCCGACATCCGCGGCGCCATGGGCATCGCGCGCGACGACGCCAGCTGGCTCGTGGCCCTGTATGCGGCCGCCTCGGTGTCGGCCATGGCGTTCGCGCCGTGGTGTTCCGTCACCTTTTCGCTGCGCCGCCTGACGGCCGCCGCCATCATCGTCTGCATGGCCGCGGGCCTGCTATGCCCGTTTGCGCCGAACCTGTCCGTGCTGATGTTCCTGCGCGTGGTGCAGGGCGCGGCCGGCGGCGCCCTGCCGCCCATGCTGATGACGGTGGCGCTGCGCTTCCTGCCGCCCAACATCAAGCTGTATGGCCTGGGCGGCTATGCGCTGAGCGCCACTTTCGGTCCCAGCCTGGGCACGCCGCTGGCCGCCTTCTGGACCGAGTACCTGGGCTGGCAATGGGCGTTCTGGCAAGTCGTCCCGGGCAGCATCGTCGCCCTGCTGATGGTGTCCTGGGGCTTGCCGCAAGACCCGCTGCGCCTCGAACGTTTCCGCCAGTTCGACTGGCGCGGCCTGCTGCTTGGCCTGCCCGCCATCAGCATGCTGGTGGTCGGCATGCTGCAGGGCGAGCGCCTGAACTGGTTCGCATCGCCCCTGATCTGCGTGCTGCTGGGCGGCGGCGCCGTGCTGCTGGTGCTGTTCTTCATCAACGAGTGGTCGCATCCACTGCCGTTTTTCAAGCTGCAGCTGCTGTCGCGGCGCAATCTCAGCCACGCCCTGCTGACCCTGGGCGGCGTGCTGTTCGTGCTGCTGGCCGTGATCCTGATCCCCTCGTCCTACCTGGCGCAGGTGCACGCCTACCGCCCGCTGCAAACGGCGCCCGTGATGCTGATGGTGGCGCTGCCGCAGCTGGTCGCCCTGCCGCTGGTGGCCGCCCTGTGCAATCTGCGCGCCGTCGACTGCCGCTGGGTGCTGGCCATCGGCCTGGGCATGCTGGCCGTCTCTTGCGTGCTGGGCGCGCGCATGTCTCCCGACTGGATACGCACGCATTTCTACCTGCTGCAATCCGTGCAGATCTTTGCGCAACCGATGGCCGTGATTCCCTTGCTGCTGCTCGCTACCACGGGTCTGGCGCCGCAGGATGGCCCATTCGCCTCGGCCTGGTTCAACACCATCAAGGGCATGTCGGCCGTCGTCGCCACCGGCGTGCTCGATGCGCTGATCACGCGCCGCAACCATTTTCATTCAACGGTGCTCAGCGAACGCCTGGGCAATCTGCCGGGCGCCGTCGATGTGCCAGGGCTGGCACAGCGCATGCATGCGCAAGTCGTCACCCTGACCTCGTCCGACCTGTACCTCTGCGTGGCCGCCATCGCGCTGGCCATGATTGTGATCATCCCCATCCTGCCGACGCGCGTCTATCCGCCGCGCGCCGCTTGAATTTTCATTTTTACGAAAGAGCATCCCCATGCAAAAACCCATACTGCGCTCGCGCGCTTTCCTCCTCGGCCTGGCCCTGCTGGCCTGCGCCCTCGCCTTTTGCGCCTGGCAACTGCTGTTATCCCGCAGCGAAGAACAAGGCACCGACGACGCCTTCGTCAGCGCCGACTACACCGTGCTTTCTCCCAAGGTGGGCGGCATCGTGCGGGAAGTGCTGGTGGAAGACAACCAGGCTGTCAAGGCGGGTCAGCTGCTGGCCCGCATCGACGACCGCGATTATCAGGCCGCCGCCGCCTCGGCACGCGCCGAAGTAGCGGGCGCCGAGGCGCAGCTGGACTATGCCCGCGCCACCTTGCAGCGCCAGCAATCTGTGATCGAACAAGCCGGCACCCTGGTCGAGGCCAACCAGGCGGAAGACAAACTGGCGCAGCAGGAACTGGCCCGGTCAACGCACCTGGCCGGCCAGGGCGCCGGCAGCGTGCAAAACGCCCAGCAGGCGCAATCGCGCTTCGACGTGAGCCGCGCGCGCCTGGCGCAAAACCGCGCCGCCCTCGTCGCCACCCGCAAGCAGACGGACATTTTGCAAGCGCAGCAAGGCGCGGCCGAAGCGGCCCTGCTGCGCGCCAGCGCCAGCCTGCAACGGGCTGAACTGGATCTGTCGCATACGCAGCTGCGCGCCCCCATCGACGGCATCGTGGGACGCCGCGCCGTGCGCGTCGGCGCCCTGGTCGCTCCCGGCGCCAGCCTGATGGCCGTGGTGCCCCTGAACCGCAGCTTCGTCGTCGCCAACCTGCAGGAAACCCAGCTCACGCACGTGCGCCAGGGCCAGCGCGCCAGCATCGCCGTCGACGCCTATCCGGGCGTGCTCCTGCACGGCACCGTGCACAGCATCGCGCCGGCCACGGGCGTGACGTTTGCCGCCATCGCGCCGGAAAACGCCACCGGCAACTTCACCAAGGTGGTGCAGCGCATCCCCGTGCGGATCGCGCTCGACCCGGAGCAGGATGGCGACCGGGACCGGGGCACTCGCCTGCGCGTGGGCATGTCGGCCGAAGTGCGCATCGATACGGCCGCGCGCCGTCAACAGCTGCAACAGGTGAGCGCGCGATGAAAGCACTGATCTTGATCACGGCCCTGGGCCTGGCCGGCTGCGGCAGCGTCGGCACCGACTTCCAGCGTCCGCCCCATGACCTGGGTCAGCAATGGCGTCAGGCGGAAGATGCCCGATTCGCGGCGGCACAGGATGGCGCCATCGAGCAGCACTGGTGGGACAGCTTTGGCGACGCGACCTTGTCGTCCCTGCTGCGGCGCGCCGCCGGCGCCAACCTCGACGTACTGGCGGCCACCAGCCGGCTCGAACAGAGCCGCGCCGCGCGCGGCGTCATCGGCGCCGCGCAAGGCCCGTCCCTGGGCGCGAATGGCGGCTACAGCCGCGCGCGCAACAGCGAACAAGGCTTGAGCGACCCGTCACGCAACAACGGCCAATCCGCCTACAGCCTGTGGCAAGGCAACCTCGATGCGGCCTGGGAGCTGGACCTGTGGGGCCGCGTGCGGCGCGAAGTGGAAGCGGCAAACGCGCGCGTCGACGTGGCGATGGAGACACAGCGCGGCGTGCTGCTGGCCGTGCTGGCCGAAACGGCGCGCGACTACATCGAGCTGCGCGGCGCGCAGCAAACCCTGGCCATTACGCAGCAGCTGCTCGACATCGCCCGCCATACACTGGAGCTGACCCGCATCCGCCTGCGCGAAGGCGCGGCGACGCAGCTCGACGAGGCCGAGGCGGCGGCCCACGTGGCCACCATCGAAGCGCGTTTGCCGCCGCTGCAGCAGCGCGAAGCGCGCCTGGGCAATGCCCTCGCCCTCTTGCTGGCGTTGCCACCGCAAGCTTTGCAGGCGGAGCTGGCGGCGGTCAAGGACATTCCCGCCGTGGCCATGCAAGTGCAGCTGGGCTTGCCCAGCAGCCTGGCCGAACGGCGTCCCGACATCCGCCGCGCCGAAGCGCAGCTGCACGCGGCCACGGCCGCCATCGGCGTGGCGCAAGGCGATTTTTATCCGCGCATCACGCTCTCGGGCAGCGTCGGCCTGCAAGCGATGCAGCTGTCCGATATCGGCTGGGATGCCAAGCGCTTTGCCTTCGGTCCCGGCTTCAGCGTGCCCCTGTTCGATGGCGGCCGCCTGCGCGGCAAGCTGCAATTGCGCGAAGCGCAGCAGCAGGAAGCGGCCATCGCCTACCGGCAGACGGTACTGGCCGCCTGGCACGAGGTGGAAGACGCCTTGTCCGGCTACCAGGCCAACGCCCGCCGCCAGGCCAGCCTCGATGAAGCCGTCAAACAGGGACGGCGCGCGCTGGACAGCGCGGAACTGCAGTACCGCCAGGGCGGCACGGACCTGATCAACGTGCTGCACGTGCAAAACACCCTATTGAACAACGAAGCGGCGCTGGTCGACAGCCGCGCCACCGCGTCGCTGTCGCTGGTCCAGGTCTACAAGGCGCTGGGCGGCGGCTGGCAAGCCTTTTCAAGCACCCCGCAAGAAAGTACCCAATGAAACCGAACCCCGCACATTTTTCCATCCACGACGTCAGCGACTTTCCCATCGTGCGCTTTCGCCCTGAAACGGCCGTCGCCGGCTATGCCCCGCTGTGGGAAAACGACATGGATGCGCTGCTGCGCCATGGCGAACCGTTCGTCATGCTGTTCGAAGAAGAACGCAGCGACGAAGCGCAGGTCGACCGCAAGCGGCGCGGCCTGTGGCTCAAGCACAACAAGGTGGCGCTGGCCGCCATTTGCCGCGGCCTGGTGTCCATCGAGGCGGATGCGGAACGGCGCGCGCGCCTGCAGGCGATGGCGGCCGGCGCCATGAAAGCGTTCGGCATCGTGCAAGAGGTGGCGGCCACGCGCGAACAGGCCGACGCCCTGATGGTGTGGCTGCTGGGCAGCGGCCAGATGGCGCGGCCGCGCGCGGCGGACGTCTGGTAAATGGGTCGATCAGGCGGCCCTGCGCACCGCGCTTCTGGCAGGGATGACGCACACGTGACCGTCGCTGCTGGTCGCCGTCGTCAGGGCGATGCCGTACAGCGCGGCCAGGGCGGGCACGGCGCCGGCATCGCTGGCGATGTCTGCGACCAGCTGGCCCGAGCGCACGAGCAGCAGGCGCTCGAAACCCAGCAAGGCGTGGTTGATATCGTGCAGGATGGCGATGACGGCGTGGCCGCGCGCGGCGCAAAACTGCTGCAGGCTGTCGAGCAGATCGAACTGCAGGCCGGGATCGAGCGCCGCCAGCGGTTCATCGACGAGTATCAAGCCATCTCGTACGTCCCACATCTGCGCGAAGATGCGCGCCAGCTGTACCCTGGCCTGCTCGCCGCCGGACAGGGTATCGAGGCGGCGGCCCAGCAGATGCCCGGCGTGCGCCAGCGCGGCAGCGTCCTGCACGATGCGCTCCAGTTGCGGATCGACCAGGCGCGCCACCCGTCCCAGGCCGATCACCAGTTCGCACTGCAAGCCGAAGGCCACGTTCGAGCCTTGCGGCAGCACGGCGCGGCACCGCGCCAGGTCGGCCAGCGGCCACCGCGCCAGGGGACGGCCGGCAAGCATCACCTGGCCCGCCTGCGGCTGCAGTTCGCATGCCATCAGTTTGAGCAGGGTCGACTTGCCCGCGCCGCTGGGACCGAGGATGGCGATGCGCTCGCCGGGCGCCACCCGCACAGTGAAGGGGCCGAAATACTGCTGGCCCAGTTGTGTTGTGGCGAAGGAGAGTTCCAGCAGGGGCGTCATGTTCACCTCTAGGCGGTGCCGTGGCGGAAGCGCCGCAACAGCATCAGGAAAAATGGCCCGCCCAGCAAGGCCGTGAAAATGCCGACGGGGACTTCCGCGGGAATGGCGACCGTGCGCGCCAGGGTGTCGGCCAACAGCAGCAGCAAGCCGCCGGCCAGCATGGACAGCGGTAGCACGCGGCGCTGGTCGGCGCCCAGCCAGGTGCGTACCAGGTGCGGCGCGATCAGGCCGATAAAACCGATGCCGCCACACCAGGCGACGGCAAACCCCGTCAGCACGGCCACCAGCACGATCACCTGCGTGCGCAGCCGGCTCACGTCGACGCCCACGTGCAGGGCCTGCGCCTCGCCCAGCGCCAGCGCGTTCAATGCACGCATCAGGTAGCGCGTGGCCCACAGCGCGCCCGCCAGCACCAGCAGCAAGGCCGCCACCTGGCGCCAGCTGCCGGCCGACAGCGAACCCAATGTCCAGAAAGTCAGGGTGCGCAACTGGTCGTCACTGGCCAGGTAGATGCACAGGCCCATGACGGCCACCGTGATGGCGTTCAGCGCCACGCCCGTCAGCAGCAGGCCGACGATGGAGCCGGGCGTGGCCCAGCGGGCAACGCGGTCGAGCAGCACGTAGATGAGCATGGCGCCCGCAAACGCGGCCCCCGGCAGCAGCCACACGCGCAGCTCGGGCGCCACGTGCAGGCTGGCGGCAAAGACGATGGTGGCCGCGCCCGCGCAGGCGGCGCCGCTGCTCACTCCCAGCAGCCCCGGGTCGGCCAGCGGATTGCGGAACAGCCCTTGCGTCAAGCCGCCGGCAAGCGCCAGCGCGGCGCCAATCAGGGCGGCGAACAGGGCACGCGGCAAACGGATATGCCACAGCACATACGCGCCGCCGGACAGCGCCTCGCCGCCCGCTTGAAATGGCGCCAGCCAGTCGGCCAGCGTCACGGGCACGGCGCCCGCCTGCACGGCGATGAGCAGACCGGCAAACAACGCCACAGCCAGCATGCCGCCAGCACCCCAGCGTGGCCAGCGACAATGCGCGGCGTACATCGCGCAGGCCACGTTCATGCGGCCATGGCTTTGACAAATGCGGCGTCGAGTTCGGCCAGCGCCTGCGGCATGCGCGGGCCAAAGCCCAAGAGCAGCATGGCTTCCAGCGACACGATGCGGTGCTTGCGCCCGGCCGGCGTCTGCGCCAGGCCTGGCAGTTTCAAGATGCCGTCCACGCCGCCCGACGCTTTCAAGCCCTGGTCCGTGACGAGCACGATGTCGGGCCGCGCGGCGATCACGGCTTCCGGCGTGAGCGGCTTGTAGCCGGCGAATCCACCCTGCCCGCCCATCACGTTGACGGCGCCCGCATACGCGAGCATGGCGTCGGCGCCCGTCTCGCGCCCGCCCACCATCACCTGGTTCGGCGCATGGGCGAGGATAAACAGCACGCGCACAGCTGATTGTACCGGTGAGTGGCCGCGCTGGCGCACCTTGCCCAGGGCGCCGTCCCACTGCTGCTGCAAGGCTTGCGCCAGGCGCGCGGCCGGATCGGCACGGCCCGTGATCTGCCCCACTTGTTTCACCCGTTCGAGCAAGCCTTCGAATTTGTTATTCGCGTTCAGCACCGCCACCGGCACGCCCGCGTCGCGCACCTGGCGCAGCACGGCTTGCGGCCCCGCTTCCTCGGTGGCGATCAGCTGCGTGGGTGCCAGCGACAGCACGCCCTCGGCCGACAAGGTGCGCGCATAGCCGACCTGCGGCAGCTGTTGCGCCACAGCTGGATATAGCGACGTCGTATCGACGCCCACCAGTTCACCCTGCGCTTCGAGCGCATAGACGATTTCCGTCAGGGCGCCGCCCACGCTGACGATGCGCCGCGTTTTCACCACAGGCTTACCCGCGTCGGACACGGCGGCCAGCACCTGCATCGGCGCGGCCAGGGCCAGCGCACCCGCCCCCATCTTTTTCAGCGCGATGCGGCGCGCCACGCTGGCGGCGATCATGCGGCGCATAGTTCGCCCTCCTGCGCCACCCGGTCGACGATATGGCGCCATTCGCACAATTCGTGCACGCCCGGCTTGCGTTCGCCGAAGAACATGACGATGGTGTCGCCCTTGGCGTCAAACAGTTCCACCGACGTCACCAGGCCATCGACCGTGGGCTTTTTCACCACCCAGGCGCTGGCGATATGGTCTTCGCGCAAATGCAGGTTGAAGCGCGTGTCGAGGACATTGATCCACGGCCCCATCACGGCGATCTTGTGCACGGGGCCCGAATGGATCTGGATCATGCCGGCATTGCCGACGAAAGCCATGATCGATACTTTTTCAAGCGCGGCGTCCTTGAGCAGGTCGAGCACGCAGGATTTGTCGAGCTGCTGCACGAAGCGCGGCTCGGCCAGGCGCAAGCCCTGCAGGCGCGAGACCGAATATTTTTTCAGTACGGTGAAAAATTCATGCGTGTCGCGCAAGTCGGCCCAGGCGGCGCGAAAGCCGGCCACGTCGATCTGCGCGTCGGGCAATTCGGCCGGCGGCGGCGCCAGCGCCGTCACGGCAATGCCGGGCGCCTGGTCCGCGTCGGCAAAATGCGCGACCAGCGCGTCATAGGCGGCAATATCGCTTTGCGGCTTGAGGAAAATCTTGTGCACGGCCTGGCCGGCCGCATCGAAAAACTGCAGGCTGCGCTGCACTTCCTTTTCTCCCATCTCGCGTACGGCAAAGCCGTGCGCCCACTGGCGGTAGAACACGCGCAGGTCGATGTCGCCACCGAGCACCAGGCCCACGTGATTGTTGTGGCTGGCTTTTCGATAGACACCCGTCTTTTCATGCACGCACGAAGCGTTGCGCGTCAGTGCCATGACTTCGCCCAGCGGTTCCAGCGCGGCGATGATGGCGGGCGAGTCGGCCTGCAGGCGCTCGGCGCCCAGCAAGGCGCCATTGGCCAGCGACAGGCCGGCATGCGCGGCGATCAGCTCGCCTTCGGAAATGCCCAGTTCCTCGGCGATGTCGCGGTGGCGGGCTTTTTTCTCGCGGCGCAGGCGGGTAAATTCGCTGGTGACCAGCTCGGTATTGCAAATAGGGGGCATGCTCGACACGGTGTCTCCTTTCAAGGCGAACACTGGCTGGCATGGGCTGGCTGGTGGTGGGGGAATCTTGAAGTCAATTATAAATGAGAATCATTCGCAATCAAGTGTTATTTATATGAAGAAAATACGCGCAAAAAAAAGCGCCGCGACAGGAAACCCGTCGCGGCGCAAAGGAGACCGATCGATACAACCGATCAGTTCGGGAAAAAAGGTCAGGCGCTCGCTTGCACGGCCGGCATGGAGACCGGCTTGGCAGTGGGCCGCTGCGCCAGCAAGACCACGGCGGCCAGCACCATGGCGCCGCCCAGCAATTGCGTGCCGCTGACGGACTCCTTCAGCAAGGTCACGCCGAAGGCCATCGTGATCACGGGCTCGAACGTGGAAATGATGGATGCCTTGGCCGCGCCGATCTGCGCCACGCCGGCAAAGAAGGCGGCAATGGCGATGGCCGTCGAGAACAGGGCGATGGCGCTGACGGCCAGCCAGCCCGTCGCCGTGCCTGGCAAGGACACGCCCTGCCACAGGGCGATCGCGCTGTTCGACAGGCCGGCCGTGCCCAAAATCACGACGCAGGCGGCCAATGGGTGAATATTCTCGCGGCTTTTCGACAGGCTGTTGCCAAACAGGATGTACACGGCGTACACGCCGGCCGCCATCAATGCCAGGGCGATGCCGATGGGCTGTCCCTGCAGCTTGCCGCCCAGGGTGATGGCCATGCCGGCAATGGCCAGCGCCATCAGCACCAGCATGCGGCGGTCCAGCTTTTCCCAGCCCAGCGCCAGCGCCAGAATGGTGACCAGCACGGGATACACGTACAGCAGCATGCCGCACAGGCCGCTGCTGGCATACATGAGGGCATTGAAATAGCCTTGCGACTGGGCCGTGTACATCAGGCCCATCAGCATGTAGGCGGCCAGCAGGCGGCCGCGCGGCAAGCGCCAGCCACCGAGCCACACGAGCGGCAGCAACAGCATGGCGGCGATAACGAAACGCAAGGCCAGCATGGTCGACGGGTTGACCCCGGACGCATATGCCGCCTTGGCAAACACTGCGGAACTGCCGAAACCGGCGGCCGACAGCAACACCAGCGCAACAGCGCGGCGATCAGACATGACTAACCTCTTTGAGTACACCTGGGCAAACCTGCTGCGTATCGCGACGGTTTTCCAGGCGTTGTAACGTTGTAAATATAAATGCCCAGCAAGGCCGGGAGATGATTCATGCGTGAATCCTATTGCGGGTCACTTTACGCAGTGACGGCATCATATTCGCTTGCGCAAAATGAAACAAACCAATATTCTTCACGGATAGGCCAAATATTACTGAGGCTCAATTCTCCTGAGAATGCCATGTCACGTCCCCTGCCCCCACTCGCCGCCCTGCACGCCTTCGAAGCGGCCGCCCGCCATGAAGGCTTCCAGCGCGCGGGCGAAGAATTGCACGTGTCGGCCGGCGCCATCGGCCACCACGTGAAACAGCTGGAAGCGTGGCTGGGCATCGTGCTGTTCCAGCGCCTGCCGCGCGGCGTGGTGCTCACCAGCGCGGGCCAGCGCTATGCGGCCTCGCTGGGACCGATCCTCAACCAGCTGGCCGACGTGTCCGAACAGGCGCGGCGCCAGGGCGACGACAAGGTGGTGACGGTGACGGCCACCAGCTCGCTCGTCTCGCGCTGGCTGATGCCGCGCCTGGGCCGGCTGCGCGACCGCTACCCGCAGATCGAACTGCGCGTGCTGGCCTCGATGCACCCGGTCGACCTGGCGCGCGATGGCGTCGATGTGGCCATCCGCCTGGGACCGGGCCGCTATCCGGGCCTGAAAGTGGATTTATTGATGGAAGAATGGTTTTCCGCCGTCTGCAGCCCCGGTTTCCGCGCCAACGCGGCCAGCCTGCGCCACCCCGCCGACCTGCTGCGCTACCCGCTGCTGCACGACGAGCCGGAAGTGCATCTGCCCGGCGAAATCGACTGGACGCGCTGGCTGCACAGCTGCGGCGTGCATTACAGCGGCAATAGCGGCAACAGCGGCGCGCGCTTTTCGCACACCTATCTGTGCCTGGACGCAGCCGCCAGCGGCCAGGGCGTGGCCATTGCCGCCAGTCCCCTGATCGGCGACGATTTGCGCTCTGGCCGCCTGGTGCGCGTATTCGAACACGCCGTGCGCGGCCCCCACTGCTATTATCTGCTGCGCTCGCCCCAGGCGGAAACACGGCCCCTCGTGCATGCATTCTGCGAATGGCTGATCGCCGAGGCGCGCGCCGACCAGGAAACCGTCTGGACCACAGTGGAGACAGCATGACGAGCAGGGAACTGGCGCGCAGCGCCGAATATAGTGTGCAGCATGAATATGAACATGCCACGGTGATGGCGGCCGATGGCAGGCAAACCAGCGTGGGCGAGTTCTATGGCGACCCGGCCGTAGCCTTGATCGATGACCATGAGCAATGGTGCGCCGTGGCGGGCGAGGGATTGGTGCTGTGCCGGCTGGGGCAGGGGTTCGGCCAGTGCGTGGCCTATTTCCGCCAGCCAGGCGAGGTGCGCTGGATCACGGACTTGCGGCAAACGGGACCGTTTGTGCTGGAGTGGCAGGATGAGGATGGCGCTTGGTCCGCCCTCGATGTCGAGCCGGTGGATGCGTCGGCTTACGCGCCAGGGCGCTAAGCCGACCTACGCCGACCTACGCCAGCGGCGGTGGATGGCCCGTAACCCGACAACACCACCAAACCAGCCGGAGCAACAGATCAGAGCCCGTAGGTCGGCTTAGCGCGCAGCGCGTAAGCCGACAACATCATTACAACTTGATGAAGTGCTCGCGGTAGTACTTCAATTCCTCGATCGATTCCAGGATATCGGCCAGCGCCGTATGCTTCTGGTGCTTCTTGAAACCGGTGGCGATTTCAGGCTTCCAGCGCTTGCACAGCTCTTTTAGTGTCGATACGTCAACATTGCGATAGTGGAAGAACGCTTCCAGCTTCGGCATGCCGCGCACCATGAAGCGGCGGTCCTGGCCGATGGTGTTGCCGCACATGGGCGACTTGCCTGCCGGTACGTATTTCTTCAGGAACGCGATCAGCTCCGCTTCCGCCTGGGCTTCCGTCACGGTCGACGCTTTCACCTTGTCGATCAAGCCCGAGCGGCCGTGTGTGCCCTTGTTCCAGGCATCCATCTTGTTCAGGGTTTCATCGGATTGATGAATCACGAACACGGGGCCTTCGGCCAGCAGGTTCAAATGCATGTCCGTGACCACCACCGCCACTTCGATGATGCGGTCGGTATCGGGCTCCAGGCCCGTCATTTCCATGTCGACCCAGACCAGGTTCATCTCGTTTGGACGTGCCGGCACGGCGGGTGCGGGGGCGGATGCAGAGGTGGCTGCAGTTAAGTCGGTCGCTTGTGACATAATTCTCTCTTGGCCTAATCAAACTAAATAATCAGCCATTTTCTCACAGGCACAGAATGTATTCACTCGCGTTTTCGATTTTGTTTGTATCCGTCCTCGTTTTGACCCTGGCCGTGCGCTTCTGGCTCGCTTCGCGGCAGATTCGCCACGTGCTGGCCCACCGCGCCGCGGTGCCGCCCGAATTCGCGGAAAAAATCCCGCTGGCCGCGCACCAGAAGGCGGCCGACTACACGGTGGCGAAGACCAAGTTCGGCCTGCTGACCCTGCTGGTCAACTACGCCGTGCTGATCGGTTTTACCTTGCTGGGCGGCCTACAATGGCTGGCGCTGCACCTGAATGAATGGATGGGGCCGGGCTCGCCCATGCTGTACCAGATCGGCCTGATCGCCGCCTTTGCCGCCATTTCCGGCCTGATCGACCTGCCCTTCGAGTACTACCAGCAGTTCGTGTTGGAGCAGCGTTTCGGCTTCAACATGATGGCAAGCAAGCTGTTTTTCACGGACTTGCTCAAGAACATAGGCATGGGCACGGCCGTCGGCCTGCCGTTACTCTGGGTCATACTTGTTCTGATGGCAAAAAGTGGCGACCTGTGGTGGTTCTATGCCTGGATAGTCTGGAGCGCGTTCTCCTTGCTGATGATGGTCATCTTCCCCAACTTTATTCAACCACTGTTCAACAAATTCACGCCGCTGGCCGACGAAGCGCTGAAAAGCCGCATCGAAGGCTTGATGCAGCGCGTCGGTTTCGCCTCGAAAGGCCTGTTCGTCATGGATGGCTCGAAGCGCAGCGCCCACGGCAATGCGTATTTCTCGGGCTTTGGCGCCAACAAGCGCATCGTCTTCTTCGACACCCTGCTGTCGCGCCTGGCGCCGCAGGAAATCGAAGCCGTGCTGGCGCATGAACTGGGCCACTTCAAGCTCAAGCACATCGTCAAGCGCATCGCCATGATGTTCGTCATCTCGCTGGGTTTCCTCGCGCTGCTGGGCTTCCTGAAGACGCAGCCATGGTTTTACGCGGGCCTCGGTGTCGACCCTGTCGCCCTGGCGCTGACGGGCCAGCCGACGGACGCGCTGGCCCTGCTGCTGTTCATGCTGGCCTTGCCCGTCTTCACTTTCCTGCTGGGACCGTTGACGTCGCTCAGCTCGCGCAAGCACGAATTCGAAGCGGATGCCTTTGCCGCCACGCACACGCAGGCGGACGACCTCGTCTCGGCCCTCGTCAAAATGTATGAAGACAATGCGTCGACCCTGACGCCCGACCCGCTGCACTCGGCCTTTTACGACTAGCACCCGCCGGCCAGCGTGCGCATCCGCCACCTGAAAGGGGCTACGACATGACTACGCCATCGACTTCGCAAGACCTGGCCCAACTGAGTTGCTCGCCGCGCCAGCAGGCGCTGGGCGACACGGACATCGCCACCCTGCATGCCCTGCTGCTCCAGTGGACGGTGCAAAATGGCAAGCTGTGCCGCGACTTCGGCTTCAAGAATTACTACCAGACCCTGGCGTTCGTGAACGCCCTGGCCTATATGACCCATACGCAAGACCACCATCCGGAGCTCATCATTACTTACAAAACCTGCGCCGTGCGCTACGACACGCACTCGGTCAACCAGGGCGCCGGCGGCCTGTCCGAAAACGACTTCATCTGCGCCGCCAAGGCAGACCTCATCTACCAGAGCAGCCAGGTGACCGCATGAGCGAAGGCAAGTTGACGGGCGTCATCATCGCCGCCCACGGCCGCCACTACCTGGCCGACGTGGACGGCGCCAAACTGCAATGCGTGACGCGCGGCAAGAAAACCAATGTGGCCGTGGGCGACATCGTGCACCTGACGCGCACCTCGAACGACCAGGCCGTCATCGACCGCATCGAGGAACGCAAGACCCTGCTGTACCGCTCGGACCAGTACAAATCGAAATTGCTGGCCGCCAATTTGACGCAGCTGTTCATCGTCGTGGCGACGGAGCCGGGCTTTGCCGACGACCTGATCTCGCGCTCGCTGGTGGCGGCCGACGCGGCCGGCATCGAAGCGCGCATCATCCTCAACAAAACGGACGTGACCGCGTCGCTGGAACGCGCCCGCGAACGCCTGCTGCCGTATTCCTCGATGGGCTATCCCGTCGATGAAGTGTCGGCGCGCGCCGAACCCGAGCATGCCGTGGCCACCCTGGCGCCCCTGCTGGCGGGCCAGTCGTCGATCCTGATCGGCCAGTCGGGCATGGGCAAGTCGTCGCTGATCAACCTGCTGGTGCCGGACGCCGACATCGCCGTGCGCGAAATCTCGGCCGCGCTCGACACGGGCAAGCACACGACGACCTTTACGCGCCTGTACAAGCTCGACGAACTGGGCGCGAACAGTTCCATCATCGATTCGCCCGGCTTCCAGGAATTCGGCCTGTACCACCTGTCCGAGGGCATGCTGGAGCGGGCCTTCCGCGAATTCCAGCCGTATCTTGGCGGCTGCAAATTCTATAACTGCCGCCACCTGATCGAACCGCAATGCGCCATCCTGCAAGCCCTGTCTGAAGGCAAGATCGCCAAGATGCGCCACACCCTGTACGGTCAGCTGCTGCACGAATCGGCGCAGACCTTGTATTAAGAAATATTTCCCTCATTCAAATATAGCGCCGCAAAACACCCGGCAGGCGAAATTTAATTTCGCCGCCGAGCACGCCTTCCGACTTTAATCCCAAAACCGTTCATCTGCCGTTTTATGCACTTCATCGCGTAAAACCTGCCTTCCATCGCCTGCCGCTGGCGATGGCAAAGGTCGTTTGCTACCTTGTCACCAGTCCCTGCCGGAAACCTGCCAGCGACCACACGATCTAACTCCCATCCATCCAGCCATCCTGATCGAAGGTGAATGTCATGCATACCAAACGTTTCCTCCCCCTTGCCGCCGCCCTGTTCGCGCTTGTCGCCGGCACCGCCCACGCGCAAACCGTTGCGACTCCACAAACCACTGGCAGTGTCAGAGTCAGCAGCAACGCGTACTACCATGTGACGGCGCAGGAAGCGTCCGAGATCGAACGGCAATACCGCCTGTCGAACGGGCAACGGCTGGAAGTGCGCCAGCAAGACAGTCACTTCTACGGCCGCCTGATCGACGACCGCGAAATGCAGCCAAAACCCAGTGTGAGAATCCTTCCCATCGGGGCTGGCAAGTTTGCCACCCAGAAAGGTGCAACATTCGCCTTCAGCAATGCGGGCGAACAGGTGACCATCGACAACGCCCAGCTGCTGTCGGGCTTGCGCCTGCCTGACGACACGCGCAGCATCAGCGGCGTCAGCGTCAACAGCGTTCGTCTGGTTTCACGCTAGGCGCACGGCAGAACGCATGCGGCATGGGGCAAAGCGCCCCGCCTGCGGCGTCATGCCGGCCACATAATTCTGACAGGCGTACTGAACAATTCCCCTGAATGCAGCTTACAATGCCATGACACATGGCCTGTGCGGACGCAGGCTGGCGCCACTGTTTGCGGGGAGAATGCTTGAATGGAAATGTTCGCGCTCGAACATGACATTGCACAGTGGGAAGACACACTGCGGCCATTGCGCGGCCTTGGGCGCCTGCCCTTGCTGATGCTGCTGGCATGGCATTTACGCCAGCGTAACTGCGACAGAGCGCTTGCACCATGCGGCGAAGCGGATCGGCTGCTGCCCCAGGCCCACTGCGGCCCAGCCGCATGGGATCAGGCGCAAGCGCGCCTGCAACTGGTCGAGGCAGAAGTGGCCTGGCTGCAAGGCGCCCTCGATACGGCCGAAAGCCTGGCCATGGCGGCGCACGCCACCTGTGGCGCACACGGCGACGGCGCCGGCTGCGCCGATGCCCACTGGCTGCTGTCCTCGATCGCCGTCGACCGCGGCGACCATGCCCGCTGCGATGCCGAACTGCTGGCCGCGGCGGAGCAAGCGCGCAGCGCCGGCGATGCGATGCGCGCCAGCCTGGCCGACGCGGCCACGGCGCGCTGGGCCGTCTTGCGCGACGCCCCAGCCGCCCAGGCCCGCTGGGGCGCCGACTTCCAGGCCGACGGCACCAGCGGCAAGCTGCCCGCGCCACTGGCCGCCTGGGTGCACGATTTCCGCGGCTTGCTGGCGCACACCTCGCGCGACCTGGGCGCGGCCGCCGGCCACTACATGCAAAGCTATGAGGCGGCCCTGGAAAGCGGCCAACTGCGCGGCGCGATCACGGCCGCCATCAATATCGGCGACTGTTTCTCCAGCCTCAACGACAACGAATCGGCCCTCGAATGGATGCAGTGCGCGCTGGACCTGGCGCGCCCCACCGGCTGGCCACGCAGCATCGGCGCCTGCCAGACGCATACGGCCGAGACCATGCGCAAGCTGGGGCGCCTGGCCACGGCCGAAGACTTGCTGCGCGAAGCGCTGCTGATCCTGGCCCCCGTGGCGGGCGCGCGCACCTATGCCAACGCCCTGTTCCACCTGGGCGAACTGAGCCTGGACAAGGGCGACTACGACACGGCGCTCGACGCCTTCAGCCGGCTGGCGCAGCGCGCCGAAGCGCTGGGCCAGGCCGACTTCCGCAGCATGGCGCAGCGCGGCAGCGCCCACGCGCTGTCTTACCTGGACCGCCCGGACGAAGCGCTGCAGGCGGCCGAACGGGCTTGCCAGCTGGCCACCGCGCAGGGCGACGCCATGCACCAGGTGGCGGCGCTGCGCGTGCTGTCCATGCTGCATGCGCGCCACGACCTGCCGCCGCCCGCAGGCATGCAGGAACGCAATCCCGCCCTGCATTTCCTGCACCAGGCGCTGCAGGTGGCCGACTCCATCGACGGCTATGTGCCGCCCGGCGAACTGCTCGATGCGCTGGCGCGCGAATATGCGCATGCGGGCGACTATGCGCGCGCCTACGATATCGCCCTGGCGGCAGGCGTGGCGCGCGAAAAAAGCCACACCCAGCAGGCAAGCAACCGCGCCACCGCCATGCAGGTCTACCACCAGACGGAACATGCGCGCTCGGAAGGCTATCACCACCGCGAACTGGCCGCCTCCGAAGCACGGCGTGCCGAAGTGCTGCAGCAAACCAGCGACACCCTGGAACGGCTGTCGGCCATCGGCCAGGAAATCACCACCCACCTCGACGCCAGCGCCGTGTTCCAGGTGCTGGACCGCCACGTGCATGCCTTGCTGCCGGTCAACACCTTCGCCGTCTACATGCTCGATGCGGCGGGCACGGCGCTGCACCGCGCGCACGGCATGGAAGCGGGCCGGCCCCTGTCCGACAACGCCATTCCACTGAGCAACCCACGCGCCTATTCCGTACGCTGCCTGCTGGGCCGGCGCGAAGTGTATATCGACCAGGTACCGCCGAAGCGCCACGCCTACACCGTGCCCGGCACCCTGCATAACCAGAGCGTGCTGTACGTGCCCTTGACGGTGGGCGAGCGCGTGCTGGGGGTGATGACGGTGCAGGCTTGCCATGCCCATGCCTATGGAGAACGCGAACGCCTGATCTTCCGCACCCTGTGCGCGTATGGCGCCATCGCGCTCGACAATGCCAGTGCCTACCGGCAGCTGCAGGACGCCCAGGCGCAATTGGCATCGCAGGAAAAGCTGGCTGCCCTCGGCTCGCTGATGGCCGGCGTGGCGCATGAACTCAATACCCCGATCGGCAACAGCCTGCTGATCGCCAGCACCATGCTGCAAAAGACGGAAGACGTGGAACGCCTGATGAACGGCCCCGGCCTGCGCCGCTCGGACCTGGCCGCCTACATCGACGATGCAAGCAAGGCGTCGGCACTGGTGATGCGCGGCCTGCACAGCGCGGCCGACCTGGTCAACAGCTTCAAGCAGGTGGCCGTCGACCGCACCACCGAACAGCGGCGCCAGTTCGACCTGCAACAGGTGAGCAATGAAATCATCGCCACCGTCATGAACCGCATCCGCAGCTCGGGCCACCGCATCGAGACGGACATCGCGTTCGGCATCGCCATGGACAGCTATCCGGGTCCGTTCGGCCAGGTGATCACCAATCTGATCAACAACGCCCTGTTGCACGCGTTCGCTCCCGCGCCCAACGATGGCGCCGCCGGCAAGGGCTGCATGCGCCTGTCCGCCACGCTGGACGGCGCGCGCGTGCGGATCGTCTTCTCCGACAATGGCGGCGGCATCGCCGAACAGCATTTGTCGCGCATCTTCGACCCCTTCTTTACCACCAAGCTGGGCCAGGGCGGCAGCGGCCTCGGTTTGTCGATCAGCTACAACATCGTCACGGCCCTGCTGGGCGGCACCATCCAGGTGGCCAGCAGCCCCGCCGGCACGCGTTTCACGCTGGACTTGCCGCTGGTGGCGCCGCAGCTGGACGGGGCCGCGCCCGCCAGCATCTATTAATCCACCGCCCTTTGCCCGGGTGCAGGCTTGCCTATACAAGTACGCGCCCGGACGGTCTTTCCAATCTAAAAGCAAAACCCTTATAATTGAACGGCTGAAGTACTTGCCATTGCATTATTTTCAACATGGCAAACCGCATCGACCCGCGCGACAAGCGTCGCGCTGGCACCGATCAACACAGCAGCGCGCCGGGCGAGGCAGTCATCAGACGAGATGTTGTACGCTGATGCAACCCGGCGGGAAAGGCACGCCGCCGGCGGCCTGCGCATCTTCAAGTGGTCATTATGTCGACAAAAAAACCGATCAAGCACTACCTCCAGTTCTCCGATTTCACGTTGGAAGAGTATGAATATGTGATCGAACGCGCCCATCTGATCAAGCGCAAGTTCAAGAATTACGAAATCTACCATCCACTGATCGACCGCACCCTGGTGATGGTCTTTGAAAAGAACTCCACCCGCACGCGATTGTCGTTCGAAGCCGGCATGCACCAGCTGGGCGGCGCCGCCATCTACCTGAACACGCGCGATTCCCAATTGGGCCGCGGCGAGCCGGTGGAAGACGCGGGCCAGGTCATGTCGCGCATGTGCGACATCATCATGGTGCGTACCTTCGGCCAGGAGATCATCGAGCGTTTCGCCGCCAATTCGCGCGTGCCGGTGATCAATGGCCTGACCAATGAACACCACCCGTGCCAGGTCTTTGCCGACATCTTCACCTACATCGAACACCGCGGCTCGATCGCCGGCAAGGTCGTCGCCTGGATCGGCGACGCCAACAACATGCTGTACTCGTGGCTGCAGGCGGCCGAAGTGTTCGGCTTCCACGTCAACGTCTCGACGCCCAAGGGCTACGACATCGACCTGGCGCAAGTCAAGACCGAGCGCTACACCTTCTTCGCCAACCCGTCGGACGCGTGCGAAGGCGCGCACCTGGTCAACACGGACGTGTGGACCAGCATGGGCTACGAAGCGGAAAACGCGGCACGTATTGCCGCCTTCGACGGCTGGATCGTCGATGGCGCGAAGATGTCCCGCGCCGCGCCCGACGCCCTGTTCATGCACTGCCTGCCCGCCCACCGCGGCGAGGAAGTGGCGGCCGAAGTGATCGACGGCCCGCAATCGGTCGTGTGGGACGAGGCGGAAAACCGCTTGCACGTGCAAAAAGCGCTGATCGAATACCTGTTACTCGGTAAAATCCAATAATTCGCCCGGCACTGCATAAAACCTGGCAGCATCGCAACACATACATCGACAACGACAACTGGAAGCAATATGAGCGACATTAAAAAAGTAGTCCTGGCCTATTCCGGCGGACTCGACACCTCCGTCATCCTGAAATGGCTGCAAGATAACTACCAGTGCGAAATCGTCACCTTCACGGCCGACCTGGGCCAGGGCGAAGAACTGGAACCGGCGCGCGCCAAGGCGATCAAGTTCGGCATCAAGCCGGAAAACATCCATATCGAAGACGTGCGCGAAGAATTCGTGCGCGATTTCGTCTTCCCGATGTTCCGCGCCA
Source organism: Janthinobacterium sp. Bl 1 (assembly GCF_058215535.1). Lineage (NCBI taxonomy): Bacteria > Pseudomonadati > Pseudomonadota > Betaproteobacteria > Burkholderiales > Oxalobacteraceae > Janthinobacterium > Janthinobacterium sp. Bl 1. The sequence goes on along the minus strand of NZ_CM177086.1, from coordinate 1,990,962 downwards.
ACACCGTGTATGAAGGCGAATACCTGCTGGGCACCTCGATCGCCCGTCCGCTGATCGCCAAGCGCCTGATCGAAATCGCCAACGCCACGGGCGCCGACGCCATCTCGCACGGCGCAACCGGCAAGGGCAACGACCAGGTGCGTTTCGAACTGGGCGCCTACGCGCTCAAACCTGGCGTGAAAATCATCGCCCCATGGCGCGAGTGGGATCTGCTGTCGCGCGAAAAACTGCTGAAGTACGCGGAAGACGCCGGCATCGAAATCGACATGAAGCACAAGAACGGCGGCGCGCCGTACTCGATGGATGCCAACTTGCTGCACATCAGCTTTGAAGGTCGCCACCTGGAAAACCCGAGTGCCGAAGCGGAAGAGACCATGTGGCGCTGGACCGTCAGCCCGGAAAAAGCCCCGGACGAAGCGGAATACCTGGACATCGAATACGAAAAAGGCGATATCGTCGCCATCAACGGCGTGCGCATGTCGCCCGCCACCGTGCTGGCCGAACTGAACAAGGTTGGCGGCAAGCATGGCGTGGGACGCCTGGACCTGGTGGAAAACCGCTACGTCGGCATGAAATCGCGCGGCTGCTATGAAACCCCGGGCGGCACCATCATGCTCAAAGCCCACCGCGCCATCGAATCGATCACCCTGGACCGCGAAGTGGCCCACCTGAAAGATGACCTGATGCCGCGCTACGCGTCGATGATCTACAACGGCTACTGGTGGGCGCCCGAGCGCGTCGCCCTGCAAACCCTGATCGACCACACGCAGGAAACCGTGAACGGCTGGGTACGCATCAAGCTGTACAAAGGCAATGTCATCGTCGTGTCGCGCGATTCGAAGACGGATTCGCTGTTCGACATGAACATCGCCACCTTCGACGAAGACGGCGGCGCCTACAACCAGGCCGACGCCGGCGGCTTCATCAAGCTGAACGCCTTGCGCATGCGCATCGCCGCCATCGCCCGTGAAAAACGTGGCCAGAAGTAATTAGTTGCCGGGAGGCACTGCCTCCCGCGCCAAGCAAAGCCGCCCACGGGCGGCTTTTTTACATTTGAAACGCACTCGACCACGATTTACCGCCCGGCGCGCGCCCGGATCACCCCCATTTTGCTGTGCGCGTGGCAAAATGCTATAGGGCTCTTGTCGAAAAAATCCCGCTTCCGGAGCCCTCCCATGTTCAAAGACCTGAGTATCAAGAATAAACTGTACCTGGGCTTCGGCTCCATCGTGGCCATCATCCTGATCCTGCTGGGCGTGTCCTACAACAGCTTTTCGCGCCTGTCGGAAGCCAATGCGTGGGACCGCCACACGATGGAAGTGCTGGGCGAGATCGACAGGATTCACAATTCCATCCTGCAAATCCAGGTGGAGGCACGCGGTTTCATCCTGACCGGCAGTGAAACGTCGCTGTCGCCGGAATCAAATGAAATGGACGTGCTGAGCCAGCACACGCAAAAAGCCATCGCCATGACCGCCGACAACAAGGTGCAGTCGGAACGCTTCCGCAAGATCGACGCGCTGACCACCACCTGGGTCAAGGAGTGGATCACCCCGCTGATCGAAAAGCGCCGCGCGCTGGGAAATGCGCCGGGCGCCACGGAAGCGGTGGCCCGCACCATGCCGGCCGGCGGCTACCCTGCCGTCAGACAGGCGAACAAGCTGCTCGACGAAGTCGCGGCCGAAGAATCACGCTTGCTGGCCGAACGCACGGCCACCACGACAAAATTGCAGGAAACCATGATGCTGACCCTGGCGCTGGGCGGCCTGCTGTGCGTGGCGCTGGCGCTGGGCATTTCCTACCTGCTGGGCCGCGCCATCCTCGGCCCGCTGAACAGCCTGACGGACGCCGTCGGGCGCATCGCCAGCGGCGACCAGCGCGCGCGCGCCACCATCCTCTCGCGCGACGAGCTGGGCAAGGTATCGGAAGAATTCAACCGCATGGCGCAAACGATTCAGGACAACCAGGCCAATGAACAGGCCGCCACCAATACCTTGCGGGCCAAGGTCGATTCGCTGCTGGAAGTGGTCTCGAAAGCCGCCTCGGGCGACCTGACGGGCAAGGTCGGCATCACGGGCAGCGACGCCATCGGCCAGCTGGGCAATGGCCTGGCGAAGATGTTTGAAAACCTGCGCAGCCTGCTCAACAATGTGCAAAAGGCCGGCATCCAGGTGACGACGTCCGCCACGGAAATCGCCGCCTCGGCGCGCCAGCAGGAAGCGACCGGCATCGAGCAGGCGCAAACGAGCGTGGAAATTCTCAGCACCACCAAGGAAATCTCGGCCAACACGAGCCAGTTACTCAAAACCATGGAAGACGCCACCGCCGTGGCCGACTACACGACGAATGCGACGGCCGAGGCGCAGAACAACCTCAAGCGCATGGATTCGACCATGCAGCACATGGTCTCGGCCACCGATTCCATCAACGCCAAGCTGGCGGCCCTGTCGGAAAAAGCCAGCAATATCAATAGCGTGCTGATCACCATCACCAAGGTGGCCGACCAGACCAACATCCTGTCGCTGAACGCCGCCATCGAGGCGGAAAAAGCGGGCGAAGCGGGCCGCGGCTTCTCCGTGGTGGCGACGGAAATTCGCCGCCTGGCCGACCAGACGTCCGTGTCTACCTGGGATATCGAGCAAATGCTCAAGGAAATGCAATCGGCCGTCTCGGCCAGCGTGATGGGCATGGACAAATTCTCGGAAGAGATTCGCCGCAGCGTGGGCGAAGTACGGCAAGTGGCCGAGCAGTTGTCGTCCGTGATGGACCAGGTGCAAAAACTCACGCCGCAATTCGACGCCGTGCTGCAAGGCATGCAATCGCAGGCCATCGGCGCCTCGCAGATTTCCGACACCATGATGCAGCTCAACGACGCCACGCAGCAAACGGTGGAGTCCTTGAAGGCCACCAGCGAGGCCGTGCACCAGCTGCAATATGCGGCGGGCGACCTGCAGTCGAGCGTGTCCACTTTCGCCGTCACCATCTGATCCCATGAAAGTGCTGCTCTTTCACATCGGACGCGACCGCTACGGCCTGCCCCTGGCCCGCATCGTGCGCGTCCTGCCGCTGCTGGAGCTGAAACAGTTGCCGCTCACGCCAGACTACGTGGCCGGCCTGATGGACTTGCATGGCACGCCCGTGCCCGTGATCGACCTGTCGCGCCTGGCAGGGCTGCAGGCTGCCGCCGCGCAGTTCGACACGCGCATCGTCGTCGTCGACTACCGCGCGCCTGGCGGCGAAACCATGCACGCGCTGGGCTTGCTGGCCTCGCAGGTGCGCGGCATCGCCGACATCGACACGCTCCAGCTTGAAGACAGCGGCGTGGCGACAGTGCCCTTCCTGGGCCAGGTGGCCAGCGACGCCGACGGCATCGTGCAGCTGGTGGAACTGGAACACCTGCTGCCGCCGGACGTGCGCGCGCTGCTGTTCCAAGATGCGGGCGCGGCATGACGGCGCAAACCCTGCTGCGCCGCGCGACCGGCCTGTCCGTCTCCAAATCCGTGGCCGAGCGGGCCGTCGGCCAGCGCATGGAGCAAACGGGCTATGCCGATAGCGAAGCCTACCTGCAGGCGCTCACACCGGCCGAAATGACGCAATTGATCGAACTGGTGGTGGTGCCCGAATCGTGGCTGTTCCGCGACCCGCAGGCGTTCTACGCCACCGTCGAACTGGTACAGGAACGCTGGGCGCGCGGACGCGCCACGCGCATCCTGTCGATCCCGTGCGCGGGCGGCGAGGAACCGTATTCGATGGCCATGGCGCTGCGCGACGGCGGCGTGCCGAAACAGGCGTTCAGCATCGACGCCTACGACCTGAGCCCCGGCTGCATCGAGCGGGCGCAGGCGGGAATCTACGGCCGCAATGCCTTCCGCGCGCAGGACGTGGCCTTCCGCGAGCGCTATTTCACGCACGTGGCCGACGACGCCTACCGCATCATCGACTCCTTGCGCGAACAGGTGACCTTCAGGCAGGGCAACCTGCTGCAGTTCGATACGGCCACCTACAGCCGCCACTACGACGTCATTTTTTGCCGCAACCTGCTGATCTACTTTGACAAGCCGACCACGCGCGCGGCCATCCAGAATCTGTCGGCCCTGCTGGCCGACGACGGCATGCTGCTGGCCGGCTATGCGGAAGTGCCGTCGTTCTGCCAGAATGGTTTTACGACGCTGCAGTTCCGCCAGGCTTTCGCCCTGAAGAAGGAAACGGCGGCGCCGGCCAGTCCCGTGCAGGTGGCGCCGCTGCCGGCCTTACGCACCTTGCGCAGCGTGCCGCCCGCGCCAAGGCGCGCTGCCGTGGCAGCCACGTCTTCCATCGCATCGGCGACGCCGCGCACGCGCCCCGTGTCCGTGCCATCGCCGTCGCCGGCTGCGCAGGCCGCGCAAGCCGATTTGCTGGCCGAGGCGCGCCTGCTGGCCGACCGCGGCCAGTTGCGCGAGGCCGGCGAAAAATGCCACGCCCACCTGGCGAAAGTGCCCGAGGCGGCGGAAGCGTATTTCATGCTGGGCATCATCAATGAACTGGCCGGCAAGATGGACCTGGCCGACGACTACTGGCGCCGCTGCATCTACCTGCAGCCCGACCATTACGAAGCGCTGTGCCACCTGTCCCTGCTGGCCGAACGCAATGGCAACCACACGGCCGCCGCCACCCTGAAGGCGCGCGCGGCACGCATCTACGAGCGCCGCCAGGCGTCCAACTAAGGGGCAAGCATGACAAATCTCATCGCCACCGAGTCCCCCGCCACCATCGACGACTGCTGGAACCATATCGGCGTGGTCGGCGACCAGAGCTGCCCCAAGCTGCCGGCCAACGTGCATTGCCGCAACTGCGACGTATATGCGGGCGCCGCCCAGCGCAACCTGCAGCGGCCCGTGGACGAACACTACCGGCGCGACTGGGCCAGCCACTTCCGCCAGATCGATGCGGGCGGCGAAGTACGCGACAGTTCGGCGCTGGTGTTTCGCATCGGCCGCGAATGGCTGGCGCTGCCCACGCGCGTATTCGACTCCGTGGCTCCGCAGGCCAAGCCGCACGCGCTGCCGCATCGCGGCGGGGGCGGCCTGGCGGGCATCGTCAATATCGGCGGCAAGCTGTATCCATGCATGTCGCTGGCCAGTTTGCTGGGCATCGACGAACAGGGCGCGCCGCCAGCCAGAGGCCGCCACACGTTTGCGCGCCTGCTGCTGATGCGCTGGGAAGAGCAGGCCTACGCGCTGCCCGTGGCCGACCTGCACGGCATCGTGCGCTACGCGTCATGCGCCGTGCAGGCGCCGGCGGCCACCATCAACAAGGGCCTGTCGCGCTTCCTCTCGGGCGTGATCACCGAAGGCGACATGCGCATCGGCTGCCTCGACACGGCGCTGATCGGCTTTCAACTTGCGAGACTATTACGATGAGCCAGGACCAGCACGGCGACCTCAGTGCCTTTTCCATGCTGGACCTGTTCCGCATGGAGGCGGACAGCCAGACCCAGATTCTCACCGACGGCTTGCTGGCCATGGAGCGCCATGCGGGCGACGCGGCCGCCGTCGAAGCGATGATGCGCGCGGCCCACTCGATCAAGGGCGCGGCCGCCATCGTCGGCCTGCAAGTGGTGGTGCAGCTGGCGCACGGCATGGAAGACAGCTTTGTCGCCGCCCAGCATGGGCGCTTGAAACTCACGCCGGAGCGGGTCGACGTGCTGCTGTCGGGCGTCGACCTGATCGTGCAGCTGTCGCGCCTGGACGACGCGGGCGCCGAAGCCTGGCTGGCCGCCAATGCGGCGCAGATCGACCAGACCCTGAACGCCATCGCCGGCATCGCCGACCTGCCCGAATTGCCGGCCCTGCCCCCGGCGCCTGCGCCCGCACCAGCGCCCTTGCCGCCGGAAGCGGCAGAACCGCAAGCGCCCGTGGCCAGCGGCCTGGCGGGAGAGGAAGCGGAAGCGGCCGTCCCGGCGCCGCGTACGGCGACCGGTGCAGGCGCACCTGCCAAGGCGCCGGCGCAAAACTTCGACAAACTGCTGTCGCTGGCCAGCGAATCGCGCATCAATGCGCACCAGATGCACCCGTTCGTCGGCGCCCTGCAGCGCTTCAAGCGCAACCAGAGCAGCCTGTTTTCCGCCATCGAGCACCTGCATGAAGCCATTGCCCGTTCGGCCGACCCGGGCCTGATGGAAAAGTCCCTGCTGGCGCTGCAAAAGACGCAGCCCCTGAAGCAATTCATGCTCGAGCACATCGCCGACATCGAGACCTATGAACGGCGCCTGCTGGCCGTCTCGCAAGGCATGGTCGACGAGGTGCTGGCCCTGCGCATGCGCCCTTTCCGCGACGGCATCCACGCGTTCCCGCGCATGGTGCGCGACCTGGCGCGCAGCCTGGGCAAGGAAGTGCAGCTGGAGATCGACGGCGAAGATACCCTGGTCGACCGCGACATCCTGGCGAAGATCGAAAGCCCGCTGAACCACATGCTGAGAAATGCCATCGACCATGGCATGGAAGGCCCGTACGAGCGCATCGACGCGGGCAAGGAAGCGCTGGGCACGATACGCATGGAAGCGCGCCACCGCGCCGGCATGCTGAGCATCGAGATCAGCGACGACGGGCGCGGCGTCGACCTGGAGAAAATCCGCCAGTCCGTCATCGAGCGCAAGATGGCCAGTCCCGCCATGGCAGCCGCGCTGTCGCCGGGCGAGCTGCTGGAGTTTTTGTTCCTGCCCGCCTTCAGCCTGAAGGAAAAGGCGAATCAATTGTCCGGACGCGGCGTGGGCCTCGACATCGTGCACGAGACGATACGCCAGCAAAACGGCACGGTGCGCCTGGAATCGGAACCGGGCCGCGGTTTCCGCGCGCTGATCACATTGCCGCTGACGCAATCGATCGTGCGCGCGCTGGTGGTCGACGTGCACGGCGAAGCCTACGCCATCCCCATCGTCAAGGTGGAAAGCGTGGTGCGCGTGCCGCAAGCGGCCATCCATACCTTGGAAAACAAGCAGTTCTTCGAACTCAAGGGCGAGCATCTGGGCCTGGTGTCGGCGGCGCAGGTGCTCGAACTGGGCGAAGCGGCCAACCAGGCCGAGGACTTGCCCGTAGTGGTGATCGGACGCGGCAAGCAAAGCTATGCGCTGGTGGTCGACGCCATCCGCGGCGAGCAAAGCCTGGCCGTGCAAGCCATCGACCCGATCTTCGGCAAGATGCGCGACATTTCCGCCGCCGCCCTGCTCGACGACGGGGAGCCGGTGCTGATCCTCGACGTGCCCGATTTGCTGCTGTCGATCGACAAGCTGCTGCACGAGGGCGGCTTGCACCAGCTGGCGCAGGCCGGCCACGCCGAACGCCGCAAGGCCAAGCGCATCCTCGTCGTCGACGATTCGCTGACGGTGCGCGAGATGGAGCGCAAGCTGCTGCTGGCGCGCGGCTTCGACGTCGACGTGGCCATCGACGGCATCGACGGCTGGAACGTGGTGCGCAGCGGAGAATATGACCTGGTGATCACCGACGTGGACATGCCGCGCATGGATGGCATCGAACTCGTCTCACTGATCAAGAAGGACCTGCACCTGCACAAGCTGCCGGTGATGATCGTGTCGTACAAGGACCGTCCGGAAGACCGCGCACGCGGCCTGTCCGCCGGCGCCGACTATTATTTGACCAAAGGCAGCTTCCACGACGAGACCTTGCTCGACGCGGTGGCCGACCTGATAGGAGATGCCCGCTTATGAGCTGTCATTCATGAAAATTGCCATTGCCAACGATGTCGCCATGGCCGCCGAGGCCCTGCGCCGGGTGGTCGCCAGTACGCAGGAACACCAGGTGCTGTGGATCGCCCGCACGGGGCTCGAAGCCGTGCGCATGTGCGAGGGCAATCGTCCCGACCTGATCCTGATGGATCTGAACATGCCGGAGATGGATGGCGTGGAAGCGACGCGCCTGATCATGGAGCAAAGCCCGTGCGCCATCCTCGTCGTCACGGGCCGCCCGCAAGACAATGTCAACCAGGTCTTTCGCGCGCTGGGCGCGGGCGCGCTCGACGTCACGGCCACGCCCGTGCTGCAGGGGGAAGTGGGCGGCGACAGCGAACTGCTGGCCAAGATCAAGACCATCGGCAAGCTGATACGCCACAGCGCCGAAGCACCGCCGCCGCGCCAGGCGCCAGCCAATGGCGGCGAGCGGGGCGACGGCCAGGTCATCACCCTGGTGGCCATCGGCGCCTCGACGGGCGGGCCCTCGGCCGTGGCCAAGGTGCTGTCCGGCTGGACGGCGCCGCCCGGCTGCGCCATCGTCGTGGTGCAGCACATCGATGAAACCTTCGCCTCGCACTTCGCCAAATGGCTCGATGACCAGCTCAGCATGCCCGTGCGCGTGATCGCCGATGGCGACGAACTGGTGTCGGGCGCCGTACTGATCGCCAAGACCAATGATCACCTGCTGCTAGATCAAAATTATCGTTTGGGTTACGATGCAGCACCACGCGACTATGTTTACCGCCCGTCCGTCGATGTCTTCTTCAACTGCGTGGCGCAGCATTGGCGCGGCGATGCCATCGGTGTATTGCTCACAGGCATGGGGCGCGACGGCGGCGATGGCTTGCTGGCCATGCGCCGCGCCGGCAAGACGACGATTGCGCAAGACCAGGCCAGCAGCGCCGTGTATGGCATGCCGCGCGCGGCTGCCGAACTCGATGCGGCGCAGCAAATCCTGCCATTGGATAGAATAGGCGCCAGCCTGCGCAGCCGCCTGGGCGCCAAGCTCAACAATGGGTGGGAGCCCTCCTCTAACATCTGAAAAGAATGCAATGCCAGAATTCTCCTCCAGCTTCACCCAGCATGAGCCCGCATTGACCGAATTCAAGGTCAGCGTGCTGCTGGTGGACGACCAGTTGATCATCGCCGAAGCAGTCCGGCGCATGCTCAGCGACCAGCAGGATATCGAATTTCATTACGTGACCGACGCCACGCAGGCGCTGGACACGGCACTGCGTTTGCAACCGAGCGTCATCCTGCAAGACTTGGTGATGCCGGGCATCGACGGCTTCGCCCTGATCCAGCTGTACCGCGACAACGCGGCGCTCGCGCATGTGCCCGTCATCGTCATGTCGGCCAAGGACGATCCGAAACTGAAAGCCCACAGCTTTGCCGTCGGCGCCAACGATTATGTGGTGAAACTGCCGGACCGCCTGGAATTGCTGGCGCGCATACGCCACCATTCCAACGCACACATCAGCCGATTGCAGCGCGACCAGGCTTTTCGTTTCCTGCGCGAAAGCCAAAAGAATCTGGCCGACGCGAATATTGAATTACAGAAACTGGCCGCCCTCGATGGCTTGACGGGGATCGCCAACCGGCGCCGCTTCGATGAAACCCTGCAGTTCGAATGGCAACGGGGCCATCGCGACAAGACGCCGCTGAGCCTGCTGTTCTGCGATATCGACCATTTCAAAAGCTATAACGACCACTTTGGCCACCTGGCGGGCGATCTGGGCCTGAAAAAGGTCGCCGCCGTGCTGACGGAACATTTGAAACGCCCGGCCGACCTGGCCGCCCGCTATGGCGGCGAAGAATTCGCCCTGATCCTGCCGGAAACGGAAGCGGCCGGCGCGCTGCTGATCGCCGAGGCATGCCGGCGCCATCTGGAAGGCTTGCAGATCGAAAACCCGGCGGCAAGCAAGGGCATCGTCACCATCTCGATCGGCGTGGCCACCGTCGTGCCATCGCCGGACTCGACGATCGAGCAACTGATCAACCGCGCCGACCAGGCCCTGTACGCGGCCAAGCGCGGCGGACGCAACAGCGTGCTGAGCGCCAATGACGTCCAAGACTGATTTTTAACAGCAAGGAAAGTGAAGCATGAGCACACAACTGGACAATGTCAGCGTCGTCAAGAAGTCGAATATCTACTTTGACGGCAAATGCGTTTCGCACAACGTCATCCTGGCCGATGGCACGAAGAAAAGCGTGGGTGTGATTTTCCCGTCATCGTTGCGCTTCAACACGGGCGCGCCGGAAATCATGGAAATCGTCGGCGGCCTGTGCAAGGTACGCCTGGCCGATGCAAGCGAGTGGAACAGCTATGGCGCGGGCACGCAATTCAGTATCCCGGGCAATAGCTATTTTGACATCGAGACCGTCGAAACCGTCGACTACGTCTGCCACTTCGGTTAATCAGACAAACACAGGCTCGGGCGACAGGCGCACGCCATATTTCGCCTCTACATCATCCTGTATCGCTTCCGCCAGCCGGGTAATGTCCGCGCCACGAGCGCCGCCATTGTTCACCAGAACCAGTGCCTGCTTGGGATACACTCCCGCGGGCCCCAGGTTTTTCCCCTTCCAGCCACATTGATCGATCAGCCAGCCGGCAGCCAGCTTTTCCGTGCCATCGGGCTGCGCATGGTGCACCAAGGCAGGGAAACGTTCCAGCAAGGCCGCACACTGTTCGCGTGACACCACTGGATTCTTGAAAAAACTGCCCGCATTGCCGATCACGGCAGGATCCGGCAATTTTCGCCGGCGGATCGCCATCACCGTGTCGGCCACCTGCTGCTGCGTCGGCTCGGCAAGATTGCGCTCGGCCACGGCTTGCGCCAGTTCCGCATAGCGCAAGTTCGGCTGCCATTCGGCCGGCAAGGCAAATGTCACTTCCAGCACGATCAGTTCGCGCCCGTCCGCCTGCTTGAAGATGCTGTCGCGGTAGGCGAAGCGGCAAGCATCGCGGTCCATGTCGAAAACGATGCCGCTGCCGCTGTGCATGACGCTCACGCTATGCAGATAATCCTTGATTTCCACACCATACGCGCCGATATTCTGGATAGGCGCCGCGCCTACCGTGCCGGGGATCAATGACAGGTTTTCCAGCCCGCCCACGCCTTGCGCCAGGGTCCACTGCACGAAATCGTGCCAGTTTTCGCCGGCCGCGGCCGTGACGAGTATCGTCTCGAAGTCCGCCTGCGCCAGGCGCATGCCGCGCGTGGCCATGTGCAGTACGGTGCCGGGAAAGTCGCCAGTCAGCACAATGTTGCTGCCGCCGCCCAGTATCAGGCGCGGCGTGGCGGACAAGGCGGGATCTTGCAGCGCGGCCTGCAATTGGGCCTGCGAAGTGATGCGTACGTAGGCGGCCGCGTTGGCCATGATGCCGAAGGTATTCAGGCGCTGGAGGTTGTAATTGTGTTCGATGGTGAGCTCTGCAGACATGGGATAGCGATTATTTTGCTCGATTATAGAGTGAAACCGACAAAAAACCAGCGCAAGACAAGGGCGACCTGCCCGTTGTCCGTTAAAATGTCGCATCTTTAACAGGGCCGTCCCATGGCGCAGAATCAGCCGCCAAGGCCCAGCGCGCCGAGCGTGCGCTCGCTTTAACAAGAAAAGGAACAGACCATGCCGTCATTTGATGTAGTCTCCGAAGCCGATATGATCGAAGTCAAGAATGCCGTCGAGCAATCCAACAAGGAAATCACGACCCGCTTCGACTTCAAGGGCAGCGACGCCCGCGTCGAACACAAGGAAAACGAATTGACCGCGTTCGCGGACTCGGAATTCCAGCTGAGCCAGGTGCGCGACGTACTGACCAACAAATTGACCAAACGCAAGGTCGATGTGCGCTTCCTCGACGAAGGCGACATCAAGAAGATCGGCGGCGACAAGGTCAAGCAGATCATCAAGATCAAGAACGGCATCGAATCGGATGATGCCAAGAAAATCGTGCGCGTCATCAAGGACAGCAAGATGAAAGTGCAAGCGAGCATCCAGGGCGAAGCCGTGCGTGTCACGGGCGCCAAGCGCGACGACCTGCAAGCGGCCATGGCCATGCTGCGCAAGGACGTGCCCGACATGCCGCTGGAATTTAATAATTTCCGCGATTAATTTCGATGATGCGCACGCTCCGGCCTGCGCTTGCACCGGCGTGGCGGCAAGCTGCCTCGGAGCACCTGCCCGCTTGGGGTAGAATTGAAGCTGCGCACAGCTACATGCGCCCGCGCGCCTGACCGGCAGCGGGCTTGACCGTACATCTGGCTCAGTGATAACCACGGTAGTCTAAGGATAGCAATGAAACGTGTTGATGATTTCCGCCTGCGATTTGGCAAAAAAGAATATGTGCCCATCATGATAGGCGGAATGGGTGTGGATATTTCCACGTCGGAGCTGGCCCTGGAAGCGGCCCGGCTGAACGGTATCGGGCATATCTCCGATGCCATGGTGGAAGACGTGTCGGATCGCCGTTTCGACACCACTTTCGTCAAAGACAAGACGAAACTGTACAAGTTCAACATCAATAACAGCGACAAGGCCGTGGTGCAGTTCGACCTGGGCCGCCTGGCGGAAGCGCAGCGCCTGCATATCGGCCGCACCATGGAAGCGAAAAAAGGCGATGGCCTGATTTTCGTCAATTGCATGGAAAAGCTGACCATGAACGGTCCGCGCGAAACCTTGCGCGTGCGCCTGAACGCGGCACTCGACGCCGGCATCGACGGCATCACCCTGTCCGCCGGCTTGCACTTCGGCTCGTTTGCCCTGATGGCCGACCATCCGCGTTTCCGCGATGCCAAGCTGGGCATCATCGTCTCGTCCGTACGCGCCTTGCAGATTTTCCTGCGCAAGAACGCCAAGCTGGACCGCTTGCCCGACTTCATCATCGTCGAGGGACCATTGGCCGGCGGCCACCTGGGTTTCGGCATGGACTGGGCCAATTACGACCTGCACACGATCACGGCGGAACTGCTGGCCTACCTGAAGGCCGAGCAGCTGGATATCCCGCTGATCGCCGCTGGCGGCATCTTCACGGGCAGCGACGCCGTTTCCTTCCTGGAAGCGGGCGCGGCTGGCGTGCAAGTGGCGACGCGCTTTACCGTCACCAAGGAATGCGGCTTGCCAAACAAGGTCAAGCAGGAATACTACAAGGCCTCGGAAGAAGACATCATCGTCAATGGCGTCTCGCCGACGGGCTACCCGATGCGCATGCTGAAGAACACGCCCGCCATCGGCGCCGGCATCCGTCCAGGCTGCGAATCGTATGGCTACCTGCTCGATGCGACGGGCAACTGCGCGTACATCAACTCGTACAACCGCGAAGTGGCAGCCCATCCGGAACAAAAAACCATCGTCGTGATGGACAAGACTTGCCTGTGCACGCACATGCGCAACTTCAACTGCTGGACCTGCGGCCACTACACGTATCGCCTGAAGGACACCACGCACAAGCTCGACAACGGCGAATACCAGATCCTGACGGCCGAACACGTCTTCAAGGATTACCAGTTCAGCGTCGACAACCAGATCGCCCTGCCGGAAAAAGAAATCCTGGTAGCAAGCTGAATCTTGTCAGCCTGATATAAAAATGGCGCAGCCTGTGAAGGCTGCGCCATTTTTTTATGCGGGTAGCATGTGCCGCAATACCCGTTCGATCGCGTCGAACTTGGGCCGCCGCAATACCTCGTCCTGCAGACAAGCATCCAGCATGGCCTGCAGGCCGGGCAAGGGCATCGTGCAATGCACGGCCAACTCACCCAGCAGCACGCCAAAGGCGCGCGCCTCTATGCCTTGCAGCACCTCCCCCTGCGGCGAACCGGGCGCAAACATGGACGCCGCGCCAAAGTCGCCCAGCAGGCAGGCGCCGGCGTCCGCGTGCAGGATATTATGGCCGTAGACGTCGCCATGCGTGATGCCGCGCGCATGCAGTTGCCACAAGGCCGAGGCGATGCCCCGGGCCAGGGCCAACACGTGCTGCGGCTCAAGGCAATCGCCATCCGCATACACGTCGCGCGTGCACGACGCCAGGCTGGGTGGTCCGGCCAGGTTGCGGAAAACGGGATCGATCAGCGGCATGACCAGCCCCATCGCCCCTTGCAGATGGCCGGCGAAGGTGCCGAGGATGGGAATCACGCTGGGATGCGCCCCCGTGCTGACGCAGGAGGCCATTTCGCTGCGCGGCAAGCCGTCGCTGGTCATCGCTCCCTTGAATACTTTGACGGCCACGTCATTGACGCCATCGAGACGGGCACGGTAAATCACGCCCGATGCGCCCTCGCCCAGCTGCTGCGCCAGTTCCAGGCGCTGCCATGCCACGCCAGCAGCCCCCGTACCGGCCAGAGCGGCCAGCTCACGCGCTTCCGTAAAGGGATTGCCCGCATACGCGAGCCAACTCAGGCGTGGTAAAGACAGCAGGCAGTCGGGCAGCGCCGGGAAACGGTTGGCGGCAATGCGCACCAGCTCGAGCCGATGGCAAGCCGCCAGGGTAGCGGGCAAGTGGCTCAGGCAGTTCCCAGCCAGCATGAGTTTCTGCAATTGACTGCACTTGCCCAGCTCATCCGGCATGGATTCGATGGCATTGTCGGTCAGGGTCAGCCAGCGCAGCCTCGGCGGCAAGGCTGCGCCCGGTACGTGGCGTATCCGGTTCGCCTTGAAACCGATCATTTCCAGGGCTAGACATGAACCAAGCACGGCCGGCAAGGTGGTGAACAGGTTATCCGAGCAAAAAATGATGCGCAGCTTGTGCAGGCGCGGCAAATCGTCGGGCAATGTGGACAGCGCGTTGCCGGACAGGTCGAGGATTTCCAGGCTGTCGGACAAGTCGAAGATTTCGCGGGGAAATGTCGTCAAGCCGCAGGACAGTTTCAGGCGGCGCAAGCCGGCCAGTTGGCCAGCACGTAATTGTTCCAGTGTATGCACAGCAGACAAGATATCCCCTTCAAGGTAGCACGCGATCGATGCCATGCAGAAAAACCATTGGACGTAAATAACAACAACCGGGGTCAGACCCTCAATGCCGCTAACGCAAGAGTCATAGCTAATGGGCGAGGGGGTCTGACCGTAGGTCGGCTTAGCGCGCAGCGCGTAAGCCGACAACCACCCGCGGCGCCTATCAAACCACCAGACGTAAAAAAAACCCGACCTGCTGATCGGAAGTTTTTTTTCGAATAACAAGCCTGACGATAACCTACTTTCACACTGGTTGCAGCACTATCATCGGCGCAAAGTTGTTTCACGGTCCTGTTCGGGATGGGAAGGGGTGGGACCAACTTGCTATGGTCATCAGGCATAACTTGTACTGGCATTTGTCCTCGGTTGAGCGACAAAGCCTGAATCTGGAAGAAGCAAAGATTGGGGTAATGACTGGTAGTATCAACACACACGCAACGTTGTACCGTCTTATCCTCTGTACCTGCTAAGGTTATAGGGACAAGCCGTACGGGCAATTAGTACTGGTTAGCTTAATGCATTACTGCACTTCCACACCCAGCCTATCAACGTCCTGGTCTCGAACGACCCTTCAAAGAGCTCAAGGCTCTGGGAAATCTCATCTCAAGGCAAGTTTCCCGCTTAGATGCTTTCAGCGGTTATCTCTTCCGAACTTAGCTACCCGGCAATGCCACTGGCGTGACAACCGGTACACCAGAGGTTCGTCCACTCCGGTCCTCTCGTACTAGGAGCAGCCCCCTTCAAATTTCCAACGCCCACGGCAGATAGGGACCAAACTGTCTCACGACGTTTTAAACCCAGCTCACGTACCACTTTAAATGGCGAACAGCCATACCCTTGGGACCGGCTACAGCCCCAGGATGTGATGAGCCGACATCGAGGTGCCAAACTCCCCCGTCGATATGAACTC
Organism: Janthinobacterium sp. Bl 1; assembly: GCF_058215535.1. Lineage (NCBI taxonomy): Bacteria > Pseudomonadati > Pseudomonadota > Betaproteobacteria > Burkholderiales > Oxalobacteraceae > Janthinobacterium > Janthinobacterium sp. Bl 1. The sequence goes on along the minus strand of NZ_CM177086.1, from coordinate 1,975,378 downwards.
TTGGGAGGAATCAGCCTGTTATCCCCAGAGTACCTTTTATCCGTTGAGCGATGGCCCTTCCATACAGAACCACCGGATCACTATGTCCTACTTTCGTACCTGCTCGACTTGTCAGTCTCGCAGTTAAGCACGCTTATGCCATTGCACTATCAACACGATGTCCGACCGTATCTAGCGTACCTTCGAACTCCTCCGTTACACTTTAGGAGGAGACCGCCCCAGTCAAACTGCCTACCATGCACTGTCCCCGATCCGGATAACGGACCAAGGTTAGAACCTCAAACAAACCAGGGTGGTATTTCAAGGTTGGCTCCACGAGAACTAGCGTCCCCGCTTCAAAGCCTCCCACCTATCCTACACAGATTGGTTCAAAGTCCAATGCAAAGCTACAGTAAAGGTTCATGGGGTCTTTCCGTCTAGCCGCGGGTAGATTGCATCATCACAAACATTTCAACTTCGCTGAGTCTCGGGAGGAGACAGTGTGGCCATCGTTACGCCATTCGTGCAGGTCGGAACTTACCCGACAAGGAATTTCGCTACCTTAGGACCGTTATAGTTACGGCCGCCGTTTACTGGGACTTCAATCAAGAGCTTGCACCCCATCATTTAATCTTCCAGCACCGGGCAGGCGTCACACCCTATACGTCCACTTTCGTGTTTGCAGAGTGCTGTGTTTTTATTAAACAGTCGCAGCCACCAGTTTATTGCAACCCTTTCACCCTCATGGAGTAAACCAATCAAGCTACCGGGGCGTACCTTTTCCCGAAGTTACGGTACCAATTTGCCGAGTTCCTTCTCCCGAGTTCTCTCAAGCGCCTTAGAATACTCATCTCGCCCACCTGTGTCGGTTTGCGGTACGGTCTCGTATGACTGAAGCTTAGAGGCTTTTCTTGGAACCACTTCCGATTGCTTCGTGAACAAGTTCACTCGTCCCATCCCCTTGAATCCTGCGCCCGGATTTGCCTAAGCGCCTTCTATGAGACAGAAACTGACTATTCCAACAGTCAGACAACCTTCCGCGATCCGTCCCCCCATCGCATCATACGACGGTGCAGGAATATTAACCTGCTTCCCATCAGCTACGCATCTCTGCCTCGCCTTAGGGGCCGACTCACCCTGCTCCGATGAACGTTGAACAGGAAACCTTGGGCTTACGGCGTGGAGGCTTTTCACCCCCATTATCGCTACTCATGTCAGCATTCGCACTTCTGATACCTCCAGCATCCTTTACAAGACACCTTCGCAGGCTTACAGAACGCTCTCCTACCATATATCCTAAGATATATCCGCAGCTTCGGTGACTGGCTTAGCCCCGTTACATCTTCCGCGCAGGACGACTCGATCAGTGAGCTATTACGCTTTCTTTAAATGATGGCTGCTTCTAAGCCAACATCCTGACTGTTTTAGCCTTCCCACTTCGTTTTCCACTTAGCCAATCTTTGGGACCTTAGCTGGCGGTCTGGGTTGTTTCCCTCTTGACGCCGGACGTTAGCACCCGACGTCTGTCTCCCAAGCTCGCACTCATCGGTATTCGGAGTTTGCAATGGTTTGGTAAGTCGCAATGACCCCCTAGCCATAACAGTGCTCTACCCCCGATGGTGATACTTGAGGCACTACCTAAATAGTTTTCGGAGAGAACCAGCTATTTCCAAGTTTGTTTAGCCTTTCACCCCTACCCACAGCTCATCCCCTAATTTTTCAACATTAGTGGGTTCGGACCTCCAGGGCGTGTTACCGCACCTTCATCCTGGCCATGAGTAGATCACTTGGTTTCGGGTCTACACCCAGCGACTGATCGCCCTATTCGGACTCGATTTCTCTACGGCTTCCCTATTCGGTTAACCTTGCCACTGAATGTAAGTCGCTGACCCATTATACAAAAGGTACGCAGTCACGGAACAAGTCCGCTCCTACTGTTTGTATGCACACGGTTTCAGGATCTATTTCACTCCCCTTCCGGGGTTCTTTTCGCCTTTCCCTCACGGTACTGGTTCACTATCGGTCGATTACGAGTATTTAGCCTTGGAGGATGGTCCCCCCATATTCAGACAGGATGTCACGTGTCCCGCCCTACTTGTCGTACGCTTAGTACCACCGGTCCGATTTCACATACGGGGCTATCACCCACTATGGCTCCTATTTCCAGAGGATTCTGTTATCGGTCCGACTATCACGTACAGGCTCTTCCCATTTCGCTCGCCGCTACTTTGGGAATCTCGGTTGATTTCTTTTCCTGCAGCTACTTAGATGTTTCAGTTCGCCGCGTTCGCCTTGCATACCTATGTATTCAGTATGCAATACCCTAAAAGGGTGGGTTGCCCCATTCGGAAATCTGCGGATCAAAGTGTGTTTGCTCACTCCCCGCAGCTTATCGCAAGCTACTACGTCCTTCATCGCCTGTAATCGCCAAGGCATCCACCATGTGCACTTATTCGCTTGTCCCTATAACGTTAGCCTCTTCATTCCGAACGCATCAAAGAGCGCTACAGGGATAAGAAAGTACAACGTTGTTGCTTGTTTGTTGATACATACAATCATTACCCATCGATTCGCTTTTTACGGCAAACCGATCAATAAATAATCTTTACTTCTTCCAGATTGTTAAAGAACATACAGCACTTGGTCTCGAAAAGACCAAACCTAAATTCAATCACCGATGTGATCAACTTACGTTTGAACTTTTGGTGGAGGATGACGGGATCGAACCGACGACCCCCTGCTTGCAAAGCAGGTGCTCTCCCAGCTGAGCTAATCCCCCTGAGATTTACTACAGAAACTGGTAGGGCTGGTTGGACTCGAACCAACGACCCCCGCGTTATCAACACGGTGCTCTAACCAGCTGAGCTACAGCCCCAAATGCTGTTCTTTATATTAACAGCCGATAAGTGTGAACATTTGATKCGTGAKTCWRRTGGGTGATAAGTGCMAACTCTAGAAAGGAGGTGATCCAGCCGCACCTTCCGATACGGCTACCTTGTTACGACTTCACCCCAGTCACGAATCCTACCGTGGTAAGCGCCCTCCTTACGGTTAAGCTACCTACTTCTGGTAAAACCCGCTCCCATGGTGTGACGGGCGGTGTGTACAAGACCCGGGAACGTATTCACCGCGACATGCTGATCCGCGATTACTAGCGATTCCAACTTCATGCAGTCGAGTTGCAGACTACAATCCGGACTACGATACACTTTCTGCGATTAGCTCCCCCTCGCGGGTTGGCGGCGCTCTGTATGTACCATTGTATGACGTGTGAAGCCCTACCCATAAGGGCCATGAGGACTTGACGTCATCCCCACCTTCCTCCGGTTTGTCACCGGCAGTCTCATTAGAGTGCCCTTTCGTAGCAACTAATGACAAGGGTTGCGCTCGTTGCGGGACTTAACCCAACATCTCACGACACGAGCTGACGACAGCCATGCAGCACCTGTGTACTGGTTCTCTTTCGAGCACTCCTCAATCTCTCGAGGATTCCAGCCATGTCAAGGGTAGGTAAGGTTTTTCGCGTTGCATCGAATTAATCCACATCATCCACCGCTTGTGCGGGTCCCCGTCAATTCCTTTGAGTTTTAATCTTGCGACCGTACTCCCCAGGCGGTCTACTTCACGCGTTAGCTGCGTTACCAAGTCAATTAAGACCCGACAACTAGTAGACATCGTTTAGGGCGTGGACTACCAGGGTATCTAATCCTGTTTGCTCCCCACGCTTTCGTGCATGAGCGTCAATCTTGACCCAGGGGGCTGCCTTCGCCATCGGTGTTCCTCCACATATCTACGCATTTCACTGCTACACGTGGAATTCTACCCCCCTCTGCCAGATTCTAGCCTTGCAGTCTCCAATGCAATTCCCAGGTTGAGCCCGGGGATTTCACATCAGACTTACAAAACCGCCTGCGCACGCTTTACGCCCAGTAATTCCGATTAACGCTTGCACCCTACGTATTACCGCGGCTGCTGGCACGTAGTTAGCCGGTGCTTATTCTTCAGGTACCGTCATTAGCAAGAGATATTAGCTCTCACCGTTTCTTCCCTGACAAAAGAGCTTTACAACCCGAAGGCCTTCTTCACTCACGCGGCATTGCTGGATCAGGCTTTCGCCCATTGTCCAAAATTCCCCACTGCTGCCTCCCGTAGGAGTCTGGACCGTGTCTCAGTTCCAGTGTGGCTGGTCGTCCTCTCAGACCAGCTACTGATCGATGCCTTGGTAGGCTTTTACCCTACCAACTAGCTAATCAGATATCGGCCGCTCCACGAGCATGAGGTCTTGCGATCCCCCACTTTCATCCTTAGATCGTATGCGGTATTAGCGTAACTTTCGCTACGTTATCCCCCACTCTAGGGTACGTTCCGATATATTACTCACCCGTTCGCCACTCGCCACCAGAGCAAGCTCCGTGCTGCCGTTCGACTTGCATGTGTAAGGCATGCCGCCAGCGTTCAATCTGAGCCAGGATCAAACTCTTCAGTTTAATCTCTGTTACTTTGCCATTTTATTGGCACCGTCTTGCGACGGGTCGCTCACTCAAAAAACTGACAGGCCACTACTTTCGTAGCGCCTACTTCATTATTTCTTGTGAACATTTGATATTTTAAGTTAGACGCCAATCCGAAGATTGACGCAGCACTTACATCAAATGCCCACACTTATCGACTGTTAATTGTTAAAGAACTGTATTCGGTACTGCTTTCGCGCTATCGACAAAGCGTTGTGTTTGTCAGCTGCGAAGAAGGAAGAGTATGAAGCGTTTGCAGTATTTCGTCAACCTTCTTTTTTCTCGTCTCATTCAGCATTTGCATGCGTCGTTCAGCGAGGGGGCGAATTATAGCCCTGCCTCACATTCCCCGCAAGCGCTATTTACCACCCCTCACCGTCCAGCAAGCCTGGTCTTCACTTCAAGCGCCTTTTTGTGCAGCCTGTCGCAATCGGCTGGCGTAGTTCGTGGTCTTTAGGCACAGTGGCAACATCAGACTCTGACGCTACGCAACAAGCGGTTAAACTTGCCCGCTGCGTCGATTAACTCTTGTACTTGAAAGTGCCCCCATGCTTCCGATTTCCAGCCTGCCCGAATTGTTGAAAACCATACTCGCTTGGTTGCAACGGGCATTCGACGCGACGACGACCTGGGTCACCCAACTGTCTTGGTGGAAATTCTTCCTGTTCGCTGCCCTGGCCCTGATCGCCGGCTCCATTTTGCAAGATGAGCTGTTCTCATCCAGCCCGGACGAAGAAGTTGTCATCAAGTCGCATAAACGCAGCAGCAAGGGTTCGGGTGAAACCAATATCCTGATCGACGATACGGGCATTCATTTCAATCCCCGCAACAGCAAGAACCGGCGCAGCAGCGCGGCCGATGCAGCCAGCGAGCCGGCCGATGCCGCCGAGGCGGACGCCCAAGCCAGTGCCGTTCCGCCGGAGCCACCTGAACCACCAGCCGCCCCCGCCAAACCCAACTATCCCGTAACGACCAATGCCTCGGGCGAAGAAGTCCATATTGAATTGCCGCCGCAAATCGGCGAAGAGCTGTCGAATGCCATCGAAGAAGCCGTCGATGATGCGGCAGAACAAAAAGTATCGCGCTATCACCAGCAAGCGTCGACCTGGTTCAAGAGTTTTGTCTCCTTGCTGGTATTGGCCCTGTTCGCCATGAAAGCCCTGGTCGGCGGCAAGAAACGTGCGGAAGCGCAAACCGTCACGGCAAACGAGGCAGCCGAGCGCGAATCCATGCAGCGCCAGCTCAGCGAAGCGAAGATGCAGATGATGCAGGCGCAAGTGGAGCCGCACTTCCTGTTCAACACGCTTGCCTCGGTCGAACACCTGATTCAGGTCGATCCGCCGCGCGCGGCCAAGATGCAGCGCAGCCTGATTCAGTATCTGCGCGCCGTGCTGCCGCAAATGCGCGACAACGCCCTGATTACCAATCTGGGCCGTGAAGCGGACATGGTGCAAGCGTACTTGAACCTGCTGAAAATGCGCATGGAAGAACGCCTGACCATCGATTTCCAGATTCCCGACGGCCTGCGCAGCGCCGCCTTCCCACCCATGATGCTGCAATCGATGGTGGAAAACGCCATCAAGCACGGCCTGGAAGTCAAGCCGGAAGGCGGCACCCTGCGCATCGTGGCGGAAGTGGCGCACAGCAAGCTGCGCGTGACGGTCACCGATGACGGCCTGGGCTTTGGCGTAGTGCCCAGCGATGGCACGGGCCTCGGTTTGCCCACCATCCGCGAGCGTTTGAAACTGCTGCATGGCGACGAGGGCAGCCTGACCATTACGCCAAATCAACCGTCCGGCGTGTGCGCCGTGATCGAAGTGCCCTATCAATTGTCCAAATAAGACAGAGTAGTTGATAAAAACGCTAAATCATTGAATAATCAATCTTCGCCCGTTCACACTTGAGACTTATGCCTACCGCTATTATTGCCGACGACGAAAGACTGATGCGCGACCAGCTGCGCCTACGCCTGGGCCAGGCCTGGCCTGAACTGGAAATCATCGGCGAAGCCAAGAATGGCGACGAAGCGATCGAACTGGTGGAGCAACTCAAGCCCGACTTTGCCTTCCTCGATATCCGCATGCCGGGCAAGACGGGCATGGAAGCGGCGCAAGCAATAGGCGGCAAGACGCATATCGTCTTCGTCACGGCCTATGACAGCCATGCCGTCGAGGCCTTCGAGCGGGGCGCCGTCGATTACGTGCTCAAGCCGCCCGAGCATGAGCGCTTGCTGGTGACGGTGGAGCGCCTGAAAACGCACTTGAACAAGCCGGCCCTGGACGTCAACAGCAGCGTCACGGCCATGCTGTCGCAGCTGGCGGAAAAAATCACGGCCAAGCCCACCTATTTGCAATGGATACAGGCCAGCATCGGACAGGACTTGCGCATGATTCCCGTGGAAGAGATCCTGTTCTTTCGTTCTGACGAGAAATACACGTGCGTACAGACAGCCAAGTATGAGGCGCTGATCCGCAAGCCCGTGCGCGACCTTGCTGAAGAGCTCGATCCTTCGCTGTTCTGGCAAATCCACCGCGCCACCCTCGTTAACGTGAATGCCATCGAAGGCGTGACGCGCGACATCCGCGGCCGCCACCTGGTCCTCATCAAAGGCAAGTCCGACAAGCTCGAAGTGAGCCGCAGCTTCTTGCACCTGTTCAAGCAAATGTAAGTCTCCGCCGCCCGGCTCAGGCCGGCGCGGCGCATGCCGCTCTTCTGCCTCCTTTCTGCGCCACATCAAGCCGCGCCGCGCCAGCAGGCATAGGCTATATCAAGTCCCGCCCGTCATTCCTGCACTGCCTGCCTTCGTTCACGTTCGCAAGGAGACCCCAATGCCCGACCGAGGCAGCCCCACACTGCTGCGCATCTTGCCGCTGGGTATGGCGGCGGCGCTTTTGCTGTACCTGCTTCCTCCACTGAAAGCCCGGCGGCAACAGCAGGCGCGCGGCCAGGCCATCATCGACAGCGCCAGCGACGCCATCATCAGCATCGACAGCCGGCAAATCATCCTCCATGCGAACGCGGCGGCCGCCAGATTGTTCGACGACACGCCGGCCGGCATGCGCGGCATGCGCCTGGGCCACTACATCCTGCGCGACTTGCGTACTCTCGGCAGCCTGGGCACGCACGATGGCGATCCGCCGTTTGACGACATCAGCCTGGAACTGCGCCTGACGGGCCGGCGCGCCACCGACTACACCTTGACGGGACGGCGCAGCGATGGCGCCATGTTTCCCCTCGAAGGTTCGCTCTCGGCCATGCAGGAAGATGGCCAGAGCGTGTTTACCATCATCGTGCGCGACATCAGCGCGCGCCAGCAGATGCATGAACAGCTGGCCCGTTCCTTTTCGCAACTGCGTGAATTGTCGAGCGCGCTGCAAACCATCCGCGAAGAAGAGCGCAAGCATATCGCGCGCGAACTGCATGATGATCTGGGGCAGTTGCTGGCTACCTTGCGCGTCGACCTGACCCTCGTGCGCCAGCACACGGATACCACCGCGTCCCTGCAGGCGCTGCTGCACAGCATGGACGGCTTGCTGGTGACGTCCATCACCTCGCTGCGGCGCATCGCCAGCAACCTGCGTCCGCGCGCGCTCGATGAAGGAGGATTGTATTTTGCGCTACAAAAACTGCGCTACGACTTCCTGCTGCGCCGCGCCATCCATTTCGACTTGCTGGCCGACGAAGCCGACCTCGTGCTCGACGACGCGCGCAGCACGGCCATCTACCGCATCGTGCAGGAAGCGCTGACGAATATCGCGCGCCATGCCGAGGCCAGCCACATCACCATCGCCCTGCACCGCATCGATTCCTCGCTGGCGATCACCATCCAGGATGACGGCCGCGGCATTGCCGAGCACGACCTGGAAAAAGCCACGGCGCTTGGCTTGCTGGGCATGCGCGAACGGGTATGGGGCTTGAACGGCAACATCCATATCGGTACCGATAGCGAACTGGGCGGCACGCGCATCGAAATCTCGCTGCCCATGCATGCCGAGGCGGCCGCCGCAGCCATGTAATAGAAAAGGCGCCCGCAGGCGCCTTTTCTTCATCACATCGAATGATGCTTAGAATTTGTGTGCCAGACCGATCTGGTACGAGGTCAGCGACTTGACGCGCTCGCGGCCAGCGTAAGCGTACACGTCGGTGCGCTTCGACAGGTGGTAGTCATAGCCAATGCCGAATTCCTTGATGGTGTCCTGATCCTTGAACTTGTTGTTGCTTTGCTCTTGCTTGCCGTACGACACTTTGGCATCGCCGCCGCCAACCGTGTAGTTCAGGCCAATCAGGTAGGACTTGAATTCGCCAGTCGTGGCAACTTTGGTGTCGCCTTTCGAGTAGGCGGCCGTGATCTTGGCTGGGCCGAATTTATAGCCGCCACCGATGGACCACAGGTCAGGCTTGGCAGCCGTTGCCGTCGCTTGTACGGCTTTTTCGTAGCCGGCGTGCAAGCTGATCGGGCCATTGTCGTAGGTTGCCAAGCCGATCACGCCTGCGTCAGCGCTGTTGACTTCGCTCAGCACGTATTGCAGGCTGCCCACGAAACCGTCAAAGCTTGGGCTGTTGTAGGTCACGGCATTGTTGACGCGCGACGTGCCGACGCCGGAACGCAGCAGGGTTTCATTGTTCTTGCCAACCACGCCGTAGGTGTTGAATGGATCGACGCGGGCGATGGTGCCGTCGACCAGATTCTTGGTGCGGCCCAGGATGGCGGTACCGAAAGCGCCTTTCAAGCCCACGTAGGCTTGACGGTCGAACAACACGCCTTTTTGCGCGCCGGTGTCAGCCAGGAATTCACTTTCCAGGTTGAAAATTGCGGACAGGCCGCCACCCAGATCTTCCGTACCCTTGAAACCAAGGCGCGACGCATTGTTTTCGCGTTGTACCGTTGGCTGGCCAGTGGTCTTGGCAATACCGAGGTCAACCAGGCCATACACGGTGACGTTCGATTGTGCTTGTGCCGTAGCTGCTGCGAAGGTGCCGATGATCAATGCTGCCAGAGTAATTTTTTTCACTTGAGATTCTCTACATTAGGTTGGACAAGAGTGGTGCTGCTTAGCTGCTGAACCGAATCATGCCCACCAAATACTTCAACAATATGACATCGACAAGATGTTGCTTTTTGGCACAACGTCGTGTCAGATAAAAACAACAGGCGAAAAAAAACCGCCCGGAGGCGGTTCTTGCAGCATCAGCTTACTTCAGGCGGCAGCTCAGCAGCCAGTAGTATTCCAGGCGCTTCATGCGGATTTCGCGGGCCGAGTGGGCAAACTTCTTGCGCAGGTGGCTATCCGACGGGAAATTCTTCAACACTTCATAGCGCTCGCCCCCATCCGTCGTGCGGAACTGGTGGGTATTGCCTTCCAGGTCGGTGCGCGCGATCACGGTGCTGCTGCCATCGACATAGGAATTGTCGATCAGTACCAGCAGGATGTCCTTGCCCAGTTTCGTGCGCAATTGCTTCAGGTACTTGTCCTGGTCTTCGCGCTTGACGTGCGACCACCAGAAACCGGCGAACACGGCCGTAAACTTGCCCAGCAAGTCATCGGGCAAATTGAAGGCGTCGAGCTTGGCGAAACTGACGTTGTCGGGCAAGCCGCGCGATTGGGCCAGCGCCAGCATTTCATCGTTGATATCGGTGGCCAGCACGGAGTCGGCCGACTCGGCGACCACTTCCGTCCAGTAGCCGGTGCCGCAAGCCAGTTCCAGCACGGTGTGGCCTTCCAGCACGTCGGCGACCTTGTCGCGCAACACTTCCAGGTCTTCCTGGCGTTCGGGCTTGTCATAGACGCGCTCGTACTGTTGCGCGATGGTGGCGTAATATTTGGCAAGCTGATCGGTAATCATTGTTTCTTCTCTTCTTAAATAATCTTGGCCAGGCAACTCGCCCGGCCGGCTTCATGCATTGTTTATAGTTCGTAGTGCTCTTTATCACCGCTCATCGCCTGCTCTATGAGCTTGCGGTTCAGGGTCGGCGTCAGCAACTCGATAAAGGTATAGATATAGCTGCGCAAATACGCGCCCTGCTTGACGGCCACGCGCGACACATTCATACCGAACAGATGGCCGACAGGGATGGCGCGCAAGCCTTTGTCGCGCTCGGCATCGAAGGCCATACCCGCTATGATACCAATCCCCATGCCCAACTCGACATAAGTCTTGATCACGTCCGCATCGATGGCTTCGAGCAAGATGTCCGGCTTCAAGCCGCGCAGCACGAAAGCGTGGTCGATCTTGTTGCGTCCGGCGAACGCGCTGTCATAGGTAATCAGGGGGAAAGCGGCGATTTCTTCCAGGGTCACGGACTTCGATTTGAGCAGCGGATGATCGACGGGCACCACCACCACGTGCTCCCATTGATAGCATGGCAAGGTAATCAAGCCATCGATGGCCGCGATCGATTCCGTGGCGATGGCCAGGTCCGCCTGGTCGCGCTGCACCATCTCGGCGATCTGGCGCGGATTGCCTTGCAGCAAAGATAATCTGACCTTCGGGAACTTCAGCATGAAGGCTTGCACGACCTTGGGCAAGGTGTAGCGCGCCTGCGTATGCGTGGTGGCGATGGTAAAGCTGCCGCTGTCCTGCGCCGCGAATTCCTTGCCGATGCGCTTCATGCTGTCGATTTCCTGCATGATCAGCTCGACCGACTCGAGCACCAAACGGCCCGGCTCCGTCAAGCCGCGGATGCGCTTGCCATGGCGCGTGAAAATATCCACGCCCAGTTCTTCCTCCAGCTCGATGATGGCTTTCGATACGCCCGGTTGCGACGTAAACAAGGCCTTGGCGGCGTCCGTCAGGTTGTAATTCTGCCGGACCGCTTCGCGCACGAAGCGCAGTTGATGGAGATTCATTGCTGGTTTGCCCTAGATTGCCGTGATTTGCCGAGTTTCCGCCCCACCCATGATTTTGCGTTCATGCATATACGCATATCGCATATAAGCAAATGCGTACTTAGTAGTTTGGAATAAACACTAAGTTTATTACTATTGCGGGTACTTTGGGGGTGCAAGCATGACTTTGTCTTATATAGTCTCAGGATTTGCCGTAGGATTACTCGTAGGAATGACCGGCGTGGGCGGCGGCTCGCTGATGACGCCGCTGTTAACCCTGCTGTTTGGCGTACCGCCTTCCGTGGCCGTCGGTACCGACCTGGCGTTCGCCTCGATCACCAAGAGCGCCGGCACGCTGACGCACCGCCTGCGCGGCACCATCCGCTGGGATATCGTCAAGCGCCTGTGCATCGGCGCCCTGCCCGCCGCCGTCATCGCGACTCTGGCGCTCAAATCGTTCGGCACCCTGTCGCCGGAAATCGGCCAGATCATCCGCTACTCGATCGCCGGCTCCGTGCTGCTGACCGTCGTGGCACTGATTTTCAAGGGCCGCATGCTGGCCTGGATCAATGCCCACCCCGAGAAACAATTACAAGGCAACAAGCTTGCCGCTGCGACCATTATTGCCGGCGCCGTGCTGGGCGTGCTGGTAACGGTCTCGTCGATCGGCGCCGGCGCCATCGGCGCAACCCTGCTGGTGATGCTGTATCCACGCATGAGCTCGGCAGAAGTGGCGGGCACCGATATCGCCTATGCCGTGCCCCTGACGGCCATCGCCGCCCTGGGCCACTGGTGGCTCGGTTCCATCCACTGGGAATTGCTGGCCTCCTTGCTGGTCGGCTCCCTGCCCGGCATTACGCTCGGTTCCTGGGTCGCCCGCTCCGTGCCGGAAAAGTTTTTACGAGTGCTGCTGGCGATGACCTTGACCGGCGTGGCAGTGAAGCTAATCTATTAATGACCGAACAAGTGACAAGAGCAGTATCAAGAACATAATCCCAGGCAATCTTCCAGCACCCCGGCTTTTTTAGGAATTGATATGTACCATTACGATCAGTACGACCACCTCATCATCAAAGAACGCATCGCCCAGTACCGAGACCAGGTTGCGCGCCGTATCGCCAATGAACTGACGGAAGAGGAATTCATTCCGCTGCGCCTGCAAAACGGCCTGTACATGCAACGCCACGCCTACATGCTGCGCATCGCCGTCCCGTACGGCTTGCTGTCGGCCAAGCAGATGCGCATGTTCGCGCACATCGCGCGCAAGTACGACCGCGGCTACGGCCACTTCACGACGCGCCAGAACATCCAGTTCAACTGGATCGAACTGGAGCAGACTCCCGATATCCTGACGGACCTCGCTTCCGTGGAAATGCACGCGATCCAGACGTCCGGCAACTGTATCCGTAATACAACATCGGACCCGTTCGCCGGCGTCGCGGCCGATGAAATCATCGATCCGCGCCCGTACGCGGAAGTATTGCGCCAGTGGAGCACCTTCCACCCCGAGTTCATCGCCTTGCCGCGTAAATTCAAGGTCGCCATCAATGGCGCCGAGGAAGACCGCGCCGCCATCGCTGTGCACGACATCGGCTTGACGGCCGTGCGCAACGAAGCCGGCGAAGTGGGCTTCAAGGTGATGGCCGGCGGCGGCATGGGCCGCACGCCGATTTTGGGCAGCGTCGTGCGCGACTTCCTGCCATGGCAGCATTTGCTGACCTACATCCAGGCCATCATGCGCGTGTACAACTTGCACGGCCGCCGCGACAACAAATACAAGGCGCGCATCAAGATTTTGCTGAAAGCCATCGGCGTGGAAGAATTCACGCGCCAGGTGGAAGCTGAGTGGGTCGACTTGAAGGATGGTCCCGAAACCCTGACGGCCGAAGAAATGCAGCGCGTGGCGGACTTCTTCAATCCGCCCGCTTACCTGGCCTTGCCTGAACTCGACTACAAAGCCGAGCACGCGGACAACAAAGCCTATGTGAACTGGCTTGCGCGCAACGTCAAGCCGCACCAGCGCCCCGGCTATGTGGCCGTCGTGCTATCCCTGAAGAAAACGGGCGTGCCGCCCGGCGACGCGACGGCCGAGCAGATCGACTTCGTGGCCGACCTGGCCGACCGCTACAGCTTTGGCGAACTGCGCGTGACGCATGAGCAAAACCTGGTGCTGGCCGACGTCGAGCAATCGAAACTGTTCACGCTGTGGCAGGAAGCCAAGGCGCACGGCCTGGCCACGCCGAACATCGGTTTGCTGACGGACATGATCTGCTGCCCCGGTGGCGATTTCTGCTCGCTGGCGAACGCCAAGTCGCTGCCGATCGCTGCCGCCATCGCGGAACGTTTCGACAGCATCGACTTCCAGCACGACATCGGCGAGATCGAACTGAATATTTCCGGCTGCATCAATGCCTGCGGCCACCATCACGTGGGCAGCATCGGCATCCTCGGCGTCGACAAGGATGGCAGCGAATGGTATCAAGTGTCGATAGGCGGCGCGCAAGGCAACAACGCGGCCATCGGCAAGATCATCGGACCATCGTTCTCTTCCCTGCAAATGCCTGAAGTCATCGGCCGCCTGCTGCACGTCTACGTGCGCGACCGCCACGAAGGCGAGCGCTTCGTCGACACGGCCCAGCGCCTGGGCCTGGCGCCGTTCAAGGAACACGTATATGCAACGCCGATCACCGTCGGCAACCTGGTGGGAGAAGACGAATATGTTTGAAGTACGCGAAGAAATCATCAAGAACGCCGCCGTGGTGCCGAATACCTGGGGCTTGCTGCGCCTCGATGAAAACGACACGCCGGAAACGGTGGTCGTGCCAGCCGGCAAGGTCATCGTGCCGCTGCTCGTATGGCAAGCCCAGCGCGAAACCCTGGCCGCCCGCCTGCCCGACATCGGCGTATGGCTGGCCAGCGACGAGCGCCCGGAAGAACTGGCGGCCGACGTGGCGCAGCTGCCCGTCATCGGCGTGGACTTCCCGAAATTCACGGATGGCCGCGGCTATTCCATCGCCTTCAACCTGCGCGCCCGCCTCGGTTTCCAAGGTGAATTGCGGGCAATTGGCGACGTGCTGCGCGACCAGCTGTTTTCCATGCACCGGGTCGGCTTCGACGCGTATGCGACACGCCCCGACCGCAGCATCCATGACGCCCTGAAAGGTTTATCGGTCTTCTCGGAAACCTACCAGGCGTCGTGGGATCAAAAATCGCCGCTGTTCCGCCGCCACCAGCGCGAAGGCCAGAATCCTGACCTCGACAACGCGGCCGGCATCTGAGAGAGCCAATCATGAGCGATTTGACTTCTTTGATTGACGCCACCGAGCAAACGCTGACACGTATCGCCGCGGGTTTTTCGCCGGCCGTGTTCGCGTCCAGCCTGGCAGCCGAAGACATGGTGCTGACCGACATGATACTCAAGGCGAAACTGCCCATCGGCATCTTTTCCCTGGAAACAGGCCGCTTGCACCAGGAAACCCTGGCCGTGCTCGACAAGGTGAAAACCCGCTACGACCACGACATCACCTTGTACCGCCCGCAGCCGGAAGCCGTGGCCGCTTACGTGGAACAGAACGGTCTGAACGCGTTCTACAACAGCGTCGAGATGCGCCGCGAATGCTGCCGCATCCGCAAGGTCGAGCCGCTGGGCCGCGCCCTGGCCGGCAACAAGGCCTGGGTCACGGGACAGCGCCGCGCGCAGTCCACCACGCGCGCCGAATTGCTCGTGCAGGAAGACGACGCGGCGCACGCGATGACGAAATTCAATCCGCTGGCGGACTGGTCGGAAGAAGACGTGTGGGCCTACATCCGCGCCAACGACGTGCCGTACAACGCGCTGCACGACCAGGGTTACCCGTCGATCGGCTGCGAACCGTGCACGCGCGCCGTGCAGCCCGGCGAAGATGTGCGCGCCGGACGCTGGTGGTGGGAAAACCCCGACTCCAAGGAATGCGGCCTGCACATGGTGGACGGCAAACTGATACGCATCAAATCCGTGGCAGCCTGAACAGACACAACAGACTCAGCAGAACAAGAAAGCACCCATATGAGCAATATTTTGAACCAGCGTCACCTCGACAGCCTTGAATCGGAAGCCATCCACATCATGCGCGAAGTGGCAGCCGAATCGGCCAACCCTGCGCTGCTGTTTTCCGGCGGCAAGGATTCCGTCGTCCTGCTGCGTTTGGCCGAGAAAGCCTTCCGCCCAGGCAAGTTTCCATTCCCCCTCGTGCATATCGACACGGGCCACAACTTCCCGGAAGTCATCACATTCCGTGACAAGAAAGTGGCGGAACTGGGCGAACGCCTGATCGTCGGCTCCGTGGAAGACTCGATCAAGCGCGGCACCGTGCGTCTGCGCAACCCGGCCACGGATTCACGTAACGCGGCCCAGGCCGTGACCTTGCTGGAAACCATCGCCGAACACGGTTTTGACGCTTGCATCGGCGGCGCCCGCCGCGACGAAGAAAAGGCCCGCGCCAAGGAACGCATCTTTTCGTTCCGCGACGAATTCGGCGCCTGGGACCCGAAAGCCCAGCGTCCGGAATTGTGGGACCTGTATAACACCCGCGTGCATCCCGGTGAAAACATGCGCGTCTTCCCGATCTCCAACTGGACCGAACTGGACGTGTGGCAATACATCGCCCGCGAGCAACTCGAATTGCCGCCGATCTACTTCGCGCACGAGCGCCAGGTGATCCCGCGTAATGGCTTGCTGGTGCCGCTGACGGATCTGACGCCGCCGCGCGAGGGCGAAACGGTCGAAACGCAAGTCGTGCGCTTCCGCACGGTGGGCGATATCTCGTGCACCTGCCCCGTATCGTCCGACGCGGCGACGGTCAATGCCATCATCGCCGAGACGGCAATCACGCAAATCACGGAGCGGGGCGCCACCCGCATGGATGACCAGACTTCCGAAGCCTCGATGGAAAAACGCAAGAAAGCAGGGTATTTCTAATGAACGCAGCAATCCAGAACACCAACCTCACCGACAGCCTGGAGCGCGGCATGCTGCGCTTCATCACGGCCGGTTCCGTCGATGACGGCAAGAGCACGCTGATCGGCCGTTTGCTGTTCGACAGCAAGGGCATCTTTGCCGACCAGCTCGACGCCATGTCGCGCTCCAAGCACAAGCGCACGGTGGGCGACACGGTCGACCTGTCCTTGCTGACGGACGGCCTGGAAGCGGAACGCGAGCAAGGCATCACCATCGACGTGGCATACCGCTACTTTGCCACGCCGAAACGCAAGTTCATCATCGCCGACACGCCTGGCCACGAGCAATACACGCGCAACATGGTCACGGGCGCTTCCACCGCCGACGCCGTCATCATCCTGATCGACGTGTCGAAAGTGAAGCTGGGCGACGACGGCAGCGTGGAATTGCTGATCCAGACCAAGCGCCACTCGACGATTGCCCACTTGCTGCAGATCGAGCACGTGGTCGTGGCCGTCAACAAGATGGATCTCGTCGACTACGATGAAACGGTATACAACCGCATCGTGGCCGCCTACCGCGAATTCGCCCAGTCGCTGGGCTTGAAGGACATCACGCCGATCCCGCTGTCGGCACTCACCGGCGACAACGTCGTCGAGCGCGGCGACAAGCTGGGCTGGTACACGGGCCCGACTTTGATCGAGCTGCTCGAATCGCTGTCCGTCTACGACGAATCGCACGACACGCCCTTCCGCTTCCCGGTGCAGCTGGTGGCGCGCCACAACGGCCACGAAGCAAACGACTTCCGAGGCTACATGGGCCGCATCGAGGCGGGCAAGGTCAGCATCGGCGACACCCTCGTGGTGCAGCCATCGGGCCAGACGGCAACCGTCAAGGATATCGTCACCCTGGACGGTTCGCTGAGCACCGCAGTGGTGGGCCAGTCCGTGACCCTGCTGCTCAATGAATACCTCGATATCTCGCGCGGCGACTTGCTGGCGAGCAGCGAGCGCCCTGCCACCCTGCTGAAACAAGTGGTAGCCGACGTGTGCTGGCTGTCGGAAGACGCGCTGGACTTGCGCCGCAAGTACTGGATCAAGCACGGCACCAGGCAGACGGCGGCCAAGGTGACGGCGATCGAATCGATCCTCGACATCAATACGCAGCAGCGCCATCCGGCCGAAGGCTTGAAGCTCAACGACATCGCCCGCATCAGCCTGAACGTGCAGCAGGCGCTGGCGGCCGACGCGTATGCCGATATCCGCGCCACCGGCGCCTTCATCCTGATCGATGAAGTCACCCACCAGACCGTCGCGGCGGGCATGGTCCGGCTGTAAGCCCGTCTCGACCCAGAAAGGCAGCCACATGAACAGCTCCCCATCTCTCCCCGGCAAGGTCTATCTGATCGGCGCCGGTCCCGGCGCGCAAGACCTGATGACCTTGCGCGGCGCGCGCCTGCTGGCGCAAGCGGACGTCGTGCTGCACGACGCACTGGTGACCGAGGAGATGCTGGAGCTGTGCCCGCAAGCGCAAAAAATTCTGGTCGGCAAGCGCTGCGGCCAGTTGTCGACGGCGCAAGCGTTCATCAACAAGCAACTGGTCGACAATGCGCGCAAGCACGCCGTCGTCGTGCGCCTGAAAGGGGGCGACCCCATGCTGTTCGGCCGTGCCGACGAGGAATTGCGCGCGCTGGAAGAAGCAGGCATCGCCGTCGAAGTCGTGCCCGGCATTACCACGGCCCTGGCGGCCGCGGCCGCTACACAGCAGCCGCTGACCAAACGGGGCGTGTCGCGCAGCGTGGCCTTTTTCACGTCCAGCACGGCACCGGGCGAACCGGACCAGACGCGCATTCCCGACTGCGACACCCTCGTGCAATACATGGGCGGCCGCGAAGCCATCGCCACGGCCCAACGCCTGCTGGCCCAGGGCCGCCGTGCCGACACACCGGTGGTGGTGATTGAAAACTGCAGCCGCCCGGACCAGCGTATCGTGCGCCTGACGCTGAGCGCGCTGGCGCATGGCCTGGGCGACAACCACGGCCCCGTGCTGGTGATGCTGGGCGACGCCATGGCCGCGCGCACGCACCAGGCCATCGAAGAAACGGCCGCCATGCTGGCGCGCCATGCTTGATTAAACACAGCGTATTTTACCGACTTTAAAGTCAGTAACCGACATCTTCAGAGGAAACATGATACGATGCTCACGCATCTTTTCTCGAGAAGTTGTTGCGTGATAGCAATAAATTCACGCTTCGCCCCGCCATAGCGCTTGCCATGCGGCCTCCCGGCTGACGGGAGCCCTGGCAATCTCCCCGAAAAAAGCTGCGCCCGCAGGCTGCAATACCGCGCCGCGCAACTTTAGCCTTACGACCACACATGAATTTCACCTCCATGCGCGAAGCCATGACTTCGCTCAGCCGCAGCAATGTCGGCGTCGCCAGCGCTGTGCTGCTAAGCATGCTCGCCTCCATCGCCCTGTGGACGGTGTTCCCGAATATCGACGACGAAAACCATTTGCTGGAATGGCTGCAGGCGCTGTTCCTGGCTCTCGCTTGCACCGTGCACGGCGTGCGCGCCTGGCAAGAGAGTGACCGCCAGTCCTTGCGCTTCCTCATGCATGCGGGCCTGTGCGCGCTGCTGTTCGGCTTCCTGCTGCGCGAACTCGATATCGACCAGTTCGGCACGGCGCCCTTCTGGGCGCAGCTGGAAAAAGCCCTGCGCGTGGTGGAATTGCTGATCCTGATACGCTTGCTGATCTTCTTCGCGCCGCGCGCGCGCAAGGTGTTTGCCCATGCGGGCCTGATTTTCAGCATGCGCATCACCATCCTGACGGCCATCGGCGGCTTGCTGATGGCCGCCGGCTGGCCCTTCGACAAGAAGGTCTTCCATGGCATGCCCGATGCCTACGCGCTGCTGGGCGAGGAAGTCTTCGAACTGGGCGCCTATCTGCTGCTGTTCCTCGCTTCGCTGTCCGACAGCACGGCCGCCGCCCGCATCAGCCTGGCGCCGAAGAAGAAATCGGCTTAACCGCCTTCAAATGAAGATGGCAGCGGCAGCAGCCGCTGCAAGGTAGCGGCCACGCGCAGCAGGCGCGGGTCGTCGTCGTCACCCTCGTCGCAGGTGTCGTTGATACAGAAAAACGGCAAGCTGCCGAAACGCGCCGTCAGCTCCTCAAGCTGCTGCGGCGCCGCCACATCGCCGCTGGCGATATACAGCGGGTCGAGCATGCGCGAGCGCGCGAATCCCTGATGCACCATCCAGCGCGGCACCAGATCGGGCAGCAATGCCGGCACCTGCCACGAGCGGAACACCGTCGCGCGCACCCCGGCAAACATGGCCGGCGCCAGCCCTTCCAGTGCATGCAGCGCGCTTTTCAGCATGGGCCGCGGCGCATGCGCATACAGGCGCGGTTCATGCAGGTATTCTGCATATTGCGCCGACAGCCATTGCCGCGACAGCGTAGCGCAGTTGACTGGCGCCGCCACGTCGGCGCGCAAGTCCTGCAGATCATCGTGCGGCGCGCTCTCCGTGAAAACACTCAAACGCCGGTCCCCTTCCTCCCCGAACCAGAACGCGGGCTCGAACGGCGCGCCGAAAAATACGTCGTCGTTCAGGTACAGGAAGCGTTCGGACAGGCCCGGAATATGGTGCAGATACGATTCGATATGGCCGGAGTCGAACACGGGCAAGGATGCACCGGGCATCAGGCTCGCATGGTCGATCACCGTCAGGCGCGGTGAGACGCACAGCCAGGCCGGCACTTGCCGGTCCGTCAGCAGGTAGATATGGCCGTGACCGGGGAAGAAGCGCTCGAGCGCGCGCAGGTTGTAGCGCAGTTCGCCGTTGTCGCGGTAGCGCCCCGCCACGTTGCCGTGCAGGGCCAGCTGGCCCGGATGCGCCTGCGCCCAGGCGGCATAGGCGCGCTGCCGGCGCGCACGCCAGGCGGGATCGGCGCCGTCTACCCACAGGTAGACGATGTCGATACCGCTCAAGGCAGAAGGCTGGAGCCTGGCGCCGCCACGCAGTAATCGGCGATGGCGGCCAGCACGCTGGCGTTCTCGCCCACCGCCTCGACCACCTTCAGGCGCAGTGCCGGATGCTGCTGGCGCAGTTCTTCCAGCAGCAGCGGCAAGTCGCGCAGCACATGCCCGCCCTGTCCCAGGAACACGGGCACCACGGTGACGTCCAGGATGGCGCCGGCGGGCAGCTCGGCCAGCAGAGTCGCCACCAGTTCGGGCAGGCGTGGCGTCATCAGTTCCAGGAAGGCCAGGTGCACGCTGCTGCCTGGCATGCGCGCCTGGGTCAGGTCGCGCAGGCGCTCGAAGGGCGCGGCCCACGATGCGGCGCGCGCGCCATGGGCAAACAAGATCAGTGCCTGTTTCACGTTCGTCTCCATCAGTGCCGCTCCACCCACCACAGGGCGCCCAGCGCCAGCAGCAGATACAGGGCACTCGGCGCCACCGCCGTCAGGAAGGCCGGCCAGGTGCTGAGCAGCCCAAGATGCGAGAACAGGGTATTGACCAGCATGAAGCTCACGCCGATCATGATGCCGATGAAGATCTTCAGGCTGATGCCGCCGCTGCGCGTATGCATGTAAGCGAACGGCAGCGCCAGCGCCATCAGCACGAAAATGGCCAGCGGATCGATCAGCTTTTTCCAGAAGGCGATGCGGAAACGTTCGGTTTCCTGCTTGTTCTCGGCCAGGTGGCGCGTGTACACGGCCAGTTCGCTGGCCGACATACGCTCGGGATCAGACGCCGACACCGTCAGGATCTTCGGCGTCACTTCCGACATCATGTCCTTGCTGGCGCTTTGCACCGTGCGCACCAAGCTCGTTTCCTGCCCATAGTAATTCTCCAGCTTCGGCTCGAAGCCGGGCGACGTGGCCGCGCTGTTCGAGAACGAGGTTTCCGTCACATCGGTCAGGCGCCAGATATTATTGCCCTGGTACGTCGCCCCCTTGGCCACGGTCAGGGTGCGCAAGCGCATATCGGTGTCGAATTCGTACAGCTTGACGTTTTTCAGCTGGCCGTCCGGACGCGCTTCGCCCACATTGAAAAAGCGCGAGCCGGTGACGGTGCCCGTCAAGCCATCGCTCTTGACCATGTCCTTGGTCCACAGGCCCGAGCGAAACTCGCTCGACACGGCCGCGCCGCGCGAGGTCAGCTTGAGGCGTTCGGCCAGCGGTTCCGTGCGTGGCGTGATCAACTCGCCGAAGATAAAGGTGATGACGACGAAGACGATACCGATGCGGAACAGGAAACCGGCCGCCATCGCCGTCGACATGCTCGATGCGCGCATGATGGTGAATTCGGAACTGGCGGCAAACTGCGCCATCGTGTAGATGGTGCCGATCAGCGCCGCAATCGGCATCACCTCGTACACGTGCCCCGGCACCAGCACCAGCACATACAGGAAGGCATACTGGATGGTGTAGCCGTTGCGACCCACCTTGGGCAGCTCGCCCGTCAGGTCGATGAAGGCTTGCAGTGCCAAAAAGGCCAGCAGCACAAACAGCACCGCCTGGAATATCGAGACCGCAAAATAGCGCTGTAAAATCTTCATTTCGGTACCGCTTTACTTGTATTGCCGGCGCGGCGCGCGCGCTTGAAAGCCGCCAGCAGGACCAGCGGATGATAGCGGTGGTTCACATTCAGGCGCCACGCAAACAGCAGCACCACGGCCAGCGCCGCCAGCAGGTGCAGCGGCCACCAGGCCAGGCCGAAGGTCAGGCGGCCCTGCTTCACGCTCGCTTCGATGACCTTGATCAGGTTGCTGTACGTAAAGAAAATCAGCAGCGCGATAATCAGATTGGCCGAACTGCCGGCGCGCGGATTGACAAAGCCCAGCGGAATGGCCAGCAGGATCAGCATCAGGCCGATCAGGGGCGCGCTGACCCGCCACAGCAATTCGGCCATGGTGAACTGGTTGTTCGCCTCGACCAGCGCCATGGTGCTCATCGCGCGCACGCCCAGGTCCGCGCCCATCTCCTGCTGCTTGCTCTCGATGCGCATGATGTACTGTTCGAATTCCATGGTCTGGAAGTCCGCCTGCGTCGGCACGCCCTGGTAGCGGCGGCCGCTCTTGAGCACGAGGAAGCGTTCGCCCTTGGCGTCGGTATTGATCACGCCTTCCTTGGCGACGACGACGACGGCGCTGCCTTTTTCATCAACGGTATTGACGAAGACGTTCTGCACCACGTTCTTTTCGCCGCTGACGCCCTCGACGAAGAAGATGCGGTTGCTGCCGGCCGATTCGCGGAACTGGCCCGGCGTGACTTTCTGCAGGTCTTCGCGCTTTTCAAAGCGCGCCACATATTCATCGCTTTTCTTTTGCGCCCACGGCGTGGCGTACAGGCTCAGGACGCCCGTGGCCAGCACCAGCGGCAAGCCGAAACTGAGCACGGGCCAGATCCAGCGAGACAGGCTCAGGCCGGAGGCGAACCACACGACCATCTCCGACTCCTTGTAGCTGCGCGTGACGACCATCAGCACCGAAATGAATCCGGTGAGGATGATGATGGTGGGCAGCTGCATCAGGGCGGAAAAAACCATCAGCGACATGACGTCGGACGACGCGATCTTGCCGCCCGCCGCCTTGCCGAGAATACCAATCAGCATCCAGGTGAGCAGGATGCTGAACAAAACTGTGAAGGTGGCCCCGGCGGCACTAGCCAATTCACGTCGAAGGGCGCGTTGAAAGATCATTCGGAGTTTATAATTCGGATCAGTTAGTTGAGTAACACGTTACTAGTAAATGAAAACGGAGAACCAAATGGACTTTAGCATAAAAGCATTCGATACCAAGAGCACCCTCGGCACGGCCAAAAGCGGATGCATCGCGGTTGCGGTATTCGAAAACAAAAAACTGTCGCCAGCGGCAAAATCGCTGGACAGCAAAGGTGCGATTTCCGCTGCGCTGAAGTCCGGCGACATCAGCGGCAAGCCTGGCAGCACCTTGCTGCTGCGCGCAGTCGATGGCGTCGCCGCCGAACGTGTTCTGTTGGTAGGCATGGGCAGCGATGACACTGTCAGCGAAAAAAGCTTCACAACCGGCGTACAAGCCGCACTGAAGGCCTTCGGCTCGCTGGGCGCTGCGGACGCCATTATCGCACTACCGCTGGCTGAAGTGAAAGAGCGCGACGTAAATTGGGCAATCCGTTGCGTGGTGCAAGCCGCCCACGACAGCGAATACCGCTGCGACTCGCAAAAAAGCAAAAAAGATCCGGCGCCGGCAGGCGTGCGCAAGATCGTCCTGGCAGCGCCAGCGACAGCAGCCACACGCGGCGCGCTGGCGCAAGCCATCGCCATCGCCAACGGTTCCGACCTGACGCGCAACCTGGGCGACCTGCCTGCGAACATCGCCAACCCGACCTACCTGGCCAACACGGCCAAGCAGCTGGCCAAGGATTACAAGTTCGAAGTCGAAGTACTGGACCGCAAACAGCTCGAAGCGCTGAAGATGGGCAGCTTCCTGTCCGTCACCAACGGCAGCGAGCAGCCGCCGAAATTCATCGTCCTGAAGCACATGGGCGGCAAGGCCAAGGATGCGCCGGTCGTCCTGGTCGGCAAGGGCATCACCTTCGACACGGGCGGCATTTCGATCAAGGCCGGTCCCGGCATGGATGAAATGAAGTACGACATGTGCGGCGCCGCTTCGGTGCTGGGCACCTTCCGCGCCATCGGCGAAATGAACCTGAAGCTGAACGTCATCGGCGTCATCGCCGCGTGCGAAAACATGCCATCGGGCCGCGCCACCAAGCCGGGCGACATCGTCACCTCCATGAACGGCCTGACCATCGAAGTGCTGAACACGGATGCCGAAGGCCGCCTGGTGCTGTGCGACGCGCTGACCTACGCCGAACGCTTCAAGCCGGCAGCCGTCGTCGATATCGCCACCCTGACGGGCGCTTGCGTCGTGGCCCTGGGCCACCACAACAGCGGCCTGTTTACGCGCAGCGATGCGGCGCATGACCAGCTGGCCAATGAACTGCTGGCAGCGGGCAAGCAGTCGAGCGACACGGCATGGCGCATGCCGATCGAAGAGGCGTACAACGAGCAGCTGAAGTCGAACTTCGCCGACCTGGCCAACATCGGCACGCCAGGCGGCGGTTCGGTGACGGCAGCGGCCTTCCTGGAAAACTTCACCAAGAAGTACACCTGGGCACATCTGGACATCGCCGGCACGGCATGGAAATCGGGCGGTGCAAAAGGCGCGACCGGCCGTCCAGTACCACTCTTGACGACGTTCCTGATCAACCGGGTCTAAGTTGACGCCTTGCCGGCAGCGCCCTGCGCTACCGGCGTCGCGAAGCAGCCGCCATGGTCACTGACCCTGGCGGCTTTTTTTCGTGTGTATTAATCAGTAGACGACGGGATTGGGCAACGGCGATGGCGCCACCTTCGGCTGCACCACCTTTTCCGGCACGGCGGCCGGCGGCTGCATGGCAATCGGCGCGGGCGGCGGCGCCAAACGCGCGGGGTCTTGCATGACGATGGTCAGAATCGACGGGTAGTCGAAGCCGGCGCCCGTGTTGCGGTCGACGAAATAGCCGACGCCCAGGGTCAGGATGACATTGCCCCAGACGCTGCCATTGAGCTTGGGATCGATATGGTCGTCCGTCGCGATGGCGGGAGAGCCATGCTTGCGACAATCAACCTTCAACGGTTCCTGGCTCTTGCGGATGGTGATGCGTCCGGGTGTGGTGACGAACCACTTGCCCACGTCATTGCTGAGGATGCAGCCGGCACCGGTCAGCTCGCGGTTGTCCTGGATGGTTTGCACCAGCACCATCTGCTCGGTGTTGCCCGTCAGGGTGGCGCAGCCGCCCAGGCCAAACAGCAGCAGCGTCCTGGCGGCAAGGGCTGCAGACGATGGGACGCGCATGGGTAGCTCGCTTAACGGACGGGAATCGGCTGGTCGCCGGGCACGGCGACGGCGGTGACGCTGTTTTTCGGACTGCCCTCGATCAGGCGGTCGGAATACACGAGGTAGACAAGCGCATTGCGCTTGCTGTCGACCATGCGCACGACGCGCACGTGCTTGAAGAAGATCGAGGCACGCTCGGTAAACACTTCTTCCTGGCGCGGCAGCTTGCCTTTGAATTGCAGCGGCCCCACCTGGCGGCAAGCCACGGACGCATCGGCCTTGTCTTCGGCCAGGCCGACGGCACCCTTCAGCCCCCCGGTCTTGGCGCGCGACAGATAGCAGCTGACGCCGGCGACGCGCGGATCGTCATACGCTTCGACGACGATCTTGTGGTCAGGGCCGATCAGCTTGAACACCGTGTCGACCGAACCGATGGTTTCGGCATGCGCCGCGGCGCAGGCAAAGCCCAGCACCAAAGCGGCAGGCAGCAATTTACGCATGAAGAAAACTCCGGGCACGCACGCAGGCGGCCATCAGTTGATGGGAGCGAAACGCTGGACCATGACGCCTTCGACTTCGATCAGTTGAAAAAACACGTCTTTCGGCCGGGTCCAGATGGAACCGTCCTCGGCGCGATAGACGATCATCGGCGTCAGATCCGCTTCCAGCGTGGCTTCGCACACCAGTTCGTAAATGCCGCCCTTGTAGTGCCGATAACGCATCGCCGTCCCCTCAAGCCGTTGAATCTTCGCTCTTGTCGTCGGCCAGCGCCTTCTGCTTCTGCTTCAGGCCCTGGATCACTTTCAGTATGCCTTCCATGCCGGCCGCGCCATCGGCGCCACTGAAGGCATCGAGCACTTCATTGAGCACCTTGTTGCGCACGGTCGCTTCATCGGAGGACATTTCCAGCGCGCGCTGGGCTTTCGCCGCCTTTTCGGCCGCGCTCACGCGCGGCTTGGCAGCCGTCTTGCCATGCGTCAGAGCTGCCTGCCAGATAACCCAGCGGCGCTGGGTCTCGAAAATCAGGTACTCATCCGGTTTGTCTTCTCTTCGCCGCACAATGTGGCCGTCACGCTGCGCCCACGCTTCAAATGCAGTTCGCATTTTCTTCCTTTGCAAATGCTACGCGCAAGTCTCACTATTAAAACTGCAACATTTCAAAATAGTACCATCTATTGATGTCGCAAAACAGTCTCATAGATACAGTACTGCAATTTATATAACAAGTCTGGCGGCGCCCGGGATGGAATTGACACTCCATCCCCGGCACAGTGGTCATGTAATCGGAATAGCAATTACAACTAATTACAACTGCTTCCTGTTCGGTTCTTAACTGGGCTGTAACAAAGCCGTATGACACAGTTGTTACATTGTGCCATTTTAGTAGTTTTTATCGCGTTTTAGCGAGAAACTTTACACCTTTGTCGCGCTAAATGGCGGTACGCAGCCTGCCGCGCCAGCCACTTATGCCAAATCAAACATAGGGGTTGATCAATGATACACAAAAACATAATATTCATGCGCCACGATTGGTTAAATACAAATACTTTATTGGCACCCCTTTTTTCCTGCCAGTAAATAAAGCTTATGCCCGGCAAGCGCGACAGGACGCCATCGACACGCATGCGGTAAGATTCGCGCCTATCGCCACCTATTCAAGCAAGGATTTTTCCCATGAAACTCGCCACCTGGAACGTCAACTCGCTCAAAGTGCGCCTGCCGCAAGTGCTGCAATGGCTGGCCGACAACCCGGTCGACATACTGTGCCTGCAAGAGACCAAGCTCACGGATGACAAGTTCCCCGTCGCAGAGATCGAGGCGGCCGGCTATCAGGTGGTCTTCAGCGGCCAGAAAACCTACAACGGCGTGGCCATCTTGTCGAAGCTGCCGATCACCGACGTGATCAAGAACAACCCCCGCTATGAAGATGCGCAGCAGCGCATCCTGGCCGCCACCATTGGCGGCGTGCGCGTCGTCTGCGCCTACGTGCCGAACGGCCAGAGCGTCGACTCGGACAAATACGAATACAAGCTGGGCTGGCTGTCCGCCCTGCACGACTGGCTGGCCGAAGAAGCGCTGCAGCACCCGCAGCTGGCCGTCGTCGGCGACTACAATATCGCGCCCGACGACCGCGACGTGCACGATCCCGTCGCCTGGGCCGGCCAGGTACTGGTCTCGGACAAGGAACGCACCGCCCTGCAGCGCCTGTTCGACATCGGCCTGACGGACGCCTTCCGCCTGTTCGAGCAGGCGGACAAATCGTTCAGCTGGTGGGATTACCGCCAGCTGGGCTTCCGCCTGAACAAGGGCCTGCGCATCGACCACATCCTGCTCTCGCCCGCCCTGGCCGGCCGCTGCAAGGCTTGCGTGATCGACCGCGTGCCACGCAAGTGGGAACAGCCGTCCGATCATGCACCCGTCATCGCGACGATCGACTAACGGAGACGGGCATCCACGACCGCGTGCCACTTGCAAGTGGGAACAGCCGTCCGATCATGCACCCGTCATCGCGACGATCGACTAAGCAGGAAGACGCTCCAGCAGCGATTGCGCATTCGCTGCCGGTACCGGCGCGGAAAACAGATAGCCCTGCGCATAGCGGCAGCCGTTCGCCTGCAGCAGCGCGAACTGTTCTTCCGTTTCCACGCCTTCGGCCACGGCCGACAATTGCAGGCTGTCGGCCAGCGCGATGATGGCCGCCACGATGGCGCGGTCTTCCGCGCTGTGCTCGAGGTCCTTGATGAAGGCGCGGTCGATCTTGACCTTCTTCACGGGGAAGCGCTTCAGGTAAGCGAGGCTGGAATAGCCAGTGCCAAAATCGTCGATCGACAGGCGCAGGCCCATGCCATTGATCTGCCGCAGAATCTCCAGCGTATGCTCGCCGTGCTGCATCAGCGCCGTCTCGGTGATCTCGAATTCCAGCAGCGACGGATCGATGCCCGTTTCCCGCACCACGGCGCCAATCGCCGCCACCAGGCCCTTGTGCATGAACTGGCGCGGCGACAGATTCACCGCCAGCGGCACGGGCTGCAAGCCCATGCGCTGCCAGGCCATGCTTTGCTCGCACGCCTGGCGCATCACCCACTCGCCCACCGGCACGATCAAGCCGTTTTCCTCCATGATGGGAATGAAACGGTCCGGCAGCACCAGGCCGTGGCCGGGACGGCGCCAGCGCAGCAGCACTTCCATGCCGTGCAGGCGGCGCGTGGCGATATCGATGACGGGCTGGTAAACCAGCTCGAACTGCTGCAGCGCCAGCGCCGTGCGCAAGCTGCTTTCCAGATCAAAATGCAGGGCCGCCGCCTGGTTCATCGTCTGCGTGAAGAACTGGTAGTTGTTGCGGCCATTGCCCTTGGCGTGATACATGGCCGCATCGGCATGGCGCATCAGGGCGTCGACGTCGCCGCCATCGTCCGGATACACGCAGATGCCGATCGATGGCGTCACGTGCAGCACATGGCCGTCGAGCGGAAAGGCGGGCGTGAGCGCCTCGATGATTTTCTCGGCCACGCGCGCCGCTTCGTCGCCGCCGCGGATGCCCGGCACCAGCACGACGAACTCATCGCCGCCGAGGCGCGCCACCGTGTCGCTGGCGCGCACGGCGCCGCACAGCCGGGCGGCCACTTCCTTGAGCAGCAAATCGCCCGTCATGTGGCCGAGCGAATCGTTGATCGTCTTGAAGCGATCGAGGTCGATGAACATCACGGCCAGCTTGCGCCCCGAGCGCTGCGAGGCCAGCATGGCCCGTTCCAGCCGGTCCGACAGCAGCGCGCGGTTCGGCAAGCCCGTCAGGTTATCGTGGTAGGCCATGTGATGCACGCGCGCCTCGGCCTGGCGCCGCTCGGCGATCTCGCCCTGCAGCAGCAGGTTGGCGCCGGCCAGTTCGGCCGTGCGTTCCTGCACGCGCAGTTCCAGTTCGTCGCGCGCGCGGCGCACCGCCTCGGCCGCCTCGCGGCGCGCCGTCACGTCGTCGACCAGCCACACGGAACGGCCATGCGCATGCGCCAGGTCGAACGGCCGGCCCGACAGGCGCGCCCAGAAACGGCTGCCATCCTTGCGCACCAGCTGGTATTCCGACATGTGGACCCTGCCCGCCTCAAAATCGCGCGCCGTCTCGCCGCGCGCCACCTTCCACGCGGCCACGTCCGGATACAGGGCCCGCACGGACAGGCCGTTGATCTCGCCAGGCCCATAGCCGAACAGCTCTTCCATCTTGCTGTTGGCGCGCAAATTGTAGCCGCCCTCTATCACCGAGATGCCCAGCACGGCGCTGTCGAGGATGGCCTGGTTTTCCAGCAGCGCGTTGCGCAGGGATTCTTCCGCGCGCTTGGCTTCCGTGCGGTCCTCGATGATCCAGATGGTACCGGCGGCCGGGTCGTCCGGATTGACGACATAGGCGATCAGCTGCGCCCACAGCGTGCTGCCGTCGCGGCGCATCATCTCCACTTCCGTCTGGAACGGCTTGCCGACGGACAGGAAGGGAAACGCGGCCGCACCCAATAAATCGTACGATTGCTGCGACACGTACAGCGCGCGCCCGGGCAGGCCCAGCGCCTCGTCGCCGCTGTAGCCGAACATCGCGGCAAAGCCCAGGTTGTAGCGCGTGATCTGGCGGTTCTTGGTGTACAGGATGCTGACCGAGGCATTCGTCATGATGGCCGCCACTTCCATCTGCGCCTGGCGGCTGGCCGTGATGTCTTCGAGGATCCAGATGGCGCCTTGCTCGCTGTGCGTCTGGTCGACGGCCTTGGCGCGGATGCGGCACCAGAACAGGCTACCGTCGCGGCGGCGGAACAGCGATTCATCCTGCTCGTACGGCAAGCCCTGTCCCAGCAACGGCGTGGCCTGCACGCCAAATGCCTCGTAGGCGGCGGGCGAGGGAAACAGCTCGGCGGCGGGCAGGCCGATCATCTCGTCCTGCGTGTAGCCGAACATTTCGGCGAAGCGGGGATTGCAGCGCAGGATCAGGCGCGAACGCGAAAACAGGATGCCGACGGAGGCGTTGTCGAGGATGGCCTGCTGCTCGAGCATCAGCTGGCGCGTCGCCTCCTCGGCCGCCTTCTGCGCGCTGCGGTCATCGAACAGCCAGATCGTGTCGCGCAGCGCGCGGTCGGACTGGTTTTCCGGGTTCAGCACATAGCCATAGGCCAGCGCCCAGAACGTGGAGCCATCGCGGCGGCGCATCTCCATCTCACCCTGGAACGGCAGGCCGCGCCGCAGCAGGGGAGCGGCCTGCCGCACGACGCTCTCGTACGCCGCGCGCGACGGATACAGGTCGGCGACGGCCAGGCCCACGCCGCTGTCGCCATCGAAGCCAAAGCATTCGGCGAAGCGCCGGTTGTAGCGCAGCACGCCCTTGTCGCGCTGGAAGCCGATGGCCAGCGGCGCGTTGTCCATCACGGCCTGCATTTCCAGCATGGCGCGGCGCAGCTGGTCTTCATCGCGCCGGTGGTCGCTGATATCTTCGATGATCCAGACCGTGCCGTCATGCGTATTGAGGGGATCGACGGCGCGCCCGTGCAAACGGCTCCAGAACAAGCTGCCATCCTGGCGCCGCAATTCCAGCTCCGTGCGGTATGGCTTGCCCTTCGAGAGCAGCGGCGCCGCTTCCAGCCCCAGGGCCCGGCAATGCTCGGCGGAGCGGTACAGCACCGCGCCCGGCATGCCCGTCAGCTGATGGCGCGCATAGCCGAGCATCTCGGCAGCACGGATATTGCACTCCTCGATGAAGCCGCCCTTGGAAAAGATGATGCCGACGGCCGCGCTTTCCAGGATGGCCTGCTGCTCCAGCATGGTCTTGCGCAAGGCTTGCTGGTCGCGCTGCTGCACGCGGATGTCGGCAAACACGAGGGTCGCGCCCGGCAAGCCGTCGTCCACCAGCAGCGGCCTCGACCAGACCTGCACGGCGATGGCGCCCGATACCCCTTGCAGGCTGCTGTCCCACTGCCGCTCGCGCCCGGCCGCACCAAGCGCGCCGCGCAGCATGCTGGTGCTCGATGCGCGGTAGGCGTCCGTAAAGCAGTCGGCCAGCAGCCGGCCCGCTATATCCGTGCCCAGCAAGGCGTTCAAGGCGCCATTCGCCGCCACCACCATGCCGCAGGCATCGCAGGCGCAAGCCGGCAAGGCGATCAACTGCAAGGCATCGGCGATGAAATCGGGACTGGTCGGTACGCGGTTCATGGACACCATGGGACGGTTAAGGACGAGATAAACATGTGCCTGGGCAAAAATTCTCACAAGCATCATGGTGCTGTCAGATCATAAACCAGTTTCCCGGGGTTTTTTCATATTCCTCATTGGCAATATCTGAAACGCCACAGACCACTTGCAACACGTTCGTTGCAACCCCGTTGCATGGCAAGAAAATGAAACAAATCGTTTAGAATAAAGCATGCGCCGCCCTCCCCAACCTCCGCTCGATCACCGCGACAAACCCGTCATCTGGACTGTCTCCGTCTCGCGGCTGTTTGACCTGTTCCGCGACATCACGCTCGAGTACGACGACCTGGCGACGATCGAACCGATCAACCTGGGCTTCGACGACGCCGTGCGCCATATCCGCGAACGCATGGCCACGGAGCGCTGCGACGCCGTCATCGCGGCCGGCTCCAACGGCGCCTATCTGAAAGGCCGGCTGTCGGTGCCCGTCATCATCGCCAAGGCCAGCGGCTACGACGTGATGCAGGCGCTGGCGCGCGCGCGGCGCATCTCGCCGCACATTGGCGTCGTCACCTACCAGGACCCGATGCCGGAACTGGCCGAATTTGCCGCCACCTTCGGCTTCCAGATCGCGCAGCGCACCTACGCCACCGAGGAAGACGCGCGCGCGCAGATCAATGAACTGAAGGCGGCGGGCGTGAAAGCCGTCGTCGGCGCGGGCCTCGTCACCGACCTGGCCGAAGAAGCCGGGCTGGACGCCGTCTTTGTGTATTCGGCCACGGCCATCCGGCGCGCCTTCGACGACGCGCTGGAACTGGCGCGCCTGACCCAGATCGAATCGACGCGGGGACGCCGCGCGGTGGTCGCCGACACCCTGCGCGCGCGCCACGGCCTGCACGATTTGCGCGGCGAATCGGAAGCGATGGAAGCGCTGCGCCAGTCGGTGGTGCTGTTTGCGCGCTCACCGGCGACGGTGCTGATCCAGGGCGAGACGGGCAGCGGCAAGGAACTGGTGGCGCAGGCCATCCACCGCGAAAGCCCGCGCAGCCTGGGCGCCAACCGGCCCTTCATCGCCATCAACTGCGGCGCCATCGCCGAGTCATTGCTGGAATCGGAACTGTTCGGCCACGAGGACGGGGCCTTCACGGGCGCGCGCCGGGGCGGCCATGCGGGCCTGTTCGAAGCGGCCAACCACGGCACCCTGTTCCTCGACGAAATCGGCGAAATGCCGCTGGCCCTGCAAACGCGCCTGCTGCGCGTGCTGGAAGAGCGCGAAGTGGTGCGCGTGGGCGGCACGCGGCCCGTCGCCATCAATGTGCGCATCATCAGCGCCACGCACTGCGACCTGGAGCAGCGCATCCGCGAAGGCCGCTTCCGCGCCGACCTGTTCTACCGCCTGGCCGTGCTGCGCCTGCATTTGCCCGCCCTGCGCGAACGCGCCAGCGACATTCCCGGCCTGGCGGAATGGTCGCTGAAAAACGCGCTGGCCGCGCTGGGCGCCCGTCCGCACCCCAATCTGCACGCGGAAGTCCAGGCTTGCGCGCCGCTGCTGCGCCGCTACGACTGGCCCGGCAACGTGCGCGAACTGCGCAACCTGGCCGAGCGCCTGGCCCTGTTCCTGGCCGCCGAACCGCTGCAGGCTCTCACGCCCGCCTTCGTGCTGGGCGTGGCGCCGGAACTGGCCAACGCTGCAGGCACGCCGGCGCTGCCTCCGCAGCCTGCCGCCACCGCGCCTCGCCAGGAAGACGAAAGCGCCAGCGCAGTGCTGGCGCGCTTCGGCGGACGCCGCGACGCCACCGCCCACTACCTCGGCATCAGCCGCACCACGCTGTGGCGCCGCCTGCGCGCCGGCTGATTTTTCAACCATTCCCTACTCACCATGGACGACTGGCCCCACCTGCACGAGTTATGGCAACGCTGCACGGGACATGGTGGCGCGAGCGGCAACCAGGGACTCGCGCGCGACCACCGGGACATCAAGGCGCTGTATGCGCGCGGCATTTCCATGGAAGACGCCATGCAGTTCCTGTTCCAGCAACGCCCTACCCTGGAAGCTTTCCAGGCGTGGCTGGCTGGCCGCACGCGCATCCGTCCGGCGCACGCCGCCAGCCCCCACCAGGACGTGCTGTCTGCCGCCGACCTGCGCCATTTCGAGGAGCACGGCTATCTGGTGCTGCGCGGCGCCGTGCCGCGCGCGCAGTGTGCAGCTGCCCGGGCGGCCATCTGGGACTACCTGGGCGCCAGCCCCGATGATCCGGCATCGTGGTACCGGCCGCACCCGGGCAAGCGGGGCCTGATGCTGCAATTTTCCGACCATCGGGCCCTCGAGGAAAACCGCCATAGCGCGCACATCCGCCACGCCTGCCAGCAAATGCACGGCACCAGCACCGGCATCTACGCCAGCATCGACAAGGTGAGTTTCAATCCGCCGGAAACGCCGCAGCACAGCTTTCCTGGCAGTGCCCTGCACTGGGACGTCAGCCTGCAACAGCCGGTACCGTTCAAGCTGCAAGGCATGCTGTACCTGAGCGACTGTCCCGCGCAGCATGGCGCCTTTCACTGCGTGCCCGGCTTCCAGCACCACATGGCCGACTGGCTGCGGCAAGTGCCGCCTGGCCGCCAGCCGCGCGAATGGGCCGTCGACAACTTGCGGCCCGTGCCCGTCGACGGCATGGCCGGCGATTTCATCATCTGGCACCAGGCCCTGCCCCATTGCGCCACGCCCAACCGCGGCCCGGCGCCGCGCATGGTGCAATACCTGACCTACCTCCCCGACCATTGCCAGGACCAGCATGTGTGGATATGAACCACTCATCCCGCCCTGCCGCCGTTCATCCCGCGGCGCTGGCAGCCGGCCCCCTGCGCCGCTAGCATGGTCGTCAAGGAGGAGTACCCCATGAAACGAACACTGCAAACATGCATCCTGCTCACCGGCGTGCTGCTGGCGAGCGCCAGCCAGGCCGCCGCGCCTGCGGCCTTCACGGTCGACGTCACGGGCCAGGGCCGCCCATTGATCCTGATTCCCGGCCTGGCGTCGTCGGGCGAAGTCTGGCAAGGCACGGTGGCGCGCCTGTGCGGCCCGCAAGCCGCACGCCAATGCCACGTGCTGACCCTGGCCGGCTTTGCCGGCGTGGCGCCCATCGCCGGCGACCTGCTGGCGCAGGCGGAACAACAGCTGGCCGATTACATCGTGGCGAAAAAACTGGGCCAGCCGGCCATCATCGGGCATAGCCTGGGCGGCTTCCTGGCCCTGAAAATGGCCATCGACCATCCGCAGCAGACGGGCAAGCTGCTGATCGTCGACTCGCTGCCGGCGCTGGGCGCGACGCAGCTGCCCTCCATCACGCCGCCGCAGCTGCAAGCCATGTCAAGCCAGATGCAAGCGGCCATGCGCGCGCAGGATGGCGCCACCTACGCCGCCAGCCAGCGCCGCACGGTAAGCAGCATGGCAAGCGCACCGGCCGACGTGGAACGCATCATCGGCTGGGGCCAGCGCTCGGACCGTGAAACGGTCATCAACGCCATGGGCACCTTGATGGCCAGCGACCTGCGCCAGGACGTGGCGAAAATAAAGTCGCCGACCCTGGTGCTGGGGACCTGGATCGCCTACAAGGATTACGCGCCGCGCACCGCCATCGAAGCGACCTTCCAGCAGCAGTATGCACAGCTGCCCGGCGTGCAGATCGCGCTGGCCGACACGGCGCGCCACTTCATCATGTACGACCAGCCGGACTGGATGGTTGCGCGCATCGAACAGTTCCTGGACTAAGCGGTGAACGCACCCTTGCACCGGCCGCCGCTGCTGGCCAGGATCAACTGGTACTGGACCTTCCAGCTGGCCGGCTGGGGCGCGCTCGCCCTGTTCAACAGCGTGTATGGCGGCTCCTCGCAGCTGCGCATCGTCGTGGCGATTGCCTGCTGGGGCTCACTGGGAGGGCTGCTGCTGTCGCACCTGTGGCATGGCGTCCTGCAGCGGCGCGGCTGGGCGGCGAACGGTCTGCGCTGGACACGCGTCGTGCCGTCCTGATCGCTGCTGGCCGCCATCCAGACGGCCAGCGTGACGGCCGCCTTTCACGTCATGTATCCGCCCGATGTCCTGCGCGGCCTGGCCTGGCTGCCCGGCGCGCTGCTGTTCTGGTTCGGGGTATTTTTGACCTGGACGGTGTTTTACTTCACGGCGCTGTCGCTGCGTCGCGCCGCCCACCTGGAAGCGGAAACCCTGCGCCTGCAGCTGCATGGGAGGGAAGCGGAACTGCGCGCCCTGCAGGCGCAAGTCAATCCGCATTTCTTTTTCAACAGCCTCAATAGCGTGCGCGCGCTGATTTTCGAAGACCGCGACGCGGCCGCGCACATGATCGACCAGCTGGCCAGGCTGATGCGCCACGCGCTGCAATCGGGCCAGCATGCCACCGTGCCGCTGGCGGCCGAACTGGACGCCGTGCGCGCCTACCTGGCCATCGAGCAGATACGCTTCGAAGAGCGCCTGCGCGTCAGCTTCGCGATCGAGATCAGCGCGCCCGCCCTGGAACACGTGCGCGTGCCGCCCATGGCCGTGCAAACGCTGGTGGAAAACGCCGTCAAATACGGTGTCGAAGCGAGCGCCGATGGCGGCGATATCCGCATCGCGGCGCAGCGCGGCGCCGGCGTGGACATGCTGCAGATCGAGGTAGCCAACACGGGCGAACTGCGCGGCGCGTCCGGCTCTACCGGCATCGGCTTGCGCAATGCGCGCCAGCGCTTGCAGCTGGCTTGCGGCGAGCGCGCCAGCCTGGCCTTGCGCCAGCAGGCGGGCTGGGTCTACGCCACCATCGACCTGCCGGAGCCGCCATGAACGGATCGCCGCTCAAGGTGCTGCTGGTGGATGACGAGCGCCTGGCGCGCGCCGAGCTGCGCCGGCTGCTGGCGCCGCATGTGCAGCACGGCGCCGTGGAGATCGTCGGCGAGGCGGCCAGCGCGGCCGATGCCGTCGCGCAGATCGGCAAGCTGCGCCCCGACCTGCTGCTGCTCGACGTGCAGATGCCGGGCGGCTCCGGCTTCGACCTGCTGGCCGCGCTCGACGAGGCGCCCGACGTCATCTTTTGCACGGCCTTCGACCAGTACGCGCTGCAGGCGTTCGAAGTGAGCGCCCTCGACTACCTGCAAAAACCCGTGCAGGCGGCACGCCTGGCCACGGCCCTGGCGCGCGCTGGCGCGCGGGCGCAAGCCGTGCCGCCGCCCGCGCCGCGCAAGGTCTTCATCAAGGATGGGGAACGCTGCTGGTTCGTCGCGTTTGACGATATCCGCCTGCTGGAATCGGAAGGCAACTACACGCGCGTGCATTTCGGCGCACAGCGTCCGCTGATGCTGCGCACCCTGAACCAGCTGGAAGAAAAGCTCGATCCCGCCCTGTTCCTGCGCGCCAACCGGCGCCAGATCGTCAACCTGGCGCAGGTGGCGCAGCTGGCGCCGAACGCCGCCGATGGCCTAGCCCTGCACCTGCAGGATGGCAGCGTGGTCGAGGTGTCGCGCCGCCGCGCGCAGCAGTTCAAGGCCGCCTGCGGCCTGTAGCCGCCTTACTTCAGCGCGGGGATAGGCTGCGCCTGGAAGGCGGGGCGCGGCTGCTCCTTGAGCTTTTTCGCCAGCATGTCGAGCGCCACTTCCAGCTGGCGGTCGGCGCCATTGAAGGTGGCGTGCGGCGGGTTTTCCACCTCCACGTCCGGCACCACGCCCACGCCTTCGATCAGCCACTGGCCGTCGATACCGAACTGGCCATTTTCTGCCACGCGCGCCATGCCGTTGTCGGCCAGGCGCGTATTGTCGCTGAGCCAGACGCCGGCGCCGGCCGTGCGCTTGCCCACCAGCGGCGCCAGTTTCAATGCCTTGATGCCGGCCGCGAAGGTCTCGCCATCGGAATACGTGAGTTCATCGACCAGCACCACCAGGTGGCCGCGGAAGGTGTTCTGCATGTTCGACGATGGCTGCACGCCAGGCGGCGCCCAGTAAGCCCAGGCCTTGCGCAGCAGTTTTTCAATGATCCAGCTGTCGATATTGCCGCCGTTATTGCGCCGCACGTCGATGATCAAGCCTTCGCGGTTGATGTTGGCGTAAAAGTCGCGCGCGAACGAGGCGATGTCATTGGCGCCCATGGCGCGCAAGTGCAGGTAGCCGATGCGCCCCTGCGAGGCGGCGGCCACCTGCTCGGCACGGCTCAATTCCCAGTCGCCATAGCGCAGCGCCGTCTGTTTCGCCATGTTGACGGGCGTGACGATGACGGCGCGCGGCGCGCCTTTGCTCCGTTTGACTTGCAGCAGCACCTGCTTGTCGGCCTGGTTCAACAGCAAATCGCTGATGTCGCGCGCGGCCAGCACGTCCTTGCCGTTGACGGCCGTGATCACGTCGCCCGCCTTCACATCGACTTCGGGCCGCGACAGCGGTGCGCGCGCCGACGGCAATTCCGCTTCGCTGCGGTAGACATGCTCGACCCGGTAGCCCTCGTTTGTCCGCGCCAGCACGGCGCCCAGGCCCGCCGGCGTGCCTTCCTGCTCCGTGCGGCGCAATTCGCCGGGACGGATCTGCGAATGCAGGGCGCCCACTTCGGCCACCATCATGCCCAGTACGTCATTGAGCTCGGCGCGGTCCGTGACCCGCTCGACCAGCGGCGCATATTTGTCGCGCGCCGCCTTCCAGTTCACGCCCCGCATCTTCGCGTCGTACAGGAAGTCGCGGTGCAAACGCCAGGCATCGTTGAACATCTGCTTCCATTCCAGGCGCGGATTCGACACGAACGTCCAGTCGTCAACCTTGACCTTGGCTTTCGACAGGTCGGCCGGCAGCTTGGCGCCCGCCTCGATCACCAGCATCTCGCCCGGGCCGGTGGCTGCCGCCGTCCTGTAGTACAAATGTTTTTTATCCTGCGCCAGGTCGAATTCGCGCACATTGGCCACCAGCAGTTCCGGCTTGGAGCCGGTATTGCCAATCGCTAAGGTCTTCAGGCTGGACTTGTTCTCGCCGCTGTCGCGCTCGAGGAAATACAGGCGTTTGTCGTCCGCGGCCAGCGCGCTGTAGTTGCCCGCCGCCAGCGGCACTTCGTATAAACGCTCGGCCAGGCCCTGGTTGACGATGGCCGGCAAGGTGGCAGGCGCCTTTTTCACGGCCGACTTGCCGCCGGCCTTTTCCAATGCCTTTTCCGCCGCCTGTTCGGCCGCCTTTTCATCGTCCGTCTCGGGCGGCTTGACGCCAGGACGGCTCAGCTCATCGTCGGGCTGGAATGGGAAACGGTTGCCCGGCTGCAGCGCCAGCGCATACACGCCGACGCGCTTGTCGAACACGGGACCCATGTTGCGGTCGCCCCACGGCGAGCCATTGGCCAGCTGGAAATTGCGCGCCGACAGAAAGTACAGCCACTTGCCATCAGGCGAAAACACGGGCGAACCGGAGGTATAGCGGTCGCTGGTGACAAACTGCAGCTGTTTCGATGCAAGGTTATACAGGCCGATCTGCTCGCGCTGCTCGTTGCTGGCCACGCGCACGATGGCCAGGTTGCGGCTGTCGGGCGACCATTGCACTTCGTCGTGCTTGTCCACGCCCGCCTTGCCCGCGTCGTCGATCAACTGGTTGCCCCTGGTCGCCAGGTCCAGCAGCCAGAAACGGCCCTTCTTGTCCGTGTGAGCCAGCCAGCGCCCGTCCGGCGACGGATACAGTTTCCAACGGTGGTTGTCGCCCTGCGTCGTCAGCTGCTCGCCCTTGCCCGAGCCATCGGCCGCATACTTCCAGATTTCATTCTCTCCGCTCGTGTCGACGATGGCGAAGACGGATTTCTCGTCACTGGAAAAGACTGCGTCGCGCGCCCTTGCACCGTCCGGAATGGCGATGTCGACCCGGCGCAGGCTGCCCGTGCCGGCGATGCTGACCTTGCCGCGCGCCGTGAGGATGATGCGCTCATCCTTGCCCGACAGCTGCACGTTGGAGAGGGTGTCGAGCGGCGAACGGATCTGGCGTGCGCGCTGCTGGTCGAAGTCGGACACGAGGATGATCGGCAATGGCGGCGAGTCCGTGCCTGCCGCCAGGTCCAGCACCTGCAGGTCCGCGCCCAATTGATACACGATCTTGCCATCGCCCAGCTGCGCATTGCGCACATCCCACTGCGTGTGGGTCGTCAAGGCGCGGCGGTCGGAGCCGTCGGGCAGCATGCTCCACAGATTGTCGCTGCCGCCCTCGTCGCTGATGTAATAGACGCGGCCCTGCCACCACATGGGGCGCTTGTTGTTGCCCGCCGACACGGCAGGCTCCGTATGCATGCGCACGGCCTCGCCCTTGCCATCGAGCTCATAGCGCCACAGGGTGGCATGCGCGCCGCCCCGGTAATTGCGCACATTGTCGTTGGTCATGGCCAGGCCGAAACGCGTGAAGAACAGCGTCTTGCCAGAGTCGTCGAGCACGGCGTCGTTGGCGTCGGCCACGGGAAATACGCGCCGCGTCTGTTTTACGGGATCGATGGCGGCGACGATGCGGCGCGATGCGGGACCATCCGTATTTTGCGTGCTGACCAGCACTTCGCCCTGCGCCGTCCAGCCCAGCACCAGCACGCCGCCATTGTCATACGAAATGCGGCGCGGCAAGCCACCCGCCAACGGCATCACATACGCTTCCTGCGCCCCTTCGT
Source organism: Janthinobacterium sp. Bl 1 (assembly GCF_058215535.1). Lineage (NCBI taxonomy): Bacteria > Pseudomonadati > Pseudomonadota > Betaproteobacteria > Burkholderiales > Oxalobacteraceae > Janthinobacterium > Janthinobacterium sp. Bl 1. The sequence continues at coordinate 1,935,458 of NZ_CM177086.1, read as the reverse complement.
AGGCGGCGGAAAACGCCAGCCACTGGCCGTCGCGCGAAATCGCCGCGTTCGTTTCATAGCCGGGATGCGTGGTCAGGCGCTGCGCCGCGCCACCGCGCAGATTGCTTTTCCACAAATCACCTTCGGCCGTGAAGACGACGGTATCGCCGCGCACGGCGGGAAAACGGAAATAGCTGCCGGCAGGCGCGGCAGCAGCGTCAGCCAGCAGGCCGGCGGACAACAGGAGCAAGGCAAGAGTGCGGGAAATTTTCATGTGGGCATCCAGATAGCGGTCAGGGCGATGAGACGGCATGGACATCATGTCGATACCGGTCAGCAATTCTGGCATAACTGAGGCCAAAGAAAACCTTCTTTATTGCCCACAAAGACGTAAAAAAACCCGCGCCACTTGCGAMATCGCGACGCTGCATAGCGTTTGGCTTCGGTGTTCATTATTCTACTTCCACCGTCTCCGGTGCAGCCGTCGGTGCCGCATCCGGCGGTTCCGGGAATTCCAGCAAGACCTGGTCCTTGTCGTCGAGGTCGACCGTGACACGTCCACCGGTGACCAGGCGACCGAACAGCAGCTCGTCGGCCAGGGCCTTGCGGATCATGTCCTGGATCAAGCGCGCCATCGGCCGCGCGCCCATCAACGGATCGAACCCTTTCTTGCCGAGGAAAGCACGCAGCTTTTCGGTAAACACGGCTTCGACCTTTTTCTCGTGCAACTGCTCTTCCAGCTGCATGAGGAACTTGTCGACCACGCGCAGGATGATTTCCTGGTCCAGCGCGCGGAAACTGATGGTCGCATCGATACGGTTGCGGAACTCCGGCGTAAACATGCGCTTGATGTCGGCCATCTCGTCGCCAGCCTGCTTCGAATTCGTGAAGCCGATCGACGTCTTTTGCAAGCTTTCCGCGCCCGCATTGGTCGTCATGATGATGATCACGTTGCGGAAATCGGCTTTGCGGCCATTGTTGTCCGTCAAGGTGCCGTGATCCATGACTTGCAGCAGGATATTGAAAATGTCCGGATGGGCTTTTTCAATTTCATCGAGCAGCAAGACCGCATGCGGTTTCTTGGTGATCGCTTCCGTCAGCAAGCCGCCCTGGTCGAAACCGACGTAGCCCGGCGGCGCACCGATCAGGCGGCTGACGGCATGGCGTTCCATGTATTCCGACATGTCGAAACGGATCAACTCGATACCGAGGATGAAGGCCAGTTGCTTGGCCACCTCGGTCTTGCCGACGCCGGTCGGGCCGGAGAACAGGAAGGAGCCGATCGGCTTGTCCGTCTTGCCCAGGCCGGCACGGGCCATCTTGATGGCCGAAGCCAGCGCGTCGATGGCGGGATCTTGCCCGAACACGACATTGCGCAAGTCGCGGTCGATCGTTTGCAGCTTGCTGCGGTCGTCCTGGTTGACCGTTTGCGGCGGAATACGCGCGATCTTGGCGATGATGTCCTCGATCTCGGCCTTGCCGATGGTTTTCTTTTGCTTCGACTTCGGCAAGATGCGCTGCGCCGCGCCCGCTTCATCGATGACGTCGATCGCCTTGTCGGGCAGATGGCGGTCGTTGATGAAGCGCGCCGCCAGTTCGGCCGCCGTCGACAGGGCCGAGGCCGAGTATTTCACGCCATGATGCTCTTCGAAGCGCGATTTGAGGCCGCGCAAGATTTGCACGGTTTGCTCGACGGTCGGCTCGTTGACGTCCACTTTCTGGAAGCGGCGGTCAAGCGCATGGTCTTTCTCGAACACGCCGCGGAATTCCGTGTACGTGGTCGCGCCGATGCACTTCAGCTGGCCATTCGCCAGTGCCGGTTTCAGCAGGTTGGACGCGTCCAGGGTGCCGCCCGACGCCGAGCCCGCACCGATGATGGTGTGGATCTCGTCGATGAACAGGATGCCGTTCGGATTGTCCTTCAACTGCTTCAGCACGGCTTTCAGGCGCTGCTCGAAGTCGCCGCGGTATTTGGTACCGGCCAGCAAGGCGCCCATGTCCAGCGAATACACGACGGCATTCTGCAGGATTTCCGGCACGTCGCTTTGCGTGATGCGGTAAGCCAAGCCTTCGGCGATAGCCGTCTTGCCCACGCCCGCCTCGCCGACGAGCAGCGGATTGTTCTTGCGGCGGCGGCACAGGATCTGGATCACGCGGTCGACTTCTTCCTCGCGGCCGATCAGCGGATCGATCTTGCCTTCGGCAGCGGCCTTGTTCAGGTTTTGCGTGAACTGGTCGAGCGGGCTTTCCTTCGGCTGGCCATCGACGGGCGCTTCTTCCACGCCTTCGGAGGCTTTCGCGCTTTCCGTCGACTGGTCCTTGCGCACGCCGTGCGAGATGAAATTGACCACGTCCAGGCGCGTTACGCCCTGCTGGTGCAGGTAGTAAACAGCATGCGAATCCTTTTCGCCGAAGATGGCTACGAGCACATTGGCGCCCGTGACTTCCTTCTTGCCGTTCGAGGCGGACTGGACGTGCATGATGGCGCGCTGAATCACGCGCTGGAAACCAAGCGTCGGCTGGGTGTCGACTTCGCCCGTGCCAGGCACGGTCGGCGTGTTATCGCCGATGAAATTGGTGAGGGTCTTGCGCAGGTCTTCAATATTGACCGCGCAGGCACGCAACACCTCGGCAGCGGAGGGATTGTCCAGCAGTGCCAGCAGTAAATGCTCAACCGTGATGAATTCGTGCCGTGCCTGCCGAGCTTCGACAAACGCCATGTGCAAACTTACTTCTAATTCCTGCGCAATCATACTTCCTCCATCACGCACTGCAGGGGATGCCCCGCCTTGCGCGCATGCGTTAAAACGAACTCCACTTTGGTACACGCTATATCTTTAGAGAACACGCCGCACACTCCTTTGCCGTAGCGGTGAACACTGAGCATGATTTGCGTCGCCGTTTCACGGTCCTTGTTGAAATACTCCTGAATGATGGCCACCACGAATTCCATCGGGGTGTAGTCGTCATTGAGCAAGGCCACCTGGTAGAGCGGTGGCGGCTTCAGCACTTGCCGCTCCAGCAGGGTTTCTGTGTCGTGCTTGGTTGCCATACGCTTATTCTAATGCTTTCACAGTGGTTGTCATGCGCAATATCTACGCCTTTCCAATTGTTTTCAATCTTACGCGTTTTCTTAATAGTGCGCAGATGGCGACCTTGCCGCCAAAATCAAGAGTTGCTTTTTTGGTTGTCGTGAAGAATTTGGCAATATCGATGGAAAAGCGCTTGACTTCATTATTTATTCCGCCAACAATGCTGTATCGACTGTTGCAGTAATGTACAGCTTGATAAGAAGTGAGACGTCGAGGAGGGGGCAAGAAGCTTCTTGCTTTTATGGCTCGTGTGATTTGTTTTAATTTTGAAAGTTCTTTTTATGGCAACAGGTACAGTTAAGTGGTTCAATGATTCCAAAGGTTTTGGCTTCATCACTCCAGATGATGGCGGCGAAGATTTGTTTGCTCATTTCTCCGCAATCAACATGAACGGTTTCAAGACCCTCAAAGAAGGTCAAAAAGTTCAATTCGAAGTCACGCAAGGCCCTAAAGGCAAGCAAGCTTCCAACATCCAAGCAGCCTAAGCATCGCCGGCCCTCAGATGTGAAAAACCCCGTTTTTGAACGGGGTTTTTTTTCGCCTGCAGGGTGCGCGGCACCCTGCCCCTCCATTACATGTGCTCGATCATCACGTCGCCGAATCCGGAGCACGACACTTGCGTCGCGCCTTCCATCAGGCGGGCGAAATCGTAGGTGACGCGCTTCGAGGCGATCGACTTTTGCATCGAGGAAATGATCAGGTCGGCCGCCTCCAGCCAGCCCATATGGCGCAGCATCATTTCCGCCGACAAGATCAGCGAACCGGGATTCACGTAATCCTTACCTGCGTACTTCGGCGCCGTGCCGTGCGTCGCTTCGAACATGGCGACGGAGTCGGACAGGTTGGCGCCCGGCGCGATGCCGATGCCGCCCACTTGTGCCGCCAGCGCGTCGGAAATGTAATCGCCGTTCAGATTCAGGGTGGCGATGACGCTGTATTCGGCCGGACGCAGCAAAATCTGTTGCAGGAACGCGTCAGCGATGGAATCCTTGACGATGATGTCGCGGCCCGTCTTTGGATTCTTGAATTTGCACCATGGACCGCCATCGATCAGCTCGGCGCCGAATTCCTTTTGCGCCAGCGCATACGCCCAGTCGCGGAAGCCACCTTCCGTGTACTTCATGATGTTACCTTTGTGCACGATCGTCACGGATGGCTTGTCATTGTCGATCGCGTACTGGATGGCCTTGCGCACGAGGCGCTCCGTGCCTTCGATGGAGACGGGCTTGATGCCCAGGCCCGACGTGGCCGGGAAGCGGATCTTGGTCACGCCCATTTCATTGACGAGGAAATCCATCAATTTCTTGGCTTCGGGCGAGCCTTGCTGGTATTCAATGCCGGCGTAGATATCTTCCGAGTTTTCGCGGAAAATCACCATGTCCGTCTTTTCCGGCTCTTTCACGGGCGACGGCACGCCCGTGAAGTAGCGCACAGGGCGCAGGCAGACGTACAGATCGAGCTGCTGGCGCAAGGCCACGTTCAGCGAGCGGATGCCGCCGCCGACGGGCGTCGTCAACGGGCCCTTGATGGAAACCACGTAATCTTTGAGTACTTCCAGTGTTTCTTCCGGCAGCCACACATCGGGGCCGTACACATTCGTCGATTTTTCGCCTGCGTAGATTTCCATCCAGCTGATCTTGCGCGCGCCGCCGTAGGCCTTCGCCACGGCAGCGTCGATCACCTTGATCATGACCGGGCTGATATCGATGCCCGTGCCATCGCCTTCAATGAAGGGAACGATGGGATTATCTGGTACATTCAGCGAAAAATCGGCGTTGACGGTGATTTTTTGGCCGTCAGCAGGTACAGTGATATGTTGATACATCGTGATCTCCGAAGTGGGGCACACCGCTGGCGGGCAACACAGGCCGGCGACGCGCTCTGCGGTTGCAGAGTTTACAAAAACAAGTCCGAACAGGGCGGCAACAACGCACTTTAGCAGGGAAAGAACACCCGGGCCATCCGCATCGCCAAAGAAGCACATCGCTATAGTCTTCTATAAGACATAAGACTAACATTTCACATTATGCACCAGTATCTTACAGGGCGCCACGCTTTTGCGGCGCCGACCAGCAGCCACCATCGTTTACATCAATTTATCCAGCATGCCACTCATCCTCTTCAATAAACCATTCCAGGTCCTGTGCCAGTTTTCGCCGCAGGAGGGCCGCGCCACCCTGGCCGACCATCTCACCATCCCCGGCATCTACCCGGCCGGCCGGCTCGACGCCGACAGCGAAGGCTTGCTGCTGCTGACGGACGACGGCCGCCTGCAGCACGAGATCAGCCACCCGGACCGCAAGGAAGCGAAAACCTACCTGGTGCAGGTCGACGGCGTGCCCGATGCGGCCAGCCTGGCGCGCCTGCAGGCGCCGCTGGACTTGGGCGACTTCATCACCAAGCCGTGCAAGGCCGTGCGCATCGCCGAGCCCGACTGGCTGTGGCCCCGCAATCCACCGATCCGCGCGCGTGCCGACAAGCCGACCTCGTGGCTGGCGATCACATTGAAAGAAGGAAAAAACAGGCAAGTGCGGCGCATGACGGCGGCCGTCGGCCTGCCCACCTTGCGCCTGGTGCGCAGCGCCATCGGCCCGTTCTCGCTGGCCAGCCATCCATTGATGCCCGGCGAATGGTGCGAAGTGCCAGCCGAAAACATTGGCAAGGCCTAAGCAGCACAAGAAAGAGCGGCGACGGTAGCGAATTTCCCAATAAGCACTATTTATTTTTAGATAATGCATTAAAATCATCCGACCTCAACATGACGAAAAAGGAAAGATGATGAAAAAAGTAATACTGACCGTGGCCACTTCCCTGCTTGCCGGCGCCGCACTGGCCCAGTCGGGCGCCCAGGTGCACGCATCCGCCGCGACCGATGCCGTCAAGCCGCCACCCGCATCGGCAGCCAGCCACGCCTCGGCCGCCACCGACGCCAGCAAGCCCGTGCCGCCGGCGTCCGCCTCCGTCAACGCATCGGCCGCAACCGATGCGCCGCGCCTGATTCCCCAGGCGCGCAAGACGAAGCAGCCGGCCGCTGAAGCGGGCAAGCCCGTGAAATAAGCGCAGTCCCGGGCTGACGGCGGCGAGCATGTTGCTGTAACCCCACGCTTTCGATGCGGCCGGGCAGCATGCTTGACCAGCCGGCCGCCAGCATGGCTTAATCGCCGCTTCGCAGCCACCGTCCCGCCCCATGAAAAATTCCCTTTGCCGTCTCAGCCTGTCCATCGCCCTGTTGTCTTGCGCCAGCATGGCCCAGGCGCAAACCAGGAGCCTGCAACTGTCGGCCGGCATGCATTTGATCCAGGCGGAAGTGGCCGCCACGGAAGCGCAGCGCGAACAGGGCTTGATGTACCGTGAAAAGATGGCGGCGAATGCGGGCATGGTGTTTGTCTTTGACAACCCATCGACGCAATGCATGTGGATGAAAAATACGCCGCTGCCCCTGTCGGTGGCCTTTATCGATGCCAGCGGCAAGATCGTCAACATCGAAGACATGCAGCCGCACACGCTCGACAGCCATTGCTCCACGAAGACCGTGCCCGTGCGCTATGCGCTGGAAATGCATCTGGGCTGGTTCAAGCAAAGGAACATCAAGCCAGGCATGAGCATCGGCAACTTGCCGGCGTTGCGCTAGGCCGTGGCGGCCGGCCGCTAGCGGACGCGGTCTTAAAAATCCGAATAAAAACGCGAAAAAACCCGCCAGAACGAATCTGCGGGTTTTTGCTTTTCAACCAGTGCCAGCGTACCGGCACAGGCAAGGCCACCGTGATGGCTTGCCTGCTGGCGAATATTAAGCGGACAGTGCTTTCAAAGCAGCTGCCAGACGGCTCTTATGGCGAGCTGCCTTGTTTTTGTGGATGATCTTCTTGTCAGCGATACGGTCGATGGTCGACACGGATGCTTGGAAGATTGCAGCAGCAGCTGCCTTGTCGCCGCCCTGGATCGCTTTGCGAGCAGCTTTGATAGCCGTGCGCAAGGTCGAACGTTGGGACGAATTGTGTGCGTTTTGCTTAACTGCTTGACGAGCGCGTTTGCGCGCTTGTGCGGTATTTGCCATGGAATTTCCTAAAACAGGGTCAAAGTGCGTTTGCAAACATTAGTGTTTGCCAACCGGTGCGTTCTGTGCGTCTGCCGAACCATGTGTGCCAAACCAGTGCCTGTCAAACATTAGTGTCTGCGTAACAGAATTCTGTACAGCCTTCGATTATAGCGATATTTTCAAGCGGGGGCAAATCAAAAAACCGTGTGTCACGCCAAAAACACGTGAAAATGAGGCTGGCAAGGGCGAATCGGCGGCAATTGTTACCATATTTTAACCGTTTAACGGTACCGCGCCCGGCTATAATCTGCCCCCATGAACTTGCTTAAAACCCTCGCCGCCATCTCCAGCATGACCATGCTGTCCCGTGTAACCGGATTATTGCGCGAAAGCTTGTTCGCGCGCGCTTTTGGCGCCGGCGCCTACACGGACGCCTTCATTGTTGCCTTCCGTATCCCCAACCTGTTGCGCCGATTGTTTGCCGAGGGGGCGTTCTCGCAAGCCTTCGTGCCGATCTTGTCTGAATACAAGAATCAGCATGGCCAGGAAGCGAGCAAGCAACTGGCCGACCATGTGGCCACCACGCTCGTCTGGGCCACCCTGCTCGTGTCCGCCATCGGCATCATCGGCGCGCCCTGGTTCGTCTACGTGATCGCCACGGGCCTGTCCAAGGACCCGGGCGCTTTCGATGCGGCCGTGTGGATGACGCGCCTGATGTTCCCTTATATTACTTGCATGTCCTTCGTGGCCCTGGCTGGCGGCATCTTGAATACCTGGCGCGAATTCAAGATTCCCGCGTTCACGCCCGTGCTGCTGAACCTGTCTTTCATTGCCGCCTCGCTGTTCCTCGCGCCCTATTTGAAGCAGCCGATCTACGCCATGGCGATTGCCGTGTTCGCCGGCGGCCTGCTGCAGGTGGCGATCCAGATTCCCGCGCTGATCAAGATCGGCATGCTGCCGCGCCTGTCGATCAATCCCGCCATCGGCCTGTCCGACGGCGGCGTGCGCCGCGTGCTGAAGAAGATGGGACCGGCCGTGTTCGCTGTCTCGGCAGCGCAGATCAGCCTGATGATCAACACGAGCATCGCGTCGCGCCTTGCCGAGGGCAGCATTTCCTGGCTGTCGTATGCGGACCGCCTGATGGAGTTCCCCACCGCCATGCTGGGCGTGGCCCTGGGCACGATCTTGCTGCCCAGCCTGTCGAAGGCGAACGTGGATGGCGACAAGACGGAATACTCGGCCCTGCTGGACTGGGGCTTGCGCCTGACTTTTTTGCTGGCCCTGCCCGCCGCCGTCGGCATGGCGACCTTGGCCACGCCGCTGATCGCCACCCTCTTCCACTACGGCAAGTTCACGGCCGAATCCGTGACCATGTCGACGCAGCCGCTCGTGGCCTACAGCCTGGGCTTGATCGGCATCATCCTCGTCAAGACCCTGGCGCCCGCCTTCTATGCGCGCCAGGACATCCGTACGCCCGTGAAGATCGCCATCGGCGTGCTGATCGCCACGCAGCTGATGAATCTGCTGTTCGTGCCCTACATCGCCGTGGCCGGCCTGGCCCTGTCGATCGGCCTGGGCGCCTGCCTGAACGCCAGTTTCCTGTACTGGGGCTTGCGCAGGCGCGGCATCTACCAGCCGAAACCGGGCTGGGCTAAGTTCTTCCTGCGCCTGCTGCCCGCACTCATCGTGATGGGTGGCGTGGCGTATGTGGGCGCCGTACGCATCGACTGGATCGCCATGCAAGCCCATCCGCTGCTGCGGGCAGGCGCGCTGGCCCTGGTGGTGGCCCTGTGCGGCGTGGCGTACTTTTCCACCTTGTTCCTCGTTGGCTTCCGCTTCCGCGATTTCAAGCGCCATGCGTGATTGCGCAGGACGCTGTTGCCCGCGTCTCGCATCAAGCAGCTGATCCAGACGAAAAAAAACCCGCCGAAGCGGGTTTTTTTCATTGCAGCGTAAGCTTAGTCAGCTTTCTTGGCGCGGCGGCGGGCCACGGCGCCAACCAGCGCCAGACCGCCCAGCAGCATGCCGTAGGTTTCTGGCTCTGGTACTGGCAGGGCCGAAACCGTGCCTACGTACTGAACATTTTTCACCAGGGTCAGGCCCGTGACTTGTACCGTGTAGGTGCCTGCGGCCAATTGACCTGCCCAGCTCAGATTCTGAATGCCGCTGGCCGTGCTCTTGGTCAGATCGCCATAGCCGACCAGGGTCGCTGCGAAATCCTTGATCGCGCCGTTAGCAACGGAGAACGTTTGCAATGCACCGAACGAGGTCGACGATGGGGCCAGCAACTGGAAGGTCCACGAATCATTGATCTCCGAATTGATGGCGAACTTGGTCGTGAAAGCCGACAGGGTGTCCGAACCGGTTGGATCCAGAATGCCCAGGTCGTACGTTGCTGCCGATGCGCTGAACGATGCTGCTGCCATGATGCCTGCAGCGATAAATTTCAATTTCATAGTTTATCCCTTAAAAAGTAATTTATGGCTGCAATGCGCAGGCCACCAATAATTTGAGTACCGGAAGTACCGAACGGAATGGTAGCATAATTGCATTGAATTACTTATAAATATTTTATCGAAGTTTCATCCGGGATAACTATTTTCTAAATGAACTATTTGCCGTTATCGATGAATTTCCACATAAAAATAGTTACCGACGCATACATTTATTTTTGTCACGTTTTAAGGTAAAAACGCCTATTCGGCAGTGTTTTCAGCGGAATTTTGCGGTTCAGGCTGCTCAATTGGCTCTGAAGGCGGTTGGTCTTGCGGTGGAGTAACAGGGCGAGAAAACAACGGTGACACCGGCAAGGTAGGCGCGATGCCGGCCTCATCACTTGCCGGCATAGCTGCCGGTCCTGCGGATGGCACGGACGACACCTGGGCATCGACCATGAAGCGCCATTCCGAGAAATGCGCCTTGCCTTCGAAGCCGGCGAACCTGGCCTCGAAATTACCGACCTTTAATGGCGCCGCCTGCGACAGGCTGTGCACGCCAATGATGCCATTGCTTCCCGGCTGGTACAGCAAGCCCCACTCGGCGCGGCCCGTGATGGGATCGACAAACAGCTTGCGCAAATGCCGGCGCAGCTGGGGCGTACGGGGATCGCGCAGCAAGGCGGCAAGGCTCGGCGGCTGTTGCGGCTGGCCCGGCGGCGTGGCGGCCGCATAGCTGTAGAGGGCATCTGAAAACTGCGCGCCAATGTCGAGCAATTCCTGCTCGGCCGCCTGGCGCTGCAGCAAGGAACCCATCTTCAGGCCGGCCGCCCCCACGAGACCCAGGATGGCCACCAGGATAATCAGGCCCAGATACGTAAAACCGTGCTGGCGGCGGGCAGGACAAGGCATGGCAGCTACCAGTCGGCGAACGGCGTGCCGCTACGGTCCTTGCCGGGCGCGCCGCTTTTCACGTCATACACTTGGCCCGGCGTATCATCGGGCGGCGGCACGATGAGCCAGCTGCTGTCGCTATCCGTGATGGGATCGATGGGCATGGCGCGCAGGTATTTCTTTTCCACCAGTTGCTCCAGCGAATCCGGATAACGGCCCGTATCGCCGTGGAACTGGTCGATGGTCGTGCGCAGATTGCGCAGGTTGTCCGCCAGCACGGTTTCCTTCGCCTTGTCGAGGCTGGGAAAGTAGCGGGGCACGGCCAGGGTCAGCAGCAGCGCCACGATGCCTAGCACCACCAGCAATTCGATCAGGGTAAAGCCGCGTGTGCGGACTCGGGTGTTTTCAGCGGCCATGGTTCACCATAGACGGTAAGGCACGTTGTTCAAGCCCATCTTGCCGGACGTGGAGTACACATCGTAGACATCGTCGCCCTCGCGCGGTTCGGCCGCTTCGCTGGCGTAGCTGCGCTTGCCCCACGTTTGCGCATCACTGAGGCCAGCATCCGCATTGAACGGGTCGCGCGGCACGCGGCGCAAAAAGAACATCTTGCTGCGCTTCGGGTTGCGCTGGTCCGCCACGCCCTCGACCAGCAGCTCCAGGCTTTTCGGATAACCGCTGGCGTCTGTCGCGCGCACAATGCGGCCTTCGTCGCCAGCCCGTTTATACGCATCGATCCCCTGGCGGATCTCGCGCAGCGCGCGCCGCAATTCCTGCTCCTGGCGCCGCTGCACCGTCACTTGCGTGACGGGGATCACCAGGGTGGCCAGCACGCCCAGGATGGCCAGGGTCACCAGCAGCTCGATCAGGGTAAAACCGCCCTGCCCCCTCTGCGCATGCGCCAGTCTCATTTGGCAGGGGGCGGCGGCGGGCTCACCGGTACCGGCTGGCTCGACGACAGTGGCAAGGGCGCCGCCTGCAGCGGTACGGGCTGGCCCGACGAAATCGGCAAAGGCGACGGGGACGGCTCGGGCGACGGCGCCACTTCCGGCGCGGGCACCGTCTGCGGCAGCGGCGCCGGCAAAGCGCCCGGTGTCATCATCGGCTGCGCCGGCGCCGGCTGCATGCCGACGGCCGACGGGCCGGAACGCACGATCACCGTGCCCGGCATCTGCGTGGGCGCCTTGGCCGCCATGTCGGGACGGCGGCGGAAGCTGCCTTCCGTACCGGCCGAGAATTCCGACTCTTTCGCTTCCGGACGCTGCACCGTGCGCACCAGGTGCGGCGTGATCGACAGCACGATTTCCGTCTTCTGGCTGTCATCCTTGCTGCTGCCGAATAGCCGCCCAAGCACAGGGATGTCGCCCAGGCCCGGCACCTTGTTGCCCGAGCTGCGCTCTTCATTGTTGAGCAGGCCCGCCAGCACCTGGTTTTCGCCATCCTTCAGTTGCAGCATGGTCGACGCCTGGCGCGTGCCGATCTGGTACAGGGTCGAGCCGCTGCGGGTGGTGGTGGCAGCCCCCAAGTTGCTCACTTCGAGCGAGATGCGGATGCCCACCTCGTTGTTCAAATAGATGGTCGGCTCGGCATTCACCGTCAGCCCCACGTCCAGGTAGCTGATCGACTCGGAAGCGAAGCCGCCCGTGCCCGGCGAAATCGTGGTGGTGACCACGGGCACCCTGTCGCCGATGACGAACTTCGCCTTTTCCCGGTTGCGCACGCGGATGCGCGGGTTGGCCAGGATGTTCGCGTCGCCGTCCGTCTTGTTGGCGTTGGCCGTCACGGACAGGTCGCTCACACCGATGGTGCGCTGGTTCAGCTTGTTCAAGTCGCTGATGGTCAGACCGATTCCGCCCGAGGTGGAAAGCGGCGTCAAGGTCAGGCTCGATGGCCAGGCCACGCCCAGTTCCATCAGGCGGCTGCGCTTGACTTCGAGGATTTCCAGTTCCAGCACCACTTCCGCCTCGGGCACGTCCTGCAGCGCGATCAGGCGCTCGGCCAGGCGGATCGCCTCGGGCGTGTCGCGCACGATGACGAGGTTGAGCTTTTCATCAGCCACCACGTCGCGCGTCTTCAAAATGGTCTTGAGCGTATTGGCCACCTGCTTGGCGTCCGCGTTCGCCAGGAAGAAAGTCTTGACCAGCACTTCCTGGTACTCCTTCAATTTCGCCGCCACGTTCGGGTAGATCAGGATCGTGTTCGCATCCATCACCTGCTGCTCCAGCTGGTTCGTCACCAGCAGGAAGTAAACGGCCGATTCCACCGTGCTGTTTTTCAGGAAGATCGAGGTTTTCGCGTCCGCCTTAACGTCCTTGTCGAAGACGAAATTGAGGCCGGAACGGCGCGCGATCAGCTCGAACACCTGTTTTAACGGCGCGTCGCGAAACTCGATCGTGATCGGCTGCTTGTACGACCTGGCCAGACCCGACTCGACCACGGGCGGCGCCGTTTTGTCGTCGACCTCGCGCAGCAGCGTGCGTGCGCCCGCATGGTTCGGCTGCTCGGTCAGGATGGCGTTCAGGCGCTGGCGCGCGGGGTCGTAGCGCTTGGTGTCGATATCTTTCTGCGCTTCGGCCAGCAGCTTGCCCTGGCGCTGCTCGCGCTCGAGCGCGCGCAAGCCGCTGTTGGCCCGCTCGTTCTGCGCATCGATTTCCAGCACGCTCATGAAAGAAGCGCGCGCCAGATCGCCCTGCCCCGCCTGCGCCTGGCGCTCGGCCTGCTGCAAGCGGCTGCCGGTCGCCCGTTCGCGCGCCTGCAGATAGGCGCTGCGGTATTGCGCGTTGCCGGGGTCTTGCTGCAACGCTTCCTGCAGCTTTTGCAGGCCGGCCGGCACCTGGTCTTGCGCGATCAGCTCGCGCCCGTCGCGGTAGGCTTGCTGCCCTGCGCAGCCGGACAGCAACAAGAGCAACAGCGCCGATGAAAAGGAACGAGACATCACTCGGAAACTCCAATGTTGAGCTGCTGAACCTGGTTCAACGGCAGATAAGTGAGCGTCATGACGGGCGGCGCGATCGTCACGACCTTGTAGGCGCCATCGATGACGGTATTGGCGCGCACGATATACGTCTTGTCGGCGCGCGACAGAAACACTTCCCAGGCGCCGTCGGCGGCCGCCTTGCCCAGGTAGACGAAAGGCAGCGGCGGCGCCATTGGGGGCGGAGGCGGAGGCGCGGCCGTCACCGCCATTTTCGGCGGCGGCGGATTCCAGTTCTGGCTCTGGAAGACCGCGCCGGCACCGCCAAAGGTGTCGCCATCCTCGCCCGCCACTTCGCTGCGCGGCAGCAGGGCCAGGATGGCCGGCTGCGCGGCTGGCGCCTTGGCGGTGGCATGGCGCGCGGGCGCGACGGCCCGCTCCACCGCCTCGGCCACGTCGGCCACGGGCTGGCGTTCGCCGAACAGCAGCAAGGCGCCCGCGCCCAGCACGCCGGCCAGCATCAGATAATGGCGCGGCGTCATGGCGCCACTCCCGCATCGCCCGGTGTATCGGTCAGATAAAACGTCAGGCGCAAGCGCGCTTCGAGATCCGTATCGGCGATCTGCTCGCGGCGAAAACTCAGTTCGTCGAGCGAGGCGAAAGGGACGGCGCGCAGCGCTTGCAGCGCGAACTGCGACACGGCCGCATAACTGCCCTTCAGCGGCAAGGTCACCTGGTAGGTGGCGACACGGCTGGCCTTGTCGTAGCCGCTCTTGTATTCGCCCTGCGCCAGCAGCAAGCCGTTTTTCGCGGCCAGGTCGAACAGCTGCTTGACTTGCTGCTCCGCGTGGCGCTGCTGTCCCAGGGCGGCATAAAAGCGCGCCAGGTTTTCGCTGGCTGTCGCCGGTGGTACTGCGGCCACCACGGCCAGCGCTGGCTGCGACAAGGGCCGCGCTTCCAGCTGCGCCGCCACGGCGCGCTGCTGCCAGGCCCAGACCCATGCAGCCGCGCCCAGCGCAAACAGGGCCACGGCCAGGCAGGCGGGCGCGCCCAGCCGGCGCAGCAGCAGTTGCGCGCGCAGGCGCAAGCTGTTGATGTCGATGGCCATCATGGCGTGCCCCAGCGCGCTTCGAGCTGGAAGCGCAACGGTTTGTTCGGATCGAGCGCGTTGATTTCATGGCGCAGCAGTTGCACGCGCGTGCCGAACAACTCCTGCTGCTTCAGTTGCGCCACATACGCCACCATGGCATCGCTGCTGGTCGTTTCCGCCGTGATCTTCAGCACGCGCTTGCGCGCGTCCGGTTCCAGCGCCAGCAGCGCGACTGCGGGCGGCGTGGCGCTGGCCAGCGCATCCTGCAAGTCGCGCCACGGCAGGTTCAATTGCAGGATGGCCGCATTCACGGCCGCCGCCTGCGCCGGCGCGATCGGCGTTTGCGGCGCTGGAGCCGGCCCCTGCGTGGCTGCCAGCACGCGCTGCTGCGCGCGCTGCAGCTGTCCTTCGCGCAGCTGCTGGCGCTGCAGCGCGGCGCTGCCGCTGTACGCCGCCGTGACGGCCAGCGCCACACCCAGCGCGCCGACGCACCACGCCCACGCGGGCACGCGGTGCAGGCTGCGGCGCCAGTTTGGCGGCGCGAAATCGATATCGAGGCGCGTCATGCCACGCCTCCGCTATACGCCAGCCGGGCGGCCGGCGACAAGCCGTTTTCGCCATCCGGCGTGGAAAAAACCTGGCAGTGGAACTCTTTCGCCGGCATCAGCCAGCGGGCTGGCGGCGCGCCGCACAGCTGCAGCAGCGCTGGTGCGGACACGCCTTGCAGCAGCGCCTCGCGCGCCAAGGTCTGCGCCAGCCAGTCCCTGCCAGCGCCAGGCGGCACGGGCAGCGCGCGCACGGAGCGCAAGCGGCCTTCGTGCCGCACGGCCAGGGTCAGGGCGCTCTCCTGCAATTGGCCAAACCAGGCGCCCGGTTTCAAGGCGCCGTGCCAGCGGTTCCAGTGGCGCGCGAATTGCGGCGTAATGAAAATCAGGGCCAGCTTGCGTGCTTCGGCCACGCGCGTCAGCTGCGCCAGCAACGCACGGGGCACGGCGCAGAAAAACGGCGCGCGCGCATCCCAGGCGCTGCTGCTGTGCCACAGGCCCGGTGCATCGCCATACAGCGACTGGAAGCGCAGCGCGGCGGCCGCCTCGATGTCGGCCAGGCGCGCGGCGCCCTGCGGCATGTCCACTTGCCACAGGCGCGCCAGTCCATCGTCGAGCACCACGGACAAGGGCCAGCCCGCGTATTCGCCAGCCGGCAGTATCTGTTCCAGCACCTGGCCCAGGGCGGCAAAGTCGCCATGCGGCGCGTCGTCCGGCGCATACGCGGCTTCACCGAGCGGCGTCCACGCGGGCGCGCGCCAGCGGCTGCTGCGCCACAGGCTTACCTTGCCCGCCGCCACGCCCAGGCGCAATCCTTGTCCAAGACCTCTACGCATGCAAGGTGACCCTCTTGATTTCCGTGATGGTGGTGGCGCCCCGCTTGACCAGTTCCAGCGCCGCTAGGCGCAGGCTGCGCGTGCCGTTCGCATACGCAGCCGCCTTGATCTGGCGGATCGGCTTTTTATCGACGATCAGTTCGCGGATTTCATCGGTCAGCACGAGGATTTCGGCGATCGAACGCCGCCCCTTGTAGCCCGTGCCGCGGCAGTCGCCGCAACCCTTGCCCTGCTTGAATTGATAGTCGGCCACGTCGGCGCGCGCCAGGCCCACGCTGGCCAGCTCGGTATCGTCGGGCGTGTAGTCGGTGGCGCAATGGGGGCAGTTGGTGCGGATCAGGCGCTGCGCCCAGATACCGTTCAGGGCCGAGACAAACGCATACGGGTCGATGCCCATGTGCGTAAAACGGCCGAACACGTCGAACACATTATTCGCATGCACGGTGGTCAGCACCAAGTGGCCCGTAAGGGCCGATTGCACGGCGATTTCCGCCGTCTCGCGGTCGCGGATCTCGCCCACCATGATCTTGTCGGGGTCGTGGCGCAGGATGGAGCGCAAGCCCTTGGCAAAGGTCAGCCCCTTCTTTTCATTGACGGGAATTTGCAGAATGCCGGGCAGCTGGTATTCGACGGGGTCTTCAATGGTGATGATTTTTTCGCGCCCGTTATGGATTTCCGTCAGCGCCGCGTACAGGGTCGTCGTCTTGCCCGAACCCGTGGGACCGGTGACGAGCAGCATGCCGTAGGCTTCCTGCGCCAGCGCGCGCAAGGCGACCAGCGATGGCGAGTCAAAGCCCAAGGCTTCAAGGGTCAGGGCGCCATACGCTTCGATCATGGCGCGTTTGTCGAGGATACGGATGACGGCATCCTCGCCATGGATGCTGGGCATGATGGAGACGCGCAAATCGATTTCGCGCCCGCCCGACTCGACGCGGAAGCTGCCGTCCTGCGGCACGCGGCGCTCGGCGATATCGAGTTCGGCCAGCACTTTCAGGCGCGAGATGATGTGTTCTGCCACTTCGATGCCGTTGACGGACGTGGCGTGATCGAGCACCCCGTCGACCCTGTACTTGACGGCCAGGCCGCCGGCCGTGCTTTCCAGGTGGATGTCCGAGGCGCCCGCCTTCAGCGCGTCATACAGGGTCGAGTTGACCAGCTTGACGGCGGGGCTGGCCGCTTCCGAGACGCTGGCGAACGACAGCACGGCGGCCGTCTTGCCGTCGCGCCGCGCGTCGGTGGCGGCGCCCGGCAGCAGGCTGTCGACGGCGCGCGCCGATTCTTCCTGCTTCGACAGGTAGGCGCCGATGTCGGCCTGCAACGCCAGGCGTACGTCCAAGGCGCCCTGCCCCGCGCGCGCATTCAGCCAGGTTTGCAGGTCGAGATCGAACGGGTCGGCGATCACGCCCACCAGCTGGCCGCCGGCGGCGCGCAGCAGCACGCTGTGGCGCGCCAGCGCCTGCGACAGGGGCAGCACATCGAAGGCGGGAGACAAGGCCAGCATGTCGGCCGTTTCCAGCACGTCCAGGCCGAACGGGCGCGCCAGTTCGCGCACCACGGCGCGCGCCTCGATGCCGCTCAGCTCCTGCAATTCCTCGACCAGGCTGCGCTTCGATTGCCGGCTCAGGATGCGCGCGCGCTGCAGCAGCGCGGGGTCGATGGCGGCGGGAACGGAGGAAATCTGGTTCATGAAATATCGCCGGCAAGGTCAAAGATGGGCATGTACAGCAGGATCACGATGGCGCCCACGACGAGGCCGATAGCGGCCATCAGCAAGGGTTCGAAGGTGCGCGTAAAACGGTCGATCCAGCGGCTGATCTCGCCGTCATAAAAGGCGGCCGACTGCGTCAGCATGGGGCCCATGTCGCCCGTGCGCTCGCCCACGCGCAGCATGCGCAGGGAAATCGGTGTCGTCAATTGATGCTGCTCGAACGCGGACGACAGCGGCTGGCCAGCCTCGATGGCGCCGCGCGCGCCCTGCAACGATGCCTGCATGCCCGGCGAGACCATCGCCTGCACGGTGGCGATCGCCTGCACAATGGTGATGCCGCCTTCGGCCAGCATGCCCAGGGTCAGGTACAGGCGCGACAGTTCATAGATGCGCACGCGCTCGCCGATGCCGGGCAACTTCGCCAGCAGGCGCGCCACGCCGCCGTTGCGCAGCACGCGCCGCACGGCCGTGAACACAATGCTGCCGGCCAGCGCCAGCCCCAGCAACAGCAGCACGCCATGCTGCGTGACGAACTGGCCCCAGCTGAGCATCACTTGCGACATCCACGGCAGGTTGCGGCCGGCGCCCTGGTAGACCTCGGCAAAACGGGGCACCACATAGCTGATCAGGAAGGCGCTGACGCCGCCGCCCACGGCCAGCAGGATGGCGGGATAGATGGCGGCGCTGACGATTTTGGAGCGCACCGCATCGATGCGCTGCTGGTAGTCGATGTAACGCGACAGCGCGCGCGGCAAGTCGCTCGTGCCCTCGGCCGCCTTGACGATGCCGATGTACAAGGGGGGGAACAGTTCCGCCTGCTCGCCCAGCACGGCGGAAAAGCGTTTGCCTTCGCGCAAGCCTTCCAGCAGGCGCGTGAGCACGCTGCGCGTGGCCGGCGACGCTTCCTTTTCCAGCAAGGCTTCCAGCGCCTCGACGATGCCCAGACCCGCTTGCAGCAGCGCCAGCAATTCCTGGCTGAACAGCAGCAAGGGCAAGGCCCGCGCGCGCTGGCGCCCGGCGGCGCTGAACGGCGTGGCCCGCACGGGGCGGATGGCGCTGACAAACAGGCCGCGCGCCTCGGCCTGGCGGCGCGCGTCGGCTTCGTCGCGGCCGTCGATCACGCAGGTCTGCAAGGTAGCTACGGCCTGGTCCGTGGAAAGCGCGCGTACTTCGAACTGCATGATGGCTTATCCGTAGGAAAAAGAATGGCGCTGGCGCTATTGCGAGCTGATGTCGGCGTTCTCGCCGCTGCCGCCCGGCTGGCCATCCTTGCCCATCGAGACGATGTCGTATTCGCCCTTGCTGCCCGGCGCGCGGTATTGATACGCATGGCCCCATGGGTCGAGCGGCACGGCTTTTTTCAGGTAAGGGCCATTCCAGCGCGTGCCGGCGGCGGGCGGCGCCACCAGCAGCGCGGCCAGGCCTTCTTCCGTAGTCGGGTAGCGGCCCACGTCGAGGCGGTAGGTGTCGAGCGATTTTTCAAACGCCTCAATCTGCGCCTTGGCCACCGTCACTTCGGATTTGCCCAATTGGGCGAAATACTTGGGGCCGACATACGCCGCCAGCAAGCCGATGATCACGATGACGACCAGCAATTCGAGCAAGGTAAAGCCGCGCGCATGGCGCGTTGCCGCAAGGTTCTGCCTGTGTGCTGCATGCATCCGGTAACTCCTTATTGCCTACCTTCAATCCATTGCGTCGCTGCGCGCGGCGGATGGCCACGCACGGGCGACACGCGCTTGCCTGATGCTTATCAGCCTACCATGCCGGTTATGGTTAATACAATCTTTTCTTTGCTCTGTGAACAACAAATTCCTGCGGAAACCATCCAGTGTGCGCGAAACCGCGACGGCGCCGCGCGCGCTTGGCTGGCTGATTAATAACTCAACTATTTTCAATGCGGAAACTATCTACTCCTGGTTACGAAATCATGGTGAGCGATGAATTTTATTCATTCATTATTTGTAACTTTCAAATTAAATTTGCAATAATATCAAACAATGAAATTGCCTCTTTTGCTATAGTAAAAATCAATTTTCTACGTATTGGTCTTACCCGTCCACCTAGAAAAGAGCATCCCAGACGCAAAACATATTGCATCCTACATAATCACCAAGGGAAAATTCATGACTCGTATTGTGCATTCGAAGGCAACTGCCGCAGCAAGTCCTTTCTCGGCCAAGCAGTGGACCGGCGCCGCCATCCTGGCCCTGTCCGCCGCCTGGGCCCCCGCCGCCATCGCGGACGTGATCAACTTTGACAACGTCGACAGCCAGTTCGTCGGCCATGGCGACTCCCTGGAATTGAGCAAATTCCTGCTGACGGGCGCTTCGAATGCCGCCGGCGCCAGTTATGGCGACCTGGTCGGCGCCGTGTTCGACGGCACGGACCCGGCCGCCTGCGGCATGGCGTGCCCGACCAACAATACGAGCAATTACTATGCATCCCTCAACGACGGCATCGTCTACCTGGACCCGCTGAACCCGGGCGGCAGCGTCAGCCTGCAGGGCTTCGACGCCAGCTTCATCGGCTATGCCCAGGGCGTCACCTATCCGGCCGTAGCGGGCTTGCTGCGCGTGCAAGGCTTCTACGCCAACGGCTCTTCCATCTATGAAACCTATCAGCTGGGCGGCCCCATCGGCGGCAACTTCCAGTTCCAGCGCTACAACACGAGCGCCAGCTTCGGCAGCCAGCAATTCGCCTCGCTGGCCTTCTTCGGCTTCACTTGCAACACGGCCGGCAGTTGCAACGCCTTCACGAGCAACAAGGGCCAGTTTGCGCTCGACAATATCGTCGCCTCGGTACCGGAGCCATCGACCTACGCGATGATGCTGCTGGGCCTGGCCGGTGTCGGATTCGCTGCGCGCCGCCGCAAGCAAACCTGATCGCCCTTTTTGACTCCCGATACCGATACCAGGAAACCCTACATGACATTCCGTCCCGCCTTGCGTCCCATTTCGCTCGCCGTGCTGAGCCTGTTTGCCAGCCTCAGCTTCCAGGCCCACGCCGACGACCTGCGCCGCCCCTACATCGTGCAGCTGACCGACAAACCGATCGCTTCCTACACCGGCTCGGTGGAAGGTCTGGGCGCCACCCAGCCTGCCGCCGGCGGCCGCCTCGACCTGGCCAGCACGCAAGTGCAGCTGTACGGCGACTACCTTGAACAGAAACAGGCGCGGGTACAAGCACTCGTCGCCGCCGCGCCCGTGCAATACCAGTACAAGATCGTCCTCAACGGCTTTTCCGCCCTGCTGACGGACGCCGAAGTGCGCCAGCTGCAAGCGAGCGGCGAAGTGGCCAGCATCGCCCCCGACGAACCGCGCGCCCTGCAAACGAACTACACGCCGACCTTCCTGGGCCTGGACCAGCCGGGCGGCCTGTGGAGCCAGCTGGGCGGCAAACAGCATGCGGGCGAAGACATCATCATCGGCATCGTCGATGGCGGCGTGTGGCCGGAAAACCTGTCGTATGCGGACAAGGTCGACGCCAACGGCGCCCCGACCTTCGACCCGAACGCCACGCTGGCCTATGGCGCGCCGCCGGCCGCCTGGAAAGGCAGCTGCCAGGCAGGCGAAGGTTTTACGCAAGACCACTGCAACAACAAGCTACTGGGCGCGCAGTATTTCAACGCCGTGCGCCTGACCGAGACGGACAAGATCCAGCACTGGAGCGAATTCACCTCGCCGCGCGATTCCATCGGCGACCCGAATGGCGAAGGCGGCCACGGCACGCACACCTCGTCCACCGCGGGCGGCAATGCGGGTGTGCCCGTGACCGTGAACGGCTCGCCGCTGGGCGCCATTTCCGGCGTGGCGCCGCGCGCCCGCCTGTCCGTCTACAAGGTATGCTGGTCGTACAACCTGGCCACCCAGCCGACCGGCGCGAAGAACGGCTGCTACGGCGGCGACAGCGTGGCGGCGATTGAAAAAGCCGTGCAGGACGGCGTACACGTGATCAATTATTCGATCAGCGGCGGCGGCACGGTCAACGACCCGGTCGAGCAAGCCTTCCTGCACGCGTCGAATGCGGGCGTCTTCGTTGCCGCTTCGGCCGGCAATGCGGGGCCGGCCAATACCGTGGCCCACGTCAGCCCATGGATCACGACGGTGGCCGCCTCGACGCACAACCGCGCCAACCAGGCCAAGGTGACCTTGAGCAACGGCGCCAGCTACACGGGCGCCTCGCTCAACTACAACCCGCTGCCGGCCACCACCCTGATCCGCGCGCAAGACGCAGGCTTGCCCGGCGCCGATGCGCAAAAATTGGCCCTGTGCTACCGCGCCGGCGACAACGGCGGCGTGGCCCTGCTGGACCCGGCCAAGGTCGCCGGCAAGGTCGTCAGCTGCCTGCGCGGCACCACGGCGCGTACCGACAAGGGCGTCGCCGTGCTCGAAGCGGGCGGCGCCGGCATGGTGCTGGTCGACACGGGCGTGGGCCTGGTGTCCGACCCGCACGTGCTGCCGGCCGTGCACGTGAGCGCCGCCGATGGCGCGCTGATCAACGCCCAGGCGCAAACGGGCACGGCCACGGCCGCCATCTCGCGCTTCGTCACCAACGGCAACGGCCCTGCCGCCCCCGTGGTGGCCGACTTCTCGTCGCGCGGCCCGAACCTGTATGACGCCAACCTGCTCAAGCCGGACGTCACCGCGCCTGGCGTGGACATCCTGGCCGGCGGCACGCCTGCCCTGTCGCGCGCCCAGCGCGACGCCGTACAGGATGGCAGCCTGGTGCCGGCGCAAGCCTACATCTTCCTGCAAGGCACCTCGATGGCCAGCCCGCACGTGGCCGGCCTGGCCGCCCTGCTGCGCCAGCAGCATCCGGACTGGAGTCCGGCCGCCATCAAGTCGGCCCTGATGACGACCGGCAGCGCCACCTTGCCCGACATCCAGGCCGGCGACGCGCGCGGCATCGTGCCGTGGGGCCAGGGCGCCGGCCACGTGACGCCGAACAAGGCGACCGATCCCGGCCTCGTATATGACGCCAGCCTGGCCGACTACAAGAAATACATGTGCGGCGTCGGCATGACGGCCGAATGCGCGGGCGGCACCCTGGCCGGCTACAATCTGAACATGCCGTCCATCACCATCGGCAACGTGCTGGGCACGCAAACGGTGACGCGCCGCGTCACCAACGTGGGCAGCAGCAGCGCCACCTACACGGCCAGCGCCTCGCTCAGCGGCTACAGCGTGACGGTGGTGCCCGCCACCCTGGCGCTGGCGCCCGGCGAAACCAAATCCTTCACCGTGACCCTGGCGCGCACGACGGCGCCGGACAATGCCTGGCAGTATGGCGCCCTCGTGTGGAGCGACGGCGTGCACACGGTACGCAGCCCCGTCACGGCCCGCTCGGGCCGCGCGGTGCAGTCGCCGGCATTGCTGCAGGCCGACAAGGTCAGCGGCCTGCGTTCGCTGACCCTGTCCACCGGCTTTGCCGGCAAGGTCGGTGCGGCGACGGGCGGCCTGAAGGAAGTGGCGCGCAGCGAGCAAACCATCAGCCAGGCCGCGCCGGGGAGCATGGAAACGCTGGCGCAGATGGCCGACGCGTGCAAGGCGGGCGGCAGCGGCGTGCGCGTCGTCAATGTCAGCATTCCCGCCAGCACCGTCGTGGCGCGCTTCGAAACCTTCGACCGCGACACCACGGAAGGCGCCGGCAACGACCTCGACCTGCTGCTGCTCAACAGCGCCGGCGCGACCGTCGCCACCTCGGCCACGGCCGGCTCGAACGAGGCCATTACCTTGACCACCCCGGCGGCAGGCAGCTACAAGGTGTGCGTGATCGGCTATGAACTGGCGAATGGCGTCTCGACCGGCTTCGGCCTGTCGTCGGCCATCGTCACGACAGCCGACAAGGGCGGCAACCTGAAAGCCACCCTGCCGACCAAGGTGTACGTGGGCGGCAGCGCCACGGCCGGCGTCAGCTGGTCGGGGCTGGAAACGGGCAAACGCTACCTGGGCGGCGTAGTCTTCCTTGATGGCAACAGCGCGGCAGCGTCCACCACCGTGCTGTCGGTAGAGACCAACAATCCGTTGCCGCTGGCCGTCCCCAGCCAGCGCAACGTGAGAGCGGACGCCAAGCTGTAACGGTATCGCTCCAGGCAGTAACACGGCGCGCCCTGCGGGGCGCGTTTTTTATGCGCGACGCGCGTACAATCGACGCATGTCCACACTACACCTCGGTATTGCCATCCTGGCCGGCATGGCCAGCATCCATGCACTGCCTGTCGCGGCGCAGGCCGCTGCCGCGCGGCAGTCCTATCTGGTGCAATTGCGCGCCCCGCCGCTGGCCTCGCAAGCGGACGGCGTGCATGGGCTCGATACCAACAGCGACGCCGCGCGGCGCTACACGGCCCGGCTGGAAGCGCTGCAGCGCGCCGTGCTGGCGCTGGTACCCGACGCCCCCGTGCAATACCGCTACACGGCTGCCTTCAATGGCTTTGCCGCCATGCTGACACCGGCCGAAGTGGCGCGCCTGCAAGCGAGTCCGGACGTGGCACGGGTATCGCCCGGCAGCATCGAACACATGCAAGATAGCGGTAATGAAAAGCTGCAGGCCCGGCCGCAGGATCAGCGCTAGTGGCTGAGCAGGCGCAGCGCAATGCCGCGCGACACCGCTTGCATGCGGTTGCTCACGCCAAGTAATTTGTAGATGCGCTGCAAATGGCTTTTCACCGTAGTACCGCTGATGCCGAGGATTTGCCCCACCTCCTCATTGCTTTTCCCCTCGCGCACCCAATGCAGCACTTCCAGCTCGCGCGCACTGGCCGCGCGTGCGGCAACCGGGCCAGTCGCGCGCGCACGCTGGCTCACTGGCAGCGCCAGCCAGTGCACGTGCAGGTAAGGCAGCAGCAATTCCAGTGCATACGCCTGGCGCGCCGCGTCCGCCTGCTTCACGGCGAACAGGGCAAAAAAACTGCCGCCGGCGTCCCCCACGCTGCCATGCACCAGCACGCCGTCGATGACGCCCGCCCTCTGGCCACCGGCGCGCCAGGCCAGCGCAAGGCGGGCCAGCTGGCCCTGGCGCTCGCGCAGCTGCGCATGATCGGGCGCGGCGCTGTGCCAGGCTTCGCTGCGCAGCACGGCCCCGTCGGCGTGCAGTTGCGCGCACATCAATATGTCGTGCGGCAACAGCGTTTGCAGCGGCCCCTGGCTCCACAAAAAGAAATCGCCGGGCACGGCGATGCCATGCGCGCCGAGGATGGCGTGCAGCAGGTATTCCTGCTCCCTCACCGTCAGCAGCATCATGCGCACACGGCCGCATCGGCGGTATCAGAGGCCAGATAGCGGTAGCCGCTGCCGCGCACGGTTTCGATGCGGTGGCCGCAGCCGCCCGGCTGCAAGGCGTGGCGCAAGCGTCCCACGTGGGCGTCGACCGTGCGTTCATCGAGGTAGGCGGCATGGCCCCACACCTGGTCCAGCAGCTGCGCGCGGCTATGCACCCGGCCCGGATGATCCATCAGGAAATGCAGCAATTTGAATTCCACGCGGCCCAGGTGGATGGGCACCTTGCCGGCCGTCACACGCAGGGTGTGCGGATCGAGCCGCAAGGCAGCAGCCCCGGCCGTGCCTGCGCCTGCGCGCAAGGCTGATGGCGCGCGCCGGCGCAGCAGCGCATGCACGCGGGCCAGCATTTCACGGGGGCCGACAGGCTTGCACAGGTAATCGTCGGCGCCGCTTTCCAGCGCCAGCACCTTGTCCTGTTCGCTGTCGCGCGCGCTGATCATGATGATGGGCAAGTCGCACAGCACGCCATCCTGGCGCACTTGGCGCAGCAGCGCGATGCCGGACGCATCGGGCAGTTCCCACTCCAGCAGCAGCACGTCGGGTGGATCGGCCGCCAGCAGCGCCAGCGCGCCGCGCGCGTCCAGGGCGCAGCTGACCCGGTAGCCAGCGCCGGCAAGGTTATGCGCCAGCAGCGCCTGCATGGCGGGCGCAGGGTCCAGCACCAGGATATGGCCAGGCATCGATGCATCTCCCGAAAAAAGTTGGCGGCAGTCATCAGAAAACTAGACTGCCCGACAAGTTTTTTACTATGCATCAAGCGTAAAACGCTGACTAATACAATTTAGTTTCCTGATTTATAGCTATTGCGAATAAATAGATGAAAAAAAACACAGCGGCCAGCAGGCGCGCTGTGTTCAGGCTGGAAATACTAGGCGCGGGTGGCAGGCTGGCGCCGGCGCAGGGCAAAACCGATCAGCGCCAGGCCACCTGTCAGCATCATCCATTCCGACGCTTCCGGCACGGCCGAGATCGACGCGATGCTCGCATACGTGCTGCCGGCGATGCTGGCGGGCAAACCGCCGTTGAGCGGCGTCAGTTCGAATTGCACAAGGTTGCCATTCGCATTGCCCAGGTAGGACGTGGCCGTAGAGTCGAGCAAGCCCACGCCAAACGTCGTTCCCGCATTGCCGGCCGTGTTCAGGAAGTCGCCGCCAAAGACGATATTGAAACCGAACTTGCCGCCCAGGGTCACGTTGTGAAACCAGTCGTTGTAGGCGCCGCTATTGCCGAAGGTCAAGGTGCCGGGCAAGCTGCCGCTGACGTTGCCTTCCATCGATTCCAGTGCGCCAAACGCGCCCGAAAAATTGCTGAGTACGGCGCTGGCGCCCGGTGCCGGGCTGTTGCCTGCGATAAAGGCGAAGTCGAGGAAACCGGCGCCCGAGAACTGGCTCGTGTCGATTTCCACGCGGTAGCCGAGCGGGTCCGCCAGCGCCAGGCTGGAGCTGGCGGCCAGCACGGCGGCCAGCACGGCGCGGCGCAGGGTGAGATTGAATGTCGTTGTCAACATGATGGTGTCCTTAGAAATTGCCGGCGAAAATGCTGGCCGAGTAGGTGATCGTCACTTTCGACGGATTGCTGAAACTGACGGCAAACGAGGCCGTCGCGCCTGGCGCCAGGCTGGCGGCGTTCACCGTGACGTACGCGGCGCCCGCATGGCTGCCCGTGGCATTGGCCAGGCTGATGCCGGCAGGCAAGCCGCCGAACACCACCTGGAACGGGCCGCTCAAAGCGCTCGTGCCCGTGTTGGTGAACGAGAACGTGCCCGTGTATTTTTGCGTCACGCGGTTGTACGTGAGGCCCGAGCTCGCTTGCGCCACGCCGGCCGTGATGTCGCGGTAAGCGGGCTGCAAGTCCAGGCTGATGACGACAGGATCGTGGTCCGACGCGCGGTACGGCAAGGCGTTGTACAGGTCTTGCGGCTTGGCAGAGTCGATGTTGTAGTCGATCACTTCCGGCTCGTCCGCATTCACATGCCATTCAGCCACGCCGGCCACTTGCGGGCTCAGCGAAGCGCTGGCCAGCGCATGGTCGAGGTAGCCGCTCTGGCCGCCGAATACGTACGAATACGGCATGCCGGACGGCCGCACGAAACGCTCGAGTTCATTGACGAAGCCGGCGCCCGTGATGACCTGGATCGGGTCTTCCGCGCCATACGAATTCAAGTCACCGATGACCAGCACGTCCGCGTCGCCGGCAGCGGCCGCCACCTGCGGCACGAAGCTGCCGATCAGGCGCTGGGCTTGCTGCACGCGGGTGGCGTTCCAGCAGCTCTGGCTATCGTTCTGGTCCGCGTCCAGTCCGCTCGAGGGGCAGCTGCCCTTCGATTTCAGGTGGTTGACGACCAGCGAGAATTTCTCGCCATTGCCGGCGCGGAAGGTTTGCGCCATCGGTGGACGGTTGTTGATGGCATTGGCATCCGACAAGGCGCCGCCCACCAGGCCCAGCTTGGCTGGCTTGTAGATCATGGCCACGCGGATGGCGTCCGTGCCCGTGGCGGCCGGTTTCGGCACCACGGCGTACGTGACGCCGCCGATGGCCGCGTTCAGTTGTTCGACCAGGTAGGTGACGGCCGTTTCTCCATTGTTCTGGATTTCCATCAGGCCCACCACGTCCGCGTCGATGGCTTTCAGCTCGGCGACGATCTTGTCGCGCTGGCGCACGAACTCGGCCAGGTTGTCGGCGCCGCGGCAATTGCTCCTGGTGGTCGAAGTGCCCACGGTACAGCCCTGCCCCGTCTGGCCAAACACGTTATTACCATTGGTAAAGGTCGTGAAGAAATTCAGCACGTTGGCGCTGGCCACCTTGACGTTGCCAGATGGCAGTTCCGGACTGCTAGTGCGCGGGTTGTCGCGCGAGAATTGCGGCGTCTGCGTCGGCTGCAATTTGTAGGCGGCACCGCCACCGCCGATGGCGCCAAAGTCCACCACGCCCGTCAGGTCGGCCACCGTGTCGCCGCTGCGCACGGTGTTGTCCTGGCCGATATACGGTATCGTTGGCGGCGCCACGAAAATGCCGTCATCGAGCACGATCAGGTTGTTCGCATTGGCGGCGATCAAGGCTTGCGCCTCGGCGGAACCGGCCGGATAGCGGTTGGTCGGCACTTCGCGCCGTCCCGCCGACAAGCTCAGCTCGCCACGCGCGCCCAGGTAGGCGTTTTGCGACACGGTCAACGGCTGCGTGAAGCGCACGAGCATGCCTTCCACTGCCGCCAGGTTGTCGTTCGGCAAGCTCACATTCGCCGGCACGACGCTGTGGCCCGCGCTTTGCGTGAGGATGGCCGTCACGTCCTTGAATTCCGTATAGGAATTTTTCGCGCCCGATGGCGTGTACTCGACCACCGTGCCCGTCACGCGCACCAGTTCGCCCGGCTGGACGGTGGTGGCCGTCGCGCCCGTGTACACGAAGATACCGTCCGATGTCGACGGATCGCCATCGCCGGCCGCGTCCTGGATGAAGAAGCCGGTGCCCACTTTCAGGGTCACCACGCCCTCGGTCGTCTGCACGGAATTGGCGTACGGGCTGCTGGCACCGCTGCCCTGGATTTGCGGGATCGTGTGGCTGATGGCGGCCAGGCCTTGCACGGCCACATCGACCTTGCACGACGCCGTCTGCTGCTGGTCGTTGCTGAAATTCACGATGACCGGGTAATTTCCCACCGGCACGCCAGCGGCCACCAGCAGGTTCACGCTGGCGCTCTCGCCCGCCACGCCGGCCGCGCTGAAATTGGCCAGGCTGATGCCGGCCACGGCCGGCGACGTCACACTTGCCGCATTTACGACGCCATCAACGTCGGACGCGCGCAGCACGGCGCTGCCGCCATTGCCCACGGCCAAGGCCAGGTTGGCCGGGCAGCTGGTAATAATCTGGTGCACGACGGGGCCGCCGCACACATTCAGCGGCGACGCCGTATTGCGTGGCGCCACGCTGCCGGTGGCGAAGTCCACGCTATTGTCGTCCGTGTCGCCGCAGCCGCCATTCGCGCGCGCAATCGACAGGGTATTTGATGGTGCGGGTGCCACGGCGCCTTCAAAACCATTGGCCGTGCCGAAACCGACCAGGTCGACGATGGCGGCCCCCGTCGGGCTGGCGCCCGTTTGCGCCGTCTTGCTATTACTCAGCAGCACCTTGCCCGCCGTGCCAGACATGGCCGCGCCGCCCGTCGCATCCGGCGTCGGCAAGCGCGGCGTACCGCCTGCGCCCTTGGCTTGCTGGACCAGCAAATACTGGCCAGGTTGCAAATCGATAGCCGGCAAGGCCGTCACGGCCCAGGTCGTACCGGCGGCGGAGGCGTATTGCACGCTCCAGTTATTCACATTTACCGGGCTGGCGCCGCGGTTGAAAATCTCGATGAAATCGTGGGTGTACAGCGCCCCGGAATTGCCGCCGCCGCCATACACCTGGCTGATGACGAGGTCGGAAGCGGCCAGGGCCGGCACGGACAGGCTGGCCAGCACGGCGGCCATGACGGTCAGGCGCAGCGGCGTGCGCAAGGGTGAAAACGAGGTGTGCATGAGGATCCCGGTCGGTAAATAGATGGCGCCGGCCCCACATGATCGGCCGGCGCGCCACAATTAACAAAAATATTTCAGACTTGTTATTTGCATATTAAAGGCCCGGGATGACAACTTGATGACATTTGATTAAGCCGAATGGAGTAAAAGTCCAGCCGCCCATCCTTCATCCAAGTAGCTAGGCAACAACATTTGACCGTCAGACTTCAGCAAGCACAGCAAATTGCTCAAAAATATGATATATTTCTATTAAATAAGTTTTATTCCTTGCAAGTTTATAAAGCTTGCCCAGTCAGTAGCAACACGCCAGTAAATAGATATGCAAAGGGCCCAGTCCACGCCCTGCGCCACGCACAATCGATGCGCTATTTGAATGTACTGCTAATTTTATTGCGTCGAGATCATGGAGCGCGCAGCGCCCTGTCGGCATGAAAACCCTAGCGAGATCAAATCATGAAAAAATTCACCCCCGTCGTCCACCTATCCCTGCTGACAATTGCCGCCACCCTGGCATTGAGCGCAGGTTACGCGACAGCGCAAACAGCGGCACCAGCCGCTGCGGACAATAAACGCTGCGAAGCAAACAATGCCGGCACCAACGGCAACGCCAGCGAGGCAGACATGAACAGCACATATAGCGCGTGCCGTTTGGCAAATGGTGCCATTGGCATGGGTTGGCGCACCAACGACGGCAAAGGATCCACGCCCGAATTCGGTGGCGAAGAATCTTCGCAAGTATTGCGCAAGCCGCATTTCGACAGTCGCGGCCATGATCTGAGCCAGTTCGATACGGACGCCAGTACGCGCGCCAAGGGTTTGGGAAGAGGCATCAAGCAAGATGGTTTTGACTATAGTTCGGGTACACGCGATTTTGTTGCGCAGGAAAGACTGGAACCGTTTAGCGGCAGCGAAGGCTACCGTGGTGTGGGACGGGCGATGCCGGAACAGTATGCGTCTCTGCTGACGTCCTCCGACACACCCACTCCCGCGGCAGCCGGCGGCGGTGGCGGTGGCGTTGGCTCCGGTGGTGCTGGCGGCGGCATCGAAGGCCGCGGTGTTACTCCCAACACCATATTGCCGCCGGTACTGGCCGTTCCTGAGCCGGAAACGTATGCCATGCTGCTGGCCGGCCTGGGGCTGGTGGCCTTCATGGGACGCCGAAAACGCACGGCTAAAACCTAATCAAAAAGGCTCGCAAGAGCCTTTTTTTTATTTATCTGGCAGCAACGCAAGCGAGCGCTGTTAACGTCGGAATGCCCTGTAGGGGGCCGCCAGTGGATCGCCGATGAACAATCCTTGTGCCGGCCACGCCACACTTCCCCAGTACGCTTCCAACGCCGTCATACCCGTCAGGTAGCGCCGCAACAAGACTGTCGAATTCGGGAATTTCTGCCAATAGTTACACGGTTCACTGACGGTACCGTAGCTAGCTGTCGCGCCCGCCTCCAGCCAGCGCTGGCTGCTCATTTGCGCCGTCCCCTGCAGATCGCCACCGAACGAAGTCAGGTGATCCGCCAGGGCGCCTGGCAGAAAGCGCAAGGTATCGAGCTTGGCGACCTTGGCCATGCCGGTCTGGTAGACCATGATGTCCTGTGCACCGTCGAGCACATCAGCCTTCAGATTCTTGACCGTCAGCTTGCGCTGGCGAACGATCCCGGCAGGCGGGAAAAAAGCGGCACGACTGTTGCGCGCATTTTCGCTGGTGGTCAGATAATACGCGCTGGCGGCGGGCACGGAAAAACCGCTGACCGTCCCGCGATCCACCACAGCCTTGGCCTCTTCCACAAAATCGATGGGCAGCAACATGGACAGGCGCATGCCCATCTGCGTAAATGGCTGCGGCACATTGCTGTTGAAATACGTGCTGGGCTTGCCGGCGTCACACGTCTTGGCGCATTGCCCCGCATCGTAGCCCAGGGTATAGGCGGAAGTGATGGAATTGCATTCGACCGCGTAAGGCGCGCTCCACACCATCAGCACGGCCTGGATATGGGGCTTCAATTGCGCGTCAATGCGCTCCTTCAATTGCGCGAACTGATCCATGCTGAGCTTGCGCGGGCGATTCGGGATATTCACGTGCACAACGTTCGCAGGCGGGATGCCATGCGCCTGGCGGTAATATTCACCCACCACGATACTGTTTGGTTCGGCATCATTGATCACGACTGCCAATTGCAGCGCATTCAATCCTGGCGGCATGGATGGTGCATCGGCATGGGCGATGCCGGCAGCCAGCGCCAGCGAAAGGAAGAGAGATTTATGCAAGGTCAATATCGCCGTTGAAGAAGATCGAAGCCGCCATGTGGCGGCCGCCAGCTATGCCCGATGATTATAGCGCCCAGCAATCGACAGGCGAAAAAAATGGAGGCCGCAGCCTCCATTTCATCAATGCAACAGACGCGCTCAGGCTTGCAGCTTGCGGCGGCGCGCCGCGAAGCCGACCAGGCCCAGGCCGGCCAGCAGCATGCCGTAGGTTTCCGGTTCCGGCACCGGCGTTACCGCCAGGTTGCCGCTATAGCTGCCACCAGCGGACGAGGCCACATAGCCGTCGATCTGCAGGAAGTAATTGCCGGTCGCCAGCGGCGTGCCGCCCGATACCAAACTCCAGGCCTGGTCCTGCGCCGTATAGTTGATCAGATCGAGCGTACCCTGAAACAGTACGCCGCCGGCATTGCGCAGGCTGAAGCCGGTCAAGGTCAGGCCGGAATTGGCGCTGGGCTTGAGCGAGGTTGCCAGTGCGCTCAGGTCATTGAAACCCGTTACGCTAAAGGTATATTTGTCGCTGAAAAAGTTATTTTGCGCGCCAGCCAACTGGCCTGCCGCCAGCGAGAAAGAACCCAGCAACTCAGCGCTCGAGTAATCGAGCAAGTCTTGCGTCAGATCTACCGGTGCATGGCTGATATCGACCGGAGCGGCGTGGGCCGCCAGGCTGCTGCCGGCAAACATGGCTGCCACGAACAGGGATTGAAGAAATTTTTTCATACTTTTCACCAAGAGTGCTGCGGCCAGCTCAGGCTGGCCGCGGGATAAAATGCGAATGGAGGGGCAAACGGACGCCGTTCGCCGTGCTCAGCCGGCGTTCTGGCGACGGCGCGCCATGAAGCCCAGCAGACCCAGGCCAGCGAGCAGCATGGCATACGTGCCAGGCTCAGGCACGGCCGACACCAGGCTGCCGTTGGCACTGAAAGCGGCGCCCGTGTTCGACACGACATTGCCGCTGACTTTCAGGTAGTAGGAACCGGCTGCCAGATTCGCGTACGACAAGGTCCACTTGTCGTCGATGCCGCTCAGCAGTTGATCGCCTCCCAGCAATTGCGCATTGTTGACGCTGCTGTACAAGCCAAAACCCGTCAGGTTCAGGCCATTCAAGGCGCTGCTGCTGCGCGACGTCAAGACCAGGCTCAGATCGCTGGCGTGCGCCAAGTCAAACGTAAACAAATCATTGAAGAAATTGTTTTTCTGATTATTCTTGAACTTGTCGCTGAACGTCAATGAACCACCCGTGGACAGCTTCACGGCACCTGGCAGCGAACTGATGTCCACCGGCGCGGCAAAAGCTGCCTGCGAGAATACAGCTGAACCGGCAAACGCCAGCGTTGCGAGCACCGAGCAAATATTTTTCTTCATGCGATTCCACCAACGTAACTGCGGGTAGCGTTGCACCCGCATGTATTTATCTAATCAAACCAGGCAGAATCATAGCATAAAGCAATGTTTTATGTTAACTATTGTTTAATGAAAAGTTACTTTATAGCATCATTCTTAAAGACAATAGTTTCACGGTGCAGATATCTTAAAAACCGCGCATCAGGCGCGCTGGTAGACATCCTCCAGCCGCACGATGTCGTCTTCGCCCAGATAGCTGCCCGATTGCACTTCGATCAGGTGCAGCGGTAATTTACCCGGGTTTTCCAGCCGGTGCGTCATACCGATGGGAATGTACGTCGATTCGTTTTCCGTCAGCAAAGTCACCTTCTCGCCGCAGGTGACGCTGGCCGTGCCGCTGACGACCACCCAGTGCTCGGCGCGGTGATGGTGCATCTGCAAGGACAGCTTGCCGCCCGGATTGACCGTGATGCGCTTGACCTGGAAGCGCTCGCCGATATCGATGCCTTCATAGCTGCCCCATGGGCGGTACACCTTGCGGTGCTGCACGTGTTCGCTGCGCCCCGCCTGCTTCAAGTGATCGACCACCTGTTTCACGCGCTGCACCTGGTCCTTGTGTGCCACCAGGATGGCGTCGTCCGTTTCCACCACGATCAAGTCCTGCACGCCCAGCACGGCCACCATGCGGCGCTCGGCGCGCACCAGGCAATTGCTCACGCCGTCGAGATACACGTCGCCGCGCACCACGTTGCCGTTGGCATCACCGTGCTGCACTTCCCACAGGGCCGACCAGGAACCGACATCGCTCCAGCCGATGGCGGCCGGCAGCACCACCGCATGCGCCGTATACTCCATGACGGCATAGTCGATCGAATCGGACGGGCAGGCGGCGAAGGCCTTCTCTTCCAGGCGGCAGAAATCGAGGTCGCGGTAGCCGTCGCGCACAGCTGCCTCACAGGCGGCCAGCATGGCGGGCTGAAATTGCCCCAGTTCGCCCAGATAACGTTCGGCGCGGAACATGAACATGCCGCTGTTCCAGAAATAATTGCCGACAGCCAGGAACGACTGCGCCGTGGCCAGGTCCGGCTTTTCCACGAAACGCTCGACCTTGCAACCGATGGCGCCAGGGCTCACGGGCGTGCCGCTGCGGATATAGCCATAGCCCGTCTCCGGCGCCGTCGGCACGATGCCGAAGGTGGCCAGCGCGCCGTCGGCCGCCAGCAGCGCCGCCTCGGCGATGGACTGGTGAAACGCGGCCACGTCAGTGATGACATGGTCGGCAGGCAAGACCAGCATCAGCGCCTGCGGGTCGATGGCCAGCAGGTATTGCGCGGCCACGGCCACGGCCGGCGCCGTGTTGCGCCCTACCGGTTCGAGCAAGATACCCAGCGGCGGCAAGCCGATCTCGCGCAGCTGCTCGGCCACCATGAAGCGGTGCTCATTGCCGCACACCACCAGCGGAGGCATGACTTCAAACTCGGCCAGCGCGCTGTCGCCGGCACGGCGGTTCGACAGGCTGCTCACACGCAGCGCCGTTTCCTGCAACATGGTCTTGTCCGTTACCAGCGGCAACAGTTGCTTGGGCAGCACGGCGCGCGACAGCGGCCACAAACGGGTGCCCGAACCGCCGGACAGGATGACTGGGTAAATTTTCATGGTTTCATTTCAAAAGCAGTTTATTGAGGAGCATGCACGCTCGACACTATAATCGTTCAGGCGATCAGCATGCCACCCAGCACGCCGCGCGCGGCGCTTTTGTCCGGCGCTATCAGCCGCCATCCTTGCTCAAGGTCACGGGAACGGCGGGCGCGGCGGCGGGAAACAGGCGCGCATACGCGGCCAGCAGCTTGGGCGCTTCATATTCCCACTCCAGCTCGTTGATCACGCGATGGCGGCCAAACGCGCCCATCTGCTCGCGGCGGGTCGGGTCGTCGAGCAATTCGACGATCTTGCGCGCCATGTCGATAGGGTCGTTCTTCAAGGCATACAGCGACGCCTGCTGCGCCGACACCTTGCCTTCGACCAGGTCGAATTGCACGATCGGCTTGCCCAATGCCATGTATTCCATGATCTTGTTCATGGTCGACTTGTCGTTCATGTCGTTGGCCACGTCCGGGTTCACGCATACGTCGGACGTATTGAGCATTTCCAGCAATTGCTGGTCCGGCACGCGTCCCGTGAACGTCACGTAGTCGGCGATGCCCATGTCCTGCGCCATCTGCTTCATCTGTTCCAGCGACGTGCCGCCGCCGACCAGGCCGAAGTGCACATCCTCGCGCTTCAAGGTCTGCACGATGTATTGCGCCGCCTGCAGCAGCAGATCGATGCCTTCCTGCGCCCCCATCACACCGACATAGCCGACCAGATAGGTGCGGCCCTTCTTGAGCTCCGGCACGGGCGGCAGCACGCGCAAGCGGTCCAGCTTGGGTCCGCTGCGCACCACGTAGACATCCTCGGGCTTCATGCCGCCCCGCTCGATGGCGATCTTCTTGTACGACTCGTTGGTGGCGATCGACACGTCGGCGCTCTGGAACGACCAGCGCTCGAACAGCACCATCAGTTTATAAAAGAAATCGCGCCGGCCGAACTTGGCTTCGTACAGCTCCGGATTGATGTCGTGGTGGTCGAACAGGAAACGCTTGCCCATCGTCAACTTGAAGAAGCCGCCGATGAGGAACAGCAGGTCGGGCGGATTGCAGGCGTGGATGACGTCGAAGCCGCGCGCGAAGTGCACTTTCCACGCCAGGCGGAAAGTGTGGAACAGCGCCAGCGAATATTCGACCAGGTACCCCTTCGCCCCTTCCGCTTCCAGCGGCAGGTTGTAGCGGTAGATATGGATGCCGTCGATGGCTTCGTAGCGCGACTCGTAGCCCTTGCCCGTCGGGCAGATGATCGACACTTCGTAGCCATTCGCATGCAGGGTGGTCGCTTCCTGCCACACGCGCCGGTCGAATGGCGACGGCAGGTTTTCCACCAGGATCAGCACACGGCGCGGCTGCCCTGCCACGTGATTACCAGCAGATGCCGTCATATTGTTCTCCACTTTGATCCTTGCTGATGCGCACCAGGTCGACGATGTGCTGGTGCGGCTTGAGGCTGCCAGGCACGGTCTTGAACTCGGCCGCGCCATTGCCGATGACGATGGTGTCGGCAAAATCGAGCACGTCCTGCATATTCGTCACCATCAGCTTGGAAATGTGCGGGATGTGGTTGAGGATGTAATCCTGGTTGGCGCCCGTCAAGGCGGCCAGGTTGACGTTCTTGTCGTACAGCTTCAGCTCGTAGCCCTTGCCCAGCAAGTATTCGATGACGTCGACCAGCGGCGACTCGCGCAAGTCGTCCGTGCCGGCCTTGAACGAAAAGCCCAGGATGCCCACCTTGCGCGCGCCCTTGTCGACGATCATCTTGATGCCTTTTTCCACTTGCCGCTGGTTCGACGGCAGGATGGAATTGAGCAGAGGCAAATCGAGGTCCAGGCTGCGCGCCTTGTAGGTCAGCGCGCGCACGTCTTTCGGCAGGCAGGAGCCGCCGAAGGCGAAGCCCGGCTTCATGTAGTACGGCGACAGGTTCAGCTTGGTGTCCTGGCAGAAGATTTCCATCACCTTGTGGCCATCGATGCCGACGGCCTTGCAGATGTTGCCGATTTCATTGGCGAACGCCACCTTGACGGCATGCCAGGTATTGTCCGTGTACTTGACCATCTCGGCCGTTTCCACGTCCGTGCGCACCAGCGGCGCATCCATCTTTTCATACAGCTGCACCAGCAGCGCGCCAGCCTTTTCATCGGACTCGCCAATCACCGTCTTCGGCGGATTGTAGTAATCGTAGACAGCCGTGCCTTCGCGCAAGAATTCCGGGTTGTTGCACACGCCGAAATCGACGCCGGCCACCTTGCCCGAGGCCGCTTCCAGGGTAGGAATGACGAGCGAACGCATGGAGCCTGGCAGCATGGTCGAGCGCGCCACGACGACGTGGAAACTGTCTTTTTCGCGGATAGCGGCGCCGATCTCCTGGCACACCTTGCGCACGTGGCTCAGGTCCAGGTTGCCATTGAGCTGCGAAGGCGTACCCACGCAGATGAGCGACATGTCCGAGCTGAAGACGGCGTCGCGCACGTCGAACGTGGCGCGCAAGTGGCCGCTTTTCACGGTGGCGGCGATCATCTCGCCGATGTCTTTTTCGATGATGGGCGTGGTGCCCTGGTTAATCAGCTCCACCTTGGTCCTGTTCGGATCGACGCCGATCACTTCATGCCCATCCGTTGCCAGGCAACCGGCAGAGACCGCACCCACGTAGCCGAGGCCAAAAATACTGATTTTCAAAATATGCTCCCTTAATAATTAGCCGGCGAATCAGCCGGCGACGCCTGCGGCATCAGCTCGATGTGCGTCACGATTTCAGTTGTTCCCTGCACCCTCATGCGCCAGGCGGCACTGGCAATCGGTGATTTCTCGTCGAAGCGGCGCGATATCCAGCCGCCAGGCGGTGTATCGCTACCGCGCAATACGTCCAGCGTTCCATGCGAACAGCGCATGCGCAATCCGGACCGCAATCCCTGTACCCGCAATTGCCCCTCGTCAACGGTCACCACGCAGTGGTCGCCGAACTGCCAATGCACGGAAATATCATGTACATTTGTACATTGTAATATGTCTTTTACAACAATGCATTTATTATTAAAGTTGAACTCGATACGACGCCGGTGCAGCACGGGATCGGCCAGGCGGCCGTAGCCATCGTGTTCGCCCTCGAAAACTTGCACTTCGGAATCCGTTTCATGAGCAATCATGCGCGCATTGGCTTTTTTCAGCCACATGAAATTGCCGCCGATTTCAGACTGGTCCAGGCCGTCGACGGCTACCGTGTTATGCGCGGGTGTGCTGCGGAAGTAATCGCGCCATTTTTTTTGCGTGTGATAGGCGTAGGTGCCTGGATCGGTGAGCAACTCTTCCCCGCTCACGGAGAGGGTAAATGCCAGCGCATCGGCATGCCCATGCGCGGCAATGGACAGATAGCCGAGCGGTGCGCAATCGGCCACCAGGCGCACCTCATCGGGCGTGCCGAAATGGCTGCCAAGCAGGAAATAGCCGCCTTCGGGAAACGCCATGACGGGCGCTTCGGCCCCGCTGGCGTCGAGCGCCTGCCATTGTCGCAAACCCGCCACACCGAACAGCCAGCGGTTCTTGTCGTCAAAATGGCCGGCCTTGCGTTTGAAGTCGGCGCGGCCAAACAACACGGCACAGCTGGCCAGCAGCGAACGGTAGCGATGCCAGCCATCGTCGTGCGCCAGGCGCACCATCTGCGCATCGTCGGCATCGCCCGTCATCGGCACGTTGCCGTCCACGTCCATCAACGCGGCGATGAAATCGGCCAGGCGCTCCAGGCGCTGCAAGTACGCCGCGGAAAAGCCCGCGCCGTTGGCCTGCCCGATCCTCTGGCACAGCAGCATCATGTCCATCACTTCGTGCTGATAATAGACGGCTTGCTCGCGGTTCACGCCATCGGGCGTATTTTGCTTGAGCGCTTCCTCTTCCAGCCCCTTGCGCGCCAGCGCCTGCCATTTCGCACTTTCCGGCCAGCAAGGCCATACGCTACTGGCCACAAACAAACCCATGTATTCGCCGAACAGATGGTTGTTCGCCGACGAGTGGCGCGAAAAATAACCGGCGATGAAGTGCGCATGCTGGTAGATCGCCGCAAGCCACTGTTGCAGGAAACGCTGGCCCGCCTCGCCCTGGAACAGCGGCGACGCCAGGCCGCCCAGCAATTCCCAGGCGCAGGCCCAGTTCAGCAGGCGCAGCGCCAGCTCAAGCGAACTGGTCCAGTGCACGCCCATGGGATACGGGCATTGCTCGAACCACGACTGCAGCAAGCTACGCGCGCCATCGGCATAGCGCGGCTCGCCCGTCACTTTCCATGCCTGCGCCAGCGCCACCAGTTCCAGGTGCCGGTTCGGTTCCCACAAGTATTTGATATCGCCGACCACTTTTTCGTTGCGGTAATCGATCTGCTTGCCCAGGGTCAGCGGCGCCACCGTACCCGTCTTCGGGTCGCGGTTCCATTGCGGTGGGAAACCCAGTGCCGCGCCACGCAGGGCAAACACATTCCAGCGGCCCGCCAGCACGGCATCGGCCGCGGCGCGCAAGGCGGCGCTATCGATATCGCGGCCATCGCCAGCCAGGAATGGCAGGCCCATACGTTTCAATTGCGGTGCCGGCACGCTGCGCAGCAAGCCGATGCCAAACTTGCTGGCCTTCTTTTGCAGCAATTGCTGCACGCGCCAGGCAATTTCGGGGGCGCCCATCAATTTCAAACGGTTGATTTTCCATGCTAACGATGTCATACGGCATTCAACCCCAAGTCGGTATACATTTGTTCCAGGCGCGGCAAGACCGCCGCCGTGGAAAACTGACGTTCCACCTTGCTGCGTCCCGCAGCGCCCATTCTTTGCGCCAGCGCATCGTCTTCCAGCAAGCGTGCGATCCGCTCGGCAAGTCCCTTGACGTCGCCGGGCGCGAGCAGGTATCCCTCCACCCCATCTTGTATTGCCTCGGGAATGCCGCCGATCGCCGTGGCAATCACGGGCACGCCGCAGGCCATCGCCTCCAAAATGCTCATCGGCAAGCCTTCAAAATACGAAGGCAAGACGTAGATGCGGCAACTATTGAGCAGGCGCGTCTTTTGCTCGCCCTGTACCCAGCCCAGCAAGTCGACGTGCGGCGCCACCCCCAGCGCATCGGCCTGTTGCTGCACGGCACTACGATCGCCATCGCCGCCTAAGGCCAGGTGCAGCGATGGACAACGCTGAGTCAATTCGGCGCATGCCTGCAGCAGGTCATCTACCCCCTTGGCCTGGCCTAGTTTACCCAGGAACAACACGCTTCCCGCTTGCCGCGCAGACCATGGCGCGGCAATGGGCGGCAAGGACACGGGATTGAACATGATCTCGACATGCGGATTGCGGCTCATGCCGCGCACCCAGGCCTGCCAGCCGCTCGACAATACCAGCACGCGCGACGCATGATTGAAAATGTAGCGGATATAGGCGCGCCGCAAGGGACCGCACTGCCGCTCGTAAAAAGCGGCAAAGCCGCCGCCATGCAAGTGCACAATGCTGGGCACGCGGCACAGGAAGGCCAGCAGGAAAAATCCCGACTTGCGCCAGAAGCTCGCGTGCGAGGCGACATGCACGTGGATCAGGCCCACCTGTCCGCTCAGCAGCATACCCAGGAAGCGCGCATAGGCCCAGAGCATGATGCGCAGTTTGGCCATGGGTCCGCCATCGCAATGCGTGGCCAGGTAATGCACACGATAGCGCTCGAACAGGCCGGCGCCCTCGTACACGCGCGCCACGGCGGCAATGCCGCCCATGGTGCTCAGGCTGGTGCCGACCATCAGAATTTTTTTCATGTCGAATCCGGTAATTTTGTCATTTTCCGCCAGCCGGCGGGGCGCTAGCCATTTGCCCGGGCACTCGTCTCATTGACCACCCAACGGAATTTCCCCGCCGCCGTATTGGGCAAGTCCACCTTCAGTACCACATCCACGCTGACGCCGGAATCGACCATGGTATGGATATTGTCGAGCAGCTTGCGCTTGTCGCTGTCGGAAAAGGCGGGGCCGGGCAGCAGGCGCACTTCCCAGCGCGCAGCACCCACTTGCGCCACTTGCGACTTGAGGATGTTGTCGACGCCCTTGAAGGCAAACGTCAGGACCGATGGGCTGATCACCGCACCGCCGCTGCCGGTGATGCTGTCCTCAAATTTGCCGGTAACGGGCTCGATCATGGGAAAGGGCCTGCCGCAATCGCAGCGGCCGGGCTTCCAGCGGGTCCGGTCGCTGAGCCGGTAACGCAGCAGCGGCATGGCCAGATTATGATAAGTCGTTCCCACCACGAAGCCTTCTCCGTCCGTTGCCTCGCCATGCTCGTCCAGGATTTCAACATGCGAATAATCACTGTTCAAATGCATGTTTCCATGTTCGCATTCGGTAGCGAACGCCACGCGCTCCGCCATGCCATACATATCCATGATGGTGGCGCCCAGGCGCTCGACGATCAATGCACGCTGATGCGGATACAGCGGTTCCGATGCCGTAAAGACATACGGAATGGATAGCCGGCGTCCTCGCCGCTGCAAGAAGCCGGCCAGCGTGTAGGCAGTCGATGGATAGGCTTGCAACATGGCAGGCGCCGCCTGTTCCAGGCGATCGATGATCGCATCGGCATGCGCCTCGGTCAGGTGCCGCGACGACAGCAACAACTGGCGGTTATAGCGGTTCCAGAACCAGAATGGCGGACTGGTCTGGTTGATGCCGGCCACCATGTCGCCACGCAGGGTGGCGCGCGTCACCTGGGGCGTGTAGCCGGACCAGCTCCAGTGGCGCTGGATGAAGGCATTTTCCATCAGCACCGACTGCATGCTGCGAAAAATCGTCAGCGGCGTGCCGGTCGTGCCACTGGTCTGGCCAGCCGCCTGCCACGGCCGTTTGCGGCCCAGATGCGGGTACAGCGCGGCGCGGTGCGCCAGCAGGGTCGCCTTCTCGATCACGGGAAAATGCTCGCGCAATACCTGTGCCGCCTGGGCTGGCGTAAAACCGGTCGGCATGGCCGCGTAATGCGGCAGCGTTCGTATGGCGTGCCGCATGCTCGCATGCAGGCGCAGCTGGGAATAGTGCGACAGCTCGTCGACGCTCATGCGCTCATGTACAGCGAGGCGGTCCATGGCACGCCGCAACAAAAAATTATCGCGCAACATGGCTCGCATGCCGAAGCGCAGTTCGTTCTTGATTGAAGACATAGTCACAATGGCTCCCGCAACGGGGTATCCGATAGGAGTGGAATGGAAGGCATCAGCTCAGCAGGAAACGATGTATTTCTTCACCTGGACTGCCGACCTTGGCCAGGCGGGATTCAGCTTGCATGATCGCATCGCTCAATGCTTTCCGGAATGTGGCGTCCTCGACGGCACGCTCGAGGGTCGCGCGCA
Source organism: Janthinobacterium sp. Bl 1 (assembly GCF_058215535.1). NCBI lineage: Bacteria > Pseudomonadati > Pseudomonadota > Betaproteobacteria > Burkholderiales > Oxalobacteraceae > Janthinobacterium > Janthinobacterium sp. Bl 1. Next base: position 1,893,545 of record NZ_CM177086.1, on the reverse strand, counting down.
TGGCCTCGACATCGTCATGCGGGACGAAGCCCGGATAATCGCTGCCCAGATAAGCCTCGATCGCCTCATGGCGCGTCGCCACCAGCGGTTTGCGGTTGCGTAACACCCGCAACAGCACGCTTTGCCCGCAGGCCTCGCCCTGGCTTTTCAAGGGCATGGCAACCACGCGGCTGGCGGCAAGCAGGCTCTCGAACTGCGCCTCCGGCAAATCGAGGTGCAGGGTCATGCGCGACTGCGCCGGCACGGAGACATGATTGCGTTCCGCAGCCACCACCACCAGCGGGGCGCTGACGCCCGCCATGGCCTGCAACAGCAAGTCATAGTCGCGGTTGGAATAACCGCCGGCGAACACATAGTCGCCCTCGACCGCTGCCGCAGCGCCGCCAAAACCATAGAGTTCCTGCCGCCACAGGTGAAAATACACGTCTTGCGGCGCCATGCCGACGGCCTGGATCAAATTATCCCCCTCCCCTTTCGAGAAGGCGATAAAGCCCATTCCGGGGAAGCGCAGTGCGCGCCAGAGCAGGTTGAGACCACGGCGCGCCCGCACCGAATGGACGAAACACGCCATCACCAGCAGTTTGCGCGGGCGCTTCACCAGGCCGCAGCGTATCATCGCCAGGATGGGTAGCGCCTGCCAACCGATCAGCAGCACGATATCATCGCTGCCCCACAGCTTGCGCACGCCCCACAGCTTGGGCGACACCATGGCTGCCAGGATCGACAGTTTTCCGCGAAACGACGAGCCACGGCCACGTTCCGGCCCCATGTTACTGACGTGGGCCCCCTGCTGCTGCAGATAGGCGACAACGTCCTGGTAGCCGCCAGCTTGAGAAAGGATTATTTGAATCATCAGAAAACATTTTCAAAAAAACATTATCACATAGCATAGCGACATCGCCTAGCATTTTGCTGCAGTGCACAGAATTGTTACAATATTATGGCTTTTGAGCAACGCCTTCTTTGTACACGGCGGCGAGGCGGCTGGCCAGAACCCGGTAGCTGCGCTGTTCGTCAATAAAGGCCGGGCCAGCGGCCGCAAGCAGACGGGCGGCAGGCAGGTCGGCAAAAATGACGCCGATCTGCTCCGCCATCGCCTCGGCGGTGCTGGCCGCCAGGTAGCCGGCACCGCTGGCGCGCAACACATTTTCCTGATCCGGACTGTCATTGCCCACGCAAGGCATGCCCAGCGCAAGGTACTCGAGCAGCTTGGTTGGCGAACTGTAATCGAACAGCGCGCCGCGCGGCACATAGGAAAGCGCCACGTCGGCGCCACGCAGCAGGGCCAGCGCCTGCAGCGACGGCAGCCAGCCCGTCACATGAATGGCATCGGCAATACCAAGGCGCGCCGCGTAAGCCATCAAGGCGGGCACATCGGATGCCGTCGGCGAATCGCCGATGAATAGCAAGCGTGCCGATGGCTGGCGGCGGCGCAGAAGCAGCAGCGCATCGAGCAGCACAGTCAGCTCGCGCGAACTGTCCAGCGTGCCGAGATAAGCGAGCACGGGAACGTCTTCCCAGCCGGCCAGGCGGCGTGGCGCCAATGCATCCGCATGCAGCATTTCCATGTCGACACCCATCGGTACGGCCGTGATCTTATCTATAGCAATACCTCGTTCCACCATCAATTGCTTCATCGCTTCACTTTGCACAAAAACATGGTCTGCCCATTTCAGCACAAATTTGTACAGCAGAAAGCGTTCAACCAGCCCCTTCAGCAACACGATGTAGTAGCGCTTGCCCCTGCCAGCGGCAATTGAGGATCGGGCACGCGCGATGCGTCCTTCACTCATCAGAAATGATACCCAATATGCAAACCGGATACCCTTGCAACGGGCCATAAGCATCGTCAGCAGACCGATGGAGACCATATCTCGCACCTGGATCAAGTCACACTGCTTTTTACTGGTCGCCAATACACGGCCGAGGCACAGCTTGAAAAATGCCCACTCCCGGCGCAAGCGACCGGAATATTCGGCGGGGCGCACCTGTGTCATATAAGCACCTTCCACCAGCTCCCCCTTGCCAGCCCGCCCAACAATGTCACATATCACGCCATGAAGCGGCAGGTATTTACCGAAAAGGGTGGCCACATCGACACGGAAGGTTGGCAAGGGTTCAGGTACAAGTTGTAATAATCGAAATACTTTGTGTGATTTCAAGGCAAACATCCCATATAAGCCCGTCAATGAAAGACGCTGAAGAAAGATCGATGGCAGCTACGCGGCCATCGATCTCAAAGAACAGGCATATCATACCCGCGCCAAGGTAAATAATTAACAAAAAAGTTAGTTTCATTGACAAAAAAATCTCGCCTCTTCCCCACTTTCGCTTGCATTACCATTCCTCATTCGCACATAAAAAAAAACCTGCCGCAGCAGGTTTTTTTACAACGAATAAAGGATCTTTGGCCTATAACCGGGACTTCTTAGTTCGTAATCATGATCGTCTGTCCTCCAACCACCAACTGCTTGCCAGTGGCCGTGGTGGTTAAAGTAGTCTTCGGACGCTTGCAGCCGACATCGAGCAAAACAATGAATTCGCCAGTCTGCGCAACACCCGTTTTCACAAAGGCACCATGATCTTCGATTTTACCTGGGGCTGGCGGTGGCCCCGAGCGTGGCTGGTAGCTATTGGCCTCGCCGCCCAATGAAGTAATGCACAGGGTACGATCAACTTTGGTAATCTTCACGGCGGTTGCACTCTCCTTGGCGATCGGTCCGCCCGCATGCAGATTCCATTCGAAGGACAACGCTGTTGGCGCGGATAGCTTGTCCACCACCACCACCGCGTCTTGTCCACGCAAATACCATACCTTGCGCACCGCCGAAGTCAACGCTCCACCATAAGCTGGTGTCGCATCACCGGCTGCATAATCCAACGTCGGGGTCGTCGAAAATGCCGTGATCTTGCCATTTCGGCTCAGGTTATTGACGTTATCGTTGATTAGCTGGCCTACGCCATTATTGAACGTAATGGCATTATGCGATTTGGTCTGGCGATACCAAGACATGACCAGCGGCGAATAATAAAAGTCCTCATATCCGGACTCAATCAGCAGACGGCGCCCGCCACTATCGATCACCAGCGAGTTCTGATCGCCATGGCCATGATTATAGGAACCATAGGGACTGGATTTGAAGTACACGGACGTACGAGCACGGTCCGCCAGATTACTATGCATGGCTACCCAACCGATAGTTGGATACAGGGCAGCATTGGGTGGCGGCACAGGCGCCTCAGTCACTGTTTCAACAGGCAGAGGATAAGGCGCCTGAAACAAAGTCAGATCGGCCTCTTCGCCAACGATATTCTTGACATACCAGGCAGCCTGAGGTGTCTTGAAGCGCGATGCAAAACCCTTCAATACAAAATTATAGATATCACCCTCATGCTGATCGCCAAATACCTGTCCTGGCGCACCTGGCGGCAGGAAATGCATCAGATAACGCGCAAAACCATTACTCCACGGCTTGGTGAAAATATTCACTCCAGTCGCTTCAGCCATCGGCTGCCATAACTGCAGGGCATACTCAGTATTAAACATTGCGTAGGAGGTACCATTGGCATAGCCGCCCTCGGGACCACTCCAGGCATACACCGCGTTGACATAGGAACGGAAAGAGAAATCAAACCAGGTAGTTGCAGCAGGGATATCACCCATCGTGAGCGTGGAAATCACTGCCAGATAGCCGAGCGCTATCACGCCATGAGCATCGAAGGGGGTTTGATCTAATCTGTAATTATTTTTGATCAGATCAGCATACATGGGAGTGACCCGCGCAGTAATGGCCGCCATCCAGAGTGCTTTACGCTGCGGATCCTTGTTCAGCTCGACCGATAGCAAGTCCGCGGACTTAGCCAATGTCAACATGATGCTGCGTGTCGCCATATCATGATTGACATAACTGGTCATGCCCGCAGGATCAAGTACTGCCAACTGATCACCACGTGTCAGTGCTTCCTGCAGATACTTGTTTTCACCTGTCAGTTGATACAACAGTGCCGCACCCAACATTTGGTTGGTTGCGCTACCTATGGCTTGAGAAACCTGAGTGACATACGCCGTGCGCGCCGCGGATGGCGTGCTTGTCGTCACTGGCCAAAGTGAATCCGATGGCGCGGCCAGCGCACGGGTGCCACCCGGCATGAGACTGTTGACCTGTGCCGTAAGCCGAGTCAGGGCAGCCCCGCGCGCTGTGCGCATGGCCGGCGTCCATGCACTCAACGGCAGGAAATCTGCGCGCTGCTGGCGAGGGCGAGGATGCGCCAGCACTTTGCTCCTGATTAACTCGTTGTCAGGTACTTCGAACGTTTGTGAAGTGCTATCAATCGAAAAGGTGCGTGGCGTCGACCAATCGGTATTGGTACTGGGACGCACGCGCCAGCTGTACTGGCCGGCACCAAATGCCGTCGTCGGCAGGTAAAAGGTACGCTTGGTCGTGTAAGTGGCAAACACGACACCACTCTTTTGAACTTCAACAACATAGGACGGGGGCGCAGTTGTACCCGGATATTGTGCCCACGCAAACGCAGGCGGGTTTTGCGCCTGTATCTGCCGATCGACAGGCGCAGGCCGGACAATGAACACCTCTTTCGACTCGGCCCAATCAGCCTGGCTGGATCCAGCCATCACACTCAGCGCCAGCCCAAGGCCAACCGAAAAAAATAACTTATGATTAACCATTATTGGCTCCTACAAAAAACAATCGGATGCTACAGGAAGCGATATCGCCGCATCGGGCCTGTCAGGCTGCCGCATAAAATACAAACCGCATAATCTTCATGCATTAGCATCTAAGCGCTATTTCACCTGCTTCTTAATCGCCCAACTATACACCGGATATAAGATTATGGCGTTGTCCGAAGCCAACAATAGTCATAACAAGGGATAAAATAAAAAACTTCAGCACAACAATTGCAACAAACAAAACATTATAAGAAAATTTTATTTCTGATGAAATATTTCAAGATAAATTAAATGCGGCGAATGGAAAATGATAACTTAATGAAAATGTTTACATATTTCACCACATATTCCACAGCGACTAACCACATACTCTGAGAGCATAAAATATGAAAAGAGCACATATCCAATCTTAGGCAACGCGCGGGGTTATCAGTTTTGCAAACACAAACCGTCTCACCGCAGCCGTGTGCCGCTCGGTTAGGGCCCATAGGAGAATCGATGCACCATTAATGGCTAACAGATACAGCGTGAAACGCAGCACCGTATCGTAGCGAATAGGCTGTGGCAACGCCAGCTGAGGATCGAAACTCATGAGGCAAAAAGTCAATGGCAGGTGTAGTGCATACAAAGAAAAGCTGTAGCCGGAAAAAAAATCGGATATTCTTTTCAGATAATTTGCAGGAATATCCTTTGATATCATAACAAGGAAAACCGTAAAAAAACCAAGCGCGAAATCATAACCAAGGGCGTCTGGGTAAATACGTTTAAAAACAATAAACATAAAAAATGCGACAACAAGAAAAAAAGCCGCGAGGTAACGCCGCCGTATATTTTCGTAAAAACAATAAGCAGCCGCCCCCATCATCCAAATTACAAACATCATAAAATAGGTCAACGGCCTCCCCTCATCATTTGGTTTTGCCGAATAAATAAAAAGAAAACCGATAAAAAGAGTCAAAAGCACGCATAAAACTTTTATATTTCTCTTGAAAACAAATATACCGAAGACCGCCGGCAATAAGAGGTAATACCAGAATTCATTGGAAATACTCCATAGCGAAAGATTCGTCCCATACTGAAAACCGATAATCATTTGCATGAAGAATGCATTTAGTACAAATGTCTTGATAGAATCCGGTTCCAAGCTGCTCCACCACTCAGGAAAAAATGGAGTGCGGCTGGCCAGCAAAGCTTCTCCTCCACCGTAGCTGAAGGCCAGTCCATCGAGCAAGGCTGTCATTAATAAGGCGGGAAGGATCACTATCCACAATCGGGTCAATCTATCGATGAAATACTTGAACGAATCGAAGCGTTGTGATCGCATTGCCTCGATGACTGGCCCGCCAATCAGGAAACCACTCATGACAAAAAACATGATGACCGCTTTGTGGGCTCCGGAACTGCACAGGCCCACCAGCCATGCAAGCGCACCACCTGTGCCTTCCGCGTGGTCAAAGAAGAGGTAATTGGCATGCCCGATAACAACAGCTTGGGCAGCCAACGCACGCATTACGTTGAGCCAAATTGACGTATTCGAAGGAATTCTCTGCATAGACTAGCTCGACTAACGAAGGTTAAAAAAATTCGCCTCTCAAGCTGCAGGCATTCCGAGCCTTGCAAGCAGGGACATCGGCAACGATACGTTGGCCATCAGGGCGGCACGCCACCCACTATCGGCCAACTGCTTTGTCCAAGACGGGTCAAACGCGATTCAATTGGTAGCGGGCGTCGGCCGTACTTTTGCGGTAAGCGCCTCAGACACTTGATTTGGCATGACGGGATACCCGGCGAAAATATGCTGCTACTGCATTGACGTGTCGCATACCCGGCTGCTCGATGAGTTTAAATGTCATGAAGCAAATACATATCAGTAACGGAGTCAACAACAAGATGACCGACCAATGCAACAAGGGAGAAAATGTCATGGCATGTTCGCGACCGATTACAAAATGAAACGTCACGAACAGCAACAAACCATGCAGCAAGTAAATGCTATATGCGAATTCACCGAAAGTGCGTGATACTGCAGTATGCAGCGTGCCAAATATGCTGGTCCCGCCCGCAATCATGGCAAAGGCGATGGATAGAAGCAATAATGATCCAATTTCATGCGCGGAAGCAAAGGCCAGGCAAGCGGTTCCGATACATACAACGGTGAGAATGCTTGCAAGCCGGCTTGCACAAAATCGGCAAAAGGTAGGTAAAAGAACTAACACGGCAGCAATCATTCCCGCCAAGAATGCCAAAAAGTGATGTACAGGGGCCTGCCTTATTATCGCAGCTGCCAGCACAGTCAAAAATACCAAGATACTTGCTAGCAAATACGGCCACGGCGGCATGATGCGCAGGGGTAAGGCCAATAATGGTAACAGAAGATAAAACAGCCATTCGTATGGCAGCGACCATGTGACGCCGGCCATAATATGAGTGGTATTTTTAATACCGTTCAGGTCTGGCGCCTCCAGCGCGGTAAACATCAACCATTGTGCGGCATGCTTCAATAACGTGGGCAATGTTTCCTGCATGCGAAAACCAGAAAGACAAGCGACCGTTATAAACAAGAGCACCATGGCAAACAGATACAGCGGTGTCAGGCGCAAAATCCGGGAAATATACAGTTTCCCCCAGTCTACTCCCCGACCACGTGCAGCGAGTAGTTTTGCATAAAACAAGAAACCAGTAATCATGAAAAACATGGCAACGCTGGCATGTCCAAAATTTGTATAGAGCGGTGATGGCGGTACGTTCCATGCACCGTAGCGCACATAAAAGTACCATATGCAAGCATGGTGCAGGAAGACAAAAAATGCCAGGTAACCACGCAAGCCATCGATCGCTCCATAGCGTCCGGCAAGTGGTGGTGCCCCCCATTTTTTAACAATGAGAGCACAACAAAATAATGCCAGCAGCAGACTCGCCACGGCAGGCAAAAAACTTACAACGTCCATTATTACTTTCAGAACAAATATAGAAATATGGCCTAGTGTCGTTAAGCTGTATGAGTAATACTGTTTACGTGGTCAAATGGCTTAAAGGAAATATCCCAACGACGCTGCAGCGCCATGCGTTTGACTATCTTGAAGATCAGCCGTTTAACGCGGCTGTCCACCCACGATGCTTTCAAACCATAGTGATGGATGCCAATAGTCTGAGCGGTAATATCGCTGTACATCAACTGCATGGCGTTCTGCGAATTACTGCGATCATATGGATTAAACGGATAAAAAGTAACTGGATCCAATTGCGTGCTATTCCCGCCGAGATCAAGCTCCACCGCTTTTTTCAGCACCACCGGTGATGTGGCAAAGAGCCGCTGTTTTATCAATTCACCCAAAATCAGTTCACGGGCAGTCATCATCACAGGATTGCCGGCTTCGCATGCGAGAAACCCGGTACCATAACCCGCCCCCACGTCCTTGCAGGTTTCGCGGGCCATCAGGCATCCATGCAAGTTCAGCACAAGATCGAGTGAAGTAATCAACTCCAGATCCGTATCGAGGTAGATACCACCATATTTGGACAATACGTCAAAACGTACCCAATCGGCAACGAAAGCCCATTTTTTTTGAATGATGGCCTCTCGACAATAATCATTGTCGATATTGGCATTGTCCTCATTCCATAATTTCAACTCATATTCTGGACAATATTTTTTCCATGACTCAACACAGCGACGGTGCAGTACACTCATCTCACCACGGCCAAACCAACAGTAATGTATAACTTTAGGAATCATTGATTTCTCAGAGCAATTTTTCGTAGCAAGATAATTTTGATTGCAGCGACGAATGTGACGTGAATCAGAAAGGAAAGTACCGCACCAAACAGGCCAAAATACATCGTCAATATTGACAACTCCAACAAATATAGAAGATTTGTGCCTACTGAGATAATCGTCGATTGGCGCAGCTTTCCCAACGCCCAGTAAAACGAATGCGTTGTCACGAAAGTGCCAGCCATCACAGCCGTCAAGAGAACCACTGCGAACTCCAGCACATAATCTTGCAGTACAGGAAAGACCAATGGCATCCAGATAAATTTACTCAAATAACAGATGGCACCAGCAGAAGCAGTTACCACAAACAGCATCTTCATCGTCTTGATCCACAATTCGAACGCCCCCTTCAGATCGCCTGCATTGGCACTGGCAGCAAACTCGGGAATCGATGTCGAATAAAATGGCGCCGTGGCCATATTGACCAGCGAATAGATACGCTTCAAGATACTGAAAACGCCCAGGTTGTAACCCGGCAGTGTCAATCCAATGATGATACGGTCGAGTTGCGCCACAGGTAAATCACAGATCGCCTGCAAGGTACCCCATTTCCCCGCCTCGATCAGGCGTGCCGGGCGCAAATCAGTGCAGGGCAAGGCACCGTCAATGCCGCTACGATTGCGAAAAATCAGCACAAACAACACCACACACCGAATGACCTCCGGTAGTGTATAGGCCAGCACCATACTCGACAGCGTGGGCTGATACCGGGACACTACGACCAATACAAGTAGCTTGAGTAAATTGGCCAGGAAACCCGCATACATCAACACCTTGTATTGATTGACCAACCGGAAGTATGCGGTATGGGTACCAATGACGGGAAAAACCGCAGCCAGGGATAGTAACAATAAATTTACAGTGGAAAACTCTTTCAATTGGGGCAAGGAAAACAGAGTCAGCCCCGCCACCACCAGTATTACAGCAGCCATCGCGAGCATTTCATAGCGTAGGCTTCTTACAACGGCAACACGCAAGGTGGCGGCATCAATTTTATGCCCCGGCATGGCTACCAGCATGCCTTGCCAGTACTGAAATCCGCAGACGGTAAATACCGCCAGAGCGATCGATTGCACAAGTACCAAATGACCATATGACTCCACGCCCACAATGGCAAGCATGACAGGAATGGTAATAACGCTCACTCCGGCTCCAGCTACATTCAGCAAGAACATCATGGAGCTATTTTTGACCAGGTTATTAAATACCTTGCTCGATACAGTCATGCCAGAACGCCATGCGGGGTGTGGCCCGGGGTGCGCTGGGGAGGCAGCTTCGCCGAATCAGCTGCAGGCTTGCCATACCGAGAAAATTGAACGATACAGCCTAGCGAAAAATAGCACAGCAACTGTATGGAGGGTTCATCAATCATGGTCCGATTGTAGATCAGCGTACTGACAAGCAATATCAGGGTCACAGTACTGGCATCAGCCATCGCCAGGCGCTCGGGACCGGCTTGGCTGTGCGCCACATACCGTGCGCCTTGCCGTATCCCCAATATGAAAATGGAAAGATAGACCAAAGTTCCCAGTATGCCCACATCCCAAAGCAAGCTCGCCAGTCCAGTTGCGCCAATTTGCAAATTACGATAACGTGCCGCGACATAGCCACGCCCAACGTTCTGACTCGTTGAGCTTGCGCTGGGGCCATAACCAATCAAGCGTTCCTGAATAGTCGGAACCGGATCCTGATACCACAGCGCCAATGACGCGCCGCGACTAATTTCCCCTGTAACATAATTGATGCCATTGGGATCCACCACATAGCCACCGACACTGTTGACCTTTTCTTCCATGGTGTCGGTTTTCGTATGGCTCCCCCAGTACAAGGCGTGATAAGCCATGAAGATGCCAGAGCTAATACTGCACATCAACGCCACGAACATAACGAAAACCAGGATATTTTTCAAAACCTTACGCCGCACCACCCAGAACACGCCAAGGGGCAACCAAATAAAGACCGCCTTCACTTCGCCCAGCAGAATAATAGCCAGGCCAATGATGAACATGCCAACCACATGCGAAACCGGAGTGATGCCTTGTACCCACCGCGCTAGCACGTAGAGCATCGCCACAACTGTAAACAGCACCAGTACTGGGCTCATGTTGCCACCGAAAGAACCCACTACGCTATCCCAGCCCATGGACGCTATATTAAAAAAATGCTGGTACAGAGCCAATGGCAACTGTGCCACCGCAATCACCACGATCCCTCCCCACAGTACAAGCAAACGCCGATCAGACCATTGAAACCAGTACATGGCAAAAAGAACGCCAAACATGGGCAAACAAAAGCGTAGGACGGAAATTAACTGAACGGTGGACGCATGGCCCATAAAAATACTAAACGCATAGAACGCCAGATAAATCCAGGCTGCGGCAACAATACGCGTGGCGCCGGCAAAACTGTCACCGAACTGATCCTTGACCAAATGATTGGCCAGTGTTTTTTCCAGAATCGTCCGGGCGAAGAAGAGCGCAGCCAAGCCACTGGCCATCCAGGTCGCCAGACGCAGATTGAAAAAATATTGTGCCGTGCCAGAGACAAAGAACACAACTATAAACAATAGCGGCAATAGTTTTTTAGTATCGACAAACAGCAGGATCGGTATAAAAATTAGCAAGCCAGCCAACATGATAGTTAGCTGAATCGCTCCCAAGGCGATGACCATTCCAAGCAAAAGCGCCGTCGCTAATCCAGCCAGGGCCAACAGGACAGCAGTAAAGACAGGCATGCCCTGCCTGGCCTTGCGACGCTGGGACTGCGCATTCCGCGCATTACCTGTCCTCAACCCCAGTTTATGGATAGAAAAACTCATATGTGTTCCATACACAGCGCGTACGCTGGACTCAATAATGTGAACCGTTAGAAGTACTGTCTGCTGTAGCGACTAGCTATGCCAGCCAATCGCGTACAGCGTCTATGCCAGGATTACCTTAGTGCGAGGTACCAGAAAAATGGCCGCGCAAGTCGGGGGGCATGGATTGCAACAATTGATCTATAAATGATTGCTGCAGTTGATAGCCTTGTTCGATATCCTCGCCGATACTCGACACGCGCATCAATGTCGCATCAGGAATCATGCCCTGCAATGCGTAAGCGAGTTTGACTTTTTTGACTTCCCACGAATTGGGCACGGCCTTGTCGCCAACGACAACCCAATATGTAATAGGTTCGACGCGGGAATTAAGCGTTGCCACTGTACGCGACGTCGCAATACCTCCTGCGACCGTCGGCAAGACGACTTGACTGGTTTGGCCGACTGCAAAGCCCTGGCCGCCATAACAACCTTCTGGAAAATGTACGGACAAATTATCGCGCTGGTCGGTGCCATAAGCAATCGACAACATGATGCGATTACCTTGCCGATTAACATAAGTGCGCGACAACGTTTCAGCGTAGATTTTATTAAGTTCAGCCACGGTGGTGGGATTGACCACTGCCGCGACCTGACTTGCATCTTCCTGCCAATCGCCAAACTTCGTTGGAATCGCCGTGCCGAGAATGATTTTTGGACGGGTATCGGACAGACGCAATGTTGGCGTGACCGCCTTGGTGCACAAGGCAGCGATCAGCATCAGGCCACCCATGGTAAGACCAATTATCGAACGCTTCTTCATAATGCCACCTTTCGGGCGTTCCACTGCCGCGCTATCCATTGCAGTAAAGAATCAAGGCTCAATATCAGCACCAAGGCGCTCACAAACAGCACCATGCCCGCGAAACCATGCAGGAAACCCTGCCCTGCCGCATCGCCAAAATAATAAGTGATCAACGTCAATGCTATGACGCGCATGACATTGGCCGTAAAGGAAATAGGGATAATCAGGATCGCCAGACCGATATTGCGGATAGCCGAGGTATGGCGCACGAGGTTCAAGTAAAACAACCCCAAGGCTTCGAGCGTGAGCAAGGTTTGTAGTCCAGCGCAAGCATCGGCGACCAACAGCTGATACTGGCCAATTTGCAGGATCACACCTGTACGTGCTATCGGATAGCCGGCCCAAAACAGGATATGCTCGCACACATACGACACGGCCATCTTCATTGGCAACGTCAAGGTACTGACGACCGAGCTTGGCAACGGAATCATGAACAGCATGAAGAAGAATGGGAACCAAGCGGCGCGTAGCGCGCCCACTCCCAGCTTGAGCACCAGGATGGATGCCGTGAGCATGACGAATGAGCCAATCTCGAAGGCAAGAATCTGCTGCGAGCGACCGGCGATATAAATCAGCAGCGCGGCGATAAAAAGCAGCCAGCCGGCTACAGGTGCACGGTCATGCTCGGCAGCAGCCAATATCTGCTCGCGTTGGCGCCAGATGAGCCAAACCGACAGTACCAGGATAATGGGACCATGCGCCTGCTCTTCGGTCATCCAGATACCAGTAAACAAGGTATAAAATGATGGGATATACAGCGCCGCAAAACCAATAACAATAGGCAACCATTCCAGCAACTGGTCGCGCCGCGGCAAGGCAGATGCCAGGTTCAGCCGAGTGCTGGTATTCATCAGAAATCGACCAGTACCGAGCCGATCACCTGTGCACCGCTGTGCAGCATCTGCTCGGTCATGGCGTTGATGTCGCCGACAGGCGTGTGATTTTTGCGTGCCACCAGCAGGACGCCGCCCGTCCGGGCGGCAAGCGCCAGAGCGTCGGAGCCCAGCGAAAATGCCGCCGAGTCATACAGCACCACGTCATATGACGACTCAAGTTCCGTGCGCAAGGAAGAAAACGCTGGACGGCTCAACAGTTCCTGGGGATTCGGCGGCAAGGTGCCGGCGCCCAGCACGGACAGGTCGACGAACGATTCAATGCGCGTAATCACATCGCGCTCGGCACGTCCAGCCAGGATATCCGACAAGCCCTGGCGTCCCGCAAGGCCAAAGATCTCGTGCTGGCTCGGGTTGCGCAGATTCGCGTCGACCAGCAAAGTCTGTTCGCCCAATTGGGAAAACACCACGGCCAGGTTGGCCGCGAACAGGCTGGTGCCGTCACCATCGTTGACGCCAACCACCACCAGCGATTTGCGGCCCAACGCCATCCAGCGCAGCATCAGCTGGCTGCGGATGGCGCGCAGCGTTTCCACTTGCGGGCTGAACGGCTGATAAGCAGCGATCAGCTTGTCGGAATACTTGCCCTCCCCCTGTTGCAGATAGGGATAGTCGAACTGGCGCGCGAGGACTTGCTGGATATCCGCCTCCGTCACCAGACCGAGGCGCTGGGCAGCTTCGCCAAAACGGATGCCCAATTCCTTTTGCATGCGCAGAACACGTTCGGCACTTTCCGGCGTGATCTTACCTGATGCGAGCAAAAGCCCACCGATGCTGGAATCGGCTGTCCGCGGCGCCGCGGCTACTAGCGGTTGCAATGCTGGATTCATATTATTTCCAATACTTAATTAAGACGCAAGCTGCGAGGCAACAACGATTTGAAGCGGTTCAAGCGCGGGCGCGTCGGCGCGCTCCAGTCGATAGAGCCGAGTACAGGCAATTGCAACAAATCGCTCAAATCGGTTTCTGAACGTACGCGACGGTCCAGCATCTCGGCCAGCAAGGAAAACCCCACGCCCAGCAAGCCGCCCAGGAACAAGGCCAACAGCGTGTTCAACATCACTTTCGGGCCGGCCGGCCTGATCGGCGCCACGGCAGGATTGAGCAGGGAGATATCCGATTGCTCCGATTGCCCCTCAATACGGGTTTGCGAGAAGCGTTGCGAGGCGATATCGAAGGCGCGCTGCGCGCTTTCCACATCTTTTTGCAAGACGCCCATTTCGTCGCGGGTACGGTTCAATTCCAGAACCTTGTCCTTTTGCGCCGCCAGCGCCGCACGCACGGCACCTTCGCGCTGTTGCAGGATCCCGGCATTCTTGCTGACCGAATTGGACGTCACGCGCGTGCCATCCGCCAGTTCCCGGCGCATGCGCTCGACTTCGGCGTTCAGGCTTTCATATTGGGGATGATTGCGCCCCAAGCGCTGCGCCATCTCGGCCAGCTTCGATTCGGCCGTTGCCAAACTCAGCTTCAGATTCTGCACCAACGGGTTCGACGCCACGTCCGGCGAATCGGAACCGGCATTGCCCTCGGCCATGCGCTGACGCGAGGATGCTTCCATCGCCTGGCCTTGTGCAGCCACGAGCTGTGCCGACAGGTCATTCAAGCGGTTCGATTCGACGTCAAGACGGTTATCGACGCTGACGATGCCATGTTCCTGCTGGTACTTCGATAAGCGGCTTTGCGCCACTTCGAGACTGTCGCGCAGCAGCTTCGTTTGCTCATTGAAATACACAGCCACCTTTTTCAAGGGATCGACTTTCAGCTGAATGCTGGTTTTCTGGTATTCATCGGCAAATGCATTCGCAATAACGGCGACAAACTGCGGATCGTTACCCTTGAAACTGATATCGACCACGCTGCTTTCGCGCGACGGCACGATTTCGAGCTTCGCCAGCAGCAGATCCGCCAGCCAATCGCGCACGGTACCTTTACCTTGCGTGGCTTCATTAAACTGGGCAACGACCGCAGGATTTTCCGCCAGACGCAGATTATCCACTACCTTCAGCGCCACATTCTTGCTGCTGATAATATCGATTTGTGTCGCCATATAACCTGGTAACAACTGCATCGGCAATGCCAGACCCGTGACGGGATCGACGCCCTTGTAGTTGATCAGCAGGGATGCCGTGCCTTTATACGTCTTGGGCAACAACAGGCTCACCACCATCGTCGCCCCGACTGTGATAAGCAAAGTGAATAGTAAAATCCGTTTGCGGGCAAGCAAGACGAGTAGAAACTGGTGGAAATTCATGGTCAACTCTCATATTAATAAACAAAGCCAGCCTGGCCATAGCGCCGGCACCACTCAACTTAGAACCAGCTTTCTTTGACATACACCACGTCATCGATTTGGATGATGTCGTCATGCTTGGCGTCGAGTATTTGCATGACACCTGCCGCATCACGGCGCTTGATGCGTACGCCACGTTCGGTACCGCGCTGCGTCAAACCACCACCAACGGACAGAGCCTGCAAGACCGTCATCGAACGTTCCAGGCGAAATGCCCCGGGACGCTGTACTTCGCCGTAAATGTAGAAACGCGGTGCGCGTTCGACGTACAGCACATCGTTGCCGGTCAGGTCGAAGTCGCGGGCCAGATCGGCACTGCGCATCATGTCGACGATATCAATGGTTTCCTTGGTGGTTGTGCCGCCGCGCTTGCGGATCAGGCTAACGACATCACCTCCATCCGTGTTCTGGCCGCCAGCCATGGCGAGGATATCGAGCAGGCTGCGCTTGCCTTCAATCGGATAACGGCCCGGGCGATTTACTTGCCCCAGCACGGAAACTTGCTGACTTTGCAAGGCAGTGACAATGATATTGACCTGCGCCTTGCGCAGGAAACCACCGCTCTCCAGTGCCTGCCCCAGTTTCTTTTCTGCAGCGGCAACGGACAAGCCCCCTACAGCGACACTGCCAACGAGCGGGAAGGTAATGCTGCCGGCCTCGCTGACACGCGTCTCCAAACCCAGGTCAGGACTGCCATACACGGAAATTTTCAATACATCGCCAGCGCCGAGCAACACTTCGGCGGCCCCTGCCACACCAACACTGCAAGCCATCAGTACGGCGGCTGCCCACATCGCAAGTCGTTTCATGATTTGCTCTATCCTTTTAAAAACTTCTATTAATCCGAAAGATCCCTGCCCGCTCTTATTTCAGGCCTGCCACGCCGCGCGCATTCACGTCGCTACTGTCGGCCGCTGGTGCCGTTGGCGCCGCCACCGCTGGCGCCGAAGCGGCAACAGCGGCTGAGGCGGACGCCGCAGCCGGCTTGTCCGTCTTGTTCAGATACTCGATCTTGGCGCTGGCGCGCAAACGCTTCAACTCGGCGTCCGCTGCTTCCTTGTTCTTCTTATTGAAAAGGAACTGCTCGATCTGTGGCGCCGCTTGCGCCAGCGTCACCGGGTTATCCTTGATGTCGGCCAGGGAAATCAGCAGGGTGCGATCACCTTCGCGGATAATGAACAACTGGCCTTTTGGCATCCCGGCCAGTTTGCTGCTCAATTCAGGAGCGAGATCAGCACTGGTGCGAGACAGTTGCGTACGGGCATATTTGACCTTGTTGGCATCTAGCCATACCGCAACCTCTTCCAGCGTTTTCGCCGCATCCATCGCTTTTTTCAAGTCGTCGTTCATGTCGGCCGAGGCAATAATCAGTTCACGCATGTCGAACTGCTTGCGCTGGGTAAAGTACTGTGGATTCTTGTTAAAGTAATCTTCCACTTCCGCCGGCGAGGGCTTGTTGATGGTGCCTATACGTTTTTGCATATAGGCTTGGGCAACGATCAACGCCTTGGCCCGCTCAACGGCTTGCACGACCTTCGGATCGCGGTCGACCTTGTCCTTGATCGCCTCGTTCTGCAATAATTGGCGGTCGATCAACGATTCCAGCAATTGCTTGCTTGCCGCTTCCTGCTGTACCGCAGGAACATTGGCACGCTGCAATTCTTCATTCAATTGCAGCACTGTGATTTCCTCGCCGTTGACGCTCGCCAATGCCTGACCGGCCTTTTTTTCCTTACCTCCGCAAGCGGACAATCCGGCAGCAGCAAAAAGGACCAGCACCGCGCACAACAATCGGGTGTTGGCAGCCGGTTTGGGCATGGTCAAACGATAGTTGCGAAAATGATTCAAGATTACTCCTTCGGATTGATTATTTAAAATGCAATTTACTGCAACGCAGCGCGATGGTAAAAAAGATATTTTTTACCAAAATGACACAAGCCACCAGCGACTAGCAAGCCATGCAAACAATTATTAATATTGTAAATATGATACACAAGATGCAAGCCAAAATGGAAACAATTTGCTTAAAAATCTATTAAGAAGCTTTTAATACAACTATTTCCATTGTCGACTAGAAAATAAGTTGCACTAAGAAAATGTTCTTCAATGTGGATCGTTTAAGAGCGATAGCGCCTTGGCCTTCGTAATATATCTTGGTGACAAGCGGCTGAGCTTACGGCCGCTAACAGTGTATGACGGCGAGGATGAGGCCGATTAAAGAGCCCAACAGGTCGCAAACAACGTCCGCTGAGCAACAGTGATGGGGCAGGTTGCCCGCCAATGGGTAGCCATAGCTGCCAGGAGCATGCATCGCCAGCGCACTCTGCCGTGTACGGTTTGCGTATCACCGAGCTTCCTTCCACCTGGGTTATACCTGACTGCGCCCAACGCTACCTATTACACATATTTTATCGCGTATTGATTGAGCGCAAACTAAATTGCAGATCATTTTCCCTCCGCCTGTCGCTCAATGCGCATTGTCACGCTTCAGCACGACTTTCACCGTTCGCATGATGATCCACAAATCGAGCCACAGCGACCAGTTACGCAGGTAATCGAGGTCAAAATGGATGCGTGCTTCCATTTTGTCCAGGGTCTCCGTCTCGCCGCGCAAACCGTTGACCTGGGCCCAGCCCGTAATGCCGGGCTTGACCTTGTGGCGCAGCATGTAGCCCTTGATTAACTTGCGGTACTGCTCGTTGTGCGCCACGGCATGCGGACGGGGCCCGACAATACTCATGCGTCCCTGCAAAACATTAATGAACTGTGGCAATTCATCGAGCGAGCTACGGCGCAGAAAAGCGCCAATGCGCGTCACACGCTGATCATTCTTGGTTGCCTGCACCACCTTGTCGCCGTCTTCGCTGACCGTCATCGAGCGGAATTTATAGACGATAATTTCTTCGCCATACAGGCCATAGCGCCGTTGACGGAAAATCACCGGCCCCTTCGACGTTACCTTGACGGCGATGGCGATGAGCAGCATTACTGGCAGCAGCATGATCTGGATCAACAAGCCCAACACAATGTCGCTGCCCCGCTTGACCATGCTGTTAAAACCGGTAAACGGCGACTCGCGGATGGCGATTACCGGCATGCCGCCCACATTGTCGAAGCGCGCCTGCATCAAATCGAAGATATAAATATCCGGCAAGAAATACACGGATGCCGTCGTATCCTGCAGTTCATCGAGCATCTTGCGGATGCGCGGCTGGGCTGAAATAGGCTGGCTGATGAATATCATCTTGATATTGTGTTCGCGCACATAGGCAGCGATATCGGCCATCCTGCCCAGCATGGGCTCGCGCATCGTCTCGGGCCAGCGGTCATCGGTGCGGTCGTCAAAAAAACCGCGCACGCTCATGAACAGGTTCGGATTACGCTCGACGGTAGCGGCAAACTTCAGGCTGGCGTCATTGGCGCCGATGATGACGACGGAGCGCACTTCGCTGTCGCGCCCGGGATCGGCCACCATGCGCCGCGCGGCCAGATGGCTGAGCAGCAATATGAACGGCGTCAACAGGAACCAGGCCAGTACCAGCTCGCGGTCAAAATGAAACGCCAGTCCTGTCGCCGAGCCCAGGAATACCAGGATCAGGGCCGTGATGCCCCAGCTGACAAAAATATCGCGGGCATAGGCCAGCATGCGACCGCTGCGCCAGGTACGATAGGGATCGACATACTGGAATACGGATGATGAAATAAAGAATGCAAGGATCATCAATACCAGCGAGTAACCGGTAAATGGCGAACCTGACAAGGCGGCCAGCAGATACAGCGTGCCCATGATGATCAATGGGTCGAGTATGCGCTGGAAAAACGAAATCAAGGGTATATCATTAACCGTCATGATGCTCTTCAGAACTGGGCACTGGCATTGAAGGAAATGCCGTTGGCGTGATAACTGCTGGTATTGATGAGCGGAGCGCCTCTGCGTGCATCGCGGAAGGCGTTGACGCCCAGCTGGATATTCGGCCGTGGCGCATAAGTCAGGCCCACGGTCGCGGTCCGTGTCGTATCGCTGACATCGATAGGCAAGGACAGGCCGCTTGCGGCGGAAAAATCGCGCTTCTCGCGCCGCACCTGGGCATCCATCCTGACCTTCGCGGAAATGTCCCAGGCCGCCGCCAGGCTGGCGCCGTTATTCAAGCTGCTGGTAATCAATGAATTTTCCACAGCGGCAAACTCATGCCACAAGCTGCCAGTAAACCGCACTTTTCCAAGCGGCGCCCAATACACGATCACGCGTCCATTGGCGCCACTGGAATCGCGCCCGCTGAACAGCTGGTTCTTGCGCTTCACCCAGCCGCCGAGCAACTGCACTTGCGTAATGCCGCTGAAGCGCCAATAGATATTGGCCTTGACCTCATCCTGTTCATACCCTTGCTCCACCCCAAAGGCTGCCAGGCTGGCCCGGTTTGGATATGTGCCTTTGAGATGGCGCAACTGGACCCCGATGCGGCTCTCGCTGGCCGGCAGGTAATCAAGGCCGAGCTCGTACGCATCTTCCTGGCGCTCCGAAATTTTCTGCGCGATGGAATCGTAGGTATATTTATCACGCGAAAAACCGCCGCGCACGCGCCAGCTGGGATGGAAGCGCCAGCCGCCATTGACATATTCACGGCGTATCGTGCGCAGGTTACGCTCCGTGCTTTGCAAGTCGCTGAACGGCGTCAAGGTCTGCGAATAACTGCCGCCGACATGGCCTTCGAGATGGTTGGCGATATGCCATTCCAGATCGGCGAGATAATCTTTGCCCGTATAGTCGAGCTGATCAAAGTGATCGAAATAGACGCGCGACCACTTTACCTGGCCCGTCAACAGTTGCCGCCCGATCGGCCGCCTAACCAGAAATCCCGCTTGCACCTGGCGCGAAGTATCGGAACGCGTACCGTCGAAACCGGCAGCACTGTCGTCCAGCCGGAACAAGTTATTATCATATGAATAAGTTGTCGCAATGAAGGGGGAAATCGTGTCGCTGATCGCCGCCCACGCCGGTACGCTGCAGGTCGCGCCGCCAAGCAGCATCAGCGAGGTGGGCAAGATGCGCACCATGGCCAGGGCCAATCGGTTGCGTTGCATTCTGGGTTGCCCGGCAGACGCTGGGCTATGAGGCAAGGAATTCAACATGGGCATTGTCTTTGAAAGAGCAAACAGTTAGTTGGCAATATTACCAGTAAGTCCAGTGTCCACCGGAAACAATCCAGAGGCCCAGCACGCCATTCGTCACGCCATGGGCGAGGATGGGCGACCACAGCGATTGGCTGCGCATGTACAGCAAGCTATATGCGGCGCCGGCAACGATACCGGCCAGCCACAAATTGTGTTCAAAGCCAAACAGTACCACGCTGATAACAAAGGCCTTGGCACTGGCCAGGCGCGGATTGAACCGGAGGAAGTCAGGGGCATCGATCCAGCGCAGCAGGAAGGAGCGCCAGAACAGCTCTTCCATTACGGGCACCACCAGCGCCGCGCCGGCGATGCGCAGCACGACCAGGCTCCATTCGATCTGGCCGCCATTGCGGGGGTCGAAGCCGTCGGCACTGCCGATCGTCATCCAGCCTGCATCAAGGTTGATCCACAGCAGAAAAACAACAACGCCGGTCGCCAGCGCCACGGCCAGCGCGCGCGCGCCCAATGGCACCCAGGCCAGTTCCGTGTAACTGCGGCGCCAATACAACAACATGCCCAGCACAACGCCGATCTTGACGGCATACAGCCAGCGCAGATCCTGCGCGGCAAAGCCCGCCCGGCCCAGCATGTCGGCGATAAAGATAAAGGAGAGGTAGGCGAGGAATGGCGCTACCCGGGGCAAGGCGGCGCGGTCAAACATGCTGATGCGCACCGGAGGTGGAACCACGCGCCGGACGCCGTGGTCCGGAGCGCGTGTTTTTGATAACAAACATGCATCCTCCGATGTAAAAAATATAATTATATAATTATATCAAGCAGAACCGTTGCCGTGGCAAGTAATCCTAACTTAAATTACAACAGAGGATACAAGAAACTAATCAGGCATTGCTGCGCGCCTCGATCTGCTCCCACTTTTCCAACGCTTCCAGCAGTTCACCTTCGATCTCGGCCACGCGTGCGTTCAGGCGCTTGCCTTCGGCTGGCGTCTTCTTGTAGAAGTCCGGATGCGACAGTTCGGCGGCCAGTACCGATTGCTCGTCTTCCAGCTTGGCGATCAGTTTCGGCAACTCTTCCAGTTCGCGCTGTTCCTTGTAACTGAGCTTTTTCTGCTTGGCAACAGGGGCGGCAGCTTCGACCTTCACGGCCGGCTTGCTGGCGGGCGCCGTGGCGATCGGCAAGGTGCGCACGCGCTCCCAGTCCGTGTAGCCGCCGACGAATTCGCGCCATTTGCCCTCGCCTTCGGCGACGATCACTTGCGTGACCACGTTGTCGAGGAAGGTACGGTCATGGCTGACGAGGAAGACGGTGCCGGTGTATTCTTCCAGCAACTCTTCCAGCAATTCCAGGGTATCGATATCCAAGTCATTGGTCGGCTCATCGAGCACCAGCACGTTGGCCGGCTTGGCGAACAGGCGCGCCAGCAGCAAACGGTTGCGCTCGCCACCAGACAGCGACTTGACGGGCGAGCGGGCACGTTCCGGCGCGAACAGGAAGTCGTTCAGGTAGGTCATCACGTGGCGGCGCTGGCCATTGATCTCGACCCAGTCGCTGCCCGGCGCGATGGTTTCCATCAGGTTCGCTTCTTCGTTCAGCTGCGTGCGCATCTGGTCGAAATACGCCACTTGCAGCTTGGTGCCGAGGCGGATGGTGCCCGTGTCCGACTCTTCCTGACCGAGGATCATTTTCAGCAAGGTAGTCTTGCCGGCGCCGTTGGCGCCGATCAGGCCGACCTTGTCGCCGCGCAGGATGGTGGCGCTGAAATCCTTGACGATGACCTTGTCGCCATAGATCTTCGAGACGTTTTCCAGGTCCGCCACGATCTTGCCCGAGCGTTCGCCGGCAGATACGTCCAGCTTGACTTGTCCCTGCTGTTCGCGGCGCGCATTGCGCGTCAGGCGCAGCGCTTCCAGACGGCGCACGCGGCCTTCGTCACGCACGCGGCGGGCCTTGACGCCCTTGCGTATCCACACTTCTTCCTGCGCCAGGAACTTGTCGAACTTGGCATTTTCCACTTCTTCGATTTCCAGCTGCTCCGCCTTGCGGGTCTGGTAAGCCGTGAAGTTGCCCGGATACGACAGCAAACGGCCGCGGTCGAGTTCGATGATGCGCGTGGCGACGTTGTCGAGGAAGGAGCGGTCATGGGTAATGAACAGCACGCTACCCTTGAAGTCGCGCAACAAGCCTTCCAGCCACAGGATGGAGCTGAAGTCCAGATGGTTGGTCGGCTCATCGAGCAGCAGCACGTCGGGCGCCGACACCAGCGCGCGCGCCAGCGCCACGCGCTTTTGCATCCCGCCGGACAGGGTTTTCATCAGCATGTCGCCCGTCAGGTTCAAACGGTCGAGTACGGTTTCCACCTTGTTCGGCAAGCTCCATGCATCGGCCGCATCGAGTTTGACCTGAATGTCGTGCATGCGTTCCATCAGTTCGTCGTCATTGCCCTGGCCAAACTGTCCCGTCAGCGCATCGTATTCCTTCAGCCACTCTTGCGATTCGCCCATGCCGGAAGCGACGGCATCGAACACGGACATCTCAGGATCGAATTGCGGTTCCTGCTCAACATAAGCGATCTTGATGCCTTGCTGCATCACCAACAAGCCATCATCGAGCTTGAACTTGCCCGAAATGACTTTCAGCAAGGAGGATTTACCCGTGCCGTTGCGGCCGATCAAGCCGACCCGTTCCGAGGTTTCCAGTGAAAATTCCGCGTGATCGAGCAGCGCGACGTGACCGAACGCAAGTTGCGCCGATGAAAGAGAAATGACAGCCATAATGAGTAAGAGTGCTCGGGCGCCGTCTCGCGCACACCGCGTGGTGTGCAAAACAGCCGCCGATTGGATGAATGAAGCACGCATTGTACCGATAACTGGGACTTCAATCGCCATCGATCAGTAAATTGCTACCCGTATGGACCCGGGCCGCCGACGCGCGCTGCGTGGAATGTGGTGTCGCCAGCAGGAATCGAACCTGCATTTAAGTCTTAGGAGGACCTTGTACTATCCATTGTACGATGGCGACACGCGAAGCGGGATTATACAGGCTCGCGCGTTCCATGAACAACCTGGCAAACGCGACATGAAATCTGCGCTACTGCCCCGCTCAGCTGGCCGCAGTCGCCTTGCGCCGACGCAGCAGCGCCAGCAGCCCCACGCCCGCCAGCAGCATTCCATAGGTGGCAGGTTCAGGCACAGCACTGATCGTGAATATCTGAATCGCACCAAAGGTCACGTCGTTAGCTTGCCAGGTAGAGCCATCGAGCAAACTGATACCTGTCGATGGCTGCCCGCGAAAGTTATAGGTATATAGGAAAGAGCCGCCGCCATGCGTCAAATCCTTCGGCACGTAAAGATCATGCCCGCTGCCAAAGGTAGGGCCATAATCGCTGTCGTTAAACGTCTGCCCGCTGCCGATACTATCGCCGCTGAAATACTGCTTCAATTGCGGCAGCATGAAGCCCGCCGTCAGATTGAACAGGAAACCCGTGCGCTGGCTGTCATCCATGGTCACATGCATGCCATCGGTGGAGCTCCAGCTTTGCGGATTGTAGCCACCGACAAGCCAGGTTTGCCCCGAAGTATTAGTCGCTTCCATGATGGAAAAGGTCCGTCCCTTGCCATCGGATGCCTTGTGAAAATCGAGCGACGTGTCGCCCGCCGCCTTGCTGTAGATCGATTCGAGCGCCAGGCGGCCTTCACCAAGCCAGCTTTCCAGCTGTCCCTGATAGGCAGGAGACAGCAGCGAAGGCCCGGAGGCGGCCTGTGCACTCAAGCAGAAACCCACGCCAGCCACCGCCAGCAGGAAGGCACTTGTCGTTCTGAATTTGTTTTGCATCTGCTACCTCGACTGTCAGTATTTGGAACCGGTGTATTTTCCGGTTGCTAAATATAACATAACAGATAATGTTTTTATATTCCTTATTTTATCGCAAAAAGTGCAATATTAACAAAAAAAATTCAACCAGGCAATACCGCCGTTACCTCGATCTCGACCTTCGCCCTGTCCTCGATCAGCCCCGCCACCTGCACCGCCGTCATGGCCGGGAAATGCTTGCCGATGATTTCCCTGTAGGCAACACCAATTTGTGGATATGCCGCCACATATTCCTTCTTGTCCAGTACATACCAGTTCATGCGCACGATGTGTTCGGGCAAGGCGCCCGCCTCGGCCAGCACGGCGACTATATTTTGCAGCGCCTGGCGCACCTGTCCCGCGAAGTCGTCAGTATGGAACTGGCCCTGCGCATCCCAGCCTATCATGCCGCTGACATGCACTGTGCGTCCGCTGGCGGCGATGCCATTCGCATAGCCGCGCGGCCTGGCCCACCCCGGTGGTTGTAAAACCTGCATATTGTTTTCCTCGTTATTCATGCGCTTCAGGCTGCTCATGCGTCCGCCGCCTCGCGCAGCAATTCGCGCGCGATGATCAATTGCTGTACTTCGCTGGCGCCCTCGTAGATGCGCAAAGCGCGGATTTCGCGGTACAGGCGCTCGACCGGGTGACCACTGACGACACCCATGCCGCCGAACAGTTGCACGGCCGCATCGATCACCTGCTGCGCCGTTTCCGTAGCCGTCAGCTTGGCCATGGCCGCTTCCTTCGTCACCTTGCGGCCCTGGTCGCGCTGCCAGGCGGCGCGGTAGGTGAGCAGCGCGGCAGAGTCGATGCCGGTGGCCATCTGCGCCAATTTCGCCTGCGTCAGCTGGAAGTCGGCCAGGGTCTGGCCGAACATCTGGCGCGCCGTCGCGTGGCGCAGCGCTTCGTCGAACGCGCGCCGCGCAAAGCCCAGGGCGGCGGCGGCCACCGACGTGCGGAACACGTCGAGTGTCGCCATCGCCACCTTGAAGCCCTGCCCCGCATCGCCCAAACGCTGCGACACGGGCACGCGGCAGTGATTGAAGCGCAGGCGCGCCAGCGGATGTGGCGCGATCACGGCGATGCGTTCGGCGATTTCCAGCCCGGGATTGTCGGCGTCGACGATGAAGGCGCTGATGCCGCGCGCACCGGGCGCCTCGCCCGTGCGGGCGAACACCACGTAAAAGTCGGCGATACCGCCGTTCGATATCCACGTCTTTTCGCCATCGAGCACGTACTCGTCGCCGTCGCGGCGCGCGGCGCACGCCATGGCTGCCACGTCGGAGCCGGCCTGCGGTTCGGACAGGGCGAAGGCCGCGATGCGCTTGCCGCTGGCCACGTCCGGCAAATAGCGCGCCTTGTTGTCCAAGCTGCCGAACAGGCCGATGGCGCCCGAACCGAGCCCCTGCATGGCAAAGGCGAAATCGGCCAGGCCATCGTGGCGCGCCAGGGTTTCGCGCATCAGGCAAATGGCGCGCGTGTCGATCTTGCCATCGGTGCCCGTAGCATGCGCAAGCCAGCCGCCCTGCCCCAGTTGCGCCACGAGCGCGCGGCAAGCCGCATCGACGTCGGTATCATGCGCGTCGCCCAGGTGCTGCGCCGCCCACGCATCGAGCTCGGACTCAAGCTGTGCATGATGCGCCTCGAAAAACGGCCATTCCAGGTAAGTGGTGTCGCGTATTTCATTTACCCTCGAACTGCGGTTTTTCCTTCGCCACGAAGGCGTGATAGGCGCGGTGGAAATCGTTGGTGGCCATGCAAATGGCTTGCGCCTGCGCTTCCGCCTCGATCGCTTCATCGACGCCCATGTTCCACTCCTGCTGCAGCATTTTTTTCGTCATGCCGTGCGCGAACGTGGGGCCGCTGGCCAGGCCGGCGGCGAACAGCTGCGCCGCCTCTGCCAGCTCCTCCGGTTCGACGAGGCGGTTGAGCCAGCCCCAGCGCTCTGCCTCGGCGCCGGCCAGGGAGCGTCCCGTGTACAGCAGCTCGGCGGCGCGGCCCTGGCCGATCACGCGCGGCAGCAAGGCGCAGGCGCCCATGTCGCAGCCGGCCAGGCCCACGCGGGTAAACAAGAAGGCCGTCTTGCTGCGCGCCGTGCCGATGCGGATATCGGAAGCCAGTGCCAACATGGCGCCGGCGCCCGCGCAAATGCCGTCGATGGCGGCGATGATGGGCTGCGGACAGGCGCGCATGGCTTTCACCACGTCGCCCGTCATGCGGGTAAACGCCAGCAGGCCGGGCATGTCGAGCTTCGTCAGCGGGCCGATGATGTCGTGCACGTCGCCGCCCGAACAGAAATTTCCGCCGCTACCCGTGATGACGACGGCCTTGACGTCGTCCGCATGGGCCAGCGCGCGGAACAGCTCGCGCAATTCCGCATACGAGTCAAAAGTGAGCGGATTCTTGCGCTCAGGGCGGTGCAGTGTCAGTGTGGCAACGCCTGCGTCGACGGCAAACAGAAAATGCCGCGCCGCGTAATGGGCCAGGCTGGCACGGTTGCCTGGCAGGTCTTGCGGCTGGCCGGGGAGGTGGCGCATGGTCAGTCCTTTATCGAGGTGTCATTCAGCTGCTGCTTCATGTGCGACAGCAGGTCGATCAACTGGGTTTTGTCATCGGGCGTCACGCCGTGCAGCAGTTCGGCGATCCAGCCTTCGTGCACGCGCGCCATCTCGTCGAAGGCGCGCCGGCCCGCTGGCGTCAGCTTGACGCTGTACGAGCGCCGGTCCTTCGGATCGACCACGCGCACCACCAGTTTTTCCTGCTCCAGCTGGTCGGTGATGCCCGTGATATTGCCGCCCGTGACCATCATGCGCTTGGACAGTTCGCCCATGCGCAAACCGTCGGGAAAGCGCTCAAGCTGCGCCATCAAGTCGAAACGGGGCAAGGTGATGCCGAAGGTGGCGCGCAAGCGCGTGCGCACCTCGTTTTCAATCTTGACCGTGCAGGAGAGCATGCGCAGCCACAATTTCAGCGACTGGTGGTGGTCCTGCGTCAGCCGGCTGGCCAGGTCCAGCACGGGTTCGTCGTGCAGATTTTCGGGTTCTTTATCCATGGTCTTCATTCAGTTACATGACTTCGCCGCCGGCGACGGCGATCGATTGTCCATTCATGGCGGACGATGCGGGCAGGCATAGCCACGCCACCGCATCGGCCACTTCCTGCGGCTGCACCAGCCGCTGCTGCGGATTGCCAGCCGCCAGTTCCGCGCGCGCCGCGTCTTCGCCGCGCCCCGTCTTGCGCACGATGTTTTGCACGGCCTGCGCCACCATCTCCGTTTCCGTGTAGCCGGGGCAGACGGCGTTGACGGTGACGCCGCGCGGCGCCACTTCCAGCGCCAGCGCGCGCGTCAGGCCGATCACGCCGTGCTTGGAAGCGACATAGGCGCTGACGTAACGGTAGCCCTTCAGGCCCGCCGTCGACGCCACGTTGACGATGCGCCCCCAGCCCGCTTCCAGCATGGCCGGCATGGCCGCCTGGCAGCAGTGGTACACACCCGTCAGGTTCACGGCCAGCATCTGCTGCCAGATGGCGGCATCCGTCTTGCCGAAAGGCGCCGCATGCGCCTGGCCCGCGTTATTGATCAAGATGTCGACGCGGCCGAAATGCGCGGCGGCCTGCGCAAACCCTGCCTGCACGGATGCTTCCACGGCCACGTCGAGCACGCAGATGGCGACCCTGCCCGCGTGGCCCGCCTCTTCCAGCTGCATGCGCGCGCGCGCCAGCCGCGCGCCATCGCGCCCGGCCAGGGTAACCCTGGCGCCCGCGTCCAGCAAGGCGCCCGCACAAGCGAGGCCAATGCCGCTGCCGGCGCCCGTCACCAGCGCATGTTTGTCGGCCAATGCGCCATCCAGTTGTTCCTTGCTCATGTCATCCTTCCAGCAGCCGCGCGGCCACCTGTTGCGGGGTGAGGCCCGTATTGGCGGCGGCCAGCTGGCGTTCGCGCTGCAGATTGCGTTCCAGCTGCTGCTGGCCAGGCCGGTACTGTTTTGGCCACGCCGCACCGGCACCGCTGTAGCCGATGCGCGCCATTTCCGTCAGGGTCCAGGCCGGGTTGGCCAGGTGCGGCCGGCCCACGGCGCACAGGTCGGCGCGCCCGGCGGCGATGATGCTGTTGGCGTGGTCGGCCTCGAAGATCGAGCCGACGGCCATGCTGGCGATGCCCGCCTCGTTGCGCACGCGGTCGGCGAACGGCGCCTGGAACATGCGTCCGTACACGGGCTGTTCGAGCTTGCTGACCTGGCCCGAGGAACAGTCGATCAGGTCGGCGCCGGCCTGCTTGAACAGGCGCGCGATGACGACCGCGTCGTCGGGCGTGATGCCGCCTTCGACCCAGTCGTGGGCCGAGATGCGCACGCTCATCGGTTTATCCTGCGGCCAGGCGGCGCGCATGGCGCGGAACACGCGCAGCGGATAGCGGCAGCGGTTTTCCAGGCTGCCGCCATATTCGTCCGTGCGGCGGTTGGTCAGCGGCGAGATAAAACTCGACAGCAGATAACCGTGCGCGCAGTGCAGTTCCAGCCAGTCGAATCCGGCGACGGCCGCCGCCAGGGTGGCGCGCACGAAGTCCTGTTCGATGCGCGCCAGGTCGCTTTCCGTGGCCGCGCGCGCCACTTGCGACACACCCGCCAGGTATTGCTGTTCCGAGGCCGCCAGCAGCGGCCAGTTATCCTCGGTCAAAGGCAGGTCGATGCCGTCCCACATGGGCCGCGTCGAGCCTTTCGGCCCCGCGTGGCCCAGCTGCAGGGCGATCTTCGCATCACTGTTCGCATGCACGAAATCGACGATGCGCCGCCAGGCCTGCGTGTGCGCTTCGCTGTACATGCCGGGACAGGCGGGCGTGATGCGCGCATCGGCCGACACGCACGTCATCTCGGCAAACACGAGGCCCGCACCGCCCATGGCGCGCGCGCCCAGGTGCATCAGATGGTAGTCGCCCGCCACGCCATCGACGGCGCTGTACTGCGCCATGGGCGAGACGGCGATGCGGTTTTTCAGCAGCACGCCGCGCAACCGGAACGGTGTGAGCATGGGTGGCAATGGCTCGTCCCCCATCTCCACGCCGGCCTGCTCGCCCGCGCGCCGCGCCAGCCACTGTTCATAATCGGCCACATACGCGGGGTCGCGCAGGCGCAGGTTTTCATGCGAAATGCGCTGGCTGCGCGTGAGCATGGAATAGGCGAACTGCGGCGCTTCCATGGCGCTGTAGCGCTCGACGTTTTCAAACCACTCCATGGAATTGCGCGCCGCGCTCTGGATTTTCAGCACCTCGATGGCGCGCAGTTGCTGGTAGGCGGCCAGCGCCGCGCCGCTCTCGGCATGCTGGCCGAAGCAGCGCGCCAGCTCGATCGCGTCTTCCAGCGCCAGCTTGGTGCCGGAGCCTATCGAGTAATGGGCCGTGTGGGCCGCGTCGCCCATCAGCACGACGGGCACGCCATCCTGCCGGTGCACCCATTGCCGGCAGACGATGCGGGGGAAGGTGATCCACTGCGCCGAGCCGCGCAAGTGCGGCGAATTGCTCAGCAAACCGTGGCCGTCGAGTTCTTCGGCAAACAGGGCTTCGCAAAAGGCGATGCCCTCTTCCTGGCTCATGCTGTCCAGGCCCGCGGCGCGCCACACGTGTTCGGGCGTTTCGACGATGAAGGTGGAAGTGTCGCCATCGTATTGATAGATATGCGCCTGGAACCAGCCGTGCGGCGTCTGGCGGAAGGCAAACGTGAACGCCTCGAACTTCTTTCGCGTGCCCAGCCAGACGAAGCGGCAATGGCGCTGGTCGATCTCGGGCTGATAGCTGGCCGCATAGCGCGTGCGGATGCGGCTGTTCAAGCCGTCGCTGGCGATCACCAGGTCGGCGCCGTACTGCTTCGCGATGGCCTGGTCGTCCTGCACTTCCGTCTCGAACACCAGCTGCACGCCAAGCTCCTCGCAGCGCGCCTGCAGGATGTTGAGCAGGCGCTTGCGGCCGATGCCGCAAAAGCCATGGCCGCCGGAGCGCACGGTTTCGCCCTTGAAGTGGATCTCGATATCGTCCCAGTGGTTGAACGCCTGCAGGATGGCGCGCGCAGTCGGCTCGTCCGCATTGGCCAGGTTGCCCAGGGTCTGGTCGGAAAACACGACGCCCCAGCCAAACGTGTCGTACGGGCGGTTGCGCTCGATGACGGTGATGCGGTGATCCGGGTTCTGCTTTTTCATGAGCAGGCTGAAATACAGGCCGGCGGGGCCGCCGCCGATGCAGACAATATTCATGGGGTGTCCGTGCGAAGTTTGAAGCGCTGCAGCTTGCCCGTTTCCGTGCGCGGCAGGGAAGGCAGGAAGCGGATGGCGCGCGGATATTTATAGGGAGCGATCTGCTGGCGCACGAAGTCCTGCAGTTCGGCCGCCAGCGCCTCGCTGGCCTGGCTGCCGTCTTTCAGCACCACGTGCGCCTCGACGATCTGGCCACGCTCGGCATCGGCGCGCCCGACCACGCCGCATTCGGCCACGGCCGGGTGGCGCAGCAGCGCCTCTTCCACTTCCGGGCCGGCGATGTTGTAGCCGGCCGAGACGATCATGTCGTCGCTGCGCGAGCGGTAATAAAAATAGCCGTCCGCATCCATCTCGAAGGTGTCGCCCGTCAGGTTCCAGCCATTCTGCACGTAATCGCGCTGGCGCGGGTCGGACAGGTAGCGGCAACCGGTGGGGCCTTTCACGGCCAGGCGGCCCGTCACGCCGGGCGGCTGCGGCACGCCCGCATCATCGACGATGCACGCCTGGTAGCCGGGAATGGCCTTGCCGATGGCGCCGCGGCGTATGCCCTCGCCCGTGGCGGAAATGAAGATGTGCAGCATCTCGGTCGCGCCGATGCCGTCCGTCATGGCCAGCCCGGTCGCCGCCTGCCACGCGTCGCGCGTGGCCAGCGGCAGCGCTTCGCCGGCCGACACGGACAAGCGCAGGCTGCGCAAGTCGTGCTGCGCGGCCAGGGGCGCCATCTGGCGGTAAAAGGTGGGCGCCGTGAAGCAGATGGTGGCGCCATAAGCGCCGATGGCGCGCAGCAGGCCGTCGGGCGTGAGTTTTTCCAGCAGCACGGTGGCCGCGCCAAAGCGCAGGGGGAACAGCAGCAAGCCGCCGAGGCCGAAGGTGAACGCCAGCGGCGGCGTGCCGATGAAGATGTCGCCGGCACGTACCTGCAGCATGGAGCGGGGGAAGCAGTCGCAGATGGCCAGCAGATCGCGGTGCATGTGCATGGTGCCTTTGGGGATGCCCGTCGTGCCCGAGGTAAAGCTGATCAGGCAGACGTCTTCGGCGGCCGTGTCGTGCGCGGCAAACGGCGCATCGTGGGCCGCCATGCGCTGTTCGAGTTCCGCATCGGCGGCGCCAAAGCACAGCATGGCCGGCAAGCCGGGCACGCCATCGAGTTCTGCGCGCAAGCCCTGCGCGCACAGCACGGCATTCACTTCCGCTTTGGCGAGGATGGTGGACAGTTCGCGCGCGCGCAGCAGCGGCATGGTGGGCACAGCGATGCAGCCGGCTTTCAGCACGGCCAGCAGGCAGGCGGCCATCATGGGAGTATTCGCGCCGCGCAGCAGCACGCGGTTGCCGGGGATCAGGCGTAAATCGCTGCGCAGCACGTGGGCGATGCGGTCGACTTGCCGCGCCAGCTCGGCGTAAGTCCAGCGCTGGCCGTCGGCCAGGATGGCGGTACGCTCGCCGCCGTTGGCCACGGCCGCATCGAGCAGCGTGGCGACGCAATTGAGGCGCGCCGGATACTGGAGCTCGGGCAGATCAAGGCATAGCTGCGGCCAGA
The DNA here is from genome assembly GCF_058215535.1 of Janthinobacterium sp. Bl 1. NCBI lineage: Bacteria > Pseudomonadati > Pseudomonadota > Betaproteobacteria > Burkholderiales > Oxalobacteraceae > Janthinobacterium > Janthinobacterium sp. Bl 1. The sequence continues at coordinate 1,861,467 of NZ_CM177086.1, read as the reverse complement.
GTGCGCGCGGCGGCAAATGCGTGCGCGCAAAGTCGTCCTGGGGAGATGCGGTCGTAGGCGAAGGGTCGCTGCTCATGCTCATCCTGGCGGGTAGCGGGCGCGTGCACATGGCCCGGAAGCAGATACTTTAAACCTAAAGTATTTTTCCGGCAAGCAGAAAACAGCAAATTCAGTCGTCTCTGTCCTGTTGCAGCAGCAAACGCGTCTGCTGCGCCACGCTGCGCGCCAGCGCGGCCAGGGCCGTTTGCATCTGGTCGCCATCGAGCACCGCCGATTGCAACAGCGCGCTCATGCCGGCTTCCGCGCCATGCAGTCCCAAGGTGCGGCAACCAAGGTGCAGCCGTTCCAGCTGCTGGCGCGCCTGTGCCGGTTCGCCGCGCGCCAGCAAGGCGTCTACCTGTTCGCTGGCGGCGCCGATCTGCCCCTGGAAGCCCGTCAGATAGGCCAGCAGGCGTTCGCTGTCGATGCCCAGCCGCTGCAAGGTGTCGCGCGGCGCCTCGGCCGGCAAGGCGGAAACGTCGAAGCATGCATCGATATGCTGGCGCACCTGCTCCGGCTGGAAGGGCTTGACGATGTAGCCGGCGGCGCCGGCCTGCACGGCGTCGCGCACCGTGTCCTGGTCATTGGCCGACGAGACGAGCACCAGCGGCATGGCGTCGAGCGCGCTGTCGGAGCGGATTTTCTGCAGCAGCTCCATGCCGGACAGGCGCGGCATGCGCAAGTCGCAAAAGCACAGCGAGGGACGCAAGCCGCCTTCAAGCTGCTCCCACGCCGCCGCACCATCTTCGGCTTCCACGATATCGTGCACGCCGCAGCTGTCGATCAGATGCATCAATACCATGCGCGACACGACATCATCGTCAACCACCAGTACTTTCATTGCTTTCTCCATTGGCGGCAGCGTCAAGGTGCCTGGCCGTATTCTACCCAGTTTCGCCGAGCGCCCGATGGCCGGCATTGCCTATTTTACATTTCTTGACCCGAAACGGCTATTTGCGCCAACAGTGCGCGCAATTGCGGCAAATGCAGGGCCACCTGCGTCCAGCGTCCGCCATCCGCCGCCTCTTCCATTTCCGTGCACAGCATGTGCAGCTGGGTTTCATCGAGATAGGCGGCGCTGCCCTTCAAGCCGTGCAGCAGGCGCCCGGCGCTATCCTTGTCCTGCGCCGCCAGAGCGTCGTCGAGTTCGCGCAAACGCCCTTCCAGGTCGGCGACGAAGGCGACGCGGATACGCCGTTGCAGCTCGCCGCTGCGGATCGACTGGGAAGGCGCCGGAACAGGAACTGCCGGCGCGATGCCGAACAGGGCATCGAGTTCGGCCTGTCCCCGCGCGGCGCCGCGCGGCGCGTTCGACGGCATGCGCGGCAACATGAAACCGCGCTGCAACTGGCGCTCGATGGCGCGCGCCAGCAAGCCATGCAGCGCCGCCTCGTCGACCGGCTTGCTGAGGAAATCATCCATGCCGACGCCCAGATAGCGGCTGCGGTCTTCTTCGCTGGCGTTCGCCGTCAGGGCCACGATCATCAGCTCCTGGTCGCGCACGGGCTGGTCCGGCCAGCCGCCCACGCGGATCAAGCGCGTCGCCGTGGCGCCGTCCATCTCCGGCATGCGCCCGTCCATCAGGATCAAGTCGTAGCGCGTATGCACGCAGGCCGCCACGGCCAGCACGCCGTTGGCGACCACATCGACCCGGTGTCCCAGTTCCTCGAGCATCACGCGGATGATGATCTGGTTGGTGGGGAAATCTTCCGCGCACAGCACGCGCAGCTGGTGGCTGTGCGGCGCCAGCGCCACCTGCGGTACCAGCGGCGGCGCCACGCCATCGGCCAGCGGCAAGGTGAAGGCAAACGTGCTGCCCTGCCCCGGCGTGCTGGCCACTTCGATCTCGCCATCCATCAGTTCGACCAGCTGGCGGCAGATGGCCAGGCCCAGGCCCGTGCCGCCGTAGCGCCGCGTGGTGCTGGCATCGGCCTGCTCGAACTTCTGGAACAGGCGCGCCATCGCATCCGCATCGATGCCGATGCCACTGTCGCTGACGGTAAAACGAATCAGGTTGACACGGCGCCCGCCCCTGCCGCTGGCCACGCCGGCCCGCTCGACGCACACGCTGACGCCGCCGCGCTGGGTGAACTTAAAGGCATTGCCGACCAGGTTGACCAGCACCTGGCGCAAGCGAGTCGGGTCGCCCACCACGAAAGGCGGCAGGTCGGGCGCGAAATCGATGGAGAAACCGATGCTGCGCGCGGCCGCCTGCTCCTCGAACAGGGTCACCACCGTCTCGATCGCGGCGCCGAGCGCGAAGTCGATGTTTTCGATACTCAGCTTGCCCGCCTCGATCTTGGAAAAGTCGAGCAAGTCATTGATGATCACCAGCAGCGACTGGGCATTGGCCTGGCCGCGCAGGATCTGCTCGCGCGTGGCGTCGTGCAGCTGCTCGTCGCGCAGGGCAAAGCCCAGCATGCCGATCACGCCAGCCAGCGGCGTGCGCATCTCGTGGCTCATGTTGGCCAAAAATTCCGACTTCTGGCGCGTCGCATCTTCGGCCTTGCGCTTGGCCTGGCGCAGGCTTTCCTCGTTTTTCGTCAGGCTGCTGTTCACCTGCGCCAGCTTTTCCGACTGGGCCAGCACTTCGATTTCCTTGCTCTGCAACTCGGCCGTGCGTTCGCCGACCAGTTTTTCCAGCTCGTTCTGCTGGCGCCGCAGCGTGCGCACGCGCTGGCGGTAGGCGCCATACACGGCGCCCAGCAGCAGCGCCGCCATCAGGGTGCGGAACCACCAAGTTTTCCAGAACGGCGGCAGAATCGTGATGGCCAGGGTGGCGCCGCTCTCGTTCCACACGCCGTCCTTGTTGGCCGCCTTGACGCGAAACACGTAGTTGCCCGCATCGAGGTTGGTGTAGGTGGCAAAGCGCCGGCCCGCATCCGTCATGACCCAGTCCTGGTCGAAGCCTTCAAGCCGGTAGGCGAACATATTGCGCTGGGGCGCGGCGAAATGCAGGGCCGCGAATTCCAGCGAAAAGACGCTTTCGCGGCTGGTCAGCACCAGCTCGCGCGTATGGTCGATGGCCGTCTTGAGCACATGCGCGAACTCGCCGCGGCCGATGGCCACCGGCTTGTTGAAGATCTGCAGTTCCGTGACGGCCACCAGCGGCGGCACGCGGTTGTCGTGGATATCCTGCGGCATGAACGCCGTCATGCCGTTGAAGCCGCCGAAATACATGGTGCCGTCCGATGCGCGCAGGGCCGCGCCATCGAAGTACGAGCCTTCCACCGTGCCGTCGGCGCTGTCGTAGTTGCGAAACAGGCCGCTGCGCATGTCGAGCCGCGTGATGCCGCTATTCGTGCTCAGCCATAGCTGCTCGTTGTCGTCGCCGAGGATGCTGGCGACGGCATCGTCGGCCATGCCGTCCTTGCGCAGGAAACGCCGGAAACGGATCTCGCCCTTGGCGTCGATGTCCATGCGGTTCAGGCCATTGGCCGTGCCCACCCACAGCACGCCGCGCTTGTCCTCGTGCAGGAAATGCACTTCGTCGTGGCTCAGGCTCTGCGGATTTTGCGGGTCGTGGCGGAAATGGCGGAAGCGGCCGCTGGCGCGGTCCAGCAAGTCCAGGCCGTGGAAGGAACCGATCCACAGCCGCCCCTTGCCGTCTTCCAGCACGGGCCGCACCATATTGTCGGACAGGCTGTTCGGGTCGGCCGGGTCGTGGCGGTACGTGGTAAAACGTTTGCTGGCCGGGTCGAAGCGGTGCACGCCGCCGCGCGTCGACACCCACAGCATGCCGCTGCGGTCGCTGACGATATTGCGGATGGTATCGCTGTTCGGATCGCCGGCGGCAAAGCGCATGGTGAAGAAACGCCCCAAGGCCGGATCGAAGCGGTGCAAGCCCGTCGAGCCGCCCACCCACAGCACGCCGTCCGGCGCCTTGTACAGGGTCGTGACCTGCTCGTCGCGCGACATGCCGGGCGCGCTGTGCAGGTCGAACAGGCGCGAGCTGCCGTCGCGCGTGTCGTACAGTTTCAGGCCGCCCTTGGTGGCCAGCCACAGCTTGCCGTCGCCCGCGTCGGCCACGGCGCGCACTTTCTTGTCCGCCAGCGCGCCCACATCGCCGGGCGCGCGCGCCATGCGCGAAAAGCCGCCGCTGCCCAGGTCGACCCGGCTCACGCCGTTGTACCAGGAGCCGACCCAGAAGGTGCCGGCGCGGTCGCGGTACAACGATGACAGCTGGTTGTCGGCGACGCTGAACTTGTCGCCCGTCTGGTGGCGGTACTGCAGGAAGGTGTCGCTTTCGGGCAGCCAGCGGAACAGGCCATCGGCATTGCTGCCCAGCCAGACGGTGGCGTCGACATCCTGGTACAGGCTGGCCACGCGGATGGCGGAAAAGCCATGTTTCTCGCCCAAGCGCACTCTCGATTGCGGCGGCTGGCCGGCGGCGCCCAGGCGCCAGCGCTCGGCACCGGCCATGGTGCCGATCCACAGGTTCTGCTGGCGGTCGATCAGCAGCGACTGGATCACGTTGTACTTCGAGCCGGGCGTCGCATCGACGGCGAAATGCTCGAAGCGCTCGCTGCCCGGCGCCAGCATGTCCAGGCCCGTGACCGTGCCTATCCATAGGCGCTGTTGCGCATCCAGCGCCAGTGCCTTGATTTCATTGTCGCCCAGGCTGTGCGGGTTGCCCTCTTCATGGTGCCAGGTGCGGAAACGGCCCGTGGCGGGATCGAAATGCTGCAAGCCGTCCGAGGTGGCGATCCAGAAGCCGCGCGCGCCATCGTCGAGAATGGCGTGGATATGCCGGTTGCCGTTGCCCCGCTTGCTCTTTTCTGCCGGGCCGTAATGGATGAAGGTCTGGCTGGCGGCGTCGAAGCGGTCCAGGCCATTGTCCGTGCCCACCCACAGCTGGCCCTGGCTATCGACATGCAGTTCGCCGACCCAGTTGTCGGCCAGGCTGGTCTTGTCGCCCTCGATATTCTTGTAGACGACCATGCGGTAGCCGTCGTAACGGCTCAGGCCGGACTGGCTGCCGAACCACATATAGCCTTGCCGGTCCTGGGCGATGGCCAGCACCGATTCCTGCGCCAGGCCCTGGTCGACGCTGAGCTGGTCGAAACGCAGGGTGGGCGCAGGCCCCGCCATGGCGGGACCTCCCATCAGTAGAATTAACAGTAAGGCAACATCGCAAACACGTCGAAATACCCGCACAATCGTCCTGTCAAAAAAAACGCGAAAAACCCGCACGCCGCTCCAAGGGCCGTCTCAAGAACCAAAAAACGCCAGTACATCGTCCTTGCGGGCCTGCGTATCGCGCTGTCCAAGACGGATCAGCTCGTTAGTATACGTCGATTCGAACAATAAATACGATGCCAGCGCCGCGCCCCGCGCTTCGGCCGCGCCGATGCCCGACAACATGGTGCGGATGGGACGCGGCAAACTGCCGATATGCCGGCTGGCGATGGCGTCGAGCCGCTCGGACGGCGCGATGACCAGCAATTCCACCGGCCGCAAGGCCGTTTTGCCCAGCAACTCGGGCGGCAGCATCGACAGGGTCAGGTTGATGCGGTTCAGGCGCTCGATGTCGACTGCCAGGCCGTCGAGGAAAATCGACGACAGCGCATGGCCGGCGATCTGCGCCAGGCTCGGGTAGCGCGCCGCTTCGGACGCGGCGGGCGCCGGTTCCGTCATGCGTCCCGCACCCACCACCAGCACCTTGTTCGCGCCCAGGTGAATGGCCGGCGAGATCGGTGCCAGCTGGCGCATGGAACCGTCGCCGCAGTATTCGCGCTGGCCGCCCACGTACAGGGGCACGGCGGGGAAGATGAAGGGGATGGCGGCCGACGCCAGCAAATGCTCCACGCCGATCTGGTCCGGCAGGGCCAGGCGTTGCGTGCGCACCCAGGGCGCGATATCCTCGGCCGTCTGGTAAAACGTCATGTGGCGGCTGCCCGAATACGACGACGCCGTCACGGCCAGCGCATGCAGCAAGCCGTCGGCCAGGGCCGCGTCCAGGCGCGGCAGGTCGAGCATGCGGTGCAGCAGGCTGACCAGCGGGGTATTGTCGAGCAGGGAACTGGGCGGCGATGCATGCCACTGGCGCAGCAGCCAGCCGAACGACAGCAGGGACAGCCAGCGCGCGCCCGAGCGGATCACGCCCAGCGAATCGGCGCGGTACACTTGCTCGACTTCGATGTGCTGCCACACGTCGAGCAGCTTTTGCACGCCTTCGCCGAAATTATCGGCACGGCAGGCCAGCGCCGTGGCGTTGATGGCACCGGCCGAGGTGCCGCAGATGATGTCGAAGGGGTTGCGCGCCGGTGCCCAGCCCGCTTCCCACAGTATCGCTGAAATCGCCTGCAGCACGCCCACCTGGTAGGCGGCGCGGGCGCCTCCTCCCGTGAGTATCAAGCCTGTTTTATTTTGCATTCCCATGCCGGCAGATTAGCAGGGTCTGGATGCTTTGTGGAAAAGATTCGGGGGTGATTAATCTCCGCGAACCATCCCTTCTCTTCTCGGATCCGCCCCCCCAAACCAGAAATCCTTGCCATGCGCATTCAGGCGCATGATGCCCTGCAAGCCCGAGTTCTGTTCGATCACGCGCACCTCGTGGCCCATCGCCTGCAGCGCCTCGACTTGCGCTGCCGGCGCGCGGCCCTTTTCCAGTTCCGTCGGGCCGTTGCGGCTGCCGAAGTTCGGCAGGCTGATCGCCTGCTGTACGTTCAAGCCCCAGTCCATAGTGCCGACCAGGACCTTGGCGACATAATTGATGATGGACGAGCCGCCGGGCGAACCCGTCGCCAGCACCAGCTTGTGCGTACCCTTTTCAAATACCAGGGTGGGCGACATGGCGCTGCGCGGACGCTTGCCCGCTTCGACGCGGTTGGCGATCGGGCCATCCGCATCGCGCGAATCGAACGAGAAATCCGTCAGCTGGTTATTGAGCAAAAAGCCGTCGACCATCTGGCGCGAACCGAACGCGTCTTCCACGCTGGTGGTCATCGACAGGCCGCCGCCAAAGGCGTCGACGGCCACCAGGTGCGACGTCGACGGGCGCTGCAAGGCGTTGTCCATGCCCCACGCCACCTGCATGCCGGGCGGCGTGCCGGGATTGGCTTTGCCCATGGATTTTTCGCCGATCAGCGCGGCGCGCTGCGCCAGATAGGTTTTATCGAGCATCGAAGCGACGCCATTGCCGGGCAGTGGCACGAAGTCCGTGTCGGCCACGTAGCGGTTGCGGTCCGCGTAGGCCAGGCGTCCCGCTTCCGAGAACAGGTGGATCGCTTGCGCATCGAGCACGCCGTCGACGGGTGCATACGGCCGGATATCCTTCACTTCCAGCATGCCCAGCATCTGCGCGATGGCGATGCCGCCCGACGATGGCGGCGGCATGCCGCACACGGTCCAGGCCTTGTAATCACTGCAGACGGGCTCGCGCACTTTGGCCTGGTAGCCGGCGATGTCGGTCGCCGTCAGCTTGCCGGGGTTGGTCGGGTGCGACGCCACCTTGGCGGCGATGTCGCGCGCGATGCGGCCGTTGTAAAAGGCGTCGGCGCCGCCACGGGCGATCTCGCGCAGGGTGCGCGCCAGTTCCGGATTCTTCAGCACGTGACCGACGGGCCAGGCCTTGCCCTCTTTGTCATAGAAATACGCGGCGGCGACAGGGTCGCGCTTCAAGGCCTGGTCCCAGTTCAGCAAGCCGTTGAGGCGCTGGCTGACGGGAAAGCCGCCGTGAGCCAGCTTGATGGCGGGGCCGAACAGGGTCGCCCACGGCAGCTTGCCGTGTTCCTTGTGCGCCAGTTCCAGCATGCGCAGCACGCCCGGCGCGCCCACGGAACGCCCGCCCACCACGCCCGTGGCGCGCGAGACGGGGCTGCCGTCCGCATTCTGAAACAAGTGTTCATCGGCGTTGGCCGGCGCCGTTTCGCGCCCGTCGAACGCCTGCACGCCCTTGGCCGTGGAATACAGCAAAAAGGCGCCGCCGCCGATGCCCGACGATTGCGGCTCGACCAGGGTCAGTACCAGCTGCGTGGCGATGGCCGCGTCGATGGCGCTGCCGCCCTTTTTCAGCATCTGGTAGCCGGCATCGGCAGCCAGCGGATTGGCGGCGGCAACCATGAATTTCTGCGCCGCCCAACCCGATTTTTCCGCATATGCGGTGGCGACTTCCGGCGCCTTTTGCGGCACCTCGGCAAATACGGGACTGGCAGCGAGTGCTCCCAGCAAGGTCAGGCTCAGCGCCAGCGGCTTCAATGTGATCATGCTTACTCCGGTAAAGATTCCCGGGTATGCTACCTCAAATGCCGGCCACGGCGCTGCACCCTCGCCTAGGGCTTACTTCGGCTGCATGCGGATCGCACCGTCCAGGCGGATCGTCTCGCCATTGAGCATGACGTTTTCCACGATGGCTTTCACCAGTTGCGCGTATTCGCCGGGCTTGCCCAGGCGCGATGGGAACGGCACCATCTTGCCCAGCGCATCCTGCACTTCGGCCGGCATGCCCAGCAGCATCGGCGTTTCGAAAATGCCGGGCGCCACCGTCATCACGCGGATGCCGTTGCGCGACAGGTCCCGCGCCATCGGCAGGGTCAATCCGACCACGGCCGCCTTCGACGAGGCGTAGGCTGCCTGGCCGATCTGGCCATCGTAGGCGGCCACGGAAGCCGTGTTGATGATGATGCCACGCTCGCCTTCAACGGTGGCATCCTGCTTGGCCATGGCGTCGGCCGCCAGGCGGCACATATTGAAGGTGCCCACCAGGTTGATGTTGACGACTTTCTGGAACAGGGCCAGCGGATGCGGGCCATCCTTGCCCACGGTTTTCACGGCCGGCGCCACGCCGGCGCAGTTGACGAGGCCGCGCAAGGTGCCCAGCTTGATGGCAGCGGCCACCACGGCCAGGCCGTCTTCTTCCGACGTCACGTCGCACTGCACGAACACGCCATTCAGTTCAGCGGCCAGCGCCTGGCCCGCCTCCGTCTGCACGTCGGCCAGCACGACCTTGCCGCCGGCCGCCGTCAGCATGCGCGCCGTGGCCGCGCCCAAGCCCGATGCGCCGCCCGTGATGATGAATACATTGTCTTGAATCTGCATGAAATCTCCTGAGTGATAAGGGCCGTGTTCCCGGCGCCTGATGGTTACATGGTGCCATAGTTACGTTTACGTAAACGTAACGTCAGCGACAATTGTAGCCATTTTTTAGCGCGACGCGCGAAAAGTTGGAGGACGAGCCTATGACCGGCCTGGAGACACTGCAAGAACGCCCCATTGCGGTGGCAGATGCGCCCGTTGGCATCGAGCGTGGCGTTGCCCGCGCCGTTGTAGCGCGCGCCGGCGGCATCGCGGCAACCGCCCGTGTCGCAGGCGCCGATGGGCTGCGGCGCACGGGGCATGGGCACGGCCGGGCTGGGCGGCAGGGGCGCCATGGGCACGACGGGAGGCGCAGGCTGCCCCGGCATGCGGCCAATCACCTGCGGCACGGAACGGCGCGGCTGCACGGGCGGCGCCGGGCGGCATGGCTCGACGGCCAGCTTGCTGCTGTCGCGCGGATCGAGCTGGCATACGGGCAGATCATCGGAAGCGGCCTGCTCCTGAGCGCCTGCATGGCCGCCAGCGAGCAGCAGGGCGCAGGCCAGCGCCGGTATGGTTTTGATCATCGTCTTCATGCCACCTCCCCATGCATCGATCATACCGCTTTCATTATTGGCACACGCGGCGCCAGATGCCATGCATATGCTGCAACGGTGTTTTATTTCCTTTCATCACTTTCCTTCTTGCCAGGATAGCATTACAATAAGAACGATTCTTATTCTCATTGACAGAATGAGAGCGCAGTTTATTGCATTTTCAATCATTCATACCCGAGCCACCCGGAAGGCAGCCAGGAAAAAACAACATCCGGAAAGTTCACCATGACCAAGCGCAGTCCCGCCTTCGCAACCTTCACAGTCCCAGCCGCCATTCCCGCCCGTCCCCGCCATTGCGCCACCCTGCTCCTGCCCTGCCTGCTGTCCTTGGCCGTCAGCAGCGCCTGGGCCGAAGGCAATGTGGCCGCCGATCCCACCATGAACACTGTGGTCGTCACCGCGTCCGGCACGGCCATCGACATCAAGGATGCGCCGGCCAGCATCAGCGTCATCACGCGCGAGGAAATCGAGCGCCAGCCCGTGTACGACCTCAACACCCTGCTGCGCCGCATCCCCGGCGTGACGGGCGGCACCAGCCCGGTAGGCGAAGAATCGAAGATCAAGCTGCGCGGCCTGCCCGACAAATACACCTTGATCCTCGTCGACGGCAAGCGCGTGGGCAGCTCGGCCGACACGGCTTACCGCCCGGACTTGGGCCGCCAGGACTTGAACTGGATCTCGCCCGACATGATCGAGCGCATCGAAGTGGTGCGCGGCCCCATGTCCTCGCTGTACGGCTCGGACGCCATGGGCGGCGTGATCAACATCATCACGCGCAAGGTGCCGGGCAAGTGGAACGGTTCGGCCACGGCCAACTACACGCAGCCGCAGGACAGCGGCCGCGGCACGGCGCACCAGCTGGGCGTGAACCTGGCCGGCCCCTTGTCGGACACGGTCGGCATGCGCCTGGGCGTGGGCCAGACGCGCCAGAATCCCGATGAAAAAGCCATCGGCAAATCGGGCGGCATCGGCGGCGAACGCAACCAGACTGTCACGGGCCAGCTGAGCTGGGCGCTGGACAAGAAACAGAACCTGACGCTGGACGCCAGCTACGGCAAGCAGCAATCGACGGATTCGACCACGCTCGACGCGGACGGCTACCCGCTGTTCGGCGCCTGGGGCGCGAGCAAACTGATACGCAAGAGCGCCAGCATCGGCTATGAAGGCCGCTGGGACTTCGGCAAGGCCATGGTCAACCTGTACCACAACGATTTCGACAACGAAGTCGTCGGCACGGTGGCGAAATCCAAGGACAGCACGCTCGACGCCAGCCTGGAAAAACGCGTCGGCTGGGGCGGCATCGAGCAGATGCTGGTGATGGGCGGCCAATGGAAGCACCAGGAACTGACGAACACGGACACCATCGGCACCATCCCTACCGATTACCTGGGCAACCCCGTCAGCGGCGCCACCCTGTCCGGCACAACGTCGGCCCTGTTTGCGGAAGACCAGCTGTTCCTGCGCGAGAACCTGACGGCTACGGCCGGCCTGCGCCTCGACCACCACAGCAAGTTCGGCAACCATTACAGCCCGCGCCTGTACCTGGTGTACCACCCTGCCCCCGCCTGGACCATCAAGGGTGGCGTGTCGCAAGGCTTCCGCGCCCCGAGCCTGAAGGAAAACTCGCCAGCAGCGGCCACGCAGTCGGGCGGACGCGGTTGCGGCAGCCTGAAACCGCTGGGCTACATCACGGGCGGCTGCTACATGGCCGGCAATGCGGACTTGAAGCCGGAAACGAGCACGGCCGGCGAGATCGGCGTGGCGTGGGAACAGAATGGCTGGGACGTGGGCGTGACGTACTTCCACACGGATTTCAAGAACAAGATCGACTACGCGCCGCTGGGCTTTTACCAGAAGCAGTGGTGGACCAAGATGACGAATATCCAGAAAGCGCGTACCAGCGGCGTGGAAGCGACGGCCACCATCCCGCTGACGAAAAACCTGAACTGGCGTAACAATGTGACCTACATGGCGGAAGCGAAAAACCTGACGACGGGCGCCAACCTGCTGTCGACACCAAAACTGTCGTGGTACTCGGCTCTGGGCTGGCAAGTCAACGACCAGCTGTTCGGCGAAGTATCGGCCCAGTACACGGGCAAGGAACTCGATGCGGGCCAGGCGGCCAACAAGGCCTACACCATCGTCGACACGGTCGTGTCGTACAAGATCACGCCACAATGGACCGTGCGCGGCGGCGTGGAAAACCTGTTCAAGAAAGGCCCGCTGGCCGATGGACTGGTCGACTACTACGTGCCGGGACGGCGCATGTTCGTCGGTTTGACGTCGCGCTTCTAATAGCGGGGCGGCGGCGTACCGGGCGGCGGCGTGGCGGCGTTGGCCGGCACGCTGCTCAGCATCTGCCCGGCCACGGGCACCTTGTGGCCGCTCGCATACATGCATTGCTGGTAGGCGTAGTCATAGCGGCGCTGCATGCCATACGAAGAACTGTCGGCCGCGCCCGTGCCCGCCAGCGCGCCAAAGACCAGCCCAGTACCGGCACCCACGCCGGCACCATGGCCGCCATCGATGGCGGCACCAGCTACCGCACCGAGCAAAGTGCCCAGGGCCGCACTGCGCACGCCGCTGTCGGCCGCGGCTTGCTGCGCCGAACTGCCGCCCAGCTGCGCCTGCGCATATCCGCGGCAATGGGCGTCATCACCCTGGAATTGCGCGAAACTCTTGCCCGTGCCGGGCAACACCATGGCCGACGGCCCTTGCGGCATCACCGTGCATGCCGCAAGCACAAGGGGCGCCAGCACGCCCCCACACACTGCGCCTGTTTTCCCGTTCATGTCGCACCTCGCCTTCAGCGCACGCTGCCTGGCGCCACAGCGCGCCACGGCAGCGTGCAACTTGTCACGTAGGGATAATAGCCTTGCGGCTGACGGCAGTAGTACCACATCGGCGCCGTCGGCACCCCGCCCTGCTCGACATACACGGGCGGCGCGACGGGCAGCGGCTGCACCACGACCGTGCGTCCGTACGGATGGCGGTACCACGGGTCGCCGTACCACCCCGGCCCATAGCCCCAGCTAGAACCCAGCCACACGCCGACATGCGAGCGGCCACGGAAATGGCCGTGTCCGTGATGACCATGATGGCCGTGGAAGCCGTGTCCACCGTGCCGGCCATGCCTGCCCGGATCGGCCCAGGCGCTGCCGGCCAGCGCCAGCCCCACCGCCACGGCCAGCCCCCGCATCAGCCAGCGCCGTTTGTCTGCCTTGTCCATGATGCCTCCTGCCTTCTGCTGCCTGAAGTGATTCCTTCATTATTGGCAGACGGCTGGCGCAGGCAAGGCGCTGTAACATTTGCTCACTTTTGATACGCGCGAGATATGGAAATCAGGAAATTTTGACATGCCCGACGTAAAAACAGCCCCTGGGAACGGGGCTGTTTGGCGTGGGGTTTATTGCGCCGGCAAGCTTTGCACCGGTGTGGCCGGCACCAGGATGGGCGGCACGGGCGCGTGGATGGGTGCCGGCGCCTTGACCGCCAGCCAGCCCGTGGCCGGCAGCAGCGGCACCAGCAGCAGGGCCACGATATTGATGATCTTGATCAAGGGGTTCACCGCCGGACCGGCCGTGTCCTTGTACGGGTCGCCCACCGTGTCGCCTGTGACGGCCGCCTTGTGCGCATCGGAACCCTTGCCGCCGAAGTGGCCATCCTCGATGTATTTCTTCGCATTGTCCCAGGCGCCGCCGCCCGTGGTCATCGAAATGGCCACGAACAGGCCCGTGACGATGGTCCCCATCAGGAGGCCGCCCAGCGCCGCAGGTCCCAACAGCATGCCCACGACGATGGGTACCACCACGGGCAGCAAGGAGGGCACGATCATTTCGCGGATGGCCGACGCCGTCAGCATGTCGACGGCCTTGTCGTATTCGGGCCGCGCCGTGCCTTCCATGATGCCCTTGATGTCGCGGAACTGCCGCCGTACCTCCACCACCACGGCGCCCGCCGCGCGACCCACGGCTTCCATCGCCATGGCGCCGAACAAATACGGTATCAGGCCGCCGATGAAGAGGCCGACGATGACCATCGGGTTCGACAAATCGAAGGTAATGTGCTGGCCCACGGATTCGAGCGCATGCGTGTAGTCGGCAAACAGCACCAGCGCGGCCAGGCCGGCCGAGCCGATGGCATAGCCCTTGGTGACGGCCTTGGTCGTGTTGCCGACGGCATCCAGAGGGTCGGTGATGGCGCGCACGGAGTCGGGCAAGCCCGACATTTCCGCGATGCCGCCCGCGTTATCGGTGATGGGGCCATACGCGTCGAGCGCGACGATGATGCCGGCCATCGACAGCATGGCCGTGGCGGCAATGGCGATGCCGTACAGGCCCGCCAATTGATACGAGACGAGGATGGCGATGCAGACGGCCAGCACCGGATAGGCGGTGGACTTCATCGACACGCCCAGGCCGGCGATGATGTTGGTGCCGTGCCCCGTCGTCGACGCTTCGGCGATGTGGCGCACGGGCTTGAAGTCCGTGCCCGTGTAGTACTCGGTGATGTACACCATCAGGCCCGTGAGGACGATGCCGACGACGGTGGCGCCCAGCATCTTGTAGCGCATGGCGTCGTCGGGCCACAGCAGCCACGTGACGACGGCAAAGCCGACCAGGGACAGGCCGGCCGCCCACCACAGGCCCGTGTACAGGGCAGACATGATCTTCGCACCCGGCTTGGTCTTGACCATCGAGCAGCCGACGATAGAAGCGAGGATGGAGACGGCGCCCAGCAGCAGCGGGTAGATGATGGCCGTGCTGCTTGCCTCGGCCATCAGCAGTGCGCCCAGCAGCATGGTGGCGATCAGGGTCACGACATAGGTTTCGAACAGGTCGGCCGCCATGCCGGCGCAGTCGCCCACGTTGTCGCCCACGTTGTCGGCGATGACGGCCGGGTTGCGCGGATCATCCTCGGGGATGCCCGCTTCGACCTTGCCCACCAGGTCCGCGCCCACGTCGGCGCCCTTGGTGAAGATGCCGCCGCCCAGCCGCGCGAAGATGGAAATGAGCGAGGCGCCGAAGGCCAGGCCGATCAACGGCTTGATCAAATCATGCTGGGTCAGGCCGGGCGCGCCCGTCGTCACCAGCAGCCAGTAGAACAGGGTCACGCCCAGCAGGCCCAGTCCCACGACCAGCATGCCCGTGATCGCCCCGCCCTTGAAGGCCACGTTCAGCGCCTGGTTGATGCCATGCGTGGCCGCCTGCGCCGTGCGCACATTGGCCCGCACCGAGACATTCATGCCGATGAAGCCGCAGGCGCCCGACAGCACGGCGCCGATCAGGAAGCCCAGCGCCGTATGCAGGCCAAGCAGCAGATAGATGGCGATCAGGAGCACCACGCCGACGATGGCGATGGTGCGGTACTGGCGCGCCAGGTAGGCGGCCGCACCCTGCTGGATGGCCAGCGCGATTTCCTGCATGCGCGCGTTGCCGGGATCCTGCCTCAGAATCCAGCTACGCGACACCAAACCGTAAATGACTGCGACCACGCCGCAGGCTACCGCAAACCACAAACTGGCTGCCATATCGTCCCCTTCTGTTTTTATCCGACGTCATTGCCAACAGCTGCAGACCGCACCGGGTAGGCACGCGCAGCCAGGAAAACACGACCTGCAAAAAAACTGAACCACGAAAACGATACGGCGCCCGCCTGAAGCGCGGGCACAAAAAAAGCGGACACTGAGGTCCGCTTTTCAAACACTGCTTATTCCGCCAGGGCGGCAAATGCGCTGTCGCGGATTTGCTCGACCGGACCGACGCCGGCGATGCGGCGGTATTTCGGCGCGCCTGGCAGGCCGGACTTGGCCCAGTCATTGTAGTAGTTGAGCAAAACCTTGGTCTGGTTGTGGTACACGTCCAGACGCTTCTTGACGGTTTCCGCCTTGTCGTCGTCGCGCTGGATCAGGGGCTCGCCCGTGATGTCGTCGACGCCGTCGACTTTTGGCGGATTGAATTTGACGTGGTATACGCGGCCCGAACCCGGGTGGCTGCGGCGGCCATCCATGCGCTCGATGATCGACGCGTCAGGCACGTCGATTTCCAGTACGTAGTCGACATTGATACCGGCATCTTTCATGGCGTCCGCTTGCGCGATGGTGCGCGGGAAGCCGTCGAACAGATAGCCATTGGCGCAATCGGCTTCCTGCAGGCGGTTCTTGACCAGGCCGATCATGATGTCGTCCGACACGAGGCCGCCCGCATCCATGACTTTTTTCGCTGCCAGGCCCAGTTCCGTGCCTTCCTTGATCGCCGCGCGCAGCATGTCGCCCGTGGAGATTTGTGGAATATTGTATTTTTCTTTGATGAAGTTAGCTTGGGTGCCCTTGCCGGCACCGGGTGCTCCTAAAAGTATCAGACGCATTGAAAAGTTCCTAAAAAACAGATTTTGGATGGTGGTATGTGTAATTATTTTTAGATGGTGTTGCCAAGGCTATCTTTCCGTACGAAACTTACCACAAAAAATCCCCGGAACGCCAGTTTGCTATCGAATTGCTATGCCCTGATTGATCAAAGCCAGCAATTCGCGAGGCAGACGTTTCAAAATGTGGTTTTTACTGCAGGCGCACAAAACTTTATTTGCACGCCTGCCGTTTTACGGGTAACGCGCTTACAGGGCACCGTAGTGGGCTTGCACCCTGGCAAGATCTTCCGGCGTGTCGACACCGGCGGCCGGGGCCGAGTCCGTGACATGCACGGCGATGGCAACGCCATGCCACAGCACGCGCAACTGCTCCAGCGCCTCGATCGCTTCCAGCGGCGACGCGGACAATTGCGGATATTCTTGCAAGAATGCATTGCTGTATGCATACAGGCCGATATGGCGCAGCGGCACATAGCCGGCCGGCAAGCTGTCTTTCGCTTGCGCGAAGCCGTCGCGGTGCCACGGAATCGTCGCGCGCGAGAAATACAAGGCGCGGCCATTTTTATCCAGCACGACCTTGACCACGTTCGGGTTGAACGTATCGGCCACATCGTGCAACGGATGGGCGCACGTGGCCATGGGGACGGCGGTGCTGATCTGCGCCGCGCAGGCGGCCAGCAAGGCCGGATCGATCAAGGGTTCGTCGCCCTGCAGGTTGACGACGACGGCATCGAGCGGCAGCTCGAGCGTGCGCGCCACTTCGGCGATGCGGTCCGTGCCCGACGGATGGTCGCTGCGCGTCATGCACACTTCCACGCCATGCGCGACGCAGGCGGCGCGGATGGATTCGTGGTCGGTGGCGACGATGACGCGCGCGGCGCCCGACAGGGCTGCCTGCTCGGCCACGCGCACCACCATGGGTTTGCCGCCCAGGTCGGCAAGCGGCTTGCCCGGCAGGCGCGTCGAGGCCAGGCGGGCCGGGATGATGACGATGAACGCCATCGTTATTCCACTGCGTCTTGCAGGGTGCGCGCTTCGTCCGCCCACATGATGGGGATGCCATCGCGGATCGGATAGGCCAGGCGGTCGGCGCGGCAAATCAGTTCCTGCGCCTTCTTATCGTGTTCAAGCGGACCCTTGCAAACAGGGCAGACCAGGATATCAAGCAGTCGAGCGTCCACGACATTTCTCCACAATTTGTTGGGCCAGCGCGCTATCGATGCGCGCACTGACGGGGACGACCCACAGTCTCGGGTCATCTTTGAGATATTCAATTTGCGCACATTTTACTGCATCCTTCTCGGTGATCAAGATCACATCCGTGTCGAGCGCCGCAAATGGCTGGTCGAGGAAGTCGTGATGGTCGGGCAAGGGCAGTTCCATGAAGTCCAATCCGGCGCCGCGCAGCATGGCAAAGAAACGCTGGGGGTTGCCGATGCCGGCCGCCGCCACGATGCGCTGGCCTCTGGCCGCCAGGGTTGCAAGCGCCACGCTTTCGCCGCGGTTCACCATGCGTTCGGCCACGCCGCCGGCCAGCAGCATCTGTACCACCAGCCCGCCCTGCGGCGCGACCCTGGCCACCAGTGCCGGCGCCAGCTCGGGCGCATTGATCACCGTCACGTCGCGCCGGCGGCGCGGCGATTCGCGCAAAGGCCCCGCCGGCAGCAGCCAGCCATTGCCCGCGCCGCGGCCGTCGAACAGCACAATTTCCACGTCGCGTTGCAAGGCGTAATGCTGCAAGCCATCGTCCGTCACCAGCACGTCGACGTCCGGGTGCGCGGCCAGCAGCGCCCTGCCCGCTTGCGCGCGGTCGCGTCCCACCATCACGGGGCAGCCGCCGCGCTGGAAGATCAGCAGCGGCTCGTCGCCCACCTGCTGCGGCGTGGAAGCAGCGGTGACGGCGCGCGGCAAACGGTCGGCGCTGCCATGGCCGCGCGAAATGACGCCCGGACGCATGCCCGCGTCGCGCAAGGCCTGCACCAGCCAGATCGTCAGCGGCGTCTTGCCCGTGCCGCCGATAAAAATATTGCCGACGACGACGACGGGCACGGGCAGGCGCGCGGATTTGATGATGTTTGCCCCGTACAGTCCGCGCCGCACGGCGCTCAGGGCACCGAACAGCAGGGAGACAGGCCACAGCGCGCACGCCAGCGGGCCCCGCGTCAGCCAGGCGCGGGTGAGAGTGGATTCAAGCTTGGCGGGGGAAGGTGTGGGCATGGAGAGATGAGTAAAGGGGGTMGGWCAGGCTCGGCGGGTTTGTCGGCTACGCCGTTGCCGGTAACGCTCGACGCTTACTTGCCACCCGCCTGCGCCGCGAACGTCAGCTTTTCATAGCCGGCCAGGCGGGCCGCTTCCATGACGTGGATGACCATCTGGTGCATGGCGAACTGGTCGGCGTTGACCACGACCACGGGCGTCTGCGCGGGCGCCTTGCCGCCGTTGGCTGCTTTCGCCGCGTTCTGCAAGGCGTCGGCCAGGCCGGCCACGTCGCGGAACGAGACCGGTTCGCGGTTGACCGTGTAATTGCCCTTGGCATCGATGGTGACGTCGATCTGCTGCGGCTTCTCTTTCGCCTGCTCGGCGTCGGCCGTCGGCAAGGTGATCTGCAGCTCCGTAAACTTGCTGTAGGTGGTGCTGACCATGAGGAAGATCAGGATCACCAGCAGCACGTCGATGAACGGGATCAGGTTGATTTCGGGGTCTTCACGCCCCTTGCCTTTGCGGAAGTTCATTTGCGGCCACTGTGGACGATGTCGACGAACTTGACCGCTTGCTGCTCCATGTCAATGACGAAGCTGTCGACGAGGGCGCGGAAGTGGCGGTAAAAGACGAGGGTCGGCATGGCGATGGCCAGGCCGAAACCCGTGTTATACAGGGCCACCGAGATACCGTGCGCCAATTGTGCGGGATTCGAGCCGCTGGCGTTTTGCGAGCCGAAGATTTCGATCATGCCCACCACCGTGCCGAACAGGCCCATCAGTGGCGCCAGGGTGGCGATGGTGCCCAAGGTCGTCAGGAAACGTTCCAGCGTGTGGGCCACGCCGCTGCCCGCCTCTTCGATCGATTCCTTCATCACCTCGCGCGGCGCGTCGACATTGCGCAAGGCGGCGGCCAGCACGACGCCCAGCGGCGAATTGTCTTCCAGCTTGGCCACCGTGTCCGGCGTGATCTTACCGCTGCGATACACCTGCACCACTTCATCGAACAGCTTGCGGGGCAGGATCTTGGCGCGGCGCAAATACAGCAGGCGCTCGATGATCAGGGCCAGGGCAACGATGGAAGCGATCAACAACAGCCAGATGGGCCAGCCAGCGGCTTGAAATATAGCGAGCAAAAGAAACTCCTGGTAAAGGGAAGGCGATGGAACGCCCGAACAGCCTGTATTGTACCGAGCGCCAAAGACCGATTGTACGTGCGCGCAGGAATGGCGCAATGTAGCGCGTTGCCGCGCCGGCGGCAAGTGGCGCCTGCATGGCACTTGTCCCCACCGCGCAGGCGGGCGCCCAGTTTTGCACACTTTGTGTGGATAAGATTGTGAGCAAGCATGAAGTCCAGCACACAAGTCTTTGATTTACATGGATATTATCGTGCTGCGCAAAATACAGGCATAGCAGCTTATCGACAGTAGTCAATGTCAATAAGTCAATATCTGAAGAGTTCTGCACATTTACTGTGGACAAGATTGTGCGCAAAGCCGAGGAATTCAATCAAGTCATTGATTTTAAAGGAAATTAAATCAGTGCATAAAAAAGTGGCAGACAGCGAGCAATCGGCACCAGACAGGCCGTCAAAGTTCTGCACACAATCTGTGGACAAGATTGTGCGCAAGCGTACGGATACGCGCCAAGTACATTGATTTATATCGTTTTTATTACCATGCATAAAAATGTGGCATTGGCTGAAAAGCGTGTTTTTCACGGCCCGATTCCACGTCAAAACGGCAGTTTTCCACCGCCAGCGCAGTTCCACACATAAAGTGTGGATAAGATTGTGAGCAAGCCGATTGACTCCATGCAAGAGCATTGATTCTAAAGGGATTTTTTTCTTTGCTGAAAAATAAGGCAGCAATTTGGCATGATCACACGGTGGAAAACCCGGACAAACCACGAAACGGTTTATGCAGTTTTGCACACATTCTGTGGATAAGATTGTGAGCAAGGCGTACGGTGCGATGCTATACCCTTGATTTATATGACTATTTTTATGCTGCGCAAAATTAAGGCAAGCCATGCCATAGGCCTTCCAGTGGATAAATCCGGTGCCGCGCCAGAGTTCTGCACATTTTTTGTGGATAAGATTGTGCGCAAGGCCATGCATGGCATACTAAGCGCTTGATTCATAGGCACTTTATTTCCGTGCGCAAAAATGTAGCAAGGCACTTTTATCGCTCAATCAGGGCCAGCCCGGCCATGTTTGTCCAAGGCAAAAAGTTCCGCACACTTTCTGTGGATAACTTTGTGCGTAAGTGGCAGGGGCTACACTGATGTGCTTGATATTAAAGGATTTTTTCCCTGTGCACGCAAATCAGGCATACGGGAATTCGTCATGAAATCAATTACTTAGAAATAGAACTTGTTGTTTTGCGCGATATATGACATAAGCATGACCTCGCCGATAATATGTGGACAGTTCCCTTCCCGCTCCCAGCTTTATGATGACCGACAACCCGACTGACAGCGGCTTTGCCGCCCCACCCGTGCTGACCGTCAGTGCCCTGAACCAGGCCGTCGCGCGCCTGCTCGAGCGCTCGTTCCCCCTGACCTGGATCGCCGGCGAGATTTCCAACTTCACGCGCGCCGCTTCCGGCCACTGGTATTTCACCTTGAAGGACGATGGCGCCCAAGTGCGCGCCGTGATGTTCCGCGGCCGCGCCCAGTACGCGGGCTTCACGCCGCGCGAAGGCGACAAGGTCGAAGTGCGCGCCCTCGTCACCCTGTACGGCGCGCGCGGCGATTACCAGATCAACGTGGAAGCCATCCGCCGCGCCGGCGTGGGCGCCCTGTACGAAGCGTTCCAGCGCCTGAAGGAAAAGCTGGCCGCGCAAGGCCTGTTCGACCAGGAACGCAAGCGCGCCATCCCCATGTTCGCGCGCAGCATCGGCATCGTCACCAGCCCGCAGGCGGCCGCCCTGCGCGACGTGCTGATCGCGCTCAAGCGCCGCGCGCCGCACGTGTCCATCATCCTGTACCCGACGCCCGTGCAGGGACAGCAGGCGCCGGAAAAAATCGCGCACGCCATCCGCACGGCATCGACAAGGGCCGAGTGCGACGTGCTGCTCGTGTGCCGTGGCGGCGGCAGCATCGAGGATCTGTGGTCGTTCAACGATGAAGCCGTCGCGCATGCGATTGCCGACTGTTCCATGCCCGTGATCAGCGGCGTGGGCCACG
The DNA here is from genome assembly GCF_058215535.1 of Janthinobacterium sp. Bl 1. Classification (NCBI taxonomy): domain Bacteria; kingdom Pseudomonadati; phylum Pseudomonadota; class Betaproteobacteria; order Burkholderiales; family Oxalobacteraceae; genus Janthinobacterium; species Janthinobacterium sp. Bl 1. Next base: position 1,840,043 of record NZ_CM177086.1, on the reverse strand, counting down.
AGACGGATTTCACCATCGCCGACTTCGCGGCCGACCTGCGCGCGGCCACGCCGACGGCGGCGGCCGAACTGGCGGCCACGCCGCGCGCCGACTGGATGGCATCCCTGCGCGCTGATGCGGCCGACCTGCGCCGCGCCATGCGCCACAGCCTCGACGATGCGGCGCAAACCCTGGACCGCCACAGCCGCCGCCTGCTCAACCCGAAGGCGCAGCTGCAGCAGCAGCGCTTGCAGCTGCTGGCCCTGTCGACGGCCATGACGCATGCGGCGCGCGCGCCCGTAAACCAGTCGCGGTACGCGCTCGAGCGCCTGCGCTCGCGCTGGGCCAACCTGCGGCCCGACGTCACGGCATCGCGCGCGCGGCTGGTGGAAGCCCAGCGCCGCAGCGGCGCGGCCATGGAGCAGCAGCTGGGCCAGCGGCGCCACCGCCTCGACGGCCTGGCGGCGCAGCTGGAACTGCTCAATCCCCAGCGCACCCTGGAACGCGGCTACGCCATCCTGCGCGATGAAAAGGGGAATATCGTGCGCTCGCCGGCGCAGCTGCAGGTGCGCCAGAACGTCAACGTGCGCCTGGCCGAAGGCAGCGCGCAGGTCGGCATCGCCAGCGTGCAAGCCAGCCTGGAATAAGCGTTAGAATAAAAAAGGCCGGGGAAGAACCCCGGCCCAACACCTTCCCTACTGAGTGGACTGCTACCGCAACTGCTCTTTCACACTACCTGACTCAAAACTTCATCGACACGCGCGCGCCAAACGTGCGCGGCGCGTTGTAGAAGGCGCCGTAGATCTGCTGCGTGGGCTGGCAAGGCATGCCCACGTCCGTGCAGATTTCATTGACGTCCAGCTTGACCGCCTTGTCGGTGGCGTTCTGCACGAACGCTTCCACCGTGTAGGCCTTGTTCGCCGGCTGGAAGCGCAGGCTCAGGTCCAGGGTCGTGTAGGCTTCCTGACGCTTGACGCCGGCATGGCCCGGCACGTCGCCGTTGAAGGCGCCCGCCCCCACGTACGACATGGTTTCATAGTGCACCGAAGCGCGCGGCGTGATCTGGCCGCCGGCGACATTGAAATCATGCTCGTACTGGACGGTCGTGGAAAACTTCGGCGCATGCTTCATGGTGCTGCCGCCCACGTTCACCAATGGCGCCGTCGAACCGCAGGACTGGCCATTCGCACGCGCCGCATCGACGTCGCAGGACATGAAGTCGTCGTACACGGCTTTCAACCAGGTGGCGTTGCCCGTCAGGCGGTCGACCTTCGTTGGCCGCCACACCCATTCCGCTTCCAGGCCCTTGACGGTGGCGCCGGCCGCGTTGAAGTTGGCCAGCACGCTGTTGACCACCTGCGACTCGAGCTTGTCCTTGTACTTCATCAGGAAAGCGTCGAGGTTCAGGGTCAGTTCGCGGTTCAGCAAGTCCGACTTGAAGCCGATTTCATAGCTGGTCAGCTTTTCCGGCTTGGTGGTGGCGCCGCCGTCGCCGATGGCCGGCGAATGGAAGCCCGTCGTCACGGAACCGAACAGCAGAATGTCCGGGCGCAGCTTGTACTCGATGCGCCCCAGCCAGGTGGCCTGGCCGTATTTCAGGTCGGCCGTATTGTCGCCTGGCGCACTGCCGCAGGTGGCGGCCGTAATGGCGCCGCCCGGGCCGATATTGTGCGTGTTGGCCAGGCCCGTGCCCGGCGTGACGAGCTGGCGCAGCTGGTCGGCAGTGAGGACCGTGGTGCCCAGCGGCGTGTTGGCCGGCCAGTTCGGGCATGCCCAGTTCTTGCCGCCGACGTCGAATTTATGGTCTTTCGTGTAGCGCGCGCCGGCCGTCAGCTTGATCTGGTCCGTCACTTGCTGGCTGACCTGGCCGAACACGGCCTTCGATTTGAGCTGGCGGTCGCCCTGGATGAAGGACATCGACGACGCATACTGGCCCACGGTCGGCTGCACGAAGATCACGGCGCCGTTGGCGATATCCTGCTGCACTGCCGCCTGCGAAATCTGGCTGCGGTCGATATCGAAGCGCACCTTGTTCTTTTCATTGAACAGGAACAGGCCGGCCACCCACTGGAACGGCGCGTCGTCGTCCGAGCGCGCCTGCAGCTCGTGCGAATAGCTGTCGAACTGCGCCCAGTCCGTGCGGTTTTCCGACTTGAAGCCGGGGAACAGGCCCGCATCCGAGTCGTTGCTGTTCTGGCGCTTGTAGCGGCTCCAGCTGCCCAGGTACGTGAAGTCCAGCGCGTCCGTCGGCTTGTAATTGAGCTTGCCCTTGTAGGTCAAAATCGACTGGTCCAGGGTGCCCGGCGTGTCGATCAGGGCCGAGCGCAGCTTCTCGCCCCGTTTCGGTTCGGCCGCCAGGTAGACGTTGCCGGCGCCCTGGTCGAGAAAGTAGTCGGCGATGAAGGTGCCGCGCAGCTGCGGCGTGAACTTCCACAGCAGCGAGGCGCGCACGCCCATCTGGTCGCCGGCGCCATACTTGGCCGTGCCCGGCATGACGTTCGAGCCGCGGCGGAAGTCCACCGTGCCGTCGTGGCTATCCTTGATGGCGGCGATGCGCAGCGCCACGTCGTCGGAAAACGGGATATTGATCATGCCCTGCGTCTGCAGGTGGCGCTTGTCGCCCACCGTGATGCCGGCCGAGCCCATGAACTTGGCCGTGCTAGGCGCGGCCGACACGAGGTTGACGGCGCCGGCCGTGGAATTGCGGCCGTTCAGCGTGCCCTGCGGTCCGCGCGCCACCTCGACGTGCGACAAATCGTACATCAGCGCCGTGGCGCCCTGGGGACGCGGCGAATACACGCCGTCGACATAGAAAGCGACGGCCGGGTCGCCCAGCTCCGTGTGGTTGGCCGAACCGACGCCGCGCATGTAGACGTGCACGCCGCCCGAGTCGCCATGCTGCTCGACGACGAGGCTCGGCACCATGGTGGCCAGCGACGCCAGATCCTTGACCTGGTTGTTTTGCAGGGTGTCCTGGTTGAAGGCAGTGACGGCCAGCGGCGTCTCCTGCACGAAGGTATTGCGGCGCGTGGCCGTGACGACGATGCGGTCCATCTGTTCGGCTGCCGGCTTTGCCGCGTCGGTGGCGGCAGCCTCCTGGGCCATGGCGGCGCCGCTGCCCAGCAAGATGAACTGGGCGAAGGTCGCATGCGCCAGGCTGAGGGCGATGGTATTGCGTTTGAGCTGTTGCATTGTTGTTGTCTCCTGTACCGCTGGTTGATTGATGATCACATAGCTCTTTGGCTATTGCTGCACATTTTTTGGGTGTCAATCTGAAGTCATGTCGCCTCCGTGCGGGGTCAATGGGTAGCCACGGCGCGCCCGGCCGTGTCGAATAGAAAGGCATGGCCCTCTTCCGGCGCAAAGCCGATGGCGCTGCCCTGCGCCAGCGTGTGGCGCGCCTCGCCGTGCAGCTTGATGGCCACCGCGTGCGGGCTGCCGTCCAGCATCGCGTGAATGATTTGCGCGTCGCCCAGCTGCTCGATCAGGGTCACCGTGGCGCCATAGCCTTCGTGGCGCGGCACCAGGCGCAGGTGTTCGGGACGTATGCCGACCAGCATGCCCGCCTCGCCGCCAAGCTGGCTGGCCAGCGCGGGAACGGCGGCGCACGGCAAGAAGTTCATGCGCAGCGCGCCGATGAAGCCGGCCACGAACTGGCTGGCCGGATGGCGGTACAGGTCCAGCGGCGCCCCCACCTGCTCCAGGTGGCCGCCATGGAAGACGGCGACCCGGTCACCGAGGGTCATGGCTTCGACCTGGTCGTGGGTCACGTAAATCATCGTCGTGCCCAGTTCCTGGTGCAGCTTGGCCAGCTCGATGCGCGTCTGCACGCGCAAGGACGCGTCGAGGTTGGACAGCGGTTCGTCAAACAAAAACACCTTGGGCTGGCGCACGATGGAGCGTCCGATGGCCACGCGCTGGCGTTCGCCGCCTGACAAGGCTTTCGGTTTGCGGTCGAGCAGGTGCGTGATCTGCAAAATCTCGGCCACCTTGCCGACGGCCGCGCGCACTTCCGCTTCCGGCTTGCCCGCCAGTTTCAAGGCAAAACCCATGTTGTCGCGCGCCGTCATGTGCGGGTACAGCGCGTAGCTCTGGAAGACCATGGCGATGCCCCGCTCGGCCGGCGCCACGTCATTGGCCAGCAAGTCGCCGATGCGCAGCTGGCCCGCGCTGATGTCTTCCAGTCCCGCGATCATGCGCAGCAGGGTCGACTTGCCGCAGCCGGACGGCCCGACGAAGACCATGAATTCGCCGTCATGGATATCGAGGTCCAGGCCCTTGACAATTTCCGGGCCGTCGCCATAGGTCTTGCGGATGCCGCGCAGGGAAATGGCGGCCATGTCAGTGCTCCTCGGCCAGGACGGCGGCGTGGGATGCGCGCTGGGCCGCGATGAAATCGCGGTACCACAGGGCGCTGTCCTTGAAGCTGCGCTGCTGCGTGGCGTAATCGACGTAGACCATGCCGAAGCGCTTGGCGTAGCCCGAGTTCCACTCGAAGTTATCCATCAGGCTCCAGTAGAAATAGCCGCGCACGTCGATGCCCTGCGCGATCACGGCGCGCAAGGCGTCCAGGTGCAGCTGCACGTACTCGATGCGCGGCGCGTCATGGATCTTGCCGTCGACGGGCTTGTCGGCCACGGCCATGCCGTTTTCCGTGATGTAGACGGGCGGCAATCGGTACTCGCGGTGCAGGCCGACCAGCAGTTCCGTCAAGCCTTGCGGGTAGGTTTCCCAGCCCATGTCGTTGACACCGAGCTTGCACTCGGGCTTGCGCGGCGGCGTCTCGGCACTCATGAAAGCGCGCGTGTAGTAGTTCACGCCAAGGAAATCGATGGGTTGCTTGATATCTATGAAATCGTTTTCAAAGATGGATAAAGCAGAAGCGTCGACGTGTTTCAGGGCCAGGGCCGGGTAGCGGCCCTTGAAGATGGCGTCCATATACCACTGCACCGAGCGCGCATATTCGAGTTCGGCCAGCTCGCGGTCCTGGGCGCTGTCGGTGGCCGGCGTGGCCGTCCATTGATTGAGCACGATGCCCAGTTTCGCGGGCGGATTGACGGCGCGCATCGCCTGCATGGCCAGGCCGTGCGACAGCAGCAGATGGTGCGACACTTGCACGGCGGCGGCCGGGTCGGCCATGCCGGGCGCGAACTGGCCCGTGCCGTGGCCCAGCACGGCCGTGCACCACGGTTCGTTATGGGTGGCGATGCTGGCGACCTTGTGGCCGAAGCGGCGCGCCACTTCGGCCGCGTAGGCGGCAAAGTGGTAGCAGGTGGCGCGATTGAGCCAGCCGCCCTCGTCCTGCAAGGCTTGCGGCAAGTCCCAGTGGTACAGGGTCAGGTGCGCGTCGAGCCCCTTGGCGGCCAAGGCGTCGAGCAGGCGTCCATAGAAATCGAAGCCGGCCTCGTTCCAGGCGCCGGAACCCGTGGGCTGCACGCGCGACCAGGACATGGAAAAGCGGTAGGCGTTCACGCCCAGGCTGGCGATCAGCTCCACGTCCTCCGCGTAGCGGTGATAGTGGTCGCAAGCCACGTCGCCATTGCTGCCGTCGATGATCTTGCCATCCGTGTGGCTGAAGGTATCCCAGATGGAGGGGCCGCGGCCGTCGATGGCGGCGGCGCCCTCGATCTGGTAGGCGCTGGTGGCCACGCCCCAGGTGAAGGTGGCGGGAAAGTTGGTGTCAATATCGTCGTTATGCATGGTGGTCATGTCAGTGTGAGTGGATGAAAAGAAGTGCTAGCCTTTGACGGCGCCCTGGGTCAGTCCTTCAATTAAACGCTTCGAGGCGACAAAAAACATCAGCAGCAGCGGCAGCACGGCGATGGCGGCGCCCGTCATCAGCGCGCCCCACTCCGTGTTGTTCGGCGCCTGCATGCTGCGCAGGGCCAGCGGGATCGTGTAGTTCTCGACCGAGCGCATGACGACCAGCGGCGTGATGAAATTGTTCCACGAGTTGATGAAGGTGATCAGGCCCAGGGTGCCCATGGCGGGACCGATCAGCGGCAGCACGACTCGCCAGTAGATGGCGAATTCGCCGCAGCCGTCGATGCGCGCCGCCTCGATCAGATCCTTCGGGATCGCCGTGCCGATGTACTGGCGCATGAGGAAAATACCCAGCGCGCCGGCCGCGCCAGGCACGTACAGGGCACGCGGCTGGTCCAGCCATCCGAGGAAATCCATCAGCATGAACGTCGGAATCATGTTCATGAACGAGGGGATGATCATCGACGCCATCACCAGGGTAAACAGGGGCCGCTTGAAGCGGAATTCATACATGGCGAACGCATAGCCGCCCAGCGAGCAAAAGAACAAGGTCAGGGCCGTCGTCATCAGGGCCACGTACAGGCTGATGCCGATATTGCGCCAGAACGGCAGGCGCTCCTGCAGCAGCTCGATGTTGTTGAGCAGGGCCGTGCCGAACCAGCGCGGTGGCGGCAGGCTGTAGATCTCGGCGCTCGTGTGCGTGGCGAAGACGAACATGAAGTAGAACGGCGCGACCATGATCAGGGCGCCGATGGCCACCATGGCGTAGGCCGTCCAGCGGGTGGTTTTCATCGGGCCTCCTTGCGCTCATTGCGCTCATTGCGTTCGTTGCGGCTGAAAATGCGGTTATTGACCCACGTGGTGCTGGCGATGATCAGGAACAGCAGCCAGGAAATGGCCGACGCCGTGCCGAAGTCGCCCGAGGAAAACGCCGTCTTGTAGACGAAGATGGCCGTCGTCATCACCGACTGGCTCACGCCGCTCGATTCGGCCACCAGCACGAACGGTTCCTCGAACAGCTGCAGGTTGCCCATGATGGTGAGGGTCACGGCCAGGTAGATCATGGGGCGCAGCTGTGGCAAGGTGATGTACCAGAATTGCTGGCGTTTCGACGCGCCGTCGATGGTGGCCGCCTCATACAGATCCTTGGGGATCACCTGCAACGCGGACAGATACAGCACCAGGTTCCAGCCCAGGTAGCGCCAGAAGATCACGAAGGCGACGGCCGGCTTGATGAACAGCGAGCTGCCCAGCCAGTCGATCGATTCGACCGGGAACAGGCCGCCGATTAACGGCAGGCTGGCGCACCATTGGATCAGCACATTGATCTGGCCATAGTCGCGCGAGAACAGGGTATTGAAGACCATGGCGATGGCCACGCTGGACGTGATGAACGGTAAAAAGTAAATGCCGATCACCAGGTTGCGCGAGCGCTTGAAGCTGTTGTGGATGAACGCTGCCAGCGGAATGGCGACCAGATGCTGCGGCACGCCCGAGGCCAGCGCCAGCCAGACGGTATTGCCCAGCGAGCGCAAGAACCACGGGTCGCTCAAGGCGTACTTGTAGTTGTCCAGGCCCACCCACTGCATGGCTTCCACGCCGCTGGCCGCTTCCCACTGGTTGAACGACAGATAGATGGAAAACAGCAGCGGGAACAGGCTGAAGACGGCGAACAGGATGAAGAAGGGGCTGATGAAAATATACGGCGCCCACTTCTTCATGTTGAAGCGTTTCCTGGCGGGCCTCGCCGCCGCAGCAGCGGGCGCGCCATCGGTACAAGGCATGGAGGTAGTCATGCTGCTCCTAGCGCCGCGCGCGGTGGGTGATCAGGGCCTTGGCGTCGGCCAGGGCCGTCTTGATATCCTTGTTTTGCGCCAGCACGCTTTCCAGTTCCATGTTGACGATGTCGCGCGCCACGGCGTCGAACTTGTCGACGCGGATGACGGGGATTTTCGCCGCCGTGTCGCGCGCCAGCAGGCGCGTCTTCTGGCCGCCGAAATACGGCTGCGGCTCGTCCATCATCGGGTCCGCATACGCGGCCTTGAGGGCGGGGAAGGCGCCGATCTCTTTGAGCGAGTGCAGTTGGATATCCTTGTTGACGGTCATGAACTTGATGAATTCCCAGGCCTGGGTTTTATTCGCCGCCTTTTTCGGAATGCCGTAGAACGAGCCGCCGTACGACGCCAGCGCGCCGGCCGGCAGGTTCGCCGCGCGCCACTGGCCCTTGGAATCGGGCGCCAGCCACTTGGCCAGGTGGCCGCTCAACCACGAACCCATCATCTGGCTGGCCACCTTGTCGCGCTTGAAGCCTTCGGCCCACTCGCCCGTCCAGGCCACTGTGCGCGCATCGATGCCGGCGACCCGCGCCGCCTTGGCCAGTTCGAACGCTTTGACGAAGCGGGGCGAGTCGACCAGCACCTGGCCCTTGTCGCCAAAGTAGATGCCTTCGCCGTCTTTGAGGTTGGCGCGGATGACGATGTCGGCCAGGTCGCTGGCGCCGGCCAGCAGATAGGTGCCGGTGGCGGCCTTGAGCTTCTTGCCGGCGGCGATATACGACTCCCACGACTGCGTCAGATCGGTTTCCTTGATGCCCGCCTTGTCCATCAAGTCCTTGCGGTAGAACAGCGTGCCCGGTCCCAGGTCGGCCGGCATGGCGCCCAGGGTGCCGCGCGAACTGGTCGCCTGCACGAACGTGAACGGCACGAACTGGGCGCGGTACTGCCCTGCCCCGTATGGCGGCTGCAGCAAATCTTCCATGCCCTTCGATTCGGCGAAGCTGCCGACGTAGCGAAAGTCGATGGCCATCACGTCGGGCAGGCGCGCGCCGGCCGCCAGCGCCGTCGTCATCGAGTTATGGTGGTCGTCGATCTGCAGGCTGACCAGCTTGACCTTCACTTGCGGATACAGTTTTTCCCACAGGGGCAAGGCCGTTTTCACGGCGCGGTCCAGGTCGGGGAACGAGGCGACGGTAATCGTGGCCGGGGCCAGCGCCGGCAGGGCGGCGGCCGGCGGGACGGCTGCGGGCGCGGCGGCCACACTGGCGGCCAGAGTCAGCGCTGCCAAAGGGGCGGCGCCAAGGATGCTTGACTTCATTATTTCATCTCCGTTTATTGAGCGTCTTCTATCTTGAAAACGTTTTCACAACATGTGTCCATTTAACACCGCAAAGAAAATCAAGTCAACCGAAAAAGTTGTCATTTTTATTGAGGGCAGCGCGGCGAGATGTACGTCATGGCGCGTGTTCTCCTATGAAAGGACACAAAAATCCGCCATTTTGAGAGGCTGTTGTTTTTTGTGAAAACGTTTTCAAGCGTAGGTCGGGTTAGCGCGCAAGCGCGTAACCCGACAACACCGTTGGCGGCAAAGGCATGGTTCCTGCGCATTGTTGGCTACGCTGTGTCGGCTTACGCCCTGCGGGCTAACCCGACCTACGCCGACCTACCGTCCCCTTTAGGCATTTATGGTAATCTTTCGATGAAAAGGTTTTCAGAGCACTGAGAACCAGTCATCTTGATACCCAGGAATCACCTTGAACGATAGCGCCCGCCTTGCTCCCCCTTCCACCCTGCTCGACGTGGCCCGCCAGGCCGGCGTGTCGCCCAGCACCGTTTCGCGCATCCTCAATGGTACGGCCAGGGTGTCCGATGACAAGCGCGACGCCGTGCTGGCGGCCATCGCGCACATGAAATTCGCGCCGAACCAGATGGCGCAGGGGCTGAAGAAGGGCCGCTCGATGACCATCGGCATCGTGGTGCAGGATATTTCCAGCCCCTTCTTCGACGAAAGCCTGCGCGGCGTGGACGACGGCTTGAAGGACACGGGCTACGCGTCCGTCATCGTCAGCGGGCACTGGAATGCGCAGGAAGAGGCGGACCGCATCCGCTTGCTGCTGGCGCGGAAGGTTGACGGCATCATCCTGCTGTCGGGGCGCATCTCGGACGAGAGCGTGCTCGATTTCTCGCAGCAGCGGCCCATCGTCTCGACGGGCCGCCTGCTGGCCACGAAAAGCGCCATCGGCTTCAAGCTCGACAACGAATACGGCGCCTACCTGGCCGTGCGCCACCTGGTGGAACTGGGCCACCGCCGCATCGCCTTCGTGGCCGGCCCCGCCAACAACACGGATGCGGCCGAGCGCCTGACGGGCTACCAGCGCGCGCTGCGCGAAGCGGACATCGCCATCGACCCGAAGCTGATGGTGGAAGGCGATTTCCATGAGGCAAGCGGGATGCTGGCCATGAACCATTTGTTCGATACGCAGCAGCAATTCAGCGCCGTCTTCGCCGCCAATGACCTGTCCGCCTACGGCGTGCGCCTGTGCCTGTACCGCAAGGGCATCCGCGTGCCCGACGATATCTCGCTCGTCGGTTTCGATGACTTGCCCGGCTCGTCCTATACGACGCCGCCGCTGACGACCATCCACCAGCCCCTGTACGACATCGGCCGCATCGCCACGGAAGCGCTGCTGGGCCTGATCAATGGGGAAGCCGTGCAGGCGGCCATTCCACCGCTGGAACTGATCGTCAGGGAAACCACCCGGCGCATCCGTTGAGGCTTGCAGCTGGGAACTTTTCCGCCCGATTCAGGCTGAACGAGAATCACTACGCGACCGGCACCATCAACGCGTGCCGGAATCTGCAGCAATGGCGCATCCGCTTTACAATAGTGGCTCGTTCAGCAAGAATGCCTGCTTCAAGCAAGCTTGGCTCAACCCTCCGGCCACAGGCTGGAAGACTCCGAACACTCACCATAAAGGGACATCACATGGAACATACTCTGCCACCACTGCCATATGAAATGGACGCTCTGGCGCCGCATATTTCGAAAGAAACCCTGGAATACCACTATGCCAAGCATCACCAGGCGTATGTCACCAACTTGAACAACCTGATCAAGGGTACCGAGTTCGAGAACCTGTCGCTGGAAGAAATCATCAAGAAATCGTCGGGCGGCATCTTCAACAATGCAGCCCAGGTATGGAACCACACCTTCTACTGGAACGGCATGAAGCCGGCCGGCGGCGGCGCGCCTGCCGGTGCCGTGGCTGACGCGATCAACGCCAAATGGTCGTCGTTCGACAAGTTCAAAGAAGAATTCACCAAGTCGTGCGTGGGCAACTTCGGTTCGGGCTGGACCTGGCTGGTGCAAAAAGCCGACGGTTCCGTCGACATCGTCAATACGTCGAACGCCGGCTGCCCGCTGACCACCGGCGACAAGCCGCTGCTGACCTGCGACGTCTGGGAACATGCCTACTACATCGACTACCGCAACCTGCGCGCCAAGTACGTGGAAACGTTCTGGGGCCTGGTCAACTGGGACTTCGTTGCCAAGAACTTCGCGTAAGCGCGGAACCTTGTCAACGTAGGGCGAAAAGAAGCCTGCGCCACCCCGCGCAGGCTTTTTTTTGCCTGCTGAAAGGCACGGCGCTGCGCTACAATCACTGCCCCGCCACCGCTATCTCCGTCTGCCACGATGTCCGCCCGCCTGCTGCGCCGCCTGTTGATCCTGCCCCTGCTGGCGTGCCACCTGCACGCGTGCGCGGCCGCCCCATCGCCCCTGCTGTCCGACTACACGCACAACGCCTGGGGCGCCCTGCAAGGCGCGCCCGTCGATGTGCTGAAATTCGCCCAGGGCAAGGATGGCTGGCTGTGGATCGCCACGGCCACCGGCTTGTACCGCTACGATGGCGTGCGCTTCGACAGGGTCGACAGCGTGTACGGCCACCGCCTGCCGTCGAGCAATGTGCTGGGCCTGGCCACGCCGGCCGACGGCGCCGTGTGGGTCGGTTACCGCCTCGGCGGCGTCAGCGTCTTTCGCAAGGATGGCACACGCACCTACCGCGAGGCGGACGGCTTGCCGCCGGGCGCCGTGTTCCATATCGAAGTGGCACCCGACGGCGCCATCTGGGTCGGCACGCGCGATGGCGCGGCGCGCCTGGCGCCGGGCGCGGACCGCTTCGTTGCGCAAGCGGCCAACGTGGGCCTGCCCGACAAGCGCGTGTACCAGATCCTGTTCGCGCGCGACGGCACGCAGTGGATGGGCACCATGCATGGCGCCTATTTCCGCAAGCCGGGCGAGACACGCTTTTCCCATGCCTGGCCGCGCACCATCCTCACCGGCATGGATGAAGCGCCCGACGGCGCCATCTGGGCCGTCGATGCGCAAAGCAATTACTACCGCGTGCGCACCAGCGCGCCGCGCGCCAATGCGCCCATCCGGCCCGACGCCAGGGGCAACAGCATCCGCTTCGACCGCGCCGGCATCATGTGGCTGATGCAGCCCGACGGCATCGAACGCAAGTTCGACCCTTCCGGCCCCAGCCTGCCGGCCCAGCGCCTGACGCGCCAGAACGGCATCAGCGGCCCATTGCCGCAAACCTCGTTCCAGGACCACGAAGGCAATCTGTGGTTCGGTACCTCGACGGGCCTGGACCGCCTGCGGCCGAACCGCCTGAAGACCCTGGCCGTTGCCGTGCCCTTCGACCATCCCGGCATGCTGCCAGGGCCCGACGGCGACGTGTGGATCGGCGACTACGTCAGCGACGTGCGCAGCTTTACGGCCGACGGGATGAAAAAAGTGATCCTGAAAGGGGCGCTGGCGGCCAGCCACTGGGCGCCCGACGGCACGCTGTGGCTGGGCAACGAGCAGGAACTCCACCACCGCGCGCGCAACGGCGCCATGACGCGCGTGGCGACGCCCGTGCAGGGACTCGATCCGCAGGCGCTGCAGCAAGACCGCTCGGGCGCCCTGTGGGCCTCGTTTTCCGGCGGCGGCCTGTTTCGCCTGAACGAAGGAAAATGGAACGCGAACGGAGGCCTCTCGGGCTTGCCGACGGTACTGACGACGGCCATGGCGATGGATGGCGCCGGCACCGTCTGGCTGGGCCATGCCGACAATACCATCAGCCTGGTGGCCGACGGCCAGCGCGCGGGCGCCGTCAGGCGGCTTGGCGCCGCCGAGGGCCTGCAAGTGGGCACCGTGCTGCAGCTATACCGCGATGGCGACGCGATGTGGGCCGGCGGCGAAAACGGCGTGGCCCTGTACCGCGCCGGCCGCTTCCACACCTTGCGCGGCGCGCGCGGCGCGGTGTTTCGCGGCGTGTCGGGCATCGTGCGCCTGCCGGACGGCGACCTGTGGCTGCATGGCGCGGACGGCATAGCCCATATCGGCGCCGCCAGCCTGGCCGCGTGGATGCGCGATGGCAGCGCCGTCACCTCGGAACGCTTCGACGCGCTCGACGGCTTGCAGGGCCATGCCTCGCAGCTGCGCCCCGTGCCGTCGCTGATCCATGCGCCCGATGGCAAGCTGTGGTTTTCCACCTCGGCCACCATCGGCATGCTCGACCCGCTGCATATCCGCCGCAACGCCCTGGCGCCGCCCGTGCAGATCCACAGCTTGCTGGCCAATGGCGTGCGTTACGCACTGGACGATGGCAAGCCGCAGCACCTGCCGCAAGGCAGCAAGACCCTGCAGATCGGCTTCACGGCCCTGAGCCTGTCGATGCCGGAACGCGTGCGCCTGCGCTACAAACTGACGGGCGTGGACGCGGGCTGGCAAGAGGCCGTGGGACGCCGCGAAGCCTACTATACCAACCTCGCGCCCGGCAGCTACCGCTTCGAGGTCACGGCCGCCAACGAAGACGGCGTGTGGAACACGCAAGGAGCGGGGCTAGACATCGTCATCGCGCCCGCCTTCGTGCAAACGCCGTGGTTCATCGTGCTGCTGGCGCTGGGCGCCGCGCTGCTGCTGTACGGCGGCTATGTGCTGCGCATCCGCCACCTGACGCGCAACATGCAGGAGCGGCTGCAGGAGCGCTTGCAGGAGCGCCTGGCCGAACGCTCGCGCATCGCCCGTTCGCTGCACGACACCCTGCTGCAAAGCGTGCAGGGCCTGATCCTGTCGTTCCATGCGCATGCGGACATGCTGCCCAAAGGCACGCGCGAACGGGCGCGCCTCGATGGCACGCTCAACCTGGCCGACCAGCTGCTGATCGAAGGGCGCGACCAGATCATGGACTTGCGCGCCTCGGCCGAACCGGACGAACTGCGTCTGGCGCTGCAGCAATTCGGCAAGGGCCTGGCCGAGCACCGCGCGCACGCGTTTACCGTGCATGTGAGCGGCACCTGCCGGCGCCTGCAGCCGCGCGTGCATGACGAGATCTATGCGATCGCGCGCGAAGCGCTGTTCAACGCCTCGCGCTATGCCGAAGCGGCCAACATCGTGCTGGAACTCGACTATGCGGAGCAGGCATTCACCCTGCGCGTGCGCGACGACGGCTGTGGCCTCGATGACGCCGTCGCACAGGCGGGCCAGCGGCCCGGCCACTGGGGCCTGGTCGGCATGCGCGAGCGCGCCGCCGGCATCGCGGCCAGCCTGCGCATCGACAGCCGGCCCGGCGCCGGCACGCAGATCGAAGTGAGCGTGCCAGGCCGCCTCGCTTACTAAGGGCGCGCCGGCCGCCGGGCTGGTTCTATGTGAACCGCGATCGCGCCACACCGTGAACTGCATCTGCGCCAGCGCAAACGGGAGCGGGTGGCAAGCGCCCATACTGGCCGCTCCGATGTCTTACCCGTTTGTGCCATGAGCAAACTCATCGATATTTCCCTGGACCGGTGGGACGCCAGCGGCAGCGCCGCACAGCAGGCGGCGGCGCAGCAGGCACTCGAAGATGGGCAGGTGCTGCTGCTGCCCGCGCTGGGCTTTCCCCTGCGACAGGAAGAGCATGCGCTGCTGAACGGCGCCGTGGGTAGCGCCGGCAGCGCCAAGAACATCAGCTGGGAACCGGCGCGCGGCGTGCGCGGCCACGGCGACGCCTACGATGCGACCCTGCTGGCCGCGCTGATGCAGCGCTATGCGCGGCACACGCAGCGCCTGCTGGCCGGCTTGCTGCCTGCCTATTGGCTCCACCTGCAGCAAGGCAAGGGCAGCTTTCGCCCCGTGGAAATTGCCGGCAGGGTGACCTCGTGGCGCAAGGACGATACGCGCCTGCACGTCGACAGCTTTCCCTCCTCGCCCACGCAGGGCCGGCGCATCCTGCGCGTCTTCACCAACATCCATCCGCGCGACGCACCCCGCGTGTGGAAACTGGGCGCGCCATTCGAGCAGGTGGCGCAGCATTTCCTGCCCGTCGCGAAACGTCCGCAACCGGTGCTGGCAGCCCTGCTGCAATGGCTGCGCGTCACCAAGTCGCGGCGCACGGCCTACGACCACTACATGCTGCAGCTGCACGACGCCATGAAGGCCGACCTCGGCTACCAGGCGCAGGTGGAACAGCACACGCATGCGTTTGCGCCGGGCCAGACGTGGATCGTCTTCAGCGACACGGTATCGCACGCTGCCCTGCGGGGACAGCATGCGCTGGAGCAAACCTGGCTGCTGCCCGTGCACGCCATGGCGGCCCCGCACAAGTCGCCGCTGGCCATCCTCGAACGCCAGTTGCAACGTCTGCTGGCCTAGCCGGGGCTCAGGCTGGCAAGCGGACCGCCTTGAAGCGCCGCCAGGCCTTGTGCATGCGGCCATCGCTGCCTTGCGCCTGCGCGCGCGCCGCCAGATAGCCGCGCACGAAGGCCGCGTGCAGCCGCAACCGGTCCTGGGCCGACTGGTCGGCCTGGCCGGTCTGGCCAGCCTGAACTTCGAGCAATTCCTGCAGCAGCCGGTCGGCTACCTGCACGTCGTTGAGCCAGCCCAGTTCATCCTGCAAGGCCGACAGCCGCCCCACGTACGGTTTCACGGCCCTGCCCGCAAACAGCGAGGCAAAAAATTCCGTCGCATAGCGCGTCTTCTTGGCCGCGATGCGCACCCGGTGGCGCTGCTGCGGCGTGGCATGCAGCAAACGCTTGCCACGCTTTATCAGGCGGCGCTGGTCCTTGCGCAAGGTCGCGCGGGCAAATGGCGAAACGCGCGCATCCAGGCGCCGCAACTGGCGCACGGCACAACTGTCGCGCCAGGCGCGCGCCTGCAGCCAGCGCTGCAAGCCCAGCATGCAGGCCGTGTAGCGCGCCGAGGTGACGGCCTGGGCCGCCAGTTCGTGCTTGAGGCGCGCCTGCGCGTGGGCCGCCTCCGCCAGCGCCGCCGCATCCGTGGCCGCTACACCGTCCAGCTGTGCCAGGGTATTGTCCGCCAACACATCCCAGTCGCGCGCCTCGCCCAGCGCGCCGCCCAGCCACTCGAGTTCGCCCTTCAAGGCATCGGGCAGCACCAGCAGGGACTTGAACATGCCCAGCGCCGAGCGCAAACGGCGCAGGCCCACGCGCATCTGGTGCACGCTTTCCACGTCCTCGCCCCCCGCCACGCCATCCTGGTTGCCGCTCACTTGTTCGAGGCAATTGCTGGCGATGGCCAGGAATACCTGTTCCACGGACATGCCGTCGTCCAGCGCCAGGGGCTGCGCCTTGACCGCCTGCAGAGGCTGTGACGCCGCGAGCCGGTAACCGCGCTCCGCCTTGCTCATGTGGCCCAGCTGCAGCGGCACGTCTTGCAGCAGGGCCAGCGCCACGTCGAACAGGCTGGACGCCTGCCCCTGCTTCAATTCCAGTTCGATCTCGCTGACGGGCACGCTGCGCGCGGTACCATCGGCGCCATCCGCGCCGCTTTCAATGACACCCTGGTCCAGCACGCATTCGATCTGGTCGCCCTGCGGCGTGCGCAACTGCCATACGGTGCGCTCCATGCGCGTACTGAACACGGGCTGCAAGGCGTCGCGGATGGCGTCCTGGCGCAGCAGCGCGCGGATGGGCTGCTTGCGGCCGATGGCCGCATCGAGCGCGGCCAGGTCCGGTTGCGGCCCCGGCACCTCGCCTTCCCATTCGTGGCGGCTGTGCAAACCGCCGCTGACGGTGCCGCCCGCCTTCAGGGTTTGCACCCAGCGCCCGTCCACCTGGCGCACGCGCAAGCCCGCCTGGTGGCGGCACAGCTGCAGATCGGGCGTGTCGACATAGATATCGTGCATCCGCAGCAGTTGCGGCTCACCTTGCGTGGATTGCGCCAGCAGCGGGTGCGAGCGCAAACGCGGTACATCTTGCTGCGCCAGCAACAATTTCAATTCAATTTCCATGACCGCTCCTTGCGAGACTCCTGATCGCCCATTGTAAGGCGCGTGCGGCCGCGCGTACGGCGCACGCACACGGACCTTGATTTTGCGCGAAAATAAGCGCTTCATTCAACCAGGAGATGCCATGACCTACCACGCCGCCGAGAACCGCTACGACAGCATGCAATACCGCACCTGCGGGCGCAGCGGGCTGAAACTGCCGCTGCTGTCCTTGGGACTGTGGCATAACTTTGGCGACAGCAACAATCTGGCATCGCAGCGCGACATGCTGCGCACCGCGTTTGACCTGGGTATCACGCATTTCGACCTGGCCAATAACTACGGCCCGCCGTATGGCAGCGCGGAAAGCAATTTCGGCAAGCTGCTGCGCGACGATTTCCTGCCCTACCGCGATGAGCTGATCATTTCCACCAAGGCGGGCTGGGACATGTGGCCGGGGCCGTATGGCCAGGGCGGCGGTTCGCGCAAATACGTGCTGGCCAGCCTGGACCAGAGCTTGCGTCGCCTGGGCCTCGATTACGTCGACATCTTTTACTCGCACCGCTACGATGCCGACACGCCGCTGGAAGAAACCATGGGCGCGCTGGCCACTGCCGTGCAGCAGGGCAAGGCGCTGTACGTGGGCCTGTCGTCGTATTCGCCGCAAAAGACGGCCGAGGCGGCCGCCCTGCTGAAGGAATGGAAAGTGCCGTGTCTGATCCACCAGCCCGCCTACAACATGCTCAACCGCTGGATCGAGGAAGACGGCTTGCTCGATACCCTGCAGCAGGAAGGCATCGGCTGCATCACGTTCACGGCGCTGGCGCAAGGGCTGCTCAGCGACAAGTACCTCGATGGCGTGCCGCAGGATGCGCGCGTCAACCGTCCCGGCGGCGGTTCGCTGACGCAACAGCACCTGAGCGCGGAAAATCTGGCCCGCGTGCGCGCGCTGAACCAGATCGCCGCGCAACGGGGGCAAACCCTCGCGCAGATGGCGCTGGCCTGGGTGCTGCGCGATCCGCGCGTCACTTCGACCCTGATCGGCGCGAGCAGCAGCGCGCAAATCCGCGAAAACGTGGCCGCGCTGCAGCAACTGTCGTTCACGGCCGACGAACTGGCCGCCATCGACGTGCAGGCGCGCGAAGGCCATATCAATCTGTGGGAAGGTCCGTCGCGGGCCACCTGATCACCGTCCTGTGCTTGTGGCGGCGGCAGCGGGCAGGTAGACTGCCGCCGCCGCCAACATCCACCACGAGGTTCCATGCAAGCCATCCCCGCCATCACCGTTTGCCTGCTGCTGTCCTGCGCGGCCAACGTCCACGCGGCCAATTATTGCGACTCGCCGCAATGGTCTATCGTGCATAACAAGAGCTACGACGAGGTGATGAAGATCGCCACGAAGCGCGACAAGATCCGCGACGCCGAATGCAGTTTTACCGACGTGATCCTGAGAATCCAGAACGAGGAAGCGGGCATCGGGCGCTATCCGGGCATCCTGCTCATCGCCGACGCGCAGGATGAAAATTTCGTCGTCACCAGCCGCGTCGGCGCCTACACCATCTTCAGCTACCGCTATAACGACAAGCGCCTGCTGCAGTTTGCCATGAAGGATCACAGCTGGGCGGAAGGGGAAGAGTTCCAGGCCGGCGCCTACAAGATCACGGGCGTGAAGGAGTTCAAGACCATCACAGGCTTCCCCACCACCTTGCTGGTGGTACAGACTTTCCAGTTTTACGGGCCCAAATAAGGCGGCAGCAACGCGCCCAGTTCCTGCGCCACTTGCCGGCGTCGTTCGGGCGTGGCGAACACACCCACCGCCACGTGCCGGGTAGCATCACAGATATCGTTGATGTGTATCAATTGGCGCGGCCATTGCGGCACGGCGATGCGCGTGCGCCATGGGGAAAAGTGGTGGCGCCGGCAACGCCCGCCGCTGACCTGTTCGATGATCAGCTCGCCGTCGCGCAGGACGATGTGTTCATAGTCGCGCGCATGGCGCAGGTAATGCAGCAGGGCGGCGGCCACCAGGATCAATTCGGCGAAGGAAAAAACGGGAATGTACCAGAGGCCGCGCAGCGCAAAGGCGGCGGCAATGACGAGGGAAAACAGGCATAGCAAGCCATAGGCGCGCAGCAACTGGCGCGCCGTCAAGGCACTGTGGCGCGCGAGCAGCCATTGCGGCTGCTCGCGCGAGTGATCGCGTGGCATGACGCCTCCCGCACTATCGCTCCATCACCGCAGCGGCCCTCGCCGCCGCCAGGTTCAGCCAGCTTGCGCCAGGGTCAGGCGCCCATCCGCACCAGCGCATGGCCCACGTGCTGCCACCAGTGATCGCGCGACTTGACCTGTTTCAGGCAAGACGTGTCGATTTCCGTAGGAAACACGTGATCCTGGCACGCCTTCGTTTCCAGTGCATAGCGCTGATTTTCCGCCGCCGCCAGGGCCACGACGAGCCAGAACGCCAGCGCCAGCAAGACCACCAGCAAACTCCAGGCCAGGTGGTTGGTATTACTTTTTTCGCCAAAAAACTCGCGTGGCCGCGTCTCGCGGTACATCGACATCAAGTCTTTTTCTTTCTCTTCCGACATCTGCGTTTGCATCCTCTGACATCCTATCCTGTACCGGCCGGCTGGCCATGGCGGCGCACACGCCGCCTTGCCGCCATTTTACGCTGATGGCGCCACAGCGGCGGCAATTTGCGGCCAGCCACTGGCATCAGGGGCGCGGCGCTGGCGCCCGGGGAGCGTCGGACTCGGCATCGCCCTCCTCTGCAGGCCGCACGGGCGCCAGGCTTTCCACATGGTCGACGTCGATGTCGCCGCCATCGGGCGCCGTATTGCGCGGCTCCACGCCGGCCCGCTCGCCCGTGCCGGCAGCATCGCTGTCGCTATCGAGCTCTTCCGGGTCCTGGCCCGGCACGCCCTGCATGTCGCTGCCGCTGTCGGAACTGTCGCTGGGGCCCAGCGCCCCCTTGCCATGGCCGCTGCCCAGGACGCGGTCGGGGATGACGGGCAAATTGTCCGGATCGAGTGAACTGCTGCTCATGGCGGCCTCCGTTAACAAAAAAACCATCTTACTCCCCTGGCCCGGCCAGCGGCGCACGCCTGCACGGCTTTTCCCCCGGGGAATGCGGCGGTGCACAACTATTTTCATAAATTACTTCACAAATGTACTATTCATTGCTATAGTTAATTCAAGTAAGCATCTTCTCATCCAGAAACTGCTTCATCGGCGGCACGGCGCCCACCAGCGCCATGCCGCCGAACCGACCGGTACGTGGCGATCCGGCCCATCCACCCAGCCATCACGCACATTTTGGAGTCTTATCATGCAAGCCAAAACCCTCATCGCAGCATTGTTTGCCATCACCGCCGCCACCTCGGCTTTCGCCCAAAGCGCCGCGCCTGCCGCCACGGGCCAGCAATTGTCGCGCGAGCAAGTCACGTCCGAATACGTCCGTGCCCGCAACGCCGGCGAAATCGCCACCAGCGAAGTCGACTACCCGAAAACGCCGGCCACCGCCGCCAGCCAGGTGACGCGCGAGCAAGTCATGGCCGAGTTCTACGCCGCCCGCAAAGCCGGCCTGATCCCGCAAACGGAAGCGGACTTTGACGTCGCGCAAACGGCAAAACACGTCGTGCAATAAGAAACCAGTCAGCCGGTTTCAGTCAGTAACAACTCAGTTGCGGCGCAGCACCCGGGCCACTCCCGGCGCTCACCGCGGCGAGCTGTCAGCATCACCCCAACACCTTCTTCCGGAGTTTCTGCATGCCCCTGCACCGCCGTTTGCTTGCCGCCAGCCTGATCCTTGCCTTGAGCGCTTGCGCCGACATGGGCCATATCGCGCCGCAATCGGCCATGCTCGACGCCAGCAAGCTGCAGGCGAACCAGGCCATGGATGCCGCCGCCAGCGCAGCGATTGCCTGGCCGCGTACGCAATGGTGGCAAGACTTGCACGACCCCCAATTGAACCATTTGATGGACCAGGCCCTGGCCGACAGCCCCACTCTGCGCGGCGCCCAGGCGCGCGTGCGCCAGGCCGAGGCGCTGGCCGGTGCCGCCGAGGACAAGACCCGGCCGCAGGCCGATGCGGCTGTTTCCATCAACCGCGAACTGTATTCGCAGCACGGCAGCACGCCGGCGCCGCTGGCCGGCAATTACGCATGGCGCAACCAGGCCACCGTCACGGCTTCGTACGACCTGGACCTGTGGGGCCGCAACCGCGCCGCCCTGTCCGCCGCTCTGGGCGACGTGCAGATGGCGTCGGCCGAATCGCAGATGGCCCGCCTGGCACTGGAAACGGCGCTGGTGCGCACCTACATCCAGCTGTCGTATGAATTCCAGCTGCAGGACGTGATCGAACGCAGCCTGGCGCAGCGCGCCCGCATCCTCGACATCACGCGCCAGCGCAAGGCGGCCGGCATCGGCACGGACATCGACGTGGCGCAGATCGAAACCACCTTGCCCGCAGGCCGGCGCCAGCTGGAACAGTCGGCCGAATCGCTGGCTCTGCTGCGCAACCAGCTGGCGGCCCTGGCGGGCAAGGGCCCGGCAGCGGGCGCGGCGCTCACGCGCCCCGTGCTGCGCCTGGACCAGCCGCTGGCCATTCCCGCCGCCCTGCCGGCCGACCTGATCGGCCGCCGTCCCGACATCGCCGCCCAGCGCTGGCGGGTGGAAGCGGCGGCGCAGCGCATCGACGCGGCCAAGGCCGAGTTCTACCCGAACGTCAACCTGGTGGCATTTGCCGGCTTCCAGGCCTTCGGCTTCAGCCATTTTCTTGACGCCAACTCGCAGATCCGCGGCGCTTCGCCCGCGCTGAGCCTGCCCATCTTTGCCGGCGCCCGTTTGCGCGCCCAGCTGGGCAGCCAGACAGCCGTGTACGACGGCGCCGTCGAGCAATACAACGCCACCGTCATCAACGCCATGTCGGACGTGGCCAACGCCGTCACCAAGGCGCAATCGCTGGCCAGACAGCACCAGCTGACCGCGCAGGCGCTGGCCACGGCGCAGCGCGCACGCGACCTGGCGGAAAAGGCCTACAAGGCGGGCATGAGCGACGCCATCGCCATGCTCAACACGCAAGTGGCGCTGCTGGCGGAAGAACAGCAGCAGGCGCAAAATGGGGCGCGCGAGCTTGATCTCTACGTTTCCTTGATGAATGCACTGGGAGGCGGCATATAAGCTTGCAATCCTGGCATTGCCCTAGCTCAACAAGATACAATCGGAACTTTATTCACACATGAAGGAATATGACATGACCGCTTTTGACGCCACCGCCAAGCGGCTGCAAAACATCCGCACGCGCATGCCAGGCTTCCCCATGGAACTGATGCGCCTGTTGCGCATGACGTACCACATTCAAAAAGGCATGAAGGACCTGACCAATGCCGCGCTGAAAAAGCACGACCTGGTCGATGCCAGCTACATGGTGCTGGCCGTGCTGTACGGCACGGACGACGAAACGTCGAACGCCTGCACCCTGGGCATGGCCTGCCATGAAAAGCCGGCCAACCTGACGCGCGTGTGCAACGACCTGGAAACGCGCGGCCTGATCCATCGGGGCACGCGTCCCGGCGACCGCCGCTCGGTGATGATCTCGCTGACCGACAAGGGCCGCGCGCTGATCGAAACGGCGCTGCCCGACGTGTACCAGGAAACCTCGGCCCTGTACGAAGGGTTTACGGAAGAAGAGCTGCAAGTGCTCGACAAGCTGTACATGCGCCAGCTGCGCAATTTGAACAATCTCAACAACCAGAACTGATAGCCTATCGATGACGCCAGCCACAGCATCAACACCTATAGACGGCCCCCTGACCCGGGCGGCCCGCTGGCTGGCGCTGGCGCTGCAGGACTGGCGCGCGACGGAAGGCGAACGCTGGATCTACGTCGGCAAGACCCTGATCGCCGCATTCTGCGCCCTGTGGCTGGCCTACCGCCTGGGCCTCGATTCGCCGAGTACGGCGATGACCACCACCATCATCCTGGCCCTGCCCAGCAGCGGCATGGTGCTGGAGAAAAGCTTTTACCGCCTGTGCGGCACCCTGCTCGGCTGCACGGCCGCGCTGACCCTGATCGGCCTGTTCCCGCAGCAGCCCGTGCTGCTGTTCGCCGGCCTGGCCCTGTGGGTGGGCCTGTGCACGAGCGGCTCGGCCCTGCACCGCAATGCCCAGTCGTATGTGTACGTACTGGCCGGCTACACGGCTTGCATGATCGTGCTGCCCGCCATCGAGCAGCCGATGCAGGTCTTCTCGCTGGCCGTCACGCGCGTGGCTGAAGTGAGCCTGGGCATCATCTGCTCGGCAGCCGTCTCCAGCGTGCTGCTGCCGCGCCACCAGGGCACGCAGGTGATGCGCACGGTGCAGGCGCGCTACGGCAAATTCCTCACTTTTTGCCAGGACGTGCTACAGCAAAAGCTCACGCCGGCGCAGGTGGAACTGACGCATCTGCAGTTTGCCGCCGACGTGGCGGCGCTGGAACTGGGCCGCTCGGCCGCCCTGTTCGAAGTCACCAGCAAGGTCAGTCACGTGCGTGCGCAAAACCGCAAGCTGCACGCCTTCAACGCCACCTTCATGACGGCGCTGACCACCTTCTATACTTTCCACCGCCTGTTCGACCGCCTGCAGCGCGATGGCGAAACACAGGTCATGCAGGCCTGTGCGCCTTTGTATGCCATCGTCGCCGAGGCGCTGCAAGCGACGCCGTCGCAAGACTCGCTCGACACCATGCAGCGGCATCTGCAAACGGCGCTGGGCCAGGCGCGCGCGGACATCGATGGCGCGGCCATCGCGCATGCGCAGCGCATCGACTTCGACACCGTGTGCGAGCTGCTCGAGCGCTTCGCGCGCGACATGAGCCGCTTTCACGAAGTGTATTTCAGCCTCGTGCACGACACGCCGCTGGACGTGAGCACGCCGCAGGCGTATGCGCCGAAGACGCCGCCCGCGCTGGTGCTCGCCAGCGGCGCGCGCGCCGGCATCAGCCTGGCCCTGCTGGCGCTGGGCGCCTACTTCCTCGCCTGGCCCTACGCCAGCACGGCGATGCTGATGGCGGCCGTGTTCTGCGCGCTGGCCTCGTCCTCGCCGCGCCCCATCATGATGATCCGCCAGGTGCTGGCGGGCTTCCTCATCGCCATGCCGCTGTCGCTCGTCTGCGTGTACTTCGTGCTGGTGCACGGCGACGGCTTCCCCATGCTGGTACTGAGCTTTACGCCGTTTCTCGCCGTCGGCCTGTACCTGATGACGAATCCGGCCAAGCTGGGCGTGGGCCTGGGCGTGTCGACCTTCATCACGCAGATGGCGCCGACGAATGTGATGCACGTCGATGGCGCGGCCTTTCTCAACACGGGCATGGCCCTGATCGTGGGCCTGATGCTGGCCGCCCTCGTGTTTGCCGTGCTGCTGCCCGAGCACACGATGGGCCACAAGGACCACATCGGCCGTGCCCTGTGGCGCGAAGCGCTGCATGCATGCACGGCGCCCGCACGCCGTGTCAAACACCGTTTCGACAACCGCGTGCGCGACCTGCTCAGCCAGCTCAATGCGGCGGCCGGCCCGGCGCCGGGAGAAGCCACGCGCGCCGTCGTGCGCCAGGCCTTGACCCTGCTGGAAATCGGCCACTCCGTGATCGAACTGCGCGAACTGATCGCGACGGCCAGGCCAGGCGCCACGCGCCACGCGCTGCAGCAATGCGTGGACCACATCGCCAGCTGGCTGCGCACGCGCAGCGATACGGCACTGCAGGCGGCACTGGCCGCCACCCTGCAGGCGGGCGCCGTGGTGCGCACGGCCCAGACGGAAGCCGATGCGACCGGCGAGCGCAGCGCGCGCCTGCAGACGGCGCTGGCCGACCTGCACTCGATCTATACCTCATTGCTCGACCACATGGCGCCTGGCGCCGGAGACCACCATGCCGCGTGAATTCGCCCTGTTCGGAATCTTGATTCCTACCCTGCTGCCCCTGTTCCTCCTCAGCATAGCCCTGCAAACCCTGCTCGACCGCGTGCTGGGCTGGCTGGGCGTGTACCGCATGGTGTGGCACCCGTCGCTGGCGCGGCTGTGCATCTTCATCGCCATCTTCGGCGCGCTGGCGCTATCGCTTTACAAATAAAAAAACTGTTCAACCCGATCAAGGAAAGGCTGCCGACATGGTAAGCAAACTGACCCGCTATGCAATCACCGTGCTGCTATTGGCAGCCGCCCTGTGGATAGGCAAGACCGTCTGGGACCGCTACATGGAGTCGCCGTGGACGCGCGACGGCCGCATCAAGGCCGACATCGTCAACATCAGCGCCGACGTGGCCGGCACCGTCACGGACGTGCTGGTGCGCGACAACCAGGTCGTGCAAAAAGGCGACATCCTGTTCGTCGTCGACAAGGAGCGCTATGCGAGCGCGCTGGCGCAGGCCGACGCCGTGCTGGCCGCGCAAAAAACGGAACAGGCCCACCGCGGCAAGGAAGCCCAGCGCCGCGCAGGCCTTGACGCCAGCATCATCTCGACGGAAAGCCGCGAAAGCGCGGCGTTCGCCGCCACCTCGGCCACGTCGCAAGTGCAGGCCGCCGTGGCCGCCCGCGCACTGGCCCAATTGAACCTGGAACGCACCACCGTGCGTGCGCCCGTCAGCGGCTACGTGACGAACCTGAACGTGCACAAGGGCGATTTCGCCGCCGTCGGCGCGGCCAAGCTGGCCGTTATCGACAGCGCCTCCTACTACGTCGTCGGCTACTTCGAAGAGACCAAGCTGGGCATGCTGGCGCAGGATGACAAGGCGGAAATGAATCTGATGAGCGGCGGCACGCTGCACGGCCACATCGAGAGCATCGCGCGCGGCATCACCGACCGCGACGCCGCCACGGGCCGCGAACTGCTGGCCGACGTCAACCCCACGTTCAACTGGGTACGCCTGGCGCAGCGCGTGCCCGTGCGCATCCACATCGACGAGCAGCCAAAGGGACAATTGCTGGTGGCCGGCACCACGTGCACCGTGGTGGTGACGCCCCATTCGGCGCCTGCGCCGAAGCCAGCGGCCGCGCACCCGGCATGATACGCGGCGGCGCCGGACGCCTGGCGGAAATCGCCCTGTTCCTCGACGCCGCGGCGCTGGGCAGCTTTTCCGCTGCCGGCCGCAAGCACGGCCTGTCGCCGGCCGCCGCCAGCGCCGCCATCGCGCGCCTGGAAACGGCGCTGGGCGCCACCCTGTTCGAGCGCACCACGCGCCAGCTGCGCCTGACGGAAGAAGGCCTGCACTACCGCCACTACAGCGAACAGGCGCTGGACTTGCTGGCGCAGGCCGAAGACGGCTTGCACGCGGGCGGCGGCGCCGTGCGCGGCATGGTGCGCATTTCGGCGCCGTCCGACATCGGCCGCCAGCTGCTGCTGCCCATGCTTGACCGCTTTGCCGCGCTGCACCCGCAGGTGCGCCATGCGCTGACCCTGACGGACGCCACGGCCAACCTGGTGCAGGACGACGTCGACCTTGCCATCCGCTACGGCGAGCTGCCCGACAGCGACATGGTGGCGCGCCTGCTGCACCCGGGCCGGCGCGTCGTGTGCGTGGCGCCAACGCTGGCCGCCAGGGTCGGCGTGCCGGCCGCGCCGCGCGACCTGGCGTCGCTGCCGACCCTCGTGCTCACGGCCGGCGACGGCGCGACGCAGGAGTGGCGCTACCGCGAAAACGGCAAGCGCCACGGCCTGCGCCTGCAAGGGGACTGGCACAGCAACGATGGCGAAATCATCCGCCGCTGGGCCGTGGCCGGCCATGGCTATGCCTACAAATCGCTGCTCGACATCGGCGACGACCTGCGCGCGGGGCGCTTGCAGACGGTGCTAGACGATTACTTTGCCGATAGCGTCCCCCTGAACTTGCTGTACCGGCGCAGCCGCTTCCAGCCGCCGCGCGTCGCCCTGCTCGTCGAATTCCTGCTGCAGCAATTCGCCGCCCTGCCGGCGCACGGCTAGCCAGCCATCCTCACGGCGCCAGCACACCCATCTGGCGCAGCAGGGTCAGATTGTCTTCCAGGTGCCAGTTGTCGCTGATGCGCCCTTGCCCATTCACGCGGTACAAATCAAATGCATGGAAATCGATGGCTTGCCCCTGCCCCTGCAAGGGGCCCTGCGGCGTGGGGAAGACGCCCGTGAAGCGGCCCGTGAAATGCAGGCGCAAGGTAACCCGGTCGCCCGCCACCAGCATCTGCTCGATGGCGACCTTCAAATCCGGCACGGCCGCATGGAATACTTGCGACGCCTGCAGCGGACCGGCCAAGCCCTGCGGCCGGCCGGCGGGCAAGGTACGGTCGGTGAAATCGTCGGCCAGCGCCAGCCGCGCCAGGGCCTGGTCGCCGCTTTCCCAGAACGCGGCATAGCGGCGCGCGGCCAGCGCCACGGTGGCATCGGCTTTCGCGCCGGACAGGTGGGCCGGCATGGGCAAATCCATGGCGGCATGGACTGGCGCGGCGGCCAGCAACGACAGGGCCAGGATGGCGGGGGCAAAAGCAGACATAGTAGTTCCAAATGAGTTGATCGGCGTGCACATGGCACACCGTCATTCTGGACCCGCTTGCTGCGCTTGATAATTGGCCCTGCACTTGAAGCAATTACTTGCAGGAGTTGAAGATCAGCGCCCGCCCGCCACGTCGAGGATGCTGCCCGTCACATAGCTGGCGCCCGGCCCCAGCAGGTACACGATGGCGTCGGCGATTTCTTCCGGCTGGCCGCCCCGCTGCATCGGCACGCCGGGCGCCAGGCGCGCCACCCGTCCCGGTTCGCCGCCTGACGCGTGAATCTCCGTATAGATGATGCCGGGCCGCACGCCGTTGACGCGGATGCCTTCGGCCGCCACTTCCTTCGCCAGGCCCAGGGTCAGGGTATCGACGGCGCCTTTCGAGGCCGCGTAGTCGATGTATTCGTCTGGAGAGCCGAGGCGGGCCGCCGCCGACGACACGTTCACGATGCGTCCGCCGTGCCCGCCATGGGCCGTCGACATGCGCCGCACGGCTTGCTGGCAGCACAGGAAATAACTGATCACATTGGTGCGCAGCACGCGTTCGAGGCGCTGCGCGGACATGTCGACGAGCCGGCATTTCTGCTCCAGCACGCCCACATTGTTGACCAGCGCCGTGAGCGTACCCAGGCGCGCATCGACTTCCGCAAACAGGCGCGCTACGTCCGCTTCATCGCTCGCGTCGGCCTGCACGGCGATGGCCTCGCCCCCGCCGGCCACGATGCGCGCGCACAGCGCGTCGGCCGCCTGCGCGTCGCGCACATAGTTGATGCACACGGCATAGCCCTGGCGCGCCGCCAGCAGCGCCGTCGCCGCGCCGATGCCACGGCTGCTACCGGTAATCAAGATCACTTCCTTCATCGTCCCTCCTGAATAGTTGTGGCTTCATCATACGCGGACGAAAAAAAACCCGCACGCGGCGGGTTTTTCGTACTGACACATTCAATTTCGGAAATGCGTCATGGCGTAAGTCAGGTGCTGCCACCAGTGTTCGCGCGACTGCACGGACGCCAGGCATTTCGCATCGACCTCGTTCTTGAACGCGGGGTCCACGCAAGCCTTGCTGGCCAGCGCATTGCGCTGGTTTTCCACGTTGACGATGGCAATCGCCAGCCACGCAACGAGGGCGAGGGCCAGTACGCACAGGGTCCAGGGCAGCTGTTTCATGAGGTCTCCGCTTACTTCTTCGCTGGCGCCGGTGCGCGCTCTTTCAGCACGCGCGCCACCAGTTCATCCATCACGCGCAGGGTCGCCGCCTGGGTTTGCGGTTCGGACTGGCCCGGGCGCGACAGCTGCGCCGGCGACGTCACGAAGCGGCCATCGATGACGATGGTCGGCGCGCTCTCGATCTTGCTGGCGGTGATCAACTGCTCGTTGCGTTTCAGCTTGGTCTGCACGCCGAACGAGTTGAACATGTCCATGTATTTCGCCTTGTCGATGCCGTTCTTGACCAGCAGGTCGAGGATGGCGTCATCGCGGTTCAGGCGGTTGCGCTCGACGTGGATGGCGCGGAAGATCTTGTCGTGGAACTGGTCCAGCTGGCCCATCGCTTCAAGCGTGGCATAGGCGTGCGCCTGCGGGTCTTTCGGGCCGGTGGCGGCCAGGTGGACGCGGCGGAAGGCGATCTTGTCGCCCTGCTTCTTGACCCAGTCGTGCATCAGCGGATCAAGCACGTAGCAGTGAGGGCACGAATACATGAAGTACTCGACCACTTCCACCTTCTTGCCCGTGTCCGTGCGCACTGGCGTCGTGAGCGTGGTAAAGCCGGTATCGGCCGCCATGGCGCCGCCAGTGGCCGCCACCAGGGTGACGGCGGCAAGCAGGGGACGCAAGAAACGCAGAAAACGCATATAAATCCTTCATCATAAGTGGTCGTGAACGGGGCGAGATTACCACTTTTTGCGGCGGACGATGTCGCCCGGCCGGAAAAAAAGCGCTTTTATCCGCTCCGTTTGCGCCCGCTTAAGCCGCATTTAAGCCCCGCCGCGCCCCTGCCTCAAAAATGGTAGCGCGCCGACACGCGCAACTGGCGCGCGTCATTGAGGTAAATGCTGGAGCGGCAGCCCGGCGCATCGCCGTAATGGCGGCGGTTGGCCAGGTTGCTGCCAGCCAATTCCAGCTCCCAGGCGCCCAGCTTGCGCACATAGCGCCCGTCCACGGTGGCAAACGCTGGCACTTGCGCCAGGCAGCTGCTGGCGAAATCGGGGCCATAGCGCAGGGCGCGCAGCCATTGCACGCCGGCGTCGGCACTGGCACCGCCCTGCCCCGTCCAGTACAGGCGCAGGCTGGCCAGGGTCTTGGGCACGAGAGCGATGTCCGGGCCGTCGTAGGCGTAATCGTCATAGCGCGCATGCACCTGGCGCAACTCCCCGTCGAGGCGCCAGTCGCGCGCCAGCGCCATGCTGGCTTCGATGGCGACGCCGTCGCGGCGCGAGGGATCGAGGTTGCCCGCAAAGCCCAGCTGGCCCAGGTTCTGGTCGAAGACGATCTGGTTGCTCAGGCGCTCGCTGAACACGCGCACGGAAGCGCTGCGCGCCGCATCGCCGAAGGTGGCGCCCACTTCCATTTCACGCCGCAGCTGTCCCGCCAGCGGGCGGTAGCCGGCGCGGGTATAGCCATCGTCGTCGATGCGGTAGCTGCGCGCGGCCTTCGCATACACGCTCAGTTGCGGGCGCAGCTGCAGGCTGCCCTGCACGTCCCAGGCATTCTGGTTTTCCCAGTCGCTGCCGCCGGCGGGCATGTCGGCCGGGTCGAGCTGGAACTGTTCATGCCGCAGCCCCAGCAGCAGGCGCGGCGCATACGCACCGCCGAAGGCCAGCTCCTCGCGCAGCAGCAGCGCGCGCGAATACTGGCGGCGCTGCGCATCGCCCGCGCGGCCCGAGCGCCGCTGCCACTGCATCAGGTCCAGGCCCACTTCCGTATCCGTGCCCACGCCGCCCACCTTGCCGTAATGGCGCAGGCGGGGCGCCAGCTGCCGGCGGCGGCTGCTGTATGTCGATTCGCTGCTACCGTCCTCGCCCGCATAGTGGGCCGTGGCGCGCTTTTCCCGCTGCGACAGTTCCACGCCCAGCTCGAAACTGCCCACATAGCGCTGCACGAAGGCGCTGGCGCGCCGCACTTCATAGCGGTACAGGTCTTCCGGACGGGCCGCCAGCAAGGCCAGGAACGGCGCCTCGGGCGCCGGATAGCGGGTGTCCTGGTTCAGCTGGTCGGCGCTGAAACCGAAGCGGCCCTGGCGCAGCTTCCATTCCGCGCCGCCGTTGAAGCCGCGCTGGTGAAACACGCTGCCATCGCGGTAATTGCCGTTGCGCAGGCCGTCGATGGCCACGTCGAGCACCATGCCGCCCTGATCGCGCGACAGGGCGCCGCGCACGCTGTGCTGGCCGCCCTGCGCCAGTTCGGCGGACAAGTCGCCATGCGTGACGCCGGCCGCGCCGCCTTCCACGCCTTCCTGCGCGCACGCCGGCATGGCCAGGGCGCACAACAGCAAGGTGCGCGTGGCGATGGTCAGGGCGGAAGGGGCAGGCATCATGGCGGAAAGCTGGGTGCGCCACCGGGGCGCGCACGCACGGCAACAGGGGGGATGGCAAAAGCGAATCATTATACGCACGGCGCGTGGCGCCGCAACCGCCGGCAAGGCTGCCTGCACAATTTATTGCTTATTTGTAATTTTTACAGGTATATTCAGGAACGCCCGGCGATCCTGGGCGCAGCCGACTGCATTTGAAGATCATCAATCAGAAGTCACTGTGGGAGTCACGCATGGAAAGTCGTAGCACAACGCGCCGCCGCATTTCCCTCATCCCGGGCAAGTTCAAAGCCCTTTCCATCGCCGCCCTGCTGCTGGCCGGCCTGGCCCTGCAAGCCGACCTGTTCGCCCAGCCGGAACAGGGCAAGCCCGCCAGCGCGCCCCTGCCGCTGGCGCCATCGGCCGACGGCATCGCCCTCGCTTCGCCGCATGCGTCGGCCGTCACCACGCCCAGCGCCAGCAACGCCTGGGGCGGCGCGCGCACGGGTACGCAAGCGACCCTGTCGGACCGCGTGGTCGACTACCAGATCGAAGCGACGCTCGATCCCGTCAAGCACACGATAGACGGCCAGCAGAAACTGCGCTGGCGCAACCGCAGCGCGCAAGCCGTCAGCAGCGTCTACCTGCACCTGTACCTGAACGCGTTCGAAGGCGAGCATTCGACCTTCTTCACCGAGAAGCGCAAGCTCGACACGGGCTTCCGCTCGGGCGTCGACACGCGCGACGGCGAGTGGGGCTACATCGAACTGCGCAGCATGACGCAGAACGGCGCCAGGGCGCCCTGGCATTTCGTCCAGCCCGACAACGGCCCGGCCACCGACCGCACGGTGGTGCGCGTCGACTTGCCGCAGGCCGTCGCGCCGGGCGCCGAGACGACGCTCGACATCCGCTTCTTCGACCAGCTGCCGCGCGTCATCGCGCGCACCGGCTATTTCGGCAGCTTCCACCTGGTGGGCCAGTGGTTCCCCAAGATCGCCGTGCTGGAACTGCCCGGCGAACGGGGCGCCACGGCGCCGCGCTGGAACGCGCATGAATTCCACCTGAACTCGGAGTTCTACGCCGACTTCGGCCACTACGACGTGAAGCTGACCGTGCCCAAGGAATACACGGTGGGCGCCACGGGCGAGCTGCAGGGCGCGCCGCAGGAAAAGAACGGCATGCTGACGCATCACTACGTGCAGGGCGACGTGCACGATTTCGCCTGGACGGCCGACAAGCGCAGCGCGCAGCCGCTGCTGGGCAGCTGGAGCGGCCCTGGCAGCCCGCCCGTGGCCATCAAGGTGCTGTACCCGCCCGAGTACGCGTCGAACGCGGCGCCCGCGCTGCAGGCGGCCAAGGATACACTCACGTATTTTTCGCGCACCCTGGGTCCGTATCCGTACAAGACCCTGACGGTGGTGATTCCGCCGTTTAACGCGGCCGAAGCGGGCGGCATGGAATACCCGACCTTCTTCACGGCCTCGGGCTACGCCGGCCTGCAGCCGAAGACGGCGGCCGAATTCGGCCTCGATTTCGTCACCATCCATGAATTCGGCCATGGCTATTTCTACGGCATCCTGGCTTCGAACGAGTTCGAGGAACCTATCCTCGACGAAGGCTTGAACGAGTACTGGGACCAGCGCATGCTGCGCGCGCGCGGCCAGGATATCCACGCCACCACGCCCCTGCTCAAGCGCCTCGGCTTCGCTCCCGCCTTCAAGGTCTTCGAATTCGAGCGCACGGCCGCACCGCGCCAGGATGCGGCCGACCCGTTGGGCCAGAACGCGTGGGACCGCCTGCAGGGCGTGGGACCCGTGTACAGCCGCACGGCCACCACCCTGCGCGACCTGGAAGCGCGCATCGGCAGCGAGGCCATGGAACGGGGTTTCAAGGCCTACTATGAACAGTGGAAATTCCGCCACCCGAGCGTGGCCGACTTGCGCGAAGCACTGGCCGAAGCGACGGGCCAGCGGCGCATCGTGGAACAGGTCTTCGCGCAGCAAGTGTATGCCAGCGCGAATATCGACGACCGCATCGGCAGCTTCACCAGCGACGAGCAGACGCCGCTGGCCGGCCTGGCGCTGGTGAACGGCAAGCGCGTGGAACGCACGTCCGAGGCGCTGGAACAAGAAGAGGACAAGGTGCGCGAAGCGTGGGACAAGGCGCACCCGGACGCCAAGCCCGGCACGGGTCCGTATCCGTATCTGACCAGCGTGGTGCTGCGCCGCCGCGGCGCGCCCGTGCCGCAAGTGCTGCTGGTGAAGTTCGCCGACGGCACCTCCGAACGCGTGGTGTGGGACAACGACCAGCTGTGGCAGCGCTACACCTGGAGCAAGCCCGTGAAGGCCGTCTCGGCCGAACTGGACCCCGACCGCGTGCACTACCTCGACGTCAACAAGCTCGATGACAGCCGCACCCTGAAAGCCGACAAGTCCGCCGCGCGGCGCTGGAGCTTCGACCTCGCCGCCGCCTTCCAATACCTCTTTTCCCTGATTGCCACCGTATGAGCGCCACTTCCACGACACGGGCCAGCGGCCTGGCACTGACCACGCGCGCCAGCCGCGCCGCCCTGCAATGGCGCTTGCTGCTGCTGTGGGCCGGCCTGCTGCTGATCCCCACCATCGTTGCCGTCATCCCCCTCTGGCGCACCTTGAGCGCCAGCCTCGATCAGGCCGTGCATGCGGCGGCCCTGGCGCAGCAGCTCGACCTGATGACCCTCGCCGACCTGGCAGCCAATGCCAGCCGCAATGGCGCCGCCATCAGCCAGGCCGCCATCGCCGGCGTCGTCTTGACCCTGCT
This sequence comes from Janthinobacterium sp. Bl 1, assembly GCF_058215535.1. NCBI lineage: Bacteria > Pseudomonadati > Pseudomonadota > Betaproteobacteria > Burkholderiales > Oxalobacteraceae > Janthinobacterium > Janthinobacterium sp. Bl 1. The sequence goes on along the minus strand of NZ_CM177086.1, from coordinate 1,806,473 downwards.
GCTGTCGCCGCTGCTGAGCGGCCTGGTGGTGACGGCCGCGCGCGCGCCGGCGCCACTGGGCTTCGGCGCGCTGCTGACGGGCGCCTTCAGCGCATACGGCCGCATGCTGCGCATGCTGTTGTGGAGCATCGTGCCGCTGGGCCTGGCGCTGATAATCGGCGCCGGTGCGCTGAAACTGGCCGACAAACACGCGGCGACAGCCATCCTGGAAGCGGACGCCGACCTGGCCCGTCACCTGGCCTTGCTGTTCGCGGGCGTGCTGTTCCTGCTGGCCTGCGCCACGCTCGATGCGGGCCGCGCGGCACTGGCCATCGACCGGCGCCGCACGTCGGCCGTCAAGGCGTGGTGGCGGGGCCTCGGCATGCTGCGCCGGCGTCCGCTGGCCTGCCTGGCCATCTACCTCGCCATCACCGTGCTGGGACTGGCCCTGTATGCGCTGCTGGGCGTGGCGCGCCTGAACCTGGCCGGCCCGGGCCCGCTGGCCATCGTGGCCGGCTTGCTGGCAACGCAGCTGGCGGTGCTGGTGCTGGCGTGGATGCGCAGCGCGCGCCTGTTCGCGCTGATCGGCGTCAAGCGCTCGCTTGCGTAATCAAGCCCCCAGGCGCCCTTCATCGGCGAGGAAGTCGATGAAGGTGCGCACTTTCGAGGACAGGTAGCGGCGGCTCGTGTAGACGGCATATACGCTGCCGCCCGCCAGCTGATAAGCGTCGAACAGGCGCACCAGCCGCCCCGCCGCCAGGTCCGTATCCGTCTGCCACGATGGCAGCAGGGCGATGCCCATGCCGTCAAGCGCGGCCGCGTGCAGCAGGCTTTCGTTATTGCATTGCAGGACGGGCGAGAATTTCACCGTCTCGCGTCCCTGCGGGCCATCGAACGTCAATTCGTTGCCGTTCGATAGCAGCGAATAGCTGATCATGGCGTGCTGTGCCAGGTCTTGCGGCAGCTGCGGCTGGCCCGCGCGCGCCAGGTAGGCGGGCGCGGCCACCAGGTGAAAGGCGATGCTGCCGATGGGCCGGGCGATCAGGGCTGGCGATGGCGCCTGGCTCACGCGCAGGGCCAGGTCGAAGCCCTCTTCCACCAGATTGACGACTCTTCCGCTCAAGTCGATGTCGAACGTCACTTCCGGAAAGCGCTCGCGGTAGGCCACGAGGGTGCGCGTAAAGATGGCGTTGGCGAACCAGACGGGCGCGCTCAGGCGCAGCATGCCACGCGGCACCACGGTCGTGCGGCCGACCGTCGCTTCCACCTCGTCGAGGTTGTCGAGCATGTCGCGGCACTGTTCAAAATACACCTTGCCGATTTCCGTCAGGCTCAGGTGGCGGCTGCTGCGGTTCAGCAGGCGCGCGCCCAGGTGGCGCTCGAGGTGCATCACGTGCTTGCTGACCATGGCCGGCGACAGATCGAGGCGCTCGCTGGCGCGCACGAAACTGTCCAGCTCCACCACGGCGCGAAACACGCGCATGCTGCGCAAGGTATCCATGACTGCCCGATCATCAACAAAATGGAAATGATATATCAATAATGGCGATCTTGATCAACTGGCTGGGCATGACTATCATCGATAGCATCAGCCATTCCACTACGGAGCCGCCATGCAAGAGCACACCTTCCCCACTTATTTCCTGTCGCACGGCGGCGGCCCCTGGCCGTTCATGAAAGACCAGTTCGGCGGCCGCTACGACGTGCTCGAAGCGTCGCTGCAGGATATCCCGCGCCAGATCGGCGCGCATCCGAAAGCCGTGCTGGTCGTCACGGCACACTGGGAAGGACCGCAATTTCTCGTCTCGGCCAGCCCCCGGCCGGGCATGATCTACGACTATTCGGGCTTTCCGCCGCACACCTATCAAATCCAGTACCCGGCACCGGGCGCGCCGGAACTGGCGGCGCAGGTGAAACAGTTGCTGGACGCAGCGGGCCATCCGGCGCGCCTGGACCACGAGCGCGGTTTCGACCATGGCACCTTCAGCGCCCTGTTTCCCATCTACCCGCAGGCGGACGTGCCGCTGGTGCAGCTGTCGCTGAAACACGGCTACGACCCACTCACCCACATCGAGGTGGGCCGGGCGCTGGCCAGCCTGCGCCGCCAGGACGTGCTGATACTGGGCAGCGGCCTGTCTTACCATAACCTGCGCCAGTTCGGCCAGACGGGCGCCGTCGCCTCGCACCAGTTCGACGCCTGGCTGCGCCAGACGATGGCCTTGCCGCCGGAACAGAGATTGGATCAGCTGCTGGCCTGGGACCAGGCACCGGGCGCACGCCAGGCCCATCCGCAGGAAGACCATCTGCTGCCGCTGATGGTGGCGCTCGGCGCCGCCGAGCAGGAAGCGGCGCACGTGGCGTATCACGAGGAGGATTTTTTTGGGGCGCTGGCGGTGACCAGTTTTAGGTTTGGAGCGACTGGCGGAAATTAGCAACGAGCCGGGGTCAGACGGGGACGCCGAGTCCCTCGACACCGCTAACGGCTGGTTCAGCGCCAACGTCACCGGGGGTCTGAGCCCAGAATTTAAAAAAGCCGCTAACAAGCGTCTTTTAGTTCATTACGTACCGCGCTTGCCGCGCGCCGCATTCTTCGCCTTCTCGGCAGCGATCTCGGCCGCCTTGGCCGCTTTTTCCGCCATCTCGGCCGCGTGCTGGGCCATCAGGGCGGCGCGCGTGTCCGGCGTTTCCAGCGAGATGCGTCCCAGGATGCCGCTGCGGTAATCGAGCAGCAAGGTGTGCGACGCTTTCTCGAAATCGTAGTCGCCGCCCTTGATGCGGAAGCCGCGCTTGGCGGCGATGCCTTCGACCACGCCGATGGCATCGACTTCACCGACCTTGGTGCCGTAGCGGGTTGCCAGCAAGTCAGGGTAGCGCTTGAGCAACTCCTCGGCCAGGAAGACGGCCACTTCCTCTTCGATCAGCGCGTTCGAGCCGATGGCGTGGCTGGCGGCCAGCATCAGGCCATCGCTGGGGATGGCGATCTTCGGCCACAGCATGCCGGGCGTGTCGACGAGGATGGTATTCTTGTCCAGATACAGCTTTTGCTGCATCTTCGTCACGGCCGGCTCATCGCCCACCTTGGCCACGCGCTTTTTCAGCAGCGCGTTCATCAGGGTCGACTTGCCCACGTTGGGGATGCCCATGATCATGATGCGCAGCGGCTTCGTCGGCACACCGCGGTGCGGCGCCAGCGACTTGGCCAGGTCCGGAATGCGCGCCACGTCGCCCGGCTTCTTGGTCGTCATCGCATACGCGGTCACGCCTTCCTGGGCATTGAAATACGCGACCCAGGCGGCTGTCGCGGCAGGGTCGGCCAGGTCGGTCTTGTTGAGGATTTTCAGGCAAGGGCGCTGGCGGAACAGGCGCAGCTCGTCCACCATGGGATTGCAGCTGGCTGCCGGCAGGCGCGCGTCCACCACTTCAATCACCAGATCGGTGTTTTCCATGGTTTCGGCCGCTTTCTTGCGGGCCGCGTTCATGTGTCCTGGGTACCATTGTATCGCCATGCTCTTGCTTTCAAAATCGTTCAGTCAATCCGCTATTTTACGTGGTTGCCGCCACGACGTCCCATTTTCCACCGCCAACGCCAGCCGTGCGACGCGAACGAGACAATTGGTGATAATTTGGCAGTTACTCGAATGATAAGATCCGCAGTCCGTCCAGCCTGGCCGGTTTCCCCATTGCAAGTTCTACCTGGCACGCATTCCATGCATCTTCCCCGTTTTTTCCTCCTCGCCCCCCTTTGCGCCTGCCTCTTGCCCGCCATGGCCCAGGAACAAGCGGCGGCGCCGGGCGATGCAGTGCAGCAGGAAATGCAGCAGATTGTCGATGTGCAAGGCACACGCGATCCCGACCTGCGCCCCTACCGCACCATGCTCAAGGGACTTGACGCGTATGCCGACCACCAGCGCCTGGCGCCGGGCGCGCCGCTGCGCTTCATGCTGATCCCCGCCACGCCGAAGGCCAGACTCGATGGCGTGACCCTGCACCTGTCGGCCGACAATCTGTCGATCCCCGTACCGCTGGCGGCGGACGGCGGCTTCACCTTGACGCGCGACAAGACCGCCTACGACGCGAATGCCGACCTGATCAGTAACAAGAAGCGCGACACCCTGCGCTGGCGCGCCGACATCCATACGCCGGGTCTGCCCGCGAACGTGCGCCGCCTGGGCGACTTGCGCCTGGAATGCGAAATACGCTGGGCCGTCGAGCAGGACCAGCTGTCCTTCGTCCGGCGCAACCTGTTCCGCATGGCCGGCGGCCCGTGCCACTCGTCGCTGATCCACGTGCCGTATCCCGTGTTCCGCAAGCTGCTTGCCGTGCAGGCGCGCTCGGGCGAGCGTACACTGGACGTCCGCATCACGGAAGACCGCCAGCGCTACGTGCCGCCGCTGCACGACCAGAGCTGGGACGACAACACCCTGCTGACCCTCACGTATGCCGATGACGGCAACATGGCGCAAGCCGCGCCCGCAGGGGCACTGCGCCAGTGATACGCGCGCTGGAAACCATATCAAGTATTTCCACAAGGATTCTTTTATTTACTGAGAGTAATAAAAAAGTGTGCTCTAATATCGCCTCTTAAATGAAAAGCAATAATTTTCCACGCTGGCTCCCGCCAGATGCAGGGAGATAGGCGATGGGGAATAGCTCGATATGATGATGGAACACACTGGCAAGGCGCCCGAGCGCGTGCCGCGCAATGACTGGAAGAAGGAATGCCGGCAGTTGCAGCAGCAAGTGGCGCAGCTGGAAGAGCGCCTGAAACGCCAGAGCGCCGACAGCTATGGCTTGCAAATGCTGTATGACCAACTGGTTAATGAAATCAAGCACCACCGCGACATGTTGCAACTCGACAGTTTTGATGCGGATAAATCATCGCTCGTCTACACGCAAGCCTGGCACCGCTTCATGGCCGGCGACGCGCTCGACTACCAGACGCACCGCCACACGCATTCCGGCAGCCGCCCCACCTTGCTGTAGCGCGCGGGGCCCTTACAGTTCCGCCAGCGCCTTCACGTGCGCCGCCACGCTGCGGCCCAAGGACGACAGGTTGTAGCCCCCTTCGAGACAACTGACGATACGGCCTTTGCCATACTGGCTGGCCACGACCATCATCTGCTGCGTCATCCACGTATAGTCGGCCTCCACCAGGCCCATGCCGCCCACATCGTCTTCGCGGTGGGCATCGAAACCGGCGGAGATGAAAATCATCTGCGGCTGCTGGCGGTGCAGCGCCGGCAGCCAGTGGTCGAGCACCAGCTGGCGCACGGCGTCGCCCTTCGAGCGGGCCGGCACAGGCACGTTGACGCGCGTGTCCGTATACGATTCCACGTCGCTGTACGGATAAAACGGGTGCTGGAAAAAGCTCACCATCAGGATGCGCGGATCATTTGCCACGGACTCGGCCGTGCCATTGCCATGGTGCACGTCGAAGTCGACGATGGCGACCCGTTCGAGCCCCCGCACGTCGAGCGCATGCTTGGCGGCGATGGCGACATTATTGAACAGGCAAAAACCCATCGGTTCGCTGGGCCGCGCATGGTGGCCGGGCGGGCGGATCGCGCAAAAGGCGTTGCTGATCTCGCCATCGATGACGGCGTCCGTGGCTGCCACGGCCGAGCCGGCGGCGGCCAGCGCCGCCTCGTAGCTGTGCGCGTTGAGCAGGGTGTCGCCGTCGAGCGGATAATAGTCGCCCTCCTGCGGCACATTGTCGCGCACGAGGCCGATGGCCGTGGCGCTGTGGTTGCGCTCGATATCGGACAATTGCGCACGCACGCCGTCGCGGTGCTCGACCAGGTCGCTGATGTGCGCGAGTATCAATTGGTCATTGATGGCCTGCAAGCGGGCCGGCGATTCTGGGTGCCAGTCGCCCATTTCATGGCGCTGGCAATCGGGATGGGTATAAATGGCTGTGCTCATGCGCTGTACTGGTTACCTCTGTCTCTGTCCATTCTCCGGGAACACTGCATGGCATTCCTGTTCGCCCTGCGCGTTCTCGCATAAAATCACTGGCCGGTCTGTGCCGCTACTGCACTAATCTACCACGTGCACGGCACGGGCGGGCGGCACGGCTTGACCTGGCCAAAGCGATTGTAAATTAAATAATCCGTCTTACTGTGATAGAAATAGCATGTTTTCGAAAATACACCAGGCCGCACAGCAGATCGGCGAAGTTCTCGTCGGCAAACACCTGCAGATCCGCCAGACCCTCGCCTGCGTGCTGGCCGGCGGCCACCTGCTGATCGAAGATGTGCCCGGCGTAGGCAAGACGACTTTGGCCCACGCGCTGGCCATCTCGCTGGGACTGCAATGGAAACGCCAGCAATTCACGAGCGACCTGCTGCCCGCCGACGTGGCCGGCATGAGCGTGTATGACCGGGGCAGTGGCAGCTTCGTGTTTCATCCTGGCCCCCTGTTCACGCAAGTGCTGCTGGCAGACGAGATCAACCGCACCACGCCGAAGACGCAATCGGGCTTGCTCGAAGCGATGGAAGAGCGGCAAGTGACGCTCGACGGCGTCACGCACGCGCTGCCGCAACCGTTTTTCGTCATCGCCACGCAGAACTGCGCGCACCAGCTGGGCACCTTCCCCTTGCCAGAATCGCAGCTCGACCGTTTTCTCATGTGCGTGACCCTGGGCTATCCCGATGCGGCCGCGGAACGGGCGCTGCTGCTGGGCGCCGACCGCCGCGCCATGCTGCAAACTTTGCCGGCAGTAATGAACGCGGAAGAATTGCTGCAGGCGCAAGCGGGCCTGCGCGCCATCCACGCGTCAGTCGCCGTCGTCGACTATGTGCTGGCCCTCGTGCATGCCACGCGCGCGCCGGGCGTGTTTGCCGATGGCCTGAGCCCGCGCGCCGCGCTGGCCCTGCTGCAGGCGGCGCGCGCCTGGGCCGCGTTGGCTGGACGCGACCACGTCACGCCCGACGATGTGCAAGCCGTGCTGTTGCCCGTCTGCGCCCACCGTCTGCATGCGGCGCAAGGGTCCGCCGATAGCCGCAGCCTGCTGCAGCACATGCTGTTGAGTATTCCCGTCTGACCGGCATGCGCTGGCGTACTATCCAATGGCTGCCGCCGCGCCCCTGGCTGGGCGCGCAGCGCGTGCACATCCGTCCCTCGGGCGCGGGCCTGGCGTTTGCCGCGCTGCTGCTGGCGCTGTGGATCGCCGCCGTCAATTACCGCCTGGGCCTGGGCTATGCGCTCACGTATTTCGCGGCCGCCTGCACCATTGCCGACATGCTGTTTGCCAGCCGCAATCTGGCGGGCCTGGCGCTGGCCGCCACGCCGGGCAAGCCCGTGTTCGCGGGCAGTCACGCCACGTTCACCTTGCGCCTGATCAACCGCAGCGCGCGCCCGCGCCATGCGATCCACGTGGCCATAAGCGGTTCGGCGGCAGCGCCCAGCCTGGCTGACATCGCCGCCCACGGTGAAACGGCCGTCAACATCGTCGTGGCCGCGCCGCAGCGGGGATGGCTGATTGCCCCGGCCGTGCGCCTGTCCGGCAGTTTTCCGCTCGGTCTGTTCCTTGCCTGGTGCCACTGGCAGCCCGAAGCGCGCGTGCTCGTGTATCCGCAGCCCGAACACAATGCGCCGCCGCTACCCTTGCCTGTCGGTACGGTACGGCAAGCACAGAGGCCAGGCTCGCCAGATTCGCCAGACTTGCCCGATGGCGCGCTGGAACTGGCGGGCGTGCGCGCCTACCAGCCCGGCGATCCCTTGCACCGCCTGGCCTGGCGCCAGATCGCCCGCCATGACGGCGAGCATGTATTCAGCAAGCAGTTCCAGCCTGCCGCCGACACGCCAACAGGCGCAGCCCATGGCAGCATCGTGCTTGAGCATGCCGCCCTGCACGCGCTGGCGCCGGAAGCGCGTTTGTCGCGCCTGGCCGCCTGGGTGCTGCAGGCGGAACGCACGGGCCTCCCATATGGCTTGCGCCTGGGCGCGCTGACTGTGGCGCCAGCCTTGGGCGCCCACCACCGCGACGCCTGTCTGCGCGCACTGGCCCTGCACGGTTCGCCAGACGGTTCGCCGCACGATTTGCGGCACGATTTTCCGCCAGCGCAGGCAACGCCATGAAGACCTGGCTGAGCAACTTGCCGCGTGACAAGGCCGACATTGTGCTGCTGTTGCTGGCCGCAGCTATGGTGCTCGCGCCGCATGTGCTGCACCTGCCCCCGTGGCTGTCGGCCGCCGCTGCCGCGCTCCTGCTGTGGCGCGCCGTCATCACCATGCGGGGCAGCCGCCAGCCGCAGCTGACCGTGCTAGCGCCGCTGGCCTTGCTGGGCATCGCCGGCGTCTACGCCAGCTATGGCACCGTGCTGGGACGCGATCCCGGCGTGGCCATGCTGGCCCTGCTGCTGGCCTTGAAGTCGCTGGAAATGCATGGCCGGCGCGACATCTTCGTGTTTGTTTTCCTCAGTTTTTTCCTCCTGCTGGCGAACTTCTTCCATGCGCAAGACATCCTCAGCGCCGCCTGGATGCTGGCCACCGTCGTCGTCCTGCTGGCCGCCCTGCTGTCGGCCCAGTACGGCGCCGTGCAGCCGCGCCTGACGCAAAGGCTGGGCTTGCTGGGACGCATGCTGGCGCTGGCCATCCCCCTGTCGGCCCTGATGTTTCTTGCCCTGCCGCGCGTGGACGGCCCCTTGTGGGGTACGGCACCGGAAGGCGCGCAAGCGCGCACGGGCTTGTCCGACAGCATGCAGCCGGGCGCCATCGCCTCGCTGGCCCTGTCAAGCGAACCCGTCTTCACGGCGCGATTTTCCACACAGCTCCCGCCGCAAGACCAGCTGTATTGGCGCGGCGTCGTGCTGGGCGACTTCGACGGCGCCACCTGGACGCGGCGGGGCGCGAAGGGGCGCGCGCCTGCCAGCGACAGTCGGATAGACATCGCGCTGGAAGGCCAGCCCAGCCGCTATGAAGTCAGCTTGCAAGCGAGCGGCCAGCGGCGCATCTTCGCGCTCGATGTGCCGCGCAGCATCGAACGCCTGCCCGGCAACCCGTACGTCGTGTCGTCCGCGCTGGAAGTGCTGACCATACAGCCTATTACTTCGACCGTGCGTTACCGCGTCAGTTCCCAGCTCCGCTACCGGCTGCAGGCAAACCTGTCGCCAGAACAGCAGCAGCCATGGCTGGCCTTGCCCGCTGGCAGCAACCCGCGCAGCGTGGCCTGGGCCCGTGCCCTGCGCGGCCATGGCGCGCAGGCGCTGGCGCCGGCCAACGCCATTGCCGCCGTGCTTGAGCACTTCCGCCGCGCACCGTTCCGCTACACCCTGCAGCCGCCGCTGCTGGGCAAGCAGGGCGTCGACGACTTCCTGTTTGGCACGCAGGCGGGCTTTTGCGAACATTACGCGGGCAGCTTTGTCGTGCTGATGCGCGCCATGGGCATCCCCGCGCGCGTCGTCACCGGTTACCAAGGCGGCTTGCGCAACGGTACGGACAACAGCCTGGCCGTGCGCCAGTCCGACGCCCATGCCTGGAGCGAAGTGTGGCTGGCGGGCCGGGGCTGGGTGCGCATCGATCCCACCAGCGCCGTCGCGCCCCTGCGCACAGAGCGCAATCTCGATGCCGCCTTGCCGCCGGCCCCGTCGCCGCTGACGGCGTGGCGCGCCCTGGCCGGCCTCGATGGCGGCGCGCAAGGGGCGGTTGCCGCGTGGCGCCAGCAATGGCAGCAGGCCGAGCACGCCTGGAGCAGCTGGGTGCTCGACACCACGCCGCAGCGCCAGCGCGCCATACTCGATGGCTTGAAAAACCTGCCGGCGAAAAAGCTGGCACTCGCGTGCGCCGTGCTGGCCCTGCTGTCCGCCGTGGCAGGTACACTGGTCTGGTGGCGGCAGTCGCGGCAAGGCGATCCGCTCGATGTCCTGTACGCGCAATTTTGCCGACAGCAGGCGCGGCGCGGCTACAGCCGTGCGCCGCATGAAGGCCCGCACGGTTATGCTGCGCGGTTGGCCGCGGGCAAGACTACGCCCGAGATGCATGCCGCCATCGCACAGTTTCTGGCAATCTATGCCGCGATGAAGTATGGTAATGCCAGCCCAGACGAACAACTCCGCGCGCGGCGCACCTTGCGCCGCCTGTTAACCCAATGCCGATGAGACGCTCCTTGTTACCGATCAAATACCCCGCCCTGTCCCTGCTCCTCTCCCTCCCCCTGTGCCTGGCCACCGCGCACGCCGGCGAAAACAGCAATATTTCCGCTGCCGACCGCGCCCGCGCCGTGCGCGCGGCCAAGGCGCCGCTCGCCAAGGCAGCAGCAAAAAAGGCACCGGCGAAATTCGACTTCGAAGGCGAATTTGTCGACTATGCCAACTGGAAAGAAGTCCGCGCCTTCCTCGACGACATGTCCGCCAAACACGGCTTTGACCGCGCCGAACTCAACACCCTGATCGGCAAGGTCCGCTATGTCGAGTCGACCGTGCAACTGATGAAGCCCGCGCCGCCCGGCAAGCCGAAGAACTGGCAAGCGTACAGCGCCCGCTTCATCGAGCCGGTGCGCATCAATGCGGGCGTGAAATTCTGGGAAGAGAACGCGGAAGCGCTGGCACGCGCCGAACGCGAATATGGCGTGCCGGCCGAGATCATCGTCGGCATCATCGGCGTGGAAACTGTATATGGACGCAACACGGGCCGCTTCCGCGTGCTCGACGCGCTGACGACCCTGGCGTTTTCCTATCCGGAAAGCCCGACCCGGGCCGCGCGCATGGAATTTTTCAAGGGGGAGCTGGAAAATGCGCTGCTGTACGCGCGCAAGGATGGCATCGATCCCTTGACCCTGCTCGGCTCGTATGCGGGCGCCATCGGCCTGCCACAGTTCATGCCGAGCAGCATCATGAAATATGCGGTGGATTTCGATGGCGATAGCCACATCGACCTGCGCAATTCCACATCCGACGCCATCGGCAGCGTCGCGCACTTCCTCGTCGAGCACGGCTGGCGCCGCGATGACCCGGCCGTCAGCACCTATCCCGTCACCGTCTCGGCCAGCCGCGCGTGGGAAAAATTCATCGGCCAGGGCTTGCAAGCCAAGTACCGGCTGGGAGAATTACAGGAAGCCGGCGTGACAGCCGCCCCGTCCACGCCTCAGAACATGTTGTTCGGCCTGATCGACTTGCAAAATGGTTCCGAAGCAACTGAGTATCACTTGGCAACCAATAACTTCTTTGCTATAACTCAGTACAACAGAAGTTATTTTTATGCCATGTCCGTGATTGATTTGGGCAAAGCCATCAGTCAAGTGCGCGCACGCTAACCGAAAGTCAGTGTAAAGTTATAATATTACTTGTAAGAAAGCGTAAGGGATATTGAATCGACCAGCAAACAGGTCTATGGTAGGGCCGATAACATGTGCCAGCCTCGCTCGCCAGCCTTTGTGCGGCACGGAATGCAGTAATGGTTTTATACTTAACTTTTGTCAAAGTACAATTTTTGTTCTATCATAGAGCATAATAAAGAATAAATAGGTGTTGCAGCTAGACAACACTCATTCTGTACCACGCAAGATTACCGGGCTTTCCAGCCTGAAACTGAATCCTGTTGTACAATTGTGTATATATCATGAAAAACTGTATCCCGGATCGTACCGTGTGTGAATTCGTTCCTTTTAGTAAAGAATGAACATGAACGCAGCAAGAGCGAGCTCCGAGTGTTTTTTACTTTGCAGTGCAACTACAGAAGGAACAATAACATCATGACAAACCAAGTCGGCATTGATATGAACAGCGATTCGGACTCCGACGATCTGCTTCAGTACAACCCAAACAGACTGCTCGATACCCTGATCGAAAACCTGCGCCTGAAAAACGACGCAGCCTTGTCCCGCGCGCTGGAAGTGGCGCCACCGGTCATCAGCAAAATCCGCCACCACCGCCTGCCGGTCGGCGCATCGCTGCTGATCCGCATGCACGAAGTCAGCGACCTGAGCATCCGCGACCTGCGTTACCTGATGGGTGACCGTCGTAACAAATTCCGTATCAGCGACAAGCAATTCAAGCCAAAAGAAGGCGAAACGCCACAAGGCTGATCCTGCCAGTTTTGCAGGTTTTCCCTCCCCGCCATGGGGAGGGGGTATTTCCAGCAGTTCTCAGGCCGTTCTGGCCGACATTATTTTCCCGTCTTACCTTATTTCCCAAGCTGTATTGACGCCCGACAAAACCGTAGCGAGCGGCAGTGATTTGTGGCTAAGAAGCGCAACCGTACTTTAGTACGGTGAGCATCGCAGGCCGCAAAGCGCACCGCGCAGTAGGTTTGGTTGGGCGTCCTGCATCAAGCAGGAAACACGCCGGTCGAGAGATAGCGGTCGCCGCGGTCGCACACGACAAACACGATGGTCGCATTTTCCACCGTCTGTGAAATGCGCAGCGCAATTTCGCACGCGCCGGCTGCCGAGATGCCGCAGAACAAACCCTCTTCCGCCGCCAGGCTGCGCGCCATGCGCTCGGCCACGCCCTGGCTCACGTATTCCACCTGGTCCACGCGCGACTTGTCGTAGATTTTCGGCAAGTACGCTTCCGGCCACTTGCGGATGCCGGGAATCTGCGAACCTTCCTCGGGCTGGGCGCCGATGATCTGGATCGCGGGATTCTGTTCCTTCAAGTAGCGCGACACACCCATGATGGTGCCCGTCGTGCCCATGGCGCTGACGAAATGCGTGACCCGGCCTTCCGTGTCGCGCCAGATTTCCGGGCCCGTGCTTTCATAGTGGGCGCGCGAATTGTCTTCGTTGGCGAACTGGTCAAGGATCACGCCGCGGCCATCCTTCTGCATCTGTTCGGCCAGGTCGCGCGCATATTCCATGCCGCCCGTCCTCGGCGTCAATAAGATATCGGCACCGTAGGCGGCCATGCTCTGGCGGCGCTCCACGCTCAGGTTGTCGGGCATCAAGAGCAGCATCTTGTAGCCGCGCAAGGCAGCGGCCATGGCCAGCGCGATGCCCGTATTGCCGCTGGTCGCCTCGATCAGGGTATCGCCAGGCTTGATGACGCCGCGCTCTTCAGCGCGCTTGAGCATGGACATGGCCGCGCGGTCCTTCACGGAACCCGCCGGATTATTGCCCTCCAGCTTGCCCAGGATGACGTTGTTGCGCGCAAGCGCATCGGCGCCCGGCAAGCGCGTCAGCTGCACCAGCGGGGTATTGCCTATCGTATCTTCAAGTGTCTTGTAAGCCATCGTGTCTGTTTGAGTGGAGTCAACAAAGACCCATTCTAATATGAGATGCTGGCCCGCGTATCGCTGATCGGTGGCCGCATAGGGGCCCGTTTGCGCGTCCGGCTGCGCCGCCACCGGCCGCATGGCGCCTGCCGCGCTGCCATTTCCGGGCGTGCACAAGGGATATTGCGGCAGGCGCGCGCCGCATGCGCTAGACTCGTCACTATTAGTTATTTTTGTTATTTGCTTATTCAGTCTCCGAACGGACTCGCCATGGCCAGCAGCACACCCGAATTCATTCCCGAAACGACGCAGGACGATCCCGTCCAGTTCCCCACGCTCGACTTGCACGGCCGCAGCCACCAGATTTCGCCCGTCTTCAACGGGCTCGAACTGCAGCGCTTGCAGCGCTATGGCACGCGTCATCACTTTGCCGATGGCGAGACGCTGTTCGAGGCAGGCAGCAGCAGCTTCGGCATGCTGGTCATACTGTCCGGACGGGTCAGCATCAAGCGCCATGAAGTGCTGGGACAGGCGTCCGTGCTGCGCGAAGTGGGCATCGGTCACTTCATTGCCGAGGTGGCGCAATTGTCGGGCCGCCCCACCCTCGTCAACGGCAGCGCCGTCGGTGACGTGGAATTGCTCGACATCAGTTCGGAATCCCTGCGCGCACTGATCGTCGCGGAAGCGGAAATGGGCGAACGCATCGTGCGCGCCCTGATCCTGCGCCGCGTGGCGCTGATCGAATCGAATTCAGGCGGCCCCGTGCTGGTGGGACCGCGCGGCAATGGCAATCTGTTTCACCTGCAAAGTTTTCTGTCGAGCAATGGCCACCCGCACACGGTGCTCGATCCAGCCACGGATGCGGCCGCCGCCGCGCTGGCCGAGCGCTACCAGCCCACGCCGCAGGAATGGCCGCTGGTCATCTGCCCTGACGGCAAGATCATGAAAAATCCCGGCAATGCGGAACTGGGACGCTGCCTGGGCATGCTGCCCGATTTGTCCGGCGACAAGATTTTCGACGTGCTGGTGGTGGGCGCCGGACCCGCCGGCCTGGCCACGGCCGTGTATGCGGCATCCGAAGGCTTGACCGTGTTGGCGCTCGAGCAGCGCGCGTACGGCGGCCAGGCGGGCGCCAGCGCGCGCATCGAAAATTACCTGGGTTTTCCCACCGGCATCTCCGGCCGCGCGCTGGCGGGACGCGCCTACGTGCAGGCGCAAAAGTTCGGCGTCGAGATCGCCACGCCGGCCAGCGCCGCCAACTTGCTGTGCGACACCTGGCCCCTGCGCGTCAATCTGTGCGACGGCACGCAGGTGCGCGCTCGCACCGTGGTGCTGTCGTGCGGCGCGCGCTATCGCCGCCCCTCGCTGGCCAACCTGAAAACGTATGAGGGACGGGGCATATATTACTGGGCCTCGCCCATCGAAGCCAAGCTGTGCCGGCAGGAAGAAATCATCCTCGTCGGCGGCGGCAACTCGGCCGGCCAGGCGGCCGTGTTCCTGTCCGGCCACGCCGCCAAGGTCCACATGGTGATCCGCGGCGAAGGTCTGGCGGCCAGCATGTCGAGCTACCTGATCGAGCGCATCGCCGCCACGCCCAACATCATCTTGCATACGCACACGGAAATCATCGCCCTCGAAGGCGACGACGATGGCTTGACAGAGGTGCGCTGGCGCAACAACCAGACGGGCAAGGAGTGCGATTGCGCCGTGCGCCGCGTCTTCCTGTTTGTTGGCGCCGATCCGAACACGGACTGGCTGCACGACTGCGCCGTGGCCGTCGACGAACAGGGCTTTATCCGCACGGGCTTCGACGTCACGCGCGCAGAATGCCGCGCCCATGGCCACCCTGTGTATCCACCTGACTTGCCGGACCGGGCCGCGCTGGAAACGAGCGTGCCGGGCGTTTTTGCCATCGGCGACGTGCGGGCCGGCTCCACCAAGCGCGTGGCCGCCGCCGTTGGTGAAGGCGCGGCCGTCGTTTCCCAGATTCACGGCTTTCTTGCGCGCCAGCCCGTCAACGGTTCCTAACGCAAGGGCATGGGGTACGTGGCCACGCTGACATTGCCGTCGCGGTCGATGGCCTGGACGCCAAAGAAATAGTTGTCTTTCGACAGCTTCACCCTGGCCTCGGTGACATTGCCCACGTCCTGCGCGCCCTGCCACTGGTCGGCCGTCGTGGCGCGCCAGACGATGCGGTAGCCGGCCAGGTCCGGTTCCGTATTCGGCTGCCAGACCAGCGAGGTGGCATTTTCCAGCTGGGCCGTGCGCACCTGCACGCCGGCGGGCGCGGCCGGCGCCAGGGCCAGTGACGCGAGCGCCGCCGCATTCACGCGCGCCACTTTCGCCACGTAGTCATAGTCGACGAATTGCGGCAAGTCGCCGTACTGCACGCCGTTCTCCACGCGCACATCCTGATGCTGATGGGCAAAATCCTCGTGCGGTTCCGTGAAACGCAGCGCCGCGTACCCTTGCGCGAGGAAGGGCATATGGTCGCCGCCGCGCAGGTAGCGGTCGGCGCGCTGGATGACGTTGACCGTAAAGCCGGGCACATAGCGCTCGCCCACCTGTTTCACATGGCGCGCCAGCTGGCGCGAAATCGAATCGTTTTCGCCGCCCGTCGCCACCAGGGCGCGCACGCCGTCGCTCATCTCTTTCACGGCCGGGATGCCCTCGGCAAACAGGCGCACCTGACCGCCATCAACCGTGCCGTCTTCCGCGCGCGAACTGCCGATGATGTCGTTATTGAGCATGCCGGCGATGTTGAGATTTTTCAATTTTGCCTGCTGCGCCCAATGGCCGGAACCCAGCAACCCCTGTTCCTCGGCCGCCACGGCCATGAAGACGATCGTGGCGTCGAAGCGGTAGCGCGCCATCGCGCAAGCCATCTCGATCACGGCCGCCGTACCGGATGCGTCATCGTTGGCGCCGGGCGCGTCGCTCTGCGCATCCATCACATCGGTGGCGCGCGAGTCGTAATGACCGCTGACGACATAGATACGTCCGGCCGACTGCGGCTGGCTGCCGGGCAAGGTCGCGACCACGTTGACGATGTCCGTCGGCCGCGCAATGCGCTTTGACACGGGCGCGATATGACTGTCGAACGCCACCTGCAACCGTCCGCCCGCCTGCGCGCCACAGCGCTCAAGCTCGGCCTTGATCCAGCGCCTGGCCGCGCCGATGCCGCGCGTGTCGGACACGGTATCGGACATCGTGTGGCGCGTCTGGAAACCCACGAGCTTGCGCACATGCGCCTCGATGCGCTGTGGCGAAATGTCGGCCACCACCAGCCGTATCTGCTGCTGGGCCGGTTCGGCGCCCGGCGCCGCCGCCGCGCCCGCCGGCAGCAGGGCTGCCGTCATTGCCGTCAAAATCTTTACCATGCGTGCATCCCCCGACGATTGGTTGAGCTGGCCATTCTCGCATTTTTGACGGCAGGCAAGGATGTTCCTGGATGAAAATCGTGCGTTATAGAAACTGCTACAATCGGCTGTTGCCCCGCTCACGAAAGACACCGCATGCGCCTGACCACCCTTCACTCCGCACGCCGCAGCCTGCGCGCGGTCCACTGACGGTGCGCCGCATGCTCGTCAAATTGCTGCTGCTGGCCACCTTGTTTGCCGTGCTCAGCATCGCCGCCCTGTACAGCTACGGGCGCTTCGCCGAACGCTCGCTGGGCGCGCCGGGCACGGCCTTGCCCGTGGCGATCGATGCCACCCTGCTCGACCGCGTGCTGGCGCCGCAGCTGGCGCAACGCCCGGGCCACAGCGGCACGGCCCTGATCGACGACAATCTGGAAGCGTTCGCCCTGCGCGCCCTGAGCGCGCGCGAAGCGGGCCGCAGCCTCGACCTGCAATACTACATCTGGCATAACGACGTCACAGGACGCCTGCTGGTGCGCGAACTGCTGCGCGCGGCCGACCGCGGCGTGCGCGTGCGCGTATTGCTCGACGATATCAACGCACGAGGCCAGGACGCGGCCATCCTCGCGCTCGACAGCCATCCGCTGATCGACGTGCGCATCTTCAATCCGGGCCGCAACCGCGACGGCATCTGGATGCGCGCCGTGGAAATGGCCTTGCGCGCCGTCAGCCTGAACCGGCGCATGCACAACAAGGCCTGGATCGTCGACGGCAGGGTCGCCCTCGTCGGCGGGCGCAATATCGGCGACGAATACTTCGATGCCGCCGAACAAGTCAATTTCCAGGATGCCGACTTGCTGCTGGTGGGGCCCGCCGTGCAACAGACGAGCGACATCTTCGACCGCTTCTGGAACAGCCGCGCCGTCATCCCCATCGGCGCCTTGCACGAGGGCAAGGACGCGGGTGGGGCTGAACTGCAGGCTGTGCGCGCCCGCCTCGACGCGCTCACGGGCGAACTGGGCGCTTCTCCCTACCTGCGCCAGCTGACCGATGCGGGCCAGCTGCAGGCCCACCTCGATGGCCGCGTGCGCCTGCACTGGAGTACCCAAGTGCAAGTATTGTCGGACCCGCCGGAAAAAGCCGCGCCCATCGCCAGTTTGCAGCGCAGCGAGCACTGGCTCATGCACAGCTTGCTGCCCCTGCTGACGGACGCGCGCGAGGAAGCGCTGCTGACCTCACCCTATTTTGTGCCCGGCACGGAACTGACGCGGACCCTGGCCGACAAGGTCGCCGCCGGCGTCAAGGTCCAGGTACTGACCAACTCGCTGGCCGCCACCGACGTGGCCCTCGTCCATGCGGGCTATGCGCGCTACCGCCAGATGCTGCTGGGCGGTGGCGTCGACCTGTTTGAATTGAAGACCCAGCACCGCAAGCGCATCAGCCTGATGGGCTCGAGCCGCGCCAGCCTGCATACCAAGGCCGTGGTGGTCGATGGCCAGCGGGGCTTCGTCGGCTCCTTCAACCTCGACCCGCGCTCGGCCCAGCTGAACACGGAAATGGGCGTGCTGTTCGACGATGCCGCGCTGGCGGCGGACATGCGCACGCTGTTCCTGCACTCGACGGCGAGCGACACCAGCTACCGTTTATTCCTCGACAACGGTGCCCTGCGCTGGTCCGACGCAACCGAAGAGCCCGCCAAAGTGTGGGCGCAGGATCCGGAAACGGGCTTCTGGCGCCGCATGCTGGTGTCCGTGATGCGCTGGCTGCCGATCGAGTCGCAGCTGTAGCCACATAAAAAAAACCCCGCGCGGCCGGTACCACGCGGGGTTTTCTTCTCGTGCTGCGCGGCACCACCGCGCAACACGCCTTACAGCAACACGCTTACTTTTTCTCGGCTTCTGCCTTCTTCGCATCGGCCGCAGCCAGCTTGGCTTCCTTCTTCGCAGCCGCTTCCGCAGCCTTGGCTTCTTTCTTGGCGGCAGCAGCCGCCTTCTTCTCGGCAGCAGCTTCCTTCTTCATTTCGGCAGCCGTTTTCACGGGGGCGGCATCGGCGGCGGCTGGCGCAGTGGCGGCGGCAGGGACGACCTTGGCGGCGGCTGCTTCTTTTTTCGCAGCGGCAGCGGCGGCCTTGGCTTCTTTCTTCGCAGCAGCAGCTTCTTTCTTCGTTTCAGCGGCTGTCTTGGCTGGCGCCGCAGCGGTGTCGGTCGCAGCAGCTGGCTTCGGTGCGGCTTCTTTCGCTGCAACTTCCTTCACAGCAGCTTCCTTTTTTGCCGGGGCAGCTTTCGCCGCCGGAGCGGGCGCCGCTGGCGCGCCGGACATGGACTGGCCATTCACCTGCAAGCCCGCTTCCGACAGCTTCACGGAACTTTTCGGGCCGATGCCCTTCACGCGGCTTTCGAAATCGGCCCAATCCTTGAAGGCGCCGCCCTTGGCACGTTCATCGATGATGGCTTTCGACGTGACGGGGCCGATGCCCTTGACGCTGTCGAGTGCCGCCTGGTCCGCCTTGTTGACATCAACCTGGGCAAAGGCAAAGCCCATCGTCGCAATCAAGGTGGCGATGGCCAGCAGTATTTTTTTGAACATGGGTATCTCTCCGTGGTGTGGTTTCAAGATGACTCGAACGCAAGGGAAGAGCAGCGCCTTAACGGCTTTAACGGCTGTGGCGTGATACGGTTGACAAGACTGGACAGCGGAAGGAGGGGAAAACCTGCGCCAGATCAAACGGCCTGGCGCAGGTGATACAACATAGTTACTGCGGGAACAGCTCGTCGCGGGTGACGGTGGCCGTGCCCAGCTTGCCGACGACGATGCCGCCGGCCCGGTTGGCCGTGCGCACGGCCTCGCCCAGGCCCATGCCGGCGCCCAGCATGGCCGCCATGGTGGCGATCACTGTGTCGCCGGCGCCCGAGACGTCGAACACTTCGCGCGCATCGGTCGGCATGTGCAGCACCTCATCGGCCGTGTACAAGCTCATGCCTTCTTCGGAACGGGTCAGCAGCAAGGCGTCCAGGCCCAGCTGCGCGCGCATCTGCTGCGCGCGTTCCGTCAATTGCTCTTCCGTGCTCCAGTTGCCGATCACGCGGCGCAGTTCCGATTTATTCGGAGTGAGCACTGACGCTCCTGTATAGCGGCTGAAATCATCGCCTTTCGGGTCGACCATGACGATCTTGCCGGCCGCACGTGCCGCCTTGATCATCTCGGCCACGTTCACCAGGCTGCCCTTGGCGTAGTCCGACAGGATCACCACATCGTAGTGCGGCAAGAGCGCATTGAACTGCGCCAGCTTGTCGCGCAGCACCGTATCGCTGGGCGCATCCTCGAAATCAATGCGCAGCATCTGCTGCTGGCGGCCGATCACGCGCAGCTTGATGATGGTGGAAATGGCCGCATCGCGCTGCAGATAGCTGTGGATGCCGCCGCCCTCGAGCAGGCGTTCGACCTGGCTGCCGGCCTCGTCGTCGCCGACCACGCCCAGCAAGCTCGTCTTCGCTCCCAGCGCGGCCGCGTTGCGCGCCACGTTGGCAGCACCGCCCAGGCGCTCTTCGCGCTTCTCGATGCGCACGATGGGCACGGGCGCTTCCGGCGAAATACGGCTGACATCGCCGAACCAGTAGCGATCCAGCATCACGTCGCCCACCACCAGCAGGCGTACCTGGGCCAATGCGGCCGGCGCCGTCAAGGCGACCACCTCTTGGGCGCTCATGCGCGCGTCAGGATCGAGCGACCGATCCCGTGGTATTCGATGCCGTTCTCGGCCATGACGGCCGGCTCGAACAGGTTGCGCCCGTCAAAGATCACGGCCTGCTTCAGGCGCGCCTTGACCTGCTCGAAGTCCGGGCTGCGGAAGGCTTTCCATTCGGTCACGATGACCAGCGCATCGGCATCCTGCAGCGCATCCTTCGAACTGTCGGCAAAACGTACCTTCGCCAACTGCTCCGGCGTCAAGTCCAGCTGCAGCACGCGGCGCGCCTCGGCCATGGCGACGGGGTCGTACACGGCCACGGTGGCGCCGCGCGCCAGCAAGTCGGCCAGCAGCACGCGGGCCGACGCTTCGCGCATGTCGTCCGTATTCGGCTTGAAGGCCAGGCCCCACACGGCGAAATGCCGGCCCGTCAGATCTTCGCCGAAGCGAGTAACCACTTTGCGTCCCAGCACCTGCTTCTGCTGGTCGTTGACGGCTTCGACGGCGCGCAGGATCAACAATTCCTGGCCGTGGCCGCGCGCCGTGCGCTCGAGCGCCTGCACGTCTTTCGGGAAGCACGAACCGCCATAGCCGCAGCCGGCGTACAGGAAGCTGTAGCCGATGCGCGGGTCGGAGCCGATGCCGTGGCGCACGGCTTCGATGTCGACGCCCACCTTGTCGGCCAGGTTCGCCAGTTCATTCATGAACGAGATGCGCGTGGCCAGCATGGCGTTGGCCGCATACTTCGTGAATTCGGCCGAGCGCACGTCCATCCAGTAGGTGCGTTCGTGGTTGCGGTTGAACGGCGCGTACAGGCTTTTCAGCAATTCGCGCGCGCGTTCGCCTTCCGGCGTGGCGTCGACGCCGATGACGATGCGGTCGGGGCGCATGAAGTCTTCGACAGCCGCGCCTTCCTTGAGGAATTCCGGGTTCGACGCGACCGAGAACGTGGCGGCCACGCCGCGCGCATCGAGTTCGCCCTGAATGGCGGCGCGCACTTTTTCGGCCGTACCGACGGGCACGGTCGACTTGTCGACGATGACCTTGAAGTCCGTCATGTACTTGCCGATGCCGCGCGCGGCGGCCAGCACGTATTGCAGGTCGGCCGAGCCGTCTTCATCGGGCGGCGTGCCGACGGCGATGAATTGCATCACGCCGTGTGCGGCCGCCGCTTCAATGTCGGTGGAAAAGGTCATGCGCCCGGCGGCGCGGTTGCGTGCCACGACTTCTTCCAGGCCCGGTTCATGGATGGGAATGCCGCCGCTGTTGAGCAAGGCGACCTTCTGTGCGTCCAGGTCGAGGCAAAAGACGTCGTTGCCCAGCTCCGCCAGGCAGGCGCCGGTCACGAGGCCAACATAGCCGGTGCCGATAATAGTGATTTTCATGGATGTACCGTATGGATAAAAAGCAGGTCTTACATAGAAGTACACGCCACATTGCTCAGGGCAAGGTGACGTGTACGAATCAGTTCATGACATTGAGTTCTTCGGTGCGGCGTGGTGGGTAAGTCTCCCACTTGTTGCAGCCAGGGCAGTGCCAGTAGAACTGGCGCGCCTTGAAGCCGCAGTGGCTGCACTGGTAGCGGGCCAGCTTCTGCGTGTAGCCGTGCACGAGGTTTTTCACCATCGACAGCTCGGACCAGATCGCGGCCGGCGCATCCATCATGCGCGCTTCCAGCAGTTTATCGAGGCCCAGCAAGGTCGGTGTGCGGCGCAGCTCGGCGCTGACCAGCTGCTTCGCCGCTTCCACGCCGTCGAGCTCGATGACGGCCTTGAAGACGACTTCGATCAGGTCGATCGACGACGCCTCTTCCAGGTAGGAACGCAGCAGGTTGACGCCTTCCTGCGCACGGCCCAGCTTGGTGTAGCCATCCATCAGGCGCTGCGCCACCAGGGCCACGTGCGGCACGCTTTGCTGCTCCACGCGGCGCCAGGTGGTCAGCGCGCCTTCCACGTCGCCGCGCGCCAGCAGCACGTCGCCCGTCAGGATGGTGGCGCGCACGCTCTTGCGGTCCGTCTGCAGGGCTTTTTCCAGCAGCGGCATGGCGTCGTCCGGCTTCATGTGCACGAGCGCGTCATGCGCCAGTTCGCAATAGAACTGGGCGATTTCCTTCTGGCGCGCACCGGCGCCCGATTCCTGCAAGCCCACGGCCGCTTCGATGGCGCGTGGCCATTCCTTTTCGCGCTGATAGATTTCCAGCAGCGCGCGGCGTGCCTGGGCCGCATATTGCGTGTCGATCAGGCTGTTGAAGGTTTCTTCGGCGCGGTCCAGCAAGCCTGCTTTCAGGTAATCCATGCCCAGCTCATAGGCGGCATGGCCCTGCTGTTCCAGCGGCAGGTCCGGGCGCGCCAGCAAGTTCTGGTGCACGCGAATCGCGCGCTCCGTTTCGCCGCGGCGGCGGAACAGGTTGCCCAGCGCAAAGTGCATATCGGCCGATTCCGGGTCCAGCTTGACGACTTCGATGAAGGCGTCGATGGCCTTGTCATGCTGCTCGTTGAGCAGGAAATTCAAGCCCTTGAAATAATTGCGCGGCAGGCTGCGCGATTCGGACACCAGTTGATGAATGTCCACACGCGCGGCAATCCAGCCCAGCGCGAAAAACATCGGGATACCCAAGAGCCACCAGAGTTCAAAATCCATGCGATTGTTTTTATTCGAGTAAGAGAGATAGGAGCGACGGCGGCGCTTACTGCGCGCTCACGCTGTCCGGTTGCGGCTGGACATTGCTGGCCACGCCGACGGTCTGCAGCGCGGCAATGGTGGTTTTTTGCTTGGTCGCTTCGCGGCGGTGACGGAACACGGTCGGCGTCAGGGCCAGTACGCCCAGGCTCGCGCCAGCGACAAAAAAGCCCAGCAGCATCAGGACCAGGGGGCCGCGAATTTCATAATTGAGGAAAACATGCAGGTCGACAACCTGCGCATTCTTCAGCGCAAAACTGAAGAACAGGACGAAAAGAACACAGCCAACGATGGTGGAGATGATTTTCATCGATAGGTCCAGAAAGAACAAAAAAATGCCCGTGCGACATGGCAAATGGCAAATGGCGCAAACGTGGAGTGCTGATCAAACCGTAGCGAGCGGCAGTGATTTGTGGCCGAGAAGCGCAACCGTACTGAAGTACGGTGAGCATCGCCGGCCGCAAAGCGCGCCGCGCAGCAGGTTTGAGCAGTGCTCTACAGCATATTAACAAAAAAAAGCGGCATCCAAGGACGCCGCTCTTTATTGTCCGCCTTCCAGCAGACGATTAATCCTCGATAATCGGTTGCCCGACCATCGCGTCCACGCGCTCGCGCAACTGTTTGCCCGGTTTGAAGTGGGGTACCCGTTTTTCGGGAACCATCACCTTGTCGCCGGATTTCGGGTTGCGGCCGATGCGCGGGGGCCTGCTGTTCAGGGCAAAACTGCCAAAACCGCGGATCTCGATACGCTGACCGGTCGCCAGGGCGTTGGTCATCGCATCGAGAATGGTCTTGACGGCATACTCCGCATCTTTCGCCACCAGCTGAGAATAACGCTCAGCGAGGCGGTTGATCAGCTCGGACTTTGTCATCTGCCAGTATCCGCGAAGTCTTAGTTCTTGTTATCGAACTTAGCTTTCAACAAGGCGCCCAGGCTGGTGGTGCCCGAAGCTGCGTTGTTGTCGGTAGCTGCCATCTTCTGCATAGCTTCCTGGGTTTCAACGTTGTCTTTCGCTTTGATCGACAGTTGGATACCACGGGCTTTGCGGTCGATGTTCAGTACCATAGCTTCGACGGTGTCGCCGACTTTCAGGTGCGTACCAGCATCTTCAACGCGGTCGCGCGAGATTTCGGAAGCGCGCAGGTAGCCTTCAACTTCTTCGGACAGTTGGATCACGGCGCCTTTAGGCTCAACCGATTTAACGGTACCGGTTACCAGCGAGCCTTTGTCGTTCATGGCTGCGAAGTTGTTGAATGGGTCACCTTCCAGTTGCTTGACGCCCAGGGAAACGCGCTCGCGCTCAACGTCGATGGCCAGAACGATGGCTTCCAGTTCGTCACCTTTCTTGAAGCGACGCACGGCTTCTTCGCCGGTTTCGGTCCAGGACAGGTCGGACAGGTGCACCAGACCGTCGATGTTGCCGGCCAGGCCGATGAACACGCCGAAGTCGGTGATCGATTTGATCGCGCCGCGGACTTTATCGCCCTTCTTGTGGGTAACGCCAAAGTCATCCCAAGGGTTGGCTTTGCACTGTTTCATACCCAGCGAGATACGACGACGCTCTTCGTCGATTTCCAGAACCATCACTTCTACTTCGTCGCCCAGTTGGACAACTTTGTTAGGAGCAACGTTTTTGTTCGTCCAGTCCATTTCGGAAACGTGTACCAGACCTTCGATACCCTGTTCCACTTCAACGAACGCGCCGTAGTCGGTCAGGTTCGTTACTTTACCGAACAGACGGGTGCTTTGTGGGTAACGACGGGACAGACCGGTCCAAGGATCGTCGCCCAGTTGTTTCACGCCCAGCGAAACACGGTTTTTCTCTTGATCGTATTTCAGGACTTTGGCGGTGATTTCCTGGCCAACCGTCAGTACTTCCGACGGGTGACGTACACGGCGCCATGCCAGGTCGGTGATGTGCAGCAGGCCATCAATACCGCCCAGATCCACGAACGCGCCGTAGTCGGTGATATTTTTGACGACGCCGGTCACGACCGTGCCTTCTTTCAGCGTTTCCATCAGTTTCTGACGCTCTTCGCCCATCGAAGCTTCGATGACGGCGCGGCGGGACAGAACCACGTTGTTACGCTTGCGATCCAGCTTGATCACTTTGAATTCGAGGGTTTTGCCTTCGAATGGGGTCGTGTCTTTGACAGGACGGGTATCAACCAGCGAGCCCGGCAGGAATGCGCGGATGCCGTTGGTCAACACGGTCAGACCGCCTTTGACTTTACCATTGACGGTACCGACGACGATTTCGCCCGATTCCATTGCTTTTTCCAGAGCCAGCCACGAAGCCAGACGCTTGGCTTTATCGCGCGACAGGATGGTATCGCCGAAACCATTTTCCAGCGATTCGATCGCCACGGAAACGAAGTCACCAACTTTGACTTCCAGTTCGCCGTGGTCGTTCTTGAATTCTTCGACAGGGATGAATGCTTCGGATTTGAGGCCAGCGTTCACGATCACGAAATTGTGGTCGAGGCGCACGACTTCAGCGGAAATAACTTCGCCGGAGCGCATATCTTGACGCGACAACGATTCCTCGAAGAGCGCAGCAAAACTTTCCATACCGGTAGATTCGTTAGTTGTAACAGTAGACATAGGGTTCACACAGGTTATCCAGCAGAGATCGCACGATGCGACTTAAACTGGGTTAGGTTTTTGACACACCCGGACAGGCCAGGAGCCGTCAACGGGCACCACATAGCACAACAACACGCTATTTTGCTGCGGCGGCATACCATTTCAACACGGTTTCGACGGCAACATCTGCCGTCATTTCCGACGTATCGAGGACATGCGCCCCTTCCGCGGGGACCAGCGGCGCAATCGCACGGTGAGTATCACGTTCGTCCCGCGCCTGCAAATCCATCAGAAGGTCTTCCATATTAGCAGAAAAACCCTTGTCTATCAATTGCTTGTAACGCCGTTGCGCGCGCGCCTCGACGCTGGCCGTCAGGAACACCTTCAACTGGGCGTGCGGGAAGATCACCGTGCCCATGTCGCGCCCGTCGGCCACCAGGCCCGGCGTCTTGCGAAAACCCAGCTGCAAGCTGACCAGGGCCTGGCGTACGGTTGGCAACACGGCAATCTTCGACGCCGTATTGCCCACTTCTTCGGCACGGATCTGCTCGGTGACGTTTTCCTGCGCCAGCAGGATCTCGCCATTGGCAAAGTGGCAAGGCAAGTGCTCGGCCAGCTTGGCCAGCGCATGCTCGTCGCGCAAGTCCGTGCCGCGGCGCAGCGCGCTCAAGGCCGTCAGGCGGTACAGCGCGCCCGAATCGAGGTAATGAAAGCCCAGCTTGTCGGCCACGCGGTGCGCCACCGTGCCCTTGCCGGAAGCGGTGGGGCCGTCGATGGCGATGACTGGGATGTGGGAGGTCGGCATTATTTTGTCACTTTAAAAAAACTAAACCCAAAAACAAGAGCTGGGGTCAGACCCGACGGGTCTGACCCCATTGCCTTCGGAGTAAGTCCCCCGACGGGTCTGACCCCAAAGTTGCCTTCGGTTAAATAAGACTGTCTTTGGCAATCCCCGCAAACGCGGCGAAATACTCGGGGAAGGTCTTGGCCACGCATTTCGGGTCGTTGATGCGCATGTCGTTGCCGCGGCGCGCGGCGCCGTCCAGCGAGGCCAGCGAGAAGCACATGGCCATGCGGTGGTCGTCATAGGTGTCGATGGTGGCGGCGGCGATCTCGGCCGGCGGCGTCACGCGCAGGTAGTCGGCGCCCTCTTCCACTTCGGCACCGAGTTTGCGCAACTCCGTGGCCATGGCGGCCAGGCGGTCCGTTTCCTTCACCCGCCAGCTGGCGATATTGCGCAAAGTGCTGGTGCCGTCCGCGTACAGGGCCGCCACGGCGATCGTCATGGCCGCGTCGGGAATGTGGTTGAAGTCCATGTCGACGGCTTTCAATACACCGTTCGAGCGGGCCTCGATCCAGTTCTCACCCATGGTGATGGTCGCGCCCATCTGCTGCAAGGCTTCGACGAAACGCACATCGCCCTGGATGCTGTCGCGTCCCACGCCTTCCACGCGCACGGGACCGCCGCCGATGGCGCCGGCCGCCAGGAAGTACGAGGCCGACGACGCGTCGCCTTCCACGTGGATCGTGCCCGGGCTCTGGTATTGTTGGCCCGGCTGCACGGTGAACGACTGCCAGCCGTCATGCTCGACCGTCACGCCAAAGCGGCGCATCAGGTTCAGGGTGATCTCGATGTACGGCTTCGAAATCAGCTCGCCCGTGACGTCGATTGTCACCGCATGGTCGCGCGCCATCAGCGGCGCCACCATCAGGAGGGCCGTCAAAAACTGGCTCGACACGTTGCCGCGCACGGCGATGCGCTGCGCGTGGATGTGGCCGCGGCGGATGCGCAGCGGCGGGAAGCCCTGCTCGCCCGTGTATTCGATCTGCGTGCCGACGGCGTTCAGCGCGTCGACCAGGTCGCCGATCGGGCGCTCATGCATGCGCGACACGCCATGCAGGGTGTAGTCGCCGCCGATCACGGCCAGGGCCGCCGTCAGCGGACGGATCGCCGTGCCGGCGTTGCCCATGAACAGGTCCGCCTCGTGGTGCGGGAACACGCCGCCGCAACCTTCCACGTGGTGCACCTGGTGGGCGGTGGCCGGGTCGCCCGTCAATTCATCCTGCGTCCATTTCACGCCCAGCGACGTCAAGGCCGTCAGCATGACGAAGGTGTCGTCGGAGGCGAGCAGGTCGATGATTTTCGTCGTGCCCTTGGCCAGTGCGGCCAGCAGCAGCACACGGTTGGAAATGCTTTTCGAGCCGGGCAGGCGCACCGTGCCTTCGGCATGCATCACCGGTTTCAGATCGATATGGTGGGGGTAGTACTTGGTCTGGGTCATGCTGGAATCCTTGAGTATTTATCGTGTGGGCGCGGCCGGCACTTCCGCCGTTTCAATCGCCTCGATCCATTGCTGCCGCGCGTGCTGGGCGTTCGCATACACGCCCTCGATGGCGGCGCCGTCGTTCGCGGCCAGGTGGGCGCGCAAGGTCGTCAACTGCGCCAGGTAGGCGTCCAGTTCGTGCAGCAGCGCCGGCTGGTTGGCCAGGCTGATGTCGCGCCACATTTCCGGCGATGAGCCGGCGATGCGCGTAAAGTCGCGAAAGCCGCTGGCCGCGTATTGGAACAGCAAGCCCGCGTGCGGTTTGTTGGCGATGTCGTCGACCAGCGCAAAGGCCAGCAGATGCGGCAGATGGCTGACGGCGGCAAACACCTTGTCATGTTCTTCGGGGCTCAAGGTGTGCAGGATGGCGCCGCAGGCGCGCCACGCGGCCGCCACGCGCTCCACGTCGTCCACGGCGTTTTCCGCCAGCGGCGTGAGCACCACCTTCTTGCCTTGATACAGGTCGATGATGGCGGCATCGGGACCATTCGTCTCGCGCCCCGCGATCGGGTGGCCAGGCACGAATTGCCCCACCTTGCCACCGAGCGCCGCGCGCGCAGCCGCCACCACGTCGCTCTTCGTGCTACCCGCATCGGTGACGATGGTGCCCGGCTGCAGGTGCGGCGCGATGGATGCCAGGATGGCGCCCGTCTGCGCCACGGGCGCGGCCAGCAGCACCAGGTCTGCGCCATGCAAGGCTTGCGCCATGTCGCCGCCGATGGCGTCGATGATGCCAAGTTCGAGTGCGCGCGCCATCGACGCCGGCGAGCGGCCCATGCCGACAACGCTTGGCACCGCGCCCGCGTGTTTCAGGGCGCGCGCGAACGAGCCCCCGATCAGGCCTACGCCAAAGATCACTACCTTGTTCAGTGCAGGCGTCGTCATATCGTCAGGCCAGCGCTTTCGTCAGCGCGGCGATAAAGATGGTGTTTTCCTGCGGCAGGCCGATGGAAATGCGCAGCCATTGCGGCAAGCCATAGCTGCCGACGGGACGCACGATCACGCCCTGTTTCAGCAGCGCCAGGTTCACGCGCGCGCCCGCTTCATCGTCGTCGCCCACTTTCACCAGCACGAAATTGCCGTGCGATGGCACGTATTCCAGGCCCAGTTGCGCGAACGCTTCCGTGAACTGCTGGTAGCCGGCCGCGTTGTTGCGCGCACTTTGCTCGAGGAAGGCCTTGTCGTTCAGGGCGGCAATCGCGGCCGCCTGCGCCAGCGAGTTGACGTTGAACGGCTGGCGAATGCGGTTCATCAGGTCCGTCAGCACGGGCTGGGCGATGGCAAAGCCGATGCGCAGGCCGGCCAGGCCGTAGGCCTTCGACAGGGTACGCGACACCACCAGGTTCGGATACTGGCGCACCCACGCCGTCGACTCGTACTGGTCGCCGGCCGACAGGAATTCGTTGTAGGCCTCGTCCAGCACAACGACGACATGCGCCGGCACTTTTTGCAGGAAGGCTTCCAGCTGCGCGGCCGTCAGGAAGGTGCCGGTCGGGTTGTTCGGGTTGGCGATAAAGACCAGTCGCGTATCGTCAGCAATCGCCGCCGCCATCGCGTCCAGATCATGGCCATAGGCTTGCGCCGGCACGACGATGTGGCGCGCGCCCAGGCCTTGCGTGGCCAGCGCGTACACGGCGAACGAGTACTGGGAGTACACGACGGATTGGCCATGCTGCACGAACGCGTGCGCGGCGATTTCCAGGATGTCGTTGCTGCCATTGCCCAGGGTGATCCAGTCGGCCGGCACGTCGTAGCGATTGGACAGCACGGCTTTCAAGTCGAAGCCGTTGGCGTCCGGATAGCGGCCCAGGTCGTCGATGGCGGCGATCATCGCCTGCTTCGCCGACTCCGGCATGCCGTACGGGTTTTCATTCGACGCCAGTTTGACGATGGCTGCCTCGTCGAGGCCGAATTCGCGCGCAACTTCCGCGATCGGCTTGCCGCTCTGGTAAGGGGCGATGGCGCGGACGTATTCTGGACCGATATTTTTAGACATGGTGTTCTTTAAAAGTTGGTGAATGAATGGCAGTCAATGGAGGTGGTTTGTTGGGTTACGCTGCGCTAACCCAAGCTACAGCTTACCGTATGTCGGGTAGGTCGGATTAGCGCAGCGTAATCCGACACCACCACAGGCATCAATCGAAGTCACAGACTGACCGGATACGACCCCAGCACCTTGAAAAACGCCGCATTGCTCTGCAGCTCGGCCAGCGCCTGGGCCACGGCGGCATCGTGCACGTGGCCCTCCACGTCGACATAGAAATAATACTCCCAGCTGCCCATGCGCGCCGGGCGCGACTCGAAGCGCGTCATCGACACGCCGTGCTTGGCCAGGGGCGCCAGCAACTGGTACACGGCGCCCGCCTTGTTCGGCACGGCCAATACCAGCGAAGTCTGGTCCTTGCCCGACGGCGCCGTCTGCAAGGTGCCCACGATGGCAAAGCGCGTGCGGTTGTGCGGGTCGTCCTGGATATGGCCCTTGACCACGCCCAGCTTGTACTGCGCGCCCGCCAGTTCGCTGGCAATCGCCGCCACCGTGCCATCTTCGCCGGCCATGCGGGCCGCCTCGGCGTTCGAGGCCACGGCGCGGCGCTCGATGTGCGGATAATTCTGGTTCAGCCACACCTGGCACTGCGCCAGCGCCTGCGAATGGGCGCAGATGGACGTGACGCCATCCATGTTGCCGCTCTTCGTCATCAGGCTGTGGTGCACGGCGATCGCCACCTCGCCGCTGATGATGAGGCTAGTCTGCAGCATCATGTCCAGCGTGCGGTTGACGGCGCCTTCCGAGGAATTCTCGATCGGCACGACGCCGAAGTCCGCCGTCCCTGCCTCGGCGGAACGGAATACTTCATCGATGGACGCGCACGGCAAGCCTTCGACGGCGCTGCCGAACTGCTGATACACGGCCTGTTCGCTGAAGGTGCCGGCCGGGCCCAGATACGCCACGGTCACGCGCTTTTCCAGCGAGCGGCAGGACGACATGATTTCACGGAAGATGGTCTGCACTTCGCGGTCGCCCATAGGACCGGGATTGCGCTCGGCCACGCCGCGCAGCACCTGCGCTTCGCGCTCGGGACGGAACACGGGCGCCTGCGTTTCGGCCTTCACGTGACCCACTTCCTGGGCGATTTGCGCGCGGCGGTTCAGCAGTTCGAGGATTTGCGCGTCGATCGCATCGATCTGTTCGCGCAGCGGTTTCAATTTATCGGTCATGGTGGTTTGTTTCGTCAGCTGTACTTCAATCATGGCCGCACGGCCTGCGCCGGCGGCGGGCCGGCGCGCTTGCTCATGAGAATGCCGGACAAAATGATCAGGGCTAGGCGCGTTGCCGCTGGCAGTACGAATGTACGACAAGGCAATGCAACAACGCCTTGGACTTTTTGGCAGGCATTCTAGCGTCCGGCAAACTCGTTCAAATAATTGACCAGGGCTTGCACGCCTTCGATCGGCATCGCGTTATAGATCGATGCACGCATGCCGCCGACGGACTTGTGGCCCTTCAGTTGCAGCAGGCCGCGCTGCTTGGCGCCAGCCAGGAATGCGTCGTTCAGACTTTCATCGCGCAGATAGAACGGGATGGTCATGCGCGAGCGGTATGCGGGCTCGACCCGGTTCTGGTAGAAGTCGTCCGCATCGAGCGCTGCGTACAGCAGAGCCGATTTCTCAATATTACGCTGTTCCATGGCCGCAACGCCACCCTGGCGTTTGAGCCACTGGAAAACCAGGCCGGCGATATAGATGCCGTAGGTGGGCGGCGTGTTGTACATCGACTCATGTTCGGCCACGATGGTCCAGTCGAAGGCGGACGGGCAGATCTGCAGCGCCTTGCCCAGCAAGTCTTCGCGCACGATGACCAGGGTCAGGCCGGCCGGGCCGATATTTTTCTGCGCGCCGCCGAAGATCACGCCATATTGCGACACGTCGATCACGCGCGACAGGATGTGCGAGGACATGTCGGCCACGATGGTGGTCCCTGTCGGCACGTTCGGCGCCTGCTGGAATTCCACGCCGTCGATGGTTTCATTGGTGCAGATGTGCAGGTAGGCGGCGCCAGGCGTCAGCTTCCATTCGGAGACTGGCGGCACGCCCGTGAAATGGGCAGCCTTGGACGACGCGGCCACGTTGACGTTGGCGTACCTGGCCGCTTCCTCGATCGACTTGCCCGACCACGAACCCGTGTGCACGAAGTCGACGGTGGCCGGCTGCTGCGCAGCCAGGCCCGCCAGGTTCATCGGGATGATGGCGTTTTCGCCCAGGCCACCGCCCTGCAGGAACAGGATTTTGTAGTTGTCGGGCACGGCCAGCAGTTCGCGCAGGTCGGCCACGGCCTGCTTGTAGATGGAAATGAATTCGGGACCACGGTGGCTCATTTCCATCACCGACATGCCGCTGCCATGCCAGTCCTGCATCTCGGCGGCCGCTTGCGCCAGCACTTCCTTGGGCAGGACGGCGGGGCCGGCGGAAAAATGGTAGCTATGGGTCACGATACGGTCCTTAGCTAAAATGAAAATCTTATTGGGGCGACTGCGTGGCCGCCCGCATGACCTGGTCAAGCACGGCATTCACGCGGGGGATCAGCACGCGCTGGCTGATGGCCATCGATTCGGCGGACAGTTGCGGCATGGTGGCCAGCATCTTGCGGCCCAGCGGCGTCTTGTAGAAGGCCGTCAGCTGCTCGACTTCCTGCACCGTGTAAAAACGCGCATACAGGGGCACCATTTCGTCGCCCAGCTCGTCGATCAGGGTCGGGTCGGCCAGTACCTGCGTCAGGGTGGCGATGGCCAGGGGGATTTCTTCCTCGGCGCTGGCCAGCGCCCGCGCCTTGCGCTGTTCGTCCAGTTTCGGGTTGCTGTTGATTTGCTGCTGCGCCGACTGGCGGATCATGGCGGGCACCGATTGCAGCATCTGGTCGAAGATGCTGCGCGTCAGTTGCGGGAACTGCATCGCGTCGAGCATGCGCCGCACGGCCACTTTCATGGCGGGGCTGGGCGCCGCCTGGCGCGCGGGCGTGGCTTGCGTGCTCTGGGCCAGGGCCGGCAGGGTCGCGAGGAAGGCCAGCGAAAACGCGGCAAAGAAGGTGGCGACGATTTTTCTCATGGCATGCGGGGTCTTGAATGACTGGTAAAAGGGTGGCGGCCGGAAGACCTGTCGGCTTACGCCCGACGGGCCAAGCCGACCTACGCAATTCTGCTGGCGGCATAAGCACGCGCCAATAGCAATTGGGGCTCCCGAAAGAGCCCCAATCATCTTACTCCGGCTGGGCCGGATCGACCGGATCGGCTGGTTCAGCCGCTGCCGGCGCAGGCGCGGCATCCGCCTCCGTCGTCAGCTCGACTTCGTCGATATCCGTTTCCACCACGCGCTGCAGGCCCGACAGCTTGGTGCCGTCTTCCACGGCGATCAGGGTCACGCCCTGTGTCGCGCGGCCCATCTCGCGGATTTCCGACACGCGGGTGCGGATCAAGACGCCACCGGTGGTGATCAGCATGATTTCATCGCTGGTATCGACCAGGGTCGCGGCAACCACTTTACCGTTGCGCTCGCTGGTCTGGATGGCGATCATGCCTTTCGTGCCACGGCCATGGCGCGTGTACTCGGTGATCGGCGTACGCTTGCCGTAACCGTTTTCCGTTGCCGTCAGCACCGACTGCTGCTCGTTCTCGGCCACCAGCAGGGCGATCACGTGCTGGCCTTCTTCCAGGTTCATGCCGCGCACGCCGCGCGCCGTACGGCCCATCGGACGCACATCGTTTTCGTCGAAGCGCACTGCCTTGCCCGAATCGGAGAACAGCATCACGTCGTGCTGGCCGTCGGTCAGCGCCGCGCCGATCAGGAAGTCGCCGTCGTCCAGGTCGACCGCGATGATGCCGGCCTTGCGTGGATTGCTGAAGTCCTTCAGCGGCGTCTTCTTGACGGTGCCCAGGCTGGTCGACATGAACACATAATGGTCTTCCGGGAACGTGCGGTTCTCGCCCGACAGCGGCAGGATCACGGTGATCTTTTCGTTGTCCTGCAGCGGGAACATGTTGACGATCGGCTTGCCGCGCGAATTGCGCGAGCCTTGCGGCACTTCCCATACCTTCAGCCAGTACATGCGGCCACGATCCGAGAAGCACAGGATGTAGTCGTGCGTATTGGCGATGAACAGCTGGTCGATCCAGTCTTCCTCTTTCGTCGCCATCGCCTGCTTGCCGCGGCCGCCGCGCTTCTGCGCGCGGTATTCGGTGATCGGCTGGGCCTTCATGTAACCGGTGTGCGACAGGGTCACGACCATGTCCTGCGGCGTGATCAGGTCTTCCGTTTCCAGGTCGGTCGCATTCAACTCGATCTGCGAGCGGCGCACGTCCTTGTTGCCTGCGCCGTATTCGTTCTTCGCCGCCGTCATTTCATCGGTGATGATGACGGTGACGCGTTCCGGCTTGGCCAGGATGTCGAGCAAGTCGGCGATATGTTCCATCACGTCCTTGTACTCGTTGACGATCTTGTCCTGTTCCAGGCCGGTCAGGCGCTGCAGGCGCATCTGCAAAATTTCCTGCGCCTGGTCGTCCGACAGCTTGTACAGGCCATCCGTCTGCATGCCGTAGTGCTTCGGCAGGTTTTCCGGACGGTAGGCGTCCACGCCGCCCGGCGTCGTGCCGTCGCCCGTGCGGGCCAGCATTTCGCGCACGACGGAGGAATCCCAGGCCTTGGCCATCAGCTCGACCTTGGCGATCGGCGGCGTCGGCGCGGCCTTGATGATGGCGATGAAGTCATCGATGTTGGCCAGCGCGACCGCCAGGCCTTCGAGCACGTGGCCGCGTTCGCGCGCCTTGCGCAGTTCGAACACGGTACGGCGCGTCACCACTTCGCGGCGGTGCGACAGGAAGCATTGCAGCATCTGCTTGAGGTTCAGCAGCTTGGGCTGGCCATCGACCAGTGCCACCATGTTCATGCCGAAGGTGTCTTGCAACTGGGTCTGCTTGTACAGATTGTTCAGCACCACTTCCGGCACTTCGCCCCGTTTCAGCTCGATCACCACGCGCATGCCCGACTTGTCGGATTCGTCGCGGATGTCGGAAATGCCGTCGAGCTTCTTGTCGCGCACGTTTTCAGCGATACGTTCCAGCAAGGATTTCTTGTTGACCTGGAATGGCAGCTCGTCGACGATGATGGCGATGCGGCCGCCATCCTTGCCGTATTCTTCGAAGTGCGTCTTGGCGCGCATCACGACGCGGCCGCGGCCCGTGCGGTAGCCGTCGCGCACGCCGGACACGCCATAGATGATGCCCGCCGTCGGGAAGTCCGGCGCAGGGATCAGCTCGATCAATTCATCGATCGTGCACTCGGGATTGCGCAGCACGTGCAGCGCGCCGTCGATGACTTCGGTGATGTTATGTGGCGGAATGTTCGTCGCCATGCCGACGGCGATACCGGACGAGCCATTGATCAGCAGGTTCGGGATACGCGTCGGCAAGACCGTCGGTTCCTTTTCCTTGCCATCGTAGTTGGGCTGGAAGTCGACGGTATCCTTGTCGATATCGGCCAGCAGCTCGCTGGCGATCTTGTCCAGGCGGCACTCGGTGTAACGCATTGCCGCGGCGCCATCGCCGTCGACGGAACCGAAGTTGCCCTGGCCATCGACGAGCATGTAGCGCAGCGAAAAATCTTGCGCCATGCGCACCAGCGTGTCGTAGATCGAGGCATCGCCGTGGGGATGGTATTTACCCATGGTTTCGCCGACCACGCGGGCGCACTTGACGTAAGGGCGGTTCCACACGTTATTCATTTCATGCATCGCGAACAAGACGCGGCGGTGCACTGGCTTCAAGCCATCGCGCGCATCGGGCAAGGCGCGACCGACGATCACGCTCATGGCGTAATCGAGGTAGCTCTTGCGCATCTCTTCTTCGAGGGAAATAGGAATTGTTTCTTTTGCGAATTGATCCATTGGCGGTTCGACTGATCTCAGGCTGTGGTTAACTTATCTGTTACGCAATGTATGACGCAATACTGCATATCCTGGGTGGCTGTCGTCGTGGATGCCGCGCCGCGCGCTGCTGGCGTGGCCCGGCTTCCATGTCGCAGAGTGCCTGAACAAATCGGCGGGCTGGCGGCGCGGCCAGTACGGGTACCGCAAGGGTACGTGCTGGCCGTGCAGTGCCGCCGTGGGCATTTGCTCGACACTCTTAACAGTCAAGCGCACGATTTTAGCATGCGCGCCCAGCTACCTGTACAAATTGGCCATACCGGCAAGATTGACAGTTTGCACCAGGGCCGTGCATGTTGCCCTGTCGATAATGCACAATGGCAATATCAGTTCAAGCCACCTGCCCTTAAAAGTGGCAAGAAAAGCGATCAATTGTTACAGATGCGTTACAAATGGGCATTTTCGTTGCGCAAAAACAACGCACGGTCTAAAATCGGGCAAGCTTTGATTTAACCACGGTCGTGTGCCCCTGATGCGTGTGGCAAAATGACTGGGAAGTTAATTGCTAGTTTCGCAATCTGAAACGAGCGCATATGGTCTACATGATAAAATCTTGGCACGTAGCACCAGTAGCGCAGTGTTGTTCTGCGGATATCACCCCCCGAAAGGAAAAAAGAATGAATAAATTTGTAACGCTGTTTTTCGCTGCATCCGCAGTGATTGCTGGCTCGGCTTCGGCCCAAACCCCAACCTCCCCACCATTCGCGCCAGTTACCACTGACATCAAAGCACCAAGCCCAAAAAGCGCTTACGTGCAAGATGCCCGCGGCGTAATCGTGCGTGACCCATTCGGCCTGTGCTGGCGTACCGGCTACTGGACACCTGCTGACGCAGTGCCAGGTTGCGACGTACCACTGTGCGTAGAGCCAGAAACCCTGCAAGACGGCAAATGCGTGGCTCCTCCAGCACCAGTCGTACCTGCTCCAGCACCAGCACCAGTCGTGCCAGTGCCAGTCGTAGTTGCTCCTACCTCGGAAAAAGTCAGCTTCGCTGCTGATGCATTCTTCGATTTCGACAAAGCTACGCTGAAGCCAGAAGGCAAGTCCAAGCTGGACGAGCTGGCCGCACAACTGGGTGGCATCAACCTGGAAGTCATCATCGCTGTGGGTCACACCGACTCCGTCGGCACCGATGCTTACAACCAAAAACTGTCGGTACGTCGTGCTGATGCTGTCAAAGCCTACCTGGTCAACAAAGGCGTTGAAAGCAACCGCGTGTACACCGAAGGCAAAGGCGAAAAACAACCTGTTGCTGATAACAAAACTGCCGAAGGCCGTGCGAAAAACCGTCGCGTGGAAATCGAAGTTGTTGGTACCCGCAACAAGTAATAGCTGAACTCCTGGACTTGCCGCAAGTCATCGCGCAAGTCAAGAACAGCATGAAAAACCCCGCCACGGCGGGGTTTTTTTTCGTCCGTGGCTGCCCAATTGTAAAATTGCCGCTATTATTCGACCTATGAACGCCGACCCTCTCGAAATCCAAAAATTCAGTGAGCTGGCCCACCGCTGGTGGGACCCCACTTCCGAGTTTCGTCCCCTGCACGAAATTAACCCCCTGCGCCTGGAATGGATCAACGCGAAAGTGCCGCTGGCCGGCAAGCGCGTGATCGACATCGGCTGCGGCGGCGGCATCCTGGCCGAATCGATGGCCCGCAAGGGTGCCGACGTGACGGGTATCGACCTGTCCGACAAGGCCTTGAAAGTTGCCGACCTGCACAGCCTGGAATCGGGCGCCAAGGTACGCTACAAGCTGATCGCCGCCGAAGCCATGGCCGAGGAAGAGCCGGGCCAGTACGACGTCGTGACGTGCATGGAAATGCTCGAGCACGTGCCGGACCCCGCCGCCATCGTCAAGGCTTGCGCCGCGCTGGTCAAACCGGGCGGCCACGTGTTCCTGTCGACCCTGAACCGCAACCCGAAAGCGTATCTGTTCGCCATCCTGGGCGCCGAATACCTGCTGCGCCTGTTGCCGAAAGGCACGCACGACTATGACAAATTCATCACCCCGGCCGAACTGTCGCAATACCTGCGCAGCGCCGGCCTGGACGTCAACAGCATGCGCGGCATGGGCTACAATCCGCTGACCAAGATTTACTCACTTAATAGCGATACGAGCGTCAATTACCTGGTGGCCTGCACCCGGCCGCTGTAACCATCACGCACAATACAAGGCGGCTGCGGCCGCCATTTTTCATTCCCACTTGACACACTTTGCCCGCCATGATCACTGACCATCTGCCAGCCCCGCGCGCCATCCTGTTCGACCTCGACGGCACCCTGGCCGACACCGCGCCCGACCTGGCGGCGGCCATCAACCTGCTGCGCGCGCGCGCCGGCCTGGCGCCGACCCCGTATGACATCCTGCGTCCCACGGCCTCGGCCGGCGCACGCGGCATGATAGGCGCGTCGTATGGCATAGCTCCTGGCGAAAGCGGCTACGAAGCCCTGAAAGACGACTTCCTGAACAATTACGAAGCGGCCCTGGCCGTGGAAAGCCGTTTATTTGACGGCATCCCCGCCATGCTGGAAGGCCTGCAAGCTCTGGGCCTGGCCTGGGGCGTGGTCACCAACAAGGCCGCCCGCTTCACCGACCCGCTGGTCGGCCAGATCGGCCTGGGCGCCGCCGGCTGCGTGATCTCGGGCGACACCATGCCCCACCCGAAACCGCACCCTGCCCCCCTGCTGGAAGCGGCACGCCGCCTTGACCTGGCACCGGAAGACTGCTGGTACGTAGGCGACGACCTGCGCGACATCCAGGCCGGCCGCGCCGCCGGCATGCGCACGGTAGCCTGCGCCTGGGGCTACTGCGGCCCCGTCGAGCCGCAGCACTGGAACGCCGACCATTTGCTCGATACGCCATTGGCCTTGCTGGAACTGGTGACTGGCGTGGTGAAGGCGGCGCAGGAGCGGCAGCTGGCGGCTTGAGGAGCAGCACTTTCCGCAGTGGAAAGCTGGGGTCTGACCCGGCGGGTCAGCCCCCTTACGTCTATGGCGCGAATGCACCATGCAAGAGTGGGCAGATTGCGCTACACAGAAGCTTCTGTGGGGACGACCTGGTTTCGACGTGGGTTGCAAAGCAACGCAGGGAATACCGAGGACGGGCTACCTCGCAAATACACCCAGAAAAAACTTAACTGCAAACGATAACTAGTACGCACTGGCAGCTTGATCGCTGTTAGCTCTAGAACACCTCGTCCCTGGGGTGGGCCGTCAAAAGCTCCAGAGTCACCACAGGGCTCGTCTGATGCTGGGTTATTTGGTGTCCGACTAAATAATAGGTAACTCGCTTGCCCATAACCTGCACATCCGTACTGGCTGAGTCAAATTAAATGATCGTGCCAAGTATGTGGAACTGTCTGTAGAGTGCTTGCGGACGCGGGGGTTGTGCGGGACTTCGGCGGGCACAGCCCGGCGCCGCACAACCGGCTTGTGCCTGCCAGCACAAGCCCCTCCAATTCGTCTGGCTCAAGCGATTCAAAGCTGCCTCGCTCCTTACCGCGAATGCATCATGCAAGAGTGGGCAGATTGCGCTACAATGAAGGTTCTGTGGGGACGACCTGGTTTCGACGTGGGTTGCAAAGCAGCGCAGGGCATACCGAGGGCGGGCTACCTCGTAAATACAACCTGAAAAAACTTAACTGCAAACGATAACTCGTACGCACTGGCAGCTTAATCGCTGTTAGCTCTAGAACACCTCGTCCCTGGGGTGGGCCGTCAAAAGCTCTAGAGTCATTTACAGGGACTCGTCGTATGCTGGGTTACTTAGCGTCCGACTAAATAATAGGTAACTCGCTTGCCCATAACGTGCACATCCGTGCTGGCTGAGTTAAATTAAATGATAGTGCTAAGTATGTAGAACTGTCTGTAGAGTGCTTGCGGACGCGGGTTCGATTCCCGCCGTCTCCACCACTGAATAAATAAAAAGGGCTTCCCCGTTTTGGCGGGGAGGCCCTTTTTATTTATTCCATGCATGCAGAGCGCGGGCGTCGCGTCCGCGTCCGGTACGGACGCGGGGGTTTTGCGGGGCCTTCGGCGAGCGCAGCTCGGCGCCGCAAAACCGGGTTGCGCTTGCAAGCGCAACCCTCTCCGATTATCTGACTAGCTTTTGCGTCGCAGGCGGCTTTTCCTAACGACAACATCAGTCGCTCAGGTCGTGTACCAATGGCGGATCGGACTTCTCGTTCCGCTGTTCACCGCACGACTCTGCCCACAAAGTCCCAACGAAATGATGCAATTTACAATATCATTGCATCTCCATTTCTGACCAAACCGAAAGAATATGATTAATATCCGTAAAGCTGAAATCGCAGACGTGCGCGCTCTACAGGAAATCGGCTGCCAGACCTACCGTGAGCATTTTTCGGATATTTGGTCCGCTACCGGAATATCGGATTTCCTGGACCAGGATTTTTCTCCCAGCACACTTGAGAATTCGCTGACTTCATTGAACCAAGTCTGGCTTGTCGCTTCCGATGAAAGCGGAAAAGTCGTCGGTTTCGCCAAGGTCAACTTGTCGAAGCCGGCGCCTATCAGCGGCGAAGTGGGCCTGGAGCTGCAGAAGATATACTTCCTCAAATCCGAGGCTGGACGCGGTTATGGAAAGCAGCTCTTGAGCTACATTCATGATCTGGCGATGGAGCGCAGGGAGAGATTGATATGGTTAGATGTGCTCAAAACCAACTTAAATGCTCGCCGCTTCTACGCGAAACAGGGTTTTCAAGAACGTGGTGAAATTCCATTTCAAACGGACAAGGTTTCCATTGGAATGGTGGTCATGGTATGCCAGCTTCCAATGGCGTGACGCCTCAGCTCGCGTTCACTGCGTACCGGTATGAGCATCAACAAACCCGCGCACAGGAAAAAGAGAAGTATCGGCGACCGGGATCAGTTTCGCCATTTGCACAAGACCTCAACCTTGTACCAACATCCTCACACGTGCGCCGAGGCTAAATTAAACATTCGATCACGGCCTCTCCACTCAAGAATCATTGCTGCGACATAAGTTGCTGAATAGCCCGCCGATACTTCTCCCCCCTCTCCAAATCCTTCTGCGTCGGCCTATCTATCCTCGACAAATCGCTATTCTCAGCCAGATCAGCCAGCTTGACGGCCTTGCCGACCGGGTTCAACGCTGCGCGGGCGATGAAATCCTCATACGACTCGCCTTCGGCCTTGGTCACGGCGCGCACGCCGTCGATGACTTCCTGGGAAAATCCTTCGCGCGCCAGGTCGTCGAAGGTGACTTTGCCGTCGCTGTCTTCCACCACGTCATGCAGCACGGCGACTATCTGCTGGGCGCCGGGGGCGACGCGCAGCATGACGCGCAAGGGGTGCAATATGTACGGCGCGCCGCCCTTGTCCGTCTGGCCGGCGTGGGTGGCGGCGGCGATTTCAATCGCGCGCTCGAGGGTGCCGCGTCTTGCGTTTTCAGTCATCTTCACTCCACCTTGATTGACGTTCCCGTTGCGCGCCAGCCGCGGCGCTGCAAATGGCAAACGCTGCTGCACAGCAAGGCTGGCAGCAGTAAATTAAGAACCGGTACGAGCATCAGCAAACACAGCAGCAGTCCCAGGGCGAAAATCGCCGGACGCTGTGCGCGGCGCAAGGCCGCTTGCTGTTCCGCGCCGAGCACCTCTTCAGCCGCCGCGCCGTAGATCATCTGGACATTCCAGGCCAGCAAATGCGAGATCAGCACGCACATGGCCCACACCGGAATCAGCAGGGAAAGCAGCAGCAACAGGCGACGCCGCCAGGCGGGGTGCGCGGCAGACAACTCCAAACCGGCTGGCGACTGCCACCCGATATAGCGCCGCGCCACCACCGCTTTGGCGCGCTCCAGCAACAGCCAGCGCAGCGGCAGGCGCGCCGTGCCGATGGCGCCAACGATAAAGACCATCACATAGAAAAAAGCAGCCAGCGCCAGCAATGC
Organism: Janthinobacterium sp. Bl 1; assembly: GCF_058215535.1. Taxonomy (NCBI): domain Bacteria; kingdom Pseudomonadati; phylum Pseudomonadota; class Betaproteobacteria; order Burkholderiales; family Oxalobacteraceae; genus Janthinobacterium; species Janthinobacterium sp. Bl 1. The sequence goes on along the minus strand of NZ_CM177086.1, from coordinate 1,764,814 downwards.
CAGAGCGATCTGGCCGATCGACAGCATGGCCTTGGCAGCGCTGCCCAGGCCGCCAGCGATATTGCCCATCTGAGACACCGTGGCAGGCCCGTTGGCCAGCGCCCCGACGCCATCCATCACGCCCAGGCCCAGCAAGCCGGTCACGGACACCAGCGCCAGCATCGCGCTCAGCTCGACAAAAAAACGGCCAAAGTAGCTATACAGTCCCAGCCACAGGGCCACGACCGCCATGCACCACAGCGCGGAGCGCCACCACAGGCCCGCATGACGCGCATCGCGCAGTCCCAGGCCGACGCACGTGAAGGCTTCCCGCCAGGCCAGCAGCCAGGTTTGCAATGTTTGTGTCACGCTCTAGCGTACTCCGCAATGAGATGGCGGATACGTCGATCCGGATGTTGCCGATTGTACATGGACAAGGCTGGCGCACGCGCCGCACAGGACGCAGCGCAAAGCCGCGCCCGCCCATCCATCTTCAAAAATGGCTATCGAAACGCAAAAGCAGTCGCGGCCTGCTCGGCGGCAATTTCACTAGACGATTCATGACAGACCTGATTTCGCCCCAATGCCTTGGCCTTGTACAGTGCCTTGTCAGCAAGTTCAACCAGCTCGACCGGACGGTTTTCCTGATGCATCGGTATAAAAGCCGCCACGCCGACGCTGGCCGTCACCACGCCGGGAGGACTGCCGCTATGCTCGATTCCCAGCGATTGCACGGCCTGGCGAACGCCTTCCGCCACCGCCAATGCCCCCGGCAGTTCCGTTCCTGGCAATAAAATGACCATTTCCTCCCCGCCGTAGCGCGCCGCAAGGTCGCCCGGCCTGCGCATGCTGTAGCCGACCACCTTGCCAATTTTTCTCAGGCACTCGTCGCCGGCCACATGGCCATAGATATCGTTGTATTGCTTGAAGAAGTCGACATCGATCAACACCAGCCCAAGTGAGCTGCCTTCACGCTGCGCACGACTGAACTCGGCAAGCAGCGACTGGTCGAAGTGGCGCCGGTTCGCCAGTCCCGTCAATCCATCCTGACTGGCAAGGCGGGCCAGGGTTTCATTGATCATTTCCAGTTCATTGCGCGCCTCGACCAGCCCCGCCTCGCTCTTGACCCGCAAATCGATCTGCCGCACCACACGGTATCCGATGAACGCGATCAGCAGTACCAGCACGCCACCCACCGTATTTTGAATCATCGTATCAAGACGCCATGAAGCAAGGACCTCATCCTGCGACAATGCGGCAGAGACCACCAGCGGGTATTCCTCGACTCTTCGATAGCTATTGATACGCGTCACGCCATCGACCCGCGACTGGACCACGGCCGTGCCAACGGGACTTTTGGGCAGGTAATCATGAAATATCGGAAACTTTGAAATATCGCGCCCCAGCAAACTCTCATCGAACGGCCTTCGCAATAAAAGAATACCTTTTCCATTCGCAATGAAAATAGCGCCTTTTTTTCCTATCGAAAAGCGTTCATAAAACAGCCGGAAATAATTCATGTCGATGGTCGCCAGCGCCACGCCGCCGAAACTTCCGTCAGGCAAATTGATCCGCCGCGATACCGTGACTATCCAGTGTCCCGTCGATTTGCTGCGCACGGGAGGTCCGACATACGGCCCCCGATCAGCATGCGTTCGGTGATATTTGAAATAATCTCGGTCGGAATTATTCAGATTGCTCAACAACGTTTTCTGAGAGTTCACAAGCCAGCTGCCATCATTGGCATAGATGAAGATGCCGTGCAACTGGGGCAACTCGGCTACACGGTTGACCAGTAATTTGTGGATACGGGTCAGTTCAAGACCGGCAACACCGTCTGTTTCCAACCGTTCCACCAGTCCGACCAGCACCGTATCGGCTTCCTTGATGGTGTCGTAGGCATGCTGCGCAACAGATTGCGCCAGATTGGCACTTTCACGGGACGCTTCAAGCAGTTGCCCCTCCCGCGCGCGCAAGGTCGTCCATAACTGGATCGCCAGCAGCGACAGGCACACCAGCACGACAAATGAGATAGCCAGCGGCAGCAGGGAAAAGCCACGGAAGCCTGCTCCCAACAATCGTGGCGGCAAGCTGCGTGACCTGGTCATGGCGGCACTCCCGGATTTATATCCGGCAAAGTGTGCACCAAATAGACAGCGACATACTCACACATCGTCACAAACACGATATAAAAAAGTTACCGCCATGGCGTCGGAGAATCCGGTTCCAGCTCGCTATTGTTTGCGATGCCGCAATTCCGGGTGGAAAGAAATGCGAAACAATGCCAACTCCCCCACCGTTGCGCGTAGCGGAGTTGACCATGCTTGAAGTTCAGCCCAGGGATAAGCGCGGGTTTTTTATATTGCCCCAGGCTCCAGAAGATGCCGGGTATTACGTCTATGGCAATCTGCACCGGATGCCACATTCCGGCCATATGGCCCAATATGCGCACCCCAGCTTGCTATCCCTGATCTTTTACATCGAACGAGAATGGCAGGCAATTGATGATAGGAAATTTGGTATCGGGAATATCAGCATCGCCGAAGGATTAGCGTACGACAAGCATGTCAGCCACAGAAAAGGCATTGAAATGGATCTACGCCCCGTGCGGAAGGACAAACTGCAAGGCCAGTCCGCACGCGTGTCGCGCTTTGATAGCGTGTATGACCGGAGCGCCACTATCAAATTGATACAGCTGTTTCTGCGGCACCCAATGGTCACCAAGGTCTTCTTTAACGATGAAGAGATACAAAAGACGATCGGTGGCGGGCGCGTGCGGTCTCTGAAAGGACACGACGACCATCTTCATATTGAAATCAGGGAGCATGGATGACTACTCGGCTTGCATGCTGCGCCATAGCGCTCGCTCTGTTCTCAACGGCACACGCGGCCGACAAACAGCGGGCGTGGACTGGCGAACCAAGGCCCTTGAGTGGTGACTATCAGATCTACGGCGGAACGCTGTCCGAAATGCTGCCACCCACGCGAAACGACCGGAAAGTGGCAATCATGGTCAAAGGGGAATTGGCACGGGAACTGTTTGCCCAGCTCGGCCCCGATGTGAAACAGGAGCAAGCATGTAGTTCCTCGGCTGACTACCGTGAGCGGCGCAGGGGAGATATTGCCTGCGTTCATACAAAAGGGGCGGCATACCAATGCTATTTCGGACTCGACCTGCGTACGGGAAAAGGGATGTATGGAGCAATCTGCTAGCCTGGGCGCTGCCTGGCACAGCTACAACCAGGGCCCTCCTCCTTGTACCGGCGCACATCCAGCCGAATTCTTCCGCCTGAGCGACTCTACCTGCATATGACACCCAGAGCAGAACCCAATCCCCCATCCCTCAGCTCAACAGCGTACACTGGCTCCTCTTCCATCAACGCATTGGTCCACCGTGAAACTATCGCGCTTTATTACCGGCCATCTGGAGCCGATCCTGGAAGAGTGGGAACTCTTCGCCAGGTCGCTGCCCATTCCGGGGGCCGCCATCTCGAAAGCGGAATTGCGCGATCATGCCAAGCAGATGCTGCAAACCATCGTGCGCGACATGGATGTCATCGAGAACGCGGCGCAGCGAAAAAAGAAATCGACCACGGGCGTATCGGAAATAACGGGCAAGGAAACGGCCGCCGCCACGCACGGCTCGCTGCGCCAGCAGATCGGCTTCACGCTGCCGCAGTTGACGGCGGAATTTCGCGCGATGCGGGCCAGCGTGCTGCGCCTGTGGATGGCACAGGTATCGGTGACGTCGAAAACGGCAACGGACGACATCTTGCGCTTCAATGAAGCGATAGACCAGGCGCTGCAGGAATCGGCCATACGCTACTCGCAGCAGAGCGACCGCACCCGCAATACCTTTCTCGCCATCCTCAGCCACGATCTGCGCAGCCCACTGAGCACGATGACGATGGCCGGTGCGCTGCTGAGCAGGCCGAGCGCGACCTCCGCTTCCACGGTACAGATCGGTGCACGGGTTGCCCGCAGCGCGGCCACCATGACAACCATGGTCAACGATCTGCTGGAGTTCGCCAGGACGCAGCTGGGAGGACACATGCCCATTTCACCCGCCTTGGGCGACCTGGGGGAAATCTGCAAGACATCCGTCGAGGATGCCTCGGCCGCTCACCCGCAATGCAAGTTCGAACTGAGTACTACGGGCGAGATGATCGGCGACTTCGATGCGGCCCGATTGGCCCAGCTGTTTTCAAATTTGCTCAACAATGCCGCGCAATACCGCACCGACGACCAGCCGGTGACCATCACGGCTTGCGGCGATGCCGATACGGCCGTGGTGCAAGTGAAGAATTTCGGCCGCCAGATCCCGGAAGCGTCGCTGAAGAGCATCTTCGATCCGCTGGTCCAGCTGGCCATTTCCGACGATCACAAGGCACCCAATGCCACCAGTATCGGCCTGGGCCTGTTTATCGCGCGTGAAATCGCCAGCGCGCATGGCGGCACCATCGGCGCCGAGTCCAGCCTGGAAAGCGGCACGATATTTACCGTGCGCCTGCCCAGGGTATCGCTGAGCGGCGGGGGAAACGGCGGCTAGGGACTATCCCGGCAGATATTTGCATCCCCTGCCGGGACGGGCTCGCCCTACCTGCGGCTGAGCGGCACATACTCGCCCGGCAAGCTGGCCGCTTCCAGCGCATCGGCAAAGGCCAGCAGGAATTTCGCCGGGCCATGCTCGGACACGAGCAGGGAGGCGCCCTTGTGGCGCAGCAGTTTCAGTACTTCCTGCTGGTGCGCCTGGTATTCGCTGGAGTGGCCATAAAACGTTTGATACATCTCCAGCGTTTCCATGGCCTTGGCGGCCAGGATGAATTCGGGTTTGTCCATGATGTCTCCTCGTTGTCATTACTGCCAAAACCACGAAAAAAACACGGCAAGATGTGCGGCCGGCATCGGTCACACTGCCTTGCGGCAACCACATCTGTATTTCCATCATACGCCTCAACCCGGCCATTGCGCAGTCCTGTCGCGCATCTTTTTCCATTCCGCCCGTCCGGCGTCAATTGCCGCTCGTTCACCTCACAGATACCGCGCGCGCATGGCATCATGTGCGGTGCCCATCGACAACTGACACCCATGACCACACATTTATCGCTGCACTGCTATCTGCAAGACGCGCCGTCCGAACGCCCGCAACGCTGTTCCGACGTGACCATCCAGGCCGACCCGGCCACCCTGCGCGCCATCGCCCGCTTCCTGCTGGCCAGCGCGGACACCTTTGAGCAGGCGCAGGAACGCGCCGGCATGCATGCCCACCTGCAAGACGAGTGGGACGGCTGGCAAGACGACTTTCCCGACCTCGTCGTCGTGGCAGCCTAGCCAGGCGCCCCGGCCGGCGCGCGTCGGGTAACATACGCCACCTTTGCCACACAGAGAACACTGATGTCCCATACCCGATACGCCCTGCCGTCGCTGCGCACGGCCGTGCTGGCCACCGCGCTGGCCAACCTGTCCGCCTGCGCCAGCCCGCCCGCGCACGAGGCGCTGTTTCTCGCCACCACGCTCACGCCCGCGCATTCCTTTACCAGGGGCATCGAAGGCCCGGCCGTGGATGCGGATGGCAATATCTATGCCGTCAACTTTGCGCGCCAGCAAACCATCGGCAAGGTCAGTCCCGGCGGCACTGGCGAGGTGTACCTGACCCTGCCCGGCACCAGCATCGCCAACGGCATCCGCTTCGGCAGCCGGGGCCAGATGTATTTGGCCGACTACATGGAACACACAATCTACCTGGTCGACCCGGCCACGCGCGCGCTCACCATCCACGCGCGCGAGCCGCGCATGACGCAGCCGAACGACATCACCATCACGGCCGACGACGTGCTGTATGCGAGCGACCCGAACTGGAAGGAAAACACGGGCCGCGTGTGGCGCATCGCGCAGGACGGCACGGTGACCCTGGCGCTCGACACCATGGGCACGGCCAACGGCATCGAGGTCAGCCCCGACGGCAAGATCTTGTATGTAAATGAAAGCGTGCAGCGCAATATCTGGATGTACGACATCGCCGCGGACGGCAGCCTGAGCGGCAAACGCTTGCTGATCAAATTCGACGATTTCGGCATGGACGGCATGCGCGTGGACGTCGACGGCAACCTGTACGTGACGCGCTACGGCAAGGGCACGGTGGTGAAATTGTCGCCGCAAGGGCGCATCCTGCGCGAGATCAGCGTGCCCGGCGCCAAGCCCAGCAACATCACCTTCGGTGGCCCCGATGGCCGTACGGCCTACGTGACGGAAGTCGTGCAGGGACGGCTGCTGCAATTTCGCGTCGACCGCCCGGGGCTGGAGTGGCAGCGGGCGCAGGAGCGGCGCAAGCCCGAATAGCATGTGAAGATGTCGGCTTACGCGCTTGCGCGCTAAGCCGACCTACACACTACCACGATGGCACAGTAGGTCGGCTTAGCCGGAACGGCGTAAGCCGACGACATGGTTGGCTGCAACCAGGTCAGCGCGGAATGACGCGCTCCGCCTTCAGCTTGTCGAACAGATTGAAGAAGGCATCCTGCGTATCCTGATAATCGAGGAAGCCCGCCTTGCGGCTTTTGCCCATGTCCGTCATCACTTCCATCGGCCGCCCCAGGTCGGCATCCGTATGCCACCAGGAAGCAAGGCGGCCGACGTCAGCCTCCACCAGGCCGTGCTGCTCGGCGATGGCGCGCCATTGCGCGGGTGCGTCCTGCATGCGGTCGGCCAGCGGCGCCATCGCCTCGGGCAGATCGGCCGCCTCGACGCTGAAATAAGCGGCCAGGCGCGGCCACAGCCACTTCCAGCGGAACACGTCGCCATTGACGATATTGAAGTCTTCGTTGCGCGCGGCGGGACTGTCGGCCGCCCACGCCAGGTGGCGTGCGATCTGGCCCGCGTCCGTCATGTCGGACAAGCCGTGCCATTGCGCGGGCGAACCGGGAAAGACGAAGGGCTGGCCGCCGGCCTTGCACAGATTCGCATACACGGCCAGGGTCAGGCCCATGTTCATGGCATTGCCCAGCGCGTAGCCGATGATGGTGTGCGGGCGGTGCACGCTCCACGTAAAACCGTACCGCGCGGCCGCGTCGAACAGCCGGTCTTCCTGCTCATAGTAAAAATTCTCGACCGCTTGCCGGCCCTGCTCTTCGCGGAACGGCGTGACGGGCACGCTGCCCTTGCCATAGGCGTCGAACGGTCCCAGGTAGTGCTTGAGGCCAGTGACCAGCGCAGCATGGCGCAAGTGGCCGGCGGGTCCCAGCGCGGCCAGCACATTGGCGACCATGGCGCCATTGACGCGGATATTTTCCTGCTCGTTGGCCTGGCGCGCCCAGGCCGTGAAAAAGACGTGGCTGGCGTCCAAGCCCGCCAGGGCGGCGCTGGCCGCCGCGCCATCCGTGGCATCGAGCGGCAGGCATGCGCAACCGGCGGGAACCGGCGTGCGGCCACGCGAGACGCCCGTCACCTGCCAGCCCTGCGCCAGCAAGTGCGTGGCCAGATTGCTGCCGATAACGCCGCTGGCGCCGATAATCAATGCGTGCTTGTTCATGCGTACTCCCATGCCTGTGTAAAAAGCCATGATATAGCGGACAGAAATTCTTATCCGCGATAGTATTTCACCTTATTCATGAAAAATATTCTGCAATCATGTCCGAACACTTGAAAGGCATCGCGCCTTTTCTTGCCACCGCTGATGCCGGCAGTTTCACCAGGGCGGCCGTAGAGCTGCACCTGAGCAGCTCGGCCGTGAGCAAGAGCGTGGCGCGCCTGGAAGCCCGCCTGGGCGTGATCCTGTTCGAGCGCAGCACGCGGCGTTTGCAGTTGAGCAGCGCGGGGCATGCCTATTACGCCACCTGCAAGCGCGTGCTGCAGGAACTGGTCGAGGCGGAAAACGTGCTGGCCGAGCAGGATGGGGAACTGGCAGGCAAGGTGCGCATCGGTGTGCCCGCGTCGTACGGCCGCATGCGCGTGATGCCGGCGCTGATTGATCTGTGCGAAAAATATCCGCAGCTGCAGCCGTCGATTGCCTTCAGCGACCGCTTTGCCGACCTGTTCGAAGAGCGCATCGATATCGCCGTGCGCATCGGCGCACCGGGCAGCTGGCCGCCAACGCTGGGGCAGATGCCCTTGGGCGAAGAGCGCCTGATCTTTTGCGCGGCGCCCGCCTACCTGGCGCGTCGCGGCACGCCTCTTGTGATCGCGGATCTCGATGGCCACGATTGCATCGCCTATGGCCGCGGCGACGGCACGGCGGCGCCATGGCTGTTTGCTGGCGAGCACGGGGTGGAACGGCGAACGGTCAGTCCGCGCCTGACGGTGGGGGACGCAGAAGCGCAAACGGCCGCCGTGCTGGCCGGCCTGGGCATCGCGCAGCAGGCGACCTGGCTCGTGCACGAGCACCTGGCCAACGGCGCCATCGTCGAAGTACTGCCGGCCTGCGCCACGCCAGGCTTGCCGCTGTCCCTCGCGTGGCCGCTGGCGCGCCAGCTGACCACCAAGACCGGCACGCTGCTCAATGAATTGAAGCAGCGCCTGACGATCAGCTGATACGCAATATGGAACTCAATACAAGACGTTCTTCGCTTCCGGCAGTTCCACATTGGCCTTGGTGACGATCACCACGCCCGTGTTGACGAACGGTGCGACCTTCTTGCCTTCGATCAGGCTGACGAGGGTTTTCACGCCCAGCGCGCCCATCGAGTACGAACCCTGCACGGCGGTCGCATACAGGGTGCCGTCCTTGACGAAGTTTTTCAGGTCTTCATTGCCGTCGAAGCCCACGGCGATCACCTTGCCGGCCTTGCCCGCCTGCGCGATGGCACGGCCCATGCCCACGGCCGTCGGCTCATTGGCGCCGAAGATGCCCTTCAAGTCAGGATTCGAGGCCAGCACGTCGGTCGTCTGGTTCAGCGCCGTGGCCATCTGCGACTGCGAGTAGTACGTGCCGACGATCTGCAGCTGCGAATTCTTTTCGATATAGCGCTTGAAGCCGCCCACCCTGCCCGTCTCGGAACCGGCGCCCGCCACATACGACATCACGGCGATCTTGCCCGTCTTGCCGACCTGCGAAATGAGAGCCTTGGCGCTTTGCTCGCCGGCCGCTTCATTGTCCGTCGACAGGAAGGACTGGTAATAGCGCTTGCCGCTGTCGGCCACCAGCGAATCGATCAGCACGACGGGAATCTTCGCTTCCCACGCCTTCTTCAGGGCCGGCACCAGCGCGTCCGGGTCCGACGCGGCCAGCACGATGCCGGCCACCTTGCGCGTGACGGCGTTTTCCACCATGCTGACCTGGTCGGCGATGGCCGATTCCGAGGCCGGACCCTGGAAGGTCAGGCTGTAACCCTTGGCGTCTGCCGCGCTGGCCGTGGCGCCCTTCTTGACGTTTTGCCAGTAGTTGGAATTGGTCGTCTTGACGATCACGGCGATCTCGCCCGGCGCGGCGAAGGTGGCGCTGGCGCTCAGGGCAAATGCTGCGGTCAACAGACCGAGCGACATGGCTTTGATGGTTTTCATTGTCGTCCTCATGTAATAATTATAGATTTAGTAGATTGACTTCATGCGTGCTGCTTGCTGCTTCAGGCGCGGTTGCGCTTCTGATCGATCCAGACGGTCAGCAAGATGACCAGTCCGATAATGATTTGCTGGATAAAGCTCGATACCCCGTTCATGTTCAAGCCGTTGCGCAGGATGCCGATGACGAAGGAACCGATGACGGTGCCGGAAATGGTGCCGATGCCGCCGATCAGCGAGGCGCCGCCGATCACGGCGCTGGCGATCGCATCGAGTTCGTACATCACGCCCTCGTTCGGCTGCGCCGTCACCAGGCGCGACATCAGCACGCAACCCGTCAGGCCGGACAAGGCGCCGGACAGGGTGTACACGAGCAGGGTCACGCGGCCCACCTTCACGCCGGACAGGCGCGCCGCTTCCGCATTCGAGCCGACGGCATAGATATGCCGGCCAAAGGTGGTGCGGCTGAGCATGATGGAGACGGCCACCGCGATCACCACCATCAGCACCACCGGATACGGAATGCCGGGAAACACGACTTCGGGAAAGGTGCCGCCCGTGTCGCGCTCGATGCGCCACAGCACGCCGTTGCCGAGTTCGCCGAACGACTCGCCCAGGCCGGAAATGGCGCGCGCACCCGTCACCTGCAGCGCCAGGCCGCGTGCGATCAGCATCATGCCCAGGGTGGCGATGAAGGGCGGCAGCTTCAGTTGCGTGATGCAAAAGCCGTTGACGGCGCCGCACATGGCGCCCACCACGACGCCGCCCAGCATGGCGACGGGCACGGGCACGCCGCTTTTCACCAGCAGCGCGGCGGCCACGCCGGCCAGCGCCAGCACGGAGCCGGAACTCAAGTCGATGCCGCCCGTGATAATGACGCAGGTGGCGGCGATGCCCAGGTAGGCGATCGACGTCACTTGCAAGGCCACGCTCATGCCGTTGCTGACGGAGAAAAAGGCGTTGCTGGTCAGGGAAAACACCAACAACAGCAAGGACAGGCTGCCCAGCGCGGCGAATTTTTGAATCAGTTCTTTATTCATTTTCTTGTGGCTTTCTGATGTTAATGCATTGCTGCCTGGCGGCCCGATGCGAGATGCATGATCTCTTCCTGCGACGACTCGCGCGTATTGACGATGCCGCTGATGCGCCCTTCATGAAACACGGCCACCCGGTCCGTCATGCCCATGATCTCGGGCAGCTCGGACGTGATCAGCACCACGCCGATGCCTTCCGACGCGAGCTTGTCGAGCAGCTGGTAGATGGCGAACTTGGCACCCACGTCGATGCCGCGCGTGGGTTCGTCGAAGAAGATGATTTTCGATTCGCGGTACAGCCATTTGCTGATGACGATCTTTTGCTGGTTGCCGCCCGAGAGATTGCGCGCGATCTGTTTCGAGGTCGGCGTCTTGATGCCCAGCGCCGCGATGTACTGCTGCGCCACCGCTTCCTCCCTGGCGAAATCGATGAAGCCGAAACGGTTCGCCAGCCCCGACACATTCGTCAAGGTGAGATTGGCCGCCACCGACATGCGGATCGCCAGGCCGTGGCTCTTGCGGTCTTCCGACAGGTAGGCGATGCCGTGTCCGATGGCGTCGATGGGGCTGTCGATAGTCACCGCCACGTCGCCCAGGTGGATGGCGCCGCTGGTGAGCGGATCGGCGCCGAAGATGGCGCGCGCCACTTCCGTGCGCCCTGCGCCCATCAGGCCGGAAAAGCCGAGGATCTCGCCGCGCCGCAAGTCAAAGCTCAGCGGGCCGAAGACATCCTTGCGGTGCAAATCGGTCACGCGCAGCAGCACTTCATCCGTCGGCGTCGAGACGCGGTCGGGAAATTTTTCATCGAGGGTGCGGCCCACCATCTTGGCCACGATGGCGTCGAGGCTGGTGGCGGCAAAATCGTCGGTGCAGACGAATTTACCGTCACGCAGCACCGTCACCCTGTCGATGATGTGCTGCATCTCTTCGAGCCGGTGCGAGATGTAGACCACGCTGACGCCGTTGCGCTTGAGTTCATTGATGATGTCGAACAACTGGCCCGTCTCGCTTTCCGTCAGCGACGACGTGGGTTCATCCATGATCAGCACTTCCGTATTGAGCGACAGGGCCTTGGCGATTTCCACCATCTGCTGCTGCGCACAGGACAGGTTTTTCACCAGCTGGCGCGGGTCGATGCGCAGTTTCAAACGGTCCAGCAGCGCCTGTGCATCGGCACGCATTTTCTTGCGGTCGATGAAAATGCCGCGCACCGGTTCGCGCGCGAGAAAAATATTCTCGGCCACGCTCAGGTGCGGGATCAGGTTCAGTTCCTGGTGGATGATGGCGATGCCGGCCGCCTCCGCATCCACGCTGCAGGAAAAACTGCACACCTTGCCCTTGTAGACCAGTTCTCCCTCGTCGGCCTGGTACACGCCGCTCATCACCTTCATCAGGGTGGACTTGCCGGCGCCGTTTTCGCCGCACAGCGCGTGGGCTTCGCCCTTGCGCAGGCTGAAACTGACGTTGTCCAACGCCAGCACGCCGGGAAAGCGCTTGCTGACCTTGTTCAGGGCCAGTATCTCTTCGGATTCATTCATGGTGTGTCTCCTCCACTCCACTGCCATAGGCCGGCGCGCCGATGTCTGAGCACCTTGGCGGCGCGCCGGTCTGCTACTCGTTTAACTGTCGATCAGTTCCGGATTCCACGCATGCACGGTCTGGCTCTGTTCACCGAGGCCGCTGATCCCCAGGCGCATGGTGTCGCCCGGCTTCAGGTACACGGCCGACGGCTTCTGGCCCATGCCCACGCCCGGCGGCGTGCCGGTGCTGATGATGTCGCCCGGGTACAAGGTCATGAAGCGGCTGATGTAGCTGACCAGATTGGCCACGCCGAAGACCATGGTTCTGGTATTGCCGTCCTGGACGCGCTTGCCGTTCACTTCCAGCCACAGGCCCAGGTTTTGCGGGTCCGCCACTTCGTCGCTTGTGACCAGCCAGGGGCCGATCGGGCCGAAGGTATCGCAGCCCTTGCCCTTGTCCCACTGGCCGCCGCGCTCCAATTGGTACTCGCGTTCGGACAAATCGTTCACCACGCAATAGCCGGCCACGTGCGACAGCGCATCGGCTTCGCTCACATAGCGCGCGGTGGTGCCGATCACCACGCCCAGTTCCACTTCCCAGTCGCTTTTCTTCGAGTCCTGCGGCATCACCACGGCATCGTTGGCGCCGATGATGGCGCTGGTGGCTTTCATGAACAGCACCGGTTCAGCCGGCACGGCCATGCCCGATTCGGCCGCATGGTCGGCATAGTTCAGGCCCACGCACAAAAACTTGCCTACGCCCTTCCACGGCGGCGCGATGCGGCCAGGATTCGCCACCACCGGCAGGCTGGCGATATCGAGCGCGGCCAGGGTCGCCAGGCCATCCTTGCCCAGGGTCGCGCCCGTGATATCGGACAGCACGCCGGACAGGTCGCGCACGACGCCATCGGCATCGATCAGTGCAGGTTTTTCAGCGCCCTTGGCGCCATATCGCATCAGTTTCATGAGTTAAACTGGTCGGTGTCCTTAGTTAGACCAGCCACCGTCGATGACGTGAGTCATACCGGTGGTGAAGGCGGATTCATCCGAAGCCAGGTAGACGGCCAGCGCGGCGATTTCCTCTGCCCGGCCCACTCTGCCCATCGGCTGGCGGGCGACAAACGCCGCCTGCACTTCATCGATGCTCACGCCCGTCGCTGCCGCCTGTGCGGCAATGCGTTCCTTCAGCGAGGGCGACTCGATGGTGCCGGGGCAGATCGCGTTGCAGCGGATGCCGCGCGTGACGAAGTCCGCCGCTACCGACTTGGTCATGCCCACCACGGCCGCCTTCGAGGTGCCGTAGATAAAGCGGTTCGGCGCGCCCTTCACGCTCGACGCCACGGACGACATGTTGACGATGGAGCCGGCGCCCCTGGCCAGCATGCCGGGCAGCACGGCGCGCATCAGCCGGTACATGGAGCGCGCGTTGATGTCGAAGGAACGGTCCCAGGCCGCATCGTCGCAGTCGAGGATGGTGCCGCCGTCGACGAAGCCGGCACAGTTGAACAGGATGTCGACGGGGCCGATCTCGTCGGCCAGCGCGGTGATCGCCGCGCCATCGGTCACGTCGAGCCGGCGGATGGCGCAACCCGTTGCTTCCTTCAGCGCGTCGAGCTGGGCCTGGTTGATATCGGTGGCGATCACGGTGGCGCCTTCGCGCACGAACGCTTCGGCCGTGGCGCGGCCGATGCCCTGGCCGGCGGCGGTGAGCAGGGCGATTTTGCCTTGTAGTCTGGCGGTCATTTTGTCTCCTTTTATTTTTTAACCCAACACCTTAACGGCTGGGGTCAGACCCGGCGGGTCTGACCCCGGATTTTTGCTAACTGACGTGGAATACCTGCTCCATCATCGCCCAGTGCTCGCCCTCGGCACGCGAAGCCAGCGGCTCCTGGCACGGTGCGCAAAAGGTCCACCAGCGCTGCGTTTCCGGGTCGGCGGCAATCGTCGCCATGTCGGCCTCAAAATCCTCGCCGTGGTATTCCCAGTAGCCGAACAGCAGGTTTTCCGGCTCGCGCAGGAAGATCGAATAATTGCTGACATGCGCGGCAGCCAGTCTGGCCAGCACCTGCGGCCAGACGGCGGCGTGCAGGGTTTTGTATTCAGCGATGCGCTCCGGCGCGATGCCGATGACCATGCCCATTCTTTGCATTGCGACTCCTTTTTGTTGGCTTACGCCGACCTACCAATACAGTTGACGCGGAACGTAGGTTGGCTTAGACGGCCTGGCGTAAGCCAACAAGCCAGCCACCTCATTCAAAACCATAAAACCGGCACGCATTGCGCCCGAAAATATCGTCCCTGTCTTCTTGCCCCAGATGCGCCAGCAGCGCCTCGCTGGCGGCCAGCCACGCCGCATAACCGCCAGCCAGGTCCACCACGGGCCAGTCGCTGCCCCAGATCACGCGCCGGGAGCCGAACACGTCCAGCACATGGGTGACATAGGGGCGCAGGTCGTCCACGTTCCAGCCGGGCCGCGCTTCCGTCACCAGCCCGGACAGTTTGCAGTGCACGTTCGGCAGCGCGGCCAGCAGCGCCATGTCTTCACGCCAGGTGCCGAAGCCGGCATCGGCGATCGGCGGCTTGGCCGCATGGTCGATCACGATGACCAGCTGCGGATAAGCGCGGGCGCAATGCAGCAGCGCGGGCAAGTGGTGCGGCAGCACCAGCGCGTCCAGCCGCAAGCCGTGTTCCACCATCGCGGCCAGGGCCGGGGCCAGCGCGGGATTGGCGATCCATTGATCGTCATCGATATCCTGCAGCATGGGGCGCAAGCCTTTGAACTTCGGCTGCGACGCCAGGCGGGCGATATTGGCTGGCGCATCAGGCGCCAGCAAATCGGCCCAGCCCACGACGGCGCGAATAAAGCTGGTCTTTGCCGCCAGCGCCAGCAGGTAGTCGGTATCGGCAGCTGACGGCAGCGACTGCACCAGCACGGTGCCGGCGATGCCGTGCGCAGCCAGCAGCGGCGCCAGGTCGGCGGGCGCAAAATCGCGGTGGATGGCGGCCAACGATGGCGGCGGCCAGCTGCCGGCACGCGCGGCCAACTGCCAGAAATGCTGGTGGGCGTCGATGCGCATCATGCGGCCACTCCCGCAGGCAGCGGCGCGCGCGCATCGATCAACTCCGCGTCCCGCAGCGCCAGCCACAGGGCGTCGGGCAGCGGCGTGGCGAACCAGTCCAGGTTTTGCCGCAGCTGCGCCAGGTCCTGGCCGCCCGGGATGCAGGAAGCGACGGCCGGATGGGCGAGCGGAAACTGCAGTGCCGCAGCTTGCAGCGGCACGCCAAAGTCACGGCAGACGGCGTCCAGGCGCGCCACGCGCTTGAGTATCGCGGACGGCGCATCGGCGTAGTTGAATTTGCCGTTCCCGGCCAGCACGCCCGAGTTGAACGGGCCGCCGATCACGATGGCGTTGCCGCGTTCCACGCAGGCGTCCAGCAACGGCGACAACGAAGCCTGCTCCAGCAAGGTATAGCGGCCGGCCAGCAGGGTGCAATCGAGGTCGAATTCCGCCATCGCGCGCAGCACGATCTCGCACTCGTTGACGCCGAGGCCTACGGCTTTCACCTGGCCGCTGGCGCGCAGTTCATCGAGGGCGCGAAAACCGCCGCCGGTCGTCAGCTGGCGCCAGTATTGCTGATCGTGTTCGCCATGCGTGGCCTTGCCGATATCGTGCACGAACAGGATATCGATCCGGTCAAGCCCCAGCCGCTGCAGGCTGTCCTCGTGGGAACGCAGCACGCCGTCATACGTGTAGTCGTAATGGGGACGGAACGGCAGCGGCGCGGCAAAGCCGTCGTCGCCGGGGCGCACGGAGGCGTCGGGCCGCATCAGCCGTCCCACCTTGGTGCTGATCACAAATTCATGGCGGGGCCGCTCGCGCAGCGCCGCGCCGAGACGGCGTTCGGACTGGGTATAGCCATAGAACGGCGCCGTGTCGAAGAAACGCACGCCGGCGTCCCAGGCGCCATCCAAGGTGGCGCGCGCCTGCGCGTCGCTGACGGGCTGGTACAAGCCGCCTATCGGGGCGCAACCCATGCCGATGCAGGGCAGCGACAGGCCCCCGCGCGGCAAGGTACGCAATTGTGTGACATCCATGGACTCGGCTCTCAAGCGGCGCGCAGCGGGAAACAGCCTGGCCCCACCGCGTCGAATTGTTTATAGGTCAGCACGAATTCCTGGTGGCCCAGGTCTTCCGAGCGGCTCAATTCTCCGTTGGCGACGTTCAGCACGGCGGCGACGATCTCCGCGCCCACTTCTTCCAGGGTGGCTTCGCCCGTGAGGATCTTGCCGGCATTGATATCCATGTCGTCGGCCAGGCGCTCGAAGGTTTGCGGATTGGCGCACACCTTGATGACGGGCGAGATCGCCGAGCCGACCACCGAACCGCGGCCCGTGGTAAACAAGGTGATGTGGGCGCCGCAGGAAATGAGTTCGACGATTTCCGCGTTGTCCGACACGTTCGGAAAACCGAAGCGCGGTTCGCCGTCCGGCACCACGTCGAGCAGGTACAGGCCGCCGCCGGCCGGCTGGTCGCCCGGTTTCAAAATGCCGACGATGGGCGAGGAACCGCTCTTGGCGTAGGCGCCCAGCGACTTTTCTTCCTGCGTGGTCAGGCCGCCATCGGCGTTCCCCGGCGAGAAGCTGCCATGGCCCATGATGGTGTAGTAGCGGGCGGCCTTGGCCACGGTTTCGACGATGGCGTTGCCCAGGTCCAGACTGACGGCGCGCCGCTGCATGTGGTATTCGCAGCCCACCAGTTCGCCCGTCTCTTCGAAGATGCAGGGGCTGCCGGCGGCGATCAGGGTGTCAAACGCGACGCCGACGGCCGGGTTGGCGCTGATGCCGCTGGTGCTGTCGGAGCCGCCGCAGATGGTGGCGACGACCAGCTCATCGATCCCCATCGGCACGCGCTCCTGCTGCGCCAGGTGCTCAAGGGCCCAGCCGATCCACTCGACGCCGCTGCTCACGCTGGGACGCGTGCCGCTGTTTTCCTGGATCGTGATCGTGTGCACGGGACGGTCGCTGTCTGCCACGGCGCTGGAGAGGCCATATTTGTTGAAGCCTTCGCAGCCCAGGGAGACCAGCAGCACGGCGCCCACGTTCGGGTGCGTCAGCAAACGGCGCATCACCTGGTCCGCGTATTCGTTGGGGAAGCAACCCGTAAAGCCGATCAGGTGCACGGGCTGGCCGGGAAAAGCGTTGACCATCAGGCGCGCCACGTGGTGCGCGCATTCGACCATATAGGCCACGACCACGATATTGCGGATGCCCTTGCGGCCATCGGCGCGCAGGTAGCCCGACAGGGCGGGTGTCGTTACGGGAGCGTTCATGCTTGGTCGTCCTTGTCCAGGAAATGGTGGCCGTCCTGGCCCAGGGTAAACGTGGGGATGTAATCACTTGCCAGGTTGTGCGTATGGATATGCTCGCCGATGGCGACGGGGGCCGTGATGCTGCCGATCAGGGCACCGTAGCGCAGCACCTTGTCGCCCACGGCCAGCGCGCGGCGCGCCACCTTGTGGCCGATGTGGATGTTTTGCGCCAGGGTGACGGGCACGCCGTCGATGGCGACGACGTCGCCGCAGGCCAGGGCTGTCCTGGCGATCAGGCAGTTATCCTCGGGCGACATCAGCAGCAGGCTGCTAGGCTGGGAAGCGAGGCTCATGGCGCACCCTCCCCGGCAAAGACGGCTAGGCGGCCGGCTGGCTCAGTTTTTCCCGCGTGCCGATCGAGGACAGCATGGTGCTGCGCGAGGAATCGAGGTGCGAGCGCATGGCCTCGAGCGCCTTCGGCACGTCGTGCTCGGCCAGCGCACGCAGGATGGCCAGGTGTTCCTGCACCGCGTATTTGTTGCGGCCCTTTTCCTCGCCCTTGTCCCACTGGTAGTGATAGTGAAACACGAACGAGACGATATCGTAGAAGCCCTGCGCGAAGCGGTTGTTCAAGAGGCCGATCAAGAAGGTGTGGAACTCGCGGTCCAGCGCCGGAAACGCATTGTGGCGCGTGTCGATCCTGGCCGCCAGCTTCTCGTGCTGCCTGATCAGCCGCGCCAGTTCCGCATACGCCGGATCGCCATGCGGCAGGTGCGCAAACTGCTCCACGGCCGCCATCTCGAACATGCGCCGCATGTCCGCCAGTTCCGTGGCGAACGAGCGGTCGAACGCGCACAGGCGCCAGCCGCCACGCGGTTTCTTTTCGATCAGGCCGAAGCGCGAAAAGCCGATCAAAAATTCGCGAACGCTGACGGTACTGGCGCCCGCCTCGCGCGCCAGCTCCGCTTCCGAAAATTCCGCGCCGGGCGGCATGTCGCGCTGGTACACGCGCTCCATCAGCACTTGCTGGATGCGCTCGGCCCCCGACTGCAATTCGGAGATATCGAAGTAGTCGCCCGGTATGGGTTTGCGCAGCAGGCGCCGGTCCGCCGGACTGGCGATCAGGCGCCGCGTCGACAGGTAGGCGATCGCGCTGCGGATGGCCGTGCGGCTGCCCTGGCAGATCGTGGTCAGAAACTGCTCCGTCGGCAGCATCTCGCCCACTGCGACATTCTCGGCGAGAAATTGCAACAGCAGATTGGTACTGCGCTTGAAGACGGTGGCGGGTTTGGACATGGATGAATGAACGCGCTATGCCAGCGAAAGGGAAAGTGGATGAGTGGGCCATTTTAGTCGATATCGGATTGGATCGGCATGCTAAAAAAGAAACAACTGCGCTGAGCGGGGCGTTCATGGCTGCGCTCCCGGCGCCAGCATGGCGCGCAGGCGCGGCTGCGCCAGGGCGGGACACAGCTGCCGCGCCAGCGCCGCCACGGGCGCCATGCGCCGCTCAATCTTGCCAGCGTGGTGCTGCGCGATATCGGCCAGGCGGTGCGCGAGGAAGGGATTGCCGAAGCGTTCCCTGACCTGCGCCACATAGGCCAGCGCGGCGTCACCGTGCCGTGCGCCCATGGCGGCAAACACGGGCAGCACTTCCTCGTGCCACAGGGCTTCCAGCGCGGCGCGCATGGCGCCATCGTCCATCGCCTCGCGCACCGTCATGCCGGCCGGGCTGCCCCGTTCCATCCACAGCTGCGCCAGATAGGTGTGACCGAGATTGAGCAAAAATAGCTTGCGCTGTTCATACTCGCGCAGGCTGTCCGTCACCACCAGCTGCGGATGGCGGCACGGCAGCAGCATGCCTTCCTGCGCCTCGATGGCCCACAGCGCATAGGGTTCGGCCACCGCGCCTATCGGTTCGATCGGTTCGGAAACGATGCGGTCGACGAGGGAATTGATCCACAGGCAGCCCGTTTGCAGATACCCGATGAACGCGGCATCGCAGCGCCACCGCTGCGCCAATGTCACGATCACCTGGCGCAATACATGACCGTTGTCGGCCACCAGTTCGCACGGAAAAATCGAGACGGGCGCGGCGCCGGACAGGAAGCGGTCATGCAGCAGCACCAGCAGCTTGGCGGGAAAGCTGGCGGGAACGGTCGCGCCATCGAGCATGCCGGCGTGGTCGCCGTCATCGAGCTGGTAGCCCGTGTCGCCCGTATTCGAGATGATCACGCGTGCGGCCACGGCTGCATCGCGCACTTGCCGCCAGTCGCTGCCGGCCTGCCACGCCTGCGTGACGGTGTCGGCGCGGCGCTCTTCATCGACTTGCGCGCCGTCATGCCAGCCGCGGATGCGCACCGGGTAGCCGCCGGCCTGGCGAAACGCCGCCACCCGCGCCGCGCCCTGCGCGCTGCCGGTCGTTTGCACGATGGTGATATGGCCCAGCGCCTCGCCTGTCTTCGCCGCTTCGCTGACAAACAGGTCGGCGTGCGCCTGCAGGAAGCGGCTGGTGCCAAATTGCAGTATGGGGTTGAGATCGTTCATCTCAGACCTCGACGATGGCCTTGATGACACCGGCCTCGGGCTGCATCCAGCGATCGAGCACGCCCGTAAATTCGTCGAGCGTGGTGCGGTGGGTATTGAGCAGCGCGGTGGGAACTTTGCCCGCCTTCATGGCCGCCACCACTTCCTCGAAATCGTCGACGGTGGCGTTGCGGCTACCCAGCAAGGTCGTTTCGCGCTTGTGGAATTCAGGGTCGGAAAAGGACAGGCGGTCGCGCACGATGGACACCAGTACATAGGCGCCGCCGTGAGCGACAAAGTCCAGGCCCCGTTCCATGGCGGCGATATTGCCGGTGGCGTCAAACACCACGTCGAAGAATTCGCCGCCGGTAGCGTCCGACAGCTGCTCCTTGTCGCCGTCGCCCAACTGCACCGTGCGGGTGATACCGAGCGCGTCGCGGCAGAACTGCAAACGGTCGGCGCGGCCGTCGAGCACCGTCACGTCGGCGCCTTTCAAGGACGCGAACAGCATCACGGCCATGCCGATCGGGCCGGCGCCCACCACCAGCACGCGCTTGCCGGCATCGACCGCGCCGCGCTTGACGGCATGCGCGCCGATGGCGAGAAATTCGATCATGGCGGCGTCGTCGAGCGAGATGCCTTCCGTCTTGAAGACAAAGCGCTCGGGCAGCGCCAGGTATTCCGTCATGCCGCCGTCGCGGTGCACGCCCAGCACTTCGATGCGGGTGCAGCAGTTGGTCTTGCCCTGGCGGCAGGCCACGCAAGTACCGCATGACAGGTAGGGCATCACGTAGACCTGGTCGCCCACGGCCAGGCGCGAGCCGGCTGGCGCGCTGTCGATATGGCCGGACAATTCATGCCCCATCACGCGCGGATAGCTGAGGAAAGGCTGGGTGCCGCGGAAGATATGCATGTCGGTGCCGCAGATGCCGACGCGGCGTATGCGCAGCAGCACTTCACCCTCGCCGGGCACGGGCACGGGGCGCTGTTCCATGCGCAAACTGCCGGGGGTATCGCAAA
The DNA here is from genome assembly GCF_058215535.1 of Janthinobacterium sp. Bl 1. Lineage (NCBI taxonomy): Bacteria > Pseudomonadati > Pseudomonadota > Betaproteobacteria > Burkholderiales > Oxalobacteraceae > Janthinobacterium > Janthinobacterium sp. Bl 1. Next base: position 1,743,933 of record NZ_CM177086.1, on the reverse strand, counting down.
CGATACTTTTCATCATGGTCGTCTCTCTCGCCGCCCGGATCTTGCCGGTGGCATATTATATTTAACGTACAAACCAACTGTGAAAAAAATCCGTCTGTGCGGATTGTCTTTCCAGCCCTGCCAATGGCGCGTCTTGCTGCGCCGCACAACGATTACTCCGTCATGCCGCCTGGCCCGAACCCGTTTGTTTTGCTGTAGCTGTTGTTCGGTTTTATAAATATACCGTACAAAAAAATGAAGGTCAACGGATTCTTTTGCGGGTTTTTTCAAGGCCTCTGCTACATTCCTGCTTGACCCTGACGTTACGTCAGGCGCCATCGTGGCTGGTACGCACTGAAGACAAGGAGAAGACGATGCTGTTGAAAATCGGTGAACTGGCCAGGCTCACGGGCCTGACCATCCGCACCCTGCACCACTACGACAGCATCGGCCTGCTCTCGCCTTCGGTGCGCACGCAAGCTGGCTATCGCCTGTACCAGCACGGCGACATGGACCGGCTGCACCGGATCATGGCGCTGCGCAAATTCGGGTTGTCGCTGGCCGATATCGCCAACGCCCTCGCCGGCCCGGAGCTGCCGCTCTCCTCCATCGTGGCGCGGCAAATCGCCATGCTGGAGCGCCAGATCGCACAAGCTTCCACCCTGCGTGAACGCCTGCGCACCCTGCAAACGCAACTGACGCAGGGGCAGGCGCCGGAACTGGCCGAGTGGCTCACCACTATGGAGTTGATGACCATGTACGACAAATACTTTAGTCACGAAGAACTGCAACAACTGCCGCTGCTGTCCGATGCGGCCGTGGAACAGGAATGGAAAGCGCTGGTAATGAGAGTGCGCGCCGTCAGGGACGCGGGCGCGGACCCCGGCGATGCGCCAGCGCAGGCGCTGGCCACGGAATGGATGGTCAAACTGGTGCGCGACACGGGTGCCCACCCGGGCCTGTTCGCGCGCCTGAACGACATGCATGCGCAGGAGCCATCGATGCAGGCGACGACCAGCATCGACGCGGACCTGATGCAGTTCATCCTCGCCGCCTTCAATGCCTCGCGCATGGCGCTGTACCGGCCCTTCCTCGACGAGCACGAATACGCGCATCTGGTGGCCAACTACGGCAGGCGTTCGGGCGAGTGGCCAGCCCTCATTGCCGCCGTGCGCGCCGCCATCGATGCGCGCACGCCGCCCACCAATCCGGCCGTGCTGCAACTGGCGCGGCAGTGGCTGGAACTGTTCCGCTCCTACGCGGGCACAGACCCGGCCACGCAGCTGAAGTTCCGCCAGGCGCACCAGCAGGAACCGCGTCTGATGGAGGGCAGCTTCGTCGACGCAGCCATGCTGCAGTACCTGGGCGTGGCGATGGCTGTCGTGGCGCAGGAGCGCCCCGGCGCATAGGTTCAGGTGTGGCATCTCGTGGGCGCGGCCATGTAGAATCGGCCTTCGCCCACGAGAGGATTAACCGATGCGCCGCTTTCTGTTTGCTTGCCTGACCCTGCCCGCCCTGAATGCCGCCATGGCCGCCGAGCCGCCCGTGCAAGGGGTGTGGCAGGGCACCGTGGGCAAGGCCAATATCGTCGCCTGCTTCAACCAGCCCAGCACCACGCAAGGTGCGGACCGCAGCGGCAATTATTACTATACGCGCTACAAGACGCCGATCATGCTGGCCAAACCGAACGGCAAGACGCTGTGGCAGGAACTCGACGCCAAGGGCAATACGACGGGCACGTGGTCGCTGAACGCGCCGCAGGGCGACAAGGTCACCGGCACCTGGACGGACCCGAAAAGCGGCAAGACCCTGCCCCTGGCCTTGACCCTGCTGGAAGCGGCGGGCGACCGCGACCATCCGTCCTGCGCCAGCGATGCCTACAACCTGGCGCTGGAAGATTTTCCCGGCACCAAGGTGAGCAAACCCGTCACCTTCGAAGGCAAGCAATACCGCAACCTGCAAGTGGGCGACACCATCACCGTGGAACTGATGGCGCCCGGCGATGGCGTGGCGAAAATCAACGCGCAGCTGCGCACCGTACTGGCGAAGAACAAGAAGGACCTGGAAGACTTCTATGCCACGCGCCGCGAATACCTGGGCCGCAACGGTTTCACGACGGAAGACGAAGTGTATGCAGATCCCACCTACTGGTCGCCGCGCTGGGTGACGGTGAAGTTCTACCGCTGGGCGGCCGGCTATGGCGCCAGCGGCATCTCCATCAAGTTCCGCACCTGGGACGTGAAAACGGGCCAGGAAACGGACGTGTGGAACTGGTTTGGCGCCAGCGCCAGCGATGGCGACGACAAGGCCGAATTGCCGGACCGCCTGCGCCAGGCCCTGTTCAAGGACGTGAAGATCGATGCCGAATGCAAGGGCACGGATTATGACGGCCGCGGCCGCTTCCACCTGTCATTGAAGCCGGAAGGCGTATCGTTCTGGCAAGACCCGAACGGCAGCGGCTGCGAAAACGACTTCCTGCTGCCCTACAGCAAGGTCGGCCCCTTCCTCACCGTCAAGGGGCGCGCCGCGCTCAGCGATCTGCTGCCGAAGAACTAGGCGCCATCCACCATCGTCGCCACCATCTCCGCCGTGGCGGCCGCCAGGGTCCAGCCCAGGTGGCCGTGGCCCGTGTTGTAGTACACGCCCGGCGCCTTGCCCGGCCCCACTTTTGGCAGCATGTCGGGCAGCATGGGACGCAAGCCGGCCCAGGGCACGACCTTGCGCGTATTCACGCCAGGAAAGCACTGCTCGACCCATTGCAGCAGCGGGCGGATGCGGTCGGCGCGGATGTCGTGGTTGATGCCGTTGAATTCCGCCGTGCCCGCCACCCTGAGCCGGTCTTCACCTAGGCGGCTGCTGACCAGCTTGGTCGCGTCGTCGAGCAGGCTGACGGACGGCGCGGCCGCGCGGCTGGCGGCGTCATCCAATTGCACGGTAATCGAATAGCCTTTCACGGGATACACGTTCACATGGTCGCCCAGCATGGCCGCCATGGCACGGCTGGCCGTGCCCGCGCAGATGACGACGGCATCGAACAGGGTGCTGTCTGCGCCCATGGCGACGCGCACCTTGCCGTGCTCGCGCGCCAGCGCCGTGACTTCCTCGCCATAGCGGCAGGCCACGCCCAGGCGCACGCAGGCGTCGGCCAGGCCGCTGGTGAACTTGTGGATGTCACCCGTGGAGTCGCTGTCCGTGTAGTAGCCGCCGTAGAAGTCGCCCTGCAAAGCCGGTTCGACGGCGCGCATTTCCTGCGGCGTGACAGCGCGCCGCTGCAAGCCGCCCTGTGCCAGCAGGCGCGAGACGCCGGCCGCCCGCTCGAAGCCGGCCTTGTCACGGTAGACGTGCAGAATGCCGGCGCGGCGGTGATCAAAGTCGATGTTTTCCGCTTGCGCCCACGCAAACAAATGTTCGCGCGCGGCGATCGCCATGCGGGCCGTGGCGATGGTGTTGCGCTCGTAGGCCGGCATGGCGGCGAGAAACTCGGCAAACCAGCTCAGCTTGTGCCAGCTGGGCCAGGGATGAAGCAGCAAGGGCGCATCGCGCCGCGCCATCCATTTCAGGGCATTCAGTATCGTTGCCTTGTGGTTCCACACTTCCGCGTGCGAGGCCGACAATTGTCCGCCGTTCGCATACGAGGTTTCCATGGCAGCATAGCGGTGGCGTTCGATCAGGGTCACGTCCGCCCCCCGCTTGGCCAGCGCATACGCCGTCGTCACGCCCGTGATGCCTCCACCCAGCACGGCCACGCGCTTCATGCGTCAGGTTCCATTTTCTGCTCCACCTTGTGCACGATCGTGTCGCCCGCCTGCAACACGCGGCCGTCCGGCGCCAGCACGTCCATCCTGCACACGGGCGCGTGCGTATCACGTTGCAACAAGGTCGAATGCGCCTCGCCCGCTTCAAACAATTGCGCCTCGCTCCACTGGCGCAAACCGACGACGACGGGAAACAGCGCCAGCCCCTTTTGCGTCAGCACGTATTCCTGGTAGGCCGTGCCGTCCGAGGCGGGCGCAACCGTAAAGATGCCCTCTTCCACCAAGGTGTGCAGGCGGTCGGCCAGGATGTTCTTCGCCACGCCCAGGCTTTTCTGGAACTCGCCAAAGCGGCGCATGCCGTCGAAGGCGTCGCGCACGATCAGCAGCGACCAGCGCTCGCCGATCACGTCGAGCGCGCGCGCCACGGGACAGGGGTCGGTTTTCAGGCTCTTGCGCTTGGCCACGGGCATTCTCCAGGATTGAGTGGTTGCATTTTAAAACTTCTCGGCGTAGACTCCAACTAGTTTTAATTTGAAACCACATAAAAGACCATGCGCGATACGAACTCCCCCATCACGACAACACTCCCTCCCACCCTCGTCTGGCTGTTTGCCACGGCGGCCGGCCTCAGCGTGGCCAATGTGTATTACGCCCAACCTTTACTCGCTACCCTGGCGCACGAGTTCGGCATGACGGAAGCGGCCAGCGGCATGGTCATCACGGCCACGCAGATCGGCTGCGCGCTGGCCCTGCTGCTGCTCGTGCCCCTGGGCGACATGCTGAACCGACGCCGGCTGACCCTGTTCCAGCTGGGCATGCTGGCCATCACCCTGGTGGCGCTGGGCTGCGCCCGCTCCACGGCAGCCTTGCTGGGCGGCATGCTGATGGTCGGCTTGCTGGGCACGGCCATGACGCAGGGTTTGATCGCCTACGCGGCCAGCGCGGCGGCCAGCCATGAGCGGGGAAGAGTCGTCGGCATGGCGCAGGGCGGCGTGGTGATCGGCTTGCTGCTGGCGCGCACCCTGTCCGGTGTCGTGGCAGATGTGGCCGACTGGCGCGCCGTGTATTTTGTTTCCGCCGCCATCGCCTGTGCCCTGTTGCTGCTGCTGTGGCGCATGCTGCCGCCGGCCAAGTCGCAAGGCCAGAAGCTCGCGTATGGCGCCCTGCTCGCCTCGATGCTGGACATGCTGCTGCACAACAAGGTGTTGCGCGTGCGCGGCACGCTGGCCCTGCTGATGTTTGCTGTCTTCAATATTTTCTGGAGCGCCCTGGTGCTGCCCCTGACGGCGCAAGGCTATAGCCATGCGGCCATCGGCGCGTTTGGCCTGGTCGGCGTGATCGGCGCGCTGGGCGCGGCGCGCGCGGGCGCCATGGCGGACAAGGGCCGCGCGCAGTGGACGACGGGCGCCGCCCTGCTGCTGCTGCTGGCCGCGTGGCTGCCGCTGGGCTTTGCCGGTGCGGCCCTGTGGCCCTTGATCGTCGGCATCATCGCGCTGGACCTGGCGGGCCAGGCCATCCACGTGACGAACCAGAGCCTGATCTTCAAGCAGGACAGCGACGCGCACAGCCGCCTGGTGGCGTGCTACATGCTGTTTTATGCGGTGGGAAGCGGACTCGGTGCGATTGCCGCCACCAGCGTGTATGCGCTGGCGGGCTGGCATGGGGTATGCGCGCTGGGCGCGGCGGTCAGCTTGCTCGCCCTGCTGTTCTGGCGGCTGACCTTGCCTGCTGAAAAAGCTGAGTGATCAACGCTTAGTTCAGCATGGCCGTGGCGGAACCATGGCGATAGGTTTTCAAGGCATCGGGCTGGATCTGGATTAGCGAACCGCTGACTTTAATCAGGTGCAAGTCCGTCAGCTGGTGCAGCACGCGCGACAGGGTGGCGGGCGCCAGATTCAGGAACGATGCCAATAAACTTTTCTTCAGATCCAGCTTGACTTCGTTCGAGCGCTGCTGGTCCGAGGCCTGCAGCAAATACTCGACCACGCGCTGGGTGGCGTTCTGCACGGAGCAGCGCTCCACGTTGCGGATGAAACCCATCAGGTGGTGCGACAGGCTGTTCATCATCTGGCGCGCGATGCGGGGCGACTGGTCCAGCAGGCGCAGCAGCGCGTGCGGCGGAATGCGCAGCAGCAGGCAGTGCTCAAGCGCTTCGGCGCAGAACGGATATGGTTCATCGAGGAAAATCATGGCTTCGCCGAAGCTCTGGCCCGGACGGATCAGTTCCAGTACCTTATCGGTCCCTTCCATGGAAAACACGCTCAGCTTGACGAGGCCGAAGACCACCACGTAGGCGCCTTCCGCTACTTCGCCCTTGCGGAACAGCACTTTGCCTTTTTCCACTTCGACACGTACGACATCCTGGCGCAATTGCTCTAATTGCGAAGGGGAAATATGGCGGAACAGAGCCTGGCTCGACAGCAAGCCATCGACGTTGACCTTATGCATGACACTCTCTTATTAGATTAGCGAATGACTAAGAGTGTAATGCGCAGGCACGGTCAAGGCCATACGTCAAAGGAACTAGGGTTGTCTAGGCCGGAACGCCATGCAGATCAAACAATCGCGGATTCCTTGCCCACTATTTGCGCTTTGTTTGATCTCTATTTGCTTAACTCGCGCTCGACGGCGTAGACGGCGATCTGCACGCGGCTGCTGAGCTTAAGCTTTTTGAGGATGTTTTGCACGTGGATTTTCACCGTGCTTTCGGCCACGTCGAGCTGGCGCGCGATTTCCTTGTTGCTCAGTCCTTGCGCCAGGCAAGCCATGGCTTCACGTTCGCGCGGCGTCAGCTTGTCATAGTCTTCCTGGGGCGCGTTTTGCCCCGCGCGGAACTGCGATACGAGCTTGGCCGTCATGGCGTCGGCGATCACGGATTCGCCAGCGGCGGCGCGGCAGATGGCCTGGCCCAGCTGTTCGGCTTCGATATTTTTCAGCAAGTAGCCGCGTGCGCCCGCGCGCAGGGCCGCACCGAGGTCGGCCGCGTTTTCCGACGCGGTCAGCATCAGCACCACCATCTGCGGCAGGTCCTGCAAGATCAGCTGCAGCGCCTCGACGCCAGTCACGCCGGGCATGTTCAAGTCCATCAGCACCACGTCGGGCTGCAGTTCGGCCGCCAGGCGCACGCCGTCCAGCCCGTTCGATGCCTCGCCCACCACCTGGAATTGAGGATTGCGCTGCAGCAGCAGCTTGACGCCGCTGCGCAGCAAGGTGTGGTCGTCGACCAGCAGGATTTTGATTGGTGCGTTCACGTGTTTGTTGCCTGATAAAGATGATTCATTTGTTACGCGGCCTGGCGCCGGGCTGCCGGCAAGGCCAGCGAGATCGTCGTGCCGCCGCCGGGCGTACTGTCGATGGCAAATTGCGCACCGAGCCGCTCGGCTCTTTCCTGCATGATACGCAAACCGATCTGCAATTCCGTTTTCTTGTCGCGCAGGTTGGCGGCGAAGCCTTCGCCATCGTCGCGCACCTGCAGCGCAAAATCGCGCCCGTTGTCCACGCGCAGCGCCACGTTGCTCGCCTGCGCATGCTTGCGGATATTCGACAGCGCTTCCTGCACGATGAACAGGATCTGCAACTGCTGCTCGGGCGCCAGCGGCGCGCCGTTGCCGCTCATTTCCAGGGTGCCGATCACGCCCGTCTGCAGCTCGAACTTGGCCAGCACTTCCGACAGCTTGCTTTCGAGGTCGCTGCCATGCCAGCGCGTGCGGAAATTGACGAGCAATTCGCGCACGTCCTGGTAGCTTTGCTCGACGCCCATGCGCATCAGCGGCAACACTTCGGCCGCTTCGTCGAGCTGGCCCCGGCGCACGGAGTCGTCGAGCATCTGCACTTGCAGGCTGATGAAGTTCAGGCTTTGCGCAATGCTGTCATGCAAGCCTTCGGCCAGCAGGCTGCGTTCGCGCGCGACGGCAAATTCCTTTTCGCGCGCGATCAGGCGCTGGTTTTCGATGGCGATGCCCAGGCTCTGGCCCAGGGTTTCCAGCCAGCCCTGCTGCTGCGCCTGCACGGCTTGCGGGCGCGCAAAGTGCAGCGAAAAACTGCCAACCACCTGCTCGCGCGCAAGGATGGGGAAGACGGCGATGGCAATGAAACCTTCGTCCTGGCAACGGTAGCGCTGCAAGGCTTCGACCTGGCGGAAATCGCGGATCTGGATCACGCCCTGCGCCACGGCCGCGCCGCACAGGCAATCGTTGTTGCGGATGCAGTGTTCCTCTTCCACCATGGCCTCGGAAATGCCCTCGTGCACGATGATGTGCACGGTGTCCTGCTGCGGATCGAGGATGCGCACGGTGCCGCCCTCGGCCTGCGCGAACTCCATCACGTGGCGCAGGAAGCCACGGCACAGCGCATCGATGGCGTGCTGTCCCGCCAGCAAGGTGGAAATCTCGTGCAGGGTGGCCAGCTGGCGTTCCTGCGCGGCGCTCAGGCCCGATGCGGCTTGCGCCAGGCGGCGCTGGCGCCAGCGCGACGCTGGAAGTTGTTTGCGGGAAGGTTGACTGCGCGGCGCATGCATGAAGAACTCGAATCTGAAAAGTGGGGCGCCCGGCAAGCGCTGCGGCCTGCCGGGCTGGTGAAGGTTACAAATGAATCTCGGTACCGAGCAGCTTGACGAACTGCGCCAGCCAGGCCGGATGCGCGGGCCAGGCGGGCGCCGTGACGAACTGACCATCCGTGACGGCGTCCGTGACGGCGATATCGGCATACGTGCCACCCGCCAGTTTCACTTCCGGTGCGCAAGCGGGATAGGCGGAAATGCGCTTGCCACGGATGACGTCGGCGGCAGCCAGCAATTGCGCGCCATGGCAGACGGCCGCGACAGGCTTGCCCGCCTCGGCGAAATGGCGCACGGCGGCGATGACTTTCTCGTTCAGGCGCAGGTATTCCGGTGCACGGCCGCCGGCGATCATCACGGCGTCATAGTCGGCAGGGTCGATCTCGTCGAAGCTGGCGTTCAGGGTGAACAGATGGCCCGGCTTTTCCGTGTAGGTCTGGTCGCCCTCGAAATCGTGGATGGCCGTCTTGATCGTCTCGCCGCTTTTCTTGCCGGGACAGACGGCATGCACGGTATGACCGAGCATCAGCAGGGCCTGGAACGGCACCATCGTTTCATAATCTTCTGCAAAATCGCCGGTCAAAAACAGAATTTTTTTCGCTGCCATTTGGTTCTCCTATGAAAGATTGATCCCGCAAGACGTATCTTAGCGCGACTTGGCAGCCATACTGGATATTTATCAAACTTTTGCGCCTTGATCGAGGATTTTACAGGCTGAGGCGGAATTATTTGCGGCCTCGCAGGTCAAATCAAGCACACCTCGTTGAAAGGCAGGGCCATGGACAGCAGCACTACATTGATACGTATCTTCGACCATTTAGCCGATGCCGAGCGCGCCCGCAACCGGCTGCTGGCCGAAGGTTTCCCTTCTCACGCCGTGCAGCTGGACGCGGGCGACGACGAGGCTGGCCCCGTGCAGGGCAATTTCACGGTCGGCAATTGCGACACCCTCACCAGCCGGCTGGAACGGGCGATCAATGCCCTGTTCGGCGGCGACAACCATATGTACCGGCGCAACTACGGCAAGACGGCGTTCCGCGGCATGGTCCGCCTGGTGGTGGCCACGCGCCACGCCGAGGAACAGCAGCGCGCGCACGCCATCGTGCAAGCGTGTGGCGGCAGCGATATCGAACAGCGCACGGCCCGCTGCGACCAGGACAGGCACGACGCGATGGCGGCCCTGTCGCGCTAGCCGGCGCGCACAGCAAGGAGAACAAGCATGGACGTCACATGGGTGGTAGTGGCCGACAGCAGCCGGGCCCGGCTGTTTGCGCTGGGACAGCAAAACCAGCTGGGCGAGCTGCAAGATTTTGTCAATCCGGCGGGCCGTGAAAACGAGAACGCCTTGAACAGCGATGCCAGCGGACGCTTCGGCAGCGGCATGCGCGCCGGTACGCAGGCGGGCACGCAGGCGCACACGACCGAGCCGCGGGTGACGCCGGTCGAGCATGCGAACGAACAGTTTGCACGGCATATCGCGCAAGTGCTGCAACAGGGCTTGCAGCAACAGCGCTACAACAAGCTGTGCCTGGTCGCCGCGCCCAAGTTCCTGGGGCAGTTGCGTCTAAGCCTCGATGCCCAGGTGGATAAACGGCTCAGTCATGCCCTGGCCAGGGATGTCGCCAGCATGAACGTGCCCCAGCTGGAAGCCTATTTGCAGCAAGCGCTGGACAGGGACGGCGGCGAGAGCTGAACGGCAGCGGCCCCATCGCCATCCGCAAGCGGGCACAATCTGTGGCAAGATCTGCGTTCTTTCTTTCAAAACCGGAACTTGTCATGATTTTTGAAATTGCCCACATCCAGATCAAATCCGCCACGCACGCTGCCTTCGAAGCGGCCGTGACGAAAGCCGTCCCCTTGTTCCAGCGCGCACGCGGCTGCGAGTCGATGCGCCTGGAGCGCTCGATCGAAAATGGCGATGCCTACCGCCTGGTCGTGGGCTGGACAACCCTGGAAGACCATACCGTACATTTCCGCGGCAGCGACGACTTCCAGGCATGGCGCGGCCTGGTCGGTGAATTTTTCGCCGCACCGCCACAGGTCGAACACATGGATACAGTGGTGAYGCCCCACTAGACAGGCGCCTGGACGGCGGGGTGGTGAAACACCTGTCGCAGATACGCGAGGAAGGTCTCATCCTTGCACAGGGTCTTGCCCGGCGAATCGGACAGTTTCGCCACGGACTGGCCATTGCAGCGCACCAGTTTCATGACGATGTTGAGTGGCGTCAAGCCGACATCGTTGGTGAGATTGGTGCCGATGCCAAAGCCTGTCATGATGCGGTCGGCGAAGTGCTGGTACAGGGCAAAGGCCTTGTCCAGGTCCAGGCCATCGGAAAACACGAGGCGCTTGGTATTGGCGTCGATGCGCAGGGCCGCGTAGTGGGCCAGCGCCTTCTCGCCCCACTCGACGGGATCGCCCGAATCGTGGCGTAAACCATCGAACAGCTTGGCGAAATACAGGTCGAAGTCGGCCAGGAAAGCATCCATGCCGACCACGTCCGTCAAGGCAATGCCCAGGTCGCCCCGGTATTCCTGCACCCAGTCCTCCAGCGCCGCCTTTTGAAAGTCGCGCAGGCGCACGCCGAACGACTGGAACGATTGCATGTATTCATGCGCCATGGTGCCGATCGGCACGATGCCGAGCTTTTTCGCCAGGTACACATTCGACGTGCCCTTGAAATACTCGGGCACTTCGCGCGCCAGGCGCTGCACCACCTCGTCGTGCCAGGCGCCGGAAAAACGCCGGCGCACGCCGAAGTCGGAAAATTCAAATGGATGCTTGCGCCGCGGCAGCTTGCCGAATTCCTTGACGGCTTCCACTTTCAAGCCCAGGCGGTGGCGCCCTTCGCGCATGGCCGCATCGAGGTCGAAGCGGCGGAAATACAGTTCATTGATGATGTACAGCACGAAAATCTCGAAGCCCATCACATGCACCTGCGGCCCGGCCGCATGCACGAGCAAGGTGTCGCCATCCGTGCTCACGTCGATGAACTTGCGCTGGAAACGGAACACCGTCAGGAAGTCGACGAAGTCGCTCTTCATGAACCGCAGGGTGCGCAGATAGGCCAACTCGTCGTCGGCAAACGACATCGAACACAGGTGGTCGAGCTGTTCTTCCAGCTCGCCCTTCAGTTCGGCCAGGGGAAAGGCGGTGGCGTTGCGGCAGACAAATTCGTATTCGGTATGGGTATTCGGATGACCGTGCAGCAAGGCTTGCCACATTGTAAATTTATACAGATCGGTTTCCAGCAAACTGCGCACTATCGGGGTCATGTGTGTTTTCTCCAACTTCCTGAAGCCAGAATAGTACGCCACCGCAAGCATTTCAGCAGGGTTCGCTTGCAGGACAGCCTCAATCGCCTGCGTTTGCCAACAACTCGGGCAAGACGTCGGCGGATGTCGCCAGCCGCGCGCCGCGCTCGTGCATGGCTGCAAGGAAGTCGCGCTGCTGTGCTTCAAAGCCCGTGACGGGGCTCATGCAGTCCGTCAGCAAGACGAGGCGCGACAAGGCCGTCTTGCCTTGCTGCGCTTCCAGGTAGTCGGCGATGTGTTCGGTGCTGGCTTTCACGCAGTGGCTGCCCGCTTCGCCGGTGACATAAATCTGCTGCGCCGGCAGCAAAGTGGCGAGGAAATCCAGGTTGAGCTGGGTGGCCGCATCCTGCGCATCGGGCACTTCCGCCATGACGGCCGAGTAATGCTCGGTCCACGGATTCGAACCCTTGCTCAGCTTGGCAACCACTTGCAGGTGATCCACTTCCCACGCGTTGTAGGCGGTGCGCACGGCCGCGTGGATATTCTGGCCCCAGCTGCCGATCTCGCAGTGCACGGGCCACACCATCAATTGATAGCGCCCCGCCTTCTGCAAGGCGTCGAGGTAAGCCAGCGCGCGCGGCAAGGCATCGCTGGCGGCAGGCAGGAACAAGCGGTCGCGCACTTGCTGGGCCGTGATCTGTGTGAACGGCGGCACAGCGCCGCCATCGCCCGTGCGCCAGAAGGCGGGGTGGGCAATGTCGTAGCGGTGGTGGGCGTCGAGCGTCACGCTGATTTGCGTCAAGCCATTGCCTCCTTCACGGATCAGCTGCGCCACGCGCAGCATGTCGGCGTGGGCGCCGGGCACGGCCAAGGCCGGTGCTGTGCCGGCAGGCAGCCATTCGGCGGGCAAGTCGCAAAAATCGTTTTGCGGGTCGATGACGAGCAGGTGCAACTGGCGTTTCATGGCGATCCTCGTGCGTGGCGGGAACTTGCATGATAATGGCAACATCGCCATCACGCCAATCCCGGGCCCGCCATGCACCTTCCACATCGCAATAACTTGCGTCCAAACAAATTACTCAACAGCAAATGGACAGCGGTGACACCCGTCAACAAGGAAAAACATTTTCTCGTCATCAAGGTGTGCGCCGCAGCCACGCCGGATGAACCCGTCACGCACGTGGAACTGGAAGCCGTGCATTCCGGCAGAGTGCAGATCCTGCCCTGGCGCGCGCTGCAGGATGCGGCGCAGTGGCATCAGGGATGGAAAACATAACGGCGCTGGCGCCGCTCGACCAGCTTCAATGCCACCTCGGCCGCCTCGCTGACGGCTTCGGCTTCCGTCGAAAACGGATGATCGGCCAGCACGCGGTGCTTTTTGACGATATTGTTCCTGTGCATGGGATTGTTCGAGGGGGTGTACAGGGACACATAGGCGCCCCACAGTTTGCAACCGCGTAAGGGTTCCGCCGTGTAATTTATTTCATACGTATCAACGTACTTTATCGGCACGATGTTTGCTCCAAAAATGACATCCCCGGGTAGCCTGTCTCAACGGCCCTACCCGGCGTAGGGTTGGAATACATGCAATCGCGCTTGCTCAGGATACTGACTCACTTATCTGCTTTTTATTACGCGGCACAGGGAAAAACTTGAACGCCTGCCTCATCTTGAGGCATGGCGGCACGCCCACTGAAAGTATAGACGATGCGAAAAAATTATGAGAAGGCAACTCTGTACTGAACGCCGCAGGCGCCTGCCCTATTTCGCCGCCTCGGCCGCGGCATGCATGGACCAGACGACGCTGAGGATTTTCCATTGACCATCGCGCTTGACCATCTGCCACGCTTCGACGCCATAGTTGGACAATTTGTCGCCGACGAGGAATTCGTAGTCGAAGTTGACCCACGCCACATGGCGGTCCTGGGTGATCTTGACGTTGTAGAATTTTTCTTCCGTGCGCAGGGGTTCGCGCTTGATGTAGTTGGCGAAACCGACGTAGCCGGCCGCCGCGACGCCGTCGAAGTGGACGTCCGTCGTGTCGCGCATTTTCTGGATGAAAGCGTCATCGGCCGGCGAGGCGAACAGGATGTTCGTGTGCAGCATCAGCGACGACAGCAGCTTGACATCCTTGGCGATCAGGGCCGCCTGGAAGTCGGCGACGACTTTTTCAATGGCGCGGATATCCTCGGGCGTGGACGCGTGGCGGCCCACGTGGGGCGGCGCAACGGGTGCCGTCTGCGCCAGCGCAACGCCTGCTGAAAACAAGGAACATCCGAACAATACTGCGCTTGCCAACTTGTGGTGCATGAGGGACTTTCATGGCGAACGGCTCGCCGGCCTGGCACGGGGCGTGCCGCCGGCAAGCTTATGTCAACCATAACAGATTGGCAATCCGTCAAAAGGCGGAAATCAGGCAGCCAGGGCTTCGATCGACGCGCGGCCCTTGGCGATCGCGCTGGTGACGGCATCCTCGCCCATGGCCACGCCTTCGGCTTGCACGAATTCGATGTCCGTGATGCCGATGAAGCCCAGCGCCGTGCGCAGATAGGTGCTCAGGTAGTCATACGCGGCGCCCGGGCCTTCGCTGTAGACGCCGCCGCTGGCCGTGAAAATCACGGCTTTCTTGCCCGTAGCCAGGCCAACGGGGCCATTGGCAGTGTACTGGAAGGTGCGGCCAGCGCGCGCCACGTGGTCGATCCACGCCTTCAGGGTCGAGGGCACGGAAAAGTTGTACATGGGCGCGGCCAGCACCAGCACGTCGGCGGCCAGCAATTCATCGACCAGGGTATCGGACAATTGCACGGCCGCTGCCGCCTGCGCGCTGCGCTGCTCGGCTGGCGTGAAGAACGCGCCCATGACTTCTTCCGTCAGGTGCGGCACCGGTTGCGCGGCCAGGTCGCGCACGACGATGGTGTCGCCTTGCGCGGCCAGTTTGGCGATGAACTCGCCCGACAGTTGACGCGACAGGGAACCGCTGTTGCGCACGCTGCTATTGATGTGTAGTACGTTTGCCATGATGCACTCCTTCAAGATCGATAGATGGGGGTGCGGCGTTTGCTGCACTTGCACACATCATAGTTCGGGTCTACTATCGATGAAACCATGTAAATATAAATGGTTAGCATCGAATTTTTAGATATGGAGTTATCATGAGAGAACCGGGCCAGCCTTCGCTCGACCAGTTGCGCGTCTTTGTCGCCGTCATCGACGCGGGCGGTTTCGCCCACGCGGCGCGCCAGCTGCACCGCACGCAATCGGTGATCAGCTACACTATCGCCAACCTGGAAGAACAGCTGAACGTGGTGCTGCTCGACCGTGGCAAGCGCAAGCCCACGCTGACGGACGCGGGCAAGGCCCTGCTGGCCGACGCGCGGGCCGTGGCGCTGAAGGTCGACGGCATGCGCGCGCGGGCCAAGGCGCTGGCCGGCGGGCTCGAGGCGGAAGTGTCGGTGGTGGTCGACGTGATGTTTCCCACCTGCGTGCTGGTGCGCGTGCTCGAGGCGTTCCAGGCGCAGTTCCCCACCGTCGCCCTGCGCCTGCGCATCGAAGCGATGGGCGCCGTGGCGCAACTGGTGATGGATGGCAGCTGCCACATCGGCCTCGGTGGCTGGATGACGGCCACGGCCAGCGTCTTCGAGCGTATGGCCGTCGGCCACGTGCGCCTGATTCCCGTGGCCGCGCCCAGCCACGCGCTGGCGCAGCTGGCAGGGCCGATTGCCTCGAGCGTGGCGCGCGAACACGTGCAGCTGGTGCTCAGCGACCGCAGCGTGCTGACGGAGGGCCAGGATTTCGGCGTGCTGGGATTGCGCAACTGGCGCCTGGGCGACCTCGGTTCCAAGCACGCGCTGCTGCGCGCGGGCCTGGGCTGGGGCAACATGCCCGAAGCGATGGTGCGCGAGGACCTGGCCGAAGGCCGTTTGGTGCACCTGCCGCTGGCCGTCGACAATGGCGAGAATTACCCGATTTACTTGATCCAGCGCGCCGACACGCCGCCGGGGCAGGCGGGCAAGTGGCTGACGGAGCGGTTTGCGGAGCAGTTGCCGTTGCTGGTGCAGGGGTTTTAGATGCGCGCGGGGACAGGTATCATGCCTCAGCAAACCCCAAACAAGTGCTGGGGTCAGTCCCTGCGGAATCGCAACCCGTCCCATTGGGACTGGTTGCCCCGACGGGTCTGACCCCGAATTCAGATACAACCTTGAAGAGACTCACCATGGCCGGCATCGACGACTTCGTCAACAAACAAAAACCTGGCGCGCGTTTCGTCATCACGGCGCAGATGCTGCGCATGACGCCGCAGCAGTTCGATTCGCTGGCGCAGGAGTGGATGGAAGACGGCGGTCCCGGCTTCGACGTGGCCGGCATACCGCACCGCGTGGTCGTCGATGGGCAGTTTTATATTGGCAGGATCACCGTGCAGCGGCACGGCGCCCCTGCCTGAGGACTACTCGACGCCCAGCACGTGCAGGCGCCGGCGCAGGCGCGCCACTTCTTCCGACAGGTCGACCACCAGCGCTGCCAGTTCGGCGTTCGCGTCGAACACGGATTCGATTTCATGCAGGCGGCGCGCACGCACCAGGTCCAGGCTCGTGAAGCGCCAGGCCGTCAGTTGTCCCGCCGGCGGACCGTCCTGCAGCAGCACGCCCGTCCGCACGTGCTGCACCACCCAGTCCGGCTCCACGGCGCAGGCACGCGCCAGTTCTTCCAGGCTCAGGGCACGGTCTTCCAGCAATTCGCCAATTACCTTGTTTGTCATGATTTAGCCTCCCAGCTTCTGGCGTGGATTGAAAGCCATCTCGCGCGCCATGGTTGCATACAGTTCGCGCGCCTTGTCGTCGTTCGCCGGCGGCAGCACCACTTCCAGCAGCAGATACAGGTCGCCCGGCTGGGTGGCGGGAATGCCGCGCCCCTTCAGGCGCAGCTTGCGCCCCGTCTGCGAATTGGGCGGCACGGTGACGGTCACCGTGCCCGATGGCGTGGGCACGTCGATGTCGCCGCCCAGCGCCGCTTCCCATGGCGTGACGGGCACCGTCTCGAAGACGTCGCGCCCTTCCACCTTGTAGCGCGCATCGGGTCGGAAGCGGATTTCCAGGTATAAATCGCCAGCGGGCGCGCCGCCGCTGCCGGGATTGCCCTGCCCCTTCATGCGCAGCTGCTGGCCTTCCGTGACGCCTTTCGGTATCGTCACTTCCAGGGTGCGCTCGCGCGTCACCACGTGGCCTTGCGCATCCGCTTCGGGCACGCGCATGACGATGTGGCGCTTGGCGCCCTGGTAGCTGTCCTGCAGGTCGATGGTGATGGCGGCGTGGCTGTCCTCACCCTGCATCTGGAAGGTGCTGTTGGCGCGGCGCCGTCCGCCCACGTGGGCGAACAGGTCGGCAAAGAAATCGCTGTCATCGGCGCCCGACGATTCGTAGCCGGCACCCCAGTCCGGCGGCGGCCGGAATGGCTGGCCTTGTGCACCAGGGTTGCGGCCCAGTTCATCGTAGGCCGCGCGCTTTTCCGCGTCGCCCAGCACGCCGTAGGCCTCGTTGAGGGCCTTGGTGCGCTTGTCGGCGTCCGGCTCCTTGCTCACGTCGGGATGGTATTTGCGCACCAGCTTGCGGTACGCTTTCTTGATATCGGCCTCGGACGCCGTCTTCTCGACGCCAAGTTCCTTATAGTAGTCCTTGTATTCCACCGTGCCTGCTCCCCATGGTTGAAGTGCCTATGGGAAGAGTACACGAATTGGTCAAAGGGCAGCGTGCGCACAATACAGCGCCGCCCGGCGGCGGGATCAGCGCACGCGGCGCACCGAAGAAATGCGGCGGTCGAGGCCACCGTGCAGGCGGCCGTAGCTGCCAGGTCCCATCACCACGCAGCGGCCGCGGAAGTTGGCGTCGACGCAGAATTCCCAGCGGCCGTAATTGACGACGACCGATTCGGCGCGGTCATTGAAGCCATAGCGGCTCAAGTCGTGCACTTCGCGGTCCAGGCGCACGGGCCGGCCGCGCATGCCGGCATCGGGGAACAGCAGCACGGCGCCATTCGCGTCAGGACGGTGGCCGCCGCCGTGGCCCGGATAACCGGGATAGGGGCGATCCGGCTCAGGACGCGGCGGGCGTGGCGGATACGGTCGGTGATCGCCGCCGCCATGGCCCGGACGGCCCACTTCGCGCACGGAGGAAACGGCGTCGTTCATGCCCGGCATGCTGCCGTAGCGGCCAGGTCCGAAAGTACGGCAGTTGCCACGGTAATTGGCGTCCTTGCACACTTCCCACGTGCCCGAGCGCACGATGATGCTCGAGGTCTTGTCGTTAAAGCCCATGCGCGACAGGTCGCCCGTGTCGGAGCGCAGGGTCACGGGGCGGCCGCGGAAACCGGCGTCCTCGAACAAGGTGATTTCGCCTGCGGATGCGGCAAGGGGGGCGAGCAAGGTGGCGGCGCACAACAGCGCGGGCCGGAAAGATAAAACCATGACAACTCCAATACTGATGACATTTTCGCCAGTGTAGACCAGGCGGCAGGCGGCGAGTGTAACAAAGGGCAAGCAAATGTCAGCGCACGGCAGCGAATGTAAAAACCGCCTGGCGGGATCAACCCGGCAGGCGGCCTGTCTGCATGGCGCAGGAAGAAATCAGCGTACGCGGCGCAGCGAGGAAATCTGGTTTTCCATGGCGTTCAGGCGGCCATATTCTCCCGGCCCGATCACTTCGCAGCGGCCATGGAAGTTCGAATCGCTGCACACTTCCCACTGGCCTTCGTTGACGACGATGGACGAGGCGCGGTCGTTGAAGTTGTAGCGCACCAGGTCTTCCGCATTGCGGTCCAGTGCCAGCGGTTCGCCGCGCATGCCCGCTTCGGGGAACAGCAGCACGGCGCCGCGCTGCTGGTACTGCGGCTGCTGGTATTGCGGATATTGCGGCTGATCGTACTGCGGCCGCTGGTACTGGTTATCGTACTGCTGCTGGCGGCGCGCTTCGCGCTCGTCGACCATGCGCGCCGACGAGACGCGCCCATCGAGGCCGCGTCCCAGGTCGTCGTGGCGGCCAGGGCCGAAGATGCGGCATACGCCGTTGTAGTTCGAATCGCTGCACAGCTGCCAGTAGCCGTTATAGATGACGATGCTGCTGGTGCGGTCGTTGAAACCGATACTGACAAAATCGTCCGTGTCGCGGTTCAGCCGCGCCGAGCCGCCATTCTGGCCCGCGCCCGAATACACTTCCAGGGTGCCGCCACGGCCATAGCCGCCGCCATGGCCGCGGTCGAGATCGCGTCCGGGACGTCCCGGATTGGTGCCATCGCCGCGCCCCGACTCGCGCACCGAACTGATGGCGTCGTTCATGCCCGGCATCGAGCGGTATTCGCCCGGCCCCAGGGTGCGGCAATTGCCGCGAAAACCGGCATCCGTACACACATCCCAGGTACCCGAGCGCACCAGGATACTCGACACCTTGTCGTTGAAGCCCATGCGCGACAGATCGTCCGTCGTCTCGCGCAGGTTCACTGCGCGGCCACGCAGATCAACGTCTTCGAACAAGGTGATATCGCCCGCATAGGCGGCCGCATGGGCCCCCAGCGAAAGCAGCAAGGTGGCCGCGCATGCCAGCGTGTGTTTGAAAGGGCCCGTCATGATTAACTCCATTCTTCATTCTTTGGTGATGATTTGCCTGGCAAAACGCCAGGATGCCATTGTAACAAGTGCCAGCCTGCGGGGAAGGTCCGGTCGCGCTTTCAGTACAGGCGGCGCAGCGAGGAAATGCGCTTGTCGAGCGCCGTGTCCAGCACTTCATACTTGCCCGGCCCCATGCGCTCGCAGGTGCCGTTGAACTGCGAGTTCGTGCAGACTTCCCAGGTGCCTTCGTTGATGGCGATGGATTCGGCCTGGTCGTTGAAGTTCAGGAGCACCAGGTCACTGACGTCGCGGTTCACCTGCAGCCCCCGCCCCTTGAGGAACGCGCGGCCATACAGCACCACCAGGCCCTCGTCATTTTGCGGACGGTTCTCCTCGCGCGGATCGACCAGGCGCGCCGATGACACGCGCCCATTCAGGCTGCCCAGGTCATCGTGGCTGCCAGGCCCGAATACGCGGCAGCTGCCATGGTAGTTGGAATCGCTGCACAGCTGCCAGTAGCCGTACTCGACGCGCGCGCTGCTGGCGCGGTCGTTGAAGCCGATGTCGACCAGGTCGTCGCGGTCCGCATTCACGCCGGCCGACGCGCCGCGCTGGCCGCCGCCGGCGTACAGCTCCAGCGCCGCGCGGCGTCCACCGCTACCGCTGCCCTGCCCGCCGCCGATTTCGCGCACGGATGAAATTTTATCGTTCATGCCCGGCATCGAGCGGTAGTCGCCCCTTTCCAGGGTCTTGCAATCTCCCTTGAAATCGCCATGCGTGCACACTTCCCAGCTGCCCGATTCAACCTGGATGCTCGAGACGGTGTCATTGAAATTGACGCGCGACAGGTCGTCCGTCGTATCGCGCAAGACCACGACCCTTCCCTTGAAATTGTCATCGGTGTACAGGCGGATCTCGCCGGCCTGCGCCGCGAGATGGACAAACAGCGAACTGGCACACAGCAGAGCAAAGGCGAACGGGCGATTCATGAGAAGGTCTCCGGTGGCGGCAAAGGCAAGTGATCGACATGACAACTGATGTCAGTGTAGCCATCCGTAGAAAAAACGGTGTAACAAAGTATGGGAAAAGCACAATAAATTGTTACCAAAAGCAATAGCCGGCCCTGCGCGAACCGGTTATTGCAATTTGAGATACTAACTGACCCGCATCAGCGCACTTCGCGCACCGACGAGATACGGTTGCTCATGCGCTCCAGGCTCGCGTACTCGCCCGGTTCCAAGGTGCGGCAGCGGCCACGGAAGCCCACGTCCTCGCACACTTCCCAATAGCCGGAGCGCACGCGCACGCTTTGCACCGTGTCGTTGAAGTCGCGCTCGCGCAAGTCGGCTGAAGCGTTGCGCACGCTCAAGCTGCGGCCAGCGAAATCGTCGCGCGTGTAAAAGGTCAGTTCGCCGCCCAGCGAGCGCCCTGGCAAATGGCCGTGCTCCCGGTCACGTTCCCAGCGGCCGTCCCGGTCTCGCCCACGGTCACGATCGCGGCCCGGATGACCATCCCAGCCGCCGCGCACTTCGCGCAGCGACGTGATTTTGTTGGCACGGTCGTCGAGCGACGGATACTCGCCCGCCTCGAGCAGGAAGCAATCGCCGCGGAAATCGGCTTCCTCGCACGCTTCCCAGCGGCCCGAGCGCACGCGGATGCTTTGCGTCGTGTCGTTGAAACGGACGTCTTCGAGGTCGGCGACGGCATCGCGCACGGTCTGCGAGCGGCCGTGATAATCGTCGCGCGAATACAGGGTCAGTTCGCCGGCGCCGGCCAGCTCGGCCGTCATGGCGACGCCCAGCAACAGGGCGCAGTTCAAGGCTTGTCTCAACATGGTCTTGCTCCATAGTCAGGGTACTGCGGTTGACTATTTGGTCATTTTGCCAAATAGAGCGCGCAGTCTATCCGCGACTGGCCCATTTAGCTGTAACAAATGATTACCGTGCCCGAGCGCCCGGGGCGCCACGGCGGACAAGCAGGGCGAATGCCGGTAGAATCTTGTGTTTAGTCAAGCTTTCCACCCATGCCACACACTACCTCGTTCACCCTGCCCGCCATCCGCACTGAAGTCTCGTCGCTGTGGAAGCTGGCCTGGCCCATCCTGATCGGCCAGCTGGCCACCGTCGGCATGGGCGCGGCCGACGTGGCGATGACGGGCCACACGAATCCCGAGGAACTGGCGGCCGTGTCGCTGGGCGCGGCCATCTGGTCCATCGTGCTCGTCACCGTGAGCGGCATCATGATGGCGATCAATACCCTGGTGGCGCATGAAATCGGCGCCGCGCGCCACGACCGGGTGCCGCACATCGTGCGCCAGTCGCTGTGGAAGGCGCTGCTCGTGGGACTGGTCGCCTGTCTGCTGACGAACATGGCGGCGCTCGTGTTCGACCATCTGATGCTCGAACCGGCCGTCGCAGCCAAGGCCAAGCTGTTCGTGCACATCATCAGCTGCGCGCTGCCGCCGTTCGCCGCCTACCGCGCGCTGTACGGCTACAGCACCAGCATCAACCAGACCAAGCCCGTGATGGTGATCGCGCTGGCCGCGCTGGCGCTGAACATTTTCGTCAACTACCTGCTGATCTACGGCCACTGGGGCATGCCGAAACTCGGCGGCGTGGGCTGCGCCGTGGCCACCACCTGCTGCGTGTGGATGATGCTGCTGGCCATGCTGGCCTGGATCAGGATCGCGCCCGCCTACCGCGCCACGTATCCATTCACGCACTGGGAATGGCCCGAGCTGTCATCCATCGGCCCCATGCTGCGCCTGGGCCTGCCCATCGGCGTCACCTACTTTGCCGAAGTAAGCGCCTTTGGCGTCATCAGCCTGCTGGTGGCCCGCTTCGGCGTGATCCAGGTATCGGCGCACCAGATTGCCCTGAATTTCTCGTCCGTCGTCTTCATGGTGCCGCTCACGTTCGGCATCGCGCTGGTCACGCGCGTGGGCCATGCCGTTGGTGAAGCCAATTTGCGCAAGGCCCGCTTCATTTCGTGGGTGGGCGTGGCCATGTCGCTGACGGCGGCCATCGTCTCGGCCGCCGTCATCACCATCTTCCGCCACCAGATCGCGCAAGCCTACACGTCGGACCCGCAGGTGCAGGCGCTGTGCGCGCAGCTGCTGCTGTTTGCCGCCCTGTTCCAGCTGTCCGACGCGACGCAGGTGGCCACGTCCTGCGCCATCCGCGGCTACAAGGTGACGCGCCAGCCGATGCTGATCCAGCTGCTGGCCTTCTGGGGCTTCTCGCTGCCGATCGGCTACGTGCTGGGCCTCGCGCCGCAAGGCTTCATCTGGTCGCCGGCCGAGCCGATGGCCGCCGCCGGTTTCTGGATCGGCCTCGTCACTGGCTTGACGGTGGCCGCCGTGCTGCTGACCTGGTATCTGAACCGGCTGTCGCTGCAGCGCCTGCGCGAAGCGCCCTAACTTTCAAGGAATCCGCCATGCCCCAGCCACGCCCCTTCAAGCAGGTCGATGTCTTCAGCAAGGTGCCGTTCATGGGCAATCCGCTGGCCGTCGTGCTCGACGCCGATGGCCTCGATACCGCGCAGATGCAGGCGATCGCGCGCTGGACGGGCCTGTCGGAAACCACCTTCGTGCTGGCGCCGCGCGACCCCGCTGCCGACTACCGCGTGCGGATTTTTTCGCCCGAGATGGAATTCCCGTTCGCCGGCCACCCGACCCTGGGCACGGCGCACGCCCTGCTCGACTCTGGCATGCAGCCGAAAGACGCGCGCATCGTGCAGGAATGCGGCGTCGGCCTCGTGCAGATCGAGCGGCAGGCGGGCGGCGTGCTGGCGTTCCAGGCGCCGACGTGCACCACGCGCGCGCTCGACCCGGCGCTGCTGCCGCTGCTGCAAACCGCGCTGGCCGGTGCGCCAGCCGCTGCCGGCACCGTCGTCGACATGGGCATCCGCTGGTTGTGCGTGCCGCTGGCAAGCGCCGCCGCCTGCCTGGCCGTGCGCGCCGACATCGCCGCGCTGACGGCCTTGCTGGCCGCAGCCGGAGCGGACGGCCTGGCGCTGTACGGCCCGCACGCTGCGGGCGGGCCAGCCGATTACGAAGTGCGCGCGCTGCTCAGCGAGCATGGCGCACTGGTGGAAGACCCCGTCACGGGCAGCGCCAACGCCTGCATCGCGCAGTTGCTGGCAGGCGGCGACTACACTGTCCGCCAAGGCACCTGCCTGCAGCGCGACGGCCGCGTGTCCGTCAGCTTCCGCGATGGCCAAGCCTGGATAGGCGGCGCCTGCCTGACCATCGTCGCGGGGTCGATATTGGCCTGAACCGCGTAAAGCGCCATGGAATGGGTGGCGCTTGGATATTTTTCACGAAGGAAATACGGCAGGCAAGGCCATATTCCGTGGCCGGGGCTATCGCATAAAGAGGCACGCTCTGGTATCGTCTTACGCTTAGGCAATGCTCAACTTCGCCTATGCATGCAGTGCCCTTCATCCTTCCAACTACCGAGACATCCATGCGTTTTATTCTTTGTTTTCTGGCCGCGATGGCCAGCGTTCCCGCATCGGCTGAAAAGCTGACCCTGGAACGCATCCACGCCGATCCGGCGCTGGCCGGCCCCGGCGTGCGCAACCTGAAGGTCTCGCCCGATGGCGAGCGCGTCACGTTCCTGCGCGGCCGCGCCGACAACCAGTTCCAGCTCGACCTGTGGGAATTCAAGCTGAAGGACAAGAGCACGCACCGCCTCGTCGACTCGAAGGCGCTGGTGCCGAATGAAACGATTTCGCCCGAAGAGCAGGCGCGCCGCGAACGCGAGCGCACGGCCAGCCTGAACGGCATTCTCAGCTACAGCTGGTCGCCCGATGGCAAGCAGCTGCTGGTGCCGCTGGCCGGCAATCTGTACCTGGTCGACGCGGCCCATCCGGACAAGGCGCGCCTGGTCGCCAAGGGCAATGTGCTCGATCCGAAAATCTCGCCGAAAGGCCGCTACGTCTCGTTCGTGCGCGACCAGAACATCTATGTGATCGACCTGAAGTCGGGCCAGGAACGCCAGCTGACCACCGATGGCAAGGGCACGATACGCAACGGCGAAGCCGAATTCGTGGCGCAGGAAGAAATGGGCCAGCGCACCGGCTACTACTGGGCCCCGGACGATTCCGCCATCGCCTACAAACGCTATGACGAAGCGCCGGTCCCCGTCGTGCGCCGCTTTGAAATCTTCGCCGACCGCACGGACGTCGTCGAGCAGCGCTACCCTGCCGCCGGTGACCCGAACGTGCTGGTGCAGCTGCTGATCGTCTCGCCGGAAACGGGCGCGCAGCGCCAGGTGGAGCTGGGCACGAACCCGGACATCTACCTGGTGCGCGCCGACTGGAGCGCGGACAGCAAGTCGCTCGTGTACCAGCGCCAGTCGCGCGACCAGAAGACCCTCGACCTGGTCGCCGTCGATGCAAGCACGCTGGCACAGCGCGCCTTGCTGACGGAAACGTCAAAGACCTGGGTCAGCATCCATGACGACCTGCGCTTCCTCTCGAACGGCACCTTCCTGTGGTCGTCCGAGCGCACGGGCCGCAATCACCTGTATTTGTACGACATGAGCGGCAAGCTGCTGCACCCGGTCACGTCCGGCGCATGGGGCATCGACAGCGTGCTGGCCGTGAACCAGAAAACCGGCAAGGTGTTTGTCGCGTCGAACCGCGACGCCGTGATCGACAAGCAGACCTACGCGCTGGCGCTCGACGGCAGCACGGCCGACAAGCCGCAGCGCGTGACGAAAGCCGATGGCTGGCACGACACGACGTTCTCGCGCAATGGCGAGGTCTTCGTCGACACGTATTCCGACCCGGCCACGCCGCCGCAGGTGAGCATCCGCCGTCCTGACGGCGCGATGGTGGGCTGGCTGGAAGAAAACGCGCTGAACGCGAGCCACCCGTACGCAAAATACAAGGCGGACCACCTGCCGACCGAGTACGGCACCCTGAAGGCCAACGATGGCCAGACGCTGTATTACTCCATCGTCAAGCCGTCGAACTTCGACGCAAGCAAACGCTACCCCGTCTACCTGTCGACGTATGGCGGCCCGCACTCGCAGCACGTGGCTCGCCGCTGGGGCAACAACTTCGACCAGTACATGGCGCAGCAGGGCTTTGTCGTCTTCCGCCTCGATAACCGCGGTTCGTCGCGCCGCGAGCGCGCGTTCACGGACGCCATCTACCACAACCTGGGCGCGGCCGAAGTGGCCGACCAACTGGTGGGCATCGACTGGCTGGGCAAGCAAAGCTTCGTCGATGCCAAACGCATCGGCGTGTTCGGTTGGAGCTACGGCGGCTTCATGACCCTGCGCCTGCTGTCGGCAGCGTCCGACAAGATCGCCATGGGCGTCTCGGTGGCACCCGTCACCGACTGGTCGCTGTACGACACCCACTACACGGAGCAATTCCTCGGCATGCCGAAGGA
This sequence comes from Janthinobacterium sp. Bl 1, assembly GCF_058215535.1. NCBI lineage: Bacteria > Pseudomonadati > Pseudomonadota > Betaproteobacteria > Burkholderiales > Oxalobacteraceae > Janthinobacterium > Janthinobacterium sp. Bl 1. Next base: position 1,718,390 of record NZ_CM177086.1, on the reverse strand, counting down.
AAACGTCGATGGCTACAAGGCCAGCACGGTGTTCGCCCACCTCGACGGCCTGAAGTCGCCGCTGCTGCTGGTGCACGGCATGGCTGACGACAACGTCTTGTTCAGCAACAGCACGCGCCTGATCGACGCGCTCGTGAACCGCGGCGTGCAATTCGACCTGATGACGTATCCGGGCGCCAAGCACGGCATCTCGTCGCGCGCGGGCCAGCGCCACGTGTACAAGAAGATCGAGATGTTCTTCAAGCAGAACCTGGGCGTAGCGAAGTAAAGCGCGCCCACACATGAAAACCGCCGCCTGTCTCGCGACAGGCGGCGGTTTTTTTTATGCGTGCGTCAGATTACGGTTTGCGCGTGACGGTCTCGACCGCATCTTTCACGTCGCCGACCTTCTTCTGCACTTTGCCTTCGACCTGGTTTGCCAGGCCCTTGGCTTGCTGTTCTTCGCTGCCGACGACCTTGCCAGCGGCTTCCTGGATTTTACCGCCGACTTCCTTCAGTTTACCTTCGACTTGATCTTTGTTCATGATGGATCCTCACTGTAGTTGGTACATCTGTTGTCCGGCGCCGAAGGGCCGGTACTGCGGCTCACACGCCGTTGCAAACTGCTTGCTGCGTGTCGATGTGCCCATACTACGCTTGAGGTCGGAAAAACTATGTACGGTCCCTAACACATGCCAAAAATCAGCTAATGACGCGAAATCAGCCCGCTTTGCGCCATACCGTCGCCAGCCAAGGCTGCTGCTCGCGCGGCAAGCCGGGCGGGCGGTAGTACTGCTCGACCAGGCTGAATCCGGCCGCCTGCACGTACGCGGCCCATGTCGCTTCGTCGTGGTAGCTGCCGTAGCGCGCGCCGTTCCAGCCTTCCTGGTTCTGCCCGCGCGGATTCGAGCTGAACAGCACGCCGCCCGGTTTCAGGCACGCGTACAAGGCGCGCAGCACGCCGGGCAGGACGGCGCTGGGCACGTGGAACAGCACGGCATTCGCGAACACGCCGTCGAACTGCGCAGCAGGCAAGTCGAGGTCGACGAAATCCTGCTGCCATACGGTGCAGCCGCTGTAGGCGCGCGCCATCTCGACGAAGCGGGGGCAGCCGTCGACACCGGTGGCGTGGTGGCCCATGGCCGTGAACGCTTTCAGGTCGCGGCCCGGGCCGCAGCCGAGGTCGAGAATCTCCACAGGCGCCGGGCGGCCGATGGCGTTCAGCAGCGCGCTGATGTTCTGGCTGACGTCGTGGTCGCGCGTGCCTTCGAAAAACTGCTCGGCGCTGGCGTCGTAATGGGCCAGCGTGCGTTCGGTGATGGCGTGGATGGGGTCTTGCTGATCTTGCGGTGGGGTCGGCTTCATGGCGGTCCTGTCGATATGTTCCGCCATTTTACGGTGCCGGCGCGCTGCGTGCCGGCACCGTCACCATTTGCTACCAGACGCGCACGCGCTGTTCCGGCGCCAGGTACAGCTGCTGCCCCGGCTTGACGTCGAAGGCCGGGTACCAGGCGTCGAGGTTGCGCACGGTGGCGGCGCGGTATTGCGCCGGCGCATGGCCATCCGTGAGGATTTGCTGGCGCGCCGCCGCTTCGCGCGCCTTGCTGCGCCAGCTGACGCCGTAACCGGTGAAGAAGTCGCGGTCCGCGCCCGGCTGCGCCGGCTTGCCCTGCTGCGACAGGGTGAACGCATCATGCGCGGCCGCCACGCCGGCCAGGTCGGCCAGGTTTTCGCTCAGGGTCAGCTGGCCATTCACGGCCAGGTCGGGGAACGGCTTGTAGGCCGCGAACTGCGCCACCAATTGCTTCGAGGCCGACTGGAAATGCGCCAGGTCGGCTGGCGTCCACCAGTCGCGCAGCTTGCCCTGGGCGTCGAACTGGGCGCCCTGATCGTCAAAACTGTGGCTGATCTCGTGGCCGATGGTGGCGCCGATGCCGCCATAGTTGGCCGCGTCGGACGCCGCCGGATCGAAGAACGGCGGCTGCAGGATGGCGGCCGGGAAGTTCAGCGCATTTTGCAGCGGCAGGTTGACGGCGTTGACGAGCTGCGCCGGCATGGCCCAGGCCTTGCGGTCGGGAGACTGGCCCAGCTTGGCAAGCTCCTGCTGGTAATGGAACTGCTCCGCCCGCTGCACATTGCCCAGCGCATCGCCGCGCACCACGCGCAAGCCCGCATAATTCTCCCAGCGTTCCGGATAGCCGACGCCCACGTACAGGGTCTTGAGTTTTTCCTGCGCCTGCGCCTTGGTGGCCGGCGCCATCCAGTCCAGCTTGTCGATGCGGCGCGAGAAGGCGGCGACGATATTCGTCACCATGTCCTGCACGCGCGCTTTCGATTCAGGCGGGAAATAGCGTTCCACGTACAGCTTGCCGACGGCGTCGCTGAGGGCCGCATTCGTCGCGGCCAGCGCGCGCTTGCTGCGCGGCGACTGCTGCGGCGTGCCGCTCAGGGCGCTGCCATAGAAGGCAAAGCGCTGGTCGGCGGCCGCCTTCGGCAAGGTCGTGCTGAAATGGTTGATCGCGTGGAAGGCCAGAAAATCCTTCCAGGTGGCCAGCGGCACGCTACCCACCAGGGCCGCGCTGCCCGTCATGGCCGTCGGATGCCAGACGATGAAATCCGTCTGCTGGCCCAGGCCAGCCGCCTGGAAGAAGGCTTTCCAGTCCAGCCCAGGCGCCTTGCTGGCGAAGTCGGCGGCGCGCCACGCGTTATTGCCCTTGGCGACATCGGCCGAATCCTCGCGGCTGGCGTGGCTGGCGGCAATTTGCTGCTCCAGCGCAAACACGCGCGCGGCGCGGGCCGGCGCATCGCTGTAGCCGGCCTGCTTGAGCATGGCGGCGATATGCGCCTGATAGCCCGTGCGCAAGCCCTGCATGCGGGCGTTGTCGCTCTGGTAAAAGGCGCGGTCGGGCAAGCCCAGCCCGCCCTGCAGCAGATAGGCCACATTGCGCGTGGTGTCGTTCAAGTCTTGCGCCACCCACAGGCCGAACAGGTTTTCCGTATAAAAATTGGTGGCGTTGAGCGGGTCGACATCGGCGCGCAGGCTCTCGCCCAGCGCGCGGGCCAGTCCTGCCTGGTCGCGTATGCCATCGATCTTCTTCAGCAGCGGCTTGATCGGCGCCCAGCCTTTTGCCTCGATAGCCGCTTCATCGATCCAGGAACGGTAAAAATCGCTGACCTGGCGCGCGGAGGCATCGGCCTGCGGCACCGCCGCCAGGCCTTCGACGAGGGCGATGATGCGCTCGTTGGTGGCGTTGGCGAGGATGGCGAACGAACCCCAGCTGCTGCGGTCGGCGGGAATCTCCGTGCTGCGCAGCCAGTCGCCATTCACGTAGTCATAGAAATCGTCGCCGGGCAAGACAGCCGTGGGCGCCGCCATCGCGACGGCGGGACTGGCGGCCGCCTCCTGTGCATGCGCGTGGACAGCGCCCCCGGCCAGCGCGATGCAGGACAGGGCCAGCACCATGGCGCGCTTGCGCCAGGAAGCAGGGAAAGAGGAAGCGGCAGCAGTGACAACGCGCATGGTGATCCTTTCAGGCAAAGTAACGACAGTAGTGTGCAAAATCATAACGCGTTTTGAGGCGCCGCAACACGCTCCCCTGCCACCACGACGCCAGCAGGCAATGCGGCTTGACGGGCGACTCCGGCAGCAGCCAAGCAATCATCTAAATTATTTTCACTTTTTTTCCAAAAATACCCTCAAGTTCCCCTTGGAGCTGCCGTTAATCTGGACAAGCGGTAATCCATTCACTAGTTACGGGTGTGCTCATGACCTCCAACGACGTTCTCTCGATGTACGAAAATATTGCAGGAATGACCAATAAAATGGTCGTGGCCGCACGTTCGAGCGACTGGGATGGCTTGGATACCCTGGAAAACCAGTGCGCCAGCGCCGCCAGCGCGACCATGACGGGCAAGGTGCCCGCCCTGGCCGGTGCCTCGCGCCTGCGCAAGATCGACTTGCTCAAGCAAATCTTGGCCAATGACCGCGAAATCCGCGCCATCACGGAACCATGGATGACGCAGTTGCCGAACGCCATGCAGGGTTCGCGCGCACGCATGTAAGTCTAGCCGCACCAGAAACGACAAAAGCACCCGCGGGTGCTTTTTTTACGTCTGCCGCCATGCCAGCGAGCGCGCCATCTGCGGCACCCGGAAAGCAAGGAGGGGGAATTGGGAAGGCGAGCCCCAGGTATCTCCTGGCGTCGCCTCGCTGCCGGTTGCATCCGGCGTTCGCGAGCACATCGTCGGCATCGCGAACCGCTTCCAGACCCAGGCGTTTATGCAACGCTACACCTGTTTGCCGCGCCACGCTATCGTTGGTGACTGCGCCAGGCTGGGGCTGTTTTGTCGTAGAGCAAGTCCACTGAATTCATCATAGCACCATCTTTGAAAAACAGGCAACGTGATTGGCCGGCGTTTCCATGTATTTTTTCAATATCTTTTTTTACATCAAATTTCGGCGCCGTCTTGCCATGTCTTTAACGCGAGAACGGCTCCGGTTCGGGCTCGGCCGCCCCACCTTCTTCCACGGCTTCCGTCAGCACGGGCACATCCTTCTTTTTGCGGCTAAACGGCTTGCGCAGCAAGACCCAGTATTTCGATGGCGCGCAGGACCCCGCCGCCTGCCTGCGCTTGCGCACGACATACACGATGACGGCCGTCAACAACAGAAAGAGCAAGGTGCCGATACCTAGCCACAACAGGCCGTTGCCGCCCGCCTTTTTGTCCTTGTCAGCGGCGGGCGCCGCATGCAGGGGCTTGGGCTTGGCATGGGGCACGTCCACTTCGACGGGCGCGGCGGCTGGCACAGCGGCAGCGGCGGGCAGAGCCAGCGCCTTTTGCAAGGCCCCGATCTTGCCCTCCAATTCGCCGAGCTTTGCATTCAGAGCCGTGTTTTTCTCATCCAGCGCCACGCACGCTTGCGCCTGCTCCATATCGGCTTGCGGCGCGCAAGCGGCCACGGGCGCCGTGGCGCGGCGCGGCGGTGCCGGGCGCTGCTGCACCGTAGCCGCCGGCGTGGGCGCSGCCGGMGGCGGAWSGAACACGCGCGGCGGGCGCACGAGACCCTCGGCGCGCGCGCGGGCCGCCAGCGCGGCGGCGTCGGGCGACGGCGCGACGGGTACAGGACGTGGTAACGGCAACGGCGCTGGCACGGGCGCCTGAACGGCAGGCCGGACTGGCGCACTGACGGGAGCGGCAGCGGGCGGCGCCGGCGTCAGCCACAGGGTGCCCAGGCGCACGACGGCGCCGCTGCCATTGCCCAGCAATAAATACAGATGCACGTGGCCCGCCTGGATCGCTTGCCGGGTGCTCACGCGCACATAGCGGCGCCCACCGCGTTCCAGCGGGCTGATCGTCAACGTCTGCAGGGCCGGGTCCATGCCGATGCCGCCACCGCGGTACACATCGGGCGAGGCCAGGCGCACGGCCACGCCGTTGGTCTCCTCGGGCGCCAGGGCAGTCAGTTCGATCTCGGCCAGCAGGGGCTGGCCCACATGCGACAGCACGGCCATCTCGCCCAGTTCGGCCGCGCCCACCACAGGCGGCAAGGCCAGGCTGGCGGCGGCGCACGCGATCAAAGACCAACGGGGAAGGATGCTGCTCTGCATGGACTGATCGCTTTGATAACAGGATAAATAATCGGGACTCGCCTGTCTTTAACGGCAGGAAATCGCAAAAATATAGATGGCCCCGGGTAAAAATGATGCAATACAGCATCATCCTGTGTCTTTTTGACGCCTGGAGTACACTCGATCCACCTCTATCGATGAAAGGGATGTCATGAGTAGCAGAACCGAACGCGACAGTTTCGGCCCGATCGACGTACCCGCCGACCGGCTGTGGGGAGCGCAAACGCAGCGCTCGCTCGAGCACTTCCATATCTCCACGGAAAAGATGCCGCCTGAACTGATCGCCGCCCTGGCCACCGTCAAGCGCGCGGCCGCCCACGTCAACCTGGACCTGGGATTATTGGATGGCAAGAAAGCCGTTGCCATCACGCAGGCGGCCGACGAAGTACTGGCCGGCAAGCACGACGCGGAATTCCCGCTGGCCGTCTGGCAGACGGGCTCTGGCACGCAAAGCAATATGAACATGAACGAAGTGCTGGCCAACCGCGGTTCCGAGCTGATCGGCGGCTTGCGGGGCGCCGAGCGCCTGCTGCACCCGAATGACGACGTCAACCTGGGCCAGTCCTCGAACGACATCTTCCCGACCGCCATCCACGTGGCCGCCGCCCTGGCCGTCGCCAACACGGTCTTGCCGCCGCTGCGCCAGCTGCGCGCCACCCTGGATGCGAAGGCGACGGAATTTGCCGACATCGTCAAGATCGGTCGCACCCATTTGCAGGATGCGACGCCGCTGACCCTGGGCCAGGAATTTTCCGGCTACGTGGCGCAGCTGGACTTCGCCGAACACATCATCACGGCATCGCTGCCGCCGCTGCTGCAACTGGCCGCCGGCGGCACGGCCGTCGGCACGGGCTTGAATGCCCACGTGGAATTTGCCGGCCGCATCGCGCAAGAACTGGCGCGCCTGACGGGCCAGCCGTTCGAAACGGCAAGCAACAAGTTTGCCGCGCTGGCCGCCCACGACGCCCTCGTCGCCGCCCACGGCGCACTGAAAACCCTGGCCACGGCCCTGATGAAAATCGCCAACGACGTGCGCTGGATGGCGTCCGGCCCCCGCTCCGGCCTCGGCGAAATCACGATCCCCGAAAACGAGCCGGGCAGCTCCATCATGCCGGGCAAGGTCAATCCTACCCAGTGCGAAGCGCTGACCATGCTGTGCTGCCAGGTGTTCGGCAACGACGTGGCCATCACGGTGGGCGGCGCCTCGGGCAATTTCGAGCTGAACGTCTTCAAGCCCTTGATTGCACACAACTTCCTGCAAAGCGCGCGCCTGCTGGGCGACGGCATGCGCAGTTTCGACGAGCATTGCGCGCACGGCATCGCGCCGAACCGCGCACGCATCGCCGAACTGATGGAGCGTTCCCTGATGCTGGTCACGGCGCTGGCGCCGCATATCGGCTACGACAAGGCGGCGCAAATCGCCAAGCAGGCCCAGCACGAAGGCACGACCTTGAAGGAAGCGGCGCTGGCCCTGGGCTTTGTAACGGAAGAGCAATTCAGTGCGTGGATCGTGCCCCTGGAGATGACGCGCCCCAACAAAAGCTGACTTCCACCCTGCATTGCTGGCGGCTTCAGGTAAACTACGAGTTAGTTGAGGTCGTCATCAAGTGTTGAAAACACATCATTGCAATAAGGGATACAATGCAAAAAGTAAGCTTTGATTTAACATCCGAGTTCGTCGAGCTGAACCAGCTGTTGAAGCTGGTCGGCTTGTGCGACAGCGGTGGCGCAGGCAAGGTCATGGTCGATAGCGGCGTGGTGAAGGTCGATGGCAAGAAGGAATTGCGCAAGACCGCCAAGATCCGCGCCGGCCAGGTCGTCAGCGTGGGCGATATCCGTATCACGGTCGTCGCTCCAGTCTGACCCCGGCATGGGGCGCGAAAGCGGCCCCATCCGTCCAGCCAGCACCCCGCCAGCCGGCTGCCTGCATCAAGCTGCAAACACGTCGTTATTGCCAGATAAAATATCGATTGCAGAAGGGGAGCGCCATGGACCATCCCGAACAAGGTACGCGCAGCCAGGAACGCCTGATCGGCGACTTGCGCCAGGTCATAGAAAACGCGGAAGAATTGCTGCGTAACACAGACAAATACACCAGCAGCCTGTACCAGAGCGCGCGCGCCAGGCTGGAACTGGCCCTCGTCGCGGCCACTGCCGAGCTGGCCCGCTTTGAAGAAGAGCAAGTGACGCGCATGATGGACGCCACCCTGGCCGCGAATGCCCTGTATCGCGATCAGACGGGCGAAGCGCGCCTGCTGCGGGCCTTCGAATAAACCGTTACGCCGTCAACACCGCATGCGCCAGCCACTGGCGCAAGTGTGCGGCCAAGTCGAATGCCGGGTCCAGCGCGAATGCCGCATCGAGCGCGGCGCCAAACGCCTGTCCCTGCCGCAAGGCCAGCAAGGCCGCATGCGCCGCCGCATCGAGTACCAGCACCTGCGCCTTCCAGCGCGACCGGCATACGAGCGCCCAGCTGGCCACCTGCATATCTTGCGGAAACATCCCCTGCCCTTCACCTTCCTGATGCGCCTGCCACAGGGCCGCCACTTGCCAGTTCGATGCGAGCAAGGCGCAAGCGGGATGCAAGGCAAAACAGCGCGTTTCCAATTGATCGGGATGCAGGGCGGCCAGCGACTCGGGCGCCAGGCCCTGAGCATCGGCCGCGTAGTGGGCCAGGTGCAAGGCCCACTCCAGGCGCGCCATGTCCGGCAGGTAGGGCAAGTCGGCCACGGGCGGGAACGCGGCGAGAAAGTCGGCGAAACGCGCGCCAAACTGATTCAAATCGGCGCTATCGGATGGCATCTTCCGGCCATACGCGCGCGCCAGTCCGCCAAAGAATGCCTCGCCCACCAGCGCCAGCACGACGGGATAGACGTGGCCCAGGGTGCGGCGCCAGGTGGCGCTCAAGCTGCCGCGATACAGGCGATAACGCTGCGGCACCGATTCTCCCGCGAGCGATGGCAGGGCTGCCGCGGTATCGAGCAAGGCCGTGGCAAACACTTGCTGGCCGGCTGTCAGCGCGTCAAGCGACGCGGGCGGCGGGGACGGCGGGGACAGCAGCGCCGCTCCCTGCCATGGTGGCTGCGGCGCATGGCGCGCCAGCATGGCCTGCGCCTTGTCCGCCTCGCCCAGCAAGACATCGAGGGCGGGCAAGTGCGTATCCCATTCGACGAGGGTGGGAATGGCGCCAAAGCGCAGCAAGGCGGCCGCATACAAGTCCCAGACGGGCTCGGCCACGGCGGCGCCATGGTGGTCGACCACGGCGTGCGGCGTCAGCAGATGGCCGCCCAGGTGCAGTTCGCCCACGCTGCCCGGCGCGATGGATTGCATCGCAAGCATGGCGTCCTCGCCGTGGTTGCACTGGTTCACATACAGGTTATTGATATCGAGCAGCAATCCACAGCCGCTGCGGCGCGCCAGCTCCGCCAGGAATTGCGCCTCGCTCATGGCATCGTCGGCAAAACGCAGGTAAGTAGAGACATTCTCCAGCAAGATCGGCCTTTTCAGCACATCCTGCACCCGCCCCACTCTGGCGCACAGCAAATCGAGGGCGGCGCCATTCAAGGCCAGCGGCAACAGATCGTTGAGTTGCTGCTGCGCTACGGCGCCCCAGCACAGGTGTTCCGACACGAGGGTCGGCTCGATGCGCTCGACCACGGCGCGCACGCGCTGCAGGTGCGCTTCCAAAAAGCCGTGTGCGGAGCCCAGGCCCAGGCCCACGCCATGCAGGCTGATCGGGTAATCCTCGCGCAGGGTCTGCAGCACGTGCCAGTCCCAGCCGGACGGCTGCAGATAGTTTTCAGTGTGCACTTCCAGCCAGCCCACCCTGGGCCGGCGCGCCAGAAAATCGCGGTAATGCGCGGCGCGCAGGCCGACGCCGGCAAGCGTCTGGATGGGCGGCGGCATGGGCGGGCGGCGGGTGCTTACGGCTGCGTGGCCGGTTTGGCAGCCTTGCCGGCCTTGATGGGCTTGACGGAGCCGCCCGCCTGTTCGCACGTGCCCTTGGCAACATAGGCCCATTCGGTAGGCAGGTTGTCCGCCTCGGCCTGACCCGCGCAGGAATGCGCGCCATCGGACGAAGCGCAATCGTTCTGCCCCGCCTTGGCCACGCCATAGCATTTTTCCTTGTCGCCAGGGGCCGGACCGTCGTGCGCGGCCGCGTTGATGGTGGCGCCGGCACAGATGCCCGCGAGGGCAGCGGCGATGAGAGCTTGACGTTTATTCATGGGATTCCTCTTGCTGGGTCAAAGTAATCGGTAAGTAATTATTCAGTCACGGCACGCCCCGGCTGCACCATGAGCAACACGAGGTGATGGACGCCATTCTACTGAATCGGCCGTGCCATGGCGAACCATGTTCAATCAGTCAAGCTGGCAGTGATGGGAAGGAAGACGGAAGGAAGACAGACAAAAACGCCCACGCGCCACCGTCGATGACGGTGGTGTGGGCGTAGATAGCGCGAGCGCCAAGCGGGCGCCGCAGGACTGCGCTCAGGCAGTCGTATTGATGCGGTTGCCGAGGTGAGCCGGCAGGCTAGGTGCCGCCTGCACCGGTGGCAGCGCTGCCAGCAAGGCAGTGGCAGTCGAGCTTTGGATATCCTGGGCTTTTTTCAGGACAGTCAAGCCGACGGCTTGCCGCGTGCCTGTCTCCGCCATCGTGGTTGACAGTTGAGCAATGCTTCCGACGTCCATACGTTTCTCCAATGAGGTTCTACCCTTGTTAACGGATGCCGCCGGCAAACCTTTAGCTTATTTTTCCAGCTTATTTTCCAACTGCAGCAGCAGCCAGGCCAGCACGTGCTCGCGCGCATTCAAGTCCAGCCATTGCACGCCCTCGCGCAGGTCGGCCGGCGCCGGACTGTCGGAGGCGACGGCGATCACATGCGGGTCATGCGGATACAGGGGTGCCTGCCCCACTTCCGGGCGGAACACTTCCAGCTTGGGGATGGGGTCCGTCTTGAAACCCTCCACCAAGGTCAGGTCAGCCGATCCCATGCGGGCTAGTTGCTGCGCCAGGCTCGGCTCGGGCGCGCCGCGCAGCTCGTGCACGATGGCAAAACGGTACGGCGACGCCACCAGCACTTCCGCCGCCCCCGCCATGCGCAGGCGGGCGCTGTCCTTTTGCGGCGGCTCCAGCGCCAGGTCATGGTGGCTGTGCTTGACCAGGTTGACGCGCAAGCCGCGCGCCGCCAGTTCCTTCACCACAAATTCCAGCAGGGTCGTCTTGCCGCTACCGGAACGGCCGATCACACCGAGTACCGGGTGGGCGGGCATCGCATCGTGCATGGTCACTCCTTGATTGAGAAGGAATGATTATACGCAGCCCCACGGGCGCGACCGCCGGCGCCGGCCCCGCGCATTGCCCGAGTCACCGCCCAGGTCAAGCGGCACAGGGTTTTCCGCCATTCACGGTACCGGCGGGCGCCGTCTTGCCGCCCTGCCGCCGGCGCCTGCCCGCCGGCTTCGGCGCTGTCGCGCCCGCCGTTTTGCCCGCTGTTTTACTCGCCGTTTTACTATTGCCCGCCTGCGCATTTCTGGCCGTGCGGGCCAATTGCCGGTGGGCGGCGATCGCGCCCGCCTCGGCATCGGACTGGAACGGTACGGCGGCAGCGGCGGCCACCTCGCCATCAGGCTGGCAAGCGGGCGCCAGCGGCGTAAAGTCCTGCGCCCGCACATCCGCTTCCCATGCGGCGCGCTGCGCCAGCACAGCAGCGGGTACGGCGGGCGCCGCGCGCGCTTGCGCCAGGGTCAGCACGACCCCCAGGCCGCTGGCGGCCGCCACGCGCGCGCCCATCTGGGGCAAAGCGCCATCGGCGCTGCGGCAAAAGCGCTGCAGAATGGTTTTGATGATCGACGTGTGGTCGTATACCTCGTGGCTGACGCTGCCCGGTGCGATCAGCGGCGACACGAGCAGCATGGGCACGCGCACGCCATACTGGCGAAACGCGGGATCGTCATCGATGGCGGGGCCAGGTGGCACATGGTCGAAAAAGCCACCGTGCTCGTCATAGCTGAGGATGAGCAAGGTGCGCGCCCAGGCCGGCCCGCGCGACAGGGCCTGGTAGACCTGCGCCACGAACGCCTGGCCGGCGCGGATATCGCCCGGCGGGTGATCGTCACCCTCAAAAAAATGCGGATCGATCCAGCTGACCGAGGGCAAGGCGCCCGCCAGCGCATCGCCGATGAAGCCATAGCGGCGCGTGCTGGAACCGAACGGTTCGTACAGCTCGGACGAACGGTAATGGTCGTCCGTCAGCGCCAGGCTCCAGGGCTTCCAGGCGGAATAAAATTTCCAGCTGACCTGGGCGCGGTCGAGGTGGCGCACGAAGGATTTGTTCGTATACAGGGGCACGCGCTTGCTGTCGCGGCTGCCGGCCGCCTTGCCGCTGATGGCATACAGGCGGTTGGGCCAGGTGGCGCCAGGCACCGAACTGTAGCAGCGGTCGCAAACGCAGAACTGCTGCGCCAGGAAATCGTACATGGGCAAGTCGGCACCATTGTAGTAGCCCATTACCAGGCCGATGTCGGGATCGCCCGGATGCGTTTGCGCATAATCGCCGACAAAGCCGCCATTATTGTTTTGCAATTGCTGCGCCACCGACATGCCCGTATGCGACGGGTCTTGCTGCGGGCCAAAGGCCGTGCGCCGCAAATGGTGCACGGGGTAGCTCACGCCCGCATGCACGTTGGCATGGCCGGCCTGCAAACCGTCGATGTCGGCGCGCCCGCCTTCCAGGCTCAGGTAGCCGAGCATGTGATCGAACGATCGGTTTTCCATCATCAGCACGACGATATGGTCGATGCGCGCCAGGTTTCCCAGGCCATGCGCATCAAAAGCACCCTCACCCGCTGCGGCAGCAATCATCGGAACTCCCCGGCCGCGCACACGGTCGCAGCGACCCTGGTTCGACCAGGCCAGGCCAGTATGGTTCAGCTACTGTTACCCGGCCTTGATGCACAACAACTCAGTATGGCACGCGGTAGCGGTAGCCCTTGAAACTGAAGATGGCCGCCTTCGGCTGCAATTTTTCCAGCACGAGGCCCGGCGCCAGCTCCTCGCCTTCGTGGCGCAGGACCTTGTCGATCAGCAGCAGGCGGTCGGCCGGATTCTTCGAATAGATATAGCCGCCGATGGCGACCGGGGGAATCTGCCGCTGTATCGGCTCGGGCAAGTCGCGCATGCCGGGCACGGTTTCTTCGGCCGCGGCCGCCGGCGCAGGTACGGGCACGGCCGGCGCCGGAGCGGGGACTGGCGCCTCCGGCTTCGGTTCCGCCACGGGCTTGGCATGGTGCACGGGCGCGGCAGTGGCCGCTGGCGGCACGGGAACGGGCACGGCCACTGGCGCAGGGCCTGCTGGCGGGACGACTGCCGGCAGCGGCGCGGGCACGGCCTGGGCCAGCACGGCAGGAGCGGCCGCCGGCGCCGTGGCCGCTGCCTGCCAAGGCTGCCACAGCAGCAGCGCGACAGCCACGGCCACCGCCACGCCGCCCAGCGCCAGCCAGACGGGCGCGCGACTCGCGGCGCCCGATGCTGCGCCATCGTGCAACTGCACTTGCGGCGCGTGGATAGACGGCAACTCGCCCAGCTGGCGTTCGGCTTGCGATTTTTTCAGTGCTTCAAGTATGTAGGACATCTTATTTCCCCGCCACCATCGCCGTCGCAGCGGGCGCTGCCACGGCAGGAGCTGCACTGCTCAGGCGCGGCTCCGCGTTGTCACCGAGCTGCATCAGGCGTATATACGTTTTCGGGCCTGCCAGACCATCGGCCCGCAGGTTCTGGCTTTGCTGGAAAGCGCGCAGCTGACCTTGCATCTCGGCATCGAGCGGCAGATTGGCGGCCGGCGCCGGCAAGCCCCGCTGTTGCGCCAGGCGCTGCGCCAGCCAGTCCACGTCGGCACCGCGCGCGCCCAGCGGCACTTCATCGCGCCAGCTACGCGGGGCGCGCCAGAAGGTCGTGAAACTGCCATCGCTGCGCTGCGCCAGCTGGGCCAGCGGCAGGCTTTGCTGCTTGCCATCGAGCATCAAGGTGGCGCTCCCGTCCTGCACGCGCGTCAGCAGCGCCAGCTGTTCCCTGCCATCCGTATCGCGCAAGGCCAGCATGGCGGGACGGTCCAGCACGCGCAACTCGGCGATACCACCCCGGCTGTGCAGGCAGCGCAAGCCGGCGCGGGTGCCCGCCTGACAAGCATCGCCGGCCGGCAACTGCTCGCCCCACAGACTGGCCAGCTGGCGCAGCACGGCGTTGCGGTCCGGCACGCTGACTGGCGCGGGCGTGGATGCGGCGGCAGCCGCCACGGCCGAGGCGGCCGGTACTGAGGCGGCCACGACAGGCGCAGCAGGCACGGCGGACGGGCGCGGCATGAAATGCCAGGCCAGCGCGGCCGTGACCACGGCGCCGGCCAGCACGCCGCCCGCCACCTGCGGCCAGCGCAAGCCCCGTCCGGCAGCCGGCTTGCCCTCTTCCGCAAACACTTCCTCGGCGGCGCGGCGCAATATCTGGCGCGTCACTTGCGGCTGGTTTTCCACATAGGCGCCCAGCAGCGCGCGGTCGCACAGCAGGTTGATGCGGCGCGGCACGCCGTGGCTCATGGCGTGAATGTGCGCCATCAGTCGCGGCGCGAACGGCGTCTGCGCCGCGCAGCCGGCCACGGCCAGCCGATGGCGGATGTAGCTTGCCGTCTCGTCCGCCGTCAGCGAACCGAGGTGATAGCGGGCGATCACGCGCTGCGCCAGCTGCTCGAGTTCAGGCCGGGCCAGCATGGCGCGCAATTCCGGCTGGCCGATGAGGATAATCTGCAGCAACTTGCGCTCGCTCGTCTCCAGGTTCGTCAGCAAACGCAATTGTTCCAGCACGGCGGCGGACAGGTTTTGCGCTTCATCGATGATCAGCACATTGTTCTTGCCCTGCGCATGGCTGGCCAGCAAGTGCGCATTGATGGCGTCGACATAGCCTTTCACGCTGGCCACGCCGGGCGCCAGGGCGATACGGAATTCCTCGCAGATCGACAGCAGCAATTCCTCGACGGACAGTTTCGGATTGAAGATATACGCGAGCTGGCAGTTTTCCGGAATCTGTTCCATGAAGCAACGGCACACGGTGGTCTTGCCGGCGCCGATTTCGCCCGTCAGCAACACGAAGCCGCCGCCGCTGCCCACGCCATACAGCAAATGCGCCAGCGCTTCGCGGTGGCGTTCGCTCATGAACAGGTAGCGCGGATCGGGGGCGATCGAAAACGGCGATTGCTTGAGCTGGAAATAATGCGTGTACATGGAGACCCTGCGGATGAAACGATCAAAATGCGCGGCGGCAAGCCGATACCCTCATCGGGTGCGGGCGGGCGGCAACGGCTTGTATTTGGCGCAATAGACTTTCGCCTTGCTACGGAAGTAGACGATTTTACTGCCAGGCACGGAACCACGGACAGGAAAGGCGGAATTGTCGAGTTTATTGAAACGCAGGCCCGAGACGCCGCGAATGGCCGGCTCCAGCTTTTCCGGCGTCGAGTCCGCCACCACGCCCATGAAGACGAGGGGACTGGTATCGTCGCTGACAATCACGTCGGTAATCGGCGCGCCCCACAAGGTGGCGTCCGTGCGGAACCAGTAGGCGCCCCCTTCATGCTTGTAGGCGGGGCCGAAGGCTGTCAGCAGATACGCATAAAAGGCCTTGTTGTCGATCTGGTCGATGCACAGCACGGCATTGCCCACCACTTGCCCGAACGTGGACGGCGGCGGCTTTTGCTGCGCCAGCACGCCGGACACGGGCACGCCGCAGGCCAGCAGGGCGAACGCCGCCAGCAGGGCCGGCGCACGCCACGGGCGCATCAATGAACGGCGCACGCGCATGATCAGCGCTTGCGCTCTTCTTTCTTGACCTTCTTGGCTTCCTTCTTTTCCTTCATGGTCTTGGCCGGTTCCTTCTTGGCTTCTTTCTTGCTGTCCTGTGCCTTGCTCATCATCTACTCCATGCCTGGGCGGAAATGCCTGGGCCATTATGACACTCCCCCATGAAAATGCCACGTCATTTCCCCCATGCAATTGACACCGCCCGGCAAGTACGGGCAGCGCATGCGCTTATTTGCAAAAAGACGTTTGCATTTTTATTTTATTGTGTTTTAATACACGCAATTTATAAATAGATATCATTTCGGTGCGGCGTGACCAGCACGGAAACAAGCATACAAACTGGGGACAGGACATGGCCGGCATACGGCACGACCATGTGTAATCAACTTACAGCCCTCGGCGGAAACAGGCAATATGATGAGAACAATGATTTTGCTGGGCGCGGCCCTGTCGCTCTGGGCCGCTGGCAACGCGCATGCGGCAGGCACGCCGCCGCTTCAGATGGCCGCCTACCAGACGGCGCCCGCCACCCTCGCCACGCGGCTGGCCCATTTCCATTCGCCGGACGCCAGCCGGCGCGTCCCTGGCTCGCATGAACCGGGCCCGCATTCGCTGCTGCTGGTCACCATCATGCTGCTGAGCCTGCGCATGCGCGTCAGCAGCGCCACCAGCAGCGAAAAATTCAGCACCTGACGTGAAAACGGCCGCGCAAGGCGGCCGTTCCAGTCACACGTCAGCGCACGATCAGTGCAGGCACAGACGGCGGCGCGTCTTTTCGATCAGCGCCGCATCGTAGGGATACAGGTTCTCGATAAAGAACAATTCCGTTTCCGCTTCATCTTCCAGGCACATTTCGATCATGACCGGGCCATCGCTTTCGCGGCCCAGGAAATCCTTCGGCCAGCGGTTCTTGCGGTGCGTGCGCATCATTTCCATGCCCAGCGCGGCCAGTGGCGCCGACACACCGGCGGCCAGCGCCTCTTGCTGCCAGTCGTCCCAGTACTCGCTCTTTGCTGCCTTGTCGTTCATCATGCTCTTCCAACTCAGGTGTAAAAGGCGGACTTTACTCTTCATGGCGCCCCTTGCCAAGCATGCATACAAGCAATATCACACACCCAACAACAGACCAGTTGCAAAAAATTGGCATTAAACAAGGCCAATTTCAATACCATTCAACATCCACAAAAACTCCTTTAATAACAATAACTTGCCATCAAATCCTCGGGCATGGCGCGACGCCGCGCAACGCAATTATCAATACCACTTAAATACCTGTTGACAAGCCATCGGGGCGACAATATAGTGCCTTCAGCTTTTTCGCCGCCCGACAAATAAAAGAACCGAGACAGGCGCACTCAACCAAACGCGGGACTGCACACCATGATCGAATACATAATCGGCGTCGACGGCGGGGGAAGCGGTACCCGCGTACGCCTGGCGCGCCTCGACGGCCAGGAGCTGGCACAGGGACAAAGCGGCCCCTCCGGCCTGGGGCTGGGCATCGAACGGGCCTGGAGCTCCGTGGCGCATGCCGTCACCGCGGCCTTCCGCACGGCCGGCCTGGAGCAGCCGTCATTGCAGCGCATGGCCATCGGCCTGGGCCTGGCCGGCGTGCACAACAAGCAGTGGGCCGCCAGCTTCGTCGAACACAATCCCGGCTACGCCTTTGTGGCGCTGGAATCGGATGCCCTGACCACCTTGCTGGGCGCGCATGCGGGCCAGCCGGGCGCCATCGTTGCCATCGGCACGGGCAGCGTGGGCGAAGTGCTGCACGCGGACGGCAGCCGCCATGAAGTGGGCGGCTGGGGCTTCCCCTCCGGCGACGAGGCGGGCGGCGCCTGGATCGGCATGCGCGCCATCAACCATGCGCAGCAAGTGGTCGACGGGCGCGTGCCCGGCAGCGCCTTCGCCACGGCCGTCATCGACGCCTGCGGCGGCCAGCGCGACGCCATGCAAGTGTGGCTGGCCGAAGCCAGCCAGACCAATTTTGCGCAACTGGCACGGCTGGTGCTCGAACACGCGGCCAGCAATGCCGTGGCGCACACCATCCTGGTCGACGCGGGCCGGCAGATCGCGCTGATCGCCAGGGCGCTCGACCCGACCGGCGCCTTGCCCGTGGCCCTGTGCGGCGGCCTGGCGGCGCCCTTGTCGGGCTACCTGCCGACGGAACTGTTGAAACTGGTCGTGCCGGCACAGGGCGACTCGGCCGCAGGCGGTCTGCGCCTGATACGCAAGCACTTGCAGGAGCAATGACCATGCTGGCCAAACTGTCCACCTTCAAACCCAATCCGGCCAGCGACACGCCGCTCTACATGCAGCTGGCGAACATGCTGTCGGACGGCATCGCCAGCGGCGACTGGCGCGCCAACCAGGCCTTGCCTTCCGAGCGCGTGCTGTCGGACATCCTGGAAATTTCGCGCGTCACGGCGCGCAAGGCCATCGACATGCTGTGCGACCGGGGCATGCTGACGCGCAAGCGCGGCTCGGGCACCTACATCACGCCCAAGCTGGAACAGCCGCTGTCGCGCCTGACGAGCTTTTCGGAAGAATTGCGCCAGCGGGGATTTACGGCCGGCTCGCGCTGGCTGCAGCGCGACATCGGCTCGGCCGCGCCGCTGGAACTGCTGTCGCTGGGATTGTCGCCGCACATGCCGGTGGCGCGTTTGCGCCGCCTGCGCACGGCCGACGAAGTGGTGATGGCGATCGAGACGACCACCATTCCCGCGCTGTACATGCCGGACCCGCAGCAGGTGACCGATTCGCTGTATGGCTACCTGGAGTCGCGCGGCACCATCCCGATGCGCGCGCTGCAGCATATCCGCGCCGTCAACGCCACGGCGGAACAGGCCAAGCTGGCCAATATCAAGACGGGTGAAGCCATGCTGCACATCACCCGTGTCAGTTATCTCGACAACGGCGCAGCGGTGGAACTGACCCACTCGTATTGCCGCAGTGATTATTATGAATTCGTAGCGGAGTCGCGCAGATGAGCAGCACTATCAAAGGCAATATCCTTACCCCAGGCGGCTGGATCCACGGCGCCATCGCCTTCGGCGAGCGGGTCGACAGCATCGAGGGCAATTCCCTCCACCCGTCGGGCAATAGCGACGACTATATTTTGCCCGGCTTTATCGACCTGCACGTGCATGGCGGCGCCGGCAAGGACATCATGGAAGGCGGAGAAGCCGTCTACACCATCGCGGCCATCCACGCGCGCCACGGCACCACCAGCCTGCTGGCCACCACCATGACGGCGCCGCCGGAAGACATCGACATGGCCTTGACGGCCATCGGCATCGCCGCCAACCACCGCCGCCCGAACACGGCGCGCGTGCTGGGCGCCCACCTGGAAGGCCCGTACATCAATTCCGGCAAGCTCGGCGCGCAGCCCAACTTCGCGCGCGCCGCCACGCTGGCTGAAATCGAACGCCTGCAAACGCTGGCCAAGCTGCGCGTCATCACCGTGGCGCCGGAAATCGCCGGCCACCTGGACCTGGTGCGCGCGCTGGCCGACGCCGGCGTGCGCGTGCAGATCGGCCACACGCTCGGCTCCTACGAAGACGGCGTGGCCGCGCTCGAGCACGGCGCCATGGGCTTCACGCATCTGTTCAACGCCATGAGCGGCCTGCACCACCGCGAGCCGGGCATGGTCGGCGCCGCCCTGGCGCACGCCGAATACGCGGAACTGATCCCCGACCTGCTGCACGTGCATCCGGGCGCCATCAAGGTGGCCCTGCGCGCCATCCCGCGCCTGTACTGCGTCACCGATTCGACCGCCGCCACCGGCATGCCGGACGGCGAATACATGCTGGGCCGCCACGCCGTGCAGAAATGCATGGGCGGCGTGCGCCTGCCCGACGGCACCCTGGCGGGCAGCACCCTGACCCTGGACCAGGCGCTGCGCAACCTGGTGGGACTGGGACTGGACCTGGCCGACGCGTCCAAGCGCGTGTCGACCAACGCCGCCGATTACCTGGGCCTGGAAGAACGCGGCCGGCTGGCCCCCGGTACTTACGCCGATCTGGTGGTACTCGATCGCGATCTCAAACTCAAAGCTGTGTATATAGAAGGAGAAATCTGTGACCTCAATGATGCTTAAAGAAGCCATTTCCGCCGCCGAATGCGTCGCCCTGCAACTGGCCAGCGACTCGGAACGCTACGCGGAACTGGGCCGCAAATTGAGGAGCACCTCGTTCTCGACCGCGCTGACCATCGCGCGCGGCAGCTCCGACCACGCCTGCAACTACGTCGCCTACCTGATCATGGCGCGCCTTGGCCGTGTCGTCGCCTCGTTGCCGATGTCGCTGGTGACCCTGAACAAGTCGCCGCTGGTGACGCGCGACACCTTGGCCATCTCGATCTCGCAATCGGGCCAGAGCCCTGACGTGGTCGAGCCGATCCGCTACTTCCGCGACGGCGGCGCCACCACCGTGGCCCTCGTCAACGACATCGATTCGCCGCTGGCGCACGCCGCCGAGTGGGCCATGCCCCTGCGCGCCGGCAAGGAACAAAGCGTCGCCGCCACCAAGAGTTTTATTACCAGCCTGGTCGCCGGTGCCCGCATGGTGGCGCAGTGGCAGAACGATCCCGAGCTGCTGGGCGGCCTGGAAGCGCTGCCCGAGGCGCTGCTCGAAGCGACCCGCGTCGACTGGTCGCCGGCGATCGACGTGCTGGCCCCGGCCCGCAACATCATGGTCGTCGGACGCGGCATCAGCTTCCCCGTGGCGCTGGAGTCGGCCCTGAAATTCAAGGAAACCTCGGCCCTGCAGGCGGAGGCGTTCAGCGGCGCCGAAATCAAGCACGGCCCGATGGCCCTGATCGAAGACGGCTACCCGCTGCTGATTTTCGCCACGCGCGGCCCGACCCAGGCCGGCCTGCTGCAGCTGGCCACAGAGATGCGCGGCCGCGGCGCCAAGGTCTTGCTGGCGGCGCCCGCCGACGTGGCCGAGCGCGACCTGACCCTGCCCGTGGCGGCCACGCCGGACCTCGATCCGATCGTCGCCATCCAATCCTTCTACGTGATGGCGGCAAAACTGTCGGCCGCGCGCGGCATGGACCCGGACGCGCCGCGTCACTTGAGCAAGGTCACCAAGACCAACTAGTCACTACCCGGCAGCTACGCCCCCGGCACGGGGCGCGGCTGCCGTCAGAAGCACCCGAATATAAGCGATGGCAAGGGCATGTACCCGCGCCGCGGACTCATGGACATTGGAGCGCCACGCTCCAGGATAAAAATGACGATCAAGAGACTGTTGGCGGTTGTTGCCTGCGCGGGCCTGCTCGCGCCGCAGGCATGGGCTGCCGAGAAAATCGAATTCTGGACCTTCAGCATGAAGCCCAAGTTCACGCCGTATTTCAATGCGGTGGTGGCGCGCTATGAGGCGCAGAATCCCGGCGTCAAGATCGAATGGATCGACTTCCCTTGGGACATCATCCAGACCAAGCTGGTCACGCGCATCGTGTCCGGCACGCCGCCCGCGCTGGTCAGCCTGAACGTGCCCTGGGCCGACGAATTTGCGCGCGATGGCTTGCTCACCCCCGTCGATGGCCTGATCGGGGAAGCGCGCGCCAGCTACATTCCCAGCGCCCTGGACGACTTGCGCTTCAAGGGCCGCACCTACGGTTTTCCCATGTACAGCAATGTCGCGGTGATCGCCTTCAATACCGCCATCTTCAAGCAGGCGGGCCTTAAGCGTGGCCCCGCCAGCCTCGATGAACAGCTGGCGTACGCACGCCAGATCGCGCAACGCACGGGCAAGGCCGGCATCGCCCCCGCCCTGTCCAAGATCGACGGCCTGTTCATGCAGCAGGGCCTGGCGGTCATCACCGACAACCGTGCCGTCTTCAATTCGCCGCAGCACGTGGCGCTGGTGCAGAAACTGGCCGACACGTACAAGGTCGGTGGCTTATTGAAAGAAAGCCTGTTCGCCGAAGACAATTTCCCGGCCGTGATCGACGCCTACAAGGGCGGCCGCCTGGGCATGCTGCTGGCGCCGCCGACGGCCATGCAGCGCATCCGCGGCGACGCGAAAGACATCTACGCCATCACCGACGTGGCGCCCGCGCCGCTGGGCCCCACCGGCATCGCCGACGGCGGCTGGCTCGTGCACTTCGCCATCCCGAAAGGCGTGCCTGCGCGCCAGTTGCCGTCGGTCGGCAAGTTCGCGCGCTTCCTGACGAACGACGAGAACCAGCTGGCCTTCGCGCGCCAGGCCAGCGTCTTTCCCACCACCGTGAAAGCGGCGGCCGATCCGTTCTTCCTGTCCACGCCGAAAAACGCGGATGCGGCCGAAAATGCGGTGGCTGCCGGCGCCCTGTCGATGAATCACTCGCGCACCCTGTACGTGGCCGGCATCGACGACTACGACGAGTTGCGCCGCTCGCTCGTGAAAGCCGTCGAAGCCGGGGTCACGGGCAAGCAGGATGTGAAGCAGGCGCTGGACCAGGCCGTCGCCATCTGGAACCGCAAGCTGGCCACCCTGCCGCGCCACTGAGGACATCATGAAACTCGCCCACCGCCACACCGTGCAAGCCTGGCTGTTCCTGACTCCCGCCCTGCTGCTGCTGGCCGCCTTTTCCTTCTGGCCCGTCGGCTATGGCTCCGTGCTGGCGTTTACCGACTACAGCCTGATACGCGAGACGCGCTTCGTCGGCCTCGACAACTTCCGCTACATCTTCAACAACGAGATGTTCGTCTCGGGCCTGAAAAACTCGCTGATGTTTTTGCTGATGGTGCCCTTCGTGCAGGTGGGCGCCATCGTGCTGGCCGTGCTGGTAAACAACCGCCTGCCCGGCATCCGTTTGTTCCGCGCCGCCTTCTACGTGCCCGTGGTGACCACCGTTTCCGTGGTCGGCATCATGTGGGGCTTCATGTTCCATGAACAGGGCGCCTTGAACTACGTAATGATGACGTTGAAACTGGTGAACGCGCCCGTGGGCTGGCTGTCGAACGACAGTCTGGCCCTGTTTGCCGTCATGTTCGTCACCCTGTGGCGCGGCCTGGGCTGGTACATGGTGATGTATCTGGCGGCCCTGCAATCGATACCGTCGGACATGCAGGAAGCGGCCATGCTCGATGGTGCCAACCGCTGGCAGCGTTTCTGGAAAATCACCGTGCCGATGCTGCGCCCCACCATCATGCTGTGCTCCATCCTGTCCGTGCTGGCGGCCCTGAAGGCGTACCAGGAAGTCGACGTACTGACCCAGGGCGGCCCGATGAATTCCACCTTCACGGCGCTGTACTACGCGTATGACCAGGGCCTCAAACACTTGAAACTGCCGCGCGCGCTGGCGGCCAGTTTCGTCGTCTCGCTGTGCTGCATCGCCATCGCCCTGCTGTGCCTGCGCTATCTGAAACCGAAGCACCGCTAACCGGGAATGACCATGAAACTCCGTTCCCGCCCCCTGAAAACGCGCCTGCAGCTCATTGGCCAATACGCTGGCCACTATGCCGTGCTGTGCGCAATCGCCGTCGTCTGCGTCTTCCCTTTCTGGTGGACCCTGGTGACAGCCATTTCCACGGAAGGTAATATCTTCGCCTTCCCGCCCACCTTCTGGCCGAAGGCGCCGTCCTTGGACAACTTCATCGAAGTGTTCAATGCCATCCCGATCTGGTCGTTCTTCAAAAACTCCGTGCTGATCGCCGTATTCACCGTGTTCTGGAAACTGCTGCTGTGTTCACTGGCCGCGTATCCGCTGGCGCGCCTGAAATTCCGCGGCCGCAAACTCGTGTTCGGCCTGATCCTGGCCACCCTGGTGCTGCCGTCCGAGGTCAACTTCCTCGTCAACTTCATCACCATCACGCAAATGAGCCTGGTCGATACCTACACGGGCGTAATCCTGCCCAACGTGGTGACGGCCGTAGCCATCTTGCTGCTCAAGCAGGCGTTCGAGGAAGTGCCGCAAGACCTGATCGATGCGGCGCGTGTCGACGGCGCATCCGAGTGGGTGATCTTCAGCCGCATCATGCTGCCTTTGATCACGCCATGGCTGGCCACCGTCGGCATCCTGACGGCCGTCGAATCGTGGAATGAATACATCTGGCCTTCCATCGTCATGAGCAAACCCGATGAATTCCCCCTGTCGGTGGGCGTGCTGTACTTGCGCGGCACCTTCGGCAGCAGCACGCGCGTGATCGCGGCCGGCACCCTGATCACCATCGTGCCGACGCTGCTCGCCTTCCTGTTTACCCAACGCTTCTTCATGCGCGGCATGGACGGCGCAGTCAAATGAAAACGTCTCTCGATAAGGAAGCCTCCATGCACGACCAGCGCATCAGCATCAGTAAAAAAGCACGCAGCCCGATCACCTGGGTGCCCACCTTGTACTTCGCCCAGGGCTTGCCGTTCTACGCCGTGGCCCTAGTGGCCGGCCTGATGTTCAAGAGCATGGGCGTGCCGAACGACCAGATCGCCCGCTGGACGGGCCTGATCGGCTTTGCCTGGGTCTTCAAGTCGCTGTGGAGTCCCTTCCTGGAACTGGCGTCGAGCAAGAAGACCATGGTGGTGCTGTTCCAGTTCCTTGGCGGCCTGAGCCTGGGCCTGATCGCGCTGGCGCTGCAAACGCCGCTGTGGTTCGCCGCCTGCATCGCCGTGCTGTTCGCCGCCGCGTTGGCCTCGTCCACGCACGACATCGTCTGCGACGGCCTGTATATCGCCAGCCTGTCGGACAAGCAGCAGGCGGCCTACGCGGGCTGGCAAGGCGCCTTCTTCAATGCGGGCAAGTTCATCTCGCTGGGCGGCCTGGTGATCCTGGCCGGCTACCTGGAGAAGAAAATCGGTATCAAGCCCGCCTGGTCGGTGATCTTCCTGATCATCGGCGCCATGATGCTGTCGCTGGCCGCCTACCACCTGTGGGCGCTGCCGCAGGTGCGCAACGCGACCGTGGCCGACAAGAGCGTGGCTGGCATCAGCCGCACCCTGTGGGACGTGCTGGTCGACTTCCTGAAAAAGCCCGGCATCTGGGGCATGATCGCCTTCATCATCCTGTTCCGCGCGGGCGAAGCGCAAGTGCAGACCATCGGCCCGCTGTTCCTGCGCGAAGCGCGCGAGCTTGGAGGACTGGGCCTGTCGACGACGGAAGTGGGCGCCGTGTACGGCACGGCCGGCACCGTCGCCTTCCTGCTGGGCAGCATCGGCGGCGGCTACTTCACGTCGTGGCTGGGCCTCAAGCGCGCCATGTTCTTCCTGATCCTGGCCATGAACTTGCCGAACCTGGTGTTCTACTACCTGAGCCACAGCATGCCGACCGACCTGACCCTGATCACGGTCGCGCTCAGCGTCGAGATGTTCGGCTATGGCTTCGGCTTCGTCGGCCTGATCCTGTTCATGATGCAGGTGGTCTCCGTGGGCAAGTACCAGACGGCCCACTATGCGTTCGCCACCGGCGTGATGCAGCTCGGCTTCGTGCTGTTCAAAATGATCAGCGGCGACATCCAGACGGCGCTCGGCTACAAGACCTTTTTCCTGTGGGTGCTGGTGTCGGCCGTGCCCGTGCTGATCCTGTCGCGCTTCATGCGCATCGGCCCGAAGGATACATCCGACCCATCTGACGCCGGTACCACCTCTGCACCGGCCAGCGCAAGCTAGGATAGAAGCACTTCATGGCACATATCGCATTAAAAAATATCGTCAAGCTGTACGACGACAAGCACCCCGTCATCCACGGCATCGACCTCGATATCCGCGACGGCGAATTCGTCGTCTTCGTGGGACCGTCCGGCTGCGGCAAATCGACGCTGCTGCGCATGATCGCGGGGCTGGAAGACATCACGGATGGCGAGCTGCATATCGGCGGCCAGCTGGCCAACGACATCGCGCCGGCCGAGCGGGGCCTGGCCATGGTCTTCCAGAGTTACGCCCTGTACCCGCACATGACGGTGTACGAGAACATGGCCTTCGCCCTCTCCCTGGCCGGGCATAAAAAGGCCGAGGTGCGCGCCGCCGTCGAGCGCGCGGCCGACATCCTGCAGATCACACCGCTGTTGAAACGCAAGCCGAAAGACCTGTCGGGCGGCCAGCGCCAGCGCGTGGCCATCGGCCGCGCCATCGTGCGCAAGCCCAAGGTTTTTCTCTTCGACGAACCGCTGTCGAACCTCGATGCCTCGTTGCGCGTGCAGATGCGCGTGGAGATTTCGCGCCTGCATCAGGAACTGAAAACCACCATGATCTACGTCACGCACGACCAGGTCGAGGCCATGACCCTGGGCGAGCGCATCGTCGTCTTCAACGGCGGACGCATCGAACAGGTGGGCAGTCCGCACGAACTGTATAACAATCCCGGCAACCTGTTCGTGGCCGGCTTCCTCGGCGCGCCGAAGATGAACTTCATCGCTTGCGAGGCCGTCGCCAGCGGCCCCGGTTCCGTGGCCGTGCGCCTGCCCGGCGGCGCCGTCATCGACGTCGAGGCGCAGGGCAATGGCGTGGCGCCGGGCGACCAGCTGACCCTGGGCGTGCGCGCCGAGCATGTCAGCCTGCAGCACGGGGGCACTCCGGGCAGCAACGTCGTCGACGCGGCCGTCAGCCATGTGGAATACCTGGGCGACGTGGCCATCGTTTACGCCAGCATGCCGGGCGTGAACGAGATGCTGGCCGTCAAGCTGCCGGCCGAAGAAGGCTTGCGCCACGCGGGCGACGCCATGCGCCTGCACCTGCCGCCACAGCGCTGCCTGCTGTTCGATGCCAAAGGGCAAGCCCTGGCGCGCACGTTTGCCGCACCCGCTCAGCCGTTTATGTGACAATAGCCGTTTTGTATCATGCCGCTTCTGTTTGACTTGTGCAGACAGACTGGCAGAATGTATTTTTTTCGAGCTTCCTTGCCCCTCTGGCAATGCTACTACACGATGTTGCGGCTGCCAGTGCCGGTGCGTATTTTTGTTATTGATTGAAGGATAACCCATGTCCCAATTCCGTCTTGCACGCCTTAGCCTGCTCCTGGCCGCCATCGGCCTCAATGTCCTGCCATCCCTGTCGCACGCGCAGGATGCCAAGCCAGCCGCCGCCGCTGCTGCCGCCCCGGCCGATTCGGTACGCCCTGAAGTGTTCAAGCTGCTTGATCCGACCGCCGTGAAGGCATCGATGGATGCCAAAAACTACGCCGACGTGCAAAGCCGCATCGACCAGGCGGCCGCCATTCCGGCCCTGACGCCGTATGAAACGTTCGTGCTGAACCGCCTGCGCGTGGCGCTGGCCTCGACCACCAACAATGCGCCTATGGCCATGACGGCGCTGGAAGCGGTCATCGAATCGGGCAAGCTGGACAAGAAATCGGAAGGCGACTTCATCCAGGCGCTGGCCAACTATCACTACAACGCCAAGGATTACCCGAACGCCATCAAATGGTTCACCCGTTACCAAACGGCAACAGGCGACGTAGCCACCGTGCGTCCCTACATCATCCGCGCCTATTACTTCAGCAATGATTTCGCGCGCGCGAAACAGGAACTGATGGCTGACGTGACGGCCAAGCAGCAAGCGGGCAAGACGCCGACCATCGAAGAACTGCAATTGCTGGCCAACACGGGCTCGAAAAGCAAGGATCCGGCCACCTATCTGATCGCCATGGAAAACCTGGTGCGCTACTACCCGTCGGACGACTACTGGAGCGACCTGCTGGGCCGCTTGCAAGGCAAGGCCGGCTATTCCGACCGCTTCGCACTCGACGTGCTGCGCCTGCAATTCAAGGCCGTGGGCACCATGCCGCCGCAAGATTACAGCGACATGGCTGAAATCGCCTTGCAAAACGCCTTCCCGACGGAAGCGAAAAAAGTGCTGGACGCGGGCTTTGCCAAAGGCGTGCTGGGTACGGGCGCGAGTGCCGCCAAGCACAAGAAGCTGCGTGACCAGGCCAGCAAGGCTGCCGCGGACGATGCGAAAAACATCGCCAGCGGCGAAGCATCGGCCATGAAGAGCAAGGATGGCACGGGCTTGATCAACCTCGGTTACGCCTTCGTGACGATGGACCAGTTCGACAAAGGTATCGACCTGATCGAGAAAGGCATCGCCAAGGGCGGCCTGAAGCGTCCAGAAGACGCCAAGCTGCGCCTCGGTTATTCCTACGCCATGGCTGGCAAGAAAGACGATGCCATAAAGGTACTGGAAACAGTCAAGGGCGGCGACGGCGTGGGCGACCTGGCCCGCTACTGGATCCTGTGGCTGAACCGTCCTGCCACGGCAGCGGCGGCACCGGCAGCAGCGGCACAGTAATTCCCGCTCCCGCCAGCATGCGCAAGGCAGTTCCCGGCTCACGCCGGGGCTGCTTTTTTTTCGACCTTTTTCATTCTTCCATGCCGCCAGCCGCTGCCACCGCCGCCGAACGCTTGACCAGCCTGGACGCCTTCCGCGGCTGCGTGATCGTCATCATGATCTGGGTCAACTACCTGGCCGGCATGCCCGGCATTGCCTGGTGGCTCGAACATGCGGGTCCCCGCGCTGACGGCATCACCATGCCCGACCTGGTCTTTCCCGGCTTTCTGTTCATGGTCGGCATGGCCATACCGCTGGCCTTGCAGCGCCATTGCGGCCACGTCACGCCGGCCTTGCTGGGGCGCCTGCTGTGGCGCTCCGCCAGCCTGATGCTGGCCGGCGTCGTGCTGGCCAACGCCTACCGCTACGATGCGCAGGCGGCGCCGCTGCCGCAGGCTTTGTACTTCCTGCTGTTTTATGTGGCCATGATCCTGCTGTGGCGCCAGGGCGCGGGCAAGCTGGAGCTGGCTGTGGGCGGCGTCCTGATGCTGTTCCTGCTGGCGACGTTCCGCGGCGAACTGAACGCGGAATTTTCCAGCACCTGGCTGCAACCGTCGTGGTGGGGCATCCTCGGCATGATAGGCTGGTCCTATTTGCTGTGCAGCTTGCTGTACCTGGCGTGCCGGGGCAACGGCATGGCCCTGATGGGCATGTTTGCCCTGCTGCTCGCGCTGTACATGGGCGGCACGGCGGGCAGCCTCGATTTCCTGCCGGCAGGCATCAACACCTTCGTCAACGTGCCGCAAGTGCTCGGTTCGACGGCGGCCAACGTGCTGGCCGGCACCCTGGTCGGCCAGCTGTTCCTGCGGGGCGCCGCCCTGAGCCATGGGCAGCGCATCCGCTTCATGGCGTGGTTCGCGCTGGGCATGTTCGCGGCCGGCATGCTGCTGCGGCCGTATCACCACATCAACAAGATCGCGGCGACGGAATCCTACACGCTCGTGTGCAGCGCCCTCATCCTGGCCCTGTTCCTCGTGTTTTATGTCGTCATCGACGTGTGGCGCTGGCGTGCCTGGGCCGTGGTGCTCTTGCCCGCTGGCACCAATGCCCTGTTCGCCTACGTCGTGCCCGACCTGTGGCAGCAACTGGCGGCCGTGCTGCACCTGCCGCGCTTCTGGTGGCCGTATCTGGGAACGGGCGGCGCGGCCGGCCTGTGGAACGCGGCCGCCGTCACCGCCCTGATGCTGCTGTTGACGGCCGTGGCCACGCGCTACGGCCTGAAATTGAAATTCTAGACCTTGATGTAGATCTTGCGCTTGTCCATGAAATAGGCGATCAGCCAGCACAGCAGCATGAAGCTGACGGCAAACAGCAAGGAGCCCACGCGTGCCGGCGCCCAGCCCGTAAACCACTGCTGGTACAGCCACTGGTACAGATTGCCGCCACCGGTGCGCACGGTAAACGCGATGATCACCAGCACTTCCGACACCAGGTAAATGAACAGCGTGTTCTTGCCGAAGACTTCAAAAAAGTAGGTCCAGCCCGTGACCTTGCGCACGTCGATGAAGAACATCAGCAGCGCCAGCAGCAGCAAGTCCAGGCCGATACCGAGCATCACGTAAGAGCTGGTCCACAGCTTTTTGTTGATCGGGAATACCTCGTTCCAGCACAGGGCCACGGCCACGCAGATGACGCCGGCCACCACCAGCCGATACAGCGCGGCACGCAGTTGCGCCGGAGCCGTCCGGCGCACGAAGCTGCCCGCCAGGTAGCCGGCAATCACATTGACGATAGCCGGCAAGGTGCAGAGGATGCCTTCCGGATCGAAGGCGATGCCTTCGCCGTGGTACAAATGGCTGTCACCCAGCAAGATCAAATCGAGCTTGGCCGGCGCGTTGCCGTGCAAGCTGTAGTCGCCCCAAGCCGCGAGGATGGCCCA
Organism: Janthinobacterium sp. Bl 1; assembly: GCF_058215535.1. Lineage (NCBI taxonomy): Bacteria > Pseudomonadati > Pseudomonadota > Betaproteobacteria > Burkholderiales > Oxalobacteraceae > Janthinobacterium > Janthinobacterium sp. Bl 1. Next base: position 1,688,815 of record NZ_CM177086.1, on the reverse strand, counting down.
GTAGCCGAGCAAGGCACAGGCGCTGAAGACGAGCGCGCCCCGCGTCTTCCAGTAATGGAGGATCAGGGCCGCGGCCAGGTAGCACACGGCGATGCGCTGCAGCACGCCGGGAATGCGCGTGTGCGACAGCGGAGACCAGGCGAACTGGCCCGCATCGTCGATCTTGAAGAAGGGAAACCAGTACAGCAAGAAGCCCAGTAAAAAGATCAGTGCGCTGCGCTGGCACAGCTTGCCCAGCACGGCGCCATGGCCGAGGTTTTCATATTTATTCAGCGCAAAGGCCAGCGCATTGCCGACGACAAACAGAAAGCTGGGAAAGACGAGGTCCGTGAGCGTAAAGCCATGCCATTCGGCATGCAGGAACGGCGCATACACGCTGCCCCAGTCGCCCGGTGTATTGACGACGATCATCAGGGCGACGGTCAGGCCGCGCAGGACGTCGAGGGCGAGGTAGCGTTGAGAAACAATAGTCATGGTCAAACAATTCCAAAAGATAAAAATCGGCTCCCCGCTTGTGGCGGAAAGCCGGTAAAAAAACCTATAACTTGGCGCGCAAGCCAAAATAAAATTGACGTCCATTCGAGTACAGGGCCGTCGGCTGGTCCTGGTTGGCGCCGTAATACTTGAGCACCGGGTTATTCAGGTTCAGCACGTCGAAGGTCAACGAATAGCGCTCGTCAATCTTGTAGTTGATCGACGCGGCCAGGTTGCCCACGCCATGCACATACTGGGGAGAGCTGCTGAACAGGCCGGCCAGGAAGCTGGAGCGGTAGGTGTAGGCCAGGCGCGCACTCAGGCGCTCATCCTCGTAATAGCCTTCGAGGTTGTAGGTGCCGCGCGAGCTGCCCACGACTGCGGCCCCATCGTCCGCCTTGCCATTCGTATAGGTGTAATTGCCCACCACGCCGAAACCGCCCCACAAGCCCTGCTGGTAACTGAGTTCCACACCCTTGTTCTTGGCGCCGATATTCGTCGGCGACTGGATCACATAGGTGTTGAATTTCTTGAAGGTATTATTGTAGTAGCTCACGGGCGCCGTACCAAACGTCACGTACGATTTCATGTCCATGTAAAAAGCGCCCACGGACAGCATGGCCTTCGGCGCGAAATACCATTCCAGGGTGGCGTCGTAGTTGGTCGAGCGTATCGGTTTCAAGTCCGGATTGCCGCCCGTGCCCGTCAGCAGCTGGTCGTTCAGGTTGACGGCGCCCACCAGTGCGCTGTAATCGGCACGCGCCATGGTTTTCGCCACAGCCGCGCGGGCCACCAGGTCCTTGCTCAAGTCAAACTTGATATTCGCGCTCGGCAGTACATCCGTGTAGCTGTGCTTGACGACGGTGGGCGTGTAGGTACCGAAGATGTTTTCCTGGCCGATAGGATTTTCGCCGCCTGGCACGTTCGTCACCGTCGTCTGCTGCGTGCGCACGACGCGCACGCCCACATTACCGCGCCACTTGTTGCCTGCCAGGTTGGCCATGATGTAGGCCGCGCTATCCTTTTCCTTCACGTCCAGCTCGGCCGGCCAGTTGCGCGAATTCGGCCCGCCCGAATTGTCGTACTTGTTGGCCCACGCCACCAGATCGGCCGGGTCGAGCTGCCAGTATCGGCCCTGCGCGCTGCTACCCAGGCCCTTGCCGTAATCGCCGGGATAGGTGCCGCCATTCCACTTCGGCAAGGGCGCATTCGTCGTGCCATCGCACACGGCGCAGCTGCGGTTTTCCGGCCAGGACACATTGCGGTGGTGTTCCGCGTAGCGCGCGCCGAACTTCAATGACTCCAGCACGCCATAATCCATGCTCAGCTCGCCATCGGCCTGGCCATATTTTTCCGTATCCAGGGTTTCCACATGCGAACCCCAGGCCGATGCCGTGACCACGTTGGAAAACTTGGAAATATCAAGACCCGGAAAATTCAGTCTGGCCGGCGACAGGCCGTTCAGCTGGTACGACACGCCCACGCCCGTCAAGCCCGCCTCATAGCCGAGGTCGACGGGCGTCTCGCCAATGCCGCGCGTGTAGCCGAGGCTGCCCGTGATGCGCAAGCGCTCGCTGGCGCGGTAGCTGCCATTGAAGTCGATGTAGGCGGTCGACGAGTTCGAACCGGGGCGGTATATCTGGTCGACCAGGGCCGGATACAGCTGGCCGTTATAGGGCGTGGTGGCAGTGGCAGCAGGAAACTGCGACGCGGGAAAATCGGCCACCACCAGGGTATTGTTCTTGACCGTAAACTTGCTGGGAATCACGCCCACGTGCTTGCCGTCATTGTCGACGGCATTCAGGTTGGCGCCGGGCTGGTTATAAAAGCTGCGGTTGTAATTGGCCGCATCCAGTTTGGAATAGAAACCGTTGACGTCCAGCATCAGATCGGAAGTCGGCTTGAATTGCAGGTCGACGCTGCCGCCCTGGCGCTTGCGCACTTGTTCGAACAGGGCCGAGTTGATGCCCAGCGGCGCCAGCACGCCGGCCAGTTCCGGATATTTCTGCGCGGCCGGGCTGTTGGCGTCGATGGCACCATAGCCGAAAAATTCCTGGCCATCGCGGCGCTCGTGGCGTTTTTCGGAAAACACCTGGAACAGCACGCCCATGGTCTTCGCTTCGTTCTTCCAGTTGAACAGGGCATTCATTTGCGGATCCGTCTTGCCCGGCAAGTCCGCATAGATGGCCTGCACGGCCAGCTCGGCCGTAAATGGCTGCTTGAAGCTGAGTGGCTTGCGCGTCTCGATATTGATGGAGCCGGCCACGCCCCCTTCCACCAGGTCCGCCTGCGCGCTCTTTTGCACGGTGACGCGGCTGACGATTTCCGACGGCAGCAAGGCAAAGCTGACGCTGCGCCCCACGGTGCCCACCTGGTCCGTGACGAACCAGTCGCCCGTGCCCACGGCATGGCCGTTGATCAGGGTTTGCGTCAGGCTGGGGCTGGTGCCGCGGATGCTGACCCGGTCATTTTCCGAGAAGCCGCCCTCGCCGCCGGCCGACGAGGAAATATTTACGCCCGGCACGCGCTGCACGGCGTCGGCTACGTTCTTGTCGGGCAGCTTGCCGATGTCTTCCGCGCTGACGACGTCGATCACGGAATCGCTGTTGCGCTTCTGGCTCAGCGACTGCTCCAGCGAGGCGCGGATGCCGGTGACGACGACTTCCTGCATCGGCGGAGCGGCGGGATGGGCCTGCTGCGCCTGAGCCGCCATGCTCATGGACAGCAAGGCGGCAGCGGCGGCGATGGGGTGCAATACGGGTTGCAAACGACTGTTCATAGACTCCTCGTTATAGATGTCCGCCACGGTAGCGGAACGGTTTTATATGAGTACAGACGGCAGGTGCCCTGTCAGTGGGCGTCGAAAAAAAAGGCAAGCTCCCGAAACAGGAACTTGCCTTGAAAAGACCGAGGAAGACCAGGCCTGACACGATCGCATCAGGCCGGATCGTCTTGCTTACAGCTTGGCGCGCAGGCCCAGGTAGAAGGTGCGGCCGTTGCTATAGAAAGCGCGTGGCTGATCCTTGTTTTCCGCGTACATCTTGATGGTCGTGTTCGTCAAATTAAGCGCATCGAACGTGATCGTGAAGTGTTCGTTGATCTTGTAGTTGAGCGAACCGGCCAGGCCGCCCGCGCCGGCAACGTGCTGGCTGGCGCCACGGTCCACGCCCGCCTTGTAAGCAGAACGGTAGTTGTAGGCCAGGCGTGCGCTGAGGGCGTTGGCTTCATAAAAGGCCGTCAGGTTGTACGTGCTGCGCGATGCATTGACCAGTTCATCACCATTGTCCAGCTTGCCGTCGGCATAGGTGTAGTTGGCCAGGATGCCGAAGTCGCCGAACAGCGGTTGCTGGTAGCTGAATTCCGCGCCCTTGTTCTTGCCGCTGGTATTGAATGGCGACGTGATCTGGTACACGGCATTGGCGTTGCGCTTGCTGTTGAAGTACGTGGCGTTGACGGTACCGTTCGACACGACCGATTTCAGGTCCATGTAGAACAGGCCCACCGAGAAAGCCGACCTCGGTGCGAAATACCATTCGGCGCTGACCTCGGCGTTGTCCGACTTGACCGGGTTCAGGTTGACGTTGCCGCCGCTGCCACTCAAGGCGTCGTCGTTCAGCGATACCGAACCGCCCAGCGCGCTGTAGTCGGGACGGGCGATGGTGCGGGCCACGGCGGCGCGCACGACCAGGTCATTGCGCACATCGAACTTGATGTTGGCGCTCGGCAGGTAGTCGTTGTAGCTGCGCTCATACAGATGCTGCGAGTATGGGCCCCAGTCGGAACCGGTGATCGGGCCACCGGCCTGATTTACCAGGGTCGACTGCTTGGTGTGGACGGCGCGCAGGCCGAAGTTACCGCTCCAGTTGTCGCCCGTCAAGTTAGCCATGGCGTAGACAGCCGAGGTTTTTTCCTTCAGCTTGAATTCGTCGGTCCAGTTATGGCGATTCGCACGATCGAACAGGCGGTTGCCAGGATGCGGCCCCCACGCGCCCAGTGCCGAACCGTCGTACTTGAAGTAGTTGCTCGACAGGTTGCCGCCCAGGTTGTTGGCGAAGTCGCTCGGGTACATCGAGCCATTCCACGCTGGGCCCGGATTCGAGAAGCCCAGGGCGCCCGGACGGGTTTCAAACGGATGCTCTGCATCGCGCTTGTGATCGGTCAAACGGCCACCGAACTTGACCGAATCCCAGATACCGGAAGACAGGCGCAGCTCCGCATCGATCTGGGCATATTTTTCCTGATCGACGGAACGCGATTCGCCGCCGCCGGCCCATGCCGTCGAGCCTGGCTTGTTGGTAGTGCCGCCAGGATAGGAAACGCTGGCCGGGCTCAAGCCATTCAATTGATACACCATGCCGCCATCGACGTTGTTCTGGTAGTACACATCGTCGCGGTCATAGCCGACGCCATGGGTCTTGCCCAGTTTACCCGTCAGTGTCAGGTCCTTGGTGGCGCGGTACTTGAAGTTGAAATCGAGATAGTACGATTCGCCGCCAGCGTCAGGACGGTAGATATTATCGACTTCGCCCGAGTTCCTGGCGAAGGTGGCGCCCGTCAGCGTGCCATTCTTGACCGTGTAATTGGTCGGCACCTGGCCGGTCGACACGCCGTCGTCCGTGCTGTTGATCGAGTTGGCAGGCGCAGCCAGCCAGTTGGTGTTTTGATGCGGTGCTTTCAATTGCGAGTAGAAGCCGTTCACATCCAGGGTCAAGTCCTTGCTGGGCTTGAATTCGATGTCGAATGCGCCGCCTTCGCGGGTTTTCTTTTGCTCGAACAGGCTGGCGCCGATAAAGGTCGGCACTTTCACGCCAGCCAGTTCAGGATGGGCCTTGGCCGCATTGCTGCCTGCGGCAATCGGCGTGTAGCCAAGGATTTCCTGACCATCGCGGCGCACGGTCGATTTTTGCGAAAAACCTTGCACCATGATGCCCAGGGTATTCGTGTCATTTTTCCAGTTCACCAGGCCGGAGAACTGCGGGTCGGTCTTGCCGGCCAGGTCATTGTGGAAAGCCTGGATCGAGCCTTCTGCCGTGATCCGGTTCTTGAATTCCAGCGGACGGCGGGTAATCACGTCGATCACGCCCGAGACGCCGCCTTCAGGCAGGTCGGCGGTGGCGCTCTTGTGCACGACAACCGAGCTCACCAGTTCCGAAGGCAGCAAGGAAAAGCTGCTGCTGCGGCCGACGTTGCCGCCGAACTGGTTCAGCACGAACCAGTCGCCCGTGCTGATGGCGTGGCCGTTGAACAGGGTTTGCTGGAAGCTGGGGCTGGTGCCGCGCAGGCTGACGCGGTCGTTTTCGCCGAAGCCGCCTTCACCACCGGCAGACGATTGGGTATTCACACCTGGCAGGCGCTGGATCGCGTCAGCCACGTTACGGTCTGGCATCTTGCCGATATCTTCGGCTGTGACCACTTCCACCACGGAATCCGCATTACGTTTTTGCTTCAGCGATTTTTCCAGCGAGGCACGCACGCCGGTCACCGTCACCACGGTGGCCACGTCTTCGGCGGGCGCTTCCTGCGCCTGCGCCGAAAAGGACAGACCGGCGACCATCACGGCAACGGCCGCAGCGATCGGCGTACGGCTACGCGAGCCCGATTTCACGACGGCAGCTGCAGGTGTCAAATTGCGTTTCATGTACTCCCCCTTGATTTAGGCCCCAGGATTGGAACCTTTTCATTTTTAACGTAGGTCTTCTTTCCAGCCCGCCTACTCTCGCGGCATGCTGCAGACCCTTCGGCACAACCACTTACAAAACCAATTCAACGCCAATATACTACTATCCAATACCAGAACACTACCAGTTGCAACTTTTTTTTTATAACGTTGTTTGAATCACACAGACCACTTCACCGAAATCAATTTGTAGCCCGTATGGGCGCGTTAAATACCAGCGGGATCACGCATAAATTGCCGGCCTGATAATTGAAATTGGTTTTAGAACGGTCTTTTTTGGTATTATCCAGCGACACAAAACAGATACAGAGCGCGTCTGCAACGCGCCGTAACGGAGACCCTCAGCGTATGACAACCCTGGCTCACATCATGCAAGGCCTGGGGCAGACGAGTAGCCTGCCCCTGTATCAGCAACTGCAGCGCGCGCTGCGCGAAGCGATCGACAAGCGCATCCTCGGCCCCGACGAAGCCCTGCCGGCCGAGCGCCAGCTGGCCAGCGACCTGGCCGTTTCGCGCATCACCGTGCGCAAGGCCATCGATGGCCTCGTCAACGAGGGCTTGCTGGTGCGCCGTCCCGGCTCGGGCAATTTCATCAATACGCGCATCGAGAAGAACTTCGCCAAGCTGACCTCGTTTTCCGAAGACATGCGCGCGCGCGGACGCACGCCGCGCAGCGTGTGGCTCAAACGCGCAGAGGGCACCGTGACGCCGGAAGAGGCCTTGCGCCTGCGGCTGTCGCCGGGCGCGCCCGTGTACCGTTTCCACCGCATCCGCTATGCGGACGAGGTGCCGATGTGCCTCGAATACGCGACCATCGTCGCCAGTTGCCTGCCGGCGCTCGACGCCGTCGACGTATCGATGTACGACGCGCTGGAACAGGCGGGCAACCGGCCCGTGCGCGCCTTGCAGCGGCTGAGCGCGCTTTTATTGACGGGGGAGCAGGCCAGCCTGCTGCAGGCGGAGGAAGGCGACGCGGGCTTGTCGGTGGAAAGGCTGGGCTTTTTACGCGATGGCCGCGCCGTGGAATTTTGCCGCTCCTACTTCCGCGGCGATATGTATGACTTCGTGGCTGAATTAAGTACCAATTAATACCAGCCGCGCCATTTCAGCAATACCAGATAACACCACTTATTGCGGTGCAATATATATGCCGGCATCGCGTTTCAATATGCACGGCAATGGTGCAATCATAGTCGGCGATTATGTAGCAGCCTGCGCGGAATATAAAAGAAGGCTGCGCAATGCGGTTTTGCGCATTGCAGCAAAACGTGGCGTTAACCGTCAGACGGCGGACGCGGCGCGGCGGCCCACGCACAGCAACATCGCACCCAACGCCACGCACAGCCAGCCGAACAACGGTCCCAGCCATCGAGCCCAGGTAGAGACGGACGGGTGCGCCGGCAGCGGCACCAGCAAGGTGCTGCCCGGCATGGCGCTGCTGGCGCGCTCCGCCAGCACGCGGCCATACGCATCGCTGACCGTCAGCACGCCCTCGCGCGCCGCGCGCAGCACGGCATAACCGTTTTCCACGCCGCGCACGACCGTCATGCGCGCGCCCATCCAGGCGTCGAGCTGGAAGTCCCAGGCCGGCACCAGCATCGTTTGCGCCCCGGCCGCGCCATACGCGTGCCCCAGGGGCGCGAAATGCATATCTTTACAGATGGCCAGGCCCATGGCTAGACCAGCCACCGGCTGCACGGCAAACGCGCCGCCGGCAAGAAACTCGCGCTCGGGCGGCGCCAGATGATGTTTCTGATAGCTGACGGGCGCGGCACCATCGGGCGCGAACAACCAGGCCAGGTTGCGCCGGCCGGCAGCGTCCTGCACGCCGACACCCACGGTGATCCACGCGCCCGTGTTGCGCGCCAGCGCCTGGAAACGCTGCTGCACGGCATCCGCCTGCGCAGGCGCCAGCACCGCTATCTTTTCCGGCAACAGCACCAGCCTGGCGCCCTGCCCGGCCAACTGTTCGACGTGGCGCGCGTACTGGTCCCAGATGGCTTGCGCGCGCGCCGGCGGCGTGGCCGGGCCGATAAAGTCATCGATGGCCACCAGCCCCGCCAGCGGCCCGCCAGATACCGGGAGCGCCTGCACGCGCCAGGCGCCACCGGCGAATGCGGCCGCCAGCAGCAACACGGTCACGCCCGCCGCTGGCGCATACGCGCGGCCACCGGCCAGCAACAAGGCCAGCGCGGACGGCGCCAGGCACAATAAAAACAGCAGGCCAGGCACGCCCGCCAGGGCCGCCACCTGCAGCACGGCAAGGTTATCCGCCTGCGAATACGCGAGGCTGCCCCAGTTACCATCGGGCAGCAAGGCCGCCATCAGGGTATCGACGGCCACCCACAGCACGGGATACGCCAGCACGGTCCAGCTTGCCCGATAGCGCAGCACGAGGCGCCGCGTGGCCAGCACCACCAGCAGCCACAGCAGTGCATTGACAGTGATCGTGGCCAGCACGGCCGGCAAGGGCATCAGCAGGCGGAAATAAGTAAGGTTCGATGACAAGCCCAGCATGGCGGCCAGCAACGTCATCCAGGCCGCATCGCGGCGCGACGAACGCAGGGCCAGCCACAGCACGGGCAGCGGCGCGCACCAGGCCAGCCAGCCCAGCGGCTGCGGCCCCAGCACCCAATACAAAGGCAGACCCGCAGCCAGCGCGGCGGCAATTTGCAGCAGGCGCTGGCGCAGCGCGGCGCCACCGGCGAACAGGGCTGGTGCAGACAAGGTATTGAGCATGCTCATGCTTTCAAGGGGAGCCAGATTTCCACGCCACCAACACCGCTGGCGGGATCGAATTGCCGGTCGTAGCGTTCGAAGTCGGGCGCGTCGGCCACTTCCAGCCCCGACTGGGGCAGCCACTCGTTCCACACCGTGCGCCAGGTGGCGCGGATGGTGGAAATATGCCCGCGGTGATGAAACACGGCATAGCGCCGCGGGGCGATGCGCAGCCGCGTCCAGCCATCGGGTGCCTGGGAAAAGTCACTGACCCGCATGGCGCACAGGTAATCGAAATTGCCCGCGTCGTCATTGTTGCAGCACACGCCATACACCAGCTGGCCGGGCGCCACATGGGGCAGAAAGCGCTGCCACAGGGCGGGGATGCCGGCAGCCGTTTCTGCGCGATAGCGTTCGACGAGTCCCGCCACCAGCAAGGCGGGTCCCTGCTCGAAACGGGGCGCTTCCAGGGGTACACCTGGCGCCACATCCATTTTGATGGCGTCCACCAGCGCGAGGTTGGCGACGTGGCGCTGGGCCCGCACTTTTTCGGGCGTGACATGGAACTGGTCGCGAAAGGCCCGCGTAAATGCTTCATGGGAACTGTAGCCTGCTTCCAGGGCGACGGCGAGGATGTCTTGCGCGCCTTGGGCCAGCGCGTGCGCCGCCTCGCTGAGCCGGCGCGCCCGCACATAGCGCATCACGGAGTGGCCCGTGGCCAGGCCAAACGCACGCGTCAGGTGGTATGGCGAAGCGCCGCCCACGCGGGCGATGTCACCGAGCGAGAGATTCTGCGCATAATGCGATTCGATATACCAGAGTGCCTTGGCCAGATAATGCATGAACGCTTCCCGTTGAACGAGCAGCGACTGTAGCATTTTCCAGTAACGAGGATTTGATTGGAATTGCGCAATGCGGACTTATTTGCGCGTGCGCTTTTCATGTACGAGCTGGCCGCTGCTGATGCGCGCCAGCTCGGCCATCTCTTCGGCCAGGAAGGCCAGCAGGTCGTCGATGCTGACGACACCCGAGAGCGCGCCCAGGCTGTTGACTACAGGCAGGCGGCGGATGCCGTTGATGCGCATGCGTTCGATGATGTCGTAGACGTCTTCGTCTTCGCTGGCCGTGAGCAGCTGCGCGCTCATGATGTCGCCCACCAGCAGGCTGGCCGGGTCGAGGCCCAGGGCGATGACGGAAATGACGATGTCGCGGTCGGTGAGGATGCCGATGGGCACGCGTTCACCGTTTGGCTGTTCGGCCACGATCAGGTCGCCCACATGGTGCTGGCGCATCAGCAGCGCCGCGTCCTGCACGCTGGTGTCACGCTGGCAATGGATGGTGTGCAGGGTACAGATGTCGCCGATACGCATGTCGCCACTCCGTTTGAGGCAGAGTGGCCACGCTACGCCAGCCCGCCGTGGCGGGTTTGAGGCACATCAATTGAAACGACTTACTTTTCTTCGGGGGGCGGCAGGAAGCAGGCTTCGACGATTTGCAGGTCGTTATCCTTGGCAAATTCGCGCACGAAGTGAAACGCCATCGGCTCGATCTCGCGCAGCTTGGTGTTGACCACCACCGACTTGACGCCATTGACGACGGTCGGGCGCACGTAGGGCGAATACTGGAGGTGCGCATTGCGCCCGCCGCCTTCGGGATTGAAACAGGACATCACTCCACAAAGGCGCTCGGCCCAATCGCTGGGTCGGAATTGCTTGCCATTGCTGGTGAGACCAAGGATGAAGAACTCGTCTGAGAGTTCCCCTGTTTTTTGAGATAACTCGGCCATGTGGCTTGTCGGGACTGGATTGCGTGAATGGCCCCGGCGGGTAGGCCGGGCTGGTAATTCAACTACGTTTGCTGCGGTAAGCCAGTATTATATCTTATAGAAGACTTGGGTTCTACCTCGATCTGCCCTGACGATGCAAACAGGGGCCGGCACGCATCACGCGCCAGCCCCTATTTTAACCTTGTTCCACGCGCAAGGCGCATGGATGGCGCGTGTGCGCCCGCGTCAGCCGAGGAAAACGGCGCCCGACATCAGCAACAGCAGCAGCATCCACAGCAGCAAGGCGCGCCAGACGAGGCCCACCGTGCTCTGCAAGGCGCGTGCACCCGGCTCTTCGCCTGGCAGGATATCGCTTTCGCTGTCGCTGTCATCGACGGCCATGTCCGGCGTGACGAACACGCGGGCCGCCGTTTCCGCTGGCGTGCCCAGGCGTACGCCCATGGCGCCGCCGCCTGCCGTCAGGATGATGCCGATGGCCTCGTCCTGCCAGCGCTGGGCGAAATTGCGCCAGGCATAGATGGCATCCTCGAAATTGCCGACCACGGCAAACGCCACGGCCGTCAGGCGCACGGGGATCCAGTCGATCCAGTAAAAGGCGCGCGCGGCGAACTGGCCGAATGCTTCATTGCGCATGTGCTCGGGCTCGTTCCAGGCGCGCGCCAGGTATTCGGCCACGCGGTACATCACGGCGCAGGCAGGGCCCAGCGGCATGAGGAACCAGAAGAACACGCCAAACACGTTGCGGTGCGTGGTGACCAGGGCTTTTTCCACGGCGATGCGGGCGATTTCGCTCGCTTCCATGCCCACCGTGTCGAGCTTGGTCCACTCGGCCAGCAAGGTGCGCGCGGTCGCTTCGTCGCCGGCGCTCAGGGCCAGCTGGATGGACGTAAAGTAATGGCTGTAGTGACGAAAGCCCAGGGTCAGGTAGACGATGAGGACGTTCCAGGCAAAGGCCAGCAGGGTCAGCTGATAATGCTGCAAGAGCCAGTAAATGCCTGCCGTCGGCACCATCAGCACGCCGATCATGAGGAACCAGCCCATGCGGCCGTGGTTGGCGTGGCCGGCATTGAACCAGGTCTCCATGCGCATTGCCAGGCTCTTGATTTCGGCGTAGATCGGATTGTCCGCGCGCAAAGGTTTGAGCTGCTCGATCAGCAATGCGCAAAGTATGGAGAGAAATGTCATCAAACGTCCTTTTTGTCTTTTTCAGCAATACCGCAATGCCCGCTACGATAGCGCAGTGCAGTGCTGGAATCAAACTTATTACGTGCGGGACGCCATTTTACGCGCGCAAGAGGTGAAACAGATTGCGCAGCATGCCGGCGGTGGCGCCCCAGATGTAGAAGCGCTCGTACGGCATGGCGTAGAACGAGCGCCGTCCGCCGGGCAATTCCACCGACAGGCGCTGATGGTTGATGCCATCCATGAGGAAAGCCAGCGGCACTTCGAAGATTTCCGCCACTTCCGACGGATCGGCGCGCAGCTCGAACGGCGGCGTCACCAGGCCCACCACGGGCGTGACCTGGTAGCCGGTGCCCGTCAGGTAGTCGGGCAAACAGCCGAGCACTTCGATGTGCTCGCGCGCCAGGCCCACTTCTTCTTCCGTTTCGCGCAGGGCCGTGGCGATAGGCGACGCATCGAAGGCTTCGCTGCGCCCGCCGGGAAAGCTGACCTGCCCCGCATGGCTGCTCAGGTGGTCCGTGCGCATGGTCAGCAAGATGGTCAAGCCTTGCGGGCGTTGCACGAGGGGAATGAGTACGGCGGCGCGCACGGGCACGGCGCGGGCGGAAAGGAAATCCTGGGTAATCTCGGGCTGCCAGTCGGGCTGTTCGGCCAGGCGCTGGCGCAGCCAGTCCGGCGTCAGGCGCACGGCGTCCAGCGCCGCCTCGCCGGCGATCGAATCGATGGCAAGTTGTTTGGGATCAAATGCGATGGTGGCCATGGCCCCTCCCTCATGATTAAAAGCACCTGGCAAAACCGTCGCGAGCGGAAGGAAGAGGTAGCCGAGACGCGCAACCGTGCTCTAGCACAGTGAGCATCGCAGGCTGCCTATACCGACGCGCAGCAGGTTTGGCGAGGTGTCACCATAAAAAAAAGGGCACCATACGGTACCCTTTTCCCAACGCAGACGCTGATATTACGCGCTTGCTTTCGCCACAACGCGGCGATTTGGCAATTTTTCTTTGATACGCGCCGATTTACCCGAACGCTCACGCAGATAGTACAGCTTGGCGCGGCGAACATCACCACGGCGTTTCACTTCGATCGAAGCGATCAGCGGCGAGTACAGTTGGAACGTACGCTCAACGCCTTCGCCGGACGAGATCTTGCGAACGATGAAGTTCGAGTTCAGGCCACGGTTACGACGGGAGATAACGACGCCTTCGTAAGCCTGGGCGCGCTTGCGCGTACCTTCGACTACGTTGACGCTGACGATAACGGTATCGCCTGGTGCGAATTCAGGAATGGTTTTACCCAGACGAGCAATTTCTTCCTGCTCTAATTGTTGAATCAAGTCCATTTTTAACACTCCGAAAACCATCATGCCGGCGCACTGTGGATAGCAAGTATCCGCCCGGTAGAGGATGGGTAACACAATATGGGCAACATGCCCGGCACTACTGGCCACCCTGCTGGCCGTCCGGAGACGGCTTACAGGCTGGCCAAGAATTTTTCGTCGGTCTTGCTGAGCAAGCCGGCGGCGCGCGCACTGACCAAGAGGTCAGGCCGCTTTGTCGCGGTCGCTTCCAGCATGCGCTGGCGGCGCCACTTGACGATCTCGGCATGATTGCCACCCATCAAGACGGGCGGCACGGCCATGCCTTCATATGTTTCCGGCCGCGTGTAGTGCGGCGAATCGAGCAAGCCATTGACGAAGCTGTCCTCGATGGCCGATGCCTCGGTGTTCAAGACACCCGGCAACAGGCGGATCACCGCATCCATCAGCGCCATGGCAGGCAATTCACCGCCCGACAAAACGAAGTCGCCGACGCTGATTTCCTCGTCGACGCAACGGTCCAGCAAACGCTGGTCCACGGCTTCATAGCGGCCACACAGGATCACCAAACCAGGTTCGGCTTTCAGCTGCGTGACGCGCTCGTGCGTCAACGGACGGCCTTGCGGCGACATGAACACCACGCGGGGCGCCGCCAGTCCCAATGCGGTCTGGCGTTGCTTCGCGGCAGTAATTGTCGCTTCGAGGGGACGGGCCATCATCACCATGCCGGGGCCGCCGCCATACGGGCGGTCATCCACGGTACGGTGATTGTCGGTCGTGAAATCACGGGGATTCCACAGCGACAAGCCACATTTCCCCTGCTCGAAGGCGCGCCGGGTCACACCCGACTGCGTCAGCGCGGCAAACATTTCCGGGAACAGGGTCACGACATCAAATTGCATCGTTCACCATCCTGCAAAGTTTGCCCGGCGCATTGTTAAGCGCAGGCGGTTTAATAATCGAGGCCCCAGTCGACCGTGATCTTGCTGGCGGCCTTGTCAACGTTAATGACAAACTGGCCAACAAACGGGATCAGGCGCTCAGGCGCCTTTTCAACGGTCTCATCAGCAGTGGCGACGGGCGTAACGCGCAAGATCGACTGCGGACCATTGCTCATCATGTCGTGCACTGTGCCGAGGCACTCGCCTTGCAAATTCTCGACTGTCAGTCCGATCAGATCGGACCAATAAAATTCATCGGCCGTCAGCGTCGGGAAATGGCTACGCGGAATTTGCACAGAGACGCCTTTCAGCGCTTCTGCGGCATCCCGCCCGACCACACCCACCAGCTGGGCCACGACGTCGCCGCCGTGTAACTTCGCTTGCCTGACTTGAACATCATGCAAGGTCGGTTTATCAAACCACCAGGTTTTGACGCTTAATAATGCATCCGCGTCGGCGGAGAAAGGAGTGATCCTGACTCCGCCAGCAATGCCATAAGCACCGGAGACATAGCCTACCTGTACCAGGTCATCGGGGACTTTCACCCCGGATGCAGTCTTGACCGTCAAACCAGTGATCTAATTAAGCTGCTGCTTTGTTGTTGCTAGCTACCAGGCGAGCAACGGTTGGCGACAATTGTGCGCCAACGCCTTGCCAGTAGGCCAGACGGTCTGCGGTGATACGCAGTGGAACTTCGCCACCTTGCGCCATCGGGTTGTAAAAACCGATACGCTCAATGAAGCGACCATCGCGGCGATTGCGCGAATCAGTAGCGACGATGTTGAAGAACGGGCGCTTCTTGGCGCCTCCACGAGCTAAACGAATAACGACCATAATATTTCCAAAAAGTGTGCTGAGGCGGAAAAAGCCGCAAATTATAGCGCGCTTTACCGCCAGGCAGCAAGCGTTATGATGACGGGCGTGTAATTTGGGCTAATCAAACATTATGACCAGTCATGGCCGAAGACGCAATAGGCGCGTGCGTGTATCGTGCCGCCGATGCCACGTCCAGGCGGCGACGGCATCGCCTGAACACGGCACGAAAGTGCTATCGTTGCGGCAGGGAATGACCGATACTGACAATCTTTACCGATGAGCAACTCTGGAGTCCCATGACCACCGCTACCATTTTGCAACAGTCGCACAAGAACAAGGCATTCACCAGCCTGCTGGCTTTTTTGCTGGGCTGCCTGGGCGCCCACCGCTTCTACCTGCACGGCGCCAAGGACCGCTGGGGCTGGCTACACCTGGCCGCCCTGCCCGCCAGCTTGCTGCTGCGCCAGCTGTTTCCCGACGCGGACTGGTTTTACCAGATATTGCCGCTGACCCTGTCCGCCTTGGGCGGCTTCCTGGAAGCGCTGGTGCTGGGCCTGATGCCGGACGACAAATGGGATGCGCGCTACAACGCCGCCTCCGGCCGTGCGTCCGACACGGGCTGGCCCCTGGCCGTCGTGCTGGTCGCTACCTTGATGCTAGGCGCGGGCGTGCTGATCGCCACCATGGCGCGCCTGTTCGACCTGCTGTACACAGGCGGCGCCTACGGTTAATTTCCATGTGGCAACCGCCACCATCAAGGCGCACAGCACGCACATGTAAGTGTTGGTAAGCAATCATGATTTTCCTCTATACTGCATTCACAATGCCGACATTACTGGTTCATTTAACACCCCCTAGGAGAAGATCATGATTCGTCGCCCACTCATCCTCGCAGTCGCCATCACGGCCCTGTTCAGCACCTCCGCCTTCGCGCAAAACCTGTCGCCGAAGGCGCAATACGCGTACGACACGAAGCAAGCCAGCACCCGCTACGCGGACGACAAGAAATTGTGTGCAGAAGAAACCAGCTCGAAAGCCCGCATGCAATGCCTGCGCGACGCCAAGGGCGAATACGACCAGGCCATCATCAACGCCAAGGCCGCGCAAAAGGCCGGCAACTCGTATGCAGGCCAGAACAGCAAGCCAGCCCAGCAGATCTGCGCCGAGTGCGGCAAGGTGCTGGCAGTCAACGTCACTGAAAAAGCCGGCGAAGGCGGCGCGCTGGGCATGATCGGCGGCGGTGTGGCCGGCGCCCTGCTGGGCCGCCAGGTCGGCGGCGGACGCGGCAAGGACCTGGCCACCCTGGCCGGCGCCGCTGGCGGCGCTTACGCAGGCAAGCAAGTCGAAGGCCACATGAAGAACGCCAAGACGTGGACCGTCACCGTGCAATACGAAACGGGCGCCAAGGCTGACTTCGCGTTTGACCAGGATCCAGGGCTGGCGGCTGGCGACTTGGTGCGCAATTCGGGTAATGGCATTGCCAGAAGGTAAGCTGAACCCAAGAGCAAGGCCTGGGGTCGTACCCTGAGGGTACGACCCCGGAATTTGCTTTTGGGGTTAAAAAAAGCGCTGGAGAGTGATCTCCAGCGCTTTTTGCATTCAGCCGGCAGTCATCGGCAAGGATGCAACTTAAAACTGCTCTTCCGACAGCGCCATCACGCCGGCGCTGCCGTCGATGATGGTGGCGCGCAGTCCTGGCGCTTGCGACAGGATGTGGTCGGCAAAGAAGCGGGCCGTGGCGATTTTCGCCTTGTAGAACGCGGCGTCGCCGCTGCCTTCGCCCAGCTTTTGCTGCGCCACCACGGCCGCGCGCGCCATTTGCCAGCCGCCCAGCACGATCCCGGCCAGTTTCAGGTACGGCACGCTGCCTGCAAACACGGCCTTGATGTCCGTCTTCATGTTCGCCACCACGTACTCGACCACGGCTTCCAACGCGGCACTGCCTTCGGCCAGGTGGCGCTGCATGGCCTGGAAGTCGGCGCCCGTCAGCTCGCCCAACTGAGCTTCCGTGGCGCGCACCTGGGCGATGATGGCCTTCGCCACGGCGCCGCCGTCGCGCACCGTCTTGCGGCCCACGAGGTCGTTCGCCTGGATGGCCGTCGTGCCTTCGTAGATGGTGAGAATCTTGGCGTCGCGGTAATGCTGGGCGGCGCCCGTTTCTTCGATGAAACCCATGCCGCCATGCACTTGCACGCCATCGCGCGTGACGTCCTGCGACATTTCCGTGGCCCAGCCCTTGATCACGGGCACCAGGTATTCATACGTTGCCAGGCTTTCCGCGCGCACATCCGCATCGGGATGGTGGTGCGCCACGTCGCTGATGGCCGCGCCCACGTAGGCCAGCGCGCGCGCCGCCTCCGTTTGCGAACGCATCGACATGAGCATGCGGCGCACGTCCGGGTGGTGGATGATGGAAACGGGGCCAGCTGGACCGGCCAGGTCGCGCGACTGCACGCGGTCCTTGGCGAACGCCACGGCCTGCTGGTAGGCGCGCTCGGCCAGGCCGATGCCTTGCAAGCCCACGCCGAAGCGGGCCGCGTTCATCATGATGAACATGTACTCGAGGCCGCGGTTTTCCTCGCCCACCAGGGTGCCGATGGCGCCACCGTGGTCGCCGAATTGCAGCACGGCCGTCGGGCTGGCCTTGATGCCCAGCTTGTGCTCGATCGAGACGCAGTGCGCGTCGTTGCGCGCGCCCAGGCTGCCGTCGGCATTGACGAGGAACTTCGGCACGATGAACAGCGAGATGCCTTTCACGCCGGCGGGCGCGTCCGGCGTGCGGGCCAGCACCAGGTGGACGATGTTTTCCGCCATGTCGTGCTCGCCGTACGTGATGAAAATCTTCGTGCCGAATACTTTATAGGTGCCGTCTTCCTGCGGCACGGCGCGCGTGCGCACGGCGGCCAGGTCGGAGCCGGCCTGCGGCTCCGTCAGATTCATGGTACCCGTCCACTTGCCGGAGACCAGGTTTTCCAGGTAGACAGCTTTCTGTTCGTCACTGCCGGCCGTCAGCAGCGCTTCGATGGCGCCGTCCGACAGCAGGGCGACGAGGGCGAACGAGATGCTGGCCGAGTTGAGCATTTCGATGCACGGCGTGGCCAGGAGCTTGGGCAAGCCCTGGCCGCCGAACTCGGTCGGATGCTGCACACCCTGCCAGCCCGCTTCGCCATAGGCCTTGAACGCTTCCTTGAAGCCTTTCGAGGTCGTCACTTGCCCGTCGTGCCAGAAGCTCGGCTCCTTGTCGCTGGGGCCGTTCAAGGGGGCCACCACGCCGCCGCAGAACTTGGCGTTCTCTTCCAGCACGGCTTCGGCCGTGTCGGGCGTGGCGTCTTCGCAACCCGGCAAGGTGTGGATTTCGGCCAGGCCGGCCAGTTCGTTCATCACGAACAACATGTCTTTCAGCGGGGCTTGATAGCTCATCTTCTTTTCTCCAAGAAAAAAGCCACGCGCGGCTCGCCGTGTGGGGCGGGCCGGCGTGGCTTTGTCAGTAACAAAACCGGAAGGGGTGTGACTTAACCCAGTTCTTTGACCAGTTGCGGCACGATCTCGAACAGATCGCCCACGATGCCGTAGTCGGCCACGGCAAAGATCGGCGCTTCCGGATCCTTGTTGATGGCGACGATGGTTTTCGAGTCTTTCATGCCGGCCAGATGCTGGATCGCGCCCGAGATACCGACGGCGATGTACAGCGATGGCGCGACGATCTTGCCCGTCTGGCCCACTTGCCAGTCGTTCGGCACGAAGCCGGCGTCGACGGCGGCGCGCGAAGCACCCATGGCGGCGCCCAGCTTGTCGGCCAGCGGTTCCAGGATGTGGAAGTTTTCGGCCGAACCCATGCCACGGCCGCCCGACACGATGATTTTCGCGGCGGTCAGTTCAGGACGGTCGGACTTGGCCAGTTCGCGGCCCACGAAGGCCGATTTGCCGGCATCGGCAACGGCGGCGACGGTTTCGGTGGCAGCCGAACCGCCGGTGGCGGCGGCGGCGTCGAAACCGGTCGTGCGCACGGTGATGACCTTGATCTTGTCGCCAGATTGCACGGTGGCAATCGCGTTACCGGCGTAGATCGGGCGCTCGAAGGTGTCAGGGGAATCGATCTTGGTGATTTCCGAGATTTGCGCCACGTCCAGCTTGGCGGCCACGCGCGGCAGGATGTTCTTGCCGTAGGCGGTGGCTGGCGCCAGGATGTGGCTGTAGTTGCCGGCAATGGCCAGCACTTGCTCGGCCACGTTTTCGGCCAGGCCGTCGGCAAAGTATGGCGCGTCGGCCACAATGACTTTCGTCACGCCGGCGATTTGCGCGGCGGCAGCGGCAGCGGCCGATGCGTTCGAACCTGCGACCAGTACGTGCACGTCGCCGCCGCACTGGGCAGCCGCGGTCACGGTGTGGTGGGTGCTGCCCTTTAAGGTAGCGTTGTCGTGTTCAGCAATAACTAATGCGACCATGATTATTCCTGATAATTGGTAAGTTCAGC
Source organism: Janthinobacterium sp. Bl 1 (assembly GCF_058215535.1). Lineage (NCBI taxonomy): Bacteria > Pseudomonadati > Pseudomonadota > Betaproteobacteria > Burkholderiales > Oxalobacteraceae > Janthinobacterium > Janthinobacterium sp. Bl 1. Next base: position 1,669,432 of record NZ_CM177086.1, on the reverse strand, counting down.
AATAACAATCGCCATGTATGTCCTGTAATTTTCTGGATAGACGGCAAACCGCTTAGATGACTTTGGCTTCGGTACGCAGCTTGGCGACCAGGGTAGCGACGTCCGGGACCTTGATGCCGGCCGAGCGCTTGGCTGGCTCGACAACTTTCAGGGTCTTCAGGCGTGGCGCAACGTCGACGCCCAGGTCTTCCGGCTTGACGGTCTCGAGCGGCTTTTTCTTTGCCTTCATGATGTTCGGCAAGGTCACATAGCGTGGCTCGTTCAAACGCAGGTCGGTGGTGATGATCGCTGGCAAGGTCAATGCCAGGGTTTCCAGGCCGCCGTCGACTTCGCGGGTGACGGTGACTTTGCCGTCTTCCAGCACGACTTTCGAGGCGAACGTGGCTTGCGGCCAACCCAGCAGGGCTGCCAGCATCTGGCCGGTCTGGTTGCTGTCGTCATCGATGGCTTGCTTGCCCAGGATGATCAGTTGCGGCTGTTCTTTCTCGGCCAGGGATTTCACCAGCTTGGCCACGGCCAGCGGTTCCAGTTCGGTCGTCGTTTCCACCAGGATGCCGCGGTCGGCGCCGATGGCCATGGCCGTGCGCAGGGTTTCCTGGCACTGCGTCACGCCGCAGGAGATGGCGACCACTTCAGTGACCTTGCCGGCTTCTTTCAGGCGCATCGCTTCTTCCAGCGCGATCTCATCGAAAGGGTTCATCGACATTTTGACGTTGGCGGTATCGACGCCAGTGCCGTCACTCTTGACGCGGACTTTGACGTTATAGTCGACCACGCGTTTGACGGGTACCAAGACTTTCATAGCTATGCCTTTGGGAAATTATAAAAATGACGGATCAAGTGCTGATTGTGCGTTCGATTATAAGAGAAATTTGAATCTTGAACCGAATTTAAGCACGATCGTGCGATTTTTTGTTAGAGCAATCCATCTAAACTATCCAGCTTCGGGTATTTCAGGGGTGTCCGCCGCTACGCTGCAGGGCAGCAAAAGGGCTGGCTCGGGAAGGAAAACCAGGCCGCGCCACGGCGGCCCCGGCTGGCAGAATTATTTGCGTTGCATCAGGAAGACGAATTCGGTACCCGTCTGCACATGCGACAGCAGGGCATTGCCCGTTTGCTTGGCGAAAGCCTGGAAGTCGCGCACGGAACCGGGATCGGTTGCCATGATGCGCAGCACTTCCCCGCTCTGCAGCTCTGACAAAGCCTTTTTCGCCTTCAGAATCGGCAACGGGCAATTCAAGCCTCGCGCGTCGAGTTCTTTGTGAAATTCCATAATCTCGGTATCAAGTAGTGTGTCGCTCATCATCAATATCCCACCATTGTTTTGTTGTACTGATTTTCGACATACTACTCTAAATCAGGGGCATTGACGCGCTGCACCAAAATAGTTCATCGGCTGTTGTGGTGTCACAACGAGATTCCACACGGCAAAACGGCCCGCAAACACCGTCTGCGGGCCGTTTTCAAGGGGCTGTGGGGCGAAAACCCCGCATGCCTGCTAGCTTACGCTTTATTTCACGCGCTCGCCGACCCAGGCCGGCACGCCAGCCAGGGCGTTCGCCAGACCGCTCGGATCGGTACCGCCAGCCTGCGCCATATCGGGGCGTCCGCCGCCTTTTCCGCCCACTTGCTGTGCAACGAAGTTCACCAGCTCGCCCGCTTTGACCTTGGAAGTCGCGTCCGCCGTCACGCCGGCGATCAGGCTGACCTTGCCGTCCGCCACGCTGGCCAGCACGATGGCGGCCGTTTTCAGCTTGTCCTTCAGCTTGTCCATGGTTTCGCGCAAACGGGCCACGTCGGCGCCGTCCAGCACGGCCGCCAACACCTTGATGCCGTTGACATCGACGGCTTGCGTGACCAGTTCATCGCCCTGGCCCGAAGCCAGTTTCGATTTCAGCGCGGCCAGTTCCTTCTCCAGCGCCTTCACGTGGTCCTGCACCTGGCCGATGCGGGCAGTCAGTTCTTCCGGCTGCGCCTTCAGGGCATTGGCCGCTTCGACCAGACGGCGGTTGATGGTTTGCACCAGCGCCAGCGCGCCCTCGCCCGTCACGGCTTCCACGCGGCGGATACCGGCGGCAACGCCGCTTTCGCCGATGATCTTGAACAGGCCGATGTCGCCCGTGCGCTGCACGTGGACGCCACCGCACAGCTCTTTCGAGCTGCCGATGTCGAGCACGCGCACTTCATCGCCGTATTTCTCGCCGAACAGGGCCATCGCACCATGCTTGACGGCATCGTCAAACGACATCAAGTGGGCTTGCGTGGCGCGGTTTTCCAGGATCTCTTTATTGACGATGGTTTCCACGGCGGCGATCTGTTCCGCCGTCATCGGTGCATTGTGGCTGAAGTCGAAACGGGTCTTGTCCGGGTCGACCAGCGAACCCTTTTGCGCCACGTGGCTACCCAGCACTTCGCGCAAGGCCTTGTGCATCAAGTGCGTGGCCGAGTGGTTGCGGATGGTGCGCGCGCGCTTGGCCGTATCGACTTGCGCCGAGACGGCATCCCCCACTTTCAGCACGCCCGATTCGAGCACGCCGTGGTGGCCGAACACGTCAGCCTGGATTTTCAGGGTGTCGCTGACGGCAAAGCTGCCAGCGCCCGAGGCGATCACGCCCTGGTCGCCCACCTGGCCGCCCGATTCCGCGTAGAACGGCGTCGTGTCGAGCACGACGATGCCTTCCTGGCCCGCCTTCAATTCCGTGACCTGCGTGCCGGCCGCGTACAGCGCGACGACCTTGCCGCTGAACGTCAATTGATCGTAGCCGACGAAGGTGTTTTTCTCGCCCGTGTACTCGACCTTGCTGTCCTTGTGCGTCTTGCCGCCCTTGCGTGACAGTTCCTGGCTTTCCTTCAGGGCCGCGTCGTAGCCGGCCTGGTCGAAGGTGATGTTGCGTTCGCGGCAGATGTCGGCCGTCAGGTCCGGCGGGAAGCCGTAGGTTTCGTACAAGGTAAAAGCGGTGGCGCCATCGATGCCCGTGGCATCCTTGGCCAGCTGCGCTTCCAGCACTTTCATGCCCGTTTCCAGGGTTTCGCCGAAACGCTCTTCTTCGGCCTTCAGCATGTTGGCGACGTTGTCTTTCGCTTCTTCCAGCTCGGGATAGGCGCCGCCCATCTCGATGGCCAGATCGGCCACCAGCTTGTAGAAGAACGGTTTCGTCTGACCCAGCTTGTGGCCATGGCGCAAGGCACGGCGGATGATGCGGCGCAGAACATACGCGCGGCCTTCGCTGCCCGGGATGATGCCGTCGACGATCATGAAGGCGGCGGCGCGGATGTGGTCGGCGATCACGCGCAGCGACTTGTTTTCCAGGTCCGTGGCGCCCGTTTCGCGCGCGGCGGCGCGGATCAGGTGCTGGAACAGATCGATTTCATAGTTCGAATGCACGTGCTGCAGCACGGCGGCCAGGCGCTCCATGCCCATGCCCGTGTCGACGCAAGGCTTCGGCAGCTTGTGCATGACACCCGCTTCGTCGCGGTTGAACTGCATGAACACGAGGTTCCAGATTTCAATGAAGCGGTCGCCGTCTTCGTCAGGCGAGCCCGGTGGGCCGCCAGGAATGTCGGCGCCGTGGTCGTAGAAGATTTCCGTGCACGGACCGCATGGGCCCGTGTCCGCCATCTGCCAGAAATTGTCCGATGCGTAGCGCGAACCCTTGTTGTCGCCGATGCGGATGATGCGATCAAGCGGCACGCCAATTTCTTTCGCCCAGATATCGTAGGCTTCGTCATCTTCGATGTAGACGGTGACGGTCAGCTTGTCAGCCGGCAAGCCATAGACTTTGGTCAGCAGTTCCCACGCGTATTGAATCGCATCGCGCTTGAAATAGTCGCCGAAGCTGAAGTTGCCCAGCATTTCAAAGAAAGTATGATGGCGCGCCGTGTAGCCGACGTTTTCCAGATCGTTGTGCTTGCCGCCGGCGCGCACGCAGCGCTGCACCGAGGTGGCGCGCGTGTAGGGACGGCTGTCCGTGCCCGTAAACACATCCTTGAATTGCACCATGCCGCTGTTCGTCAACAGCAAGGTCGGATCGTTGCCTGGCACCAGAGAGCTGGAACGGACGATGGAATGGCCCTTGGACTCGAAAAATTTGAGGAACTTGTCGCGGATTTCAGTTGATTTCATGTTTTTTTGGCAAAGAGTGGCGGCAGCTTTAAAGGGAAGATTATACGTGATCTAGGTACGGGAATTGGCGCCGGGCAGCCAGCATTGTTGCAAGCCTGCCCACGCATGCCGCCCCGCCCGCTCAGGCCGGGTCGTGGTGGCTGGCGCAGGCGTGTGGCGCGGGCTTGGCCTTGGCGGCCGCGGCCCCCGTGACGCCAGCGGCGGCATTGCAGTCGGCGCAGCGGCCGTACAGGGTCAGTTCGTGGCGCTCGACAACAAAGCCTTGCGGCGCCATGCGTTTCAAGTCGCCCGGGCAATCATGCACGTCGAACACGCGCTGGCACGTGGTGCACTGGAAATGGTGGTGGTGGTGATTGGCCGCCGTGTTCGACTCGTAGCGAGGGTTTTCGCCCGGCAAGGTCACCACGTGCACCTTTTCTTCCAGCACCAGGGACTTCAAGTTGCGGTAAACGGTGGCGATGCCCAGCTGCGTCACTTGCAAGCTGGCCTGTTCGAGGATTTCCTGCGCCGACAAGGGGCGCTGGGCCGACTCGATGGCGGCTTGAATTGCGGTTTTTTGACGTGTTGTGCGTTCCATAGCCGACAGAATACACCATCCACCTGTATCTACTGTCCGGAAAAACTGTCACACGGTAATGATAATGGGTTATCATTATCAACTTAGGGCAGGCATTTCCTTTTCACGCGCTGCCCCAACCCTGCCAACACCGATAGCCGATAAGGAACTCTTGCCCATGTCCGTCCGCCCTCACCAACCCACTCCCCTCGCGCTGGCCATCATGCTGGCCTTTGCCGCTCCCGCCAGCGCACTGGCGCAGCAGGCGACAACCTTGCCCGCCGTCACCGTCTCGGCCAGCGCCCTGGCCCTGGGCAGCGACGACATGAGCACGCCCGTTACCGTACTCGAAGGCGAGGAACTGGTGCGCGCCCGCGAAGCGACCCTGGGCGAAACCTTGGCCGGCCAGCCCGGCATCACGTCCAGCCATTTCGGCGCCGGCGCCAGCCGTCCCATCATCCGCGGCATGGATGGCCCGCGCGTCAAGGTGCTGTCCGATGGCGCCGAAGTGCAGGATGCGTCGACCATCAGCCCCGACCATGCCGTCGCGGCCGAGCCGATGCTGTCGGAACAGATTGAAGTCTTGCGCGGCCCGTCCGCGCTGGCCTACGGCGGTGGTGCCGTCGGCGGTGTCGTCAATGTGATCGACAAGAAAATCCCCACGCGCGTGCCGGCGAAAGGTTTTGAAGGCAGCGCGGAAGTGCGCGCCAACTCGGCCGCGCGCGAAAAGGCGGGCGCCTTTGAGGTGACCGGCGGCTCCGGCAACATCGCCTTCCACGCGGAAGGCGTCAAGCGCGATGCAAAAGAATACAAGGTCGGCAGCGGCTGGGAAGGCGGCTCGAAAGTAGGCGGCAGCTACAACAAGACGGACACGGGCAGCGTGGGCGTGTCGTGGGTGGGCGAGCGGGGCTTCCTGGGCCTGGCCTTCACCAGCCAGCACGCGGAATACGGCTTGCCTGGCCACAACCATGAATTCGAAAGCTGCCACCCGCACGGCACGCACCTGCATTGCGGCGGCCACGAAGGCCATGACCACGGTGATGAAGAAGAACATGACCACGAAAGCGAAGAGCGTGCCGTTCCCTACGTGAAGCTGAAGAGCGAACGCTGGGACGTGCGCGGCGAATTGCGTGATCCCGTGCCCGGCTTCGCCAAGCTGCGCCTGCGTGCTTCGTTCACCGATTACAAGCACGATGAAATCGAAGGCACGGAAATCGCCACCACCTTCAAGAACAAGGGCCACGATGCGCGCCTGGAAATGGAACACCATCCCGTCTTCGGCTGGCGCGGCGTGGTCGGCCTGCAAACGTCGAAGCGCGATTTCTCCGCCCTGGGCGAAGAAGCGTACGTGGCGCCGACGGTCACGAAGAAACACGCGGCTTTCCTGGTCGAGGAATACAAGCTCGACCAATGGCGCTTCGAGGCGGGCTTGCGCCACGAATGGCAAGACATCACGGTCGACAGCGCCACCTTGCAAGACCGCAGCGCCAAGGGCACCTCGGTCTCCCTGGGTGCCGTGTGGAAATTTGCGCCCCAGTATTCGCTCGGTTCGACCATCTCGCGCACGCACCGTTTGCCCAGCGCCGAGGAACTGTATGCGCACGGCGTGCACATGGCCACGGCCACGTATGAGCTGGGCAATGAAAACCTGGGCAAGGAAACGTCGAACAATATCGACTTGACCTTGCGCAAATATGCAGGCGCCACGACGTTCTCGGCCAGCGCCTACCGCAACAAGGTCGATAACTACATCTTCGGCTCCACCCTGGACAGCCACGAAGGCTTCCAGCTGATCCAGTACGCCCAGCGCGACGCCACGTTTACGGGCGTGGAAGGGCAGATCCGCCAGCAGCTGAACCCCATGTTCGGCGCCAGCGTGTTCGGCGACTACGTGCGGGCCAAGCTGGCCGACGGCGGTGGCAATTTGCCGCGCATCCCGGCCCAGCGTTTCGGCGTGAAGTTCGACGCCAACTGGCAGGCATGGAGCGGCGTGGCCGAGTTCTACCGCGTGGGCAAGCAGGATAAAGTGGCCGCGTTCGAGACGGCAACGCCGGGCTACAACATGCTGAACCTCTCCGCCAACTACGACACGCGCATCGGCACGACGCCAGCCCAGTTCTATATCAAGGCGAACAACCTGACGAATGAACTGGCGTACAGCCACACCTCGTTCATCAAGAATGCGGCGCCGTTGATGGGGCGTAATGTGACCATCGGTATGCGCGTGACTTTCTAAGCTGCTTGAAATGTAGGTCGGCTTAGCGCGCAAGCGCGTAAGCCGACAACACCAGCGGCGCCAACAATGTTGTCGGATTACGGCGCTGCGCGCCTAATCCGACCTACGCCATGGATGGAATAATATCGATCCTGTCCGTGCAAAACCCATCCACGCCCCAGGCCAGCAGCTCGCTGGCCCGTTCGGGCGTGTTGACGGTGTAGCAGAACAGCCCGTATCCCGCCTCCTTGACCTCTCGCGCCAGTTCCGGCGTCAGTGGCTGGTGGTCGCAATGGATGGCCACGACGTCCAGTTCCTTTGCCTTTTTCGCCCAATCAGAAGGTATTTCTTCGACCAGCCAGCCGCGCGCCAGTTCCGGCGCCGCCTGGCGCGCCGCTTCCAGCGCGCCAATGCTGAACGACGACAGCAGCGGCAGCAATTCGCCAGCGGCGATTTCCTCTGCAAAATAGCCACGCGTGGCGCGCGCCACCACCATCCCTGTCTGGGCGTCGAAACCGGGCGCCGGCTTGATTTCGATATTCATCCAGATGTGCTGGGCCTTGCAATACGCCACCACGGCCTCGAACGTGGGCACGCCTTCGCCCGCGAATTTGGCGCCAAACCAGGCGCCCGCTTCCATCGTCCCCAGCTGCGCGGCCGTGTAATCGCTGATATGGCCGCTGCCCGCCACGGTGCGGCCCAGCTCGGGGTCGTGCACGACGACGGGCACGCCGTCGGACGCCAGCATGACGTCAAATTCCACGGCGCGGTAGCCGTAGGCCAGGCCGCAGCGCAAGGCGGCCACGGTATTTTCAGGCGCCAGGGTGCCGCCGCCGCGGTGGGCGAGGGTGCGTGGGTAAGGCCACATGGTATTCCTTTAAGGAGGTCTGTCGAGTCAAGACAGTCTTGCCATACTATCGCGTGCCAATGCTGAAAAGTAAAGCGGCCGCCGTTTGACGGCCCGCCGCAGCGATTGGCGCCCCGCCAGCCCCGTTTCGTCGCAGCCCGGTTGCGCGCTGGCCTGCGCTGGCACACAATGCCCCATCGCTACCAGCAGACACTTCCATGAAATCCGACGTCCCTTTCGCCGAAGCCCCCGCCAGGCGCCGCTTCCCCTACTACCGCATGCTGCTCGACGCGCGCTACGCGGTGGTGCTGAACGTGATCTGCGCGCTGGTCATTACGTTCATGCTCAATCCAGGCAGCCATTTTGGACAAAACCTGGTCGCCTCGATGTGCATCGGCACGATCGCCTTCCTGCTGATCGACGGCATGCGCCTGACATTATGGGGTGCAGGCCAGCGGCCCAGATTCCTGCCCTTCATGCTCATCATCCTGCTGTCCGTGCCCGTTGCGCAAATGCTGGGTTTGCTCCTGTTCGGCTGGCTGACGGGTGTGGACGTGGGCGGCTTCGAAAACCTGCTGCCCACGCAAATGATGGGCACACTCGTATTCACCCTGCTGGCCACGGGCGGCGCCGTGCTGTTTTTCTCCAGCCGAGAAAAGATTGCCCGCCTGCAAATGGCGGCTGCCGAGGAAAAAGCCCGCGCCGAATCCGTGGCGCGCCAGGCCATGCAGGCGCAACTACAATTGCTACAGGCGCAGATCGAACCGCACATGCTGTTCAACACCTTGGCCAACCTGCAGGGCCTGATCAGCTTTGACCCCGACCGCGCCCAGTTGCTGCTCGACCAGCTGATCCAGTACTTGCGCGCCACCCTCTCTTCCTCGCGCGCCGAGTCCACCACCCTGGAACAGGAGTTTTCCCTGATGCAAGCCTACCTGGGCCTGATGTCGATACGCATGGGCGCGCGCCTGCGCTTTACGCTGGACTTGCCCGCAGCCTTGCGCCAAATCAAGGTGCCGCCCATGCTGTTGCAGCCGCTGGTGGAAAACGCCATCCAGCATGGCCTGGAACCAAAGATCGAAGGCGGCCACATCCACGTGCAGGCGTCCACGGATGGCGGCGTGCTGCTGCTCACCGTCAGCGACGATGGCCTGGGCCTCGACCATCCGGGCCAGACCAAAGGCACGCAGCTGGGCGTGGCGAATATCCGCGAACGCCTGCGCGGCATGCATGGCGATACCGCCAGCCTGTCACTGGACGCCGACACGCCGGCAGGCGTCATCGCCCGCCTTCAATTACCGATTCACTCCACCACCGCGAGCCCCACGCCATGACCAGCCCCACCCCGCGCGCCCTGATCGCCGAAGACGAACCCATACTCGCCGCCGCCCTCGCACACGCCTTGCAGCGGCTGTGGCCGGAACTCGATATTGTTGCCACCTGCCCCAACGGCGTGGAAGCCTTGCGGCAAGGCCTGGCGCTGCAGCCAGACATCCTCTTTCTCGACATCAAAATGCCAGGCAAGACGGGCCTGGAAGCGGCCGAAGAACTGGCAGAGCAATGGCCGGACGGCATCGCGTTCCCCCACATCGTGTTTGTGACCGCCTACGATGAATATGCGCTGGCCGCCTTCGAGCATGCGGCCGCCGACTACGTCTTAAAACCCGTCAACGATGCGCGCCTGGGCAAGACGGTGGAACGCTTGCAGCAGCGCTTGCGCGACAGCGGCGTTGGCAAAGGTGTTGGCAACGGCAGCGGCAACGCTGCAGTAACAGCAACAGCAGCAGCCTCAGCGCCAGCGACGACCGCCACGGCAACGCGGGCAGCCCAGTCCGCCAGCGACGACAACATGGCCCGCCTGCTGAGCCAGTTGCAAGCCATGCTGCCGCCCGCGCCGCGCCTGCAGATGATACGGGCGGCCGTCGGCAACAGCGTGCGCATGATCGCCTTGGCCGACATCGTGTATTTTGAAGCGCTGGACAAATACATCAATGTCGTGTGCCAGGACAGCGAAGCGCTGATACGCACGAGCCTGAAGGAGCTGCTGCCCCAGCTGGACCCGCAACAATTCTGGCAAATCCACCGGGGCACCATCGTCAACGCCAGCGCCATCGCCACGGCCGTGCGTGACGAAGCCGGCAAGCTGTCGCTGACCCTGCGCCAGCACCCCGCGCAACTGCGCGTCAGCCCTTTATATGCGCATCTGTTCCGCCAGATGTAAGACAAGACAAGACGCGCAAGAGCCAATGCCTAGTGCATCTGGTGCTTCAAGTCAGACAACTCATCGTGCACCTTGAGCACGGCGCTCTTCATTTCCGGCGTCACGCTGGTCGCCGTGCCGCACGCCCGCTTGGCGCGGTCGCCCAGCGATTCCATCTGATCGACTGCTTGCCGGATGCGCGCATCGTCTTGCGTGTCGATGGCTTGCCGCACGGCGCTCTTTTGCTGGTCCAGCTGGTTGATACAATCCTTCAAGTCCATCGGCATGCCCTGCTGCTGGCCGCACAGGTGGGCGGCCTGGGCGGTKGGGTGTTCGAGGGGGCCAAAGCGCCGTGCCACTTCCTTAACCTGCATCATGATGTCTCCTCCCACAGTGTCTGTAGTTGGATCGTCAAGCCGGCACAGGGTTCCCCGCTGGCCGCGACAAGGTCGAAATTTCCATGCGGCACTTTTTTGTAAGCGCTTGTGACATTTTAGATAATTATCAAATCCTTCAGATACATTGGCGTACCTGAACCATCACGCCACCCATGACCTCGTTGCCGTCCCTGCCCCGCCGCGCTCCAGGCCTGCTGCTGATCGTCCTGCTGCACCTGGGCTTCGCGTATATCGTCTTGCAGTCGCGGCCCCACGCCGTCACGGACGAGAACCTGCCGCAGGGCCCGGCCATCACTTGGCTGCGCTACACCGCCCCGGCGCCGCCCAAGCCCGTACCCGCACCGTTGCCCGGCCCAAAACCAGCGGCAGCAAGAGTGCCGCGCCTGCCAATGCCAGTTCCCGTCAGCCGCCCCCTGCCCGCTCCCGCCATCGAGCAGCCGCCAACGCCAGTAACGCCGGAAGCGATCACGCTCGTCCCGCCACCGAGCGCGGCCGATATCCTGGCGCAAGCCAAGCGCGACGTGGGCAAGATCGACAAGGATTTACGCAAAGAATTCCCGCAACGGGGTGGGGAGAAATTCGACGACACGGGCTACAAGCGCATGCAGCAGGGCTTTGCCGAAGCCTACGCGGCCGTGCCGCCGAAATGGTACGAGGCGTCAAAGATCGAGGAAATCGGTGCCAATGAGGCCAGGGGCAGCCGCACGTATAAAATCACCAGCGCGCTGGGCAGCTTGTGCGTGACCACGGGCGCCGGCAAGCAGGGGGAAACGATGATCGGCATATGTCCCAAATAGCCGGACTCAGCCCGCCGCTTCGCGCGCCCCCAGCGGCTGCAAATGGCGCAGGCGCAAGGCGATCAGCACGCCGCCGCCCAGGCACAGACCCAGCATGATGACCACGCCCGTCCAGCCGTCGAAGCCCCACATCATACCCGAGGCGGAACCGATCAGGCTCGAACCCAGGTAATAGAACAACAGGTAGAAGGCCGAGGCCAGGGCCTGCGGCGCGCGGGCGCGGCGGCTGACCCAGCTGCTGGCGATCGAGTGCGAGGCGAAGAAACCGAAGGTGGCCAGCGCCATGCCGATGACGATCAGCGGCAGCGAATCGAACAGGGTCAATAAAATGCCGGACAGCATCACCGACAGCATGATCCACAGCACGCCCCGGCGCCCCAGCCGGTCCACCAGGCGGCCCGCCCAGACGGAGCTGAAGATGCCGATCAGGTACAAAAAGGCCAGCAAGCCGACCGTGCTCTGGCGCAAGCCGAATGGCGCAGCCAGCAGGCGGTAGCCGATGTAGTTATACAGACTGACGAAACAGCCCATCAGCACGAACGCGAGGCAGAACAGCCACGGCAAGCCCCGGTCGGAAAAATGCTGGCGGATGGCGTGCGGCAAGGCGTTCCAACCCTTTGTACTGGGCACGAAATTTTTCGACGCAGGCAGGCTGCGCCAGAACTCCGCCGCCGCCAGCACGCCAGCCACGCCCAGCACGCCCAAGGCCCAGCGCCACGACAGGAAATCGCTGAGCATGGAAGCGACCAGCCGTCCCGACATGCCGCCAAACGCACTGCCGGCAATATACAGTCCCATCGACAGGCCCAAGGACGGGCCCTCGATTTCCTCGCCCAGGTAAGCCATGGCCACTGCCGGCATGCCGCCCAGGGCAATGCCGAGCGCCGCGCGGATGGCCAGCAACTGTGCATAATCCTGGGCGAACGCGGACAAAATCGTGAGGATTGCGGCGGAAAACATCGACGCCACCATCAAGGGCTTGCGGCCGACACGGTCCGAGACGGCGCTGAGCAGTACCAGCGAGATGGCCAGCAAGCCGCTCGACACGGAGAGCGACCAGCTGCTTTGCGCGGGCGTCAGATGGAACTGGTGCGACAGCAGCGGAAACAGTGGCTGGATACAGTACAGCAAGCTGAAGGTGGAAAAGCCGCCAAAGAACAGGGCGCGGTTGCTGCGCTTGAATTCCGCCGTACCTTTGGCGATGGCCGTGCGGGGCGCGGGAGGGGGAACAGGAACGGCCGGGGTGGCGGCAGAGGCGTAAGCAAGCGATGAATCAGACATGGCCATGTTTCAAAGAGGAGCGAGTCTTCATCTTAGGATTGCCAACTCATATCGTCCAATATATATTCAAGGCCCAACTCATACTTTAAAACGATTACTGGACAAATATGGAACTGCGCCACCTCCGTTACTTTGTCGCCGTCGCCGAGGAATTGCACTTCACGCGCGCGGCCGAGCGCCTGCACATCGGCCAGCCGCCACTGAGCCAGCAAATCCAGGCGCTGGAAGCGGAGTTGGGGGCGCAGTTGTTCGAGCGCAACAAGCGCTCCGTGCGGCTGACGGAAGCAGGCCGTCTTTTCCTCGACGATGCGCGGCGCATCCTGGCCCTGTCGGAAGAGGCGGCCGTCACGGCGCGCCGGGCCCAGCGGGGCGAAGCAGGCGAATTGCGCATCGGCTTTACCTTTTCCACGCCGTTCACGCCCTACTTCGCCACCGTCATCAACCGCTACCGCCAGCAATTTCCGCACGTCACCTTGACCCTGCATGAAATGGCGACATTGCATCAACTCGAAGCGATCTCGGGCAGGACGATGGATCTGGGCTTCGTGCGCCCGCCGGAAACGACGTACCCATCCGATATCAAGCTGACGCAACTGCGCCAGGACCCGCTGTTCCTCGTCTTGCCCGTCGCCCACGCGCTGGCAGCCAAGGACGCGATTGCCATTGCCGATATGGCGGGCGAAGGCTTTGTCATGTACCCCAAGGATGCGGGCACGGGGATTTATCCGCAGATATTCCGCCTGTGCAAGGCGGCCGGCTTCGTGCCCCAGGTGGCGCAGGAAGCGGGCGAGGCGTCGACCATCATCGGCCTGGTGGCGGCCGGCTGCGGCATTTCCGTGCTGCCCGCATCGTTCGACCGCATCCGCATGGATGGCGTGTGCTACCGCCCGATCGCCGACCCGCAGGCGACGACCAGTTTATTGCTTGCACAACGGGAAGAAGAGACGTCGCCGCTGGTCGCGGCGTTTGTGAAACTGGCCGAGGAAGCGGCCATGGAAGAGAAAGAATAGGCCGATGAGGCCGGCGTAGGTCTGGGAAGGAAAGAATAGGCCGGATGAGGCCGGCGTAGGTCTGCGTAGGTCGGCGTAGGTCGGATTAGGCCGCAGGCCGTAATCTGACAATCGCATGCGTCAAGTCGCAGGTCGGATTAGCCCGTAGGGCGTAATCCGACACCAGCGGTCACGAATAATCCGCGTCCAGCTCCGAACCCGCATAATTTTCCAGGTCCTCGAACAGGCTTTTCATGCTGGCCCGCGTGAGGATTTTATGCACGACGGTGCAGCTGCGGCGGTACGACTCTATACGGTCGAGCAATACCGGATGGTGCTGCACGGGAACCTTGGCCACCAGGGCGGCCCAGCCTTCCTCGAAGTCGGGCTTGTTCTTGCGCACGGAACGCACGAAGCGCTCGAATTCCTTTTGACCCGTGCGCGCGATGATGCGCCCGCCGCCTTCGATGGCGAAGATGATGGCCAGGGCGATGACGCCCTCGGCATTCAAGTCGCTGTCGCTGACGGGGCCGTTGTCGTGGTGGCGGCGCAGCCAGCTTGCCAGGCGCACGACGGCTTGCACTTCCTTGCGCTGTTGTAACTGCACTGCATACTTTTCATAGCCGGCCCAGTTCTGGTTCGGGTCGGCCTGGCAAATATCGATGAACAGCTCGCGCAGGCGCCGCTGCAGATAGACGGGATCCTGGTCGTATTCGCCGACGAGGGCGTCTTCGGGCAGCTGCGACAGTTCCTTGATCAGGCGAAAGCCCACCTGGAACGCGTGCTCGGCGCCGTGCTCGACGAGGAAATCGAGCGCGGCCTGGTCGCCTTCATGCGTGACGGCCTGTTCCAGGCCCAGGGACACGCCACCCACCGTCAGGTACAGCGCTTTCTGGATGCCGTCGGCCGTGCGTTCATTCGTGAACTTCTCGGCCACCATGGCCGTGATACCCGTCAATTCGTCGGCCAGGTTCAGGGCCGCGTCCTCGCGCGGGTCGCCCGGCAACAGTTTGATGGCGCGCACGAGGCGCGGAAGATTCTCTACAACAATTGCTGGCAGCATTAGACGTTCCCTGCTTTCATTACGAGAAAATGCCCGTGCCCAAGCTGCGGCGCGTGCTGGAACGCGGCGCGCTGCGCGTGCTCGGCACTTGCTTGCGCAGGCGGTACAGCAATTCCTTGGTGCTCCGCTGCAACATGGTCGGCTCTTCGTCCGGGTCGTCCGAATATTCCGCGTCGGCCAGGTCGGCGCTGTGGCGGAAGTCGGGGAACAGTTCGAACAGCGAGCGATCCCAGCCGTCTTCATTCGCTTGCGCCAGCTCGATGGCCAGCGGCACGACGTCGTTGTCGGACGACGTCACGCCCGTCACGTACGGTCCCTTGATGACGATCTCGCCCGCCACTTCGAGGATTTCCTTCGGCGCCATCGAGAACAAAATGGCGAACGCCGTGGCGCCCCAGTCGGTGGCGGACGCTTCGAGCAGCAGCTCGCGGCGGCGCTCGGCGTCGTCGGTGGAAAACACCACGCCGTGGATGTGCGCGAACAGGGCTTCGGCGATGCGTTCCGGATCATCCTCGATCTGGTCGTCGCTCCACGTGGCGGCGATGAAGGCCAGGCTGTCGGCCCACGCTTTCGGCGGCACCAGCAGGGTTGCCAGCGACATCTTGCCGCCGTCAAAGCCGGCCAGATGCAGGGCCGTCACTTGCGGCGGGATCGCGCTCAGCACTTCCACCACGGCCAGGTCGCCATACTGATCGGCCGCGTCGGCAAACGCCTGCTCGGCGTGGCCCAGCGAACCGGACAGTACCAATTCCGTGACCTGTTTCGTCAGCGCGGGAAGATTGCTCTTTTGTTCAGTGTTATCGGCCATGGTCATCTCCATCCTGGTCAAACATCTGGGCGAAATCGTCGGTGGCTTCGTCTTCGTCGTGATCGTCGTCGCCATCGTCATTGGCAGCCAGTTGGTCGAGCGACTGGTCGTCGTCGTCCCACAGGCGCGGGTTCTTGTGCAGGAAAGCCGTGATGATGGCCTGGCGCGCCAGGTCGGGGAAGCTCTCTTCGATGGCGGCGTACATCTTGGCCGCTTCCGGCGCGGCGCACGCAGCCATGGAAAACACGCGGGCCGGGTCGCCGAACTCGTAGTCTTCGCTTTCGGCCAGCAAGCCTTTCGGGTCGCTGAAGGTGATGTGGTCGACCAGTGCGAAGGCCAGCATGTTCACGTCTTCGATGCCGCCGCCGCTCGCATATTCGCCGACCAATGCATCGACCATGCTCTTGTAGTTCTTGCGGTTCGGCGGATCGCCGAGGATGCCTTCGATCTGGCCTTCCAGCTCACGCGACTGATACGCGAATTCAGGGTGTACTCTTCTCATGCTGTGCTTTCCAATGTAATGCGCGGCGCTGATAAAAGCGCCGTTGTTGTTGTTTTCAAGTAATTTGGGCCGGCTGAAGCGGGCCGCAGCGGTTTAGTCGGCAGGTAATACTGTGCCATGTAAACGAAACACTCCGCACCACAGCGCATACGCTTCCGCTTCCGGGTCGATGATGATACGGTGGTTCACGCTCTGGTCGTATTCGGCGCGCTTGGCCGGGTCGGCCAGGATTTCATAGGCCTTGGTGACGCTCTTGAAGCGCGCCTCGGCGCCGGGGGCCTGGTTGCGGTCGGGGTGGAAGCGCATGGCCAGCGAACGGTAAACCTTCTTGATTTCATCGTCGCTGGCATTGGGAGCGACACCGAGGACGTTATATAAATTTTCCATAAAAGGCTCCGGGGTCACGTTTTTCTACTAATTAAAGGCGAATTATCCTATAGAACGGCGTCGGCGTCGCTTGCATGCTCGGATATGGGGCCAAATACGTGCTTATAAAGCGCTTGCGGTACGGTAAAATGCTCTTTACTGTCACTCTTCCGCATTGATCAATGAGCAACGATAAACCGAATACCGCCGCGCCAGCGCTGGCGCCCAATTTCTTGCGTAACATCATCGAAGCCGACCTGGCTGCCGGCGCCCACGTGCGTCCCGGCCTGCCCCAGGTGATCACGCGTTTCCCGCCGGAGCCGAACGGCTACCTGCACGTGGGCCACGCCAAGTCGATTTGCGTCAACTTCGGTCTGGCGCGCGATTACGCCGGCCAGTGCAACCTGCGCTTCGACGACACCAATCCGGCCAAGGAAGAGCAGGAATACGTCGACACCATCATGGACAGCGTGAAATGGCTGGGCTTTGACTGGGAACCGAAGCATGCCGATGGCCAGAGCCACCTGCACTACGCGAGCGACTATTTCGACCAGCTGTACGCGATGGCCGAGTACCTGATCACGGCCGGCTTTGCCTATGTGGATAGCCAGAGCGCCGAAGACATGGCCGCCAACCGCGGCAATTTCGGCCAGGCCGGCAAGAATTCGCCTTTCCGCGACCGTCCGCGCGACGAATCGCTGGCCCTGTTCCGCGCCATGAAGGCGGGCCAGTTCAAGGATGGCGAACACATCCTGCGCGCGAAGATGAGCGAAGATGCCATGAGTTCGCCGAACATGAACTTGCGCGACCCGGCCATCTACCGCATCCGCCACGCGCATCACCACCGCACGGGCGACGCCTGGTGCATCTATCCGATGTACGACTACACGCACCCGATCTCGGACGCGCTGGAAAACATCACGCATTCGATCTGCACCCTGGAATTCCAGGACCACCGCCCGTTCTACGACTGGCTGCTGGAAACGCTGTCGGCCGGCGGCTTCTTCGCCAAGCCGGTGCCGCACCAGTACGAATTCTCGCGTCTGAACCTGACCTACATCGTCACCAGCAAGCGCAAGCTGCGCCAGCTGGTGGAAGAAAAAATCGTCGATGGCTGGGACGACCCGCGCATGCCGACCCTGGTGGGCATGCGCCGCCGCGGCTACACGCCGGAAGCCATTCAGCTGATGTGCGAACGCACGGGCGTGACGAAATCGGACGGCTGGATCGACTACAGCGTGCTCGAAGGCTGTTTGCGCGAAGACCTGGACCCGAAAGCGCCGCGCTCGGTAGCCGTGCTGCGTCCTTTGAAACTGATCATCGACAATTTCCCCGAAGGCGAAAGCGTGGAATGCACGGCACCCGTGCACCCGCACTTCCCCGATCGCGGCTTGCGCACCTTCCCCATCTCGCGCGAGCTGTGGATCGAGGAAGACGACTTCATGGAAGTGCCGAACAAGGGCTATTTCCGTCTGTATCCACCGATCGACGACAAGCCGGGCAGCCGCGTGCGTTTGCGCTACGGCTACGTGATCGAGTGCACGGGCTACGACAAGGATGAGAACGGCAAGGTCATCGCCGTGCATTGCACCTACTTCCCGGACAGCAAGTCGGGAACGGAAGGCAGCGCCAATTACAAGGTCAAGGGCAATATGCACTGGGTCAGCGCACCGACGGCCATTCCCGCCGAAGTGCGCCTGTACGACCGCCTGTTCACGGACCCGCAGCCGGACGCGGGCGGCAAGGACTTCAAGCTGGCCTTGAATCCGCTGGCCAAGGAAGTGGTGCAAGCGTGGCTGGAACCGGGTGCGGAACTGGCCCAGCCGGAAGAGCGCTTCCAGTTCGAGCGCCACGGTTATTTTGCGGCCGACCGTGTCGACAGCCAGCCTGGCAAGCCCGTCTTCAACCGCATCGTCACCCTGAAAGACAGCTGGCAGCCCGCCAAATAAGGGCTGCCGGCACACAAAAAAAACCGCTGCGGCGGTTTTTTTCGTTTCAACGAGAAATATTGCTTGTTGACTATAATAACGATAATTTTGTATATTAGGCAGCTATTGAGCAATTTACAATTTTAATAGTGCTTGTACAACGCAGCCTAGCCTCCGTCGCCCAGGCGGCACCCGATTCCTCTTCCTGATGCGGATGGCGATGTCTTCTACTGCCGGCGAACACCCCTTATCTGCTGAAAAAAGGCCGCAGTGGCTGCTCGGCTTCGTGATGTCGACGATGGTGGGCCTGCTGTTCTATATGGCCGCCTCGCTGTCGATCGAAAACGATGCCAGCGAGCTATTCAACAATCTGGCCCGCAATACCCAGAAAAACATCGAATCGCGCGTCAAGTCGTATGCCAACCTGCTGCGCGGCACGGCCAGCCTGTTCCACGCCAACGAACACGTGAGCCGTGAGCAATTCCACCGCTACGTGGCGAACATCGCCCTGCAACAGAACTATCCGGGCGTGATGAACCTCAATTACAGCCAGGAACTGGACGAGACGCAGCGTGCCGCCTTCGAAGCGGCCATGCAGCGCGACTATCCGCCCGGGCGCGACGGCTATCCGGCGTTTGCCATCCATCCACCCGCCCCGCGCGCGCACTATTCCGTGCTGGTGTATATCGAACCGATTGCCAGCGCCCCTGAAAAATATGGCTATGACATCGCCTCGCGCCCCCTGATCGCCGAAATGCTGGCGCAGTCGCGCGATTCCGGCAACATCAGCAATTCCGGCGTGCCCGTGCCGATGCAAGGCCGTCCCCAATTGACGGGCATGGCCATGCGCCTGCCCGTGTACCACTTTGGCATGCCGGTCGATACGGTGGAGCAGCGGCGCGCGGCGTACCAGGGTTCCGTCGGCATCGGCTACGACCTGGTGACAATGATGCGCAGCGCGCTGGCGGACATGCCGGTGCGCAACGTCCGCCTGACCCTGTTCGATATCGGCCCGCAGGCGCGCGCACCGCTAGACTTACCGCACGACATGCGCCCCATCTTCGACAGCACGACGGCGGGCATGCATGCGCCATGGTGGTTGCCCGGCAATTCCGGCCGCTACCTGAGCAGCACGATGCTGATCGAACACAATAGCCGCGTGTGGCAAGCGCTGTTCAGCGTGCGCAAGAGCGACCTGTACACGCGCTTCGACGTCTTTTTGCCATGGCTGGCCCTGCTGATAGGCTTTGCCAGCACCATGCTGCTATACATGCTGTTCCACACTCTGGCATCGTCGCGCCGGCGCGCCATCCAGATGGCGAACGGCATGACGGAAGAATTGCGCGCCAGCCAGATCCGTCTGCAGCTGTCGCACCAGAAACTGCGCCGCCTGGCGGCCCATGCCGACCAGATCAAGGAAGAAGAGCGCAAGCGCATCGCGCGCGAAATCCATGACGACCTGGGACAGAACCTGCTGGTCTTGCGCATCGACGCCGACATGCTGGCCTCGCGCACGCATCGCCGTCACCCGCGCCTGAACGCCCGCGCCCGCTCGACCCTGGAGCAGATCGACGCCACCATCAAGAGCGTGCGGCAGATCATCAACGATTTGCGCCCTACCGTGCTGGACCTGGGCGTGAATGCGGCCGTCGAATGGCAGGTGGCGCAATTTCGCCAGCGCACGGGCATCGCTTGCGAAGTGAGCGAAAGCCATGACGACATTTGCCTCAGCGACCAGTGCGCGACGGCCCTGTTCCGCATCCTGCAAGAGTCGCTCAGCAACATTTCCCAGCATGCCCATGCCAGCCGCGTGCAAGTCAAGCTGGAAAAGTGCCGCGATACGGTATCGATGAGCATCAGCGACAACGGCGTGGGCGCCGCCATCGACGGGCGCAACAAGCTGGGCTCGTTTGGCCTCGTGGGCATCGAGGAACGCATAAAATTGCTGGGTGGCACTTTTTACATCGAAAGCAGCCCCGGCGCCGGCATGAGCGTGCACGTCAGCGTACCGCTGGGCGCGGACGCCACCGCATTTCCCTACCAGGAAGAAAGCCGGGCCAGCAACTGACGGGCGCGCGTTCGCATGGAGCAAGCTCAGCTTGCATATTTTGTAATTAGATGCAATATTGGTGTAGAACAACTCAGCGCCCGCCCGCCATGGGCCAGGCATTCCTCGACCATTTGCCAGGAGTACGATCCCACCGCTCTCCCTTGTTTCACCGTATTTCCCACAACGCTCTTTACAAAAGGACATTCATGGATACGAACGACAGTTTCAAGGCAATTGCCGATTTGGATTTGGACGCGATCAAGGTCAAGCTGATGCACCGGGAGTCAGGCGAAGGATGGAGCCTGGAAAAGGCAAATGCGGTGGAATTCGAATACCGCCGCTTTCTGATCCTGATGAAACAGTTTCCGGAAGAAGAAACAGCGCCGCTGATGGACGTCGATACCTTCTGGCACTACCACATCCTCGACACCCTGAAATATGCGGCCGACTGCGAACAGGTGTTCGGTTACTTCCTCCATCACTTCCCCTACATCGGCCTGCGCGGCGAAGACGACGAAGCGGCGCACCATCGCGTGGGCGAGCGCATGAAGCAGCTGTATGAGCAAACGTTCGGGGAAGATTATATCCGCGCGGAGACGGCGTATTCGGGGCGGGCCGTGCAGGCGGCGTATTCGGGACGGGCTGTGCAAACAGCATTTTCCAGTGCGGCGGTACAGGCAACGGCATACTCGGGCCGGGCCGTGCAAACGGCGTTTTCCAGTGCGGCCGTGCAGGCGACGGCGTATTCGGGCCGCGCGACGGGGGCAGCCAGCACCGCATTTTCCAGTGCGCCCGCCTCACTGGCCGCAGCGGTGGTCAAATCGTCTTCGACTGGCCTGGAAATGGGGCGCTTCTATGTCGATCGTCCGGTATTGAACCGCGATCCGCAATAGAAAAGCGGAAAACAGATGTGGCTGCCGCACGCGGCAAGCCTGACTTACCCAGACGGCACCTCTCAGTTTGCCGTCTGTCAGGCGCTCTTAGGCAGCCATCAACTCGCGCAGTTCACGAATGCTGAAATCGCTGATTTCATGCATGCGGATGAGGATCGTGGCGCCGATCGGCAAGGTGTTGTGACGAATCTTGCTGATAACAGGTGGCGCCACTTCCAGAGCTCGCGACAAGGCGGCATCGTTTTTCAGTTGCAGCTTGTCGATGATCGCATCGAGGACGCGATTCGGGTTGTAGGTAGGCAAAGAGGTAATTTGTTTGAGAGACATGATCAAAAATCCGTACTTGTTGTATTAGAGCAAGAAAAAACAGAATGTCTCTTCTGCACTAATTCAGGGTAAACACACTAAAAAGCGCCATCACTTATGCGGCTTTTACGCCACAAACAATATAATACACGCTATTGTTGATTTTTGCGTAACTTAGAGCAAAATTGTGATAATTGAAGAGAATTGACGCACTTGGAATGTGCTAGAGGATAACTCAAATCGGAAAAATTTGCTGCACGTCATCAATTTTTACGATGAGCAACACCGCTATGCATGAGCCAGGCTATGGCCATGAGGGTGCCCAGGCGGGCCATTTCTGCGGATAAATGCCAGCCTTGCGCGGCCACGCCGGCCGGGGTGGCAAGCGGGCAAGTGCATGGGGAATCGTCCGCGCGGCACCAGGCCAGTTGCCGGCGAATTTCATCGGGCGGTGGTGGGGGTTGCAGCGCATGTTCGCGCCGGCGCATATAAGCGCGCACTTGCTCCTTGCTGGGGTGACTCGTTGCTCGCATGGCTCGCTCCTGCTGACGGGAAACAACGTCACGCTGTGTGGAGCCCGCCACAAGAGCCCAGACGCGTGACGACATTGCTCACCATATCGCCAGCGCGCCATGGCGCGTTTGCGGTGCATCAAATGGCACGGTCCCGGTGTTGCGCCGGAACCCGTACTGCCCCACGGCCTGCTTCCGTCTTATTTCTTTTGCTGGCGCACGCGCTGTTGCTGTTTTTCCTGCGTTTGCTGGCGGTTCTGCTTGCGCTCGAACAGGGTGACCGCATCTTTCTTGGCTTGCTCGACGGTACGCATTTCTTCATGCGCATCGTGCGGGACGAAAAATTCGGCATCCTGCGCCGCCACGACCAGCTTGATGGCGGCTTCGTCGTCGAGGTCGTACAGTTCCGTCAGGACGGTGGTGACCTCGTCCAGGTATGCTTCGTAAGTGAGGGTGCTCATGCTGTCTTCCTTAAGTGAGTGGCGCAGCGCGGGAACGGCGCGCTGCGCGCCGGCCCAGCAAAGTGCGCAGATAACCGGCCATTTTACCCGATGCCGGCGCCATCGGCGGACAGCGGCCGCAAGGCATCTGCCACGCGCGCGTAGCGCAGGCGCACGCCCAGCTCGCGCTTGATGCGCGTATTGTGCAATCGGCGCGATTCGGACATGAACGACAGCAGCATCGGCGTGACCACCTGCTGCAGCGCGGCACGGGGCAGGCGCGGCGGGCGCGGCAGGCCGAACGTGTCGGCCACGGCATCGAAATACTCGGCCATTCTGAGTTCGCTGTCATCGCTGGCGTGATACACGCGTCCCGGTTTGCCGCGCCACAAGGCCCGCTCGATGATGCGCGCCAGGTCGTCGGCATGGATATGGTTGGTGTACACATCGTCATCCGCGGCCAGGGCCGGCGTGCCTTCACGCAAGCGCTTCAAGGGCAGGCGGTCGTCGGCATAGATGCCGGGCACGCGCAGGATGGCCACTGTGGCGCCGCGTCGCGCGCCCCAGCCGCGCAAGACCTGTTCGGCGTCCACCCTCCGCTTCGCGCGCGCATTCGCCGGCGCCGTCGGCCGCGTTTCATCGACCCAGGCGCCAGCGCAATCGCCATACACGCCGCTGGTGCTCACATACACCATGCGTGCATGCTCGGGTAAAATGGCGGCCAGATTGCGCGTGCGCCGGTCCAGCAAGCCCGACGACAAGGGTGGCGCCAGGTGCACGATCATCGTCGCCAGTCCCGCCAGCCGTTTCAGGCTGGCCCGGTCGTCGAGGTTGGCCACGATGGGCACGGCGCCGGCTTCCCGCAACTGCGCGCAGCGCGCCGGCTGGCTGGTGACGGCAAAGACGCGAAAGCGCGCGCGCAGCAGGGGCAGCAAGCGCATGCCGACGTCGCCGCAGCCCAGGATCAGCAGGCGCGGCAAGCCTGACGGCTTGCGCAAAGAGTGCATTAACATATTTTTCATCTCAAGGATTGTATGACTTTTCAAGTTACTGTTCAGCCCAGCGGCCACCAGTTCAGCTGCGAAGCGGACGAAACCGTGCTGGCGGCGGCGATACGCGCCGGCGTGGGCTTGCCGTATGGCTGTAAAAATGGCGCCTGCGGTTCCTGCAAGGGCAAAGTGGTTTCCGGCACCGTCCAGCACAAGGCGCACCAGCAGCGCGCCCTGACGGAAGAGGAAGCGGCAGCCGGCTTTTCCCTGTTCTGCTGCGCCATGCCACGGAGCGACCTCGTCATCGAAGCGCGCGAAGTGGCGGGCAGCAGCGACTACCCGATCAAGAAAATGCCGTCGCGCGTGACCACCATCGAAAAAGTCGCGCCCGACGTCGTCGTGCTGACCCTGCAGTTGCCGGCCAGCGAGCGCCTCAACTACCGCGCCGGACAGTATATCGAAATCCTGTTGCGCGACAACAAACGTCGCAGCTACAGCATGGCCAGCGCGCCCGCCGACGGCGGCCCCGTGACCCTGCACATCCGCCACCTGCCGGGCGGCCTGTTTACCGACCAGGTATTTGGCACCATGAAGGAGCGCGACATCCTGCGCTTCGAAGGCCCGATGGGCACCTTCTTCCTGCGCGAAGATTCCGACAAGCCCGTCGTGCTGCTGGCCTCGGGCACGGGCTTTGCACCCTTGAAAGCCATCGTCGAACACATGATCAACGAGCGCTCCACGCGCCCGATCACCCTGTACTGGGGCGGGCGCCGTCCGCACGACCTGTACATGGATGCGCTGTGCCGCCAGTGGGCCGCCGACTTGCCGCAGTTCACCTATGTGCCCGTCGTGTCGGACGCCCTGCCGGAAGACGGCTGGAGCGGCCGCACGGGCTTCGTGCACCAGGCCGTCATCGCCGACTTGCCCGACCTGTCGGGCCACCAGGTATATGCCTGCGGCGCGCCCGTGATGGTCGATTCGGCCCACCGCGACTTCGTGCAGCTGTGCCAGTTGCCAGACGACGAGTTTTACGCGGACGCCTTCACCACGGAAGCCGACCTGGCCAAGTAAGCGTCACAGTCCAGACAGCGGGGCGCGGCTGGTGCGGCGCCCGCTGCCACCACCGCTCTACCCCGCTGCTTCCTGGAAATTTCATGTCTCTCGCTTCCGCCGGCAACGGCTTCAGTATCCTGCGTCACCGCAACTTCGCCTTTTATCTTTCCGCCCGCGTGCTGGGCACGGTGGCCGTGCAGATGCAAAGCGTGGCCATCGGCTGGCAGGTGTACCAGATCACGGGCAGCCTGTTCGACCTGGGCTTGATCGGCCTGGCGCAATTCGCGCCCTTCCTCGTATTGATTTTGCCGGCAGGCCATGTGGCCGACCGCTACAACCGCCGCAACATCATCGCCTGGTGCCTGGCGGCGCAGCTCGCTTGCGCGCTGGCCCTGCTGGCGTTCACTCTGAGCGGGCTCTCCATCGTCTGGCCCGTGTTTGCCGTGCTGGTGCTGTTCGGCAGCGCGCGCGCCTTCATGATGCCGGCCACGCAAGCCGTGCTCGTCAACATGGTGCCCACGCAACACTTCAGCCGCGCCGTCGCGCTCAGCTCGTCGAGCTCGCACGTGGCCATCATCCTGGGGCCTACCCTGGGCGGCTTGCTGTATTACTTCGGCCCCAAGGTCGTGTATTTGATCTCGTCCGCGCTGCTGGTCGTGTCCGTCCTGCTGATGCGCGCCACCACGCCGGCGCCGCAAGTGGTCAAGCGCGAACCCGTCAGCTGGCATACCCTGCTCGAAGGCTTGCGCTTCGTCTGGTCGAAACCCATCGTGCTGGGCGCCATTTCGCTCGACCTGTTTGCCGTCCTGTTCGGCGGCGCCACGGCGCTGCTGCCGGCGCTCGCGCACGACGTGCTGCATATCGGCCCCAGCGGCCTGGGCTTGCTGCGTACGGCACCCGGGGCCGGCGCGGCCCTGTGCTCGATCGCGCTGGCCATCTTCCCCATCACGCGCCGCGTGGGACCGTGGATGTTCGGCGGCGTGGCCGTCTTCGGCCTGGGTACCCTGGTGTTGGGCAGCACCAGCTATTTCCCGCTGGCGCTGGTGGCGCTGTTCCTGATGGGCGCCGGCGACATGGTCAGCGTCTACATCCGCCACCTGCTGGTGCAGTTCGAGACGCCCGACGAAATCCGCGGCCGGGTCAGCGCCGTGAATGCCGTCTTCATCGGCGCCTCGAACGAGCTGGGCGAATTCGAGTCGGGCTTGACGGCCGGCTGGTTCGGCCTCGTGCGCGCCGTGCTCTTCGGCGGCGCCGCCACCCTGGCCGTGACGGGCATCTGGGCCGTGCTGTTCCCCGTGCTGTCGCGCATGGACCGCTTCCCCCACCACGAGAAGGAAGCGGCCGCCAGGACGGCTACCACGGCGGCGACATAAGGCCTAAGATGCGCTATCGCCACTGACGAACCCTGGCACCATGAAAATCACGCTTCCGTTCCACAGCTTCATCCGCAGCCGCCCCCACCTGAGCATGGCCACGGCCATCGGCGTGGCAGCCGGCCTGCTGCTGCCCGCATCGTGGCAACAGATGACGCGTTTGCTGACGGCGTGGAACGTGGCCGTCTGGTTCTACCTGGCGACGATGGCCTGGATGATGATGCGCGCCAACCACCACCGCGTGAAAATGATGGCGGCGCGCCAGGACGAGCGGGCGGCAACAGTCTTGTCGGCCCTGTCCATCGCTTCCGTGATGAGCCTGGTGGCCATCGTCTCGCAGCTGTCTTCGATGAAAGACCTGGCGCCGGACGAGCGCGCGCTGCACTACGGCTTGACGATCGCCACCCTGGTCGGTTCCTGGTTCCTCGTCGGCACCCTGTTCTGCTTCCACTATGCCCACCTGTATTACCAGGCCGACCCCGCGCTGCGCCCCCTGAAGTTTCCCGACGACGAGCAAAACCCCGATTACTGGGATTTTCTGTATTTCGCTTTCACCATCGCCGTGGCCGTGCAAACGTCGGACGTTTCCGTGCAGACGCGCATGATGCGCCAGATCGTGCTGGGGCAATCCGTGCTGAGCTTTTTCTTCAACCTGGTCGTGCTGGGGCTGTCGATCAATATCGCCGCCGGTCTGATCAATGGTTGAAATAATTTCATGGTGGAAACTTGACCTGGCTGAAGGGTTAAGCTCATCTTAATCGTGCGCACCCTCTTGAAATACTGGAAAGAGGAGTAAGATAAGTTCCATGCACAGAGGTCATGTGCATGGGGCAGCAACCAGGCCGCAGCACGCCTGAGATGGGTTTTTTTTGAATTGACAGGAGTAAGCATATGCAAATCAATATTCATACCGACAGCACCATCGCCAACACCGCTGGACTGAACGAACATGTGCAATCCGTACTTGAAAGCGCACTGAGCCGCTTCCGCGACAACCTGACCCGCATCGAAGTCCACATCAGCGACACGAATGGCCCGAAAGGCGGCGCCGACGATATCCGCTGCGTCATGGAAGCACGCGTTGCTGGTTATCAACCGATTGCCGTGACCGAACAGAACGCCACCGTGCATCAATCCGTTGCCGGCGCCACCGACAAACTGAAACGCGCCATCGATAGCGCCCTGGGCCGCCTGCAAGACAGCAAGCGCCACGCCACCGGCAAGAATGCCGTGATCGATACGGCCGAAGCGGAAGAAACCGCCGAGTAACTCCCCACCTGCAGGATTTCCAGAGACTGAGGCAGCCGTTCAAGGCTGCCTTTGCACATCTGGACTCGTCTTCCTGCGCGACAACATCCATAGCAAAACAGCAAGCATTCCGGCGTATTAACACCGCAATGAAATAATTGTCGTATTTCTCACAGTAAGTGACATCAAGCAAGCCTTTGCCGTTACAGCCAAGGCCGCTTTACGCTATCATGAAGCTACCGGCCCCCTGCTCGCGCGCGCCGGCTTTTTGAAAGTGTGATTGTGGAACAGATCGGCAACTTCGGCGCTTCAGGCTGCAACATCGGCGATTTACAGTTATTTCGCGATGGGGCGGATAGCCAGACGGCCGCCATGCTGGCGCCCTGCCCCGTCATGCGCCTCGAAGCGGGCGAAGCCATTGCCGACACACAGGGTACTTGCCTGTATATCGTCCTGCGCGGTTCGCTGGCCGTGGCCGCCGACATCCACACGGGCATGGATGACGGCACCGTCAGCAAGGTCTTGCCCGGCGAAAGCGTGGGCGAACAATCGGTGCTCGATGAAGCGAGCAACCTGGCCGCCATTTCCGCCCTGGAAGAAACCGACCTGCTGGTGATCGACGCGGCCGTCGTCTGGGAATTGATCGAGCAATCGAACGGCCTGGCGCGCAACCTGCTGCGGCTGCTGTCCTTCCGCATCCGCGCCGCCAATGCCCTGCTGCGCCGCCGCCAGAAACTGGGCGAATTCTACCGCCAGTTGTCGATGGTCGACAGCCTGACGGGCTTGTACAACCGCGCCTGGCTGACGGATTTACTGCCGAACATGATCGTCACGGCCCACGCCAGTGCCTCGCCGCTGTCGCTAGTGATGATAGACCTCGACCATTTCAAGCGTTTCAACGACACGCACGGCCACCAGGCGGGCGACCAGGCGCTGCGCATCGCCGCGCAAGTGCTGGGCGCGGCCCTGCGGCCCACGGATTTTGCCGTGCGCTATGGTGGCGAGGAAATGATGGTGATCTTGCCCGATACCAACGAACACGTGGCCCTGCGGGTGGCCGAACGCCTGTGCGAACGGATGCAGCAAGCCGTCATCTTCGCCGACATGCGCAGCGCGCTGCCGCACATCACGGGCTCGTTCGGCGTGTCCAGCCTGGCGGCCGAACAGGACGACCATGCGCTGATCGCGGCCGCCGACGCGGCGCTGTACCGCGCGAAGGCAGGCGGACGCAACCAAGTCATGCTGTAGATCAGGCGGCCTTGCTGTCGGCCGGCTTGGTCGCATCCGGCTTGGCGGCCTCATCCTTCTTGCTGCTGTGCGCGGCGATGAAATCCGCATATCCCTTCTGCACCAGTTCATACGTCTTGTCGATATTGCCGGCGATATCGCCTTTCAACACTTTCAAGCCTTCCAGGATATCGCGCGCTTCCTTGAAGCCTTTTTCCATGCCGCCGCTGATGGTATCCATGAACTTGGTCAGGGCCGCATCGTCATCCAGGTCGGGATTCTGTTTCTTGAAGGCGTCAAAAAAACCAGTCGACAGCGATACAATGCGGCTCGCCGTCGCTTCGGCGCTATTGTCCTGCGACGCCGCGTTCTGGATTGCATCGTCGCCGTACTGGCCCTTCAGCGCTTCATTGATGTTGGTGATGGCCGTCTTGTACAGCAGCGCCAGCGGCTCATTCTCGGAACCGATCGACACGTTCAGCGACGCCTGCATGATGGAAGCGTTCAATTGCAGCTTCGTCCGGTCGTTGACGCTCATTTCAGCGTTGACGCCGTCCTTTTGCTGGACTTTCTCGTCCTTGCCGGCAACACCCGTACTGACGGAAGTCACGGAAGGGTTGGAATTGCCGCCTGCGGCGATGGGAATTGACATGATAGACCTCCTTGAACGGGCAATGTATGCCACCATGCGGGAAACGCGATGATGACCATCCTCTCGTGTAGTATCGGCAGGTTTTCAGAAAACTGTAGCAGCGGCGCGTTTACGGCCCGGATAACCAATCAAGCAACCAAGTAATGACCATCAATGACTAACCAGACCTTTCTTTGGCACGACTACGAAACCTTTGGCGCCCAGCCGCGCCGCGACCGCCCGGCCCAGTTCGCCGCCATCCGCACGGATGCCGAGCTCAACGAGATCGGCGAACCGATCATGCTGTATTGCCAGCCTGCTAATGATTTCCTGCCCGACCCGCAATCGTGCCTGATCACGGGCATCACGCCGCAGCAGTGTCTGCAGCTGGGCGTGCCCGAACACCAGTTTGCCGCCACCATCGAAGCGGCCTTTTCGGAGCCGGGCACCATCGGCGTGGGCTACAACACCATCCGTTTCGACGATGAAGTCACGCGTTTCCTGTTCTGGCGCAACCTGATCGACCCGTACGCGCGCGAATGGAAAAACCATTGCGGCCGCTGGGACATCCTCGACGTGGTGCGCATGACGCATGCGCTGCGCCCGGAAGGCATTCAATGGCCAAAGCGCGACGATGGCCAGACCAGTTTTAAACTGGAACACTTGAGCAAGGCCAACGGCCTGGCCCACGAAGCGGCGCACGATGCGTTGTCCGACGTGCGCGCCACCATCGCCCTGACCCGCCTGATCAAGCAGAAACAGCCGAAACTGTTCGAATTCTGCCTGGCGCTGCACAAGAAGGACCGGGTCGCCAGCGAAATGGGCATGCACCTGGCCGCCGGCGAGCGCCAGCCTTTCCTGCACGTGTCGGGCATGTTCCCCGCCGAACGGGGCTGCGTGGGCGTCGTCTGGCCGCTGGCCACGCACCCGAGCAACAAGAACGAGATTCTCGTCTGGGATTGCGCCTACGACCCGCGCGAACTGTTCCAGCTGGACGCCGACACCATCCGCACGCGGCTGTTCACGCGCAAGGAAGCCATGCCCGAAGGCATGACGCGCCTGCCCGTGAAAAGCGTGCACCTGAACAAGTCGCCCATGCTGGTCGGCAACCTGAAAACCTTGTCGCCGGCCATGGCCGCGCAATGGGGCATCGACGTGGACGCGGCGAAGGTCAACGCGCAATTCGCCGCCACGGCGCCGAACATGGACGCGATCTGGGCCGAAGTGTTCCAGCGCCCGGGCGCGAATGTGGCGCTGGACGTGGATGAGGATCTGTATAACGGTTTTGTCAGCAACGACGACCGCCGCCTGCTCGAATCCTTGCGCCGCGAAACGCCGGCCAAGCTGGCCACGGCCCGCCCCTCGTTTGCCGACGAACGCCTGCAGGAATTGCTGTTCCGCTACCGCGCCCGCAATTTCCCGCAAACCCTGAGCGAAGCGGAAAGCCTGCGCTGGGAACAGCACCGCGCCGCCCGCCTGTTCGACGGCGACGGCGGCGCCCGCACCATCGAAATGCTGTTTACGGAAATCGACGTGCTGTCGGAATCGGTCGATGAGCGGGGTGAGGAAATTCTGGGAGAGTTGTACGATTACGCGGAGATGGTGGCGCCCATGCGCGATTAGTCGACCTAACCAAACCGGTAGGTCGGATKAGCGGGCCGAAGGCCCGCGTAATCCGACAACATTGTCGACGTTACCGGTGTTGTCGGATTACGGCCGCTGGCCTAACCCGACCTACATTTTTTATGGATAGTGCTTAAACCGAACGGTGTTGATTGATCGCATCGCGCGTCTCGATCGCCACGCGGCGCGCTGCGTCGGCCCAGTCTTCATCCGCTTGCGGCGTGGCGTAGATGATGGCGCGCGACGAGCTGATCATCATGCCCATGCCCTTGGCCGTCTGGCCTGCGCCGACGGTAGCGGCGATGTCGCCGCCCTGGGCGCCGATGCCGGGCACCAGCAGCGGCATGTCGCCGACGATGGCGCGCACCTGCGCCAGTTCTTCAGGGAAGGTGGCGCCGACGACGAGCGCACACTGGCCGTTCTTGTTCCACTTATCGGCCACCAGGCGCGCCACGCGCTGGTACAGCGGTTCGCCGTCCGTATTCAGGAATTGCAGGTCCGAGCCGCCCGGGTTCGAAGTGCGGCACAGGATGATCACGCCGCGGTCTTTCCACGCCAGGTAGGGATCGAGCGAATCCTCGCCCATGTAGGGGTTCACGGTGACGGCGTCGGCGCCGTAGCGCTCGAACGCTTCGCGCGCATATTGCGTGGCTGTCGCGCCGATGTCGCCCCGTTTCGCGTCGAGGATCAGCGGGATGTGCGGGTAATTCTCGCGCACGTAGCGGCAGATGTCTTCCAGCTGCTTTTCCGCGCCCAGCGCGGCAAAATAGGCGATCTGCGGCTTGAAGGCGCAGGCCAGGTCGGCCGTGGCGTCGATGATGCGCGTGCAAAAGGTGGTGATTCCATCAGGCAAGTCGCGCAGTTCGGCCGGCAGTTTCGCCAGGTCCGGGTCCAGGCCCACGCACAGCAGGGAATTATTGGCCGTCCACGCGGCGGATAATTTATTGATGAAATTCACGGCACACCTTCTCTATATTCAGTTGCAAACCCCGTATTGTAACGCGGCATGGACGTGGGAAGGCAGCCAAGGGCCGCGGCCGGCGCTTATTAAACCGACATTGCGGGCCGTTTCAGGTATATTTGCCTCACCTCCTTTACTCTGCACGGAACCCATCATGCAAATCATCAATCAATTCACCAAATGGCTGCGCCTGGCCCTGAGCGTCACCGTCCTGGCCGGCATCCTGACGGGCTGCGGCTACAACGAATTCCAGAGCAAGGATGAAGCCACCAAGGCCGCCTGGGGCGAAGTGGTCAACCAGTACCAGCGCCGCGCCGACCTGATTCCCAACCTGGTCAACACCGTCAAGGGCTATGCCACGCACGAACGCGAAACCCTGGAAGCGGTGACCAAGGCGCGCGCCGCCGCCACCAGTTTCCAGATCACGCCCGAAGTGCTGAACGACCCGGCCGCGTTCGAGAAATTCCAGCAAGTGCAGGGGCAGCTGTCGTCGGCCCTGTCGCGCCTGATGGTGGTGTCCGAGAAATACCCTGACCTGAAGGCTGACACCAGCTTCCGCGATTTGCAGTCGCAGCTCGAAGGCACGGAAAACCGCATCACCGTGGCGCGCCAGCGCTACATCGTTGCCGTGCAGGATTACAACGTGCATGCGCGCAGCTTCCCGAACAACCTGACGGCCATGGTCTTCGGCTACAAGGTCAAGCCATCGTTCACGGTGGAAAACGAAAAAGCCATCTCGACCGCGCCGACCGTCAACTTTGGCAAATAAGATGAAAGCCTGGTCTTATCTGGCGGCGCTGGCGACGGCGCTGCTGCTGTGGACGAGCCTGCCAGCCGGCGCACAGGGTCTTGCACCCGTGCCGCCGCTGGCGGCGCGCGTGACGGACAACGCCGGCATGCTCGACGCCAAGCAAAAGGCGGCGCTGGAAGGCGTGCTGGCCGATTACGAAGCCAAGACGGGCAGCCAGATCGCCGTGCTGCTGGTCAAGAGCACGGAACCGGAAGCCATCGAGCAATACAGCATCCGCGTGACGGATGCCTGGAAGCTGGGCCGCAAGGGCGTCGATGACGGCGTGCTGCTGATGGTGGCGAAGGACAATCCATCGTCCTTGCGCCGCCTGCGCATCGAGGCGGGCCGCGGCGTGCAGGGCGTGCTGACTGATGCGCAATCGAAACGCATCCTGCAGGACGTGATCGCCCCGCATTTCAAGCAGAACGACTATTACGGCGGCCTGGTCGCCGGCGTGGGGTCAATTGCCACCCTGCTGAACCAGGAGCAATTCCCCGCCCCGGCCCAGCAGAAAGCGCCGGCCACGGTGGACGCGGGCGGCATGACCTTCTGGCTGCCGCTGCTGTTCTTCGGCTTCCTCGTCGTGCTGACCCTGTTCCGTTCGCGCGGCGGGCCTAACCGCCTGCAGCGCGGCAGCAACTGGTCCAGCGGCGCCACCGGCGTCGTGCTGGGCAGCATCCTCAGCCAGGCCCTGAACAACCGGGGCGGCGGTGGCGGCTTCGGCGGCGGAGGTGGTTTTGGCGGTGGCGGCGGTGGTTTCGGTGGCGGCGGCGGCGGATTTGACGGCGGCGGCGCCTCGGGAGATTGGTAATGACGAAACAACTGACATTCGGACAGCGCTGCGGACGCGCCTTGAAACATTTGCGGGGCACGCCGGCAACGGCGCGCCAGGCGTTTCCGGAACGCACCCTGAAAGCCATCGAGACGGCCATCGCCGACGGTGAAACGATGCACCGGGCGGAAGTGCGCCTGATCGTCGAAGCGGCCCTGACGCCAGGCATGGCCTACCAGGGCGTGAGCAACCGCGAACGGGCGCGCGAACTGTTCGCCCAGTATGGCGTGTGGGATACGGAAGACAACGTTGGCGTGCTGATCTATATCAATCTGGCCGAACACCAGGTCGATATCGTTGCCGACCGCAACGTGGGCCGCCGCATCACGCCGGAACAGTGGCAAGCCGTGTGCCGCACCATGACCAAGGGTTTCAAGGACGGCAATTACCACGACAGCACGCTCGATGCCTTGCAGCAGTTGAATACCTTGCTGCAAAGCCACTTCCCCGCTGACGGTACGCGCGGCAACCAGTTGCCCAACGAACCCATCCTCCTCTGATTCCTGTCCAGGGATTAAAATCTGCCCATTGCCGCGCAAGCCCGTGGCCTGGGCAGCGCCCCTATTACTCGCCGAGGAGCACACATGAAACTGATCAATAAAACCGCCATCGTCACGGGCGCCACACAAGGCATCGGCCTGGCTTGCGCCACCCGCCTGATCGCCGAAGGAGCGCAAGTGATGTTGGTCGACATCAAGGAAGAAGGCGCGCAGGCGGCCGCCGCCCTCGGACCGCAGGCACGCTTCTTTTGCGCCGACGTCAGCCAGAAGGCGGACGTCGACGCCATGCTGAAGGAAACGTTGGCCCAGTTCGGCCACATCGATATCCTCGTCAACAATGCGGGCGTCACGCACGCGGCCGATTTCCTCGACGTGTGCGAAGACGATTTCGACCGGGTCATGCGCATCAACCTGAAATCGATGTTCCTGTGCGGCCAGGCCGTGGCGCGCGAGATGGTCAAGCGCAACAGCGGCTGCATCATCAATATGTCCAGCGTGAATGCGGAACTGGCGATCCCGAACCAGGTGCCATACGTGGTGTCGAAAGGCGCCATCAACCAGCTGACCAAGGTCATGGCCTTGAACCTGGCACCGCACGGCGTACGCGTGAACGGCATCGGCCCGGGCACCATCCTGACGGAACTGGCCAAGCAGGCGGTGCTGTCGAGCCCGCAGGCGCGCCACACGATATTGTCGCGCACGCCGCTGGGCCGCTGCGGCGAGCCGGAGGAGGTGGCCGGCATCGC
Organism: Janthinobacterium sp. Bl 1; assembly: GCF_058215535.1. Classification (NCBI taxonomy): domain Bacteria; kingdom Pseudomonadati; phylum Pseudomonadota; class Betaproteobacteria; order Burkholderiales; family Oxalobacteraceae; genus Janthinobacterium; species Janthinobacterium sp. Bl 1. Next base: position 1,635,185 of record NZ_CM177086.1, on the reverse strand, counting down.
CGCCTTCCTGGCCAGCGACGACGCCACCTACATGACGGGCCAGACCATCTATGTCGATGGCGGGCGCATGGCGCTCAACTACACGGTGGCCGTGAAGGAATGAGGGCAAGACGAGGCAGTTATATAAAAAAACGATAATGGTTATCTGAAAAGACCATTAGACACATATCGTGCGACGCAGCATAATGCACCTGTCTCCACTATTCTCCTCCAAGAAAATAGTTTTAAGCCCGCTTTCACCAGCGGGCTTTTTTTTTCGCTATCAATGCTGAAACATGGCCATTCCTGCCACGACGCACAATTTTTTCGGTCATTCTGCCTGCCGCAAAAAAATGTTGCGGCGTGTCATCAGGCCGTCATTTTCGCCCCCTATACTTGCTTCATCTGCTGTACAGGCAACCGATATGCCTGACTACAGACAGGTGTGCCGCGATGGCACACCACTCCCCTTTCATGACCATGGCGAGCGCCGGCAAGGCGCGCGACATGGTGAGCAACTCTCAACTCTTGACCCATTTCATTTGGGTTTTTGGCCCGCGCCCCCGCGGGCCTTTTTTTTGCCTGCACGGCAAGCTCTTGCGCAAAAACACGGTAGCCCGCCACGCACATGATATTGTGACTGCCTTTCCAACCGTCCTCTCGCATCATGCCCGCACCATTGCTCGAACTCTGTTTTTCCGACCGCTATGAACGTCTGCGCTACCGCACGGCGCTGGTGCTGTATGCCCTGGTGATCCTGATCGGCGACATCCCCGGCGTGCGCGCGGACGTGGGCCAATATGCGTCGGGCGGCGTGCTGCATTCCTTCGGCTATGGCGTGCTGGCACTGATCCTGTTCAGCGGCACGGCAGGCGGCATGGCGCGCCGGGCGCTGCTATCGGTACTGATGGTGGCGGCCATGGGCGCGCTGGACGAATTCATCCAGAGTTTCCTGCCGTACCGCCGTGGCGCCGTCAGCGACTGGGTGGTCGATATCACGGCCGCCGTGGCTGTGGTGCTGCCACTGGACTTTCACTGGCCCGGCATGGCCGCCGCCGCGCTGAAAAAACAGCAGGACTGATCACGGCGCGGCATCATCGCCGGCGCCTAGCGCCAGCGGCAACTGGCCCTGGCCCGCTGCCGCCCGGCCGGCGATGCGGCGCAGCACCGTGCGCATCTCGCGCCGGCTGGCCGCTCCCGCTGCACGCGCCGCATCGCGCTGCATCTCCATCAACTGTTCCGACCGTGACAGCCTCGTCAAGGCATGCAGGGCCTGGGTCAGCGCATAGCGGGCGCGCGCCCCGTTCGCTGCGCCCGGGGCGCCGTACACGGCAATCACCAACTCATTGATCAGCTTGACGCTATGGGAATCGGCAGACATTTATTCTCCTGAGATAAGCAACGGGGAACAAGGCAATGCGCGAACGCCGTGCCCGCCCTGCACAAGAATGTCTTTTATACCAAGCTCGACAATTGAAGCACTTGATGTACCTCAATGTGAAATAACAAGTACCGAACATCTCAGTCCTCCTGCTCTCTTACTAGCAGCAGTTGCGGCCATGCCTGGCATGCGCCACTGACGCTGACCTCCGCCACACCCTGGAAACCGGGTTAACACTTTGTCAGACCAAGAGGAGAACAAGATGAGAGTAAAAAAAACCATGGCGCTGGCTGGCCTGCTGTGTACGCTGGCCGCCTGCAGTTCGGATCCGAACCGCACCAGCATGAGCAGCACGAACGGCCGCAGCGGTGAAAGCTACAGCAATACGGCCGGGACGGGCAGCACATCGGTTGGCAGCAGCGTCGGCACCGGCACCGGGACCGGCACCGGCACCAGCAGCACCATGAGCGACACCAGCACGGGCAGCAGCGGCACCGCAGGCACCGGCAGCGCCGACGCGCGCACCTCCACAGCCAACAACGCCATGAATATGGACGGCAGCCAGACCGGTGTGAGCATCGCCTCCGCCACGGTGCAATCGATCGAGCCGGTGCCGCGCGGCATGGATCAGGGCAGCAGCGACATGCAATCGGGCAGTTCCGGCACGGCGGGCACCACCTCGGGCAACACGCAGTACCGGGTCACCCTGCGCCTGGACGACGGCAGCACGCGGGCCATCATGCAAAACTCCCAGCCCAGCTACCAGATCGGCGATAGAGTCAAGGTAGTCAACGGCTTGCTGCAGCGCTATTGACGCGCTATTGACGTTATCGGGGATCAGCGCAGGGATCAGCGCGGCATGCACTGATACGTCTGGCCACTGGCGTTCGGGGTACTGAACGCCAGTGGCCAGCCGCGCCGCCAATGCCCAGGCAACCGACAAGAGGCAAGGCAGGATTCCATCTGCTTTGCCTCTTGCCTCTTGCCTCTTGTCTCTTGCCGGTTGCCCCTGGTGACTGTTGTGCCTATTGCTAGTCCCTCCTCCTCATCGTCTCCCTCATGTCCGTCGTGCTCATCGTGTCTACCTCGCGCCGGGAGAGCCCTTCCCGTGCTCCCGGCACAAGCACCTACTCCACCATGCCCATCTTGCGCTGGCTTGCCGCCAGCCCGGTGATCAGTTCCGCCGCTTTTTTCCCGGCCAGGAAGGCGTGGTCGGAATTGTAGTATTCCCACTCGCTGTAGCGTCCCGCCAGCACGATGTCCTGCGTGGACAGCCATGCCTTCACCAGCGCCACGTTGGCGGCCCGCGCATGGTCGTACACCACATAGGCGTAAGGCATGTCCACCTGGTTGGCGGCCAGCAGGCGGTCATCGTCGCGCAGCAAGCCCACCGCGATGCAATCGGCCACGCAGCGGTCAATCAGGGCCTGTCCATCGAGCGGCAGCGGTTTCCAGGGCGAATAACTGATCTCGCACGTGAGGCCGAAACCGCCCGGCGCATTGCAGTGGGGGCTGGCATTACCTTGCAGGAAGATACGGTGGAATATCGTCTCTTCCGGATAGTAAATCCAGTGTTTCTCGCTGATGTTTTCGCGCGCCACGCCCAGATTGACGCAGCGCACGGAAATATGCCGCAAGGCGCGCGCCGCCGCCTGTACCTGCGGCGGCGCCTGCTCGCCGATCAGGCGCACGAGCTGCGGCAATGGCATGGTGCTGAGCAAGTGCTGGTAGCGGAAGCGGCGGCCATCACCCAGCACGACCACGTGCTGGCGCGGCAAGACCTGCACCACATCGGCATTCAATTCCAGCTTGCCTTGCAGGTGCGGCAGGAAACCCGACATCAATGCCTGGAAGCCACCGCGCAAGGGATAGCCAAAGCGCGCATTTGGGCCCATCGGCTTGGCCACCGGTTCCAGCGCGCCCTCGATGATTTCTTCCAGGTTCGGCAAGGGCACCCGCCCGCCCAGCCACGACGTTTCCATCTCGGCCAGGGGAACGGTCCACAATTTCTTGTTGTAGGGAATAGCGAAATGGCGGGCGATGCCGCTGCCCCACACCTGATGGATGAATTGCTCGAAATTGGGCGCGGTCTGGGCTTGGGCTTGGGCCGGTGCCGCCACGGCATCATGCACCTGTTCCAGCCCCGTGCCGCCGTCGGCGCAGCAATCCTCAACGGCGCAAGCCGCAGCCGCTGCCTGGCCCGGTGCGGCCAGTGCCTTGCCGTAGCGCGCCTCGACGGCGCCGACGATGCATTCCTTGATGACGGCCGGCGGCAAGCCGTACAGCGCTCCCTGGAAAGGATAGCGCGTATAGACCTGTTTGCTGTAGACCCAGGCTTCACGGTTTTGCCAATGCAGGTTGGCGCCCAGCAAGGTGCGGTACATCTCGAGCACATAGTCATCGTTGGAAAACATGATGTGGCCCGCGTGATCGAAGGTAAAACCCCGGTCCTGGATGGAGCGGCACCAGCCGCCCACGGCGGCATTTTTATCCAGCAGCAAGGTATCGGCGCCCAGGTGATAGGCGGCGCTCAGGCCCGTCGGGCCGGCGCCGATGATGGCGCAGGCCACGGCTTGCGGCGCACCGGGGGGGTGCAGGAGGTTGACATCGGCGCAGGCGCCCGGTGTGGCGGCCTGCGCCGTGCTGGCGGCGGGCACCTGCTGGCGTGCGCCCTGCCCCGGTGGCGTCGTGTCGAGCAAGGTGCGCATCTGCTCCACCGTGGCATCCCAGGAGGTAGCCTCGGCGATGGCGCGCATGCTGGCGGCCATCGCCGCGCGCTGTTCCGGCATCGCCGCCAGCGCCGCCTCGCAAGCGGCAACAAAGGCTTCCGGCGTATCGGCGATGGCCACGATGTCGCCATACGGCACGGCCACATCGGTGATCGACGTGCTGACGATGGGCAGCTGCGCCGCCATGTATTCGAGCACCTTGGTCGGACTGATGAGGCGGGTCGCTTCATTTCTGGCGAAGGGCAGCAGGCACACGTCCCAGCCGGCCAGGAAGTGCGGCAGCGCCTGGTACGGCTGCTGGCCCAGGTAATGGATATTCTGCCGCTGCGGCAAGCTGGCCGGGTCGATCTTGAGAATGGGGCCGACCAGCACGATTTGCCACTCGGGATGGGCGTCGGCCAGCGCCGCCACCAGGGCCGGCTCGAAACGCTCGTCGATCACGCCGTAATAGCCGAGCCTGGGCCGGCCGATCTCCGCTTGCGCGGGATGGCCATTGTGGCGGTCCAGCGCCTGTTCGAAGTGCACGGTATCGACGCTGCTGGCGAAGCAATGGACGTTCGCGTGGCGCGTGCGCTTCGCCTCGAACAGGCTGGGGCCGCCGGCAAACACGAGGTCGGCGCGCGCCAGCAAGGCCGTTTCGCGCTGCAGCAGTTGCCGAGGCGCATTCTTGAATGCGGCCAGTTCATCCATGCAGTCATACACGACCAGATCCGCGTGCAGGGCCGGCAGCAGCGGCAGCGCCATCGGCGTATAGAACCACACGATAGGATCGTCGGCTGGCGTGATCTGGCTCAGCAGGGGTTGCAGCACGGCCAGCTGGTCGTCGTGAAAACCGGGCGCCTGCACGGCCGTGCGGGGCTGGCACACGGTCACGTTCGGCGCCGGCGTGGACAGTTCCAAGGTGCCGGGCCCGTCGTGCCAGACGGGCTCCTCGACGAAGACCACGCGGTAGAACTGCGCCAGGCGCGACAGCAGCTGTTGCGGACGCTGATACACGAAATTCCAGCGTAAATGGGAAAAAACGATGATGGTTCGCATGCCAGTTCCTTTCTGCCCTGCCAGGGCAAACGTTGAACAAAGTTGTCCGGTCAGGCGCTGTGCCTGCCGTAGTGCCGCCGCGTAAGGGGGCACGAGGATGCGCCGCAGCCGCTCTCCCCCTTCGCCGTCCAGGCCGACATCCCACAGGCCGCTGCGGTGCCAGTGGCTGGCATCGTCCCAGTCGGGACGGTCGATCACGGGATAGATGCAGACGCCGCGCAGCTCGGCACCATGCTGGACGGCCAGCGCCGCCTCGACGGCCACGTCGCGTATCCAGGTGCCGCGCCCGCTGCCCACGTGGCTCGTTTCGGCCAGCAGCAGCGGCCGCTGGTAGCGCGCCTGCACTTCCAGCAGCAACTGGTGCAGGGGCATGCGGCGCGGCTCGCCCAGGTGCCACCACAGGCGCAGGTTGCTGCCGCTTTCCCACTGGTTGCTGTGGTAATAGTTCAGGCCGATCAAGTCCAGATAGCGCGGCGCGCCGCCCAGTTCCGGCGCTTGCCGGCCGCACAGCATGTCCCACGCCTCGAACTGCGAGGCACGCCAGGCGGCCGCCTGCGCAACCCAGTCCGTGCGTCCGGGCGGCGCGGTCACGTGGATCAGGGGATCGCATTGCAGGAAGCGCGCCTGCGGGCTGACGGCACGGATGGCGTCGCAACCGGCCACGGTGGCGCGCACCAGCTGCCGCTTGCCTTCCTCGCCCGCATCGGGCCGGTACATATTCAGGCACTGGAACATGTGCACCGACAAGCCCCAGCTGGTAAACGAGATTTCATTGATGGGCGAATACATGGGCGCGCGACCCACATATGGCGCGAGAAACTGCGCTGCCGCCCGGCAATAGCGGGCAAAGCGCGGCACGAAGTCCGGCGAGAACAGGTCGAGCTCGGGCGGCCAGCCGTAGTGGCAGAAGGTCCAGTTGATCTGCAGTCCCAGCTCCTGCGCCACGGCGGCGCGCTCTTCAATGAAGGAAAAATCGAACTGGCCGTCGCGCTCGGCCAGGCGCCAGCCTATGCTTTCGCGCACGCTGCGGATGCCGAACTGGCGCAGCAGCAGGTAGTCTTCGCGCACCCGGTCCAGGTGGCCCGTGGCGCGGTTCATGTCCAGCGCCTGGCCGCCATGGGTGATGTGGTCGGCGCCCTCGTAGCCCGCCTGCCAGTAAGTCAGGAACGGCGCTGCCGCGCCATCGGTATCGGCCATGCCTGCTCCTCTTGATGTGATGAACCAGATGAAACGTGCCGGGCCCGGCTTGCGTTCAATTGAGCCGGATATTGCGGGTGGCCGCGCTGAGCAGCTCCAGCGCGGCCTTCGGCGTTCGGTCCGCCGTCAGCAGACCATTGGTTTCCTGGAACGTGTCGGCAAACTGCGTGTAGCAAAAACCGCTGAACATCTGCGCCGTGTTGACGACGTTCATCAGGCGCCGGTAAATATCAAGGAAGGCCGCCTCGTTGCCCACGCGCGCATAGCCCCAGGTTTCCGCCGATTCGCTCTGTTCCCGGTCAAAGGCGATGCCGCCAAATTCCGTGAGGACGATGGGCTGGCCCCGGTGCGGAAAGCCGTCAAGCGTGAGGATGCGTCCGCCCGGCCGACGCTGGTCGAACAAGGTGGTGCGGGCCGAATCGCTGATCGCATAGCGCGCCTGCAGCCGTTCCGGATCGCAGTCGTAATCGTGGATGCCGAGAATGTCGGTGGCCGACGCTTCCCAGCCGTCGTTGCCGATCACGGGGCGCGTGGGATCGAGCGTGCGCGTCAGGTGGTACAGCGCCTCGACGGCGTTGCGGTGGGCCTGGATGGCCGTCAGGTTGGGCACGCCCCACGATTCGTTGAACGGCACCCAGACGAGGATGCAAGGATGGCTGTAGTCGCGTTCGATCACGTCCGTCCATTCGCGCACCATGCGCGTGATGGCCTTGCTGGAAAAGCGGTACGTCGATGGCATTTCTTCCCACACCAGCAAGCCCAGGCGGTCGGCCCAGTACAGGTAGCGCGGGTCTTCGATCTTCTGGTGCTTGCGCACGCCGTTGAAACCCAGGGCCTTGGCCAGTTCCACGTCGCGCCGCAGGGCGTCGTCGGAAGGCGCGGCCAGCAGGGTGTCGGGCCAGTAGCCCTGGTCGAGCACGAGGCGCAGCGGATATGGCCGGCCATTGAGCATGAAACGGTCGCGGTTGATGGCCACCGAACGCAGCGCCGTGTACGACTTGACGGTATCGAGCAGCGCGTCGCCATGCCACAAGGTCACTTCGGCATCGAGCAGGATGGGCCGTTCCGGACTCCACAGCAGTTCGTTGCGCGAATCGTCGATGCCGGGGTCGGACAGGGCGATCTTGCGGCTCGCTTCGTTTTCGATCAGCTTGTACTGGTCGTCGGCCAGCAGGTTGTCGCCATGCCAGATGCGCACGGCCACGGTGAGGTCATTCTGCAAGTCGCCCATGGCGAACACGTCGCAGCCGATCTCGTAGCCCTCGAACACGGGCGTCCAGCGCAGCTTGCCGATATAGGTGGCCGCCACGCGCTCGATCCACACGCTTTGCCAGATGCCCGTGGTGCGCGGATACCAGATGGAATGGGGCAGCAGCTGCCAGTCCTGCTTGCCGCGCGGCTTGGCCAGGTCGTGCGGATCGTCCTCGACGCGCACCGTCAGCACCTGCGGCCCGTCGGGCAGCAGCGCATGGCTGATGTTGGCGACAAACGGCGTGTGGCCCCCCTCGTGGTCGGCCACCACGTGTCCGTTCAGCCATACCTTCGCATGGTAGTCGACGGCGCCGAAATGCAGCAGCACGCAAGGACCACCCGGCTGCAGCAAAAATTCGCGCTGGTACCAGCAAACGCGGTGAAAACCCCGGTCGCCCACGCCGCTGGCCTGCGATTCCGGTGGGAACGGCACGATGATGTCATGCGTCCAGTCGATGCCGTCATCGGGCAGCCGGTAGCGCCGCTCATTGTCAAAGGTAAAACGCCAGGCGCCGTTCAACGATTGCCAGTTTTCGCGCACCATCTGCGGGCGCGGATACGCGAAGGTGACCGTGCCAGGCAGGGCGGTCCCGGCCTGGCCGTCATCGGTATCGGATGGGGGGAGATGGTCATTGAGCATGTGTGTTGGAGGCATGCGGCACGGGCCAAGTTCCGAAGAAAGAGGCTTGCTTTGTCACGCATGAGCAAGATCAAACCACGCTCAATTCAAGGGAACCACCATGCGTGCGCTGTATCCATCGGCGTTAAAGCGCTGCACCACCGTGCGCCCCGCGCTGGCCGCGCACTGCTTGCGGCACAGGGCCACGCAGGCGCCGCCAAAACCGGCCCCCGTCAGGCGCGCGCCGTACACGGCCGACTGCGCCGACATCAGCGCCACCAGCGCATCGAGCACCGGCAGCGACACTTCATAATCGTCGCGCAGGCTGGCGTGCGACTGCGCCATCAGCTGGCCGAAGAGCACGGGGCCATGCTGGCCGCACGCTTGCAGCACGCGCAGGTTTTCGCTGACCACGTGGCGCGCGCGGCGGCGGTACGGCTCGGGCAAGCCTTCCACCACGGACGGCTCACGCACGTCGCGCAGCGCCGCCACGCCCAGCAGGCGCGCCGCCTGTTCGCACTCGGCGCGCCGCACGTTGTACGCGCTGCCGGCCAGGGTGCGCGCCACGCCGCTGTCGATGACCAGCACCTCGCTGTCGTGGGGTAGCGCCAGCAGTTCATGGCGCAGGGTACGCGCATCGAGCAGCAGCATGTGGCGCTCGTCGGCCAGGCTGGACGCCATCTGGTCCATCACGCCGCAATTGACTTGCGCGTAGCGGATTTCCGCCTGCTGCCCCATCAGCGCCAGCGACACGTCGTCAATCTGCAGCCCCAGCAGCTGGCGCAGCGCGCGCAGCATGGCGATCTCCAGCGCCGCGCTGCTCGACAGGCCGGCGCCCGGCGGCACGTCCGAATCGATATGGGCGCGCACGGCCGGCACGGCGACGCCGCGCTCCTCGAGCAGGCGGATGCAGCCTTCGAGGTAGCGGCCGAAACCGGGCGGCGCGGCGCACTGGCGCTCGAAACGCACGAGTTCGTCAAGGGTTGCCGAATAGAACTGATGGTGGCCGTCCGTGGCCAGCGCCAGCATCACCCGCGTGCGTTGCGGCGTGGCGCACGGCAGCATGTAGCCATCGTTGTAATCCGTATGCTCGCCCAGCAGGTTGACCCTGCCGGGGGCCGAGGCCGCCACCACGGGGACGGTGCCGAAATACGCGTCGGGGGTGATCATGGCAACTCCAGGGTCAGCGGACGCAGCCGTCCCTGCACCGGGGTAACTGGCCAGTCCGGGTCGCAGGTCAGGTTGTGCAGGCGCCCGCCGCTGAGCAGGAAAGTGTCTTCCACCATGCTGCCAGGCAAGCTGGGATGGAAGGCCAGGGCCATGCCGTCCTTCAGGGTGATTTCCGTGTGCGCGCCGGCGGCCACCTCGGGCGCGCGGTAGCCGACGATGCCGCCCTGCCGGAATTCCTGCACCGTGTCGGGCTGGCCCGCATACGCATAGGCGCTGTCGAGCGCGTGATAAACCATGCTCAGCGCATGCCCCGCCACGCAGGCGTCGAGCGCCACCGCTTCCAGCGCCAGGATGGCCGCGTCCGCTTCGCCGATGCCGTCGCGCGCGGGGCGGAAACGGCGCTGGCGGCTCAGGCTGGCGCACAGGCCATAAGCTTGCGCGCACAGTGCCAGCACGGCACGCTCGCCCAGCGGCGACGCGGCCGGTGGCGCGCGCCGGTAGCGCTCGAAGCGCTCGGCGCCCGCCGCCAGCACGTACACGGCGTGCAGGCCGCGCGACCACAGGGCACGGGCGCAGGCGCCGGCCAGGTCCTGCTCGCTCCAGTCCGGACGCGCGGCGCGCAGCGCTTCGCTGGCGGCCGCGGCGGCCAGGCGCCCCACTTCGCGATAGCGCGCCTGTTCCGGCGCCAGCAGGGACAGGCGCTCCGCGCGAAGGGCAACGGGCAGGCAGCGTTCTTGCAGGCCGGGCCGGTCGCACAGCACGGGCCGCCCTCCCGCCGCATGCTGCACGAAATGCTCGCGCAATTCGGCCAGCCGCGGCTGCATCCACGGCGTCACTTGCCAGGTCCAGCAGCCGCGCACCTCTTCCTGGCGCAGCCGCTGCGCCTCGGCCGCATCCGTCAGGATGTAGGCCGCATCGCGCGTGACGAGCACCTCGGCACAGCCGTACTCGGCCGTCTGGCAGGGGCTGCCCGACCCGCCCGCAGTGGCCCAGGCGAACCAGTCCACGCCACGCAGGCGCACCGCGCCAGCCCGCTCCTGTTCCAGCCAGCCGCGCATCTGTGCCAGCTTATGTGCAATTTCCAGTTCGACATTCCAGTTCATGCGATTTCCTCTGCCATATTCCATGCCACGCGCACTTCCTGCAGCTGCCGCGCCGACTCCTCGGGCAGGGCATCCATGGCGTACATGCCGGCGCCCAACTCGGTACCGGCCAGGTATTTGAGCCGTTCGCGCGTGCGGTAGGGCGGATAAAACTGTGCGTGCAGCTGCGTTTCCGGATGTGCGCGGCCGTCTGTCGGCGCCTGGTACCAGGCCATCAGATAAGGCATCTCGCGCTGCCACAAGCCGTCGTATTTCAGCAAGACGGTCTTCAGGGCGCGCGCCAGATCCTCGCGCTGCTCCACCGACAAGGCCGCAAAGCTGTCCGTCTGCCGCAGCGGCATCACCCACGCTTCATACGGGTAGCGGGCGCAGGCGGGAACAAAAGCGATGGCCTCCGTCCCCAGGTACAGCAATCGCGTGCCGCCATCGGCTTCGCGCCGCGCCATGTCCACCAGCAGGGCCTGGCCATGCTCGGCGAAATACGCACGCTCCTGCTCCAGCATGCGCGCCGGTACCGGTGGAACAAAGGGATAGGCATAGATCTGGCCATGCGGGTGGTGCAGCGTCACGCCCACTTCCGCGCCACGGTTTTCGAACGGGAGCACATAGGAGATGCCGGGCCGCTTGGCGAGTTCTTGCGTGCGCCCGGCCCACGCTTGCAGCAGCAAGACGATGTGACTGACAGGCAAGGTGCCCAGCGAGGCGCCGGCATCCTGGGCGAACACCACCACTTCGCACTGGCCGCTGGCGGGCGCCGTGGCGACCGTCAGGTCGGGCGGGTCGTGGGCGCTCAGCGCCAGGGTGGGAAAGCGGTTGTCGAAGACGGCGATATCGTAGTCGCCGGCAGGCAATTCCGTCGGATGCGCGGGATCGCGCGTGGGCGCCAGCGGGTTGTACTCTGCCGGAGGAAGAAAGGTGCGGCCCTGGCGATAGGCCGCGTACGCCACCCACTCGCCGCGCAAGGGATGCCAGCGCAAGTGCGGATTGGCTTCCTGCGGCAAGGGGAAAGGGCTCGGTGCAACGCCAGCGACGACGATGGGACGCCTACTGTAAAGGGTCAGCTGGCGCCCGTCGGGTTTGACGAGTTGCTCGCAATACATGATGTTTCACAATCTTAAGGCACGAATTCTTAAGACTGGGGCTGGCAAGGAAAGTTCCAGAGTTTGCGGCGACTCCGTCAGTTCAAGCAGCACCGATCCCGACCGGCACGAGTTTTTTACCGATCAGTACGCAAATTCCCGATTCGCATTATCATGTGCACAGCCTGTCATCTCTGCCGCTTTCAAGGCCGACCCTATTGTCGTCAGGGGATAGACAAATCGTCCATTGTGATTTTCCACCACGTCCCGATATCGCTACCATGATTCCATTTTCCATACTCGACCTGGCCCCCATCGCCGAAGGCAGCGACGCCAGCCAGTCGTTCAAGAACACGCTCGACCTGGCGCAGCATGGCGAACGCTGGGGCTACAACCGCTACTGGCTGGCCGAACACCACGGCATGCCCGGCATCGCCAGCGCCGCCACGGCCGTCGTCATCGCCCATGTGGCGGCCGGCACGACAACCATCCGCGTGGGCGCGGGCGGCGTGATGCTGCCGAACCACTCGCCGCTCGTCATCGCGGAACAGTTCGGCACCCTGGAAGCGCTGCATCCGGGCCGCATCGACCTGGGCCTGGGCCGCGCGCCCGGCTCCGACCAGACGACGGCGCGCGCCCTGCGCCGCGACTTGCAATCCGACGCGGAACAATTTCCGCAGGACGTACTGGAATTGATCGACTATATGTCCGACGAGCCGCGCCAGCGCGTACTGGCCGTGCCCGGCAAGGGCGCGAAAGTGCCCGTGTGGATACTGGGCTCGAGCCTGTTCGGCGCCCAGCTGGCCGCCCACCTGGGCTTGCCGTATGCATTCGCCTCGCACTTCGCGCCGCAGATGATGATGCAAGCCGTGGCCTATTACCGCGAACATTTCAAGCCTTCAAAACAATTGGCGAAACCGTACGTGATGCTGGGCTTTAACGTCTTTGCCGCCGATACGGATGCCGAGGCGCACTTGCGCGCCACGTCGATGCAGCAGGCCTTCGTCAACCTGCGCACGGGCCGCCCGTCGCGTCTGCAGCCGCCCGTGCCCGGCTACTTGGAGCAACTGGGTCCGCAGGAACGCGCCATGCTCGATTCCGTCCTGTCCTGCACGGCCATCGGCGCCCCGGACACCGTCAAGGCGAAAATGGCCGCCTTCATCGCCGAAACGGGCGCCGACGAACTGATGATCACTTCGCAGATCTTCGACCACCAGCACCGGCTGCGCTCGTATGAAATCACGGCGCAGGTGCATGCGGAGCTTGCAAGCACGCAGTAAACTTTAACTCTCCCTCGGTATATATCCCCATATACCCTTTTCCCGGCCGTCGGCAACGATCGCCGGGATTTTTTTGCCTGTCCGGCAAGAAATGCGCAGCCCCGTTATCATGCTTATCCAAAAGCATCACTCGAAGAAAGTTGTATCCGCATGAAATCCGCACCATCGAATGTCGATACCAGCGCCCTGCTGACGTCGACCCGCATCCTGCTGTTCGCCCTGTCCGCCGGCGTGCTCGTCGCCAGCCTCTACTATGTGCAGCCGCTCACCTCCATGCTGGCCGCCTCGTTTGGCGTCAGCGTGCCGCAAGCGGGCTACTTGGTCACGGCCACGCAGATCGGCTATGTGCTGGGCATCGTCTTCCTGGTCCCCCTCAGTGACGTGCTGAACCGCCGCAAGCTGCTGACGTGGATGCTGATCGCCAAGATAGCCGCCCTGCTGCTGGCCGCCACCAGCCAGAACATCATCGTCTTTGCCATCGCCAGCGTGCTGATGGGCATCACGTCCAGCGCCTTGATGGTGGTGACGGCCATGGTGGCCTCGTACGCGCCCGATCACAGCCGGGGCCGCATGGTGGGCACCGTCATGACGGGCTTGTTGCTGGGCATCTTGCTGGCGCGTACCGTCTCCGGCACGGTGTCGCAGATCAGCGGCGGCTGGCGCACCGTCTACGTGCTGGCCGCCATCGTCGTCGCGGCCCTGCTCGTCATGTTGCGCCGCATCCTGCCGAACGAGGCGCCACGCGGCAAGCTGCAATACGGAAAATTAATGGCTTCCCTGGCCGACATCATCCGCCAGGAACCGTTGCTGCGCCAGCGCGCCCTGTTCTCGGGCCTGGGCCTGGGCACCTTCAGCGTGTTCTGGACGGGCCTGACCTTTTTGCTTAGCGGCGAACCCTATCACTACTCGGAAATGCAGATCGGCCTGTTCGGCCTGGCGGGCGCCACGGGCGCGTTTGCCGCCAACACGGCGGGCCGCATGGCCGACCGCGGCTACGCGCGCCAAGCCACGTGGCTGCTGGCCGTCGCCTCGATCGCGGGCTGGGCCTTGATCGGCTTTGGCGCTCATTCGCTCGTGCTGCTGTTGATCGGTATCGTCCTGTTGGACATGGGCGTGATGGGCCTGCAAGTGACGCACCAGTCCATCATTTATAAACTGGCGCCACATGCACGCGCAAGGGTGACCACCGTGTTCATCGCGGGCGGCTTCATCGGCGCATCGGCAGGCTCGGCCCTGGCCAGCGCCAGCTTTGCCGCCGGCGGCTGGCCCGCCCTGTGCATGGTAGGCGGCGCCATGCCGCTGCTGATGCTGATCGTGTGGAGCAAGTACCGGCACACGCAACGGCGGCTGGAGCGGCTGGCCTGACCTGGCGTGAACTAAGCGGCGGCCGCGAAGACGGCGCTGTCGGCCGCAGCCAGGCGCAGCAATTCATCGACCGTGACCCTGACCTTGGGTGGCATATGCCAGGTCTTCTGCCACAGCACGTGGATGGGCATGGCGGCGCCGGCAATGTCGGGCAAGACGGGCAGCAAGGCACCGCTACGCAAGGCCTCGCCTGCCAGCCAGGTCGGCAGCTGCGCCAGGCCGCTGCCGCTCACGCAAGCCTGCAGCAAGGCATCGCCATCGGCCAGTTCATGCCGGGCATGGATTTCCTGCAGCGCGGTTTCTCCCAGTTCATTTCTTAACAGCCATGCCGGCCGGTTGCCGCGGCGCCAGCCGGCCAGGCAAGCATGGCTGGCCAGATCGGCGCGCGTCAAGGGCGTGCCGCGCCGCTGCAGGTAGGCGGACGAGGCGCAGATCACCAGATGCTGCTCGCCCAGGCGGCGGGCCACCATGTCCGCATGATCGCCCAAGGTACCGATGCGCACGGCGATATCGATGCCTTCACCCACCATGTCCACCGCCCTGTCGCGCAGGGAAATGGACAGGTCCAGCCGGGGATGGCGCTCGCCCAGCGCCAGCAGGGCTGGCAGGATGTGGCGCCGGCCAAAGGTGGTCGGCAAGTCGATGCGCAGGCGTCCGACGGGCTGCTGGTGGCCGGTAGCCAGGTAGGCTTCGGACTGTTCCAGCTCTTCCAGCACGCGCCGGCAACTGCCCAGGTATGCTTCCCCCTCCGTCGTCAGGTCGATGCGGCGGGTCGTGCGGTGCAGCAGTTGCACGCCCAGGCGCCCTTCCAACCGCGAAATGCTTTTGCCGACCGCCGAGCCTGTCACACCCAGCACCTGCGCGGCCGCCGTAAAACTGCCGCCATCGACGGCCGCGACAAACTCGCGGATGCCTGCAAAACGATCTTCCATGTCATCGCCATTTCAAAAGTGTTCAATGCAATCGTGCCCAGTATAGCCAATTCTGGAATTACAGGATGCAGTGCCCATCCTTTCACCCCCTAACTCTCGCCAAAGGATGCAATTACACTGTCTTCATCGTTGCACGGCCTGGCACTTGCCCGGCATGGTTCACTGGAGAAGAACATGAAAGCATGGCTGTTACAGGATTTCGGCTTGAACAATTTGCAGATGGCAGAGGTGCCGACGCCCGTGCCGCAGGCGGGCGAGCTGCTGGTAAAAGTGGGCGCCGTCTCGCTCAACTTCCGCGACAAGGCGATTATCGATGGCATCTACGAGCCGCACATGGTGCCCAAGCCCCTGATTCCCGTGTCCGACGCCGCCGGCGTGGTGGTGGCCGTGGGCGCCGGCGTGAGCCGTTTCAAGGTGGGCGAGCGCGTCAATTCGCACCTGTATTCGCGCTGGATCGACGGCCCGCCAGGCCCCAACGAGCCCGACTATTGCTTCGGTTCGCCCTTGCCAGGTGGTCTGGCCGAATTCATGATCATCCATGAAGACAGCGCCGTCCGGGCACCGGACATGATGAGCGACGCCGAGGCCGCCACCCTGCCCATCGCCGCCCTCACGGCCTGGTATGCGCTGATGGATGTGGGCAACTTGCAACCGGGCCAGACAGTGCTGGTGCAAGGCACGGGCGGTGTATCGATCTTTGCCGCGCAGATCGCCCTGGCGCATGGCGCGCGCGTGATCGCCACGTCCAGCAGCGATGCCAACCTGGCCAGGATCAAGGCGCTGGGCGTCACGGACGGCATCAACTACCGGACGTATCCGCAGTGGGAACAGAAGGTGCTGGAGTTGACGGATGGCAAAGGCGTCGACATCACCATCGACGTGGCCGGCGGCGATGGCCTGAACCAGTCCGTTGCCGCCACCAAGGCGGCCGGCGTGATCGCACAGGTGGGTTTCCTGACGGGACAGACCACGGCGTTGAAACTGATGCCGCTGATCTTCCGCCAGACGACGATACGCGGCATCGCCGTGGCGCCGCGCACCTCGTTCGACCGCATGAACCCGTTCCTGGACAAGCACAACATCAAGCCCGTGATCGAGCATGTGTATGCGTTCGAGGAAGCCGTGCAAGCCTATGAACACCTGTCGCGCGGTGCCTTTGGCAAGGTCGTCATCCAGGTCGCCAACTAAGCGGCGACCTGGCTTACTTCGCTTATTTGGCGCTGGCCTGCTCGCGCGCCTTGCCGAACGCATCGCCCGCCTTCCAGGCCGGCATCTTCGCCGCGTTGGCCACGGCTAGACCCAGGTTCAGCGTGAACTGGGCCTGCTGCGTCATGCCCGACAGATCCCAGCTGGCGTCGTACTCATCGGTGACTTGATGGTAGCGGGGGCCATAGGCGGCCGCCTTGGCTTTCGACGCTGCCACGTCCTTGATGTACTCGCGTCCGCCATTGATGGAAAACGCAGGTACGCCCGCCTTGGCGAAGCTGAAATGGTCGCTGCGGAAGTAGCCGCCGGCCAGGTCGGGACGCGCTTGCGCGATGTGCATGCCCATGGATTTCGCCACCGTGGCGGCCATGGCCCCCAGCTCCGTGCGCTCGCTGCCCTGCGCACCGATGTCGTGCGTGGCGCCAACAAAGTTCAGGCTGTCCAGATTCAGCGCGGCCGCCGTCTTGTTCAACGGCCACAGCGGATCGGCCGCATACGCTGCGCTTCCCAGCAAGCCTTGTTCCTCGGCCGCCACCCACAGGAAAATCTGCGTACGCTTCGCAGGCTTTTTCACGGCTTCCTGCGCCATGGCCAGCAAGCCGGCCGTGCCCGAGGCATTGTCGACGGCGCCGTTGTAGATCGTATCTCCCGCTTTTTCGTCACCCTTACCCTGCTTGCCCAGGTGATCCCAGTGGCCGCTGTAGATGACGGCTTCATCCTTCAATGCCGGGTCGGTGCCCGACACCATGCCGGCGATGTTGAATTGTTCCACCTTGCGCACGATGGACTTCATCTCGCCCGACAGCTTGGCGTTCAATGCGACGGCCTTGAAGTCCTTGCTTTCCGCCTGGGCGCGCAAGGCGTCCAGGTCCTGGCCGCCGGCCGCAAACAGGCGGCGTGCCGCGTCTTCCGCGATCCAGCCTTGCAACGGCGTGCCGGCCGTGCGGTCGGTCAGTTGAAAACGCTCGCTGCCGCTCCAGCTATTCTCTACCACGCTCCAGTCGTACGAGGCCGACGGTTTCGTGTGGATCAGCAAGACGCCAGCCGCGCCCTGGCGTTTGGCTTCCTCGAATTTGTAGGTCCAGCGGCCGTAATAGGTCAGCGCCTTGCCGGCGAAACGGTTCGGATCAAGAGCAGTCGGTTGCGGATCGTTGACCATCATGACGACGATCTTGTTTTTGACATCGACACCCTTGAAATCGTTCCAACCCTCTTCCGGCGCCGTGATGCCGTAGCCGACAAATACCAGTGGCGCGTCGAACGTATGGGCGGCAACGGAGTCGCCCGTGGCCCAGACCCAGTCCGGACCGAATGCCAGCGGCACCGCCTTGCCGCCGGCCACCGCCTGCAGGCTGCTATCTTGCGGCAAGGATTTCACGCCGGCGATCTGCACGCTCTGGCGGTAACTGTTGCCGCGCACGGGTTTCAAGCCGGCCATCTGCGCCTGGGTTTCCAGGTAGGCCACCGTCAGGTCGGCGCCGCGCTGGCCCGTGCCGCGGCCTTCCAGTAAATCGTTGGACAGGAAAGCCAGATGGGCGCGCAAGGGCGCTTCCTGCACCACGGGCAAACCGGTCGCGGCGTGGGCGGAAAACGCCAGCGCGGTCAAGGTCAGGGAAGAAAACAGCTTCTGCATAAAATCCTTTGGGTAAGAGGAGGAAAGCGGAACGGCGGATAGCCGAGCCGGCGATTGTATGCCATGGGGAAAGGCGCATCAAAATGCGGACGAAAAAAATCCCCGCGGCAAGGGCGGGGATGATCCAGGAAGAACGCTCAGACCAGCAGGGCCGCCGCCAGCGATTCGATCTCTTCCGCCGATTCCTCGAGGATGGTGTGCAAGGTGCTGCCGCCGATGCCGAAATCGATCTTGGCCGCCGCCTGGCGCCGCGCGGCGCTTTCCGGCGGATGCAAAGGCGAGCCGACGGGCGACAGATCGTTGGCCAGCACCAGGGTCGCGCCCAAGGTGCGGGGCGGGAACGTGCTGCCGCCGTGCCACATGCCTTCCACGGCTTGCAAGACCAGGTCCGGCACTTGCAGCTGGCGCAGCACGCCGCGGCCGATCAGTTTTTCGCCGTATTCGATCCAGTCTTCGGTATTGTCGTCCAGCAAACCCGGATATTCCTCGGCGCGCGACAGCAGATAAAAGCCGCCCACTTCGTGCACGATGGCGGCAAACATGGCCGTTTCCACGTCCACGTGCGTAACTTTCTTGGCGATCACCTGGCTCAGCGCGGCCACATGGGCCGTGTGTTCCCACAGCCGGGCCGCCTTGGCGCGCAATTGCGGGTCCGTGATCTGGCTGCCCAGCTGGCGCACGATGACGGACGCCACCATCGATTTCAAGGTGGCAAAGCCCAGGCGCGAGACGGCCGCGCGCACATTGGCGATTTCATTGCCGGAACGGTTGTAGGCGGCCGAATTGGCCAATGCCACGACCCGGGCCGACAGCAGCGGCTCGGCCATGACCATGCGGGCGGCCGCTTCGATATGGCAATCGGGGTCGTCCAGCGCTTCCTGCAGCTTCAAGGTGGCCTTGACGTTGGCGGGGAACGTCAGCTCACCCTTGCTCGCTTGCAACGCGATAATCTTGAATACTTCCAGTCTGTCCATGGGTCAATCTCCGGTACGGGCCTGTTCAGGCGCTGCTGTGTTGGACGGGCCGGGAATGCGCTCCCCGGCCCGGCTCCCGTTTCCGGCAATATTACAGCAAGTTTATACTCAAACCTATTACTTTCCGGAAACTTTCCCGGCCACGCCTTCGACAAAATAATCCATCTTCGTCAGCGCCGCATCGTCCAGCACGCCTTTGTCCAGGCGCACCTTGCCATCGTTATCCTTGATCGGCGCGCTGAACGGATTGAGCTTGCCAGCTACCAACTCTTTCTCACGCGCCAATACAAACTGTTTCACGTCGGCTGGCACGGCGGCATTGATGCCTTCCAGCTTGACCATGCCATCCTTGATGCCGCCCCAGGTGCTGCTGGACTTCCACGTACCGTCGAGCACGGCTTGCGCCTGCTTCGTATAGTAATCGCCCCAATGGTGGGTGACGGCGGCCAGTTGCGCTTTCGGTCCGTATTTTTTCATGTCCGAGTGGTAGGCGATCGCATACTTGCCCTTCTCTTCGGCCGCCTGCACCACGGCGGTCGAGTCCGTGTGATGGGTGACCACGTCGGCGCCCTGGCCGATCAGGGTGATGGCCGCATCGCGCTCCTTGCCCGGGTCGAACCAGCTATTGACCCACACCACTTTCACTTCCGCCTTCGGGTCGACACTGCGCATGCCGCGCGTAAAAGCGTTAACTCCCTGCAACACTTCCGGGATGGGGAATGCCGCCACATAACCGGCCACGTGGGTCTTGCTCATCTTGCCCGCCAACACGCCGGCCAGGTAGCGGCCCTCGTAGAAGCGGGCATTCGTGTTGGCCACGTTGACGGCCGTCTTGTAGCCCGTCAAATGAATGAACTTCACATTAGGAAATTGTTTCGCCACTTTCAAGGTGGGATTCATGTAGCCGAACGAGGTCGTAATGACCAGCTTGCTCCCCGTCTGCGCCAGGTCGCGGATCACCCGTTCCGCATCGGCGCTCTCCGGCACGTTTTCCACATACTTGGTGGTGATCTTGCTGCCCAGCGTCTTTTCCATTTCCTTGCGAGCCAGATCATGCTGGGTGGTCCAGCCCGCGTCGCCGATGGGGCTGATATACACGAAGCCGACATTCAGCGGAGCGGCAGCGGGCGCGGCGGCCATGGCGGGCATGGAAGACATCAGCGCAGCACCGCAAACGGCGGCGCACAACAGTTTCTTGGACATGGTTTTCCTTGTGGTCAGTGATTAATTTCCGGGATTGAAATTTTTCCCCAGCGAAGCGGGCATGTTGAGCTTGATGTAATTGGCATTGCTGGAAATGAGCACGAGCACGACGATGGCCGCCACGTAGGGCAGCATCGACAGCAGTTGCGACGCGATCGGTACACCCAGCGCCTGCGCGTGGAACGTCAGAATCGTGATGCCGCCGAACAGATAGGCGCCGCCCACCACGCGCGCCGGGCGCCAGGTGGCAAACGTGGTCAGCGCCAGCGCGATCCAGCCCCGCCCCGCCACCATGCCTTCGACCCACAGCGGCGTGTAGACGAGCGACAGGAAGGCGCCGGCCAGACCGCAGCAGGCGCCGCCGAACAGCACGGCCGCCAGGCGGATGCGGCGCACGGGATAGCCGAGCGCATGCGCGGACACGGGCGACTCGCCCACGGCGCGCAGCACCAATCCTGCCCGCGTGCGGTACAAAAACCAGGCGATGGCCAGGCACAGCAGCAGCGACAGATACACCATCGGATGCTGGCGGAACAGGGCCGGCCCCAGCACGGGAATATCTTCCAATACAGGGATGCCGAAGCGGCCGTTCTGCAAGCTGTTGCCCACGTACTTCAAGCCGATATACGTGGACGCGCCCGCGCCGAACAGCGACAAAGCCAGCCCCGTCGCATACTGGTTCGTGCCCAGCCACACGGTCAGCCAGGCAAAGAAGCCGGACAGCACCATGCTGGCGCCCGCCCCTGCCAGGAAGCCCAGGGTGGGGCTGCCCGTATTGACTGCCACGGCAAAGCCCGTGATGGCCGAGACCAGCATCATGCCTTCCGCGCCCAGGTTCACCACGCCCGCCTTTTCATTCACCAATAAACCGAGCGCGGCCAGCATCAGCGGCGTGCCCGCATTGATGCTGGCGGCGACCAGCGGCGCGATGGTCAGCAGCAGGTTATCCATGTTTTCTCCAGCGCAATTTGTATTGGATCAGCACGTCGCAAGCGAGCAAGGCGAACAGCAAGATGCCCTGGAACACGCCCGTGATGGCGCTGGGCAGACCAAGGCGCGACTGCGCCAGTTCGCCGCCGATATAAAACAGGGCCATGACGAAGCTGGAAAAAATCACGCCCACCGGATGCAAGCGCCCGACGAAGGCGACGATGATGGCGGCAAAGCCGTAGCCGGGCGAGACGGTGGGCGTCAACTGCCCCATCGGTCCCAGCACTTCGCAGGCGCCCGCCAGGCCCGACAGGGCGCCGCAGATCAGCAAGGACGACCACAAGGTCTTGCGCGAGGAAAAACCCGCATAGCGCGCGGCGGCGGGCGCCATGCCGCCCACGCGCAGGCGGAAGCCGGCGATGCTTCTGGACAGGTACAGCCAGCCGCCCAGCGAGGCCAGCAAGGCGAAGACGATACCCACATGCAAGCGCGTGTCGCTGATGACCATCGGCAACAGCAAGCCGTCCGACAGCAGTTTCGACTGCGGAAAATTGAAGCCTTCCGGGTCGCGCAGCACGCCATACACAAGATAGCTGAGCAGCAATTGCGCGATGTAGACCAGCATCAGCGAAACGAGGATTTCGCTGGCGTTGTAGCGGTCGCGCAGCCACGCCACCAGGCCCGCCCACACCATGCCGCCCGCCATGCCGGCCACCAGAGACACGCCGATGATGGCCGCGCCGCCGACGCCATCGTCGAGGTACAGCGCGGCCGCGCCGCCGCAGATGGCGCCCAGGGTCAGCTGGCCTTCCGCGCCGATGTTGTAGATGTTGGCGCGAAAGCAGATGGCCAGGCCGACGGCGATCAAGAGCAAAGGCGCCACCTTGAGACCCAGCTCGGACCAGCCGTGCGCGTCGCGCAAGGGTTCGACAAAGAAGACGGCCAGTCCCGCCAGCGGATCGTGTCCCAGCGCAATAAACAGCAGCGCGCCACACAGCACGGTGAGCAAGACGGCCAGCACCGGTGACAGCCACGACATCAGCCGCGATGGCGCCGGCCGGGCTTCCAGGCGCAAGGCAAATTTAGCCATGGGCTGCCTCCTGCGGCCACAGCCCGCTCATCCATTGCCCCACCTGGGCCACGCTGGCCTCGGCCACGTCGAGCGACGGTGAAATTTTTCCTTTTGCCATCACCAGCAAGCGGTCGCTGATGTCGAACAATTCATCGAGCTCCTCCGATACGACCAGCAGCGCGCAACCAGCGTCGCGCAGCGCCAGCAATTCGGCGCGGATTTGCGCGGCCGCGCCCACGTCCACGCCCCAGGTCGGCTGTGCCACGACCAGCACCGTGGGTTCGCGCATGACTTCGCGTCCGACTATGTATTTCTGCAAGTTGCCGCCCGACAGGCTGCGCGCCAGCGCCTGCGGCCCGCCTGCCTTCACCTGGAAACGGGCGATAATGGCGGCCGCCCGCTGCGCGATAACCTTGTGGCGCACGAAGCCGTGGCGGATGGTGGCCGGTGTCTGCAAGCTCAGCAGCACGTTGTCGGCCAGCGCCATGTCGGGCACGGCACCGCGTCCCAGCCTTTCCTCGGGCACGAAGCCGAAGCCCAGGGCCCGCCGGCGTCCCGGCGGCAAGCGTCCGGCCGGCGTGCCATTCAGCACGATGCTGTCGGCGGACGCGCGCATGTCCTCGCCCGACAGGGCGGCCAGCAATTCCTGCTGGCCATTGCCGGACACACCCGCGATGCCGACGATCTCGCCCGCGCGCACGTCGAAATGGATATCGATTAATTGCGTGGCGAACGGGTGACTCTTCGGCAGATCCAGCCCTTTGACGCTCAGCATGGGCGCACCGGGCGTGCGCGCCACGCGCGTGACGGCCGGCGGCTCGGCGCCGATCATCATGCGCGACAGGCTGGCCGCCGACTCTTGCGACGGGTCGCATACCCCTGCGTTCTTGCCAGCGCGCACCACCGTGCACGTATGGCACAGGGCGCGGATCTCGTCGAGCTTGTGGCTGATGTACAAGATGCTGCAGCCTTCGGCCGCCAGCTGGCGCAAAGTGGTAAACAGTTTTTCCACGGCACCCGGCGTCAGCACGGAGGTCGGCTCGTCGAGGATCAACAGTTGCGGCTTGGCCAGCAAGGCGCGCACGATTTCCACGCGCTGGCATTCGCCCACGGACAAGGTGTGGACATGGCGCTGCGGCTCCAGGTCCAGGCCGTACTGGCGCGCCGTCGCTTCGATGCGCTGCGCCAATTCCGCCATGTTGGTGCCGGCAGGCAAACCGAGGGCGATGTTTTCCGTCACCGTCAAGGTGTCGAACAGGGAAAAGTGCTGGAACACCATTGCGATGCCGAGCGCCCGTGCGGCCGACGGGTTGGCGATCTCAACTTCGCGGCCATTCCACAGGATGCGGCCGCCATCGGGCTGCACGGCGCCGTAGATGATTTTCATCAGGGTCGATTTGCCGGCGCCGTTTTCGCCGAGCACGGCATGGATCTGTCCGGGCGCGACGGTCAAATGGATGCCGTCATTGGCCACCACGGCCGGATAGCGCTTGCTGATATCGAGGAGTTCCAGGCGTGCCGTCATTGTTTTTTTCGTGCCTCGCTGCGTGGTATGCGGGATGTCGATCGGTGGAAAAAATCAACACTCTGTCTCTATCGTATCGGCATCCGTGGCGCTTGGGGGGCGAGCGCGGCGGCGCGCATTTCTATTTCCGCAAAAAAACAACACCTGTATACAATTTTGAAAAAAATTATCAGCTTTGCAGCGGCTGCCTTGCCCCGCAAGGGCGGGAAGGTGCGATGATTATATGCAGGAACTGATAGTAAGTATGCAGATAAGACATATCGCCCAGCGCGGCGCTTCTCGCATCATGGATTGAACGGTGCGCAATTTTCCTCATCGCAGCGCTTCGTGCGCACTACGCACCCTGCTATCCCCCGTTCCCGTTTTCTCACACCATCAGGAGCCGAAAGTGCCAAAAACCCTACCGTGTCTGTTGCTCTGCCTCACTACCACTCTCGGCGTGGGCGCAACCGCCCAGGCTGCCGAATGGAGCGATACCGCGCTGAGCTGGCGCGCCGGCAACGACTACCGCGAGCCGTTCAATCCGGACGACATCAAGAAAAACATCTTCGCCATCACGCACGCCAGCGGCTACAAATACGGCAGCAATTTCGTCAACCTCGATTTCCTCATGTCCGACAGCAAGGACCCTGGCGCGCTCGGTAAAACATCCGGCGCGCAGGAAGCGTATCTCGTGTACCGCAACACCATCGACATCGGCAAGGTGCGCGGCAGCGACATCAAGTTCGGCCCCGTGCGCGGTGTCGGCGTCACCCTGGGCTTCGACGTCAACACCAAGAACGACGTCGGCTACAACTCGCGCAAGCGCATGCTGGTAGCCGGCCCCACCTTGATGTGGGACGTGCCCGGCTTCTTCAACACCAGCCTGCTGTTGCTACGCGAAAGCAACGCCCCCAGCGGCGCCTTCCCGCCCATCTCGCAAGTGACGGGCCGCTACACGTATAAAACGCACGCCATGCTGACGGGCGCCTGGGCCATCCCCCTGTCGCCGCTGTTCTCGTTCGAAGGCTTCTTTAACCTCATCGATTCGAAAGGCAAGGATGAAGTCGGCCGTGATACGGCGGTGGAAACGAACATCGACATGCAAGTGATGTTCGACGTGGGCGCGGCCCTGGGCAGCGCCAAGAATACTTTCCGCGTGGGCCTGGAATACCAGTACTGGAAGAACAAGTTCGGCAACTCGCCCGCCACCACGGGCAACGTGGGCCAGACGGCAAGGACGCCGATGATACGTGCGGAGTACCATTTCTAATTGCAGCAATCAATACCCACGAACGTAGCGAATACCGGCATGGAAACTTTGTGCTGGAGAGACTACGTTCGTGGACAGCCACTACAGTATGACAAAGGCAAACGGAGCTGATTGCACACGCCCGTGCGCTTTCCGCATTTGACACGTCTGATTCCCTCCACGATACTTGACGCTTGCTCCACTCCGGTTAACAAGCGCCGTCGCCGCTTTGCCAGCACGCATGAACAGTCTTCTCTCCTCCTCCCCCTACATAGGCCGCTTCGCCCCCTCGCCCTCCGGTCCCTTGCACATGGGCTCGCTCGTTGCCGCCATGGCCAGTTATCTTGATGCGAAGGCGCATCGGGGCACGTGGCTGTTGCGTATCGAGGACCTGGACTATGACCGCAATGTCGAAGGTGCCGACGCCGGCATCCTGGCCAGCCTGCAGCGCTGCGGCATGCATTGGGATGGCGAGGCGACGTGGCAGAGCCGGCGGTTGCCGCTGTACGAGGCGGCGCTGAAGCAGTTGCAGGACGATGGGCTCGTATATGCGTGCGGCTGTTCGCGCAAGGAGATCCAAGATTCGAACTTGCAGGCGGGAACGCCGAAAAATGGGGCCGCCGTGTATCCGGGCACGTGCCGTCACGGTTTGGCGCCGGGCAAGGCGGCGCGGGCCTTGCGGCTGCGGGTGCCGCAGGGGGCGGATGCGATATACGCTTTTGCCGACCGCTGGGCGGGTCCGCAGCAGCAGGACCTGGCCAGCGAGGTGGGCGATTTCATCGTGCTGCGCGGCGATGGCTACTGGGCGTATCAGCTGGCCGTGGTGGTCGACGATGGCGCGCAGGGTATCACGCAGGTAGTGCGCGGGGCGGACTTGCTCGACTCCACACCGCGCCAGCTGTATCTGCAAGATGTGCTGGGCTTGCCGCATCCCGGCTTCCTGCACGTGCCTGTCGTCACGAACGACAGCGGCGAAAAGCTGTCCAAGCAGACGGGCGCCCTCGCCTTCGATACAGGAACACAAGCCGAACTGCTAACGTCGGCACTGCTGCCGGCCGCCCGCTTCCTCGGCCTTGATGTGCGTGCCGACAACGTGGAAGATTTTTGGCGGCAAGCCATTCCCGCCTGGGCGCAACGGCTGGCGCGCCTTCCCAAGCGCACATAAAAAAACCCGCCGCGGCGCGAACCGGGCGGGTTGGAGCGCAGGCGCCAGCCGCTAGGGCCGGCGCCTGGTGTCAGGCAATTAGAAGTTGCCCTTGAACTGCACGCCAAACTGACGTGGCTCATTGATGAAGCCCGTACGGTTGTTGAAGTCGATGGCGCCCGTGATGCGCTGGGTATCGGTGATGTTGCGGCCAAAAACGGCCATTTCATACTTGCCGGCATCCCAAGTGTAGCCCATGCGCAAGCCGCCTTCGACCATTGCCTTGCCGGTGAACTCGGTTGCTTCATACAGGAAGAAGTTGATCTTGCTGCGGTAAGCCCAGTCCGTGAAGACGAAGAATTCGCCGTTTTCCATCGGGATCGAATAACGGCCCGTGGCAGTGATCGTCCACTTCGGCGCTTGCGGCAATGGATTGCCGTCGATGATGGCACGGTTGCCAGTGGTCAGCGAATCGGTCACGGTGCAACGCGTTTGGGCGCAGGTAGCGATCGACAGGCTTGGATCCTTGATTTCCGTGAAGTTGTAGCTGCCGCCCAGGGACATCTTCAGGCTCGGCGTAACAAAACCTTCCAGTTCCAGTTCCGCGCCGCGGCCGTTCGTCTTGGCTGCATTGATCAAACGCGTCACGTTCGAGGTGCCGCCAACGACTGTCAACTGCTGGTTCTTCACCTGATAGTTGTACAGGCTGAAGGCCACGCGGGCGCGGCGCTCGAACAGGTCGGCCTTGATGCCGGCTTCGAACGAGGTGATCGTTTCGGCATCGGCCACGGTGACAGGCACGCTGGTGCTGGCCGGAGCGATACTTGGCGCGCGGAAACCGGTGGCGACGCGGCCGTAGAAGTTCACGTCCTTGTTGTATTTATAGGTGCCGCTCAAGTCCCAGTTGACCTTGGCTTTGCTGACATCGGCGCTGGTCGGGCTGACCTGCACGATGTTGGTCGCTTCCACCGTGTTGAAATCCTTCTTGTCCTTGGTGTAGCGCAAGCCGGCGCGCAGCATGAAGTCATCGTTGACGGCGTAGTTGACGGAACCAAACGTTGCCCAGGCCGAGTTCTTCTGGCGGCTTGCCAGGTGCGTGGTCAGCACATGCGTGTTGGTATCGAAGTTGTCGGTGAAACCATTGGCATCTTCATTGAAGTAGTACACGCCAGCCTGCCAGTTGAGCGGACCGGCATTTTTCGATTCGGCGCGGAATTCTTGCGAGTATTGCTTCACACTGGTGATGCCGCCAGCCGTCTCAACCTGGAAAGGAATAAAGTTGGGGCTGGTCGGACCAAATCCGTTCGGCGTGCCGCCATCGATGTCGCCATGCGACACGTAATTGCCGACCTGTTCAAAGCCGGTGACCGAGTACAGTTTAATACCGTCCAGGTCCCAGCTCAGGCGGGTGCTGGCGCCGTTGGTGCGCAGGCGCTGGAAATTCGGTGCATTCGTGAACGACTTGTTCGGGTCGAAACCATCGACGATATCGTTCGTGCCCTGCTTGATCATGTTGGCGTAGAAGATGCGCGCGCTGCCCGTGGTGCTGCGCTGGTGCACATTGAACAGGGCGTTGAACATGGTGTTCGGTGCGTACAGCAGTTGCACGCGTTCGGCGTGTTCGTCGTAGCCGTCCAGCGCGTTTTTCTGGCCCGTAAACGTGTTGTCGACGTAATCGTCGCGGTGCTGGCGCAGGGTCGAGAAGCGCAGCGCCCATTCTTTGCTCAGCGGCACGTTGACGGCGCCGTCGAAGTTGGTCGTGTTGTGCGTGGCGGCGGAAACGTTGTAATAGCCTTCAATCTTGTCCAGGTTCGGCTTGACGGATTCGAACTTGACCACGCCGGCAGGCGTATTGCGGCCGAACAAGGTACCTTGCGGGCCGCGCAGCACTTCCACGCCAGCCACGTCGAAAATCGGATAGCCCTTGAGGATAGGATTTTCTTGCACGACATCGTCGTAAATCAGGGAAACAGGTTGCGATGCAAAGATGTTGAAATCGGTGTTGCCGTAGCCGCGGATGTAGAAGCGGGGGAAGGTGCGGCCGTTCGACGATTCCACGTTCAGGCTCGGCACTTTGCCAGCCAGCACGCGGATGTCTTGACCACCGGAGACCAGCACGTCGAGCTTCTCGTCGCGCAGCAGCGAAACAGAGACGGGCACGTCGCGGATATTTTCCTTGCGGCGCTGCGCCGTCACGGTCACGGTTTCCAGCTGGCTGGCGGCAGGCGCCGTCTCAGCAGCGACTTCATCTGCATAAGCCGAACCGATAGGCAGGGCTGCGGACAGTGCCAGCATGGCGGCGCTTTTGGCGCACAACCGCTTGTGCATCTTGGACATCTTGATCATGT
The DNA here is from genome assembly GCF_058215535.1 of Janthinobacterium sp. Bl 1. Lineage (NCBI taxonomy): Bacteria > Pseudomonadati > Pseudomonadota > Betaproteobacteria > Burkholderiales > Oxalobacteraceae > Janthinobacterium > Janthinobacterium sp. Bl 1. The sequence goes on along the minus strand of NZ_CM177086.1, from coordinate 1,606,796 downwards.
TGTTTCCCAGAAGTTTAAAAAAAGAATTGCGAAACCTGTCTCCGGCTTATGTACGGCGCTGGATGATCGTGTGCACCATCACGGTGCAGCAGCGCGAGCGGATGTCTCTCCGCTCCTGGCGTCACTGGCTCTGCCCTGGCTGTCGTGCTGGCTGACAGCGGTAGCGGCCGCATCTCCGGGATGTCTGATGAACACCAACTTTTGAGTAAGGCGCCAATTTAATTCAAGCGCCTTATGCGCTGCAAGAATATTGTTATGTAAAATATTCATTCATCAACATAAAGGGCCCACTAGTGGTTATTCAGCCACAATAACGCCCTTGCCTTGCAATTTGCCCTGATGACTTTCCGTATGGCATGCCTTTTTCGCCAGGCCAGACAAAAGCGGAATTGGCATCCTGCAAGACAGCCCCGACGGTAAAAATAGTTGTAATATCGCCAGACTTGCGCTGCCATGCCGCCCCATTCCAGTGCGGCGGCGGCCCCCTGCACCATCGTTGATCGCCGCCATGCCAGAACCCAGCCTGCCCAGCAATGCCGTCCCGTCCTCCACCGTCGCCGCCCAGGCGGCGCATTTACTGCTAAGCGCCCATTGCGACATCGTCTGGAGCACAAAAACCTTCGGCCAGTTCGATGCCGACCAGCCCACCTGGCGCGCCTTCACGGGCCAGACCGAAGCCGAACTGCTGGGCCGCGGCTGGGTCAATGCCCTGCATCCTGACGACCGCAACTTGCCTTACGTCGTGCCGTCGCACCTGACCAGCGTGTTCGAAGCGGAATACCGGCTGCGCCACGTCAGCGGCGCCTACCGCAACATGCTCGTGCGCATGCTGCCGGTATTGGCGCCCGACGGCAGCATCGTTGAATGGCTCGGTTCGCATTGCGACGTGACGCAGCAACGGCAGACGGAACAGCGGCTGCGCCTGGCCATGCAAGGTGGCCGCATGGGCACGTGGGAAATCGACCTAGGCAGCGGCAGCATGGCCGGCTCCGATGCCTTCAAGGCCAATCTGGGCCTGCCCCCTGACAACCACATCGATTACGCGCAGCTGACGGGCGCCATGCTCGACGGCGACCTGCAGCACTGGCAAGCGGTAGTGCACGCGGCCATCGCCAGCGCCGGCGATTTCGAAATCGACATCCGCGTGCGCTGGCCCGATGGCTCGCTGCACTGGGCGCACATGCGCGGCACCTGCGCCAGCGATGGCGCAGGCAATGTGATCGCCCTGTCCGGCATCTCGCTCGACCTGACGGCCAGCAAGCAAAACGAGGAAACCCTGCGCCTGACCCTGGCGGCCGGCGAAGTGGCCACCTGGAACTGGGACATCGTTGCCGACCGCGTCACAGCTGACAGCAATATGGCGCGTTTGTTCCCCGTCAATGCCGACGCGGCCACGGCGGCGCCGCTGGCGCGCTACCTGGACATCATCCATCCCGATGACCGCGAGCAAGTCAGCGCGCAGATTACCGAGGCGCTGCAGGCGCACACGCCGTTCGAGGCCAGCTACCGCGTCGGCGCCGGCGATGGCCAGTACCGCTCGGTCATCGCGCGGGGCCGCGCGGAATACGCGCCCGATGGCACGCCCCTGCAATTGCCCGGCGTCCTGCTCGACATCACGCGCCAGAAGCAGGTGGAAGATGCGCTGCGCCGCAGCGAGGAACGCTACCGCACCCTGATCGAGCTGATGGACCAGGCCTTTTGCGTGATCGAAATGCTGTACGACGAACAGGGCCGCCCCGTGGATTTCCGCTACCTCGAAGGCAATCCCTCTTTCGTCAAGCAATCGGGACTGGAAAACGCCATCGGCAAGACCATCCGCAGCTTCGTGCCCGACCACGACCAGCACTGGTTCGACCTGTACGACCAGGTCGTCAAGACGGGCGAACCCGTGCGCTATGAAAACGAAGCCGTGGCCATGGAGCGCTGGTTCGAGGTCTTCGCCGCGCGCCTGGGCGGCCCCGGCAGCCGCCTGCTGACGGTATTGTTCAGCGACATCAGCGAGCGCAAGCGCTCGGAGCAGCAATTGCGCCAGCTGGCCGACAACCTGTCCGAAATGGACCGGCGCAAGACGGAATTCCTCGCTACCCTGGCGCACGAACTGCGCAACCCGCTCGCCCCCATCCGCAACGGCTTGCAGATCATGCGCCTGGCCGCCGACAAGCCCGCCACCGTGGCGCGCGTGCGCGACGTGATGGAGCGGCAAGTCAATCAGATGGTGCATCTGGTCAATGATTTACTCGACGTGGCCCGCATCACGCGGGGCCAGATCGAACTCAAACTCGAACGCACAGACTTGAAAGCCATCATCGCTTGCGCCGTGGAGACGAGCATGCCGCTGATCGAAGCGGGCCGTCACCAGTTGCGTGTCGAACTCGACGAACAGGCGCTGCCGCTCGAGGCCGACCCCACGCGCCTGGCGCAAGTGCTGGGCAATTTGCTCAACAATGCCGCCAAGTACACGCCGGCCGGCGGCCACATCAGCTTGCGCGCATTACGCGATGGCCACGAGGCATTGATCGAAGTCCAGGACAGCGGCGTGGGCATACCCGCTGAATCGATCACGACCGTGTTTGACATGTTCACGCAAGTGGGCCAGAACATGGGCAGGGCTCAGGGCGGCCTGGGCATCGGCCTGTCGCTCGTGCGTCGCCTGGCCGAGTTGCATGGCGGCAGCGCCGCGGTGGCCAGTCCCGGCGCCGGCCTGGGCAGTACCTTCAGCGTACGCTTGCCGCTGCTGGCGGCGGCGCCAGCAACACCCGCATCACCCGCCGCGTCCGCCGCGTCCGCCATTACCGCCAGCGGCCCGCAATTCCGCGTGCTGGTGGTCGACGACAATGTCGACGCGGCCGTTACCCTCGCCGCCGTGCTCGACATGATGGGCCATGCCACGCAAGTGGCCCATGATGGCGCGCAAGCCCTGGCCGTGGCGCCGCAGTTTTTACCGGACGTCATCTTCCTCGACATCGGCCTGCCCGGCATGAACGGCTACGAAGTGGCGCGCGCGCTGCGCCGGATACCGGCCGGCACCAACGTCGTGCTCGTTGCATTGACGGGCTGGGGCGCAGAAAACGACCGTAGCCAATCGAGCGCGGCCGGCTTCGACCACCATCTGACCAAACCGGCCAACCTGCTCGCCATCGGCGAACTGCTGGCCACCCTTTCCACTCCAAAAACACTGACAGACCATGACTGAATCCCTGAACCACGCCCGCCGTAACCTCCTGCTGGCCGGCGGCGCTACCCTGCTGTGCCCGGCACCGCTGCTGTTTGCCGCGCCCGCCACCAGCATCGCCACCGCCCAGACGCAGCTGGCCGCGCTGGAACAAGCCGCAGGCGGACGCCTTGGCGTTGCCGCCTGGCGCCAGGGCAGCGAGCTGCGCATTGCTTATCGCGCCGACGAACGCTTTCCCCTGGCCAGCACTTTCAAGGCCATGCTGGCGGGTGCCGTGCTGGCCCGCAGCGTCAGCCAGCCGGGCTTGCTGGACCAGCATGTGCGTTACGAGAAAAAAGAACTGGTCACCTATTCGCCCATCACGGAAAAGCACCTGGCCGACGGCATGAACGTGGCCGACCTGTGCGCCGCCACCTTGCAGTACAGCGACAATAGCGCGGCCAATTTCTTGATGACATTATTAGGCGGGCCGCAAGCCGTGACGGCGTTTGCTCGCAGCATCGGCAATACGGTGTTCCAGCTGGAACGCTGGGAAACGGAATTGAATAGCGCTATCCCTGGCGAAGTGCGCGACACGGCCAGCCCCGCGTCGATGGCGCACAGCTTGCAGCAATTGTTGTTGGGAAATAGCTTGCCGGCACCGCAGCGCCAGCAACTGGACGCCTGGATGCGCGGCAACACGACGGGCGACAAGCGCATCCGCGCCGGCGTGCCTGCCGGCTGGCAAGTGGCCGATAAAACCGGCTCGGGCGCGTATGGCAGCGTCAACGACATTGGCGTGGCCTACCCGGCCAGCGGCGCGCCGCTGATTATTGCCGTGTACTACACGCGCGAACAGAAAAAAGCGGACACGAATCAGGACATCATCACGGCCGCCACGCGCATCGTGACGGCCGCGCTGGTGTAATTACTTCGGCAGTGCTGCCATGAAACCCGCATACGTGGACCAGGCGGGGTCGGCCGCGCTGCGGATTTCGATCGGGAACTTTGGACGCGGCGCCAGCGCCGTGTTCAGACGATTGAAAAACTCTTCGCCCGACTGCGTGTAATAAATCCATTCACGCAAGTTTTCGCCCGTGGACACCAGCGCCAAGGTGGCGAAGCCGTCTTCTTCCACCACGGGCGCCAGCGCCGCTTCCAGTTCCTCCATGTGCTCGCGCTCGTTCGGCGCGGGCATGCCCGTTTCGTCCTCATAACGCCAGGCAATGATGATGCGGTCCGGCTGCGACGACAGGTCCCATTCGTCATGGAAAGTATCGACATAGCGGTAGATGATGGCCATCTCGTCGCTATGCGTGACGATGGTGCCCCAGCTGCGGGCGGAAGTGGAATTTTCGTTCATGGTTGCAACAGTCAAAAAATAAATCGAGGGTGCGCAGCTTACAGCACTGGCGGGCAAGTCACATTCCATGCGTCATACTGGGCACCGCTCTTGCGCAGCCAGACGCGGGCGTAGCTGTCGCGGTCGCTCTTGAACACGAGCGCATAACGCTCTTCCGCACGCGGTGCGGCCGCGCCCACATCGACGGCCGCCAGCGCAAACTTCAGCGCCCGCAACGAGGCGCAGGCCGTATTGCCAGCCATCAGCAAGCGCGCCCGTTCCAGCAGCGACTTTTGATAAAGCAACACGCCTTCCAGTTCCCCATCAGGGACACGCTGCAGCATGCGCACGGGTTCAGCCACAGGCCGGCAGGTGCCACGGTCGAGCCAGGCGTAATACTCCATCCCCGCCTCCTGCCAGCGCGCCTGCTTGCCCTCGCCGTGCAGCACGAACTTGGTGCGCTGCGTCCGGCACAGCGCGCCATGGCCGCGATACGGCGACGTTTCCACGCTGCCCACCACTTCGCTGCCGCGTCCGCCCACCACGGGCACGCTCTCGAACACGGTGCGTGCAGCGGGCTCACCCGGATATTGCTGCGCATAAAACTCCAGCAAGGACGCGCGCTGCTGCGCATCGACCGCCACCGCCTCGGCGGCACCGGCAGAGAGGCACACGGCCGACACGACACACAGCGCCAAGGGGCGCACGAAATAAGCTGGCATGTATCCTGGCATGGCATTCCTTCAATCGACGTTCAGGGGCGGGTATCGCCCAAGCGCAGATTATATAGTTAGCAGGGAATACAGGCGGACGCGCGCGTCAGGACGTGTGCAAGTTGACGTCCATGGGCGCGACGGGGCATGGCGCATGTTCCAGTATAAAAATGGGGCGCCATCGCTGCGCCCCATGGTCCAAGCTGCAAGTTCCTCACGCCATCAGCGCTGGTAATTCTTGAAGAAATTCCAGCTGATCATGGTGGCGTCCGGGCCCAGTTCATCGCTGAAGGGCCAGCCGGAAGGGCCGCCGCTCCACGCGTGGTTCATGCCCTCGACCGTGTATTTTTGCGCGATGATGGCGCCGTTGCGCAGATAGGTGTCGATGGAGTAGCTGCGGCCGTACGGCACCGTCTGGCGCACGATGCTGTCGGCACGGTAGCGCACGCTGTCATTGTCGAGGCCATCGTCGCCATAGTCGCTGGTCTGCAGGAATTGTTCGATGGTTTGCTCGCCGTTGACGGGATTGACGACGATGTCGGACGTGCCGTGAAATACCATCGTCGGCATCAGGCGGCGCGGCGAGCCGGAGCAGCGCCATGCATCCTTGCCCCTTACTTTCGGATCGAACGAGCTGCCGTTGAAGAGGGAATCGGCCGCCGTGACCAGGCCGGTGGCGCCCTTGTACATGCCGCCCGAATGCACCATCACGGCGGCGAATACGTCCGAGTAACAGGCGGCCATGATGGAAGCCATGGCGCCACCCGCCGAAATGCCCGTCACATACACGCGGCTGTCCTGCACCGCATATTGGTTCTTGACCTTGTTCAAGATGCCCATCAACACGGCCGGCTCGCCCGTGCCCCGCTCCTGGTTCAGCGGCAACATGAAATTCCAGCAGCGCATGGGGTTGACCGTGACGTTCTGGCGCGGGTAGACGACGATGAAGTTTTCGCTGTCGGCCAGCTGGTTATAGCGGCTGACGGCGGCCATGCTGTTGGGCTCGGAACCGCAGCCGTGCAGCATCAGCACCACGGGCAGCGGCGTGTTCGGATTGTAATTGCTCGGTAGCCAGACCTGGTATTCGCGCGATCCCCACAGGCTCGCGTACAGGCCGAAGTCCCACTGCCCGGCGGCAGCCGGCAACGCGGCCAGCAAGCCGCAGGCGGCGATGAGTGCGGATACGAAGTGACGCAGTTGGTGATGCAGATGTGCCATGCCAGTCTCCTGATTGTTATTAAGGACGAAAACAGCGACAACAAACCAGCCTGGCGCTAACCAGGCTGGCACTTCAACAACCTTTTAGAACTTGTAGCCAGCCTTGGCGATGATCTGGCGCGGCGGACCGTAGAAACCGTCGAGAATGAACACGGCCGGAATGTTGTAGCCATCCGTGCGATAGCGTTTGTTGCCCAGGTTGCTGCCGTGCAGGCTGAAGGTCCAGTTCTTCGGCGCTTCCCACACGACGCCAGCCGTCCAGATGCTGTAGCCGCCCTGCGCCAGCGTTTCGCTCAAGTCCGTGGTCGGGTAGACCTTGCTGCGGTAGCCATAGCCAACCATGCTGCGCAAGGCGCCGCCGAAGACGTCGCGGTCCGTGCGCGTCAGGTTCAAACCCACTTGCCGGGCTGGCGTGTTGCTGAACTTTTGCGTATCCGCGATGTTCTTGCCGCCGCTCATGAACTCGTCATAGCTGGCGTTCAGCAAGGCGAGGAAACCGTTGACTTCCCACTGGCGATTGGGCCGCCACGAAAATTCAAACTCGGCGCCTTTCACCGTGGCCTTGCCCGCATTCGTGAAGTCGCCATAGAAGCCCGGCACGCCGCCCGGCTGCACATAGCTGGTAAACACGGACAGCTGGATATCCTTGTAACGGTTGTAGAACAGGGCCACGTTGGCGTCGAACGTATCGTCCGGCGCCGCGTATTTCATGCCCACTTCCAGCGCGTCAAGTTTTTCATCCTTGTACGGCCGCGCGGAGTCCGGCACCACCAGGTTGTTGGCGCGCACGTTGTAGCCGCCCGACTTGAAACCGCGCGACAGGTTGCTGTAGAAATTCGTCGTCTTCGACGCTTCGTAGCGCACGGACAATTTCGGCGAAGTATTGCTGACCGAGAGTGATTTATCGAAATCGGCCGCCGTCTGGATGGGCCGCGTAAAACCCACGTCGGCAAAAGCGCGGTTAAGCACGATGGCGCGCTTTTCCTCGCGCGTGTGGCGCAAGCCCGCATTGATGCTCCACACCTTGCCCAGCGGCCAGGTCCAGTCCGTGTACAGCGCCGTGCTGTCCGTCTCGACCGTGCTGACGGCGGCCGTGAACTGGCGTCCCAGGAAATTGTTGTAGATGCCGCCGCCGGCCGTGCCTTCGAAGCGGTACAGGCCGATCACGCCGGCGCCGTAATCTCCGCTGTACGACGCCTGCAATTCCAGGCTCTTCTGCTCGTCGCGCGAGTCGCCGAACACGTCGGCAATCGGTTGCGGCAAGCCGTCGAAGTCGATGGTTTGCTCGGACGTGCTGCGCCGCTTGGCGCCGATCACTTTGACGGACCAGTCGTTCGACAAGGTGTAGTTGGCCACCAGCGAGCCGCCCCGGTTGTGCGTGAAGTTATGGCCCGGCATGCCACTCTGGATGTCGTACGCATCCGTGCTGGCCGGCCGCTTGAGCGGGTCGAACGCGCTCACGCCCATGCGCTGAAAGCCGCGCACGCCGGACTTGTCGTCCGTGGCGTCCAGGCTCAGCACGACGGTCAAAGGGATGTCTTGCGGAAAATAGCCGACAGACAGGCGCGCGGCCGTGCTGTCCTGGTCGCTGACCTGTTCGCCATTGAAGGTGTTGCGGCCGAAACCGTCGCGGTCCAGCTTGGCGGCCGCCAGGCGCGCGCGCCAAGTGCCGCTCTCGTTGGCCACATTGAAGGCGGCCTTGAAGTTGCGCTGGTTGTAGTTGCCGATACCCACTTCCGCCGACGCGCCGTTTTCCTTCGCCAAGGGGCGCGAGATGTACTTGATGGCGCCGCCGATGGTGTTCTTGCCGTACAGCGTGCCTTGCGGGCCGCGCAGCACTTCGATGCGCTGCACATCGAACACGTCGAGCAGCGCGCCTTGCGGCCTAGCCATGTAGACGTCGTCGAAATAAATGCCCACGCCCGGGTCCACGCCCCAGACGGGGTCGGCCTGGCCCACGCCGCGAATGAAGGCCGTCAAGGTGGTGTTCGTGCCGCGCGACGCGTACACGGTCAGGTTCGGCACGCGCTCCTGCAAGTCGGCCAGGTTCTGGATATTCGCCCGTTCCAGCGCCTTGGCGGAAAACGCCGTAACGGCCAGCGGCACGTCCTGCAGGCGTTCTTCGCGGCGGCGGGCTGAGACCGTCACGGTTTCCATGCGTTCTTTCGCATCGCTGGCTTCCTGGGCGCTGGCGGCGGTGGCCGGGATGGTTTCCTGCGCCTGGGCCTGGGTGGCAAAGGCGCCGGCAACGGCGAGGGCGGCGGGCATCAATTTCAAAGCAAGTTTCATAGCGTCTCCAATGTCAGGCTTGCCTGCCACCAGGGAAGACGGCCGGATGCCAGGATCGCAAGACATAACGGTACCCGCGCGCGCAATGCGAGCACCTGCCCTGCGATGACTGTTTCCCGGCCCTCGGCCCGTGCGGCGAGTGGCCTGTTTATTTTGAATTTATAGTAAGGAAGGACTGCAACAAGGTATTCACACGCTGCGCCTGGTCCAGAGGCGTGGCATGGCGCGAATTCGCAATGACCTCGAACTCGCACTGCTGAAACTGTGCGGCAAAGACCCGCTTGCTGGCGACGGGCGTGTAATCTTGGTCGGCCGCCATGATGAAAACGGGCATGGCCAGGGCCTGGAAGTGAGGATCGATATCCCAGTGAAAAATGGCGTCCAGCGCGGCCAGGTAGGCGCGCTTGTCCATGCCTGCCATCTGCGTGGCGAAGCGCTCGACGAGGGCGTGCTGGGCAGCATCGGGAAACAGTTTCTTGCCGATGATCTTGCCCATGGTTTTCAGGCCGAACGTGGCGATCACGGTGCGGCGCAGCCAGTAGGCAAACAGCAGGGAAGCCGGCTTACTGCCCTGGAACGGTTGGGAATTGATCAGGCACAAGCTGGCCACCCTGCCCGGCGCGCGGTTGGCCATTTCCAGGCCCACCATGCCGCCCAGGGAAAAGCCCACGATGTGCGCACGCGGCACGTCGAGCTGGTCCATCAGGTTGAAGAGGTCGTTGGCGAAGTCGCCGATCTGCCAGTCGCCGTTGGGCGCGGGACTGCGGCCGTGGCCGCGCAGGTCGGGCACGATCAAACGAAAGGTGCTGCCGAGGGCATCGATTTGCGGGCGCCAGTCTTCGGCGCAGGAACCGAGGCCATGCAACAGGAAAACGGGCTCTGACTGCGCGGGTTCGCCCTGCCCCGTCTCAGTTCCAAGACCCAGGTCGAGGTAATGCAATGGAACATCGGATGTCGTGTGACGCCGCATTCTGTCTCCTTGCTGTTGAACATGCTTTGTGTTCAGGTGCAGGAATATGTTTTCCCGCTGTTGGAAAACATAATACGGAATCCGAATTCCGATTTCAAGTTAAATCGCTAAATAGTTCAAGTCAGGTAATTTAAAGCAACACGCACCAGTTCATCTTCCAGTGCCGCGCCCGACAAAAAGGACAGCGAGCCCGTCAGGGTGTGCTGGTTGAGGATGCCCAGCAGCACGGGCGGCACCACCATCATCGCTTGCGTGGGATTCGGGTGGCGGATGCTCGATGACTTGCTGGCCAGCACGGCCACCGTGCGTTGCGAGATCAAATGATTGATCTGGTGCACCCTGTCACGAAATTGTGCATCCTGCGACGCGCGCGTGATCAGAGCCCGCAAGACGCCGCTGCGCCCGCCATTCACGGCCACGAACATGGCCACCATGGCGCGGATGAACTCTTCCAGGCTGCGCCCTTCCCACTGGCGCAGCTCCGTCAGGGTTTCGACCTTTTCCACCATATCGGAAAAAAAGCGCTGCAGCAACAAACGGCTCAGGGTGTCCTTGTCGCCCAATAAACGGTAAAACGTGCCCACCGAGGTTTCCGCCAGTCTGGCCAGGTCGGCCACGCCGATTTCATCGAAACGGTTTTCCGCGAGCAACTGTTCACCGACCTGCAGCAGGCGCTCGAACGCCTGCTTGCTGCGCGCCTGGGTGGGCTCGGGGGGAACGATCATTTGCGGGAAGGGCATCGGAAAGGAAGGCATGCGGCGTCGGCGTCTCTCGATAGTGGAACCGTGGTTCCGTTATGGGTGCGCGTATTGTAACGCGGGAGACGGCCGATGGGTGCGTTCAAATGTGCTACCTGCCCTGCCACTCCATATAGACGTCGGCGCGCTGGTAATGGGCGTCGCCGGCCGGCCGCACCACGTGGCTAAAACCGCTGCTTTCATACAGGCGGATGGCGGGCGCCAGCTTGCTGTTCGACTCCAGGAACAGCAGTTGCGCGCCGCTGGCCTCGAAGGCGTCGAAAGCCCGTTCGATCAGCCGGCGCGCGATACCCAGGCCCTGGCATTCGGGCGTGACGGCCATCTTCGACAGCTCGATGCTGGCGTCGCCAGCGCGGATCAGGGCGCAGGTGCCTACGATCTTGCCATCGAGGCGCGCGAGGAAAATCTGCCCGCCAGCGTCAAGGATCGAGCTTTGCGGATCGGACAGTACCTTGTCGTCGAGCGCCTCGACATAGAAATACCGTTCCAGCCATGCGATATTCAAACGCTTGAAGTCGGCCGCATAGTGAGCAGAGTAATCGATGATCTCCACGGCGGCCCGCTCGCGCTGGCGCCGGCAGTCGGCGATCGTCTCGCCGAAACCTTGCGCCTGCAGGCGCGCTTCCGCCCGGTCCAGGCTGGCCATCAGTTGCGGCGTGCCCTGCTCGAACACGGTATCGACGGCAGCGCGCACGTCGTCCCACAGGGGCGCCATGTCACGCAGCAAGGCTAGCCCCGCGTCGGACAGCGCCAGCAGGCGGCGGCGTTCATCCTTGGCGTCCGGCATTTCCACCACCATACCCGCATCGAGCAACTTGCGTCCCAGCTGCACCACCACCGGATGCGTCTGCCCGATCTGCGCGGCCAGGACCGTGATCGACGTGGGGCCATTGTCGCGCAGCAGCAATAACAAAGGGAAACAGCGCGACGTCAGCTCGACGCCGGCCGCCACATAGCTGGTATCGACACCGGCATACAGTTGATCGGAAAGACGGCGCAGGCGGCTGGCCAGCATCAGGGAGCCGTAGGTTTGCAGGGTGGAGGACATGTTTAACGGATATATGTAAGTAGTTACGTATATCGTAACGTAAACCGGTCTTGCAGGTCAAGCGCAGGCTTAGTCCTCTTCCAGCGCCGCTTGCAGCCTGGCCCGGAATACCGCCCCAGCCATCTCGCCAAGTCCCGGCCACACTTGCGTCAGCCAGCGCCTACCCTCTTCGCTCACCGCCACATACGGCGCGTCGCGCGTGGCGCAGGCCAGGCCCATCGCGATGACTTGTTCCGCATCGTCCAGGCCGCCAGCGATCATGGCGTCGATGGGCATGGCGATCAGCTCGGCGGTCAGATGCGGACGCAGCAGACAGGCGGGTGCGATGATGGCGAACGACGCTTCCACATAACTCCAGCAATTGGTGGGCCAGTGGGCGTTTTTCACCGTGTCCAGGAAGGCAGCGTCAGTGATCGTTTCAGGATGGGCTTGCACCTGCGCATAAAAGGCAGCCAGAGCGACGAGTTGGGGCGGGGAAGTCCAGGTGGGCATCAATCTTGATCCAGGGAGCGCCGCACTGGGCTGGCGGCAATGGCGGACTGTAGCATGTTCAAGCGGCACGCCGAAACACGGCTGGCCCGGGCATAATGCCGGCATTGCTCTCGCCCCTTTACTTGAGAAAATCCATGTCGGTCTACGCCATCACCATCCCCTGCTTTGCACAGATGCTGCGTTCCCTGACGACGCTGTTAAACAAAGGCGAAGAACGCGCCCAGGCGCTGGGTTTCGATCCACAAAATCTGCTCGACGCGCGCCTGGCGCCCGACATGCACACCCTGGCGCGGCAGGTGGAATTCACGTGTACCCAGGCGCAGGAAGCCCTGTGCAGGCTGACGCAGCAAGCGCTGCCCCAGCTCGCCACACCCGCCAGCATGCGAGAAGCCAAGGCGCTGTATCGAGCCACACTGCTAAACGCGCTCGTCGCGCAGCGCCGGCATCACCAGTTCGCGCACGAACGAGGCATTCGACAGGCTCAGCAGCATACGCACGACGGCGACGACGTCATGCACGGGTATCAGTTCGCCCTCGCCCCGCGCGGCAGCGTCCGCCAGCGGCACGGACAAGCCATCGTAGGTATTCAGGTAGCCCAGCTGCAACGCCGTCACGGCCAGCCCCTGTTCGCGGAAACCCTCGCGCAAGGCGTCGGCGATGCCGTTCAGGGCAAATTTCGACGCGCTGAACGTCACTTCCGGGCGGCCGCTCTGGCGCAGGCCTGACGTGGAGCCCGTGAGTATCAGTTGCGGCTTGTTGCTGGTCAGCAAGCGGGGCACGAGGCGCTTGAGCAGCAATATCGTTGCCGTGATGTTGGTATTGACCATGTCGACGATGGCGTCGTCCGCATCGCCGAGGAAAGCGTAGTCATCGCTGAAGGCCTTTTCTTCCCACACGCCCAGGTTGTAGATCACGGCGTCCAGCGCGGCAGGCGCTTCGCGCGCAATGCGCTCGACGGCCTCGGCGGGTGCCGCCAGGTCCGCGCCGATCCATTGCAGCTGCGTACCCTGGCCGGCAGGCAAGTCGGCGGGTTGCTGGCGCGATACGCCGATGACGGCATGGCCGTCCGCGAGCAAACCGTCGACCAGCGCGCGTCCCAGGCCCCGGCTGGCGCCCACGATCATGATGTTCATGCAGTATCCTTTCCAATGAAGTCAACGCTGATGATAGCGGCGTTGTATTAAGCACAGCTGAGGCTGCTCCCCATACGCCCCGCATTTACTCACGCGGCGGAAATGCGTATGCTAGATCTGGCAATCTCCGATAACACACAAGAACGAGACACATGCCTACTTCCAACACCGCCGCAATCAACGCCGCAAGCCGTCCCCTCACCCAGCAAGACTACAAAACCCTGTCGCTGGCCGCCCTCGGTGGCGCGCTGGAATTCTACGATTTCATCATCTTCGTCTTCTTTGCCAACGCCATCGGCCAGTTGTTCTTCCCACCGGAAATGCCGGAATGGCTGCGCTTGCTGCAAACCTTCGGCATCTTTGCCGCCGGTTACGTCGTGCGTCCGCTGGGCGGCATCGTCATGGCCCACTTCGGCGACTTGCTCGGCCGCAAGCGCATGTTCACCCTGTCGATCCTGATGATGGCCGTGCCGACATTGCTGATCGGCCTGCTGCCAACATATGCCACCATCGGCCTGGCCGCCCCGCTCCTGCTGCTCTTGATGCGCATCTTCCAGGGCGCGGCCGTGGGCGGCGAAGTGCCGGGCGCGTGGGTGTTTGTGTCCGAACACGTGCCGAGCCGTTTCACGGGCTTTGCCTGCGGCGTGCTGACGGCGGGCCTGACGGTCGGCATCCTGCTCGGTTCGCTGGTCGCGACGGGCCTGAACACCGTCTACACGCCAGCAGAAATCACCGATGGCGCCTGGCGCTATCCATTCCTGCTGGGCGGCATCTTCGGTTTCGGCGCCATGTATCTGCGCCGCTGGCTGCATGAAACGCCCGTCTTTGCGGAAATGCAGCAGCGCAAGGCGCTGGCCACGGAAATGCCTTTGAAGTCCGTGCTGCGCAGCCACCGCGGCGCCGTCGTCGTGTCGATGCTGCTGACGTGGATGCTGTCGGCCGGCATCGTCGTCGTCATTCTGATGACGCCTGCCCTGCTGCAAAAAATCCACCACATCGCGCCGCGCACCACCCTGGTCGCCAATACCGTGGCAACACTGTGCCTGGCCTTCGGCTGCATCATCGCCGGCATGCTGGCCGACCGCCTGGGCGGCAAGCGCGTGATCTTCGTCGGTTCCGTGCTGCTGGCCATCAGTACGTATATTTTCTACACCACCGTCGGCAGCCGCCCCGACCTGCTGCTGCCCCTGTACGCGATGACGGGCCTGTTCGTCGGCGTCGTCGGCGCCGTGCCCTACGTGCTGGTGCAAGCGTTTCCGGCCCAGGTGCGCTTCTCGGGACTGTCGTTTTCCTACAATTTGTCGTACGCGATTTTTGGCGGCCTGACGCCCGTGGTCGTGACCCTGATGTTGAAGAACAACGTGCTGGGCCCCGCCTATTACGTGATCGGCGTATGCGTGGTGGGCATGCTGACGGCGCTGTTCATCAAGGATCAGCGGCAGACCGTGGGACGCTAGACCCGTTCCCCTGCGGCAATCACTCCGGCAATATTCTCCAGGCAGGCGCCAAGTGCGCCTGCCATCCATTCCAGGCTACCAATATGCATGCCGACCATCCCGCACTGATCATCATCGACATGCAACAAGGCATGGCCAGCCCCGCTGCCGGAAGCCGCAACAATCCCGCTGCGGAACACCAGATTGCCACCCTGCTGCACGCCTGGCGCGCGGCGGACGCCACCGTCGTGCACGTACGCCACATTTCCAGAACGCCAGGCTCTCCCTTCTGGCCGGGCCAGCCCGGCGTGGAATTTCAGGCAACGCTGGCGCCTTTGCCGGAGGAGCATGTCGTGGAGAAAAATGTGCCCGATGCGTTCATTCACTCGGGACTGGAACGCTGGCTGCGCGTGCGCAGCATCAGCAAGCTTGTCATCGTGGGCGTCAGCACCAACAATTCCGTGGAGTCGAGCGCGCGCACGGCGGGCAATCTGGGCTTTGCCACGCAAGTCGTCGCCGATGCGTGTTTTGCATTTGCGCAAGTCGATTATGCGGGCACGCCGAGAACGGCGGACGAGGTGCATGCGATGGCGCTGGCCAATTTGCACGGTGAGTATGCGCAAGTGGTGACAGCTGCGGACGCGATCGATGTGCTGTCCCGCCCCTGACATGCGCCAGCGCACCATCATGCCCGCTAGGCTGTTGCCGGCACACGACAGTCACGCTGGAACAGCCTTCCCCGCAAGGCCTCCCGCCCATTCCCTGCAGACATGCACAAGCTTGCGCCACCTTCGGGTGGCTTTTTTTCGTCCCGATTTGTCGCGCTGCACCAAAATCTGAAAAGACGTTTCACATCGCGAAATTTTAAGCAGCGGACTCAGCAATTATTTCTCTCACTTTTTGAAAATTCATTTCATATCATGAAAATATATAATTAAATCATTGAAAAACAAAGACTTAATTTAAGTTATATGTCTTATATAAGACTTGAACATCGACACGGATAAGCCTACTATTTAGTCATGCAGTTCGCATCGACAAAGCGGCGCACTCGACGATTTTCTCAAACTTAGTTTTTCTTTAGGAGATACACATGTCCCAATATCAAGACGACATCAAGGCTGTTGCCGGTTTGAAAGACCAACAAGGTAGCGCGTGGAACGCCATCAATCCCGAGTCCGCCGCCCGCATGCGCGCCCAGAACAAATTCAAGACGGGCCTGGACATCGCCAAGTACACGGCGAAGATCATGCGCAACGACATGGCCGCCTACGATGCGGACCCATCGAAGTACACCCAGTCGCTCGGCTGCTGGCACGGTTTCATCGGTCAACAGAAGATGATCTCGATCAAGAAGCACTTCAACAGCACCGACCGCCGCTACCTCTACCTGTCCGGCTGGATGGTTGCCGCCCTGCGCTCCGAGTTCGGCCCGCTGCCAGACCAGTCGATGCATGAAAAAACCGCCGTCTCGGCCTTGATCAAAGAGCTGTACACCTTCCTGCGCCAGGCCGATGCCCGCGAACTGGGCGGCCTGTTCCGCCAGCTGGACGCGGCTCAAGGTGCTGAGAAGCAAGCCATCCAGGCCAAGATCGACGGCCACGTCACCCACGTCGTGCCCATCATCGCCGACATCGACGCCGGTTTCGGCAATGCCGAAGCGACCTATCTGCTGGCGAAACAATTCATCGAAGCGGGCGCCTGCTGCATCCAGATCGAAAACCAGGTGTCCGACGAGAAACAATGCGGCCACCAGGACGGTAAAGTCACGGTGCCGCACGAAGACTTCCTGGCCAAGATCCGCGCCATCCGCTACGCCTTCCTGGAACTGGGCGTGGACGACGGCATCATCGTTGCCCGCACCGATTCGCTGGGCGCCGGCCTGACCAAGCAGATCGCCGTCACCAATGAACCAGGCGACCTGGGCGACCAATACAACTCCTTCCTCGATTGCGAAGAAGTGTCGGCCGACGCGCTGGGCAATGGCGACGTCATCATCAAGCGCGAAGGCAAGCTGCTGCGTCCTAAGCGCCTGCCAAGCAACCTGTTCCAGTTCCGCGCCGGCTCCGGCGAAGAGCGTTGCGTGCTCGACTGCATCACCTCCTTGCAAAACGGCGCCGACCTGCTGTGGATCGAAACGGAAAAACCGCATATCGCGCAGATCGGCGGCATGGTCAGCGAAATCCGCAAGGTCATCCCGAACGCCAAGCTGGTGTACAACAACAGCCCGTCGTTCAACTGGACCCTGAACTTCCGCCAGCAAATCTTCGACGGCATGAAAGCGGCAGGCAAGGACGTGTCCGCCTACGACCGTGCCCAGCTGATGAGCGTGGAATACGACCAGACGGAACTGGCGATCGCCGCCGACGAGAAGATCCGCACCTTCCAGGCCGACTCGGCCCGCGAAGCCGGCATCTTCCACCACCTGATCACCCTGCCGACTTACCACACGGCAGCCTTGTCGACCGACAACCTGGCCAAGGAATACTTCGGCGACCAGGGCATGCTGGGCTACGTGGCCGGCGTGCAGCGCAAGGAAATCCGCCAGGGCATCGCCTGCGTGAAACATCAAAACATGTCCGGCTCGGACATCGGCGACGATCACAAGGATTACTTCAGCGGCGACGCGGCGCTGAAGGCGGCTGGCAAAGACAACACCATGAACCAGTTCTGAGCTTTTGGCTTAGTTGTAGAGTGAGAAGCCCGCTTCGGCGGGCTTTTTTGCGTTAACCGAACGGCAATCCCGCTTGCTGATGGATGTTAATGCTTGATAGGCATACCGCGAATCGATAGCGCCGATGCTAACGGCAATCGATATCGATATCGTTCTATCCGGCCGTACTGCCATTCCTGTCATTAAATTCGTAAAAATTAATTAATACTGCCGTTCATCCAGCTCGACAGTGTTATTTCACCGCTGCATTGCAGCCCCTTCCTGCATTTCCTCTATTTGCCGATGGCAAAGCCTTAAAAAATTCTCGATCATTTATTTCTCCGCAAGGTCTGGTCTGGCGCAGCCGAAGATACGGTGGAGCGCGGGATTGCCTGCCGGCCCAGAAGGAATTTATTGGGACGCTATGGCCGGCTGGAAGCGGGTGTCCCTTATCCAGTGCCCACCTCCCTGCTGCCGGGTTTATGCAGGCGGCTGGCTGAAAATTGGTCGCACCGGAAAGTATCGAGGATTTTCCCCGAAACTTTATGTGAAATATCGGCTTGACCGCCCTTGATAGGGCCTCATCCTTCAAGATATGATGACAAAAAAAATTGATTTTGGGAAATATACACAATACACCGACATTTCGCTCCCGCACTTAAAAAGCTAAAGCGAAATATTTTGCAACCGAGCGAGAGTCGCTCAATAAGAAACACTCAATACAAAGGATTTTCAAGCATGGCAAATGATTTGGACGAAGTAACTGGCCCGATAAATGAGCAGGGGCGCGACATCAACGTCATCAGCAAGCAGATTTCCGTCCAAGTCGGCACCGGGTCGCTCATATTTGAAATCGCCCTGTGGACCGTCCTTCCGCTGATTGGAGGCTTGGCGCTGCTGACCGGTGCGTTGCCGCAAACGTACAGCTTGGCACTCCTGGTGCTGGGGGCACTGCCAGGCCTGGTCTTCCTGTTCATGAAGATCTCCGCCCTGGCGTATCTGCGCAAGCTGCAGCAGAAAATCCAGGCCGATGCTTCACAGATCGACAATTACCTGGAACAGCGCGTCGTCGTCCTGAACAACGTGGTTGGCCTGGTCGCAAAAGCGATCGACCTCGACAAGGACGTGATGAAGTCGGTAGCGGCTTACCGGAGTGGACAAAACCCCGATGCCGAACGCAATCAGGCATCCCAGAAAATCGACGGGATTTTTTCCCGCATCAGCCTGGCGTGCGAAGCCTATCCCGATCTGAAGGCACAAGCCGTCATCGCCGATGCCATGCGCCAGAACAGTTATCTGCAAAAGGAAGTGACCGCCGCGCGCACGCTGTATAACGATACCGTCGGCATGTGGAACCAGGACGTCTTTGCCTGGCCGACCAAGCAGATCGTCGCGGCGCGACAAGGTTATACCACGCGCATTCCTTTCACTGCCTCCGCCGAAACCAAGGCTGCCGCCCGGAGCGTCTTCTTTTGATCAACGACGTCCATGAACCATTGGAGCAGTATTCTTTCCACTTCAAAAATGCTCACGCCAGCAATACGTCGGACTTTTTCGAAGACCTCGTGCGCCAATCCGGCGTGGACGAGAACGCCAACATCACGACGGTGCAGGAACTACGCGTGCTCGAAAAGCAGGCCGCTGGCGCCGGTTCCAGCAACAAATGGTGGCGTATCCTGCGCGGCGCCAGCATCGTGGCCGCGTTACTGGCGGCACTCTATATCTACGCCTATCACGCATGGCCATGGCTCATGGTCCCGGCGATTGCGCTTGCCGCTGCGATTCATACGCTCAACCGCATCATCAACGATTCCGACGCGCAGTTAAAGCGGCTGCAGGATGCCTGCGACGAAAAGCGTGCCGTGGCCTGGGGCCAGATGGTGCCGCTGAACCACCTGTACGACTGGGATATCGTGGCGAAGCTGATGCAACAAACAGTGCCTCGCATCGCATTCGACCCGTATTTCAGCAACGGCCGCATGGAAGAGCTGCGCAACAGCTTTGGCTGGTATGGCAATCTTGGTGAGAACCACTCGATCGAGTTCTCGCACAGCGGCGTACTGAACGGCAACCCGTTCATTCTTGCACGCACCTTGTCACACTCGATGGGCAGCAAGACATACCATGGCTCGCTGGCTATCAGCTGGACGGAACAGTACCGCAATTCGCAAGGCAAATCGGAAACCAGAACCCGCCACGAAACTCTGCGGGCATCGATCGAGCGTCCCATGCCCGAGTACGAAAACCAGACGTTTATCGTTTACGGCAACGAAGCGGCGCCGGATCTCGTGTTCAGCCGCCACCCGTCAAAACTCTCCCGCCTGGAGGACGGCTTCCTCGACAAATGGCGGAAGAATCGCGCCATCAAGAAGCTGGAAGAAAAGTCCCGCGATGTCGACGAGGGGCATACTTTTACGGTGATGGCCAACCGCGAATTCGACGCCTTGTTCGATGCCACGGACCGCAACCATGAAGTCCAGTTCCGGCTGTTGTTCACGCCATTGGCGCAACAGGAAATGCTCAAGCTGCTCAAGGATAGTCAAACAGGTTTTGGCGACACCTTCGTATTCGAAAAAACCCGCATGATCAACGTCCTGGAATCGGGACACATGCGTGCTACCGATATCAGCGGCGCCCCGGAGAAATTTCTTGCCTACGAACTCGCCCAGGCGCGCATGTTTTTCAACGCCTATCACAACGATTTCTTCAAGTCATTCTACTTCGGGATCGCCCCGCTGCTTGCCATCCCCTTGTACCAACAGCATCGACCGCACTCGGACATCTATAAAGACACGTATTCGCACAAACCCTGTTTCTGGGAGCATGAAGCGATTGCCAATTACCACGGCGAGGCAATGTTCAGGCATCCCGAGTGCGTCACGCGAAGTATCCTGAAGACATCCATGCAACAGGAGGCCGACGGATCGCAGAAAGTGCAGGTAACGGCGAGCGGCTTCCGCAGCATCGCGCGAACCCACTACGTCTCGGTGAGAGGCGGAGATGGCCGCTCCCATCAAGTTCCAGTGCATTGGGACGAGTACTTCGAGGTCGAGAATAGCGCCAACATGCTGGTAAAGGAAACGGCTTCGCCAGGCAACACTGCTGCGGATGAAGTCGCGTTGCCGCCGGCGTTTTCACAGCGTGGCATCGATGCCGGGAAGACCGTGCTTCGCCGCTCGATTGTTTCGGCGGTTTTGGCTGGTTAGGGCAGCTTCGCGGATTACAGTGGCAGAAGTTGGACGCTTTAGTATGAAATCATAAAGCTGTGTGCCGGCATAGACGCGGGATAAGGTCCACCATTTGGACACGAACTGTTGCGCTAGGCGCCGTAAAAGCATGCTCATTCATAAAGCTGATTAGAACCACGAACGCGCGCCACAGGCGCGCGGGGCTGCCGCGCAGCGGTAGCAGTTGGTCGATTCGGAAAGGGCCGGTAGGCCTGATCCTTCGAATCTCCCGCGTAGAGCGCGCAAGGTGAAGCAGAGAATTCGCAGAGCATCGCCCTGCGCCAGCGGAACGAAGTGCTTCTCTCCACGTACAGATGAAAAAAAAGCTACCCGAGGGTAGCTTTATGTTTTTCGAGAGGGGGATTCCAATCATGCCTGAAAACGCGCATGGATAGCTAAATTTGACGGATGCTAGATTAAAGAATACCCCCAACGATGCCCTTACCGAAAAGTTGCCTACCTGCACCATGGATTAATGCAACAAAAAATATCCATTCGAGCTAAGGATTGAAAATCCTTGTGTCGGTGGTTCGATTCCGCTCCGGGCCACCAAGAATATGCCTCACGAAACGCCAACCATCACCGGTTGGCGTTTTTGTTTGTAGAGTAGAAAGTCCTTGCGTCCGGTCTATTTCCGACCAGCGTCCCACCACATTCCCCTCCGCGAAACCGCCAGAATCATCCAATCGTCCGGAGTATCCAGCGCCTCGTCATCGTGCTGCCCACAAATGACCGAGATGCCCATGCATCCATTTGTTCTGCGTTGACCAATTTGACAATCCCCTCAGGTGTAAAACCACACCATTCCCCCGCGCCGCCACGTCCCAAGTGTCCAGCTTGGCCTTTAGCAGCTGTCCAGTTTCAGCGGAATACGCACACAGACGCAGGCCATCCGAACGTTTGGTGGCTGCAAAAGTTTGGTGGCTGCAAAAGTATATTCTCTGCTCCGGATGTTGATGCAATACAATTGTATTTCCAGGTAGAACGGCATCGCGGGCGGTAGCGCAAACGAAAAGCCTACGCTCAACAACACAGGTGCCGCATGCTTCACGAATCGAACGAACTCCGACTGGGTCTTCCCGCCTTCAAGGTCGTTGATGACAGCATTGAGGTCGTATTCGATTTCTGCGCGACCGCGCCGTCTTCTGGGCGATCAGCATCCGACGACATTCTCGCTGGCTTGAACCACGTTCAACGTGAGATGCAGTCCACACAAGATCGGATCGATGAGCTGGACCAGCAGATTGACCGCCTGACCAACCATGCAGACCACATTGATAACTGGGTGGCCGTTGGAAGCGGCTTGCTGGCGGGACTGATAGATGTGTTTTGGGTAGGCGAATTCAGCTTCGAGCGTGGCAAAGCCTGGAGTAATCATGCGGTTAACGACTTCGTCATGAAGAGTGCCAAGGCGCAAGGCTACAAAGGCGAACGCCTGGATGGCGCCATCGAATTCTTGGAAAAGAAGTTTCCGCTCCCAACCGACAACATCTGGAAAAACCAAAACGCAAAAATCTCGGCCAGAAGCCATCACCTTGATGACTTGGCGCACCATCCGACGCCAATCGGCCTGTTCTTTTCTATCCTGACACAGTTTACCAAGACAGGATATTTCCAAAATAGTGAGGGCACCTTCCTGCCCATCGACATTGATGAAAATGGGTTGAAACTGATCGGCTCTGACATTCCCTCGAAGATCTTTTGCGGCACAGTCAACTGGTTTTTTCACCTTGTCAGCGATATGTCTGGCAGCAACAAGACGGCCGGCGCAGGCATGGGCATCCCCGGACCTATCGTGTCTTTGCTCAAGGAGCTCTCAACCATTCCAAGCTTGGACAAGACGGGCCTGCCAAAAAAACTCAAGGAGATTTTTGTAAACGAGCGATTCGATCTGCGCGCTGAATTGGCTGTCTTGCACGAAGTAAAACGCCAGGCAGTGCCTGTGTTGATCAACGAAGTGCTGGTACGTGCCTTTTATTTCATTAGCCGCCTGGTGACGGAGGTAAAAGCCAAAAAATCGTTCCAGGACATCGAATGGAAAAAGACGCTGCCTTGGAAAAATCGCACCATCGCGCGGATGCTCACTATCGCCACCGGTACCTTTACGGCCGTGGACCTTGCTGATGCGGCCATTCGCGCCGCACTGAAATCTGGCGGCAACTGGGGACAATTTGGCGCACAGCTGCTACTGCGCGTGAACTTCGTGGGGATTGGCCGCTTTACGGTCGCGGTGTACTCCGACGTATCGATGGGCGCACAAAGGAGCCGGGCACGTGATGAGCGCATCGCGGTGCTGAGCCAGCAACTGCACTGGGCCAATGCCAAGGTCGCCTATCTGCAGGCCGACATGTGGCAAACCGCTACGCACACCGAAACCTGCCTGCGGGAGGCCGAACAAATCATGTCCCAGTCCATGGACATCTTTGCACGTGCATGGAAAGAGAATCGCTCGTCCCTGCAGCGGATCGGGACGATGCGAACCGGCATTGAAGCCAACAACCCTGGACTTATTGACGACATTCACCAGCTCCTTAAATGGGGCTAATTAATATGACTGCTTATCCGGAAATACAGCGCGACGACAACAGGCTGCCTGAACTCATTCAGGCCCAGATCGGGAAACTCAATGAACTGGATGAGGGAGTGAAAAAAGCGCTCGCCGATGCGGAACTCGCCGAAACCAGTGCGAAAAAAGCACGCGAGCAATCAGCAGACCGAGGTTTTTTTACCGACAAGAAAAAAGCCGCCATTGAGGGGCTTCAGCAGGCGGGTATTGCACTGGCTGACGCAGTCACATCGGGCACCAAGGCTCAGAAGCTGTCTTTTGAAATGCAAAAACGGCTTGCCGATGTCACCAAATATCTCTTTACCTTGGGGGTAAGCAACATCGCCGCCAACCGCACCGTGGTGCGGGAACTGGAAATGCGCCTGCGCAGCGCTTCTGAGGAGGAGTTGTCCGAGCTGGCACGCACTGAAGTACTATCCGTCATCAAGCAATTGAAGGAGCAGGAGGATTTGCTCCGAAAGCAAGATCAGATGGGGAGAACGCTCGGCGGGCACGATACCAAAATCAGCCTCTTGCTGGATCAGACCGATGATCTAGGGCAGGCTGTCAAAGAGCAGGTAGACCTTTACCATACTCTTGCCGAAACGGTCGGCACATTACAGCAAGAATCCGAGCGGCAGCAAGCAGATCTGTCGAGCCTTCAGAAACAGTCCCTTGCACAGCAGCTCGAACTCGAAGCGCTCGGCAAAGGGCTGGTTCAGGCGGACTCTCGGACTCTAGCAGAAACCCAGGAATTGAAGCTACGGCTCCAGGATCAGCATGCCCAACAAACCACCTTTGCCAACTTGCTGAAATACTTGGAACAGTCTTCGCAATCGCGGCAGCAAGAAATCAAGGCCCTTCAGCAGCACATCTCGGCACAGCAAGAGGAGCTGGAACAGCTTAGAACCGCATCTACTCAAGCTGGTTCGCAGGCTGAGCAATCAATCGCCAGCCTGCGCTCACGCCTCAATATGCGCACCGCTCTACTGGCCATATGGGTGATGGCAATTCCTGTCGCAATCTACTTTCTGCGCTAGCGGCGTCTTGGCGCAGGGGGATCAACGATTTTGGTGCAACAACAAGTCCCGGCTTGAAAATCCTTGTGTCGGTGGTTCGATTCCGCCCTAGGCCTCAGGGACAAATCGCCGAAACAGTGAGCTTTTGGCCAAAAGCCGGGGCATCTGTTCAGACACGGTCCGGAATCGAACCGTTCTCCGGCTTACCCCTGACAAGTTCGTAGTTTGGCGCGAAGAACGCGCCGTAGAGTATGCGCACTTTCTACAGACTAGCTGCAATAGGATGATGGCGGACCATGCCGTATGCAAGTGCATTTCCATCCCGCACAATTGCATACGTCTCCTCCCATTCCGGCCATATAGCACTGGCCGCTGGCATCAAGAGCCGGACACACGTTGTAGTACGTATTCTTGCAATGGATCTTTGCTAATACGGCGCAGTCCCGGCCTATAGTCGTCAAAGATCCGAAAAATTGATGAAGGTACTATCGCCTTCAAACATTTGGTAATATCGACGCCCGACAATCGGGTACCATTGCTGAATATTAACGATGGAGGACCGATGAGATTACTTTCATTCAGAGTACGGAACTATCGCTCGATCAATGATAGCGGTGAAATTTCCGCTGCTCGCATAACTGCCCTATTAGGCCGAAACGAAAGTGGAAAATCGAACCTCCTACGGGCATTGCACAGCCTTAACCCCATTGAAGGATTCCGGGCTCTGAATCCCATAAAAGACTTTCCACGGCACAGGCGCCTAGAGGAATGCATAGACAACACACCAGTGTTGTCTACCACTTGGGAACTAAACGATGACGATAAATACGCTTTACTGGAGTTGCTTCCACGTGCCACCTCAGTGGCACAGCTAACCATCGGACGAACCTACGGTGGTATAAGAACAGTAGGATTCCCAGAATTAAAGAGCATACCTTTCGATGAAGCCGACATCAAGAACAAGGTCAAGAAAGTGGCGGCAGCAGTTCGAGCTGTAGCCCAAAAACAAGAGGATCCCACCACGCTGGATACCGCAGCCGATGTCTTTGAAACTGCAACCTCTATCACAAAAACGCGCGAGACTTGGGCGACCGTAGCTGAACCTGCGTTCAAATCTCTACGAACGACCCTGGCTGGCGCTGATGCTGAATTAACCGATAAACAGGAAGAGCTGCTCTCAGAAATCGAAGAACTGGCCGAAAACATTACGGGAGACAAAGACGCTCAGCAGAAAGCTCGAAGCTGGGCGGTTACCACTATTCCAAAATTTATCTATATCGACGAGTATCCGGATCTTGCGGGCCACCAGGACATTGCGGCCTACATACAACGGAAGTCGCAGAGTCAATTAAATGACTCGGACAAAAACTTTGAGAAGCTATGTAAAGTCGCAGGACTTGATCCAGAAGGGCTTCAGACACTACTTGGGCAGAATGATCACGAGACTCGCAATCAACTCGTCAATCGTGCCAGTGCTGTAGTGACGGCTGAAATTAAACGCCTATGGAAGGATCGCGCCCTCAAGATTCGATTCAACCTCGATGCCCACCATCTGGATACAATCATCTCTGATCCAACGAGCACTTATGACGTTGAAATTAACCTCAACGAAAGAAGTCGTGGCTTCCAATGGTTTTTTGCGTTCTACATAGCATTTTCTGCAGATACTGATGGAGGCCACGCGGAGAACGCGGTGATCCTACTCGATGAACCAGGCCTATATTTACATGCAAAGTCCCAATCCGACCTGCTACGCCACTTTGATGTTGACTTCTCCAATCAGATTCTCTATTCCACGCACTCGCCATTCATGGTGCCAACACATGCGCTCGATTCGGTGCGTACCGTTAATATTGCAGAAGGCGCTGGCACCACCGTCACAAATGACCCAACGGGCGATGCCAAGACACTTTTCCCACTTCAAGCTGCGCTTGGTTACGATCTTGCTCAGAGCCTTTTTATTGGCCCCAACAATCTGATTGTAGAGGGGGTCACAGACTTCTGGATTATGAGCGCAGTCAGCGCCTACATGATTGAAACGAATAGGACATCGCTTAATCCAACACTTACAATGACGCCAGCTGGAGGAGCTCAGAAGGTCTCATACATGGTCGCGCTGCTGACATCCGAGTCACTAAATGTTTTGGTTCTACTCGACACCGAGCGAGACTCCAAAGCTACCAAGGCTGAGTTGCTGAAGTCGAGGCTCATTCGCGAGCAAAACGTCGTCTTCGTGTCAGAAGCATTTACTCCAACTCCAAATGAGGCCGATATTGAGGATCTTCTAGACCCAGCAATCTACGAATCCTTAGTGACAGAGAGCTACAGCGCTGAGTTGAAGGGCAGGACTTTAAGTCTCAACGCGAACATCCCACGGATTGCGAGGCGAATTGAAACAGGATTAAGCGATCTAGGCATCGCATTTCACAAAACCAGACCAACGCGCTTATTTCTTAAGAAGATGGCCTCAGAGCCGGAGAAAATATTGTCGGATCAAAGTCTAATCCAATTCGAGACGTTATTTGAATTAATAAATAGCAGATTGGACAAGCAGGTATCGCGGGGAAATAAGCCTTTCGAGGTATAAGTAGGCCACGTCGAACGATCCAGCCAGAATGCTGCCTCTTTCATGAGTGAATATTCCGTATTCCGGAGAACGTGGTCAGTCGTCATGGTCTCGTGCCCACTTACTCCGGAAGATACTCACGATTGATTATTCCCCCTTCTTCTGGTACACGTAAAGCAAAATTCTACAAGATTGTTATATATGACTTCTGAGCAGCGCCATGTTGGAAGTTCTAGATAGAAAAGGCCGACAGCAACAACCTTCATATCTGCAATGAAAAATTATTAGGATTATCAAGATGGATAACGATGCACTAAAAAAAATTCTCAATAGCGATAATCACCATGAAGTGGCATTGAAAAAAATTCTTAATCGAAACCGGAAGTGGCGTTGCCTCTATCCCTGTTGCGCTGATAAAAGCATTTTCTCGCACGCGATCTCCAAGTCGATTTCGCTAGCACCTCTTGTCGAAAAAGGGCACCTGCAGACAATTGTTTCACGTAGAGAAAATGACATCAAGACATTGCAGTTCGGCAGTATTGGTGTCAACGACGCTACGGCCTTCAATGGCTTTTGCGAAACACACGACTCATTGTTCTCGATTCTAGATATCGAGGAAATTTCTAACGCGAGAAGCCTACTACTGCAAGCATACAGGTCAGTCATATCGGTTTGTTCCACCGAATCCAGGATCGCGGAACTGAAACATGCAAGTCTAAACGAAATGGATATCACAAGCATTATCGAAGCCCATGTCGAAGAATATCCTTGGCTGCAAGAAGAGCAAGGTAAGACTTTTTTTATGACCGAATACGCGAAAGTGGTGGAATCCGTGAGTCGACGCGCGAATCAGGTGATGCAGCTGCCAGAACAACTACTAGCAAAGCTGGAAATCATCGACGAAGTACCGTTGGATGGTTTCAGCGTTGTTTCCACAGAACAGCTTAGCCACCATATTGTCTTCCGACGCTTGGGCTTCAGGATTCCGGCAGCCTTGAACACTGTTCTCTCCATCGTCGAAGGTGGTGACATGGCCCTTGATTTCTTTTTCACTGTCATTCCATATGAGCAGTCCACATTGGTTATGGGCATCGCTCCGAAAGAGAGCAAACAGTGGCTACTGGATAGATTAATGCAGGGCTTCTCCTCCGATATTGCAGCCCTCAACCTTGTAGAGTCAATCATGTCATGTAGTAATGACTGGTACATGACTCCGTCGGTGTTGGTTGAGATGCCCACCGAAAAACGCGATGTATTCCTTCACGATTCTACATTCATTAATGAACAGCGGTTCTACGAAGACTACGATATGACCTTGTTCGACAGTTTGCGTAGGTCGATTGCGCAACAATACCCGGAACAAAAAGCAGAATTGAAACTAGACAAAATTGGCATGATCCCCCAACGGGAAAGCTACGATATACGTCAAAAAAGAATGATGGACGCACTGGTCTCGCAGACGGCAAAATTGCGTGACCTTTAACCGCATAATGGCTCTTATCACCCACAAATCATAATGGCAACGTCGGCCAAGACATTATTTGAACGATTTTAAGCTACCAACTGACTATCGATAATGGTGGCTTTTAGCTAGTTGGCCACTACCAATCGAATTCAGCAACCAGTTTCATTGCGTCGAGCCTAGGGTTAAAAATCCTTGTGCCGATGGTTCGATTCCGCCCAGGGCCACCAAGAATATCCCCATAGCCCCCCCCCTTTTTTTGACGTTGGCGTTTCATGATCAGGCGTCCCCGTGCGGCATCACCACTTGCGGCTGTCGACATACACATCCAACCGCATTTTTCCTTGGGGAATATTTTTAAACCTCATTCCCTTGTCCTCGATGGGGAAACCTAGTTGATCTTCCAACGATAGATGAAACCCCAGCTTCGTTGCGATCGTTCGCAGCCAGGCGGGGTTCTTGTCCATCTTCGCGACGCGATACGCTTCATGCAAATAATTTTGATAGCGATCGGTCAGCTGGAATGTCTGAAGCGAGTTTTGAGCGGCTACGTTACCTGAAGGGGTATCGATGAGAATTTCATACTCATCAAGAGGTAACCGAAGCGCCTTTAGCAACGGTGACCATGGCTTCCCCTCCCTAGGCCGCAGTTTGAACGTCAGCACAGCTGTATCAGCCAAAGGAAACAAGTGCGCGTTCGTCAGAACGCGCACTTCGTGCTTCATGGCCGGGCCGTTGCAATCTCCGCAGCTTGGCACTAGGTTGCCGAGCGACAGCGCAAGAAACGGATAGTCCGCTTTTGTAATGAAGTGATCCAGTTGTGGCCGATAGCCCTTGTTATCGGCGTCCTTTTTTTTCGTATCGGTAGGGACGAGATGGCAATAAGGACAAACCCTATACGGGCTGCTCGCACATAATTCGTAAGCTCTCCAGCCTATCCTGGCATCCCTGAACATGTCGTAATTGAAGACTTTGTTCAAGATGAGTTCCGCCGTCGTTCGCTCCACTGATCCGGGCGGAAACTGGGAATCGTAATCGCGGGCACTTGCGATATAGCTTCGTGTCGAAGCGCATACGATCTCGATTTCATGTTTGCGGATGAATGCGTACACCTGAGCGAGAAGAGGCGTAGGCGGGCCAACCCGGTAAAGTTTTTTCCAGGCGGCCTCCATCTTTGCACGAACGTATTGCTCATGCTTAACAGAGGCCGCGTGCCATACGTCATGGATATCGATGATCATTCGCCCTCCATCGATGACAGGATGGCTCTGCGCAGCCCTTCGTCCCCAATTTCGTCAATTAATGCATAGTCGCTCGGCTCGAGCTTCCCTTCGACAAAATTCTTACGTAGCTCCTTGATTTTGCGCGCGGCAAACTCGCCAATAGAAGCCGTACCAAAGGTGTCGAGTACAAGCGCATCAAGAGAGCTGCCAAAGGTCTTGAACTCATGATGGCGATCCTGCCCCAGGAGCTGCACCATCGGAGACGGAAAGTCACCTGAAATAATGGGTGAGTGCGTTGCTAGCAAGACCTGAAGAGAATCGTAGCGGAGATCACGTTTGATACGCTCCAGGAATGCATTCAAATGGAGTACATACTGTCGCTGCCAATCCATGTGAAGATATGCGTCCCCTTCGTCGATCAACACTAGTACGGATGTCAAGCCGCGCTTCCGCAGTCGCTCGAGTCCCAGTTCCAGCCTCGTGAATTGCTCTACAAGCGACAATAATCCGGAGCTCAGGTTTTCCCATCCTATTTCAAACGCTCCGACACTTGAGCCAAGCCGGCGCGGCGCCCCCTCGTAGTCCAGCTCCATTTCGTATCCAATCTGTTCTCTGCTGGCGATCGGATTGAGGCCTTTCGAAAGGGAAGCTCTATAAAAACTCGCTGTCGTCGAAACGAGTTTTCTGAAACCTTCAAGCTTCTGAAATGCCTGGGAGCTATCCTGGTCCCGGATTGGATTGAAAGTTGCTATCCCGATAAATTCCAGGAAAGCGCGGATCGCGTGAGGTCGCTGTTTCAAGGTCTTCGCCGAATGCTCAAGGGTAGCCAGTAGCACCACAGGCTCGTGCTCTGAGTTTTCCAGAAGGTGGAGAATCCACGATTCGATGGAATTGGCAAAAGAGCCAAGATCAGCCGTGTAGCTGATATCGCCCAACGACAACGTTTGACCTTTTACCAGCTCCAGACGGCGAGCGTCCATCACTGGATCAATCAGCTGACAGTCGGGCTCAAGCATCCTCGGAACGATCAGCCGTTGAAACACGTCATTTCGGTACGACATCCGCGCCATAAGACGTGCTTCGACTTCAAGCCTCTCAGTAACGAATCGATACTGCCGATATGAGCGGGAGCGAGACAAGTGACCGCCAAACCCGGACGCGTCAAAAAAGTGCCGGTGTGGCGAGATCGCGCGCCGATAGGGTAGCGGCGTGTAATAGACCACCCCTTGACCGGGTGGCGGATTCCTTGTGTCGTCCCCTGTCGGTTGGCCATGCTGATCCCAGCCTCGCCAATGGCCCTGGCCACCAATCTGGGTGCCTGCAGTAAGTGCCTCAGCGACGTTGATCAGCAATCGTGTCTTACCCGAGCCGTTTGCGCCAATCAAGACAGCAATAGAGTCGACACTGAAATAGCGGGGAAACTTCTGATTTGCGAGTTTGGCACGATGGCCATCGATATGAACGTATTCGATCACCTTTTCCCCTCTGGTTTTAATAGATTCCCGCCACTGTAACCGAGAGTTCCCCGGCTCAACAAGTCCTCTACGGCTTTCCGAAAGACTGCTATCCTTCATACACTAGGATCGCCGCAGGTCATACTTATGCACCAGCTCGTGAACGCACGTGCTCAACACACCACCCGCCTCAATCACCTCCGAAAATACCGTGGCATCGCTCGCATTGCTGCGGCGACGGTTGGAAGCCGCTCTTTGTCGGCTGCGCGACGCGTTTCAGCATCGTTACCTTGTGCCCCGTCTGGCCTCCGACCAGCTTGCCCTGGCAAGTTACCAGGGCCGCATGCTGTTCGCGCCCTCGGCCGCCGGGCCTCGCAGAGCAGGATACCGTTGAGTGCCGCAGGCGCGAATAAGGGATGTGAAGTTAGCTAACCGCAGGTTAGCTAACTTCACCTATCCTGCCCCGCTTCGCACAGCGACTAAACCACAAAAATCGTCGGACACAACTTCGACCAAACCATTTTTTTACAGGTACGAAAGCAAATTTAGCAGGAATGTATGCCGAAACTAGCACGGTAGTTCCGCCCTGTGCAGCGACTGAAACCCTTTAATCACCGGGTAATACCTCGGTCGAACCATTTTTTTGCAGGTACGAGAGCAGATTTAGCAGGAATGTATGCCGAAAGTAGCACGGTTGATCAGCGGCAATAGGCAGCGTCCAAGTGGGAACATTTGACATACATCTGTGCTGCCCTTGATCAATGTCAGCAACAAATTTTCATAGTCTGCTGTACGAGTACTACACGGCAATAGCGCGCTTCTCCTCTGATGGCTGCGCCTTTCCGCGTGGACAGAAAGAGCTCCCCCTGGAGGCGGTCAAAACGATTGCTGGCAGGTATTGACGGCGTGAGATGCCAGCAGTCGTATGCACTTGTGGCGGCGATACACCAACAGGATCAATGAAATCGGGGCCGCGCCAATGCATCTATGGCATGAGGAATTCGCTGTCGATTGCCCAATTTTTAGCTGCTAAAGCTTCCACGAACCCGCTCCTGTGTCCAGCCTTGATCTCACACAAAGTGCGCGGCAGGCTTGATCCAAGTGGCATGGCAGGCCGATTCTTGTTGCACCAGCGATTACGGCATTCGATACTGGACCCATGTTTTCGGAATAATGATTGCGAGCGGGTCTCGACGAAGGACGAATCGGTGGCAGGGCAAGGCCTGCCACATATGCCATTCGCCCCGGTGCTGCCGCTGGCATTTTTGGTTCACGAAGGGGGACGCCATGAAAGCAGCGACAGCCGAATACCTGAAAGAGCGCCGCGTTGAACCTCGCATGGGCGAAGAGCGCTTCATCCGCCTGGGCGAAGTGCTGGCGACCTGCGGCAAGTCGCGCAGCAGCGTTTATGCGGGCATCAAGGAAGGCACCTTCCCTCCCCCTGTCAAGCTTCAAGGACGCTCCTCTGCATGGCTCAGGAGCGAGGTGCTATGTTGGATGCAAGCGTGTATCGAGGCCAGCAGGCCTGCAAACACAGCATCCTCAATAATCGACACTTCATCAAGCGCCAAGCCATTCGCTAACAAAGGGACCAGAACCGAATGAAGCCGGGAAAGTACCGGGATACCTGCGGCATAGATAGACTCACCTCCGCCGCTGCGCCACCCTGGCATCCCTCATGGCCTCGATCAAATCATCTTCATCAATGCCCAATCCAAGGCAGCCAAAGATGATGTCGGCACAGTAGTCGTACAGCAAATCAATCACCTCTGTGCCGCGCTCCTTCTGGATTTCCTCCAGCATGATCTGCATGTCGCTTCGCACGCCTTCGTCGGCCACGACGCGGCTCAGCGCCGGGAATACAAGGCCGTGCAACCGCTCCAGCGCTTGCCTTCCAACCTGGCTTACGCAGCGCTCCACCTTTCTATCGTCCATGGCAACTGGAAGCAGGCAATGCCGCCTGACGGGCTTCGGTGGACGCATGTGGGCCGCGTCGAACTCTGTACGCGGGTCCAGCCCATCATGCAGCATCTGGCGGGCGACTGCGCGGCGGCATCGAGCAAGCGTTGGCGATACTTCCGGGTAGTGGCCGAATGTCAGGGCATTTTCCTTGCCGTCCTTCTGGCGAAATTTCATGCGCCAGACCTTCGAGCCAGTCGGCATGACTTCAACATACAGGCCGTAGCCGTCGAATAACCTGAATGGTTTGTCCCCAGGCTCTGCCTGTAACAGCTGCTGCTCTGTCAGAGGTTCAATTCGTCTTGGCATGACTGTCTCCTTAACGATGCGGCGCTGGCCACACCAGTTCCAGCGATCCATGATGGCCTGGCTGCGGCGTATCACCGCGTTCCACGGCTTCCAGATAGTCGGCCCACTCCTGCATCATCTTGCGGCGCTCCGACAGGAACTGGGCGCGGTCGTAGGCGCTGGCCACCTTGTCCTTGGGCGCGTGCGCCAGTTGGCGGTCCACCACTTCATGGCGGTAGCCCAGGCGCTCCTTGATGGTGCTCATGGCCAGCGCCCGGAAGCCGTGGCCCGTCATGCGGCCCTTGTAGCCCATGCGGGCCAGCGCCACCAGCAACGTGTTGTTGCTCAGCGGCTTGTCGTGGTCGCGCTGGTTTGGAAACAGATACGTGCTGCGGCCCGTGATGGTGTGCAGCTGGTGCAACAAGGCCAGCGCTTGGCGCGAAAGGCAGACGTGGTGATTGGTCATGTCGGGATTGACGGTCAGCTTGCCACGCTTCATGCGCTGCCAGGGAATGATCCACTCTCCCTTCTCCAGATCGACTTCGCTCCATGGCGTCTCTATCAGTTCGCTGGTGCGCACGAAGACCAGCAGCATCAGGCGCAGCGCGATGCGCGTCGGCTCGAACATGCGCGCCTCGTTGCGCGCCAGCGTGTCCAGGAAGGCGGGCAATTCATCGGCATCGATGGCGGCGAAGTGCGAAACGCGCTTGGTCTTCAGGACGTCCTTCATGTCCACCACCAGGTTGCGGTCAGCCAGACCGCACTGGATGGCGTAGCTGAATATCTGCGAGCAGACGGCCTTCAGGCGATGTGCGATCTCGGTGGCGCCGCGCGCCTCGATCTTGCGCAGCGTGGCAATCAGTTCGCGGTGCCGGATTTCCGTGATCGGCCTGTCGCCGATGCTTGGAAAAATATCGGCTTCCAGGCGCTGCAGCATGTTCTTGGCAGTGCGCTCGCTCCATGTTGGCACCTTATTCGCGTACCACTCGCGGGCGATTTTCTCGAAGGAATTGGATGCTTTTTCGGCGGCGAGCCGCCTGGCGTCGTCGCGGTACTTGCCGGGGTCGATTCCCTGCAACTGCAAGCGGCGCGCTTCCGTGCGCTTTTCACGCGCCACCATGATCGAAATTTCCGGATAAGGCCCGAAGGTCAGCGTATTCTCCTTGCCGTTCGATTGACGGAATTTCATGCGCCAGATCCGCGAACCGCTGGGCATCACTTCAACGTACAGGCCGCCGCCATCGAACAGCTTGTATGACTTTTGCCTGGGCTTGGCATTTTTAACCTGGAACTCGGTCAGGGGAGGGATAATCTTGGCCATGGCTGGTCTCCTCAGCATATGCGTCAGAAATCACTTTAGACCGGTGAATGAGGGCTTGGTTGCCAGACTTGGGGTAAGCTGATCTGTATCTAGCTCCGATTTTTGCTGGCTGCAGCTGGACAGTGCTGGACGCCAGAATACAAAAAAACCGCTTTAGCACGGGCTAAAACGGTTTTTTGTGGACGTTCTTGGACTTCCTTGAACTGGCCAATTTGTATCTTTGGCGGAGAGAGGGGGATTCGAACCCCCGATAGGCTATGAACCTATACACGCTTTCCAGGCGTGCGACTTCAACCACTCATCCACCTCTCCTGCAGGCAATGTGTCTTACTTACATTGCGTACTATTTCTCGCTTGTCGCGAAGCCGCAGATTATAGCAAAGAATCTACGGACTGCCAAAGTTATTTACCGTGGGGTAAAAGTTGCGCTTCTACAGTAACCTAGTAAAGGCTGGGGTCGAACCCGGCGGGTCCGACCCCGGATGTTGGTTTGGGTTTTGGCTACCCAAGCAACATCAGGACGCTTCCTTCAACTGATCCAGAATCGCCGGATTCTCCAGGGTCGACACATCCTGCGTAATCGTCTCGCCCTTGGCCAGCACGCGCAGGAGGCGGCGCATGATTTTGCCGGAGCGGGTTTTGGGCAGGTTGTCGCCGAAACGGATTTCCTTCGGTTTCGCGATCGGGCCAATTTCCTTGCCGACCCAGTTGCGCAGCTCCAGGGCCAGCTTCTTCGCTTCCTCGCCTGTCGGACGTGCTTGCTTCAGCACCACGAAGGCGCAGATCGATTCGCCTGTCGTGTCGTCCGGACGGCCCACCACGGCGGCCTCGGCCACCAGCGGGTTGGCGACCAAGGCCGATTCGATTTCCATCGTGCCCATGCGGTGGCCCGACACGTTCAAGACGTCATCGATGCGGCCTGTGATCGTGAAGTAGCCGGTGTCCTTGTTGCGGATGGCGCCGTCGCCTGCCAGGTACATCTTGCCGCCCAGCTCTTCCGGGAAGTAGCTGGACTTGAAACGATCCGGGTTGTTCCAGATCGTGCGGATCATCGATGGCCATGGGCGTTTCACCACCAAAATACCGCCCTGGCCGTTCGGCACGTCCTGGCCCGCTTCGTCGACGATGGCGGCCATGATGCCCGGCAATGGCAGGGTGCAGGAACCGGGCACCATCGGCGTCGCGCCAGGCAATGGGGTGATCATGTGGCCGCCCGTTTCCGTTTGCCAGAAAGTATCGACGATCGGGCATTTCTCGCCGCCGATGTTTTTGTAGTACCACATCCACGCTTCCGGATTGATCGGCTCGCCGACCGTGCCCAGCAGGCGCAAGCTCGTCAGGTCGTAGTTGCCTGGATGGACTTTCGGGTCCACGTCGGCCGCCTTGATCAGCGAACGGATGGCCGTGGGGGCTGTGTAGAAAATGCTGACGTTGTGCTTCTTGATGGTTTCCCAGAAACGGCCCGCGTTCGGGTAAGTCGGGATGCCTTCGAACACCACTTGCGTGGCGCCCACGGCCATCGGGCCATACGCGATGTAGCTGTGGCCCGTCACCCAGCCGATGTCGGCCGTGCACCAGAACACATCGTCAGGCTTGATGTCGAAACTCCACTTCATCGTCAGCGCGGCCCACAGCAGGTAGCCGCCGCTCGAGTGCTGCACGCCCTTCGGCGTGCCCGTCGAACCGGAAGTGTACAAGATAAACAATGGATGCTCGGCATCGACCCATTCCGGTTCGCATTGCGCGCTCTGGCCTTCGACCAAGTCGTGCAGCCACGTGTCGCGGCCGGCCACCATCGGCAGGTCGCTGCCCGTGCGTTTATAGACGATGACGTTTTTCACGGAGTCGCAACCGCCCAGCGCCAGCGCTTCGTCGACGATGGATTTCAATGGCAGCTTTTTGCCGCCGCGTAATTGCTCGTCGCCCGTGATGACGGCCACAGCGCCCGCGTCGATGATGCGTTCCTGCAAGGACTTGGCCGAAAAGCCGCCGAACACGACGGAGTGGGTGGCGCCGATGCGCGCGCACGCTTGCATGGCGGCCACGCCTTCGACGGACATCGACATATAAATGATGACGCGGTCGCCCTTGGCGATGCCCTTGGATTTCAGGCCGTTGGCGAACTTGCAGACTTTTTCGTGCAGCTCTTTATACGTTGCCTTGGTGACGGTGCCGTCATCCGCTTCGAAGATGATGGCCGTCTTGTCGCCCAAGCCATTTTCGATGTTGCGGTCCAGACAGTTGTACGACACGTTCAGCTGGCCGTCTTCGAACCATTTGTAGAATGGGGCGTTGTCTTCGTTCAGGGTGCGGGTGAACGGCTTTTTCCAGCTCAGGTTCTCGCGCGCCAGCTTGGCCCAGAAGCCTTCGTAGTCGCGTTCGGCCTCGGCTACCATGGCGCGGTAAGCGTCCATGCCGGAAATCGTTGCCTGTGCGGCAAACGCTGCCGACGGTTCAAATACGCGCGACTCTTCTGGTCCCTGCTGCTGTGTGCCCTGCCCTTGGTTCTCTGTAGCGCTCATGCTTGTCTCCAGTGTAGTAATTGTTTGCTAACACGATAGGCCCCATGTCTTACGGACGCCTTACATGTCGCGTTTATGCAGCGTTTACCCCTATCAAGGCTAACCATAAGCGCCTTCAGCAATAGGAGTCAAGGGGACGCCGTACAGTATTTTCGCTGGGAAAATGCATGGTGCGCCGAAGGTTCAATACCACTTTGTGTTTCATCAAACCTAATAATCAGGAGCAAGGCCATGCGCAGTAATCAACAGCAAGTGTAAAATGTCGGGCATGCCAAAAATTGGTATTTACTCCCCCAGGAACCCCCACATGATCGACCACCTACCACCGTCTGCCAAAAATACCAAGCTGCGCCCCCTGTCCGCCTTCATCTTCATGTCGCGCTGGCTGCAGTTACCGCTGTACCTGGGCCTGATCCTCGCACAATGCGTATATGTCTTCCATTTCTGGGTGGAATTGTCCGACCTGATCGGCGCCGTGTTCGGCAATGATGCGGCCCTGCAGCATGTCCTGACGGCCGTTGCCGTACCGGGCGTGCACCCTGCCGCCAAGCTCAACGAAGCGACCATCATGCTGGTGGTATTAGGCCTGATCGATGTGGTGATGATTTCGAACCTGCTGATCATGGTCATTATCGGCGGCTACGAAACCTTCGTTTCGCGCATGCACCTCGATGACCACCCAGACCAGCCGGAGTGGCTGTCGCACGTCAATGCTTCCGTGCTGAAGACGAAATTGGCGATGGCCATCATCGGCATCTCGTCCATCCACCTGCTGAAGACCTTCATCAACGCCAACTCGTACGCCAAGGAATCGAATGTGATCATCGCGCAAACGGTGATCCACATGGTCTTCATCCTGTCGGCGATGGCGATTGCCTACACGGACCGCATCATGACGGTGACACAGAACCAAGCCAGAGCACCACACTAAGAACAGCCGCTCCGCGGCGGATGGGCTTTCAGCATAAGAGTCTTACCCTTCTTATCCACCGCGAGAACACCATGACTGTCATAAAGCAAGAAGACCTGATCGAATCCGTCGCCGCAGCGTTGCAGTACATTAGCTACTACCACCCTGCTGATTACATCGAGCACCTGGCGCGCGCCTACGCGGCCGAGCAAAGCCCGGCGGCAAAAGATGCGATCGCGCAAATCCTGACCAACTCGCGCATGTGCGCGGAAGGCAAGCGTCCTATCTGCCAGGACACGGGTATCGTCAACGTCTTCCTGAAAATCGGCATGGGTGTGCGCTTCGAAGGCTTCTCCGGCACCGTTACCGACGCCGTCAACGAAGGCGTGCGCCGCGCGTACAACTTCGACGACAACAAGCTGCGCGCTTCCATCGTGGCCGACCCGCACTTCGACCGCAAGAACACCAAGGACAACACGCCAGCCGTCGTGCACATGGAACTGGTCGAAGGCAATACCGTCGACGTGAAAGTGGCTGCCAAGGGTGGTGGTTCGGAAAACAAATCGAAGATGATCATGATGAACCCGTCCGACTCGCTGGTCGACTGGGTCATGAAGACCGTGCCGACCATGGGCGCCGGCTGGTGCCCGCCAGGCATGCTGGGCATCGGCATCGGCGGTACGGCCGAAAAAGCCATGCTGATGGCAAAAGAAGTGTTGATGGAAGACATCGACATGTTTGAGCTGAAACAACGCGGCCCACAGAACAAGCTGGAAGAACTGCGTATCGAGCTGTGCGACAAGATCAACTCGCTGGGCATCGGCGCGCAAGGCCTGGGCGGCTTGACGACCGTGCTCGACGTGAAAATCATGATGCACCCGACGCACGCCGCGTCGAAGCCTGTCGCCATGATCCCGAACTGCGCCGCCACGCGCCACGGCCACTTCGTGCTGGACGGCTCGGGCCCTGCCTACATGGAACCGCCATCGCTGTCGTCGTGGCCGGAAGTGCACTGGACGCCGGACACGGAAAAGTCCAAGCGCGTCGACCTCAACACCCTCACAAAAGAAGAAGTCGCTTCGTGGACGCCGGGCCAGACCTTGCTGTTAAACGGCAAGATGCTGACGGGCCGCGACGCCGCGCACAAGCGCATCCAGGACATGCTGGCCAAGGGCGAGGAATTGCCGGTCGACTTCAAGAACCGCGTGATCTACTACGTCGGCCCGGTCGACCCGGTGCGCGACGAAGCCGTCGGCCCGGCCGGTCCGACGACCGCCACGCGCATGGACAAATTCACCGACATGATGCTGGAAAAAACCGGCCTGATCGCCATGATCGGCAAGGCCGAGCGTGGTCCGGTCGCCATCGAATCGATCCAGAAGCACCAGTCGGCCTATTTGATGGCCGTGGGCGGCGCCGCCTACCTGGTGTCGAAAGCCATCAAGCACGCCAAGGTGCTGGGCTTTGCCGACATGGGCATGGAAGCGATCTACGAATTCGACGTGGTCGACATGCCGGTCACGGTGGCCGTGGATGCGAAAGGCACGTCGGTACACAACACGGGGCCGAAGGAATGGCAGGCGAAGATCGAGCAACTCAATAGCGTGAGCAAGATTCCCGTGACGGTTGCTTAAACAAGCTCTACCATTAACGCCGCGCAGCAATCAGCGCGGCGTTTTTTTTATCTACTCCGGTTTCCCATGACTTCTATTGCAAGCAATGCCCACCCTGACGCGCCTATCGGCATCTTCGACTCCGGCGTGGGCGGCCTGTCGGTGCTGCGCCATATCCGCGCACAGCTGCCGCAGGAAGACCTGATTTACTTTGCCGATTCCGG
The DNA here is from genome assembly GCF_058215535.1 of Janthinobacterium sp. Bl 1. NCBI lineage: Bacteria > Pseudomonadati > Pseudomonadota > Betaproteobacteria > Burkholderiales > Oxalobacteraceae > Janthinobacterium > Janthinobacterium sp. Bl 1. The sequence continues at coordinate 1,567,260 of NZ_CM177086.1, read as the reverse complement.
CCATGCGCCGTATGGCGACAAGACGGAACAGCAGGTGATCGACCGCTCACTGGCAGTGGCCAGCTATCTGCTGCAGCAAGGCGCGAAAGCACTGGTCGTCGCCTGCAACACGGCCACGATTGCCGCCATCAAGGCGCTGCGCGCGCGCTACCCGGACCTGCCCATCGTCGGCGTCGAACCTGGCCTGAAACCGGCAGCCGCCATCAGCCGCAACGGCAAGATCGGCGTACTGGCCACCGAGCGCACCTTGCGCGGCGACAAGCTGCTGGCCTTGCGCGAACAGGTGAGCAACGCGACCGGCGCCACGTTCATCTTGCAGCCCTGCGTCGGCCTGGTCGAACGCATCGAACAGTCCGCGATGGGCAGCGACCCGCTCGACGCCACCAGCGCCATGCTCGAGCGCTATATCGCCCCACTGCTGGCGCAAGGCGTCGATACCTTGGTGCTCGGCTGCACCCACTACCCATTCGTGCAGGACGCCATCGCACGTACGGTGCGCACACATACGGCGGAACCCGTCACCCTGGTCGACACCGGCGAAGCCGTGGCGCGCCAGCTGACCCGCCTACTCGACGCTGCCAGCCTGCGCCGCAGCGGCAACGACGCGCCGCAACTGCAGGGCTACACGACGGCCAAGGTCGAAGCCCTGGCGCAAGCCTTCGCCGGTTTGCTGGACTTGCACCCGCCCGTCGAACACCTGTCCGTATGAGGGAAAACAGGCGTTTTCATGCAATCTTTCGATTCTTTAAAAAAGACTGCATTTAGATTTGCCACTTTGCCGAGTTCTTTGTATAATTCGGCACCTGTTCAGCAAAACAGCTAAACAGGTAAGTAAGACAGTGGTGGCTGTAGCTCAGTTGGTAGAGTCCAGGATTGTGATTCCTGTTGTCGTGGGTTCGAGCCCCATCAGCCACCCCACAGAATAAGTATCAGTTCAGTTTTCGAACCGGGCTTTTTCTATTCCGGCGCCCGTTTTATCTCTCCTCAGATACCCGCCCCGGTATCGCTTCCTGCAAAAAATTCATTAGTGCAAATTTGACCATCGCCCTACTCTGGGGTGCGGCCTGGACCGCCCCATAAAAACAGTACGGAGACAACGATGAAGCAAATCCTGGCAGCACTGTGCCTGATGTTCTGCGCCCATGCGCAAGCGATCAACCTGACGGGCGTGCCCAACGCGCACGATCCTGGCACCCTCACGCGCGACGGCGACACGTATTTCAATTTCACGACGGGCGACGGCATCTGGTATTCCACCTCAACGGACTTGCTGAAATGGTCAGCCGGCCCCGCGCCCGTGTTCAGCACGCCGCCTGCCTGGATCGCCAATAAAATCCCCAACTTCAGCGGCTCGTACTGGGCGCCGGACGTGATCCACATGAACGGCTACTATTATCTGTATTACTCGGTCTCCACCTTCGGCACGTCCGTGTCGGCCATCGGCGTGGCCCGCTCGGCCTCGCTGAAAAATCCGAGCTGGACGGACTTGGGCATCGTCGTGCAATCGTATGGGGGCGGCGGGGAAATCAATGCCATCGACCCGGCCCTGTTCCGCGATTATGACGGCAAGGTCTACATGTCGTATGGCTCGTTTTTCGGCGGCATCGGCGTGACGGAAATCAACCAGGCCACGGGCAAGACCACGGGCAACGTGACGACCATCCTCGGTGGCGGCGGCAAGGATATCGAAGCACCCAACATCACGCGCGACGGCGAGTATTACTATCTGTTCGTCAACCGCGGCAAATGCTGCCAGGGCGCCGCCAGCACGTATTACGTGGAAGTGCAGCGCGCCAGCAGCGTGACGGGGCCGTACAGCGGCACGCGCACGGTGCTGCCCAACCTCGACGGCAAGTACAAGGGCCCGGGCCATATCGGCGTGCTCAAGCAGGATGGCTGCAATTACACGTCGATCCACTACTACGACGTCAACGACAATGGCGCGGCCAAGCTCGACATTTTAAAGATGACGTATGACAGCGGCTGGCCCAGCCTGACGCGTAATTTCACGGTCGCCAGCTGCGGCGGCATCTCGGATGGTCCCACGGTGCTGCGCTCGCGCCTGAGCGGCAAGGCGCTGGCCGTGGCGGGCGCCGGCACGGCGAATGGCGCGCTGGTGCAGCAGCAAACGTATACGGGGGCAAAACACCAGCAATGGTATGTGGTGGGACACGGCGATGGCTACTATAGCCTGATCAATGCGAACAGCCTGCTGGGCCTGGACGACTACAACAACTCGACCACAGCCGGCACGAATATCGCGCAATGGAGCTACTGGGGCGGACTGGGCCAGCAATGGCGTTTCGCCAGCCCCGCTGCCGGCTACCAGACAATCAGCAACCGCTACAGCAACCTGACCCTGGACGTACTCAACCTGAGCACGGCGGAAAACGCGCAGATCATCCAGTGGAACTTGACCAATGCAAATAACCAGCAGTGGTCGCTGAGCCGGCCGTAGGTCAGCGAACTACCCCGCCAGCACCGACTGCACCGTCGTCGCCAGGTCTTCCAGGCGCACGGGTTTGACGAGGAAGTGGCGGAAGCCCACGGCCAGCGCGTCGTCCATGTACATGGGCAGGCTGTGGCCGGTGACGGCGATCAGCACGGCGTTGGCCGTTTCGGGATTGTGGTGCAGGCGGCGGCCGATTTCGATGCCGCTGATGCCGGGCATTTCGATGTCGAGGTAGACGGCGTCGGGCACGCACAGCTTGACTTGCTCGACGGCCATCTGCCAGTTGCGCACCACCACGGCGTGGTGGCCCAGCGCTTCGAGCAGCATGGCCAGCGATTCGCCCACTTCCTGGTTGTCGTCGACCACCAGCAGATTCAATTTGCGCGCAGCACTTGCCGGCTGGTCGCCCTGGCGGCGTTCCACGGAGGAAATGCCTGGTGTCGTTTCAGTTGTCTGGCTCATTGTACGTTCACGTCTGACGGCTGCAAAAGCGGGAGTATACAAGAAGCGCCCGCAATGCCGCCGCACCCGAGCAATGGTGCCAAGCGGCAATCCAAACCGCCCACCGTACCGCGCCAGCAACACTTCCCCATCACACAGGCAGGCATATAGCCACTACGCAACATTCGCAATTGACGGATAAAATGAGAATCATTATCATTCTTATCCCCTTGCGCCGGATGTCCACGCCACGATGTTGTCGCGCTTCCCGATTGCCGCGCAAACATTGTCATTACGGAGATCCATGCATGGCTGCCACACCTTTCACACTGCCCTTTTCGCTGCGCCCGTGCGCGCTGGCCATCGCCCTCGCCTGCCTGAACGCGCCCATCGCCGCGCAGGCACAGCAAGCCAATACGGCCGATAATGCCGGTCCCATCCTGGAATCGATTCAGGTCAGCAGCAACCTGCTGGGCACCAGCATGGCCGCCAGCACGAAGAATTTCGCGGGCGCCCGCACGGTGGTGCAAAAGGACGACATCGAGAACTCGGGCGCGACCAGCCTCAGCGACGTAATGCGCCGCATTCCCGGCGTACAGATCAGCGACAACTCGGGCAGTGCCGGCAGCGCCATCTCGCTCAATATCGGCGTGCGCGGTCTGGCCGGGCGCTATTCGCCGCGCAGCACGGTCTTGCTGGACGGCATCCCGATGTCGGTGGCGCCGTATGGCCAGCCGCAACTGTCGTTCGCCCCCGTCAGCCTGGCCAATGTCGAGACGGTCGACGTGGTGCGCGGCGGCGGCGCCGTGCGCTTCGGCCCGCAAAACGTGGGCGGCATCATCAACTTCAAGACGCGCCGCGTACCCACCACGCCAGGCATCACGGGCGACGCCACCGTGCGCTACAACTCGTACAGCGAAGTGGGCCACAACACGCAGGCAAGCGTCTTTGCCGGCACCCAGCTCGACAGCGGCCTGGGCCTGGCCGTGCTGTATTCGGGCATCCGCGGCAGCGACTGGCGCGTGGGCAGCGATGAAAAGGTCAACGACTTCGCCCTGAAATTCCGCTACGACCTGAGCCCGACCGCCGAGGTGTACGCCAAACTGTCCTACTACGACGTGACGTCGCGCACGCCGGGCGGTTTGAGCGCCGCGCAATACAAGGCCGACCCATTCCAGAACACGCGTCCGACCGACTTCTGGAGCGGCGAGCGCAAGGCCTTCGACATCGGCTACCTGAATGCCATGTCAAACACGCAGGAATTCGAGGTGCGCAGCTACTACTACAAGAGTTCGCGCGAAAGCACCCTGATCAATGCGAACCGCACCGGCCTGGGCCGCCAGCCGCGCAACTATGAAACGACGGCCATCGAGCCGCGCTACACGCAGCGTTTCACGACCGGCAAGGTGTCGCAAGACGTCACCGTCGGCTACCGCTACCTGGCCGAACGGGCTGACGAGACCATCTACAACGTCGTCATCGCCACCGGCTTGCAACAAAAGCCGACGCGCTTCGCCGACAACTCGACCGATGCGCAAGCCGTGTATATCGACGACAAGATCGCCATCGACGCGTGGCGCATCACGCCGGGCGTGCGCTACGAGCACATCAAGACGGAACGCTTCAATCACTTGCCGACAGACCAGAAGATCGATCTGCTCAACAACAAGGCCCTGCCCTCGCTGAACGTCGCCTACTTGTTCAACAACAACGTGACCCTGTTCGGCAACTACAACAGCTCGTTTGGCGCCGTGCAAAATACGCAGCTCAATGCGCAGTCAAGCAAGAACCCGCTGCAGCCGGAACTGGCGAAAACGGCCGAGCTGGGCGCGCGCTGGAAGAGCGGCCAGCTGTCGGCCGAAGCGACCTTGTTCAACATCAAGTTCGACAACCAGATCCAGTCCATCGGCAGCGGCGAGAACGTCGTCTTCTACAACGTCGGCGCCACGCACCACCGGGGCCTGGAATCGGCCGTCGACTACCACTTCGACAAGTCCGGCCCGCTGGCCGGCTTGAACGCCTACGCCACCTACACCTACACCAAGGCGACCTTGCAGGATGGCGTGAACGCGGGCAACGACGTGCCCTTCTATTCGCGTACCACGGACACCATCGGCGCCCACTACCAGCTGGGCGCCTGGGGCTTCGACCTGTCGAGCAGCCACCAGAGCCGCCAGTTCGCCGACGAAGCCAACACCGTGGCGGAAAACGCGGCCGGCAGCGTGGGCGTGATTCCCGGCTTCCGTACCTGGAACACGCAAGTGAAATGGAAAGTACCGGGCCAGAGTGGCCTGGAGCTGGTTGCCGGCGTCAACAACCTCGCCGACAAGCGCTACTTCACGCGCACGTCGGACGGCAACCTGGGCAAGCTGGTGGGCGCGCCGCGCATGGTTTACCTGCAGGGTCGCCTGGCGTTCTGATGTCCGTGCACAGCTGCGCCCGTCAAAGCGCAGCAGACGTACAAATGCCGCCCCGCCGTATGGCCGGGCGGCATTTTTCATGAAAAAAATAGGTGCACCATATCAATAAATGTTGCCATAAAGAATTAAATTGGCGCTACAATAGCGGGGTATCAAGCAATGCCAAGCATCGCTCCGCCAGGGCCCCTACCCCGCCCTGATCATCAGCACGCATTTTTTGAACAGGAAGGCTGGCACCACCGGGCCCGATTGCGCTCCCGGCACGGCCACCGCACACGCACCATGTCTGCAGAAAAAACCATTACCGAAACGAGTTCCTACGGCAAGGAAACACCCGTGGGACGTCCCGACATCGATGGCCGCGCCGGCATTTTCGTGCCCACGGCGGAATTCGACATCAGCAACAACACCACCATCCGCAAGGGCGCGGGCATTGTCGGCTTCGGCAACCTCGATGGCACCCTGACCGTGTATTTCGAAGCGAACCGCTTCGACGAAAGCAATCTGCACAAGTGGGAACACAAGGCGCGCAAGGCATATGACCGCATGGTCATGGGCGCGCCCACGGTGTCGAAGGCGAAAATCGATGCGCGCATGCTGGAACAGGTGGGCATCATCGATGGCATGGGCATCAATCTCAAGCACCCGGAACGCCTGACGCACTGGCTGACGATTTCGAACGTGCCGGACACGGCGCCGGAAGAGCCGGTCCTGCGCTGGAAAAACCGCTAGGCGGCTGGAGAGCAAGGCGGGGCCACACGCACGGGGTGTTGTCCTACATCGTGGCGGACATTCATCCGATGCCCAAAGGCATCAACTCATCCTATGATGAAAGCCTGACAACACACCTCATTCTACTCAGGAGTACGACATGTCCCGCCTCATCCCGATCAGCTTTGGTGCCTTGCAAATAGGTCTGGCAGCGGCGGCGATGTACATCCTGTGCTCGGCGGACGTGCTGCACCAGACGGCCGTGTATTTCCACTAATAAAATGAAATAGCCGGGCAAGCAATGCTTGTCCGGCTTTGTTCTGCCAAGCGCGATAGATTAGCGGCGGCCGTGGTAGCGGCCATGCCCGCCCCAGCCGCGGCGGTGTCCACCGTAGCGCCCAAAGCCAAACATGAAGTCCAGCCCGATCGTCACGGGCGGATTGTAATAATACGGTTGCGGCGCGTACACGGGCGCCGGCACATACACGGGCTGCTGCACGTACACCGGCTGCTGTGGCACATACACGGGTTCATTCGTATATTCCACGCGCGGCGCGCTCATCACGCGGCCCGACTGCACCGGCTCGGACGAGACCGTATGCCATTCATAGGGATTGTAAGCCCCCTGCGGCGCGCGCGAACCGTAATACGCGGGACCGGGCGGCGCCACGGCGCAGCCACCCAAGGCGGCCAGCGAAATTACTGCCAACAGGGTTTTCATCGCAATTCTCCTAATGTGTACTACTTAATTAACCACTATAAGAAATTACGCGGGCCTTTGCTGCGCTTTTACCGATTGTTACACCCCGACGCACGCCGCAACATGAAATGTGGCAATGACACCACAAGCGGCCTACGCCGCATGTTTCCTCAAATAAATGGAATCGCGCACGTATCGATGGCCTTGCCAGCCGCATCGTAACGCTGTACGCACACCTGATAGCGCACGCCGTAATCGAGCTCGACCTGCTCGACCTTGCCATACTTCAATTTCCAGCTGGGCTGCACCTGTTGCCGCCCTTCCAGCGCGGCCACATCCTGGGGAATCGCCATCGCCGTTTGCGTCTCGCCCTGGCGCGCATCCTGGCGTCGCGCCACGTCCATCGATACGCTTACGGCCAGGTCGACGCCGCCGTCCGCATAGCTCAGCGTGGGCGCGTCGCGCTGCGCCCGCATCACGCCCCAGGCGCAAGGCTTGCCGCCGGCCTCGCATTGCTTCAGCTGCGCCAGCGGAAAATATTCAGGAGCAATCTTGCCATTCTTGATGGGCCAGCTCGTGCGCACGCCGTCGCGCTTGCCCGTCAGCGGATTGTCCCAGCTCAGGCTATTGACGATGGCCACGGTCTGCCCCGCCTGCAAGCCCACGGGCGTGCCCAGCGAGGCGCAGGCGGAAAGCAGCAAACCGGTGGCGGCCAGGGAGGAAAGTGTCAGGATGCGCTGCATGATAGGCCTCTTGTGGTGGGAGATCCCGAAGATATGTTTCGAGGGTAACAGAATCGGCGGCAACAGTGCCGTTGGCTGACGCACATAACAGTACGGGCGGCACCTTTGCAGGCGCCGCCCGTAGCGGATACGGCCATGCCGGGAGCATCGCTCCCGGCGATACGTGGATCAGTCCAGCTTCCAGGCGTAGTCGACCTTGGTCCAGGTTTGCGCTGCGGCGCCATCCTTGGTGCCCGGCTTGAACTTGCATGCGGACAGGGCCTTGATGGCGGCCTTGTCCAGGTTCTTGAAGCCGCTGCTCTTGTCGACTTTCGAATCGGCAACGCTACCATCGGCGTTGACCAGGAAGGACATCGACACGGTGCCCTGCTCTTCGTTCATCAGCGAGGCTTTCGGATAGTCGGCCTTGCAGTTCTTGGCATCGAACGACGCCGGCACCTCGGCCGCGAAGGCGGCGGAAGAAACGGACACCAGCAAGGCTGCTGCAACACTCATCAAACGCTTATTCTCAAACATGTGCTTCCCCATGATTATTATCAAATACGGCAGTTACCATTTCCTGTGCGCTGTTGGCCGCGCTTAAAACTCTTCCCACTCGTCATTGCTGCCCGCGCCTGCCGCCTTGCGTGGCGCCGGAGCCACGGGAGCGGCAGCTTCCGTCTTGCGGGTCAGCGACTTCACCGGACGCAATGCCGGTGCCGGCTTGCGCACGGCCACTGGTGCCGCAGCGACCGCCACGGGTGCCGGCACATACGCTGCCGGTTTCTCCTCGCCTTCGACCAGTTTGAAGATGCTGACCACGTGGGCCAGTTCAGCCGCCTGGTCCTGCAAGCTTTGCGCCGCGGCGGCTGCCTGCTCCACCAGGGCCGCATTTTGCTGCGTCATGCCATCCATCTCGATGATCGACAGGTTGACCTGTTCGATGCCGGCGCTTTGTTCCTGGCTGGCACTGGCGATCTCGCTCATGATGTCGGTCACGCGGCGCACGCTGTCAACCACTTCGCCCATCGTCACGCCGGCCTGGCCGACCAGACGCGTACCGCGTTCCGTCTTCTCGGCCGAATCGTCGATGAGGATCTTGATTTCTTTCGCGGCGCCAGCGGAACGCTGGGCCAGGTTGCGCACTTCCGACGCGACCACGGCAAAGCCGCGCCCTTGCTCGCCGGCACGTGCCGCTTCCACGGCAGCGTTCAGCGCCAGGATGTTGGTCTGGAAGGCGATGCCATCGATCACGCCGATGATGTCGACAATTTTCTTCGCCGACTCATTGATCGAGCTCATGGTATCAACCACTTGCGACACCACGGAGCCGCCCTTGATGGCGACATCCGATGCCGTGGCGGCCAGCTTGTTGGCTTCGCGCGCATTGTCCGCATTCTGTTTCACGGTCGAGGTCAGCTCTTCCATGGCCGACGCCGTTTTTTCCAGCGCGCTTGCCTGCATTTCCGTGCGCGACGACAGATCGATATTGCCGTCGGCAATTTCACGCGACGCCGTGCCGATGGTTTCCGTACCGACGCGCACCTGGCCGACGATGCCCACCAGGCTGTTGCGCATTTCCTTCATTTCCGCCAGCAGGCTGGACGTATCGGAAGGCTGCGTGTGGATGCCGATCGACAGGTCGCCATTGGCGATGCTGCCGGCGATCGATGCCGTGTAGTCAGGTTCGCCGCCCAGCTGTTTCAGCAAGCCGCGGGTAATTACCAGTGCTGCCGCCACGCCCATCGCCACGGCCAGTACGCCGAGAATGATCATGAACAGGCGCGCGCTGTCGAAGGCCTTGCGGGCATCCGATTGCATCTGCTCGTTGAGCTTGTCTTCCAGCACGGCCAGCTGCTCCAGCGCTTCCATCCATTTTTTCTGTACCGGACGGATTTCCTTGATCATCACGCGCGTGGCGCCTTCCGCATCGTTGGCCATCCACAGCGCGGATGCCTTGGCGATGGCCGGCATGGCGGCCGCTTCGTATTCCTTGATCGAGGTCAGCAGCGCTTTTTCTTCAGGAGTGGACTCGACGGCGAATTTTTCTTCGAGCTTCTTCTGCGTTTCCTGATAGGTGCTCGTCTGCGTCTTGATACGCGCCATTTCCGGCTCCATATCGCCCGCGTCGGTCATCAGAGTCAGGATGCGCAGCGAGGTGATGCGGTCGCTGACGTTGCCGCGCATGTCGATCACCAGGCGGGTGACGACGTTGTTGACATTGATCACGTGATCGAGACGCTCCTGGATTTGCGCCATGCGCGCGATGCCGAGGACGGTCACGGCCACCAGCAGAACCAGTACCAGGGCGAAACCCAGGCCCAGGCGGGTACCAACCTTCATTTTTGCTAAATTCATTTCGGCTCTTCGTAAATGAAACTATTGATAAGGATTTTTGCCCGGCACGACAAGACGAAGGCTGCGCAACACCGGTGTCCGCCCTTACCCATTGGTATGCTGGCGGTATCCGGCCGCACGCAGCCCGGGGTACTTCCTGGTCTTTCAGCAGCCCTGGAAACGCCAGTGACTGCGAATGCAAACTTGCTCCGCACGCTGAATTTTTGACACCGTTGATGTGAGATCAACATCAAACATTCATATGAGAAATATTTGTCTATAATCAATTATAGGTGTAAATTTTGCCTCAAAGCAAGCAATATGTACCTGAATAAATGGCTGATTAACTTTCTTCGGGGAAATGGCAACAACGCCGTTTCTTGCCTCTTAGAAATGCCCCACGACAGTGCGGGCATGCGCCGAAACAGCGCATTTACAACACATGGCGTAGCCATATTGCATCGTTTTGGGAGGGGGACTCAGAGGAAGGGGAAGTGCGGACAATACCAGTGCGCAGTGGTACCGGTATAGACAAGTTGACTCAGCTGTCCCAGCTGCAATGCATCACATAGGCGTGGCACTCTGTGCCGAAGACAAAGACGCTCCAGATGGCGCCCAATTGGCTGGCCAGGCTGCGCTGGCCAGACGATACCAGTTGATACCAGCGGGGCTCGCTGCCCAGCAGTTCGACCAGTTCGCGCTCGAAACCGTCATATAAACGGACGTCGAGCGGCTGGCGGTCGGCCTCGCTCGCCGGATGCAGGCGCTCGAGCAGCCACTGGCGCGGCGTGCACAAGACGCCGCTGCACACGACCGTTTCGAGCGGCTGCAGGCGCAAGCCGTCGGGCGTCACATCCAGCGCGCGGCACAAGGCATCGAACGATGCCTGCGGCGCGGCGGGCCCCAGATACGTGCAGAGCAAGTCGCTGCCGTCATCCTTGAGCGCGCTGACGGCTTGCAGGTAGCCGTCGATGTGCCGCGCATGGCCGTGGCAATCGTCCATTACGCAGGCAGCGACAAGCGCGCTGCCGCTTCCAGCAGCAGACGCGGGTCGCCCGAGGCCAGCTTCTTGGAATCGGACAAGGTCTGACGGAAGCCGCGCGCGCCGGGCAGGTTTTGCATCAGGCCCAGCATGTGGCGCGTGACGCTGTTCAGTTTTAATCTCCCCGCTTCTTTTTCCAGCTGTGCGCTGATGTACGGGATCATCGCTTCGAGCACTTGTTCGCGCGTTTTGACAGGCGCATCGTCGCCGTAATAGCGCTGGTCGAACTGCGCCATCACATACGGGTTGTGGTACGCCTCGCGCCCCAGCATCACGCCGTCCAGGTGCTGCAAGTGCAGGTCGATTTCATCGAACGTCTTGATGCCGCCATTGATGATGAACTCGAACTGGGGAAAGTCGCGTTTCAATCGATACGCGTAATCGTATTTCAGGGGCGGCACTTCGCGGTTTTCCTTCGGGCTCAGGCCTTTCAGGATGGCGTTGCGCGCATGCACGATAAACGTCTTGCAGCCGGCGTCGGCCACGGTGCCGACGAAGTCGCGCACGAAGTCGTACGACTCGCTGTCATCGATGCCGATGCGGTGCTTCACCGTGACGTCAATGTCGACCACGTCGCGCATGGCTTTCACGCAGTCGGCCACCAGTTGCGGCTCGGCCATCAGGCAGGCGCCGAATGCGCCCTTTTGCACGCGCTCGGACGGGCAGCCGCAGTTCAGGTTGACCTCGTCGTAACCCCACTGCTCGCCCAGCTTGGCGCTGGTGGCCAGGTCCTTCGGATCGCTGCCGCCCAGCTGCAGCGCGACCGGATGTTCTTCCTCGTTGAAGCGCAAATGGCGCTCCACGTCGCCGTAGACCAGCGCGCCCGTCGTCACCATCTCGGTGTAGAGCCAGGTATGGCGCGTGATTTCGCGGTGGAACTTGCGGCAATGGCGGTCGGTCCAGTCCATCATCGGGGCGACGGACAGGCGGCGGGAAGGCAAAGAAGTGGAAGTCATGGTATCTACAAAAAAACAGGAGCTGCAAATGACAAACCCGCTGCGCGCCTCACCGGTGAAGGAAAGGCGGAGCAACGGGCTTGAGCGCGGCATGGCCCGCAGGCCATGCTCTACAACAGATTACGAATCACGCGACGCTTTTTTACGCTCGTGCTCTTTCAGGAAGCGCTTGCGCAGACGGATCGATTTAGGCGTGATTTCCACCAGTTCGTCGTCCTCGATGAATTCGACTGCGTATTCCAGCGACATCTGAATTGGTGGTACCAGGCGCACCGCTTCGTCGGTACCCGACGAACGCACGTTGGTCAGCTGCTTGCCCTTGATCGGGTTGACGACCAGGTCGTTGTCGCGCGAGTGGATACCGATGACCATGCCTTCGTAGACTGGGTCATTGTGCGACACGAACATGCGGCCGCGGTCTTGCAGTTTCCAGATCGCGTAGGCAACAGCAGCGCCGTCATCTTGCGAGATCAGCACGCCGTTACGACGGCCGGCCATTTCGCCACGGGTGTTGTCGACTGGCGCGTATTCGTGGAATACGTGGCTCATCAGGCCGGTGCCGCGGGTCAGGGTCATGAATTCGCCCTGGAAGCCGATCAGGCCACGCGCCGGGATCAGGTACTCGAGACGCACGCGGCCCTTGCCATCCGATTCCATGTTTTGCAGGTCGCCGCGACGACGGCCCAGTTCTTCCATGACGCCGCCCTGGTTGGCTTCTTCAACGTCGACGGACAGGTTTTCAAACGGCTCGTGGCGCACGCCATCGACCATTTTGAAGACCACGCGTGGACGCGATACGGCCAGCTCGAAGCCTTCGCGACGCATGTTTTCGATCAGAATCGTCAGGTGCAGCTCGCCGCGGCCCGATACTTCGAAGATCGTGTCGTCGTCGGTTGGCGCAACGCGCAGAGCAACGTTGGCTTTCAATTCTTTTTCCAGACGGTCACGCAGTTGACGCGAGGTAACGAACTTGCCTTCGCGGCCAGCCAGCGGGGAGTTGTTGACCATGAAGTTCATGGTCAGGGTCGGCTCGTCGACGGTCAGCATCGGCAGCGCTTCCGGGGTATCCAGTGCGCACAGGGTCGAACCGATGCCGATTTCGTCGATACCGTTGATCAGGCAGATGTCGCCGGCGACGGCTTCGTCAACCAGCACGCGCTCCAGGCCCTTGAAGTTCAGCACCTGGTTGATGCGGCCCTTGATCGGGGTCGCGCCTGGGCCATTGATGACCAGCACGTCCTGACCGACTTTGACGGTACCGCGGTTGACGCGGCCAATGCCGATCTTGCCGACGTACGACGAGTAGTCCAGCGAGGTGATCTGCATTTGCAGCGGGCCTTCAGGATTGTCGTCGCGCACTGGAACGTGTTCCAGGATGGCGTCGAACATCGGCTTCATGTCGCCGCCGCGCACGTCTTCGGTCAGGCCGGCATAGCCGTTCAGGCCCGAAGCGTAAACGATAGGGAAATCCAGTTGCTCATCGGTAGCGCCCAGCTTGTCGAACAGTTCGAACGTCTGGTTGATGGCCCAGTCCGGACGTGCGCCTGGACGGTCGATCTTGTTGACGATAACGATAGGCTTCAGACCCAGTGCCAGCGCTTTGCGCGTGACGAAACGGGTTTGCGGCATCGGGCCTTCCTGTGCATCGATCAGCAGCAGAACCGAGTCCACCATCGACAGAACACGTTCCACTTCGCCGCCGAAGTCGGCGTGGCCTGGGGTGTCGACGATGTTGATGTGGGTGCCTTCGTACTCAACGGCGCAGTTCTTCGACAGAATCGTAATGCCGCGCTCCTTTTCCAGGTCGTTCGAGTCCATGACTCGGGTGTCGACCGCTTGGTTTTCACGGAAGGTGCCGGACTGGCGCAGCAGCTGATCCACCAGCGTGGTTTTGCCGTGGTCAACGTGGGCGATAATGGCGATATTACGAATTGCGCGTTTTGTATTTGACATGGTCGTAGTAGTTACTGAAAAACTGCGGAGTGCGTACAAGGTGTACGAGATACCCGAATGCTAATCTATTTCCGGAACCGCGTAGTATAGCATGTTGCGTTGCAACGCTATCTAAAAATGCTGGCGGCTCTTGCAGTCGGGGACGATTTGTTTAAAAAAGCGACACTGGTTCAAGAGTGTCGCTGGGTAATGTGACGTTGCCGTGACTTATTGGTGCGCCGTGGCAATGAGACGCTCCGGCGCCAGGATGCTGTATTCCTGCAACTGCCCCGTGCCCAGCAGCTTGCTGTCGTGATACACGCGCACCCTGCCCGGCTCGGCTGGCACGGCGACGTCTTCCTTGCCCAGCGCGATGCGCTGGCCATGCAGGAAGCGCTTGGCCAATTCTTCCGTCAGCTGGACGGCAGGGAAACTCGACAGCAAGGCATCGACGGGAGCCAGCAGGCTCAACGGCGCGGCATGCGCCGTCAGTTCATCGAGCGTGACGACGCCATCGAGCGTCAGGTTGCCCACCTGCGTGCGGCGCAAGGCGTTCAGATGGCCGCCGCAACCGAGGGCATGGCCGATGTCTTCACCCAGCACGCGGATATACGTGCCCTTGCTGCACATCACGGACAATTTCAGGAACGGGGCTTCATAGCCGAGGAACTCGAGCTTGTGGATGGTCACCGGGCGCGCTTCGCGCTCCAGGGTGATGCCTGCCCTTGCATACTCATATAAGGGCTTGCCGTCCCTTTTCAAGGCCGAGTACATGGGCGGCGTCTGCAGGATAGGCCCGCGGAACTGCGCCAGCACGGCTTCGATCTGCTCTTCGGTCACGTTGACGTCGCGCGTTTCCAGCACGTCGCCTTCCGTATCGCCCGTATCCGTCGTCTGCCCCAGGTGCACCAGGGTTTCGTAGGTTTTGTCGGCTTCCAGCAAGTCCTGCGAGAACTTGGTCGCCTCGCCAAAGCACAGCGGCAGCAAACCCGTGGCGAACGGATCCAGGGTGCCCGTATGGCCCGCCTTCTTGGCGTTCAAGACGCGCTTGACCTTGATCAGGGCGTCGTTACTGGACCAGCCGACAGGCTTATCCAACAGCAAGACGCCATCGACCAGGTCGCGCACCCGCTTGATGCCGGGTGGTTTCTTCGGACCCGCCACTGTTATTGCTCGTCCGCTTCTGGTTTGACATCCGGCTCGGCGTCAGCCGCGCGCGTGGCGTTGGCCTTGTCGATCAGCAGCGACATTTCCATGCCGCGCGAAGTCGAGCTGTCGTGCACGAAATGCAGCATCGGCAAGGTGTGGATGTGCAGGCGCTTGCCCAGCAAACCGCGGATGAAGCCGGACGCGGCCATCAGGCCTTCGGTGGTGTTCTTGATGGCTTCCTTGCTGTCTTTCAACATCGTGAAAAACACCTTGGCGTGCGCATAATCGGGCGTGATCTGCACTTCGGTAATGGTGATCATCGTGCCGACGCGCGGATCCTTCAATTCGTAGGCGACGATTTCAGCCAGATCGCGCTGGATCTGGTCGGCCACGCGCAAGCCGCGCGCTGGCATGGTTTTGCTATGTTTAGCCATGATTTTATGCTGTCCTAAGTGCCGCAGGGCGCATGGGTCAAACGGTTGCCCGTTGACCAATGCGCCCCACGTGTTTGCGCGGACATCACTATGTCCGCGCCATTGCTTCTGTGATTACAGGGTACGAGCGATTTCCTGGACTTCGAACACTTCCAGCGTGTCGCCAACCTGAATGTCGTTGTAGTTCTTCAGCGACAGGCCGCACTCCAGACCGGCGCGAACTTCTTTCGCATCGTCCTTGAAGCGTTTCAGGGAGTCGATCTCGCCGCTCCACACCACGATGTTGTTGCGCAACAGGCGGACGGAAGAAGCACGCTTGACCACGCCATCGGTGACCAGGCAACCGGCAATCGCGCCCACTTTCGAGACCAGGATAACCTGGCGGATCTCGACCTGGCCGATAACGGTTTCGCGTTTCTCTGGTGCCAACATGCCCGACAACGCCGATTTGATCTCGTCGATCGCATCGTAAATGATGTTGTAGTAGCGAATGTCCACGCCATTCGACTCGGCCAGCTTGCGTGCCTGGGCATCAGCACGGGCGTTAAAGCCGATGATGACCGCTTTCGAGGCGACTGCCAGGTTGACGTCCGATTCCGTGATGCCGCCGACGGCTGCGTGCACAACTTGTACGCGCACTTCGGAGGTCGACAGTTTCTGCAACGAGCCAACCAGCGCTTCTTGCGAACCTTGCACGTCGGTTTTGATGATCAATGGCAAGTTTTTCACTTCGCCTTCGGCCATCTGATCGAACATGTTTTCCAGTTTCGCAGCTTGCTGTTTCGCCAGTTTCACGTCGCGGAACTTACCTTGACGGAACAGACCGATTTCACGCGCTTTGCGTTCGTCAGCCATGACGACGACTTCTTCACCGGCAACCGGCACTTCCGTCAGACCCTGGATTTCGACCGGAATCGAAGGACCGGCTTCAGCGATCGACTTGCCGTTCTCGTCCAGCATGGCGCGAACACGGCCATACGAAGAGCCCGCCAGAATCACGTCGCCGCGCTTCAGGGTACCGGACTGCACCAGGATCGTCGCGACAGGACCACGGCCCTTGTCCAGACGTGCCTCGACGACCAGGCCGCGCGCAGGCGCATCGACCGGTGCCGTCAGTTCCAGCACTTCGGCTTGCAACAGCACTTGTTCCAGCAGGTCGTCGATACCTTGACCCGTTTTCGCCGACACCGGCACGAATGGCGATTCGCCACCGTATTCTTCCGGCACGACTTGCTCTGCGACCAGTTCCTGCGTCACGCGGTCAACGTTGCCGCCTGGTTTGTCGACCTTGTTGATCGCCACCACCAGCGGTACGCCGGCTGCTTTCGCATGGGCAATCGCTTCTTTCGTTTGCGGCATCACGCCATCGTCGGCGGCAACCACCAGAATCACGATGTCGGTTGCCTTGGCGCCACGGGCACGCATCGCGGTAAACGCTTCGTGACCCGGGGTGTCGAGGAAGGTGATCATGCCGCGTGGCGTATCGACGTGGTAAGCGCCAATATGCTGCGTAATGCCACCCGCTTCGCCGGAAGCAACCTTGGCGCGACGAATGTAATCGAGCAACGAGGTCTTGCCGTGGTCGACGTGACCCATGACGGTGACCACCGGTGCGCGTGGCTTGGTTTCGAAGTGCGCGTGTTCGCCCACATCGGCCAGCAGCGCTTCCGGATCGTCCAGTTCGGCGGCAAACGCCTTGTGGCCCATTTCTTCCACCAGAATCATGGCGGTTTCCTGGTCCAGCACCTGGTTGATCGTGCACATCTGGCCCAATTTCATCAAATGCTTGATGACTTCGGATGCCTTGACGGACATTTTGTGCGCCAGTTCGGCCACGGTGATCGTTTCCGGTACGTGCACGTCTTTGACGACGGCTTCCGTAGGAGCCTGGAAGTTCGATTCACGGTCGTCATGGTGCGTCGGGCGACGGCCCTTCGCGCCACCGCGCCAGCTATCACGGCCGCCTGGGCCGCTATTGCCGCGTGGCTTGGGACCACCGGTGGTGCCGCGTTTTTTCGCGTCATCGGACCAGGTGGACGACACATTGGCCGACTTGATCGATTTCTTGTCTGCAACAGCAGGCTTCTTGTCGCCCGGCTTGTCGCCTGGTTTCTTGTCAGCAGGCTTGTGCAGGGTGCCTTCCGGCGCCTTCGGCTTGACGGGAACCGGTACGGGTTCCGGTGCCTTGATGGCGCGGCGTGGCGCGTTCATCATGGCCTTGATCTGGGCAACTTCGTCGGCAACGGCCTTGCGTGCACGCTCGGTGGCTTCCGCTTTGTCAGCGGCTTCCTTGGCGGCAACAGCAGCGGCAGCCGCTTTCTTCTTCGCTTCTTCAGCGGCAGCAGCTTTCTTCGCTTCGGCGGCGGCATCGTCAACGACAGGCGCAGCGGCGCTGGCGGCAGGCGCGGCGGCAGCCTTGGCGGCCGCTTTCTTCGCTTCTGCTTCAGCTTCTTTCTTCGCAGCCAATTCAGCCTGTTGCGTGGCTTTCGCCTGGGCTTCTTTTTCCGCGTCGAGCTTGGCCAGACGTTCTTGCTTTTCGCGCAGATCGGCTTCCTGGCGGGCGATCAGTTCAGCCTGTTTACGGGCTTCTTCTTCACGGCGCGCCACGTCGGCGGGATCGATCACCGGTGCGGCAGGCGCGACCGGTTCTGCCGCGACCGGCGCAGCTTCGTCACGCTGGACGAAAGTGCGCTTCTTGCGCACTTCCACCTGGATGGTGCGCGATTTGCCGGTGGCGTCAGCTTGCTTGATTTCAGTCGTTTCCTTGCGGGTCACGGTGATTTTTTTCTTTTCTGTGTCAGCCGCTGCGCCGTGTGTGCGGCGCAGATGATCCAAAAGCTTGTCCTTATCATCTTTCGACAATGGATCTGACGTCGAACTTTTCTCGACGCCGGCAGAACGCAGCTGCGTCAGCAGCAAATCTGCAGGCATCTTCAGTTCGGTGGCAAATTGGGCTACGTTGTTACTCGCCATTCAGTCCTCTTTTCTATGTGTCGCGGAGATGATAAAGATACTCAAATTAAGCCTTTGCGGATTCGGCCAGACTCCATGCCTTGGCTTGCAACGCCTTGGCACGATCGTCGTATTTCGAGTCAACCAACTTCATCTCATCGTCGGTCACATCTTTAAATTCACTTGTAATCAGTTCACGCGCACGGTCCGCAGACAAGGCCAGGATTGCGCCAAATTCGTCGTATGCCAGTGCTGCAAATGCTTCAACGGTCTTGATACCAGCCAGACCCAGCTTACCGGCGGTAATGCGGTCCATGCCTTCCAGACCCACCAACGCCTCGTCCATGCCTTCCAGACCCTCTTCCGAAGCAATCGCTTCGGTAACCAGCGCATCACGCGCACGGGTACGGAGTTCATTGACGGTATCTTCGTCAAACGATTCGATTTCCAGCATTTCGGAAATTGGCACGTAAGCGATTTCTTCCAGACTGGCGAAACCTTCTTCCACCAGAATATCGGCCACTTCCTGGTCGACATCGAGCTTTTCCATGAACAGGATGCGCACGGCAGCCGTTTCCTGGGCAGCTTTGTCAGCCGATTCTTCGGCCGTCATGATGTTGATCTTCCAGCCGGTCAGGTCCGAGGCCAGGCGCACGTTCTGGCCGGAACGGCCGATCGCGATTGCCAGGTTTTCTTCGTCCACGACGACATCCATCGCGTGTTTTTCTTCATCGACCATGATCGACGACACGTTCGCCGGCGCCAGGGCGCCGATGACGAACTGCGCCGGATCTTCCGACCACAGCACGATGTCGACACGTTCGCCACCGAGTTCGCCGGTGACGGCCTGCACGCGCGAACCGCGCATGCCGACGCAAGTACCGATCGGATCGATGCGCTTGTCGGCCGTGTAGACGGCGATCTTGGCGCGGACGCCGGCATCGCGGGCTGCGGATTTGATCTCCAGCATGCCTTGCTCGATTTCCGGCACTTCCAGTTCGAACAGCTTCATGATGAATTCCGGCGCGGTGCGCGACAGAATCACTTGCGGGCCGCGCATGTTGCGGTCGATACGCAAGATGAAGGCACGCACACGGTCTCCGATACGCAGATTCTCTTTCGGGATCATCTGGTCGCGTGGCAGACGCGCTTCGATCTTGCCCGATTCGACGATGGCGTCGCCGCGTTCCATGCGCTTGATGGTGCCGGTGACGAGCGAATCGCCGCGTTCCAGGAAGTCGACCAGGATCTGTTCGCGTTCGGCGTCACGTACGCGCTGCAGGACGACCTGTTTGGTGTCCTGGGCGAAACGGCGGCCGAATTCGACGGATTCGATCGGTTCTTCGATATGGTCATCGACTTCGATATCGGCGATCTGTTCTTTTGCCTCGAAATGCAGGATCTCCTGATCCGGCAATTGCAGGCCCGCTTCATCGGGCACGACGTGCCAGCGGCGGAACGATTCGAATTCGCCCGTTTCGCGGTCGATCGAAACGCGGATGTCTACCTCACCCTCATACCGTTTCTTCGTGGCTTGCGCCAACGCGAATTCGAGGGCGCCGAAGACGACATCTTTATCGACGTTTTTTTCGCGCGCCAGCGCGTCAACCAATAATAAAACTTCGCGGCTCATGCTTTGCGTCCCTTAAAAACCACCTGCGGCACCAAGCGTGCCTTATCCACATCGGCGAGCGTAAACTCCAACATCGCCGGACCATCCTTACCTTCAAATTCCAACGACAATTTATCGCCCACGGGTTCTTGCAGAATCCCCTGGAACGATTTCCGGTTGTTCGTACCCGGCATCGCCACAGTCAGCTTGACGATGATTTCCTGGCCTGCGAAACGGACGAAGTCTTCCAGCTTGCGCACCGGACGATCGAGACCCGGGGAAGAAATCTCGAGACGCTCGTAAGGAACGTTCTCTACCGTCAACACATGCGATAACTGGTGACTCACCGTGGCACAGTCTTCGACCGTGATCGGACCTTTTTCAGCGGCATCGGCGGCGCTGAAATCAATAAAGACGCGCAGCAGCCCGCGCTCGGCACGTTCGACATCAACGAGCTCATAGCCCAGACCTGTAACTGTCTTTTCAATTAATCCCAACTGCTGCAAAAAATTCTCCAGAAATAAGGCCCGTTTTCGGCATGACGGCGCCGCAATGAGCGCCGACACCATGCAAAAACACGCATTCAAGTCATATATGGCGCCTTGCTGGCGCCATTACAAACGGTTCAACAAAAAAAAAATGGGCATCTGCCCATCTTCTTGTATTTCCCCAACCAGATGAAAGCACTCCCCACCAAACAACCCTGCGGAGAACTTTTATTAGGCTGCAGATTATAACCTCTTATTAACTTCGCCGCAATGCCGCACACGAGGAGCGGCCCGGCTTACAACAGTTACAAGAGCGCGCACCCACGGCAGATCAGCGGGCGCGCAAGAAGAAACTCTTCCCGATTAACCTTTGCTGCGGCGGCGCGGCATGCCATCCATGCCGCCACGATCCATGCCGCCACGCGGCTGGCCACCGGAGCGCGCTTGCCCACCGGCGCCACCACCCGTATTGCGGCGCGGACCCGTGTTGGCGAAGCCGAATGCCGTTTGCAGCGGATCGGGCTGGCGCGGACCGCGCTGCGGCGCGCGGCCTTCGCCGCCACCGGCCGGACGGCCTTGGCCCTGGCCTGCCGCACGCGGCGGACGGCCCTGGCCTTGCGGCGCACCTTCGAACGAGGCCGACGAGCGCAGCTGGCCGCCCTGGAATGGACCTTGCGGCTGGCCACGGCCAGGACCACGCGCTTCGCCTGGACGACCGGCGCCGCCTGGACGACCCTGACCTTGCGGACGGGCAAACTGGCCTTGCGGCTGGCCACGGCGCGGCGCGACCGGGAAAGGATCGGCGTTGCGGTTGCTCACATCAATGCGGTTGCCATTCGGCTCATCATCGCGGCTCGCCTTGCGCGCTTCGCGGCCCTTGGCTGCGCCAGCGGCACGCGGATCGCCCGATGCCGGCATTTTCTTTTCGATGCCATAGGCGGCCAGCAGGTCGCGCACGGTGTTTTCATCCATTTCTTCCCAGCGGCCGCGTTTCAGGCCGCTCGGCAGGGTCATGGCGCCGTAGCGGGTACGGATCAGGCGCGACACGGTCAGGCCGATCGCTTCGAACATGCGGCGCACTTCGCGGTTACGGCCTTCGCCGATCACCACGCGGTACCACTTGTTGATGCCTTCGCCGCCGCCATCGGCGATCTTCGAGAACTGCGCCAGGCCGTCTTCCAGCTCGACGCCGGCCAGCAGTTTCTGGCGCATGCCCTCTTCCAGCTCGCCCAGGGTACGCACGGCGTACTCGCGGTCGATGCCATAGCGCGGGTGCATCAAACGGTTGGCCAGGTCACCGGAGGTGGTAAACAGCAGCAAGCCTTCCGTGTTGAAGTCGAGGCGGCCAACGGCCAGCCACTTGCCCGCCTTCATGGTCGGCAGGCGGTCGAACACGGATGGACGGCCGTCCGGGTCGTTGTGGCTGACGATTTCGCCGGCCGGCTTGTGGTACACCAATACACGCGGCGGCTTCTTGCTGACGCGGCGCTGGATCAACTTGCCGTTGATGCGCACGTGATCGGTCGGCAGGATGCGCTGGCCGATGTGGGCCGGCTCGCCATTGACGGACACGCGGCCCGAAATGATCAGGTCTTCCATGTCGCGGCGCGAACCGAGACCGGCTTCGGCCAGCACCTTGTGCAGCTTCGGCGCGTCGTCGTCGGACGTCAGGTCGCGGCGCACGGCCACTTTCTGTACGCGGCCCGTGCCGCCCTCTTCGCTGTCGAACGCGTCGGAGGTAACGAACGAGAAGACAGCATCAGCGTCGCTGAGCTTGCCTGGCGCAGCCTGGCGGCCCTTGCCCTTTTTACGGCTCTTGCCGGCATTCTTGCCAGCGCCCGGCACGTCGTTGCGCGGGCCGCGCGGCAGGCGCGGGCCGGACACGAGGTTGCCTTCGGCATCGAACACGTCGGTCACAGGCGCGGCGGCTTGCTCGGCGACAGGTGCTGCTGCAACGGATTCGGCTGCCTGCGGCGCTTCGGCGCGCGGCGGCTGGCGCAGTGCGCGTTCCGCCTGCACGCCACGCATCTGGCGCGGACCACGGGTAGGACGTGCTTCGGCCGGCTTGTCGGCGACAGCTTCGGGCGCCGTTTCAGCGACGGCGGCAGCGGCCTTGGCGGCAGCGCGGGCGCGCGGCGGACGCGGTGCAGGGGCGGCAACCGCCTCGGCAGCCGCTTCGGCGGCATCGGCCACGGCCTTCAAGGCTGGCTTGGCGCGGGTTTTCTTGACGGCTGGCGCGGCTTCAGTTTCAGCAGCAGCGACGACGGACGATTCAGCAGCTGCGTCGGCGGCCACGTCAGCTTTCGTGCGGCGCTTCGGCTTGGCAGTGGCGGTGTCGCCGGCAGCGACGGCAGCGGCCGTATCAGCTTCGATCTGGGCCTTGGTGCGGCGCTTGGGCTTGGCAACGATGGCTTCGTCGCTGGCGGTAACTGTCTCGGGTGTGTTCGGATTATTCATTCTTCGTTTCTTGGCTGTGCTGACCTGGCGCAGCGTCAACCGTTAGTTCTGGCGCAGGGTCGTGAGTGTAGGCTTCGTCCGTGGGCGAAGCATCGGGGCCGGCATCAAGGCTTGCTGTCACATCTACATCTGTCACAGCCGTATTGCTACCTGCACCAAGCTGGGGGACAAGCTCATTGCTTGCCTTGTCAAAATTTTCCTGCAGGGCCGCTTCCAGGGCTTCGAGCCCATTGCCCTGCATCTCGCTGATTTGCTGCAAAGGCGGCAGCTGGGACAGCGATTGCAAACCCAGGTCATCCAAAAATTGCTTGGTGGTGGCCAGCAAGGCCGGCCGTCCCACCACGTCGCGGTAGCCGATGGCATCGACCCAGCCACGATCTTCCAGCATCTTGATCGTCTGCGAATTGACGGCAACGCCGCGAATTTCCTCGATATCGCCGCGCGTCACCGGCTGGCGGTAGGCGATGATGGCGAGGGTTTCCAGGGTCGCCCGCGAATACTTGGGCGGCCGCTCGGGCGTCAAACGGTCGAGATACATCTTCATTTCCGGGCGGCTTTGAAAGCGCCAGCCGGAAGCCAGACTGACGATCTCGATGCCGCGCCCTTCCCACTCATCGCGCAACTCTTCCAGCAACTGCTTGATCGTATCGGCGCCAACGCCGACACCGCGCACGCGACCATTCTCGTCCGCATCGACGAACAGCTTCTTCAAGCTGTGGATCGTCAGCGATTCACGAGCGCACAGCAACGCGGTTTCGAGGACTTTTTTAGCCTCAATTGTATTCATAGCAATTCTGTGCGGATGTGTGTTGCAATTCGTATGCAGAGAAAGAAATCAAAAACGTTCATTTCAACGTAACAGATGGCAGACATCGATGATGACGCCGTGCTGGGTTACTAGTTGAGGCTGTTTTTCCGACGCCTTGGCCGATGCGCGCAAAGCGGGACTAAAGCGGATGCAGTGAAAGTCCTGCCATCCATGGTGCTGGCCTTAAATAACCAGCAATGAAACGAACTCCGGAGCAGCTGCTTTTCCCGTGGCGGCGAACCAGCCAGACAGGAGAGCGACAGTCGTCGTTTCATCCAACGATGCCAATTGTACCTGATAAAAAGCGGAAAAGCGCAAAACCGGGCAAAACACGCGTTTTACCCGGCCCTGGCGCGACATATCGGCCCCTGCTCGCACATCACTGGGAGGCGAGTTTCTCCGAGAGAATAGCCGATGCGCCCAGGAACGCTGGGTATTGCGCCGTGATGACGAAGGTCGGCACTTGCGAGACGTAATTGGCGAAGCGGCCCTTGCGCTCGAAGCGGGCGCGGAAACCGGAGCGGTCGAAACGCGCGCCCAGGCGTGGCACGATGCCGCCGCCGATATAGATGCCGCCCAGCGCGCCCAGGGTGACGGCGACGTTGCCCGCCACCGTGCCGAGCATGCAGCAGAACGCTTCGATGACGTCGTCGCACAGCTGCGATTCGCCGGCCAGCGCGCGGCGCGTGATTTCCGCCGCCGGCAAGTCTTCCGCCGGCACGCCGGCGCGGTCGGCCAGGGCCCGGTAGATCAGTTCCAGTCCATCGCCGGAAATCAGGCGTTCGGCCGAGACGTGCTCGTATTCGCGCCAGGCGAATTGCAAAATGCTCACTTCCACTTCATTGAACGGCGCAAAACTGACGTGGCCGCCTTCGCTTTGCAGGGCGATCCAGCCGCCGTGCGATGGAATCAGGCCCGACACGCCCAGGCCCGTGCCGGCGCCGATCAGGCCGATGGCCGTATTCGGACGGGCCGTGCCCGCGCCCACCTGGTGCTTTTGCTCGTTTGACAGCTGCGGCAGGGAGCGCGCCAGCGCCGTGAAATCGTTGACCACGTCCAAAGTCGTGAAACCGCACTCTTCGCGCATGGCGCGGATCGAGAACGACCAGTGGTGGTTCGTCATGCTGAGGAAATCGCCGTCGACCGGGTTGGCGATGGCGATCACGGCATGGCGTACGGCTTGCCCGCCGGCGGCAGCGACGTGCGGCAAGGCCAGATAGGCTTGCAGGGCGGCGGACAGGCTAGGGTAATCGGCACAGGGCAGCACTTCCACCAGGGTGATGTGGCCAGCGGCCACTTCCAGGGCGAAACGGGCATTGGTGCCGCCCACGTCGGCCAGCAGGCGCGGTCCATCGGCGAAGGCGGAAGTCGGCAGTACGGGAGAAGACGAAGCGCTCATGATTTTAAATGATGAAGTGGGACGCATGGGACGCCAAGCTTAAAGGATGAATGCGCCCGGAGGCAAGCGAAGTTTGTAGTTTAAGTACATCAAAACAAGCCTTTATTGGTAGTTCCACTCCAAATGCAACAGGCAACGCTAAAATTACTTAGAAACAATGATTTATAGTAAGTGCTTGCACTCATCAGGCGCGCGAAAAGCATGCTGCACAGCAGCAGGAGCCGCCTTGAAAACACAGTATGCCGGAGTTTGCGCAAAGCCGCTTTGTACGCGGCGGCGCGGGTGCAGCGCCACCGTCCTGGCGCTGCCGCAAAGCGGTTTTCGTATTATTACTACCGGTTTTTGACTGCCCGCCTGGCGAGCAGGAAGGAGGGAAATCAGGAGGGCAAGCCTTCGCCCAGCAGGCTGGCGGGCGCCGGCTGGTCCGAGCGGTAGGCGGCATTCCACGCGTCCAGGCCGCCATGCAAGGGCTTGGCGCGGTGAAAGCCGTGCTGGTGCAGCAGTTTGGCCACTTGCGCGGCCGTCACGTCGTTGGGACAGCTGCAATACACGATGATGTGGCGGTCCTTGTCCATGGCGATCATGGCGGGCACCGGCTCCTTGCCATTGAAGAACAAGGCGCCCGGTACGGCCGGTTCCAGCGCCTGCGCCGTGGCGCTGCGCGCGTCGACCATCAGCGGTTCCTCGCCCTGCTCTATGAGTTCGAGCAATTCATCGATGCCGATGCGCTCGATCTGCAGGGCCTGGCGGAAACGCCGGCGTTCGAGGAATTTGTACAGCAGGAACAAGCCCAGCAAGGTGGCCAGCATCAGCAAGGCCGTGCTGCCCATGGTGCTGAGCAAGTCGAGCACCTGCTGCACGCTGGCATGGAAAATCACGCCGACGACGATGCCCGTGCCACTCCACAGCAAGGCGCCCAGGCCTGCGTACAGGAAGAACAGGCCCGGCGGCGTGCCCAGCGCGCCCGACATGGGAGCCGCCACGGTATTGAAACCCGGCACGAACTTGGAGACGATCAGGGCTTTCGGGCCCCAGCGCTTGAATTTGTCTTCCGTCTGGCTGACGCAGTAATCGGGCGACAGCGAGATACGGCACAGCAGCCGCAGGATGCGCTTGCCAAAATGGCGGCCCGCGCGGAACCACGTGAAGTCGCTGATCAGGCAGGCGCCCAGGGCGGCGGCCAGCACCAGCGCCCCATTCATGTCGCCATCGACGGCCAGCGCCCCCGCCACTACGAGGATGGGGAAAGCGGGAATCGGCAGGCCGAGCTGCTCCACCAGCACGATGCCAAAGACTATCAGGACACCGTAATGTTCGAGCAGGTAAATGAGGTTGGGCATGGCCGCTATCTTACCGTAAAAAGGCCCTTACAATTGCACGCCCTTCGGTATGGCGCTCAATAGGGCGCGCGTGTACGGATGCACGGGATTGCGGTACAGCTCATCCGAATCGGCCAGCTCCACCACTTGCCCCTTGTGCATCACCATCACCTGGTCGGCGATGTATTTCACCACCGACAAATCGTGCGAAATGAAGATGTAGGACAGGCCGAATTCATCCTGCAAGTCCTGCAGCAAGTTCAGCACCTGCGCCTGCACGGAAACGTCCAGCGCCGACACGGATTCGTCGCAGACGAGAATTTCCGGCTGCATGGTCAGGCAGCGGGCAATGGCGATGCGCTGGCGTTGGCCGCCCGAGAACTCGTGCGGATAGCGGTGGAAGGCCTGTTCCGGCAAGCCGACTTTATCGAGCAGCCAGTAGGCCTTGGCGATGCGTTCCTTGTCATCGGCGCCGATGTTGTGGATGCGCATCGGTTCGAGCAAGATCTGTCCCACCGTAAAGCGGGGGTTCAGGGACGCATACGGATTCTGGAAGATGATCTGGATGCGGCGCTTATAGGGCAGGTATTCCTTGTTTGGCATGGCAATCAGGTCCTTGCCGTGGAACATGGCCGTGCCGCCCGTCGCCTGGTGCAGGCGCAGCAGGGTCAAGCCCACCGTCGTCTTGCCTGAGCCGGATTCGCCCACCACGCCCAGCGTCTTGCCGCGCGGCAAAGTGAACGACACATCCTTGACGGCCTGGAACTCGCGCTTGCCGAACAGGCCGTCGCGCGTATAAAAGCTTTTGCTCAGGTTATTCACCACCAGCACGGGCTCGTCACCGGGCGTGTAGCCGCGCGTGCGCTGTTTCACCTCGACGCCGGGGCCAGCCTTGCCCTCCATATAGTCGGCAATCACTGGCAGGCGCCACGGGCGCTCGTCCAGCGACGGGCGGCAATGCAGCAGGGCTTTGGTATAACTGTCTTGCGGCGCTTCGAATACCTGGCGCACCTCGCCCGTCTCGCGCACTTCGCCATGGCGCATGACGATCACGTGGTCGGCGATCTCCCCCACCAGGCCCAGGTCGTGGGTAATGAACAGCACGGACATCTGATGCTTCTTTTGCAGCGCCGCGATCAAGTCCATGATCTGTTTCTGGATCGTCACGTCCAGCGCCGTCGTCGGTTCGTCGGCGATCAGCAGTTTCGGTTCACAGGCGATCGCCATGGCGATCATCACGCGCTGCTGCTGGCCACCCGACATCTGGCTCGGGTAGGCGTCGATCTTGGTGGCCGGATCGGGAATGCCCACTTCCTCGAGCAGTGCCAGGGTGCGCGCCCGCGCCTGCTTGCGGTTCATGCCCATATGCTGGCGCAGCACTTCGGCGATCTGGAAACCGACGGTGAACACGGGGTTCAGCGACGACATCGGCTCCTGGAAGATCATCGAGATGTCCTTGCCGCACATGGTGCGCCGCTCGGCGATAGACAGGTCCAGCAAATTGCGCCCGCCAAAATGGATGCTCGAGGCGGGGTCGATGATGGTGTTATCCGGCGGCAGCAGGCCCATCACGGCCAGCGAACTGACGGACTTGCCGCTGCCCGATTCGCCCACCAGCGCGACGGTGCTGTTGCGCGGCACCTTGAACGAAATGCCCTTGACGGCTTCGAACGTGGTCTTCTTGTCCAGGCGGAAGGTGACGCGCAGGTCGCGCACTTCCAACAGGTTATTCTGGTCCATGAGCAACTCCTATTTCACTTTGGGGTCGAGCGCATCGCGCAAGGCATCGGTAAACAGCGAGAACGCCGTCACCAGCACGGCCATCGCCGTGGCGGCGGCTGTCAGCTGCCACCATTTGCCCAGGATCAGTTCATTTTGTGCCTCGTTAAGCATGCTGCCCCACGAGACGGTACCCACCGGCACGCCAAAGCCGAGGAAGCTCAAAATCACTTCGGCCTTGATGAAGCCCACCACGAGGATCGACATTTGCACCAGTGCCACGTGGCTCACGTTCGGGAAGATGTGGGAAAACATCTTGCGCCAGTGCGAAGCGCCAATCGCGTCGGCCGCCATCACGTATTCGCGCGCCTTGTGCTTGATGTATTCGGCGCGGATCAAACGGTACGGCCCCGTCCAGCCAGTCAGCCCCAGGATCAGCACGATGGTCAGCACGCCCTTTTGCTGCAGCACGGCCGCCACCGTCAAGATCATCAGGATGGACGGAATCGATGTAAAGATGCTGTAGAACCAGTTGAAGAAATCATCGACGACGCCACCGAAGTAGCCGGACACGGCGCCAAACAAGGTGCCCAGCACGACGGCCAGCAAGGCTGCCACCAGGCCCACGACGATCGATGTTTCACCGCCCTTGATGGTTTTCTGGATAATGTCGTGGCCCCACTTGTCGGCGCCGAACGGCAGTGTCGCCGCCTTGTGCGTGACGAGTTTCTTGGCCTTGCCCATGCCGGCGCGCAAGGCCGTCAAGTCGTCGGCCAGCGGGTCGGTGACGCCGTACATTTCCACGCCGGCGGATGGGTTACTACCCATCTGGGCGCGCAGTTCGGCGATGTCGTCGGCCAGCGGATCGAGCACGTTGACGGGGGTGGGCGCGCTGCGCTCATCGGCCAGGGGAATGGCGCCATCGGCGGCCACGTCTTTGTCGGCGCCGACAAAGGTGGGCGGCGCATAGCTGACGGCCACTTCGTCTTCCCAGTTCGAGGCCACCAGGCCGCTGGCGGACGCCAGCACCAGCAGGAAAAAGGCGCCGACCACGGCCAGCGATACCATTGCAATCTTGTCGCCGCGCAAACGGCGCCACGCCAGGGCCCACAGGCCGGGCGATGTATGAGGTTTCGACATCGTCTCTTTCTACTTCAGTTGTACGCGAGGATCGACCGCCTGGTACAGCAGGTCGGTGAGCAGGTTGAAGAGCATGGTGGCGGCGGCAACATACACGGTGATCGCCTTAATCACCGGAAAGTCGCTGCGCTCGACGGCCAGGATCACTTCACGCCCGATGCCGGGGATGCCGAAGAAGCGCTCGAGCAGGAAAGCGCCGATCAGCAGAGCCGGCAAGTTCGACATCACATAGGTAATGATGGGAATGGCGGCGTTGCGCAGCACGTGCACCCACATGATGCGGCCTTCCTTCAAGCCCTTGGCGCGCGCCGTGCGCACGTAATCCTGGTTGGCCTCGTCCAGCACGAAGGTGCGGAACAGGCGCAGGGTCGGCGCGATGGACACGGCCAGGCCGATCAGAATCGGCAAAGTGGAATAGCGCAGCAGGTTTTCCCAGAAGCTGTCGCCCCAGCCCTGCACGGGGAACAGGCCCAGTTTATAAGCAAAGCCGTACTGGAAGACGATGATGTAGACGAGAATGGAAATCGACATGCCCACCGTGCAGGCGATCATGACGGCGCGGTCCGTCAGCGAACCGCGCACGAAAGCGATGGCCAGCGCCAGCGCCACGCCAAAAAACGTTTCCAGCACGGTCAGCGGAATCAGGACCATCATCGACGGGCCCAGGCGCGAGGTGATGATGTGCGACACGGATTCGCCCGTCGCCCAGCTCTGGCCGAAGTCGAACGTGACGATCTGCTTGATGAAGATCCACAGTTGCACGTAATACGGCTGGTCGACGCCGAGCTGGCGGCGGATGTTGGCGATGCTTTCCGCACTAGACATCTTGCCGGCCAGGATGTAGGCGGGGTCGCCGCCCACCCAGTTGAACAGGATAAACACCAGCAGGACGACGCCCAGCATGGTGGGCAGCATCTGCCACAGGCGGCGCAGGATATAAGCAAACATAATGATTCCCTAGCGTTATAAGCTGCGCTTATTATTTAGGCGAGCTGGCAGCTAGCGCAACCGGTGCACCGTTGCTGTCGATATCCATGTACGCCCATTCCTGGAACATGATCGGGTGCTTCTTGTAGCCGAGCACCGACTTTTGCGCCAGCATGTTGCGGTAGCGCGCGTAGCCGATCAGGGCGCCCGCGTTCACTTCCAGGCGGCGCGCCATCTTGTGGAACAGCTCGTCGCGCTCGGGGCTGGCCGGCATGGCCTGGCTGGCCGCGTACCACTTGTCGTATTCGGGATCCTGGTAGCAGCCATTGTTGTTCTGGTGCGTGTTCGGGCCATAGAACAGCTGCATGAAGTTGTCGCCGTCCGGATAGTCGGCCAGCCATGGCGCCGTGCGCGTCTGCATCTTGCACTGCTTTTCCGTCTTTAAAATGTCGGAAAAGATCATGCGGTCGTTTTCCATGCGGATGCCCAGCGAGTTGTAGGTCTTGCGCCACATTTCCGCCTGCAGCACGCCGTTCGCTTCATTGCGTGAAGCGTAGCGGATCAAGAGCGGCTTGCCGTCCGGCAAAGTACGCCAGCCATCGGCGCCCTTCTTGTAGCCGAATTTGTCGAGCAATTTGTTCGCCAGCACAGGATCGTATTGCAGCAGGCTCTTGTAGTGAGGATCGTAGCCGACGACGCCGGGCGGTATCGGATAGTCAAGGCGCTTGGCCTGGCCATTCCAGATGATGCGAATTTCTTCGTCGATGTTGTGCGCCATGGCAATGGCACGGCGCAGGGCGATCTTTTCCTTGCTGAAGCCACCCAGGGTCGGGTCTTCCATATTCCAGTAGTAATAGCTGATTTCCGGGTCCAGCAGGCGCGACAGTTGCACGCCCTTCTCCGCCAGCTCGGGACGCAGCTTGCCGTTGAGCAGCGCTTTTGGCGCCAGTGGACCGTCGAGCCAGAACACGTCCGTGCCGCCGCTCTGGAACGACAGCCAGCGCGACTGGTCTTCGATCATGACGGATATTTCAATGCGGTCGATGGCGGGAATGCGCTTGCCCTGCATCTGGCGCACGATGCGCTGGTCGTCGGGATCATCGCCAGCCAGGAAATTCCACGTTTCCGGCAAGTGCTGCGGGTTGCGGTTCAGGACGATGCGGTTGCCGCGCGTCCATTCGCCCAAGGTGTAGTAGCCGGTACCGACGGGATTCGAGCCCACTTCGCCCTTCACGTCGCCATACTTTTCCACCACTTCGCGCGCCACGGCGGACGTCGGCACGTAGGCGAGGATCATGGGAAAATTGAAATCGGTCTTGGTGAGGGTCACGCGCAGGGTGTACGGGTCGAGGATGTCCAGGCCGGCCACCTTCTTGCTGTAGTCGAGCTTGTTCGACTTGGCCGCATCCTTGGCCAGGTCGTCGAGTCCCACTACCTTGCCTTCGAACAGCCAGCTGTGCGGCGAGGCCAGACGCGGGTCGAACAGACGCTTCCACGAATACACGTAGTCGGCCATCGTCAGTTCGCGGCGCTTGCCGCCGAACGCGGGGTCCGGCGTGTAATACATGCCTTTTTTCAGGCGGATGGTGTAGGTCTTGCCGTCGGCGGACACTTCCGGCATGGCGGCCGCAGCACCGGGCACCACCTTGACGGGGCGCGCCAGGTAATCATAGGTGTACAGGGTGTCGAAGACGGCCTGCGTGATGTGGTTCGAATACAGGTCGCGCGCGGTGGCCGGATCGAAGCCCGTCTCGGCGGCCGGCAAGATATAGCGCAAGGTTTTCACCGGCGCGCCTGCGGCAGCAGGGGCAACATCGGCGGCAATGGCCGCCAGCGGCAGGGTGGCCAGGCAGGCGAGCAGCGCCACGCGCCGCATCCATGGTGACTTCATGTAATACCCTTCATCTCGATTATCTGTCGCACCGTATTGGTGCGCTTGTACTGGCTTCCCCCTGGGATACAGGATTCCACCGCCAAAACCAGTCCATCCTCGCAAGATCTATGCCTTGTTCAGGGCCAGCCGCGACCGCATGCAGGCGAGCCGGAAAAAGGCGTAACGATAACGCATATTCTGTTCGCCGGGCGAAAAGCCGCAGCACAGGCGTGCCGCGCAGCCACGACCGCCTGCCTCGCGGGGAGAATCTTCCGCAGCGCAGCATAGACAGGCGGCGTCCATGAAAAAACGGCCTGGCAGCAACCCTTATGGTTGCCAATGACAGCTGTTTTTATGGCAGTACGGAAAATACGCATCGCACTGCAACATTAAAATAATTGCAATTATTGAAATGCATCAACATGATAAAAAACACTGTTGTTTCCATGCTGAAAGCAGATGTGTGCGCGTTGACAAGGTTTCTCGGCAAATGGTCTTATCAATGGCGGCAACTCACACAATATGCCGTTTGATCCACAGCGATTGCCGACGCAGCAATCTTTATCACCTTGGCAAAGCTGTGCCGCACAAGGGCCAGCCGAGCACACTTTCGGAGTTCTGAGAATGATGATGGAAACAGTGATATCCCGCTCCGTACGCCTGATTTTTTCGGGTAGCGTAGCAGCGCTCAGCCTGGGCATGATGGCTGCGCCGGCCATGGCGCAAGACGCCAATGTTCAACGTGTGGAAATTACAGGCTCGAGCATCAAACGGGCCACGGCCGAGACCGCATCTCCGGTACAGGTCATCAGCCGCGACGACTTGATGAAATCGGGCAAGGCCACCGTCGCCGAGTACCTGCAAACCCTGACCGCCGATGGCGCCGGCTCCCTGCCGACGGGCTTCGGCAACGGCTTTGCCGCCGGTTCCACGGCCATCTCGCTGCGCGGCCTGGGCGCCACCTCGACCCTGGTCTTGCTCAATGGCCGCCGCATGGCGCCGTTCGCGCGCGCCGATGACGGCCAGAAGAGCTTTACCGACCTGTCCACCGTGCCGATGCAGATCGTCGAGCGCATCGAAATCCTGAAAGACGGCGCATCGTCGACCTACGGCGCGGACGCCATCGCCGGCGTCGTCAACATCATCTTGCGCAAGGACTTCGAAGGCCTGACCCTGAAAGGCGACACGGGCATCTCGGGCGACAGCGACGCCAAGCAGCACCGCGCCTCGCTGACCTTCGGCAAGGGCAACCTCGATACGGATAAATTCAATGTCGTCGTCAATGCCGAGTACAGCAAATCGGACATGCTGATGAACAATGACCGTGCCGGCCGCAAATGGATAGGCAAGGCCGACCTGCGCCCGTATGGCTATGCGATCAACACCCAGTTCGCCGGCGGCTACATCAATGGCAACAACGATGCAAATGCCTCGCCAGCGGGCCTGATCCGCGACCCCGTCACCAACAACTATGTGTCCCTGCCCGGCTGCTCGAGCTTGTCCGTGTCTTCGCCGCAAGATCCGAAGGGCGGCTGTTTGTGGCACCACGACCAGTTCCGCTCGATGCAGCCGAAGATCGAATCGATCAACCTGTACACGCGCGGCACCTGGCAAGTCAATGCCGACACCCAGGTGTACGCGGAAGCGGGCTACTCGAAGCGCGATACGGCCTTCACCCTGATACCGCCATCGATCACGCCGACCATCGCCTTCCCGCCCAACGCCACCAGCCCGACTGGCGTCGTCAACTACGGTTCCGGCGCCGGCACCACCATTGTGCTGGCCGCCAACCATCCGCAAAACCCGTATGGCGTGCCGGTGCGCGTACGCTACCAGGCCTTCGATGTGGGCGCCAGCACGCGCCAGGCCAACAACGAGTTCAACCGCATCGTGCTCGGCGTCAAGGGCAACGCCATGGGCTGGGACTACGATGCAGGCTATACGCATTCGGAATCGAAGCTGCACCTCGATTACAGCAACATGCTGAACATGGCCGTCGTCAAGGATGCGCTGGGCAATCCGAACAGCCAATATTTCCCGTACTACATCGGCGCGCAGGCGGGCAAGAATCCCGCTTCGCTGTACGCGGCCATGGTGACGAACGCCACCTCCGATTCCACCACCAAGCTCGACATCATCGACTTCAAGGCGTCGCGCGAACTGATGCAGTTGCCCGGCGGCGCCCTGGGCCTGGCCGTGGGTGCGGAACACCGCCGCGACAAGCTCGACAATCCATCGCTGTCGGGCACGGAAAACGGTTCCATCAACTCGAGCTACGTGGCGGCCAAGGGCGACAGCAAGGTCTCGGCCGTGTTCCTCGAAGTGCTGGCGCCCGTCATCAAGACGGTGGAACTGTCGGGCGCCTTGCGTTACGACAAATATGACCGTTTCTCGTCGACCACGCCGAAGCTGGGCGCCAAGTGGACGCCGCTGAAAACCTTCGCCGTGCGCGGCACGTATTCGGAAGGCTTCCGCGCACCGGGCCCCGCCGAAAGCAATGCCAATTCGCAATCGACGGGCACATCGACCGTGAGCGATCCCGTGCGCTGCCCGGGCGGCACCCGCCTGCCGGGCGCCAATGCCAGCGACTGCGAACTGCAAGTGGCGGCAGTCAAGATCGGCGACCCCAGCCTCAAACCGGAAAAATCCAAGGGCTACACCCTGGGCCTCGTGTGGGATCCGTTCAACGATACCAGCCTATCGCTCGATGGCTGGAAGATCAAGCGTGAAAACGAGATCAACCCGCTGCCCTACAACGAAGCGGCCGCCCTGCCGACGGCCATCCGCGCCGACAACAACCTGACCATCAATGGCGTGGTGGTGCCGAACACGGGCACCTTGCTGATCACCAAGGCGCCGTACCGCAACTCCAGCTTCACGGAGATCAAGGGTATCGACCTGGACGTCAAGCAGCGCGTGCGCCTGGGCGACTACGGCCGCGCCACGTTCGGCCTGACCTGGACCCACATCGCTTCGTGGGTACGGGCCGAGTCGTCCACCGTGCGCTACCAGTTCGCCGGTACGCATGGCAATTGCGATACCTCCAACTGCGCGGGCACGCCGAAGGACAAGATCAACCTCACCGGCTCGTGGGACCTGGGCAACTGGAACGTCAGCGGCGTGCTGAACTACCGTTCGGACATGAAGAACATCCTGTTTGAAGGCAAGCCCTGCGCTTCCAAGCTGGCCGACAGTACACCGGCGCCAAACGGTTGCAAGATCGCCTCGTTCACCACGCTCGACCTGTCGAGCCGCTGGAACGTCAACAAGCAGTTGCAATTGTTTGCCTCGATCAACAACGTGACCGACAAGATCGCGCCGCTCGACCCGCTCACCTACGGCGGCATGAGCTACAACCCGATGGATGCCAGCGGCGCCATCGGCCGCTACTTCAAACTGGGCGCCAGCTACAAGTTCTTCTAAGCTGACACCTGTATCCTGACGCAAGGCGGTGAGCAATCACCGCCTTTTTTTCGTCCGGACTGTGGCGCGCGGACACTCATCCACATACCTATTGCGCAAGCGCAAACCTTCCCTGCTGCGCGCCTGTAAAACTCCCTTGCAGGCCACTTGGCCATGACCAAGTCACAGGAGTGTCAGATGACGCAAACCCGCAGTCCCTCCCCCACCTTGCGCCTGTTGTGCGCAGCCTTGCTCGGCGCGTATGGCCATGCGGCCATGGCGCAGGACACCGGCACCGCCGGCGAGCCCCCCGCAATGCAGCGGGTCGAAGTCACCGGTTCCTCCATCAAGCGCCTCGTCTCGGAAACGGCGACACCCCTGTCCATCTTCAAGGCCGAGGATTTCGCCAAGCAGGGCCTGACGACGGCCCAGGAAGTGCTGAGCAAGATCCCCTCCAATTCCTCCAGCATGGGCAGCGGCAATGCCGTCGGCGGCAATACCAGCGGCTTGCCCACGGGCGGCCAGGCGAGCGCCGACTTGCGCGGCCTGGGCGGCGACAAGACCCTGGTGCTGCTCAACGGCCGGCGCATCGCCAACCATCCGTATGACGGCGCCAGCGTCGACCTGAACATCATCCCGATTGCCGCCCTGGAGCGTGTCGAAGTGCTGCGCGACGGCGCCTCGGCCATCTACGGCACGGACGCCATCGGCGGCGTCATCAACTTCATCACGAAGCGCTCGGTCAACGTCACGAATATCACCGCCGAGGTCGTCGCGCCCGAACACAAGGGCGGCGGCGAGCACCGCGTCAATCTGTCGACGGGTTTCGGCAAGCTCGACACGGACGGCTACAATATTTTCGGCGTGCTCGACTACCACAAGCAAAAAGTGCTGACGTCGCAGGACCGTGACTTTTCCAAGACCGGCATCATCCCCTCGCG
Organism: Janthinobacterium sp. Bl 1; assembly: GCF_058215535.1. Taxonomy (NCBI): domain Bacteria; kingdom Pseudomonadati; phylum Pseudomonadota; class Betaproteobacteria; order Burkholderiales; family Oxalobacteraceae; genus Janthinobacterium; species Janthinobacterium sp. Bl 1. Next base: position 1,530,927 of record NZ_CM177086.1, on the reverse strand, counting down.
CGGCCTGTCCATTACCAGCGGCACGACTTTCCCCGGCAATTACTTCGATGCGGCGGCCAACGGCGGCGACGGCCTGGCAGGCAATCCCTACGCGGCCAGCGGCTGTTTGCCGCCACTGTCGGTGGCCGCCGCCAACGGTACCTGCCGCCAGGATTACACGCGCCAGATCGACAACCTGCCCGCCCAGGAACAGCTGGCCTTCTTCGGCAAGGGCGCCTTCAAGCTCGGTGGCGGCCATTTGACCACGGTGGAATACCTGCATTCGGAAAACAAGGTGAAGGCACGCACGGCCCCGCCGCCGCAAACGGGCTTGATCCTGCCCAGCACCAGTCCATACTATCCGGGCAATGCGGGCGGGGTGCCGGCCCAGCCGGGCCTGTCGGGCCAGCCGCTGAGCGTCAACTGGCGCCCCGTGGAAGCGGGCCAGCGGCAGATCGATTCGGACGGCAAGACGGACCGCCTGGTGCTGGCGCTCGAAGGCGAGCTGTCCGGCTGGGACTACAAGACGGGCCTGAGCCACGCGATCAGCAAGTCGTCCGAGAAATTCACGGGTGGCTATGTGCAGGATGCGGGCTTTGCCGCTGGCGTGCTGAACGGCATCCTGAACCCGTTTGGCGTGCAGGACGCGGCCGGCAAGGCTTACCTCGACAGCACCGCCCTGCGTGGCGAGGTGCAGAACGCCAAGGTCACCACGACGGGCTTCGACATCAAGGGCAGCCGCGAATTGATGCAGCTGGCCGGCGGCCCGCTGGCGATCGCTTTGGGCGGTGAACTGCGGCACGAAAAGGCCGACTTCAATGTCAACCGCGATATCGCCGGCCAGGCCGCCAGTTCCGGCTTGTCGGGCTCGCTCTCGAAGAGCGGTTCGCGCACGATCCAGGCCGTCTTCGGCGAAGTCAACTTGCCGCTGATCAAGGACCTGGAAGTGCAGCTGGCGGCCCGCTTCGACCACTACAGCGACGTGGGCAGCACCACCAATCCGAAGCTGGCCCTGCGCTACCAGGCCAGCAGCGCGCTGGTGCTGCGCGGTTCGGCCAGCACGGGTTTTCGCGCTCCCACCTTGTTTGAAAAGAATGCGCCGCCGTCGAAGAACGATACCAACGATTCCTACGACGATCCCATCCTCTGCCCGGGCGGCGTGCCGCAGCCCGGTGCCAATCCCCTGCGCGATTGCGACTTGCAGCAATTCAAGCTGCAAGGCGGTAATGAAAACCTGAAACCGGAAAAATCCACCACCTTTGCCGTCGGCCTCGTGCTCGAACCGATCAAGGAAGTCACGCTTGCCGTCGATTACTGGAACATCCACCTGAAGGACAAGATTTCCTCCCTGCCCGAGCAATCGATCTTCGGCAACTACGAAAAGTACAAGGCCTTGTTCCTGCGCAATCCCGATGGTTCGCCCTACGCCATTCTGGACTTGAACGACAACCTCGGCGAAGTGAAAACCGACGGCATCGACGTCAGCCTGAATGCGCGCCTGGGCCGTGGCGCGTATGGCGATTTCAGCGTCTCGGTCGATGGCACCTGGACCCACAAGTATGACTACCAGAACGAGCGCGGCGGCGAATTCATTGCCAACGTGGGCCGCTACGCGGACAACAATCCCGTGTTCCGCTGGAAACATACAGCGGCGCTGAACTGGCGCATGGGCAACTGGGGCGCCACCGTATCGCAATCGTTCAAGTCCGGCTACACGGATCAGAACCAGGTGGACCCGCAGTATCGCCACGATGTGCCTTCCTACAGCCTGCTCAACGTGTCGGGCAGCTACACATGGAAAGGCTTGTTGCTGACGGCCGGCGTGAAAAACCTGTTCGACAAGGAACCACCGTTCTCGAACCAGGGCACCCTGTTCCAGAAAGGCTATGACCCGCGCTACACAGACCCGATCGGGCGCGCCTACTACTTGCGCGGCAGCTATACGTTCTAAGGGAATGACGGAAGAGAGACAGAGCAGACAGCGCTGGCCAGCGTTTGCCAGCCATGCCAAAGACGGCGCCATCAGCGATGATGTGCGCCGTTTTATTTTACGCATCTGAGCAGGACTGACAAGGGTCCGCGATACTTTATTGCTGAAGGATTACAAAAAAAATAGGGAAATGTTGCATTTCGTCCAAAAAGTCCGCACGAAATTGACAATTTGAATCGTGAATGTTTTGATGAGGGCCCTGAAAATTTACAGAATTTTCATTGGTGGATTTGTAAAAAGGCAAATAAATTGTTAGTAAGCAACAAGTTATTTCAAAATAATTGCCGCCTTTATCACAATAACAAGGAATTTCAGATGATGATAGAAAATGTAATATCGCGGTCGCTGCGCCTGATGTTTGCAGGCGGCATGGCCCTGAGCATGCACGCCGCGTATGCACAAGAAACAACAGATGGCACCATGCAACGCGTGGAAGTCACGGGTTCAAGCATCAAGCGCATCGCTTCCGAAGCGTCGCTGCCGGTGCAGTCGTTCAACCAGAAAGACATCAAGAAAACCGGCGTCACCACCGTGACCGATTTCATCCAGCAAATTCCTGCGATGCAGGGCTTCTCCGTGGCCGCCGATTCGGTGGGCGGCGGCGGCGGCGGCGTCACCACGGCCTCGATCCACGATATCGGCGCAGCCTACACCTTGGTGCTGCTGAACGGCCGTCGTATTGCCCCATCCAATTCGGGCACCACCATCGACCTGAACTCGATCCCTCTGTCGGCCATCGAGCGCGTGGAAGTGCTGACGGACGGCGCCTCGGCCCTGTATGGCGCCGACGCCATCGCCGGCGTGGTCAACTTCATCCTGAAAAAAGGCGCATCGCCGCTGGAAATCAATGCCAAGTACTCGCGTCCTGAAGAAAAAGGTGGCGCCAGCAACTCGATTTCCATCAGCAAGGGCTTTGGCGACATCGACGAAGACGGCTACAGCATCTTCGTGTCGGCCAGCCATGACGAACAAAAATCGCTGAAAGCATCGCAGCGCAGCTTCGCGAAAAGCGGCATCATCAATTTCAACGATCCGAAGAACGGCAAGGCACTGCAATTCATCAACGGTTCCTCGCGCTCGGCGCCAGGCAACGCCGCTGTCGATTACAACCGCACCGATCCGGTGACGGGCGCCGTAGTCATCAATCCGGAGACCAACAAGCCCTTCGTCGACAGCGTCAACCTGAACCCGTACGCACTGGCCCATGGCGGCAAATGCGCCGCCAGCAACATGGATTTCTATGGCAACGGCAACTGCTACTTCGATTCGCCATCGACCATCGAAATCAATCCGGAATCGAAGCGCGACGCCATCTTCAGCTCGGGTACCGTCAAACTGGGCAAAACCGGCTTCCAGGGTTTCTATGACCTCGCCTACACGGAAGCGCGCGTCGTCGCCAGCATTGCGCCGTACCCGGCCGATTTCTCCGTCGATGTCGGCTCGCCGCTGTTCAACAAATATCTGGCGCCGAACCTGACGCCAGCGCAGTTGGCCAACGCCACGGGCGCCGTCGCCAACTACCGCCTGTCGGAAATGGGCAACCGCGTCTACGATTACGGCACCAAAGCCACCCATATCGTCGCCGGTATCGATGGCAATGCATTCGGCTGGGACATCAACTCCGCCGTAACGTACTCGAAAAACAAGCAGACGCAGGAATACGTCAGCGGTTTCCCGCTGGCCGACAAATTCGACGCGCAAGTGGCCGCCGGCAATATCGACCCGTTCGCCTACCCGGTGGGCTCCATGCCGGACGCCATGCGCCAGGCACTGCTGGGCACGGGCTTCAGCGGCACCTACAACACGCAAACCGTGGAAATGAAGGGCATCGACGGCCGCGCTTCGCGTTCTGTGTTCTCGCTGCCAGGCGGCACGGCCATGCTGGGCGTGGGCGCCGACTTCCGCAACACCTCGTACAAGGTGCAGCAGGCGAACGTTGCCAAACAGGCGCAAATCCTGTTTGACAATGCACAAGTCGACAGCGAATACGCGCGCGACAATGCCGGCGCCTATGCCGAGCTGATGATGCCGATCTCGAAAAAACTGGAAATGACCGGCTCGCTGCGTTACGACCAGATCGGCGCCATCGACGACAAGCTGACGGGCAAGACGGTAGGCAAAAAAGAAAACGCCACCACCTGGAAAATCAGCGGCAAGTATTCCGCCACCAAGAGCCTGATGTTCCGCGCCGCTGCCGGTACCGGCTTCCGCGCCGCCAGCATGCAGGAAATCGCCGGCCCACTGGAAGACTGGGGCGTCACGGGCGGTAACTATCAATGCCCATTGACGGCGGCGACCGGCATGGGCGGCCATCCGCTGGCCAGCTACTGCAGCGGCGTGGGACGCCAGCAGTTCGAAGCCTTCCAGGGCGGCAATCCGGACCTGAAGCCGGAAACGTCGAAGCAATGGAGCATCGGTACCGTGTTCGAGCCAATCGACAGCCTGTCGATGTCGTTCGACCTGTGGAACGTGGAAATCCGCGACCAGGTGACCGCCGTGTCCGAAGGCCTGATCTTCAACGATCCTGCCAAGTACGCCAACTTGTTCACCACCAAGCACATCAGCTCGACGGGCAAGGACGTGCTGGCCATCAAGCTGCTGCCGATTAACATCGGCAAGGTGGAAAACCGCGGTATCGACTACGACTTCACCCACAAGATGAAGCTGCTGGACGGCCGCCTGACGAGCCGCCTGATGGGTACCTACCTGCTGCGTTCGCGCTACACGACGCCAGGCACCGATGATCAATGGGAAACCAGCCTGAATCGCTACGGTTCGAACGACAAGGTCAGCTTCCGCAACATCATCCGTGCCACCACCACGTATGAGACGGCCAAGTTCACGCATACGCTGAGCGCCAGCTACCGCAACGGCTATACGGACAAGGAACAGACAGCGAAAGACTGCGCCGTGATCGTGGCCGGCAGCCCTGGCGAATGCTATGGCATCCAGCTGGAAGTGCCGAGCTACACCACCTTCGACTTCCAGACGGCCTACCGTCCGATGAAGAACGTGGAAATCACGGGCGGCATCCTGAACCTGTTCGACCGCAATCCGCCGTTCACCCTGCGTAACACGGGTTCGCATCAAGTGGGCTACAACCCATCGTACTCGAGCGCCCTGGGCCGCCAGTTCTACCTGAGCGGTTCCTACAAGTTCTAAGCTGACGGCATCTGCTCTCGGCTGAAAACTGAAAAGCCCGGAAAGCTTAGCTTTCCGGGCTTTTTTTCATGCTGCGCGCCACGTCACTTTATTCCGCGTCGCCCTTCAAGCGGCGCTGCTTCACGGCTTGCGCCAGGTTTTCCAGCACGGCCACGCTGGCGCTCCAGTCGATGCAACCGTCCGTGACAGACTGGCCGTAGATCAATTCCTTGCCTGGGATCAAATCCTGGCGCCCCGCCACCAGGTGCGATTCCACCATCACGCCGACGATGCGGTCGTCGCCGCCTGCTACCTGGCTGGCGATATCGGCACATACGGGAATCTGGTTTTCCGGTTTTTTCGAGCTGTTCGCATGCGAGGCGTCGATCATCAGGCGCGCCGCCAGGCCTTGCGCCGCGATGGCCTTGCAAGCGTCGTCCACGCTGGCCGCGTCGTAGTTCGGCGTTTTGCCGCCGCGCAAGATGATGTGGCAATCCTCGTTGCCGTTGGTCGAAACGATGGCCGAGTGCCCCCCCTTCGTGACGGAAAGAAAATGGTGCGGCTGCGAGGCGGCCTTGATGGCTTCCACGGCAATTTTCACGTTGCCGTCCGTGCCATTCTTGAAGCCGACGGGACAGGACAGTCCCGACGCCAGCTCGCGGTGCACCTGCGACTCCGTCGTGCGCGCGCCGATGGCGCCCCAGCTGATCAGGTCGGCGACATATTGCGGGCTGATCACGTCGAGGAACTCGGTACCGGCCGGCAAGCCCAGCTCATTAATATCGCGCAACAGTTCGCGCGCCATGCGCAAGCCGTCGTTGATGCGGAAGCTGTTGTCCATGTACGGATCGTTGATCAGGCCCTTCCAGCCCACCGTGGTGCGCGGCTTCTCGAAGTAGACGCGCATGACGATTTCCAGTTCGCCCGCGAAACGCGCACGCTCCTTGACCAGCAGGCGCGCATATTCCATCGCCGCCTTGGTATCGTGGATGGAGCAAGGCCCGATCACCACCATCAGGCGGTCGTCCTGGCCGTGCAGGATACGGTGCAGGGCAATACGGGCGCTGGCGGCGGTCTGTTCGGCTTGCTCCGAGCAGGCGAATTCGCGGATCAGGTGGGACGGCGGGGTCAATTCCTTCATTTCGCGAATACGCAAATCATCGGTGCGGGGCATCATTTTCTCCAAAATTTAAGGAAGGGTAAAACATCTGGGTAAAAAAAAACCGCCATCGGTGGCGGTTTTTTAGAATTTGCTGGGATCTCGTTTTGCTGCTACGTGAACCGACCGCTACTCCACCGCCTTTGGGTTGGAATTGCTAAAGTAAAAATAAGCGGTAAAAAAGTGGCGAGCGAACATGTGAGTCATCCGTAAGTGATGATCGACTATAAACCTAAATTGCACGGGTTGGCAAGCATATTTATCGGCAAAGCCGCATGTCGCCACCGTTTTACACTGCAAAATACGTTAAAAAGCATAAAAAGTTGCGCGCTGCCGATACCCACTCGCGGGCCACTACCGCTGTGTCCGCCGTGGCAACCACGCCACGCCAGCCATTCTATCGACGACAAGCAAGACACTACTTGATCTAGATCTACTCTCGGCATCGCCGCACGGGCAAAACTCAAGGACGCATCGACGATTCCTGACTGCCTGACCTTTCCGGAGAACCGCATGATCCCTACACCATTCTTACCATCCGCTACTTTTTCACCACCCAGACTGGGCCTGGCGCTGGCCAGTGCGCTGCTGAGTCTACCCGTCCTGGCACAGGAAGCTGCCCCCGTTGCCCGCGTGGAAATCACCGGTTCAAACATCCGCCGCGCGCAAGCGGAAACGGCGTCGGCCGTACAAACCCTGAACGCGGCCGACATTGAAAAATCGGGCAAGTCCAGCGTGGCCGAACTGCTGCAGACCCTGGCCGTCGACAACCAGGGCTCGGTGCCCACCACTTTCGGCAACGGCTTTGCCGCCGGCGCTTCCGGCGTGTCGCTGCGGGGCCTGGGCACGGCCTCGACCCTGGTGCTGCTGAACGGGCGCCGCGTCGCGCCGTATGGCTTGGCCGACGATGGCCAGAAGGTATTTGCCGACCTGAACATCATTCCCCTGGAAGCGGTGGAACGGGTGGAAATCCTCAAGGATGGCGCTTCGGCCATCTACGGTTCGGACGCCATCGCCGGCGTCGTCAACGTGATCCTGCGGCGCGACTACCAGGGCACGGCCATCAAGGGCAATTACGGCAAGACGAAGGAGTGGGACGGGCGCGACGCGCGCGCCGCCATCACGCACGGCTTCGGCGACATCGACAGCGACCGCTACAACGTGCTGCTGAACCTCGAGTACAGCGAAAAAGCCGCCATCTGGAACCGCGACCGGGCCGGACGGGGCGCCGTGGGGCGCGGCGACTTGCGCGACCTGGGCTTCAGCGCGCAGGAGTCGCTCAGCGGCGCGGGCGCCATCACCACCAACAACGCGGCCGGCAGCGCCGTCAACGGCAATGTGCGCAATCCCGACACGCTCGACTACTACAACCGCGGCAACCTGGCCGGCGTGGGTTTTACGCGCACCTTCCCCGGCGCCGCCTGCGGCAACTTCACCACGCATCCGCAGGGCGACCCGGGCGGCGGCTGCCTGACAGATGCCGCGCAGCAATACAGCCAGATCCAGCCGAAACAGAAGAACATCAATTTCTTTGGCCGCGCCGCCTGGCAACTGACGCCAGCGTTGCAAACGTATGCCGAATTGAACGTGTATCACAGCGAATCGCACTCGGCCACCACGCCATCGGGCATCAGCGGCTCGGTCGGCTACCCGGGCGGCCCCGTCAGCAATGCGGGCGTGTCGCTCGGCGCGGCCCACCCGGACAATCCGTATTTCGGCACGGCGGCGCGGCTGCGCTACCTGGCAGCCGACGTGGGGCCGCGCCTGTCGGAAGTCAATTCCACCTTCACGCGCTTTGTCGCCGGCATCAAAGGCACGGTGGCGGGCTGGGATATCGACAGCGCCCTGCTGTACTCGCAGAACAAGGTGTCGAACGACTTGAACGGCTACCTGCAGCGCGACGTCGCCTTCGCCCTGCTCAACCCAACCGCCACCAACGTGGCGGCGGCCAGCCTGAACCCTGCGTATGCGGCCCTGCCGGCCGGCAGCCTGTGGCGCATCGCGGAAAACGCGGGCCTCAATTCGCCCGAGCTCTACGCTGCCCTGTCGCCGCGCATCTCGAACGATGCCAAGACGCATATCGCGCAGATCGACTTCAAGGCCAGCCGCGAGGTGGCCAAGCTGGAAGGCGGCGGCCTGGGCGTGGCCGTGGGCGCGGAATTCCGCCATGAATCGACGGAACTCAAGCCCACCACAGGCACGGAACGGGGCAATATCATCGGCCTCGGCTATTCTGCCTACAAGGGCAGCCGCAACGCCTCGGCCATCTACGCCGAAGTGTTGGCGCCCGTGCTGAAAACCGTCGAGCTGTCAGGCGCCCTGCGCGCCGACCATTTCACCGACGTGGGCAATTCCTACACGCCGAAAGTGGGCGTGAAATGGACGCCCATGCGAGAACTGGCCTTGCGCGGCACCTTCGCCAAGGGTTTCCGTGCGCCGAGCGCGGCGGAAAACGGCGTCGGCGGCCTGGCCGCGTTCTCCACCGCCAGCGATCCGCTGCGCTGCGCGCTGGGCGTGGAAGTGGCGTGCGATCCCGCGCCGATCGCCGTCATCACCTCACCCAATCCGAACCTGTCACCGGAGCGTTCGCGCAGCTTTTCCGTCGGTGCCGTGTGGGACCCGCTGCCGCGCAGCAGCATTTCCGTGGACCTGTGGCAAATCCGCCGCAAGAATGAAATCAACCAGGAGCAAACGGATACGGCCATTGCCGCTGGCAACGTGGCGCGCGACCCGTCCACGGCCACCGGCATTGCCGGCGATCCGGGCGCCATCACGGCCGTGCTGGCCAATTATGTGAATTCGGCGCAAACGACGGTGCGCGGCATCGATATCGACGCCCGCCAGCGCTTCAACCTGGGCGGCGACTATGGCAACCTGACCTTCGACCTGAAGTGGACGCATCTGTACAAATGGCTGCGCACGGAACGCGATGGCACGCAGCGCGATTTTGCCGGCACGCATGGCAATTGCGACGTGTCCAACTGCATGGGGACGCCCGACGACCGCATCAACCTGGGCGCCACCTGGGAGCGCCAGAACTGGCGGGTCACGGCCAACGTCAACTACCGCGCGCCGCTCGACAACATACTGTTCAAGAATGACCCGGACGGCTGCGCCACGCATTTCGCCGACGGCACGGACGCGCCGCGCGGCTGCCGCATCGCCTCGTTCACGACGGTGGACCTGACGGCCCGCTGGCTGGCCACGCCCAAGCTGGAAGTGTTTGCGACGATACAAAACCTGTTCGACAAGATCGCCCCGCTCGACCCGCTGACGTATGGCGCCACGGGCTACAACCCGCTCGACTACGCGGGCGCGGCGGGACGCTTTGTCAGTGCGGGGGTGAAGTACAAATTCTGAGAAATAGCGGTGGTGTCGGGTTACGCCCTTCGGGCTAACCCGACCTACACGATCAGCATGCCAGAAATGTAGGTACGATGATTAGCGGGGCGCAGCCGCGCGTAATCCGACACCGTTGTTGGCCGCGCAGTGCCCGAAAAAATCAGGTAGTCCCGCCAACCGTAATACCATCGAGGCGCAAGGTCGGCTGTCCCACGCCCACGGGCACGCTTTGCCCTTCCTTGCCACAGATGCCCACGCCGGAATCGAGGCGCATGTCGTTGCCGATCATGGAGACGCGGTTGAGCACGTCCGGGCCATTGCCGATCAGAGTCGCGCCCTTCACCGGATAGCTGAGCTTGCCGTTTTCGATCATGTACGCTTCACTGGCCGAGAAGACGAACTTGCCGTTCGTGATGTCGACCTGGCCGCCGCCGAAGTTGACGGCATACAAGCCGTTTTTGACGGACGCAAGGATCTCGCCCGAGTCCTTGTCGCCGCCCAGCATATACGTATTCGTCATGCGCGGCATGGGCAGGTGGGCGAACGATTCGCGGCGCGCGTTGCCCGTCACGGGCATCTTCATCAGGCGCGCATTCATCGTGTCCTGGATGTAACCCTTCAGGATGCCATCCTCGATCAGAGTCGTGCACTGCGTGGGATTGCCCTCGTCATCGATGTTCAGGGAACCACGCCGGCCAGCCAGGGTGCCGTCATCGACCACGGTGACGCCCTTGGCGGCCACGCGCTCGCCGATGCGGTCCGAAAACGCGGACGAGCCCTTGCGGTTGAAATCACCTTCCAGGCCATGGCCGATCGCTTCGTGCAGCAGGATGCCGGGCCAGCCCGGGCCCAGCACGATGGTCATGGGACCGGCTGGCGCGGGACGCGCTTCCAGGTTCACCAAGGCCGAATTGACGGCGTCCGTCGCGTATTGTTCCAGCACGGCATCGCTGAAATAGTCATAGCTGAAACGCCCGCCACCACCGGCCGAGCCCGTTTCGCGGCGGCCATTCTGTTCCGCGATCACGGTCAGCGACACGCGCACCAGCGGGCGGATGTCGGCCGCCAGCACGCCGTCGCTGCGCAGCACCAGCACCACGTCGTATTCGCCGGCCAGGCCCGCCATCACTTGCACCACGCGGGGGTCTTTCGCGCGCGCCATCTTTTCCACGCGCTCGAGCAGCTGCACCTTGGCCGTGGCATCGAGCGAGGCCAGTGGATCGTTGGGCAGGTACAAGGAACGTCCGCCCTGCGGCTGCATCTGGCCCGCGATCTTGATTTTGCCGGCGCCCGCGCGCGCAATCGTGCGCGTGGCCGCCGCCGCTTCCAGCAGGGCCCGTTCGGAAATGTCGTCGGAATACGCAAACGCCGTCTTGTCGCCGGACACGGCGCGCACGCCCACACCCTGGTCGATGGAAAAGCTGCCCGTCTTGACGATGCCCTCTTCCAGGCTCCAGCCTTCGCTCTTGGTCGACTGGAAATACAGGTCGGCATAGTCGACCTTGTGCGTAAACATCGTGCCCAGGGCTTTGAGCAGCTTGTCTTCGTCCAGGCCGAACGGCGTGAGCAGGATATCGCGTGCCACGGCCAGGCTGGACAGATTGGGTTCAAATGGGATCATGGCTTTTTCTCACAATTCAATTTACATGGTGCGGTGCGTGAGGGCCGGCAGCGACTCGCGCACGCCGGCCAGGAACACCAGATCGATCTCGCCGCTGACCACGCCCTCGCCTTCGGGCAACACGGCGATCACTTCGCCCCACGGGTCGATCAGCATACTGTGGCCCCAGGTGCGCCGGCCGTTCGGATGCAGGCCGCCCTGCGCCGAGGCCAGCACATAGCACTGGTTTTCGATGGCGCGCGCGCGCAGCAGCACTTCCCAGTGGGCGCTGCCCGTCGTATGGGTAAACGCGGCGGGCACGACGATCAGCGCGCAATCGCCCATGGCGCGGTACAGTTCGGGAAAGCGCAAGTCGTAGCAGATGGACAGGCCGACGCGGCCGAACGGCGTCTCGATAGCGCGCACTTGCGCACCGGGCACGATGGTGCGCGATTCATTGTACGACTCGATGCCGCGCGTAAAACCGAACAGGTGGATCTTGTCGTAGCGGCCGGCCGGTTCGCCTTGCGGATCGTACACGAGCGTCGTATTCAAAACCTTGCCCTCCTGGCCCGAGATCAGGGGCAAGGTGCCGCCGATCAGCCAGATGCCGTGCTGGCGCGCCATCTGCGCCATGCCATCCTGGATCGGCCCGCTGCCGGGCTGTTCCGCATGGGCCAGCTTGTCCGTTTCCTGCTTGCCCATGATGGCCCAGTATTCGGGCAGCACCACCAGCTGCGCGCCACCGGCGGCGGCCTGCGCCACCAGGCGCCGCGCCGTGGCCAGGTTATCGTCCACGGATGGCGAGGAAATCATTTGTACTGCTGCGACTGTATGCATCATTGCCACCTCTTATCGATTCGAAGGCCTCGCCTATTTCGCCACGGCCTCCACCGCCGCAGCGGCAGGCACAGCGACAGCTTCCAATTTACCACCATCGAGCTTGGTCACGACGGGCGATTTCCACGGGCCGGCGATCTGCATATGGTAAGTGAGCGCCTTCATCACGGGCGCACGCAGGAACAATTGCGCCAGGAAACTGCCCAGGCCGATGACGGGATTGACGGCCAGCGCATACACGAGCGGTCCCGTTCCCAGGTTAAATTCGGGGATCACCACCACGTGCAGATTCGTCGTTTCATTGGCGATATCGGCCGTGCCATCCATCAGCACGGTGGCCGCCACGCCATGCATCTTGAGGTTGTTCGTCGTCACCACGCCACGCTTGATGCTGGCGTTGGCCGTGATGCCGTCGAAAGCCAGGCCTTCGGAAAACACGTCGTGGAAATCCAGTTTCAGCAAGCGGGGCAAGGCTTGGAGGCTGAGCACGCCCAACAGCTTGGCCGCGCCCGGGTCCTGCTTGAGGAACTGGCCCGACTCCACGTTCATCTCGATCTGCCCCGACAAGGTGGGAATGTCGAGCGAATACGGCAAGCCGTTCCAGGCGATGTCGCCGCTCAGGCGCCCTTTGCCGCGGCGCACCGTGTCGGCAAAGCCGAAGCGGTCGAGCAACTTGCCCGCATCGACGATGTCGAGGCCGAAACGCAGGCTGGTCGTGCTTTGCCCATCCTTGATGACCCATTTGCCACTGCCGCTCAGCGCGCCATCGGCGTTCGACAGTTGCAGCTTGCCCACGCGCCACTCGCGCCCGCCCGCCGCCATGGTGTTATAGGCCTGCAACTCCAGCCGGCCGATCTTCTTGTTGAACAGCTCGAATTGCTCGGCGACGATATCGAGCGAAGGGATCGATTGGGCGCCGCTTTTTCCTTCCAGCAAATTCTTCACATCATTGGCGGCCGACTCCGGAATGATCAGCGACGACAGCCGTGCCGTCATCTTGCCCAGGCCGGATGGTGTTTCCAGCCACGTCACATAGCCCGACACCTGTTTCGCGTCGATATTGGCTTGCCACACATCTTTTTGATGCGTGGCGCCCACCACCACGTTTTCCAGCTTGCGCTCGCCCAGCATCAGTTCGCTGGCGCGGGCCGCCATCATGTCCGGCACCACGTATTGCGCGATATCGGGCGTATCGTCGGCGGCACCGCTATCGGCGGACGCTGTGGCGTTGCCGGCGATCTCGCTGCCGGTGGCAATCCAGTTGTCCACGTCCAGGGTTTTCATATTGACGTTGAGCATCATGCCGCTCTCCGGTTCCGGCGCCGGCACGTTCACGCCGATGCCGCCGCGCACCAGGCGCCAGGCATCCTTGCCCTGCTTCTGGCGCTGGTAGCGGGCAGCGATGCTGGAACCCACCGCGATGCGGATATCGTCCGTGCGCAAGCCGGCGCCATTGGCCGCATTGCCCGTCAGGGTGAATTTCACGGGCAGGCTGTCGCCGGCGGGCTTTTTCAGGGGAGCGGGGAAGTCCAGGCCCAGGCCCGTCAGCGGCGACTCGACATTGACCACCACCTGGTGGTCGCGCGCCGTGATCAATCCGTTGTAGCGCGCGCCGCCATTCAAATGTTTCGCCAGGCGCTGCAGCACGGGCGCCGGATAGGTCTTGCGCAAGCCGTCGATGGTCATGTTGCCGGCCAGTTTCACCTGGATGGAACTGTCCGGCTGCGTGCCGCCCGAGATGGCCAGCGGCCCACCCAGCAGGCTGCCATTCAAACCATTCAGGTTGACGCCTTTTTCGTTGAACTCGATCTTGCCCTGCGTGCCCAGCACGGGCGGCATGTCGTGGAACAGCACCACGTCGTTGCCCGCCAGTTGCAAGCTGCCCTGCACGGTCGACTCGAGCATGCGCTCGATCGGCAAGTGCAGTTTGAGGGCCAGCTTGGCGTTGCCCGTCGCCGTCGTTTCATCCGTGAAATGCTCGATCCAGCCCAGCACGGGGCTGGCAGTCACGTACTTGAGAAATTCCTGCATCGGGCCGGCCGCGTTGCCCTCGATGTCGAGCAAGGTGTCGAACACAGTCAGGTCGGGGATCACGGCTTTGACGTTCGCCAATGCCACGCCGCCCGTGGTGGCCGTGTCGCCGCGAATTTCCATGCGCGCCCGCTCGAACACAAAACTGCCCTTGATCTTTTCCGCCTGCGGCCACAGGGGCGCCTTGCCTGCCAGCGGGCCGCTTTCCGCAAATTCGCCGGGCGCATAGTTCAGCTTGCCATTCTCGATCTTGCCGGCAATACGGAAGTCGCCACGGTTGCGCTGGGCAGGTGTATCGGCCTTGAACGGAAAATGCTCGAGTTCGCCGCGCAGGCGCAGGCTGACATCGTGCGCCATGCCGCCTTCCAGCGCGCCCGTCAGCCAGTGGCGCAGATGCTCGGGCGTTTGCAGCGGCAGATAGCGGCCGATGGTGTTGATCTCGAAATTATCGATCGTGCCCGTCAAGTCGACCTGGCCCAGGTTCTTGCCGTCGAGCGGCATCCGGTGCGTGCCTTGCAAGGCAACACGCAAGCCTTGTTGATTAAGATCAAGCCTGTCCAGGTCGATTTGTAGCATATTGTCTGCTTGGAAAGCCCAGCGCGCCTCCATTTCGAACTGTTCGAACGGCAAGGCCGGCTCACTCAAATAGGAGGCCAGTTGCAATACCAATCCCCGTGCATCGATATCGACCTTGCCGCCCTTGTCGCTGGCGTCGATACTGCCAGTCAAATGTTCGAAACCGGGGATAGCCGGTGCGGCTGCCTGCGCGGGGCCGGTCGCCGTCTTCGCCACGGCCAGGCGCACCGGCTGCGCGTTCAGCCCCAGATCGATGAACTTGCCGCGCAAACGGTAGCTGGCCGGTGTCGCCATCTCGCCTTCCCATTGCGCGGCAAAATCCTGCAAACGCCCACGCGGCGCCAGGGCGTCGAGACGCTGGCGCTGCTGTTCGCCAAGTGGCAGCTTGTCGGCCAGCGCGGCCAGGGTTTGCAAATCGAGCGACTTGGCCGTGATTTCCGTGCGCGCCGGCTTGCGCTTGGTGGCAGCAATGAAACGCTCGGACAAAGTCGTGGGCGGCAGGCTGAGGCCGTCTCGGGTTTCCACCGCGAAATTCGTCAACTCCACCTGGTGCCCATTCGCGCCAAACGTTGGTTTGCCGTCGGGTGCCTGCGCCGAGAACTCTTCTTTTGCCGAAATGCGTCCGCTGACCGACAGCAAGTCGAGCGGCGCGATATGCTCGCCCAGCTGCGCCGTCACATCCGTCAAACCCACGTCCGCCGTGAAACCGGCCAGGCGCGCGTGATCCAGGCTCAGCCAGGCGCGCAAGGCGCCCTTGCCCTGGCTCAGTTCGAACGGGTAATCGAGGTAGCGGCGCCAGGCAGCCAGGTCGGCGTTTTTCAGGTCGGCGTACAGCTCGCCCTTCCACATCGACACATCGGAGATGCGCGTGCTGAAAGGCGGATGCGTGAAGTGAGCGCGCACATCGATGGGTGCGGCCAGACTGGCGGGCGGCGTGGCCTGCAAGCCCAGGCGGTGGCTGCGCCAGCGGTTGCGCAGCAGCAGATTGACTTGCGATAAAGCCAGCTCGGGTGTCCCACGCACCTCGTCCGTCCAGCGCACCTTGCCATCGCGAATGATGATGTCATGTTGCGACAGCAGCCAGTCGGCGCCCTTGCCATCGCTGCCTTGCGTACTGTCGATCAACACCCCGGCCACGTACAGCTTGCCATCCTTGCTGCGCCGCACATCGAGGTCGGGCCGCGTGATTTCCAGGGTAGTGAAGCGCACGGAACCGAGCACGCTCCACCACGACACGGTAGCCGATATGCTCGGCAGGCTCAGCGCCTGGCGGCCCGCCTGGTCGCGCAGGGTCACGTCGCCAAGGAAAAGATTCGGCCGCACGCCATGCCAGGAGGCATAAATACGCGCAATGCTGACGGGGTTGCCCAGCGCGCGGCTGGCCGCCCGCTCGATATCACCTTTGTAATAATCGATATTCGGCAGAATCGCGTAGCGCAGGAATAAAAACAGCACGGCGAAGGCGAAATACGCGAGCAGTACCAGTTTGATGGTAAAACCCAGCACATGGTGGGTGGCCAGGTTGGCCATGCGATAGGCAGCACGCAGCCGCTGCCAGCGCAGAGCCAATGGCACATGTTCTGTCACGCTTGCTTCTGGCGGTTTTTGCATCAATAAGCTAATAAACTGGTCCGGCGTCAAATAATGGCAAAAATCGTCTGCATTCGTGGTGCGCGCCTGCGTCCTTGCGCTTGCGTCTGAGCAAAGCCTCCCTTACCATCGTCCGGAAGAGCACGCAATGTCGGCCGTGAGGCCAGCGGCATAATTTTACCGCATCCCCCGCCGTTCGCAGCCAAGTTAAACAAGAACATGCACGCCGCATCCACGAGACACTTACCGATACCATGAGCACACAGCCTTTGATTTCCGCCTCCCGTTTCTACCAGCGCTGGCTGGACGCCGCCCCCGAGCGCGCCGCGCAGGTAGCGCAACTGGTGCGCGCGCCGCTGGACGGGCTCGATTTTGCCGCCGAGCTGGCCGCCCAGGCGAACGCCGCCACGCCGCCGCTGCCGCCCGAGCGGGCCATGCGCCGCCTGCGCAACCTGCTCGTCTGCGGCCTGATCGCACGCGATCTGGAAGGCCGGGCCGACTTGAACGAAGTCGTCACTGCCATGACAGGCTTTGCCGATTTCGCCATCCGCACGCACGTGGACGCCATCATGGCCGAGATGGTGGCCCTGCACGGCATGCCGGTCGGCGAGGAATCGGGCGAGGAACAGGCCTTGATGGTGCTGGCGATGGGCAAGCAGGGCGGCGGCGAACTCAATGTTTCGTCCGATATCGACCTGATCTTTGTCTACCCGGAAGATGGCGACACGCAAGTCACCGTACCGGGCCAGCGCAGCCTGTCCAACCACGAATTTTTCATTCGCATGGGCAAGAAACTGATCGCCGCCCTGGCCGAAATCACGCAGGATGGTTTTACTTTCCGCGTGGACATGGCCTTGCGCCCGAACGGCAACTCGGGCCCGCTGGCCGCCAGCCTGGGCATGGTGGAGCAATACCTGATCGTGCAGGGCCGCGAATGGGAGCGCTACGCCTGGGTCAAGGCGCGCGCCGTGACGGGCAAGCCCGAAGATATCGCGTCACTTGACGCCATCGTGCGCCCGTTCGTCTTCCGCCGCTACCTCGATTTCGGCGTCATCGACGCCATCCGCACCATGCACGGCCAGATCCGCGCCGAGGTCAACCGCCAGGAACGGCTGCATCCGGACCGCAGCAACAACGTCAAGCTGGGCCGCGGCGGCATCCGCGAAATCGAATTCCTGGCCCAGGTATTCCAATTGATACGGGGCGGGCGCGACGCCGAGCTGCGTGACCGTTCCACACGCGCCACCTTGCGCACGGTCGCGGACAAGGGGCTATTGGAACCGGCCATCGTGGAACAACTGCTCGGCTCCTACACCTTCCTGCGCAACCTCGAACACCGGCTGCAGTATCTTGACGATGCGCAAACCCATACCCTGCCCGCCAACGACGCCGACCGCCTGACCGTGGCGCAGATGATGGGCTTGCCCGACACCGCCACCTTGCTGGCCCAGCTGGAAGCGCACCGCGTGTTTGTCGCCGGCCAGTTCGACGAGATGTTCAGCGACAAGAGCAGCGGCACGCCGCCGGCCGACACGGGCATCGACCCGCAAACGTCGAACGATTGCGCCGCCTCGGACCAGCAGGAAGCCATCGAAGCACGCTTTGCCGCCCTCGGTTTCCATGAACCGGCCGCCTGCGCGCGCCGCCTGCTGGCCACGTGGCAAGCGCCCCGTTTGCAGTCCTTGCCCGAGGCAAGCCGCACGCGCCTCGTCGCCCTCGTCAATTCCGCCCTGCCCCTGATCACCGATTGCTCCGTGTCCAACGGCAATGCCAGCCAGCTGGCCACCCTGGGCCGGCTGCTCGATTTCCTGGAAGCCATCGCGCGCCGTTCGGCCTATCTGTCGCTGCTGACGGAATACCCGCATACGCTCGAGCGCGTCGTGCGCATGGTGTGCGCCAGCGGCTGGGCCGCCACCTTCCTCACGCAGCACCCGATCTTGCTCGACGAACTGTTAGACGAGCGCATCCGCAACACGGTGCCCGACCCGGCCGCCCTGGCGCTCGACCTGCAGCGCCAGCTCGACGATGCGCCCGGCGACACGGAGCGGCAGATGGATATCCTGCGCGAAATGCACCACGCACAGCTGTTCCAGTGCCTGGCGCAAGACCTGGCGGGCGACCTCAGCGTGGAAAAGCTGGCCGACTACCTGTCGCAACTGGCCGACATCATCGTCGCCGCCACCGTGCAAGCCGTCTGGCAAACGTTACCCACACGCCACCGCGACGTGCCGAAATTCGCCGTCATCGCGTATGGCAAGCTGGGCGGCAAGGAACTCGGTTATGTCTCGGACCTCGACGTCATTTTCCTCTTCGACGACGACGACCAGGAAGCGCCGGGCCTGTACGCCAAGCTGGCGCAGCGCTTCATTACGTGGATGACCTCGCACACGTCGGCCGGCATTTTGTTCGACATCGACATCGCGCTGCGCCCCGATGGCGCCTCGGGCATGCTGGTCTCCAGCGTGCAGGCGTTCGAGCGCTACCAGGGCAGCGCGGCCTGGGTGTGGGAGCACCAGGCGCTCACGCGCGCGCGCTTTTGCGCCGGCGACGCCACCATCGGCAAGCATTTCGAGCGCATCCGCGACACGATTTTGCGCAAGGAACGCCCGGAAAACGGCCCGCTCAAGGGCGAAGTGGTAGCCATGCGCAAGAAGATGCTCGACGCGCATCCGCCCCGCCCCGGCAGCTTCGATTTGAAACAGGATCCGGGCGGCATGATCGACATTGAATTCATGGTGCAATACCTGGTGCTCCAGCATGCGGCGCAGTATCCGCAGCTGACGGCCAACTCGGGCAATATCGCCCTGCTGCGCCTGTGCGGCGAACTGGGCCTGATCGACGCCCAGCTGGCCGCCCAGGTCGCCGACGCCTACCGCGCGCTGCGCAAGCTCCAGCACCAGTTGCGCCTGCAAGGGCAAGACCTGGCCCGCGTGGAACCGGAACGGGTGCGCGTGCATGCGGACAACGTGATGCGCCTGTGGCAAGCCATCTTCGGCGCCACCGCCTGAGGCTGGCCCGGGCATGCCGCTCCATTACCTGTCGCGCCTGAGCGGATCGGCGCGCGATACGCAAGCCAATCTGCAGCTGGGCTGCGTGCTGGCGCTGGTGGCCGGCGCCGTGAACGCGGGCGGCTTTCTTGCCATCGGCGGCTATACCTCGCACATGACGGGCATCGTCTCCGGCATGGCGGACGACCTGGCGCTGGGCAATATCACGGTGGCCCTGGCCGCGCTGGGCGCGTGGCTGGCCTTTGTCAGCGGCGCGGCCGTGACGGCCATCATGGTGAACTGGGGCAAGCGGCGGCGCCTGCACAGCCAGTTTGCCGCCAGCCTGCTGCTGGAAGCGGCATTACTGCTGCTGTTCGGCTTGACGGGCAATTACCTGGCCACCATGCCCGACGTGCTGGGCCCCGTCACCATCTTGCTGCTGTGCTTTGTCATGGGTTTACAGAACGCCATCATCACCAAGATTTCTGGCGCCGTCATCCGCACCACGCACGTGACGGGCCTGTCCACCGACATCGGCATCGAACTGGGCAAGATGGCGTATTACAACCGGCGCCACCTGCCGGACCGGATGGTCAAGGTTAACCGCGGCAAGCTCAGAACGCACAGCCTGCTGATCGCCTGCTTCTTCATCGGCGGCGTCAGCGGCGCCCTGGCCTTCAAACACATCGGATTTCCCGCCGCCACCATCCTGCTCGCCGGCGTGCTGACCCTGCTGTCGGGCGTGCCCGTGCTGCGCGACTTGCGCCTGCTATGGCGTTTTTATAGGCGCCGCCTGCACCCGCAACGTTAGCAGGAATATTTTTCTTTATGGCAATAACGTTCTGATTTTAATGCTAATATTTTTCTACGCTTGGCGAGCCCATCATGCCTGCCGTGGCGGCCTTTGAGTTGACACCCTACCGTTGTCCAATTGTGAAAGCGAGAAAAATGATTTCCGTTAAAAAAGCCCTGTTTGTCTTTGCCATCGCCGTCGGCGCCGCAACTTCGTTCTCCAGCACGGCAGCCGTGCGCGCGTGGATTCCGTCGGAAAACTGCGACTACATCCTCAACATGTGCTACCAGGGCGTCGAGGCGTCGTGCGAGCAGTGGCGCAACCAGTGCGAACCCAAGGAATAAGCGGAACATGCGCAGGCGACAGACGAAAAAAAACGCCCAGGTAAGCCTGGGCGTTTTTTCTTATGCGGTCAAAAAATTACTTTGCCGACATCAGTGCAACGGTGGTGTCGAGCATGCGGTTCGAGAAACCCCACTCGTTGTCGTACCACGACGATACTTTCACCAAGCGGCCCGACACTTTGGTCAGGGTCGAATCGAAGTTCGACGAAGCCGGGTTGTGGTTGAAGTCGATCGAGACCAGCGGTTCGGTCTGGTACGTCAGGATGCCTTCCAGGGCGCCTTCCGAAGCGGACTTCATCAGCGCGTTGACTTCTTCCACGGTGGTGTCGCGCTTGGCGATGAACGACAGGTCGACCAGCGAGACGTTGATGGTCGGTACGCGGATGGCGAAGCCGTCCAGCTTGCCATTCAGCTCAGGCAGCACCAGGCCCACGGCGGCAGCGGCGCCCGTCTTGGTCGGGATCATGCTCATGGTGGCCGAACGGGCGCGGCGCAGGTCTTCATGCATCACGTCGGACAGCACCTGGTCGTTGGTGTAGGCGTGCACGGTGGTCATCAGGCCCGTTTCGATGCCAATGGCGTCGTTCAGCGGCTTGACCAGCGGTGCCAGGCAGTTGGTGGTGCACGAAGCGTTCGAGATGACGGTGTCGGTCGATTTCAGTACCGAGTGGTTCACGCCGAACACGACGGTCGCATCGACGTCCTTGCCGCCTGGTGCCGAAATGATGACTTTTTTCGCGCCGCCCTTCAAGTGAGCCGAAGCTTTCTCTTTGGTGGTGAAGAAGCCCGTGCACTCCAGTACGACGTCCACACCCAGCTCGCCCCATGGAATTTCAGCAGGATTGCGCTGTGCGAATACGCGGATCGGATCGCCATTGACGATCATGTTGTCGCCTTCGACGGTGACCGTGCCCGGGAACTTGCCGTGCGCGGTGTCGTAGCGGGTCAGGTGGGCGTTCGATTTGGCATCGCCCAGGTCGTTGATGGCAACGATCTGGATATCCTGTTTCTTGCCGCCTTCGTAGAAAGCGCGCAACACATTACGGCCGATGCGGCCGTAGCCATTGATTGCAACTTTGATCGTCATACTCTGCTCCTGATTAAAAAAAAGGTATCAGCACAGCACCCCGGCCAGCAATGGCCAGGGTCTGCTCAAAATCAATATTAGCCGGCGATAACGGCTTTCACCTTGGCGACGACGTTCTCGACCGTGAAGCCGAAGTGCTTGAACAGCACGCCGGCAGGCGCCGATTCGCCAAACGTGTCGATACCGACCACGGCGCCTTCCAGGCCCACGTATTTGTACCAGAAGCTGGTCACGCCCGCTTCGATGGCCACGCGCGGCACGCCTTTCGTCAGCACGCTGGCCTTGTAGGCAGCGTCCTGGCGATCATATACATCGGTCGACGGCATCGACACCACGCGCACGGCGATGCCTTCGGCGGCCAGCGCGCTGGCGGCGGCGACGGCCAGTTCCACTTCGGAACCGGTGGCGATCAGAATCGCCTTGGCGTCCGCCACGTCGTTCAGCACATAGCCGCCGCGGTAGATGTTCTCGATCTGTTCGGCGCTACGCTCCTGGTACGGCAGGTTCTGGCGCGAGAAGATCAGGGTCGACGGGCCATCCTTGCGGCGCACGGCGGCGCCCCAGGCTGCAGCCGACTCGACGGTGTCGCATGGACGCCAGTTGTCCAGGTTCGGGATCAAACGCATTGATGAGACGTGCTCGACCGATTGGTGCGTCGGGCCGTCTTCGCCCAAGCCGATCGAATCGTGGGTGAACACGAAGATCGAACGCAGTTTCATCAGGGCGGCCATGCGCAGGGCATTGCGGCTGTAGTCGGAGAACGTCAGGAACGTGGCGCCGAACGGGATGTAGCCGCCGTGCAAGGTGATGCCGTTCATGATGGCGCTCATGCCGAATTCGCGCACGCCGTAGTTGATGTGGTTGCCAGGCTGGCCCGAACGCACGGCCACGCACTCTTTCCAGTTGGTCAGGTTCGAACCGGTCAGGTCGGCCGAGCCGCCGAGGAATTCCGGCAGGGACGAAGCCAGCGCCTGGATGGCGTTCTGGCTGGCCTTGCGGGTGGCGATGTTTTCTTTCTTTTCCACGCAGGAAGCGATGGCAGCCGACAAGGCCGCTTCGAATGCCTGTGGCAACTCGCCCTGCATGCGGCGGGTCAGTTCAGCGGCTTGCTGCGGGAATTCGCGGCTGTAGGCGGCAAAGCGCTCGTTCCAGTCCGCTTCCAGCAGGGCACCCTGCTCTTTCGCATCCCAGGCCGCGTACACGTCGGCCGGCATCTCGAACGGAGCGGCATCCCAGCCGATGTATTCGCGCACGGCGGCGATTTCCTTGTCGCCCAGCGCGGCGCCGTGGACCTTGTCGCCGCCTTGCAGGTTCGGCGAACCCTTGCCGATGATGGTCTTGCAGCAGATCAGCGTTGGCTTCGATGCGGTCTTGGCGGCGGCGATGGCGGCAGCCACCGCGGCAACATCGTGGCCGTCGACGGCGCGGATGACGTTCCAGCCGTACGCTTCGAAGCGCGCCGGGGTGTCGTCCGTGAACCAGCCTTCGACCTTGCCGTCGATGGAAATGCCGTTGTCGTCGTACAGGGCGATCAGTTTGTTCAGGCCCAGGGTGCCGGCCAGCGCGCACACTTCGTGCGAAATGCCTTCCATCAGGCAACCATCACCGACGAAGGCGTAGGTGTAGTGGTTGACGATGTCGTGGCCAGGCTTGTTGAATTCAGCGGCCAGCAATTGCTCCGACAGAGCCATGCCGACGGCGTTGGCGATGCCCTGGCCCAGCGGGCCGGTGGTCGTTTCCACGCCTGGCGTGATGTCGACTTCCGGGTGGCCCGGGGTCTTCGAATGCATCTGGCGGAAGGCCTTGATGTCATCCATCGACAGCTCGTAGCCAGTCAGGTGCAGCAGCGCGTAGTGCAGCATCGAGCCGT
The DNA here is from genome assembly GCF_058215535.1 of Janthinobacterium sp. Bl 1. Classification (NCBI taxonomy): domain Bacteria; kingdom Pseudomonadati; phylum Pseudomonadota; class Betaproteobacteria; order Burkholderiales; family Oxalobacteraceae; genus Janthinobacterium; species Janthinobacterium sp. Bl 1. The sequence goes on along the minus strand of NZ_CM177086.1, from coordinate 1,507,598 downwards.
GGCCGTTCGACAACAGGAAGCGGTCGCGGTTCTGCCATTTCGGGTTCGCGGGATTGTGGCGATAGTGACCACTCCACAAGGCAACTGCGATCTCGGCCATGCCCATCGGCATGCCTGGATGGCCGGAGTTGGCCTTTTGTACAGCGTCCATTGCCAGTGCGCGGATCGCATTGGCCATTTTGGTAGTCGGGAGCGTAGTTGTCATGATGGTGTGGGTCAGTCGCGAGTTTGGGATTCGTTTGCAACAGCACGGACAAGAAAGAACCCAGGCCGGCTGCTTTATGTAGTCAACTATTTTACCAGACTGGGGGGCCGCAAATTAGAATTGCGGCGTACTGGCCAGCCAAATGGCTATACTTTGACGTCTTTCCACCCCACTTACTCCCCCGTTGAGGATTTGCATGCCGCGTTTTTTCTGCCCCCAGCCGCTCGTCGCCGGCGCCACCGTCTCCCTGCCGGAGGCTGTCGCCCACCATATTCAGGTCGTGCGCCTGGCGCCGGGCGACGTCATCACCCTGTTCAATGGCGAAGGCGGCGAAGTGCAGGCGAGCCTGGTGGCGGTCGCCAAGCGCAGCGTGACGGCGCAAATCCAGGCGCACGTGGCGCGCGAGGCGGAACTGCCTTACGCCGTGACCCTGGCGCAAGCGCTGCCGGAAGCGTCGAAAATGGACTGGATCATCGAAAAAGCCATCGAACTGGGCGCGGCCGGCATCGTGCCGCTGTCGGCGCAGCGCTGCGTCGTGCGCCTGTCCGCCGAGCGGGCCGAGAAGAAACTCGCGCATTGGCAAGGCATCATCGTGTCCGCATCGGAACAATGCGGGCGCAACCGCCTGGCGCAGCTGGCGCCATTGCAAGACTTTAATAGCTGGAGCAGCCAGCAAGATTTACATAAACGCATCATCCTGACGCCGCGCGCGCAGCAGCCGCTGGCCGACTGGGCGCGCCACCAGCCGCCGCAGGCGATCACCGTGATGGTGGGGCCGGAAGGCGGTTTTACCGAGGCAGAAGAAAAGGCGGCCCTGGCCGCCGGCGCCATCGGCTTGTCCATGGGGCCACGCATCCTGCGCACGGAAACGGCGGGCCTGACGGCGCTGGCCACCTTGGCGGCATTGTGGGGCGGGATGTAAAACTGTGCCACCCAAGAAAACGCCCCGCAAGCTTTGCAGCTTGCGGGGCGCCAGAAACTTCTAGACTTGCCTGTACATCCCAGTCTACGCCAGCTGACCAAGGTCAGCCGGCGAAGGCGGAGTCACATCAGAACTTGTGGCTGTACTGAGCCGACAAGCGCACGGTGCGCGGGCTCGAATACGCATTGACCATGCCAGCGGTTGGGCTGACTGCAGTACCGGCGGCGCTGGTGTTGTAAGCCTCGTCGATCGATTGCGCCACTTGACGGTTGGTTGCGTTCAGCACGTCGACTTTCAGTACGATGCCCTTGATTTGCTCTGGCTTGTAGATGAAGTTCAAGTCCAGGCGCATTTCCGTTGGCAGCGTACCGTAAGCGCCGCGGCCGTTCGGGCCGGTTGGGCACAGGAAGAAGATCGAGCCGTATTGCGACAAGCCCAAGCCCTGTTGATCCATGGACGCTGGGATATTGCAAGTACGCGACATTGGACGGCCCGTTGCCACCAGCAAGTTGCCACCGACGCCGAACTGGCTCGTGAACTCATAGTAGCCGTAGGTTTTCAACTGATGCGTACGGTTGTTCGGCAACAAGCCGCTGCCGTTGACCATCGTTTCAGGGAAGTCCCAGCCCGAGCTGAAGCCCACGTCGGCCTGGCCGTTATCCGACTTGGTCTGGCCTTCCTGATTGCCTTCGCTGCGCGACCACGTGTAGTTCATCTTGCCGTACCAGCCATTGCGCATCGGATGTTCGAGCATGAATTCCAGCGCCGTGTAGGTACGCTTGGCTTTTTCCGGGAAGCCTGCATCGGCAGCCGAAATCGTCACCGCGCGCTGTGCACCGTTTGGTCCCACTGGGATCATGAAGGTGTTGTCTTTGCCTGGATTGAACAGGGCGCCGTTCCAGCCATGATCGTCGAAGTACTCTTTTTCAGCGCCCGTCAGCTTGGCCGAGATGGCACGTGGATCCGAGTAGTCATCGATCGTGTTTTTCAGCTTACGGTAGGTAAACTTGATACCGCCGTTGAAATCAGGCGTCAGGGCCTTCTCGAAGCCCAGGTTGATCTCGTCCTGGAAGTGAGCCTTCAAGTTGGTCGCAGCCAATTCATTGGCGCGTTTTTCCTGGCCAAATTCATTGTTAGCCGACACGACATTGCTGATCGGGTTCAAGCCCAGCGGTGCGCCGGTGGTTGGGTTGACGCCGGTGTAGGTGTAGAAGCGGTCGGTGTTCAGCGAAGCGCCGGCAAAACGTACGGCCATGTTGGCAGGCAATTGCATGAAATAGCGGCCAGCCGTACCGAAGACTTTCAGGGAACCGTCGCCGTACACATTCCAGGCCGCATTCAAGCGCGGTGCCAGCATGTTTTTCTGTTCCACGAAGGTTTCGCCGATACCGTTCATGTTCTTGAACGACTCATTGCGCAAGCCCAGTGTCACGACCAGGTTTTCAGTGGCTTGATAGCGGTCCTCGATGTACTGCGCCGATTGCTCGACGGTCGGAGTGGAGCCGCCGCGCTGCAGATTTTCACGCACGTAGTAACCTTGGGTACCATAACCGCCGCCAGCTGCCGGCGACATATTGTGGCCAGACAATACCGTGTTCGGATTGGTCTTCAGGTACGTCCAGGTACCGCCGCCAGCCGCTTCCGTGCCGTTCAGGGCATTGATCTTGTTGTGATCCAGACCGCCGCGTATCGTATGCTGCTTGGCCAGTTTGTATTCCAGATCCAGGCGATAGCCGCGGTTGGTATCTTGCGCACCATCACGCAACAGGGCCGAGCTGAAACCTTGCACCTGGCTAGGCTGGTAATTCACGCCTGGCACCTGGTTATCCGGGGAGGCAACGACAGGACGCAAGCCTGGAATGTAGCCAAACGGATTTTGCTCGCGTTGCGTCTTGGCCTGGCCGATCAGGGCTTGCACGGTCAGATCATCGGTCACATAGCTGGTCAGCTTGAGGATGTCGATGTTGGAGCCCTGGGCTGCCGCCAGCGCAGCGCCGGTGGCGTTCAGGAACAGCACACCTGCCGAATAGTTCTTGAATTTGGCGCCGCCGTTCTGCACATAGCCGCGCTTCTTGGTGTCATAGTTGAAGCCGTAGTATTGATCGTTAACATTCGACTCGTCCGAAATATGCGTGTATTCGAGGCGGTTGTTGTCGGTGATATTCCAGTCGATCTTGGCGATATAGCGCGGCACCTCGGATTTTTGCACCAGCCAGCCGGTCTGGTTGTTCACGGTGCTGGTCGATGCCAGGCGTGCCGTTTCGCGGTCCATTTTGGTAAATTCGCCACCCAGATAGATGAACAGCTTGTCCTTGATCAGCGGGCCGCTGACGTAGGCGTTGTAGACCTTCTCGGTCAGCTTGTCGCCTTCGCGGTAGTTGTAGATCTTGCCATCCGTCTTGGGATTGGCGCCCGTGTTCGGGAACATGATGTTCTTGGCTTTGCCGCGCAGCGAATCAGGCGCGTAGGTAAAGCCGGCACCGAATTCCCAGTTATTGGTACCGCTCTTGGTGGTGATATTGACCACGCCACCCGTCGAACGTCCAAACTCGGCGCCGTAGCCGCCGGTGATGATTTGCGCTTCAGCAATCGAGCCGAAAGGCAGGGAAGAGTAGCCAACCTGGTACAGGCTGTTGGTGACGGGGAAACCGTTGATATACGCCGCATTTTCCGATGCGCTGGAGCCGCCGAAGCTGGCGGCGTTGTTGCCGTAGCGCGAGTCGGCGCGCGTGGTGCCGCCTGCCAATTGCACAATGTTGGCAACCGTAGGCGCCAGTGGCAGAGTAGCCAGCTCGCGCGAATTGAAGGAGGAACCGGAGTTGGAGCTGGTGACATCGATCGCGCGGCGGCGGCTCGTCACGTTCACGGTTTGCACTTGCTGCAGCGCTACTTCGCTTTCCTGGCCGATGCGCACTTCCACGTCCTGCGTGCTGACGACGGAAGAACCTTTCAGCAGCGTTACCTTGTAGTTACCGACTGGCAGGGAGGTGATGCGGAAAGTACCGCTTGCATCGGGCGAAATGGTCCGCTTGAAACCATTGTCGGAACCGACGATCTGCACCGACGCGCTGGCATCCGGCGCAATCTTGCCGATGATGTTGCCCGTGGCATTCGACTGTGCCATTACCGCTGGAACAATCGCAACGCTCAATACCGATGCGCTGAAAGCGATCGTTAATGCACGTGCTATTACAGTTTTTCTCAACATGTCATTCCCTATTTATTTATGAGCGCAGTATTACTGCTTTGGTAAAGGAGTTTATCACTCACACTTATGCGTTTTTGAACGCTTTTTACTCTCATCACCTTGCAATCCCGTCACACAAGGCATCCTCTCGGTCCACTTTGCATAGGCAAAGAAAACAGAATGACACATCGGAACATATTGAAACGGACTGGTCAATAAAATTAGGAAAACTGTTCTGTTGGCGCAACACTTCAATTTATCCAGGAAACAGGCACGCGGAAACGCATCCAGGCTGAATGAAAACATTCGCGGACGATAATCAAACTTGCTTGGAATGCCTGCAAACAGTGGCTTTGCACCAATGGAATCAGAATACTGCAGGAAGAGTTGTTTCTAAAAAGATGGATATAAAGAGCCCGCAAAATAAATGACGCACAAGACGAAATTATTTTACGGAACGAGGCCGAATATATTGCAGATCCATCCCGCAATAAATCAATCAGATTTTTTCAGAATAGTTCTGTATAAAAAGAAATTCCTCGTCATCATCTTAAAATAAAAATCCCGCACTCCATTGAGGAAGTGGCAGCGGCAAGAGACAACGCTGCTCATTTCCTTAAATGCGTGCGAAACAAAGATACGGAATTGCACCTGCGAGTAACAAAACACTATCAAATCACACGCAATGGCAAGGCGTCAACAAAATCAAGCGGCCACAACAAAAAAGCAACACAAATTTACGCGAAAAATAAGGTCCGGATTTGTGTGCCCCAACAAGGAGCGGCGGATGCACCAGCAGCGCACTGGTTTGCACCAGTTTGTGGCATCCAGGAAACACCTCCAGATTCCCTCACGGCACGGTGGCGAGCATGCGCGCAGACGGCATGCCTGCCTTTTTCGCCCCCAAAAAGGTCCGGGGAAACGAGGCAGCGAGCATTGTGGAGGTAAAATAGCGGCCGGATGCCCTCACGCGTCACCACACACTCTCCGCTAGATACGGAGCCCGGCAATTTTTAAAAATACACATCATGTTGCGACTCAACGAAGTAAAACTCCCCCTCGAACACGACGAAGCGGCACTGCCCGCCGCCATCCTGGCGCGCCTCGGCATTGCCGCCGATGAGCTGCTCGGCTTTACCGTCTTCAAGCGCAGCTATGACGCACGCAAGCGCAGTGCCGTGGTGTTGATTTACTCGCTGCACGTGGATGTCAAGAATGAAGCGGCCGTGCTGGCGCGCCTGGGCCACGATATCCATCTGATGCCCGCGCCCGACACCGACTATAAATTCGTCGCCGGCGGCGAACAGCTGGCCGGCCATACCAATGAACCGCGCCCCATCGTCATCGGCACGGGCCCGTGCGGCCTGTTCGTGGCGCTGATCCTGGCGCAGATGGGCTTGCGCCCCCTCATCCTGGAACGGGGCAAGCAGGTGCGCGAACGCACGGTCGACACCTTCGGCTTCTGGCGCAAGCGCGAGCTGAACCCGGAATCGAACGTGCAATTCGGCGAAGGCGGCGCCGGCACCTTCTCGGACGGCAAGCTGTACAGCCAGATCAAGGATCCCAAGCACTACGGCCGCAAGGTACTGACGGAATTCGTCAAGGCCGGCGCGCCTGAAGAAATCATGTATGTGAGCAAGCCACACATCGGTACCTTCCGCCTGGTCAAGATGGTGGAAGAAATGCGCGCCAATATCGAACAGCTGGGCGGCGAATACCGCTTCAGCAGCAAAGTGGTCGATCTCGACATCGAGCCAGGCAGCGATGGCGGCCAGGTGCGCGGCGTGGTGCTGGACAATGGCGAAACCATCGCCAGCAACCACGTCGTGCTGGCCATCGGCCACAGCGCGCGCGACACCTTCGAGATGCTGCACCGCCGCGGCGTGTACATCGAAGCGAAACCGTTCTCGATCGGCTTCCGCGTGGAACACCCGCAATCGCTGATCGACAGCTGCCGCTTCGGCCCCAGCGCCGGCCACCCGATTCTGGGTGCGGCCGACTACAAGCTCGTGCACCACGCCAGCAATGGCCGCTCCGTGTACAGCTTCTGCATGTGCCCGGGCGGCACGGTGGTGGCAGCAGCATCCGAACCAGGCCGCCTGGTGACGAACGGCATGAGCCAGTACTCGCGCAACGAGCGCAACGCCAACAGCGCCATCGTCGTCGGCATCACGCCGGCCGACTACCCGGGCGACCCGCTGGCCGGCATCGCCCTGCAGCGCGAACTGGAAGAGCGCGCGTTTGCCTTGGGCGGCGGCAACTACGATGCGCCAGGACAATTGGTCGGCGACTTCGTGGCCGGCCGCGCCTCGACGGAATTTGGCAGCGTGGTGCCGTCGTACAAACCGGCCGTGCACCTGACGGACCTGGCGCCATCCTTGCCCGAATACGCGATCACGGCCCTGCGCGAAGCATTTCCGGCGTTCAACAAGCAAATCAAGGGCTACTACAAGGCCGATGCCGTGCTGACGGGCGTGGAAACGCGTACCTCGTCGCCGATCCGCATCAAGCGCCGCGACGATGACCTGCAAAGCCTGAACACGCGGGGACTGTTCCCCGCCGGCGAAGGCGCCGGCTATGCGGGCGGCATCCTGTCGGCGGCCGTCGACGGCATCAAGGTGGCCGAGGCGGTGGCCCTGTCGATGGCGGCGGGCCGCTAGGCCCTGCCCTCCCCGCGCTGCGGCGGGACGAAAAAAAACCGGCACTCAGTGCCGGTTTTTTGTTGCCTGCGTACCTTGCTTAAAACTTGTACGAAGCATTCAGGTAGCCCGTACGGCCGCGCGGATCGTAGTAGCGGTCGTCATAGCCGAATTGCTGGCCGCGGTTCGCGCCGGCCGTCGATGGCACGAATGGCGGGCTCTTGTCGGTCAGGTTCAGCAGGCCGGCGGTCAGGACCCAGCTCTTGCTTGGGGTCCATACCGTTTGCCAGTCGAGGGTCGAATAGAAACCCACCTGCATGCGGATCTTTTCCTGGCCCGTCACGGCGCCCGACGCGTCCAGCACGTCGACCGACGTTTCCTGGTCCTTGTAGCCGGACAGGAAGTTGACGGTCAGCGAGTTGGACCAATTGCCCGTTTTCAGGGTGTTCGTCCACTGGCCGCGTGTGCGGAACGTCACCGAGCCCAGATCGGCGAAGTTGCCCAGCGCCGAATAATACCTGCCATTGCGTTCCAGCTGCACGTCCTCGCGCAGCATCTGCGTCGCGTTCAGCTGCGACGTGAACAGGCCGATGCCGGAGCGGTAACGGGCGCTGACATCGATATCGACACCGGTGGCAAACGACTTGCCCAAGTTCTGGTTGTCAGCCAGGAAGGCCAGGTAGGTAGTCCCCGTGCCCACGTCCTTGTTGACGCCCCAGGATTTCGGGAAGTTGGCCGGATTGGCAAATACCAGCTGTTCGGTCAGTTGGCCGAAGGAATCGCGGATCTGCACATGCCACAGGTCGGCGCCCAGGGTGATGGCGCTGATCGGCTCGTAACGGAAGCCGATGGTTGCCTGTTTCGATTTCTCAGGCTGCAATTCGCGGTTGCCGCCGGCCAGCTGGTCGTACTGGCGGTTGCCTGGCTGGCATTGCGCATTGAGACGCGTGGCGATTGCCTGCAAGGCTGGCGAGCACGTGTACTTGTCGCTAGTGACGCCGTAGCCGCGCTGCAAGGCGTTGACTTGTGGCACTGTCGGCGCATGGAAACCATTGCCGACCGAACCGCGAATCAGCAAGGTAGGTGCCGGCGTCCACTTGAAGCTGGCCTTGGCCGTGGTTGCACCACCAAAGTCCGAGAATTCATCGAAACGCAAGGCGGCGCCCAATTCCAGCTCTTTCAGCACAGGCGCGATGACTTCGCCAAAAATGCCCTTCGACGTACGGCTGGCGCTGTACGGCTGGCTGCTGGCCGCGTCGCCGAAACGCTGGTCGCATTCCAGCCCCGTCGTGCCGCCGCACAAGGTGCCCTTCACGGGATCGGCCAGGATGCCTTGCGCAAACGGACTTGGCTTGGCGGAGAATTCCTCGCGGTTGATGTTCACGCCCATGCCCAGCATCATTGCGCCGCCAGGCAGTCGGCGCAGTTCCGTCGAGCCATTCAGGTTAATCGTCTGCAGGCGCGAAGTGCCGCCGTCCCAGTAACCGGAGTACGCGGCCGACTTGATCGCTTCCTGTGCCGCAGGGGACTGCTTGCCCGGGCCGACGAAGGGATCGAGCAAGCCGCTCGACGTGAGGTTATTGACGGCAATGGCGCCAGGATAACCGGAAATACTGCCTTTTACGCGGCTTTCGGAGAAGTTATAGGCTGCGTTATAGTCCCAGCCGGCCAGAATGCCGCGCGTGCCGACCACCACACTGGCAAAATCTGCCGTATCTTTCGAGGTACGCTGGCCCATGTCGAACAAGCGGTAGAACGCCGTGCTATCGCCGGTGATACCCGCTGGCACCAAATACTTGTCATGCAGCGGCGTGCCCGCATCGACGGCGATCGCGCCAGGTACGGGAGCGATACGCGAAGTCTGTTTGGTGCGTGACAGCAATACGTCCGCATACACTTCCTGGCCGGCGAGCTTGAAGGTGCCCGACGCCATGAAGTTGTCGCGTTTGCGTTCCGGATAGATTTCCAGGTCCTTGGTAAAGTCATAGCCGCAATAGTCATCGACCAGGCCGCTGCCATCGTTATACGGTTCGATCACGCGGAACGTCTTTTCCGGGCAGGAACCGTTGGCCTTCTGGTAAGGGCTGATCAGCTGGCCATTGTCATCGGTGGCATTGGCAGGAATCGGGCTGGCCGAAAACTGCTGCTTCTGATAGCGCTTGCCATTGGCCGAGAATTGCACCTTGCCCGTGTTGGCGAACTTGCGGTCGACGGAAGCGAGCTTGTCGCGCTCATCGTGGCCAAAGGTCAGCACCACGTTGTAGCCATCTTCGTCCAGATTGCCAAAGCCCTTGGTGGCGCTGAGGCGTTTTTCACGCGCACCGTTTTTGGGTGCGGAATAGCCGATGGTCACATCACCGATCGTCGTATCGTGCTTGGTAATGAAGTTGACCACGCCGGCGATGGCATCGGCACCGTACAGGGCGGAGGCACCATCGGTCAGCAGTTCCACGCGTTCAATTGCCGAGATAGGGATCGAGTTCAAGTCGAAGCCAGCGGCGAAACCCGTCAGCGTCTGGCCGCCGAACTGGGCCAGGCGTTTACCGTTCAGCAAGACGAGCGTACGCGTCTCACCCACGTTATGCACGGAAATACCGGAAAAACCGAAGGTGCTGCCGCCAACCGAGGAGCTTTCACTGGTGGCGCCCTGGGCGGAAGAGAGTTTCTTGACCAGATCGGTGACCGAGGTGGCGCCCGATGTGCGGATGGCTTCAGCGGTCAGGACGGTGACCGGCAAAGCGCCTTCGGCGGCGATCCGTTTGATCGACGAGCCGGTGACTTCAACGCGCTGGATTTGCGCATCGGCGCCCTGCGCATCTTGTGCAATCGCGGACTGCGAAACAACTGACATGGCGGCAACTACACCACCGGCGCAGACGATGCGAACTGCACGAGAGATGACGGTTTCTTTAAGCATGGTGAACCCTTTTTTCATTTGTACGGTTATATATGACTCCGGATTTGCTACCCGGATTGCACTCGTTCATCTAAAGGAAACGTCTCGCACGGCACCTGATCAGGCACCGTGAAGTTCGCTGGCACACTTGTACAGAAATGGCACTAGGAGACTAAAAGTCAACTAGACAACTACATAGAATCACGGCAAGAATATGAGTGTCAACAGAACTCAGCATGCGTATGGCGTACATACAACATGTGAAAAACGGAGGCGGCTTGGGATAGGACGGCCCCTCCCCGCTAGACGGGAGGCCGCGCGGTGTCAGTTGGCCAGCGGCAGCCTGATTTGTATATGACAGCCGGGAGTGCAGTCGATGGCGCACACCTGGCCGCCCAGTTGCTGCACGATGGTGTAGACGATGTGCATGCCCAGGCCGGAGCCGCCCTGGCCACGCTTGGTGGTGAAAAACGGTTCAAACATGTGTTCGCGCACGGCCGGCGCCAGGCCGATGCCGTCGTCGGAAAAGTCCAGCAGCAGCCAGCGCGCATCGGCGCCATCGCCGTCCGCCTCGATGCGCGCGCGGATCGTGATGCGGCCCGGGCCGCCCTGCGGATAGCCGTGGCGCGCGCTGTTCATTAAGAGGTTCGAAAGGATTTGCGACAGCTTGCCGGCCGCCAGGCGCACCTGGCAATCGGGAGCGATATCGAGTTCCACGCCCAGCGCAGCCTTGCGCAGTTCCGGGCTGTGCGCCGACACCAGGCCGTGCACGTAGTCGTGCAGTGCCAGGTCGGCCACGTATTCGCTGACCTGGTCCACGGCCAGTTGCTTGAAATTGCCGATCAGGTCGGCGGCGCGCGCCAGATTGCGCTCGATCAGGGCCGCCGCTCCCTTGAGCGACTCGGCAATGTCGATCAGTTCGGCGCGGCTGACCTTGGCGCCGCCCAGCAGCTGCACCAGCTGGTCGGCATAGCTGCCCATGCTCGACGCCGCCGTCAGCGCCACGCCGATCGGCGTGTTGACTTCATGCGAGACACCGGCCACGAGCGAGCCAAGGGCCGCCATCTGTTCCTGCTCGATCAGGTTCGCCTGCGCCGCCACCAGCGACTCGGTACGCACGCGCACGATTTCTTCCAGCTGCTGGGTGCGCTCCTGGTGCTGCAGCTCGGCCGCGCCGCGGGCCGAGAAGATCGACAGCAGCAGCAAGGCCAGCAAGCGCTTGTTTTCATCGATGGGCCGCGTGTCGATGGCCGACAGGATGCCCAGGGTCTTGCCATCGGTATCGATCAGCGGCATGCCGACATAGCTTTCCGCATGCATGTCGACCAGGAGGCTATCAAGTGGAAAGCGACGCTGGATATCGCTGCCGTGAAAACACATGCTCTGGCAGGTCACATCCTGGCAAGGCGTGTGCTGCAGGCTGTATTCGATATTCGGCTGGTAGCCGTCGCCGCCCCACAGGGCCAGGGTGCGGATGCCTTCGCTGCCATCGTCCATGCGCACCAGCCGACCGGCGATCACATAGTGCACGTCGAGCGCTTCGGCCAGGTCCTTGACGAGGATGCGCAGGAAGTCGTCGCCACGGGCGTGCGCCGTCGAGGCGGTGATCGAACGCAGGGCCGCCTCCGCCAGGGTGCGCCGCTGCTCGGGATCGAACAGGGGTTCTTGCGAATTCACATCAAACAACGGAATACTCATGAATGCTCCTGCGCAGCACGGAAAGCGCAGGCACAGCTGCCGGCGCGGCGATCCTCAGCAAAGGCCCGGGTCAACGGACTTGCCGCGATTGTACCCCCGGCTATTGCTTAATAATACAGATACACAGGAATTTTTTATAGCCAGCCGGAGCGCTTGAACAAGTAATACATATAACCGCAGACACAGCTCATCACTGCCACGGCGGCCGGATAGCCATACTGCCAGTCCAGTTCCGGCATGAACTTGAAGTTCATGCCCCAGATGCCGGCAAATGCCGTGAACACGGCGAAAATAGCGGCCCAGGCCGCCAACTGCTTGTTCACTTCGCTCTCATCGATGGCCACCATCGACAGATTCACCTGGATGGCCGTGCTGATCGTGTCGCGGATGGTGTCGAGCGTGCCGTTGATGCGCGCCAGATGGTCGTGCACGTCGCGGAAATACTCCTGGGTATCGTGGCACAGCGGCGGCACTCTCCCGCCGTGCAGCTTGCCCACCGCTTCCATCAGGGGCGCCACCACGTGGCGCAAGACCATGACCTTGCGTTTCAATTGATACAGCCGTTCGATATTGTCACGCTCGGTGCCACGGTCGAAGATGCGGTCCTCGATCAATTCCAGCTCCGATTCGAGCGCGTCGAGCACGGGAAAGTAACGGTCGACGACGGCGTCCATCAGCGCGTACAGCACGAAAGCCGAACCCTGGCGCAGCAAGTGCGGCTCGCGCTCGGCACGCGCACGCACGCCGAGGAAACCTTGCGAGCTGTTGCTGCGCGACGAGAGCACGTAATTGGCGCCAACAAAAATGTCGACTTCGCCCAGCACCAGTTCGTTCTCGACCATTTCCACGGTTTTCACAACGGCAAACAGGGAATCGCCATATTCCTCGATCTTCGGCCGCTGGTGGCCCCGCTGCGCATCCTCGACGGCCAGTTCGTGCAGGCAAAACTCGTGCTGCATCTGTTTCAGCTCGTCCGGCGTGGCGTCGAGCAGGGCCACCCAGACGAAGCAATCGGGGCGCTCGACGTAATCGCTGATGTCGTCGATCGGCAAGTCGGCCAGTTTTTTGCCATCCTGGTAGGCCACGCAGTTAATCAGCATACAGTTTCCACAATAAAGTTAAGACCGGACGAAACAGTCCGGCAGGCGTCAGCTTACCTTATCGCCTGTTGTGGGTGTTGTGGCGTGCGAGGAACGCCAGGAGGGGAAGCGGACGGGGCGGAGCCCCGTCCGGACGGCAATCAATCGTCTTTGGCGCCGTCGATGCCCAGTTCGGATATCTTGCGGGTGATGGTGTTGCGGCCAATGCCCAGGCGCACGGCGGCGTCGTTCTTGCGCCCGTGCGTATGCTTGAGCGCCGTCTTGATCAGGGCCGACTCGAACTGCCGTCCCAGCACGGCCATGACTTCCTGCTGCCCCGCGCCCAGCATGCCGGCCGCCTGCAATTCCAGCAAGCCGATCCAGCCCGGCGGCGCGCCGTTGGCGGGCGCGGCAGCTTCAAAGACCTGGCCGCCGTGCGGGTGGGCAACGGCTGCCGGCGCAGCCTCTCCCGCCGCCGCAGTGGCCGCGCCATCGCCCTGCCCCTGCGTCAATTCCAGCGGCAAATCCTTGATTTCCACCGTCTGGCCCGGCGCCATCACGGTGATCCAGTTGCACAGGTTTTCCAGCTGGCGCACATTGCCGGGCAAATCGAGACCGCTGAGGAACTGCATTGTCGGCTCGCTCATGCGTTTGGCTTCCACGCCCAGCTGGCGCGCGCTTTGCACCAGAAAGTGGCGCACCAGGATGGGGATATCCTCGCGCCGCTCCCTCAAACTGGGCAGGCGCAGGCGGATCACGTTCAGGCGGTGATACAAGTCCTCGCGGAACAGGCCGTCGCGCACGCGCTGCTCGAGGTTCTGGTGCGTGGCCGTAATGACGCGCACGTTCGCCTTCATCGGCTGATGCCCGCCGACGCGATAGAAATGGCCGTCGGACAGCACGCGCAGCAAACGCGTCTGCAAGTCGAACGGCATGTCGCCGATTTCATCGAGGAACAGAGTGCCGTTCTCGGCTTGCTCAAAGCGGCCCCGGCGCGTCGTCTGCGCGCCCGTGAAGGCACCGCGTTCGTGGCCGAACAGTTCGGACTCGAGCAAATCCTTCGGGATCGCCGCCGTGTTGAGGGCAATGAACGGCTGCGCCGCGCGCGGACTGTGCTTGTGCAGCGCGCGCGCCACGAGTTCCTTGCCGGAACCGGATTCGCCCGTGATGAGCACCGTCACGTTCGATTGCGACAACCGGCCGATGGCGCGGAAGACTTCCTGCATGGCCGGCGCCTGGCCGAGGATTTCCGGCGTTTCCGACGGGCCCGATTCGACGCTGGTCTCGCGCAGGCTTTCTTCGAGCGCGCGGCGGATCAGCTCAACAGCCTTGTCGATATCGAAAGGCTTGGCCAGGTATTCGAAGGCGCCGCCCTGGAAGGCTGCGACGGCCGAGTCGAGGTCGGAAAAGGCCGTGATGATGATAACCGGCAAGCCGGGAAAGCGCGACTTGACTGTCTGCAGCAATTCCAGGCCGGATGCGCCCGGCATGCGGATATCGGACACGAGCACTTGCGGCGTGTCAAATTCCAGCGCGGCGATGGCGTCGCGCGCATTGGCAAAACTCTTGGTGGCGAGATTTTCCCGCGCCAGGGCTTTTTCCAGCACCCAGCGGATTGATTCGTCGTCGTCAACTATCCAGATTGGCTTCATTAGTGTGTGCGTCCCGCAATGGATTTCATGGGTGGGATACCTCCTCGCTTATGGCAAGGGTAGAACGATCCTGAAATCGGTGTATCCAGGCCGGCTTTCGCACTCGATCACGCCCAGGTGCTGTTGCACGAAGGTTTGCGCCAAGGTCAGCCCCAGCCCGCTGCCGCCTTCCCTGCCCGACACCAGCGGGTAGAAAATCCGGTCGCGGATCTGGGGTGCGATGCCCGGTCCATTGTCAATGATATGCAAGTCTAATGCCAGGTTGTAGCGGACCTTGGCCAGGGTCACCTGGCGCGCCACGCGCGTCTTGAAAATGAGCTCCGCATCGCCCGCCTCGATGCGTTCTGCCAGCGCTTGCGCCGCGTTGTGCGCGATGTTGAGCACGGTCTGTATCAGTTGCTCCTTGTCGCCGCGAAACTCGGGGATGGAGGCATCGTAATCGCGCGAAATGGTCAGACCGCTGGGAAACTCGGCCAGGATCAGACTGCGTACCCTTTCGCACACTTCGTGGATATTCACGTCGCCGACGATATGCGGGCGGCGGTGCGGCGCCAGCAGGCGGTCGACCAGGGTTTGCAGGCGGTCCGCTTCCTTGATAATCACCTGCGTGTATTCGCGCAGCTCGCTCAGGTGCAGGGCCGGCAATTCCAGCTCCAGCAGCTGGGCCGCGCCGCGGATGCCGCCCAGCGGGTTCTTGATTTCATGCGCCAGGTTGCGGATCAGCTCCTTGTTGACCTGGCTCTGGTCGAGGATGCGCTCCTCGCGGTCGAGTTTGAGCTGCTGCACGTTTTCGCGCAGCTCGATCAGCACGCCGTCGCGCGGCGCGTCGAGCGCGCTGATGATGCTGTGCACGCGCAGCGGCTCGCGCCCCGGGCGCTCCAGAGTCAGGTCCTGGCGCAAGTCGGAAAATTTATGTTCGAGCGCCTGCGCGCAAATACCGGCCAGCTCGTCCGGATTCAAGAACAGCGCCGTCAGCTTTTGCCGCGACAGGGCTTTCAACGAGCTTTCCAGCAGGTTTTCCGCCGCCGCGTTGGCATAGCTGATGCGGCCGTCGCCGTCGAGCAAGATCACGGCCGAAGCGAGCAAATCAAGGCCGGCCAGGTGGGCCGGGCGGCTGGAATGGTTGTCTAGTGTCATGTGCTTTACCGAATATTCGCGATCTCGCGTTTCAGGGCCTCGACGTTCTGCTGTGTCCGGCTAATGTTGTCCTTCAACTGCGCCACTCGTTCCTGGTATTTCGCATAGTTACGCTCATTGCCCTGGCGCTCGGGCTGGCCGCCATTGAATTCCAGGCGCTGCGCCGCCAGTTTCTGCTCTTCGCTGCGCAATTCGTCCTGCAGGATCTGGCGCCGGTCCAGGTCGCGCGCGCGCTGCTCGGCGCCATCGACCTTGGGAAACGCGCCGGCGGCAGGCGCCGCCGTGGCTGCCGCCTGCGTGGCGGGCCGGGCCGGCGCGCCGGCCAGCGGCGCCGTCTTGCGGGGCGGCTCCGTCATGGCGCCTGGCAAATCGAGCAGCTGGCAATGCGCGCCAGCCCGCTTGTCCGTGTACGTCTTGTGTCCTTGCGCATCGGCGCACACATACAACTGCCCGTGCGCCTGTGCTGCCGCGCCCAGCAATCCTGCCATCAGCGCCATTCTGTAATGCTTGGTCAATCTCCACTCCTGTCGGCGCGTGCCGCATCGTTCCTGGGCCGACTATACAACAACGCACTGTGGCGCCATAACAAAAAACGCGGGCAAGACCATCGCCTCACCCGCGTTTTTTTATTCACTACCGGCACATTGCCGGCGTGGCGCCATTACAGCGAGTAGTACATGTCGAACTCGGCAGGATGCGTGGTCATGCGCATGCGCTGTACGTCTTGCATTTTCAGTTCCAGGTAAGCATCGATCATCGAATCGCTGAATACGCCGCCACGGGTCAGGAACTCGCGGTCCTTGTCCAAGGCGTCCAGGGCTTCTTCCAGCGAAGCGCACACCGTAGGGATCAGTGCGTCTTCTTCCGGCGGCAGATGGTACAGATCTTTCGAGGCGGCTTCGCCCGGATGGATCTTGTTGGCAACGCCGTCCAGACCAGCCATCAGCAGTGCGGCGAAGCACAGGTACGGGTTCGCCAGTGGATCCGGGAAGCGCGCTTCGACGCGGCGGCCTTTTGGATTGGCCACGTGCGGGATACGGATCGAGGCGGAACGGTTTTTCGCCGAGTACGCCAGTTTCACTGGAGCTTCGTAGCCTGGTACCAGACGCTTGTACGAGTTGGTGCCCGGGTTGGTGATCGCGTTCAGTGCCTTGGCGTGCTTGATGATGCCGCCGATGTAGTACAGGGCGAAATCGGACAGGCCGGCATAGCCGTCGCCAGCGAACAGGTTTTTGCCATCTTTCCATACGGATTGATGCACGTGCATGCCCGAACCGTTGTCGCCAACGATAGGTTTCGGCATGAAGGTGGCGGTCTTGCCATAGCTGTGCGCCACGTTCCACACCACGTATTTCAGGTTTTGCGTCCAGTCGGCGCGCTCGACCAGGGTCGAGAACTTGGTGCCGATTTCATTCTGGCCGGCGCCGGCGACTTCGTGATGATGTACCTCAACCGGGATGCCCAGCGATTCCAGAATCAGGCACATTTCCGAACGCATGTCCTGGAAGCTGTCCACTGGTGGCACCGGGAAATAGCCGCCCTTGACGGTCGGACGGTGGCCGCTGTTGCCGCCTTCGATGTCCTTGCCGGTCGACCACGAACCTTCGTCCGAACCGATCTTGACGAAGCAGCCCGACATGTCGATCTTCCAGCGCACGCTGTCGAAGATGAAGAATTCTGGCTCAGGGCCGAAGTAGGCGGTGTCGCCCATGCCCGACGATTTCAGGTAGGCTTCTGCGCGTTTCGCGATCGAGCGCGGGTCGCGGTCGTAGCCCTTGCCGTCCGACGGTTCGATCACGTCGCACTGCATGAACAGGGTCGTTTCTTCCATGAACGGGTCGATATTGGCCGTGTTTGGATCCGGCAGCAAGATCATGTCGGAAGCTTCAATGCCTTTCCAGCCAGCGATCGAAGAACCGTCAAAGGCGTGGCCCGACTCGAATTTGTCCATGTCGAAGTGCGACACGGGAACCGTCACGTGCTGCTCTTTACCACGGGTATCAGCAAAGCGGAAATCAACGAATTTGACTTCGTTTTCTTCTACCATCTTCAAGACTTCTGCGGCTGTCATTGCCATGCGTATCTCCTAAATGAATGTGGGGTGAGCCGACCTTAATGCGTCTGGGCTGATGAAGCGAAGCAAACATTGCGTGCCACCAAAACTCATAAGGATCATAGCAGATTCCATGCCAGCTTCTGGTGGGATGTCGCCGCCCAGGTCAAAACCCGGCCATCCCAGTGAAAGTTTTCCTGCCCGCGATTTTCCTGCTGCGTTTGCGTCAAATCAAGAATGCACTAAGCAAGTGCAAAAAACGAATAACGCACCATTATCGTGCATTTTGCGCCGATTCTTGAAAAATGCTTTGTTATGGTGCATGCGCCGCGCACCGTGGTTTCCCGTTTGCGGGGCGTGGACGGCGCACTATAATCGACCATACATACCCACTTTCATCGAGGACGCCATGACCACCGCCGCCGACATCCTGACCACCGCCCGCAGCCGGGCCAATGAAGGTACGCCGTATGCCGGCGCCGTCACGCCGCAGGAAGCGTACGACTTGCTGCAACGCGATCCCGCCGTCAAGCTCATCGATGTGCGCACGAATGCCGAGCGCGACTGGGTGGGACGGGTCGACATCGCCGATACCCAGCATGGTGCGGTGCAGTGGGCCACTTACCCCGGTGGCGTGCCGAATGCCGACTTCCTCGCGCAACTGGCCGCCCAGGCCGGCAAAGACGAGGTGCTGCTGTTCCTGTGCCGCTCCGGCGTGCGTTCGCGCCACGCGGCCAAGCTGGCGACCGAGCACGGCTACCTGAACTGCTTCGACATCCTCGAAGGTTTCGAAGGCGACAAGGACGCCGACGGCCACCGCAAGCAGATCGGCGGCTGGTGCAAGGCGGGGCTGCCGTGGCTGGGTGCCTGACTATCTGAACAGTGTTTGATCTGGCGGGCCACCCTGGGGTCCGCTATCGGCTACAACCATCCATGCGCGCCCGATTTTTTCAACTACGGCGCAAATTCTCCTTGCGAATATGTACCTTATATAGTACAACGTAGAGGTGCGTCATGGATGCTTCCGGCTTGCGGCAGATTACCCTGCTGTTCTATGCGAACGGCAATGGCGGCGAACCCGTGCGCGACTGGCTCAAATCGCTGCCCATCGAAGAGCGCCATGTGATCGGACAAGACTTGATGCATGCGCAATGGCGCTGGCCCGTAGGCATGCCCCTGTGCCGGCATCTGGGGCATGGATTATCGGAAGTACGCAGCAGCCTGCCCGGCAACCCCGGCAACCGTTTCGCGCGCGTACTGATCTGCCATCACGGCGATTGCCTGGTGGCGCTGCACGGCTTTATAAAGAAAACCCGCGCCACGCCCGATGACGACCTGGCGCTGGCCCGCAAACGCCACAAGGAACTGACATGAACGCCACCGCTCCCCACCTCGGCAGCAGTCTCGACGACTTCCTCAAGGAAGAAGGCATTTTCGAGCAAACGCAAAACCGCGCCATCAAGGAAGTGATCGCCTGGCAACTGACGCAGGCGATGCAGGAACAAGCGATGTCGAAGACGCGCATGGCGGCCCTGCTGCAGACGAGCCGCTCGCAGCTCGACCGCCTGCTCGACCCCAGCAGCGACGTGACCCTGTCGACCCTGGAGCGGGCCGCCGCGCTGGTCGGACGCAAGCTGTCGATCACCCTCATTTAGTACGCCTATCAAAACCTACTACGCGTCGTAATTTGCGGTCTGCGATGCTCACTGTACCTTCGTACAGCTGCGCTTCTCAACCACAACTTCCTTCCGCTCGCTACGGTTTTGTTAGGCGTTGTTAAGCGAGTTAATCGCTGAGGCCGCCTCGCCCACCTCAGGGACAGAATGCGCTTGCATCAGGGACAGAATGCGCTTGCGCACGAAATTGATGTGGCTGCGCAAGCCATACAACCCATCGGCAAACGACAGGGGAATCGAGATCTGGTTGACCATTTCCTCGATCTGGTCGAGCCGTTTCAATTGCACCGCATACACTTGCGCACGCTGCTCTGGTGGCACGTCTTCCAGCGCCTGCTCGACCGTGCGCAGCTGGCCATACCAGCGGTACACGCGCGAGCGGATGCGCCATACATACAGCGGCGGCACGACGCGCGACAGGGGCAGGATCAAGGCACCGAGCGCCACCACCAGCACCCACATGCGGTCAAAGAAATTGGCCAGCCAGAAACTCATATAGCGCTGCAGCACTGGCGCGCCATCCTTGTAAAATTTCAGCGCTTCGGGTGCCACGGGAATTTCCGTGTAGCGCGCGGACGGGAACTGCCCCTGCTGCTGGAACCAGCCCGTGCCGCCATGGATGCGGGCCGCCGCCTGCACGAACAGGTCGACGAGGGCCGGATGCAAGTCTTCGCGCGCGACTAAGGTGGCCGTCGGCGCGATCAGATGATAATCCTGCGCAGGAATGTTCTGCCCCAGGTCGACTATGCCGCGCGGCAAGACGACGTGGGTCAGGAAAGGCAAACGCCGCGTGTACGCCTCCGCTTGGGAAAAATCAAACAGCTTGATGCCCGGCGTTTGCAGCAGCATCTGGATCAGCGGCGCTTCCGGGGCCGAGCTGAACACGAGGCCATCGATGCGTCCTTCCAGCAGCTCCACGGTGGCAGGCGTGTTTTGCAAGTCGCTCACCGTCAGCTCGTTCGCCTCCACGCCATTAACGGACAGCAACTGCCGGAACAGGCCGGGCACGCCCGTGCCTTCTGGTCCCAGGTTGATCTTCATGCCCTTCAATTGCGCCAGCTCCGTCACCGCCTTGTCTTCGCGCATGAAGAGCCAGACGGGTTCCGTAAACAGGCTGCCCAGGGAAATGAGGCCATGACGCTCGGCATCCTCGTGCTCCGTCGAGCCGCTTTGCACGAAGGCGATATCGGTCTTGCCACTATTTAAGCGCTGCAAGTTGTCCTGCGAACCCAGCGACGGCTGCAAGGTCACCTTGATGCCGTGCTTGGCCAGGGTGGCCACATATTTTTTGCCGAACTCTTCATACGCGCTATTGTCCTGCCCCGTCGACAGGCTTACCTGGCGCGGCGGCGCCGGGTCGACCAGCCAGTAAGCGAGCGCGCAAAACGCGCCGACGAGCAGCAAGGTGGGACCGGCGGTGGCGAGGAAATCGCGCACGGAAAAGCGGCTGAACGCGAGGATTTTGGACATGTGGTGGCGCATAGGTTTCATGGGTGGCTACGATGCCAAGAAAAGCTCAACTATGCAAGGCACTTTCACATGCGCGGGGTGGCCAAATCCGCTACAGTGGCAGATCAACCACCTGCCCTCTGGAGCCCCGCATGCTGAAAATTCTTGGAAAAGCCGCCTCGATCAACGTCCGCAAGGTCCTGTGGACGTGCGAGGAACTCGACCTGCCGTACGAGCGCGAAGACTGGGGCAGCGGCTTTCGCAGCACCGACGACCCGGCTTTCCTGGCCTTGAACCCGAACGCCATGGTACCCGTGCTGCTCGATGGCGACCTGGTGCTGTGGGAATCGAACACGATTTGTCGCTACCTGTGCGCCCAGGCAGGCCGCGACGACTTGCTGCCAGGCACGCCCCGCGCCCGTGCGGAAGTGGAAAAATGGATGGATTGGCAGATGGGGGACCTGAACAACAGCTGGCGCTACGCCTTCATGTCGCTGGTGCGCCAGAGCCCGGCACACCAGGATGCGGCGCATCTGGCGGCCGGTATTGCCGGATGGAACAAGATGATGGGCGTGCTGGAACAGCAGCTGCAGCGCACGGGTGCCTTCGTCTGCGGCGAAACGTTCACCTTGGCTGATATCGTGCTGGGCTTGTCCGTCAAGCGCTGGCTGATGGCACCGATGCAGCGTCCCGACTATCCTGCCATCGCCGCCTACCACGCACGCCTGGCGGACAAGACGGCTGTGTTTGCCGGCTAAAAAAAACGCCGGCGTGAACGCCGGCGTTTTGCTACAACTGCCTGCCAGCGGCTAATTCGTACACTGCTTGGCCACGCCTTCGGCCGGCGCAGGCGCTTCGATCAGCGGCATCAGACTCGGCGCCAGCGACACCAGCAATTGCACGGGCAAGGCGCTCGTGAAATCGTAGTTTTTCGATTCCGGCCCCCGCACGTACGCCGTCATGCTGCCGTAGAAGCGCTCGCCGATATTGAACACGAACGTGGCCGAACGATTCACGTAGCGCGATTCGATCAGGCGGCCACCGGCGCCATACACGTCGAAACGCTGGTCGCCCGTACCCGTCTTGCCGCCCATCGGGATCGGCACGCCGTCGGCGCCGACAAACGCCGTCTTCGCCCGCTTCGCCGTACCGTCCGACACCACTTCGCGAATGGCCTTGGCAACGGCGCGCGCCACGTCCGGCGACAACACTTGCTCCGCTTCCACCTTGCTGCCCCGCTTGACCATGGTGTCATATGGCGTGTTGGCCGCGAAATGCATGGAATCGATGCGCACGCTCGGTTTGCGCACGCCATCGTTGATGATGATGCCCATCAACTCGGCCAGCGCGGCAGGCCGGTCGGCCGACGCGCCCAGGGTCGTCGCATACGACGGCACGAGCGAATCGAACGGATAGCCCATCTTCTTCCACTGGCGGTGGATTTCCAGGAAACCTTCCACTTCCAGCAAGTTGGCGATGCGGCGGTCCTGCGCATGCTTGCGGTGCGTATTGAACAGCCATTTGTACACTTCCTGGCGTTCCTTTTCGCTGGCCGCCACCATCTGCGACAGGGTCGAACCTTCGTGCTGGCGCAGGTACGCCACCATCCACAGTTCCAGCGGATGCACATTGGCAAGATAGCCACGGTCGGCCAGCGACCAGTTTTCCATCGCGTACTGCTGGTACATCTTGGCCACGCGCTCGGGCGGCACTTCGTTTTGCGATGGCAAGTTGGCGTTGAGGAAATCGCCGAATTCCGCCACGGTCCCCTTCGGATTGACGGTGCGGAAGATATTGGCCAGGCGCACCGGCGTCGGGCGGATACTGGCCAGCAGGATCTTTTCCTGCTCGTCGACACTCTTGCCGCGGTACTTCTGGTAGAAACGGTGCAGGAATTCGCGCCCTTCCTTGTCGGCAAAACGGCTCAGGTACTGGGCCCGGCGCGGATCGTCGGCGTCCGCCAGCAGCGAGGCCGAGGAATCGGGGCGCGAAAACATGTAGTAGCGGGCCACGTCGCGCATCAGGCGCACGAACACCAGGTTGGTCGACTGGCGCAGCGCCTGCTGCACCGTCATGATGCGGCTGTCGTCGAGCTTGGAGAAGTTGCCGAAATGGTGCAAGCCGCCGCCCGTGAAGAAACCTTCGCCCGGGTTGCCCGAATATTTGCGTTCCATGGCGGCCGCCAGCATGGCGGGCAAGTTGCGCGCCTCGCCGATTGCCAACGGTTTCAGATAGGCAATCGCCCACTGCGACAGCATGTCCTTCGGATCGACGGCAATCTTGCCCAGCTCGGCGGCGCCCATGCCGCTGTAGCGCTGGTGCAGCTGGTCGATGATGTCCATATACGTCACCAGGGTGCGCAGCTTGGCCGTGGAACCCAAGTCCAGCTTGGCGCCCTCGTTGATGTCGAGCGGCTGGTCGTAGTTATCGGTCTGCACGCGCAGCAAGTTGGCCTGGTCGCCCTTTTGCAGCAAGGTAAAGCTGTAGACGACATTGGCCGGGTCGCCATTGCCCAGCATGCCCTTGCCCGTCAGGCCGGCTGCTTTCGCCACTTCGGGGTCGCGCAACTCGCGCAAGACCTTGGTGACGGCGTTTTGCGCCTGCGCGTCGAGCGTGCTGACCACTTTCAGGTCGAGGCGGTCGAGGTTGTACAAGCGCGGATCGCCGAGCATGCTGGCCAGATGGTTGCGCACGGCATTCGAGGCCTTGCGCGTGACAAACGAGGTCGACGCTTCCGATTGCACGCCCGAGGCCGTCGACGGACGCAGCTTTTCGGCGATGGCCGCATCGCGCAACTGCGGCGAAATCACGCCCGCTTGCGCCAGCAGACGCAGGTGGCTATTGGTCAATTCTTCCAGGTCGGCGCCGCCGGCCACCAGGTAATGCGAGGGACGGCGCTGCGCGATCAAGAGGCTCAGCGCCTGCTTGTAGGCCAGCGCGCTGCCCGGCTGGTCCATTTTGCCCTTGAGCAAGGTCTTCACTTCGGCAAACGGACGGCCATACCAGACCCACATGCCGTCGCCGATGCCGTTGACTTCGCCAAAGCCGCTCTTGGCCGACAGCGGCACGGTGTTCAGGTAATTGAGGACAATCCTGCGCCGCGCTTCCATGGTATTTTCGCCATCCTGGTACGAGCGCAGGCTGGCCGAAATCATCTGCAGCAGCTTGTCCTGCATGGAACTGGTGCGCCCGTCTTCCGAATGCCGGTATTTTTCGATCTGCGTGGCCAGGGTGCTGCCGCCGCCACTGCGGTGGCCGCCGAACAGGTTCAGCGCCTTGTCGAGGACAGCCTTGCTCAGGCGGTCCCATTCCACGGCCGGATTGCGCTCGGGCGTGCCCGGGTCGAGCAACTCGCGGTTTTCAATGAACAGCAGGCTTTGCACGAGCGCGGGCGGCGCTTCGGCGAAGCCGTCGAACATGCGCTCGGGATAGCTGGCCGAAAACAGGGGTGCGGCGCGGCAATCGAGGATGGATAGTCCGGCGCGATTTTTCTCGTGATACGTGGCAAAGATGCCCCGGTCGACCAGTTGCACCATTTTCGGCGACATGCGCGCCTGCGCCGTCACTTCATAATCGCGCGCGTTGAGCTTGGTAATGAAATCCGGCAGGCTGGCATAGCCAAGGCGCTCATCGTAGGGCCCGTGCTGCGGATAGCGGATGGCGCCCGCCGGTGCGGGACCAGGCTCGACCTTGAACGCCAACTGGCGGTCCAGGCGCGTGAAAAACTCCGCCTGCAGGGCCGAGGTGCGCACCTCGCGCATGACGAACCACGCCACGCCGGCGATCAGCGCCAGCGCAATGATGGCAAAGATGGGCCAGATGCGCGAACGGCGCTTCTTCGGCGGACTCGCTGGCGGCGGCGCCTCGGCGCCCGTGTCGTCGAGTGGATCAGAAGGAGGCCGCTCTTGCGCGGCCAGATTGACGCCTGTGTCTTTCATGGGATGCTGGGGTAAGGTTGGGTTTGGACGGCGCGGGAAATGCGGTAGCGATACCGCTCCGCGCGGGATAAGACGAGGGCCAGCCAGGGCCGGTCACAACAAAGCTTGCTTAACATGATGTCCATACCGGTGAATCAAAAAAACACGTTACTGCACAGGCAGGCGACCCCGCGTTCGACACGCAAGGCCCCTGTTCACCATTCCACCACATCGGCATGAAAACGACTGACGAGCGCACACAAAAATCTTGCTTCATTGAAGATTTTCGCAAAAAAACAACGTCTTGGAACGTACGCTTGCGTACATAGCTGTGAAGCGGGCTGAACACCAGCGAAAAAGCCGCCGGCGCCGGGCTGGCCGCATCTCAGATGGTGGTGTATTCCGCCTGCAAGGTATCGAGCGCGGCACACATCTGCGCAAAGGCGGCCTCGGCCTGCGCAGGCTCGCCCTTGACGCCCAGTTCGATATGCCGGCGCGTCTGCGCATCGCCCACGCTGGGCAGGCTGAATACCTTGATCAGCGGGAACTCCGCTTCCAGGCCCACCATCAGCGGTGTCAGCAGGGATTCGGCCGTTTCATACACGAGCAAGGCGTGTTCCGCATGCGGCACCTGATTGAACAGGTGCGCGTAATGCGTGTCGAGCACCCATTCGATCATGGGCCAGGACATGACGGGAAAACCGGGCACGAAATAATGTTCGCGCACGGCAAAGCCGGCAATCTTGTTGTACGGATTCGGAATCAGCTCGGCGCCTTCGACAAATTCCGCCATTTTCAGGCGGTGCAGGTTTTCCGGCGAGTTCAAATCGGCCGGTACACCCGCTTCTTCGCCCATTTCCGTGATCCGTTGCTGGATATTGAGCTTGCCCTGCGGATGCAGCACCAGCGGCAAGCCCAGCGCATCGGCCGCCGCCTGGCGCGTATGGTCGTCCGGCGTGGCGCCGATGCCGCCAAAGCTGAAGACGATGTCGCCGCTGGCAAAGCTGCGCTTGAGCAAGGCGACCAGGCGGGCCGGTTCGTCGCCCACGTATTCCGCCCAGCTCAGCTGCAAGCCCCGCGCCTTGAGCATGCTTACCACTTTTGGAAAATGCTGGTCCGTGCGCTTGCCCGACAGGATTTCGTCGCCAATGATGATCAATCCGATAGCCATGAAGCTTCCTCGTAGAATTCGATAAAAATACTCAAGCGTCCGCCGGCGCCACGTCGGTCATGCCGCGTACGCCCCGCAAACGCGACAGTGCTTCCAGGCAGTAATACTGGAACCACAGACCCGTAAAGATAAAGATCAGCACATACAGCCAGATGGCAAACGCCGCCAGGAAGGGGAAGAACACCACCGACATCACGCCGCCCATCCACAGCATGCCCGGCACGGCGCCGGCCGCGCCGGATACCATGCCGATGGCCAGCAAAGGCCAGCGCTGCGTGCGCATGATGGCGTGGCGCTCTTCGGCGCTGGCGTAGTCGGCCATGGCGTCATATGCCATCACGCGGTAGGTCAGCCAGCCCCACAGCACGGCTTGCCCAACCAGGGCGGCCGGCGGAAACGCATACAGGGGCAGCATGATCACCCAGGCGATAATGAACAGCAAGAACGTGGCCAGCGAAGTGGCGACGCTGCCGAGCAGGCTGCCGCCATGCTTCTTGTCCAGTTGAGGAAAGTGCCGCCCGCCCACATGGCGGCCGATGGCCGGCATGGCGAACAGGCCCATGAAGATCAGCGCCGTCAAGATCATCAGCGGCAGCAGCATGAACATGGCGATCAGCGGCACGATCACGGCTTTCAGCATGCCCAGGCCGAAGGTGGACAGCACCTGCCCGCTGGTGCGGAAGAAATCGTATTGCGTAAACAGCGCATGCAGGCTGTCGATCAGCGGCTGCAAACCCACATACAGCAGGCATCCCCACAGCACCAGCGAGAGGATGAACGGCGCCACGCTCAGCAGCAATATCCTGCCGTGCAATTGCGACAGCAAGGCGCGGCCATACGAATTCAACACATTACGCATCAACGACGTCCTTTTCGTTTGATTCTTGCAAATTCCACCATGCGGCGCAGGCCCAGCCATTGCTGCTGCCAGAAGCCGCGGCCATAGTCGCGCCCCGGCCGGCCCATGCCCTTGCTGTCGATACGGGCCAGCTGGTCGCGCACGCCCGTGCGTGCATAGCCGGCCGAGAAATTCGCGGTGCCCAGCAGCATATCCCAAATCGGCAAGACCACGCCGAAGTTGCAGCCGCCCATGCTGCCCTTGCCTTGCGACTCGTGCCCCACGCCGATCGCATGGTGCGTACGGTGGAAACGGGGCGAAACCAACAGCCGCTCGCCGATGCGGCCGAAGTGTATCCTCACATTCGCATGCTGCAAGCTTTGCAGAATGCGCGAAACCGACACCAGCAGCACGTACTGGCCCGGCGGCACGCCGATGCCGAGCGCCACCAGCGCCATCACCACGTCGCGCAGGAAGTCGTCGAGCAAGTGGTTGCGGTCATCGCTCCACAAGTTCATGTTTTGCTGGCTGTGATGCAGGCTGTGCAAGCCCCACCACCAGCCGAAATGGTGCGAGGCCCGGTGGTAGCAATAGTCGACGAAGTCCAGTATCACAAAATAAATGATAAAACTGAGCAAGGGACTGATGCCGGGCAACAGCGATTCCAGGTTGAATGGATGGATATTATCGAAACGCAAGGCACCCGCCAGCGCATCCATCAGCGGATCGAGCGTGAAGAAGACGACGACAGAAAACAGGCCGATCCGGTGCAGCACGGTGTAGATGAAATCGTTCCAGCGCGCGCGCGGGTCGGTGATCTTTTGCGCGGGAATCAGGGCTTCGAGCGGGCGCAGCACGAGAAACAGCAGCACCAGTTCGCACAGGCCGATCAGCAGCCACTCCGTGCCTTCGAACGCTTCTTCCGTGAATTCGCCAAAGCCCAGGTGATAGACGAGGGGATTGACCACCGTCTGAAATAGCCAGCCTTGCGCCACGCCAAAGGTATCGACCACGGCGTCGATCACCGGGGTGACGAAGCCGAGGATATCGGCGGCGATCATGGCTGGCCCTTCTTCTGCGCGTAGGCAGGATGCTCGCGCAGGGTGGCAAAACAGAAACCCTTGTCTTGCAAGCCAGAAATCAAAGCGTCGAGGTTGGCCGGTGCCCACGCATCCTTGCGCGACCAGATGCCCATGTGGGAAATGAAGATGTCGCCGCTGCGCAAGTTCGCCAGCGCTTTTTTCAGCAGCATGGCGTTCGGATACTTGTCGCTGGGCAGCTCATCGCCGGAATACCCCGCTGGCGCCCAGCCCGCGTGCTGGTAGCCGCAAGCGCTGCCGGCCGCCAGGGTACGCGGCGACGTGTAGCCGCCCGGCGCGCGCCAGAACGGATCGAGCTTGTGGCCGGTCAGCTCCTGGAAGCGCGTATCGACCCGGCGCAATTCCTCGCAGAACTGTTTATCCGTAAACGAGGCCAGCTTGCCGCCGTCCTTGCCGAACTGGGGCTTGACCTGGATCAAGCCGTTGGCCAGATCCTTCTTCCAGTACACGTGGTCGAACGTATGCGTGCCGAACGCATGGCCTTCGGCGACCCGGGCTTTCCAGTACGGCGCCCACGAGGCATCGAGCGAATAGTCGCCGCGCGTGGTCTTTTCATTGGCCAGGAAGAAGGTTGCCTTTACATGACGTTTGTTCAGCACGTCGGCGATCAGTTGCGCTTGCGACTGGCTGCCCGTGTCGAAGGTCATGTAGATCGTGCCCTTGCAGGCGGCCGGGGCTGAAGATGCGGCTGGGGCCGTTGCTGCCGGTGCCGGCGCGGCGGCATGCGCGGGGGACAGCATGGCGCTGGCGCACAGCAGCATGGCGGACACGCGGCCCGCGGGAATCAGGTGTTTCATCATCACACCCGCCATCACATGCGCGGCGAGTGGGTGGCGAAATACACGCCATGGGGCGAGCGGCCTACCGGTATGGTCTTGATGACCTTGCGCGTGGTCAGGTCGATCACGGCCACTTTCTTGATCCAGCGCAGGGTCACCCACATGGTCTTGCCATCGGGCGTGATTTCCATGCAGTCCGGGCCGCCCGGCACATTGATGGTGCCCACGTTTTCCAGCGTCTTCTGGTCGATGATGTTGATGGTATTCGACACGCGGTTCGAGACGAACGTCATGCGGTTGTCACCGAGCGCGCGGAAATTATGCGTGCCGGCGCCCGCCTTGATGCGCTTGACGGTCTTTTGCGTGCGCCAGTCGATCACCTCCACGTAATCGCTGCCCATGATACCGACCAGCAAATGCTTGCCATCGGGCGTCATCGTGATGCCGGCGGGCGCGGGGCCGACAGGCATGGTCCATTTGACGGTTTGCGTCGCCAGATCGATGGCACTGACCTGGTTGCTGCCCTGCTGCGTGATGAAGGCCATGGTGCTGTCGGCCGTGAACGCCATGTGGCTGGGCAGTTTCGGCAGCGGGATGCGCTTGGCCAGGGTCAGGTTCTTGCCGTCGTAGCGGTACAGGTCGATGCGGTCCAGGCGCAGCGAATTCGAAATGAACCATTTCTGGTCCGGCGAAAAGCCGATCTGGTAAGGATCGAGGATGTTGCTGATGCGGCGCTGGATCTGGCCCGAGACAGGATCGAGGAAAATCAGCTCGTTGCCGACGGAACTGGCGACGATCAGCGACTTGCCGTCCGGCGTTTCCATCAGATGGTGCGGTTCCTTGCCGACGGCAAAGGTGGACAGGGGAGCATAGGTTTTCTGGTCCAGCAGTTGCACCGTAGCATCACGGGAATTGAGTACCACCACCACTTCGGCTTGCGCCGTCGATATTGCGGAAACCAGGCACAGCGAGGAAAAAACAAGGCGGCGTAGACTGCGGAACATGGAAGAAATCACTGTTAAATACAAAACATGCATTTTACGTGGAACACTGTATTTATTGTGTGAAATCCCCCCTTAAATACAACCGGCAGCCACACATCGGCGTAATTTCCGGTTTTCCCTTGCGCCGGGCCTGGAATGGCGCTTTGCAACTCATTGCTCTACAATCTGAAGCTTTCATCGCCTACACAAGGATTATCATGACCACCACCACTACCGCTTCCGGCCTGCAATACATCGATACCGTCGTTGGCGAAGGCGCTGAAGCGCAAGCCGGCAACAATGTTGTCGTGCATTACACGGGCTGGCTGCAAAACGACGACGGCAGCGCCGGTTCGAAATTTGACTCGAGCAAGGACCGCAACGATCCATTCGAATTCCCGCTGGGCGCAGGCCGCGTCATCCAGGGTTGGGACGAAGGCGTGCAAGGCATGAAAGTGGGCGGCAAGCGCCAGCTGATCATTCCTGCGGCACTGGGCTATGGCGCACGCGGCGCCGGCGGCGTGATTCCACCGAACGCCACCCTGATTTTCGACGTCGAACTGCTGGGCGTATAAGAAGCTGAAGGCTGCGTTCCAAGGACCGCGCCAGACGCCGCCCCTGTTCACTCAGCGGCGGCGTTTTTGTTTTGAGGGTGTCCTCTAATGCACGGCACGCTTTTTTCACTATGATGTCAGGCACTGCAGCACGCACGGTGGCCACTCCGCCGGGCCTGCCGCACTTTTCCAACGATTCCATCAGCACACAGGAGCCATCATGAGTTTACAAGAGCAATTCGAACAAGCGCAGCTCGATTCCAAGACCCTGTCCGAGCGTCCGGACAATATGACCTTGTTGAAAATCTACGCCTTGTTCAAGCAAGCCTCGAGCGGCGACGCCACGGGCGAGCGTCCTGGCATGACCGACTTCGTCAACCGCGCCAAGTTCGACGCCTGGGCGGCCCTGGCCGGCACCTCGAAAGAAGATGCGCAGCAACAATACATCGACCTGATCGAAGACTTGAAGGACTGATCGTCCCTCCCTGCCCCGGCGCCTGCCGGGGCAGTATAATTTCCGCATGACACCATCACCGAATTCCCTGCTTTCCCTGGCCCATGCCGCCGACCTGCCCCGCTTGTTCGATGTCTGGCACCTGTCCGTACGCGCCACCCACTATTTCCTCGCTGACAGCGATATCGCTTTCCTGGTGCCCTTCGTCCGCGACGAGCTGGCCAGGGTGACGGCCGAACGCCTGCTGCACGTGCTGCGCGCCGATGACGGCGTCGCCTATGCCTTCCTGTGCGTCGAACACGCCAAGATCGAGATGCTGTTCGTACATCCCGACCAGCGCGGCAGCGGCGCCGGCCGTGCGCTCGTGCGGCACGCCATCGCGGCCCTGGGCGCCACGGCCGTCGATGTCAACGAACACAACACGCAAGCGCATGGCTTTTACCTCCACCAGGGCTTTATCGGGGAAAGCCGCTCCGAACGCGACCCGTTCGGCAAGCCTTTCCCCATTTTGCACCTGAAACTGGCCGAAAACGGCTAAAAACTCACCAAAAACCACCAAAACAGGCCGTTAACGCAAAAGTGGCTACCAAAATGGTAGCCACTCTTTCATGGTAAAACGGCGCTAGAACTTACTTTTTCGCCGCCGCCAGCGCTTGCGCGATCCAGCCGTCAAACTTTTGCTGGTGGAACTTGATCCAGCCAGCCGTATGGCGCGCGATATCGGCTTGCGTGTTTTCGCCGCGGCGCATGCGCTCGTTCTGCGCATTGATGTCCGCCACGGGCAGTTGCATCACTTCGAACAGCTTGGCCGCGGCCGGGTTTTTCTCGGCCCAGGCCTTGTTCGACACGATGCGCGCCGTGTTGACGGCAAAGCCGTAATCGCTGCCATTGTCCAGACGCGTGTTCACTTTCTCCGGGTTGGCCGAGAACGGCACTTTCAGCCAGACCACATCCTTGCCCGGCACCAGCACGCCGCTGACCCAGTACGGCGTCCACGTGTAGTACAAAATCGGTTCGCCACGCTTGTAGCGGCCCATGGTGTCGGCGATCAGGGCCGCATAACTGCCCTGCACGTGCGTTACCGTTTCGCGCAATTTGTACGCATCCATGTGATTCTCAATCAGCGCTTCGCAGCCCCAGCCGGGGTTGCAGCCCGTCAAGTCGGCCTTGCCATCGCCATCGTGGTCAAACAGCTTGGCCAGGTTCGGGTCGCGCAACTGGTCGATATTCGTGATGTTGTACTTCTCGGCCGTCGCTTTGTCGATCAGATAACCTTGTGCGGCAGGACCGGCGTATTGGCCCGTGCGCAACAGCTTGGCGTCGCCGCCCGCATTGTTATAGAAATCCTTGTGCATCGGGTCCCAGTGCACGGCCATGAAGGTGGCGTCGCCGTTGGCAATCGCGATATGCGCCGTCGGGTATTCCACTTCCTTGATCGGCTGCACTTCGTAGCCGAGCTTTTCCAGCGCCTTGTCGACCAGCATGGTCTGGAATGTTTCTTCCGCGATCGAGCTTTGCAGCGCCTGCACCTTGATGCCCTTGCCGGGCAACGCATCGGCGGGTGCGGCCGGCGTCTGCGCCATGGCCAGGCTCGTGGTCAGGGCCATGGCGGCGATCGCCAGGGCGGAAAACAGCTGGAACTTGCGTTGCGATTTTTGCGTCTCTTTGAAATGTGCGATTTGATGCATGTGGTTCCTTTCTTATTGTGCGTTGGCCAGCGTAGCTTGCTGTGCAACATTATTTTTCTCCGTGCTGCCGCGCACCAGGCGCAGCACGAAACCGGCGGGACCCGTCTGGTACCAATGGCGCACGCCACGGCGTGGCTGGCCCATCGCTTGCGTCAAGCGGTCCAGGGTGATGGCCAGCAGCACGATACCGAGGCCACCGACGGTTGCCAGACCCATGTCCAGACGGCCGATACCGCGCAATACCATCTGGCCCAGGCCACCGACGGCGATCATCGAGGCGATCACGACCATCGACAGCGACAGCATCAGCGACTGGTTGATACCGGCCATGATCGACGGCATGGCCAGCGGAAACTGCACGCGGGTCAGCAACTGCCACGGCGAGGCGCCATAGGCGCGGGCCGCTTCGATCAGGTCGGGACGCACCTGGCGGATACCGAGATTGGTCAAACGTACGAGCGGCGGCAGGGCAAAGATGATCGTCACGATCACGCCTGGCGCATTACCGATACCAAACAGCATTACCACCGGCACCAGATAAACGAAAGCAGGCGTCGTCTGCATGGCGTCGAGCAAGGGACGCAGGATATTCTGTGCGCGGTCGCTGCTGGCCAGGAAAATACCGAGCGGCAAACCGATGGCCAGACAGAAGGCCAGCGACGTCAACACCAGCGACAAGGTCGTCATGGCTTCCGGCCAGATGCCCAGCATCGATACGACCAGCAGCGCCAGTACGGTGCCGATGGCCAAGGTGCGGCTGGTAAATTGCCACGCCAGCAAGCCGATGATGGCGATGACCGTCAGCGACGGGGCCGCCAGGAGCACGCCTTCCACGCCGGACAGCACGCTGTCGATCGGCGCGCGCACGGCCTGGAAGAAAGGACGGAAATGGGCGACGACCCAGCCCAGGCCCTGGTTGATCCAGCTTTCCAGCGGCAGCGAGCCGTCGAAAATCTGCGTCAGGTGAAAACCGGAGGCCGCGTGTTCCGGCTGTACAGCCGGCCCGGCCGCGTCCAGCCAGGACGTGTCGCCCGGCGGCGTCAGCGCCCAGGGATTGATTTGCGCGGCCGGCTGTTCAACAACAGCTTCTACTGTGGAAACGGTGCTTGGATTCATGCTTGTCCTTTCTGTTGTTGTTCGGCAATGGCTGGCGTATCGCGGTCGAGGAACTTCAGCAAGGTTGTCTTGCTGATGGCGCCGCGGAAGCTGCCGTCATCGGCCACCACTGGGACGGCGTAAGGCAGCTGCGCCACCTGGCCAAACAGGCCGGCGACTGGCTCGTCCGCATTGATGGTCTGCACGTCGGGCAGATACGCATGCGCCAGGCCCAGCGGTCCCACATGGCCGTCGAGCGCACTGCGCAGCGAATCGGCCGACACGACGCCGAGGAACTTGCGCTGCGGATTGACGACATAGGCAAACGCGCGATCCTGCTCTTCCAGCATCGACAGCGCGGCGCGCGAGCCGCGGCTCGGGGACTCGGACACGACGATCTGGCTCTTGCGGGCAATATCGCTGGCCTTGAACACGGCCGCCGCATCGACGCCGCGCACGAAGTTGCGCACGTAATCGTTGGCCGGTTTGCGCAGGATTTCTTCCGGCGTGCCCACTTGCACCACGTGGCCGTCTTTCATGATGGCAACGCGGTCGCCGATGCGCATGGCTTCATCGAGGTCATGCGAAATGAAGACGATGGTGCGGCGCTTGATTTGCTGCAAACGCAGCAGTTCCGATTGCATTTCCGTACGAATGATCGGATCGAGCGCGGAAAACGCTTCATCCATCAGCAAAATCGATGGATCGCAAGCCAGCGCACGGGCCAGGCCCACGCGCTGCTGCATGCCGCCCGACAATTCGTCGGGATAGCTGGCGCCGTAGCCGTCCAGGCCTACTTGTTCCAGCGCTTGCTGGGCCAGCGCATGGCGCTCGGCCTTGGGCATGCCGGCCAGTTCCATGCCGAAGGCGGTGTTGTCGAGCACGGTAATTTGCGGCAGCAGCGCGAACGACTGGAACACCATGCTGATGTCCTTGCGGCGCAGGGCACGCAATTGGGCATCCGG
This sequence comes from Janthinobacterium sp. Bl 1, assembly GCF_058215535.1. NCBI lineage: Bacteria > Pseudomonadati > Pseudomonadota > Betaproteobacteria > Burkholderiales > Oxalobacteraceae > Janthinobacterium > Janthinobacterium sp. Bl 1. The sequence continues at coordinate 1,473,461 of NZ_CM177086.1, read as the reverse complement.
CAAGGTATTGATATCGTTGCCGTCGATCAGGATGCGGCCGGCCGTCGGCTCGATCAAACGGTTCAGCATGCGCACCAGGGTCGACTTGCCCGAACCGGACAGGCCCATGATGACGAAGATTTCGCCCGCTTCAATGGTAAAGGTGGCGTCGAAAACGCCGATGGTGCAATCGGTCTTGGCCAGGATGTCCTGCTTGCTGGCGCCTTGATGAACGAGTTCAAGTGCTTCTTCTGGCTTGTCGCCGAACACTTTGAACACATGGTCGATAATGATTTGTTTTGCCACGATGTGGTTCTCCCTCGATTTGACGAATGGAATGAAACCCAGCAAGCCTGCTAGCTTGCGGCGGGAATCAGCAAACCCTGTTGCGTCGGCTACGCCACGGCGCAACAAGCGCACGGGAGCGACAGGAAACAGGGGGTGACACGCGTGTGACCAGCGGATGGCCAAAGCCGGTGCCGGGGTGCCGTGTGCGTGCTAAAAGAGGCTGTGGTTCAGGACTTTTAACAACGCTAGCGCCATGCAAATACATGGCACCAAATGTATTTGACCGAAAAAAAATCGACCAAGCTACTTTTAACTGGATGCGGGTGTAAAACCCGAAGAATTATTCACCACTGAGCGAGTGGGGAGTACTGCGAAGCAGAAGGTGAAACGCGGTGTAGCTGTTGTAAATATGACTCAAGTATAACGCAAAAAACCGCCAAAGTCCAATGGCTTTCCAAATAGAAATGTGCTAGCAATGTTCGCTAACGTACAGTCAGACGTAAAAAAGGCGAAAAGCGACGTGTTTTCGTCATCTTTTCGCCTTCCGCTGCGGCGCCATTTTTACCACCAAACTTGGCGCCAGACAAGCGGGGCAAACGCCATCAAGCTGGCTCGGTAAACACCTTGCGCATCTTCTCGGCGATCTTGCCTTCAATCGTGGAAGCAAAGGCGCTGAGCATGAAGCCCAGCTTGATTTGCAGTTGCACCTGCTCTTTTTCCAGGGTCAGCGAACCATCGACGCCGCTGCGCTCGAAGCGCAGCACATCGCCATCCCAGGCGCACGCCAAATCATATTCCTGGGCCAGCTTGTCGGCCACTTGCTGCGCCGCTTCGCGCGCCTTTGCTGCCGTCAGCTTATGTTGCTGAACTATATTTATATCCGCCATCAAACGATCCTTTTATTATAAAAACGGGTGCCATACGGCCAGCATCATACCAGCCGCCATGCGGCGGGCGCGGCCGCAGCTGGCGCCGGACGGCTAAAAAAGCCCGTCCTTCCCACGCATCGCTTGCGCCGTATCAAACCGGATGCGCCGAAGCGGGACGACTATTCCAGTTCCAGCTGCGCGTGTCTTGGAGAGCTACCATGGATCAGAAAGTCATCGTGCCGGTCGAAGCCGTACTGACCAAATGCGTGTCCCTGCCCGTCGGCTATGTCCCCACCCCCTCGGCGCCGTACCGCCAGCACCGCAAGAATGCGCAACTGACCCTGCAGCCGGGGCCGCCCCGCCTGACCGAGGCCACGGTGCGCAACGCGGCCGCCGTGCCCGTCGGTTCGCGCGTGCTGATCTGGAAGCAAGACCCGTCCGTCAGCGAACTGGGCACACGCAAGACCTTCCTGCCCGGTCTGATCCTGCAAGGTCCGCGCGACGCGCGCGTCACGTTTGGCGAACCGGGCATCGCGCAGGTCAGCCCGAATGCCTTCGGCGACTTCATCGTCTCGCCCAACACCGACCAGTTCGACGCCGTGCACACGTTTGCCATCGTGCGCATGACATTGACCATGTACCAGCGCGCGCTGGCCAGCAATGACACGGCGCCGCCCCTGCCCTGGCAATGGAATAGCGCCAGCAACACGGCACCGCTGCGCGTGTTCCCGCACGGCTTGCCCAATGTCATGAATGCCTATTACAGCCGCAGCGACAAGGCGCTCAAGTTCGGCGATTTCATCCCCAGCGGCGCCACCGAGCGCGTCTACACCTGCCGCTCGCTCGACATCGTCTCGCATGAAACAGGGCACGCCGTGCTCGATGGCCTCAAACCGAATTGGCTGCTCAGCAACAATCCGCCGCAGACGGGCGGCTTGCACGAATCGTTCGGCGACCTGACGGCCATCTTCCTGGCCCTGTCGCAGCTGGACCAGGTGGAAGCCGTGATCGCGCAAACGAAATCCGACCTGCACGACAAGACCTTCCTGGCCGACCTGGCGGAACAGTTCGGCCTGGCCCTGGGCCGTCCCAACGGCTTGCGCAATGCCGACAACGACATCAAATTGTCGGAAGCAGGCACGGAAGTGCACGCCATCTCGCAAGTGTTTACAGGCGCCATCTACGACATCCTGGCCGACATCTTTGCCCACGAACGCCAGCCCCAGCTGGAAGACGACGCGGCCGTCCTGCACCGCTGCGGCGACTACCTGCGCAGCCTCGTCCTGCGCGCCCTCGTGGCATCGCCCGACCAGGCCGCCACCTATGCCGACGTGGCCGGCCACATGCTGACGATGGCCGAGACCGATGGCAATGGCGCCTACCTGGACTTCATCCGCAACAGCTTTACCGTGCGCGAAGTGCTCAAGGCCAATGCCATGACGGAGGATGGGCAAATGACATTTGCTCCCGCTGTCGTCGACGACGACGATGCCGTGCAAGACAGGCGCGCCTGCTGCGGTACCATGAACCATGCGGAATACAGCGAGTCGGATCAATTGCTCGAAGCGGAGCGCGAAGCGCTGGCCGCCTGGTGCCGCAGTTACGGCCCCAAATAGACAGCACAGCAGCGCACCAGCGCGCCCTATCCAGGCCTGCCGGAATAGCGGCAGGCCGTGGCGCGTCCCACCACCACCCCAACAGCAAGGAGCAGCATGAAAATTTCAGCCCGCAGCAGCGGCGGCTTTGCCGGCCTGAGCGAACAATATGAGATCGATACGCAAACCCATCCGGCTGGCCTCGGGCTGGAAGCGGCACTGGCCAGCAGCGGCTTTTTCACGCACGCGCAAGCGGCGGGCGAACAGGTGGGCGCCGATATTCCCCGCTGGCAGATCACGGTCGATGCGCCCACCGCGCGCCGCACCATCACGTTTGCCGAAGATGGCAGTGCTGAAAATGCACGTTGGCAGCAATTGCTGACGCAAATACGCGCCAGCGCCTGATAGTTTCGGCACGATCCGGCACTTATCTGTGCCGATCTTGATTTGGGTAAAACAAAAACACCACACGGCAAGTCAGCATGCCGCCCGCCCAGCCCCCTGCCGCATCGGGCGACTGTCGCTTTCTTGCCGCGTTCTTCATCGCAACGTCCCGGATAGTCGCTGAATTACCCGCCCTGCGCGGCAACGGCACTGCCAAAAAATGAATTTGCTTATATGTATTGTATATAAGCGGGATTTGTGAGAAATAGCGAATTGCCTTAAAATACAATGCTTTGCTTTAGTATGCGCCGCCGAGGTTCCTGCAGGCGCGACAGCACCTCCCCCAAATTGATAGGACTGTTATGACCCACGTTGTCACCGAATCCTGCATCGCCTGTCGCTATACCGACTGCGTCGATGTCTGCCCGGTAGATTGTTTCCGGGAAGGCCCGAACTTCCTGGCAATCGATCCGGACGAATGTATTGACTGCGCCGTTTGCGTGGCAGAGTGCCCGGTGAACGCGATTTTCGCGGAAGAAGACGTGCCGGGCGACCAGCAAGCCTTCATCAAGATCAACGTCGATCTGGCGCGTAACTGGCCTTCGATCACCAAGACGAAAGCTGCCTTGCCGGAAGCCGAGCAATACAAGGACGTCAAGGACAAGCTTGACATGCTGGTACGCTAAGCGCACGGCAGCTGCGGCGGCGGTTCTTGCGGGGGAGACTCTTCCCCGCAGGGGCGTAGCGGCAAAAAACAGACAAAAAGCAGCGGAAACGCTGCTTTTTTTGCTTTTAAAGCATGGTTGCAGGTCTATCCATGCAAGTGTGGCGCGCTGTCACAACTATGCGCAAACTGTGGATCTATGCGCGGTAAAGCACATTTTGTCCTCAACAAATATCGTAAAATTGGATTATGATATTTGAGCCGATATTGGCGCTTGGAATCAAACAAGGACTCTATATGCTTTACCAACTGCACGAACTGCAACGCTCTTTCCTCACTCCGGTGATGCAATGGGCAGACATGTCCTCCAAGTTATTTACCAACCCGGTTTCCCCACTAGCCCACACCCCGTTTTCGCAACGCATCGCAGCCGGCTACGAGCTGATGTACCGCCTTGGCAAAGACTACGAAAAACCGCAATTCGACATCCAATCCGTTCTCGTCAAAGGCGAGAGCGTCGACATCCGCGAACACGTTGTCGTGACAAAACCGTTTTGCCGTTTGATTCACTTCAAAAAAGAAACCACTGGCTTGCAACAGCCCAAAGTTTTGCTGGTTGCCCCCCTGTCCGGTCACCACTCGACCCTGCTGCGCGATACCGTGCGCGGCTTGCTGGCCGAGCACGATGTCTACATCACCGACTGGACGGACGCGCGCATGGTACCGCTGACGGAAGGCCCGTTCCACCTGGACGACTACATTTATTATGTGCAGGAATTCATCCGTCTGCTGGCGCCTGACTTGCACGTGATTTCCGTCTGTCAACCGACCGTGCCCGTGCTGGCAGCCATCTCGCTGATGGCGACGGCAAAAGATCCACACATGCCGAAAACCATGACGATGATGGGCGGCCCGATCGATCCGCGCCGCTCGCCTACGCAAGTGAACAACCTGGCGACGGAAAAGAAATTCTCGTGGTTTGAAAACACCGTGATCTACGCGGTGCCGCCGAACTATCCGGGCTTTGGCCGCAAGGTCTATCCGGGCTTCCTGCAGCACGCCGGCTTCATCGCCATGAACCCGGGCCGCCACGCGCAAAGCCACCGCGAGTTCTATATGCACCTGGTGACGGGCGACGACGAGCCGGCGGAAGGCCACCGCCAGTTCTACAACGAGTACAACGCCGTGCTGGACATGCCGGCCGAGTACTACCTGGAAACCATTAAAACGGTATTCCAGGAATTCAGCCTGCCGATGGGCACGTGGAAAGTGGGCGGCCAGCTGGTGCGTCCGCAAGACATCACGAATGTGGCGCTGTTCACGGTAGAGGGCGAACTGGACGACATTTCCGGCGCTGGCCAGACGCAGGCGGCGCATGACCTGTGTTCCGGCATCCCTGCCGAGATGCAGCAAGATTTCGTGGCGCCGAAATGCGGCCACTACGGCATCTTCTCGGGCCGCCGCTGGCGCGAAATCATTTGCCCGAAAATCGGCGAATTCATTCAAAAACACGGCTGATACACGGCATCTCCATCAAAACGCCACGCCAGTTCACACTGGCGTGGCGTTTTCTTTTATGCACGTCCAACAGCTGCGCCACACGTCAGTGAGAGATCAGGGGGACGATGGGGCCGTGGCCAGGCTCTGGTCGAGCCGTTTCCAGTAATCGCGTTCCAGCCGGGCCGTGTCGACATCGCGCGCCGCCTCGTTGAAGCGCTTTTGCCACAGCGCACCCTGGGCATCGCGCTGGAAGCACACGTGCACGGGGCGCTCCTTGAAGACGGACTCGATGATGCCGATGCGTTCCCGTTCAGCCTTGCTGAAGTTGCGCCCCATCAGCAAATGCTGCAGGACATGGCGCTCGATGACGATCACGCGGTAGCGCTTGATCAACAGTTTTTTCAGATTCGTCGCGTCGTTCAAGCCCTCTTCCGTCTTCAGCTCGCCGCGCGCCACCATGCCATCAAACTGTTCTCCATTCGAATAGCCGGCCACGGTGCCGATGCGCAGCTTGCCCAGATCGGCCAGGCTGGCACCGGGCGCGCCATCCTCCTTCAAATAGGCCAGCACACCCTGCGTGTTACCAACCGGAACAGAAAAGTGGCAGAGCTTTTCCCGTTCCGGCGTGCGCCAGACGGCCAGCAGCCCGGCGTAGCGGGGACTGGCCAGGCCAAACTGCATGGCGCGCTTCCAGGGGAAATATTCATACTTGACCGCATAGCCGAGGCGCTCGAAGATGGCGCTAACCATGGCGCCCGACATGCCGTCGGCAGGCAGGCTGCGGGAAATGAAGGGCGGCCAGTCTTCCGCCGCGAAGCGGACGATGCGCGAGCTGGCAGCGCCCTGCGCCGCCATGGAAGTAGCCGCCTGCCCGTGTGCAAGGGCAAGCGAAGCGTGCATGAACAAACAGAAGGGCAAACCAACTGTCCGGAGGAAACGCATGTTTGGCTCCTATGGCCTGGCGCGCATTGCAATGCTGGTGCGGCAACAGGACTGGCGGTCGGCTTTTTATTACTGACTTGATAAAATCATGCTCCCACAAAAGAAAGAAATTGCAAAGTTGTTTATTTGCACTTTGACATTCCCACGGGAAATAAAATACGATTGCGGCGTGTCTGCAACAGCCCGTCATGACACACCTTATCCCCTGTCACGAAACAGGTTTTTACTTGTGCGCGCGCCAGATGGCCGATAATGGCGTTTTACCGTATCGAAGATGACCGTGCCGCATCCCGCCTCTCCCTCACTTGCCGACCAGATCGAAGACTTGCTGCCGCAAACGCAATGCACCAAATGCGGCTACAACGGCTGCCGCCCGTATGCGGAAGCGATAGCCGCCGGCAGCGCCGACATCAACCAGTGCCCACCGGGCGGCGTGCAAGGCATCGCGCGCCTGGCCGGCTTGCTGGGCAAAAAAGTTATTCCGCTCAATCCCGTCAACGGCCTCGAACGTCCGCGATCTGTCGCCTATATCGACGAATCGCTGTGTATCGGCTGTACCCTGTGCATCCAGGCCTGTCCCGTGGACGCCATCGTCGGCGCCGCCAAGCAGATGCATACGGTGGTCACGGATCTGTGTACGGGCTGCGACCTGTGCGTGGCGCCCTGCCCCGTCGACTGCATCGTCATGTACCCGGTCAGCGGCGACGCCACGGGCTGGGATGCCTGGAGCCAGGCAGAGGCCGATGATGCGCGCGCGCGCCACGATTTCCGCACGCAGCGCCTGCGCCGCGAAACCGAAGCCAACGACGCGCGCCTGGCCGCCAAGGCCGTCGCCAAGATGCAGGAAGTGGCACAGGAAGTGCCCGTCACGCCAGACGAACAGGCAGAAAAAGAGCGCAAGCGCGCCATCATCGCCGCCGCCATGGAGCGCGCGCGCGCCAAGGCCGCTGCCGCCAGCACGGATACCGCCCCGCCAGCCCCCAACACGCCGAAAAAAGACGCATGAACGCCGCCAAACGCCTGGAAATCTTTACGCGCTTCCGCGCCGCCAATCCTTCCCCGAAAACGGAACTCGAATACACGACGCCGTTCGAACTGCTGATCGCCGTGCTGCTATCGGCGCAGGCGACCGACGTGTCCGTCAACAAGGCGACCCGCTTGCTGTATCCGGTCGCCAATACGCCGGCCCAGATACTGGCCCTGGGCGTCGACGAGCTGGCCAGCTACATCCGCACCATCGGCCTGTTCCGCACCAAGGCCAAGAACGTCATCGCCACCTGCCAGATCCTGCTCGAGCAGCACGGCGGCGAAGTGCCGCGCGACCGCGCCTCGCTGGAAGCCTTGCCCGGCGTGGGCCGCAAGACGGCCAATGTGGTCATGAACACGGCGTTTGGCGAACCGACGATGGCCGTCGACACGCACATCTTCCGCGTCTCGAACCGCACCGGCATCGCGCCAGGCAAGAATGTCGATATCGTCGAGCAAAAGTTATTGAAGTTCGTGCCGAAAGAATTCCTGCACGACGCCCACCACTGGCTGATACTGCACGGCCGCTACACATGCACGGCGCGCAAGCCGCAATGCTGGAACTGCATGATCGCCGACCTGTGCGACTACAAGGACAAGTCGCCGATGCCGGCCGTGGTGTAATCAAAAAAAACGGCCCGAATGGGCCGCTGTCGTTACGTCGTAGGTCGGATTAGCGCGCAGCGCGTAATCCGACAGGACGCGGCAACAATGTTGTCGGATTACGCTGCGCTAATCCGCCCTACAGCAACACCATATTATCGCGGTGAATCAGCTCATGGCCTTCCATATAGCCGAGGATGGACTCGATCTCGGTGGACGGCTTGCGCATGATGCGGCGCGCTTCGCCGCTCGTGTAGTTCGACAGGCCGCGCGCCACGGGCACGCCGTCCGCGTCGACGCAGGTGATGACGGCGCCGCGGCCGAATTCGCCATTCACGCCAGTCACGCCGATCGGCAACAGCGACTTGCCTTCCTGGCGCAGCTTTTGCACGGCGCCCGCATCGAGCACAACGGCGCCGGCCGTATGCAGATGATCGGCCATCCACTGCTTGCGCGCCGTCAATTGTCCCGTTTGCGCCAGCAACTGCGTGCCGATCGCCTCGCCCTGGGCGAGACGGCTGAGCACGTCGCTGTCGCGGCCCCAGGCGATGATGGTATGGGCGCCGGACTTGGCGGCGCGCTTGGCGGCGAGGATTTTCGTCAGCATGCCGCCACGCCCCAGGCTGCTGCCGGCGCCGCCGGCCATCGCTTCGAGGGCAGGATCACCGGCGATGCCTTGCGTAATCAGGTAGGCGTTCGGGTCCTTGCGCGGGTCGGCGGAGAACAGGCCGTGCTGGTCCGTCAGGATAACCAGCGCATCGGCTTCGATCAGGTTGGCGACCAGGGCGCCCAGCGTATCGTTGTCGCCGAACTTGATTTCATCGGTGACGACGGTGTCGTTTTCATTGATGATCGGCACTACGCCCAGGCGCAGCAAGGTCGTCAGGGTGGAGCGGGCATTGAGGTAGCGTTCGCGGTCCGCCAGGTCGGCGTGCGTGAGCAGCACTTGCGCCGTGCCGAGGCTATGGGCGCGGAAGCTGCTTTCATAGATTTGCGCCAGGCCCATCTGGCCGACGGCGGCGCACGCCTGCAATTCGTGGATATCGGTGGGGCGCTGCTCGAAACCGAGGCGCAGCATGCCTTCGGCGATGGCGCCGGAGCTGACGAGCACGACTTCCTTGCCCAGGGCGCGCAAGCCGGAAATCTGCGCGGCCCAGCGCGCAATGGCGGCATGGTCGAGTCCGCGGCCATCGTTGGTAACCAGCGAGGAGCCGACTTTGATGATGATGCGGGTAGCTTTTTGAATCACGGAATCCATGGGGCGGCGCTCTTCACTTATTAGACGTCAGCGCGCAGGACGCAGCAGCAGCAAGGCCAGCCCCGCCGTCAGCTCCATTGCGCACATGAACAACACAAAACCCTGGGGCAAGCCGAAGCTGATGGCCGCGAACAGACGGCCGGCGGGCTGCGCCAGGAGCAACATTGCTGTGATATCGCCGAGGACAGGCGGTTCGCCCTGCCGTGCCGCGAACAGCGCCAGGAGCGCGGTAGCGCCCCAGACACCGACATGCGTAGCGTAGAACTGGCTGTAGCCATTGACGCCATTGAGGAAGATGCCCATGCCGGCCGCCATTGCATCGGCGAACAGCAGGCAGGCGACCGCGCTCAGCCCGTAAGCATACGCGATCAGATGCAATACACGGCGCTGCCACGCTTGCTTGCGTGCGGGCGCGGCAGCGGCCATCTGTACCGACATCAGGGTAAAGCCTTAGTCGAGGATCTTGAAACGCGGATCATCCGGGTCGATCGACGAGATACCGCGTGCTTCTTCGGTCATCTGCGTTTCTTCGGCACGGCTTTCGCTGTGTTTCTTCTCTTCCAGATGCTGGTAAATCGCATTCACCAGTTCCGGGCAACCCTGATGGTTCAGCGCGGAGATCTCGAAAACGGGACCTTTCCACGCGAAACGCTTGAGGAAGTCCTTGACGATCTTCTTGCGCTCTTCTTCCGGGACCATGTCGAGCTTGTTCAACACGAGCCAGCGCGGCTTGTCGACCAGCGACTCGTCGTACTTCTTCAATTCCTTGACCAGCGCCTTGGCTTCCTTGACAGGATCGACGTTGGTTTCAAACGGCGCCAGGTCGACGATGTGCAACAGCAGACCCGTGCGCTGCAAGTGGCGCAGGAATTGATGGCCCAGGCCCGCGCCTTCGGAAGCGCCTTCGATCAAGCCGGGAATATCGGCGATCACAAAGCTCTTCTCGTGCGACACGCGCACCACGCCCAAATTCGGGTGCAGGGTGGTAAATGGGTAATCGGCGATTTTTGGACGCGCGTTCGAGACGGCCGAAATGAAGGTCGACTTGCCGGCGTTCGGCATGCCCAGCAGGCCAACGTCAGCCAGGACTTTCAATTCCAGGCGCAATTCGCGGCGTTCGCCTTCCTTGCCCTCGCCTTTTTGGCGTGGTGCGCGGTTGGTCGAGGACTTGAAGTGGATATTGCCCCAGCCGCCTTCGCCGCCCTTGGCCAGCATTTCGGTCTGGCCGTGTTCGGTCAGATCGGCCAGGATTTCGCCGCTCGCGTTGTCAATGATCAAGGTGCCGACCGGCATGCGCAGGTGGATGTCATCGGCGCCCTTGCCATAGCAATCTGCGCCACGGCCAGGCTCGCCATTGCGAGCCTTGTGCATTTTGGAGAAGCGGAAATCGACGAGCGTGTTGATATTGCGGTCGGCGACTGCCCAAATGGTGCCGCCCTTGCCGCCATCGCCGCCATCGGGACCGCCGAAAGGCCGGAATTTTTCACGGCAGAAAGAGGCGCAGCCGTTGCCGCCATCGCCCGCGATGACTTCGATTTTTGCTTCGTCGATAAACTTCATAATTTTGCCGCCATAAAACTAAAAAGGCTCTACCTTGGGCAGAGCCTTTCGATTGAAGGCTTGCGCCTTACATCATGCGATCATTGCGGAGCGAACTGGCGCTCCGCGATGAATTACGCTGGTACTGCTTCGTTTGGTACAACGGTCACGAATTGCTTCGAGCCAGCACCTTTGACAACGAACTTCACTTTGCCCGCGATCAGCGCGAACAACGTGTGGTCCTTGCCCATGCCTACGCCTTCGCCGGCGCGCACTGGGGTGCCGCGTTGACGAATGATGATGCCGCCAGCATTGATAGCTTGGCCGCCGTAGACTTTAACGCCCAGACGCTTTGATTCTGAATCACGGCCGTTTCGCGTTGTGCCGCCGCCTTTTTTATGTGCCATTTAAGACTCCTTGATAGCTGATTAATTCAAACAGCGGCGATTAGCCGTTGATCGAAACGATTTGGATTTCGGTAAAATTCTGGCGATGGCCTTGATGCTTTTGGTAGTGCTTACGACGACGCATCTTGAAAATTTTGACCTTATCATGGCGACCATGCGCCACAACCGTAACCAGTACCGTTGCACCTTCGACCAATGGAGCACCAAACTTGATGCTGTCGCCCGCGCCTACTGCGAGAACTTGATCGATGGTGATTTCGGAACCAATGTCTGCCGGTATCTGTTCTACTTTAAGTTTTTCGCCAGCGACAACTTTGTATTGTTTGCCACCGGTTTTTATGACCGCGTACATGATTTGAAACCTCATCAAATGTTGAAAGAATTTGTCCCATTGCCGTGCAAAGCAAGCCGTACACAACAGGGGGAACCAGCGATTATACACGGACTGAGAAATTGCGTCAAAAACTATTCACAAAGGCCGATGATCGTGGTATGTCGACAACCTGGCCATCATGTCAGGCTTGCGCCAGGCGGACAACAAAACGCGCGCCAGTGCCAACCAGATCAATCAATTGCCCTACAGCCATAGGCAAACGTCACGCACGCGCAAGCCTTGTCGTATAATCGCGGCACCCACAATCTAATGCAGGTTCGCCTTGTCTGACGCTAACAAACACGTTAACCAAAACACCATCGTGCAAACGATTGCCGCCGATATGGATGCAGTCAATACGGTGATCCGCCAAAAGTTGCACTCCGATGTGATTCTGATCAACCAAATCGCTGAATACATCATCAGCGCAGGCGGCAAACGCATCCGTCCCGTGCTGATTTTGCTGGTGGCCAATGCCCACGCCTATCGCGGCACGGCGCACCATGAACTGGCCGCCGTGGTCGAATTCATCCACACGGCCACCTTGCTGCACGATGACGTCGTCGATGAATCGTCGATGCGCCGCGGACGCCAGACGGCCAATGCCCTGTTCGGCAATGCCGCGTCGGTGCTGGTGGGCGACTTCCTGCACTCGCGCTCGTTCCAGCTGATGGTGTCGCTCAATAATATGCGCGTCATGCAAATCCTCTCGGACGCCACCAACGTGATCGCCGAAGGCGAAGTGCTGCAGTTGCTGAACATGCACGATCCGGACGTGACGCAAGAAAGCTATTTGAACGTCATCCGCTCGAAGACAGCCAAGCTGTTCGAAGCGTCGGCGCAACTGGGCGCCCTGATCGCCGGCGCCAGCGAAGACGATATCGAAGCGGCCGCCGAGTACGGCCGCTCGCTGGGCACGGCTTTCCAGCTGATCGACGACGTGCTCGACTATGCAGGCGACGCCGCCGAAATCGGCAAGAACGTGGGCGACGACCTGCGCGAAGGCAAACCAACGATGCCGCTGATCTGGCTGATGGAAAACGGTACGCCGGAACAGCGCGAGCTGGTGCGCAGCTGCATCGAGCAAGGCGACGAACAGCATTTCGACACCGTCCTGACGGCCATCACCAGCAGCGGCGCCCTCGACTACACGCGCAAGCAGGCGGAAATCGCCGGCCAGCGCGCCGCCGACGCCATCGCCGGCTGGCCGGACAGCGTCTACAAGCAATCGATGCTGCAACTGTGCTCGTTTGCCGTGGACCGCAATCACTGATCGCGTTTTATTATATGTAATACAAAACGGCGCCACTGGCGCCGTTTTTTTTACTTCACCGGCTTGCCATCGGCGCCGACCACGGCCTGGCCATCTTCCTTGGCAAACGCCCCTTGCTGCGGCAGCGGCAGGATCTCCAGCACTTTTTCCGACGGCCGGCACAGGCGCACGCCCAGTTCCGTGACGACGATGGGACGGTTGATCAAAATAGGATGGGCTTGCATGGCGTCCAGCAGGGCCGCATCGCTCAACTCGAGATTGGCCAGGCCCAGCTCGTCGTACAGGGCGCCCTTGTCGCGCATGACGGCGCGCACGGACAGGCCCGCACGCGCGATCAGGTCGACCAGTTCCTCGCGCGAAGGCGGATGCTTGACGTAATCGATGATGACGGGCTCGACGCCCGTGTTGCGGATCAGGGCCAGAGTATTGCGCGACGTGCCGCACGCCGTGTTGTGATAAATCGTGATCGTCATGTCGTGATGTCCTTCAGTTAGTGGGTTCGTTGACGCAGCAAGGCGCGCCAGCGCAGCAGTTCTCGGTCAAAAAGGCCAGCAAGCCGTTCATGCCCGCATAGTTGGCGGCGTAGATGATGGAGCGGCCCGCCTTGCTCGCCGTCACCAGATTGGCGTGCGCCAGTTCTTTCAGGTGAAACGACAGCGACGATGGCGCGATCGCCAGCGCTTCGGCGATTTTCGTCGCGGCCATGCCTTCCGGTCCCGCTTGCACCAGCAGGCGGAACACGGCCAGCCGCGATTCCTGCGCCAGCGCGGCCAGGGCTGCGATGGCGGCCGTGCTCGTCAGTGGCTCGGCATGCGCCGCAGTTGATTTTTCATTTTCCATATTTCAATAATAGTCGAATTATTGAATCATTTCAAGCGAGATGCCTTACGTAACCCAGCGCACCGACTGTCATGGCCTATCGGTCTACCTTGATGAAAAAATCATTGCGATTGGCTTACTCATGACACGCTCAACCCCGCTCAAAATCCTCGGCTGGAGCCTGGCCGCCCTGCTCGCCCTCATCACCATTGTGGTCATCTTTGTGCTGACCTTCGACTGGAACCGCGCCCGCCCCTACATCAACGAAAAGGTGTCGGAAAGCACGGGCCGCAGCTTCGTCATCGGCGGCGACTTGCAGGTGAAATGGCAGCAGGGGCTGAAGACGGAGCCGGGCTGGCGCCGCTACGTGCCGCGGCCCGTCATCAGCGCGCAAGACGTGCGCATGAGCAACCCGGACTGGGCGACGGCCGGCCCGCAACTGGCCAGCGCGAAACGTATCGACGTGGCCATCCATCCCTTGCCCCTGTTGCAGCATCGCGTGGTGCTGACGGACTTGGCGTAACCGTCTCCCAACATTGCCCTGCAGCGGCGCGCCGACGGCAGCAACAGCTGGACCCTTAAAGACAACGGCCCTTCGGCATGGGACGTGGAAATCCAGCGCATGGCCTTCGGCGACGGCGTCATCCGTTATCTGGACGAAGGCATCGCCCTCGACGTGCACGCCAAGGTCAGCTCGACGGCGCCCGACGCCACGCCCGGCGATGCGCCAGGCAGCGCGCCCGTGCAGAAATACGGCATCGCCTTCACCCTGGGCGGCAGCTACCGCAAGGCGCCCGTGACGGGCGGCGGCAAGGCGGGCGCCGTGCTGTCATTGACCGACAACAACACCGTCTATCCCGTGCAGGCGCATGCCGTGCTGGGCAAGAACAAGGCCAGCATCGATGGCACGCTGACGGACCCGCGCTCGCTGTCCGGCATCGATTTGCAGCTGAGCCTGGCCGGCGCCAGCATGGCCGACCTGTACCCGCTGACGGGCGTGCTGCTGCCGGAAACGCCGGACTACGCGACCAAGGGTCGCCTGCTGGGCAAGAAGGACGGCGCCAGCTGGAACTGGACATATCAGAATTTCAAGGGCACGGTAGGCGAGAGCGACCTGGCCGGCACCCTGCAATACCTGCCGCGCCAGCCGCGGCCCCTGCTGCGCGGCGAAGTGACGTCGCAGCAGCTGCGCCTGGAAGACCTGGGCCCCACCATCGGCGCCGACAGCAATGCGCGCAAACAGGCGCGCGGCAAGGCGCCAGTGCAACCCGGGAATAAAGCCTTGCCCGTGGAACAGTTCAATACGGCAAAATGGGATGCGCTCGACGCCGACGTGAAATTCACGGGCAAGAAACTGGTGCGCACGCACGATATCCCGCTCAACGATATCGTCGCCAACATCCGCATGAAAGACAAGGTGCTGAGTTTGACGCCGCTCAATTTCGGCATGGCCGGCGGCAATATCACCTCGAACATCACGCTCGACGGCCGTCAAAAAACCATCGCCGCGCAAGCCAAGGTGGCGGCGCGCCACCTCAAGATACGCGAACTGTTTCCCAAGCTGCAATCGATGCAAGCGAGTTTCGGCGAGGTGTATGGCGACGCGGCGCTGACGGGCCACGGCAATTCCGTCTCGGCCATGCTGGCCAGCGCGAATGGCGAACTGGCCGCCACCGTCAGCGAAGGCTCCGTCAGCCAGTTCATGCTGGAACTGGCGGGCCTGAACCTGGCCAACGCCGTCTTCGTGAAAATCTTTGGCGACAAGCAAGTGCACCTGAACTGCCTGGCCAGCGACTTCGCCGTCACGAATGGCCAGGCCGACGTGCGCCGCTTCGTGCTCGATACGGACACGGCCGTGGTAAATGTCACGGGCAACGTCAACCTGGCCAGCGAAACCCTGGACCTCGACGTGCGCCCCCGTACCAAAGGCGCCCGCATCATCACCCTGCGCACGCCGCTGTATGCAAAAGGCACGTTCAAGAACCCGGACGTGGGCCCGCAAAAAGGCCCGCTGGCATTGAAAGCCGGCGCCGCCGTGGCCCTGGCCACCGCCGTCACGCCGCTGGCCGCCCTGCTGCCGCTGGTCAACGTCGACAAAGCCCCCGACACGGACTGCGCCGCCGTCATGGCGCAAGCCAACGCCACCCGCAAGGCCCCGACTTCGCCCGCGACGAATGCGCCAGCGAAAAAAGTCAGCGAAGCGGAAATCAAGAAGACGCAGCAGGAAAAGAAATAAGCAGGCTTGCAACAAACAAGCTTGATGCAGCCGCTTGAAACCCGCTCCGCCATCTGCTGTAATGAAGAAAAGCGGGGTGTGGCTCAGCCTGGTAGAGCGCTGCGTTCGGGACGCAGAGGCCGGAGGTTCGAATCCTCTCACCCCGACCAGCCTTTCCCTCACTGCGCCAGCTTGAACTGCTTGCACCTTGACCTGCGCGTTGGCGGGTTGCCGAGAAGTATGTTATTAATTTCACTATTAATATCTTAACCACTTCTCGCGCAAGGGCCTGACCGATGTCTTTCCTGATAGTTCTGGCCGCATTGGCCTTCCTCATGCTGGCTGCCTACCGCGGCTACAGCGTGATCCTGTTTGCGCCCATCGCCGCGCTCGGTGCCGTGCTGCTGACCGATCCGTCGGCCGTGCCGGCCGTGTTCAGCGGCATCTTCATGGAAAAGATGGTGGGCTTTATCAAGCTGTATTTCCCCGTCTTTTTGCTCGGCGCCGTGTTCGGCAAGCTGATCGAGCTGTCCGGTTTTTCCCAGTCCATCGTCGTGGCGGCCATTCGCTATATCGGTAGTGCGCGCGCGAATGCCGTGATCGTGGCCGTGTGCGCGGCGCTGACGTACGGCGGTGTGTCGCTGTTCGTCGTGGTGTTTGCCGTGTATCCGTTTGCGGCTGAACTGTACCGCCAGAGCAATATCCCCAAGCGGCTGATGCCGGGTGCCATTGCCCTGGGCGCGTTTTCGTTCACCATGGATACGTTACCGGGCACGCCGCAGATCCAGAACATCATCCCGACCACCTTCTTCAACACGACCGGCTGGGCCGCGCCGTGGCTGGGCACGATAGGCGCCGTGCTGACGGTGATCATGGGACTGGCTTTCCTCGAATGGCGCCGCCGTTCCGTCATGGCGACGGGCGAAGGTTATGGGGCCGAGGCCGACAAGGCCACGGCCGATGTAGGCGACCTGCCCCATCCGCTGCTGTCGGTGGCGCCTTTGGTGCTGGTGGGCGTGGCCAACTTTGCGCTGACCAAACTGATTCCCCAATGGTACGGCGCCAGCTACGTGCTCACCGCCGAGGCCTTGCCGGGCTTGCATGCGCCCGTGTCGACGTCGATCGGCGCCGTGACGGGTATCTGGGCCGTGGAAGGCGCCTTGTTGCTGGGAATTTTGCTCGTCTGCGTGACGGCCTTCGGGCGCATCCGCGCCGCGTTTGCCGAAGGCACGAAGGCGGCCGTGGGCGGCGCCTTGCTGGCGGCCATGAATACGGCGTCCGAGTATGGTTTCGGCGGCGTCATCGCCGCGCTGCCCGGTTTTCTTGCCGTCAGCAATACTTTGCGCAGCGTGCCCGATCCGCTCGTCAACGCGGCCGTGTCCGTCACGACCCTGGCCGGCATCACGGGCTCGGCCTCGGGCGGCATGAGCATCGCGCTGGCCGCCATGTCGGACAGTTTCATCCAGGCCGCGCAGCAGGCGCACATTCCGCTCGAAGTCATGCACCGCGTCGTGGCCATGGCCAGCGGCGGCATGGATACCTTGCCGCACAATGGCGCCGTGATCACCCTGCTGGCCGTCACGGGCCTCACGCACCGCCAGTCCTACCGCGACATTTTCGGCATCACCGTCATCAAGACGGTGGCCGTGTTCCTCGTCATTGCCATCTATTACATGACGGGACTGGTCTGAGGGTTGGGGTAGGCTACAGCCGCGACGACGATGCCGGCTTCGCCAACGCTTGCGCCGGCTTGAACAGATGGCTGATGCCCATGGTCAGCAGCGGGCCGGCCAGCGCCAGGTAGGAACTGTCCACGCCATACGGATTGCCCGCCAGGAACCAGCCAATCGTGGCGATCACGGAGACGATCACGCCGACAAAGGCGCCGCGCGATGTGCCGAATTTCGGCGCATAGAAGGCCATCAGCACCAGTACGGCCAGGGTGGCGCGCAGGGCCTTGCCGAGGAAGGCGATCATCAGCAGCTTTTCCGCATACAGCGCCAGCACAAGCGGCAACAGGCCGGCCACGACGATGGCGATACGCAGGAACATCAGCGATTTCGCGTCGTTCTTCGCCTTGTTGTACCAGGGATCATAAAAATCCTTCATGGCCAGGGTGGCCGATGCCAGGGTGGTGGCGGAAATGCCGCCGAACAGGGCGCCGGCCAGGCCCACGATCATGATGCTGGCGGAAAACGCCGGCATGTGGGCGATCATCGTGGGAAACGCGTCGATCGACTTCATGCCCGGATACAGCACGGCGCTGCACATGCCGATCAGCGCTGCCATCAGGCCGAACGGAATCATCAGCGACGACACGTAATAGCAGGCGCGCTTGGCCACGGCCGGGTTGTCCGTGCTGACCAGCGCCTGGATCACGTATTGCGTGGCGAAGATGGAACCGATGCCGCCAATCATCCAGGCGATGATCTGGCCCCAGCCAATCTCGACCCAGTTGAACATCTTGGCCGGCAATTGCGCCTGCAACTCGCCGATGCCGCCCGTTGCTTCCAGCGCATACGCGAGCGCCAGGATCACGCCCAGGTACTTGACGATGGAGTGGGCGAAATTGGTGTACACGACCGAACGCATGCCGCCCAGGCTGACATAGATGACGGTGATGGCGCCCACCAGCAAGATGGCCACCGTTTTGTTGATGTGCAGCACGGCCGCCAGCACGGCGCCGCCGCTCGCGTACAGGGCCACGGCAACGATGCTCAGCGCAACGATGGTGAGGATGGACGCCGCATAGCGCACGGGCTCGCCATACGTTTGCGCGAGGATGCCGGAAATCGTCGACTGCCCGCTTTCCTTGTATTTTTTCACCAGCACGATGGCCAGCAGGAAAAAGCCCAGCGACAGCGCCACCAGATTCCATGCAGCGGAAATGCCCAGTTCATAACCCTTCTGGGCGGTGCCGATGCTGACGGAACTGCCGATGAATTCCGACAGCAGCAAGGCGCCGATCAGGAAGGCGGGATAATTGCGCCCGCCCGCCGTCATGCCCTCGGCGCTGTTGGCATGCTTGCGCACGCTATAGGTAATGTACGACATGAGGGCGAAATAACCCACCGTGACCGCAGCGATAATGATCAATCTGTTTTCCATCCGTCTACTCCAAGTCTGCTTTTCTTATTATTATTTTTCAAGAAAGCTTCCCCTGCCGCATGCCGGACCAGCCGGCGGCGGTGCTCAGGAGAAAGCCGCATTCCCGCCATACCGATACGGTACAGCAAGCCTCACACTAAAAAAGTCCGCAACTGCGCCGTAAACATGTCCGCCGCCTCGATGTTCGAGATGTGCGAGGCGGGCAGGCTTGCCAGACGGGCGCCCGCGATCTGCTGCTGCAGCCAGCGCCCGTCGTCGATGGTGGTCACGGGATCGTGCTCGCCCGCGATGATCAAGGTCGGCACGGCGATCGTGCCCACGGCATCGTGCAAGTCCGTCTGGGCCAGCACATCGCAACAGGCCGCGTAACCGTCCGCATCCTGGCTGCGCAAAATGCCGGCCAGGCGCGCCACCGTCTCCGCTTCGCGTTCGATAAACTGCGGCGTGAACCAGCGCGTGGCGGCGCTCTCGGCCACCGCGCCGATGCCGTCGCGGCGCACTTGCTCCGCCCGTAGCTGCCACGGCGCCGCGCCGCCGATGCGCGCCGCCGTATTCGCCAGCACGAGCTTCGTCAAACGCCGCGGCTGGTGTATGCCCAGCCATTGGCCCGTCAAGCCGCCCATGGAAATACCGCAGAAGGCGGCGCGCTCCACATCGAGGTGGTCGAGCAGCGCCACCACGTCCAGCCCCAGCTGGTCGATGCCGAACGGCGCGCCGCCGCTGGCCGACCGGCCATGGCCGCGCGTATCGTAGCGCACGACAAAAAAGTCGCCGGCCAGCGCGGCCGCCTGCGCATCCCACATGGACAGGTCGGTGCCGAGGGAATTCGACAGGACCAGACAAGGCTTGCCACGCTCGCCATCCGTGCGGTAATGCAGGCGAATACCGTCCACGTCGCACGTTTTCCCGACAGTGTCATTGCCTATCTGCGTCATGGCATGTCTCCTCAGGAATCGTCGCCGCGCACCGACGAGGGATGGCGGCACAGCGGCATCACGTCGATCTGCATATAGGGAAACAGCGGCAGGGAGGTGAGCAAATTATGCAGCTCGTCCACGCTGTCCACGTCGAAGACGCTGACGTTCGCGTACTGGCCGGCGATACGCCACAGATGGCGCCACTTGCCCTCGTGCTGCAGGCGCTGGGCCAGTTCCTTTTCCGTCTGTTTCAGTTGCGCCGCCTGCTCGGCGGGCATGTTCAAGGGCAGATTCACGTTCATGCGTACATGGAATAACATGGTTTCTCCTTATTGACGCTGCATGGAACGCAGCTTGTCCATATCGATCTCGACGCCCAGGCCCGGGCCGGTCGGCACCTGCAGCATGAAGTCGCGGTACACGAGCGGCTCGCGCAAGACTTCCTGCGTCAGCAGCAAAGGCCCGAACAGTTCCGTGCCCCAGGCCAGTTCCGCGAACGTGGAGCAGACGTGGGCCGTGGCGGCCGTACCAACGCCGCCTTCGAGCATGGTGCCGCCGTACAGGCCCACGCCCGCCAGGCGCGCCACGGTGGCCACTTCCAGCGCGGGCAGCAAGCCGCCCGACTGGGTGATTTTTACGGCATACACGTCGGCCGCGTCGGCCTGCGCCAGCGCCAGCGCATCGGCAGGACCGTGCAGGGCTTCGTCGGCCATGATGGCCACGTCGAAGCGCTGCTTCAGGCGCGCCAGGGCGGCGCGGTTGCCCGCCTTGACGGGCTGCTCGATCAGGTCGACGCCGCCCGCTTCCAGTGCGGCGATGCCGCGCACGGCGTCCGTCTCGCTCCAGGCCTGGTTGACGTCGACGCGCACGCTGGCCCGTTCGCCGAGCGCCCGCTTGATCTCCAGCACGTGGGCCACGTCATCCATCACGTCGCGCAAGCCGATCTTCAGCTTGAAGATGCGGTGGCGGCGCAGTTCCAGCATGTTTTCCCCTTCGGCGATATCGCGCGCCGTGTCGCCGCTGGCCAGCACCCAGGCCACGGGCAGCGCATCGCGCACGCGGCCGCCCAGCAATTCCGACAGCGGCACGTTCAGGCGGCGCGCCTGAGCGTCCAGCAGGGCCGTCTCGATCGCGCACTTGGCGAAGCGGTTGCCCTGGATGACCTTGCGCACCCTGGCCATGGCCTTGGCCACCTCGCTCGCTTCCATACCGACCAGAAGCGGCGCGATGTAGGTATCGATATTCGTCTTGATGCTTTCCGGGCTTTCGCCACCGTAGCCCAGGCCGCCGATGGTGGTCGCTTCGCCCCAGCCCGTGATGCCGTCGGCGCAGCGCAGCCGCACCAGCACCAGGGTTTGCGTATTCATGGTGGCGACCGACATGCGGTGCGGGCGGATGGTAGGCACATCGACCAGGTAGGTCTCGATATTTTGAATCATATTTATTCCGTATAATTCTGTGGAGTGGTGACACGATATTCCCCAAATATCCCCACGTCCAACACCGAGTTGGTATCAAACCTATACCTGAAAGGTATGAAGATGGAATTACGGCACTTGCGCTACTTCGTTGCGGTCGCAGAGGAAAGGAACTTCACGCGGGCCGCCGCGCGCCTGCACATCGCGCAGCCGCCGTTGAGCCGGCAGATGCAGCAGCTGGAAGAAACCTTGGGCGTGGCGCTGATCGAAAAAGGGTCGCGGCCGCTGCGGCTGACGGAAGCGGGCGAGTTTTTCCTCGCCCATGCGCGGCCCCTGCTCGACCAGGTGCGCGACCTGCAGGCGATGACGCAGCGCGTGGGCAAGCTGGAACGCACGCTGTCGATCGGCTTCGTCGCCTCGACCCTGTATGGAGAATTGCCCGACATCGTGCACCGTTTTTGCGAGCGCCATCCCGAGGTCGACGTGACCCTGCATGAAATGACGACGGTGCAGCAGCTCAAGGCCCTGAAGGAAGGCCGCATCGACGTGGGTTTCGGGCGTTTGAAAAGCGAAGACCCCAGCATCCGCCGCATTCTGCTGCGCGAGGAGCGGCTGGTGGTGGCCCTGCCGCCCGGCCACCGCTTGGCCAAGGGCGAAGGCGGATTGCGCCTGACTGACCTGATCCACGAAACCCTGCTCGTGTATCCGAAAGCGCCCCGCCCCAGCTTTGCCGACCAGGTGCTGGCCATGTTCAGCGAAGGCAATGTCACACCGGGTCCCGTCACGGAAGTGCGCGAGCTGCAGATTTCCATGGGACTGGTGGCGGCCGGCCAGGGCATTTCCATCGTGCCGGAAAGCGTGCAAGCCATGCATCACCGGAACGTCGTGTACCGCAAGCTGGACGACAAGCATGCGTTCTCGCCCATCTTATTCAGCATGCGGCATAGGGACCGCTCGCCCGAGTTGGAAAACATTCTCGCCGCCGTGTACTCGATCTACGATGAACACGGCATCGCGCACGTCAAGGAAAGCCTGTAGCGATGACTACGCGGCGTCGGCCAACAATTCCGGGCGCAGCGCGCGGATGCGCAGTTCCGTGAAATAGCCGCCCGCCTCGTTGTAGCGCAGGTAGTGGCGGCCGCAGTTCAGGCAGCGGGCCACCTGGCTCAGGTTGGCCGGATAGTAGCGCGGTGCGATGGGCGCATCGATGCTGTCGTAGCGCGTGCCGTGCGGGTGGTACTCGGCAAACGTCGGTTCCTCGTACGGGTCTTCGCGCAGGGTGCCGACTTCTTCAAAGCGGTCCAGCTCCAGCGAGGTAGGCAGGCGCTGCCAGGCGTCGAGCGGGACGGCGCAACAGCTGCATTTTTTGGTAATCGTGGCAGAAGCGATGGCCAGCGCGGACAAGGCGGGGAAATCGATGAATATCATGTTCAGCCATTGCAAAGGTGCGGCCTGTGGCAACGAGCCTGGCCGCGCCTTTCATTCTGGCGCAGTCGCATGCAGCCCATACGCGCGCAGCCCGTCGCCAGGACCAGCTCCAGCAGCAGCAACATGCCGCCGGAAACGAGCAGCAGCGGCATCAGCGCGCACATGGCGGCCGCCGCCAGCCAGGCCAGCGAGGAAGGCGAGCTCCAGGCTCCCGGCAGCAGCTTGGGCAAGCCCAGCGAGCCTGGCAAGCGCCGCTTGAAAAACATCACCCAGCCCGATATCAGCGAGAACAGCACGCTGGCGCCAAAGAGCAGCAGCAAGGCCTGGTTCCACCAGCCGAATTCGCCGCGGTGGAACGGAATGCCGATGGCCGTGGCCTTGCCGAACGCCGTCTGCGCTTCCCACCCCGCATAGTACAAAGGCTTGCCGCTGTAGGCGTCGAATTGCAGGTCGAAGCGCAAGGTGGGCTGGCTGCGGTCGGCCATGGTGGCGCGCCACACATCGTCCTGGCTGGCCGGCGCCGTCAGCTGCACGGCGATGGCGGGCGCATGGCTGCGCGCCACCTGCCACGCATCCTGCCAGTCGAGCGGCGCGCCCTCCTCGCGCGAATGCAGGCCGCGCGGCACGGGCGGCGGCGCCTGGCCGCTGACGTCGCGCAGCGCGCGGATGCGCGCGCCCGCCTGCTGGCTCCACGTCAGCCCCGTCGTCAGGATCACGACGCTGACGATACCGAGCGCCACGCCGAGAAACGCATGCCACTGGCGCCAGCCATTGCGGCCCTGCGCGCCCCGCTTCGGCAAGCCCGATTGCGCGCCGCGCGGCCACCACAGCACCACGCCCGTCACCAGCATCACCATCAGCCAGCTGGCGGCCAGCTCGATCATCCAGCGCCAGCCATCGTTTTGCAGCAGGCGCGAATGCAGTTTCTTGGCCCAGTTGCCGAAGCGCTCGCTGCTGGCCAGGCTGCCCAGCACGCGCGCATCGTAAGGGTTCACGTAGACGATGATGGCTTGCGCGGGCAGGCCGAACTTCGGCTTGGCCGGCAGCGACATCCCATGGCCCGCATGTTCATCGTGCGCGCCACCGGGCGGTGCGAACGCCACCTGCACCGCATCGTCCTGCTGAAACGGCGGCACCACGTGCTGCACCGTCCAGCCACGCGGCGCGGCCCGCTCCGCTGCCGCCACGGCCGCGTCCAGCGGCAGCATGGACGCTTGCGGCGCCACATGATCGAGTTGCTGGTACAGCCTTGCCTCGATCTGCGGCGTGAACACGTACAGGATGCCCGTCAGGGTGGCCACCAGCGCGAAGGGAGAGGCGATCAGCGCGGCCCAGAAGTGGATGCGCCAGTACAGGCTTTTGCGGCGCGCGATGAGAAAGGTGAAATCGTCCATGGCCGTCCTCACAGTCCGTTATAGGTATAGGACAGGCCCAGCATCACGCTGCGCGGCGCACCGGGCGTGTACTGGTTCTGCGTATTGGCTACGTAGCTGCCCGTGCCCGCGTAACTGCTGCTGGCCGAATCGGCGTAGCGCTTGTCGGCGAGGTTGCGCACCTGCGCCCACGCTTCCAGTCCGCGCGCGAGCTGATAGCTGGCGCGCGCATTCAGCAGTGCATGGCCCTTGTACTCCACCGTGTTGGCGTTGTTCATCCAGTAGCGGCCCTGGTGCACGGCTTCGAGCGCGATACGCGCGCCAGCCACGGGCTTGTAGCCGACCTCGAACGACGTGATGTCGCGCGGCGCCTGCGGCATGGTGCGGCCGCTGTAATCAAGAACGGAGGACACCTGGTAGCGCAGGTAGCGGTGGCGCGCGATGGCCGTGGCGAAGCGCGCGTCGAACGGGCCGCTGTCGTAGTTCAGGCCCAGTTCTAGCCCTTCGCCGCGCGTGCGCCCCGCATTGCGGTTTTCGCTGTTGCCCGGCGACACGGTATAGCTGACGATGGTGTCGCGCCCGTCAAGCCGGTACAGGGCCGTATCGAGTTTCAGCCGTCCTTGCAGGAAAGCCCAGCGCAAGCCCAGCTCATAGTTGTTGTAGACGGACGGCTGCAGGTCGGCGATGCCCGTCTTGCCATACAGCTGGCTCACTTCGGGCGGCGTAAAGCCCTGGCTGACGTTTGCATATGCGCTGCCCGCATGGCCGATGGCGTAGGTGGCGCCCAGCTTCGGGCTCACATGCGAAAAGCTGCGCGATTCGTCGGGCGCGCCGTAATGGACGCTGCCGCCGGGCGCCAGCTGGTTGTGGTAATCGTAGCGGATGGCGTCCGAGCGGCCGCCCAGCACCACGCGCGTGCCAGGCAGCGGAGAGAACTCCCATTGCGCGAAGACGGCCGTGTTGAGGATGTCCGTCCGGTAGTCGCGCACGCCCTGCGGATTGCTGGCATTGGCCAGGGTATAGCGCAGGTAGCGGCCCGTGGCCGCATCGCGCACGATGGACAGGTTATCGCTGACAAAGGGATTGTCGCTCTTGTCGACATACACGCCGGCGATCAGGCGCGAACGCAGCCAGGCGAATTCCTGCTGGTGCTTCACGTCCAGCCCCAGTGAATCGACGTGGTTGTTGTTGATGACGCCCTTGCACAGCATGCCCGCGCAGCTGCCGATGGAATACGCGGGAAGCTGTCCATGGTCGTTCTTGCGCGTAAACACGGTGACGGTGCTCGTGCCATTGGACGTCGTCTGCCCTTCCCACGCCAGATTCATGCGCGTGCTCCTGTCCTTGCGGTAGGTGAACGTGTTCAGACTCTTGCCGGGATTGCGGCGGTAGTCGTTCTCGAACAGGCTGCCCGTCATGGCCGCATCGAGATCCGTGTGGACGATGGTGGCGCGCAGCTGCGACGTGGGGCTGAGCGCATAGTCGGCGCGCAGCGAGAACGAATCCTTGTCGCCATAGCTGTACTCTTGCCAGTTGTCGCGCGAGCGGCGCGAACTGTAATGGGAAAAGCGCAGTCCCAGCGGGCCCCAGGTATCGCTGGCGGCCGTGTCGTAGCGCGTGTAACCGCCCACGTTATCGCGTCGCAGGCCCACGCTTGCCGTCGGTGTCGCGCTGGCGCCGGCCGTGAGGAAATTGACGGCGCCGCCGACGGCATTGCTGCCATACAGCGAGGAGGCAGCGCCCTTCACCACTTCCACGCCGCCGGCGCCCGCCATGTTCATCTCGTTGAGAGAATTGTGGTTGAAGACGCCCAGCGGACGGATGGGAATGCCGTCTTCCAGGTACTGGTAGACGGCATTCGTGCCGATGGGCTGGCGGATGCTCATGCTGTGCTGCTCGTTGCCCAGGTCATTCCAGTACACGCCGGCGATGCGGTTGAGGATATCGCCCATGGTCTTGGGCTTGTCGCGTTCCAGGGTTTTGGCATTGACGACGCCGATCGCTTGCGGCGTCTCGGACAGCCACGATTGCGCGCGCGAGCCGGAAACGACGACGGTGTCGATGGCGTGGTCGGTTTGGTCAGGTTGCTGCGCCTGCGCGCACGGGTAAGCCACGGTGATGGCAGCGGCCAGCACCAACAGTTTCTTGTTCATGTGATTCTCGTCTAAGTGTGCGGATGCGGCGCGTCACACCGCAAGGTGGACAGCGCCAGCATTGAAAATGCAAAAACTCAGGCGAGAACGGGCGGCGCGCGCGACTGCGCCGTGGACCAGATGAACAGCGGTGCGGGTGACTGGTAGTACAGGGACGGGAAAATGGCCGTGCCGCTGGCCACAAGCAGCGGCAACACGGGGCTGGTCGGCGGCAGGCCGACGGAACCCGCATGCGTGGAACAGAAGGCGCAATGCTCCATCTGCATGGCCTTGCCGCCGGATTTTTCATCGGCGGCGCCGCCACCGGCCTGGCCAAGCTGGACAAAACGGATGCCGGCCACCGAGCAAATTTCCGCCCAGCCGGAGCCGGATTCCTGCTTGGCGTTGGCGACAGCCTGGGAAATCGATGGCGCGAGCGCCGCCAGCAGGATCGCGAAACAGGCGATCCAGGCGGCAAAGCGGCGCGTGAACAAGGTCATTCCCATGGCCGCATTTTACCAGCGGCCGCCGGGACTGGGTAGCGGAAAGCGTCTCAGGCGGCCGGGCAGGCGGCGTTGCCGCTGTCAAAAGCACGCACCACGCTTGCCGTATCGGCAGCGATGCGGTTCACGGCGCGGCGGTGGCCGAGCACCAGTTCATCGTAGCCGGCGCCCACTTTTTCATTGGCGATCGTGCGGCACGTGACCACCTTGTTGCTGGCCAGCTGGCGCACGCTCCACACGGCATCGATCAGCGCGTACTGCCCCATCACGGACTCGAAACGCTGCACATTGGTGCTGATCCGGTACACGGGCAGCTTGTCCGGGTATGGCGTGCGGAACACATCGATGGCGCCCAGGTCGTTCGTCACGGCCGTGGACAGGGCCTGGCCGATCTCGCCGGCCAGCGGCCCCGCCCAGCGCTGCTGCTCCAGCAATTCGATGCGGCCCGACGGCGCCGTCACGACAAACTGGTTGCGGCTCACCTGTTGCGGCACGCTGACGGCCAGCACCTCGACATAGTATTTGACGGGCTTGGCCGGCTGCGCGTCGGCGCCGCCGCTCAGCGTATAGAAATGTTCGGGCTGGGGCGTGGAGCAGGCGCCCAGCAGGCTGGCCGCCAGCAGTGCGGAAAAAATCGGTTTCATCATTTTTTTTCATCTCCTTTTTTACCGCGGATCAGGGACTCGGGGTGACGTTCCAGGTAATCCGACAGCGCGTTCAGCGACTGCAGGGTTTGCGTCAGCTGCTGCAAGGCCTGGCGCACGTCCGACTGCAGCGGCGAATCCTTTTGCAGCACCTGTTCGGCCGAGCCGAAGGTCTGTTTCGCCGCCGTCAGGGTGTCGCGCATTTCCGGCACCACCTGGCCATCGAGCTGCTTGAACAGGGTATTGGCCTGCTTGATGGTGGCGTTCAGGTTATTGCCGATCTCCGCGTACGGCACCTGATCGAGCTTGCGGGCGATGCTGGCGATCTGCGTCTGCAATTCATCGAGGGTATTCGGTACGGTCGGCACTTCCAGCGGGTACCTGTTCGGATCGAGCGCCACCTTCGGCGCTTTCGGGAAGAAGTCGAGCGCGATGTACAGCTGGCTGGTCAGCAGGTTGCCCGTGCGTAGCTGGGCGCGCAAGCCACGGCTGACCATGCGTTCGAGCAGCTGGTGGCCGGCCGAGCCTTCCTCATCGTCGACGGCGGCCTTGAAGCGCATGCCCAGGCGGGCCGGGTACAGGTTGACGGTGACGGGCATGCGGAAGTTCTTCTTCACGGGATCGAACTCGATGCCCACCGAACGCACTTCGCCCAGCACGATGCCGCGGAAGTCCACCGTGGCGCCGGGCTGCAAGCCGCGCAGGGACTGGTCGAAATAGAACACGGTGGTGATCGCCTCGCCATCGGGCTCGCGCATGGCGCTGGCCTCGTCGGCCGCCAGGCGATAGTTGGTGCCGGCCGGCGCCGGTTCGACGGGCTTGCGGCCGTTTTCCGCCTCGAAGGCGATGCCGCCCACCAGCATGGCGGCCAGCGATTGCGTATTCAGTTTGAAGCCGTTCGAATCGAGGCGCACGTCAACGCCGCTGGCATGCCACCAGCGCGCATCCTTGCCGACAAACTGGTCGTACGGCGCGTTCACGAAAACCGACATGGTGATGCCGTTGCCATCCTTGTCCAGCGCGAAGCTGACCACCTTGCCCACGCGCAGGCGGTGGAAGAACAGGGGCGAGCCCACGTCGACGGAGCCGAGGCTGTCCGCATGCAGCGTGTACAGCTTGCCCTTCTGGTCACCGGCCACGGCGGGCGGGCTCTCCATGCCAACGAAATTCTCCTTTTTGGCTTCCGACTTGCCCGTGTCGACGCCGATGTAGGCGCCCGACAGCAAGGTGCCCAGGCCCGTCACGCCGCTGGCGCCGATCTGCGGGCGCACCACCCAGAAGCGCGAATCGGCGGTGGCGAAGCGGCGCGCTTCCTTGCTCATGTCGATCGTCACCAGCACCTTGCTCAAGTCGTCGCCCAGGGTGATGGCGCGCACCTGGCCGATATCGACATCCTTGTATTTGACCTTGGTCTTGCCCGGCTCCAGGCCTTCGGCGCTCTTGAAGCTGACCGTCACCGTGGGTCCCTGGTCGAGGATGGACTTGGCGGCCAGGCCGGCACCGATCAGCGCGGCCAGCAGCGGAATGAGCCACACCAGCGACGGCAGCCAGCGGCTGGCCGGGTCCACATCGGGTTCGGGCAAAGGCCGTGCGCCGGTTTCGGCAAGGTCGCCCGTTTCTTTGTCAGCCATGCTGTTCTCCAATCACTGTATTGTTTCCGGTATTTGCCGCGCTGCTGCGTTTTTCATCCTCGGCCGCCTTGTCGTCCACGGGGTCCCAGATCAGGCGCGGGTCGAACTGCATCGCCGCCAGCATGGTCAGCACCACCACGGCGCCAAAGGCCAGCGCGCCGGGTCCGGCCGTGATCACGGCCAGCGACTTGAAGCGCACCAGCGCCACCGTCAGGGTGACGACAAAGATGTCGAGCATGGACCAGCGGCCGATGAATTCGACCATGCGGTACAAAATGGTGCGCTGGCGCGGCCGCCAGCGCGAACGCCGTTGCGCCGTGAACGCCAGCAGCGCCAGCACGCCCAGTTTCAGCATCGGCACGACCACGCTGGCGATGAAAATGATGATGGCCAGGCCCTTCGAGCCGCTGGTCCAGAACAGCACGACGCCGCTCATGATGGTGTCGTCCTGCGCGCCGAACAGCGATTGCGTCACCATCACGGGCAGCAGGTTGGCGGGAATGTAGAGGATCATGGCGGCGATCAGCAAGGCCCAGGTGCGATTGATGCTGTCCGGTTTGCGCACGTGCAGGGCCGTGCCGCAGCGCACGCACGCCAGGTGTTTGCCCTTGCCCAAGGGCGGCGCCACCAGGCCGCAGGCATGGCAAGGTAGCACCTTCTCGCCCGGAGCGAAAGCCTTGTAGCGGATGCCGGGCAGCGCCTGGCGGGTCAGGTCGTCGCCCAGGTTCCACAGGGCCTTGGGGTCGAACGAGACGACGATGGCCAGCATCAGGGTCAGCGCGCCAAACGCGAACAGCCCCGGTTGCGGCAGCACCGTGGCCAGGCTGGTCATCTTGACGACGGTGATCAGGATGCCGATCATCAGCACCTCCGTCATGCCCCATTCGCGCGCCGTCTGCACGGCGCGCAGCACGCGGTTAAAGCCGGGCACCTTGACGCCGCCGCGCAAGCCCAGGGCCACATACAGCAGGGAACCGAGCTCGATGGCGGGAAAGAGGATGGTAAACAGGAAGACCATCGTCGCCACGATGTGCATCTGCTCGTACCACAGCACGCGGATGGAACCGAGCAAGGTGGCGCTGGACGTCAGGCCATTGACGTCGAGTTCGACGATGGGGAAAAACTGGGCGATCAGGAAGACGAAGGCGGCGCCCAGGGTCAGCGCCACCACCTTGGTCAATTCGGCCGATGCGCCGCGCGCATGGGCGCCCCGGTACAGCACCGAGCGGCAACGGATGCAGCGCGCCTTTTCGCGGGGACGCAGCGGACGTTTGCGGTACAGCACGCCGCAGTCATGACAGCTAATCAGGTCGTATCGGTGCACAGTATGAAGTTTGCCGGCGCCCGAAGCGCGACTTTCCCATGTTAATGCCAGCCATCATGACAGAGTTGGCATTTTCCTGCACTACGGCACTATTCTTTTTTACTCCCGCGCAACAGCGCCTCCACGGCGCGACCGATTTGCAGAACTTGACCGTCCGCGCCGGCCAGGCCGCAAATGCCCAGCCCCACGGGCAGCTCGCCTTCCGCATGGCATGGCAGGGACAGCGCGCAGCCGTCGAGGAAGTTGATCACACTGGCGTTGCGCAGCACGAGGCCATTCGTGGCAAAGAAGGTGGCGTCATCCGATTCCAATGGCGCGACCTGCGGCGCGACGATGGCTACGCTGGGCATCAGCCAGGCGTCGAATGGCGCCAGGCGCTGCTCCGCGGTGGCGATCAGGCGCGCACGCGCATCGAGCAAATCGATGTAGTCTGCTGCACCCTGGTGCTGGCCGCGGCGGATGCGCGCCGCCACGCGCTGGTCGTACTGCGCGCCCTTCTCTTCCAGCAGCTCCCTGTGCCAGCGCCAGGCTTCCGCCGCCACCAAGCCGCCACCGCCATTGATACCCGGCAGCTCCAGCAATTCGGGGAAATCGAATTGCTCCACCAGGGCGCCCGCTTGCCGCAGCTGGTCCAGCGCCGTATCGAAAGCCTGCTGCACCTGCGGCTCCACGTGCGTACCGACGTAATCAAGGGTAAAACCGAAGCGCAAGCCTTTCAATGCTGGCGCCTGCGCGCCGATGTCATGGCCCGACAGCGCCGCGTACAGAATGGCGCAGCAGTCGACGCTATGGGCGATGGGGCCGACCGAATCGAGGGAACGCGACAAGGGTACCGTGCCGGCCAGCGGCACGGAAGCGGCCGTCGGCTTGAAACCGGTCAAGCCGCAAAAGGCGGACGGGATGCGGATCGAGCCGCCCGTATCGGTGCCCAGCGCGCCGGCCGCCATGTCCAGCGCCACCGTCACGGCGCCGCCCGAGGTGGAACCGCCCGCCACTCTTTCGCGGTCCAGCGGATTGCGCGGCGTGCCGTAATGGGGATTCAAGCCCAGGCCGGAAAACGCGAATTCGCTCATGTTGGTGCGCCCAAGCAGAACGGCGCCGGCCGCGCGCAGGCGCGCCACGGCACCCGCATCGGCCACGGCAGGCGGCGCGCCGGCCAGCGCCAGCGAGGCGGCGCTGCTGGTTTGCCCCCTGACGTCGAACAGGTCCTTGATCGAGATGGGCACGCCGGCCAGCGGCGAGGCAACGATGCCGGCGGCGCGCGCCGCATCGCTGGCCCGCGCCTCCATCAGCGCCTGTTCGCCATCGAGGCTGACATAGGCATGGCCGCCCTGCGCCCGGTGCGCTTCGGCGCGCGCCAGCATCTGCTGTGTCAGCGCCACGCTGGTGATGCTGCCGGCGGCCAGGTCGGCCGCCAGTTCTCGGATGGTCTTGGTCATTGCTTTATCCTTCCACGGGCAGGGTTTGCACGGCATAGCGGTGCTGCAGGCGGCGCTGCAAGGCTGGATCATACAGCTCCAGCTCGAAAGCGTCGCCATGGCCCATCTCGCCGATGATCGGTTGCGTGCCGCAAAACATGGCGCTGCCCACGGGCAGGCTGGCCTGCCCCGTGTAGCGCTGAATCAGGTCTTCCGGCGACAGCATGCGCGTCACGGGGCCATCCTGGTACAGGGCCGGCACGCCGGCACGCTCGCGCCAGGAGCGCATCTGCAACTGGTCCCAGTGGCCGGCCACGTCGGCATAGCGCCACAGAGTATCGCCCACGGGCTTGCCGCACATCTGCTTCGATACCGTCACGCCATAGCTTTCCACCTTGCGGTCCGTATGATCGGAACCGATGCCCACCAGCAGGCCGTATTCCGTGGAAAACAGCACGAATTCCGCTTCGCCGGACGAATCGCCGCCCGGCACTTCGATCGCGGCGTCGCTCGAGAGCAATGCCGCCGAAACCCTGTAAAACGTCGGCACGCTTTTCGGGCGCGCCACGCCGATGGCTTCCAGTTCGGCGATATGGAGTTCCACCATCGCCATGTCGCGGCCCGTCCAGCCGGCGATGATCAGGTGATCGATGTCGAAGGTGACGGGGCCGTAGCCAGCCAGTTGAAAACGCAATGTCGTCATGATGTTATTCCTCCAGAGGGCCGCGGCCCGTTTCGCGCGCCGCAAAGACGGCGGCGCCGGTGATCAGCAAGGCCGCCGCCACGTACAGCGAGACGGCCACGGTGCTGTTATATGAGCGGTACAGGCTGGCGATGACGAGCGGCGCGAAACCGCCGCCGATGACGCCGGCCAGGGTGTAGGCCAGCGAGGAACCCGCGTAGCGCACCTTGGTGGGGAACTGTTCGATGACGAATGCCGCTTGCGGGCCGTACATGATGGCGTGGATGACCAGGCCCACGACGACGGCCGTGACGATGGCGGCCGGGCTGGCCGTGTCTAACAAGGTAAAGAAGGCAAACGCCCACACGAAGCCCAGGATGGCGCCCAGCGCATACACGGGGCGGCGGCCAATCTTGTCCGACAGCGCGCCAAACACGGGCACCGCCAGCGCATTGCACGCCGTGCCGACCATGATGGCCGTCAGCGCCAGGGTCGACGACAGGTGCAGCACCGTCGTCACGTACGTCAGGGTGAACACCACCACCAGCGCATACAGCACGTCCGAGCCGATGCGCACGCCGCCGGCGATCAGCAAACGGCGCCAGTACACGCGCAGCACGTCGCCGATCGGCGCTTCCGCCTTCGCATCCTGCTGGTCGAGTTCCTTGAACAGCGGGGTTTCCTCGATGCCGCTGCGTATCCACATGCCGAACGCCACCAGCAGCAGGCTGGCGATGAACGGCATGCGCCAGCCCCAATCCATGAATGCTTCATGCGGCAGCAGGTACGTGATCAAGCCGATGCAGCCGGTCGCCAGCAAGGTGCCGAACGATGGTCCCACCTGCGTCCACGAGGCGTTGCGTCCCCGCTTGTCCGGCGCCCCGTGTTCGACGGAGATCAGGACGGCGCCCGCCCATTCGCCACCGAGCGCAATGCCTTGCACGAAACGCAGCGCCACCAGCAGGATGGGGCTCCAGATGCCGGCCGTCGCATACGTCGGCAAGAGGCCCATCAAGCCCGTCGTCACGCCCATCAGCATCAGGGTCACGACCAGCACCCAGCGCCGTCCCAGCTTGTCGCCCAGATGGCCGAAGATCACGCCGCCGATGGGGCGCGAGATGTAGCCGACCGCATATGTGGAAAAGGCCAGGATGGTGCCCGTCAGCGGATCGAACGAAGGAAAGAACAGGTGGTTGAAGATCAGCGCGGCCATGGTGTTGTAGACGGTGAAGTCATACCATTCCAGGGTCGTGCCGACCATGCTGGCCGTGGCCAGGCGGCCCGTCTTGGCCGTCGTGGCCTTCTCGCCCGGTGCCTGGGCTGCCGGATGCGCAGCGTTCGTATATGTGGTCATAGCCTACCTCTCTCGTCAGTTTTATTGCAGGCCCGGCGCAGGATGCTTTGCCCTGCGCCGTGGCCCGTGTCTCGTGTTATCGGTGCCGGCAAGATGCGCGCGGCCGTGTCAGGCCGCGTGCAGGTCCGCCTCGCGCAATTGCCAGGACAGTTGCAGGATGGCCGCCTGTTCCGCATCGAGTCCCAGCGCCGCGCTGGCGGCATTGGCGGCCGCCATGGCGGCGCTTTCGGACGACGCATCGATCAGGAAAATCGGGTCGAGCACGCGGCCCTCCGTCCGTTCCGCCGGCAAAGGGCCGGACAGATTCGCGTCCGGTGTCAGCAGACGCGTGGCAATCACGCCGTCGATCTGCAGCAGCTTCGTTCCCAGCGTGGCCATGGCGTCCACGGCTTGCGCGTCCTGGCCGATGGCTGGCGCGCCCAGACGCAGCACGGCCAGCCAGGCGCCCGTGCCCATGCCCGTTTCCGCCTCGATGGCACATACACGGCGCATCGGGTCGACCATGCGCTGCAAGTTCGTCAGCGACCATGGCGTCTGGTGACCGAAGGCCTTGAAGTAGTCGGGCGTCTGGAAGGCGCCCAGCGACACGGTGCGATACAGGCCCAGGTATTTGCGCGGGCCGCGCACGCTCTGGTAGCGCGTGCCGCTGACGAAGCCGGGAATGCGCACGCGCTCTTCCACGTGTTCGCGGTCGTACCAGCGGTTGAAATCGCGTTCGTGCTCCGGGTCGGCGCTGGTCCAGACAAACAGGATGCCTGGCAAGGTGGGGGACGTCGTCATGATGGTTCCGTTCTGCGTTATGGGTGGTATGCCAATCCAGAATAGGTGGCACGCCATCACTTGGCAAACGGGTTATTCTGAACGCGACTGATAAGTTTTTCTTGTGGGTGGGGCCAACAATGTTGTCGGATTACGCGCTTGGGCGCTAATCCGMGCTAAGCCACGTCAGCCCGCACCGTACTCCTCGCCCAGACCAAGGGTAAACCGTGCCGCCTCCTCGCATGCCAGCATGGCCACCAGCTGGATCGCTTCCGTGGTGATGTCTTCGCTGTAGCTGATGACGATGCGCTGCGGCGCCAGGCTGCTGGTGCAGGGAATCAGGGCGATGTGGCCCTGCTCGATTTCCTCACGCAGGGGCGCCAGCGGCAGCACGGCGATGCCGAAGCCCGCTTTGACCAGGCGCACGATGGCGGAGATCGAGCTGACGCAATGGACCCTTCCCAGTTGCACACCCTCGTCCTGGCACAGCGCCTTCAAGGCCGAATGCGGCTGCGAGCCGCGGTTCATGGTGATGATCGGATGCTGCGCCAGTTGCGCCACCGTGAACGGCACGCCCGTATCGGGCCAGTCGGCGGCCCTGCCGGCCCAGCCCATGGCGATGGCGCCGCTGCCCGTGCTGCGGATATGGTCGCCCGTCAGCATGTCCGTCTGCAGCGCGATATCGAGCTCGCCCTGCTGCAGCTGTTCATGCAGGCGGCGCGTCGATTCCGACGTCAGTTGAATCTCGATACCCGGATAGCGCTCCTGCACGCGCTGCAGGAACGGGATCAGCCAGGTATGCACGATGGTTTCGATGACGCCGATGCGCACTTCGCCCGTGATCAGCGCAGGCGAGGAATTGGCCGCATACATGTCGCGGCACAGCTCCAGCATGCGCTCGGCGTACACGAGCAGGTTGCGCCCGGCAAAGGTCAGGCGGATTTCACGCGCATCGCGGTCGAACAGACGCGTGCCGAAGTCCTGCTCCAGCGAAGCGATGCGGTTCGAGATGGCCGCCTGCGTGATGTGCAGCTTGTCGGCCGCCGTGCGGAAGCTGCCCAGCCGCGCAGCCCAGACAAACGCTTCGAGAAAACGGGTATTCAATGGGAGCTCTTCTTCACAGGTTGAGTGTCCGCCCCATTGTAAGCCAAAGCCCCCGTTCTATTTCCCGCCCAGGAAGTCGAGCAAAGTCAGGGCGACGATCTTGCTGGCCTTGCGCAAATCATCGAGCGCCAGACGTTCATCGGCCTTCTTCGCGTTCGACTCTGGCACGGTGCGCGGGCCGGCGCCATACAGCACGGCAGGAATGCCACGCTCGCCATACAGGCGCGCATCCGCATACAGGGGCGTGCCGACGGCGGGAATCGTCTCGCCCAGAATCGCTTGCGCGTTTTTCTGCAGGCTGCCGACCAGCTGCTCGGAACCGGGCAAGGGCCGCAGCGCGTGCGACAGCAGCAGGCGGCGGATCTCGATGCGGATGCCAGGCTCGCCGCGCACGGCGTCCTCGATCAGCGCGCGCACCTGCGCCTCCACCGCCACCGGGTCTTCTTCGGGAATCATGCGGCGGTCCATCTTCATGACCACCTTGCCCGGCACCACATTGGTGTTCGTGCCGCCATCGATGCGGCCCACGAGCATGGTGGGCGAGTCGATGCCGGCGACTTTCGATTTGATCTTTTTCAGCTCCGGCAGCTGGCCATAGATCGCATTGAGGATCTTGTTCGCCGCCTGCAGC
This sequence comes from Janthinobacterium sp. Bl 1, assembly GCF_058215535.1. Taxonomy (NCBI): domain Bacteria; kingdom Pseudomonadati; phylum Pseudomonadota; class Betaproteobacteria; order Burkholderiales; family Oxalobacteraceae; genus Janthinobacterium; species Janthinobacterium sp. Bl 1. The sequence goes on along the minus strand of NZ_CM177086.1, from coordinate 1,437,301 downwards.
GCGTCGTGCCCCGTCTCCGGCATGGACCCGTGGCCCGACTTGCCGTGCACGGTGATTTCCAGCTGCAGGCAGGCATTGTGCGCCGTGACGATGCCGTAGCTGAAACCGGCTGCGATGACGAAATCGGGTTTCGTCAGCTGCTGTTCCAGCAGCCAGCCCGGCCCCAGCAAACCGCCGAATTCCTCGTCGTACGTAAAATGCAGTTCCAGCTGGCCTTTGAGCGGAATACCCAAGGCTTCGAGCGCGCGCGCGGCAAACACATAGGTGGCGAAATCGCCTTTCGACACGGCCGTCGCGCGGCCATACATATAGCCGCCGTCGATCTGGCCACCATACGGCGGATACGTCCAGTTGTCGCCGGGCGGCACCACGTCGCCATGCGCATTCAGGGCCACGGTCGGACCGCCCGCCGCATACGGCCTGCGCACGATCAGGTTGGTGATGCTCTGCATGCCATATGCTTCCACCTGGTCCGCCGGCACGGCGTGCTTTTCGGCGTTCCAGCCATACGCCTGCAGCAGCTGCGCCACCAGGTCCGCATGGGGCGCGTTATTGCCGGGCGGCGTATCCGTCGGCTGCTGCACCACCTTTTGTAAAAAAGAGACTTCCTCGTCGAAATGTTCGTCGATCCAGGCCGTTATTTTTTCTGCTTGCGTAGTCATTTTGCTCCTTGCATGGTCTGTTGCAGCCAGACGCCAAGCTCGCTGCGCTCGGCCTCCGTCATATTCGTCAGGTTCCCGATCGGCATGGCTTTCAGCTCGATGGCCTGCTTGTAGATTTGCGCCGCGTGCTGGCGTATTTCCGTTTCATTATCGAGCATCATGCCGGCTGGCGCCGTGGCGAAGCCGGGCTGCGTGGGCTGGGCTGAATGGCAGGTGGCGCAGCGCTGGGCGATGATGGCATGCACGGCCTTGAACTGCGCGGCCGGATCCACCGCCGGCGCGGCCGCCACGGCCACGGGTACCTTGGGTGCGATGGCCACAGCCACGGCCAGCAACAGGACAACGCCGAGAGCCGGATAGCGCCACTCGACACGTCCCTTGTGGCGCAGGTTGAAGAAGTGGCGGATGAAGACGCCGGCCGCCATGATCAGCGCCAGCACCAGCCACGCGTGGTCGTTCCGGTAAGTCATCGCGTAGTGGTTGCTGATCATGATGAACAGCACGGGCAAGGTAAAGTAATTGTTATGTACGCTGCGCTGCTTGGCCTTCAAGCCGTGCTTGGGATCGGGCAGTTTGCCGGCCGCCATGGCTTCGACCATCTTGCGCTGGCCGGGGATGATCAGCATCAGCACATTGGCCACCATGATGGTGCCGATCATGGCGCCCACATGGATGTAGGCGGCGCGCCCGCTGAGCAAATGCGTGAGCACGTAGGCGGCGCCGACGATCAGCGCAAACACCGTCACGCCGAACCACAGTTCATGTTTGGCCAGCGGGGAACGGCACAGCAAATCGTACACGGTCCAGCCGATGACGAGGGTGGCGATGCCGATGCCGACAGCCTGGCCACTGGAGATGTCCGCCACGGCCTTGTCGATCATCATGGCCTGGGCATTGAAATAATAGGCGATGGTCAGCAGCGCGAAACCGGACAGCCACGTGGAATACGCTTCCCACTTGAACCAGTGCAGCTCCTTCGGCAGTTCGGCGGGCGCCACCAGGTATTTTTGCGGGTTGTAGAAGCCGCCGCCGTGCACGGCCCACAATTCTCCCGACACGCCCTTTTTCGCCAGGTCCGAGCCGGGTGCGGGCGGGCGGATCGAGTTGTCGAGCCAGACGAAATAAAAGGAAGCACCGATCCAGGCGATGCCCGTGATGACGTGCAGCCAGCGGACGATCAGGTTCAGCCACTCAAGGCCGTACGGGATCAGGTAGGCAAATACTTCCATAAATTTCCTCTAGTCAGACCGAACCAATATTCGTGCCAATCTACACAAGATAAACGGATTTACCGCCCATCACATGAAAAATATCGTATATTTGACATATTCAAATCGATATACAACTGAGCCGCCGCCACATGTCCAGCCTGCCGCAACACCTCGACCTGCACCTGATCCGCATCCTCTACCTGCTGCTGGTAGAAAAGAATGTCTCGCGCGTGGCATTGAAGCTCAATCAGCCGCAGCCCTCGATTTCCGCCTCCTTGCGCAAGCTGCGCGAATTGACGGGCGACCCGCTGCTCGTGCGCGGCGCGCGCGGCATGGTGCCGACCCAGCATGGCGAAAGCCTGCTCAATCCGGCCAAGCGCATCCTCGACCAGACGGAAAGCCTGTTCGTCAAGAAGACGCCGTTCGTGGCGCAGGAAGAGGCGCGCACCTTCCATATCGCCGCACCCGACTACCTGGACAGCCAGTTCCTGCCCAACGTGGTGGCCCTGCTGCGGCGCGGCTCGCCGAAAAGCCGCGTCGTGCTGCATAGCCTGGGGCCGGGCATCGACCATATCCGCCAGCTGTCCGATGGTGGCCTGGACCTGGTCATCGCCAACTGGGACGAGCCGCCCGCGCACCTGCATATCTCGAAGCTGTTCGAAGACCCCATCATCTGCGCCATGCATGCGGAAAACGCCTATGCGCGGCGCACGGCCAGCGACGCCATGACCCTCGACGACTATCTGAGCCTGCCCCACGTGGCGCCGTCGCAGATGATGCCCGGCTACCACGGCGTCATCGATTCCTTCCTCGAACGGCAAAACCTGCAGCGCAACGTGGTGGTGGAATCGGCGTATTTCGGCCTGATTCCCTACATGCTGACGCAGACGGACCTCGTGCTCACGACGGGCCGGCAATTCATGCGCTTCTATGAAAAGACCCTGCCGCTGAAAACGTACACTGTGCCCCTGAAATTTCCGCCGATGCGCTTTTACCAGCTGTGGCACCAGCGCGTGCACCAGGCGCCCGAGCACAAATGGCTGCGCGACCAGGTCAGTGCGGCCGCCAAGGCGCTGGTGCAGCGATAGCCGCTATCAGCGCGCGCATATAATGGACGCAGAACGGGGCGCTATCATCACCGCTTGCATGATCGGAAAACCATGACCACCCTTTCAGACCTGAACGCCGGCAGCCAGGCCGATTTTATCGCGCACCTGCACGGCATCTACGAACATTCGCCCTGGATCGCCCAGCGCGCGGCCGCCGCCCGGCCGTTTGCCAGCCTGACGGCACTCAAGACGGAACTGCAGCGCGTGCTGGCGCAAGCCTCGCCCGAAGAGCAGCTGGGGCTGATCCGCGCCCACCCGGAGCTGGCCGGCAAGGCCGCCATCGCCGGGCAGCTGACGGCGGAATCGACGCGCGAACAGGCCAAGTCCGGCCTGAACCTGTGCAGCGCCGACGAATTCGCCACCCTGCAGCGCCTCAACAGCGACTACAACGCCAAGTTCGGCTTTCCCTTCATCCTGGCCGTCAAGGGCCCGACGGGCGAAGGCTTGACGCGCCAGGACATCATCGCCACATTTGCGCGCCGCCTGAAAAATCGCCGCGCCGACGAACTGGCCGAATCGCTGCGGCAGATCAAGCGCATCGCCGAGCTGCGCCTGAACGAGCTGTTCGACGTGCGCCTGGACTTCGGCCCGGCCATCATGCAGCAGGCGGAAACCCTGGCCGGCTGGAGCGACAGCGATTACAACCTGACCTGCGCTTACCTGACGCCGGCGCACCAGAAAACGGCCGCGCAGCTGGCCGACTGGATGCGGGACGCGGGCATGCAGGTGCACATCGACGCCGTCGGCAATGTGGTCGGACGCTATCTGTCGGATATCCCCGGCGCGAAGACCTTGATGACGGGATCGCACTACGACACGGTGCGCAACGGCGGCAAGTACGACGGCCGGCTGGGCATCGTGCTGCCGATCGCCGTCGTGCGCCACCTGCATGAACGGGGCGAAAAACTGCCGTTCCATCTCGAGGTCGTCGGCTTCGCCGAAGAAGAAGGCGTGCGCTTCAAGAGCACGTTTTTGGGCAGCACGGCCGTCACGGGCCAGTTCGACGTGTCGCTGCTGGAGCAAGTCGATGCGGACGGCGTGAGCATGCGCGACGCGCTGGCCGCCGCCGGCCACGAGGCGGGCGCCATCGGCGCCATCGCGCGCGATCCCGCCAGCGTGCTCGGCTATGTGGAAGTGCATATCGAGCAGGGTCCCGTGCTGCTCGAGCGCGACCTGCCGCTGGGGATCGTGACGGCGATTGCCGGCAGTTCGCGCTACCTGGTCAATCTTGGCGGCGTAGCCAGCCACGCTGGCACCACGCCCATGACCATGCGCAAGGACGCGGCCAGCGCGGCCGCCGAAATCATCCTGCTGGTGGAACAACGCTGCAGCCAGGGCGAAGCGCTGGTGGGCACCGTGGGCCAGCTGCACGTGCCCAACGGCTCCGTCAACGTGATCGCCGGCGCCTGCACCCTGTCGCTCGATATCCGCGCAGCCGTTGATGCCGTGCGCCAGGCGGCCGTCGACGATATTCTCGATGGCATCGCCGCCATCTGCGCGCGGCGCCAGATCGACTACCAGCTGGAACTGCTGCTGTCGGCGCGTGCGGCGCCGTGCGCACCGTGGCTGATGGCGCAGCTGGCGCAAGCCGTGGAATCGGTCGGCATCGAACCGTACGCGCTGCTGTCGGGCGCCGGCCACGACGCCATGGCCATGGCCGCCATCACCGACGTGGCCATGCTGTTTACCCGCTGCGGCAATGGCGGCATCAGCCACAACCCGCTGGAAACCATGACGGCGGACGACGCCGACATCGCGGCGCGCGCGCTGCTGGCGTTTTTGCGCGGCTTCCAGGAGACACGCATGTAACAGGAAAGAAAATGATGGAAAGGCCGGGCAGCACGTCCGGATGTTGCGTGGAAGACAATCAAACCGGGTGCATGCCGGCATTATGGTGTATGTTGTGCAGTAACAACGAAATTCTGCGGTGCCTGCCTCGATCCACGCAGAAGTTTGTAGCAAGCTGAAGTCAGGTCCGCTACAAACCACCACATTATGCTATTTTTCACAAACTGAAGCGTGCTATGGCTCGCAGTGAAAGGACATTCGTATATATGGAACCTGATTTTCAGAGAGCTGCCCGCTATTTACAGCAGATGGTGGCTGATGGTCACCAACCACATAAGCTTCCGTACAGCCCAGTTCAGTACTTGTACTCAATGTATCGATCAAAATTCCAATCGCGCTACGTGCTACCAGCTGTGAATCACCAATTGTCTCAATACCCTGGAAATATTGGACTGATGCTTCCGGCATACTAGAAGCAATGGGCTCATGGCTGGATAACGAAAGCATGTACAAAAAAGCCCTGTCTTGCTGCCGTATCAAATCCACTCCAAAATTAATCATATCTTCATCACAGATACCAAGGAATGGTCCTGGACAGGTTTTCAGCTTGCTCATTTCAGGTTGGAAATATGCATGGTCGATACCCAAGCTTTTCCAGACGGTATCGCGGGCATAAAACATTTTTTGATAACCATGTACTCCGAAAACCTCATACCCTTTATTTTTCATGTAGGCCGGAGCACAACCATCAGCCATTGCTGAAAAATTAGTACTTGCATCAAACTGAATATATTCAGAGCATAACTCACGAATCTCTCCCTGCATGGTCGAGCCGTGATAATCAGTGAATCCTGTCTTCAGCACTTTCACGCCGCGGCTCTTCAGCTTCTTTTCGACCGCCACCAACGATCCATGGCTTTCCCCCCACGACTCCACTAGCATCAAAACCATTTTTGCAGGCATTGAACTTTCACCTTTCACATGATTCAAAAAGGTCGGTTCGCTGGTTTTCCCTAAAGAATTTTCTTTTTTTGAAAAACCATCACTGATCAGCGTTTTAATGGCAAAAGGTGACGGCGTGATAATTTTATTGCGAATCTCACTTGCGCCAACATCCAGCACCAGCAGCACCCCCTTGAATAATATAAGGGAAAAACCAATAAAAAAAGCAACACGCCTGAATTCCAATGAAGTTTTCCGATAAACATCTGAATACAGGAAAAAAAACATTAGTAAAAAAAACAAGGAACAGGTTAACAATATCGGCACCGGGGAATTTCCCAAAACAGCAAACAAGTAAAACTCATACGAACTGGGTCGAATATTCCAACTTGACAATATGGAAACCAAAAAAACAAAAATCCATACAAATTTTATTAAAAACGAAACCCATCTCTTGAAACTTTTTTCCAGATAAGGAAAAAACAGTGGCTCGACGCAGATATAGATACTGCCAAATGCAAAGCTCCATATTAAGCTAGGCAATAGCATCCATAAAAAACAGCGCACATATATGATTTTTTCAGAATAAGTTGAAAAAATCGGTTTTTCTTGCAATGTGAAAATTGAACTCATAGATAGGCAATACTAAAAATGGCATTTTGTCAGCGCACAAAGACACCCGAAGGCCATGACATCTGCCTAACGGTTTAATTATTTTTTTGCACATATTGTAACACGCTTGTCACAAATCTTCTTTACCATACCCGGAACAGAAAACGACGTACAGCTGGAATAAAAAAACATCGTATTTAAAATGGCAATTTTGCATCACTTCTTGACATTATGAACTGCAAGTCAAGTTAAGGAATAATTGATATTAAAAGCTGGCGGAAATTGTATTTCCGGATAAGTGAGAGGTTGCCGCAATCAAGGTCGTTGCCATATATACGCCCGCACCGATTGGTGTCGCGACGGTGTGCTCACTTGCAAAAACAGAAAAAGTGACAGAAGACGCAGGGTGCGCCACGCTCGACGCGGTGCGGTAGACGAAAACCGAATGTCCGCCAGATGCCAGGAAGTCAGGCTGGCGGGCCATTGGTGACCGCCGCCATGACTTCATCATGTTGAAGAAACAAAATAAACGGCACGCCTGACGATTTTTTCTACACCGCCACGGCCCGCTCCAGCATCGCGTGCAGCAGCACGTTGCAGCCCGCTTCCAGGTGCTCGGGCTTGGCGTCTTCGATTTCATTGTGGCTGATGCCGTCCTTGCACGGTACAAAGATCATGCCGGCCGGAGCCAGCCGGGCCGCGTAGATGGCGTCGTGGCCGGCGCCGGAGACCACGTCCATCACGGAGTAGCCGAGTTTTTCAGTGGCGTTGCGCACGGCGCCCACGCAGTCGGGGTGGAACGGGCATGGCGGGTAGTAGGACACTCTTTCCAGTGAAATGCCCAGACCCGTCCTGTCGCGCGTAGCATCGATGAAGGCCGTGATCTCGCCATGCATGGTGTTGAGCAGTTCGTCGTTCACGTTGCGCAGGTCGATGCTGAATTTCACCTCGCCGGGGATCACGTTGCGGCTGTTCGGGAAGACCTGCACCATGCCCACGGTGCCGCGCCCATACGGCGGGTAGCGGTTGGCAATCGCCACCACTTCCTGCATGATGGTGGTGGCCACCTGCAGCGCATCCTTGCGCAGTCCCATGGGCGTGGGGCCCGCATGCGCTTCCATGCCCGTCACCACACAGTCGTACCACGACAGGCCCATCACGGCAGGCACGACGCCGATGACTTTATCGGCATCTTCCAGCACGGGGCCCTGCTCGATATGCGTTTCAAAGTAGGCGCCGATCGGATGGTCGCCCGGCACCTGCTCGCCCTTGTATCCGATGCGCGCCAGTTCCTCCCCCACGGTTTTGCCTTCCGTGTCTTTCGCTGCATACGCCGTTTCGAGCGAAAAGGCGCCGCAAAATACGCCGGAACCCATCATCACGGGCACGAAGCGCGAGCCTTCCTCGTTGGTCCAGAAGGCCACTTCGATGGGCGCCTGCGTCTTGATCTTCAGATCGTTCAGGGTGCGCACCACCTCCAGTCCCGCCAGCACGCCGTAATTGCCATCGAACTTGCCGCCAGTCGGTTGCGTGTCGATATGGCTGCCCGTCATCACGGGCGGCAAGGTGTTATCTACGCCGTCACGGCGCATGAAGACATTACCGATCTGGTCAATCGTGATGCTCATGCCCGCTTCGCGCCCCCAGCCCACCACGAGGTCGCGTCCCTGCTTGTCCAGGTCCGTCAGGGCCAGGCGCTTGACGCCGCCCTTCGCTGTCGCGCCGATCTGCGCCAGCTCCATCAGGGCCGCCCACAATCGTTCGCCATTGATACGCAATGCATCCATCGTCAACTCCTTATGCGGCCGTGGCGGAAAAGGCAGGACGCTCGATATAGCGCCCCGCCCCTTCGACGGCCATCAATTCACCCTGGTGAAACACCACCTTGCCGGCGGCAATCGTGGTGCTGGGGATGCCGCGCACGGTGCGCCCTTCGAAGACGTTGAAGCCTCCCTTGGCGAACTGCGTGGCGGCGGAAATGGTGCGCGTGCCCTGCGGGTCCCACAGCACGATGTCGGCGTCGCTGCCTGCGGCGATGACACCCTTGCGCGGATACATATTGAAAATCTGTGCCGCATTGTTGGAACTGACCTTGACGAATTCGGAAGGCGTGAGCATGCCGGAATTGACGCCAGCGTCCCACACGACGGCCATGCGTTCCTCGACGCCGCCGCAGCCGTTCGGGATGCGCGTGAAGTCGTCCTTGCCGGCCGCCTTCTGCTCGGCGCAGAAGGTACAGTGGTCGGTGGCCGTCGTGTGCAGGTTGCCGCTTTGCAGACCATGCCACAGGGCCGATTGATGGTGCTTGCCGCGGAATGGCGGGCTCATGACGTGGCCGGCCACGTAATCGAAATCATCGCTCTGGTAGACGCTGTCGTCGATCACCAAGTGGCCCGCCAGCGCCTCGCCATACACGCGCTGGCCGTTGGCACGCGCCCGTGTGATGGCGTCGAGCGACTCGGCGCACGAGACATGCACGATGTACACGGGGGTATTGAGGACGTTGGCAATGGCGATGGCGCGGTTGGCCGCCTCCGCTTCCACGGCCGGTGGGCGCGACAGCGGATGCGCCTGCGGTCCGGTGATCCCCTTTTTCAGCAACGCTTGCTGCAACTGAAAAACCAGCTCGCCGTTTTCCGCATGCACGGTGGGCAGCGCCCCCAGTTCCAGCGAACGGGTAAAGCTTTTCACGAGGGTTTCATCGTCGGCCATGATGGCGTTTTTATAGGCCATGAAATGCTTGAAGCTGTTCACGCCATGCTCGCGCACGAGGGTGCCCATCTCTGCATGTACCTGCTCGCTCCACCATGTGATCGCCACGTGGAAGGTGTAGTCGCCGGCCGCCTTGGCCGACCACTCGCGCCATTGGTGATAGGCCTCGATCAAGGATTGCTTCGGCGCGGGAATGACGAAGTCCATGATGGTGGTGGTGCCGCCTGCCAGCCCCGCCGCCGTGCCCGTGAAAAAATCGTCGGACGTTACGGTGCCCATGAAGGGCAAGTTCATGTGCGTGTGCGTGTCGATCCCGCCCGGCATCACGTACAGGCCGCCCGCGTCGATCACGGTAGCCCCTGCCGGTACCGCCAGGTTCTCGCCGACGGCGGCGATGATGTCACCCTCGATCAGCACATCGGCGCGAAACGCGCGGTCGGCGTTGACGACGGTACCGCCACGTATCAGTGTAGTCATCTTGTCTCCTTCAGTGATTACGACTGCGGCGCCTGCTGCACGTGCGCCACGGCCTTGCCCTTCATCATGACGCCGTACACGACGGCGGCGATGGCCACGCCCACGAACCAGGCGTAGGTGTAAATGGTTTTGAAGCCTTCGGCCACGTCGGGAAACGCCGTGGGAAAGGCCGCGTTCAAAAAGCCCGGGATGTTCGGCAGCACGGCGATGACAAAGGCGATCAGCGCCGCCATGTTCCAGCCATTGCCATATGAGTAGACGCCGTCGTCGCGGTACAGCTGCTTCACATCAAGCTGCGTCTTGCGCACAAAATAATAGTCGACGATGAGGATGCCGGCGATGGGTCCCAGCAGGGCCGAGTAGCCGATCAGCCACGTGAAGATATAGCCCTGCGTCGACTCGAGCACCTTCCACGGCATCATGACGATGGCGATGAAGGCCGTGATGTAGCCGCCCATCTTGTACGAAATCTGCTTCGGCGCCAGCGAGGAAAAATCGTACGCCGGGCCCACCAGATTGGCCGCCAGGTTGACGCTGACCGTATCGATCAGGAGAATGATCAGGGCGATCAGCACGGCGGCGCCCGTCATGCGGCTGGCCAGGTCGACAGGGTCCCAGATGGCCTTGCCGTACATTACAACGGAACCCGCCGTGACGATGACGGCCAGCATGGCCAGGAGACCCATGGGCACGGGCAAGCCGATCGACTGGCCGATCACCTGGTCGCGCTGCGTCTTGGCGAAGCGTGTGAAGTCGGGGATGTTCAATGCCAAGGTGGCCCAGAAGCCCACCATGGCCGTCAGCGATGGCCAGAAGACGCTCCAGAACTGGCCCGCCTTTTTGCCGCCGGGGATGAACTGCGATGGCTGGTCCAGCAGGCTGGCCACGCCGCCGGCCTTGCTGTGCACCCAGTACAGCAGCACGAAGCAGATGAGGATTTTCAGCGGCGCCGTGTAGGTTTCCAGCTTGCGGATCGATTCCATGCCATGCAGGATGTAATAGAACTGGATGGCCCAGAAAGCCAAAAAGCACAGCAACTGGCTGCCGTTGATGCCCAGGCCCGCGATCTTCTCGCCGCCCAGTTCATGGCCCACCAGCACGCCCATCAGGGTGTAGATCATCTGCCCCCCGAACCAGGTCTGGATGCCGTACCAGCCGCAGGCGACGATGGCGCGCATCAGGGCCGGCAAGCGCGCGCCCATGGTGCCGAACGAGGCGCGCGCCAGCACGGCATACGGGATGCCGTACTTGGTGCCAGCATGGCCGATCAGCAGCATGGGCAGGAGCACGATGGCGTTGGCGAGAAATACCGTGAGCACGGCCTGGTAACCGGACATGCCGCTGTCGATCAAACTGGCCGACAGGGTGTAGGCGGGAATGCACATCACCATGCCGACCCACAGCGCGGCAAAGTGATACCAGCGCCAGGTGCGCTGCGCCGCCGTGGTGGGCGCCAGGTCTTCATTCCAGAGTTGCGTGTTGCCTGAATAGTCGTGGTTCACAGGTATGCTCCATCGGTTGGGAGGGGATCGGTTTTATAGAAACGGCGCGACCTTTAAGTCAATCTAGCTTACCGCAAAGGCCGGCCGCTGTTTACAAATAAAACGCACGCAATAACCGTGCCCTATGCCGACTCCGCCAATGCCCGAGGGTTGCGCGGATCCTGCGTCCAGTTCATGTATGGCTTGCCTGTCGTCTGCGGCACCATCGTGATGCAGCCCTGCACCGGACAGGTGATTTCGCACAGGTTGCAGCCCACGCATTCATCCTTGATCACCTCATAGGTGCGCGTGCCGGCGGCGTCGATCAGCTGCGCAATCGACTGGTGCGACGTGTCTTCGCAAGCCACGTAGCACTTGCCGCATTTGATGCAGTCGTCCTGGTTGATCTGCGCGATGACCTGGTAATTCATGTCCAGGTATTTCCAGTCCGTCGTGTTGGCCACGGCCTTGCCGGAAAAGTCGCTGATGCGTTCATAACCCTTTTCATCCATCCAGCGCGACAGGCCATCCTTCATCTCTTCGACGATGCGGAAACCATGCAGCATGGCGGCCGTGCACACCTGCACGCAGCCGGCGCCCAGGGCGATGAATTCGGCCGCGTCGCGCCAGTTGCCGATGCCGCCGATACCGGAAATGGGCAAGCCGCGCGTCTGCGGATCGCGGGCGATTTCCGCCACCATGTTCAGCGCGATCGGTTTGACCGCAGAGCCGCAATAGCCACCGTGCGTGCTGGCGCCACCCACGATGGGCAGGGCCACCATGCGGTCCAGGTCCAGCGAGGTAATCGAGTTGATGGTGTTGATCAGCGAGACGGCATCCGCGCCGCCCGCCTTGGCCGCGCGCGCCGGCATGCGCACGTCCGTGATATTGGGCGTGAGCTTGACGATGACGGGCAAACGGCTGTGCTTTTTGCACCAGGCGGTGACCATCTGCACGTACTCGGGCACCTGGCCCACGGCCGCGCCCATGCCGCGCTCCGGCATGCCGTGTGGGCAGCCGAAATTGAGTTCGATGCCGTCCGCCCCCGTCGCCTCGACCTTGGGCAGGATGTCGGCCCAGTAGTGTTCTTCGCAAGGCAGCATCAGCGAGACGATCATGGCACGGTCGGGCCAGTCCTTCTTCACCTGCGTGATTTCGCGCAGGTTGATCTCCAGCGAGCGGTCGGTGATCAGCTCGATATTGTTGAAGCCGACCACTTCGCGGTTCTTGCCGTACAGGGCGGAATAACGCGACGAGACGTTGACGGCGGCCGGGTCTTCGCCCAGGGTTTTCCACACGACGCCGCCCCACCCTGCTTCGAACGCGCGCACCACGTTGTAGGCCTTGTCGGTCGGCGGTGCGGACGCCAGCCAGAAGGGATTCGGCGCCTTGATGCCGCAAAATTCGATGCTGAGATCAGCCATTATGCAGCCTCCACTTTATTGAACAAATCGGAATGGATGGCCAGTGCGGCCAGCTTGCCATGCTGGACGGCTTGCACCGTCAAGTCCTGCCCCGGCGCCACGCAATCGCCGCCCGCATAGATCCCCGGCAGCACCGTGCGAAAGCCCCCATCGACGGCGATCTTGTCGCCTTCACGTTTCAGCAGCGACGCCATCGGGTCATGCAGCACTTCCGTGTCGAGGCTCTGGCCGATGGCCTTGAAGATGGCGTCGGCCGCCACGTCGAACGTTTCCCCCGTTCCCGCCAGACGCGTGCCCTGCATGACCGTTTTTTCGAAACGCATGCCGGCCACCTTACCGCCAGCGTCGAGCAGCACTTGCTGCGGCTGGGCCCACGTCAGCATGCGCACCTGGTTCGCCTTGGCGATTTCCTGTTCATGGTGGGTGGCCGTCATGGCGTCGAAACCGCGCCGGTAGACGAGCGTGACTTCCTCGGCGCCCAAGCGCTGGATCTGCACGGCCATGTCGATGGCCGTATTGCCGGCGCCGATCACAATCGCGCGCTTCGGCACGGGCAGCGCGGCCAAGTCGTCCGCCTGGCGCAGCGCGGCGATGTAATCGACGGCGGCCAGCAAGCCCGGCGCATCCTCTCCCGTCAAGCCCAGCTTGCGGCTGGCGCCCAGGCCCAGTCCCAGGAAGACGGCGTCGTACTGCGCGTGCAAGTCGCGCAGCTGCACGTTCTCGCCCAGCGCCTGGCGACATCGAATCTCGATGCCGCCGATGTCCAGCAGGAAGTCGATTTCCTTTTGCGCGAAATCGTCCGTCAGCTTGTACTTGGCGATGCCGTATTCATTGAGGCCACCTGCCTTGTCTTCCTTTTCAAAGATCACCACGTCGTGGCCCAGCATGGCCAGGCGGTGCGCACACGACAGGCCGGCAGGGCCCGCGCCGACAATGGCAACGGTCTTGCCCGTGGCGGCCGCCCGCTTGAAAGGGTGCTGTGCAAAATGCATGTGGTCGACGGCGTAGCGCTGCAAGAGGCCGATCTTGACGGGCTGGCCTTCCGCGTCGTGGTTGCGCACGCAGACGTCTTCGCAGAGGATTTCCGTCGGACAGACCCTGGCGCAGCTGCCGCCCAGGATGTTCTGTTTCAGGATGCCGGCGGCGGCGCCGTTGATGTTCTTGTCGTGGATATTGCGGATGAAGCTGGCCACGTCGATTTCCGACGGACAGATGCGGCTGCACGGCGCGTCGTAGCAATACAGGCAGCGGGCGCTTTCGATGGCGGCCTGGCGCGCCGTGAGCGGCGGCGCCAGGTCCGTGAAATGGCCCGCCAGTTCCTCGTTGGGCAGGGCGGGATGGGGCAAATAGTTCAAAGACTCGATCATCGCGTATTCCTCTTGTTATGTGCGGCCGGCTTGTGATTTGAAACCCTTACTTCATCTGGGGAAAAGCAAATTCCACACCAGCGCTTGCCGTGTTCGGCCAGCGCTGCATCACGGCCTTGTGGCGCGTGTAGAAACGCACGCCTTCGGGACCATAGGCGTGGTGGTCGCCGAACATGCTGCGCTTCCAGCCGCCAAAACTGTTGAAGGCCATCGGCACGGGCAAGGGGATGTTGACGCCCACCATGCCGACCTGGATCTGGCGCACGAATTCGCGCGCCACGCCGCCATCGCGCGTATAGATGGCCACGCCGTTGCCATACTCGTTGGCGTTGATCAGTTCCACCGCGTGCACCACGTCAGGACAGCGCAGCACGCACAGCACGGGGCCGAAAATTTCTTCCTTGTAGATGCTCATGTCGCGCGTCACGTGGTCAAATAAAGTGCCGCCGACAAAGAAGCCATTCTCGCGGCCCGGCACCACATGGTTGCGGCCATCAACGACCAGAGTCGCACCCTGCTCCACACCCGAGGCGATGAGTTTTTCGATGCGCTGCTTGGCGGCCAGGGACACGACCGGTCCCATTTCCGCACCATCTTCCATGCCGTCGCGCACTTTCAGTGCGGCCGTGCGCGTTGCCAGTGCATCGATCAATTTGTCGCCCGCGTCGCCCACGGCCACCACGACGGAGATGGCCATGCAGCGCTCGCCCGCCGAACCGTAGGCCGCACCGATCAGCGCATCGACCGTCATGTCCATGTCCGCGTCGGGCATCACCACCATGTGATTCTTCGCGCCGCCCAAGGCTTGTACGCGCTTGCCGCTGGCACTGCCGCGCGCATAGATGTATTCGGCGATTGGCGTGGAGCCGACAAAGCTGATCGCCTGCACGACAGGATGATCAAGCAGGGCGTCGACCGTCACTTTATCTCCCTGTACCACGTTGAAGACGCCATCGGGCAAGCCCGCCTCTTTCAGCAGTTTCGCGTGCAGCAGGGACGCCGACGGATCGCGCTCCGACGGTTTCAAGACGAAGGTATTGCCGCAGGCGATAGCGACGGGGAACATCCACATCGGCACCATCACGGGGAAGTTGAATGGCGTGATGCCGGCCACCACGCCGAGTGCCTGGCGCATGGACCAGGCGTCGATGCCGCGCGAAATCTGGTCCGTGAATTCGCCTTTCAGCAGTTGCGGAATACCGACGGCAAACTCCACCATCTCGATGCCGCGCGCCACCTCGCCCTGCGCATCGGCAAAGGTCTTGCCATGCTCGCGCGTGAGCATGGCGGCAAATTCGTCCGTATGCTGCTGGCACAGCTGCAGATAGCGGAACAGGACACGCGCACGCGTCAATGGCGGCGTGGCCGACCACGAGGGAAAGGCGGCGGCCGCCGCCTGCACTGCCGCGCCGACGTCTTCCACGGTGCCCAGCGCTACCCTGGCCACGGGTTCGCCCAGGGCGGGGTTGTAGACGTCGCCATAGCGGCCACTTTGGGTGTCGACTTTGGCGCCGTTGATGTAGTGGGTAATCGTGTCGAGATCGTTCATGGTGTTCCTTTTTAACCCCAAGGGCAGAGGCTGGGGTCAGACCCTCAATGCCGCTAACGCAAAAGTCGACGCTAATGGATGAGGGGGTCTGACCCCGGGTTTTGTTTGAGTTTGCAGTTCAATCGAGATTTTTGAGTACCGTCGCCAGCTTGCCAAACAACTCGTCGACATGCTGTTTTTCCAGCACCAGCGGCGGCGACAGGGCGATGATGTCGCCCGTCGTGCGTATCAGCACGCCGTCGGCGAAGGCCTGCTTGAATGCGTTGAAGGCGCGCGTGCCGGGTTTGCCGGCGATGGGATCGAGTTCGATGCCGGCGATCAGGCCGATGCTGCGCAAGTCGATCACGTGCGGCAAGCCTTTCAGGGAATGCACGGCGTCGCTCCAATACGCCTGCATCGCTTTAGCGTGACCGAGGATGTCCTGTTCCTCGAACACTTGCAGGGTCGCCAGCGAGGCCGCGCAGGCCAGCGGGTGGCCGGAATACGTGTAGCCGTGGAATAGTTCGATGCCGGCTGGCGCATCCATGAAGGCGTCGTGGATATACTTTTTGCTGAACACGGCGCCCATCGGCACCATGCCGTTGGTCAGGCCCTTGGCCGTCGTCATCAGGTCCGGCTCGACGTCGAAATAATCAGCCGCGAACGGCGTCGTCATGCGGCCGAAGCCCGTGATCACTTCATCGAAAATCAAGAGGATGCCGTGCTTGGTGCACAGTTCGCGCAAGCGTTTCAGATAGCCTTTCGGCGGGATCAGCACGCCCGTGGAGCCGGCCACCGGTTCGACGATGACGGCGGCGATCGTCGAGGCGTCATGCAGGGCGACGATGCGTTCCAGTTCATCGGCCAGGTGGGTGCCGTATTCGGGCTCGCCCACCGTGTAGGCATTCTTGTCCAGGTTATGCGTGTGCGGCAGGTGGTCTACGCCGGGCAGCAAGGGGCCGAAGGTCTTGCGGTTGCCGCCGATGCCGCCCACGGAAATGCCGCCGAAGCCCACGCCGTGATAACCGCGTTCGCGGCCGATCAATCGGGTGCGTGCACCCTCGCCGCGCGCCCTGTGGTAGGCCAGCGCGATCTTCAAGGCCGTGTCGACGGCCTCGGAACCGGAGTTGGTGTAGAAGACGTGGCCAAATTTATGCCCCGTGTAATCCATCAGTTTTTCCGCCAGCTCGAAGGCGGCCGGATGGCCCATCTGGAAGGTGGGCGCGAAGTCCAGCTGGCCCACCATCTCGCGGATGGCGCCGACGATTTTCGGCTGCGCATGGCCGCAAGGCACGCACCACAGGCCGGCCGTACCATCGAGGATGGCGTTGCCATCGACGTCCTTGTAGTACATGCCTTCAGCCGACACGAGCAAGCGCGGGTTGGCCTTGAAATCACGGTTATTCGTAAACGGCATCCAGAATGCCGACATCGATTCCGGCCTTGTTTCGTTCATGACCTTCTCCTTGGGATGGGCTGGCGCGGGGCCAGGATCGTTTTTGACGATGCGTAAAATAATTTACCAGTTGGCAAAAAGCTGATGTAATAATAGACAGGCCATCCCCAATGGCACAGATACACAAACGGCAAAGTATCCCAACCGTACAGGTCGGAAAACCACTACAGTTTTGTGTTAAGTAATCTCCGGGAAATTATTGTGAATTTATGACAAACAGAACCGGATGCTATGCAAGGCGCCTGTTGCGACGCAGTGTAAGCACTGCTAGCAGCAGGCAACGCTGCAGAACGCCGGTTATGGAAGTCAGAAATCACAAGAATTTATTGGGGGTTACTTGAGCAGAAAGGAGCCACCGTGAAGCACAGCGACAGCACAGACGATGCCCCCGAGCAATCTACCGGCTGGCCCGTGCTGGACATCGACCGCCAGAAAAAGGGCGGCCTGGTCGAGCAGATCGTCATCGCCATCAGCGTCATGGTGGGCAGCCGCGCCCTGCGCATCGGCACGCGCATGCCGTCCGTGCGCCAGTTCGCCCGCTGCAATGGCGTGTCGACGTTTACCGTCGTCGAATCGTACGACCGCCTGGTCAACCTCGGCCTGCTGTCGTCGCGCCGCGGTTCCGGCTATTTCGTCGCGCGCCACGATATCGCCGCCTCGCCGCAGGCGGCCGTACACGCTAGCCCCACCGCCATCGACGCCCTCACGCCCGATCTGTATTCGGGCGTGTCCGACGCCCTGCCCGTGGGTGCGGGCTGGCTGCCGCCCGAAATGTATGGCGAGGCGACCGTGCTCGATGCCGTGCGCCAGGCCATGCGTATTCCCGCCAGCCGGCTGCGCGGCTATGGCCACCCGCTGGGCTTTCCTTCGCTGCGCCAGCACCTGGCCAGCAGCCTGTCGGAAGAGCTGTTCCAGGTGGAGCCCGACCAGGTCTTGTTGACGCATGGCGCCACGCATGCCTTCGATCTGATCCTGCGCAGCCTGACCAAGCCGGGCGATACGGTGCTGGTGGAAGACCCCGGCTACAGCAATCTGCAGTCGCTGATCCGCCACCACGGCTGCATCCCCGTGGGCATCGCGCGCGGCGAGGCGGGTCTCGACCTCGATGCGCTGGCCAGCGAAGCCGCGCGCACGCAGCCCAAGCTGATGTTCGTCAACACGGTGCTGCAAAATCCGCTGGGCACCTCGCTCAGCCAGGCGCAGACGCACCGCCTGCTGGCCTTGGCCGAGCAATTCGATTTCTGGCTGGTGGAAGACGATATCTACCGCGAACTGGCGGCGCGCGGCGAAGCGTCGCTGGCGGCCATGGACGGCTTGCGCCGCGTGATCCGCGTGGGCAGTTTTTCCAAGACCCTGTCGCCCGTGCTGCGCGTGGGGTCGATTTGCGCCTCGCCGTCGCTGGTGGCGGAACTGGTGCGCGTGAAGATGCTGGCGGGGTTGACGACGTCGGAAATCAACGAGCGTGCCGTCTACCACGCCATCTCCGCGCGGCCCTACAAGCGCATGGTGGAACGGCTGGTGGCGCAGCTCGATGCGGCCCGCGAGCGCAGCATCGACTGCCTGGCACAGGCGGGCATGGCGCCCATGGCGCGTCCGCGCGGCGGCATGTTCGTCAGCGCCGGCTGGCCCGACGTGCAGACGCCGGAATGGAATGGCAAGGTCATCGCCGACATGGCCTTGAAGGCGGGCATCCTGCTGTCGCCGAACGAATTTTTCATGCTGCGCGCGCCCGAGACGGTGTGGTTCCGCTTCAACGTGGCCTACACCGATACCCCCGTGCTGCAGGCATTCCTGCAATCGATACGCCCACGCTAAAGAAACCGCCATGGCCAGCGACAAATCCCCTGCCCTTCTCGTGAAAAATGCCGGCGGCCGGCGCCTGCAAAACCGCGACCGCCTGGAAGCGGACATCCTCGAGCAAGCCGTGCGCGTGTTCGCGGAAAGCGGCTATGAAGGTGCATCGATCGCCACCATCGCCGAGCGGGCCGGCCTGTCGAAGCAGAACCTCATGTATTACTTCCCGTCCAAGCAGCTGCTGTACCAGCGCGTGCTCGACGACGTGCTCGACGACTGGCTGGCGCGCATGGACATGCTGGCCAATGCACACGATGAACCGCGCGACGTGCTGCGCGCGTATATCGGCGCCAAGCTGCGTTTTTCACGTGAACAGCCATGGGCTTCGCGCGTGTATGCGCTGGAAGTGATCAATGGCGCCCCGCTGTACGGCGCGCAGATACGCGACCGGGTCGTGCCCCTGCTGCGCAAGGATATCGCCGTCTTTGAAGCGTGGATCGCGGCCGGCAGGATCGCGCCCGTCAACGCCACGCACCTGATGTTCGCCATCTGGGCCATGACGCAATCGTATGCGGATTTTTCGGCGCAGATGGCCCTGGTGCTGGAACGCAGGCAGCTCACGCGCAAGGATTACGAGGATGCGGAAATCCTGATCGCGCACATGGTGCTGGCGGCCGTGTCCATGCCGCCGGCAGGCGAAAAAAAACCGCCTTGAAAGGCGGTTTCCCGAACAGCGCGAACGTTACGCTGCCGTCTTGCTCTTGCGGCGGCGCGCCATGAAGCCAACCAGGCCCAGGCCTGCCAGCAGCATCGCATAGGTTTCCGGTTCCGGCACGGCCGAGACATAACCGGCCACGTTGGTGGCGTTGAAAGAATGGCTGGCGTTGACCTGGATGTTCGAAGCCCAGTTACCCACGACCACGTCGCCGTTGATCTGGCCGTTACCACCGGCCATGGTCGCCAGCGGCGCCAGGACGCTGCCGTACAAGCCCACGCCGTTCAAGGTGATCGTCTGCGCTTCATAGAAGTTGTACAGCACATTGTATTTGCTGAAATCGCCGTAGCCGCCGGACAGGTTCACGTTCGTGCCGCTGATATTGAGGATCAGGGTGTCGTTCGTGTGCAGATTGCTGAACTTGAAGTTGTTC
Source organism: Janthinobacterium sp. Bl 1 (assembly GCF_058215535.1). Lineage (NCBI taxonomy): Bacteria > Pseudomonadati > Pseudomonadota > Betaproteobacteria > Burkholderiales > Oxalobacteraceae > Janthinobacterium > Janthinobacterium sp. Bl 1. The sequence goes on along the minus strand of NZ_CM177086.1, from coordinate 1,417,590 downwards.
ACCCCGCCCAGGGCTGCGGAAGTCAGGTCGAACACTTGCACGCCGCCCGTGCCGCCCTTCAGGGTCATGCCACCGTAGGCCACGGAGCTGCTGCCCGTGGATGCCACGTTCGCCAGCGAGGCCGAGGTATTTTTCAGCTGGGCCGAGGTCGATGCAAACGATACGGGCGACGCCATCGTCTTGGTCGCCGTGTTCAGGCCCACGCTGCTCGTCGTCGTGCTGCCGCCCACAAAGTAATTGCCGTTCTTGATAGAACCGGAGCTGTAGTTCAGGTTGCCGCCAACGACCAGCGCATAGCCGGTATTACCGTGCGTGACGTAGGCGTCCTTGTTCTTGTCATTGACGGAATAGTTCGATGCCGTCAAATTACCGGCCACCAGCACGCCGCCTTCGACATCGCTGCCGGACGCGCTGAAGTTGCTCAGGGAATATAAATTGGCGCCACCGATGCCCAAATCGACAACACCGGCTTGCGCGGCGCTGGCGGCAAACACGGTCGACAGAACGAGTACGAATGATGATTTAGGCATGATTGACATTTTATTTCCAAAAAGAAAATTAACTTGACGCCAGAATATCATATCCATTGACTTTGATATGTCGCAAACCAACAACTTTTGTAACAATAATGCAAACACAGTTGCACAATGAGAATCATTCTCCTATCGCTGCCCGGAGAACGCGTTAGCCGTCCCGATGACGCTTTGAACAGACGGGCAAACAGCCGCCTGTTCTGCACTTTCAATATTGCTTAGAAGCGCAGCCAACTTGGTGATACGATCGCGGCAGCGCCAGACCAGGCCGGCCCACAGAGTACGAAATCATAAGGATGAAGCACGCATGAAACGATTGTCCCTAGGCGCACTGATGCTGGCATATGCCTGCGGCGCGCACGCCGATGTGTTTAACATGATCGACAACCAGCCGCTCAGCGAAACCTGGCTCAACGCGGGCTTTTACTCATATCACTTTCAGCGCGACAAGAACCTGAACGACAGCAATCCGGGCCTGGGCGCCGAATACCGCTTTTCCACGGTCGCGTCGGTCACAGCTGGCCGCTTCTACAATAGCGACCGCGCCTACTCGAATTACCTGGGCGTGTACTACCAGCCGATCAAGGTGGGCCCGCTGCGCATCGGCGCCGTCGTTGGCGGCTTCAGCGGTTATCCGAAGATGCGCGATGGCGGCTGGTTCCCGGCCCTCGTCCCCACCATCAGCTATGAATACCAGCGCGTGGGCGTGAATATCGCCATCGTGCCGTCCTACAAGGACCGCCTGTATGGCGCGCTCAGTTTCCAGCTGAAACTCAAGGTGTTCGACTAACCGCTTGTCCCGTTTTGTCGCCGTTCGCTCCGCCATTCCTGCCATTCGTCGCATACGCGATGCTCGGCAGCAAGGTTTTGCCTATAGTGGATTCATTGCCAGCATGCATACGGCAGCGGCACCCACACGACAGGAGAACGGCATGAAAGACATCAATTCGGCACCGGGCAGCACTTCCTTCAGCGCTTTCTGGAACGAGCTGTGCGCTTACACGCGCCAGGGCATGGCAGCCTTGCGCGCCATGCCCTGGCCCATGTTGCTGGTATGCTGTCTGGGCCTGGCGTTCCTGATCACCATCTTGCCGCTGGCCATCATGCTGTTTGCCCTCGTCATGCTGCTGAAATGGGCAAGCAACGGCGACGATGCCGGCGCAGACGAAAAAGTGCCTGGCTCGCAGCAGTCGCCGCAATAAAAATTTGTGTCGTGGCAAGAGTGCAATGATGGTTCTATGGCACTATGGATGGGCGCAGCACTGACGGGCGTCAAGCCCATCCCGATGGATGGGTTTGATGTGGAACGCCATGCAGGATCCATGATCGAAGCTACTCCCCCACAGCCATAGGAGTTTTCTGATGACCACGACAGCAAAAGCGACAGCAGCGACGACCATTCCCTGCCTGCGCTACCGCGACGCGCCCGCCGCCATCGAATGGCTGTGCAAGGCGCTCGGCTTTGAAAAACAATTGATCGTGCCTGACGGCAACGGTGGCGTCGCCCATGCGCAACTGAGCTTTGGCAATGGCATGGTCATGGTGGCACCGGCCATCGACAGCGACTATGGCCGCCTGATGAAACTGCCCGGCGACATCGGCGGCGCCAACACGCAAAGCTGCTACCTGGTCGTCAGCGATGCCGACGCCGTCTACCGCAGCGCGCGCGAAGCGGGCGCCGAGATCATGCTCGACATCAAGGATGAAGATTACGGTGGACGGGGCTTTACCTGCCGCGACCCGGAAGGCCATATCTGGAGCCTGGGTACCTACGATCCATGGTAAAACGGAGAACAATGATTATCAGCACCCTCACCGCCGCCAGCCTTGCGCTGATCGGCGGTTTCCTGTCCGCTCCCGTCCTCGTCGACGAACATCTCAACCGCGTCCATCCCCCGTCCGGCAAGGCGCCATCGGCAGCCACTGTAACCCTGCACCAGAGCCTGTGGATCGCCGATCTGCACGCCGACAGCCTGCTGTGGCAACGCAATCTGAACCGCGACAGCCAGCGCGGGCATGTCGACTTCCCCCGCCTGCAGCGCGCCAACGTGGCGCTGCAAGCGTTTTCCGTCGTCACCAAGACGCCGCGCAAGATGAATATCGAACGCAATGGCAGCGACACGGACAACATCACGGCGCTCGTGGTGGCGCAAGGCTTGCCGCCCGCCACCTGGAACAGCCTGCTGGCGCGCGCCACCTACCAGGCCGGAGAGCTGCGCCAGCAAGCGGCCAAGAGCGATGGCAAGGTCCGGGTCATCGGCAGCCGCGCCCAGCTGCGCAGCTTCATCGCCGCGCGCGAAAAAGACCCCGCCCTGCTGGCCGGCTGGCTGACGCTGGAAGGCGCGCATGCGCTGGAAGGCAAGCTGGATAATCTGGACACCCTGTACCGGGCCGGCTACCGCATGGCCGCGCCCACGCATTTCTTCGATACGGAACTGTCCGGCTCCCAGCATGGTTTGAAGAAAGACGGCCTGACGCCGCTGGGCAAGCAATGGCTGCGCGCCATGGAGCAGCGCAAGATGATCGTCGACCTGGCGCACGCCTCGCCGGCCACCATCGACGACGTGTTGACGATGGCGAAACGCCCCGTGATGGTGTCGCACACGGGCGTGCGCGGCACTTGCGCCAACGGCCGCAACCTCAGCGACGCACAGTTGAAACGCATCGCCGCCCAGGGTGGCCTGGTGGGTATCGGCTTCTGGAATACGGCCGTCTGCGGCAAGGACGTGGCGTCCATCGCGCGCGCCATCAAGTACACGGTCAAACTGATCGGCGCCGAACACGTGGCCTATGGCTCGGACTTCGACGGCGCCGTCACCACGGCCATCGATGCGGCCGGCTTGCCGCGCTTGACGCAGGCGCTGCTCGACGCTGGCCTGTCGGAAGCGCAGATCCGCCGCATCGCCGGTGAAAACGTGCGCGACTTCTTGCTGAAAAACCTGCCGGACGATGACACCTAGGCCAGTGCGCTGATCAAGTCCTCGCTCGCCACCTGGCGCGGCCGGATGCGTATCAGCTTGCGGTACAGCGGCGGCATCGACTCGCACAGCGCCAGCAGCGCGTCCTCCCCCATGGCCGGGCGCACGTACTGGAATTGCGCGGGATTATTCTCCGGCAGCGCCCCTTCCATGGTGGAGCCGTAGGCGCCCAGGGTCATGAAACTGGCGGCGCCGTCGTCCGGGCCGATGGCCAGCACAAAGGTGCCGTGCTTGGGGTGGCCCAAGTAGCTTTTGATGTCTTCCTGCAACGCAGGATCGGCGCTTGCCATCAACTCGAAGCGCAGCTGCGCGTACTGGCGCGTGCATTCCATGAACGGCGTGCGGATGACCGACTGGTTCAACTTGCCCGGCATGCACAGCAGCAGGTTGCCGAAGGAGTCGAGCAAGGCGGCAGCGTCGCCCTGTCCGCCATCGTGCACGTCCTGCTCCATGGCCGCCTGCAGAAATGGCGCCAGACCCGCATCGGGCGCATGCGGCTCGCAGCGGTAAGTCAGGGCGTCAGGATAGCGGCGGCGCAAGGCGCGCACCACGGCATGCTCGGACGGCAAGGTGGCCGGATCGCGCAGATGCACGTCGTCGCCCGCGTTCAGCAGCCGCATCACCTGCGCCGATGTCGACTCGAACACGAGCGAGCACAGTGCCTGCGTCGCCTCGTGGATGCTCTTGCCGATGAAAAAAGATTTGGGCGCGGCGCCGGACGGCGCGCGTGCGTATTCGGTGGCGCCGCGCACGGCCGGATAGCAAAAGCTGCGTCCCGCCTGCGCCTGCAGCGGCGCCGGCAAGGCCGTGAACATGGCGCTGCCATCGTAATTGATGCCCGCCTTGACGTCCGGCGCGGCTACCACCACGTTGAAACCGGCCGCCAGAATCGCCCCCGTACACATGCAGCACGGGTCGAGCGAGGTGACGATGGTCAGTTCCCCCGGCGGCGGCAAGGTCACGCCCTTGGCCCGCTCGGCGAAATACCAATCGACCAGCTGGCGCTCGCCATGCGCCGTGGGGTCAAATACCAGCCCCTGGCGCACGACGTTGTTGTGCATCGATTGCAGCACGTTGCCGGCGCCGTCGAGCAGCACGCCACCCACGCCGAACGTGCCCTGCGTCTTCGCTGCCATGGCTTCGGCCGCGGCAATCGCCACGGCGGCCTGGATGTCTATCGTCTTGTTCAAGCGGATCCTGTTACTTCATGTCCAGGTCGGAATTGCCGAAGCCGTGCGGCAGCAGCCAGCCGGCCGTCACTTCCATGACATCGTTTTTCAGGTTCGTCAGGATCACCGGCAAGTCGGCGCCGCCCATCTCGAAGATCACCTGGCGGCAGGCGCCGCATGGCGAGATCGGTTCGGCCGTATCGCCCGTGACGGCCAGCTTGGCGAAGTCGCCCGGCTTGCAGCCATGCGCGATGGCGCTGAAAAACGCCGTGCGCTCGGCGCAGTTGCACAGGCCATAGGCGGCGTTTTCCACATTACAGCCACGGAAGACGCGGCCATCCTTGCACAGCAGCGCCGCGCCCACTTTAAAGCGCGAGTATGGCGCGTAGGCCAGTTCACGGCCGGCATTGGCTTCGGCGATCAGTTCTTGGTTGTTCATTTTTTCTGTCATACCTTTGAAATCATTCAGGCCGGGGTCAGACCCTCAACACCACCAACGCATAGCTCAGCACCATCGCAGACGGGGGTCTGACCCCAGATTTAGTTTAAGGTCGTATCGTACGATAAATCACGGGATTGGCCGTCAACGCCACGGCGCTGATGTCATAGGCTTCCTGAATTTCCCTGACGGCTTGCTGCGCCGCCGCTGCCGTGCGCGCGTGCACCATGGCCAGCGGCTGGCCCAAGGACACTGGCTCGCCCAGGCCCACGAGGTCCGTCAGGCCGACGGCAAAGTCGATGCTGTCCGTTGGACGGCGGCGGCCACCACCGAGGGCCACGACGGCCAGGCCGATGGCGCGGCAATCGCGCACGTTGGCAAAGCCGGCCGACAGCGCCGGTGCCGGCACGATGAACGGCGCCTGTTCCAGGTGCTTGTCCGGATGTTCGACCAGATCGGCCGGACCGCCCAGGGCCGACACCATGCGCGCGAAGCGCTCGGCCGCTTCACCCGAATCGAGGGCCGCCATCAGTTTCACGCGCGCTTCTTCTTCGGTGGCGGCCAGGCCGCCCAGCACCAGCATCTCGGCGCACAGCGCCAGCGTGACTTCATGCAAGCGCGCGGGACGCGAACGGCCCGTCAGGTAATCCATGGCGCCGCGCACTTCCAGCGCATTGCCGGCGTACGGCGCCAGCGACTCGTTCATGTCCGTCAGAATAGCCGACGTCTGCATGCCCGCGCCATTGCCGACGGCGACGATGCTCTCGGCCAGTTCCACCGACTTGTCGTAGGTCGGCATGAAGGCACCCGAACCCACTTTCACGTCCATTACCAGCGCGTCCAGGCCGGCCGACAGTTTCTTCGACAGGATGGAGCCGGTGATCATGGCCACCGATTCCACCGTGGCGGTAACGTCGCGGATGCTGTAGAAGCGCTTGTCGGCCGGCGCCAGCTGCGCCGTCTGGCCAATGATGGCCACGCCGATCTCCTGCACCACCTTGCGGAAAAGTTCATTGTCCGGCACGGTGCAATAGCCTGGAATGGCGTCGAACTTGTCCAGGGTGCCGCCCGTGTGGCCCAGGCCGCGGCCCGAGATCATTGGCACGTAGCCGTCGCATGCGGCAACCATGGGTCCCAGCAGCAGGGAGACCACGTCGCCCACGCCGCCCGTCGAATGCTTGTCGACGATGGGGCCAGGCAGGTTCAGCGAGCGCCAGTCCAGCACCTGGCCGGAATCGCGCATGGCCAGGGTGAACGCCACGCGCTCGTCCATGTTCATGTCGTTGAAATAGACGGCCATGCCCAGCGCCGCGATTTGGCCTTCACTGACGCTGCCGTCAGTAATGCCGCGCACGAAAAACTGGATTTCCTCGGCGCTCAATACGCCCTTGTCGCGCTTCTTGCGAATGATTTCCTGAGTTAGAAACATGATAGCTCCCGATGTCCTATTCAAATGCTGATGTCGATCCAGCGGCCTTGTCGGATTACGCCCTGCGGGCTAATCCGACCTACACGCCTTGCTGGCGAAAGCAACTTGGGGCCGGCGCCCCGGCGCATCGCTGCGCGGAAGAACCGGCCCCACTATCCTGCTTTACAAACTTAGACGCCGTAAGGAATCCACACGTTTTTCACTTGCGACGCATGCGCCAGCACGGCACGGCCGCCGCTTTGGGCGGCGCTATACCAGTCGCGGCCCTTGGCGCCGCCGACCCAGGTGCGCTTCAGGGTGCCGGCCGACAGGCGCTCGACTTCCGCGCAGCCTTCGGCGGAACCGTCATGGCGCCAGACGGCGTCGATGTCGGCGTGCGTGGCCAGGGTGCGCGCCAGTTCATCGGCGTTGCCGCTGATGATGTTGACGACGCCGCCCGGCAAGTCGGACGTGTCGAAGACCTGGTACAGGTCCAGCGCGGAGAGCGGATGCGCTTCCGACGGCACCACCACCACGCGGTTGCCCAGCGCGATGGCCGGGGCGACGAGCGAAATGAAGCCGAGCAAGGGCGCTTCGTTCGGGCAGACGATGCCGATCACGCCAACCGCTTCGTTCAGCGCCACGGTGATGCCCTTGGTTGGCGGCTGGTGCGCCAGGCCGTCGTACTTGTCGGCCCAGGCGGCGTAGTAGAACAGGCGTTCGATCGAGGCCTGCACTTCCTTCTCGGGATTTTTACTGCCCGTCATGGCGGCGATGCGGGCGGCGAATTCGTCGGCGCGCGCTGCCAGGTTCTCTGCGATGTAGTACAACACTTGCGCGCGGTTGTGCGCCGTGGCGCTGGTCCAGCCGGACGCTTTATGGGCCGCTTCGACGGCGTTGCGGATATCCTTGCGGCTGCCCACGCCCACTTCGGCCAGCAGGGCGCCGTTTGCGCCGAATACGGGCGCGCTGTAGGCGCTGTCGGGGCGCGCCTGCTTGCCGCCGATGTACATCTTGGCCGTGCGGTCGATGGCGAATGGATCGGCTGCCGCCGGCTTTACATTGCCCTTGGCTTTCGCTTCCGCCACCGGCAGGGCCGGACGCGCATCTTCGGCCAGGGCCGTCATGTATTCCAGCATGCCTTCGCGGCCGCCTTCACGGCCGAAGCCCGATTCGCGGTAGCCGCCGAAGCCGCAAGCCGCGTCGAACTGGTTCGCGCTGTTGATCCACACCACGCCAGCCTTGATGGCGGGAGCGATATCGAGGGCCAGGCTGATCGATTCTGTCCACACGCTGGCGGCCAGGCCGTACACCGTGTTGTTCGCCAGTTGCACCGCTTCGGGCGGCGTGCGGAAGCTCATCGCCACCAGCACGGGGCCGAAGATTTCAGCCTGTGCCACGGCGGCCGAGGTCGACGCGCCCGTGATCAGGGTTGGCGGGAACCACGAGCCATCAAGCGGCAATTCGCAAGCAGGTTGCCACACGTCGCAGCCTTCGGCGCGGGCCGAATCGACCAGCGCGGCGATGCGCTGGCGCTGCACCGGATCGACCAGCGCGCCCACGTCCATCGATTTGTCCAGCGGCGAGCCGAGGCGCAGGTTTTCCATGCGCGCGCGTACCTTGTTCAGGAAGCGTTCCTGGACCGATTCCTGCACCAGCAGGCGCGAACCGGCGCAGCACACTTGTCCCTGGTTGAACCAGATCGAATCGACCAGGCCTTCCACGGCGCCATCGAGGTCCGCGTCTTCGAAGACGATGAACGGCGACTTGCCGCCCAATTCCAGCGACAGCTTCTTGCCGCTGCCGGCCGTCGCTTCGCGGATCAAACGGCCCACTTCGGTCGAACCCGTAAACGCGATCTTGTCGACGCCAGGATGGTTGACGATGGCCGAACCCACGCGGCCGTCGCCGGTGACGATATTGACGACGCCGGCCGGCACGCCCGCCTGCACGCACAGTTCGGCGAACAGCATGGCGGTCAGCGACGTGAATTCCGCCGGCTTGAAGACGACCGTGTTACCGGCCGCCAGGGCCGGGGCGATTTTCCACGACAGCATCAGCAGGGGGAAATTCCACGGCACGATCTGGCCCACCACGCCCACGGCGCGGTAGTCGGCGAATTCTTCCGACTGCAGCTGCGCCCAGCCGGCGTGATGGTAGAAATGGCGCGCGGCCAGCGGCAGGTCGATATCGCGCGTTTCGCGGATGGTCTTGCCGTTGTCCAGGGTTTCCAGCACGGCGAACAGGCGCGAATGCTTTTGCAGCAGACGGGCCAGCGCGTACATGACTTTCGCGCGGCCGTGGCCGCCCATGCCCTGCCATACGGGCAGCGCGCGGCGCGCCGCTTCCACGGCGCGTTCCACGTCGGCATCGCTCGCTTGCGTCAGTTCGGCCAGCTGCGTGCCGTCGGCAGGATTGGTCGAGGCGAACAGTTCCGCTGGCGCGCTCCAGGCATTGTCGATGAACAAACCAAATGTGCGCTGGTGGCCATCAAGCCACGCCTGCGCTTCTTTTTGACTTTCGGGAGCAGGGCCGTAGTCCATAGTATTGAGAATCTCGTTAATTGTTGGCATGACGATTGTTCTTTAAGGTTGTGCGTGACGATGATTGGCCGAGTAGCTGCCGGTGACGTAGTGCTCGAGCTGGCGCTCGATGTCGGTCAGCAGGCTGGAAGCGCCGATGCGGAACAGGTGCGGCTGCAGCCATTCGTTGCCCAGTTCTTCCTTCATCAGGGTCAGGTATTGCAGCGCGCTCTTGGCCGAGCTGACGCCGCCGGCCGGCTTGAAGCCCACCTGGAAGCCCGTCTGCTCGTGGTATTCGCGGATCGTGCGCACCATCGTCAGGGCCACGGGAATGGTGGCGTTCACGCCCTCTTTACCGGTGGAGGTCTTGATGAAATCGGCGCCGGCCATCATGCAGACCCACGACGCCTTGGCCACGTTTTCCATGGTCAGCAAGTCGCCCGTGGCGAGAATCGCCTTCACGTGCGCTTCGCCGCACGCCTTGCGGTAAGCGAGCATTTCGTCGTACAGCACTTGCCAGTTGCCGTTCAGGACGTGCTGGCGTGTGATGACGATATCGATCTCGGAAGCGCCCGCGGCGACCGACAGCTCGATCTCGCGCAGCTTCGTTTCCATGCTTGTCAGGCCGGCCGGGAAACCCGTCGATACGGCGGCGATGGGCAAGCGGCCCTGGATGACTTTCACGGCCGGCTGGATCATCTCGTGGTACACGCACACGGCGCCGGTGCTCAAGTCAGTCAGGCCCAGTGCCTCCATCAGGTCGGCGCGCAGCGGGCGCATGGCCTTCATGCACAGGCGTTCGACTCTGCCCGGCGTATCGTCGCCGCCCAGGGTGGTCAGGTCGATCATCTGGATGGCTTTCACCAGCCAGGCGGCCTGGTATTCCTTTTTCACGGTACGGCGGTTTGCCAGGCTGGCCGCGCGGCGGTCTGTCGCGGCGCGGTTGACGCGGATCTGATTGATCCAGCCCAGGTCGAGGCCAACGGCCTCGTTACGCTTGAATTCGGGATGCATGAGTGTCATAACAAGCTGGTTCCATTAGCAAGTGGTGGTACGCCAAGGTGTTTGGCGAGGGTTTGGCCAATATCGGAGAAGGTCTCGGAAATGCCCAGTGCGCGCGGGGCGACGCCGGGGCCGAAGAAGATCATCGGTATGTGTTCGCGGGTGTGGTCGGAGCCGTGCCAAGTCGGGTCGCAGCCATGGTCGGCGGTGATCACGACCAGGTCGCCTTCCTTGAGCTTGGCCATGAATTCCGGCAGGCGCGCATCCATTTCGCGCAGCGCGTCGGCATAGCCCTCGACGTTGCGGCGGTGGCCGAACGCCTGGTCGAAATCGACGAAGTTCACGAAGGTGAGCGACTTGTCCTGCACCTCATCGGCCGTCTTCAACAGCGCTTCGAACAGCGCCATGTTGTCGACGCCCTTGACGACTCTGGAGATGCCCTGGGTAGCGAAAATGTCGCTGATCTTGCCCAGGCCGACGACTTCGCCGCCCGCATTCTTGACGTGGTCGAGCAGGGTCGGCGCGGGTGGCGCGACAGCGTAGTCGTGGCGGTTGGAGGTGCGCGTGTAGTTGCCATTGCTGCCCGTGAACGGACGGGCGATGACGCGGCCGATGTTGTACGGCTCGACCAGTTTGAAGGCCATTTCGCACACTTCGTACAGGCGCTCGAGGCCGAACGATTCTTCGTGCGCGGCGATCTGCATCACCGAGTCGCCCGACGTATAGATAATCAGCTTGCCGGTGGCGACGTGCTCGTCGCCATGCTTGTTGATGATGTCCGTGCCCGAGGCATGGCAGTCGCCGAGGAAGCCGGGAACGCCGGACAGGGCTTTGAGCTTGTCGGTCAGGTCGGCCGGGAACGATGGCGTGGTGCGGGGAAAATATCCCCAGTCGAATTCGACGGGCACGCCGGCGATTTCCCAGTGGCCGCTCTGCGTGTCCTTGCCGGTGGAGCGCTCGCGCGCCGCGCCGTAGGCACCGGTAAAGCCGTCGCGCCGGTCGAAGCCCGTGGCCCATTCGCCGCTGGCCAGGTGCGCCGCGGCGCCCAGGCCCAGGCGTTCCATGTTCGGGAGTTTCAAGGTCTTGCCGCTTTTGGCGACAGTGCTGGCAATGTGGCCAAAGGTATTGGCACCTGCGTCGCCATACTTGGCGGCGTCTGGCGTCGCGCCAAGGCCGAAGGAATCAAGCAGGAGGATAAATGCGCGTGACATGATAAGGCTCGCTTTATGGAGTGATGCGAAGATGATGCGAACAGTGTAGGCCGGATTTTCCCGGCCTGCCGCGCGGCAGCGCCGGTGGCCGGCGCGCCGCTACTGCGTAAAAAAGTGCTTAGGCCTGCGGTTTGGTGGCCACGGTGGCCAGGAAAGCCAGGATCAGCTTGACCAGGTCTTTCGCGCCGATGGCCGCGTATTTCAGGGTCTGTTCGTGCGACAGGGCGAATGGCGACATGCCTTCGGCCAGGTTGGTAATCACCGATACGCCCACCACTTTCAGGTCGCAATGACGGGCCGACACCACTTCCGGCACCACGGACATGCCGACCGTGTCGGCGCCCAGGCGGGCCATCATGCGGATTTCGGCGGCCGTCTCGAAGTTCGGGCCAGGGTAGGCAACAAACACGCCTTCGTGCAGGGTGATGCCGTTCGAAGCGGCCGTGTCCTTGACCAGATTGCGCAGGTCCGCATCGTAGGCGTTGGCCATGCTGAAGAAGCGCGGGCCGAAGCGGTCGTCGTTCGGGCCGACCATCGGCGTGCCTGGCAGCAGGTTGATGTGGTCGCTGATGGCCACCAGGCTGCCGGCGTCCACTTCAGGGCGCAGGGAACCGGCGGCGTTGGTGACGAACAGCATTTCGCAGCCCAGCAGTTTCAGGGTGCGGATGGCGCTCGTCATCACGCCCATGCCATAGCCTTCGTAGAAGTGGCCACGGCCCTTCATGCAGACGACGGCGACGCCCGACAGGGTGCCGATCACCAGTTCGCCGGCATGGCCGTGCACGGTGCTGATCGGGAAACCTGGCAATTCGTCAAAGCTGATGCTGACGGCGTCCGTCATCTGCTCGGCCAACACACCCAGGCCGGAGCCGAGGATCATCGCCACGCGCGGCTTGAAATTTTCAGGAGCGCGGGCACGGATGATTTCGGCGGCGTGGAAAGGGGTGTTGTTCGACATGGTTATCCTCTGATTGACTAATGGTGATGGGTTGCTGCCTGCGCGGCGGTATAGGCAAAATATCGCGCCCAGGTATCGGGTATGTATGGTGTTACTGAGGTATATCGAAATGCGTATTGCCTCTATTTGCCGCCACTATGCATCAAACGGAATATGTATGGCAAATACCATTTTTCTTGCCCATTTATACAATTCAAATATAAATGGCCGACATTATAGTCGAGGCTAGCCCCAGCCTGCCATCCCTGGAAAATGCATGCATACAAGCTCCATACGAAGGTTTTTCATGCACGCTTGACACGAGCTTGACACCGATCGGACAAATGTTTACAGTTTCAGACAAATGTTTAAACCCCAGCGAAAACCCTGTGACCGATACCAATAAAAAAGACCAGTTGTACACGCTGATCCGCAACAACCCCTTCATCTCGCAGCAAGACCTGGCGAGCGAACTGGGCTTGTCGCGCTCGGCCGTCGCCGGCCACATCGCCGGATTGATACGCGAGCGCCGCCTGCTGGGACGCGCCTATGTGCTGCCCGACAGCCGTCCCGTGCTGTGCATCGGCGCCGCCAACCTCGACCGCAAGATGCGCACCTTGGCGACCCTGCAGATGGGCACCTCGAATCCCGTGCGTTCGGAAGAAGTGTTTGGCGGCGTAGGCCGCAACATCGCGGAAAACCTGGCCCGCTTGTCGATCCCCGTCGCCCTGCTGACGGCGCTGGGCGACGATGCGGCCGGCCACGCCCTGCAGACGCACGCGGAAGACGCGGGCATCGACATGCGCGGCAGCTTGCATCTAAGCAATACCAGCAGCGGCACCTACACGGCCGTGCTCGACGAACATGGCGAAATGCTGCTGGCGATGGCCAACATGCAACTGTACGAACAGCTGACCCCCGCCTTTTTGCATAGCCGCCAGCCGCAGCGCGCCGCCGCAGCCCTCACCGTCTGCGACCTGAACCTGGGCCACGACAGCGTGCAGGCACTGCTGGCCGATGCCCGCCAGGACGCGGCCCATGCGACGCCGCTCGTCATCGTCGCCGTCTCGCAGCCGAAGATGGCGCACTTGCCGCAAGACCTGTCGGGCTTGCACTTGCTGATACTCAACCGTGGCGAACTGGAAACGCGCGTGGCGCGGGCCTTGCCCACGGCAACCGATCTGCGCGCCGCCTGCCGCGAAGTGCAGCGCCAGGGCGCGCGCCAGATGATCGTCACCTGCGGCAGCGAAGGCGTGTATTTCACGGATGGCGACAGCCTGGACGCGCCTATCGTCCACCTGGCCGCGCGCGAAGTGGACGCCGTCGACGTGACGGGCGCCGGCGACGCGTTTTCCGCCGCCGTCTGCTGGTCGCTGTACCACGACAGCAGCGATTTGAAACTGGCCTGCCGGCGCGGCCTGAAGCTGGCCGCCATGACCCTGGAATCGGCGGCCACCGTCTCGCCCCAGATTTCCGCTGGCGCACTCGACAACATTGACGACGCCGACCTGGCGCCGCCCCCACCTACCCTCTTTCAACAGGACTGACATGACCCAATTACAGAATTTCCTCTTGTTCTCGCAAGAAGTGCTCGACGCGCGCGCCGCCGGCAAGGCCATCGTGGCGCTGGAATCGACCATCATTTCGCACGGCATGCCGTATCCGCAAAACGTGGAAATGGCGCGCGAAGTGGAACAGATCATCCGTGACGGCGGCGCCGTACCGGCCACCATCGCCATCATCGATGGAAAAATCTGCGTGGGCCTGTCGCCCGAACAGCTGGAACTGCTGGGCACCTCGCCCGACGCCATGAAGGTCAGCCGCCGCGACCTGCCGTTCGTCCTGTCGCAAGGCAAGCTGGGCGCCACCACCGTGGCAGCCACCATGATCTGCGCGGAACTGGCAGGAATTTCCGTGTTCGTCACTGGCGGCATCGGCGGCGTGCACCGCGGCGCGGAAACGAGCTTCGATATTTCCGCCGACTTGCAGGAACTGGCACAAACGTCGGTGGCCGTCGTCTGCGCGGGCGTCAAATCCATCCTCGACATCGGCCTGACCCTGGAATACCTGGAAACGCACGGCGTGCCCGTCATCAGCGTGGGCCAGGAAGGTTTTCCTGCCTTCTTCACGCGCGAAAGCGGCTTCAAAGCCGATTTCCGCCTCGATACGGCCGCCGAACAAGCCGCGTTCATCGGCACCAAGTGGCAGCTGGGCTTGACAGGCGGCGTGGTCGTCAGCAACCCCGTGCCGGCCGCGCAAGCGATGCCCAAGGAAGAGATCGATGCCATCACCGCGCAAGCGCTGCAGGAAGCTGACGCGGGCGGTGTGAAAGGCAAGCAAGTCACGCCATTCCTGCTCTCGCGCATCAAGCAGCTGACGGATGGCCGCAGCCTGGCGACGAATATCGCGCTGGTCAAGCACAATGCGCAAGTCGGCACGGCACTGGCCATTGCCATGCAGGCGGTCGTGGCACGATAATAGGACTGCTGTAAAGAAAGCGCGCGCACCTTCACGGGTCTGCGCGCCGTTCCATCGCCTAGCAACACGCAACGCAAGGAAAGCATGTCCATCGATCTGAAACAGTTAAAGTATTTTCTTGCCGTTGCCGAGGAGAAAAGCTTCAGCCGCGCCGCCGAGCGCCTGCATATCTCGCAGCCGCCCCTGAGCCAGCAGATCATGAAACTGGAAAGCGAACTGGGCGTACGCCTGTTTGCGCGCACCACGCGCACCTTCGAGCTGACCGTGGCGGGCAAGGCGCTGATGAACGAAGCGGCCGACCTGCTGGCCAAGATGCGCATGACCATCGACACCATCCGCCAGATCGACCGCGGCGAAGTAGGCCGCTTGCGCGTGGGCATCGTCGGCTCGGCCATGTGGGGCCCTATCCCCAGCCTGTTGGAAGAATTCCAGACCAAATTTCCCCGCGTCACCTGGACCATCCATGAATTTGGTCCCACGGTGCAGTACGAAGCCTTGCGCGCCAAGCAGATCGACGTGGGCTTCTGGCGCGAACCCAAACTCAATGACGACGATTTGCGTCACGACAATCTACGTCAGGAACTGTGCTTCCGCGAAAACGTCTGCGTGGCCGTCAATGAACACCATCCGCTGGCGAAAAACACGTCCATCGAACTGATCGACATCGCCGAAGAGCCGATGCTGACCCTGAACCTCGACAAATCCGCGTTTCCCCGCTACCTGGTGCAATGCTGCATCAACGCCGGTTTCGAACCCGTGATTTTCCAGGAAGCGAGCGAACCGCAAACCCTGCTGGCCATGGTGGGCGCGGGCCTGGGCGTGACCCTGGTGCCGGAAACAACTAGCCGCATCGGCTGGCCCGGCGTCGTGTTTCTGCCGATCAAGACGAATCCCCCGTCGGCGAATCTGTACATCAGCTACACGACACTCGACGACGCTCCCGTCGTGCGGGCCTTCCTGAATATCCTCAATCCCCCGGCTGCCTGAGAACGCGAACAAAACCTACTGCGCGTCGCGATTTGCGGCCTCCGATGCTCACTGTGCATTCGCACAGCTCCGCTTCTCGACCACAACTCACTGCCGCTCGCTACGGTTTTGTTATGCGTTCTTAAAACCTATTTATATGCAGTGCATATAAATACATAAACAAAAACGTATTTGTCATACATATCTGGCATGATGCATAGTAATTCGGACGCCCATCGCGGCGCCGGTTCCGTGCTTGCCCTGCCCGTCATCTGACGGCGCATCCCAGCCCGCTCCGGCAGCCCCATTCGATGTTGTACCTATAAAAGAGACGGGGCGCGACTGTTGCATGAGCATCACACTGACGACATGAAAGCAGACAAGGTCAGCAATGATCTTGTGCAATACAGTGCAATGTTGATAAGGAATTATCACCTCGTGCATCAAAAACAGGCTAAATCGGCCCCAAATTATATGTTTCACCTATAAAAAATATACAATATCGATCTTCCAGGAGCCAATTCATGAAACTTACACAATTTAGTTTGACGATCGCAGCCGTATTTCTGACTGCTCAAGCGTCCGCGGCTACCCCAAAACTGGGTGTCGTGTATGACGCGGGCGGCAAGTTCGACAAGTCGTTCAACCAATCCGCTTTCGAAGGCGCATCGCGCTTCAAAAAAGACACGGGCATTTCCTTCATCGAAGTGCAGGCATCGAGCGATACGCAGGCTGAACAAGTCATGCGTGGTCTGGCCCGCAAGAAACTCGACATGATCGCCGCCATCGGCTTTGCGCAAACGCAAGCCGTGCAAAAGGTCGCCAAGGAATTCCCGAACGTAAAATTCGTGCTGATCGATGGCCAGGCCACCGGCAGCAACGTCAATTCCGTCGTCTTCAAGGAAGAAGAAGGCTCCTACCTGGTGGGCGTGGCGGCAGCCATGGCCAGCAAGAGCAAGAAAGTCGGCTTCATCGGTGGCATCGATATTCCCCTGATCCGCAACTTTGCTTGCGGCTACGCGCAAGGCGCGAAGGCCGTCAATCCGAAGATGGAAATCACGCAAAACATGGTCGGCACCACGTCCGGCGCCTGGAATGACCCGGCCAAGGGTGGCGAACTGGCCCGCTCGCAATTCGAGCGTGGCGTCGATGTCGTCTTCGCCGTCGCTGGCGGCAGCGGCATGGGTACCCTGCAAATGGCCAAGGAAAAAGGCAAGCTGGCCATCGGCGTTGATTCGAACCAGAATCATCTGTATCCAGGCAGCATCCTGACCTCGATGGTCAAGCGCGTCGACAATACGGTCTACGACAGCTTCATGCAAGTCAAGAACGGCACCTGGAAGGGCGGCGTCAGCTATAAAGGCTTGAAAGAAGGCGGCGTGGATTGGGCGCTCGACGCAAACAACCGCAAGCTGATTACGCCGGAAATCGAAAAGCGCGTGTTGGGTGCGCGTAAGGACATTATCGATGGCAAGATCAAAGTGATCGATTACCGCGTCGGCAGCAGCTGCCCGGTTTAATTTTTCTCCGTATCTTTTAGCGCGCCGCCGGGGCCAGTCTCCGCGCGGCGCGTTTCCATGAAACTATCCAGTTATGAACCTATGCAGCCAGCAGTAGAATTTCGCAGCATTTCCAAGCATTTTGGACATGTGAAGGCGAACGCCGACGTCAGCTTCTCCATCGCCAAGGGCAGTATCCATGGCCTGGTAGGGGAAAATGGCGCCGGCAAATCGACCTTGATGAGCATCCTGTACGGGTATTACCGTGCCGACGGCGGAGAAATCCTGCTAGACGGGAAAGTACAGCCTATCCGCAACAGCCAGGAAGCGATCAACCTCGGCATCGGCATGGTGCATCAGCACTTCATGCTGGTCGAGAACTTCACCGTCCTCGACAATATCATGCTGGGCACGGAAGGCGGCTTTCGCCTGGCCAGCCACCGCACGGAAGCGGAAGCGAAATTGCGCGAGATCTGCGCGCGCTACCGCCTCGACGTCGACCCGCTGGCGAAGATCGAAGACTTGTCCGTCGGCGCGCAGCAGCGCGTGGAAATCCTCAAGCAGATTTACCGCAGCGCCAATATCCTGATCCTCGACGAGCCGACGGCCGTGCTGACGGCGCAGGAAACGGCCTCGCTGTTTGAAATCCTGCGCCTGTTCAAGGAGCAGGGCAAGACCATCATCCTGATCACGCACAAGCTGCAAGAGATCCTGGAAATCACCGACAACGTCACCGTCATGCGCGGCGGCACGGTGGTGGGCGCCGTGGCGACCGCCGGCACCTCGAAAGAGGAACTTGCCAACATGATGGTCGGCCGCCCCATCCAGAGCCACTTGCCCCGTGCACCGTACAATCCGGGCGCCACGGTGCTGGAAGTGGACGGCTTGCAACTGGCCGACGAGCAGCAAGTCAAATTGCTGGCCGACATAGGTTTCAACTTGCGCGCCGGCGAAATCGTCGCCATCGCGGGCGTGTCGGGCAATGGCCAGAGCGAGCTGCTGGAAATTCTGTCCGGCATGCGCTTGCCGACGTCGGGCAAGCTGCGTTTTCTCGACAAGGACTTGCCGTTTGCCAAGCGCCACGATGCCGACGGCTTGCCGCTGGCCTTCCGCGACCTGGGCATCGCCCACATTCCGGAAGACCGCTTGCGCGACGGCGTGGTAAAGAATTTCTCCGTCATGCAAAACACCATCCTCGGTTACCAGGACCACCTGAAAAACCGCTGGGGCCTGTTCAACTTCAAGGCCATCGGCGCCCGCTGCGCGGAACTGCTGAAGACGTTCGACGTGCGTCCGGCCAATCCGGACCTGCGCATCGGCTTGCTGTCGGGCGGTAACCAGCAAAAGGTGGTGATCGCGCGCGAAGTGCTGGCCAAGCCGAAACTGATGCTGGTGGGCCAGCCCACGCGCGGCGTCGACATCGGCACCATCGAAAGCATCCATACGCAATTGCTGGCCCTGCGCGACGCGGGCGTGGCGATCCTGCTGGTGTCCGTCGAACTGGAAGAAGTGCGGGCGCTGGCCGACCGCATTCTCGTCATGTGCGGCGGACGCATCACCGGCGAACTGAAAATTGAAGAATTCGATACCACCCGCATCGGTCTGTTGATGGGGGGAATGCATAAATCATGAATAACGACTTGCCACGCTGGGCGACAGCCTTTGTCATGCCCATGTTAAACCTGCTGTCGGCCTTGCTGGTCGCAGCCCTGGTGATTTATATGCTGGGCGAAGACCCGGCCGAATCGCTGTCCATCCTCGTCCACAGCGCCATCCTCAATCCGGAAGGCTTGAGCTACACGCTGTTCTACGCCAGCACCTTCATTTTTACGGGCCTGTCCGTGTCCGTGGCGATGCAGGCCGGGCTGTTCAATATCGGTTCCGAAGGCCAGATGTATATCGGCGGCCTGGGCTTGACGGTGGCCATGCTGGCATTCGACCAGACCCTGCCCGCCTGGCTATTGATACCGGCGGCCATGATCGGCGCGGCCCTGTTCGGCGCGCTGTGGGGTTTCCTGCCCGGCTACCTGCAAGCCAAGCGCGGCAGCCACATCGTGGTGACCACCATCATGTTCAACTTCATCGCCGCCAGCCTGATGAACTTCATTATCGTGAAGTATCTGATTCCGCCGGGCGAGCAGAACACGGCCAGCCGCGTGTTCGCGGAAAGCGGCGAAATGCCGCGCCTCTCCACCTGGTTCCCATCCTTGGGCGACACGCCGCTGAACATCAGTTTTCTTTTGGCGATCGCCGCACTGGTGATTTACGGCGTGATGGTGTGGCGCTCGTCGTGGGGCTTCAAGCTGCGCGCCACGGGCTTGAACAAGCATGCGGCCCACTATGCGGGCGTGTCGATCAGCAAGATGATCATCATCGTCATGCTGATCTCGGGCGCGCTGGCGGGCCTCGGTTCCGTCAATTCCATCATGGGTTCGACGCATTATCTGTCGCTGAACTTCGTTGGCGGCGCCGGCTTCATCGGCATCGCCATCGCTCTGATGGGCCGCCAACATCCGGTCGGCATCTTCCTGTCGGCCGTGCTGTTCGGCGCGCTGATCCAGGGTGGCTTCGACTTGTCGCTGGAAAAACCGAATATCCCGACCGAAACCTTCATTTTCATCCAGGGCTTGATCATCCTGTTCTGCGGCGCCATGGAAAACTTCTACGCACCGGCCATTTCCGCCCTGCTCAAGCGCACCAAAGGCTAACACCATGACACTCGACGACTTTCAATTCGCCAGCATCCTGGTATCGACCGTGCGCAATGCGCCCGTCCTGATTTTTGCCGCCATGGCCGGCCTGTTCGCCGAACGCAGCGGCATGATCGACATCGGCCTGGAAGGCAAGATCCTGGCCAGCGCCTTCGCTTCCGCCGCCGTGGCCTACACGACGCAAAACCCGTACTACGGCATGGCTGCCGGCATGCTCGTCTGCGTCGCCCTGGCCCTGCTGCAGGCCTACGTCAGCATCACGCAAAAGGGTAACCAGCTGGTGGCCGGCATGGCGATCAACATCGCCATGAGCGGACTGACGTTCGTGCTGGCGCAATTCTTCTTCCAGCAAGGCGGCCGCACGCCCGACCTCGGTTCGGCGCGTCTGTTCGACGTCGTCTTGCCGGGCACGCAGTACGTGGAGCACATCCCGTTCATCGGCTGGGTGTATGCCCACTTGATCGGCGGCCACTCCATCCTCGTCTACGTGGCCTTCCTGCTGATCCCGCTCGTGCACTGGCTGCTGTACCACACGCGCTTCGGCCTGCGCTTGCGCGCCTGCGGCGAAAACCCGCATGCTGCCGACTCGGCCGGCGTGAGCGTGGAAGCGACGCGCTACCTGGCCATGCTGGTGGCCGGCATCCTGTGCTCGTTCTCGGGTGCGTATCTGGCCATCGTGCAAAGCGGCTTCTTCCTGCGCGACATGTCGGCCGGCGCCGGCTATCTGGCCCTGACGGCCATGGTGTTCGGCAACTGGCGTCCCGTCTACACCTTCCTCGGCTGCCTGATGTTCGGCTTCTTCGCCGCCATCCAGATCCAGATCGAAGGCGTGGACTTGCCAGTCGTGGGCCGCATCCCGGGCTCCTTGATCCAGATGGTGCCGTATGTCGTTACCGTCATCGTGCTGGCGGGCTTGATGGCGAAATCCATCGCGCCAAAAGCGATCGGTATCCCCTTCGTGAAATCGCGCTAAGTTTCAGCCTGCGCCAACGAAAAGCGAAGCCCGCGGGCTTCGCTTTTTTTATGCCTGGGTAATCTCGTCCAGCGAGAAAAACACGGCAAGACCCAGGCTGCGCGCCACTTCCACCATCTGATCCGCCCCCTGGGACGCGCCACCGAGGCGCAGCACGGCATCGCAATGCGTCAACAATCGCGTCGCATGCGCGTGGAACAGCTGCTCATACACGGCGTCACCCACCTGGGTGGAACCGGCCAGCGCCAGCATGGGCAAGGCCAGCCATTCACCGAGCACGGGCATGTGGCCCTTGGCATACAGGGGCAGGCAGACGGCTTCCATGGCCGCCACATTCGCCGCCATCCGGGCGGGATCGTCGCCCGTGCCGGAGCGATACGGGCCGGCAACGAGTATCTGCATGCCTTGTTTGACCGGCATCAGTTGCAGCTGCGCATGCTGCAGCAGCATGATGGTCTTGCCGTCGCAGATTCGGCCATCGGCCACCATCCGCATCGCCTGCGCCAGCGGCAATTCCAACACCTCGATATCTTCTCCCTCGTGCGCCAGACCGCCGCCGTCGCCGATGCGGCTGGACGGATCGTATTCGGCGACAAAGAAATGCAAACGCTCCGTCACGGAGCCGGGACTCATGAAAGCCTGGAATATCTTGTGTACCTGCCCCACCCGGTAACCAGTCTCCTCTTCCACCTCGGCGCGGATGCGCTGCTCCGCGCTGGCCTCCTCCAGCAAGCCGGCCGCTGATTCGATCAGGAAACCATCGTGGCCTTCGCGGTAGGTGGGAAAACGGAACTGGCGGATCAGGATCACCGTGCGCTTGATCTTGTTGTAGAGCAGGATGGTGGCGCCATCGCCGCGGTCATAGGTTTCCCGCGTCTGCGTCTGCCACTGGCCATCGCGGCGCAGATAGTCGAACGTGGTCTTTTGCAGCAGATACCAGTCGTGCGACAGGGTTTGCACGCCCTGGATGCGGACCCGTTCCTGCTTGCTGTTTTCTTCGCGCATAGTGTCTCCTTGTGCTTGCACGGATCGACTTTATCATGCAAACTCGTGCAATATCAAGAAAATACAAGAAAAATCATGCTTACACATCAACGCAAACAATACCTGCTGGACTTGCTCCAGCGCGAAGGACAGATCGTCGCCAAGGCCGTCAGCGATAGCCTGGGCTTGTCGGAAGACACGATACGGCGCGACCTGCGCGAGCTGGCGAAAGGAGGGGTATTGGAGCGCGTGCATGGCGGCGCACTGCCCTTGCTGCCAAGTTCGCCCGCGCTGGCGCCGTTTGCGGCCCGCGAACAGATTTCACCGGAAGCCAAGCCCGCCATTGGCCGCGCGGCGGGCGCCATGATACAAACGGGACAAGTGGTGTTTCTCGATGGCGGCACGACCGCCGTACAACTGGCGCGCCAGCTACCGCGCGAACTGCGCGCCACCATCGTCACGCACAGTCCGTCGGTTGCCGTCGAACTGGTGAATCATCCATGGATCGAAGTGCTGATGCTGGGCGGACGCCTGTACAAGCACTCGATCGTGGGCGTCGGCGCGGCCACCGTGGAAGCCATCGGCCGTATCCGCGCCGACCTGTATTTCATGGGCGTGTCCAGCCTGCATCCGCAAGCGGGCATCACCACGGGGGATTATGAAGAAGCGTGCGTGAAGCGTGCCTTGAGCGACGCGTCTGCCCGCACCGTCGTGCTGGCCTCGCCGGAAAAGTTCAATACGGCTTCGCCGTTTCAAATTGCCCCCTTGAGCCAGGTCAACGACATCATCGTGCACCGCGACGTCGCAAACGCCCTGGTCGCGCCCTACCGCGAGATGGGAATCGCCATCATCCTGGCATGAAAAAAGCGGCCCGCAGGCCGCTTTCGAATGACGTCTTTACAGCGGCCAGATCGCCTGCAGCACGGCTGCCAGGTGATAGCCGCCCTCGATCAGCTGCTGCTTGGCCAGTGCCGAGCTGGGCACGGGATAATTGTCCGGCACCGTCAAGCTCCAGACGTTGTAGACCTCGCCCTTGCGGCTCGTCTGCTGCGTGGCCGGACCGGCCACCACATCCGTGAAAGCAACCTTTGACGCCGCCAGCGAGGCATCGGCCCACTGATACGGCCAGGTGGCAGGGTCACCGGTGTTGCTGCTCACTTGTGGCTGGCTGGCGATCACGGTGCGGGCGAACTGCTGCGGCGTGCGCGTGCTCAGGCGGCGCATGGCGTAATCGACCACGGTGGTATCCCAATACGAATGCAGCGGTTTGGTGGGCGACTTCGGATAGCTGCTTGCCGGCATGGCCGCGCCATCGTCGGCCGGCAACGGCGCGGGAATCACGGCATCGGACAGCGCCGTCATCTTCGCATCGTCGAGCAGCAAGTCGTTGCCGCCGCGCGCATTGAAAATGGTGACGTCATCGATCTGCGCCTGCGTGGCGGGCGCGAAAAACTGGCCATCTTTGCCAACAAAAGCATTACCCACATGCAAAGGCTGGTGGATATCGCCGACCAGGTGCGTGATCAGGATCAATGCTTCGCGCTGGCTGAAGCCGTGCGGATTGCTGGCCGCATCAGCCTTGCCTTGCAACACCAGGATCGCCTGCTTCAAGGTTTGCACGATATCGTCGTCGGCCGTGCCCACGCCATGGTCGTGATAGTGCGCGTTCTGGAACGGCACGTTCGTGTAATGGTATTCGCCATGCTTGGGATTGGCCGCCACATAGGTCAGCATTTCCGGCGATTGCGGACCGCAATACGTGCCCTTCACGCAATCGGGCCAGTTGGCGATCTTTTCCAGGCTTTCGCCAGGCAACAGCAATTTGGCCACTTGCGCCTGGGCAGCGCTACCCTTGAGCAATTGATCGGCGATGGCACCCACGGCGCGGTGGCCGTCGTTGCCCCAGGCCAGAACATTGCCGGAAGCAAAAGCGGCGCCCAGCGCCAGCACACTCAGCAGTTTTTGCATGTTCACCATTACTCCTTGCCTTGCGGCGCGGCCTTGGCCGGCTTCGGATACTGCTTGTTGATATCGATCGGCTGCGCATACGCCGAGCTCCACGTCTGCTCATGCAACGCGGCAATACGCTGCGCCATGGCGTCGTTGCGCAGCACCACTTCCAGGTTGCGCGACAAGTCGAAATAGCCGCCCGCCCAGTTGCTCGTGCCGACCCAGGCCAGCTTGCCGTCGATGGTCATGGTCTTGCTGTGGATCACGCGCGCGAACGGAATGAAGCCCGTCGATGCCGTCGGCAAGGTGACGATGCGAATTTCCACGTTCGGCACTAGGGCCAGACTTTTCAGGTAGGCGATGGCTGGCGCTTCCGTATTCCAGCTTGACACCATCAGCTTGATTTTCACGCCGCGCTGCGCAGCCGCGCGCACGGCGTTGTCGATTACGGCGTAGTACGGCCGCGTGCGGTTCGGGCCGTAGGACAGCGGTGCGTAATCGAGCAGCTGGATGCGCACTTCGCTTTGCGCTTGCGCCAGCAAGGCGGGCAGGCCCGTTTCCGAGTCGCCCACGCCGGCCGGGTTGTAGGCGTTCGGGCTGGCCAGCAGGAAAGCGTTTTGCGCGTAGTTGGCGGGCACAACCTTGCTATTGAGCACCGTGGCGCGGCTGCCTTGCGACGTCAATGCCTGGGCTTGCCAATCCTGTTCGAAGATGGCTTGCACCTGGCTCACCATGGCGGGCTCCGTGATTCTCAAGCCCGTTTCATGGATGTGCTCGAATGAGCGCCAGTCGAAATTCTGGCTGCCGATGTACGCCACCTGGCCATCGACGGCCAGGTATTTCGCGTGCACGATGCCGTTGCCCGTGATTTTATTGAAGTCGATCAAGCGCAAGTCCAGGTTCGGAATCGCCTTGATCTGGGCGATGGTGGCCGCTTCCGACAAGCCCACGCCCTTCTGGTCCAGCAGGAAGCGGATTTTTATACCGCGCTGGCCGGCAGCCGTCAGACTGGCCAGCACTTTTTCAAAGGCCGTGCCCGGTTTGCTGACGGCATAAAACTGGGCGATGACGATCTCTTTTTTTGCCGAATCGAACAACTCGGTCCACACGGCAACGGGCTCGCGCAGGTCGGGGTTCGTCAAGCTCGTTTCCACGGGCGACGTGTGCACGAGCTCAAAGCCGGGAATGGTGAAATCCGCGTGGGCACTGCCCGCGAACAGGCTGGACAGAACGACAGAAACAAATAAGCGACGCATGGTTTTTCCTGGTAAAGATTATTTGACGCGCACGATGCGGCCGGCCGCCGTGGCACTGCCAGCGGGCTTGCCGGCGCGCGCGCGCACGGTCAGGTAATTGCTGAAGGCGTCGATGTCGCGCACGCCCGTATCGAGCCGGCGCGTGCCTGCCGCCAGCACGGTAAAGCGGTCGCCGCCGCCGGCCAGGAAACTGTTGGCGGCGACACGGTATTGTTGATTGTCCTCAAGAGGGATGCCATTGAGCATGATGCTGCCCGGCAGCACGCGCTGGCCTTGCGGCTGCGTGCTGTCCCAGCGGTAGCCAAAACCTTCGGACACTTGCAGCAAGTTGCCCTCTTCCGCTTCGGCACCCGGCCATTGCTGCTCGAGCAAAGTGCGGATTTGCGCACCAGAAAGACTCATGACGATCAAGGTATTGCCGAACGGTACAACTGCCTGGTTCTGGCCCACGTTCGTCATCAGGTCGGCGCCCGCTTCCAGGTCCTTGCGGATGCCGCCATTGTTCATCAGGCCAATTTGCGCACCGGCAGCGCGTGCGCCGAACAGGGTGCTGTCGGCCACCAGGTCGCCCAGCGCGGAAGCGCCACTGCCCTTGGTGCTGCGGCCCACGTTAGGCACGGCGATGGCGGCCACGGGGCGCGACAACTCGGCCGCGCTGCGCTGCTTGACCGATGCCAGATAGGCTGCCACGGCCGGGTCCGGCTCATACATACCGGGCAACATGACGACGTTTTGCGCACTGGCATCGATCAGCGCATTCTTGACGGGATCGACCTTGAGTTTGATGCGCGTGAGCATATGCCCCCCCATCTGTGCCTGCGTCACCAGACGGCCATCGACACGGCACAGATAGCCCTGGTGCGAATGGCCGCTGATGACCAGCTGGATAGCCGGGTCGAGGCGTTTCACCACATCGACCACTTCGCCCTTCAAATGGCTGCAATCGGGCTGGTCGACGGCTTCCTTCGTCTCGCCGCCCTGGTGCAGCAGCACGACGAACACCCCCACACCCTGTGCACGCAGCTGCGGCAAGGTGGCGTTGATGGCGTCCGCTTCGTCGCCGAACTGCAGGCCGGCAATGCCGGCGGCCGTTACGACGGACGGCGTATCTTTCAGCACGGCGCCGATCAGGCCCACCTTGACGCCATGCGCCTCTTCGATGCGGTAGGCGGGCAGCAGGGACTTGCCCGTTTGGGTGTCTATCACATTGGCCGCCATATAGGTGTAGCTGGCGCCCTTGAAGTCGGGCGTGAACTTGCAGGCCTTGTCGGCGCGCGACGACTCGCAGCCGCCGCGCTGCTGGCGCAGCAATTCCGCCTTGCCTTGGTCAAATTCGTGGTTACCGACGGAACTGGCCTTCATGCCCAGCATGTTCATGGCGACGATGCTCGGTTCATCCGCCCACAGCGCCGACATGGCGGGGCTGGCGCCGACCAGGTCGCCATTGCCGACAAAAATCAGCTGCGCATCTTCGCGCCGCCACGCCGTCAGGGCGCCGGACAAGGTATCAATGCCGCCGGCCTGCACCGTCTTGCGCTCGGCATCGGCGACGCTCGTGTAGGTAAATTTGCTGCGGTCGAGGTTGCCGTGAAAATCGTTCAAAGCGACCAGGTTGATATCGACGGACTTCGCGGAAGGCGCGGTAGGTGCGGCACAGGCGGCCAGCAGCAAGGTCAGGGCCGCTGCGGCGGCGAGTGGTGTCAGATGATGTTTCATGGTCCCCACATGGTTATCAGTATTCAAAAAGACTATCTCATCCGGGGGGACGCCGTGCGCCGCAAGCCCATCAGAGTATGACAAGAAAGCACAACATAAAACGAAAAAACGGCCGGTGTCGCCACCAGCCGTTTGCAACTTCAGTCAGACGCCGAGATTAGAACTCGTACTTGACCGTAGCCTGGATCGCCCATTGGGATTCACCCTTTTGTTGACGCACGGTGTAGTCCTCTACCTTGTCACGCACTTGGTAGATATAACGGCCTTGAGCATCGAGGCCGGCAAAATCAACAAAGCTGCGGGTTTGACCACCAGCCGAGCGGAAAGCCATTTCATTGATACGGCCCCACTTGCGGTTGATCATGTTGCCCACGTTGAAGAAGTCCATCGTGAACACGCCTTTGTTGCCTTTGAAGAAGCCTGGGACTTCCTGGCTGACACGCATGTCGAAGCTGTTGGTCCAAGGCGAGAAGCTGTCGTTACGCTTCACCACGCCGCCTTTCGAACTGCGCAGGTCGCCATTGGCATTGACCAAGGACCAGAAACGGTCTTCGTTAGCGTGGTTGGTTGCCGTATCGCCACGGAATACCACTTCGCCCGAACCTGGTTTCGATGGGATGTACATCAAGTCGTTGCCGCTGACGCCGTCACCGTTCAAGTCATTGCTGTAGGTCCAGCTGTATGGCTTACCCTTGCGACCTTCATAGAACAGGCCGAAGCTGGTTTTGTAGTTGTCGAAGAAGCGCTTCTGGAAGTTCAACACAGCATTGAAGCGGTCTTTCACCAGGTAGCCGGAATTGGCGGCGACGTTTTCATTCGGATTGAAAATCGAACGGGCGTTGAAGTTCGACGTCGATACCGACGAGGTCAGCGGCGACACTTCCGTTGCATCTGTATAGGTGTAGGCAACCGACCAGCCAAAGCCTTTGGTCATCGGCTGGCTGACCGACAGGGTCACCAGATTGCCTGCACCTTTATCCGTTTTCTGCGCAACCATGACGTTGTTGAACGCAGGGTTCTTGAGTGCCTTGGCGAAGGAACCCGAGCAACCCGCATTGGTCGACGACAAGCCACCGGTTGAAGTCCAGCAATTCGTATTGTAGGCAGTATTCGAGTAATACAGCTCACGGCCATCGGTACCGGTACGCGTCGCTGCACCCAGGTTCAGATGCTCGTAGTAAATGGCATCCTTGTTTTGCGTACGCAGATATTCCGCGCCGAAAACCAGACCCATCCATGGCAGCTCATGTTCGAACGCCAGGTTGCCCTTCCAGATCGATGGCTGGCGCAGGTTAGGCGACAGGAAGTCGACGTTGGCTGCAGGTGCGGCATCAGCGAAGTTCGTCGGCTGAGCGTTCGGATCAGGATTGAACAAGCCACCTACCGATGGGCAAGCCTTGAAGCCACTGGTGCCGCAACCAACGATACGGGTTGCCACGCCAGGATTAGCGAACGGGTTCGACATCCATACCGTGGCCGCCGCGCCCTGGAACAGGCCGAAACCACCGCGCAATTGGGTTGGACGGGCACTGTCGAACTTGTAGTTGAAGCCCACGCGTGGCTGCCACAGTGTCTGTCCATCGATGGTTTGCGTATTGTTCAGACCAAAACCACCGCTTTGTACCTTGCCGGTCTGCGGGTTGCCAGCAACCATAGGTGCCGCCGCGGCAGCGTTATACAGCGGGCGGTCGCTGATGGCGGCCTTGTCGACACGCACGCCATACTGCACGGTCAACTGTTTGTTGACGGTCCATACGTCTTGGGCGAAGAAGCCATAGTTTTTCAGGCTGAAATCAGCAATGGCGTTTTCCAAGGAACCGCCTGCCAATGGTACTTGCACCTGGTAAGAGCTCGGGCGTCCGGTACGGAAATTTTCCAGTACGGCTTGTTCCTGAAGAGCGGCTGAACTGTTGCAATTGAAAGTAGTGCTGCCGTCCGCGTTTGGTTTGACAAACGAGTATCCGACATTATTGATACAGCCGAAGGTGTAGTTGCCATTGATGTTCTGCAGGAACGCATTGTAGACATCGTTCTTGCTGAAGTCGCCGCCGAACTTGACTTCATGATCGCCCAGGGCCCAGTTCGCGCCCAGGTAGGCATCCTTGGTCTTGGTGCGCAAGACGTTAAACTGATACGACTGATCGGTACCGAAGTTCAGGAAACGGTCGTTGGTCGACACGCCTGCAGGCGATCCCGCCGGCAAGGCACCCGTAAACTTGAGCGACATGGTTGGCAGGGTGGAATTGTTCTTCGGCAGACTTTCATAGTCGCGCGACGATACTTTGAATTCCGTCGAGAAATTTGGCGTCCAGTCGGCAAACCACTGGCCGACGATGGTTTCGATCGACTTTTCCTGCGAACGCCAAGCCGAGTTCAAGGCGATACCGCTTGACGTTACGCCGGTAAACATCGGCTCGGACTGATCGGTTTTGGAATAGCGAACCATCGCGCGATGGTTGTCGTTGATGTTCCAGTCCAGTTTCAGCAAGACATCATCAACCGTCAACTTCGTACCGGCAGGCACGGTGGTGGTGCCGACTGGCAAGTTGTACTTTTCTTTGGCAATCGTCTGTAAACCCGCAATAGCGGATTCGGTAACGCCGACGTTCGTCATCGAGCTGCCCAGCGGACCAAAGTTTGGTGCCGTGCGGGTACTTTCCAGCTTTTCGTAGTTGGCAAACAGGAACAGCTTGTCTTCGATCAGCGGGCCGCCCAGGGTAATGCCCTTGGTGGTTTTTCGGAATTTTGGCGGTGCGTAGTAAGTGTCGTCGGTGCTGTTGTAACGGTCGCCGGACATGGTGTCGTTACGGAAAGCGTAGTAGACACTGCCCTTGACCTTGTTGGTGCCCGATTTGGTCACCGCGTTGACGTTCGCGCCCGTGTAGCCTTTTTGGGTGACGTCATAGTTGGCGACGTTAACCTGCACCGACTGGATCGCTTCGATCGAAATTGGCTGCTTGCCGGTCGCGGTACCAGACGCTTCCAGGCCGAACGTGTCGTTCACGGCCACGCCGTCAATCGTCATCGAGTTGTAGCGCGAGTTTTGACCGGCAACGGAGATTTCACCGCGCTCTTTGTCGGTTTGCGACAGGCGTGGGTCGGCGCGGGCGTAATCTTGCAAGCTGCGCGAGATCGATGCCTGGGTAGCCAGTTCGGTCGGGCCGATATTGGTGCCGGCACCCATGTTATTGCGGTTGAAAACCTGTGCGACAGCATTGGTGCCCGTGACTTTCACCACTTGCATGTCGGCGCCCAGCGTGGCGTCGACGTTGGCCGTTTCGGCCAAGGGCATATACACGCCTTCGCGTTTTTCAACCACGCCATTCTTGGTAATGGTGATGGTGTAAGGACCGCCGGCACGCAGACCGCGTGCGACATAACGGCCTTCTGCATCGGTGGTCACGTTGCTGGCCGAACCGGACTCAACGTGAACGATATTGACGTTGGCGCCAGCTGCCGGCTTGCCGTCAGTGGCCGAGATACGGCCGCCAATGGAAGACGTAGTGTTCTGTGCGAACGATGGTGCCGCTGCCAGTGCAATAGACAGGCTTAACGCGATTTGCGTTAGCCGAAGTCGCTTGTGATTGATCATCTTTAACCCCAGAAAAGACTATTATTTTTTGAAAATCCTGGATTGCCCCACCGTCCGGCTGCACCGCACAGCAACACAAATACAAGATCTCCTCTTTACGATGCTGCAACTGTTACGCCGGCGGGACTGGCTGCGGTCCTGACAAGACCATCACAAAACGCCGCTCCACACATCACAACTATTCCTATCCAGACAATTACGGCGGAAAAAACTGCGGCCGATCCGTATGACCCAGGGCGCTAGCACCTGTGTCATTCATCCCACATGCTTACCCGGCTAACATGGCAAGCCGCGAGTGTAATTGTTAAATATTTCAAGACTGTGACACGGCGGTAAAATACAGAAGAATGTCGTCATTTAGCTGCGCGACTATTTGTTTCACTCTGCATCTCACCTTTATTTACTGCAAATACCCATCTTCATACGATATCGCCCAGATGAATTGTGACTTTTTAATATCATCTTCATCTCACTATGCATCATCAAAAAATGGATGACAAATACGATTTTTTTTACATATTTATATATTTAAAATATAAATAGCATGGGGTAACTAGCTGGATTGATATCGTGCTGACAGCGTCCGGGCTTATGGCGCGTGATTATAAATGAGCAATATGTACTTGAAATTGATTCATCCACGAAATCGGAGAAAGTCGTGTATCTGCCGTTAATTGTGTCGCATGGCCGCCACAAAATTAACAAAATAACAGCATGACATTTAAGATGAGGAATAAAAAATGGCCGGAAGATCCGGCCATTTAAGAGTATCAGTTATGAACGTCGCGCAACTTACGGTTTTCCGCCCTTGCCTGCCTTGTCGGCCGCGGCAATTTGCGCTTCAAAACGGGTGAAACGGGCATCGAGCGCTTTCAGCAAACGCTGCTTGTCCGCTTCCGCCAGGAAGGAATAGCGCAGGCTGTTGTACGACAGCTTTTTGATTTCCGCATAATCGGTCTTGTACTGGCTGGCAAACAGCACGTATTCATTCGACAAGGTATTGCGCGAAACGCCCGCGTCATCGGTGGAAATGACGAAGGGCACGCCATATTTTCGGTACAGCGTAATCGGATGGGCCTGGCCCTTGATACCAAGGATGTAATCGTTGCTGGTCAGGTTTACTTCCACGGGGATACCCCGCTCGCGCATCTTTTGCATAGTCGCCAGCGCATTGTTTTCGTACGCGATATCCATGCCGTGGCCGATACGGTCGGCACCCGCCACATCGACGGCTTCGGCGATATGGAAGGACATGCCTTCCGGCGGCACCATGCCCAGCGCCAGTTCGCCTGCGTGCAGGGCGATTTTGACGTTCGGATATTTGGCCTTGAGGAACTTGAACATTTCCATGTGCAGGCTGTAATCGCGCATGGATACGTTCACGCTTTCCTGGCCCACGATGTTCACGCCCACCAGCAGCGGATTCAAGCTCGCTGCCTTGAACGCGGCCACCATGGACGAGAACACTTGCGATGGCGACAGGAAACGCAGCACATACGCCTGGTAACGCATGGTGAAATTCGCGTCATCGATGCCGGCGCTGCTGGCGTTGACGTTGTCGTTGTAGGCGGTAATGCTTTTCTGGAAGCCAGTATCCTGCTCCAGATTCTGCGTCCAGTTGGCCAGCACGGCTTGCAACGCTGCCGGCGGCAAGCCCGGCGCCAGCACCTGCTGGTCGAACTGCGCGTTTTGCACGAATGGCGACAGCTCGAAAATCGTCTCGATGTAGCTGAGGTTTTCCGCGATGGCGCGCTGCTTCAGGGTTTTCAGGCCGTCGGCCGTGTTGCTCGACGCGACGGGGCCGAAGTAGCCGAAGGTGTCAAAAAAGGTGCGGTCCGGCGGCGTCTGGATGGCGCCGTGGTTATAGAAATCCTTGGTCGACCAGCGCTGCAGCAATTCCGCATACAAGCCCGCGTCGGCAAATACTTCCGTGGACGACAGGCAGCCACGCTGCGCGGCCGGCTTGGCGCGCTCGGCCGCCACGACATCCTTGTTGCTTTCGATGCGGTAGGTCGTCTTGTTGACGCAATAGTTTTCCTTGTCGACCCAGTCGAGGAATTGCTCGGCGTAGATGGCGCCCGAGTAATGGTGATGCAAATCACCGCCCTTGGGCATCATGGAAAAGAACAGGCTCAACTCGGCTGTCTTCGGCTGCGCACCGGCAACCAGAGCGGCAAAATGGCGCGCGGTGGCCGCCTCGTTGGAAGACGGGGCGGCCTGCGCCGTTCCGGTCCATGCCAGCGCGGCGCCAAGCGCCAGGCCAGTGAGTTTCTTGTGCATTCGCGTTCTCGCTCAGGATAATTCGTGTTGAACAACGGGTAGGTCAGCCTTGCCCCCGCACATGCACGCATTGCCCGCCTGAATAGGTGGCGGCCACGGCGCGGTCGTCGCCCAGCAGCGCAAAGGCAAACAGCAATTCCTCCAGGCTTTGACAGCCAGCCGTGCGGCGCTCGAGCAGCGGCGTCGATTGCTTGTCGAGCACGATGAAGTCCGCTTCCGTGCCAGCCGTGAAATTGCCCAGGGTGCCTTCCAGTTGCATGGCGCGCGCCGCGCCCAGGGTCGCCAGGTAAAACATGCGCAAGGCGGGCAGATAGCTGCCTTTCAAGCGTGCTACTTTATAGGCTTCGTTCATTGTTTGCAACATCGAGAACGAGGTGCCGCCGCCCACATCGGTGGCCAGCGACAGCAGCACTTTCGCCGCATCGGCCCGCTCGAAATCGAACAGGCCGCTGCCGAGGAACAGGTTGGACGTAGGACAAATGGCGGCGGCCGAGGACGTTTCCGCCATGCGCGCGCGGTCGCGCTCGTCGAGCCAGATGCAATGGCCGAACATGGCGCGCGGGCGCAGCATGCCGTACTGGTCATACACGTCGAGGTAGCTGCGCGCCTGCGGGTGCAGTGCGCGCACCCAGCGGCATTCATCTTCGTTTTCCGACACGTGCGTCTGCAAATACGTATCCGGGTAGGCGCGAGCCAGCTCGCCCGCCAGATGCATCTGTTCATTGGTCGACGTCGGCACGAAACGGGGCGTGAGCGCGTACAGCGAACGGCCGTGCTTGTGCCAGCGCCGGATCAACTCTTCGCTTTCGCGCGCGCCCGACTCGGCCGTATCGCGCAGGAACTCGGGACAGTTGCGATCCATCATGACCTTGCCCGCCACCATGCGCAAGCCGCGCGCCTCGCTGGCACCAAAGAAAGCATCGACCGATTGTGGATGCACGCTGCCATACACCATGGCCGTCGTGGTGCCGCAGCGCAGCAGTTCGTCGAGGAAAAACTCGGCCACGTCGCGCGCATGCTCGGGATCTTCAAACGCGCGCTCCGTGGGGAAGGTGTACGTTTCCAGCCACGGCAGCAAACCCGGTGCGGGCGAAGCGATCATTTCCGTCTGAGGGAAGTGCAGATGGGTGTCGATGAAACCGGGCACGATCAGCTTGCCGCGGTAATCGACGATCTGCGTGCCCGGCGGCAAAGTCGGCTGCAACTGCGCGTGATCGCCGGCTGCCACGACCTTGCCATCGGCCACGAGCAGCAAGCCGTCCGCATGCCAGGCGTGCGCTTCCTCGCTAAAGGCGGGATCGGCGTGGAAGTGCAGCAAGCTGGCACGATAAGCTTGCAATGTGGCAGGAACAATCGGCATGACTTCTTTCTATAACGGGTGAATGGCGGCGCGTGTTCGGCGGCGCGGTGGCGCGCTGGCAGAGGCCAGCCGCAGCGGTGCGACCAGGGCGGCCGCGGCCGCCGCTTCCCACACCATCAGTAATTGACAGGCAACGGAAGCGGCGATCACGGCCGGCGCCTTGTTGCGGATGCCAGGCATGCCGATCGGACACACCATGGCGGCGATGCGCTCGTCCGGCACGCCGCGCGCCCGCAGGCGGTGCTCGAATTGCTTGCGTTTCGTGTGCGAACCGATCAGCCCGAACCAGCCCGCATCCTCGCGCTCCATGATGGCTTGCGTCAAGCGTTGATCGAGCGCATGGCTATGCGTCATGACGAGAAAACTGCCGCCCGGCGGCGCCATGGCGACAAATTCCTCGGGCGTATCGGTGGCGGCGATGCGGACATTGTCTGGCAAGGCCGCAGGAAACATGTCTTCGCGCTCATCGACCCAGGTAATATTGCAGGGCAAGTGGGCCAGCGCGCGCACGATGGCGGCGCCCACGTGGCCGGCGCCAAACAAGGTCAGGTGGGCGCGCGGCGCCAGACAGGGATCGACCAGCCAGCGCCGCCCTTCGCTGCCCTGCGCAACATGGGTACCGCGTTCGCGCGCGAACGTATCGGGCGCCTGTGCGCCAGTGCCTGCAATCAAGCGACCGGCGGCGTCAAACAGGGCCGAGGCAGGTTCACCGTCGAGCGCCGTCAAACGCCAGCTGTCTTGCTGGCGGCGCTCGCGCAAGGCGACCAGCAACGCGTTCAGGCTGGCATCGACATACTCGAAAGCCAGGTGGACGACGCCACCGCAGCATTGCCCGAGACTGGGGCCCAGCGCGAAACGCTCGAGCCGCGCATGGGTGTCCCCCGTGGCCAGCATGGTCTTGGCGATTTCCACGGCGCGCAATTCCAGATGGCCGCCGCCTATGGTGCCAATTTGTCCATCGAGCGTCACGCGCATCTTCGCGCCCGTCTCGCGCGGACCGGAACCTTCCACCAGGGCAACCGTCACCAGCACGGATGCCTGCGCGTCATTCTCGATTGCTGTCAGCCAGTCGCTCATCGTCTGCCCCTATGCGCCGGCATGCGCCGCTTGCACGGCCATCACCGCCTTGAGGATTTCCTCGCTGGTGGCGGGCGCATTCAGCGGTGGTTGCACGGCGTGATGGCCGACGCTGGAAATGGCGTCGCGGATGGCAAAGAACACGGAAAACGGCAGCAACAATGGTGGCTCACCCACGGCTTTGGAACGGTGAATGCTGTCTTCCACGTTGCGGTTCAGGAATAGCTGAACGCGAAAATCTTCGGGGCAATCGGAAATGCCGGGGATCTTGTACGTCGACGGCGCGTGCGTCATCAGCTTGCCCGCCGCATTCCACCACAGCTGCTCCGTCGTCAGCCAGCCCATACCTTGGATAAACGCGCCCTCCACCTGACCCAGATCAATCGCGGGGTTGAGCGACTGCCCCGCATCGTACAAGGCGTCCGCGCGCAGCAGCTTCCATTCGCCGGTCAGGGTATCGACCACCACTTCGGCCACGGCCGCGCCATACGCGTAATACGAAAACGGATGACCCGTCATCGTCTTCGCATCCCATGACAGACCGGGCGTGGCATAAAAACCGTCCGACCACAGTTGCACGCGGGCCAGGTAAGCCTTCTGCACCAGCTCGGCAAACGCAACGACGTGACCATTCACGTGGATATGGTTGTCGAAGAAACGAACAGCACCCGCCTCGCCACCATAAAGTTTGACCGCGTACTCGGCCAGGCGTTCACGGATCTGGCGCGCCGCATCCTGCGCCGCCTTGCCGTTCAGGTCGGCACCGGTGGAGGCCGCCGTGGCCGACGTGTTCGCCACCTTGCTGGTATCGGTGGCAGTGGCCCGTACCTTGTCCAGGTCCAGGCCCAGCTCGTGCGCCACCACTTGCATGACCTTGGTATTGATGCCCTGCCCCATTTCCGTACCGCCATGGTTGACCAGCACGGAGCCATCGACATATACGTGCACGAGCGCACCGGCCTGGTTCAGATGCGTGACGTTGAAGGCGATACCGAATTTCAGGGGCGTGAATGCCAGCCCCTTCTTCAGGATCGGGCTGGCCTCGTTGAACGCATCAATAGCCAGGCGGCGCGCGCGGTAATCGCTGCTCGCTTCCAGTTCCGCGACGAGTTCATGAATGACGTTGTCGACGATTTTCTGCCCATACGGCGTGACATTGCGTCCCTCGACATCGTTGCGGCCATAGAAATTGAGCAGGCGGATATCGAGCGCATCGCGTTGCAAATGGCGGGCAATTTCATCGATGACGTACTCGATGGCAATGGCGCCCTGCGGTCCGCCAAAGCCCCGGAAAGCCGTGTTCGACTGCGTATTCGTCTTGCCGCAGGCGGCGCGGATGTCCACGTCGGACAGGTAATATGTGTTGTCGAAGTGGCAGACGGCGCGCGTGGCGACGGGGCCGGACAAGTCGGCCGAGTATCCGGCGCGCGTGGTCATGTCGACCTTGGCGGCAAGGATCTTACCCTCATCGTCGTAGCCCACTTCGTATTCATAATAAAAACAGTGGCGCTTGCCCGTCACCAGCATGTCGTCGTCGCGGTCGGCGCGCAATTTGACAGGACGCTTCAATTTCGCCGCAGCAATCGATGCTGCCGCCGCCCACAGGGCCGACTGCGACTCCTTGCCGCCAAAACCGCCGCCCATGCGCCGGCATTCGACGGTGATGTTGTGCGAATGCACGCCCAGCGCATGCGCGACCACGTGCTGCATCTCGCTCGGATGCTGGGTCGAACACAGCACCAGCATGCCTTGCGCTTCCTTCGGGATGGCGTAGGAAATCTGCCCTTCCAGATAAAACTGTTCCTGGCCGCCCACATACAGCTGGCCCTTGACCACGTGCGGCGCGCCCTCGAACGCGGCCTGGTAGTTACCGCGCGTCAGCTGCATCGGTGGCAGCACATACGATTGCGCGGCCTTGGCCGCTTGCGGCGTCATGATCGCGGGCAATTCCTCATACGACACTTGCGCCAGGCGGGCCGCGCGGCGCGCATGGTCATGCGTATCGGCCACCACGATGAAGATGGGCTGGCCCACGTATTGCACCAGCTCCGCAGCCAGGATAGGATCGTCATGGATGATGGGACCGCAGTCATTGGTGCCGGGAATGTCGTGTGCCGTGTAGACGGCGACAACACCGGCAGCAGCACGCACGGCCGACAAATCCATGGCCGTGATGCGTGCATGGGGCTTTTGCGACAGGCCCAGCGCCGCGTGCAAGGTGCCTTGCAGCTCGGCGATATCGTCCGTGTACGTGGCTTGCCCCAGCACATGCAATTGCGCCGATTCATGTGGGCTGGGCTTGCCCACGGCGGCCCAGGCGGCCGCTTGCAGTTCGGGCGTGGCAGGATGGTTCATACTGGTCCTTTCAAGCGCGGCAAGCGTAGGCGTTGACGGCAATGCGCAGCAAAGGCGCACCGGGGCGTGTTTCCAGCCAGAAGCGGCGCAACAGGTTTTGCGCCGTCGTCATGCGGTAAGTGTTCGACGCGCGCATGTCCGACAGCGGCGCGTAATCGTCGGCCAGCAGGCGCATGGCGATGAGCAAGTTCTCTTCCGTCCAAGCCTGTCCACGCAAGAATGCCTCCGTTTGCGCGGCGCGCTGCGGCGTGGCCGCCATGCCGCCAAAGGCAATACGCGCGTCAACAATGCGCTCGCCATCGAGCTCAAAGGCAAACGCGGCGCACACGGCCGAGATATCCTGGTCGAAGCGTTTCGCCAGTTTATACGTGCGGAAATGCACGTCGGCACGGGGCAAGGGCACGCGCACGGCTTCGACGAATTCGCCTGGCTGCAGATCTTTCTTTTGATAGCCAAGATAGAAATCTTCCAGCGGCATGCTGCGCTGGCCGGCAGGTCCATGCAACACGATATCGCTGCCCAGCGCAATCAGCCACGGCATCGAGTCGCCGATGGGCGAACCATTGGCGACATTGCCGCCCAAGGTACCGGCGTTGCGGATCGGCAAGGAAGCAAAGCGCTGCCACAGTTCCGACAATTCTTCCGGATAATGTTCGCACAGCGCCGCATAGGCATCGTTGAGGCTGGCGCCAGCGCCGATGTGCAGCTTGCCGTCATCCTCGGCGATGGTTTTCAGCGCCGCGACGTTGCCGAGATAAATGATGTCGCCCAGGTCGCGCAATTGCTTGGTCACCCACAGGCCAATATCGGTGGAGCCGGCCAGCAGGCAGGCCTGCGGCTTTGCCGCACGCAGCGCCACCAGTTCCTCAAGGGTGCGCGGCGCGTGGAAGTGCTGGCCGCCGTGTTCATAGGTAGTCAGGCTGCCGCGCTGCAGCGCCTGCAATTGCACGCGCAACGCATCGCGATCGAATGCCACATGTGGCAATTCACCCATGCGTCTGGCTGCATCGATGATGGGCCGGTAGCCCGTGCAGCGGCATAGATTGCCCGACAGGGTGTCGTCGATTTCACAGCGCGTGGGCGTCTCGCCGTTTTTCTCCAGATACATTCCCCATAAGGACATGACAAAACCGGGCGTGCAAAACCCGCACTGGGAACCGTGGCATTCAACCATCGCTTGCTGCACCGGGTGCAGGCCACCGTCGGGCTGCTGCAAGTCTTCCACGGAAAACAGGGCCTTGCCATCGAGAGTGGGCGTGAGCTGGATGCAGGCATTGACGGCTTTCATCTCGACCTGGCCATCGACCAGGCTGCCGATGACCACCGTGCAGGCGCCGCAATCGCCTTCGGCGCAGCCTTCCTTGGTGCCCGTGCAATGCAAATCCTCGCGCAGGTGCTGCAACACAGTCTGCGTAGGGGCGGCGTTGCGTACTTCCTGTACGGCACCACGATAGTAAAAGCGGATCGGTTCTGACATGCTGGCCTCGGTATAGTCCCAGTATAGGAGATTAACACCGGCATATGGGACAACTATACGCAAAGACTGATTTTACTTATCATCCCATCTCAATAGAACTCACTCCTGGAACGGATGCGTCGCATGCCAGTGTTCGGCAATATCGATGCGGCGCGTGATCCACACCTGCTCATGACCCTGTACATAGTCGAGGAAGCGCGCCAGTGCGGCCGCGCGGCCAGGCCGCCCCACCAGACGGCAATGCAAGCCTACCGACAACATCTTCGGCTGATTCAAGCCGTTCGGATCACCTTCCGCGTACAGCACATCAAAGGCATCTTTCAGATAGTCGAAAAACTGCGTGCCCGAATTAAAGCCCTGCATGGCGGCAAAGCGCATGTCGTTCGTGTCCAGGGTATAGGGCACGATCAGTTGCGGCTGCACGGCCGGCATGCCGGCGGCATCCGTGTACGCCACCTTTTCCCAGAATGGCAGGTCGTCGCCATAATAGTCGGCGTCATAGCGGAAACCGCCATGTTCGACCACCAGTTTGCGCGTATTCGGAGAATCACGCCCCGTGTACCAGCCTTGCGGAGCGGCCCCCGTCAATTCGCGGATAATCTGCACGGCCTCGCGCATGTGTTCGCGCTCCGTTGCTTCATCCATGTTTTGATAGGAAATCCAGCGCAAGCCATGGCAGGCGATTTCATGCCCCAGTTGCTGGAAGGCTGCCACCGCTTCCGGATTGCGTTTCAAGGCCATCGAAACGCCAAACACCGTCAGCGGCAGGCGCCGCTCCTCGAACATGCGCAGCAAGCGCCACAGCCCGGCGCGCGAACCATATTCATAAATCGACTCCATGCTCAGGTGGCGCGCGGGAAAGGCGGCCGCACCGATCATCTCCGATAAAAACGTTTCCGAAGCGGCATCGCCATGCAGCACGCTGTTTTCCGCCCCTTCCTCGTAATTAAGGACGAATTGCAGGGCGATGCGGGCCTTGCCCGGCCATTGCGGATGCGGTGGCGTGGGGCCATAGCCGATCAAGTCGCGTGGATAATGTTCGTAATTGTTCATGCGGAGGCACGCCTATAGGAGGACAATGTTGGCTATATGCCCAATCATATAGCCCGGCGCAGTCACCGGTATATGATTTGCACGATAAGCACATTCACTCACCCTATATATAGGATAGCAAATGGGAAAACTCAGCACGCATGTACTCGATATCGCCCACGGCAGGCCTGGGGCCGGCGTCAAGGTCGCCCTGTTTTCAGTCGCGCCGGAAGGCAAAGTGTTATTGAAGATGGATATGACGAACAGCGACGGCCGCTGCAGTTCACCCTTGCTGGAAGGCGACAGCATGAAAGCGGGGCAATATGAACTGGTGTTCAACGCAGGCGACTATTTCGCAGCCCAGGGCGTGGAACTGCCATCGCCCCGCTTTATCGACCTGGTCACCCTGTCCTTCGGCATCGCGCATACAGATGAAAACTACCATGTGCCGCTGGTGGTGTCGCCGTGGTCATATTCCACTTACCGCGGTAGCTGATGCCACGAGGCCAACCATGTTGTCGGATTACGCTACGCTAATCCGACCTACCGGACTTTACATGGGCGTAGATCTGCTTATCCCCCAGCGCGTAAGCGGACAATATTTTTCMCGTATCAAACCACCAGACGAAAAAAAACCCGACCATTGCTGATCGGGTTTTTCTCTACTGCGAATAACAAGCCTGACGATAACCTACTTTCACACTGGTTGCAGCACTATCATCGGCGCAAAGTTGTTTCACGGTCCTGTTCGGGATGGGAAGGGGTGGGACCAACTTGCTATGGTCATCAGGCATAACTTGTACTGGCATTTGTCTCCTGTAGGACGACAAAGCCTGAATCTGGAAGAAGCAAAGATTGGGGTAATGACTGGTAGTATCAACAAACGCACAACGTTGTACCGTCTTATCCTCTGTACCTGCTAAGGTTATAGGGACAAGCCGTACGGGCAATTAGTACTGGTTAGCTTAATGCATTACTGCACTTCCACACCCAGCCTATCAACGTCCTGGTCTCGAACGACCCTTCAAAGAGCTCAAGGCTCTGGGAAATCTCATCTCAAGGCAAGTTTCCCGCTTAGATGCTTTCAGCGGTTATCTCTTCCGAACTTAGCTACCCGGCAATGCCACTGGCGTGACAACCGGTACACCAGAGGTTCGTCCACTCCGGTCCTCTCGTACTAGGAGCAGCCCCCTTCAAATTTCCAACGCCCACGGCAGATAGGGACCAAACTGTCTCACGACGTTTTAAACCCAGCTCACGTACCACTTTAAATGGCGAACAGCCATACCCTTGGGACCGGCTACAGCCCCAGGATGTGATGAGCCGACATCGAGGTGCCAAACTCCCCCGTCGATATGAACTCTTGGGAGGAATCAGCCTGTTATCCCCAGAGTACCTTTTATCCGTTGAGCGATGGCCCTTCCATACAGAACCACCGGATCACTATGTCCTACTTTCGTACCTGCTCGACTTGTCAGTCTCGCAGTTAAGCACGCTTATGCCATTGCACTATCAACACGATGTCCGACCGTATCTAGCGTACCTTCGAACTCCTCCGTTACACTTTAGGAGGAGACCGCCCCAGTCAAACTGCCTACCATGCACTGTCCCCGATCCGGATAACGGACCAAGGTTAGAACCTCAAACAAACCAGGGTGGTATTTCAAGGTTGGCTCCACGAGAACTAGCGTCCCCGCTTCAAAGCCTCCCACCTATCCTACACAGATTGGTTCAAAGTCCAATGCAAAGCTACAGTAAAGGTTCATGGGGTCTTTCCGTCTAGCCGCGGGTAGATTGCATCATCACAAACATTTCAACTTCGCTGAGTCTCGGGAGGAGACAGTGTGGCCATCGTTACGCCATTCGTGCAGGTCGGAACTTACCCGACAAGGAATTTCGCTACCTTAGGACCGTTATAGTTACGGCCGCCGTTTACTGGGACTTCAATCAAGAGCTTGCACCCCATCATTTAATCTTCCAGCACCGGGCAGGCGTCACACCCTATACGTCCACTTTCGTGTTTGCAGAGTGCTGTGTTTTTATTAAACAGTCGCAGCCACCAGTTTATTGCAACCCTTTCACCCTCATGGAGTAAACCAATCAAGCTACCGGGGCGTACCTTTTCCCGAAGTTACGGTACCAATTTGCCGAGTTCCTTCTCCCGAGTTCTCTCAAGCGCCTTAGAATACTCATCTCGCCCACCTGTGTCGGTTTGCGGTACGGTCTCGTATGACTGAAGCTTAGAGGCTTTTCTTGGAACCACTTCCGATTGCTTCATGCACAAGTGCACTCGTCCCATCCCCTTGAATTGCGCGCCCGGATTTGCCTAAGCGCCTTCTATGAGACAGAAACTGACTATTCCAACAGTCAGACAACCTTCCGCGATCCGTCCCCCCATCGCATCATACGACGGTGCAGGAATATTAACCTGCTTCCCATCAGCTACGCATCTCTGCCTCGCCTTAGGGGCCGACTCACCCTGCTCCGATGAACGTTGAACAGGAAACCTTGGGCTTACGGCGTGGAGGCTTTTCACCCCCATTATCGCTACTCATGTCAGCATTCGCACTTCTGATACCTCCAGCATCCTTTACAAGACACCTTCGCAGGCTTACAGAACGCTCTCCTACCATATATATCTGTGATAAATCACAGAACAATATCCGCAGCTTCGGTGACTGGCTTAGCCCCGTTACATCTTCCGCGCAGGACGACTCGATCAGTGAGCTATTACGCTTTCTTTAAATGATGGCTGCTTCTAAGCCAACATCCTGACTGTTTTAGCCTTCCCACTTCGTTTTCCACTTAGCCAATCTTTGGGACCTTAGCTGGCGGTCTGGGTTGTTTCCCTCTTGACGCCGGACGTTAGCACCCGACGTCTGTCTCCCAAGCTCGCACTCATCGGTATTCGGAGTTTGCAATGGTTTGGTAAGTCGCAATGACCCCCTAGCCATAACAGTGCTCTACCCCCGATGGTGATACTTGAGGCACTACCTAAATAGTTTTCGGAGAGAACCAGCTATTTCCAAGTTTGTTTAGCCTTTCACCCCTACCCACAGCTCATCCCCTAATTTTTCAACATTAGTGGGTTCGGACCTCCAGGGCGTGTTACCGCACCTTCATCCTGGCCATGAGTAGATCACTTGGTTTCGGGTCTACACCCAGCGACTGATCGCCCTATTCGGACTCGATTTCTCTACGGCTTCCCTATTCGGTTAACCTTGCCACTGAATGTAAGTCGCTGACCCATTATACAAAAGGTACGCAGTCACGGAACAAGTCCGCTCCTACTGTTTGTATGCACACGGTTTCAGGATCTATTTCACTCCCCTTCCGGGGTTCTTTTCGCCTTTCCCTCACGGTACTGGTTCACTATCGGTCGATTACGAGTATTTAGCCTTGGAGGATGGTCCCCCCATATTCAGACAGGATGTCACGTGTCCCGCCCTACTTGTCGTACGCTTAGTATCACCGGTCCGATTTCACATACGGGGCTATCACCCACTATGGCTCCTATTTCCAGAGGATTCTGTTATCGGTCCGACTATCACGTACAGGCTCTTCCCATTTCGCTCGCCGCTACTTTGGGAATCTCGGTTGATTTCTTTTCCTGCAGCTACTTAGATGTTTCAGTTCGCCGCGTTCGCCTTGCATACCTATGTATTCAGTATGCAATACCCTAAAAGGGTGGGTTGCCCCATTCGGAAATCTGCGGATCAAAGTGTGTTTGCTCACTCCCCGCAGCTTATCGCAAGCTACTACGTCCTTCATCGCCTGTAATCGCCAAGGCATCCACCATGTGCACTTATTCGCTTGTCCCTATAACGTTAGCCTCTGATGGACTAAACCATCAAAGAGCGCTACAGGGATAAGAAAGTACAACGTTGTTGCTTGTTTGTTGATACATACAATCATTACCCATCGATTTACCTTTTACGGCAAACCGATCAATAAATAATCTTTACTTCTTCCAGATTGTTAAAGAACGAAACAGCTTTGATCGCTAAAAGATCAAATCTAAACCCTGAGGCTTACATTTGCACTTTCGAGTAAAACTTTGGTGGAGGATGACGGGATCGAACCGACGACCCCCTGCTTGCAAAGCAGGTGCTCTCCCAGCTGAGCTAATCCCCCGGGAATTTGTACTGGTAGGGCTGGTTGGACTCGAACCAACGACCCCCGCGTTATCAACACGGTGCTCTAACCAGCTGAGCTACAGCCCCAACGCGGTGCTACTACGACTACTGTTTCTTCTTAATTAAACAGCCGATAAGTGTGAACATTTGATGCGTGAATCATTACTGATTCGTGCAAACTCTAGAAAGGAGGTGATCCAGCCGCAC
Source organism: Janthinobacterium sp. Bl 1 (assembly GCF_058215535.1). Taxonomy (NCBI): domain Bacteria; kingdom Pseudomonadati; phylum Pseudomonadota; class Betaproteobacteria; order Burkholderiales; family Oxalobacteraceae; genus Janthinobacterium; species Janthinobacterium sp. Bl 1. The sequence continues at coordinate 1,373,342 of NZ_CM177086.1, read as the reverse complement.
CTTCCGATACGGCTACCTTGTTACGACTTCACCCCAGTCACGAATCCTACCGTGGTAAGCGCCCTCCTTGCGGTTAAGCTACCTACTTCTGGTAAAACCCGCTCCCATGGTGTGACGGGCGGTGTGTACAAGACCCGGGAACGTATTCACCGCGACATGCTGATCCGCGATTACTAGCGATTCCAACTTCATGCAGTCGAGTTGCAGACTACAATCCGGACTACGATACACTTTCTGCGATTAGCTCCCCCTCGCGGGTTGGCGGCGCTCTGTATGTACCATTGTATGACGTGTGAAGCCCTACCCATAAGGGCCATGAGGACTTGACGTCATCCCCACCTTCCTCCGGTTTGTCACCGGCAGTCTCATTAGAGTGCCCTTTCGTAGCAACTAATGACAAGGGTTGCGCTCGTTGCGGGACTTAACCCAACATCTCACGACACGAGCTGACGACAGCCATGCAGCACCTGTGTACTGGTTCTCTTTCGAGCACTCCCCAATCTCTCGGGGATTCCAGCCATGTCAAGGGTAGGTAAGGTTTTTCGCGTTGCATCGAATTAATCCACATCATCCACCGCTTGTGCGGGTCCCCGTCAATTCCTTTGAGTTTTAATCTTGCGACCGTACTCCCCAGGCGGTCTACTTCACGCGTTAGCTGCGTTACCAAGTCAATTAAGACCCGACAACTAGTAGACATCGTTTAGGGCGTGGACTACCAGGGTATCTAATCCTGTTTGCTCCCCACGCTTTCGTGCATGAGCGTCAATCTTGACCCAGGGGGCTGCCTTCGCCATCGGTGTTCCTCCACATATCTACGCATTTCACTGCTACACGTGGAATTCTACCCCCCTCTGCCAGATTCTAGCCTTGCAGTCTCCAATGCAATTCCCAGGTTGAGCCCGGGGATTTCACATCAGACTTACAAAACCGCCTGCGCACGCTTTACGCCCAGTAATTCCGATTAACGCTTGCACCCTACGTATTACCGCGGCTGCTGGCACGTAGTTAGCCGGTGCTTATTCTTCAGGTACCGTCATTAGCAAGAGATATTAGCTCTCACCGTTTCTTCCCTGACAAAAGAGCTTTACAACCCGAAGGCCTTCTTCACTCACGCGGCATTGCTGGATCAGGCTTTCGCCCATTGTCCAAAATTCCCCACTGCTGCCTCCCGTAGGAGTCTGGACCGTGTCTCAGTTCCAGTGTGGCTGGTCGTCCTCTCAGACCAGCTACTGATCGATGCCTTGGTAGGCTTTTACCCTACCAACTAGCTAATCAGATATCGGCCGCTCCACGAGCATGAGGTCTTGCGATCCCCCACTTTCATCCTTAGATCGTATGCGGTATTAGCGTAACTTTCGCTACGTTATCCCCCACTCCAGGGTACGTTCCGATATATTACTCACCCGTTCGCCACTCGCCACCAGAGCAAGCTCCGTGCTGCCGTTCGACTTGCATGTGTAAGGCATGCCGCCAGCGTTCAATCTGAGCCAGGATCAAACTCTTCAGTTTAATCTCTGTTACTTTGCCATTTTATTGGCACCGTCTTGCGACGGGTCGCTCACTCAAAAAACTGACAGGCTACTTCCGAAGAAGTATCCTATTTCATTATTTCTTGTGAACATTTGATATTTTAAGTATTACGACAATCCGAAGATCATCGCTGCACTTACATCAAATGCCCACACTTATCGACTGTTAATTGTTAAAGAACTGTATTCGGTGCTACTTTCGCGCTATCGACAAAGCGTTGTGTTTGTCAGCTGCGAAGAAGGAAGAGTATGAAGCGTTTCGCTACTTTCGTCAACTCCTTCTTTTTCTCTACTTTACTCAGCATTTGCATGCGTCGTTCAGCGAGGGGGCGAATTATAGCCCTGCCCCGCATGCGCTGCAAGCGCTATTTTTTACGCCTTGCGAAACGGCCCTGGCACCGCACTTGCTTATACAGGCCTATGCACTGTCCACTGATGAGAGCAACTCTGGGCCTGGCAGCAACACTGGGGATAGCCCGGTTCGCTTTGCTTTGCTCCCATCTGTGACAGGTGCTACATTATGGAACACTCTCGATATTCAAAAGAGCGCCCAGTACAGGGCCCAACGGAGGCAACGAGATCATGTATCAACCGTCAGCTACTTACCGTAGCGCACCGTTTTCGTCCATCGCGGACGCGAACATCACACCGGCAGGACAGGACAACGTTCCCGTCATCATTGAAACGTCCCATCAGCGTTCAGTCGCCTTTGGCCTGTCGCCCACGGCCACGCCCGACTTTACGCCGGCGGGCAAATCCGACCTGTCCTTGCTGATCGAGCAAAACCGCTTGTTGCACACGCACGCGCTGCCCGCCATGGAAACCCTGTACCAGCAAATCGTCAACACCCACAATATGGTGATCTTGACGGATGCCAACGGCGTCATCGTGCATTCGCTGGGCGACGATGATTTTCTGGAGAAAGCCAACCGCGTCGCCCTGCAGCCCGGCGTGGCGTGGTCGGAACAAAGCCGCGGCACGAATGCCATCGGCACGGCCATTACGGAAAAAGTACCGACTTTGGTCCATGCGGACCAGCATTACCTGGCGGCCAATCATTTCCTCACGTGCTCTGCGGCACCGATCACCGACCACCGGGGCAACGTCATCGGAGTGCTGGACGTCTCCAGCGACCAGCGCAGTTTCCACAAGCATACGATGGCCCTCGTGCGCATGTCGGCACTGATGATCGAAAATCAGCTGTTTTCCGCCACCTTTGAAGACGCCATCACCGTGCACTTCCACGCGCGTCCTGAATTCATCGGTACCTTGATGGAAGGCATCGCCTCGTTCACCCCGGGCGGAAGGTTCTTATCGGCCAACAAGAATGGCTTGTTCCAGCTGGGTCTGTCATTTGCCGCGCTGCAATCGCACACCTTCAGCTCCCTGTTCGGCTTGCCCGTATCTGCCCTGTACGACCATTACCGTACGGCCTCACCCGGTTTGCTGAACCTGTGCATGCACAGTGGCGTACGCGTGTATGGGCGCGCGCAGTTGCGGTTAGCCAATAGTGCCTTCCAGCATGGCTTTGCTGCCAGCACCGACCATAGCGATATCAACGCCGCCCCGGCCCAGGTTCCCGCGCCGGCCAGCCATGCGGCCAACGCGGCGCGGCGCCTGTCCGGCCTGCGCTACCTGCGCACGGGCGATCCGCAACTGGAACTGGTGATCGAAAAGGTCAACAAGGTATTGGGACGCGATATCCCCATCCTCGTCATGGGTGAAACGGGCACAGGCAAGGAATTGCTGGCGCAAGCGATTCACAACGATTCGCCGCGTGCCATGGGGCCGTTTATCGCCGTCAACTGCGCCTCGATCCCGGAAACTCTGATCGAGTCCGAACTGTTCGGCTATGAAGACGGGGCGTTTACGGGCGCGCGCAAGAAGGGCGCCATCGGCAAGATCCTGCAAGCCAATGGCGGCACCCTGTTCCTCGATGAAATCGGCGACATGCCGTTTGGTTTGCAGGCGCGCCTGTTGCGCGTGCTGCAGGAACGCATGGTCACCCCGCTGGGCAGCAGCAAATCGATCACCGTGAATGTGGAACTTATTTGCGCCACGAATCACAACTTGCGCGAACGCATGGCCAAGGGGCTGTTCCGCGAAGACTTGTATTACCGCCTGAATGGCCTGGTGGTCAAACTGCCGCCGCTGCGCGAGCGCACGGATCTTGATACGGTCGTGAAAAAAATCCTCGCGACGGAAGCGCCCGATACGCGCTACACGGTGGCGCCGGACATCCTGCGCCTGTTCCACCAGCATAAATGGCCGGGGAACTTCCGCCAGTTGACCAATCTGTTGCGCACGGCCATTGTCATGGCAGGCGACGAACACGAAATCTGTTTGCGCCACATGCCCGACGATTTCCTCGACGATATTGAAATGACGCAAGCAACTGCCGCCAGCGCCAGCACGGACCGGATGATCGCCGCCGGCGCCAACCTGGAAGAGATGGAGCAAAGCGTCATTCTCAAGTCGCTCGATGCCCACGGCGGCAACGTCTCGGCCACGGCGCGGGCCCTGGGCGTGTCGCGCAACACGATCTATCGCAAGGTGCCGCATCTGAAATAAGCTAGAGCAGACGGGAAAAGCCGGGCGACATCTGGCGCCGGCCCTGCTTGTCGATGGTCATCAAGTCGACCCCGTCCATCCGCGCGGCCATCGCATGCGCACGCGCCGCGCCCGTCACCATGAAGGTCGTCGACAAGCCATCGGCCAGCAAGCCCGTGGGCGCCAGCACCGTCACGCTGGCCAGTTCGCGCGGCGAATCGCCCCTCGAGGGATCGAAGATGTGGTGATGCACGAAGTCGGGCGTGAACGTGCACTCGTAGTCGCCCGACGTGGCCACGCTGCGCCCTTCCACTTTCAAGGTGGCCGCGAGGATTTCTGCATCGCGCGGGTCCTGGATGCCCAAGGTCCACGGGCGGCGCACGGAACGCTGTCCGCGCGCAACGAATTCACCCGTATCCAGCAGTGCGTGCCGTATGCCGCGCGCCTGCACGGCCGCCAGCGCCATGTCCGCCGCGTAACCTTGCGCCAGGCCATTCAAGGTCAGCGCCATGCCGGGCTGCAGGAAACGCACTTCACGTTTGTCCCACGCCAGTTGCCGCCAGCCGACCCGCGCCTGCGCTTCGCGCCGCAATGCTTCCGCAGGCAAGCTGGCCTGGTCTGCCGCCGCGTGAAACAGCTGCCATAAGGATTGCACAGTGATATCAAACGCACCATCGCTCCATTGCGACAAGGTTTGCGCCTGCGCCAGCACGGCCAGCAGATGGGCGTCCGGCCGGGCCAGGCGGCCGTCACGGTTCAGCTGGAAGACTTGGCTGGCAGGATTGTAAATGCTCATCAGGCGGTCGATATTCCTGGCTGCGTGCAAGGCGTCTTCAATAGCCAGCTCAGCCTGGCGCTGATCGTGGTGCAACACGGTGACGGCGATCGTCGTGCCAAACGCCAGCGCTGCGCCTTGATAAGGGCGCACGCCGGAGGCCGTGGCCGTGCCGCGCGCCATGCTGCCCGGCAAAGACAAGCCCGCCATGCCGGCCACGCTGCCTATTGCTGCGGAAATAAAGGTCCTACGCTGCATTGCTGCTCTCCTCTGCCGTGGCCCGGACAATAGGTATCGTGCGGGCACGCTTGATTTCCAGCATCAAGGGTGCGCATTTTTCATCGCTGGCGTAAATCACCACGCAATCCATGCACTGGAAACATTCGCCGTAATCGACTTTTCCGCTTGGCGCGATGGCGTGATGTTCGCAACGGTGGCGGCAAGTCTGGCACGGCGTGCCGCATTCCTTGCGACGGGGAATCCAGTTGAACAAGCGAAACCGTCCCAGCAGCGCCAGCGCCGCACCGAATGGACACAGATAGCGGCAAAAGAATTTGTAGGAAATACTGCTGAGCAGCAGCAAGCCCACGGCATACGCGACGAACGGCCACGCGCGCACGAAGTTCAGGGTGATGGCTGTCTTGAACGGTTCCAGCTCGACCAGCTTGTCCGTGATCTGGCTGAAAAACAGGCTGCTGCCGAGAATGGCCGCCAGCAAGCCATATTTGATCCATTTCAAACGCCCGTCGAGGCGAGGCTTGATCTTCCACTGAGGCAAGCGCAGCCACTGGCCCAGCTTGCCCGTGAATTCCTGCAGCGCTCCAAACGGGCACAGCCAGCCGCAAAACGTGCCGCGTCCCCAGACAAGCAGGCTGAGCAGCACGAACGCCCACAGGATCACCGTCATCGGATCGAACAGGAAAAAGCCCAGGCTGCGCCCCGCCAGCAGCGCTTGGATGACGCCCGTGATATTGACGATCGATAACTGCCCCTGCGCGTAATAGCCGATAAAGCCTATCGTAAACACCAGGAACAGACGGCGAAACCACGCAAATTGGCGGCCATCGCGCACTAGGCGTTTCTGCCACGCCAATGCGCCGGCCAGCAGCGCCAGCCCGGCCAGCAAAAGCAGCAACTCAGCCTTGCGGTTCTTCCACGTGCCGCGCCACGTGGCATCGTCGCCTTGCGGCGCCGTATAAAAATCGGCCGGCAGGCGGTAGCTGACATCCACGTTGCGCGCGATGCGTTCCGGATACACGATGCCTTTGCTGCGCGTGATCGGCAGCGTGAACGCCAGCGGACTGGCCGCATCGAGCCCCGCCTGGCTGATGATGCGCAGTGCGGCGATATTTTCCGTCGGCAATGGCCCCGCATCGGACAAGCTCAACTCCAGGTCCAGGTCGCGCATGTCGATGGGCAAGCTATCTTGCTTCAGCAACAGCCGGTCGGGGACGGTGCCGCGCACGAAATCGTCGCCCAGCACACTGTAGCGCCCGCGCGACATGATGAGGATGGCGTGGTCGCCTTCGTCAAGCCGGTTGCGCAATTTGTTCCAGCTACGTTCCGTCAACAAATTGCGCCCCACCGTGGGAACGGATACATACGCCAGGTAGAGGTCGATGAACACGCCGTCCGGATCGCGCGCGGCTTCCGGTTCGAGTCCGGCTCCGGGACTGCCCGCAAACAAGGTTTCCACGTCCTTGTTGCTCAAGCGCACATGCTGGATCAAGCCTTGGTCGAGCATCTGCGCCACGCTGAGTTTCTCGAATACCTCCATGCGGATGCGGGCAATCTGGTCGGGGTCGCGGCCTTGCGCGAAGCCGAGTTTTTTGCGCGACACTTTCAAGGCCGAGGCCAGCACGCTCTGGTTGATGATGCGCACGGAAGCCGTGGCCTTCGACACGCCATCGATATCGGCATGGGTGGCGTCCGGCGCGCGTTTCGCCCTGGCATCGATGGCGATATTCTGTTTGAGCGACAAGCCCTGGTACTGTTTGACGAACTGAAACAGGGGCGCTTCCCCCAAGCCGTCAAGAAACACGGGCTCGTGCTGCGACAGCACGGCGACGTCGAGAAAGCTGCCTTTCGGATCGATGGCGATCAGCAAATTGACGGGCACGCCGGAAAAGCCGGGAATGGGCGCCAGGTCCAGCGACTCAAAAACGTAGCCGACCAGCTCGGTGGCCGTGGCGTTTTGGCGGAACAAGGGCCAGACGGGCAAGTCGGCCTCCTTGTCACCGACGACGATGGGCGCAGGAAAACGCCGCGCCAGCTCGGCCTTGGTGAGCACACCGGCCCAGGCCTGTCCGAGGATAAACAGGAATAGCCAGCAGGCTATGAACAAGCGCATTATCCGCATGCATGGTGCTCCGTGCGGCGCCCTATCGCAAGGCGCCGCGTTGTTGAGTTAGAAGAAAATAATGCCGCCCAGGGACACGCCATTCATCTTCGCTTCGCCACCGGCAAAACCTTTCGAACGCGTCTGGCCCAGCTCGCCCACCAGGGTGATCGCGCTGTTGAGCGAGTAATACGCGCCCAGGGTCAGATTGGCGTTCGACTTCAAGCCGCCCGTGCCGGCCGTGTTGTCGTCGTTCTTGCTGATGCCGTAGGACAGGCCCAATTTCAGCTTGTCCGTCGTTTTATACGTGCCTTGCAGCAGCCAGTTCTTCGATTTGGTATCGCCCTGGTCCGCATCGGACAAGATGCCCAGCCCCTTGCCGCCCTGGAAGTTGACCAGTACGCCAGCCGGGCCCATCTGGTACGAGCCGCCCACTTCCACACCGCGCATGGTCAGGTCATCGACACCCGGCGTTTTCGAGGTGAATTTTTGCGACTTCACGCCGAGCCAGGCTTTCAAGCCTTCCTGCGCATACGTCAGCTGCGCCTGCACTTGCGGACTCGACTTCGAAGAATAGGTTGAGCCTGCCACGATGGGCGTATCGGAGACGGGACTGACCAGCGCCACATCGACGCCAATGCCGCCCGACTTCGGGGAGCTGTACATGATCTGGCCATAGTTGCCCAGATAGGTATAGCCGGCGCCGATATGACCGAGGGTCACGCGGCCCCGCTGCGTCGCCTGCACCGGCGCGCCCGAGCCCAGCAAGGTCATATCGGACAAAATCGCGTTCGCGCCGAAGATGCCGTAGTCGCGGCCCAGCTTGAACGTGCCCATCTGCTCATTGCCAAACGTGAAGAAAGCCTGGCGCACGTCGACCACGCTGTTCTGGCTGATGGCGCTGTCCGTGGCCGTCGAGTTGTAGATGCCAATCAAGGCTTTCACGTCGTACTCGCCCAGCCGCGAGCTCGCCGAAGTGATCAAGCCGTTGGGCAGCAAGCCGTTGCCGATGGTGGTGCGGTCCTTCTCTCCGCCGCAACCGAGCGCCTGGCCGCCCAGCGCCAGCCCGCCCACCGCATCGCCCGAACACGATACCTGCGTGTAATAGGCGTTGACGATGCCACCCACCGACACGGTCCAGTCGCCAGCCTTGATATCGACGGCTTGGGCCTGTCCTACCGCTGCGATTGTCATGACACCGAGGCTCCCCAGCTTGATCCATGTGTTCATTTCTTCTCCTCTTTCTTCTCTGTTTTTAGTGTGCACACCAGTGATTGATGTACCTCAAGCTTTGGCAATAAGCGTGCCCAGCAAGCCTCAGAGGGAGAAAGAAAAAAAGCGTATTGAACGTGTGCAGCGGCGGATCAATCGCCACTGACAGTGTTCATTTTTTGACCGCAAGTATGCGTATCGGCCATCCAGGTAAACAAAAAACTGACGGCCTGGGCCGTCAGCAAAAAGAAAACACCCGGCGGACAGGGAGACACCCATCCGTGTGGCCCGGGTGCTTCACCCCGTTACTTCGATGCCAGCTTGAAGACCCACACGGAACCGCCCTGCTCCAGGAAGTTGACCTTCTTCGCCACTTCGCCGCCCCACAGCGGCACCGCGCCACCCCAGCCTGATACGACGGCCACATATTGCGTGTCGCCATCCTGCCAGGTGACGGGCGGCGCCACGACGCCCGAGCCCGTCTGGAATTTCCACAGCTCCTTGCCCGTCTTCGCATCGACGGCTTTCAGGAAGCCTTCCGGCGTGCCGTAGAACACCAGGTTGCCTGCCGTACTCATCACGCCGCCCCACAGCGGCGCGTTGTTCTTGATTTCCCAGACGATCTTGCCCGTCTTCGGATCGACGGCGCGCATGGCGCCGATATAATCGTCAAACAAAGGCTTGATGGTGAAACCGGCACCGAGGAAAGCGCCGCCCTTCTTGTAACTGATCGGCTCGTTCCAGATATCCATGCCCCATTCGTTCGCCGGCACGTAGAACAGCTTGGTTTGCGGCGAGTAGGCCATCGGCATCTGGTTTTTGGCGCCGAGGAAAGCGGGCGCGGCAAACACGGTCGTACCCTTCTTGCCTTCCTCTCCCTTGGTCGGGTCGCCGGGGCGGCCTGCGGGAATGAAGTTCGGCCGGCCCGTCTTCAGGTCGATGCTGCTGGCCCAGGTGATTTTCTTCACAAACGGAAAGGCGTTCTGCAGCTTGCCCGTGTTGGCGTCGATCACATAAAAGAAACCGTTGCGGTCGGCCTTGCCGCCGTAGCGCTTGCCATCCATATCGAAGGTGACGAATTCGTTGGCGCCGTCAAAATCCCAGGCATCGTTCGGCGTGTTTTGATACGCCCACTTGATCTGGCCCGTTTTCACGTCGAGCGCCACGGTGGACGACGAGTACAGATTGTCGCCGGGGCGCAAGTGGCTGTTCCATGGCGCCGGGTTGCCGGTGCCAAAGTAGGCGAGCTTGGTTTGCGGATCGTAGGTGCCGCCCATCCATGTCGAGGCGCCGCCCGTTTTCCACAGATCGCCGGGCCACGTTTTGTTCGCGGTGCCGGACACGCCATTGTCGATCGCCTTGCCATCCTTGTCGTAGCGGTGGCCCATATGGCCCTCTACCGTCGGACGGCTCCACACGAGGTCGCCCGTCATCGGGTTACGCGCTTCGACCCGGCCCACGATACCGAATTCGCCTCCCGACACGCCCGTCAGCAGCAAGCCTTCGGCGATCAGCGGCGCGGCCGTCATCGAGTAGCCGGCCGCATAATCGTCGACCTTTTCTTTCCAGACGATCTTGCCCGTGTTCTGGTCCAGCGCCACGAGATAGGCGTCGAGCGTGCCGAAAATCACCAGGTTGCCGTACAGGGCCGCACCGCGGTTGACCACGTCGCAGCAGGGCATGATGCCGTCCGGCAAGCGATGCTCATATTTCCACAGCTTGGCGCCCGTTTTCAAGTCGACGGCAAAGATGCGCGAATACGATGCCGTGACGAACATCTTGCCGTTGTGAATCAGCGGCTGCGATTCCTGGCCACGCTGTTTTTCTCCGCCAAACGAGAACGACCAGGCCGGCACCAGCTTGGCCACGGTCTTGTCATTGATCTGCGTCAACGGCGAATAGCGCTGGCCCTGCGTGCCCATGCCGAACGACAGGACGCTGGCTGGATTCTTCGCCGTGCTGTCGAGCATGGCATTGGTGACATTGCCCACGTCAGCCGCCTGGGCCAGCGATGCCAGACTCAAACCGATGACGATCCCCATGATTTTTTTCTGCACAATCATCTCCCTCTGTTTTATTAGTATGTGTGTGTATCAAGTCTTGCGGTGTTCATGCGGCTGAGCATGCAGCAAGGCGCACTCTTCATCGGTGAACAGGCGCGAGCGCGTCAAAAAGCGCTTGCCCGTGCCGTTGTCGAGTGAAAACATGCCGCCATTGCCATCAACCACATCGATAATCAACTGGGTATGCTCCCAGTACTCGAACTGCTCGAGTCCCATGTAGAACGGTGTGCCATTCAAATTGCCAAGATAGATATCGGTATCACTGACATCGAACTCGCCCAGCGCGTAGCACATGGGCGCGCTGCCATCGCAGCAACCGCCCGACTGGAAAAACATCAGCGGGCCGTGACGTTGGCGCAACTTGTCCATCATTTCCAGCGCCGCATCGGTGGCGACCACCCGGGCAATTGCTGCACTCATGGCATCCCTTTCTGCGCGCCGCGCCCGGACGACAGGCGCGGCGCGTGTACCGGTTTAGAAGAAGCCCAGCGCTTTCGGGCTATAGCTCACCAGCAAGTTCTTCGTTTGCTGGTAGTGATCGAGCATCATCTTGTGGTTTTCGCGGCCGATACCCGATTGCTTGTAGCCGCCGAATGCGGCGTGGGCCGGATACAGGTGGTAGCAATTGGTCCACACGCGGCCCGCCTGGATGGCGCGTCCCATGCGGAAGGCGCGCGAACCGTCGCGCGTCCACAAGCCGGCGCCCAGGCCGTACAAGGTATCGTTGGCAATCGACAGCGCCTCGGCCTCATCCTTGAAAGTGGTCACGGACACGACCGGTCCAAAGATTTCTTCCTGGAAGATGCGCATCTTGTTGTTGCCCTTGAACACGGTCGGACGCACGTAGTAACCGCCTTCCAGGTCGCCCGCCTGCGTGTTGCGCTCGCCGCCGGCCAGCACTTCGGCGCCTTCCTGGCGGCCGATGTCGAGATAGGACAGGATTTTTTCCAGCTGCTCCTGCGACGCCTGCGCGCCGATCATGGTGGACGAGTCGAGCGGATTGCCCTGCTTGATGGCGGCCACGCGCTTCAAGGCACGTTCGATGAATTTCTCGTAGATCGATTCCTGGATCAGCACGCGCGATGGGCAGGTGCACACCTCGCCCTGGTTCAGCGCGAACATGGCAAAACCTTCCAGGCACTTGTCGAAATACTCGTCGTCCGCATCCATCACGTCTTCAAAGAAGATGTTCGGCGACTTGCCGCCCAGCTCCAGGGTGACGGGAATCAGGTTTTGCGCGGCATAACCCATGATCAAGCGGCCCGTGCCCGTTTCGCCCGTGAAGGCGATCTTGGCGATGCGCTTGCTCGACGCCAGCGGCTTGCCCGCTTCCAGGCCGAAACCGTTGATGATGTTCAGCACGCCCGGCGGCAGCAGGTCGCCGATCAGCTCGATCAACACCATGATGGAAGCCGGCGTCTGCTCAGCCGGTTTGAGCACCACGCAATTGCCGGCGGCCAAGGCTGGCGCCAGTTTCCACACGGCCATCAAAATCGGGAAATTCCACGGAATGATCTGGCCCACGACGCCGAGCGGCTCGTGGTAGTGGTAGGCATAGGTTTCCGCATCGATTTGCGCGACGGAACCTTCTTGCGCGCGGATGCAGCCGGCGAAATAACGGAAATGGTCGATAGCCAGCGGAATGTCGGCGTTCATCGTTTCGCGGATCGGCTTGCCGTTGTCGATAGTTTCCGCCGTGGCGATCAGGCTCAGGTTCTGTTCGATGCGGTCGGCGATGCGGTTCAGGATATTGGCGCGCTCGGCAGGCGACGTCTTGCCCCAGGCATCCTTGGCGGCATGGGCCGCGTCCAAGGCCAGCTCGACGTCTTCCGCCGTGGAACGGGCGATTTCGCAAAATGGCAAGCCCGTGATCGGCGTGATGTTAGGAAAGTATTCACCTTTTACCGGGGCAACGAATTTTCCGCCGATGTAATTGTCATAGCGTTGTTTGAAGGGATTGGCTACGCCCAGTTTGCTGATGTCTGCGAGATTCATGTCGTCCTCTATCGGGTTAATTAGAATGGAATTACTGTAATTAAAATCAAACGTCCTGGTACAGATGGGGTGAGTACACGGAGTCTTCCGCAAATGCCGTGCCAGCTCGCCATCCCACTACAAACTTAGCCGCTTTTCCCCTTGTTACAAGGGCGTGGCGTCAATACCGGTGCGCTKCCCTGCGCATGCTCCGTCTCGAGCCGCTGCACAATGGAACAGGTGTACCAGACTGGAACACCTGTTCCTGTGCCATCAACGAATCACCACGCCCCATGGCAATTCACCTACGGCAATATCGGCCACCTTGCGCGCGCTGGCCGTGTCGATGACGGAAACGCTGTTCGAACGGCCATTGGCCACATACAGCTTGGCGCCATCGGGCGTGATGGCCATGTTCCACGGGCGCTTGCCAACGGGAATGGTGGCCGTGACCTCGTTGCTGGCCGTGTCGATCACCATCACCGTGCCATCGATACCGTTCGAGACATACACCTGCTTGCCGCTGGGATGGACCACGATGCCATTCGCATTCTTGCCTGCAGGAATGGTGGCAATGGCCTTGCGCTCGGCCATGTCGATGACGTAGACGGCATTGACCAGTTCGCACGCCACGTAGGCGCGGCCCGAGTCCGGACTGAAACCGATGCCGCGCGGACGCAGTCCCACGGCGATGGACGCCACCTGGCGGCGCTGCGCCACATCGATGACATCGACTTGTTCAGCCTCTTCCGCGCTGACCAGCAGCCAGCGCCCATCGGGGCTGAAGACGGCATGTTCCGGGTTGCGTCCCTGTACCTTGATATCGGCGAGCAAAGTACCGGTATGGCCATCGAGCAAGGCCACGCTATTGTTTTCCTCGACGGCCACGGCCACGTGACTACCATCTTGCGAGGCGCTGACGCCTTCGGGCGACTTGCCCAGCGCCACCGTGCGCACGGGCGCGTCGCCAGCGTTATCGATCAGCAGCAAGGCGCTGCTGGCGGCGTCCGTGACAAACAATTGCCGCCCGGTGGGGTCGGCGGCGATGCCGCGCGGACGCTTGCCGGCTGCAATCTGGCGCACCACCTGGTCGGTCGCCGTGTCGATCACGCTCAAGGTGCCCGATTTTTCATTGGGAACATAAGCAAATGGAGCGGCCTGGAGGGCGCTGCTGGCGAGCGCAGGCAGCAGCCAGCACACCTGGCGCAAGCGCGAGAAGAAGTTGGGCATAATCACCTTTCGATGGCAAAACACAGGAAAAGCGCGCGGCATCGGCGCATCTGAACATTGCTGTATGCAAACGCCGTGCCACTGACACGCGTATAATTTCAGCCCACCAATGGAGACATGGCAGGCATATTGCTTGATACAACTATGCAGACCTGCGCCGCGCACGCGACCAAGCAGGCTTTTATTCACATTGGAGAATCCGCATGCAGCACCGTTTCCGCCTGAACACCATCGCCAGCCTGTTTGTCGCCGGCAGCGCTACCCTCGCCCCCCACGTCTTTGCCGCCGAGGCAGCTGCCCCGGCCAACGGGCAACTGATGGATACGGTGGTCGTCAGCGGCAGCCGCATCGCCCACCCCAGCCAGGAAGTGCCGGCCTCGATCGACGTCGTCGACAGCGCCCGCATCCAGGATGGCCAAATCCGCGTTAACGCGTCGGAAGCGCTGGCCGCCGTGCCGGGCCTGGTCGTGCAAAACCGCCAGAACTACGCGCAAGACTTGCAGATCTCGTCGCGCGGCTTCGGCGCCCGCTCGGCGTTCGGCGTGCGCGGCGTCAAGCTGATCAGCGATGGCATTCCCGCCAGCATGCCTGACGGGCAAGGCCAGGCCGCCACCTTCAATCTCGATACGGCCGAGCGCATCGAAGTGCTGCGCGGACCGTTTTCTGCCATCTACGGCAACCATTCGGGCGGCGTAATCCAGCTGTTTTCCAAGGATGGACAAAATCCCCCGTCCGTCGAATTAAATGTGGTGGGCGGCAGCTACGGCACCAACAAGGTGGACTTGACGGCGCAAGGCCAGGCAGGCGGCATCGGCTACGTGCTCGACGGCTCGCGCTTCCGCACCGATGGTTTCCGCGACCACAGCGCCGCCACGCGCGAACAGGCATTCGGCAAGATCACCGTCAAGCCGACGGCGGACAGCAAGCTGACCATCGTCGCCAACAGCCTGCATCAGGGCAACACGCAAGATCCGCTGGGCGCCACCTGGGCCACGTTTGCCCGCGACCCGCGCGCCGGCGAAACCGATGCGAGCGACACGCAAAACCCGAAGCGCACCCTGGCCGAGCGCTACAACACGCGCAAGAGCATCGACCACCAGCAAATCGGCGCCACCTATGAACAGTCGTTCGGCGACGACCGCCTGCATGTGATGGTGTATGGCGGCAATCGCGACGTGATCCAGTACCAGGCTTTTACCAAAGGCTTCCAGGCGCCGGCCAGCCATTCAGGTGGCGTGGTCGACTTCCAGCGTGAGTTCTACGGCATCGACACCAACTGGCTGCACGTGAACCAGCTGGCAGGCGGCAAGCTGAGCACCACCATCGGCATCGATTACGGCCGCTCCAGCGATGACCGCACCGGCTATGAAAATTACATCGGCAACACGTTTGGCGTGAAAGGCAAGCTGCGCCGCGACGAGCAGGACGTCGTCTCCAGCCTCGATCCGTATCTCCAGATGGAATGGCAAAGCGGACCGTGGCTGCTCAGCGCAGGTGTGCGCTACAGCAAGATGAAAGTGTCGGTCAACGACCACTATCTCGGCAATGGCAACGACAGCGGCAGCCTCGAGTTCAGCCACACGACACCGGTGCTGGGTCTGCTGTATAAACTGACGCCGAACGTCAACGTGTACGCCAGCGCCGCGCGCGGCTTCGAAGCGCCCACCCTGAATGAACTGTTTTACTCGGGCACGGGCGGCGGCTTCAATTACCAGCTGAAACCGGCCACCAGCACCAACCTGGAAGCAGGCATCAAGGCCAGAATCGCCAACAACACCCACGTAAACGCGGCCGTGTTCCAGATCAAAACCAACGACGAACTGGTGGTCGACAAGTCCAGCGGCGGGCGCACCAGCTATCGCAATGCAGGTAAAACCTTGCGCCAGGGTATGGAAGTGTCGCTGGACTCGAACTTGCCATATGGTTTCACGGCAAAAGTAGCACTGACCAGCCTGCACGCCGTGTATGACCAAGCGTTTGGCAGCGTGCGCGAAGGCAGCCGTTTGCCTGGCGTGCCCAGCGCCAACCTGTTCGCGGAACTGGCGTGGAAAGATACGTTCGACCGCTTTGGCGCGGCGCTGGAAAGCGTGGCCAGCAACCAGGTCTACGCGGAAGACAGCAACATCGAAAAACCGGCGCCCGGCTACTCGGTGTTCAATGCGCGCTTCAACGCCAAACAAAACGTGGGGAACTGGCGCTTCAAGGAATTTGCCCGCCTGAACAATCTTTTCGACAAAACCTACGTGGGCTCCGTCATCGTCGGTGACAGCAACAAGCGCTACTATGAAGCGGCGCCGGGACGTAACTGGCTGCTGGGTGTCAGCGCCCAATATAGTTTCTAAAACTAAAAAGCCCGCGCCTCTTCCGATGCGCGGGCTTGTAAACCAGAGCAAGCTACTTCAGGGCCGCGCTTCCTTCACGCCATACTTTTCAAAGATGGTTTTCAATTCGCCGCTGGCCGCCATCTCGTTCATGGCTGCCTGCAGCAACTTGGCCACGTCGAGCTGCTGGCGGCTGACGGCCAGGCCCACGGCCCAGCCAGCACGCGGCAAGCGGGCGAACGCCACTTCGCTCAAGGGGAAAGCGGGATCGCTTTTCAGCACCGATTCGATTTCCGAACGATTCGCCAGCACGGCGTCGAGCTTGCCTGCCTGCAATTGCTGCAAGGCTTCGGCGGCCGTATCGAAGATGCGCACATCGTCGCGGTATTTGCCATTGTCTTCGCCCAGCATCAGCATGGCCGCGATCGACACCTTTTCCACGCCGATACGCTTGCCGGCCAGCGAAGCGACGCCATCGAATTGCGGCACGGCTTGCGCGCTGCGCACCAGGCGCACGGTTTCCACGTAGTACGGCGCGAAGATCTCAACCTTGTCATTGTCAGCCATCAACTTCTTGTCGACTGGCACATGCAGCATCACGTCGGCGGGGCCATAACCGAGGTAATGCCCCTTCCACACCATATTGCGCAAATCGTCGTTCAGATTTTCGCCGGCGGGAAATGGCAGCAAACTCAGTTTCAGCCCCAGCTTTTTCGCCAGCGCTTCGGCGATGTCGATATCGATCCCTACACCCTTGTCGGAAAACGGCGCGAACTCGTTATATACAGCCACTTTCAGGCTGCCCGACTGTTGCACTTTCTGCCAGTCGGCGTGCGCCGGCGCGGCTGCGCACAGCGCCAGGCAAGCGAGCGAGATCATCGCGCGCACGCCCCGGAGTTGAAATGAACGCATGGGACTCCTTCGTGATCAGTTCGACTTAATTGGATTCTCTACGGGTTTCCAGATAGGTCTTGATGGCCCACATGGCTTCCTGGTTGAACACGCCTTCGAACGGCGGCATGTACACGGCGCCATTGCGCACTTTACCGTGGCGGATGGTGGTCAGGTAGTAATTGTCCGTCTCCTTGTAGCAAGCCTGTTTCTTTGTCTCATTCTTGATACTGAAACAATCGCGGTCGAGCTGGCGCAAGTCCGGCGCGATGCCGCCCGAGATGGCTTCGATGCCGTGGCAGCGGGCGCAATTCTGGTTGTAGGCCGATGTGCCCACCGTCAAGGCCAGCTTGTTGCCCCGATACGGGTTTTGCTCGAGCCACTTGTCGCCCACCTTGGGCAAGCCGGTGGTGTCGACGCCTTGCGGCGTGACGTTGCCATGCGCATAGGCATGCGGCAAGGTCAGCAGGGAAGTGAGGGCAACGGCACCGGCGGCCGCCACGCCGAGCAGGGTACGAATGGAATAGGTCATGCTGGTCTCCTTGGTTTTTTAGTGAATACCCAAGAAGAGCAAATGCCATGCCATGCGTATATGCCCCACATCCGGCTGTCCATGTATCAATTTGGAACAGCTGCAACACGTATTTGTGTCACCGCGCGCGTAAGCCGACAGCACCAAACAAACCACCAGACGTAAAAAAACCCCAACCGGATCACCGGAAGGGGTTTTTTCGAATAACAAGCCTGACGATAACCTACTTTCACACTGGTTGCAGCACTATCATCGGCGCAAAGTTGTTTCACGGTCCTGTTCGGGATGGGAAGGGGTGGGACCAACTTGCTATGGTCATCAGGCATAACTTGTACTGGCATTTGTCCTCGGTTGAGCGACAAAGCCTGAATCTGGAAGAAGCAAAGATTGGGGTAATGACTGGTAGTATCAACACACACGCAACGTTGTACCGTCTTATCCTCTGTACCTGCTAAGGTTATAGGGACAAGCCGTACGGGCAATTAGTACTGGTTAGCTTAATGCATTACTGCACTTCCACACCCAGCCTATCAACGTCCTGGTCTCGAACGACCCTTCAAAGAGCTCAAGGCTCTGGGAAATCTCATCTCAAGGCAAGTTTCCCGCTTAGATGCTTTCAGCGGTTATCTCTTCCGAACTTAGCTACCCGGCAATGCCACTGGCGTGACAACCGGTACACCAGAGGTTCGTCCACTCCGGTCCTCTCGTACTAGGAGCAGCCCCCTTCAAATTTCCAACGCCCACGGCAGATAGGGACCAAACTGTCTCACGACGTTTTAAACCCAGCTCACGTACCACTTTAAATGGCGAACAGCCATACCCTTGGGACCGGCTACAGCCCCAGGATGTGATGAGCCGACATCGAGGTGCCAAACTCCCCCGTCGATATGAACTCTTGGGAGGAATCAGCCTGTTATCCCCAGAGTACCTTTTATCCGTTGAGCGATGGCCCTTCCATACAGAACCACCGGATCACTATGTCCTACTTTCGTACCTGCTCGACTTGTCAGTCTCGCAGTTAAGCACGCTTATGCCATTGCACTATCAACACGATGTCCGACCGTATCTAGCGTACCTTCGAACTCCTCCGTTACACTTTAGGAGGAGACCGCCCCAGTCAAACTGCCTACCATGCACTGTCCCCGATCCGGATAACGGACCAAGGTTAGAACCTCAAACAAACCAGGGTGGTATTTCAAGGTTGGCTCCACGAGAACTAGCGTCCCCGCTTCAAAGCCTCCCACCTATCCTACACAGATTGGTTCAAAGTCCAATGCAAAGCTACAGTAAAGGTTCATGGGGTCTTTCCGTCTAGCCGCGGGTAGATTGCATCATCACAAACATTTCAACTTCGCTGAGTCTCGGGAGGAGACAGTGTGGCCATCGTTACGCCATTCGTGCAGGTCGGAACTTACCCGACAAGGAATTTCGCTACCTTAGGACCGTTATAGTTACGGCCGCCGTTTACTGGGACTTCAATCAAGAGCTTGCACCCCATCATTTAATCTTCCAGCACCGGGCAGGCGTCACACCCTATACGTCCACTTTCGTGTTTGCAGAGTGCTGTGTTTTTATTAAACAGTCGCAGCCACCAGTTTATTGCAACCCTTTCACCCTCATGGAGTAAACCAATCAAGCTACCGGGGCGTACCTTTTCCCGAAGTTACGGTACCAATTTGCCGAGTTCCTTCTCCCGAGTTCTCTCAAGCGCCTTAGAATACTCATCTCGCCCACCTGTGTCGGTTTGCGGTACGGTCTCGTATGACTGAAGCTTAGAGGCTTTTCTTGGAACCACTTCCGATTGCTTCGTGAACAAGTTCACTCGTCCCATCCCCTTGAATTGCGCGCCCGGATTTGCCTAAGCGCCTTCTATGAGACAGAAACTGACTATTCCAACAGTCAGACAACCTTCCGCGATCCGTCCCCCCATCGCATCATACGACGGTGCAGGAATATTAACCTGCTTCCCATCAGCTACGCATCTCTGCCTCGCCTTAGGGGCCGACTCACCCTGCTCCGATGAACGTTGAACAGGAAACCTTGGGCTTACGGCGTGGAGGCTTTTCACCCCCATTATCGCTACTCATGTCAGCATTCGCACTTCTGATACCTCCAGCATCCTTTACAAGACACCTTCGCAGGCTTACAGAACGCTCTCCTACCATATCTATTGCTAGATATCCGCAGCTTCGGTGACTGGCTTAGCCCCGTTACATCTTCCGCGCAGGACGACTCGATCAGTGAGCTATTACGCTTTCTTTAAATGATGGCTGCTTCTAAGCCAACATCCTGACTGTTTTAGCCTTCCCACTTCGTTTTCCACTTAGCCAATCTTTGGGACCTTAGCTGGCGGTCTGGGTTGTTTCCCTCTTGACGCCGGACGTTAGCACCCGACGTCTGTCTCCCAAGCTCGCACTCATCGGTATTCGGAGTTTGCAATGGTTTGGTAAGTCGCAATGACCCCCTAGCCATAACAGTGCTCTACCCCCGATGGTGATACTTGAGGCACTACCTAAATAGTTTTCGGAGAGAACCAGCTATTTCCAAGTTTGTTTAGCCTTTCACCCCTACCCACAGCTCATCCCCTAATTTTTCAACATTAGTGGGTTCGGACCTCCAGGGCGTGTTACCGCACCTTCATCCTGGCCATGAGTAGATCACTTGGTTTCGGGTCTACACCCAGCGACTGATCGCCCTATTCGGACTCGATTTCTCTACGGCTTCCCTATTCGGTTAACCTTGCCACTGAATGTAAGTCGCTGACCCATTATACAAAAGGTACGCAGTCACGGAACAAGTCCGCTCCTACTGTTTGTATGCACACGGTTTCAGGATCTATTTCACTCCCCTTCCGGGGTTCTTTTCGCCTTTCCCTCACGGTACTGGTTCACTATCGGTCGATTACGAGTATTTAGCCTTGGAGGATGGTCCCCCCATATTCAGACAGGATGTCACGTGTCCCGCCCTACTTGTCGTACGCTTAGTATCACCGGTCCGATTTCACATACGGGGCTATCACCCACTATGGCTCCTATTTCCAGAGGATTCTGTTATCGGTCCGACTATCACGTACAGGCTCTTCCCATTTCGCTCGCCGCTACTTTGGGAATCTCGGTTGATTTCTTTTCCTGCAGCTACTTAGATGTTTCAGTTCGCCGCGTTCGCCTTGCATACCTATGTATTCAGTATGCAATACCCTAAAAGGGTGGGTTGCCCCATTCGGAAATCTGCGGATCAAAGTGTGTTTGCTCACTCCCCGCAGCTTATCGCAAGCTACTACGTCCTTCATCGCCTGTAATCGCCAAGGCATCCACCATGTGCACTTATTCGCTTGTCCCTATAACGTTAGCCTCTGAAGACCGAAGTCATCAAAGAGCGCTACAGGGATAAGAAAGTACAACGTTGTTGCTTGTTTGTTGATACATACAATCATTACCCATCAAGTCGCCTCATGCATTGCTGCACGCATAGACTTGATCAATAAATAATCTTTACTTCTTCCAGATTGTTAAAGAACGAAACAGCTTTGATCGCTAAAAGATCAAACCTAAACCACAGTCTTGTTGACCGGCTTACGTTTGCACTTTCGAGTAAAACTTTGGTGGAGGATGACGGGATCGAACCGACGACCCCCTGCTTGCAAAGCAGGTGCTCTCCCAGCTGAGCTAATCCCCCTGAGATTTGTACTGGTAGGGCTGGTTGGACTCGAACCAACGACCCCCGCGTTATCAACACGGTGCTCTAACCAGCTGAGCTACAGCCCCAACGCGGAACTACTACGACTACTGTTTCTTCTTCTTATAACAGCCGATAAGTGTGAACATTTGATGCGTGAATCATTTACATGATTCGTGCAAACTCTAGAAAGGAGGTGATCCAGCCGCACCTTCCGATACGGCTACCTTGTTACGACTTCACCCCAGTCACGAATCCTACCGTGGTAAGCGCCCTCCTTGCGGTTAAGCTACCTACTTCTGGTAAAACCCGCTCCCATGGTGTGACGGGCGGTGTGTACAAGACCCGGGAACGTATTCACCGCGACATGCTGATCCGCGATTACTAGCGATTCCAACTTCATGCAGTCGAGTTGCAGACTACAATCCGGACTACGATACACTTTCTGCGATTAGCTCCCCCTCGCGGGTTGGCGGCGCTCTGTATGTACCATTGTATGACGTGTGAAGCCCTACCCATAAGGGCCATGAGGACTTGACGTCATCCCCACCTTCCTCCGGTTTGTCACCGGCAGTCTCATTAGAGTGCCCTTTCGTAGCAACTAATGACAAGGGTTGCGCTCGTTGCGGGACTTAACCCAACATCTCACGACACGAGCTGACGACAGCCATGCAGCACCTGTGTACTGGTTCTCTTTCGAGCACTCCCCAATCTCTCGGGGATTCCAGCCATGTCAAGGGTAGGTAAGGTTTTTCGCGTTGCATCGAATTAATCCACATCATCCACCGCTTGTGCGGGTCCCCGTCAATTCCTTTGAGTTTTAATCTTGCGACCGTACTCCCCAGGCGGTCTACTTCACGCGTTAGCTGCGTTACCAAGTCAATTAAGACCCGACAACTAGTAGACATCGTTTAGGGCGTGGACTACCAGGGTATCTAATCCTGTTTGCTCCCCACGCTTTCGTGCATGAGCGTCAATCTTGACCCAGGGGGCTGCCTTCGCCATCGGTGTTCCTCCACATATCTACGCATTTCACTGCTACACGTGGAATTCTACCCCCCTCTGCCAGATTCTAGCCTTGCAGTCTCCAATGCAATTCCCAGGTTGAGCCCGGGGATTTCACATCAGACTTACAAAACCGCCTGCGCACGCTTTACGCCCAGTAATTCCGATTAACGCTTGCACCCTACGTATTACCGCGGCTGCTGGCACGTAGTTAGCCGGTGCTTATTCTTCAGGTACCGTCATTAGCAAGAGATATTAGCTCTCACCGTTTCTTCCCTGACAAAAGAGCTTTACAACCCGAAGGCCTTCTTCACTCACGCGGCATTGCTGGATCAGGCTTTCGCCCATTGTCCAAAATTCCCCACTGCTGCCTCCCGTAGGAGTCTGGACCGTGTCTCAGTTCCAGTGTGGCTGGTCGTCCTCTCAGACCAGCTACTGATCGATGCCTTGGTAGGCTTTTACCCTACCAACTAGCTAATCAGATATCGGCCGCTCCACGAGCATGAGGTCTTGCGATCCCCCACTTTCATCCTTAGATCGTATGCGGTATTAGCGTAACTTTCGCTACGTTATCCCCCACTCTAGGGTACGTTCCGATATATTACTCACCCGTTCGCCACTCGCCACCAGAGCAAGCTCCGTGCTGCCGTTCGACTTGCATGTGTAAGGCATGCCGCCAGCGTTCAATCTGAGCCAGGATCAAACTCTTCAGTTTAATCTCTGTTACTTTGCCGTTTTACCGGCACCGTCATTGCTGACGGGTCGCTCACTCAAAAAACTGACAGGCTACTTTCGTAGCAGTATCCTATTTCATTATTTCTTGTGAACATTTGATATTTTAAGTATTACGACAATCCGAAGATTATCGCTGCACTTACATCAAATGCCCACACTTATCGACTGTTAATTGTTAAAGAACTGTATTCGGTACTGCTTTCGCGCTATCGACAAAGCGTTGTGTTTGTCAGCTGCGAAGAAGGAAGAGTATGAAGCATTTGCAGCACGTCGTCAACCTTCTTTTTTCACTCTACTTTACTCGGCATTTGCATGCGTCGTTCAGCGAGGGGGCGAATTATAGCCCTGCACCGCGCGCCTCGCAAGCGCTAATTTGCAGATGGGCAAATATTGCTGTGTGATATCGTAGCACCGACAATTCCCTGCCTCATCCACCCTGATTCCCATGCCTATCCCACACATTTCACCAACCGCCAATGCAACACTGGCCAGCGCCCTCGAACACGCCATCAATAGCAAGACCAAACCGCTGGGCAGTCTCGGCATGCTGGAAACCCTGGCCCGCCAGATCGGCCTGATCCAGCAAAGCACGCAACTGGCATTGCGCCAGCCCGCCATCATCGTTTTCGCGGCCGACCATGGCGTCGTCGCCGAAGGCATTTCCGCCTATCCGCAAAGCGTGACGTGGCAAATGGTGGAGAACTTCCTCGGCAACGGCGCCGCCATCAATGTCTTCGCCCGCCAGGCCGATTGCGCCCTCTATATAGTAGACGCTGGCGTGAACCATGACTTCGGCCCACGCGACGGCTTGCTCGACCGCAAGCAAGGCCCCGGCACCCGCAACTTCGCCAAAGAGCCCGCCATGGGTGAGGAGCAATGCCTGGCCACCATGCAAGCAGGGATGGACCTCGTCGCCACACTGGACGGCAATGTGCTGGGCTTTGGCGAAATGGGCATCGGCAACACCACGGCCGCCGCCGCACTGATGCACAAGCTGACCGGCACGCCCGTCGCCGACTGCGTGGGCGCCGGCACCGGCCTGTCGAAGGAAGGGATATTGCACAAGCAACAGGTGATCGAGGCGGCTGTCGTCCATCATGCGGCAGTCACCGATCCGCTCGGCGTGCTGGCCACCTTTGGCGGTTTCGAGATCGCCATGATGGCCGGCGCCATGCTCAAGGCGGCCGAACGGCGCATGATTCTGCTGATCGACGGCTTTATCGTCAGCAGCGCTTTGCTGGTGGCGGCCCGTTTGCAGCCGGCCATTCTCGATTACTGCGTGTTTTCGCACTGCTCCGATGAAAATGGCCACCGCCAGCTGCTGGAAAGCCTGGGAGCGCGTCCGCTACTGCACCTCGATTTGCGCCTCGGCGAAGGCACGGGTTCGGCGCTGGCCTTGCCGCTGCTGCACGCGGCCGTCAACTTCATGCGCGAGATGGCGACATTTGCCTCGGCCCAGGTCAGCGAAAAGTCCACGCCAGACTAAGACCATGGTCTATCCCTTTTCCGCCGCCATCCACCAGTGCCGCCTGTTCTTTATCGCGCTGCAGTTCTTCACGCGCCTGCCCATCCCTCGCTGGGTGGGTTTCGAACCGGCCTGGCTGCAGCACGCTTCGCGCTACTTTCCATTGGTCGGCGTGGTGGTGGCGTCCATCAGTGGCGCCGTGTATCTGCTGGCCAGCTGGCTTCTGCCTTCGGCCGTGGCCGTGCTACTGGCCGTCGCCGCCGGCATCTACCTGACGGGCGCCTTTCATGAAGACGGCTTCGCCGACATGTGCGACGGTTTCGGCGGCGGCCTGACGCGCGAACGTGTGCTGGAAATCATGAAGGATTCGCGCATCGGCGCGTATGGCGCCATCGGCATCCTGTGCCTGCTGGCCATCAAATGCGCGGCGCTCGCATCGCTGCCGCCTGCCACGGTGGTGGCAACCTTACTCGTCGCCCATCCGCTTTCGCGCCTGGCCGCCGTCTCGCTGATCTGGGCCATGGATTATGCGCGCGATGAAGGCAAGGCCAAGCCGATGGCGCAGGAGATGACTACGGGAGAATTCATCATCGCCGCCGTCTGCGGCCTGCTACCCGCCATCGCCTGCGGCCTGCTGGGAATATTTGACTGGGCCACGCTGGTCTTTGCCATCGTGGCGGCGGCAGCGGCCGCATTCTGGCTGGGCCGCAAATGCCAGCGCCGCCTGCAAGGCTATACGGGCGACTGCCTGGGCGCCGTGCAGCAGGTGGCGGAAGTGGCGATTTATCTTGCCATCCTGTCGAGTTTTCAACCTCCATTGCGCTTCTACTGAACAAGCATGCGCCTGATCCTCGTTCGCCACCCCACGCCGCAGGTGACCAGCGGCACCTGCTATGGCCGCAGCGACGTGGCGGTGGCGCCGCATGAAATGGCTACAGTGCGCGCCAGGTTGCAAGCAACGCTGCCAGCCGGTGTGCCGCTCTACGCGAGTCCGCTGCGCCGCTGCGCCGGCCTGGCGACAGCCTTGGCGCAAGACTTGCCCTCCAGCGCCCTGCTCCTTGATGCGCGGCTGGCCGAAATGGATTTTGGCGCTTGGGAAATGCAGCCCTGGCACGCAATTGCGCGCGCGGACATCGATGCCTGGGCGGCCGACCTGGCCTGGTACCGGCCCGGCGGCGGCGAGAACGTGCTGGCGATGGCTGCCCGCGTCGATGCGTTTTTAGGCGATCTGTTGCGCGAACAACACGAAACGGCCATCATCATCTGCCATGCGGGCACCATCCGCCTGCTGTCGGCATTGCAAGCCCGGCTGCCATTGGAGGAAACGGCCCTGCTGGCCGCCCGTTCCGCCCATAAAATCGCCTACGGTGCGACGGTCGTCGTCGATTTCTGATATCGAAGCGCCCAGCCAGCCATTACAGTCCACGCCCACTGCACGTATAATGGCGGGGTTTTGGTGCCCGCGTTCATGTCCATGAGCGCAGTTAAACGGGAAACACGATGCCGCACTCGCGGCGAACGTGTGCTGCCCCCGCAACGGTAAGCAAGTGTCGCCCCTCGCAACAGGAAGCGGGCGACAAGCTATCTCTGACAACCACTGTGCTTGCAATCATCGAGCATGGGAAGGTGGGATAGCCGCACTTGCCAGCCCGGATACCGGCCAGGACAGGTGGAAGTGTGCGAACGGGGATGTTCGCGATCCGAATGGCCCCTGGCCATCTTCGATCGTCATCTTCAGTTCCCACTTCTGTTCAATCTGGCCTACGGGGACGTCGGCTGGTTGCATATTACTTACTGAAAATTATCATGACCTATGCTGTTTCCCGCCACGCGGCGCTCACGTCGCTCGCGCTAGCCATTGCCGCGCCTGCCGCTTTCGCCCAAGCCACACCAGACACCTTCGATCCTGTCGTCGTCACCGCCAACCGCTACCCGCAGCACCTGAGCGAAGTATTGAGCGATACGCAGACCATCAGTTCGGAAGACATCGCGCGTTCGGGCGCCAGCTCGATTGTCGATCTGCTGCAAAAACAACGCGGCATCGAAGTGGCGCGTAACGGCGGCGCGGGCACCTCTGCCAGCGTATTCATCCGCGGCGCGAACAGCAACCAGAATATCGTGCTGGTTGACGGCGTGCGCATAGGCTCGTCCACCTTGGGTACGGCCAACTGGAGCGCCCTTCCCCTTTCCAGCATCGACCACATTGAAATCGTCTACGGCCCACTGAGCACCATGTACGGCGCGGACGCCATCGGCGGCGTGATCCAGATCTTCACGAAGAAAGGCGACGGTGCCACGCGCTTCTCCGCCTTCGCCGGTTACGGCAGCAACAACACGCGCCAGGTCGAAGCCCAAGTGGCCGGTTCCACCGGCGGTCCGAACAGCTTCAGCTATGCGCTGGCGGCTGGCAAGGAAAAATCGGATGGCTTCTCGGCCTCGAAGATCGGTGCATCGCCTGAGTACACCTACAATCCAGACAAAGACGGCTACGAGAAGGAAAGCTTCAGCGGCCAGTTCGGCTATCAGATGGCCAAAGGCCATGAAGTTGGCCTGATCATTCTGAATAGCGAGCTGAAAGCGCAGTATGACGCCGGTCCTGGCTACGATGCACGCGGCAACCAGAAGCTGGAAAACATTTCGGTCTTCACAAAGAATGAGTTCCTGCCCAACTGGACCAGCGAACTGCGTTATGTGGAAGCGCGCGACAAGGCCGGCGACGACAGCAGCGCCGGCTCGTGGGGCAAGAGCCAGATCGACACCAAGCAGACCGACCTGACCTGGCAGAACGACATCCGCATCGGGCGCGACAACCTGCAGCTGCTGGCCAGCTACCGCGATGAAGACGTCACCTCGAGCAGCACGCCGGAAGTCACAGGCGCACGCCATACTAAGTCCTTCGCAGCGGCGTACAACATGGTGCGCGGCGCGCATCTGTTCAACATCAGCGGCCGCAGTGACGACAGTTCCGCATTCGGCACGCACAACACGGGCAGCGTCGCCTACGGCTACCGCATCACCAACGCACTGCGCGCCAGCGCCAGCTACGGCACCAGCTTCCGCGCACCGACCTTCAATGAACTGTACTACCCAGGCTATGGCCTGGCGTCGAACAAGCCGGAACAGGGCCGCAATGCCGAAGTGGGTCTGCGTTACGACGACGGCGTATCGAAACTGAGCGCCAGCTACTACCACAACAAGGTCACCGACCTGCTGCTCAATACATCGCCTTGTCCAGATCCGCTGTTCACCGGCTACGGCTGCGCCTACAACGTCAACAAGGCGCTGCTGGAAGGCCTGACGATTGCGGGTGCACGCAAGTTCGGCGCGTTCAATGTCAGCGGCAACATCGACCTGCAAGATCCACGCGATGAAACCAAGGACAAGCAACTGGTACGCCGCGCCAAGAAACACGCCAACTTCGCCGTCGACTACACGCTGGGCGCGCTGACCTCGGGTGCCGAATGGCAGCTGTCGGGCAAGCGTTTTGACGATGCCGCCAACAAGAACGTCCTGGGCGGCTATGGCCTGGTCAATCTGTACGCCACCTACCAGTTCGCCCGCGACTGGTCGGTGCTGGCGCGCTGGAACAATATCGCCAACAAGGACTACGAACTGGCCCGTTTCTACGCGACACCAGGCTCGAAAGTCTTCGTCGGTGTGCGCTACGGCATGAAATAAGCACCTAGTAATGATGTAAGCTGCGGGCGATGGCATTGCTGTCATTGCCCGCAGATGCAGTTCTGCAGTCCCCGTTTTTAAGGCAGTACATGCACCCATTTTTCCGCAATATGCGCCACCGCGCCACCGTGATCGTCACGGTGCTGATCGTGTGCGCGATTGCCAGCCTGATTTTCTCCGGCATGATCGGTTCGATCGCGATCCCGCTCGCCGACCTGCCTTCCGCCCTGCTCCATGTCGTGCAGGGCAAGGCAGACACTCTCGCCGCCACCCTGCTCGACCTGCGCCTGGGCCGCGCGCTGACCGCCTTTGTCACCGGCGCGGCGCTGTCGCTGGCGGGGCTGATGATGCAGGCTCTCCTGCGCAATCCCCTGGCGGACCCGTACGTGCTGGGCATTTCCGCCGGCGCTTCCGTCGGTGCGCTGGCCGCGCTGCTGTTCATGTGCGCGCTGTGGGTGGTCGATGCGGCCGCCTTTGCCGGCGCCGTCGGCGTCTCCATGCTGCTGTACTTCTTTGCCCGGCGCGACCTGCGCGGCGGCACGGCGGCCGAAGGCGGCGCCTCGCTCTTGCTGCTGACGGGCGTGATCCTGGCTTCGGCCTGCATGGCCATCGTCACCCTGATGCTGTCCATCGCCCCGGAAAGCCGCTTGCGCAGCATGGTGTTCTGGATGATCGGCGACCTGTCCGGCGCACCGGCGCGGCTGATGCCGTGGCTGGTCCTGGCCGGCGCCCTGGTCTTTGCCTTGCGCTGCGCGCGCTCGCTGAACGTCATGGCGCTGCACGCGGAAGCGGCCAGCACCTTGGGCGTGCGCGTGGGCGCACTGCGCAAGGGTCTGTTCTTCTGTTCCGGCCTGCTCACGGCCAGCGCCGTCACCAGCGCCGGCAGCGTGGGTTTTGTCGGCCTGATCGTGCCGCATGCGCTGCGCTTTGCCTGCGGCCCCGATCACCGCCTGCTGATACCGGCCGCCGCGCTGGCTGGCGGCACTTTCCTCGTACTGGCGGATACCTTGGCGCGCACCGTGCTGGCACCCTTGCAGCTGCCAGTCGGCGTCGTCACGGCCATGATAGGCGCGCCCGTCTTCCTGTACCAATTGCACCGCTTGCGCAGGGGATGAAACGAGCATGATACGTACCTACCAACTCGGCCTGAAGGCGGGCACACGCTCCCTCGTGGAAAACCTCATCTGGCAAATCAAGGATGGCGAATGCTGGAGCGTGATCGGCCGCAATGGCGCTGGCAAAAGCACCTTGCTGCGCACCCTGGCCGGCTTGCGCGAACCGGATGCCGGCCACGTGACGATACAGGGCCGCGCCCTGATCGACTGGCCATTGGAAGAGCTGGCGCGAGAGCGGGCTTTCCTGGCGCAGGCGCGCCACGACGCGTTCTCGTACCGCGTCATCGAAACGGTGCTGTCGGCGCGCCACCCGTATCACGACAATCACTATTGGGAAGGCAGCGACGACCAGCGCATCGCCCTGGCGGCGCTGGCGTCGATGGAAGTCGAGCACCTGGCCGAGCGCGACGTGCGCAGCCTGTCTGGCGGCGAACGCCAGCGCGTGGCGATCGCCGCCATGCTGGCACAGGATACGCCCTTGCTGCTGCTCGATGAACCGGCCAACGCGCTGGACCTGGCGCATCAGGTCAGCGTCATGGGCCTGCTGGCCAGACTGTGCCGCGAACAGAATAAAACCGTGATCATGGTGGGGCATGACCTGAACCTGGCGCACAGCGTCTCGACCCATGCGCTGCTGCTGATGGGCGATGGCGGCTGGCTGGCCGGTCCCGTGGCGGATGTGATGCAGGCATCCATCCTGAGCGACTACCTGGGCCACCCGATCGAGATCATCGATCACGGCAAACGCAAGATATTCATACCGAAAGAGGACTGACATGAGCGAGAACAAAACCATCGATGCGGAGACCGCAGCCATCAACGAACGCCACCGCGTGCGCATGGAACGCAAGAAGGCGATCATCGACGCGGCCATCGCCAAGGCCGACAAGGAAATCGGCATCATCATCGTCAACACGGGCAATGGCAAGGGCAAGAGTTCGAGCGGCTTCGGCATGGCCATCCGCGCCATGGGCCACGGCATGAAAGTGGGCGTGGTGCAGTTCATCAAAGGCGCCATGTCGACGGGCGAAGAAAAATTCCTGCGCCGCTTCCCCGACGAGATCAGTTTTCATGCGATGGGCGAAGGCTATACCTGGGAAACGCAAAACCGCGAACGCGACATCGAAAAAGCCGAACTGGCATGGGAGCAGGCGAAGACCTTCCTGGCCGACCCAAGCTACGGCCTGGTGCTGTTCGACGAACTCAATATCGCCCTCAAGTACAACTACCTCGACGTGCACAAGGTCATCGCCGACCTGCTGGAACGCCCGGCCATGCAGCACGTGGTCATCACGGGCCGCGGCGCGCCGGACGAACTGATCGCGATCGCCGACACCGTCACCGAAATGGCCGTCGTCAAGCATGCGTATGCGGCCGGCATCGGCGCACAAATCGGCACCGAGTGGTAACAGCGCCATGACGCGCACCCTGGTCTTCGGCGGCGCCCGTTCCGGCAAGAGCGCCCATGCGGAAAAGCTGGCCCGCGAGTCCGGCAGGGAAGTACTCTACATCGCCACCGCGCAGGCGGGCGATGGCGAAATGGCCACGCGCATCGCCCATCACCGTGCGCAGCGCCCGGCCGAGTGGGCAACCATGGAAGAACCGCTGCGCCTGGGCGACGCCATCCTGCGGGAAGCACGGCCCGGCCGGCTGCTGCTGGTCGACTGCCTGACCCTGTGGCTGACGAACCTGATATTTTCCAGCGGCGAGACGTACCCGGACGTGGGCGACATCGCCCTGCCCGAACTGTTCCACAGCGAGCGCGCCCACCTGCTGTACGCGCTGGCCGAAATTGGCGATACCGATTGCGACCTCGTTCTCGTCTCGAACGAAGTAGGCATGGGCATCGTGCCCTACGGCGCCATCTCGCGCTGCTTCACCGATGAAGCAGGCCGCTTGAACCAGGCCGTGGCGGCCGTGTGCGACAAGGCCGTCTTTGTCGCCGCAGGCTTGCCCCTGTACCTGAAAGGCGGCCCATGCTGAGCGGCCTGTCGCTGCCCATGCTGGCCGCCTTGATGACGGCTGGCGTGCTGCTCGACATGCTGCTGGGAGAAACGCGCCGCTGGCATCCGCTGGTCGGCTTTGGCCGCCTCGCCAGCGCACTGGAACGCCTGCTGAACCGGGGCCGCGGGCGTGTGCTGCGCGGCGCGCTGGCGTGGTCGCTGGCCGTGCTGCCCATCAGCTATGTCGCCTACTGGCTGTGCGGCCTGGCCGGCGCGGCGCTCCACGTCTTCCTGCTCTATCTCTGCCTCGGTTTGCGCAGCCTGCGCGATCACAATCAACCGATCGCCGATGCCCTGGCCATCGATGACCTGGACAATGCGCGCCTGCTGACGGCGCGCATCGTCAGCCGCGACACGGCCAACGCCGACGCGGCCAGCCTGGCCAAGGCCAGCACGGAATCCCTGCTGGAAAACGGCAACGACGCCGTCTTCGGCACCCTGTTCTGGTTTGCCGTGGCGGGCGGCCCCGGCGCCGTGCTATTCAGGCTGGCCAATACGCTCGACGCCATGTGGGGCTATCGGAACGAGCGCTATAACTGGTTCGGCTGCTGCGCCGCGCGCATCGACGACATCTTGAATTACCTGCCGGCGCGCCTGACGGCCCTGTCGTATGTCTTGCTGGGCAAAACCATGGCCGACAAACAGCGCGCTTGGCAATGCTGGCGCAGCCAGGCCCCCAACTGGGGCAGCCCGAACGCAGGCCCCGTGATGGCCAGCGGCGCCGGCGCCCTGGGCCTGGCCTTGGGCGGCGACGCCATCTACGACGGCGAACTGGAACGCCGTCCGCCGCTGGGTGCCGGCCGCCCGGCCGAAGCGTACGACATCGACCGCGCCTGGCGCCTGGTGGCGGAAACGGCCGTCCTGTGGCTGATCTGGATGGCGCTGCTGGCGGGCCTGTTCTATCTGAAGGGGAAATACCTTGCTTGAACATGGCGGCAACCTGCGCGACGCCGCGCGCGAATATGGCAGACCGCTGGCCGACTGGATCGACCTGTCGACCGGCATCAACCCGCACTGGTATGCAGCGCCAGCACCCGACGCCAACGCCTGGCACCGGCTGCCGGAGGCAGATCCCGCGCTGGCCGCAGCCGCCTGCAGCTACTATGAAGCGCCAGCCATGCTGCCCGTGGCGGGCACGCAGGCCGCCATCCAGGCCCTGCCCCGACTGCGCGCGCCATCGCGCGTGGTAGTAGCCGCGCCCTCGTATGCGGAACACGCGCACCACTGGGGCCAACACGGCCACCAAATGCGGCAAGTGCCGTATGCGCAGCTGGCCGATGCGGTGGACAGCTGCGACGTGCTGGTCGTCTGCAATCCGAACAATCCCACGGGCGAACGCATCGCCCCCGCACTGCTGCTGGCATGGGCCACCCGGCTGGCCGCGCGCGGCGGCTGGCTGGTGGTCGA
Organism: Janthinobacterium sp. Bl 1; assembly: GCF_058215535.1. NCBI lineage: Bacteria > Pseudomonadati > Pseudomonadota > Betaproteobacteria > Burkholderiales > Oxalobacteraceae > Janthinobacterium > Janthinobacterium sp. Bl 1. Next base: position 1,340,844 of record NZ_CM177086.1, on the reverse strand, counting down.
TGAAGCGTTTGGCGACACGGAAGCGCACGCCAGTCTCGGTCCGCACTCGGGCCAGCCGGGCCTGATCGTGTTGCGCTCCATCGGCAAATTCTTTGGCCTGGCGGGACTGCGCCTAGGCTTTGTCGCCGCTCATCCCGCGCTGCTGGCACAACTGGCCGACATGCTGGGCCCATGGGCGGTCAGCGGCCCGGCGCAGCATGTGGCACTGGCCGCGCTCACCGACACGCGCTGGCAGGACGCGATGCGCGAGCGCCTGCGCGGCGAAGGTGACCGCTTGCATCAGTTATTGGCCGCGCACGGCATCGCCAGCAGCGGCACGGCGCTGTTTCAGTGGTGGCCGGAAGAACGCGCCGAAGCGTTCTGGCGCCACATGGCGGAATCGGGCATCTGGGTACGCCTGTTCCGCCACGCCGCCCACGGCATCCGCCTGGGCCTGCCCCCCGACGAACACGCCTGGCTGCGCCTGCAGCAGGCTCTCACCGCATGGAAGCACATATGAACCACTTGAACATACCGCTACTGCTGGCCGGACTGGTCTCGTTGCAAACGCATGCCGCCATCACCGTGCGCGACGATGACGGCAATACCGTTACCGTGGAAAAGCCGGCGCAGCGCATCCTGGCGCTGGCGCCGCACGTGACGGAACTGCTGTTCGCCGCTGGTGGCGGCGAGAAGATCGCCGGCGTCGTCAGCTACAGCGACTACCCGGAAGCGGCCAAGAAACTGCCGCAGGTGGGCGACAACCGCCAGTACGACATGGAGCGCATCATCGCCATGAAGCCGGACCTGATCGTCGTCTGGATGCATGGCAGCGCCGAGCGCCAGATCGCCATGCTGCGCCAATTGAAGGTGCCGATCTATCACAGCGAACCGCGCAAGCTGGCCGATATCCCCGACAGCATGGAGCGCCTGGGGCAGCTGATGGGCACGGAAAAGACCGCCAAACCGGCCGCCGCCCAGTTGCGCGCCAAACTGGCTGGCTTGACGACCCAGTATGCGCAGCGCCCGCCCGTGCGCGTGTTTTACCAGGTGTGGGACAAACCTTTGTATACCCTGAGCGGCGCGAGCATCATCAGCGATTCCATGCGCGTATGCGGCGGCCAGAATGTGTTCGCCGCAATGAAGGTGGTGGCGCCCGTCGTCACGCCGGAAGGCGTGCTGCAGGAAGACCCGGAAGTCATTTTTGGCACCAGCGAAAAAAGCGATCCGCGCAGCGAAGGCGGCCTGGCCATGTGGCGCGCCTTCCCGTCGATGACGGCCGTGCGCAAAAATAATCTGTTCCGCCTGAATGGCGACCTGCTGAACCGCGCCGGCCCGCGCATGATCGAAGGCACGGCCGCCATGTGCGAACAGCTGGAAATGGCGCGCCAGCGCCGCACCAAGGCTGCTCAATGAGTCACTACCAGCGCATCGCCTGTTTGTCGACGGAAGCCGTGGAGACGCTGTACGCGCTGGGCGCCGAAGACACGATCGCCGGCATTTCCGGCTTTACCGTACGCCCTCCCCGCGCGCGCGAGGAAAAGACCAAGATCAGCGGCTTTTCGTTCACGAACCTGGAACGCATCCTGGCAGTGCAACCGGACCTCGTGATCGGTTTTTGCGATATGCAGGCCGATATCTGCCGCGACCTGGTCAAGGCCGGCATCGAAGTGCACCAGTTCAACCAGCGCACGGTGGAGGGCATCCTGCGCATGATCGCCGTGCTGGCCGCGCTGGTGCGGCGCGAGGCAGCGGGCAACGCATTGATCGCCAGCCTGCGCGCGGACATCACCACCGCCCGCACCCGCGCCGCCGCCTGGACGCGCAAGCCCGTGATTTACTTTGAAGAGTGGAACGATCCTCTGATGAGCGGCATCGGCTGGGCGGCGGAACTGATCGAGATCGCCGGCGGCACGGATGCCTTCCCTGAATTATCCGCGCAGCCGGGCGCGAAGGAACGCATCATCGCCGATCCTTTGACGGTAGTCGCACGCGCGCCCGACATCATCCTCGCCAGCTGGTGCGGCAAGAAATTCCAGCCGGCGCAACTGGCGGCACGCCCGGGCTGGGATACGATTCCCGCCGTACGAAAAACCATGCTGTTCGAGATCAAGTCGCCAGACATCCTGTCACCCGGTCCGGCGGCAATTACCGAAGGGCTGCGCCAGATCAGCGACATCATCGCGCAATGGCAGGAGCAGCAAACATGAAGAGCCCCTTCCCCGCCCTGATGGTGCAAGGCACGACATCGGACGCGGGCAAGAGCACCGTTGTCGCGGCCCTGTGCCGATTGTTAAAGCGCCGTGGCGTGACGGTAGCGCCGTTCAAGCCGCAAAACATGGCCTTGAATAGCGCCGTGACGAGCGACGGCGGCGAGATCGGCCGCGCGCAAGCCTTGCAAGCGCTGGCTTGCGGCATCGCGCCGCACACGGACATGAATCCGGTGCTGTTGAAGCCTTCATCGAACACGGGCGCGCAAGTGATCATCCACGGCAAGGTGCGCGCCGAGATGGATGCGCGCGACTACCAGCAATACAAGACCATCGCCATGGGCGCCGTGCTGGAGTCGTACGCGCGCTTGCGCCAGCAGTACGACGCCGTCGTCGTCGAAGGCGCGGGCAGCCCCGCCGAAGTCAACCTGCGCGCGCGCGACATCGCCAACATGGGCTTTGCCGAAGCCGTCGACTGCCCCGTGATTCTGGTGGCCGACATCGACCGTGGCGGCGTCTTCGCGCACATCATCGGCACCCTGGCGTGCCTGTCCGACAACGAACGGGCGCGCATCTTCGGCTTCGTCATCAACCGCTTCCGCGGCGACATCTCGCTGCTGCAACCGGGCATCGAGTGGCTGGAGCAGCAGACGGGCAAACCCGTGCTGGCCGTGCTGCCCTATCTGCAAGGCCTGTTCCTCGACGCGGAAGACGCCGTCGAAGCGATGCAGGCCGAACGCGGCGCCTTCAAGGTGGTGGTGCCGCAACTGCCGCGCATCAGCAACCACACGGACTTCGATGCGCTGCGCGCCCACCCCGATATCGACCTGCAATTCATCCAGCAGGGGCAACCGATTCCAGCGGCTGACCTGGTGATCCTGCCTGGCAGTAAAAACACGCGCGGCGACCTGGCCTGGCTGCAACAGCAAGGCTGGCCCGCCTACCTGGCAAAACACCTGCGCTATGGCGGCAAAGTGCTCGGTATTTGCGGCGGCTTCCAGATGCTGGGACAAAGCGTGTGCGATCCGCTGGGCGTGGAAGGCGCGGCGGGAGAGTCCAAGGCACTGGGCTTGCTCGACATGGTGACGGAGCTGACAAGCGCAAAACGCCTAGAACAGGTGAGCGGCCACTGCGCGTTTGCCGGCGCGGCCGATGCACGCGTGGCAGGCTATGAAATCCACATGGGCGTCTCGCATGGCGCGGCACTGGCGCAGCCGGCCTTTGTCATCAATGGGCGGCCGGAAGGCGCCGTGTCGGGCGACGGGCAAATCCTCGGCAGCTATTTGCATGGCATGTTCGATACGCCAGCCGCGTGTTCGGCGCTGCTGCGCTGGGCCGGGCTGGACTCCGGCCACACGGTGGATACCGCCGCCCTGCGCGAGGCCAGCCTGGAGCGGATTGCCGATGCGGCGATACCGTTGATGGATGCACTGGAACGTCTGCCACGCTGATGGTGGTGTCGGGTTACGCCGTACCGGCTAACCCGACCTACTCACACAGGCACGTGGAACGGCACCCCTTAATTTTTCAGGCACGCGCCCATATACGAGCGGTCGGTCGAGAATTCGACCGCCATGCTCGACGACACCGGCATGAACATCGAATAATCCGCCGGTACGTCGGCCGGGTCCTTGAACACGGCGATGCCATCGAAATCGACGGCTTGCGCGCCCAGGCCCAGCTTGTTGATGGTGATGGTTTCCGCATGCGTCTTGCCGGCGGTGTTGTTGGTGATGGTGGCGGTGCTGCCGGCCACAACGATCTTCGCGCTGATGCCCGGCGCCGCGCAGGCGTAGCTGCCGGCGATTTCGGCGCCGATCTTTTGCTGTTTGGCGGCCACGATGGTGCCCACGCGCAGCACGTTCTGCTGGTTGCGACTGTAGCGATCGATGAACAGCGCCAGCCCCCGGTCCCCTGCGTGCGCGTGGACGATGCCGAAGTCCTGGTCACCCTGGCGGGCAATGATCAGGCCACGCGCCGCATCACGGACCAAAGTCAGGCTGACGTTTTCCGCTTCCAGCTGCGGCGCTACCGCGGAGCACACGCCTTGCGCATTGAACATGCCGCCATTGCACAGTTGCGCGCTGCCATCGGCCGCCACCTTGAGGCTGCCTTTCGGATTGAAACGGTCGCCGCCATCCGATGCATTGCGCATGGCGCCCAGGAAGATATAGTTGCCGGCCAGCTTGGCCACGTCCGTGACGGCATAGCCGGTGCCGCTGACGTTGGAATGCATGTTGCCCAGTTTCACGGTCCCCGTCAGCAGGCGCGTGCGCGCGTCGACGGTGACGCTGAAATCCGTTTCCGTGTAGGTGGTGAGATGGCCGGTGGTGGTGGCGCTGAACGTGCCGCTGCGGTCGACCAGGCCGAACTGCGTCGACAACACGCGGATGGCGTAGGTTTTCTTCGCGCTGTCGAACGTGATGCGCCACGTGTCGCCGATATCGGCCGCCACGTCATACACCGTCTCGTCCGCGTTGGCGCCGGCGATCACGGTCAGGCCAGCCTGCTTGGCCGCGACCGCTTGCGCCACGGCGACGCTGTCAGCGGGGTCGGCGACGGGCGTGACCACGATGGGCGGCGTGACCGGTGCTGCCGGCGTGCCGCCATCGCTGCCGCCACCGCATGCGGACAGGGCCGCGCCCAGGACAAGGAAGGTAAGTGCATTTTTCATGTGGTGTGACTTTCGGGGAAAAAGAGGGGAGCTGCCGGAAAACACATGCTAGCCGTGCCCGCAATCTATTGCCATGGAACAAATGTTCCATGGACTCTGCCCCCGGCAAGCTGCCAAAATGAACGGCGTGGGCGGCACGCCTGCGCCATTTATGTGACAATTCGTCGTACTGTCGGCTCCGTTTTTCCTCCTCAGGCTCGCATCCATGACCAGTTCCCCGATTAAAAGCTACCTTCCCTGGGTGGTCGCCACCGCCCTGTTCATGGAGCAACTCGACTCCACCATCGTCAACACCGCCATCCCCGCCATGGCCGCCAGCCTGAACGTGACGCCGCTGAGCCTGAAAGCCGTCGTCACCAGCTACATCCTGAGCCTGGCCGTGTGCATTCCCATCAGCGGCTGGATGGCCGACCGCTTCGGCACGCGGCGCGTGTTTTCCGCCGCCGTTGCCATCTTTACCATCGCGTCCATCCTGTGCGGCCTGTCCGTGAATGCCCCCATGCTGGTGGCCGCGCGCCTGCTGCAAGGGGTGGGCGCGGCCATGATGATGCCGGTGGGCAGGCTCACCATCATCCGCACCTTTCCCAAGTCGCAATTGCTGGCAGCCATGAATTTCGTCATCATCCCCGCCCTGATCGGCCCCCTGCTAGGGCCTACCGTTGGCGGGCTGATCGTGCACTGGCTGTCGTGGCGCGAGATTTTCTTCGTCAACGTGCCTGTCGGCCTGGTGGCGCTGTACCTCGCGCACCGCTACATGCCCGATTACTATGGCGACAAGCCGCGTCCGCTGGACCTGATCGGCCTGGTCCTGTTCGGCACGGGCATCGCACTGCTGTCGTGGCTGCTGGAAATCTTCGGCGAACACCGCATCGACGGCACCTCGTTTGCCGTGCTGCTGTTCATTTCCATCAGCCTGCTGGCCGCGTATGCCTGGCATTCAAGCGAGGTGCTGCACCCGCTGCTGCGCCTGACCCTGTTCAAGATCCGCACCTTCCGCGTCTCCGTGGTGGGCGGCTTCGTCACGCGCCTGGGCGTGGGCGGCCTGCCCTTTCTGTTGCCGCTGCTGTACCAGTTGGGCCTGGGCTTGCCCGCCTGGCAGTCGGGCTTGCTGATGATGCCGTCGGCCGCGGCCGCCATGGGCATGAAATTCATTTCCGCGCGCGTGCTGGCCCGCTTCGGCTACCGCCAGGTACTGATCGTCAACACGGTGCTGATCGGCGTCACCATCGCCATGTTTTCGCAGGTAAGTGTGGGCACACCCCTGTACGTGATCGTTGCCATCAGCCTGTGCATGGGCTTTTTCAATTCGCTGCAGTTTTCCAGCATGAATACCATCGCGTATGCCGACGTCGACAAGGCCGATTCCAGCATGGCCAGCACCATCGCCAGCTCGATGCAGCAATTGTCGATGAGCTTTGGCCTCGCCTTCGGTTCGCTGATCACGGGCTGGTACCTGGGCGACATGCCGCAGTCGGACCGCGCCATGCTCAGCACGGCCCTGCACCATACCTTCCTGACCCTGGCCGCGCTGACGGTGCTGTCTTCGCTGACCTTCTGGACCTTGCGCCGCGACGATGGCGAAAGCATCAGCAAGGGCACGGACAGCGACGAGGACGATGCGGCCGACGTGAAGGCCCAGGCCGTTGTGCAGACGGAAGTGCAAACCAAGAAAGGCTGAGCCACATCAAGTTTGCCACCAGCGCCGCTGGCGCTTTGGCCCGGCGCTGCTACCGTGACGGCAGGAGGTGCACATGGCGGCCGAGCGGCGCTTTGCGTGGAAGGGCACGGACCGCCATGGCAAGGCGGTCGATGGCATCTTGCGCGCGGCCGACGCCACCACGGCCAAGGCCGCGCTCAGACGCCAGGGCATCCTTGCCAGCAAGGTAAAAGCCCCGCGCGCCGCGCCCGGCAAAGCCATCACGCGCAAGGATATCGCCCTGTTCACGCGTCAGTTGTCGACCATGATGGCGGCAGGCGTGCCGCTGCTGCACGCCTTTGACATCGCCGGCAAGGGGCATGCCAAACCCGCCGTCACGGAGTTGATGCACGACTTGCGCCACGACATCGAAGCGGGCAGCAGCCTGCAGCAGGCATTCCGCCAGTTCCCCCTGCTGTTTGACGAACTGTATTGCAACCTGCTGGCGGCGGGCGAACAGGCGGGCATCGTGCAGGAATTGCTGGCGCGCCTGGCCACGCACCAGGAAAAGGCCATCGCCCTGCGGCGGCAGGTGCGCGGTGCGCTGATGTATCCGCTGGTCATCGTGCTCGTCGCCATCGTCGTCACGGCCATCATCATGAGCGTGGTCGTGCCAGCGTTCCGCCAGGTCTTCGACAGCTTCGGCGCGCCCTTGCCGCTGCCCACCCTCGTCGTCATGGGCGTGTCCGCCTTCCTGGTGCGCTACTGGCTGGCATTGCTGGCAGCGCTCGCGCTCGTTTGCGTCATGCTGCACCTGGCCTGGCGCCGCTGGCCCGCATTGCGGCGCAACACACAACTGCGGGCGCTGCGCCTGCCCGTGTTCGGCCCGCTTTTGCGCAAGGCGGCGATCGCCCGCTGGACGCGCACCCTGGCCGCCATGTTCGCCGCCGGCGTGCCGCTGCTCGACTCGCTCGGCCTGGTGGGCGCCGCCTCCGGCCACGCGCTGTACCAGGAAGCGACAACGCGCATCGAGCGCGAAATCCGCGCCGGCGGCAGCCTGGCCCTGGCCATGGAACACAGCGCCGTGTTTCCCCCGCTGCTCACGCAACTGGCCCTGATCGGCGAGGAATCGGGCGCCCTCGACGCCATGCTGTCGCGCGCGGCCGACATCCTCGAGGCCGACATCGACGTCACCGTGACCACGCTCTCGGCTCTGCTGGAACCGGCGCTGATGGTGGTGCTGGGCGTGCTCGTCGGTTCGCTCGTGATCGCCTTGTATTTGCCGATTTTCAAGCTGGGCGCCGTGATTTGACCATACACCGTCGCAAAACGTCCCCATGCGCTAGCAGATGTTTTACACTGCGGCAGTGCCAGGCAATGTTTGCGCGGCAACATCATCACCTCAGACAACTCCACCATGCTGCAAGATACCCTGCTGTTCGCCGCGCCCGGCAATCTGCCCGTCGCCCTCGTCGCCGCCCTGTTCGGCCTGATCGTCGGCAGCTTCCTCAACGTGGTGATCCACCGCGTGCCGAAAATGATGCAGCGCGACTCCGATAATTACGTAGCGGAAGAAAGCGGCTTGCCCTTGCCGCACACGGACCGCTACAACCTGATGCTGCCACACTCGAACTGCACCGCCTGCGGCCACCGCATCACGGCCATGGAAAACATCCCCGTCATCAGCTACCTGCTGCTGCGTGGCAAGTGCAGCGCCTGCAAGACGCCGATCTCCGTGCGCTACCCGCTCGTCGAGCTGCTGACGGGCGCGCTGTCGGCCCTGTTGATCTGGCACTTCGGCAGCGGCTGGACGGGCCTGGCCACGCTCCTGTTTGCGTATTTGCTGATCGCCATGACCTTCATCGATGCCGATACGCAAATGCTGCCCGACGACCTCACCTTCCCCCTGCTGTGGGCAGGCTTGCTGGTCAATATCAACGGCACTTTCGTGCCCCTGCAAGAGGCCGTCATCGGCGCGGCCGCCGGCTACCTGGCCTTGTGGGCCGTGTACTGGGCCTTCAAGCTGGCGACAGGCAAGGAGGGAATGGGCTATGGTGACTTCAAATTGCTGGCGGCGCTCGGTGCGTGGCTGGGCTGGACCATGCTGCCGACGATCATCTTGTTGTCATCACTGGTGGGCGCCGTGGTCGGCATCGGCCTGATCGTGTTTGCCAAGCGCGGGCGCGACAAACCGATCCCGTTCGGCCCCTACCTGGCGGCGGCGGGCCTGATCGCGCTGCTGTACGGCGCGCCCCTGTCGCGGCTTACACTGGGCCTGACCGGCTGACCGGCGCAGCACTGCGCCCCTATGGATAAATACATGCAACGACAAAACGCCCCTTATTTCAGCGTCGGTCTCACCGGCGGCATCGGTTGCGGCAAGAGCACGGTGGCCGACATGTTCGCCGCGCGCGGCGCCTCCATCGTCGACACCGACCAGATCGCCCACAGCCTGACGGCGCCCAATGGGGCCGCCATGCCGGCCCTGGTGGCGGAATTTGGCGCCAGCTACGCTGATGCGCGCGGCGCCCTCGACCGCAGCAAAATGCGCAAGCTCGTGTTTTCCGACGCTGCCGCCAAGGCGAAACTGGAAGCCATCCTGCACCCGCGCATCCGCCAGGCCACCCTGGCGGCGGCCGAAGCAGCGACGGGCAGCTATGTGATCTTTGCCGTCCCCCTGTTGGTCGAGTCCGGCGGCTGGGTGGAGCGAGTCAACCGGGTACTGGTCATCGATTGCCTTGAAAGCCTGCAAGTGTCGCGCGTGATGGCGCGCAATGGCTTATCGGAAGAACAAGTCAAAGCCATCATGGCCACGCAGGCCACGCGCGCCATGCGCCTGGCGGCGGCGGACGATGTGATCGACAACAATGGCGATTTGGCCGCCCTGGCACCGCAGATTGCCCAGTTGCACGATTTATATCTGGCATTTTCAAAAAGAATGGCTGGAATGGCCCCGCAACGTTTGTAATTTGTCGACGCTTGGTTCAAAATCACGGGATTGTTTGCAGGTCCTTACTTAAGGGAATTATTTTGATTGTCTACGAATACCCTTTCAACGAACGCATACGTACCTTGTTGCGGCTGGAAGACCTGTACGACAAATTCAAGTTCTTCATCCAGCAAGAGCATGCAATGCAGCACCATGTTGCCTTGGCAACTATTTTCGATATGCTCGAAGTGGCCGGCCGCGCCGACCTGAAGTCCGACCTGCTGCAAGAACTCGAGCGCCAGCGCCAGAGCCTGCTCGGTTACCGCAGCAATCCAAATGTGGAACCGGAAACCCTCGACGCCATCCTCGGTGAACTCGACAGTGTCAGCGGTGCCCTGGTGGCGGCGCAAGGCAAGACGGGGCAGAATATCCGCGACAATGAATGGCTGATGAGCATCCGCGGCCGCACCATCATCCCGGGGGGCGCCTGTGAATTCGACTTGCCGTCGTATTTTGCCTGGCAAAAACGCAGCTCCGAGCAGCGCCTGAGCGATATCCACGCGTGGTTCGCCCCGCTGGCGCCCCTGTTCGATGCGCTGGCACTCGTCTTGCGCCTGCTGCGCGATTCCGGCGGACCCGTTAAACTGATCGCCAATGGCGGCAGCTACCAGCAAATGCTGCAAGGCAAGGTGTACCAGATGCTGCGCCTGAGCCTCGATGAAAACAGCGGCGCCATCCCGGAAATTTCCGCAAACAAATACATGCTGTGGGTACGCTTCACTACCCAGGGCGGCGACTTGAAACCCAAGCCGCTGGAAGAAGATGTCCCGTTCGAGCTCACGCTCTGTAATTTTTAACTGTTACTTATTTGCCCCATCATGACCGTCGTTAACTGCCCTACCTGTGCCGCCAAAGTCGAATGGACTGAAGCCAATAAATTCCGCCCCTTCTGCTCGGAACGCTGCAAGCAGATCGACCTGGGTGCCTGGGCCGAAGAAAAATACACGATCCCCGCCGCCGACCCGTTCGAAGATCCCATTGCGGACGAGAACAACAAACCCCAGTAAGCATCAATGAGCCTCAACTAAACGGATTTTCCAGGCGCAGCCCTTGCGCCGTAAAACTGTCGAGCCTGCCACTGACCACCGTCAAGCCATAGGCGATGCCCATCGCCGCGATCTGCCCATCGACGCCATGCGCGTGGCCGCGGCCATGCAGGCGCGCGCACACGAGGGCACAATCGAGGTCGAATTCCAGCAGCCGCGGCGCATACTCCGCCAGCACGGCTTCCAGCCAGCCTTCCAGCGCCAGTGCCTCCAGCGCCGCTTCGCGCCGCCAGCAGCACTGTATGCCTGCGCGCAATTGCGCGATTACCTGCACCGGCACATAGCGCGCCTCGGGCGTCACACGCTCGAAAAAATCCGCGACACCTGGTGGCGCAGCATTGCCCTTGCGCGCTGCAACGATCACATCCGTGTCGACCAGGTAGGCGGGCATAGGCATGGCGCATCAGGGGCGGCGCTCGAAATCCACGTCCAGCCCCACGTCGGGCATGCTGCGCAAAATATCGTCGAGCGGACGCTTCGGCAGCGGCCGCAAGGCGCTGCGCAAGATGTCGCGGTGCTCGTCCTCGATGCTGCGCCCATGCGCGCGGGCACGCTTGTGCAAGGCGGCAATCAGCAATTCATCGGTATCGGTAAAGGTCAGTGTCAGCGGCATGCGAGGCTCCCGGTGCGTGATGAAAGCACTGTAGCGCAAAGCGCCGACTATACAAGGAGAGTCACAGGAAAGCTTGCGCCAGCACGCAGCATGCTGCTGCCCGCTGGCACAAGTGGAGATCAGGCAGGTGCCAGCGATTCCCGGCGCACCTCGTCCAGCCATTCCAGCAGGGGAATGGTGGCCGGCAGCAAGGGTTCCACGCCGACCGTGCCCTGCCAGGCGAACGCCTGCCCTTCCAGGCTTTGCGGCTCGCCCCGCCATTCGCGGCTGATATAGAAATGCAGCCGCACATGGGCGTGCGGATACACATATTCGACGCCGCACCAGGCTTCGGCACTGTCGATATGCAAGCCCAGTTCCTCGACAAACTCGCGTTTCAAGGCGTCAAAAATGGCTTCGCCCGGTTCGACTTTACCGCCAGGAAATTCCCAATAGCCGTCATACGGCTTGCCGGCCGGACGCTGGCCCAGCAGTACGTCGCCATTCGGCTTCATCAGGATGCCGACGGCGACGTCGACCGGTTTGATTTTCACTTCACTCATTGCGGCAACTTTCCCGCAGGAAGTTTCCCCGCATAATCGCGCGCGAATTGCCAGGCGACACGGCCCGAACGGGAACCGCGCTGCAAGGCCCAGCGCAAGGCGTCGCCGCGCGCTGCCGCGATCTGCTCCGGCGTGCAGCCGAACGAAGCGAGCCAGTGCGCAGCGATATCGAGGTAATCATCCTGCTTGAACGGGTAGAACGACAGCCACAGGCCGAAGCGTTCGGACAGCGAGATTTTCTCTTCCACCGTCTCGCCCGGATGCAGATCGCCATCGTCGTCCGTCTTGTAGCTCGTGTTGTCCGACATCCGTTCCGGCATCAGGTGACGGCGGTTCGAGGTGGCGTATATCAGCACATTGTCCGATTGCGCGGCGATGCTGCCGTCGAGCGCCACTTTCAGCGCCTTGTAGCCGCTTTCGCCTTCTTCGAACGACAGGTCGTCACAAAAGATGATGAAGCGCTCGGGGCGCGCCGCCACCAAGTCGACGATGTCGGGCAGGTCGGCCAGGTCCGCCTTGTCCACTTCGATCAGGCGCAGGCCCTGGTCGGCGAACTGGTTCAAACAAGCCTTGATCAGCGACGACTTGCCCGTGCCGCGCGCGCCCGTCAGCAGCACGTTGTTGGCTGGACGGTTAGCGACGAACTGGCGCGTGTTCTGCTCGATCTGCGCTTTTTGCGTGCCGATGTTGTGCAAATCATCCAAGGCGATGGACGACACATGGGCCACGGCCTGCAAATAAGGAAGCGCGCCCTGGCGCCAGCGCCAGCGGAAGGCAAAGCTGTTCCAGTCGGTGGCCGGCAAGGCCGGCGGCAAGATCGACTCGAGGCGCGCCAGTACCCGCTCGGCGCGGATCAGGAATTGATCGAGGCCGGTCATGAGCGGTAGTCGGCGTTGATCGACACGTAGTCATGCGACAGATCGCACGTCCACAGGGTGGCCGTGGCATCGCCGCGCGCCAGCTTGACGCGGATGGTGATTTCGCTTTGCTGCATCACGCGCTGGCCATCCTGTTCCTGGTAGTCGGGGTTGCGGCCGCCATTCTTGGCCACCCATACGTCGTCCAGGTACAGGTTCAGCTGGCCCACGTCCAGATCGTCCACGCCCGCATAGCCGATGGCGGCCAGGATGCGGCCCAGGTTCGGATCGGACGCGAAGAAGGCCGTTTTCACCAGCGGCGAATGGGCGATGGAATAGGCGATCTTGCGGCACTCTTCCACGTTGCGGCCGTCTTCCACGGTCACGGTCATGAACTTGGTCGCGCCTTCGCCGTCGCGCACGATGGCTTGTGCCAGGAAGGTCGACAGTTCGGTAACGGCCGCGGCCAGTTCCGTATAGTGCGGCGAATCGATGGAATCGATGACCAGGCTGCCGGCGCCCGTGGCCACCAGCATGAACGAGTCATTGGTGGACGTGTCGCCGTCGATGGTGATGCAGTTGAACGATTTGTCGGCCGCCTGTTTCACCAACTGGTCCAGCACCGGTTGCGCCACGGTGGCGTCGAACGCGAGGAAACCGAGCATGGTGGCCATGTTCGGCTTGATCATGCCGGCGCCCTTGCTGATGCCCGTCAGGGTAACCGCGTGGCCACCAATGGTGACCGTGCGCGAGCCGGCTTTCGGCTGCGTGTCGGTGGTCATGATGGCTTCGGCGGCCGAGAACCAGTTATCCGAGGTCAGCGCGGCCACGGCTTGCGGCAAGCCGGCGACCAGGCGCTGCACGGGCAAGGGTTCCAGGATCACGCCCGTGGAAAACGGCAAAATCTGCTGCGGCGTGCAGCCCAACAGCTCGGCCAGCGCGGCGCAGCTGGCCTGCGCGTCGGCCAGGCCCGATTCGCCCGTGCCCGCATTCGCGTTGCCCGTGTTGACCAGCAGCGCGCGGATCGGCGCGGCGCCGGCCGTCACGGCCGCCAGGTTGGCTTTCGAGATTTGCACGGGCGCGGCGCAGAAGCGGTTCAAGGTAAACACGCCGGCCACGGTGGCCGTCGGCGCCAGTTTCAATACCAGCAAATCCTTGCGGTTGGGTTTCTTGATGCCGGCTTCGGCAACACCGATTTCAATGCCGGCGACGGCTTTCAAGTCGGCGGCGACGGGCTTGGGAGAATTGACGGCCATGGTGAGTTCTTCTGCGAGGGAAAATGGAAGCGCTATTGTAGCGCCTTCGCGGCGCCGGTGAACATGCGTGCCCACACATGCGTGCCCGCAAATTGAAAAGGCATAAAAAAACGGAGACCGCGGTCTCCGTTTTTTGCTCAGGCTGTCAAACCGCCTTATGCCAGCTTGCCGTGGCAAGCTTTGTATTTTTTACCGCTGCCGCATGGGCATGGGTCGTTGCGGCCCACTTTGACGCCCATGCTCACGCTCATGTCGTCGACGTTGTCCATGTTGCCGCCGGCCGCAGGCGCCAGCAGTTCTTCCGGCGCCGCGTTCGGGTCGAATTCGGCGTGCTGGTAGTGCACGTTTTCCACGTGCGACTGCTGCATCGCCTGTTCGGCCGCATCGACTTCTTCGCGCGACTGGATACGTACCGTCATCACGTGTTTCGTGACGTCGTTCTTGATCATGTCGAGCATCTGGCCAAACAGTTCAAACGCTTCGCGCTTGTATTCCTGTTTCGGGTTCTTCTGCGCATAGCCGCGCAGGTGAATACCCTGACGCAGGTGATCGAGCGCCGCCAGGTGTTCGCGCCAGTGGCTGTCCACGCTTTGCAGCATGACATTGCGCTCGAAGCCGCCAAACGATTCCTTGCCGACGATGTCGATCTTCGACTGGTACACGGCATCGGCCGCGGCCAGCACTTTTTCCAGGATCTCTTCGTCCGTCAGGGTCGAATCGGCTTCCAGCAATTGCTGCAACGGCAAGTCGAGCTGCCATTCGCTGGCCAGGGTGTTTTCCAGGCCCTTGATATCCCACTGCTCTTCCACCGATTCGTGCGGCACGTACTCGTGCACCAGGTCGGTAAACACGCCGTGGCGCAGCGAGCCGATCATCTCGGAAATATCGGTCGTTTCCAGCAGCTCGTTACGCTGCTGGTAGATGACCTTGCGCTGGTCGTTGGCGACGTCATCGTATTCCAGCAATTGCTTGCGGATGTCGAAGTTGCGCGCTTCGACTTTGCGCTGGGCCGATTCGATCGAACGCGAGACGATGCCTGCCTCGATCGGTTCGCCTTCCGGCATTTTCAAACGGTCCATCACGGCGCGCACGCGGTCGCCGGCGAAGATGCGCAGCAGCGCGTCGTCGAGCGACAGGTAGAAACGCGACGAACCCGGATCGCCCTGGCGGCCGGCACGGCCACGCAGCTGATTGTCGACGCGGCGCGATTCGTGGCGTTCGGTGCCGATGATGTGCAAGCCGCCCGCATTGACCACGTGGTCGTGCAGTGATTGCCATTCATCGCGCAAAGTCTGCGACTGGGCTGCCTTGTCGGCGTCGCTCAGTTCAGCATTGGCTTCGATGAACTTGATCTGGTTCTCGACGTTACCGCCCAATACGATGTCCGTACCGCGACCGGCCATGTTGGTGGCGATGGTGATGGCTTTCGGACGGCCTGCCTGGGCGATGATTTCCGCTTCGCGCGCATGCTGCTTCGCGTTCAGCACGTTGTGCGGCAAACCGGCCTTGGTCAGGATGCCCGACAGCAGTTCCGAGTTTTCGATCGAGGTCGTACCGACCAGCACGGGCTGGCCGCGCTCGTAGCAGTCGCGGATGTCGTTCAACATCGCGTTGTATTTTTCCGCCGACGATTTGTAGACCTGATCCTGGCGGTCCTTGCGCTGCAGCGGACGGTTTTGCGGGATCACGACC
Source organism: Janthinobacterium sp. Bl 1 (assembly GCF_058215535.1). Lineage (NCBI taxonomy): Bacteria > Pseudomonadati > Pseudomonadota > Betaproteobacteria > Burkholderiales > Oxalobacteraceae > Janthinobacterium > Janthinobacterium sp. Bl 1. The sequence continues at coordinate 1,325,350 of NZ_CM177086.1, read as the reverse complement.
GTTTCCAGGCCGTAGATTTCCTGGAATTCGTACGCTTCGGTATCGGCCGTACCCGTCATGCCGGCCAGCTTGGCGTACATGCGAAAGTAGTTCTGGAAGGTGATCGAGGCCAGGGTCTGGTTCTCGTTCTGGATCTTGACGCCTTCTTTCGCTTCGACAGCCTGGTGCAAGCCATCGGACCAGCGGCGGCCCGTCATCAGACGGCCCGTGAATTCATCGACGATCACCACTTCATTGTTCTGCACCACGTAGTGCTGATCCTTGAAGTACAGCGCATGCGCGCGCAGGGCCGCATACAGGTGGTGCACGAGGGTGATGTTGGCCGAATCGTACAGCGACGCGCCTTCCGGCAGCAGGCCCATTTCCATCAGGATGCCTTCGGCCTTTTCGTGGCCGGCTTCCGTCAGCAGCACCTGGTGCGCTTTTTCATCCTTGGTGTAGTCGCCCGGCACTTCAACCTTGCCCTTGCCGTCCGGCGTTTCTTCGCCGATCTGCAGGGTCAGGCGCGCAGGCACTTCATTGATCTTGTGATACAGGTCCGTATGGTTCTCGGCCTGGCCCGAAATGATCAGCGGCGTACGCGCTTCATCGATCAGGATCGAGTCGACTTCATCGACGATGCCGAAGTTCAGGCTGCGCTGCACGCGTTCGCGCGCTTCGTAGACCATATTGTCGCGCAAGAAGTCGAAACCGAATTCATTGTTCGTGCCATAGGTGATGTCGGAGTTGTACGCCTGCTGCTTGGCGCTGTGCTCCATTTGCGACATGTTCACGCCAGTCGACAGGCCCAGCCATGCATACAGGCGGCCCATGGTCTCGGCATCGCGCTGCGCCAGATAATCATTGACGGTGACGATATGCACGCCCTTGCCCGACAGGGCATTCAGGTAGGCGGGCAAGGTTGCCATCAGGGTCTTGCCCTCGCCCGTGCCCATCTCCGCGATCTTACCGAAATGCAAGACCATGCCGCCGATCATCTGCACGTCGAAATGGCGCATGCGCAGGACGCGCTTGCTGGCCTCGCGGCAGACGGCAAATGCTTCCGGCAACAAGGCATCGAGCGATTCGCCAGCGGCGATGCGTTCCTTGAAGGCAGGCGTCTTCGCTTGCAGCTCGGCATCCGACAGCTTTTCGATGGCCGGCTCGAGCGCATTGATCTCGCGTACCGTTTTTTGGTATTGCTTGAGCAGCCGCTGGTTGCGGCTACCGAAAATCTGGGTCAGTAATGACATGCTTGAATTCTTGAAAAAACGCCGTTAAAAAAAGCTCGGTAGGGAACAACGAGGTAGGTATCGCGTCACCGCACGGAGTTCGACTATGGCAAAAGACGATGATTTTATCATGCGTTCCCGACATGGTTGGGGTAATGCGCCATATAACAATAGCTTAATGACAAACAAATGGCAGAAATTGCGGACATTTTCCATACTGTAAGGCAATACGGCCAGCCCGCCTGCGCCGCACCCGCGGCAGCACTCGTCATGCGCGGGCGAGTGTGCTATGTTTCGGCCATGCGAACTCCCACTTACTCTCCGGCGCCGCGCCGCGGCTACGGCTTCGCCCGTTCCGGCCCGGCCGTCACGGGCGCAACCGATTTTCTGCGCGGCAACGCGACGATGGCCTCATTGATGCCCACCGTCACGCGCCTGGCCGCCCTGCAAAAAGACTGCGCCAAGGCCCTGCCGGCGATGTTCGAGCATTGCGACATCCTGCAATTCGAGGGCGGCCAACTGGTGCTGGCCACGCCGAACGCGGCGCTGGCGGCCAAGCTCAAGCAGCAATTGCCGAAGTTGCAAGGGGAATTGGAAAGAAAGGGCTGGCAGATTTCAAGCATCAAGCTGAAAGTGCAAGTCATCAAGAGCATCGCGCCCATCGTGCATACGCGGGCGCTGGTCTTGCCGGAAAAAGCCATGTCGGCCCTGGAAGAGCTGAGCACGGCCCTGCCCGCGTCGAAGCAGAACGAGCAATTGATCGCGGCGCTGCGCAACATGGTGCGCCACCACCGCGAACCGCGGGACTGAGAATAACGGCGCTAAATTAACGCATATCGCGCAGGTCGGATTAGGCCCTTCAGGCCGTAATCCGACAACACCACGATCAGTCCCAACATGGTTGTCGGATTACGCGGGGCGTCGCCCCGCTCATCCGACCTACGTCAGCGACCACTCGCGCTCCATCTGGCGTAAGTAGGATTGCGGCGCCGCCTCATTCGTGGCGAACGAGACGATTTCATACGCATCGGGCTGCTCCAGCAGCGCCAGCAGCAGCTGGTTGTTCAGCGCGTGGCCCGACTTGTGCGCCGTGTAGTAGGCGAGCAAGGGGTGACCCACCAGGTACAGGTCGCCGATGGCGTCGAGGATCTTGTGGCGCACGAACTCGTCTTCATAGCGCAAGCCGTCCGCGTTGAGGATGCGGTATTCGTCCATGACGATGGCGTTTTCCAGAGAACCGCCACGGGCCAGGCCCATGCCGCGCAAGCTTTCCACGTCCTGCATGAAACCGAAGGTGCGTGCGCGGGCCACATCGTGCACGTACGACACGTCGCCGAAATCGACGGAAGCACGCTGCATCGTGCCATCGACGGCCGGGTGATTGAATTCGATGAAGAAATCGAGCTTGAAGCCGTCGTACGGCGACAAACGCGCCCATTTCTCCGCGTCGCCCTTGCCGTGACGCACTTCCACGGGCTTGATGACCTTGATGAATTTTTTCGCCGCCTGCTGCTCTTCCACGCCAGCCTGCTGCAGCAGGTAGACGAAGGACGAGGCGGAACCGTCCATGATGGGAATTTCTTCCGCATTCACGTCGATATACATATTGTCGATCCCCAGGCCCGCCGCCGCCGACATCAGATGTTCCACGGTAGACACCCTGGCGCCATCCTTGATCAGCACGGAAGCCATGCGCGTGTCGCCCACGGCCATGGCGCTGGCGGGAAACTCGACGATGGGATCGAGGTCGATGCGGCGAAACACGATGCCCGTGTCGATCGCGGCAGGACGCAGGATCAGCTCGACCTTGGTGCCGGAATGCAAACCGACACCGATGGTGCGGACCTGTTGTTTGATAGTGCGTTGTTTTAACATGGCACGATTATATCCAGTTGCGGCGTGGAATGCTGACCGGCAAAGAAATGCTAGGGATGCTCACTTTCCACATGCACGGCCTCTCGCCGCACCAGGTAGATGCCGCTGGCGATAATGATCGCCGCGCCAAGCAAGGTATAGCGATCCGGCAGCGCCTGCCACAGCAGCCAGTCTATCGCCACGCCCCAGGCCAGCGCCGTGTACTCGAACGGCGCCACGATTGACGCCTTGCCGGTGCTGAAGGCCTTGGTGATCGCCAACTGCCCAAAGAAGCCTGACAGCGCCAGCACCATCAAGATCGAGCCATGTTCGGCACGCACAGGCACCCAGATATTCCACGCCAGCGTTACTGCGCCAATCGACATCAGCGTCAGCAGCCAGAACATCATCGCCTCGGTGCTGTCGGTGCGCGCCAGCACGCGCGCGCTGATGGCAGACACGGCGTAGCAGGCAGCTGCCACCAGAATCGCCAGCCCGCCCAGCGACAGGAAGCCGGTGCCTTCGGGGCGCAGCACCACCAGCACGCCCAGCAGGCCGACGCCAATCGCCACCCACTGCCCGCGGCCCACGTGCTCCTTCAGCACCCACACCGAGAGCGCCGTGATCAAAGCCGGCGCGATGAAGAAGATCGAATATGCCTCGGCCAGCGACAGCGACTTCAGCCCGAAGGCAAAGGTGGTCAGCATGGCGATGCCGAGTGCGGCGCGCAACAGGTGCATTGGCCAGCGTATGCGGAAGATGCCCTTGAACGCACCGCGGTACAGCATGTAGCCGCACAGCAGTGGCAACGAACTGAGCGAGCGCATCGCCGTGACCTGCGTGGCGGGATAATGGGCAGACAGCAGCTTCATGGCGGTATCCATGCACGAGAACATGGCTACCGCAATCAGCATCGCATAGATGCTGTGCAGATTTTCTTGACGAGAAGACAGGGAAAGCTCCTTGACGACCGGTCCGAGGCGGACCACTGGGAACGTCATTATGGCGACGTCCGGAGCCAGCACAGCGGAGGCGCTGCCGGGATTGATTATAGCAAGCCGGCCAGCTCATCAGGGGCGACGACGAAAACAGTGCCTGGATCAAGTACTGCCGCAATCGCGGCGGCGTTGCCTGAAATGCTTGATCCACGTCATCGTTTTTTTAAAAGATGCATGTAAAATGCTTGTTTATAATTTTGCAACGATGGAGAACGAGAGATGGACAGCAAGAAGATAGATACCACCAACGACACGCCGTCGAGCCGCCGCGGCTTTCTCGGCAAGAGCGCCGCACTGGGCCTGGCAGGCGTCACGCTGGGCCTGGCCGGCTGCAAGGAGGAAGCTGCCGCCGGCGGCAAGAGCGCTGCCGCACCGGCCGCACACCACGGCACCGAGATCGCGCCAGGCCAGCTGGACGACTACTATGCTTTCATCAGTTCCGGCCATTCGGGCGAAGCGCGGGTGCTCGGCCTGCCTTCCGGGCGCACGCTCAAGCGCATCCCAGTGTTCAACGTCGATTGCATGGTCGGCTGGGGTATTACCAATGAATCGAAAGCCATCATCGGCACCAAGCCCGACGGCACGCTGAAATACATCACCGGCGACACCCACCACGTCCACGGCAGCTACAAGAACGGCACGTATGACGGCCGCTGGCTGTTCATCAACGACAAGCTGCATTCACGCGTGGCGCGCATCCGCATGGACACCATGGAATGCGACAAGATCACCGAACTGCCGAATGTGGCCGGCTTCCACGGCCTGTTCCCTGACAAGCGCGATCCGGTCGACCAGAAGATTGACTACACCACCCGCGTGTTCTGCGGCGCCGAATTCCATATCCCGCTGCCAAACGACGGCCGCGACCTGGACAATCCGGAAAAGTGGGGTGCGTTGTTCAGCTGCGTCAGCGCAGAGACCATGGAAGTGATGTGGCAGGTGCGCGTTGACGGCAATATGGATCTGTGCGCCACCTCGTACGACGGCAAGCTGGCCGCCTGCAACCAGTACAACGTGGAAAACGCCGCCGACCTGAACGGCATGATGGCGGCCGAGCGCGATGCCTGCGTGTTCCTGCATATCGAACGCGTCGAGGCCCAGGTCAAGGCAGGCAAGTTCACCACCATCGGCAGTTCCAAGGTCCCCGTGGTCGATGGCCGCAAAGCTGCCAACGCCGATCCGAAAAGCGCGATCTCGCTGTACGTCCCGGTCAGCAAGAACCCGCATGGCGTCAACGCCAGCCCGGACGGAAAATACTTCGTCTGCTCCGGCAAGCTGTCGCCGACCGCCACCGTGATTGAATTGAGCAAGGTGCTGCAGTGGTTCGACGGTAACGTCAAGGATCCGCGCGACACCGTGGTGGCCGAACCGGAAATCGGCCTCGGCCCGCTGCACACCGCCTTCGACGGCAGGGGCAACGCCTATACCTCGCTGTTCCTCGACAGCCAAGCCGTCAAATGGAATGTGGATGCAGCCATTGCCCAGTTCAAGGGCGACAAAAACGCCAAGGTCATCATCGAGAAGCTGGACGTGCACTACCAGCCGGGCCATAACTACTCATCGATGGGTGAGACCAGGGAAGCTGACGGCAAATACCTCAACTCCGGCAACAAGTTCTCCAAGGACCGCTTCCTGCCAGTCGGCCCGCTGCATCCTGAAACCGAACAGTTGGTGGACATCAGCGGCGCCAGCATGAAGCTGATAGCCGATCACACTGCCTACCCGGAACCGCACGATGGCATTATCGTGCGCCGCGACGTGGTCAAGACGCGCCAGATCCACACCATGACCGACTTCCCGAATGCCGTCACGCCGGAAAACGCCGGCATCGAGCGCAAGGGCAACAAGGTGCATGTGCGTCTGATGTCGCAAGCGCCGGCGTTCAGCATGCCGGTCATCAAGGTCAAAAAAGGCGATGAAGTCACGCTCACCCTGACCAACTACGACAAGGTCGAAGATTTGACCCACGGTTGCGCCATCCCGACCTACAACATCAACTTTATCGTCAATCCGCAGGAAACCAAGTCGGTCACTTTCAAGGCCGATCACGCCGGTGCGTTCTGGTTGTATTGCACGCACTTCTGCCACGCCCTGCATCTGGAAATGCGTAGCCGTTTCCTGGTTGAAGCCTGAGTTGTCCCGCAAGTCCATGCCGGCTGATGCGTCAGCCGGCATGGCATATTCTCATGACGACTACTTTAAAAACCTTGTTCAATTCGCTGGCGTCGTGCTTGATGTTACTGGCTATGCTCGCGCCGCCCATCGCCGCCGCCAACATCTACGACGCTGAACTTTCCTCCGAACTGTTGCACGGCGCCGACCTGTGCGCGCATGCCGCCTGCCGCGACGTGATGCCGCAAGCGCAGCGCTTCTCGCAGCGCATGGGTTCTCCACGCTATGTGCAAGCGCTGGACGCCGGCGGCAAGCTCGTTGGCTACGTTTTCCTGTCAACCGACGTGGTGGACATTCCCGCCTATTCCGGCAAGCCGGTCATTACACTGATCGGCATGGACACCGCAGGCATCATTACCGGCGTGCGCGTGATCAAGCATTCCGAACCGATCCTGCTGGCCGGCATACCGGAATCGGCGCTGCTCAAGTTCATCGGACAATATGTCGGCCTGCGCGGTGACGCCAGGCTGGAAATTGGCCGTGGCGGCGATGGCAGCGTGGGATTGGACGCGATCAGCGGCGCCACCGTGACGGCCATCGCCGAGAACCAGGTAATTTCCCGCAGCGCCTATGAGATCGGCCGCCAGGTCGGCATCTTCACTGCGGCGGCGCGGCCGCCAGCCCGCTTCACGCCGCTCGACGAGCGCCTCAACTGGGGCAAGCTGGCCGACGAGGGCTCGGTCGGCCGCCTGACGATCGCCGCGCGCGAAGTCGGCGCCGACAGCGCACGCGGCGACTACATCGATCTCTACTTCGGCTACCTCAACACGCCGACGCTGGGCAACAGCCTGCTGGGCGAGGACAACTACCAGCGCCTGATGCGCGACCTCAAGCCGGACGAGCATGCGATCTTCGTCATCGCCAACGGCCAGACCTCGTTCAAGGGCTCGGGCTTTGTGCGCGGCGGCATCTACGACCGCATCCAGGTGCGGCAAGATCCTGAAACCTACACCTTCCGCGATACCGACTATCTCAATCTGTATCACCTGCAGCCCGGCGATGTGCCCCAATACCGCGAATCGGGCATCTTCATCGTCCGCTCGAAACACTTCAATCCGGCGTGGCCTTGGACGCTGACGCTGCTGGTCAATCAGTTGGACGCCAAGGGCGCCAAGACCTTCACCCACTACGACCAGACATACTGGCTGCCGGCCCGCTATCTGGAAGGCGGCCATCCGAAAGTGGTGACGGCGCGCCCGGCGTGGCAAAACATCTGGCTGGACCGGATTCCGCAAATCGGCTTCTTCGTCGCCACCCTGTTGTTTACCGCCATCTGGTACGCACGACGCGACCGGCTGGTGCGTGCATCGACGCGCAAGCACAAGCCTTTGATCAGCTGGCCGCGGCTGGTTCTATGGATCATCAGCGCCGGCTTCATCGGTTTCTACCTGAAGGCGCAGCCCAGCATCACGCAGATCATGACCTGGCTCCATTCGCTGATCCATCAATGGCGCTGGGAGCTGTTCCTGTCCGATCCCTTCATCTTCCTGTTCTGGTGGTTCATCATCATCACGGTGCTGATCTGGGGACGCGGCCTGTTCTGCGGCTGGTTATGTCCATTCGGCTCGCTGCAGCACCTGATGCTGAAACTCGGTTCCGCCATCGGCCTGAAACGCTGGCAGAAACTGCTGCCAAAACCACTGCACGACAAGCTGCGCTGGCTGAAGTACGTCATCTTCTTCGGCCTGATCGGCGTATCCCTGTTCTCAATGGAGACGGCCGAACATCTGGCCGAAATCGAACCCTTCAAGACCACTTTCCTGGTCGGCGTATGGAACCGGAGCTGGCCATTCTGGCTCTTTATCGGCGCCATTCTGGGCCTGTCGCTGTTCAGCGAGCGCCCCTACTGCAAATACCTGTGCCCGATGGGCGCGGGCCTGGCGCTGCCCGGCAAGTTCCGTCTGTTCGGTCTGAAGCGCAAGGCAGAATGCACCAGCTGCCACGCCTGCGCCGCCGGTTGCGGCTCGCACGCCATCGACAGCCAAGGCAAAATCGATCAGATGGAATGCATGCTGTGCCTGGACTGCATGGTGATGTACTACGACGATCACGCCTGTCCACCCCTGGTGAAAGAGCGCAAGCGGCGCGCTGCCAAGGGCGAAGCGCTGACGCGTATCGGCGCCGACGGCTACTTCCTTACGCTCGACAGCTTGCGCTCAACGCTGCCGTCGCAAGGCAAGGAAGACGCATGAGGCTGGCGCCTTCCGCCCTGCTGGCGCTGATGCGCGCGCTGGTACTGGCAGTCATACTGGCCGGCTATGGGCCGGGCCTGGCCGCCGCCGTGCTGGAAGTGGCGCCGGGCACGTCGATCAATGCGGCCATCGCCAGTGCGCAGAAAGGCGACACACTGCTGATCGCACCCGGCAGGTATAACGAACACGTGCTGGTCGACAAGGCGCTGACGCTGCAAGGGCGCAGCCATCCCATCATCAGCGGCCGAGGGCACGGCGACACCATCCGCATCACCGCCCCCGACGTCACCCTGATCGGCCTGATCGTGATCGACAGCGGCGCGGACCTCACTGCGCAGAACGCCGGCATTTATATCGTGCCTGGCGCGCATCGCGTACAGATCAACAACTGTCGACTGGTCGCCAACCTGTTCGGCATCTGGCTGCAAGGCGTTGACGATGCGCGCTTGCTGAACAACACCATCACCGGCCGGCGCGACCTGCAATCGGCGCAGCGCGGCAATGGCATCCAGGTGTACGACACGCGCGGAGCGCGCGTCACCGGCAACGAAATCAGCGGCACGCGCGACGGCATCTATGTCGACGTCTCGCGCGATGCGCAATTTCGCCACAACCGCATCCACCATGTCCGCTACGGCACGCACTACATGAACACCCACCACAGTACCTGGGAAGACAACGAGGTATATCTGAGCCGGGCCGGGCTGGCGCTGATGGAGGTGCGCAGCCTGACCGTGCGCCGCAATATCGCGTGGGGCAATACCGATCACGGCATCATGCTGCGCACCATCCAGGACTCGCTGATCGAAGACAACGTGGTGGCCGGCAACGACCGTGGTTTTTTCATCTATGACGCCGAGTACAACACGCTGCGCCACAACCTGATCATCAATAACCGCACCGGCGTGCACCTGTCGGCCGGCTCGTCGAACAACCAAGTCGATGGCAACGACTTCATCGGCAACCAGGAGCAGGTGCGCTTTGTTGCCGCGCGCGATGTCGAATGGGGCAAACAGGAAGGCAACTACTGGAGCAATTACAACGGCTGGGACCAGAACGGCGACGGCCAGGGTGACGTGGCGTATGAAGCGAACGACCTGGTTGACCGTCTGAACTGGCAATACCCGCTGCTCAAGCTGCTCGGCGCCAGCCCCGCGCTGCAGACGCTGCGCTTTGCCGCGCGTCAGTTTCCGCTGCTGCGCGCGCCAAGCGTAGTCGACCGCCATCCGCGCATGCGCCCGCTCTCACAGAATTGGAAGAAATGGAATGACATCGCTCCCCGCATCGAATACAACTGAAGCCGCCGTCAGCCTGCGCGGCATCCGGCATCGCTACGGCGCGCTCACGGTGCTGCAGGACGTCAGCTTTGACATCGCCCATGGCACCATGTTCGGCCTGATCGGCCACAATGGCGCCGGCAAGAGCACGCTATTCAAGCTGATGCTCGGTCTGATCACGCCCTGCGCCGGCACGCTGCACGTACTGGGACAGAACGCGGCCGAACCTGCCTTTCGCCAGACGCGCCGGCGCGTCGGCTATCTGCCGGAAAGTTTTCTCACCTACGATAACCTGAGTGGCCAGGAAGTACTGCACTTTTTTGCGGACTTGAAGCACATTGCGCGCGCTGCTTGCGCACCGTTGCTCGACCTGGTGGGCCTGACGCATGCCGCCGCGCGGCCGGTACAGGGGTACTCCAAGGGCATGCGCCAGCGGCTCGGCCTGGCGCAGGCTCTGCTGGGCGAGCCGGACCTGATCTTCCTCGATGAGCCGACCAACGGATTGGACCCGCAAGGCATCGCCGACTTTTACGCCATCTTGCGCACCGCGCAGGACCGCGGCGCCACCATCGTCATCACCTCACACATCCTGGCAGAGATCGAGCACAGGGTCGACCAGCTGCTCATCATGCAGAGCGGCACGGTGGCCGCGCAAGGCACGTTGAGGCAGCTGCGGACGGGTACCCATGCGCCCCGGATGCTGACCATTACCGCCACGATTGCGCCTGCGCTGCAGGCGGGCGTGCGCGCGGCGCTGGCCGCGTTGCCGCTGGAGCTGGCGCTGGAGGTGCATGGCGAACAGCTGCACGTGCGCTGCGCCAGGGCCGACAAGATGGCAGTGCTGCGCCATCTGGCCGCTTGCGCCGACGACATCGCAATTCAGGAATCGACATTGGAACAAGTATTTCTCGGCTACGGAGGCACCCATGCGCGCACGCATTGAATGGCGCCAGGTCGGCGTGCTGGCCGCAAAAGAATGGCGTGAGCGGCTGCGCAACCGCTGGGTGCTGGCCGTGGCGCTGGTGTTTGCCTTCTTCGCGCTGGCCATCGCCTACTTCGGCGCAGCCCAGCAGGGACAGGTTGGTTTCCACGGCATCGACGCCACTATCGCCAGCCTGTCCAGCCTGGTGATCTATCTGGTGCCGCTGATCGCCCTGATACTCGGCTATGACGCGATTGTCGGCGAGCGTGAGCGCGGCGCGCTGGAACTGCTGCTGTCGATGCCGGTGACGCCGCTGGAAGTGCTGCTCGGTAAGTATCTCGGCCTGGCGGCGGCGCTCACCAGCGCCACCGCGATCGGCTTTGGCGCCGGCCTGCTGCCGCTGTTCTCGCAACTGACTGTGGCCGAGGGCTGGCGCTACGCCCAATTCGTCGCCAGCGCCGTGCTGATGGGACTGGCCTTCCTCAGCATTGCCATGCTGGTATCGGTCAGCACCCGCGACCGCGTCCGCGCCAGCGGCATTGCACTGGCGCTGTGGTTCCTGTTCGTGCTGGTGTTCGACCTGCTGCTGATGGGGGTGATGGTGCTCAGCCAGGGCCAGCTCGGTAGCGGCCTGTTCGCCGCCATGCTGATGCTGAACCCGGCCGACGTATTTCGCCTGCTGAACGTGTTCAGCTCGGACCAGGCGCAAGCCATGTATGGCCTGGCCACCGTGATGCCGCAAGGCTGGACCCACCCGGCGCTGCTGTCGGGCGTGATGCTAGCCTGGATTTTTTTACCGTTTTCTATCGCACTCAGGAGATTTTCATGACTATTTTCCACCTGCGCAGGAGCGCGCTGGCCGCACTGGCCACCCTTGCGCTGGCCGCCTGCACGTACAGCGCCACCAACCTGCCAGCCATTGATCCGTCCGACGAAGCCGCGTGTGCGCTGGACGGCATGCTGCTGCGCGACTTCCCTGGGCCGAAAGCGCAGGTTCGCTTCGCCGACGGCAAGACCAGCTACTTCTGTGACGTAAAAGAACTGCTCGGTGAAATGCTGGCGCCGGAACAGCGTCGCGCCACCAGCGCCTTCTACGTGCAGGACATGGGCAGCGCCAACTGGCAACAGCCGCAAGGCCACTGGATCGGGGCACACGACGCGCTCTATGTATTAGGCAGCAAGGCGCAGGGCTCGATGGGCCCGGCCATCGCCTCGTTCAGCCGGCAGGTGGACGCGGAAGCGTTTGTTCGCAAGGAAGGCGGCCGCGTGCTGCGCTTCAAGCAGATCACGCCGGCCCTGCTGAACGAAGCCAGCGGCGCCATGCCGACGCACGCCATGGCGCATTGAAACACCACCGCCTGGGCCGGCATTGCCGTTCGGCGGAAAGCGCCGGTCCGTTTTTACCCCGGCATTTGCCGACTTACTTTTGAAAAGAGACAGACCATGAAGAAACTACTTGCACTGGCAGCAATGCTGGCAGCCATCACCTGTGCCACCAGCGCCGCCGCCGCGCCGGACGCCGCCAAGGTTGAGAAAACCTACTCCACCACCTGCCTGGCCTGCCACGGCAGCGGCATCATGGGCGCGCCCAAGGTTGGCGACAAGGCGGGATGGAAACCGCGTATCGCCAAAGGCAAGCCGGCGCTGTACCTGAGCGCCATCAACGGCGTGAAAATGATGCCGCCACGCGGCGGCAATCCAGGCCTGAAGGATGATGAAGTGAAAGCACTGGTCGACTACATGGTCGCCAAGAGCAATTAAGACTGCTGGCCGCCGCCTGCGCGCGGCGGCCACACCCGGAGACATTCCATGTTTACCCGCACGCTGCTGGCGCTACTGCTGTTCCTGACTGCTTGTTCCGGCGAGGAACGCCTCTACAAAACCCGGGGCCACGTGTTCGGCACCACGGTCGACATCACCATCTACGGTGGTTCGCAGCAGCGCGCCGACCTGCTTGGCGCCGAGGTATTGAGAGAATTCGATCGCCTGCACCGTAAATTCCACGCGTGGGAGCCAAGCATGCTCACCGCCCTCAACGACAGCATCGCCAAAGGCGAGCCAATGCGCGCCGACGCTGAAATGGTCGGCCTGCTAAAATCGGCCGAGAAGCTGTCAGTGCGTTCCGGCCTGCTGTTCAACCCCACCATTGGGCATCTGATCAGGCTGTGGGGCTTCCAGAAAAACGACATCGGCGCGCAGGGACCGCCGGCCGCCGAGATCAAGCGCTGGGTCGACGCGCGGCCATCGCTGTCCGACCTGCGCTACAACGGCAACATCATCAGCAGCGTCAACCCTGCCGTCATGATCGACCTCGGCGGCTACGCCAAAGGTTACGCGCTCGACCGCGCCGCAGCGCTGCTGCGCGAAGCGCACGTCAAGGCGGCGCTGGTCAACATCGGTGGCAACGTCATCGCCATCGGCCAGCCCGGTGAACGACCGTGGCAGGTCGGCATCCGCGATCCGCGTGGCGCCGGGACAGTTGCGCAGATCGCTTTGCGCGACAACGAAGCGATCGGCACCAGCGGTGACTATGAACGCTACTTCATGAAGGACGGCAAGCGCCGCCCGCACATCATCGACCCGCGCAGCGGCTACCCGATCGATCTGGTCGCTTCGGTCACCATCATCGCCAGCGGCGGCCGCGACCCTGGCCTGCGCTCGGACGGCCACTCCAAACCGCTGTTCATCACCGGCCCCCGAGACTGGCAAGCGATGGCGGAAAAACTCGACCTGAAAGAAGTGCTGATGGTTGACGCCCAGCGCAATGTCCACATGACAGCAGCCATGCAAGCGCGCATTGCAGGTGCAGAGCGGCACGAGCACGCCGGGACCTGGCAAGCACGCGAGTGACGTCTACGACACAGGCAACAGCATCACCAGCTTCAGTTCATGCTGGCGCGCCAGGTGCAAGGTCACCTGATTGAAACTGAGCGCACCCTGCAGCGGATGCTGGAAGCTGCGCAAGCCGCCATCGCGCCCCAGTACTTGCTGCGCACTCCAGCACAGCCGGAATTCCAGGCTGGCGCCGGTCAGTTCCGCGATCAGGCCGGCCAGTGGCGCCTGGTCTGCGTGGCGACCGATATCGGCGCGGAACTCCGCCACCAGGCGGCGCGCACGCTCGGGCCAACCGACGACGAGCTCGCGCGCAGCCGCATCGAGGAACATGAAGCGCAGCTGGTTCGGCGCGCCCTCCCCGGCCTGCAGCCAGCCCGTAAACAAGGTGGACGCGGCCCCGTTCCACGCCACGGCGTTCCATGCGCGGTCGAGGATGTACGCGGGCGCGTCGATGGCGGACACGATGGCGGCCAGTTCGTCGCTGGCAGGCCCACCGCCCTCGCCTGTGCCATGGCTGGGGTCATGCTTGTCGGCCACCTCGAACAGATAGGCGCGCTCGGCCGCGCTCAGCTGCAGCACCTGCGCCAGGCGGGCCAGCATCTTGGCCGAGGCCGATACAGGCCTGCCCTGCTCCAGCCACGTCAGCCAGGTGGGACTGACGTCGCACAGCTGCGCCAGCTCTTCGCGCCGCAAGCCCGGCGTGCGCCGCCGTCCGCCACCGGGCAAGCCAGCCATGGCGGGGGTGACGGCTTCGCGCCGGGCGCGGATGAATTCAGCAAGTTTATTCGACATGGCATGAATGCATGGTAGTGGATATACCAGTATAAGTTATGGTCTTGTTACAGGATAATTTTATCCCTATTCTGCAGGAACTCACCCATCAACAGGAGAAAACCATGCAACAGCACGATGTCGTTACCGAACAGTTTGGCAAGACGGCCAACGCCTACCTGAGCAGCGCCGTCCACGCGCAAGGCGCCGACCTGGTGCTGATGCAGGAATGCGCGCGCCGCCACGGCAAGCCCGTCGTTCTGGACCTGGGCTGCGGCGCCGGACACGCCAGCTTTGCCGTCGCCCCCGTGGCGCAATCGGTCGTCGCCTACGACCTGGCGCAGCCCATGCTCGACGTCGTCGACCACGCGAAGGCGCAGCGCGGCTTGCACAACATCAGCACGCAACAGGGCGACGTGGCGCGCCTGCCGTTTGCCGACGCCAGCTTCGACATGGTCGTCACGCGCTTTTCCGCGCACCACTGGAACGACGTGGCCGCGGCCCTCGCGGAAGCGTGGCGCGTGCTGCGCCCGAACGGCACCTTGCTGGTGATCGACATCGTCGCGCCCAAGACAGCCCTGTACGACAGCACCTTGCAGGCGGTGGAAATGCTGCGCGACGCCTCCCACGTGCGCGACTACCGTACCTGCGAATGGGGCGCCAAATTCAATAACGCGGGATTCACGCACAGCTTGCGCAGCGTGTGGAAACTGACGATGCAGTTCGACGAGTGGGTGGCGCGCATGCGCACGCCAGGCGAAAGAGTGGCGGCCATCCGCAACCTGTTCGATGGCGCGCCCGAGGAAGCGCGCCAGTATTTCGCGCTGCAGGACGATTATTCATTCGATATCGACGCGGCCATGTTCGAGGCGACAAAACCGGTGGTGCAATAAAAAAACGGCGCCAACATGGCGCCGTTTTTTTACATCGTAGGTCGGATTAGCGCGTAGCGCGTAATCCGACAACACCACGAAGGCGTCAACAATATTGTCGGATTACGGCGCTTTGCGCCTAATCCGACCTACGCCACGATTATTTCAGCTGGCCCAGCAGTGTCTCGGCATTCGATACTTCAAACTTGCCGCCCTGCTCGACGTTCAATTGCGTCACGACGCCATTGTCGACCAGCATCGAGTAGCGCTGCGAGCGCGTGCCCATGCCGTGCTTGGAGAAATCGGCGTCCAGGCCCAGTGCCTTGCTGTAGGCGGCATTGCCGTCAGCCATCATGCGTACGACGCCGGTGGCTTTCTGGTCGCGGCCCCAGGCGCCCATCACGAACGCGTCGTTGACGGAGATGCACCAGATTTCATCGACGCCCTTGGCTTTCAGGTCGGCAGCGTGCTGCACGTAGCCTGGCACGTGCTGTGCGGAGCAGGTCGGGGTGTAGGCGCCTGGCAGGCCGAAGATAGCGATCTTCTTGCCCTTGACCAGGTCTTGCACGTTGAACGTGTTCGGGCCCAGTGCGCAACCTTCGGTTTCGCTTTCGATGAATTCGGCCAGGGTGCCTTCTGGCAGGGTGTCGCCGATCTTGATGGTCATGTTGACTCCTTGTGTACTGTCGGTTGAGGGTTCTGCCGGCATGATGCCGACACTGCGCGATAGTATGCCTGACTTGCCGTATTTGTGCAGAAAATGGCCGGAAAGGCAAAGTCAAAAGTCAAAAGCCGGAAAAAAAACGGCGACCCTCAGGCCGCCGTCATCGTTGATTTTTTCACATGCGCTTAATCGGCTTGCTTGCGCAGGAAAGCAGGAATGTCATACGTCTCCATGCCATTCTTTTCCATCGCGCGCACTTGCTCGGAAGCCGATTCGCGGCGCCATACTGCAGGCGCCTTCATGCCGTCGAAACCGGCGGCCGGCGTGGCCACGCCAACCGTCGTCGTCGCCGCTTGCGCGCTACCCATGGCAGCCGACGGGGTCAGCGGGCTGTTGTGGGTACCGGTGCGCAGCACTTGCTGCGGTACCAGCTGGATGTTTTTCTTCGCGCGGCCCAGGCCCGTGGCCACCACGGTAACGCGGATGTCGTCGCCCATGGCGTCGTCGTAGGCGATACCTTGCGCGATCGACGCGTCCGGTGCGGCAAAGGCGCGCACGGCAGCCATGACTTCCTTGATCTCTTTACCTTTCAAGCCACGGCTGGCCGTGACGTTGACCAGCACGCCGCGCGCGCCGGACAGATCGATGCCATCGAGCAGCGGCGAAGCGACAGCCTGTTCGGCGGCGATACGCGCGCGGTCGACGCCGGAAGCCGTCGCCGTGCCCATCATGGCCTTGCCCTGCTCGCCCATGATGGTTTTCACGTCGTTGAAGTCGACGTTGATATGGCCAGGCACGTTGATGATCTCGGCAATGCCGGCCACCGCGTTGTTGAGCACATCATCGGCGTGCTGCATCCATTCCAGCATGCTTTCGTCTTCGTAGATCTCTTCCAGTTTTTCATTGAGGATGATGATCAGCGAATCGACGTGCAGGGACAGCTGCTCCAGGCCTTCGTCGGCGATGTCCATGCACTTCTGGCCTTCGTACGAGAATGGCTTGGAGACCACGGCCACCGTCAGCGCGCCCAGTTCCTTGGCCACTTCGGCCACGATGGGAGCGGCGCCCGTACCGGTGCCGCCGCCCATGCCGGCGGCGATGAAGACCATGTGCGCGCCGCGCAGCGAATCGGCGATGCGCGTGCGCGACTCTTCGGCCAGCTGGCGGCCGACGGCAGGCTTCATGCCTGCGCCCAGGCCGGTATCACCGATCTGGATGATGTTGTGGGCCTTCGATGTCGACAGGGCCTGTGCGTCGGTGTTGGCGGCAATGAATTCCACGCCCGACATGCCTTTGTTGATCATGTGTTGGACTGCATTGCCACCCGCACCGCCGACGCCGACGACCTTGATGACGGTACCTAAAGCTGTGTTATCGACCATATCGAACTCCATGATGTGCTCCTATCAGATGCGGTTTCCAAGCGCCAGGCCTCATATTGGTAGGAGAACTGGAGATTGAAAACTGCGGTTAAATATAAAATTAAGTTATGTGTGTGTACCTGCGATGCTGCCAAAAAACCTGTACTGCCGGGCGTAAATCATGCCCTTAAAAATTCCCTAAAAACCATTCCTTCATGCGCTGCCAGACTGCCTTCACCGAGCCGTCCTGACGCGTCACGATGTGGCCGCGCAGGTATTGCTTCTTCGCTTCCAGCAGCAGGCCCAATACCGTGGCATAGCGCGGACTGCGCACCACGTCGGCCAGCTGGCCCCGATACTCGGGCGTGCCAAGGCGCGCCGGTTTCAGGAAAATATCTTCCGCCATTTCCACCATGCCGGGCATGATGGACGTGCCGCCCGTGAGCACGATGCCCGAGGACAGCACGCCTTCGTAACCGGATTCGCGCACCACCTGGTGCACCATGGCGAACAGCTCTTCGACGCGCGGCTCGATCACTGCCGCCAGCGCCTGGCGCGACAGGTTGCGCGGGCCGCGGTCGCCCAGGCCAGGCACTTCCAGCGATTCGCCGGGGTCGGCCAGGACCTGTTTGGCCACACCATAGCGGATCTTGATTTCTTCCGCTTCCGCGGTCGGGGTACGCAAGGCCATGGCGATGTCGTTGGTGATCTGGTCGCCGGCGATGGGAATGACTGCCGTATGGCGGATCGCGCCATCGGAGAATACCGCCACATCGGTCGTGCCGCCGCCGATGTCGATCAGCACCACGCCCAGCTCCTTCTCGTCGGGCGTGAGCACCGCATCGGCGGACGCCATCGGCTGCAGGATCAGGTCCGACACTTCCAGGCCGCAGCGGCGCACGCACTTGACGATGTTCTGCACCGCCGACACGGCGCCGGTGACGATATGCACCTTCACCTCCAGGCGGATGCCGCTCATGCCGATAGGCTCGCGCACATCTTCCTGGCTGTCGACGATGAACTCTTGCGGCACCGTGTGCAGCAATTGCTGATCGGTCGGAATGTTAACCGCTTTTGCCGTCTCGATGACGCGCGCCACGTCGGTCGCCGTCACTTCCTTGTCCTTGATGGCCACCATGCCGCTGGAATTGAAGCTGCGGATATGGCTGCCCGCAATGCCCGCATACACATTGCGGATCTTGCAGTCGGCCATCAGCTCGGCCTCTTCCAGCGCGCGCTGGATGGACTCCACCGTGGCCTCGATATTGACCACCACGCCCTTTTTCAGGCCCTTCGATTCGTGCTGGCCCAGCCCGATCACTTCGTGGCGCCCGTCGGACATCACTTCGGCTACCACCGCCACCACTTTCGAGGTGCCGATGTCGAGGCCGACGATCAGGTTTTTCGCGTCTTTTGTCATTTCTTTCGCCTAGTTTTTTGGGCTATTAATTAATTGGGTATTCGGTTAAGCCGGTTTTTTAATCGGACTGCTGTTTTTCTTCTTGATCACTGGCTTGCCATCCTTGCCTTCGGCCGGTATCACCAGGCCGGCGGAACTGAGCGCCAGGCCATTCTGGTAGCGCATATCGATCGTGTCGATATTTTCCAGCCGGCTCGCCAGCTGCGGATAGATGCCCACCAGCCGGTCGACGCGCGCCTTCAGGGTCGTATGATTCTGCTCGCGTCCCAGCGCCACGCTCATGCCGTTGTTCAGTTTCACGGTCCACGCATAGCGGCTCGACAGCGACAGGGTTTCCGGCACCATCTTCAGCGGCGCAAACCACTTTGCCAGCTGCACATAGGTGGCCAATACTTCTTTTTCGCTGCCATCGGGGCCGGCAAACGCAGGTAATTCATGGTCGTCTTCGGCTTCGGCCACATTCGCCGTAAACACGTCGCCCTTGACCGACAGCAGACGCCCATCCTCGCCCCAGGTGCCCAGCGCTTCGTGTTCTTCCAGCGCCACGATCAGCTGGTTCGGCCACTCGCGCCGCACACTGGCACGGCGTACCCAGGGCACCGATTCGAACACGCCACGCACGCTTTCCAGGTTGGTCGTGAAAAAATTGCCCTTGATGCGGCCCAAAGTGCCGCTGCGCAGGGTCAGGTAATTCACGTGGCGCAGGCCCTTGTCGTCCGCGCTTTCCACCTTGATCGTGCGCAGGTCGAACATGGGACGCTGCGACACCCACCAGACGCCGGCGGCCACGCACACGACCAGAACCGCGGCCAGCAAGCCGTTGGCAGTCGTATTGAGGCTTTTAGCGTCATGCCACATATCAGTGCTGTCCCTTGTGCATTTTCAGACGCGCGCCAGCGACGATTTCCAGGCACAGGTCTTCATAGCTGATGCCGACCGCGCGCGCCGCCATCGGCACGAGCGAGTGACCCGTCATGCCGGGCGAGGTATTCACCTCCAGCAGGAACAGCTTGCTGTCGGCCGCGCGCATCAGCACGTCGACCCGTCCCCAGCCTTCGCAGCCGAGGGCGCGGTAGGCCGCCACGGCGATGCGTTCCATCTCCGCCACGATCGCCGGGTCCAGCTGCGGCGGACAAAAATACTGCGTGTCGTCCGTGAAGTACTTGTTCTGGTAATCGTAATTGCCTTGCGGCGCGACGATCTCGATCGGCGGCAGCGCGCGCGCCGTGGCGCCCTTGCCCAGGATCGCGACGGTGAACTCGCGGCCCTTGACGAATTCCTCGGCCAGCACCGAATCATCGAGACCGGCGGCGATGTCGTAGGCTGCCTGGAAGGCCGATGCCTCGTTGACCGTGGTGATGCCGATGCTCGAACCTTCATGCGGCGGCTTGACGATCAGCGGCAAGCCCAGTTCCGCGGCGACCTTGGCCAGGTCGGAGCTGTCATCGAGCACCGCGTACTTCGGCGTCGGCAGTTGATGCATCAGCCAGATCATCTTGGTGTAAATCTTGTCCATGCCCACCGCGCAGGCCATCACGCCGCTGCCAGTGTAGGGAATGCCCAGCTGTTCCAGCGCGCCCTGCAGGCTGCCGTCTTCGCCGAAGCGGCCGTGCAGCGCGATGAAGACGCGGTCGAATTTTTCAGCGGCCAGTTCGGCCAGGCTGCGTTCGCCCGTGTCGAACGCGTGCGCGTCCACGCCGCGGCTTGTCAACGCGGCCAGCACGCCCGTGCCGGACATCAGCGACACTTCGCGCTCGGCCGAGCTGCCGCCGAACAGGACGCCGACCTTGCCCAATTGTTTTACATCGATAGCTGAAGCTTGGTTCACATCAGGCCTTTACAGTGTTGGATGGATACGTAGTCAGTTGTTGCGGGATGCCGCTGATGGAGCCCGCGCCCATGGTCAGCACGACGTCGCCGTCGCGCGCCACGCTCATGATGGTGTCAGCCATGTCCTTCATGGACTCGACGAAAATTGGTTCGATCTTGCCGCGCGCGCGCAGCGCATGCGCCAGGGCGCGGCCGTCGGCGGCGACGATAGGCGCTTCGCCCGCCGCATACACCTCCGACAGGAGCAGCACGTCGGGCGCGCCCAGCACCTTGACGAAATCCTCGAACAGGTCGCGCGTGCGGCTGTAGCGGTGCGGCTGGAACGCCAGCACGAGGCGGCGGCCCGGATAGGCGGCGCGCGCGGCGGCCAGGGTCACTTCCGTTTCCACCGGATGGTGGCCAAAATCATCGACCAGCGCGAAGCTGCCGCCGTTCGGCAGCGCCACGTCGCCATAGCGCGTGAAGCGGCGGCCCACGCCGGAGAACTCAGCCAGGCCCTGCTGCGTGGCGCTGTCGGCGATACCGATTTCGCGCGCGATGGCGATCGCCGAGCAGGCATTCTGCACATTGTGCATGCCGGGCTGGTTCAATACCACGTCGAGGTCCGGATAGCCTTCCTGCAGCACGGTGAAATGCATTTCCAGGCCCACGGCGCGCGCGTTGATGGCGCGCACTTGCGCGTCTTCCGCGAAACCGTAGGTGGTGACGGGCTTGGTGACGGACGGGATAATGGCGCGCACGTGCGGATCGTCGATGCACAGCATGGCGCGGCCATAGAACGGCAAGCGGTGCGTGAACTGCACGAAAGCCTGTTTGAGCTTTTCGAAATCGTGCTCGTAGGTGTCCATGTGATCGGCGTCGATATTCGTGATCACTTCGATCATCGGCGTCAGGTTCAGGAACGAAGCGTCCGATTCATCGGCTTCGGCCACCAGGTAGTCGCCCGAGCCCAGCTTGGCGTTCGCGCCGGCGCTGGTCAAGCGGCCGCCGATGACGAAAGTCGGGTCGAGACCGCCCTGCGCCAGCACGGAGGCGACCAGGCTGGTGGTCGTCGTCTTGCCGTGCGTGCCTGCGATGGCGATGCCGCGCTTCAGGCGCATCAACTCGCCCAGCATCACGGCGCGCGGCACCAGCGGAATCTTGCGCGCACGCGCGGCCGCCACTTCCGGATTTTCTTGCGGAACGGCGCCCGACGTCACCACCGCATCGGCGTCGCCGATATTTTCCGCTGCGTGGCCGAGCATGACGGTCGCGCCCAGGCTCGCCAGGCGCTGCGTCGCCGCATTGCTGCCCAAGTCGGAGCCCGACACCTTGTAGCCGAGGTTGACCAGCACTTCGGCGATGCCGCTCATGCCGCTGCCGCCAATGCCGACAAAGTGGATATTGTTTACTTTATGCTTCACAGAGCTAACCTCATGCCAGTTTTTCCAATACGTGTGCGATCGCCTCATTGGCGTCGCGCTTGCCTGCTGCCAGTGCCGCTTGCGCCATGTGCTGGCAGGTATCGCGCGTCAAGGACGCCAGCAATGTGCTCAGCGACGCCGCACTCATTTCCGTTTGCGGCAGATGAATCGCCGCGCCTTGTTTTGCCATCCATTGCGCGTTGTCGCGCTGATGGCTCGTGGTCGACGCCACCAGCGGCACGAGCACGCTGGCCACGCCGGCCGCCGTCAATTCCGACAGGGTGATGGCGCCTGCGCGGCAAATCACCAGGTCGGCCTCGGTATATGCCCTGGCCATGTCGTCGATGAAGTCGACCACATTGGCTTGCACGCCCGCCTGCGCATACGCGGCATGCAGGGCGTCGATATTCTTCTTGCCCGACTGGTGCGTCACCAGCGGACGCTCGGCTTCCGGCATCAACGCCAGCGCGGCAGGCAGATTGTCGTTCAGCGCTTTCGCGCCCAGGCTGCCGCCCACGACGAGGATGCGCAGCGGTCCGCTGCGGCCCGCGAAGCGCGTAGCCGGCGGCGCCATGGCGAGAATCTCGGCGCGCACGGGATTGCCCGTGACGACGGCCTTGCCGGCGGCGCTGCCGAAATCGGCAGGGAAACCGAAGCACACCTGCTGCGCCAGCGGTACCAGGGTCTTGTTCGACAACAGCAGCGCCGCGTCGGCATTGACCAGCACCAGCGGCACGCCCTTCAGGCGCGCCATCAGGCCGCCCGGCACGGTCACGTAGCCGCCCATGCCCATCACCACGTCCGGCTTGCGGCGCGCGATGAAGCGGCGGATGGCAAAGAAGCTGGCCAGCATCTTGAAGCCGCCCTTGACCGTGTGCGCCAGGCCCTTGCCGCGCATGCCCGAGAACGCAATGGCGTCCATGGGAATGCCGCTCTTCGGCACCAGATCCTGCTCCATGCCGTGGGTCGTGCCCAGCCAGCTCACTTCCCAGCCGCGCGCGCGCATCGTCTGCGCAATCGCCAGGCCCGGGAAGATATGGCCGCCGGTGCCGGCCGCCATGATCATCAGTCTTTTCGTCGTTTTCAAGTTCGTCACGTTGTTCATAGCCGGCCTCCGCGCATGAGGATCCGGTTTTCGTAATCGATGCGCAGCAAAATCGCCAGGCCGATACAGTTAATCAGTACACCCGTACCGCCATAACTCATCAAAGGCAAGGTCAGGCCCTTGGTCGGCAGCAGGCCCAGGTTCACGCCCATGTTGATGAAGGTCTGCACGCCGATCCAGATGGCGATGCCCTTCGCCGTCAGGCCGGCAAAAGTCTGGTCGATGGCGATCGCCTGGCGGCCGATGTCGAACGCGCGCTTGATAATCCAGTAGAACATGCCGATCACGATCAGCACGCCGACCAGGCCCAGTTCCTCGCCGATCACGGCCAGCAAGAAGTCCGTATGCGCTTCGGGCAGGTAGTGCAGTTTTTCCACGCTGCCTCCCAGGCCCACGCCAAACAGTTCGCCGCGCCCGAAGGCGATCAAGGAGTGCGTCAGCTGGTACGCCTTGTTCAGCGCATTGTCTTCCTGCCACGGATCGAGATACGCAAAAAACCGCTCGCGGCGGAATTTCGACAAAGCGATGATGGTGACGAAGATCGCCGTCAGCATGGCGCCGATGCCGCCGAACCAGATGGCATTGACGCCACCCAGAAACAGGATGCCCATGGCGATGCAGACGATCACGCCGAAGGCGCCCAGGTCGGGCTCCATCAGCAGCAGCAGGCCGACGAAGCTGACGGCCAGCGCCATCGGCATGAAGCCCTTGGTCAGCTTGTGCATGTATTCCTGCTTGCGCACCGTGTAGTCGGCCGCGTACAGCACCATCACCACCTTCATCAGCTCGGACGGCTGCGGCCGCAGGCCCGGCAGGTTCAGCCAGCGGCGACCACCGTTGACCGACACGCCCAGGCCCGGTATCAGCACCATCACCAGCAGCACCAGGGTGCCGATGAACAACCACGGCGCGATCTTTTGCCAGGTGGCGACAGGGATGCGGAACACCAGCGCACCGACGATGATCGACACGCCGATGAACAGCGCCTGGCGCACGACGAAATAATTGTTCGTGTAGGCGGCAAACTTGCGCGCGTCCGACAGCGAGATCGACGCCGAATACACCATCACCATGCCCAGCAACATGAGCAGCAGGACCACCCACACCAGCGGCTTGTCGTAGTCCATCATCTTCGACTGCCGCGCGCGGCTATCCAGCGGCTTGGCAGCCGAGCCGGAACCAAAGCTGAAGGGCAGTTGGAAGGCCATCAGATATCCTGTCCGTTTTCCAGGGCGATGTCGCGCACGGCGTCGACAAACACCTGCGCACGGTGCGCATAGTTCTTGAACATGTCCAGGCTGGCGCACGCGGGCGACAGCAGCACGGCATCGCCGGCCAGCGCCAGGCTGCTGGCGCACTTGACGGCTTCCGGCAAGGTGGCGCAGTCGACGATGTCCACGCCGGCCGGTTCGAGGGCCGCGCGCAGCGCAGGCGCATCGCGGCCGATCAGCACCACGGCGCGCACGTAGCGCGACACGGGTTCAGCCAGCGGCGAGAAATCCTGCCCCTTGCCGTCGCCGCCGGCGATCAGCACCAGACGCTGTTCCGCGCCGCCAAACGCCTTGCCCAAGCCGAACAGGGCGGCGACTGTCGCGCCCACGTTCGTGCCCTTGCTGTCGTCGTAGTATTCGACTTCATTGACTGCCGTGATCAGCTCCACGCGGTGCGGCTCGCCCTGGTATTCGCGCAAGCCATGCAGCAGCGGCGCGAATGGCAGGCCGATGGCGCGGCACAGGGCCAGCGCCGCCAATGCATTCGAGGCATTGTGCTGGCCGCGGATTTTCAGCGCGTCGGCCGGCATCAGTTTCTTCGCCATCGTCGGCACCGGTTCCGGCGCCGGATCGTTCTTCTTGCGCTTTTTCTCTATCACTTCTTCGCTGGGCACGGCTTGCGCCAGCCAGAAGATGCCGCGTTCATTGACCAGGCCAAAGCTGTCCACGTCCACCGGTTCGCCCGTACCGAAGGTGATCGTCTCCGTCAGCGGATCGGCCATGTGCATGACGGCAGCATCGTCGCGGTTCAGGATGCGCACGGTCTCGTCGCCGAAGATGCGCGCCTTGTCGGCTGCGTAGGCGGCCATGTCGCCATGCCAGTCCAGGTGGTCCTGCGACAGATTCAAGACCGTGGCCGCATCGGCCTGCAGGCTGAACGTCGTGTGCAGCTGGAAGCTGGACAATTCCAGGATCCACGCTTGCGGCAAGGTACTGGCGGCGGGTTCGGCCGCTTCAGCGTCTGCATCCACGGGCTGCGGCGCAGGCTCGGCATCAAGCACTTCACGCAGCACGTCGAGCGCGGCCGGACTGATATTGCCGGCCACGCGCGTGGCGAGGCCCGCGCGTTCGCACAGCAGGCCTACCAAGCTGGTGACGGTCGTCTTGCCATTCGTGCCCGTGATGGCGATGACTTTCGGCGCATAGCCGCGTTCCGCCTTGAGCGCGGCCAGCGCCTGCGCGAACAGTTCGATCTCGCCCCACACGGGGATATTTTTTTCCGCAGTGGCCGGGGCGATGTGCGCCAGTTCGCGGCCCGGCGCCAGGCCAGGGCTGACGGCGACGAAATCGACGCCATCAAGCAGGTCGGCCGTGAAGGCGCCGGCGATGAACTGCGCCTGCGGCACGGCGGCCTGCAACGCGGCCAGGCGCTCAGGGGTTTCCCTTGTATCTGCCACGCGCACGTTCGCACCGCTGCGGGCCAGCCACAGGGCCATGGCCAGCCCCGATTCGCCGAGGCCCAGTACCAGTGCGGTTTTAGCGTCGTACATCATCAGCGCAGCTTCAAGGTGGTCAGGCCGAGCAGCACCAGCATCATGGTGATGATCCAGAAACGCACGACAACCTGCGTCTCTTTCCAGCCTTTTTGTTCAAAATGGTGATGCAATGGCGCCATCAGGAAGACGCGGCGGCCGGCGCCATAGCGCTTCTTCGTGTACTTGAACCAGACGACCTGGATGATCACGGACAGCGTTTCGACGACGAAGATGCCGCCCATGATGAACAGGACGATTTCCTGGCGCACGATGACGGCGATGGTGCCCAGTGCGCCGCCCAGTGCCAGCGCGCCCACGTCGCCCATGAACACTTTCGCGGGGTGCGTGTTATACCAGAGGAAGGCCAGGCCGGAACCGGCCAGCGCGCCGCAGAAGATCACCAGTTCGCCGGCGCCCGGGATGTGCGGGATGAACAGGTAGCGCGCATATGTGGCGTTGCCCGTCAGGTAGGCGAACAGGCCCAGGGCCGTGCCGACCATCACGGTCGGCATGATGGCCAGGCCATCGAGACCATCGGTAAAATTGACGGCGTTGCTGGTGCCGACGATGACGCAATAGGTCAGCGCGATGAAGCCCCACACGCCCAGCGGATAGCTGATGGTCTTGAAGAACGGGACGATCAGATCGGCCTTCGGCGGCAGGTCCATGGCGAAGCCCGACTGCACCCAGGCGTAGATCAGATTCCACACGTGGCCCGCGTCAGGCTCCGACACGGAGACGGAAAACGCCAGGTAAAACGCGGCGACGATGCCGATCAGCGACTGCCAGAAGTATTTTTCGCGCGAGCGCATGCCTTCCGGGTCCTGGTGCACCACCTTGCGGTAGTCGTCGGCCCAGCCGACGGCACCAAAGCCCAGAGTGACGATCAAGACCGGCCAGATGAAGCGGTTCGACAGGTCGGCCCACAGCAGGGTGGAAATGCCGATGGCGATGAGGATCAGCACACCGCCCATGGTCGGCGTGCCGTGTTTTTTCAGATGCGTTTGCGGGCCGTCCGTACGAACGGCCTGGCCGACCTTCATGCGCGTGAGCATGCGGATCACGGCGGGACCGGCGCACAGGCCGATCAGGATCGCCGTCAAGGTGGCGAAGACGGCGCGGAACGTGATGAAGTTAAAGACCCGCAATGGGCCAATGTCGTTCTGGAAATAATGAGCGAGCCAGAGCAGCATGATTAGTGAGCTTCCTTGTTATTGTTGTTTGAACCAATCAAATGCTGCACGGCCCGTTCCATCTTCATGAAACGGGAGCCCTTGATTAATACTGTTGCATCCGAACGGCCGGACAAATGCGCATCGAGCGCCGCCAGCAAACCGTCGAACTGTTCGAAATACTCCACGACCGTGCCCGATTCCTGGCTCGCGGCAGCTTGCGCCGGATTGACCAGATGGCGCGCCAGGCCGCCCGTCGCCAGCACGTGTTCGATGCCTTTGGCGGCGGCGTAGGCGCCGATCTCTTCGTGGAACTGCTGCCCCTGCGTGCCGACTTCGCCCATCTCGCCCAGCACCAGGATGCGCGGTGCCGCGGCCTGCGCCAGCACATCGATGGCCGCGCGCGCCGAATCCGGATTGGCGTTATACGTGTCGTCGATGATGGTGGCGCCATTGGCGGCACGTTTTTTCTGCAGGCGGCCATTCACGGGAGAAAACGCCTCCAGGCCCTGCTTGATATGTTCGATGGCGATGCCGGCGCCGACGGCGCATGCCACGGCGGCCAGCGCATTGCGCACATTGTGTTCACCGGCCGCCTGCAAGCCGACAAAGAACTGGCGCAGACTGCCGTCCTGCGCGCGCACGCTGACGAACAGGTCGCTGCCAAAATCCTCGGCCGCGCGGTGCGTGCAGCTGACGTCGGCGTCTTTCGACAGGCCGAAGGTGATGACGGCACGCGCGCCGGCCAGTTCGCGCCACACGGGCGTGAATTCGTCACCATGCGGGAAGACGGCCACGCCGTCGTCTGCCAGGGCAGCCAGCGCGGCGCCGTTCTCGCGCGCCACGGCTTCCACCGTATGCATGAATTCCTGGTGTTCGCGCTGCGCGTTGTTGACCATCGCCAGGGTCGGCGCGGCAATCGCGGCCAGGCGGGCGATTTCGCCGGGATGGTTCATGCCCATCTCGATGACGGCCGCCTTGTGCTGCTCGCTCAGGCGGAACAGGGTCAATGGCACGCCGATCTCGTTATTCAGGTTGCCGCGCGTGGCCAGCCGCCCCTCTTCGCCGAAGGCCGCCGCCAGGATGGACGAAATCATCTCCTTGACGGTGGTCTTGCCATTGCTGCCGGTGACGCCGATGACGGGTACATTGAAGCGGCGGCGCCAGTGGTTGGCGATGCGGCCCAGCGCGGCCAGGGTATCGGCCACCACGATGGCCGGCACCTTGTCGCTGTCCCAGCCTTCGGGCAGGCGCTCGACCACCACGGCGGCGACGCCGCGCGCGGCCACCTGGTCGAGGAAGTCGTGGGCGTCGAAACTCTCGCCGCGCAGGGCGACGAACAGCGAGCCGGCCGGGGCGCTGCGGCTGTCGGTGGACACGCCGTCAAAAACGGCGTCGCACGTCAGCTGCGCGCCTTGCAGCGATGGCATCAGTTCCGTCAGGCTTGCGTGCATCAGGCGATCCATCAGTTCGTCCTCATCATCGTCAGGCGCGCGGACAGGGCCAGCTGCGCATGGTCGGCGTCGGAGAACGGCAGTTTCTTGCCCTTGATTTCCTGGTACGGCTCATGGCCCTTGCCCGCCAACAGGATCACGTCCGGCTTGGCCGCGTGCTTGATGGCCGACAGGATGGCGGCGGCGCGGTCTTCGATGGCTTGCGGCTGCGGGCCGTCTGCGCGCATGCCGGCGACGATCTGCGCGATGATGGCGTGCGGATCTTCGCTGCGCGGATTGTCGCTGGTGACGAGCACGTGATCGGCCAGCTGCGCGATGGCACCCATCTGCGGGCGCTTGCCCGGATCGCGGTCGCCGCCGCAGCCGAACACGCACCACAGCTGGCCGCCCCGCTCCTGCGCCACCTGGCGCAAGGCAGCCAGGGTTTTTTCCAATGCGTCAGGCGTATGCGCATAATCGATGACGACCATCGGCGCTTCCTGGCCGCCCACCTGCTGCATGCGGCCCGGGGCCGGCTGCAGCGATTCGATGCCATCGATGGCGGCGCGCAGGCCGGCGCCGTGCGCCAGCAAGGCGCCCAGCACGGCCAGCGCGTTGCTGATATTGAAGTGGCCCACCAGCTGCGTCTTGACCAGCGCCACACCGAGCGCGCATTCCAGATGGAAGTCGGTGCCGGCATTGCGGCTGCGGAACTGGCTGGCGCGCAGCATCAGCACACCCGGCAAGTCGGGCAAGGCCGTCGCATCCTGCAAGGTGTAGCCGATGACCGGATATTCGCCGGACAGCTTGCCATCCACGTGGCGCACCAGGCGCAGGCCCATGGGGTCGTCCAGGTTGATGACGGCCGTTTTCAGGCCGGGCCAGTCGAACAGCTTTACTTTGGCCGCCTCGTAAGCCGCCATGTCGCCATGGTAGTCGAGGTGGTCGCGCGTCAGATTGGTAAACATGGCGACGTCGAAATGCATGCCGGCCGCGCGTTCCTGGTCCAGGCCGATCGACGACACTTCGATGGCAACGGCCTTGGCGCCAGCGTCGCGCATGGCGGCCAGTTTGCGCGCCAGCAGCACGGCGTCCGGCGTCGTGTAGCCGGTGACGTCGAATTCAATGGCGCCGCGCGGCTTGCACAGGCCCACGCCCAACGTCCCGATGACGGACGATGTTACACCCAGGCGCGCCAGCGCTTGCGCCAGCCACAGCGCGCACGAGGTCTTGCCATTCGTGCCCGTCACGCCGGCGCTGAACATGGCGCTGTCGGGCATGCCATAAAAAGCATGCGCCACGGGGCCGGCCAGGCGTTTCAGGTCGCTGACCAGCAGGTGCGGCACTTGGCTCCATGCGGCGTTCCATTCCACAGCGTCATGCACGATGGCGGCGGCGCCCTGCGCGATGGCCGCGGCGATGAAATCGGTGGCGCCCGCATAGGCGAAAAACACGTCGCCGCGCTGCACGCGGCGCGAATCGGACGTCAGCTGCCCGGACGGGGCAGCCGTTTTGATCCACAAACTGATGTCTTGTATGGTCATGAGTGACTTCACATGGCCTCCGGGCCGGCATTGGCCGGGACCACGATTTCGGTAACGGAGGAATCGGGCGGTACGTTCATCGCGCGCAGCGCGTTGGTCGCAATCGCCGCGAAAGCGGGAGCGGCAACCTGGCCGCCATAGTGGGCGGGGCCGGTCGGTTCATCGATCATCACGGCAATGATGAAGCGCGGCGCCGACATCGGCACCATGCCCACGAAAGAGCCGATGTATTTGCGCGGCATCGCATAGCGGCCGTTTTCCACTTTATAGGCGGTACCCGTCTTGCCGCCGACTCTGTAGCCGGCAACCTGGGCGCGCTTGGCCGAGCCGTGCGCGCCGGAGACGACGAGTTCCAACATGGCGCGCATTTCGGCGGCCGTCTTCGGCTTGATCACTTGCTGGCCCACGGGCAGTTCATTGACCTTCTGGAACGACAGGGGAATCGTGTCGCCGTCGCGCGCGAACATCATGTAGGAGCGCGCCAGCTGGATCAGCGAGACGGAAATGCCGTTACCGTAGCTCATGGTCGCCTGTTCCACCGGGCGCCACGATTTATACGGACGCACACGGCCGGCCACGGCGCCGGGGAAGCCCCATTTCGGCTGCTGGCCGAAGCCCACCTTGGTAAACATTTCCCACATTTCCTGCGACGGCATGCCCAGCGCGATCTTCGAGGTGCCGATGTTCGACGACATCTCGATGATTTCGGAGACATTGATCACGCCGTGCGGCTTGGTGTCGGTAATCGTGCGGTCGGCGATGGTATAGCGTCCCGGGCCCGTGTCGATCAGGGTGCCCGGCTTGACCCGGCCCGTGTCGAGCGCCAGCGAGACCGTGATCGGTTTCAGGGTCGAACCGGGTTCAAAGGTATCGGTCATGACGCGGTTGCGTAGCTGCTGGCCCGTGAGCTTGCGGCGGTCGTTCGGGTCGTAGCTCGGGTAATTGGCCAGGGCCAGCACTTCGCCCGTGTGCACGTCGAGCACCACGGCACCACCGGCCTTGGCGTTGAATTTTTCCACCGCTTCCTTCAGCTGCGTGAAGGCGATGTACTGGATCTTGCTGTCGACGGACAGGGTCAGGTCCTTGCCGTCATGCGGTTCGTGGATGAAGCCGATGTCTTCGACGATGTGGCCCAGGCGGTCCTTGATCACGCGGCGGCTGCCGGTAGTGCCGACGAGGGTTTTCTGCTGCGCCAGTTCCATGCTTTCCTGGCCCACGTCTTCCACGTTGGTAAAGCCCACCACGTGGGTCATCACTTCGCCCTGTGGATAAAAGCGCTTGTATTCCTTGCGTTCGTCGATGCCGTCGATGCCCAGCTTGGAGATCTTGTCGGCCACGTCCATCTCGACCTGGCGTTTCAGGTAAACGAAGCTGCGGTCCGAATCGAGCTTCTTGCGCAATTCGTTGACGTTCATTTCCAGCAGACCGGCCAGCGCATTGATTTTTTCCGGTGACGCCTGCAGCACGTCGTCGGGAATCGCCCAGATGGCTTTCACGGGGACGGACGAAGCGAGCACCTGGCCATTGCGGTCGGTGATCTTGCCGCGCGTGGCCGGCAATTCCAGTGTGCGCTCATAGCGCGCCTTGCCCTGCTTTTGCAGGAACTGCGTCGACACGCCCTGCAGCCACAGGGCGCGCGCGCCCAGGCCGGCGAAAGCGAAGAACAGCAGGAACAGCACGACGCGCGAACGCCAGACGGGCAGACGCACCGCCAGTACGGGGTTCTTCGAGAATGGCACGCCTTTCGATGCCGCCACCCGGCCGTTGCTATTACCGCCCAACTTCATTATTCGCCCTCCGTCAGGTATTGCGTACGCGCCGCCGTCAGCGGCGTCATGCTCAGGTCGCGTCGCGCGATCGATTCGATGCGTTCATGCTTGCCCAAAGTGGACTGATCCAGCTGCAGTTGCGCCCAGTCGATGTCGAGCTGGCGCGACAGCGCTTGCGCGCGTTCCAGGTCGATCAGCAGGTGGCGCGACTGATACTGCGCGTTCACCAGCGACAGGCCGCAGCACACCAGCAGGGCCGACAGCACGACACACAGCTTGCCAGTCATCGGGCGCCGCCACTAACTGGAGATGCCAGCGGCAAACGCTGCGCCACGCGCATCACTGCCGAACGCGAACGAGGGTTGCCCTCGATCTCGGCGTCGGACGGCTTCATTTTCGAAATCAGCTTCATTTCCGGCTGCGGCAAGTCGACCGCGCGGATCGGCAGGCGGCGGTCAGGCTGCTCCACGTTCGCCTTCGAGGCGAAGAAGCGCTTGACCATGCGGTCTTCCAGCGAATGAAAACTGATCACGGCCATGCGCGCGCCAGGCGCCAGGCAGGCATACGCCTGGTTCAGACCGATCTCGAGATCCTCGAGCTCTTTGTTAATGAAAATGCGTATGGCCTGAAAGGTGCGGGTAGCGGGGTCCTTACCCTTCTCGCGGGTCTTGACGGCGCCTGCCACGATGCTGGCAAGCTGTCGTGTGCTTGAAATTGGCTGGACTGCCCGGCCAGCAACAATCGCCTTTGCAATCTGAAAAGCAAACCGTTCTTCCCCATAATCGCGTATCACTTTCTCTAAATTCTGCTCGGTTTCCACGGCCAGCCATTCGGCCGCCGAGATGCCGCGCGTGGTATCCATGCGCATGTCCAGCGGTCCGTCGTTGCGGAAGCTGAAACCGCGCGCCGCGTCGTCGACCTGCGGCGACGAGATGCCCAGGTCGAGCAAAATGCCGTCCACCTGCTGCACGCCGCGTTCGGCCAGGCTGGCCGTCATGGTGGCAAAGCTGTCATGGACGATCTGGAAACGGGGGTCGGCGATCTGTTCGGCCGTCGCAATCGCTTGCAAATCCTTGTCGAAGCCGATCAGGCGCGCATCATCGGCCAGGTGCGACAAAATCAAGCGGCTATGGCCGCCGCGGCCAAACGTGCCATCGACGTAAACGCCGTGCGCGCGGTCGCCCGTCAGGTCGAGGGCATCGACCGCTTCATCGAGCAGCACCGTGCGATGCTGAAATTCCGGCACCGTGAGTTGTGTCATTACGGAGCCTTAGAAAGAAAAATTGGAAAGTACATCGGGGGTGCCGGCATCGATCGCCTGCTGTTCTTTGTCAGCCAATTTGGCGGCATCCCATATTTCAAAGTGGCTGCCCATGCCGATCATCATGACTTCGCGCGCCAGCCCGACGGCGTTGCGCAATTCGGGCGAGATCAGCACGCGGCCGGCCGAGTCCAGCTCGACGTCGACGGCGTTGCCGAGGAAGATGCGCTGCCAGGCGCGCGCCGACATGGGCCAGGCGGCGATTTGCTGGCGGTGGCTTTCCCACACGGGACGTGGGAAAAACAGCAGGCAGCCATCGGGGTGTTTGGTCAGGGTCAAACGGCCTTCGCATTGAATCGCCAGCGCGTCACGGTGCTTGGCAGGGATAGACATCCTGCCTTTGGCATCGAGATTGATTGCGGACGCGCCTTGAAACACGAAAGACCTTTTTTGAGCTTGGGTTGCGACGCTTGCGCATCGCGATGAAAAGGGAAAATTTCCCACAAAAACACACTTTTTCACACAGTTGCCCACTTTAGAGGAAGCAAAGATAGTGGTCAAGCGGTTTCCGATTGGCAAAACAGGAATTTTATTAATGAAATTAAGGACTTAGCGCATATCGTTGAAGGAGTCTCAAATAAAAATATATCGATAAATTAGATACTTATGAAAGATAGTGAATGTGGTACCTCATCTGCACACATGTGTTTTCCTACCGTAAACATCGAAAAAAACGAAATCGAAAAATTGAATTTTTTACAGTTAGTTGACACATGACAATAGTTTCGTCATCCAGGCACAACAGCAATCAAGCACCGCGAAAGACTTGGTTTAAAGAAAAAAATAATCGTCCGTGGCGCGTACCGGCCCAGTTTTCCGGGGCTGGCCTGACGCGGGAAAACTATTTTTGCAATGCAGCAATTAATTAAAATCAAGAAACTTTAACCAATTGTTCATTTTAGTTGTCTATACAACTTTATCTCCACCGCTCTATTTGTAGAAACAAAAAAAGCCCCGTTGCGGGGGCTTTTTGAGCGGCGCGCAGCGATCAAAGCTGCCGCGGCCGAGATGCTCCCTGGCAAGCCAGAGAGCGGAAATTCAAGTGAAGCAGGCCGATAGGCCGGATTTTGTTACGGCGCCTTCCCTTGCAGGTCGGCGCTATGACAGTCATTCCTCTAGGCGCCAGATTACTCGGGCGCTCAAGCTTTCTACCCGCACGCTCCGCGAGCAGCATCATCGCGTGCCTATTTGAAATTGCACCAGGTGGAGGTTACCGCGTTTCACCGTAACTTAATACGCTCGTCTCTGTGGCCCTATTCCTCGCCTTATACCTTGCGGCTTTCAGCGGACGGCCGTTAACCGTCACCCCGCTCTATGGAGTCCGGACCTTCCTCCCGCCAGCGCATTGCTGCGCCGGCCAGCGACTGTCTGGCCTGCTTCACCCGCCATTGTACCGCGCCGCAGCAGATTTCTGCAAAAGCGCGCCGCACCAGCCGGGGGATTGTGTAATTCGGTGTCGCCATTTCAAAAGCCGGGCCAAATCGGCTCACATAGAATGAGGCAAGCTGCTTGCATGCAGGCGCATGCGCACCGCTTGCCCCACTACTTTGCCACCCACTAGAATATAAAGAGCCGAACATGACGCAACAACCCCGTACCGGCGGCCAGA
Organism: Janthinobacterium sp. Bl 1; assembly: GCF_058215535.1. NCBI lineage: Bacteria > Pseudomonadati > Pseudomonadota > Betaproteobacteria > Burkholderiales > Oxalobacteraceae > Janthinobacterium > Janthinobacterium sp. Bl 1. Next base: position 1,290,869 of record NZ_CM177086.1, on the reverse strand, counting down.
TCCTGGTCGATGCCCTGCAGATCCACGGTGTCGACACCGCTTTTGGCGTGCCTGGCGAAAGCTACCTGGACGTGCTCGACGCCCTGCACGACTCGGGCATCCGCTTCATCATCAACCGCCAGGAAGGCGGCGCCGCCTTCATGGCCGAAGCCTACGGCAAGCTGACGGGCAAGCCGGGCATCTGCTTCGTCACGCGCGGACCGGGCGCCACCAACGCCTCGATCGGCGTGCACACGGCTTACCAGGATTCCACCCCGATGATCCTGTTCATCGGCCAGGTGGGCAACGATTTCGTCGATCGCGAAGCATTCCAGGAAATCGACTACCGCCGCATGTACGGCCAGATGGCCAAGTGGGTGGCGCAGATCGACCGCGCCGAGCGCATTCCAGAATACCTGGCGCGCGCCTTCCAGGTGGCCACCAGCGGGCGCCCCGGCCCCGTCGTGCTGGCCCTGCCGGAAGACATGCTGATCTCCCTGGCAACCGTCGCCGACACGCGTGCCTACCAACCGGTACAAGCGGCACCGTCCGACGCCCAATTGCAGCAGCTGCGCGGCATGCTGGCCACCGCGAAACAGCCGCTGGTCTTGCTGGGTGGCACTACCTGGACGCCGCAAGCGTGCGCCGACCTGCAGCAGTTCGCGGAAAGCAACCACCTGCCCGTCGCCTGCGCCTTCCGTTTCCAGGACTTGCTCGACAATGCACACCCGAACTACATCGGCGACGTCGGCATCGGCATCAATCCGAAACTGGCCGCGCGCGTGAAAAATGCCGACCTGGTGATCGCCATCGGCCCGCGCCTGGGCGAAATGACGACGGGCGGCTACACCCTGTTCGACTCGCCCGTGCCGCGCCAGCGCCTCGTGCACATCCATACGGATGCCGAGGAACTGGGCAGCGTCTACCAGGCCGAGCTGATGATTAACAGCGGCATGCCGCAAGTGTGCGCCATGCTGGCCGCCATGGCCCCCGTCGACGCTTCCGCATGGAAACATACTGCGGCCGAAGCCAAGGCCGAGCTGGCCGCCTACCAAGAGCGCCCGCCCATCTTCCAGGATGGCCAGGCACCGCTGGACCTGTGGCAAGTAACGCAGGACATCATGGCGCAAGTGCCGTCCGACACCATCCTGACGAACGGCGCCGGCAACTACGCTTCGTGGGCCCACCGTTTCTACCGCTACGGCGGCCTGCGCACGCAGCTGGCGCCAACCAACGGCGCCATGGGCTACGGCGTGCCGTCGGGCGTGGCGGCCAAGATCGTGCATCCGGAGCGCACCGTGATCACCTATGCCGGCGATGGCGAATACATGATGAATGGCCAGGAACTGGCCACGGCCGTGCAATACCAGGCGGGCGTGGTCATCATCGTCTTCAATAACCAGATGTTCGGCACCATCCGCATGCACCAGGAGCGCGACTACCCGGGCCGCGTGTCTGGCACGACCCTGCACAACCCGGATTTCGCGGCGCTGGCGCAAGCGTACGGCGCGCATGGCGAAGTGGTGAATACGACAGAAGAGTTCGCCCCTGCCCTGCAACGGGCGCTGGCGCACGCCAAAGCGCACAACTTGCCGGCCCTGATCGAGCTGCGCTACGACGGCAACCTGATCACGCCGAACGCGACCTTGGCCACCATCCGCGCCACGGCGGAAAAAGCGCAGGCGGCCAAATAAGCTCCTTGCAACGCTGCAAATAACAAAGGCCCGGTCGATACCGGGCCTTTTTCTTTTTGACAGCAGCAATCGCTCAGGCGGCGGGCGCTGGCGCGCTTTCCTCGGCAGGCACTGGCTCGGCCGGCGCTTCCGGCATCGGTGGACATGGCGTGCAATGCTTCAGGGGACGGCCAAAATCACGCACGCGGCTCAGTTTCATCGGCATGCGCACGTTGCCGCCGCAATAATCGCCTTCCAGGGTCAGGGTCTGGCCATCCTTGGAAAACTTGCCGACGATGGTGCGCTCTTCGCTGTCGGCACCGGCGATGGTGAAGTCCAAAACGCCTGTGGCGGCGTCCAGGTTGACGTCGTTGGCCACGATGGGCCAGCTCAGCGCGCCAGCCGTGAATTCATAGATGACGGAATCGGCCTCGGCAAAGCGGTGCAGGGTGACGCGCTGGCCGCCGATTTCGCCGCTATCCTTTTGCAGGCACAGGTCGGAATATACGGCCACGCCGTAGCGCTCCAGTCCGGCCGGCTTCTTGCCCTTGACGGCAGAGACAGCGGCACCCGTGGCGCCAGCGAGCAGCAGCGCGGCCAGCATGGCGGCCAGGCGCGGCAAGGTGAATGAAGACATGGCATTCCTTTACTTGAGTAACGGCGCCATTATAACTGGCGCCGCCAATGCAAAAACGCGCCACCAGGACTAGCCTGGAGACGCGTTTCCTTGCTTGACAGCACCCCCGAAGGGATGCCTGCAGCGGTACTAAGCTTCGCTTGTGCGAATATTAGAACGAGTGACGAACGCCAACGTTGAAGGCTTTGTCGCCCGTACCAACATTGCTGTTGTTACCAACGGTGTAGCCAGCGTTGTTTTTGTTCGAGATTTTAGCGTACGAAGCGTAGGTGCTGGTGCGCTTCGACAGAGCGTACGAGTAGCCCACTGCGAACTGGTTAGCATCAGCGTTAGCGCTGTTTTTGTCGTTGACGTGGATAACCGAAGCCATCACGGTGCCGGCGGCGCCAACTGGTACGGTTGCGCCGATCAGGGCGGTAGCGCTGTCGGTGCTGAAGCCAGCCGAGGTGTAGTCAAACGCGTTAACGTTGCCGTTGTTGCGGATGGCGCTGTTTTGGCCTTTGTTCACGCCGTATGCGACGTAAGCTTTAACAACTGCGAAGTCGTAGTTAGCTGCAGCCAACCAGTTACGGCCGCTACCAGCTTCGGTCAGTGCGGTGTCGTTGCTGGTGTTGTTGTAAGCGATACGAGCGTTCAGAGGACCGTTCGAGTAGCCAGCCGACGCGCCGATTTTGCGGCCGATTTTGTTCGAATCAGCGTTTTCGCCGAAGGTGTAAGCCACGTCAGCGTCAAAGCCGTTGAAGTTAGGCGATGCGTACAGCACGGTGTTGCTGGTGCGGGTGTTCGCTGGGAACAAGTTTTTAGCGGAACCAGCGTAGCCAGCTGCGAATGGATCAGCAACTTTCGACAGGGTGTTGTACCAAGGGGTGTATTGACGACCCAGGGTCAACGTACCGGTCGTTTTGCTGCTCAGACCAACGTAAGCTTGACGATTGAACAAGGTACCTGCAACGTCTTGTTGACCGTTGTCAACGCCGAAGCCCGATTCCAGAACGAACAGTGCCGACAGGCCGCTGCCCAGATCTTCGGTGCCTTTGAAGCCGATACGGGAAGCCGAAGCAACGCCGCTGTCCAGTTTGTTAACGTTGCCGTTAACACCGCCGCGCTCGCTGACGAAACCAGCGTCAACGGTACCGTAGATGACAACGCTCGATTGAGCTTGGGCTACGCCAGTGGCTGCTGCCAGAACTGCCAGGGTGATCAGAGTTTTTTTCATTGCGATTTCCTTTAATTTTTGAAGCAAAAAGTAATACAGCCTATGCATCTCGAGCTGCGCTCTAACAGAGCGCTTTTTATGAGTGAGGGCAAGGTCTCCACCTGCCACATTGCTGTTCCGGTCAGGGGAACATTCATATCGGTATCGGCACGCTATTGCACCGATAAGCTTGAAGGCTGCATAACGACCGTCATTCGTGCGCCGGTTCGGTGCTCAAACGGCACCGGAAGCGGCACTATAACGACCGTTTCACATTCCATCAAGTTCCAACATGTTACTTCCGGTACCAGGCCGAGGGCTTTTTCAGGCATCCCGACCATCGCCAACCGTACTACGCGACAGAGCCAGTGCCCCTTGCCAACCAATGCATTGGCCTGATTGACCATTCCATCATAGCGCATGCCTTGTCGACACCCGTTGTATTAGTGCAACAGTATCAGGCGAGTGATTAAAACGTCAACATGCTTTACCCGTCATTTGCCGTCCAAGATTTACGCGACAAAGCGCACAATTTGTCAGGTGATAATGGATAAACGGAACGAAGCATACACGGCATCGCCAATCTTTGCTGCCGAACGCACAAAAACGGGAATTGATGCGCCCGTTTTTGGTGCATTGCCGCATTATTCAGGGGCGTAGGCGCCATTTTCGACGTCGGCGTGCGCGTCAAAAAAATAGACAGAGTATCAATACAATTACTGACTTTCCGGTAATTTAAATTGCTCACATAGAAATGTTTTCCATGTTTTTCAGACAATGCTGCACACGTCCGATTGGAACAGATGAGGTCGACTCTTGCTTGCAAATTGCACATCACTTGAAACAATTTCTTACAATGTTGCCTTCTCAATATTTTGGCATATTTGTGTCTAAAAAACGACATTTTGACCGAAATCAAGTTTTCAGCGGCCCGATTCCACACTATTTACTTCTTCTTTTTTGCAGTTTTTTCATAAAAGCATCAAGAAACTCCATTAGCGCTGGCTTGCGCGCCGCAGCAGGCGCATGAAACCGCCCAGCAAGGGCAGTTTTTCATACAATTCTTCCGCCACATCCCAATAGTCACGGTGCATGACCACCCTTCCCTGCGCATCAAAGCGCACATGGGTTGCACCACGAATACACTGTTCGCCAGATACCAACCGTTTCATGCGGAAGCGAAACTCCCACGTCAGGAACGCTTGCTGCCCCTGCCCCAGGCTTTCCAGCACGACAAACCGGGGCGCATCGACTTGCACGAACATGTGCTCGAAGATGGCCAGGATGGCGGCATGCCCCACCACCTCGTTGAACGGGTCCTTGAAGTGGGCCTCTGGTGCATACACGGCGCCTAGCTGGGCCAGGCTTTCCAGGCTCAGGTGCTCGTAAAACGCCACCAGGCGCGCCAACGCCGCTGCCACGCGTTCCGTCGTGTCCGGCATACTTGCGCTCATACGCCCGTCACCTTGCGAATCAACCAGAAATAGGCGCGGTACGGCAACAGCCGCGCCAGCCGCATGGTGTTGGTAAAGCGTTTGGGAAAGTGGATGTGGAACTGGCCCCGCTCGATGCCGTCGAGCATGGCGGCCGCCGCGTCCTGCGCCGTCATCAGGGCCGGCATCGTGAAATCGTTGTCCGCCGTCAAGGGCGTGGCGACAAAACCGGGGTTGATTTGATACACATCAATCCCGCGTGGATGCAGGTCCAGATACAACGACTCCGTCAGGTTGATCAGCGCCGCCTTGCTGGCGCCATACGCGAGCGCCTTGGGCAGACCGCCATAACCGGCCACCGAGGCGACGATGCCGATGCCGCCACTGCCCTGACGCAACAGCCACGGCAAGGCTTGCTCCAGGCAATTGAAGACGCCGCCCACATTCAGGGCCAACAAATCCTGGGCCGCCTCAAGATCAAAGCTATCGGCGCGCATGGCCTGATAGCCTCCAGCGACCACCAGTATCAAGTCGATATGCGTCCACTGCTGCTGCAATTGCGCGCTGACGGCGCGCAGCTGCGCGTGCTCGGTGATATCGAGCGGCAATGCCTGCGCCAGAGGCTGCCCCTCGCACAGCCGCTCGAGGCTGGCGCGATGGCGCGCTGACAAGGCTACGCTCGCGCCCTGTTCCAGCAGCAAGGTCGCGCACGCGGCGCCGATGCCGCTGGAAGCGCCGATGATCCACACATGCTTGCCTGCCCAGCTCGTGATCTTGCGATTCATGGGGCCGCCTGCGGACGCTTGCTGAACGACAAGGTGACGGCGCCCAGGCTGAAGCCGAACTTGCTCATGGCGGCGCGGTTCAGCATGACCTTGTCATCCATCAGAAACATCCAGTCCTCGAAGTCGACGTGGTAGACCGTGCCGTCGACGGGCAGCGCCAGCACGTATTGCCAGCGCAGCGCATTGCCGGCCACTTCGCCGACGGCTTCGCCGATCACGTCGGGCGCCGCGCCGATGAAGCGCCCGGGCGCCGTCTTGCGCAACGTCCACACGCGCCGTTGTTTGCTGCCGTCCGAATACGTGAAATCCTCGTCCAGGGTGCCAACCTCGCCCGCCCAGCTGGCCCGCATCACGACGGTGAAGCGCTTGACCACCTTGCCGGAGCGGTCCTGGAAGATGCCATGGGCGTCGAGCGTGCCGTTGAAGTACTGCTGCAAATCGAGCCTGGGTGTTTCCTGCGCGTACATGGCCGGCGTGGGCGGCGTGGAACAGGCGGTCAGCGCCAGCAGCAAGGCGGCCGCCGTCATGCCGCGCCGGCAATATTTCATCAGATGCATGGTCGATACTCCCCGGTTTCACTATATATATGTTGTAGAGGCGCGCGCCACAGCAGCAGCGCCGCCAGCAGTTTCAGGGCGCAGGGCAGCAAGGCATAGGCGGCAGCCAGGGCCGGCAAGCCGCCGCCGCTGTTGCCAGGCACATAGCCGAGCCAGGCCAGCAGGGGCAAGGCGATGCCGGCCGCCAGCGCCAGGCTCATCTGCACGCCCCAGTTCCACCAGCCGAAATATGCGGCTTCGTGCCGCCCGGCATGGCCAGCCGCGCCGATCAACCCTGCCAGCAGGGCCGGCGGCAGGGCCAGGTCGGCGCCCAGCGCCAGGCCCGACAGCAGGCAGATCGTGGCAAAGCCCCATGCGGCGCCCTCGCCCAGGCCATACGCCCAGACAAACACGGCCGCGGCCAGCAGCATGGCGCAGCCCCAGGCGCGCGCCTCGCCAAAGCGGCGCGCCAGGGCCACCCATGCCGGCATCGAGGCGGCCGCCGCGCAAAAGTAGACGATCAGAAACGGCCCAGCGTAGTGGCCCAGGCGCAGGTAGTCGGTGGCAAAGAACAGGAACAGCGTGGCGGGGATGGCGGCCGCCACGCCATTGACGAGCAGGACGGCAAACAGCCAGCGAAACGCGCGCTGGCGAAACGGCAGCTTCCAGCCCTTGCCGGAAACCGCTTCTGCGGCACTGCGCAAGGCGGGACGCGGCGCGCGCGCCAGCAGCAGCGCGCCCGCGGCCAGCAGGCAGGCGGCAAAGGCCAGCGACAAGCCGTCATAGCCGAACAAGGAAGTGAGGCCCGCCGCCAGGATCACGCCGAGCAAGCCGCAGCCTTCGCGCACGGCCGTCACGCGCGCCCGCTGCGCGCGCAGCTGGCTCAGAGCCGCGCCCCAGCTCTGGTGCGCGATGCCGGCCAGGCCATAGGCAGTGTAGACGAGCAGCAAGGCAGCCAGGAACCAGGCCAGGGTCGCCGTTTCCCGCATGGCCGGTGGATGGAACAGGGCGCCAAAGCCCAGCAGCAGCAAAGGCAAGGAGGCGCCGACATATACGGCATAGCTGCGCCCGCCACGCGCCATCCAGCCACCGAGGGCCGGATCGATGAAGGCGGCGGCGATGCGGGCCGCCAGCAGCACGGCGCCGATCTGCGCCAGATCCAGGCTGCTGCGCTGCGCATAAAACGGCGCGACATATATATAGATGGGTAGCGCCAGCATGGCCAGCGGCAAGCCGAACAGGCCATAACTGAACAAGGCCGGCAAGTTCAAGGCGCTGCCCACGGCATTCATGGCAGCGGGGCCGCACTCTGCAGCAAGGCCGCGCGCAGCTTCGGTGCCGTCGTCGACGGCGACAGCCAGATGGCAAAAAACGCACGCGCGAAGTCGCCATCCGTCACGTCCGCCAGCACCTTGCCATCAAGGTAAAAGCGCACGCCGGGCGCGATGCCGGCCCGGTAGACGCCCGCGATGCGCTGGTCTTCCTTAACGTCAGGAAAGATTCGCTGCATGGTGGATAGCCAGGCCAGGCGCTGCGCTTCCGTGCCCACGCCCAACTTTTGCATCTGTTCATGACTGGCTTCGGCGATCTTCTTGCCATCGAGCGCACGCGCATAGCGCAATTCCAGCACAAACGGTGCCGTTTCGGACGCCGCGCCCTGGTAGCCTTGCGGGCCCACCCACAGTTGCGCCCGATAAATACGCATGCCGAACCACGTATATTCGCCCTCGCCCGCCAGCCGAGCTTCGGGCACGTCGGCAGCGATAAAGGCCGGCGGCGCGGCCGCGGCACCCAACACGGTCAATGACAGCATAATAGTGGCAAGCAGGCGGCGCATGGTCAGTCCTTGATCAGGGTAAATTGCATCACATCCGTGTTGTGCGCCTGGAAGGCGGCCTCGCAATACGCGAGGTAAAACTCCCAGGTCAGCAGGAAACGGCCATCGAAACCCTGCTTTTCCAGCGCCGTGCGCTGGGCCAGGAAGCTGGCGCGCCACTGGCGCAAGGTTTCCGCGTAATCGAGGCCAAAGCTGAAGGCGTCTTCCACGCGCAAGCCCTGTGCCTCGGCGGCGCGGCGAAACTCGGCCGGCGAAGGCAGCATGCCGCCCGGGAAAATGTACTGTTGAATAAAATCCGTGCTCTTGCTGTAGCGCTCGAACAAATCATCGGCAATGACGATGGTCTGGATGCAGGCGCGTCCGCCCTGCTTCAGGTTGCGCGCCACGCATTCGAAATAGCCGGGCCAGTAGCTTTGCCCCACGGCTTCGAACATTTCGATCGAGGCGATGGCGTCGTACTGGCCGGTGCTGTCGCGGTAATCGCACAATTGCAAATCAGCCTGCTGCGCCAGCCCCGCATCCTGCAGGCGCTGGCGCGCATAAGTGAGCTGTTCGGTCGACAAGGTCAGGCCCGTCACGTGGGCGCCGTAGCTGCGCGCGGCTGTTTCCGCAAAGCCACCCCAGCCGCAACCGATTTCCAGCACCCTGGCGCCCGGCTGCAGTTGCAGCTGATCGGCGATGCGCCGGTATTTGGCCCCTTGCGCCTGCTCCAGGCTGGCGCCTTCGGTGAACAGCGCGCTCGAATACGTCATCGACGGATCGAGCCACAACTGGTAAAAGGCGTTGCCGATGTCATAATGGGCGTGGATATTCTTTTTGCTGCCTGCCCGCGAATTGCGGTTGAGCAAATGCCGCAGCTTGTAGACGAGGTTGCCCCACCAGTTGCCGTAGATCAGCGATTCGATCTGCGCGCGGTTGCGTATCATCAGCTCGATCAAGCCCGGCAAATTGTCCGTGCGCCAGTCGCCGGCAATAAAGGTTTCCGCAAAGCCGATGTCGCCCGAGCGCAGGACGGCCGAACACAAACGCCAGTTGTGCAAGTCCAGGGTGACAGGGTGGCTGCCGTCGCCGTACAGCAAGATGCTGCCGTCAGGCGTGCGCAGGCGCAGTGCGCCATGCTGCAATTTTTCCAGCAAGCGCAAGATCACGCGTCCGGAAGCGGGCACGTCCAAGTGCGTGTGATCGGCCGTGTGGTCGGGACGGACGCAGGCGCGCGCCTGCAGGCCGGTCGGCAGGGAATCGGAGCTCATCGGGACACCTTTTCTTGTGGTGGAAGGGGTTTGCTGAAAAACGGCACGCGGCGCAGCCACAGGCGCAAGGCTTGCCAATGGATGCGCGCCATCACGCCTAACGTCATCAGGGGATAGCGCAGCAGCGCCCAGGCGATGGCGCCATCGCGCAGCGGCTGCGCCGTGCCGGACAAGCTCGTCTGCAACAGCGGGCCGTCGAGGTCGTCATAGTCGACCCGGGCCAGGTGGCGCTCGCCGTTCTGTTCGCCGTTGCGCAGGAAATGGAAACGATAATTTCCCTCCACCTTGCAAAACGGCGAGACGTGGAAAATTTTATTGGCGCGCAGTTCGCTGCCATACGCGATGGCGCCGCCCTGCTCGAGCAGGTACAGGTGGCGCTCGCCAAAGGTATTGCGCACATCGCAGACCACGGCGCGCAGCGCGCCATCCGGGCGGTGACAAAACCAGAAGCTGACGGGATTGAAGACATAGCCGAACATGCGCGGCATGGTTTGCAGCCAGATTTCGCCGCCCGCGTCCAATACGCCATGCTGGCGCAGCAGTCCGTCGATCCATTCCAGCAGCGGCGTCGCGCCATCGCCATGGTCGCTGTCGCGGAAGGACAGCACATTGGCGCCGTTGCGCGACATCAAACGGGCAGGAAAGTCGCGCGCGCCCATGCTGCGCAAGGGCAGGCGCAGATAAAACATGCCGTAAGCAAAAGCATGCGCGCGTGGGCGCAGCCGCGCATGGCGCACCTGTCCCAGGCACAGCTGGGGCTGCGGTGGCAGCGGCTGCGATGGATCACGCGGCATGGCCGAGCTCCGCCGCCGCCATGCCATTGAGTATTTGCGCCACGGCCAGGCCCGACTTCAAGCCGTCCTCGTGGAAACCATAGCCCGTCCAGGCGCCCGCGAACCACGTGTGCTGCGCACCCTGGAAACCGGCCAGGCGCGCCTGGGCGGCAATGGCTGCGCCATCGAACACGGGGTGGGCATACGAAAATTCGTCGATGATGGTCGATGGAGCAGGCTCGTCAAGCGGATTGAGCGACACGATGACGGGCGTGGTGAAGGGCAAGGGTTGCAGCTGGTTCAGCAAATAATGCACGCACACTTGCGGCGCATCGCCATGCGCGGCCGGCCTGCCCTGGTAATTCCAGGCCGACCAGGCCTTGCGGCGCTGCGGCAGGCAGGACGCATCCGTATGCAGCACGGCGCGGTTGGGCTGGTAGCGCACGGCTTCGAGCACGGAGCGCTCATCGTCGCGGATGTCCGCCAGCAGGGCCAGCGACTGGTCGCTGTGGCAAGCGAGCACGACATGATCGACATGCTCGACGCCGGCGGCCGTGTGCAGCTCGACCATGCGCGCGCCATCGTGCGGCTGGCGGCGCACGGCCAGCACGGGGCAAGCGAGGCGCTGCTGCGGGATGCCCGCCAGCAGTTTTTCCACGTACACGCGCGATCCGCCCCGCACCGTGCGCCATTGCGGACGGTCGCTCACTTGCAGCAAGCCATGGTTGTGGCAGAAACGGATGAACGTGGCCAAAGGAAAGGCCAGCATCTGGCGCGCCGGGCACGACCAGATGCAGGCGGCCATCGGCAGCAGATACCAGTGGCGGAACTCGTCGCCATAGTTGTGCAGGTCAAGGTATTCGCCCAGCGACATGGCCGGCGCCGGCACGCTGGCCGTGGCCAGGGCGCTGGCTTGGCGGTTGAAGCGCACAATGTCGCGCAGCATGCGCAGGAAGGCGGGGCGCAGCAGGTTGCTGCGCTGGGTAAACACGGTATCGAAATTCGCGCCTGCCCATTCCAGCACGCGCGCATCGGATGCCGTACCCAGCGGCATTTTGACGGAGAACGACATGTCGCTGTCGGCCGCCTCGACACCGAGTTCGTCGAACAGTTGCACCAGGTTCGGGTAGGTGGCGTGGTTAAACACGAGAAAACCCGTGTCGACGCCATGCGTGGCGCCATCGAGCGTGACGTCCACCGTATGGCTGTGGCCGCCAAAATAGTCGCCCGCCTCGTACAAGGTGACGTCCTGGCCCGCTTGCGCCAAGCGATAGGCACACGACAATCCTGCGATTCCTGCTCCGACGACGGCAATTTTCATGAGTGCACCTGTGTTAAGTTTGTCCTGGACAAATAAGCCTCATGGATAATCGATGAAATATTGATTTATGTCAATGAGCGCTCTCAGCCGTTCAGAAACTTATACGTCGGCAATTTTCAATCGGATTCAGCTATTTGGTCCGGGGTGGCGGAAGGCGTAAAATGCACTCCACGTTCTTTTTGCATGCGAGCAAGCCCCCTGGTATGGATACTGACCTGCAACCTACTTCCGCCTTCAGCATCAGCGATGTCGAGCGCGATACCGGGCTGGCCAAGGAAACCTTGCGTGTGTGGGAGCGCCGCTACGCCTTTCCCCAGCCCCAGCGCGACGCCTTTGGCGAGCGCAGCTATCCGGCCGAGCAAGTGCAGAAGTTGCGCATGGTCAAGCGCCTGCTGGACCTCGGATTTCGTCCGGGCAAAATCATGCAGCACAGCACCGTGCAACTGCAGCAGCTGGCCAGCGCCGGCAGCGCGGCGCCGCCAGCGCCGGCCCCCCAGCTTGAACACTACCTGTCGCTGTGCCGTGGCCACCAGATGACGGAACTGGGCGATGCCCTGCGCCAGGCGCTGGCCGTGCTGGGCTTGAAAGCGTTCACCATCGACGTGATCGCCCCCCTCACGGGCATGGTGGGCGAAGCGTGGGCTTGCGGCGACCTGGCCGTGTATGAAGAGCATCTGTATAGCGAAACTTTGCAAACGGTGATGCGCCACGCCATCTTTTCCCTGCCGCAAGCAAGCAGCCCGTCCACGCGCACGCCGCGCATCGTCCTCAGCACCTTGCCGCAGGAGCGTCATGGCCTGGGGCTGCTGATGGCCGAGGCCTTGTGCGCCGCGGCCGGCGCCCACTGCATGTCGCTCGGCGTGGAAACGCCGCTGACGGACATCGTCGCGGCCGCCCGCGCGCAGCGGGCCGACATCGTGGCGCTGTCGTTTTCCAGCGCCAGCAAGCAACGGCAGACGCGCGACAGCCTGCATCAGCTGCATGCAAGCTTGCCGCCAGAGATGGAATTGTGGGCCGGCGGACGCAGTCCCGTGCTGACCAAGCAGCCGCCAGCCTTTTTGCACGTGCTGGACTTGCGGCAAGTCGAGGAAAGCATCGCCGACTGGCGCCGCCGCCATCAGGCACTGGCCCTGCAAACCCACTGAACCGGCTGGAAAGCGCGGCAACTGCGGCGATCTCCGTGGATAGCCGCGCAATGTTGCCAATCGAACAGTAAAGCATGAAGGGCCGGGCGCGCTCTGGTAGAATAGCCCGAACAACAGTGTCCGGCGCCGCCGGGCCTTAGGTCAGCACCCGCCACCACACATCCATGTTTAGTTTCTTCAAGAAAAAACCTATCGCTCCCGAGGCTGCGCCAGCCGAGCCCCTCGTCCTTCCCGCCGCCACGCCGCCTGCACCGCCAGCAGCTGCCGCGTACGCTGAACCGCTGAGCGGCGCGCCGGCCGAGCTCGTGCCCGTGATCGTGGCCGCCGAACCCGAGAAAAAATCGTGGATGACGCGCCTGAAGGCCGGCCTGTCGAAAACCTCGAACACCTTGTCCGTGCTGTTCGTCGGCGCGAAGATCGACGACGCCCTGTACGAAGAGCTGGAAGCGGCGCTGCTGATGTCGGACGCGGGCATCGACGCCACGGAATTCCTGCTCACGGAATTGAAGAAAAAGGTCAAGGAAGACAAGCTGCTCGACGCCGCCGCCGTCAAGGCCGCGCTGAAAGTGTTGCTGATCGACCTGCTCTCGCCGCTGGAAAAGCGCTTCGAGCTGGGCCGCCACAAGCCGCTCGTGATGATGATTTCCGGCGTGAATGGCGCCGGCAAGACCACCACCATCGGCAAGCTGGCCAAGCACATGCAGTCGAACAACCAGTCCGTGCTGCTGGCCGCGGGCGACACCTTCCGCGCCGCCGCGCGCGAACAGTTGATGGTCTGGGGCGAGCGCAACAACGTTACCGTGATTTCGCAGGAATCGGGCGACCCGGCCGCCGTGGCCTACGACTCCGTGCAATCGGCGAAAGCGCGCGGCATCGACGTGGTCATGGTCGATACGGCGGGACGCTTGCCAACGCAGTTGCACCTGATGGAGGAATTGAAGAAAATCAAGCGCGTGATCGGCAAGGGCATGGATGGCGCGCCGCATGAAACCCTGCTCGTTATCGACGGCAATACGGGCCAGAATGCCCTCACGCAAGTGAAAGCGTTTGACGATGCCCTGCAGTTGAGCGGCCTGGTGATCACCAAGCTGGACGGCACCGCCAAGGGCGGCGTGCTGGCGGCGATTGCCCGCGTGCGTCCCGTGCCCGTGTATTTCATCGGCATCGGTGAGAAAATTGAAGACTTGCAGCCTTTCGTGGCTGCCGAATTTGTCGAAGCGCTGCTCGGATAAGCCTACCTACATGATTGAATTTCAGCACGTCTCCAAGCAATACTCCCCCGATGCCGTGGCGCTCAGCGACATTTCGCTCAGTATTGCCAAGGGCGAGCTGGTGTTTCTGGCCGGCCCGTCCGGCGCCGGCAAATCCACCCTGCTGAAAATGATCGCCGCCATGGAACGCCCCACGTCAGGCAAGCTGATCGTCAATGGCCAGGACATGGCAAAGATCAAGCCGGCCGGCGTGCCATTTTTACGCCGTAACATGGGCCTGATCTTCCAGCAGCAAAAGTTATTAAACGACCGCTCCATCCTGGCCAACGTCATGCTGCCACTGCTCGTCGTCGGCGCGCACAAGGCGGCCGCCGAGCAGCGCGCGCGCGCCGCGCTCGACAAGGTGGGATTGCTGGACCGCGCCATGGCGCGTCCGCTGTCGCTGTCGGGCGGCGAGCAGCAGCGCGTGTCGATCGCGCGCGCCATCGTCAACCGGCCGCAGATCATCCTGGCCGACGAACCGACGGCCAACCTGGACCGCGCCAGCGCCAACAAGGTGCTCGACGCCCTGAAAGCCTTCCATTCCGTGGGCGTGACCTGCCTCATTTCCAGCCATGACGAACAGATGCTCGACGCCGCCGCCCGCGTGATCCACCTGAAAAACGGCCAGCTGGTCGCCATCGACAAGGCCACGCAAGCGCCCGTCTTCGCCCCGCCCGATCCCGATTTTGCACCGTCCCCCAACCAGGACGACGCGCAGGGAGAACAGCCATGAGAGGCTGGTTCCGTCAACACCGCTTCGCGCTGGGCTCGGCGCTGATTCACTTGCGCAAGTCGCCAGGCGGCTTCCTGTTGAACGTGCTCGTCGTCGCCATCGCCCTGTCGCTGCCGTTCGCCGGCTTGACCATGCTCGACAACGTGCGCCCGATGTCGGAACAGATGTCGGTCGACCCGGAAATCAGCGTCTTCCTGAAGATCGACACGCCGCGCGAGCAAGCCGTGGCCCTGGCCAGCGCCATGCGCAAGATCGTGGGCGAGCAAAAGGCGAAGATCGTCTTCATCCCGCGCGAACAGGCGCTCGACACCCTGAAAAACAAGAATGGCCTGGCCGATGTGCTGAGCACCCTGGGCGACAATCCCTTGCCCGACAGCTATGTGCTGAAGCTCGACGCCTTCAGCAGCGCCAGCGAAGCGCAGGATGTCGATGCCGTCGCGGAACAGCTGCGCCACTTGCCCGGCGTGGAATCGGCGCAAGTCGATTCGGCCTGGGTCAAGCGTCTGGCGGCCCTGCTGGGCGTGCTGCGCCTGGTGCTGCTGCTGCTGGCCATCACCTTGGGCGTGGCCGTGATCGCCGTGGTCTTCAATACCATCCGCCTGCAAGTGATGCAGCAGCGCGATGAAATCAGCATCTCGAAACTGATCGGCGCGACGGACACCTTCATCCACCGCCCCTTCTATTACACAGGCGCCCTGCTGGGCCTGTGTGCCGGCGCGCTGGCCTTGGGCGCCGTGGCGTTGGCCTTGCAACCGCTGAATACCGCGATTGCCGAATTTGCCCGCCTGTATGCGTCCGAATTCCAGCTGGTGCCGCTGGCGCCACTGCCGATGGCTGGCCTGCTGGCCGTCAGCGCCGGTCTGGGCCTGATCGGCGCCTTCCTCTGCGTGCAGCGCCACCTGGCACGCCTGAACTGATTGTCACTTCCATGGCGGCGCCTTCGCTGCCGCCATGCGTCTCCCATCCTGCTGTTATCTTGATATTAAGCAAGTATTCTTAAGGCTCGCTTCAGCCAAAGGCCGTAGACTAACTACGTTGTCAAAGCGCTATTCTGAGATATATATCAAGCATTAAATCATCATAGCATTTAGGCTATCAGGACGATTAAATGTGCTGATTGGCACTCTCACGCAGAGAGTGCTAATATAGGGACATACCAAAGGCAGAAGCGCCATGGACGCCAGATGAAGATGGTGCCGCGCTCTGCAAAGTGCAAGACCGAATACGCAAAAACGAACAGACAAGAGGACCACGTCGCGTGACGTGGCCAACTGGAACAAAGCAAGACTACGAGGGAGAAAACATGACTATGATGTCCGCAACGTCCGCATTGGTTCCGACCAAAAGTAATGCGCTGGGCCTCGGTTTCACTGGCAATCTGGGCAATATCGACGCCTATATTTCGGCCGTGAACCGCCTGCCCATGTTGACCCACGACGAAGAAATTTCGCTGGCGAAACGCCTGCGCGAAAAAAATGACCTGGCCGCCGCGCAAGAGCTGGTGCTGTCGCACCTGCGCCTGGTGGTCTCGATTGCCCGCGGCTATCTGGGCTATGGCTTGCCGCATGCCGACCTGATTCAGGAAGGCAACATCGGCTTGATGAAAGCGGTGAAACGTTTCGATCCGGACCAGGGCGTGCGCCTGGTGTCGTACGCCATGCACTGGGTGAAAGCCGAGATGCATGAGTACATCCTGAAAAACTGGCGCCTGGTCAAGGTCGCGACGACGAAGGCACAGCGCAAGCTGTTCTTCAACCTGCGCAGCCACAAGACAGGCCTGGACGCGATGACGCCGAAGCAGATCGATGCGCTGGCCAAGCTGCTCGACGTGAAGCGAGAAGAAGTGATCGAGATGGAAACGCGCTTGAGCGGCCGCGACATCGCGCTGGAATCGCCGACCGACGATGAAGACGACAAGTTTTCGCCGATCGCCTACCTGTCGTCGGAGCAAAGCGAGCCGACCAAGGTGCTGGAAGCGGAACAAGTGACGCGCCTGCAATCGGAAGGCCTGGAAACGGCCTTGAGCAAGCTGGACGCCCGTTCGCGCCGCATCATCGAAGCGCGCTGGCTGGCCAACGACGACGGTTCGGGCGCTACCCTGCACGCACTGGCAGAAGAGTTCGGCGTGTCGGCCGAACGCATCCGCCAGATCGAAGTGGCGGCACTGAAAAAAATGAAGGGCGCCCTGGCCGCCTGGGTGTAATCGCAAGCAATGCCGCAATGCAAAAGGCGCCGCAAGGCGCCTTTTGATTTCATAAATTGATATTTATCAACAGATAAATATTGCAGCCCATTACGCTGCAGCCAAGCCCTTGGTGATCAGCTCGGCGACCAACTCATTCAGATCCGCGCCGCGCTCCTTGGCCAGGGTCTGCAATTGCAAGACCAGATCGCTGTTCAACTTGACGGCGAATGGCACCAGGCCCAGGGCCTGGTCGCGCTTGCGCTGCTCGCGGCGGTCGACGACCACCGCTTCCTTACCGAATGCACCGGCGCCGGGAACATTCATCTTTCCCATCAGTTTCTTGGCATCGCTTTTGGCCAGGTCGGTTTTTTTCATGGTTGTTTCCTGATTTTCAAAACAGCCATTTTACGCAGTAATCGGCGCGCCGCGTGGCCGGCGCGTCAATTCATCGGCAGCACGCCAATAGTGCGCCAGAAAAATATCATTTTGTTATTATCATTTTATCCCACGCGTGCACAGGCACGCCCGGGACGCTCTACCTGAAAGGAAAAACATGCATTACCTGACCCGCTCTTATCGTACCGTGCTGCTTCCCCTGTTCTTCGCTTGCCTGGCCGTGCTGGCCGGCTGCGGCGCGGCCGGCAGCGCCGGCGACGCGGAAAACACGCCGCGCAGCGTCACCCACGTGCTGTCGCCGGGCGAACAGGTCGCCATCACGGCCACCGATACCCTGAAACTCGAGCGCGTCAACGACAGCCGCTGCCGCAAAGGCGCCGTGTGCGTATGGAAAGGCTACGTCAGCTACAGTTTCAGTTTGCTCAATAGTGCAGGCACCACCGACATCGTCTTGTCCGATTCCATGCCGGGCGCTTCCAGTTCCGTCACCGTGAACCACCTGACGTTCACTTTGCTCGACGTCGATCCGGCCACGCCGCCCGCCCTGAACGCGGAACAACCGAACTACCGGGTCAAGGTCAAGATCACGCAGGGCGCGCTACCCCGCTAAGCGCTAGGCATCGTGGCGCTGGCGGCTGTCGGTCGGCGCCTGTTGCCGCTCCAGCATGCCGTAATCGCGCACGACGGCGGCGATGCGCAAGCGGTAATCGTCAAACACGCCGTGCCGGCCAGCCGATTGCGCCGCGCGGTGCGCTTCCAGCTGCCGCCACTGCGCCAGCGCCGCCTCGTCGCGAAAGAACGACAGCGATAGCAACTTTCCTGGATCGCTGAGGCTGCTGAAACGCTCGATGGAAATGAAACCATCGACTTCATCGAGCAAGGGCCGCAGCGCGGCGGCCAGATCCAGATACTGCTGGCGCCCTTCTGCACTGGGCCAGACTTCAAAAATCACGGCGATCATGCGCTGGCTCCTATGCTGTAAACAGGGATGCGGGCGTTCAGCGACGGCTTGTATGCCCACGCCAGCGGCATGTCTTCCAGCCTGTCGGTCCACGCCTGCAAACAAGCTGCGGCGATAGCGTGCGCGATGGACTGGCCCGGGCAGACGTGGCGCCCATGGCCAAAGCCCAACGCCGCATGGCCGGCGCTGGCCAGCACGACGACGATCATCTGCCCAACGGGTACGCGCACGCCATCGCATTCCACAACGTCCGCCGTGTAGCGGCGCGTGTTGTGGATCGAGGGATCATGCCGGCTGACTTCGCGCAGCATGGCTGGCCAACGCTCCGGCGACGCACGCAGTTGCGGCAATAACTCCGGCTGGGTGCGCAAGGCCACGACGGCATTGCCCAGCAAGCCGGCGGTCGCGTCACAGGTCTGCGACAGCAAGCCCACGAGGTTGGCCAGCAGGCCGCTCTCCATGGCATCGGTCTCTGCCACGATACTGGCCAGCAAGCTGCCCGGCCTCGCGTTGCCCTCGCGCAGCAAGTGGCCAAAGCCTTGCAGCAGGGAATCGGCCGCTTCCTGCGCGCCAGCCAGCTGTTCACCATTACTCAGCGGCGACAGGCAGGCGACGAAATCACGCGTCCAGGCGGCCAGCGCCGACCATTGCGCTGGCGCAAAGCCCAGCAATTGGGCCATGGCGAACAGGGGCAGTTGAAAAATCGCTTCGTTCAGCTGGGCCGCGCTGGCAGGAATGCGGTCACCAGCGAGATGTGCGACCTGCCGCTGCAGCCGCGCCAGGTCCACCTGGCCCAGCGCGCGCGCCAGCACCTGTTTCGGCACGACATGCCGTTCGCCATCGTTCATGCGTACCAGTTCGGCAAAAATCGCGCCGCACGGCGTGCCTGCCAGAGTCGCCTGCACCGGCTGGCCCGGCGGGCGCACGCGGCAAGCAGGATGCTCAAGCACGGCGCGCACGCCGGCCGCGCCCGTCGCCAGCCAGCAATCGAGTGAGGCATCGAAACGCAGCGGCGGACCGTCCGCCAGGCGGCGATAGTAGTCATACGGCGCCGCGTGGGTGACGGCGGAAAAAGGGTCGGTGGGGTCGGCGAGATGCATGCGCATTCCATTGCAGTGAAGTGGGGACACGAGTATGCTGGTCCTTCCACCACTACACTTCGCCAGCGAACGAACCATGGATGACAAACTTCCCTCGGCCGACATGGGCCTGGCGCAACTGGCCGGCGCCATCGCCGAACCAGTGCGCGCGCGCATGCTGTGCAGCCTGCTCGATGGCCATGCGCGCACAGCCACGGAATTGTCGACGCTGGCCGAAGTGGGCGCCTCGACGGCCAGCGCCCATTTGAGCCGCTTGCGCGACGACGGCTTGCTGTCGATGGTGGCGCAGGGCAAGCACCGCTATTATCGGCTGGCCAGCACGGAGGTGGCGCGGGCGCTCGAAGCGCTGCTGGTGGTGGCCGGCGTGCCGGCAACGCCGTTTACCCCATCCACGCCGGACCGCCTGCGCCATGCGCGCACCTGCTACGACCACATGGCCGGCACCGTCGCCGTCGCCATGCACGACCAGCTGCACGCGCAAGGCTGGCTGCTCGACGACGGCGGCGAATATCGTCTGTCGGAAGCGGGCGCGGCCGGCATGGCGGCCCTGGGCATCGACGTGCCGCAATTGCAGCGCCAGCGCCGCCGCTTCGCCTGTGCCTGCCTGGACTGGAGCGAACGGCGCGCCCACTTGGGCGGCGCGCTGGGAGCCGCCCTGCTGCAGCTGGCCCTGCGCCAGCGCTGGGCCGAGCGCGAACTCGACAGCCGCGCCCTGCGCATCACGCCGGCTGGCGAGCCGCGGCTGCGATCATCCTGCAGCGCTTCTTTTGGGATGCACGATGATTGCCTTCGAAGGCTTGTCCAAACAGTACGGCACATTCGAGGCCGTCAAGCCGCTGACCTTGCAAGTGGGCAAAGGAGAAGTCTTCGGTTTCCTGGGCCCGAATGG
This sequence comes from Janthinobacterium sp. Bl 1, assembly GCF_058215535.1. Lineage (NCBI taxonomy): Bacteria > Pseudomonadati > Pseudomonadota > Betaproteobacteria > Burkholderiales > Oxalobacteraceae > Janthinobacterium > Janthinobacterium sp. Bl 1. The sequence goes on along the minus strand of NZ_CM177086.1, from coordinate 1,270,788 downwards.
GGCAGGCAAGACCACCACCATCCGCATGCTGATGGGCATCCTCGTGCCCAGCAGCGGGCGCGTACTGGTCGATGGCCTCGATTGCCACCGCGACGGCGCCGCCGTCAAGCGCAAGGTGGGCTACCTGCCCGACAACCCCATCTTTTACGATTATTTGCGGGGCCGCGAAATCCTGCAATTCGTGGCCGAAATGCATGGTTTTTCACGCACGGAAGCGGCCGCCCGCGCCGCGCGCCTGCTGACGGAATTCGGACTCGATGAAGCGAGCGAGGATTTCGCCGTCAATTACTCGCTGGGCATGAAGAAAAAACTGGGCCTGGCCTGCGCGCTGATACACGATCCGGCCGTGCTGATCCTCGATGAACCGATCAACGGCCTCGACCCGCGTGCTTCGCGCGACGTACAGGAACGCTTGCTGTGCCGCGCCGCCGCCGGCACCACGATCTTCGTTTCCACGCATTTGCTCGATATGGCGCAAAAGCTGTGCAGCCGCGTTGCCATCATTCGCAGAGGTGCCCTGGTCGCCACGGGTAGCCTCGACGATATCCGCCAGCAGCTGTCCAGCGATGGCAGCCTGGAAGAGCTCTTCCTGCAACTGACCGACGAAGCGGCCTCTGCGTGACGCCCGCTCCGCCTACCACCTGGCGTGCCGTCTGGCTGCTGACCCGCTTGCGCCTGCAGCGCCTGCTCAACGTCAGCGGCAAGGGCTTTTCCTTCAAGAAAAACAGCAAAAGCCGCCCCGCCACGCCGGGCAAGCGTGGCGGACGCTGGCTGCTCGGCGCATTGCTGCTCGTGCCCATGCTGTTTTCCTTCGGCAGCATCGCCCGCCATAGCGTACTGAACATGCATTGCCTGCTGGACCAGGTCGCCGCCTGCCAGGCCACGGGCAGCCTGTACACGGGCGAGCCCCTGCTCGATCCCGTCATCGCGCAATTGATCGGCCACCCCTTCAGCGCGGCGCTGATCGGCGGGCTGACCCTGCAGTTGGCGCTGCTGTGGCTGGTCAGCGTCCTGCTGCCGCTGGGCATGGGCGAACTGTCGAAGCCGGACTGGGATCTGGAATGGCTGGTCACCCTGCCCGTCGAGAAAAGCACCTTGCTGTGGGCGCGCGTGCTCGAACGCACGCTCGTCAATCCGACGGGCTTGCTGGCCCTGTGGCCCAGCACGACCGTGATCGCCTGGTATTCGGGCCAGGGCTGGATGTCCCCTTTGTCCGGCCTGCTCGCCAGCCTCGTCCTGCTGGCCCTGGCCGCCATGTTGCGCACCTTGGTCGACACGGGTTTGCGCCTGTCGCTCAGCCTCCCGCAGCTGGGCAATCTGCAGGCGGTAATTTCTCTGGCGGGCCTGTTGCCCATGTATATGGGCATGTCGTTCGGCATGGGCACGGGCGGCTTCGCCTACGCGTGGGCGGCCGCCATGCCCGCCTGGAGCAGCTGGACGCCGCCGGGCCTGCTGTTGCGCCTGCTCAATGCCGAGGGTATGGCCGCCTTGCTGCCCGCCGCTCTGCTGCTGGCGCAAACGCTGTGTCTGATGTTGCTGGGCATGGCCCTCCTGCGCCGCCAGTTGCGCCACGGCGTCGTGGGCGAGGGACAACGCGAAGGCAGCCGCAAGCCGGCAGCGGCGCCATTGCCCACACACCGGTGGCGCCCGCGCATCGGCACGGCGATCCAGCGGCGCGAACTGACGTTGCTTTTGCGCGACCGCAATTTTCTCGTGCAGACCCTGCTGATGCCCTTGCTGATCCTCGGCGGCCAGGCCCTGTTTACGGGCCAGGCGCGCGACCTGCATGCGCTGCTGGACAATCCCGTCCTGCTGGCCTCAACGGGCTTTTTTCTCGGCACCTATGTGCTGCTGATGTCGGCCTTCCAGACCATCAACAAGGAAGGCGGCGCGCTGTGGCTGCTGTACACGTTTCCCGTCTCCGTCGAGCAGGCGCTGCGGCAAAAGGCTCAGCTATGGGCCGCGCTGGCCCTGCTGTATCCATTGATCCTGTTCGGCGCGGCGCTGGCCTGGCTGCCCGCCTGGTCATGGCAGACGGCGGGCCTGATGCTGCTGGCCCTGGCCGGCATCCCTTTATACTCGATGATCGCCGTGGCGCTGGGCGTGTTTGCCAGCGATCCGCTGGCCACGGAAACCACGGCCAAGGTGCGCCCCACTTACACATATCTGTATTTGCTGCTCACCGGCCTGTACATTGCCGCGCTGGCGGCCGGCAGCCTGGCGCAGCAGCTGGCCTTCGTCGTGCTGACGGCGGCACTGGCTGTGGCCCTGTGGCAAAAAGCGCGCGATGAAATACCCTACCTGCTCGATCCGGCCGCCTCGCCGCCAGCCAGAGTTTCCGCGTCGGACGGCCTGATCGCCGCCATGCTGTTCTTCACCCTGCAAACCCTGGCCTTGCTCCTGCTTAAGGGCAAGGTGGCCGAGCCGCTGGCGCAAGTGGCCATCGCCTTCGGCGGCGCCGGCGCGCTCACGTATGTGCTGCTGCGCCTCGTGTATTGGCGCGCCGGGACGGCCGGCGTGCCGCGCATCGCACAGGGCCGCCAGCCGTGGCGCTGGGGAGTCGTTGGCGCCTGTGCCGCGGCGCTGTTCGGCATCGGCTACGCGGCCCTGTTGCGGCCTGCATCGTTTCCACCGATGCATATCGGTGGGCACTGGCTGTGGCTGCTGGCCCTGGGCGTGCTGGCCGCGCCCCTGTGCGAGGAATTCATCTTCCGCGGCTTGCTGCAGGGCGGCTTGCGCCGCTCGCTGCCGGCCTGGCAGGCAATCACTATCGACGCCGCGCTGTTTGCCGTCATGCATCCACCCGCCGCCATGCTGCCCGCCTTCGTACTGGGCCTGTGCACGGGCATCGCCTACGAGCGCAGCGGCGCGCTGCTGGCGCCCATGCTGGTGCATGCCGGTTACAACGCGGCCCTCCTCGCGTACCAGTTGCAAGGATAGATACAGGCACAGACAAGTTTGCTAGAATCGCACACGATTTCCGTCCGTATCCCAACCAATGACTACGCACAGATCACGCATGAATCCACGCTTGTTTGCACCATGTATCCTCGTTGCGCTGCTGAGCGGCTGCACGGTACTCGCCCTGCGCCCCAACAGCGGCGTCGAAAACCGCATGTTCACCGTGCAGGAAGCTCCGCGCCTGCGCATCGACGCGCCCAAGGCGCGCATCCAGAATCCCATGCCCAACGACCACTTCATCGGCATCGCGCTGTCCGGCGGGGGCAGCCGCGCAGCCAATTTCTCGGCCGCCTCGCTGGAGCAGCTGGAACAGTTCGGCCTCGTCAGCGGCGCTTCAGCCATCTCCGGCGTGTCGGGCGGCGCCATCGCGGGCGGCTACTATGCGCTGCATGGCAAGCAGACGGATTGGCCTTTGTTGCGCAGCAAACTGAAAACGGATTTCTTCGGCCAGACCATTTTGAAACCGGCCAACCTGACGACGATGTTGTTGACGAACAAGACGCGTACCTCGTTCCTGTCCGACGTGTTGGACGATGTGCTGTACGACCAGAAAACCTATCAGGACTTGCCGCACGACGGCCCCATCTTCCTGGCCAACGCGACGGACGCCACCGATGGCGGCAAGCGCGTAGTGTTTTCTTATGAGTATTTTTACGGCACCCTGCATTCGCCGATCCAGGATATCCGCCTGGCCACGGCCGTGGCCACCTCGGCCGCCTTTCCCGGCGTGTTCGATTCCGTCACTTTCGAGCGTTTCCGCCCGAAAAACACCTTCGTGCCGGAACTCGGTTCCGAGTCGCGCGAATCGCCGTCGTACGTGCACCTGTTCGATGGCGGCGCGGCCGACAACCTGGGCGTGGAAACCCTGTGGGATGTGGCACTGACGCAGCTGTACGGCAACGACATGGCCGTCGTGCCGCCGCGCCTGAACAGCAAGCCCTTCATCCTCATTTCCATCGATGCCAACGCGCCCAATTCCAGCGCCGTCTTCGAAAAAATGTCGGACGAGCGCCAGCCGCTGGACCGCATTTTCAACAAGAATATCTACGACGCCGTCGACGCCCTGTTTTCGCGCCAGCGCAAGGAAAACCTCGTCAAGATGGGTTTTGGGCAAGCCCGCTTCGATACCATCACGCATGAAAACTTTGGCGATCTGAGCCAGAAATTCGTCAAGGGCAAGCGTACCTCGGCCTTTGCCATCCCCGTGCTGTGCCGTCCCCATCTGGGCCAGTACCGCTGCGAAGTCGATGCGGCCGATCCCTTGCCGGGCCAGATCCGCACGCGGCTGGAAGGCTTTGCCTGGCATATTTCCATCGACCAGATCGCCTCGCTGGCGCTGCGCCTGGCCAGCGGCGATGCGCAAGTCGACAGTGCCCGCAAGGAAGAGCGCGCCGCCCTCGTCAAGCTGCAACGCCTGGCTACGCAAACGAAAACCCATCTGAAGCTGACGGGCCCGGAAAATTGCAGCCCGGAAGTATTGCAATCGGCCCTGTACAGCGCCGCGCGCGTGCTGATCCTCGACGACGAGGAATCGCGCTTCGCCCTGTGCGACTACATGCTGGCGGGCCAGCTGATCAATGACGATACCGTCTGCAAGCAGCGCTATGTGCACGCCGTGCCCCGCTTTGCCATCGAAAGCGAAGATTTGCAGTACCGCAACCTGAGTTCGGACGGCAATTCCGTGAACGTGCCGATACGCTGCAAGAAGTGAGCGCGCACGAAAAAGCCCGCACGATCGCTCGTGCGGGCTTTAGCGCAAGGATTCCAAGCGCCCGGCTGATTTAAATCAACCGACTACGCCTGCGCATGTAGCTGCGGCTTAACGCACCTTCCAGTTCCTGCTCCGATTTATGCTGGTTCACCGTGTACAGGGCCCACAGGGCCGCCGGCACCCAGCCGATCACAGTGCACTGCAAGATCAAGGCGGCGGCACCGGCCAGCGGGCGCCCCAGCATGAAAAACGTGAGACACGGAAGTAGCAAGGCTATCAGCAATCGCATCACGACATACTCTCCTTAAATATAGAGCAGCGGACAAGGGCCGGTATCCGGTCCGTCCCCCGCCCGCTGCGTACTGCTCCTTATAGATGCACGGTAATTTGCGGCATCAAGTCGTCAAAGGTGCGACCGTTGCCGTTTTCGCCGATGGCGTGCATCTTCCATTCGCCGTTATGGCGGTACAGCTTGGCCATGATCTGTGCCGTGTGGGTACCTTGCACAGACAGGTTGAAACGCGCGACTTCCTGGTTATTGCTGGCATTCAAGATGCGGCAATAGGCGTTTTCCACCTGCGAGAAGTTCTGGCCAGTAAAGCTGTTGACGGTGAAGACCAGGCTTTTCACGTGTGCCGGGACTTTCGACAGATCGACATTGATCTGTTCGTCGTCGCCATCGCCCGCGCCCGTACGGTTGTCGCCCGTGTGGACAATGCTGCCGTCCTTGCTTTTCAGCTGGCGGAACCAGACGATGTCGGACGTGCTCTTGTTTTCATCGAACATGACGCACGACGCGTCCAGGTCGACGGCTTCCGTCTTCGAACCGAAACCGAGGAAACCCTTGGTCTTGGCCGCATCCCAGCCCAGGCCCATGGTGATACGGGTCAGGGTGGTACCAGCTTCTTTGTCCAGAGAAATCTTCTGGCCTTTGCTCAAATTGACAGACATACGCATAGCTCCTGTTAGGTTGGTTACATGCAATATGAGTTACGCCGGCTTGCTTTGGGTCCAGGCGAGGAAGGCCGCGCGGTTGCGCGAGCACACGAGGATTTTTCCCGTGCCTGAAAACTTCAATACCATGCCCTCGCCGCTGGTCTGGCTGTTGATCAAATTGCCCAGAAAGCCGCCGCTGCTGCCGGTCGTCATGGAAATTTCGTATTGCAGGCGGTTGTCCCAGCACACGACGTGCGAGTTATCGATCACCACGTCCTTGCCAGGCGTCACTTCCAGTATCGACATCGCGCCAAAACCGGACACCGCCAACTGGCCGCTGCCTGCCGTCTCGGTAATGAAAAAACCACCGCTCTGGGCAAACAGCGCGTTGCCAAGGCTCTGCGTGCGCACCTTCAATTCCACGCCAGAACTGGCCGCCACGAAGGCGCCGTCGCTGATCATGTATTGCTGGGCGCCCACCTCGAGCACCCGCATCGCGCCAGGCAGAGTCGGCGACAACAGACAGTCGCCGTCGCCCCGCATGGCTTCGATATGCTGCTGAAAGAACGATTCCCCGTTGGCAAAGGTGCGCATCAGCGCGGCGCCTATGCCGCCAGTCATCTTGCCTTTCAGCTCAAGATTGGTTTCCATCATCACCATCGCATTGGATTCGCAATAAATCTTCTCGCCCTTGGCAAGCGACACATGCAGGAACGGGTCGACGTCCCCGGTAATACTAAAAACTGGCATGACTGTTCCTTCCTCAACTAGGCAATGATGGAGACGGTCCACATAATGAACCGCCGTTAATGYGGCGACCTTATACGCCGACGCCGAAAGAGGCCGCCAGTGGGCCCAGACCGCCTTTGTAGCCTTGGCCGATGGCCTTGAATTTCCAATCGGCGCCATTGCGGTAGATTTCGCCGAAGACCATCGCCGTTTCGGCCGAGCCGTCTTCCGACAGGTCGAAGCGGGCGATTTCCGTGTTGCCGTTGGCGTTCACGCAGCGTACGTATGCTTTCGATACCATACCAAAGTTTTGCTTGCGCGCTTCGGCATCGTGAATCGTGACGCAGACGGCGATCTTGTCGATCTCGGCTGGCACCGTGGCCAGGTCGACCATGACGGTTTCATCATCGCCATCGCCAGCGCCCGTGGTGTTGTCGCCCGAGTGAGTGACGGAACCGTCGCTCGATTTCAGGTTGTTGTAGAAAATCATGTCGACGTCGGCGCGTACCTTGCCATCGGCCTTCAACAGGAATACGGAACCGTCGATGTCGAACGCGGCGCCATCGGTGGCGCGGGCATCCCAGCCCAGGCCGATGATCATCTTCGAGATGCCAGGAGCTTCTTTGCTCAGGTTGACGTTGCCGCCTTTTTGCAGACTGATTGCCATGATGTATTTCTCCTATGTGAAATAAAAGTCCAGCGAATAATTAACTTGCAAAACACCTGGCGCCCTCCACCGGCCCGACTCCCCAGGCCGGCGGCGGCGCTTGCTGCATCACGCTGGCAAACGGGTGTGGCGTTTGCCGCGTATCTCTTACGCCTTGGCTGCTGCTTCCAGCTCAGGCTGTTTATCTTCCGTGCCTTCCAGCAAGGCCATGCGTCGCTTGTAACGGATCGACGACCACAGCGAGGCGAGAATGAAAGCCACGCCGATCAGACCCGTGAAGATCTCGGGAATGTGGAACTTCATGCTGACCAACATGATCACGGCCAGGATACCGATCGCATAGTGCGCGCCGTGCTCCAGATAAACAAACTCGTCGAGCGTACCCTTGCGCACCAGGAACACCGTCATCGAACGCACGAACATCGCGCCGATAGCCAGGCCCAGCATGATGATCACGACATCCTTGGTGATGGCAAACGCGCCGATCACGCCGTCAAAGCTGAACGAAGCGTCGAGCACTTCCAGATACAGGAAGCCGCCAATACCGCCGCGCTTGACGATGTCGCCCATGTTGCCGTCGCCGTTATCGCCTTCCAGCAAGCCGCTGATCACGTCGACACCCACGTAGGTCAGGATACCCCACAGGCCGGCCGTCAGGACCACCAGTTTCTGGCCTTCTTCGATCATCGACAGGCTGGCCATCAGGGTGCCCAGCGCGATCATCACGGAAATCGACGATACCTTGCCCAGCGCGCCCAGTTTTTCTTCAATACGGCCCAGCCAGTGCGTTTCTTTTTCGTCGTCCAGCAGGAAGTTCAGGAAGACCAGCAGCAGGAAGATGCCGCCGAAAGCCGCCACTTCCGCATGGTGATTCGTCAGGTGCATCGAGTACTGTTCAGGATTGCTCAGTGCCAGATTCCAGACTTCCATCAAGCCCAGGTCCGCCGCTTGCGCCACGATGACCAGCGGGAACAGCAAACGCATGCCGAAGACGGCGATGATGATGCCGACGCCCAGGAACAGGCCCTGCCAGAACTTGTCCCAGTTCTTCAGCACCGAAGCGTTGACCACCGCGTTGTCGAACGACAGCGAGACTTCCATCACGCCCAGGATCACCGCGATACCGAGCGCCGCCAGCATCGTCTGCACGCCACCGTGCGTGTAACCCCACCAGGCGGAAATGCCCAGGCAGATAAATGTCACTAGAAATGACACTCTGAAATGTTTCATCGATAGTTCCCTTTATCCAAATTCAATGGAACGTAGTATAGGGACGTGTGACACATTTAAAAATAGAAGATAATGGAAGTATTACTTCGTAAAAACAGAAGATAGAGGATGCAGCGATGAAAACCACGGGCTTCAATTACCGCCATTTGTACTTCTTCTGGGTGGTCGCCAAGGAAGGCGGCGTGACGCGCGCGGCTGAACGGCTGGGACTGGCCGTGCAAACCATCAGCACGCAGCTGGCCCTGCTGGAAAAGGAACTGGGCAAATCCCTGCTGCAGCCGCAGGGACGGCGCTTGGTGCCGACGGAAGCGGGCCGCCTGGCGCTCGGCTATGCGGACCAGATTTTCCTGCTGGGCGAGCAGATGCAGGACGCGCTGGCCGACGCGGACGCGGAAAAGATGCGCCTGACGGTGGGCATTTCCGATTCGCTGCCGAAACTGATGGCGTACCGCATGCTCGACGCCACGCGCAGCCTGGACCAGCCCATCAAGCTCGTGTGCCTGGAAGACGAATTCGAATCCCTGCTGGCCGACCTTGCCCTGCACAAGCTGGACCTGGTGCTGACGGACCGCGCCGTGCCGGCCGGCGCCAGCCTGCGCGTGTCCAGCCATCTGTGGGGCGAGAGCGCCATGAAGCTGTTCGGTATCCCCGCGCTGGCCGAACAATACCGCGACAATTTCCCGCACAGCCTGCACGGCGCGCCGTTCCTGCTGCCGGCGCGCAATAACGCCTTGCGCGGGCGCATCGACGAATGGATGGTGCAGCAGGGCGTGCGTCCCGACGTGGTCGGCGAATTCGAGGACAACGCCATGCTCAATGCGTTTGGCCGCAAGGGCCTGGGCCTGTTCTTCGCGTCCGCCAGCCTGGCGGCCGATATCGAAGAGCAATTCGGCGCCGTGCTGGTCGGCGACGCCTCATCCCTGCGCGAACAGTTTTACGTCATCTCGAACGAGCGCAAGATCATGCACCCGGCGCTCGACGTGATCCTGGCGGCCATCCAGGGCACCACGAAGATTCACAAGGAAACCTGATAAATCCATTCGAAAATAACGTTTGAATAATCAATCAAAAGCGATTGTAATAAAGCCTGAGACAAACACGCGCCCATCCCTCGCTGGAAGGGCGCGATCACCATAAAAAACAGGAGCGGCACCATGTCCACGGCAGGCAAGACGATCGATATTCCCGATCTCATCAATAACAACAAGATCGGCTCCTTCCAGATCGGCATGCTGATCCTGTGCGGGCTATGCGTCATCATGGATGGCTTCGACGTGCAGGCGATGGGCTATGTGGCCCCGGCCATCATTGCCGACTGGCATGTCAGCAAGGCCAACCTGGGCCCCGTGTTTGGCGCGGGCTTGCTGGGCATGCTGGTCGGCTCGCTCGTCTTCAGCATCACGGCCGACAAATTCGGCCGCCGTCCTGTGCTGATCGGCTCGACCATCTTCTTTTCGCTGTGCATGCTGGTCACGCCGCTGGCAACGACCATCGAGCAATTGCAGCTGATCCGCTTCATCACGGGACTGGGCCTGGGCGCCGTGATGCCGAACGCCATGGCGCTGGCCGGCGAATACAGCCCCCTGCGCAAGAAAGTCACGCTGATGATGCTGGTCTCGTGCGGTTTTACCCTGGGCGCCGTGCTGGGCGGCTATCTGTCCGCCGCGCTGATTCCCGCCTTCGGCTGGCAATCCGTGTTTTACGTGGGCGGCGTGGTGCCGCTCGTCATCGGCGTGCTGATGTTCTTCCTGCTGCCGGAATCGATGCAATTCCTCGTGCTCAAGAAACGCAAGCTGGACAAGGTCGCCAAGTGGCTCAAACGCATCGACCCGACGGTGACCATCACGGCCGACACGCAATACCTCGTGCATGAGAAGGAGCACAAGGGCGCGCCCGTGCTGCAATTGTTTACGGGCGGCCGCGCCAAGATGACGATATTGCTGTGGGTCATCAACTTCATGAACTTGCTGAACCTGTATTTCCTGTCGAACTGGCTGCCGACCATCGCCAAGGAAGCGGGCCTGTCGACGGCCAACGCCGTGCTGGCCGGCACGGCACTGCAAGTGGGCGGCACCATCGGCACCTTGGTCATGGGCCAGCTGATCGACCGCTCGAGCTTCCGCCGCATCCTGCTGCCGTGTTTCCTGGTCGCCGCCGTGGCCATTGCCCTGATCGGCCGTCCGGACGTGTCGCTGGCCTTCCTGTTCATCACGATTTTCATCGCCGGCTTTTGCGTGGTGGGCGGCCAGCCTGCCGTCAACGCCCTGGCGGCCAGCTACTATCCGACCACCCTGCGCTCGACGGGCATCGGCTGGAGCCTGGGCATCGGGCGCATCGGCTCCATCATCGGCCCCGTGCTCGGTGGCGAGCTGATCCGCCTGAACTGGCCCAACAGCACGATTTTCCTCGTCGTCGCCATCCCGGCCATCGTCTCTGCCGTCATGGTCTTTGCCATGCGCGGCGGGCCGCAAGCGGCCCCCGCCAAGGTAACCGCCTGAGGCACGCGCATCAGCCGATTGAACCGTACGCCGTCATAAAGTTGCATGTTTTATACTCAAATGCTCATCCATTTCAGTAAACCGACATGACCAACATTAGCAATGACGGCGCCGCAACCAGCCTTCTGGAAGCAGCCTGGACCCAGCGCGAAGAAACGCTCTACACAGCCCTGTTCGGGGACTTGGGACCGGGCATCTACCCGCTCGACCTGTCGCTGTTCGAACAGATGTTCAACTGTACGCAAGTCGACCCGCGCTGGCTGCATATCGGCGTGTTCGAATGCCCGCCGACACCCGCGCGGCCGCACTGGGTCTACGTGTCGTCGGGCCTGTCCAATCCATGGGACGACGAACCCGATGCGGAGGAAGAGTGGACGGGACTGGGCCGCGAACTGCTGCTGGAATGCCCGCAGCAGTCGCCATGGGCGCTGGCGCTGGTGCGCAGGTTCGCCGCGTATCAGATGCTGCTGGCGGCTGGCCGCTTCGGTGACCAGGAACCGCTGGACGCCTGGGACCGCATGTCCGTTGGCGGCCCCATCGATGGCCAGCAGTCCGCGCTGAGCGCCATCATCATGGTGCCCAGCGAACATTACCCCGAAGAATATGCACTGGTCTCGGGAAAATTTGCCTTCCTGCAGATTATCGGCCTCAGCGCTGCCGAGCTGGCGCATGGCCGCGCGCACGACTTCGAGGACTTGTTGCAGACGCTGGGCGACCAGGGCGCCGCGCCGCTGGTCGACGCCGCACGCCGCAGCATCGTGTAAAACCGCAGGGCCGATTCGCCGGAAATTAGGATACTGCGCCCTTCGTCGTTTAAGATGACGTTTTACCAGCCCATCTTCAGCGCCCCCATGCACAATGTCTTGCTAGTCCTGCTCGCCCTCTTCCTGGTCGCGCTGAACGGTTTTTTTGTTGCCGCCGAGTTTGGCATCGTCACATTGCGGCGCACGCGCATCCGCGCCATCGCCAAGACGCAGGGACTGCGGGGCCGCATCCTGGCCAAGGTGCATGGCCAGCTGGACGCCTATCTGTCCGCCTGCCAGCTGGGCATCACCCTGGCGTCGCTGGGCCTGGGCTGGGTCGGCGAACCGGCGTTCGCCGGCCTGCTCGAGCCGCTGTTCGGCGCCATCGGCGTCACGTCGCAAGAGCTGATCCATGGCGTCTCCTTCGTCGTCGCTTTCAGCGTGATTTCCTTCCTGCACATCGTCGTGGGCGAACTGGCGCCCAAATCGATGGCCATCCGCAACCCGGAAGCCGTCGGCCTGTGGAGCGCGATTCCCCTGTACGGCTTTTACTGGACCATGTATCCGGCCATCTACCTGCTCAACGCCAGCGCCAACTGGGTGCTGCGCCTGGCGGGCCTGTCCGGCAAGGGCGGCCACGACGCCCATTACTCGTCCGAAGAACTGAAACTGATCCTGCGCACCAGCCAGCCCGGCGAAAAGTTTACGCGCGACGAGCGCAACATCCTGGCGCAGTCGCTCGATTTCGAACAGATGACGGTGTCGGACCTGATGCGCCCGATCAATGAAGTGATCGCCCTGCACGCGTCGAACACCCTGGAAGAAAACCTCGACACGGTGCTGCGCAACCGCTTCAGCCGCTACCCGTATTTCGACACGAATGAAGACGACGTGCTCGGTGTCGTGCACCTCAAGGATCTGTTCTTTGCCCAGCAGGCGGGCAAGCCGATCACCTCGCTCACGCCGTTCCTGCGTCCCGTGGACATCATTTCCGCGCGCACGCCGGCACTGGAACTGTTCCGCCGCTTCCGCGACGGCGCCCCGCACTTCGCCCTGATCGGCGAAAAAGGCAAACGCCCGCTGGGTTTCATCACCCTGGATAACTTGCTCGGCGCCATGGTCGGCGAAATCCGCGACGAATTCCGCCGCAATGAGAACGACTGGCTCAAGCAGAGCGACGGCACCCTGATCGGCAAGGCCAGCCTGCCCATCTTCTCGCTCGAACGCATCCTCGGCATCGATATCGAAAACGAGGAACTGGGACTGGACGACGTGGAATCGGTGGGCGGCTTGATCATGGTCAAGCTCGGTGACATTCCGAAGCAGGGCCAGCGCATCACTTTTGTCGACTTCGACATCGTCGTCAAGAAGATGAACGGGCCCCGCATCGTGCTGATCAAAGTGATCCCGAAGCAGGAGCGCGACCTGGATGCGGATTTAAGAGATTAATTACTTCTTGCTCGTCAGGGTATCTTTGCCCTGCGGCACGGTGGTCTCGCCCACCGTCCATGTTTGCAGCAAGCTGTACAGCACTGCCAGCAGGGTCGGCCCGATAAAGATGCCGACGAAGCCGAAGGCCAGCACGCCGCCCAGCACGCCGAGCAGCACCAGCAAAAACGGCAGGCTGCTGCCGCGGCTGATCAGCATGGGTTTCACGACGTTATCCACGCCGCTGATCAGCAATCCGCCCCACACCAGCATGAAGATGCCCCAGCCCGTCTGGCCGTCATTGAACAGCCAGATGGCGGCGCCGCCCCAGATCAAGGGCGGGCCGACGGGGATCAGCGAAAAGATGAAGGTGGCCACACCCAAGAGGGCCACGGCCGGCACGCCGGCGATCAAAAAACCCACCACGGCCACCAGCGCCTGCGCCAGCGCCGTGCCCAACAAGCCATACATGACGCCGCGCACGGTGCGGCTGATGGTCAGGCCCACACCGGGCGCGCTGTCGCCGATGATGCGGCCGGCGCCCGTCATCAGAGCGCGGCTCAGCTGCTCTCCGTCGCGGTAGAGGAAGAAGCTGACGAAGACGGCCAGGCTGGTCTGCGCCAGGCCCGTGCCCAGCAGGATGCCGCCGGAAGCGAGGAAATGGCGCGCCGGTTCCAGCATCGTCTTGCCTAAATTGAGTAATTCCTCACGGTCAGCGAGCAGGCGATCCACGTAGCCGGCGATGGTTTCGCCCACCACGGGAATGCTGGCTAGCCAGGCCGGCGGATGCACGCTGCCCGTTTCCAGCGCGGCGCGCAACTGTTCATAGATGCGCGACACGTTATCGGCCAGGTTATAGGTGACGAGGGCCAGCGGCAGCACGATGACGAGCAGCAGCGACAAGGTCATGATGGCGGCCGCCCAGTTGCGCCTGCCTTTCAGGCGTTCGAGCAGCAGCAGGTACAAAGGCCAGCTGGAAATGCCCACGCAGGCGGCAAACAGCATGGCGGCCAGGAAGGGCCGCAAGACGAAAAAGCAGCCGATCAACAGGAAGATGATGGCTGCCAGGCGGGCGTGGGGCTCGAAACGTTTGTCCATGTACTGCATGTCCTGAAGATGGCGCCTAGCGGCGCGACCGGGTCAGGATAGCAGAAGTTTAAGATCGTGCGCGATGGCGGCAGGCTTTTCGCCGTGGCGCACGAACAGGCGGATCTTGCCTTCGCGGTCGAACACATAGGTGCCGGCCGTGTGGTCGACCGTGTAGCTGCTGTCCGTCTCGCCCTCGACCTTGGCGTAATACACCTTGAATTCCTTGGCCACCTTGGCCGTCGCGGCCGCGTCGCCATACAGGCCGACGAAGCGCTTGTCGAAGGCCGGCACATATTCGGCCAGCAAGGCTTGCGTGTCGCGCTCGGGGTCGACGGTGACGAACAGTACTTGCACCTGGTCCGCCTGCGGCCCAATTTCCCGCATCACCTGGGCCATGTCGGCCATGGTGGTGGGGCATACGTCCGGGCATTGCGTATAGCCGAAGAACACCAGCACCAGCTTGCCCTTGTAGTCGGCCAGGGTGCGCGGGTGGCCAGTGTGGTCCGTCAGCGCGAACTCGCGCGCGTAGCCGAGGCCCGTCACGTCCGTGTTCTTGAATGCCAGCTTGGTCGCCGCTGGCTTGCCGCAGCCGGCCAGGACGGCGACCAGCGCGGCCGCCAACAACAGTGTCAGGTATTTTTTCATGTGCCGATAGGAATGTAGTGGTCGACCAGCAAGGCCGCGAACAGCAAGGCCAGGTAGATGATGGAAAACGTAAACGCCTTGCGCGCGATCAAGTCCGTGTAGTGGCGGTACATTTTCCACGCGTAATACAGGAAGCCGGCGTTGAGCACCACGGCCGAAGCCAGGTAGATCAGGCCGCTCATGCGCACGGCGTACGGCAGCAAGGTGGTGGCGGCCAGCGCGATCGAATACAGCCAGACGTGGAATTGCGTGAACTTCAAGCCGTGCGTGACGGGCAGCATGGGCAGGCCCGAGCGCGCGTAATCGTCGCGGCGGTACATGGCCAGGGCCCAGAAATGCGGCGGCGTCCACACGAAAATGATCAGGACCAGCAGCCAGGCCTGCATCGGCACGTCGTTGGCGACGGCGGCCCAGCCCAGCGCGGGCGGCATGGCGCCGGACAGGCCTCCGATGACGATGTTTTGCGGCGTGGCGGGCTTGAGCACCATGGTGTAGATCAAGGCATAGCCGACAAAGGTGACAAAGGTCAGCCACATGGTCAGCGGATTGACGAGGTGGTACAAAATCGCCATGCCCAGGCCGCCGATCACCAGCGCGAACACCACCGTCTGTTTCACCGTGATGTCGCCCATGGCCATCGGGCGGCGCGCCGTGCGGGCCATACGCGCATCGATCTCGCGCTCGGCCAAGCAATTGACGGCAAACGCGGCGCCGGCCAGCAGCCAGATACCGATGGTGCCGAACACCACCGCGCGCCAGTCGGGCAACTCCTCGCTGGCCAGGAACATGCCGATGACGGCGCAAAACACGGCCAGTTGCGTCACGCGGGGCTTGGTCAGCGCCCAATACTGGGCGATGCGGGGGGATGGTTTACGGCTGATGGTCTGAGTAGTCATTTATGCGATACGGGAAGGACTGGCTGGTGCCGAGGGCACTGGCGCGGAGGCGGAAGCAGATTTCCGCGCTACATCGAGTTGGAATTTAGCCTTATAGTTTAACATGGTCAGCAATAACACGAGCAGCGCCGCCCCACCGTTATGCAGGACGGCAATCGACAATGGCCAGCTCAAGTAAATCGTCGCCAGGCCCGTGGCCGCCTGCAGAACCAGCACCAGCGCAACCCAGCGTGCCGTGCCGCGCAAGGACGGCAGCTTCCATGCGCGAAACACGGTGTAGCCGATGCCGGCCAGCACGATGAAGGCGAAATTGCGGTGCACCCAGTGGATGGCCGTCAGCGCGGAAAACGGCAAGTAATGGCCGGCGGCCGTCTTGCCCAGTTCGCGCCACAGATGGAAGCCATGCTCGAAATCCATTTCCGGAATGACCTTGCCGCCGCACAGGGGGAAATCCGTGCAGGCCAGGGTGGCGTAGTTGGTGCTCACCCAGCCGCCCAGCGCGATCTGCACGGTTAACAGCACGAGCGACATGACGGCCAGCGCGCGCACGGGGCGCAGCACGGCAGCGTCCGCATCGGCGCGCAGCAAGGGTTGGACGGCATGGTCCTGGCGCCCGCCCAGCCATGTGAGCATGGCCAGCAAGCCCATGCCCAGCAGCAAGTGGATGGTGACGATCACGGGCTGCAGTTTCAGGGTGACGGTCCAGGCGCCGAACGCGCCCTGCAGGCAGACGAACAGGAACAGCGCCGTGGGCAGCGCAGGCGCGAACTCGGCACGTTTGCTTTTCTTCCACTGGCGCCACGCCTGCACCATCATCGCCACGATCAAGACGCCTATGGCCATGGCCAGGTAGCGGTGCGTCATTTCGATCCACGCCTTGACCACCGTCACGGGCCCCGTCGGCATCAGGGTTTCCGCCGCCACGATGTGCTCGTGCGCGAGGAAAGGATTGGCCGAGCCATAGCAGCCTGGCCAGTCAGGGCAACCGAGGCCCGAGTCGGACAGGCGCGTGAAGCCGCCAAACATGATCAGGTCGACCGTCAAAAAGACGGCGATCCACACGAGCTTGCGGTATTTATTGGCGTCCGCGGACACCCAGACCATGGTCAGCGGCAGCAGCGCCACCAGCAGACCCGTCAAGCCCAGCTGGGCCAGCGCGGAGAGATGCATCGTCGGCATGCAGACCCCTCAACCGATCGCCGAAGCTTTGAGCAGCTTGGCAATGTCTTTCTTGATCTTGTTCGGGTCAGCGTCTTTCGGGAAGCGCATCATCAGATTGCCCAGTGGATCGATCAAATAAAAATGGTCGCTGGTCTTGCCGCCCGGCTCCACGGGCAGCCACGCTTTCAAGGCGTCGCTATTGACGCGCAGCATGCTGGTGCCGTCGAATTCGCGCATCACGAGCGTATCGAGCGGCTGGGCATCCGTCACCAGCCAGACCCGTTCCAGGCGTTCGCGTTCCTTGCCCTGCATGAGGCGCAGTTGTTGCATGTCAAACAATTGCTTCTTGCACGCTTCCTGGCAGTCGGACGCCCCTGTCTGCAACAGCACCCACTTGCCCTTGAATTGCGCCAGCGGCGACGCCTTGCCATCGAGTTCCGTCACCTGCAGTTGCACCTCGGGTATTGGGTACAAACGCGGGTCGATCAAGGCGCCATAGTTGTTGCGGCCCGTGGGCTTGATGATGTAATACGTGAAATACGAGGCGATGATGGGAAACGCGCATACGGCCACGACGGCCAGCAGTTTCCAGCGTCCCGTATTTTGTGCCTGTTTATTGCTGCTGTCTTGCGTTGCTTCAGGGTTGTTTGTTTGCACGTCGAAATCCTGTAAAGACAAAAAATAGAAAAGCCATCAGTGCCAGTGCGTACCACTGGAATGCATAGCCGCGGTGCTTGTCGGCGCCCAGGTCGGGCGCCGGCCAGTCGCGCACGGGAAGCTGGCTGGACGCTGGCGCCGTTGCTGTGTCAACTGTTTGTTCGAGAATGAATGGCTGCAATGCCAGGCCACTGGCCTGGGCCAGCTGGCCGATATCGGCATTTTGCACGATGGCGTGCGGCGCCAGGGCCGGCGCCGTGCCCAGCTCCATCACATGGCCCGCGTTCAGGCGCGCGATACCGCTAATGGTGACGGTGCCGGCCGGTGTCGTGTAATCAGGAATGCGCGTGCGCTCGGCATTGTTGCGCGGCAGCCAGCCCTGCGCCACGAGAACATGCATGGCTGAACCGTCGATCTGGAATGGCGTGAGCACATGAAAACCGGCCTGGCCCTTGTAGGGGCGGTTGTCCAGGTAGACCGTCCAGGCGGGCACGAAATGGCCCGTGACGGTGACCCTGCGGTATTCGATCGCTTGCGCATCGGCCGGCAACATGGGCGCGGCCGTCAAGGACAGCGCCGCGGCCTGGTTGCCCGCTTCCAGCCGGGCGGCGCGCGCGACTTTCTCGTCGCCACGGCGTTGCTGCCATTGCGCCAGCGACACGCCCAGCGCCACCAGTAGCAGCATTACAACAAATGGAATCCATCTAAAATGGAAGCGGATACGCATTACAATGAAACCTCCTCAAGCCTGGCGCTACCATCCATGAAAATCCTCGTTGCCATTGCCTTCATCCTGATCCTGGGCAGCCTGGGCTCGGCCCTGTTCTTCCTCATGCGCGACAAGGGCAAGAGCAACCGCACCGTGCAAGCGCTGGCCCTGCGCGTGGGCTTGTCGATCACCCTGTTCCTGCTGATCCTGCTGGCGCACAAGCTCGGCTATATCCAGCCGACGGGCATTCATTAAATGCTGGGGTCTGTCCCTGCGGGACGGAATCCGCSCCTATTGGGGTTGCTTGGTTAGCAAAATTCTTAGACTAAGAAAAAAGCCGTACCCAGGATGTCCCGGTACGGCTTTTTTACTGGTGCAGGCGCAAGCGCTAACCGCGCGCGCCCTGCCCCGCCATTATAACCAATACACGACCACATACAGGCCCAGCCAGACGACGTCGACAAAGTGCCAGTACCAGGCGGCGCCTTCGAAGCCGAAGTGGTGTTCCGGCGTGAAGTGGCCTTTCAGCACGCGGTACAGGATGACGGACAGCATGATGGCGCCCAGGGTCACGTGGAAGCCGTGGAAGCCCGTCAGCATGAAGAAGGTGGCGCCGTAGATGCCGGACGTCAATTTCAAGTTCAGTTCGCTGTACGCGTGCATGTATTCATAGACCTGGAAGCCCATGAAGATAGCGCCCAGCAAGATCGTGGCGAACAGGAACAAGGCCGTCATGCCGCGGTGGCCGGCGCGCAGCGCGTGGTGCGAAATGGTCAGGGTGACGCCCGACAGCAGCAGCAAGGCCGTGTTGATGGTCGGAATCCAGAACGGCGTCATGGTGGTGAATTCCTGCACCGTGCCGGCCGGGCCCGTATTGCCCCACTGAGCGGCGAAATCGGGCCAGATCACCTTGTGATCGAGATCGGCCAGCCATGGCATCGAGATGCTGCGCGCATAGAACAGGGCGCCGAAGAAGGCGGCGAAGAACATGACTTCCGAAAAGATGAACCAGCTCATGCTCCAGCGGAACGAGTGGTCGATGCGCTCGCTGTACAGACCCTGCTCGGACTCGCTGATGGCGTCGCCGAACCAGAAATACAGCACCAGCAGGATGCCGGCCAGGCCCAGGTAATTGACGTACGGGCCCCAGGAGACGTCGTTGACCCAGGCCGATGCGCCGATCATGGTCAGCAGCAGGCTGGCGCCGCCCAGCATGGGCCAGCGCGACGGGCCGGGCACGAAATAATAGGGTACGGCGGCGTGGTTGGAACTCATCATCATCTCCTCAAAAACTTATAGGGTGGTTTTTTATAATTTATAAAACGACGAATTTAACAATTGAAATCAGGATGCCGATCAGGCAAGCCACCACCAGGAAGCCGGCGATGACGATGTGCACGGGATTGAGCTTGGCCGAATCCGTGTCGAAATCGCTCTTGCGGCGCAAGCCCGTGAACGACCACACGACGGCCCGCAGCGAATACAGGAACGACGCTTTTTCAGGCTGCTTGGATTCGCCCATGCCACTCTCCTATTGGACGGCCGGCGTCTGAGCCTGGCTCAGACCGGCAATCTCGAAAAACGTGTACGACAGCGTGATGGTTTTGACCTCTTTCGGCAGGGCCGGATCGAGGAAGAACACCACCGGCATCTGCCGCGCTTCCTTGGCCTTCAGGGTCTGCTGCTTGAAGCAGAAGCACTCGACCTTCTTGAAATGCGGCGTGGCGCTCTGCGGCGCGTAGCTGGGGATCGCTTGCGCGTTGACGACGCGGTTTTGCGTGTTGACCACTTCATACATGACGGTCACCAGTTCGCCCGGATGCACCTGCATGCTCGACACCGTCGGGCGGAAGCGCCATGGCCCCTGCGCATTGCCGTCGAATTCGACGGTGATGCTGCGCGTCGTGTCGACCTGCGTATTGTTGTCGTAGGCCACCGTGCCATCTTTTTGCGTCAGCACGTTAATGCCCATCACTTCGCAAATCTGCTTGTAGACGGGAATCAGGGCATAGCCGAAGCCGAACATCAGCACGGCAATGACGAGCAGCTTGCCCAGCATCTTGCGGTTCAGGCCGCGTGTTTCCTGTTGATTGGGCGTCGTCACGTCAGAGCCACATGCGCTTGACGAACACGGACAGGAAGAAGAAGGCCGCCAGCCCCCCCAGTATCAGCCCGGTACGCAGGTTGTTCGGTTTTTTACGCTCAGTTTTCACTTCGGTCATGACAGGCACTTTATTCAAGACGGGCCGCGCAACACGCCGGCCCGGGATACCTCATTTCACGGTCGGCGGCGTTTCAAATGTGTGGAAAGGCGCCGGGCTCGGCACGGTCCATTCCAGGCCTTCCGCGCCTTCCCATGGTTTCGCTGGCGCAGCCTTGCCGCCGCGGATGGTCGGCAAGACCACGAAGAACAGGAAGTACACCTGCATCAGGCCGAAACCGAAGCCGCCGATCGAGGCGATCATGTTGAAGTCCGTGAACTGCGCCGGATAATCGGCGTAGCGGCGCGGCATGCCGGCCAGGCCCAGGAAGTGCATCGGGAAGAAGGTCACGTTGAACGTGATCAGGGACAGCCAGAAGTGAATCTTGCCGCGCGTTTCGTTGTACATATAGCCAGTCCATTTCGGCGACCAGTAGTAGAAGCCGGCGAACAGGGCAAACAGCGAACCGGCCACCAGCACGTAGTGGAAATGCGCCACCACATAATAGGTATCCTGCAGCTGGATGTCGATCGGCGTGACGGCCAGGATAAGGCCCGTGAAGCCGCCCATGGTAAACACGAAGATGAAGCCGACCGAGAACAGCATCGGCGTCTCGAACGTCATCGAGCCCTTCCACATCGTGGCGATCCAGTTGAACACTTTCACGCCCGTCGGCACGGCGATCAGCATGGTCGCGTACATGAAGAACAGCTGGCTCGTCACCGGCATGCCGGTGGTAAACATGTGGTGCGCCCAGACGATGAAGGACAGAATCGCGATCGAAGCCGTGGCGTACACCATCGAGGCGTAGCCGAACAAGGGCTTGCGGGCAAACGCGGGCAGGATCTGCGAGACGATGCCGAAGGCCGGCAGAATCATGATGTAGACCTCGGGATGGCCGAAGAACCAGAAGATGTGCTGGTACATGACGGGGTCGCCGCCGCCTGCCGCATTAAAGAACGAGGTGCCGAAATGGCGGTCCGTCAGCGTCATGGTGATGGCGCCGGCCAGCACGGGCATGACGGCGATCAGCAGATAGGCGGTAATGAGCCAGGTCCAGCAGAACATCGGCATTTTCATCAGGGTCATGCCCGGCGCGCGCATGTTCAGGATGGTAACGATGATGTTGATCGAGCCCATGATGGACGAGGCGCCCATCAGGTGCATGGCGAAAATCGCCATGTCCATGCCGGGGCCCATCTGCGTCGACAACGGCGCATACAGGGTCCAGCCGGCAGCCGTGGCGCCGCCCGGCACGAGGAAGGACGTGGCCAGCAGCAGCGCGGCCGGCGGCAGCAGCCAGAACGAGAAATTGTTCATGCGGGCAAACGCCATGTCGGACGCGCCCACTTGCAGCGGGATCATCCAGTTGGCGTAGCCGACGAAGGCGGGCATGATGGCGCCAAACACCATCACCAGGCCGTGCATGGTGGTCAGCTGGTTGAAGAATTCAGGGTGGAAGAATTGCAGGCCTGGATGAAACAGTTCCGTACGGATCATCAGGGCCAGCACGCCGCCCGACAGCAGCATGATGAACGAGAACCACAGGTACAGGGTACCGATATCCTTGTGGTTGGTGGCAAACAGCCAGCGGCGGTAGCCAGTCGGGTGGTCGTGGGCATGGTCGTGATCGTGACCGGCGTGGTCCAAGGTGCTAATGCTCGTGCTAGTACTCATATGCGGCTCCTAATTACTTGCGTGCAGCCACGATTTCGGCTGGTTGAACGATGTTCTCTGCGGCCTTGTTCGACCAGGTATTGCGCGTGTAAGTGATCACTGCGGCAATTTCCGTGTCGGACAGCTGCTTCCAGGCTGGCATTTCAGCGGGATACTTGCCGCTCTTTTGCCCGTTCAGCAAGATGTGGATCTGATCCGCTTTCGGACCGTTCACCACCGCCGAGCCGTCCAGCGGCGCAAACGCACCGGGCACGCCCTTGCCTGTCGCCTGATGGCAGACCACGCAGTTGGCCGCATACACTTTCTCGCCCTTGACCTTCAATTCGTCGATGGTCCACACCTTGCTTGGATCATCAGCCAATGCCGCCATTTCCTTTTGTTTTACATCAACCCAGGCCTTGTAGTCATCGGCTGATACGACCTTGACGACGATGGGCATGAACGCGTGTTCCTTGCCGCACAGCTCGGCGCAATTGCCGCGGAAGGTGCCGATATGGTCAGACTTGAACCAGGTGTCGCGCACGAAACCGGGAATCGCATCCTGCTTCACGCCAAAGGCGGGCACGGACCAGGCGTGGATGACGTCGTTGGCCGTCAGCACCACGCGGATCTTCTTGTTGACCGGCACGACGACTTCGTTATCGACTTCGATCAGGTAGTTCTCACCGCGTTTTTCCGTCGGCGGCGCGCCTGGCGCACCCACTTGCGAGCGCGGCGTGGCCAGGTTGGAGAGGAAGGAAATGCCTTCGCCCTCGCCTTTCAGGTAGTCATAGCCCCATTTCCACTGCATGCCCGTGGCCTTGATGGTGATGTCGGCGTTCGAAGTATCCTTCATGCCGACGACGGTGCGCGTGGCAGGCAGGGCCATGCCGATGACGATCAGGAAAGGCACGACGGTCCAGGCGATCTCGACGGTGGTGCTTTCGTGGAAAGTGGCCGGTTTGTGGCCCAGGGACTTGCGGTGCTTGAAGATGGAATAAAACATGACGCCGAACACGGCCACGAAGATCACCAGGCAGATGATCATCATCAGGGTGTGCAAATCGTAGATTTCATGGGCGATCTGTGTCGCCGGCGGTTGCAGATTCATTTCGAACGGCACGGGACCGCCGGTGCCGGGATAGGTGCCGGCAGCCGGTGCCGCCGTGGCCCATCGCCCGATGCCAAACGCTGTCAAAGACAGCCCGAGCAGCAACGATTGAAGTCGCTTTGCATGTGTCATGTTTTCCCCAACCACCCAAAAAATAATGATATTTTAAACGGCTGCGGACTTCTCCGTACTGGACCGCTGCCGCTCCTCCATGAAAGCAACACGGCCAGAATGCGGCCATGTGCGTCAAGCACCAGCGAATTCCATGCTGGCTGCCGCAGCAAAAACGGCGGCGCGCAACCATGCTGGAACCCTGTTTTTCTTCCCCACATCGAAATGGCCTCGTGTGGAAGATGGTTACTATACTAATGCAGTAACTTCGAATTCGTCTCGCTTTGTTTTTTTTATTTTGTATGCAGCCCTTGTTTTTTCTACTTAACAAGCTGACAAACAATCAACGATTATAATCAAGTAAACTTGAATCCATCAAGCAATAATCGGCTTTGTGCGCGCCCTTCTCCCGGCCGCCGCACGCTTTGCAACGCTTGCTGCAACATTAACGCGCGGATGCCGACCAAGTATCGGTTTCTTTGCGCTTTTATTTGGGTTTGCGCGGCAAGTCGAATCGAATGATGGCTTCCCCGTTGCGCGTCACACGCGGTGCGGGACGGAAGGCGTGGCCATAGATCACCTCGAAACTCAGGCCCAGCTTGCCATCGGGGCGGCGCGTTTTTTCCAGCGCGGCCAGCATGCGCTGCCAGGCCGCCTTGCCCATCAGGCCGCGCCGGCGCGTGGTCAGCGGGTTGCCGCCAAAGGCGCGCACGTCCGCCAGCAGTTTTTCCGCCGTGTCGTAGGTCACCGTGATGATCTCCATATCCAGCACGGGCGTGGAAAAGCCCGTCTCGACGAGCATGTCGCCAAAGTCGTGCATGTCGACAAAGGGCAAGGCGTGCGGATACAAGTCCGCCTCGGCAAAGGCGTCGCGCACTTCGCGGAAGGTGTCGGGACCGAAACAGGAAAACATCAGCAAGCCATCGAGGCGCAGCGCGCGCCGCCATTCGGCAAACACGCGGTCGGGCTGGGCATGCCAGTGCAGCGCCAGGTTGGACCACACGAGGTCGATGCTGCCCTGCGCCAGCGGCAAGTCGCCGAGGTCGCCGCACAGCAAATCCACGCCCGCCTTGGCTGGCAAGAGTTTGCTGAGGAACTGGTTCAAACTGGCCAGTTTCGACGCGGGCGCGCGCGCCGCCTGCATCATCGCTTGCGCTGCATCGAGACCGATAATCTGCGCGGCGGGATAATCCTTTTGCAGCTGCGCCAGGTCCGCACCCGGACCGCAGCCGGCGTCAAGCACACGGTGCGGCGTGATTTTCACCAGCTCGAGGCGCTCGTGCATGCGTGCCGACACTTCGCGGCGCAGGAAGTCCGATGGCGCGACGCGCGCCGGACGGGAAAAGAAATCGCGTACTTGCACCGCATCGATGGGCGCACTCATTTTGGGCGGACTGGTGGGAACTGGCATGTTGAAACCGGTGAGGTGAGATAATGTCGGCAGTGTACATGGAACGACGCCATCGCGATGCGAACCGCCACCCGGCACCGCCTTGATGCCGCGTGGCAGGCGCTGCGCCAGTGGCTGGGCGCCACGGTGCTGCCGGCCCAGTGCGCGCTGTGCGGCATCGGCTGCCCGCAAGTGCTGTGCCCGCCCTGCCGCGCGCAGTACCTGGGACAAGGACGCGGGCAACTGCGCCACCGCTGCCGCCAGTGCGCCAATCCGCTCGACGATGTGGCGCTGCTGTGCGGACGCTGCTTGCGCCAGCGGCCCGCGTATGACGCCACGATCACGGCGTTTGATTATGCGGCGCCCGTCGACCAGTTGCTGCTGCAGCTGAAATTCGGCGCGCGCCTGGCGCTGGCGCCCCTGTTGGCAGAACTGCTGCACGTTGCCATTCAGCAACAGCCAGAGTGGGAAGCGCCGCAGCTGCTGTGCCCCGTGCCGCTGGGGCCGGCCCGGCTGGCCGAGCGGGGTTTTAACCAGGCGCTGGAAATTGCCCGTCCGCTGGCGCGCCTGCTGGACGTAGCTTTGCAGCCCCGTCTGGCGCTGCGCGTGCGCGAAACCCGGGCGCAAAGCGGCGTGGCGCCGCAGGAACGGCAAGCCAACCTGGCGCACGCGTTCGCCATCGCGCCAGAATACGCGCCGTTATTGCAAGGGTGTCATGTCGGCATCGTCGACGACGTGATGAGCAGCGGCCATACCGTCAACGCCCTGGCCGCCGCCTGCAAGAGCGCGGGCGCGGCCAGGGTCAGCATTCTGGTGGTGGCGCGCACGCCGCCACGCTAGCATCACTTATATAAGGAGAGCATTTTGTTTCACGTTGTTTTGGTAGAACCTGAAATCCCGCCCAATACGGGCAACGTCATCCGCCTGTGCGCGAATACGGGTGCGCAGCTGCACCTGGTCGAACCGCTGGGCTTTCCGCTCGACGATGCCAAGATGAAGCGCGCCGGCCTCGATTACCACGATTACGCCAACATGAAGGTGCACAAGAATTGGGAAGCGTTCCTGGCCGACACCCAGCCCGACCCGTCCCGCATGTTCGCCATGACGACGCGCGGCTCGCGCCCGTTCGGCGACGTGGCCTTCCTGCCGGGCGACGTGTTCGTGTTCGGCTCGGAAACGAAAGGCCTGGACCCGGCCCTGCGCGACGGCTTTCCCGCCGAGCAACGCATCCGCCTGCCGATGCGCCCGGACAACCGCAGTTTGAATCTGTCGAATACGGTGGCGGTCGTCGTGTATGAGGCCTGGCGCCAGCACGGATATCAGGGTGGCGCGTAGGTCGGATTAGGCCCAAGGGGCCGTAATCCGACAACATTGTTGGCGTTAGTGGTGTTGTCGGATTACGCGGGGCTTTACCCCGCTAATCCGACCTACCCTTTTGCATACGGCGATCAGCGCAGCGCCAGCTGCGCGTCAACGCGCGTATCCACATCCAGCATCACCAGCTGCGTGCGCAAGTCGCGCGTGGCGGCCAGCTTGCCGTTCACGTACAGATTCGTCTTGACGCCATACACGCCTTGCGACACGCCGGCCGGCAAGGTCAGCTCGAACGAGTTTTCAAAACGCCCGCCCGACTTGTTGTTGCTGGCCAGGGCTTTCGAGCCGGACTTGAATGGCTGGCCTTGCGGATCGAGCACCACCAGCTCTTCACGCACGTCGTTGACGCTTTGCGCGCTGCCGTTGACCAGTTCCACCACCGAATTGACCTTGAACGGCTGGCCGCGCTTGACGGTCGACGTGCTCAGCTGCGGCGTGTACGACACCACTTGCGGCTCGCGCGGCAGCGCGCCGCGTGTGCGGATGTAGTCGCGGTCCGCCTGCGCCGCCGTCTTGGTCTGGCGCGAATTGACATTGATGGCCAGGCAACCGGCTGCCGCCAGGCCGCCGCCGATGGCAGCACCTTTCAGCGCGCCATTCTTGCCGCCCGCCAGCGCACCCAGCAGCGCGCCCACGGCCGCGCCGGCAGCGGCCGACGTGCCCACGCTGCACGGGTCCTCATCCGTGGCCGCCTGGGCGCCACCTTGCGGATAGGAACTATCCTGGCGCACGCCGTTCGGATTCATCGGCGCCGTGGCGCAGCCGGCCAGCATGGCCGCGATGGTCAGCGCAGCGGCCGCGCGCAAGGTGGTGTGGTTCAGCATGGTGACTCCCCAGATAGCTAATTGATCGTTGTTTCCGTCTGCAGCACTTGCCGTTCGCGCTCGCGGATGCGGCGCGACAGATTGTCGATGCGCGCATTGCCCGGATCGACGCGGCGCGCGCTTTCCAGATACGTCTTGGCCGCATCGAACTTGCCTTCCAGCAAAGAACGCTCGGCGTCGCGCAGGAACGATTGCGCCATTTCGTTGCGCATGGCCGCGCCGCTATCGACGGGCGACGTTTCCAGCGGACGGCGTTCGGCCACCGCTGAACGTTCGACCGCGCGCGCGGGCGCCGGTTCCTGCTGTGCCGGCGTCGGCACGGGCGCCGGGACTGCAGCCGGAGCTGCAACGGGCGCCGGCGCCGCAGCCGCCGACAGCGCCTGCACGTCCGCCTTCAACTGCGGCAATTCCACCGCTTCGCGGTCGATCGCTTCCAGTCTGGCAATGCCATTTTGTGCCGCCGTCGCATCCTTGCCATCGAGCGCCTGGCGCACGCCCACCAGTACGGACGCGGCTGCCGCCTGCTGGCGCGCCAGCTGCTTGCGCAAGGAATCCACGCTCGCTGCGCCCGCGCAATCGATGTCGAGCCCGGCGATGCCCTTGGCGGCGCTTTGCAATTGATGGCCATCGATAGCGCGCTCGATGGAACGCACGCTGCGCTGGCAACCGCTGGATGCAGCCCCGGCCTTGCCGATGGCCGCCTGCAAATCGTCGGCCTTGGCGCTGGACTTGCCTGTGCATACATTCTTCGCCGTCGCCAGCTTCTGGCGGGCACCGTCCAGGCTGCCATTCGCTACCAGTTTCAAGCCGCTGTCGATGGCGTCATTGCAGGCCGATTCATTCTTGCCGCCCGGCTTGCCATTCATGTAGACGATGACGGCCGCCAGCACGGCGATGCCGCCCAGCCAGCGCAGCCACTTGCGTGGCGGTGATGACACGGGTTGATGCGATGGCGGCGCGGGCGCGGGCTTGGGCACGGCTTTCGGCTGGGCCGGCTGCGGCGGCGCTGGCGGTGGAACGACAGCCGGTTTCGGTGGCGCTTTCGGTGCGGGCGCAGGCGCCACCGGCACAGGCGGTGGCTTGGGCGCTACTGGCGGAGGCACAGGCAGCGGCGGCGGCACGGCCGCGGCTGGCTTGGCCGCGCCCGCCACCGCGTGACCGCAGTACGGGCAATGGCTGACAACGGTCCACAGACCCGTCTTGCATTTGTTACAGATATCCAAAACTAATCCTTCATTCCAACGTCATTCCAGCGTTCACAATGGCGGCGGCATCAACGGTGGCGGCGCGCTGAGGAACAAGGGCGCCAGTTCGGGGAACTGGGCCAGGTCGGCCCAGGCCGGCAAGCCCGCGCGCCACACCTTGGTGGTGCCTGGTGCTACCTGTCCCGCCTGCACGTATTGCACGATCTGCTGGGCCGTGAACGGTCCCTGCTGCTGGCCATTAATACCCAGGAAATACTGGTATTCCACCAGCGGCGGGGGCATGCCGCCCAGCGGTGGTGGCGCCATGCCGAACACGGCTGCCGCCGGGGCAGCGGCCGCGCCGGCCGGGCGCAGCAATTGTTCGAGGCGCCCCGCTTCCAGCATTTCCGCCTTGATTGCGTATTTCAGGCGTGGCTGACCGTCCGCTTCCGGCTCGCGCACTTCCCAGTCATAAGCATCGCTGTCGGAGTCGCCGATGACGTTTGCCCATTCCTTCAGGCGGCCAAGCAGGGTTTGCACCGTGCGGTCGAGCTCATCGCTGGCCATGCCCTTGCGGCGCGCCGATTCGCGCAGGCGCGCGCCCACTTCGGCGGAAATGGCGCTGCCAAAACCGACGTACGGCAGCTGCGAACCATCGGCCTGCGCCACCAGCTTGGGCGCATACACGGTGCGTTCATAGTATTTTGCCAGCGCCGCCATGGCGGCCGTCTGCACGGCGTCAAGCGCCGTCAATTTTTCTTCGATGCGCAAAGCGATATTTTTCTCGTACGAAGCGGGCATGCCGTTCTGGCGGATGGCCCGTTCATTGCCGATGCGGCGCAAGTCGCCCGGCTCGACGGCAAACTGGTACTGGCCCGGCGGCACGACCCGGCCCGTGTGGCGCGTCAGCACGCCCAGCATGATCGCTTGCAGGAATTCGCCGAAGTCTTCCGCCAGGCGCTTCATCTCGTCCGTGTTCGGCGCGATCGGGTGCGTGAATTGCGTCGGATCGATGTGCGTGTGGGTCGGCGCCTTGTCGTTGTCGCCTTCCTTGCGGTAACTGGTGCGCCAGCCTTCCAGGCCGCGCAACACCGTCATCGGCACGCCGGCCAGTTCGCAATAGCAGACGGCACGCCCGCGGATACCCGTTTCGACGATTTCCAGCTGGCTCACCGTGATGCCCACCTGGGTCGGCACGCACGATTCGAGCTCGGCACCGAATTTGGCCTTGAAGGCGGCCGCATTGGCCACGCCGATCACGCACTTGAACTGGTCCGACACGACCGTGAAGTCGCCCGCCATATTGGCGTCGATCCACGGCATCGAGCAGGCCAGCAGCTTGCGGAAGCGGTCCAGGCGTTCGGACACGTCCATCTGTTCCAGCGCCTCGAACAGGGGGTCGGGCGTGCTTGTCGCCCCTTCCACGAGGCTGGTCGTGGCGATCATGTTCTCGGCCATGCGCGTGACTTTGGCCAGGATCAAGCCCCGTTGCGCCGGTTCGCCCAGCATGGGGAACAGCGCTTTCGAGCCGCCCATGTCCTTGAACGCTTCATCGGCCCACTGGCGCAAGGTGGCCGCCGATGGCAGCGCAATGTCTTTTTCCGTGACGGGAATAACGATCAGGGTCGCGTGTTCCTTGTCCAGGTCCTTTTGCAAAATCGTATTCGCCGTTTTGAGTTCCGCCAGCATGGCCAGCACGCCTTCGCGGCCCGTTTGCAGCTCGCCCACCAGGCCATTCCACTGCGCGCGGCCTTGCGCATCGACGCCTACCCGGTTGCCCAGCCAGCGCGACAGTTCGCCCAGCAGTATGACGGACTCGTCCGCCGCCTTGGCGCGCAGATGGAATTTCAGCGCATTCGCCATTTCCGTGCGCAAGTGATCCATCACCACGCCGGCCTGCTTTTCGCCATTGCTGAGGAAACCGAAGGTGCTGCGCGTCTGCTCCAGGTTGTTCAGCAGGCGCTCGTATTCGCGCGAACGCACGGCTTCCTTGATTTCGCGGTAGCGCTCAGCATTGTTGCCGATCTGCGCCGTCAAGCCGCTACCCGGCGCCTCGATGCGGTCCTTGATCTGTTCCACCAAGGACAGCACGTATTCGAGGCCGCCGAATTCCTTGTTGTCCAGGTAGCCATACAGCTGGTCGCGCACGACTTTCTTGACGTCTTCCAGCACTTCGCGGCGGCGCTTGCTGATGCGGTCTTCCGTCGTGTCGGCCGTGGAATCCTGGTCACGCACGGCGTCGCGTTCCAGATGTTTCATGGCATCGCGCACCTGCGCCGGCCATTCGCTGCGGTCAAAGCCCGTGCGGATATCGTTAATGCGCGTGTTGACCCGGTTTTCCACACCGGCCAGCAAGTGGCCGTGGCGGTCTTCCAGCAATTCGTCGACGACGCGGAAATCGATGAAGTCGCCGCTCGAGCGCTTCAGCTCGATGCTCTTGTCGGAAAACTCGGGGAAATCGCTGAAGGGCGTGCCCTTCAGGAACATATTGGCGGCGAGAAAATTATCGCGCTGCGTATCCGTGGCGCGGTTGGCGCCCGCATCCGTGCCGCCCACGCCAAAGAACGCTTGCAGCATGGCGCCGGCCCAGCGGTGAGCCCGCTCATCGCGCGCCGCTTCCTGGCGCGTGTCGAGCACGGCCATGCCGAACGAGGAAAAGCGCTTCGAGAAATACAAGCGCATGTCGCCGAAACGGTCTTGTGGCACGGGCGCGTTGTACAGCGAGTTCTTGTGCTGCGCCTGGTTGACGGCGATCGAGCGCTTGGCGCGCGCGAAGTCGGCCGAGGCGAAATCCTCGAACAGCGAATCGGCCACCATGTGGTAGACATCGCTGACATCCTTGGTGTGCTGCTGGGCAAGGTTGCCCGAATCGATCAGGTAGACTTCACTGTACGGCTCGCGCGTCAGTTCCGGGCGGTCGTACGCATCCCAGCGGCCCACGTAGCCCTTGTTGCCCATCATGGCCGATTCCAGCTCCATCAGCGCCGCATAGCCATTGGCCTCGACCCGGTCCTTGTTGGCCTTGGTGTAGCCGGTCGGCAAGAACAGCATCAGCTCGACGTCGGCCGCGCCCACTTCGCTGCGCGCCAGCCAGCGCGCCAGCAAGCCCATGTCGAGGAAGGAACCGGAACCCGTGCCGCCCGCCACGGAGCCGACGATGACGATGCGGAAACGGTTCGTTTCCATGCGCAAGCCCAGTTCGGCCAGTTGGCGCTCGTGCGACAGGCCCGCCTTCAGGGCTTTCAACTTTAAACGGATCTTGTCGCGGATCTTCGCGTACTTGTCGAAGAAATACAGGCGCGAGACGGCGCGGATCTGGCCGGCGCCACTGCTCATGTCGAAACGCAATTCGCGGATGCGCTGCGGCGTCAACGGCAGCCATTCCTTGATGTGCGGATACTTCTCCAGGGAATCTTCATCACGGCTGTACTTGTCCATGTCGAACGATTCGACCACCTTGTCATCGTCCGTGAACTTCACCTGGTCGAACTGCAAGTCCTTCGCCTGCGACTCGCCGCTTTCGATCACGGCGCCATTGTCGAGGTCGAAATGGATGAATTGCGCGATGGGAAAGTCGGCCAAGCCCTCGATGCGCGTGCGGTTGCCCGCGCCGCCCCACAGGGTGTTGAGGACGCGCCGGCGCACGCGCATCAGCACCTGCATGCCCGTGCCGCCGATACCGATGAACAGGGTCGGCCGCAGTTCGATGATCTTGTCCTGCTTGCGCTCGCTGGCGCCGCCGGTGATGGTTTGGTTCAGGTTCTCTGCCATGTGATTCCTTGGATAAAGCGTGTTACGGCGTGCTTAACGGCGGCTCGAGGTAAATGTCAGCAACAGGGCAACCAGGCCCACCAGCACCAGCGGTCCCATGAACAGTGGCGCGAGGAATTTATGCGCGTTCACGGCCGCCAGCACGACGCCGGTCGCCAGGCTGGCCAGGAAGATGAACAGCCACCAGCCCGAGGCATTGGCCTTGTTCGGCGGCACGCGCTTGGCGACCAGGCCATTCGCATAGGCGTTCTTGGCAAAGAAAAAGGCGATGAACAGCAGCAACAGCACGACGCCGCCGATCAGGGTATCGCGCGACGAGGTATCGGTCGTGCTGGCAGGATCGAGCGCGGGCGCAGGCTCGGTGGTGGACGTGGTGGCCGTGGTGGCCGCAGCGCCGGCAGCCGGTGCATCGGCGGCAGGCGGCGCGGACGCCGGAACTGGCAAAGTAAAACCTGCGTTGTCTTTGGGAGTGTCTTGCGCCATGGTATGCCTCAGGTGGATTTGACTAGTTTAAAAAGGAATCTGTGTTCAGGCCAGGCTCAGGGTATGGCCCTCGGCCACGCGCACGACGGCCGGCTTGCCCAGGCCCCGCTTGAGGTCGCCAATGTCGCGGCCGTCATCATCGCGGATCTGCACGCTCTTGAATGGTTTCAACAGCACTTGGCGCTGCACGCCATCGGCCATCACCTTGTAGCGCGTGGCGCGCGTGCCGACCAGGCCCAGCGCCAGCAAGCCCAGCACGAGCGCCAGGACGCCGCCCAGTATCACCAGCACGGGCAGCAGCGGATACTGGATGCGCACCAGCAGCGGTATCGTTGCCTGCGAGGCGCGCACGCTGTCGGGCGGCGTAAACATGCTTGAGATCGGGTCGCCGGGGAACAGTTCCTGCAAATCCTTGCCAAAACTGGACGCCAGCGCCAGCCGCTGTTCCGACAGGCCCACTTGCGCCTGCATGGGCAGCATCACCTGCTTGCCCATGGCGGCGATCGCCTGCGCCGACCACGGCGATGGAATCTGCGCCATCGGCAGCGCAAACTGCACTTGCACGGACTGGCTGGCACCAGGCTGCAGCTGGCGGATTTGATCCGGCGCAACATGCAGCGGCGCGTTCTGGCCGGCCAGGCTGGCGTGCACCTTGGCGCTATCGATCACGTACGGGAAAAACATGTTTTGCAGCGACGCCTGCAGCACCACTTGCGGCAGCAGCTTCGCCGCATCGACGTCGAGCACGATGGTGCGCCCGTCGCGGCCCAGGCTGGCGTGCACATTGGCGCTGTTCTTGACGGACTGGGGCACGATGCGCACGGCATCCTGGTCCACCGGTTTCAGGCGCGCGGGCGGGCGCGTCAGCACTTGCGACAGCCGCCCTTCGGCCAGGATGCGGTTCAACGCCTCGGACGCGGGCTGGCCATACGCGAGCGCATACACCATCAGGCCCTTGGCGCTGTACAGCTTGCCCTGCACGGGCATGCGCAGCGGAAACACCACCGTCTTGGTGATCGACGGTTCCAGATGCAGCAGCCGGTAAAAGTCGCGGTTGCGCTCGGCCGTCTGGCTGTCGTTGTTCGGACTGTTCTTGTTATTCGTAAAAATCCACACGATACCGGAGGCGGACTGGAACGGGCCCGTGATGGTCTTGGTGACGGCTTCCTGGAAATCCGTGTCGGCCAGCGCGCCGCCGGCGCTCTTGCGCGCCAGGCCCAAGTTAGCCAGTTGGCCCGCCACGCCGGCGCCGCCCTGCCCCTGCCCGATCAGTGCGGGCGACACATTGCTGCCGCTGCTCTGGCTGAAGGCCAGCGTATAAACTTTATCAGACGGGTTCGTGGCGGCCTGCGCCACGGCGCCCACGAGGGCTTTCAGTTGCGACTGTTCATCCGTATAAAACGGCTCCATCCAGCCCGAATTTTGCACGAGAAAGGCTTGCTGGATGCCGGCCGCCTGCACGCTGGCGGTGGCGAAAAAGGCGGCGCAGGCCGCGATCAGGACGCGCGCTTTCATGCCTGCAAGGCCCAGCCATCGATGCGCGACAGCAAGGGGTGATACGCCCACAGCATGCCTTCATGGACAAACAGGCGCAAGCGCCACGGCTCGCTGACGGCGAACGTGTGAAACACGGTTTCGCGCAATTCGTCGTCCTGCACCAGTTGGGCCGCCAGGCGCTCGTTCGAGCGCAGCACGCTCGACAGGCCGGCGCTGGTGGCGAACTTGACGCCAAAGACGCTGTTGCCAACGCTCGATTCCAGCAGCGGCATGACGGCCTGGTTCTTGCCGCCATCGTCGCCGTGTTCCGGTTCTTCCCACGGCGCCGTTTTCAGCTTGGTGGCGAAGCGGTAATTGAAGCTGCCCGAACACAGACGCGGCGCCAGCGCGTCGGCCCGTTCGGCCTGCGCGCCCAGTTTCACGTAGACATAGGTGCCGCGGCTGCGCTCGAAGCACAGCTGCCACAGGCCGCCGTCGCGCGACACGTACGGGCTGCCGAATTCGAAATGCGGCACCAGCCCTTCGGGCCACGGGGTGAACGAGGCGGCCACATTGCCGTCCGGCTGCAGCTGCAAGCGCAGCTGGCCGTTGGCGCACGGCCACACGGCCATGCGGTTGTAGGCGACGGGCGCGCTGACGGTACCCAGGTCGACCATGCCGTCGAGCAGCACGTCGCTGCCCGGCTTTTGCGCGGCGTCAAGGTTGACGAAGCGGATGCGGCCATCGTCGTCGCGCAGCGGTGCCCACAGCCGGTTCTGGAACCAGACGGGGCTGGCGATGCACGGCGCGCCGCCCACGTGCTCGACCACATAGGTCAGCGACGGCACGTCGGGACGGATGCAAGCGAGGCCGTGACTGGTCGGCAAGACCAGCACGCTATTGAACTCCGGCACCAGCTCGGCGCGCCAGGCGCCGTGGGCCAGATCCGATTCAGCCAGCAGGCTGCCATAGTCGGGGTCCAGCGCCAGCCAGCGTTTCGAGGCGGGCAGCCACGCGTGCAAGACGGCCTTGCGCGGGTCGAGCGCCAGCAGCGCGGGCGCGCTGGTGCCGAACTGGGCGGAAAAGAATTCGTATTCGCCGGGCGGCGGCATGGGCAGCGAGGCATCGGCTTGCGCATGCTCTTCGCGGACGCGCTGGTCGGCCAGTTTCAGCGGCACGCTGGCCTGGCGCAAGCCGGCCGGGCCAGCCGGTGGCACGTCGCTGACGGGGTGTGCGCCGTAGGGCGGCACCCACGGCGGGGTAATTGAAGTGTCGGGCGGCACTTGCAAGGCCGCGCCCGAAACGGGGTCGAACGAGAATTCGGGCGGAAACTGGCGCACGGGCGCGTCGGCGGCAGCGGGCAGGCGCCGCGCCAGCATCAGCTTGCCGATATCGGCATGGCTCACCAAGGGCGAGACGTTCTGGCCGTCCGCGCTGCGCTGCATGCTCCACGCGCCCTCGTCATCGACGTACCAGGCGCCGGAGGGCAGTGGCCAATCCCCAGAAGTTTTATGATCCATTTATTTTCTATGACAAGCAATGCATATCAGACGGTGTAACGTGCTGGGGCGGTCGAAACGAAGTCGCAGCCCTGGCAGTTCTCATAGTAACGTCTTTTTATCTGTATGGAAACATTGACGAGCTTCCTCAGCCCTGCTGCGTCCGCACTTTCGTCAACAGCTTGGTGGTCGAGCGGTCATGCTCGAAATCGATGGCCACGGCCTGGCCGCCATACGCGAGCACGGCTTTGCCTTCCGGAATGGCCGCCATGTCGTAGTCGCCACCCTTGGCATAGATTTCCGGTTCGATGTCCTGCACCACTTCCAGGGCGCTGTCTTCCGAGAATGGCACGACCAGGCTGACCGCTTCCAGCGCGGCCAGCACGGCCATGCGGTCTTCGCAATTGTTCAGCGGACGGTCGTCGCCCTTGCCCAGACGTTTCACTGAAGCATCAGTATTCACGGCAACGATTAGCGAAGCGCCCAGCGCGCGCGCCTGCGCCAGATACGTCACGTGGCCGCGGTGCAAAATGTCGAACACGCCGTTCGTCACCACCACCGGTTTCGACAGCGCTGCGGCGCGGGCGCGCAGTTCGTCACGGCCGCACAGTTTGTTTTCAAAGTCAGGCATGGATATCTCTTGTTGGGTTATTAATGGTCACGCTCAGGCGTGGCTATCGCTTTGGATGCCGCCGGCATCGCGGCGCCAGCCATCGATCAAGGCCAGGATCGCCGGTTCCAGGTCCTCTTCGGCAATGCGATCTTGCCGGTGGTAAATCATCAGCGCATACACGCCGGCCAGACGGCTGACGGGCGGCGACAGCGCATATTCATTGCCGCGCGCCGGTTGCCTGGCACGCCAGTAATTGATCGCCGCTTCCAGCGTCTGCATCCGCAGTTCCATCGCCCTCTCCCTCCGCCGCCCGGTCCCGCATTATAGGGGGCGATCCGCTACAATACGCCATCGGCGCCACAGTTTCACGTTTGCGCCACCTTTCATTCATTGCAAGTAAGTACTTCCTGTGTTTCAATCAACCTATGACACTGACTGAACTGAAATATATCGTTGCAGTCGCGCGAGCGAAGCACTTCGGCCATGCCGCCGAAGCTTGCTTCGTTGCCCAGCCCACCCTGTCAGTGGCCATCAAGAAACTCGAAGACGAATTGGGCGTCGTCCTGTTCGAACGGGGCGGCGCGGAAATCTCCGTCACTCCCTTGGGCGCGCAGATCATCGCGCAAGCCGAGCGCGTGCTGGAACAGACGGCCGCCATCAAGGAACTCGCCAAGCAAAACAAGGATCCACTGGCCGGCCCCCTGCGCCTGGGCGTGATCTACACGATCGGCCCCTATTTGCTGCCACCCCTGGTCAAGGCCATGATAGACCAGGTACCGCAAATGCCCTTGATCTTGCAGGAAAACTTCACGGTTCGCCTGCTCGAATTGCTGCGCCAGGGCGAACTGGACGTGGCCATCATGGCCCTGCCCCTGCCCGACCACGGCATGGCGATGCAGGAACTGTATGACGAGCCCTTCGTCGTGGCCATGCCGCGCCAGCATCCGTGGACGGCGCGTGACAAAATCGCCGCGCAGGATTTGAAATCGGAAACTATGCTGTTGCTGGGCAATGGCCACTGCTTCCGCGACCAGGTGCTGGAAGTGTGCCCCGAAATGGCGCGTTTTTCCTCGCCCGGCAACGGCATGCAGCGCACGTTCGAAGGTTCCTCACTGGAAACCATCCGCCACATGGTGGCCAGCGGCATCGGCCTGACGGTCTTGCCGCGCGCCTCCGTCGCCAATATGCACGCCACCGACGGCATGCTCGAATACCGGCCATTCGCCGCCCCCGTGCCATCGCGCCGGGTGGTCATGCTGTGGCGCAAGAGTTTTACGCGCAAAGCCGCCATTGACGCCTTGTGCGCGGCCATCGCCAGCTGCAACTTGCCTGGCATCACCCCCTTGTGCGAAGACGACGAATAGTACATTTACATACTATTTGCGATAATCGACCTTTCTCTTCAACAAGATCGAGTCTTCCATGAACAAGCTGGCGCTGTATTTCCGCCTGATACGGCTGGACAAGCCTATCGGTACCGTATT
The DNA here is from genome assembly GCF_058215535.1 of Janthinobacterium sp. Bl 1. Taxonomy (NCBI): domain Bacteria; kingdom Pseudomonadati; phylum Pseudomonadota; class Betaproteobacteria; order Burkholderiales; family Oxalobacteraceae; genus Janthinobacterium; species Janthinobacterium sp. Bl 1. Next base: position 1,233,551 of record NZ_CM177086.1, on the reverse strand, counting down.
GCTGCTGTGGCCTACCCTGTGCGCGCTGTGGCTGGCGCAGCAGGGCGTGCCGGACTGGCGGCTGCTGCTCATCTTTATTCTCGGCACTTTCCTGATGCGTTCGGCAGGCTGCGCCATCAACGACTACGCCGACCAGGATATCGACAAATTCGTCAAGCGTACGGCGGAGCGCCCCATCACCAGCGGACGCATCAGCGGCAAGGAAGCGCTGGCCGTGGCCGGCGTACTGACCGTGCTGGCCTTTTGCCTGATCCTGCCCCTGAATGCGCTGACCAAGCAACTTTCCGTGGCCGCCGTCATCATCGCCGGCACCTATCCCTACTTCAAGCGCTTCTTTGCCATTCCGCAAGCGTATCTCGGTATCGCCTTCGGCTTCGGCATTCCCATGGGCTTTGCCGCCATCACGGATTCCGTGCCCGTCGTCGCCTGGCTGCTGCTGCTCGGTAATGTCTTCTGGGCCGTGGCCTACGATACGGAATATGCGATGGTCGACCGCGACGATGATCTGAAGATCGGCATCAAGACGTCGGCCATCACCTTCGGCCGCTACGACGTGGCCATCGTCATGTTCTGCTATGCCGTTTTCCTGCTGCTGTGGCTGGGCTGCGGCTGGTACCTGGGCTTGCGTTATTGGTTCGTCGCGGGCCTGGTAGTTGCGGCCGGATGCGCCGTTTACCACTACACCCTGATCCGCGCACGCGAGCGTATGCCGTGTTTTGCGGCATTCCGGCATAATAACTGGCTAGGAGCAGCGGTGTTTGCGGGCGTGGTGCTGGACTTTGCTTTCCGTTAAGCAATAACTCTGGCGCCGCGGCAGCCCTTGAGGCGGCGCAAGACAAGCCTGGCCGCAGCTGCCTACACTGGTATTTCACTGTGCAGTTTCACTTCCATGAGGTAATACATGAGCTCGATACATACCGGAAAATCCAGCAGCGACAGCATCCTCGCCGACGCCGACAAGGCCCGCGACAAACTGGCGGGCGACTTGAAAACCGTCATCAATGAAGCGGAAGGCTGGCTCGACGGCGCCAAGGATCAGACGGGCGAGAATGTGAAAGCCGTCAAGGACAAGTTCATCGCCACCCTGGAAACAGCCAAGAAAGACTTGATCAAGCTGGAAGAAGACTTGCTCGAACGGACCAAGAAGGCGGCCAAGGTCACCGACGAGTACGTGCAGGACAATCCATGGAAAGCCGTGGGCGCGGGCGCCGTCGTGGGCGTACTGTTTGGCCTGCTGCTTTCCTCGTCACGCCGCTAGTTAGTACCGACGCAGCACCGACGGCATAGGCCGTCTCCTGACGCGAAAGGCAGCATATGGCTATCATGCACCATGTCGCCCAAGTCGCAGCGACCCTCGCCGCCATCGTCCAGACCCGTCTGGCCCTGGCGGCAGTGGAAATGGAAGAAGAGTCGCTGCGCTTCCTGTCCTATCTGGCCCTGGCCATGCTGGCACTGCTGTGCCTGTTCGTCGGCCTGGTATTGATCGTGTTCCTCGTCATCGTATTATTTTGGGACACGCACCGCATCGCCGCCATCGCCATCACGGCCGCGGTCTTCATCGTTGCCGCCATCGCCACCCTGCTGGGCGTGCGCGCCAGTTTCCGCAGCAAGCCGAAACTGCTGTCCTTCACACTTTCCGAACTGAACAAAGACCTGGACGAGCTGCAACTGCTGGCACGCCGGGGATCGGAGCGGCCATGACCACGCATCCCACCAAGTTGTCGCACGTCCATACGGCCGCGAGCCTGGCGCAGCGGCGCGATGCGCTGCTGGCCGAATGCGCGCTGCAACGCCTGGCTCTGAGCGTGCAAACGCGGCAATTGCTGGAACCGCTGACGGGCGGCAATCTGCGCCATACCCTGGCCACGCGCTTCAAAATTCCCCTGATGATAGGGGGCGCCGTGCTGGGCCTGCTGCTCGTGCGTCCGCGCCGTTTCCTGCCGCTGATGCGGGCCAGCGGCGCACTGCTCAAGCACGCCACGGCCGCCATGCCCGTCGTGCTGGCGCTGGCGCAGCGTTTCAGCAAGAAAGAAACGCCGGAATAAATTATTTTTTTCCTGGCTGCATCCAAATAGCAAACCCCTGCGTAGTAATGGTATCAACCAGCCGGTTGAGCCAACTACCAGGAGTTTGCCATGCTTGCCACCATCGCCCCACGCCATACCGCCCCTTCCCTCACCGTGCTGTGCGCCGCCCTGCTGATGGCCGCCTGCGCCCCCATGAGCGCGCGCTATTCGCAGGAACAATTGCCGAACGCCGTGAAAGTGCCCGATGGCCACCAGGTGGCCATGCAGACGGTGGGCGTGGGCAAGATCGCCTACGAATGCAAGGCCAAGAAAGACATGACGGGCCATGAATGGGTCTTCGTGGGCCCGGACGCGGCCTTGAACGACCGCAGCGGCATGAAAGTGGGCACGTATGTCGGTCCTCCTGCCACCTGGGCCAACCTCGATGGCTCGAAAGTGACGGCGACGCAAGTGGCCGTGGCGCCGGCTGGCGCGGGCAACATCCCGTATCAACTGGTAAAAGCCAACCCGGCCACGGGCAGCGGCGCCATGCAGGGCGTCAGCTACATCCAGCGCGTGGCCACCAGCGGCGGCGTGGCACCAAGCAGCCCCTGCGGCATGGAGTCGATCGGCGCCAAGCAATGGGTGCCCTACCAGGCCGATTATATCTTCTGGAAAGCCGTATAAATACCTGGCGTTGACGGTTGGCAAGCTGGTTTCTGGCCTATACTCGGCATTGAAAACTTGCTAACCGTTAAACCTTGACGATTGCCCCAACCTTGCCAGCCCACGCCGCCCCTTACGATTACGATGCCGCCCTGCGCGCCTGCGCCAGGGGCGAGCAGCAGGCATTGCATGGCCTGTACCAGCAGGAAAGCCGCTATCTTCTGGGCGTGGCCCTGCGCATCGTGCGCCAGCGGGCCTTGGCCGAAGACGTGCTGCACGACGCCTTCCTGAATATCTGGCGCCGCGCCGGCAGTTTCGACGCCACGCGCGGCAGCGGCAAGGGCTGGATCTATGTGGTGGTGCGGCACCAGGCGCTGGACGTGGCGCGTGCCCGCGCCCATGAACTGTCAGCCGACGAGGATACCGTGGAAACCCTGCTGCACGAACGCCAAAGCCATGATACGGGCGAGGCCTATGCCGACCAGGCGGACCTGGGCAAGCTGCACGATTGCCTCGGCCACCTGGACGAGCCCAAACGCAATAGCATCCTGTACGCCTACGTCGATGGCTATTCCCATAGCGAAATCGCGCAGCGCCTGCAAGCGCCGCTGGGAACCGTCAAGGCCTGGGTCAAGCGAGGCCTGGCCGCCTTGCGGGAGTGCATGCAATGATCAACAGCGACGAGGAATTGCAACGGCTGGCCAGCGAATACGTGCTGGGCACCTTGGAATTGGCCGAACGCGCGGCAGTGGAACAGCGTCTGCCGCGCGACGCCGCGTTGCGCGACGCCGTCGATGCCTGGGAACAGCGTCTGCTGCCGTTGACCACGCTGGCGCCGCCCGAAACGCCTTCGGCCCAGCTGTGGCCGCGCATCAGCGCCAGCCTGTTCACGCCGAAAGCCGTGCGGCAGGCGGGCGGCTGGCAAGCGTGGTGGAACAGCCTGGCCTTCTGGAGACTGCTGGCCGGCGGCGGCCTGGCGGCGACGGCCGCGCTGGCCGTGCTGGTCACTACGCAATTGCAAGCGCCCAGCGGACCCGGCTATCTGGTGGTGCTGGTGGCGCCGCAGGATAAATCGCCGGGCTGGATCGTGCAGGCGGGCGGACGCGGCGGCAAGAACCGCGACCTGAGCCTGATCCCGCTGGGTCCGACTGCCGTGCCGCAGCAAAAAGCCCTGCAATTCTGGACCAAGGGCAAGGACTGGGGCGCGCCCGTCTCGCTGGGCCTGGTCAAGCCGGGGCAAAGCCTCAAGTTGACCCTGGATAAGCTGCCGCCGCTGCAGCCCGATCAACTGTTTGAAATCACCTTGGAACCGCAAACAGGCTCGCCAACGGGCCGGCCGACTGGGCCGATCCTGTATATCGGCCGCGCCGTCAAGGTGATGTAGCGTTTATTTGCCCAGCTCGTCCCCCATCTCGCGTCCGCGCTGCGCGGCCGCCTTGATGCCCTTGACGATGGCCGCCTTCACGCCGCTCTCTTCCATGCTGGTCAGGGCCGCGTAGGTCGTGCCGCCTTTCGACGTGACCCTCTCGCGCAGCAGGGACACCGGTTCGCTGGAGTTCGCCGCCAGCTGCGCCGCCCCCGTAAACGTGGCAATCGCCAGCTGCGTGCCCTGCTCGGGCGTCAAGCCCAATTCGGCCGCCGCCTGCTGCATCGCTTCGATAAAGTAAAACACATAGGCGGGACCACTGCCGGACACGGCCGTGACAGGGTCGATCTTCGCTTCGTCATCGAGCCAGACGGTCTGGCCGACAGCGCGCAGGATGGCATCCGCCGTCTTTTTCTGTTCTTCGCTGACGCCGCTGCTGGCTACCATGCCCGTGATACCCATGCCGATCAGGGCAGGCGTGTTCGGCATGCAGCGCACGATAGCCGGGTAATCGCCGAGCCAGCGCGACAGGTCTTGCGCGCGGATGCCGGCCGCGATCGACAGGATCAATGGCGCACGCTCCCCGTCGAGGAAGGGCAGCAATTGCGCCGCCACTTCGCGCATGCTTTGCGGTTTCACGGCCAGCACGATCACATCCACGCCGCGCAGCGCGTCACCGGCAGCAGTGGCCGTCGTGACGCCGAATTGCGCCTGCAGTTTTTCCAGCGCCGGCGCATGCGGGTCGATCACGTGGATGTTGCCGCCCAGGGTCAATTTACCCGCCAGGCCGGCGATCAGGGCCGCAGCCATGTTGCCGCCGCCCACAAAGGCGATATTCAGTTCTGTCGTCATGCTTGCTCTCTCTTCATCAGGAATAGTTGCGGGAACCAAAGATGGCGCTGCCCACGCGCACGATGGTGGCGCCCTCGAGCACGGCGGCGCGCAAGTCGGCCGACATGCCCATCGACAAGGTGTCGAGTGCCAGCCCGTCGGCCTTCAATTGTTCGTACAGCGCGCGCAGTTGCGCAAAGGCAGCGCGCTGAAGCGTGAGCTCCGTTTCCGGCTCGGGGATGGCCATCAGGCCCCGCAAGCGCAAACGGGGCAATTGCGCCACGGCATGCGCCAGCGCCGGCAGTTCGGCCGGTGTCACGCCGCTCTTGCTCGCTTCGCCGCTGATATTGACTTGCAGACAGATATTCAGGTCCGGCAAGCTGGCCGGGCGCTGCTCGGACAGGCGCGCGGCGATCTTTTCCCGCTCCACCGTATGCACCCAGTCGAAGTGCTCGGCGATGGGGCGCGTCTTGTTGCTCTGGATGGGGCCGATAAAATGCCATGCCGGCGCGTGCTGCGGCGCGGCCGCCTTCACAAAGGCGATCTTGTCGAGCGCTTCCTGCAGATAATTTTCGCCGAACGCCGCCTGGCCCACGCGCATGGCGTCCAGCACGGCATCCGCGCCGAAAGTTTTCGAGACGGCCAGCAGGGTCACGTCGCCAGGGGCGCGCTGCGCGTCAGCGGCGGCCTGCGCAATACTCTCGCGCACGGCTTGCAAGTTCTGTTCGATTGTGGACATAATCATTTTCTAGTGTATAGGGGCGGCGGCACAGTGCGCCAGCCCATCAATGCAGGCACAGGGATTATAAATGGACATCTCCGAACTACTCGCTTTCTCCGTCAGCAACAAGGCTTCCGACCTGCACCTGTCTTCCGGCCTGCCGCCGATGATACGGGTCAACGGCGACGTGCGCCGCCTGAACGTGCCCCCGCTCGAGCACAAGGAAGTGCACAGCATGATCTACGACATCATGAACGACAGCCAGCGCAAGGCGTATGAAGAAGCACTGGAATGCGATTTCTCGTTCGAGATTCCCGGCCTGGCCCGCTTCCGCGTCAACGCCTACAACCAGGAAAGGGGCGCCTCGGCCGTGCTGCGCACGATTCCGTCGAAAGTGCTGACCCTGGAAGACCTGAACGCGCCGCGCATCTTCGGCGAGCTGGCCATGCGCCCACGGGGCCTCGTGCTGGTGACGGGACCGACCGGTTCCGGCAAGTCGACCACCCTGGCGGCGATGGTGAACCACGTCAACGAGCGCCTGAACCACCATATTTTGACCATCGAAGACCCGATCGAATTCGTGCACGAACCAAAGAAATGCCTGATCAACCAGCGCGAAGTGGGTTCGCACACGCATTCGTTCAGCAACGCGCTGCGCTCGGCCCTGCGCGAAGACCCGGACGTGATTTTAGTAGGCGAATTGCGCGACCTGGAAACCATCCGCCTGGCGCTGACGGCGGCCGAAACGGGCCACCTCGTGTTCGGCACCCTGCACACCTCTTCGGCGGCGAAATCGATCGACCGCATCATCGACGTCTTCCCCGCCGAGGAAAAGGAAATGGTGCGCGCCATGCTGTCCGAATCCTTGCAAGCCGTCATTTCGCAAAACCTGCTGAAAACCAGGGATGGCGCGGGCCGCGTGGCCGCGCATGAAATCATGCTGGCCACGCCGGCCGTGCGCAACCTGATCCGCGAAGCGAAAGTGGCGCAAATGTATTCGGCCATCCAGACAGGCAGCAACGTGGGTATGCAGACGCTGGACCAGTGCCTGTCCGACCTGGTGCGGCGCGGCACGATCTCGGCCGAGACGGCCCGCTCGGCCGCCAAGGCCCCTGAAAACTTCCCCGGATAAGCCATGCAGACGACGCACGAACACTATGGCGCCATGCACGCGCTGCTGGCGCAGATGCGCGCACGGGGCGGCTCGGACCTGTTCATCACGGCCGGCTTTCCTCCCGCCATCAAGCTCGACGGCAAGCTGACGCCGCTGGCGGGCGGCGCGCTCGACGCGCAGCAGGCGGCCGGCTATGTGCGCGCCGTCATGAACGAACGCCAGGCGGCCGAGTTCGCGTCCAGCCGCGAAGCCAATTTCGCCATCAGCCCGGACGGCCTCGGGCGTTTCCGCGTGTCCGCCTTCGTGCAGATGGGCCAGGCAGGCATGGTCTTGCGCTTGATCAATACCGCCATCCCCACCCTCGATGGGCTCGGTTTACCCGCCATCCTGCAAGACATCGTCATGAGCAAGCGGGGCCTCGTCATCATGGTGGGCGCCACGGGCTGCGGCAAGTCGACCACCCTGGCTGCCATGGTGGGCCACCGCAACGCGCACAGCCATGGCCACATCATCACCATCGAAGACCCCGTGGAATTCATCCATCCGCACGGCAACTGCATCGTCACCCAGCGCGAAGTGGGCGTCGATACGGACGACTGGGCCACGGCCCTGAAAAACACCCTGCGCCAGGCGCCCGACGTGATCCAGATCGGCGAGATCCGCGACCGCGACACGATGGACCACGCCATCGCGTTTGCCGAGACGGGCCATTTGTGCCTGGCCACCCTGCATGCGAACAATGCCAACCAGGCGCTGGACCGCATCATCAATTTCTTCCCCGAAGAGCGGCGCCAGCAGTTGCTGATGGACTTGTCGCTGAATTTGAAGGGCATGATTTCGCAGCGCCTGATTCCCAACAAGGACGGCGGCGGGCGCAAGGCGGCGCTGGAAATCCTGCTCAACTCGCCGCTGATGAGCGACCTGATCTTCAAGGGCCAGGTGCACGAGATCAAGGAATTGATGAAAAAATCGCGCGAACACGGCATGCAGACGTTCGACCAGGCCCTGTTCGACCTGCACGAAACGGGCGCCATCAGCTATGAAGATGCGCTTCGCAATGCGGACTCCGTCAACGATCTGCGCCTGACAATCAAACTCAAGGGCGCAACGGCGCCGGAACCCGCCCCGCAAACGGGCGCCACCAAACTGGGACTCCTCTGACATGACCAGCATCCACGATTTCCAGGCCGAGGCGCTGGACGGCACGCCGGTCGACCTGGCGCAATACAAAGGCAAGGTTTTACTAGTCGTCAACACGGCCAGCGCCTGCGGTTTCACGCCGCAATACCAGGGGCTCGAAGCGCTGTACCGCGAATTTCACGACCAAGGGCTGGTCGTGCTGGGTTTTCCCTGCAATCAATTCCGCCAGCAGGAACCGGGATCGAATGCGGAAATCGGCGCCTTTTGCGAGAAAAACTTCGGCGTCACCTTTCCCCTGTTTGCCAAGGTCGACGTGAATGGCCCGCATACGCATCCCGTATTTGCGCAATTAAAACAGGCGGCGCCCGGCATATTGGGCACGCAGTCGATCAAATGGAATTTCACCAAGTTTTTGGTGCGCAAGGATGGCAGCGTATTTCGCCGTTACGCGACGGCCAGCAAACCGGCCAGCCTGGCGGACGACATTCGGCAATTGCTACAGGAATAGCAATTTGACGGTTTGATTAAAAACAATAATTGCCGAAATCAATCAATCCGCACTTATTTCATGCTTGATATCAATATTGTGTTTCCAATAGCAAATTTCGGTGATAATGTTTGCATAATTATTCGCAGATATCGATCAAAAAACGATGCCAGTCTTTGGGAAAATATTATCTTCATGGATGCGGATGGGAATTTATTCCCGCCTCTTTCTTCCTATTTTCTTCCTGATACTCGCCGTTTCCGCCGTTCGCTATCACGCCCTGCTCGGTACGGAAACGGCGCTGGCCAATGCGCGCTACCAGAGCGATGCGCGGCAACTCGACCTGTTCCTCGCCAATAGCATGCTGCCGCTGGCCGTGCACGCGGACAGCCACGCGATGCACGACAGCGTGCGCCAGGTGCTGCGCAGCGCCCTGCCGCTGAACCGCAGCCTCGTTTCCGCGCGCTGGGACACGGCGGGCGGGCATGTCGAAGTACTGGCCGACAGCAAGCTGGCCGGCACGCTGGCCACGGTGCCTACATGGTTCGCGCGCCTGGCCGGCATCACGGCCATCCGCAGCCGCCTGACGGTGGCGCTGCCGGACGGCGGCGACGGCATCCTCGACCTGCACTACACGCCCGGCCTGCCCCTGGCGCAAGTGTGGCTCAGGGTACGCGAGCAGGCAGTCCTCAGCAGCATCAATATCGTGCTCGTCTTCGTGCTGCTGGGCTTGATCCTGGCCACGCACCGCAAGCTGCTGGCGCGCTTCGTGCAAGCGACCGACCGCTTCCGCGACGGCAACTTCGCCGTGCGCCTGGCGGCTGGCGCCACGCCCGAGGCGCAAGCCGTGTCGCAGTCGTTCAATGGCATGGCCGGCGATATCGAAGAACTGCTGACCTCGCTGAAAACCAGCCAGCGCCAGCTGGGCGAGCAATTGAACGAAACCGTGCACATGCAGCAGGCCCTGCAAAAGCTGTCCTGGCAAAACTACAATGATGTGCTGACGGGGCTGCCCAACCGTGCCGCGCTGGCCGCCCGCTTCGAACAGGAACTGTTCCTCGCGCGCGAACGCCAGCGCCTGCTGGCCGTCTGCCTGTTCGACCTCGACCATTTCCAGGCCATCAACGACCGCTACGGTGCCGAGGCCGGCGATGAAATCCTCAAACAGGTGGCCGGCCGCCTGCACGGCTTTACGGGCCAGGTCCACTACGCGGCGCGCCTGGGCGGCGATGAATTCGTCATGCTGCTATGCGGCCAGGCCAGCATCGCCAGCATCGAACAAAACGTCACGCAGCTGATGGCGGAACTGAGCCGCCCCTACCAGTGCGACCAGCAGGCGCTGCACATGACGGCCAGCGCCGGCATCGCCGTCTACGCGGGCAAGGATCTGAATACGGAAAGCCTGCTGCGCCACGCCGACCACGCCGTCTACCAGGCCAAGCTGACGGGGCGCAACCAGTACCACTTCTTCGACACGAATCTCGATGAAGAAGTGCGCACCCACCACAACCAGCGCACGGAAGTGCGCCACGCCCTGATCAATGGCGAACTGCGGCTGTACTACCAGCCCAAGGTGAACATGCGCGCCGGCACGGTGGTGGGCATGGAAGCGCTGCTGCGCTGGCAGCATCCGCGCCGCGGCATACTGGCGCCCGCGCAATTCCTGCCGCTGGTGGAACAGACGGATTTGATCATCGACATCGGCGAATGGGTGCTGCGCCAGGCCCTGTGGCAGATGCAGCGCTGGGTGGCTGGCGGCAAGCACTGGGTGGTCAGCGTGAATATCGCGGCGCGCCACTTTCAGCAGCCGGATTTCGTCTCGCGCCTGGAAACCATCCTCGGCGAATTTCCCGGCGTGCGCGCCAGCATGCTGGAGCTGGAAATTCTCGAATCGTCGGCCCTGCACGACATCGAAGACGTGCGCCGCATCATCCGCGCCTGCCAGGCGCTGGGCATCACGTTCGCCCTCGACGATTTCGGCACCGGCTACTCGTCGATGTCATACCTGAAACGCCTGCCGGCCAATATCGTCAAGATCGACCAGAGCTTCGTGCGCAATATGCTCAACGACCGCGACGACCTGCACCTGGTGCGTGCCGTCATCGGCCTGGCCCGTTCCTTCAGCCTGACGGTGATCGCCGAAGGCGTGGAAAGCGTCGAACATGGCGCGCGTTTGATCCAGCTGGGCTGCGACCTGGCGCAAGGCTACGGCATCGCCCGCCCCATGCCGGCCGACGCCGTGCTGGAGTGGGCCGCCAACTTCGTGCCGGCGCCCCAATGGCGCATCGCGCAGTACAGCGAAGTGCCTATGTAGGCGTCAAGGCCGAGTCGATCAACTCGATCCAGTGCCGCACGGGCGTCTCCGTACCCGACTGCAAATGGCTCAGGCAGCCGATATTGGCCGACACGATCATCTCCGGCTCGCACGCCTCCAGGTTCGCCACCTTGTTGTCGCGCAGCTGCTGCGACAGTGCCGGCTGCAGGATCGAATACGTGCCCGCAGAACCGCAGCACAAATGGCTGTCCGCGCACAGGCGCACGTCGACGCCGACGGCGCGCAGCACCTGCTCCACCTTGCCGCGCACCTGCTGGCCGTGCTGCAGGGTGCACGGCGGGTGATACGCCACCCTTTTGCCGATGCGCCCTTTCAGCAGCGCCACCAGCTCGTTTTCAAACGCCGGCATGATCTCGGACAGATCGCGCGTCAGCGCCGCGATGCGCCGCGCCTTCTCCGCATACTGCGCATCGTGCGCCAGCAAATGGCCATATTCCTTGACCGTGGCGCCGCAGCCGGACGCCGTCATGACGATGGCTTCGGCACTGTCCACGCTGTCTACGTAAGGCCACCAGGCGTCGATATTGCGGCGCATGTCGTCCAATGCCGCGTCCTGGTCGTTCAGGTGATGGCGCAGCGCGCCGCAGCAGCCCGCCTTCGGCGCGACGATCAATTGCACGCCCAAGGCATCGAGCACGCGCGCCGTGGCCGCGTTGATGTTCGGCGACATGGCCGGCTGCACGCAGCCGTCGAGCAGCAGCATGGTGCGCGCGTGCTGGCGCGCGGGCCATGCACTGGCTTGCGCGCCCGGGCGCAATTTGTCCTGCAAGCTTTTCGAGAGCAGCGGGCGCAGCGCCTGTCCCGCCTTGTACACGGGCGTAAACAGCCAGCGGCGCGGCAAGGCTTCCTTCAACGCGAAGCGCAAGGCGCGTTCGCGCAAGGGACGCTGCACGCGCTGCTCGACGACGTTGCGGCCGATGTCGACCAGGCGCCCGTACTGCACGCCGGACGGACAGGTCGACTCGCAGTTGCGGCAGGTCAGGCAGCGGTCCAGGTGCGTCTGCGTCTTGGCCGTGACGGGCGCGCCTTCGAGCACTTGCTTGATCAGGTAGATGCGTCCACGCGGGCCATCGAGTTCATCGCCCAGCAGCTGATAAGTGGGACAGGTGGCCGTGCAAAAGCCGCAATGCACGCAAGCGCGCAAGATGGCTTCGGCTTCGTCGCCTGCCGGCGTATTCTTGATGAAATCGGCGAGATTGGTTTGCATGCGCGCTCAATACATTCTGTGCGGGTTGAAGATGCCGGCTGGGTCGAAAGCCTGCCGCAGACGCTGATGGATGGTGGCCACGGCCGGCGCCAGCGGATGGAATACGCCCACGGTCTTGTCGCCGCCGCGAAACAGCGTCGCATGGCCGCCGGCGGCCGCCACGGCCTGGCGGATGTGCGCGCTGCCGGCGGCATCGGCGTCGCCGTCGAGCTTGAGCCAGCGCTGCGCGCCGCCCCACTCGATCAGCTGGCGCCCTTTTAAAATCATGGCGCTGGCGTGCGGCGGCAGCGACAAGCGCCACAGGCTGCCCGCGCCCGCAAAGAAATCATGCGTTTGCTCGCGCACGGCCAGCCAGAAGGCGGCCGCGTCATCGTATGCCAGCACTTCGCCTTTCAATGATTGCAGGGCCGCCGACACGGCCGCCTCGGCGCCGGACAGGCGCACGCTCAAGACGCCATCGTGCCAGCAGCTGGCCGATATCGGCAGCGGCTTGCCCGCCCATTCATTGAGCATGCGCAAGGCGGCGATTTCAGCGCAGGCCACGCGTAACGTCGCTTCGCGCAGCGGCAAGGGCAGCACCTTCAGCGACACTTCCAGGATCAGGCCCAGGGTGCCCAGGGACCCCGCCAGCAGGCGCGAGACATCGTAGCCGGCCACGTTCTTCATCACCTGTCCGCCGAAGGCCAGGCGTTCGCCATGGCCATCCATCAGCACGGCGCCCAGCACGAAATCGCGCAAGGCGCCCGCGCTGGCCCGGCGCGGGCCGGACAAGGCGCTGGCGACGACGCCGCCCACCGTGGCGCCGGGGCCGAAGTGCGGCGGCTCGAAGGCCAGCATCTGGTTGCGCGCGGCCAGCGCCGCCTCGATCTCGGCCAGCGGCGTGCCGCAGCGGGCCGTGATCACCAGCTCCGTCGGTTCGTAATCGATGATGCCCGCATAGGCGCGCGTGTCGAGCACCTCGCCTTCGAGCTGCTGGCCATACCAGTCCTTCGTGCCGCCGCCGCGCAGGCGCAAGGGCTTGCCCGCCGCGCTGGCCGCCAGGATCTGCTGCCTGAATTGTTCCGCTATCGCTTGCAAAGGGGTCTCCGGAAAATTAAAAACGGGGCAGGTTGGCGAACGGCAAACGCCCCGCCGTCACATGCATCTTGCCGAATTCGGCGCAGCGGTTCAAGGTGGGAATCGCCTTGTCCGGGTTCAGCAAGGTGTGGGGATCGAAGGCCCGCTTGACGGCAAAGAAGGCATCGAGTTCGGCACGCGTAAATTGCACGCACATGGAATTGATCTTTTCCATGCCCACGCCATGTTCGCCCGTGATGGTGCCGCCCACGGCCACGCACAGGGCCAGGATGTCCGCGCCAAACGCTTCGGCGCGCTCGAATTCGCCGGGCATGTTGGCGTCGAACAGGATCAATGGGTGCAGATTGCCGTCGCCCGCGTGGAACACGTTCGCGCAGCGCAAGCCATGCGTCGTTTCCATGGCGGCGATACCCGTCAGCACTTCCGCCAGTTTTTTGCGCGGGATGGTGCCGTCCATGCAGTAGTAATCTGGCGAGATGCGACCGGCGGCGGGAAAGGCGTTCTTGCGGCCGGACCAGAATTTCATGCGCTCCGCTTCCGACTGCGACACGGCAATCGCGCTGGCGCCCGCCCCTTCCAGCACGGCCGTCATGCGAGCGATTTCCTCTTCCACTTCTTCGTGCGTGCCATCCGCTTCGCACAGCAAAATGGCGGCCGCGTCGATGTCGTAGCCGGCCTTGACGAACGGTTCGACCATGCGCGACGACGTCTGGTCCATCATTTCCAGCCCGGCCGGAATGATGCCGGCGGCGATCACATTGGCCACGGCATTGCCGCCCGTGACGACGTCGCCGAACGACGCCATGATGACTCTGGCCGTGGCCGGCTTCGGTATCAGTTTCACGGTCACTTCCGTGACGATGCCCAGCATGCCTTCGGAGCCGATGAAGACGGCCATCAGATCAAGGCCCGGAGAGTCCAGGCATTCGCCGCCCAGCTCCAGCACATCGCCATCGATGGTGACGACCCGCACGCGCAGCACGTTATGCACGGTCAAGCCGTATTTCAGGCAATGCACGCCGCCCGAGTTTTCCGCCACGTTGCCGCCGATGCTGCAGGCGATCTGCGACGAGGGATCGGGCGCGTAATACAGCGCATGGGGCGCGGCCGCTTCGGAAATGGCCAGGTTGCGCACACCCGGCTGCACCACGGCCGTGCGCGCGTACGCATCGACGCGCACGATGCGGTTCAGACGCGCCGTCGACAGCACCACGCCATCTGCGATGGGCAAGGCGCCGCCCGACAAGCCCGTGCCGGCGCCGCGCGGCACGATCGGCACGCCAAGTTCGCGGCAGACGCCGAGGATGGCGATGACCTGTTCTTCGGTGTCCGGCAAGGTCACGACCATCGGCAACTGGCGGTAGGCGGCCAGGCCATCGCATTCATACGGGCGCGTGTCTTCCGCGTCGGACAGCACGCAGCGGGCCGGCAGCACGGCCAGCAGGGCCGCGACGACGGCTTGCTGGCGCGCGGCGGTCAATCCGGATTCAGGGGCAGCATTGAGCATAAGATGGGGACAAATGGGCATGGGCGTGCGACGATTGTAAGCACAAAAGTGGCGCGCACCACATTTTTTGTCCGATTTGCCCGCAAATCCGGCGCCGGGCGGCGCGCAGTGTCGTATGCTGCCCCCATTCTTCTTTACAGGATCCGCATCATGGGCAACCGACTTTCGAAAATCGCCACGCGCACGGGCGACAATGGCAGCACCGGCCTGGGCGACGGCAGCCGCACCAGCAAAGACAGCGCGCGCATCCACGCCATGGGCGACGTGGACGAACTCAATTCCAATATCGGCTTGCTGCTGTGCGAAGCCATGCCCGACGCCTTGCGCGACGAGCTGGTGGCCATCCAGCACGACCTGTTCGACCTGGGCGGAGAAATCTGCATCCCCGGCTACCAGCTGATCAAGGAAGAGCACGTGCTGCGCCTCGATGACCTGCTGGCGAAATACAATGCGGACTTGCCGGCCCTTTCCGAATTCATCCTGCCGGCCGGCTCGCGCGCCGCCTCGCTCGCGCATGTGTGCCGCACCGTGTGCCGCCGCGCCGAGCGCAGCATCGTTGCGCTGGCCAATGCGGAGCCCCTGCACGAGCATCCGCGCCAGTACGTGAACCGCCTGTCGGACCTGCTGTTCGTGCTGTCGCGCGTGCTCAACCGCTTTGCCGGCGGCAGCGACGTGCTATGGCGGCATGACCGCGCCAGATGACGCGGCCATGCACGTGTTGCTTATTCCGGCATCTCGGGATAGATGCCATTACGGCAGTTTTCAACGCAGAAATTGTAGTTGTCGCGGCAGGAAGCGTCACCCCGGCCTTCGTCGAGACAAATTCCCCTTAATTGGGCGCACTGGAAACCACAGCTTGGAGTGCTGTTTGCCGCCTTGTTGAACGACAGGCTGGCACCTGCAACAAAAAGAAAAAAAGCGATTTTTTTAAACATGCTGTTCCTTAGTGAGCGACGTGAAGTAAACACGCAACATGTCACAGTTTCATGTTGCGCCCAAAGACAAGGGATAGAATCGGCTAGCGCCTTTCTTCAGCACCGGCCAGAATAGTTATTGGATTTTCCTAGCCGCAGGCCTGAAGACACACTTTATTGGCGCGGACGCATGAAGGAACACTGAACTCCATGACACAGGCATCGAGCGCCATATAACACTCGGATTGGCATTCCGAAATGTCAGCGGTACTGCTGGCCATCGCATACGAGGCGCTGACGCCCATGGCAAACAAAAAGAAACCGAGCTTTTTGAACATAAGTACTCCTTGGTGGAAATGAGGCACTGCAGGACGGATGAGGTGATTCGGCCGGCCCGGCCACGATACGGGCAGGCCGGCAACCATCATGGACGGCACATTTACGGCAGGTATGGATCGCAGCGGTCGTAGCACATCTGATGAATCTTGGTGCAGGCACCAGGCGCGGTCGGATGGTCCGTCATGCACTGGTCCAGCCTGTCATCGCATTGCGAATAGCATTCCGGCTCGCCGCCGCCGGCGATCGCATACGAGGCGCTGACGCCCATGGCAAACAAAAAGAAACCCAGTTTTTTGAACATAAGCACTCCTGTTGAATTGACAGACGATCACTGACATCCATGGCGCGCCGTCTCTTACGCGCCATCCACACTGCGTCAGCGCGTTCCTAGCGCAGGCACTGGTGCAGGCATTCCTTGTACTGCTGCATGCAAGCTGGCTGGTCGAACTCCACGCAATCGAGCATGTTGCGTTCGCAGACAAAGGTGCAATCGGGGCTGCCGGCGTGCACACTGAAGGACAGGGCCGTGCCGGCAGCAAACAGGAAAGCGGCAATCTTTTTGAACATGGTCAGCCTTTCAAGTTAACAAGTGGGAACGTCAGATTTTCTTCAGCGCCGCTTCCAGCGCGCCTGCATTGAAGCCCTGGATCTTGCGGTTGCCGATCAACACCACCGGTACGCCGCCGCCACCCAGTGCTTCATGGGCTTTTCTTGCTTCCGGGGATTTCTCGATATCGAGATCGACGAATTCGATCTTGTTTTCCTTGAAGTAGGCGCGCGTCTTGGCGCAATAGCCGCACCAATCCGTGCCGTACAGCACCACTTTCGTCTGGGCATTCGGGAAATACGCGGCGTAATTGCCCTCGGTGTAATTCGACTTGAGCAAGCCGGGCAACAAGGACAGGCCATAACCGCTGCCCAGGCCAGCGGCCAGGATCAAGCCATACATGGCGATGGTTTTAATTTTCTTTTGCATCATAAGTTTCTTAGAGGCGTAGAGGATCGATGGGCGGCCAGCGCAGCAGGCGATGACCGGCCGCCTCGCAATGCAAAAAACGGATATCAGGCGCCGATTTGGCAGACTTTCAGGCAGGCTTTGTAACTGCCGATGCAAAATGGGGATCTGTCACCATTCATCATCGTGCATTCCCGCAGCTCCTCCTCGCAACTGGAGCAGCCGATATCGGAAGCGATGGCGTAGGAAGCGCTCAGTCCCAGGGTAAAAATAAATGCTGCAATCTTTTTCATTTACTACTCTCCATGTTAGCGATTGCGCCAGGTAAACCTGGCAATCGCGTCAGACCAGTCGTAAAAAAATCCATATGAATTTCATTTTTGCTTGCTACGAAATCGAATATAGACCGCACTTATTTTAGAGTCAACGTTTCCTTTCGATAAATTTCCAGTTTGGAAAATATATCGGAAAAGCCCATGAAATGTGGAATTTGGAGAGATTGGCAGGCGCCAAACGTCTATACAATATTGGCGCCGCAAGCAGGAAAAGGCCGGTTGCGGGCGCAACCGGCCGAGCGGCTACGCTTCAGTGCGAAGATGCCACTGCGCTATCGACGGCCTGCACATGCTCGCGCAGCAAGCCGCGCAACAACTGCACCTGCGTCACCGCATCGGCTTGCAGGGCAGTCAAGCCTTCGGCCGCGCACGGACCGGGCGCACTGGCATCGGCTGCACCGCGCAGCAGCGCATCGATTTCCCCGCTGACGGCGGCAATCCACCGTTGCAATTCGGGCGGCGCCGGCTCGGCCTGGGGACTCAAACTGATGCGCGCCGTACTGCCCGCCACGCGGCGCAGCAGCGGCAAGGTGCGCAGGGCCGCCAGGCCCACGCCACTGCTGCGGTCCAGGCGACGCTCGATGCGCAAGCGCTGCAGCACTTGCTCCGCGTTATTGCTGGCCAGCCCCGCCTCGCGGCGCAGGCGCGCAATCGCGCTATCCCAGCGTCCGCCCGCCGCCAGCACGGCCAGCAGGTATTTCAGGTTGGCCGACACGGCTTTCGCCAGGCGCTGGTCGAGGTCGTCCGCCTCGCGGTCCGGCCACAGGAAAAACGTGGCCAGCAGGGCCAGCACGCAACCAAGCACATTGTTGCCCAGGCGGCTCATCGCATACACCATCTCGCTGGCCGGCGCCGCATAGTCGGCCACCAGCACGAAGGCGGGCGTCATGAACAGCACGTGCAGGCTGTAGCTGACACGGCGCAAGGCCATGGTGGCGACGATCAGGGGAAACACCACCAGCGAGATACCGAGCGGCGTGTAAATGACCAGGCCGATCAGCACGGCCAGCACGGCGCCCAGCACGCTGCCCGCGACCCGCTCGATGCCGCGCGGCCAGGTGGTCGACACGGATGGCTGCAAGATCAATAAGGTCGCCATCGTGGCCCAGTAGCCGAATGGAATCTGCAAGGCTTCGACCAGCAGGAAGCCGGCCGTCGTCGCCAGCGATACGCGCGCCGCGTGGCGCCAGCTCAGCGACTGCGGCGTGGCGTTGACTTTCGCCGTTTGCCACGCCTGCCCCAGCGCCAGGAAGGCCGCCTCGCGCCACGGCAGCTGTGTCGCGCGCGGCAAGCCCAGCTCCATGAAATCCACGTTCAGGCGCAGCGGCAGCAAGGCGCCCAGCGCCGCTTCCAGGCGCCGTCCGCAGCCCGCCAGGCGGCGCTGCAATGCCAAGGGCGGCGTTTCCGGCTGGCGCTGCACGGCTTGCCCCAGACGGCGCAGCAGCACGGCCATCACTTCCAGGCTGCGCCGCGCGCGCGGGTCTTGCCGCAGGCGCTGCTGCTCGCGCTCGCACGTATGCGTGACGGCGATCAGATAAGCGAAGATGCGCTCGGCGTCGCTGAGCGCCAGCAGCAGGTTGTCGTACAGGGTGCTGCGTCCCGCGCGCGCAGGCGGCACGGCGGCCAGCGCCACGCGCGCCGCTTCCAGCGCGGCGCGC
Organism: Janthinobacterium sp. Bl 1; assembly: GCF_058215535.1. Classification (NCBI taxonomy): domain Bacteria; kingdom Pseudomonadati; phylum Pseudomonadota; class Betaproteobacteria; order Burkholderiales; family Oxalobacteraceae; genus Janthinobacterium; species Janthinobacterium sp. Bl 1. Next base: position 1,214,893 of record NZ_CM177086.1, on the reverse strand, counting down.
GCCTGCGAGCGGTAGCTGGCGCCATGCGCGGCCGCGGCCGGCAATGCCGGGCCTTGCTCCAGGAAGCGCGCATTGTCGCGTGCGATGCCGGCCAGGCGCGAATACGCGGCACGGATGGCGCGCCTGGCCGGGCTGAACGGGTGGATGCGCCAGACCGTAAAACTGAGCACGGTGGCAAACAGGCAGCCGAACATGTACAGGCCCAGGAAAGGCGCCGTCTGCGTCATCGATTCCAATGGATGCGTGACCATCACCACGCAAGCCGTGGCCGCCAGGATGGCCACTTGCGCCGTGGCCGCGCCCCAGATGCGCGCCAGCGCGCCGGCCCAGGAAAACAGCAGCACGGCGATGGCCGCCGCCACCACGCCATGGCCGGCCGCCAGCGCCGTCAGGCCGCCAGCGACCGTCGACAACAAGCCGAAGCCCACCATCGAGACGAAACGCATGCGCCGCGTGCCGGCCGCGTCGGCCAAGCAGGTCCAGAAGGCGCCGATGGCGGCCCAGGAAAAATCGGGATGGTCGAACAGCAGGCCCAGCAGCAGCATGGCGCTCGAGGCGCACGCGGCTCGCAGGCCCTCGGACAGATTCGTTTCATCGATGGCCAGGCTGACCATCCACAGGGGACGGCGCTGCGCCAGCTTGTCGGTATAGGCGTGCATGCCCGTCAGCCAGCGGCCGGCCAGTGCGCGCGAACGGCGGTGAAATTTCCTGAAATGCAAGTTGGACTTTGAAAGGGTATCAAAGCGTCATCGTAGCATTCCCCGGCGGAAAATGTTGTACTGCAWCCTAAAGTGACATAGCCTTTTTTTAGGGCTCTGTCATCGGCAAGTAGGGGAAATGCCGGAATTTTCCCTTGGCAGTGCTGTCTGACTCTGCATATCAATCACGTAGGAGCAGATCATGCGGCCAGCCGAATGGATCACCTTGATTGCGCAGTTTGCTCAGTTGAGCCAGCGCCAGCGGCAGGCAGGTATTGCCCTGCTGCGTGGCAGCGCGCCACACGACGCAACCGTCGCGCTGCTGGAAAATGTGGCGCAGCCGCGATTGGCCTGTCCCGCCTGCCACTCGGCACACCTGCACCGACATGGCCATGCGCACGGCTTGCAGCGCTACCGCTGCGTCCCCTGCGGCCGCACCTTCAATGCGCTCACCGGCACGCCGCTGGCCCGCTTGCGCCATAAATCGTTGTGGCTCGCCTATGCCGATTGCCTGCTGGCATCGGATTCCGTGCGCAAGGCGGCCAGTCAGTTAGGAGTGCACCGCAACACCACGTTTCGCTGGCGCCACCGGTTTTTATCGCTGGCAAAGACGGACCGGCCGCATGGCCTGCACGGCATCGCCGAGGCAGACGAGTTATATCTGCTGGAATCGGAAAAGGGATCCAGAAACATGACGCGTCCGCCCCGCCGCCGGGGCGGCCATGCCCGCCAGCGCGGCATATCGAATGAACAGGTCTGCATCCTGGTGGCGCGCGACCGTACGGGCCAGACCCTCGACTTCGTCACGGGCAAAGGGGCGCTGACGAAGGCGCAGCTACATCTCTGTTTGTTGCCCGTCATCGACAAGGATGTCTTGCTGGTCACCGATGGTCATGCCGCCTACCGGGCTTTTGCTCGGGAAGCGGGCATCAGCCACCAGGCCGTCAACTTGCGCGCCGGCATCCGCGTGCAGGGCGCCGCCCACGTGCAGAACGTCAACGCCTATCACAGCCGATTGCGGCAATGGCTAGGTCCGTTTCATGGCGTGGCGACGCGCTACCTGCCAAATTATCTGGGGTGGCGCTGGATACTCGACGCCGGGCGCATCCGTTCACCGGAAACGCTGTTGAAAGCAACGCTGGGTGCATTTCCACATCTGACGGTGACATAGCMTAAAAAAGCGGCACCGCAGTGCCGCTTTTCCTGTCGACAGATAAATTTAGCTGACAACAGCCAGGCGCGGCTGGCTGCCGCCAAAGCGCTGCTCGATCGACGCGGCGATGCCGGCGGCGTCCAGGCCCACGCTTTTCAGCAACTGCACGGGGTCGCCATGGTCAATGAAGGTATCGGGCAGGCCCAGCATCAGGATCGGCTTGACAACGCCTTCCGCCGCCAGCGCTTCGGCCACGGCCGAACCGGCGCCGCCCATGATGCAGCCCTCTTCCACCGTCACCAGGTAATCGTGTTCCGCGGCCAGCTGTTTCACCAGCGCCATGTCGAGCGGCTTGACGAAGCGCATGTTGGCCACCGTCGCGTCGAGCTTGTCGCCCGCCGCCACGCTCGGCGCCACCATGGAGCCGAAGGCCAGGATGGCGATGCGCTTGCCGTGGCGCTTGATCTCGCCCTTGCCGATGTCAATGCTGGTCAGTTCCGGCACGATGGCCACGCCAGCGCCCGCGCCGCGCGGATAGCGGATGGCGGCCGGGCCCGGATAATGGTAGCCCGTCGTCAGCATTTGGCGGCATTCGTTTTCGTCGGACGCGGCCATGACGACCATGTTCGGGATGCAGCGCAGGAACGCCATGTCGTAGTTGCCCGCGTGCGTGGCGCCATCGGCGCCCACGAGGCCGGCGCGGTCCAGCGCGAACGTCACGTCCAAGTTTTGCAGGGCCACGTCGTGGATCAATTGATCGTAGGCGCGCTGCAGGAAGGTCGAATAGATGGCCACGACGGGTTTCAAGCCTTCGCAGGCCAGGCCCGCACCGAAGGTCACGGAATGCTGCTCGGCGATGCCGACGTCGAAATAACGGTTGGGGAATTGCTGTTCGAACTTGACCATGCCCGAGCCTTCGCGCATGGCCGGCGTGATGCCCACCAGGCGCTTGTCGTGCGCGGCCATGTCGCACAGCCAGTTGCCGAACACTTCCGTGTACGTCATCTTGCCCGGCGCCGTGGCCGGCTTGATGCCTTCCGCCGGATTGAACTTCGGCGTGCCGTGGTACAGGATCGGTTCCGCCTCGGCCAGCTTGTAGCCCTGCCCCTTCTTGGTCACCACGTGCAGGAATTGCGGGCCCTTCAATTGCTTGATGTTTTGCAAGGTCGGGATCAGCGAATCGAGGTCGTGTCCATCGATGGGGCCGATGTAATTGAAACCGAATTCCTCGAACATGGTGGCAGGCACGACCATGCCTTTGGCGTGCTCCTCAAAGCGCTTCGCCAGTTCCAGCACGGGGCCGGGCAACACCGATTTGCCGACATTTTTCGCCGCCGCATAGAACTGGCCCGACATCAAGCGCGCCAGGTGGCGGTTCAGCGCGCCCACGGGCGGCGAGATCGACATGTCGTTGTCGTTCAAAATCACCAGCAGGTTGACGTCTTCCTGCACGCCCGCGTTGTTCATCGCCTCGAAGGCCATGCCGGCCGTCATCGAGCCGTCACCGATCACGGCGATCGCGTGCAGCGGGTCGCCCTTGATCTTGGCGGCCTGTGCCATGCCCAGCGCGGCCGAGATCGACGTCGACGAGTGCGCCGTGCCGAAGGTATCGTATTCGCTTTCGTCGCGCTTCGGGAAGCCGGAAATGCCATCTTTCTGGCGCAAGGTATGCATGCGCTCGCGGCGGCCCGTGAGGATCTTGTGCGAATAGGTCTGGTGGCCCACGTCCCACACGATGCGGTCGTGCGGTGTGTTGAACACGTAGTGCAGCGCGACGGTCAGCTCGACCGTGCCCAGGTTGGACGACAGGTGGCCGCCCGTCTTGGAAACGGAGTCGAGCAGGAAGCTGCGCAGTTCCTGGGCCAACGGCACCAGTTGCGAGCGGGCCAGCTTGCGCACTTGCGCTGGTTCATTGATGGTTTCTAACAGTTTCATTTATGCCTTCCGCTGCACGACCAGGTCCGCCAGCTCGCGCAAACGGCGTGCCTTGTCCCCGAATGGCGCCAGCGCCGCATGGGCGTCGCACCGCAATTGTTCTGCCAGGGCTCTCGATGGTTCCAGCCCCAGTATCGATACGTAAGTCGGTTTGTTGGCGGCCGCATCCTTGCCAGCCGTCTTGCCCAGGGTGGCCGAATCGGCCGTGGCGTCGAGCACATCGTCGACCACCTGGAACGCCAGTCCGACGGCGCGCGCATATGCGTTCAGCGCCGTCATCTCGTCTGGCGTCAAGTCCTTACCGGCCAGCGCGCCGAGGATCACGGCCGCACGCAGCAAGGCGCCCGTTTTCAACTGATGCATCTGTTCCAGCTGCGGCAGGGTCAAGGCCAGGCCGACGCTGTCGAGGTCGATCGCCTGGCCGCCGCACATGCCCGCGGAACCCGAGGCGTGCGCCAGCACCTTGAGCATGGCCATTTGCCGCGCCGGAGGAATGGCCGCGCCGTCGGCCAGCAGCATGAACGCCTGCGATTGCAGCGCGTCGCCGACCAGCAGGGCCGTCGCTTCATCGTAGGCGATGTGCACGGTGGGCTTGCCACGGCGCAAGGCATCGTCATCCATGCACGGCATGTCGTCATGTACGAGCGAATACACGTGAATCATTTCCAGCGCGCAAGCTGCGCGCGCGAGGGCATCTTGATCGGCATCAAACAGTTCGCCTGCCGCCATCACCAACAGCGGGCGCACGCGCTTGCCGCCGCCCAACAGCGCATAGCGCATGGCCGCGTGCAGCTTGTGCGGCACGACGTCTGCCGCCGGCAGGAACTGGTCGAGCCGGCTTTCCACGCCCGACTGGGTTGCTTGCATCCAGTCGCCGAAGGTGACGCCGTCTTGTTGCACGCTGGCCATCATTGGGCGGCCTCGCCGGCATCCACGAACGGTTTCAACATGTCGCCTTCCAATACTTTCACCTGCGCTTCAACGCTGTCGAGCTGGGTAGCGCAATACTTGACCAGTTCCGAGCCGCGCTGATACGCCGCGACCGATGCTTCCAGCGGCAACTGGCCCGCTTCCATTTGCGTTACCAGCTGCGCCAGTTCCGCCATCGCCTCTTCAAACGAGGCCGGCGCTGCGGCAGCGGCAGTTAATTTCTTCGACATAGACTCAGATCTCTTCGTGGCACGAGGGGCTTGTAGGGAGACGCCGGGGACTCCCGGCCAGCATAGAAGCGTTATTTTAGAACAAACCACACTATTAAGTGAAAACTAAAGCGCAATCAGCGCGCTCAAAGTCAATAGCGTTGCCAGCTTGGCAGTGAATTTTAGCGCAATCACCCCTCGCTACCGGGTATTGCGCGCCAAATGACAATGTTTCTCATTAATAGCCTATTTACCGGGGGGTTTTGGCAATGCCGAGGCCGATACGCGCTATAATCGCCGGTTCTGTCCGAAATACCGTTTCAACAAATTTGAATTCAGGTCTTTGCGGATTCTTTCTCTCTGTAGCGGTTGTCCAGGCAAGGGCTTGGGGCACTGCTGACCGTTGTACATTTATGGGGGGTTGGGATGTCCGATCTGGCTACTCACGCCAAGCTGGCGCGCTCAAACGCGCAACTTCCGGTCCACGTCTATTTTGACGAAACGCTGTTGCAGCGTGAAATGCAGCAATTGTTCCAAGCCGGCCCGCGGTATGTCGGGCATGCGCTGATGGTGCCGGAAACCGGCGATTTTGCGACCCTGGCGTCTGAGAACGAGGGGCGCATGCTCGTGCGCAACGCCAACGGCATCGAAGTGCTGTCCAACGTGTGCCGCCACCGGCAGGCGCTGATGTACAACGGCCGCGGCAACGCGAACCATATCGTCTGTCCGCTGCACCGCTGGACCTACGACCTCAAGGGCGAATTGATCGGCGCGCCGCATTTCCCCGAGACGCCGTGCCTGAACCTGTCGAAAACGCCGCTGCAAAGCTGGAATGGCTTGCTGTTCGAGCAAAACGGTTACAACGTGATGGAAAAATTGAAAGATTTGTCCGTCTCGAAAGACCTCGATTTTTCCGGCTATATGTTCGACCACGTGGAAATCCACGAGTGCGACTACAACTGGAAGACTTTCATCGAAGTGTACCTCGAGGATTATCACGTCGAACCGTTCCACCCGGGCCTGGGCAGCTTCGTCAGCTGCGACGACCTGCGCTGGGAATTCGGCAAGGATTACAGCGTGCAAACGGTGGGCGTGCACCGCGGCTTGCAGCAGGCCGGTTCGCCTGCCTACAAGAAATGGCAGGAGCAGGTGCTGCAATTCCGTGGCGGCGAAGCGCCGCCATATGGCGCCATCTGGCTGACCCTGTATCCGAACATCATGGTCGAATGGTATCCGCACGTGCTGGTCGTCTCGACCCTGTGGCCCGATGGTCCGCAAAAGACGCGCAACGTGGTGGAGTTCTATTACCCAGAAGAAATCGTGCTGTTCGAGCGCGACTTCGTCAAAGCGGAACGGGCTGCCTACATGGAAACCTGCGTCGAGGACGATGAAATCGCGCTGCGCATGGATGCCGGCCGCAAGGCCCTGATGGCGCGCGGCGTGAGCGAAGTGGGCCCTTACCAGTCGCCCATGGAAGACGGCATGCAGCATTTCCACGAGTGGTACCGCAATAATATCGAACTATAATTCCCTCCAGGGCCGCATTGCGCGGCCTTTTCTTTTTCATCGTCAGGATTTCTCATGCAATCGCTTTGGATGCTATTTGCCAGTTTCATGTTCGCCATCATGGGCGTGTGCGTCAAGCTGGCGTCGGATATGTATTCGACGTCCGAAATCGTCATGTACCGCGGCATCATCGGCATGATCGTCATGAGCTGCACGATTTTGTACCAGGGTGGCAGCTTCAAAACCACGATGCCGGGCCAGCATCTGTGGCGCGGCGTGGTGGGCGTGATCGCCCTGTGGCTGTGGTTTTACGCGATCGCCATCCTGCCATTGGCCACAGCCATGACCTTGAATTACATGGCGCCCATCTGGATCGCCGTGATCCTGCTGGCCGGCGGCTTCTGGAAAGGCATGAAACAGGTCGAGTGGCCGCTGGTGGCGGCCATTGCCATGAGCTTTGTCGGCGTGACCCTGCTGCTGCAACCGGTGTTCGAAACGGACCAGCTGGCCGGCGCCATTACGGCCTTGATTTCCGGCATGCTGTCTGCCCTCGCCTATTTGCAGGTGCGCAAGCTGGGCTTGCTGGGCGAGCCCGAATACAGGGTCGTGTTTTATTTCTCGGTCGTCAATTTCCTCGCTGGCGTGATCGGCCACGTGGCCAGCGCCGGCGGCGGCCCCGTCGTCTGGCATGCGCACACGAGCGCCTATGGCATCGGCTTGCTGGCCGCCATCGGCCTGTGCGCCACCATGGCGCAGATGGCCATGACACGCGCCTATCGTCTGGGCAAGACCCTCGTGGTGGCAAATCTGCAATACACGGGCATCGTCTTTTCCAGCTTCTGGGGCGTGATGATCTTTGGCGACCTGTTCGACTGGCATGGCTGGACCGGCATCGGCATCATTCTCGCTTCGGGTATCGCGGCAACCTATTACAATACCCGCAACACGGCCCGTGGCGCGGCGATCGCGCGCACGGATCCGATTGCCAGCGAAGTGTAAAGGAGCGTTTCCGATGTACACCACCTTGATACAGGCCAGCGAACTGGCCAGCCACCTGAACGACAGCAACTGGGTGATTCTCGATTGCCGCCACGACTTGCTTAACCCCAATGCTGGCAGCGACGCGTTTGCCGCCGGCCACATCCAGAACGCGCAGTTCGCCGATATCGATACGGCCCTGTCCGGCCCCAAGACGGCGCGCGGCGCGGACTTTACGGGACGGCATCCTTTGCCCGACCGCAACACCCTGCTCGCCACCTTGCGCGGTTGGGGCATCAATGACGACACGCAAGTGGTCGCCTATGACGGCCAGGGCGGCATGTTCGCCGCCCGCCTGTGGTGGCTGCTGCGCTGGCTCGGCCATCCTGCCGTTGCCGTGCTCGACGGTGGCCTGGCCGCCTGGCAAGCACAGGGTTTGCCCCTGGTCACGCCGGTAGCGCCCCGCCCTGTCGGCAACATCACGGAAAAAACCAGCCTGACGCGCACGGTCAGCGTGCAGGACGTCGTCGCCAACCTGGAAACCCAGGCGCTGACCATCATCGACGCACGCGCGCCCGACCGCTATCGCGGCGAAAACGAAACCATCGACCCCGTGGGCGGCCACATCCCCGGCGCGAAAAACCGTTTCTTCAAAGATAATTTACAAGCGGACGGCCGTTTCAAGAGCGCCGAGGAACTGCAGCGCGACTTCAGCGCATTGATCGCTTCACCGCAAACCGCCATCCTGCAATGCGGCTCCGGCGTGACGGCTTGCCACAACCTGCTGGCCATGGAAGTGGCCGGCTTGCCGGGCGCGGCCCTGTATCCGGGCTCGTGGAGCGAATGGTGCGCCGATCCGGCGCGGCCTGTGGCGACGGGCACTGAATAAAAAAATGGCGGACCAACTGGTCCGTCATTTTTTGTCAGTGGATAACTACGACGTTATCCCCAGCGCCTGATTCAAGCGTTCCAGCTCCGCCAGCCACGCCTGCTGGCTGGCCGGCTTCTGGTGGCGAGGCTTGCGGGCAAGATCTTCCGCCAGCAATTGCTCCAGTTCGCACAAGCGTTCCAGCTGCACGTCGACGTCCGCCAGTACCGCAGATGCATGCTCCACGCGCGGCACGGGCGTCAACGCCTGCCCATCTTCCACACTGAGCCGTGCATACGCGCTGGCCGCATCGGGCCACTCTTCCAGCTGGCCATCGGCCACCACCCAAAAACGGTTGCACGCCGTCTCGATCAGGTCGCGGTCGTGCGATACCAGCAAGCAGCCACCGGCAAAGCCGCGCAAGGCTTGTCCCAGTTCCGCCTTGCCCTGCATGTCCAGGTGGTTGCTGGGCTCGTCCAGCAGCAGCAAATGGTAGCTGGCCAGCGACAACCCCAGGAACAGCAGCCGCGCCCGCTCGCCGCCGCTCAGGGTCGCCACCGTCTGGCCATGGCGCGCATAGGGAAAACCTGCCGAGATCAAGGCCTGCTTGCGCGCCACCTGGCTGCGCGCGGCCTCGTTTTGCACGGCAAACGGATACAGGGCGTCAGGCAGGTCGGCGTCATCGGCCAGTTGCTTGAGCGACTGGTCGTAGTAACCGATGTTGGCGGCGTGGTGGTAGCGCAAGTCGCTGCGCTCCTCCTGTGCCTGTATCGCTTGCCAGCACAGGCGCAGCAGGGACGACTTGCCGCTGCCGTTGGCGCCCAGCAAGGCGATGCGGTCGCCCGGTTTCAGCCACAGCTGGCCGACGTGGAACAGCAGCGGCGAGGCGGGCACGGCGCGCACGTCCAGGCCATCAAGCGCCAGCAGCTGGTCGGCCGCCAGCGCCTTGCCACGCAAGCTCAAGCGCCAGGGCGCGCCCTCGCTGACGAACGACTGTTCATCCTGCAGCTTGTCGATGCGCCGCTGCATGCTTTTGGCCTTGCGCGCCATGCCGACGTTATCGTAGACCTTGCCCCACAGGGCCAGGCGGGTGCTGCTGACGGCCAGACGGTCGATTTCCTTCTGTTCGGCCGCATGGCGGGCGGCCGCGGCCACATCCGCTTCGGCCAGCGCCGCCAGCGCGGGGCCGCACGGCAGGTCGAAGTCGTAGAGGCGGCTATCGCGCAAGATCCAGCTGCGCGTGGCCACGTTGTCGAGCAGGCGCTGGTCGTGCGAGACGAGGATGAAGGCGCCGCGCCAGGCCAGCAGGAATTGCTCGAGCCACAGCAAGGATGGCAAGTCCAGGTGATTGCTCGGCTCATCGAGCAGCAGCACGTTCGGCTCCTGCAGCAGGGCGCGCCCCAGCAATAACCGCGTGTGCTGGCCGCCGGATAAAGAATGCACGGGGACTTGCGCCGTTTCCTGGTCGAAGCCCAGTTCGGCCAGCAGGCTGTCGACACGCCAATGCAGTTCCGGCTGGTCCAGCACCGGCGCCAGCAAGGCGTCGTACAGGCTCAGGCTGGCAAGTTCGGCTGGCAAATGCTGTTCCACGTGCTGCAAGCGGCAGGCACGGGCGTAATGAATGGTGCCGGACGTCGCTTCCCGCGTGCCGCTGAGCAAGCCCAGCAAGGTGGATTTACCGCAGCCATTGTGGCCGATCAGGCCGATGCGGTCGCCCTGGCGCAAGGTAAAGGCGAGTTCGTTGAACAGGAAACCGTCGTGGGTATCCAGCTGTAAAGCTTGTGTCGAGATAAGGGTGGTCATGGCTCTTGTCTTTGTTCGGGATGCAAGCATCCGCGTTAACAGGAGCGCTAACGACAACGGAGTACCAGGAAAGGACTCGTCTAGGAGGGTAACTTTGCTCTGGCCAGGTTATCGCAGCGCGATAGAACGTGGGCAAGAGCGAACAAATGCGCTTAAAGAGCGTGCGCGCCACAAGGCGAGCACAATTTTTTCCATATTTTCCTCCTTTCTGTGCAAGTTAGTCAGAAAGGCAATACTACACCCACACAGTCAGTACATCAACCGCCGTGGCGCTTGTGCGTCAGGAACAGCACGATGCACACGCCCAGCGCGATCAGGAGCACTTGCGGAATGGTTTCGCGCAAGGTAGCGCGGCGCTGCATCTGCGGCATCAGATCGCTCAAGGCAATGTAGATGAAGCCGGACGAGGCGAACACGAGCACGTAAGGAATCAGATTGCTGGCGCGATCCAGGGTGAAATAGCCGAGCAGGCCGCCCGCCACCGCCATCAGGCTGCACAGAAGGTTGAAGATGTAGGCGCGCAAGCGCGAGAAGCCGGCGTTGAGCAGCACGATGAAGTCGCCGATTTCCTGCGGAATTTCATGCGCGATGATGGCCAGGCCCGTCACCAGGCCCAGCTTCGGGTCGGCCAGGAAGGCGGCGGCGATCAGGATACCGTCCGTAAAATTGTGCATGCCGTCGCCAACGAGTATCATCCAGCCGGCCTTGCCCGCCTCGTGCTTGTCGTGGCCGTGCGCATGGTGGTGGCCATCGCCTTCGTGGTGGTGCGAATGGCGCAGGATGGCGAATTTTTCCAGCATGAAGAAGGCCAGCAAGCCCGCCAGCAGGGTAGCGAACAGGGTGCGCGGATCCGCCTGCGATTCGAACGCTTCAGGCAAGGCGTGCAGCAGGGACGTCGACAACATGATGCCGACGGACAAGCTGACCATGCGCTCGACCACTTTGGACAGGAATGCAAACGAAAAGATCGCCGCCGCGGTAATGCTCAACACGCCCGCGATCGTGGTCGCGAGCAAAATGGATATAAGGACGGGATCGATGATTTTCTTACCTCAAAATGGCGCCGGGTCACTGGCGCCCGCGATGCTGGCGTCTGGCCTGATGAATGCGTTGTTATCTATTGTTTAATTTTTTGCGCGTTTGGCGGCAGCGTCGCGCGATGAAGATGCAATTGTACTGCATTGGCGCGCAGCGGGCATTTTACAGCCCGGTGCGCCTTTCGCGTTAACTTCTGGGAAATGCGGTGTTTTTCTGTTGCGTCGTCACGCCACGCCGTGCTGCTTGAACCAGGCTAAACAACGCGCATAGCCGTCTTTCGCATCGGCCGCCACATAGCTGGGACGGTAATCGGCATTGAAGGCGTGGCCCGCATCGGGATACACGACAAACTCCGATTTGTTGCCGCCCTTGGCCAGCGCGTCCTTCATCTTCGCGATCGATTCCTGGCTGATGCCCGTGTCCTTGCCGCCATACAAGCCCAGCACGGGGACCTTCAAGGTGGCGGCGATATCGATGGGGTTGCTCGGCTGCAAGGGAGTGGGCTCACCCACGAGGCGGCCATACCAGGCCACGCCCGCCCTGACGGCCGGATTATGCGCCGCGTACAGCCACGTGATGCGCCCGCCCCAGCAGAAACCCGTGATGCCCAGGCGGCTCGTGTCGCCGCCATTCTGTTTCGCCCACGCCACCACCGCATCGAGGTCCGCCATCACCTGCGCGTCCGGCGTCTTGGCGATAATGCCTTTCATCAACTCCGGGATGCTGCCCACTTTGGTCGGGTCGCCCTGGCGCACGAACAGATCGGGCGCCAGCGCCAGATAACCCTGCTTGGCGAAACGGCGCGCCATGTCGGCGATATGTTCATGCACGCCAAAGATTTCCGAAATGACCAGTACCACGGGCAAACCCGTTTTACCCTCCGGCTGGGCCGCGTACACGGGCACGGCCTGGCCATCGACCATCACCGACATGCTGCCCGTGACGAGCCCGGCGGAATCCGTCTTGATGACGTTTTGCGCCGCCACGGGCAGCACGGCCACGGCAAAGCCCGTACCCAGCGCCACCTTCAGGAAACCACGCCGGCCATCCGGCCCGGACAAGCTGCTCTGGCCCAGCAAACTTTCACAATCGGTGATCATGTCGCTCATGCGTTTCTCCTGAAAGATGTGTTGACAAAAAATGTCGGCTTACGCGCTGCGCGCTAAGCCGACCTACGGTCATTGCTGCTACGTCACCTTGATACGGCACTTCGGCCCAATTTTTACCGATGCCTACTTCCGCCGTCAGCGGTACCTTCAGCGCGGCCACGCCGGCCATCAGTTCCGGCAGCTTGCGCTTGACCAGTTCCAGTTCCGCGTCCGGCACTTCCAGCACCAGTTCATCGTGCACCTGCATGATCATCTTCGTCTGCAAATTGTCCGTTTCCAGCCAGCCTTGCACGGCAATCATGGCCAGCTTGATCAGGTCGGCAGCCGTGCCCTGCATCGGCGCGTTGATCGCCGCCCGTTCGGCGCCCTGGCGGCGCGGGCCGTTAGGCGAATTGATTTCCGGCAGCCACAAACGGCGGCCGAACACGGTTTCCACGTAGCCGCGCGCCTTCGCTTGCTGGCGCGTGTCTTCCATATACTGTTTCACGCCGGAAAAACGGGCGAAGTAGCGGTCGATATAGCTTTGCGCGGCCGTGCGGTCCACGCCCAGGTTACCGGCCAGGCCGAACGCGCTCATGCCGTAGATCAGGCCGAAGTTGATGACCTTGGCGTAGCGGCGCTGCTCGCTTTGCACTTCCGCGGCCGGTACGCCAAAGATCTCGGCCGCCGTGGCGCGGTGAATGTCGATGCCGTCGGCAAACGCGCGCAACATGGCTTCGTCGCCCGAGATGTGCGCCATGATGCGCAATTCGATCTGCGAATAGTCGGCCGAGACGATGTGGCTGCCGGGCGGCGCAATGAAGGCTTCGCGGATGCGGCGGCCTTCCGCGCTGCGGATGGGAATATTCTGCAAGTTCGGGTCGTTCGACGCCAATCGCCCCGTCACGGCCACGGCTTGCGCATAGTTCGTATGCACGCGGCCCGTCGTGACGTTGATCATCTTCGGCAATTTGTCCGTGTAGGTCGACTTCAACTTGGCCATGCCGCGGTATTCGAGCAGCACTTTGGGCAGCGGATAATCCTCGGCCAGCTTTTGCAGCACTTCTTCATCCGTCGATGGCGCGCCCGTCGGGGTTTTCTTGACCACCGGCAGTTTCAGCTTTTCAAAGAAGATTTCGCCGATCTGCTTGGGCGAACCGAGGTTGAACGGCTGCTCGGCCAGTTCATAGGCCTTCTTTTCCAGTTCCAGGATTTTCACGGCCAGCTCGGCCGACTGGATGTTGAGCAACTCGTCATCGATCAGCACGCCGTTGCGCTCGATCTTTTGCAAGACCACGGCCGTCGGCATCTCGATCTTTTCATAGATGAAGGTCAGCTTGTCATCGCCCGCCACGTTACCCCACATGGCATTGTGCAGACGCAAGGTAACGTCGGCATCCTCGGCCGCATACTTGGCCGCCTGCTCCACTTCCACCTGGTTGAAGGTGATCTGCTTGGCGCCCTTGCCGCACACGTCCTCGAACGGGATCGTCGTGTAGTTCAGGTGGCGCAGGGCCAGGCTGTCCATGTCGTGCTTCTTGTGCGATTCGAACACATACGATTCGAGCAGGGTATCGTGGGCGATGCCGCGCAGGGTCACGCCGTGGTTGGCGAAGATGTGGCTGTCGTATTTCAGGTTCTGGCCCAGCTTGGGCTTGTTGGCATCTTCCAGCCACGGGCGCAGTTTCGCCAGCACGTGTTCGCGCGTCAACTGTTCCGGCGCGCCCGCGTAGTCGTGAGCCAGCGGGATGTAGCAAGCGGCATGTTCGGCAACGGACAGGGAAATGCCGACCATCTGCGCCGTCATCGGTTCCAGCGACGTAGTTTCCGTGTCAACAGCCGTCAAGGGCGCCGCATCGATCAGCGCGATCCATTTGTCGAGCTGCTCATCCGTCAAGACGGTTTCATACATGGCCTCGACTGCTGGCGCGGCATCGGCGAACATGTCGCCCGTCGTATTCGCGATGGTGGCACCGGCAACTGTCGGTGCGCCAACGGGAGACATCGGCGGCGGCGCCGCGCCCAGTTCGCGCAGCAGGGCCTTGAAGCCGTAGCGGTTGAAGAAGGCCAGCAGCGCTTCCTTGTCTTCGTGTTTCGCCACCAGCGAATCGGCGATCGTCGTCATGTGCCCGGACAAATCGCAATCAGTCTTGACGGTGATCAAGGCGCGCGCTTGCGGCAGCCATGGCAGGGCCGTGCGCAGGTTTTCGCCCACGGCGCCGCCTACACTGGCCGCGTTTTCCATCACGCCTTCCAGGCTGTCGTACAAGGTCAGCCATTTGACGGCCGTCTTCGGGCCGCACTTCGACACGCCGGGCACGTTATCGACCGTATCGCCGATCAGCGACAGATAATCGATGATGCGGTTCGGCGGCACGCCAAACTTGACCAGCACGGCCGCTTCGTCGAGCTTTTCATTGCTCATGGTATTGATCAGGGTCACCTGGCTGTTGACCAGCTGCGCCAGATCCTTGTCGCCCGTCGACACCACCACGTTCATGCCGGCAGCGGCCGCCTGCACGGCCAGGGTACCGATCACGTCGTCCGCTTCCACGCCGTCGACCATCAGGATCGGCCAGCCCATGGCGCGCACGGCTTCGTGGATCGGTTCGATCTGCAAGCGCAGGTCGTCCGGCATCGAAGCGCGCGTGGCCTTGTATTCGGGATACATGTCGTCGCGGAAAGTTTTCCCTTTGGCATCGAACACGCAGGCGATGTAGGCGGCCGGGTAGTCGGCGCGCAAACGGCGCAGCATGTTGACCATGCCGTGCATGGCGCCCGTGGGATAGCCATCCGGGCTGCGCAGGTCGGGCAGCGCATGGAAGGCACGATAAAGGTAACTGGAACCGTCGACTAACAGCAGGGTGTTTTGCATAATGCCAATAAAATAAGGTGAGCCGCGCCAGCCGGGAAGAAACAGCGGCGGACGGGCGGAATATCGCACAATTATCGCAGAGTTTAAGGCCGCGCCACCGGCCGCCACGCGTGCCGTTCCTGGCGTTTTCAGCAAGCTGGCGGCCCCGTGCGGGCCTGCGGGCTGCCGTTGCCAGCCATTTCGGCGCATTTAAACAGCATTGCCTACCAGTTTGTTACAATGCCTTATAGATAAATTGACGGCATTACACACTGCACGCGCTGCAGCCCCACACATGGAAGCGAACCCATCATGATGCGTACATCGACACTCTGGACATTCCTCGCCCTGCCCCTGCTGGCATGTTCAGCCATTGCCAGCGCCCAGACGCCGGCCAAACCGAGCGACGCGCCACCCCAGCTCGAACGTATCGAGGAAATGGGCGAAGCACCGATCACCGTGGCGCCAGCGGCCGCCAAGCAGCAAATTACCGAAAAACGCGAAGCGGGCGTGACGTCCGAAGTCAAAGTCACGAGCGGCGGCAGCACCTATTACATGAAGCCGGCCGCTGGCGGCGACCAGGCCCACAACGGCGCCCTGCGCGGCCCGCAATGGAAAGTGCTGGAATTCGACTTGGGCAAGAAGAAACAGAAACAACGCGACGAAGAGGCAGCGGACGCGCCAGCACCGCCCGCACCAGCGAAGTAAGCAGCCACTCTCTTCTGCCCTGCCCCGGCCACCTGCGGGGCAGCCGGCTTTTTTTGACCTTTTAGACCATTCCCCTCTTTCCCATGGCAGTTTTTACCGCGCTACATCTGGACGATATCGACCAGTGGATCACGCAGTTTCCACTCGGCAAACCTCTGGCGCTCAAGGGCATCGCATCCGGCATCGAAAACAGCAATTTCTTCCTGAGCACGGAGCGCGGCGAGTACGTGCTGACGATCTTTGAAAACCTCAGCTTCGAGCAATTGCCGTTCTATCTGCAACTGATGCGCCATTTGGCGGACCGCGGCGTACTGGTGCCGGCGCCGATCGCCAATGCCGATGGCGAACTGGTGACGGCTCTGCAAGGCAAGCCGGCCGCCATCGTCAGCAAACTCGACGGCAGCTCGCAGATGGCGCCGCAAGCCGTGCATTGCGCGGCCGTCGGCGCCATGCTGGCCAAGATGCACCTGGCGGCGCAGGATTTCCCCCTGCAACAGCCGAATTTGCGGGGCCTGGACTGGTGGAACGCCACCACGCCTTTAGTCTTGCCTCACCTCGACGATGCCAAAGCGCACTTGCTGCGCGCGGAAATCCATTTCCAGGATGCCTTTGCTGCCTGCGATACCTATAAAGCCATCCCGCGCGGTCCCGTGCATGCCGACTTGTTCCGCAACAACGTCATGTTTGACGGCGAACAACTGACAGGCTTTTTCGACTTTTATTTTGCCGGTTGCGACACGTGGCTGTTCGACGTGGCCGTCACCGTCAACGACTGGTGCGTGGACCTGGCCACGGGCGTGCTCGACACGGCAAGAGTGCGCGCCCTGCTCGACGCCTACCAGGCCGTGCGCCCGTTTACGCACGAAGAACAAACGGCATGGCAACCGATGCTGCGCGCCGCCGCGCTGCGCTTCTGGCTGTCGCGCCTGTACGATTATTACCAGCCGCGCGAAGCGGAAATGCTGACCCCGCACGATCCCACGCATTTCGAACGCATTCTGCGCGAACGTATCGCCACACCTGCTCCGGAACTGTTTTAAATATGGAAAAATTACCTGCAAGTACAGGTTGGCAATGGGTGAAACAAGGCTTTGGCCTGTTTCGCAAGCAACCTGGCGGCATGTCGATGCTGTTTCTCGGCTATATGTTCTGCATGCTGGCCGTCAGCATCGTGCCCGTGCTCGGCCAATTGCTGCCCGTCATCCTGGTCCCCGTGTTTTCCGTCGCCTTCGTGCAAGGCTGCCTGAATATCGACCAGGGCAAGCGCGTCCTGCCCAGCCTGCTGATCTCGGGCTTCCGCAAGCCCGCGTTTCCTTCCCTGTTCGGCCTGGGCGTGCTGTACATCCTGATGGCCATCGTTGCCATCGGCGCCTCGACCCTGGTGGACGATGGTTTGCTGTGGAAACTGGTCACCGGGCAACTGACGGAAGAAGCGGCACGCGCCGCCATCCCCGAATCGCGCCTGGGCCTCGGCATCCTGCTGGCCATCGTGCTGTACGTGCCGGCCGCCATGGCCTTCTGCTTTGCCGCGCCGCTGATCTACTGGAAACAAGTCAGCCTGGGCAAGGCGCTGTTCTTCAGCTTTTTCGCCGTCTGGCGTTCGCTGTCGGCCTTCATCGTCTTCGCCGCCACCTGGTTCGCCATCAGCATCGTCACCAGCCAGTTGCTGGCCGTCATCTTTGGCCGCACGCAGCTGATGATGCAACTGATGATGCCGCTGTCGATGATACTCACCATCATCATGCATTGCTCGTTCTACGCCGCCTACCGCCAGATCTTCGGCCTGCCCGTCGATGAGAGCAAGACGGTGTCGCTGGACAAGACCGGCGAGTGATCGCCGGCCACCGGTCGGCCGCGTAATCCGGCGCTGCGAGGCCGACAATGGTGTCGGATTACGGGGCGCGAATCCGGCCTACGCGAGCGACAACATTGTGGCCCTGGTAGGTCGGATTAGCGGGGCCGAAGGCCACGCGTAATGCGACAACATTGTTAGCGCCCGCGTTGGTGACGGATGGCCGTCACAGCCGTTCCAGCTTCGCAATCCCCAGGTCCAGCACCTTCATGCCGTGCTGTCCGAAATTGATTTGCGCGCGCGCATTGCCGCCGCCGCCTTCAATATTGACGATCACGCCTTCGCCGAACTTGGCGTGCGCCACGGATTCGCCGATGCGCCAGCCGCCGCCCGTGGCTTTTTGCGCGATCTTTTGCGCAATCGCATTATCCGAACCGAGGCTGACCACACGTGGCGCCTCATCCCAGGCCGACTTGCGGTTGCCGAACCAGTTCGCCTGCACCTTCGGCGACAGCCATTTCAGCGATTCTTCCGGCAATTCGTCGAAGAAGCGCGACTTCATGTTGTAGCGCGTCTGGCCATGCAGCATGCGCGTCTGCGAAAAGCTCATGTACAGCCGCTTGCGCGCGCGTGTGATGGCCACGTACATCAGCCGGCGTTCCTCTTCCACGCCATTGTCTTCCTTCGAGCTGCTTTCGTGCGGGAACAGGCCCTCTTCCAGGCCGGTAATGAACACATTGTCGAATTCCAGGCCCTTGGCCGAGTGCACCGTCATCATCTGCAGCGCATCCTGGCCCGCCTGCGCCTGGTTGTCACCCGCTTCCAGCGACGCGTGCGACAGGAAGGCGGACAGCGGCGACATCACGGCCGGCAACGGCGCGTCCGCATCGAGGATTTCGATGCCATCCTGGTTGACGACGGGCGCGCCCGACTGCGCCTGGGCGGCAGGCCCCAGATGGGCCGGTGCGCCCTGGCCAAAACCTTCCTCGGAAATGAACTGGCTGGCCGCGCTGACCATCTGCTCCAGATTCTCGATGCGGTCGGCGCCTTCTTTTTCGTTCTGGTAATGCTGGAGCAAAGTACTGGCTTCCAGCACCACTCTGACCATTTCCGGCAGAGATAACTGCTGCGTTTCGAAACGCACGCCTTCGATCAGCTTGACGAAGCCGGCCAGCACGCTGCCCGCCTTGCCCGCCACATACGGCACGGAGGCGTACAGCGAAATACCGTACTGTTCCGAGGCGGCCTGCAATTGCTCGATCGAGCGCATGCCGATGCCGCGCGTGGGGAAATTGACCACGCGCAAGAAGGCCGAATCGTTGTGCGGATTGTCCATCAGTTGCAAATAGGCAATCGCGTGCTTGACCTCGGCGCGCTGGAAGTAGCGCTGGCCGCCATACACGTGATACGGAATCGCGGCCGAAAACAGCGCGTGTTCGATCACGCGCGACTGCGCATTCGAGCGGTACAAGATCGCGATTTCGCTGCGCGAAGCGCCATCGGCGATCAGGCTTTTCGCCTCTTCGATGATCCACTGCGCTTCCTGCAAGTCGGAACTGGCTTCATACACGCGCACCTGCTCGCCATGGCCCGCGTCCGTGCGCAGATTCTTGCCCAGGCGCTTGCTGTTATTGGCGATCAACACGTTGGCGCTGTCGAGGATGTGGCCATGCGAGCGGTAGTTCTGCTCAAGCTTGATCAAGTTCTTCACCTGGAACTCATGCTCGAAGGCGCTCATATTGCCCACGTTGGCGCCACGGAACGCGTAGATGCTCTGGTCATCGTCGCCGACGGCAAACAGGGCGCCGCCATCGCGGCTGCCGTGGCCAGCCAGCAATTTGAGCCAGTTGTATTGCAGGTTATTCGTATCCTGGAACTCGTCCACCAGAATATGGCGGAAACGGGCCTGGTAATGTTCGCGCAGCGGTTGATTGCGGCTGAGCAATTCATACGTGCGCAGCAGCAATTCCGCAAAATCGACGACGCCTTCGCGCTGGCACTGGTCGTCGTACAGCTGGTACAGCTCGACCATCTTGCGCTCGTGCGCGTCGTACGCTTCCACGTCCGTGGCGCGCAAGCCCTGGTCCTTGGCGTTGTTGATGAAATACATCACCGTCTTCGGCGGGAATTTCTCATCATCGATGTTGTTTGCCTTCAACAAGCGCTTGATCACCGACAATTGATCCTGAGAATCGAGGATCTGGAACGTTTGCGGCAAGGCCGCGTCGCGGTAGTGCGTGCGCAGCAGGCGGTTGCACAGGCCGTGGAAAGTGCCGATCCACATGCCGCGCGTATTGATTGGCAGCATGGCCGACAATCGCGTGAGCATTTCCTTGGCGGCTTTATTGGTAAACGTCACGGCCAGGATGCCGGGTGGCGATACCTGCTGGGTCTGGATCAGCCACGCGATGCGGGTGGTCAGCACGCGGGTCTTGCCCGAACCGGCGCCTGCCAGGATCAGCGCATGTTGCGCCGGCAAGGTGACGGCAGCCAATTGTTCGGGATTGAGGTTGTGAAGAAGATTTTGCATCCCGTGATTATACCGGCATGGCTAAAAATACTGTGCATTTGTCCAGCGGTCGCGGCATTTTACCCACGCGCGCTACAATCACCATCCCGACACCGCAGCCTGTATACCATGACACCACCGACCCACCTCGACGGCGCCCGCGTACTGGCCTGGGCCTGGTCCGACCTGCCCTTCGGCCACGTCACCAATGAGCATGGTGGCGCCCCCATCGCCATCCACGGCCTGGCCGTGTGCCGCTACGCAGACGAAGCGCGCGTGTACCGTTTCAGCTGCGATGCGCAGTGGGAAACGGTGCAGGATGACGTGTATGCCAGCGAGGACGACGCCAGGGAGCAGTTGCCGGCGCAATACCGCGCCGTGGCCGCCACCTGGCATAGAGGCTAACGCACCAGCTTCGCCTTGCCTTCGCTGAGCGCCTGGGCGATCACCTGGCGCGTGGTCTTGTCGGCGATCTTGACGACTTTTTCCTGCTGGCGGCCCAGGTCGCCCATTTGTTTGCCCAGCGCTTCCATCGGCTTGCTGCGCTGCTCCATCTGGCGCGACATCTGCTCCACTTTCTCGGCCTCGCGCTCGTGCACGTCGGCGATGCGATCATTGATCTCTTCCATCTCTTCCTGTGCATCTTCCATCTGCTGCTGCAGGCGTTCCACGTCGCGCTCGGCCGCGCGGCGCGCCGTGTCGCTCGTCGCCAGCGCCTGGCGGCGCGAAGCGTCACCGAGCTTGCGGCCCAGCTCCTGCTGCTGGCGGCCCAGCGCGCGCAACTGTTCCGACTCGCGCGCGCTGCCTTTTTCCAGACTGCGGGCGCCCATCTTGCGGCCCATTTCGCCCATGGCCTTGCCATGCGCGCCCATTTGATCGCCGAGCGCGCTCATCTCCTTGCCGATCTGTTTCGACGGCTGCCATGCCGTGCGCACCTTGCCCAGCAAGGCCGCATCCTGCAGCACATAGGCCTGCCCCTGGTCGCGGAACCACAAGAACGGCCCCTTGATCGAGCGCTTGAGCTTTTCCACCTGCTGCGAATGAATATCGCTGTCGACGACGATGACGCCCTCGCTATCCGTGGCGCCGTCGACGAGCGCATAGCTTTCGCCCTTGTCGATCGAACGGCTGACCTGCACGCTGGGTGCGGCCGGCGGGGCAGGCGGCGTGGGCGGCTGCGGCGGCTGCACGGCCAGCGCACTGCCGCCAAGCAGGATACCGGCCAGGCTGAGGATCAAACGGTAGGAAGTGGACATGGCTGCCTCGTCGCAAAAGTAGTGGAGCGTTGACTTTAGCGGCGGATGGAGCACGACTCCAGCGCGGTGCGACAGGCTGCAAAAAGACCGGCCTGGATGGCAGACACGGACGATGGATGGAACGCCGGGCAAAAAAAAACGGAGGCCGCAGCCTCCGCAAAAACGCCGTGGTACGGCGTAATGTATTAGTACAGCACGACGGAGCGGATCGATTCGCCGCTCTTCATCAGGTCGAAGCCCTGGTTGATGTCGTCGAGCTTCAGGCGGTGCGTAATCAAATCGTCGATGTTGAGCTTGCCTTCCATATACCAGTCGACGATCTTCGGCACGTCCGTGCGGCCCCGTGCGCCACCGAAGGCGGAACCTTTCCACACACGCCCCGTCACCAGCTGGAATGGACGGGTGGAAATTTCCTGGCCGGCCGCCGCCACGCCGATGATGATGGACTGGCCCCAGCCCTTGTGGCAGCACTCGAGCGACTGGCGCATGGTGGTGGTGTTGCCAATGCATTCAAACTGATAATCGGCGCCGCCGTCCGTCAGCTGCACGATGGTGTCGACGACGTTTTCCACCTCGTTGGCGTTGACGAAATGCGTCATGCCGAACTTGCGTGCGATGGCCTGACGGGCCGGGTTGATGTCCACGCCGATGATCTTGTCGGCGCCGACCATCTTGGCTGCCTGGATCACATTCAGGCCGATGCCGCCCAGGCCGAATACGACGACATTGGCGCCTGCTTCCACCTTGGCCGTGAACAGCACGGCGCCCACGCCGGTGGTAACGCCGCAGCCGATGTAGCAAACCTTGTCGAACGGCGCATCTTCGCGGATCTTCGCCAGGGCGATTTCCGGCACGACGATATAGTTGGAGAAGGTGGACGTGCCCATGTAATGGAAGATGGGCTTGCCGTCGATGGAAAAGCGCGAGGTCGCGTCCGGCATCAGGCCACGGCCCTGGGTCGAGCGGATCGACTGGCACAAATTGGTTTTTTGCGACAGGCAGAATTTGCACTGGCGGCATTCCGGCGTGTACAGAGGAATGACATGGTCATCCTTTTTCAGGCTTTTCACGCCCGGGCCCACGTCGACGACGATGCCGGCGCCTTCATGGCCGAGGATCGACGGGAAGATACCTTCCGGATCGGCGCCCGACAAAGTGTAGTAATCGGTATGGCAAATGCCCGTGGCCTTGATCTCGACCAGTACCTCGCCCTCGCGCGGGCCGGCCAGGTCGACTTCCTCGATGGTCAAAGGCGCGCCCGCCTTCCATGCAATCGCTGCTTTGGTTTTCATGTGTGTCCTGTGGTGTGTGCTGTGTATGGTTGAACCGGGCGCGCCAGCGCGCCGTATCGCCACATCATAGCAAAGCAGGCGCCAGGAAAACGCTTACTTGGTTTTCGCGCGGTTCAAAAAGGCGCCGTGCAAGCCGTTCAGGGTTTCCTCGGCCAGCAGCAACTGGCTGGCGATTTCATTGATCTTGCGGCGGCTGGAACGGGCATGGTCGCGCAGCACTTCGAAGGCCGTGTTGCGGTCCGTCTGAAACTTGCCCATCAACAAACCAACTGCCAGGCTCGTTTCGCGGCCGGCGGCCAGCGCCGCGTTCAGGTTCAGCTCGGTGCGGCGCAGCTGGCGGATTTCATCGGCACGCGCCAGGCCCGCTTCAAACGCGGGCATCAAGCGGCCCTCGTCGACGGGTTTGACCACATAACCGACGGCGCCGTAGGCGGCCGCCTGCTTGCCCGATTCACTGTCGCCGCTGCCGGACAGGAACATGAACGGC
This sequence comes from Janthinobacterium sp. Bl 1, assembly GCF_058215535.1. Lineage (NCBI taxonomy): Bacteria > Pseudomonadati > Pseudomonadota > Betaproteobacteria > Burkholderiales > Oxalobacteraceae > Janthinobacterium > Janthinobacterium sp. Bl 1. The sequence continues at coordinate 1,191,789 of NZ_CM177086.1, read as the reverse complement.
ACGGCCGTCTCGCCATGCAGGCGCTTGGCCAGTTCCAGGCCGGACATGCCCGGCATGTGGATGTCGAGCAAGGCAAGGTCCGGCTCGCGCTGGGCGATCAGCTGCAGCGCCACTTCGGCCGAATGGGCCAGGGCTGTTTCGTAGCCGGCATGGCGCAGGACTTCGCCGAGGAACTCCAACAGGAGCTGGTCATCGTCAACGATCAGGATAAGGCGTTTCGCGGCGGCTGGCTGGCTCATGGGTGGGGGACCTCGGTAATGAATGATGTTCTTATTATATGCCGATTATTCCCCCAAACCAGCACTGCGCGCCACTGCTCACGCCGCAAACAAGTGATTGAATTGCTGCACCGCAATATCTACATCGTCCGCCTGGTAGACGCTAGTGATGGCCGCCACCATGTCGGCCCCACGCGCGGCCAGCGGCGCGGCGTTCTCCGGCGTCATGCCGCCGATCACCACGCACGGCAAGGCAATCTCGCGTTTCGCCTGCAGCACGATGTCGAGCGGCGTCGTCACCGGGTACTTTTTCACCAGCGATGGATAAAAGCCGCCGAAGGCCACATAGCTGGCGCCACCCGCCTCAGCCGTCCGTGCCAAGGCCATGTCGCCATAGCACGAGGCACCGACGATCTTGTCCTTGCCCAGGCGCGCGCGCACCTGCGCGACGGACGCATCCGTGCCGCCCACGTGCACGCCGTCCGCGTCGAGCTCTTCGCACAGCTCGATGAAGTCGTTGATGATGAAAGGCACGCCATACTTGCGGGCCAGCGCCAGCAAGGCGCCCGCCTGCTCGCGCCGCTGATCCGCTTCCGCGCTCTTGTGGCGGTATTGCAGCAGGGCCACGCCTTCCTGCAAGGCTTGCTCGCTCACGTCGAGCAGGCGGTCGGTGTCGTCCCAGTTCGGGGTGACCAGATACAGTCCACGCATGATATTTTCCCTATTGAATGAATCGTTGCGGCATCAGCTGGCCTGGCGCAATCGCAAACGCGCCGGCCAGGACCGCATGGCAATAACGTTGCGCGCCATCGAGTGCCTCTTGCATCGGCATGCCTTGCGCCAGGCGCGCCGCGATGGCGGACGCCAAAGTGCAGCCGCTGCCGTGAAATTCGCCGGGCAAGCGCGGCCAGCGCCACTCACGCTCGCTGCCAGCGCCATCGAACCAGCGGTTGACGATCACCTCGCCTTCGCCGTGGCCGCCCGTCACCAGCACGTTCTCACAGCCTTGCGCAAGCAAATTGTCTGCGCCGCCGAGGGCCAGCGCTTCCGGCCCGTTTGGTACGATGACGGTCGTCACTGGCAGCAAGGGCGCCAGCGCCAGCACGGCATCATCCCGGCTGAGCACGTCGCCATGGCCGCTGGCCAGCACGGGGTCTAGCACGACAGGCAAGCTTGGGCGAATCAACCGCAATTGCGCGATCAGTTGCGCAATGACGGCAGCGTTCGCGGCGCTGCCGGGAATGCCGATCTTGACGGCATGAATGACGATCTTGTCGATCAGCGCCTGCGCCTGGCGGCGCAGCAATTCCGGCGCCACCGGCTCGACGCCAAAGACCCTGTCGTTGTCCTGCACCGTCAGCGCCGTGATGACGGGCAAGGCATGCGCGCCCTGCGCCGCAATCGCCACGATATCGGCGGCGATGCCGGCGCCACCCGACGGATCGGCGCCGGCAAACACGAGCACAGTGTGGCGCATCGGCACCGTCACGCCAGGCGGCCCGCCATCGGCGACGACGGCGACGCGGCAAATTTGCGCGGCATGCGTCCCGCCAGGAATGCTTCGCGCCCGGCCCGCACGGCCAGCTTCATCGCATGCGCCATGCGCACGGGATCGCGCGCGCCGGCAATGGCCGTATTCATCAGCACGCCATCGCAACCGAGTTCCATGGCAATGGCCGCATCCGACGCCGTGCCCACGCCGGCATCGACGAGCACCGGCACTTTCGCCTGGTCGATGATCAGCGACAAATTCCACGGATTCAAAATGCCCATACCCGAACCGATCAGGGACGCGAGCGGCATGACGGCCACGCAGCCGATGTCTTCCAGAATCTTCGCCTGGATGGGGTCGTCGCTACAGTAGACCATCACGTCAAAACCATCTTTGACCAGCGCCTCGGCCGCGATCAAGGTTTCCGGCATGTGCGGGAACAGGGTCTTCTCGTCACCGAGCACTTCGAGTTTCACCAGATTGCGCCCGCCCAGCAGCTCGCGCGCCAGTTGCAGGGTGTAGACGGCGTCCTTGGCGTTGTAGCAGCCGGCCGTGTTCGGCAAGATCGTGTACTGGTCCGGCGGCACGACGTCGAGCAAACTGGGCGCGTTCGGGTCCTGCCCGATATTCACGCGCCGGATCGCCACCGTGATGATCTGCGCCTCGGCCGCATCCGTCGCTTCGCGCGTCTGCGGCAAATCCTTGTACTTGCCGCTACCGACCAGCAAGCGCGATTGATACTGTTTTCCTGCGATGGTCAGCAGGTCGTTATTGTTGCTATTCATGTCTTCTTCCTTATTTCAGCCGCCGCCGATGGCGCGGACGATCTCAACCTGATCCTGGGTTTGCAAGATCTGTCCCGGCCACGCCTTGCGCGGCACGACATTGCGGTTGACGGCCAGCGCCAGCGCCTGGTTTTCCAGCGACAGCGCGGCGATCAATTGGTCCAGGGTTTGCCCCGGCGGCACCTGGTGCGGTGCGCCGTTGAGCGTGATGGATATCAATGCAGGCATCACGCTCTCCTTCAGACCTTGCGGTACAGCTCGGCGCCGTTCTTGATGAATTCGATGGCCTTGATTTCCATGCCCTGCTTGAGTGCCTTGTCTTCCGCGATGCCCATGCCGGCCGCGTATTCGCGCACTTCCTGCGTGATCTTCATCGAGCAGAAATGCGGGCCACACATGGAGCAGAAATGCGCCACCTTGGCAGAATCCTTGGGCAAAGTTTCATCGTGGAATTCGCGCGCCTTGTCCGGGTCCAGGCCGATATTGAACTGGTCGTCCCAGCGGAATTCGAAGCGGGCTTTTGACAGCGCGTTGTCGCGGATTTGCGCGCCCGGATGGCCCTTCGCCAGGTCGGCCGCGTGCGCCGCAATCTTGTAGGTGATGATGCCGTCCTTGACGTCGGCCTTGTTGGGCAGGCCCAGATGTTCCTTCGGTGTCACGTAGCACAGCATGGCCGTGCCGTACCAGCCGATCATGGCCGCGCCGATGCCGGACGTGATGTGGTCGTAGCCTGGCGCGATATCGGTCGTCAATGGTCCCAAGGTATAGAAAGGTGCTTCGCCGCACTGCTCCAGCTGCAAGTCCATGTTTTCCTTGATCAGCTGCATCGGAACGTGGCCCGGGCCTTCGATCATCACTTGCACGTCATGCTTCCACGCGACTTGGGTCAGCTCGCCCAGGGTTTTCAGTTCCCCCAGCTGCGCCTCGTCATTGGCGTCGTAGATGGAGCCGGGACGCAAGCCGTCGCCCAGCGAGAACGACACGTCGTACGCCTTCATGATTTCGCAAATCTCCTCGAAATGCGTGTACAGGAACGATTCCTGGTGGTGCGCCAGACACCATTTCGCCATGATGGAGCCGCCGCGCGAGACGATGCCCGTCAGGCGCTTGGCAGTCATCGGCACATAGCGCAGCAGCACGCCCGCGTGGATGGTGAAGTAGTCGACGCCCTGCTCGGCCTGCTCGATCAGGGTATCGCGGAAGATTTCCCACGTCAGATCTTCGGCCTTGCCATTGACCTTTTCCAAGGCCTGGTAGATGGGCACGGTGCCGATCGGCACGGGGCTGTTACGCACGATCCATTCGCGCGTCTCGTGGATATGTTTACCTGTGGACAAATCCATCACGTTGTCGCCACCCCAGCGGATGGCCCAGGTCATCTTTTCCACTTCCTCGCCGATCGACGAGGTGACGGCCGAGTTGCCGATATTCGCGTTGATTTTCACGAGGAAATTGCGGCCGATAATCATCGGCTCGACTTCCGGATGGTTGATGTTGGCGGGGATGATGGCGCGGCCACGGGCGATTTCCTCGCGCACGAATTCCGGCGTGATCTCGGCCGGGATACTGGCGCCAAACGACTGGCCCGGATGCTGGCGGCCCATCAGGTCGGCCAGGCGCTCGCCCATGGGGCCGGACGCTTTCAGCTCGCGCAAATATTCCTGGCGGCGCATGTTTTCGCGGATGGCGACATATTCCATTTCCGGCGTGATGATGCCCTGGCGCGCGTAATGCATCTGCGTCACGTTCTTGCCGGCAATGGCGCGGCGCGGCTTGCGGTGCAGGTTGAAACGCAGCTCGGCCAGTTTTGGGTCCGCCAGACGGGCGATGCCATAGTCGGAGGTCGGGCCCGGCAATTCTTCCGTATCGGCACGTTCGACGATCCACGGCAGGCGCGGCGTATCGAGGCCCGAGCGGATGTCGATCTGCACGTCCGGGTCCGTGTACGGGCCGGACGTGTCGTAGACGTAGATCGGCGGATTCTTTTCGCCGCCGAACGACGCTTCCGTGTCGGACTGGCTGATCTCGCGCATGGGCACGCGGATGTCGGGGCGGCTGCCTTCAACATAGATCTTGCGCGAATTGGGCAGCGGCGCGATGGCGGCTTCGTCGACCGTGGCGGTGGCGGAGAGGAATTTCGGGTTGGCGTTCATTTTGGCTCCTTGGCTAGACTATTTTTAAGCCTGGAGCCAGCTAAGGAGGTTCGGCTGCGCGCACGCGGAAAGGCGGGGTGCGTTCATCCTAAAGCTTCCCTTCGCTGGCATTATCCAGATCAGGTTCGGAGGGTATTTCTCACCCGCGCTTGCACTGTGTTTCCACAGCGAAAGGCAGGACCCCTAGCGTTTGCCGCCTTGCGGCAGCGAGCCAATTATACGCGGTTCACGCCGCGCGGCCAGATGATTTCTTGCAGGTGTCGTCTTTGTACATCGCTCTACTTCTTCTTGCCCCAGCGCCAGCTGGTCGGTTCGCCTTTCAGCTGGCAGATGAAAATGAGCACGGCAACGATGGCCACTTCATAGACGATGTAGCCGACCAGCATGGTTTGCGGCGGAAACAGGAAGGCGCCGCAGGCGAACAGCGCCAGCGCGGCCAGGAACACCAGCCAGCCCTGCCACGTGATGGGCAAACCCCAGCCCCAGCCATAGGTCTTGGCGGGGAACCAGTATTGCGGCGTTGATTTGTCAGTCATGATTTTTCCTGGTCAGTATCGATAGCACCCAGTATAAATCAGGCAATGCGATGGCGCTCCGTGACATCGAGGCCGATGCCGCGGTAGCCGATGAAGCGGCTGCCATTATCGAACATCGGTTCGCCGCTCACTTGCAGGTACTGCGTGCTGCCGTCGAGGTTGGCGCGGCTATAGATGAAATCGAGGAAAGGTTCGCGCGCGGCAATTTTTGCGTCGAGCAAGGCGCGCTCGGTGGCATTCCAGCGCTGCGGCTCTTGCTCGCTGCCGATGCCCAGCATTTCAGCCACGGGGCCGGAAAAGCGCGTCAGATTGCCCTGCGCATCCTGTTCCCAGTACCAGTCGGACGACAGTTCCGTGAAACGCTGGAAGCGCGCTTCGCTTTCGCGCAGCTCCGCCGTGCGTTCTTCCACCATCTGTTCCAGCGACTTGTTGTATTCGGCCAGCTTCTGGTACAGCAGGCGCACTTCCAGCATGTTGTGGATGCGCGTTTTGACTTCCACCAGGTCGAACGGCTTGCTGACGAAATCCTTGGCGCCCGCTTGCAGCGCGCGCAGCTTGTGGCCGGGCTGGGCCGTGATCACCAGCACGGGCAGATAGCTGCCCGCCTCGATGTCGCGCAAGCCTTCCATGACCTCGAAGCCATCCATTTCCGGCATCTGCAAGTCGAGCAGGATCAGGTCGTAGCGGTGCTGCTGGTGCAGCGCCCGCACGGCTTGCGGGTCCATGGTGGACGTGATGCGCGTATAGCCGGCATTGCGCAGCACCTGTTCCAGCAGCATGACATTGGCCTCCTGGTCATCGACGATGAGGATGCTGGCGTTCAGGATCTCGGTGGCTTGAAGCATGGCGGTATTCCTAAAAATAAATGCTGAATTAGCGTACTGCGTGAATGTCGTCGGCCAGGCCGTGCGCGGCCGCATGGTGCAGGGCCACGTCGAGCGCATCCATGAATTCGACGACCTTGATCGGCTTGGTCAGGTAGCGGAAGAAGCCCGCTTCCAGGCCCTTCTCGATGTCGCGCGGCACAGCATTGGCCGACAGGGCCATCACGGGAATATGGCTCGTCAGCGGGTCGTCATGCAGGATATGCAGGGCGCCAAAGCCGCTGATGCCGGGCAGGTTGATGTCCATCAAGATCACGTCCGGCTGATACGTGCGCGCCAGGTCGATGCCCAGGTGCGCATCGATGGCCGTCAGCAATTTCAAATCGCTGCGGCGGGCAATCAATTGCTCCACCAGCGCCAAGTTGGCGGGATTGTCTTCCACGTACAGCAAGGTGCGCTGGCTTTCCTGCGGCTCCTGCACCTGCGGCAGCGCGTCGCCGTCGCCCAGCACCAGTGCCGGCGCGCTGCTGGCGGCCAGCTCGAACCAGAACGTAGTGCCCACGCCGACCGTGCTGTCGACGCCGATAGTACCGCCCATCAATTCGACCAGTTGCTTGGTGACGACGAGGCCGATGCCCGTGCCCTCTTCCGTGCTGTTTTCCTGTCCCAGGCGGTTGAACGGCTGGAACAGCTGGGCTACCTGGCCCGCGTCGAGTCCGGCGCCGCTGTCGCGCACACTGACCCGTACTTGGTCGCCGCGCTGGCTGCAATCGACGGTGACGGTGCCGCCGCCCTGGTTGTACTTGATGGCGTTCGACAGCAGGTTGACCATCACCTGTTTCACGCGCGTGCGGTCCGCATGCACGAAGTAGGCTTCGCCGCAGCGGGGGAAATGCATGCGGATGCCGCGTTTTTCCGCCTGCGGCGCGATCATCGCCTGGCAATCCTGCAACACGTCGAGCAGCGACATCGCCTCCTGCGACAAGGTGACCTTGCCCGATTCGATCATGGCCAGGTCGAGGATTTCATTAATCAGGCGCAGCAGATACCAGCCGCCCTTGAGGATTTGTTCGATCGAGCGCTGCTGCGGCACGGTCGGCGGCGGCACGTCGGAGGCCATCAGCTGCGCAAAGCCCAGCACGGCATTCAGCGGCGTGCGCAATTCGTGGCTCATGCTCGACAAAAATTCGGACTTGGCGCGGTTGGCCTTTTCCGCCACCTGGCGCGCCTTCGTCAACTCCGCATTGTTGGTTTCGACCAGCGAGCGCGTGTATGCCTGCTGTTCGCGCAGGCGCTGGTCCAGTAGCGCCTGTTCCGCTTCAACCTGCTTGCGCACCGTGTTGTCCGTCCCGATCAGCAAGTAACCGATGACCTTGCTTTGCGCATCGCGCAAGGCCGTTACCGAGACGATGGCGGGAAAGCGGCTGCCATCCTTGCGGATGTAGGTCAGTTCATAGATGTCTTCGATGCCGCGCGTGGCCTTGAACACGAGCGCTTCCACGCCGGGCGTGATGACGGTGTCGAGTTCGGCACTGAGGGCGGCCGCGCGCGCGACGATTTCCTGCGCGTCAGAAATACCGGCCGGCGTCAGCTTGTCAACCACGTCGCTCGCCGCATAACCGAGCATGCGTTCGGCGCCCACGTTGAAAATCTGGATCACGCCCTGCGCATCGGTGGCGATGCACGAGAAATTGGCGCTGTTGAAAATCGCATCCTGCAAGGCGCCCGCCTTGAGCAGCTGGCGAGGCAGGCTGGCGGCCAGGGTGCGCCGGTACAGCGCCACGAGCAGCATCAGCAGCAAGAAGACCAGCGCATCGATGACGCATGCCGTCTCGAACGGCGCGCGCCAGGCCAGCAGGCCGATGGCTAGCAGCACGATGGCGCTGAACGAGAACGCCAGCGCCATGGGCCAGCGCGACGGTGCGCGCGGGGGAATGTTTTCGACAGATTGCATGGGGTAGCCCGGGCTGTGACAACGATAAAAGAGAGGATGCGGCGTTCAGCGCGCCTGGCGCTGGCGCACGTCCGACAACAGGCGCGTGAATTCCTTTTTGACCACGCCATAGCATTCGCATACATGGCCTTCGAGGCCGGCGCGGTCCAGCACGGAAATATGGCCGCGCCGGTAGCTGATGAAGCCGCGCGTCTGCAAACGCCCGGCCGCTTCCGTCACGCCTTCGCGGCGCACGCCGAGCATGTTGGCAATCAACTCCTGCGTCATCGTCAGCTCGCGGTTCGGCAGGCGGTCCATGGTCAGCAGCAGCCAGCGGCACAGCTGCTGTTCCACCGTATGGTGGCGGTTGCACACGGCTGTCTGCGACATTTGCGTGATCAAGGCTTGCGTATAGCGCAGCAGCAAGCGCATGACGGGACCGGCGCGGTCGAATTCTTCCATCAGCAAATGCGCCTTCAGCCGGTAGCCGACGCCGCCCGTCTGCACGACGGCGCGGCTCGGCGTCGAGTTGCCGCCCATGAACAGCGACACGCCCACGACGCCTTCATTGCCGACACCGGCAATTTCCGACGAGCCGCCGTTTTCCAGCAGGTAGTGAATCGAAACGATGGCCGTGGTGGGGAAATACACATGTTGCAGCTTGTCGCCCGAATCATAGATCACGTCACCGAGCAGCATCGGCACTTGCTCCAGATGGGGAGCCAGGCGCGCGAAATCGGCGTCGAGCATGGCGGCGAGCAAATGGTTTTGATTCGGGTTGTGCAGCTGGGCATGCGGACTCGACATGGGCAGGTTTCCTGTTTTCCAGTCGTCAGCTAGGGGAGAGATGAAAGGCGTCCGAACGAGGGCCGCCATGCGGTGCAGCGTAACACAGCGCTGGCACAGTGCCCCGACTATATTTCTTGTCGGCATGGCCGTCCGTTCGGTAGCGAACGGACGGCATTTCGCCGCGCACCCTACAGTCAGTCACTGCCCGGCCTGCCTGATCATGGATCGGCACCGGTGCTGCCACGGGACCACCATGCAATCATTCTTCAAACGCATCTCCATTTCCGTTTCCACCTCGGCCCTGCTCACCCTCGCGTTCGGGCTGTGCCTGACGGCCCTGTGCTACGCCTCGGCGCGCCAGATCGAAGCGGAAAGCGCCCGGCTGCTGCTGCAGTACCACGCCAGCGGCCACACCTTGGGCGCCGCCCTGCTGCCGGCCAAAGGCATGGGCCTGGACGCCAGCCATCGCGGCTCGCTGTATGTGCTGCTCGGTGGAGTGCTGTCAAGCCTGCTGGCAGCCGCATACGTGTATCAGCTGGTCTCGCGCAATTCCGTGATTGCCCGCATCACGGGCGAACGCACGGCGGCGCTGCAGTTTGCCAATTTGCGCCTGTCCGAAGACATCGCCGCGCGCATGCACAATGAAAAGTCGCTGCGTTTGCGCGAACGCATCATCGAAGTGTCGGCCAACGCCATCATCCTGTGCAGCGCCGACGCGCCAGGCTACCTGATCGAGTACGTCAACCCCGCCTTCGAGCGCATCACCGGCTATGCGGCCGGCGAAGTCATCGGCCAGCGCCTGGAAGACTTGCAGGGTCCCGAACAAGGGCGGCAAGACATGCACGCCATTACGGCGGCCCTGCGCGAACAGCGCGAAGGCAAGGCCATCGTGCGCAATTTCCGCAAGGATGGCAGCAGCTATTGGAGCGAACTGTTCGTCGCCCCCGTGCGCGACGCTGGCGATGGCGCGCTCAGCCATTTTGTCGTGGCGCAATATGACATCAGCACCGTCATGCGTTTCGAACAGGAACTGGAGTTCCAGGCCAGGCACGATATCCTGACGGGCCTGGCCAACCGGGCCCTGCTGCGCGAACGGCTGGAGCAGGCGATGGCCGTGACGCGGCGCAGCGGCCTGCCCCTGTGGGTGGTCTTCATCGACCTCGACCGCTTTAAATTTGTCAACGATACCCTGGGCCACGACGCTGGCGACCTGGTGCTGAAAAGCGTGGCCGAGCGCCTGTGCGGCGCCACGCGCGAAGTCGACACGGTGGCGCGCCTGGGCGGCGACGAATTCGTGCTGCTGCTGCCCCAGCATGGCAATGGCGAGCCGGGCGCCGCCATCCTGCAGCGCATCCAGGACGCCGTGGCGCAGCCGCTGCAACTGGGCGAATATGAGTTTTTTCTCAGCTGCTGCATGGGCGTGGCCGTATATCCCGACGATGGCGGCGATGCCGACACCCTGATCAAGCATGCCGACATCGCCATGTACCGCGCCAAGGAACAGGGACGGGGCCACTGGCAATTCTATGCTTCGAGCATGAATGCGGGCACCCTGGAGCGGCTGGAACTGGAGAGCGAGTTGCGCCACGCGCTGGAACGGGGGCAGTTCCACCTCGAATACCAGCCCCAGCTGGACCTGGCCAGCGGCGCCGTGGTGGGCATGGAAGCGCTGCTGCGCTGGCAACATCCGCAACTGGGGCGTGTACCGCCTGCCAGCTTCATCGGCCTGGCCGAGGAAATGGGCTTGATCACACCCATCGGCGACTGGGTGCTGCGCACGGCATGCGCCCAGGCGCACGCCTGGCAACTGGCCGGCCATGGACCGCTGCGCCTGGCCGTCAACCTGTCGGCGCGGCAATTCAAACAAAAGAATTTGCTGCACGCGGTGGCGCAGGCGTTGGCGGACACGGGGCTCGATGCGGCCCACCTGGAACTGGAATTGACGGAAAGCATGGTCATGCATGACGTGGAGCAAGCCACGGCCATCATGGCCAAGCTGAAGGCGCTGGGCGTGCAACTGTCGATCGACGACTTCGGCACCGGCTATTCCAGCCTCGCCTACCTGCGCCATTTCCCCATCGACGTGCTGAAAATCGACAAAACCTTCGTCAGCGACATCACGCACAGCATGGACGACGCGGCCATCGTGCGCGCCATCATTTCGCTGGCGCACAGCCTGCGCCTGAAAGTCATCGCCGAAGGCGTGGAAACGGAGCAGCAACTGGCCTTCCTGCGCCGGCACGGCTGCGACCAGATGCAGGGCTACCTGTTCAGCCGCCCCCTGGCTGCCGCCGCCTTCGAGACACTGCTGCTCGAAGGCAGCATGCTGCCCGCTTAGCGCAAAGACTTAAAACGCGTGGCGCAGGCCGACGTTGAAGGCGCGGTTGCCCGTGCCCACTTCCGTGGCGTTGCCCACCATGTAGGCGGCGTCGTTGCGGTTGCGGATATGCGCGTAAGCAACATACACCTTGCTGCGCTTGGACAAGGCATACGTGGCGCCGATAGCCAACTGCCGCGCATCGCGGTTGGCGGCGTCGCGATCATCCTTGTGCACGTACGAGGCCAGCAAGGTCGTCGCGCCCAGCGGCACGGACACGCCGACGATGGCGTCGCGGCTGTCCGTGGACTGGGCCGGCGCCTGCGCTGCGCCATACGGGTTTTCCCCGAAGAACATGGTGCTGCCATCACCCGTGTTGCGGCCATAACCGGCAAACGCCGTGGCCACGCCGAAGTTGTAGTTACCCGCCAAAATCGTGTTGTTCACATCGGCCTTGCCCGGTTCGCCGGCACGGCTCTGGCGCGCCAGGCGCAAGGTCAAGGGGCCGTTGACATAGCCGAGAGCCAGGCCCAGCGAGCGCTGGTCGGCCGCCACACCCGTATGTTCGCCAAAGCCGTACATGACGGTGGCCGTGACGCCGCGCATTTCAGGCGAGGTGTAGCGCACGGTATTGTCGATGCGCGTGGCCGAATAACCGGCCAGGTTGGTCGCCGCACCGGCAAAGCCGCCTTCGAACGGGTCGGCCACGTCGGTCAGCGCCTGGCTTTGCAGGTTGTACTGGCGCCCCACGGTCAGCATGCCCAGCGGGCTGTCGATGCCGACAAAAGCCTGGCGGCCGAACAATTGCCCCGCCTGGTCGGAGCGGCCCGTGTCGCTCTGCACGCCCGCTTCCAGGGTGAACACGGCTTGCAGACCATTGCCCAAGGACTCGGTGCCGCGCAGGCCCAGGCGCGAGCCGGCCGATATGCCGCTGGTGAGCTTGCTGACGCCGCCTTCCTGCACCAGGCCCGCATCCATCAAGCCATACATGGTGACTGAAGACGGATCAACTGACGACTGGGCGTGGGCGGCAGGCAAGGCGCCCAGGGTGGCGATGGTCGAAACGAAGCCGACGGTGATCGAGATTTTTTTCATGCTGGTTTCCTTGTAAAAGCAAAACCGGGAAAGCGCGCGGCCATGGCGCGGCCACAGGCGCCAAGGCGCGCTGCGGAGTGCCGTATCGAAAGACGACGGGCCAGATAACAACATTCCTGGCTAAACTGTGGCGGCAGCGGCCGGCAATGAGCCGCGATGATTCCGCCGTGAATGGTGCACCGCTGGCGGTGCGCGTGGCTCAGGCGCCCAGCCCGCAGGGGACGCTCTGAAAGTGGCTGGCATCGCAGATGCGCTGGCCGTGTGACGCGGACGAGAGTTGGATATGAAACGTTGATACAACCGCGKCTGCTGGCACCGTCCGCAAAGATAGGGCAGGAGGCGCCGAGGCGGGCATTATAACATCGGCAGCACCTTTCATCCCCGTTCTGTTGCGGCAAAACGGCCCGCAAAGCCGCCAAAACACGGCGTTGTCGCCGGGCAAGATGACGCATACCGACCAGGCAAATGCTATTGCAGCAACGGTGCGGCTGCCGCAGGCTTGCGCGCCGCGGCGGCCGCCTTCAGCAAGCTCAGCACCGCTTTATTTTCCGGCGTCGATTCCCGGTCCCGCGCCATCTTCAACACGGGGAACTCGCCGCCCAGCGGATCGGCGCCCAGGCTCAGCAACAGCTTGACCATCGCCGCGTCGCCATTTTCGACGGCCGCCAGCAAGGGCGGCAGATAACCGCCGGTGACGATGGGCGCGCCCATCGCGGCCAGGCGGGCGACCCAGTCGTGCCGCTGGCTGCGCACCGCATGCCACAGCAGCGTCTCCTTTTCCAGACGCCGCGAATCGAGCGCCGCCTGCTGTCCCTTGTAAGAAACTTCGGCGGCGGGTCCGACTTGCTGCCATGGCATGCCGGGCACCACCAGTTGGCGCAGCACGTCCTCGGACGCCGGCTGGTAGTTGTACATGGCGCGCATCGCAGCGTCGAGCCAGCGGTCATTTCCCTTCGCGTCATGCCGGGGCACGCGCTGCTTGAGCCAGTCCAGCGCGCCGGCGTTGCCCGCTTCGGCGGCATAGGCGTACAGCGACTTTTCCTGCTCATCAGTATTTGGCGTGGTGCCGGTGGCCAGCATTTTATCGAGCACTTCGGTGCCGCGCGTCAGGCGCAGCAAGGGCCCCCATAGCAAAGAATCGGCCAGCGGCCGTTCCGCTGGCTGCGCAGCCCCGCCTTTCTTGGCCTTTTTCTCTGCCAGGTACTGGTCTACCAGCAAATAGGGCCGGCCCGCGCCTGCGTCGAGCATGGCGATCATGCTGGCCGTACGTTCTTTCGCGTCGATCAATTCCGGCAAGATGCCCGCATCCTCCTGCTGCAAGGCGTATTCCAGCGGCGCCTGCGTGTGGTTTTCGCCGCCGTATTGCCGCACATCGGCGCCATGCGCCAGCAACAGGCGCACCATTGCGGCATTGCCGTACAGGGCAGCCAGATGCAGCGGTGCGGCGTGGTAAAGCGTATCGCCTTCGCCGAGCGGCACGCCGCGTTGCAACAGCAGCGTCATCATGCGCAGCTTGGCGGGCAACAGCGCGGCGTACTGCTCACGCAGCGCCTGGCGGCGCGCCTGCAGCGGCGCCTGCGCCAGTCGCTGCTGATCGTCGTCCTGCCGGGTTTGCGCATTCAGCCATGCCGCTTCGGCTTTGTACATGCTCGATGGAGGCGAAATCAAATAGTTCAGCAAGGGACTCCTGTCGAGCGCATAGGCGCCCGGCTCGGCGACGCCGGCCAGCAGCTTGCCAAAGGCAGCTTCGTCGCCCTCTTTGGCAGCCTTGAACAGCGCCGTCACCTCTGGCGTCGGCGGCAGCTTGTTGCGTGCCTCGCGCACATAATTGATCAAGCGTTCCATGCCATGCACCGAGACCTGCGGCAACGGCATGCCCACTTTCCATGCCCGCGCCAGCTGCTGCGCCTCGGCCTGTTGCGCCGCATTCAGTTTCTTTGTCCAGCGGGCCACGGCGTCGCCGGCGTCCGCCGCGCCGCCCGCCGCCGCCAACTGGCTCAGCATGGAAGCGAGCACATAGTCCTGCGGCACGCCCGCCTCCTCGCCATACAGCACGGCCAGCTGCAGCTGGGCCTTGGCAATGCCGCTTTCGGCGGCCTTGCGCAGCCAGCGGGCAGCCTGCTTTTCATCCAGGCCGCCCGTGCCTTTCCAGCACAGCAAACCCAGCTGGTAAGCGGCTTCCATGTCGCCACCCTCGGCGGCGCGGCGGTACCAATCCTGCGGCGAACGCTGTCCCGTCTGCGACGCCGCCGGCAGGGGCGCGCCGCGCTGCCAAAGGCCGGCCAGGCGCACGGCCTCGTCGACCTGGTCCGGCGACATCCTGTCACGGCGCGCCGGCAGGGACTTCTCCATCGCGGCCGCACCGCTCCACTCCTTGTCTTGCAGCGCCAGCAGGTTAAGTGCATACGACAGCACCCTGTCGACCGGCCCGCCTTCGCCCCGCTCATACATTTGTGCCAGGTCCTGCAGCGGCTTGCCCTCACCCTGCGCGGCCATGACGCCCAACCAGGGCCGCGCGCGCGATGGATTGAGCATGCGGCCCGGCGCGTATGCATACATGAAAACCAGCGCCTCCTGCGCGGCGCGATCGCCGCCCTTGGCCGCCAGCAGATACCAGCGCTCCGCTTCGGCCTCGCTGCGCTCCACGTCCCGGCATCCTTTCTCGCCCATGTAGATATCGGCGAGGACCTTTTGCGCCTCGACATTGCCACCTTGCGCCGGTCCGCGCAATTGCGCAACGGCCTTGCTGCAGCGCCCATCCTGCAGAGCCGCCATCCCCTCCGGAACGCCGGCGCACGCGCCACCGGCAGCCCATCCGGCGCCGAGCACGGCCAATTGCCACAATTTTTTCATGATTGCCTAAGCTTTCAAATAATGTTGCAAAGATGATAGCTTAGAAAAAATACAATGAAGCAATATTGCGCAATCGTGCGCGGCTTTTCGGGCCATCCAGGCCCGCTATTTGCTGCGCATGCTTTATGCACCCCTTATAATGGTTCCTTTTGCCAATCACACGCCAAATCATGGAATTAGCCAAGTCTTTCGAGCCCGCCGACATTGAACAATTCTGGCGCACCGAGTGGGAACAGCGCGGTTACTTCACCGCCACCCTCGATGCCGGAAAACCTTCCTTCAGCATCCAGTTGCCGCCGCCGAACGTCACCGGCACCCTGCACATGGGCCATGCGTTCAACCAGACCATCATGGATGGCCTGACACGCTACCACCGCATGCTGGGCCACAACACGGCCTGGATACCCGGCACCGACCACGCGGGCATCGCCACGCAAATCGTCGTGCAGCGCCAGCTGGACGCGCAAAAGATTTCGCGCCATGACCTGGGCCGCGAGAAATTCGTGGAAAAAGTGTGGGAATGGAAAGAAAAATCCGGTTCCATCATCACCGGCCAAATGCGCCGCCTGGGCGCCTCGGCCGACTGGCAGCGCGAATACTTCACGATGGACGAACCGCGCTCGAAAGTCGTCACCGACGTCTTCGTGCGCCTGTTTGAGCAAGGCCTGATCTACCGCGGCAAGCGCCTCGTCAACTGGGACCCCGTGCTGGGCACGGCTGTGTCTGACCTGGAAGTGGTGTCCGAAGAAGAAGACGGCTCCATGTGGTACATCAAGTACCCGCTGGCAGACGGCAGCGGCTTCCTGACGGTGGCCACCACCCGTCCTGAAACCATGCTGGGCGACGTGGCCGTGGCCGTCGATCCGACGGACGAGCGCTACCTGCCGCTGGTAGGCAAGATGCTCAAACTGCCGCTGACGGACCGCGAAATCCCCATCATCGCCGACGAATACGTCGACAAGGAATTCGGCACGGGCTGCGTGAAGATCACCCCTGCGCACGACATGAACGATTACGCCGTGGGCCAGCGCCACAAACTGGCGCAGATCGTCATTTTGACGCTGGACGCGAAGATCACGGACGACGCGCCGGAAGCCTACCGCGGCATGGACCGCTTTGCCGCGCGCAAGCAGATCGTCGCCGACCTCGACGCGCAAGGCTTGCTGGAGCAAGTCAAGCCGCACAAACTGATGGTGCCGCGCGGCGACCGCACGGGCGTCGTCATCGAACCGATGCTGACGGACCAGTGGTTTGTCGCCATGAGCAAGCCGGCCCCGGAAGGCACTTTCTTCCCAGGCAAATCGATCGCGGAAACGGCGCTGGACAAGGTCGCCAATGGCGAAATCAAGTTCGTGCCGGAAAACTGGAGCACCACCTACAACCAGTGGCTCAACAACATCCAGGACTGGTGCATCTCGCGCCAACTGTGGTGGGGCCATCAAATCCCGGCGTGGTACGACGACAAGGGCAATATCTTCGTTGCCAAGACGGAAGCCGAGGCCATAGCCAAGGCGCAGGCGGCCGGCAGCTCGGGCCCGTTGAAGCGCGATGACGACGTGCTCGACACGTGGTTCTCGTCGGCCCTGGTGCCATTCTCGACCATGGGTTGGCCGGAAGAAACGCCGGACATGAAGGCCTTCCTGCCATCGTCCGTGCTGGTGACCGGTTTCGACATCATCTTCTTCTGGGTCGCGCGCATGGTCATGATGACGGCGCACTTCACGGGCAAGGTACCGTTTGAAACCGTCTACGTGCACGGCTTGGTGCGCGATTCGACGGGACAGAAAATGTCGAAGTCGAAGGGCAACACGCTGGACCCGATAGACCTGATCGACGGCATCGACCTGGAAAACCTGATCGTCAAGCGCACGACGGGCCTGATGAACCCGCGCGACGCGGAAAAGATCACCAAGGCCACGCGCAAGGAATTCCCGGAAGGCATTTCGGCCTACGGCACGGACGCCGTGCGCTTCACCATGGCCAGCTACGCTTCGCTGGGCCGCAACATCAATTTCGACCTGGGCCGCTGCGAAGGCTACCGCAACTTCTGCAACAAGATGTGGAACGCCACCCGTTTCGTCATGATGAATACGGAAGGCAAAGACTGCACCGCGAACGACGCCGATCTGTCGCAAGCGGACAAGTGGATCATCTCGCTGCTGCAGAAGGCGGAACTGGACGTGGCCAAGGGCTTTGAAGACTTCCGCTTCGACAATATCGCCGCCACCATCTACAAATTCGTCTGGGACGAGTATTGCGACTGGTACCTGGAAGTAGCCAAGGTGCAAGTACAGCAAGGCACGGAAGGCCAGCAGCGCGCCACCCGCCACACCCTGTTGCGCGTGCTGGAAGTGGTGCTGCGCCTGGCCCACCCGATCATCCCGTTCGTCACGGAAGCCCTGTGGCAGACGGTGGCGCCTTTGGCTGGCAAAACGCTCAAAGCTGAGGGTGATTCGATCATGATGCAGCCGTATCCGATCGCCAACACCGACAAGATCGACGAATCGGCCGAAGCGTGGATGCAGCAGCTGAAAGCCTTGACGGATGCGACGCGCAACCTGCGCGGCGAAATGCAGATCTCGCCTTCCGTGCGCGTGCCGCTGATCGTCGAAGCGGGCAATGCCAGCGAGAAAGAAGCGCTGGCATCGTACGCACCGTACATCCAGTCGCTGGGCAAGCTGGCCGACGTGCAGATCGTTGATGCATTGCCGGACTCGCCAGCGGCCGTCGCCATCGTCGGCACCACCAAGCTGATGCTGAAAGTGGAAATCGACGTGGCCGCCGAACGCGAACGCCTGGGCAAGGAAATCGCCCGCATCGAAGCGGAAATTGCCAAAGTCAACAGCAAATTGGGCAACGAAAGCTTCGTCGCGCGCGCCCCTGCCGCCATCGTTGCGCAAGAAAACGAGCGCTTGCTCAGTTTTTCGGCGACAATTGAAAAACTGCGCGAACAGTTTGCTAAACTAGCCAGCGCATAAGGCAAGTTTGGAAGGATTGCGCGGCGTCATCCGTGACGCCGCGCAGCACTGCTGGTCTTGCCTTGGTATATAACTGTTCGTGACACGATCAAAAAACCAATGGAGACTAGCGATGCATAAAGTATTCAAAGCAAGCGTACTGGTGGCCGCCCTGGCCATCGCCGGCAGCGCCACCGCGCGCGACGGCAACTTTACCCCCGTCGGCACATGGAAAACCATCGACGACGCCAGCGGCAAGCCGAAATCCCTCGTCGTCATCACGGAAAACAATGGCGTCTTGCAAGGCAAGATCGAAAAACTGTTCCGTGCCCCGAATGAAGATCAAAATCCCAAGTGCGACAAGTGCACGGGCGCCAACAAGGACCAGCCCATCGTCGGCATGGTGATCCTGTCCGGCCTGAAATATGACGGCAAGGAGTGGACGGGCGGCGAAATCATCGACCCGGCCACCGGCAAGCTTTACAAGAGCAAGGCGGAACTGACGGAAGGCGGCACCAAGTTGCAGGTGCGCGGCTATGTGGGCATCCCGCTGATTGGCCGCTCGCAGACGTGGGTGCGTGAAGAGTAAGCTCCCCCCTGCCCTGATGAAGCCGGCCTTAGCGCCGGCTTTTTTGCGTCTGTTTTCCGCACACGGCCGTTGTTTTCCAGGCCGAATCGCGTTTTTTTGACCCTATCTCCGAACGCCAGGGGCCTATGCGCGCCACCGAACATACTTGAAGTTTCCTAAATGAAATAGTGCATGCCTGTGACGCCATCGCCCTGTAGCGAAAGGCGGCATGGCTCTGCCGGATGACCTCATCCGCGGATGACCGGCAATGACTGCCATGCACAAAGGAACACTATGAATCTCTTCAAGCGATATCTGAACCCGCTGATCGTCTCGGCAGGCCTGCTGGCCATGACCGCCCTGGCCGGCTGCGGCGGCGGCGACCAGGGACGCGATCCCATCCTCGGCTTGCCGGCTGCCACCCTGTCCAGCCTGGCCGTCACGCCAGCCACGGCCACGGTCGCTATCGGTGCAGGCCAGCAATTCACGGCCATCGCCACGTATAGCGACGGCTCCTCGCAAGATGTCAGCGCCAAGTCGGCCTGGACCTCGGCCACGCCAGCCAGCGCGACAGTCAATGCCGCCACAGGCTTGAGCACCGGCATCGCTGCCGGCAGCAGCAGCATCAGCGCCACATTTGGCGGCAAGAGCGCAGCGGCCCAGTTGACCGTCTCGCCCGCCACTTTGACGGCAATCGCCATCACGCCGCTCGCGCCATCGATCGCCATCGCCGCAACGCAGCAATTCACGGTGACGGGCAGCTTCAGCGACGGCGCCACGCGCGACGTCACGGCCGTGTCGGCCTTTGCCTCGGCCAGTCCCGCCATGGCCAGCATCGCCGCTGGCGGCCTGGCGCTGGGCAAGATTGCCGGCACGACGCAGATTACGGCCACCACGGGCGCGCTCACGGCCAGCACCGTGCTGACCGTCACGCCAGCGACCTTGCTGTCGATCGCCGTCACACCGCAAAACCCCATCGTGCCCGTCGCCGCGACGCGCCAGCTGGCCGTCCTTGCCACGTATTCGGATGGCAGCAGCGCTGACGTGACATCCGGCAGCAGCTTCGTGTCCGCCACGCCAGCTTCGGCCACTGTCGCCAGCGGCGGCCTCGTCACCGGCATTGCCTTTGGTACCAGCATCATGAATGCCAGCTTCAACGGCAAGACGGCCAGCACCACCGTCACCGTGCCGGCCATTACCCTGGCCAGCATCGCCGTCACGCCGGCCACCGCCAGCATCGTTGTCGGTGCCACGCAGCAATTCATTGCCACCGCAACGTACTCGGACAGCTCGAACGCCATCATCACCAACAGCGCCGCCTGGACGTCGGGCACCGTTGCCAATGCCAGCGTGCTGAACACGGGCGTCGCCACCGGCATCGCCGCCGGCACCAGCAGCATCACAGCCACGGCCGGCGGCCAGTCGGGCAGCGCGCTGCTGACCGTCACTGCCGTCGCCATCCCGCCCGTCCTCAATCCGATCATCCTGGGCCGCGCCGCATCATTCGGCGTGCTGGCCGGCACCTCGATCACGAATAATTCGGGCGGCACCACCCTGATCACGGGCGACGTGGGTTCGCCGTCGCAAACGGTCGACCCGACCCAGGCCGCAGGTTTTACCAACTACAAGTCGGGCGCCATCCTGGCCGGCGCGATGACGGATTTGCAAACGGCGATCACGGACGGCAACAGCCGCACTTGCGACGTCAGCTTTGCCGGCGGCATCGACCTCGGCGGCCAGACCTTCGGCCCCGGCGTGTATTGCTATGCGGGCGCCATCAGCATCACGGGTACCTTGACCCTGAACGGTCCCGGCGTGTACATCTTCCGCACGGCGCTGACCTTGAACTCGACCGTCAACTCGGTGGTTGCCCTGAACAATGGCGCCACGGCCGACAACGTCAGCTGGCTGCCCGTCGGCCCGACCACCCTGGCCGCGAACAGCGTCTTCAAGGGCAATATCCTGGGCCAGTCGGCCGCCATCACGGTGGGCGACAACACGACCCTGCTCAATGGCCGCGTGCTGACGGCCGCCGCCGTTACCCTGCGCAACAACCAGATCACCAAATAACCGGGACATGACCATGACTATCGCACACACACTGGGCGCCCTGAGCGTCATGACCGGCGCCTTGCTGGCGGCACAATCGGCGCAGGCGCAGGACAACACGTTCATCAACCCGGACTGGGCCAACAGCGCCTGGTACATTGGCGCGGGCGTGGGCCAGTCGCGCGCCACCATCGACGAGCCGCGCCTGCGCGCCAGCCTGGCCGCCAACGGCGAAAGCGTCACCGGCTTCAGCAAGGACCAGCGCGACACCGGCTATAAACTGTTTGTCGGCCGCCAGCTGAACCAGTATGTCGCCGTGGAAGCCGGTTACTTTGACCTGGGCAAGTTCGATTTCAAGTCGACCACCAGCGGCAACGGCGTACTGAACGGGCAAGCGGCCTTTCGCGGCGTGAACCTGGACTTGCTGGGGCAGCTGCCGCTGTCGCAGCGCCTGTCCTTGCTGGGCCGTGTCGGCATGCACTACACCAAGACCAACACGGAATTCAGCGGCAACCGTCTGCTGGGTTCGACCAATACCCATGCCAGCGAGCGCAAGCTCAATGCCAAGGTGGGCCTGGGCCTCGAATACAAGTTCAGCGAAGCGCTGGCCCTGCGCGGCGAAGTCGAGCGTTATCGCTTGAACGACGCCGTCGGCAACCGTGGCGATGCGGACCTGTATTCCGTCAGCCTCGTGTATAAACTGGGCCGCCCGGCCAGCGCCACGCCCGCCTACCAGCCGGCGCCAGAAGTCGCCCCGGCCGTCGCGATGCCGGCCCCCGTCATCGTGGCCGCACCGGCGCCAGCGCCCGTGTCGGAAAAAGTGTCGTTTGCCTCGGAAGCGTTATTTGATTTCGATCAATCGGCGCTCAAGCCGCAAGGCAAGGCCGCGCTGGACCAGCTGCTCGGCCAATTGACGGGCATGGACTTGGAAGTGATCGTCACGGTCGGCCATACGGATGCCGTCGGCCCTGACGCCTACAACCAGAAACTGTCGCAACGCCGCGCCGAAGCCGTCAAGGCCTATCTGGTGGCGCAAGGCGTGGAAACGAACCGTGTCTACACGGAAGGCAAGGGAGAAACGCAGCCGGTGGCCGACAACACAAGTGCCGCCGGGCGCGCCAAGAACCGCCGTGTGACGGTGGAAGTGGTGGGCACGAAAAAAGTCATGCGTTAAGTTACGCGCACGAAAAAAACCGGCTTGCGCCGGTTTTTTTTCGTCCGCGAATTACTGCGCCGGGGCCGGCTTGCGGTGATGCTTGCTCAAATGCCTGTCCAGGCTATTGGCAAACTGTTGCCGGTCGGACTGGCTGAAGGCGGCCGGGCCGCCCGTGTCCACGCCGCCGCTGCGCAATTCTTCCATGAAGGCGCGCATCGTCAGTTGCTGGGCGATATTGTCCTTCGTGTAGAACTCGCCGCGCGGGTTCAGCGCGAAACCGCCCTTGGCCAGCACGTCGGCGGCCAGCGGGATGTCGCCCGTGATGACGAGGTCGCCGGGATTCAATAGCCGCACGATTTCCTGGTCGGCCACGTCGGCGCCGGACGGCACTTGCACGGTGCGGATGAAACGCGACGGCGGCACGCGCAAGCCCTGGTTGGCGACCAGGGTGAGCGGCAACTCCAGGCGGTCGGCGACCCGGTACAAAATTTCCTTGATGACGACGGGGCAGGCGTCCGCGTCGATCCAGATTTGCATGCCCGGCACACCCTCTTGCGCCATCACAGTTCCCACGCTTCGCCACCCGGACCCATGCGCGGCGCGCTGACGCCGAAGTGCAAATAGGCGGCCGGCGTGGCGACACGGCCACGGGGCGTGCGCTGCAAGAAACCTTGTTGTATCAGATACGGCTCCAGCACGTCCTCGATGGTATCGGCCGCTTCGCCGATGGCCGCCGCCAGGTTGCCAATGCCGACGGGGCCGCCGCCGAACTTGAACAGCACGGCTTCGAGCAGCTTGCGGTCCATCACGTCGAAGCCGGCGGAATCGACATCGAGCATGGCCAGTGCGCGGTCGGCCACCACCTTGGTGATCTCGCCATTGCTTTTGACTTCCGCGAAATCACGCACGCGGCGCAGCAAGCGGTTGGCGATACGGGGCGTGCCGCGGGCGCGCTGGGCGATTTCATGCGCGCCTTCCGGGTCGATCGGCGCTTTCAGCAAGGCGGCACTGCGCGTGACGATCTTCGTCAATTCGCCCGTGTTGTAGAACTCGAGGCGCGCGACGATGCCGAAGCGGTCGCGCAGCGGGTTGGTCAGCATGCCGGCGCGCGTGGTGGCGCCGACCAGGGTAAACGGTTGCAAATCGAGCTTCACGGAACGGGCGGCCGGGCCTTCGCCGATCATGATATCGATTTGATAATCCTCAAGCGCCGGATATAAAATTTCCTCGACGACCGGCGACAGCCGGTGGATTTCATCGATGAACAGGACGTCATTCGCTTCCAGGTTCGTCAAGATCGCCGCCAGGTCGCCCGGGCGCTCGAGCACGGGGCCCGAGGTCTGGCGCAAATTGACGCCCATTTCGCGCGCGATGATGTGCGCCAGGGTCGTCTTGCCCAGGCCCGGCGGGCCGAACAGCAAGGTATGGTCGAGCGCTTCCTTGCGCTGGCGCGCGGCCGTGATGAAGATTTCCAGCTGGTCGCGGATCTTTTCCTGCCCCACATACTCGTCGAGCTGCTTGGGGCGCAAGGCCCGTTCGATCGCCTCCTCGTTGTGCGAGATGGGCGCCGCGTCGATGATGCGCTGTTCCGTGAAGCTGTCGGTCTGGATGCTCATGCCCTATCAGCCTTTCGACAGCGCTTTCAGCGCCAGTTTGATGCCGTCCGACACGCCTGTACCAGCCGGCACGTTCTTCACGGCAGCCAGCGCTTCCTTGTCCGAATAGCCGAGCGCGACCAGTGCATTCAAAATGTCCGATTGCGCGTCCGGCGCCGCATGCGCGCCGCCGGCGCCGATGTCGGCTCCCAGCTTGCCCTTCAATTCCAGCAACAGGCGCTCGGCCGTCTTCTTGCCGATACCCGGTACTTTCACGAGGCGGCCGGAGTCCTGCAGGGTAATCGCCTGCGCCAGATCGGCAATCGTCATGCCCGAGAGAATCGACAGCGCCATGCGCGCGCCCACGCCCGTGATCTTGATCAGCTGGCGGAACACGGCGCGCTCGGCCGCATTGCCGAAGCCAAACAGCAGGTGCGCATCTTCGCGGATGGCCTGGTGCGTAAACAGCACGACTTTTTCGCCCACGTGGGGCAAGTTGTAAAAGGTGCTCATCGGCACGTCGACTTCATAGCCGACGCCCTGGCAATCGACCAGCAATTGTGGCGGATTCTTTTCAAGCAAAATACCGGAGAGACGGCCTATCATCGCGTGTTCCTAATGAATTAAATCGTTGAAACAAAGGGCGTGATGGCAGTGCAACTATCCGACGAGGCGGCCGCGCTTCATACGCAGACCCTGCAGTTGCGGCGCCAGCGCGCCTATCATGGCCAGTGCATCGATACTGTTGGCGTGGCAAATGGCCACGCCCAGCGCGTCGGCCGCATCCGTACCGGGCAAGCCGGGCAAGGACAGCAGCCGCGACACCATTTCCTGCACCTGCTCCTTGGCCGCCTTGCCGTGGCCCGTGACGGCCTGTTTCACTTGTAGCGCCGTGTATTCGGCCACCGACAGGTCGGCATGCACGAGCGCGCAAATGGCCGCGCCGCGCGCCTGGCCCAGCAGCAAGGTCGATTGGGGATTGACGTTGACAAACACTTTTTCGATGGCCGCGCAATCGGGCTGGTAGGTGCCGACGATTTCGCTCACGCCCCGCAGGATGACCTTCAGGCGCGGCGGCAATTCCCCTTCGGAACCCGTCTTGACGGTCCCCGACGCGATATAGCGCAGCTTGTTGCCGTGTTTTTCAATGACCCCAAAGCCGGTCGTGCGCAGGCCAGGATCGATGCCAAGAATAATCATCGCCAGATTCTATAATGAATACGGCAGGCACCGGTGAATAACCGGTGCCTGCCGCTGAGTACTTTATCGAGTAGCTGTAGGTCGGATTAGCGGTACGCGTAATCCGACATGCGTTGCCAACTGCGCTTGTCGGATTACGCGCAGCCTGCGGCCCCGCTAATCCGACCTACTCTCTCTATCGATATCAATGGCGGAAGTGACGCGTACCCGTGTACAGCATCACGACGCCGCGCTCGTCCGCCGCATCGATCACTTCCTGGTCGCGCATGGAGCCGCCCGGGTGGATGACGCAGGTTGCGCCCGCGTCGACGACGACGTCGAGGCCGTCGCGGAACGGGAAGAAGGCGTCCGACGCCACGACGGAGCCCGTCAGCGACAGGCCGGCGTTTTGCGCCTTAATCGACGCGATGCGGGCCGAATCGATACGGCTCATCTGGCCAGCGCCCACGCCCAGGGTCATGTTATTGCCGCAGAAGACGATGGCGTTCGACTTGACGAATTTCGCCACTTTCCAGGCGAACATCAGGTCGGCCAGTTGCTGCGGCGTTGGCTGCAGTTTGCTGACCACGCGCAAGTCGCCGATACCGACGTTTTTCGCATCCGGCGATTGCACCAGCAAGCCGCCACCGACGCGCTTGAAGTCCATGGCGTGCACGCCGCTGCCCAGCGGGATTTCCAGCATGCGCACGTTTTGCTTGCTCGACAGAATCTGTTTCGCTTCGGCGGAGAACGACGGGGCGATCAGCACTTCCACGAACAGCTTGGCGATTTCGCCGGCGGTGGCGCCGTCGAGTTCCGTATTGAAGGCGATGATGCCGCCGAATGCCGAGGTGGGGTCGGTCTGCAGGGCGCGCGCATACGCTTCCGCCGCATTCTTGCCCAGGGCCACGCCGCATGGGTTCGCGTGCTTGACGATGACGCAAGCGGCGCTTTGCTCGAAGCCGCCCATGCTCTTCACGCATTCCCAGGCAGCATCAGCGTCGGCGATGTTGTTGTACGACAATTCCTTGCCTTGCAGCTGGCGGTAGTTGGCCAGCGCGCCGTCGGTGGTGACGAGGTCGCGGTAGAAGGCGGCGCTCTGGTGCGGGTTTTCACCGTAGCGCATGTCTTGCACTTTTTCAAAGGCCACGTTCAGGATTTGCGGATAGGCGCCGCGCTCGGCGTGCACTTTCGTCGGGCCCAGGCTCGTCAGGTAGTTGGTGATGGCGCCATCGTATTGCGCCGTGTGCGCAAAGACTTTTTTCGCCAGCATGAATTTGGTGTCGTAGCTGACGTCGCCTGCCTTGCCATCGGCCGCACGCATTTCCGCCAGTACCACGTCGTAGTCGGTCGGATCGCAGATGACAACCACGTCCTTGTGGTTCTTGGCTGCCGAACGCAGCATGGTCGGGCCGCCGATATCGATGTTTTCGATCGCGTCTTCCAAGGTGCAATCGGCCTTGGCGACCGTGCCCTGGAACGGGTACAGGTTGACCACCACCATGTCGATGGTCGGCATGTCGTGCTCGACAAGTTTCGACATGTGCTCAGGGAAATCACGGCGCGCCAGGATACCTCCGTGCACTTTTGGGTGCAGGGTTTTCACACGGCCATCGAGCATCTCCGGGAAACCCGTGTAATCGGCCACTTCCGTGACAGGAACACCGTTGTCTGCCAGCAATTTGGCGGTGCCGCCTGTGGACAGGAGGTTGACGCCGAGGGCGGACAGGGCGCGGGCGAATTCGAGAACGCCGGTCTTGTCGGAAACGGAGAGGAGAGCTTGTTTGATCATGGCTGTGGCTAGGTGGTTAAGTGTTCTTGGCGAATGGCGCAGGTCAGTATGGAGGCTGGGCCCGCTGCGGCAGATTCAAATCTTGGCGTCACTTGCATGCCGGCATTACAGCAAACCGTGCTCCTGCAATTTCTTGCGCAGGGTATTGCGGTTGATGCCCAGCATCTGCGCGGCGTGCGACTGGTTGCCATCGGCGCGTGTCATCACGACTTCCAGGATGGGCTTTTCCACGGTCAACACGACCATGTCGTAGATATTCGATGCTTGCTGTTCGCCCAGGTCATTGAAGTAATCTTCTAGACTTTTCTGTACGACTTCCTGAATGCTTTCTTTGCTCATTTGTATGCTTCAACCGGCTGAACATCTGGCCATCCGGTGCCGCGTCGCTCATGCGGTCCGCGTGCTGCCCTCTTGCCTTGATGTTGTAATTAATATTGCATGACGCTCTGTATAGGCGCTCGCCCTTGTACTTCTTATCACTCTTGCTGATCACTATTGCTTATAACTTATACCACTGCCTTGCTATCTGCTCATGCTGCCGTGGCCGCTTCTATCAGGCCACTTTCACTGGATTCGGAGAGGCGGTATTGTAACCGTTCGCCAAATTTCCATTGCGACTCAAAAAATTGATCGACGGCCAGCAATTGCGCATCCGTCGACTCCAGCAAGTTCATTTGCTGGCGGAACGCTTCGCCGCCTTCCAGGTCCTTCACATACCAGCCAATGTGCTTGCGCGCCGTGCGCACGCCGAGAAATTCACCGTAAAACGCGTAATGGGCGCGCAAATGCTCGTCCATCAGGGTGCGCACTTCATCCACGTACGGCGCCGGCAGCAAGGTGCCGGTGCGCAGGAAATGGTCGATCTCGCGGCAAATCCACGGCCTGCCCTGCGCCGCACGGCCGATCATGACGGCATCGGCGCCCGTTTGATCGAGCACAAAGCGGGCCTTTTCCGGACTGGTAATGTCGCCATTGGCCACCACGGGGATGCCCACCGATGCTTTCACGGCGGCAATGGTTTCATATTCGGCATCGCCCTTGTAGCCATCGGCACGCGTGCGGCCGTGCAAGGTCAGCATCTGGATGCCGGCTTTCTCGGCGATGCGGGCGATGGTCAGGGCATTCTTGTTGGAACGGTTCCAGCCCGTGCGAAATTTCAGGGTGACGGGCACGTCAACGGCGTTGACGACGGCGTGCAATATCTTTTCGACCAGGCTTTCATCTTGCAACAGGGCCGAACCGCACCAGCTGTTGCACACCTTTTTCACGGGGCAACCCATGTTGATGTCGATGATCTGCGCGCCCCGGTCCACGTTGAACTTGGCGCAGTCGGCCAGGTCTTGCGGATCGGCACCGGCGATCTGCACGGCTTTCGGCTCCATTTCACCTTCATGGTCCGTGCGGCGCGCGCTTTTTTCCGTCGCCCACAGGCGCGGATTCGACGCCGCCATCTCCGACACGGCGTAGCCGGCACCCAACTGCTTGCACAACTGGCGGAAAGGCCGATCCGTCACGCCCGCCATGGGAGCGACGAAAACGTTATTGCGCAGAATGTGAGGGCCGATTTGCACTGAGGAACCTGGAATGGACGGAGGAACCTGCTATTTTAACCGATTCCCTGCCTATTTAATAAGCACTATTTTTTTAGCTCAGTGCGTCAGAGTGGCGATGAGGCCGCTTAGCCCAGCTCGTCCATCGCGGGCGCGCTCAGGTGCTCGATATTTCCCCAGTGCACTAAATGCAGCTTGCCGTCGGCGTAAGAAAAACGGTTGACGCTGGCATTTTTGACCTGGAAGTCGCGCGGACTGTCGAGCGTCATGCCAACCGCCTCGCGGTAAGCGCACTCGAGCACCCCGCCGTGGGCCACGATGGCGATCGTCTGGCCGTCATGCTGCTGCGCCCAGCGGGCGATGGCGCCGTTTGCGCGCGCATAGAACTGGCGGAAACTTTCGGCCTGGCGTTCGCCCGACGGCATCACGGCGTCGATCTGGCGCGATTGCCATTGCGCATACTCGTGCGGATAGCGCGCGGCGATGTCCGCATACAACAAGCCTTCGAAAGCGCCATAGCAGCGCTCGCGCAGCAAGGGGTCAGTCTGCACTGGCAGCTTGTTCACGTCGGCCACGGCTTGCGCCGTCTGCTGCGCGCGCTGCAGGTCGCTGGCGATGATGGCGGCCAGCGGTTCGTCCGCCAGCGCCTGCCCCAGCGCGGCCGCTTGCGCCAGGCCCGCCTCGTTCAAGGCGATGTCGATATGGCCCTGCAGGCGGCGGCCCGCATTCCAGGCCGTCTCGCCATGGCGTATCAATAAAATCGTGGTGCTCATGCGTTATTTCTTCAGAGTAAGTGCCAACTCGGGATTGAGCGAATAGGCGACGACGAGCTGGGCTTCGTCGAGGATGTGGCCGTACAAGGCGGCATGGGCTTGCTGTCCCGTGAAACGCTCGGGCAAAGCCAGCTGCGGCACGTCGAGCGCATACAGGCGGAAAATATAGTGGTGGATGCGCTCGTCATTCCACGGCGGGCACGGGCCGTCATAGCCGTAGTAATCGCCGACCATGGCGGCATCGCCGGCAAACCAGCCCGTGTAGTCGTTGATGCCCTGGCGCAGCCCAGAACCAGCAGCCTTGCCACGCGGCGTGATGCCGCTGGAAAATTCACCGGCGGCAATCACGCGCATGACTGATGGGAAATCGAGCAAGCTCCAGTGATAAAAGTCGCCGCGCAGCGCCGTCAGCGGCAGGGCCTGGTCATCGCGGTTGGCCAGGCTGGCGTCTTGCGGCGCATCGGGGTCGATGCAGAACAGGGCCAGCGACTCGGTGCCGTTGGGCACATCGTCCCAGGCCAGATGGGGATTGCGGTTGCCGGCGAGGCGCACGCGGCTGGCCGGATCGATCTCGGCAAAAGCATAGTAGGCCGGCATCAGGCCGCCATCACGAAACGTCTCGCTCCACAATTTCATCGCTTGCTCCTCTTTATAGTTATTGTTTGACGCTTATTTAGCGTTCACTTGCAGCCAGAATGTGACGGGGCCGTCATTGGTGAGCGACACCTGCATGTCGGCACCGAACTGCCCCGTTTGCACGCCTGCATGGCGGCTGCGCGCCTGGTCCACGAAATGCGTGAACAGGCGCAAGCCGTCCTGCGGCGCGGCGGCCGGCGTAAACGACGGGCGCGTGCCGGACTTGGTGTCGGCCGCCAGGGTAAACTGCGGCACCAGCAGCAAGCCGCCGGCCACGTCCGTCACGCTGCGGTTCATCTTGCCCGCCTCGTCGGCAAACACGCGATAGCCGAGCAACTTGGTCAGCAAGGCGTCCGCTTCCTTCTCCGTATCGCCCCGCTCGGCGCACACGAGCACCATCAGCCCGGCGTCGATGGCGCCGATGGTGGCGCCATCGACATCGACCTTGGCCTGCGTAACTCTCTGCAGCAGCGCGATCATGCCGTCAAGGTGACGCGCGCAAAGCTGCGCTTGCCAACTTGCAAGACGAACTGACCGGCTTCCACTTGCAGGCCCTTGTCGCTGATGACGGTGCCGTCGATGCGCACGCCGCCCTGGTCGATCTTGCGCATGGCTTCCGACGTGGATGGGCACAGACCGGCTTGCTTGAGCAATTGCGGGATGCCCAGCGGTGCGCCAGCGAGACTCACTTCCGGGATATCGTCGGGGATGCCGCCCTTCGAGCGGTTGACGAAGTCGGCCAGCGCATCTTCGGCCGCCTGCTGCGAGTGGAAGCGGGCGACGATCTCTTGCGCCAGCGCAACCTTGGCGTCACGCGGGTTGCGGCCTTCCTCGACTTCGCGCTTCAGCTGGGCCAGTTCGGCGATCGAGCGCCACGACAGCAGCTCGTAGTAACGCCACATCATGACGTCGGAAATGCTCATCAGCTTGGCGAACATGGTGTTGCCCGGTTCCGTGATGCCGATGTAGTTATTCTTCGACTTGGACATTTTTTCCACGCCGTCCAAACCTTCCAGCAGCGGCATGGTCAAAATACACTGCTGCTCCTGTCCGTACTGCTTTTGCAGTTCACGGCCCACCAGCAGGTTGAACTTCTGGTCCGTGCCGCCCAGTTCCAGGTCTGATTTCAGGGCCACCGAGTCGTAACCTTGCATCAGCGGGTACAGGAATTCATGGACGGAAATAGGAATGCCGCCCTGGAAGCGCTTGGTGAAGTCGTCGCGCTCGATCATGCGCGCCACCGTGTAGTGGGAAGCGAGCTGGATGATGCCGCGCGCGCCCAGCGGATCGCACCACTCGGAGTTATAGCGAATTTCAGTCTTGCTGGCGTCCAGCACTAAAGATGCTTGCGCGAAATACGTCATCGCGTTAATCTCGATCTGTTCCTTGGTCAGCGGCGGGCGCGTGACGTTGCGGCCCGAAGGGTCGCCGATCATGGACGTGAAGTCGCCAATGAGGAAAATGACTTGATGGCCGAGGTTTTGCAGCTGGCGCATCTTGTTCAGGACGACAGTGTGACCCAGATGCAAGTCGGGTGCGGTCGGGTCCAGGCCCAGTTTGATGCGCAGCGGAACACCGGTTTTCTCGGAGCGTGCTAATTTTTGCGCAAATTCGCTTTCGATCAATAGTTCGTCGACGCCACGCTTGGTAATCGCGAGGGCTTCTTGTACTCTGTCAGACAGCGGAAGCGCGGTCTGAGCGGCGTTAGCCTTTGTAGGCGATGCGGTGGTGTTGATTTCCATAAAATTTGACTGTAGATCTCAAAATGGTAGTAGGTTTGCGGAGTTTGTTATAATGCTCGATCCCATCAATCTTGCCGTATGAAAACGAATCAAAATAACAATAACAAAGAGCGCTAGCTCAGGTCACGTTCAAGGGCAAATTTTAACTGATTGCATGAACCCTATACATAAAATCACAGGCTCACGCTTGTACACACAGCTGACGACGACCCGCAAGGCACGCATTATTGGTGCGTCCGCGGTGCTGCTCGCCGTGGCCGCCTTCGGCGCGGTCGCTGTGTCGCCCATGGCACCCGACGCGTCGGACTTGCCGGTCACGTCCATCGCCCAAAACCTGGAAATGCCTGATCTCGCCTCGCAAATTTCCGCGATGGAACAGGTAGACCAGAATTTCACCCACGAAGAAAAAGTCCGCGCTGGCGATACCCTCGCCACCCTGCTGACCCGTCTCGGCGTGGATGATCAGGCGGCCGCCAATTTCATTAAAACCGACAAGATCGCGCGCGGCGTGATGTTGCTGAAATCGGGCAAGCGCGTGCAAGCGCAAACGACCGAAAACGGCGACCTCAACTGGATGCGCGCCACTCTCGTCGACGGCACGGACAAATCGGTCAAGAACATCCTGATCACCCGCAAGGGCGACAAGTTCGTGGCCACGGAAGTGGCAGCCCAGCTGGAACGCCGCGTTGAAATGCACGCGCGCAAGATTACTTCCACCCTGTTCGCCGCCACCGACTCCAGCCTGGACGGCACCCGCCTGCCAGACTCGATTTCCGCGCAAATCGTGGAAATGTTCTCCACCAATATCGACTTCCGCTCCGACCTGAAACGCGGCGACTCGTTCAATGTTGTCTACGAAACATTCTGGCAAGATGGCGAATTCGTCCGAGCGGGCCGCATCCTGGCCGGTGAATTCACCAACCGCGGCACGACTTACCAGTCCGTTTGGTTCGAAGACCCAGCCAGCAAGCAAGGCGGCGGTTACTACAGTTTCGACGGCAAGTCCCTCAAAAAAGCCTTCCTGAAATCCCCCCTCGAATTCTCCCGCATCTCGTCCGGCTTCTCCATGCGCGTGCACCCGATTTCCGGCAACTGGAAAGCGCACAAGGGCATCGATTTCGCTGCAGCAACGGGTACGCCTATCCGCGCTTCGGGCGATGGCGTGGTCGACTCCGTCGGCAGCCAAAACGGCTATGGCAATGTTGTTGTCCTGAAACACTGGGCCAACTACAGCACCGCCTACGCCCACATGAGCCGCTTCGCTTCGGGCCTGAAAAAAGGTCAAAAAGTCAGCCAGGGCGATGTGATCGGCTACGTCGGCACCACCGGCTGGTCCACGGGTGCCCATTTGCACTATGAATTCCGCGTCGGCGGCGTGGCACAAGATCCAAGCAAGCTGAATGTACAAGCCCAGGCGCCATTGACGGCCGCCGAGCTGAGCCGCTTCCGCATGGTATCGGCCGACATGATGCACCGCTTCACCCTGCTGCGTCCGAACGACACGGCACTGGCTTCGCGCTAAGCAACACTGCCTTCGGGCAATATATAAAGGCACCGCCCATGCAGATGGCCGGTGCCTTTGTTTTTTGAACAGGAAAATGCGGCACAATGCACCCCATCACTTACGCACTCAAGGAAAACCCATGCTGTATATCGGCCTGATGTCTGGCACCAGCCTCGATGGCGTTGACGGCGCGCTGGTCGACTTTTCCGACGATGGCGGCACACGCAGCCTGGGCGACGTCTACATTCCCTTTCCCGCCAGCCTGCGCGACGACCTGATGGCCTTGCAAAGTGCCGGCCAGAATGAAATCGAACGCGAAGCGCTGGCGGCAAACCAGCTCGTGCGCCATTACGCCGACTGCGTCGCTATGCTCCTGAACAATGCGGGCATCGGCCCGGACGCCATCGCCGCCATCGGCGCACATGGCCAGACCATTCGCCACCGCCCCGAGCTGGGTTTTACGCGCCAGTTGAACAACCCGGCTCTGCTGGCTGAACTGACGGGCATCGACGTCATCGCCGACTTGCGCAGCCGCGACGTGGCGGCCGGTGGCCAGGGCGCGCCGCTGGTGCCCGCTTTTCACCAAGCCATTTTCAATGTGCCCGGCCACACGCGCGTGCTGGCCAATATCGGCGGCATCAGCAATATCAGCGTGCTGCACGCAGACGGCACGGTGACGGGCTACGACACGGGCCCCGGCAATGCGCTGATGGATGGCTGGGTCTTGCGGCACCAGGGCCAACCCTACGACGCCAATGGCGCCTGGGCCGCCACGGGCCAGGTCATCCCCGGCTTGCTGGCAGACTTGCTCAATGAACCATATTTTGACTTGCCGGCGCCGAAAAGTACGGGCCGCGACCTGTTCCATGCCGACTGGTTGCAGGACAAGCTGAGCAACTATCCGCAAGCCAATCCTGCCGACGTGCAGGCGACCCTGACACAGCTGACGGCCGCCAGCCTGGCGCACGCCATCCTACGCGACGGTGCGCAGGCGGAAACGGTATATGTGTGTGGCGGTGGCGCGCAGAACGCCAGCCTGATGGCGGCGCTGGCCCGAACATTGCCGGGCATGGCAGTGGAATCGACGGCAGCGCTGGGCGTGGCACCCAGTCAGGTCGAGGCGCTGGCCTTTGCCTGGCTGGCCTGGCGCTTTACGCAGCGCAAGCCGGGCAATCTGCCGGCCGTGACGGGAGCGCAGGGGCTGAGGGTACTGGGCGCCTTATACCCGAGCTAAGCGGGCACAGAAACACAAATAGCGGATCGATGATCCGCTATTTTTACTTGCCCAGTTTAGTACTTTAAACGGAGAAAGACGAACCGCAACCGCAGGTCGACGTGGCTGTCGGGTTTTTAATCACGAACTGCGCGCCTTCCAGGTCATCCTTGTAGTCGATTTCCGCGCCGACCAGGTACTGGTAGCTCATGGAATCGATCAACAGCTGGACGCCGTTCTTGACCATGGTGGTGTCATCTTCGTTGACGATTTCGTCGAAGGTGAAGCCATACTGGAAACCGGAGCAGCCGCCGCCCTGCACGAAGACGCGCAATTTCAGGTCGGGATTGCCTTCTTCTTCGATCAGCTGCGCGACTTTTTCAGCGGCGCTATCGGTAAAGATAATAGGGGAAGGGATCACATCTTGCATTTCAGCGACGGCATTCATATCAGGCACTCCTACTAGAAAACATTAAGTCATTATAGACTGTTGGCGCAAGTCGCGCTGCGGCCGCCGCTGATGCGGCTGGACGGTGTTGTTCCTGCTCACATTTCCGACACGGCCAGGTGCAGCACGGGGTCGGCGCTGTCGTGCCGGCTCAGCTTGCCTTGCACCAATGCACCGCTGTGCATTTCCAGCACCTTGTAATAGACCTCTCCTACAATGCGGGCTTTTGGCTGGATTTCAAGCATTTCGGACACATACACGGGGCCATTGATCTCGCCGCTGACGACCAGACTCGAGCAGCGCACTTCGCCATCGATGCGGCCCGCCTCGCCCAGCACTATATACGTGGGCTCGCCCGGCTCGCCCGTGACGTTGCCGCGCACATGGCCATCGATGCGCAAGCCGCCGCAAAACAGCAAGTCGCCCTCGATCCGCGTGGAAGCGCCGATCAAGGTATCGATGGGATTTTTCGCGTTGCGCTCGAACATGAACGTCATCCTGTCGGGGTAGGTGGCAGTCCAATTTATCACAGGTCCGGCAAAAAGGCGCCGGACCCGCGCAAGCACAGTCGCCTATCGTTACGGCATCACGGCGATGTGTTGCAAACCGGCCGTTTCTTTCAAGCCAAACATCAAGTTCATGCACTGCACGGCCTGGCCCGATGCGCCCTTGACCAGGTTGTCCTGCACCACCAGCACGATGACGGTATTGCCGCCTTCGGGACGGTGCAAGGCCAGGCGCAGCATGTTCGAGCCGCGCGTAGAACGGGTTTCCGGGTGCGAGCCGAATGGCATGACGTCGACGAAAGGCTCATCCTTGTATTGCTCTTCGAACAAGGCTTGCAATTCGTCATTGCTGACATCCTTGTTCAGCTGCGCGTATAGGGTCGAATGCATGCCGCGGATCATCGGCACCAGGTGCGGCGTGAAGGTCAGCGCCACTTTCTCATCCGTGAAACGCTGCAGTTGCGCCGTCGTTTCCGGCAGGTGGCGGTGACCGGCCACGCCGTAGGCCTTGAAACTGTCGCTGCTTTCCGAGAACAGGATGCCGATTTCCGCCTTGCGGCCGGCGCCGGACACGCCCGACTTGCAGTCGGCGATCAGGCTGCCCGCGTTGACCAGGCCAGCTTTCAGCAGCGGGTAAAAGCCCAGCTGCATGGTGGTCGGGTAGCAACCGGGGTTGGCGATCAGCTTGGCTTGCTTGATGTCTTCGCGGTTCAGTTCCGGCAAGCCGTACACGGCCTGTTCGATCAGTTCAGGGGCCGTGTGGGGAATCTTGTACCACTGCTCGAACTTGGCCTGGTCTTTCAGGCGGAAGTCGGCGGCCAGGTCGATCACTTTCACGCCGGCGGCCAGCAGGGCTGGTGCTTGCGCCATGGCAACACCATGCGGGGTGGCAAAGAAGACCACGTCGCACTGTTCCAGGTTGGCCTTGTCCGGCGAGGAAAACGCCAGTTTGACATGGCCGCGCAGGGAAGGATACATGTCAGCAACGGGCAAGCCATCTTCCTTGCGCGAGGTAATCGCCGTCAACTCGACATCTGGATGGGTAGCGAGCAAGCGCAGCAATTCCACGCCCGTGTATCCAGTGCCGCCGACGATGCCAACTTTGATCATGTTCTTTCCTTGTGTATAGATTGCATAAAGATGAGGGGGAACGCTACCCCTGGGGGTTTTCCGCGTATTTTACAGCGCAACGCAGAGTCACGCTGAAATGCAAAAAAGCCGCGGGACCAAAGTCCAGCGGCTTTTCGACCAGCACCCCGGAAGGTGCTGTAGCGTAGAAATTAACGCTTCGAGAATTGCTTTGCGCGACGTGCTTTGCGCAGACCAACTTTTTTACGCTCGACTTCACGTGCATCGCGGGTAACGAAGCCGGCTTTCGCCAGTTCCGGTTTCAACGCTGCATCGTAGTCGATCAGAGCGCGGGTGATGCCGTGACGAACTGCACCAGCCTGGCCCGACTCACCGCCGCCATGGACGTTGACTTTGATGTCGAAACGCTCGACATTGCCGGTCAGTTCCAGTGGTTGACGGATGACCATCAGACCCGTTTCGCGCGAAAAGTATTCGTTTGCTGGTTTGCCGTTAACAACGATCAAGCCTGTGCCAACTTTGATAAAAACCCGAGCCACTGCACTTTTGCGACGGCCGGTTCCATAATTGTAATTACCGATCATGTCAGTTCCTTAGAGAACAAGTGCTTTAGGTTGCTGAGCAGCGTGCGGATGGGAACCTTCCGCGTACACTTTCAGCTTCTTGATCATTGCGTAGCCGAGTGGGCCTTTAGGCAGCATGCCTTTGACCGCTTTCTCAAGCGCGCGACCTGGAAAACGCTGTTGCATTTTCTGGAAGTTGGTTTCGTAGATGCCGCCTGGATAGCCAGAGTGACGGTAGTAAATTTTCTCAGTAGCTTTGGTACCGGTCACACGCAGTTTGCCTGCGTTGATGACGACGATAAAGTCGCCGGTATCGACGTGAGGAGTAAATTCTGGTTTGTGTTTGCCGCGCAGTCGGAGTGCCACTTCGCTGGCAACACGTCCGAGGACTTTGTCCGTCGCGTCAACCACGAACCAATCGCGCTGGACTTCATGTCCTTTAGCGGAAAATGTTTTCATGTTGACTTCCTAATAGATTACACGCTCAAATGGTGGTTCCGACGATATTGCTGTTCGGACTCTGCCTTATTTACTTTTCCTGAGCGAACGGAAAGCCGACAAGTATAAGCGGCTTTGCCTTGCCGCGTCAAGCCGCAATCGAGGCCGGCTGCGGCCCGGCGGGCGGCACATGGACAGGCATTCCTCTATTACAATACAAAACGCTTACAATTTTCGGAGAGTACGATGGAATGCAAAGTCAGCTGGAATGGCCCGTCGGGCATGAGTTTTCGGGCAGAAACGGGTTCCGGCCACCTGGTGACCATGGATGGCGCGCCCGATGGCGGCGGCCACAACCTGGCGCCGCGCCCCATGGAAATGGTCTTGCTGGGCACGGGCGGCTGCACCGCCTATGATGTGGTGCTGATCCTGAAACGGGGGCGCGAAGCCGTCAGTGGCTGCGAAGTGACCCTGAAGGCCGAGCGCGCCGACACCGATCCGAAAGTCTTTACCAAGATCCACTTTCACTTCACGGTGCGGGGCAAGGCCCTGAAACCGACCGCTGTGGAGCGGGCTGTAGCCTTGTCGCATGACAAATATTGCTCGGCGTCAATCATGCTGGCGAAAACGGCGGAGATTACGCATTCCTTTGAAATCATCGAGGAATGATGTAGGTCGGATTAGCGGGGCAAGCCCCGCGTAATCCGACGACACTACCGGCGCCAACAATGTTGTCGGCTTACGATCTGCAGAAGTATCAGATGTACCCGATATACGCAGAAGTATCAGATGTAATACGCGGTTTTTGTCATCACTTTGCCCATCAACCCCATCAGCGCCTTCACGGGCGCCGGGGTGTCGATGGCGCCCAGTCGCTGGGCGGCGGCGCCGTGTTCCACTTCGTCGATGGCCATTTGCTTGACGATGGCGCGCGACTTGGCGTCCTGCGGCGGTAATTCCTCCAGGTGGCTGGCCAGGTGCGCTTCCACCTGGCGTTCCGTTTCCACCACAAAACCCAGGCTGCGGCCGTCGCCCATGCGCGCGGCGATGGTGCCCAGCGCAAACGAACCGGCGTACCACAGGGGATTGAGCAGGCTCAGACGCGAGCCCAGCTCCGTCAGGCGCTGCGCCGTCCAGGCCAGGTGGTCTTCCTCTTCGCGTCCCGCTTCGTCGAACTGGGCGCGGATGGCCGGGCTGTGCGCGTAGCGCGCCTGCGAGTTGTACAGGGCTTGCGCGCACACTTCTCCCACATGGTTGACGCGCATCAAGCCGGCGCTGTGGCGCTGTTCGGCCGGGCTCAGTTCCGCATCGGGCGCATGCGCGGCTGGCGTGGGGCGCGAGGCCGAGGCCACGCCCGCCATGACGCGCAAGGCCTTGTCGGCGCCAACAATCAAACGATCCAGGGGGTCAAAATGGCGGTTTGCGGTCATCGTGGCTATTCATGTCAGGGAAAACATGAATTATAGGACGATAGCGGCCGGCCGTCCCCACGCCGCGCGCAGGGGGATCGGGGCTTTATTGACTTGTGCGCGCTTTTTCCTGCTCGATCCAGTCCACCACGGGGCCGACGGCGTCCAGGCCGGACAGGCTTTTCGCCACGCCCAGATTCAGTGAAATCAGGAAGGAAATACTGTCGACGGGGATGTCCGGGCAGTGCTGGGCAAACGCGGCAAGGAAACGCTCCGATTGCAGCACGCGCAATACTTTCTCGCCGCTCATGAATTGCAGCACGCTGGCGATGCTGTGCCCCCCACCTATCGAGTGGTAGATAAAACGGTTGTACTTCGCGTCGATCTGCTTGAAATCGAGCGTTTCCTCCGTCATCAGGCCGGCCAGGTAGTACAGCCCCAGGCTGACGCGGAAGAAACCGATGGCTTCGGCACTGGTCATGCCGGCGCGGGCCACGGCCAGTACCTTGTCCTGCATTGCCTGATCGATCGTTTGCATTGCGCTCTCCCGCGCCGTCCGCGGCGCCCACCGGGCCAGCTTGCATGAAGATGCTGTTTTTTTCAATAGACCAAACGATATTTCCACCTTGCAAGTTACATTTTTTGCATGCTACTCTCGTTCTTCACCATTGAATGGATGATGCACATGATTGAGGTCAAACACCTGGCAAAACGTTTCCGCATGCCGCCCCACAAGGGCAAGGGCGTGCACGTCAGCGATCCGCGCGAACACGAGGGCTGGTTCCACGCCGTGCGCGACGTCAGTTTCAGCTGCGCCCCGGGCGAAGTGCTGGGCCTGCTGGGACCGAATGGTGCCGGCAAGACGACCACCCTGCGTCTGCTGTCGACGGCCTTGCAGGCGGACGCGGGCAGCGCCCTCGTCAACGGCGTCGATGTCTTGCAGCAACCGCTGGTGGCGCGCCAGAGCATCGGCTTCCTGTCCGGTTCGACGGGCTTGTACGGCCGCCTGACGGCGCGCGAGAACGTGGAATACTTTGGCCGCCTGCATGGCATGCCGGCCGACAAGCTGAAACGCCGCTGCGACGAGCTGTTTTCCCTGCTGCAAATGGAAGAGTATGGCAGCAAGCGGGCCGATCAGCTGTCGACGGGCATGAAACAGAAGTGCGCGATCGCCCGCACCGTCGTGCACGAGCCGCAGGTGGTGATCCTCGACGAGCCGACGACGGGCCTCGACGTAATGTCGGCCAAGATCCTGCTCGACTTCATCGCCAGCTACAAGGCGCTGCGCGTGCCGCTGATCTTTTCCACGCACCACCTGCACGAGGTGGAAAAGCTGTGCGACCGCGTCTGCATCATCAACCGCGGCACCACCGCCTTCAATGGCACGGTCAACGAACTGCGCCACCTGGGCGGCAGCGCGGACTTGTACGACGCCTTTGTCAGCGTCATCAACCAGGGAGCCTGAGCCATGTGGACCATTTATCTGAAAGAGTTGCTGGAACTCACGCGCGACCGCAAGACGCTGATCTTCACCATCCTCATCCCCATCTTTGCCATGCCGCTGATCTTTGGCGGCTTCGCTTATGTTTCCAGCAATATGTTCAAGAACGCGAAAACGGCGGAAATGCGCTATGCGCTGTTCGGCAAGGACCATTCACCGGGCTTGAGCGCGCGTTTTGCGCAGCAGCACAACCTGCGCGAAGTGCCGCTGGCCAGCGAGGGCGACATCCGCCGCGCCATCGGCGACGACAGCATCAAGTTCGCCGTCGTCATCCCGCCCCGGTTTGAAGAAGCGCTGAAGCAACAGCAGCAAGCCAAGGTCACCCTGCATTACAACAGCGCCAGCACGGTCGACGTGACCCAGCAGCGGGTGCGCGAGATCGTCGAGGCCTACAACGCCAGCCTGCGCGAAAGCGCGCTGTCGGCCCTGAACCTGAGCCCGGCCCAGCTGGCCTTTGCCCTGCACCCCATCGTGCTCGACAAGCAATCGACGGCCAACGAGCGCGAGCAGATGGGCGCCATCGTCGGCGGCATGCTGCCATACCTGCTGCTGATGGTGTGCCTGACGGCGGCCATGTACCCGGCCATCGACCTGGGCGCGGGCGAAAAGGAGCGGGGCACCCTGGAAACCCTGCTGCTGGCCCCCGTGCCGCGCAGCGCCATCGTGGTGGCCAAGTTCCTCGTGCTGTTTACCGTCGGCATGACCTCGGCCGTGCTGATGGTGGGCAGCATGGGCGCCCTGCTGGCCATCTTCGGCAGTTCACTCGAAGGCAACATGGCCGTCATGGTGCGCAGCATCGGCTTGCCCGACCTGGCCATGGTGACCCTGATGCTGGTGCCGACGGCCGCCATCTTCGCCTCGCTGCTGCTGTCGATCTCGATCTACGCGAAAAGCTACAAGGAAGCGGCCGGCATGATCACGCCGCTGATGCTGTTCGTCATCCTGCCCACGGTGGCGGCCATGTTGCCCGGCGTCGAGCTGAACTGGATATGGGCCATGGTGCCGCTGACGAATGTGTCGCTGGCGATGAAGGAACTGGTCAAGGGCACCATGGATTACCGCATGTTCGGCGTGATCCTGGCGTCGACCACGGTGATCGCGGGCGCGCTCTTGATGCTGTGCCGCTGGTGGTTCAATCGCGAATCGGTGTTATTCCGGAATTAAACTTGCGCCCAATGCTTGCGGCGGGGCACCATCCACCCCGCCCGGCTGCACTCTGGGCACGCGAAAATGCCGTGTATCGCATGCAACTGCCCAGTACGTCTTAAATTCAATACAATGCCAGCATAGAGTAGCCCTGTCGCACCGGGCAGCAACGCATGAGTTAGGAGTTGTATGGAATTGCAGATCCGCAAATTGTCGAAGACCTACGCGAATGGCGTAGTGGCGCTGGACAATGTTTCGCTGACGATACCGCCGGGCATGTTCGGCTTGCTGGGCCCGAACGGCGCCGGCAAGTCGACCCTGATGCGCACCCTGGCCACCTTGCAGGAATGCGATTCCGGCTCGATCTTCTTCGGCGACTACGACGTGCTCGACGACAAGGACGAGATCCGCCGCATGCTCGGTTATCTGCCGCAAGACTTCGGCCTGTACCCGAAAGTGACGGCCTACGAGCTGCTCGACCACTTCGCCATGTTAAAAGGCTTGTCGCAGCGGGCGCGCCGGCGCGAAGTCGTCGACGGGCTGTTGCAGCAAACCAATCTGTTCGACGTGCGCCACCAGCGCCTGGGCGGCTTTTCCGGCGGCATGCGCCAGCGCTTCGGCATCGCGCAAGCCCTGCTGGGCGACCCGAAGCTGATCATCGTCGACGAGCCGACGGCCGGCCTCGACCCGCAGGAACGCGTGCGCTTCCACAACTTGTTGTCCGACATAGGCGAAGACAAGACGGTGATCCTGTCGACCCACATCGTGTCCGACGTGGCCGACCTGTGCGCCAACATGGCCATCATCAACAAGGGCCATTTGCTGCTGTGCGGCAAGACCCAGGAACTGATTGACGAAGTCAGCTGCAAGATCTGGGCACGCTTTGTCGACAAGAAAGAGCTGGCCAGCTTCCAGCAGCGCCACGCCGTCATTTCCACGCGTCTGCTGTCGGGCCGTACCCTGATCCACGTCTACAGCGACGACGACCCGGGCGACGGCTTCGAGGAAGCCATCGGCGACCTGGAAGACCTGTATTTCGCCACCATTGCCGGGCGCCACCGCGTCGCCCCGCAGTGCGACTGAGGGGACGGCCATGTTTGCCATCGCCCGCTTTGAAGCGCGACAGCGGCTCAAGCTGCTGTCCACCTGGGTGTATTTCGCCATGTTCCTGGCGCTGGCCATGCTGTGGATGGCGGCGGCCGGCGGCGTCTTCAAGGAAGCGAGCATCAGTTTCGGCGGCAAGTTCCTGATCAACGCGCCGCGCTCGCTGGCGTTCACGTGCAGCCTGCTCGGCTGTTTCGGCGCCGTGGTGGTGGCCGCCATGATGGGCCGCTCGGTGCAGCAGGATTTCGAATACGGCATGCAGCATTTCTTCTTCAGCGCGCCGATCAAGAAATACCAGTACGTATTCGGCCGATTCCTCGGCGCCTATCTGGTGCTGGCCGTGGTGTTTTCCAGCATCGTCATCGGTGCCTGGCTGGGCGCCTGGCTGCCCGGCATCGACCCGGAACGGCTGGGCCCGCAACGGGCGCTCGCCTACCTGATGCCGTATGTATTTACCCTGCTGCCGAACCTGTTCATCTTCGGCGCCATCTTCTTCGTCATCGCGGCTCTCACGCGGCGCATGCTGCCCGTGTACATCAGCTCGGTAGTCATGCTGATCGGCTACCTGGTGGCGCCGTCGCTGGCGCGCGACCTCGACTACAAGACCCTGGCCGCCCTGATCGACCCCTTCGGCACCACGGCGCTGATACGCCTGACGGAATACTGGCCGAACGCGGAGCGCAACACGCGCCTGGTGCCCCTGGAAGGCGTGTACCTGCTGAACCGCGTCATC
Organism: Janthinobacterium sp. Bl 1; assembly: GCF_058215535.1. Classification (NCBI taxonomy): domain Bacteria; kingdom Pseudomonadati; phylum Pseudomonadota; class Betaproteobacteria; order Burkholderiales; family Oxalobacteraceae; genus Janthinobacterium; species Janthinobacterium sp. Bl 1. The sequence goes on along the minus strand of NZ_CM177086.1, from coordinate 1,149,143 downwards.
TGGTCCGGCTTCGCCCTCGTGGCCTTGCTGCTCGGCTACTGGCGCTTCCAGTTCCACGCGACGACGGACGCGGGCGCCACCAGGCGCCGCAGCGAGGGCGAGGCGCCGCAGCGCCTGTCGAACGCCTCGCTATCCACGCAGGAAACGCCCGACTTCGCGCAGCGTAACCTGGCCGCCCTGCTTCTCAAGATGAGCTGGCTGAACCTGCGCGAAACCATCAAGAACATCTATTTTGTCGTCATCGTGCTGGCCGGCGTGCTGACCATGTATGCGGGCGCGCTGGACATGGGTTCCATGTACGGCACGAATACCTATCCCGTGACGGAAAAGGTGCTGGACATGGTCAGCGCCTCGTTCGCCCTGTTCATGCTGATCATTACCACCTTCTACGCGGGCGAGCTGGTGTGGCGCGAACGGGAAGCGGGCACGTATCAGATGCTCGACGCCCTGCCCGTGCCGAACTGGCTGCCCCTGCTGTCGAAGCTGTTGGCGCTGGTCGGCCTGCAAGCCTTGCTGAGCCTGGTCATCATGCTGTGCGGCATGTCGATCCAGGTTTTCAAGGGCTATTACCGCCTCGACCCCGGCCTGTACCTGGAATCGCTGTTCCTGTCGCACCTGCCCTACTATGCGCTGGTGGCCGTGCTGGCCATCTTCGTGCAGGTGCTGATCAATCAGAAATACCTCGCGTATTTCGCCATGATTCTGTACCACATCGCCAGCATCAGCTTTTCCTCGCTGGGCCTGGGCGACCCGCTGCTGCTGTACGGCAGCACGCCGGAAGTCGTGTATTCGGCCATGAACGGCGCCGGCCACTTTGTGTTGCGCGAGCGCTGGTATTTGCTGTACTGGAGCGGCGCGGCCGTCATGCTGACGGTGCTGTCGCTGCTGTTCTGGCCCCGCGGCGCGCAGGACAGCTGGCGCATCCGCCTGCGCCTGGCGCGCCACGGCCTCACGCATGGCGTGCTGGCCAGCTTTGCAGGCGGCGCCCTGATCTTCGTCTTCGCCGGCGGCGTGCTGTTCTACGTTTTCCACGTGGCCAACGATTACCAGTCCGAATTTTCCCGCGATGCGGACCGCGCCAGCATCGAACGCCAGTACCGCAAGTTTGCCGCCACGCCGCAGCCGAGAATCACCGACGTGAAACTCGACGTGGCCATCTACCCGGCGCAGCGCAGCCTCATCGTCACGGGCCGCTATCTGCTGCAAAACAAGACCAGCCTGCCGATCAGCCACATTTTTGTGCAGCAAGACCCGACCGCCACCATGCGCCTGCGTTTTGACGCGCGCGTGCATCCCGGTCTCGACGACGGCAAGCTGGGCTTTTATAGCTACCGCCTGGCCGCGCCGCTGGCGCCGGGCGCCACGCTGGGCCTCGATTTCGACGTCCGCTATGCGCCGCGCGGCATCTTCGGCCTGGGCCAGGACACGCCCGTGGTGGGCAACGGCACCTTCTTCACGAATGCCGTGCTGCCGCACATCGGCTACCAGCCGCAGCAGGAATTGACGGACCCGCGCGACCGCAAGAAACACGGCTTGCCGGCGCGCGAACGGGCCTTGCCGCGCGACGATGTGAAGGGATTGGCCGACAATTACGTCAGCAACGATGCCGACCGCATCAACTTTGACGCCACCGTCAGCACCGTCGACGGCCAGACGGCCATCGCGCCGGGCATGCTGGACAACGACTGGATCGCCAAGGGTCGCCATTACTTCCATTACACGATGGACCAGCCCATCCTGAATTTCTACGCGTTCCAGTCGGCCCGCTACGCCGTCAAGCACGAGCGCTGGCAAGACGTGGCCATCGACGTGTATTACCAGCCGGGGCATGAATACAATCTCGATCGTTTCGTGCGCGGCAGCAAGGAAGCGCTCGAGTACTACACGAAAAACTTCGGCCCCTACCAGCACAAGATCCTGCGCATCGTCGAGTTCCCCCGCTACGCCACGTTCGCGCAATCGTTCCCGAACACGATTCCGTACTCGGAAGGCCTCGGTTTCATCGCCAAGGTGGACGACAAGAACCCGAAGGACATCGACTATCCGTTCTACATCACGGCGCATGAAGTGGCGCACCAGTGGTGGGCGCATCAATTGGTGGGTGGCAACACGCGCGGCGCCACCGTGCTCAGTGAAACCCTGGCCGAATATTCGGCGCTGATGGTGATGAAGAAAACCGTGGGGCCGGCCAAGATGCGCCGCTTCCTGCGCTATGACCTGAATCAATACCTGATGGGACGCAGCGAAGAGCGCAAGAAGGAATTGCCGCTGGCCGAGAATGAAAACCAGGCCTACATCCACTACCACAAGGGCAGCCTGGCCATGTACTTGCTGCAAGATATCATCGGCGAAGACAAGATCAACGGCGTGCTGCGCGACCTGCTCAAGACCCATGGCCAGAAAGGCCCGCCGTATGCGAGCGTGACGGCGCTGATTGCCGGCTTGCGCCAGGTCACGCCACCCGAACAGGCTTATCTGATCGACGACCTGTTCGAGAAAATCGTACTGTTCGACAACCGCGCCCTGTCAGCCACGGCCACCAAGCGCGGCGATGGCAAGTACGCCGTCACCCTCAAGGTGCAGGCGGGAAAATTGACGGCCGGCGAACAGGGAGAGGAACACGACGCGCCGCTGCACGACTGGATCGAGATCGGCGTCGACGATGCGAATGGCCATCCGCTGCTGCGCGAGCGCCTGCGCATGACGGCCCGCCAGGCGAGCTACACCGTCATCGTCGGCAGCCGCCCCGGCAAGGCGGGCATCGATCCCGACAACAAGCTGATCGACCGCAAGCCGGACGACAATATGGTCGCCGTCGAGCTCGAAGAGCCGTGACGAACAATGGCCGCCCGTGCATTCAGGGCGGCCACTTCGGTATTACAGGGGAATCAGCCTGCGGCGGAACGCGTCACCAGGCTCAGGCTGATGCCCATTTCCGTCAGGTGCTGCATGTCGGCCAGCGACAGGTCGAGCGGCGTATCGACCGTGTCATCGCCGTTCAGCTCCAGTTGCAGCTCGGCCACGATGCGCGGCATCGTGAACGTGACGCCGCGCGAACGGCATTCGGCCAGATAGCTGCGTATGCGCGAGGGCAACACTTGCGATTTGGGCGCCTGCGCGATCAGCACTTCAAAGCCGGAATCGAGATGCACGCGATTCGCGCCCTTCGCCTCGCCCTTGCGCCATTGTCGTTCCGGATCGGTGGGCAAGACTTCGAGGATGGATTTGAGCGTGGGGTCGTCCCCATGCACCGACAGCTTCGCGATATTCATATTGCAAGACTTTCTAGTCAGATCAGATCGTCAAGTCTACGCATGGACGGCAAATATGTCCACAAGGCAATATTTAGTATCCGGCTCTAATTTGCGCTGCATCAACAACAGGCGGAACAAGCTTGTTCCGCCTGCAACACTCCTACAGCGCCACGCCACGCGCCTGCAAGGCGGCCCGCACGCCGGCACCGTAGGCGGCATCGGCCCGGTCGAAGTGACCGAGTTGACGCTGCAAGGTTTCCGGCCGCACCAGACTCAAGGGACCAGCCAGGTTGTCGAACAGGTTTTGCTTCGCCTGCGCGGACATCAGGCGGAACAGATTGCCGGCTTGCGTAAAGTCGTCTTCCACGCCGCGCCCATCGTAGCGCGCCGCACCGCCAGCCAGCGCCAGCGCTCCCTCGCCATGGCCCAGCCCTTGCGGCGCGCTGCCTGCCGCCGCCACGTTTGCGTAATTCTGTGCCGCGCCGCCATTGTGGATCGCCATGCCGCCGTCGCGCTGCTGGTTGTGGAAGGGGCAGCGGGCCGCATTCACGGGCAGATGCTGGTGGTTCGTGCCGACCCGGTACAGCTGGGCGTCGTGGTAGGCGAACAGCCTGCCTTGCAGCATCTTGTCCGGCGAGTAGCCCATGCCGGGCACGGCGTTGGCCGGCGAAAAGGCGGCCTGCTCGACTTCCGCATGGTAATTGTCCGGGTTACGGTTCAGCTCGAAAATACCGACCGGCAGCAGCGGGAAGTCCGCGTGCGGCCACACTTTCGTCAGGTCGAACGGATTCCAGCCCGTGCGCTGTTCCCATGCATCGAGTTGCTCCTGCGTCGCCACTTGCAGCTTGACTTCCCACTGGGGAAAATCGCCGCGTGCGATGGCGCCGAACAGGTCGCGCTGCGCGTAATCGGGATCGGCGCCGGCCAGGCGGCCCGCTTCCGCGGCAGGCAGATTCTTGATGCCCTGGCGCGTCTTGAAATGCCATTTCACGTACACGCGCTGGCCGTCGGCATTGATCAGGCTATATGTGTGACTGCCGAAGCCATCCATGTGGCGGTAGCCGTCCGGCGTGCCCCGGTCCGAGAACAGCATGGTGACCTGGTGCAAGCTTTCCGGTGCATGGCTCCAGAAGTCGAACATCATTTCGGCCGATTTCAGATTGCTTTGCGGATCGCGCTTTTGCGTGTGGACGAAATCGGGGAACTTGATCGGGTCCTTGATGAAGAACATCGGCGTGTTGTTGCCAACCAAATCCCAGTTACCCTCTTCCGTGTAGAAACGTACGGCGAAACCGCGCGGATCGCGTTCCGTGTCGGCACTGCCGCGTTCACCGCCGACCGTGGAAAAGCGCGCGAAGGTCGCCGTCTGCTTGCCTACTTCGGCAAACAATTTGGCCTTGGTGTAGCGCGAAATGTCGTGCGTGACGGTAAAGGTGCCGTAGGCGCCCGAACCTTTGGCGTGCACGACGCGCTCAGGGATGCGCTCGCGGTTGAAATGCTGGAGTTTTTCGATCAGGTGGAAGTCTTGCAGCAGCAGCGGGCCGCGGGGGCCGGCGCTGATGGAATTCTGGTTGTCGGCGACGGGAATGCCCGAGGCGGTACTGAATGGCGGCTGTTGGCTCATGGCTGCTTTTCCTTCGTTGTTGACTAATGGAAGCAGTGTAACGAGGTCAACAACAAAGGAAAAGATAATTGATTTTATCGAATCGATAGTTATTTACAATGCGCACCCTTGCGCATCGCACACGCCACCGAGCTGCGCCTGCAACTTCACCGGCTGGCCCAGGAAGCCGCCGATATCGATCACGGACAGCTTGCCGCTACCATCGTCGAGCACGAAGGTAGGAAAGCCCTGCCCGCCCACCTGCGCCAGCAAGGTGCGGCTGGCGTCGATGTGCCGTTGCGTGGCGGCGCCCGCCTGCCGCGCATATTCGGCCTGGAAGGCCGCCCCATCCATGCCCAGCTCTTGCGCCAAGGCCACGAGCACGGGCAGGTCGGCGATGCGCAAGCCGTCCACGTAATGGGCGCGCTGCACGCGCTGCAGCATGTCCAGGCCCTTGCCGGCCAAGGCTTCAGACGCCAGGATGGCCGTGATCGGCGGTTCGGAATCCATCATGGCCGTCGTATCGTTCAGCAAGCCGTTGATATAAGCGTCGCCGAAGGGCTGGCCCGACATTTGCTCGATGCGCCGGTCATGCGGCAGCACATAGCCGCGCCACTCGGGCGTGATCTGGCGGCGATTGCTACCCGTCATCATGCCGCCGCCGTGGAACGCCACCGTCAGGCCAGGCACGGCGCGCGCCGCCTCGACCAGCGGCGCGGCGCCGTAGCACCAGCCGCACAGCGGGTCGAAAATGTAGTGCAGTGTGGGCATGTGAGCCTCCTGGTTGCCGCTTACCATTTCATTTCGCCTTTGGCGACTTTTGCACTGGTTTCTAAAGCGCCATCGAGGCCCAGCTTCGGATAGCGCATTTTCATCGCCTCGATCAGGGCGGCCGAATTGGCGGCCTTGGCCGTTTCCTCTTCAAACGTCACCAGGTAGTCGCGCGTAAAACCGATGCTGTCCGGCGTCAGGGGCGAACCGACCTTGAAGTGGCCAGGCACGACGGTGACGGGTTTCAGGGCGGCGATGCCGTCGAGGGTCTTGAGCCAGTCCTGGCGCGATTGCGCGCTTTGCGTATCGGCCGTCCACACGTGCAAATTGCCAAACAGCACCACGCCGCCGACGACGGCCTTGATCGATGGAATCCACACATAGGTGCGCGCTGGCGTCGGGCCGGCGATGTCCAGCGACTGGCCTTCCAGGGCGATGCGCTTGCCCGTCAACGCTTCCGGAATGACGATGCTTTTCGGCGCATTGTCTTTCAGGATCGGGCCCCAGTAGGCGACCTTGGCGTCAGCCTTGCGGCGAATTTCCGCGACGGTTTCAGGCGTGGCAACGATTTTCGCCTGCGGGAACGCGGCCTTGATCACGTCGAGGCCAAAGTAAAAATCGGGATCGCTGTGGCTGATGTACACGGTCGTCAGTTTCTTGCCGCTGGCGCGAATCTTCTCCACCAGCTTTTGCGCTTCGGCGCGCGAAAACTGCGCATCGATCAGCACGGCGTCATGCTTGCCCGCGACCAGCACGGAAGCGACGGGGAAGATGGCCTCTTCGCCCGGATTGAATACTTCCAGGGTCAGAGGAGCGCTGGCGGCGGCCGAGGCGGCGCCGGCGGCAAACACGGTGGAAACAAGAACGCTGCTGATGGTTTTGGAGAACATGATCTGCCTTCACAAGATGATTGGGATGACTGCATCTTACGTTGCTCAATCCGGTAGAAAAACCCGTTAAAGCGCAATAGTTTGTTGCTCAATTCGGATGAATTGCCAACTGCCGCGCCAAGGCGTGCAGCCACTCCCCCGCCAGCGCGCCATCCCACACAAGCAGGATTTTTTCGCTGCAATCGACGCTGCCGGCCAGTTCGACCTGCAGCAAATCGTGCGCACGCACGGCGAAGTCGGGCAGGTAGGCCAGCGCCCGGCCGGACTGCACATAGCCCAACAGCAACTGCACATCGTCGCTCCAGTAGCGGATGGTGCGCCCGGCCACGCCGCGCCAGCCATCGGCATGGCGGCCACGCTCCTCGCCGCACAGCAAGGAGTGCGTCGGGCTGGCGAAGGCGTGCGGCGAGACATCCTGCATGCCGCAGCGCACGGAGGCGCAGGCTGCCGGCACGCCGCGCGCCAGCACATGGCCGCGCCCGGCCGCCAGCAGCATGCGCATGCTGCCCAGCGCCGTGCTGTGCCAGGTGGCGGGCCAGTCGGCGCCGCGCCGGGCGATGGCGTCCTGCGTTACGAGTGCCGCATGGCAATCGCCACGCGCCAGGGCCGCCAGCGCCGCATCCTCGAAAGCCGGTTGCAAACGCACGCTGGCCTGCGGATAGGCGTCCAGCGCCGCCGCCAGGGTGTCCGCGTGGCGCCACAGCAGCAAGGCGGGGCCGGCGATGCGGCCATCGATGGCGCCCCGCTCGCCCATCACGTCCAGGCGCGCCTGTTCGGCCAGCGCCAGCAAGGTGCGCGCACGCTCGAGCAGCAAACGGCCGCTGTCGTTGAGCAGCAATTGCTTGCCGCTCCGGTCAAACAGGGGCGCGCCCATGTCCCCCTCCAGACGGCGCAAGGCTTTCGACACAGCTGATGGCGTCAGGTGCAATTCCAGCGCCGCCGCGCCCAGGGTCGGCTGGCGCGCGGCGCTGCAAAACACGCGCAGGTCGGCAAGGCTCATGTTCATGATGATTTCCAAACAGGACACAAAAAGTGAAAAATGGTTGCTGTACTGTCCATGATACCGCCCCTATCATCGTTGCATTCCAACTCATCGATGAAACCCATGCTGCGCACCCTCTTCCTTTCTCTGTTCCTGCTCACCTCCAGCCTCGCCCACGCCGCGCCCCTGACCTGGGGCCTGCACGGCATGGTGCTGTTTGGCGGCAAGCAAGGGCTGTATGCCTCGCACCTGCCGATGTTCCATGCGCCGCACGATTACCAGGTGGTGCTGCAAGTGCGGCTGGCCGACCCCGTCCTCGATGCGCGGCTGCGCCGGCAGCTCGATGGACATACGGCGCTATGGACCCTCGAACCGGAACACTTCGAGCTGGCGCGCTTGCTGCCGGCCGCGCCGCTGCCGCTGCGCCAGTTCCAGGCGACGGTAGTCCGCGGACACTTCGAGAAGGATGGAAAAGCCGAACCCGGCTACGGCGCTGCCGCCATCATCGTCGAGCGCGTCCTGCTGATGCGCCAGCTGTCGCCGGCCCCCGCCACGCACGCCAGCGCGCGTTACCTGCAGGTGGGCGACGGCACGCAGCGCTTCCTCGTCAAGCGTATCGACAGCCGCCCCGATTTCGAGCATATCGCCGCCTGGACCAGCCCCCGGGATGCGCCGCACGGCGACGTCGTCGTGGCGAAAACCGGCGTGCAGGAAACTCCTGCCGCCAGCTTGCAAGCGGCCTTGCGCGCACAACTGGGAAAAACGGCCCGCTTGCGCGGCACGGTGTACTTTTCCACCGAGGACGTGCGCTAAAACAACACGCCGCGCGGACGCGCATCCACGTGTCAAATGTGTCACAGCGTCATGATGGCGTCACATTGGATTGTTATCTTGCCAGCTCTTTCAAACCTAGCCGGATGAACCACATGACACGCAGAAAAATTTCCGTCGCTGGCTGCAGCGTCGCCATCACCCTGATGCTGGCCGCCTGCGGCAGCGATGCAAAAAAAGAAGAGGTAGTGGCTGAAGCGCCGCCGAAAAACGTCATCTTCTTCCTCGGCGATGGCATGGGCCTGACCACCATGACGGCCGCGCGCATCTATTCCGTGGGCGAAGAAGGTTCGCTGACCATGGACACCCTGCCGGAAACGGCCTTCGTCAAGACGTTCTCGAACGACGCGCAAGTGACCGATAGCGCGCCATCGATGGCCGCCTACATGACCGGCGTCAAGATGAACAATGAAGTCATCTCGATGTCGGCCAACACGGTCGCCATCGATCCGGGTACGGATGCGAACGGCAACAAGCTGGTCAACAAATGCGGCACCGGCAACGGCACGCCCGCCACCACCTTGCTGGAACTGGCCAAGGCCAAGGGCTTCGCCGCCGGCGTCGTCAGCACGGCGCGCGTGACGCACGCCACGCCGGCCGCGACCTACGCGCACATCTGCCACCGCGACCTGGAAAACGATATCGCCGCGGCCCTGGTGCCTGGCGGCACGGGCTACAACAGCGCGCTGGGCACGGCCGGCCTGGACGTCGTCCTCGGTGGCGGCGCGCAATTCTTCAAGCCGTTCAAGGATGGCGGCAAGCGTTCCGATGGCCGCGACCTGCTGGCCGAGCTGAAAGCGAAGAGCTACACGGTCGCCAACACCGCCACTGACTTCAAGGCCGTCGATGCGGCCAAGACGGAGCGCCTGTTCGGCGTCTTCACGTCCAGCCACATGAGCTACGACCTGGACCGCGATGCGGCCAAGGAACCTAGCCTGGCGGACATGACCACCAAGGCCATGGACGTGCTGGCCAAGAACAAGAAGGGTTATTTCCTGATGGTCGAAGGCGGCCGCATCGACCATGCGCTGCACGAAACGACGGCCAAGAAAGCGCTGCAAGACACCGTCGCGTTCGACAACGCCATCAAGGCCGCCATCGACAAAGCCAAGCTCACCGATCCGACCCTGGCCAATACCCTGATCGTCGTCACGGCCGACCATGACCACACCCTGGTGCTGAACGGCTACGCCAAGCGCACGGGCAAGACGGCTGCCGGCAACCCAGGCGTACTGGGCGTGGTGAAGAACTATGTGACCGGCGCTGTCGAGAAAGACCTGGACGGCGCACCGTATTCGATCATCGGCTTCGGCAATGGCGAAAACCGCACGCAAGCTAGCCGCGCCGCCATGGCCAGCCTCGATGAAACCGTCACCAGCGCCAACAATTACCACCAGGAAGCGGTGATCCGCACGGCGGCAGGCAACGAAACCCACGGCGGCACGGACGTCTTCCTGGGCGCCATCGGCAAGGGTTCGGAAACCTTCCTGGGCACCATCGACAACACCAAAGTATTCGGCCTGGTCAAGACGGCCGGCGGTCTGTAATCCCCAAGACATCAACATTGGACAAGCACATGAAACTTGCATTTAAACTCTCCTTGCTGACCACGCTCGTGGCCGCCAGCGTTGCCAGCGCCTACGCCGCCGACGCCAAGAACGTCATCTTCTTCCTCGGCGACGGCATGGGCCCGTCCGTCGTGACGGCGTCGCGCATCTACAAATACGGCGAAGACGGAAGCCTGACGATGGACACGCTGGAGCGCACGGCGCGCATCAAGACGTTCTCGAACGATGCGCAAACGACGGACAGCGCGCCATCGATGGCCGCCTACATGACCGGCGTCAAGATGAACAATGAAGTCATCTCGATGGCGCAGGAGACGATCGCCAAGGAACCGGGCCGCGACGCCAATGGCAACCTGGGCGTGGACAATTGCCCGGCCGGCGGCAAGAGCGTGCCGACCATCCTGGAACTGGCGAAAGCCAAGGGCAAGGCCGTGGGCGCCATCACCACCACGGAACTGACGCACGCCACGCCGGCGACGACGTTCTCGCACATCTGCAACCGCAATGCGCAATACGCGATCGCCGCGCAAGCGACGCCAGGCGGCGCGGGCTACAACGCGGCGCTGGGCGATGGCGTCGACGTGCTGATGGGTGGCGGCCGCAACCACTTCACCCCTTGGTCGACGAGCAACAAATACGGCCGCGTCGATGGCCGCAACCTGCTGACGGAATTTGCCGCCAAGGGCTACACCGTGGCCGCGACGAAAGCGGAAATGGCGGCGGCGCCAAGCGGCAAGAAATTCATCGGCCTGTACAGCACCCGCAGCCACCTGGAATATGAACTGGACCGCACAGCCACGCCGCCGCTGGGCGAAGGCGCGACCCAGCCTAGCCTGTCGGAAATGACCCTCAAGGCCATCGACTTGCTGTCGAAAAATACGAACGGCTACTTCCTGATGGTCGAAGGCGGACGCATCGATCACGCCTTGCACGGCATCAACGCCAAGCGTGCGCTGACGGACACCATCGCCTTCGACGACGCCGTCAAAGCCGCCATCGCGAAGATCAGGGAAACCGATCCGAAGCTGGAAAATACCCTGATCGTCGTCACGGCCGACCATGACCACACGCTGGCCTTCAACGGCTACGGCAAGCGCGGCAACAATATCCTCGACATCAACCGCGGCTACAAGGATAACCAGCCGAGCAAGGATGCCGATGGCAATACCTACACCACCCTGGTATTCGGCAATGGCCCGAACCGCCCTGCCCTGCGCAGCAACGTCGACAGCGCCACGGCCCTGAAAGACAACTACCTGCAAGAAACAGGCGTGCGCCTGGCCAGCGAAACCCACGGCGGCGGCGACGTCAAGCTGCTGGCCACGGGCGCCGGCGCCAAGACCTTCAAGGGCACCCTGGACAATACCAAGGTGTTTGACTTGCTGAAGGCAGCGTTCGGCTTCTGATCCACATCAACACGGTAACCCCACCGGGGCGGATGGCGTAGGCCCTCCGCCCCTCTGCACGTAAAGGCAACACCATGAAATCGTCCCTGATCGCCGTCCTCCTCGCTGCCGGCTTTGCCGCCAGCGCGCAAGCCGCTCCTCTTTCCGCTCCTGCCGACCTGGACCTGGGCATCACCTATTACAGCCGCGTCCTGACACCGGAAGGCGTAACGCGCGAGAGCCGCTACGAAGAAAAGATGCTGCGCCGCCCCGGCCACGTATGGGTCGAGCGCGTGCTGGCGCCGTCGACGGACGCGCATGCGGGCCACAACCACGGCGAGAACAAGAAAGTAGCACTGAAGGCCACGCAGCATGAACACAAGCACTTCAATCCTGTGCTGATCCCCCGTCACGTGATGCTGGAAAAGAATACCGTGCGCGTGGAATACATCGATGCGCATGACAAGATCGTCGTTGCCATCCCCAAGGCCGAGTACGAAAACGTCAATTTCGACGGCTCCTGGGAAAACAGTTTTTACCTGCTGGACCCGAAACTGGTGGCCGCCATGCCGCTGTCGAAGCAGGCGTCAAACGTGACGGGCGCGCGCTGGCGCGAAGTGGAAAAGAATGGCGTGTTCCAGCGCATCCTGTGGGATGAGCAAAAGCAGATTCCGTTGATCATCGAAAGCGGCGACCGCGCGAATACCTTCTACCGCCGGGTCGACGTCAAGCTGCAGCCAACGGTCAGCAAGGTGCAGCCATGGGCGAATTTGCAGAACTACGCGCAGCGCGAGTATTCCGACTATCTCGACTAAGCGTCAGACTAAGGCCAAGAAAATCGGGACGTAAAAAAAGCCAGGGACATCCCTGGCTTTTGTTTGGCTGGCGCCCGATTACTCGGCCGCTGCCGCTTTCTTCGCCGGCGCCTTCTTGGCGGCCGGCTTTTTCACGGCCGCAGCTTTCTTCGCTGGCGCCTTTTTCACGGCTGCCGCTTTCTTGACGGCCGTTTTCTTCGCTGGCGCCGCGCCTTCTTCGCCTTCGACCTCGGCGGCGGCCGCCTTCGTCTTGGCACCCGGCTTGGCTTTGCGCTCTTCAAACTCGAAGCTCACCTTGCCATCCTTGCCGCGCACGAGGAAAGCCTTGAACGGACGGCGCGTGCGCTGGGAAACAAAGCCCGGCAACAGATCCGTCTTGCCATCGTTAAGCAGTTTTGCCATTTGTTCCGGCAAGATTTCCTGCTGCAAGATGATGCGGCCGCTGCGGAAGTCGCACGTCTTCGGCTTGGCGACGCTGTGTTCGCACACATAGGCCAGGCCCATTTCGTACACGCCGGCGTTGCACTTGGGGCAAGGTCCCACGGGCGTCTGGCCCGTGAAATCGACACCTTCGCCATCTTCGCTCTCGTCGTTCTGGCCGAAATCGAATTCCAGCTTGAAATTCTTGATCTCTTCATCGCGCACGATGCGCAGGATGGCGGCGAACGGACGGCCCATCTTCGAACGGAAGCCTTGCAGCGGGCCAATGGTGCGGTCCTTCAGCAATTGCTCCACTTCGGCGATTTCGAACTGGCGCGAACCCGGTGTCTTGCTCATCGAGAATTCGCACTTGGTGCAGGCGAAACGGCGGTAGTTTTCCTTCACCACGCCGCCGCAATTCGGGCATGGCGTTTCCAGGGTCGCGTAGTCGCCGGGGATCGTGTCGTTGTCGTATTCCTTGGCGCGCTTGACGATGATTTGCGTCATCTGCGCGATTTCGCGCATGAATTCTTCACGCGAAATCTTGCCTTTTTCCATCTGCGACAGCTTGTATTCCCACTCTCCCGTCAGCTCCGGTGCCGTCAATTCATTGACGCCCAGGCCTTTCAACAAGGTCATCAGTTGCGATGCCTTGGCCGTCGGAATCAGTTCGCGGCCTTCGCGGATCAGGTAGCGTTCCGTCAGCAAGCCCTCGATGGTGGCCGCGCGCGTCGCTGGCGTGCCCAGGCCCTTGCCAGCCATTGCATCGCGCAGCTCGTCGTCGTCGATCAGTTTGCCGGCGCCTTCCATGGCCGACAGCAACGTTGCCTCCGTGAAGCGCGCGGGCGGTTTCGTCACCAGGCCGTTGGCGCTGACGCTTTCCGTCTGCACTTTCTCGCCCTTGGCCACTGGCACCAGATTGCCGTTGCCATTGCTTTCCTTGTCGGCGTCCGTCGACGCTTCCTTGCCGTAGATGGCCAGCCAGCCCGGATTGGTCATGACCTTGCCTTCAGTCTTGAACTGATGGCCGGACACTTCCGTGTAGCGCGTGGTGACCTGGAATTCCGCAGGCGGGAAGAACACGGCCATGAAACGGCGCGTGACGAGGTCGTACAGCTTCTGTTCCGGCTCGGACAAATTCTTTGGCGCGATCGTCGTCGGGATGATCGCGAAGTGATCCGAGATCTTCGTGTTGTCGAAGATGCGCTTGTTCGGCTTGACCCAGCCCTTGTCGATGATCTGCTTGGCAAACTGGTGGTAGTTGCTGTTTTCCTTGACCGTTTCCAGCGCCTGCAGCACGGTCGGCATGTAGTCTTCCGGCAGGTGGCGCGAATCGGTACGCGGATACGTGAGCACCTTGTGCTTTTCGTACAGCGCCTGGGCCAAGCCCAGGGTATTCTTGGCGGAGAAGCCGAAACGCGAGTTCGCTTCGCGCTGCAGGCTGGTCAGGTCGAACAGGCCCGGCGCCATCGAGGTCGTCGGTTTCGACTCTTCCGTGACGATGCCTTGGCGGCCGCGGCAGGCGGTGGCGATCGAGTCGGCAGCCGTCTTGCTCCACAGGCGCTCGGCGCGCTTCTCGGGGTCGTTCTCGTCCTTCTTGAACTTCGTGTCGAGCCAGCGGCCTTCATAGATACCGGCCGCGCAGACGAATTCGGCGCGCACTTCCCAGAAGTCGCGCGGCACGAATTTTTTGATCTTGTCTTCGCGTTCGACGACGATGGACAGGGTTGGCGTTTGCACGCGGCCCACGGTCGTCAGGTAGAAGCCGCCTTCTTTCGAATTGAACGCCGTCATGGCGCGCGTGCCATTGATACCGATCAGCCAATCGGCTTCCGAACGGCAGCGGGCAGCATCGGCCAGCGGCAGCATTTCTTCGTCGCTGCGCAGGTGCGAGAAACCGTCGCGGATGGCGCCCGGCGTCATCGACTGCAGCCACAAACGCTTGACCGGTTGCTTGGCTTTCGCGTTTTGCGCGATCAGGCGGAAAATCAGCTCGCCTTCGCGCCCCGCATCGCATGCGTTGATGAGGGTGGTGACGTCTTTGCGTTTGATCAGCTTGTTTAATACTTTGAGGCGCGCTTCCGTCTTGGCGATCGGGTTCAGCGCGAAATACGGTGGAATCATCGGCAAGTGCGCGAAACTCCATTTGCCGCGCTTCACGTCGAATTCTTCCGGTACGGCGATCTCCAGCAAGTGGCCGACCGCCGACGACAGGACGTATTCATCCGATTCAAAGTACTCATCGTGCTTGGTAAAGCCGCCAAGCGTCTTCGCGATATCGTTCGCGACAGAAGGCTTCTCGGCGATGATGAGGGTTTTTGTCATATTTTTTAGTCTCGAAAAATGCTCTAGGATAGTTTCAGCATGCGCATCATACAGTGCATTGCCAGGCGCCGACGCTTTTGTCTGCGCAAGGCACAGTGACTTGTGGTCTTGTCAAGCGGCCAATGATAAGCGCCTATTGAAGAATTCGGCAAGTTATCTGCAAGCAAGAATGCGCAGGCGCAAACACAATGGCCTGACGTGCGCGCCGGTGCAACACATAGTAAAGGGGATGGCGCGGCGGTGGCGCCAGGGTCGGACAGGCAGCGAAGAATATGGTTATATATTAGTGCAGCAGGCGCGGCGGGAGGTCTTCATCGTCGACGAACAGGTCGTCGAACATCAGGGCGTCCGGTTCCTTGCCCTGGCTCCACAGCAGCATCAGCACGATGACTTTCAGCTTGCCCAGCGAAACGGGTGCCTCGTCGAGCGCCAGCGCCCGTTCGATGACGATTTCGCGCTGCAGTGGCGAAAGCACCTTGGCGCTTTCGAGGAACTGGATGAAACCGATGGCAGCGGTGCCCAGCACATCGCTTTCCTGCTGCACATAGAAGCGCGTGCCCGTGGAACTGGCCGTCAGGGTTTGTTCGACGCCGGCCATGGCGTTCAAGTCCGTCAGCCACACGAGCGCTTCGGAAATCTCCACGTCGTCGAAACCGACGGCCGACAGTTTGCGCGCCAGGACTGCCGGCTCGGGGCAGGCATCGGGGCGATAATAAGTCTCGTAGAGGTACACCAGGATATCGAACATGGCTCTACTCTAGCAGCTAAGCTCGCTAAGACACAAGGGTGCGCACAGACAAAGCGCGCCCGTGCGGCAAGGCCGCCACACAAGTGACAAGCTGTCATTTGCAGCGTTGAAACAGTCCTCCCGACAAGCGTTCGACCCGGCCCGCCAGCTCCAGCGCCAGCAATTCAGCCATCAGCGTGCCCATGGCCAGGCCGCTGCGCGCGGCCAGGGTATCGGCATCGAGGGGATCGTGGCCCAGCGCGGCCAGCAGCGGCGTCTCGTCTTCCTCCTGTGCCGGCGCGCTGGGAATACCGCCCAGCCACTGCAGCTCTTGCAGCACGTCATCGGCCGACTCGACCAGCTTGGCGCCCTGCTTGATCAGCGCATGGCAGCCCTTGGCCAGCGTGGCGTGGATGGAACCGGGCAAGGCATACACGTCGCGCCCCTGCTCGCCAGCCAGGCGCGCCGTGATCAATGAACCTGACTGCGCCGCCGCCTCGATCACCAGCACGCCGCGCGCCAGGCCGCTGATCAGGCGGTTGCGGCGCGGAAAGTTACCGGGCATGGCCGGCAAGCCCAGCGCATACTCGCTGACGATGCAGCCCTGCTCTGCAATTCTTTGCGCCAGATCAAGGTTGCGACGTGGATACACCAGATCGGCGCCCGTGCCGATCACGGCGACGGTGGCACCCGCGCCGCGCAAGCCGCCCTCGTGCGCGTGCGTGTCGATGCCCAGCGCCAGCCCGGAAATGATGGTCAGGCCTGCCGTACTGAGGGCTTGCGCGAAGGCGGCCGCATTCTGCATGCCTTGCGCGCTGGCATTGCGGCTGCCGATGATGGCCACGCCGGGATGCGACAGCAGTTCCGCCCGCCCCCGCACATATAACAAGAGCGGCGGATCGGCGATTTCCAGCAACAGTGGCGGATACGCGGCATCGGCCAGGGTCAGCACGGCATTGCCGGGCCGCTCCAGCCACTGCAGGGTCAGCGCCAGCTGGCTGTTGGCCACCGGCTTGGACGGCTGCACGATGGCGCGCGCCACGCTGGCCGGCACCACCTCGCGCAAGGCCTCGAACGGTGTGGCAAAGATTTGCGGCGGCAGGCCGAAGCGGGCTAGCAAGGCACGCGCCGCCACAGGCCCCACGCCGGGCAGGTGCTGCAGGCGCAGCCAGCCCGCCAGTTCCGTGGCCGTGTCTGCCGTCGTTGCAATTGCATGCATGACAACCTCACTGTGTACTGTGCCATCCCATGCTAGCGCCACGGCGCGCACGCGATACCGACGCGCGCAACAGTGCGTGCAATGGCCGTGCAAAACGGCCCGTCATCCACAGGGAAATGGGTGTCTGTGATAAAATTTCCCTTTGCAGCAAACTAATCGCGCACTGGCAAACGCATCTGCCGCGCCGTTGCGCCATACGCGCCCAACCGTAGCGTACTCAAAAATAAAATAGCCCTGCCATCGTCCGCATGGCCCAGGCATGAATAATCCGGCGCACCGGCGCCCACCTTAACCAGTCGAATCCGTATGTCCATATTAAATATCCTGCGTTACCCCGATCCTCGCCTGCACACGATCGCCAAGCCCGTCACCGAATTTGACGCGCGCCTGCAAACCCTGATCGACGACATGGCAGAAACCATGTACGACGCCCCTGGCGTCGGCCTGGCCGCGTCGCAAGTGGACGAACATATCCAGATGATGGTGATCGACACCACCGAAGAGAAAAACCAGCTGCAAGTCTTCATCAACCCGGAAATCACCTGGGCCAGCGAAGAAAAGCAGGTCTACGACGAAGGCTGCTTGTCCGTGCCTGGCGTCTACGATGGCGTCGAGCGCCCGGCCCGCATCAAGGTGCGCGCCCTGGACCGCCACGGCAAGCAGTACGAGCTGGAAGCCGATGGCTTGCTGGCCGTCTGCATCCAGCATGAGATGGATCACTTGCTGGGCAAGGTATTCGTCGAATACCTGTCGCCGCTCAAGCGCAACCGCATCAAGACCAAGATGATCAAGGAAATCCGTGGTCTCGAGCGCGAAGCGAGCTTGCGTGCGCATTACTAAGGTGTTCAAGGAGTTTTTGAGCTACAGCTGATAGACTAAGCAGCAACAGTAGTCGTTACACCACGCCAGCCTGGCGCCTTCGGCGCGGGCCTGCGCACCTCACGTCAAGGAACCATATGAAAGTGATCTTCGCAGGCACGCCTGAATTCGCCGCCACGGCCCTGAAAGACTTGCACGAAGCGGGCTTCGAGATTCCGCTGGTGCTGACCCAGCCTGACCGCCCTGCCGGACGCGGCATGCAACTGCACGCCTCGGCCGTCAAGCAATATGCCCAGCAGCACGGCATCGAGGTGCTGCAACCGTTGTCCTTGCGCATGGACAGCAAGGACCCGCAGCGCGCCGCCGAAGCGAAAGCGGCCCACGAGCGCCTGCTGGCTACCGACTACGACGTGATGGTGGTGGCGGCCTACGGCTTGATCTTGCCGCGCAGCACCCTCGACATCAAACCCTGCATCAATATCCACGGTTCCCTGCTGCCGCGCTGGCGCGGCGCCGCACCGATCCACCGCGCCATCGAAGCGGGCGACGATGAAACGGGCGTGACCATCATGCAGATGGAAGAAGGCCTCGATACGGGCCCCATGCTGGCCATCGAGCGCACGCCCATCGAAGCGGGCGACTCCACCGCCACCTTGCACGACAAGCTGGCCACCCTGGGCGGCAAGATGATCGTAGAAACCCTGCGCAAGATGCAGCAACAGCCGCTCGAAGCCGTGCCTCAGCCGGAAGCGGGCGTCACCTACGCGGCAAAGATCGCCAAGGAAGAAGCGGCGCTCGACTTCAGCCTGCCGGCGCTGGAACTGGGCCTGAAAATCCGCGCCTTCAATCCGTTTCCCGGCGCCTGCGGCCAGGTCGATGGCGTCACCATCAAGATCTGGGCCGCCGAGGTGATCGAGGCGGACAGCAAGGAAGCGCCAGGCCAGGTACTGGCGGCCGACGCCCAGCACGGCATCGTCGTGGCTTGCGGCAATGGTTCCTTGCGTCTGACGGAACTGCAGAAACCGGGTGGCAAGCGCCTGCCCGCAGCCGAGTTCATCAAGGGCTTCCCCCTCGAAGGCAAGCGCTTCGTTTAAACCGGCACGCGCCCATGGACCAGCTGACCGCCCTGCGCGCCCTGCGCCGCGTCGTGGAACTGGGCAGCTTCACGGCCGCCGGCGCCGCGCTGGGCATTTCCCACTCCATCGTCTCGCGCCAGGTGCGCCAGCTGGAAAGCCAGCTGGGCGCCCAATTACTCAACCGCACGACGCGCCGCTTCGCCCTGACGGCCGCCGGCCAGGAATACTATCTGGCCAGCCGCGATATCCTCGACGCCCTCGATGCGGCCGACCGCGCCGTCGCCATGCACCAGGCGCAACCGTCCGGCAGCTTGCGCATCAATGCGCCGATGGCTTTCGGCACCTTGGAACTGGCCGCCTGGCTGCCCGATTTCAGCCGCCAATATCCGCACATCCACATCGATCTCGTCTGCAATGACCGCATCGTCGACCTGATCGACGATGGCTTCGACGTGGCGCTGCGCCTGGCGCGCGGCTTGCCCGACTCCACCCTGGTGGCGCGCCAGCTGGCCAGCAGCCGCACGGTGGCCGTCGCCTCGCCCGCCTACCTGGCCCGCCATGGCCATCCGGCCACGCCGCAAGACTTGGCGCAGCACAATTGCCTGATGTACACCTCTGGCGAGAAGCCGGCGGAATGGTCGTTCACCGATGCTGACGGCGCCGCCCACAAGGTGGCCGTACGCGGCAGCCTGCAAGCCAATACCAGTGTTGCCCTGCGCGAAGCGGCCGTGGGCGGCATGGGGATTGCCAGCGCCGCCGGCTTCATCGTGCGCGACGCACTGCGCAGCGGCCAGCTGGTGGAAGTCTTGCCCGGCTACACCTTGCGTCCACGCACCTTGTACGCGCTGTATCCGCACAGCCGCCAGCTGTCGCCCAAGGTCAGGGTCTTCGTCGATTTTGCCGTGCAACACTATCAAAATCGCCGCTGGGATTGATCAGGCCTGCTGCTGCAGCGCCTTGCGCACGGCGCGGAACTGCTGCGTCAAGCCCCCGTAGCCCCAGGCCGCCTGACGCGCGTCGTGCACGTGGATGTAGCTGACCTCATGCAAGGCGCCGAGATACTCGTGCATGGCGGCAAACACGGCGGCGATATACGCGGCTTTTTCCGCCGCCGTATTCGTTTCATCGCTGATCAGGATATCGAGGAAAAAACTGGCCTTGCCTTGCGCCTGCAACGAGGGCCCGCCGACAAACCAGTGCGCCGCGTCAAGATGGCTGATCGCCACGGACGTCAGTTCGGGCGCCTTGTGCAGCAGTTGCGCCGTCAATTGGCTCAGGGTGGCGGCGATGGCGGCCGACTGGCGCGCATCGGGTGGCGTGGATAAACGCAGGTTCAGGATGGGCATGGGATGTTCCGCAAGTGGATGAAGTCCCATTCTAGGCAGACGGCGGCGGCAATGGCAGCCCCCGCCAGGCACAGGATCTGTGCAGTTTATGCACCAATGCCTGCGCGCATAAAAAAAGGGCTTGCCGCGGCAAGCCCTTGTTGCATCGAGCGCCCTTGCTTAGCGGCGCGGCACCTTCATCAGGCGTGCGCCCACGGACGACGACAGGCTGACCTCGAAGCGGCCACCGGCCGGCAAGGCGCTGACGTCGACGCTGGCTTTGCCACCCGTCAAGTCGCTGGCGACCACCGTCTTGCGGCCATCGGCGGCCACGTGCAGCACGGCGGCGTACGGTTCCGTCTCGGCATTCCATGCCAGCGCCAACTTGCCGCCGCTTTGTGCCGCATCGAACGTGGCATCGTTGGCGGCGGCCTTGCTGCGGCGCGCCGGGCGCTCCAGCTTGGCCAAAGTCTTGCCATTTTGCAGCACTTGCACGTCGCTGATGTCGCCCGGGTTGGCGAAGCTGACACGGAAATGGCTCATGGCGTTGCCGCCATGGTCGGCCAGGGAGACGCCATCGAAGGGCAAGTCGATAGTCTGTCCCAGCGCCGTCAACACGCGCAAGGTATAAGCATGGCCGCTGCCGCTGGCCGCTGCGCCCACACGCGTGGACGAGGCAACGGCTGGGCGCAAGGCTACGCCGTTTGGCGTGATACGGCCGGAAATCGTCAGATAGCCATTCTCGGCCACGGACATGCTGGCGGCCAGCACATTGCTGCCAGTAACCTGCGTGCTGCGTTTCTCCAGGAATTGCTGCACGCGCACATAGCTGTAGTCGGAGAACCAGGCGCCGCTGCAATAGCTCATCACGTCTTTCATCGGCGTGCTGCCATAGACTGCCTTGCTCAACTGGCCAATGCTGCCCGCATAGCTGCTGTTGTACAACGGTTGCGGGCCCAGATCGCCATTCGCATACGGGTAGTCGGTGGCCGCGTTGGCTGGACCGCCGCAGGCAACGTGCTGCAGCGAGTGGTTGTGGCCCAGCTCATGCACAAGCGTGGTCAGCCATTCAGGCCAGCTATTGCCGAACGGATCGACGGAAGCAATGCTGTTGAACTTGGCGTCCAGGCCGATGGCCGACGTGAAGTCGTTGCTGCTGCAGCGACGGTTGATGTAGGCGAGGCCGGCGGCACGCGTCGAGGACATTCTCGGCACAAAACCATAATAATAGGCACCGCGGTCTTCCAGCGCGCGCTGGTTTTCCAGCTTGCCCAGGGTATCGCTCCACCAGCTGTCGGCCGTGCTGCTGCCAGGCATGCTCAGCGCAGCGCGCGTGGTGATGCTGATATTTTCCGCCGCATACGGATACACGCGCAGCAGCGCGGCACGGATCACCTCGGCGTCAGGCAGTTGCGCCACGCCATCATCGGTGCTCAAGGGCACGAGCACCAGGCGGATCCTGGCCAGGCTGGCCACCACGGGCGCCGCTTCCTGGCTCACTTGCACGCCGTCATTGCCCACGGCCGTCACGCGCACGCGCACGCCGGGCAATATCCAGCCCGCTGGAAGGACGGCACTGAAATTGCCGTTGAAACTGTAGTCGCTTTTCGACGTCGGCAAGACCGACGGGCCGCTCATGGTGATGCTGCCCAGGTTGCTGCCATTGGCGGCCGTCGCATTCAAGGTCACGGCCGGGCTGGCTTGGCCTGTTTGCGTGGCCAGCACGGACACGCGCACGGCGGCCGGCTTGCCGCGCGTCAGGCGCAAGGCTGCATTGCTGGAATTCAGATTCAGTACCTGCGCGAAATCAATGCTGCCCAGGGTAAAGGCCGACACCGTGCCCGCATTCACGGCGATGCGCGAAGCGGCCGACAGCATCACGCTGCCCGTTGCCGACGCTGGCGCGGACAACACCAGCTGGCTGGCACTGGCGCTGACGATGACGGCTGGCGTACTGCCCACCGTGGCCGAGCTGACCTGGTCGAGATTGCTGCCCTGCAGCGTCACCGACAAGGTCGCGCCGTTGACGGCCGACGCGATCGACGTCACTGCCACGTTTGCCAAGACCGTATACGTGTCGCTGCTGGCCACATCGTTGTAGGGACCGCGCACCGTCAGCGCACCTGTCGCCGCGCCCGTTGGCACCACCACCGTCACGCTGCTGGCCGTCTGGCTTTGCGGCGTTGCCGCCGCGCCATTGCCGAACTGCACCGCCGTCACGGCGCCCATGCCGCCGCCCGCGATCGTCACGCTGGAGCCGACGCCGCCCGTTGCCGGCGCGACACTGCTCACGCTCAGCGGCAGGTACACGTTCACGTTATAGCTGGTGGTCGCCGTACCGCTGGCGCTGACCACGCTCAAGGCGCCCGTAACTGGCACGCCCGGCATGGCCAGGGTCACACTGGTGTCGCTGCTGGCGCTGGCGGCAACGTTCACGCCGCCCACTTGGAACGCCGTCACGCGGCTCAGATTCGTACCCGTCACCACCAGGCTGCCGCCCACGGCGACATTCGCCGCCGAGACAGCTGTCACGGCAGGAATCACGGCGGGATTGCCCGACGTGGTCGCCACCACCGTGTCACCACCGCCACCGCCGCCCCCGCCGCAAGCGGACAAGCCCAGCACGACAAACAATGCTACAAGCAGATGGTTTTTCATGGCTGGCAACCATGTTGATGCAGCGCGATGCCGGGGAGGACACGGGAGAAATGTGACATATTGGTGACTTTTGGTGAGAATGTGATTTCGAAGAACCCATATTATGGGTTAATTCGATTCCCAAAGACAACTATTAATGCTTTTGATTCAATTGGTTTTGATAATAGTTAAAGTATCTACTTGGAAAGCTTTATTCTAGGAATTATTAGCGTCACTCTGTCTTGTCTTAAATCAAGATTATTTTCCTTGGCAGCTATTGCTATTCAACTCATTAAAAAGATTCTGAGATGGCGCAAATAATGTGGAAATTTTTCCACAGCCTAGATGCCGTATCTTCCTGCCAATTTTGATGCAAAAATTAACGTTTTGAGCAAGATTTTCAGGAATGTAATTTTCAGAAGCAGGCTTTGCGCAAGCTGATGTGTTGCAATGTGTTGCAAGCAGGCCTGCCGTGGGGTGAACGGCCGCTTTTGCTTAAAACCAAAGCAGCCTGATGCCGTATAATTTTAGACCCGGTGAAATCAGGCGATTGCCACCTTCTGCCTGCCCTACCCGGCCGGCACACTCCGTCAGCTGATCCTGCTGACCCGCAACCGCCTCGTACAGTCCTGTCGCCGCGCCGCCGCCCGTTTGCCTATTGAAAGCATGAAATGAACGATACCGTGATCCCCGCCATGTCCCCGACCGAAGCCACCTTGCGCGCCATTCTGGCGCAGCGGATCATGATCCTCGACGGCGCCATGGGCACGATCATCCAGCAGTACAAGCTCGATGAAGAAGCGTACCGTGGCGGTCCCGCCGGCCGCTTCATCGATTTCGCCGCGCCGGCCGACAGTGGCGCGCGCGAACTGTTCGTCAAGGGCAACAATGAACTGCTGACCCTGACGCAGCCGCACATCATCCAGGAAATCCACGAGCGCTACCTGGCGGCCGGCGCCGACCTGATAGAAACGAATACCTTCGGCGCCACGACGATCGCGCAAGACGATTACCACATGGCCCACCTGGCCTATGAAATGAACGTGCAGGCGGCCAAGCTGGCGCGCGCCGCCTGCGACAAGTATTCCACGCCGGACAAGCCGCGCTTTGTCGCCGGCGCCCTCGGGCCCACGCCAAAGACGGCGTCGATCTCGCCCGACGTGAACGACCCGGCTGCGCGCAACGTCACCTTCGATCAACTGGTGGCCGCCTACCTGCAACAGACGCAGGGTCTGGTCGAAGGCGGCGCCGACGTGCTGCTGGTGGAAACCATTTTCGACACCTTGAACTGCAAGGCGGCCCTGTTCGCCATCGACCTGTTCTACGAGCAAAACCCGACCGTCGTGCGCCTGCCTTTGATGATTTCGGGCACCGTCACGGACGCCTCGGGACGCATCCTGTCGGGCCAGACCGTGCCCGCCTTCTGGAATTCCGTACGTCATGCGAAACCGCTGACGATCGGCCTGAACTGCGCGCTGGGCGCCGCCCTGATGCGCCCGTACGCGGAAGAGCTGGCCAAGATCGCCGACACCTTCGTGTGCATCTACCCGAACGCGGGCTTGCCCAACCCCATGAGCGATACGGGCTTCGACGAGTTGCCAGCCGACACATCGGCCCTGCTGCGTGAATTTGCCGACGCGGGCTTCCTGAACATGGCCGGCGGCTGCTGCGGCACCACGCCCGAGCACATCGCCGCCATCGGGCAATTGCTGTCGAAAAACACGCCGCGCACCGTGCCGGCCCCATCGCACGACTTGCGCCTTGCCGGCCTGGAACCGTTCGTCGTCAATGACGCGTCGCTGTTCGTCAACGTGGGCGAACGCACCAACGTCACGGGCTCGAAGGCGTTCGCGCGCATGATCCTGAACGAGCAATACGACGAAGCTTTGTCCGTGGCGCGCCAGCAGGTAGAAAACGGCGCCCAAGTGATCGACATCAACATGGACGAAGCGATGCTCGACTCGCTGGCCGCCATGACGCGCTTTTTGAACCTGATCGCCTCGGAACCCGATATTTCGCGCGTGCCCATCATGGTCGACTCGTCGAAATGGTCAGTCATCGAGGCGGGCCTCAAATGCGTGCAGGGCAAGGCCATCGTCAACTCGATTTCCATGAAGGAAGGCGAAGAGGAATTCCTGCGCCAGGCGAAACTGTGCCGCCGCTACGGCGCGGCCGTCATCGTCATGGCTTTCGATGAAAAGGGGCAAGCCGACACCTTCGAGCGCAAGATCGAAATTTGCGCGCGCGCCTACCACCTGCTGATCGATGCGCTGGACTTCCCGCCGGAAGACATCATTTTCGATCCGAACATCTTTGCCGTCGCCACAGGTATCGAAGAGCACAACAATTACGCCGTCGACTTCATCAACGCCACGCGCTGGATCAAGGAAAACTTGCCGTACGCGAAGATCTCGGGCGGCGTATCGAACGTGTCCTTCAGTTTCCGCGGCAACGATCCAGCCCGCGAAGCCATCCATACGGTGTTCCTGTACCACGCGATCAAGGCGGGCATGACCATGGGCATCGTCAACGCCGGCATGGTCGGCGTGTACGACAACCTGGACCCGGAACTGCGCGAGCGCGTGGAAGACGTGGTGCTGAACCGCCGCGAAGATTCGACCGAACGCATGATCGAGTTTGCCGGCACCCTGAAGGCAGGCGGCAAGGCCGAAGCGCAAACCCTGGCCTGGCGCGAAGGCACGGTGCAGGAGCGCCTGTCGCACGCGCTGGTGCACGGCATCACGCAATTCATCGTGGAAGACACGGAAGAGGCGCGCCAGGAACTGCTGCACAATGGCGGGCGCCCCATCCACGTGATCGAGGGCCCCTTGATGGCCGGCATGGACGTGGTCGGCGACCTGTTTGGCCAAGGCAAGATGTTCCTGCCGCAAGTGGTGAAATCGGCGCGCGTGATGAAACAGGCCGTGGCCCATTTGATTCCGTTTATCGAAGAAGAAAAGCTGCTGGAAGAAAAACGCACGGGCATCGTCGCCAAGCCGAAAGGCAAGATCATCATGGCGACCGTGAAAGGCGACGTGCATGACATCGGCAAGAACATCGTCACCGTCGTTCTGCAGTGCAATAACTTCGAAGTGGTGAACATGGGCGTGATGGTGCCGTGCTCGGAAATCCTCGCCCGCGCCAAGGTGGAAAACGCGGACATCATTGGTCTCTCGGGCCTGATCACGCCGTCGCTGGAAGAAATGGCGTATGTCGCCAAGGAAATGCAGCGCGACGAACATTTCCGCATGCTCAAGATCCCCCTGCTGATCGGCGGCGCCACCACCAGCCGCGCCCACACGGCCGTGAAAATCGCGCACAACTACGAAGGCCCCGTGATCTACGTGCCGGACGCGTCGCGTTCCGTGTCCGTGGCGCAGTCGCTCTTGACGCCCGAGCAGCGCGACAAATACGTGGAAGACATCGAAATCGACTACGCGCGCATCCGCGAGCAGCACGCCAACAAGAAGGCGCTGCCCATCCTGCCGCTGGCGCAAGCGCGCGCCAACCGCATGGTCGTGCCCTTCGATGGCGCCTGCACGCCCGTGAAACCGAAGTTCATCGGCCGCCGCGTGTTCAAGAACGTCGACCTGGCCACCCTGGCCAATTACATCGACTGGGGCCCGTTCTTCCAGACCTGGGACCTGGCCGGCCCCTTCCCCGCCATTCTGACGGATGAAGTGGTGGGCGACGCTGCCACCAAGGTGTACGCGGAAGGCCAGGCCTTGCTGAAAAAACTCATCGACGGGCGCTGGCTGACGGCCAATGGCGTCGTGTCCCTGCTGCCGGCGAACAGCGTCAATGACGACGATATCGAGGTGTACACGGACGATACGCGCAGTACCGTGGCATTTACCTACTACGGCATGCGCCAGCAAGGCGTCAAACCGGTGGTCGATGGCGTGCAGCGGCCGAACCAGTGCCTGGCCGACTTCATTGCACCGAAGGCATCGGGCGTGAAGGATTACATCGGCATGTTTGCCGTGACGTCCGGCCTGGGCATCGAGAAATACGAAAAGCGCTTCGAGGATGCGCACGACGATTACTCGTCCATCATGTTGAAATCGCTGGCGGACCGCCTGGCCGAGGCGTTTGCCGAATACCTGCACGAGCGCGTGCGCAAGGATTTGTGGGGCTATGTGCCGGACGAGCATCTGGGCAACGACGACATGATCGCCGAGAAATATGTGGGCATCCGCCCCGCGCCCGGCTACCCGGCCTGCCCCGAACACACGGTCAAGAAACAGATGTTCGAGGTCATGCAGGCCGAGGAAATCGGCATGCAGCTGACGGAATCGTATGCCATGTTCCCCGGTGCAGCCGTGTCCGGCTTCTATTTCGCTCATCCGGAGTCGAAATACTTCGTCGTCGGCAGGATCGGCATGGACCAGGTGGAAGACATGGCCAAGCGCCGTGGCGCCAATATCGAGGACGTGGAACGCTGGCTGGCGCCCAATCTGTCATAATATCAGCACGAGGCGCGCGGAACTTTCCGCGCGCCGCAGCGCACTAACGCAGTATGCCGGCCGGCATGCTGCATGCCCGCTCCGGCCCGTTCCCTGACTGGCTAAGGAGGATATATGGCAACCAACTTCAAACTGAAACGCTGGCAGGACCAAGTGATCCTGTTGCTGGGCCTATGGCTGATCGTCTCGCCCTGGGCCTTTTCCTATCCCGAAGGCTCGCCGCAGATGATCAACGCCTTTGTCTCGGGCCTGGTGATCGCCGCGCTGGCCGCCTTCGACCTGTACAAGACCTATTTCTGGGCCGTCGTCGTCAACCTGCTCGTCGGCGTCTGGGTCGCCGCCTCGCCGTGGATCCTGCGGCTGGCCGATCAGCCCGTCGTCATGTGGAACGAGCTGCTCGTCGGTATCGCCGTCGTCGTGCTGGCCCTGTGGGAACTGCGCACCGACCCAGAGCTGCACAAGCACTGGCCCGGCGCGGCCGCGTAGCGGCGTAAAAAAGCCCTGCTACGGCGACGCCGTGCAGGGCTTTTTAATTCGSGYCAACACCGTTGTCGGATTACGGCCCGTTGGGCCTAATCCGACCTACAGCGCATACCTTACAACGTTATCGCTCCATTCGTAGGCGGCCATTTCCAGCTCCACCAGATCGTCCGGCGACATGGCCAGGTCGCGCAAGGTCGGTACGATCTCGCCTTCCATGTCTTCGATGCGCTCGATGCATTCGGCCAGGCGCAGCAGGTCGCCGTAGAAACCTTCGCGCGACAGCAGGGCTTCAGCCACTTCGTCGATCACTTCGATCTGGCTGAGGATTTCCGACATCGGCACGCCGAACAGGGTATCCATCAAGGACATGATGCCGACCGTAAAGGCGATATCGGCCGAGTGGGCGTGGTTCGGGCGCAGCTTATGCGCGAGCAATTCGAGCAAACGGCCGCGCGTGGTAGCCAGCATCAGCAGCGGCGTCATGCTATGGCCGCGCTTGCTTGGCTCCGCGTACAGCATGATTTGCAGCCAGCGCTGCAGCTGGCGGCGACCCAGCACGGTCACGGCCTGGCTCAGCGAATCGATGCGCTGGCGCGCGCCCACGGCCGGTGTATTGACCAGGCGCAGCAGGTTCAGGGCCAGGGATACGTCGCGCTTGATGGCGCGCTCGATATCCATGTTGTCGGCGTCCGACGTCACCAGGGTCATCAGTTCCATGACGGCCAGTTGCGACGGCGACAGCTTCTTGCCCGTCATTATGGCGGGCTTGGCAAAGTAATAACCCTGGAAGTAATCGAAGCCCAGATCCAGGCCCGACTTGAATTCTTCGCGCGTCTCGACCTTTTCCGCCACCAGTTTCTTGTTTTCCTGCTTGAAACGGGGCGCCAGCGCTGCCAGCACTTTCGGGTCGACCGTGCTCATGTCCATCTTGACGTATTGCACCAGCGGCAGCAGTTCCTGCACTTGCGCCGTATCGGAGACGACGTTTTCCAGCGCGAAAGTGAAGCCATGGCCCACCAGTTCGCTGATGCGCGCGCGCACTTCCGGCGTGACGGGCATCGATTCAACGATTTCCAGCACGACTTTTTCACGCGGCAGGAAGACGAAGATGTCGCTCATGATCACGTCGGCATCGACGTTGACGAAACCGAGCGCGTCGCCAATGACCTTTTCCATGCCCAGTTGGGAGGCGTGGGCGATGACGGACGCCGTGGCGGACAGGTCGCTGGTAATGTTGGCGGGGCCGACCGGAGCGTTGCGGAATAGCAACTCATAGCCGAACAGGGCCTGGTTGCGGTCGAGGATAGGTTGTCGACCCAGATAGAACTCGCGCACGCGCAAGGGTTTCGGGGTGATGTCGTTGCTGGAAATATCGATCATTAACTCTTCATCAATCACGTCGAGTGACACCGGCCGCGCCGCGCCCGCATCAAGGTTCACTATTGACAATACTTTAGCTGAATTCCGCCCGCGCTGTGGGTATTTTGGCAGCAATCCAGCGTATTGTCGTCAACAAATTAGGCCACTGGCATGTCTTGCACCATCCCGTCGACAAATAATTTCAATTCGCCGGGCGCAAACGCCGTCCATTGTTCATTCGTCGTCAGCGGCTGGGTAACGATCACGGCCACTCTGTCCTGGGGCGTCGTCACCTGGGAAAAGTCCACGCTCAGGTCTTCATCGGAGAGTTTAGCAGTTGGGAACGGATGTTGTCGCACCAGATAGTGCAAGCTGGTCGAGCAATGGGCAAACAGCGCCTCGCCGCTCGACAGCATCATGTTGAACGTGCCGTGGGCCGCGATGCCGGGCAACAACTGCGCCAGGGCGGCATGCAGTTGCGGCAAGGCCGGCGGGGCATCGCCAAAACGTACGTGCAATTCCTGCAGCAGGTAGCAGAAAGCCCGTTCGCTGTCGGTGCAGCCGACGGGACGGTAACTGCCCGTCAGCACGGGGTTGAAATCCTTCAAATCGCCATTGTGGGCAAAGACCCAGTAGCGGCCCCACAGTTCGCGCACGAAGGGGTGGCAGTTTTCCAGCGCCACCTGGCCTTGCGTGGCCTTGCGGATATGCGCGATGACATTGCGCGACTTGATTGGGTAGCGTTTGATCAGTTCGGCCACGGGCGAGGCGATGGCTGCCTGGTGGTCGACGAAATGGCGCACGCCGGCGCCCTCGAAAAAGGCGATGCCCCAGCCGTCATGGTGGGTATCGGTGTGGCCGCCGCGCATGGCGAAGCCGGTAAAACTAAAGACAATGTCCGTGGGGACATTGCAATTCATTCCGAGAAGTTGGCACATGGTCTGTTTGCAGCTGGATAACACGGCCACCATACCACGCCGCCTGGCGGATTGGTATGGCGGCGATGGCCATCACATCAGTGCAACAGGACGGGCTGGCTCATGAGGGAATCGTAGCTGCCCAAGAATTCATCGATCTCTTCCATGCTTGGTTCGCTGGCGATCAATTCCGTAACGTCGCGGCGGAAGTTTTGCGCAAGGATGCCGGCGATAAACGTTTCCCGCTTGCCCCCCTTGTCGACGATTTCATAGCCGCCAAAGCGCAGGGCTTCCAGGTCGCCATCGACGCCGAATTCCACGACGCTATATTGTTCGCTGTTATAGATCAGGTTCATTTTGCATCCTTCGCTCAAGCAAGAGAAACTCTTGCGGTTTCAGGACAGAGGTGGGGTTCCCACGCCGCCATTTCAAGCGGCAATGCCACCCTGCGGGCTACAGAGTTGTAACGAGATGCAAACTGCGACTGCGGTAAGACGATCAGGAAGCTACGTTGAGGAAACAATCAAGTCCGGTTCCAGCGCCAGCAGGACATCGCAGGGACTGGCGGTCAGCCAGGTGCGCAGCTGTTCGATATGCGAGGCGTCGGCCAGGCTGATGAACAGGCGCGCGGGTGGATGGCGCAGCAGACGATTTAATGTTACACGCAATACGAGATTGCCGCTGCAGCACAGGCAACCGGGCGCGATGCGCAACAGTTGCAATGGAAACGATGAGGAAGGGGAAATTTCTTCAGCCAGGTCGGCCAGGATGGCGTTGCCGTCGGCGAGACCCTCAAGGATCACGGCGGTCGCGTGGCCAGGCTGCAAGGCTTGCGCGATGGCCGCTTCGCGCTCGGCGGCGCGACCACCGCTGACCAGGGTCAGCGGCGTCGGACGCCGTACGACTGACGTCACAGGCCTTTCTTGGCCAGCTTGCCCGGTTCGACGCCAAGCTGTTTCAGCTTGCGGTACAAATGGGTGCGTTCCAGGCCCGTTTTTTCCGCCACGCGGGTCATGCTGCCGCCTTCGCGGCCCAGGTGGTGTTCGAAATACATGCGCTCGAACGCATCGCGCGCCTCGCGCAGCGGCAAGTCAAACGACAGGTTGTAGCCATGGCCTTCGGCCACCGCCGGTACGGCGATGCCTGGGCGCACCATCAGCTGTTGCGGCGCGCTGCCGGCAAAGCTGGGCACGGGATGGCTGCTTTCCTCTGCCACCACGGGCGCCACGGGACGCGGCGCCACGCTCGGCGCGCGCACGGTTTCCTGGGCTCGCGTCAAGCCTTGCTGGACCGCCTTCAGCAGTTTTTGCAGGGCAATCGGTTTTTCCAGGAAGTTCATGGCGCCGATGCGCGTCGCCTCGACCGCCGTATCGATGGTGGCGTGGCCCGACATCATGATCACCGGCATGGTCAGCAAGCCATCGCGCTGCCACTCCTTGAGCAGGGTGACGCCATCGGTGTCGGGCATCCAGATATCCAGCAATACCAGATCCGGCGCACCGGCGGCACGCGCTTCGCGCGCCTGCTGCGCATTTTCGGCCAGCTGGATAGCATGTCCTTCGTCGCCCAAAATTTCCGAGAGCAACTCACGGATACCCATTTCATCATCCACTACGAGTATGTTTGCCATTCGTGTCTTGCCTTCCTCATTTCGCCGGCCGTCGCGCACAAGATGCACGCGGCGGACAACTATGATTTTATTAGTGTTTTAAATACTAAACCAGACCCTCACGCCAGGAATTCCTGGGCAGGAGTGTCGGGAGCTAACTTTAACAGCAAAATGACCACCGAAGCGCCATTGCCGTCGACCCGGTTCTCGATATCGATGCGTCCGCCGTGTTCATCGATAATTTTCTTTACCATCGCCAGGCCCAATCCCGTGCCGCGGGCCTTCGAGGTCACATACGGCTCGAACGCGCGCGCCAGGATTTTTGGTGCAAAACCAGGACCATTGTCCGTGATGGCCAGCCGCACGGCGATATTCACGCCGCCGTCCGCACTGCGATAATGGATTGCTTCCGTCCTTACGTCAATCCGCGGATGCGGCGAGTCCGGCGGCAGGTCGGCCATGGCGTCCTGCGCGTTCTGCAGCAGGTTGTGAATCACCTGGCGCAACTGGGTCGGATCACCCATCACCATCGGCAGATTCGGCGCCAGCAGCGGGTGGATGATGTCGCCATCGTCGCCGCGCAGGTACAAGTTCAGTATCTCTTCGATCAGCTCGTTCAGGCGCAGCGGCACGAGCACGGCCGGCGGCGTGCGCGCATAGTCGCGGAAGTCGTCGACCATGCGCTTCATCGCATCGACCTGCTTGACGATGGTGGTGGTGGCGCGGCTGAGCAGGTCTGCATCGGGCTGCTCCAGCTTGCCTTCGAGCTTCATCTGCAGGCGCTCGGCCGACAGCTGGATGGGCGTAAGCGGATTCTTGATTTCATGCGCGAGGCGGCGCGCCACCTCGCCCCAGGCGATCGAGCGCTGCGCGGAAATGACGTCGGAAATATCATCGAACACGACGATGTAGCCGCTGCCGGACTCCAGCGGCAGGCGCGAGCCGCGCGCCAGCAGGGTGATGTCATGCTCGTCGGCACTGCTGCCCAGGCGGCGCGGAATCTCGATCTGCCGCTGCCAGTGCAGGCGCTGCTGGTTGCGGCCCGACGCCGATTGCGCGCTTTGCGCCGTGAAGGCGCTGATGATGGCGCCGCCAAACTCTTCCATTCCAGCAATATGCGCCAGCGGCTGGCCCACCATGCTCGTGCCCGAATGCTGGAGGATGCGCTCGACCGACTCGTTGCAAGTCACCAGCTTGAAGTCGCCGTCGAGCACCATCACGCCGGCCGACATGTTCGCCAGCACCGATTCCAGGTGGGCCTTGGCGTTTTGCAGCGCGGCGCGGTTGCTTTCCACTGCCGTGCGCGCATCGAGCAACTGGCGCGTCATGATGTTGAACGACTGCGTCAGGGTGCCCAGTTCATCCTTGGTGGCGACGATGGGACGCGGCGACAGGTCGCCCTCGGCCACGGCGCGCGTGCCTTCAGCCAGCAGCAGCAGGGGCTGAGCCAAATTGCCCGCGATCAGGAAAGCGCTGCCGATGGCGCCAAAGATGGCCAGCAGCAAGGTCAAAGTGAGGATTTCCATGTACATCTTGCGCAGACCCACGCGCGCGACGAAACGTTCCTTGTATTCGCTGTAGGCGGCGCGCAGCACTTCGCCATTCGTCGCCAGCTTGGGTGGCACGGCCTGCAGCAGTTGCAGGTAGCGGGGCGAGACGGACGGCCCCGGCACGGCTACCAGCACGCGCAGGCGCAGGCTGGCCGCCGTTTCCAGCGACGCTGGCAGGCCCGAGCGGAAACCGCCACCGCCCGACTCCGTGCCATCGTCGTGCAACTCCAGCCCCCCTTCGGCCGAGGCATAGCCGGCCGGCGAGGCCGCCTGCACCAGCATGGCCGGCGTCGGCAAGTCGGCCGCGCTGTGCGGCCCGGCGCTGGCCAGCAGCACGCCGTCGCCGCTGACGAGCATGGCATTTTGCATGCCCTCTTCGCGCAGCAGGCTGGTCAGCACGGCCGGGCCGGCCACCGGGTCGGCGCCCATTTCTTCGACCGCCTTGTGGCCCCGGTGGTCGAGCTCGACCAAGGCCGCATCGAGGCCGGCACGGCCCAGCTCAATCCCCGATTCCAGCGCCGCTTCGATCTTGACGTTGAACCAGGATTCGATGGAATGGGAGACGAATTGCACGGAGACAAGGAAAATCACGAGACCCGGCAGGATGCCGACGGCGGCGAACAGCATCACCAGGCGCGTCATCAGCTTGGAGCCGAACTTGCCGCTCTTGTAGCGCGCGTACAGGCGGGCCAGGGAAATGCCCACCAGCGCCAGCAGGGACACGGCGACGGCCGCGTTCAGGCCCAGCAGCCAGGTGTAGTAACGGTCGAAAAAGCCGGAATTGTCCGAAGCCGACGCCAGCAGGAACAGCAGGATACTGACAATGCCGCCGCCCACCACCAGCAGATAGCGCAATGCTTGACTCACTACTCCGCCGTATACAAGAAGGTTTTTTTATTCGAAGCCAGGCGCCAGTCGCTGTTATTGAAGGCATTGACCTGTATCGGCTTGGGCAGGTAATCGCGGTCCATGCCCATGCGCAAGGTGACGTTATACGTCTGCCCCACCTTCAGCGCGCCGCGCGGCGCCACCAGCCAGCGGCTGGGGCGGCGGATCAGGAACAGCGCATCGTCGAGCGTGGGAAAGCTTTGCTGCAAGCCGCCGCCCGACACATGATACTGGCGCGTGAGCACGTTGTACGACAGCCGGCTGGTCTGGCGCGCGACGATGGCCTTTTCATCGAACCAGTACCAGCGGGGCCGGGTCAGTTCGATTTCCGTCGTGAAAAACAGGGGCACGCCATGCTGGACGGCATCATCGAGGTCGTGATTGAGCTCGAAGGAATACGTGGCGGCCAGCTTGTAGCCCTCTTCGCTAGCCTCGATGTAGGCACGGGTGATCTCGACCATATCGGCGGCATGCGCGCGTGGCATGGTACATGCCAGCATCAGCAGCAGGGCCAGGAGTCGGAAGAGTCGTGTTGTCACAGGTGTGCCGGTGTAGTCCGTAGGATAAGGTTCGACGAATCGCTCAAGCCGCATTTTTTTGGAATAGCGCATAGAACAAACCGTCGTGGTCCTGCTCCGCGCTGCCGGTCGGCAACAGCTGGCCAGGCGCTGTCAATCGGGTCGCATTATTGCGCACCGCAAATGCCGCCGCCTGTGCCTCGGACTCCTGCGGCCACAATGAACATGTCACGAACAGCAATTTACCATCGGGGCGCAGCATCTGCCACAGGTTGTCCAGAATTTTGGATGAAAGTGTTGCAAGTTGGAACGCGTCGCCCTTGCGGCGCAACCAGCGGATATCGGGATGGCGGCGCACGATGCCCGAGGCCGTGCACGGCACGTCGGCCAGGATGCGGTCGTACTGCTGGCCGTCCCACCACGCGCTCGATTGCGCATCCTGCGCCTTCAGGGTGGCGTCCAGGCCCAGGCGCTCGAGATTTTCCGCGATGCGCGGCAGGCGCTTGGCGTCCGCGTCGATGGCGGTCACTTGCACGTCGGCCAGTTCCAGGATGTGGCAGGTCTTGCCGCCCGGCGCCGCGCAAGCATCGAGCACGCGCATGCCGTCCTGCAAGTCCAGCAGCGGTGCGGCCAGTTGCGCGCCTGCATCCTGCACGGAAACGACGCCCTGCTCGAAACCGGGAATCAAGGCCACGCCGATCGGCTTGTCCAGGCGCACGGCGAACGGTCCCACCTGGCGCGCGGCGATGCCCGCTTCCTGCAGCACGGCCAGGTAGGCTTCGACCGTGCTCTTGCGGCGGTTCACGCGCAGGGTCAATGGCGGCACGGCATTGCCGGCCGTCAAAATGGCTTGCCAGTCGCGCGGATAGGCCAGGCGCAGCGAGTCGATCCACCACTGCGGATAATTCCATTGCGCCAACGGTTGCTGCAGGGCCGCTTCCAGCAAGGATTTGCGCTCGCGCAAGAAACGGCGCAAGACGGCGTTGACCATGCCCTTGGCGTGCGCCAGGTCAGGGTGCGAGGTGGCCACCGTGACGGCCTGGTCGACCACCGTGAATTCCTCATACGGCTGCTCGCCTGGCTCGGCCGACATCAAGGACAGCGCGCAGCACAGCAAGGCCGCGAGCATCGGCGGCTCGGGCGCCTTCGATGTCATCAGGCCGACGAGAGTTTCGCTGCGGCCCAGCTGGCGCATGGTACGGTAGGAAATATCCTGGATGGCGCCGCGCGCCTGCGGGCTGGCGTTCGATTGCGTAAACACCTTGGCCAGCGCCTGCGGCAGGGCCGTGCCCGTGCGCACTTGCGCTACGGCATTGGCGGCGCCTAGCAGGCAAAACGCCAGCGAGTCGGCGCGCAAATCGGGTTGGAAGCCTGGCTGCAAGACCGGTTTCAGGTCGGGATGATAGCTGGGACGCAATTTCGGTGCGGCAGGAGCCTGGCCTGGCGCCGGCTTGGTTTTCAATTTCAGCGTGGGGCGCTTGTTCATAGTTATCCGGTGTGGCTGCGCGCGGCGGGCTGCATGGAGGCAAAGTCGCGGCCGCGCGTCATCAATAAAGGGTCGATTGTAGCGTTTGTGGCGCCCTCTGGCCCAAGCGATTGCAGCGATACATGTAAATTGCGGCAAAAAACTGCATATATACAAGCAGAATGCGCCATGCTGATGTTTTCGCGCACCAACATGGGCATGCTGTCCTGATAATATCGTGAAACGCGCCAGCACGGGAACACTGCCGGCTGGCGTATTGTTCCCGGCAGCAAACCAGTATAATTAACGCAGTCTGGGCGGCTTGTGTACTTGCCGTCCGTTTTGCTATTTGATTCATTCTATTCATTCTTAACGCGGTTCCACCGCCATCCTGCTCATGCTCGCCCAACAGAAACAAGAAATCATCGCCCTGTTCCAGGCCGCCCTCGCTCCCGTCCTGGCCGGCACTACGCTTGAGCCTACCGTGGTGCTCGAGCGACCACGCGATGCATCGCATGGCGACGTCGCCTGCAATATCGCCATGCAACTGGCCAAGCAGCTGAAACAGAATCCCCGCGAACTGGCGCAAACCATCGTGACGGCCGTGCTGGCCAACCCGGCCGGCAAGGGTCTGGTCGAGGCAGTGGAAATCGCCGGTCCCGGCTTCATCAACGTGCGCGTGTCAAACGCCGCCAAGCAGGCCGTCGTGAAAACCATCTTGAGCGAAGCCGACAGCTATGGCCGCAGCACGGCAGGCGCCGGCAAGCAAGTCATCCTGGAATTCGTCTCGGCCAACCCGACCGGTCCGCTGCACGTGGGCCACGGCCGCCAGGCGGCCCTGGGCGACGCCCTGTCCTCGCTGTTCGACGCGCAAGGTTACCAAGTGACGCGCGAGTTCTACTATAACGACGCGGGCGTGCAGATCCAGACCCTGGCCAATTCCGTGCAGGCGCGCGCGCGCGGCTTCAAGCCCGGCGACGCCGAATGGCCCGAGTCCGCCTACAACGGCGACTACATCGCCGATATCGCCAACGACTTCAAGGCCGGCAAGACCGTCTCGGCCAGCGATGGCCAGCCTGCCACAGCCAATGGCAACGTGGAAGACATCGACTCGATCCGCCCGTTCGCCGTCACCTACCTGCGCAACGAGCAGGACATCGACTTGCAGGCGTTCGGCGTGAAGTTCGACAATTACTACCTGGAATCGTCGCTGTACGCGGACGGCAAGGTCAACAGCGCCGTCGAAACCCTGATCAAGGCCGGCCACACCTACGAGCAGGATGGCGCGCTGTGGCTGCGCACCACCGACTTCGGCGACGACAAGGACCGCGTGATGCGCAAGACGGACGGCACCTACACGTATTTTGTGCCGGACGTCGCGTATCACCTGGTGAAATGGCAGCGCGGCTTCGTGCAGGCCATCAATATCCAGGGCAGCGACCACCACGGCACCATCGCCCGCGTGCGCGCCGGCCTGCAAGCCGTCGACATGGGCATCCCGCAAGGCTACCCCGACTACGTGCTGCACAAGATGGTCACCGTCATGAAGGACGGCGAAGAGGTCAAGATCTCGAAGCGCGCCGGCTCCTACGTGACCGTGCGCGACCTGATCGAATGGTCGGGCGGCGGCGACATCGCCAAGGGCCGCGACGCCGTGCGCTTCTTCCTGATCTCGCGCAAGGCCGACACGGAATTCGTCTTCGACGTCGACGTGGCGCTGAAAACCACCGATGAAAACCCCGTCTATTACGTGCAGTACGCGCATGCGCGCATCTGCCGCATCCTGGAAAACTGGGGCGGCGATGAAAGCACGGTCGCCGGCGTTGATTTGTCCCCACTCACGGCGCCGACCGAAGCGACCCTGCTGGCGACCCTGGCCGCCTACCCGGAAATGCTGGCGCGCGCGCAAGCCGAACTGGGACCGCATCAAGTCGCCTTCTACCTGCGCGACCTGGCCGCCAACCTGCACAGCTTCTACTTCGCCGAAAAAGTGCTGGTCGAGGACGAAGCCGTCAAGATGGCCCGCCTGGCTCTCGTCATCGCCGCGCGCCAGGTACTGCGCAACGGCCTGGCACTGATCGGCGTGTCCGCGCCAAACAAAATGTAATCGCGAAGGTCAAACCGTCAATGAATCATGTTTCCCGCTTCTCTTCGACCCGGCGCCAGCAGGGCAACACCCTGGTCGGCATCATCATCGGCCTGGTCATCGGCCTGGGCATCGCCGTCGTGGTCGCCCTGGTGATCACCAAGGGCGCCTCGCCGTTCACCGACAAGTCGGGCAAGGCCGGCAAATCGGCCGAACCGACGGCCGGCCAGATCGCCGACCCG
Organism: Janthinobacterium sp. Bl 1; assembly: GCF_058215535.1. NCBI lineage: Bacteria > Pseudomonadati > Pseudomonadota > Betaproteobacteria > Burkholderiales > Oxalobacteraceae > Janthinobacterium > Janthinobacterium sp. Bl 1. Next base: position 1,110,913 of record NZ_CM177086.1, on the reverse strand, counting down.
AACAAGCCGATGTACGGCAACAAGGAAGCGGCCAAGGAAGCAGCGCGCGACTTCTCCAAGGAGCCACGCGAGATCGTCACGCCAACGCAGCCTGCCGCACCGGCGCCCGCGCCAGCGCAGCAGCCGAAAGCGCCGCCACCGGATGCGCTGCAGGAATTGATCGGTACGTTGAAAGACAAGCCGGCGCCGAAAACAGCGGCGGCAGCGCCAGCACCGCAAGCGAAAGCCGACGTGAAAGAAGCCAAGGCCGATGCAGCCAGCGACAAATGGATTTATTATCTGCAGGCCGGCGCCTTCCATGACATGTCGGACGCCGAAAGCACGCGCGGCAAACTGGCGCTGCTCGGCTTCGAAGCGGCCATCAGCGACCGCAGCACCGATGCCGGCGTGCTGCATCGCGTGCGCGTCGGGCCGTTCAACCAGCTCGAAGCGATGAACCGCGCGCGCACCAAACTGTCTGAAAACGGCATCGATGTCGCCGTCGTCCGCAACCAAAAATAAGGAACCAGCATGCGTTTTCTGAAGAACATCCTGATCGCCGCCGCACTGTGCACCGCCGCCATGGGTGCATCGGCCTCGCCGGCCGACCCAAAGAACGGCGTCGAATACGAAACCCTGCCCACGCCGCAGGCGACGGAATCGGGCAAGAAAATCGAAGTGACGGAATTCTTCGCCTATTACTGCCCGCATTGCAACGTGCTCGAGCCGCAATTGGCCGCCTGGGTCAAGAAACAGGGCGACAACATCGTCTTCAAACGCGTGCACGTGTCGCGCGATGAAAGCGTGGCGCCGCAGCAGCGGCTGTTCTTCACCCTGCAAGCCATGGGCCTGGTCGACAAGCTGCACACCAGCGTCTTCCACGCCATGCACGTGGAACGCAATCGCCTGAATACCGACGACGCCGTCTTCGACTTCGTCGCCAAGCAGGGCGTGGACCGCCAGAAGTTCATCGACACCTACCGCTCGATGGGCATCTCGGCCCGCGTGCGCCGTGCGGACGCCATGATGCAGGGCTATAACGTCACGTTCTGGCCCATGATCGCCATCGATGGCCGCTACATCACGTCGCCTTCGCAAGCCGATCAGGGCAGCAAGTCGGCCAAGAACGAAGAGCAGCTGAACGCCCAGGCGCTCACCGTGATGGACGTGCTGGTCGCGAAAGCCAAAGCGGAAAAGAAATAAGCATGGCCACTTCCCTGGCGCGCCCGGGCATCGCCTGATGCATCGCGTTTTCATCACGGGCGCGTCGAGCGGATTGGGCGCTGCCCTGGCGCTGCAGTACGCGCGCCAGGGTGCCCAATTGGGCTTGCTGGCCCGCCGCGGCGACACCCTGCAGCAACTGATCGCTTCCCTGCCCCACCCTGAACGCCACCGCGCCTACGCCGTCGATGTCTGCGACCACGCCGCCCTGAAAAGCGCGGCAGATGACTTCATCGCCCATGCCGGCGGCATCGACGTCGTTATCGCCAGCGCCGGCGTATCCTACGGCACCCTGAGCGAGCACGCGGAAGACCTCGACGCCTTCGCCCGCCTCATCGCCATCAACGTCACGGCCACCGTCGCCACCTTCGCGCCCTTCATCGCCGCCATGAAAAACCAGGGCAGCGGACGCCTGGTGGGTATCGGCAGCGTGGCCGGTATCCGCGGCCTGCCCGGCGCCGAAGCCTACAGCGCCTCGAAGGCGGCCGTCATCAGCTACTGCGAATCGCTGCGCCTGGAATTGAAACCGGCCGGCATCAAGGTCGTCACCATCACGCCCGGCTACATCGACACGCCGATGACGCGCCACAACGCCTACCGCATGCCCTTTTTGATGCCGGCCGAAAAATTCGCCGCACGCGCCGCGCGCGCCATCGCCGACGGCGACAGCTACCGCGTGATCCCGTGGCAGATGGGCGTCGTCGCCAAGCTGCTGCGCGCGCTGCCCAATGCCGTGTACGACCGGGCCTTCGCGAATGCGCCGCACAAGGCGCGCAACTGACCCTATCACCATGACGAAGCACTCAGACTTGAACAGCGCGGCCATCGCCGCCCATTGCGCCACGGGCGCCTCCCACGTGGCCATCGAAGTGGTCGACGAAACGGGATCGACCAACGCCGACCTGCTGGCGCGCTGCGCCACCCTGGCCGGCCCGACCCTGCGCATCGCCGGCCAGCAGACGGCCGGACGGGGGCGCGCCGGACGGCCGTGGGTGTCGCAGCCGGACGCCAGCCTGATGTTCTCGCTGGCCTGGCGCTTCAAGGGACCGCTGCATCAACTGGTGGGATTGCCGCTGGCCGTCGGCGTGGCGCTGGCCGAAACCATGTCCTCGCTGGGCGTGCCGGTGCAGCTGAAGTGGCCGAACGACATGCTCAAGGATGGCCATAAACTGGCCGGCATCCTCGTCGAAACGCAGCAGGCGCCCGACGGCGGCGTGTGGGCCGTCATCGGCTGCGGCGTCAATCTGCTGATGCCCGATGCGCTGGAACGGCAGATCGGCCGCAGCGTCTCGGCCGTGCCCTGGCTGGCGCAGATGGAACGCAATACCCTGGTGGCGGCGCTGCTCAGCCGCCTGGCCGGCGTGCTGGCAGAATTCGACGACACGGGCTTTGCGCCGTTTACGGAGCGCTGGAACCTGCTGCATGCCTGGCAGGGCCAGCACGTGAAAATCCTCGACAACGGCCAGCTGCTGCAGCAAGGCGTGGCGGCCGGCGTGGATCACCTGGGCCGGCTGCTGCTGCGCACCGATGGCGGCCTGCAGGAAGTCATGTCCGGCGACGTGTCCTTGCGCCTGCTGGGGGAGTAAGCACATGCTGCTGCTGATCGACGCTGGCAATACGCGCATCAAATGGGCACTCGTGGCCGCCGACAGTGCCGCCGGCGGCTGGCTGGCCAGCGGCGCCGTCGCGCATGCGCAGATCGACACCCTGGCCGCGCAATGGGCGCAACTGGCCATCCATGAGGCGCTGCTGTCGAACGTGGCGGGCGCCAATATCGGCACGCGCCTGCGCGCCATGCTGCCGGTCGTCGCCCGTGACTTTGTCTCGCTGCCGCAGCTGGCGGGATTGACGAACGGCTACCACGCGCCATCGCAGCTGGGCTGCGACCGCTTTGCCGCGGCCATCGGCGCGCAGGCGCTGGCGCCTGGCCTGCCCGTCATCGTCGCCAATTGCGGCACAGCCACCACCATCGACGCCATCACGGCCGATGGCGTTTTCCTCGGCGGGATGATCTTGCCGGGACTGGGACTGATGGCCAGCTCGCTGGCGCGCAACACGGCGCAGCTGCCGCAAATCGCCAGCGACGCCATGCTGCCGGCCGGCTTTGCCGACAACACGGACGACGCCATCCTCTCCGGCTGCCTGGCCGCCCAGGCGGGCGCCATCGAACGGGCCGTGCGTATGCACGGCGCCAGCGCCTGCCTGCTGTCGGGCGGCGCCGCACCGCGCATCGCACCGGCCCTGGCGCTGGCGGTGCCGCTGCGCCTGGTCGATAATATCGTCATGATCGGCCTGCAGGCGGCCGCGCGCGCCGGGGCCGCAGGAACACAAGGAAACCACGTATGCTGAAATTCGTCTTCTGGCTGCTGGCCGGCGTCAACCTGCTGGTGCTGGCCATCGGCCAGGGTTATCTGGGCAGTTTTCGCACCGAGACGCGCGAACCGGCGCGCCTGAAAAACCAGCTGCAGGCGGGCAAGCTCACCTTGCTGACGCAGGAGCAGGCCACGGCGCCCGCCGCGCCACCAGCAGCCGACAGCGCGGCACCGGCAGCGGCCGCACCAGCGGCGCCGCCATCGTATGCGTGCACGGAAGTGGGCAATTTCCTGCTGGCCGACGGCCGCCGCTTCGAAGCGCAATTGGCGGCGCTGGACCTGGGCGACCGCCAGTCGCGCCGCAACGTGGCCGGCCAGGACATTTCCAGCTACATGGTGTATATCCCGCCGCAGGGCAGCAAGGAAGGCGCCGACCGCAAGGCCGGCGAATTGAAACAGCTGGGCGTGACGAATTACTTCATCATGAACGAAAGCAGCCCGCTGCGCTGGGGCATTTCACTGGGCGTGTTCAAGTCGGAAACGAGCGCGCAAAGCCAGCTGGCAATGCTCAACAAACAGGGCGTGCACAGCGCCCGCATCGCGCCGCGCTACAGCGCCAGCAAGCAATTCGCTTACCAGTTCCGCGACCTCGACGCGGCCACACGCGCGCGGCTGGAGAAAATCAAGGCGCAGTTCCCGGAGCAGGAACTGCGCTCCTGTAAATGACTGCTGACAATCGCGTCGGATTACGGCGCCTTGCGCCTAATCCGACCTACGTTCACCTCTCAATGACGATCGGTTTGACACCCGCCGACGCCGGCAGGCTGGCCGCCGCGCGCGCCGCATCGGTGCGGCTCGTGAACGGTCCGCCGTACAAGCGGAACAACGGGCCGGCCGGCACCACATCGAGATTGCCCAGCGTTTGCGCATACGGCGCCAGTTGCGCACGGCCCGCTTCCGCATTGTCCGCGCGCGAATAGGCGCCCAGCTGCAGGTAGAAGCCGGTGGCCAGCGCCGCTGGCGCGGGCGCGGCCACGGTGGCATCGACCGCTGACAGCGCGGTGATTTCAGGCTGCACCACAGCGCCCATTTCCGTTTCGCTGACGGCCGGCGTATCGATGGAAATGGCCACCACCGACGGCACCGGCTTCGGTGCCGCGCGAGCCGCCAGGATGGCGTCGATGTCGGCCGGCAGCAGGCGTTCGACGACCACCTGGTGGCTGCCCTTGCCCAGGAAGCCCAGTTTCAGCGCCGCCGTATAGGACACGTCGATGACGCGCGTGGCGTGGAACGGGCCGCGGTCGTTGATGCGCACGATCACCTGCTGGCCGCTGTCGATGCTCGTCACGCGCGCATACGATGGAATCGGCAAGGTCGGGTGGGCCGCCGTCATCTTGTACATATCGTAGATTTCGCCCGACGAGGTGCGCTGGCCATGGAACTTCTTGCCATACCAGGTGCCCGTGCCCTTCTGCTTGAACGGTTCGTTGTCGGTGATCGGCGTGTAGGTCTTGCCGAAGACGACATACGGGCGGTTCGAGCGCGTCGAATACGGCTCGTTGCGCACTTCCGCATCGGGTACGTCGCGCAGGTTGGCCGGCGGATTGTCGCCCGGACCGTCATCCTTGTAGTAGCCGCCGCGCCCGGAGCCGGCCGCCGGCAATACCGGCAAGGTGGGATCCTGGCGCACGGGCACCTTGACCTTGCCGCCGGACGGCAGCGGCACGTTATTCGATGCGGGCTTTTGCGGCGTCGTGCCGCAGGCGGCCAGGGTCAGCAAGACCGCCAGGCTCAATCCGCGCATGGCGAAGGTGTCGAAAGGCGCCCGCATCAGGTCTGCACCAGCTTGCGGTGGCGCTGAATACTCATCAGGATACCGGTGGCCACGCCCAGGGTCAGCAGCGCGGTGCCGCCATAGCTGAGGAATGGGAGGGGGACGCCGACCACCGGCACGATGCCGCTGACCATGCCCATGTTTACAAAGGCGTACGTAAAGAAAATCATAGTTATCGCTCCTGCCAGCAGGCGAGTGAAAAAACTGGGGGCGTTGGCGGCGATCATCATCCCCCGTCCCACCAGCAGCAAATACATCAGCATCAGGATCAAGTTACCGACCAGGCCGAATTCTTCGGAATATACGGCAAAAATAAAATCGGTCGTGCGCTCCGGAACGAATTCCAGGTGGGCCTGCGTGCCGTGCGTCCAACCCTTGCCCGTCATGCCGCCGGAACCGATGGCGATGATGGACTGGATGATATGGAAGCCCTTGCCCAGCGGGTCCTTGGTCGGGTCGATCAGCATCATCACGCGGTCGCGCTGGTAATCATGCAGGTGCGACCAGGCGATCGGCAGGCAGGACACAAAGGTGATCAGCAAGCCGGCCAGCACCTTCCACGACAGGCCGGCCAGGAAGATGACGGTAAAGCCGGCCGCCACCACCAGCAGCGCCGTGCCCAGGTCGGGCTGGCGCGCGATCAGGTACACGGGCACCAGCAACAGCACGGCCGCCATCAGGAACGACTTCCAGCGCAGGGCGCCCGCATTATGCTGGAAGAACCAGGCCAGCATCAGCGGCGTGGCGATCTTCAGGAATTCGGACGGCTGGATATCGATCACGCCGATATGCAGCCAGCGCCGCGCACCGAGCTTGATGGTGCCGAACAGCGCCACGGCCACCAGCAGGATCACCGATACCGTGTACACGGGCACGGCGATGCGCATCATCATCTGCGGCGTGACATTGGCCGCCACCCACATGACGAAAAAGCACAGCAGGATGTTGCGCAGGTGATCCTCGATCTTGCCGGGGATGCCGATGCTGGCCGAATACAGGGTCAGCAAGCTGGTACTGAGCAGCATCAGGATGATGATCATCAGCGGCGGATCGAACACCGCCAGGTAGGGTTTGGCGCGCCGCCACAGCGAGCGCCTCTCGTTAATGGGCATGTGCTTCCTTATTGCCTGGCAGGTGCCGGGGCGGCCTGCTCGTCCGTGATTTCTTCCAGGGTGCGCACTTCGTCGACATCTTCCTTGGGCACCTTGGTGGTGTCCCTTTCCTTGTCGCTCGGGCGCTTGCCCAGCAGGTAGTAGTCGAGCGCCTTGCGCGCGATCGGCGCGGCCACGCCGGCGCCGAAGCCCGCGTTTTCCACCACGATGGCGATCGCGATACGCGGCTTGTCGGCCGGCGCGAAGGCCGTAAACAGGGCGTTGTCGCGCAGGCGCTCGGCCAGTAGCTTGGCATTGTACTTCTCGTTTTTCTTGATGCCCACCACCTGCGCCGTACCCGTCTTGCCGCCCACCGTGTACTGCACGCCGGTGAAGATGCGCGCGGCCGTGCCGCCCTGCTCGCTCGTCACGCCCACCATGGCGCGCTTGATGGTGTCGATGTTTTCCTGCTTGAGCGGAATGCGGTAGCTTTCCTTGGGCACCGTCAATGTACGCGCACGCGTGGCCGCGTCTTCGATGATCTTCACCAGATGCGGCTTCATCACCACGCCGTTGTTGGCCAGGTTGGCCGTCGCGTGGGCGATCTGCAGCGGCGTGTAGGAATTGTAGCCAGAGCCGTTACTCACCGAGATCGTGTCGCCGCCCACCCATTTTTTCTGCTGCGGCGTCTTGAAGCGGTTGCGCTTCCATTCCGTCGACGGCAGCACGCCCGTCTTTTCGTTATTCAGGTCGATGCCCGTCAGCTGGCCGAAGCCGAACGGCTTCATGAAGTCGTGAATGGCGTCGATGCCCATGTCGCGGCCCAGCTGATAATAATAGGTGTTGCACGAGACGACGATGGACTTGTGCATGTCCACCGTGCCATGGCCGCCCACCTTGTCGTCGCGGAAGGTGTGGCCGCCGAGGATGAAGAAACCGGGGTCGGAAATCGACTGGCTCGGCGTGCGCTTGCCCAGTTCCAGTGCGGCCAGCGCCATGAAGGGCTTGAAAGTCGAGCCGGGCGCGTAGGTGCCGGACAGGGGACGGTTGACCATCGGCCGGTCCAGCGAGGTATTGAGTTCATTCCAGCTTTGCTGGTCGATGCCGTCGACGAACAGATTCGGGTCGTAGCCAGGCTTGGACACGTAGGCGAGGATGTCGCCCGTGGCCGGGTCGATGGCCACGGCCGCGCCGCGCCATTCGCCGAACGCTTCCTCGACCACTTTTTGCAGTTCGATGTCGATCGACAGGATCAGGTTGTTGCCGGGGGTGGCCGCCGTGCGCGACAAGGTGCGCATGGCACGCCCGCCGGCAGACACTTCCACTTCTTCGTAGCCGGTGGTGCCATGCAGCTGCTTTTCGTAGCTTTTTTCCAGGCCTTCCTTGCCGATATGGTCGGTGCCGTTGTAGTTGGCCGCGTCCTCGCCCTCTTCCAGCGCCTTGGATTCATTGCGGTTGATGCGGCCGATGAAGCCCACCACGTGCGAGGCCACTTCGCCCATCGGATACTGGCGGAACAATCGCGCCTGCACCTCGACGCCGGGGAAGCGGAAACGCTGCGCCGTGAAGCGCGCCACTTCCTCGTCCGTCAAACGCGTGCGCAGCGGCACGCTGACGAAGTTCTTCGATTCTTCCAGCAGCTTCTTGAAGCGGCGGCGATCCTTGATGTCGATCTGCACCAGAGTCGACAGCTCGTCGATCACGGAATCGAGGCTGGCGCTCAGTTTCGACGGCGTGATTTCCAGGGTGTAGGCCGAGTAATTGCGCGCCAGGACCACGCCGTTGCGGTCGAGGATCAGGCCGCGCGTGGGCACGATGGGCACCACGGCGATGCGGTTGTCTTCAGCCTTGGTCGCATAGTCCTCGTGCTTGATTACTTGCAGCCAGATGAAGCGCGCCAGCAGCAGCGAAAAGCAGACGAAGACGAGCGCGCCCAGGATGGTCAGGCGCATGCGGAAAAAATGCAGTTCGCGCTCGGTGTTCTTGAGTTCAGTCATGGCAGGCGCTCGTCAGATCGGCCGGTTATGGTCGCGGTCCACGGCGCGGCGCTGCGGTGCCAGCAGAATCCACGTGACAATCGGCCACAGGGCGACGGCGACGAAGCTCTCGATGAAATTGAGCCAGCCGGGGAAGCGGCCCGAAACGATCAAGCGCGTCAGCAATTGCAGCGCCTGCGTCAGCAGCAGCAGCGGCAGCACGTGCAGCGCCTGCGTCATGATGGGGAACCACAGCACACGGCGGTGCATCATGATGGCGAAATACGACAGCAAGGTATAGGCCAGCGCATTCTCGCCCAGCAGGGTCGAGTCGTGCACGTCCATCATCAGGCCCATGAAGAAGGCCACGCCGATGCCGACCTTGCGCGGCTGGTGGATGCCCCAGAAGACCAGCACCAGCGCGACGAAATCGGGCACGCCGACGAACTGCCCCCACGGCAGCAGGTTCAGCAAAAAAGCGCACAGCAGGGAAAAGCCGATGAACAGGGGGCTGACCGGCAGCAGGATGTAATGCGGGCGGTTCATCGTGTCGCTTCCTTCGGTGGCACGGCGGCAGGTGCGGGCGCGGGCGTCGCAGGTTTTGCGGGCGCGGGCGCGGCCGCGTTGGCGGCAGGCGGCTTGGCGGCAGGCGCTGCAGCAGCGGCAGCCTCCTTGGCAGGGTCCTTGATCGGCGCCATCTTGCCGGCGATCTTGCGGCCCGTCTTGACTTCCTCAGCGGGCGGACGCGGCGGAATCTCGGGCGACGTCATCAAAATGAGCAGCTGGGTGTTGCGTTCGATGCCGGCCAGCGGCTGGCACACGACGCGGCCGAACGGGCCATGCGCATTGCGCTCGACCAGGGTCACGCGCGCCACGGCCAGGCCAGCCGGGTACAGGCCGTCGAGGCCCGAGGTAATGACGATGTCGCCGATCTGGATGTCGGCGCTGGGGGCCGTGAAGCGCAATTCCATGGTGCCGGACTTGCCGCGGCCGATGGCCACGCTGCGCACGCCATTGCGCAGCAGCTGCACGGGAATGGCCTGCTCTTCATCGGTCAGCAAGGTCACTTCGGAGGTAAACGGGAACACGCGCGTGACCTGTCCCACCACACCGAGGTTGTCGATCACGGGGCGGCCCAGTTCCACGCCATGCTGGATGCCGCGATCGAGCACGATCTTGCGCGTGGCCGAATCGCGCGTGTCGTACAGCACTTCGGCCATCATGGTCTTGACGGGCACGCGCTCGCGCGCTTCCATCAATTTGCGCAAGTGGTTGTTTTCAACGATGTTGAGCTGCGCCTGCTGCAGGATCTGCGCCGAGGCGATCTGTTCGTGCTTCAGGTCGCGCACCTGTTTTTCCAGGGCGGACAGCGAAGAAAAGTAATTGCCGACGCCAAGCGCCACATCGCGCGGCACCAGGGCCGCCATCTGCACCGGATACAGCACGGTGCCGACTGCCTGGCGCACGGCCGTCAGCGCGTGCATGCGCGAATCGACCAGCAGCAGGGCGATAGAAATGCCGGCGAACACCATCATCTTGACGCGGGCGGAGGCGCCTTGTTTGAAAAGTGGCGGAGGACTGTATTCCATGACTTCCAATGATCAGGCCAGGCGCAGTGCGCCAACGTGCAGGCCCCGGTCAAACGCCGGCGCCAAAACCAAAAAAAGGCCGGATTGGTTTCCGGCCCTTCTGTCAGATTATTCGTAGGAGAAGATCGAGCCGAGCTTGTCCATACGTTCCAGTGCCATCCCGGAACCGCGCACCACGCAGGTGAGCGGGTCCTCGGCCACCAGCACCGGCAGGCCGGTTTCCTCCATCAGCAGGCGGTCCAGGTCGCGCAGCAGTGCGCCGCCGCCCGTCAGCATCATGCCTTTTTCGGCGATGTCGGCGCCCAGTTCCGGCGGCGTCTGTTCCAGCGCGTTTTTCACGGCCGAGACGATGTTGTTCAGCGGGTCGGTCAGCGCTTCGAGGATCTCGTTGCTGGAGATGGTGAACGAGCGCGGGATGCCTTCGGACAGGTTGCGGCCCTTGACTTCCATTTCCTTCACTTCCGAACCAGGGAAAGCCGAACCGATGGCTTTCTTGATGGCTTCGGCCGTCTGTTCGCCGATCAGCATGCCGTAGTTGCGGCGGATGTAGTTGACGATGGCTTCATCGAACTTGTCGCCGCCCACGCGCACGGAACCCTTGTAGACCATGCCGCCCAGCGAGATGATGCCCACTTCGGTCGTACCGCCGCCGATGTCGACCACCATCGAGCCGGTCGCTTCCGACACGGGCAAGCCCGCGCCGATGGCCGCTGCCATCGGTTCTTCGATCAGGTACACCTGCGAAGCGCCGGCGCCCAGGGCCGATTCGCGGATCGCGCGGCGTTCGACCTGGGTCGAACCGCAAGGCACGCAAATGATGATGCGCGGCGATGGACGGAAGAATTTCGAGTCGTGCACCATGCGGATGAATTGCTTGAGCATCTGCTCGGTCACGGTGAAGTCGGCGATCACGCCATCTTTCATCGGACGGATTGCTTCGATATTGCCCGGCACCTTGCCCAGCATCTGCTTGGCTTCCTTGCCGACTGCCTGAATGGTCTTCTTGCCATTCGGACCGCCTTCCTGGCGGATGGCGACGACGGATGGCTCGTCCAGGACGATACCGAGGCCGCGTACATAAATAAGGGTGTTGGCCGTGCCCAAGTCAATGGCCAGATCGGTGGAGATATACCTGCGTAAAAAACCAAACATGAGTGTCCTGTAGCGCATCGAGCTGCGCAAAAGCTGTTTATGGGGAGTTTCAAAGCGGGCGCTTTCAGGCACCCTGAAAATCCGTGGAGGCGATTTTTTCGGGTTTCGCTTGGCGCTTGCGCAATCTTTTCTATGCTGCGGCAGCGGTCCATCAGCGCCGGCAACGCATTAACCCGCCATTCTACCTTATAATTTGAATGCGATTTGCTCAAAAACCATGGAAAAGTGCGACTCTTGCAGCCGCGAGTTACGCGGCATTCCTCGATTTTTGTGAGCAAAATAGCAGTAAATACCCGCGTTTTATCAAAACGCCAACTTAATACTAATGCGCGGCACTCCGCGCCATTCGCCATGTCCCTGACACTCTCCGACGTAAAACGCATCGCCCACCTGGCCCAACTTGAAATGGCCGACGACCAGGCCGTCACGTCTTTGGCCCAATTGAACAAGATTTTTGCACTGGCAGAACAAATGCAAGCCGTCAATACCGATGGCGTGGCGCCCCTGAGCCACCCGCTGGCCGCCCACATGGACAATATCGCCCTGCGCCTGCGCGAAGACCTGGCCACGGAACAGAACCGCCGCGACGCCTACCAGGCCGTGGCGCCGAAGGTACAGGATGGCCTGTATCTCGTGCCCAAAGTGATCGAGTAATTGCGCCGCTCCATGCTGTTGCCTTCCCGTCGAATATCAAAATAGAAACGCCATGCATACAAAATCCATCAAACAGCTGTCCACGCTCTTGCAGAACAAGGAAATTTCCGCCGTTGCGCTGGCGACGCATTTCCTCGACCGCATCGAAGCGGACACCTCGAACGCCTTTTTGCAGGTCGACCGTGCCCTGACCCTGGCGCAAGCGGCCGAAGCGGATGCACGCATCGCCGCCGGCACGGCCACGCCATTGACGGGCGTGCCGATCGCGCACAAGGACTTGTTCGTCACCAAAGGCTGGCGCACGACGGCCGGCTCGAAAATGCTGGCCAACTACGCCAGCCCGTTTGACGCCACCGTCGTGGAAAAATTCCAGGCGGCCGGCATGGTCACCTTAGGCAAGGTCAATTGCGATGAATTCGCCATGGGTTCCGGCAATGAGAACTCGGCCTTCGGCGCCGTGCAGAATCCGTGGGACAAGCACGCCGTGCCAGGCGGCTCGTCGGGCGGCTCGGCCGCCGCCGTGGCTGCCGGCCTGACGCCGGCGGCCACCGGCACCGACACGGGCGGCTCGATCCGCCAGCCAGCCGCTTTTTGCGGCATCACCGGCATCAAGCCGACGTATGGCCGCGTCTCGCGCTTCGGCATGATCGCCTTTGCCTCGTCGCTGGACCAGGGCGGCCCGATGGCCCGCTCGGCCGAAGACTGCGCCCTGCTCTTGAGTGCCATGGCCGGCTTCGACGAACGCGATTCGACCAGCCTGTCGCCGGAACAGGGCGGCGTGGCGGAAGATTTTTCGCGCGACCTCGATCAACCCCTCACGGGTTTGCGCATCGGCGTGCCGCGCGAATACTTCGGCGAGGGCCTGGCCAAGGACGTGGAAGCGGCCGTGCGCGGCGCGCTGGCGCAGTATGAAAAGCTGGGCGCCACCCTGGTCGATATCTCGCTGCCGAACACGGCCCTGTCGATTCCCGCCTACTACATGATCGCCCCGGCCGAAGCGTCGTCGAACCTGTCGCGCTACGATGGCGTGCGCTATGGCCACCGCGCTGCCGAGTACAAGGACTTGCAGGACATGTACAAGAAGTCGCGCGCCCAGGGCTTCGGCCCGGAAGTGCAGCGCCGCATCATGGTCGGCACCTATGTGCTGTGCCACGGCTATTACGACGCCTACTACCTGAAGGCGCAAAAGATCCGCCGCCTGATCGCGCAGGATTTCGACGCCGTGCTGAATGGCCCGAACGCCGTCTGCGACGTCATCATGGGGCCGGTCGCGCCGACCGTCGCCTGGGACCTGGGCGACAAGACGGACGACCCGGTGGCGAACTACCTGGCCGACATCTACACCCTGTCGACCAGCCTGGCCGGCCTGCCCGGCATGTCGATACCATGCGGTTTCGGCAAAGGCGAGAAAAACGGCAAGCGCCCCGTCGGCCTGCAAATCATCGGCAATTATTTTGGCGAAGCGAAGCTGCTGAACGTCGCCCACCAGTTCCAGCAAGTGACGGACTGGCATACGCGCAGCCCTGCCGGTATTTAATAAGAACAGACGCGCCGCCCAGGCGGCGCCACCAAAAATTAAGCGAGAACACTATGCAATGGGAAGTCGTCATCGGTCTTGAGAACCACGTGCAGCTCACGACCGAATCCAAAATTTTCAGCGGTTCGCCGATCAAGTACGGCGCCGACGCCAATACGCAGGCGAGCCCCGTCGACCTGGCGCTGCCAGGCGTACTGCCCGTGATGAACAAGCAGGCCGTCGACCGCGCGATCCGCTTCGGCCTGGCCGTGGGCGCCACCGTCGCGCCGCACTCGGTCTTCGCGCGCAAAAACTATTTTTACCCTGATTCACCGAAGGGCTACCAGATCAGCCAGTTCGAAGACCCCGTCGTCATCGGCGGCGCCCTGACCTTCGGCTACGAAAAGGATGGCGAATTCGTCACCAAGACGGTCAACCTGACGCGCGCCCACCTGGAAGAAGACGCCGGCAAGTCGCTGCACGAAGACTACGCGGGCATGAGCGGCATCGACTTGAACCGCGCCGGCACGCCGCTGCTGGAAATCGTGTCGGAACCGGAAATCCGCAGCGCCGCCGAAGCCGTGGCCTACGCCAAGGCCCTGCACTCGCTGGTCATGTGGCTGGGCGTTTGCGACGGCAACATGCAGGAAGGCTCGTTCCGCTGCGACGTCAACGTCTCCGTGCGCCCTGTCGGCCAGAAGGAATTCGGCACCCGCTGCGAAATCAAGAACCTGAACTCCTTCCGCTTCATCGAAGAAGCCGTGCACGTGGAAGTGCGCCGCCAGATCGAGCTGATCGAAGACGGCGGCAAGGTCGTGCAAGCGACACGCCTGTACGATCCGGACCGCAAGGAAACGCGCGAAATGCGCAGCAAGGAAGACGCGCAGGATTACCGCTATTTCCCGGACCCTGACTTGCCGCCACTGGTCATCTCGCAAGCGTGGATCGATACGGTCAAGGCGTCGATGCCGGAACTGCCGGCCGCCATGCGCGCCCGTTTCATCAGCGAATACGCGCTGCCTGACTACGATGCGCTGGTGCTGACGCAGTCGAAAGCCATGGCCACCTATTTCGTCGCCGTGGTAGACAAAGCCGGCAAGGAAAACGCCAAGGCCGCCGCCAACTGGCTGATGGGCGACGTCTCGTCGACCCTGAACCGCGAAGGCGTGGACCTGGACGACGCCCCCGTCTCCGCCGCGCAGCTGGCCGCCATGCTCAAGCGCATCGCCGACGGCACGATCTCGAACAAGGCGGCAAAGGAAGTCTTCGCCGGCATGTGGGAAGCGAAGTCCAGCGACGAGAACCTGGTCGACACCATCATCGACGCCAAGGGCCTGAAACAGATTTCGGATACTGGCGCCCTGGAAGCCATCGTCGATGAAGTGCTGGCGGCGAACGCCAAGTCGGTGGAGCAGTACCGCGCCGGCAAGGAAGCGGCCATCAATGCGCTGATCGGCCAGGCCATGAAAGCCTCCAAAGGCAAGGCCAACCCGGCCCAGCTGACGGAGCTGCTGAAGGCCAAGCTGGCGGGCTGATTCATCGTCCGCTAAAAAAAAGACGCCACGGCGTCCTTTTTTTATGCCTGCACACATGGCATGTTTTCGTCCTTGTCTAGACTTCATATCAGCTTTAAAAGGCACTTTTCGGCCAGTTAAAATTAAAGTATACATTTTTGTCTACAATGTTTAATCTAGCCCTATTGAATTTCAGGCAAGAGGAAAACCGCATGGCCAAGACACACGACATCCCGAAACCGACGGCAGCCGAACTCGATCTGCTGCAGGCGCTGTGGCCGCTGGGCGCCGCCACGGCCAAGCAGGTGCACGAGGCGATGGCGCTGGCCAAGCCGGCCATCACGTATGGCACCGTGCTGCGCCTGATGCAGATCATGCACGGCAAGGGCTTGCTGATCCGCGACGAAAGCCAGCGCTCGCACGTGTATGCGCCGGCCCAGGCGCAGGACAGCCTGCAGACGAATCTGCTCAAGGAATTGATGCAGAAGGCCTTTGCCGGTTCGGCCAAGGCGCTGGTGCTGGCGGCGCTGCGCACGGGCGTGTCGCGCGCCGAACGCGAGGAAATCGAAAAAATGCTCAAGGACGATCAGTCATGAGCGGCTTCGTGCCAGCGCTGGGCTGGACCCTGCTGCACTTCCTGTGGCAAGGCTTGCTGATCGGCTGCGCCACGGCGCTGGCGTGGACAGCCCTGCGCAATGCGCGTCCTGAAGCGCGCTACGCCGTCGGTTGCGGCGCCCTGCTGACATGCCTGGCATGGCCGGCGGCGGGCTTGTATCTGCGCCTGGCCGGTGGCGATGTCACGGGCGCCTTGTACTCCAGCGCCTTGCTGCCGGCCGCCCTGCTGGCGCCCGACAGCCTGCCCGACCTGGACCTGCTGCTGCGCGCCGTCGTCGGCGTGTGGGCGCTGTGCGCCGCCGTGCTGGCCGTGCGCATGGCGCTGGGCATGCTGTGGATAGAGCGCAGCGCAAGGAACATGGGCGCCACGCATGGCCAACTGCAGACCAGGCTGTCGCGCATGGCGCACGATGCGGGCGTGACCCGGCCCGTGCGGCTGCGCGTGCTCGACAACATCGCCAGCCCGCTCACCGCCGGCATCTGGCGCCCCATGGTGCTGGTGCCCGCCGCGCTGTTGACCGGCATGCCGCCGCACCTGCTCGACGCGCTGCTGGCGCACGAACTGGCGCACATCCGGCGCCACGATTATCTGATCAACCTGCTGCAAAACGCCATCGAGGCGCTGCTGTTCTTCCACCCTGCCGTCTGGTGGATTTCACGCGGCGTGCGCCTCGAGCGCGAACACATTGCAGATGATTTCGCAGCAAGACAACTGGGCGAACCGCGGCGTCTGGCTCTTGCACTCTCGGAACTGGAACGCCTCCAGTTCTCAACCCACCACCTGGCCCAGGCGGCCAACGGAGGAGATCTTATGTCACGTATCAAACGATTGCTGCGCCCCGCACCACACACCCTGAACTGGAAGGCGGCCGTGCCGCTGCTGGCTCTGGCCGGCGCCTGCCTCGGCATCTACGGCCAGGCCGTCGCCGCCGACAGCGCGCACGTGCTGGAACGCCGCCCCATCGTCGACTTTGGCGTTTGCGGCAAACCGGCCTGGCCAGCCGCATCGCGGCAGGCGAAGGAGGAGGGCACGGTCAACATGTCCTTCGACGTCGATGCCGCCGGCAAGGTAACGAATTCGAGCGTCGTCAAAAGCAGCGGCCATCCGGCCCTCGACGAGGCGGCGCGCAGCGGCATCGCCAAGTGCACGTTCAAGCCGGCCCTCGCTGGCGGCAAGCCTGTCGGCGCCAGCGTCAAGGTGCAATACGTCTGGAGTCTGAAGTAATGTCTGGGCGGCGGCAGCGCAGCAACATCGCAGCAGCGTTGCCGCCGCCCGCTTGCGGGTATGATCATGGATTCTTCCACGCACCTGTGAACACGCCATGAACAAGATCAAAACCGGCCTGGTCGGCTACGGCTTTGCCGGCTCCACCTTCCACGCTCCCGTCCTGTCCACCATCGATGCCCTGGAACTGACTGCCGTCGCCTCGAGCAAGCCGGAGCTCGTGCACAAGGATTGGCCGCATGCCACCGTGTATGCGCAGCCCGCGCAGCTGTTTGCCGATCCATCGATCGAACTGGTCGTCATCGCCGCGCCCAACGAAGCGCATTTCAGCCTGGCGCAGGCGGCCCTGCAAGCGGGCAAGCACGTGGTGGTCGACAAGCCATTCACCATTTCCAGTGCCGAGGCGCAGAGCCTGATCGCGCTGGCGAAAGAACGCAAGCTGGTGCTCAGCGTGTACCACAACCGGCGCTGGGATGGCGATTTCCTGACCCTCAAAGCACTGCTGGCACAAGGCACCCTGGGCCGCATCGCCAGCGTCGAATCGCACTTCGACCGCTTCCGCCCCGAGATCCGCCAGCGCTGGCGCGAGTCCGGCGCGCCGGGTGGCGGCTTGCTGTACGACCTGGGCCCGCACATGCTGGACCAGGCCATGCAGCTGTTCGGCCAGCCGGAAAAGCTGTACGCCGATATCGTCCTGCAGCGTGATGGCGCGCAAGCCGTCGACTACATGCACATCGTTTTGTACTACGACCGGCTGCGCGTGGTGCTGCAAGCGGGTTGCCTGGTGAAGGCGCCGACGGCGCGCTTCGCCGTGCATGGCGACAAGGGCAGTTTCGTGAAGTTTGGCCTCGACCCGCAGGAAGACGCCCTGAAGGCAGGCGGCAGGCCGGGCCAGCCCGGCTGGGGTGTCGATCCCGTGCGCGGCGCGCTGCACTTGGACACGCAGCCGGACGGACATTGTGAACACCTCGACATGCAGGCAGGCCGCTACCAGGACTTTTACCAGGGCATGGCCGACGCCATCCGCCACGGCGCAGCGGCGCCCGTGGCAGCCGAAGATGCGGCGGCGACAATACGCCTGATCGAACTGGCGCTGCAAAGCGCCGCCGAAGGGCGCGTGCTCAAGGTCAGTTGATCTCGGGTTCAGTTGATGACAAAGGCCAGCACCACGGCGCCCAGCGCCAGCAGGGCCAGGCCGCAGATGAACAGCAACTCGCCCCACCATTCGTAGCGCAAGCGCGACTGGCCGGGGCGCAGCGACATGAACGACAGCACGGCGCTGACGAGAAAGACGATGGCGTCGACAGCGAGCAGCTTGTCGATGGCCACGCGCACCTCGCCGCGCGGCGCCAGGTGCCCGATCGACAGCACCGTCATGCACACGCCGACCATGGTCGCCGACGTGGGCAGGATATGTGCCGACAAACCCCGCGCCGACAAGCCCTGTTCAGGCGCCTTGCCGTCACCAGCCATCAGGATTTACCTTGATTCGTTCCCGCCGGCCAGACCAGCTCCACGCGCGCGGACGATCCCGCCTTGACCTGCACCTTGCGTTCCAATGTCTTGCCTGCCAGGGTGGCGCGCAGGCTGTAGCTGCCCGGCGCCAGTTTCGCCAGCAGGAACGGCCCGCTGGCCGTCGTTTCCAGCACCGGCGCGCCCTTGGCGTCGCGTATTTCCAGCTTTACGTCGGAAGCAAATTCCGCCTTGCCCTCCGCCTGCACGGAAAACACGAGGCTCAAGGGCCAATGCCGGCTGGCGCTCTTGATGGCCGTCGACTCGTCGAGGCCGATGCCGCCGCTCAGGTATTCCACCGCCCCGCTCTTCTGCACGGGCGGCAGTGCGCCGTCGGTTTGGGCCTGCGCCGCACTTCCCAGCAACAGCCCGGCGGCCAGCATTGCCGCCGCCAGGTTCAAGGTACCGCGTCTGCGTCTGTTTGATGCCATCTCACTCTCCTCATGTCGGTTGAATCAAGATAGGAAGCGCAGCTTAGGCCAGTCTTAGAACAGCGTTAGCGCCGGCGCATGGCCTCGGCGATCTTCTGGTCCGTCTTGTACTGGCTCAGCGAGTACACGGCCCAGATCGTCGCTGGCAGCCAGCCGATCAGGGTGATTTGCAGGATCAGGCAAATGATGCCGGCGATCGGGCGGCCGATCGTGAAAAAGGTCAGCCACGGGAGTATCAGGGCAATCAGCAAGCGCATCGTTCGTTCCTTGAGTATTCCCCTGTGCCGCGGGGACCGGGCCGGCATGCGCCGACGGTAAATTTAGTTAAACCGATTATAACGATACTGGCGCCTCAAGGCGCTACGGGCGCCAGCAGTTTTTCCATCCAGGCCAGGATGGCGGCAAAGATGACGTCGCGGTTCACTTCATTGAAGTTCTCGTGATAATTGGCCGGATAGTAGTGATAGTCGAGCAGGCCATCGGGCACGCTGCGCAGCATGCTTTCCGTGGCGCGGCTGTCGGCCAGCTTGTCGTCGCCGGCCACCACGGCGAACAGGGGGAAGCGCCAGTCCGACAAGCCGCCCGCCAGCTCCTTTTGCGCCGACGTCAAGGCATGGGCGAAGCGCACCGACGCCGCGCTGGCGCGGATGCCGTCGCGCTCATCCTGGAAATGGCGCGCGGTGATGGTTTGATCGTGCGTGAGCAGCATGGTCAGATTCCCCAGCGGCACCTTCATCGTGGGGAATCGCTGCGCCAGCCAGCCCGACAGCATCTGCAGCACTTTCGGCACGGGTATCGCATTCACGTAGTACGGCGATGAAATCACAAACCCCTTGATGGCCGCATCGCCCGCGAAACGCCGCAACCCCAGGTGCGTGGCGATCAGGCCGCCCATCGAGTGGCCCATGACGAATACGGGCAAGCCCGGATACGTCTGTTTGACCCAGGCGAGGAACAGCTCCGCGTCGTCGAGGAAGGCGTCGAACGAAGGAATGTCCACCTTGCGCTGGCCATCGTGGCCCACCATGTCGAAGCTGACGGTGGCGATGCCGTGCTGGCGGAAGGTCAGCGCCGGCGTGACGTAGTCGCCCGCATGCGCCATGCCGCCGTGGATCGCCAGGATCACGGCGCGGGGATGCTCGGGCTGCCAGATGTGGATGGGCCGCTCGACCTGGTCGCTGCACAGCAGGCTGGCCATCTTGTCTTCCGAAAAACGCATCGTTGCTCCTGTCATGCCCTGTCACGCTTTCAGATGATCGATCAACTGGCGCGCATACAGGGGTAATTCACTGAACTGGCGTACGCAAATGGTGAGATTGCGTACCGACCAGGGATCGGATAATTCCAGGCAGCGCAGCGCCATCGTCTGCTGGCAGCGGCTGGCCGCCGCCAGCGGCACGACGCTGATGCCCACGCCGCTGGCCACCATGCGGCAGACGGCATCGAAGCTGCGCAGGCGCACGCGCACCTTCAAGGGACGCCCCAGGCGCGCCGCATGCATGCCCAGGTATTGCTGCATCGCGCTGTCGTCGGCCAGGCCGATGAAATCGTGATCGAGCACACTGGCAAAATCGACGGCGCCATCCTGGCCCAGCGCGCGGTGGTGCACGCCATCGGCCGCCGCGATGACCACCAGCCGGTCGGGGCGAAACAAAAACGTCTGCAAGCCGCGCATGTCGACCGAGTCGGACACGATGCCCATGTCGGCCAGTCCTTCCGAAACGGCCTTGACGATATCGTAACTGAGGCGCTCTTCCAGGTCGATGGTCAGGTTCGGATGGCGGTCGAGAAAAGCGCCCAGCGCCTCGGGCAAAAATTCGCTGAGCGCGGCCGTATTGCACAGCAGCCGCAATTGCCCTTTCAAGCCGCGCGCAAATTCGCCAAGTTCGCCGCGCATTTTCTCCATTTGCAGCAGCACCAGGCGCGCGTGATGGAGCAAGGTCTGGCCCACTGGTGTCGGCTCCACGCCACGCCGACCGCGCAGCAGCAGGGGCATGCCCAGCATCTCTTCCATGCCGCGCACACGCGCACTGCTCGACGCCAATGCGAGATGGCTGCGCGCGGCGCCCGCCGTCAGGCTGCCCGCCTCCACCACGTTGACAAACAGCTGCAAATCGACCAGATCAAAGCGCATGGCGGCTCTCCTTTTCGCCATCTTAGCAGCCTTCGCATTTGACTAAGGCTGACTCAAAATAATCCGCCTTGGCGAAAGTGCCTGGCAAGCGCAGAATCCACGCAATTCACTGTGGATAAAAAAGATGGAGACGTCATTCCTGCTGGCCGTCGGCGCCAGCTTCCTCGCCGCTGGCTTCGTCAAGGGCGTAGTCGGATTGGGCTTGCCGACGGTGGCCATGGGTACGCTCAGCCTCGTCATGCCGCCCGTGCAGGCGGCCGCCCTGCTGATCGTGCCATCGATGGTGACGAATGTCTGGCAGCTGGCGGCCGGCCCCGGCCTGCGCGCCCTGCTGCACCGTTTGTGGCCCATGCTGGCCGCCGTCATGGCCGGCACCCTGGCGGGCGGCGCGTTGCTGCCGGCCGACAGCGGCGCCTGGGCCGTCGTCGCGCTGGGCGTGGCGCTGATGCTGTATGCGCTGGCGGGAT
The DNA here is from genome assembly GCF_058215535.1 of Janthinobacterium sp. Bl 1. Taxonomy (NCBI): domain Bacteria; kingdom Pseudomonadati; phylum Pseudomonadota; class Betaproteobacteria; order Burkholderiales; family Oxalobacteraceae; genus Janthinobacterium; species Janthinobacterium sp. Bl 1. The sequence goes on along the minus strand of NZ_CM177086.1, from coordinate 1,089,691 downwards.
TGTTCTCGCTGCAGTTGCGCGTGCCGGCGCGGCACGAAGCGTGGCTGGGGCCCGTGGCGGGCGCCGTGACGGGACTGGTGACGGCCGCCACGGGCGTCTTCGTCATCCCCGCCGTACCGTATCTGCAGGGGCTGGGGCTGGCGCGCGATGCGCTGGTGCAGGCGCTGGGCCTGGCGTTTACGGCATCGACCGTGGCGCTGGCGGCCAGCCTGGCCCAGCACGGCAACTTCAGCCTCGGTGCGGCTGGCGCTTCCGCGTATGCGCTGCTGCCGGCGCTGGCCGGCATGCTGGCCGGTCAATGGCTGCGCGGGCGCATCGCGCAGCAGGTATTCAAGCGGTGCTTTTTTGTCGGCCTGTTCGCCCTGGGCCTGCATGCGGCGTTGAAACCATGGCTGGCGTGATGCAGATAGATTGGCAAGGGGACAACGCGCTATGCGCGTGGATCGACGGCCAGCAGGTGGCCATGCTAGACATCAGCAGATGTGCCGATGAAGTGACGGTGAACATGCTGTTCGTGAAACCGCCGTTCCGCCGGCGCGGCATCGGCGGGGCGCTGTTGCGGCGGCTGTTGCAATGCCACCCGCAAGCTGCTACCGCCTGCAGCGACCCGCGGTTGCGGGCGCTGCTGGAGAGGACTACTTAAATACCATACCGATTGCGGTACGCGGAAACAGCCTCTTTATGTTTCAGCAGTTCCGGATCGGCGCCCGCGCCATTCAGGTAGCCGAAAAGATCGTCCAGGTTGCCGATCGAGATGACGGGAATGCCATACTGTTTCGACACTTCCTGCACGGCCGAACTTGGCGACAGCTGGCCGTCCGGGCCGGAACGCTCCATGCGGTCCAGCGCGATCAGCACGGCGCATGGCTCGGCGCCGGCGGCGCGTATCATGTCCACCGATTCGCGCACCGAAGTGCCGGCCGAGATCACATCGTCAATGATGACGACTTTGCCATGCAGCTTGGCACCGACGATGGTGCCGCCTTCGCCGTGGTCCTTGGCTTCCTTGCGATTGAAGGCGAACGAGGTGTTGCGGCCCTTGCCGGCCAGCGCCACGGCAGTTGCCGACGCCAGAGTGATACCCTTGTAGGCGGGGCCGAACAGCATGTCGAATTCCACGCCCGAGTCGAGCAAGGTTTGCGCGTAGAACTGCGCCAGTTCGGCCAGGGTGGCGCCGTCATGGAACAGGCCCGCATTGAAGAAGTACGGCGACTGACGTCCGGCCTTGGTCGTGAACTCGCCGAACCGCAAGACTCCCTTGGATACTGAAAACGCGATAAACTGCTGGCGTAAATTATTCACATTAGCCTCATTTTTTAAAAGTGCCTGTATTTTAATCCGCGCGCACCGGCGAGACAATCGCCATGCCGCGCCCGCCGGCCCCGTACAACGCCCTTTTCACTCTCGACCTATGCCAAAAATTATTTCCGCCAACCTGAACGGTATCCGTTCCGCCGCCAAAAAAGGCTTTTTCAACTGGATGGGCACGCAGACGGCCGATTTCATCTGCGTACAGGAATTGAAAGCGCAGCTGCCCGACATGACGCCGGAATTCCTCAATCCGCACGGCTACCATGGCCATTTCCACTACGCCGAGAAAAAAGGCTATTCGGGCACGGGCGTGTACAGCAAGGTCGAACCGGACGCCGTGCATATCGGTTTCGGCAGCCCTGAATTCGACGCCGAAGGCCGCTACGTGCGCTGCGATTTTGGCAACCTGTCCGTCATTTCCGTGTACTGCCCGTCCGGCTCGTCCGGCCCCGAGCGCCAGGAAGCCAAGTTCCGCTTCATGGAACTGTTCCTGCCGCATTTGCTGGCATTGAAGGCGCTGGGACGCGAAGTGGTCATCTGCGGCGACTGGAACATCGCCCACCATGAAATCGACCTGAAGAACTGGAAGGGCAACAAGAAGAACTCCGGCTTCCTGCCCGAGGAACGGGCATGGCTGACGCGCGTCTTCGACGAAGTGGGCTTTGTCGACGTGCACCGCGGCCTGGACAAGCGCGAAGACCAGTACACGTGGTGGAGCAACCGCGGACAAGCCTACGCGAAAAACGTGGGCTGGCGCATCGACTACCACGTCGCCACCCCCGGCATCGCGGCCCAGGCGCATACGGTCAGCGTCTACAAGGACGAGCGTTTTTCCGACCATGCGCCGTTGATCATCGATTACACGATCAAGGGCTGATCTTTGACACGTCGCGGGTGGTGTCGGCTTACGCGCTGCGCGCTAAGCCGACCTACCCTGCTCTTAATCTGCCGTAGGTCGGATTAGGTCCGCAGGGCCGTCATCCGACAACATTGTTGGCGCGCCAGTGGTGGCGTCGGATGACCCGAGTCACGCGAACCGGACTTTCGTKGCGCCTAAGCCGCCACGCCTGCTCTAACAGCCGTAGGTCGGATTAGGTGGGGCCGCCGAGGGCCGCAGGGCCGTCATCCGACAACATTGTTGGCCGCGCCAGTGGTGGCGTCGGATGACCCGAGCACGCGCCGGCTTTCAAAGTGGCGCGCCTCGCCGCTCAACGGGTCCGTGAAATCGATGGCCCGCGCCAGCAGCTGCAAGGGCTGCGACATGTCGTCTTCCTTGCACGGCAGGGCCACCGGGTAGAACGCATCGTTGACGATGGGGATGCCCAGCGCGGCCAGGTGCACGCGCAGCTGGTGCTTGCGGCCCGTGTGCGGCTGCAGCCGGTACAACGCCACGTCGCCGCGCTCTTCGATCAACTCGATGATGGTTTCCGAATTCGGCTCGCCCGCCTCCTCGCGCATGAGGAAAAAATGCGCGCCCTCGACCATGCGGCTGCGGTAGGTAAATGGAAAATCGCGGCCCGCCAGCACGGGCGCCAGCGCCTCGTACGTCTTGCGCACTTCGCGACGCTGGAATAGCGACTGATAGGCGCCGCGGCTGGCAATCTGGCGCGAAAAAATCACCACGCCGGCCGTCTCGCGGTCGAGGCGGTGGATGGGCGTCAGCTCGGCGCAGTCCAGTTTTTTCTTCAGGCGCGTCAGCAAGGTCTCCTGCACGAAACGCCCGGCGGGCGTCATGGGCAGGAAGTGCGGCTTGTCGACCACCACCAGGTGTTCGTCCTGGAACAGGATCTCTTCCTGGAAGGGGATAGGCGTTTCCCGTTCCAGCTCGCGGTAGTAAAAAATGCGCATGCCACGCCGGTACGCGCTGCCGGGGCTCAGCACGGCACCGTCGCCATCGACCACTTCGCCGCGCGCCATGCGGTCCTGCCATTGCGCGGCGCTGATCTGCGGATAGCGCTCGAGCAAGAAGGACAACATGTCGGGCCACTGCCCTTCCGGCAGCCACAGGTAGCTGGGCGCCACGCCGTCGCGCATGGGCAAGGGTGCGGCGGCGTGACGGGCCGGCATCCTAGCGCTGCGCGATGGCGTTGCTGCGGTAGGGCGGCAAGGCGTCGACGCTGACGCTCTTGCTGCGTGCGTACAGCGGCAGCACTTGCGCCATGTGGCTGTTCATCTGCGAGATGCGGTCCTTGCCCGACGGGTGCGTCGAGAGGAATTCCGGCGGCGCGCCCTTGCTCACGGCGGCCATTTTCTGCCACAGGATGACGCCGGCGCGCGGGTCGAAGCCTGCACGCGCGGCCAGGTCCATGCCGATCAGGTCCGCCTCGCGTTCGTCGTCGCGCGAAAACTTCAGCATCACGCCCTGCGCCGCCATATTCGTGGCGGTACTGGTGATGCTCGGATCGACGCCGAGCCAGGCCGACAGGCCGGCGCCGGCCAGCTTGGCGCCGACGGCGGCCAGGTTGCCCTTGCCGGCCTGCGCCTGCGAGTGTTCGCGCAAGGCGTGGGAAATCTCATGGCCCATGACGATGGCCACTTCGTCGTCGGTCAGATTCAGCTTGGTGATGATGCCGCTGTAAAAAGCGATCTGCCCGCCCGGCATGCAAAAGGCATTGACCTGGTCGGAATTGAGCAGGTTGACTTGCCAGTTCCAGTTGGCCGATGCCTCGTTCCAGCGCGTGGCGAACGGGATGATGCGCTGGGCGATGGCACGCAAGCGTTTCACTTGCGGATCGCTGTCGGGCACGAGCGCATTTTTTTCCTTAGCCTCGTTGACCAGCTGCGTATATTGCTGCTTCGATTGTTCATTGAAGTCGGCGCCGCCGGCAAAGATGCGCGAAGTCGACAGGGGGCGTACCTTGATGCCATCCTGGACCGTCGCCTGCTGGGCGTGGGCGGACAGGGGCGACAGTGCGGTGGCTGCGCACAGGCTGGCCAGGACGGCGTAACGTTTAAGGGATATTGGTGCCATTGGCAGACCTCCATGGAGCGATTTTAGGCAGCATCATCATGGCCGGGAAGGCCAGGAAGAAGCACACGATGAAAAACGAGAACCAGCCCAGCTCGGCGACCAGAAAGCCCACCGAGGCATTGATCAGGGTGCGCGGCACGGCACTGAGGCTGGAAAACAAGGCATATTGCGTGGCAGTGTAACGCGGGTCCGTGCTGCGCGACAGGAACGCGACAAAGGCGGCCGCGCCCAGGCCCAGGCTGGCGAAGGATTCAAAACCGATCACGGCGCTGAGCAGCATGGTGTTCGGCCCCACCTGCGCCAGCCAGGCGAATCCGAGAATGGCGACCGCCTGCAGCGCGCCAAACACCCACAGGCCCCGGTTGATGCCCAGCTTGAGCATCCAGATGCCGCCCACCACGCCACCGGCCAGGCTGGCCCAGAAACCCGTGGTGTTGGCGGCCAGGCCGATCTGCGTCATGGAAAAACCCAGATCCAGATAGAACTTCGTCGCCAGCGCCGTGGCCATGCTGTCGCCGATTTTGTAGAGTAGTACGAAGGCAAGGATCCACATTGCGTTACGCCAGCCATCGCGCGCGATGAATTCCTGGAACGGCAAGATGATCGCTTCGCGCATGGTCTTCGGCGGCGAGCCGTACACGGTGGGTTCCTTGATCAGCAAGGTGCAGACAAACCCCGGCAGCATGAAGGCGGCCGTGATCCAGAAGACGGGTTGCCACGGCATGCGGTCGGCCAGAATCAGCGACAGCGCGCCCGGCACCATGCCCGCCACTTTATACGCGTTGACGATGACGGCGGCGCCCAGGCCCTGCTCATTGTCGGAAAGGATTTCGCGCCGGTAGGCGTCGATGACGATGTCCTGGCTGGCAGACAAAAAAGCCACGCCGCCTGCCGCCGCCGCGATCAGGCCGATCTGCGTGAGCGGGTCCAGCATGCCCATGCCGCCGATGGCAAAGAACAGCGCCACTTGCGTGAGCGCCATCCAACCGCGCCGCCGTCCCAGTCCCAGGATGCGGTAGCGGTCCATCAGCGGCGCCCACAGGAATTTCCAGATGTACGGGAACTGCACCAGCGCGAACAGTCCCAGCGCCTTGACGTTCAAGCCCGACTTGGCCAGCCATGCCTGCAGCAGGTACAGCAGGATAAACAGGGGCAGGCCGGAACTGAAGCCCAGCACCAGCACGGCCAGCATGCGGCCGTTGGCATAGGAACGCCAGCCAGGCGCCGGGCTTTTGCTCATCAATGCACCGCTTTTTTACGCAGGCGGAAGACGGCCAGGTCGCCGCGCAGGTTCGGCAGCACGGAGACCATCTTGCCTTCGGCCAGGGCCACGCATTCGATCACTTCCAGGCCGCATTCCTCAGCCAGTTCGCGGAAGTCGTTGATGGTGGCGCAGCGCACGTTCGGCGTGTCGTACCACTGGTACGGCAGCGATTTCGACACGGGCATGCGGCCCTTGAGCAGCGCCACGCGGTGCGGCCAGTAGGCGAAGTTGGGGAAGGATACGATGGCTTCGGCGCCCACGCGCACGATGTCGCGCAGCAGCGGCTCGACCTGCTTCATCATCTGCAGCGACGACAGGCACAGCACCGTATCAAAACTGTTGTCGCCAAAAATCGACAAACCCTTTTCCATGTCCTGCTGGATCACGTTAACGCCACGGCGGGTGCTGGCCAGCACCTTGTCGTCGGCGATTTCGATGCCGTAACCGCTGCATTCCTTGTCGCTTTGCAGATACTGCAGCATCACGCCTTCGCCGCAACCCACGTCCAGCACGTGCGCGTTATTCGGCACCCAGTGGGCGATGAAGGCCAGGTCGGGGCGCAGCGCGCTCAATTCGTCAAAAGTCATGCGGTCTCCTTCGCGCCCTGGCGGACGGCTGTGTGCTGTACGGCGGCAGGCAAGCCCGCCCCGATGTCGTTCCATACCTGGCCATAATAGGCGCGCACCATGTTCATGTAGCGCGCGTCTTCCAGCAGGAAGGCGTCGTGGCCGTGCGGCGCGTCGATTTCCGCATACGTGACCTGGCGGCGGTTGCAGACGAGCGCTTCGACGATTTCGCGGCTGCGCTCGGGCGAGAAGCGCCAATCGGTGGAAAACGAGGCGAGGAAGAACTTGGCCTTCGTGCCCGACAGGGCCTTGGCCAGGTCGCCGCCATGCGCCCGCGCCGGGTCGAAATAATCGAGCGCCTTGGTAATCAAGAGATACGTGTTGGCGTCAAAGTATTCGGAGAACTTGTCACCCTGGTAGCGCAGGTACGATTCGATCTCGAAGTCGATGCCGAAGCCAAACTTGTAGTCCCCCGTCTGCGCCGCATCGCGCAGCTTGCGGCCGAATTTTTCCGCCATGTCGTCATTCGACAGATAGGTGATGTGGCCGACCATGCGCGCCACGCGCAAGCCGTTCTTCGGCACCACGCCGTGCGCATAGAAGTCGCCGCCATGGTAATCGGGGTCCGACAGGATGGCCTGGCGCGCCACGTCATTGAAGGCGATGTTTTGCGCCGACAGCTTGGCCGTCGAGGCGATCACCACACAGTGACGCAGGCGTTCGGGGAACATGATGCTCCACGCCAGCGCCTGCATGCCGCCCAAGGATCCCCCCATCACGGCGGCGAACTCGGTGATGCCCAGTTCATCGGCCAGCCGCGCCTGCGCGCTGACCCAGTCTTCCACCGTGACGACGGGGAAGGCGGCGCCATACGGCTTGCCGGTGGCGGGATTGGTATGCATGGGGCCCGTCGAACCGAAGCAGGAGCCGAGGTTGTTGACGCCGATGACGAAGAATTTGTCCGTGTCGAGCGGCTTGCCGGGACCGACCATATTGTCCCACCAGCCCGTGCTCTTCGCTTGGTCCGCGTAGACGCCGGCCACGTGGTGCGACGCATTCAGGGCGTGGCAGACCAGCACCGCGTTCGATTTGTCGGCGTTCAGGGTGCCGTAGGTTTCATACATCAACATATAGTCCCGCAGCGATGCTCCGCTTTGCAGCTGCAGGGGTTGCGCAAAATACATGGTTTGCGGCGAAACGATTCCAATGGATGACATGTGTGTCGGTTTATAAAAGGGGGGCGGCCCCACGGGCCATGGTCGATGCAGCACCGCGATGATAGGTGCTGCAACTTTCGCATCAAGACGCCTCTTGCCACGCGCGAGGTGTCCTGATGCCGATAGGTGACAGTTTACATGAGCTGCAGCTGCTGGACGGCTTCCGCGATCACATTTGGTTCCATGGAACGCATAATTTTGCGCATTTGTGGCGCAATCAGGCCCAGGTCGCTGTTGAGGATCTCTTGCTTGACCGCCAACAACTGGGCCGGATGCATGGAAAACTCGCGCAAGCCCATGCCCAGCAACAGGCGCGTGAGCTTCACGTCGCCCGCCATTTCGCCGCAGACGGCCACGTCGATGCCCGCCTTGTGGCCGGCCGCGATCGTCATGGAGATCAGTTGCAGCACGGCCGGGTGCAGCGGATTGTACAAATGCGCCACTTCGTAGTCGACACGGTCGATGGCCAAGGTGTACTGGATCAGATCATTCGTGCCGATCGACAGGAAGTCCATGCGCTTGACGAACATGGGCAGCGCCAGCGCGGCGGCGGGAATCTCGATCATGGCCCCCACTTCGACTTCGTCGTCGAACTTGACGCCCTCCTCGCGCAGGCTGGCCTTCGCTTGGGCGATCATGGCCAGCGACTGGTCGATCTCGAACGCATGCGCGAGCATCGGAATCAGGATGCGCACCTTGCCGAAGGCGGAGGCGCGCAGGATGGCGCGCAGCTGCGTCAGGAACAATTGCGGCTCGGCCAGGCAATAGCGGATGGCGCGCAAGCCCAGCGCGGGATTCAGGGCCGTATGGTCGGACTGGTCGAGCGGCTTGTCGGCGCCGATGTCGAGCGTGCGGATGGTGACCACGCGGCCCTTCATCGACTGCACCGTGTTGCGGTAAGCCTCGAACTGCTCGTCCTCGGTGGGAATCTTGTGGGCGCGGCCCATGAACAGGAATTCGGAACGGAACAGGCCCACGCCGCTGGCGCCCGACTCCAGCGCAAACGGGCAATCCTCGGGCAATTCGATATTCGCCAGCAGGGTGACGGGCGTGCCGCATTTGGTCACGGCCGGCGTCTTTTTCAGCTTGCCCAGCTTCTTGCGCGCGCGCTGCATGGCCACCTGGCGCTCGCGGTACTGTTCCAGCACCAGCGCGCTGGGGTTGGCGATGACGACGCCAGCGTCGCCGTCGATGATCAGCCAGTCATCCTGGTCGATCAGCATCGATGCCTGCGACATGCCGACGGCGGCGGGAATATCAAGGCTGCGCGCGACGATGGCCGTGTGCGAGTTCTGCCCGCCCACGTCGGTGATGAAGCCGATGAAGGAGCGGTCGCGGAATTGCAGCATGTCGGCCGGCGAGATGTCGTGGGCGACGACAATCATCTGCGCCATCAATTCATCTTCGGCCGCGGCCTTCGGCAGCAGCTGCTCCGTGCCCAGCAAGACTTTCAAGACGCGTTCGGCCACCTGCTGGATGTCGGCCTTGCGTTCGCGCAGGTAGGGGTCTTCGATTTCGTCGAACTGCGCCGACAATTCATCGATCTGCGTCAGCAGCGCCCATTCGGCGTTGTAGTGGCGCTTGCGGATGATGTCGAGCGGAGCTTCGGAAATCATCGGATCGGACAAGATGAGCGCATGCACGTCGATGAAGGCGCCCAGCTCCGTGGGCGCATCCTTGGGCAGCTCGTTCCACAGGGTTTGCAGTTCCTTGTGGACGGTGGCGATGGCGCTTTGCAGGCGCTGCACTTCGGCTTCGATCTGCTCCTGGGCGACCAGGTAATGTTTGACGTCAAGGGCGGCCGGCGCCAGCAGATGCGCGCGGCCGATGGCGATGCCGCGGGAAACCGGGATGCCGTGGAGCGTGAAAGATGCCATGGGTTGACCTGTCGGAATGCGGCTGCGGCTGCGTTCGGCGGGCATTACTCGCCTTCGCCAAACCTGTCATTAATCAGGGCGGTCAACGCATCGACACATGCCTGCTCATCATCGCCCTCTGCTTCCAGAGTCACTTTCGCGCCCTTGCCGGCGGCCAGCATCATCACGCCCATGATGGACTTGGCGTTGATGCGGCGCGCGTTGCGGGTCAGCCAGACGTCGCTCTTGAACTTGGCGGCGAGCTGGGTAAATTTGGCGGAGGCGCGTGCGTGCAGTCCCAGCTTGTTGATGATTTCGAGTTCTTTTTGAATCATTTTTGTATGGTCTCTATCCCTGAATGCACTGCATTGTTGCCAGCCCTGCTATAAAACCCGCCGCCTTCAGGGCGGCGGCCATGTCACTCTTTACTCGCCCACGCGAATACGGTTATCGACGCGCACGGCGCCGCTTTGCGCACCGGCCAACGCCATCTCCACCACCACGTCGAGCGTGTCGCGGCGATACGTGATGGCGCGCAGCAGCATCGGCAGGCTGATGCCGGCGATGACTTCCACCCTGCCCGCATCGGCCAGCTTGTTGCAGCAGTTCGACGGCGTGCCGCCCTTCACGTCGGTAATCACCAGTACGCCGGAACCGTCGTCGAGGCGGCAGATGGCCTCCGACGCCAGCTTCTGCACTTCCGCCAGGTCCTGGTCGGCGACGACGTCGATGGCTTCAAACCGTTCCGTTGGCCCCCGGAACACATGCGCGCAGGCGGCGATGAACGCCTGTCCCAGCGGTGCATGTGTCATGAGCAAAATCCCTACCATAGTCATTTCACCTTCTAGCGCTGCTGCGCTTGCGCAACGCCATGCTCGACGGCGTCGACAAACATGGCCGCCACGTCAAAACCCGTTTGCTGCATGATTTCCTGGAAGCAGGTCGGGCTGGTGACATTGACTTCCGTCAGATAGTCGCCGATCACGTCCAATCCTACCAGCATCAGGCCACGCGCGGCCAGGATCGGGCCCAGCTTTTCTGCGATTTCCAGGTCGCGCGCCGTCAATGGCTGCGCCACGCCCGTACCGCCGGCGGCCAGGTTGCCCCGTACCTCGCCCGCCTGCGGGATGCGCGCCAGCGAGAACGGCACCGGCTTGCCGCCGATGACGAGGATGCGCTTGTCGCCCTTGACGATGTCGGCGATGAAACGCTGCGCCATGATGGTCTGCGCGCCGTTGTCCGTCAGCGTCTCGATGATGGCGCCCAGGTTCAGGCCATCGGCCTTGACGCGGAAGATGCCCGTGCCGCCCATGCCGTCGAGCGGCTTGAAGATGACGTCCTGGTGCTTGGCGTGGAAGGCGCGCAGGCGCGCTTCGTCCGACGTCACCAGGGTCGGCGACGTGAATTCGGAAAACTGGGCAATGGCCAGCTTTTCATTGTTGTCGCGGATGGCGGACGGCTTGTTGAAGACGCAAGCGCCCTGCTTTTCCGCCAGTTCCAGCAGATACGTGCCGTACACGTATTCCATGTCGAACGGCGGGTCCTTGCGCTCGATGATGGCGTCCAGCGCCGACAGGCGCACTTCTTCGGTGGAGACAACCTTGTACCAGTCATGTTCGTCGCCGGTCAGCTCGATGTGCTTGACCCGTGCCGTGACGATGCCCTCTTCCAGCGCCATGTCCTTCTGTTCGAAGGCATACACGGCATGGCCGCGTTTGGCCGCCTCGCGCATCATGGCGAAAGTGGAATCTTTGTAAGTCTTGAAGCCTGCCAGCGGGTCGGCAAGGAATGCAATTTTCATGGTGCGTCCAATCGGGGAGCCTGGATAAGGAATGCTTGATTCTAGCCGAGATCGCCAGGCGCGGTAGTCGCCGGGCCCGGCAAGTCTCGTTGACGGATCAATACACCTCGGGATTCGGGTCCGTGCGCTCCATTTCCAGCGACGCGGCCAGCAAGGCCAGGCGCGCCACCACGCCATACACATAGAAGCGGTTCGGCGCGGCCGTGCCCGGCTTGGCCTTCAAATCCGGCACGGCATGCTGCTGGGCAAACGCCAGCGGCACGTACTGCGAGCCGGGCGCGTTCAGGTTCTGGTCCACGCCTTTTTCAGCATGCACGCGGTAGAAGCCGCCCACCACGTAGCGGTCGATCATGTAGACGACGGGCTCGGCCACGGCATCCTTGATGCTTTCAAAGGTCGGCACGCCTTCCTGGATGATGACGTCGGTCACCAGCTGGCCATCCTTGACGATGGACATTTTTTCGCGCTGCTTGCGCGACAGGTCGCGCACTTCGTTCGCGTCACGCACCGTCATGATGCCCGTGCCATACGTGCCCGCATCGGGCTTGACGATGACGAACGGCTTTTCCTTGATGCCGTATTCCTTGTATTTCTTGCGGATCTTGGCCAGCAGCACGTCGACGCTGGCGGCCAGCGCATCTTCGCCCTCGCCTTCCTGGAAATTCACATCGCTGCACTTGGCGTGGAAGGGGTTGAGCATCCACGGGTCGACATCGATCATCTTGCCGAATTTTTTCACCACTTCATCGTAGGCCGTGTAGTGGTTGCTCTTGCGGCGCAAGGCCCAGCCCGCGTGCAAGGGTGGCAACAGGCTTTGCTCATGAATATTTTGCAAGATATCGGGGATACCGTCTGACAAGTCGTTATTCAGCAGAATCGTGCACGGGTCGAAATCCTTCAAGCCCAGGCGGCGGCCATTGTTCAGGCGCACGAGCGGTTCGATGACGAGCATGTTGCCATCTGGCAACGCCAGCGGTGTCGGCTGGGTAATCTCGGGCGACCACGAGCCAAAGCGCACGTGCAGCCCCGTCTGGCGGAATATCTGCATCAATCGCGCCACGTTTTGCAGGTATTGCGGCGTGGTGTTGTGCAATTCCGGCACGATCAGCAGGTTGCGGGCGTCCGGGCAATACTTGTCGATGGCGGCCATGGCCGCTTGCACGGACAGGGGCAGCATTTCCGTGGCCAGATTGTGAAAACCGCCAGGGAACAGATTGGTATCGACGGGCGCCAGCTTGTAGCCGGCGTTGCGCAAGTCTACCGAGCAATAAAAGGGCGGCGTGTGCTCTTGCCACTCCATGCGAAACCAGCGCTCAATGGCCGGCGTCGCGGCCAGAATCTTTTTTTCGAGGTCGAGCAGCGGTCCGGTCAGGGCCGTGACGAGATGGGGAACCATAGTTACATCCTTAAATTATGTGCAGTATTCAAAAAAGCACACAGAACTGCCGACTATATTACCGTGTAAGTACCCCAAATCGGGGCAAAAGCCTTGTTTTAAAGACCTTTTACATTCCCACAACGAAAAAAAGGCACCTCAATGAGGCGCCTTTTCCACCGGACATGCCGCGCCGGGGCGCTGGCATGCCAGATAATGACTATTTAACCATGATACGCTTGCTCGCCATGGCTGGTGATATCGAGACCTTCGCGCTCTTCTTCTTCCGGTACGCGCAGGCCGATGACGATGTCGACCAGTTTATAGGCGATGACGGAAATGATGGCAGACCAGAGGATGGTGGTGCCGACCGCTTGCGCCTGCACCCACACCTGGTGGCCGATCGAGTACGGGTCAGCCGACATCTTGTTGGTGACATAGTCGAAGATGCCCTGGCCGCCCAATTGTGGTGCAGCAAACACACCCGTCAGCAAGGCACCGAGAATGCCGCCCACGCCATGCACGCCGAACACGTCGAGCGAATCGTCGGCGCCGATCAGGCGTTTCAGGCCATTCACGCCCCACAGGCAGACGACACCGGCCAGCAAGCCGATGACCAGGCCGCCCATCGGACCGACAAAGCCGGCCGCCGGGGTGATCGCCACCAGGCCGGCAACGGCACCCGATGCGCCACCGAGCATCGATGGCTTGCCTTTGCTGATCCACTCGCCAAATACCCACGACAGGGTAGCGGCGGCAGTGGCCAACAGCGTATTGACGAAGGCCAGGGCCGCCACGTCGCCCGCTTCCAGCGAGGAACCGGCATTGAAACCGAACCAGCCCACCCACAGCAGCGACGCACCGATCATGGTCATCGTCAGCGAGTGCGGCGCCATCGATTCGCGGCCGTAGCCGACGCGCTTGCCGATCATGATGGCACCGACCAGGCCGGCAACGGCGGCGTTGATGTGCACCACGGTGCCGCCGGCGAAGTCCAGCGCGCCTTTTTGCCAGATCCAGCCAGCCTTCAGGGCTTCGCTGGCCGAGGTGGCGGCGTTGGTGATCAGGTCAGGACCGGTCCAGAACCACACCATGTGGGCCGCTGGCAGGTAGGCGAACGTGAACCACAGCACGACAAAGGCCAGCACGGCGGAAAACTTGGCGCGCTCGGCAAAGGCGCCGACGATCAGTGCGCAGGTGATGGCGGCAAACGTGCCCTGGAACGCGACAAAGACGAACTCGGGAATGACGACACCCTTGCTGAAGGTGGCGGCGGCGGCAAACGTGCCCTTGGCCGGATCCCAGATACCGTTCAGGAACAGGCGGTCGAAGCCACCGAAGAAGGCGGTTTTTTCCGTGAAGGCGATCGAATAGCCGTAGATGCACCACAGCACGATGACCAGCGCGAACACCATGAACACTTGCATCAGCACCGACAGCATGTTCTTCGAACGCACCAGGCCGCCGTAGAACAGGGCCAGGCCGGGAATGGTCATCAAGATCACCAGCAAGGTGCTGATCATCATGAAGCTGGTATCGCCCTTGTTGGCGACGGGCGCGGCAGCTGGCGCTGCAGCGGCCGGGGCCGGAGCGGCGGCCGGTGCTGCTGCGTCAGCCACCGGCGTGACGGCGGGGGCGGCGACGGCCGTGGTCGTGGCCGCCTCCGTCTTGGCGGGAGCATCGGCAAAGCTCGGCGCGGCGACGCCAAACGCACACAGACAGGCAAACCCAGCTAGCAATTTTGTTATATTTTTACGCATCAATATTCCCCTTAGAGCGCTTCGTTACCGGTTTCACCGGTACGGATGCGGATGACTTGTTCCAGGTTGTAGACGAAAATCTTGCCATCGCCGATTTTACCGGTACGCGCGGCACCTTCGATCGCTTCGATGGCCTGGTCGACAATGGCGTCATCGACGGCCGCTTCAATCTTGGTTTTTGGCAAGAAATCGACGACATACTCGGCGCCACGGTAGAGTTCCGTGTGACCTTTCTGGCGGCCGAAACCTTTGACTTCGGTAACGGTAATGCCTTGCACATTGATAGCCGACAAGGCTTCACGTACTTCGTCCAATTTGAACGGTTTAATGATTGCGGTAATCATTTTCATGGCAGTCTCGCTTAAAAGGTTTTGGATACGGTCAGCACGAGACCGGATTTCGCCAGATTCTTGCCATTCGGTGCCAGCGACGTGATGTTGGCCTTCACTGCAGCGAGGGAAACGGTCGCCATGCCGAAGTCCTTGGTCACGCCGATCTTGACATCGTTATAGCTGAGGGAATCATTGTGCTCGACCTTCTGACGTCCGATATGCAGGTTCAGCATATAACCATCATGCACCTCGACGTTGGCGCCCACATCGAGGTAGCCGCTGTTCTTGCTGTCGGCAACACCGAACAGATTCGTGGTCGAATGCGAGTATTTGATATACACCGGGCCATAGCCGAGCTGGCCGTACAGTTCGAAGGTGTTGGCATTGGTGCTCAGCCCATTCGAGGGATAGAAATAGTACAGGCCGCCCACGTCATAGGTAAAATCCTTGCTGATCTCGCCACGCTTGCCGCCGTACACATCCCATTCCAGGTCGGTATCGCCGCCGCCGTCCTTGATCCATTTGATGCTCGACAGCCAGGTACCGACGTACAAACCCGTCGGATTGTGGGTATAGTCGGCACCGCCGCTGATGGCGGGTTTCAAGCGGCTTTGCGAGATGCCGCGGTAGCGGTAGTCGCTGGTCAGCGCCACGTTGTAGCTCACCACGTTATCAGGTACGGCCTCGGCTGCAGCAGGCGCCGCCACTGCATCCTGGGCCATGGCGCTACCGCACAAGGCGGTCATGGCCAGCGTCAACGCTGCAGCTAAAGTCATGTTCTTGGACAGATTCTTCATGGCGATTCCCTTTTATTGAACTTTTAAAGCGGTTGAGGTTTAAAATCTTGGCTGGAGATCACAAAGCGTTCATACCTTCTTTAGCAGAATACGTGCCAGCTCCATTGCCACCTTGACAGGTGCGTTTCCGGCCATACATACCCTCCAAGCCTCTGGGCATGCGGGTACGGGCTGCTGAAGCATTGTGAATTTGCCCAGTTTCGCACCAGATTAACGCCGCTGTGCACCGCAATGGTGCGATGCACAGGCCGCACCATAAAAGGACTGACCATGGACATGAATACCTTCTTTAACGACTTGCAAGGCAAGATCCATCAAGCCATCGAAAACTCGCCAGCCAAGGATATCGAGAAAAACGTGAAATCGATGATGACCCAGGGCTTCGCCCGCCTCGATCTGGTCACGCGCGAGGAATTCGATATCCAGGCGCAAGTACTGGCCAAGACCCGCGCCAAACTGGACGCGCTGGAACTACGCCTGATCGAGCTGGAAACGCGCCTGAACGATAGCAAGGCGTAAGGGACCGCCAGCCAGGCGCTGATATTGACGGCCTTGCTGGCATAGCTCAAGCCCGACGGCCTTCCACGCGCTAGACTGATCCTGCCCGCGCCCGCGCCACAGGGGAGTCTGATGAGTCTGGCCGTCCTGAAAAGCCGCGCCCTGGCCGGTATGGAAGCGCCCGAGGTAAGTGTCGAAGTCCACCTTGCCAATGGCTTGCCTTCGTTTACGATTGTCGGCCTGCCGGATACGGAAGTGAAGGAATCGCGCGACCGCGTCCGTGCCGCGCTGCAAAACTGCGGCTTTGAGATGCCGGCGCGGCGCATCACGGCCAATCTGGCGCCGGCCGACCTGCCCAAAGAATCGGGGCGATTCGACCTGCCCATCGCACTGGGTATCCTGGCCGCCTCCGGCCAGTTGCCGAGCGACCAATTACACCACTACGAATTTGCTGGCGAACTATCGCTGTCGGGCCAGTTGCGCCCCATCCGCGGCGCCCTGGCCATGACCTTTGCCATGCAGCGCAGCCGGTCGGGCGCACCGCGCGCCTTCATCCTGCCGCAGGCGAACGCGGACGAAGCGGCTCTCGTCAGCGATGCCTGCATCTATCCCGCCCACAGCCTGCTCGAGGTCTGCGCGCATTTTGCCGCGCACGCCAGCCGGACCACCCTGCAACGCCATCAGCCCATGCTGGCCGTACCCGATTTTGCGTATCCGGACTTTGCCGACGTACAGGGGCAGCAGCAGGCGCGGCGGGCGCTCGAGGTGGCGGCGGCGGGCGGCCATAACGTCCTGATGGTGGGGCCACCGGGCGCGGGCAAGACCATGCTGGCCAGCCGCTTCCCCGGCGTGCTGCCGCCCATGAGCGACGAAGAGGCGCTGGAATCGGCCGCCGTGCATTCGCTGGGCGGCCACTTCAAGGTAGAACACTGGAAACGACGCCCCTACCGTGCTCCGCACCAGACGGCGTCCGGCGTGGCCCTGGTGGGCGGCGGCAACGTGCCGCGCCCGGGAGAAATCTCGCTGGCCCACTGCGGCGTGCTGTTTCTCGATGAAATCGCCGAATTCCAGCGCCGGGTGCTCGATGTGCTGCGCCAGCCCATGGAATCGGGCGTGATCAGCATTTCACGTGCGGCCCGCCAGGCCGAGTTTCCTGCCCGCTTCCAGCTGATCGCCGCCATGAATCCCTGCCCCTGCGGTTATCTGGGTCATGCTTCGGGACGCTGCCGCTGCACGCCGGACGCCGTGCTCCGTTATCACAGCCGCCTGTCCGGTCCGCTACTCGACCGTATCGACCTGCAGATTGAAGTGGCCGCCATGCCGCCGGCGGCGCTGGGGCGGCACGCAGGCGCAGGCGAAAGCACGCAAGCCATCGCCACGCGGGTCGCGGCAGCCTTTGCCCTGCAGCTGGCACGCCAGGGGAAAGCGAACCAGCGCCTGAGCAGCACGGAAATCGAACAGCATTGTCGCCTGGAAACGCATGGCGAACAGCTGCTGCATGGTGCCATGGCGCGCCTGCACTGGTCGGCGCGCACCTATCACCGGGTACTGCGCGTGGCGCGCAGCATCGCGGACCTGGAAGCCAGCCCCGGCATCATGCAAGCGCATGTCGCCGAAGCGATCCAGTACCGGCGCGTGCTGCGTGAAATATAAGCCGGCCAGTGGCCGCCACACGTGCGCGATTGCGCGTGATTGGCGGCACTGCTACCATCTGCTGATGAAAAAACCATCACTTGCCCTCTTTCTGGCTACGCTCGCGGCCGCCAGCGTCCTGTCCGCCTGCAGTCCGAAATTCGACTGGCGCGACTATCGCAGCCCCGATGCCCAGTTCACGGCCTTGTTCCCGGGCAAGCCTGCCGTGTTGACACGCGAGGTCGATCTCGATGGCAAGAAAGTCAGCCTGACCATGACGGCCAGCGAAGTCGATGGCAATACCTTCGCCATCGGCAGCGCCGTGCTCGACAGCGCAGAACAGGCGCAAGCGGCCCTGCCCGCCATGCAGACTGCCCTGTTGAAAAACATCAACGGCACCGTGCGCAGCGAAAAATCGGCCTCGGCGGCCAGCAGCACGGCTGCCGGAACGCAGCAGCGCAGTTCGCTCAGCATCGAGGCCAAAGGCACGCAGCAAGGCAAGCCTGTCTTGCTGGTCGGCCGTTTTGTGGCGCAGGATAAACGCATCTTCCAGATCATCATTCTCGGCGAAGAAAGCAAGCTGTCGCGTGACACCATCGACACCTTCATGGACTCAGTGAAGCTGGATTAAGACTTAACGATCGCTTAAACGGGTGTTTTCACGATAAGCGGGCTCTTGTAAATACGTGCGTTGTCCAACAGATGGCTCTATCCGGCTTGCAAATATGCAATCCGGGACAAACGGACGGCCTGTGCGACATTTCAAGTCGTGATATTGTTTCGACACTAACAACAAGTTTCAGAAAGCGCTTATGTTGATCTCATTCAAATCCAAATCTTCCCCTGAAGTGCTGATGTACCAGGAACATGCCCAGCGTATCCTCGACATCCTGCACAAGAACCCCACGCGCGGCGTCATCACGCCAGCGGAAGCGGGCGATGCCTTGGCCTTGCTGGAAAAAGAAGTCGCGGAAAGCAAGTTGCATCCGGAAAACGACATCGAACACGATGTGCATACGCCGGAAACATTGGAAGATGGCGAAACGGGCGCCCATGCGCGCGCGCAAAAAGTGCATTTCTCGCAGCGCGCCTATCCGCTGATGGAAATGCTGCGCTCGGCCAAGGCGGAAAATGAAAGCATCACCTGGGGCATCTGATCCGATGAGCGCTGCAGACGAAAAAAACCCCGCACCTAGCGGGGTTTTTTATATAACAAGCCTGACGATAACCTACTTTCACACTGGTTGCAGCACTATCATCGGCGCAAAGTTGTTTCACGGTCCTGTTCGGGATGGGAAGGGGTGGGACCAACTTGCTATGGTCATCAGGCATAACTTTTTCAACAACCTGCTCCCAACGGGGCAGCAAGTCGTCTGATCTGAGGAGACGAATTATACCCCAGGCCGGCTTGACGCACAAGCGCTAAGCCAGCAATCACCACGCGAATGTCAACAATGTTGTCGGATTACGCTACGCTAATCCGACCTACCCGGCATCCTATGGACGTAGGTCGGCTTAGCGCTGCGCGCGTAAGCCGACACCGCGCCCCATAAACCCTCAGACGAAAAAAAACCCCAACCGGATTGCTGGATCGGGTTTTTTCGAATAACAAGCCTGACGATAACCTACTTTCACACTGGTTGCAGCACTATCATCGGCGCAAAGTTGTTTCACGGTCCTGTTCGGGATGGGAAGGGGTGGGACCAACTTGCTATGGTCATCAGGCATAACTTGTACTGGCATTTGTCCTCAATGGAGCGACAAAGCCTGAATCTGGAAGAAGCAAAGATTGGGGTAATGACTGTMGTATCAACACACACGCAACGTTGTACCGTCTTATCCTCTGCACCTGCTAAGGTTATAGGGACAAGCCGTACGGGCAATTAGTACTGGTTAGCTTAATGCATTACTGCACTTCCACACCCAGCCTATCAACGTCCTGGTCTCGAACGACCCTTCAAAGAGCTCAAGGCTCTGGGAAATCTCATCTCAAGGCAAGTTTCCCGCTTAGATGCTTTCAGCGGTTATCTCTTCCGAACTTAGCTACCCGGCAATGCCACTGGCGTGACAACCGGTACACCAGAGGTTCGTCCACTCCGGTCCTCTCGTACTAGGAGCAGCCCCCTTCAAATTTCCAACGCCCACGGCAGATAGGGACCAAACTGTCTCACGACGTTTTAAACCCAGCTCACGTACCACTTTAAATGGCGAACAGCCATACCCTTGGGACCGGCTACAGCCCCAGGATGTGATGAGCCGACATCGAGGTGCCAAACTCCCCCGTCGATATGAACTCTTGGGAGGAATCAGCCTGTTATCCCCAGAGTACCTTTTATCCGTTGAGCGATGGCCCTTCCATACAGAACCACCGGATCACTATGTCCTACTTTCGTACCTGCTCGACTTGTCAGTCTCGCAGTTAAGCACGCTTATGCCATTGCACTATCAACACGATGTCCGACCGTATCTAGCGTACCTTCGAACTCCTCCGTTACACTTTAGGAGGAGACCGCCCCAGTCAAACTGCCTACCATGCACTGTCCCCGATCCGGATAACGGACCAAGGTTAGAACCTCAAACAAACCAGGGTGGTATTTCAAGGTTGGCTCCACGAGAACTAGCGTCCCCGCTTCAAAGCCTCCCACCTATCCTACACAGATTGGTTCAAAGTCCAATGCAAAGCTACAGTAAAGGTTCATGGGGTCTTTCCGTCTAGCCGCGGGTAGATTGCATCATCACAAACATTTCAACTTCGCTGAGTCTCGGGAGGAGACAGTGTGGCCATCGTTACGCCATTCGTGCAGGTCGGAACTTACCCGACAAGGAATTTCGCTACCTTAGGACCGTTATAGTTACGGCCGCCGTTTACTGGGACTTCAATCAAGAGCTTGCACCCCATCATTTAATCTTCCAGCACCGGGCAGGCGTCACACCCTATACGTCCACTTTCGTGTTTGCAGAGTGCTGTGTTTTTATTAAACAGTCGCAGCCACCAGTTTATTGCAACCCTTTCACCCTCATGGAGTAAACCAATCAAGCTACCGGGGCGTACCTTTTCCCGAAGTTACGGTACCAATTTGCCGAGTTCCTTCTCCCGAGTTCTCTCAAGCGCCTTAGAATACTCATCTCGCCCACCTGTGTCGGTTTGCGGTACGGTCTCGTATGACTGAAGCTTAGAGGCTTTTCTTGGAACCACTTCCGATTGCTTCGTGAACAAGTTCACTCGTCCCATCCCCTTGAATCCTGCGCCCGGATTTGCCTAAGCGCCTTCTATGAGACAGAAACTGACTATTCCAACAGTCAGACAACCTTCCGCGATCCGTCCCCCCATCGCATCATACGACGGTGCAGGAATATTAACCTGCTTCCCATCAGCTACGCATCTCTGCCTCGCCTTAGGGGCCGACTCACCCTGCTCCGATGAACGTTGAACAGGAAACCTTGGGCTTACGGCGTGGAGGCTTTTCACCCCCATTATCGCTACTCATGTCAGCATTCGCACTTCTGATACCTCCAGCATCCTTTACAAGACACCTTCGCAGGCTTACAGAACGCTCTCCTACCATATCCWYTTATAGATATCCGCAGCTTCGGTGACTGGCTTAGCCCCGTTACATCTTCCGCGCAGGACGACTCGATCAGTGAGCTATTACGCTTTCTTTAAATGATGGCTGCTTCTAAGCCAACATCCTGACTGTTTTAGCCTTCCCACTTCGTTTTCCACTTAGCCAATCTTTGGGACCTTAGCTGGCGGTCTGGGTTGTTTCCCTCTTGACGCCGGACGTTAGCACCCGACGTCTGTCTCCCAAGCTCGCACTCATCGGTATTCGGAGTTTGCAATGGTTTGGTAAGTCGCAATGACCCCCTAGCCATAACAGTGCTCTACCCCCGATGGTGATACTTGAGGCACTACCTAAATAGTTTTCGGAGAGAACCAGCTATTTCCAAGTTTGTTTAGCCTTTCACCCCTACCCACAGCTCATCCCCTAATTTTTCAACATTAGTGGGTTCGGACCTCCAGGGCGTGTTACCGCACCTTCATCCTGGCCATGAGTAGATCACTTGGTTTCGGGTCTACACCCAGCGACTGATCGCCCTATTCGGACTCGATTTCTCTACGGCTTCCCTATTCGGTTAACCTTGCCACTGAATGTAAGTCGCTGACCCATTATACAAAAGGTACGCAGTCACGGAACAAGTCCGCTCCTACTGTTTGTATGCACACGGTTTCAGGATCTATTTCACTCCCCTTCCGGGGTTCTTTTCGCCTTTCCCTCACGGTACTGGTTCACTATCGGTCGATTACGAGTATTTAGCCTTGGAGGATGGTCCCCCCATATTCAGACAGGATGTCACGTGTCCCGCCCTACTTGTCGTACGCTTAGTATCACCGGTCCGATTTCACATACGGGGCTATCACCCACTATGGCTCCTATTTCCAGAGGATTCTGTTATCGGTCCGACTATCACGTACAGGCTCTTCCCATTTCGCTCGCCGCTACTTTGGGAATCTCGGTTGATTTCTTTTCCTGCAGCTACTTAGATGTTTCAGTTCGCCGCGTTCGCCTTGCATACCTATGTATTCAGTATGCAATACCCTAAAAGGGTGGGTTGCCCCATTCGGAAATCTGCGGATCAAAGTGTGTTTGCTCACTCCCCGCAGCTTATCGCAAGCTACTACGTCCTTCATCGCCTGTAATCGCCAAGGCATCCACCATGTGCACTTATTCGCTTGTCCCTATAACGTTAGCCTCTGAAGACCGAAGTCATCAAAGAGCGCTACAGGGATAAGAAAGTACAACGTTGTTGCTTGTTTGTTGATACATACAATCATTACCCATCGATTCGCTTTTTACGGCAAACCGATCAATAAATAATCTTTACTTCTTCCAGATTGTTAAAGAACATACAGCACTTGGTCTCGAAAAGACCAAACCTAAATTCAATCACCGATGTGATCAACTTACGTTTGAACTTTTGGTGGAGGATGACGGGATCGAACCGACGACCCCCTGCTTGCAAAGCAGGTGCTCTCCCAGCTGAGCTAATCCCCCTGAGATTTACTACAGAAACTGGTAGGGCTGGTTGGACTCGAACCAACGACCCCCGCGTTATCAACACGGTGCTCTAACCAGCTGAGCTACAGCCCCAAATGCTGTTCTTTATATTAACAGCCGATAAGTGTGAACATTTGATGCGTGAATCATTTCTGATTCGTGCAAACTCTAGAAAGGAGGTGATCCAGCCGCACCTTCCGATACGGCTACCTTGTTACGACTTCACCCCAGTCACGAATCCTACCGTGGTAAGCGCCCTCCTTGCGGTTAAGCTACCTACTTCTGGTAAAACCCGCTCCCATGGTGTGACGGGCGGTGTGTACAAGACCCGGGAACGTATTCACCGCGACATGCTGATCCGCGATTACTAGCGATTCCAACTTCATGCAGTCGAGTTGCAGACTACAATCCGGACTACGATACACTTTCTGCGATTAGCTCCCCCTCGCGGGTTGGCGGCGCTCTGTATGTACCATTGTATGACGTGTGAAGCCCTACCCATAAGGGCCATGAGGACTTGACGTCATCCCCACCTTCCTCCGGTTTGTCACCGGCAGTCTCATTAGAGTGCCCTTTCGTAGCAACTAATGACAAGGGTTGCGCTCGTTGCGGGACTTAACCCAACATCTCACGACACGAGCTGACGACAGCCATGCAGCACCTGTGTACTGGTTCTCTTTCGAGCACTCCCCAATCTCTCGGGGATTCCAGCCATGTCAAGGGTAGGTAAGGTTTTTCGCGTTGCATCGAATTAATCCACATCATCCACCGCTTGTGCGGGTCCCCGTCAATTCCTTTGAGTTTTAATCTTGCGACCGTACTCCCCAGGCGGTCTACTTCACGCGTTAGCTGCGTTACCAAGTCAATTAAGACCCGACAACTAGTAGACATCGTTTAGGGCGTGGACTACCAGGGTATCTAATCCTGTTTGCTCCCCACGCTTTCGTGCATGAGCGTCAATCTTGACCCAGGGGGCTGCCTTCGCCATCGGTGTTCCTCCACATATCTACGCATTTCACTGCTACACGTGGAATTCTACCCCCCTCTGCCAGATTCTAGCCTTGCAGTCTCCAATGCAATTCCCAGGTTGAGCCCGGGGATTTCACATCAGACTTACAAAACCGCCTGCGCACGCTTTACGCCCAGTAATTCCGATTAACGCTTGCACCCTACGTATTACCGCGGCTGCTGGCACGTAGTTAGCCGGTGCTTATTCTTCAGGTACCGTCATTAGCAAGAGATATTAGCTCTCACCGTTTCTTCCCTGACAAAAGAGCTTTACAACCCGAAGGCCTTCTTCACTCACGCGGCATTGCTGGATCAGGCTTTCGCCCATTGTCCAAAATTCCCCACTGCTGCCTCCCGTAGGAGTCTGGACCGTGTCTCAGTTCCAGTGTGGCTGGTCGTCCTCTCAGACCAGCTACTGATCGATGCCTTGGTAGGCTTTTACCCTACCAACTAGCTAATCAGATATCGGCCGCTCCACGAGCATGAGGTCTTGCGATCCCCCACTTTCATCCTTAGATCGTATGCGGTATTAGCGTAACTTTCGCTACGTTATCCCCCACTCCAGGGTACGTTCCGATATATTACTCACCCGTTCGCCACTCGCCACCAGAGCAAGCTCCGTGCTGCCGTTCGACTTGCATGTGTAAGGCATGCCGCCAGCGTTCAATCTGAGCCAGGATCAAACTCTTCAGTTTAATCTCTGTTACTTTGCCGTTTTACCGGCATGGTCGAACTATTTAACTAGTTCAAACCCCTCGCATTGCGAGGTGTTTGCTCACTCAAAAAACTGACAGGCTACTTCCGWAGAAGTCGCCTATTTCATTATTTCTTGTGAACATTTGATATTTTAAGTTTTACGCCAATCCGAAGATTGACGCTGCACTTACATCAAATGCCCACACTTATCGACTGTTAATTGTTAAAGAACTGTATTCGGTTACTGCTTTCGCGCTATCGACAAAGCGTTGTGTTTGTCAGCTGCGAAGAAGGAAGAGTATGAAGCGTTTGCAGCATTTCGTCAACCTTCTTTTTCTACTACCCAGCCCCTGAAGGCCGTCCCTTTTGTGCCGCAAACCAGTGCGTCTCATCGGGGAGGCGAATCATATCAAAGACCGTCGAAGTTTGGCAAGCGCTTTTCAAGGAAAGCGTGCATGCCTTCTTTTTGCGCAGGCGTACCGAAGGCGGCCTGGAACAAACGGCGCTCGTAGGCGACCCCATCGGTCAAGGTGGTTTCAAAGGCGCGGTTGACGCAATCCTTGATCATCATGGCAACCGAGGTCGGCATGGCGGCGATGGTCTTGGCGGCGGCCAGGGTTTCTTCCAGCAATTTGTCAGCCGGCACCACGCGCGACACGAGGCCGATGCGTTCCGCCTCGGCAGCGTCGATGGTGCGTGCCGTCAGCAACAGATCCATGGCCTTGGCCTTGCCGATGGCGCGCGGCAGACGCTGCGTGCCGCCCGCGCCCGGCGTGACGCCGACCTTGATTTCCGGCTGGCCGAATTTGGCGCTGTCGGCGGCGATCAGGAAATCGCACATCATGGCCAGTTCGCAGCCGCCACCGAGCGCATAGCCCGCCACGGCGCCCACCACCGGTTTGCGCACGCGCAAGATATGCTCCCAGTTGCGGCTGATGTAGCCCTGGGTATAGGTATCCGGGTAGGTGTAATCGGCCATGGCCGCGATGTCGGCGCCGGCGGCAAATGCTTTTTCGCTGCCCGTGAGGACGATGCAGCCGATACTCTCGTCGGCATCGAACTTCAGCAAGGCGTCGCCCAGCTCATTCATCATGTTCTCATTCAAGGCATTGAGCGCCTTGGGGCGGTTCAGGCGGATGACCGCCACTTTGTCCTGGATATCGATGATCAGGTCTTCGTATTGCATAGTGTCTCCTCTCGATGAACGGTGCAACGATTGTAGCGGCTAACGGCAGCGGCGCGGCAGGTGCGCTGCTATTATTGTGAGCCCGATCTTTTTTATCGAGCAGCATATTTTCTCCTCCCTCTTCCAGTATTGCGCCCACTACCTGCGCGGCGACGGCAGCGCCGCCAGCGTCAACTTCCGCCGCCTGTGGTTCAGCAACGGCCTCAATTGCTTCGGCGCCCAGATCACCTCGCTGGCCCTGCCCCTGTGCGCGGTGCTCTTGCTGCATGCGACGCCGGAACAGATGGGCGTGCTGGTTGCGCTGCAGGCGCTGCCGTTCGCCCTCTTCGGCTTGCCCGTCGGCGTGCTGCTGGACCGGCGCAGCAAGCACCCGATCATGCTGTTCAGCGAAAGCATGTCGGGCCTGGCCCTGGCCAGCGTCGCCGTGGCTTACTGGTGCGGCGTGCTGTCGATGCCATGGTTATATATAGTGGGCTTCATCATCGGCACGGGCTTCGTCGTCGGTGGCGGCGCCGAACAGGTGTTTCTGACTTTCCTCGTGGGCCGCGATGGCTTGATCGATGCGCAGTCGAAATTTGCCGCCACCGAATCGGCTTCGCGCCTGATCGGTCCCGGCCTGGCCGGCGTGCTGGTGCAAGTGCTGTCGGCGCCCGTCGCCATCCTGTGCACGGCGTGCGGCTATCTGATTTCGGTTTGCAATTTGCGCGCCATGAGCGTGCGCGACCCGCGCCCTGCTCCATCCGACAAGCACGCCTTGCGCGACATCGCCGACGGCTTGCTGTTCGTCTGGCGCGAACCGCTGCTGCGCGCGCTGGCCTGGGGCGCCGGCATCTGGCACTTCCTGTTTTACGCCAGCATGGCCTTGACGGTGCTGTTCGCCACACGCGACCTGGGCATGAGTCCGGGCGTGCTGGGCATGACGCAGATGCTCGGCGGCGCCGGCGTCCTGCTCAGCGCCTTCATCGTCAAGCCCTTGACGAAGCGCTATGGCGCCGGCCGCACCATCCTGATCGGCCTGGCATCGACCTCGCTCTGTTTTGCCCTGACGCCCACGATACCCGCCGCGCTGTTCGGCAGCGCGGCCGCCAGCGCCGTGGCGTATGCCATCTTGATGTTCTTTTTCGATTGCGGCGTGATGCTGTTCTTTATTCCCTACCTGGGCTTGCGCCAGAAAGTCACACCCGACCCCATGCTGGGTCGCATGACGTCGACCATGCGCTTCCTGACGGTGGCCACGGCGCCGCTGGGTGCGCTGGCCGCCGGCTGGATAGCGGAACATTTTGGCGTGCGCAATGGCCTGGCCTGCATCGCGGCCGGCAGCATCGTGTTGACGGTGGCCATGGTGTGGGGCACGCCGCTGCGTAGCGTGCGCACCTGAAGCGGTGAACGGGAATACACTGGCAAAAGATTGCCTTGGCGACACTATTCACGCCAAAGCCTGTGAGGTTTGATTTATATCAAGGTTTTAATTGATGTAAATCCATAAGCTGTCTTACATCACTTGAGGAGCACGCTATGTTTAACACCATCTTATTTCCCACCGACGGCTCGCCGCTGTCCGACAAAGCCGCCGAGACCGCCCTCGCCTTCGCCCAATTGAACAAGGCCAAGCTGGTCGCCATCAGCGTGGTGCAGCCGTTTCCGTTCTCGCCGATGGCGGACGGCGGCATCGTGCTCGACGCCAGCCTGTATGAACAGCAGATGCAGGAAGCGTCCCAACGCGCCATCGACAAGATCGGCGAAGCGGCGCGCGCCGCCGGCGTACCTTTCGAAGGCGTGGTCGCCGTGTCGCCGAGCCCGCACGATGAAATCGTCAATGCGGCGCAAACCTACCATTGCGACATCATCCTGATGGCCTCGCACGGCCGCAAGGGCTTGAACAAGCTGTTCGTGGGCAGCGAAACGCAAAAAGTGCTGGCGCATACCCACTTGCCAGTGATGGTCTTGCGCTAAGCGACACCACGAACTGCCCGGCGACGCTTTCCCTAGCGCGCCGGCGCCTGCTTCGGCAACAACACCCACACGGCGCCGCTCTGCTTCATGCGGCCCGCATTCTCGGCCGCTTCCGCGCCAAAACCAAAGAAGTAATCAACACGGATCGGCCCGCGAATGGCGCCGCCCGTATCCTGCGCCATCACCAGGCGCTGCATGGGAATCTCGCTATTGGCTTGCGTGGTGGACAGGAATACGGGCGCGCCCAGCGGCAAGAAGCGCGAATCGATGGCCACCGAACGCTGCGGCGTCAGCGGCACGCCCAGCGCGCCCTTCGGCCCCACTTTCGGATCGGGCAGGCGCTCTTCCTTGAAGAAGACATAGCTGGGATTGGCGTTGAACAATTCATCCTTGCGCGTGGGGTGGCCAGCGATCCACGCCTTGATGCCCTGCGCGGACGCCTGGCTCAGGGTCAGCTCGCCCTTGTCGACCAGGTAGCGGCCGATCGATTTATACGGATGACCATTTTGGTCCGCGTAGGCCACGCGCACGGTTTCCTGGGTGTCGGTCAGCTGCACGCGGCCGGAGCCCTGCACCTGCAGGAAGAAGGCTTCGACTTCGTCATCCACCCACAGCAATTCCTTGCCCGTGATGGACGTAGCGCGCTCGATGTCGGCGCGGGTCGCATACGGTATCACCTTCTTGCCGACCAGCTTGCCCCGCAAGCGCATGTTTTTCAGTTCCGGATACACGCCGGACAAATCCACCGAGACGAGGTCGTCGGGCACCTTGTACAGCGGTGTCTGGTATGGGCCGCCCCGCTTGCGCGCGCCGTGCAGCAGCGGCTCGTAGTAGCCGGTCACCAAGCCGGTACTGGCGCCATCGGCGGTGATGACTTGATTCGGCACAAAGAAGGTCTCGAAGAACAGGCGGATGGCCTTGTCGCTGTCGGCATTCACCTGGCGCGCGATGGTGCACGATTCCTTCCAGTCCGGACGTTTCACAAGCACGCCGCACGAAGCCATGAAAGCGGGCCAGGCGGCGCGCATGTCGTCGCGGGCCCAGCCAGGCAAGGCGGAAAATTTGGCGGGCACGAAGGTGGGGGCCGCCGCATCCGCGGCGTCCTTGGCGTCGGCCGGCTTGGCCGGAACCGGCCTGACGACGGTCGGCGCGATGGGCGGCGCCTTGCCGCTGGCAGCGGGCGGCGCGGGCGGCGTGGTACAGGCGGACAGCGCAAGCGCGACGGCGCCGACTGAAACGGGTAGACTACCGCGTGTCAACAGACGGCGGGTAAATACTAAGCTGCGGGTAAATAACATAGGGGTGCGTATGTGGATCTTGATGATAGAGGCGCTGGTGGCGTTCTTCTTGCTGGCATTTATAGTCTGGTGGACCATGTATTCGGGTAAAAAACCCGTCCCACCGGCGCGCAAGCAGCTCGGCGAAGAACAGGACAGCACCGAAAAACTGAAGTAAGGGGCGCAAGCCCCCGGCGTTGCGTCAATGCAGGGTGCGTGGCACCGACAGCACGAACTCGGGAATCGGCGCTTCAAACTGATGGCCATCTTCGGCCACGCAGAAATACTCGCCGTGCATCGAGCCTTGCGGCGTGCCCAGCATGGTGCCGCTCGTGTATTCGAACTGTTCGCCCGGCTGCAGCAGCGGCTGGTGGCCGACGGCGCCCAGGCCGCGCACCTCTTCCACCTTGTTGTTCGCATCCGTGATGACCCAGTGGCGCGAAATCAGTTGCGCGCCAGCCGTGCCCGTGTTGACGACGCGGATCGTGTAGCTGAACACGTGCCGCCCCTGGTCCGGTGCCGATTGCTCGGGCAGGTATTGCGTCTTGACCGTTACCGTAAATTCATAAGTCGCCATCGTCATTCCTATTCAGACATTGCAGTCATTATGGCGGCGCGTGTGCCGCATAGGCCACGGCGCGCCGTGTATTCTGTGATTCATCGTGCTTCAATGAGGCATGGCGGCGGCGTCAAGCGTAAAATAGCGCATCTTCGCATTTTCTATCCTTTGGCTACTCCACCATGACTACATTCCGTATCGCTCCCAGCATCCTGTCCGCCGACTTTGCCCGCCTGGGCGAGGAAGTGCGCAACGTCGTTACCGCCGGCGCCGACATCATCCACTTCGACGTGATGGATAACCATTATGTGCCGAACCTGACCATCGGCCCGCTGGTGTGCGAAGCGATCCGCCCGCACGTGCAAGTACCCATTGACGTGCACCTGATGGTCAAGCCTGTCGATCGCATTATCCCGGATTTCGCCAAGGCTGGCGCGAACATCATCACCTTTCACCCTGAAGCGTCGGATCACGTCGACCGCTCCTTGCAGCTGATCCGCGACAATGGCTGCAAATCGGGCCTGGTATTCAACCCGGGCACGCCGCTGCACTACCTGGAACACGTGATGGACAAGATCGACATCATCCTGATCATGTCCGTCAATCCAGGCTTCGGCGGCCAGTCCTTCATCCCGCAGGCGCTGAAGAAAATCGCCGAAGCGCGCCGCATGATCGACGAATCGGGCCGTGACATCATGCTGGAAGTCGATGGCGGCATCAAGATCGACAACATCGCCGCTGCCGCCGCTGCCGGCGCCGACACCTTTGTCGCCGGCTCGGCCATCTTCGGCAAGCCAGACTACAAAGCCGTCATCGACGCCATGCGCGCCGAGCTGGCAGCCGTCAAGGGCGCCTGATGCAAGCGGGCACGGTGAAAGACCACGTACTGGCCGGCGTGCGCGCCGCCATCATCGACCTCGATGGCACGATGCTCGACACCGTGCCCGATTTTCATGTCGCCATCAACGGCATGCGCGCGGAACTGGACCTGGCACCCATCAGCGCCGACGCCATCAAACTGATGGTGGGCAAGGGCTCGGAAAACCTGATCCGCACCGTGCTGGCGCTCGACTTCGATGCGGCCGGCGTGGAACAGCGTTTCGAGCAGGCGATGGACGGCTACCAGCGCCACTACCTGGCCATCAACGGCCAGTTCAGCACCCTGTATCCGGACGTGGAAGCGGGACTGGCGGCGATGAAGGCGGCGGGCTTGCGCCTGGCCTGCGTCACCAACAAGCCGATCGCCTTCGCCCTGCCCCTGCTGAAGCAGAAAAATCTCGACCAGTATTTCGAGATCGTCTACGGCGGCGATTCGCTGCCGAGGAAGAAGCCGGACCCGATGCCGCTGCTGCAAGTGTGCGCGGATTTCGACCTGGCGCCCGCCAAAGTGGTGGCCATCGGCGACTCCTCGAATGACGCGCAAGCGGCCAGGGCTGCGGCTTGCCCCGTACTGACGGTACCGTATGGCTACAATCACGGACACTCTATACACGATACCGATTCCGATGGTATAGTAAAGACACTGCTCGAAGCAGCCCGTTTTATTAGCATGCAAAACTAACCGGCATACTGACCAAACCCACCACCATATCGTGAACACGTTTCTCATCAAAAAACACAATGTCACCCAAACCGGCTCGATTGAGGCCTGGCTTTGGCGACGCTGGCAATCCTGGCAGGCTTAAGGGCCGAGCCGTTACGATTGCTGCCGGCTGCACCCGTATAGTTTGCGCACATTGCGCATGTTGCGTGCCCCGGCAAGTTTTTTGATAACCCACCGCAGGGTTTGTGCACCATGCACACGCATACCCTGACGGCATGGAGAGAAACATGACCGAACTCGAATTCAAATCGCTGGCCCAGCAAGGCTACAACCGCATCCCCCTGATCGCGGAAGCGTTCGCCGACCTGGAAACGCCGCTCACCCTGTACCTGAAACTGGCACAGGCCCAACAAGGCGGCAAGAATACCTTTTTGCTTGAATCCGTCGTCGGCGGCGAACGCTTCGGCCGCTATTCCTTCATCGGCTTGCCCGCCACGACCGTGTTGCGCAGCCATGGCAAGCGCACCGAAATCGTCAAGAACGGCGTCGTGATCGAAGAGCACGAAGGCAATCCGCTCGACTTCATCGAACAGTACCAGTCGCGCTTCAAGGTCGCCCTGCGCCCCGGCATGCCGCGCTTCTGCGGCGGCCTGGCCGGCTACTTCGGCTACGACACCGTGCGCCACATCGAGAAAAAACTGGCCGGCGGCGCGCCGAAAGATGACTTGAAGCTGCCCGACATCCAGCTGATGGTGACGGAAGAACTGGCCGTCATCGACAACCTCTCCGGCAAGCTCTACCTGATCGTCTACGCCGATACGACACAGCCCGAGTCGTTTTCGAAAGCGCAGCAGCGCCTGAAAGACTTGCGCATGATGCTGCGCCGCGGTGTCGATGCGCCCGTCACCAGCGCTTCCGTGCGCACGGAAACCATCCGCGACTTTTCCAAGGAAGACTACCTGAAGGCCGTCGCCAAGGCGCATGAATACGTGATGGCGGGCGACCTGATGCAGGTGCAGATCGGCCAGCGCATCCGCAAGCCGTATGTCGATTCGCCACTGACTTTGTACCGCGCCTTGCGTTCGCTCAACCCATCGCCGTATATGTACTTCTATAATTTCGGCGACATGCAGATCATCGGCGCCTCGCCCGAGATTTTGGTGCGCAACGAGAAGACGGCGGACGGCGGCAAGAAGGTCACCTTGCGTCCCATCGCCGGCACCCGTCCGCGCGGCGCCACGCCCGAGCGCGACGCCGAACTGTCGGCCGAGCTGCTGGCCGACCCGAAAGAGATCGCAGAGCACGTGATGCTGATCGACCTGGCGCGCAACGATATCGGCCGCATCGCGGAGACAGGCAGCGTGCACGTCACCGACCGCATGGTCATCGAAAAATACTCGCACGTGCAGCACATCGTCTCGAACGTGGAAGGCACCCTCAAGGAGGGCCTGTCGAACCTGGACGTGCTGCGCGCGACCTTCCCTGCCGGCACCCTGACGGGCGCGCCGAAAGTGCGCGCCATGGAAGTGATCGACGAACTGGAAATCACCAAGCGCGGCATCTACGGCGGCGCCTGCGGCTACCTGTCGTTTGGCGGCGAAATGGACGTGGCGATCGCGATCCGCACGGGCGTGGTCAAGGACGGCATGCTGTACGTGCAGGCCGCGGCCGGCATCGTGGCCGACTCCATTCCCGAAATGGAATGGCAGGAAACGGAAAACAAGGCGCGCGCCGTACTGCGCGCCGCCGAACAAGTGCAAGATGGCCTGGATGGAGGGTTTTAAGATGCTGCTCATGATCGACAACTACGACTCCTTCACCTACAACATCGTGCAGTATTTCGGCGAATTGGGCGAAGACGTGCGGGTCTACCGCAACGATGAAATCACGATCGAACAGATCGAGGCGCTGAACCCGGACCGCATCTGCATCTCGCCTGGCCCGAAAGCGCCAGCGCAGGCGGGCATCTCGGTGGAAGTGCTCAAGCACTTCGCCGGCAAGAAGCCGATACTGGGCGTGTGCCTGGGCCACCAGGCCATCGGCGAAGCGTTTGGTGGTAAAGTCATCCGCGCCAAGCAAGTCATGCATGGCAAGACTTCACTCATCGCGCATACGGGCGTGGGCGTTTTCAAAGGCTTGCCCAGCCCCTTCACAGTGATCCGCTACCACTCTTTGGCGATCGAACGCGCCTCGCTGCCTTCCTGCCTGGAAGTGACGGCGTGGACGGACGACGGCGAAATCATGGGCGTGCGCCACCGGGAATACGATATCGAGGGCGTGCAGTTCCACCCCGAATCGATCCTCTCGGAGCACGGCCACGCCCTGCTGAAGAATTTCCTCGAGCGCTGATCCCATGCGCACGCCCCGGCGTGCCATCAGTGTCCTCCTGCGCCATCATTGAAGAAGGAAGCATCATGCCGATCACCCCACAAGAAGCCCTGCTGCGCTGCATCGAACACCGCGAGATCTTTCACGACGAAATGCTGTACCTGTTCCGCCAGATCATGTCCGGCGAAATGTCGCCCACCATGATCGCGGCCCTCACCATGGGCTTGCGCGTGAAAAAGGAAACCATCGGCGAAATCGCCGCCGCCGCGCAAGTGATGCGCGAATTTTCCACCAAGGTGCCCATGGCCGACACCACCAACCTGCTCGACATCGTCGGCACGGGCGGCGACGGCGCGCACACATTCAACATTTCCACCGCCTCGATGTTCGTGGCGGCGGCGGCCGGCGCGCGCGTGGCCAAGCATGGCGGGCGCAGCGTCTCATCCTCGTCCGGCAGCGCCGACGTGCTGGACTCCCTGGGCGTCAACATCAACCTGCAGCCCGAGCAGATCGCCCAGTCGATCGCGCAAACGGGCATCGGTTTCATGTACGCACCGAACCACCATGCGGCCATGAAGCATGCGGCGCCCGTGCGCAAGGAGCTGGGCGTGCGCACGATTTTCAATATCCTGGGGCCGCTGACGAATCCGGCCGGCGCGCCGAACATCTTGATGGGCGTGTTCCACGCCGATCTGGTCGGCATCCAGGTGCGCGTGCTGCAGCGCCTGGGCGCGCAGCATGCGATCGTCGTGTATGGCCGCGACAATATGGATGAAGTGTCGCTCGGCGCCTCTACCCTCGTGGGCGAGCTGGTCAACGGCGAAATCCGCGAATATGAAATCCATCCGGAAGACTTCGGCATGTCGATGATCGCCAGCCGCAACCTGAAAGTGGCCGATTCCACCGAATCGAAAGCGAAGATGATGGAAGCGCTGCGCGGCGAGCCTGGTGCCGCTGCCGACATCGTCGCTCTGAACGCGGGCACGGCGCTGTATGCAGCCGGCGTGGCCAGCTCGATCGAAGACGGCCTGGCGCGCGCGCGCACCGCCGTCAGCTCGGGCGCCGCGCTGGCGAAACTCGACCAATTCGTGCAGGTGACGCAGCAGCTGGGCACCCCGGCGCAAGCGTAAGTCCTCCGCCCTCCTTTATAGAATAGCGACCATCATGTCCGACATACTCGATAAAATCCTGGCCGTCAAAGCCGATGAAGTGGCCAAGGCCAAAGCCCGCCGCAGCCTGGCCAGCCTGCGCGGCGACGTGGAAAGCGACAGCGCACTGCGCGCCGGCCTGCGCGGCTTTGAAGCAAGCCTGCGCCAGCACATCGCCGCCGGCAAGCCCGGCATCATCGCCGAAGTGAAAAAGGCATCGCCGTCGAAAGGCGTGATCCGCGCCGACTTCCGCCCTGCCGACATCGCCGCCAGCTATGCCCAGCACGGCGCGGCTTGCCTGTCCGTTCTGACCGACGAGCAGTTCTTCCAGGGCAGCGTGGAGTATCTGCAGCAGGCGCGCGCCGCCTGCGCCATTCCCGTGCTGCGCAAGGATTTCATGGTCGACATGTACCAGATCTATGAAGCGCGCGCCATGGGCGCCGACTGCATCCTCCTGATCGTCGCGGCGCTCGACCATGGCCTGATGGCGGAGATGGAAGCGTGCGCCCACGAACTGGGCATGGGCGTGCTGATCGAAAGCCACGACGGCGAAGAACTGACGGCGGCCCTCAAGCTCAAGAGCGCGCTGATCGGCATCAACAACCGCAACCTGCGCACGTTCGAGACGTCGTTGGAAACGACACTCGGCCTGCTGCCGCGCATCCCGCAAGACAAATTGATCATCACGGAATCGGGCATCCACAGCACGGCCGACGTACAGCGCATGCGCGATGCGCACATCCACAGCTTCCTCGTGGGCGAAGCGTTCATGCGTGCGCCAGACCCCGGCGTGGAGCTGGAACGCCTGTTCAGTTAAACCATGGTAGGCTGGCAGCCATGAGACACGCGATCACCGTCCTTGCCGTCGCCAGCCTGCTGGCAGCCTGCCAAAGTACGCCGCCACCAGCGGTGAACGCACCCACGTCCACGCCCCCTCGCACGCCGGCCGCGATACAGCTGGCCGCCAGCATCGACGCCTACAAATCGCTGGTGGCGCAGCAGATCATGGCGGCCAACGCTGAATACACGTTCAGCGGGCGCCTGCCGCCCATGCTGCCCGCCATCGTCGTGCTCGACCTGAGCGTGGACCCTGACGGCGAACTGAAAAGCGTGCACGTGCACCGTTCGCGCAACAGCGAAGCATCGGCCGCCGCGCTGGCCGCCGTGCGGCGCGTGCAAAACGCGTTTCCACCGGCCGGGCACCTGATGCGCCGCCACGCCCGGACCTTCGATTTTTCCGAAACCTTCCTGTTCAACGACCAGTACCGCTTCCAGCTGCGGACATTGTCCGGCCCTCAGTAACCACGCAGGCATCGAGTTCGATGCGGTCGCGTCCCCGCTCCTTGGCCAGGTACAGGGCCGCATCGGCGCGCGACAGCAGCTGTTCCAGCCCCTCCACCACCGATGCCTGGCAAGCGACGCCGATGCTGACCGTACACGGCGGCAGGCCCGCATGACTGGGCTCGTGCAGCAAGGCGCGGATGCGTTCGGCCACGCCCAGCGCGTTATGCGCCGGCATGTCCGGCATCAGCACGACGAACTCCTCGCCGCCGAAACGCGCCACGCAATCCGATTCGCGCAAGGCGCTGCCGATGACGGCGGCCACATGCGCCAGCACTTGGTCGCCCACCGCGTGACCGTAGCGGTCATTGATCAATTTGAAGTAATCGAGGTCGATGCTGAGCAGTGTCAGCGGCAGACGGCGGCGCCGCAGATTGTCTGTCGCGCGCGCATAGGCGTCGCCAAAGCCGCGCCGGTTCAGCACCTGCGTCAACGGATCGTGGGTCGAGCGGCGCTCCAGTATCTGCTGCAGGCGCCGCGTGGCCACCGTCATGAAGCCCACCGTCAGCAGCAGCGCCATGAAATTGGCGACCGCCAGATAGATGCCGGCCGGCGTGCCGGCCACCATCAGGTTCACGCTGGCGCCGCCATGCAGCAAGGCCGACACGCCGCGCGCCAGCACCACGACAGCTTGCATCAGCATCAGCGCGCCAAAGAAAAAACTGGAAAAGTGGCGCTCGCCATGGCGCCACACCAGTTGTACCTGGCGCGCGTAAAACAGGAAGACCAGCAGGGAAAAGACCGCTACGCGCATAGAAAAATCGGGGCGCGCCAGCAGCCACCAGCCATTGCCGGCGATGGCCAGGGCGAGTATCAGCAGATAGGCGCGACGGCTGGACGCCAGGCCGAAGAATTTCTCCGTGCCCAGCATCGACAGGCCGATGCCGGCCACCAGCGTCGCGTTGGCCGCCATCATGGACAATGCCGGCGGCAGCACCTCGCGGGTGCCGAACAGCAGGGATGCGCACACCAGCAACAGCAGACCGGCCGCCCAATGCCCGAGGCCCTGCACCTCGCGCCGGAAGCTGCGATACACCGAGAACATGACGATGCTCATCGCCCCGCACATCAGGGTCGTCATCAGCATGATGGTTCGGGGATCGAGGGTTTGCACGTTGGGCGCGATCTAAAAGAAGCAGTTCGACAATTTTAGTTTAGTTAAGGAAAAATTAGTTCATATGCAGCAAATATGATGGCAAGACACCAATGCGGCCGGCGGATACGCTGCATTGAGAAATTGCCGCTTGAAATAGAAAACCGGCCAGTAACGGCCGGTCTTCTGTCCTACTGCATGAGCATCTGCATATGCTGCGCTAGGGCGCTTCGGTCCCGTGGCTTTCTTTGGCGCCGGCAGCAGGGCCAGGCTGACGCCCGGCACGCGGTCGCCCTGCAGCACAGCCGCGAACGTCATCAGCTCGTCGCGGCGGAAGGCGTGGATGGCCACCCTGGCGCCAACGGCGTAGCGGCCCAGCAGGGTGTCCAGGTTGGTGCCCGTCACGCGCAAGCCATCGACGGCCACCAGCACGTCGCCCGCCGACAGGCCGGCTGCGTGGGCGGCGCCGCCCTGGTGCACCTGCGCCAGTTTGGCGTCGTTGCCGTCGCGGCCCAGGTTGACGTCGAGGCTGGTTTTTTCCGCCTTGCGCGCGTCGCTGTATTTCACGCCGAATGGTGCCAGCAGGCGCGCCAGCGGCACGTCGTCCGTACCGCGGATGTAGCGCTCGAAGAACGGTTTCATGCGCGTGCCGGAAATTTCATCGAACAGGGCTTCGACTTCGGCGGGCGTCACGCCGCGCGCTTTACCCTTGTAGAAATCGCGGCCATAGCGCTGCCACAGCGCCTGCATCACGTCGTCCAGCGACTTTTCGCCGTTCGTCTTCGTGCGGATCGTCAGGTCGAAGGCCAGCGCGATCAGCGAACCCTTGGTGTAGTAGCTGACGATGGCGTTCGGCGCGTTTTCATCCTGGCGGTAGTACTTGCCCCAGGCGTCGAAGCTGGAATCGGCCACGCTTTGCTTGGTGCGGCCGCTGCCGCGCAAGACGCTGTTGACGGTTTTTCCGAGCAGTTTGAAATAGGCCGCTTCGTCGATCAGGCCCGCGCGCACCAGCATCAGGTCATCGTAATAGCTGGTGAAGCCTTCGAACAGCCACAGCAGCGGCGAGTAGCTTTCCGCCTGCAGATTGTACGGCGCAAAGGCGGCCGGCTTGATGCGCTTGACGTTCCAGGTGTGGAAGTACTCGTGGCTGCACAGGCCCAGGAATTTCAGGTAGCCATCGCCGATCTCGGTGCCATTTGACGCCGTCGTCGGCAGGTCGGCGCGCGCGCAGATCAGCGCCGTCGAGGCGCGGTGTTCGAGGCCGCCGTAACCGTCGCCGACGGCCATGGTCATGAACACATAGCGGTCCATCGGCGCTTTTTTGGTCTTCGGCTCGAAGAAGGCGATCTGCGTTTCGCAGATGGCTTTCAGGTCGCGGCACAAACGGTCCAGGTCCAGGTTCGGCACCTTGCCCGTGACGACGATATCGTGCGGCACGCCATGCGCGGTGAAGGTGGCCAGCGCGAAGTCGCCCATCTCCACCGGGTGGTCGATCAGCTCATCATAGTTGGCTGCCTGGTAGCTGCCGAAGCCATAGCGCTTCGCCTTGAGTTCCGGCAGGGTGGTGGCCACTCGCCAGGTCTTGCAGGCCGCATCCTTAGGCTGCACGATGTGCACTTCATGGGCGTCGGATTCCTGGCCCAGCACGCGCAGGAACACGCTGGTGCCGTTGAAGAAGCCGTGATTCTGGTCCAGGTGGGCGGCGCGCACGGACAGATCCCATGCATACACGTCGTATTCGACCGTCAACGGGCCCTTGCACGGCGCGGCTTGCCACGAGTGCTTGTCCAATTTGGTCAGCGCCACGTCCTTGCCTTCGGACTCGGCGCGGATGCTGACGATGTTGCGCGAAAATTCGCGGATCATGTAGCTGCCCGGGATCCAGGCCGGCAGGGAAAGCACCTGGCCGATGGCGGCCGGCGACTTGACCGTCAACGTCACCTTGAACATGTGGCCTGCCAGGTCCGCTGCGGCGATGCTGTAGATGATGCCGGCGGCCGGTGCGGCTTTCGCTGCGGCTTTGCTTGTGGCATTGCCGGAGGCTTTTGCGGTGATTTTTTTAATCGGTGCTTTCTTCATGTTTTCCTCGTGTTTGGCATGGATATTCTACAATCGCCCGGGCGCGCCATGCACCGGCGACAAATCGTCAGGTGTATCAATATCGCGCAAGATACCGCCGTCGTCCACTGTCACTTCGCATACGGCATGGCTGTTGACGATGCTGCGCGCGCCCTGGTCGCCATCGAGCGCCAGCAGCAGCGGCAAGTGATAGGCGCCAAACGCGACAGGATTGCCGCGCCGTCCCTCGAACACGGGCACGGCGATGTGCGCGCCATCGCCAATGGCTTGCGACAAGGCGGCGATTGTAGCCGCTTCCACGAAAGGCATGTCGCCCAGGGCAATCAGACAGCCCGGCGCGCCGCGCACGTAATCGATGGCGCAGGTGAGCGAGGCGGCCATGCCCGTGTCGGCGTCATGGCAGACGCGCACTTCGCAGCCCAGCGCGCCGAGCACGCGCGCCACCTGCGTATCGTCTGCGCGCACCACGGCCAGCACGCGCGGCAAGGCGGCCAGCATGGCTTTTGCTGCCGCCACCACCACGGGCAAGCCCGCATGCGGGCCTTCGGCCAGCGGCTGTAATAATTTATTCTGTATGCCGGAAGGGTCGAACCTGCGTCCCCTTCCGGCTGCCAGCAAGATGCCGACCGTACTCAAAAAACCGCTGCCGTCATGCGGCCGCCAGGTCGAACGGCAGCTTGCGCAGGCGCTTGCCCGTCAGGGCGAACAGCGCATTGGCAAAGGCAGGTGCCAATGGCGGCACGCCCGGCTCACCCATGCCCGTCGGCGCGTCGCCCGACGGCACCAGGTGCACCTCGATCACGGGCATGTCGGGCATGCGCGGCACCGGGTAGTCGCCGAAGTTCTGCTGCTCCACCACGCCATCCTTGAGCGTGATGGCCGCGCCGGGGATGGTCATGCCCAGCGCCATCAGCGCGGCGCCCTGCACTTGCGCCTCGATCGTCAAGGGGTTGACGGCCAGGTTGCAATGCACGCCCGCCCATACCTGGTGCAGCTTGGGCGCGCCTTCGACCACCGAGGCCGTCACCACGTAGGCGACGACGGAATTGAACGACTCGTGCATGGCCACGCCCCAGGCTTGTCCCTTCGGCAGCTTCTTCTTGCCATAGCCGGACTTGGCCACGGCCAGATCCAGCGCGGCGATGTGACGCGTATGCTTGGCATCGATCAGCTGCTTGCGGTAGGCTACGGGGTCCATCTTCGCCACGTGCGCCGCCTCGTCGATCAGGGTTTCCATGACGAAGGCCGTGTGCGTCGAGCCGACGGAGCGCCACCACAGCACGGGCACGTTCGCCTTGACCGTGTGTACCGACAGCTTCATCGGCAGGGTGTACGGCTCGCCCATGCCTTCGACCATGGTACCGTCGACGCCATTTTTCACCATGAAGGCTTCGAACGGCGTGCCAGCCATGATGGACTGGCCCACGATGGTGTGGTCCCAGGCGAGGATCTTGCCCTTGGCGTCAAGGCCGATCTGCGCGCGGTGCACATGCGACGGCCGGTAGTAGCCGCCCTTGATGTCGTCTTCGCGGCTCCACATCAATTTCAATGGGCCGCTCTTGCCAGCCGCGCGGTACGCCTTGGCGACGTTGACGGCTTCAACCACGTAGTCGGACGAGGGCACGGCGCGCCGGCCAAAGCCGCCACCGGCCATCATCGTGTGCAGGGTCACCTGCTCCGGCTTCAGGCCGGAAGTCGCCGCAATCGCCGCCTGGTCGCCCGTCTGGAATTGCGAGCCGACCCACATCGTGCATTTGTCCGCTTGCAGGTCAACGACGCAGTTGAGCGGCTCCATCGGCGCGTGCGCCAGGTAGGGGAATTCGTAGACGGCTTCGATCTTCTTCGGTGCCTTGGCCAGCTTGCCCATGTCGGCAGGCCTGGCGACAGTGCCCGGCGTTTTCGCCAGCGCCTTGAAGGCGGCCAGTTGCTTGTCGCTGCTGACCTTTTCGACGGCGCTCGTATCCCATTCGATCACCAGCGCATCGCGCCCCTGCTTGGCAGGCCAGTAGCCGTCGGCGATGACGGCCACGCCGCTGCCGCCACGGTCGGTCTTCACTTCCAGCACGTCCAGCACGCCCTTGATGGCTTTCGCCTTGCTGGCGTCGAATTTCGCCACCTTGGCGCCAAACACGGGCGGACGCGCCACCATGGCCACTTTCGCTCCGGGCGGCTTGAAGTCGATGCCGAACTGCTGCTTGCCCGTCGACTTGGCGGCCGCGTCCAGGCGTTTCACGGGTTTGCCGATGATGGAAAATTCGCGCGGGTCTTTCAGTTTGACGGTGGTGGGCACGGGCTGGCGCATGGCCGCGTCGGCAAACTCGCCGTAGGTCGCCTTTTGTCCGCCGGGCCCATACAGCACACCCTTGGCGGCGCGCACCTGGTCGGGATTGACCTTCCACTGCGCGGCGGCGGCGCCCACCAGCATGGCGCGCGCCTTGGCGCCGATTTCGCGGTACTGCGTAAACGAATGGGCGATGCTGCCCGAACCGCCCGTCATCTGCATGCCGTAGGCGGCATCCTTGTACTGCTCGCCGGCCGGCGCGAGTGCGCCATGCACCAGGCTCCAGTCGGCGTCGAGTTCCTCGGCGATCAGCATGGGCAAGCTCGTTTGCACGCCCTGGCCAAATTCCAGCCGGTTCACCTGCACCGTCACCGTGTTATCGGGGGCGATGTGCAAAAACGCGTTCGGTGCATACACGGGCTTGGCGGGAGCGGCATCGGCCGCCTGCGCCAGCTTGCCTGCGCCCGGCAGGAAAAAGCCCAGCATCAAGCCGCCGCCAGCCACCGCGCCGGCTTTCATGAAACCGCGCCGCGACACGCCATCGGCCGCGCCAACCACAGCCACCGGCGCCGATGCCAGCGCCGCGCCCAGGGTCACCCCGCCATGCTGCAATGCTTCCTGATTCAACCATTCGATACGCATGCCGATCTCCTCAGGCCAGGGTCTTGGCCGCGTCCTTGATGGCCGCGCGGATCCGTTGATAGGTGCCGCAGCGGCAGATATTGCCGCTCATGGCGCCATCGATGTCGGCATCGCTGGGCGCCTTGTTGGTGCGCAGCAGCGCCGTCGCGCTCATCACCTGGCCGCTTTGACAGTAGCCGCATTGCGGCACGTCGTGGCGTACCCATGCCGCCTGCACGGCCTTGCCCACCTGGTCGTTTTCCATCGCTTCGATGGTGGTGATCTTTTGCGCGCCCACCGAGGAAATCGGCGTGATGCACGAGCGTATCGGCTGGCCGTCGAGGTGCACCGTGCAGGCGCCGCACAGGGCCGCGCCGCAACCGAACTTGGTGCCCGTCATGTTCAGGTTATCGCGCAGCGCCCACAGGATGGGCGTGGAGGGATCGGCGTCGACTTGCGTGTCGCGTCCGTTGATATTCAAGGTAATCATCTGCTGCTTCCCCTTTTTTGGATTGTTATGGCGTCTACGAACAACACTTGATGATACGACAGCGAAAAAAAACGCAAAAAAAAGCGCGCCTTGCGAGGGCGCGCCGTCCAGCCTTCCTGGCGACAGCCCGGATTACTTAATGGTCGAGAATTTCTGTTCCAGCGTTTTCGCATCGACCGCGCCCGGAATGCGGCTGCCGTCGGCAAAGAAGATG
This sequence comes from Janthinobacterium sp. Bl 1, assembly GCF_058215535.1. NCBI lineage: Bacteria > Pseudomonadati > Pseudomonadota > Betaproteobacteria > Burkholderiales > Oxalobacteraceae > Janthinobacterium > Janthinobacterium sp. Bl 1. The sequence continues at coordinate 1,047,437 of NZ_CM177086.1, read as the reverse complement.
GCTGGCGTGCCCGAGACGCGCAGCTGCTGGCCCAGGGCCAGGATTTTTTCATGCGGGTTGGCGCAAGTGGCGGCGACCGTGGCTGGCGCCTTGCCGTTCAACATCCAGTCATCCCAGGCCTTGTTGCGGTCCGGCGCGCACCACACATTGCGCGACTTGACGATCGAATCGGGCGACAGGATGTTGTACATGAAGGTGTAGACGGTGACGTTGTCGATTTCCTTGAGCGCGTTCTGGCGGAAGCGCTTGCAATAGCCGCAGTTCGGATCTTCGAACACGGCGATCACGCGCTTGCCATTGCCCTTGACGGTCTTCATGGCCGAATCGAGCGGCAGATCGGAGAACTTGATGCGGTTGACTTCGTCCAGGCGCACCTTGGTGAGATCCTGCGAGGTCTTGGCGTCAAAGACGTGGCCGACGAACAGGTATTGCGCACTCTTGTCCGTGTACAGGATGTCGCCACCCGTGCGCACTTCGTACAGGCCGCCGTACGGCGTTTCCTTGACCGAATCGACCTTGGCGCCTTCGCCCAGGCGCGGCTCGATCAGCTTTTTGATGTTCGCTTCCGTCGGCGTTTCCGCGCCAGCGCACGACATCATCAGGCCCGAGGCCATCAGCAAGGCGATTTTGCTCATGCTTCTGTTCATTGTTATCACTATCACTTCTCCACTTGAAACGCCCGGCGAAACTGACAGGGGGCCCGGCGCCGTTATCTCTTTAATAAAACGAGCGCCGCAGACGAGCTGCGGCGACCTTGAATTTTCACTAATGCCATTATCCGGCGATATCTTAAGATACGCTGATATTTACTGATGTCCCAATGCGTGCGAAATCATTTTCCGCTTCAGGGCAGGTAATTTATCCAGCAAGTTTAATCCCAAATTGCGAACCACGCGCAACGGTTCCAGATCGGCGCCAAATAATCGCGCCAGGCCATCGGTGGCCAGCTGCATCAGCAGCACGTCTTCCTTGCGCGCGCGCGCATAGCGGGCCAGCACGCGTTCGTCGCCGATGCCGCGGTGCGCTTCGCGTTCGCTGATCGTCTTGACCAGCTGCGCCACGTCGGCAAAGCCCAAGTTCATGCCGTGGCCGGCCATCGGGTGCACCACGTGGGCGGCGTCGCCCACCAGGGCCACACGCGGCGCCACCATGGCGTGCGGGCGCATCAGGGTCAGGGGAAACGCGCGCACCAGCTCCGGCTGCAAAGGCGTGAGCTTGCCCAACTTGTCCTGGCAGTATGCGGACAAGCGCGCGGCCAGAGCATCGGCCGATTCGGCCATCAAGGTATCGGCCAGGGCATCGGGCGCCGACCAGACGAGAGAGACGCGCTCGCCCGGCAGCGGCAGCAGCGCGACGATGCCTTCGCTGCCCGTAAACCACTGGTGGGCCGCGCCATGATGCGGCTTTTCGCAAGCGAAGTTGCTGACCACGCCGCGCTGGCCATACGAGCGGTAATCGAGGCCGATGTCGCACTGGCCCCGCACCCACGACTGGGCGCCGTCCGCACCCACCACCAGCGCGCAGGTGATGGTGTCGCCGCCATCGAGGTGCACGATGGCCGAGTCGTTCGTCCATTCCAGACGGCTGGCGCGGCCCTGCAGCACGCTGACGTTCGGCGCGAATTTCAGGGCGGCGTCCAGCGCCTGGCCCAGGTTGCGGTCTTCGATGATCCACGCCAGGCTGCCCACATGGGCGCCATAGGCGTCGAAACCGAGTCCGCCCGGCTGAGCGCCATCGCCGTTGACCAGCATGGCGTCGACGGGCGCCACCCTGTCGGCCTCTAAAGCGCCCCACACCTTCAGCGACGACAGCAAGTCGTGCGCCGTGTGATTGAGCGCATACACGCGCACGTCCCAGCTGGCTTCGACCGGCTTGGCGGCCGAAGGGGAGGCCGGCGGACTCGCCGGAGATAACAGGGTGACGCTTTGTCCTGCCTGGGCAAACGCCAGCGCCGTGGTTTTCGCGATGGCGCCGTTGCCGACGATGCAAACGTCGCTGTGGCTGTGCATGAAGCGCCGCATGGTGGGGGGAGTGGGACTGTTCATGCGGCCATTATAGCGTTTGCCCCAGCTGTTTCAGATAGTCCGGAAGTACAGAACGCGTGCCTCAGATCAAGCGGCGCCATGAAAGACGGGCAGCACGTGGTCCGCGATCTCCTGCATCGCCTCGGCCAACGGGTGGCGCTTCTGCCGCAGTTCCAGGCCGATGTGCCGCACGCCGGCCGCGCGCATGGCGTGCAGCTCGGCGATCAGGCCATCGCGTCCCATGCGCCCGCCGAAGCGGAAGCGCTGCAGCGGCAAGCTCGGATCTTCATCCAGATCCAGGTGGATGAAGCTGACATATGGCTTGTCGTCGCCGGCCACGGCGCGCCATTGCGCCGCGCGCCGCGCATGGTCTTCCGGCGTGCCCGGATAGGCGAGCCAGCCATCCATTTGCGCGCCGATCCAGGCGGGCGACTGCTGCGCCAGCCCCGCCACCAGCAGCGGCAAGGGTGCGGCCGGTTTCGGCAGCAATCGGATGCCGGGCGGCAGGTGCGTCTCGCCCCAGTCGCACAGCATGGCGACCTGCTCGCGGAAGGCGGCGCCGCGCTGCTCGAAATCGCGGCCGAACACGGGATACTCGACGGGCCGGTCGCCGCTGGCCACGCCCAGCAGCAAACGCCCGCCGCTCAACTGGTCGACGCTGGCCGCCGCTTTTAACGTCAGCACCGGCTCGCGCAGCGGCAGCACCACGGCGGCCGTGCCCAGCAAGATATTCTCCGTGATGCCGGCCAGGTAGCCGAGGTACGTAAACACCTCGAAGACCTGGGCCGCGTCGCCGAACGACGGGTCGTACAGGGGTACGTCGCGCAGCCACAAGGCCCGGAAACCCAGGCGGTCGGCCAGCTTCGCCAGCGCAGCATGCTGTTTCAGGTCAGGTTCGCCCGGCACGCGGCCGGACGCCGCATTCGCCTGCCGCCCCATGGACGACCAGTCATTATCGAGCGGCAGTTCCAGGCCGATACTGAAACCGCCCTGCCCCAGCTTCATCATGGCGCCCATCTCAATCCCACTGCGGCGCCAGGCCGTCCGGGTTGGCCAGGCGCTCGCCCCGCTCCAGGGTCGCCATCTGCGCCATCTCGTCCGGCGACAGGGTGATGCGCTGGAAATGCAGGTTCGCTTCCAAGTTGGCGCGTTTGGTCGACGACGGAATCACGGCAAAGCCCTGCTGCAGCGACCAGCTCAGGGCCACTTGCGCCGGCGTCACGCCGTGCTTTGCGGCGATGGCCGCGATCACGGGGTCCGCCATCACCTTGCCATACGCGAGCGGCATGTAGGCCGTGATGTGGATGCCCTGGCTGCGCGCGAAATCGATGACCTTGCGGTTTTGCAGGAACGGGTGGATCTCGACCTGCTGCGTGGCGATTTCCGATGCGCCCACCGTATCGATGGCTTGCCGCAGCTGCGCATTCGTGAAATTCGATACGCCGATGGCCTTGGTCAATCCCTGCGCCTTCGCCTGCGCCAGCGCTTCCATGTACTCGGCCACGGGAATCGCGTTGTTCGGCGACGGCCAGTGGATCAGGGTCAGGTCCAGTTGTTCCAGCCGCAGCTTGCGCAGGCTGTCCTTCAGGCTCGGAATCAGCTTGTCGCGCTGCAGATTGTCGATCCATATCTTGGTCGTGACGAACAGCGCGTCGCGCGGGACGGCGCTGGCGGCGATCGCCTGGCCCACTTCGGCTTCATTGGCGTAGATTTGCGCCGTATCGATATGGCGGTAGCCGATGTCGAGACCCGCGGTGACGGAATCGATGACGACCTGGCCCTGCAGGCGGAAGGTGCCCAGGCCGATTTCAGGGATGGCGGTGTGATTGGTGGTGGTATTCATGCGGCAGTCCTCTCAAATACATGTCGATGACGACACTATGCGCCCTTCCTTTGTTGAGAAAAATACCGTTTATATCAAATCATATTTGATCCACAGGCAAGTAAAATGATGCCCATGCAGGAAATCCAGGAAAAGTCGTCGCCGGCTCTTGCATTCCCGTTTTGGTCTGCTATAATTCGCCACCTTGGCCTGGTAGCTCAGTCGGTAGAGCAGAGGATTGAAAATCCTTGTGTCGGTGGTTCGATTCCGCCCCGGGCCACCAAGAATTCAGCAGCACCTATCAAAAACGCCACCTTCGGGTGGCGTTTTTGTTTGTGGCGCCGTCACATTCCCTCCCAGCTCATCATCCGGCACCATTGCACAAGACGCCGGCATCCCTGACACAGGATTTTCCCCACGGGAACATGTTAAGATTAATTAAAGATTAACGCCCGTATCAAGGAACATGACCGTGAAACAATGTTTATTACTGGCTGTTGCCAGTGCCCTTGCCAGTACCGGGATGGCGCAGCCTGCGCAAGTTGCAGAACAGGTGACAACGTCGTCAAGCGCCACGCAGCAGGAACCTCAGCGCGCAATCCCACTCAGGCCATGGGAAAAAAGGCTGGCAGCGTCGACGTTTTCCATGCAGATGCTGGCAAGCGGCCGCATTGATCCCGACTACCCTGGCTTGCCGCTTGGCCTCGCCGTGACCGCCATACAAAAATTCTTGGCCGACAAAAAAGGCGAATTCGAATCGACGGCTGATTATCAGCGTAGAAAGACCGCTGCCCTGGATGAAAAAATCATCGGCAACTCAAGCTTGAATGACTGGTTTGCCTTGGTGACCCCGGTCAAGAATAACGAACAATCCTCAAATGCCATCAGCTACGAATTCAATGCGAATACAGGAAAAGTAAAGCTCTTTGTCTTGCCTTACTCTTTTGAGCTCAATGGTATCGGCGCTCCTGACTACGACCTCAACAAACTGCGATACAAGGGCCTGGATCAATTTCAATTGAGTTCCAAACTGAAATCAAAAGGTCCGTACAAGGGGCCTGGCAGCTATCGCGCAAAATACCCCATCGAAGAAACCGACACGGCAAGGCTGGGCATTGCAGTCAATCGCATCCCGTTCCTGGATTTTCAGCGTGACAATTTTCAATCTAACAAGAAACCAGTAGTCCAGTTGACGATGGAAAATGCCGTCGCGGAAAAAGAGCTACCCGTCTTGAAGGCGCTGCTCGTGATGAAAGTGGCGGCGCCTTACCTGGTCTATGATTTCTACCGGTCCGAGTTTACTCCGGACAGAACGGACATGAAAACAATACAAAGCATTTACCTTGCCGGCAATATGGCTGGCATTATTTTTTACTCCGGCATCACTGGCGATATCCTGGGGCGATTACCTGCGGGATTTGGCCTGCCTGTCGCACCGAATTAATGCAAAAAAAAGCCAACCCGAAGGTTGGCGTTCTCAACACGCAAGGCGGCCGCCTGCGGCCAGCCACACATCGTTCTTACCACATCAAATCATCAGGAATCTGGAACGCCGCGTACGGATCGTCCTCATCCACTTCCGTGCTGGCCTGCTTGACGCGCACGACGATGGCGGGGTCGCGTTCGGCGATCTTGTCGGCGATGATGCGCGGCACCAGTTCCACGGCGCCGCCCAGGCAGACGATCACCAGACGGCCCGCCACCAGGTGGGCTTGCACGGCCGCCGTCACGTAGATGCGCTCGATCTTGTTGTTGAACGTGAAGTTATACGGCACGTCGCCGTTGTTGCCCTTGCTCTGGCGGTTCTTCTGCACCATTTGCGCGATCTGCGCCACGATGGCTTTCTGGTTGGCGGCCGCGTCGCGCTGGGCATTCAGTTCGCGCGCGCGTTCCGCGTTCTTGCGCTGCGTCTCGAGCGCGGCCAGGCGCACTTCATCGACGCTTTGCGTGCCGCTTTTGCGCTCGTCCTTTTTTTGCTTGCTCTTGTCCTGGTTGGCCAGCTTGACCTTCTTCTTGTCGACCAGGCCGGCCTTTAAAAACTGCTCTTGCAACGAGACCATAACTACTCCGTATTGAGGGTGCGCCGGCCAAGGCAGCGGCATCGGCCGGTGGAAAGACGCTAGCATAGCAAAAAAAAGGGACGCTGCCGCCGCAACATGGCTGCCCGGGCCAGCCGGCAGGCGCCTTGTGCCTGTCAGTAACAAAAAGACACACTCGAGTGGAAATTTTGTTGATAAATGTCATATAGTTAGTTACGTTCTGCATATCGGCATTGCCTGCCGCTTGCATGTCCCCTTCCACTGACTGCGCCTAAAGGATTTACCATGAAACAATTCATCGCCCTCTGCATCGCCGCCGCGTTTGCCAGCACCGCCTTTGCCGCCGCACCGGAAGCGGCGCCCGTCGCCAAGACGGCCCAACAGTCAAAAATGACCACCTGCAATGCGGATGCCGCCGGCAAGAAAGGCGATGAGCGCAAGGCCTTCATGAAGGAATGCCTGAGCGCCAAGCCGGCGCCGGCCATGACGCAGCAAAACAAGATGAAGGCGTGCAATGTCGACGCAAAGGACATGAAGGGCGACGCCCGCAAGGCGTTCATGAAGGAATGCCTGAGCGCGCCGAAGAAATAAGCGCCTCGCCTGCTTGCCCCAACAACGCCAGCGTCATGCTGGCGTTTTTTATGGCGCTGCGTAAGCCTGCATCAGCCGGTCGAGGAAGATAAACAGCTGGCCATTCATCGCTTGCCAGTCGTGGGCGCGCAGGGCCGCTGGCTGCTGCACGAAACGGTGCGACGTGAGCGTGGCCAGTTCTGTTTCCGACGCGGCGATCAGCAGGTCGACCACCTCCGGCGTGAACTCCATGTGACACTGGAAGCCGTACACCAAATTGCCGTATTCGACGATCTGACGGGGGCAGCCTTCGCTATAGGCGATGATCTTCGCGCTGTCGGTCAGGCCCGGCATGTCGCTGTGCCAATGCCCCGTTTCCAGGACATCGCCAAAATGGGCGAACCTGTCGTTCGCCTTTCCGTCTGCCGTCAGCATGATGGGGAACTTGCCGATCTCCTTTTCAGGGCTGTGCGCGTGCCGTGCTCCCAGGGCTGCGCCGATCAGCTGCGCGCCCAGGCAAACGCCGACGACGGCTTTGCCCGCCGCGGCACAGGCGGCTATCAGGGCCTGTTCGGCTGCGGCATCGAAATGCGGGCATTCCTCGCGCGTCGTCGACGGCGACTGCGGCCCGCCCATGACGACCAGCAGGTCGATGTCCGCGATGGAACCAGGCAGCGGCTCATGGGCATGGACGCGGGAATACGTGGCCTCGTGGCCCCGTTCGCGCACCCAAGTCTCATAGGCGCCCGGCGCCTCGAATGCTTCATGCACGATGAAATGGACTTTCATGATGTTCCCTTCTGTGGCTAGGAATTAAAACTATGGCCGGCCCAGCACCCGGGCCAGCACGCCGGCGAACGCCTGCGCGCCCGCTTCGTCGATGGTCGACACGGTGATCCGCAATCCCTGCGCCGGCGCCTGCACGCCGAACGCTTCGCCGCCGCGCACCAGCCAGCCATGCCGGGCCAGCGCCAGCACGGCCGCCTGGCTGCTGTCCGGCAGCGGCAGCCACAGGTTCAGGCCATCGGCGGGGCTGGCGCAATCCAGGCCTTGCGCCGCCAGCGCCGCCGCCACTATGTCGCGGCGGCGCGCATAGTCTGCGCGGGCCAGGACCACCTGCGCGGACACGTCGGACGACGACAGGCAGGCGCTCACGGCGTCCTGCAAGAGATGGCTGACCCAGTTCGTGCCGGGCGCCAGTCGCAGGCGCAAACGTTGTGCCGTCTGCCCGTCGCTGGCGACAACGGCCAGGCGCAGGTCGGGGCCGAAGATCTTCGATACGGAACGGATCAGCGCCCAGCGCCGGGCCGCCGGGGGTATCACGTCCTGGTAACCGGCGGCGGACAGCAGCGAAAAATGGTCGTCGACGATGACCAGCACGTGCGGGTAGGCGGCCAGCACGGCGCGCAGCTGGTCCGCGCGCGCCGCGCTCAGGCTGCAGCCGGTGGGATTGTGCGCGCGCGGCGTCACGATGACGGCTTGCGCGCCTTGCGCCAGCGCCCGTTCCAGCGCTGCGGCCTGCATGCCCTCGGCATCGACGGCCACGCCAACGGCGTGCAGGCCGGCGATGCGCAAGGTGTTGATACTGCTGACGAAGCACGGGTCTTCCACGGCTACCTTGTCGCCCGCGGCCAGGTACGCCCCCAGGAGGCGCTCGACCGCATCGACGGCCCCATTCGTCACGGTGATGTCGTGGCCTTCGGGGCAATCGCCGGCCAGCCAGCGCCGCGCCAGCACTTCCAGTTCCGGATCCACGGTAGCTTCGCCATACAGGCGCGGGCGGTATGGCTTGCGCGCCAGGGCCGCGCCGACATCGGGCAGCCAGGCCAGGTTCGGATTGCCGCCGCCCAGGTCGGCCAAGGGCGAGCCGGGCAGCAAGCCTTCCTGCTCGCCAGGATCGCGCTGCGCGCGGATGGCCGTGCCCAGGCGTCCTTGCGTGACCGCGATCCCGGCCGTCACCAGGCGCTTGTAGGCCAATGACACGGTATTGCGGTTGACGCCCAGGGTCGCGGCCAGCTCGCGCACGGTCGGCAGCTCCTGGCCCGGCAGCAATTCGCCCGCCTGCGTCAGCGCGCGGATGCTGTCGAACAGTTCCGCGGAGGTTTTTCCGGCAATCTTCACGATAGTCTCAGACATGATATATTTTGGCATAGGACAATAATACACCACTCCCGCGACTGCTGCCGCTAAAGGCAAATACAAGGCTGACACATGAACAATGACACTCCCCTGCTCACCCCCACCATGCATGAGCGGCATGGGCGCTGGCCGCAAGCCGTATCGGTGGACGACTTCCGCCGCAATCTGGCGGCAGTGCATTCGCGCATGGCGGCCGCCTGCCAGCGGGTCGGGCGCGATCCGGCCGGCGTGCGCCTGCTGCCGGTCAGCAAGACCAAGCCCGAGGCGAGCCTGCGCCTGGCCTACGCCGCCGGTTGCCGCATGCTGGGAGAAAACAAGCCGCAGGAAGCGGGCCGCAAATGGGAAGCGATGGGGGATCTGGCCGACCTGCAATGGTCGGTGATCGGCCATTTGCAGACCAACAAGGCCAAGCTGGTGGCGCGCTTTGCCAGCGAATTCCAGGCACTCGACAGCCTGCGCGTGGCCGAGGCGCTGGAACGGCGCCTGCAAGCGGAAGGGCGCGGGCTCGATGTGTTCGTGCAAGTAAACACCTCGGGAGAAGCCAGCAAGTACGGCTTGCCGCCGGACGAGGTGGCCGCTTTCCTGCGCCAGCTGCACGCCTTCCCTTCGCTGCGGGTGCGCGGGCTCATGACCTTGGCCCTGTTGTCGGCGGAAGCGGTGCGCGTGCGCCGCTGCTTCGTGCTGCTGCGCGAATTGCGCGACCGGCTGCGCCAGGACGTCCCCGATGGCATCAGCCTCGATGAGCTGTCGATGGGCATGTCCGGCGATTATGAAATCGCCATTGAAGAAGGCGCCACCGTCGTGCGCGTCGGCCAGGCCATCTTCGGCGCGCGCGATACGCCCGATAGCCACTACTGGCCCACGGCGCAAACGGACTAGGAAGCCCGGTGCGCCTTGTGGTCGCGCCGTCAATCATGCCGAATGATCAAGATGACATGCTGAAAGATACCGCGTAATATTTTTACCATACTGCTCAGCTCGGCAGCAGAGCTCCCTGGGGAAAGGACGGCAGCGTGGCCGCGTCAAACGACCTCGCGCACTGGCGCGGACAGATTTTTGCGCGCCTGCTGCAGGCGGTGCTGCTGCTGGGCATCGTCACTGCCATTCCCAGCGCCCTGCTGGCCGCGCGCGAAGCTATCTGGTCCATAGTAGCCCTCGACTTGCTGGCCATCGGCTGGATCGGCCTCATCTGGCATCTGCGCGCCATGCCCTACCGCTGGCGCGTGTGGCAATTCCTCATCGTCGCCTATTTGGTGGGCGTGGGCCTGCTGATGAAAATCGGCCCCGTCAGCCAGATCTACATGATGCTCATGCCCGTGCTGGCGGCCCTGCTGCTGGGCATGCGGCCAGCCTTGTCCACCCTGGCGCTGACATCGCTGACCATCTTCCTGCTCGGCCTGCATCCCGACGTGGAACTGCAATTGCGCGGCGTGCCCGATTCGCCCGTGCTGCGCGCGCTGATCGTGGCCCTGAACTTCCTGTTCATCGCCGCCGTGCTGACCCTGTCGTGCGCCTTCCTGCTGCGCCACCTGGAGCGCAGCAGCCAGGCCCTGTCGCAGCTGAACGCCGATCTGCGCCTGACGGCCACGGCGCTGGCCCGCCTGAACGACATGGTGATGATCGCCGAAGTGGCCGCTACCTCGCTCGGCACGGATGCGGTGCCGGCCACGCGCATCATCTTCGTCAACGACGCCTTCGAGCGCAGCAGCGGCTATGCGCGCGCCGAGGTGCTGGGCCGCAGCCTGCTGTTCCAGCAAGGCCCCGCCACCGATGCGGACGAACTGGCGCGCGTCGCCGCCGCCATGGCCCGCGCCCAGCCGGCACGGGCGGAATTGCTGAATTACAACAAGGCCGGCAAGGCCTACTGGGTCGAAGCGGAACTGGTGCCGTTCACGGATGCGGACGGCAGGCAGACGCACTGGGTGGCCGTCGAGCGCGAAATCGACGAGCGCAAGAAATCGGAAGCGGACATCCACCGCCTGGCCTTCTATGACGTGCTGACGGGCCTGCCCAACCGGCGCCTGCTGATGGACCGCATCGGCCACTTGCTGGCCGCCGCGCCGCGCAACCATACCATCAGCGCGCTGATGTTCATCGACCTCGACCACTTCAAGCACATCAACGACGCGCGCGGCCACGCCACGGGCGACGCGCTGCTGCGCCTGGCCGGCGAACGGCTGGCGCAGCTGATGCGCAAGGCCGACACAGTGGCGCGCATCGGCGGCGATGAATTCGTCGTGCTGCTGGCGCACCTGGCCGATGACCTGGACAGCGCCGCGCGCGCAGCAGCCCAGGTGGCCGAGAAAATCCGCGCCGCCATCGCGCGCGACTTCGAGATCGGCGCGCAGTCCTATCATTGCAGCGCCAGCATCGGCGTGACCCTGCTGCCGAAAATGGAGCAGCAGGCGCACGACCTGCTGCGCGAAGCGGACATCGCCATGTATCGCGCCAAGGCGGAAGGGCGCAACGGCATCGCCTTCTTTGAAGCGGCCATGCAGGCGGGCGTGGAGCGCCGGCTGACCCTGGAACGGGCGCTGGCGCGCGCCCTCGATGACCATGTTTTATGCATGCACGTGCAGCCGCAGGTCGACCGTCACGGCCGGGTCACGGGCGCCGAATTGCTGATGCGCTGGCCGCAGGCGGACGGCACGTACATCGCGCCGGATATCTTCATTCCCATCGCCGAAGAATCGGGACTGATCGTCAAGCTGGGCCACTGGGCCCTGCGCGAAGCGTGCCGCGCCGCCAGGGTGCTGGCGCAGGCGGGATCGCCCGTCGCCCTGTCCGTGAACGTCAGCCCGGCCCAGTTCCGCCAGCCCGATTTCGCTTCCCGCGTGCAGGCGGCGCTGGCCGAACACGGCACGCCGGCCGGCGCCCTGATCCTGGAATTGACGGAGGGTTTGCTGATCGACCAGCGCGATGCCTCGCTGGCGCGCATGCGCGAACTGGCGGAACTGGGCATCCGCTTTTCCATCGACGATTTCGGCACCGGCTATTCCAGCCTCGCCTACCTGACCTCGATGCCGCTGTACGAACTCAAAATCGACAAGCGCTTCATCGACGACACGCCGCACGATGCGCGCGACACGGCCATCGTGCAGGCGATACTGGCCATGGCGCGCCACCTGGGCTTGCGCGTCGTGGCCGAAGGCGTGGAAACGCAGGAGCAAGCCGACTTCCTCATCGCCCACGATTGCGACGGCTTGCAGGGCTTCCTGTATGCGCGGCCGATGCCGCTCGCCGACTTTCTCGCCTGGCTGGCCGGGCGTCAAGCTTAGCTTTCCGACATTTCCTGCACGCAACTCCTCCGCTAGAATACCGGCCTCATAGCCTGTACCTTCACCATCCCCTTTGATTAAAGCGATCCCCGATGCGTCTGGTTCTTCCCCTGCTGCCGCTCCTGCTGCTCTCTTTGCTGCCCGCCGCGCATGCGGCCCCTTCCTCCACCTCCACTGCGCCCACGCCGATCACCTTGGACCAGGCCATGGCCGATCCCGACTGGATCGGCACACCCGTCGAAGCGGCATGGTGGGGCTGGAATGGCCAGCTCTACTACAAGCAAAAACGCCTCGGCTCGCCCCTGCGCGACACGTTTCAATCTCCAGGCGCGAATGCCAAGCTCAATAGCGGCAAGAAGGTCGACGATGCGCAGCTGGCCAATCTCGATGGCCAGCAGATGGTCGTCAACCGGGCCGGCACGCGCGCCATCCTGCTGCGCAACGGCGACCTGTTCGAGCGCGACCTGAAAAACGGCGCCCTGACGCAGATTACGCGCGGCGTGACGGCCATCAGCGACCCGCAATATTCCGCCGATGGCGGCGCCGTGCAGTACCGCAGCGGCACCGACTGGTTCAGCTGGAACCGTCTCGATCGCCTGAGCGCCCCCGTCGCCCTGCTGCGCGCGGCCAAGGACCCGGACGCCAAGCCGGAAGCGGACGCCCTGCGCGAGCTGCAACTGCGCCTGATCGTCAACCTGGCGCGCCAGAAGGAAGACCGCGACGCGAGCCGCGAACGCCGCCACGAAGAGCGCCGCCTGGACGCCACGCGCGCGCCGGAACCGATCTACCTGGGCGAGAAAGTGACGATTTCCGGCAGCGCCCTGTCGCCGGACGGCCGCTGGCTGCTGTTCGTCACGCAAGACAAGGCCGCCGAAAAAGGCAAGCTGGGCAAACTGGCCCGCTACGTCACGGAAACGGGCTACCCGGAAGCGGACGACGAGCGCACGCGCGTGGGCCGCAACATGCCGATTGCGCAAAGCCTGAAACTGGCGGACCTGCGCACGGGCCAGGTGCGCGAGATCGCCTTTGACAGCCTGCCCGGCATCGCCACCGATCCGTTGGCCTCCCTGCGCGCCGAACAGAAGCTGCCGCCCCTGAAAGGCAACCGCGCCGTGCGCATCGATGCCCAGCGCGACGGCATCGCCTGGACCGATGACGGCAGCAAGGCCGCCGTGCGCATCCGCGCCATCGATAACAAGGACGGCTGGCTCGCCAACGTCGACCTGGCCAACGGCGCCCTCGTGCCCGTGCACCGCATCAGCGATACGGCCTGGGTCAACCGCCGCGCCGAGGAATTCGGCTGGCTGCCAGACAACGCCACCTTGTGGTATCTGTCCGAGGAAAGCGGCTACGCCCACCTGTACACGAAAACGGGCGCGGCCCCGGCACGCGCCTTGACCAGCGGCCAGTGGGAAGTGAGCGCCGTCGAATGGAGCCGCGACGGCAAAAATGCCTATTTCATGTGCAACCGGCAGGCGCCAGGCACGTATGAAGTGTGCGCCAGCACGGCCAAGGATGGCGGCGCGCGCGAAGTCACCAGTTTGAAAGGCGTGGAAAACTTCGGCCTGTCGCCCGACAACGGCAAACTGCTGCTGCGCTATTCCACCAGCTATATGCCGGCCCAGCTGGCCACGATTTCCGTTGCCGGCGGCAAGGCGACTATCCTCACCGATACGCGCAGCGACGCCTTCAAGGCGCGCAACTGGGTCATGCCGGAACTGGTGCAAGTGCCGTCCACGCATGGCGCGGCACCGATCTGGGCCAAGCTGTACCGGCCAAAGCAGCTGGAAGCGGGCAAGCGCTATCCTGTCGTCATGTTCGCGCACGGCGCCGGCTACCTGCAGAATGTGACCGAGCGCTATCCCGTCTACTTCCGCGAACAGATGTTCCACAACCTGCTGGTCGAGCAAGGCTATATCGTGCTCGACGTCGACTACCGCGCCTCGCTCGGCTACGGCAGCGCCTGGCGCACGGCCATCTACCGCCAGATGGGCCACCCGGAACTGGAAGATTTTGTCGATGGCGCAAACTGGCTGGCAGCACAGCACCAGGGCGACATCCGGAACGTGGGCATCTATGGCGGCAGCTATGGCGGTTTCATGAGCCTGATGGCCCTGATGCGCGCGCCGGACATCTTCAAGTCGGGCGCCGCCCTGCGTCCCGTGACGGACTGGACGACCTACAACCACGAGTACACGGCGAATATCCTGAACACGCCGGACATCGATCCGCAAGCGTACAAGATTTCGTCGCCGATCGAGTACGCGGACAAGCTGACGGGCAACCTGCTGATCGCCCACGGCATGATCGACGACAACGTGTTTTACCAGGACTCCGTGCGCCTGTCGCAGCGCCTGATCGAGTTGAAAAAGGACAACTGGGAAATGGCCAGCTACCCGATGGAGCGCCACGGCTTCGTGCAGCCGGAAGCGTGGTATGACGAGTACCGCCGGATTTATCAGCTGTTCCAGCGTACGTTGAAGTAAGCGATATCAGAATGTCGGATTACGCGGCGTGACGCCGCTAATCCGACCTACGCCGAGAGAGTAGGTCGGATTAGCCCGCAAGGGCGTAATCCGACACCACACCCACTCAGTCAAACGGCACCGGCCGCGGCGTCGTGTCGCTTGATGGCGGCAAGATCGGCAGCACCATGTGCGGCTGCTTGCCCGTCAGGGTTTTCAGGAAGGCCACCAGCTTGGCGTTTTCGTCGGGCGTAAACGTGCGGCCCAGCTGCAAGCGGCCCATCACGTCGACGGCCTGCGTCAGGGTCGCCGCTTCGCCATCGTGGAAGTACGGATACGTCAGCTCCACGTTGCGCAAGGTCGGCACCTTGAAGTTGAAGCGGTCCGCATCCTTGCCCGTCACGGCCGAGCGCCCTTCTGCCGTCATCGCCGTTTTATACGGTTCCACCACGCCCATCTTCTGGAAGGTATTGCCGCCCACGGCGGGGCCGTTATGGCAGGCGATGCAGCCGCTCGATTTGAACAGCTGGTAGCCGGCCAGCTCGTCTTTCGTCAGCGCGCTTTTCTTGCCCGACAGCCACTGGTCGAAACGCGAACCGGGCGTCACCAGCACTTCCTCGAAGGCGGCGATGGCGCGCGTGACTTGCTCGATAGTCAGCTTGTCCTGGCCAAACACTTGCCTGAATTCCGCGCGGTAGGCGGGTATCGAGGCAAGCACGTCGATTGCCAGCTCGTGCGTAAAAGCCATCTCGCCGGGATTGGCGATGGGGCCGCCCGCCTGCTCCTGCAAATCCTTGGCGCGGCCATCCCAGAATTGCGCCACGTTCATGCTGGCATTGAGCACGGTGGGCGAATTGATAGGCCCGCGCTGCCAGTTATGGCCGATCGAGGTCTTGATATTGTCCGTGCCGCCCATGCTCAGGTTATGGCAGCTGTTGCAGGAAATAAAGCCCGAGCGCGACAGGCGCGGGTCGAAAAACAGTTTCTTGCCCAGCTCGACCATCGCTGGATTGGCCACCTTGGCGGCAGTGATGGGCTGGATCGGCTCCTTGCTGGCGGCGTGCAACGCGCCACTGAGAGCGAGGCTGGCGATGAAGAGAAAGGGGGACATGGTGCTGCGCATAGTCTAACTCCTGGAAACATTCCCGAATCGGCGGCGCGCGCCGGCGCGGGAATGCAGCGCGCCGGCCCGGTCGCCACCCGTACATCGCTGATTGGATGTTGATTTATATTAACTTTGACGGGTTGACAATGGAAATGACCGGGATCAAGGTTCTGGCCAAGTGCGAATCGCGCTTGCCATTTACGCAAGCGTGGCACATGATGAAGGCATGAAAACGCCTACCTACCCCGCCCTGTTGCGCGCCACGTGCGCCAGCTTCCTGCTGCTGGCCGCCAGCGCCTGCGGCAGCGCCCCCACGCAAGATGATGCGCCGCCCGCCCCCGGCAATGCCGGCTTGCTGGCGCAAATCCAGGCGGAAGTGGGCCCCGCCGCCTGCGATTCCACCCAGCAATGCCAAACCATCGCCATCGGCGCCAAGGCTTGCGGCGGCCCCGAGCGCTACCTGGCCTGGTCCAGCAAGGGCAATGACGGCAAGAAACTCAAGGCACTGGCCCAGGCGCAAGCCGAGGCCAGCCGCAAGCAGCAGCAAGCGGACGGCATGATGTCGACCTGCTCCATCGTCACGGACCCGGGCGCCACCTGCGAAGCGGGACGCTGCGTGCTGCAAAAGAGCGCGATGGGAAGCTACGCCGCCATGTAAGCGCTTGTGTCGGCAACACGTCAGGACTGCAATTGCAGGGTCTTGACGATCTTGCTCTCCACCCTCTCGCCCGCGCCCGAGGTGGTGTTCTTGCTCTCCTTGCGCAGCAACAATAAATGGTCGCCGCTGACGCCATACTGGCGCGTCTCGTCCGACTTTTGCGTAAAGCTGACGACGACAAAGGCGCGCCCGCTCACGTCAAAGTGGAAATGGCTGGCCAGCGGCGTGCCGTCCGCGGCGATCCACACCTCGATGCCGCCTTCGAACTTCTTCACATACTTGCGGTCTTTCTCAGGCACCTTGTCGAGCGATAAAGTAAAGCTGAGCAGACGCGCCGGCTTGCCCTTGTAGCTATCCATCTTTTCACTGCTGAACACGGCTTCCTCGATCTCGCGCGACAGGGCATCCGCCGCCGACACCATGGAGCGCAGCTCCGTCGCCTTCATTTCTCCCAGCGCAAAGCCGATCGGCGTCTTCACCTTCGGATCCTTCACCCTGGCGCGCTGCTCGGCCTCCACTTTCGCCAGCAAGTCCTTGCCGTAGAGCACTTGCAAGCCCGCCGGCCCGCCTTCGACGGTGACCGTGGCCTGGCCGCTATCCTCTTCCGCCGCCTTGCCCTCGCCCTCGCGGCGCCAGCTTTTCGATTCGACCTGCGCCTTGATCGGCATCTGGCCCTGCAATCGGGCCAGCGCCGCATTCAGATCGGCCAGCCCGTCGGCCCGCGCCGCACCGCAAAACAAACTGAACAAGCCCGCCACCGCCAGGCCCTGCACTCCAATACGTCGCTGCATCGCCACATCCCTTCGGGTCGTACAAGGATGCCAAAACACCATGTTTTGGCCATCTGTTGCATTTGAACACAGCTAGCTCTGGTCAGGTAGAAAGTCTTTCTGCTATAATTCGCCGCCTTGGCCTGGTAGCTCAGTCGGTAGAGCAGAGGATTGAAAATCCTTGTGTCGGTGGTTCGATTCCGCCCCGGGCCACCAAGAATTCAGCAGTACATAGCAAAAAGCCAACCTTCGGGTTGGCTTTTTTGTTTTCCTTTGCACAAAACCTCCCCTGCCCCACCGCTGTGTACGCAAACGAACGGACTGCAGCAGCCCAAGAGCCCATGCTGCAGGCAGACCACACACCCTTCCCGCCGCCAGCGCCCTGCGCGACACGGCGCAACGGCCACCTGGCCAGTTCTCCCCGCTACACCGCCATGCGAAACTCGCGCCCGACGCCGTCGAGCCGTTCCGTACATTACGGCACACTGCCAAAGGATGCATCATGAAAACTACCCTGATATTGCTCGCGCTCGCCTCTACCCTTGCCCTGACGGCTTGCCAGCGCGAAGCACCACCCGCACCCACCGTCATACAAGTCGTTCCCGGCCCTGCCGGCGCGCCTGGTCCTGCCGGCGCGACGGGTGCCACGGGCGCTGAAGCCCCTGCCGGCGCGACCGGTGCCACCGGCGCCACGGGACAGACCGGCGACAGCGGTGCCGCCGGATATGACGGCGCCAAGGGCGCCACTGGAGCACAAGGCAACGATGGTGCCAAGGGCGACGACGGCGCCAAAGGCAAGACGGGCGACACGGTGATTGTCGTTCCACAACGCTAATACGCTTTACGCCTGACACCACAACGCCAACCCCTGCGGTTGGCGTTGTGCGTATGCGCTGTACCGCACAGTAACATTCGCCATCTCGGCCTATCCTGTTGTCATTACACAGGGAGATATCGCATGCTGACGATCATACTGGTGGTGGCCCTGCTGGGCCTGGTTGTACTGTTCGCGCCCGGCCCCGTGCGCCGCGCCCTGATTACCCCACACCTGCTGGCCCTGTTCAAGCGCATTTTGCCGACGATGTCCGACACGGAGCGCGACGCGCTCGAAGCCGGTACCACGTGGTGGGATGCGGACCTGTTTTCCGGCAAGCCCGACTGGCCCAAGCTGCTGAGCTATGGACGCGCCTCGCTCACGGCCGAAGAGCGCCACTTTCTCGATCACGACGTCGAGCGGCTGTGCGAACTGGTCAACGACTGGGAAACGCAGCAGACACAGGATTTGCCGCGCCAGGCCTGGGACTACATGAAGGCGCAAGGTTTCCTCGGCATGATTATCCCCAAGCAATATGGCGGCAAGCAATTCTCCGCCTACATGCATTCGCAAGTTGTCATGAAGCTGTCGAGCCGCTGCTCGGCGCTGGCCGTGACCGTGATGGTGCCCAATTCGCTGGGGCCGGCCGAACTGCTGCTGCACTACGGCACCGAAGAACAGAAAAACCATTATCTGCCGCGATTGGCCAACGGCACCGAGATTCCCTGCTTTGCGCTGACCAGCCCGTACGCGGGTTCCGATGCGGCCGCCATTCCCGACCTGGGCGTGGTCTGCATGGGCATGCATGAGGGCCGCGCTACCCTCGGTTTCCGCCTCACGTGGAACAAGCGCTACATCACCCTGGCGCCTGTGGCGACCTTGCTGGGGCTGGCATTCCAGACCAGCGACCCCGAGCATCTGCTGTCCAGCAACGATGCGCCGGGGATCACTTGCGCCCTGATCCCCGCCTGCCACGACGGCGTCGTGATCGGCCGCCGCCATCACCCATTGAACGCCGCCTTCCAGAACGGCCCCACGTCGGGCAACGATGTGTTCATTCCCATCGACTGGGTCATCGGCGGCCAGGCGCAGGTGGGCAAGGGATGGCGCATGCTGATGGAGTGCCTGGCGGCCGGGCGCGCCATTTCGCTGCCCTCGTCCAGCGTGGGCATGGGCAAGATGGCCGTGCGCGGCACCGGTGCGTATGCGGCCGTGCGGCGCCAGTTCAACATGCCGATCGGCAAATTCGAGGGGGTGCAGGAAGCGCTGGCCCGCATGGGCGCCAACCTGTACCTGATGGATGCGGCGCGCACCTTGGCCGCGCACGCCGTCGACCTGGGCGAAAAGCCGGCCGTCATTTCCGCCATCGTCAAATACCACGTCACGGAACGGGGCCGCGCGCTCGTCAACGACGGCATGGACATTCTCGGCGGCAAGGGCATCTGCATCGGCCCCAACAATTTCCTCGCCAGCGCCTACCAGCAAATCCCCATCGCCATCACGGTCGAAGGGGCCAACATCCTCACGCGCAGCCTGATCATCTTCGGCCAGGGCGCCATCCGCGCGCATCCGTATGTGCTCAGAGAAATGGCCGCCGTCAGCGAAAGCGACGGCCGCAAGGCCTTGCACGATTTCGATGCGGCCTTCTTTGGCCATGTCGGCTTTGTGCTGGGCAACCTGGCCAGGGGCTTGTGGTACGGACTGGGCGGCGCGCGCCTGGCGGCCGTGCCCGATGCCGGCGCACCTGTACTGATGCCCTACTACCGCGCCCTGACGCGGCTGTCGACGGCGTTTGCCGTCATGACGGATATGTCGATGTTCGTGCTCGGTGGCGAACTCAAGCGCCGCGAGCGGCTGTCCGCCCGCTTGGGCGACGTGCTGGCGCAGCTGTACTTGGCGTCGTCCGTGCTGAAGCGCTACGAGGATGATGGCCGTCCCGAGGCCGACCTGCCCTATGTGCACTGGTCGCTGCAAGATGCGCTCGTCAAGGCGCAGCAAGGCTTGACGGGTGTGCTCGACAATTTTCCCGCTCGCGTGCTGGCCGTGCTGCTGCGCACCTTGCTGTTCCCATTTGGCCTGCCCCATCGTCCGCCTTCCGATGAACTGGGCAGCGAGGTGGCGCTGGCCCTGCAAACGCCGGGCGCCGACCGCGAACGCCTGCTGGCCGACAGTTATGTGGCCATCGAGGATAGCCAAGGCGGCGACCCCGTGGCCTGCGCCGAGCGGGCCCTGGCCCTGCTGCCCGACATCCTGCACATCGAAAAACGCCTGAAGGACACGCCCGAAGGCGCGGCCCTGCGGCACCTGCCGCAAAGCCTGTCCGCCATGCAGCAGTGGCTGGCCGCAGCCAAGGCGGCGGGCTCGGTCAGCTGCCAGGAGCACAACACCTTGCTCGACTATGCGCGCCTGGTTGACGGCTTGATACAGGTCGACGATTTTGCGCCCGCTGCGGCGCAGCCAACACACTTGCAGGCGCACGGGGCCGATATCAACAGCCGCGCAGCCTGAGCCGGATTGCGGCCTATACTGAATTGAGCGGGTGCTGTGCCCGCTCCTTTCGGAAAGGAGTCGATCATGACGCGCAAATTCATCGATTGCCGGGAATTCCCAAGCGACACGCATTGCTCGGTGGCCATCTCGGCCGACAGCGAGGAAGAGCTATTGGGTATTGCCGTGGAGCACGCGGTCTCGGTACACCATCACCATGACACGCCGGAACTGCGCCAGCAATTGCGTCAACTGTTCAAGGACGGCATGCCGCCCGAACACCTGCCCATGACGGGACAGGCCGGCAACAGCGGGACCGCGCATGCGCACTAGCCTGCCAGGGCTTGCGCCGGTTTCTGCCAGCGCAAGCCCGGCACGAGCGGCACCAGGGACACACAGGCTTGCACGCTTTACGCCTGAGCATCCCGGCAGCGGATATCAATCCCTTGACCCAAGGCAATGCAATATGCGGCCAGCCAGAATAAGATCGCCGGCTTTGCCCATCCTCCATGCGCCACGCTCCCGAACTCCTCCTGCCTGCCGGCTCCCTGGCCAAGATGCATGCCGCCTTCGACTATGGCGCCGACGCCGTCTACGCGGGCCAGCCGCGCTACAGCTTGCGCGTGCGCAATAACGATTTTTCGACCTTGCAAGCCTTGCAGGAGGGCATCGATGGCGCCCATGCGCGAGGCAAGCAGTTCTTTGTCGCCAGCAATATCTTCGCCCACAACGCCAAGCTGAAAACGTATTTGCGCGACATGGAACCGGTGATCGCCATGCGCCCCGACGCGCTGATCATGGCCGACCCGGGCCTGATCATGATGGTGCGCGACAAGTGGCCGGACGTCCCCGTGCACCTGTCGGTGCAGGCGAATGCCGTCAACTGGGCCGACGTCAAATTCTGGCACCGCATGGGCTTGACGCGCGTGATTTTGTCGCGCGAACTGTCGCTCGACGAGATCGAGGAAATCCGCCAGCGCTGCCCGGAAATGGAGCTCGAGGTATTCGTCCACGGCGCCCTGTGCATCGCCTATTCGGGCCGCTGCCTGCTGTCCGGCTATTTCAACCACCGCGACCCGAACCAGGGCACGTGCACGAATTCCTGCCGCTGGGATTACAAGGTGAAAAATGCGTCCGAAGACGCCAGCGGCGACCTGGGCGGCATGCAGGTGGTGCCGCTGGAATTTCACCAGGCGCTGGCCGAGGCCGACAACAATGCGTTTTCCGCCCTGCACCAGCAGCCACGCCACCCGCTGGCCGACCAGCCCTATCT
The DNA here is from genome assembly GCF_058215535.1 of Janthinobacterium sp. Bl 1. Taxonomy (NCBI): domain Bacteria; kingdom Pseudomonadati; phylum Pseudomonadota; class Betaproteobacteria; order Burkholderiales; family Oxalobacteraceae; genus Janthinobacterium; species Janthinobacterium sp. Bl 1. The sequence continues at coordinate 1,025,993 of NZ_CM177086.1, read as the reverse complement.
GATTGAAGAAGCACAGCGCCCGGGCCAGCTGATGCCGATACTCGAAGACGAGCACGGCACCTACATCATGAATTCGAAGGACTTGCGCGCCGTCGAGCATATCGAGCGCCTGGTGAAAATCGGCGTCGATTCGCTCAAGGTCGAGGGCCGCACGAAGTCGCTGTACTACGCGGCGCGCACGGCGCAAGTCTACCGCCAGGCCATCGATGACGCCGTCGCGGGCCGCCCTTTCGACATTGGCCTCCTGGGCCAGCTGCAAGGCCTGGCCAACCGCGGCTACACGGACGGTTTTTACCAGCGCCACCATACCCAGGCGCACCAGAACTACATGCGCGGCGCGTCCGAGGCGGATCGCAGCCAGTACGTGGGCGACGTGCTGGGCGTGGCGGACGGCTGGGCCAGGGTGGAAGTGAAAAACCGCTTCGCCGTGGGCGACCGCATCGAGGCCGTGCATTCGGGCGGCAACCGCGATTTCACCATTACCCGCATGCTCAGCGATGACGGCAGCGAGATCCAGGTGGCGCCTGGCAGCGGCCACTTCGTGCGCATCGAGCTCGACGGCGCTCTCGACAAGGCATTGCTGGCGCGCTATTTGTAACCGCCAGTCTGGCGTACAGTGTGGCGAAGCAGTCCACAAGTGTTTGATTTGACAAGAAAAATTTCCACTGGCACGGCCTAAATAATTTGTTTAGGCTTCAACATTGCTATACGATACGGCCACCCGCGCCCGGGGGCCTTATCGGCATCCCGTGCGTCCCTGACACGTTCACCGGAATCCCCGATGCCACCTGCCACACCCGCCCTGATCACCAATGACGCCGTCGTCCTCGGCCTGCTCGCCATGACCCTGGGAGCCGTCTTCTGGAGCGCTTCCCGCCCAGACGGCTTCTGGAAAAAGTTCTACACGTATATCCCTTCCCTGCTGATGTGCTACTTGATCCCGGCGTTGCTCAACACGTTCGGCATCATCGACGGCAACGCGTCCGGCCTGTACGCCGTGGCGCGCGACTATCTGCTGCCCAGCGCGCTGGTCCTGCTGTGCGTGGCCATCGACTTCGGCGGCATCATCCGCCTCGGCCCCAAGGCCATCATCATGTTTTTGACGGGCACCCTGGGCGTCATGCTGGGCGCCCTCGTCTCGTTCGAAGCCTTGCGTTTGATCCACCCGGAAACGGTGGCCGGCGACACCTGGCGCGGCATGACCACCGTGGCCGGCTCGTGGATAGGCGGCGGCGCCAACCAGGCGGCCATGAAGGAAGTGTTTGAAGTGGACGCCACCCTGTTTGGCCAGTTCGTCGCCGTCGACGTGCTGGTGGCCAACGTCTGGACGGCCGTGCTGCTGTTCCTGGCCGGCCGCGCGGGCGCCTTCGACCGCTGGACCGGTGCCGATTTGACGGCCATCAATGCGCTCAAGGACAGCATCGAAAGCTACCGCACGCAGCACGCGCGCATCGCCAACCTGACCGACATCATGATCATCCTCGGCGTGGGCCTGGGCGTGACGGGCCTGTCGCATTTCCTGGCCGGCCCCATCATCAGCTGGATCAACACCCTGCCCGCCGCATGGCGCTTGCAGGATTACAGCCTGACGTCGAACTTCTTCTGGATCGTCGTGCTCGCCACCACCTTCGGCCTGCTGCTCAGTTTTACCAAGGCGCGCAGCCTGGAAGGCGCGGGCGCCTCGACCATTGGCTCGGCCATGCTGTACGTGCTGGTGGCCACCATCGGCATGCACATGGACCTGGGCGCCCTGCTCGACAAGCCATTTTTGTTCCTGCTGGGCCTGATCTGGATCGCCGTGCATGGCGGCCTGATGCTGCTCGTCGCCAAGCTGATCCGCGCCCCTCTGTTCTTCATGGCCGTGGGATCGCAGGCGAACATCGGCGGCGCCGCCTCTGCTCCCGTCATCGCCAGCGCCTTCCACCCGGCCCTGGCTCCCGTGGGCGTGCTGCTGGCCGTGCTCGGCTACGCGCTGGGCACCTACGGCGCCTACATCACGGGCTTGATCCTGCGCGGCATGGCGGGGTGATCGCTGTCCTGGCTTGACGAGCCAGGCACGCAAGAATGACGACAACGCCAGCCTTCGGGCTGGCGTTGTCGTTTACGGCTAGCATCGGCCCCACTCCCCAAAAAATCCCCACAATGTAGCAGAAACCCCTCAAAACCAAATTTCCGCACCATTTTTGTGCGAAATCTGCGATGATAGTTGCCCAAATAACCGATTACCTCCATGGAATTCTGATGAAATACGCATCTGCTCACGAGTATGTCCAGCATGTCGCCGCACGCAATCCAGGTCAACCCGAGTTTCTGCAAGCCGTCACCGAAGTCATGGAGAGCTTGTGGCCGTTCCTGGAACAGCACCCGAAATATGCGGAACAAGGCTTGCTGGAACGCTTGATCGAGCCCGAGCGCGTGGTGATGTTCCGCGTGTCGTGGGTCGATGATCACGGGCAAGTGCAAGTCAATCGCGGCTACCGCATCCAGCACAGCATGGCCATCGGGCCGTACAAGGGCGGCATCCGTTTCCACCCTTCCGTGACCTTGTCCGTGCTGAAATTTCTCGCCTTCGAGCAGACGTTCAAGAATGCGCTGACGACCTTGCCGATGGGCGGCGGCAAGGGCGGCTCCGATTTCGATCCGAAGGGCAAAAGCCCGGGTGAAGTGATGCGCTTCTGCCAGGCCTTCGTGAGCGAACTGTTCCGCCACGTGGGGTCGGACACGGACGTGCCGGCCGGCGACATCGGCGTGGGCGGGCGCGAAGTCGGTTATATGGCCGGCATGATGAAAAAGCTCAGCAATCGCGCCGACTGCGTGTTCACGGGCAAGGGCGCCAGCTTCGGCGGCTCGCTGATGCGGCCGGAAGCGACGGGCTACGGCACCGTGTACTTTGCGCAGGAAATGCTGAAAACGCGGGGCCGCTCGTTCGAAGGCATGCGCGTGTCCGTGTCCGGTTCGGGCAACGTGGCGCAGTATGCGGTCGAGAAGGCCATGGCCATGGGCGCGAAAGTCATCACCGTCTCCGATTCGAGCGGCACCGTCATCGACGAGGCAGGCTTTACCCCGGAAAAGCTGGCCATCCTGATGGAGGTCAAGAACCATTTGTATGGCAGGGTCAGCGACTACGCCGCACGCACGGGCGTGCGCTTCGAGTCGGGCGTATCGCCATGGCATGTACCGGTCGACATCGCCCTGCCCTGCGCCACGCAGAATGAATTGCATATCGACGATGCGCGCACCTTGATCGCCAATGGCGTGCAATGCGTGGCCGAAGGCGCCAACATGCCCACCACCATCGAGGCAGCGAAAGCCTTCGAAGCGGCCGGCGTGCTGTACGCGCCGGGCAAGGCCAGCAATGCGGGCGGCGTGGCCACGTCCGGCCTGGAAATGAGCCAGAACGCGGCCCGAATTTCCTGGCCGCGCGAAGAAGTCGATGCGCGTTTGCTGCAGATCATGCAAGGCATCCACGCCGCGTGCAAGCAGTACGGCACGCGCGCCGATGGCACGGTCAGCTATGTCGATGGCGCCAATATTGCCGGTTTCGTGAAAGTGGCCGATGCCATGCTGGCGCAGGGCGTGATTTAATCATCGGCCAACGGTGGTGTCGGATTACGGCGCCTTGCGCCTAATCGAACCTAATCCGACCTACGATATTTCAGGTTTCATCAAGCTCTTGCGGCTGATGGTCCGGCCCGACACCATGAACTCGCCGTTGCCGCGGTAATGTAACGTTTCAGGCAGCTTGGGCGAGGTGGCCACGTGGGCTTTCACGCACTCGAAGATGAAGAAGCCGCCCTTCGGGTTGCCCGCCACCTGGGCCAGCTTGCATTCGAAGTTGGCGTAGCATTCGGCGATCAGGGGCGCGCCCACCAGGTCGGCCGGCTGGGGCGTGAGGCCGAAAGCCGTGAACTTGTCCGTGTCTTCACCGCTGCAATTGCCGATGGCGACCACCTGGTCGACCATGTCGGCCGTAGGCAGGTTGATCACGCATTCCATGCTGCGCTTGATCATTTCATAGCTGTGGTTCGCGTCGGAAATGAAGCAGCCGAGCAACGATGGCGTGAATTCCATCAGCATGTGCCAAGCCATGGTCATGACGTCGCTTTCGCCCTGCCACGTTGAACTGACGAGCACCACCGGCCCCGGTTCGAGGAAGCGCCGGATGTCGGCGACGGGATAATCTTCTTTGTGGTAATTTTTCATCTGTTCTCCAGGACGCGGTACGCCATAGCATAGACCAACGACACCTTGCCGGGCGCGCGGCTGGCCGGCGCCGCCGTGTCATCGGCACCGCGATTTGTGCCGTTCGTCGCAAATTTCTCCCCAATCGAGATGTTGCACAATAGAATACACTGATCAACTACTCAAGGAAACCGCCATGCGTCCTCTGTTCCTGTTGCCAGTCCTGTCCCTCGCCTGCCTCTCCACCCTCGCGCATGCCGACGAGCAAACCCGCACGGTAGCCGCCTTCAACGCCATCGACATCCGCGGCCCCATCAGCATCGAAGTGGAATCGGGCAAGGAGCAAAGCCTGCTGCTGCGCGGCGACCAGAAATTCCTCAGCGGCGTGATCACGGAAGTGGTCGATGGCGAGCTGAAAATTTCCATGAAGGATAAGGACATCAAGAAGACCGAGGGCGACCCGCGGGTCATCATCACCATGCCCACCTTGCGCAAGCTGATCGCGGAAGGCGCGGGCGAAAAAATCCTCACCAAGCTCAATGGTCCAAGAGTCGATATCAGCTACAAGGGCGCGGGCCGCCTGGCCGCCGATGGCCAGGTCGACTGGCTGCGCCTGAAGGCGCAAGGCGTGGGCGAAGTCGATACGAAAGCCTTGCTGGCGAAAAACGTCGACGTCAATTTCGAAGGCATCGGCTCCGTCAAGGTGTATTCCTCGGGCGAACTGAACGCCGTGGTGCGCGGCATGGGCGAACTGACCTACTACGGCAAGCCGAAGATCGTGCACAAGTCGGTCGCCGGCATCGGCAGCGTCAATGCCGCCAAATAAGATTTCCTAGAACAACAAGGCCATCAGGCTACTGGAGACCGCATGACCGCAACACATGATACCGAAGCGCCGTTGGTGCTGCGCGAGGACGAGGGCGGCCTCGTCACCCTTCGGCTGAACCGCCCCCTGCAATTCAACGCCCTGTCCGAAGCCATGCTGGCCGCGCTGCAAGAGGCGTTCGACACGATCGCGCAACAGCCGCACGTGCGCTGCGTGGTGCTGGCCGCCGAAGGCAAGGCTTTTTGCGCGGGCCACGATTTGCGCCAGATGCAGGCCACGCGCCAGCTTGCGTATTATCAAACCCTGTTCGCGCAATGCTCGCGCGTGATGCAAGCCATTCAAACCTTGCCCGTGCCCGTGATTGCCCGCGTGCACGGCATCGCCACGGCGGCCGGCTGTCAGCTGGTCGCCAGCTGCGACCTGGCCGTGGCGGGTGCGTCCGCCCGCTTTGCCGTTTCCGGCATCAACGTGGGCCTGTTCTGCGCCACGCCATCGGTCGCCCTGTCGCGCAATGTGTCGCCCAAGCGGGCCTTCGACATGCTGGTGACGGGCCGCTTCATCGATGCCGACACGGCCGCCGACTGGGGCCTGATCAATGAAACGGTGGCCGATGCGGCGCTCGACGAGGCTGTGGCGCGCCTGGCACAGCAGATCATGGCGAAAAGCCCGACGGCCATCCGCTACGGCAAACAAATGTTCTACCGGCAGCGCCAGCTGCCGCTGGACGACGCGTATGCGTATGCGGGCGACGTAATGGCGAGCAATATGATGGAGGAGGATGCGGACGAAGGCGTCACCGCCTTCCTGGAAAAACGGCCGCCCGGCTGGGCGGCCGCCAAGTAGCTTAACGTTCCTGCTTCATCTGCTGCTGGACGGAAAGGCTCAAGGTCCCCAGGTCTTCCTTGCCCAGCATCGGCAATTGCGCCAGCAGGTTGGCCAGGGCCGAGCTGCCCGTCACGTCCAGCTCGGACGATTGCACCAGCACCGTGCCGGCGCCCGTGAAGTCGATCTGCTTTTCCTCGCCCGACAGGGTAAAGCCCGTGAGCGCGCCGGCGGCCGAGGCCCAGCCCTGCACGTGGGCATAATCGTAGTGATACGAGGGGCTGGGGCAATCGGCCCAGCCCAGCACGGCCTGCTCGTCCACGCGGCACGGCAATTCAAGGAAATGCACGGGGCCGTTCGACGAGGCGATCACTTTACCGGTGCCTATCATCGTCAGGTAGCCGGGCAAGGTCGATTCCTGGCAAATCACATCCTTCGTAAAACCCAGCAGGTTTTTCGCCCGGATGGTCATGTTGGCGTTGTCCAGGTCGTAGCAGGCCAGGTCGTTGCCGTTGTCGCCCAGGATCAATTGGCCTTGCCCTTGCGCGACGACAAAGTGGTGCACGTATTTCGGCGCATTGAAGGCATTGCGCACGATCAAATCGAGCACGCTGCTGCCCATGGCTTCGAAGCGCAGCTCGCCATAGAAGGCGATCATCTTGCCCTTGCGAATGAAGATCTGTTCCTTGACGTCGATGACATACGAAAAACGGTTCAGGTTATCGTTCTTCGGCAAGGTATCGGGAGTGTAAATCGTCATGGCTTACCTTTCGCTCGCTTGGATGTAGACCGTGCCCTGGCCCGTGAACTTCACCTGGTAGGATTCGCCGGACGCCTGGCCGACGAAAGTTTTCCAGTTCAGGTCCGTGACGATGGTCGAGCTCAGCTGCCCCGTGTGGCCGATATACGCTTGCGGGTCGACAAACACGGGCACGTCCGGCGTGACGGGCAAGCCGATGGCGTTGCCGTCAGACAAAATCGCCACGTCGCCCGTGCCTTGCAAGGTGGTGGTAAACAAGCCCTGGCCCGAGGCCATGCCGCGCACCACGCCCTGCACGCCGCCCTGGTTGCCGAGGAACATGGTGCCGGCCGTCAGGCGCGCATCGAAGGCCAGCAGGGAATCGCTTTCCACGTAAAACGTTTCGCCGCGCACGGGGACGATGGTGACGAACAGGCCGCCCTGGGCGTAAAACACGCTGCCCGTGCCACGCGCCGACATCATGGCGTAGCCTTCGTTCGTGACGGCGCGCATGGCCAGGCTTTGCACGCCCTGGCCGGCCAGGAAGGAGCGGCTGAACGCCACGTCGCCCTGGTACGACACCATGGCGCCCTTGCGCGCGAACACTTCTTCATTGCCGAGTTTGACCTCAAGCATCTTTTCATTGATCTGCTGATAGACAGGCATCGCGGGTCCTCGCTAACTTAACGTTCGGCGGGCTGGATGAACACCACGCCCTGGCCTGTGAATTTGTGCTGGTACGATTCGCCCGAGCTCTGGCCGATCATCGTGCGCCAGTTGACGTCGAAAACGAATTCCTGGCGGATGTCGCCCTTGAAGCCGACGAAAGCGTCCGGGTCCACGCGCAGCGGATGCGCGGGCGTCACTTCCAGCATGATCAGGTTGCCGCGCGAAATGACGGCCAGGTTGCCGTTGCCTTCGACGGTGGTGGAAAACAGACCCTGGCCCGAACTGGCGCCGCGCAGGCCCGCAAAGCTGGTGCCCGTCTTCAGGCTCGTGTCGTAGGCCAGCAGGCTGCTGCTTTCGATGGTCAGCTTTTCGCCGGCCAGGGCCATGACGGTGATCTCGGCCGCATTCTGCGCGAAAAACACCGTGCCCGTGCCTGAAGCCTGCATCACCTGCATGCCTTCGTTCGTCACCTTGCGCTTGAGCGCGCCGAAGAGGCCCTCGCCGCCGAGCAGGGACTTTTCAAATTTGATGGCGCCCGTATAGGCGACCATCGCGCCGGCAATCGCCAGCACTTTTTCATCCTGCAGGCGCACTTCCAGCAGGCGGTCGGTATTGGTGCGGAAACTGGTCACGCGCGACTCCCCAAGAATGCCAGGCCACAAAGCCTTGGCTAGCCGACAAGATACCGGGGGCGTTACCGCCATGCAAGTGCTATTCCTCCCGAACGGGGGTCTCCGTTAAAAAAAAGGCGTGCCCGGAGGCACGCCTTGCGTTCACACCTGAAACGGTTTATTCAGCCAGCACCGGCTTGGCGCCGCGCGCGTTCTGGAACAGCGGCACGGGGTCATTGGTATTGACCTCGACCACCGTCACGCCCTGCACCACGCCAGCTACCTGGTAGCCGACGGCGCCTAGGTGGCGCTTGCCTTCGGCCAGGTTGGACCAGCTCAGCGAAACAGACGCCGTGCCGCCCATGAAGGCCGTGCCCGGCATCAGCGCCTTGAAGCTGCCGTTGTTCAAGCCCGGCGCCAGCACCCACGACGACAAGGCGTAGTCGGCCTGGCCGTTTTGCGGCGCAAAACCGATCATGCACACCTTGTAGGTACCGGCGGCGGGCAGGCGCAGTTCCACCTGCTCATTGGAACTTTCATTGCCGCTGCTGCCGACCAGCACATTGGCGGCGTTGTAGACCTCCATGTCCATGTCGGTATTCGCGCCGCCCGTCGTTTCCGTATCGTAGGTGGCAAAGCGCGCCGCCAGCGTGCCGGCCGGGACCACCACGTTGTGCACGTTCACGCCCGTCGCGCCGCCCGCCTTGCAGGCAGCCGATGCCGCGCCCGTCACCGCCTGGCCGATCGTGCGCGTCTGGCGCACGGCTTCGACGAGACCCGACTTGACGCCGACCAGCGCGCCCGTGAAGCCCGTGCCCAGGGTCAGCACCTTGCTGCCCGTGGCCGCTTCGCTGCTGACCAGCGGAATGGCGGCCAGCGACGTGCCGCGCGCCGTCAGCGGGCTGCGCACCGTATGCGTGCCATCCGTCCAGCTCAGGGCGCCGTAGGTCCAGGTATTGGCCGGCGCCGTGGTGCGCGTCAGCTTGACCTGGTATTGGCCCTTGGCGCCCGGCGCCAGGCTCAGACTCGTTGGCGTCACCGCCACCGTGTAGCCGGGCAGGCTGGCCGAGACGTTATAGACGGCGCTGCTGGCGCCCACGTTGGTCACCGTGCGCGTCAGCACTTGCGTGCCCAGCACGTTGGCCGCCGTCAGCGACGCCAGGTTCAGGTTGTAGGCAGGAATGGTGCCGACGGCCTGGCACGTGGCGGGACTGTAGACCTTCAGGTTCAGGCCGCACAGGAAGCGCGCATAGTCGATTTCCGACACGTCGTACACGAGGCCGGGATCGGCCGCGCTGTTCGGCGCGATGTGGCCGGCGCCCTGGCCCCATGGCAGCTGGCCCGAGTTCTTCGCCGTGGCATCCCACGACACGGAACCGTTCAAGCCATCGGGATAGGTGCTGAAGGCTGTCGTCATCAGCGCCGACTTGATGGCGGCGGGCGACCAGCCCGGATGCTGCTGCTTGAGCAGCGCCGCCACGCCGGCCACGTGCGGGCTGGCCATCGAAGTGCCGGAGTAGAAATCCCACTCGGCCACTGGCGCCACGCCACCGGCCGCCACGGCATCGCGCTGCGCCGGGGTCAGGTCGGCCGTCACGCCGGCGAGGATGTTGGTGCCGGGCGCCGAGAGATCCGGTTTCAGGATGTTCGCGTTGGCCACGTTCGGTCCGCGCGAGGAACGGTCGCTGACGATCGGCGCCTGCACCGTCGTGTCGGGGATGGTATGGATCTCGCCCAATGCCGCCGTGCCGTCCGGATTGGACGCCATGAAAGCCTTCAGCGCGTCGCCCTGCGCCTGCGCCAGGTGCACGGTCGACAGCGTGTGCGCCTGGTTGATGATGGTGTTGGCGCCGCCAGCCACGTTGGCGATGACCACGCCCGCCGCGCCCGCCGTCCTGGCATTCGCGCTCTTGTTGACCAGCACGTTGCCGCCACGGTCGCACACGAGTATCTTGCCCGCCACTTTCGCCGGGTCCAGATAAGCGGACGTGGCATCGGCTCCGCCGAAGCAGCGCAGCAAATTGAGGTCCGTCGGCAGCACGCCGGCCAGGCCCGCATCGCGCGAGCGGATCAGCGGCAGGGTCGGCGTCTTCGCATTGCTCGATGCGCCTTCCAGCCTGGTGCCGTTGCTGAGGATGACATTGCCCGCGTACAGGCGGTTGTGGGTGGAATTGGCGACCGTCGCCAGCCACGGGCTGATGTGCGAGACGGGCGCCGGCACGTCGGGCGCCGGCGTGGATGGACCGGAATTGCCGCCGGACGTGGCGACAAACACGCCGGCCGCGGCCGCACCGAGGAAGGCGACTTCCGTCGGCTCGTCGAAGGCGCCGCCGCCCGCGTTCGGGCCGATGGAGAAGTTGATGACGTTGACGCCATCCTTGACGGCCTGGTCGATGGCGGCCACGCTGTCGGCAGTGGCGCAACCGTTGCGGCCCGTCGATGCGGCCGTCCAGCACACTTTATAGGCGGCGATGCGCGCGCGCGGTGCCATGCCCGATGCCTTGCCCAGCGACACGCCGTTCGAGGTGGCCAAGGCGCCATTGTTGCCGCCGGCCGTGGACGCCGTATGCGTGCCATGGCCGCCGTGCCCCGTCAGGCCGGCGACGGAATCGCGCGGCGAACGGAATTCCGTCCAGTGCAGCGCCGCCGTGGAGGCGCGGTAGTAGCGTGCGCCGATCAGTTTGTTGTTGCAATTCTCGGCGCTAAAACCTTCGCCCGTCTGGCAAGTGCCCTGCCAGCTGGCCGGCGGCGCGCCGTACACGACGTTGCTGCCGCTGTGGCTGGGCACGCCGTTCTCGTCGAGGCGGTCGGCAAAGGCCGTGTTCTCGGGCCAGATGCCGCTGTCGACGATGCCGATGATGATGTCTTCGCCCGCGTGCGTCTTGCCGCCCAGTTGTTCCCACAGGCCGCCCGGCTTGTGCAGGCCCAGGAAGGTCGGCGTGTAGCTGGTGTCGAGCTGCAGGATGGAGTCGGCGCTGATGCTGGCCACGCCGCTGTTTTTCTTCAGGGCCCGCACTTCATCGTCCGTCAGCAAGGCGGAAAAGCCGTTGAAGACGACGCTGTACTGGTGCGTGATTTCCGCCGCGCTGACGGTGCCGGCCACGGCGGCCTGCTTGGTGTCGAGGTAGCTCAGGTAGGCCTGCACATCGGCGGCGCCCACGTTGATGCGCGCGCCCGGGGCCGGCTTGGTGGCGGCCAGGCCGTCGACCTGGCCCGTATAGGTGGCGGCCGGCTTGTCGACCAGCTGCACGATGTAGGAACGGCGTTCCTGCGCCTGCGCCGCTTGCGCCAGGCTGGCGGCCAGCAGGAGGATAGCGAGTGAAACGGGACGTAGTTTCATCTCATGCTCCTTGCACGGTGAACGCGGCGAACTTGCCGCTGCGGCGGCGCGACAGCATGCCGATGGCGCCTAGGCCGGCCAGCAGCAGCATATAGGTCGACGGTTCCGGCACGGCGCTGATGTTGATATTGTCGAGCGCAAACTGGCCCTGGTTAAAGGCGGGGAAATCGATGGAATTGCCGCACGCGCCCGTATCGTTGAAGATACACGCGTTGAAGGTCAGGCCCGTGAACGCATAGTTGCTGAAGCCGCCCAGCAGGGATGCGCTCTGGAAATGGTAGTTGCCATCGCTGCCCTGGCCCGGGAACGCCAGCGAGGTGCTGACCACCTGGCCATTGCTGAGGGTGCCGCTCAGCTGCAGCTGGCCCCACTGCATGTTGGGCAAGCCGGATACGGGCGCGATGAAGGAATAGTCGAAACCTGCCAGGCTGAACGCCTGGTGGTCGGCACGCGCGAAATTCACGCCGCCATCGTTGAGGATGGCCAGGTAGTTGCCGGTGCCGCCCTGCGGACAGGCGGCGATATCGCACGACGAACCCGCGCGCCCATCGAGGATGGCGCCCACGCCGCTGACGCCGCCGCCGGCCGCCGTGGTCGGGTCGGCCAGGAACAGCAGGTTGTAGCTCGACGTATTGAGCGTCTGGCCGCTTTCATACACGTCGGGACGCAAATTATCGAAGGTCAGGATATCGGCCATGGCCGGCGCCGAGGCCAGCACGGACAAGGTGGCCAGCGCGGCCAGGATGGTGGCGCGACCGCGGGTAGCGGGCGGATGGGCAGTGGCGGGCGATACCCGCGCATGTGATGGACGATTCATTCTATTCCCTTGTTTGTTGTGGATAGATAGGTCGGCAGGTCTGGCGCCCGCTTTCAGCTTTTTCACAAAAGTGTCAACAAATATAGCAAATCGCATAAAACAAATAACATATTTTTAATATCATTTATTTATTTTTTATCTAACTCTGCGATACTTTGTTTTGTTTTATCTATGAAAGCTTGAGGAATCTCAACGTTACATTGGAACAACAATGCCTCACACCGCAGACGTGTGCGCCAGCATGCCGGCGCGACTTCAGATAAGCTCGAAAACCGCGCCCACCGCGCCGGCACCCCCGTCACATCGCGGTACACCTGTTCCATCCTGGAACACTTGTCTCTCGCCGCTGCGCGCCCAGCCACAGCCCCTGCGCGATGGCATGAAGCTTGCACAACAAGAGAATCGACCGTGCACAGGGAGCTGCATCATGGAACACTACCAACTGGCCGGCAACGGCCGCTCTGGCACGCGGCCGGCCCGGCGCCTCCTCGTGTGCTGCGCGCTGGCGCTGGCTTTTTTCCTGCTGGCCGCCAGGCTGGACCTGGCCGAACGGCTGACCTACGCGCTGTGGCGCCATGAGCACTGGCAACTTGATGAACTGGCCCTGAGCCTGTTGCTGCTGGCGCTTGCCCTGGCCGGCTTTGCCGTGCGGCGCGGGCGCCAGGTGGCGCTGCTGCTGGCGCAAAACCGCGCCCTCACGCAGCGCCTGCTGCGCGCGCAGGAAGAGGAGCGCTGCGCGCTGGCGCGCGAGCTGCACGATGAAGTGGGACAGGACTGCACGGCCATCCGCGCCGCCGCCAGCTACATCCTGCGCGCGCGCGATGGCGACCAGGCGAACGTGCAGGCGTGCGCGGCCAGCATCGCCCGCTCGTCGGAAGCGCTGCATGCGATGGTGCGCACCATGCTGCGCCGGCTGCGCCCGCCCGTGCTCGACAGCCTGGGCCTGGCGCCGGCCCTGCAGGCGCTGTGCGACAGCTGGGCCCAGCAGCACGGCATCGCTTGCCATTTCGCGCCGCACGCCATCCCCGCCAGCCTCGACGACAGCACGGCCACCGCCATCTACCGCCTGGTGCAGGAAGGCTTGACGAACGTGGCGCGCCACGCGGGCGCAGACCGGGCCACGGTGGAATTACGTGCCGATGCGCACGGCTTGCTGCACCTGGCCATCGAAGACAATGGCCAGGGTTTGCATCCAGACAAAACGCCGGCAGATGGCTTCGGCATGCTGGGCATGCGCGAGCGCGTGGCCGGCCTGCGCGGCCATATCCGCTGGATCAGCGCGCTGGGCAACGGCTTGCGCATCGAAGTGGCGATGCCGCTGGCGGCCGGTGCGGCATGAACGCGGCCATGACTCCGATCCGCGTGATGCTGGTCGACGACCACCCGGTGGTGCGCACCGGTTACCGGCGCCTGCTGGAACAGGGTGGCGACATCGCCGTCGTGGCCGAGGCGGGCAATGGCGAAACGGCGTATGGCTTGCATCTGGAACACGCGCCCGACGTCTGCGTGACGGATTTGTCCATGCCCGGCATCGGCGGCCTGGAATTGCTGCGCAAGCTGATCGCCCGCGACGCCGGCGCCCGCGTGCTCGTGTTCAGCATGCACGACACACCGCAGCTGATCGCCCGCGCGCTCGATGGCGGCGCCTGCGGCTTCGTCAGCAAGCAGGCCGACCCGGAACACCTGGTCGATGCCGTGCGCGCCGCCCACGCGGGCCGGCACTACCTGGATCCGCACAGCGCGCCGGGCGTGCTGCACGGCACGGCCCGCATGGAAGCGGAGCGCTTGAGCAGCCTGAGCCAGCGCGAATTCGAAATCTTCCGCCTGCTGGCCGAAGGCCGCAGCGCCGCCGACTGCGCCCGCCTGCTGCACCTGAGCAGCAAGACGGTAGCCAACCACCAGACCTGCATCAAGGAAAAGCTCGACGTGCCCGGCCCCGCCGCCCTCGTCCATCTTGCCCTGCGCAACGGCGTCATTGAACAGATCCACCCTTAAAACACGTAGCGCAAGCCCACATTCACGCTGCGCGGGGCGCCGGCCGCATAGAAGGTCGCGTTGACCATCGGATACTCGCCGTTCACGGCCGGCAGCGGCCGGGCGGCAAAGTTGCCGGTGGCGTCGAAACCCGTCGCGCCCAGCTGGGCTGCCGTCGCATAGTGTCGGTCGAACAGGTTGTTGACCTGGGCGAACACGCTCAGTTGCCGTGTCAGCTGGTATTTGCCATTGAGCTCGACCACGGCGTAGCCGCCGCTCTTGCCCGCGCCCAGGTACGCTGGCCCGCCCGCCTGGTGCGCATTGTTTTCATTACCGCGCGCATAGGAACTCGACACGGCCGTCATGGCCAGACCCACCGTCCAGTCGCGTCCACCCTGAACCTCCACGTGCGCCTTCAGGATATGGCTCGGAGTGAGCGGAATCCGGTTGCCCGGCGTGATGGCGATATTGCCTTCCAGGCCGGGCGCCTCGGCATCGCTGCTGCTGTTGGCGCTGCCGTTGACGGTTTCCCGGCTTTGGTACGTTGCCTGCAGCCACGTGTAGTTGACGCCGAAGTCCAGCGCGCCCGCCTTGCCGTCGAGCGCCAATTCGGCGCCCTGGTGGCGCGTCTTGCCGAAATTCTTGAAGTAGCCGAAACCGGCCTGGTTGTCGGCCACGAACAGGATATCGTCGTGGTTTTCCGCACGGAACAGGCCGGCGCTCCAGCGCGCCACCTCGCCCCACTGGCCGCGCACGCCCGCTTCCCACGTCTTCGTCACCACCTGTTTCAAGGGCGGGTCGCCGGCCATGGCGTTGGGCAGGCGGCAAGGGTTGTCCGGGTCGGCGCAACCAAGCTCGATGGCCGTCGGCGTGCGGCTGCCTTCGTTGTAGCCGAGATAGGCGCTCACGCCCTTGACTGGCGCATAGGCCAGGCCGATGGCGGGATTGAAGCGGCTGAAACGGTGGTCGCCGTCGAGCGAACCGCTGCCGCCACCGGGCGTGATGGCGTCACGGTTGCGCACCGTGCTGCGGTTGTAGCGGCCGGAGATGGTCAGGGTCAAGTCTTGCTTGAGCGCGATGCTGTCGCTCGCATACACGCTCCAGGTGCGCATGCGCCCGCTCAAGTCGACGCGGTTGTCGACGGGCGTGCCATCGTCGTCGATTTGCGTGCCGTCGGCAAAGAAGTCGACGGGCGTGATGCCGCGGTCCGGGTTCAGGTAGCCGAACTGGCTCGTCTGGCGGAACGTGGCGTGGCTGGCATCGAAGGCGGCGCCGGCCGTGACGGCGTGGCGCGCGCCCGCCACATCGGCCAGCGCGGTGAACTGGCCTGAAAAACCATAGTTTTCCTGCTCGGTATGGCTGCGGTTGATCATGCCATTGCATTTTTCGGCCGGCTCGTCGTTCAACAGCACGTTGGCTATGCAGCGCCACTTCGGAAACGGCGTATTGGACGCATTCGCCCCGCTGGCGGGAAAGCCCGTGTAGCCGGCCGCCGCCAGGGCAGCACGCTCGGCCGCGCCGGGCTGGTAGATGGACTGGTCGAGCGACTCGTCGTTCAGGTCGCCGTTGTAGGTGTGCGTATCGATCTTGCGGTAGTAGACATTGCCGGACAAGAGCAAGGCGGCGCTGGCCTGGTGCTTGCCCGTCAGGTTCAGCAGGGTCGACCTGTTTTGCGTCAAGTCAGGTTTGGTGTAGACGCTGCGGTAGTCGCGGGCCAGCATGCGCTGTTCCTGCAAGCCGTTGCCCGTCAGCGCATTGTCCGCGTGCGCCACGGTGACGGCGATATCGGTGCGCGCATCGCTCCAGCCCAGCTTGCCAAACACCTGGCGCACGTCGGATGGCGAATCGTCGCGCCAGCCATCTTCCTTGAAGCGGTTGCCCGTCACATACCAGTGCCAGCCCTGCGCATTGCTGCCGCCATGCTCGACCTCGACGCCGCGACGTTGATCGGAACCCAGGCGCGTCTCGACGGCGGTGCCGGGGTGGCTCTTGCCATCCTTGGTCTGCAAGGCCAGCGCGCCGCCCAGGGTATTCAAGCCGAACAGGGGATTCGAGCCAGGCATCAAGGTCAGCGATTTGATTGCCATGCGCGGTATCAAGTCCCAACTGACGACGTCGCCAAACGGCTGGTTCAGCCGCATGCCGTCCAGGTACACGGACAGTCCCTGCGGCGTGCCCAGCAGCGGCGAGGCCGTATAGCCGCGGTAGCTGACGTCGGGCTGGAACGGGTTGTTCTGCACTTCGTTCACGTAGACGCTGCCCAGGTTGCGGCGCAGGAAGGCGGAAATATCGAGCGCGCCGGTGCCGGCGATCTGCTGCGCGCTGGCCGTCTGCGCGGGCGCGGCCAAGGTATCGCGCGGCCGCTCCACGGTGGGCAGCGGCATGCTGCCCGTGATGATGACGGTGGGCAAGTCGCCCGAGGCGGCCAGGTTCGCGGCCAGGCTGGCGGCAGCAGGCTCGGCGGCCTGCGCCTGGCACAGCGCCATGGCGGCAGCGGCCAATAAAGTCAGTTTCATGCGGGTCCCCGTTTTTATCATGGTTTTTATGTCTGTCCAGTATCGGACAGTCACCATCGATGAACTAGGGAAAAACTCCCGCCGTGCAGGGCAGGCTATCGCTGCAAGGGCAAATAGCTTTGCTTGAGCTGGCGCAGCACGAAACTCGATTTGCTGTGGCGGATGCCGGGGATTTTGTATAAACGCTCGCGCAGCAGGCGTTCATAGTCGCGCGTGTCGCTGACGGCAATGCGCAGGTAGTAGTCGTAATCGCCGGAGACGAGAAACGCTTCGAGCACTTCCGGGATCATGGCCAGCGCGTGGCCGAACTCGAACAGGGCCTGGTCGGAATGGTCGTCCAGGGTGACTTGCACGATGACGGTGTCGGCCAGCCCCACCTTGGCCGCGTTGACGTTCACCGTGTAGCCTTCGATGACGCCATCGTCTTCCATGCGCTTGATGCGCGCCCAGCATGGCGACGAGGTCAGGCCCACCTTGGCGCTCAGCTCGTGCAGGCTGATGCGGGCATCCTGCTGCAGGGCCGTCAGGATGGCGAGGTCGAATTTGTCGAGCTTCATTTTGAAATTTCCCATGTTTGCAGCAAATTTTGCTGATCAAGGCATTTTATACGAGAAAACCAGCAGCCTTTTCTGCCAGGGCAAGCAGAAAATAGACACATGAAACCCGATCCCGCTCCCTTCCTCGCTCCCGCCCACGATCTTGCGCCGCGTAACGGCGCCAGCACCCTGATCGACACCCTGCTGGCCCTGGGCGTCGACACCGTCTTCGGCTATCCCGGCGGCGCCGTGCTGCCCCTGTACGACGCGCTGCACGCGCAGCCGCGTTTGCGCCACGTGCTGGTGCGCCACGAACAGGCGGCCGTGCACGCGGCCGAGGGTTATGCACGCAGCACGGGGCGGCCCGGCGTCGTCTTCGTCACCTCCGGCCCCGGCATGAGCAATACCACCACGGGCTTGCTCGACGCCCTGTGCGATTCGGTGCCCGTCATCTGCATCAGCGGCCAGGTGGCCACCACCAGCATCGGCACGAACGCCTTCCAGGAATGCGACGCGCTGGGCATCTCGCGCCCCGTCACCAAGTGGAACCGGCAAATCCGCACGGCCGACGAGACGGCCGCCGTCGTGCACGAAGCGTACGTGCAAGCCACGCAAGGCCGGCCCGGCCCCGTGCTGATCGATTTTCCCAAGGATATGCAGCTGGCGCCCGTTACGGCCAGCACACCGTTGCCGTCCGCCGCCAACGTCGCCGCCCCCTTGCCCGACGCGGCCGATATCGATCAGGCCGCCAGCCTGATCGCCAACGCGCGCCAGCCCGTGTTCTATGGCGGCGGAGGCCTCATCAATTCCGGCCTCGATGCCTGCGCCGCTTTCCAGCAGCTGGTGAAACTGGCCGCCGCGCCGTGCACCCTGACCCTGCTGGGCCTGGGCGCCTTTCCCGCCTCGCACCCGGCCTTCCTCGGCATGCTGGGCATGCACGGCACCCTGGAAGCGAACCTGGCCATGCACCACGCGGATGTGATCGTCTGCGTGGGCGCTCGCTTCGACGACCGGGTCACGGGCAGGCTGGACGCCTTCTGCCCCGGCGCGAAAATCATCCATGTCGATATCGACCCGGCGTCGATCGGCAAGGTGGTGCGCACCGGCGTGGCCCTGCGCGGCGATTGCGCGCCCGTGCTGGCCGCCCTGCTGGCGCAGCTGCGCGGCCGCTTGTTGGCGGACCGCCAGCCGTGGTGGCAACGCATCGACGGCTGGCGCGCGCAGGATAGTTTGGTCTTCGACGACACGCCGGACGTGATCGCGCCGCAGGCGCTGATGCGCCGGCTGCAGGCGGCCCTGGACGGACAGGACGCCATCGTGTCCACCGACGTGGGCCAGCACCAGATGTGGGCGGCGCAGCATTTGCGCTTCGAGCAGCCGCGCCGCTGGCTCACCTCGGGCGGCGCCGGCACCATGGGTTACGGCTTGCCGGCCGCCATCGGCGCGCAGATCGCCCATCCGGGCAAGCGCATCGTGTGCGTGAGCGGCGACGCGTCGATTTTGATGAATATCCAGGAACTGGCCACGGCCGTGCAGCACCGTCTGCCCGTGAAAGTGGTGCTGTCGAACAATGGTTACATGGGCATGGTGCGCCAGTGGCAGGAACTCATCCATGGCGGGCGCTACAGCCACAGCTACACGGAAGCGCTGCCCGACTTCGTCGCCCTGGCCCGCGCCTTCGGCTGGCAGGCGCATACGGTGAGCCGGCGCGAAGACCTCGACGCGGCGCTGGCGACCTGCCTGGCATCCGACGGCCCGTATTTCCTCGACGTGCGCGTACATGGCGCAGAAAATTGTTTCCCCATGATGGCACCCGGCGCGGGGCATCATGAAGTCACCCTGTCCAAAGGCAAGGTGTACAGCGAGCGGTAATCCGGCATGACCACCGGCCACGCCAACGATGTTGTCGGATTACGCGTGGCGTTGCCACGCTAATCCGACCTACTCGCCCCCATGGGTAGGCCGGATTAGCGGCGGTACGCCGCGTAATCAGACATCACCACCGGCCGGATTACGCCCATATTCGGTAGATCCAGTAACTTTCATCTTCGCGGCTGGCGCGTGCGAGTTCGGTGGGACTCAGGCCGGTGATGGCGCGCACTTCGCGGCACAGGTGGGCCTGGTCGGCGTAGCCGCCCTCGGCGGCGATATCGGTCCATGAAGCATTGCCTTGCAGCATGGCCTCGCGTGCGTCGAGAAACGACTGTTCCGCGCGGCGCATGCGTCGCAGGGTGCGCATGGGCTGGCCGGCCCAGGCCTTGATGCGGCGCTCGATGTTGCGCGCGCCACTGGCCAGGCCCGTCGAGGCCGCCTGTACGCCCAGGCGGCGCACCCAGTCCTGGATGGCGCCGGTGGGATGGTCGCCGCTCTTGCGCGCCAGCGCCCAGCGCGGCACCAGGAATGCTTCCACCAGCGCGATGCGCGCTGCATCGTCGGGCGCGGCCAGCACGGCGTCGGACAAGGCCAGCCAGTCGGCGTCGAACAGCGGTTCCAGCGGACGCACCTGGTCGAACAGGGCCGCCATGTCGATGCCCGTCAGCGCATGCAGGGCGGCCGGATACAGCATCACCATGAACGAGTGCACGGGGCCGGGGTTGTAGCTGACCAGCGGATAGCCGCGCGGCCCGCTGAACAGGGCGGGCGGCATGCGCACGTGCAGCAGGTCGGGGCCGGGCGCGGCCGCCTCGACGTCGCCCGCGACCGTCCACAGCAGGCAGCACATGGGCGTGGCGGGAAAGCGGTTCAGGCGCTGCGCGGGCGGCAGCGGCGCGCAATGCGTGGTGTCGCGCACGAGGAAGGCGCGCACGCAGGAAGCGAGCGCGGTGCGCGGCGCGATCAAGCGGGTCAGGGGCGTGGGGGCGGCAGGCATGGCGATGATTGTACCGGCAATTTTTGGCCGCGCGCGATGTCGTATTCGTTCAAGACGCGTGCGCGCAAGCGCGCTAGAGTCTAGCCATCGTTCCCACAGGAGCTTTTCATGCCGCCACTCGACCACGCCGCCGCACCCGCCGCCACCCTGCGCCAGATCCGCCAGTTGCCGGGGCCATTCGCCTTGCCCATCATCGGCAACGCCATGCAAGTGCGGCTGCCGCGCATCCACCGCGACGTGGAAGGCTGGGTACGCCGCTATGGACCTTTCATGCGTGCCTGGTTCGGCCGCACTCTGGTACTGGTGGTGGCCGACAGCGAGGCGGTGGCCGCCGTGCTGCGCGACCGCCCCGATGGTTTCCGCCGCCCCCTCAGCAGCTACATCGTCTCGGAGGAAATGGGCGGCAATCCCGGCGTCTTCCTGGCCGAAGGCAGCGAGTGGCGCAACCAGCGCCGCATGGTGATGGCCGGCATGGCGCCAGGCGCCATCAAGGCGTATTTTCCCGCGCTGGTGACGGTGGCGCAGCGCCTGCAGCGGCGCTGGCAACATGCCGCCACGCAAGGCCAGTCCATTGCCCTCGATGGCGACCTGAAGCGCTACACGGTCGACATCATCGCCGGCCTGGCCTTCGGCACGGAAGTCAACACGCTAGAATCGGGCGAGGACGTGATCCAGCGCCACCTGGACGCCATCCTGCCCGCCGTGGCGCGGCGCAGCCTGTCGATGCTGCCGTACTGGCGCTACGTCAAGCTGCCCGTCGACCGGCGCCTGGACCGCGACGTGGCGGCGCTGGACGTGGCCGTGGCGCAACTGGTGCGGCAGGCGCGCGAACGCATGGAACAAGACCCCGCGCGGCGCGTGCGCCCGCCCAACCTGCTCGAAGCCATGATCGCCGCCGCCGACGAACCCGGCAGCGGCGTGAACGACCGCGCCGTGGCTGGCAATGTGCTGACCATGCTGCTGGCCGGCGAAGACACGACGGCCCACACGATTTCCTGGATCATCTACCTGTTGCAGCGCCATCCGCACAGCCTGGCCAAGGCGCGCGAGGAAGTACGGCGCCTGGCGCCCGACGTGGCGCAGTTCACCATGGCGCAAATGGATAGCCTCGACTACCTGGGCGCCTGCGCCAGCGAGGCCATGCGCTTGAAACCGGTGGCACCCTACATTCCGCTCGAAGCGCTGCGCGACACGGTGGTGGGCGACGTGGCCGTGCCCGCCGGCAGCATGCTGTGGTGCGTGATGCGCCACGACAGCGTGTCCGATACGCACTTTCCCGATGCACAGGCGTTCCAGCCCGAACGCTGGCTGGAAAGCGGCGAGGCGAACAACAAGCGCACCGCCATGCCTTTCGGCGCCGGCTTGCGCACGTGCCCGGGCCGCTACCTGGCCTTGTTGGAAATCAAGATCGCCATGGCCATGCTGCTGGGCAGCTTCGACATCGCCGGCGTCGACACGCCCGATGGCGGCGATGCGCAGGAACTGATGGGTTTCGTGATGTCGCCCATCGGCCTGACGATGCGCCTGGCGCGGCCGCAGTGATAACATGGGGGAAGTCCCATACATTCGACCTTCCCATGACCATCCGCCTGGAATCGCCGCAGCAAGACGACGTGCAAACCCTGATCGCCGAGCTTGACGCCTACCAACAGACCCTGTATCCGGCCGAGTGCGTCTACTCGCTGGACCTGGCGTCCGTGCCGCCTGATACCCTGCTGTTTGCCGTCGCCCGCGATGCGGCAGGCGCGGCGCGCGCTTGCGGCGCCATCGTCGTCACGCCCGATTTCGGCGAGGTCAAGCGCATGTACGTGCACCCGGACAGCCGCGGCCTGGGCCTGGCCAAGCGCCTGCTGGCCCTGCTGGAAGAGCAGGCGCTGGCGCGCGGCTGCCGCTTGCTGACGTTAGAGACGGGCATCCACCAGCCCGAAGCCATCGCCCTGTACGCGCGCCACGGCTACCAGCGGCGCGGGCCGTACGGCGACTATCCCGACGATCCGTTCAGTGTCTTCATGGAAAAACCGCTGCAGGTGGCGGCATGAACGCGCCTGCCGACAGCCTGCTTGACATCCGGACGCGCCTGCGCGCCTTTGCCGAAGAACGCGACTGGGATCAGTTCCACACGCCGAAAAACCTGGCCATGGCCCTGTCCGTCGAAGTGGCGGAACTGGCCGAGCACTACCAGTGGCTGCCCACGGGCGCGGACGCCGAGCTGGACGAGGCCAAACGCACGGGCATCCGCCATGAACTGGCCGACGTGCTGATGTACCTGGTGCGCCTGGCCGACAAGAGCGGCGTCGACCTGCACGCGGCCGTACTGGAAAAGATGGAACTCAATGCGCAGAAATACCCGGCGCAGCAGGTGCGTGGCGACGCCCGCAAATATAGCGAATACTGAACGAATACTGAGTCACCCACCCGTGCGTGGCTGATGTGCAAAAAAGCGTAGCATCCAGCCATGCGCATTCCTATTTCCCTGCTGCTTGCCTGCCTGCTCCCTGGCCCGGTTGCCCTGGCGCAAACCGCACCCGTGCCGCAGGTCAAAGTGGACGCCACGCGCGACCCCGTCGATAAATCCTACCGCAAGATGCTGCAGGGCGTGGACCGCTTCGAGCGCGACCGCGCGCTGGCGCCGCAAGCGAGCCTGCGCTTTCGCCTGCTGCCGCGCCAGCCTGGCGTGGACATGACGGGCGTGCGGCTGCGCATCGCCGGCGATACCGTCAGCATCCCGTTACCCTTGGCAGAGGACAACAGCTTTGCCCCCGTGCGCAATGCGCAAGCGGCGCGCGAAGACGCGGTGCTGATCGCCAACCGCAAGGCCACCACCATGAGCTGGCGCGCGCAAGTGATCACGCCCGGCTTGCCGCCCGGCATGCGGCGCCTGGGCGACCTGCGCCTGGAATGCCGCGCCGGCATGGATTCGGGCCTGATCTCGAACGACCCGCAAATCATCGCCTGGCTGTCCAGCATGCTCTACAGCACGGACAAGGTCTGTTCCGAGCCGGACGGCAATTACCTGTTCTTCACGGAGCGGCCCCTGTTCGGCGTGACCCTCGTGCATGGCGAGCGCCGCCTGGCGTTGCCGTTCACGATGCTGTACGCGGGCGGCGAGCAGACGCCCGCCTCGCTGCCCTATTGCGATTGCCAAGTACTGCTCGACCGCACGTATTACGCGCCCCTGTGGGATGCCAGCTGGCCCGACGACACCCTGCTGGAATTTACTTACATGGACGAGGTGGCGCCATGAAATGGCTGCTGTCCGCCATGCTGATGCTGCTGGCCGCCTGCTCCGGCACGCGCGCCTTGCAGGCAAGCAAGAACGTGCCTTACGCAACCCTGGAACAGACGGTGCAACCGGGCAGCAGCACGCGCGAACAGGTGCGCGCCGCGCTGGGAGAGAGCACGTCCATCCGCTTCGACAGCGGCAATGAAGTCTGGATGTACACCTACCCGGCCGTTTCGGGCGCGCAGGGAGAATACGTGATTCTGTTTGGCGGGGATGGGGTGGTGAAGAAGGTGCGCAGCGGAGAGGTGTATCGGGTGAAGCAGTAAAAGTACCCAAAAAGCAAAACCTGCGGTCGTACCCGACGGGTACGACCCCGGCCTTTCGCCGTTGGGGTAATTAGCGTGCCTTCAGCAAGGCCCTTGCCGCCACGCCCGCGCCCACGCTGCGTCCCACGCCAGCCGTCTTGCGCTTGGGCGACGCCTTCAATTTGAAGATGCCGATCGACTGGGCCACGCTGTCGGTGCGCTGCGCCAGGCTGGTGGCGGCGGCGGCCGCCTGCTCCACCAGCGCCGCATTCTGCTGCGTGATGCCATCCATGTGGATGACGGCCTGGTTGACTTGCCCGATGCCCTGGTTCTGCTCGCGCGTGGTCGAGGAAATCTCGTCCATTACTTCCGTCACGCGGGCTACCGAGGCGATCACCTCCGTCATGGTGGCGCCCGCATTGCTGGTCAGCACGCTGCCCGCGTTCACGGTGGCGATCGAATGATCGATCAGGTTTTTCACTTCTTTCGCCGCTGTTGCCGAGCGCTGCGCCAGGCTGCGCACTTCGCCGGCCACGACGGCGAAACCGCGGCCATGTTCGCCCGCGCGGGCCGCTTCCACGGCCGCGTTCAAGGCGAGGATATTCGTCTGAAAGGCGATGCCGTCAATCAAGCCGATGATGTCGAGAATCTTGCGCGACGAGGTGCTGATCTCGTCCATCGTGGTCACCACTTCGCTGACGATGGTGCCGCCCTTGGCCGCGACGGTAGACGCCTGCGCCGCCAGCTTATTGGCCGTGTCCACGTGGTCGGCGCTGTTCTGCACCGTGGAAGTCAGCTCTTCCATGCTGGCCGCCGTCTGTTCGAGGCTGGACGCCTGCGATTCCGTGCGGCTGGACAAATCCATATTGCCCGTGGCGATCTCGGCCGTGGTGACGCGGATATCCTCGAAGTTGGCGCGCACGTCGCCGATGATGCTGTGCAGATTGATATTCGTCTGGCGCAAGGCCGCCATCAATTGGCCCATGTCGTCGTCGCGCACCTTGTCGATGACGCCCGTCAAGTCGCCGCCAGCCATCTTGCGCGCCACCGTGATGGCCTCGCCCAGCGGTGCGACGAGGGAACTGTGCAGGTGGGCCCAGAAATACAGCATCAGCGCCACGGCCGCGGCGGCGGCGCCGCTGAGCCAGCTGCGCGTGGCCGTGCTCGTGTCGCCATCGATATTCCACACGGCGCAGCCGAGAATGGCCAGCACCACGCCGAAGACGATGCAATGCAGGGCCAGGTCTTGCGACAGGGTCAGCTTGCGCCACCCGGCCAGCTTGGCGGCCCAGCCCTGGCGCACGACGCGGCCATTGCGGATCGCCAAGTTGGCGCTATTGCCGTCTTTAAAACTTTTATACAGGGCTGCCGCTTCGTTGATCTGCTCGCGCGTGGGCTTGGTGCGCACGGACATATAGCCGATCGGGCGGCCGTTTTCGATGACGGGCGTGATATTGGCGAAGACCCAGTAGAAATCGCCATTCTTGCAGCGGTTCTTGACCATGCCGGTCCATGGCATGCCCGTCTTGATGGTGTCCCACAAGTCGGCAAACGCTTCGGCCGGCATATCGGGATGACGCAGAATATTCTGTGGCGCACCCAGCAGTTCCATTTCTGAAAAACCGCTGACTTCAATGAAATACTGATTGGCGTAATTGATGTTTCCCTGTAAATCCGTTGTGGAAACAATCGTCATGCCTTCATTTAATACGTATTCATTTTGCGTGATAGGCGTATTGACCCGCATCGTCGCTCCTCTATTTTTATCAACTAGCATAACAAAATCATAAAAACAATATACCACATCAAGCACCCATGATATATCTCCCCGGCGACAGTGACACTGGTCAAATAATTTAATAAAAGCCAATTCATTTATGTTTTAGAATTTACTTTGACTCAACTTGATTGATTTTATTGAATGTAAAATTCAAATTGCGCGCAGAGACAATAATTAATAAAAAATTATTTGTTGGCGCGACAGGTAATAAATACGGCGTACGCACCGATAAAAAGGCGCAAGGGAACTGGCGCAATGGCCGGAACATGGCGACGCCTGCTGCCAACAATAACGCGGCAACAATATTCATTTCTTGAGGGAAAATAAAAACTGGCGCGAATGCGCCAGTAGGGGAACTGTCTCCAATCCGCGACACAGGCGCCGGAGCGCCCGTGGGGATGGCTTACTTGTAGGTCTTACGGGGAGGCGACTTCGGACGCGGTGGCGCAGGCTTGCGCTCCGTCGTCCCGTCGTCGAGGCTGATGCGCAGTTTCTGGCCCGAGACCACGACCGATTTCAGATGGTCGAGGATTTCCGGCGGCATGCCTTCCGGCAGGTCCAGCACGCTGAAGTTGTCAAAGATATCGATACGGCCGATATGCTTGGCTTCCAGGTTCGCTTCGTTGGCGATGGCGCCGACGATGTTGCTTGGCGTCACGGAGTGCTCGCGGCCCACTTCAATGCGGTAGGCCGTCACGCCTGGGCGTGGACGTTCCTTCTTCGGCGCGCGCGGCGCAGGGGCTGCGTCGCCCGCATCCGCAGGCGCATCCTTGAACGCTGGCGCGGACTTGGCGGCGAACGGCTTGCGCGGCGCGGCTGGCGGTGCCAGGTCCGGCGCGTCGCCGTCGCGGCTGATGCGCAGCTGCTGGCCCGCGACCCACACGGTTTTCAGCTGGTCCAGCAATTCTTTCGGCATGCTGTCCGGCAAGTCCAGGACACTATAGTCGTCATAGATTTCGATGCGGCCGATGTTTTTCGAATCGATGCCCGCTTCGTTGGCAATGGCGCCCACGATATTGCCTGGTTTCACGCCATGTTGATGACCAACTTCAATGCGGAAGGTCTGCATGCCGGCGTCGGCTGGACGCTGGATGCGTTCCTTTTTCGGGAAGGCCGGACGTTCGCTGCGCTCGTTGCGGTCGAAGCGGTCATTGCGTTCGAAACGGTCGTGGCGGTCAAAACGGTCTTGGCGCACTGGACGGTCGTCTTGCCACGTGGCTTGCTCGCGCGCCTTGTTCTTGTCCAGCAGCAGCGGCACATTGCCACGCGCCATCTTCGCCAGGGCGGCGGCGATTTCAATGGCGGGAATGTTTTGTTCGCGTTCGAAATCCTCGATCAGCGACTGGAACTGCTCCAGTTCGCCCAGGGCCAGGGTTTCGCTGATCTGTTCCTTGAACTTGGCGATACGCACGTCGTTGACGGCCTGGATCGTTGGCAGTTCCAGCATGCCGATCGGCTGGCGGGTCGAGCGTTCGATGGCTTTCAACAAGTTCTTTTCACGCGGAGTGATGAACAAAATCGCTTCGCCGCTGCGGCCGGCGCGGCCCGTGCGGCCGATGCGGTGGGTATAGCTTTCCGGATCGTGCGGCACGTCGTAGTTGACGACGTGGCTGATGCGCTCGACGTCCAGGCCGCGGGCGGCCACGTCGGTTGCCACGAGGATGTCGATCTTGCCGTCTTTCAACTGCTGGATCGTGCGCTCGCGCTGGGCTTGCTGGATGTCGCCATTGATGGCGGCAGCCGAGAAGCCACGGGCTTGCAGCTTGCCGGCCAGCTCTTCCGTGCCCAGCTTGGTGCGGGCGAAAATGATCATGCCGTCAAACGCTTCCGCTTCCAGGATGCGGGTCAGCGCGTCGAGCTTGTGCATGCCCGACACCAGCCAGTAGCGCTGGCGGATGTTGTCGGCCGTGCCCGTCTTGGCGGCGACCGTCACTTCGGCCGGGTTCACCAGGTAGGTCGTGGCGATGCGCTTGATGACGGAAGGCATGGTGGCCGAGAACAACGCCGTTTGATGGCCTTCCGGGGTTTCTTTCAAGATACGTTCGACGTCGTCGATAAAGCCCATGCGCAGCATTTCATCGGCTTCGTCGAGCACCAGGGTTTTCAGCTTGGACAGGTCGAGCGAACCCTTGTCCAGGTGATCGATGACGCGGCCTGGGGTGCCGACGATGACGTGCACGCCGCGGCGCAGGGCCGACAGTTGCGGGCCGTAGCTTTGGCCGCCGTAGATCGGCAGCACGTGGAAGCCGGGGATGTGGGCGGCGTACACCTGGAATGCTTCGGCGACCTGGATGGCCAGTTCGCGCGTCGGTGCCAGGACCAGGGCTTGGGGTGAGCTTTGTTTCAGATCGATGCGCGACAGGATAGGCAAGGCGAAGGCGGCGGTTTTACCCGTGCCCGTTTGTGCCTGGCCCAGCACGTCGCGGTTCGCGAGCAATAATGGAATCGTGGCCGCCTGGATAGGCGACGGTGTTTCGTAACCGACATCCTTGAGCGCGCGAATCAGCGGCTCGCTCAGGTTAAGGTCGGAAAATAAGGAAATTGGTGTATCAGACATGAAATCACTCACAAGTTCGCTCGAATCGCCCAATGCGAAAGAGTGTATCCGCTAGTTTACTCTTTACTGGACCTTACCGGGTGGAACGGGGCGGCAGAACGCCATTTTTTGCAGTCTAAAACGCAGAAAAATCGGCGATCCGCACGCAATTGGTGCAAAAACCAAGCAATATTATGTGTTTTGCAATAGATTCGACTACTTTACAGATGCGCCTCGATATTGCTTGCCGCATCGACCGAGTGGCGCAAAAATTCCAGCAAGTCCTCGTTCAGCCTGTCCTTGTGCGTCGTCGCCAGGCCGTGCGGCGCGCCCGCATACACGAGCAGCTTGCTGCCGATGATGAGTTCGGCAGTGCGCCGCGCCGAGGCGGCGATCGGCACGATCTGGTCGTCGTCGCCATGGATCACCAGGGTCGGCACGTCGAATTTGGCCAGGTCCGCCGTAAAATCCGTCTCGGAAAATTGCTTGATGCACAGGTAGGATGCCGGCATGCCCGCCTGCATGCCTTGCCGCCAGAAACCGTCGCGCACGCCCTGCGACGGCTTCGCATCGGGCCGGTTGTAGCCATAGAAGGCCTCGCTCAAGTCCTGGAAAAACTGGCTGCGGTCGGCTTGCACGCCGGCGCGGATGGCGTCAAATGTGGACAGGGGCAAGCCCAGCGGGTTTTCCGTGGTTTGCAGCATCAGCGGCGGCACGGCGCCCACCAGCACGGCGCCCGCCAGGCGCCCGGTGCCATGGCGGCCGATGTAGCGCGCCACCTCGCCGCCGCCCGTCGAATGGCCGACGAGGGTGGCGCCCGCCAGGTCCAGCGCGTCGATCAGGGCAGCCAGGTCGTCGGCATAGGTATCCATGTCGTTGCCATCGAACGGCTGGCTCGAGCGGCCATGGCCGCGCCGGTCATGCGCGATGACGCGGTAGCCGCGCGAGGCCAGATAAAACATCTGGTCTTCCCACGCGTCGGACGACAATGGCCAGCCGTGGCTGAAGACGACGGGCGGGCCGCTGCCCCAGTCCTTGTAGTGGATCAATGTGCCGTCGGCGGTACGCAGGGTATTGCTCGATTGCAAGTCAGTGGCAGTCATGGAACGCTCCTTGTCGGTGGACGAGCAGCCATTGTGGCCGCAATCGGCCCGCGCGCGCCGCGCGCTACGCCAAGGCATTGCGGTAGAGTAAGATTGTCGCTGCTTTGCTTTCCCGTATTCACTTTTGGAGTCGTCATGCGCTTTCCCCTCGTCCTTGCCGCCAGCCTGTTCAGCACGGCCGCCATCGCTCAACCGCTCGTGGCCGAAGCGCCCTTGCGCGCCCACCTGTCCTTCCTGGCCGACGATTTACTGGAAGGACGCGGCACGGGCCAGCGCGGCGGCGACCTGGCCGTGCGCTACCTGGAAACGCAGGCGGCCGTGGCCGGCCTGCAGCCGTTGAAAGATGGCACATACCGCCAGGCGCTGACCATCGTCGGCAGCAAGGCCTTGCCATCGAGCAAAGTCACGTTCAGCGCGGGCGGCAAGACCTTGTCTCCCGCCTTCGGCAAGGACATCGTCTTTGGCGCGGCAAATGGCCAGCAGAAAGTGGCGTTCGACGCGCCCGTCGTGTTCGCCGGCTACGGCATCCGCGCGCCAGAAGAAAACTGGGACGATTTCAAGGGCGTCGACCTGAAGGGCAAGCTCGTCATCATGATGGTCAACGACCCGCAACCCATAAGCGCCGAACCGCAGCGCTTCGCCGGCAAGTCGCTGACCTATTACGGCCGCTGGGTCTACAAGTACGAGGAAGCGCTGCGCCAGGGCGCCGCCGGCGTGCTGCTGATACACACGACGGCATCGGCTTCGTATCCGTGGTCGGTACCGGCCAACGGTTTCGGCCATGAACGCTTCAACCTGGCCGGTGCGGGCAATGCGATGGAAGGCTGGCTGCAGGAAGACATGGCGCGCACGCTGTTCCAGGGGGGCGGACAGGACCTGGACGCCTTGCGCGCGCAGGCGGAAACGCGCGAGTTCCGCCCCGTGGCCCTGAACGCCACGGTCAAGGTGGCGCTCGACAGCCAGGTGCGCAGCATCGAGCAATTCAACGTGGCCGGCATCGTGCCGGGCACGGATCCGAAATTGAAGGACGAGGCCGTCATTTACTCGGCCCACTGGGACCACCTGGGCAAGGATGACGAAGGCAGCCAGCGCGCTGGCCAGAGCGACCACATCTACAACGGCGCCATCGACAACGCCTCGGGCGCGGCCGCCTTGCTGGCCATGGCGCAAGTGGCCGTGAAACAGCCGGCGCGCCGCACGCAGATCTTCCTGTGGCCGGCCGGCGAAGAAACGGGCATGCTGGGCAGCACGGCCTACACGCGCGCGCCCCTGTGGCCGCTGGCCAAGACGGCCGCCGACCTGAACCTCGACAGCATGAATTTTGTCGGCAAGACGCACGACATCGGCGTGGCCGGCGCCGAACGCAGCAGCCTGTACGCGAGCGCAGCCAAGGTCGCCAAGCGCATGGGCCTGCGTCTGGCACCGACCATCCCTGACCTGTCCGGCGCGTTTTACCGAGCCGACCATTTTGCGTTTGCCAAGGCTGGCGTGCCCGCCTTCAACGTGGGCTCGGCCGTGTTTTCCGGCGACGGCTCGTTCGACTTCGTCCAGGAGCCGAAAGCGTCGGGCGAGCGCCTGGTGGCCTTTAAAAAGGACTACCACCAGGTCACCGACGAGTACAACCCGTCGTGGGACTTGTCGGGCATGGTGCAGCAGGCGCAGTTCACCCTGAACCTCGGCTATGAAGTGGCGAACGACAAGAATTTGCCGGTATGGAACAAGGGCGAAGCGTTTGGGAAGGTAAAACGGTAAGCATCATGAAAAACACCGGCCTGTGCCGGTGTTTTTACAAGCGTGCCGGCCACAATCCCGTAGGTTGGATTAGCGGCGCAGCCGCGTAATCCGACAACATTGTTAGCGCCGGTGGGAATGCCGGATTGCGCGGCTTCAGATTGCCATGATGCGTTTCAGATCGACGAACGCTGTTTCGTATAAATGCTGGAACGCGCCGGTCATGACCTCTTCCACGCCTTCGGCCGCGTCGAATTCGCTCGACCATTCGGCCACGCACTCGTTCGCGCCCGGCTCGCCCGTGACGCGCAAGGTGGAACGGTAGTTCTTGACGGGGATCGGCCCCGAGACGATGGTGTAGCTGTAGCTCTTGTCCGCTTCGCTGTAGCTTTGCAGGCGTTCTGCGATGATGGCGCCGTCCGTGGTTTTCAGACGGCGCACGCGGCCGCCGTGCTCGGACAGGCTGGTCTTGATCGAGCTCGACCATTCAGCCAGCGACTGGAAGCCGCCGATAAAATCCCACACTCGTTCGGCGCTTGCCGCCAATGTTACAGAAACAATTACTTGGGCCATCTTTAATTCGGTTCCTCATCCAGGTTTGCCGGGCGCCGCGCCCGGCCGGCCGGAGTTGCCCGGCACAGCCGCTATTTTAGCGCCCATGCCGCTTTGCTGCTGAGCAAACTATGGCAACTGGCCAGCCTGGGGTGGCTGTCTTACAGGTTTTCCGCCAGGAAAATCAACGAATTGCCATGCGCCTGGGCGGCGGCGCGCTGCTGGTAGCTGTCGCGGTGGGTGCAGTTGAAACCGTGCTCGGCGCTTGGGTAGATATGGATTTCCACGTCTTGGCGGTCTTCGAAGCGCTCGGCGATCTTTTGCACGGCTTCCGGCGGAATATGGCTGTCCTGGCCGCCGAAATGCATGAGCAGCGGCACCTTGATCTGGTCGGCCAGGTCCAGCTTGTTCTGGATGCCGCCGCCGTAATAGGCGATGGCCGCATCGACGAGACCAGCCGCGGCCGCCTGATACGACAGCCGGCCGCCGAAGCAGTAGCCGACCGAAGCCAGCTTGCCCGTCACTTCCGGACGCGCGCGCAGGGCGGCGATGGTGGCGGCGATATCGGCGTCGGCCTGCGGATTGTCGGTGGCCTGCATCAGCTCAACGGCGCGCTTCCAGCCGTCCGCGTCATAGCCCAGCTCGATGTGCGCGCCGGCGCGCCAGAACAGGTCCGGCACCAGCACCACGTAGCCATCGGCCGCATACTGGTCAGCCACGGCGCGGATATGTTCGTTGACGCCGAAAATTTCCTGCAACAGGATGATGGCGGGACCCTTGCCCACGTGCGGCACGGCCAGGTAAGCCTGGAAGCTGCCGTCCGGGCCGGCGATATCGATCCACTGCGAAGTTGTGCTCATAGAAAACTCCAGTCTGAGGTTGGGGGGAATGCCACAGCCAGCCATGTTACTGGTTTTTCGCGCTGTCTGCGCCTGCCCTTGGTACAGGCTAATACATCTCGCGCAGGTAAATCACGGGGCCCGATTTGAAGACGCCGAAGACGACGGTGCCCACAGTGCTGGCCAGGTAAGAATGGCTGCCGACGGAAACGTCCACGCTGCCGGCATTGCCGGCGCCGGGCGCCAGCAAGGTCAGGAGATTGGTTTGCGACAATGCGCCTTGGACGACGGTATATGTCCGGTCATCAACGGCCAGCTTGGCGCAGTCCAGCGTTTTCTTGCAATTGGCCAGCACCACATCCGGCTTCTTCATCGCACTGATGCTGTCGAGCAGATTCGTGACCCACTTCGTCCCATTCCAGTACTGGACTTGCACGGCCAGCCTGACGGGCAACAACTCGGAACCATAGCCGTGGGGCACCATCCATTGCCCCGACAGCACAGTCATTCGGGCCTCGTTCTGTATCACTGCCGAGCTTGAGCTGACGATGGCGCCGCCGGGATAGGTGCTGCTGGCGCGCAAGCGCACGTCGGTAGGTGCCACCTTCAGCGGCACGCCGGCCTTGCCCGGAAAACGGTAGGCGACCATGGGCAGGGCAACGCCGAGGGTAAATTTCGCGGGCGCCACGCCGGTGACGGTGGTTTGCGCCTTGCTGCCGTCGGTAAGCCGGCTGCTGCCATCGGGGGTACTCGGCGGAAAGGAAATCGTGCCCGTGGCCGCATCGAGGCCTTCGAGCAGCACGGGCGCCAGGACGCTCGGGACGCGGTCGTCATAGTTTTTGGTCGGCGTCCCGCCCAAGGCGCGCGCCGTCACGCGCACGCCTATCGCCTGCCCAGAATACGCGTAGCGGCCTGTCGCCCCATCGTTGGCGCAGGTGAGCGGCGACGCGCACGGCGTGGCGATGCCGGCGGGAGCGCCGGTCTTCACCAGTTCCGTAATGAAGTGGTGCGGGATGAACTGCACCTCCCCGCTCACGCCCGAAGCCTTGAGCAAGGCCGGCACAGCAAGGTTGGCATCCAGGTAGCCGTTGGGGTTGGCCAGATTGAAGGCGATGGTGATGGTGCCCACTTCCGGCCAGTTCATGTCGCTGCTGACAACGCTGCCATTCGTAAAGACCACGCCACCCTGCATGGCCGGCTTGGCTGGTGTGTCCGGCGCGGCGATCTCGCTGGTCGTCGGCCTGACCAGGCTGGCCAGTGTCGGCAGCGCCGTCTCCGCCGGATTTTCATTGCCGAAGTTCGGCGTCACGGCGCCCGCGCTATTGAGCGCGCGCATGCTGACCGCCACTGCCGCGCCTGCGCGCTGGGGGCTGGTCATGACGGGGACGCTGAACGCGGCGGGCACGACGGTAACATTACCGATGCCCGTCATGCTCAAGCCGGCGTCGCCGGTTGTGGCCGACCCCGTATAAGTGGCCTTCAAATTCAGTTGCCCCACGTCCGCATACGACATGATGGCGGTGGCGACGCCCTGATCGTTGAACGCCAGGTTGACGTTCGCGCCCGCCGTGCTGCAGGCGCTTGTGCTGTTCGATGCCAGTGGCACGAACGCCCCAGTTCCCTGCACGAAAACAGGCAGGGTACCGCTGGCGGGATTGCCATAGCTGCAAGCGAGATTCAGGGTCTTGCTGGTATTTTTGAACAGGGGCACGCAAGCTTGCGGGGTCGCACTGGGGGGCGCCTGCACGGCGCTGATGCCGAACGCCTTTTGCGTGCCAGAAACATGATTGACGGGAATAACCGTCAATCCTGTCGCCGCAAAGCTCATGTCGCAGCTGCTGCTGTTGTCCGAAGCACGCTTGCATACAAGCGCGCCCGTGGTACCGGGCACGCTCGTCAGGCTCAGGGTGGCCGTGCCGACCGTGTACTGGCGCACGCTGGCCGTCGCCACGCCGGTGTTGCCTATCTGCGTCGCCGTGCCGCCAGGGCTGACGGTGACATTCACGCCGTTCGTGTACTTGGCGCTGCAGGCGGCATCCGCGCATGCCGTCACCGTCACCGTCTGTGGCGCGCACGTCAGGGCATTGCCCGAATGCTCGATCTGGAAATGGTGGGCGCCTTCCGGGGTGCCTGGCCCACATTTCGGGCCATTCCGCTCACCCACGGGATAACCGCTGTTGTTCGTCACGCAGCTGCACGGATACGACGGTGTATAGGTTTTGCAAGTGATGGTTTGCTGCACCCGGCCCTGCCAGCCCAGGGTGATGTGGTCGACCTTGGCGTTGCCCGTGATATAGGCGTTGGACGAGTCGAGCGTTACCTCGCCAGCGTCCACATTGCCCTTGATGCCATTGCCGGAGGCGATCGACAAGGAATTGCTTGCCTCCACGTCGCCGGTGACGAGCAGGCCGGACGCTTTCAGGTCGATCGTCGGCGATTTCAGGTTGCCCGTCACCTGGCTGCCGGAGCCGATGGTCAGCGAAGTGGTCGCCGTGATATCGCCCTGGATGCGGGTACTGGCGGCCAGGATATTGACGATGGTGCCGCTGATCGGCCCGTTGATGACCGAACCCGAAGCGATTTCCACCGGCCCTTTGGCGCTGATCTTGCCCGTCACCGTGACGTTGTTCGAGCCCATCTTGATGCTGGTGGCGGAGATATTCGCCGTAATCGTCTGTTCCTGCGCGCCCAGGAAGAAAGTACCGCCGTCGGCCGTCAAGCTCCCCCCCGTCACCTTCAGGTTCGGCGGATTGATATCCTTGATATCGAGATTGCCCTTGACCGTCAGCGCGGCGTTGCCGCTCATCGTCAAGCCCTGGTTATAGCTCATCGACAAGGAACTGTTGACCGTCACGCCATACGCGCTGCCGATGACGATGACGTCGGTAGAACCGAGCGCCAGCGACGAGCATGTGTATTGCAAGCCATCTTGGCTCAGGCTGCAGCCGCTGACGCCGCCGCCATTGAAGTTGAGCGTGGCCGCGTGGACAAGGGATGAGCCCAACAGCAAAGTCAGGGCGGCAAAAATGTGGAGTAAGCGCACGATATTCAGGAATCCGATCGGTGGGGAGCCAGCGGGCGCGCCGATTATTTCATGCTAACCTACGCCATCGCTGTTGTTGCATTATGGCAGTATTTATCCCCCTCGCGCATATCGCATGATCAAGCAAAGCCCCAAAGAATTTCCTCTGCGCACCGTCGACATCATCGTCTATCCCGGCTTCAAGGCGCTCGAAGCCATCGGCGCCATGAAGGTGTTTGACTACGCCAACACCCATCTGCGCCTGCGCAAGCTGCCCGGCGGCTACGACGTGCGCATCGCCTCGACGGCCATCGGCCCGGTCGAATCGGACACCCTGATGTCGCTGCACGCCAGCAAGGCGCTCGACGCCAGCCGCTTGCCCGACCTGGCCGTCATCGTCGGCTGCCACCACGTCGAGCAAGTCTTGCAGGACATCCCCGCCCTGGCCGCCTGGGTGGCCGAAGCGGCGCCCCGCATCGATACCCTGGCGGCCCTGTGCACGGGCTGCTTCTTCCTGGCCGAAGCCGGTGTGCTCGACGGCAAGAGCGCGGCCACGCACTGGAGCGCCGTGGACAGTCTGCGCCAGCGTTATCCATTGATACAGGTCAATGCCGATGCGATTTTCGTGCGGGAAGGGAAATTCTGGACGTCGGCGGGCGTGACGGCCGGCATCGACCTGGCGCTGGCGCTCGTGGAAGACGATTTCAGCCGCGATATCGCGCTGGAAGTGGCGCGCGACCTGGTTGTGTATTTGAAGCGGCCCGGCGGCCAGTCGCAGTTTTCCGTGCACCTGTCGAGCCAGATGACGACGCATCCGACCATCCGCCAGTTGCAGGGCTGGATCATGGAACATCTTGCCGACGAGCTCACCGTGCCGCTGCTGGCAGCCAGACTGGCCATGAGCGAGCGCAATTTTACGCGCGTGTTCCAGCGCGAAACGGGCACCAGCCCCACGGAATTCATCGACACGGCCCGCTTCGAAGTGGCGCGCCGTTTGCTGGAAGACAATGTGTCTTCCTTAAAACAGGTGGCCGTGCAGGCGGGCTTGCATAGCGAGGACAGGCTGCGCCGCCTGTTTCAAAAGAAACTCGCCATCACGCCGCGCGACTATCGCGAGCGCTTTTCCAGCACGGCTCGCTAGCAGGTCAGCGCGGCTTGCCGTGACGCACGTGGCGCGTGGCCAACTGGCGGCTCTGCCGGGCCAGCGGTGTAAACAGGAGTGCGCACAGCAGATAGGTGGCCAGCAGCGCCAGCCAGATGGCGGGCGTGGCAAGGCTGGCGGCATTGCTCCACCACAAGGCCAGCAGGGAAGACAGGGCCGCGCCGAGGAAGACGGGCAGCATGCGGCGCAAGGTCGCGAGATAGGCAGTGGCAAACATGGACGGCTCCCAAAGCAAGGCGGTGATGTCTTCACACTAGCAGGGGCAGGCAGCGAAGTACAGCGTGCCGCCCTGCCCCGTCCGTCATGTGTTGCGCAATGAGTACAGTCCGATAAAATTAATACAACACGATTAATACAGGACCACGGAACGGATCGATTCGCCGCTCTTCATCAGGTCGAAGCCCTCATTGATGCGTTCGAGCGGCAAGCGGTGCGTGATCAGGTCATCAATGTTGAGCTTGCCTTCCATATACCAGTCGACGATCTTCGGCACGTCCGTGCGTCCCCGCGCGCCACCGAAGGCCGAACCGCGCCATTCGCGCCCCGTCACCAGCTGGAATGGACGGGTGGAAATTTCCTGGCCCGCCGCCGCGACACCGATGATGAACGATTTTCCCCAGCCCTTGTGCGTGCACTCGAGCGCCTGGCGCATCAAGTTGGTGTTGCCCACGCATTCGAACGAATAATCGGCGCCGCCGTCCGTCAGCTGCACGATGGCGTCGACGACGTTTTCCACTTCGTTCGGGTTGATGAAATGCGTCATGCCGAACTTGCGCGCGATGGCCTGGCGCGCCGGGTTGATGTCGATACCGATGATCTTGTCGGCGCCGACCATTTTCGCCGCCTGGATCACGTTCAGGCCGATGCCGCCCAGGCCGAACACGGCCACGTTGGCACCCGCTTCCACCTTGGCCGAGAACAGGACGGCGCCCACGCCCGTCGTCACGCCGCAGCCGATGTAGCACACCTTGTCGAATGGCGCGTCGGAACGGATCTTTGCGAGAGCGATTTCCGGCACGACGATGTAGTTCGAGAACGTGGACGTGCCCATGTAGTGGAACAGCGGCTGGCCATTGAGCGAGAAGCGGCTGGTGGCGTCCGGCATCAGTCCGCGGCCCTGCGTGGAACGGATGGCCTGGCACAGATTCGTCTTTTGCGACAGGCAGAACTTGCACTGGCGGCATTCCGGCGTGTACAGCGGGATGACGTGATCGTCCTTTTTCAGGGTCGTCACGCCAGGGCCCACGTCGACGACGACGCCGGCGCCTTCATGGCCGAGGATGGCAGGAAAAATGCCTTCCGGATCGGCGCCGGACAGGGTGTAGTAATCGGTATGGCAAATGCCCGTGGCTTTCAGCTCGACCAGCACTTCGCCGGCGCGCGGGCCGGCCAGGTCGACTTCTTCGATCGTCAGCGGGGCGCCCGCCTTCCAGGCAATCGCGGCTTTGGTTTTCATGTGTGTCATTCCTGCTCGGTTTCAGATGCGCCATTATCGGGCGCCAG
Organism: Janthinobacterium sp. Bl 1; assembly: GCF_058215535.1. Taxonomy (NCBI): domain Bacteria; kingdom Pseudomonadati; phylum Pseudomonadota; class Betaproteobacteria; order Burkholderiales; family Oxalobacteraceae; genus Janthinobacterium; species Janthinobacterium sp. Bl 1. The sequence goes on along the minus strand of NZ_CM177086.1, from coordinate 988,336 downwards.
CGGGCGCGGTGGCACAGCGGGCGCCGCGCTTGTCTGAAAACGCGGCGCATTTGTCCGATGGTGCCGCACGGTTGCGCCAGCTCAAACCTACATTGACAAAGACGCGCATTCTTGGCACAGGCTACCCGATTGAGCCACCGTTGCGCCGTTCCCGCAGGAGACTGACATGCGCGAGTTCCTTCCCCGCTTTCCCCGGCCCTGGCTGGCCCTGCTGCTGGCATGCTGCCTGGCCCTGCTGGCCGCCTGTGGCGGCGGTGGCGACGACGACCCCGCTCCCGGCCCCACCACGGGCAGCCTGACGGTCAGCATCGGCGGCTTGCCGGCCGGCGTAGCTGGTGCCGTCACGGTCACGGGACCTGCGTCCTACAGCAAGACATTGACGGCAAGCACCACCTTGACGGACCTGGTACCTGGCGCCTATACGCTCAACGCCGCCAGCGTGGCGCAAGGCACGGGACCGTTGGCGCCCACGCCCGTCACGCAGCAGGTACAAGTCAATGCGGGGGCGACGGCCAGCGCCAGCATCCAGTATGCGGTGGCCACGTCGCTGGCCTTGGGCCTGCAGGAGGTGGCCAGCGGCTTGAACATGCCCATCTTCCTCACGGCGCCGCCCGGCGACAGCCGTTTGTTCATCCTCGAACGGGCCGGCCGCATCCGCGTGGTACAAAATGGCAATCTGGTGGCCACGCCCTACCTCGACATCAGCGCCCTGACCACCACCAGCGGCGAGCGGGGTTTGCTGTCGATGGCCTTCCATCCGCAGTACGCCAGCAATGGCTATTTCTTCCTGTATTACACCAACCTGACCGGCGATATCGTCATCGAGCGTCGGCAGGTCTCGGCCGGCAACGCCAACGTGGCCGATCCCCTGTCCGCGCTGACCATCCTGACGATTCCCCACCCCACGTTCAACAACCACTATGGCGGCCTGCTCAGCTTTGGGCCGGACGGCTATCTGTATGCGGGCACGGGCGATGGCGGCGGCGCGGGCGACCCGCCACGCAACGCGCAAAACACGAATGCACTGCTGGGCAAGCTGCTGCGCCTGGACGTCAACGCCAGCAGCGCCGCCCAGCCGTACGCCATTCCGCCGGGCAACCCGTTTGCCACGGCAGGCGGGGCAGGCGGGCGCCCTGAAATCTGGGCCTACGGCTTGCGCAACCCGTGGCGCTATGCCTTCGACGTGCCAGCCCAGCTGCTGTACATCGCCGACGTGGGCCAGGCCAACCTGGAAGAAGTCGACGCGCGCCCCGTGGGTCAGGCGGGCAACAACTATGGCTGGAACATCATGGAAGGCACGCAGTGCTACAACAGCACCAGCTGCAACCAGGCAGGGCTGGTATTGCCCGCCATCACGTACAACAACGATACGGCCAACGGCTGTTCGATCACGGGCGGCTATGTGTACCGGGGAGCGGCCTTGCCGGAACTGACGGGGCAATACCTGTATTCGGATTACTGCAGCGCCTGGCTGAAGAGTTTCAGCTACAGCAATGGCACGGCATCGGCCGTGAAAGACTGGGGCATCACGAACGTGGGCAACATCCTGTCGTTCGGCCAGGATGCGCAAAACGAGCTGTACATGCTGAGCGGCACGGGCAAGGTGTACAAGATTGTACATAAATAAGCGTACGCAAAAAGATGGGCCAATAAGGTGGGCCAATAAGGTGGGCCAATGAGCATGTGCAAGCAGTCATGGCGACGCACGCCTGAGGCGGCGTTTTTCGACGGAGCGCGGGGAACCGGCTAGAATTGGTTTTTCCGCCGCGCCCTGCGCACCAGCCCAAGAGAACACCATGGCCCGTTTGAAACTTGAATTTCCCGAAGACCAGTACTGCTATTCCTCGCAACTGACGGTACGCACGACGGACATCAACGCCGGCAACCATCTCGGCAACGATTCCATGATTTCCATGATTTCCGAGGCGCGCGCCCGCTTCCTGTTCGAATATGGCGTGCGCGACATCGAAGCGGACGGCACCGGCATCATCGTCACCGACCTGGCCACCACCTACCGCGCCGAAGCCCATGCGCGCGACCAGCTGCTGTTCGAAGTGGGTGTCATGGATTTCAACAAGTATGGCGGCGACATCACCTTCCGCATCACGCGCCCGCGCGACAACACCCTGATCGCGATGGCCAAGTCCGGCTTTGTCTTCTTCAACTACAAGCGCAGCCAGGTCGTGCCCATGCCTGAAGAGTTCGGCAGCAAGTTCCCGCAGGTGAACTGGATCGATTGACAGCAGCTCAAGGCCGCCATGCTGTCTCCAAGCCAGGAAGATAATTAATTCCGGAGCGGTATGCAATTACCGATAAGGGCAGGACTGTGCCTCACTCTGGCGTTGTTGGGCGTCTTGCCCTGCGCCCTGGCCGCGCCGCAAACCGTCACGCTGTACGGCGATGATGACTACGCGCCGTACAGCTATGTGGAAAATGGTGTCTTCAAGGGCATGTATATCGACATCCTGCGCCAGGCGGCGGGCACGATGCCCGGCTACCGGCTGGAATTGCAGCCGCGCCCCTGGAAACGGGGGCTCGACGCGCTGGAAAAAGGCCAGGTTTTCGGCCTGTTTCCGCCCGGACGCAAGACGGAACGCTCGTACGTGCAACCATATTCGGCCGTGCTGCACCGCGAATCGGTGGTGCTGTTTTGCCATGACGCCGTCATGCGCACGCCGCGCACGCACTTCCCGACCGACTTTGCGGGCCTGACCATTGGCGTCAACACGGGTTTTTTGCTGTCGGAAAAGTTGATGGCGCCAGCCCGCCAGGGGCTGCTGCGCCTGGAAGCGGCCAAGGGGAATGAAGCGAACCTGAAGAAACTGGCCCTGCGGCGCATCGATTGCTACGCCAGCGACCGCGGCGCGGCACGCCACACGGCGCGCCAGCTTCAAGACGAACTGGCCGGCTACGGCTTTCAATTGCGCGAAGTGCTGGAATTGTCGTCCGAAGCCACCTACATCGCCTACAGCGCGCGCAACACGCCCGCCTACAAGGCCGATTTCATCGAGAGGATGAATGCCGCCCTGCTCGCCATGCGGCAGAACGGCGAGCTGGCGCGCATCGAAGGCGCTTACCTGCGCTGATTTACTACTTGCTCACTACTTGCGCGCATGACGCTTCACCTTGACGCCAAAGGTATCGGAAAACCAGTCATCGATCATCAGCTTTTCATAGCGCAACTTTTCATTGCTGAAGTAAGGATTGATGCGGCTCAGGTATGACATATCGGACAGGGCCGCATTGCCGCTGCTGATGACCTTGCCATCCTGTTCGAGCACATACTGCAAGCGCATGCGCGGCCAGTCGACCCGGCCATTCATGACGCGGATATCATGGCCGGCACGCAGCGAAGGATTTTCACGTCCCGCCAGGTCCACGTCCGTGACGTCGATTTTCAAGGTCCGCCCGGGCGGCAGCGCCGTACCCAGCTTCTCGAAATGCCGGGTCAGCTCCTTCAGTACGTCTTCCCGTTCGTTAGGATCGAACGGCACATCCGTGAATTGATCCGGTTTGCTGAAATGCACTTCGGTTCCTGCCCAGGCCGCGCTGCTGGCCAGCAAGGCCAGGCCGGCGATCAGGGCGCGCGTTGTCTTCTTTTTCATGATGTAATCCTTTCAGGAAAAATATGGGTGGCGCATGAGCCACTTTTTATCCGATTCACTATACCCCCATGCGCCGCCGTTCAAAGCGAAATTCATACCTTGTTACCTTTTCCTACGGCAACTCTGACAAGACCGGCCGCCACTTTTTTGCAGATTCATTAGCAATATTAATTAAAACAAAGTATTGTCTTGAAAATATAGTTGCCTAAGCGATAAAGTATAGATAGTGTCGGCAGCACGGATTTAAAGTGCTTTTTTAGCACGTGTGTTGCATGATTTTAGTCAATTGTTCTTGCTTATTGTTAATACTTAGCTGTCAGTCTACAATCGACAAAATGCGCCCGAAAAACGCGCAACGCCGGTCATGGCGCACAGGAATTCCTGGCGCGGGCGTCTCAGCATTGCGTCAGTTATGCCTTTTAGCGGAACTCGCCCTTATGTCATTTTTGTCTTCAGCATCGCCCAAGTTACCTCCCTGGAAAGTCCTGCTCGTCGATGATGAACCCGACATCCACGACATCACCAAACTGACGCTGAGCCGTTTCCGCCTCGAAGGCCGCGCGCTGAGCTTCGTGCACGCGTACAGCGGCGCCGAAGCCAAGCAGGTGCTGGCGCGCGAAGAAGGCATCGCGCTCGTCTTCCTCGACGTGGTGATGGAACGCGAAGACAGCGGCCTGGAAGTGGCGCGCTGGATGCGCGAAGACCTGGGCAACCAGTTTACGCGCATCGTGCTGCGTACGGGACAGCCGGGACAGGCGCCGGAAGAACGGGTGATCGTCAACTACGACATCAACGACTACAAGGAAAAGACGGAACTGGACCGCACCAAGCTGTTCACCACCACCTTTGCCGCCCTGCGCGCCTACCGCGACATCATGAAGGTGGAAGAGGCGCGCCAGGCCCAGCTCCATTACCGCGAAGGACTCGAGCGCGTCATCGCCGCCTCGGCGCACATCTTCAAGCAGCGCAACCTGCGCGACTTCGCCAGCGGCCTGCTGCAGCAAGTCGTCGCCCTGCTGCGCCTCGAAACGAGCATGCTGCTGCGCCTGCGCGGCGCCAGCGCCATCACGGGCGAGCAGGACTATGAAATCCTCGCGCAGATCGGCGACCATGAAGCCGATGGCGGCATCCTCAGCCCGTCCCTGCTGTCGCAGCTGGACGACGCCAAGAGCAACAAGATTTCGCGCCTGCATGGCGACACCTATGTCGGCTATTTCCCGAACAGCAGCGGCAAGGCGTCCTTGCTGGTACTCAAAGGTGTGGAAGAAATCTCCGATCTCGACGCGCAATTGCTGGAAGTATTCTGCTCGGGCGTGGCCATCGCCTTCGACAACATCCTGCTGACGCAGGAAATCACCGATACCCAGGCCGAGCTGATCCTGCGCCTGGGCGACGTGGTCGAATCGCGCTCGCACGAAGGCGGCAACCACGTGCGCCGCATGGCCGAAGTGTGCCAGCTGCTGGCGCAGGCGTCCGGCATGTCGGAAGAGGAAACCATGGTGCTGCGCCACGCGGCGCCCATGCACGACATCGGCAAGATCTCCACCCCCGACGCCGTGCTGCTCAAACCGGGCAAGCTCGATGCGGCCGAATGGGAAATCATGAAGCAGCATCCGACGGTAGGCATGTCCATCCTCGACGGCTCGCAGCGCCCGCTCCTGAAGGCGGCCGCCGTGATCGCCCACCAGCACCATGAAAAATTCGACGGCAGCGGCTACCCGCAAGGCCTGGTCGGCGAAAACATCCACAAATACGCGCGCATCGCCGCCGTCGCCGACGTCTTCGACGCCCTCATGCACAAGCGCTGCTACAAGGATGCCTGGCCCCTGGAGCGCGTCGTCAGCTACCTGCGCGAAGTGAGCGGCAGCCACCTCGATCCGCAGTATGTGGAGTTGCTGATTGCGAATCTGGATGAGGCGCTGGCGTTGAATCAGCGCTTCCCGGATTAGCATGCGTACGTCGGATTACGCGGCTGCGCCGCTAATCCGACCTACGTGGTTTCGGTCCAAGCCCCCAACACGGGCACTCCGGGCCAAGCGGGCCTGAAAAATGTCGAGGGCAAGGCGCAGCGACGCAGACAGTACGCATGTACGGCAAGGAGCTGCAACGCCGCCATCGGTATTTTCTCAGGCCCGCGTCTCCGGCCCGCCGTTTTTGGCCGCCTGCGTCGGATTACGGCCTACGGCTAATCCGACCTACGTGGCTCCAGCGGGAAGCGTATCTTGTAATGCAATCCCATGCCGGGCGCACTGACCACCTTCACCGTCCCTCCCAGCGGTCCCGTCACCAGGTTATACAGAATATGCGCGCCAAGTCCGCTGCCGCCGGAACCCCGCTTCGTCGTGAAGAAGGGGTCAAACAGCTGTGCCAGGGTGGCGCTGTCCATGCCCATGCCGTCGTCGCTGTAGTCAAGTTCCAGCATGTCGCCCACCGTCCGGGCGGACAGCTTGATCTTGCCCGGCTCGCCTTCGGCAAAGCCATGCACCAGTGAATTGACCACCATGTTCGTGACGATCTGCGAGACGGCGCCCGGATAGCTGCGCAGCTGCACCTCGGGCGCGCAGTCGATCTCCACTTTCACCGGCTTGCCTTTCAGCTTGGGCTGCAGCGACAGCAGGATTTCATCGAGGTATTTGCGCAAGTTAAAGCTGCGCAATTCATCCGACGACTGGTCCACGGCCACCTGCTTGAAGCTGCGCACCAGCGCCGCGGCGCGCTGCGTGTTCGTCGTCATGATGCGCAGGGTCTGGTCGATGATGTCGAAAAATTGCCGCAAGCCGTCCTCGTCGAGCTGGCCGCCTTCGAGGTCTTCGCGCGTGAGTTTCAATTCCTGCACCAGGTGGCTGGTGGCCGTCACGCAAATGCCCAGCGGCGTATTGATTTCATGCGCCACGCCCGCCACCAGACGCCCCAGGGATGCCAGCTTTTCCTGGCGCACCAGTTCCGACTGCGCTTCCTGCAAGGCGCTCAGGGCGCTGTTCAGGGCCGCGTTCTGCTCTTCCAGCGCTTCCTTGGCCTGGCGCATGGCGCTGTCGGCCTGGATGCGGGCCATCGCCACGGCCACGTGGCTGGCCATGAAAGCCAGCACGTCCAGTTCCGCCTGGCCATACACGACGGATTCGTCATAGCTTTGCACGATGATCACGCCATATTTGCGCTCGCCCAGCAGCATGGGCGCGCCCATCCAGCTGGCGATGCCGACATTGCCCAGCGGCTCGTCCATCTCGCCGCTGGCCACCAGCGCCGCATAGCTGCTGGCATCGAGCAGGCAAGCCTTGCGCCGCGCCAGCACGTACGAACTCATGCCGATGCCGTAATGAAAGCGTTTCACGGGCGCCTGCGCATCCTTCTCGTCGACGAAATACGGGATCGTGATGTCCTTGTTGTCCGGGTGGTAGAGGGCGATGAGGAAATTCTTGGCCGTCACCAGCTCGCTGATGATGGCGTGCAGGCGCGCATACAGGGTCGTCGCGTCGGCCGCCTGCGCCGACAGGTTGGCGATTTCATACAGCGCATGCTGGAGGTTTTCCGCGCGCCGCCGCTCGGCCACCTCGTGCGCCAGCAGGGCCGTGCGCTCCTGCACCGCCTTTTCCAGCCGGTCCATGCTTTGCATGCCTTGCAGGGCGCTCGACACGTGCGTGGCGATCAGCGCGAACAGGGCCTGATCTTCCAGGCTGAAGCGGTGCTGCGCGTCATAGCTCTGGATGACGATGGCGCCCAGCACTTGGTGCTGCTGGTCCAGCAGCGGACAGCCGATCCAGTGCTCGGCCGCCGTGCCGCCGCCCCAGGCGCCGCCGCCGATGGCGCGCATGGCGTCGTCGTCGGCCGTCATCACCAGCTGCTTGCGGTTGACGATGACCCATGCCGTGGGCGATTGCGCGGCGCTGGCCAGGCGCACGCCCTCGTCCGGGTCGGGCGCGGCGTCGAATTCATCGACAAAATACGGAAAGCGCACGAGGCCGTCGTCATGGTCGCTGAGCGCCACGTAAAAGTTCGCCGCATACATGATGCGCCCCAGCGCCGCATGCACCGCCTGCAGGAACTCGCTGATATCGCTGCAGGTGCTCGAGCGCTGCCCGATCTCCAGCAACACGGTTTGAACGGCTTCCAGACGGCTGAGGCGGCTTTCCATGGGTGACTATGTACCTTGTGCAAGTATATGTTCTGAAAATCAATATTATCAGTTCAGCCCGGCCTTGGCACGGCATAAAACGGAGAATCTTGCCTTGAGGCAGAGCAACACACGCCACGCGCACATTTGCCACGCTGGCAATACAGTGGCAGACTAGGCCCCTTCCTACAGACCAGACCGTCCTCATGACCGCCACGCTACGCGCCTCGCTTCGTCCCTACACCCTCGCCGGCCTGCTGGCCTTTGCCGCGCTGGGCATGCCGCCGCTGTGCGCCGCGCCAGCCAAGGCGCCGGCGGCGGAAACGGCCGATGGCGGACGCTATTTCGGCCCCCTCGTCGCGGGCAAGATGCATGGCCAGGGCCGGCTCGAGTACGCGAGCGGCGCATTCTACGAAGGCGGTTTCGCGCGCGGCGTGTTTTCTGGCCAGGGCAAGCTGCGCCAGGCGTCCGGCGTCGAATACACGGGCGCCTTCCGCCAGGGCGCCTTCGATGGCATCGGCCGCTACACTTCGCCCAAGGGCGAGATTTATGCGGGCAACTTCGTCAAGGGCAGCTTCGAGGGACAAGGCCGCTTCCAGGGCGCCGATGGCGCCACCTTCGAAGGCCATTTCAAGCACTGGCGCCCGCACGGCGCCGGCAAACTGACCGACACGGACGGCACCGTCTTCGAAGGCGACTTCGTCCAGGGCCAGGTGCAGGGCAAGGCCAAGGTCACCACCAGCGACGGCATCCACTACGAAGGCGAGCTGAAAGACTGGAAATTCGAAGGCGAAGGCGTGCTGCGCACGGCCGACGGCGACGAATACCGGGGCGGCTTCAAGAATGGCCAGTTCGACGGCAAGGGCGTGCTGCGCTACGCCGTGGCGCAGGCGGACGGCCGGCGCGAAGACAGCGGCAACTGGACGGAAGGCCAGCTGGACGACCCTGCCCTGGACAAGTTCACGCGCGACAATATCGAACTGGCGCTGTACAACCAGCGCACCCTGCTCGACGGCGCCCTGGCCCGCATCGCACCGCGCGATGCGGCAAAGAAAATCAATCTGTACCTGCTGGGCGTGGCCGGCGATGGTGCGCAGGAAGTGTTCCACCGCGAAACGGCCTTCGTGCAGCGCCAGTTCGACCGCGATTATGGTACCGTGGGCCGTTCATTGATGCTCGTCAACAGCCGCAACACGGTGGCCCAGCAGCCGATGGCCACGCGCACCAGCATCGCGGCCAGCCTCAACGCGCTGGGCGCCAAGATGGACAAGCAGAACGACATCCTGTTCCTGTTCCTCACCAGCCACGGCTCGCCCGAGCACGAACTGGCGCTGGCGCAAAACGGCATGGATCTGCACAGCCTGCCCGCGCAAGAGCTGGCCAGCATGCTCAAACACAGCGGCATCCGCTGGAAAGTCATCGTCGTTTCCGCCTGCTATGCGGGCGGCTTCATTGCGCCCTTAAAAGATGACAACACCCTCATCATCACGGCCGCGCGCAGCGACCGCACCTCGTTCGGTTGCGACGACCAGAACGATTTTACGTATTTCAGCGAAGCGTATTTCAAGGAAGCGCTGCCAAAGTGCGCCGGCTTTGCGGAGGCCTTCGACAAGGCCAAAGTGCTGGTGCAGGCGCGCGAGGCGGCCGATTTCCGCGAAGGCGGCATGGAGACGGAAGAGCATTCCGAGCCGCAGTTGTTCCAGGGCAAGGCCATCGCCGCGCAACTGAAGGCGTGGCGCGCCCAGCCGCGCTAAGCGCTTCTTTCTGTACAATAGCCGTCACCATGCGCCGATTCTTCCTCATTTTTCTGCTGTTCGTGCTTCCGCTCCAGATGTCCTGGGCCGCGGCGAGCGCGTATTGCCTGCACGAGGAAGGCAAGGCGGCGCAGCACCTGGGTCACCACAGCCACCAGCACAAGGCAGATGCGGACAAGCAGCCTGCCGGCGACAAAAAAGTGGCGGACCAGCAGAAAAAAGGCCAGCCGCACAGCGACTGCAACGTCTGCCATGGCATCGGCCATGCATGGCTGCCGGCCGGCTCCAGCCTGCCTATCGGCGACACGGCGTCCGTCAACGCGGACACCTCCCCCTTCTTTTACGCTTCCCACATCCCGGACGCTCCCAAGCGCCCTGACTGGTCGTCGGCCATCTAGGCCGACGGGACGTTTCACTCACTTATCGCAATAAGTCAGGCGCAGGCCTACGCGTCCCGTCGAATTCTTTTCCATGCTTTTGGAGAATTCGATGTACCGATTCATTTTCTTGCTATCCGCTGGCCTGCTGGCCGGCAACTTTGCCCATGCACAAGCTCCACAGGAGCCTGCCGGTCCCCTGACCCTGCCCACCGCGCTGGCCCTGGCCGAGGGCGGCAACGCCACCCTGTCGGCAGCCCGCCATGAACTGGCGGCGCAGGGCGGCGCCCTGCAGCAGGCGCGCGCCCTGCCCAATCCGGAACTGCAAACCGTGCTGGAAGACACGCGGCGCGCCACGCGCAGCACCACGGTGCAACTGAACCAGCTCATCGAACTGGGCGGCAAGCGCGGTGCGCGCGCCGCCGTCGCCCAGCGCGGCGCAGACCTGGCGCAAGCGGGCCTGTCAATGCAGCAAGCCGACACGCGCGCCGCCGTCACGAGTGCCTTTGTCGACGTGCTGGCAGCGCAGGAAGGCTTGCGCCTGGCCGACAGCGCACAGGCCCTGGCCGCGCGCGCCAGCGACATCACGGCCCGACGAGTGACGGCTGGCAAGGCCTCGCCCGTCGAGGAAACCCGCGCCAGGGTCGCGGAAGCGAGCGTGCGGCTGGAGCTGAACCTGGCCCGCAGCACCCTGGCCAGCGCCCGCAAGCGCCTGGCAGCCCTGTGGGGCAACGCCACGCCACGCTTCAGCGTCGCGGAAGGACGCCTGGAAACCTTGCCCGAGCTGCCACCGGCCAGCGAACTGGCGGCGCGCCTGGCCCAGGCGCCGGCCGTGCGCCAGGCGCAAAGCGCGCTGGCCCAGCGGCAAGCCATGCTGGACGTGGAACAGCGGCGCGCCACGCCCGACGTCACCGTCAGCATCGGCATGAAGCGCTCGGAAGAGCTGGGACGCAACCAGGCCATCATCGGCCTGGCCCTGCCGCTGCCCCTGTTCGACCGCAATGCCGGCAACAAACTCGACGCGCTGCGCCGCAGCGACAAGGCCAGCGACGAACTGGCCGCCGCCCGCATCGCCGTGCAAACGGACGTGGCCGCCGCCACCGAACGCCTGGCCACGGCCCGGCTGGACGTGGAAAGCTTGCGCCAGGACATCTTGCCTGGCGCGCAAAGCGCCTATGACGCGGCCAGCAAAGGTTTTGAGTTTGGCAAGTTCGCCTTCCTCGACGTGCTCGATGCCCAGCGCACCTTGCTGCAAGCCAAAAACCAATACCTGCGCGCGCTGACGGAAGCGCAGCACGCCGCCGCCGACATCGAGCGCCTGCTGGGCACACCAGCTCCCCTGTAAGGAACACCATCCATGAACATCACACTCAACAAAAAGCAGACGATCGCCATCGCTTCCATCGCGGCCGCCGGCATCGTGCTGGCAATCCTCATCCTCGGCACGGGCAAGTCCAGCCCCCCTTCGGTTCCTGCCGTCAAGGAGGAAGCACATGCGGAAAAGAAAGACGAACACGGCCACGAAGAAGTGGAAGGCAAGCTGGAATTGACGGCGGCGCAAAGCAAGGCAGCCGGCGTCGTCATCGCCACGGCCGCGCCCGGCCGCATCAAGACGACGGTCGCCCTGCCCGGTGAAATCCGGTTCAATGAAGACCGCACGGCCCACGTCGTGCCGCGCCTGGCCGGCGTGGTCGAAGCCGTGCAGGCGGACCTGGGCCAGCTGGTGAAAAAGGGACAAGTGCTGGCCGTCATCGCCAGTACGGAACTGTCGGAACAGCGCAGCGCGCTGCTGTCGGCGCAGCGGCGCTTGTCGCTGGCCCACTCCACGTATGAGCGCGAAGAAAAACTGTGGCGCGAGAAAATTTCGGCCGAACAGGATTATCTGCAGGCGCAGCAGGCATGGCGCGAGGCGGAAATCGCCGTGCAGAATGCGCAGCAAAAGCTCAGCGCGCTGGGCGCCACGAGTACCAGCAAAGGTCCGCTGAACCGCTATGAGATCCGCGCGCCGTTCGATGGCATGGTGCTGGAAAAACACATCACCCTGGGCGAGGCCGTCAAGGAAGACGCGAACATCTTCGTCATTTCCGACCTGTCGACCGTGTGGGCGGAAATCGCCGTGCCGGCCAAAGACCTGGCCACCGTGCGCATGGGAGGCAAGGCGGAAGTGAAGGCGTCCGCGTTTGACGCCAGCGCGCAAGGCACGATCACCTATGTGGGCGCGCTGCTGGGCGAGCAGACGCGCACGGCCAAGGCACGCATCAGCTTGCAGAACCCGGACATGGCGTGGCGCCCGGGCCTGTTCGTCACGGTGGAAGTGGTATCCGGCGAAGCGGACGCGCCCGTCACCGTGCACAGCACGGCCATCCAGACGGTGGAAGACAAGCCCGTCGTCTTCGTGCAGGTAAAAGATGGCTACCAGGCCACGCCCGTGGTGCTGGGCCGCAGCGATGGCACATTGACGCACATCAAGCAGGGCCTGGCAGCCGGCACGCCGTACGCGGCGCAAGGCAGTTTTGTTCTGAAGTCCGAGCTGGGCAAAGACTCCGCCGGCCACGAACACTGATCACGTCAAACTAAAGGAAACCATCATGTTTGAACGCTTGATCCGCTTCGCCATCGACCAGCGCTGGCTGGTGATGCTGGCCGTGGCCGCCATGGCCGGCCTCGGCATCTACAGCTATCAAAAGCTGCCCATCGACGCCGTGCCCGACATCACCAATGTGCAGGTGCAAATCAATACCCAGTCCGCCGGCTATTCGCCGCTGGAAACCGAGCAGCGCGTGACCTTCCCCATCGAGACGGCCATGGCCGGCTTGCCGAACCTGGAACAGACGCGCTCGCTGTCACGCTATGGCCTGTCGCAAGTGACCGTGATCTTCAAGGATGGCACGGACATTTATTTCGCGCGCCAGATGATCAACGAGCGCTTGCAGGAAGCCAAGGAAAGCCTGCCGTCCGGCATCACGCCCAAGATGGGCCCCGTCTCCACGGGCCTCGGCGAAATCTACCTGTGGACGGTGGAAACGCAGGACGGCGCGAAAAAGCCGGACGGCACGCCGTACACGCCGACGGACTTGCGCGAAATCCAGGACTGGATCATCAAGCCGCAGTTGCGCAACGTCACGGGCGTGACGGAAATCAACGCCATCGGCGGCTACGCCAAGCAATACCAGGTGGCGCCCTACCCTGAAAAACTGGCCGCCTACGGCATCAGCCTGCAAGACGTGGTGACGGCGCTCGAGCGCAACAACAGCAACGTGGGCGCCGGCTATATCGAAAAACAGGGCGAGCAATTGCTGATACGCGCGCCGGGCCAGGTGGCGTCGAAAAGCGACATCGGCAACATCGTCGTCGCCAACGTGCAGGGCGTGGCGATCCGCATCCGCGACGTGGCCGACGTGGTGCTGGGGCGCGAGCTGCGCACGGGCGCGGCCACGGAAAACGGCCGCGAAGTGGTGCTCGGCACCGTCTTCATGCTGATCGGACAGAACAGCCGTGCCGTCTCGCAAGCCGTCGATAAAAAGATGGTGGAGATCAACCGCAGCCTGCCCAAAGGCGTGCACGCCGTCACCGTGTATGACCGCACGGTGCTCGTCGACAAGGCCATCAATACGGTAAAGAAAAACCTGCTCGAAGGCGCGGTATTGGTGATCGCCATTTTGTTCCTGTTCCTCGGCAATATCCGCGCGGCCGTCATCACGGCCATGGTGATTCCGCTGGCCATGCTGTTCACGTTTACGGGCATGGTGCAATACCACGTGAGCGCCAACCTGATGAGCCTGGGCGCGCTGGACTTCGGCATCATCATCGATGGCGCCGTCGTGATCGTGGAAAACTGCGTGCGCCGCCTGGCCCATGCCCAGCAGAAACTGGGACGGCCCTTGACCTTGCAGGAGCGTTTTCAGGAAGTGTTTGCCGCATCGCAAGAGGCGCGCCGTCCCCTGCTGTACGGCCAGCTGATCATCATGGTTGTGTACCTGCCCATCTTTGCGCTCACGGGCGTGGAAGGCCGGATGTTTACGCCGATGGCGCTGACGGTAGTCATCGCCCTGCTGGGCGCCATGCTGCTGTCGATCACCTTTATCCCGGCCGCCGTGGCGCTGTTCATCGGCGACAAGGTGGCGGAAAAGGAAAACGCCATCATGCGCGCCGCCAAGCGCTGGTATGCGCCGCTGCTGGACAAGGTGATGCGCAACACGCCCGTCGTGCTGACGGGCGCGGCGGTGGCTGTCGTGCTGTCAGGCTTGCTGGCCACGCGCATGGGCAGCGAGTTCGTGCCCAGCCTGAACGAGGGCGATATCGCCATCCAGGCCCTGCGCATTCCCGGCACCAGCTTGACGCAATCGCTGGCCATGCAGCAGCAGCTGGAAAGCAAGCTCATGGCAAACCACAAGGAAATCGCGCGCGTGTTCGCCCGCACGGGTACGGCCGAGATCGCGTCCGACCCCATGCCGCCGAATATTTCCGATGGCTACATCATGCTCAAGCCCCGCGACGAATGGCCGGAACCGGGAAAATCGCGCGAGCGCTTGCTGGCGGAAATCGAAGCGACGGCCACCAGCTTGCCCGGCAACAACTACGAGTTTTCGCAGCCGATCCAGCTGCGCTTCAATGAACTGATTTCCGGCGTGCGCAGCGACGTGGCCGTGAAACTGTTCGGTGACGACATGGCCGTGCTCGACAGCACGGCCGCGAAGATCGCCGGCGTGCTGGGCAAGATTCCCGGCGCAACGGAAGTGAAGGTCGAGCAGACGACGGGCCTGCCCATGCTGACGGTGCAGATCGACCGCGAGCAGACGGCCCGCTACGGCCTCAACATTGCCGACGTGCAAGCGGCGATTGCCACGGCCATCGGCGGGCAAGAGGCGGGCACCCTGTTCCAGGGCGACCGCCGCTTCGACATCGTCGTGCGCCTGCCCGACAGCCTGCGCAGCGACCTCGAGCAGCTGAAACGCCTGCCCATCGCCCTGCCCCTGGGGGCAGCGGCGGAAGGCCGTGCCCGCTTCATTCCGCTCGGTGAAGTGGCCAGCCTGCAAGTGGCGCCGGGACCGAACCAGATCAGCCGCGAAGACGGCAAGCGCCGCATCGTCATCAGCGCCAACGTGCGCGGGCGCGATATCGGCTCGTTTGTCGCCGACGCCACGCAGCAGTTGCAAGCGCAAGTGGCCATTCCCGCCGGCTACTGGACCAGCTGGGGCGGCCAGTTCGAGCAATTGCAGTCGGCCACGAAACGCTTGGAGCTGGTGGTACCCGTGGCGCTGGCCCTGGTGTTCGTCTTGCTGTTCGCCATGTTCGGCAATGTGAAGGATGGCTTGCTGGTGTTCAGCGGCATCCCGTTCGCCTTGACGGGCGGCATCGTCGCCCTGTGGCTGCGTGACATCCCCATGTCGATCTCGGCGGCCGTCGGCTTCATCGCCCTGTCCGGCGTGGCCGTGCTGAACGGTCTCGTGATGATCGCCTACATCCGCCAGCTGCGCGAACAGGGCATGCCCTTGCACGATGCCATACGGGAAGGGGCAATCACGCGCCTGCGGCCCGTCTTGATGACGGCGCTGGTGGCATCGCTGGGTTTCGTGCCGATGGCGATCGCCACGGGCACGGGCGCCGAAGTGCAGCGTCCGCTGGCCACCGTGGTGATCGGCGGCATTTTATCGTCGACGGCCTTGACCTTGCTGGTGCTGCCGCTGTTGTACCGGCTCGCGTATCGCAGGAAAGAAGAGGAGGTAGGTCGGATTAGCGCGGCCGAAGGGCACGCGTAATCCGACACATTGTTAACGCTGGTGGCGTCTGATTACGGCCGGTCAGGCCTTGACCTTGCTGGTGCTGCCGCTGTTGTACCGGCTCGCGTATGCAGGAAGAGGTAGGTCGGATTAGCGCGCAAGCGCGTAATCCGACACATTGTTAACGCCGGTGGTGGCGTCTGATTACGGGCGGCGGTAGCCGCCCTCGATCCAGTTCGCGGCGGACGTCGCATTGAACTTGAACGCGGCCGAGGTGCGCACCTTGGCGATCTGTTCGCCGTCGGCGTCGTAGGCGCTCAGTTCCGCGTACGGGTGGTCTTCGTCGGGGACGATGTCGAACATCACCTTGACTTGCCCCTCGTCGGTGGCGACGAACAGGTTCTTGTGCAATTGCGCATGCAGCTGCTGCTCATGGCGGCGCAGCACTTCCGACGCCGTCTTGACCAGGGTATTGAAGGCGTTGACGTCGAGCGGCTTCGGGTTTTTCTTGTCGCGGCCCATGGTCCACGGGCCCACCAGCGCCGGCTCCGGTTCGCCATCCTTGATCATGGCCACGGCCCAGCCTTCATCTTCCTCGTTCTTGATCACTCTCGCCGTCCAGCCATTGCCTACCCACAGGCGCGGCTCCTGGATCGGGGCGTCATTGTCCTGCTCGGCTGCTTCGTCGGAAAAGTCGGGGAAATCGGTACTCATGGCGGTGCTCGTGATGGAAGGTCGGGGCTAGCATGATAGTCGAAAACGCCCGCCCGTGCCGCGTTCCCGGCGGCACGGGTGAACGTTCAACACTTCCGTCCGGCATCTTCCCACGCGACTGTCAGCACATGGACATGGCAGGCCGGTTGGGCCAGGTCAGCGGCGGGCCCGGCGGCACCCAGCGCGGGTCGATGGCCGGCAGCGGCGCATGGTAATTAAACGGATTGATGATGATCGGCGGTATCGCCGATGGCGCACCGACGGGCTCGGCGCAGGACTGCGTGGCGCTACGCTGGCGCGTGATTCGATGGTCAGGGGGGGATAGCGATTGATCCCCGGTATCTGCAAACAAAAGCATGTTGCCCTCCTTGCGAGAGTGAGGTATTCAGTATAGGACGGCTTGCGCACATTACAAGAAAAGAAATCTTGTTCCAGATCAGCCTTTTCTGGCCTCCAGCGCCTTCCATACCGTGAAAATGACGGCCTGTCGCACGCCGCTGGCGGCAAGCCGGGCGCGCCCCTACAGTGTGACCATGCAATACCCGATCACCCACACTGCGAGGCTTACCATGAAAAAACTGCTCACCTTCGTCCTCATCGTCATGCTCGCCTGCCTGTTCCTCGACAAGGTCGGCGGCAGCGACATGCACATGCAGTTCAACGGCGACGATGTCGACGGTCCGCTCGAGTGGCTGTTCGGCCTCGTGTTTGCCGGCGGCGGCTTGCTGATCGCCGCCATTGCGGTGGTGTGCGCCGCCATCGTGGCGGGCGTGGTGCTGGCCGGCGTGGGCGTGGTGCTGATCGCCGCCGTGGCCCTGTGCGTGGTGCTGGCGCTGGCGCTGAGCACGCCCGTGCTGCTGCCGCTGCTGATACCCGTCGCTATCGTCTGGCTGATCGTCAGCCGCAACCGCAAGCAGGCGCAAGCGCGTCAGCACAGCCTGTAATCACTGCGCCATAAACTTGCTGAGCACGCCGTCGCCGCCGCCATCATTCTGTTCGATGCGGTTGCGCCCGCCCCGCTTGGCCCGGTACAGCGCCTCGTCGGCGCGCGCCAGCACGGCGTCGCAATCGGCATCGGTACCGGCCATGGCGGCCATGCCGATACTCACCGTGATGGTGATCACCGTGCCGCCATCGATGGTCAGCGAACTTTCCGCCACGCGCCGGCGCAGCCGTTCGGCAAACACGGCGGCGGCGCCCAGATCCGTGCCCGGCAGCAAGATGGCAAATTCCTCGCCTCCCACGCGGCCCGGCACGTCGACCTTGCGCAGCGCCTGGCACATCAGCGCGCCCAAGTGGCGCAGCACGGCATCACCGACGGCATGGCCATACTCGTCGTTGACGCGCTTGAAGTGATCGATATCGAGCATCAGCACGCTGGCGGAGCTGGCCAGCTCGCGCTGCAAGCGGGCATGCTCGTTTTCCAGCGACGCCATGAAGTGGCGCCGGTTCGGCAAGCCGGTCAGGAAATCCGTGGTGGCCAGCTGCAGCAGTTCCGCGTTCATGCGCTTGCGCTCGGTGATGTCGAGCGACGACACCATGACGAAATCGAGGCTGTCCGCATGGCCGGGCATCACCAGCAAGCTCAACTCGTTTTGCCGCGCCGCGCCATCGAGACGCACGAAGCTGCTCTCGCACTCGTACAGGTGGGCGCCGCCAGACAGCGCCAGCAGCGCATCGCAGAAACGGGGCAAGGCGCTGTCGTCGAAATTCTGCGCCAGGCTCAGCGCGCCGCGGCGCTGGTCGTCCTCGTTGGCCCGCACTTGCGCCAGCGCGGCGCCGTTCGCGTCGATGATGCGCACCAGCCCCGCCAGCCGCCGCAGCACATCCGGATTGGCCTGGAAGTGGGCGCCCAGGTCGCGCACGCCCGCTTGCTCGATAGCATCGAGCGCGGCGCGCACGGCCGACCAGTCCTGTTCCCACAAGGCCACGGGCGCATGGTCGTACAGGCTGCGGAAACGCGCTTCGCCCGCGCGCAGGGCCAGCGCCACCTGCGCCTGCTCGATGGCCATGCCGGCCAGGTGCGCCGCCTCGCTCAGCCGCGCCAGATGCGCCGCGCCCGGCAAGGTCGGCTGGCGGTGATACGCCATCAGCACACCGAGCAGCTTGCCCGAGCCGCCACGCACGGGCTCGGCCCAGCACGATTGCAGCTGGGCCCGGCACGCCAGTTCCATCGTTTCCTGCGCAGCGGCATGCAAGTCGCCGACGATCACGCGCTGGCCGTCGCGCACGGCTTGCGCGGCGATGCCATGCACGCCCTGCAGAGTGTCGAGGTCATGGCCATGGCTGGACAGGTTGAAAAACGCGGGCAAGCTCGGCGCCGCGCCCAGCACCAGGCGGTGGCGGCTTTCATCGAGCAGCAAGATGCTGCACAGCATGGCGGGATGGTCGGCTTGCACGCTCAGCACCACGCTTTCCAGCACCCGTTCCAGCGGCGCGCCCGTGGCCAGCATTTCCAGCACTTGCCGCCGCGTATGCTCGCGCCGTTCCATCTGGCTGCGCTCGCTGATATCGCGGAAAGTCCACAAGCGCGCCTGCTCATTGCCCAACTGCATGCTGCGCACATATTGTTCGACCACCCGTCCATCGCGCAGGTGCAGCACGTCGCGCCGCTCGCGGTGGCCGTGCGGCGCGTGGGTGCGTGCTCCGAGGAAAGGCGCCGCCTGCTCGAGCTGGCTTTCCACGTGGCGCACGAGCGCCGTGCCATCGGCTTGCCAGTCGAGCGCGTCGGGTAC
Source organism: Janthinobacterium sp. Bl 1 (assembly GCF_058215535.1). Taxonomy (NCBI): domain Bacteria; kingdom Pseudomonadati; phylum Pseudomonadota; class Betaproteobacteria; order Burkholderiales; family Oxalobacteraceae; genus Janthinobacterium; species Janthinobacterium sp. Bl 1. The sequence goes on along the minus strand of NZ_CM177086.1, from coordinate 969,320 downwards.
TTGCCACAGGTCGCGGAAGCGCCGGTTCGACGTGAAGATGCGGCCGTTGATATTGTCGACCAGAATGCCGTCGATGGTCGAATCGAGGATGCTGCGCAGCATGGCCTGGCTGCGCTGCGCCGCCTCGGCCATCGCCAGCACGCTCGCCTGCCCCTGCTCCAGCTGGCCGGTCAGCTCGCTCGAGCGCGCCAGCGCCGCCTGGGCGCGGGCACGGCCCGCCGCCAGCAGCCAGGCGGCCAGCGCCAGCACGATGCTGGCCAGCACACCGGTCCAGGCCACCAGACGGGGCCGCGCCAGCAGCTCGCCATCGAAACCCGGCATGGCGCGCACGCGCAAGGTCCAGGGGCGGCCGGCGATGGTGATCACTTGCCGCGACACGAGGTTGTCCGACGCGGCAGAGGAAAAGCCGCCCGGCAAGCTGTCATACATCAGGGCCGCCTCGGCCAGTTGCGCGCCGTCATAGATTTCCAGGTCCAGCTGGCGCGCCGCCTCACCGCCCACGCCCGCCATCAGGTCACCCATGCGGAACGGCGCAAACACCCAGGCGCGCAAGGCGGCGCGCCGCTGTTCCACAGTGCCATGCGGCACACCATTCTCGTAAACGGGCAGCACGACGAGGAAGCCATGCGCCTGGGCGCTGCCGCTATCTTGCACCAGGTGAATCTTGCCCGTCATGGCGGCCCGCCCCGTATCGCGCGCTTGCTCGAGCGCGGCGCGGCGCACGGGTTCGGACCAGAGGTCATAGCCGAAGGCCAGCAGGTTGCTGTCGCTTAAAGGTTCCAGATAGGTGATGGGCGCATGCCAGGCACGCTGGCCGTGCGGACGCACGGCATAGCCGGGATAGCCTTCCGCGCGCACGCTGGCCTCGTGCCGCGCCAGGGCGGCGCCGGGCAACAGCGGCAGGAAGCCGATGCCGTGGATGCCGGGAAAGTGACGGTCCACCTGCTGCACCGACAGATAGGCATGGAATTCGCGGCGCGTGACTTCCTGCGAACTGGCATACAGTCCCTGCACCCCGTGCAGCACCTGGATATAGGTCTGCATGCGGCCGGCGATGTTGCCCACCAGTTCGCGCACGCGGAAATCAAAATCGGCCTGCACCTGCTGTTCGCTGGCATCATGGGCGTTGCGCCAGGCGCCGTACGTCAACCCCAGGCACAGCGCCAGCACCAGCGCGGCCAACGCGCGCGGTCCCACCCAGTGCGACACTGGCTTGGTAAACCACGACGAAGACGCGCGTGTAGACATGACGGGCTGACAGGACGGACATCAAACCATTTCACGGCCAGCAACATGGCTGGCAGCGGGCTGTACAACTACCATCGGTAGTCGATGAGAATGATAGTACGTTACAGCGGGCGCCCTTGCAATGCTGAATATTGTATTAAAAAGAGCACATATTTCGTGAACGCAATGATGTGTACTCCAGGAAAATTCGATGCCATGAAAACCATCGTCCGACACTGGTATGATCGCCCCGCAATCCATCAACCAGGAGCCGCGTTTGCAGCAAGATAGCTGGCAGGGAACACTCTGGCTGGCGCCGGACTTTGCCATCTTGCATGGCGCAGCGGGCGCCACGGACAGCCACGCCCATTATGCGCACCAGTTGATGCTGAGCACGGGAGCGCCCTTCACCGCCGAGCTCGACGGCATCGTCCACACGGCGCGGCACTTGCTCGTCGACAGCCTGCGCCCGCACGCCATCATCGCCGCACCGGCACCCATGCTGACCATCTATGCGGAACCGCAGCGTCTGGGCGGCGCGGCCCTGCTGGCGGCGGCCGCCAGCGCCGGCGTACCCAGCCTCGACAGCCTGGCCGCCGCGCTGCAGGCGCAGCCGCGCGAGCGCTTGCCCGATCCCCGCTTGCTGCGGGCGCTGGACAAGGTCGATGCGCTATTGTCCGGCAAGGTCAGCGCGGCGGAAGTGGCCGAGGCCGCGCATTTGTCGCTAAGCCAGCTGGAACGCCTGTTCAGCGCCCAGCTGGGCTTGCCCGTGCGGCGCCTGGTGCTGTGGCGCCGCCTGCGCCTGGCCATCCGTTTCGTCTTGCTCGGCAGTACCCTGACACAGGCGGCCCACGGCGCCGGCTTTGCCGATGCCGCGCATTTTTCGCGCACCATGCGCAGCCTGTTCGGCGTGCGCGCCGACCGCAGCTTGCGCCAGCTCGACGTCAAGCTGCTCGATTGACGGCACGATTGAGCGCCTGCTGCAAGCCGGCCGGCAGCTCGGGCGCGCGCACGCCCTCTTCCGAGCGGAACGGTTCCAGCAGCTGCGGTCCATAAGCAACGGGATAATCGGGACGGCTGCCGATGCCCAGGTCCTCGCCCCGCATGCGGTAGCCGGGCGCGTCGAAGGCCGTGCCCAGCAGACGGTCCCAGCACGTAAAAAACAGGCCGAAATTCACGTCGCCGGCCGTGCCGTACTTCATGTGGTGAAAACGGTGCAAGGGCGCCCAGGCGAACACGTGGCGCAGCGGCCCCATGCGCATGTCGACATTCGCGTGCTGCAGCAACAGCTGGATCGCCACGGCAAACGCCAGCACGGCCATGACCTTCTCCGGTATGCCCAGCAACAGCAAGGGCAGCATGCCGCCCGCCGCTTCGAGCAGCAGATGCAGCGGATGTTTCATCCAGCCGTTGAAACCGTACATGCGCTGCACGCTGTGGTGCACGGCATGCAGTTTCCACAGAAAATAATAGCGGTGGCTCAGGTAATGCACGAGCGTGATGCCGCAATCGGCAATCAGGATCGCCAGCAGCAGCTGCGCCCAGAACGGCAACTGGACTGGCCAGAATGGGCCCAGCGCCAAATGCCCGGCCAGCAGGGGAAAGGCCGCCAGGCCCAGCAGGTAGAGCGCTTCATTGACGAGCGCGTGCAGCGTATCGCGCCAGCCGTCGCCGTGACCGTCGTTCCACGCGCCGTCATACGGCAGATAGCGTTCGGCAAGAAAGGAAGTGAGCAGGGCCAGCAGCAGCAAGGGCGGCAAGACCCACAGAGAATAGTGGCACGCCGCGATCAGGCAAGCGGCGGCGCCGATGAAGCCGGCCCAGAACACGGGGCCGTACAGCGCGGCAAAGAGGGATTTCATGGCAAGACGCTCCTGTGGCAAAAACCACAGCATGGCTGCTCTCCCCGCCGCGCCGCTTGAAGAAACGGCGCAACCTGTTACTTCAGGGCTTTTCTCGCGGCATATTGCTGGTAGCCATTCGCGCGCAGGGCGCAGGCAGGGCAAGTGCCGCAGCCATAGCCCCACTCGTGCAATTCACCACGTTCACCCAGGTAGCACGTATGCGTGCCGCTGCGGATCAGGTCGACCAGCGGCTGGCCGCCCAGGTCTTCCGCCAGATCCCAGCTTTGCGCCTTGTCCAGCCACATCAGCGGCGTTTCCAGCTTCAAGCGCGTGTCCATGCCCAGGTTCAGGGCCACTTGCAGCGCCTTCATCGTGTCGTCGCGGCAATCCGGGTAGCCGGAGAAATCCGTCTCGCACATGCCGCCCACTAACACCGTCAAACCGCGGCGGTAGGCCACGGTGGCGGCCACGGTCATGAACAGCAAGTTGCGTCCAGGCACGAAGGTGTTCGGCAAGCCGTTTTCCTGCATGACAATCTCGACGTTCTGCGTCATGGCCGTATCGGAAATGGCGGAAATGAGCGACAGGTCGATCATGTGATCCTGGCCCAGGCGGCTGTCCCACTCGGGCGACTGCTGGCGCATCTGTTCCAGCACGCCTGGACGCACGGTCAGTTCGATCGCATGGCGCTGGCCATAATCAAAGCCGATGGTTTCGACGCGGCTATAGTGCTTGAGGGCCCAGGCCAGGCAGGTGGTGGAATCTTGTCCACCGCTAAAGAGCACCAGTGCGGAGTCCGTTGCTAGCATAATTTCTTTCTTTTCAGTTTTATTCTGTTCGAGTGCGCGGGAAAACATGATTCCCTGCGCAAAAAATACTTATTCGTCCGCCATCAGTTTACCTATTCCGGTAACATGCAGTCAGCATTTACTTATCTGGAGCACCATGTTTTCTGCACGACCCATACGGCATACGGCTGCCGGCAAGGCGATACGACCACGAATTTTGGCACAAGTAGTGGCAAAAGTAATGGGTCAACTGACACTGGCGGCCGCCGGCGGTGCCATATTGCTGTTTCCTACCGCCCATGCTGCCGCACAAGAGGCCACGCAAGATGCTGCTCCAGAGAGCGCCAGCGCCACGGAAGCGGCGCCTGCCCCGCTGCAGTACGAGGTCAAGGTCAACGCGCCCGGCGACCTCGATGAGTTGCTCGAAAAAAACCTGGACCTGGAACGCTTCCGCGGCAACCCGCGCATGGACCGCGAGCAATTGCGCCGCCTCGTGCGCGCTACACCCGAAGAAGCCAAAAACCTCATCGCCACGGCCGGCTACTACACGCCCGTCGTCACGGTGCGCGTCGATACGACGGGCGCCAAACCCGTCGTCATCGTCGACGTCGACCCGGGCCAGCCCGCGACCATCGACAAGGTCGAGCTGGAATTGCGCGGCTTCGACCCCACGCCGCCGCTGGCCGCCAGCGAGCCTTACGATACGGAAGCGCTGAAACGCAGCTGGGCCCTGAAGACGGGCAGCGTGTTTCGCCAGTCCGACTGGGAAGCGGCCAAGCGCGCGCTGCTGCGCGAAGTGGTGCAAACACGCTACCCGCGCGCCCAGCTGGTCGATACGCAAGCCGTGGTCGACCCGGAAACGCACAAGGTTTCCTTGCTGGTGGTGCTCGACAGCGGCCCCGAGCTGCGCTTTGGCGAACTGCGCATCGAAGGCTTGAAGCGCTACGATGCCAGCATCATCCGCAACCTCGACAAGATACGTCCGGGCGAGTACTACAGCGAATCGGCGCTGCAATCGTTCCAGGCACGCCTGCAGGACACCGGTTACTTTGCCAGCGTGGAAGTGAGCGCCGACATGAGCAGCATCCTCAGCGAGCAGATCGAGGCGGGCCAGGAAAGCCAGCAAGCCGATGCCGCCGGCGCCGCGCCCGACGCCAAGCCCGCCAACCGCGGCCCCGCGCCGCAGCTGCCGCTGGTCGTGCGCGTGACGGAAAACAAGCAACAGAACGTCAGCGCCGGTCTCGGTTTCAGTACGAACACGGGTAACCGCGCCCAGCTCAACTATGACAACCTGAACGTGTGGGGCACGCGCTTCAAGAGCGCTCTCACCATGGAAACGAAGAAGCAGGCGGCGCACGCCAATTTTTACTTTCCAACGACCGAACGCGGCTACAACGACAGCGCGGGTGCCTCGTTCGAGCGCAGCGACATTTCCAACGAAATCACGGCCGTGACGACCATCTCGGCCAAGCGCAACTGGGGCGGCACCAACCTCGAGCGCAGCCTGACGTTCGAGTTCCTCAGCGAAAACAAAACCGTCGTGGGCCTGGAACAGACGCGCAGCAAGAGCTTGCCGCTGACCTATGCGATCACCAAGCGCAGCCTCGACAGCCTGCTGTTCCCCACCAAGGGCTATGTCATCAACGCCCAGGTGGGCGGCGCCCTGCTGCCCGTGCTGACGGACGAGCGCTTCGTGCGCGTGGCCGGCAAGGCCGTGTATTACCGTCCGCTCGGTGAAAAAGGCGAGCTGATCGTGCGCGGCGAAATGGGCGCGCTGGGCTCGAAGGAAAAACGCGGTGTGCCGGCCGTCTACCTGTTCCGCGCGGGCGGCGACCAGTCGGTGCGCGGCTATGCCTACCAGGAACTGGGCGTCAAAGAGGGCGACGCTACCGTCGGCGGGCGCTACATGCTCACCGGCAGCGCCGAATACCAGTACTGGTTCAAGCCGAAGTGGGCCATCGCCGCCTTCTATGACGCCGGCAACGCGGCCGACACCGTGAAAGAGGCAATGACGCCGAAATCGGGCTACGGCCTGGGCGGGCGCTACAAGAGCCCCGTCGGTCCCATCAATGTCGACGTGGCATATGGCCACGCCGTCCACGCCTACCGTTTGCACTTCTCTCTGGGATTCACTTTCTGATGTCCGATATGACTACCGAATCCCCCGGCGCCATCCCTCCGCCGCCGGCAAAAAAACCGCGCCGGGCCATGCGCTATGTACTGATCGCCGTCGCCAGCCTGGCCGTGCTGCTGGGCGGCGCCTTCTGGTTCCTGGGCCGCGAATCGACCTTGCAGATGCTGGTGCAAAAAGTGGCCAGCGCCAGCGGCGGCGAGATCGAAGTGTCGGGCGTGTCCGGTTCGCTGTACAACCGCATGCACCTGGGCCACGTCAGCTACCGCAGCAAGACGCAGCACATCACGGCCGACAACATCGACATCAACTGGTCGCCGTTCCAGTTTTTCTCGGAAGGCATCGCCATCAGCGAACTGCACGTGGCCAGCCTGTCCGTCGAAAGCACGGCGCCGTCCGAGGAACCGTCGACCATGCCCACCAGCCTGGCCGCGCCGTTCAGGATCGGCATTGCCGACGCGCGCCTGGACAAGGTGACCCTGGTCAGCCCGGGCGGCAACACGGTGTTTGAAAAAATCCATTTCACCCTGTCGGGCGACAAGTCGCAATGGCAGCTGGAAGACGCCTCGGCCCTGACGCCGTTCGGCCAGGCCACGGCCAGCGCGACGATAGCCGCCACGCAGCCATTCAAACTGTCAGGCAAGGCAGGCTTGACGCAACTCAACCCCGCCGCCGGCGAAAAACCGGCCGCGCTCGCCTTGCAACTGGGCGGCGACTTGAACGTGCTGAACGTCACGGCCAAGGGCAACGCGGGCGCGGCCACGGCCGACGCCCGGCTGGCGCTGGCGCCGTTCGATCCCGTCATCATCTTGCGCTCGGCCAGCATCCGTGGCCGCAACATCAATCCGGGCAAGTTCGACGCGACATTGCCACAGGCGGACCTGAGCCTGGAACTCGACGCCGCCATCGACACGCGCCCCAACGCGCAAACCGTGTCGGGCAAGCTGGCCATCCTCAACCACGCCACGCCGGGCCCCATCGACCAGCAAAAGCTGCCGCTGCGCCAGTTTGAGGCGCGCCTGGGCGGCACCCTGACGGCCACGACGCTCGAGTCTGCCATCATCGACTTCGGCAACGCGGGCAAATTCACGGGCGGCGGCAAGCTTAACCGCGACGCGGCCGACGCGCCCATCGGCAATGCGCAGCTGACCTTGCACACGGACAAGATCGACTTGCAGCACATTTACAGCAGCATCAACAGCACGAAGATCGTCGGCGACATCGTGCTCGACAGCGACGGCAAGACGCAGACCCTGCGTGCCAAACTCGGTGAAGCCAAGCTGCGCCTGGACGTGGAAGCGACCCTGGCCGACTCGCTCGTGCAATTGCGCAAGGCGACCTTGCAAGCGGGCAAAAGCAGCGTCAATGCGACGGGCCAGATCAGCCTGAAGGACGAGCAGCCATTCAAGGCCGTGGCCAGCACCAACCGTCTCAATCCCGCCGACTTCGGCGCCTTCCCCGTGGCCGACCTGAACCTCGACGTGCGCGCAAATGGCCACGTGGCACCAACATGGCTGGCGAATGCGGACTTCACCGTGCGCCCCAGCAAGCTGCTCGACCAGCCCCTGTCCGGCAAGGGCAAGCTGACGGCCGACGCGGCCCATTTCAGCGGCATCGACGTGCAACTGGCACTGGGCAAGAACAATGTGAAAGCCAAGGGCAACTTTGGCGGCGCCGGCGAAAAACTCAACTGGAATGTCGATGCGCGCCAACTGTCCGCCCTGCAAGGCGACTTGCTGGGCACGGTGCTGGCCAGCGGCGTGGTGCAGGGAACCATGCAGCAGCCGCGCACGAGCTTTGTTGCCGATGCGAAGGGCCTGGGCCTGACCAGCGGCAAGCGCCCTGCGCCCGACAGCGCCATCCACGCCAGCGGCGAAGTGGGCTTGACGGGACCGAAGCAGCAAGCGGAATTGAAAATGACGGGTTCCCTGCAAAAGATCAACCCGGCCGCGTTTGGCGCATCGCTGCCCAACGGCAACGTCAATGCGGATTTCAACGGCAACGGCCGCCTGACGAGCGACTGGCAAGTGGCCCTGAACCTGGCCCTGCGCGAATCGACCTTGCAAAACGCGCCGCTGGCCGGCTACGCCAAGCTGTCGGCCAACGCCAAGCGCATCGACAGCGTCGATACGGAATTGCGCCTGGGACCGAACAGCCTGCTGGCCAAGGGCGCGCTGGGCGGCGCCACGGACCAGCTGACGTGGAAACTCGATGCGCCGCAACTGTCGACCCTGGGCCCGCGCTTTGCCGGCGTGCTGCATGCGGCCGGTTCCGTCTCGGGCAAGATGGACGCGCCCGCCGCGCAGCTGACCCTGGATGGCAAGGACTTGACCTTCTTTGGCGACCAGCAGTTGAAAGCCGTGAAAGGCAGCGCCAGCGTGGGCGCCGGCCAGGGCGCGCTCGACCCCATGGTCAGCAGCCTGGAGATCACGGGCTACAGCACACCCACCTTCAAGCTGGCCAGCGCCCGCCTGGGCACGACGGGCACGCGCGGCAGCCATACGGTGAGCCTGGCGGCGCGCAATGACGATTTCGACGCCACCGTGCAAGTACGCGGCAGCCAGAGCGGCGCCAGCTGGACGGGCACCATCGACAGCCTGCAAAACAAGGGCCGCTATGCACTCGTGCTGCAAGCGCCCGTGCCCGTGAAAGTGGCGGGCCCTGCCAACAGCGGCGTGGCGGGCCTCGGCCAGCCCGAGCAGATCAGCGTGGGCAATACCGTCATCAAACTGCCGGCGGGCAGCATCACCATGCAAAGCCTCGTCAAGAACGGCCCCCGCTGGACCAGTTCCGGCCAGGCGGCCGGCGTGGCCCTGACCTATCTGGCGCAAGTGATTCCGGCGCTGCAAGCCAATGCGCGCAGCGACCTGACCCTGGGCGCGCAATGGTCGCTCGACATGCAGGTGTCGACGGCCAAGCAGAAAGATCCCTCTTTGGCCGGCATGCTGCACATCTACCGCGAAAAAGGCGATGTGACGGTGGGCGTGGAACAGCCGCTGGCGCTGGGCTTGCGCACGCTCGATGCGCGAGTCGACGTGGCCAACCAGCAGCTGCGCCTGGCCGTGAAACTCGACGGCGCGCGCGCGGGCCAGAGCGACATCAATGCCACCGTGCAAATGCTGGGCGGACGCATCAGCAACGACAGCGCCCTCTCGCTGACGGGCACCACCAATATCGATTCGCTGGCGTGGCTGGCGCCGCTGACGGGCCAGCCGGGCCTGGAACTGGGCGGCGCCCTGAAGGTGGCACTGTCCGGCAGCGGCACCATCGGCGCGCCGCAATTGAATGGCGACATCAACGGCAGCAAGCTGCTGGTGAACTGGGCCGACCAGGGCTTGAAATTGCGCAATGGCGTGCTGCAAGCCAAGCTGGCCGGCGATCAACTGCAACTGCAGCGCCTGAGCTTTGACGGCGGCGATGGCAAGGTGCAGGCAGATGGCTGGGTACGCTTTGCGAATGGCGAGGCAAGCCTGGAACTGAAATTGATGGCCGACCGCCTGCAGGCGCTATCGCGCCCCGACCGCACTCTGGTCCTGTCGGGCAACAGCACCCTGGTGCGCAACGACAAGCGTTTCAGCTTCGAGGGCAAGTTCAGGGCCAACCGCGCGCTGATCGAACTGGCGCCGCAAGACACGCCGACGCAAAGCAGCGACGTGGTGGTGCTGGGCAAGGAAGTCAAGGGCAGCAAGGAAGCGCCTTCGCTGCCCCTGAATATCGACCTCGAGTTCGACCTGGGCAATGCCTTCCACCTGCGCGGCATGGGCATCGACGCGGACCTGGCCGGCAATGTGCGCGCCAGAGTCATCAACCGCGCCGCGCCGCGCGTGACGGGCAGCATCAAGGTCACCAGCGGCCAGTACGCGGCCTACGGGCAGAAGCTGTCGATCGAACGGGGCTTGATCGCCTTCACGGGCGCCTACGATAACCCGTCGCTCAATATCCTGGCCGTGCGCAAGCGCCCTGAAGGCGAAGCCTTGTCGGAAACGAACGTGGAAGCGGGCGTGGAAGTGCGCGGTACGGCCCAGGCGCCGACGGCCAAGCTGGTGTCCACGCCGAGCGTGTCGGACAGCGACAAGCTGGCTTGGTTGATTTTGGGTCACGGCGCGGAAACGGCGGCCGGCGATGAAATGGCCCTCCTGACGACGGCGGCCGGCGCCCTCTTCGGCGGCTCCGGCGGCGGTCTGCAAGGCAAGCTGGCCAATTCGCTGGGCCTCGACGAAGTGGGCCTGTCGCAGGCGCAGGGGCTGGAAAGCACGGTCGTCACCGTCGGCAAGCGCCTGTCGTCGCGCGCCTACCTGACGTTCGAGCAAGGCACGAGCACGGCGACGAGCCTGGTCAAACTGCGCTACAAACTGAACCGCCGCATCACCTTGCAATTCCAGACGGGCACGAACAATGCGCTGGACGTGTTGTATACGTGGGCGTTTGATTGAATTGGCGGCCAACCATGTTGTCGGATTACGCGGGGCGTTGCCCCGCTAATCCGACCTACGCTCCATGTGCATGCGCGTAGGTCGGATTAGCGGCGCAGCCGCGTAAACCGACACCAGCAGAAACACAAAGGGCGCCTCGGCGCCCTTTTCTTTGCTCTAACGAAAACAGCTTATTCAGCCACGTCGAGCCCCCGCTCGATCATGCCTTCGACGTAGGCGCGCAGGTATTGTTCCAGTGCGGGACCGGACAGCACGTTGGCCGTCAGCGCGCCGTGCGGCGAGCCTTTCAGCACGCCGTCGTGGTACACGCGCGCAATCCAGGCCACGTCCGCGCCCTGGGTGTAGTCGAGTTCATAGTCGAACGATTCTCCGCTGACTTTGCGTGTGTAGACTTCCTTGACAATTGCCATCTAAAACAGCCTTTCTTGACGAAGTTAACTGGGATGCGGGTGCGGCACGGGATCGTCCTGCGGCACCGGATGCACGGGCCCCGGCTGGCGCCCGGGCGCTTCTTGCGGCTCCGGCGCCGGCATGGGCTCATCGACGGGCGCCGGGTCGGGCGCGCGGTGGGTATGGATGACTGACATGGCTGGCCTCCCTGCGGGCAAAGGAAGACCATACCACGAGATGCGCGCCGCTGCCCTTATTTGCCTGCCGGCTTGACGTCGGCGGCCGGTGGCGCCGCGTTCTTCACATATTTCTCCAGCCAGTTGTTGCTTTCATACAGCATCTGCATGATCGATTCGCGTGCGCGGTAGCCGTGGCTCTCGTTCGGCAGCATCACCAGGCGCGCCGTGCCGCCCAGTCCCTTGACGGCCTGGAACATGCGCTCGCTCTGGATGGGGAAGGTGCCCGAGTTGTTGTCCTGCTCGCCATGAATCATCAGCAGCGCATCCTTGATTTTGTCCGCATAATTAAACGGCGACATGGCCTGGTAGACGGCGGGTGCCTGCCAGAACGAGCGCTCTTCCGCCTGGAAGCCGAACGGCGTCAGGGTGCGGTTGTAGGCGCCGCTGCGGGCGATGCCGGCGCGGAACAGCCGCGTGTGCGCCAGCAAATTGCCCGTCATGAAAGCACCGTACGAGTGGCCGCCGATGGCGATGCGGTTGCGGTCGGACACGCCCCGCTTGACCACTTCCTCGACGGCCGCCTCGGCGTCGGCCACCAGCTGCGGCAGATAGGTGTCGTTCGGTTCCTGATCGCCATTGCCGACGATGGGGAACGATGGATTGTCGAGCACGGCGTAGCCCATGGACAGGAAGGCGGCCGGCCCCCAATAGCTGACGGCATTGAATTTGTACGGCGAACCCTTGGTCTGGCTGGCGGCGCTGGCCGTCTTGAATTCCTGCGGGTATGCCCACATCAGGGTCGGCAGCGGGCCATCGCGTTTGACGTCATAGTTCGGCGGCAGCATCAATGTCGCCGTCAAGTCCACGCCGTCGGCGCGCTTGTAGCGGATCAGCTCTTTCTGCACGTCCTTCAATTGCGGCAGCGGATGGGGGAAATGCGTGAGAGCCGTCAATTGCGCCGCACCCTGCTGCTTGAGGTTGCGCACATAATAATTCGGCTGCTCGGTCGGCGATTCGCGCGTGGACAGCAAACGGCTGCCATCCTCGTCCAGCACGGCCACCACGTTTTCATAATACGGCGCGGCGCTCTGGAACAGCCGCTGCTTCTGTTTCGTCGCCAGGTTCAGGCGGTCGATGAAGGGACGGTCGCCTTCCTTCGAGGCGCCCTGGCCGTCGAGCAGGATGGAACTATCAGCAGCGATCAGCAAGCGCGGCAAGCCGGCAGCGTCGGCGCGCATGACAGGCTTGCCCGGGTCGTTGTAGCGGTCTTCGAACGATCCCGCATACACGAGGTCGGCCGGCGCGGAAGGTTGATCCGGCGAAATCTTCCACTGCTTGACGGCGCGCGTCTTGTACCACGCTTCGCTGAGCAGGGCCAGGTCGCCGCGGCCCCAGGCCACGCCCGCATAGCGCGAACCCAGCTTGGCCAGCACGGCCGGCTTGGCGGTGAACGGCGCCGCTTGCGTGTAGACGATGTCGCGGATATCAACCGCCTTGGCAGGGTCGCCGCCATCCTGCGCTTCGGCCCACACCAGGGTCGCTGGCGCATCAACGCGCCAGCTGACGGAACGCACGCCTGCGGACACGGCATCGTTACCTAGCGGCAGGCCTTCTTCCAGCGGCAGGGCCGCCACCGCATGCACCACCTTGCCATTCAGGTCGCGCACGTCGATCTTGTGGGCAAAATCGGAGGCCGGCACGATATACGAATACGGACGCACGATGCTGGTCGTCAGCAGGTGCTTGCCATCGGGCGAGGCCGCCACGCGCGAGAACTGGCCGGGCCGGCCCACGAGGCGCTGCTTGCCCGCCACGTCCAGCATGGCCAGCTGCACGGTGATGTAGTGTTCGAACAGCTGCGCATCCTGTTCGTTTTTCAGCAGGTCGGGATAGGTGCGCAATTGCTTGACACCGCCGCCCGGCACGCTGTCCTGGATGGACGGGCCCGTCGGGATACCGCTCGCCACGGGCGCCGCGCCCAGCTTGGCCGGTTTCACTTGCACCAGCAAGGTCTTGCTGTCTGGCATCCAGGAAAAACCGCGGCCATACACGGTCGACAGCGCTTGATTGCCCAGCTTGCGCGCCGCTTTCGTCTGCACGTCGAGCAACCACAGCTCCACGCCCGATTCCTTCACGCCCTTGGCGGGATCGGCAAAGGCGATGTGCGTAAACGCCAGGTAGCGCTGGTCGGGTGACCAGGCCAGGTCGGCGATGCGGGGCGAGGCGGGCAAGCCGCTGACCTTGATTTCCTTCTGCGTATCGATGTCGAGCAAGCCCAGTCCCGTGTGAAAACTGAAACGGCTGGCCGAATACGTGCGCGGATTGATGCGCAAGCCCGCCAGCTTCAGTTCCGGCTGCGCCACTTCGCTGATGCTGGGCAAGGATGGCGTGGGCAGCAAGGCCGCCAGGTTGCGTTTCGGGCTCAGGCTCAGGGTCGGCGCGCGCGGTGCATCGACGATGGCTTGCAGGGGCGCCGGCGGGGCTTGATAGACGCCATCTTGCGCCATGGCCAGGGAAGACGAGGCCATCAGACCGACAGTGATGGGAAGCAAAGGCAAACGAGTAGACATGGAACTCCAGTGTATGAAGGTGGTGACAACAAGCGAGCGCACCGCACCGCTCATGGCGGCGCTTTGTGACAGGGCATAGTGCGTTCATGCCATGTAAATGTCAACCAGCAACTTTTGCTGTTTGACAAGCATCGCCGCCCGTCCCCATCTGGCTTACAATCGCTGTTTTACCCGCACCCGATTGCCTACATGGAAACCACTACCCTCGCCCTGCTGTTCCTGGTCCCGCTGCTGGTCTGGCGCATTTATTCGCGCCTGAAGAAACTGGTGGCGCGCCAGAAGTCGCAGCTGTGGCGCCACTGGAGCGTGGCGATCGCCTTTCCCGCGCTGCTGCTGTTCCTGGCGACGACGACGAAATTCGAGCTGTTGCCCCTGTCCAGCCTGGGCGCAGGCGCGCTGGCCGGCGGCTGGCTCGGCGTGCTGGGCTTGAAGCTGACGCGCTTCGAACAGGTCGGCAAAGATTTCTTCTTTACCCAGCACCGCTACCTGGGCCTGGCCGTCACGATGCTGTTCATCGCCCGCCTGCTGTACCGCGGCATGGAAATCTACCTGAACACGCGCCTGGACGTGCCCGTGCCGCCGCCGCCATTCGGCCAGAGTCCGCTGACCATGGCCGCCTACGGCCTCGTCGTCGGCTACTACGCCGTGTATGCGTGGGGCCTCGTGCGCTGGCGCCAGCGCAACAAGCCGCTGCAGGCATCCGAGTAAGTCACATCGGTCAGTAGTACTGGCACAGGCCGGTACACGTCGTCACCGACAGCGCCTGGCGTATCGCCGCCAGCGCCGGCGCCAGGGCCGGATCGATATCCTTGTCCGCATCGGCCAGACTGGTCAGCAAACGCTCGCGCAAGGGCGGCGCCATCAAATTGGCATTCGCCGCAGCGTGCTGCGCCGCCGCTTCCAGCATCCGCTTCTTTTGCGCCACGTTCCAGAACGGCACTTGCACGAACTGCACCACGTTCACAAACATGGTGCTCGATCCCTTGCTGAAGGCGCGGGCGCGCATGCGCTCTGCACTGCTCACTTCCTGCAAGGGCTGGCTGCTGAACTCCTTTTCCATCAAGCCAATCAAGTGCGCATGGCAATGCATGCCAAAGGCGAACAAGGCGGCCATTTCATCGCCGTAATCAGCCAGGTTCTGCGTCACCTGTTCCCTGCGCGCCTGCTGCAATTCGGCGCCCGACAACGGCAGCGGCCGCGTGAGGCCAAATTGGTAATAGGACTTGCCCAGATTGGTGCTCCGCTCGCACACGGCCACGCTCTGATTCATGTCTTGCAGCGCGGTCACGGGCGCCTGGAACAGGCGCGGGCCATCGGCGACCTGGGCAAACAGATGCGCCACGGCAGGGTCGCCCAGGCGCGGCAAGCCGCTTTGCGACGTGGCCTTGGCCATCAGCGCTTCCAGCTGGCCGCTTGCTTGCTGGAAATCGCTGTAGCTGTCGGCCCAGGCGGCGGGCGCCAAGAGGGCGGAGGAAAGGCAGAACAAACGGCCGAGGCGGCGCAGCGGCATGGAAATGGACAGGGACATGAGATCAGGAAAACACTATTGGATAGCTGCCAATTATAGGCAATCTGTATCCACAGTGCATTTAATTGCTTTTACGCCAGCATTTCTCAAGCGATGATGGTGACGCGCGGCCAGCGCGCCGCATAGTTCTTGCTGGCCAGGCGCTGCGCATAGCCGTCTTCGCTGATGCGCGCGGGGTTGCGCCGCACCACCATGGCGAACAGGTCATCGAGGCCATGCGGCGCGATGATGCCGATCCCGCCGTCAGGCTGCAGATAGATGCCAACCGAAGTGGCAAACTCGGGCCAGGAAGCGATGGCGTCGTCGAGCGACAACAGCGGTGGCACGGCGTAGCCAAAGTAATCTTCAAACCACAGGTGCACCCGGGCCTGGTTGCACACTTCCCACGGCACACCGGGCAGCACAGTCTCCAGGCGCTGGCGCAACTGCGTTTCGCTTTCCCGATGCACATCGTGCGCATCGAAATACGCCACGTCGATGTCGCTCAATGCCGATGGTTGCGCGTAACCGTGCAAGGCGTCCCACACGAGGTTGCGCACGGCGCCGGCACCGATGCAGCAGTGGGGCAAGCCCAGCTGCGCCACGGCGTGCAGGGCCTGCATGCACCACGGCGTGGCGCTGGCGATGGCGCGCAGACGCGCGGCCAGTGCTTCCTGCGTGCTCAGCGCTATGGCCGGATCCGTGGCGCCACGCCGTCGTGGTCGCCCGCGCTTTCGACATTGCCGAAGTACACGTCGAGATCCTGCTTCGGATGGAAGTTGCGCAGCTTGACTTGCAAGGTGGTGGGGTTGATTTTGGTGAACGTGCCGGGGAAGCACAGGCTGATCAGCTCGTCCGGCTTGCCCTTGATCAGGTTCAAGGTAAAGTCTTCGATGCCATTCTTCCACGTGTTGCCCGTCGTCAGAATGTACGACACCCAGACAGCATTGACGAAGCCGCTCTCGCCCTGCTTGGCCGCCAGGCGGTTCCACGTCTTGTAGAAGGCCTTGTCGCCGCAGTATTTCTTTTCAAATGTATCGCCATCGCCCAGGTAGGACGCGCCCGGACCGGCCGCGACGAATGGCGCATATTGATGGCGCACGCGCACGACTTTGCCGGCGGGGAATTTCTGCTGCCACAGGTAGATGACTTTGACGGTCCAGGCCGGCACCCATTCCTCATCATACAGCTGGGCCAGCAAGCCTTCGCGTATCATGATCTTGCTCTGCGCGGCCGTCAGCGGCGCCACCTTCTTGTCGAACGGCGTGTGCGAGGGGAAATAGGCAATTTGCGCATCCGACAGACCCAGCTGGCGCAAGCGGGCCGTCACGTCCTCGGCGTCGAGCTTGGCGACGAAGGTCGTTTGATAGTCCTTACGCTTGCCATCGACATCGACGGTAAACTGCTGCGGCTGGCCGTAATACGTGGGCGAGCCATGGTAGCCGGCCGAGTATTCGGGCAGCGGGAAGAAGATCGTCTCTTCCACATCCTTGGCCGATTCATTGAGGAATTCATACTCGACCTTGATCAAGTCCGTGCTCACGCTGAGCACTTCCTTTTTCATGGCCACGGCATCCGTCTTGCCGAACAGGATGCCGCCCGCGCTCACGGAACCGATGCCGTCGTTGGCCACGGCTGGCGCCGAGCATGCCAGCGACAGTACGGCCGCAGCCAGAAAAGTGCGCATGATCATCACGCCGCCTTGCCCGGTGCCGGATCGACCCGGCGCTGCAGCACGAAAATCGGTTGCGCCCATTGGGTATCCTTTTTCTTCTTGCTGGTGATCAAAGTGAGCTCGGACGGATCGTAGACGTCCGTGTTGTGCGTCAATGGCGTCGTCATCAGGTATTGCGCTTCCGTGTTTTTCAGGAACTCGCCGACCAGTTGAATGTTGCGGATATCGAGGTGGGCAAACGGTTCGTCGATGAAGACGAAGCCGCCGGAACCGTCTTCCGATTTCAGCAAGCCGATCAGCAGCACCAGCGACTTCATCACCTGCTGGCCGCCCGACGCTTCTCCATCGTTCATGCCGATGACGCCCTTGCCATCGAACTTGAAGCGCACGTGCAAGCCCGCCTGCGACAGTTGCACGTCGTCGTTTTCCAGGCGCACGGGGTCGGCATGGACTTCGATGCCGGCCAGTTCGCCCAGCTCCTTGATGTTCTTGCTGTACGTCTTGATGGTGTAGCGCAAGCGCTCCATGTAGGCGCCGCGGGCATTGCCCGTCGCTTCGATGGCGCGGTTGTTCTGGTAGCGGCGCTCGTCCGTTTCCGACTGGCGGCCATGCAGCTGGTCCGACAGGCGGTGGTGCTGATCGATGACGGTCGCGTCCAGTTCCCAGTCGTCGCGCGCCAGGCTGTTTTGCAGGCTGGCCACGCGCAGATCGACCTGGTGCGCATTCTGGTGCTCGGCCACGAGGGCTGCGCGACGTGCGGGACGGCGCCAGCTTTTCGGCAGGTGGCGCCACGCATGGCGCAGGGCCAGCAAGGCGCGCGCATGCTCGGCGCGCTGTTCAATCTGCTTCTTGTAACCGAGACGTGAACCGGCTTCCGCTTCGGACAAGGCCAGGCGCGCGTTTTGCCACACCGTATCGGCACGCGTGCGCGCCACGGTGGCGTTCTTCGTCAGGTTTTGCAACTCGCCCAGGCGGCCGCCCACTTCCAGGCGCTCTTCCTTGAGCGGCTTGGAATTGCGCAGCGCTTCGGCGAATTCTTCCTGGCGTGCACTGAGCTCCTTGGCCGCATCAACGCCGGCGATGCGCGCTTTTAACGCGCCCACTTCGGCCGCCAGCTTCGAGATCGCCAGGGTGAGCGTGTCTTCCTGGCCTTCCAGGCCCGGCAAGGAGCGCAGCAGCGCTTCCAGGCGGCCGCTGCGGCCAGCCTGGCCGAAGCGGTAGCGCGATGCTTCCACGAATAGCGAGCGTCCGCCGCGGCGTTCGCGGTGGTAAGCCTCGGGCGTGATCCACTCTTCGTGGTTGCCCAATTTAAAGCCTGCTTCGACGGAATCGACGCGCGAAATGCGCGACAATTGCTCGATCAGCCAGCTTGGTACGGGCGCGGAAAATTTCACCACGGCCAGCAGGCTCTCGTCTTTCGCCACGGGCGCCGTGACCAGGTCGGGCACGATGAAGTGGCGGTAGCGCTCCTTCTCGGCCAGGCGGTAAGCGGCGGCCGCATCCTTGGCCTTGTCGAGCAAGACAACCGAGGCGTAACCGCCCAGCACGCCTTCAACGGCGCCCTGCCAGCGGCTATCCGTCACTTCGACGATGTCCGACAGCATCGCGTGGGGAATGCCCGCGTCGCGCAGCGCGCGGCGCATGCCGCGCACATTGTCCGGCTCCGGCATGGCCGTCTTGCCTTGCAATGCTGCAATCGTCGCCTGCTCGCCCGCGATGCGCGCCGACAGGGCGTCGCGCTGCTGGCGCTGGCGCAGCAATTCCGCTTCCTTCTGTTCCAGCTGGGCCGCCACTTCGGCGATGTCGCTGCCCGAGTCCGCCGCCAGCTTCTGCAGGCGGTCCTTCTGTTCCAGCAGGCTGTCCAGCGGTTTCAACTTGGCATTGATCAGTGACAAGCGGCTCTGCAGGCCGATCGATTCCTGCTCCAGCAAGGTCTCGTTCATCTGCGCGTCGGACAGGGCTTTGGCTTGCGCGGCCAGCGCATTGCGTTTATCCGTCAGCTGCTGGTCCGCCTGCGCCATCGGCTTGCGCGCATCGCGCAATTGCCGGCTCGCGATGGCCGCTTTTTCGCGCGCCTCGTGGTATTGCAGGCTGGGCAGCACTTCTTCCAGCAGGTTGCGGCGCTCTTTATGCAGCCCTTCCCACTGGTGGTAATTGGCCACGCGCAGGCGCAAGCCTTCCAGGTTGGTTTTCGACGCTTCCAGTTCCGTCTCGAAGCGTTTCAGCTCCACTTCCGTGTCGCGCTGGTGGCGCTTGGCTTCGTCGTAGGCATCCAGCACTTCCTTGTCGCCGAACACCTGGAAGACCAGATCGAGCAGCTGGCGCGGCGCATATTCGCACAATTTGTCCGTCTCGCCCTGCTCCAGCGCCAGCACTTTCGACATGGCTGGCGACAGGCCCGCATTGGCCAGGCGCTTGCGGTAGTTTTCCACGCCGAGCCAATCGTTGGCATCCGTGATGTCCTCGATCTGCACATTGCCCGGACGCATCAGATACTGGCGCTTCCAGTCGCCGCCATTTTTCTGAATCTGGCAAAACAGGGTCACTTCATCGTCGCTGAAGAAGCCGGAACTGCGGAATGGCCGGTTCGACAGCTGCTTGCCCACGTTCTTGTTGTCGACCACGGCGCGCAGCCAGGCCGTCTGCTGGCCCGAGTGGCGCGCATAGTGCTTGTACGTGCGCCCCATCGAGCAGTCGAGGCCGAACAGGGTGCGCAAGGCGTCAAGCAAGGTGGTCTTGCCCGATCCGTTCTGCCCCGCGATGGTGATGATCTTCGCGTCGAGCGGGATATTCTTGATGCGCTGCCAGTAATCCCAGTGCACCAGTTCAAGTGATTTGATATGAAACATGGGCGCTTTCAGTGAGGAAGGTCGGACGCGGGCTCGTCGCCAGCATCAGGCAGGTCGCCGATGTCGGCGGACAAATCAGCGGACAAGTCAGCATCAGGATCGACGGCCACCAGGCGCGCCGGCGCCCGCTTGAATACGTCGGCCAGGGCGCCGTTGATGATGCGCTCTTTCAAGACGTCCGTGTCCATCATCAGGTCCAGCAGCGGACCTTCCAGGATGAAATCGCCGCGCCGTTCGATGAAGCCCAGCTTGGCCAGGGTACCCAGGTTCATGTCCATGCGCGTCTTCTTGCCCAGCTTGTCGCCGAAGTCGGACAGCAGCGCCTTGTAGGAAATGCCGATCGACGCGTCTTCCGCGCGCGGCAGCGGCTTTTCCGTGCCGAACATATCGTTCTGGTCATCGTCCGCGTGCTGGTGCGTTTCCTGGCGTTCGCGCTTGGGCAGGATGATCTGCGCCCACAGCACCACCAGCAAGGCCACGCCATCGCGGGCCAGACCGAAATTATTGTTTTGCCACACGTCGCGCGCGCCGAAAATCTTTGGCTCGATGGTGCGCGTCAATGCCAAAGTCACGTGGTCGGCATACACGTTGTCGAGCAGTTTCAAGCCGCAGGCCAGCAGTCGCGCATCGATCTCGGCGCGGAACAGCTCGTCGGACAGCACGCGCTTGACGAGCTTGTCGTCGCGGCGCAGGGTTTGATGCGTGAGCAGGCGCGCAATCAGGATTTGGGAATCGTCATTCATCGGCTGTGCCGCTATCTAAATCAAGTGAAACATTCAGTGAAAGCGAGGCGATCGACATGGCCGCCACGTGGGGGTCGGTCAGTTGGACCATCTCGTCGGTCGGTGTAAAGGTAATCGGCAGGCGGGCCAGTTCGGCCGTCGAGCCTTGCAAGCTCGCTTCGGAGACGTCGCCCAGCAGCGGCAGCATCGAGGCGCGGTACGACGCGACGGCAAAGCTGGCAGGCAGCAAGGAATCCTGCACGGGCACCGATTTCGGCCCCTCTTCGCCGATGCTGGGGAAATTGCCCAGACTGGCGAAGTTCGACAGGCGGTCCAACAGGTCATCGAGTTCAAGCTGCATGGCGGGTCCGTCGCTGATGGTGGTGGGCGCATCCTCTCCGCTGGGCAGGCCCGTGTTGGTAATGCCTGCCGCCCGTTCGGACAGCAGTTCCGTTTCGGCAACGTCGATCATCTCGGCCGGCGTGGAGAACAGCGGCACGACGGGCTGATCGATGGCGCCTTCGGCCAGGCTGGCCAGGTCTTCGTGCAGCAAGAGCCAGCGTTTGATGTCCGTGGTCGACAGGCCCGACTGGCCCAGGTGCACGCGCTGGCGCTCGATCTGGTTCAGGGCGCGCGAAAACATGCCTTGCATGTTGAGCAATTTACTTTGCGCACGGCCAATCGCTTGCGCCGCCTTGTGCGTGGCGCTGTCCGCGTTTTCATCGGACGTGATGGCCACGAGAATCTCGGAACCCTTCTCGACCCAGTCGCACGCCATGTTCCACTTTGCCTGTGCCGTGCGCAGCCGGAATTCGGAACCGGACGCGATGGCGTCGGAGAACTCCTCCGTCAAGTCCACCAGGCGTCCCAGCAAATGCTGCAATTGCTCGACCGACACGCCACCGACGGCTTGCGCGCCCGCCACCTGCGACAGCAGAAACCCCATTTCCGCTTCGTCTTCCGTCTGGCCCAGGCCCAGCAAGCTGTCGATGGCAGACAGCACGTTGCGCGCCATCGGCGTGACGCGGTACACGCCCTGCTGTGCATCCCAGGCCAGCAACTGATTCGAGCGCAGGCGCAGCAAGACCGTTTCCAGACTTTCCGGCAACAGATAGGCCAGTTTCGTGTTGATATCGGCGCGCGTATAGGCGGAAGTGGCCGCATCGGACGCGAGTTCACGCAACACAAGCAGACGCACCAGCACACCATCGAAACCGCCGTGAAACAGAGCCGTAAACACTTGCAGCAGGGGCTGCGCCCGCTTCAAGTGAAAAACTTGCTCGATTTCATCGGCCGAAATATTGGGCTGGAAATGCGCCTGCAAGGAATCGTGATGCTCTTGCTCTGTCTGATTTGCATCCGTAGCCACGGCTGCACTTGCCATTATATCAATCATTCTTTTCCGGATGAGTGTTCAGCGGGCGGCGCAGCGGGCTAACGCAGCGCTGCGGGGCGGGGGCGTCAGTATATCAGTTCTGACATGCAATTTAGCGCGTGGGAGGGGGAGGTGCGGACACGGCGCAACGCTGGCGCCTGCTTATCAAGACTCCTGATGGCGAAAACGGGCGGACAAGGGTCAGTTCCTTTGGAATCGGGATGCGCCCATTGGGCACCTCCCCCCGGCGGGTCTGACCCCACAACAACAGCAAGCACTTACTTCTGCACGACCTTTTGCAAGGTTTGCTCCACGTAATCACCGTCTTCATCGGCGAACGTCACCTTCACGGGATACCATTCCAGCGACGGCGCCAGCCACAGGTCCACTTGCTGGCCTTTCTTGTCCGGCGGCGGCGCCTTGGTCAGGTGCACGGCCTCCACCAGACCCTGGCCTGTGGCGACGGTCTCCTGCTTGACGACCTTGAAGGTCCATGGCTCGGCGTCGCGGCGGCCGGCAACGAAAAAGCTCCATTCCGAACCGGGCGTAAATTTCTCGGGCGTGGCGCGCGCGATGCTGACCAGTTGCCAGACGGTGCTGTTGCGGTCCTGCTCGCCGCCTTTCAGCGGATAGCTGTCATCGCCTTCGCTGAAGACGATGGTCTTGCTGTCGCGCTTGAAGGTGGTCGTGGCCGCTTCCTTCCGGAAACGTTTTTCCACGAACTGGGCCGGTGCCAGGCCGAAATCGTCGATCGCGCCTTCGCTGCGCTGCTCGAGGATCTTGCCGAACAGGGCGGCCTTGGTTTCAGCCAGCAGCGAGTACTTGCCATCGCCGGCGCGCCAGTTGCTGACCGATTCGCCGGACAGCGCAATGCCGCGCTGCCTGGCCTTGATCGAATACACAAGGTCGGCCGACGGCGCCAGCTTGTACGGGCGCTTGATGACGGGGTGGTCCACGGGCTCGTCGGCCATGGCGGGAGCCAGGGTGGCGGCCAGCAGACTGGCGATCAGAAGGCGTTTCAAATTATGCAAAGTAGTCATCTATTTTCCTGTAGCGTCATTGACGCGAATTTGGGTCACGGTTTGCGTGGTCAGCGCCCCGTTTGCTTCGGTATTGCGTATTTGTACCGGATACCATTGCATGGACGGCGCCAGCCAGATATCGAGCTGCGACGAATACGTGCCGGGCTTCGGTGGCCGGCGCAAATGCCAGGTCACCAGGCGGCCCATCTTGGTCTCCAGTTCTTCCTCGCCCACCAGCTGGAAACGGAAGACGGTCGCTTCCTTTTCCTCGCCGACGAGGATATCGATATTGCCCGCCAGCTGGTTGACGTCCGCGCGGCCGATGGCGGCCAGCTGGAATGGCACGGTGGCCTTGTCTTGCGTCCCCTCCTGCCATGGCACCGTGGCCGTCGTGGCAGAAAACGTGATGGCCTTGGCGTCGCGGTTGAAATGCGTGGCCGTTTGCGCGCGGCCCTTGCGTTTTTCCGTGGCCGTGACGGGCACGATGCTGCCGTCATCGATCAGGCCCTCGCTGGTCAGCACCAGCAGATTGATGCGCGTGATCAGCATGCTCAAGCCCACTTCCAGTTTCAGCTGGTACGTGTCGCCGCGGTTGTCCCACGCCATGGCGGCCACGCCCTGCCACTTGGTGCCGTCCGCATCGCGCCGGTCCACGTGCAGGTCGAACTGGGCCGAGGCAGGCGCATTCGTCTTGTAGCGCCGCGCCTGCTCGACGGGCGGCGGCGGCGCGCTGGCCGGCACGGGCGCGGCCGCCACAGCCGGTGCCGGCGCCGTGATGGCCGGCGCGCTAGCCACGGCGGCGGCTGGCGTGGCAGGTCCTTCCGGCACGTCGCTGGCCGGCGCAGTCAACTGCGGCGCTTCGCTCGACGGCAGTTCCGTCGGCGGCGGCGGTGGCGGCAAGCGGGGCTCGGGCAAGGGCTGCAGCTTCGGCGGCGGCGGAGGCGGCGCCACCGGCACGGGTTTGGGTGGCTCGGCGATCAGCGCCATGCTGACCACCTGCGCATGATCCTGCCCCAGCGGCACCATGCTGGCACGCGAGGTGAGCCATTCCAGCGCCACGTAGTGCAATGCGCCGATGATCGCAACAAAAATGACGGTGCGGCGGCGCGGTGGTGAAAAGAAGGAGTCAGGCATCATAGGCCGTAGTGTACCGCCTTCGCCCCACTTCCTGCTTCTTGCCCGTGCTCAACTCCTACTGTTTTATGTAAGAAAATGTTGGCGGCTTTGCGTCAGTAGCAAGCTGATATCTGCTACGCTAGGCACATCCACCTACCAGGAGATTTCGCATGGCAAACCCGCAAATGCCCCAAATGCCGGGCGCAGCAGTTGTGACCGACACCCTCGACTTCGTCAAGAACCTGTGGGGCAGCATGAGCGTGCCCGGCATGGGCGTGCCCGGCATCACGGCGCCCACCATGTCGGTGGAAGAGCTGGACAAGAAAATCAATGACTTGAAAGCCGTCGAAGCCTGGCTGAACCTCAATACCAGCATGCTGCGCGGCAGTATCCAGGCACTGGAAGTGCAGCGCGGCACCATCGCCACCCTGAAATCGATGGGTGCTTCCCTGGCGGCGGCCATCACCCAGCCCGGCGCCAGCGAGAAATCCGTGTTTGAATCCGTGCCCTACGCTTCCGCGTTTTTCCAGCAAGCCGCACCCGCAGCTGCAGCGCCTGAACCGAAACCGGCGCCTGCACCCGCACCCGCGCCGGAACCAGCCGCAGCAGCGCCCAACGATGCCGGCAGCCAGGCGGCAGCCCAGCTGGCCAATCCAAGTGCCTGGTGGAATTTGTTACAAGATCAGTTCAAGCAGGCCGTGTCGACAGCGATGTCGCCCGATGCTGCCAGTTTTGGCGCTGGAGCGGCTGGAGCGGCGGCCAAGCCGGCGGCCGGAAAATCCGCCAAGCCGGCAGAAGCAGGCACGGCAGCCAAGGCCAAGGCCCCGCTGCGCAAGGCGCCGGCAAAGCGCGCGGCACCCAAGTCGAAAGCACCAGGCAAGGCCTGATGTTTCAAGCTGGCGATATGATCAGGCGATACGATGAATGCGGATCGCCTCGATCTGATTGTCGGCTTGGCGTTTTACGTCACCGATCGTGATCAGGCCTTCGTCGGCCAGCGCCTTGGCGTGCTCGTACGAAGACTGGAATGTTTCCAGCGTGTCTCCCTTGGCGGCGACCGGGCGTACCCAGGCAACGGCGCCGACTTTCATTTTTTTGTATACTTCATTGACCACATCACGCATAGTTTCTTCCTTATTGTTGTAGAGCAACTCAAGCGCAGGCGAACCCACGCTGGCCCCTAGTTTATCATCCGGCACGCTCACGCACGACTTTTCCCCCTTTTTCCGGCGCCGGTGGCGCTTTTTCCGGCACCACGACGGCCTCTTCCGGCCCGGGCGGCGGCGTCAGCTGCACCAGTTGCTCCATCAATTGCGCGAAGCGCTGCTGGCCTGGTGCAATTTTGTCCACATACAACAACACTTCCATGGCTTCGGCCGCCAATTCCGCCTGGTAGCCGCGCTGCTCCAGGAACGAGACGATGATTTGCGCGGAATTGAACAGGATGCGCAGGTTGTTCGGCAGCTTTTCGCGCGCCGTACGCATCCAGGCAACGGCTTCGTTGAGCTTGTCCGTCTTCCACAACAGCACGCCCTTGTTCATCAAGTCCGACGCTTCCTTGCGCGAGGCGATGATCAGGCTCGTGCCCTCGTCGCCCATCTTCGCCTTGTCGAAAATCTTTTGCACCTCGTCCTGCACCACCTGGTTGTCGTGGTTGTTCTTCACCACGTAACACAGCAGCCCTGCCGGCGCATCCTTGACGCCGACGGCGAACAGCAGGGTCGCCAGTTCCATGCAGATGCTTTTCTCGGGCCGCGCCGGGTCTTCGGCCAGCATGGCTTCCAGTTCGTCGCCGCACTTGCGCGCGCGCCGGTAGTCGCCCGTTTCGTGGTGCACCATGCCTTCCGTGATCTTCGCGCGCAGCCCGATCTGCTCGGGCGAGAACTCGCGCTGCGCCAGCAGCAGCCACTGCAGCGCCTCCTTGGCATCCTTCTTCAAGCCGCACACGCGCGCCAGACCCAGGTAGGCATCCGGCGTCTTCATGACGGAAAACTCGCCGATAGAGATGCATTTGCGAAACGCCTTTTCCGCCATGCTGACATTGCAGACTTTCAGGGCCGCCAGTCCCAGATTGCGCTGGCGCGGCACGGAATTGGGCGACAGGCGCGCCGCCTTTTCCAGCACGCCGCACGCTTCCTCGTGCTGGCCCATCAGCTGGTAGGCGACGGCCATCTGGTCGTAGGCGTCGATGTAGTACTTGTTTTCGACGATCACGCCCTGGAATATCTGCCGCGCCGCCTCGTGCTCGCCGTTGTTCATGCGGATCTTGCCCAGGCCCGCCTTGGCCCAGCTGTAATCGCGGTCGGCCAGCACTTTTTCGTACACGGCGCGGGCCTTTTCCGGCTCGCCGCTTTTCAGCAGCAACTGCGCCTTCATGCGCAGCAATTCCAGCTCGTGCAGCTTGTTGAGCTCGATCTGCGCGTCGCACAATTTGGCCGCACGCAAATAATCCTTTTCCATGCAGGCCTGGTCGATTTCGCGGAACACCTGCTTCTTGTGCCACACTCGGTTCAAGCGCGTCAGCAGCACGCCTTCCGTGATCGGCTTGATCAGATACGCGTCGGGCTGGTGCTCGGCCGCGCCCATCACGGACTCCACGCTTTTCTCGGCCGACACCATCAGCCACACGCTGGACGGCGCCGTCAGGTTGCGCACGCGCGTCTCTTCCAGCACTTGCTGGCCGTTCTTGCCTTCGCCCAGGTTGTAATCGCACAGCACCACGTCGTAGCGCGTCTTGGCCAGCAGCTTCATGGCTTCGCCGCCGCTGGCCGCCTGGTCGATATGGCGCGCGCCCAGATTGCGCAACGATTCGCGCAGCAGGATGCGGATGCCGATGAAATCGTCGACCAGCAGATAATGTTTGTCGGCCCAGTCGGTGCTGCCCGCTTCGGCGGCCGTGGCGTGGCTGTCTGTCGTCATGGAGTCCTCGTTCAGGGCAGGCGCAGGATGAAACAGCCGCCACCCAGGGCGCCGCCGTTTTCCAGGGCGATGCTGCCGCTGCTGCCCCGGTGCTTGTGCATTTTTGCCACTTCGCTGGAAAAATACAGGCCCAGGCCCGTGCTGTTGGTGGAAAAATTCACGCCGGCCGCCATGCCATCCATGGCCGCGCTGCCCGCGTCGAGCAAGGCCTGCGTATAGCCGTCGCCATTGTCTTCCACGCGCAGCTCGAGCATGCCGCCGTGCTCCCGCACGGACAGGCGGATCGTGTCCTTCGTGTAGCGGATGGCGTTGTTGATCGCATGCGCGAGCACGCCGATGACCAGGTCTTCATCGAGGGTCCAGATCAGCTCTGGCGGGCAGGCCGTCTCCAGGGCGATGCCTTTCGAGGCCAGCAGGATCTTTTCCTGGTCCACCACCTGGTCGACCACCTGGCTCACCAGCTGCGGCTGCACGTCGAACGGGTAGCCGGGCTTGCCCACTTCCTTGTACAGGGCCAGCAGCTGGATCAGGTTATCGTTGAGACGCTTGGTCTGGTACAGCATCTGCGCCATCTGCAGGTAGGCAGGGTCGGCCTGGGGGGCTGTTTTCGCCTGCTCGGCCGCCAGCAGCGACTCCAGAGTGCCGCTGACCACGCTGATCGAGTTTTTCATGTCGTGCACGGTCGACGCCAGGAACAGGAAAAGCTCGGGCGAGCTGTGTTGATCTTCCACCGGATATCTCCTTGGGCCGCAGCTTCAATATTGCCAAGGATAAATTATACCGCCAGCCTGCAAGCGCCAGCCAGCCGCGCGCAAAGTCCGTGACATGACGCAACAATGCCGCCCTCGCTTGCGCAGGGGCGGCATCAGGCTGACAAACAGGCAAGATCAGCGGCGCGCACCCGCCAGGCGCTTGACCACGGTGATCATGCGGTCGATTTCCTCATACGTGTTGTAGAAGGCGAACGATGGCCGCACGGTCGCTTCCACGCCGAAGCGGCGCAGGATCGGCTGGGCGCAATGGTGGCCGGAGCGCACGGCGATGCCCTCGTCGTTCAGCGCGCGCCCCACTTCCGCCGGCTCGTAACCGGCCAGCACGAACGAGGCCACGCTCGCCTTCTCGAACGCCGTGCCGATCAGGCGCACGCCGGGAATGGACTGCAGCTGGTGCGTCGCGTATTCCAGCAGCGCGTGCTCGTAGGCAGCGATGTTTTCCAGGCCGATGCGTTGCACGTAGTCGATGGCCGCGCCCAGGCCCACGGCATCGGCGATATTGCCCGTGCCCGCCTCGAAACGATTCGGCACGCCCTGGTAGACGGTGCGCTCGAACGTGACGTCGGCGATCATGTTGCCGCCGCCCTGCCATGGCGGCAATTGCTCGAGCAAGTCCGCCTTGCCATACACGGCGCCGATGCCCGTCGGACCAAATACCTTGTGGCCCGAGAAGACATAGAAATCGGCGCCCAGCGCCTGCACGTCCACGCGCAAATGCGACACGGCTTGCGCCCCGTCGACCAGCACGCGCACGCCGGCCGCATGCGCCAGCGCGATGATCTGCGCCACGGGCGTCACGGTGCCCAATGCATTCGACACCTGCGTCACGGACACGAGCCTGGTGCGGCCGTTGAGCAGCTTGCGGAATTCATCGAGGATGATCTGCCCGCTGTCGTCGACGGGAATCACGCGCAGGGTTGCGCCCTTCTCCGCCGCCAGCTGCTGCCACGGCACGATGTTGGCGTGGTGCTCGAGCTGCGAGACGATGATCTCGTCGCCGCTGCCGATGTATTTGCGCCCGAACGTATTGGCGACCAGGTTGATGCCCTCGGTGGCGCCCCGCACGAAGATGATTTCATTGGGCGAAGCCGCACCAAGGAAATTGGCTACCTTGGCGCGTGCCGCTTCATATGCGTCGCTGGCGCGCGCCGCCAATGCGTGCGCGGCGCGGTGAATGTTCGAGTTCTCGTGCGCATAAAAATACGACACGCGGTCGATCACCGACTGCGGCTTGTGCGTGGTGGCCGCATTGTCGAACCAGGCCAGCGGCTTGCCGTTGACCCGCTCGGCCAGCACGGGAAAATCGCGCCGCACGGCATGCACGTCGAACGGCGCCGGCGTCTGGTGCTGGCCCGGCTTCGTCGCCGAGGGCAGCTCGGTCTGGAAATAGAACACGGGCTGGCTGTTCGCCGGCGATACGGGCAGCTGGCGCGCGGGTGCCTGCTGCGGCGCGGCCTGTCCCAAACCCTGCTGCGCCAGGCCATCGAGCTTGCCGTCCGATGCCGGATAGCCATGCGCGCCACCGACAAAATAGTAGGGCGACGGCGCGCCAAGGGCGGACGCACGCGGCGTGGGAATCGATGCGGGCGCCGGCGCAATCGGTGCCTCCAGCGGCGCCGTCACGGGCGGCACTTGCGCCGTCGCCACGCCAGGGGCGATGGCGGCGAAGGAAGGGCCGGGCTGCGGCGGCGGACGGTTCGCGTAGCGGGGCGCCGCATCGAGCACACTGCCGGAACCGCCAAGGCTGGGCGACTTGTCCAACGCGGGGGCCAACCCCGGCAGGCGGGCAAAGAATTCACCGGCCAGGCGGTTCAGGGTCGCTTCGTCGGGCAAGAACGGGACGGCAGGCAAGCCCGCCGCGCCATCACTTGTAGGTGTCTGGGTAGTCATGGTATTTACCGATCTCCACGTCTTCCAGTACGGCCAGCGCATCGTCGGTCAGCACGGCCAGCGAGCAATACAGCGAAATCAGATAGGACGAAATCGCGTGGCGGTTGATGCCCATGAAACGCACGGACAGGCCCGGGCTTTGCTCGCCCGCCAGGCCAGGCTGGAACAGGCCGATCACGCCCTGGCGCTGTTCGCCCGCGCGCAGCAAAATGATCTTCGTCTTGCCGTCTTCGATCGGCAGTTTGTCCGATGGCACCAGCGGCACGCCGCGCCACGTGAGGAACTGGGAACCGAACAGGCTGACCGTCGGCGGCGGCACGCCGCGGCGCGTGCATTCGCGGCCAAAGGCGGCAATGGCCAGCGGGTGGGCGAGGAAGAAGCCCGGCTCCTTCCACACTTTCGTCAGCAGTTCGTCGAGGTCGTCCGGCGTGGGCGCGCCCGTCAGGGTAAAGATGCGCTGGTCGTCATGCACGCTGGCCAGCAGGCCGTAATCGGGATTGTTGATCAATTCGCTTTCCTGGCGTTCCTTGATCGTCTCGATGGTCAGGCGCAGCTGCTCCTTGATCTGGTCGTGCGGGCTGCTGTACAGGTCCGACACGCGCGTGTGCACGTCGAGCACCGTGCTGACGGCATTGAGAAAATATTCGCGCGGCTGGTCGTCGTAGTCGACGAAGGTTTGCGGCAGTTCCGACTCGTCGCGCTGCGAGCAGGCCACGCGCACGTCCTTCGGGTTTTTTACGCGATTGAGGCGGTAGATACCCGCTTCCACAGGCAGCCATTGCAGCAAATGCACGAGCCAGCGCGGCGTGATCGTGGATAACTGGGGGACGCTCTTGCTTGCATTGGCCAGCTGGCGCGCGGCGTTATCGCCCAGCGCGAACTGGTTCTCTGTTGCTACTGTCATGACTACTCCTGATGAGAAAAGTGAATATGCTTATCTGAAAAACGAATAAAGTATCGGACGTCTCTCTCTTTCTCTCAACATGCTATCGCCACCAACGCGGCACTTAATCCAACCGCTTTAGTCCACCAACTCCGGCTCGCAGCGCGCCATCAAACCCGCCAGGCCGATACCCAGCGCGCCGGCCAGCTTTTCCACCGTCAGCAGCGACGGCGTGGCGGCGCCCCGCTCGATTTCGCCGATGAACGAACGGTTCAAGTCGGCCGCTTCGGCCAGGCGCTCCTGCGACCAGCCATGCCCTTCGCGCAACTGGCGCACGGCCAGTCCAAACTGTTTGATCAACATGCTGTCCTCATGGGTGGTGGGCAAAGGCGGGGTGGGATGGCGCCGGCGGCTCCGGTGCCTCCTGCTGGTTGTGCGCTTGCGTGACATGGCTGCCGGGCGCCACGCTGCGGGTCAGCCAGACATTGCCGCCGATGACGGAGCCCTGGCCGATGGTCACCCGTCCCAGGATCGTCGCACCCGCATAAATGACCACGTCGTCCTGCACGATCGGGTGGCGCGCCAGTCCCTTTTTCAGCACGCCGTCGGCGCCGGCGGGAAAGCGCTTGGCGCCCAGGGTGACGGCTTGATAAATGCGCACCCGCTCGCCGATGATGGCCGTCTCGCCGATCACCACGCCCGTGCCATGGTCGATGAAAAAACTGCTGCCAATGATGGCGCCCGGGTGGATGTCGATGCCCGTCTGCGAATGGGCCACTTCGGCGATGATGCGTGCC
This sequence comes from Janthinobacterium sp. Bl 1, assembly GCF_058215535.1. NCBI lineage: Bacteria > Pseudomonadati > Pseudomonadota > Betaproteobacteria > Burkholderiales > Oxalobacteraceae > Janthinobacterium > Janthinobacterium sp. Bl 1. The sequence goes on along the minus strand of NZ_CM177086.1, from coordinate 938,230 downwards.
ACCAGCGGCGCGCCGAGCGCATACAAGGTGTGCGCCAGGCGGTAATGGATGATGGCCAGGATGCCCGGATAGCACAGCAGCACTTCATCGACGCTGTGCGCGGCCGGGTCGCCATGGAAGGCGGCCGCCACGTCCGTGTCGAGCTGGGTGCGGATGCGTGGCAGCGCGCGGGCGAAGCGCTGCACGATGGCCAGCGCCTGCTGTTCGATGGACACCGTCTGCTGCAAGCCGTGCTGGCGCGCGTGGTAACTGAGTTCGCGCCGCACCTGTTCGTGCAAGCCCGTGAGGGTCGTGTCGAGCGTGTGGCCGACGAAGAAATCCTCGCTCTCCTGCTGCAGGTCGAAGGGCCCGAGGCGCATGGGGAACAGGGCCGCGCACAGGGCTTTGATGATGTCGTGCAAATGCTGGCGCGACGGGAATTCGCGCGCGCCGCACTCCTGATTGCTGGCCAGCCCTTCGCGCCACTGCTCGCGCACGGCGCGCAATTCATCGACGATCTGGCGCAGTTCCCATTGCGGCTGTGCGGCAAGGGAGGCCGGGGGAATGGCTCGCTGGTTCATGGTGGTCCCGGGAAGAAAATTAATCTTGCAGCCAGGGCAGCGCATGCCAGCGCCAGCCACCGCTGTGGCCGCGCTGCTGCTGTTCGTCGAGGTCGCCCTCGAAGCCTTGCGCGATATTGTAGACGTGCGTGAAACCGGCCTTGGCGGCAGCTTCGGCGGCCGCGGCCGAGCGCTTGCCGCTGTGGCACAGCAGCACCACGACGCCATCCTTGCCGCCCACCTTCGCTTCCAGTTCGCGCGTAAAGCGGGGATTGCGGTTCATGGCCGTGCCGGTCGCCCACGCCACGTGCAGCGAGGCAGGCACGTAGCCGACGAAAGTGCGTTCTTCATGCGTGCGCACGTCGACCAGCACGGCTTTGCCGGCCTGCACCAGCTGCCACGCATCCTGCGCGCTGACGATGCCCGCATACGGCAAGCCTTGCGCCTGCGCCTGGGTGCGCGCCAGATTGAGCACTTCGTCAAACGCCGCCTCGCCATGCGCGGCGCGGGGATCGAAAATCAGTTCTGCAGCAGCCATCTTTCCACCTCTTTCTTCCGTCGTCAAAAACCAGCACGAGTCCACTGTAGCGAACTTATGTTGTTCGGAAAACAAATTAAAAAGAGTTTGGAAAGCTGAAAAACGTATATGGAGATATGGCAGCGTAAAGCCGGGGTCAGACCCGCCGGGTCTGACCCCAGAACTTGTTTTGGGGGTGAATTATAAAAAGACCAGAATCAATATGCTCTACGGCGCTCTCGTAATAAAAATCGCGCAGGATCCAAGGCAGCGGCCAATTGACTCTCCAGCGGCAGCGGCTCCCCCTCCAGCTGGCACGCCAGCAGCTCGGCCGCCAGCGGCGCCCAGATCAGGCCGCGCGAGGCGTAGCCGAGCAAGCCAAATAGGCCGGGCCAGCGCGGCACGTCGCGCAAGCGCTCGCAGCGGCCCGGTACGCCGGGGTCGGGCAAGGCGCCCGCTAGCGGCAGGCGGTCCGGTGCCATGCAGCGAAAGCCCGTGCGGCCCGCCAGCGGCGCGGCGAACGGGGCCACGCCCAGGATATCGGCGATCTTCGCGATATTGTCTTCCTGGCTCGATGGGCGCAAGCTGGTGTCCGCGTCCGCATCGTAACTGGCGCCCACGCACACGATGCCCTGATGCGCCGGCGTCATGTAGGCTTCGCGGCAGACGACGAAGGGCAACGATGGCAAGCTGCCTTCGTCCAGGTGCGTGACCTGGCCGCGCACGGCGTCCAGCGGCAGGCCGGCCGCCTGCTCGAAATCGATGGCACCCGTGCCCGCCGCCAGGATGACGTTGGGTGCGGCAGCGATCAGGGTGCCGTCCGCATCGCGCACCAGCCATTCCTGGTCGCCACGCTCCAGGCGCAGGGCGCTGCTGGAAAAGTGCCGTGTGAGCAAGCCGCCGCAGGCGTCGAGCATGGCGGCACAGACGGAGGACGGGCGCGCCCAGCCGCCCTGCTCGAACCACCAGGCGCCATCGGGCGCCGGCGCGCCCAGCATGGCGGTCGCCTCGGGCGCTTCCAGCCAGCGAGCGAATTCGCGCGGATACAGGCCACTGGCGGCGATCTGCCGCTGCACCTGCGCATGCGCGCCGTCGCGAGCCAGTTGCAGCACGCCGCATTGGGCGCCGTCAAAAGCGGCACCGATACCGCCCAGGTCTTTCCAGCGGTTCAGCGAATACAGGTAGGCGGCGCGCACGAGGCGCGTGGCGATATTGTCGTCCTTCGACATCAGGGGCATGAAGATGCCGGCCAGGTTGCCCGAGGCTTCGCTGGCCGGCTGCGCGTGGCGTTCGACCAGGGTCACCTTCCAGCCGCGCGCGGCCAACCGCTCGCAGGCGGCCGCACCGGCCACGCCCGCGCCGATGACGATGGCGCGCCGCTCGGGACCACCGACGCTCACGGATTCTCCGCGCCGCGCATAAAACATGGCGCGCAGCCGGCTCTCGTCGAAGACAAAACCATGCTTTTGCAGGGCCATGCGCTGCGCCTCGTCCAGGTGCACGGCTTGCAGGCGGGCGCCATCGGCCATCAGGCGCGCCAGCACCGGCGTGGCTGGCGGCACCCAGGCCAGGTGCACTTCATCGACGCGCGCCGACAGTTGCGCCAGGCAGGCATCGGCCTCGCCGATCAGCACATCGAGCGTGACGAGGCCATCGTGCGACACCATGCGGTGCAGGCCCGGCACGCAGGGCGGCCATTGCGCACGCCACTGCTCGGGCAAGTGGCGCGCGTCGACGGGACGCGGCGCCAGCGCGATGTAATGCAGGCGGCGCCCGCCATGCGCCGCACAGACGGCGCTCAAGCGCGCGCCGTCGAAATCCGTGTCGAGCAGGACGAGCGCGCGGTGCATCAGCGCCCCGCGCGGCAAAAGCAGGTGGGCGCATGGTCATTGACCATGCCGATGCCCTGCATGTAGGCGTAGATGATGGTCGAGCCGACGAACTTGAAGCCCAGCTTGAGCAAGTCTTTCGACAGTTGGTCGGACAGGGCCGTCTTGGCGGGGAATTCACCCGGCTGCCAGCTGTTGACGATGGGCTGGCCATCGACATACGCCCACAAAAAACTGTCCAGGGTCTGCCCTTGTGCGCGCAGGCGCAAATAGGCTTGCGCATTCGTGATGGCGGCCGCCACCTTCAGGCGGTTGCGCACGATGCCGGGGTCCGCCAGCAGCTGCGCCACCTTGTCCGGCCCATACGCGGCGATCTTGTCCGCGTCCCAGTCATCGAACGCGGCGCGGTAGGTGTCGCGCTTGTTGAGGATGGTTTCCCAGCTCAGGCCAGCCTGCGCGCCTTCCAGGTTCAGCATCTCGAACAGCCGTCGCTCGTCGTGGCAGGGCACGCCCCACTCCGTATCGTGGTAGTCGAGATAGCGGGGATTGGCCGGGTTGGCCCAGGCGCAGCGGATGGTGGTCATGGTCGTGTTCTTCATGTGCAGGCAAGTGCCAGTATAGTTTATCGGCCGCGCAGGATGCGTCCCAGTTCCTGCACGCCGTGCTGTATCTCGGTGGGGGGGATGGCCGCAAAGCCCAGCAGCAGCCCGGGCGGCGTGGCACACTCCAGCCCTGCCGCCGGATCGGCATAGTGGTTCAACGGACGCAATTCGATGCCCCGTGCCAGGCCCGCGCGCGAGACCGTTTCTTCATCGTGGCCGGCGCGAAAATACGCGCACAGTTCCAGGCCGCTGTCGGCCGGGCCGCACGCGAGCTGGTCGCCCAGTTCGCGCGCGATGCCGCGCACCAGCAAGTCGCGCCGTTCGGCATTGCTGTCGCGCGTGCGGCGGATATGCCGGCCAAAGTGGCCCTCGGCGATAAAGTCGGCCAGCGCCATCTGCGGCACAATGGCCGTGTGCCGGTCCATCACGGCCTTGGCTTGCACCAGCGCCTCGGCCAGCGCGGGCGGCGCCACCATGTAGCCGAGGCGCAGGCCAGGGAACAGCACTTTCGACAGGGTGCCGACATACACCACGCAGCCGGCCCGGTCCAGGCTTTGCAGCGAAGCCAATGGCGCGCCCGCGTAGCGGTATTCGCTGTCGTAATCGTCTTCCACCAGCCACGCCTTGTGCTGTGCGGCCCAGGCCAGCAAGGCCAGGCGGCGGGGTAAACTCATGCTCACGCCCAGCGGCATCTGGTGCGACGGCGTCACGTACGCCAGCTTCGCCTGCGGACAGTGCGCAACGCCATACGCCACGTCCAGCCCCTGCGCATCGACGGGGATGGGAAACACGCGCGCGCCGGCCGCGCGCAGCGGGCCGCTGGCGCCCCGGTAGCCGGGCGATTCCATCCAGACCGGGTCGCCGGGCGCCAGCAAAATGGTCGACAGCAGGAACAGCGCCTGCTGCGAACCGGACGTAATGACGATCTGCTGCGGCGTGCACTGGACACCGCGCGACGCCTTCAAATACACGCACAGCAGTTCGCGCAGCGGCAGGTAGCCGGCCGGATCGCTGTAGCCGAAATGGTGGTCGGGCCTGCGCCAGCGCCGCGCTTCCAGGCGGTTCCACACGTCGAACGGGAAATGGTCGATGCGCGGCATGCCGACGCGGAAGGCCCGCAGCGGACCACGGTGGAACGCCACCTGGCGCATGGCCGTCACCACGCCCTGGCCGCGCGCCGACAGGGGGCGCAGCAGGCCAGGCGCTGGCGGCTAGGTGACAGGCGCCGGCAGCGGAACGTCGACGCTGACAAAAGTACCGCGCCCCACGGCGCCATCGAGATAGCCTTCGGCCGTCAGAAGCGCATACGCATTGAGCACCGTCTGGCGCGACACGGCCAGCAGGCGGCAAAAGTCGCGCGTGGGCGGCAGCTGCATGCCGGGATTCATGCGGCCATCGAGGATGGCGGCCTTGATGGCCGCATACAGCTGGCGAAACAGCGGCTCGCTGGCGCCGCGCTGCAGCGGCAAGGTGGCGATGATCTGGTGCAGATGGGAAGCTGGCATGGTGGCACTCTTGAATTGGTAGCCTCAAGATAGCATTTATTGGCTGTTTTAAATAGCCAAGACTGGCGCTAAGATGGCGCATCCCCTCTACTCTTGCGGAGCACCCATGCATCAGTTTTTCGCCACCGTGGCCTGGCAGCGCGACGGCCAGGATTTCGCCGGCCAGCGCTACAGCCGCGGCCATGAATGGCAGTTCGACGGCGGCCTGACGGTAGCTGCCTCGTCGTCGCCCCTGTCCGTGCCGCTGCCCATGTCGGTGGCGGCAAATATCGACCCTGAAGAAGCGCTGGTGGCGGCCACGTCGAGCTGCCACATGCTGTTCTTCCTGTCGCTGGCAGCGCAGCGCGGCTACGTCATCGACGACTACCGCGACGACGCCACCGGCGAGCTGGGGAAAAATGCGGCAGGCCGCCTGGCCATGACGCGCATCGTGCTGCGTCCGCGCATCGCGTTTGCGGGAACGCCGCCCTCGCCCGAGGCGCTGGCCGCCCTGCACCACGACGCGCACGAACGCTGCTATATCGCCAATTCGCTGACGGCCGACGTGGTCGTGGAAGGAGCCGATTAAATGTACTCGCCCGCCAGCTTTCGCGAAGAACGCCTCGAGGTGCTGCATGGCTTGATCGACGCGCATCCGCTGGGCGCGCTGGTGCGCCACGATGCCGATGGCTTGTGCGCCGACCACCTGCCGTTCGAGATCGCCGCGCCCACGCTTGACGCCCCATTCGGCACCCTGCGCGCCCACGTGGCGCGTGCCAATCCGCTGTGGCGCGCCGCCGGCGGGAGCGATGATGCACTGGTGATTTTCCAGGGCCCGCACGCCTACATCACGCCCGCCTGGTATGCGGAAAAGCAGCGCAGCGGCAAGGAGGTGCCGACCTTCAATTACGCGGTCGTGCACGCCCACGGTCCCCTGCGCGCCATCGACGATGCGGCGTGGCTGCTGGGATTGGTGGAGCGGCTGACGGCGCGCCACGAGGCGGGGCTAGCCGCGCCATGGCGGGTGAGCGATGCGCCGGCCGGCTATATCGAGAAACTCTTGAAAGCCATCGTCGGCATCGAAATCCCCCTCACGCGCATCACGGGCAAATGGAAGCTGGGGCAGAACCGCAGCATGCAGGACCAGGCCACCATGGCGCGCGAACTGGCCGCCGGCACCCAGCCCGGCGCGGCGCAGGCACTCGGTGCGCTGATCGCCGCCAACGTCACGCCAGCCAGCTGACGGCCGCCGAAAACGTCAGGAACGACAGCGCCGTCGACACTAAAATGATGCGGGCGATGCGCGCAGTCGATTTGCTCTCGACGAAGCGCTCGGACAGCAGCGAGGCACGTTGCGGCGCCGGGAACGKCACGCCAGCCAGCTGACGGCCGCCGAAAACGTCAGGAACGACAGCGCCGTCGACACTAAAATGATGCGGGCGATGCGCGCAGTATTTGCCCCGAAGCGCTCGGACAGCAGCGAGACGTTGCTGGCGCTGGGCAGGCACGCCACCAGCACCATGCAGGTCAGCGCGAACGGATCGAGCGGCGCGCCCAGCGCGATGGCCGCGTGGCCAATGCCCCACACCAGCAGCGGATGCAGCAGCAGTTTTTTCAGCGCCACGGGCACATACTCGCCCAGCGGCGCCGGGTCGGCCGTGCTCATTTGCGAACGGGCCAGCACGGCGCCGATGGTAAACAGGGCAACCGGCGAGGCGGCATCGGCCAGCAGGCCCACCGTCTGCATCAATGGCTTGGGCAAGGCCAGCTCCAGCCACGACGACATGGCGCCCAGCACGATCGCCCACGGCATCGGGTTGCCCAGCATGCCTTTCATGGCGTTGGCGACGGCGGCGCGGCTGCCGTGCGCGCCGCCGCTGCCGATACGCGACAGGGCGATGCACAGCGAGCTGGTAATGAGCATGTCGACGATGATGGTGACGATGACGGGGCCGGACGAGCGGGGTCCGAGCAGGGTCAATAGCAGGGGTACGCCCATGAAGCCCGTATTCGGGAAGGCCGCCACCAGCGCGCCAAAGGCGGCGTTATTCCAGTCGATGCGGTGGCTCAGGGTCATCGCCGTCGTGACGCCTACCATGATCAGCGCGCACAGCAGATACACGCCGAACACGCTGGCGTCGAGCAGCTGCGCGATGGGCGTGGCGGCGCCGAAGCGGTACAGCATGCACGGCAGCGCGAAGTACAGGACAAAACTGTTCAAGCCGCCGATGGCGGCCAGCGGCAGCAGCGTGCGCCGCACGGCCAGGTAGCCGCACAGTACCAGGGCGAAGAAGGGAAAGGTGATGGCGAGGATGGTCAGCATGAAGCGCCATTGTAGCGCGCTGCTGCGGCTGGCCGCCGGGCGCAAAAAAAGGCCGCTCGCGCGGCCCAAGGAGGTTTCGGGAAAGCGGCGGCGGCTAGGGCTTGAGCTGGGCGCGGATCTCGCCGGCCGGGTAGGCGGCGCTGTGCACGTTCACGTACAGCTTGCCGGCCTGGTAGCTCGCATACTGGGGCGGCGTCAGCATGGCGCCGGCCGGTACGGCAAACAGGCCTTCGGCCGTTTTCATCAGGGGCATGATGACGGGGCCGTTGGCGCCGGCCGGCGCTTCATGGATATGCGCGACGGTGGCCACCATGCCCGTGTAGCGCACGCCGCCGCTGACGCTGCGGTCGTGGGCGACGCGAAGCGTGCTGCTGCCGCTGGCCGTGCTCGTATTGGCCGGCACTTCCTGCGCGCCCGTCAAGGTGACGTCATGGCCGCCCGGCTGATGCGGGCCATGGGAACAGGCGCCCAGCAGGGCGGCCAGCGCCAGCACGGTGGCGGCGCGGCGAGCGTGTTGTGGCAATGTAGTCATCGCAGTACTCCTTCAACGGACATCGGGTCACGGATGGCGCCTCGCCCTGCACAGCCGGGCCTGCGCCGCACTTGCATTGCATAGTGCGACGGTAGCGCCATGCCGTGCAGTCCGTCTTGCTTTGCGCCAAACTCGGCGCACCTCCGCCAGCGCGTCTTCAGGCCAGATGCCCTTCCGCCACCCAGCCGCGGTTGGCGGCCGGCGCCTTCGGCTTGGGCGCGATGCCGCTGCTTTTTTCCGCGTCGAGGATGATGCTGCGCATGCTGTCGCTGGCGGCAGGTCCTGGCGCGAACGCGTAATACTCGTCATTGATAGGCAAGCCCGTCGTGGCGTCGACCAGCACCGGATCGGCGGCCAGGCCCGTATCGCGGCTGGCGATGACGAGGCTGGCGCCTTCGGGCGCAAAGTTTTCATTGCCCCAGGCGATAAACGCCAGCAAGACGGGCTTGAAGGCGCGCCCGGACTTGGTCAGCACATAGTCGTAGCGGGGCGGCTTGGCGCAATACAGGCGGCGCGTCATCAAACCGCCCTCCACCAGGTCGGCCAGGCGGCGCGTCAGGATGGTCGGGGCGATCTTGAGGCTTTTTTCAAATTCGTCGAAGCGCGTCTTGCCATAAAACGCTTCGCGCAGGATGAGGATGCTCCACCATTCGCCCACCTTGCCCAGGCTGCGCGCAATCGGGCAAGGCAAATTATTAAAGTTGGTATGTTTCATGGCCATCTCCTCACATTGATTCAACACAACAATCGAAAAAAATTTCAGTTGCAACACGGAAACTTAGTTACTATCATTTTGAAAGTGAGGTGCTTGCCCCTGCGGCGGGCTGAAAATACACGAAAACTCACACTTTCCTTGTTCAAGTACAATCATGGTTGGTTCTGCTCTCCCAATCCCGGTGCGAAAAACGGTGCCAGCCACGCCTTCCGGCGCTGCTGCCCACGCCCGTTTTTCACTCGATGCGTTCACGATGACCCCTTTGAAGCTTGCCGTACTGACTGCCCTGCTCGCCCTGTCCCTTTGCCAGACCACCACCGCCGGTACCACCTCTTCCGCAACGCTGCAGGCCACCTTCGTCGTGCAGGAAGCGTGCACCATCGTCTCGCAGCGCAACATCACCCAGGTACGCTGCCAGCACAACACGCCTTATCTGCTGCACCAGCAGGCGACGCCATCGGGCGCCGGCCTCGTTACCGTCACGTTCTAAAAATAAATCGTTGCCGTCACCGTGTCCTTGTAGTCGCCGGGGCGCGGCGACACCTGCGCCGGCACGCGGCCGTAAATCGTCAACGGCACGCTGGCGCCCGTGCCCGTCCCCGTCACCATGCTCGTGCCTGCCGTGCCATCGCCCCAGGGCGCACCATCGAGCGTGGATGACAGCAGGTAACTGACCTTGTCCGTCGTTAAGAGGTTTTTCATTTGCCGGTTGGCCACATTGGCCGCCACGCTGCCGCCGTTCAGGGCAATCTGGTAGGCGTTGTTATTCACGCAGCGCACGGACAAGGTGCTGGTGCTGCGCAAGTTGCCCGTCAAGATGGAGGCGTTGGCAAATGCCATCGGGCTGGCGGCGATGGTGCAGTCGTTGACGGCTGTGGCACTTACCGTGAAACCGAAGCTGCCGCTGGTGGCCGAGCACCCCTGCAGGTTGACGAGGCCATACGTCGTGTACGTGTAGGTGCCCACGCCGGCAAAGCTCGACGCATAGACGGTATTGGCGTTGGCGACCGTGGGCACGGCGGCCAGGGCCGTACCGGCAGGGATCTTCGCGTACACGGTAAAGGTGGTGGAATACGTGCCGGGCGGGGCCAGCAAGCCGGCCGACAGGGTCATGCCGAAGGTCGATGGTGCGCCCGTCACGCCGGCGCCGCCCCAGATCTTCGCCGTCGCATATGAACTGTCCACGTACACGTTGTACTCCATGCGGTTGCTTCCATTGCCCAGCTTGCGCGGCAGGGCCGAGGTGGAATTCGTGCCCAGCCCCAGCGAGATGCACACTTGCGCATTGGGCGTAAGTAACTGTCCCAGGTTCAGCGACGAAAACAGGCAGCTGAAGGTACCCGTGGCCTGCGCCACGTAATCGGTGCCGGAAATCGGGCTGACGGAGCCGAAATTGATATTCGTCATGCTGACCGTGCAGGTATCGGCCGCCTGCGCCACACTACTCCAGGCGCAGCCCAGCAGCAAGGTCAGCCATGGCAGCAGACGGCGCATCAGCGGCCTCCCCCGGCGGCCGCGCAGCGCAATGGCCCGATCACGGGCAAGCCGCCTGCGGCCGGACGCACATACGCAAAGCCGACCGTGCACGCGCTGTCCTCCTCGCCGACTTGCAACTGATTCTGTTCGCGCAGCTCGTCGACGAAAATGATGCCGTCAAATCCCACGACCGTCTGCCTGCCGCTTTGCACATGCAGCACGGGCATGCCCGTGGCCAGCGGCTTGCCATCGGCGCCCTGCACGATGACGGTGGCGGCGCTGTAGCGTTCGACGGGAAACGCCGCCAGCACGCCGGCCAGCTGCTGCGGCACGACCGTCATATTGGTCACGGGCACGCGCGCGTCGACGTCGAGCTCATCCGTGGCGATGCTGATCTGGTTATTGCCATAGGGATTCAAATTCGGCACCAGCAGATAGCCGCTCCTGCCCGTCACGCCGATCTGGCGATTTTCATGCAGCACAGGAATATTGCCCACGCCGCCAGTGGAGACCAGCGCAAAACCGTTGCCCACCTGGCGCGCCGTCTCGACATGGCCATCCATCAGCACCAGCGCGCCAGCCGCGCCCAACGAGGAGGCATTGCCCATGCTGCTGCTTTGCGTGCGCGCACTCACGCGCCCGTCGTTGCCCAGGTATTCCACTTGCGCCTGCCGGTAGGTATTGCCGCCCACCGTGCCAGCTTGCAAGTTCCAGCCGAAGCCGCCGCCAAAGTCCGCCGCGCGCTGCGCGCTGACGCTGCGGCCGCTCTCGCCGTTTTGCCGGCTGGCGCTCGTGCTGATGGACAGATTGTTGTCGAAAGCCATGCTCAGGCCGACATAAAATCCCCGCTTCTCGCGTTGCCGCAAATCCTGGAACAGACTGGCGTTCAGGAACAGGCCGTGAAACAGGGTGGCCGAATAGCCCACGGTGGCCAGCTTCGATGGCGGTGCGCCCGGTGTGCGGTAGCTGATATAGCTGCTGCTGATGCTGCTACCCGCCGGCAAAGGCAGGCTGACGGTAAAGCGGTCCGCCGCGCGCACCACGGGGCTGCCGTCGCGCGAGGCCAGGTCGCCAAAGCCGGCGCTCGCGCGCACGCTTTGCACGTCGACACTGAAGCGCGGCCCCATGTACTGGTAGCCGGCGCCCAGCTGCGCGCCACGGCTATGGCCGGCGCTGGCCGACAACGATCCGCTGAGCACGCCCGCCTGGCCCAGCCGCACCAGAGCGCCCGCCCCCGCCTGATACAGGCCGGCAGCCAGTTCCGCATGTCCTTCGATGGTGAAGCTGTCGCTGACGCCATGGCGGACGGAAGCGCTGGCAACGAGCTGCCGCTCATAGCCGAACAGGCGGCGGCCATAGTCGCGCCGCACGGCGCCCGCCTCGACCGAATAATCGCTCAAGCCGGCAGCCAGCATGCGCGTATCGACATACAGGGGCAGCACGGTCGTCACGCTGCGCCCCAGGGCATCGCGCGTGATGATGGTAGCTTGCCCGGCGCCATTGATGCCGGCCACCTGGTTCAGCACGAACGGACCGCTGGGCACGCTGGCAGCATATTGCTGCACGCCATTGACGTACAGGCTCAGCGATGAGGGCACGAGCGCCGTGCCATCGACGGAGGCGACGGGAAAGGTCAGCAGGTCGGGGCGCAGCTGGAAATTCTTGCGCCACTGCAGACCACCGACGCGCACGGCGCGGCTCCAGCTGAGCGAAGACGAAATCAGGTCGCCCACTTGCCACGTCTGCAGGGTCTCGGGGTCGGCATGGCTCCAGAACGTGTCAAAACGCATGTATTTGCGCTGCTCCGACCCCAGGTTCAAAGTGCCGGTGTTGCTGAACACGCCGCTGTCATTGAAATAGCGCAAGTCGTTGAAGATGGCGGCGCGCCGCGTCCGGCCCAGTTCCGCATAGGCTTCGTAATTGAGGACGGCGCCGGGCGTGACGCGCGACGGCGGCGTCTGCGGGGCCAGGCGCGCGTTGATGCGGTACGGCGAGCGCAAGTCGTCCGCCACCTGCAGCGACACGCTCTGGCGCGCCGCATCATAGTCATAGCTGAGTCCGGGAATCGCATCGAGCGCCACTTCGGTCTGACCGGGTGCGAGCAGGCGCGCCGGGTCCAGCCCCAGCTGCTGCAAGTTCGCCACACTGCTGCGCAAGCCTTTGCCCACCTGGGTAAAGCGCAAGATCAGCCCGGTTGATTCAGCATTCACAGTCACCTCCAGATACAGTTCATTCGGCGCCATCGGATCGCTCGGCAAGCTGGCCGGTCCCGGATCCGCACCCGTCTCGGCGGCCGATCCATCGGCCTTGGCCACCGGTGCCATGGCCAGCAACAGCAACAGCAAGGATGCCAGTGCGCGTCTCATGGTTTAACCCGGTTCGCGGCAAGCCCGCCCGCCATGGCGGCCCGGTTCAAGGTGTCGAATTCGTGGCAACGAGCGCCTTTGCGTTCACGTTTGCCGCAATACTCAACGGTCCATCCAGTTCGGCCTCCCTGGCGACGGGCAGGCGCCAGACGCGCATGCGTGCCGCCAGGACATAGCCAAACAGGCCCTTGCTGATGACAAACTCCTTGCCCGCCTGGTTCGTCAGCGTCATCGCACCGATCTGCGCATGGAAGTTGCCGCTGTTTTTGACACGCAACATCCACTCGCCCCGCTCGCGAAACACTTGCCAGTCGAGTATTTCCTTGCCCGGCGCACCGGCCGGCAGCACGAACACGGGCACCGAGTAGCGCAGGCGGATATCGATGCCGCTGCGGCCCGCCCCATCTTCGCGGCTGACTTCATCGATGAGCACGCGATACGTCTTTTCCTGCGCCACGGGGCCAGCCTGGGCACGCACGAGGCGGATGGTCTGCCGGCTGTTGGCGGCGATTTCCACGATCGGCGGACTGGCCACCAGTTCCTGCGTCGGCGCCAGGGTTTCCTCGCCATCGCGCTGCTCCCAGGCGAACACCCGCACCTGTCCGTAGATGGGCTGGTCGCCGAGGTTTTGCAAATTGATGCCCGCTGCATTCTGTGGCGCGCGCAAATTGAGCGTCACCGGCGAAATCTGCAGATTGGCGCCCTGAACGCCAGCGGCGCAGCAGGCCAGCAGCGCCAGCACGCTTTTCATCAGGGAAACAGCAGCGGCCTTCACGCAGCGCCTGGCTTAAAAGTAAACGGTGGCCGTGATGGTCGACTTGTAGGTATCGGGCGCCGGTGTCGCCTGCGGCGGAATATTGCCGTACACCGTGATCGGCTGCGATGAGCCGTTGCCGGTGCCGCCGACGGTATTCGTGCCTTGGGTATCGCCCCACAAGGTGCTGCCGGCCGTCTGGTACAGATTGAATTGCACCGTCCCCAGATTGCCGCCCGTGCCGCTCATATAACGCGTGGTGCCGCTCGAGCCGCTGCCCGAGCCGGCCGTCAAGCCCACGTTATACAGCGTGGTATTGGTGCAGGTGACGTTCACGGTCGTATTGACGTTCACGGCAGTAGCCAGTACACCCTGACTTTGGCCAAAGTCGAGATTGGCCGCCGCGATGGTGCAATTGGCGATGATTTTCAGGGTGACGTCAAAGGTGGTGGTGGCGCTGCCATTCAAATACACGGCGGCGTCGGCGCCACGCGGCAGGAGCGCCGTGGCGGCAACAGCCACGCTGGCGGCAACGACAAGGCGGGGAAAAATCACTCGCAACATGATACCTCCTGATGATGGAACATCATTAATGAGCCCACCAATATGAAGGGCATCGAGGATAGTCACGGTATTGCCGGCGTTTTCTCGGGCACGCAAACCAGGACGACAAAATACTTGTGCCAAGAGTCAGAAACCCGGGGACTCCGGCATTTTTTGCGGCATTGGCAAAACAGATTTTTTGGCAAGCGACATTGCTTAAAATCAATGCATGAGTGAATTATTGGCGATCTGGGAAATCCGCGCTTCTTCTGGCGGAGAAACATCTTTTGAAACACGAGAAAAGCAGAAAAAAAAGAAAAAGCGAGGCATAATAAGCCACAACTTGCTATTTGGTTAAGTCATCCATGCCATGCCATTGACCAGCGAAACCATCAAAAAAAATATCTTGATCGTGGACGATTCCGCGTTCGAGCAGCGCATGCTGATGGAACTGCTCAGCGAGCAGCCCTATCGTTTCAGCATCGCCTTCAATGGCTACCAGGGCTACCAGCTGGCACTGGCCACGCATCCAGACCTGATCCTGCTTGACGTGCGCATGCCTGAAATGGATGGCTACACGGCGTGCCGTTTGCTCAAGGCCAATCCCGAAACGGAAGAGATTCCCGTGATCTTTCTCAGCGGCGCCGATGCCGCCAAGGAGCGCATCATGGGCTTGCAGGTGGGCGGCGTCGACTACATTTCCAAGCCGTTCACGCCGGCAGAACTGGCCGCGCGCATCCATATCCACCTGGGTTTGATGCGTAAAAGCAACGGTACGCCACCGACAACGGCGCCGATCAGCGACAAGCTGCAGCATCCGGACCTCGTGTTCGTCAATGCCGTCAAACAACTGATCCTCGACAACCTGGGCAGCCTGCCGAACCTGTCCGAAATTGCCCGCAGCGTGGGCACCTACCGCGAAAAGCTGACCCTGATGTTCCGCGAGCAGACGGGCATGACGGTCTTCGCCTTCATCCGCGAAGCGCGCATCGCCCGCGGCGTGGAACTGCTGCAGCAGACCGAGATCGACGTGCAGGACATCGCCCTGCTGATCGGCTTTCACAACGCGGGCAACTTCGCCACGGCTTTCCGCGAACGCATGGGCGTCACGCCCAGCGCCTACCGCCAGCGCCTGCAGGAGCAGACGGGGCAGCGGCAGGTGTCAAACGGTCATTAGAACTTGTAGTTCAGCTTGAGCGAGGCGAAGCGGCCGCGCGGGTCGGCCTGCGTATAGTCGAAACCCGAGGCCGAGTAATCCCACGGCGCGCGCTTGTTGGCCAGGTTTTGCACGATGAAGGTGACGTTCGCCGCTGGCGTGACTTGCCAGCTGGTGGTCACGTCGAACGTGCTGAAGGCGGCCACGGATTCATCAAGATGCGTGTTTTGCGCATAGCTGCCCACGTAGTTCCAAGTGAGCGTGGACGACCACTTGCCCTGCTCCCACGTGGCCGACGTGACGCCGCGCCATTTCGGAATCGAGCCGAAATAATTGGTGCCGGCGCCATCGGTGAGCGGCGCGCCGTCGGACAGCGGTTCGGCAAAGCGCAGCACGCGGCTCAACTGGCCGGCCAGGGTCAGCTTGCCCCAGTCCTTGTCGACGAAGCGCTGGCGCAGGTCGAGGTCGATACCGGACACTTCGCGCTGCCCCTGGTTGCGGTACTGGCGGTACAGGGTCGTGATGCGGCCATCGGCATCGCGCGTGATCTTCTGCGGCGCCGACGCTTCGTTGGCGAGCGTGGTGGTGGCGCTTTCCGTGCCGATCACGCCATCTTGCTTGATGCGGTAGTAATCGAGGCCGATGCTCGAACTGCTGCTCGGCGATACCACCACGCCCAGGTTCAGGTTATTCGAGCGCTCCGGACGCAGCGCCGTATTGGCGATGGTAATGGCCGTCACGCCGCGCGACTGCGTGGGCGTGATCGGGTCGCGCGGATCGATCACGCCGGTATAGCTGACGGCCGTGCTGTCGGTGATTTCCGGCAGCGACGGCGCGCGGAAGCCGCGCGACACGGTACCGCGCACCAGCAGCCACGGTGCCGCCTGGTAGCGCGCGCTGGCTTTCGGCGAAAACGCATTGCCGAAATCGCTGTAATGGTCGGCGCGGCCCGCCAGGTTGACGGACAGGTCTTTTACGACGGGCACGTTGAATTCGGCAAACAGGGCCGACACGCTGCGCGAACCGTTGATGATGTTGATGGCCGGACGCAGCTCGGTGCCCGACAGCACGGCCGTCGAGGTTTGCGAATCCATCTTTTCGCGGCGCCACTGCGCGCCGGCGGCAAAGCCCAGCGGACCGGCAGGCAATTGCCACAGGTCTTTCGCGGCCGAGAAGTCGACGGTGTCGAGAGTCGACTCGGCCGGACGCAAGGTCGACAGGCGCAGGCGGTTGCGCACGGCTTCGCTGTTTTGCGACTGGTCGAAGAAGTTATAGCTGCCGTCGGCCAGCACCTTCTGGAATTCGTAGCGGTTGACGAAGTTCTGCACGGTTTCTTCCAGCTTGCTGCTCGAGTGGCCCACGGCCGCATCCCAGTCCCAGCCCGCCAGCGTGCCTTTCACACCCGCCAGCGCGCGGTAGAAGGTGACCTTGTCCTGCTTCAGCCGTGGTCCCAGGTCGAACAGGGTGGCCGTGAACGGCAGGGGCGTAGTGCCCGGATTGTTCGGGTGGCCGACCGGCAGCACGACGGGAATGGTGTCGAGCGCCTGGGTGGCGTTGTTCCACACGCGCGTGGCATTGTTGACGGTGAGCGGCGCGCTGAAGGTCTGGTCGGCGCGCGAATAACTATGCAGCAAGTCGACGTACGCTTCCGTGTCCGCGTTCAGCTTGAAGGTGGCGCGCGCGGCCGTGTGCACGCGCTTGATGCCGGGGATCAGGGTTTTATACGGCGACGGGTTATACGCGAGCACCTGCCCCGTCTTGCCGGGGGTGATGTCGCCATAATTGACCAGCTGCAGCGGTGCGCGCACGCCGCCCAGAGTCCGCGTCGGATCGCTGCCCGCATAATTGGTGGCTACCCAGCCCAGCGCGCCACGCTGCTGCTTGCGGAAGTCCGCATCGCGCATCCACGCCACGTCGCTTTGCTGCAGCTTGTCGCGCTGCTGCGCGTCAATCGAGAAGACCAGGCTGTAGCCGTCTTCCTCGAGCTTGCCGAAACCCGTCTGCAGCGCCGCGCTCTTTTCATGCTGGCCCGTGCCTTCGGTCGAGCCGCCCCACTGCGCCGTGATGTCCGTGCCCGTGAATTCCTTGTACAGGATGATATTGACGACGCCGGCCACGGCGTCGGAACCGTAGATCGACGAGGCGCCATCCTTGAGCACCTCGATGCGCTGCACGGCCGCCATCGGCAGGCTGTTCAGGTCGACAAAGGTTTCCTGCAGGTTTTGCGCCGTCGCATAGCTGGCCACGCGCTTGCCATTCACCAGGATCAGGGTATTTTTCTGGCCGATGCCGCGCAGCGACAGGCCCGAGGTGCCGGCCGAGAAACTGCCCGTATATTGTTCGTTGTAGCTGTTGCCGCTATTGGCCGAGATGGCGCGCAGCACATCCGACACGCTGGTCTTGCCGCTGGCTTTCAATTCCTTGGCCGTGATGACTTGCACGGCGCTGGCGCCCTCTTTTTCGCTGACGCGGATATTCGATCCGGTCACGTTGACGCGCAGCATGTCGTCCTCGGCGTGGGCGATGGTCGAAACGGCGGGAAAGGCGGCGGCGATGGCAAGACTGATGGCGAGTGGTTTGAACATGGTTTCCTCTTATTGGGATTGCAGCCTTTTTCACATAAAAAAGGCCGAGCAGGGGCACGCGGACCGGGTGGGTCTGCGGGAAAAACGACGACGGGGGGATGACGGAATTACGGGATGCGTGGACGGCCACGCACCGGCATCCACTGCGCCATGCATTGCATGGTCAGCTGGTGCCGGGTGGCGTAAAAACAGGCAGAAAGGGTAAAACGCAACATAAAAGACACCGGTAAGCGGGGAAAGGCCACTATATCCCGGTGTCTTTATGGGGTGAACGAATTAAAAATTGAATGTATATACGATTTGGATCTAAGGACTTGGTTTTTGGCAATATCAGGCGTCGACCAGCGCCTGTGGCGCGGCCGCCGCGCGGCGTGCCTGCACGCTCCACCAGTACCAGGAAATGACGGCGTTGACCCAGTAGGCCGCATACAGCACGGCCGTCAGGTGCAGGCCACGGCTGTAGTAGAGCGGCACGGCCACCGTGTTGACCAGCAACCAGAAGGCCCACGTCTCGATGCGCCGGCTCATCAGCAGGAATTGCGCGATGATGCTAAATACCAACACCGCCGAATCGATGAACGGCGCGTAGGCATTCGTGAAGCGGTGCAGCAGCATGCCGTAGATCGCCACGGAGGCGATGCCGGCCGGGACTATCCAGGCCAGGCTGCGCCAGCCCGTGCGCGTGATCGGCAACGGTTTGCCACCGGCGCCGCGCCGCCATTGCACCCAGCCGATGACGCAGGTGACGATGAAAAACAGCTGCAGCATCACGTCGGCGTACAGGTTAACCTGGAAAAACAGCACGGCAAACAGCACGCAGCCGACCATGCCGATCCACCAGGAATGAATGTTATTGCGTCCGGCCAGGATGATGGAAGCAGTCATCAAGACATTGGCGGCGATCTCGAGCGGGGGAGTCAAGCGGATTTCCTTTGGGTGAAGACACGCCGCCACTATAGCCCATTTGATATCCGCAACCCGCCATGCACTGCTTGACTTCCGTGGCCATTCTGGCAAATTGCTAAGCAGTACCCCCTGAACCACTGCGGAGATGTTCCATGCGCTTGCGCCACGTGCTGCTTGCGGCAACGCTGCTTGGCAGCGTCCTGCCCGCCCTGGCCTGCCGCATGACGATGGCGCTCGAGCAATGGCCGCCGTATGTCTACCGCGACGCCCAGGGCAGTTATACGGGCCTGGACCTGGAACTGCTGCGCGCCATCTTCAAGGAGGCGCGCTGCACCTTGCTGACCGTGCCGGAACTGCCCACGGCGCGGCGCCAGTTGCTGTTCCAGAAAGGCGAACTGGACCTGCTGCCCGCCGCGTCCGAGACGCCGGAACGCCACTCCTATGCCCGCTTTTCCCTCTCGTATCGCGATGAAGCCGTCGGTGTCTTCAGCAAATCCGGCGCGCCCGGCAACCACCGCCAAGTCGCCAGCTTCGCGCAGCTCGCGCGCGGCAAGTCCACCCTGCTGGCGCCCAAGGTGGGCTGGTACGGGGCCGACTATGCGGCGGCCCGTCCGGCACTGGAAAAAGACGGCCGCCTGAATACCTTCGGCAGCTTCCGGCAAGGCATCCTCATGCTCGACGCGGGCCGCGCCGACCTGTTGCTGGGCGACGTGCTGGCCGTGCGCCACGAAGCGCGTCTGCAGGGTGTGGCCTTGAACACCCTGCCCTTCCTGGCACTGCGCGCGCCCGTGCACCTGATGCTCAACGCGCGCACGACCAGCCCCGCCGACCCGGCGCGCCTGAACGCCGCCATCACGCGCCTGGAACAGCGCGGCGTGCTGGCGGCGATACGCAGCAGCTATGAAGCGCCTTAGCGGCGGTCAGCCCTTCGATGCCGCCTCGAGGATTTCCAGCTTCGTTTCGCGGCCATTCTTTTGCACGCCCTGCGCCTTGTCATAGCTTTCGATCAGGGCGCGGTACGGCGGCACGATGTGGTCGGTCATGATGGCGGCGAATTCCATCGCGTCGGCGCGGTTCCAGGTACTCATCACTTCAGCCAGCACGGCATACGTGTCGATCGGCACGGCGCCGGCCTGCGTCACGCGCGCCATGGTGATATCGGTGGCCATCTTCGACCAGTTGCCCGAGGCGTCGATGATGGCAAACACCTTGTAGCCGGCCGCCAGCGCGCTGATGGTGGGGAAGGCCATGCACACGCTGGTGAGCGTGCCGGCGATCAGAAGGGTCTTGCGCCCCGTCTTTTCAATCGCTTCGACCCAGGCCGGGTTGTCCCAGGCATTGATCTGGCCCGTGCGCGGGATATAGACGGCTTCCGGGTTGAAATGGTGGATTTCCGGGATCAAGGGGCCGTTCGGGCCGTCAGGCACGGAAGCGGTGGTAAACGTCGGCATCTTGGCCAGGCGCGACAGCTTGGCCAGCGCCGTGACGTGGCCGCGCAGCACGTGCTGCTCGATGTCGCGCACCAGCTGGAACAAGCCGCTCTGGTGGTCGATCAGCAGCATGACGGCATCGTCGGGATCGATCATCGGTGGCAAACCTTGGAAGTTGGCGGGGGTGCTCATGGTGGTCTCCTGAAAAACCGTGCCGCGGGATGCGGCACGGGTACTACACAAATTCGCTACACAAATTCACTGCACAAATTACTTCGCGATGCGGGCGAAGCGGCCGCTGTTGAAATCCTCGAACGCCTGCGCGATTTCCGCTTCGGTGTTCATGACGAAGGGGCCATGGCCGACGATGGGTTCATCGATCGGCTCGCCACTGAGCAGCAGCACCACGGCGTCATTGTTCGCCTCGACGGTGATGCTGTCGCCGTCGCGCTCGAACAGCGCCATCTGCGCTTCGCGCACCACGCTCTCGCCATTGACCAGCGCCGTGCCATGCAGGACGATCAGCGCCGTGCTCCAGCCGCGGGTCACGGGCAGTTCCGTCAGCTTGCCTTGGGCCAGGCGCACATCCCACACCTGCATCGGCGAGAACGTGCGGGCCGGACCATGCTGGCCAGCGAAGTCGCCGGCGATCACGCGTACGGAACCTGCATCGTCGGGCAGCGCCAGCGTGGGTATCGTGTCGCTGGTGATGGCCTGGTAGCCGGGCGCCGTCATCTTGTTTTTCGCCGGCAGGTTCACCCACAGCTGCACCATTTCCAGGGTGCCGCCCGACTGCGTGAAGGCTGGCGAGTGAAACTCTTCATGCAGGATGCCGGCGCCGGCCGTCATCCACTGCACGTCGCCGGGGCCGATCACGCCGCCCTGGCCCGTCGAATCGCGGTGCGCCACTTCGCCCTTGTAGACGATGGTCACCGTTTCAAAGCCGCGGTGCGGGTGCGAGCCGACGCCGGGCGGACGGGTGCCGGGTGCAAATTCGGCGGGGCCGGCATAGTCGAGCAGCAGGAATGGGCTCAGCTGCTTGCCATGGCCGTTATACGAAAACATCGAGCGCACGGGGAAACCATCGCCTACCCAGTGCTGGCGCGGTGCGCTGTAGATACCTGTGACTTTGTTCATCTCGATCTCCTGTTGAGGTTTGCATTACGATGGAGACAGAATAGACCTGCAACGATGAAGCGGGTAGACGGTAAAATAGGCCATCAGCGTTCTAAAAATGGAACGATCAAGGAGGCGGCATGCAGGACCTGAATGACTTGTATTACTTTGTGCAGGTGGTCGACCATGGCGGCTTTGCGCCGGCCGGACGGGCGCTGGGCATGCCGAAATCCAAACTGAGCCGGCGCATCGCGCTGCTGGAAGAGCGCCTCAGTGCACGCCTGCTGCAGCGCACGACGCGGCATTTTTCCGTCACCGACGTGGGGCTGACGTTTTACGAGCATTGCAAGGCGATGCTGGTGGAAGCGGAGGCGGCGCAGGAAGCGATCGAACTGACGCGGGCCGCGCCGCGCGGCACGGTGCGCCTGTCCTGCCCCATCGCCCTGCTGCAATCGCTGGTCGCGCCCATGCTGGCCGGCTTCATGCGCGCGCATCCGCAGGTGACTCTGTTATTGGAAGCGAGTAACCGCCGCGTCGATCTGGTGGCCGAGGGCATCGACGTGGCCATCCGCGTGCGTCCGCCGCCGCTGCCCGACAGCGACCTGGTGCTGCGCGTGCTGGCCGAACGCGGCCAGTGCATGGTGGGCAGCCCCTTGCTGTTCGCCGGTGCACCGCTGCCGAAGGCGCCGGCCGACCTGGCCGACTGGCCCAGCCTGGCCCTGGGCATGCCGCAACAGCACTACCAGTGGGATTTGCATGGCCCCAATGGGGCGCGCGCCCAGCTGCGCCATACGCCGCGCTTCGTCACGGGCGACATGCTGACCCTGCGCGACGCGGCCGTGGCCGGCGTGGGCGTGGTGCAGCTGCCGACCATGATGATCACCGAGCAGGTGGCCAATGGCAGCCTGCTGCAGCTGATGGAGCAATGGCGGCCGCAGCGCGAAATCATCCACGCCGTGTTTCCCTCGCGGCGCGGCCTGCTGCCGGCCGTGCGCGCACTGATCGACTACCTGGCGCACAGCTTCGCCGCACTGCCGGAAGAATGAGGGTTTTCAGGTACGATGGTGTTCTTTCAACAGGCGTGAAAACAGCATGCGTTTATTGATACTGTCGGATCTGCACCACGAGCTATGGCGCGATGAAGCGCCGCAGGGCGACCTCGCGCTCAGCTGCCCCGACGCCGTCATCCTGGCCGGCGACATCGACACGGGATCGCGCGCCGTCGCCTGGGCCGCCAGCGCATTCGCGGGCCTGCCCGTGCTGTACGTGCATGGCAATCACGAAGGCTACGGCCACCATCTGGACAAGGTGCGCCAGGAGCTGCGCGCGGCCTGCGCCGCCACGCCCAACGTGCATTTTCTCGATGCGGAGTCCTATGTGATCACCGACCAGGCAGGCAACAAGGTGCGCTTCCTGGGCGCCACCCTGTGGACGGATTTCCGCCTGCTGGGCGACGACACGCGGCAAGCGGCCATGCGCGACGCGGAAGCCGTCATGAACGATTACAAGCGCATTCGCCTGGCCGGCATGGGCTTTCGCAAGCTGCGCGCGGCCGACACGGCCATGTTCCACGCGCAGCAAAAAGCGTGGCTGGCGCGCGAACTGGCGCAGCCCTTCGACGGGCGCACGGTAGTCATCAGCCACATGGCGCCGTCGCTGCTGTCCGTCGACGATGCCTACGGCAGCGAGGGGTGTTCGCCTGCCTACGCTTCGCGCCTGGACGACCTGGCCGCGCAAGCAGACCTGTGGGTGCATGGCCACCTCCACGTCTCGCGCGACTACCGCATAGGCCCCTGCCGCGTCGTCAGCAACCCGTGCGGCTACAGGACGCGCAGCGGCACGCCGCAAAATCCCGCTTTTGATCCGAACTTCATCGTCGAACTGCCGGTCCGCTAATCGTCCGGCTTCAAACGGCCCGCCAGCCATTGCTGCAGGCGGTGCTTGCCGGCCCGGCGCGCCGCGCGCGGCGACGCCTCCGACTGGTGCGCGCCGGCGCCGCCGCGCAGTTTCGCTGCCGCCACCAGCGGGTTGCGCGGCTTGGGCGTGGCTTTCACTTTGATTTTCATATGCTCTCCTTTCAACCCTTGATGCAGACGACCTGGCGCAAGGTATGCACCACCTCCACCAGGTCGCTCTGGTGCGCCATCACGGCGTCGATATTTTTATAGGCGGCCGGAATCTCGTCGACCACGCCGCCATCCTTGCGGCATTCGATGCCGGCGGTCTGTTCGGCCAGGTCGAAGCGGTCGTAGCGGCGCTTCGCCTCGCTGCGGCTCATGCTGCGCCCCGCTCCGTGCGAGCAGGAACACAACGACTCCGGATTGCCCTTGCCGCGCACGATGAAGCTGCGCGCGCCCATGCTGCCGGGGATGATGCCCAGCTCCCCCTGCCGCGCCGAAATGGCGCCCTTGCGCGTCACGTACAAGTCGGCATTGCCATGCGTTTCGTGCGCAATGTAGTTGTGGTGGCAGTTGATGGCTTCTCCGTCGAGCTGGAACGGTGGCACAAACTTCGCCAGCACGTCGAGCACGCGGCGCATCATCTCGCTGCGGTTGAGCAGCGCGTAATCCTGCGCCCAGTCCACCGCTTCCACATAGTCGTCGAACACCGTGGAGCCTGCACTCAGATAGGCCAGGTCCGCGTCCGGCAGTTACTGCAGCTGGTGGCGCCGCATGTCCTTCTGCGCGGCGGCGATGAAGTATCGGCCGATGGCGTTGCCGATGCCGCGCGAGCCCGAATGCAGCATGATCCACACGCGCTGTTCCTCGTCGAGGCAGATCTCGATGAAATGGTTGCCGCCGCCGAGGGTGCCGGCCTGGCAGATCCACGTGCGTTCGAACTGGCGCAGCATCTTGGCGATGCCGCGGTGGCGCTCGACGATGTGCTCCAGGCGGCCGGCGAGGGGACGCGCGGCGCGTGCATGGCGCGAACCCTGAACGCGGCTCCAGTCGTGCTGCTCGAAACCGACGGGCACGTCCGCTTCGATGGCGCTGCGCAGGCGCGCCAGGTTGTCGGGCAAGTCGCTGGCCGTCAGGGTGGTGCGCACGGCGTTCATGCCGCAGCCGATGTCCACGCCCACGGCGGCCGGAATGATGGCGCCGCGCGTGGGAATCACGCTGCCGACGGTGGCGCCGATACCGGCATGCACGTCGGGCATGGCCGCCACATATGGATGGACGATGGGCAGGCTGGCGATATTGCGCAGCTGGCGCAATGCCTGCGCGTCGATATCGTCGGTAAAAATATGCACGGGCACATGGGCGCCGCGCAGTGTCTGATGAATGGGCATAACGGTGTTCCTGATGTCTGCGTTATGCCGGGGTCCTGGTAAACCAAAAAACCCCGGCGAGTTTCCTCACCGGGGTTTTCAAGGACACCGGCTCGGGATCGGCAAGATGCCGATGGCCCCGAGCGTCATGCGCGGGGCTAGTGGAGGTACGACTTGCTGCCAGCCTGCTCGAACATGGGTATCCTTTCTTTTGTTGGGTTAATCTGCACTGCGGACGATGATTCTGCACCGGATGCTGCAGTGCGTCAACCGCTTTTCATGGCGAACGCGCCAACGTTGTTATTTTGTCGCAGCCGCTTTTTCCTTGGCGATGCGCGCATCGAGCTTCGCTTCATTTTTGGCCGCATAGCTGCTGCACGCCTGCGTATCGATAAAGGGATTCGGCGTGACGCCTTCCAGCAATTGCGTCAGCTTGCGGTCGCCGCCCGAGTGGTCGGGGTGAGCCGAGATCAGGATGTCGCACGGCAGTTTGGCGAAATCCCGCATGACCTGGCGGAAGGCCGGCGTCAGGTCCGCATGGCGCTCATCGCCCAGGTAGTGAAAATCGTCGGCCGCCACCGGCGTGAGGCTGGCGCCGAACACCACGTTCAGGCAGTCGGTACGCTCCGCATCCTCGCACGACACCCAGGTCCAGCTGGTGCTGCCCGGCGTATGGCCGGGCGTGTAGCGCGCCGTGACGGTCACGTCGCCCAGTTGCAGGGTTTCGCCATCGACGATTTCGCGCACGTTTTCCACGGCCGGCATGGGGTCGATTTCACCCGCTTGCGGATCCATGGCGAGCACCGAGCCTGCACGCAGCGCCTGCGCACCGAGCGGGCTGGCGACCACTTGCGCGCCGCTGTCGCGGGCCAGGGCGGCGATGCCGCCCGAATGGTCGAAATGCGCTTCCGTATTCAAGATGAACTTGATGTCTTCCAGGCGAAAGCCCAGCTCGAGGATATGCTCCTTGATGGCGGCCACCGATTGCGGCAACGCGCCATCGATGAGGATCAATCCCTCGCGCGTGTCGATCAGCACCACGCTCAAGCCGCCCACGCCCACGTAATACGTGTCGCCGTGGATGCGCGCCGGCTGCTGCGGGCGGTTCCACTGTGCCGCATAGGGTGAGGCGATCGGCTGCGTCAAGGGATCGATGGCGGGCGTTTCCGCATGCGCGGCAAACGGCAGCGCCATGGCGGCCAGCGCGATGCTGAGCAAGGTCTTGGGAAGGAAGAAAGGCGGCATGCGGCTCCAGGGTAAGTTGCGGTAATCGATGCCACAGGGTAACGTCGCTACCCTTGCGCGGTCAAGCAGACGGGCGCGGCGACTTGCGCTACGATAGAGGCCCAGTCACTGCTCCCCTATTGCCATGCGTCTGCTGATCCTGTCCGACCTGCACCTGGAAGTCTGGGGTGACGACACCCCCGCCATCGACCTTGCCGCCTGCCGACCCGACGTGGTGATCCTGGCCGGCGACATCGACACGGGCAGCAACGCCATCGCCTGGGCCGCGCGCACCTTTGGCGCCCTGCCCGTGCTGTACGTGCATGGCAACCACGAAGGCTATGGCCACCAGCTCGAGCACATGCAGGACGCCGTGCGCGGCGCCTGCGCCAGCGCGAATGCACAGGGCGCCAACATCCGCCTGCTCGACGGCGACGCGGTGACGCTTGGCGGCGTGCGCTTCCTCGGCGTCACGCTGTGGACGGATTTCCTGCTGTTCGGCGAGGAGCGCCGGGACGAAGCATTGAGCGCGGCGCAAGCCTACATGCCCGACTACAAACGCATCAGCACGGGCGGCGACACGCCGCGCCTGCTGTGTGCGAGCGACACGGCGCAGCTGCACGCGCGGCACCGCGCCTGGCTGGAGCGGCAGCTGGCGCAGCCCTTCAATGGCAAGACGGTCGTCATCACGCACATGGCGCCATCGATGCTGTCGGTGGAAGAGCAATACGCGGCGAACCTGGGCTCGCCCGCTTTCGCCTCGCAGCTGGACGATGTGGTGGCCCAGGCCGACCTGTGGGTGCATGGCCACATGCATGCCTCGCTCGACTACCGCGTCCAGGATTGCCGCGTCGTGTGCAACCCCTGCGGTTACAAGCGCCCCGACGGCACGCCGGAAAATGAACGCTACGATCCCGGCTTTATCGTCGACATCGCCAGCGCAGACTAATTTTTCCGATAGCGCAGCTGCACCACGCCGCTGGGCAGCTGGCGCGTGCCGTCCAGGCGCCAATCGCTGCGCGGCAAGCCGTCCTCGAACAGGCGCACGCCCTTGCCCAGCACCACGGGCAGCACGGACAAGGTCAGGCTGTCGATGATCCCCTCACGCAAACCGGCGCGGATGACGGCGCCGCCATCGAGATACACGTGGCGGCAACCCTCCTCCGCCAGCGTCTCCAGCACTTCCCGCACGCTGCCTTCACGGCGCTGCTCGCCATGGCGCGGTGCGAAACCGCGATGGCTCAATACCACCACGCGCTTGTCCGCATACGGCCACGGTTCGAACCCCAGCACGGCGTCATACGTGGTGCGGCCGATCAGCAAGGTATCGACTTGCTCCATCAATGCCGTGTAACCGGTGGCCTCGGGCGAGTCGGGCGCCAGTTCGGCCAGCCAGGACAGGTCGCCGTTTTCTCCCGCGATGCAGCCATCGAGGCTGATGCCGAGAAACACACTGACAAAAGGTTTTTGCATGGGTGCTCCTTGATTTAATTCTACAGTGTAGAATTATGCCCATGAAAACCAAAAAACTTCAAGACCTGGAATCTCCCGTGCGCCGCGCCGGACGTCCGCGCCGCACCAAGCCCGCGTTGGACAGCGCCGCCATCCTGCAAGCGGCCCTGGCCCTGCTGGAAGAAAAAGGTGACGCATTTTCCATGCGCGCGCTGGCACACAGCCTGGGCGTCGACGCCATGGCCGTGTATCACTACTACGCGGGGAAAGAGGAATTATTGCTGGCCTTGATGGCGCAGCGTTTTGCCGCGCTCGATCCGCGCCAGCCACCGTTTACACAACGCCAGGGGCCGCAGCGTCGTCTGCTCGCGCTGTGCGCGCTGTATCTGGAGCTGGTCAGCGCCACGCCGTATTTCGTGCGCCTGATGGCGCGCGGGCTGGTGGAGCAAGCCGACGTGGCCGAGCGGTTCACGGCGCTGTTTGAGCAGGCCCTCGACGGTCTCGAGTTGGACAAGAAAACCCGGCTGCGCGGGCGCGATGCCGTCGTCGATTTCCTGCACGGCTATGCGCTAGCGGGCAGGCCGGCCAGCGAGACGCAATGGCACGCCTCGGTCGGCCTGATCCTGGCAGGCATGGCCGCCGGGCGCACTGCGGTGTGACGACGAGCAGCCGGACGCGCTACCCGGGTATCAGCCCAGCAGCTTGAGCAGCGCCTGCGCGGCCGCTTCCGACGATGCGGGATTCTGGCCCGTGACCAGCAAGCCATCGGTGACGGCGTACGGCTGCCAGTCGCCCAGCTTCGAGTAGACGCCGCCGTTTTGTTTGAGCATGTCCTCGACGAGGAAAGGCACGATGGCCGTCAATCCGACGGCCTCTTCCTCGGTATTCGTAAAGCCCGTCACCTGCTTGCCGCGCACCAGCGGCGTGCCGTCAGCTGCCTTCACGTGGCGCAGCACGCCGGGCGCATGGCAGACGGCGGCGACGGGCTTGCCGGCGGCGATCATCTGCTCGATCAGCGCGATCGAGTGCGGGTCTTCGGCCAGGTCCCACAGGGGGCCATGACCGCCCGGGTAAAACACGGCGTCAAAGTCCGCTGCCTTCACGTCGGCCAGCTTGCCCGTGTTGGCCAGCACAGCTTGCGCATCGGCGTCCTGCTTGAAGCGGCGCGTGGCGTCCGTTTGCGACTCCGGCTCGTCGCTTTTCGGGTCCAGCGGCGGCTGGCCGCCGTGGGGCGACACTACCGTCAGCTTCGCGCCCGCTTCTTGCAAGGCATAGTAAGGCGCGGCGAATTCTTCCAGCCAGAAGCCGGTTTTCTTGCCGGTATTACCGAGTTGGTCGTGCGAGGTCAGTACCATCAGGATGTTCATGCTGTTTCCTTTTATGTCAGGGTTACAGTGCTGCTTCGAGAATACGGCGGCTGCGCGCGAGGTCGATATCGCGGTGTTCGCCGAGTGAGGTCATGCCATGTGCTTCCAATTGCGTCAGTACCGCTTCCACCGCTTCCTGGCCCAGCTGATAGGCCGACAAACGGGTCGGAATGCCCAGGCCTTCAAAGAAGGCGCGTGTGCTGGCGATGGCAACATTGATGCGCTCATCGTCGCTGCCCTCGGTGATGTTCCAGACACGTTCACCATACTGTAGCAATTTGCCGCGTTTCTGCTCGCGCTGTACGTCCAGCAGGGCCGGCAGCACCAGGGCGAGGGTGCGCGCATGGTCGATGTCGTACAGGGCCGTCAGTTCGTGGCCGATCATGTGGGTGGCCCAGTCCTGCGGCACGCCGGCGCCGATCAAGCCATTCAAGGCCAGGGTGGCGGTCCACATCAGGTTGGCGCGTGTTTCGTAGTCGTCGGGCGAAGCGACGGCCTGCGGCGCGATCTCGATCAGGGTCTGCAGCAAGCCTTCGGCAAAGCGGTCCTGCACCCGCGCCTGCACCGGATAGGTCAGATACTGCTCCGTGGTATGGACAAAGGCGTCGACCAGGCCATTGGCCACCTGCGTGGCCGGCAAGGTAAACGTTTTGCTCGGGTCGAGTACGGAAAACTGCGGGTACAGCAGCGGGTTGCGAAAACTCAGCTTGGCATGCGTGGCTTTTTTCGTCACCACACCACCGCTGTTCATTTCCGATCCCGTGGCCGGCAAGGTCAGCACCGTGCCGAACGGCAAGGCGCGCTGCACATTGGCGCCGCCGCGCTCGGCGATTTCCCACGGCTCGCCGTCGTACAGGGCCGCGGCGGCGACGAACTTGGTGCCGTCGATCACGGAGCCGCCGCCGACGGCCAGCAGGAAGTCCACTTTCTCATTGCGCACCTGGGCCACGGCGCGCATCAGGGTTTCATAGCTGGGATTGGGTTCGATGCCGCCAAACTCCTGCACGCTGCGCTGGCCCACCGCAAGAGCAGCTCGCACCTCGGCCAGGGTACCGGTCTTTTCCGCGCTGGCGCCGCCGTACAAAATCAGCACGCGCGCATCGTGCGGCACCAGGGCGGACAATTTGCTGACGGTGTCGGCGCCGAACACGATCTTCGTCGGGTTATGGAATTCAAAATTCTTCATGCTGCGGCTCCTTTATTATTAGACTGGTCGTCTAGAATGCAATTCAAAAAACGCGGACGTGCTGTATCCGCTTGTTTACTTGGTACACTGCTTATCGGTCGCTGTCCGGCGGCAGCTGCAACATGGCCAGGGTCGCCCGCCAGGCCGTTTGCAAGGCGCTGGCGTCGCGCCGCAGCTTGGTCAGCATGGCCGCGCCCAGCCACAGCTGGTACAAGGTGGCTGCCATCTGCGCCGGATCGGCCACCGATGGCAAGGTATCGTCCACCCTGCCCCGCGCGATGGCCAAGGCCAGCCTGGCGATGATGCGGTGGGTGCCGTCGAGCAGCGCCACGCGCATCGGCTCCGACATGTCGGCCACTTCGCTGCTCAGCTTGACGACCAGGCAGCGGCAATCACAGCCGCTGCCATCGAGGCTCTCGCTGGTCCAGCTGGCCCAATACGCCATCAGCGCCTGCGCCGCGCTCTGGCCGGGCTGGCCCAGCACGAGCTCCATTTCGTCCAGGTAGCCGGTGACGTAATCTTCCAGCATCGCTTCTCCAAACAATTCCTTGGACTTGAAGTAATGGTAGAAAGAGCCCTTGGGCACGTCGGCGGCCGACAGGATCTCGTTCAGCCCCACCCCGGCAAAACCCTTGCGCGTGATGATGGCCTTGCCCTGGTCGATAATGTGCTGGCGCACGTCGGTGTATTCAGCTTTCATGCGAGGCATTGTAGCACAATTAGACCAGTCGTCTAGAGGCCTCTATTTCAATGCAGCAGCGGCGACCTACGCGCGCTTGTCACGCATGGCGTCTTCATCAGGCTGCTCGCGAAGATCAACGGCGCCATGATCCTGGGCGCGCCATTCGCGGCGCAATTGCGCCATCCGGCTGAAGGCGGTCCTTGCCAATTTCCACCAGGCGAACGGACGCGGGTCGGCCAGCATGCTGAGCGCTCGGGAGTAATCGAGCGTCAGCCCGGGCGTCCACGCCATCGTCACGGCACGCTTGCGGATCTGGGCGGCGACCCACAGTTCCGGTGTCGCCAGGATGCGGAAAAACACTCTCCAGCCTGCTCGCTCCCCGTACAGACGTCCAACGGCGCCGTCGATAGCCGCTTCCAGAGCCCGGGCGACGGTACTGGAACAATTGCGATGCGTGAGATTGTAAGTCGCGTCCTCGCGATAATGGCGCCAGAAAGACTGCAGCTGGCGTGGGTCATAATTCCGGATACGGACCTGAACGGTGGACGGGCACCATGCCTTCGACTCTGTCGCGTAATCGGGCTGGAATACGCCCGGTACGTCATTTTCGCGGGTGGCGCGCAGCAGGCGCCCGAAATCGTCGGGCGAACGGTCAATCTCCACACTCGGATACAGGCTGATATAAATACCCTCCGGCGACTCCAATGCCGCATGCCCGGTGGAGATCACGCCGTTGACATCGACCGCGGCGATATAGCGGTCGACGATCGGGTAATTCTGGGTGGGCGACTTGGCTGAACCGGAAGGCGTCCAGACGTGCACCGTCAGCGCCTGCTCATGGTCCGCGGGAGGACCTTCCCACTCCACTTGCGTGAATGCGGAAGCAAGCTGCTCATCCGGCTGAACGTCAGGCCGCACCGATTCCGACAGCGCCGGGTTATCGCTCATGCGGCGAACACGGGCGGCCAGGGCGATCAAGTTGGCGCCGCCAAACATCAAAAACAAGCCCAGACAATACGGCAGTGTGCCGACATAATGCGTCGGGTAGGGCTGATAAAAGAAAATGGCCAGCGCAATCTCGGCCACACCCCACGAAAAGGCCACGCGCCAGCGGCGATAGCGGACCATGTAAGCGGAAATGCACTGTATCAGCCCATCGGCGAGAAACAGCGTCCCAAAAATCATCGATAACAGGAAATTGCCATGGTGGTGACCGGCGAAGATCAGCATCGCCGCCAGCACGACGGCGCAGCCTTTCACGTATCGCAGGATGCGTTGGCCGCCGACGCCTGTCCATGCCACAGCCAGCGTTGCCAGGCCTTCGGCCAGGAACAGGTAAGCAAAGAAATTGATCGGGAAGTACAGTGCGTTATCGAGTGCGTCGATAAATATGACCAGGCCTGCGAGCAGCCATATCAATCCGATCAACAGGATACCGCGCCAGCGCTTGCGTAGATATTCGACGCCCAATAACAGCAACACCAATCGAATCATGAATGCTCCTCCTGTTTTTAACTGCAGCAGCAATACTCGAACAATACGCATTAACTGGCCGTCATGGCTGTGAAAGCGTATGGCCACGGACTCTCACATCATTTGAGAATGACAATTGTCGCAATCAATGAATTAGCGTAAAAAAATGAAATTCTTCAGAAAAGTATCATAAAAGATAAAAATGTCAGGTTTGCTTGCCGGCAGCCCTATCAACAGCATGCAATCGGTTCGCGCACTGCGTCACACATTAACGGACGTGAGCATTTCGTCCTGGTGACGGTGTCCCAAGACTTCATAGCCGACGACCGTGATGACCGGTGCAAAGAGCAGAATACCGAGACATTCAACGATATTCGCGCCAAAGATCGCCGCCATGATCGCTGTCGCGATGACGATGGCTGTTGCAAGCAAAAGCCATATATGCAGTTGGTCGAAGCGGCGCACAAGAAAATAGTGGAGCGCATAAATCAAGGCGAGGAAAATGGTCACGGGAATCGCGGTGGCGAGCAGGGCCGGGAGTGTGCCGATATGGGCCTTGTTTTCAATCAGGTTCGCCGCGACGTCAAGGCCAGCCCCCGTCGCCACAATAGATGCAATGATCAGTATCTGCCCATAGCTCCAGATGAAAGCGCGTGAGCGATGCACGTGCAGCACATTTGCCGACGGCAGAATGGAATACACCCACCACATGCCAAAGGTCAGTCCGACACCTGCAAGGCAAGCGAGCGCCGTTTCCAGTGTCCAGCCCTGGTGCTCTATTTCGGCAGACAAAGTCGCGACCGTACCGACCAACCCTTCACCCAAGGCAAGGATGGCGAACAGGCTGTAGCGTTCGGCAATGTGCTCCGCGTGCCAGGGCGTACCGCCATCCTTGCGCTCCGCCAGCACGGGGCCGGCGAACTCGATGAGAAACCAGATGACAACGAGGGCAATGGTCACGCCCATCGAGAAAGGGAAAAGAATAATCGCTATCCAGCCTATCTGGGCAATCGCAATGGCGGCGGCATAGGTGAGGCACGCGCGGCGCCGTGCGACGTCTTGCCTCGCTGCCCGCAACCATTGAAATATCAGCGCCACGCGCATGATCACGTAGCCAAGTACCATCACCGAGTTATCGAGCTGCTGGCCGTGTTCGAGGGAAGAGAACAGGCGCGGCAAGCCAACCGCCAGCACCAGCACACCCGTCATCTGTACCATGGTGGTGATGCGGAAAATCCAGTCGTCAGTGTCGTAGGCGGATGCAAACCACGTGAAATTGAACCAGGCCCAGCAGATGCAGAGGCTCGAAAATCCAAATCCGATGAGCGCGCTGGCGTAATGGCCTGCCGCGAGTGCGTGTGCGAACTGTGCCGCGGCAAACGCAAAGCATGTGACGAAAGTCAGGTCGAATAACAATTCCAGAGACGATGCGACACGGTGCGGCTCGTGCGGATCGCGTCCTGACATCCGCCGTATGTGATGGTGGAGAACTTTGCCAACAGAATCAGATGTGCTCATGCGTTATTCCTTGCCAGCGAACGCGATATCAATAATGGTTTCAAGCATCGGGGGATGCAGCTGCAAACCGCTTATATGGGCAAATTCAGGCATGGCCCCCCGGTCAAACTCTGTCAGGCGGGAAAATCCGTCGATGCGGAGAGCTCGCGCCACGTCTCCATTTCCTGTGCCACAAAGGCGTTTTTTGCAGCAATCGCAGCCAGCGTATCGGTGCCCATGGGAAGGCGCAGTGGCGGATTGGGCGCGTCGGCAAGGCGGAGCATGGCGGCCGCCAATTTTTTGGGATCACCGGGCTGATTGTGGTTCAGCGCTAACGCTTGTCTGCGCACGGCGCCCGAAGTCGCCGCGTAATCCCCAATTTCATCGGGTGCTACGAGCAGCGATGAGGCATCGAGGAAATCGGTGCGGAAATAACCTGGTTCAACGATGGTGGCGTGAATTCCCAGTGGCTTGAGTTCGGTATGCATGGCTTCCGTGATGCCTTCGACGGCAAATTTTGTCGATGAATACACCCCGAACCCTGCCGCAGCCTGATAGCCGCCGATCGATGAAATATTGATCACGTGACCGGAACGCTGCGCCCGCATTGTGGGCAGCACGGCGCGCGTCACGTTCAGCAAGCCGAAGACATTCGTGTCAAACATCCGTCTCACATCCGCATCGCCAGACTCTTCCACGGCAGCCAGCAGACCGAAGCCCGCATTATTGACGAGCACGTCAATACGCCCAAAATGTTCCAGC
The DNA here is from genome assembly GCF_058215535.1 of Janthinobacterium sp. Bl 1. Lineage (NCBI taxonomy): Bacteria > Pseudomonadati > Pseudomonadota > Betaproteobacteria > Burkholderiales > Oxalobacteraceae > Janthinobacterium > Janthinobacterium sp. Bl 1. The sequence continues at coordinate 904,446 of NZ_CM177086.1, read as the reverse complement.
GCAACACGCACGCCCAGCCTGATTTGCTCCTCATTCGTCACGTCGAGCGCAAGCGGCAGCAACGCGGAGGATGTGCCAAGCCGCTCGACGACCGCTGCCGCGTTACGCCCGGTTGCGACCACCGCATTGCCGTCCGCCAGTGCCGCCTCTGCAATCAGCGCGCCGATGCCCCTGGATGCACCGGTGATCAACCAGACGCGCTTGAATTCGTGCTGTTGAACGTTCTTCATCATTCTGCTCCCGAGGTGCTTAAAGGGCGAATGATAGAAGCAAAAATTGGCATGAACTAGTGGTCAAATGCTAGAATGATAATCAACTAAAACTTGCTAATCATTCTCGCTCCATGAACGATATCCGCGCCATTACCGTCTTCGTCCGCACGGCAACGCTGGGCAGTTTGCGGCGCGCGGCCATCGACCAGGGCATCTCGCCGCAGGCGGCCAGCCAATCGGTGATCCAGCTGGAAAAATCACTTGGCGTGCGCCTGTTCCACCGCACCACGCGCAAGCTGAGTTTGACGGAAGAAGGCCAGCGCCTGTTCGACAGCGTGAAACCGGCACTGGCCATACTGTCGTCGTCCCTCGACGAAGCGCGCCGGTCAAAGGACGAAGTGAACGGGATATTGCGCATCAACGCTCCCCAGTCGCTGGGGCTGTCCGTGCTTTGGCAATTTTTCGAATTATTCCACCAGTCCCATCCCAAAGTGCAGCTCGACATCCAGCTCGATGACCAGTTCACCGATCTGGTGAGCGGACGCGCCGATGTCGGCTTCCGGGGTGGGCCGCCGCCCTCGGGAGGGTCGATTGCGCGGCGGCTCGTGCCCATTCAGCTGATCGTTTGCGCATCGCCGGACTACATTCAGCGCCACGGCGCTCCTCGGACGATAGACGAACTGAGCCAGCACAGCTGCACCGGCTATCGGTGGGCAAATACAGGCAAGGTCGCCCAATGGCAGTTCCAGATCGGCGATGAAATTGTGCATCGGGACATACCGGCCGTCATTTGCGTGAATGACACCGCGATGGAGACACGGGCGGTGTTATCGGGTCTTGGCATTGGACAGCTAGGGAGTTTCGAGGCGATGCCGCATATCCGTAGCGGCCGGCTCGTGCCTTTGCTCATGCAGCATGTCAGCGAGTGCGGCGCCATCTATATCTACTATGGGCATCGGGCGGAACAGTCTCTGCGGGTGAGGACTTTTATTGATTTCATGATCGAGAAACTCGCTGACAACCGCGCATTCTTCCTCGATAGCTCGGAATTGGCCGCTTCCATCACTCGTTGAAGGCACATCCTCCTACGCAGGCCGGGGGCTGAGAAAAATCCATTCGATGAATTGCGGCAGCACCGGCCACCGCATTCTCATCACCGATCATCATGTCCAAATCAGATGGTGCCGGGTCCGACGAGATGTCAGGCCCTGCCTTAGGCAAACTTCTTGAAATCCGGCTTGCGCTTTTCAAAGAAGGCCGTAAACGCTTCCTTCGCTTCGGCGCCGCCCAGCATGGCGCTGAACAGTTTGTTTTCCTCGGCGATGGCGGCCTTCATCGGCTCCATGCGGCTTTGCTTCATCAAACGCTTGGTAGCGCGGATCGAGGCGGCTGGCAACGCTACCAGCTTGGCCGCCTGGCCTTGCGCATACGTCATCAAGTCGTACAGGGGCACGACTTTCGAGACCAGGCCCATTTCCAGCGCTTCGCTGGCCGGGAACGACTCGCCCAGCATCAATTTTTCCGCCGCGCGCGGATAGCCGGCCAGTTGCGTGAGCAGCAGGCTGGAGCCGAACTCCGGGCACAGACCCAGTTGCGTGAACGGCATCGAGAAGCTGGCATTGTCGGCCGCGTAGACGAGGTCGCAATGCATCAGCAAGGTGGTGCCAATACCGATGGCCGGGCCGGAAACAGCCGCCACCACGGGCTTGCTGCTGCCGTACAGGGCGCGCATGAACTGGAACACGGGACGGTCATGGTCGAGCGAGCCATCCTTCGGGCGCGCCGTCTTCATGAAGTCATCGAGGTCGTTGCCGGCCGTGAAAATCTCGCGCTTGCCGCAGATCAGGATGGCGCGTACTTCATCATCGGTCTCGGCCGCCACCAGCGCATCGGCCAGGGTCTGGTACATGGCGCCCGTGATCGCATTTTTGCGTTCCAGGCGGTTGAATTCCAGGGTCAGAATGCCCTCGCTCTTGCTGCACAAAATATCCATGTCGTCTCCAAAAAGATAAAGGGCGCCGGGGTAATCCCGCAGCGCCCTGTTTTATTGCTTTAGCCCGTCGAACTTAGACGCGTTCGAAAATACCTGCCGCGCCCATGCCCGCACCGACGCACATCGTGACCATGCCGTACTTCTGCTTGGTGCGCTGCAGTGCGTGGATCACGGTGGCGGCGCGGATGGCACCGGTCGCGCCCAGCGGGTGGCCCAGGGCGATCGCGCCGCCCATCGGATTGACCTTCGATGGGTCCAGGCCCAGGTCGCCGATGACGGCCAGGGCTTGCGCGGCAAACGCTTCGTTCAGCTCGATCCAGTCCAGCTGGTCTTGCGTGATGCCGGCGGCGGCGCAGGCTGCGGGAATGGCGAATTTAGGACCGATGCCCATGATTTCCGGCGGCACGCCGCGCACGGCGAACGAGGAGAATTTCGCCAGCGGGGTCAGGTTGTGCTCGCGCAGGATTTTTTCGCTGACGATCAACAGCGCACCGGCGCCGTCGGACATCTGCGAGCTGTTGGCGGCCGTGACGGAACCCTTGGCGGCGAACACAGGCTTCAGTTTTGCCAGCGACTCCATCGACGAATCGGCGCGCGCGCCTTCGTCCGTGTCGACGGTGCGGCGCGTTACATTGACCTGGCCGGTGGCCAGGTTCGGCGTGCGCGTGATGATTTCCACTGGCGTCGTTTCCGCCTTGAAGAAACCGGCTTGCTGCGCGGCGATGGCGCGGCGGTGCGATTCAACGGAGAACGCGTCCTGCTGTTCGCGTGACACTTTCCATTGCTGCGCCACTTTTTCGGCCGTCAGGCCCATGCCGTAAGCCATGCCGATGTTCTCGTCGCTGAACATGTCCAGGTTCATCGATGGGTGGTGGCCCATCATCGGCACCATCGACATCGATTCGATGCCGCCGGCGATCATGACGTCGGCTTCGCCCACGCGGATGCGGTCGGCCGCCATGGCAATCGCCGTGATGCCCGAAGCGCAATAACGGTTGACGGTGACGCCGCCGACGGTTTTCGGCAAGCCGGCCAGCAGCACCGAGTTACGCGCGATGTTGAAGCCCTGCTCCGCTTCCGGGAACGAGCAGCCGATGATGGCGTCGGTGATCAAAGCCGGGTCGAGGCCAGGCGCTTGCGCCAGGGCCGATTGCAGCACGCGCACCAGCAGGTCGTCCGGGCGGGTGTTCTTGAACATGCCGCGCGGCGCCTTGCCGATCGGGGTGCGGGTTGCAGAGACGATGTACGCGTCTTGAAGTTGTTTGCTCATTTTTTTCTTTCAAAGATGTTGAACGAGGTTCGTGTTCTGTCGAATGTCCGGGATGCTGGCCTATCGCTTCCGCGACAAATACCAGTCCACCGTCACCTGTGCCGCCAGCGTGCCTTCGGCGTCGAAAATATCGACTGCCACGGGAAACGCCACCTTGCCGTCCTGCGCCAGCTGCGCCTTCAAGGCAGCCAGGTCGCCCGGTACCCGGCCTTCGGCGCGCGTCGCGCCCCGGGCCACCTTCTGGTACTGGATGCGCGACTCCTTGGCCACCGGGCGCAAGCCCAGTATCAGCTCGGCGAAGCCGCCAGCCATGGCCGCGCCGGAAGCCGTTTCGGCCAGGGTAAACAAGGCGCCCGCATGCTGCGTGCCCAGGTGATTATTCAGTTTTGGATCTTCCGGCATCGACACCTTCGAGGTGCCGGCGCCGATGTCGTCGATGCTGATCCCCAGCAGCCGCACGAAGGGCAAGGTGTCCATCATCTGTTGTTTGATACGGTCATACACCATGCTTGGCCTCACGCGCAGCAATACTTTAAAAATAATGGACAGGATCGTCATCGACGTCAGGCTTAGTTGCGTACCGGCTTACCGGTTTGCATCATGCCCATGATCCGTTCCTGGGTTTTCGGATGGTTCAACAGCTCCAGGAATGCCTTGCGTTCCATATCCAGCAGCCACTGTTCGCTGACGAAGCTGCCCTGGTCCACGTCGCCGCCCGATACGATCTCGGCGATCATCTCGCCCAGCTTGAAATCGTGCGCCGAAATGAAGCCGCCGTCGCGCATGTTGACCAGCTGCGCCTTGATGGTGCCCCAGCCGTAACGGCCCGTGACCTGGATCAGCGATGGGAGCGCTGGACGGAAGCCGGCGTCGAACATGGCGCGTGCTTCGACCTTGGCCACGTGCAGCAGCTCGTAGGCGTTGAACACGATCACGTCGTCTTCCTTCAGGTAGCCCATCTTCTTCGCTTCCAGCGCCGATTTCGACACGTTGGCGGTGGCTGCATTGGTGAAGCCCGTTTTCAGGAATTGCAGGATGTCGTTACCCTTGGCTTCCTTGAAGGCGCGCTGCGCCGCTTCCTTCAAGCCGCCGCCGGCAGGAATCAGGCCCACGCCCACTTCCACCAGGCCAATGTACGACTCGATCGAGGCCACGCGCTTCGATGCGTGCAGGGCCAGTTCGCAACCGCCGCCCAGTGCCAGGCCAGCGACCGCGGCGATCACCGGCACGTTCGCGTATTTCAGCGACATGAAGGTGTTCTGCAGTTCGGCGATGATCGGATCGACGGCTTTCACGCCGCCTTGCATGAACGCCGGCAGGGCCGATTGCAGGTCGGCGCCGGCCGAGAACGCGCCGCCTTCGGCTGCGTCGGCGTGCCAGATCACCAGGCCCTTGAAGTTCTTCTCGGCTTCGGCCAAGGCCAGTTTCAGGCCATTGATGACGCCCTCGCCGATCACGTGCATCTTGGTCTTGAACGAGATGATCAGAACGTCGTCGCCCGTATGCCAGACGCGCACGGATTCGTCTTCGAAGACGGTGGTGCCGGCGGTCTTGCCGTCGATGGCACCGCTGCCCAGGACGGGCGCGCGGAATGGCTGGCGGTCATATACGGACAGGGTCGAACGTGGCACGAAGCTGTTCGACACGGCGGAGTACGAACCTTCCGGCGTATGCACGCCGCCCTTGTCTGCAACCGGACCTTCGAAGACCCAGGCTGGCAGCGGTGCGTTGCACAGCGCGTGGCCGGCGTCGATGTCTTCCTTGACCCAGTTGGCCACTTGCAGCCAGTTCGATGCCTGCCACGTTTCAAACGGACCGACGTTCCAGCCGAAGCCCCAGCGCATGGCGAAGTCGATGTCACGCGCATTGTCGGCCACGGTGTCGAGGTGGATGGCGATGTAGTGGAAAGCGTCGCGGAAGATCGCCCACAGGAACTGGCCTTGCGGGTTCGTCGATTCGCGCAGCGCCTTCATCTTCTTGACCGGATCCTTTTCCTTCAGGATGCGGGCGATGATGTCGGCAGCCTTGGCGCCGCCGGCCACGTATTCACCGGTTGCGAAGTCCAGGCGTTGAATTTCCTTGCCGACCTTCTTGTAGAAGCCTGCGCCGCTCTTCTGGCCCAGCGCGCCTTTTTCCACCAGCTTGGCCAGCACTTCCGGCGTCTTGTAGACGGCGGCGAACGGATCGTTCGGCAGATAGTCCTGCATGGTCTTGATCACATGGCCCATGGTGTCCAGGCCGACCACGTCCGCCGTGCGGAAGGTGCCCGACTTGGCGCGGCCCAGCTTGGCGCCCGTCAAATCATCGACGACGTCCACGGACAGGCCGAATTTTTCAGCTTCGTGCACGATGGCCAGGATGCCGAATACGCCAACGCGGTTGGCGATGAAGTTCGGCGTATCCTTGGCGCGTACCACGCCCTTGCCCAGGGTGGTGGTCAAGAAGCCTTCCAGCTGGTCGCTGATTTCAGGCTTGGTGAACTCGGTCGGGATGATTTCGACCAGGTGCATATAGCGCGGCGGGTTGAAGAAGTGCACGCCGCAGTAGCGCGATTTCAGGTCGGCGTCGAAGCCTTCGGCCAGCTTGGTGATCGACAGGCCCGAGGTGTTCGAGGCGAAGATCGCGTTCGGGCCGATGTGCGGGGCCACCTTCTGGTACAGGTCGTGTTTCCAGTCCATGCGCTCGGCGATGGCTTCGATGATCAGGTCGCAACCGGCCAGCAGGTCCAGGTTGTCTTCGTAGTTGGCGACCTGGATCAGCGCGGCGTCATCCTTGTTGCCCAGCGGGGCAGGCGACAGCTTTTTCAGGTTCTCGATGGCGCGCAGCACGATGCCATTCTTTGGACCTTCTTTTGCTGGCAGGTCGAACAGCACGACCGGCACTTTCGCGTTGATGCAATGGGCGGCGATCTGCGCGCCCATCACGCCGGCGCCGAGGACGGCTACTTTTTTAACGATGAAATTGGTCATATTTTCCTCAAGTCTTAGAACAGGTCTGCGTCGAGTGCCATCAGGTTGGCCGAACCGGAACGCGCCTGACGGATCAGGGTTGCCGTTTCAGGCTGCAAGCGGGCGAAGTAGAAACGTGCGGTAGCCAGTTTGGCGGTGTAGAACTTGTCGCCGCTGGATTCTTTTTCGAGGGCGATCTTGGCCATCTGTGCGAACAGGTAGCTGTAGATCATGTGGCCGACGACGCGCAGGTAAGGCACGCATGCCGCGCCCACTTCGTCAGGGTTCTGGAAGGCCTTCATGCCGATTTCCATGGTCAGCTTGGTGACTTTGTCGCCCAGGTCGCCCAGTGGCGTGACGAATTCGCTCATCGCTTCATCGGTGCCGTTGTCTTCGACGAAAGCCTTGATCTTTTCGCCGAACTTGCGCAGCTTGGCGCCGTTGTCGCCGAGGATCTTGCGGCCCAACAGGTCCAGCGACTGGATCGTGTTCGTGCCTTCGTAGATCATGTTGATGCGCGCGTCGCGCACATACTGCTCCATGCCCCATTCCGAGATGTAGCCGTGGCCGCCGAACACTTGCATCGCGTCCGAGGTGGCGATCCAAGCGTTGTCGGTAATGAAGGCCTTGATGACAGGGGTCAGCAGCGCCACTTCGTCGGCCGCTTCCTTGCGCACGTCGGCGTCCGGGTGGTGCAGTTCGCGGTCGATCTGCAGCGCCACGTACGAGGTGAAAGCGCGCGCGCCTTCGGCGTAGGCTTTGCCCGTCAGCAGCATGCGGCGCACGTCAGGGTGCACGATGATGCGGTCGGCCGGCAGTTCCGGGTTCTTGATGCCCGACAGCGAACGCATTTGCGTGCGGTCCTTGGCGTAGATCAGCGCGTTCTGGTAAGCGATTTCCGTCAGGCCCAGCGACTGCATGCCCACGCCCAGACGGGCCGCGTTCATGAAGACGAACATGGCGTTCAAGCCCTTGTTCGGCTGGCCGATGATCCAGCCTTTCGCGCCGTCCAGGTTCATCTGGCAGGTCGAATTGCCGTGGATGCCCATTTTTTCTTCGATGGCGCCGCAGGTGATCGGGTTGCGTTCGCCGACCGTGCCATCCGCGTTCGGCAGGAATTTCGGCACCAGGAACAGCGAGATGCCTTTCGAGCCTTCCGGCGCGTCCGGCACGCGGGCCAGCACCAGGTGCAGGATGTTTTCCGCCATGTCGTGCTCGCCGGCCGAGATGAAGATCTTGTTGCCGGTGATGGTCCAGGAACCGTCCGCCTCAGGCAGCGCTTTCGAGCGCAGCAGGCCCAGGTCGGTGCCGCAGTGCGGTTCGGTCAGGCACATGGTGCCCGTCCACTCGCCCGACACCAGTTTCGGCAGGTACACTTCCTTCTGGTGGTCGGTGCCGTGTTCCTTCAGGCACTCGTAGGCGCCGTGCGACAGGCCCGGGTACATGGACCAGGCCTGGTTCGACGAGTTCAGCATTTCATAGAAAGAATTGTTCAGCACGACAGGCAAGCCCTGGCCGCCGTATTCCGGATCGCAAGCCAGTGCCGCCCAGCCGCCTTCGACGTACTGCTTGTAGGCTTCTTTAAAACCTTTAGGCGTGGTCACGCTTTTCGTGACCGGGTCGTGGTGGCAGCCTTCGCGGTCGCCGGAGTGGTTCAGCGGGAACAGTACTTCGGAAGTGAATTTGCCGCCCTCTTCCAGCACCTGGTTGATGATGTCGGCGTCGACGTCGGCATACGACGGCATTTGCTTCAGTTCTTCTTCCACTTGCAGGAACTCATGCAGGACGAATTGCATATCCCGGATTGGCGCGACGTATTGACCCATAATTTTCTCCTGAAGGCGATTAGCTAAAGTGTTGTACTTGTAAGTGCGTGTGCGTTGTTGCGGATACTGCCTGACGGCTTATTTGCTTGTGACGGAATTCTGGTACGACGCCAGCAGGCGGATAAAGCCCGCTTGCGCCCGTTCGATGCTGCCCGGCACGCGCAGGAAGCGCGCGTCGTGATGCAGGGCCAGGATCAGGCCATACATCTCGTACACCAGCTGCTGCGCGTCCGTGTCCGCTTTCAGGTCGCCCGTGGCGATCGATTGCTCGACACAGCGCAGCAGCGCGCCCTGCCAGGCCCGCACCATGGCCACGAGGGCCTCGCGGATGGGACCGGGACGGTCGTCATACTCAACGGCGCCGCTGATATAGATGCAGCCGGAAGCGATTTCCACGCTGACCCGCTTGACCCAGCGCGCAAACATCGATTGCAGGCGCTGGATGCCGCGTGGTTCTTTCATGCTGGGGAAAAAGACTTCTTGCTCGAAACGATAGTGGTAGAGCTTCAGCACTTCCATCTGCAAGTCTTCGCGCGAGCCAAAGTGGGCAAACACGCCCGACTTGCTCATGTTCATTTTGTCCGCAAGCAGCCCGATGGTCAGGCCTTCCAGGCCGTCGCGGCTGGACAGGTCCAGCGCCACGTCGAGGATGGCTGCACGGGTCAGTTCGCCCTTGCGCATGAATTTGACTGAAGTATTCAAGAGGTCCGTTCTCAAAGTGATGTTGCCGATCTGGCGGACTGAAGCGAGGGTAAAAAAAGCACGCTTCGAAAAAATCCGAACGCTCGTACTATTATCCACTACCACGTAAAAGTCAAACGGGAACTTTAGAGCCGGTGTTCTATTGATGCGGCGCAGCATTTTTTAGCCGCGTGTTTGTAGCGATTTCAGGCAGGCAAAAGCGGTGCGCAGCCCTGCCGCCTGAGTGCCAGCGTGCCTCAGTCGAGGCCGCCTGCCTTGTTCAGTTGACGGCGGTCGCGCTTGGTCGGCCGCCCCTTGATGGTGGTGCCCGGCTCGCGGAACAGCTTGCGCTCCTCGGCCAGCTGCTCGCGGCCGGCGATGCTGGCCAGCGTTTCCGCATACAGCAGGCGCGCCACGGGCGCAGCGCCGCGCTTGTCGGACAGGCCCAGCACAGCCACTTCCCACGTCTCCGCGCCATTGTCGATGGCCAGCTCGTCGCCCACGCGCACGCTGCGCGCCGGTTTCACGCGCTCGCCGCCCACTTTGACCTTGCCCGTGTCGACAGCTTCGCTGGCCAGCGAGCGCGTCTTGAAGAAGCGCGCCGCCCACAGCCATTTGTCCAGCCTTACCGTTGTCATCTCGCTCATGCGTACTTGCCTACTGAAAAAATGCGCATCACCAGCCGGTACGCGAGGAACGCGGCTTCATAGCCGATGCGCCGGAAGCGGCCGATGTGCTTGAAATCGTCCTGGTGAATGACGATGCCGTCGGCCACGCCCTGCTCGATATGCTGGCGCAAGCTTTGCGCGAAGGCCACGTCCTTGATCACCACGTTCGCTTCCTGGTTCAGGAACAGGCTCAGCGCGTCAATATTGCTGGAGCCCACCGTCGCCCAGTCGTCATCGACGACGGCCACCTTGGCGTGCAATTGCGTCTTGCGGTATTCGACGATTTTCACCCCGGCGGCCAGCAGTTTCGGATAAAACGAGTGCGCCACGGCATCCTGCATGCGGAATTCGCCCACGCCGATCAGCAGCACCACGTCGACGCCCCGCTGGGCCGCCTGGGCCAGGGCGTGGCGCAGCTTGTGTCCGGGCGCGAAATACGGGTTTGCCAGCATCACGCTTTTCCGCGCCTGGCCCAGCGCCTGCAGGTAGGCGCGCTGGATGGTGCGGCGGTTGCGCAGGTTGTCGCGCACGACAAAGCCGGCCACGACGGGATTTTTTGCCAGCTCCTTGCTGACGACGCGCATCTTGCGGTACAGCTTGATACGCCGCACCAGATTCATCTTGCCCAATCGCGCCCACTGCGCCTGCACTTCTTCGTGGATGGCGTCGACCAGCGGGCCCTTCACCTGCACGGCGAAATCCCAGCGCGGCGCTTCCAGGCTGATGTTGTGGTCGTAGTCGCAAAACATGTCATCATTGATATTGATGCCGCCCACCAGCGCGATCTCGCCATCGGCCACGCAGATCTTGCGGTGCGTGCGCGTGATGCCGCGCCGGAACCACGGGTTGAAGATGCGGTGGTGCACGCCGGCCGCTTCCAGTTGCGCATGCATGGCATTGACCCGGCGGTTGCCCGTGCCGAACCAGTCCGTGATCATGCACACGAGCACGCCGCGCGCGGCGGCACGCTTGAGCGCGTCGAGCACCAGGGTGCCCGTCGCGTCGTCGGCAAAGATATACGTTTCGAAATAGACTTCCGAGCGCGCGCCGTCGATGGCCGCGATCAGCGCAGGAAAGTAATCGGTGCCGCAATACAGCAGCTTGATGTCGTTGTGGGCGATGAAATTGACTGTACGCATGCCGGCAGTCTACGCGAGTTTCAAAGCAGCAACGATCGGCGCGTGGTCCGACAGTTTTGCCCACAGGGTGCCATGCATCACTTGCGCGCCTTCCACGTGGAAACCGCGCACATAGATGCGGTCCAGGCGGAACCACGGCAAGGCGGCGGGAAAGGTGCGCGCCGGCACGGGGATCGGCGTTTTCGTCTGGCGCCGCGCCAGGGTGCGCACCAGGTCACCCAAGGCCGAGTTCGACGCGCGCTGGTCGAATACCTCGACCACACCCAGCGCATTGCGCAGCTTGTCGCTGAGCGTGTTGCGCCAGTCGTTGAAATCGCCGGCAATGATGACGGGCTCGCCATCGGGCGCCGATTCCATCACGGCGTCGATCAGCGCCTGCGTCTGGCGGCCCCGTCCCGACTCGAACAGGCCCAGGTGAACGACATAGCAGTGCACATCGGCCTGCGGCGTCTTGAGCACGCAATGCAGGATGCCGCGCTGCTCGTAGGCATGGTCGGAGACGTCGTGGTTGGTTTGCGAGGCGATGGGAAACTTGCTGAGCAACGCATTGCCATGGTGGCCGTGATCGTACACGGCATTCATGCCATACGCGGAATGGTGCTCGGCGCCGGCAAAGAACTCGTGCTGCGACGCTTCCGGCCAATGCTTGTGGCCATTTTTCTCGGCGCCATAGCGGGCCGCATTGCGGTCGTGCTTGCCTTGCACTTCCTGCAAAAAGACGACATCGGCATGAAACAGGGCAATCGCCTGTTTTAAAGCATGTACGCGGGGCAAGCCTCGCACGGAGGAGACACCCTTGTGAATATTATAAGTTGCTACGCGGATTTTCATGCATTGATTCTACTCCCAGACGGGCCCCGCGCGGCGCCAGCGTAGGTGCGCGTGCGCACCTACGGCAGCTTTATTTGCCTGCAGCCGACAGCAGCAGACTACTAGCGGCACTGATGCTGCCGACGATGGCGCCTGTCACCCACAAGCCCTTTATCAAACTGGGCGCGCTGCTCCAGCTGAACGGTCCGCGTCCGCCAGCGAAGAAACGCGGATGCAGCAAAAATCCCAGCATCAACAAGGGCAAGCCCGCCTGCGGAAAACTGGCATGCGGCTGCTCCGGGAAACAGACGGCATACAGGCTGCCCAACACCCAGGACAGGAATAGCACACTGATCATGCGCTGCCGTAAAGAAAGTTGAGACCAATTCAGCATGCCATCCTCTCGTCATCGCTGACGTTGTTATTCATATCAAAATGTTGCCGGGTAATCGTTCGCTATCGCGTGTTCAGGCCAGCATGCGTCCCACGCCCGCCGTCACGCTGACGAGCAGCGCGGTGATACCAGCCGCCCAGACGATCTTGACCAGCAACGGCGCGCCGCGCCAGGCCACGGTGCGCTTGCCCTTGGCAAACGCGCCCGGGTGCAGCAGCCAGCCGATGGCCATCAGCGGCATGCCGATCGGTGGCGTACGGCCGGGCACGGTGGAACTGAACAGCAGGAAGATAAAGCACAGGCAAAAAACGATGCCCAGGGTGCCCAGCAGTTTTTGCTGTGCAGTCAAATGTAACCAGTTCAACATGGAATGCTTTCTAGGAAAATCAGGTGGGACGCGCCAGGCCCGTCATGGCTGGCAATTGCAAAATCGCTTCCGCGTTGGACGACGAGAAACAGCGGTCGGCCGCCGCCAGGTACGGCAACCACGCGTACTGCAAGTGTTCGCGCGGACTCAGGGTGATGGCGATATCGCGCGGCACTTGCACGCTGAACACGTGTTCCGTGTTGCGCGTCACGCCGGGCGCATAGCGGTGGCGCCAGATCGGATAGATCTCGTACACGTTCGACAGGTTCCAGTCGCGCAGCACGATATCGTGTCCATCAGCAACGATGCCGGTTTCCTCGAACAGTTCGCGCGCGGCCGTCTGCAGCAGCGGTTCATCGACGGCATCGACGGAACCCGTCACCGATTGCCAGAAACCGGGCTGGCCCGCGCGTTCGATGAGCAAGACGTCAAGGTCAGCCGTATGAATGACGACCAGCACGGAAACAGGAATTTTATGAGTCATATCAACAATGAAAAAGGCGCCACGACAGCGCCTTTTTTTGCATAGTGGATCAAACAGCGGCCACCGGGGCAGCCGCATGCTTCATTACACTACTTTTGGCTCGGCGCTGCGCAAACGGATGTGCAGTTCGCGCAGTTGCTTCTCGTCCACTTCCGACGGCGCATGGGTCAACAAATCTTGCGCGCGCTGGGTTTTCGGGAAGGCGATCACGTCGCGGATCGATTCGGACCCCGTCATCATGGTCACGATACGGTCCAGGCCGAATGCCAGGCCGCCATGCGGTGGCGCGCCGTATTGCAGGGCGTCGAGCAGGAAGCCGAACTTCAGCTGCGCTTCTTCGGCATCGATCTTCAGTGCGCGGAACACTTTCGACTGCACTTCTTCGCGGTGGATACGGATCGAACCGCCGCCCAGTTCCCAGCCGTTCAAGACCATGTCGTAGGCCTTGGCGATGCAGGCGCCCGGATCGCTTTCCAGCATGTCTTCATGGCCGTCTTTTGGCGCCGTGAATGGATGGTGGGTCGCCGTCCAGCGGTCCGCTTCTTCGTCGTGCTCGAACATCGGGAAGTCGACCACCCACAATGGCTTCCACACGTCTTCGAACAGGCCGGCTTTCTTGCCGAACTCGCTGTGACCGATTTTCACGCGCAGCGCGCCGATGGCGTCGTTGACGACCTTGGCCTTGTCGGCGCCGAAGAAGATCAGGTCGCCGTCTTGCGCACCGGTCTGCTCAAGGATGGTGGCCAGCACGTCGGCAGGCAGGAACTTGACGATCGGCGACTGCAAGCCTTCAGGACCCTTGGCTTTCTCGTTGACCTTGATGTAAGCGAGGCCCTTGGCGCCGTAGATGGCGACGAACTGGGTGTAGGCGTCGATTTCCGAACGGGGCATGCTGCCGCCTTGCGGTACGCGCAGGGCAACCACGCGGCCGCCTTTCATGTTGGCGGCGCCGTTGAAGACCTTGAACTCGACCGATTTCATGACTTCCGTCAAATCCGTGAAGGCCAGCTTGACGCGCATGTCCGGCTTGTCGGAACCGTACAGGCCCATCGCTTCGGCGAAATCCATTACCGGGAACGGGTTCGGCAGGTCGATGTCCAGGGTGTTCTTGAAGACGACGCGGATCATGTCTTCGAACAGGTCGCGGATTTCCTGTTCCGTCAGGAACGAGGTTTCGCAATCGATCTGCGTGAATTCAGGCTGGCGGTCCGCGCGCAGGTCTTCGTCGCGGAAGCACTTGGTGATCTGGTAGTAACGGTCGAAGTTAGCGACCATCAACAGTTGCTTGAACAACTGTGGCGATTGCGGCAAGGCGAAGAAGCTGCCCGCGTTGACGCGCGATGGCACCAGGTAATCGCGCGCGCCTTCTGGCGTCGACTTGGTCAGCATCGGCGTTTCGATGTCGATGAAGCCCAGCGCGTCGAGGTACTTGCGCACTTCCATCGTCACTTTGTAACGCAGTCGCAGGTTGTTTTGCATTTGCGGGCGGCGCAGGTCCAGCACGCGGTGCGTCAGGCGCGTCGTTTCCGACAGGTTGTCGTCGTCCAGCTGGAACGGCACGGGCACGGAAGGGTTCAGCACTTCCAGCTCCGAGCAGACCACTTCGATCTTGCCCGACTTCAGGTTGTTGTTGATCGTGCCTTCGATACGGTTGGTCACGACGCCCGTCACGCGCAGGCAGAATTCGTTGCGCACGGCTTCGGCGACCTTGAACATTTCCGCTTGTTCCGGGTTGCAGACGATTTGCACCAGGCCTTCACGGTCGCGCAAGTCGATGAAAATCAGGCTGCCGTGGTCGCGGCGGCGATGTACCCAGCCGCACAGGCTGACGGTTTGTCCCAGCATGGCTTCGGTAACGAGGCCGCAGTATTCAGTACGCATAGACATAAAATTCTCAGTTCAGGTTAGTGAGTGTTCAATCCGGCCACGTCCCGTATGGGACGCCTGCCTTTATTCTTTGGCTGCCGGGGCCGGTACAGCAACAACTTCCGCAGGCGCCACCACGCCCATCGAGACGATATATTTGAGCGCCGCATCGACGCTCATGTCGAGTTCGACGACATCGCTGCGCTTCATCATCAGGAAAAAGCCCGATGTCGGGTTCGGCGTCGTCGGCACATACACGCTGACAAAGTCGCCCACCAGGTGGTTCGCCGCATCGCCGCCCGGCACGCCCGTCAGGAAAGCGATGGTCCAGGAGTTCTGGTGCGGATACGGCACCAGCACGGCCTTGCGGAACGCATTGCCCGACGGGGAAAACAGGGTATCCGACACTTGCTTGACGCTCGAATACAGGGAATTGACGATGGGTATGCGTTGCAGCAATTTTTCCCACAGCTTCACCACGTAATTGCCGACCAGGTTATTCGTCAGCAAGCCCGTGAAGAACACGATCAGCACCGTCAATACCGTGCCCAGGCCGGGAATGGTGCTCAGCGCGGGAACCTTGTGGCCGAACCAGACGCTGGGCTGCGTACTGCCGGGCACCAGCAACAGCGACTGGTCCATCGTGCTGATCACCAGATTCAGGACCCAGGCCGTAATGGCCAGGGGCACCAAAATCAGTAATCCGGTAATAAAGTATTTACGCATCAGTTTCTCGGTAATGGATCGTATCGGCGCGGCGCGCGCTCAGTCCGCTTTCGGCGCGGTGGCAGCTGGGGCGGGCGCAGGTGCGGCAGCAGGCGCGCTCTCGGCGGCCGGGGCAGGCTTGGCGTTATCGGCCGGGCCCGTCGGAATGGCCGTGGTGGGCGCCGTGCCGCCGCGGAAATCGGTCGCGTACCAGCCAGTGCCCTTCAATTGGAAACCGGCGGCCGTCAATTGTTTCTTGAAACTGGGCTTGCCGCACGACAGGCACACCGTCAGTACTGGATCGGAGATCTTTTGCAAGACGTCCTTGGCAAAACCACACTCGTCACAACGGTAAGCGTAAATCGGCATCTCTACTCCGAGAAAATCATCAAAAACCCTGAATTATAAAGCTTTTCCTTTGCCCTCAACGGAAATTGACCGGTCCGCCTCAGTCCGCCCGGCGGCGCCAGCTCATCCAGCGCTCCTTGCCGGCGAAGACGGCGATGGAATCGTCAACGGCTTCATCGGCCAGGCAGTCGAAATGCGGGGCCAGCAATTCCTGCAGTTTCTCCTTTGAAATACCAAATGGCGGTCCCTTGGCATTGTCGTCAAAGAAAAAGTAACCGGCCAGCATGGCGCCCGGCGCCAACAGCTGCGCCCAGCGGGCCGCCACTTGCGGCCACATGGCGCGCGGCATGGCGCACAAAAAAGCCCGCTCATAGATCAGGTCCAGCGACGCAACAGGTTCCCAGGCAAAGAAATCGGCTTCCACCACCTGCCCTGCCCGTTCGCCGACGACGGCCCGCGCGGCGGCCACGGCGGCCGGCGAAAAGTCGATGGCCGTGGCATCCCAGCCGTGATCGAGCATGAAAACCAGCTCATAGGCCGAGCCGCAGCCGGGGATCAGGCAGCGCAGCGGCGCCGGGCTGCCGGCAACGAAGCTGCGCAGGCGCGACGGCACGCCGCCGTGGTCCCAGGGCGTAAATTGCTTTTCGAAACGCTCGTCCCAGAAGGCGGGCGAGAGCGGATCGCGGGAATTGAAGTCAGCCATCACTTACGTCCTCAGCCTTTAAAACGGCAGTTGATGCCAGCGCATGAACACTTGCAAGCCCAGCGCGCCGAGGGCGAAGGCGCCCACGAAGTACACGATAAAGCTCAGCAAGCGGTTCGTCTGGCGTTGCTCCGCCAGCAAGGTTTTCATCAATTCCACATCGTTTTCGCGCGGCTCGCCATGCACGGTCAAGGCCTGGTGCAACAAGCGCGGCAGTTGTGGGAAGATGTGCGCATAACGGGGCGCCTCGGCGCGCAGGCGCTCCATGAAGCCTTGCGGCCCCACCTGGTTGCTCATCCATTTTTCCAGGTAGGGCTTGGCCGTTTGCCACAGGTCCAGTTCCGGGTCCAGCTGGCGGCCCAGGCCTTCGATATTGAGCAGGGTCTTTTGCAGCAGCACCAGTTGCGGCTGCACTTCCACGTTGAAGCGGCGCGAGGTCTGGAACAAACGCAGCAACACTTGCCCAAAAGAAATATCTTTCAGCGGACGGTCGAAGATCGGCTCGCAACAGGCGCGCACGGCCGCTTCCAGCTCATCGACGCGGGTGTCTTTCGGCGCCCAGCCCGATTCAATGTGCGCTTCGGCCACGCGTTTGTAATCGCGGCGGAAGAAGGCGAGGAAGTTTTGCGACAGATAATCCTTGTCGTAGTCGTTCAACGTTCCGACGATGCCGAAGTCGAGCGCGATGTAGCGGCCGAACGATTCAGGCGCGATCGACACGAGAATATTGCCCGGGTGCATGTCCGCATGGAAAAAGCCGTCGCGGAACACTTGCGTGAAGAAAATCTCCACGCCATCGCTGGACAGTTTGCGCAAATCCACGCCGGCCGCCACCAGGCGCTCCGTTTGCGACACGGGAATGCCGACCATCCGCTCCATGACGATGACGCTGCTGGAACAGTAATCCCAGTGCATTTCCGGCACCAGCAGCAAGTCCGAGTTGGCAAAATTACGGCGCAGCTGGCTGGCGTTGGCCGCCTCGCGCATCAGGTCCAGCTCGTCGTGCAGATATTTGTCGAACTCGCCCACTACCTCTTTCGGTTTCAAACGCTTGCTGTCGGCCCACAGGCGACTGGTCCAGTCGGCGGCGATGTGCATCAGGGCCACGTCTTCGTCGATCAGCTTTTTCATGCCTGGACGCAAGACCTTCACGGCCACTTCGCGTCCATCTTTCAAGGTGGCGAAGTGCACCTGGGCAATCGAGGCGGACGCCACCGGCTCGCGCTCGAAGTGGGCAAACAACTGATCCGGGTGTGCACCGAGCGACTTGGTGATTTGCGCGATGGCCAGGTCGGAATCGAAAGGCGGCACGCGGTCTTGCAGGCGCGCCAGTTCCTCGGCGATGTCGAGCGGCATCAGGTCGCGCCGGGTCGACAGCACCTGGCCGAATTTGACGAAAATCGGGCCCAGCTCTTCCAGCGCCAGGCGCAGGCGCAAGCCCCGTGGCGACGACAGGTCGCGCCAGAAAATCAGGGTGTCGATCAATTTGGCGGTGCGGGGAACTTGCAGACCAGAAATCGCTATCTCATCCAGACCGTACTTGATGGAAACACGGATGATTTTAAACAGGCGCAGGAATTTCAATATCATGTAGACAAATCCGGTGAGGAAGACTGCGGCTGGACGGCGGCGACCGCCTTTTCCAGCCGGGCAAGGCGCTTGGCCAGGCGTTCGACGTCATCGCGCACGCGCGTTACGCCAGCGGAATACTCTTGCAAGGTGGAAGGACGGATCAGCATGGGCTGTTCGTCGAGAAAATATTCGGCCACGTTTTCCGCCAGCTTTTGCTGGCCCGTGCGCACAAACGCGGCCGCATCCTTCGCGCCGGCAACGAGGCGCGTGGCCAGCATGGGCCCGACCACCTTTTCCAGGTCGTGCTCGGCTTCCCAGCGCAAGCCCTTGCTCAATTGCGAAATCGCATTGGCAAACTCGGCATCGCCTTCGATCTTGACGTAGGAAAACGCCCGCTCGCGGTTTTGCAGGATCAGCGGCACGTCGGACAATTTTACGCGGATGGTGACGTTGGCCGGCATGTCAGCCGGCACAGCTTCCAGCATGCCGGCGCTGTCGACGCGCAGGCGCAGGGCCACGGCGCCCGTGTCGATGCAAGCCAGCTTGCCGGCGTGCACGGCCAGCTGATGGCGCGCCCACGGCTCTTGCGCCAGCAAGTGGTTGATGGTTGCAATGACAGGCGTCATCAGGGAAAGGTCGGAAAGTGGTGCCATCATATAGCGCGCGGCGCGCCCCTAAAAAGAAAAAACCGCCCGTAAAACAACGTGGGCGGTTTCGATCTTACCAGTTCAGCAGGCAATATCTGTTAAGCATCATGCATTCCGCATGGACTTAAGCCAATATTCAGCAAGTTTTTGCAATTAATTCAATTGCTGGATGCCTGCCAGGACCCAGCCGCTATTGCCGCTGACGGGTTTCGACATATTCCACACTTCCGCGAACGGTTCCGCCGCGGCGCCCGGCGCCGAACGGATCAGGCCCACAAACTTCACGCTGGCCAGGTAATCGTTGACGCTCGTCTCGATACCCAGCAGTTCGGCATCGATGGTGACGACATCGGTAAAGTCTGGCTGCGCACCCCGTTCCTGGATTTGCATGCGCAGTTCCGCATACACTTCCGGCGACGTGAATTCGCGGATATCGTTGACGTCAGCCTTGTCCCAGGCCGCTTGCAGGCGAATGAAATTGCTTTTCGCGTGGCGCAGGAAGGCATCCTTGTCGAAGTCGCTTGGCACGCCCCATGGCGCGGCAGCCGGCACCGGGACCGGGTCCGGCTTGTCCAGACCGACGCCGGACGAGACGGGCTGCAGCGGTGGCAGCGGTGGAATGCGCGAACCGATGTCAGGCAGGTTGCCCGCTGGCGCAGGCTGGTTGCCGAAGCCGGCGAACGGCGTATTGCCGCTGCTGTTGCCAGCACGCTTGCCGCGCACCATGCGGTAGATGAAGAAGACCACGCCGGCCAGCAAAGCCACCATCAGCAAGGTGCTGATCATGCTGGCCAGGGCGCCGCCCAGGCCGAAGTGCGACAGCAGCGCGCCCAGACCCAGACCCAGCAAGGCGCCGCCCAGCAAACCCTTCCAGCGGCTCGGTGCCTTGGCGGCAGGTGCTGGCGCAGGAGCCGGCGCCGGTTGCGCCTGGCGTGGCGTGGCAGCCGGTGCCGGCGCTGGGGCCGGCGCCTGGCGGCTCACGTTCTGCGACTGACGACCTATCGAACGGCCACCGCCCATGGGACGGGCCAGCGCCTCGCCCAGCATGGATACCGTGGTCGCGGCCAGCATCATGCCGACCATAAATTTCTTCAATTTCATTCCATCTCCTAAAATCACCAACATTGATGCATTACATCTTGATACCGGTGTGCAAAGCGGCAATGCCTGCCGTCAAATTGTAGTACTGCACGCGCTCCAGGCCCGCTGTTTCCATCATGGTCTTCAGGGTTTCCTGGTCCGGATGCATGCGGATCGATTCTGCCAGGTAACGATAGCTTTCCGCGTCGCCGGCGATTTTCTGCCCGAACCACGGCAAGACCGAGAACGAATACAGGTCGTACGGCTTTTGCAGGGGGGCGGCCACCTTGGAAAACTCCAGCACCAGCAGCTTGCCGCCCGGTTTCAGCACGCGGCGCATTTCCGCCAGCGCCACATCCTTGTGCGTCATGTTGCGCAAACCAAAGGCCACGCTGACACGGTCGAAATAATTATCGGGGAATGGCAGTTTTTCCGCGTCACACAACAAGGTGGGGGTCAGCAAGCCGCGATTCAAGAGGCGGTCGCGGCCCACGCGCAACATCGATTCATTGATATCGGTCAGCCAGACTTCGCCGGTAGGGCCCGCCTGCTTGGCGAATGCCTTCGACAGGTCGCCCGTGCCGCCAGCGATGTCGAGCACCTTGAAACCGGGGCGCACGCCCGCGTTGGCAATGGTAAACGTCTTCCACAGACGGTGCAGCCCGCCCGACATCAAGTCGTTCATCACGTCGTATTTGGCAGCGACGGAATGGAACACCTTGGCGACTTCGCGCACTTTGTCGTCTTCTGCAACTGTTTTGTATCCGAAATGGGTCGTATTGGTCATGGTAGGCAGTCTGTTTGAACTTGGGAGCATTATACAAGCGGCAGGCGCATTTCCCCGTGACGCCGGAGAAGGTATTGCCTTTCCACTGCATTCGAAGCCAGCATGGCCGCCCGGGCATATGCCGCCAGCGCCTCCGGCCGGTCGCCCTGGCGGCGCAGCAAGTCGGCCCGGGCCGCATGCAGATAATGCGATGGCGCCAGGCTGGGCACGGCTTCCAGGCGCTCGAGCCACGCCAGCCCGTGTGCGGTGCCATGCGCCATGGCGCAGGCGATCACGGCATTGAGCAAGATCAACGGTTCCGGCTTGTGCCGCAGCAAAGCGCCGTACAGGGCGCTGATCTGGCGCCAGTCCGTCTGGCTGGCCGTGGGCGCTTTGGCGTGCAAGGCGGCAATCGCCGCCTGCAGCTGATATGGCCCTGGCGCGCGCGCCAGCAAGGCCAGTTCCAGCACAGCCAGACCCTCGGCAATCAATTCCCCTTCCCACAGACGCCGGTCCTGCTCTTCCAGGGTCAGCAAATAGCCTTCAGGCGACAGCCGGGCCGGGCCGCGCGACGCCTGCAACAGCATCAGGGCCAATACACCCTGCACTTCCGGCTGCCCCGGCTGCAGACTGTCGAGCAGCCGCCCCAGGCGCAGCGCTTCCGCGCACAGGTCCGCGCGCAGCAGGGTGTCGCCGCCGCTGGCGCAATAACCTTCGCTGAACACCAGGTAAATCACGTGCAGCACTTGCGCCAGCCGTGGCTGCAATTCTTGCTCCGGCGGCAACTCGAAGGGGATACGCGCTTCCGCGATCTTGCGCTTGGCGCGCAACAGCCGCTGCGACAGGGCAGCTTCCGCCACGCCGAAGGCCCGCGCGATCTCGCCCGTGGACAGCCCACACAGGGTGCGCAGGGCCAGCGCCACCTGCGCCTCGGGCGCGAGCGCAGGATGGCAGCAGATGAACAGCAGGCGCAGGCGGTCGTCTTCGATCGGCGGCGCGTCCACCGCCACGGCCGCAGTCAGGCTGGCTAGCTGGGCCTCGGCATCGCTGACGCTTTTGCCCGCCCGGCGCACGTGATCGAGGCCCGCATTGCGCGCCACGGAACTGAGCCAGGCGGCGGGATTATCGGGGGTGCCCGTGCGCGGCCACAGTTCCAGCGCCTTGCGGCACGCTTCCTGCAACACATCTTCCGCCAGGCCCAGGTCGCCGAAACGCCGCATCAGGCCTGCCAGCACCCTGCCCCTTTCCTGGCGAAAGACGCGTTCGACGGCCGCGATGGCGTCGCCGGCCATCGTCAAGCCGTCACGGGCCGCACTTCGATGGTGCCCAAGGAGGCCACCGGGCAACGCCCGGCCCAGGCCAGCGCCTCGTCCAGATTGGCGCAGGCTAGCAGATAGTAGCCGCCCAGCTGTTCCTTGGTTTCCGCGAACGGCCCATCCGTGATGACGGGTTTGCCATTGCGCACCCGCACGCAGGTGGCACTGCCCACTGGCGCCAGCTCGGCGCCCCCGCGCAGCACGCCTGCCGCCTCCAGCGCCTGCGTATAGCTGGCAAAGTCGGCCATCAGGCTGGCCATCTGGCCCTCTTCCATGGATTCAAAGCGCGCCTCGTCGGCGTAGATCAGGATCAGGTATTCCATAGTCTCTTCTCCAAAAGAAAAATGCCCGCAAGCGCGGGCATTCATACGACGAACGGGGCGGCGGCAATCCGACAAGATTACCGCATTATTTTTTACCCTAGTGTTTGTGACCGCAGCTCGGTCCGTGGACGTGGCCGGAAGATTGCTTGAACGTCATGTCGGCCTTGGCGTCGCGGCCGCTGTCGCCCGGGTAGCCGGCTGCCGCCAGCTGGTCCAGGTAGGCTTGCCACAGCTTGTCTTTTTCCGCGCCCAGCTTGTACAAGTATGCCCAGGTGTACAGACCGGAATTGTGGCCATCGCTGAAGGTCGGTTGCACGGCGTAGTTGCCGACCGGCTCCAGGCCTATGATGCCGACCAGGCGCTTTCCTAATTGCAAGGTTTCCTGGCCTTTGCCATGGCCCTGCACTTCGGCCGACGGCGAATACACGCGCAGGTATTCGAACGGCAGCGCAAATTCGCTGCCATCGTCGAAAGCCACGTCGAGCACGCGCGACTGGTTGTGCACGGTCAAGCCGGTCGGTTGCGGTGTTGCTGCTTTTTCAGTCATGACGATACTTTATGCGGATAAACGTTGAATGATGGCGTCGCGCAAGGCCGGCAACAGGGCGCGGCGCGCGGCCAGCACCTCGGGTGCCGTCTCGCGCTGCACGACAGCCCAGCTGGGGTTCGGGAAATGCGCGTCGTCGCGGTAGCGGGGAATCACGTGCCAGTGCACGTGCGGCGTCATGTTGCCGAAACTGGCCACGTTGACCTTTTCCGGCTGCATCACTTCACGCACGGCCAGCTCGACTTGCCACACGACTTCCATGACGTAGTTGCGCTCGCCAGGCGTCAGATCCGTCATTTCTTTCACGTGCTTGTTCCAGATCACGCGGCAAAAGCCGGGATAGGCGGCGTCATCGACGGCCACGACGGACAGGCGCTCGCTGCGCCACAGCAAGGCTTCACAGCCCTGCTTGTTGGCAAAGCCGTCCAGCAATGTGCACAGATCGCAGGTCACACCAGCACCCGTTCGATACCGCCGTCATTGGCGCGTTTCACGTAATCCGGCATCCAGTTCTCTCCCAGCAAGTGTTTGGCGATCTCGACGACGATGTAGTCGGCCGTCGTGCCCGAATCGTCATTGTAGCGCGAGAGTCCTTGCAGGCACGACGGGCAGCTGGTGAGGATTTTGACGTCGCCCGTGAAACCGTCGCCGCGCAGCTTGTCGGCGCCCTTGACCATCTCTTCTTCCTTGCGGAAACGCACTTGCGTGGAAATGTCGGGACGCGTAACGGCCAGCGAACCCGATTCGCCGCAGCAACGGTCATTCTTCTCGATCTTCACGTTATCTACCGTGCTGATCAGGGAGTTGATGGTCTTGCCCGATTCCTGCAGCTTCATCGGATTGTGGCATGGCTCGTGGTACATATAACGGGTGCCGTTGACGCCTTCCAGCTTGACGTTTTTCTCCAGCAAATACTCATGGATATCCATGATGCGGCAGCCAGGGAAAATCTTCTCGAACTGGTAGGTGGCCAGCTGGTCGTAACACGTGCCGCACGACACGAGCACCGTCTTGATGTCCAGGTAATTGAGCGTGTTGGCCATGCGGTGGAACAGGACGCGGTTGTCCGTCATCATCTTCTCGGCTTTGTCGAACTCGCCCGCGCCCCGCTGCGGATAACCGCAGCACAGGTAGCCCGGTGGCAATACCGTCTGCACGCCCACTTCCCACAGCATCGCTTGCGTGGCCAGGCCCACTTGCGAGAACAAACGCTCCGAACCGCAACCGGGGAAGTAGAACACGGCTTCCGTATCGGCCGTCGTCGTCTTCGGATTGCGGATGATCGGGATGACCTTGTCGTCTTCGATGTCGAGCAGCGCGCGCGCCGATTTCTTCGGCAGGTTGCCCGGCATTTTCTTGTTGATGAAGTGGATCACCTGCGCCTTGACGGGCGGCTTGCCCGTCGATGGCGGCGGCGCCTTGGTTTGCTTCTTGGCAAACTTCTTCAGCAAATCGTTGCCCAGGCGCTGCGCCTTGTAACCCCAGCCGATCATGACCTTGCGCGTGGCATTGATGGTCACGGGATCGGTGGCGTTGAGGAACATCATCGTGGCCTTGGTGCCCGGATTGAAGCTCTTCTTGTCCATCTTGCGCAGCAGGTTGCGCATGTTCATGGACACGTCGCCGAAGTCGATGTTCACAGGGCAAGGCGTCACGCATTTATGGCAGACCGTGCAATGGTCGGCCACGTCCTCGAACTCTTCCCAATGCTTGATGGAAATACCGCGGCGCGTCTGCTCTTCGTACAGGAAGGCTTCGATCAAGGACGAGGTCGCCAAGATCTTGTCGCGTGGCGAGTACAGCAAGTTGGCGCGCGGCACGTGGGTCGAGCACACGGGTTTGCACTTGCCGCAACGCAAGCAATCCTTGACGCTGTCGGCGATGGCGCCGATATCGCTTTGCTGCATGATCAAGGATTCATGGCCCATCAGGCCGAACGATGGCGTGTAGGCATTGCGCAAGTCGGCGCCCATGCCCGGCAGGTTCAGCAGTTTGCCCTTGTTGAAACGGCCTTCCGGATCGATGCGCTGCTTGTAGCTGCGGAAGTCGCCGATTTCTTCTTCCGTCAGGAATTCCAGCTTGGTAATACCGATGCCGTGCTCGCCGGAAATGACGCCATTGAGCGAGCGGGCCAAAATCATGATGCGGCCCACGGCTTCGTGGGCGTCCTGCAGCATTTCGTAATTGTCCGAGTTGACGGGCAAGTTCGTGTGCACGTTGCCGTCACCCGCATGCATGTGCAGCGCGACGAACACGCGGCTACGCAGGATGCGCGCGTGGATGGCCGTCGCCTCGTCGAGGATCAGCTTGAACGCGGCGCCGTTGAAAATCTGGCGCAGCTGGGCCCGGATTTCCTGTTTCCATGTAATACGCACGGTGCGGTCCTGCACCACGTCGAACAAGGTGGCGTTCGGCTGCGTTTCCAGGCGCGCCTCGAACACGGGCAGCAAGCGCTCCATGCCCAGTTCGGCCAATTCACCCTTCGCGTCGACCAGCGGACGGTCCAGCTGGGCCAGCAGATAGGTCCAGCGTGCCGTGACTTGCGCCAGCAACTGCTGCGCCTGCTCGGCACGGTCGCCAAGCATTTCAGCATCGTCCACGCGGTCGTCCGACGCATCGTCGCTCTTGCCGATTGGCAAGTTACCCTTGGCAAAGAACGCGCTCAGGGCGTCAGCCAGTTGCAGCTTGTTCTTGATCGACAGTTCGATATTGATGCGCTCGATGCCATCCGTGTATTCGCCCATGCGGTTCAGGGGAATGACGACGTCTTCATTGATTTTAAAAGCGTTGGTGTGCTTGGCGATCGCGGCCGTGCGGGCACGATCTAACCAGAATTTCTTGCGCGCTTCCGGGCTGACGGCCACAAAACCTTCACCCACGCGGGTGTTGGCGATGCGCACCACTTCCGACGCCGCTTGCGCGACGGCGTTTTCATCGTCGCCGACAATGTCGCCAAACAGGGCCATCTTCGGCAGCACGCCGCGCTTCGACTTGGTAGCGTAGCCGACGGCGCGCAGGTAGCGCTCGTCCAGATGCTCCAGGCCCGCCAGGCGGATGCTCGTGTATTGCTCGCCCTTGGCCGGCAAGCCATCGAGGTAATCCTTGATTTCCACGATCGACGGAATCGCGTCGCGCGCCTGGCCAAAGAATTCCAGGCAGACGGTGCGGGCGAATTTCGGCATCTTGTGCAAAATCCAGCGCGCCGACGTGATCAGACCGTCGCAACCCTCTTTCTGGATGCCCGGCAAGCCGGCGAGGAATTTATCGGTAACGTCCTTGCCCAGGCCCTCTTTACGGAACTTGCGGCCAGGAATTTCCAAAATTTCCGTCTTGAACGGTGCGTTCGGTTTTGTCGCGTCGCGCGTGCTCGGGTGACGCCATTCCAGCTGGAAACGTGCCAGCGCGATATCGTGGATCTTGCCCAGGTTATGGTCGAGACGCGTGACGTCGAGCCAGTCGCCGTTCGGGTCGACCATGCGCCACGAAGCCAGGTTGTCGAGCGCCGTGCCCCACAGCACGGCCTTCTTGCCACCCGCATTCATGGCGACGTTGCCGCCGATACACGAAGCGTGGGCCGAGGTCGGGTCGACGGCAAACACGAAACCGGCCTTTTCCGCCGCTTCCGACACTTTGTTCGTGATCACGCCCGCGCCCGAATTGATCGTCGCATATTCATGCGTCAGGCCCGGCAAGACCGTCATTTCCACGGCACCCAGGGTGATGAGTTTTTCCGTGTTGATGACGGCCGACATCGGCGTCAGGGGAATCGCCCCGCCTGTGTAGCCGGTGCCGCCGCCGCGCGGGATGATGGTCAGCCCCAGCTCGATACAGCCTTTGACCAGGCCTGCCATTTCCTCTTCCGTGTCGGGGGTGAGCACGACGAACGGATATTCCACGCGCCAGTCGGTGGCGTCCGTCACGTGCGACACGCGCGTCATGCCGTCGAAGCGCACATTGTGTTTTTCCGTGTAGCGGCCCAGCACCTTGACCGTGCGCTTGCGCAAATCGTAGGTCTTGCGGAATTCGTCGCCAAAGTCGGCCACGGCCTTGCTGGCCGCCTTCAGCAGCAGCTCCACGTTGGCGCTGCGCGCCTTGGCCACTTCCGGCGCTTCGCCGGCCGCCAGCGCGTCGCCGCCGGCCGCATCGATGGACAGGCGGCGCTTGTCGACTTCGGCCAAGCGGTGATGCAAGGCATCGATCAAGCCCTGGCGGCGCTTCGGATTGTCGAGCAAGTCATCCTGCAGGTAGGGATTGCGGCGCACGACCCAGATATCGCCCAGCACCTCGTACAGCATGCGGGCCGAACGGCCCGTCTGGCGGGCGCCGCGCAGCTCGTCGAGCAGGCGCCAGGAGTCCTCCCCCAACAGGCGTATGACGATCTCGCGATCGGAAAACGACGTGTAGTTATACGGGATTTCGCGCAGGCGGCTTGCTGCGGGACCATTCGGCGTTTCTGCCAGTAAAGCTTGGATTTGTGCGGGAGCGTTCATGGAGTGTGGTGACGATATAGACTGGACCCTAAAGGGCCATTTTATCTTATTGCGCCGCACCATGCGGGAACAGCCTTATGCCGCCCAAGGTTTAAGCACCTGATCCGCCATCATAGAAAATATGGAAAAGCCTTCTTTTACGTGAATAAAAAACCAGTTTCCATGATTTTTTGACGCAAAAATGCCAAGAATCGGACTCCACTGCAAACTATCGGACTGCCCAAAAATGGGGCAAATCGGCGTTGCAGGCAGACCCGTTCAGGCCAGCATCTGGCCGATCCGGTGCCATACGCCATCGGGCACGTACAGCAGCAAGCCCGTCATGGTCAGGTAGCGCGCGCACTTGCCGACGGCCATGTAGGCGACGCTGGGCCAGAACGGCAGCTTGAGCCAGCCAGCCAAAGTGCACAGGGGATCGCCCACGAGGGGCAGCCAAGCCAGCAGCATGGTCTTGGCGCCATAGCGGGCCAGCCAGCGGAACCAGCGCGTGTCGCGCTCCTTGGCAAACGCCTGCTTGGCCCGGTAGCCGAGCCAGTAGTCGACGATGCCGCCCAGGGTATTGCCCAGGGTGGCGACGCCGATGGCGGCCCAGAACAGCGCGGGATTGGCCTTGATGACGGCAAACACGGCCGGCTCCGAGCCGAGCGGCAACAAGGTGGCGGAAATAAAGCTGATCAGAAAGACCGATGTCAGCCCGACTTCCGGTGCTGCGATCAGCTGCAGCAGCCAGGCGATTGCGGATTCGATCATGGAACACTTCGCGATGCAGTAAGGCTCTCCATTATAATGAAGAGCAGCCTGGGCGCCGCACACATCGCGCCGGCCGGCAAAGGCATACCCGCCCGCAGTTCCACAGAGCATTATTGTCGCCAGGCTATCCGCCGCCGCGCCGCCGCTATCGACAGACACGCTCCAGACCCTTTCTGGCCCAGAATCACTTGCTTGCAGACTATGAACATCGACTACCTCAAGAAAATCCTGACCGCCCGCGTCTATGACGTCGCCACCGAAACGCCGCTGGAACTGGCCCCTGCCCTGTCGCAGCGCCTGAACAACCAGATTTACTTCAAGCGCGAAGACATGCAAAGCGTGTTCAGTTTCAAGATTCGTGGCGCCTACAACAAGATGTCCAAGCTCAGCGAAGCGGAACGCAAGCGCGGCGTGATTTGCGCCTCGGCCGGCAACCATGCCCAGGGCGTGGCCCTGTCCGCCGCGCGCATGGGGTGCCGTGCCGTCATCGTCATGCCGACCACCACGCCGCTGGTAAAGGTCGAGGCGGTCAAAGGGCGCGGCGGCGTGAACGTGGAAGTGGTGCTGCACGGCGAGTCGTACACGGATGCCTACAACCATGCACTGACCCTGGAAAAGGAACAGAAGCTGACCTTCGTGCACCCGTTCGACGACCCGGACGTGATCGCCGGCCAGGGCACGATCGGCATGGAAATCCTGCGCCAGCACGCCGGCCCCATCCACGCCATCTTCGCCCCCATCGGCGGCGGCGGCTTGATCGCCGGCATTGCCGCCTACGTGAAACAGATTCGCCCCGACATCAAGATCATCGGCGTGCAAAGCGTCGATTCGAACGCCATGGCCCGTTCGCTGAAGGCCGGCGAACGCGTGACCCTGAACGACGTGGGCCTGTTTGCCGACGGCACGGCCGTGCGCCTGGCTGGCGAGGAAACCTTCCGCCTCGTGCAGGCATATGTCGATGAAATCATCACTGTCGACACAGACGCCATCTGCGCCGCCATCAAGGATGTGTTTACGGATACGCGCAGCATTCTGGAGCCGTCCGGCGCGCTGGCCGTGGCCGGCGCCAAGGCCTATGTGGAACGGGCCAGCCTGACCAAGCACCCCGTCAACAACGAAACCCTGGTCACCATCGCCAGCGGTGCGAACATGAATTTCGACCGGCTGCGTTTCGTCGCGGAACGGGCCGAACTGGGCGAATTCCGCGAAGCCGTGTTTGCCGTCA
This sequence comes from Janthinobacterium sp. Bl 1, assembly GCF_058215535.1. NCBI lineage: Bacteria > Pseudomonadati > Pseudomonadota > Betaproteobacteria > Burkholderiales > Oxalobacteraceae > Janthinobacterium > Janthinobacterium sp. Bl 1. Next base: position 875,316 of record NZ_CM177086.1, on the reverse strand, counting down.
CCATGCGCGAACAGCGGGGCAGCTTCAAGCGTTTCTGCTCGCTCATCGGCGCGCGCAACGTGACGGAATTCAATTACCGCATCAGCGATGAAAAAGCCGCGCACGTATTCGTCGGCATCCAGATTGCCGACCGGCATGAGTCGAGCGTGCTGGCGAAAACCTTCGAGGAACACGAATTCAAGACCCTGGACTTGACCCACGACGAGCTGGCCAAGTCGCACATCCGCCATCTGGTGGGCGGCAAGAGCCGCCTGGCGCAGGACGAGTTGCTGTACCGCTTTGAATTCCCCGAGCGCCCCGGCGCGCTGATGCGTTTCCTCGACAGCATGGCGCCGAACTGGAATATTTCCCTGTGCCATTACCGCAGCCAGGGCGGCGACGTGGGCCGCATCCTGATCGGCCTGCAAGTGCCGCCCGATGAGATGGGCGAGTTTGCGCGCTTCCTCGATACCCTCGGGTACCGTTACTGGGATGAGAGCAGCAATCCTGTGTATAAGCTGTTCCTGGGGTAATAGCAACTGCAAATACTTCGGGGTCGTACTGCGAAATACTGGGGCGCATTACCCTGCAGGGTACGACCCCAGCCGTCGCCGTTGGGTTGAAATAGGCTACCATGCGTCCTTGACCGAACTCACGCCACACGACCATGACCACCACCAACGATCTCGCCGAACAATCTCCCCTGGGCAAAAGCTCCGCCTACCGCACCGATTACGCGCCCGAATTGCTGTTTCCGATTCCGCGCCAGGGCAAGCGCGACGAGCTGGAGCTGCACGGCACACTGCCGTTCTTCGGCCTCGATATCTGGAATGCGTATGAACTGTCGTGGCTGAACCAGCGCGGCAAGCCGCAGGTGGCCGTCGCCAAGGTCAGCGCGCCGGCCGATTCGCCGAACATCATCGAGTCGAAATCGTTCAAGCTGTACCTGAACTCGTTCAACCAGACCAAACTGGACAGCCCCGAAGCGCTGCTGGCCCTGCTCAAGCAGGATTTGTCGAACGGTTTCGGCGCGCCCGTGCAAGTGGAACTGACCTTGCAGGAAGATTTCGGCAAGCTGAAAATGGGCGAGTTCGACGGCGTGCTGCTCGACCGACTGGACCTGGAAATCACGCAATACACGCCCTCGCCGCTGCTGCTGAAAGCCGCCTTGGATGAAGCGCCCGTGGAAGAAAAACTCGTCTCGCACTTGCTCAAATCAAATTGCCTGGTGACGGGCCAGCCCGACTGGGGCAGCGTGCAAATCGACTATGCGGGGCCGCAAATCGACCAGGAAAGCCTGTTGCGCTACCTGATCGGTTTCCGCGAGCACAATGAATTCCACGAGCAATGCGTGGAGCGCATCTTTGTTGATATCTTGCGTCAGTGCAAGCCGCAAAAACTGTCCGTGTATGCGCGCTACACGCGCCGCGGCGGCCTCGATATCAATCCATGGCGCAGCAACTTCAGCACGGGTACGATGCCGGGCAATCTGCGCAACGCGCGCCAGTAACACCAAACACCACCACGAAACCATGCCAGCAGGAATGTTGGCTGTGTTTTAAAACAACGTTGCAGTAGTGCCGCAGAGCATGTCACAGACGCTGAAAAATTGGAAAATCGGCATTCGGCGGCGGAAAAACCGGCGCGCCGCGTGTTTTTAATCAGGAAATAGCCGATACACGCCGATGTTATTTTTTTGCTAAAATGATGGTCACGTGGGCTGTAGCGCCCACTGCGCCCGTAGCGGGCGTATACTGTTGAGAATTGGCGTTACAGGCCGCCGAAACAGGCCTATAATTCGGCTCGCAAGCCCTCTGCGCATTGCACCATTTCATTGAGTGTCATGACTAATCTTAGCAAAATACTATCCCTCGAAAACGTCCTGCTGGACCTGGAAGTCTCCAGTAAAAAGCGCGCCTTCGAGCAAGCCGGCCTGATCTTCGAAAACAATTACGGCATCGCCCGCTCTACCGTCTCGGACAATCTGTTTGCCCGCGAACGCCTGGGCTCGACGGGTCTGGGCCATGGCGTGGCCGTGCCGCATGGTAGAGTCAAGGGCAGTAAAACCTTGAAATCGCCACTGGGCGCCTTCGTGCGCCTGGCCGAGCCGATTCCCTTCGAATCGCCCGATGGCAAGCCCGTCAATCTGCTGTTTTTCCTGCTGATTCCCGATCATGTCACCCAGCAACACCTGGAAATCCTGTCGGAAATCGCCGAAATGTTTTCCGACGATGCCTTCCGCACGGCGCTGGCCACGGATCCGGAACCGAAATCCGTGCATTCGCGCATCGTCAATTGGCAACCCAGTCTGCAAGCGGCGGGTTAAACTTCAGGTATTCCTCCACTCCTGAAGAAGACTGCCATGTTGCAAACGCCGCTGACGATACAACGCCTGTACGACGACAATCGTGAAAGTCTGCAACTGGGCTGGTTCGCCGGCTTCCCCGGCGGCGAACGCCTGATCTCGGGCGACGTCTCGTCGGCCGCCGACCAGGTGGGCCACTTGAACCTGATCCATCCGGGCCGCATCCAGGTCTTCGGCCACCAGGAAATCAATTACTATCAGCGCCTGAAGGTCAATACGCGCACCCACGTGATCGGCGAGCTGATCGCCGGCGGCCCGCCCGCGCTGATCATTGCGCAGGGGCTGGAAACGCCGCCCGACATCCTCGCCATCTGCGACGAGCAAAACATTCCCCTGTTCTCCACCCCGCTGCCGGCCGCGCAAGTGATCGACTTCCTGCGCGTTTACCTGTCCAAAAAACTGGCGCAGCGCATCATCATGCATGGCGTGTTCATGGACGTGCTGGGCGTGGGCGTGCTGATCACGGGCGATTCGGGCCTGGGCAAGAGCGAGCTGGGGCTGGAACTGATCTCGCGCAGCCACGGCCTGGTGGCAGACGACGCCGTCGAATTCTCGCGCATCGCACCGAACATGATCGAAGGCCGCTGCCCGCCCCTGCTGCAAAACCTGCTCGAAGTGCGGGGCCTGGGCTTACTCGACATCAAGGCCATCTTTGGCGAAACGGCCGTGCGCCGCAAGATGCGCTTGAAACTGATCGTGCACCTGGTCCGCCGCAACGCGCTGGAAGAAGAAGTCGAGCGCCTGCCTTTCCTGTTCCCCACGGAAGACGTGCTGGGCCTGCCCGTGCGCAAGGTCGTCATCCCCGTCGCCGCCGGCCGCAACATCGCCGTGCTGCTGGAAGCGGCCGTGCGCAATACGATTTTGCAGCTGCGCGGCATCGATACCTTGCAGGAGTTCATGGAACGGCAACGACTCGCCATGAGTGGCGATTAATGTTGCCAAGGAGTTCGCCCTTGCAAGGGCGAACCGTTACGCAGGCACGCAGCAGTGCTGCGTGAATTCCATGGAACGGCAACGACTCGCCATGAGTGGCGATTAATGTTGCCAAGGAGTTCGCCCTTGCAAGGGCGAACCGTTACGCAGGCACGCAGCAGTGCTGCGTGAATTCCCTGCTGCACCAAAGACTCGCAATGAGCGACGATTAGCAACGTAGGTCGGATTAGCGGTGGCAAAGCCGCCGCGTAATCCGACAACATTGTTGACGTGTGCAGCAAAGAAATACGACAGTCTAAATTGCAATAATTTGTAAAGATAATTGCCTTGGAGCAGAGTGCCGATCTTTATTGTATGATCGGGCTATGCATATCGTCCTTATCACCGGAATATCCGGCTCCGGTAAATCCGTCGCGCTCAATGTGCTGGAAGATACCGGCTATTATTGTGTCGACAACCTGCCACCGGCCTTGCTGCCCAGCCTGGTGCAAACCCTGCTCGACGAAGGTACACCGCAACTGGCCGTCGCCGTCGATGCGCGCAGCGCCGAGTCGCTCGTCAGCTTGCCGCACAACGTGGCGCTGCTGCGCGACCAGGGCCACGACGTCAAGGTCATGTTTTTGACGGCCACCACGCATTCGCTGGTGGCGCGCTTCTCGGAAACGCGGCGCAGCCATCCGCTGTCGCATGAATTGCGCCCGAACCAGAATCCGGCCAGCCGCCGCACACTGATCGAGTGCATCTCGGAAGAGCGCGAACGCCTGTCGGCCATCGAACAGCTGGGCCACGTGATCGACACGTCGGAGCTGAGCGCCAACAAATTGCGTGCCTGGATCAAGGATATCGTCGCCTCCGAACGCGCGCCGCTGACCCTGTTCTTCGAATCGTTCGCCTTCAAGCTGGGCGTGCCGCTGGACGCCGATTTCGTCTTCGACGTGCGGGCCTTGCCGAACCCGTATTACGACCTGGCGCTGCGCCCGCTCGACGGCCGCGACGCACCCGTGATCGCCTTCCTCGACGCGCAGCCGAGCGCGCTGGAACTGCTGGCCGACATCCGCGCCTTCATCGAGAAATGGCTGCCGTCATTCAAGTCCGACAACCGCAGCTACCTGACGGTGGCCCTCGGTTGCACGGGCGGCCAGCACCGCTCCGTGTACATGGCGGAACGGCTGGCGCAATACTTCGGCCCCAACGAACGCGTGGTCCTGCGCCACCGCGAGCGTAGCTAGTTAATTCAGGTGGCGCAGCGGATGCGCTGACGCCGGCCAGACGGGGGCGAAGAAGCGCGCCACCATGGCCGCGTCGACCTCGTCCAGGCTTGATGGATTCCAGCGCGGCGCATTGTCCTTGTCGACCACCAGCGCGCGCACGCCCTCGAGCACTTCGCCATGCTCGAAATTGTGGCGCACCACGGTGCGTTCCAGACGCAGGCAATCGGCCACGCCCAAGTGAGCCCCCCGCTGCAGCAATTCCAGAGTTACCGACATCATCAAGGGCGAGCGCAGACGCATGGCCGCCAAAGCCTTGCCGGCGAACGCGCTGTCATCCTGCGCCAGCGAAGCCATGATGGCCGCCACGGAACCCGCACCGAAATGGCGGTCCAGCGCCGCGCGCGCCACCGCCAGCGAAGAGACGCCTGCCTGTGCCTGGAATGGCGCCGCCAGCGCCTTGATGGCCACCGGCAAGGCCTCGCCCGGCGTCGATTCGAACAGGGCCAGCAGCGCCCCGATCTGCGCCTCGGGCAGGTAAACATCGGCCAGGTCCGTGTACAGGGCGTCGGCCGCGCTGATCGTCAAGCCCGTCAAGCCCAAGTACAGGCCCAGCTGCCCGGCCAGGCGGGACAGGAAATAGCTGCCGCCCACATCGGGAAACAAACCAATATTGACTTCAGGCATGGCCATGCGCGTGCGGCCCGTGACGATGCGCAAGCGGTTGCCGGGCCCGGCTTGCGCCACGCCCATGCCGCCGCCCATCACCACGCCATCCATCACGGCGATATACGGTTTCGGATAGAAATGAATCACATGATTTAACGCGTATTCTTCCGTAAAGAAATCTTCCAGCAAGGCGCTGCCGCCTTGCGGCGTGGCCAGGCCCGCATCGTAAAAGAAACGGATGTCGCCGCCGGCACACAGGGCTTTTTCGCTGCTCGAGCGGATCACCACGGCGTCCACCTGCGGATCGTCGCGCCAGGCCAGCAGGGCCGCGCTCAGGGCGCGCACCATCTCCAGCGACAGGGAATTCAAGGCTTTCGGACGGTCGAGCACGATATGCCCCGTACGGTTGCGGATGGCAGTCTGGACGAAGTCGCTCATGGCAGGCGTGAAAAAAGTGAAAGTACAAACATTCTAGCGCCTGCGCGAGGAACATTGCGTTCAAAAGGTCAGGGCGCAAAAAAGGGCGCAATGTGCGCCCTTAGTTGATCACAACGGTTGAAAGCGCGGGCCCTTAAACGGCGGGGGCGAATTCTTCTTCCGAGCTGTCTGGCAGATGCTTGATCGCCTCTTTACCGTGCCCTTGCACTTTGGTTTTGTATTTCATCACTTGCCTATCGAGCTTGTCGATCAGGGCATCGATCGCGGCATACAGGTCTTGTGCCAGGCTTTCCACATAGACGGTTTTGCCACTTAAACGCAGGTTGACTTCGGCCTTTTGACGTTTTTCTTTCTCTTTGAGGTTATCCACGGTCAGAATCACGGCGATATCGATAACTTGATCGAAATGACGTTTCACGCGCTCCAGCTTCGTTTGTACGTATTCACGGATGGCTGGTGTCACTTCGAGATGATGTCCGCTGATGGTGAGATTCATACACACTCCTAAAGATGATCGGGTTCGTGCGGTCCATCCTATCCGGCCCGCAGAGGAACCGAAAAAAACTTACAAACACTTACGCAGGCTCACTGGCGGAATTTTCAACGCTTCCCGGTATTTGGCAACAGTACGTCGCGCAATCACCATGCCTTGTTCCCCCAGCATGTCCGCAATCTTACTGTCGGATAAAGGATTTTTAGGGTCTTCTGCTCCTGTCAGTTGCACGATCAATGCCCGTATCGCCGTCGATGACGCTTCGCCCCCCGCTTCGGTGGCGACGTGGCTACCAAAGAAATATTTCAACTCGAACATGCCGTGCGGGGTCAGCATGTACTTTTGAGTTGTTACCCGCGAGATAGTACTCTCGTGTAAACCCAGTGTATCAGCTATTTCACGGAGCACAAGGGGGCGCATGGCAACGGCTCCGTGCGAGAAAAAGTTCTTTTGTCTTTCTACTATCGCCTGTGCGACGCGCAGGATCGTGTCGAAACGCTGGCGCATATTCTTGATCAACCACTTGGCTTCCTGCAACTGTGCGCCCATGGCGCCCTCGCCCTTGCCCTGCTTGAGCAAGTTGGCATACATGGCATTGACGCGCAGGCGCGGCATGACGTCGTTGTTCAGGGTCACTTGCCAGCCATTGCGCGCGCGCTTGACGACGACGTCGGGCACCACGTAATCGGACACGTCCGATGCGAATACGGCGCCCGGATGCGGATTGCACTGGCGAATCACCGTCTGTGCTTCGCGCAAGTCTTCATCGTCGCAATCGAGGGCTTTTTTCAGCTTGTTGAAATCGCGCTGGGCAAACCAGGCCAGGTGCTTTTCCACGATGACGAGGGCCATGCGCCGCGTCACCATGGCGATGTGCGGCAAGCGCTTGATCTGCAGCGCCAGGCATTCGGACGCATTGCGCGCGCCCACGCCGGGCGGATCGAAACTTTGCAGCAGCGACAAGGCCGTGCGCATCTCGTCGGCATCGATTTCCAGCTCTTCCGGCAGACGCGCCAGGATGTCGTCGAGCGTCTCTTCCAGATAGCCATTGTCGTCGAGCGCGTCGATGATCAGCTCGACCAGCGCGCGGTCGCGCAACTCGAGCACCGTCACGCGCATCTGCTCCATCAGGTGTTCGCGCAAGGTGCAGTGATGGGCCTCGAGTTGCGGGCGCGAATCTTCGTCGTCGGGCGCCTTGCCCCGGCTCGCCTCGCTCCAGTCGCTGTCGCCGCCGTCCGCAGCGGCCGGGCCCTCGCCCGCCTCGCCGTCAAAGGTTTCCGCTTCGGCCGGCGCGGCAGGCGCCTCCTGGCCTGGCGGCTGGGGCGGCGCTTCAGCCGGCGCGGCCGTGGAACTCAAGGCCCCGTCGGACAGCAGGCGCAGCGAACGGTCGAGCGGATCGTCGAGGCGCTCGAGCAAGGGATTGTCCGTCAGCAGTTGCTCGAGCTCCTGGTGCAATTCCAGGGTCGACAATTGCAACAGGCGTATCGATTGCTGCAACTGCGGCGTCAGTGCCAGGTGCTGCGAAGTGCGCAGCTGCAATGATTGTTTCATTGGCTTACATGCGGAAGTGTTCGCCCAGATAGACCCGGCGTACCGACTCGTTCGCGATGATGTCGTCGGGGCGTCCCGACGCCAGTACCGAGCCCTGGTTGATGATATAGGCACGGTCGCAAATACCCAGCGTCTCGCGCACATTATGATCGGTGATCAGCACGCCGATATTGCGCTCCTTCAAGAAGCGCACGATGCGCTGGATCTCGATCACGGCGATCGGATCGACGCCGGCGAACGGTTCATCGAGCAGCACGAAACGGGGATCGGTGGCCAGCGCGCGGGCGATTTCCACGCGGCGGCGCTCGCCGCCCGACAGGGACAGGGCCTGGTTCTCGCGCAGCTTTTCAATCTGCAAATCGGCCAGCAGTTTATCCAGGCGCTCCTCGATCTCGGCCTTCTTCAAAGGACGGCCTTCGACGGTCTGGATTTCCAGCACGGCGCGGATATTGTCTTCCACCGTCAGCTTACGGAAGACGGACGCTTCCTGCGGCAGATAGGACAAGCCCATCTGCGCGCGGCGGTGGATCGGCAGGCTGGAAATGTCCACGCCGCTGATGTCGATGCTGCCGCCGTCCGACGGCACCAGGCCGACGATCATGTAGAACGAGGTGGTCTTGCCGGCGCCGTTCGGGCCCAGCAAACCCACCACTTCGCCGCATTCGACTTGCAGCGAGACATCATGCACGACTTGCCGCTTGCCATAGGTTTTTTGCAGACCGCGAACGATCAGGGTGCTGCCGCAACGAGTATTGTCCATTATTTCTTTCCTGGCGCAGGCGTGGCCGGCGCTTTCTCCGCTTGGGGCGCCTTGGTCTTCGGCTGGATCACCATGCGCACGCTGCCGCCATCGGAGGTGCTGGTGCCGCTGTCGGAATTTTCCATCTTGAATACTTCCTGGCGGCTGTCATACGAGATGAAGGCGCCATTGGCCACGTCGGTCACTTTCGTGCCTTCCAGGCGCGTCAGCTTGGCCTTGGAAAACAGTTTCACCACTTCCGTTTTGTTGTCGTATTCCACGCGCTCCGCCTCGCCTTCGACCCACAGGTCGCCCGCGCCATCGCGCTTCTGGCGGAACGTGGCCAGCTTGCCGGGATCGGCCCAAAAGGTGATGAACTGGTAGCCTTGCGGGTCTTCCGTGATCAGGGCCCGGCCCGCCTTCATGGTCAGGGTGCCCTTGACCAGCACGACGTCGCCCGTCAGGGTACGCACTTGCTTGACGTCATCGACGTGGCCGCTACGTGCCGTGATGACGGCTTCCTTCTCGGAATCGGCCTTCTCGGCATGCGCCACGCCCATGATGGCCAGCGAAAATACGGTCAACAGCAAGATGTTCTTCATAGTAGGGTTTCCTTGTTTCATTCTGTCATTGTGCCGCCGCGGCCGGGCGCGGTTTCGGCGGGAGGACCATGCGCAGCGCATTCTGCACTTCCACCACGCCGGTGGCGTTATTGGCCTTCATGCCGATGCCATTGAGGCGCGAGGTGCCCGTCAGGATATCGACAGGCACGTCCGTTTCCATTCTTTCCTCGTCCGGAAACACCGTCAGCGCTTCCGTCCTGACCGTCAGGTTCTGCGCCTTCGGACTGGCCGCGCGGTCGATCACGACCTTGCGGTGCAGTTGCAGCCGGGTATTGTCCTGGTCGATATGCGCCAGTTCCGCGTTCATGTTCAACGGCGGCATGCCCGGCGTGAGCTTGCGCACGAAGGGCTGGTCGATATCGGACGAATCGTCAGCCGGATAATGCGTGAGCTTGTTGCCCGACACGATGTAGCTGGGCTTACCCGTCAGATCCATGCGCACCAGACTGAAATTGGTGATGAAATAGTCGGGCTCATCCAGGTGCTTGCTGGCCTTGATATCCTGGCTATTCTTGTTCATCACTTCGAGCAGCCAAAAGCTGGCCAGCGCGACAACAACCGCGCCCAGCAGGGTAAAAATCGTGCGCCAGCGATGGGCGCCTCCTGGCTTACGCATAGGGTTTCACTCTTTCAAATATCACTGGCGGCAAGATACGCCTCACTCCAGGAACGGCGCCATGACGCGCGCATAGTTGTCCTGGGCGCGCAGCAGGAATTCGCAGATTTCGCGCACCGCGCCGCGGCCGCCGCCGGCCTGCGTCACATGGTGCGCCAGGTCCTGCGCTTCCGGACGCCCGCCCGGCACGCTGACGGCAAAGCCCACGCGTTTCAGGATGGGCGCATCGATGACGTCGTCGCCGATGTAGCCGCATTGTTCTTCCGTCAAGCCCGTCAGCGCCAGCAGTTCGCGAAACGGCGTCAGCTTGTCGTGGCCGCCCTGGTGCACATGGGTAATGCCCAGGTCTTGCGCGCGGCGTGCCGTAATGGCCGAGCGGCGCGCGCTGATGATGGCCGTCTGCACGCCCGATTCCTGCAGCAGCTTGATGCCCAGGCCATCATACACATTAAACGTTTTCATCATCTCGCCATCGGGGCCGAAATGCAGGCTGCCGTCGGTGAGCACGCCATCGACGTCAAAGATCATCAGTTTGACCTTGGCCGCCCGCGCCAGGTTGTCCGCCACGCTGTCCATCAGATCACCTTCGCTTGCGTCAGATCATGGATATGCAGGGCGCCCACCAGCTTGCCGTCGGCATCGACGACCAGCATCTGGTTGATGCGGAACTGCTCCATCACGGCCACGGCATCGACGGCAAGGCGTTCGGGTGCGATGCTGCGCGGCTGCGCATGCATGACGTCGCGGATCGCCACTTGCGTGAAATCCTGCACGCGCTCGAACATGCGGCGCAAGTCGCCATCCGTAAACACGCCCACGGGGCGGTTGTCCGCATCGACGATGGCCGTCATGCCCATGCCCTTCTTCGTCATTTCTTCCAGCGCCTGCAGCAAGGATGCCTCTACCGGCACTTTCGGCACCCGTTCGCCGCTGCGCATGACGTCATGCACGTGCGTGAGCAGGCGGCGGCCCAGGGCGCCGCCCGGGTGCGAGCGGGCGAAATCTTCTTCCTTGAAGCCGCGCAAGTCGAGCAAGGCCACGGCGATCGCGTCGCCCAGGGCCAGGGTGACGGTGGTGCTGGCCGTCGGCGCCAGGTTCAGCGGACAGGCTTCTTTCTCAACAGAAATATCCAGGTGCACGTCGGCCAGCTGGGCCAGGCTGGAATTCGGTTTGCCCGTCATGGAAATCAATACGCCGCCCATGCGCTTGACGACAGGCATGATGGCCATCAGCTCGGACGATTCGCCCGAATACGATATGGCAATAAAGGCATCGTCCGAGGTGACCATGCCCAGGTCGCCATGGGCCGCTTCGGCCGGATGCACGAACAGGGCCGGCGTGCCGGTGGAAGCGAGGGTGGCGGCAATCTTGCGCGCGATATGGCCGGACTTGCCGATGCCGGAGACGACGACTCTTCCTTTGCATTGCAGCAACAGCGCCACGGCGCGGCCCACGCTGTCGTCCGTGGCCAGGCGCGCGTGCAGCGCAACGATGGCGTCGGACTCGATCTGCAAGGTGGTGCGGGCCAGCTCGACAGCGCGCTCGGTCGTCGCTTGCATGTCAATTCGATCAAAAGCTTTCAGCATTGTTTTTTCATGGGTTACACTCATGCCCAAAGTATAAACGAATTAGGAAAGCAAAAAACTTGCCAGTCACAACAAACAACGATTTCCATTGACCGTACCGGGCAACCCATGTTTTCCTCGCTTGAACTGACCCTGATGTTACTCGGCAGCGCCGTGCTGGGCGTGGTCGCTTTCAGAATGTTGCATTTGCCGCCCATGCTGGGCTATCTGGCCGTTGGCATCGTCATCGGCCCCCACGCGCTGGGCCTGGCGGCGGAAAACGAAGCCAGCCACACTTTGGCCGAGTTCGGCGTCGTCTTCCTGATGTTTTCCATCGGGCTTGAGTTTTCCCTGCCCAAGTTCCTCGCCATGCGGCGCATCGTCTTCGGCCTTGGCATGGCGCAGGTGGTCACCACCATCATCGCCACCGTCGTCTTCGGCTGGTTCGTCGGGCGCTACCTGTCCGCCTACATCCACCTGAGCTGGCAAGCCGCGTTCGCCCTGGGCGGCGCGCTGGCCATGTCGTCGACGGCCATCGTCTCGAAAATGCTCACGGAGCGGCTCGAGCTCGAAAGCGAACACGGGCGCAAGATCATCGGCATTTTGCTGTTCCAGGATCTGGCCGTCGTGCCGCTGCTGATCCTGATTCCCGCCCTCACGCGCGATTCGGACAACCTGGCCGAAACCCTGGCCTGGGCCGGCGGCAAGGCCCTGGTCGTACTCATTTTGCTCTTGTTCATTGGCCAGAAAATGGTGCGCGGCTGGCTGACCATCGTCGCCAAGCGCCGCTCGCAAGAATTGTTCATGCTTAACCTGCTGCTGATCACGCTGGGCGCGGCCTGGATCACGGAACGGGCCGGGCTGTCGCTGGCCCTGGGGGCGTTTGTTGCCGGCATGCTCATTTCCGAGACGGAATTCAAGCACCAGGTGGAAGAGGATATCAAGCCCTTCCGCGACGTGCTGCTGGGCCTGTTCTTCATCACCGTCGGCATGCTGCTCAATATCCGCGTGGTGCTCGATAACTGGTGGCTGGTGCTGCTCTTGCTGTGCGGTCCCGTGCTGCTGAAATTTGCCCTGATCGCGGGCCTGGCGCGGCTGTTCGGGTCCAGCAACGGCGTGGCCCTGCGCACGGGACTGGGGCTGGCGCAGGCGGGCGAGTTCGGCTTCGTGCTGCTGAACCTGGCTGGCGGCATCAAGCTGATGGACCCGTTCGTCGTGCAGGTGGTGCTGGCCTCGATGGTGCTGTCGATGCTGGTGGCGCCCTTCCTCATCGCCAAGTCCGACGCCATCGTCATGAAGCTGGCGGCCAACGACTGGATGATGCAATCGCTGGCGCTGACCAGGATCGCCACGCGCACCATGGCATCGCAGAAACACGTGCTGATCGCCGGCTTCGGGCGCAGCGGGCAAAGCCTGGCCACCCTGCTGGCGGAAGAAAAGATCGAATACCACGCGCTGGACCTGGACCCGGAACGGGTACAGGAAGCGCAGCTGGCCGGCGCCCACGTGTCGTATGGCGACGCGGGCCGGCGCGAAAGCCTGGTGGCGGCCGGCATCTACCGGGCCAGCGCCGTCGTGATCACGTATGCCAACACGCCTTCGGCACTGAAGTTATTGCACCTGCTTAACGAAATGGCGCCGACCCTGCCCGTCATCGTGCGCAGCCATGACGATACCGACCTCGACCAGTTGAAAAAGGCGGGCGCGGCCGAAGTGGTGCCGGAATTGATGGAAGGCAGCCTGATGCTCGCTTCGCATGCCTTGATCATGATGGGCGTGCCCTTGCGCCGCGTGGTGCACCGCGTGCAGGCGGCGCGCGAGGAACGCTATGCCTCGCTGCGCGGCTATTTCCACGGTTCCAGCGACGCGGGCGACGATGCCGAGCTGGAACGCCTGCATACGGTCACCGTCAGCGAGGACGCGCATTGCGTGGGACTGCCCTTGAGTGCGGTCGACGTGGCCGGCTGCGGCGCGTTTGTGACGGCCATCCGCCGCGGCCGCGGCCGCCTGGAAGTTACCCCCGAGACGCAGCTGGCCAGCGGCGACGTGGTGGTGCTGCGCGGCACGGCCGACGCCGTGGCCAAAGCCGAGACCTTGCTGTTGAAATAATCAATCGCGCTGCGCTTTCCAGCTGACGACCTTGTTGCGGCCATCAGCCTTGGCCTGGTACAGGGCCTGGTCGGCGTGCGCCACCAGTTGCTGCGCCACCGTTTCAATCGGCAGCAGCGCCGCGTCCGCTTCCAGGCTGGCCACGCCGATCGACACGCTGACCCACGCCTGCGCGCTGCCCGGCAAGTCGAACATGGTGCCGGCGATGCTGGCGCGGATGCGTTCGGCCACGAAGGTCGCACTGTCGAGATCGGCGTCGATCAGCAGCACGACGAATTCCTCGCCGCCAAAGCGGCCCAGCGCATCGGAGCGGCGCAATTCCGTGCGGATGCGCGTGGCCACTTCGCGCAGCACTTCATCGCCGCCCTGGTGACCATGCGTGTCATTGACCAGCTTGAAATGGTCGATGTCGATATACATGCATGAAATACAATAATTCTGGCGCCGCGCGCGGGCGATTTCCTCCAGCAGGCGGCGGTCGATATAGCGCCGGTTGTAGACACCCGTCAGGGAATCGGTCAAGCCGATGTATTTGAGCATTTCATTGCTGATCACGTTTTCCAGGCAAATGGCGATGATGGACGCCATGTGCTTGATGAAATCCGTGCCCAGCGCGGGCGTAAAGCGCGTCACGTCGCTGCTGGCCAAGTTCAGGCTGCCAATCAGGCGCTTGTTGCGCAGCAAGGGCACCAGCGCCACGCTGCGCAGCGCGTCGATCTGCGGAAAACGCGGGCCATGCACGGCCGCATCGAAGGCACCGAGCAGCGGCATCGGCGGCAAGGCCGCTTCGCCCTCGGCCACGGGCTTTGGTGCGGCAAAACCCAGCTCCGCCACGGCATGCACGAACAGCAACTGCGGGAAGGCACTGAAATCGACGCCGAGCTTTTCCATCACCAGCACGATATCGTCATCCTCGTCGAGCAGGCTCAAAGTCACGCCGTCGAGGTCGGAAATCACGGGCAAGGTGCGGAAGATGGTGCCGATCAATTCAGGAAACGTGGACGCGCTGACGATTTCCAGGTCGAACGCCTGGTGGCGGCACATGATGTCATGGTTGCGCTCGGCCTGTTCCAGCAGGAAAGCCATGCGTGCGCGCAAGGCCTGGTTTTCGGCTTCGAGGCTGGCAATGCGCGGGTCCGGCGGTATTGCTTGATTCATAGAAACCTTAAACCCTTGTATGCGGGCGCCATGCTTAAAATGCCAGTTCGAAACCGATGTCCTGCCCCACCACGATACGCTCATCGCCGCCTTCGGTGACGATGGCGTTCATGCCGAAGCAGATGGCGCCGTCGAGCTCGGGCTTGGCGCGATAGCCATGCATGACGTCGAGCGGGTCGGGTCCGGGCACGCCCGTGGCCTGGTCCACCGACGGAATCGGGCAACGCGAGCACGGCTTGACGGGTTTTAGCACGGTCGCGCCGAATTGCAGGAAGTCGGCGTAGTCTTCCTCGAAGGCGCCGATATCGCCGATGACGAGGTTGGGGCGGAAGCGGTTCATCGGCAGCGCTTCACGGCCGGCGGCGCGCAGCTTGTCATTCACGTCGGCCAGCGAAGCGGCGCCGGCGATCAGCACCGGGTAGCCATCGGCAAACATGGTCTCGGCGGCAATGCCGTCCGTCCATTTGGTGCTGGTGGCGCGCACCACGTCCGGGTGAAAGCGCGCCAGGCGGCACGGCACACCGATGGCGTTGGAAAACCAGGTGGCCGTGACGTCGTCGCAATCGTAGGCGCGCACGCAATCGTCCCACACTTGCACGTCGAGCATGGGCGAGTGTTGCGGATGCGGCAAGCCCAGCTCGATTTCCAGGCGCAGCATGCCCGGTGCGCGCAATTCCAGGGTGGTGGCCTTGATGGACGGCACGATCAGCGCCATGCGCGGATGCTCGCGCTGGGTCAGGAAGCGGCCCTGCTCATCGACCACCATCCATTCGCGGTCGAACACGTGCTCGCTCATCAGCCCTGAACGCGTCAGGACCGCCTCGCGCAAATGGATGCCGGCGCACGATTTGATGGGATACAGAATGATGTCGGACAGGATGGCCATGAACCGGAGACAGTGTTGCTGCTTCTGTCAGGAAATTATTCAGAAGCGAAGTATGGCAGCAAAGCGGGCAAGCGTAAATCAGCCACACTGAGCCAATAAGGCTGAGTGTGGCGTAGCAGTGATTAATACGTGTAGAAAATACGCTGGATTTCTTGTGTGCTGTTCGTTTTGGTCAGGGCCAGCATCAGCAGAATGCGGGCTTTTTGCGGGTTCAGGGTGTCGGACACGACACTGTCGAGTTCATCGTCGTTCGCTTCGCCATTGCGCGCCACGATGCCCTGGCCGACTCTGCTCGAACGCACGATCAGCACGCCTTTCTGGCGCGCTTCCACCAGGGCCGGCTTCATTTGCGCGGCCACGCTGCCATCGCCCACGCCAGCGTGGATGATGCCCTTGGCGCCAGCGGCGATGAAAGCGTCCATGCCGACACGGTTCATGTTGGCATAGCCGTAAACGATGTCCACTTGCGGCAGAACATCGAGCTTGCTGATGTCAAATTCCGATTCCAGCGTGTGCTTGCGCGTCGACTGGCGGTAGAAGAAAGGCTTGCTGCCCTGGATGTAGCCGAGCATGCCCAGTTCCGGCGACTTGAAGGTATCCGTCGTCGAGGTGTTGGTTTTGCTCACTTCGCGCGCGGCGTTGATCTGGTCGTTCAAGGCCACCAGGACGCCCTTGCCCACGGCTTCCTTGCTACCGGCCAGCAACACGGCGTTGTACAGGTTGATCGGGCCGTCAGCCGAGATGGCCGTCGACGGACGCATGGCGCCCACCACCACGACCGGCTTGTGGCTTTTCACGGTCAGGTTCAGGAAATACGCGGTTTCCTCGATGGTGTCGGTGCCGTGCGTGACGACCACGCCATCGACATCGTTCGAGGCCAGCAGCACGTTGATGCGCTTGGCCAGGGTCAGCCAGTGGCTGTTGCCCATGCTTTCACTGGCGATCTGAAACACTTGCTCGCCTTTTACGTTTGCCACTTTCTTCAGTTCCGGCACGGCCGCGATCAGGCGCTCGACGCCCACGGTGGCCGAGGTGTAGCCGACGGTGGTGGTGCTGTCGGCGCCGCTGCCGGCGATGGTACCGCCCGTTGCCAGGATCACCACGTTCGGCAATTTGACGGCAGCCTGTTGTGCACGCGCAGGCGAGGCCGCGACAAAGCCCATCAGCAAGGTAGCCAGCATCAGCTGTGCACAAGAATGAAATTTACGTGAAAACATGGTGCTCCTGTTCGGTGATGTGTCAAAGATAACAAAGTCGTGTGCAAATTATATGTCATCAGTGCTACAAAAAAGCCCCGATTCACGCGTTCAGCGCAAACGTGCGCCCCTTCCCATGCGCTACAGTGGCGCCATGTCCACACTCCTGTCCTTCCGGTCTTGCCTCGTCCTGCCGTTCGTCCCGATGGCGCTGGGCGCCTGCGCCACGCAAATCGAACTGCGCACGGCGGCGCAACAGGAGCAGTTCGCGCGGGAAGCGGCCAGCCAGGGCGACTGGGCGCAAGCCATGCGCAACTACGCGGACGCCGCCGGCAATGCCGAACTGGGCCATGGCGATCTCGCTTGGCAGGCGCGGCTGCATCACGAGGCGGGGCGCGCCGCCAGCGCCGCCTGCCGCGAAGACGCGGCCGCCTTTCATTTCCGCCGCGCCATCGCGCTGGCCAAGAAAGGCGGCCAATCGAGCGCCCTCAGCGACAAGGCGCTGGAATCGCTACAGGCCGGCAAACCTTGCAGAGTCCCTTGATGAACACCGCCCGCACCGTGCTGGCCGCCTGCGCCCTCTTCGCCGCCATGGCGCCGGCGCAAGCCGCCGAAGCACCGCTGCCCTTATGGGAAGCGGGCGTATTTGGCGGCACGGCCGTCACGCCCGCCTATCCCGGCGCCAGCGAACGCTCGACGCGCAGCCTGGCCCTGCCCTATCTGATTTATCGCGGAAAAGTGTTGCGCGCCGACCGCTCGGGCGTGGGCGCGCGCCTGCTCGATACGGACCGCCTCGACTTCGATATCGGTTTTGCCCTGTCCTTGCCGGCCCGCTCCAGCGACGTGCCGGCCCGGCGCGGCATGCCCGACCTGGGCACCCTGGTGGAATTTGGCCCGCGTCTGAAAATCAAGCTGGCCGAGCCGACGCAGCACAGCCGCCTGGGCCTGGAACTACCGTTGCGCACCGTCATCGAAGCGCGCGGCGGCCTGCGCCGCCAGGGCGCCACGTTCGAGCCGCGCCTCGTCTACGCGCTGCAAGGCGAACAGCAGGCATGGCATGTCGACGCCAGCCTGGGCGCCGTACTGGGCAATTCCGCCATCAATGATTATTTTTATGGCGTCAGCCCCGCGTTTGCCACCGCTCAGCGGCCAGCGTATGCGGCAAAAAGCGGGCTGATGCTCACGCGGCTGGGTCTGGGCGGTTCGTACCGGCTGCACCAGGACTGGCGCGCCTTTGCCTTCTTACGCTACGACAACTACTCAGGCGCCGCCAACCGCGCCAGCCCCCTGCTGCGCCAGAACAGCGGCACCTCGGCCGGCATCGGCCTGATGTGGACGTGGCGGCGCTCGGACAGCCTGGCGCGAGGTGCGAACGACTAACGGCGGGATGGCTTAAAACTCCGTCGTGGCCGACAGCATGACCGTGCGCGGCGCGCCCAGGCCCAGGCTGGTCCATTGCGGCAGCGCCCAGTACGCCTTGTTGCCGACGTTCGTCACGCTGGCGCGCACGGTCAACGGCCGGCCCGCCGCCTTCGTCGCATAGCGGGCGCCCAAGTCAAACACGGTACGGCCCGGCACGGACATCGAATTGTCGGCATTGATGTATTGCTTCGATGCCGCCGTCGCATTCGCCGTCAGGGTCACGCCGGGGATGGCCGGTGTGTCCCATTCGACACCGAGCTTGGCTTGCAGCTTGGGCACGCCCGTTGCCTGCTTGCCCTGGTTGGCGCCGCCCGGCGTCTTGCTCAAGACCGGGTCGACATACGCCACGCCGCCCATCAGGCGCACGTCGCGCAGGGGCGAACCGAAGAAGCCCCAGTCGATGCCGCGGTTGCGCTGTTCGCCGCCAAAGGAAAAGATATTGCTGACGGGATCGACATAGCTGCTGGGCCGCTTGATTTCATACATGCTGACCGTATGCGCGAACTCGCCCAGGTCGACCTTGAAGCCAAGCTCCGCCTGCTTCGACTTGTATGGCGCAAAGACCTCGCCCGAGTTGGCCGCCGTCAACGGCGCCGTGGCGCCCTGGCTCAAGCCTTCGATGTAATTGCCATACAGGGAAATCGTCTTGCTCGCCTTGACCAGCAGGGCGACGGCCGGCGTGGTGGCGCCTTCGTCATAGCGCGAGGTGCGCGCGCCCGTCTTGATGTTGAAGTTATCGCTGAGCACTTCCTGGCGGCGCAAGCCCACCGTCAGCTGCACGGTGTCTTGCGCAAAAGAAAGCGTGTCGACCAGGCCGATACTGGCCAGGCGGAGTTCCGCCTTGGAAATTTGCGGCGCCTCGAAGCGCGTCGCCGGACCCCAGACTGGGTTATAGATATTCGTGATCCAGTCTTTTGCCAGGGTATTTCTGCGCCCGTACTGCTTGTCCGTGTGGTGATAATACGTGGCGTTGACGGCCCATTGATGGCCGATATCGCCCGTGCGCAGCTTGCCCCGCAAGCCCGCTTCCGCCGACTGCTTTTCCACATCAAAACCCAGGTCGGCAAGATTGGTGCGGTAGTCGCCAGCCGTGTTGAACACCTGGATCAGGTACGCGCCCGTCGACTGGTAGTCGGCCCGGCTGGCGCCCACGGCGGCATACGCCATCACTTGCCCGTTCAGGTCCAGCTCGCCGCGCAGCATGGCGCCCTTGTCCTTGGTATCGTAGAACGCCCAGCTGGGATTCAACAAGGTTTCCGCTTTCGGCGGACGCGGCACGGGCAAGCCGGGGGCCAGGTTGACGCCCCGGTTCAAGCCGTCGGCGCGGTCCTCGCTGTGGTACAGGTCGGCGGACAGGCGCGCACCGTTGCCACGCCAGTCCAGGCCCACGGAAACGAGCTTGGTCTTCTTTTTCTGATGGTCGATGGCGCCCTCGCCATCGCGGTAGACGCCGTTGACACGGATGCCGAACTGTTTATGCTCGCCGAACCGCTGTCCCAGGTCCACATGGCCGCCCCATTGCGCGTCCGACATGTACGATGCCGTCACGCGCGCCAGCGGCGTATCACCCGCGCGCTTGGGCACGAGATTGATGCTGCCGCCTACCGAGCCGCCCGGTGGCATGCCGTTGAGCAATGCTGACGGTCCCTTCAGCACCTCGATGCGCTCGAACATTTCAGGCGAGGTGCGGTAGTAGGGCGAGATGCCGTACAAGCCGCCAAACGCGACGTCGCCGATATTCGAGCTGAAGCCCCGTATCGAATAATTCTCGCCGATGATGCCCGTCATGCCGCTGCTGAAGACGGTGGGATCGGTGGCGGAAATCACATCGGTGATGTCGCGCGCCTGCCGGTCTTCGATGAATTTATCCGTATAGCTGATGGTGTTGAACGGGGTTTCCATGAAATCCTTGTCGCCCAGGAATCCCACGCGGCCGCCCGATGCTACTTGCCCACCGGCATAGGCATCCGTCACCGTGTTGCCCTTGCCCCATACCGTCACGGCCGGCATGGTGGCGGCGGCCTCGGCGGCGGCACTGTGCGCCGCTTCGCGGCGGAGCGTATAGCTGCCATTGCCCTCGCGCACGGCTTGCAAGCCGTGGCCGCGCAGCAATTCGTAAAAGCCCTCGGGCACGCTGTAGCTGCCTGACAGGCCGGCGCTGTTCTTGCCTTGCAACAGGCTAGCCTCGACCGTCAATTCCACGCCCGCCTCGGCGGCGAAAATGTTGAGCGCCGAGCCCAGCGCACCGGCCGGCACGCTGAACGCTTGCCGGGCCTGGCCCGCCCCCGCTTGCGCAAAGGCCGGCGGGGCCGCCACGCCCAGCGCCCCCACGGTCAAGCCCGTGATGAGCGCCAGTTGCACGGCGGTGGCGATGCGGCTCAGATTCAAGGCGGGAAGGTGGCGCGTTGCCATGCGGTGTGTCATACAGTAAATCCTTTCAGATGGGATGATTGCTTGTTCTCACCCTATCTCCCGAACGAAAAGGCAAAACCCTCAATCTAAATACGAATCATTACGAAAATATTATTGATAACCTTTGAGCACGTCGCCGATCACCCGTTTCAGCGACGTCACGCTGGCCGCCGTGATGTACCAGGCATCCGCATCGACGAAGACGACGCGGCCGTTCTTCCAGGCCTTGGTCTGGCGCAGCAGCGGATTGGCCATCTGTTCGGCCGTCATGACGGGACGGTGCTCCATCACGGCCGTACGGTCGACAACATAGATGATGTCGGGGTTGGCTTGCTGGATGAATTCGCTGGAAATGGGCTGGCCATGCAAGCCTGCTTCGATGGCCGAACTGGCGGGTTTCACGCCCAGCGCATCAAAGACAAAACCGTAGCGCGACTGCACGCCAAATGAGCTGAAGGCGCCATTGTTATGCAGCACGATCAGCGCTTTCTCGGGACGGTCCAGGGTCACCTTGCGCGCGTCCGCCACCTTGGCGTCAAGTCCTGCGGCTTTCCGGTTGGCAATGTCTTCCTTGCCGAAGATACGCCCCAGCGTCAGCAAGTGCTGCTTGACCACCTCGATATGCTTGCTTTCGCTGTTCTGGTAATCCACGTCGAAATGCAAGGTGGGCGCGATCTGGCTCAGTTCCTTGTAATGGTTGGCCTGAATCGACGTCATCAGCACCAGATCGGGCTGGAGCGCGTGGATATGCTCGAGATTGGGTTGCACGATGGCGCCCAGGTCGCGGATGTTCGCGTCGTCCTTGTAACGCCTGAGGAAATGCGGCACGTAATCCTTCACCATGCCGGCCACGGGCACGCCCAGCTGGTCGAGGAAATCGACTTCGTTCATGTCGAGCACGGCCACCCTCTGCGGACGATGTTGGATCACCGTCGTGCCCAGCTTGTGCACGATGGTGACGGGAGTAAATGCCTGCTCCGATGCGGATGCGGCAGGCGCCGGCGGCGCCGTGGCCACCTTGTCGGTGCAGCCTTGCAGGGCGGCCATGGCGGCGAGCAGCACGGCCAGCGCCAGACGGGATTTGTTCCAGATCATCTCAAGCTCCTGTGGGGGTAAAGTAATTGCAGACGCAGCCGCGCTCATTGCGCACGATGTGAAAATCGATGCCGTACAACGATCGCAAGCGTGCCTCGGTGACGACCTCGTCGGCAGGGCCGGAAAAGCGCACGGCGCCGTCCTGCATGGCAACGATGTGGTCGGAATAATTGGCGGCGAAATTGATGTCGTGGATCACCAGGATCACCGTGCGGCCCTGCTCGTCGCACAGGCGGCGCAACGCACGCATGATCTGCACGGCGTGCTGCATGTCGAGATTATTGAGCGGCTCGTCGAGCAGCAAAATATCGGTCTGCTGGGCGATCGTCATGGCCAGGAAGGCCATCTGGCGCTGGCCGCCGCTCAACTCATCGACGTAGGCCAAGCGCAGATTGTCCAGCGACAAAAAGGCGATGGCCTCGTCGATGGCTTGCCGGTCCTGCCGCGTCAAGTTACCCCGGCTGTAGGGAAAGCGGCCGAAGGCGACCAGCTCTTCCACCGTCAGGCGCAAATGAAAATCGGGCGACTGGCGCAGGGTGGCCACCAGTCTCGCATAGTCCTGGATCTTGATGGCCGCGATGCTGCGCCCGTCTATCGCAATCTCGCCGCCATTCGCTTGCTGCAAGCGCGCGATGAGCATCAGCAAGGTGGTCTTGCCGGCGCCATTCGGGCCGATCAGGGATGTCACTTTCCCCTTGGGAAACTGCACGCTGACGTTGTCCAGCACACGCCTGGCGCCGTAGCTTTTTTCAATATGGTTGACGTGGATCATGCGGTACCCCGGGTGCGGACCATGAGCGCGAGGAAATACGCGCCACATACGAGGTTGACGAGGATGCCAACCGTGGTCCGGTAGTTGAAAACGTGCTCGACCAGCAGCTGGGCGGCCAGGAAGATGACGATGGCGATGGCGCAGCCCAGCGGCAAGGTGGCGCGGTGACGCCCCGTGCGGGCCAGGGCATACGTGGTGTTCGCCACAAAGATACCCATGAAGGCCGTGGGGCCCAGCAGACTGGTCGACACGGCCACCAGCACGGCGATCAGCGCCAGCTGCAGCCGCACCATGCGCCGGTAATCGATGCCGAGCGAGATCGCCTGTTCGCGCCCCAGCGCCAGCACGTCGAGCGCCGGCAAAGTTTTCACGACAGCCACGCAGGCGGCGCCCGCCAACAGGGCCGAGTACAGCAATTGTGCAGGTTGCGCCTTGTTGAACGATGCCTGGCTGAAGCCTTGCAAGATGGCAAATTCACCGGGGCTGATGCGCAGCTGGATGAACTGGGTCAACGTGCCGATCACCATCGTCAGCACAAAACCCAGCAGCAGCAGAAAATACACGTTGTTCTTGCCATCACGAAACAGCCAAGAGTGGATGGCCCAGGAATACGCGAGCATCAGCGCAATCGACACGACAAAATTGCCGTTCTGTCCCAGCAGCACCACGCTGTGCATGCCCATCGCGAGGATCAGCAGCGATTGCAGCAGCAGGTACACGGCTTCATAACCCATGACGGCCGGCGTCAATATCCGGTTGCCGGCGATGGTCTGGAACACAATCGACGACACGGCCACGCAGACGCCGCCGATGGCGATGGCGGCCAGCCGCGACAATCGTTTGGGAATGACGTAATCGAAGTCGAGATTGGCGCCGAGGAAGAGGAAAGCGAGCGCCAAAGCAAACACGGCCAGCCACAGCGTCCGCTGGTTCAAACTGCGCCTCATCGCCGCCCCCGGATGATCAGGATGAGGAACAGCAGGCCGCCCACGCCACCGGCCGTCAGGCCGATCGGCACTTCGAATGGGTAGATCAGCAAGCGCCCGGCGATGTCGCAGCCCAGCAGCAGCGACGCGCCGCACAGCGCGACGATGGGCAGGGTGCGCTCCAGCCTGTCGCCATAGCGCAAGGCCACCAGATTCGGGATGGCCAGTCCGACGAACGGAATGGCCCCCACCGTGATCACCGTGGCCGCCACCGTGACGGCCACCAGCATCAGGCCCAGCGCCACCGTGCCCGCATAATTCAGGCCCAGGCTGGTAGCCATGTCCTCGCCCATGCCCAGCACGGTAAAACGCTGCGCGTACAAATACGTGAGGGCAACGATGGGCAGGATCAGATAAATGATTTCATAGTTGCCCTGCACGATGCGCGAAAAATCGCCGAGCAGCCAGCCCTGCATGCTTTGCAGGATGTTGTTGCGGTAGGCATAAAACTCGGCCACGGCGCTGAGCACGCCGCCATACACGAGGCCGATGACGGGGACGAGTATCGTGTTCTTGAAACGGATGCGGCGGATCAGGGCCACGTACAGTACGCTGGCGGCAAGGCAGAAGGCCAGCGCGAACGCCATCTTGCCGGCCGTGCCCGCTGCCGGCGCCACGGTCAGCGCAACGAGGATGCCCAGCTTGGCCGCGTCGAGGCCGCCCGACGTGGCCGGCTCGACGAATTTGTTGCGCACGATGTGCTGCAGGATGACGCCGCACACGGAAAGGCCCACGCCCGTCAGCACCAGCGCCGCCAAACGGGGCAGACGGCTGGCCGTCAGGGTCAGCCAAGCAGCGGCAGACAGCGCGCCGGACGATGACAATAGTTGTGCCCACTCCATCTGCCTGGCGCCGACCAGCAAGGAGGCGCAGCACAGCAGCACGAAAAGGAAAAGCAGACGCGCGTGTGTCAAATGCCGGACTCCGTTCCAGGCTGGCGCGCAGGCGCGGCGATGCGCCAGCCCTTGGCCGCCTGGCGCTGGGCCAGGAAGTGCGCATACAGGCCGCCCTGCGCGCGCAAGATGGCTGGCGCGCCCTGCTCGCCCAGGGTGCCGCCATCGAGCACGACGATCTGGTCGGCCATGGCCACCGTCGACAGCTGGTGGGCGATGACGATCACCGTGCGCTTGCCGCGCAGCCGCGCCAGCGCTTCGGCGATGGCGGCCTGGTTTTCCGCGTCGAGCGCGGCCGTCGCCTCGTCGACCAGCAGAATCGGTGCATCCTTGACCAGCGCGCGCGCGATGGCGATGCGCTGGCGTTCGCCGCCGGACAGGCGCGCGCCGCCCTCGCCCACCGGTGTCGCAAGTCCCTGCGGCAAGCGGGCGATGATTTCGGCCACGCCAGCCTGGCGCGCCGCTTCCAGCACCTCGGCATCGGTCGCCTCCGGCTTGCCGATGCGAATGTTGTCGCCGATGCTGCCCTGGAACAGATAACTGTCCTGGAAGATCTGGCTGATCTGGCCGGCCAATTGCTCGCTGGACATGTCGCGCACATCGACGCCACCCACCAGCACCGTGCCTGCACTGGCGTCAAAGAAGCGCGCGATCAGGCGCACCAGGGTCGTCTTGCCTGAACCGGAAGCGCCGATCAGTGCCGTCATGCTGCCCGGCGCAATCTGCAGGTTGATGTCCGTCAAGACGTCGGGCTGGTCCGGCGCATAGCGGAAGTGCACACCACGCAATTCGACCGAAGCATCGCGCGGCGCTTGCGGCTTGTGTGCTTCCGGCAAGGGCTGCACGGCGAAAATATCGCGTGCCGCATCGAGCGGCCCACGCGCGCCGCGCAGCACTTCGCCGTAGCTGGCCACTTCCTGCAGCGGGTCGACAAAGCGCACCACCAGCAGCAATGCCACGATGACGGTGATGGCGTCTGCCACCGCTACCGTACCGAGCAGGCTCGCGGCAACGGCCAGCAAGACGGCGAAGATGGCTTGCACGGTCCAGGCGTTGAGCACCGACGACAGCGCCGACAGATAAATGAGCCGCGTGCCCGCGTGGCGCTGCTCGTCGATGGCTTGTTGCAGGAAACGCGTGCCGCCGTCAGCTGCGCCACCGCCGTTACCATTGAAGGCGCGCAGCACCGATTGCGCTTGCGCAAACTCCACAAGGCGCTGGCTGGTCTGGGCAAAATGATGGTGGTAGGCATCGTCGGCGCGCTGGCCCAGGTGCGCCGTGAGCCGCAAGGCGCCGGCCAGCAGGGGCAGCGCCAGCAGCGCGATCACGCCCAGCTGCCAATGCAGCGCAAACAGCGCGGCCAGCAAGACCACGGGCGTGACGGCGCCGCAAATCACGGGCGTGAGCACGTGGGCAGGCAGCTGCGCGACGTTCATCATGCCTTGCGTGATGACGTGGCCCAGCTTCGCCGTATTCTCCGGCGTAAACCAGCCGACGGGCAGGCGCGCCACGTGGTCGCCCAGGCGCTGGCGCGCCCCTTGCAAGACCGTCACGCCCACGCGCACGCCCGCTTTCTCCACCTGGCGCCGCCAGGCCCAGCAAGCGACCAGCCCGGCCAGCAGCACGATCAGCCACAGGGCCGCGCCGCCCGCATCGCCGGCCAGCAGCCGGCCCAGAGCCAATACCAGCGCCGTGATCGTCAGTCCGCTGAGCACGCCATACGCGAGCGCCATGGCGCAATAGCGGCGGAACACGGGCGCATCATCGCCCAGCAGTTGAATAAACGTTTTCAGCATGGGAGCACCGCATCTTCCTGAGAATCCTGATAGCCGCCCAGCGCCCATAGTTGCGCATAACGGCCCTGGTGGGCGAGCAAGCCGGCATGGCTGCCCTGCTCGGCGATGGCGCCGTTCTCGACGACGACGATATTGTCTGCATGCATGACCGTGTCGAGCCGGTGCGCGATCACCAGCAGGGTGCGGCCTTGAGCAAAGCGCGACAGCGCATCCTGGATCGCCACTTCGTTTTCCGCGTCGGCTGCGGCCGTCGCTTCATCGAGCACCAGCACGGATGGATCGAGCAGCACGGCGCGGGCGATGCTCACGCGCTGCAACTCGCCGCCGGACAGCTGCGCATCCTCGCCCACCACGGAATCGTAGCCGCGCGGCAAGGCCAGGATGCGCTCGTGAATGTTCGCCAGGCGCGCCGCCTCTTCGATCTCGTGCGTGCTGGCCGATGGACGACCCAGCGCAATGTTCTCGCGCACGCTGGCGTGGATCAATCGCACTTCCTGCAGCACGAAACCGATGCGCCGGTAGAGCTCGGGCGTGGCGATGTGCCGCAGGTCGGCGCCGCCCAAGGTGATGCGCCCCTCGGTCGGGTCGAAAAAGCGCAGCAGCAGCCGCGCCAGGGTCGACTTGCCGGAGCCGGAAGCGCCGACGATGGCCGTCACCGTGCCGGGCTGCAAAGTCAGCGTGATGTCCGACAGCACCTTGTTCTGCCCATCGTAGGCATAGCCCACATTTTCCATGCGAATCTCGGTACCGACTGGCAACTGCTGCTGGCCTGGCGCCGGCTGCGCCAGCACGGGCGTGTCGAGCAAGGCTTGCACGCGCTGGGCCGCGCCCGTGGCATTGTTGAGGTCATGCGTGAGGTAATGCAGCAACAGCATCGGTGCGGAAATGCCGGGCGCCACCAGGGCGAACGGCAGGATATCGACGGGTGCCATCGCCTCCAGCGCCACGAACACGGTACCGGCGAGCACCACCACGCCCAGCACGGCGACGGGCGCGATCAGCGCATTGGCATTCGCCATGGAGCCAACCAGGGGGCGCGTAAACGCGGCAAACGCCTCGGCAAACGCATCGACGGCGGCGCGGTAGCTGCCGTGCGCACGTCCCGTGGCGCCAAAGGCCTTGACCACGGGGATGCCGTTGACGAATTCCACCACGGCATTGTTGATGCGCCCCATGCCGGCGACAAATTGCTCCATATTGCCGCCACTGGCCTTCATGGCGCGGCCGAAGAACAGGAAGAAGCCGGGAAATGGCAGGATGGCGACGAGGGCCAGGCGCCAGTCCATGGCGAACAAGTAAATGACGGAGATGGCGATGGCGCCCACGGCGCGTCCCGTCGTCGTATAAAAGTGCGCGGTGAGGCTGTGCAGGGTATTGATATCGTCCTGCATCGCCTGCTTGACCTCGCCCGAGGCACGGCTGGTGAACCAGCCCAGCGGCACCTGCCCCAGGCGCTGCATGGCTTGCAGGCGCAATTGATGGGTGAGGCGGTTGTCGGCCAGATGCGCGGCCAGCTCGCCCAGCGTGATCAGGGCCATGCCGGCAAACAGGCAGGCGACGCTGGCGAGAATGGTGGGCCAGATGCCAAGCTGCGTGGCCGCAGGGGCCAGGGCGATGCTGGCGATGTGCGCAATACCGGCCAGCGGTACCAGGGTCAGCATGGAACCCATACCGGCCAGCACGGCGGCGGCGATCAGGCGCCCGCGGATGGGCTGCAGTATCCGGCTGATCGGGCCGGCCTGGCTGCTGTGGCTACTCATGGGAAAAACGGGAAAAAGCGTGCATAAGTTCAATGGATAAGGGTGGCTCTCACCCTATATCCCGAACGAGAATGCAAAACCCTCAATCGGGTCCGCGAAATTGTCAGGCAGCGGCCTGGACGGTCACCCAGTAGCGCGTGCGCGCAACGATCTGCACGGGCAAGGCCAGCGCCAGGTTGTGCAGCGCGCGGTCCGTGTCGCGCAAGGAAAACACGCCGTTGACGGTGAGGCTGGCCACGGCAGGGTCGCAGCGCAGCAGGCCGGGACGGTAGCGGGCCAGTTCCGCAAGCAGCTCATCGAGGCGCATGTTGTCGGCCACCAGCACGCCCTTGGCCCAGGCCGCGGCGCTGGCGGACGCGGGTGCGCCAGACTGCACGATGTCGGCCGAGTAGACGGCGCCCTGGCCCGTGTCGATGCGCACGGGGCGGCCCGGCGCATGCGCGAGGCGCACTTCGACGGCGCCCTCGAAGACGGCCACGCGCGACGTGTATTCGTCCTGGCGTAAAGTAAAACGCGTGCCCAGCGCCTGCACCGTGCCATGGCGGCCCTGCACGCGGAAAGGCCGCTGGGCCGGATCGGGATCGTGCGCCGTCGTGACGAGGATTTCGCCGCTGCGCAGGATCAGCAAGCGCTCGCTGGCATCGAAGCGCACATCGATGGCGGAAGCGGAAGCGAGCATCACGCGCGTGCCGTCCGGCAAGGTCATCTCGCGGATCTCGCCCGTGGCCGTGCCATGCCCTGCCGTGGCCACTTGCCACGCATCCGTGCCGCGCAGCATGTAGGCCATGCCGCCCACGGGCAGCAGCACGGCCAGCAGTTTCAGGGCACGGCGGCGGTTCAGGTAGGCGGCTGGCGCCGGTTCGCGCAGCGCGTGCCGGGCCGCATCGCGCGGCACGCTGTGCAGCTTGCCCTCGAACGCCTGCAAACGCTGCCAGGCGATGGCGTGGTGCGGATGGGCTGCGCACCAGCGGGCACAGGCAGCCCGGTCTTCGTCGCTGGCGTCATCGGACCACAGGCGCGCCATCCATTGGGCCGCCTGCTGCACGATGGCCGGTGCAATCACCACATCCATGGTTCAGGCGCCTTGGGCGTGCATGGCCTGGTAGCAGGCCAGCAGACCGGCGGCGATGTATTTTTCGACGGACGAAACGGACACCTGCAATTCGGTGGCGATGTCGCGGTAGCTCAGGCCATCGAGTTTGCACAGCAACAAGGCCTTGCGTGCCTTGGCGGGCAGCTGGTGCAGCACCGCGTCGATTTCCGTCAGCGCCTCGATCACCAGCGCGCGCTCTTCCTCGGACGGCGCCAGCGCTTCGGGCACCAAGGCCAGCACTTCCAGGTAGGCGGCCTCGATCTGGCGGCGGCGGTACAGGTCGATGACCATGCCGTTGGCGATCTGCGTCAGGTGGCGGCGCGACTCCCCGGCCGGAGGCACCCTGCCCGTCTTCATCAGGTGCAGGTACACGTCATGCGCCAGGTCGGCCGCATCGAAGGCATTGCCGAGTTTACGGCGCAGCAAGCCACGCAGCCAGTGATGGTGGTCGGTGTACAGACTGCTGACTTGCTGCTGAAGCGCTAACTCGGCGGTGCTCACGATACCCTTCCTGTCGCCAACGGCCGGCAAGAACAGGCGCATTGGATTATAAATGAGAATTATTCTCATTATATAGTGAAAAACAGGACAGCCGCAACCATATCCCGCGCCCGCTGGGCCATCCGGGCAATAAAAAACCCTGCAAATCAATGACTTGCAGGGTTCGTGGCGGTTCCGTACGGGAGCGGGTCGGGATTAGACGTTGAACAGGAAGTTCAGCACGTCGCCATCCTTGACCACGTATTCCTTGCCCTCGGCGCGCATCTTGCCCGCTTCCTTGGCGCCCGCTTCGCCTTTGTAGGCGATGAAGTCATCATAGGCGATGGTTTGCGCGCGGATGAAGCCGCGTTCGAAGTCGGTGTGGATCACGCCGGCCGCTTGCGGTGCCGTGGCGCCCACAGGGACGGTCCACGCGCGCACTTCCTTCACGCCTGCCGTGAAGTAGGTTTGCAGGCCCAGCAGTTTGTAGCCGGCGCGGATCAGACGGTCCAGGCCTGGCTCTTCCATGCCCATGTCGGCCAGGAAAGCGCCCTTGTCGGCGTCGTCCAGGTCGGCGATTTCCGCTTCCAGCGCCGCGCAGATGGCGACGATGGGGGCGTTTTGCGATTGCGCATAGGCCGTCAGCTGGTCCAGCAGCGGGTTGTCCGTGAAGCCCGAATCGGACACGTTGGCCACGAACATGGCGGGCTTGGCCGTGATCAGGCACAGCGGCTTGATCAGTTCCATTTCGTCCGCGTCCAGGCCCATGGCGCGCACGGGCTTGGCGTCGTTCAGGTAAGGCATCATGCGTTCCATGATGGCCAGCAGCTTGGCCGCGTCCTTGTCGCCCGAGCGGGCTTTCTTGTTTTCGCGGTGGATCGCTTTTTCCACGGTGCCCATGTCGGCCAGCGCCAGTTCGGTCTGGATGACTTCGATATCGTCGAGCGGGTTGATCTTGCCAGCCACGTGGATGACGTTGTCATCTTCGAAGCAGCGCACGACGTTGACGATGGCGTCCGTTTCGCGGATGTGCGACAGGAACTGGTTGCCCAGGCCCTCGCCCTTCGATGCACCAGCCACCAGGCCGGCGATGTCGACGAATTCCACGATGGCGTTGACCATGCGTTCCGGCTTGACGATGGCGGCCAGCGCATCCATGCGCGGATCCGGCACTTCGACGACGCCGACGTTCGGCTCGATGGTGCAGAACGGATAGTTTTCAGCCGGGATGCCGGCTTTCGTCAGTGCATTGAACAGGGTGGACTTGCCGACGTTCGGCAAGCCGACGATACCGCATTGGAGACTCATGGAAAACCTTTAATTAATCAATTTTGCCGGCAAGCGGCTGGTGCAAAAACGGCCTGTACCGGCGTTTTCTGGATAATCTTGCTGTATTAATGCTCGTAAGGGTCAATTGTACCTCTATGCACCCAACTCTTCAAAAAAACCGCCCTCTGTGCCGCTAACTGCCGCCATCCCCGTCGTCCGGCTGCGACGCATCGAATTCCAGGATGTCGCCGGGCTGGCATTCGAGCATTTCGCAAATCTTCGACAGGGTATCGAAACGCACGCCGCGCACCTTGCCCGATTTCAAGAGAGACAAATTCTGTTCCGTGATGCCGATGAAGGCGGCCAGTTCCTTCGATTTCACTTTTTTCCTGGCCAGTACCAGGTCGAGGCGCACGACGATACCCATCAGATGAACCCGCTGTTTTCATCGGCCAATCGCTGGCCTTCATGGAGGATTTGCGCCAGCGCAAAGAAAACGGAACACAGCAGCAAGGTCCACAGGTCGCCGCCCGTGATGTCGATGACCAGACGCAACTGGCTCGTCCCCTCTTCCAGCAAGCCGAACAGCATGCCGCGCACGGTCGGTTCCAGCAAAGTCAGCACCGTCCCCAGCAGCAAGCCGCCGGCGAAACGGCGAAAGTGCCGCGCTACCTGCGGCGTAAAAAACACGCCCTGCTCGAACTGGCGCAAGACCGCGGCCAGCTGGCGCACGGCGTCACCCAGCACGCACAAGGCCGGCAAGGCCAGCGCCAGGCCCAGTCCCCGCTGCCACAAGGGCATGGCGGCCAGGCGCTCGAATGTCTGGCTCTGCAATTGCAGCAACAGCTCATACATGCCGGCGTTGCCGACGGCTCCCTGCACGGCCGGCGCGGGCGCCAGCCAGCCCAGCACCGTCAGCAGCAGGTACAAGACAAAGAATCCCGAAACGCCGTAGCGCACGCGCCGGCTCAGCGCCGCGGGCGCCGTCTGATTTTTTTTCATAGTTAAAAGAAAAGTATACGAAAGCGGCTAGTGCCGTTAGAATAAATTATCGTAAAACAATAATTAGATCATGTTTTGCGACCATTTTAACATGTTCGCCCACCCCTATCGACTGGAGACACCATGAAAACCCTGCTTGCCTCGCTCGTTTGCAGCACCGCCTTTTTGCTCAGCGGCGCCGCCCGCGCCCATGACGTGAACGCCATGTTGCAGCAGGCGCTGGCCGACAAGAGCGTGCCGGCCATGGCCATACTCGTGATCCGCGACGGCAAGATCGATGCGCAGGCGCAAGCTGGCGTGCGCGCCAATGATGGCCACGATGCCGTGCGCGCCGATGATGTGTGGAATATCGGCTCGGACGGCAAGGCCATGACGGTGACCCTGATCGCGCGGCTGGTGGAACGGGGCGTGCTGTCATGGGACGCGCCGCTGTCGCGCATGCTGCCCGCGCTGGCTGGCGGCATGCGCGCCGAGTACCGCGACGTCAACCTGATGGATCTGCTGTCGCACCGCGCCGGCCTGCCGCCCAATCCCGACGAGGCGTGGATCAATTCCACCTACGCGGACACGCGCCCCTTGCCGCTGCTGCGCCAGGAGTACGCGCAGCGCGCGCTGGCCGACGCGCCAGTGGCCGCGCCGCGCGGCGAATCGCACTACTCGAACAGCGGCGCCATGATCGCCGCCGCCATCGCGGAACAGGCCACGGGCAAGACGTATGAGGAATTGATGCAGGCCGAAGTGTTCGGCCCGCTGGGCATGCGGGCCGCGTTCGGCCCCACCGTGCGCGGACAGAATCTGGGGCATAAGGAAGGCAAGCCGATCGCCGGCTTGATGGCCAGCAATCCGCTGATGATGGCGCCCGATGGGGAGATTCACCTGAGCATGCAAGACTGGGCCAAGTTTGCGCTTGATCAACTGCACGGCGAACAAGGCAAGGGCAAGCTGCTGAAACGGGAAACGTATGTGTTGCTGCACACGGCGCAGGGCGACACGAATGCGGCCCTGGGCTGGGGCGTGATGCATTTTCCACCGCAAGCGCCGCAGCGTGTGCTCACCCACCTTGGCTCGAACGGCTACTGGCACGCGCTGATCGCGCTGGCGCCCGGCAGCGGCGACGGCTTGTTGATCGCCGCCAACGCGGGCGAAGGCAGCAGCGCCCAGGCCAGCCAGCAGCAGATGGCGAAAACCATCATGGCCGGCTTCGGCCAGGCAGGAAAATAACTAGGCCGTATGCAGCTTCATGGTGGCCGCTTCGAACTTGCCTTCGACGATCTGCGGCATCACCTGCAAGGATTTATCGATCGCTTGCTCGATCAGTTCCTGGTCTTCGCGGCGCGGGCGGTGCAGCACGAAGTCGGCCACCTGCTGCTGCAGGCTCAGGGTGCGCGGATGGCCGATGCCCAGGCGCAAGCGCCAGTAATCCTGCGTGCCCAGCGCGGCCGTGATGTCTTTCAAGCCATTGTGGCCACCGGCTGAGCCGCCCTTTTTCAGGCGCGCGATGCCGGGCATCAGATCGAGTTCGTCGTGCACGACCAGCACGTCATCGGCGGCGATCTTGAAGAAGCGCGCCAGCGCGCCCACGGACTGGCCCGAGCGGTTCATGAAGGTCAGCGGTTCGAGCAGCCAGACTTCGTTGCCACCTATGGAGGTCTTGGCCAGCATGGCGTTGTAGCGCGAATCGCGCTGCAAGCGCGTGCCGGGCAAGCTGTTGGCAAGATTGTCCACCAGCCAGAAGCCGGCATTGTGGCGGGTTTGTTCGTATTCGGGTCCCGGGTTGCCGAGGCCGACGATCAGGCGTATGGGCATGGCTGTGTCTGCAATGTAAAAGAAAGCATTATCGGTGAAAACAGGCAGAAAAAAACCCGCGCGGCGAACCTGGCGGGTTTTTCCTTGCGACTACCGCATTGCTGCGGCGGCAAAATTACTTCTTGTCAGCAACAACTTCAGCAGCAGCGGCTTCAGCAGCAACGTGGCCAGCCGGTACCGAAGCGGTAGCGATGGTCAGGTTGGCGCCGTGGGTGACAGCGGTCACGCCAGCTGGCAGGACCAGGTCGCCTACGTGCAGCGAGTGACCGACGTCGATGTTCGACAGGTCAACGTTGATGAATTCTGGCAGTTGGCCTGGCAGGCACGAAACTTCGATTTCGTTGGCTACGTGGCTGATGGTCGCGCCGTGCAGTTTGACTGCTGGGGAAACGTCAGCGTTTACGAAGTGCAGCGCCACTTTCACGTGGATAGCTTGCTTAGCGTCAACGCGCTGGAAGTCAGCGTGCAGAACCAGTTGTTTGTATGCGTGGACTTGGAAGTCGCGCAGCAGAACTTGCTGGGAAACGCCGTCGATTTCCAGATCCAGGATCGACGAGTGGAACACTTCTTTTTTCAACGCGTGGTACAGGGCGTTGTGATCCAGCGAGATCAGCACAGGGGCTTCAGCGCCACCGTAGACGATACCAGGGGTTTGGCCGGAAATGCGCAGGCGGCGGCTCGCTCCGGAACCTTGCAATTCGCGTTTAAATGCGATAACTTTCATGTGAAACTCCAAGAAGAACAAGGCTTGCGCCTTGTGTTATGAGGATGCCCGCGACCAGGAATCCTCGGAAATGGGGTGCAAAACACCCCGAAAATTAAAACACTGCGGCGCAACAGGCAAAAAGCCGGTCGCGCCGCAGGCATTACGTCTGTTACTGCTGATCGAATCAGTCGATGAACAGCGAGATGACGGAGTCACCCTTGATGATGCGTTTGAACGTCTCGGCCAGCAGCGGCGCGCACGTCAATTGACGGATCTTGCCGCAGGCCAGGGCCGCTTCGGACAGGGGGATCGTATCGGTCACGACCAGCTCATCGAGTGGCGAGGCCGAAATACGGTCGATCGCCGGGCCCGACAGCACCGCGTGCGTGCAATACGCCACGACTTTTTTCGCGCCGCGCTCTTTGAGCACTTCGGCAGCCTTGGTCAAGGTGCCTGCCGTGTCGACCATATCATCCATGATCACGCAGTTGCGGCCTTCGACTTCACCGATGATGTTCATCACTTCGGACACGTTCGCTTTTGGACGACGCTTGTCGATGATGGCCAGGTCGCAGCCCAGGCGTTTTGCCAGGGCGCGCGCACGTACCACACCGCCGACGTCCGGTGACACCACCAGCAGATCCTGGTAGTTTTTCTTTTGCAGGTCGCCCAGCAAAATTGGCGAAGCGTAAATATTGTCGACTGGGATATCGAAGAAACCTTGAATCTGGTCAGCGTGCAAGTCCATGATCAGGACGCGCTCGACACCGGCTTCTTCCAGCATGTTCGCCACCACCTTGGCCGAAATCGCCACACGCGCGGAGCGTGGACGACGGTCTTGGCGGGCGTAGCCGAAGTAAGGAATCGCGGCGGTGATGCGGCCAGCGGAAGCACGTTTCAAGGCATCAACCATCAGCATGATTTCCATCAGGCTGTCGTTGGTTGGAGCACAGGTGGATTGCAAAACAAAAACATCCTTGCCGCGTACGTTTTCGTTAATCTCGACCATTACTTCGCCGTCGGAGAATTTCGAAACGTTTGCTTTACCGAGAGGGATGCCGAGGTTTTTTGCGACCCCCTCTGCCAACGCTGGATTCGCGTTGCCGGTAAAAACCATCAGGTTTTCGTAAGCCATGGGAGTCCCAAGAGGTGATATAGAAGTCTTGAAAAGCACTAACCGGGCATAGGCCCGGTCAGTCATGTTTAGAATATGCCGCGTGGCGGCACATCTGCTTTTTCCCGTACTGGACGCCAACTTCGCATCGACAGACTACGGTGAAATTGTGGCAGGGGAAGAAGGATTCGAACCTTCGCATGCTGGAATCAAAATCCAGTGCCTTAACCAGCTTGGCGATTCCCCTACGTTACTGACTGCTTGCCGTCATGTTGGCCAGTATTATACCGACTATTTGACGCTAAGCAAAATCTTTTTTTACTCTCTACAACATGGTGAGCATTGGGTGATAATTCAGCGCTTTTGCCTTCCAGGCGATCCAGACTGGTGGCACATTGCTGAGCACCGCATCCGCTTCTTCCTGACTGCCAAACGCACTAAACACACAAGCACCGGAGCCAGTCATCCTGGCCTCACCGTAAGCACTCAGCCATTCTACCGCATCTGCTACCGGCTTGAAAAGACTGCATGCCACTTGCTGTAAATCATTCTTACCAAACCCGCCCGCATCGTTTCCTTCTGCGAGGTACCTGGAAAAGTCCGCTATTGTGACGGGTTCGGTATTTCTCGTCAAGCCTTCCGCGCAAAAAATTGCGGCGGTCGGCACTTGCACGCCAGGCTCGATCACGACATACCAGCACTCGGGCGTGGCGACGGGCTGCAAAGCTTCGCCCACGCCTTCGGCAAAGGCATTCTCGCCAAAGATGAAAAACGGGATGTCGGCGCCCAGCGGCAAGCCCAGCGCCATCAATTCCTCGCGGCTCAAACCCGCCTGCCACAGGCGGTTCAAGGCCATCAGGGCCGTGGCCGCGTCGGAAGAACCGCCACCGAGGCCGCCACCCATGGGCAGCACCTTGTCGATGGCGATATCGACGCCGCGCGGCAAGGCGCCCGTGCGGCGCAGCACTTCGGCCTGCAGCAGTGTCGCGGCGCGGATGATCAGGTCTTGCTCTTGCGGCACGCCGGCCAGTTCCGTCACGCGGCGGATCGCCGTGTCGTCGCGCAGCGTGAAGTGCAGGGTGTCGCCATGGTCGAGCAACTGGAACACCGTCTGCAGCAGATGGTAGCCATCGGCGCGGCGGCCGTTGACGTGCAAAAAGAGGTTCAGCTTGGCCGGGGCCGGGCAGTTATTCAGGGTAGTCAACGTCATTGTGCTTGAGCCGATGGAGCATCGAGCACGATGCGCAGCGAGACGGCATCGGCCTGCGCGCTGGCATTGCGTTCGGCATCGATACGCCGCGGTTGGGGCAAGGCGCCCGATGTATTGTCGGCCGCATCTTGCCACGACACATAGCGCAAGCGCCAGCCGTCTTTCGTGGTGACGCTGTCGTTGGCCGGCGAAGCGACGAAGCGCTTGCCATCGGCACCCACGGCATGGCCTTGCAGCCAGTCGCGCAAGCCCGACACGGGCAAGGACCAGCCCAGCATCTGCGCGCTCAGAGCATCGACATCGGGTGCGCTGCGCGGCGCCTTGCCGCTTTGCGTCAACACGGCTTGCTGCGGCGTGACGGCAATCGTCGCCAGGGTGCTGCCGACGGGCGAATACAAGGTCACGTCCGTGCGCTGCGCCGTCTGCTGCCAGTTGAAATTGACGGTGGCCGATTCGGGCTTGTCATCCTTCTGGTACACGACGTTCAGGCGGCCCGTCAGCTCGACCTGTTCGCGGTAGGGGGCGACGGTTTGAGCGGATGGCGCGGCGCCGGACGAAAAGGGGGAAGTCAGGGTCGAACAGGCCGAGAGGGACAGGCAAAGGAGCGTGAGAGCAAAGAGGTTTTTTGACATGGGAATTATGAAGGGTCAGACCCATGGCGCTGGTCTGATATTTTAGTTAATCGATTCGCTCACAAACTGACATTCAAGCGCGCCAGCGTACTTTTCAGCGCATCGTTTTTCGGGTCCTTGCTTTGCGCCTCGCGCCACAGCTTTTGCGCTTCGGCCTTGTCGCCCTTCTGCCATAGCACTTCGCCCAGGTGGACGGCGATTTCCGGGTCGCTGCGCACGGCATAGGCGCGGCGCAACGCGTTTTCCGCAGCGGCCAGGTTACCCATGCGGAATTGTACCCAGCCCATGCTGTCCATGATGAAGGGGTCGCCGGGCGCCATCTGCAAGGCTTTCTCGATCAGCGCATGGGCTTCTTCCAGACGCAGGCCCCGTTCGGCCAGCGAATAACCGAGCGCGTTGTACGCGTGCTGGTTGTCGGGCGCCAGCGCCATCACGCGGCGCAGGCTCGCTTCCATCAGCTCGAATTTATCCAGGCGCTCGGCCAGCAAGGCGTAGTCGTACAGCAGTTCCGGATTGTCGGGGAAGCGCAGCAAGGCGTTTTCCATCACCGTGTACGCGCTTTGCACGTAGCCGGCGTCGCGCAGGAATTGCGCGTCGACCAGCAGCACCTGCGCCTGGCTAGCCGGATCGTCCGTTTCGATTTCCGTCAGCGCCTTGCGCGCCGCATCAAGATTGCCGCCACGGGCGATCAGCTGGGCGCGGCGCAAGCGCGCCTCGACATAGCCGGCCGACGCGCTGTTGTCGACCTTGTCCAGCCAGGCGATGGCGCCGGCCGTGTCGCCACGCGTCTCGGCGATCTGCGACAGTATCATCAGGGCCTTGAACGGATCGCGCGTATCGCCAGGATTTTTTTCCAGCACGGCCAGGAAGCGCTTGAAGTACTGCTCCGCGCCCTTGGTGTCTTCCAGCTGCAGCGCCACGATGCCGAGCGCGTACAGGCCGCCCACGTTATCGGGCTGGCTTTTCAGCAGCAGCAGGAACTGTTCGCGCGCCGGCTCCAGCTGCTTTTGCTCGACCAGCAGGCGCGCATACGCGCCGCGCACTTCGACGGCGTCCGGATTCTTTTGCAGGAACGTGGCCAGCACCTTGTTTGCCGCCTCGGGTTCGCCCGTCACCTGCGCCAGGGTCAGCGCGGCCAGTTCGGAGTTCGGCTTGATGGCCAGCGCCTTGTTCGCTTCACGGATGGCGCGGTCACGCTCGCCAAGCGACAAGGCGCCCTGCGCCAGCACCAGGTGCGCTTCGAACATGTCCAGGTAAGGCTGCACCAGGCGCGTCATCATCGAATAGGCATACAGCTTGTCATTCGAGCGCGACAAAATCTGCTGCATCTGGAACAGGGCCACGCCACGCGCGCCACCCGGCGCATTGGCCAGGCGTTCGGCGAAGATCGGTTCCGCTTCCTCGATCTTGTCGGTCAGGACGACGAAGCCGAGGAAGAATTGCGTTGCCTCGTCCGAGTCGGGCGCCAGCTCGCGCCACAGGCGGATGGCCGCCAGCGCTTCGCTGCCCTGCTTGGCGGCCAGCGCCATTTCGGAAGCGCGGCGCGCCAGGCGCGGGTCGCGCGTCTGCTGCGCTGCCACCATCATCGTCACGTACGGCCCTTGCCACTGGCCGCTCTTGAATTCCATTTCTGCGCGGGTCAGCTTGTACAGCAGGTCGCTGCTCAATTCGACCTTGGGCAAGCCGTCCGCCTTGGCGTCCACCTTGGACTCGGCGCCCTCCTCCTGCGGCGCGGCGGGCGCGGACGCAGAGGGGCTGGCCGCGGCATCGGCAGGGGCGACAGGCGTCTGTGCCATGGCATGCGTGGCCATCAGGGCGGACAAGGTTACAATGGCGAAAGCGTTTTTCAAAGGCTGATCCTGGCTAAACGGCAAAGTTTGATTCTACGCCCAACGCGGCTATCGCGTACTTCACGTATGTAACGAAATATATACGTCGTGGCGGCGTAGCTTGCCAGGGCCAGTCCTCGGCCTGCAAGCCTCCTGTTTTTTTACCCGGTTTTCAACCATTCGAGCCCTATGCCAGAATTGCCAGAAGTCGAAGTCACACGGCGCGGTGTCGCGCCCCACCTCGAAGGGCGCGCCGTGCGCTCCGTCGTGCTGCGCCGCGACGGCTTGCGCTGGCCCTTCCCCCCTGCTCTGGGCGAACAATTGTCGGGGCAAACCATCGGCCTGACGGGTCGGCGCGGCAAATACCTGCTGATCCACTTCCGCCACGGCACCCTGATCATCCACCTGGGCATGTCGGGCCATTTGCGCGTGCTGCCGACGGGGACGGAAGCGCAAAAGCACGACCATTTCGACCTCGTCGTGGAAGACGCGGACGGCGGCAGCCAGGTGCTGCGCATGACGGATCCGCGCCGCTTCGGCGCCGTGCTGTGGCACGACGAGGCCGACGGCCCGCTGGACGGCCACGCGCTGCTGCGCGGCCTGGGCACGGAACCGCTGGAAGGCGGCTTCACGGGCCAGCTGCTGTTCGAAAAAACGCGCAACAAGGGCACCAACATCAAGCAGGTGCTGATGGCGGGCGACATCGTCGTCGGCGTGGGCAATATCTATTGTTCCGAAAGCCTGTTCCGCGCGGGGATCAACCCGAAGACGCCAGCGCGGCGCATCGGGCTGGCCCGCTATGAGAAACTGGCGCAAGCGATCCGCGACGTGCTGGCCGAAGCCATCGTGCAAGGCGGCAGCACCCTGCGCGACTTCATCGGCGTGAACGGCCAGTCCGGCTACTTCCAGCAGACGTATTTCACGTACAACCGCGCGGGCAAGCCCTGCCGCGTGTGCGGCGCGCCGATACGCCAGATCGTGCAGGGACAGCGTTCCACGTTCTACTGCGTGAACTGTCAAAAGTAAGTCATGGGTAAAGGGGAGCAGATGGTCAGAGACCTGGAACAGTACAGCGCATGGCGGCAGGACGTGCAGGCCGCCTTGCAGGCATACCGGCAAGCCGCCAGCGCGGCAGGCCTGGTCGACGGCGCCTCCGCGCTGCGCCTGGCGCGCTGTGGTTCCCGCCTGCTCGATGACCGTTTATCCGTCGCCTTCGTGGCGGAATTCTCGCGCGGCAAATCCGAGCTGATCAACGCCATCTTCTTTGCCGGCTACGGCCAGCGCATTCTGCCATCGGGCGCGGGCCGCACCACCATGTGCCCCACCGAGCTGCTGTACGACGCGGCCTGGCCGCCATCGATCCGGCTGCTGCCCATCGAGACGCGCGCGCAGAACCTGTCGACCAGCGACTACCGCGACCTGCCCGCCGCCTGGACCGTCCTGCCCCTGAACATCGAGGCGGGCGGCGACATGCAGGAAGCGATCCGCCAGGTCAGCCTGACGAAAAAAGTCAGCGTCGAGGAAGCGGCGCGCTACGGCCTGTACGACGCCGACGACGCGGATGCCCCCGCCATGCTCGACGAGGACGGCCAGGTGGAAATCTCCATGTGGCGCCACGCCATCATCAACTTCCCCCATCCGCTGCTGAAACAGGGCCTGGTGATCCTCGACACGCCGGGCCTGAACGCCATCGGCACGGAACCTGAACTGACCCTGAACCTGATCCCGAATGCGCACGCGGTGCTGTTCATCCTGGCAGCCGACACGGGCGTCACGCGCAGCGATATCGAGGTATGGCGCAACCATATCGGCGCCGGTGCGGGGCGCCTGGTGGTGCTCAACAAGATCGACAGCATGTGGGACGAATTGCGCGGCGATGCCGAGGTGGCGCAGGCGATCGAACGCCAGCAGGCCAGCGTGGCGCATCTGTTGACACTCGACGCGAGCCAGGTGTTTCCCGTCTCGGCGCAAAAGGCCCTCGTGGGCAAGATCAACGACGATGCGGCGCTCCTGGAAAAGAGCCGCTTGCTGCCGCTGGAGACGGCCCTGTTCGAGGAGCTGATCCCCGCGCGCAAGGACATCATCCGGCGCCAGCTGGCGTTCGACCTGGACGCCATCGAGGCGGCGCAGCAGGTGCAGGCGGCGGCCCGCGCGCGCGGCATCGCCGAGCAGCTGCACGAACTGCACAGCCTGCGCGGCAAGAACCAGAGCGTGATCGCGCACATGATGCGGCGCATCGATATCGAGAAGAAGGAGTTCGACAGCAGCCTGTTCAAGCTGCAGGCGACGCGCGCCGTGTTTACCCGCCTGTCGACGGAGCTGTACACGAGCCTGGGCATGGACATCGTGCGCGACGATATCGACGGCGTGCGCGCCGCCATGCAGCGCAGCCGCTTTTTCACGGGCTTGCGCGAAGCCGTACGCCAGTATTTCGAGCGCATCGCCAGCAACCTGGACCGCTCGGAAGGCAAGACGGCCGAGATCACGGAAATGATGAACGTGATGTACCGCAAATTCGCCTCCGAACATGGCCTGGCGCTGGCCTTGCCGATGCCGTTTTCGCTGGTCCGCTACCGCCAGGAGATCGCCGACATCGAAGCCGTCTACCATAAGCAGTTCGGCACGGCGACCCTGCTCACCACCAGCCGCGTCGTGCTGATGGAAAAATTCTTCGACACCATCGCCTCGCGCGTGCGCCGCAGTTTCACCAACGCCAATGACGACGCCAGCGCCTGGCTGAAAGTCATCATGGCGCCGCTCGAAGCGCAGATCGTCGAGTACAAGGAACAGCTGAAACTGCGCTTCGCCTCGATCCAGCGCATCCACGACGCGACGGGCAGCCTGGAACAGAAAATCGCCGGCTTCGAAGCCAGCCTGGCGGCGCTCGAACGCGACAAGGCGCAGCTGGCGCAATTGCTGGCCACTTTGCGCGCGGCCAGCGCAACATAGACAACAGAACACTGGAATCCTGCATGAAACGTTTGCTGCATCCGCTCTCGCCCGCCATGGGCACGGCACCTTTTGAAGATTATGTCGACCCGACTTTTTCCGCCACCGTCATCGCCTGGCAAAAGCAGCATGGCCGCCACGCGCTGCCCTGGCAAAACACGCGTGATGCCTACCTGATCTGGCTGTCCGAAATCATGCTGCAGCAAACGCAGGTCACCGCCGTCCTCGGCTACTACGCGCGCTTCCTCGAACGTTTCCCCACCCTGCGCGACCTCGCTAGCGCGCCCGTCGAAGACGTGATGGCGCAGTGGAGCGGCCTAGGCTACTACACGCGGGCGCGCAACCTGCACAAGTGCGCGCAGCGCGTGGTGGCCGAATACGACGGCGTGTTCCCCAGCGACCCGGCCCTGCTGGCCGACCTGCCCGGCATCGGCCGCTCGACGGCCGCCGCCATCTCCGCGTTTTCCAGCGGCACGCGCGCTGCCATCATGGATGGCAACGTCAAGCGCGTGTTCGCGCGCACGTTTGGCATCGACGCCTATCCCGGCGAAAAGCGGGTCGAGGAAGCCATGTGGCGCCGCGCCGAAGCGCTGCTGCCTGAAACCGGCATCGAAGCCTACACGCAGGGCCTGATGGACTTCGGCGCCACCCTGTGCACGCGCAGCAGCCCCGATTGCGGCCGCTGCCCGCTGCAGCCCCGCTGCGTGGCCTACGCCACCCATCGGGTTAAAGACTTACCTGTGCGTAAACCGAAGAAAACCAGCCCGGAAAAACACGCCGTCATGCTCGTCATCATCGACGATGGCCAGGTGCTGCTGGAACAGCGTCCCGGTTCGGGCATCTGGGGCGGCTTGCTGTCCCTGCCCGAACTCGATGGCCACGTGCTGGCCGGCGAGGACTGTCCGCGCGACATCGACCAGGATGCGCTGGCGCGCGCCGTAGCGCCGTTCGGCGAAATCGAATCGCAGGAACGGCTGCTGCCCATCGTCCACGTCTTCACCCACTACAAGCTGCACATCGTCCCCTGCCGCAT
Organism: Janthinobacterium sp. Bl 1; assembly: GCF_058215535.1. Classification (NCBI taxonomy): domain Bacteria; kingdom Pseudomonadati; phylum Pseudomonadota; class Betaproteobacteria; order Burkholderiales; family Oxalobacteraceae; genus Janthinobacterium; species Janthinobacterium sp. Bl 1. The sequence goes on along the minus strand of NZ_CM177086.1, from coordinate 832,529 downwards.
CACCGTGGCGCGCCGTCTGGCGCTGGCAGGAGAAGCGACGCACGTCTGGTACGACGGCGCGAAAATCGCCGATGCGCCGCTGCCTGCACCGATCAAGAAACTGCTGCTGGACCTGTTCGGCGATGCGCGTTCGGCGCAGCGCAGCATGTTTTAGTGCGCAGGCTTGCCGTACTGGCGCTGGCGATCCTGTTCTCGCCAGTGCATGCCGACACGGCGCTGCCGGAAGTCAGAATAGGCGTACTCGCCTACAAGGGCGGCGATGCCGTGCAGCAGGACTGGTCGTACGTTACGCGCCATCTGCAGGCCAGCATTCCCGGCATCCGTTTCATCCTGGCCGACTACGACCAGGCGGGCCTGACGCGCGCCGTGCAATCGCAAGCGATCGCCTTCGCCATCACCAGCAGCGGCCACTATGTAGCGCTCGAACACAGCGACGGCGCCAGCCGCATCGCCACCCTGGAATCGCCATGGACGGACTCGCCGCGCCAGGCCATCGGCTCGGCCATCGTCGTGCGCAGCGCGTCGCCGCTGCATGACCTGGCCGACCTGGCGGGAAAGAATGTGATGGCCGTGGCGCCCGACGCCTTTGGCGGCTACCAGATCGCCGCGCGCGAACTGCGCGAAGCGGGCATCGATCCCACGCACGATTTTGCCAGCCTGCGCTACAGCGGCTTTCCCTCGCAGCAGATCGTCGACGCCGTAAGGTCCGGGCATATGGATGCGGGCATCGTGCGCACTTGCCTGCTCGAGCAGATGGTGGCGCGCGGCGAAGTGCGGGCCGAGGAACTGCGCGTGATCACGACGCGCCCGATACCCGGCTTTCGCTGCGCCAGCTCGTCGCGGCTGTATCCGGACTGGCCCTTCGTGGCCCTGCGCCAGACGCCGCCCGCGCTGGCGAAAAAAGTGGCGCAGGCCCTGCTGGCCATGCCGCGCACCGGTGAAGGCTACAGCTGGACAGTGCCCAGCGATTACCAGATCGTCGATGAACTGTTCCGCGACTTGCACATCGGCCCCTACGCCTATCTGGACAAGCTGACGTTCGAGACGGCGCTGCGTCGCTACTGGGGCTGGATGCTGCTTGTGCTGGCCCTGCTCGTGGCCTGGGCCGTGCACACGGTGCGCGTGGAATACCTGGTCAGCCGGCGCACGGAGCAATTGCGCGCGGCCCAGCACCAGCAGCGCGCGCTGGAAGAACAGGCGCGCCAGCGCCAGGCCACGCTCGACCACACGGCACGCCTGGCGATCCTGGGCGAAATGGCCAGCGCCATCGCGCACGAATTGAACCAGCCGCTGGCGGCCATCGGCAATTTCGCGCGCGGCATGGCGCGCCGCATCACGGCGGGCCGGCTCGACGCGGCGCCCCTGCTCGACGGCGCGCAGGAAATCGCCACGCAAAGCGAACGCGCGGGCGCCATCATCCGCCACATCCGCGCGATGGCGCAAAAACGTCCCGCGCACAGCACGGCCTTCGTCCTGGCCGACGCCGTCGAGCAAGCCGTATCGCTGTTCCGTGCGGCCCACCCGCACGCCCATATCAGCTGGAACCACGACGGCAGCAATCTTGAGCTGCGCGTGCTGGCCGACCCGCAGCAAGTACAGCAGGTGCTGCTCAATCTGCTGAAAAATGCGCTCGATGCGCAGGTGGAAAACGGCAATCCGCAGCATCCGATCGGCGTGCTGCTGCACCGTGAAAACGGCGCCTGCACGGTGGCCGTGCGCGATGCGGGATGCGGCCTGCCAGCGGCGCAGATGGCGCGATTGTTCGAACCGTTCTTTACCACCAAGGCCGAAGGCCTGGGACTGGGCATGTCGCTCAGCAAAAGCATCATCGAATCGTTCGGCGGCAGCCTGTCGGCGCACGCCAACGCCGATGCGCCAGGCTTGACGGTCTGGTTCCGCCTGCCCGAAGATACGGCTATGGAAGCGCACAAGGAAAACCAAGAGGAAACACCATGAATGAAAGCGATGCGATCATCTTTGTCGTCGACGACGACGCGGCCATGCGCCGCTCGCTGGCCTATCTGTTCGATTCAGCCGGATGGAAAGTGGCAACGTTCGAGTCGGCGCGCGATTTCCTGCAGCGCTATGAAGGCCATGCGCCCGGCTGCTTGCTGCTCGACGTGCGCATGCCTTTGATGAGCGGGCTGGAACTGCAGCAGGAACTATCACGCCACGCCATCGCGCTGCCAGTGATTTTCCTCAGCGGCCACGGCGACCTGGCCATGGCCGTGCAGACGATGAAGGCAGGCGCCTGCGATTTTCTGGAAAAGCCATGCAAGGACCAGGTGCTGCTGGACGCCGTCTCGCGCGCCGTGGCCCGCAGCGTGGAAGAAAGCCGCAGCGCCGCCAGCACAAATACGGCACAGGCAGCATTGGCGACATTGACGGCACGCGAACGCGAAGTGGCGCTGCTGATGGCCGAAGGCAAAGCATCGAAAGTCATTGCCCGCGAACTGGGCATCAGCGACAAGACGGTGCAGGTGCACCGCCATAACACGATGGAAAAACTGGGCCTGCATTCAGCAGCCGAGGTGGCCCGGCTGCTGATGGCTGGTGGGGAAATTTAACCGGGGTCAGACCCGCCGGGTCTGACCCCGGCCGTTACGACCTTGGGGTAAAAGGTTCGAGCCTGCTTCTCAACGAATAATCCGCGCCGGCAGCCCCTGCCGCACCGCCGTACCCGAGACGGGATCGACAAAAACGTTCTTGTCGCCGCGGCTAGGGTCCGTCAATCCCAGGTCGTTCAGGTTAATGCCCGCGCCGATGGCCGGTTCGTCGGGCTGGCGCAACTTGCCGATGCGGTGGGCGCGCGCGCCGTGCTCCTTGTGGCCGAAACCGTGTTCGATGGCGATCACGCCGCGCTGCACGCCGTGGCGCAGCATCACCGTCGCCCTGGCCTTGCCACCCGGCGTTTCCAGGTAAATCACGTCGCCATTTTGCAGCTTCAAACGGGCCGCGTCGTCGGGGTGCACGGCGACCGGGTTGTCCGGATGGATACCGCGCAAGCGCCGCGCGCCGATGCTGTACGAGTTTTGCAGCGCCGATTTAAAGCTGATCAGTTCGAATGGCCATTCGCTGGCCGGATAGGCCTTGCGCACGGGCGTGCCATCGGCGAACGCCGCCACTCGCCACGCGGGCGTACCAGGGAAACGCTTGCCGCTCAAGCTGTTCTTGCTCACGCCGAGGCCCTCGTTGTACAGCATCATCGGTTTCAGGTAACGGTGCGTGGACCAGTCCTGCGGATACGGCGATTCGTCGGTCACGGGTGCAGGAACAGCCGGCGCCTTGGGGTTCGCGGGCGGCGGCAGGCGCAGGCCGAACATCTCGCCATAGCTCTGGTAGCGCCCTCCCCGCGCCAGCATGAAGGCCACCTTGCGCCACTCTTCCGGCTTCAGGGTACGTTCCAGCTCGGGACGGATGCGCGCCACGCCGGACAGGTCGATGTCGTCGTCGCTCGCGTCAGGCACGGACGTTTTTCCTTGCCAGGCGATGTTGGCGCCGCCGCGCAGATACCAGTCTTCCGCGCGCTGCAGGGGAAAGCGCTGGCCATCCATGTCTTGCAAGGCGTCCGGGCCGAAACCGGGCAAGGCCATCGTTTTTGCCAGCGCGATGAAGAACGATTCCATGCAGATGGTCTGGCCGTCCGGCGTCTTTTGCACGCGCGGTTCGACCACGGGCCAGCGCGCCGTGCTCATTTTGACGGGCATGCCGCCCCAGGCGCCAGCCCAGCCCCAGCTTTCATACAGCAAGGTATCGGGCAGCAGGTAGTCGGCAAAGGCCGAGCTTTCATTGATGAAGGGGTCGATGGCGACGATCAGGGGAATCTTCTTCGGATCGGCCAGCTCCTTGCCGATCTGCGCGCGCAAGCCCGTGATACCGTAGACGGGATTACAGCTCCACAGTATCAGCGCCTTCAAGGTGTACGGATAGCCGTTCATGGCGCTGGTGAGCCATTCGGTGGCCAGCGCGGGCGCGTTCGGATACCACGGCGCCCTGGCCGGATACGCCTTGCCCGCTTCTTTCTTCAGCTTGAATTCCGAGGTTTTTTCATACGGCACATTGCGCCCGATCGGCATGCCGGCCGCCTTGATCTCGCCGTCAAAACTCTCGAGGTTATAGCGCGGACCGGGTCCCGCATCCTTGAAGCTGCCGCCATTGACGAGGGTGCCGCCCTTGCGGTTCAAATTGCCGATCAGGGTATTGAGCATGACCAGCGCATACGCGTTGTAAAAGCCGGCGCCCGACATCATGCCGCCGTGCGCATTGACGGCCGCGCGCTTGCCGTGGCTGGTCAGTTCCTGCGCCAGCCCTTCGATGATGTCGCGCGCGATGCCGCAGGCGGCCGCGTAGTCATCCATGCTGTGGCGCTGCGCTTCTTCATTGAGCATCGTCATCGCTGTCTTCAGGTGCAGCGGCGCGCCGGCCACGTCCAGCGGGCCATCGAAAAACAGGCGCGCCTCGCCCTTGGCTGCGTTGTGCGGCACGATGGCTTGCGTGGCGGCGTCGATCACGCAGTAGGCGTCGCCATCCTTGTAACGCTCTTCTTCCGCCAGATCCACCGCACCGATGTCCGACGCGCGCAGGTAGCGGCCATCGCGAGGATGGCCCTTTTCGTTGATGATCAGATGCGTGGCGTTGCACCAGGCGGCCTCGCCCGCCGCTTCCGCCACCTTCAGGTTCGGCTGCACGAGGAAGTTGCGGTCATAGCGTTCGTGCTCGATGATCCAGCGGATCATGGCCATGGCCAGCGCGCCGTCCGTGCCCGGCTTGATCGGCACCCAGCGGCTGCGGTCACCCGCAGCCAGGCTGTCGGCATTCGTCAGCACGGGGTCGACGACGACGTAGCTGAAGTCGCGCTTGCCCGAGCGGGCTTTCGCGATCAAAGTGCCCTGGCGCTTGAACGGGTTGCCCGCGTTGCCCGGCGCCGTGCCGACGAAAATGCAGAACTCCGTGTTTTCCAGGTCCACTTTCGCATGCGGCATTTTCTTCATGTCGCCAAACATGGCGCCCGAGCCGCTGCGGTAGGCGCCGCCGCAATACGAGCCGTGGTTGACCAGGTTCAGACTGCCGTACGACTGCTTGAAAAAGCGCGTGCCGAACGCCAGGCGGCCATCGTCCGTGCTGCACATCAAGCCCACCTGATTGACTTGCGGGCCCAATTCCGGCTGCGCCGGATCGATCGGTTTTTCCAGCTCGCGCAAGGCGCGCAAGCCCTGCACGTGGCCTTCGCCAAACAGGTCGCCGCCTTCCGTCACTTCCTTGACCAACTGATCAAAGGCGATCGGCTCCCACTGGCCGCCGCCGCGCGGGCCCACGCGCTTCATGGGCGCCAGCACGCGGAATGGCGACTCCATCTGTTCCAGCACGCCGTTGCCGCGGCCGCAAGCCGTCGAGCGGCCCTTCAAGCCCTTTTCCTGGAAGCGCGACAGAGAGACAAAGCTGTCGCGTATCGACGTTTGGTACGGCAGCGCCGGGTCGGCCGACAGGGGGCTGTACGGATTACCGGCCACGCGCAAGACCTTGCCGCTTTTTTTATCGAGGCGTACGCGCACGCCGCAAAACGTGGTGCAGCCCATGCACATGGTGTAGCTGACCTGCTGGTCCGGATTGACGGTCAGCTTGCCCGTGGCCGTGTCGACGGAAAATTCGGGCGGCAGCGAATTGCCGTGCAGTTTCTGCACAGGCCTGTCTTTGCCCAGTGCGTGGTCGACCATGCGGCCGGCCGTGGTGGAAAAACTGGCGGCAAACGCAGCCAGGCCACCGCCGATGGCGCCATAGCGCAGCAGCTTGCGGCGTTTTTCATTGTCGTCTTCAGGGACGTCGTCGTGTGTGTGTTCGTTCATTTCTAACTCCTCAGTGCGTGGCCACGGCGGGGCGGCTGCGCAGCATGCGTCCGGCCCATGGCAAAAATTCCAGCATCAGCAACAGCAGCGCGATCCACAGGCCGGCCGTGCCGATAATCCCCATCAAGCCATCATTCCCCATCGGCAGGTGGTAGTCGTACAGGCCGGCGCCCGTTTTCGGGATCGTCTGGCCGCCGATGAAAATCGTCCAGCGCATCATCCAGGCGCTATGCAGCGCGATCAGGCCGTTGACCAGGCCACTCGTGGCCGGGCGCCAGATGGCCAGGGCCATCGGCACGATGGACGACAGCACGGCCCAGACAGCCGTGAACTGCCATTGCGGCATGCCCGCTACCTGGGTGAACGCCATGCTGTGGCTGGCGCTCACGCCAGAGAGACTCACGAACAGCCAGCCGCCGCCCAGGGCCAGCACCAGCGCCAGCGAAAGGGCCAGCGCGCGGTTCAGCGATACTTCCAGCGCCTGCTCGCGGCCCGGCAGGAAGCGGTTGAACAGCAGCGCCAGGCCCACGGCGCCAACAAAGGCCGTGGCCGCAAATTGCGCCGGCAGGAAGGGCGTGAACCACAGGGGACGGGCACGCACCACCATCACTTCCATCCCCGTGTACAGGCCCACGGCGAAAGCAGCCAGCAAGGTGCAAGCGGCGGCGATGCGGATGGCGCGCAAGGAAGCGGCGCCACCCCGCCCCAGCAGGCGATAGGCAAAGGCAAGTCGGTCATGTCCCTGCCCTCGCGTGGCAAAATCCACGCGCAGCGCCAGCCACGCGTACAGCATCAGACAGCCCAGGTACAGGGGAATGAAGAACGAGCCCCACGACATCCACGATTGCGGCTGGAAGTAAATATAGAAATGGTAGAAGCGGCCCGGCCCGTGCAGGTCGGCCAGCAGCGCCACGGGCGCCGTCATGCCGCACACGAGGGACGCCAGCAGCGCGATGCGCCCCAGGCGTTCATACGCCTTGCGGCCGAAGACGAAGTACGGCAAGGTCAGCATGAAGCTGCCGTAACTGAGGCCGATGAGGAAAAAATACTGCACCGCCCACGGCAGCCATGCCGCTTCGCGCGTGACGTTGACAATTTCGGTGATGTGGCTGTCCATGGTTTATTTCCCGTGTTTGCTCGGTTGCCAAAGAGTCGCTTCGCCTTCGACGTGGCCGGCGAAGCGCGTGTCCAGTCCCAAATAAAATACGTGGGGCTGGGTGCCCTGCTCGGGTTTGAGTACCTTCACCTTGTTCTCGGTGAGCAGCTGGTGCACCAGGCTTTCAGGGTCATTGAGGTCGCCAAAGATGCGCGCGCCGCCCACGCAGGTTTCCACGCAGGCCGGCAGCAAGCCTTCGTCGACGCGGTGCGCACAGAACGTGCATTTGTCGGCCTTGCCCGTCTCGTGGTTGATGAAGCGCGCGTCGTACGGACACGCTTGCACGCAGTAGGCGCAGCCCACGCAGCGGTCGCCATCGACGACGACGACGCCATCCTTGCGCTGGAAGGTGGCGCCTACGGGACAGACGGGAATGCAGGGAGGATTGGCGCAGTGGTTGCACAGGCGCGGCAGCATGTAGGTGCCGCAGCGGTTCTCTTCCTTCACTTCATAGGTCGAGACGACGGTGCGGAAGCTGTTTTCCGGTACGGCGTTTTCCATGATGCAGGAGACCGTGCAAGCCTGGCAGCCGATGCACTTCTGCACATCGACCACCATCGCCCAGCGCTGGCCGCCTTCGCCCTTCGTGGCCGCCTTGCTTGGCAGCGGCGCGATGGCCGCCCCGATCGTTACGGCTGGCAAGGCGCGCAAGAAACTGCGGCGCGATTCAATCATGACACTCTCCTTGACTATGGGCGGCAAGCCCTTGTTGACTTGCTGCCATGATAGAAAAGAAGGTGCTGCGGGGATATTGGGGTGATAGTGCGGGGGCCTAGATGATCATGCCAATTGACAGAGGATGTCGGATGGGTGTACGCGCTTATAACCCAACGGCAAATGCTGGGGGCAGACCCGGCGGGTCTGCCCCCAAAATGACTGTTACAACTCGTCGAGCGAATACAGCCGGCGATGCTCGCGGATCGCGTAGCGGTCCGTCATGCCGGCGATGTAGTCGGCGATCTTGCGCGCCTGCTGCGTGACGTCGCCATCCTTGAGCTGATAGTCGGGCGGCAGCAGGGCCGGTTCGGCCATGAAGCTGTCATACAGTTCGCGCACGATGCGGCTGGCCTTTACGCGCATGCGGTTGACCTGATAGTGGCGGTACAGGTTTGCCCGTAAAAAGCGTTTCAGGTCCGTCGCGTCCTTGCGCATGGCGTCCGAAAAACGGATCAGCGGGGCACTCGCGCGCACTTCGTTCACATCACGCGGCGCGGCATCGGCAATCAGGCCGGTCGAGGTGACGATCAGGTCGTCGGCCAGGGCCGTGATCAGGCGGCGCAGGGTTTCATAGATGGCGCGCCGGCCCGACAGGCCGGGGAACGCCTGCTGCACGTCGCGCCACAGGCGGCCGAAGAATTCCACCTCTTCCAGCTGGGCGATGGTGATCAGGCCGGAACGCAGGCCGTCGTCGATATCGTGGCTGTTGTAGGCGATTTCATCGGCCAGGTTGGTCAGCTGCGCTTCCAAGGTCGGTTGCGTGCGGTCGATGAAGCGCTGCGCCACGGGACCCAGTTCGCGCGCATGCGTCAGCGAGCAGTGTTTCAGGATGCCTTCGCGCGTCTCGAACATCAGATTCAAGCCATCGAAGGCGCCGTAGTGCTCTTCCAGGGTGTCGACCACGCGCAGGCTTTGCAGGTTGTGCTCGAAGCCGCCATGCTCCTGCATGCATTCATTGAGCACGTCCTGGCCCACGTGGCCGAACGGCGTGTGGCCCAGGTCATGCGCGAGCGCGATGGCTTCCACCAGGTCTTCATTGAGGCGCAGGTTGCGCGCGATCGAACGCCCCACCTGCGCCACTTCCAGGCTGTGCGTCAGGCGCGTGCGGAACAGGTCTCCCTCGTGGTTGAGGAAAACCTGCGTCTTGTATTCGAGACGGCGGAAGGCCGAGGAGTGGATGATGCGGTCGCGGTCGCGCTGGAACTGGCTGCGCGAGGCGTGTGCCGCTTCATCAAAGCGACGTCCCTGGCCCTGTGCCGAGTGGGCCGCGTAGGGGGCAAGGAAGTCTTCGGGCGTCATGGTATTGCACTCCGGCGGCCAGGGTGGCCAGCACCAGTTCGTGCGGCGCGGCCGTGATGTTCGGGCTGCCCAGCGGTTGCAAGAGGATGAACTTGATGGCGCCGCCCTCGTTCTTCTTGTCCACTTCCATCAGTTCCAGCCAGCGCTCGACACCGAGGTCCGGCGCCTTGACCGGCAGGCCGGCAGCGGCGACGAGCTTGCGCACGCGCTCGACGGCTGCCTCGTCGATATAGCCCATGCGGCACGACAGGTCTGCCGCCATGACCATGCCGCAGCCGACGGCTTCGCCGTGCAGCCAGTGGCCGTAGCCCAGGCCGGCCTCGATGGCGTGGCCGAAGGTGTGACCGAAATTCAGGATGGCACGCAAGCCGCCTTCGCGTTCGTCCTGGCGCACCACGTCAGCCTTGATTTCGCACGAGCGGGCGATCGCATACGCGAGGGCGCCCTTGTCGCGCGCCATCAGCTTGGCCATGTTCGCCTCGATCCAGTCGAAAAACGCGGCGTCGATGATGGCGCCATGCTTGATCACTTCGGCCAGGCCCGCCGACAGCTCGCGCGCCGGCAGGGTTTCCAGGGTCGAGGTGTCGGCGATCACGGCGCGCGGCTGGTAGAAGGCGCCGATCATGTTCTTGCCCAGAGGGTGGTTGATGCCCGTCTTGCCGCCGACGGAGGAATCGACCTGCGCCAGCAGGGTGGTAGGCACCTGCACGAAGCCGATGCCGCGCATGTAGCTCGCTGCCGCATAGCCGGTCAGGTCGCCGATCACGCCGCCGCCCAGCGCCACCAGGGTGGTCTTGCGGTCGCATTTGTTGGCCAGCAGCGCGTCGAAGATCTGCATCAGGCTGGCCCAGTTTTTATATTCTTCGCCGTCCGGCAGGACGATGCTGATCACTTCGCGGCCATCGCTGGCCAGCGCCGCCTGCAGGCGGCCCAGGTACAGCGGCGCGACCGTGGTATTGGTGACGATGGCCACCTTGTGGCCGCTGATATGGCGCAGCAGCGCATCGGCGTCGGCCAGGAGACCAGGACCGATGGCGATCGGATAACTGCGTTCGTCGAGGTCTACGCTCAACAACATTTTGGATTGCTCGTTCATCGAAGGCTCTGCATGAATGACGCAGTTGGGCGAGGCCTCGCATTCGAGGCTGGCCAGCTGCATCAGGATGGTCTGGACCATCGATTGTACGTTAGGACGGCCCGTGTCGATCACAATGTCGGCCACTTCCATGTAATGGGGCTCGCGCTGTGCCGTCAATTCTTCCAGCTTCCGGCGCGGGTCGGCCGTCTGCAACAGGGGGCGGTTCTTGTCGTGGCTGGTGCGCGCGAGGATGTTGCTGACGCTGGCGCGCAGGTACACGACCGTGCCCCGCTCCTTCAGGTAGGCGCGGCTGTCGGCGTTGAGGATGGCCCCGCCACCGGTGGCCATGACGATGCCTTCCTGGGCGCTCAGGTCACGGATGACCTCGGCTTCGCGCCGGCGAAAGCTGGCCTCGCCCTCGATTTCAAAGATCCACGGGATGGTCGCTCCCGTGCGTGCTTCGATTTCGTGGTCGGAATCGACAAAGCGCAAGCCCAGCTTGCGGGCCAGGATGCGCCCGATCGTGGTTTTGCCTGCGCCCATGAGGCCTACTAAAAACAGATTTTGCATGTGCTGCGACAGTTAATTTGGATTACGACAATCAGTGGCTTGCCCATACGGACTAATGACGCCTGGCGGTGAAATATCCACGCGGTTAAAGTCCGTCGCCAGCCCCGGAAGCAAAGTGTAACCGACATAAGTTGCCTCCGTCCCGGAACTATTGCCGCGAATCGTCAATTCGACGTCCAGCCAGTTGGCCCTGTCGCGCGGATAAGTCAGGGTGACGAGCGCCGTTCCCGAGCTGTCGGTCTTGCCGCCGGTCGACAGATTGAGCGGAATACCCGGGTCCAGACGGCCATTCAGATTGAGGTCGTTATTCGGATTGAAGGCGCCGCTGCGGTCCCGGTCTTCATTGTCGCACTTCAGCGCGGCCGCCACCACCCACGACTGGGCAGCCTGGGAATATTGCAGATAGCCCTTGTAATAATAGCGTGGCCAGGCGGCGGCCGTGATGATCACGTCCGGCACGGGGTTGCCGGCGGCATCCGTCACAAACACGCTATACGTCTTGCGGTAGGTGCTGCTGTCGGAGGCGTCGAGCGCATTGCCGCTGCCGGCGCTGATGAACAGCGATTTTTTCGTCACCGTCAGCTTGACCGTGGCCGCATTGCTCGACACGCCCTGCAGCTGCGCCTTGACAACGACGCCATCGACACCGGTGGTGCCCTGCCCCGCGATGTAGCTGACCGTGGCCACACCATCGCTATCGGTGGAGACCAGCGAAGGCGAACTCAGGGAACCATTGCTGGCGTCGGTCTGGATCGAGAAGCTCACCTGTGCGTTCTTGACCAGGTTGTTTTCTGCCGTGCCATCGCGCACGATGGCGCGCAAGGCGCTGCGCTGCGCCGTGCTGCCGGCCGTATTGGCGCCGATGACCGCCGGATCGGCTTGCAGGCTGATCGTGGCCTGGGCCGTCAGTGGTGCAACGAACTCCACTTCCGACTGCACCGAGGCGCCGCTGTCTTCGTACTTCGCCGTGAGGGCGGTCAGGCCGGCGCCGCTGGCCTTTACGTAAGCGATGGCATTGCCACCCACCAGCGCCAGCGGCGCCTGCAATGGCGTGCCGCAGGTCGCGTCCTGATAGATGGCGCCGCGCGACGTGCTGAAACGCACATTGCCCGTTTGTGGCACGCCAGCCACATCGCTATGCACCGTCACCGCATAGCAGGTGTTCGTGTTCAAGGTCGCCAAGGCAACATTGCCTCCCGACACGGCATTGATCGTGAAGTTCGATGCATTAATTACAATGGGCAACACGACGCTGTCACCTTGCGCCTTGACGCTGATGCTGTCGCTGCTGCCCGCCTGAGCGTTGTAGCTCAACACCAGCTGGCCGTTGTTGTCCGTCAGCGCGGGACTGGCGCCGCCGCCCTTGACCGTGATGGCATTGCTGCGGGCGCTGAAGGTCACCGGCTTGCCAACGAGGGGATTGCCGCTCGAATCGACCAGCTTCACCACCATGTCGGTGCTCGTCTTCAGGTTCACCGTCGAAAAGGCACTGATGACCAGCCGGGTACCGCTGACGCCGATGTCCGTGCTGGCCGTCTGCTCACCTGCGCTGGCCGTGACCTTGATCGTGCGCAAGCTGGCGTCGCCACCCGTGTTCAGGCTGACCAGTGCCTGTCCCTGCGCATTGGTATTGACCTTCGTCGCACCCAGCGCGCCCGAATCGGCACTGAATGTCACGCTGGCATTGGGCACGACGGCATTGTTGGCGTCTTTGACAAAGGCGATCATGTTGACGGCGGTACCGCCCGACGACGCCAGGGTGCCACCGGAAGACGTCAGCAGCAAGCTGGCAATGCCGGAGGTGACTGGCACCACTTTCACCACCACGGGCGCCGACTCGACGCCGCTGCTGCTGGCCTTGATGGTAATGTCGCGCAAGCTCGCATCGCCTTTCACGCTGAGTTTTTCCGTCACCGTGCCATTGGCATCCGTCACGCGGTTGGTGTTGCTGATGGTGCCGGAACCGGCGGTAAAGGTCACCGTCTGGCCTGCCATGGCATTATTGCCGGGATTTTTCACTACTGCCGTCAGCACAACTTCCGTGCCGTCCGCGCCCGATGCCACAATCGTTGTTGCGCCAGCCACCAGTACCACGCTGCCGACACCGGCATTCGCGCCATCCTTGACGCCCAGGGTCGGATCGCCGCCACCGCCGCCACAGGCGGCCAGTACAGTGCTCAGAGCCAGCAAGACCAGCCAGTTCGATACCCCACTCCAATAAGTGTTGCCCCAAGATACATTCCGCATAGTCGCCATCAGTCCGCTTTCGTTTGCATTGTTACTTAAACGTAAAGATGTGACATTAACGTGTTGCTGGCTGATCTGCCACTATTTTCGGCGTAATAAACACCATTAGTTCCGTTTTTTCTTGACTGCGGCCCGTGCTGCGGAAAAAAACACCGAGTACGGGAATGTCGCCAAGAATCGGTACCTTGCTGTCCGTGCCCCGTTCGGATTGCTGATAAATACCGCCCAGCACCACCGTGCCGCCATCTTCCACCATCACTTGCGTACGCACGTGCTTGGTGTCGATGGCAAAGCCGGAACGGGTTTCCTGACCCACGCTATCCTTGTTGACGTCCACTTCCAGCACCACGTTGCCGTCCGGCGTGATTTGCGGCGTCACTTCCAGGCGCAGATTCGCCTTGCGGAACGTGATCGACGTGGCGCCGCTGCTGGTGGCTACCTGGTACGGCAGTTCGATGCCCTGTTCGATCAGCGCCAGCACCTTGTCGGCCGTCACCACGCGGGGGCTGGAAATGATCTTGCCCCGGCCGTCCGCTTCCAGCGCCGACAGTTCCAGGTTCAGGAAGCGGTTGGCGGCCGCCGAAAACAGGCTCAGGGCGAAACTGGCCGGCTGCAAGCCATTGATGCTGGCGGCCGGCAAGTTGACGAATTGCGTGTTCGGCACGAAAGCGCCGCTGCCTGCCACCGTTTGCCCCGTCGCCTCGCCCACGCCCTGGTAGCTGCCGCCGATGGCCGCGCGGCGCCCGCTGCCGCCCAGGGAAAAGCCGGGCAACTGGCCCGCAGCCAGGCGCTGGTCCGTAAAACCCAGGCGCGCGCCCAGGTTGCGGCTGAAACTGTCGTTCGCCTCGACGATGCGCGCCTCGATCATCACTTGGCGCGTTGGAATATCCGTCTTGGCGATCAGCTGGCGGATCTGCTCCAGGCGCGCCGGCACGTCGGTGACGAACAGCTGATTCGTGCGCGGCTCGATCAGCACGCTGCCACGGCGCGACAGCAGCCGGCTGCGCCCTTCCCCCGCATCGAGGCCGAACACGGTGCGGAACGCTTCGGCCTTCTGGTAATTGAGCTGGAAAATGGCTGATTGCAACGGTTCGAGTTCCGCGATCTGCGCGCGCTGCTCCAGCTCCAGCTTTTCGCGCGCGAGAATTTCCTCACGCGGCGCGATCCACAGCACGTTGCCATTGCGCCGCATGTCCAGGCCCTTGGCCTGCAGCAGCACGTCGAGCGCCTGGTCCCACGGCAAGTCGCGCAGGCGCACGGTCACATTGCCGGCCACGCTGTCGCTGGCGATGATGTTTTGCCCCGACGCATCGGCCAGGATGTGCAGGGCCGCGCGCACGCCCACGTTCTGGAAATCAACGGAGATTTTGTCGCCCGCATACAGGCGCGGCGCCGTCACCTGCACCACGGCTTCCTGGGCAAGACCGCAGGCATGCAGACACAGCATGGCGACCAGGAGCATGCGGCGCGGCCTCATGGCGCCGCCTCGGGCAGGCTGGCCTTCGGAGCAGCCGCCGCTACCTGCAAGGCCAGGCTACCGCGCCGCTCGCGCCAGGGACCTCGGCCGTCGCGCAGCAATTCGCGGTACTGCACGGCCTGTTCGCTGATGTCCGTCACCACACCGTGGTCTTGTCCCAAGTACTGCCCCACCGCCACCCGGTACACGCGCTGGCCCGCCAGCAGCAATGCGCTCAGGCGCCCATCCTGTTGCACGCTGCCAACCATGCTGATGGCCGGCAAAGCCACGCTTTCCAGCGGCTCGCGCACACGCCGCAGATCTGGCCCCGCCACGCCCCGCTGCCGACAGGGCACCGGCGGCAAGGCATTAAATGGATCGGCCAGGGCGGCCGCTTCGTAGGGATGCGGCGCGACAGCGGCAAGCGGACGCCAAGTTGGTGTCACTGCGGGCGCGCCCGCCTTGGGCGGCAATGCCGCTTGCGCCGCCAGCTCCCCCGCTTCGGGCAAGCGATACGCTTGCAGCACGGCATCGAGGGTCAGCAAGCGGTCCTTGCCAAGGGTCAGGGCCAGCGCATGCACGGTGACGATGCGCGGCAAGCGCGCCAGGTCCGCCAGCAGCGCACCCATGGCGTGATAGCCACCGCGCAACTGTATGGCGATCGGCAAGGCGACATAAGGCGCTTGCGGCCGCGCAGCACCGGGCTTGAACAGTGAAAATTGCAGTCCGCGCGCCTGGCCAGCGGCGTTAATGTCCGTCAACAGTGCCGCCATCGCTTGCTGGTCCGGCAATTGCTGTTCCAGCAGGGCCAGTTCGGCGCCGGCCTGGCGCTGCTGCGCGCGCCACTGCGGCAACCGCTTCGCCCTGGCCTGCGCCGCCAGATAATCGGTGCGCAAGCGCCCCTCCTCGCCTTGCGCCACCTGCACGGCGGCCATCAAGCCATCGAGCCACACAACGTGCAGCAGCGCAGCCACCAGCGCACCGGCCAGGGCGGCGCAAGCGAAGCGCGCCGGTAGCGGCCACAGCGACGCGGTCTTCAAGCTCAGCATGATCAACCTCCACGACTAAGATTGTCCAGCGGGTGCCAAAGCCAGCCGTATCGTCCATTCCACGGCGCCATCAACCGCGCCGCGCACTTCCAGCACTTCCGGGCGGGACCAGGGCGCGGCCTGTTCGAGCGCCAGCAGCAATGCCGCGACCTTTTCCTGCGACACGGCCTGCCCTTGCAGCCGCACCATCGCCGTTTCCTGGCGCACACTGTGCAAGGCGACACCGGCCGGCATCGCCCGGGCCAGGGCCGCCAGCATGCGCACCCAGGCATGGCGTTGCTCTTGCAAACTGGCAATGGCCTGCTGGCGCTGCAGCAGCGCCGCCGTCTCGCCCTGCACCCGCTTGCCGGCGGCGAGGACGGCATTGACTTGCTGCGTGCGATGTTGCCAGTCCTCCTGGCGGCGCAGCTGCGCGTCGAGCTGCTGTTGCAGCCAGGCGCCTGCCGCCAGGGCCAGCAGCAATCCCAGCAGTGCCCCGCCGGCCAGTTGCCACAGCAGCCACTGAATGCGCTTGCGGCGCGCCACCTGGCGATACGGCAAAAGGTTGATGCACGGCGCTTCCGCCACGGCCTTCATCGGGCGTACCGGTGCATGGCCAGGCCCCAGGCCAACTGGTACGCCACGCCACCGTCGGACAAGGCTTGCCAGCCGCCCTGCGCGAGCGCCGCCTGCAAGGCCAGCGCCTCGCTATCCATGATGACCGGCGTCAAGCCGGCCGCCTTGGCCGCATCGAGGCGGCGCTGCACGCTGGCGCGCCGCGCCGCCACCAGCAGCACGTCGATCTCGCTGCAGGTCTGGCCGGCAAGCGGCGGCGCGGGGCCGAGCATGACAAAATCCAGACTGGCGTCTTCCAGCGCAAACGGCATGTATTGCGCCGCTTCCAGTTCCACGAGGATTTCCAGCTGTTCCTCCGGCAATCCGGCAGGCAGGCGGATCGCATGCGTGATCAGGGCCGTGGCCGGCATGGCCAACGCCACGCGGGTGCAGGTGCTGCCACTGTCGCGGCATGCCTGGCGCACGGCATCGGCCATGCCTTCCATATCTTCGACATTGCCTTCAAGCATCACTCCTGCGGCCAGCGCGGCGCTGCCGCAATGCCGGCACGACAGTTTCCCCCGCCGGCGTCCCAACTCGACCACGCGCACGGCATCGTCCGCCATGTCGACGCCCAGCAAGCCGGTGCCAAGAAAACTGCTGATGGACATGTTTTTCATAGAGAAAAGTCAGCGTGGAAGGAGGTCCTGCCATCCGAAAGCCTAGTCCCGGCAGCGCTGGCTTGTAAATGGATTTCACGCTGGTCTCTGCGGCGCGCGGCGCCTATCTGGCGGGGCCGTGATCTGGCGCAGGATAATTGTTACCAAATCCTGGTTGCCAGCGGGCCAATACACGCTTATATAGAGTATCGGCAAGTTTCGACTGTCGCCCCCGGCAAGCGCCACAGCGCGCTGCCACCCCGGCAAGCTCGCTTATAATTGGCCGGCATAAATTAACCGAAAGACATGACACGCATGACATCTTCAAAATCCGCTGGCCCCGCTGGCTCGAAGCCGCCCACCAAGGGCAGCAAACCCAAACGTTTCCTGCTGATGGCACTGGCATCGCTGCTGGGCCTGGGCATCGTCGGCGTGCTGCTGGTGGTATTCGGCCTGGCCATGGCGTATCCGAACCTGCCGGCGCTCGATACCCTGACCGATTACAAGCCGAAAATGCCGCTACGCATTTTCACTTCCGACAGCGTGCTGATCGGCGAGTTCGGCGAAGAGCGCCGCAACATGGTGCACATCAAGGATATTCCCGATGTCATGAAGAAAGCCGTGCTGGCCATCGAAGATGACCGCTTCTATGAGCATGGCGGCGTCGATTACCTGGGCATCACGCGTGCGGCCCTGCACAACCTGACGGGCGGCGCCAAGCAAGGCGCCTCGACCATCACGCAGCAGGTGGCGCGCAATTTCTTCCTGTCCAGCGAACAGACCTTGAAACGCAAGGCGTATGAAGTCTTGCTGGCCTGGAAGATCGAGAAAAACCTCAGCAAGGACCAGATCCTCGAAGTGTATATGAACCAGATTTATCTGGGACAGCGCGCCTACGGTTTCGCCTCGGCCGCGCAAATCTATTTCGGCAAGAATATCCAGGACCTGACCGTGGCCGAAGCGGCCATGCTGGCCGGCTTGCCGAAGGCGCCGTCGGCCTACAATCCCGTCGTCAATCCGAAACGCGCGCGCATGCGCCAGCAATACATTCTGCAGCGCATGGCGCAGCTGGGCTACATCACGCCAGAGCAATACACGGAAGCCAAGAATGAAGAGCTGAAAGTGAAAACCGACAGCAGCGCCTTTGGCGTGCACGCGGAATACGTGTCGGAAATGGCGCGCCAGCTCGTCTACGAACAATTCAAGGAAGACACCTATACGCGCGGCCTGAACGTCTACACCACCATCACCAAGGCCGACCAGGACGCCGCCTACATCGCCTTGCGCAAGGGCGTGATGGATTACGAAAAACGCCACGGCTACCGCGGTCCGGAAGCGTATATCGAAATTCCGAAAACCAAGGCCGAAGCCGATGACGCGATCGAGACGGAACTGGCCGACCACCCGGACAGCGACGACATCATCGCCGCCATGGTGCTGCAGGCCTCGCCAAAATCCATCCAGGCAGTGACCTCGGCCGGCGAGGAAATCACCATTACCGGCCCCGGCCTGACCTTCGGCGCGGCCTGGCTGTCGGAAAAAGCGGCGCCCAACCGCCGCATCAAGCGCGGCGCCGTGATCCGCGTCATGCAAGAAGGCAATGCCTGGGTCTTGACGCAGATGCCGGAAGTGCAATCGGCGTTCGTCTCGGCCAGCACCACCGACGGTGCCATCCGCGCCATGGTGGGCGGCTTCGATTACAACCGCAACAAGTTCAACCACGTCACGCAGGCGTGGCGCCAGCCCGGTTCGGCCTTCAAGCCCTTCATCTATTCCGCTTCGCTGGAGCGTGGCCTGTCGCCGGCCACCATCATCAACGATGCGCCGATCTCGTTCGACGCGGGCCAGACGGGCGGCCAGGCGTGGGAACCGAAGAACTACGACAGCAAATACGATGGCCCGATGACCATGCGCAAGGGTTTGATGAAATCGAAAAACATGATTTCCATCCGCATCCTGCACAAGATCGGCGCCAAGTATGGCCAGGAATACGCGACGCGCTTCGGCTTCGACGCGGACAAGAACCCGCCATACCTGACCCTGGCCCTGGGCGCCGGCAACGTGACACCGCTGCAGATGGCGGGTGCCTACGCCGTGTTCGCCAATGGCGGCTACAAGATCAACCCCTACCTGATCGCCAAGGTCACCGATAGCGATGGCAATGTCTTGTCGCAAGCCAAGCCGGACCTGGCGGGCGAGGAAGCCAACCGGGTCATCGACGAGCGCAATGCCTTCATGATGAACAGCATGCTCAACGACGTCGTGCGCTTCGGCACGGCCAATAAAGCCATGGCCCTAAAGCGTCCCGACCTGGCCGGCAAGACGGGCACGACCAACGATTCCATCGATGCGTGGTTTGCCGGCTACCAGGCCAAGCTGGTCGGTATCGCCTGGATCGGCTACGACCAGCCGCGCAACCTGGGCAACCGGGAAACGGGCGGCGGCCTGGCCTTGCCGATCTGGATCAGCTACATGGCGAAAGCTCTGAAAAGCATTCCCGTCGAGGAACGCGCCGTGCCGGAAGGTCTGATCCACGTGGGCGACGAGTATTACTATGCGGAAAATCCACCGGGCACGGGCGTCGGCAGCCTGGAAGGCGCGGCGCGCGGCACGCCGGAGGAAGAGAAAGCGAAAGAGGCCGTGAAGAACGAGTTGTTTTAAACGGTAATCATGCAAAAAGGGCAGCCTGCAAAGGCTGCCCTTTTTTTATTGCCACGGCAGTCAGAATTACTTCAGGACCACCGGCGCGCCCGCCTGCTCGCTGGCCATGGCCGACAGGGCCGCGAACAGTTCCGAGCCGTCGCGCGTGTTGATCCACTCGTCGCCCACGCGCTTGTAGTGGAAACCGCCGGAACGGGCGGCTACCCACATTTCACGCATGGGGGCCTGGCTGTTGACGATGATTTTCGTGCCGTTGTCGATGAACTCGATTTCCAGCACATTGCCGCTGCGGCTGCATTCGACGTCGAGCACGTCTTCATCGTTCAGCCGGTCCAGCGCCGCCTCGATCTGGGTCAGGGTGGCTTCGGCCAGGGCCAGGAATTCCGATTCGCTCATGCTACACTCCAAAGATCTTAATCAAACCGTGATTCTAATCGTGAAGTCATCCTCAGCGTTTTATATCGGCACCGCCATTGTGGTTTCTAGCGTCCTGGCCGGCTGCGGCCAGACCGGCCCCCTGTACCTGCCCAAGCCACCTGCGGCCAAAGGCGCGCCAGCCAAAGGCCCCGTCGAACCGGCGCCCGTGCCGCCGCCACCGGTGATCGTGCCGGCAACCTAGGTCGAGCGTGCCGGGGTGGCAGCCTTGGCCGCCCTGGCGCTTTTCTCTCGCTTGCTCCAGGCGAAATAAACGCGGATTAACAGCAGTAGCGCGACGATGCTGCCGAACAGGATCGGTTGCGCGAAATTATTCTTGCCCGCCTTCATCCACCAGAAGTGCAAGATGCCCAGCGGCGCGATGATGTAGATCAGCCGGTGCAACCACTGCCAGCGCTTGCCACCCAGTCGCTTGACCATGCCATTCGTGCTCGTCACGGCCAGCGGAATGAGCAGCACGAAAGCGATAAAGCCTACCGTGATGAACGGGCGCTTGAGCACGTCCTTCCACATTTCCTGCACATCGAAAAAGTGATCGAACCATAAAAAGGTGGTGAAGTGCAGCACCGCGTAGAAAAACGCGAACAGGCCCAGCATGCGCCGCAGCTTGATCAGCCAATTCCACTGCGTGAAGCGGCGCAAGGGCGTCACCGCCAGACTGATGCACAGGAAATACAGGGTCCAGTCGCCCGTGCCGCGCGTGATGAATTCCAGCGGCTCCACCAGCTGCCCCGTGTACGTCAGCCAGACCATGCGTGCAAACGGCAGCAGCGCCAGCAAAAAGATCAGGCTTTTCAGCAGCGACAACTGCCTGGCTGTGGGATTGAGGGCCATGGTCGTTCCTTAAAAGAACTTCTTCAGGTCCATGCCCGCGTACAGGGAAGCGACATCGTTGTAACCGTTGAACATCAGGGTCTTGCGTTTGCGCGCGAGAAAACCGTCTTCGCCGATACGCCGCTCGGAAGCTTGCGACCAGCGCGGATGATCGACGTTGGGGTTCACGTTCGAGTAAAAACCGTATTCGGACGGCGCCGACAGGTTCCAGGACGTGCGTGGCTGTTCCTTGACGAAACGGATCTTGACGATGGATTTGGCTGACTTGAAACCATATTTCCACGGCAAGACCATGCGCACGGGCGCGCCGTTCTGGTTCGGCAAGGTTTCGCCATACATGCCCAAAGTCAGCAGCGCCAGCGGATGGTTCGCCTCATCGATGCGCAAGCCTTCCGTATACGGCCACTGCAACACGCGGCTGCCCACGCCCGGCATCTGCTTCTTGTCGGCCAGGGTGATGAATTCCACGTACTTGGCATTGCCCGTCGGCTCGACCTTCTTGATGATTTCCGAGAAGGAATAACCGACCCAAGGGATGACCATCGACCAGCCTTCCACGCAGCGCAGCCGGTAGACGCGCTCTTCCAGCGGCGCCAGCTTCAGCAGCGCGTCGAGGTCCAGGGTCATTGGCTTCTTGACTTCGCCTTCGATGCTGACCGTCCACGGCCGCGTGCGCAGGGTGCCCGCGTTTTGCGCCGGATCGCTCTTGTCTGTGCCGAATTCGTAGAAATTGTTGTAGCTGGTGGCGTCTTTATACGCCGTCTGCTTGTCCAGCGCCGAATAGGCGGGATTGAGCTTGGCAGCCAGCTTGGGATTCGTGCCTTGTGCGAAGGCTTCGCGGCTGGCCATTTCCAGCAAGGCCGCACTGGACACGGAGCCCAGCGCCACTTGCTTGATGAAGCTGCGGCGCGATTCAAACACGGCGCGCGGCGTGATTTCGGAAGAATACGGCAACTCAATGCCGTTGGGACTGCGCTTGATCAACATGGCGGCTCCGGAAAAAGGTGATTGGATATACCTTACACCAGTTTTTCCGGGCCGTTCATGACGCTTCTGTCATTAAAGTTTGCCGTAAGAATGCAGGCCGGAAAGGAACATGTTCACGCCCAAAAACGCGAAGGTCGTCACCAACAAACCCACCAGCGCCCACCACGAGGCGACGCGGCCGCGCAAGCCCGTCATCAGGCGCATGTGCAGCCAGGCTGCATAGTTGAGCCAGACGATCAGCGCCCACGTTTCTTTCGGATCCCACGACCAGTAGCCGCCCCATGCTTCGGCCGCCCACAGGGCGCCCAGGATGGTCGCTACCGTAAAGAAAGCGAAGCCGACGGAAATAGCCTTGTACATGACGTCGTCGAGCACTTCCAGCGACGGCAAACGGTCGACCAGGTAGCCGCTCGACTTGAGCAGGTAGGCCGCAGCCACCATGGCCGACAGGGCGAAGGTGCCGTAGCCGATGAAGTTGGCCGGCACGTGGATTTTCATCCACCAGCTTTGCAGGGCCGGCACCAGCGGCTGGATTTCGGCCGCGTCGCGCGTGACCGTGTACCACATCAGGAACACGACGGCCGCCGAAATGACCAGCATGACGAAGGCGCCCAGCTGGCGCGTCGCGTAGTGCTGCTCGTAGTACAGGTAGAACATGGCCGTGATCAGGGAAAACAGGATGAACACCTCATACAGGTTCGACACGGGAATATGGCCCACGTCGGCGCCGATCAGGTAAGACTCGTACCAGCGCACCAGCATGCCCGTCAGGCCCAGCACGACGCCGGCCCAGCACAGCAGGGAGCCGACGGACGAGCCGAATTCCGAGCGCGCCACCAGGCCGATCCAGTAGAACAGGGTCGACAGCACGAAAAGCGTACCCATCCACAAGATGGCGGACTGGCTCGACAAGATATATTTCAGGAAGAATTTCTGGTTCGCCATCTCCAGGTGACCCGCGTACAGCTCGATGGCGAACAGCGACAGCACGGCCGCCACGGGGATCAGCCAGCGCACGGGCTTCCAGTACCAGCCCAGCCACGCGAACGTGGGCGCTGCGGCCAGCAGGATGGCTTTTTCATAGATATCCATGAATTCGCCAAAGCGCATCAGGCCGAACAGGGAGGCGGCCAGCAAGCCGGCGCCGTACAGCCAATCGATCAGGCTCAGGCGCTTGAAAAATCCTGGTTCCTGCGTATATATTTGCTTGTTTGCCAATTCCATCATTTTCTCCATTCCCGGCGGCGCTGCAGCGTTCCGAAACTCAGCTAATCCAACTCAGCGCAGCTTACGCCGATTGCGGCAGCTTTGCCTTCAAGTTCTCAAATTCTTTTTCAAAATCCAGGGTCTTGCGTTGCGTGCTCATGGCCATCAAGGCTTCGCTGCCGCCTTCGCCATCCTTGATCCACACCCACAGGCGGCGTTCGCGGATATAGAACATGGAAAATACGCCGATCACGAGGAACAGACAACCGAGGTAGACCACGCTCTTGCCCGGCGAACGCGTCACCTGCAGCACGGACGCCTTGATTTCCGTAAAGTCGTCGAGCTGCAGATACACGGGCGCGCCATAGAAGAAGCTGTCGGACAGCGCATTCGTGGCCAGTTGCAGGAAGCGGCCGTGCTTGTCATCGGCCTCGATGGCTTTCAAGCCATCCTGCGCGCGCGCCGCCTGCCACAAGTCCCACAGGCTGCCATTCAAGATTTTCATGAAGATATCGGCCGCTTTTTCTTGCTCGGCGGCAGGAATTTTCTCCAGGAAACGTGAGATGGCGAGGAAACCGCCCTCTTGTCCATTGCCGGCAAAGATGCCCAGGCTTTTCGCGGCCGATTCCTGCAACTGGCCGCGCAACGCTTCCGCGCCCGCCTGCGGCATGGCGCGCGCCGCATAGCGCGTGGCCGCCTGCTGGCGCAGCGCCGGATCTTGCAGCGCGGCACGCAAACGCATCCATTCATTCACGCTGTAATTGTCATCGGCGGGAATGCGCAGATAGCTGAACGGGTCGCTGGGGTTGACGCGCATGCCGGCCAGGAACACCGTCGTGCCATCGACGGTGACGGGCTGCATATAGTTCTGGTACTCGCGCGCCTGGCCCGTCTTGTCGCGCAATTTGTATTGCACCGAGGGACCGACGTTCTTGAGATCCTTGTTGTTCGCGTTCTTCGCGGCCGAACCAAGGCGCTTGTCCAGGCCGACGGAGAACTTCTCGTTGAAACTTTCCGCCTTGCTGACGGCGCGCACATCCTGGCCCGCGCTGAGGTTTTCCACGTTAAACGGGCGGAAACCCGACCATTCCACCGTGTAGGAATTGCCATCGCTGCGCTCGAGCGGCGTGCTGCCGCCCACTTCGCCGCCGATATCGAAGCGTTTCGTCGTCTTGCCCGTCATGGGAAAACCCGTCAACTTGAGCTTGCTGCCGCCATCTTCAAAGCTCGACTGGTACAGGGCCAGGCCCTTGTACAGGAGCGGCTGGTTGACTTTGATGGTCGCTGGGAAGCTTTTCCCTGTTTCATGATCGGTCACCACGACATCGCTGGCGAACAGCTTGGGCATGCCCGTGCTGTAGAAATCGATGTGGAATTTTTTCAGCAGGATGGTGATGGGCAAATCCTGGATCAGCACGCCATCGGCCTGGGGAATGATGGCCGTGTTGCTCGACGAGCCTTCCGGGATCATGGTATTGCCGCGGAAAGTGGGGTTCGACAGGCTCAGACGGTGCCGTGCGGGAATGTCGGCGATCACGCCGCTGCCGGCAAATGGCGTCTTGCCAAAGAACCATTGCTGTACGCGGATCGGCATTTCCGAATCGAGCAAGCCGCCCACGCAGATGATGACGATGGCGCCGTGGGCAAAGATATAGCCCCATTTATTGGCCGCGCCCCGCTTGGCGGCCACCAGCGTGGCGTTGTCCTTCTCGACCACCTTGGCCGCATAGCCGGCGTCTTTCAGGCGCATCACCATCTGCTGGGCCAGCACGGCGCGTGGCAGCGGCGCCTGCCATTCCAGCTTGTGGTGGAAATTGCGCAACGATTGCTCGCGCACGGTTTCGCGCCAGCTGCGCATATCCTTGAGCATCTTCGGCGCATTGCGCACGATGCACAGCGAGGTCGAGGCGACGAGGAAACCCATGATCACGAGGAACCACCAGGCCGAATACACGGAATACAGGCTCAGTTTGTCGAAAACGGCGAACCAGAACGGACCGAACTGGTTCACATAATTGGGCATGGGCTCGTTTTGCTTGAGCACGGTGCCGATGATCGATGCGACGGCGATCAGGGTCAGCAGGCTGATGGCAAAGCGCATCGACGAGACCAGCTCGACGAACTCAGCCAGGCTGCGGCGTTGGGTCTTTAACTCGATTCCGGTCGTGCCTGTGCTCATACGTGGATACTCATACGGGATATGCAATCTTCAAGAAAATGTAGGCATGGAGCAGAGTGTTTCTCCGCGCAAGGCGGCAGCATACTCCTGTTTGGTCCCTGCCATGAAAAAGGGCAGCCCGTTGAGACGGCCGCCCTTGTTCACGCGCGCTGGTGCGCCTGGCAATCTCTTGCCACTATGAAAACTTACTTCAGGCCGGCGATATAGTCGGCCACGGCGGCGATCTCGTCATCCGACATGCGGGCGGCGATGGTGTGCATTTCCGCGCTGTTCTTGCGGGCATCGGCCTTGGTGCTGCGGAACAGCGTCAGCTGGGCCACCGTGTAATCCTGGTGCTGGCCGGCGATGCGCGGATACTGGACGGGAATGCCATTGCCCGTCGCGCCATGACAGCTGGCGCAGGCGGCAACTTGCTTTGAGGCAATGCCGCCACGGTAAATTTTCTTGCCCAGGTCGATCGTATCCTTGTTTTTCGCGGCGCCCGGCTTGGACAGCTGCGCGCCCAGGTAGGCGGCGATATTCTTCTTGTCGGCGTCGCTGAGCATCTTCGCGTACGTCGTCATGACGGGCTGGTTGCGCTGCGGCGTCGTGAAATCGACCAATTGCTTGTAGATATAGCTTTCGTGCTGGCCGGCCAGCTTCGGATTGACCGCGATGGTCGAATTGCCGGCCGCGCCATGGCAGGAGACGCAGGCAGGCAAGCCGCGCGCCGCATCGCCATCGGCGTACAGGGTAGCGCCCTTGGCAGCGTCAGCCTTGATGGCCGGTTTCGGTGCTTCGACCGCGGAGGCAGTTGCCGATACAGCCAGCAAAGCGAGCAGCATGGATTTGAACAACGGTGAAAACGCACGATTCATTCAGGCACCCTGAGACAGTGAGAAATTAGTGGTGGACATTGCCGCGCCCTGTGGATTTTTGCTTTATTTTCAGGGCCGCAAGCCGCATCGCTGCTACGCCGGCAACAATAAACAACCCCTTATTGTACAATAGCTTCTTGGCGTTATCGCTCCCTTATCGCTCCCTTTTGTTGCTTTACTACTCCCATGTCAAAACTCTGGCAAGCCCGCTTCTTTACGACCGTCAACCAATTGCGTGACCTGCCCGATACCACGGTGCCGGAAATCGCCTTTGCCGGCCGCTCCAATGCCGGTAAATCGACCGCCATCAACATCTTGTGTAATCAGAAAGGCTTGGCGTTCGCCTCCAAGACACCTGGCCGTACCCAGCACATCAACTACTTCTCCATCGGCGGCGCCCACGTGGCGCAGCACCGCAAGGATGCCACCATCGTCGAAGAGATCGAATGCCTGCTGGTCGACTTGCCGGGCTACGGCTACGCGGAAGTATCGGGCTCGGCCAAATTGCACTGGCAGCGCCTGCTGGGCGACTACGTACAGCGCCGCGAACAATTGGCCGGTTTGATCCTGATCATGGATTCGCGCCGCCCGTTCACCGACCTGGACATCCAGATGCTGGAATGGTTCGCCCCGACGGGCAAGCCGATCCACTGCATCCTGACGAAAGTCGATAAGCTGAACCGCAACGAATCGGTGAATGCCTTGCGCCAGGCGAAAGCCAAGCTCGACAGCTACGTGGATGAAGACGGCGTTGGCTTCCCGTTCACCGTGCAATTGTTCTCGGCCCTGAAAAGAGTCGGCATCGACGAAGCCAACGACAAGATCATGGAACTGGCCGGCATCAGCGAAGATGGCGCGGCCCAGATGGTCGAACTGATCGAGATGGAAGACGACGTCGAGCCGGAAGCGGGAACCGACAAACCGGCTTGATCGAGATCAACGCTACGTAAAAAAGGCTGCCCGTTCACACGGCGCAGCCTTTTTTTATTGCCGCGTTTCCGACCGTCTAGCGCCGTCCCGGCCCAGAGCGCTTCTCGGAAAAGAATTCCTGGCGCAGGAACGCCGTCAGCTCGGCCGTGTCTTCCACGCGGGCGCTGAGGTTGACGTTACGTCCCAGGCGCCGCGATTCCCAGACGAAGTCACCGGGTTTTTCAGCACGGATCAGCTGGATCATCTTCTTGATGATGGCTGATTCGATATCGGGTTCATTGCCCAGTTCGACTTTTTCCTGCTTCAGCCAATTGCGCTTGAAATTGCCATTCCAGCCCTTGAACTTGACTTCCGCGCTGAACGAGGTCTGGTTGACGATGGAAAACACGCCGCCCGAATCCTCGCGGTCGCTGCCGGAATTGCGTCCCTGGGCGCCGGCGATATTCGCCTTGGCCACGCGCATGGCGCGATCGTTTTCGCTTTCCTCGGCCGGCGGCGTGGGATTTTGCGCCTCGCGCTGCTTGCGGCGCTGCTCGATCATCGAGCTCATGTCTTCAGCCGGTGGTGGCGGCAACGGCACTTTCGATACCAGCGGCGGCGTGTAGGTTTCCAGTTTCGGCTTGTCGCGCGGCACGTCTTTTGTCACCACGCGCTTGCTCGGCGCTGGCGGCGGTTTCACCTTGGCCACTTTCGTGTCCTTCGGTTTCGGTGTGGGCTTCGGTTGCGGCTTGTCTTTCAGCGGCGCGATGTAGACCATCGCGCTTTCCTTCTTCGGCGGCGGAATCTTTTCAATCTTGTCGCTGCGCAACAGGACATACGCCGCCAGCAGCACGTGCAGCAAGACGGACACGCCAAGCGCTACCTTGCGCGTCGTGCTGGTCTTGGACCCGTAGGCCGGTGGTGGCTGGATCACTTGCCCGCAGGTGGGGCAAACATCGGAATCGGCAGCCAACAAATGGGTCGTGTCATGCAAAATGAATCGTGCTTTCTGTGTAGCGAAGAAATAACATTACAGGGAAGCCATAGTGCCAGAGTCCCTTGCTTTTGGGAACACTTCCTCGGCCTTTCCAACCCGAAGCGTACAGGATAGCGACATTCCTTGCAGCGCTGACCAGAGTACCCGAGCCCTCCCTTGACGGTTGTTACCGTATGTATCACTGCCCATACAAAACCGGCGCCCCATTCACGCAGGAAGGGGACGCCGGTCACGGGTCACGCAAGTGCTCACGTACTCAAGCCTTGTTGTCGAGCGCCACCAGTTGCTCGTCCGTCATCGGCCCCGTGCCGCTGTACTTGTCCAGGAACAAATAGATGACGGGAGTGATGAACAGGGTAATCACTTGCGAGAACAGCAATCCGCCGACTACGGCCAAGCCCAGCGGCTGGCGCAGCTCGGCGCCGGCGCCCAGGCCCAGGGCGATCGGCAAGGCGCCCATCAGGGCTGCCGCCGTCGTCATCATGATGGGACGGAAACGCAGAATGCACGCCTGGCGGATGGCCTCAGGTGGGCTCATGCCTTCATTGCGCTGCGCATGCAGGGCGAAGTCGATCATCATGATGGCGTTTTTCTTGACGATACCGATCAGCATCAGGATACCGATGATGGCGATCATGGTCAGGTCCATGCCGAACAGGCGCAGGGTCAGCAGCGCGCCCACGGCCGCCGATGGCAAGCCGGCCAGGATGGTCAGCGGGTGGATATAGCTTTCATACAGCACGCCGAGCAGCACATAGATCACGACCAGCGCGGCAATGATGAGGATGATCTGACTAGCCTGCGAGCTCTGGAACACGGCCGCGTCGCCGCCATAGCGCGTGATGATGGAGGCTGGCAAGCTCATTTCCTTGGCCATCGCGTCGATCTTGCCCGTGGCGATGCCGAGCGGCACGTCCGGCGCCAGGTTGAAGGCGATGGTGACGGCCTGCAACTGCCCCTGGTGGTTGACGGACGTGGGACCGATCGTGCGTTCCACGTAGGCAATACTCGACAGTTTCACCAGTTCGCCCGTCTTGCTGCGCACGGACACGCGCGTGAGCGCATCGTCATACTGGCGGTCTGCCGTGGCCGCTTCCAGGATCACGTAATAGCTGGCTGCCGACGAATAAATGGTTGACACTTGCCGCTCGCCAAAGGCGCTGTACAGGGCCGTGCGGATATCGGACATTTGCACGCCCAGCAGATTGGCCTTGTCGCGGTCGATCCTCAGCGAGGCCTGCAAGCCCTTGATCTGCGAATCGCTGGTGACGTCGCGGAAGGCGGGATCCGTGCGCATGCCGGCAATAAACTTTTCCGCCCAGTCATTCAGGGCGTCGGGACTGACGCTTTGCAAGGTGTACTGGTAGCGGCTCTTGCTCTGGCGCCCGCCCAGCTGCAAGTTTTGCACGGGACGGAAATACACGGCCATGCCCGGCACGGTGCCCGCCGCGCGGCGCAGGTTTTCCAGCACCACGGGCATTTTCGGCCGCTCGCTGCGCGGTTTCAAGACCATGAACATGCGGCCCGTGTTGCCGCCGCCGACGAACGACGTCACGTCCTGCACGCTCGGGTCCGCCTTGAGCACGGCCGCCACGCGCGCTTGCAAATCCTGCAGCGCCGCAGATGAGATGTCTTCCGACGCTTCCGTATTCACCTGGATCTGGCCCAGGTCTTCCTCGGGGAAGAATCCTTTCGGAATAGTCGCGTACAGCAGCACCGTCAGCGCAAAGGTGCACACGGCAACGAACAGCACCACGTTGCGGTGCGCCAGGGCCTTGTCGAGCAGATGCACATAGCCGTTGCGCAATGCCGTGAAACCCGCTTCGAAATGACGGCCGATAAAGGTTTTCTCGCCATGGCTCGGGTCGCTGTCATTGTGCTCGCGCGAGTCGGCCGGCAGGAAGCGGCTGGCCAGCATCGGCACCAGGGTCAGCGACACAATGGCGGACACCAGCACGGCCAGCGAGACGACAACGGCGAACTCATGGAACAGCAAACCGATCACGCCCGGCATGAAGAAGATGGGGATGAACACGGCCACCAGCGAAACGGAAATAGAAATGATGGTAAAGCCCATCTCTTTCGCCCCTTCGAGGGCCGCGCGTATCGGTTTCTTGCCCATTTCGATATGGCGCACGATGTTTTCCAGCACCACGATGGCATCGTCGACGACGAGGCCGACGGCCAGGGTAATGCCCAGCAGGGAAACGTTGTCGAGGCTGTAGCCGAGCCAGTACAGCAGGGCCAGTGCGCCGAGCAGCGAGATCGGCATGGTGACGGCCGGAATGAAAGTGGCGGCCGCGCGGTGCAGGAACAAAAAGATCACCAGCACGACCAGCACCACCGTCAGGGCCAGGGTCAGATTCACGTCGTGGATGGCTTCGCGGATCGATAGCGAACGGTCATTGACCAGGCTGATCTGTATCGACTGGGGCAATTGCTCCTTGAAGC
Organism: Janthinobacterium sp. Bl 1; assembly: GCF_058215535.1. Classification (NCBI taxonomy): domain Bacteria; kingdom Pseudomonadati; phylum Pseudomonadota; class Betaproteobacteria; order Burkholderiales; family Oxalobacteraceae; genus Janthinobacterium; species Janthinobacterium sp. Bl 1. Next base: position 802,405 of record NZ_CM177086.1, on the reverse strand, counting down.
CTGGCAGCAATCGGCGCACGCCATCGACCACTTGCACGGTGTTGGCGTCCGGCTGGCGCTGCACCATCAGGCTGATCGAGCGCTCGCCATTGAAACTGCCGACGGCCTTGATCGATTGAAAGCTGTCTTCCACCTCGGCCACGTCTTTCAGGCGCACGGGCTGGCCATTGCGGCTGGCGACGATCAGTTCGGCAAAATCGGCCGCTTTCATCATTTGCGGATTGCCCTGGATGGTCAGGGTCTGGCTGGGGCCGTCAAGGATGCCCAGCGGGGAATTCGTGTTCGAGGTGCGCAAGGCAATGGCCAGCTCGTCCATCGTCAGATTGCGCGCATTCATCAGGTCGGCACGGGCGCGCACACGCACGGCAAAGCGCTTCTGGCCATTGACGATGACCTGGGCGACGCCGGGCAGGGTCGACAGGCTCGGCGCGATCAGGTTTTCCGCATAATCGTTAAGGTCCGACAAGTTCAGCGAGGGCGACGTCATCTGGATGAACAGCACGGGCGCATCGGCCGGATTGACCTTGCGGTAGGACGGCAAGTCCGTCATTTCCGTCGGCAACTGGCGCTGCGCGCGCAGCAGGGCCGCCTGCACATCGACGGCCGCCTCGTTGACATTGATGCTGGCGTCAAACTCCAGGGTCAGCGAGGTATTGCCCAGGGTACTCGTGGACGTAATCAGGCTGAGGCCGGAAATGGTGGAAAACTGTTTTTCCAGCGGCAAGGCGACCGAGGACGCCATGGTTTCCGGGCTGGCACCGGCCAGGTCCGCGCTCACGTTGATGACGGGCGTGTTGTAGCTAGGCAAGGCTGCCACGGGAATTTGCAGGTAGGCCAGCACGCCGGCCAGGATGATGGAGAGGGACAGCAGCACCACCATGACGGGGCGGCGGATGCTCAGTTCGGACAGGTTCATGCTGGCTTGCCCTGCGGTGCGGCGGCGCCATCGGCAGCCTTGTGTTTTTCCGCCAGGTGCACCTTGCTACCCGGACGCAAGTTCTGCTTGCCATCGACGATGACTTTTTCATCGCCGGCCAGGCCGGTGACGACGGCATTCGGTCCAAATGCATACACGCGGGCAATCTTGCGCATCTTGGCCGTGCTGTCCGCTTCCATCGAGTACACAAACGTGCCGGAAGTACTCGTGATGATGGCGTTTTGCGGGATCACCAGCGCATCCTTGAGGGTGCGCACGGTCAGCTGCGTATTCACGTACTGGCCTGGCCACAAATCGGTGCCGCCATTATTGAAACGGGCCTTGATCTTGATCACGCCCGTGGCGGGATCGACGGCATTGTCGATAAAGTTCAGCTTGCCATCGAGCTGCTTGCCCCCCGCATCCGACAACAGCGCCGTGACAGGCACCTCGCCCGCCTTTTGCGCCGCCAGCAAGCCGGACAAGCTGCTTTCCGGCAAGGTGAAAGCCACATCGATCGGGTCGAGCTGGGTGATGCTGGTCAGCGACGTGGTCGGCTGCACCAGGCTGCCCGCGTAGACATTGATGGCGCCCACCCTGCCCGCCTGCGGCGCGCGCAGGACGGTGTAGCTGGAATCGACCTGGGCCGCGCGCAAGGCGGCCTGATCGGCGGCCAGCAAGGCGCGTGCCGCGTCGAGCTGGCTTTGCAGGGTATCGACGGCGCCCTGGGCGATGAAATTCTTGCTCAGCAAATCCTGGTTGCGCTTGAGCTGGCGCTCGAAGTCCTGCACCGAGGCGCGGTCGCGCAAGACTTGCGCCTGTGCCTTGTCGACATTCGCATGCTCGCTGCGCGCATCCAGCGTAAACATCAGCTCGCCCTGCTTGACGAACTGGCCTTCGCGGATATGCACCTTGCTAATCGTGCTGGTCGTCTGCGGGTGCAAGTCGACGCTGCTGATCGGCGTCACGCTGCCATTGGCTTGCAGCACCATCGGCACATCCTGGCGCACGGGCGCGACCACGCTCACCGTCGTCGGCGCCTGTCCGCCCTTGCCCCCTTTGCCATCCTGCCCACCGGTCGCCGCGCCGGACGGATGAGTGAAATACCAGATGCCGCCACCGATACACAGGGCCGCACCCACGAGGATTGCCAGACTAGTCTTTTTCATTGTTCTGTCATGCTGTCGCAGCGCAGGGCTGCAGGTTGAATGTAGTTGCCAGGGAGGCATAAAGCACAATATTGTCGCACGGAAATGCTCACTTTCCTGCGTAATACTCTGGCACGATGAGGGTGACTTCCAGTCCACCGTCGACGTGATTGGACAGCAAAACCGTGGCGCCGTGCTGCTCGGCGATATTGCGCGCGATGGTCAGGCCCAGGCCCGTGCCGCCCGACTCGCGCGAACGCGACGTCTCGATACGGTAAAACGGTTCAAACACCTTGGCCAGCTGATCTGGCGCAATGCCCGGCCCGCCATCGCGGATGCGGATGCGCGCGGCACCGGGGATGCGCTCAACGGTAACCTGCGCGTACTGGCCATATTTGACAGCATTGTCGATCAGGTTCACCAGGCAGCGCCGCATGGCGATCGGGCGCGCCATCAAGGCCATGCCCGCCTGTCCACTGAGGGTGACTTTCTGGCCGGCATCGGCCGCGTCGGAGCAGACGCTATCCAACAGGGAATCAAGATCGAGCGCCTGCATCGCTTCCGTGCTGTCCATCGAGCGGGCCAGCTCCAGCCCTTCCTTGACCATGCTTTGCATGGCCGACAGGTCGCCCACGAGGCGGTCATACAATTCCGTATCGGCCACTTTTTCCAGGCGCAAGCGCAAGCGCGTGAGCGGTGTTTGCAAGTCGTGCGTGATGGCGGCCAGCATCTGTGTACGCTGGGAAATATGCTGGCGGATGCGCGCCTGCATGGCATTGAAAGCGGCGCTGGCCTGGCGGATCTCGCTGGCGCCCGACAGGGTCAGCGGCGGATGGTTGATGTCGTTGCCCAGGTCTTTCGCCGCCTGCGCCAGCTGCTTGAGCGGGCGCATGGTCATGCGCGTGACCAGGTAGGCGAGGATGGCGATGCTGATCAGGAAAGGCAGCAAGGTCATCCAGTCGTTATGTTCATTGAACGGCGGCTGCTGGCGCGGTGGCAAGACCATCAGGCGCAGCACGTGGCCATCCTGCATGCGCACATCGAGATTTTCGCAGGTGCCGCCCCATGGCTTGGCGGAAAACATGCCCGGTGATTTGCGCGGCTCGATACAGGCGGCCGGACGTTCGGCCAGCGCGCTGACCTTGAAGCCTTCACCCAGCTTGGCTTGCAGGGCGGTGGAAAATTCCGTCGGCTTGCCGGGTACATGCTCGACGTCGGGGCGCAATTCCAGGCGCACGCTGCCCTTGTTGGCCACCTTCAGGTAGGCGGCGCGCGAGGCCAGCGGTACCACGTCGGCCGCCATCACCAGCTGCTCGGCCCGCTCGACGGCGTGGTAATCGCGGTATTGCTCGATGGCGCGCTGGCGTTCGCCCACGGCCAGCCACTGCGTCAGCGCGGCCGAAGCGACGATGCCGATCAGCAAAAACACGAAGACTCTGCCCGTCATCGAGCCCAGGAAGGCCTTCACGCGTGCGGCTCCACATTGACCTGGCCGGCCAGCACGTAGCCGCCGTTGCGCACGGTCTTGATGATTTGCGGCAAGCGGGCATCTTCACCGAGCTTTTGCCGCAGGCGGCTGATCTGGATATCGATCGAGCGGTCGAACGGGTCCGCGTCGCGGCCCTGCGTCAGGTTCAGCAACTGGTCGCGGTTGAGCACGCGGTTCGGGTGCTCGAGGAAGACGCGCAGCAAGCGGAATTCCGCGCCCGACAGCATGATCACGAGGCCGCTGGGATTGAGCAGGTGGCGCGCCGTCAAGTCCAGGGTCCAGCCGGAAAAGCGGATTTGCTGCGCCTTGTCCGACGGCACGTTCGACGGCATGGCATGGCTGCGGCGCAGCACGCTGCGTATGCGCGCCAGCAGTTCGCGGGGCTCGAACGGTTTCGGCAAGTAATCGTCGGCGCCCATTTCCAGGCCCAGGATGCGGTCCAGCGGCTCATTGCGCGCCGTCAGCATGATCACCGGTACGGTTGACTGCGCGCGCAGCTTGCGGCACAAGGTCAGGCCATCGTCGCCGGGCAGGTTCAAGTCGAGCACGATCAGATCGGGCCGCGTTTCATCGAGGATTTTCCACATGGCCGTGCCATCTGCCGCGCCCAGGGTGCGGTAGGCGTTCGTTTCCAGGTAGTCCGCCAGCAGGCTGCGGATATCGCGGTCATCGTCGACGATGAGAATTGTAGAAGTGGGTTCCATGGTACGAATTATCCCCACTTCCCCCGGCCTTGCACAACGCATTTGTATCGTCTTGTATATAGAAGACCCGAAGAAACATATAGATACAAACTGTCTGGCAGCGGACACTTCGGGGAAACATGGAAAGTCCAACATGGATTCATGTGCAGCAACATGTACATCCCTCACTTTACAAAGGAATCCAGATGAACGCCTCAATGAAGACTTTACGCAAGAATTTGATCATCGCCATGAGCGTACTCGGCATGGGTGCGGCATCGCTGACCGTCCACGCCCAGGAAGCGGCCGCCAGCGCGCCTGCCGCCAGCACCAAGATGCAACATGAAGGCCAGCGCGGCCAGCACCGCGGAGGCAATCCCGCCGAACGCATGGCCAAGTACCAGGCCCGCCTGCACGACAAGCTGAAGCTGACGGCCGCCCAGGAACCGGCCTGGGCCACTTTCACGGCCGCCAACGCACCGAAAAAGCCGATGGGCGACTGGAAAGCCAAGCGCGAAGCGATGGCCAAGCTGTCGGCGCCGGAACGCATGGAACAATGGATCGCCATGTCGAAGGAACGCATCGCCGACCAGGAAAGCCGATTGGCCTCGCTGAAAACCTTTTATGCCGTGCTGACGCCGGAGCAAAAGAAAGTGTTTGACGACAGTGTGCCTGGCGGCAAAGATGGTGGAATGCGCGGCCACCATCGTGGTCATGGTGCGCACCATAAAGCAGGCTGAGCGCAGGTCGGATTAGCGGCGGAACGCCGCGTAATCCGACAACCTTGTTGAAGTGTGCGGTGGTGTCGGGTTACGCCCTGGCGGGCTAACCCGACCTACCCCGCCAGCTTGCGCAAGGAGGTCAGGAAAGTGGCCGCATTCTGGAAGCCGATCACGCGCGACTGGGCGATTTCCTGTCCCTGCGGGTTGAACATGATGATGCCCGGCGGGCCGAACAGCTGGAAACGTTTCAGCATGGCCTTGTCGTCCGCATCATTGGCCGTCACGTCCACTTGCAGCAGCACGGCTTGCCCCATCTTCTCGCGCACGGCGGGATCGACGAAGGTCAGTTTTTCCATCTCGATGCACGATACGCACCAGTCCGCATAAAAGTCCAGCAAGGCCGGCTTGCCACCCAGCTGGGCCAGCGCCGCATCGAGCTGCGCCACGGTCTTTACACGCGTAAATGGTTGCGCATGCACCTGGCCACCACCGAGGTGCGCCAGCGGCGCCAGCGGGTCGCGGCCACCGCTGGCCACGCCGACCAGCTGCATCGCGCCCAGCACGGCTAACACGAGGCCGAAGGCCTTGGCGACCCAGGCGTTCTTCGCGCCGCTCTTGCCCACCAGCAGATACATGCCGTAGCCGACGAACAAGACCGTCCAGCCCAGCATCTGCACGGCGCCCGGCAGCACGGGCGAGACCAGCCACCAGGCCACGCCCAGTTGCAGCACGCCAAAGAAGCGCTTGACGGCATCCATCCACGCGCCGGCGCGCGGCAACAAGGTGCCGGCCGACACGCCCACCAGCAGCAGCGGCACGCTCATGCCCACGGCCATGGCGAACAGGGCGCTGCCGCCGATGACGACGTCGCGCGTCTGGCTGATGTACAGCAAGGCGCCGGCCAGCGGCGCGGCCACGCATGGCCCCACGATCAGGGCGGAAATGGCGCCCATGACGAACACGCCCGCCAGGCGGCCCGACGATTGCTGGTTCGACACGGACGTCAGCTTGCCTTGCAGGAAAGCCGGCACTTGCAGCTCATAAAAACCGAACATCGACAGGGCCAGGCCCGCCATCAGCAGGGCAAAGAAACCGAGCACCCACGGGTTTTGCAGTTGCGCGGCCAGGCCTTCGCCCGCCAGGCCGGCCGCTACGCCCAGCGCCGTGTAGACGATGGCCATGCCCAGCGCGTACGTCAGCGACAGCAGCAAGCCGCGCGAGCGGCTGACCTTGGCGCCATCGCCGATGATGATCGACGACAAAATCGGCACCATCGGCAGCACGCATGGGGTAAAGGCGAGGCCCAGGCCCAGCAGCATGAACAGGGGCACGATGACGAGCAGCTTGCCGCCCTTCAGTGCCGCTTCGATCTTGCCCATCTCGCTTTGCGCAGGCGCGGCGCTTGCCGCCACGGGGGCCGCCGCGACCGGCTCGGGCGTGCTGGTGATATCGGCCTGGGGAATGCTCATGACGGACACGCCAGGCGACGCTTGCGCCTGCGGACCATTGACGGCCGCCGTGTCGACTGCGGGAGCTGCCGGCAAGGCGAATTTCGACGGCAAGCCGCCCGGCGCCATGCTCTGGCCGCCACCACCGCCCACCAGCTGGGCCGTGGCGTCCTGCGGCGCATAGCACAGGCCCTTGTCGGAGCAGCCCTGGCCCGTCGCCTTCAAGGTGAAGGCGACGGCCGCTTCCACGGGAATCGTGATGGTGAGGGTCTTGCGGAACGTTTCCACGTTCTTCTGGAAGGTATCGTCAAACTTGACCTTACCAGCCGGATACACGGGCGTGCCCAGTTTGGCGCCCACGGCCTCGAACTTGAAGCGCTCGTGGTACATATAGTAGCCATCGGCGATCACATAGGTGACGGCGATGGTGGACGGATCCTGCATGCGGGCGGAAAACTTGAAGGCCAGCTCGGGATCGAGGAATTCATCGTCGGCACGGGCATGACTGGCGCCAAAGACGGCCATCGCCAGCAGCAAGCAGGTGGCAAACCACAGCAACAGTTGACGTAAGGGGGCGGCGCGCGCGGTGGCGCTGGAGGGGAAACGGGACATGAACGACCTTTTTCTGCGGCATCAGCTGTGCCATTCAACAAGAGACGCGCGGGGCGTGCAGTGGCTGCAGGGCCGGCGCGAAAGAAGAATAGTACACCGCAGCAAGGATAGCTGCAGCAGAAAACAAAAAAGCCAGGCTAGGCCTGGCTTTTCTTGAAGCGGCTACTGGGATTACTCGCCAGCAACTTCAACTGCTTCGGTCGTATCTGGACGATCCATCAGTTCAACGAACGCCATAGGAGCGTTATCGCCGACGCGGAAACCCATTTTCAGGATACGCACATAACCACCGTTACGGTTGGCGAAACGTGGGCCCAGTTCAGCGAACAGTTTGACGACCATTTCACGGTCGCGCAGGCGGTTGAAGGCCAGACGCTTGTTTGCCAGGGAGTCGGTTTTGCCCAGGGTCAGAATTGGCTCGACAACGCGGCGCAGTTCTTTTGCTTTTGGCAGGGTGGTTTTGATCGCTTCGTGACGCAGCAGCGATACTGTCATGTTGCGCAGCATTGCCAGACGGTGGGACGAGGTACGATTCAGTTTACGGAGGCCGTGACCGTGACGCATGGTAAATCCTTTCGGTAGTGAGTTTAAATCCAGTTCTTCGATCAATGAAACCAGGGTTTCATCGCGGACCGGTTTGGTACTTCAAAAATAAAAGCCTGGGACACCTGTCCCAGGCAGTTTGCTACAAACTTCGAATTACTTTTCCAGGCCGGCAGGCGGCCAGTTTTCCAGCTTCATGCCCAAGGTCAAGCCGCGCGATGCCAGCACTTCCTTGATTTCGTTCAGGGACTTGCGGCCCAGATTTGGCGTTTTCAGCAGTTCGTTTTCCGAACGTTGGATCAGGTCGCCGATGTAGTAGATGTTTTCCGCTTTCAGGCAGTTCGCCGAACGCACGGTCAACTCCAGGTCGTCGACTGGACGCAACAGGATAGGATCGACCAGCGGAGCGCGCGATGGCGCTTCGGCGGCGGCTTCCGTGCCTTCCAGGGCAGCGAACACATTCAACTGGTCCACCAGAACGCGGGCCGACTGGCGGATCGCTTCTTCCGGCGAGATCACGCCGTTGGTTTCGATGTTGATGATCAGCTTGTCCAGGTCGGTACGCTGTTCAACGCGGGCCGACTCAACGAAGTACGATACACGGCGCACTGGCGAGAACGACGCATCCAGGATGATGCGGCCGATGGTCTTGTTCGTGTCTTCCGACAGGCGACGCACGTTACCAGGAACGTAGCCGCGGCCTTTTTCAACCTTGATCTGCATGTCCAGCTTGCCACCAGCGGTCAGGTGGGCGATCACGTGGTCAGGGTTGATCAGTTCGACGTCATGCGGCAGGTCGATGTCGGAGGCCAGGATCGCGCCTTCGCCTTCTTTTTTCAGGGTCAGGGTTACCGAATCGCGGTTGTGGACTTTGAAAACCACACCCTTCAAGTTCAGCAACAGATCGACGACGTCTTCTTGCACGCCATCGAGTGAGGAATATTCGTGGACGACGCCAGCGATCGTCACTTCGGTCGGCGCGTAGCCTACCATCGACGACAGCAGAACGCGGCGCAACGCGTTACCCAATGTGTGGCCATAGCCGCGCTCGAACGGTTCCATCACGACCTTGGCGTGACCTGCACCGAGAGCTTCAACATCGATAATACGTGGCTTCAACAAACTGTTTTGCATGAAATGTCCTTTTCAATACCCTCGGCTCATTACACCGATAAGGCTGATGGCATTAGTGAAACGCCCACTTTACAAAAGCAAAGTGGGCGGAGATCTTGCTACTGACTACTATTAACGCGAGTACAGCTCGACGATCAGCGATTCGTTGACGTCGTTAGCGATTTCGTTACGCTCTGGCAGGGACTTGAAGGTACCTTCCATTTTCTTGGCATCAACCGAAACCCAGCTAGGCATACCAACTTGTTCAGCCAGCGACAGTGCTTCAACGATACGCACTTGCTTTTTCGATTTTTCACGAACAGCAACGATGTCGCCAACTTTGACTGCGTACGAAGCGATGTTCACAACGATACCGTTCACGGTGAACGCTTTGTGGCTGACCAATTGACGCGCTTCAGCGCGGGTCGAGCCAAAGCCCATGCGGTAGCAAACGTTGTCCAGACGCGTTTCCAGCAACTTCAACAGCGTTTCGCCGGTGTTGCCTTTACGACGGTCTGCTTCAGCGAAGTAGCGGCGGAATTGACGTTCCAGCACGCCGTACATGCGCTTGACTTTTTGCTTTTCGCGCAGTTGGTTACCGTAGTCCGAGGTGCGGGCGCCGGATTTGACACCGTGCTGGCCTGGCTTGACGTCCAGTTTGCACTTGCTGTCCAGCGAGCGACGTGCGCTCTTCAGGAACAGGTCTGTACCTTCACGGCGGGAAAGTTTTGCTTTAGGTCCGATATAACGTGCCACGATACTTCCTTTTTTTAAATGATAACGCCCCAGCCACATGCATGATCAAACACACTGATGCGGTTAGGCGCTAGTCTGATTTGGTTTCAATCAGACGGTGGCTGAAAACGAAAAACCCGCCAAACAGAATTTGACAGGCAAGAACAGCCGGGCAGTATAACCGTTTCCGGCTCCCTGCTCCAGCGTTTTCACACAACTGTACTGAGTTACAACAGACAGCAAAGCAGCTGGCGCCGAAGCGCCCTCTGCAACACTATCTTAGATACGACGACGTTTCGGTGGACGGCAACCGTTGTGCGGTACCGGCGTCACGTCCTGGATCTCGGTGATCTTGATACCCAGGTTGTTCAGCGCGCGAACGGCGGACTCACGACCAGGACCTGGGCCCTTGATACGTACTTCCAGGTTCTTCACGCCACACTCAACAGCCACTTTACCAGCGGCTTCCGCGGCGACCTGCGCTGCGAATGGGGTCGATTTACGCGAACCCTTGAAGCCTGCACCGCCGGAGGTAGCCCACGACAAGGCATTGCCTTGACGATCGGTGATGGTAATGATGGTGTTATTGAACGATGCGTGGACATGTGCGATGCCTTCAGCGACGTTCTTTTTAACTTTTTTACGCACGCGTGCTGATGCGGCGTTATTTTGCGACTTAGCCATAATTATTCCCTAGCGGATTATTTTTTCAGCGATTGAGCGGCTTTACGCGGTCCCTTGCGGGTACGTGCGTTCGTACGCGTACGCTGGCCACGGCAAGGCAGACCCTTACGATGACGCATGCCGCGGTAGCAACCCAGATCCATCAAACGCTTGATGTTCATGGACAGTTCACGACGCAGATCGCCTTCGACGATGAATTTACCTACTTCATCGCGCAGCTTTTCCAGTTCGCTGTCATCCAGATCTTTGATCTTTTTGTTGGTTGCTACACCGGTCGATGCACAGATTTTCTCTGCGCGTGGACGGCCCACACCGTAGATGGCCGTCAGGCCGATAACGGTATGCTGATGATTTGGGATATTAACCCCTGCAATACGTGCCATTTGTTATTCCTCGATTAACCTTGACGCTGCTTGTGACGTGGTTCCACGCAGATAACGCGGACTACGCCTTTGCGCTTGATGATCTTGCAGTTGCGGCAGATCCGCTTGACTGATGCGAGAACTTTCATTTTTGGGCTCTTTCTTTCGCTTCTTTGGTTTGATTCAGTGTGTTACTTGGTACGGAACACAATGCGGGCTCGGCTCAGGTCGTACGGCGTTAACTCCACCGTCACCTTGTCTCCAGGGAGAATGCGAATATAGTTCATCCGCATTTTACCTGAAATATGCCCGAGCACCACGTGTCCGTTCTCCAGCTTCACTCGAAATGTTGCATTTGGGAGATTCTCAAGAATCTCGCCCTGCATCTGTATGACGTCGTCTTTTGCCATTCGGTATGTTTACCGCGCTTAACGCGTCGGAATTCCGCCCTTGAAATTTGCTTTGCGCAGCAGTGAATCATATTGCTGCGACATCACGTAGTTCTGTACTTGCGCCATGAAATCCATGGTGACAACTACAATAATCAATAAAGAAGTACCGCCGAAATAGAATGGTACTTTCCACTGGGCTTGCATAAATTCCGGCAATAAACACACCAGGGTGATGTAGACTGCGCCGGCAAGTGTCAAGCGTGTCAGGATCTTGTCGATGTAACGGGCTGTCTGCTCGCCTGGACGAATCCCGGGAATGAACGCACCGCTTTTCTTCAAGTTATCCGCTGTTTCCTTGCTGTTAAAGACCAGCGCTGTATAGAAGAAACAGAAAAACACGATCGCCACTGCGTACAACAGCGCATGGATAGGCTCACCAGGCCCCATCGATGCTGCCAAATCTTTCAAGAACCGCACCGCAGGGTTAGCGTTGTCGGCGCCCTTTGAAAACCAGTCCACGATAGTGGCCGGGAACAAGATGATCGAAGAAGCAAAGATCGGCGGGATCACGCCGGCCATGTTCAGCTTCAACGGCAAATGGCTGGTTTGACCGCCATAAATCTTGTTGCCTACCTGGCGCTTCGCGTAATTGACCAATATTTTGCGCTGACCACGTTCGACGAATACAACGAAGTACGTTACCAGTGCTACCAGGATCACGATGAAAATCGCGCTGAAGCTGCCGATCGAACCATTCGACACCTGAGTGAACAAGCCACCCAACGCCGACGGCAGACCTGCTGCAATCCCGGCAAAAATGATGATCGAGATGCCATTCCCCAAGCCACGCTCGGTAATTTGCTCACCCAACCACATCAAAAACATTGTTCCGGTCAACAAAGTGACGACCGTCACGAAGCGGAATGCAAGACCAGGTTCCAACACCAGACCAGCTTGCGACTCCAGTGCGACTGCAATGCCTAACGCTTGGAACAGTGCCAGGGCAACCGTGAAATACCGGGTGTACTGGGTGATCTTGCGACGACCTGCTTCGCCTTCTTTTTTCAACGCTTCCATCTGCGGTGACACGATCGACAGCAATTGCATGATGATCGAGGCCGAGATATAAGGCATGATACCCAGCGCAAACACTGTAAAACGAGACAAGGCACCGCCCGAGAACATGTTGAACATGCCCAGGACGCCGCCTTCGTGCTCCTTGAACAGCGAGGCTAATTGTGTCGGGTCAATCCCGGGAACCGGGACGTGAGCACCGATACGATAAACCACCAATGCGCCAAGCAAAAACCAGAGCCGTCCCCAAGGGAAACCGGCCGCTGCACTTTTAGCAAGTTGTGGATTAGTCGCCAATTTTCGCTCCGATCAAGCTGTTAGCGGTCAACTCAGGCTACCGAGCCGCCGGCTGCTTCGATGGCTGCTTTCGCGCCAGCGGACACTTTCAAGCCCTTCAAATTCACCGCTTTGGTGATTTCGCCGGACAAGATCACGCGCACGTCACGGGCCAACACGCCCAGAACGCCAGCTTGCTTCAAGACCAGAATGTCGACATCGCCAACAGCCAGGTTGTTCAGATCGGACAGGCGCACTTCAGCTTTGAAGGTTGCGTGCATCGATTTGAAACCGCGCTTAGGCAGACGGCGTTGCAGAGGCATCTGACCGCCTTCGAAACCGACTTTATGAAAGCCGCCCGAACGCGATTTCTGACCTTTGTGACCACGACCCGAGGTTTTACCCAGGCCGGAGCCGATACCGCGACCGACGCGACGCTTGTAGTGCTTAGCGCCTTCGGCTGGTGCAATAGTATTCAATTCCATGATTTGCTCCGTTCGTGTAAGCCCGAAGGCTTACCCGACAACTTTAACGAGATACGATACTTTATTGATCATGCCGCGTACGGATGGGGTGTCTTGCAATTCGGAAACCGAATTTACACGACGCAGACCCAGACCGCGCACGGTAGCGCGATGCGATTCGCGCGTACCGATCAAGCCCTTGACCAATTGCACTTTGACTGTGTTTGTCATTTTGTCCACCTTAAGCCAGAATGTCTTCGACCGACTTGCCGCGTTTGGCAGCGATATCGGAAGCAGTGCTCATTTTCGACAGGCCGTCCAGCGTAGCGCGTACCAGGTTGTATGGGTTGTTCGAACCGGTGGATTTCGCCACCACGTCCGTCACGCCCATCACTTCGAAGATAGCGCGCATTGCGCCACCAGCGATAACGCCAGTACCAGGCTTAGCTGGGTTCATCAGGACCTTGGAGGCGCCGTGACGACCAACAACCGTGTGATGCAAGGTACCGTTTTTGAGCGGTACTTTGATCAGGTTGCGACGGGCTTCTTCCATTGCCTTCTGCACGCCAACTGGCACTTCTTTCGATTTGCCCTTGCCCATGCCGACGCGGCCATCGCCATCACCAACTACGGTCAGCGCGGCGAAACCCATGATACGACCACCCTTGACCACTTTGGTCACGCGGTTGATCGCGATCATTTTTTCGCGCATGCCATCATCCGGCTTGTCGCTTTGCATTTTTGCTTGCATTTTTGCCATGATTGATCCTTAGAACTTCAGACCGGCTTCGCGTGCGGCTTCTGCCAACGCTTTCACACGGCCGTGGTAACGGAAACCGGAGCGGTCAAACGCAACTTCGGTAATCCCTGCTTTCAACGCTTTTTCAGCGACGCGCTTGCCGATCAAGGCTGCAGCAGCGGCATTGCCGCCTTTGCCGGATTGGCCTGCCAGTTCAGCGCGAACTTCCGCTTCAGCCGTCGAGGCCGAAACCAGGACTTTAGCGTCCGGGCTGATCAGGTTGGCGTAAATGTGCAGGTTGGTGCGATGCACCGACAAGCGATTTACTTTCAATTCCGCAATCTTGATGCGGGTTTGGCGTCCGCGGCGAAGCCGTGATTCTTTCTTATCCATCGTCAGCCCCTAATTACTTCTTCTTGGTTTCTTTAAGCTTAACCACTTCGTCCGCATAGCGAACGCCCTTGCCTTTATAAGGCTCAGGAGCGCGGTAAGCACGAACTTCAGCGGCTACCTGGCCAACCTGTTGACGGTCGATACCTTTAATCAGGATCTCGGTCGGGGTTGGTGTTGCGCAGGTAACGCCAGCTGGCATGTCATGCACTACAGGGTGCGAGAAGCCCAGGGACAGATTCAACTTGTCGCCTTGAGCTTGCGCCTTGTAACCCACGCCTACCAGGTTCAGCTTTTTCTCGAAACCCTTGGTGACGCCAACAACCATGTTGTTGACCAGTGCGCGCAGCGTGCCGGACATGGCATTGGCTTCGCGGCTGTCGTTCGCCACGTCGAAACTCAGGGTTCCTGCATTGTTTTCCACTTTGACCTGGCCGGTGAGGGCCTGGGAAAGTACGCCCAGCGGGCCTTTTACGGTGATCGCTTGTGCGGAGATGGCGACTTCGGCGCCAGCTGGCACTACGATAGGCATTTTAGCTACTCGAGACATGTGTAACTCCTTAAGCCACGTAGCAAATAACTTCGCCGCCGACACCGGTAGCGCGTGCTTTGCGGTCAGTCATGACGCCTTGCGGAGTCGACACGATCGCCACACCCAAGCCATTCATCACAACAGGGATCTCGTCTTTACCCTTGTAGACGCGCAGACCCGGACGGGACACGCGCTCCAAGCGCTCAATGACGGGACGGCCAACATAATACTTCAAACCGATTTTCAGTTCCGCTTTGCCACCAGCTTCGGCAACAGCGAAATCTTCAATGTAACCCTCGTCCTTCAGGACGCTGGCAATCGCAATTTTGACTTTCGACGATGGCATGGCCACGGTCGTCTTTTGCACGCCTTGTGCATTGCGAATGCGGGTCAGCATATCGGCGATAGGATCGCTCATACTCATTGCATATTCTCCTATTACCAGCTTGCTTTTGTCATACCCGGAATTTCACCACGCATGGCGAATTCACGGAGCTTGATACGACCCAGACCGAATTTACGGAATGTGCCGCGCGGACGACCAGTGATGGCGCAACGGTTACGTTGACGCGTCGGGTTCGAGTTACGTGGCAGCGCCTGCAGTTTCAGGCGAGCTTCGTAGCGCTCTTCTTCCGATTTCGATTGGTCATCGACGATGGCCTTGAGAGCTTCGCGCTTAGGGGCGAATTTCGCCACCAGGTCAGCACGCTTGATCTCACGATTAATCAGTGACAGTTTGGCCATGATCAGTTCCTGAAAGGGAATTTAAAGGCGGCGAGCAAAGCTTTGGCTTCGTCATCGGTCTTAGCGGTTGTCGTGATGCTGATATTCATACCGCGCAACGCGTCAATCTTGTCGTATTCGATTTCAGGGAAAATGATCTGTTCCTTGACACCGATGTTGTAGTTGCCACGACCATCAAATGCACGGCCGTTCACACCACGGAAATCGCGCACGCGCGGCAGAGCCACGGTAATGAAGCGATCCAGGAACTCGTACATGCGAGCGCCGCGCAGGGTGACCATCGTACCGATCGGGTAACCTTCACGGATTTTGAAGCCTGCGATCGCTTTGCGGGACTTGGTGGTCACTGGCTTCTGGCCGGCGATCTTGGTCAAGTCAGCAACTGCGTGCTCGAGAACTTTTTTATCCGCGATAGCCTCACCAACACCCATGTTCAGGGTGATCTTGGTCAGGCGTGGAACTTCCATTACCGACTTGTAACCAAACTTGCTGGTCAGGTCGGCAACGACTTTTTCTTTATAGAATTCTTGGAGACGTGCCATGATTTCTTAAGCCTTCACTACTTCGCCGGAGGATTTAAAGATGCGAACTTTCTTGCCGTCCACTTCTTTGAAACCCACGCGATCTGCCTTGCCAGTCGCTGCATTAAACAATGCAACGTTGGACACGTGAATTGGCATGGTCTTATCGACGATACCACCAGTTACGCCAGTCATCGGGTTTGGCTTAGTCGCTTTTTTAGCGATGTTAATGCCGTCAACCACGATATGTTCAGCATCGATACGCTGCTGTACCACACCACGTTTGCCCTTGTCTTTCCCGGTCAGAACGATGACTTCGTCGTTTTTACGAATCTTATCCATTACGACTCCTTACAGGACTTCCGGTGCCAGGGACACGATTTTCATGAACTTCTCAGTACGCAGTTCGCGTGTGACAGGTCCAAAAATACGGGTACCGATCGGTTCCAGCTTGGCGTTCAACAGAACGGCGGCGTTGCCGTCGAACTTCACCAGGGAACCGTCTTGGCGGCGAACACCTTTAGCGGTGCGCACAACCACGGCGTTATAAATTTCACCTTTTTTGACACGGCCACGTGGCGCAGCAACCTTAACGGTTACCTTGATCACATCGCCAATGCCAGCATAACGGCGCTTGGAGCCGCCCAATACCTTGATGCACATTACTTCTTTGGCACCGGTATTGTCAGCCACTTCGAGCCGGCTTTCAGTTTGAATCATAGTATTCTCTTTCCCAACTTAAGCCGAAGAATCCACACAATGTAGACCCACGGTCAGTCTTGGTCCCGCCAGAGCCGCCCTGCTGGGCTTCACTGTTTGGGTGCATGACCTTCATACATCAACTGACCGCGAATGCTACTGTCTGTGGCCAGACACTTTGCGGCGTTACATGAACGAAGCCCGCAAGTATTACATACAATTTGCGGGCCTGCAAGTACTAATTAAAACCCACCGCCGAAACGGTGGTTTTTATTTAAACGGTTGGTGCGGCTTGAACCACACGTGTCACCGTCCATGCCTTCGTTTTGGAGATCGGGCGACCTTCCTGGATCTCGACCGTGTCACCGGCCTTGACTTGGTTGGTCTCGTCATGCGCGTGATACTTGTTCGAGCGCATGATGATCTTGCCATACAAAGGATGTTTTACGTGGCGCTCGATCAGAACGGTAACGGTCTTGTCCATCTTGTCCGAAACCACTTTACCGATCAGCGTGCGCTTGAGCGACTGTTTCACTGGTTCGTTCATTTGGCTTCCTTCAGATTCATTACCGTCTTCACACGCGCGATATCGCGGCGTACCTTCTTGAGCTGCGAAGTGTTGCTCAGCTGCTGCGTAGCGATTTGCATGCGCAGGCCGAACTGTGCCTTCAACAGGTCATTCAGCTCTTTTTGCAGAGCTGGCTGGTCCTTGCCGCGGAGTTCAGATGCTTTCATATACAACTCCAATTATTGGCCGACTTGGCGGATGACAAACGTCGTCGCCAGTGGCAGTTTAGCGGCGGCAAGACGGAATGCTTCCCGTGCCAGCGCTTCGTCAACGCCATCCATTTCGTACAGTACTTTGCCTGGCTGAATTTCAGCGACGTAGTACTCAGGATTACCTTTACCGTTACCCATACGGACTTCAGCCGGTTTGTTCGAAATCGGTTTGTCCGGGAAAATACGGATCCAGATACGGCCACCGCGCTTGATGTGACGCGTCATTGCACGACGCGCCGCTTCAATTTGACGTGCAGTGATACGACCGCGCGCAACTGCCTTCAGACCGAATTCGCCAAACGACACGGCGGTGCCGCGGCTGTGCGAAATACCGGTGTTACGGCCTTTCTGCTCTTTACGATACTTTCTGCGTGCTGGTTGCAGCATGATTATTCTCCTGCTTTCTCAGCTGGTGCTGCTGCGGCGGCCGGTTTAGCGGCCGTACGCACACGTGCACCTGGTGCTGTGGATGGTTTCGCACCGGCGCCTGCTGGACGTGGGCGGCCGGCTGGCTTGCCATCGTCACGGCGTGGACCGCGGCTCTTCTTCTCGTCAGCTGGGGTATCGATGACTGGTGCATCGCCGTTCGGCGCGCGGTCACCTTTATATACCCACACCTTGACACCGATGATGCCGTAGGTGGTCGATGCTTCGCTGGTACCGTAGTCGATATCGGCGCGCAGGGTATGCAGAGGCACGCGGCCTTCGCGGTACCACTCTTTACGCGCGATTTCGATACCGTTCAGACGGCCGGACGACATGATCTTGATACCGAGTGCACCCAGGCGCATTGCATTTTGCATTGCGCGCTTCATGGCGCGGCGGAACATGATCCGTTTTTCCAGCTGCTGCGAGATCGAATCGGCGATCAGTTGCGAGTCGATTTCAGGCTTGCGAATTTCTTCGATGTTCACGTGAACAGGTACGCCCATGATCTTGGTCAAAGCGGACTTCAGTACTTCGATGTCTTCGCCTTTTTTACCAATGACCACGCCTGGACGCGAGCTGTAGATCGTGAAGCGCGCGTTCTTTGCTGGGCGCTCGATAACGATGCGGCCAACCGAAGCGTTCTTCAGTTTCTTTTTCAGGTAAGCACGTGCTTTCAAGTCTTCGTTCAGCATGGCAGCGAAATTACCGTTGCCTGCATACCAGCGCGAAGCCCAGTTACGGGTGACCGCCAGACGGAAACCGGTTGGATGAATTTTCTGACCCATCGTGGCTCCTTAGTTACCGACAGTCACGTAAACGTGACAGGATTGTTTCGAAATACGGTCGCCACGGCCTTTTGCACGCGCGGTGAAGCGCTTCAGGACCGGGCCCTTTTCGACGTAGATCGTTTTCACGAACAATTCGTCGATGTCCGCGCCATCATTGTGTTCCGCATTGGCGATTGCCGATTCCAGAACGCGTTTGATGATCGCAGCACCTTTTTTCGGGCTGAATTGCAAGATGTTGAGTGCAGCGTCAACTTTCTTGCCACGGATCAGGTCAGCAACCAGGCGGCCCTTTTGGTCCGACAGGCGCACACCTTTGAGGATAGCTTTAGTTTCCATTATTTCTTAGCCTTTTTGTCAGCTGCATGGCCCTTGAACGTACGGGTCAGTGCGAATTCGCCGAGCTTGTGACCAACCATGTTTTCGGAAACATAAACCGGCACGTGCAGCTTGCCGTTATGAACCGCGATCGTCAGGCCGATGAAGTCAGGCATGATTGTCGAACGACGCGACCAGGTTTTGATTGGCTTTTTGTCTTTGGCTGCTTGCGCGGCTTCAACTTTTTTCACCAGGTGGGCGTCACAGAACGGCCCTTTTTTCAATGAACGTGTCATGTGCTACCCCTTATTTCTTGCCGCGGCGCGAGACGATCATGGAAGTAGTACGCTTGTTGCTGCGTGTCTTCTTACCCTTAGTCTGTTGGCCCCAAGGCGAAACTGGATGACGACCAGCTGCTGTTTTACCTTCACCACCACCGTGCGGGTGATCGACCGGGTTCATGACCACACCGCGAACGGTAGGACGAACACCGCGCCAGCGCATCGCACCAGCTTTACCGATTTTACGCAGGCTGTGCTCGGCATTGCCGACTTCACCAACCGTTGCACGGCACTCGATGTGCACGCGACGTACTTCACCCGAGCGCAGACGCACTTGAGCGTAGGTACCTTCACGAGCCATCAGCACAACGCCAGCGCCGGCGGTACGGGCCATTTGGGCACCTTTACCTGGCAGCATTTCAACGCAATGCATCACGGTACCGACTGGGATGTTACGGATTGGCAAGCAGTTACCCGATTTGATCGGTGCTTCCGAACCGTTCATCACGCTGTCGCCAACGGCCATGCCTTTGGTTGCGATGATGTAGTGACGTTCGCCGTCGGCGTAGCACAGCAGAGCGATATTCGCGGTGCGGTTTGGATCGTATTCGATACGTTCCACTTTCGCTGGAATACCATCTTTGGTGCGCTTGAAGTCGATCAAGCGGTAGTGTTGCTTATGACCACCACCGATATGACGGGTGGTGATGTGACCGTTGTTGTTACGACCAGCGGTCTTGGATTTCTTTTCAACCAGAGCAGCGAATGGACGACCCTTGTACAGGTCGGCATTCACCACCTTCACCATGCCGCGACGGCCTGGCGAGGTTGGTTTCATCTTAACGAGTGCCATTATGCAGCCTCCTCGGAGAAGTTGATTTCCTGGCCAGGCTTCAGGCACACGAAAGCACGCTTGGTATGGTTACGACGACCGTTGAACTTGCCGGTGCGCTTTTGCTTACCTTCGCGGTTTGCAGTTTGCACGGACAGAACTTCAACCTTGAACAGCAGTTCGACCGCTGCCTTGATTTCAGGCTTGGTTGCATCCGGCAATACGCGGAATACAATTTGCTCGTTCTTTTCCGCGACCATGGTGGCCTTTTCGGAAATCACGGGCGCCAACAGCACCTTCATCAAGCGTTCTTCGCTATGTTTCAAAATCGCGCTCATGCCAGCATCTCCTCAATCTTGGCCAATGCAGCTTTGGTGACCAGGATCTTCTTGTAGAACACCAGGGACATCGGGTCTGCGTGACGTGGCTCAACGACGAGTACGTTAGGCAGATTGCGCGATGCCAGTTCCAGGTTTTCGTTCAGAACGTCGGTGATGATCAGAACCGAATCAAAGCCCAGGCCGTTCAATTTTTGCGACAGCAGCTTGGTTTTTGGCGCGTCGATCGTCAGATCGTCGATTACGATCAGGCGCTCTTCGCGAGCCAGCTGCGACAGGATCGAGCAGATACCTGCGCGATACATTTTTTTGTTCACTTTGTGGGTGAAGTTTTCGTCAGGCGAGTTCGGGAAAATCCGACCACCGCCGCGCCACAGTGGCGACGACGACATACCAGCACGAGCGCGGCCGGTACCTTTTTGGCGCCATGGCTTTTTCGTCGTGTGGTGAACTTCTTCACGGTCTTTTTGCTTGCGGTTACCACTACGTGCATTCGCTTGATAAGCGATGACGACTTGGTGGATCAGCGCTTCATTGTAGTCACGGCCGAAAATCGTATCGGCTGCAGCAACGTTCGAGGCGGCTTGACCTTGCGCATTCAGAAGCTTGAGTTCCATCGTTTAAGCTCCCTTCTTGGCTTTGGTTTTGATGGCTGGCGAGACAACTACCTGGCCATTTTTCGCACCTGGAATCGCGCCTTTGACCAGCAACAGCTGACGGTCGGCATCGATACGGGCGATCACGAGGTTCTGGATCGTACGGTTAACGTCACCCAGATGACCGGTCATGCGCTTACCAGGGAAAACGCGACCTGGATCTTGTGCCATACCGATGGAACCTGGAACGTTATGCGAACGCGAGTTACCGTGCGTTGCACGGCCAGAAGCGAAGTGGTAACGTTTGATAACGCCTGCATAGCCTTTACCGATGGTAACGCCTTGCACGTCGATCTTTTGACCGACTTCGAACAGGGAAGCAGCGACAACATCGCCAGCTTTCAGTTCAGCGGCTTTGGCAGCGTCGACACGGAACTCTTTCAACAGAGTACCGGCTTCAACACCAGCTTTAGCGTGATGACCAGCAACAGCTTTGGTCACGCGGGAAGCGCGACGTTGACCGAATGCGACCTGAACAGCGGAGTAACCATCTGTTTCAGGGGTTTTGATTTGCGCAACACGGTTGTTCGATACGTCCAACACGGTGACAGGAATCGAATCCCCTTCATCCGTGAAAATGCGCATCATACCAACCTTGCGACCGAGAAGGCCTAGGCTCATTTTTTCTCCATTCCCACCTGCGATTGGGCGGGGCTTGTTTAACTACAAAGTAACGTAGGACTCAAAAAAGACGAATCCATACCGAAGCCGGCTAGTATATAGCACAAAAACCCTTGACGCAACAAGTTAACACGAGGTATGTCAAAGTGTTGCGCGACGCCCCTGCGGGAGTTGTCGGCGCGCCGGAAAAATGCCGCCGCGAGCCAACTTGAGAGGCGCAAAGCACGGCGCCATGCGCCCTGGCGGGCAATGGCAGAAACACACAGGGCGCGCAATGGCTTGCGCGCCCTGCCCTGCACTTCCCGGGCGCGACGCCCGAAAAAGCTTATTGCTGGCAGTTGATCAGGCAATGCTGGTACAGATCTTCGCAGATGGGGCTGCCGCCGAGATGCGCGCGGCAATTGGCCACTTTTTGCCCGCATTCGCTATAGCACTGCGTGACATCGCCAGCGGCAAACGCATACGAGGCGCTCAAGCCCAGCGCAAACAGGAAAGCCATCGACTTCTTGATCATATTTCATCTCCGTTTATCAGATGGAAGAACAACCAGGACGACACGCCATCCTCGCACCGCCCCGGGCAGGTGCCGCAGCACCCGCCATTACTTAAAAAGCAATGCCAATAGAATACCGTAAACAATACCAACCAACTACCAATTAATGACTCCGCATACCAGCCAATCAAAAAAAGCCAGCCCGGACAGATCACCGTCCGGGCTGGCTGCAAGCGTTATGGCGCATGGCGCCCGGCCGCTCCTTATTCCTGCGGCGCTCCTTTGCCAATCTGATACCAGTCCACCTTGCGCGTCGCCACCATGATGACGGCCAGCACGGCGAACAGCAGGATGCTGCCCATCACCAGCGCATTGTTTTCCGAACTGAGCAAACCATACAGCGCGCCATACAGCATGGTCAGCGCCACGCCGAAGCCGATGCCGCGCCAGGCGTTATGCAGCACGTGCACCAGGTAAAAGCTGGTCAGCACGATACAGGCGGCGCTGGCGATCAGATAGGCGGACAGGAAGGCGATGTGCTCGGCCAGGCCCACCAGCAGCAGGAAGAAGATCACCAGCGACAGGCCCACCAGCAGATACTGGACCGGATGGATCGGCAGACTCTTCAGGATTTCAAAGATGAAGAAGGCGGCAAAGGTCAGCGCCACGAACAGCAAGCCATATTTGGTGGCCCGGTCCGATTGCGAATACACGTTCACGGGTTCGATGAAGCCCACGCTGAAGCGGTCGATCTGGCCCAGCGGCGCACTGTCGGGCACCTTGAATTCGCCCTCGATGGTACTCAGCTGGGTTTGCGCATTGGTGGCCAGCGACGAGATATTCCACGCCACGTGAAACCCATGGGCGTCGATCTGGCGATTCTTCGGCGACGGCAGGAAGCGCCCGCCAAACTGCGGATGGGGCCAGTTCGACTTGATGCTGATCTGACTGTTTTTCGCCACCGGCACGAAATGCTGGCGTTCGATGCCATCGAGGCCCAGGTCAAAGCTGAAGCGCACCTGCTGCGGCGCCGCCAGCGGCATGGCGCCCAGCGGCGCATGCAGGCCGCTGCGGAAGGCAAACAGGTCGGTGCCCTGCTCGAACTCGATCTTCTGGCCGCCCCAGTCGATTTTCGGAATATTGCGGATGCCGCGCACGTCCTCGATGGACAGGGCCACGAATGGCGCACCGAGAGTCACGCGCGAGTCCGGCGTTTTGCGCGGCAGCTGCTGCTGGCCGGTCACCGTGAAGTCGCCCTTGAACGCGTGCTGGCCGCTGTAGACCAGCACCTGGTGGATGCCGCGGTAGCGGCGGTCCGTCTCGATGTTGCCTTGATGCTGCAAGATGTTCGGATACACGATCAGGCGGCGCTGCACCAGGCGGCGCAGCAACTGCGGCTGCGCCGGCACGCTTCCTTTCTGCTCCTTGGCCACTGCGATCTCGACGCGCTCTTCATACTGCTCCGTGTAGGGAATCACGAGGATGGGGCCGATGATGGTTTGTTCGCGCACCGAATCGGCGGCGATGCTGTTGACGGCTTCCTGGCGGAATTCCATCCGCTCCTTGATCGTTTCCTGAATCATCAGCAAAGGCAGGCCGATCAGCAGCATCAGGCCGAACACGATCAACGCTTTGACTAACAGAGTTTTTTGCATGGCGCATCCTTGAAGTAAGGCGGCCAGTGTAAAAGAGCTGTGTGCGCTGACGATGCAGTCTGTGTGAAGCCGACAAATAAAGTGCGCTAAGCCAGCGGCAGGCACAGGCGCGCGCAGGCGCCGCCCTCCGCGTGATTGAGCACTTCGACCGTGCCGCCATGCAGCGAGGCCACCTCGCGCACGAAGGGCAGGCCCAGGCCCGTGCTCTTGCCGGCGCTCGGGCGCGGCAGCGAATAAAAGCGCTCGAAGACGCGCTCGAGCGCATACGCGGGAATCCCCTCGCCCCGGTCGCGCACGGCAATTTCCACCTGGCTGCCGTGGCGCTGCGCCGTCAGGTCGATGCAGCTGCCCGGCGGCGCAAAGCCGGCTGCGTTGTCGAGCAGGTTGCCCAGCGCCTGGCGCAGCAGCAGGGCGTCCCCTGCCACAAGCTGCTCGTCGGTATGCAGCTGCACGCGCACGCCGCGCGCCGCCAAAGTGGCCGCGCCATCCTGCGCCACTTGCGCCAGCAAGGGTCCCAGCGCGATGCGCTCGGGATGATCGAGGCGCTGCTGCTTTTCCACGCGCACGAGGGCCAGCAGCTTGTCGATCAGCTGCCGCTGGCGCGCATTCTGTTCCAGGATACTGGCGAGGAACTGGCGCCGCTCGGCCGGCGGCATGTCTTCCTGCAGCAGTTCGGCCGAGGCCTGGATGGCCGCGATCGGGCTTTTCAATTCATGCGCCAGGGTATGCATCAGCTGCTCCACATATTCCTTGCCTTCCAGGCGCGTGCGCATTGCCTCCAGCGCCCTGCCCAAGGTGCCGATCTCGTTCGTGCCCAGCGCCGGCAGCGCCACCTTGCGCCCCGCTTCCACGTCGCCAATATAGTCCATCAGCTTGCCCAGCGCATGGTGCAGCCACCAGGCGAACGCCAGGCCGATCAGCAGCGACAGCAGCAACAGTACGGCGCCGCGCTGCAGGATCTTGCGCTGGCTGCGCTCGACAAACGCTTGCACGCTGGCGTTCGGCTTGGCCACCGTCAGCACGCCGATTACCTCATTGCCGTCGCGAATCGGCGCGGCCACGTGCATCACCGTCGACATCTCGTCGTCCGGCTGGCTGCGCGTGCTGCGCGCGCCATACTTGCCCTGCAGGGTCAGGTAGACGTCATTCCAGCGCGAATAGTCGCGCCCCACGTCGCGTCCGCTGGAATCGAACAGCACGATGCCGTGCCGGTCCGTAATATAGATGCGGTAATCGAGCGTGCGCTTGCGCACGCCATTGATATTGACGTCCACGCCATGGCGCGCGTAATCCTGCATGCGTTCGGCCACGGGCGACTGCGCCAGCGTGCCCGCCTTCACGTCGGGCGCCACCAGGTTGGCCAGCAGTTGCGAGGTATCGACCAGGGTGTCTTCCAGGGTCGAGCGCACGCCCGGCTTGACCTGTTCCATGAAAACATTGAGCAGGAACCACGCGGCCAGCCCGACGATCAGGAAGTAGCCGAGCAGGATACGCAGACCGATCTTCATGCGCCGGCCAGGCTGTAGCCGAGGCCACGGTGGGTGTGGATGGGGTCGACCTGCGCATCGACGGCACGCAGCTTGGCCCGCAGCGATTTGACGTGCGCGTCGACGGTGCGCTCGAGCGTGTCGGACGCCCCGCTCCACACGCGCTCCATCAGCTGGGCGCGCGACAGCACGTGACCCGGATGCTCGAGCAGGGTTTTCAGCAACAGGTATTCATAGCGGGTCAGGTCCAGCGGCTGGCCGTGGAACAGCACCCGCGCTTCGAGCGCGCGCAACTCGAAGCGCGCCGGCGCGGTCGCGGCGGCAGGCGCGGCTATCGTCATGCCAGTCTCGCGCGGCACCTGAGCGACACCCGCGCGGCGCAGGATGACGCGGATGCGCGCCACCAGTTCGCGCGGCGAAAACGGCTTCGTGACGTAATCGTCGGCGCCGATTTCCAGGCCCACGATGCGGTCGATCTCGTCGCTGCGGGCCGTCAGGAAAATCACCGGCACGTCGGAAAACTGGCGCAGGCGGCGGCACACCTCCAGGCCGCTCATGTCGGGCAAGCCCACGTCGAGCACCACGAGCACGGGCATCTGCGCGGCTTCCCCGGGCATGGGGCGCAGCGCGGCCAGGGCGTGCTCGCCCAACATCACATGGCGCGGCGTAAAGCCGTCCGTGCGCAAGGCATAGGCGATGCTGTCGGCAATCGCCTGTTCATCTTCCACGATCAGGACAGTCTTGGACATGGCGGCGGCACGCATTAATGGACAAGCCCGGAGTATCCCTGAAGCACGCAAGCGGCGTCAATTGTGCGGGCTGGCGAAAAGCCACCCTACCCCAAAAAACTTAGAGTATATTTATTACGGCATGACTCCACCGATACACTGTGTTTGACACCCGTCCGAGGAGACTATGAAGACCCATACCATCAGCCTGCTATGCGCTGTCAGCCTGCTGGTCGCCTGCGCGGCGCCAGCGACACTCACCACCTCCAATGAACAGCAGGACGCCTGCAACGCGGCCGAACTCAAAGGCCAGTTTGGCGAAGCGGAACTGGCGTGTGTACAGGCACTGCGCAGCGCCGAGCAGGCTGGCGCCAGCGCGGACATCCTCTCACAGCGCCAGTACAACCTGGGCCGCATCAAGCGCTTGCAGGGCAAGAATGCCGAAGCGGAGCAACTGTACCGCCAAGCCCTGGCCACGGAAGAA
This sequence comes from Janthinobacterium sp. Bl 1, assembly GCF_058215535.1. NCBI lineage: Bacteria > Pseudomonadati > Pseudomonadota > Betaproteobacteria > Burkholderiales > Oxalobacteraceae > Janthinobacterium > Janthinobacterium sp. Bl 1. The sequence goes on along the minus strand of NZ_CM177086.1, from coordinate 776,232 downwards.
GCGGCGCAGCCGCGCAGCGATGCGCGCGTCGGACGCCGCATGGTGGAGCTGGCGTCGGCCCTGGCCGCGCAAGGCAAGTGGCAGGAAGGCACGGGCTATCTGGAACGCGTGCTGCCGTTGCTGCCGAAGCTGTCGCCCGCCTCGCGCACCTATTCGGCGGAAGTGCTGCGCCAATACGCGAAGCAACTGCAAGGCGGCCCGCAAGCGGCGCTGGGGGCGCGCTTCGACGTGGTGGCGGCCAGCCTGCAAAAGCAATCCCGGGGCCCGGCCTAAGGCTGGGCGACGTGGATGCTGGCCTTGATGTGCTTGAGGTGTGCAACGATGGTGAAGGTCATGACCACCAGCAGCGACCATGAACTCCATTTGCTGACGTGCACCGCCGACCAGGCGCCAAGCTGGTTCGGATAGCGCCACACGCCCCAGAAGGTGCTGATGTTTTCGGCCAGCCAGATGAAGAAGCCGACCAGCACGAAACCGAGCAGCAAGGGCATGCTGCGGTCGCGGTCGAGCGGGCGGAAGACCACGGTCGTGCGCGCATACAGGCCCAGCGCACAGGCGGCCAGATACCAGCGATAGTCGCCGATGTAGTGGTGAGTAAAGAAGTTGGCGTAGATCAGCAGCGCGATCAGCACCGCCATCCAGTACGGTGGATGGTGGCGGATCCGCATGTCGAGCAGGCGCCAGGTCTGGATGATGTAGCTGCCGACAGCCGCATACATGAAGCCGGAAAACAGGGGCACGCCGAACACCTTGGTGTAGGCGAAGTCGGGATAGCTCCACGACTGGATCGTCCCCGACACCTTGAACACCTCCAGCGCGAAGCCGACCGCATGAAACAGGCAGATGGCTTTCAATTCATCCCACGTCTCGAGCCCGCTCCAGACCATCGCTCCCTGGATCGCCAGCGCTACCAGCAGCAGCACGTCATAACGCGGCAGGCCGAACAGGCCGGCGCGCGGCACCAGGAAGACGGCAGCAAAAAACAGCCCCACGAACAGGCACGACCTCGCCTCCTTGATACCGAAATACAAAAATTCGGTCAGGAAGCGCGGCCAGCCGCGCAGGCGCTGACGGGGAGTGGCATTTAACAGATGGGTATCGAGGGCGTTAAGCATGCAGCGACTTTATCGGCCAGCCGCGGCACTGTAAAGCGATTTTGCAGAGGTGCGCGGGCACCAATAGCAATGGGGCCGGGCGCACTCACGATCGTGAGCAGGCCCGGCCCCATCATCAGGCAGCGGGATACCCCGCCGGCCTTTTAAAAACGATTATTGCAGTTTGATTTCGACATCAACACCAGCTGGCAGGTCCAGCTTCATCAGCGCGTCAACGGTTTTGTCCGTTGGGTCAACGATGTCCATCAGGCGTTGGTGCGTACGGATCTCGAACTGATCGCGCGAAGTTTTGTTGACGTGCGGGGAACGCAGCACATCGAAACGTTGAATACGGGTAGGCAGTGGTACTGGGCCTTTGACGACAGCGCCGGTGCGCTTCGCGGTTTCAACGATTTCCAGAGCGGACTGGTCGATCAGTTTGTAATCGAAAGCCTTCAGGCGGATACGGATTTTTTGGTTTGGTGCCGACATGATATTTCCTTAAAAGAACGAACCGCGCGGTTTGCACGGCAATGAGGTCATACGGGAATTTCTGACGCAACAACCGTCAGGGTCGACATGATAGCACCAAAATGCTTGCCAACCCCGGCAGTTGAATAAAAAGAAGGGCGCCGGGCGACGACGCGTCTTCTTTTATGCAGGCTTAAGAATTAAGCCAGGATTTTTGCAACAACACCAGCACCGACGGTACGACCGCCTTCACGGATAGCGAAGCGCAGACCTTCTTCCATCGCGATCGGGTTGATCAGCTTGACGGTGATCGACACGTTATCGCCTGGCATAACCATTTCTTTGTCTGCTGGCAACTCGATCGAACCGGTTACGTCCGTCGTGCGGAAGTAGAACTGTGGACGATAGTTGTTGAAGAATGGCGTATGACGGCCGCCTTCGTCTTTCGACAGAACATAGATCTCGCCGGTGAAGTGTGCATGCGGCTTGATCGAGCCTGGCTTGGCCAGAACTTGACCACGTTGCACATCTTCACGCTTGGTGCCGCGCAGCAGCAGACCAACGTTGTCGCCAGCTTGACCTTGGTCCAGCAGCTTGCGGAACATTTCCACGCCGGTGCAAGTCGTTTTGACGGTATCGGTGATACCGACGATTTCGATCTCTTCGCCGACTTTGACAATGCCGCGCTCGATACGACCGGTCACAACGGTACCGCGACCCGAGATCGAGAACACGTCTTCCACTGGCATCAGGAATGCACCGTCAACAGCGCGCTCTGGCGTTGGGATGTAAGCATCCAGCGCATCGGCCAGACGCAACACTGCGTCAACGCCCATTTCGCCTTCTTTGCCTTCCAGCGCCATACGTGCCGAACCTTTGATGATAGGCAGGTCGTCGCCTGGGAATTCGTACTTCGACAACAGCTCGCGCACTTCCATTTCAACCAGTTCCAGCAGCTCTGCGTCGTCGACCAGGTCGCACTTGTTCAGGAACACGATGATGTATGGAACGCCAACTTGGCGGGCCAGCAGGATGTGTTCGCGGGTCTGTGGCATTGGGCCGTCAGCTGCGGAGCACACCAGGATCGCGCCGTCCATCTGGGCTGCACCGGTAATCATGTTTTTGATGTAATCGGCGTGGCCTGGGCAGTCAACGTGCGCGTAGTGACGCGTTTCCGTTTCGTACTCGACGTGGGCGGTGTTAATCGTGATACCGCGCGCTTTTTCTTCTGGTGCTGCATCGATCTGGTCGTATGCTTTAGCTTCGCCGCCGAATTTCTTCGACAGAACCGTTGCGATTGCAGCGGTCAGCGTGGTTTTACCGTGGTCGACGTGGCCGATGGTGCCGACGTTGACGTGCGGCTTGGTCCGTTCGAATTTACCTTTTGCCATTTTATTCTTCCTTAGAACAATGATTTAAATGTAGGGACCGGCATTCTCGTAAAAGCCGGCCCGGAACTTCTATTACTTAGCTTTCGAGCTTACGATTGCTTCAGTCACATGCTTAGGTGCTTCAGCATAGTGCTTGAATTCCATCGTGTAAGTCGCACGACCTTGGGTCGACGAACGCAACGATGTGGCGTAACCGAACATTTCCGACAGCGGTACTTCGGCCTTGATGATCTTGCCGCCACCGCCAGCAATTTCATCCATACCTTGCACCATGCCGCGACGCGACGACAGATCGCCCATCACGGTACCGGCGTAGTCTTCCGGCGTTTCCACTTCCACGGCCATCATCGGCTCCAGGATGACTGGCGATGCTTTGCGGCAGCCATCTTTGAATGCCATCGAAGCGGCCATGCGGAATGCATTTTCGTTCGAGTCAACATCATGGTACGAACCGAAGAACAGCGTGACTTTCACGTCAACGACTGGGTAACCAGCCATCACGCCCGAAGTCAGCGTGTCGCGCACACCTTTTTCAACTGCAGGGATGTATTCGCGAGGAACGGTACCGCCCTTGATCGCGTCAACGAATTCGAAGCCCTTGCCCGGTTCTTGCGGTTCGATCTTCAGAACCACGTGACCGTATTGACCACGACCACCCGATTGCTTGACGAATTTGCCTTCCGACTCTTCGCACACTTTACGGATCGTTTCGCGGTAAGCCACTTGTGGCTTGCCGACGGTCGCTTCAACGTTGAATTCGCGCTTCATGCGGTCAACGATGATGTCCAGATGCAACTCGCCCATACCGGCGATGATGGTCTGGCCCGATTCTTCATCGGTACGCACGCGGAACGATGGATCTTCTGCAGCCAGGCGGTTCAGCGCCAGGCCCATTTTTTCCTGGTCGGCCTTGGTTTTTGGCTCGACTGCCTGCGAAATCACTGGCTCAGGGAAGACCATGCGTTCCAGAACGACGCTGGCTTTTTCGTCGCAAAGCGTATCGCCGGTGGTGGTGTCTTTCAGACCCACAACGGCGGCGATGTCGCCAGCGCGCATTTCCTTGATTTCTTCGCGTTCGTTCGCTTGCATCTGCACGATACGGCCGATACGCTCTTTCTTCTGCTTCACGGAGTTCAACACCGAGTCGCCCGAATTCAGGGTACCCGAGTAGCAACGGATGAAGCACAACTGACCGACGAACGGATCGGTTGCGATCTTGAACGCCAATGCCGAGAATTTCTCATTGTCGTCAGCTGCGCGCTCGACTGGCTGCTCGTCCTCGTCCAGACCTGGTACAGGTGGAATGTCGATTGGCGATGGCAGGTACTCGATGACCGCGTCCAACATGGCTTGTACGCCCTTGTTTTTAAAGGCGGTACCGCACAACATTGGAACGATTTCGCTGGCGATGGTACGCTGACGCAGAGCAGCCTTGATCTCTTCTTCCGAGAGGTCGCCTTCTTCCAGGTACTTGTTCATCAGGTCTTCCGACGCTTCAGCAGCGGCTTCAACCATGTTTTCGCGCCACTTGGCAGCATCAGCGGCCAGGTGTGCAGGAATGTCGCCGTATTCGAACTTCATGCCTTGCGAAGCGTCGTCCCAGATAACCGCTTTCATCTTGACCAGATCGATAACACCGGTGAAGACGTCTTCAGCGCCGATAGGCATCTGAATAGGCACTGGGTTGGCTTTCAGACGCGAACGCATCTGATCGTAGACCTTGAAGAAGTTGGCGCCGGTACGGTCCATCTTGTTCACGAAGGCCAGACGTGGCACTTTGTACTTGTTAGCCTGACGCCATACCGTTTCCGATTGTGGCTGCACGCCGCCGACTGCACAGTAAACCATGCAGGCGCCATCCAACACGCGCATCGAACGTTCCACTTCAATGGTGAAGTCAACGTGGCCTGGCGTGTCGATGATGTTGATGTGGTGAGCTGGGAAGTTGTTTGCCATGCCTTTCCAGAAGCACGTAACAGCAGCCGAGGTAATCGTGATACCGCGCTCTTGCTCTTGTGCCATCCAGTCGGTGGTGGCAGCGCCATCATGGACTTCGCCCAGCTTGTGGTTCACGCCTGTGTAGAACAGGACGCGCTCGGTCGTGGTCGTCTTACCTGCATCGATGTGAGCGGAGATACCGATATTACGATAGCGCTCAATGGGGGTCTTGCGGGCCATAATTAATCCTAAATGAATGGACAAAACCGAGCAGCATTTTTTTGCAAAAATGAGCCCGGCCTCGAACAACAGATGCTTGACAGCCGCCTTGCGGTAGCTGGCTTTATATTAGAAGCGGAAATGCGAGAACGCTTTGTTCGCTTCAGCCATACGATGGACTTCGTCGCGTTTTTTCATCGCGCCGCCGCGGCTTTCAGCCGCTTCCATCAGCTCACCGCCGAGGCGTTGTGGCATCGATTTTTCGCTGCGCTTGTTAGCAGCTTCACGCAACCAACGCATGGACAGAGCCATACGACGGACTGGGCGAACTTCGACCGGCACCTGGTAGTTTGCACCACCGACGCGACGGGATTTCACCTCAACCAGCGGCTTGGCGTTGTTGATTGCGGTAGCAAAAACTTCGAGCGGATCTTTGCCCGATTTTGCTGCGATGTGCTCGAAAGCACCGTAGATGATGTTTTCTGCAACCGATTTCTTACCGGACAGCATCAGCACGTTTACAAATTTAGCGACATCAGTGTTGCCGAATTTTGGATCTGGCAAAATTTCGCGCTTGGGTACTTCACGACGACGTGGCATATCAATTCCTTTCAATCTTCAGTTGAGCGCGCGTTCTTCGCACACTCGCGGACGACCATCATAGTCTTCCACTTACTCGACCAGATGCGGTCGACTACATTCACTTAGCTAGTTGCCACTGAGCGAAACTTGGGTTTGCTGCGTACAACTTATTACTTCTTGCCAGCTTTAGCGCGCTTGGTACCGTACTTCGAACGCGATTGCTTACGGTCTTTAACGCCTTGGGTATCCAGAGCACCGCGAACCATGTGGTAACGCACACCCGGCAAATCCTTGACGCGGCCGCCGCGCAACAGCACAACACTATGCTCTTGCAGGTTATGGCCTTCACCGCCAATGTACGAAATAACTTCGAAACCATTGGTCAGGCGAACTTTAGCGACTTTACGCAGAGCCGAGTTAGGCTTCTTTGGAGTCGTGGTGTAAACACGTGTGCAGACGCCACGTTTTTGCGGGCTGTTTTCCAGCGCCGGCGATTTGCTCTTCACGGTCAAAGCGACGCGTGGATTGCGAATCAATTGATTGATGGTTGGCATCGTTATAAATCCAACAAAAAACTACGATTAATAACCCGGGCAAGATGCCCGGCGACTAAAACCTCGTCCCGCTTTCATCTACTGCGCACCGGAGGCGCCCGCAGCCACTCGATCAGGAGCGGCCATGAAATGCCAAGTAATGCGTAAACGATGAGCAGAATAAAATCGAGAACTCGCTAGTTTAGACCTTGTGCCACAGGGGGTCAATCGGTTTACCGCTTTTTGCTATAAAAAAAGGCAAAAATGGCAGGCGTTTGTGGCATTTTGACTAATCTTTGGCAACGATGCGCGGATGCCGGCCTGCGTAAACGATGAATGATTTGGCATTCTTTCCCTACGGCCAAGCATCTGCCGTGCACATTCTTGTGTGACCGCAAGACAACAAAAGGATTGATAATAGCGGACATTTTTCGCTGCCCTCCCGCCCTCCTTTATGCGCTCCTTGCTTCGCCCCGCCAATCTGATCCTGCTCCTGACGTATGCCTCGCTGACGGCCGTGCCCTTCATCCCCGCGCTGCTGGGGCGTGCGCTCGAGCATCCGTGGCAGATGCTCACGTTCGAGCTGCTGGCCTGGCTGGCCGTCTGGAGCATCTTCAAGCGCCCCGCCTACTTCCACTGGCTGCTGGTGCCCGCCTTCCTGGCCTTGCCGACGGAAATCTACCTGTTCATCTTTTATGGCCAAGGCATTTCCACGCACCACCTGGGCATCATCTTCGAAACCAGCCCCAAGGAAGCGATGGAATTCCTCGGGCAAAAAGTATGGCTGATGGGCGCCGTCATGCTGGGCGTGATCACCTGGTGCGCCCTGAGCTGGTATGCGGCCACGCGCACGCGCGACCTCGACTGGCGCGGCAAGACGCGCCCGGCCGCCTTCGTGCTGCTGATCCTGCTGGGCGGCTTCTGGTGGTATGGCTACGAATTCGGTTTCGAGGCCAAGACCGTGCACAGCGCCGCCGCGTCCGCCAAGGCAAGCAAGCCGGCGGCCAGCGCCAAGCCGGGTGCTTCCGGCTTCGGCGACGCCAGCTCGGCCGACGATGAAACGGAAGAGGAAGACGAGGAAAGCAGCAAGCCGGAAAACGCCAGCATCGCCGGCGCCGATGAAACGGGCCTGGGCTGGCCCAGCCTGCCCCACTGGGCGCGCCTGCCCTACGCCTTCGACACCGTCAGCAATTCCTGGCCCTTCGGCCTGACCGCGCGCGGCTTCGATTTCTACAAGGAACGCAAGTACCTGGCCGAGCTGGGACAGAAAAGCAGCAGCTTCCGTTTCGGCGCGCACCAGCAACAGCCCGATACCAGCCCGGAAGTGGTGGTCATGGTGATCGGCGAATCGTCGCGCTACGACCGCTGGAGCCTGAACGGCTACGAACGCGACACCAATCCCCTGCTGAAACAGGAAAGCAACCTGGTGCCGCTGGCCGACGTCATCACGGCCGTATCCGCCACGCGCCTGTCCGTGCCCGTCATCATCTCGCGCAAGCCGGCCACGCAAAGCCTCAAGGATGGCTTCTCGGAAAAATCCTTCCTGACCGCCTACAAGGAAGCGGGCTTCAAGACTTACTGGCTGTCGAACCAGATTTCGTTCGGCCAGTTCGACACGCCCGTGTCCGTCTTTGCCAAGGAAGCGGACGTGGTGCAATTTCTGAACCTGGGCGGCTTTACCAACAGTTCGAACTTCGACCAGATCCTGTTCGATCCGTTCAAGAACGCACTGGCCGACCCGGCGCCGAAAAAACTCATCGTGCTGCACACGCTGGGCAGCCACTGGAACTACAGCCAGCGCTATCCGAAATCGTTCGACAAGTGGCAGCCGTCGCTGTTCGGCGTCGACAAGCCCGTCTACACGGACACGGCCATCAAGCCGCAGCTGAACAACAGCTACGACAGCTCCATCCTGTACACGGACTGGTTCCTGTCGAACGTGATCGGCATGCTGAAAGACGATGGCCAGCGCACCGCCCTGCGCAGCTCGCTCGTCTATGTGGCCGATCACGGCCAGACCCTGTACGACGGCACCTGCCGCCTGGCCTTCCATGGCCACAACACGCAGTTCGAATTCCACGTGCCCGCCTTCGTCTGGTATTCGCCGCAATTCAAGCAGCACTATCCGGACAAGGTAACGCAGCTGCGGCGCCATCAGAAAGCACGCCTGTCGACGGAAAACATGTTTCATACGCTGCTCGACCTGGGCGACATCCGCTTCGCCGGCGAACAGCCCGAATGGAGCATCGCCAGCGCCCGCTTCAAGCAGCACAAGCGCTACGTCGACAGCTACGGCTGGACCAATTACGACAACGCCATCATCCGCGGCGATTGCCGCGAAGTGATCGACAAGAGCACGCCGGAAAAGCAGGACAAGTAAGGGCGGCCATCACGCCCGTTCCAGCACGCCGCCGCAATCGGCCGGCTGCGCCATGTGCATGCTGAGCCAGTCAAACACGCGCCCCGCCTTGTCCGCGATACCGGCGTCAAAACCGCGCTGCGCCAGCAGCGCGATGCCATTCGTGGCCTGCAGCACGCCGGGCGCCAGCAGCAGCGCGCCCCCGTCATCGCGGCGCACGCACCACGGCGCCAGACAGTCTTCCAGCAGCGGCCCCAATACCAGGTTGTGCGACGAGACGATCACCAGGTGATCTGCGGCCAGGCTGTGCAGCACGGCGGCGGCCGCCGCCACCGACTCGAGGTGGTTGGTGCCGCGGAAAATCTCGTCGATCAGGAACAGGGCTGGCGCGCCCTCTTCGGCCAATGCCAGCAATTCGCGCGCGCGCCGCAATTCGGCGATATACAGACTTTCGCCGCCATCGAGCGAATCCTCGTTCTGCATGCTCGCATACAGCGGCAGGCGCGGCACATCGGCCGCCTGCGCATGACAGAAGCCAAAGGCCCGTGCGCAGACCAGGTTCAAGCCTATGCAGCGCAGCAAGGTGCTCTTGCCGATACCGTTCTGGCCTGAGATGAAACCGCCGCTTCCCTCACGCTCGAACGACAGCGGCGCGGCGTTCTCCAGCAAGGGATGCCGCATGCCCTCAAACGCCAGCTGCCGCGCGGCGGCTTGCTCCGCCCAGCAAAACACGGCGCCGCCACGCAACTGCCGCGCCAGCGCCAGATCCGCCTCCAGGTCGGCCAGCAGCAGGAAACTCTGGCGCAAGAAGGCGCGTTCGCGTTGCACCACACGCAGGCTGTGAAAGTAGCGGCGGATATTGCCCAGCATGAGCCAGTCGTCATATTCGCTCAGTAAAGGGACCATCTTAATCCAGCGCACTGGCGTGATCTGGCGGTTGATCACGCCCGCAGCCCGCCCGCCTTCTCGCAGCTCCGCCGTGAGCGCGGTATCGAGCGCGCCCAGGCGGCCATGCACCAGCAGTATCTGCTGCAAGGTAAACACGCTGCGCTCCCACGGTTTGCAACGGTCGTGTAAGCGCATCTGCAACGCCATCAGCAAGAGCCAGACGGGCACCGCGACGGCCCATGCCAGCGGCGCAAACAGCCACGCGGCCAGCAGCGACGCCAACAGCGCCAGCGTCGGCAGCAGCAGCCAGCGGCTCCACCACGGCGGTGCTGGCAGCGGTGCGCCGCACAACAGCGCCGCCACTTCCATGTCCGCCGTGCGCAGCGGCTGCATCGCTTGCTCGATCACCGCCTGCTGTGCCGGCGCGGCCAGCAAGGCCGCGATGCGCACCTGCGAGACGGCGCCGGCCGCACCGCTTGCCAGGCGCTGATGCAATCGCTGCTGGCCAAGAATGCTGGTCTGCGTGGCCAGTCGCGCATGATAGTCGTCGAGCAGCATTTCATCCCACGTCTGGCGATCAAGCTGGGGCGAACCACCGTCGAGCCGCTGCAGCATGGCGATGTCGCTGGCGGCAAATGGATAATCGAGTTCCGGCGGCTCAGGCAGGCTGGCAAACTGGCGCAGCCAGGGACGCAGGCGGGCAAACAGGGAGGGAGAAGGCGACATCATGCTCCAAAGAAGGGGACCGGCATGGCGCCGCGCGCCATCACTGCCTGGGTCGCAGATCAGGTCGATTGCCAGAATATCAAGATCCATGCGCAAACGCCGCGATATTACCGCGCGCGCGGACACCGCTTGGACAGCGCGGACACGGCGGACAGCCGGACGCCAGAATTTTTCCCGATTCAAATCAATGACTTAATAACTGGCATGGATCGTGCATTGTAAAAGGTATCCTTCACGAGACATGACCATGATCCGCGATACTTCCTCCCAAGACGCCGTACTGACCGCCCCGCCGGGCCAGCGCCACAAGCGACGCGCCCTGCTGCTGGCCGGCGCCGTCATCGTCATCGGCGGCGCCATCGCTGCCGTTGCCGGCTGGCGCAACAGCGAGCATTCCGTCAACAGCAGCCGCCTGCGCATCGCCGATGTCACGCGCGGCACCCTGATACGTGACGCCGCCGTCACGGGCCGCATCGTCGCTGCCATCAGCCCGACCCTGTATTCGACCACGGTGGCCACCGTCACGCTGAAAGCGAAGGCGGGCGACACGGTGAAAAAGGGCGACATCCTGGCCGTGCTGGAGTCGCCGGACCTGTCCGACGCGCTCAAGCGCGAACAATCGAGCGTGCAGCAGCTGGAGGCGGAAGTGGCGCGCCAGCAGATCCTGGCCAAGAAGCAGAAACTGCTGGCGCGGCGCGAAGCCGACACGGCGGAAATCGACCGCCTGTCCGCGCAGCGCACGCTCGAACGCTATGAAAGCGTGGCGCAGGTGGGCATCATCGCCAAGATCGATTACCAGAAGGCCAAGGACGCCTTGAATTCGGCCGATATCCGCAGCAAGCACGCTTCGCAGGCCGCAGGCCTGGAAAGCGAAGATGTGACCCTGGCCCTCAAGACCAGGGTCAACGAACTCGAACGCCAGCGCCTGAGCCGCGACAACGCCCAGCGCCGGGTCGACGAGCTGACCGTGCGCGCGCCCGTCAACGGCTTCATCGGCACCCTGTCGGTGGCCAACCGCAGCGTGGTGCAAGCCAATACGGCCCTGATGACCCTGGTCGACCTGTCGCAGCTGGAAGTCGAGCTGGAAGTACCGGAAACGTATGTGGCCGACATCGGCCTGGGCATGCGCGCCGAGATCGAAACGGGCATCATCAAGGCCACCGGCAAGCTGTCGGCGCTGTCGCCCGAAGTGGTGAAAAACCAGGTGCTGGCGCGCGTGCGTTTCGACGGCGAGCAGCCGGCCGGCCTGCGCCAGAACCAGCGCGTGGCGGCGCGCCTGCTGATCGATGAAAAACCGAATGTGCTGATGCTGGCGCGCGGCTCCTTCGTCGAAGCGGAAGGCGGCCGTTTCGCCTACGTCGTGCGCGACGGCGTGGCGATGCGCACGCCGATCAAGCTGGGAGCGACCAGCGTCTCGGCCGTGGAAATTATCGACGGCTTGAAGCTGGGCGACAAGGTGGTCGTCGCCGGTACGGAAAACTTCGAGAACGCGGCCCGCGTCTCCCTCAACTGACACATCATTCAACTTATACCCTGAGAGGCCCTCCATGCTGCGCATGCAAAACCTGAGCAAAGTCTACCGCACCCACATGATCGAAACCCACGCCCTGCGCGGCTTCGACATCCATGTGCAACAAGGTGAATTCGTCACCGTCACGGGGCCGTCCGGCTCGGGCAAGACGAGCTTTCTGAACATCGCCGGCCTGCTCGAGGAATTCACGGACGGCGAATACATCCTCGACGGCGTCAACGTCAGGGGCATGGACGACAATGCCCGCTCGCGCCTGCGCAATGAAAAGCTCGGCTTCATCTTCCAGGGTTTCAACCTGATTCCCGACCTGTCGCTGTTCGACAACGTCGACGTGCCGCTGCGCTACCGGGGCTTCAACCGCGCCGAACGCAAGGAGCGCATCGAGGAGGCGCTGGCCAAGGTCGGCCTGGCGTCGCGCATGAAACACTATCCGGCCGAACTGTCGGGCGGACAGCAGCAGCGCGTGGCGATCGCGCGCGCGCTGGCCGGCTCGCCCAAGCTGCTGCTGGCCGATGAACCGACGGGCAACCTGGACACGCAGATGGCGCGCGGCGTGATGGAACTGCTGGAAGACATCAACGCGCAAGGCACCACCATCCTGATGGTCACCCACGATCCGGAACTGGCGCTGCGCAGCCAGCGCAACGTGCACATCATCGACGGCCAGGTGTCGGACCTGGTGCAGCACCGCGCCACGCTGTCGGCCAAGCCGCAGCACGCGGCGACGGCGTAAGGAGAGCCCATGTTCCGCTACTATTTCACCTTGGGCTTGCGCAGCCTGCGCCGCAACCGCGCCCTGACCGCGCTGATGGTGCTGACCCTGGCCGTGGGCGTGGCCGCCAGCGTGTCCACCGTCACCATCCTGCACGCCATGTCGGGCGATCCGCTGCCGCACAAGAGCGACCGCATGTTCGTGCCGATGATCGACATCCTGCCCGTCAAAGGTTACGTGCCCGGCGACAAGCCCGGCTTCTCGCAAGCACAGATGAGCTATATCGACGCGCGCAATTTCATGGCCAGCAAGGTAGGCGTGCGTCGCACCGTGATGTACGGCGTGGCCGGTCCGGTCGAGCCAGCGCGCAAGGATATCGGTTCCTTCCAGGCCCAGGGCCTGGCGCCCACACGCGACTTTTTTCACATGTTCGAGCCGCCATTCCTGTACGGCCAGCCGTGGAGCGAAGCCGATGACGCCAGTGGCGCGGACGTGATCGTCCTGAGCCGCGCGCTGTCCGAAAAGCTCGTCGGCAGCAGCAATCCGGTCGGCCAGCGCGTCACGGTACTGGGCCGGCCCTACATGGTGACGGGCGTGCTGGCCACCTGGGACGTGGTGCCACGCCCGCACCGCATCATCGGCAGCAAGGGCGCTTTCGGCGCGGAAGACGAATTCTTCATCCCGTTTGCCAGCGCGATTCGCCACGAGACGGAACACGACGGCGGCATGAGCTGCAATGGCGAGCAGACCGCCCCTGGCTTCCAGGGCCGGCTCGGCTCCGGCTGCACCTGGCTGCAGTTCTGGTTCGAAATGGCCGGCAGCGGCGAGCGTGGCCAGCTGCAGCAATACCTGGATGCGTATGCGGGCGAGCAGCGCAAGCTGGGACGCATGATGCGCAATGCTCCCAACAAGCTGTACGACCTGAACGAATGGATGGCCCATCTGAAGGTGGTCGACAACGACAACAAACTGGCGGCCTGGCTGGCGTTCGGCTTTCTGTTGCTGTGCCTGGTCAACACCATCGGCCTGCTGTTGGCGAAGTTTTCCGTGCGCGCCAGCGAAGTGGGCATCCGCCGCGCGCTGGGCGCCACACGGCGCGACATCTTCCGCCAGTTCCTGATCGAAAGCGGCGTGATCGGCCTGGCTGGCGGCGTACTGGGCTTGCTGCTGGCGTTTGGCGCGCTGGCCGTGGTCAGCAAGCAGTCGGAGGAACTGGGCACCGTCGCGCACATGGATGTACCTATGCTGCTGCTGACGTTTGCCATGTCGGTGCTGGCGGCCCTGCTGGCCGGCCTGTTGCCCACCTGGCGCGCCTGCCAGGTGACACCGGCGATCCAGCTCAAGTCCCAATGAACACCACTTATTCACTATGAGGTCCAGCATGGAAATCCGTCCCATCCTGTCGGCGCTGATGCGCAGCAAAACCGGCGCCATCCTGGTGGCCGTGCAGATCGCGATCAGCCTGGCCATCCTGGCCAATGCCCTGCACATCGTCAACCTGCGCCAGGCCGTCGCCGCGCGGCCCACCGGCGTGGCCGCTGAAAACGACATTTTTTATGTCCATATCCAGAACATGGACCGCGGCAGCCATGAGCGCCAGCTGTCCGAGCAGAAGCGCCAGGCGGCCCTGCTGCGCGCCTTGCCGGGCGTGCTGTCGGTGGCGCAAACGTCGCAGGCGGTGCTGTCGCGCTCCGGCAACTCCACCAGCGTGTCGGCCAAGCGCAGCCAGGTCACGCCCAGCGCCACTATCTCGACCTACGTCACCCCCGATGCCCTGGTCAAGACCTATGGCTTGAAGCTGGTGGAAGGACGCGACTTCCTGCCTGAGGAGGTACCCGAGATCGATGAAGATGTCGATGACAGCTACCCCAAGGTGGCCATCTTGACGCGCGCGGCGGCGCAAAAAATCTGGCCCGGCGAAACCAGCTTTGTCGGCAAGACGCTGTACATGGGTACGGGCGCCGACGATCCCGAGCTGCGCGTGGTCGGCATCGTCGAGCGGCTGCAGACGCAGGGGGCGCAGGTCAGGCCGCAAGGCGAATATTCTATCGTGATGCCAGCGCGCCTGACGGGCGGGCGCGATTCGTTGCTGTATGCGGTGCGCGCCGAGCCAGGCCAGCGCGACCGCCTGATCAAGGAGGCGGAACAGGCCATCCGCAGCGCCACCAGCGACCGCCTGCTGGTACGCACCGATACGCTGGAAAAGCACCGCACGTCACGCTACCGGGCCGACCGCGGCCTGTCCTGGATGCTGATCGCCGTGTCGACCCTGCTGCTGCTAGTGACGGCCAGCGGTATCGTCGGCATCGCCAGCCTGTGGGTGACGCAGCGCCGCAAACAGATCGGAGTACGCCGTGCACTCGGTGCGCGCCGCATCGACATCCTGCGCTACTTCCTGACCGAGAATTTCATGATCACCAGCTTCGGCGTGGCGTGCGGCGTGCTGCTGGGATTGGGCTTGAACCAACTGCTGGTCAGCCAGCTGGAAATGGCGCGCCTGCCGCCCGCCTATCTGCTGGCCGGCGCGCTCGTGTTCTGGCTGCTGGGTGTGGGCGCCGTGTACGGCCCGGCATGGCGCGCGGCCAGCATTTCGCCGGCCACTGCCACCCGCAGTACCTGAGCCGGCACCTGAGTGATATGCTGCGCGCATGCCTACCGTACTGATTATTGACGACAATGCCGCCGTGGCCATCGCGCTGGACGTGCTGTTCTCGCTGCACGAGATCGACGCCGTGCGCGCGGCCTCGCCCGAGGAGGGCTTGCAGCTGCTCGAGCGCCACGCCATCGACCTGGTGGTGCAGGACATGAACTTCACGGCCGACACCACGTCGGGCGAGGAAGGCGGCGCGCTGTTCCACGCGATCCGCGCACGCTACCCGGATCTGCCCGTGATCCTGCTGACGGCATGGACCCAGCTCGACGCGGCCGTCGACCTGATCAAGTCCGGCGCGGCCGACTACCTGGCCAAGCCATGGGATGACCGGCGCCTGATCGCCAGCGTGCAGAACCTGCTGGAGCTGGGACAAGCCAACCGCGCGCTGCGCCAGCGCGTGGTGGCCGAACAGCGCCAGCGACATGCCCTGGAACACGACTTCGACCTGCGCGGCATGGTGTGGCAAGACCCGGCCACGGAACGAGTCGTGCACCTGGCGTGCCAGGTGGCGCGCGCCGACGTGCCCGTGCTCATCTCGGGGCCGAACGGCAGCGGCAAGGAACGCATCGCCGCCATCGTGCAAGCCAATTCCCAGGTCGCCAGCGGCCCCTTCGTCGTGCTCAATTGCGGCGCCGTGCCCGTGGAGCTGATCGAGGCGGAACTGTTCGGCGCGGAAGCGGGCGCCTACACGGGCATCACGCGCGCGCGCGACGGCAAGTTCGACGCGGCCGACGGCGGCACCCTGTTCCTCGACGAGATCGGCAACCTGCCGCTGGCCGGACAAATGAAACTGCTGCGCGTGCTCGAAACGGGACGCTTCGAGCGCCTCGGCTCGAACCGCGAGCGGCAAGTGAAAGTGCGCGTCATCAGCGCCAGCAACGCCGACCTGCCGGCGATGATCAAGGCCGGCACGTTTCGCGAAGACCTGTTCTACCGCCTGAACGTAATCGAATTGCGACTGCCGCCGCTGGCCCAGCGACCGCTGGACATCCTGGTACTGGCGCGGCATTTCCTGGGCAGCGAAAAGACGCTGGATGCGCAGGCGCAGGCGACCTTGCTGGCGCACGGCTGGCCGGGCAATGTGCGCGAACTGAAAAACGTCATGCAGCGTGCCAGCCTGCTGACGGCCGGCCCCGTGATCGGGGCGCTGGAGACGGGCTTGCCGCTGGCCGGTGTGGCATCGCCGCGCGCGCCACAGGATGCCGCCGCGACGGAACCGGACCGCGACAGCGTCACGGCCGCTCTTGCGCGCGCACACGGCGTGGTGGCGCAGGCGGCGCAGGAACTGGGGCTGTCGCGCCAGGCCCTGTACCGGCGCATGGAACGCCTGGGCATCGCGCGCGGCTGATGGCCTACCGCCCCACGCGCCTCTCCCTGCTCACGCGCTGGACGGCGCTGATCGTCACCCTGCTGGTGCTGGGCATCAGCATCGCCCTGCTGCTCGCGCATTTTTTGCCGGGCCAGCCGCTGCTGGTGCTGGCCGGTACCCTGCTGTGCGTGCTGCCGGTGGCCATCATTACCATCCGCGCCCAGCTGCAATCGATGCTGTCGCTGTTTCGCGCCTTGAGCGGCACGGTGACAAGCTACCAGGACGGCGACTTCGGCTTCAGCCTGCGCTGGCCGCAGGACGATGAGCTGGCCGACCTGGTGGCGGCCCACAATGCGCTGGGCGACGTGCTGCGCAAGCAGCGCCTGGACCTGGTGCAGCGCGAACTGCTGCTCGACACCATGGTGCAAAACACGCCGGTGGCCATGCTGCTGGTGGCCGAGGGCAGCGCCATCGTCTACGCCAACCTGGCCGCGCGCCAGCTGCTGCACCAGGGACGCCGGCTCGAAGGGCATCACCTGGCCGACATCGTGCAGCAGGCGGCGCCGGCACTGGCCGAAGCGCTGGCACGCCGCAACGACGGCTTGTTTACCAGCGGCGAGGGGGAACAGGAAGAGGTGTATCACCTGGCGCGGCGCAGTTTCAGCCTGAACGGGCGCAAGCACGAACTGCTGCTGTTGCGCCAGCTGACCCTGGAACTGCGCCGGCAGGAAGTGCAGACCTGGAAAAAAGTCATCCGCGTCATCAGCCATGAACTCAACAACTCGCTGGCGCCACTGGCCTCGCTGGCCCATTCCGGCGCCGAGCTGGTGCGCCGCGGCCAGACGGAGCGCCTGCCGCAAATCCTCGCCACCATCGAAGAACGCACGCGTCACCTGGAAACCTTCATCCTCGGCTATGCGCGCTTTGCCAAGTTGCCAGCACCGCGCCTGGCGCCATGCGAATGGCGCCTCTTCCTCGACAGCCTGGCCTCGCAAGCGGCCTTCACGCTCGACGCCCCGCCGCCCGCGCAAGCGGCCTTGTTCGATGCGGCGCAAATGCAGCAAGCGCTGCTGAACCTGCTCAAGAATGCGCTGGAATCGGGCTCGCGGGAAGAGCATATCGGCCTGCACGTCAGCCAGGCGCATGGCCAGCTGCGCATCGAAGTGCGCGACCGCGGGCCGGGCATGAGCGGCGCCGTGCTGGAAAACGCGCTGGTGCCGTTTTATTCCACCAAGCGCAGCGGCACGGGGCTGGGCCTGGCCCTGGCGCGCGAAATCGCCGAAGCCCATGGCGGACGCATCACCCTGGCCAACCGCGAGGGCGGCGGCCTGGCGGTGACCTTGATTCTTCCCTTGCTGGACAGAAATTAGTTCCCAGCGTAACGATTTTTAAATCACACTATCCGCTATTATTTTCAGTGCAATATTGTTAATTATGGTTTTTAATATTGAATTCACTGACGTCCCATGCCCGTGTGTTAGAAATAAGCTATTTGAGTTTGCATAATGATATTGAAATAACTAATTGACAACGTGATGCCCCAGCGATAATTTATCAGCGCGGTACGGTTTTTTTGAAACATCAATCGTCTTTTCGCGGGGATCAACATGAAATTAAAATCACTCATCGCAGTGGCAGTACTGAGCGCTGCTTCCATCGGTAGCGCCAACGCTACCGCCTACACCGTCAACCTCGTTAACACCACCGGCAATCTGTGGACAAGCGGCTTCAGCGCCGTGCCCAGCCCGCTCGGCGACTTCACCGATACCTTCACGTTCACACCGAACGCGACCTTCGGTTCCACCGCGCAAGCCTTCCTGGCTAACCTCTCCGTCACGGGTTCGGACAGTTCCTCCATCAGCTTCACCAGCGCCGACCTGAACGGCATTGGACTGACCGGCTTTGGCGGCCCCACCGTCTTTGGCTATGCCCAGGGTGAGATACTGGCGCCWACGACCCTCCTGTTCAATGGCCCGCTGGTCCTCACCGTCATCGGCAACACCAAAGGCGGCAGCTATGGCGGCGTCTTCAACCTGAACCTGGCTCCCGTTCCTGAACCGGAAACCTATGGCATGCTGCTGGCCGGCCTGGGCATACTCGGCTTCCTGGCGCGGCGCCGCAAACAATCTTGAGCGCTCCCCCCAAAAGACGCCACGGCGTCTTTTTCTTTGGCGGCTGCTAAACTGGCGCCATGACGACCGACTTTACCTCCACCAGCCACACCGCTTTCAGCCACCCGGGCCACCCGCCCGCCACCACCACCGAACACCGCGGCATCCGCTACCTGCACCTGGGCACCAAGTGGGTGCAGGGCGCCATGCGCCTCAACAAACCCGATGCCATCGAGCTCGAATACGTGCAGATGATGATGATGTGGATGCTGTTCAAGACGCAGCCCAGACGCATCGTGCAGCTGGGCCTGGGCAGCGCCGCGCTGACCAAGTTCAGCTACCGCCGCTTCCCCGACGCCTCGGTCACGGCCATTGAACTCAATCCGAACGTGATCGCCATCTGCGGCGCCCAGTTCGCGCTGCCGCCGAACGACGCACGCCTCGACGTGCGCGAAATGAATGCGCTCGACTTCGTGCTCGACCCGGCCAACCATGGCACCGTCGACGCGCTGCAGGTGGACCTGTACGATGAAGATGCGCGCGGCCCCGTGCTCGACACACCCGAGTTCTACCAGGCATGCTTCGACTGCCTGACGGACGACGGCATCATGTGTACGAATGTCTTCGGCGACTTCCCCAACTACGACAAGAATTTGCAGGCGATGGAACTGGTTTTCGACGCCGTCGTCTGGGTGCCGGAAATGGAAGATGAAAACATCGTCGTGCTGGCCTTCAAAAAATCGCCATCGCTCGACTTCAGCGATTTATACGAACGCGCCGCCACCATCAAGAAGCAGTTCAACCTGCCCGCCAAGAACTGGGTCAACGGCTTGAAACAGTGGATGCTGGATCAGCAGTAAGGTAACCTCATCACGCTGGCAGCACTGCGCCCAGACGGCGCGCCAGGCCATCCATGTTCTCGGCCGGCACCTGCGCATAACCGAGCAAAAAACCGTTCCAGCCTGGCTCTTCTCCCGTCCCCTCGCCCGTGCCATGCGCGGACAGCGCCAGCGCCACGATGCCGTCCTGCGCGGCGCGGCGGCTCAGCGCCAGATCGTCCCATGCGCGATCGTGAAAACGCAGCGCCAGGTGCATGCCGGCCGTGCCGCCATGGATGGCCGCGCCCCCACACGCATGGCGCTGCAGTGCCTCGCTCAAGGCGTCGCGGCGCTGGCGGTACAGGCGGCGCATGCGGCGCACGTGGCGCGCAAACAGGCCGCTGCGCAGGAACTCGGCCAGCGCCAGCTGTTCGGCCACGCGGCCCCGCGCGGCGCCCTGCGCCTGCATCTGCGCGAAGGCTCCGGCCAGCGCGGCCGGCACGACGATAAAAGCCAGGCGCAAGGCGGGGAACATGGTCTTGCTGAAGGTGCCCAGATATACGATGGGCGCGTCGGCCACCAGTCCCTGCATGGCCGCCAGTGGCGGCCCGCCATGGCGAAATTCGCTGTCGTAATCGTCTTCGATGATCAGGGCGCCAGCGGCGCGCGCGCGTTCGAGCAGCGCCATGCGGCGCGCGGGACTAAGTACGCTGCCCGTCGGATACTGGTGCGACGGCGTCGTGTAGATCAGGCGCGGCGGCGTATCGCGCCAGTCCTCGTCCGTCGGCGCGATGCCATCGATGTCGACGGCGATACCCGTCACCTGCAAGCCGGCGCCACGGCCCGCCGCCAGCGCGCCGCCATAGCCGGGATGCTCGATCCACAAGCTATCGCCCTGGTCGGCAAAGGCGCGCAGGCAGACATCGAGGCTGCTCTGCGTGCCGTCCGTGATGAACACCTGGCCCGCATCGCAGACGACGCCGCGCGCGGCGCGCAAATGCTCCGCGATGGCCATGCGTAGCTGCGGCTCGCCGGCCGGGTCGCCGTAATTGAGCTGGCGCGGCGTCAGCGCGCGCCACGCGCGGTCCAGCATGCGCCTCCACTGCGCCAGCGGAAATTCGTCGAGCGCAGGCACGCCAGGCGCAAACGCGCCCATGGCATCGGCGGGAAATACCACCGCCGCGCTGGCATCCTGCCCCGCCACGCCGCGCAAACGCCGGGCGCGGCGCGACAAGCCGTCATTGCTGCCTGCAGCAGCAGGTGCCGCTTCCGGCACGCCAACGCTGCCGGCGACGACGGTGCCGCGCCGGTCCGGCAAGACAAACCCTTCGCTGGCCAATTGCTCGTAGGCGTACAGCACGGTATTGCGCGCCAGTCCCAGTTCGGCCGCCAGCACGCGCGTGGCGGCCAGGCGCGTTCCCGGCGCCAGCTGGCCGCCGCGGATTGCCGCGCGCAGGCATTCATGCAGCAGGCGCTGGCGCGGCCAGCCCCGCTCACGGTGCGTGCGCTCGAATGCGTTCAGCAGCAAAGCAAAATCCATGTGGCTCCCTCAACTGTGGCTCTAAATTATTTCTCACTTCTGGATCTTTTTTCAGAGCCAGATGCCGATTATAGTGCGGCCTTCCTCTTCAACCAACGGGACTTTCACCATGACCGCTACCGCCCTGCCTCCCAGCCCCCGTACCCGCGTGCGCCGCGTCGCCGAACTGGCCAGCTACGAGCAAGCCGCTCTGTACGCCATCCTCGACGCCGCCTACCTGTGCCATATCGCCTTCCACGACGACAAAGGCAGCCATTGCATCCCGACCGCCTGCTGGCGCATCGATGGCCACTTGTACATCCATGGCTCGAACGGCAGCCGCATGCTCAAGCTCTTGCAAGATAGCGACGTATGCGTGACAGTCACCCATCTCGATGGCCTGGTACTGGCGCGCTCCGCCTTCAACCACACGATGAACTACCGTTCGGCGATGGTGTACGGGCGGTTTGAAAAAGTCAGCGATATCGGCCAGCAACATGCGGCAATGGACGCGCTGATGGAAAAGCTGATGCCGGGACGCCTGGCGCACGTGCGCGGCGGCAACACCAAGGAATATGCGGCTACCACCGTGCTGCGCATCGCGCTCGACGAATACGCCGTCAAGCAGCGCAAGGGCGGCCCGCTCGACGACGCTGGCGACATGGCGCATGCCGTCTGGACGGGCGAACTGCCGTTTACGCACGGCCGTGGCGCGGCCATCGCCGATGCGCTCAACACCAGCGACATGCCCGCATATGCCGCCGCATGGGGGACGGAATCCGCTTGACCGGCCAGCGTGCTTGGCCGATGATCGGCGTTGATGGCGATCGCCACCAAGATAGCAACCGATCCAATCACGCATGGAGCAAATGATGATGAAGCGAGTATCCCTGGCCGCGGCCCTGACGGTCATGCTGGCCTGTGGCGGCAGCGGCGCGGCGCTGGCCGCCGATGCGGGCGACGCGGCCTTGAAGGCGGCCATCGCCGGCAGTGCGCGCACGCCGGCCAATGTGCTGCGCGACAGCGCCCGCCACCCGTATGAAACGCTGACGTTCTTCGGCATCAAGCCGACAATGACGGTGGTGGAGCTGGCGCCCGGCGGCGGCTGGTACACGGAGATCCTGGCGCCCTACCTGCGCGACAACGGCAAGCTGATTGCCGCCGGCAACGACCCGCAGTCGAGCAGCGAAGGCGCACGCCGTGGCGCGGCGCGCTTCCAGCAAAAACTTGACGCCAATCCCACCGCCTTCGGCAAGGTGGACATCGGCGCCTTCGCGCCGCCCACCACCTACCGCATCGCGCCCAAGGGCACGGCGGACATGGTGCTCACCTTCCGCAATATCCACAACTGGATACCGATCGGCGAAGCGGGCATGCAGACCCTGTTCAAGGAAGTGTATGACAGCCTGAAACCGGGCGGCGTATTCGGCGTCGTCGAGCACCGCCTGCCGGCGAACAAGGCGCAGGACGCCACGGCCAGCAGCGGCTACATGCACGAAGCGTATGTGATCAAGCTGGCCGAAAGCGCGGGTTTCAAACTGGCGGCCAAGTCGGAGATCAACGCCAATCCGAAAGACACGGCCGACCACCAGGGCGGCGTCTGGGCGCTGCCGCCCACCTACGCCAACAAGGACGTGGACCGGGCCAAATACACGGCCATCGGCGAGAGCGACCGCATGACCTTGAAGTTCGTCAAGCCCTAGAAAAGAAAACGGCGGCGCGCCACTCCGGCGCGCCGCCCGATCCCGGACTGGAATACCGCCTTACAGGTGGATGCCGTACACGCCGCACAGGCGATTGACCAGGGTGCAGGAGTTGGCGTCGCCGTCCACCACGCAGGCGGTGTAGGCTTCCTCGCAGGTTTCACGGGTTGGCAGGGCATACGCGGCAGAACTGATGGCGCCGGCAAAACCGACGGCGGCACAAAAGACAAATACGGCTTTTTTCACATTGATCATTTTTATCCCATTCCCCAAAGTTGAGTCGTTATAAAAAACACTGGAAGACAAAGACGTCAGCCGCCAGAAACCGTCTCTCGACAGACGAATTACATGGCGCACGGAAATAGTACCACTTTGAAAAGTTAGTAAATACGCAAACAAGAAAACAAGATAACGTTTCTTTTTCGCCCGATTTCATGGAATAAAAACCGGCCCGCTGCCCTTTCGCCACGCATTTGCATGGCAACGGGCGAAAAAAAAACCGCAGCGCAGGCTGCGGTTCTGGTATCGACCCTTTATGTATCGCCCCTTTATTTCTTCGCTTCCTTCGGCTTCACCGGTACCAGGCTCAGGTCCTGGAAATCGTAGCTGAAATCCGTCTCGGACGACACGGGCGCCATCTTCACCCGGTCGATGCTGCCATCGGGATTGAGCGAGAACGTCACGTAGGCGTCCGCGTTGAAGTTGCGCTCCTTCCAGCGCACGATGAAGGTGTCGTGCTGCCAGTGTTCCAGCTCGCCCGTCAGGTCCGGCGTGCGCGTGAAGCTGAGGATATGTTTTTTCCCTTCCGGCTTGATCACGACCTTGCCGTACCAGGCGTCTTCATACTCGCCGTCGTACGATGCCAGCGGCAGCGACGGCTGCGATTTCGCCGCGCGCGCGCTCGACGCCTTGCCCTGCTTTTTCACCTCTTCCGCATGCTGGTCCTGCTCCACCTTGGCCACCAGCGCCAGCCAGTCCGATGGCGCCGCCTGCAGGTAATGGTCGAGGATGCGCCATTGCAGCGCCGTCATGGAACCGCCATTTTCCGCATTGGTGAGAATGGCCACGCCCAGTTTCGCTTCCGGCACCATCACCACGCGCGAATAGAATCCCTGCAGCGCGCCGCCGTGCATGGCGACCTTCATGCCCTTGTAGTCGCGCAGCTGGAAGCCCAGGCCGTACGCGCTGAAGTTCGGTTTCGTCGCGGCCAATGCCGGTTTCGGCTCGGCAATCTTGATCGGCGTTTGCGCCGTCCACATTTCGCGGCCCTGCTTTTCGCTGAACAGGCGCGCGTCCTTGCCGTCCTTGTCCTTCACGCCGGCGATCTTGCCGCCGTCAAGCAGCACCATCATCCACTTGGCGATGTCTTCCGCATTCGTGTTGATACCGACGGCGCCCACGGCATTCGGCACGGGCATCGATTTGACTGCGGCGATCTTGCCGTCGATCTTGCTGTGCGCATTGGCGACGTCGGGATTGCCCGCATTTTCAGCCAGGCTGGTGGTGGTGCCCGTCATGCCCAGCGGCGCCAGGATGCGCTCATGCATGGCCTCGCCCCAGCTTTTCCCCGCCTTGTCGGCGATGATCTTGCCGGCCACGATGTACAGCAGGTTATCGTAGGCATAGCTGTTGCGAAAACTCGTGGCCGGACGGATGTAGCGCAGCTTCTCGATGATCTCGTCGGTGCTGAAGGTCGTCGTCGGCCACCACAGCAAGTCGCCGGCGCCCAGGCCCAGGCCGCTGCGGTGCGTCAGCAAGTCGCGGATGGTCATGGCGCCAGTGACGTAAGAGTCGTGCATCTGGAAGCCGGGCAGGTGCTTGGTGACGGGATCGTCCCAGGCCAGCTTGCCCTCGTCGACCAGCATGGCCAGCGCGGCGGCCGTGAAGCCTTTCGAGTTCGATGCCACTTCGAACACGGTCTTCGCATCGACGGCGGCCGGTTCGCCCAGCTTGCGCACGCCAAAACCCCTGGCGGTGACGACCTTGCCATCTTTGACGATGGCGATCGCCATGCCGGGCACGTCGAACAATTTCAGGGCGGTGGCGACGTCGCGGTCAAGATCGAAGGCCGGCGCGGGCGCCGGTGCGGCAGTGACAATGGGGGCGGCGTCAACAGCCAGCGCCGGCACGGCGATCGCGGAAAACGCCAGCACGATGGCGGCGGCGAGGCGGTTCATGGTATGCATGGTCAGGATGTCCAAAGAAGGTTCAATGCGCTTGCGCGGCCATCAATTTGTCGACGCTTTCCTGCGTCACCGGGTGGTAGCGTTCGCGCGCCTTCGCATACACGTCCTTGGCCCAGGCGTGGCCTTGCGGCGTCTTCATCAGGGCGCTGTACAGGGGCACGACGAACTTCTGACGGCCCACGCTCATCAGGAATGCCTGCAAGGGCTGCCGCACGTCGTAGCCGGCGTTCACGGAGGCCAGGTAGAAGCGGTAGGCGACTTCATTGTTGCCGCTCTTGCCCACGCCGTAGACCTGGTCCAGCTCACGCAATTGCGCCGCGCTGGCCTTGTTGTTGATGTCGTTCAGGAAGTGCATCGATTCGATGGCGATCCACTTGTCCATGCCCAGGTCTTTCGTCGGCAATGTGCCTTTCAACCAGGCGTTGCGGTGCTGGTCAAGCAGCGCCAGGCGCGGCGAGACGACGCGCTGCGCGCTGGCCGGCACGCCCGTGCCATACAGCCATTCATCGAGTTCCGCTTCCGGCATCACGGCCGGATGCTGCGCCAGCAGGTTCTTGCGCAGGTAGGCGATGAACTGCTCCGTCGTCACGCTCTGGAACGCGTGCTGGTCGAACCAGCCGCGCAGGAAAGGATCGAATACGGCGCGGCCGGCACGGCGCTCCATGGTGGCCAGGAACCAGGCGCCTTTCGGATAGATGATGCCGTCGTCCGTGTACGTTTCGGCCGGATTGGCGTCCGCATCGCGCGTGATCAGCGCCGTTTTCGCGGCCGGCAGTTCGCGGATCGCAGCGGCCAGTTCTTCCTGGTCGACCTGCACGCCCATCTGCGCCACTTCGCTGCCATACAGCTGCTCGACGATGCGCGTGGTGACGTAGGTGGTGAAGCCTTCGTTGAGCCACATGTGCTTCCACGAGGCGTTGGTGACCAGGTTGCCCGACCACGAGTGGGCCAGTTCATGCGCGATCAGGTCGACCAGGCTGCGGTCGCCCGCGATCATGGTCGGCGTGAGGAAGGTCAGGCGCGGGTTTTCCATGCCGCCGTAGGGGAACGATGGCGGCAGCACGATCATGTCGTAGCGTCCCCAGCCATATGGGCCATACAGCGCTTCGGCTGCCTGGATCATCTTTTCCGTGTCGGCCAGCTCGTATTCGGCCGCCTTGATGCGCGGCGGTTCCGCATACACGGCGGAGCGGGGACCGAGCTTGCGCACTTCCAGTTCGCCGATGGCAATGGCCAGCAGGTACGATGGAATCGGCTGCGGCATCCTGAATTTCCAGCCGCCCTTGCCCGTCGCCTTTTCATCGTTCTCGGCGCTCATCACGACGCGCATGCCCGCTGGCGCATCGATGCGCGCGCTATACGTAAAACGCACGGCCGGCGTATCTTGCGACGGCACCCACGAGCGGGCGTTGATGCTTTGCGACTGGCTGAACATGAAAGGCAGCTTGCCCGACATGGTCTGCTGCGGCGTGAGCCACTGCAGCGCGATGGCGTTGGGCGCCGTGTGATAGTAGACGCGCACTTTGCCCGGCTGGCCCGTGGTGGTGATGCGCAGCGCCTGGCCCTTTTCCGGGTCGGCCTTGTCCAGCTGGTACGGCGCCATCTGCCAGGCGCCGCGCTTGTCCTGTACCTGCACTTTCGCGATCGACAAATCGCGCGTATCGAGCACCAGAGTGCGCGCCGCCGGATCGATCCAGTTCAAGGACAGCTCGGCATAGCCGGAGAGGGTCTTTTGCTTGAAGTCCGCTTTCAGGTCCAGCTGCAGGTCGCGCGTGCGCACCTGGTCGTAGCGCGCATAGCTGAGGGGGTCGGCGTGCGCGGCCAGGGTTACCTGGCAAAGGAGCGCACAGCCCAGCGCGCGCAGGAAGGTCAAAGTTTGCATGGTCGTCTTTTGAATGATTTGCGAAAGCCCCGGTCCGTGTGCGTCGGGGCGTCGCGCAGAATAGCACTTCCGGCGCAGGCCGGCAGAAAAAAGCGCCGGACTGGCCGGCGCTGTTCCCCTATTTTGCTTCCGGCTTGGCCTCGGGCGCCTTCAACGGCGTATTAAAATCCTTCATCAGGTTGTTCTTGTCGCGATCGAGCTTGAACAGCTCCAGGCGTGAAGGCGTGATTTTTCTCGGCCAGCTATTATTGCTGGTGTCGATGTCGGCCGTCTCCCAGTACGGGTCCTGCACCAGGCCCACCATCGGCTCTTCCGTGACGATCACCTTGCTGACCTTGTGCGGCGCATAGCGCCACACTTCGGCCGGCACGCGCTCGATGATCTTCTTGCCGCTTTTCAGTTCGATTTCCAGGATCAGCGGCATCACCAGGCCGCCGTTATTCGAAAAGTCGACCAGGTACAGATGCTTGCCCATATTGCGCTGTTCCAGCAGCTTGCGCTCCCACGGCTCCAGCGTTTCCTGCTCTTCCGCATAGCTGTTGCGGTCCTTGTTGGTGACCGTGAAGTCATCGTGCCGGTTATAGAAATCCTTCAGCGCGGGATCGATGTCGACCTTCTTCGGCAGCGCCTTGTTGCGCTGGTCCGAGATCGAGATGGGCTGCGCGTCCTTCTGCGCCTTCTTCCACGCTTTCTCGACTTCCGGATTCTTCGTGCTCACGCCATATTCACTGATGCCGTCGATGCTGATGTCGACCGCATCGGTCGTATAGAACCAGCCGCGCCAGAACCAGTCCAGGTCCGTGCCGGACGCGTCTTCCATGGTGCGGAAAAAGTCGGCCGGCGTCGGGCGCCTGAACTTCCAGCGCAGCGCGTACTGCTTGAAGGCGAAGTCGAACAGTTCGCGCCCGAGGATGGTTTCGCGCAGGATGTTGAGCGCCGTGGCCGGCTTGTCGTAGGCGTTCGCCGTGAACTGCAGCAAGGACTCGGAATTGGTCATGATGGGCACCTGGTTCTGGCTGCGCATGTAGTCGACGATCTTGCGCGGCTCGCCATTCCACGACGGGAAATGCTCTTCCCACGCCTGCTCGGCCAGGTACTGCAGGAAGGAATTGAGGCCTTCGTCCATCCACGTCCACTGGCGCTCGTCCGAGTTGACGATCATGGGAAAATAATTGTGGCCCACTTCGTGGATGATTACGCCGATCAGGTCGTATTTCGTCGTCTTCGAATACGTGAGTTCGCCCGTCTTCTTGTCCTTCACGGGGCGCCCGCCATTGAACGCAATCATCGGATACTCCATGCCGCCCACGGCGCCGTTGACGGAAATCGCGTTCGGATACGGGTAGTCGAAACTGTATTTGTTGTACTGCTCGATCGCGTGCACGACGGCGCGCGTGCTGTACTGCTGCCACAGCGGATTGCCCTCGTTCGGATAATACGACATGGCCATCACGCGCTTGCCGCCGCTGTCCAGACCCTGCGCATCCCAGATGAATTTGCGGCTCGAGGCCCACGCCACGTCGCGCACATTGGCCGCCTTGAAGTGCCAGGTTTTCATCCCCGCAGCCTTGCCCTTTTCCGCCGCCAGCGCTTCCTGCGGCGTGATCACCAGCAGCGGCGTATTGCTGTTTTTCGCCCGCGCCAGGCGCTCGCGCTGCGCCGCGTTCAATACGGCCGCAGGATTTTGCAGCTCGCCCGTGGCGGCCACCACGTGGTCGGACGGCACCGTCAGATACAGCTCGTAGTCGCCAAACTCCAGCGTGAATTCGCCGGAGCCGAGGAACTGCTTGTGCTGCCAGCCAACGGCGTCGTAATACGCGGCCATGCGCGGGAACCACTGCGCGATCTGGAAGATCGTGTTCTTGTCGTCCTCAAAATATTCATAGCCGGAACGCTCGACGAGCACCTTCTGGTCATTGATCCGATACGACCAGTCGATACTGAACGTGACGCTCTGGCCGGGTGCCAGCGCCACCGGCAGGTCGATGCGCAGCATGGTCTGGTTGACCACATACGGCAGCGGCTTGCCGTTGGCCGCTTTCACGGCGGTGAGCTTGAAGCCGCCGTCAAATTCGCGCCCGGCGTGGATGGCGCGCAAGTCCTCGAATTTCAGCGCCTCGTCTTCGCTGCCACTGAGCCAGGCCTGGCGCGATGGCGCACTCAGTACGCGGCGCTGGTCGGCATCCTGGCGCAAGCCATTCTGGTCCAGCTGCAGCCACAAATAAGCCAGGCCGTCGGGCGAGCGGTTGTGATAGGTGATCTGCTCGCTGGCCGTGATGGCACGGCGTTCCTCATCGAGCGTGGCGCGGATCACGTAATCGGCGCGCTGCTGCCAGTAGGCGTGACCGGGCGCGCCGGACGCCGTGCGGTAGCTGTTCGGCGTGGGCAGCAATTCTTCCAGCTGGCGGAACTTGTCGTCGAAGGACGCGGCGGCGCACAGGCCGGGCAAGGGAGAAAACAAGGTCAAACACAGGGCAAGCAAGCGAACGAGAACCGGCATGGCGCATTCCATCTGGGAGTCGTGGACAGAACTGCATTCTAAGTCGAGTCTGTTTGCAACCGATCATTGTTGTCGAAGTCCCACACACCGGGCCGCGCCCCACCCCGGCGCTACTGGCGCCGGCGCGGGCATTGGCGTATGATGCGCCTCGAACATTGGGGAGTAGTCGTCCTGCGGTCCTGCCGCGGGAACCTGTATCAACATGATTGGCCCGCAGGCCATGGTGCAGGTGGTTGCAGAACTTGACGAGACCATTGATCCAGGGCGGCCGCATGGGCCGGAGTCGCCCGTGGATCATTGGTTAATTCGTCCGGCCCGCGTACCTCTTGCAATCTCATGGAAGCATTCCTCATCTCCACCGGCATCGTCGGTCTCGCTGAAATCGGCGACAAAACCCAGCTCCTGGCCTTTCTGCTGGCCGCCAAATTTCGCAAGCCCCTGCCCATCGTGCTGGCCATTTTCGTCGCCACCATCGCCAATCATGCGTTTGCCGCCGCCGTCGGCGCCTGGATCACCAGCATGCTGGGGCCCGATGTGCTGCGCTGGGTGCTGGGCGTCTCCTTTCTGGCCATGGCCGCCTGGACGCTGATCCCGGACAAGCTCGATGAAGACGAGACGAAGCTGGCCAAATACGGCGTCTTCCTGACCACCCTGATCGCCTTCTTCATGGCGGAAATGGGCGACAAGACGCAAGTGGCGACCGTGGCGCTGGCGGCGCGCTACCACGATATTTATTCCGTCGTGCTGGGCACCACCTTCGGCATGATGCTGGCCAACGTGCCGGCCGTCTACCTGGGCGACAGGATCGCCAACCGCGTCCCGCTGCACCTCGTGCACGGCATCGCGGCGCTGGTGTTTGCCGTGCTGGGCGTGGCCACCCTGCTGGGCGCAGGCACCGCCCTGGGGTTCTGAGACCACCTTATATAATTTCCCATTTACAATATTCATGCTCATAATTACAATGTCGGCGACATGAATACCGGCGCGCCGATCCCGAACGGTCGGTGCGCTTTCTTGAGGAATGTATGCAGTTAACTAGAAAAGTGGCGGCGCTGTGCCTGGCCGCTTGCGTCAGCCAGCCTGCGGCCGCCATGGCGGCAGCCGTGACCTACCACCGCCAGACGGCAACACCGTCCGCGCCCGAAGTGCGCACGCGCGACCTGCTGCTGTTCGGCGCCGGCCTGATCCTGCTGGCCGGCCGGCGCCGTCCCGAACACGATGCGTGGCAAGTACGCGGGCAAGACTAGAGCAGCAGTAGCACCGCGTACTCGCGGCCCTCGTCGCGCAGGGTGATGCTGTTGCCGCCCTGCGCCACGCCATCGAGCGACAATCCCGCCTGCCGCCCCTGCGCCCGCTCCACCGTGATGGCATAGCTGCTGGCGCCGAAGCGGTAATGCAGCTTGAAGCTGCCCCACTCGGCCGGCATCGTCGGTGCCATGCGCAGCACGTTCGCTTCGCGCGTCAATCCCAGCAGGGATTCGACGATCAGCCGGTACAGCCAGCCCGACGATCCCGTGTACCAGCTCCAGCCGCCGCGCCCCACATGCGGCGCCACGGCATACACGTCGGCCGTCACCACGTACGGTTCCACCTTGTAGCGCGCCACCGCCTGCGCGTCTGCGCCATGGCGCACGGGACTGATCATGCGCAGCAGTTCCCACGCCTTTTCGCCGTCGCCCATGCGGGCAAACGCCATCGCCGTCCAGATGGCCGCATGCGTGTACTGGCCGCCGTTTTCGCGCACGCCCGGCACATAGCCGCGGATGTAGCCGGGATTGAGGTCGGCCTTGTCGAACGGCGGATCGAGCAGCTGGATCACGCCCGAATCGCGGCGCACCAGGCGCGCATCGACCTGGCGCATGGCGCCGGCGACCCGCTCCTTGTTGGCGGCGCCTGAGAGCACGCCCCAGCTTTGCGAAATCGAATCGATCTGGCATTCCTCGTTCGTGTGCGAACCCAAGGGCGTGCCGTCGTCGAAATACGCGCGCCGGTACCACTCGCCATCCCACGCATGTTCCTCGACGTTGACGGCCAGTTTCACGGCTTCGTCGCGGCAGAACTGGGCAAACGCGGCGTCGCCGCGCAGCATGGCCACTTCGGCGAAACGCTGCAGCACTTCGTACAGGAAGAAGGCCAGCCACACGCTTTCGCCCTTGCCATGTTCGCCCACCTTGTCCATGCCGTCGTTCCAGTCGCAGGAACCCATCAGCGGCAAACCGTGCACGCCCAGGCGCAGACCATGGCGGATGGCGCGCACGCAGTGTTCGTACAGGTCGGCCGATTCGCCCGAACGCACGGGCAGATCGTAATACGAATCCTCTTCCGGCTTGACGGCGCGCCCCTCGATGAAGGGCGCCACTTCCGACAGCACGTTGACGTCGCCCGTGGCGATCACATAGCGGCAGGCGGCCAGCGGCAGCCACAGGTAATCGTCGGAGCAGTGCGTGCGCACGCCGCGGTCCGACGGCGGATGCCACCAGTGCTGCACGTCGCCCTCGACAAACTGGTGCGCCGCGCACAGCAGCAAGTGCTTGCGCAGCAGCTGCGGCGCCGTGTGTATCATCGCCATCGCGTCTTGCAGCTGGTCGCGGAAACCGTAGGCGCCGCCCGACTGGTAATAGCCGCTGCGCGCCCACAGACGGCAGGCGATGGTCTGGTACATCAGCCAGCCGTTGGCGATCACGTCGAGCGACGGATCGGGCGTTTCGATGCGCACGGCGCCCAGGGTGCTGTCCCAGTGCGCGCGTACCGCGTCGAGCGCACTACGTGCCGCGTCCTTGCCCGCATGGCGCTGCACCATGGTGCTGGCGTCGGCATTGCGGCGCCCGCCCACGCCGAGGATAAAGACGATGTCGCGCTCCTGCCCCGGCTGCAATTCAAACGGCACCTGGATGGCGGCACACTGGTCCAGCCCCGTACCCGCCTTGCCGGACAGGCGCACGCGCCGCAGCGCCGCCGGCTGCGCCAGGCTGCCGTTGCGGCCGATGAATTCATTGCGGTCGCAGGTGATGGAGCGGATGCTGGCATCCGTATTGAAGAAGCCGACCCGGCCCGAAAACTCCGTGTTGTAGTTATTGCGCGCAAACAGGGCGCCGCTGATCGTGTCGACCTCGGTGGCCACATGCATGCCGGACTTGGCGCGCAGGTCGGCCATCACCCATTCCACATAACCGGTGACGGACAGGCGACGCGGCACGCCGCTGTCGTTGCGCACCTTGATCACCGAATATTTGACGGCCGCATCGAGCGCCACATAGGTGCACAATTCCGTGGCGATACCGCCTTCGCTGTGTTCGAAAATGCTGTAGCCGAAACCGTGGCGCGTCACGTAGTCGCCGCTACCGCGCGCCGGCAGTGACGTGGGCGACCAGAACTGGCCGCTTTGCTCGTCGCGCACATAAAACGCTTCGCCGGACAGGTCGGAAACAGGGTCGTTCTGCCATGGCGTGAGGCGAAATTCATGCGCATTCTCGCTCCACGTGTAGGCCTGGCCCGCTTCGGACACCACCGTGCCGAATTGCGCGTTGGCCAGCACGTTCGACCACGGCGCCGGCGTCTGCTTGCCTTCCGCCGTGGTGATCACATATTCACGGCCGTCGGGTGTAAAACCGCCGAGGCCATTTTCCAGGATCAGCGCGCGCTCTGGCGCCCGGTGCGGTACGCCGCCCTGTTCGCGGCCCGGGTCCTGCAGCAGCGGCGGCATGCGCAGCACGGGACTCGGTGGTCGCTTGACCTGCTCGGCCAGGGTGCCGCGCAAATCGCTGATGATGGCGCGCGCCACCGATTGCAGCAAGATGCGGTCTTCGTTCGCGATCTGCTCGGCCAGGCGCACGAAGATGCCGCCCGGGCGGTCGATCGCCTGCGCATCGATGCCCGACGCGATCAGGCCCATGATCTGGTCGTGCAGCAGCTGGCGGTAACCCGACTGCTCTTCGTACCAGATCACCAGATCGACGATCAGTCCCTTCAGGCGCCAGTAGGCATGCGCCTGCACCATCTGGCGCGCCAGTTCGATATTGGCCGCGTCGCGTATCTGCAGCAGCACGATGGGCAAGTCGCCGGAAATGGCATACGCCCACAGGCCAGACTGGCCGCGCTGGTTCTTGATCAGGATGCTCGCCTCGGCGCGCAGGGCCGCATTCGGATAGATCACGGCATTGGCCAGGCGCGCATACAGCTGCGCGTCCGCTTCGCTGGCGTTCAACTGGCGCAGCACCACCTGGCTGTGCGTCCAGGCCAGCTCGAACACGCGGTCGGCCAGATGGCGGTCCTGGTATTTGTCGATCAGGTGCAGCGCCGCATCGCGCTGTTCGGCCATGCCGGTCACGCTGTCGACGGTGACGGCCTGGTCCGGTTCGAGCGTGATGACGTAGCGGATGGCCACGATGGGGTCGAGCACGGAACCGTGGCCGCCACTCAATGGACCGCTGTCCTGCAGCGCCTGCGGCAGCTGCGCCGTGTTGCCGCGGCCGATGAAGCGCGCACGGTCCGTCTCGAACGATACTTCGTAGCGCTCGATATCGTGCACGGTCATCACATGCAGCAGCCATGGCATCTGCTCCTCTTTCGAGCGGGGCCGGCGCGTGCATAAAATCGCCTTTTCATGCGCGAGGATTTCCGTCTGCACGAACAGTTTGCTGAACGCGGGATGGGCCGCATCGGCCGCCGCCGGCGCCATCACCACTTCGGCAAAACTGGTGATCTCGATGCGCCGCTGGCGATTCGAATTATTGCTGATGCGCGTGCGCCTAATTTCGATGTCGTCCTCGGGCGAGACGACGATTTCCGTGTACAGGTCGAGGCCATGGTCGGCGCGGCGGAACTCGGCCCGGCCCTCGGAAAAAATCACTTCATATTTCTTCGGTTCGGCCAACGTGGGCTGGTACATGGTAGACCAGACTTCGCCATCATCGAGGTCGCGCAGGTAGCAGAAATTGCCCCAGTTATCGCGCGTGCTGTCTTCGCGCCAGCGCGTCACGGCCAGGTCTTTCCAGCGGCTGTAGCTGCCGCCCGCGTTGCTCACCATGACGTGGTAACGGCCGTTCGACAGCAGCTGCGTTTCCGGCACGGCGCTGTTGGCTTGCGTGAGGATGCGCATCGGCATGGCCTGCTCGGGCGCGCCGCTGCGCAGCACCGCCAGCTCGGCCGTGTTCGAGTAAAACGCGCCTGCCTGCGGCGTGCGTTCCTGCAGCACCAGCAAGGCCGATTGCAGCAACGGATCGGACTCGAAACGGCGCTGCATGGGGCGGTCGTGCAGCAGATAGCTGAGAGCCAGAAAGCCCATGCCCTGGTGGTGCACCATAAAGGAGCGGATAACGGCGCTGCCCTGCCCGCGCGGCAGGCGCGCCGTGGTGAAGTCGATCGCTTCAAAAAAGCCGTAGCGGCCCATGTAGCCGGCCGCCTGCATGCGCTGCAGGTTCTGGCACGACGCTTCCGGCTGCACCATCAGGCCCATCATGCTGGCATATGGCGCCACCACCAGATCGTCGGCCAAGCCCCGTTTCAAGCCCAGCCCCGGCACGCCGAACGCACGGTATTGATAGTTCAAACTGGCGTCGACCGTGTTGTAGCCGGACTCGGAAATCCCCCAAGGCACATCGCGCTGGCGCCCGTAATCGATCTGCGCCTCGATGACGGAGTGGTAGGTCTGGTCGAGCAAGGTGTTCGGGTAGTTCGGCATCACCAGGAGCGGCATCAGGTACTCGAACATCGAGCCGCTCCACGACAGCAGCACGGGCTGGCCGGCCACCATGCACAGCTGGCGGCCCAGGGCGAACCAGTGCTCCTGCGGCAGCTGGCCCTGAGCGATGGCGACGAAGCTGGCCAGGCGCACTTCGGAAGCGAGCAAATCGTAGTAGCTGGGGTCCAGGCGCCGTTCGCTCACGTTGTAGCCGATGGCCAGCAGTTTTGTCGACGGGTTGTACAGGAAGCCGTATTCGATCTGCGCGAAGTCGCGCGCCTGGCCCGCCGCGTGAGCGATGTCGCGCATGTGGCGTCCCGCCTGTTCGCGGCCCTGCGCCAGCAAGGCGGCCAGCTCCGGCTGCGTGCCTTCCGGCGTTTCCAGGTTGGCCAGTTCACGCAAGGTCGGCACGCGCATCAGCGCCACATCGACACCCGTGTGCGCCGCCCAGGGTGCCAGTTGCAGCAATTCGGCCAGCGCCGCGCGGCACTGGCGCGCCAGCGCACCCGCCCACATGGACAGCTCGCCATCCTCGCTTTGCAAGGTCAGCGACAGCAGCGCATCGGCCGCGCCATTCGCGGCGGCGAGATAAGCATGCCATTCGGCCAGGCTGGCGGGCGTCGCAGGCGCTTGCAGCAAGTGCAGGCCGTCGCGCATGGCCTTGCCCTCGCCTTCGGCGGCGATGAATTCCTGCAGTACCTGCGCCGTCGTGCGGATGCCCTGCACCACTTGCCCGCCGATGATCGGGGCGTCATACAGCTCCACCAATCCCGGCTGCAAGGTCAGCAAGTGGCCGGCCAGGTTGCCGCTGTCGACCGTTGAAATGTACATGGGCTGCAGCGCCTTCAGGGTCTGCGTGTCGTACCAGTTATAGAAGTGGCCCTGGAAGCGTTCCAGCTCGCCCATGCTGTGCAGGGTGGCGCGGCTGCGCTCGATCAACTGGCCCAGGGTGATGTAGCCGAAGTCGTAGGCCGTCAGGTTGGCCAGCAGCGCCAGGCCGATATTTGTCGGCGAGGTGCGGTGCGCCACCACCAGGTTCGGATGTTCCTGCATGTTATCGGGCGGCAGCCAGTGGTCGTCCGGCCCGACGAAGGTGTCGAAATACGCCCAGGTCTTGCGCGCCACGCCATGCAAAAAACGTCCCTGCTCGGCCGACAGGCGCGCCACGGCACGCTCGATGGGGCGGCTGATCCACCAGGCGATGGCGGGTGCGGCCAGCCACAAGAGCAGCATCACGGCGGCGGCGGGCAAGGCTTCCGGACGCCAGTACAGCAAGGCACCGAAGGTGGCCAGCGCCAGCGCGGGCGAGCACCACATGGCGCGCCAGCTGTCGGCCTGCGAACCTGACGATACATGCAGGTTCGAGGCGCGCCAGTCGAGCAAATGCTTGTGCGACACGCCCAGGCGCCACAGGGTGCGCACGATGGCATCGAGACTGATCCACGCTTCGTACGGCAGGAAGACGAGGGTCAGCATGGCATGCGAAAACTGCACGCCGCAGCGCCGCTCGAAGGCGGCCAGGTGCTGGCGCCACAGGGTATCGCGCGGTTTGCGCAGCAGATCGTACAGGGCCGAAAAGACGGGCGGCAGGAAGATGATGGCCAGCACGGCCGCGCTCCAGAAGGCCACGTGCGGCAGGAAGCCCCACACCAGCAGCAGCGATAAGGTGGTCGCGGGCGCGACGACGCTGCGGCGCAGGTTGTCGAACAGCTTCCAGCGCGACAGCATCGACAAGGGATTGCGTTCGCGCTTGCCGGCGCGGCCCGGCACACGGCCCAGCAGCCAGCCGACCAGTTGCCAGTCGCCGCGGATCCAGCGCTGGCGGCGGCTCACATCGGCGTCGTAGCGGGCCGGATATTCCTCGTACAGTTGCGAGTCGCTCAAGAGGCCGGCGCGCAGATAACAGCCTTCCAGCAGATCGTGGCTGAGGATTTTATTGTCGGGCAGGCGCTGGCCCAGCACGCGCTCGAACATGTCGAGATCGTAGATGCCCTTGCCGATGAACGAGCCTTCATAAAACACGTCCTGGTACAGGTCGGAGACGGTGCGCGTGTAGGGGTCGATGCCCGGTTCGCCGCCGCACAGCAGCTCGTAGCGCGAGGCATTCGCGCTGGGCAGCGCCACGGCCACGCGCGGCTGCAGGATGCCGTAGCCGGCCACGACGCGCGTGCCGGCCGCGTCGAGCACGGGACGGTTCAGCGGGTGCATCATGGTGGCGATGAATTCGCGCGCCGCGTCGCGCGGCAGTTGCGTATCCGTGTCGAGCGTGATCACGTATTTGATCGTGCGCAGGCCGCGCAACTCGCCTTCCACCAGCGAGAATTTGTCGCGCGCGCCGCCGCGCAAGAACGCGTGCAGGTCGGACAATTTGCCGCGCTTGCGCTCCTGTCCCATCCACGCATTCTGCTGCGAATTCCACAGACGCGGACGGTGCAGCAGCAGGAACGGTCCCACATGGCCCAGCTCCTCGGGATCGGCCGGGTCGCCGTTTTCCTTGAATTCGACGCCCTCCACGCGGTATTTCTCGTTCAGGATGCGGATGGTCTCCTGCGCCTGGCGCAGCAAGGCTTCGTCGCCGGGCATCGTTTGCGTCTCGGCGTCGACGAAGTCCGTCAGCAGGCAGAAACGCAGGTTCGGGTCGCGGTTGGCGAGATAACGCACTTCCAGCGCCTCGCACAGCGCCGCCACGTTTTCCTTGCTGTAGATCAGCGTCGGCACGACGACGATGCCGCGCGCGTCCGACGGAATGCCGGCCTGGTAATCCATGCGCGGCAGGGGGTGCGGCGACGTCATCAGGGTCGCCAGCCAGTTCACCACGGCCACGGCCAGCTGGCTGCTGCCCAGCAGCGCCAGCGCGCCCAGCGCCGCCAGGGGCCAGCCCTGCACGCCATGGCGCACGGCGCGCTCGAGCAGCAAGGCGCTCGTCGCCAGGGTCAGGAACGAGATGGCGCCCAGATAGACGGCCAGCGGCGCGGCCCGCGCCGTATGCTGCAGCGCCTCGATGAAAGGCAGCTTGGCGCCTGCCTGCTTTTCCAGCACCAGCACGCCGCGCCCCACCAGATAAAAGCCGATGTGGCCGCGGCGCGCGTCATTGCCGTTGCCGTGCGTGTGCGCCAGCTGCACCACCATCTCGGCCACTTCCACTTCGCTGCGCGCGCTGCGCCTGGCGATGCGTTCGATGGCGTGGCGGTAGCTGTCGCGCGTGGCGAAATCCATCAAGCCATACGTGCCAGCCGGATCGAGGCGCAAGGTCTGCTCGACCACGCTCATGGTCTCGACGAATTCCTGCCAATCCATGGTGCCGAGAAAACGCAGGCTGCCGATGCTGTTGGCGATCGACACCTGGTCGGCCGCCTGCTGCCCGATCTCGGACTGGATCTGCTGTTCGATGGTGAGGCCCGACTCGGCCAGCTTGTGCGTCAGCCACGATAGCGCGAGGGTCAGCGAGGAACTCTGCCCCTGCAGGCGGCGCGACAATTCGGCCACGAAGGCGCTGGTCATCGGCGGATTCGACCGGGCCATGTCGGCGACGAGCAGGATCAAGCCGCTGGGATTGCGCTCGGCGATCTCCGTCATCTGATCGGCCCAGGTATTGGCCAGGTCGCGCTGCATGCGGTCGTCGGCCACGCGCACGGCGACGCGGCGCAGGTTTTCAATCAGGGCCAGGCGCAGCATGATGGGCACGGCCCACAGTTCACCCAGGGTCAGGGTGGCCACATCCTGGTAAGCTTCGACGAAGTGGCACAGGTTTTCCAGGTCGACCCGGCCATCGCCGTGCGAGATGATTTCCAGCGCAATTTTATAGACGCGCGGGCAGCCGGCGTCGGGGCCCGACGCCAAGCGCGGCAGCTCCTTGCTGTAGTTCTTCGGCAAATGGCGCCGCGTGGTGCGGATCTGCTCTTCGATCAGATAAAAATTATCGAGCAGCCACTCCGAGGCGGGCGTGACCTGGCGTCCGCTTTTGACGGTCGCCGTCAGCTCGTTGACGGTGGCCGTGATCAGGGCCGCATTGTCGGCCAGGCGCGCCAGCAGGCGGTCGCGGCCGTGATGCTTGCCCACCGCATGGCCGGTGGCCACGTGCTTGCCGTGGGCGGCCATCTGCATGGCGCTGAATAATTCGGAACGCAGGGGCAAGGCATCGTCGCGCGCGGCGTCGAAGGTGTCCGGTGCAAGGGAATGGTCGCGGAAGATTTCTTTAACTTTGGAAATCTGTTCCTTGATCTGCTGCGTCACAACTGCTGTGTACTCTTTCAACTTGGGGCCTCGCTAGGTGCGCGCACGCAACCAGCGGCCACCGTCACGCGGGCCCAGTCTGGAAGAACACGATCGGACACTGGCGAAGACGGAAAGCGAAGCGCCGGAGCGTTGCGACGAATCTCAGGGTAT
Organism: Janthinobacterium sp. Bl 1; assembly: GCF_058215535.1. Lineage (NCBI taxonomy): Bacteria > Pseudomonadati > Pseudomonadota > Betaproteobacteria > Burkholderiales > Oxalobacteraceae > Janthinobacterium > Janthinobacterium sp. Bl 1. Next base: position 737,041 of record NZ_CM177086.1, on the reverse strand, counting down.
AGGGAGATTTTCTGAACTTCATCGTAGGAGCGGCGGCTGCACAAGACCGTGCGCTAGCGTACATAGCTGGCGCTTTAGGCACGTGTCGGCAAAGAAATTTGCGGACTGGACAGCAAAAGAATGCCGCAAGGAAACGAATGCAAGAAATGCGAGTTGAACTCCATGCCGATAATGCCACGGAGCAATATTTCAATGAGGAAACTTCAATCCGCTCAGGCAGCGATGGCCAGCGGGTGGCGCGTCGTCTCCGCCATCGCCATGCCGCCATTGAGTTGCCATGCCGCACCGTGACCAAGGCGGCGCAGGCAGGCGCTGGCGCGCGCGCTGCGGTTGCCGCTGCGGCAGAAAAACACCAGCGGGCGCTGCGGCTGCTGCAGCCACGCGGCCACTTGTCCCGCCAGACGGCTCAGCGGTACGCTGCGCACCTCGCATCCTTCGAACACCGTGCCGGCGCACGCCGCATGTTCATACGCTTCGCGCACATCGACGAGGATGGCGCCGGGATGCTGGCGCAGGAAGGCAGGCAAGGCGGCCGCATCGAGCTGCAGTTCGGCTGCCGGCACGCTACCGTCCAGCACCGTGCGCACGGTAGCGCAAATGCTGCCGTCGTCACCTGACGCGCACAGCACCGTGTCCTGCGTCAGCAGTGCCGCATCCAGCAAGGGCGCCAGCGCTTCGGGCGCCAGGGCGCCGATGAACGCAAAGCGCTGCTCCAGCAGGTACACATGGGTTTCGCCACACTCGATGCGGCGCAAACGCTGCTGGCCCAGCGCCAGCTCACCATCGATATCGACGCGACCGACTTGTTCGATCTCGAGTTCCTGCAGCAGCGCCAGGCGCGCCACGCCATGGTCGGTCGGCGCCGTCGTGTGCACGATGGCGCGCAAGGCCAGGTGCTGGCAGCGGATGAAGGCAGCCAGGCGCGGCACGAGCGCGGCGACGGGATCGATGACGACGCAACTGGCGCTGGCAGCGTCGCTGAGCAGCCAGGTGCACTGGCCATCGACGCTCAACTGGATCACGCCGTCCTGCGGCGATGGCGCCAGCGCGGACGGCAACAGGCAGCTGCTGCGCAGCGCTTCGCCGCAGCGCTCGATGCGCGCGCAGGCGGCCGCAATGGTCGCCACGTCGATCAGGGGACCGAACGACAAACGGATGGCCGAGCTGGCACGCCATTGCGGCACGTGCATCGCTTCCAGCACATAGCTGGGGAGCGCCTTGGCGGCGGAACAGGCGCTGCCCGAGCTGACGCGCACGCGCGCCGCGTCGAACAGGTCGAGCAATTCCTTCGACGACAGTCCCGGCACAGAAAAATTGAGGGTCGTCGACAAGGACAAGTCGAATGGCATATTGAACACGATGCCGGGGAAGGCGCGTTCCAGGCTGTCCACCAGCTGCGCACGGAACGCGGCCAGGTCGGCGTGGCTGCGGAAAGTCTTGCCATCGTCGAGCGCGGCCAGCACGGCGCCCAGCGCGGCGATGCCGGCCATGTTTTCCGTGCCCGAGCGCAGGCCCGCTTCCTGGCCGCCGCCCATCATCAACGGCGTAAAGGGGGCGCCGGCGCGCACGTACAGCATGCCGATGCCCTTGGGCGCATACAGCTTGTGGCCGGAAAACGGCGCGTAATCGATGCGCGTGGCGGCCAGGTTCAGTTTCAGCTTGCCCAGCGCCTGCACGCAATCGACCATCCAGTAGGCATCGGCGCCGCGTTCCTGCAGCAGCTGGGCAATGGCGGACAAATCGCTGACGACGCCCGTTTCATTATTCGCCGCCATCGTGCACAGCATGGCCGCGTCGCCGATCAGCGCACCGAGCGCCTGCAAATCGTGGCGCCCCTGCGCATCGACGGGCAGCTTGCGCACTTCCAGATTCAGGCCCAGCAGGCGATTCCAGTGCGCCAGGCTTTCCGGCACGGCCTTGTGCTCGGTCGCGCCATACAGCAGCAGGCTGCCGATGCGCTTGCCCGCATCGCGCCGTTCGCGCAGTGCACACAGGGCCGACAGCACGGCCGTCTGGATGCCTTCGGTGGCGCCGCTGTTGAACATCAGGTGGCCGTCGCCCACGCCCAGCAAGCCGCTGGCACGCCGGCGCACGCCATCCATCATGGCCTTGGCCTGCAATCCCGTCGCGTGGGTGCTGCTGGGATTGCCATAGCCCTGCTCCATCGCTTGCCGGGCGGCGGCAACGGCGGCGGGCAGCACGCAAGTGGTGGCATTGCTGTCGAGGTAGATTTCTTTCATGATGGCAGTCTGAGTATTCTAGAAAAGGGACAGCGCAAGCGGCTGAAACATATGGATAGTCTACCGGCCTGCCCCCGTGAAGATATGCCAAAAGACACTGCAAACTAGGTACTATGCAGCATGTTCATGCTATAAAAACTGGAATGGCAAAATGAATTCACCAAACGCCTCGCTCGACAAATTCGACTGCGCCATCCTGGCGGCCCTGCAGCAGGATGGCACCTTGTCGATCGCCGCCCTCAGCGAGAAGATCGGTTTGTCCAGCACGCCGTGCTGGAAGCGGGTCAAGCGTCTGGAGGAAGAGGGCTATATCGAGAGCCGCGTGGCCATCGTGAACCGGCAAAAAGTGGGCTTGCCCGTGACCGTGTTCGTCAGCGTACGCACGGGCCAGCACGATGAAAAATGGCTGCGCCGCTTCGCCGCCGCCGTCATCGTCTTGCCCGAGGTACAGGAATTTCACCGCATGAGCGGCGACATCGATTACCTGCTGAAAGTCGTCACCACCGACATCAAGGGGTATGACACCTTCTACAAAAAGCTCATCAAGGCCGTGCAGCTGACGGGCGTGTCGTCCGCCTTTTCCATGGAACAAATCAAGTGCAGCACGGAATTGCCGCTGGAATTGATCGCCCACGGCTTGCCTGCCTGAGACGATCGCGCGTTGCTGCAATGCAACATAAATGAATGAAAAGCAGCAATGGTGCGATGGAAGGCGCAGTGCGGCCGGTATACTGTCTGCTCGCCTGCCCGCTTTTCTGCTCATTCTGCAGGCCATCCTCCAAGGTCTTCCATGTCTCTGCTCCGCCGCCTCTCCATCCAGAAAAAACTCCTGTTCAGCATGGGCTTGTGCCTGCTGCTCTTCATGGCGATCTCGTCTTTCCTCAGCGTGCGCATGAGCAGCGATTACGTGCGCGAGCGCGTCGTCAGTCAGGAGTTGCCGGCGCAAGTGGGCGAGATCCGCAACGACGTGCTGCGCCAGATCAGCCAGCCCCTGTCCGTGGTGCAGACCATGGCCAACGATGTCTACCTGCAAGACTGGGAAGACGCAGGCTTGCCCGACAGCGGCATCGCCACCTTCCAGCGCTACGCCAAGGTCGTCAAGGAAAAGAACAAGGCCGCTTCGATCAACTGGGCCTCGGCCAGCACGGGCAAGTATTTCACCACGGAAGGCTTGCTGCGCACCTTGGACAAAAACCAGGCGGCCGACCAGTGGTTTTATGGCTTGCTGGCCGGCGACAAGGCCTACACGCTCGACATCGACAAGGCGGAAAACTCCAGCGACCTGATGCTGTACCTGAATGCGCGCGGCCAGACGGCGGGCGGCAAGCAGATCGCGGCCGGCCTGGGCCTGTCCATCAATGCGCTGGCTGACACCATCCGCAGTTACAAGATCGGCCAGACGGGCCATGTCTACCTGGCGCGCGCCAATGGCGTGCTGCTGGTGCACCGCGACACGGCCCTGGCCGACGGCAAGCATCAGCTCAAGGATCTGCCCGGCTTTAGCGATACCCTGAGCAAGAGCCTGTTGACCGGTAACAAATACGCATACGCCATCTACGACGCCCCTGCGGGACGCCAGTTCGTCGCCGCCTCCTTCGTGCCGGAATTGAATTTATACGTGATGGCGGAAGTACCGGAAGCGGAAGTGCTGGGCAACGTCACGCGTTCGGCCCTGCTTGCCGCCCTGATCGCCGGCCTCGTCGGTGGCGGCATCGCCCTGTGCATCATTTATGTCATCAGCCGCGCCATCGCCGCTCCCGTCGCGCGGGCGGCCGACATGCTCAGCGAAATCGCCAGCGGCAATGGCGACCTGAGCCGCCGCATGCCCGTCGAATCGGAAGACGAGGTCGGCGCGCTGGCCGCCGCCTTCAACCGCTTCGTCGCATCGCTGAACGTGACGATACGCGAAGTTCGTGACAGTACGGGCTCCATTGCCAGCGCATCGAGCCAGATCGCGTCGGGCAATCTGGACCTGTCGGCGCGCACGGAAGCCCAGGCGTCGAGCCTGGAAGAGACGGCGGCCGCCATGGAAGAACTCACGTCGACCGTGAAACAGAATGCGGACAACGCGCGCCAGGCCAATCAGCTCGTGGTGTCGGCGTCGAGCCACGCCGTCAAGGGCGGTGAAGTGGTGGGACAAGTGGTGCAGACGATGGGTGCGATTACGGAAAGTTCACGCAAGATCGCCGACATTATCGGGGTGATCGACGGCATTGCCTTTCAAACCAATATCCTCGCCCTGAACGCGGCCGTCGAGGCGGCCCGTGCGGGCGAACAGGGCCGCGGTTTTGCCGTGGTGGCGACCGAGGTGCGCAACTTGGCGCAACGCTCGGCAGCGGCAGCGAAAGAAATCAAGGACTTGATCGTCGACTCGGGCAGCAAGGTCGAAGCGGGCAGCAAGCTGGTCGACTCGGCCGGCGCCACCATGCAGGACATCGTCGTCTCCGTGCAAAGGGTGGCCGACCTGATGGGAGAAATCGCCTCTGCCAGCCAGGAACAAAGCCAGGGTATCGCGCAAGTCAATGCCACCGTCACACAGATGGATGACGCCACCCAGCAAAACGCGGCGCTCGTGGAAGAAGCGGCGGCGGCAGCCCAATCGTTGCAGGACCAGGCGGGCCGGCTGGCGCAAGTAGTCAGCGTGTTCAAGCTGGAAGAAACCGGGCATGCGGCGCAGCCACAGCCCCGGCAGCCGGCGCACAAGCCGGCGCTGCCCACGCCATCGCGCCCGGCAGCGCCGGCCAGCGATGCGTGGGAAGAGTTTTAAAGAAGACGCTTAAATCGCCGGCGCTTTCACGCTGGCCGCTTGCTTGAAGAAATCGTAGATGCCGCTCTCGCTCATGCGGCGGGCATTTGCCAGTTCGCCGCCCTTGGTGGCGTACAGCACCTGGTTATTGTCGCTCGATACGAGCACGGCAGCCGGGATGCCTTTCTTGAGCGGATTGCCATAGGCTTGCGCCACATCCAGGTTATGGTCGAAGTTACCCACGTCGACCTTGACGACCTTGAACTGCTGCTGCATCAATTCCGCGTTCTTGCCTTCCTTCAATGCCTTGTCGAGCGCGCGGCAATCCTCGCACCAGTTGGCGCCAAAGATCAGCAAGACAGGCACGTGCGCCGCCTTCGCTTCGGCCAGCGCACGGGCCACATCGGCCTTGGCATCGGCCGCCGCGTTGTACGGCAGGTGCGGCGTGGCGACGGGGTTAGCCGGTGTCGGCGCGGCGGCAACGGCGGTGCCGGCAAGCAGCAGGCTGGCAAGGAAAAGAGAAAAGCGCATGCGGGCTCCTGAAAAAAAATCGTGAGGCCAGCTGAACAGCTGTCAGCTGGCGTGATTGTCTAGAATATGCCTGCTTATGGGAAATATCCACCATTTAATTGCACTGTGCTTATGCGGAAAAGGTATAAGCAACACCAAGGAGTAGCCGCTTGAGCATGCCAGATACCCTGCCCCCAACCTTGTCCGGCGCCGTTCGCATGCTACGCAGCGCCTATCCCGCTGGCATTCCCGACTCGGCGTATTTCGCCGTATTGGCCCTGCTGTATGAACACTTTTCCGACCGCAACCTGGCCGAGCTGATGGCCGCTGTAATGGGCAAGGATGCGGCGGTGGTCCTCAATGACATCTATGCCTGCGCCAGCAGCAAGCCGGCACCTTCCGCCATCGCGGCCGCCAGGAACTTGCTGGCGCAGCATGGCTTGCAAGCGGTCTGTGCCGAAGATTGATGCCCGCAGGCAGCGAAATGGAACGCATGGGATAATATGGGGCTCACACTGAGCAACGCGGCCCGAACGCGCCCTCCTCCATGACGACTTCTTTCCTGGCACGCTGGCTGCCGCAACCGAACAACGGCAGCCGCCGCGAACAATTGCGCGCCTGCGCGGGCGCCATCTGCGGCTTGCTGCTCACTGGACTCATCTGCCATTTCCTGCTGGCCCCCGACAGCGCCAGCGTCTACCTGATCGCGCCCATGGGCGCCTCGGCCGTACTGCTGTTCTGCCTGCCGGCCAGCCCGCTGGCGCAACCGTGGTCCGTGGTGGGCGGCAATGTGGTCTCCGGCCTGGTCGGCATGGCTTGCGTCAAATGGCTGGGCACGAGCGTGGGCGTGGCGGCGCTGGCCGCCTGCCTGGCCATCGGCGCGATGTTTGCCCTGCGCTGTCTGCATCCGCCGGGCGGCGCCGTGGCGCTCACCACGGTGGTTGGCGGCGCCAGCGTGCACGCGGCCGGCTTTGAATTCGTCTTCATCACCGTGCTGTTCAATTCCGCCGTGCTGGTCGCTTGCGCCGTGCTGTACAACAACCTGACGGGGCGCCGCTACCCGCACATCCAGCAACTGGTAGCGCCGCATCCGCACGACACCAAGGATGACGTGCCCAGCAACCGCCTGGGCTTTTCCCCCGATGACCTCGATGCCGTGTTGCGCCAGCACAGCGAAGTGCTCGATATCAGCCGCGACGATTTGCAAGCGATCTTCCTGCAAACGGAAATGCGCGCTTACCAGCGCCGCTTCGGCGTCGTCACCTGCGCCGACATCATGTCGAAAGACGTGCTCAGCGTGGAGTTCGGCACGCCGCTCGATGTTGCCTGGCGCACCATGCGCGAGCACCAGGTGGGCGCCCTGCCCGTACTGAACCGGGCGCGCCGCGTCATCGGCATCATCACGCAGACGGATTTCCTGCGCCATGGCGGCCTCGACGATTATCAGGGCATGCGCCAGCGACTGCGCGGCCTGCTGCAACGCAGCGGCCTGTCCCATAGCGACAAGCCGGAAGTGGTGGGGCAGCTGATGACGCCGTCGCCGCACACGGCACGCCTGGGCACGCCCATCATCGATCTGGTTCCCCTGATGGCCGACGCCGGCTATCACCATATTCCCATCCTCGACGATGAAGAACGCCTGGCCGGCATCATCAGCCAGTCCGACCTGATGGCGGCCCTGTACGAAAGCCGCTTTGCCGAGGCCGCCGCATGACGCCGTTCCAGGCACTGCTGACGGGTCCCGACGGCGGCCCGGCGGGCACGGCCGTCAGCGCGCATTTTTTCGGCAACCAGCTGGCCATCGATGCACCCGGCCATGGTATCGACGTGGCGCAGCTGGTCGTCAGCGTAGGCGGTGTCGACGGGCCGGAACTATTCCTGAACTGGCTCGACGCACAAGGACGGCAAGCGTCGCTGAAACCGCTGACGGCGAGCGACATCGCCATCGTCTTGCGCGAAGCGCCGGCCGCGCTGCAGCCGCAACTGCAGCGTTTGTGGGGCGAGCGCCAGCGCAACCGGCGGCAGGTGTCGGGCTGGCTGGCCGGTTTGACGGGCGCGACCGTCGTCGCGGCGGCCCTGCTGTGGTGGCAAGGCGGCCATGCCGTCGGCGCACTGGCGGGATTGATTCCTTTGTCGACGGAAAAACAGCTGGGCGAACTGGCCCTGTCGCAAGTGCGCGCGCAGGGAGGCATCAGCGAAAGCGGCGTGACGCAGCAGACGGTGCAGGAGATCGGCCGCAAGCTGACGGCCGGCTCGCGCTACCAATACCGCTGGCTGATCAAGAACGACGACACGGTCAACGCGTTTGCCATGCCCGGCGGCATCATCGTCGTGCATACGGGCTTGCTGCGCCAGGCAGCCGACCCGGGCGAGCTGGCCGGTGTGCTCGCGCATGAAGTGCAGCATGTGGAGCAGCGCCATTCGCTGCGGCAAATGATCAGCAGCCTGGGCTGGGGCGCCCTCGTGGGCGTGACCATCGGCGATATCAGCGCCGTGGCCGCCATGCTGGCGCACCAGGCCGGCACCTTGTATTTCAGCCGCGACATGGAGGAAGAGGCGGACCGCCTGGGGTTACTCGCCTTGCAGCGCGCACATATCCGCCCCGATGGCATGCTCAGCTTTTTCCAGAAGCTCGATGACAAGGACAAGGCCAAGGTGCCCGACTGGATTTCCTCGCACCCGCAAACGGCGGCGCGCGCGCAGCAGATCCGCAGCCTGATCGCCGCAACGCCCTGCCCTGCTTGCCTTCCCTTGGCCAGCAGCCACTGGCAAGCGATGAAAGCGGCCCTGCCGCCTACGGCAAAATAGCAACATTCCCCTCGTACAATTTATCCAAACGTACTGGGCAATGGCGTATGCTTACGCCCCGGCTGCTCCTTCGCGACCGACCACCCCGACCCACAACGCCTCCGTTCATTCCCTCCTTACAAAGGACATCGCGCATGAAGCATCGTTTTGCCGCCGGCACCCTCGGCACCCTGGCCATCTCCCTGCTCCTCGCCTACGCGCCCATGGCGCAAGCGGCCCAGCCCGCAGCCAAAACAGCCGTCGCGCCCGCCGTCAGCGCGCCGAAAGCAAAGCAGCAGCTGCAAGTGCTGGCCGACACATACTACGACGCGCTGGCCCGTTTCGAGCCGATCAATGCCACCGAGAGCGGCGACAACCGTTTTGACGACCAGCTCGGTTCAGCCATCGTGCCCGCCGCGCGCGCAAAACAGTTCGCGCTGTACCGTCAGTACCAGAAGACCCTGCGCAGCATTGCCCGCGCACAGCTGTCGCACCAGGACCAGATCAACTACGACATCCTCGACTATGAACTGGCCACGGCGCTGAGCTTCGAGCGCTTCCCCGAATACCTGCTGCCGCTGAACCAGATGGACAGCATGCCCGTGACCCTCGCCAATTATGCGGGCGGCGAGGCATCGCAGCCTTTGACCACGGTCAAGGAGTATGACGCTTACCTGAGCCGTATTGGCCAGTTGCCGGGCTGGATAGACCAGGCCATCGCCAACATGAAAGTCGGCATGCAAAAGGGTATCGTGCTGCCGAAGGCGCTGACGGAATCGGCCCTGCCGCAATTCAAGAAGCTCGTCAGCGCCACGCCGCAGGACAGCGTCTATTACACGCCCATCAAGAACTTGCCGGCCAGCTTTTCCGACGCGGACAAGGCGCGCCTGACGCAAACCTATACTGTCATCATCGAAGCCAAGCTGATGCCCGCGCTGCAGCGCCTGTCCACCTTCATGGAGCGCGATTACCTGCCGGCCGGCCGCACGAGCAGCGGCTGGAGCGCCCTGCCCGATGGCGCCGCGTGGTACCAGGCGCGCGTGGCCAGCAGCACCACCACGGATTTGAAACCGGAGCAGATCCACGCCATCGGCTTGAAGGAAGTGGCGCGCATCCAGGAACAATATGCGATCGTGGGCCCGAAGATGGGCTACAACGGCCCGGCCGCCGGCTTGCCCGTGTGGGTGTCGGAACAGGCGAAATACCGTCCGTTCAAGACGGAGCAGGAAGTGCTCGACGTCTACCGCAAGCTCAACGTACTGTTGGACAGCAAATTACCCGCCTTGTTCACCCTGGTGCCGAAGGCGCCGCTGGACTTACGCCTGGAACCTGAACTGAGCCGCGATACGGCCGCCGACCACTACACGGCGCCGGCCGCCGACGGTTCGCGCCCTGGCGTGTTCTGGTCCGTCGTCACCGACCCGAAACTGTATGGCGACACGGGCATGACCACCCTGTTCCTGCACGAAGGTAAACCTGGCCACCATTTCCACCTGGCGCTGGTGCAAGAGATGGACTTGCCGAACTTCCGCCGTTTCGGCGGCAACAATGCCTTCACGGAAGGCTGGGCCCTGTATGCGGAAACCCTGGGCAAGGAAATGGGCCTGTTCGAGGATCCGGCCCAGTATTTCGGCCATTTGAACGACGAGATGCTGCGCGCCGTACGCCTGGTGGTCGACACGGGCTTGCACACCAAGGGCTGGACGCGCGAACAGACGATCAAGTACATGCGCGACACCCTCGGCTATGACGCCGTGGCGAAAAGCGAGACGGAACGCTACATGGCCTGGCCGGGCCAGGCACTGGGCTACAAGATCGGTTCGCTGAAAATCGTCGAACTGCGCCAGCGCGCGCAGCAGGCGCTGGGCGACAAGTTCAGCCTGCCGAAGTTCCACGAAGTCGTGCTGAGCGACGGTACCCTGCCCCTGAAACTGCTGGAAGCCAAGGTCGACCGGTGGATCGCGCAGCAGAAGTAAACTAGCCCCTCTCCGCAACAGCGGCAGCGCCAACCGGGGCTGCCGTTTTTTTTCGCACCGATATTTGATCTGGCGCAGATCCGGCGCATCTCGCGCGCGCCTGCCGGAACGCGTACAGGTCGATGCTGCCTAATTCCCATACACAGAAGGGAGGCAGCATGCAAAGCGAAGACAGGAACAATGGCGCCACAGCCAGCCCGCCCGCATGGCAACGGCAATCGGAGATACCAGCGGATGCATGCGGCGCATCCGCCCATGGGCATGAGGCCATACTTCACTACACGAGCGCGCGCGGTCAGGCCGGTGAACGGCCGCAGCGGCACATTCCCGACGATACCGCGCATGGCAATCATGGCCTGATCACGGCCCTTGGCTGGCTCAGCATCGGACTGGGCCTGGCCCAGCTGGTGGCGCCGCGCGGCCTGGCGCGGGCCAGCGGCTTGCGCGGCGTCTCGTCTGTCTGGATACGCGCCATCGGCCTGCGCGAAATGGCTTGCGGCGTGGCCTTGCTGCGCGGAGAAAGCAGGCCGGCATGGCGCTGGTCGCGCATCGCCGGCGACGCCATGGATCTGTCGCTGCTCGGCGTGGCCATGACCAGCCGGCGCAATGCGCGCACGCGCCTGGCGGCGACGGCGGCCGTGGTGGCAGGCGTGACGGCTATCGACTATATCGCCAGCGCACAACTGGCGCCGCGCAAGCTGAGCGAACTGCCCGCGCCCGGCGAAGAGGGGCTGGCGCTGCAAAGGAGCGTGATCGTCAACCGTTCCGCCGACGAATGCTACCGCGCCTGGCGCGACCTGGAAAACCTGCCCCGCTTCATGCCAGGCTTGCAGTCGGTGCAGATAATCGATGCGCGCCGCTCGCGCTGGCACAGCGTCGAAGGCGAGTGGATAGGCGAACTGACGCAAGAGCGTCCGGGCCAGAGCATGCGCTGGCGCGCGGCGGAAAATCATGCGGAAACGGGCGCGCTGGAACTGTCGCCCGCACCGGGCGGGCGCGGCACCGTGGTCACCATGCAACTGCACATGCAGGCGCCGGTCGGCAAGGTGGGCGCGGCCGTGGCCGGCCTGTTCAGCCAGGCGCCCGCCTACAAGATCGAGACCACCTTGCGCCGCTTCAAGCAGTGGATGGAAACGGGCGAGGTCAGCACCACCGAGGGTCAGCCGTCGGGCAAGCGCAGCTTCAAGACGCGCTTGCTGCACAAGGCTGGCGGCACGGCATCTTCCCCTCGACCGCAAGCAAACGGAGGTGTGTCATGAAAGCCAACTGCTGGCACGGCAAGCGCGACGTACGAATCGAACAGGTGCCCGATCCCGCCATCATCAATCCCGGCGACGCCATCATCAAAGTCAGTTCCACGGCCATCTGCGGTTCCGATTTACACCTCTACAATGGCGTCGTGCCCACCATGGAACAAGGCGATATCCTCGGCCATGAGTTCATGGGCGAGGTGGTGGAGGTGGGTTCCGCTGTGCGCAAGCTCAAGGTGGGAGAACGGGTGGTGGTGCCATTTCCCATTGCCTGCGGACGCTGCTTCTTTTGCGAGCAGCAGCTGTACTCGGTGTGCGAGAATTCCAATCCCAATGCCTATATGGCGGAAAAGATGTGGGGCCACTCAGGCGCGGGCATCTTTGGCTATTCCCACCTGACGGGCGGCTATGCGGGCGGCCAGGCCGAATATGTGCGCGTGCCGTTTGCCGACGTCGGCCCCATCAAGGTACCGGACGAGCTCAAGGATGAACAGGTGCTGTTCCTCTCGGACATACTGCCGACCGGCTACATGGCGGCCGAAGCCTGCGCCATCGCGCCGGGCCAGGTGGTGGCCGTGTGGGGATGCGGCCCCGTGGGACAGTTCGCCATCCAGAGCGCCTTCCTGCTCGGCGCCGAGCGCGTCATCGCCATCGACCATTACCCGGAACGCCTGCGCATGGCGCGCGAACTGTCCGGTGCGGAAACTCTGCATTTCGATGCGGTGGACGTGCCCGATGCCTTGCGGGAAATGACGGGAGGACGGGGCCCCGATGCCTGCATCGATGCCGTCGGCATGGAAGCGCACGGTTCCGGCGTCAGCTATATCTACGACCGCCTCAAGCAGACGATGAAACTGGAATCGGACCGTCCCACGGCCCTGCGTGAAGCCTTGATGGCGTGCCGCAACGGCGGCATCGTCTCGGTGCCAGGGGTATATGGCGGCTTCAGCGACAAGATCCCGTTTGGCTCCATCATGAACCGTTCATTGACCATCAAGACGGGGCAAACGCACGTGCAGCGCTACATGCAGCCGCTACTGGAACGCATCCAGCGGGGCGAGCTCGATCCCGGCGCCATCATTTCCCACCACTTGACCCTGGACGAAGCGCCGCACGGCTATGAAATCTTCCAGAAGAAGCAGGAGCAATGCATCAAGGTCGTGCTGCATCCGGGCCCCTGACGGCGCTGGCAGGCAGCGCGGCCGGGCCAGGCGAACAATGCGCTGATCCCGGACGAGCTCAGACGAGCAGCGCGGCACTCATCGAGCGCACTTCCTCGGCCGATTCGGCGAGGATGCTTTGCAGGGTCTCGTTATCGATAATGAAATCGATGACGGAATCGGAGGGCGTGAGCATTTCCACATACGTCACCTGCAACGGCGACTGCACGGGCGACAGCTGCTTGGCCAACAACAAGGTGTCGAGCAGGGAGTCGGGCGGAATCGACAGCAAGCCATCGCGCAAGCCTTCGATGGCTTCGCTCACGGCCAGCGGGATCAGCAGCTTTTTCATGACTTCGCGGGAAATGATTTCTTCGGCGGATTCCATCCAGTGATCCGCATCGTCGTCGAGCAGACCGGGAAATTCGTCGGCGCGCGACAACAGGTAAAAACCACCCACCTCGTGCACGATGCCGGCGAACAGCGCCGTGTCGGCATCGACGTGCGTCACGCGACGGGCAAGCACATGGGCCAGCGCCGCCACGTGGGCCGTGTGTTCCCACAACTGGGCCGCCTTCTGGCGCAGGACGGGGTCGATGATCTTGCTGCCGAACTGGCGTACCACCATGGCCGCCACCAGCGCGTAGAGATTGCGGTAGCCCATGCGCATGACGGCGGCGCGCACGCTGGTCACGGGCGCCGCATCGCCGCGGCTGTAAACGGCCGAGTTGGCCAGCGCGACCGTGCGCGCCGCCAGCAAGGGCTCGGCCAATACCAGCTTGATCGCATGGTCGATATGGCAGTCCGGTTCAGCCAGAGCCAATTGCAATTGCAGTGCGGAATTAACGCTCGTGGGAAACGTTAATTCGCCGCGTACCGCCTGGGAAACAATTAAACCGAAAGCCTGTAGTTTATTCATCATACGATCAATCCGCCTCAGATATTATTCTGGCCAACAATTCCATGCATCAGAAATTGAATGCCAGGCCCGGCCTTTAGAATACAGATGGCATGTCATTCGTTTGTAATGAAGAATCTGGTAATGCCAGCGCGTGCAATAATGATTCATCGCCGATGACAAACAACTTCGGCTGCTGTAATACCTGCAGCAGAAATGGCTGGCCTTCACGTAGCCGCCGGCGATAATCGGCCAGCGTATATAGGTTGGGATTGATTTTACGCCGTAAGGTTCGCTCGGCCGGGGCCAATCCCGTCAACAGATCGCCATAATTGGCTTCTTCACCCACCAGCAGCAAGTCGATGGCGCTGCCGGGCATGTCCTGTCCCTTCGCCGTGGCGCCCGACACGAAGGCCAGGTGCAGCTGGGTACGCAAGGGCGCCAGGGCCATGCTGAGCACGCCGACGATGCCGAAGGTTTTCTGCACCAGCCCGCTCAACTCCGGATACACGAGGCTTTCCTTGTTGGGCCAGAAGCGCCGCACATTGCCGATCCGCTCCGACGTGATCAGGCCGGCCTCATGCAGCCGGCGCAGTTCCCGCTGCGCCGACGCGCTACCCAGTCCCGTCAAGCGCATGATCTCGTTCAAGTGAAAGCCTTCATTCACGCGGACAAAGAGCAAACCCAGCAGTTTCTGCTGGGCGGGAGTAAACAGGGCTTGGGCAATCATGCGCCAGATATTAGCATGAGCACGCCGAAAATTGGCGTGGCATGCGTACTTTTGCTACGCTACAACAGAGTGTGCCGGCAGGACGGCATCGTGCATAATCGCCATGGTTGCGCACGGCCGAACGATCGAAAAACGGCGTGCCCTCTCACACTCGCAGTTGCCGACAAACGATACTTTCAGGGGAACACTTGTATGTCATCAGCCACCAGCAGCGTGGTCGGGTTTGTCGGAGGACAACTTGATACGGCGGCCTTTGAACACCTTTTATATGAAGACGCAGAAACAGAGCGCCTGTTGTCGGCGCAGCCGGCGCCCAAGTATGCGCATGCGGGGCACACGCTGTATCACTATATGATATCGCTCGACCTGCACAATCCGGCGGACGTGCTGAACGCGCAGGGCGCCCTGGCCGAGTTTTTGCACGCCGTCGGCATTCCGGTATTCGTCTCGGAAAAGCCTGGCCAGCTGCACGAGCTTTTGCTGGCGGCGCAGCCGAAGTGGCTGGATGTGGATCTGGCCTATGTGGCGGCACTGCTGGACAAGGCACCGCCACATGCAAAAAAAAGTGAACGGACGCAGTGGCTGCGGGCGCAACTGCTCGCGTTATTTCGCTATGCGAAGAAGCCACCCCGTTGGCTGCAAGCGCCCAACTGGCCCATCGAGGCGCACGGTCCGCTAGTATTTTTGGGACAACTCCCGGTGCACGGCTATTTTCATGACGAAGCCGCCGTCTATGTGTTTTACGATGCCAGCAAAAACGAGTGCCGATCAATACTGCAGACTTGCTGACGCCATGGCGTTCCTGGGCGCGGCTTCCTGCTTACGTGTGTGCAGGAAGGCCGCAGTCATGGACATAAAAAACGGCACCAGGAATTTTTCCCTGGTGCCGTTCTTATCAGCGCACAGCGCAGATGCATATATTTAGAAGCCAAATAATTAACGAATGGCCGCTGAATGGCATACGCAATAAATCTTTCTATTATCTGAAATTTCTATTAATTAAATGATTAAAATTCCAAAGAAAATAAAGCAGACGACATTCATGTGAATATAATTAATTACCAATTGTACGCTACCTGATAAAAATGACGCTTCGTCGTGTGTTGCCGGTTTCGATAGCCAAAAGATCGTCGGTGGTTTCACCGGCCAGGGTGGCTTTATCGGCCAGCAGCGGGGCTTGACTCTCAACCACTTCCCACGTCTCTTTCTCTTTGCATGCACGGTGGAAGGCCGCAGTAACGGACATATAAAAAAAGCACCAGAAGGTGCCTTTTTGTCAGCTAGCAGCGCGGATGACGCTTCGCCGCCATGATGTTGCCGGGTTTCGATAGCCAGCAGATCATCGGTGGTTTCACCGGCCAGGGTGGTTTTATCGGCCCATAGCGGGGCTTGAAGCTCAACCACTTGCGACGTCTCGTTCTCTTTGCCTGTGCGGTGGAAAGCCGCAGTAACGAACATAAAAAAAACGGCACCCGAAGGTGCCGTTTTGTCAGCTAGCAGCGCAGATTACGCTTCGTCGCCGTGGTGTTGCTGGGTCTCGATATCCTGCAATGCTTCTGCAGCTTCGCCAGCCATCGAGGCTTTCTCGGCCAGCAGCAGCGCTTGACGCTCTTCCACTTCCCACGCTTCTTTCTCTTTGCGTGCGCGGTGGAAGGCCAGGCCCGTACCGCCAGGAATCAGGCGGCCGACGATGACGTTCTCTTTCAGGCCGCGCAGACCATCGCGCTTGCCCATGATCGCCGCTTCGGTCAGCACGCGGGTGGTTTCCTGGAACGATGCGGCCGAGATGAACGAATCGGTCGACAGCGATGCCTTGGTAATACCCAGCAAGACGTTTTCGTAGGTCGCTGGAATCTTGTTCTCAACGGCCATGCGATCGTTCTCGTCCAGCAGTTCCGAACGCTCTACCTGCTCGCCAACGATGTAGTTGGTGTCGCCGGCATTGACGATCTGAACACGGCGCAGCATCTGACGCACGATCACTTCGATGTGCTTGTCATTGATCTTCACGCCTTGCAGACGGTACACGTCTTGCACTTCGTCAACGATGTAACGTGCCAGCGCTTCGATACCCAGCAGGCGCAGGATGTCTTGCGGATCGGCCGGGCCGTCCACGATCATCTCGCCCTTGTTCACGACTTGGCCGTCATGCACCAGCACTTGTTTGTCCTTGGTGATCAAGAACTCATGCTTGTTGCCGTCCATGTCCGTGATTTCCAAACGCTGCTTGCCCTTGGTTTCTTTACCGAACGCAACCGTACCCGTGACTTCTGCCAGCATACCGGCATCTTTCGGCGAGCGCGCTTCGAACAGTTCGGCAACGCGTGGCAGACCACCGGTAATATCGCGCGTTTTTTGCGATTCGGTAGGAATACGTGCCAGCACTTCACCAACCGATACCTGTTGACCGTCCTTGACCATGATCAGCGCGCCGACCTGGAAGCCGATCGCCACCGAGTGTTCGGTGCCGGCGATCTTGACTTCTTCGTTGGCGTCGTTGATCAGCTTGACTTGCGGACGCAACGTTTTCGTCAACGAACCGCGACGTTTCGCATCGATCGCCACCAAGGTGGACAGACCGGTCACTTCGTCGACCTGACGGGCTACGGTAACGCCTTCTTCGACGTTCTCGAAACGCACTTGACCGGCGTATTCGGTAATGATCGGACGGGTCAGCGGATCCCACGTTGCCAGAGCCGTACCGGCCTTGATGACCATGCCGTCCTTGACGATCAGGGTCGCACCGTACGGTACTTTATGACGCTCACGCTCACGGCCATGGTCGTCGGTAATCAGCACTTCGCCGGAACGGGAAATGACGATTTGCGCGCCCTTGCCGTTCGTCACGTAACGCATGGTTGCCGTGAAGCGGATGGTACCGTTCGACTTGGCTTCCACCGACGATGCCACTGCCGCACGCGATGCCGCACCACCAATGTGGAACGTACGCATGGTCAGCTGGGTACCAGGCTCACCAATCGACTGCGCTGCCACCACACCGACGGCTTCGCCGGCGTTGACCAGCATGCCGCGGCCCAGGTCGCGGCCATAGCACTTGGCGCACAGGCCGAAGCGCGTGTCGCAAGTCAGTGGCGTACGGACCTTGACTTCATCGATGGACAGACGCTCGATCTCTTCGACCATGTCTTCGTCCATCAAGGTGCCGGCTTCGTACAGCGTTTCCTGGGTTTCAGGATTGACGACGTCATGCACCACGACGCGGCCGAGGATACGGTCACGCAACGGTTCGATGACTTCACCACCTTCGACCAGTGCCTTCATGACGGCGCCGTTCATGGTGCCGCAATCATCTTCGATCACCACCAAGTCTTGCGTCACGTCAACCAGACGACGCGTCAGGTAACCGGAGTTAGCCGTTTTCAGCGCCGTATCGGCCAGACCTTTACGAGCGCCGTGGGTCGAAATGAAGTACTGCAAAACGTTCAGACCTTCGCGGAAGTTCGCGGTAATCGGCGTTTCGATAATCGAACCATCCGGTTTGGCCATCAGACCACGCATACCGGCCAACTGGCGAATCTGGGCTGCGGAACCGCGCGCGCCGGAGTCGGCCATCATGTAAATGGCGTTGAACGATTCTTGCGTCGACTTGGTGCCGTCGCGGCGGATCACGTCTTCGACTTTGAGCTGGTCCATCATGGCCTTGCCGACTTCATCCGAGGTTTTGCCCCAGATATCGACTACCTTGTTGTAACGCTCGCCGGCGGTCACGAGACCCGAGGCGTATTGCTGTTCGATCTGCTTGACTTCCGATTCGGCCGTCGCGATCAAGGTGACTTTTTGAGGCGGTACCAGCATGTCGTCGACGCAGATCGAGATACCGGCGCGTGTCGCCAGGCGGAAACCCGATTGCATCAGTTTGTCTGCGAACACCACGGTGGCGCGCAGGCCGCACTTGCGGAACGACGTGTTGATCAGCTTGGAAATTTCTTTCTTTTTCAGCGCGCGGTTCAGGACGGAGAACGGCAGGCCTTTTGGCAGAATTTCCGACAGGATCGCACGGCCGATCGTCGTTTCGTAACGCGTTACCGTTTTCTCGAATTCGCCCGTTTCGGCGTTTTTCGGGTATTCGGTAATACGCACGGTGACGCGGGTCGTCAGTTCGACTTCCTTGTTGTCGTAGGCGCGGATCACTTCCGACACGTCAGGGAACATCATCCCTTCGTTCTTCGCATTGATCGCTTCGCGGGTCGCGTAGTACAGACCCAGCACGATATCCTGGGAAGGAACGATCGATGGTTCGCCGTTCGATGGGAACAGGATGTTGTTCGATGCCAGCATCAGGGTGCGTGCTTCCATCTGCGCTTCGATCGACAGAGGAACGTGGACCGCCATTTGGTCACCGTCAAAGTCGGCGTTGAATGCGGCGCAGACGAGCGGGTGCAGCTGGATGGCCTTGCCTTCAATCAGGACTGGCTCGAACGCCTGGATACCCAGACGGTGCAGCGTAGGTGCGCGGTTCAACATGATCGGATGTTCACGGATCACGTCTTCCAGGATGTCCCACACGACCGGCTCTTGAATCTCGACCAGCTTTTTGGCGGCCTTGATCGTGGTAGCCAGACCCATCAGTTCCAGTTTATTGAAAATGAATGGTTTGAACAGTTCCAGCGCCATCAGTTTCGGCAAGCCGCACTGATGCAGTTTCAATTGCGGGCCCACGACGATGACCGAACGACCGGAGTAATCGACGCGTTTGCCCAGCAAGTTTTGACGGAAACGGCCGCCCTTGCCCTTGATCATCTCTGCCAGCGATTTCAGCGGACGCTTGTTGGCGCCGGTCATCGCTTTGCCGCGACGGCCGTTGTCCAGCAGCGAATCGACTGCTTCTTGCAGCATGCGCTTTTCGTTGCGCGTGATGATCTCTGGAGCGCGCAGCTCCATCAGGCGTTTCAGACGGTTGTTACGGTTGATGACGCGGCGATACAGATCGTTCAGATCCGAGGTCGCGAAACGGCCACCATCCAGCGGTACCAGCGGACGCAGTTCCGGCGGCAGCACTGGCAGCACTTCCATGATCATCCAGTCAGGCTTGATGCCCGAACGTTGGAACGCTTCCAGCACTTTCAGGCGCTTCGCGTATTTCTTGATCTTGGCTTCGGATTTCGATTCCTTCAGTTCCACGCGCAGGGTTTCGGCATCGCGGTGGATGTCGATCGAGCGCAGCAGTTCACGGATACCTTCGGCGCCCATGAAGGCGGTGAAGTCGTCGCCGTACTCTTCGTACTTGGCGGCGTAGTCGTCTTCCGACATGATCTGGCACTTTTTCAGCGGAGTCATGCCTGGATCGGTCACGACGTATGCTTCAAAGTACAGCACGCGTTCGATGTCCCGCAGGGTCATGTCCAGGACCATGCCCAGACGCGACGGCAGCGACTTCAGGAACCAGATGTGCGCGGTAGGCGAGGCCAGCTCGATGTGGCCCATGCGCTCGCGGCGCACTTTGGCCAGGGTGACTTCGACGCCGCACTTTTCGCAGATCACGCCGCGGTGTTTCAGGCGCTTGTACTTGCCGCACAGGCATTCATAATCCTTGATCGGGCCAAAGATCTTGGCGCAGAACAGGCCGTCGCGCTCAGGCTTGAAGGTACGGTAGTTGATGGTTTCCGGCTTCTTGACTTCGCCGTAGGACCACGAACGGATTTTCTCAGGCGAAGCGAGACCGATCTTGATTGCATCGAAGGTCTCGTTGGTCTGTACTTGCTTGAATAGATCGAGCAGTGCTTTCATGTATCACTCCAGAGGTGATTAAATTTCTATATTCCTGAGACTACATTGCCCGGCGTGGTTTCCCAGCCGGGCTTTGTGTTTCCCAAACCAAATGACAGGGTGCTGTCGTTTAGTTGCGTTCGAGGTCGATATCGATACCGAGCGAACGGATTTCCTTGACCAGCACGTTGAACGATTCCGGCATGCCGGCGTCGATCACGTGGTCGCCCTTGACGAGGTTCTCGTACACTTTGGTACGGCCATTCACGTCATCGGACTTGACGGTCAACATCTCTTGCAAGACATACGACGCGCCATACGCTTCCAGTGCCCAGACTTCCATCTCACCGAAACGCTGACCACCGAACTGGGCTTTACCGCCCAGTGGCTGTTGCGTCACCAGCGAGTAAGGACCGGTCGAACGCGCATGCATCTTGTCATCAACCAAGTGATGCAGTTTCAGCATGTGCATGACGCCGACAGTGACCTTGCGCTCGAACGCTTCACCGGTGCGACCGTCATACATGGTCACCTGGTTTTTCGAAGCGGTCATGCCCAGGTTCTTGGCGATGTCGTCCGGATACGCCAGGTCCAGCATGCGGCGGATCTCGGCTTCATTGGCGCCGTCGAACACTGGCGTGGCGAATGGAACACCTTTTTTCAGGTTTTCCGCCAGCTTCATGATCTCTTCGTCGTCGAAGTCGTTCAAGTCTTCCGCACGGCCGTTGTCGTTGTAGATCGTCGTCAGGTACTTGCGCACTTGCTCGACCTTGGTTTGCGCCTTCAGCATTTCGCCGATGCGGATACCCAGACCCTTGGCAGCCCAGCCCAAGTGCGTCTCGAGAATCTGACCAACGTTCATCCGCGAAGGAACGCCCAGCGGGTTCAGCACAACGTCGGCTGGCGTGCCGTCGGCCATGTATGGCATGTCTTCCACAGGAACAATACGGGAAACCACACCCTTGTTACCGTGGCGACCTGCCATCTTGTCGCCCGACTGCAGGCGGCGTTTCACGGCCAGGTACACCTTGACCATTTTTTGCACGCCTGGTTGCAGCTCATCGCCTTGCGTCAGTTTCTTGCGCTTCTCTTCGAAGGCCAGATCGAACTGGTGACGCTTCTCGTTGATCGATTCCTTGATCGCTTCCAGCGCTACCGCTGCATCGTCGTCCGCAGGGCGGATGTCGAACCAGTGGTATTTGTCCAGATCGGCCAGGTATTCCTTGGTGATCTTGGCGCCTTTGGCCAGCTTTTTAGGGCCGCCGTTGACAACTTTGCCGATCAGCATTTTTTCCAGACGCTGGAAGGCATCGCCTTCGACGATACGCATCTGGTCGTTCAGATCCAGACGGAAGCGTTTCAGTTCGTCATCGATAATTTGCTGGGCACGCTTGTCGCGCACAATGCCTTCACGGGTGAAGACTTGCACGTCGATCACGGTACCGATCATGCCCGAAGGCACGCGCAGCGACGTATCTTTCACGTCCGAGGCTTTTTCGCCGAAAATCGCGCGCAGCAGCTTCTCTTCCGGGGTCAGCTGGGTTTCGCCCTTCGGCGTCACTTTACCAACCAGGGTGTCGCCGGCTTGGACTTCAGCGCCGATGTAGACGATACCGGACTCATCCAGACGTGCCAGCTGATTTTCAGCCAGGTTCGAGATGTCGCGCGTAATTTCTTCCGCGCCCAGCTTCGTGTCACGGGCCACCACCGACAACTCTTCGATGTGAATCGAGGTGTAGCGATCGTCCTTGACGACGTTTTCCGAGATCAGGATCGAATCTTCGAAGTTCAGACCATTCCATGGCATGAAGGCCACGGTCATGTTCTGGCCCAGCGCCAATTCACCCAGGTCGGTCGATGCGCCGTCGGCGATCACGTCGCGCTTGGCAACACGGTCGCCCACTTGCACGATAGGACGCTGGTTGATGTTGGTGTTCTGGTTCGAACGGGTGTACTTGATCAGGTTGTAGATGTCGACGCCCACTTCACCAGCTTGCGCTTCGTCATCGTTGACGCGAATCACGACACGGCCCGCATCGATGTAATCGACGATACCGCCACGCAAGGCTTGCACGGTGGTGCCCGAGTCGACCGCAACGGTGCGTTCGATACCGGTACCGACCAGCGCTTTTTCCGGACGCAAGCAAGGCACAGCCTGGCGTTGCATGTTGGCGCCCATCAATGCACGGTTCGCATCATCGTGTTCGAGGAACGGAATCAGCGAGGCAGCGACGGAAACGATCTGGCCTGGGGCCACGTCCATGTACTGGATGCGCTCCGGGGAGACCAGGATGGTTTCGCCAGCTTCACGGGCCGAGACCAGTTCATCGGACAGCATGCCGGCGTCGTTGATGGTCGCATTCGCCTGAGCGATGATGTAGCGGCCTTCTTCGATGGCGGACAGGTAGTCGATCTGATCGGTAATCTTGGAGCCTTCGACCTTGCGGTACGGGGTTTCCAGGAAGCCGTATTCATTCAGGCGGGCATACAACGCCAGCGAGTTGATCAGACCAATGTTCGGACCTTCCGGTGTCTCGATCGGGCAGACGCGGCCGTAGTGGGTCGGATGCACGTCGCGCACTTCAAAGCCGGCGCGTTCGCGTGTCAGACCGCCGGGTCCCAGAGCCGATACGCGGCGCTTGTGGGTAATTTCCGACAGAGGATTGGTTTGGTCCATGAACTGCGACAGCTGGGACGAACCGAAGAACTCGCGAATTGCAGCCGAAATCGGCTTCGAATTGATCAGGTCGTGCGGCATCAGGTTGTCCGCTTCGGCTTGGCCGAGGCGTTCCTTGACGGCGCGCTCAACACGCACCAGACCGGCGCGGAATTGATTCTCGGCCAGTTCGCCCACGCAACGCACGCGACGGTTACCCAGGTGATCGATATCGTCGACTTCGCCGCGGCCATTGCGCAGTTCCACGAGGATCTTGATCACGGCCAGCACGTCTTCGTTCGACAGGGTCATGGCGCCGGTCAGTTCATCGCGGCCAATGCGGCGGTTGAACTTCATGCGGCCCACGGCCGACAGGTCGTAGCGGTCCGAGTTGTAGAACAGGCCATTGAACAGCGCTTCAACGGAGTCTTCCGTTGGTGGCTCGCCTGGACGCATCATGCGGTAGATCGCCACTTTCGCAGCCATCTGGTCGGCGGTGTCGTCGATACGCAGGGTTTGCGAGATGTAGGCGCCCTGATCCAGGTCGTTCGTGTACAAGGTCTGGATTTCGGAAATGTTGGCGTCGCGCAGGCGGCCCAACAGATCTTCGGTCAGCTCATCGTTCGCGGAAGCGACGACTTCACCGGTATCGCCATCGACGATATTCTTCGCCAATACGCGGCCCAGCAGGTAGTCTTCCGGTACGGAAATGTGCTTGATGCCGGCAGCTTCGATATCACGCACGTGTTTCGCGTTGATACGCTTGTCTTTCAGCACCAGGGTCTTGCCCGACTTGTCGACGATGTCGAAACGCGCCACTTCGCCGCGCAGACGCTCGGAGACGAATTCCATCTCCGCGCCTTCGGAGCGCAGGTTGAAGTTGTCGAAGACGAAGAAGTTCGCCAGGATTTGCTCGTGCGACATGCCGATGGCTTTGAGCAGGATCGTCACTGGCATCTTGCGGCGGCGGTCGACGCGGAAGAACAGGATGTCTTTCGGGTCGAACTCGAAGTCCAGCCACGAACCGCGGTAAGGAATGATACGTGCGGAGAACAGCAGTTTACCGGACGAGTGGGTCTTGCCGCGGTCGTGCTCGAAGAACACGCCAGGCGAACGGTGCAACTGGGAAACGATAACCCGCTCCGTGCCGTTGATGACGAACGAACCGGTGGTCGTCATGAGCGGCAATTCGCCCATGTAGACTTCCTGTTCCTTCATCTCTTTGACGACGGGCTTGGTTGGCGATTCCTTGTCCAGGATCACCAGGCGCACTTTCGCGCGCAGCGGCGACGCGAACGTCAGGCCACGTTGTTGACATTCTTTGACGTCAAAGGCAGGATCGCCCAGAACGTACGACAAGAATTCGAGACGCGCAAAACCATTGTGCGACACGATAGGGAAAATCGAAGTGAAAGCCGACTGCAGGCCATCATTCTTGCGGCCGGACGGTGCTATGTCCTCTTGCAAGAAGCTATGATAAGACTCGAGCTGGGTCGCCAGCAGGAACGGAACGTGGTGAACGTTGGCGCGCTTCGCGAATGATTTGCGAATGCGTTTCTTCTCAGTAAATGAGTAGTGCATGGACACTCCGTGAGTGACAGAAAGGATAGAAAATTCAGGTTTTGCAAGTGTTCGTTTGCACCGCTGCGTGTGACACAGACGAAACCTCAAGGCTCTGCTTTCCGGCTTGAATCGAATAAAAACTGCTGCTACAACTACGTGACAAATACGATGCAGACGACAAAGGAGCCAAAGTCGGATTTCCCCCCTTGCGAGGGGAAACCTCAGACTTTGACTCGGGCGCTAACTGCCGCCGGTACAGATATTACTTCATCGAAGCGGTTGCG
Source organism: Janthinobacterium sp. Bl 1 (assembly GCF_058215535.1). Taxonomy (NCBI): domain Bacteria; kingdom Pseudomonadati; phylum Pseudomonadota; class Betaproteobacteria; order Burkholderiales; family Oxalobacteraceae; genus Janthinobacterium; species Janthinobacterium sp. Bl 1. The sequence goes on along the minus strand of NZ_CM177086.1, from coordinate 712,514 downwards.
CCGGCTTCAATCAGTTTCTTCACTGCAGCTTCAGCGTCAGCTTTCGACACTGCTTCTTTCACAGTTTTTGGTGCGCCATCGACCAGGTCTTTAGCTTCTTTCAAGCCCAGGCCGGTGATTTCGCGAACTGCTTTAATGACGCCAACTTTGTTTGCGCCGAAGGTGTCCAGCACAACGTTGAACTCGGTTTGCTCTTCAGCAGCTGCTGCTGGGCCTGCTGCAGGACCGGCCGAAGCCATCGCTGCTGCGGACACGCCGAATTTTTCTTCGAATGCTTTAACCAGGTCGTTCAGGTCCATTACGGACATGGCGCTAACTGCTTCCAGGATATCGTCTTTGCTAATTGCCATTTTGAAACTCCTAAATTTATTACGTTAGTTACATCAGATTGGTACTGAGAGAAAAAAGCGCGCGCAATTAAGCGGCTGCTGGGGCTTCTTCTGCTGCTGCTTCTGCAGGAGCTTCGGCGCCTTCGCCTTTTTTCGCTGCCAGGGCAGCCAGACCACGTGCAAAGCCCGAAACCGGAGCCAGCATAACGCCCAACAACTGCGAAATGAGGACTTCACGGCTAGGAATGCTCGCCAACGCGGTGACAGCAGCTGTATCCAGCGGCTTGCCTGCGTAGTTACCTGCTTTGATGACCAGTTTGTCGTTGGTTTTAGCGAAGTCAGCGATGACTTTAGCTGCTGCAACGGCATCGGCCGAGATCGAGTAGATCAACGGGCCGGTCATGGCATCTGCCAGGCTGGCGAATGCGGTACCTTCAACGGAGCGACGAGCCAGAGTGTTTTTCAACACACGCAGGTACACGCCTTGGGCACGCGCTTTAGCACGCAGTTGCGTCAAGTGACCAACCTGGATGCCACGATATTCGGCCACGACGATCGTTTGCGCATTAGCTACTTGTGCGGAAACTTCGGCGACGACGGCCTTTTTGTCATTCAGATTGAGACTCACGGTCAACCTCCTTAAATGATGTTCGGCAATCACAACCGAGTGGTTGAGCGCCTTGCATCGGTTCGAACACGGCGTCCGAAGTCAAGAAGTACTAAACTGAGCGGATGGATTCACGCAGCATGAGGACTACAAAACTTGTTCGGGTACACCATCTGCGTTGGGCACTTGCCGTTGCCGGCAAGCCTATTAACCTTCTGCATGTGCGATCGCAGTCGGCCCAACGGTCTTTGATTGTCTGCCTGCCTGGTGCGAACACCGGGCAGACAGCCCAAAGATGCGCCCGCAGCGCCTGAAGGCGCTACAGGACTTGATTCTGTTACTTAAGCTGCCAGGCTAGCCTGGTCAACACGGACGCCAGCGCCCATGGTCGACGACAGCGAAACTTTGCGCAGGTACACGCCTTTGCTCGATGCTGGCTTGGCTTTGTTCAGTGCGTCGATCAGTGCGACCAGATTCGATTTCAGATCTGCGTCAGCGAACGATTTACGGCCGATGGTAGCGTGGATGATACCGGATTTGTCGGTACGGTACTGAACTTGACCGGCTTTCGCGTTTTTCACGGCGGTAGCGACGTCAGGAGTAACAGTGCCAACTTTCGGGTTAGGCATCATGCCGCGTGGGCCCAGGATCTGACCCAGGGTACCAACGATACGCATGGTATCTGGCGAAGCGATAACGATGTCGAAAGGCATGTCGCCGGCTTTGATCTGCTCAGCCAGGTCTTCCATACCAACGATGTCGGCGCCAGCTGCTTTAGCAGCTTCCGCTTTTTCGCCCGACGCGAATACTGCCACGCGTACGGTTTTGCCGGTACCAGCTGGCAGCACGACGGAGCCGCGCACCACTTGGTCGGATTTCTTAGGATCAACACCCAGTTGTACCGATACGTCGATCGATTCATTGAACTTGGCCGTTGCGCACTCTTTGATCAGAGCGACAGCGTTGTCGAAAGCGTACACTTTGGTACGGTCGACTTTGGCTTTCAAAGCCTTGATACGTTTGGATAACTTAGCCATTATACAACACCTTCCACCGTGATACCAATCGAACGAGCGGAACCAGCGATGGTGCGTACAGCAGCATCCATGTCGGCAGCGGTCAGATCAGGGGTTTTCAATTTAGCGATTTCTTCAGCTTGTGCGCGGGTCAGCGTACCGACTTTGTCGGTATGTGGCTTCGGCGAACCTTTGGTGATCGCAGCAGCTTTTTTGATCAGGTAGGTTGCTGGAGGCGTCTTCATCACGAACGTGAAGGACTTGTCAGCGAACGCGGTGATCACGACTGGAATCGGCATGCCTGGCTCCAGACCTTGGGTCTGTGCATTGAAGGCCTTGCAGAATTCCATGATGTTCAGACCACGTTGACCCAGAGCTGGACCGATTGGTGGGGATGGGTTTGCTTTACCAGCTGGCACTTGCAGCTTGATAAAACCAATGATTTTCTTTGCCATGATGGCTCCTATCTTGGATTGAGTAGTAGCGCCCCGCCGATCCTACCCTGGCGGGGCTCCTCTGACCGGATTTTGCTGAGACTGCCGCAACGCTCCTGGTGGCGCTTGTCAAACCTTAAACTTTTTCGACCTGGCCGAATTCGAGTTCCACCGGGGTAGCGCGGCCGAAAATCGTGACCGAAACGCGCACTTTGGATTTCTCGTAGTTGACTTCTTCGACATTGCCGTTGAAGTCGGTGAACGGACCATCCTTGATGCGGACTTGCTCGCCCACTTCGTACAAGGTTTTTGGACGGGGCTTTTCAACACCTTCCTGCATCTGCTTCATGATGCCGTCGATTTCGCGCGCGGAGATCGGCGTCGGCTTGTTCGACTTGCCACCAATGAAACCGGTAACCTTGCTGGTGTTCTTGACCAAGTGCCAGCTCTCGTCCGTCATTTCCATTTCAACCAGCACATAGCCAGGATAGAAACGACGTTCGGTGACGGACTTCACACCATTCTTGACTTCGACAACTTCTTCGATCGGCACCAGGATCTGGCCGAACTGGTCTTGCATGCCCGCACGCTCGATGCGCTCGGTCAGTGCGCGCATGACGCTTTTTTCCATGCCGGAATAAGCATGCACGACATACCAGCGCTTGCTGCTGACTGGCACGCTCAGCGCTGCACCAGTGTCCGCTACCGGAGCGTCGCCCGGAACGGACTCGTCCGCCGCTTCATCATGCACATTTTCGCTCATTATTTTTTCCAACCAAGAATTACGTCATACAACAAAAACTCGAGCAATTTATCCGTGCCCCACAGGAAAATCGCCATGACCAGCACAAAGGCAAACACGATCGCAGTAATCTGCGTGGCTTCTTTGCGGGTAGGCCAAACAACTTTCTTGGTTTCGCGCACAGCTTCTTTGGCGAAATTGAGAAATTCACGGCCGGTCGTCGAGACATACAAGAGCGCAACAGCAATAACCAAACCAGCCACAAGCGCGCTTGCACGCACCAGAGCTGGTTGGCCTGCCAGGTAATAAAACCCGACTACTCCTGCAATCGCAGCTACTATTGCCAGCGCGACTTTTATCTTGTCACTCGACGTGCTAACGGTTTGCACGGATTGATTTGACATTTTTCTACTTTCGGTGCCCTGCACCTTGACGGTGGCAGGGACGGAGGGCATCGAACCCCCAACCTTCGGTTTTGGAGACCGACGCTCTGCCAATTGAGCTACGTCCCTACGTAAAACTTTCGAGGAGTGCTATTCTACCACCCAGGACGCCCCGGGTGGAAGCATAACATTTCCTTATGCGAGGATTTTTGCAACCACGCCGGCGCCGACGGTACGACCGCCTTCACGGATAGCGAAGCGCAGACCTTCTTCCATCGCGATCGGGTTGATCAGCTTGACGGTGATCGACACGTTATCGCCTGGCATAACCATTTCTTTGTCTGCTGGCAACTCGATCGAACCGGTTACGTCCGTCGTGCGGAAGTAGAACTGTGGACGATAGTTGTTGAAGAATGGCGTATGACGGCCGCCTTCGTCTTTCGACAGAACATAGATCTCGCCGGTGAAGTGGGCATGCGGCTTGATCGAGCCTGGCTTGGCCAGAACTTGACCACGTTGCACGTCTTCACGCTTGGTGCCGCGCAGCAGCAGACCAACGTTGTCGCCAGCTTGACCTTGGTCCAGCAGCTTGCGGAACATTTCCACGCCGGTGCAAGTCGTTTTGACGGTATCGGTGATACCGACGATTTCGATCTCTTCGCCGACTTTAACAATGCCGCGCTCGATACGACCGGTCACAACGGTACCGCGACCCGAGATCGAGAACACGTCTTCCACTGGCATCAGGAATGCACCGTCAACAGCGCGCTCTGGCGTTGGGATGTAAGCATCCAGCGCATCGGCCAGACGCAACACTGCGTCAACGCCCATTTCGCCTTCTTTGCCTTCCAGCGCCATACGTGCCGAACCTTTGATGATAGGCAGGTCGTCGCCTGGGAATTCGTACTTCGACAACAGCTCGCGCACTTCCATTTCAACCAGTTCCAGCAGCTCTGCGTCGTCGACCAGGTCGCACTTGTTCAGGAACACGATGATGTATGGAACGCCAACTTGGCGGGCCAGCAGGATGTGTTCGCGGGTCTGTGGCATTGGACCGTCAGCTGCGGAGCACACCAGGATCGCGCCGTCCATCTGGGCTGCACCGGTAATCATGTTTTTGATGTAATCGGCGTGGCCTGGGCAGTCAACGTGCGCGTAGTGACGCGTTTCCGTTTCGTACTCGACGTGGGCGGTGTTAATCGTGATACCGCGCGCTTTTTCTTCTGGTGCTGCATCGATCTGGTCGTATGCTTTAGCTTCGCCGCCGAATTTCTTCGACAGAACCGTTGCGATTGCAGCGGTCAGCGTGGTTTTACCGTGGTCGACGTGGCCGATGGTGCCGACGTTGACGTGCGGCTTGGTCCGTTCGAATTTACCTTTTGCCATTTTGAACTCCTAATGATTTGATTAGATTGCTCAGGCACACGCCCGACGGTCTGGTTTGAATTGCTTCTGTGCTGCCTGCTGCGAATTCTGGTGCCCTTGACGTGGATCGAACACGTGGCCTCTCCCTTACCAAGGGAGTGCTCTACCACTGAGCTACAAGGGCTGTAATTTGTTGCATGCGATGCATCAAGCATCTGAACGGAAACTGGAGCGGGTGAAGGGAATCGAACCCTCGTCGTAAGCTTGGAAGGCTTCTGCTCTACCATTGAGCTACACCCGCGAGGTATCGTTCACTTTTCTTCACTTGCTTTTTGCTACTACCCAGTTTTCCTTGCAAAAACTTGGTGGAGGGGGCTGGATTCGAACCAGCGTACTCATAGAGAACAGATTTACAGTCTGTCGCCTTTAACCACTCGGCCACCCCTCCGCGGGAACCGCAGAGTATGAAGCATCTACTCACAACTGTCAACCTTATTTGCTGATGCCTGACTGCTGCATTTGCGTATAAAGAAGAAGTTGGCTGCTTCGGGGCGTGATTATAAGCTCCCGATTTGAGAATGTGCAAGGGTTGGCGCGAAAAAGTCGGCTTTTTTCGCATTTTTTTTATCCTCCCTGCCCGCAAGCCGCATTTTCCCGTCATTTACTCCGCATTTACCTGTTTACCTGGCGTCAGGCGGATGCATCCAGGAGTTGCCCAAGGGCTTATATTTACGCAACAACTGCTGATGCAGGCCCGACAGCACCGGCAATTTGGGGTTGCGCGGGTCCAGGCGGCGCACGCCGGCGATAAACGTCAGCGCCTGCTGGCCCATGCGCTCATCCCAGCCCTCGTGCTCCAGGCATTTCAGCACGGCCACGGCCGCATTGAAGACTACTTGCGGATTATCAGGCAGACGCGTGACGGCTTCGCCCATCAGGTCGACGGCGCCGCGGAAATCGCCCTCTCCCGCTCTAGCGGCGCCAGCCGCCACCATGTCGGCCACTTCCTGGCGGCTTTGCCGCGCCAGCGCCTTGGCCAGCTCTTCGCGCCCCGCCTGTTCGAACACGGCCATGGCGCGCGTCATGGCGGCGCTGTCGGGCGCGTTGCGCATGACTTCGCGCATCACCTCGGCCGCGCCATCCTCGCGTCCATGCGCCAGGCAGTGGCGCGCCAGTTCGGTTTTCAGCATGTTTGAGCCGCCGACGCTGTGGCGGTTGGCGGCCAGCGCTACGTCCAGCGATTGCTGCAGACGCTCTTCGTTGCCCGTATGCGCATGCAGCATGGCGCTGCACAGGGCACTGCACAGTTCCGCATTCTTTTGCCCGCCCATCGACTTGTCGAGGTCGCGGATCACGGCGCCCGCCTGCAGCGGGTCGCCCTTGCGCACCAGGGTCTGCACGAGGCGCACATGGTCTTCCGGGTCACGGAATTCCGAATACTTGGCCTTGCTGACCACTAATTTGAGGGATTTTTCCGCCATCTCGATATCGTCGGCCGCCAGGGCCGCCTCGCCCAGGCGGCGCAAGCGGCGCACGGCGTGCGGCGACAGGGCCACCGCTTCGCTCAGGGCCGCCTGCGCCAGTTCCGGCTTGCCTTGCGCCAAGTGCGTGCGCGCCAGCCAGTCATAGGCGTCGAGAAAACGCTTGTTGTTTTCCAGCAGCCCTTCCAGGGTGCCCTGCGCCGCTTCGTATTCGCCCAGCAGGAACTGCGTCTTGGCCTGCCCCAGGCGCGCCCAGCCGATGGACTTGCTCTCGTATAAGGCTGCGTAGATCGGCTCGGCGTCGGCCGCCTCGCCCAGCAACAAATGCAATTCCGCGCGCAGGCGCAGGAAATCCGTGGCGTAGCGCGGATACAGGCTGGCGCCCTCGGCGCAGGCGGTGATCGCCGCGCGCTCGTTGCCCACGTCGATCAATTCATACACGGGCACGAAGGCATTGCGCTTGTCCAGCGCGCGGCCGATGCGTTCGAGCATGTTGTCAGCGGTGAATGGCTTGAGGATGTAATCGGTGGGCAACAGCTCGACGGCGCTGACCACCTTGGCGAAGCTGCCTTCGCCCGTGACCATGAAGAACATGGTCGATGCGTGCATCAATTTGTGGTGGCGCAAGTCTTCCAGCATCTGCTGGCCATCCTGCCCGCCGTCGAGGTCGTATTCGCACAGGATCAGATCATACGATTTGCTGCCCAGCATGCGGATCGCCTGGCCCGAACTGGCCGCGTCGTCGATCTTCGCCAGGCCGCACAGGTTGAGCATATTGTGCAGGCTGGCGCGCATGCCCGGATGCGGCTCGATGATCAGTGCGCTGAGTCCCTTGAGTTCTTTCATGTCGTGATGTCCGAAAACTCCGCGGCGCGCCACACTGGTGCGTGGCGCCGGCCAGCATGAGGCTGCCGAGTATATGACGGCGCCGCGCGCAAGGGAATGGCGGCGTGCCGAAAAGCGCCAACGAAGTTGCTGCTCAAGCGGTGGCGCGCTCCGGATGCCACAGTTGCGGCTCGTTGTCGATCAGGTCGAGCAGCGCCGTCACCACTTCCGGATCGAACTGGCTGCCGCTGCGCTGCTCGATGTATTCGCGCACCTGCGGATACGGCCACGGCTCCTTGTAGGGCCGCTCGTGCAGCAAGGCATCGAAGACGTCGACCACGGCAACGATGCGCGCGGCCACGGGGATGTCGCGCCCCTTGAGGCCATTCGGATAGCCGGCACCATCGAAGTGTTCATGGTGGCCACCGGCGATCTGCGCGCCATACGTCAGGTAGCTGATGCCGTCGACCATGTTGGCGGCCCGCTCGAGGATGGTGCGCCCGACGCTGGCATGCAGCTGCATCTGCGTGCGCTCCTCGTCCGTATGCCGGCCCGGCTTGAGCAGCACGGCGTCCGGCGTGGCCACCTTGCCCACGTCGTGCAGGATGCTGGCCAGGCCGATCATGTCGAGCAACTGCGGGCTGAGCTCGTCGGCATACACGCCGCGCTGCTGCATGCGCTGGGCGATGGCGTCGGACAAGAGCTGCACGCGCCGCACGTGGCCGCCCGTGTCGCTGTCGCGAAATTCCGCCAGGTCGGCCAGCGCCACGACGGTCGCTTCCTGCGCCTTGCGCAGCTGGCCGAACATGTACAGATTGTCGAAGGCGGCGGCGATACGCTGGCAAAACACTTCCAGCAAGTCGCGCTGGATCTGCGCCAGCGGCCACGGCGGCGTAACGGAGATGGCCAGCTCGCGGTTGCCTTCCGTATGGATGAACAGCACATTGGCCGGATGCTCGAACTGGCTGCGCTTTTCCGCGAACGCCTTGTCGATGGTGGGCGTGAGCGCGTGATCTGCCGGCATCGCTTCGGACTCGGCCAGCACGGCATATGTGCCTGTGGCGGCCACCACTTCGGGCCGTCCGGCGCCGCCCTGCATCAGGCACAGCACGCCGTCGGCGCCCACGTCGAGGATGGCGCTGACCTGGTTGAGCACGCCAGAGGCGAATTCGCGCAGGGAATGGATCTGGTACAGATTGGTGGCGCCGGCGAGGATCTTGCCCAGGCCGATGCGGCTGCGCTCGAGCATCATCAGGCTTTCGTAGGCGCGCAGGGCCGAAATGACGGTGGTAAACAGCTTCTGTGTCGTCAGTTCCGTCTTGGCCTTGTAATCGTTGATATCGTATTCGATGATGACGCGCTGCTCGGGCGCCTGGCCCGGCTGGCCCGTGCGCAGCACGACGCGCACGATGGAGTTGTTCAGGTCGGCGCGGATGCGCTTGGCAAGGATCAGGCCCGCGTCATCCGTTTCCATCACCACGTCGAGCAGTACCAGCGCGATATCGGGCGTGTCGCGCAGGATCTCGTACCCTTCGCGGCCGCTGTAGGCGGAAAACAGTTCCAGTTCGCGGCCCTTGAAACTGACATTGCGCAGCGCCAGCCGCGTCACCGCATGCACATCGACGTCGTCATCGACGATCAGCACACGCCACAGGCGCTGGTCGGGCGCGGCCAGCCCCGAGGGACTGGCCACCGGCTCATCTTCGTCGAGCAGCCAGTTATCATCTGCATCGGCTTTGAGGTCGGTCATGAATACTCCTAAGGGATAAGTTCGATGTGGACGCTGCGTTGACGCATATCAAGCATAATCAGATTAGATGCTGCTTACAACAGGATTCTGCGTACCGTCCTCTCCCACGGCAGGCGCTGGCGCTGGTATCGAGGCACCGCTGCGCGTGGCGCCGCCGCAATTGTCCTGGCCTGGCCCGACGGCCTGGTAGCGCACTTCGTACTTGCCCGCGCTGAGCTGCTCCACCGTCAGCTTGTCATTGGCCAGGATGTACAGGTAGCGCACATTCGAGCGTCGTTCCTGGTCATACAGCTTGACGAAGACGGGCGCCGTGTTGCTGCTGTTGTCGATGGTCAAGCTCAGTTCGGTGCCCTTGTTACCGATCGGGAAGCCATCGACATAGCCGGACCGTGCAGGCCAAGGCTCGCCATTCGGTGCCACCAGCGCCGCCGACTCGGCCTGGCCGGCGCCATCGCAGGCGGGCCGGCTGGCTTTCAGGCTCAGCTGCGCCACGGCCAGCACGCGGATCTCGGGCGCCTTCGCTTGCGCGGGCTCGGCCGCATACGGTTTGCCTACCGCCCAGCTATCGACGGCCACGGCCTCGTTTTTTGCCGGCGGCGTGGCGACGCTGTCCGCCGTTGCCGTGTCCGGATGCGCCTTGGCGCCATCGCGGGCCAGGCCGCTCCAGGCCGAGGCCAGCGCGGCAGGCACGGGCTGCGAAGTATCGAGCATCAGCAAGGCGCCCAGCCAGCCCAGCAGCAGGCAGACAAGCAAACTCAGCCACCAGCGCCAGTTGCGCCAGATGGGCAACAGGCCGCGCTCCGCCTTGCCCTTCGGCGGCGGCACATCCTGCGCCCAGGCGTGCTCATGCGATTGGGCATGGCCTTTCGCGCGGCCATCGCGGGTCTTGCCTTCTTCGTGGCGGGTGCTTTCCAGCCATTCGATTTCCCACTCCTCGGCGGCGATCCACTCGTCATGTTCCTTGCGGCGTTGTGGATCGGACAAGGTGCCATAGGCGCTGTTGAGGATGGCCATGATGCGGGCGGCCTTTTCGTCGCCGGGATTCTTGTCTGGATGGTATTTCTGGCTGAGGGCTTTGTACGCGGCACGTATGACTTCCTGCGGCGCCAGGCGCGCCACTTTCAGGTTGTCATAGTGTGTATGTATCTTTCCCATCGTTCTATCTTGAAATCGGTGCGCGGCGACGGGTTCTTGCAGGATGGAACCGTGCTGTGTCGGTCATCATATACGATATGACAAGATAATAACCACCGGCGGACAGGAAATTGCAGGGCGATACTGCCCCGCCTTGATATTGCCGGCGCTTACAGGCGGTGACTGCGGTCACTGGACAACAGCGCTTCCGGCAACGCCACGCCATACCCTACCACCAGCACCTTGAACAATTCTCCCATCTCGGCCGGCGACACCAGCTTTTGTACGGCGCTGGCCTGCGGCAAGTACGTTTTGACCTGTTCGGGGTCGGTACGCAGCAGCAAGTCGCCGATACCGGAGCCCAGCAGGAAGGACGCCTGGTTCATGTAGGCGAGCACGTCGAGGCCAGCGTCCTGGGCCGCCACCGCCATGGCCGTAAAGTCCACGTGGGCGGTGATGTCCTGCAAGCCGGGCAGATAAAACGGTTCCGCGTGGGCGTGATGGCGGTAATGGCACATCAGGGTGCCCGTGGCGCGCAAGTCCAGGTAATACTCGTGCGCAGGAAAACCGTAATCGAACAGCACGGCCGCGCCGCCCTTGCCATTCGTCAGCATCTGCGCCAGCGAGCGCATGAAGCCGCAGGCCACGCCATGAATCTCGCTGACATAACCGACGGGCAAGTCATCGGCGCCGGGCACCTGGGCGGCGATCTGCGCGGCCACGTCGGCGCCGGCCGGGCGCTCGACAAACACGAACTGGCCATCGGCAATGCTGACGTCGAGTTCGCACCAGCCGGCCGGTGTCTTGCTGATCAGGTTGACGGGCATGGCGTCGAGCACTTCATTGCCGAACACGGCGCCGTCGAAACTGTCGGGAAAGCCGTCGAGCCACACCACTTGCGGGAAGGCGGCCAGCGCCTGCTCCTGGCGCGCGCGCAATTCTCCGGACAATTCGACGATCGCATACTGTTCGATCGCGATGCCGGCCTGCGCCGCTTCCGTCAGGATATCGAAGGCCAGCTTGCCCGTGCCGGCGCCGAATTCGAGGATGCGCGGGGCCGTTTGCGCCATAATAGCGGCTGCCACATGGGCCAGGGTGGCGCCGAACAGGGACGAAATCTCCGGCGCGGTTGTAAAATCGCCATCTTTGCCCAGCTTGGCGGCGCCGCCGCTGTAATAGCCGAGGTCAGGCGCATACAGCGCCAGCTCCATGAAACGGACAAAGGGAATGGCGCCGTCATTGCGCGCGATTTCGGCGGCAATCTGGTGCTGCAAGGCATGGGACGCGGCCAGCGCGTCGCTATCGGGTACGGGAAGAGACATTCCCGCATTGTAGCGAATCGGCGGCGCATGCCGCCAGTGTGGCGTCCACCGAATATCTCAACCATAGCAAAGACATGACAGAAGCAACGACAACGCCCTTCGACAGCACTCCCCGCGTCGCCCTCGTCACGGGCGCGGCGCGCCGCATCGGCCGCGCCATCGCGCTGGGCCTGGCGCGCGACGGCTGGGATATCGCCGTCCATTACCGCGACTCGCGCGAGGAAGCGCAGAGCCTGGTGGCGGAAATCACGGCGCTGGGCCGCCGCGCGCAAGCATTCCCCTGCGACCTGGCGCAGGAAGTGGCCGTGCGCCAGCTGTTGCCGCAGGCACAGGCGGCGCTGGGGCCAGTGACTTGCGTGGTCAACAACGCATCGTTGTTTGAATACGACAATGCCGGCAATTTTTCCTTCACTGCGCTCGACGCCCACATGCACGCCAACCTGGCCGCTCCCATCCTGCTGGCGCAAGCGTTGTACCAGGCCACCCCAAGCGGCGGGCAAGCCGTGGTCATCAACTTGCTGGATCAAAAACTGTACAATCTCAATCCTGATTTTTTGTCGTACACCCTGTCCAAGGCGGCGCTGCTGTCGGCGACCACCATGCTGGCCCAGGCGCTGGCGCCGAAAGTGCGCGTGGTGGGCATCGCCCCCGGCATCACCATGGTCTCCGGCGAACAGACGGAAGCGAACTTTGCCAAGGCGCATGAAAACACGCCGCTGGGACGCTCCAGCACGCCAGAGGATGTGGCCGACTGCGTCTGTTACGTGGCCGGCGCGCGCGCGCTGACGGGCACGACCCTGCTGGTCGATGGCGGCCAGCATCTGATCGGTTTGCCGCGCGACGTCATGTTTTTGACCAAATAATCAGCAGCCACACCAAACAACCAGCATTCCAGCATCCCCTAAAAGGTAAAACTATGTCGTCCGCCCTGTACCACCCTCGCCTGGCCGATTGCCGCCGACTGTTCCTGCGCAATTACGAAGTCCTCATCAACATCGGCGTCTACGACTTCGAGAAAAAGGGCGAGCAGCGCGTCCTCATCAACGTCGACCTGTACATTCCCCTGGCCCTGTCGACGCCGAAGGATGACCAGCTGGAAGAAGTGGTCGACTACGACTTCATGCGCGAAACCATCGCCAGGCGCATGGCCCAAGGCCACGTGCAACTGCAGGAGAGCCTGGTCGACGACGTGCTCGCCGCCATGCTGGCCCACCCGCGCGTGCGCGCCGCGCGCGTGTCGAGCATGAAACCGGACGTGTATCCCGACTGCGAAGGCGTGGGCGTGGAAGTATTCAAGATCAAGGATGAAGCATGAGCAATATGAACGACACCGCAGTCATGGAAACCGCCGTGGAAATTCCGGCCAACGTGGAAGCGCAGAAACTGGCGCGCAAGAAGGCGGAAAAGATCGCCCTGGAAAACAACAAGCTGCACAAGCGCCTGTGCCGCCTGGTGGGGCAAGCCATCGGCGACTTCAACATGATCGAAGACGGCGACAAGGTGATGGTCTGCCTGTCGGGCGGCAAGGATAGCTACGCGCTGCTGGACATTTTGATGACCTTGCGCGAACGCGCGCCGATTCACTTCGATATCGTCGCCGTCAACCTGGATCAAAAGCAGCCGAACTTCCCGCCGGAAATCCTGCCCGCCTACCTGACGGAACTGGGCGTGGCTTTCCACATCGAAAACCAGGATACCTACAGCATCGTCAAGCGTTTGATCCCGGAAGGCAAGACGACCTGCTCGCTGTGCTCGCGCCTGCGCCGCGGCATCCTGTACCGCGTGGCCGACGAGCTGGGCGCCAACAAGATCGCCCTGGGCCACCACCGCGACGACATCCTGGAAACGTTCTTCCTGAATATGTTCTTCGGCGGCAAACTGAAAGGCATGCCGGCCAAGCTGCAATCGGACGACGGCAAGCACATCGTCATCCGCCCGATGGCCTACGTGAAGGAAGAAGACACGCAGCGCTATGCGGAAGTCAAGGGCTTCCCCATCATCCCGTGCGACCTGTGCGGTTCGCAGGAAAACCTGCAGCGCAAGCAGATCAAGGGCCTGATGCGCGAATGGGACAAGAAGTTCCCCGGCCGCGTGGAAAGCATCTTCTCGGCCCTGTCGAACGTGGCGCCATCGCATCTGATGGACCCGAAACTGTTCGGCTTCAAGGACTTGAAGGCGGACGGCGTGGCCAACCCCATGGGCGACATCGCCTTCGACGAGGAGCCGTGCTCGACGCCGACGACGTTCGGCACGATTCCGCTGCAACAAGCCTGACCGTGACGCACGCCGCCATCATGACGATGGCGCCGTTTCTGTATTAACCTGCCTTAAAACTCTTCCCAGTCGTCGCCGGCCAGCGCTTTCGCGGGAGCCGGCGGCTTCGCCTTGACGGCAATGCTGCGCGCGGCAACACGCGGCGCCGGCGCAGGACGCGCGGCTGCCGGTTGTGGCGCCGGGCGGCGCAGCAAGCCTGGCTGCTCGCGCAGCTTGAATACGCTGACCACTTGCGCCAGGCCATGCGCCTGCTCCTGCAGCGAACCGGCCGCTGCCGCCGCCTCTTCCACCAGCGCCGCATTCTGCTGGGTCACCTGGTCCATCTGGGTAATCGCCTGGTTGACTTGCCCGATGCCGTGCGTCTGCTCCTGGCTGGCGCTGGAAATCTCGCCGATGATGTCGGTCACGCGCTTGACGCTGGACACCACTTCATCCATCGTCGCGCCAGCCTGGTCGACCAGTTTGGCGCCCGCGCCCACCTTGCTGACGGAATCGTCGATCAAGCCCTTGATTTCCTTGGCCGCCGCTGCCGAGCGCTGCGCCAGGTTGCGCACTTCGCCGGCCACGACGGCGAAACCGCGGCCCTGCTCGCCGGCCCGCGCCGCTTCCACGGCCGCGTTGAGCGCCAGGATATTCGTCTGGAAGGCGATGCCGTCGATCACGCTGATGATGTCGACGATCTTGCGCGACGACTCGTTGATCGAACCCATGGTCTCCACCACTTCGGCCACCACCGCGCCGCCGCGGCTGGCGATACCGGCCGCCGCGATGGCCAGCTGGTTGGCCTGGCGCGCATTGTCCGCATTCTGCCTGACGGTGCTGGTCAGTTCTTCCATCGACGAGGCGGTTTCTTCCAGCGAACCGGCCTGCTGTTCCGTGCGCGACGACAGGTCCAGGTTGCCGGCGGCGATTTCCGACGACGCCGTGGCGATGCTGTCCGTGCCGCTACGCACCTGGCTGACGATGCCGACCAGGTTGTTGTTCATATTGCCCAGGGCCGTCAGCAGCGCCCCCGTTTCATCCTTCGCCGTCGTGGCGACGGTCTGCGTCAGGTCGCCGGCGGCCACCGTTTCGGCCAGCGCCAGCGCCTGGCGCAGCGGACGCGTGATGCCCGTCGTCAGCAGCCACGAGCACAACACGCCGAACGCCACGGCGAACAGGGTCAGCAGGCTGATGACGGTGGTGTCATGCACGGCGGAAGCGTCGATCTGCTTGGCCGTCGCATCGATGCTTTCGCGCTGCATGGTCACCAGTTCCTGCAGCAAATCCTGGTAGACCTTGGCGGCCGGGGTGAACGCGGTGTCGAGGATGTGCGCCGCGCCTTCCACGTCGCCATCGGCCTTGGCCTTGACGGCGCCATCGCGCGAGGCGCTGTACACCTTGCGCTGCTCGAGAATCTTGGCGAACAGGGCTTTTTCCTTGTCGCCCGCGACCAGCGGCTCGATCTGCTTGAGCAATTCGGCCGCCTTCTTCACGGACGCGGCCGAGTCTTCCTTGAAATACGGTCCCAACGCCGGGTCGCTGCTCTTGACGATGGCGGCAGTGCGGCGGATCGAGGCAAAGTTCAAGCCATACCAATCGGTAATCAGGCGTTCCTTGGTCAGCGGTTCGGCCATCATGGCGCGCGTGGACGTCGCCACTTCATTGAGGCGCCACACGCCTACGGTAGCAATCAGAACGGTCATTGCCAGGATCAGGACAAAGCCGATGCTCAGGCGCTTGCCGATCTTGATATTTGCGATAAAGCCCATGGTGTCTTTTCTCTCAATAAATGCATCGAAGATATATTTAATTCCATATGGAATTTTTTATCTTGCAGATTATACATTGTTGAAATATATGTAGCTGATTTATTGATTTTGAGAAATGTTTCTGTTAAGTTAAAAATCTTCTCCGCAACTACGGGTACGCAGCGCATGTCCGCGCACCTGTTTCTCAAAGAAACCTATGAAATTTTCCGCATTGCCCCTGAAACAAATCACCTTTGCCGCCGCCCTCGCCTGCGCCGGCAGCGTCCACGGCGCGGCCCTGCCGCCCGCCATTGCAGCCCAGCTCGCCGCCAATTACCCGGCCGTGGAAAGCCTGTACCTGGACCTGCACCGCCACCCGGAACTGGCGTTCCAGGAAGTCGAGACGGCAAAGAAGCTGGCCGACAAGGTCAAGGCGCTCGGTTTTGACGTGACCACCGGCGTCGGCGGCACGGGTGTCGTCGCCATCTTGCGCAACGGCCCCGGCCCTGTCGTCATGCTGCGCACGGAGATCGACGCCCTGCCCGTGCTGGAAAAAACCGGCCTGCCGTTCGCCAGCAGCGCAGTGGCCAAGAACGCGGCCGGCGAAACCGTGCCGGTGATGCATGCCTGCGGCCACGACGTGCACATGTCGGCCTGGTATGGCAGCGCCAAGCTGATGGCGGACAACCGCCAGCACTGGAGCGGCACCCTGATGCTGGTGGGCCAGCCGGCCGAAGAGCCGCTGCTGGGCGCTGCCGCCATGCTGAAGGACGGCTTGTTTACGCGCTTCCCGAAACCGGACTACGCGCTGTCCTTCCATGATGAAGCGACGCTGCCATCGGGCACGGTGGGCTACCACGCCGGCTACTTCCGCGCCGCCGCCGACACCATCAGCATTACCGTGTACGGCCAGGGCGGCCACGGCGCCGCGCCGCACGACACGCGCGACCCCGTCGTCATGGCCGCGCGCATCGTGCTGGCATTGCAAACCCTGGTCTCGCGCGAAAACAATCCGATGGACCCCGTCGTCATCACGGTGGGCAGCATCCATGGCGGCACGCAGGCCAACATCGTGCCCGACCAGGTCACCATGCAGCTGACGGTGCGCACCTTCAAGGACGCCGTGCGCAAGCGCGTGCTGGCCAGCATCGCGCGTGAAGTCAAGGGCGAAGCGTTTGCCGCCGGCGCGCCGAAAGAGCCGCTGGTGGAGATTCGTCCCGGCACGGACGCCGTCTACAACGATCCGGATCTGACCCTGCGCATGGTGTCTACCCTGCAAAAATCGCTGGGCGCGGCCAATGTGACGGAAATGCCGGCCAAGATGACGTCGGAAGATTTCGCCAACTACGGCCAGGCCGGCGTAAAAGCCGTACTGCTGCATATCGGCGCAGTGGAGCCGGCCAAGCTGGCGGCGGCCAAGGCCAGCGGCAAACCGCTGGCCGGCCCGCACTCGCCGCAGTGGGCGCCCGAGTACCAGCCGACCATCAAGGCGGCGATCACGGCGGAAACGTCGATCCTGCTCGATTTGCTGGGCAAGAAGCAGTAAGCATGGCGTACGCGGGGAAGCCAGCCTTCCCCGCTGCCCCCAACTTGTCCGAAATGCTTTCCTTCATCCCCCTGCTGCAGTAAGCTCGGTGTCTGCCGCCACGCCCGTGCCGGCATCCTTTGCAACCAGACCATGAACGGATACTGTATGCCGACACCCGCGCTCAAACGCCCCGTGCTGACCCTGCTGGCCCTCGGATTTGCCCTCTCCACCGCCTTCGCCGCTCCTGCGCACATCGACCGCCAGGCCGACCGCTGGGATTTGACGGCGCTGTATCAAAACGATGCCGCGTTCGACGCCGACGCGAAAAAGCTGTCGGCCCAGCTGCAGCAACTGGGCGCCTGCAAGGGGCAGTTGAAAGCCTCGCCGGCCCGCCTGAAAAGCTGCCTGGACTTGTACGCCGAGGCGCGCAAGCGCGTCAACACGCTGACCACCTATGCGGCGCAGTATTACGACCAGGATACGGGCGACAGCAAGGGCAACCAGCTGAACCAGCGCGCCGCCCTGCTGGGCAACGACTTCAGCCAGGCGACGACCTTTTTGCAGCCGGAGATCCTCGCCCTGGGCAGCAAGCGCATCGACGCCATGCTGGCGAAGGACAAGGGCTTGCAGCTGTATCGCTTTCAATTGAGTAACATGCTGCGCAGCGCGCCGCATACGCTGGACGCGGCCGGCGAACAGCTGGTGGCGCAGTTCGGCCTGGCGACTGGCTCGGCCGCCAGCGTCTACCGCACCCTGGCCAATGCGGAAATCCCGTGGCCCACCGTGAAACTGTCGGACGGCAAGGAAGTGCGCCTCGACCAGGCGGCCTACACGAAATACCGGGGCGACGACCAGCGCGCCGACCGCAAGCTGGTGTTCGACGCCTTCTTCGGCAAGTGGAAAGAGTATGAACGCACGTTCGGCGAAACCCTGTACGGCCAGCTGAAGACGGACGCCGCCTACGCGAAAGTGCGCCGCTATCCAGACTCGCAAAGCGCGGCGCTCGACGCCGACAATTTGCCGCCGGCCGTCTATCAGACCCTGATCGCGCAAACCAACGCCAACCTGCCCACCTTGCACCGCTACTTCAAGCTGCGCGCGCGCATGCTCGGCGTCAAGGACCTGGCCTACTACGACATCTATGCGCCGCTGCTGAAAAGCGACCGCACGTTCCCGCTGGCCGAAGGCAAGCAGATGATGCTCGACTCGGCCGCGCCGCTGGGCCCCGACTACGTCAAGGCGCTCAGTGCCGCCGTGGAGGCGCGCTGGATGGATGTGTATCCGCGTCCGCGCAAGGTGGCGGGCGCCTACATGAATGGCGACGCGTACGACGTGCATCCGTTCGTGCTGCTCAACTACACGGACAACTACGAAGCCGTCAGCACCCTGACGCACGAATGGGGCCACGCCATGCACTCGGTGCTGGCCAACAAGGCGCAGCCATCGATCTATGCGCCGTACAGCATCTTTGTCGCGGAAATCGCCTCGACGACGAACGAGGCACTGCTGCTCGACGCGCGCCTGAAGCAGGCCAAGGATGACGACGAGCGCCTGCTGTACCTGGGCGCGGCGCTGGAAAACCTGCGCGGCACCTTCTTCCGCCAGGCCATGTTCGCCGAATTCGAAGCCGCCATCCACGGCAAGGTAGATAAAGGAGAATCGCTGACGGGCGAAGAGATCACGGCCATCTATGCCGGCATCCTCAAGCGCTACCACGGCGAAGCGCAAGGCGTCATGACCATCGATCCCGCCTACGCGCTGGAATGGGCTTACGTGCCGCATTTTTATCACGGCTACTATGTGTTCCAGTACGCCACCTCGATCGCGGCGGCGCAGGATTTCGCGCAGCGCATCCTCGACAAGGAACCGGGCGCGCTGGCCGCCTACCTGAAGATGCTCAGCGCGGGCGGCTCGGCCTATCCGTACGAGCTGGTGAAGGCGGCCGGCGTCGACCTGGCTTCGCCGAAACCGTACCAGGCGCTGGTGGCCCGCATGAACGGCATCATGGATCAGATCGAGGCGATTGAAGCGAAGCGGGGGAAGTAAACCGGGAAGCGTAGGCTCGGCTTAGACGCAAACGCGCGTAAGCGCAACCCACRCGGTTCGCCGCGTAGAGGGTCCGACCCCGTAATTTCCACTTCCGCCGCCGCAAACGCCGCCGCATCGCTCTCGAACATGTCTTCCAGCTCCTCGCGCGCCTGGCGCGTGAGGGACATGACTTTTTGCTGGTCCTGGAAATGCGGCGCCACTTCCAGCAAGGTTTTCAGGTTATGCCGGCCAAAGATGCCGGCCGCGCGCTGCGCCCGCTCCTCGCTGAAGCCCACCTGGCGCAAGGTCTGCTCGCCCAGCAGCAGGGCCGCGGCAAACGTCTCGCGCTCGATCAGGGTCACGCCCCGTTTCATCAATTCATAGTAATGCGTGACGTTGCGCGCGCGCGCCAAAATCGTCAGTTCGGGCAGGCGCAGGCGCACGGCGTCGACCAGGGCCAGGCTGTCATCGACATTGTCGATGGCGATCACCAGCGCCCTGGCCTTCTCGATGCCGGCCGCCACCAGTAAATCCACGCGCGTGGCGTCGCCATAAAACACCTTGAAGCCGAATTTGCGCAGCAGCTCGATCTGATCCGGGTCGTGATCGAGCACCGTCACGCCGATCTTGTTCGCCGCCAGCAGGCGGCCGATGATCTGGCCGAAGCGGCCGAAGCCGGCGATGACGATGGGGTTGTCCTGCGCCTCGATATGGTCGTCGGGACGGCGCTTCTTGTCCCCTTGCAGGCGCGGCGCGACGAATTTGTCGTGCGCCAGCAGCAGCAAGGGCGTGGCCACCATCGACAGGGTCACCACGACCACCAGCAGCGCGGCAGTCTCCGGTGCAAACACGTGCGCGGCCTCGGCGGCGGCAAACACGACGAAGGCGAATTCGCCGCCCTGCGACAGCAGCAGCGCAAAGAACAGCTGCTGGCCGCGGGGAATATCGACAAACTTCGACAGCAGGTACAGCAAGGCGATCTTCACCACCAGCAGCCCCGCCACCAGGGCCAGAATCAGCAAGGGCTGGGCGCGCAGCACGCCGAAGTCGACGGACATGCCGACGGCGATGAAGAACAGGCCCAGCAGCAGTCCCTTGAACGGTTCCAGGTCACTGATCAGCTCATGCCGGTATTCGGAATCGGCCAGCAGCACGCCCGCCATGAAGGTGCCCAGCGCCATCGACAGGCCCACCGATTCCATCAGCACGCAAATGGCGATCACCAGCAGCAGGGCGAAGGCCGTGAAGATTTCGCGCAAATCCGTCCGGGCGATGAAGCGCAGGATGGGGTTCACGAGGAAGCGCCCGCCGATCACCAGCGCCGCCAGCACGGCGGCCAGCTTGGCCACGCGCAGCCAGCCCGGTTCGCCACTATGCGTGACCAGGCCGCCCAGCAGCGGCACCAGCGCGATCATGGGAATGGCGGCGATATCCTGGAACAGCAAGATGGAAAAGCCGGCGGAACCGGCCGGCGTGCTCATCAATTTTCGTTCACCCAGGGTGGCCAGCACGATGGCCGTCGACGACAGCGACAGCCCCAGCGCGCCGACCAGCGCCGTGCGCCAGTCCACGCCAAAGGCCATGGCCACGGCGCACAGCCCCGCGCTGACGACGCCCACCTGCGCCCCGCCCCAGCCGAAAATCGGCCGGCGCAGCAGCCACAATCGCTTCGGCTCGAGCTCCAGGCCGATCAGGAACAGCAGCAGCACCACGCCGAATTCGGAAAAGCTGAGGATCACCTCGACATTCTTGATCAGGCCCAGTCCCCACGGTCCGATGACGACGCCGGCCACCAGGTAGCCCAGCACGGCGCCCATGCCCAGACGCTTGGCCAGCGGCACCATGATGATGGCCGCGACCAGGTAAAACAGTATGTTGATAAGAAAGCTGTGGTGTTCCATGCGGATTCCGGGCAGATGTGTGGATGAGACAACATCATGCCTGAAGTGGCGCGCCAGCGTGAAGTGGCTGCCGCGCCACGCCGGCTATTTGCGCGCAGCCACCCGCGCCCGCAGGGCGTCGAACATTTTCGGGATGCTGTCACGGCTCATGCTGTCGACGATCCAGCCCAGGCCCATCGGTACCGGGCCCGGATCCGTGTACACCTGGTACTTGACGGCGGCGCCGCCCGCGTCAAACGGATCAGGCGACAGCTGCCAGTAGCCGCTGGTGTCGGCGATGGTTTCTTCCACCTTCAGGCCCTCCATCGGCACCAGCTTCCAGGCCAGGCTGCAGCTGGCGTCGAGCACCTTGGGCGTCATTTTCAGGCGGTACTGCTTGATTTTCCCCATCGGCAGCTTGAGCGTGACGTCGACCAGCGAAGCGCCGCCGCCGGCGGCCGTCACCTTGATCTTGTCCACGTTGGGCATGAACTGCGGATAGGCGGCGAAATCCTGGATGGCCGCGCAGACGGTGGCCACGCTGGCCGGCATGCTGGTCGTGGCGGCAAAGGTCTTGCCGGGCATGCCAGCCTTGCTGACGTCGCGCACCTCGAGCGCCGGCGCGGCCGACACGGTGGCCAGCGGATAACAGGCGGAGCAAACGGCCAGTGCGAACAGCAAGGTCTTCATGGTTTTTCCTGCTCGATCTGCGCGCGCAGTGCCGCCACGTCGACGCGTTTGAGGTAGCTTTCGATATTTTTCCACACGGCGTGATAGCCGTAACCGCCATTTTTCAGCTCGTCGATCGCCTTCTCGCGCGGCCAGCCCTGATACAGCATGCGGTACATGGCGGCCATCATGCCCGTGCGGTCGGCGCCGTGCAGGCAATGCAGCAGCACGGGTCCCTGCTGCTCTGCGGCGCGGATACTGCGCATGGTCTCGACCACGTGCTTGTCGCGGATAGCCCAGGTATTGATGGGAATGCGCACGGCGCGGATGCCGCTGCCTTCGAGCACCTGCGTATCGGAGTGGAAGGAGCGCAGGCTGATCACCGTCTTCACGCCCAGCGCCTGCAGCTGGGCCACGTCGCTGCTATCGAGCTTGGCGCTGCGGTACAGGACGGGCGTGACCTGGTGCAGGTTCGACACCTGCGGCAGCGGCGTGGCCCACTCGGTATTGCGCTCGGGCGGCAGGGGCGCCTGCGCGCCGGCGGAACCGGCCGCCAGGGCCAGGGACAACAGCAGGAGATACGGCAAGGTCATGACTTCCTCTTGTATGAAAACCACAGCAGTACGCCAGCCAGCAGCAGCGACACCCAGTAGTCGGTCGGCGCCCACCACAGCCAGTGCTTGTGCCAGGCGATATGGGCCGGATTGAAGTGCGCCACGCCATAGGCGGGATTGAGCACGAACCACAGATAATCCTCGATGATCCAGAACAGCATGATGCAGCCGATGGCGCGGCATTCGAGCCGCGGCGACCATTGCGCCAGGAAGATCATGGGGAAATGGAAGAACAGGGCGATGAAGGGAAAGACCCAGGCATGGTAGCCGGTCATCGGCCGCCCGCCCCAGAAGATATCGAGCAGCCAATGGCTTTCGATACGCCAGGTGGGCAGATTCGCGGCCCAGCCGGCCGCCCCTTCGATCTGGATTTCGACCTGCGCAAAAAATAATCCCAGCAGGGCTACCCAGGCCAGGGTCAGGGCGATCTGCCAGGGTTTTACTATGCCCCCCGTCAAGCCAGCACCTGCGCCAGTACCTCCAGGGCGGCCCGAGGACGGCCCAGGGCCAGCGCCTTTGCGCGCATGGCTTGCAGCTGCTCGGGATGATCGAGCAACAGGCGCACGCGGTATTCCAGGGTGACGGCGTCGAATGCTTTCAGGGCCACGCCCTGCTCCAGCAGATAGTCGGCATTGCGCTCTTCCTGCCCCGGAATCGGCGAGTTGACGATCATGGGCAAGCCCAGCGCCAGGCATTCGGACGTGGTCAACCCGCCCGGCTTGGTGATCACCAGGTCGGCGCAGGCCATCAGGCGCTCGACTTCGCTGGTAAAGCCTTGCGCCAGCAGACGGCCCGGATACTGGCCGGCCAGCACCTGCAGCGCCGCCAGCGCGGCCGCGTTTTTCCCCGCCAGCACGATCAGCTGGAAGTCGCCCGGCAAGGCCAGCAGGCGCGCGGCGACCGTTTCCAGGCTGCCCAGTCCCGCCCCGCCGCCCATCAGCAAAATCGTCGTGCGCCGCGGGTCGAGGCCAAACGCCTGTGCGCACTGGACGCGCTCGGGCAGCTGCGCGAACGCGGGCATGATGGGGATGCCCGTCACGTGGATGCGGTCGGCGGGGATGCCTTCATGGCGCATGCGGAACGCCACTTCGTCGGTGGCGGCGAAATAGCCCTGCATGTGTTCATGCACCCACATGCGGTGCAAGTCGAAATCCGTGACCTGCACCCACACGGGGCAGGACAGCTGGTGCTGGCGCAGAGCGCGCGACAGCAGTTCGGCCGGCAGGAAATGCGTGCAGATGATGGCGTCGGGCTGGAAGGCGGCGATCTGCGTCATCAGCGCGCGCGTGTTGACGCGCTCGACGGCGCGGCGCAAGCGCTGCATCGAGCTGTCGCGCGGCGCATCGTGGGTGGCGTGGTACAGATAGCCCCACAGCGCGGGCGCCTTGTTGACCAGCTTGATATAGAAATCCGTGTACAGCTTGCGGAAGGCGGGCGTGACGAAATCCATCACGTCCAGATGCAGGGCCAGCGCTGCGGGGCCGCCGGCGCCATCGCGCGCCGCATACGCCTCGATGGCTTGCGCCGCGCGCATGTGGCCGGCGCCGGCCGAGACGCTCAGGAGAAGAATTTTTTTTGTCATGGAAAACCGATGCGTGAAACGGGTTGGCGCGGACGCGAAAAAGGTATTGGCAGGATAACATTGCTGCAAGCGGTACGGCTTGATCCGGCCATGCGCGCGTGCAGGCCGGCGCTAGCCATTCACGGGGACGGGCAAGGCCGACACTTTCCAGCTGCCTTTGAGCTTGCGCTCGATCAAGGCAGGCAAGGCGCTGGCGCCGGGCGCGCCTTTCTTCGTGTACGCCACCGGCACCAGCAGATAGATGGTGACCTTGTCATCGTCGGCAATGTCATCTTCCTCCGGCTCGGAATTCCAGCGCTTGTCGATGGCCAGCAGCGCATCGACGCCGTCCGGCCACGCCAAGTCCGCCAGATGCGGATCGTCGCGCCGCAGCAGCTCGCCCGCCGCCAGGCTGGCCTGGTCGAGCGTGCGCCGTCCCAGGCGTGCCAGCAGCGCCACGGGAAAGCGCCATGGGCTGTGCTCCGCGAAGCCGTGCACGGTCAGCGGCCAGCGGGCCGGCAGGCAGATGGCCAGTTCCGTCATCGGGGATTGCTGGAACAAGCCAACCGTAAACAACAGCTTGAAATCGCGCTTGCCGCCAATGCAGCTGATCCCTAGAGAAAAGCGCGCGTCGCCGCTGTCCGGGCTGAACACGGCCGGCAGCACCCAGCCGGCGCTGTTGTGCATGAAGGTGCGGATAGCTTCCTGCGGCGACGCGGCCGCCTGCTGCGGCACGTCGAGTATGCTGACGCCGCCGGCAGCGGCCAGCAATTGGGCGATCGCGGGAAAGCCCCAGCCGGTGGCGATATCGACCGGCGCCTGGTTCCAGCGTGTATGCAAACGGTTCGGATTGGCGCCCCGCTGCAGCAGCAATGCGGCCACGTCCCCGTGGCCGCCAACGCAGGCGCTGTCCAGCGGCGACAATATATTGTCCGGCAAGCCATCGACGGCAGCGCCCTGTTCGAGCAGCCAGCGGCAGGTATCGAGGTGGCCATGGCTTGCCGCCGCGTCCAGCGGCGTCAGGTTGCGGTAACCGGGCAAGGGCAGATCGACGTCCATGCCCAGCGACACGAGCAGCGCGCAGACCTCGCGGCTGCCGCCGGCCGCGGCCAGGTGCAGCAGCGATTCGCCGTCGTCCATGTTGTAGCGGCGCAAGGTCAACAGCAGCGGCGTGGCCTCGAGCAGGCTGCGCACCTGTTCCAACTGATTCTCGCCGACGGCGTCACAGAGGCGAAAAAACGCCTCGCGGTGCTGGTTAAAGAGTGTCTTGTTGACCATGCATGTTCTCTGCTCGTGGTGGCGGCGCCATCATCGAGCGGAGAATAGCATTTTCTTTCGATTAATCTGCGCGATTTGACAACTTCGGTGTGCGCGCAGGCGGCGATGCCAGGCCGGCCGGCGCGGCATCGGTGCGCAGCACCGGATACAGGTTCAGACGCTCATCCCAGGAAGCATGGCGGCGGGCGAAGAACTCCAGGCGCGCGGCCGGGCTTTTGGCAAATGCGGGATCGCTGGCCAGCTTCTGCTGGAACTGCGCCGCCAGCGCCGGGTCGGCCGCCAGCTGCGCGCGCGCCACGTCTTCGGCCACGTATTCTTCCATGTATTCCTTGCGCTCGAAGGCCGTATTGAAACTGCCCCAGGCCAGCAGGGAATCGGGCGCGCGCGGCTCGAGCAGGGCGACGACCAGGCGCGCCTTGGCCTGGTTGACGGGCACGTACAGGTCACCGGCGCCAACCACGCGCTGCTCTTTCTGCCACTCGCCCTGCACGGCCGCCGTCTGGCGTCCCTCGAACGACTGCGCGCCGAATTTGACGGCCGTGGCGCGGAAGGTCTCGACCGGCAGCCTGCCCGGCGCGCCAGACAGCACCTGGTAGGACACGCCATGCTGGCGCAGCTTGGCCGCCACCATGGCTGCCTGCGCGGCGGGCACCAGGTAGCCGGCCTTGGGCGCTGCCTGCTGCAGGTCGGGCACGATCTCGTCGCGCAGGGGCACGTTCCAGATCTGCGGCGTGGTTTCGTCGTAGCGCGTCATCAGCGCGCCCGACACTTCGGATGGCGTGCGCGTGTAGGCGTAGCCGCGAAACGCGATCATGCGGCTCTTGTCCGTCGTTTTATACGTGAGCGGCAAGGTCGTGCCGGCCAGCTGCGCGGCGCGCGCGTCCGCCTCGAGCGCCGTTTGCCGCCACTGCGCGCCATGCTGCGCCACTTGCGACAGCAGCGAGACGATGGTGTTGCGCGTGATGCGCACGCGGGTCGGATAGTCTTTCCACGAATGGGTTTCCACCAGCATGCCGAAGCGGTTGCGCAGCTGGAAATAGCCATGCGAGAAGCGCGGATTTGGCGCCGAATCGACAAAACCCGATTGGGGATTGTCGTTCTCGGCAAACGAAATATAGAACGGTTTCGGGTCCGAGCCCTGCTTGGCCAGGTCGGCCAGGACCTGATCGCGCAAGGCCGTGCCGGCCACGCGCAGGGCCGCATCGCCCGCATGCACGGGTTCGACCTGGATCGAGATATCGGGTTCGAACTGGGCGCCATCGGTGACGTGCAGGTCGACATAGGCCAGCGGATCCCAGGCGTTCACCAGCGCCAGCATGTGCTGCATCTCGGGCGTATCGGCCTTCATGTATTCGCGGTTCAGATTGTAGTTTTGCGCCGTGCTGCGCCAGCCCATTTCCACGGGGCCGCGCTGGTTCGGACGGTTCCACTGGCCGAAACGCTCGTGGCCATCAACGTTAAACACGGGCACGAACAGCAGCACCTGCTTGTCGAGCGCGCCGGGTGCCGCCTTGCCCTCCAATACTTCGCGCAAAGCCAGGAAGCCCGCATCCTTGCCATCGATTTCGCCCGCATGGATGCCGCCCTGTATCAGCAGCACGGGCAGCTTGCGGCGCGCCGCTTCGGCCGGCGTCAGGGCGCCCGTATTCGAGACGGCCAGCGCCAGCATGGGGCGGTTTTCCGGCGTGCGGCCGAACTCCACGCAGCGCACCTGCTTCGGATAGCGCGATTGGAACTGGCGGCACAAGGTTTCCACTTCCGCATAGCGCCCCGTATGCAAAAAGCCCGAGCGTTCGGCCACCGTGGTCAACGGCGAGGCGGCATATGCAGGCAAGGCAAAGGTGGACAACAAGGCGGCGGACAGCAGGGCGTGGCGTAGCATGGGTCAAACTCCATCGAGAGAGAACAAGCGGGCAATTATAGGGGTGGTGGCGCGTGTAAAACTGCAGCGGAAAATAAAAAAGCCGGAACAGCGTCAGCTGCTCCGGCCTTGCTCTGGCAAGCGTGGATTATGAGCCAAAGTGGTAGTTGAATTCTACCCAGCCCTGGCGTCCCTGCGGGCTGTAGCTGCCCACCGGGTAGTACGGCCAGCCGCCGCTGTCGTCGCGCTTGATCTTGTCGAACACGTTGTTGACGATCAGCGACAAGGTGGCGCGGTCGTTGATGCGGTACACGGTGCTGATATTGGCCAGCGCCGTCGGCGTCAGGTAGCCGGTGCCGGCGGCGTTCGGTATCTTGCTGTAGCGGCTGACCAGCAAAGTGTTCGACCAGTCGCCCGCAGCCCAGTTGACGCTCAGGTTCAGCTTGTCGCGCCAATCTGAATTGTTCAGCGATTTGAGCTCGTCGATTTCTTCGTCGCCGGCAAATTGCTGCGATTTATTGCTCAGCACCTTGGCGTAATTGGCCTTGAAGGCAAAGCGGCCATAATCCGCCGTGCGCAGCAAATACTTGACGCTGACGTCGATGCCGCTGCTGCTTTGCTTGGCCGCATTGATCGGATTGACGGTGATGGTCTTGATCTCGCCGGCGCGGTTCAGGGCATTGGCCGCGAAACGCTCGACGCGGCCCAGGGTATCGGCGCAGGTAGGCGAGTTGATGTCGAGCTTGCCCAGGCGGCAATCGGCTTCGTCGCGCAGGATCTTGTCGGCGCTCAAATTCGTCACCAGGTCATCGATCTTGATGTTCCAGTAATCGACGGAGACGTCGAAATTCGAACTTGGCGACCAGACGGCGCCCACGCCGAACGACTTGCCCTTCTCCGACTGCAGATCCTTGCTGCCGTTCTGCACATAGTCGGCGCCCGGCGATTTATTCGCGTAGTCGCAGTCCTCGATGGCCTGTCCGGCAGCGCCGCAGCGGTAGTAATCGGTGGTGCTCGAATAGTAACCGGTGCCGCGCGCCTTGTAGATGTAGTTCATGTCCGGTGCGCGGAAGCTGGTGGCGTAATTGGCGCGGAACAGCAGCTCCGGCGCGGGACGCAGTTCCAGGCCGCCGTTGTAGGTGAACTTGCCATCGCTGCGGCCGGCAAAGTTGTAGCGGTCATAGCGGCCAGCCAGGGTACCGGTCAGCTTCTCGTGCAGCGGCAGGTTGATCTCGGCACCCAGCGCATAGCGGGTACGCGTGCCGGCCGTGATATCGGATTTGGTGGCGACGTTGAAATAACCATCGTTCAGGCGCGCATCGGGCACATTGCTGAAGCCCTGCTTGCCCGCTTCGGCGATGGTGGCGATCTTCGCCACGCCAGCGGGCAGCTGGAACAGGTCGCCATTCGTGGCCAGGCTCAGGGTATTCGTCCAGGCCTTGTCGTCGCTGTCGGAATTGCCCGTGATGCTGTCGAATTCGGCCGCCGTCAGGCGCCGCGACAGGCGCGCCGGGTCCGGTGCGTAGATCGGCACGCCGGCGGCGTCGGTACCCAGTTTCGGGCCCAGGAAGAAGCTGTCGATATTGGCCAGCGCGCGCGGCGTATGGCTTTCGCTCTTGTACACCGAGGCGTTGTAGTTCGCTTCATACTGCCACGACGACGTGCCGGGAATGCGGCCCTTGGCGCCCAGCGAGATGGCCGTGGCCAGGTCGTCCCACTTGCGGTTGTAGCGCTCCACGCCGCCCATTTCCTCGGGCGAGATATAACGCGTCCACGCTTCGTAGCGGTTCGTAATCTGGTTGCGGAAATAGCTGCTGCCCGTCGACGACGACGTCCACGTCGGGCCGCGCGTATTGTTCTCGGTCGAATTCTTGCCGATCAGGAAGTCGGCGAACAGCGTCGTTTCCGGCGACAACTCATAGTTGGCGCTGCCGAACACGTTCTGGCTGCGGTTCTTCGTTTGCGTGGTCCAGTAAGTGGGGCCGACTTTCGGGCTGGCGCAATAGCTGCCGTTCTTCGCCTGGTACTTGACGACGCTGCCGCCGAACAGGTCGCCGAACTGGTTGCAGGTGTCGCCCAGATCCACGTAGCTGCCCGAGGTGCCCGCCTGCACCACGCGGCGCGAGGCGATATTCGTCGGCGTGCCCGAGCGCGTGGCCATGAAATCGCGCTGCAGGCTCGACAGCGGATCGCGCTGGCTCAGCTCCACGCTGAACAGGGTATGCAGCTTGTCGAAATTGCCGCCGCCCGTCAGCTGCACGCGCTGGTTGCCGGCGCCGCCGCGCGAGGTGCCGCCCGCCTTGACGTTGATATCGAAACCTTCCGTCTGCTTTTTCAGGATGACGTTGACCACGCCGGCGATCGCGTCGGAACCATAGATGGCCGAGGCGCCGCCGTTGAGGATCTCGATGCGGTCGACTATGCTCGACGGGATGTTCGCCAGGTTGGTGAAGTTGACCGTGCCTTCGTAGGCGACGGGGAAGTCGGCCAGGCGGCGCCCATTGAGCAGGATCAAGGTGTGATTCGGGCCCAGGCCGCGCAGGCTGATGGTATTGGCCGACGGCGTGAACGTATTGCCGAAGTCCTCGCCTTGCGTGAAGCCGCTGTTCTGTACCTGGTTGGTCAGCGCATCGAAGACGTTCTTGTAGCCTTGCTTGGTGATTTCATCGCCCGTCAGGATGGTGACGGATGATGGTCCCTCCAGGCTGGCGCG
Source organism: Janthinobacterium sp. Bl 1 (assembly GCF_058215535.1). Lineage (NCBI taxonomy): Bacteria > Pseudomonadati > Pseudomonadota > Betaproteobacteria > Burkholderiales > Oxalobacteraceae > Janthinobacterium > Janthinobacterium sp. Bl 1. The sequence continues at coordinate 682,990 of NZ_CM177086.1, read as the reverse complement.
GGGAATCCGCGAACCGGTGACCACGACGGCTGGCGGGGTGGCCGCCGGCTGCTGATCCGCTGCGGGCGCTTGCGTTTGCGCGTGCGCCTGCCATGCGGAACCGCCCAGGATGGCCAGTACGGCGACGGTGAGCGGTGGTAACTTGAATTGTATAGGCATCTTTGCGCTTCTCAAGGTTAGGGAGAAGGCGGAAGATATCAAAATGCCAGTAAGTGCAGAACGAATGGATTCGTCTTTCTATATATCAAAATTGTTATATAGAAATATTTCTGAGCAGAAAGCTCCCCCTCCTTCACCCAGGCAGGGGAGCAAAATCGGGTTTTAGCGTTTCAATACAGCAATTTCCTTGTAGGCAGGACGCAGCAGCCGTGTGGCCGTGTCGGCCGGGCTCTCCATCGAACTCAACAGCCTGAGCGCGCCTGTGGCCGAGGTACAGCTGCCGCTGCTGCGGTAGCGCAGCGCCGCCGCCAGCATGCCTTCGGCAGGGTCGCCCAGCGGGTTCTGGTAATCGTCGGCCACGTCGCAGGTCGGCGCCATGCCATCGGCGAAGTCGCCAAAGCCCTTGGCGTTGACGCCCTGGAACTGCACGGCGAAATACGTGGTGCCGCAATTGGGCGTGGGATAGAAACCGTAGGGCTTGCCGCACGTCGTGCCGCCGATCAGGTTGACCTGCACGTCCACGCCGCGCAAGCCGTTGATGATGGCTTCGCTGGCCGAGCAGGTATTGCCCGTCGTCAGCAAGGTCACGCGCTTGAGGCCCAGCGAGGGCAACGGCGTGCCCTTGGGCAGCGGATTCGGCCCGGCAAAGCCCTGGCTTTGCGCATGGAATGGCATGGGCGCAGCCGGCCGCGTCTTGTCATTGGCCAGCACCTGCTCGAAGGTCTTGCCGGTGGTGACTTGCGGACCGGCAATCATGTAAGCGAGCTCGCTGGCGACATCGAGGTAGCCGCCGCCGTTGTAGCGCACGTCGAGCACCAGGTCGCTGATGCCGGCCGCCTGGAAGCGGCCCATGGTCTCGGCCAGCTGGCGCTCGGCCACGTTGTTGTGGGTGTTGAAGGTCAGATAGCCCACCTTGCCCGTGGGCGTGTCGATGATGCGCTCGTTTTGCACGGAACTCGTGCTGACATCCACCGCCTGCAGGCTCGCGGAGATGGGCGCGCCATTGCGGCTGAACCCCAGCGTGTGCGTGCCTTGCGCCGAAGGAAACAGGCCCGCGTTGATGATACCCACGCTGGCAGCGTCCGAAGCATTGACGAAATCGACGCCATCGACGGTTTGCAGCGCATCGCCGCGCCGCAAGCCCGCCAGTGCCGCCGGCGAGCCTGGCTCGACGATCGTGACCACGGCCTTGCGCGGCGGCGTGGTGCGCGTCAGCGCCAGCAGCATGCCGTAGCCCAGTTCCACGCCATTGAGCGAGGCTTCCCATTCGGCCGTCGTATACGTGAAATGGAACTGGTCCTTCGGCTTGCCGGACGCCGTCGTGGCCGTTGTCTTGAGCACATCGAAATACGCCTTCGCCGTGGCAAAGCTTTGCGGCAGATAGGTGGTCGGCACTTCGCGGTACCACAGATACGTTTCATCGATCCAGCTGCGCACCCATGTCTGCTCATCGAGCAAGCTGCCCGGCTTGTCGATGCTGCTGCCGCTGCGCGGCGCCTCGCAGCGGTTCGCCACCGTGGAGGAAGCGACCAGCGCCGTCGGCCCGGTTGGCGTCACGGGCGGCACGACGGGCGCGCTGTCGCTGCTGCCTCCTCCTCCACCGCCGCCGCAGGCGCTCAACACGAATCCGAGGGAAACAACGAGGCAACGCAGGCGCAGGGAATGCATGAGAAACTTTCCAAGAAGAAATTATCGAAAAATTATAATGCGTTTTGCCAGCAAGCGTTGTTTTCTTTGACACAAAAAAATGGCGCCCGCAGGCGCCATTGCTACAAGGTCATGTGCAAACCGTTACGCCACGGTGGCCGCCACGGGTGCTGCCACGACGGGCGGCAGCGGCGTCGGTGCGTTGAAGGCGATCAGCAGACTCGCTTCCTTCTCTTTCGCCGCCTTCAAATGACGCTCCTTCACGTGGCCATAGCCGCGGATGTCTTCCGGGATGCTGGCGATCGCCACGGCTTGCGCCAGCTTGGCCGTCGTCAGTTTCGGCAGCAAGCCGCCCACCGTCGCGCGGTACTCAAGAATCAGCGCGCGCTCCATCTTGCGCTCGGCCGTGTGGCCGAAGATGTCAAACGCCGTACCGCGCAAGCCCTTGAACTTGGCCAGCACGCCGAACGCCTTCATCATCCATGGGCCGAATTCCTTTTTCACCAGATGGCCCTGGGCGTCGGTCTTGGCCATGATAGGCGGCGCCAGGTGGAACTTGAGCTTGATGTCGCCTTCGAACATGGACGCGATCTTCGCCTGGAAGGCGCCGTCCGTGTACAGGCGCGCCACCTCGTACTCGTCCTTGTACGCCATCAGCTTGTAGAAATAGCGGGCCACGGCTTCCGTCAGGCGCAGGTGCGGGCCATTCAGGGCGCTTTCGGCGGCGCGGACCTGACCGACGAAGTCCAGGTACTGCTGCGCATACGCGCGGTCCTGGTAAGCCGTCAGCAGGGCGACCCGTTTTTCGATGATGTCGTCGAGCGTGTCGATGCGCTTGAATTCCACCACCTTGGCTGGCGTTGTCATGCGCACCAGGTTGGCCGCATCATGCGCACCGGCGCGGCCCCAGTTGAAGGCCGCCTTGTTGAACGCCACCGAGACGTTGTTCAAATCGATGGCTTTCATGATGGCAGCTTCCGACAGCGGCACTTTGCCCTTTTGCCAGGCGTAGCCGAGCATGAACATGTTCGTCGCGATCGAGTCGCCCATCAGCGCCGTGGCGATCTGGCCCGCGTCGATGAAGTCCACGTGGTCGCTGCCGCAGGCCTTTTCGATTTCCATGCGCGCGGAAGCGCCCGGGAATTGCCAGTCCGGGTTCTTCACGAAGGCGGCCGTCGACGAGCTGGTCGAGTTGATCATGGCCCAGCTGCGGCCCTCTCCCATGCGCGACAGGGCATCGCGGCTGGCCGTGACGATCAGGTCGCAGCCGATTACCAGGTCAGCCGCCCCCGTGCCGACGCGCGTCGAGTGGATATCTTCCTGGCGATCCGCCAGGCGCACGTGCGACATGACGGGGCCGCCCTTTTGCGCCAGGCCGCTCATGTCCAGCACGGAACAGCCCTTGCCTTCCACGTGCGCCGCCATGGCCAGGATCTGGCCGACGGTGACGACACCTGTGCCGCCGATGCCGGTGACCAGGATGCCGAACGGCTCGGCCGTCGAAGGAATCTGCGGTGTCGGCAAGGCCGGCGCGGCTGGCGCATCCTTGTCGGCGGCAGCTGCCTTCTTCGGCTTTTTCAAGCCGCCGCCTTCCACCGTCACGAAACTGGGGCAGAAACCCGTCGTGCACGAAAAATCCTTGTTGCAGGACGACTGGTTGATCTGGCGCTTGCGCCCCAGTTCCGTTTCCAGCGGTTCCACCGAAAGGCAGTTCGATTGCACGGAACAGTCGCCGCAGCCTTCGCAGACGGCTTCGTTGATGACGGCACGCTTGGCCGGGTCCGGGTATTCATTGCGTTTCCGGCGGCGGCGTTTTTCCGAGGCGCAGGTCTGGTCGTAGATCATGGCGGACACGCCGGGCATGTCGCGCAGTTCGCGCTGCACGTCCATCAGCTCCGAACGGTGGCGCACGGTGACGCCTTCGGCCCAGGCGTAATCGTCCGGGTATTTTTCCGGTTCGTCCGTGACGACGATGATGGGACCGACGCCTTCGGCGGCGATCTGGCGAGAGATAATGGCTGGCGACAGGGGGCCATCGAATTCCTGGCCGCCCGTCATCGCCACCGCATCGTTGAACAGAATTTTATACGTGATGTTCACCTTGGCCGAGACGGCCGCGCGGATGGCCAGGATGCCCGAGTGGAAATACGTGCCGTCGCCAAGGTTGGTAAACACGTGCTTCTCGTTCGTGAAAGGCGCCTGCCCCACCCAAGTCACGCCTTCGGCGCCCATGTGGGTAAACGTCGACGTTTCACGGTCCATCCACAGCACCATGTAGTGGCAGCCGATGCCGGCCAGCGCGCGCGAGCCTTCCGGCACTTTCGTGGAACTGTTGTGCGGGCAGCCGGAGCAGAAGAACGGCGTGCGGTCCTTCTGCGGATCGGGTTTCACGCTGATCGCTTTGAGCACATTCTCTTTGGCTTCCAGGTAGGCGATACGTTCCTTCACGCGCTGCTCGACCGGGTGGCCCGCGTAGTAGCGCGAAATGCGGCTGGCAATGGCGCGGGCGATCATGGCCGGGTTCAGCTCATACGTGGCCGGCAGCAGCCAGTCGCCGTGGCCGGTGCCTTTCTGGTTGCTCCATTCGCCCGTGTCGTCGAACTTGCCGACCACGCGCGGACGCTCGCCATCCTTCAGGTTGTACAGTTCTTCCTTCAGCGCATATTCGAGGATTTGCCGCTTTTCTTCCACCACGAGGATCTCGTCGAGGCCCTTGGCGAATTCGTGCACGCCGTCCGCTTCCAGCGGCCATGTCATGCCGATCTTGTACAGGCGGATGCCGATGTCGGACGCCGTCTGCTCGTCGATGCCGAGGTCGGCCAGCGCCTGACGCGTGTCCAGGTACGATTTGCCGGCCGTGATGATGCCGATGCGCGCTTTCGGGCTGTCCCAGATGATTTTATTGAGCTTGTTGGCACGCGCATAGGCCAGCGCCGCATACCATTTGTAGCTGTTCATGCGCACTTCTTGTTCCAGCACCGTGTCGGGCCAGCGGATGTTCAGGCCACCGGCCGGCATCTCGAAGTCGGTCGGCAAGGTGATCTGCACGCGGTCCGGGTCGAAATCGACGGCGGCGCCCGATTCGATGATGTCGGTCACGCATTTCATCGACACCCACAAGCCCGTGTAGCGGCTCATGGCCCACGCATGCAAGCCATAGTCGATGTATTCCTGCACCGACGACGGGTACAGCACGGGAATGCCGCAGGCGTTCAGGATATGGTCGGACTGGTGCGCCGTGGACGAGGATTTGGCCGCATGGTCGTCGCCGGCCAGCACCAGCACGCCGCCGTGCTTGGCGGAACCGGCATTGTTCGCATGCTTGAACACGTCGCCGCAGCGGTCGACGCCGGGGCCCTTGCCGTACCACATGCCGAACACGCCGTCGTATTTCGCATCTTCGAACAGATTCGTTTGCTGCGTGCCCCAGACGGCCGTGGCGGCCAGGTCTTCGTTCAGGCCCGGGTGGAATTTGACGTGGTGTTCATCGAGATATTTTTTGGCCTTGATCGCCGTCATGTCGACGGACGTCACAGGCGAACCGCGGTAACCGGTGATGTAGCCGGCCGTATTCAGGCCAGCCTTCAGGTCGCGCTCGCGCTGCAGCATGGGCAGGCGGATCAGCGCTTGCGTGCCCGTCATGAAGGCGCGGCCACGCTCCAAAGTGTATTTGTCGTTCAGGGAAATGTCGGACGCGTGCGCGCCCGGCTCAAGACTCGAGCCCTTGATTGGTGCATTCATTACTTGTCTCCATTATTCTCTGTGCTACGCGTGCAAAGTCGGTTGAACTCACACGTACCGGCCGCGCTTTGTGGGCAATGCCGGTGCGGAAAAATGACTTGTTTGTCGTAGACTACCACAGGAAGGCGCGCAGTTCTTTTGCTGCACTGCACTCCTGCGTTCGTACCTTTTGCTGCTTTTTAGTGCTTCTTTTTGCGGGCATGTCGGGCTTACGCCAAGCTCGTATCTTTCAATACGCCGCGCTTGATCTGGTCCAGCTCGATCGATTCGAACAGGGCGCGGAAGTTGCCTTCGCCGAAGCCCTGGTCGCCCTTGCGCTGGATGATCTCGAAGAAGATCGGGCCGATCACCGTCTGCGTGAAGATCTGCAGCAGCAGTTCGCGTTCGTTTTCCGTGCTGTGGCCATCGATCAGGATGCGCAGACGGCGCAGTTCTTCCAGCTGCTCGCCATGGTTCGGCAGGCGGCGATTGACCAGCTCATAGTACGTTTCAATCGTGTCCTGGAAATCGATACCAGTATCGCGCATGCCTTGCACGGAAGCGTAGATATTGTCCGTACCCAAGGCGATATGCTGGATGCCTTCGCCGTGGTACTGGTCCAGGTATTCGGCGATCTGCGACTTGTCGTCCGACGATTCATTGATCGGGATGCGGATCTTGCCGCACGGCGAAGTCATGGCTTTCGACTTCAGACCAGTATGCTTGCCTTCGATGTCGAAGTAGCGCACTTCGCGGAAGTTGAACAGGCTTTCATAGAAATTCGCCCATTCCTTCATGCGGCCACGATGCACATTGTGCGTCAGGTGGTCGATATAGGTCAGGCCATGGCCAACCGGGTTGGCGACGGCGCCGGGAATGGCGACGAAGTCGACGTCATAGATGCTGATGTCGCCAATGCCGCCCGGAGCGGCCGCGTCCGGCTTGTCGGCGCCCTTGCCGCGCCAGCGGTCGACGAAGTACAGCAGGGAATCGCCCACGCCCTTGATGGCGGGGATATTCAGTTCCATCGGGCCTGTTTTATTGTCGAAACCCCAGGCACCCAGTTCCAGCGCGCGGCGGTACACGAAGGCTGCGTCGTCGACGCGGATGGCGATGGCGCACACGGACGGGCCGTGATGGCGGGCAAAACGCTGCGCGAACGAATCTTGTTCGGCATTGATGATGAAATTGATGTCGCCCTGACGGTACAGGGTCACATCCTTGTGGCGGTGGCGCGCGATGGCCGTGAATCCCATGTTCTCGAACAGCTTGCCCAATGCTTTTGGGTCTGGTGCTGCATACTCGACGAACTCGAAACCATCGGTACCCATCGGGTTATCCCAAGGCTGAAATTGCATGATGTCTCCTCCAAGAAGTAGCGCACAGTATAGGCGCGGGTCTGGGGCATTAAATGCCAAAGATCTCCCGAACATCCATGATTTGCGCAATAATATTGCGTGAAACAAGAACCGCCGGAGGAAGCATGAGCAAAATTACGCTGGATAAAACGGACCGCAAGATCCTCGCCGTCCTGCAGGCCGATGGCCGCCTGTCGAATCAGGACGTGGCCGAGCAAGTCAGCCTGTCGCCGTCGCCATGCTTGCGCCGCGTCAAACGGCTGGAAGAAGCGGGCGTGATCCGCCAGTACGTGGCCTTGCTGGACCCGGAAAAGATCGGCCTGGGGCTATTGGCTTATGTCAACGTGCGGCTGGAAAAGCACAGCGACGCCACCGCGCACAGCACGGCAAGAGTGCTGGCGCCGAATCTGGTGACGAACACGTCGCCGCGCGCCGACTTCGCCGTGGCGGTGGCGCAATGGCCGGAAGTGGTGGCCTGCTATGCGATGACGGGCGAAATGGATTACCTGCTGCGCGTGCACGTGGAAGACATGGAGCACTTTTCGCGCTTCATGATGGCGACCCTGCTGCGCCACCCGGCCGTACTGGACGTGAAGTCGAGCTTTGCCTTGCAGCGCATCAAGGATACAACGGCCCTGCCCTTATTGTGACGGCGGTGACGGCGGCCCGGGCTTCTTCTTGCGCCCTGGCAAGCGGTCCCACAATTTGAACGCGGCGCGCGCATTCGCCTTGAACGTGTAGTCGAACATGGCGAACTGCTCCTGCACGGCTTCCTGCAGCATGCTGCTCGGATTCGGCGGCAACAGTTTCAGATAGGCATCGGCTTCGCCATAGTCGCGCTGGATTTCCATGCCCGCCTTCTTGGCGATATGCATCATCGTCTTGTTGGACGACAAACAATGCATGTACAGGGTATCGACATCGTTGTTGCGGCAGTGAATTGCCGCCCGCTCGAACAGTTTCGAGCCCACGCCCATGCCGCGCATGGATTTCGATACGGACACGCCAAACTCGGCCACCTGCTCCTTGTCCGTCACCACGCTTTTCGCCGGCGACGTGTCCTTCGGCGCGAACGCCAGATGCCCCACGCCCACCAGCTTGAACAGGCTATTGTAGACGCCGTAGACCATGTCGCGCGAGAAATCCATCTTTTGCACGTACTGGGCAACGAGCTCATCGGGCAAGGCGCTGCCGAAGCGCAGCAGGCGGTCGCTTTTCTCCAGATTCAGGAAATGCTTCATCATGCGGCGCCGGTCGCGCTCATGCAATTGCTTGACGAGCACGGTCGGACGCCCGCCGCCGCTACGGCTGAGCCAGCGGCGAAACGGGTTCTGGAACAATTTGGGCAGGGTCATGGCAGCTCCGTGCCGCTGATCGCGTTCGTGACGGCTTCGACCCGCGCCGCATGGATGAGCTCGGGAATGCGCTTCGGTTCGTGTGCGCAGGCTTGTGCCAGCGCGCCCGCATCGACGCCGCGCACGGCCGCCAGCATGGCTTGCAGCCAGGCGGACTGGGGGAACGCCGGATTCTGGGCCTGCACGTCGCAGGCGATGGCGTCCAGCATCTGCACGAAGCGCTGCGGCTTGCGCAGTCCGTCGCAGCGTTCGCACAAGCGCACCAGTTCCTCGGCGCTCAAGGCCAGCGCACCGGCGACGACGGCCTGCTCGCGCGCCGCCATCACGGCCAGCTCGCGGCAATCGTTGGGCACGCGCAGGCGCTCGCTGAGCGCATTGATCTGCTCAAGCGGCACGGCCAGCATCAGCACGGCAAAGCGCACGCACAGTGCGTGGCCCGCGCCCGCCGCCCTGTCGATCACGTGCAGCAGATGGTCGTTGATTGCCAATTCCGGCAGGATGCGCGCCAGGGCGCCGCACTCGTGCAACACCGTCAGCATGCGCGACGGCCGCGCTTCCATCAATCCTTTCGCCACCTCCTGCCACACGCGCTCGGCCACCAGGGCGTCCACTTCGCCGTCCAGCACCATTTGACGCATGAGGGCCATGGTGGCGGGCGCCACCGTAAAAGTATCGAAACGGGCGGCAAAGCGGGCCAGGCGCAAGATGCGCACGGGGTCTTCGCCGAACGCATCGGAGACGTGGCGGAACACTTTGTTTTGAATATCGTCAATGCCGCCGAACGGGTCGGTCAGGCTGCCGTCCTCGGCCTGCGCGATGGCGTTGATGGTCAGATCACGGCGCACCAGGTCTTCTTCCAGGGTGACGTCGGGCGCCGTGTGGAAGACAAAGCCCCGGTAGCCGGGGGCAGTCTTGCGTTCCGTGCGGGCCAGCGCGTATTCTTCCTGCGTCTTCGGGTGCAGGAAGACGGGAAAATCCTTGCCCACGGGCCGGAAGCCCCGGCGCAGCATGTCGTCCGGCGTGGCGCCGACGACGACGTGGTCGTGGTCTTTCACGGGCAAGCCCAGCAGTTGGTCGCGCACCGCGCCACCGACCGTGTATATCTTCATAACATTCTTTTCTTAATCAGGCAGTTCCGCGTCGTGCTTGGGCGCCGTTTCCGTCTCCGCCAGCGCTTCCGTGATCCAGCGGGCCACGGCCGGGTGCGCCTGCACGCGCTCGCAATACGCGTTCAGGGCCGGCGCCAGGCTCACGCCATACGTGCGGAAACGCATGACGACGGGAGCAAAGTACGCATCGGCGATGGAAAAGTCGCCGAACAGGAACTGGTGGTGGCCAAAACGCGATAAACACTCTTCCCATATTTCGCTGACGCGGCCGATGTCCGCCTGCGCGGCAGCCGTGCGGCCACGTCCCGGCAACTTGGCCTTGATATTCATCGACATGTCCGTGCGCAAGCCCGTGAAGCCCGAGTGCATTTCCGCGCAAACACAGCGCGCCATGGCGCGTGCGGCCACGTCTTGCGGCCACATGTGTTTGTCAGGGAACTGCTCGGCCAGGTATTCGCAAATGGCCAGGCTGTCCCAGATCGTGATCTCGCCCGCCAGCAGCACGGGAACCCGGCCGCAGGCCGAATACTCGGCAATTTTGGTCGTCGTGTCGCTCTGGTCGAGCAGCACGCGCACTTCCTGGAACGGGATGCCGAACGCCGTCATGGCCACCCACGGACGCATCGACCACGATGAGTAATTCTTGTTACCGATGATGAGGGTCAGGCCCGGCTCGCGCGCGGCGGCCAGGGTCTGCGTCAGGCTGGGATCAAGGATGGTCGTTTGCATGGTCGGGTATCTTTAGTTGGATGAGGGCAAGTCGGCCGCGATGACGCTGTTTTTCGGCCCGACGGTACCCAGGCGCGCTTTCAGGGATTGCGGGCTCTTCTCGAACAGGGCCGCGTAATACGTGGCGTTGGCCATCACGTTTTTCACGTAGCCGCGCGTTTCCGTGTACGGAATGATCTCGGCAAAGACGGCGCCTTCCAGCGGACGGGTCATGGTGGCGCGCCAGATGCGCAAGCGCCCCGGTCCCGCATTGTAGGCGGCGCTGGCCAGCACCTGCGAACCGTCGAGACCGCCAAGCACCATGTTCAGGTAATTCGTGCCCAGCAAGACGTTGGTGCGCACATCGCTCAAGGTTTCCGTGACGAAATCGGTGAGGCCGATCTTCTTGGCCACATAACGGGCCGTCGACGGCATCACCTGCATCAGGCCGGACGCGCCCACGTGCGACTGTGCATCCATGATGAAGCGCGATTCCTGGCGGATCAAGCCATACACCCAGGCTTTGTCGAGACCGAGGGTTTGCGTGGCCGGGTGCATGACGTCGTCGTGCGGCGTCGGGTAGCGCTGCGTATAGTCCACTTCCAGGCGCGTGCGGTCCGAGGTGTTGACCATGCGGTCGAGCACATTGTTCTGGCGCGCAAATTCCGCGGCCGCCAGATGCTGGCGGTCCGTCATCGAACGCAATTCCCAGTTCCATTCGCGCGTGCCTTCGAAGCGCAAGCGCATGTTGAAGAATTTCAGCGCGCGCTGCAAACCCGGATTGGCGGCCATGGCGGCGATTTCCGCCGGCGTGATGGGCTGGCCCGGCGGCGGCAGCACCAGGTGGTTGCCCAGTTCTTCATTGGCCAGCAAGCCGTAGAAATTCGATTGCTCGGCAATCGTGCGGTACAGGGCGTCCGCCTGCGCGTTCGGGCGGCCCGGCGTTTCCGCCTGCTGCGCGCGCGCCAGCCAGTAGACCCAGGTCGGATCGGCGCGCAAGGACGCCGGCATGGCCTGGATGGACGACTTCACCACGGGCCAATTGCCTTCGCGCAAGGCAATACGCGCCTTCCACTGCATCTGTTCCAGGGTCAATGGCGCGCCATTGGTTTTTTGCCAATATTCAAACGCTTCCGGCGCCAGCGAATACGACGCTTGCAGGGCCAGGCTGGCCCAGCCGATGGCCTGTTCCTGCGGCGTCAGCTGCGCACTCGCCTTTTGCAAAGCCACGACGCCCAGCTTCAAGGTGCTTTTCGCCATGCGGCCCACGGCCACCAGATACATCTCGTGGTCGGCGCGACTTAGACCCGCGCCCTTGGCCAGCACCAGCGCCGGCAAGTCGATCGCTTGCGCCATCTTCGCGTCGGACGCGCCCAGCAGCAGCGCGATACGGCGCGCCGGGCCCGTGGCGTTGGTCTGGCCCGCCAGGCGGATCTGCGCCCACAGGTCGTTCGTGTCGAACTGGCCATTTTGCGCCAATGCCGCGATCAGGCTGCCGCACGCTTCGCCATAGCCGGGCGGAGACACCAGCAAGTTGCGCGCCTCGGGCGCCACGTTCTGTCCCTTGGCGGCGCGCGACATCAGCGCGTAGCACTTGAGCTGGGTGTCGTCGTCGAGGGCGAATTGCGGGTATTGTTCATCGAACACGACCCAGTCGCGCTTGCGGCCCAGCTCCAGCAGCCAGTCGTTGCGGAAACGGTCGGCGATGGCGCTGCCCTTGTAGCGGTTCAGGTAATCGCGAAATTGCGCCTCGGTCAGCAGTTTGATGCGCGGTTTCAGCCGATAATAGTCAACATACGATGGAATCTGGTAATTCGTCAGGCGCCCCGCATAGAAGTCGGCTTTTTCGACATCATCCTTGCGCGCGGCGTCGCGCAGCAGCAGGAAGGCATCGTCCTCGCTGCGCGTGTCGGGGGCGGCTGGGGATACGGTGGTGGAAACCTGGGCCAGGGCGGCCAGGGGAGACAAGGCCGATGCAACACACAGCATCGTGCCGGCAATCCATTTCAGTGGGGAAATCAATGTACGACTCTCAATCTTAACTTGATGGTGATATGAATAGCGACCCTAGAATAACATGCGATCCGGCTACACGGCCACCCATTGCGCCACAGGAAAAAGCCGGCTTGCGCAAAGCCTTGCTGGCGGCCCGGCGCGCCTTGCCCGACGCCACGCGCGCGGGGTGGGATGCGGCCATCGCGCAACGCCTGCTGGACTGGTGCGCACAGGAAAACGTCAAGGAACTGGGCGTGTACTGGCCCCTGCATGGCGAGCCGGACTTGCACGGCGCGTATGCGCAGCTGGCCGCGCGCGGCGTGGCGCTCAGTCTGCCCGTGGTGCTGGAAAAACATGCACCGCTGGCCTTTTCCACCTGGACGCCGGGCGAGCCCATGGTCAAGGATGGCATGGGCGTGGCCGTGCCGGCCCGGTTGCGCCTGCGCCCGGCGCCCGCCACCCTGCTTGTGCCCTGCCTGGGTTTTAATACGGAACGTTACCGGCTCGGCTATGGCGGCGGGTATTACGACCGCACCCTGGAACATGCGCCGCGGCCGTGCACCGTGGGCGTGGCCTACGGCTGCCTGAAAGCCATCTTTGCCAGCGGCACATACGACATCGCCCTCGATTACGTCGTAACCGAGGGCGATCTGTACTGACGAGTCAGGACGGTTTATTTCACCAGGCGCTGCCACAGTGCGGTCGTGGGCGTCGCCTGGTTCATGCTATAGAAATGCAAGCCTGGTGCGCCGCCTTCCAGCAAACGTTCGCACAAGCCCGTCACCACGTCCAGGCCAAACGCCTTGATGGACGCGCTATCGTCGCCGAAGCTGGCCAGTTTCAGACGCACCCAGCGTGGAATTTCCGCGCCGCACATGTCCGAAAAGCGCATCAGCTGCGTGTAGTTCGTGATCGGCATGATGCCGGCCACGATGGGCACGTTGATGCCCATCTTCTGCGTCTGCTCGACAAACTGGAAATACGCGTCGGCATTGTAGAAGTACTGGGTGATGGCCGCATTCGCGCCAGCCTGCACCTTGCGCGCGAACGCGTTCAGGTCATCCTGCGGCGAACGGGCTTGCGGGTGCACTTCCGGATAGGCGGCCACTTCGATATGGAAATGGTCGCCCGTCTCGGCGCGGATGAATTCTACCAACTCGTTGGCGTAGCGAAACTCGCCCGAAGCGCCATAGCCGCTGGGCAAGTCGCCGCGCAAGGCGACGATACGCTGCACGCCGGCCGCCTTGAAGTCGGCCAGCACGGCGCGGATCGATTCGCGCGAGCCACCGACGCACGACAGATGCGGTGCGGCCTGTTCGCCGGCCGCCAGGATCTCGCGCACGGTGTCCAGGGTACCTTGCTGCGTGGTACCGCCGGCGCCAAACGTCACCGAGAAATACTTCGGATGCAACTCAGACAACTTGACACGCGTGGCGCGCAGCTTTTCCGCCCCTTCCGGGGTTTTCGGCGGGAAAAACTCAATACTGAAATTATGCTTTTCCATCGTCATTACTCAAAAGTAAGGTCGACAGGGCCCAGGAAATGACGCTGTACAGCAATGCACCACCCACGGCCGACCAGAAACTGGCGACATGGAAACCATCGATCACCTGCGCCACCAGCCAGAACATGAAGCCGTTGATGATGAAAATGAACAGGCCCAGCGACAGGAACGTCACGGGCAGGGTCAGCAGGATCAGCAAAGGACGGATCAGCGCATTGACCAGCCCCAGCACGGCAGCGGCCAGCAGCGCGGTCCAGCCGCTGCTCATCGTCACCGAGTGCATCAGGTAGGGGACGGCAAACAGGGCTGCCCGATTGGTAACCCAAATCAGTAGCAAGCGCATTTCTCTAGCCTGTCAAAGTAGGTCAGGCCGGCAACAGCCGGCACAAAAGATATACCGATCAGTCTTGTTGCCTCAGGAACCGTAGCGAGCGGATGCGCGGCGTGGCCGAGAAGCGCAGCTGTGCTTTAGCACAGTGAGCATCGCCGGCCGCGCCCCGCGCCGCGCAGTAGGTTCATGAGGCAACCATCTTAGTAACGGTAGTGTTCAGGTTTATAAGGACCTTCCGTGCGCACGCCAATGTAGTCGGCTTGCTCTTGCGTCAGTTCCGTCAGCTGCGCATTCAACTTTTTGAGTTGCAGGCGGGCGACTTTTTCGTCCAGGTGTTTTGGCAGGGTGTACACGCCGACCGGATAGTTGGCCGTGTTCGCGTACAGTTCGATCTGGGCGATCGTCTGGTTGGCGAACGACGAGCTCATCACGTACGACGGGTGGCCCGTGCCGCAACCGAGGTTGACCAGGCGGCCTTCGGCCAGCAGGATGATGCGGCGGCCCGACGGGAAGATGATGTGGTCGACTTGCGGCTTGATGTTTTCCCACTCGTATTGTTTCAACGAAGCGACGTCGATTTCATTGTCAAAGTGGCCAATGTTGCAGACGATGGCCTGGTCTTTCATGCGCGTCAGGTGATCGTGCGTGAGGATGTGATAGTTGCCCGTGCAAGTGACAAAGATGTCGCCGTGTTCGCAGGCGTAATCCATGGTCACGACGCGGTAGCCTTCCATCGCCGCCTGCAGTGCGCAGATCGGATCGACTTCCGTCACCCATACTTGCGCCGACAGGGCGCGCATGGCTTGGGCCGAACCCTTGCCGACATCACCGTAACCGGCGATAACGGCCACTTTGCCGGCGATCATCACGTCGGTGGCGCGCTTGATGCCGTCGACCAGGGATTCGCGGCAGCCATACAGGTTGTCGAATTTCGATTTCGTGACGGAATCGTTCACGTTGATCGCAGGGAAAGCCAGCTTGCCTTCCTTGTGCATCTGATACAGACGGTGCACGCCGGTCGTCGTTTCTTCCGTCACGCCGAGGATTTCAGGCAGACGCTTCGAGTACCAGGTCGGGTCGGCCAGCAAGTGCTTCTTGATCGAGTTGAAGAGGCAGATTTCTTCGTCCGAACCGGGATTGGCCAGTACCGACAGGTCGGTTTCCGCGCGCACGCCCAGGTGCAGCAGCAGGGTGGCATCGCCGCCATCGTCGAGGATCATGTTCGAGTAGACAGCCTTGCCGTCCACGTTCGGCCATTCGAAGATGCGGTGCGTGTATTCCCAGTAGTCGTCGAGCGACTCGCCCTTGACGGCGAACACAGGCGTGCCGGCGGCAGCGATGGCGGCAGCGGCGTGATCTTGCGTGGAGTAAATGTTGCACGATGCCCAACGCACTTGCGCGCCCAGTGCTTCCAGGGTCTGGATCAGCACGGCCGTCTGGATGGTCATGTGGATGGAACCGGTGATGCGCGCGCCTTTCAGAGGCTGCGCTGCCGCGAATTCTTCGCGGATGGCCATCAGGCCAGGCATTTCCGTTTCAGCAATCTTGATTTCTTTGTCGCCCCATGCGGCCAAGGTGATATCGGCGATGGTGTAGTCGTGTTGCGATTTGAGTACGGCGTTCATCACGCCCTCCTTTCAGTTGAAAAAGGTACGTGAGCGCAGTTGCAGGATATTCCGAGCCTGGCGAATTTCTTCGTCGCAACGCTCCTCGGACGGGGGATTTTAACATTGTCAAGGCTGCCGCGCCAGCTTGTTCGCCATACATTGCCATGTAACAACACATAAAAAAAGCGCCCACGACCTAAAGGCCGGGGCGCTTTTCTTGCAAGTTCGACTAGATTACTTCAGGCCGGCGGCGTCGCGCAGCAGGGCGACCTTGTCCGTGCGCTCCCACGTGAATTCCGGCTCTTCGCGGCCGAAATGGCCGTAGGCGGCGCTCTTCTGGTAGATCGGGCGCAGCAGGTCGAGCATTTGCACGATGCCTTTTGGACGCAAATCGAAGTGCGCCAGCACCAGCTTGGCGATTTCCGCGTCAGGAATCACGCCCGTGCCTTCCGTGTAGACGGTGATGTTGATCGGCTTGGCCACGCCGATGGCGTAGCTGACCTGCACCTGGCATTGACGCGCCAGGCCGGCTGCGACGATGTTTTTCGCCACGTAACGGGCCGCGTAGGCTGCCGAACGGTCGACTTTCGATGGATCCTTGCCCGAGAACGCACCACCGCCGTGCGGGGCTGCGCCGCCGTAGGTGTCGACGATGATCTTGCGGCCGGTCAAGCCGCAATCGCCTTGCGGACCGCCGATGACGAAACGGCCCGTCGGGTTGACGAGGAATTTCGTGTCCGTCAGCCATTCGCGCGGCAGGATCGGCTTGATGATTTCTTCGATGACGGCTTCTTCGATCTGCTTGTGCGAGATTTCCGGCGCATGCTGGGTCGACAGCACGACGGTGTGCACGCCGACGGGACGGCCATCGACGTAGCGCAGGGTCACTTGCGATTTTGCATCCGGACGCAGCCATGGCAAACGGCCATCCTTGCGCAGCTGCGACTGGCGCTCGACCAGGCGGTGCGCATAGTGGATGGCGGCGGGCATCAGCTCGGCCGTTTCATCGCAGGCGTAGCCGAACATCAAGCCCTGATCGCCAGCGCCTTGATCCAGGTCAATGCCTGCACCTTCATCGACGCCTTGCGCGATGTCCGGCGACTGCTTGTCATAGGCCACCAGCACGGCGCAACCCTTGTAGTCGATGCCGTATTCCGTGTTGTCGTAGCCGATGCGTTTGATGGTTTCGCGCGCAACTTGAATATAATCCACATTGGCGTGAGTGGTAATCTCGCCAGCCAGCACCACCAGACCCGTGTTGCACAGGGTTTCGGCAGCCACGCGGGCGGCTGGATCCTGGGTCAGGATGGCATCAAGGATGGCGTCGGAAATTTGATCGGCAACCTTGTCCGGATGGCCTTCCGAAACGGATTCGGAAGTGAAGAGATAATCGTTTGACATTGCAAGCTCCTGTTTACTATGTGAATGTTCTGTCGCAGTAAAGAGGATTTTGCCTGCGACGCTTTAGCGATATTTATATTCCGCTTCGCAAGTTGTCTATTAACTCAGCGGTTACTGCATACGTGGTATTTTACGCTTCTTAAAAAATTTTGGCACGGCAACACGCCATTCCTGGAAACCGCTTATACATGTTAGTCCCAATTTTTCGCTTCCTGTCCATCTTTCCCCTGCCCGTCCTGCATGGCCTGGGCGCTGCGCTCGGCTGGGTGATTTACGCCATTTCCCCGTCCTACCGCCGCCGCATGCGCGAGAACATGCAAGGTGCGGGGTTTTCGCAACACTTGCACACGGCCGTGGCTGAAGCGGGCAAGAGCGTGCTGGAATTACCGTTCATCTGGTGCGCGCCGGCCGAGCGCGTAGCGCGCCATGCGACGGTGGAAAACTGGGAACTGGTGGAAAAAGCGTTGCAGCATGGCCGCGGCATCGTCTTCCTGACGCCGCACCTGGGCTGCTTTGAAATCGTCGCCCAGCAAATAGCGCTGCGCACGCCGCTCACCGTGATGTACCGCCCGCCCAAGCGCGCCGCTTTGAAACCGCTGATCGAAGGGGCCCGCGCGCGCGAAAACCTGATGCTGGCGCCGGCCAATATGTCGGGCGTGCGCATCTTTGCCAAATGCCTGAAAAAGGGACAACCGATCGGCCTGCTGCCCGACCAGGTGCCGCAAGAGGGCGAAGGCGTGTGGGCCGATTTCTTCGGCCGTCCCGCCTACACCATGACCCTGCCGGCCAAGCTGGCGCAGATGGGCGGCGCCGAAGTCATCATCACCTACGCGGAACGCCTGCCGGGCGGGCGCGGCTATGTCGTGCATTTCGTGCCGTTCACCGAGTCGCTCGACAGCACCTCGGCCGAACAGGCACGCACCATCAATGCGGCCATGGAGCAATTGATCGCGCGCAGCCCGTCGCAATACCTGTGGAGCTACAACCGCTATAAAGTGCCGCGCGGCGCACCGCCGCCCACGCCCGCCACGTCCGATGCCGCCGGGGAGCAGGCATGAGACTGCTGATCGCCTTCATGTGGCTGCTGCACTGGCTGCCTTTACCCATTCTCGGCCGCTTCGGCGTGGCCGTAGGCAGCGTGCTGTTCATCGCCATGCCCACGCGGCGCAAGATCGCCCTGACGAATCTGCGCCTGTGCATGCCGGAATTGACGGAACAACAGCGCGTGGCGCTGGCGCGCCAGCATTTCCAGGCGTATTCGCGCAGCGTGTGGGAACGCAGCATCCTGTGGTGGTCGTCGGAAGCGCGCCTGAACCGCTTGATCAAAAAGGTGCCCGCCTTCCCGGGCCAGCAGATCGCGGCCAAGCCCACCATCCTGCTGTGTCCGCATTTCGTCTGTCTCGACGTGGCCGGCGCCGCCACGGCCATGGAAATTTCCGCTTCATCGATGTATGTGCAGCAAAAGAACGCCGCCTTCGACCAGGCTTTGCGCAACGGCCGTTCCCGCTTCAAGCCACCCAAGCTGTTTACGCGCCAGGACGGCATCAAGACGATTTTGCGCGCGCTGCGCGACGGCTTGCCGTATTTCATGCTGCCGGACATGGATTTCGGCGAAAAGGATGCGGAATTCGTACCCTTCTTCGGCGTGCCCGCCGCCACCCTGACGGCCACGGCGCGCCTGGCGCTGGCCGCCAAGGCGCAGGTGATTCCCGTCATCGCCACCTTCCTGCCCAACTACCAGGGCTGGCAAGTGACCTACTATCCGGCGTGGGACGATTATCCGGGCGACGACATCACGGCCGCCACGCGCCGCATGAACGAATTCATCGAGGAGCGCGTGCGCGAAGCGCCGGCCGAGTATTTCTGGACCCATAAACGCTTCAAGACGCGTCCGGAAGGCGAAGCGTCGTTCTATAACCAGCACAAGTGATACGGCAGACCATGAAACTCCACTTTACGAAAATGCATGGCGCCGGCAATGACTTCATCGTCATCGACGCCATCAACCAGGACATCAACTTCACGCCGGCCCAGTGGCAACGCCTGGCCGACCGCCGTTTCGGCATCGGCGCCGACCAGATCCTCGTGGTGGAAAAGTCGCGCCTGCCCGGCTGCGACTTCCGCTACCGCATCTATAACAACGATGGCGGCGAAGTCGAGCAATGCGGCAACGGCGCGCGCGCCTTCGTCAAGTTCGTCAGCGAAAAAGGCTTGTCGAACAAGGCCAGCATCCGCGTGGAAACCATGGCCGGCGTCATCGCGCCGCGCCTGGAACTCGATGGCAGCATCACGGTCGACATGGGCGCGCCCGTGCTCGAACCCGCGCTGGTGCCGTTTGATGAGGCTGGCTTGACGGGCGTGGCCGAAGGCACCGATCTGCTGTGGCCGCTGGACCTGGCCTTGACGGGCCAAACCTCGCCCGTGCTGGTGTCCGTCGTGTCGATGGGCAACCCGCACGCCGTGCAAGTGGTCGGCGATGTCGATGCGCAAGACCTGGAACTGATCGGGCCGCGCATCGAGCACCATCCGCGCTTTCCCCGCCGGGTCAACGCCGGCTACATGCAGATCGTCGACCGCCAGCACGTGAAATTGCGCGTGTTTGAGCGGGGCGCCGGTGAAACACTGGCGTGCGGCACGGGCGCCTGCGCCGCCGCCGTGGCCGGCATCCGTCGCGGCTTGCTCGATTCCCCCGTGCGCATCAGCGCGCGCGGCGGCGAACTGTCGATCGCCTGGCAAGGCCCCGGCCATCCCGTCCTGATGACGGGTCCAGCCGTGACCGTGTTCGAAGGCACGATCGAGCTGTAATCAACGCTGTATCATGCCGCCAGGAACTGCTGTTCCTGCGCGACATCAAATTCGGCCAGGTAACATTTCAGGCGGTACAGGCGCTGCCGGTAATTGCCTTCCGGTCCCGCCACGCCGCAATCGACGCGCTCAAACAGGCGCACCACCTGATCGAGCAACTGGCGCTCCTGCGCCGTGCGGATCAGCACGAGGCGCCGCTTGCCGCGCCCATGCGCGGCGCTGATATCGATCAACAGACAATGCCCCTGGTCGGCCGCATGGATATCGAGCAACAGCGCCTCGGCACGCGACAGATGAAAGCAGCGCGCCAGTTCCAGGCGCGCCGCCAGCAAGGGGTGGCTCTGGCCCAACTGGCGCAGTTGTCCATGCGCATGCATGGCGGTGCACTGGCCCCAGTCGCCGGGTTCGCCTTGCGGCGCGATTTTCGCCAGTGCCGCTTCCGCTTCACTGCTGCCTTGCGCCTGCGCCTGCAGCAGCCAGTACGCGGCACGCACATCGTTGTTGACGCCGTCGCGGCGATTGCGCCACGCATGCATGCCGCATTCGAGCTGGGCCGGGCCATGCCCCAGGTCGGCGGCCCGCTCCAGGCAGAAATGGGCTTCGACCACATTGCGCTGGGAAAATTCCGGTTTCGTGTAGATACGCGACAGCACGAACCAGGCTTCGGCCAGTCCCTGCTCGCCCGCCTGCGTCAGCCAGCGCACGGCACGCTTGAAATTGGCTGCGCCATTGCGCGTGGCCAGGCGCTGGCCATGCGCATCCATGCGTGCATAGCCGAGCCCCAGCTCCAGCTGCGCCGTGCGGTCGCCGCCATGCGCGGCCAGCTCACAGCACTGCCACCCTTCGGCATCGCCGCCAGGCGCCAATGCCTGGGCGCAGCGCGACAGCAACAGCACCTGTTGCGCGTCGAGGGCGATCGTGCGCGTACCGGCCGCCGCCTGGCGCTGCAGCAACTCGCGCGCCAGCGGCAAGCCTTGCGACAGGAAACCCGCATGGTTGCCTTGGCTCCACGCCTGCTCCAGCCAGGCGTACAGCGGCGCGTCGCCATCGAAGACTTGTTCGCCAGCCACGCTGCTGTCACGCCCGGGTGTTGCCGATGACCGTTCTTGCAGGGATAGCAACCATTGCGCATCGGGCAAGCCGGCGCGTACGGCCGCGTCCAGCGCCACGCGCGCCTTGGCGCGCAAGGCTTCACTGCTGCTGGCGGCGTTGCCCAGCACCAGTTGCGCCAGCACCAGGCCCGCCTGCACCAGACCAGCATCGAACGCTTGCGCGTAATACGGGATCAGCGCCTTGGCTGCCGGTTGCGCCACTTCGAACGGCACGTGCGTGCCAATCAGCAAGCACGCCTCCTGGCTATCCTCCTGGGCCGCCCGCGCCAGCCAGTGCAAGGCCGTCGGCAGACTTTGCGGCACACCTTGTCCAAACAGATACAATCGCCCCAACGCCAGCTGGCAAGCCACATCGCCCGCACGCGCCCCCTTGATCAATCCTAATGTTTCGCGATTTGCCATCGATTCTCGATATTGAGTCAATGATTCTAATAATAGTGAGTCGTCTCCAGGCCCATCAGTGCAGGCCGTCCCTTAGTGTAACGTCCTTGTGTCATAAATCCGCCAAAGCGGCCGCAAGAACTTGATTCAACGCAACAATCTCACGGTCCAGGCATGCCAATATCACAAGGCGCCGATACCGTGGCGATGGGAGAACGCGTGCCATCGGTGCAGGATCGGCAGAAACCGCGCGTTACAAAAATACAACAGGGGCATGCAGTTATGCCGCTTTTCACCAATCTTTTCACGCATATTTGACCAATCCCGCACGTCTAGCGCGCCGACGAATTAAGGTTCATTCATCGAAACGCGGCAGTTGGCGCATTTCAATCTGCTCGGATCTCGGACGGAACTCACTTTTAATAGGGAATAAGACATGAAAAAATCACTCGTTGCCCTCGCACTCTTCGGCGCCTTTGCCGCAACCGCACAAGCGCAGTCGTCCGTCCAAATCTACGGCACGATCGATGCTGGCCTGGGCAAGTCGACCGGTGATACCACCAAGGTCACCAAGCGCGACAACAACAAACTGGGCTTCAAGGGCACGGAAGATCTGGGCAATGGCTTGAAAGCTATTTTCCAACTGGAAATTCGCTATGAATCCGACACGGGTACGCTGGAAAGCAATGGCGCCCGTCCGCTGTTCCAGGGTCAAAGCCGCGTCGGCCTGCAAGGCAACTTCGGTACCGTGCGCCTGGGCCGTGGCCTGACCGCCTTCCAGGAATCGAGCACCGCGTTCGAACCATGGTCGGGCATGCCTACGCCAGCCGGTTTCCAGACCGACCTCACCGTAGCCGCCTACACCAGCGATCCGCTGAGCCCGGCCGGCAACTCGCGTAACCGCTTCTCGAACGCCGTGTTCTACAACTCGCCAGTGTTCAGCGGCTTCCAGGTCAATGCCACCGTCGCCGCCAAGGAAGCCAATGGCAACGCTGCCGTCGCTGCCACGGTGCGCAACCTGACGCCGAATGCCGCCAATGCCTACGCCGTTCGAATCCATATGGTCTCGGCCACGTACACATATTCGGTCTCGGCCACGTACACGACGCCAAGCTTTGCCGCCATGGCCGCTTACGAGCGCAATGCGCTGGAAGCGAAACTGTGGTCGGTTGCCGCATCGTTCAATCCGATCACGGAATTGAAACTGATGGCGTCGTACCAGCATCAGAACGATGAAGAATTCAAGCTCGTCAACACGGACACCAAAGCATGGCTGCTCGGCGCCAACTACGACGTCGGCCCAGGCAAGGTTCGCGCTGGCTACGGTCAAAAAACGCCAGACGGCGTGACCAAAACCAAGCAGGCATCGCTGGGCTACGATTACAACCTGTCGAAGCGCACCTACCTGTACGCGGACATCTCGAACCRGTACGCGGACATCTCGACCAAGGACAACGTTTCGAGTACGACCAACTACATCGGTCTGGGCGTACACCACAACTTCTAATGGCCCGCCTGTCACCCTCCGCGGGTGACAGCTGACCAGGAAGACAAAGCGGCATGGGCAACCATGCCGCTTTTTTCATGGGCGTGCGGAAAATGCATCGGCGCCACGCCCTTTGCGCCTATGCCGCCGCACTCTCGGTTAGAATGAAGCGTTCAACTTTCACTGACAGATATTCTCAATGACCGCCACACTCGATTCCAGCACCGTCGCCCAGTACCTGAGCGAGCACCCGAATTTCTTCGAAGAGCATACCGCGCTGCTTGGTGAGGTCAAGCTGAGCAGCCCGCTGACGGGACGCACCATCTCGCTGCAGGAGCGGCAGATGGAAGTGATGCGCGACAAGTACAAGGCGCTCGAGCTGCGCATGTCCAAGCTGAGCCGTGTAGCCGAGGAAAATGGCGACATCGCCAGCAAGTTCCACGGCTGGAACCAGGCCATGCTGCAAGTGCGCAACGATGCCGACATGCCGCGCGTGCTGGTCGATGCCCTGCAAAGCAATTTCGACGTGCCCTACGTCAGCCTGCGCCTGTGGCAAGTGCTGCCGGAACACGCCGACGGCTGGTTCACGGAAGACGTGACGGCCGACGTGCGCATGTTCGCCAACAGCCTGCAAACACCGTACTGCGGCAGCAACCGCGATTTCGAAGCCGTGCACTGGTTGCAGGCAGATAAAATCGAATCGACCGTCATGATCGCCCTGCGCGCCCCGAACACCACGGGCACCTTCGGCTTGCTGGTGCTCGGCTCGCCCGACAGCGAACGCTTTACGTCGAGCATGGGCACGGATTTCCTCGTGCATATTGGCGCCACGGCCAGCGCCGCCTTGGCCGCGTTGCGCGCCGGCTCGCCTGCCTGAGTACGCCATGAATGCGGCGCGCGGCAAGGCCGAGTGGCTCGACGCCTACCTGGCGCAGCTGGCCACGCAGCGCAAGCTGTCGCCGCATACCCTGGACGCCTACGGGCGCGACTTGCGCGCCTTGCTGGAACTGAGCGGCGATACGCCGTGGACGGCGCTGGCGCACAACGAAGTACGCCGCTACACGGCCAAGCTGCACGCCGGCGGCCTCGACCCGCGCTCGATCGCCCGCAAGCTGTCGTCGTGGCGGGGCTTCTTCAACTGGCTCAGCGGCGAGACCACCCTCGACGCCAATCCCGTCGACGGCATCCGCGCCCCCAAGCGGGCCAAAACCTTACCCAAAGCCCTGTCGGTGGATGACGCCGTACGTCTCGTGGCGCCCGCGCAACACCAGCAAGGCGGAGCCGAGCCGGAGCAGCTGTGCAACCGCGCCATGTTCGAACTGCTGTATTCGAGCGGCTTGCGCGTGTCCGAATTGACCAGCCTGGACACCCATTACTGCAAGGCCGAGAACGGCCAACTCGCCTCGCTGGGCTGGCTCGACATGGCCAGCTTCGAAGTCATCGTCACGGGCAAGGGCAACAAGATGCGCAAGGTGCCCGTCGGCAAGGCAGCGCTCGTGGCCCTGACCGCCTGGCTGGCCGTGCGTCCGCCGGCGGCCGATGGCAGCGCTGCCCTGTTTTTAAGCACGCGCGGCACGCGCATCTCGCCGCGCGTGCTGCAGCTGCGCCTGAAGGCGCACGCGCTGGCGACGGAAATTCCCGCGAATGTGCACCCGCACGTGCTGCGCCACTCATTCGCTTCGCACGTGCTGCAATCGTCGGGCGACTTGCGCGCCGTGCAGGAAATGCTGGGCCATTCCAGCATCACCTCGACCCAGGTCTACACGGCCCTCGATTTCCAGCACCTGGCGCACGTGTACGACCAGGCGCACCCGCGCGCCAAGGTCAAGTAGGCAGCCGCGCCCGTTGGCCAGGCTGATCCATATCAAGCGGATCGGCGCGCATTTGCAAGCTTTTGCAAAATTCCGGCATAATCGTCCGCATTCTTCCGCTTGCGCGGCGGCACCACCGATTACAGCATAGGCATCTTCATGGCACTGATTCCAACCACCATCCTCACCGGCTTCCTGGGCGCAGGCAAAACCACCTTGCTCAACCGCATACTGCAGGAAGACCATGGCATGCGCATCGCCGTGATCGAAAACGAATTTGGCCAGGAAAACATCGACAATGAAATCCTGGTGCAGGACAGCAACGAACACATCATCGAGATGAACAACGGCTGCATCTGCTGCACCGTGCGCGGCGACCTGATCGTGGGCCTGACGGAACTGGCACGCAAGCGCGACGCCGGCCTGCTGGCATTCGACCGCGTCGTCATCGAAACGACGGGCCTGGCCAATCCCGGCCCCGTGGCGCAAACCTTCTTTGTCGATGAGGAAGTGGGCAGCCACTACATGCTCGACGCTATCATCACGGTGGTCGATGCCCGCCATGCAATGAAGCAACTCGATGAATACGAGGAAGCCCAGCGGCAAGTGGGCTTTGCCGACAAGCTGCTGCTGTCGAAAACCGACCTCGTCAGTGAAGACGACGTGGCCGCCCTGACGCGCCGCCTGAAGCGCATCAATCCCCGCGCACCGATCGCCAAGGTCGATTTCGGCCGTGCGCCGCTGGCCGAAGTGCTCGACATCCGCGGCTTCAACCTGAATGAAAAGCTGGAACTGGACCCGGATTTCCTCGCCACGGAAACGGCGCACGTGCACGATCACGACCATGCGCACGACCACGATCACGGCCATGAGCACAAGCATGAGCACGCACATGAGCACACCGAAGCCTGCGCCACCGATTGTGGTCATGCCGACCACCACCATGCGCAGCACAGCGACGATATTGCCGCCTTTGTTTTCAAGAGCACGCAACCGTTTGACAGCGCCAAGCTCGACGAGTTCCTCGGCGGCCTGGTGCAAGTGTATGGCCCGCGCATGCTGCGCTACAAGGGCGTGCTGCTGATGCAGGGCGCCGAGCGCAAGGTGGTCTTTCAGGGCGTGCACCAGCTGATGGGCAGCGACCTGGGCGCCAAATGGGGCGACAACGAAGTGCGTGGCAGCAAAATGGTGTTTATTGGCAAAAATCTACCAAAAGACATTTTTATTCGCGGACTCGAACAATGTTTGGTATAAACTAGCCGGGTTTTGCAAAGTATCCGTTGCAAAGCAGAAACAAAAGGGAAAGTTAAGCACGCTTTCCCGCTGTCCGACACCCATCTTGCTGGTATAAACCAACAAGTAGCCGTCTCTGATCGGCTAGTCAACAAATCGGGATGGCAATATAAAGCAAAGCGTGCCAAAATCAGCGACGAAAACGGCCCATGTCGTTAGCCTGTCATGAAATGCTGGCAAACTGCCGCTGGCCGCATGCCAGGCATGCAACCGATCCACCCAACACGCCTGTTGACGCGCGCATAGCGCGACTGGCATAGAGCGGTAAAAAGTTATCAACATGGCACCTTAGCCGGCCGGTAATCCTGGCTTACGCCGGCAAGCCAAGGTCGCACGCAGTACAGCGGGACAGCAATGCCAAGCGGAACCTGTACAGTTGCTCGGTATCGCCGCATCAACTGATCAATTTGAAAACTCTGTCGTATCGAAGGTAAGCGAAGTTATGACCAAAACTAATAAATCGACCCCGGCCGCCAACCAAGACATCCCTCTCATCAGCGAAGATCAAATTCGCGCCATGAGCGAAGATGACTACATGAATCCGGCACAACTGGCATTCTTCAAGGCGCGTCTGCAGCAGCTCGAAAAAGACCTGCTGAAAAACGCCGGCGAAACCACGGAACACTTGCGTGAAACCGTGCTCGTACCGGACCCTGCCGACCGCGCCACGATCGAGGAAGAGCATGCGCTGGAACTGCGCACGCGCGACCGCGAGCGCAAATTGCTGAAGAAAGTACAGCAATCGATCGCCAGCATCGACGCCGGCGACTATGGCTGGTGCGAAGAAACGGGCGAGCCTATCGGCATCCCGCGCCTGATCGCCCGTCCAACCGCCACCCTGTCGCTGGAAGCCCAGCAACGGCGCGAACTGAAGCAAAAACTCTACGGCGACTGATCGCCCCTCCCCTTGCGGGGCCGCCCCGGCGGCCCCGCGATGGCGCTAAAAAAAGCACACAACCCCGGTTGCGTGCTTTTTTTTCGTCCCGCGCCGACTACACTGAAGCAGGCACGGCAGCGGCAAGTGCCGCTTGCAATTGCCTTTTCCATCCCCACTTTTGAACCATGGGCGCGCAATCGCATGGTCTTGCACGCATACGCACGAATCTTTTGAGGTCACTATGGAACAATTTCACGGCACCACCATCCTCTGCGTCCGGCGCGGCAAGCAAGTCGCCCTGGGCGGCGACGGCCAGGTAACGCTCGGCAACATCGTCATGAAGGGCACGGCCCGCAAAGTGCGTAAGTTGTATCAGGGTAAAGTCCTGGTCGGCTTTGCCGGCGGTACCGCCGACGCTTTTACCTTGCTCGACCGCTTTGAAGGCAAGCTGGAAAAACACCAGGGCAATCTGCTGCGCGCCTCCGTCGAACTGGCCAAGGACTGGCGCACCGACCGCGTGCTGCGCCGCCTGGAAGCGATGCTGCTGGTAGCCGACAGCGAGTCGACCCTGGTCATCACGGGCAATGGCGACGTGCTGGAACCGGAAGACGGCATCGGCGCCATCGGCTCGGGCGGCACCTACGCCCAGTCGGCCGCCAAGGCGCTGCAGGAAAACACGGACTTGTCGCCGGCCGACGTGGTCAGGAAATCGCTGACCATCGCCGCCGAGCTGTGCATTTACACGAACATGTCCCACATCATCGAAACCCTCGACTAAGAGTCCCCGAGCACAGAACGCCCAGCCCCTTAYGATCATGAACATGACCCCGTCGGAAATCGTTACCGAACTTGACAAGCACGTGGTGGGCCAGGCCAAGGCCAAGCGCGCCGTCGCCATCGCCTTGCGCAACCGCTGGCGCCGGCAGCAGGTGGCCGAGCCCCTGCGCCATGAAATCACGCCCAAGAACATCCTCATGATCGGCCCCACAGGCGTCGGCAAGACGGAAATCGCGCGCCGCCTGGCCAAGCTGGCCGAGGCGCCGTTCATCAAGATCGAAGCGACCAAATTTACGGAAGTCGGTTATGTGGGCCGCGACGTCGACACCATCATCCGCGACCTGATCGACATCGGCATCAAGCAGACGCGCGCGCTGGAAATGAAGAAAGTGCGCGCACGCGCAGAAGATGCGGCCGAAGATCGCGTGATCGACATCCTCGTGCCGCCGGCGCGCGACTTCGGCTTCACGCCGAATACGGCCGCGGCCGTGGATGCGGGCAGCGGCGACAGCACGCGCCAGACCTTCCGCAAGCGCTTGCGCCAGGGCGAGCTCGATGACAAGGAAATCGAGATCGAGCTGGCCGAGGCGGGCCCGCAGATGGAAATCATGGCGCCGCCGGGCATGGAAGAAATGACGGAACAGATCAAGTCCATGTTCTCGGGCGTGGGCGCTCAGCGCAAGAAGGCGCGCAAGATCAAGATCAAGGAAGCCTTGAAACTGCTGGTCGAGGAAGAAGCGGCCAAGCTGCTCAACGAAGATGAGCTGAAACAGAAGGCCATCCAGAACGTCGAGCAGAACGGCATCGTCTTCCTGGACGAGATCGACAAGATCGCCTCGCGTTCGGAATCGGGCGGCGCCGATGTTTCACGTGCGGGCGTGCAGCGCGACCTGCTGCCGCTGGTCGAAGGCACGACCGTCAACACCAAGTACGGCATGATACGCACGGACCATATCCTCTTCATTGCCTCGGGCGCCTTCCACCTGTCGAAGCCGTCGGACCTGATCCCGGAACTGCAGGGGCGCTTCCCCATCCGCGTGGAACTGGAATCGCTGTCGATCTCGGACTTCGAGCGCATTTTGACGAGCACCGACGCCTGCCTGACGATGCAGTACGAAGCCTTGCTGGCGACGGAAAACCTGAAACTGCAGTTCGCGCCGGAAGGCATCACGCGCCTGGCGGAAATCGCCTATTCGGTTAACGAGCGCACGGAAAACATCGGCGCGCGCCGCCTGCACACGGTGATGGAAAAGCTGCTGGAAGAAGTGTCGTTTACGGCCAGCGAAGGCAGCAGCAGCTCGGAAAACCTGCTGGTGATCGATGCAGCCTACGTCAACGAACGCCTGGAAGCGCTGTCGGTCAACGAGGACCTGTCGCGCTACGTGCTGTAAGAAAGAAGGGGGAAACCGATGGCAAACAAGGCATTGGCGACGCGGCAGAAAATGCAGTTCCGCGTCGAACCCTCGCAAAAACCGCGCAACCCGGTCGCCACTGCAGCCCTGCAGCGCACCGCCGGAGCGCACGTGAAAACCGTCTCAGGCCAGCGCCAGCAGGAAAAGCGCCTGCTGGCGAAACTGCTGTTGAAAGTAGAAACGGACAAATAGGCCGCCCGCGGACACCCCTTTTTACAGGGCGTCCGCCATCAGGCCACTCTCTGCCGCGGCAGCATCCCCTTAGAAGCGGTAGGACGCGCCCAGCGAAAACATGTCGACCTTGGTCGTTTGCTTGCTGTTGTACTTGACGGGCACGCGGTCCCAATCGAGGTGCAGCGACCAGTTCTTGTTCAGCGCATACGCCGCGCCGATGCCGTAGGTCAGGCCGATCTTGCTCTTCTTGTCCGAACCGCCGCCCAGATAATCGACCTTGCCCTGCGTGTAGGCCGCACCGGCGCGGCCGCTCAGTGTAAACGCGTCAAACTGGTAACCGAGCACGCCCTGCATGCCGAGGCCCGTGAACTTGCCGCGGCCAGCGCGCTTGCCGGCATCCGTGTCGAAGCCGGACTTGACCTCGCCCCCCATGTACCCCACCAGTTCAATCGAAGGCACGGCCACGCCGCCCTGAAACGGCAGCGCGTCGAAACTGTAACCCACGTAGGCCTTGCCATTGCGCTTGCTGCTTTTGTCGCAATCGCTTTGTCCGGCGATGCAATCGAGGCCGCTACTGGCGCGAAAGCCATAGCTGGCGCCCGCATAGATGGGACCCGGTGCAGCTTCGGCTGCGTTGGCGTGCAAGGGAGCGATGGTGGCCAGCGCCAGCAGCGCTGCGGGAAAACGGAAAGATGGGAACATGGATAACCTCTACAAGTGAATGGATTGCCTGGTTGTAGCGCGCTGCGCGAGCCACAAGCGGGAGTGTCATCGCTTTTGCCGAAAAGTACTATCACCTTGTGCAAAGTGCCATTAACGGCTACATTCGGTACCGTCACCCGCTACCAAACTTGTAAAAAAGGATATCCCGTGAGTTCACCTGAACTGGTTTTGCGCGTGCTGCGCACCCAACTGCGCGCCGCCGGCATCACCTACAAGGTATTGGCCGAACGCATCGGCATGAGCGAGTCGAGCGTCAAGCGCATGTTTGGCCAGCACGACATGTCGCTGTCGCGCCTGGCCCTGATCTGCAAGGCCTCGGGCATCGCCATGGAAGACGTGCTGCGCGGCGCGGCCGACATCACGCCGCATGCCGACACGCTCACCCTGGTGCAGGAAAAATCGCTGGTGGCGCATCCGCGCCTGCTGCTGGTGGCGATCTGCTGCCTCGGCCACTGGAGCCTGGAGCAGGTGGTGGAAACGTATGCGCTGACGCAGGCCGAATGCATCGGCTGCCTGGCCGAGCTGGACCGACTGGGCTTGATCGAACTCAAGCCGCTGAACCGCTACAGCCTGCGCGTCTCGAACGCCTTCCACTGGCTGGCCGACGGCCCGGTGCAGCAGTACTTCCGCGAACACGTGGTGGCCGATTATTTCAGCGGGCATTTCGACGGCGCCGGCGAAACCCTGATGTGCATCCCGGCGCGCCTGTCGCTGTCGAGCGCGCAGGAGCTGGTGCAGAAGATCCGCCAGCTGGCCGAGGAACTGGCGCGGTTGCACCAGAACGACCGGCGCCTGGCACCCGCCGAGCGCGATGGCTTTACCCTGCTGCTGGGCTTTCGCTCATGGGAATTTGCCGCCTTCACGGCCCTGCGCCGCAGTACGGCATCCACCGCCCCGGCGGCGCCCTACCAGACCGGTCCCAGGAACAGATAAAACGTGCTCTCGCCGCCCTTCGATGCGCCCGAGGCCACGTACACGGGACCAAAGCGCGTATCGACGGAAATGAAGGCGCTGCCGGCTTGCGTGAACTTGGTGGATTTCCAGCGCTCGCTCTGATCGAAGCCGCCGCCCATCTCCAGCGAAAAGCCGGCCCGCACGGCGCCGCCCAGGGTGCTGGGCAGGGAACCGATGCGGCGCGCCATCACGAAGCGCGCCAGGGCCACGCTGCGTCCCGTCACCGACTCGAACTGCGTGCCGGACAGGCGCAGGAAGCCGCCCAGGCTGAGCGGCGCCTCGCCGCGCTGCGCGCGCGCCCATTCGCCATACACGTGGCCGGCCCAGTTGCCGCGGCTAAAAGCCTGCATGCCGGTGATGGAAGAGCGGCCCAGGGCCGCTTCGCCCGAACCCGTGCTCGAATCGCGCGTCCAGGTGGCATCCACCAGCATGCCGCGCGTGGGGAAACCCGGTGAATCGAGCGTATCGACGCGGAGCTGCACAAACTGGGTGGTGCCCAGTGCGCGCGATTCCGGCAGCGTAGGGTCGGCCGGAATCGCCAGCCTGCCCTTGACCTCCGTGCGCGTGACGCCAAACCGCAGATCGCCCCAAGTCCCGAACTGGCGTCCCAGTACCAGCGCCGCCGTCTGGCCGTTATATGTCACGCGGGAGCTGCGCCGGCCCTTGTCGAACAAATCCATCGCCGACGAGCTGTACTGCAGTTCCGGCGCGATATACCACGGGTTGCCGGCCCCAAGCGGCTGCCAGAACTGCACGCCATAACCGCGCTCATTGCCGATCTGCGCCATGCTGCGCAATTCGCCGCCCCAGCTGTTCAAATTCGAGCGCACGTGCAGCAGCTTCAGGGCAAAGGTATTGCTGTCCCTGAAATCGCTGGCCATTTCCAGGCCCACGCGCAGCCGGTTGCTGGCCCATGGCGCTTCGACCGCCTTGATGTTGACCGTGCGCTGGTCGCCCGCGTCAACCACTTCCGTCTCCACGCGCGCCACGTCGCCACGGCCATACAGCCTGGCGGCCGCCTTGAGCACATCTTCCTGACTGACAGGCTGCCCTTCCACCAGGCCCGATTGGGCCTGCAGGATGCGCGGATTGATATCGCCTTCGCTCTCCACGGCCAGGCGCGTGAGCGGCAGGGCCACGTCCAGCAGGGCCGGCGCCGCCAGGCGCAGCTGCTCGCGCGCCGCATACTGTTCCGGCGGCAGGGCCAGCGGCGCCAGGCGGGCGGCCAATGCCTGCGCCGCCTGTTCGCCGGCGCGCATGGCGCGTGCATAGTTTTCAAAGTCGAGGAAACTGACGCCCGTCAGGTCGGGCGCGACGAGGATATCCTGCGATTGCAGCTCCTTGAGCGAGCGCTGCACGTTCTGCTCCGTGAGGATCTGCAGCATCTGCTGCGCCACGCCGATGGCGCTGCCCAGCTCTTTTTCCGGCGCCAGCGGCGTACCCACGTTGACGGCGATGATGACGTCGGCGCCCATGGCGCGCGCCATGTCGACGGGCAGGTTGCGCACCAGGCCTCCATCGACCACCAGCCGGTTATTCACGCGCACGGGCGCGAACACGCCCGGCACGGCCAGCGAGGCGCGCATCGACAGGAACAGCGGCGTGTCGACCAGTTCCACCAGTTCGCCATTGACCAGGTCCGACGCCACCGAGCGGAAGGGCAAGGGCAGCTGGCTGGCCGGGCGGTCGCGCATGCCGGCCGGCAGCAGCCGGTTCAGGGCCATTTCCAGCGCCGCATTGCTGGCCGCCGCCGGCGGCGTGGAAATGCCGTTGCGGCTGGTGCCAAACTCGATGCGCGACGGCAGCAGCAAATCTTCCTCGCGGCGGCGGAACGCCAGTTCGTGGCGCGGCGGCCGGTCGGCCACCACGCGCGCCCAGTTGGTCTCGCGCGCCATCTTTTCCAGGTCCGCCACGGAAGCGCCGGCCGCATACGCGCCGCCCACCACGCCGCCCATGCTGGTGCCGACCACCATGTCGATCGGCACATGCAGCTCCTGCAGCACTTTCAAGACGCCGATATGCGCGAGGCCGCGCGCGCCGCCGCCCGACAGCACGAGGGCGATGCGCGGGCGCGCCGGCGCGGAGGCAGGAATGGCCACGGTGGAAACGGGGGAAGGCGTGACGGCGGGAGCGTCGGCTGCGGCGCCGGCTTGCGGCAAGGCGCACAGCGCCGCCACGCAGCCCGCCAGGACGGCACGGATCGAGAACATGAAGACTCCAGTCGCGATGGCGGCACGGCGCCATCGGCAAAATACGATAAGAACGGCGTTAATGAGCGTTAATTCGACGGCGGCGTGCTGGTGGTGGTCACCTGCGGCGCAGCCGGCATGACGGTGGCCGGACGCTGCTGCTCCATCGGCAGCGGCGGCGGTACCAGATTCGATGCCGGCGCCGGGGCCGGTGCCGGCGTTGGGGTGGCGGACACAGGCCCCGGCAAGGCCAGCGCCTTGTCGTCGGCCACCAGGTCGATGCGCTTGCTCACGCCGCCATCGCGCAGCAGCACGTGGCGCGCATGCACTTCCAGCACCGTCACGCCGGGCACCACCTCGGCGCCTTCCGGCAAGGCCACGGACGGCTTGCCATCGGTCGAGATGATGGCCACGCTGCCGCGGCCATTGCCGGCGGCCACCACACCCTTGAGCTGGTAATTGCTGGCCGTGGCCACGCTGACCTGGCCGCCGAACAGCGAGGCGCCCGCCTCCACGCTGGCATCCTGCACCACCGGCACGGCCGGCGGATTGATGGGGCGCTGCGGCGCCTTGAACAGCTGCATGGCCCAATAGGCCAGCGATACGGACAGCGCCACGACGGCGAGCAAACTTGTAAATTGAGGCAAACGCTTCATGGCTTCCTTGGGTTTCTTATCTGACGAGCTGATTGATTTCGATAATCGGCATCAGCACGGCCAGCACGATCAGCAGCACCACCACGCCCATGGCCAGGATCAGGGCCGGCTCCAGCAGGCCGGCGATGGTGAGCGTGCGGCGTTCCAGGTCCTGCTCCTGCGCGCTGGCGGCGCGTTCCAGCATGGCCGGCAGCTCGCCCGTGATTTCACCCGCGCGTATCATGTGGATCAGCATCGGTGGAAAATGCTTTTGCGCCGACAGCGCGCGCGCCAGGCTCACGCCCTCGCGCACGGCGCCGCTGGCGTCAGTCACCAGTTCCTGCATCGCCACGTTGGTGAGCGTGTCGCGGCTCGTGTCGAGCGCGCGCAGGATCGGCACGCCGGACCCCGTGGTAATGGCCAGGGTGCTGGCAAAGCGCGCCGTGTTCAGGCTGCGCTCGAACTTGCCGTACAGGGGCGCCGTCAGCAGCCAGGTATGCCAGCGCCGTTTCAGCGCCGGCTGCTGCAGTGCGCGGCGCCAGGCGAACCAGGCGCCGATCAGGGCAATGGCCACGACGATGCCATAGTTGCGCACGAAGTCCGACAGCGCCAGCATGATCACGGTGAGCATGGGCAGCTTTTGCTTGGTATTGGCGAACACGGAAACGATCTGCGGCACCACGTAGGTAAGCAGGAAGATCACGATGGAAAACGCCACCACCGTGACGATGGCCGGATACGTAAACGCCAGCTTGACCTTCTGCACCAGCGCATTGCGCCGCTCGATATAGTCGGCCAGGCGCGAGAGCACGCGCGACAAATGGCCGATCTGCTCGCCCGACGCCACCAGCGCCCGATAGATCTCGGCGAAATCACGCGGATGGCGCGCCAGCACGTCGGAAAACGCGGCGCCGCCGATCACTTCCGAACGGATCGAGGCGATCAGATCGCGCAGATACGGCCGCTCGGCCTGTTCCAGCAGTGCGGAAAACGCCTGCTCCAGCGGCAGGCCCGCTTCGAGCAAACTGGCCAGCTGGCGCGTAAACAGGGCCAGCTCGGTGCTGGACAAACGCTCGCCGAAGCCGCGCCGCTTGGTCACGCCGGCGGCGTCGACCTGCGCGGCGATCGGCTCGACGGCCAGCGGCACCAGGCCTTGCACGCGCAGCTCGGCGCGCGCGGAACGGGGACTGTCGGCATTGAGCACGCCCTTGCGGGTGGCGCCCTGCGCATCGACGGCTTCATAGCGGAATGCGGGCATGGTGGCGGGCCTAGTCTTTGGTCACGCGCAGCAATTCTGCCTGCGTGGTAGTGCCGTCGCGCAGCCAGCGTTCGCCGTCGTCGCGCATGCTCAGCATGCCGTCCTGCAGGGCCACCGTGCGCACTTCCGCTTCCGACGCGCGGTTGTGGATCTGCGCGCGGATCTGCTCCGTCGTGCGCAGCAGTTCGTACACGCCCACGCGGCCCTGGTAGCCCGTCTGGCCGCAATGCTCGCAGCCGACCGCCTGCCAGTACTCGCCGTCGAAGGTCTTGCAGGAGCCGCACAATTTGCGCACGAGGCGCTGCGCCAGCACGCCCAGGAGCGACGACGACAGCAGGAACGGTTCAATGCCCATGTCGAGCAAGCGCGTGACGGCCGCCGAGGCGTCGTTCGTGTGCAGGGTCGCCAGCACCAAGTGGCCCGTCAAAGATGCCTGCACGGCGATCTGCGCCGTTTCCAGGTCGCGGATCTCGCCGATCATGATCACGTCCGGATCCTGCCGCAAGATCGCCCGCAGCGCCTTGGCAAACGTCATGTCGATGCGCGGGTTGACCTGCGTCTGGCCCACGCCAGCGAGGTCGTACTCGATCGGGTCTTCCACCGTCAGGATATTCGTGGTGGTCGCGTTGAGCATCGACAGCGCCGCGTACAAGGTAGTGGTCTTGCCAGAACCGGTGGGGCCCGTGACGAGCACGATGCCGTGCGGCTGCGTGATCAGGCCATCGAACTGCGCCAGCATGGGCGCGCTCATGCCCAGGTGCTGCAAGTCGAGACGGCCCGCTTCCTTGTCCAGCAAACGCAATACGGCCCGTTCGCCATGCCCCGTGGGCAGGGTCGAGACGCGCACGTCGACGGGTTTGCCGCCCACGCGCAAGGTGATGCGGCCATCCTGCGGCAAGCGTTTCTCGGCGATGTCGAGCTGCGCCATGATCTTGATACGCGAAATCAGCGAGCCGTGGATGGCTTTACGGGGGCGCACGACGTCGCGCAGGCTGCCATCGATGCGGAAACGCACGACGGACGTCTGCTCGAACGGCTCGATATGGATGTCGGACGCGCCTTCGCGCAGCGCCTGCGTCAGCAGCGCGTTGATCATGCGGATGACGGGCGCGTCGTCGGACGATTCAAGCAAGTCCTCGATGGCCGGCACGTCCTGCAGCAGCTTGGTCAGATCGAGGTCGGCGTCGAATTCATCGGCCATCTGCGACGCATCGCCGCCGCCGCCCGCGTAAGCGCCGGCAATGGCCGCATCGAGTTCGCCGCGTGGCAGCACCGTCAGCTGGATCTGGCCGAAACGGCGCGACACTTCGGCAATGGCCGCCGGCGCCGTCGATGCGGCCACCAGCACCTCGACGGGGGCGCCGTCGATGGCGCCGGGCCGGGCCAGCAGGCCGAAATCGCGCGCGTAGGCATAGGGAAGCAGATTGCTCATGACTGCCCCATCACTTCTGCTGCTGCGGCAATTGCTGCTGCTGGTATTGCTGCAGCAGCGGCTGCGGCGGCGTGGCCGCGTTGGCCGGCGCGCCTGGCGGCGGCGTCGGTGCCGGCGGCACGGGACGCGTCACCATGCTGCCGCCCACGGGCTGGCCATCCTGCAGGGCAGGCAATACCGGCGTGCCCAGGTCTTTCAGCATCAGGTTGCCCGTGGCCGGCACGGCGGCCGTCTCGGCCGAACGCATGTAGTCGTAGCGGTCGGCCGCCAGACTGCCGCTCTGCTCCTTGTTGCGCACGATGACGGGGCGCAGGAAGATCATCAGATTGGTTTTCTTGCGCTCGCGCGTCTGGTACTTGAACAGGTTGCCGATCAGGGGGATGTCACCCAGGCCGCGTACTTTTTCCGCATTGTCGCCCGTGCTGTCCTCGATCAGGCCGCCGAGCACGATGATCTGGCCATCGTCGGCCAGCACATTGTTTTCGATCACGCGGTTGTTGATGGTGATGCCGCTGACGGCGGCTGCCGTGGATTTGTCCACGCTCGACGTCTCGTGATAGATGCCCAGCTTGATCGTGCCGCCCTCGGAAATCTGCGGACGCACCTTCAGGGTCAGGCCCACTTCCTTGCGGTCGATGGTCTGGAACGGATTCGTGTTGGTGCCTGCCGTGCTCGTGTACTGGCCCGTCAGGATAGGCACGTTCTGGCCCACCTTGATGGTCGCCAGTTCATTGTCCAGCGTGATCAGGTTCGGCGTCGACAGGATGTTGGCGTTGCCGTCCGATTCCAGCGCATGCGCCACGGCGCCCAGGCCCAGCGCGCCGTTGATCTGCTTGAAGATGCCGACCGTCAGGCCGCCCGTCGGCAAGACCTTGCCGCCGCCCGTGGCGATGGCGGCGATGTTGTTGCTGGTGCCGGAAGCGAACGATTGCAGCGCGCCCACGCGGTAGTTACTGGTGCTGTCGCCGGAAAGGCCCAGCCACTGCACGCCGAATTCGGAGGCCTTGGCCGACGTCACTTCGACGATCAGCGCCTCGATGTAGACCTGGGCACGGCGCACGTCGAGCTGGTCGATCACGGCGCGCAGGTTGCGGTAGACGGCTTCGTTGCAAGTCAGGATCAGGGTATTCGTCGATGCGTCGGCCTGGATGAAGCCGGCCGCGCCGCCCGACGACAGCTGCTGCGGCCCGTTGTTCAGCGAAGCGCCGCCCGTGGTGCCGCTTTGCGTATTGCCGCCCAGGCCAGTGCTGTTCATGCCGCTGTTGTTCTGGTTGATCTGATTATTCGTGGCGACGTTGCTGGTATTGCCCTGCTGCGCCGAAGCGGCCGTGCCGTCCGACGTCACCACCGAGCGCAGGGTCTGCGCCAGCTTCGTGGCGTCCGCGTTTTTCAGGTACACCACGTGCACATTGCCCAGCTGCGTGGTGGGCTGGTCCAGCTTCGAGATCAGCGACTTGGCCAGGTTGGCGCGCGCCGCCGACGGTGCGCGCAGCACCAGCGAATTGGTGCGCGGGTCGGCCAGCACGGACACCTTGCCCGCATCGGCCCCTGCGGCGCCGCCCGCATTGCCGCCTTCCATCAACTTGTTCACCATCGAGGCCAGGTCGGACGCGATGGCATAGCGCACGGGGATGACGTCCAGGTCCGTCGACGCTGGCACGTCGAGCGCGGCGATGATCTTCGCCAGGCGCTTGAGGTTATCCGCGTAATCGGTGATCACCAGCGAGTTGTTGCCCGGGTTGGCGTTGATCGTGTTGTTCGGCGAGATCAAGGGGCGCAGCACGGCCAGCAGGTTGGCCGACGATTCGTAATTCAGGTAAAACACCTGGGTGGCGATCTGGTCGCCCTTCACCTGGCTGGCGCCATTGCCCACCTGGGTCGGCACGGATTGCAGCTTGGCGTCCGCTTCCGGCACCACTTTCGCATAGCCGTCGCCGGAGACCACGGCATAGCCTTGCAGGCGCAGCGCGGAGGCCAGCAGCCCGAAGGCCTGCGTCTTGCTGATCGATTTTTCCGACACCAGGGTGATCGTGCCCTTGACGCGCGGGTCGATGACGAAATTGATGTTGGTGTAATGGCCCACCGCCTTGATCACCGATTCGATGTCGGCACCGACGAAATTGAGCGCCGCTTCATCGCCGGGCGCGGCCCAGACGGGCGCCGGCATGCCGGCCACGGAACAGCACAGCAAGGCGGCGGCCGACAGGCGGCGCAGCGAGAAGGAGGAGGTAATGGGGCTCACGGATGGTTTTTTCATTGTCTGAACTCTAAGGCGATGATGTTTTTTTCGCTATTGCTACGGCGCTGTCCCAGCAAATTCAACAAACTCGCCAAGGTCTCTTCATATCCTGCTGCGGCCTGGGCCTGGCCGGAAAACTGCATGCGCCCCTGTTGCAGGCTGCCGCTGCCGTCAAGCAGCAGCGGTCCCTTGATGGAGCGCAGTGTCAACGTCGCCTGCTGCCCCTGCCAATCGAAATCGAGCTCGTAGCTGCCCAGCGGACGCAAGGACGACAGGCGCGACGCCATGTCCGTCATCTGCAGGGTGGTGCGGCCGACGGCGGAAAACTGCCGCTGCTCCAGGGCCAGTTGCAAGGTGCTCCACGATAGACGCATGCTGCCCGTCGGCGCCACGGTATTCAATGGCGCACCGAGGCCGCCCAGGCCATCGGCCGGCAGCAGCAGGGCTGCCGGGCTGACTTGCCAGTGCGACCACGAGCCGCGCAGGTTCACCGGCTGCGACAGCGCCTGCGGGTTTTGCAGTTCCACGTCCGCCGATCCCCACAGCACCGAAGGCGAAATACGCCAGCTGAAACGCCCCGGCAGCAGCGGCGTCACGGCGCCATTCGCGCTGGACGCCCCACCGATAAAGGCCGAGCCGCGCCACAGGGTACCTTGCGCGTCGCCCAAGGTCAAACGTCCGCCCGTCTGTTTTTCCACGATACTGGCCACCCAGCCGGCCGGGAAAAACACCAGCAGGGTGACGCAGACGCTGACGATGATGGCCAGCAGCCAGCCAAGCAGGCGCATCATCGTGCCGCGCCCGGGCTCTGGTGCAGGGTCAGGCTGGCGTCGACCAAGCCCGCCTTGCCCTGCGCCGTGATCTTCGCTTCCTGCACCGCCACGCGGCCTTCGCGGCGCAAGCCGTCGAGCCACAGCATGACGCTGGCGAACGGCACGCCATTCAGCTGCACGCGCGCATACTCTCCCGTCAGCGACAGCGATTGCGGCGCCAGGCCGCGCGCTTTCAGCGACGCATCGAGGCTTTCACGGGCCATGGGAGCGACCTGCACGGGTGCCTGGCGCGCCAGCTCGCCCGCTTCACGGGCCAGCGCCTGCAATTGGGCCGCGTTCTGGCGCAGCTCGGGCAAGCTCTTTTGCAAGGCGATGCGGCCCGTCCAGGCCGGCTCGAAGAATACGGCGTAGACGAGGGCCAGCCCCGCCACGACGCCGCCGATGGTCAATAGCTTGCGCTCCTGTGGCGTGCGTTCGGCCCAGAAGGCCTGCACGGCCTGCTGCCGGCCCATCAGCGCGGCGCGCGCCTTGTTGACTGCTGCACTCATGCTTTTGCTCCCGTGGCCGGCGTGATCTTCCACACGCCCGGCGCCGTTTCATTCAAGGCCAGCTTGCGCGCGGCCAGGCCGTCGCGCACCTGCGCCTGGGCGCTGGCGTCGACCATGTCCGGTTTCAGCTTGACGATCAGGCTGCGCTCGCGGTATTCCAGCGAGGCCACCACGCCGCGTCCGGCCAGGCCGCCCAGCGCCTCGCCCAGGGCCGCGCTCATGCTCGTGAAATCATCCATGCTGGCTTGCCCGCTTTGCAGGCGGGCGGCGGCGATATTGCGCCGCATCTGTTCCGCTTCCAGGCCATATACGGGCGCTTCGTTCGGATACGCGGCCTTGAAGGTTTGCTGCATCGAGGTGCGCACGGTGGCGGCCTCGCGCTTCAGGCGCATCCATTCGATATTCATGCCGGCCAGGTTGACGACCACGGCCAGCAGCGCCAGGCGCAGCGGCCAGCGCCAGCGGCGCCATTCGGTGGCCGATCCCGTCGCCGTGCCCAGGGCGCCAGCCAGATCCAGCCCCGCGCCCTTGGCACCGGCGATCCAGTGCGCCCAGTGATCCAGCTCCACCGTCACGCCATCCATGCCGGCGGCCAGCTGTTGATACTGCGCCAGATCGGCCTGCGCCACATAGACCGTCAGCGGTACGTCGCCGGCAAACGCGCGCGTCGTCAGCAGCGCCTGCTGCGGCTGGGCCGGCAATACGAGGCCCAGGCCCTCTTGCGGCGCCTGGCGCAAGGCCAGTTCCAGGCCGTCGCCGCTGGCCTGCAGGGCGGCCGTCACGCTGCCCGGCTGCAAGGGCAGGCACAGCTGCGATGGCAGCAGCGCCACCTTGCGCGCGCCCTGCGCCAGCAAGGCTTTCACGAGTACCTCGGCCCAGGCGCGCTGCGCCACGGCCACCGTGCGCATGCCGGACGCGTCGGGCGCACCGGCAGCCAGCAGGCAATCCTGGGCGTCGCCCAGAATATGTTCTTCCACCAGGCCCGGCAAGGCCGCGCGCAAGCGGGCGCCGGCCAGCGGCGGGGTTTTCAGGCGCAGCAGGGTCACGTCGGCCGCCGCCAGCAGCAGCACCACCTGCTTCGCGCCGGCGATCAGCTGGCCCAGGCTGCCCAGCGGCGCGCTGCCCTGCTGCAACAGGGCGCCGCCGTCGCCGGCCAGCACGAAGGAGCAGGCAGGCGCGCTGTCGGTGGACGCCTTGGCCGGGTGACGGATATACAGTATTGTCAAAGTGACTCGCTTTCAGCTGTTAATTTTCCCGCAACCAGACCAGGCTGGTGGTGCGCTGCGGATTCGGCTCGCGCCACACCAGTGCCTGCGCATCGAGCGCGGCGCGGTCCAGGCGCACGCGGATCACGGTGAGAAAGTACTGACTTTTCACATCGATCTCCACGCCGTCGATCGGTTTCTTGCCGTTGATATTATTCTGGAAATTTGATCTATCGACAAACTTTTTACGCGGGTTGCTCAAGGTCAGGGCGCTGGCCTCGGAGACGGACATGTCGGTGATGGCCGCCAGCACCTCGGCCGACGCCGTATTCACGTTCACCGCGGTCGGTTTCGGCAGCACGATGATGAAGTCGCGCAGTTTCTCGATCATCTGCGGCGTATAGCCGGGCACGGCCAGCAAATCCTCGACCTGCGTAAACGCCACCGGTTCGCTGCTGCCACCCGTGGCGGGCATGGCGGCGGGCGTCTTGCCGTCGGCGCCGCTGTCGGCAGTGCGCGGTTTCGGCCGCGCGCGCAGCACGGCATCGGCCGTCGCCTGCGCCAGGGAACTATCGAGCTGCAAGTTGGACAGCAGCCGCTGGTAGGCCTGCACGTTGGGCTGGCTGACAATCCCCGTGGCGGCGGCCAGGTTGGTGATATTGAAACGCGCCTGCGCATCGAGCGCGCGGCCCGAGACGGTGGCGTCGAATTTTTCCGTGTCGACCTTTTCGCGGTCCACATAATCGTCGAGCCGCGCTTCCTCGATGGGCGTGGCCCAGACGCCGTCAAGCGCCGTCAGCGTGACATTATCCTGGCGCAGCCAGAAACGGGCAAAGTCGACCATGCCGCGCATGGCCCACTGCGTCTGCAGGCGCAAACGCTGGTTTTCCATCGAACGCACTTGCACCTGCTGCTGCCAGAACAGGCTGGCAACGACGGTAATCGCCAGCGCCGTCAGCAGCAAGGCCGTGATGACGGCCACGCCGCGCTGGCGCGAGGGACGTGTAAAAGTCCTCATCCCGGCCCCAATAAAAAGACTTTGGACAGGCCCGCGTCCTGGCCCGGCATCTGCAAGGTCACTTCCAGGCCCGGCACTTGCGTGGAGATGGCGGCGCCCGCCGTCAGCACGTTCCAGGCGCCATTGCTCCAGCCGCGCATGACCATGCTGTCAACGCCGCGCATCAGGGTCACGTCGGCGCTCGAGGTATCGGTATCGTCGCGCGCGGCCTGCCACAGGGTGTCGAGCACGGCCAGGTCGCGCGTGCCGTTCGACTCGCGCCGCGTCAGCACGCCGCCGCGCAGGCGGTAAGTGACCACTTGCAACTGTTGCGGCTCCTGTTCCGAGGCGGCCAGGCGCACCAGGGTCAGGCGGTCGGTCTCGGCTGTCAGATTGGTACGGCCATTGAGCAGGCTGGTATTCTGGCCGGCGCCAGCCAGGTGGTCGCAATCGCTCTGCATCTGGGCAAACGCCAGCTGCATGCCGCGTGCCTGCTCGAGCTGGCTGGTCAGCACTTCACGCGAACGCATGATGCTGTCCAGGCCGCGCCAGCCCAGCACGGCGACCATGGCAAGGATGCCGATCGCCACGAGCAGCTCGATCAGGGTGAAACCGCCGGCAGGGACAGTGCGGCGCGCCATCAGTCGTTGAACGCCAATAACACCAGGCGCACGATGCGCCGGGCCGGATATTGCGCGTCATACACGTTCACGCGCACTTGCCGGATGCGGGGATTCGGCGTGGCCACCACTTCCTCTTCACAGATCAGTTTCAGATCGCCCTGCGGGCAGTCGACCGTGCGCTTGCCCGTCTGCGGGAAGGTTTTTGCCAGGCGCAGGCGCACCAGGTGGTTTTCCGCCGACCAGGTGGCCATCATGGCGCTGCGCAAGCCATCGCTGTTCTGCGTCAGGCTGCCGACGGCGCGCAAGGAGGCGCCCAGGGCCGTGCCGACGATGACGAGGGCGACCAGGACTTCGAGCAAAGTGAAGCCGCGCTGGTGGCGGCGCAATGAGAACCGCATCATTGCTCGACCGTGAAGTGGCCGATGCCGTCGGCGCGGATGGCCACGCTGCGCTCGCCGCTGGCCAGGGTCAGGACGAAAGGCTTGTCGACCGGTTCGCGGCCGAAGATGATGCGCAGCGGCTGGGCCACGCTGCTCGATGGCTGCACGCTGAGCAGCATGGGCGTGTTGGCAAACGCCCGCTCGCGCAGCAAATCGTCCTGCGTCACGGGTTGCCACAGCTTTTCATTGAGAACCAGGAAACGGTATTGATTTTCGTCCGCCTCGAACGCCACCTGCCGGCTGCGCACGATGGCTTCATCGCGCGCCAGCTGCAGCAGCAGGGCGATGCGCTCGGCTTCCTTTTGCAGCGCCTGCTGGCCATTCGGCATGGCGTTCAGCGAGACCAGGCCCAGGGTGACGCCGATGATGACCATCACCACCAGCAGCTCAATCAGCGTGAAGCCGCTGGCGCGTGGCCGGG
This sequence comes from Janthinobacterium sp. Bl 1, assembly GCF_058215535.1. Classification (NCBI taxonomy): domain Bacteria; kingdom Pseudomonadati; phylum Pseudomonadota; class Betaproteobacteria; order Burkholderiales; family Oxalobacteraceae; genus Janthinobacterium; species Janthinobacterium sp. Bl 1. Next base: position 639,531 of record NZ_CM177086.1, on the reverse strand, counting down.
GCAGTGCGCGGCCGGTGCTCATGGCTGGCATGCAATGGAAAACTTACAGTTCCCAGGAACCGATATCGGCATCGTCGCCGCTACCGCCGGGCTGGCCGTCGGCACCCAGCGAGATCAGGTCGACTTCGCCTTTCACGCCTGGCGACAGGAACTGGTACGGGTTGCCCCATGGATCTTTCGGCATCTTTTCCAGGTAGCCGCCCGCTTTCCAGCCATTCGCGGCCGGTCCCGTGGTCGGTTTTTCGATCAGCGCCTGCAAGCCCTGCTCGGTGGTCGGGTAGCGCTGGTTATCGAGGCGATACAGTTTCAACGCTTGCATCACGGTGGCGATGTCGACTTTCGCCGCCGCCACTTTCGACTCGCCCGTGCGGGCGATCAGCTTGGGCACCACCAGCGACGCGAGGATGCCCATGATCACCACCACGACCATGATTTCGATCAAAGTGAAGCCGCGCGCGCGGCGCTGGCGTATCGGATGGTTTGCTGCGTTTTGCATAAGAAAGAGAGAAGAAGGTGAGTAATGAGAGCAGAGTATAAAGCGGAAATATGACAAAGCCTGTCATATAGGGAAAAATTTCTGCGGGGGCTGTCAGGCCGGCAAGACCACTTTGCCGCAAACGGCGCAGCCGGGGTCGCGCGCGACGCGCATGCTGCTCCATTCCATGTGCAAACCGTCGAGCAGCAGCAGCCGTCCGGCCAGCGATTCGCCCGCACCCATGATCAGTTTCAGCGCTTCAGCCGCCTGCATGGCGCCCACGACGCCGACCAGCGGCGCGAACACGCCCATGGTCGAGCACGCCTCGTCCGTGAACTGCTGCTCCTGCGGAAACAGGCAGGAATAGCAAGGCTGGGTGCCCGTGCGCGGGTCGAACACGCTCACTTGCCCGTCGAAACGGATCACGGCGCCCGACACCAGCGGCACCCTGGCCGCCACGCAGGCGCGGTTGACGGCGTGGCGCGTGGCGAAGTTGTCGGTGCAGTCGAGCACCACCGTGGAGGACAAGACCAGTTCGGCCAGGCGCGCGCCGTCGAGGCGCTCCTGCAAGGCCACTATTTCAATCTCGGGATTAATGCCAGTCAAGGTTTCACGCGCCGACAGCACTTTCGGCTGGCCCACGCGGGCCGTCGTGTGGGCGATCTGGCGCTGCAGATTGGTCAGGTCGACCGTGTCGTCATCGACGAGGGTCAGCTTGCCGACGCCGCTGGCGGCCAGGTACATGGCCGCAGGCGAGCCGAGCCCGCCCGCGCCGATCACCAGCACATGCGCATCGAGCAAGGCTTGCTGGCCTTCGATGCCGATCTGATCAAGCAGGATGTGGCGCGAGTAGCGCAGCAGTTGGTTGTCGTTCATGGTTTTACGTCTACTGCAAACCCAGATCACACCCCGGGGTCGGACCCGCTGGGGGGGACCCCGGCACTTGCATTGGGTTAAGCATCACGGCTTCCGCACCGGAATCTTCTTGTCATCGGCCTTGATGTCGGAAGCGATTTCCGGCTTGGCGCCGATCTTTTCAACCTTGGCGTCCACCTTGGCCAGCTGCACCGGCAAGCCCTGGAAATGGTTCAAGGCTTGTTGCAGCTGGAAATCGTCCTTGGCGCCGTATTCGAGCGGCTTGCGCTTTTTCGCCGTGGCGATCAGGCGCTGCTCTTCTTCCAATTGATCCTGCATGCCTTCCATCGTCGGCTTGGCCGCTTCCGGCTTGCCGTCGTTGCTGCTCAAGTGTTTTTCCAGGTCCGCCTCGCGCACGCGCAGGCTGTTCCAGCCGTCGCCTTCGGCCGTTTCATCGACCAGCAAGTCGGGCACGATGCCGCGCGCCTGGATGGCCCGGCCTTTCGGCGTGTAGTAGCGGGCCGTCGTCAGCTTGACGGCCGTGTCGGCCGTGATCTGGCGCAAGGTTTGCACGGAACCCTTGCCGAACGTCTGCGTGCCGATGACGGTGGCGCGCTGGTAATCCTGCAGGGCGCCGGCGACGATTTCCGAGGCGGACGCGGAACCGGCATTGACCAGCACCACCAGCGGCACGGTTTTCAGCGCGGCCGGCAGCTTGGCCAGCGGATCGGCCTTGGCGCCGGGCGGCGCATAGAATTCGCGGCGGCCGTAAAACACCTGTTTCGACTCGGGCAACTGGCCCTTGGTCGAGACGATCACGGAATTGCCGGGCAAAAATGCTGTCGCCACGCCGATGGCGCCCGGCACGACACCGCCGGGATCGTTGCGCAAGTCCAGCACCAGGCCCTTGAGCTTGGGGTCTTGCGCATACAGCGCGTTGATCTTTTTGACCATGTCATCGACGGTCGGTTCCTGGAACTGGGCGATGCGCAGCCAGGCATAGCCTGGCGCGACCATCTTGGCCTTCACGCTTTGCACGCGGATTTCCTCGCGCACGATGGGGAAGACCAGCGGCTTGCTTTCGCCCTTGCGCGACATCGTCAGCACCAGCTTGCTGCCAGGCTGGCCGCGCATCTTCTTGATGACCTCTTCCAGCTGCAAGCCCTTCAGCGGAATGTTGTCGAGACGGGTGATCAGGTCGCCCGCCTGGATGCCGGCCTTGGCGGCCGGGCTGTCCTCGATGGGCGAGACGACTTTCACATAGCCGTCTTCCATGCTCACTTCGATGCCGATGCCGACGAACTTGCCCTGCACGCTTTCGCGCATTTCCTTGAAGGCATTTTTATCGAGGTAGACGGAGTGCGGGTCCAAGGACGAGACCATGCCGGAAATGGCTTCTGTTAAAAGTTTCTTGTCTTCCACCTTCTCGACGTAATCGGACTTGATCAGGCCGAAGACGTCGGACAGCTGGCGCAGCTCGTCGAGCGGCAGCGGGGCATTCGTAATTTTTTGCGCCACGGCCGGGAACTGCAGCGACATGCCGATGCCGGCCAGTACGCCCAGACCGATCAGGCCGATACTTTTGACTTTGATACCCATGTATTCTTCGCAATCTACAAATTCGCTGCCGCAGCAATGGTGGGAACTTAAAACTTCACCCAGGTGGCGGGATCGAAGGCGCGGCCCTGATGACGCAATTCAAAGTATAGCCCTGATTCCTCGTTGCCGCCGCTGTTGCCCGCGCTGGCAATGGCGTCGCCGCCCTTGACGGCGTCGCCCACCCGTTTCAGCAAGGATTGGTTATTGCCATAAATACTCATGTACTGGCCGCCGTGGTCGACGATGATCAAATTGCCGAAACCGCGCAACCAGTCGGAAAACACGACGCGGCCGCCGGCGATGGCGTGGACCTCGCTGCCTTCGCCCGTACGGATGAACACGCCCTTCCAGCTGGGGCCGTCACCACGCTTGCTGCCGAAGCGGGCGGCGATCTTGCCCGCCACGGGCGCGCGCAACTGCCCTTTCAGGCTGGCAAAGGCGCCGGCCGGCGCGGCCGGGCCCAGGCTCGGGCGTTCCGGTTCCGGTTCCGGCTTCGGTTCGGGCTTCGGTGTCACCTTGGCCACTTGCGGCGGCTCGTCGTCGTCGATCGGTTCCAGTTTCACGGGCGGCGGAGGCGGCGTCTGCGGCTTGATCTTGCCCGATTTGTTTTGTTGCTCTTTGGCAATGCGTTCGCGTTCGGCCTGCGCCTGGGCCGCCTTGGCGCGCGCGGCCAGCAGGCGTTCGCGTTTTTCCGCCGCGATCTTGGCGTCGGCGGCCGCTTTGGCGGCGGCGCGCTGCTCGGCCAGCAATTGCTGGCGTTTCTTTTCAGCCGCGGCGGCGGCGGCCTGCTCTTCGATCAGCTTTGCCAGCTTGTCGACCAGGTTGCCCATGCGCTGTTCGTCGCGCTCGACATTGCCCACTTCCTTGCGCTGCGCCACCAGGCGCTGGGACAGAGTCGTCAGCAAGGCGGCGCGGCGCGCCTTCTCCTGCACCAGCAAGGCTTTCTGGTCGCGCTCTTCCTGCGCGATTTCTTCCAGTTCATCCTTGGCGTTCTGCACGTCCGCCTGGTTTTTCTCCACGGCCAGCAAGTTGGCGCGCAAGGCTTCCAGCAGGCGCGCCTGTGCCTGCGAGACATACGCCATCAATTGCAAGTCGCGGTTGATGCGGTTGGGGTTGTCGCCCGACAAGAGCAGCTTGATGCGGTCTTCATTGCCGGCGACATATTGTTCACGCAGCAACTTTGACAGCTGCGTCTTTTGTTTCTCGACGGTGGCCGTCAATTGCTGGTGCTCTTGCCCCAGCGCATTGAGTTTCACGCCCGTCTCGCTTTGTTCCTGCGCCAGGTCGCGCAAGGCGCGGTTGGCGTTGGAAATGGCTTCTTCCGACTCGGCCAGGGTATCGGCCGCATCATCTTTGGCGCTTTCCGTGCGGCTGATGTCGCGCTTGAGCGCCGTCAGCTTTTGTTGCAATCCAGCACGTTGTGCTTCCGCGGCCGCCTTCTGCTTGCTGCGTTCGGTGGGCTTGGCGCCCTGCGCGGCGCCGCTGGAAAGCAGCAGCGCCAGGCACAGCATGGCACCGGCGCGCCACGCCGGCAGGGGTCGTTCAGCAGAGGGGGCGATGGCTGTGCCGCGGAAGAAAGACGACAAGTTACTTGGCCTTCCCTTGGTTCGCCACGGCTGCTTGCGCTGCCGCAATCGCTGCCGGGTCGCCCAGGTAGTAGTGACGGATCGGTTTCAGGTCGGCATCCAGCTCATACACGAGCGGCTGGCCGTTCGGGATGTTCAGGCCGACGATGTCGCTGTCACTGATACCGTCGAGCATCTTGATCAGCGCGCGCAGGCTGTTGCCATGGGCCGAAATGATGATCTTTTTGCCAGCGCGGATGGCCGGGGCAATTTCGTCATCCCAGGCCGGCATCACGCGCGCCACGGTGTCTTTCAGGCATTCGGTCAGCGGAATCGACGCTTTCGGCAAGCCGGCGTAGCGCGGATCGTTGAACGAGGCGCGGTCGTCGTCTTCCGCCAGCGGCGGCGGCGGCGTGTCGTAGCTGCGGCGCCACACGAGGACTTGCTCGTCGCCATACTTGGCGGCCGTCTCGCCCTTGTCCAGGCCTTGCAGGGCGCCATAGTGGCGCTCGTTCAAGCGCCAGTCGTTCTTGATCGGCAGATACATCATGTCCATCTCGTCGAGCGCCAGCCACAGGGTGCGGATGGCGCGCTTCAGGACGGAAGTGTAGGCCACGTCGAACGTAAAACCTTCCTGCTTGAGGATCTGGCCGGCGGCCTTGGCTTCGTTGACGCCCTTTTCCGTCAGATCGACGTCGGTCCAGCCGGTGAAGCGGTTATCGAGGTTCCAGGTGGACTCGCCGTGACGCATGAAAACGATTTTGTACATAGTTCTATCTTCTCAAGGGGTTCAAATCAAAAAAGCAAAACGTAAAAAGACCTCGTCCAGCTTCTATTTTATAATGCGCGGATTGACTTAAACCATTGGACCCTACGTGAAATTCATTATCGACCACATTTTTCTGTTTGCCATCGTCATTATTTCCGGCGGCGCCCTCCTCTGGCCACTGCTGTCGATGCGTGGCAAGCGCGCGACCGTGCTGGAAGTCACGCAACTGATCAACCGTGGCAAGAGTGTCATCGTCGACGTGCGCAGCGCGGAAGAATTCGCCACGGGCCACTTGCCTGACGCAAAAAATATTCCGCTGCCGGAACTGTCAAAACGCCTGGGCGAGCTGGAAAAATTCAAAACGCGCCCCATTGTAGTGGTTTGCCAGAAAGGTTCGCGTTCGGCAACCGCCGTCGGCCTGCTGGGCAAAGCTGGTTTCGCTGAGGCAACGAGCCTGGAAGGCGGCCTCGACGAATGGAAAAAGCAAGGTTTGCCATTGAAAACCTTGTCGCTGGCGAAGTAAGTCGGCACTTAACTGGAAGGAATCATCATGACTGTCCCCGTAATTGTGTATAGCACCGCCGTGTGCCCGTATTGCGTGCGCGCCGAGCGCCTGCTGGAATCGAAGGGCGTCGCCGTGCAAAAGATCCGCGTCGACCTCGACCCGGAAGAGCGCATCAAGATGATGGAACGCACGGGCCGCCGCACGGTGCCGCAAATCTATGTGGGCGACACCCACGTGGGCGGATTCGACGATTTGTATGCGCTCGATCAAGCTGGCAAGCTGGACCCCTTGTTAAATGGCACGGCAGCCTGATATAAAGCTGGTTCGAGAAATTGCTTGGTTTTTTGTCGTATTGTTTTGATACAATTGCCCTCGCACCTGATCTGGCCGCGCCTATCCGGCGCGGTTTACATACCGCAAGCACCATATTTGAACGGTGTGCCGTTCTTGTCCTTTACAACGAAAGCGTTCCATGTCTGACGAAAACCTGCAACCAGTCTTCCAAATCCAACGCGTCTACCTGAAAGACATGTCGCTGGAACAACCAAATTCCCCAGCTATTTTCCTGGAACAAGAAGCACCAGCGATCGAAGTCGCTCTGGACGTGGGCGCTGCGCCTCTGGCCGACGGCATCTTCGAAGCCACCGTGACCATCACCGTCACCGCCAAAGTCGGCGATAAAGTCGCTTTCCTGGTTGAAGGCAAGCAAGCCGGTATCTTCGAAGCACGCAACATTCCTGCCGATCAACTCGATCCGCTGCTGGGAATCGGCTGCCCGAACATCATCTACCCTTACCTGCGCGCCAATATCGCCGACGTGATCACCCGTGCCGGCTTCCCGCCAGTGCACCTGGCCGAGATCAACTTCGAAGTGTTCTACCAACAACGTCTGCAAGCTATTGCTGACGCCGCTGCAGCAGCGCCCGCAGCCGACGCGAAGACGCACTAAGCTTCACGCAAGACCTCGCGTTCTATCACTGCAGGTAAGAAACGGCGGCCTGGCCGCCGTGTTTCGTTAAGGTTCAAAATATCATGTTGAAAAGTGCGCTCTTGAGCAAGTTCCGCTGGATGGCCGGCGCCGTGCTGCTGCTGGCGACCGCCGCCAGCCACGCCGTCGATTTCAAGACGGTGGGAGCAGCCCCCGTGATCCTGTATGACGCGCCGTCCGCCAAGGGCGGCAAGCTGTATGTGGCGCCACGCGGCATGCCGCTGGAAGTCGTGCTCAGCTACGGCGAATGGGTCAAGGTACGCGACGCCAGCGGCGAAATGGCCTGGACGGAAGCCAAGGGCCTGTCGGCCAAGCGCAACGTCGTGGCGCGCGCCGCAAACCTCAAGGTTCGCGCCAGCCCCGACGATACCGCCTCTGCCATCCTCCTCGTCGACAAGGGCGTGCTGCTGGAAATGAGCGAGCAAGCGAGCTCCGGCTGGGTCAAGGTGCGCCACAAGGATGGCCTGAGCGGCTACGTCAAGACCAGCGAAGTGTGGGGCTTGTAAGCACCGTGCCCGTTTCCCCTGCCCCGTTGAGGTTGCATGCAAGTTTCTCCTGAAGTCACTCCCGATAGTATTCCCGCCGCCCGCAAGATCACCCTGCTGGGCGCCGGCGCCTGGGGCACGGCCGTGGCCATGGCCCTGGCCGGCCGCCACGACGTGCTGCTGTGGGGCCGCAACGGCGACGCCATGGCCGCCATGGCCGCCAGCGGCGAAAACAGTTATTTGCCCGGTTTCCCATTGCCGCCGCAATTGCGCATCAGCGCCGATTTCGACGCCGCCGTCGCGCATGCCAGTGGCGAACACGGCCTCTTGATCGCCGCCTGCCCCGTGGCGGGCTTGCGGCCCATGCTGCATCAGCTGAAAGACAAGGCCATCGGCAACCTCGTGTGGCTGTGCAAAGGGTTCGAAGGCGGCACGGGCTTGCTGCCGCACCAGATCGTGCAGGAAGTACTGGGCGACACGATCCCCGGCGGCGCCCTGTCCGGCCCCTCGTTCGCGCAGGAAGTGGCGCGCGGCTTGCCGTGCGCGCTGACCATCGCTTCGCACAGCGCGGCCTTGCGCGGCGCCGTCGTCTCGGCCTTGCATGGCGGCACCATCCGCGTGTATGCGAGCGACGACCTGGTAGGCGTGGAAGTGGGCGGCGCCGTCAAGAACGTGCTGGCGATCGCCACCGGCGTGGCCGACGGCCTGGGCCTGGGCTTGAATGCGCGCGCCGCGCTGATCACGCGTGGCCTGGCGGAAATCACGCGCCTGGGCACGGCCCTCGGTGGCCAGACGGAAACGTTCATGGGCTTGACGGGCATGGGCGATTTGATACTCACCTGCACGGGCGACCTGTCGCGCAACCGCCGGGTCGGCCTGGGTCTGGCGCAAGGCAAGGCGCTGGACACCATCGTGGCCGAACTCGGTCATGTGGCCGAAGGCGTGCCCTGCGCCAAGGCCGTGCGCGAACTGGCGCGCCGCATGGGGGTCGACATGCCGATCACCAATGCGGTGGCCGGCGTGCTGTTCGATGGGGATTTGCCGCACGTGATGGTGCAGCAACTGCTGTCGCGCGACCCGCGCGCCGAGGCGGCCTAAGGCGGAACCTAAGGCCCCGCCTTGGCCATCAAGATCGTCAGCAGTATAAGACTGTCTTCACGCGCTTCCAGGGCGTGCGCCTGGCCGCCGAGCAGGTACAGCATCTGTCCCGGTCCCAGCACTTGCACGCCGCCATGCGCTTCCACCGCCACCTGCCCTTGCAGGCACAGCAGGGTGATTTCACCAAGCACATGATGCTCGGGCATGGTCTTGCCCTTGGGCATGCACATGCGGATCAATTCCAGCTCATCCGTCTTGGCCAGCGCAATGGCGGAAAACTGCGACAGGTCGTCGCCGTCCCTGCGCAGCACGTCGATCACCTGTCCTGAACTTGCATGCTCCAATGCCATCATGTGCTCCTTCAGCAATTACTCGGTGACTTCCTCCGGCTCTTTCGCGCCGCGCATCCACTCGACCAGCGGCCACGCATCCTTCAAGCCTTCCGCCAGAGTCGGCAGCAGTTTCTCGGGGGCGTTGACGGGCAGCGGCACTTCGGTCCAGACGAAAAAGCTCTTCAGCTTGATGAATTCGATATGTTCGGCATCCGCGTCAAACCCCTTCGGCGGGCGCTGCAGTTTGCCCTCGTTCTGGATGGTGCCGAAGCGGGCCTTCAAGCGCTTATTTTTCAGCACTTTGGAAAAGCCTGGCGCATCGTTGACCATGTGCTCGCGCAGCGCCTTCAGGCGGCCCGGTGGCGGCATGTACTCGCCGGCGCCGAACAGCAGGTTCCCCTGGCCGTCGATCTGCAGATAATACGTGGGACCGCCCGCCTTGCTGGGGCGGCGCATGTCGTTCGGCGCGATGGCGGCCGAAAAACGCGTCTTATACGGGCTTTTATCATGGGCAAAGCGCACGTCGCGGTTGATGCGGAACATGGCCTTCTTCGGATTGCAGTATTTCACGGCCGGGTCGAACTTGCCCAGCTCGCCGATCAGGCTGGTGACCAGCGCCAGGAATTCCTCGCGCAGGATGTCGTAGCGGGGCTTGTTCATCACAAACCAGGGACGGTTGTTGTTGTCGCTCAGTTCACGTAAAAATTGGGTCAAATCACGCACATGCATGTGTCAAATTCCGATCAGCAACTATTTGGAAAGCTCTTTCGGGATGGGTCGCTTGCCCACCATCACGTCGAGTGCCGCTTCGCGATTCTTGCGCAGCACCGTCATTTTAGCTTTTTCGCCGGGCGGCAGTTGGGCGATCAGGTTCAGCATTTCCGTCGTGTCGCCGACGGGCTTGCCTTGCACCGTCAGCAGGATGTCGCCGGGCACGATGCCCGCCTTGTCGGCCGGGCCGTTGCGCACCACACCGGCGATGATGGCGCCGCTGGTGCGCTGCAAGTTGAAGCTTTGCGCCAGTTCGGGCGTGATGTCCTGCGTTTCCACGCCGATCCAGCCGCGCACCACGTGGCCATCCTTGATGATGGCTTCCATCACCGTCTTGGCCGTCGACACGGGAATGGCGAAGCCGATGCCGACGGAGCCGCCGCTTTGCGAGTAGATCGCCGTATTGATGCCGATCAGATTGCCGCGCGTATCGACCAGGGCGCCGCCCGAGTTGCCGAAGTTGATCGCCGCATCCGTCTGGATGAAGTTTTCAAAACTGTTGATGTGCAGGTTGTTGCGGCCCAGGGCGGAGATGATGCCCATGGTCACCGTCTGGCCCACGCCGAATGGGTTGCCGATGGCCAGCACCACGTCGCCCACGCGCGCCAGTTCCGACTGGCCCAGCACGATGACGGGCAGCTTGTCGAGGTCGATCTTGATGACGGCCAGGTCCGTTTCCGGGTCCAGGCCCACCACCTTGGCCGGCGCTTTGCGGCCATCGGTGAGCACCACTTCGATTTCATCGGCGCCTTCGACCACGTGGTTGTTGGTCAGCACATAGCCTTCATGGCTGACGATGACACCGGAGCCGAGGCTGTTTTTCAAGTCGTCGTCACCCCCGTCGTCCGGGTCGCGGTCGCCGAAGAAACGTTTGAAGAAGGGATCGCGCGCCAGCGGATGGGCGCCGCGCTTGGGGACTTGCAGGGTGAGGATGTTGACGACGGCGGGCATGGCGCGCGCCGCAGCGTCGCGGTAGGAGCCGGGCGCCAGGCTGCTGGACGCCGTTTCCACCACGGGCACCGGTTTCGCGGGAGAGCCCAGCTGCTGTACCCGGCTCGCCGGGCGCAGCGCGCCGTACACAAAGTACAGCGCCAACGCGATCGTCACGGTTTGCGCAAACAATAACCAGAATCGTCGCATACAGTTCTCTGCCCAAGTCAGCCGGCCCGTGCCGGAACGACTTATTTTGCCAGATCGTTGCTATTCTGTCCGTTCTTCTGCAGCGAGTCGCGGATTTCACGCAGCAGCACGATGTCTTCCGGCGTGGCCGGTGCCGCTGCCGGCGCGACCGGTTCGCTGCGGCGTGCCTTGTTCATCAGGCGTACCATCTGGAAGATGATGAAGGCGAGAATGACGAAATTGAGAAGAATGGTCAGGAAGTTACCGTAGGCCAGCACGGCGCCCGCCTTTTTCGCTTCCACCAGGGTCAGGGTGGTGGCTTGTCCATTCAGGGGCAGGTAGTAATTGGCGAAATCGAGGCCGCCGAAAATGCGGCCAATGGGCGGCATGATCACGTCTTGCACCAGCGAATCGACAATCTTGCCGAAGGCACCACCGATAATGACACCGACCGCCAGATCGACGACGTTACCCTTCATTGCAAATTCTTTAAATTCTTGCATCATTGCCATGAATTTCTCCTTCGGATAGATATAAAAACATGCCGATCATACTATTGATTCCTGGGGACACCAACTTGTGGTTGCCGGCAGGACCAATTCCGGCACAGCCATGCGCATCTAGTTCGAAAGAACTAGCCACCTCCTGCAAAAGTATATAAATTATGGTACAAGCAACGTTTTTGTTTTATTCGTTGTTTGCTTCACTTATAATTTGCGGTTGCCAGAAGTGGCTTTTTCACTTCCGGATAATCAACAAGAAACTGGCACGGGCTGCGCCATTGGCCGAAGTTCCGCAGGGATGTTGCCACGTTACCGTACAAAGATGCGGATCGCGGCAATCAGTGGGATAGAGCTTCGGCGACGGGTTTTTCGCGGCTGCCACTCATAATAAAGATTCGCATTTTGACTGATTGGGGTTTGCATGAGTAACGAAAAGCAGGTCGATTCAGGCCGTCGCGGCTTGCTCGTCGCCACGTGCGCGGCGGGCAGTGTAGTTGGATTGGCAACCGCGGGAGCCTTGGTAAGCACCTTCCAGCCGTCGGAGCGCGCGAAAGCGGCTGGCGCGCCGGTCGAAGTAGACATCACCACCTTGCAACCCGGCGAAATGCGCACCGTCGAATGGCGCGGCAAGCCGGTCTGGATCCTGAAGCGCACGCCGGAAATGATCGCGTCCCTGAAAAAGACCGACGGCAAAGTCGCTGATGCCAACTCCCAACGCAACCCCGACGAATTTACGCCACCGTATTGCATGAACGAGGCGCGTTCGATCAAGCCTGAAATTCTCGTCGCCGTCGGCATCTGCACCCACCTGGGCTGCTCCCCTTCCTCGAAATTTGCCCCCGGCCCGCAACCGTCGCTGCCCGATGACTGGGAAGGCGGCTTCCTGTGCCCTTGCCACGGCTCCACCTTCGACATGGCTGGTCGCGTGTTCAAGAACAAGCCGGCGCCGGACAACCTGCAAGTGCCGCGTCATATGTATCTGAGCGACACCAAATTGCTGATAGGTAAAGACGAGAAAGGCGAGGCTTGATCATGGCTGCTTTCAAAGAGACGAAATTCCCGGCAGACGCTCCCGTCGCCGAAAAAGCGCTGGGCTGGGTCGATGACCGCTTTCCCCTGACCAAGCTGTGGAACGACCAATGGGGCAAGTACTACGCCCCGAAAAACTTCAATTTCTGGTACATCTTCGGCTCGCTGGCCATGCTGGTGCTGGTCTTGCAGATCGTCACCGGCATCTTCCTGACCATGCACTACAAACCGGATGCGGCCCTGGCCTTCAACTCCGTCGAGTACATCATGCGCGAAGTACCGTGGGGCTGGCTGGTGCGCTACATGCACTCGACGGGCGCCTCGGCCTTCTTCATCATCGTCTACCTGCACATGACGCGCGGCCTGCTGTACGGCTCGTACCGCAAGCCACGTGAACTGATCTGGCTGTTCGGTTTCGCCATCTTCCTGTGCCTGATGGCCGAAGCGTTCTTCGGCTACCTGCTGCCATGGGGCCAGATGTCGTACTGGGGCGCCCAGGTGATCGTCAACCTGTTTGGCGCCATTCCGCTGATCGGCCCTGACCTGTCGCTGTGGATCCGCGGCGACTACGTCGTCTCCGACGCGACCCTGAACCGCTTCTTCGCCTTCCACGTGATCGCCATCCCGCTGGTACTGCTGGGCCTGGTTGCAGCGCACTTGATCGCCCTGCATGAAGTCGGCTCGAGCAATCCGGACGGCATCGAAGTGAAGGAAAACCTGGGCGCCGATGGCCACCCGGTCGATTCGATTCCTTCGCATCCGTACTACACCGTGCATGACCTGTTCGGCGTATCGATCTTCCTCGTCATTTTCAGCGCCGTCGTCTTCTTCGCGCCGGAAATGGGCGGTTACTTCCTGGAATACAACAACTTCCTGCCAGGCGACTCGCTGAAGACCCCGCTGCACATCGCGCCAACCTGGTACTTCACGCCGTTCTACTCGGTGCTGCGTGCCACCACGGCCGACTTCATGTACGTGCTGATGGGTGTCGTGGCTGCCTACGTGGTGTTCATCTGGCTCAAGTCGCGCCTGTCGACGACCGTCAAGTCCATCATCGCCGGCATCGCCATCGTCGCCATCATCGGCATGCTGCCGCAGGTGCTGGACGCGAAATTCTGGGGTGTGGTGTTCTTCGGCGGCTCCGTCGTGATCCTGGCTTTCCTGCCATGGTTAGACCATTCGCCGGTGAAATCGATCCGCTACCGTCCGACCTGGCACAAATACATCTATGCCATCTTCGGCCTGTCGTTCCTGATCCTCGGCTACCTCGGGACCCAGGCGCCAACGGATGCAAAAACCATCGTGTCGCAAGTGTGCACCCTGATTTACTTCAGCTTCTTCCTGCTGATGCCATGGTGGAGTGCCATGGGCAAGTTCAAGACCGTGCCGTCGCGTGTGACGTTTCACCCGCACTAAGCCGCTCTCACGCCACGCTCAAAGGACATACATCATATGAAGATTGCAAAAAAACTGCTCGCCATCCTGGCACTCGTGCCCGCCATGGCTCTCGCCAGCGAAGGCGGCTTTCCGCTGGACAAGGCGCCTGACCGCCAGACCAACATGGCAGCGCTGCAGCATGGCGCCAAATTGTTCGTCAATTATTGCCTCAATTGCCACTCTGCCGTGTCGATGCGCTACAACCGCCTGCGCGACCTGGGCTTGACGGAAGACCAGATCAAGCAGAACCTGTTGTTTACCAGCGATAAAGTGGGCGACCTGATGACGACAAGCCTGGCAGCGCAGGACGCCAAGGCTTTCTTTGGCGTCGTACCGCCGGATTTGTCGGTAATTTCGCGCGCGAAATCATCTTCCGCTGGCACAGGCGGCGACTACCTGTATACTTACCTGCGTACGTTCTATAAAGACGACACTCGTCCGACCGGCTGGAACAACATGGTCGTGCCGAATGTTGCCATGCCGCATGTATTATGGGAATTGCAAGGTGTCCAGACTGCCAAGTTCGTGGAAGAGAATGATCCGCACGAAGCTGGCAAGAAGATTCACAAATTTACCGGCTTCGAGCAGGTCAAGCCAGGTACGTTGAACAAGATCGAGTATGACAATGCGGTAGCCGACCTGGTCGGTTACATGGAGTGGATGGCCGAACCGGCACAGCAAACACGCAAGCGCCTGGGCGTGTGGGTGCTGCTGTTCCTGTCGGTCTTTGCTCTGCTGGCATGGCGCCTTAACGCGTCGTTCTGGAAGGAAGTCAAATAAGTGAGGCGCCGGCCATAGGCCGGTTTATGCCTGTTTCTGCGTTGTCCGCATGAGTGGACAAGCGACCTGGGGTGAGCCGTTCGCGGCTTCACCCCCTTTGTTTCTAAGGAACTATAAAAAATGATGGTTCTCTATTCGGGTACAACCTGCCCATTTTCGCAACGCTGCCGTCTGGTTCTGTTTGAAAAAGGCATGGACTTCGAAGTGCGCGACGTCGACCTGTTCAACAAACCGGAAGACATTTCGACCATGAACCCGTATGGCCAAGTGCCTATCCTGGTCGAGCGCGAACTGATCCTGTATGAATCGAACATCATCAACGAGTACATCGATGAGCGCTTCCCGCATCCGCAACTGATGCCGGCCGATCCGCTGATGCGTGCCCGCGCGCGCCTGATGCTGTTCAATTTCGAAAAAGAACTGTTCGTGCACGTGCACGTGCTGGAAAGCGAACGCGCCAAGAGCAACGACAAGGCCCACGACAAGGCGCGCGCGGAAATCCGCGACCGCCTGACGACGCTGGCGCCGCTGTTCCTGAAAAACAAGTACATGCTGGGCGACGAATTCTCGATGCTCGACGTGGCTGTCGCGCCGCTGCTGTGGCGCCTGGACCACTACGGCATCGAACTGTCGAAGACGGCCGCACCGCTGATGAAATACGCCGAACGCATCTTCTCGCGTCCAGCGTACATCGAAGCACTGACCCCTTCCGAAAAGGTCATGCGCCGTTAAAAGATATCCCCATAAAGCCGCGCATGCCCGGATCTCTTGCCTGAGCAGTTACTCTCTTGAATTACCGGTGCGCCCTCCTTGCGGGGGCGCTCCCGCCTCACAGTGCCTACCATGTCTGAAATCTCAACCAAACCTTATATGCTGCGCGCCATCTACGAGTGGTGCACCGACAGCGGCTACACGCCTTATCTCGCGGTCAAAGTCGATTCGCGCACCACGGTACCGATGGAATACGTGAAAAAGGGCGAAATCGTGCTCAACATCAGCTTCGGCGCCACCAGCGGCCTGAAGATGGACAACGACGCCATCCGCTTCCACGCCCGCTTTGGCGGCGTCTCGCGCGAAATCTACGTGCCGGTCGACAACGTGATGGCTATCTACGCCAACGAAAACGGCCAAGGCATGGCCTTCGAGCCCGTGCTGGGCAACGATGACCCCGATGCGCAACCGACGGACAGCCCCGCCTCCGCCGACGTCCCGCCGCCAGTGCTCGCCCCCACCGCCAGCGCCCCGACCCTGTCGTCCGTGCCGACCAGCTCCCCCGAACAACGCGACAGCGCCACACCAGGCGACGACGAGCCACCAAAAAAAGGCGGCCGCCCGACCCTGACACGCATTAAATAGCGTATAATTCGCAACGCGCAGTTTTTGCCGACTTAGCTCATTTGGTAGAGCAGTTGATTTGTAATCATCAGGTGGCCAGTTCGAAACCGGCAGTCGGCACCAATAAATTCAAGCACTTAGCCCAATCCTCAGGATTGGGCTTTTTGCTTTCTGGATGCCATGTAACCCCTGTGTAACCCGACTTGATCAATCAAGCCGGAAGGGCCAGCGGCCTGTCGCACCATGCACAGGCGATCAAGGAGCCAAAAAGGGCTCTTATCGAATACATCGCATGCACAGGTGCGACGCCCATCTCTCAAGCACCAAGAATGCGCCGGATAGCCTCTACCGGCCAGGCCAGCCGGCCGTTCACCCGAACCGGTCGCAGAGGTCCATTTTCGGCGGACGCCCATACCCGCAATGTCTGCGGTTTTCTCCCCAAGTGGTAAGCAGCACATGCGGTATCGACATGTGTCCGCCGTTCCAGGTCAAGCGGCATGAAGCCCAGCCAAGATTGAGCACCTGCCATCAGGTGCTGTACTGCTTGCGGTTGTTGCTGATCCATCCATCGCCTCGAAATTTGAGCGCCGGACAACAGGCCAACCTCAATGGTCAGCGCCACATTGTCAGGCACATGTCCGACAACGCCAGGGCACTGCCCCAGCCCAAGAATACTGTTCCGTATCGACTTCACCCCTGACGTGCAGTCAATACGCAAGCGCCTTTCGGCGCTTGTCCCCCACCCGGCTTCAGGCACCGGGCACAACTGCCATGCGGTCTCCCGCGTCGCGCTACCTGCAAAAGAGACAGGTCATTGGTGGCGCCACACCGGTTTTTCAGATTCAGAGATGGGGACGGCAAACGTCGTCCGGCCAATGGCCTGGCTCATGTGTTGGATCGACACACGACCAGTTAAAGCTGATGAGGAGAAGCGTCAGGATGAGAAAAACAGGCTTGCCGGGTGCTGGAGGCGATGCTCCGCTTGTGACACGTCGATGGCGTCTGCTATGCGTCGCTCATTGTTCTGCTGGACCGAGGTAGAAAGCAGTTCGTTGGTCAGTCAAGAGACGAAATAGAAATGGTGCGCCATTCAAACTGGCGTTACTTGAAGAGCAATTCCCACCATAGCGGGCATTGTGTGTTGAGGTAGATATTTCAGTTTTCAGGAAGTAAATCCCTGGCCATTCCGCAGAGCGAATCAGCATCATGAAGCAACATATATTGCCTGTCAACAAGTTTCCAAGCATGACCTTGAGGCACTGATACCTGTCCCTGCCCCCTGCAGACGCTGCGATCAAAATGACGTTGCCACAGAGAAATTGGAGTGATATGATTTAAGTGTCGCCATGCGGCCTTATTGTAAATGCAATTTCCTGTAAAAAGTAAGCAACAAAGCAGTTCACAAAATCGTCAGCTTCTGACGCTTCTTCCAGCAAACGCTTGGCGATTGCTCGGTTGAACACGCTCAACATCAGCAACTCTTGGCATATCAGTAATTACCGTATCCCAGAATCTTCTCGTGTATACGCCTGACGTTTCGTGATCTTCACGATGTGTCATCTCGGTCAACCATCTGCAACGTAATCCCAACGCCAACCAGGGCAGGAACCTATACGCCTGTCCACCAACGCTAGCGCGCCCAGCATCGCCATCTTGGGCAATTCCTATTCCGCCCCATTCCATCCTCAACTCTTCTGCGTCTGCCTGGACCTTTCGTGAGCAGCTTCACGACTCGATCCATCAGGTCGATCCGCATGCAATGCAGTACCCGGGTGCGACCGGGCAGATGAGAACACTTCCTCGTCTATTCGCACACAACCGTGGTTACGTTTTACTCGTACCTGTATGCATATTGGATCAAGGAGGATGGCATGTTTTTTAGCACCAACGAAATAGCGCAGCTTGCTATTACGTTCCCCTGGGGACACACGGCCCAAGTCAAAATCAAGGCCGCAAAACACGGCGTGGCACCGGACGACATCATCCAGGAAGGACGCGAAATAATCCTGGAAAAAGCTCAGGTATTTGACCCAGCCAAAGGCACCCTGTGCCAGTTCGTATTTGGCCACCTGGAGAAAAGAATGCTCCGTCAGCTGGGCGCACACACGTTTGCTGTTTCCATCGACAGCGACGAACATTTTGGTGACAGTACACGCAGCATCATCACCGATCTGGAGGCGCCAGCAGTGTCCGACGACGATTTCCCTCCACCTTCAGATCAATCCAAAAGTTCTAAGGCCTTGTCAATCGCCAGTTTTGTTAGCGGAAAGTCGACTGCGGATCTTGCACGGGCCCTTGGCGTCACCCCGCGGCGAGTACGACAAATTATGCAGCAATTTCGTGAGCAGTACGCGACATCGAACCAGTCTGAGCTTTTCTTTGATGAGGTGTGCGAATGACGTCAGGTAATTATCAAAAACATGCGGACTCTCGCGCCCCATCTCGCATAATCATCGCGCTTGACTCTCTCTACGCGCGAAAACTGGGGACAACGACGGCCGTATGGTTGCGTCAGGCTGAATACACTCAAAGAAAAGCTGGGAACGGTTGCTGGTGGTTCAAAAAAATTCTCGCAGATAGGGATGATAATAATCAGATGATTTCACCCCGATGGGAAATCGACCAAAGTTTTGAGTATGAAACGGGCCTGACTCGGTCACACCAAGGGAAAGCCCGAAAGGCAGCGAAAAAGCTCGGCGTGCTTCAGGAGCGGCGCTCGCGCAATGGAGGCCGACTTGAATACCGGATCGATCTGGATCTCTTGGCTAAGATCGTGTCCAAGTGGGCCGATGAAGAGCGCAATTTCCAACGTTCAGAAGCGTCGGAAATCACATTCGGCAACGGCGAATCTGGCGCCCTGGAAAGCGAAATTTCGCTTTCTAGTACAGAGAGTATACAGATTAAAAAAAGTAGAACTGCGCCATCAGGCTCGTCAGCCAAGCACAAGAACAGTAGCAAGAAGCGACAACCAAGGGCGAAGATCGCAGGCGTCCATTGCTGGAACGATCTCGACCAGAAACTTGCCAGTTCTATAGTGGAAAAATATGGCGAGAAAGCGGTTTACGACGCCGTATCACAACTTGAAAACGAGGGCGCAAAGCCATTGCCATCAGTCGTCGAAAAAATATTGTCACGCTCAAGCGCCAAGAATATGGTCGAAGAAACGCGCCAGCGGCTGGACAGCTATGACATCAGCGAAAGCGACCGAAAGAGGCGAACAGCAGCACGTGACGCAGTGGACAGGTTATCGCCAAGCGAACTCGGCGAGTTCATTAAAAAATTCATTGAAGAAAACACCTGCGACCACGCGACCTCATTCGATGCTGTCACGGATAATTTTCGTAGACTGGACGAAAAATTGCATTTCAAACGTTGGCTGGAGGTACAGTTTATGGATAGATGTTGACGTCGACGTTGGATGGGTTCGAGGATGCCGATTAAAATTACTCAGTACAAAATATTTACGACCATTTCCTCATAAAAAACCAAGTTCTCAAAATCATCTAAATTTAGATATGTATAGTCAAAAGTAGTTCCAACGGCTTTTTGTGAAAACCACTTTTTATATGAATTTAAAAATGTGGAACTAATTACTCTCCCGCCATGGACAATGAAAATATTATTTATACTGCAATAAATCAACTTGCACTACCAAGATAAAGTAATTTGTAGTGGCGAAAATTCACCTGACACAAGTCGCTAGATGGGTTAAAGTTCTGAAGTGCTTGCAGCTAACTAGAAGCAACTGGGCGTGCCAAAAATCTGATAGACAAATTTACTGGAATTTTGATAGGAAATTATGCTCTGGCACTGAATAATTAGCGAACAATGCATGCGAAAATAGGGCCAAAAATCCAAAGGCTTATGTAAAAATGGAAACTGGCTCTAATTTTTAAGGTAACATTCGACTGTTCCTAAGGAACTACTGATTAATTCGGGTTTTCGCTTGATCATAACTCGTAAGTCTTTGATTTTTAAAGCGGTGAATTTTCAGAAATTGAATTGATCAACGCGTCCCTAATGGGACTGGGAATGTAGTGGTTTAATGTACCCGGACACTAATTTAGGCGAGAATGCTCGCCATGGAGAGGTGTTTGATGAGCAAGCAAAGACGTACGTTTTCCCCTGAGTTCAAACAGCAGGCGGCATGCCTGGTACTGGATCAAGGATATAGCCATACGGAGGCAAGCCGTTCGGTCGGCATCGGCGAATCAGTGCTGCGCCGCTGGGTGCAGCAGCTTCAGTTGGAACGGCAAGGCATCACGCCACAGAGTAAGGCAATGACGCCTGATCAGCAGCGAATACAGGAACTCGAAGCGCGCATTGAGCGTCTCGAGCGGGAGAAGTCCATTTTAAAAAAGGCTACCGCGCTCTTGATGTCGGAAGGGATAGAACGTACGAGGTAATCGATCAGATTTGTGGTAACGAATCAATCGAGTTGATCTGCGCGGTGTTCGACGTAGCGCGGTCATGCCTGTACGCGCATCGGGAGCGCGCCCGGCACATTGATGTTGAGCGCATGGCATTGCGTAGCCGCGTGCACGAGCTGTTCGTCGAGAGTCGCAGTTCGGCGGGAAGCCGCAGCATCATGGGCATGATGCGCGAGGAAGGCACGGCAATTGGCCGCTTCAAAGTCAGTCGTTTGATGGAAGAGCTAGGGCTGGTCTGCAAACAGCCTGGCAGCCATGCCTATAAGCAGGCTACGGTGGAGCGGGTCGATATTCCGAACCACCTCAATCGTGAATTCACAGTCGAGGCGCCAAATCAGGCCTGGTGCGGAGACATCACCTATGTCTGGGCGCAAGGCCGATGGTATTACTTGGCAGTGGTGTTGGATTTGTTCGCTCGCCGAGCGGTGGGCTGGGCATTCTCGCTACGGCCCGACGCCGACCTTGTTGTGCAAGCGCTGGAAATGGCTTACGAGCAGCGAGGTCGACCGCAGGGCCTGCTGTTTCATTCGGATCAAGGCAGCCAGTACGCCAGTCGAAAATTCCGTCAGCGCTTGTGGCGCTATCGGATACGACAGAGTATGAGCCGTCGGGGAAATTGTTGGGATAACTCCCCGATGGAACGGCTGTTCCGCAGCTTCAAAACTGAATGGCTGCCGTCAACTGGTTACATGACGGCACAGGAAGCACAACGGGACATCAGCCATTACCTGATGCACCGGTATAACTGGATACGGCCACATCAGTTTAATCACGGATTGGCACCGGCCGTCGCCGAAGAAAAACTTAACGCAGTGTCCAGGATGGGTTGACCACTACAGAAAGTGTCCATATCACAATTACGAAATGAGTATAAAGTCTCCTTCCCCTCGTCTTCAAGCGCTCAGTGTTCAATGATATCGAAAAATAATCATAGCGACACCAACCAATCGCACTCCGGCTCGTCGGCCACATCCTTGACTGATAGCGCGGAAGTAAAACGCCCCTTGCGGGGCGCGGCGGCGGCGCAGGCGGGCTTCGACTATCAGCTCAACGTCTCGATCCTTGCAGCTCTGCAACTCCTCCTCATTTCCAATGCAGCTACGCGCCTTGTGCTGGAGCCAGCAAACGAAGAAGATATTGAGGCGGATTTGGAGCCTTACGTGCCAGGACGCATGCAGCCCAGTGCAACTGTCGCGGGCGGATATAAGCTTGTCGTCCAAATTAAAATGAACAGCGGAGAACCTTGGTCCGTCGAAGATTTTAAAGCACTGCTCAAACACGGCGCTGACAAAAAGGGAGGGCGCCAGAAAGCACTTCATCATCTCGACGATCCGAACACCCGCTATCTGCTTGTGACCAATGCCGACGTCAAGGGGAAAGCTCGCAATCTGCTAGTCAACGGCTTCGAAGAAGTCCCCGACAAGGCAAGCTTCCCTGCGAGCCTTCATGCCATATTGAAGACTTCGCCCGAAGGCCGCGTCGCGATCTGGGGACAACTCACCGAAAATCAGCTCGCATCCAATATCCGTGAACTAATGTCGGACCTGTTGCATGTCCCTAAAGTGGAGCAGAGAAATCTAATTGATAAGCTTCGGCTAGAAGCTAGGCGGCGGACACGAGGCAGCACGCCAGGTCAATGGACAAGTGACGATCTTCTCGCGACAGTAAGAGCACACGGCGGGTTCCTAGCTAGCTCTGCCAATCTGGAGCATTTCGTGCCTCCTATGAACTTCGATCAGATGTTAAGGCTACTGAATGAGAAAAATGCAGTCGTGATTAAAGGCCCCTCAGGCACGGGCAAGACGCAGGCAGCACTCAAGCTATGCGATATTGCGCGACGGGGCAATGGAGCGATAGAAGTCGTTACCATTGGTGCGGAGGATGCGCCGACCAGCATGCGTAAGGTCGTTAACAACGGACCGACGCTCTTCTATGTCGACGATCCGTGGGGGCAATTTAGCCTACGTGGGGGTAGTGAGGCGTGGACCGAGCAGTTGCCTCGTTTGCTTGTCAAAGCCACGCCGGATCATCAGTTCGTGATCACGTCCCGTAGCGACATGATGCAGAGCGCCAATGTCGGTGAGGGTCTTGAGATGTGGTCGGTCGAGCTGGATGCTGACCAGTATAGGAACGGTCAACTCCGAACGATTCATGACAACCGCATGGATCAGCTTCCTCCACTTTTGCAAACCAAGGCATATTCGTTTCTCAACGAGGTCCTTGATAAACTTGAGACGCCACTTGAGATCGAACTGTATTTCGCCCACATGCAAAGTGGCCCCGATACCGGGGAGGGCGACCACGACTTTATTCGCCGGATTCTCAAGCTGGCGCGGCGCGATGCAGTAGAAGGTGTTGTTGTCAGAGCCCTATCATCGATCGATACTTGCGGAACCTCTGCCATTGTTTGGGCTCTACTGTCGGCACGCGGCAAGCTCGACCGCAGCGCGCTTTACCCTCTACAACGCACCCTGCGTGGGCTCGACAGAACGCTCGGCGATGACTTGGAACGCCACGTGGACCGAATGGTCGCGGCTCGCCATCTTCGGCAGCCGGCGCGCACCATTGCATTTGCACATCCGAGTGTTCGCCAGGGTTTTGAGGTCTTCATAAGGAATAATTGGGGGCAGAGTCAGTTTGCGATCGAGACCATGATCTCCGCGCTCGTTCAGCTGCCACTATCGCATCGTAATTGGGGTATGGAAACTGCTGCCAGAGTTCTTGAAGCGGCGCGAGCGTTTGTTGATCGAAAGGACGCTGACCAAGCCTTCGAGATTAACTCCACCTGCCAAGTGGCGATCGATGCTTGGCTGGATGAAAGTCTTATGGATCAGGCTTCAAAATTCGCACCATTGTTGGATCTAGCGGCCGAAGTGGGAAGCGATTCGTCAATACCAAGCCGCGTGGCGCGATGGTTGCTGAAAGGGACTCAGCGGGGCGCTTCCTTCTTCGTTGATAACTGGCAACCGCCGATCTTTGACGATGCTTGGTACGATACTGTATCCGCGAGTCCACAATCGCTCAAGATCGCTGCACGTTTTATTCGCGAGGTGCTTGGTTTCGACCAAGGGAACTATGGAACGGGCTTCGTAGAGCGTCTCGACCGTTTCGCACCCAACCTAACCACAGCCTTTCTCGATGCCGCGCACGAAATGGTTGGCAACGGTTTCGAGTGTAACGCCGACGCTGTCGCTGCAGGAGCAGTACGTAACCTAGCAGGGTTTGAGAGTGTTTTGCTGGCTGCACTCGACGATCTCGCGAGGAATCACAGACAGTACACTCAGAGTCGCCTAGAGGAATGGCGTGCGATCGAGGACGGCGAACGGGACCACGCTGCCGAAGAGACAATGCAGTGGAGTCATGACGGCGAGGGCTACACATCTAACGTCTTCATCAACGCGTACGTCTGTCAGCTTCGCGCCGAAGGGCGTTGGATGGCGATTGCCGACCACTCGCGCGTTACTGAGTTGGTCAGTGCCTGGGCGAACGCTTTGCTTAAGTCCCCCGTGCAGGCAACCGAAGATGAACTACGGAGCATTCTCGCTATGGGCAAAAATACGCCCGAGGAGACCAATGTCTGGGCGGCGGTGCGTGAACATTGGTGTGTAGCGCTGGAACCAGCGCTCACAGCCCGGATTAGCTCGTCGATCCCGGATGTACATCTGCTTGACGAGCTTGCTTTGACGGCGTTGAAAGTTGCACCAAACGCACTGTCCGCTGCGTTTAAGGTAAGCAGTGACCAGGCGGCTCGACAAATCACGCTACTCACCGCCATGCAGCGGGGTGGGCGACGGCTTGAAAAGAACAGAGCCGACAAACTGAGGCGCGTAACCGCAGCGCTTAATATGACATTGCAGGAAATTCTCGCCGCGCTCCCGACTGGGAAACAAAAAGCTCGCAAAGTCAAGAGTCAGACACTTTCGCTCCTTGTGAGTTGTGCTTCCCATCTAGGCCCGGATGAGCTCGACCTCGTTGTTCCAGTAATTATAGCTAGCGGAGGCAACGCCTCGCCAGCTATCACCCAATGGCTGGCTACTGCGAGCAGTAAAGCGCATGCCATTAGTGCGACGGAGGCGGCGATTGCTATCGGAGATACTACCCTCATCGGGACGGCACTCCATCACCAGCGAGCTGATGCGCGGTGTGCGGCGCTTCTTCACTTGGCGCCAACGTTTCCGGACCCTTTGCCGTCTGCAATCCTCGCCATGGCATCCGATCCAAGCAGCCGGGTTCGTCGCTCGCTGGTCACTTTACTTGAGAAGCGCCCGCATCCCAATTACCTAACAACGCTGTTAGCGTTGATCCATGACACTTGGTCAAGCGCCGAACCGCAGGAATACGAATTCGAAAGCTTCGACATCGCGCAAAAAGCTGTCATTGCCTTAGCGGGTATCATTCCTCTATCGGATGCGGTTGGCGACACGCTTATCGATCTTGCCAACATTACCAGCGACCGTAAGCTAAGCCAATGTACCCTAAAGGTTGCAGCGAACTGCTGCAGCCCTGCAATCCAACAAAAAATCACCAAGCTTGTTGATATCCCGCAAAAGCGCTGGATACGCCTCGATGCCCTTGATGCATTAGCGGAAGCCGACGTCATTTATCCCAGCGTTGTTGCTCATATAACACCTGGGTATATGCTGAGTCTGCCGTCAATTCTTGCGACCGCAGCGGCAAATCTCGTCGGTACCCACGCCCCTGTGGAACAAGTCCTTGAGCTATTTAATGAAGTTGCTCGCTCAAACAAGTGGCGCGCACTTTTGCTAGTTGGTGCAAGCGCCATGGCAGCACGTGACCGTAGGACAGCCGATCAAATCTTGGATCTGCTGGAACCGGGGCATCCTGGGCGTCATCTGCTGATGACTTCCAGCCCCCTTACTGCCTCTATTCTTGACGACCTCGGCAAGGTGGCGTTAAGAGAGGCTGTGCGAAAGCGGCTTAATAAGCGTATCACTACCTCTTGATTAAGCCATAGAGCACTCTCAATAAATGCTGCAACGCCCCAGCTTATTAAACCGTCGTGATCGTACATAAAAAGAACTATGATGAAATTGTCTCAGAAAGAACAGTTGGGCGAAATCCACATCGGTTTCGGTACGAAAAATGGCCGGACCTTGGTACATGGTATTGAGTTACATCGCAACAAAGAGCATGTCGCCACAACTTACTGGTCGAACGTTGATCCTACAAATACCGTTGAGATCGCCATTTGCGCTGAGAGGCTCACAGACCTTCGTCCGGTGGAAGAAGTACGTCAGTGGCTGACGGCGGAGAAGAAGAACAGCGAGCGTCCGACTGTGGATCATCAGCCAGGTAACGACTGGATAACCATTGGGTTTAACGCGCAAGAACTGAACCAGTTTCTTCAACGCGTGAGAGCGTTTCGACGAACAATGGGAAGCAGAATAGCGCCCGCACTTCCACCATCTGAAATTTCCTCTTTAGAGCAACAATTGGAAGCTCCAATGGTGCCAATAATCCATTTGCTCCCAGATGCCCCTCTATCGCACGCAAAAGTCGGTGCGCTTAAAAAAGGGAAGATATATATCGCAAATTTTGGAACGCAAAACTATCTTTGGCAGGAGTGCCTCGCAGACAATATCATCGCGACATTTGAACTAATGGAGATGCTAAAATTTTTTACTTCAGATGATCGCGAGGGTTACATTGAGCGCATCATGAAGGTAGGTAAAACGGCTAGCGGTTCGTCTGTACCTCGTTCTCTTGCATCACGTTGGTTCACAATAGGTAAAAATTTTGAACAAACCGATGGCGACATCTGGATACACAAGGAAGGTAACTATTTGTGGTGGACTGTATCCCTTCCCTCAGCACTACGAGTGAGAGAGGCCCCAGCCAACCACAGAGGAGCCGTTGAGGGAGAGGTTTTTTACGAATTAATCAAAGACGTCATGCCGTGGTCAAACAAGAACTTGCATGGCAATCGACTGCTCTGGAACCAGCTCCACGCTAAAGCAAAGCGCTTCCTTTTTACCGAAGGGACTTTGCAGCAGCCAAACCCAGATAATGCCTCGTATACTCGAGCATTAATCGCCGGAGATGATTTGGAACAATGGCATAAAAGCGCATCATGGAAAGCGACGGCTAGAGGCGCTGCTCATGCACATGTAACGTTGGCAAACTCTCGGCAAAAATCAGTCACGAGCATGGCCCTGACTGCGATCCATACGACAACATATTCGGATGGAAGAGAAATTATCAGTACAGGAAAAATCAAAAACTTCCTGTTCGACTCATCATACGAACTCGAAACTTACATCTTTGAGCTTCTAGAACTGCAGAACGATGAGTGCGCAATAAGTGGTCTCCCGCTTCAATTTCTCGGCGAGCATGACAACAGCGATTTTCTGTGCTCGCTCGACCGGATAGATAGTGACGGGCACTACGAAAGAGGAAACCTCCAAATTGTGTGCAGGTTTATAAACGGATGGAAAGGCGCCAGAATGGACAAACAGTTTCGTTTCCTATTGAAGGCAGTATGCGAACACAACAACGTAAATTTAGGTTAAAGAGCAGAAAAATTTTCAGAATGCGGCGACTGAGTCCGCAGCTATAAGCGCTGAATAATCGCTACTCTTTTCCACCATTCTGCACAAAACCATGATTTATTTGATTCAGCATGAACACTTTTCAACTTGCAAGTTGAATTCAATTTCTTTCGGGAGGTAGATAGGTTGGACTAATTTCAAGTAAATTAAATCTCGCGTACTCAAGATCATGTTTCGAAAACAAAGGTTGAAACTGCTTTTCTAGCATAATGCTTTCGAAAGACAATTGAAGTGCATTTGCTTTCGCGAGTTTTTTTAGTCCGCTTTTTAGCTCAGCACCCGGTTGAACGAGTTGCTTTGCTACCTCAACAGCATGTTTTCTAGATAACATTCCATCGATTGAGTGTGTGACATATTTTTTTCGCAAAGAAATATCCATCGCTTCTCGAATACGATTACTGAAAGCTTGCCTCAGCGGCTCGATAGGCATAATACTACTATTCGATGTTGCTACCAATTCCTCTTTTAGAGCTTGAAGAAAAACTGGCAATAAAGGTAAGGTCGCACTGATAGACCAAGGTTCCACATTTCCGAGAAAATTTAGAAATCTATCAGAATTAAGCACGGTCCATAATGCACTTATCACGGTTGGTGTAAGTTCAAAAGGAGCAAATAGTGGGCTACGATCATTGCGTTCAACCGCAATTTTTGTGTACTGAACATGCACTGCTCCATTCGATATAACCTCATCTACGTGTAGCCAATATGGCTTGCGATTATGATCAGGGTATCCGTCATTTCGAGCGTACCAGCAGAGTATCCAACGATCCGGTTGGATTTCATCCCCCTCCAGAAATGAAACTGAATCTTTAATCGTAGTGGGAAAAATTACTTGCTCACTATACTCGATTTCCCCCCACACGCAGCATACGTAAAATTCATCTGACGCAACAGGTTGATAATCTTTTAATTCATCTTCCGTCGAATCGTTTCTAATGCCACCTGTTTTAACTGCTCGATCCCATAGTGCACGTAGTTCGGCTAAACGTTCGAGCTTGGATTCCGTCGTGGGATATGCAAACTTGGCTTTGTCCTTATATTTTTCAATTAACACACGCAGCCCATCAATTTCTTCTTTTTCCTCAATAAAGAAGCCTGCCTCTTCCAATCCCTGCGCGCTCAAACCATTGGCCGTCAGATTAAAACTTCCCACTGCAGCCTGTGATGCACTCAGGTATATTTTCGCGTGCAGATTATCGAGAAAATATATGTTTTCCCATCCAATATATTTAACCATATTCACAATTGCATATGGATTTGACCCTAATGTAGGAGACAATATTATTTCTTTAATTCTGTCAGGTGAAACATAGGATGCCCAATCTATTCCTACGTAGGCAACAGCAATGCTGGTTGGCGAGATATCGCGGATTGTCGATTTGATGTCTGTGCCGTGGATAAGCCTCATATTTCCCCGTCAAATAATTAAATTTATTTTTTATAATAACAGCAATTTTATAATTTAGGAGAGCTGTAAAAAACAATGTACGTTCCAACCTGACGATGTTCAATCACTCTCGCGATACAAGGCCGCTGCAACAAGCACATGCTGTTGAGGCCCACGTCAAGTTGATCTAGATTGCCTGTCCTACTACCTCAACTCAAAGCGTCTCAAAACGTTGCTGCACGCGAGTTTCCGGCTATGGATATGTGGGTCATCCAAAAGAGCCACTTGGGGCAAAAATCCGTCGAAGCCGCCACTCTTCCTCAGAACTTAACTCGACTTGCACAAGGACGAACGGGACTTACGATGACTCTTGTCGCGGTCACATATGCCGCTCAACCAACCTTATTAAGGGAGTTACTTGATGAGTACCGATAAAGTCACGAACCAGACCATTTTTACTACCGACTGGGCGAAAGAAGATCGCCGATCCGTGAAGGCCTACCTCAATGGCAAAAGCGACGGCCGGGTCCTGTGGTGGAACATCAATCGTTGGGTTCACCAGCATTTCTGGTCCAAAGCTTCACTCGAGAAGATTATGTTTTGCTTCCACTCACGCCACCAAACACTCACCTTGCTCAACCTGGAATATCGAGCCGACGTCCAAGAGGTGGCAAAGGCAATCCAGTCCGAGGGAGTTGTGGCAGGAATTCGATTCGCGATTTCCTCAGCCTGTAAGACGCGTTTTTCTGAAGGATCCACGTACTCGCAGCTCTCCTGCCATAAGGATGCCATGCCATGAACGAGGTTGGCGAAGGCCGGACATAGTGGTTTCACCCTGAACATCATGAAGACAAAAAAATGAACAAACTTATTGAGCATATTAAAAAAGTAGCGATCGACGACATGCGCCTTTTTTTCGAACCGTTCACCATAATGACACGCCTGATTCGCCGCCTGGCCACAGCCATGATTTCTCGTTTCAGACGAGCCAAAACAAAGGACGAGAAGGAAGGTGATCAATGAGAAGTAGCGCTTTCTACTTGTTACTTTATTTCCATCCGTTAGTGAAAATGCTCCTCACAATTGTGTGTCGGGTTTTCGGCTTCCTCGCGTTCCTCATGCTGATCGCGATATTCTTCAACGACTCTTGGCCGGACATTCTCGCGATTACTGCACTATTCTTTGTGGTATCGATCAGCGCCGCGATTCTTCAGGCAAGGTACACCAGGCTTCTGCTGAAACTCCAACCGGATGAGACTGAATACATTTTTTACGACTGATTGAACATCCAAGGCCGACCGTCACCTGATACTCGGCCTTGGTACCTCACCTACCTCGGTGAAACACGAGGAGAATCTGCAGCATCTTCGGCCAACTGTTCGTTATCTCTTCCCTGCTCTATCTGTTTCTCAGCTATTTCTGATACATCCGTTATTCAGATACCTTGACTTTATCTGCATTTCAGATAATATCGATATATCTGAATAACGGATACCATACATGTCCTTCTCGCCCACCACCCACCGTCTTCTCACGGCGTCGCAGCTCGGCCAGTTGCTCGCATCGGCCCGCAAACGGCATAAAATCACCCAGGCGACTGTAGGCACGCGTGTCGGCTTGAGCCAGAACCGCATCTCCTACCTGGAGAGCCATCCTGACGAAATCAGCGTCAAGCAGTTACTCAGCTGGTGCTCCGCACTCGAGCTGGAGCTGCAGTTGGGCGAGCGCGATACGTCCGCCGCAAGCAATTCGGCGGAGTGGTAGTCATGGGCCGCCGCTCACACAGCCAGACGCTCCATCTTTGGGCAAATGGCGACTATGTAGGACGCTGGACGGTCAAGGCCAACGGAGACTCCGAACTCCAGTACGATGCGTCCTGGCAAAGCTCAAGGTTGGGGCGCCCAATCTCGCTGTCGCTGCCGTTCAATCTACGCAATGAACCGCTCAAGGGTGCCAGTGTTGCAAACTACTTTGAGGGCTTGCTGCCGGACAGTGACATCATTCGCAAACGCGTTGCGACCCGGTTCAAGACAGGCTCTCTCGAACCGTTCGACCTTCTCGCGGCTATCGGCCGGGACTGCGTCGGCGCCTTGCAGCTGCTGCCCGAAGGCGGCAAACCGGAAGGACTGGCCCAGGTCGATGGCATCGCCCTTGACGAGGAAGACATCGAGCGGCACTTGCTCGAAGTGGTCAGCTCGGAGCGACACGGCGCCACCGATGACGCCGACGATGATTTCCGCATTTCGCTGGCTGGCGCGCAAGAGAAAGACGCCTTCTTGTGGTGGGATGGGAAATGGATGAAGCCGCGTGGCGCTACCCCCACAACGCACATCTTCAAGCTTCCGATCGGGATGGTAGGCGGGAAAAAAGCCGATTTCACCACGTCGGTCGATAATGAGTGGCTATGCCTGCGGCTGTTCAAGGAGTACGGGCTGCCCACGGCAAATGCCGAGATTGCGACGTTCGGCGAGCAACGGGTGCTCGTCGTCGAGCGTTTTGACCGCGTGCGGTCAGCCAATGGCAAGCAGCTGTTCCGGCTGGTTCAGGAGGATTTTTGCCAGGCGACGGGAACATCACCGCTGCTGAAATACGAAAATGACGGTGGACCGGGGTTAAAACAGATGTTTACGCTGCTGCAGCAATCGCAGCAGAGCGCTGCCGACATGCACACGCTGATGGCCTCACAACTTCTGTTCTGGATGCTGCGCGCACCCGATGGCCACGCCAAGAACTTCAGTATCCAGCTACTGGCGGGCGCCGGCCGGTTCAAGCTGACGCCCATCTATGATGTGATGTCCGGCTATCCTGTGATCGGCCCTGGACCCAACCAGTGGGCCGAACGCAAGCTCAAGATGGCGATGGCGCTACTCGGAAGCAACCGGCACTACCTTGCGCATGGCATACAGCGGCGACACTTCAATAGCACTGCAAAAGCGGTCGGCTGTGGCGCGGACGCCGAACAGCTCATGCTCGATTTCATTGCCCGCACACCCGCAATTGTAGACAAGGTCCGCGGCGAACTGCCTGTGGGGTTTTCGGAAAAGGTGGCCGACAAAATTCTGGGCGGCCTGCTTGATGCCGCAGCCGCCCTTCAACGGATGCCGCCAGCCTGACCAGTGCCTCGCAGACGGCACGGCCGCGCACCGGGCACTACCGCGAAAATGGCCAGTATTCTAACCTCGGTTAAACATGAGGAAAATCAGCAGCATCTTCTGGCCAGCTATTCCGTTATTCCTCCTCTAAAATCGCATACGCCTCGAACTGCAGCTCAGCCGGATCAATGCACAACTGGTACCGATCGTGTTCGACAAGGAGTTCATGAAACGAGCCATCCGGGGACTGTGCGACAGCTGCCGTAACCTTTTCTTGGACAATTCTTATTGCTTCGGCCAAAAGGTCAGGCCAGATTGTTGGAAGGAACACATTGGCCAGCCAGGACCTCAGTACTTCTCCGCATCCCTCTTCACTTTGAAACGAAATTACTGAAAAGTAGAAATCTCCTTCATCACAATCAAACTCAGGATAATAAAACGGATGGTTGCGGTACAGCCACATGAACAGGTCTTCCAGTTGCGCGCTCTGCGGGAACGCCAGTAGCAGGTCTATTGGCATGAATTCGTAACGCAAAACTGGGATGCTCTCGTCATCATCAGGGTCAATCGGTTCGAACTGTTCACTCAACGTCCCCCAGGAAAAAACATACCCCTGTTTATCCAGGTACTGGTCAAGCATGCTGAGCCCCCGTCCGTCTTTGGATAGACTACAAATATCTTCAGCAGTAAGAAATGAATACTTGCCATGGACAAGCTCCCGTATGAGCTTTGCTGGCATCCCAAGTTCTGCCGGGCACGCATTGATCAACGAGTTAATGGCCACTTCGTTCAGTGCAATATCTCGATTGCTATACATTCCACTTCTCCTATTAACACAACAAAAAATCGTTCAACATCGCTTCAGCGCTGATGCGCAGCGCCAGAGGAGTCTCCAGCCCTGGAGACATCCATTCCACCCCGTGACGCCGGGCATGCTTCGCAAACAACATATGTGCCTGGTCTGCAGTCAAGACTAGGCCAGTGCGAGCCATCATTTCCTGAATAAACCGACAGTCCTCTAACCGCGCGGCGGGAACTTCGGGCAGTGCAACAGCATCGAGAATCCGAAGTGCTTTCTGAATCGTCACGATCCCTTGATCGCTGTCAGGAAAAAGTGCTGAGGACGAGTCGAAGGAACCGATGTACGCACTTGTCACGGACTGCCGGTTGTGTCCCAATACTTGCGCCACCTTCGCCTTCACGACGCCGCTATCGGCGCCATCCAGCTGCCCTACGCCTCCACCCATCGTGGCTGGGATCATCCCGAGCAGCAACGCATGGTTCTCGGCAAATTGCGCGCGCAATCCATGTCCTGTTATGCCGGCATCGGCTTTGGTGAAGCCGAACGACGTCATCAAGTTCTCGTAGCGGCGAATGTTCTGCTCCAGACTGGCTATCTGGCCCGACCGGGAATACTCCCACCCAAGCGCTTTATTTTTCGACACGCGTGCTTTGACGTAGTCGAGCAAATCGCGCTGCGCGTTTGAAACGATGGGAATATTTCGCCAACGACCGCCTTTACCCATCCCCGGAAAAACCTGCAGGTAATGGCCGTAATCCTGAACGTGTGGATTGCATTTCAAGACCTCTTCGCGCCGCAGTCCAAAGCCCAGTTCGAGACGTAACATCAGACCGAGGCACGGGTCGCGCTCGTCAACCTTGCGGAACGTCTCGACCAGATCAATGCCATGTCCCGACCAGGACTTCGTGGTTCGGGCGGCCGAACGCACTTTCAACAATTCAGGATCTACATCCGGCAGATATTTCTGAACGGCGCCAACCATGCCTGGCTTGCCGAGCATTGCGCAGAAAACCCGTAATCGGGACAGATCGTTCTGGATGGTCTTGGCTTTCTTGTGCTGGCAATACCACCAGTGCTTGACGAGCAATTCGATATGCCGTTCACCGAGATTCTTCGGATCCTGAATCTTGTAGCCGAGTTCATGCAGCCGCCGAATTGATGCATATAAAACGTCTTTCGTCAGTGTCTGGGTTCGTTCGGACGCCACCTTGCCATTGACCCGGCGTGTGCCTGCCAATTTCATGATGTCATTCACTTTTTGCTGCCACATATGTCCTCCACAAAAAACATCGATACCTCTTATCACCAGACGCGGAAGCGCAGCGGGTCGAGCGGCGGGGGTAAGGCTCCCGTCTTAAATAAACCGGTTTCGCATCAGCGGGCCTTACTGCCAACCACCGATGCGCCGAGCCCTTGCGGTACTCGGTTTCTCTTCCTGGGAAAAGAACGGAACATTGAGCAGTTTCTCGCTGCGCACTGCCGGACCAGGTCCGGGCGTTGAGGGTGCGCGCCTCCAGTTACGGGAAAACCAGTGAGAGCTGGCGTGACGTTCTCAGGCGCCGTGCCTAATGCACATGCGGCCTGAGGGGTGACTAACCCGATCACGATGTTTGCAGTTGAAGTGTTGGAGGGTGGTGCTCTTCGGAGCGAAGAAGGGATGGAGATATGGCTGTAGCGTGGCCGTTTGCGCTAACCACTCAAGCAGGAACGACGATCTGTGATCGGGTTTTCCCTGCCATTGCGCTGGAAAGCCGATGACGACACGTTTTGGGGATCACTCTGTACCTGCCTGTAGAGCCATGCAGACAAGACTTGGCCAAGTAAGAACTGGATTTTTTGATTGTGATGAGTGCTCGCGATCGGATGAAAGCGAGCGATGCCAAACGCTTGGCGTTGCGAAAAGCTGTTCTCTCTCTGGACAGAACAACTTGAAATTGCGGGGAACAAAAATGCCGAATGTCGACGCTGCGTAATTTATACAAACGTAGCTAGCATGTCAAGACACCTTTTTTGCTGGGCCACTTGTCTGGATTTCCGCACCTGGTGATAGCTAATAACGGCGCATTTTCGAACCTCGATATTCGACACGGACTACTTCCCGGTTCCGGTTGCATCTTCAGGTCACGAGGGAAACCTGACTTGCGCACGCCGGCTTGCGCTTTACATTAAATCTTTCACTGACACTTGGAGTTCTAAATGGAAAACATCTCAATCGCAATCGATGGCGGCCACTCAATGTTCAAAATACGCGCAGCCTCGCTGGCATCGCCAGACGCGCGTCATTCGTTTCAGATTCCCACTGTCGTAATCCCCGCGATCACGCTGACGAACGAGCAGACGCGACAAAAAGCTGAGCTCGAAACTGTCGAGGTGGATGGGCGCAGATACTTCTTCGGCGATACTGCGTTGCGGCAAGGCCGTTCCGAAGTGTACACAGGACAAAACGCGGATTGGATCGAGAGTCCCCAGCACGATGCACTGGTGCTGGGAGCATGGCGCAAGGCCATGCAGGCGTTCGGCAATCCTTCGGCAAGGGTGCATCTGGTGATGGGCTTACCGGCCAAGTTCGTCGGGTCGCAGCGCGACACGCTGCGCGACCGCATCGTAGCTTTGCTGACCCCACGCCTCCTGCCCGGCCAGACACTCAGGGTGATGGTGCAGAGCCAGGCGGATGCACCGCTGCAGTGGCTCTCGATCCAGAATAACGGTTGCCTCCACCCACAGCGAGATCTCGACAGCGAGGCCTGGGGCGTCATCGAAATCGGCCACTACACCACCGACTTCGCGCTGTGCGATCGCGGTTCCATGATGGAGTACGCGGCCATATCGTGCGCAGGCATGCATTTGGTCTACGACGGCATGTCCAGCGCGCTGGCACAGGCCAAGCTGCCAACGTCACTGGACGTGGTAGATGCGGCAGTGCGCAACGGAAGCATCAAACACTTCGGGCAGCGGGTCGACGTCTCTCCCTTGCTCAATCAGGCGAAAGCAGGCTTCGAAGCCGTCGTCATGGATGAAGCCAACCGCGTATTTGGCCAAAAAGCAGCCGTATTGGACGGCATCATCATTGGTGGTGGAGGTGCTGAAATGCTTCTTGATGGACTCAAACAACGATATCCCAATGCTGTCACCAGCGACGAACCGCGGATGATGGTCGCGGAAGGCTTCT
The DNA here is from genome assembly GCF_058215535.1 of Janthinobacterium sp. Bl 1. Lineage (NCBI taxonomy): Bacteria > Pseudomonadati > Pseudomonadota > Betaproteobacteria > Burkholderiales > Oxalobacteraceae > Janthinobacterium > Janthinobacterium sp. Bl 1. The sequence goes on along the minus strand of NZ_CM177086.1, from coordinate 604,437 downwards.
GCCGCCTCGGCCTGTTGTCACTGCTGCAGTCCTGATCCTGGGATCTGCCATGTCGACACCAATGGATAAGCCGCCGAAAATCGGTACCGAGATCACCGTTCGCATCAGCCTGACTTTTCAGGAGGCTCCGGACGTCCACACGCTGCTGGCGATGACGCCGGTACGCGAACGAGGCAAGCTCGTACGCCTGGCCTTGGAGCGATACATTGCCGAGATCGGTCACCCAGCAGGTGACGTCGAACAGCAGATCCATGCCATCTCGACATGGCTGAGATCCCGAAGTGGGCGGGAAGAAGCGACGGTGGTTGCTGCACGCAGTTCCGAAGCGGCGGGCCTGGTCGATGCTGGGAGTACAACCCAAGTTCGCGAAACTGCAAAGCCTGTGCCAGCACTAAGGGAACTGGCTCAGAAAGAGACACCAAGTGCACCCTCACCCATTGCGAGATGGCTTCAAACCTAGGCGGACAATCGGATGATCGATTGAATCCGCAGGCTAAATCGGCTCAGAAAGGAAATTCTGAAGGCACCCCGAAATAGGCATCGGCGAACGGATTTGGACCGCTGGAGGCAGAAACGCGAGAAAATGCTTTTCTGTTACGGTCACAAAATTACACTGCAAGCTCCATCCAAGTTAAAAGGAGCATTTAATGAACCACAAACAAGCTGATCATAACGCTAACCAGCATAACCCGAATAACATCGCGCACAAGCAGGTGAATGACAATCGTTCGAATCAAGGAAATTCCACAAGCCCGGTGCATGACAAAGGCAGAGCCATTCAGCAACCAGTCGTGAAACGCAAATAAAATAGAAGGCAATATCTTGGGGCGCGCAGCATCAATTTGCGGGCCCGCTTCCAAAATGGAGTGTGCAATGGCAAGAAAAAAGGCTAATGACGGAGTTTTGGCAACGATCGAGCGACTGACAGGCAAAGTGCCTTGCCCTATGTATTTACGGAGTGCGCTGAACAAGTATTTGTACCAGGAACAGCTATTTGAAGGCGCAACTGCGGGGAATACACATGGTCGCCGTAAAAAGCTGGGACAGCTACGTGGCCCAGATACTGACAACCTCGTGCGTAACCTGCTGGACCTCGATGCGCTCTTCAGCGGTGAGACAACCACGGTGATAGACGTCGTCACTGGTGCAATAGATGCGAATATCTTGAACGAACGGCTGAATGATGTCGAGCAAAGCATGCAGCAACGCCTCGATATCTACCGCTACTGGCTGGATCGTATCTCGTCAGCGCGCTCCGTTCTTGCTGACCCTCATTTGAATTTAAAGGTAGACAGGCTGGATGAGAGGTTGTTGGCCGCCAGGAATACTGAGATACCGACTATTGCTCCCTTTGCGCTGCATGCACTGCAAGTGCAGGAGGCAAGTGAAGCGAAGGCGCGGACAGGCTTGCCAAGCGCAGCTGAGTTTATATCAAGGGCGGATGCTTATCTCGCGCTGGACGACTTGGCGAATGCGGATAGAAATGCCTGCTCAGCTATCGAGCAAGACGCAGCTTGCGCACGAGGCTGGTTTATCCGCGTTGCGATCGCGCTCCGACGCCGTCAATCGGCAATGCGAACATTCCATCGGAAGAGGATGGAGGCGCAGGAATTTGCGGAACCACTCTCGGGGCATGAACGATGGGCAAATGAACAAGCCGACGAGTCAGCTAACGATGCCTGGGAGCACCAACAGTCTCTGGATGCGATACTGCCGCAAGCCATTTTGCATTGGCCCCAAAATGCAGGGCGACGTGAATACGGCGATTTATGGAAGCAGGTTCGCAACGTATTCGTCGGAAGAATGTTCGCGATTGCCGTGCACAGTGTCCAACGAGCAGGCTCACGGGAGCAGTGGGCGCATCTGAACGGCCTGGAGCTAGAATGGGAACTCGAGCACCGAAAGCAGCCATATGCGTCGAGCAGCGGATTGACTGGAAGCTCATCATTCACCGCAGAGGAAACGCGAGCCATCACTAAACTGCTGGCTGTCTACGATGATAAGCCTCAGCAGTTTTTTGACATCATTGAGGGTAGCAGAATCTCCACTGACTTCCAGCTTTACCACCTGCGCTTCGCGCTACGCATGGAAGGTTGCGACGCGCACTGGGCCATGCTGCAGGCCGCAGTTGCGACAAGCCCGCTTGCCTCGCAGGCCGATAACCTGATGCGGGATCCTACTGTAGCGAAACTATGGCAGGCGCATTACTGCCGCCACAGTCAGCCAGCTGCTCTGGTGCAGTCTTACGCGAAATGGCTAAAGGAAACCCAAGCTCAAAGCAACGGACACCTTCGTCACTCTGTCCTGCAGCAATATGCCTACCTATTTCACCATCAATTCGTGCGGCGGCAATTCGGCCTATGCGGGGAGGTGGCCGCTGAGGCACTCACACTTTTTGCAGGAGCTACGGCGCTGACCGGCTGGTTCGGGTGGCAGCCGCATCCCTACGACGATTCCATCAGCATGCCGCTCCATCAATGCCGTTACTGGGAGTATCTTGCAGCAGTCGCGGCCGTCGAGCAACGCAGGAAGAGCGAGCCCCTGTCAGCAAAAGCGCAAGCGATCCTCGATGACGAAAGCCGCTGGAGAGAGGCCTTTTCAGAACAAGCTAAATGCTTTTGGACGGCATCAATGGAGTACGAGGATGGCTGTGGCGAAGACTGGCCCGAGCCGCCTTATGGAATCGACCTGCGCGAGCAGGATAGCTGGGCGAAGTAGGGACGATTTGTGGCCAAGAGGAAGGGAGGGGATATCGGCTTTCAGCTGCTAAGTATTTGCCGAACCAGCTACGTGCCAGCATGCATACCGTCCGTACCTATCGTGACGCGTTAACGATGCTGTTCAAGTTCATTGCGAGTTATCGTGGCCGAGCAATCGCCTCCTTACAGTTGGGCGACATCGATGCCGATGCAGTCCTGCACCGGGTTCATGACGGAGCTGGCTTTACGCTTACCAAAATCTATACAAAATACTTTTTAATATCTATACAGAATCTAGCTATAATTCTCAAATGAATAGAGACAGCAGCCATCTCCTTCTTCAGAATAGTGTTTTAATTTTAAGAAGGAGGGCTTATGTTTCAACGTCGACGCTTAGATTGCGGGATCTCGGTACCCTTGAGCAAATTGTACGTTGGTATGTCGATACACCTTAAAGGAACCGACTTTGGTTGCGTGTGGATTATCGTTCACATTGCCCCTATCGACTCCAAAGGGGTGATCTGGCTGACAGTACGCACACCTAAAAACGGTGTTGTATCTCGAGCCAACGCTACGCGAGCCCGCTACACACGGGCGCAGCAGCCGGGTTTTCGCAGCTTTTAATATCTGAATGGACAGGTTATGTCGGACAAGGCCAAACCACCAACAAACTCCAGCATTCTCGCTGCACGTGCTGTAGAACAGAAGATGTTGGACAATAAAAGCAGGTTAGCCAAATCGGAACGTGTCATCCTGGCGCGAAACCTCGATGGTTTACTCCAAGAGGCGAAAGCGTCAGGAGTACTGAAAGGGGCGGTAGTTCTGAAGGCTGGCATAGCTTGTGGCTCCGATGCGGCTGCCGCAAATGCGCTGAGCAGGTATTGCCTCAGGATAGGACATAAGCGCGCTGAGTCACCCAAGTTGTCTGCAGACCCCAAAAAATACTTAAAGTTAGCATTGGCCGCAGCAACTTTGACGGGAAAGCCGAGGCATGAGGCAATCTTAAAGCTCGCCGAGGGTTCCAATGTTTTTGGTCGGCAAGAGAAAATCGACGAGGCGCAATTTTTGCCGGCTGAAGTTGTTTGGCAGTTGTTGCGTCTCAAGCTCGTGGAGCTCATTAGCCGCCATGATCTGATGACATATTTCCGCGAAGTCGACGAAGTAAGAGGTAGATACAAGGAGGATCTGTATCTCGTTCATAAAAGTGGCTGGCACCAAGACAGTTACAGCGGCCAGTCGACTTCAAGTTGGCCTTTTGTTTACCTCGGGATCATTGTTCGACGCAGTTTTTCTGCCCGTCTAAAGATTGATGACGTCGAGAAAGAGGTAAGTGGTACGGTACAGATAGTGGAAGGTGTAAGACTTGTACTAGGTTGGGAAAACGGCTCTATATTAGCCTATCTCGAATTCTTTCCTGGCCTTGCGGTCCAGACTTTTGAACATGGTGATCACGCTCATATGTTCGATTTCCATTGGTTTGATTTTCATAGCAAGACTAACACTTACACTACAGGTCGCTTAAAGAATTTGCAGTTTAGTTTGGAAAACAACGAGAGCTTCAATAGGCCCATAGAAAGTACTGACTGGCCCTGTAGATTAAGAGAACATTCGCGATTTGAATTTCTGGATCCGCAGTCCCTTGCTAGTACTTTTTTAGAATGTAAGCTGCTCAACATGCCAGATCAAGTGCTAAATCAGTATGCAGATACTTCTGCTGTCGTATCACGCCCAGATTCACCGTTGGCACTTATCGAGGCTCAGCTACTGGAACGCAAACCCACTTACTATCGACAAACAGCATCATTCTTAGACAAGCTTGAAGAGGACATCATTTTATTAAGCACGAGCTTTCGTGCATGGCGTCAAGACCAGCTTGAGAAAGCTCGGAACGACCATTTTTTGGCAGTGGCTGACGTCGAGCAAAAATTGAATGGCCTGCGTGCTGTGCAATCTAGGGCTAAAAACCAATGAATATCCGTAGCTTGAGTGAACAATTACATCCATAGTCAGAATTTTTGAGGATAAATGCTGTTCCAAAATTCGATCACGAATGGTGGTGATAACCCGGCTGCCAGACGGCACTGGGACGACGCTTACACAGCAAGGACCTCAATGGGCACCTCTCCAACCAAATTACGCCTGCTACGCTGGCGCGAGCGTCCGAACACGTAGCGACGATGGTAAGCTAGGTAGCACGCCTGATCAGTGTCAAACAGACCGACATTGGCATTTTGAGGTGCCACGCATGTAGGATCTGGCGGTCCAGCGAAGGTGCAACCATTATTTGGCCGTCGTCAGTGAAGCTGATGCGACCGGTGTCGAAAAGATGATCGACATGCGGCGCGAGCATAAGGCCATTCGCACTGTCGAGATGCTCTCCATCCACGCATGCCGCCCAAGGCTTAATGTGGCTTGCAACAAGACAGGAAGGAGCGGCAATGCCAGTCATGCGACACACCGGTTCGCGCGCTAGAACAGAGGTCCGAAAAATCCCTTGTCCGACCCGTGCATTAATGATTTGAGCACGCGTCGTGCGCCCATATATTGAGTTAATCTGAATCCTGGAAAGTGCAATCGCTTCGCTGATGTCGGGATCGGCCCGGTGCATGCCATGCAATTCTCTGAGCATGTCTAATACGTAGGTGTGCAGCCGTGTACCCGCATTGCATTGCTGCAAACCATGACCGCCAACACGAGTTAATTTGGCCACGTCATGATAATCACGAGTAACGGAGGTATCCCACTCCACCGCAACAGAGCGCACCCGTTCAGTAGGATTAGGATAAAGCTGGGTTCCGCCTACGGTATCGGTCAGGTCTTTCGGTTCTCCGACCCAACCGATGGCAACGAAACCAACACGATCTTCGTAAGCGAATACAGGATCTCCGGGCCGCATGTCTATCAAAGCCTTGTTATATTGGCTAGGGATGCTTGGCTTAGGTGTCACGAATAACCTCCCAGCCATAAGCCAATGCGCGAATGCGGAGTTGTCGCTTGGCGTACGTTGAACCTTATAAAAACTTCCCATATCGGTATTGGCAAACCAAAACCGTTCCGGGGCTACCAATTGTTCTTGCACGTACAGGGGAGTCATAAGCACTCGCTGCTGGATAGCTGGCGTCCGCTAATGAAGAGCTGGTTAGTCATCACTTGGCCTGCGTTTAGAAGTGGGAATTTTATTTCAATATAGTGCAAGAGAGACCTAGCTATATACTGAGGCACATCGCTTCAGGCTCGGGAACCAGCTGAGCGTTCCTCGCGAGGCGTTTCGAGTGTCATCTCGGCTGCTGCCATTAGGCCGGCAAACTTGCAAATGCCCTTTCGCCCTTGACCAGCCGTTGTTTACTGGCCGTCCTCTCGCCGCGATGGTCTCGACGGTCCCGTGCAGATTCAAGCTCTGCCGTTGTCATCCCGGTCCCATCGTCTGAGATGACGATGGGCGCATCGGACATCGGCGCTGGAAGCGAGATGTGGACGTTCTCGGCGTCCGCATCCCAAACGTTGTCGACGAGTTCCTTGAACGCCTTCTCCGTTGACGGATATTCCTGGCTCAGCAGGCGCACCAACCTTGAGTCGACTTGAAAGCGTGCTGTCTTTGCTGCCATAGTCTTGCCCCTCAATTACTCGTTGCCCGGAACCCGTAGCGATACACTTTTCCAGAGGATAGCCGGTGAAGAATAATACCCAACCGCTCAAGTCCGCTGAAGCTTTCGCCTGTCGTGCGGATCTCCCTCAGTGAACTCCTCACGAACATCATTCGCATCCTGCGTGGACAGCATCGACCACCGCGTTGCCTCATCTTTGCTTGTGGTGTCAAAGCCGTATGGCACGGAAATTCCCATCAGGTTCGAGACGAGGTAGCGATCATGGAACTCGTCCCAAACGAACACGCTTATGCTCAGCTTATTCAGGGCGGCATTGGCGGCAATGACTTGATGGAAGCTTTGCTTCCAGTCGCTGGCCGTCCGCATCGGTTCTCGAGGCGCAGGCTTTATTTGCCGATGTAACTCAACCTCAGCATCTGGGTTGATCGCAGCAATTGTTTCGAGCAGGGTCACGAAATCTTTGTAGTTCGGTGCCGCCAGGTCAAGATAAGGATCGATGAACATCAGTGAACGGCTGTACTTGATCAGAGGTCGCAAGACCTCAATGTAAGCATCAATGTCCCGCTTTACCTTTATCGAGCAACCACCACCTGAGAATGGCAAGCAATACGGTATCTTTGAGATGCCAGCTGGCAAGTTTTTGTGATCTGCCGCATTCAACGATGCACAAAATTCGTCTGTCCCGAAAAACTGGGTAATTTTCGGCTCCGCGCCATGGGACGCCACCGCCTCGGCCAACCATTCTTTCTCAGCCGCAGGCGAACCTGCCATTCGGGCTGGCGCATGCACGACTCTCCCGTTTGACTTGAGTTTTTTCAGCACCTCGCGTGACCTAGGATGCAGACCGTCCTCGCGGCCATCCAAGACACCCCACCACATACCACCCGAAAGATTGCGGATCACGCCAAAGCGTTCGATGCCCTTCAATAGCGACGTCAGCGCGAGATGTCCATGGGTTTCTGCGGGAATGAACTCGCCCAGATCGGTCTTGACGTCGAAGGCAGACGCCAAAAAGATATCGGGGCTTACGGCGAACTCATGCAGCATGGTCAGAGGGTCTCCCGCAGTGATTCTTCAAACAAGCCCTTTGGCCAGGGTTTCACAAATTCACCTCGGTGGTTGATGCGCATTTGCATGACCGCAACGCCTTTTCCTTCGTTTTGAATCAGGTATACGGCAATGTCGTCCCTGCTAGCCGGCGGCACACCCTCCGGCAGTTCGCCATCATGGGTTTGGCGTATGCGCTTCATCATTCGAAGGAGCAATGCCTCGCTGTGCGTCTCGATCAAGAAGTTGCGGCCGAACTTGGCTGCTGATTGCAAATACAGGTCTCCAAGGCCGACTTGTACGCGAGGATGAATATGCAACTCTGGCTGCTCGATCAGCAGCAAGGTTCTGTACGAATCTACAGAGGCAGTGACTACGGGAATCAATTGCGAGAGCCCGACCCCTACGTCGTGCGGCGTCACCCTCACATGATTTTTACTGTCGACGAGCCATACCCGGTGCGTGATCGGGAGCGCATCGACCGAAGCCCAATTCAGATCGATCATGTTACTAGCACCCGCGCGTACCGCCTCCAGGTAATGCAGCGGCACTTCCCTAAACTCCTCCCGCTCCAGGCTATATCCCGTTCCCAGCCGATCAGAATCGTAGAGCCACGTGCTCACTTCAGCGAGTTGCGCTGGCGAACACTCGTGAAGGCGCGACCAAGCAGCCAGTCCCCCATACCAATCCGCCTCGTTCGCGACGTTATCGAGATTCAGGCGCCGCTCGGGTATTGCTCTCAACGGACCAACCGCTCTAGAATCGATAAGAAGGTCGCGCAGTACCTCAAGAGGACCAACGATGAGTTCAGTCAAAACGCCAGAAGTGAATTCGACGAGATCAATCTTTTCCGCATCGTCCTCGAATTCGTCGCCAGGGAGTGAATCGAACACGGAAGATGAAACGACTTTCCCCCAGCGCGGCAGGCCGTTGCGAAAGCCAGTCACCGGATACTTCAGCAGATCACGATGCTTAGAATGGAATTCGTACTCATCGTTTAAGTCCCGCTTTCTCTCCTCGCGACGTGACTCGATTTCCTCCAGGCTAGCGCCTGCAAGCTCAGCGTCAAGATCATCGTCGTCCTCGGTCCTCGGGATCAACTTGCGTAGTTCCAAATCCTCAACCGGCGCCGCCTTGTCATCCTCATCGCTTTTTGCGGCGGACTCGAGCAGGGGGTGGCGAACGTTGATGTATGCAAGCCTCTTCTTTCCCGCAGCTGCCTGCACGGCGTCTGGCATCACCAAAGCAACATCGGCCCCGTTCAGTGAAACGAGGTAATAGTCAAGCTTGGGCGAATGATCTTGGTCGTCTGCGCTTAACCCAAACTCGACATAGGCGTCCTGGACCTTGTCGCTGATGGAAATCGAAGACGTTGCCCCATACTCAGGCAAGTCAATGCTGCTGAGATTCAAGCTGTATCCCAACACCATACGGCTCCCGACAGCATGCTTGTAGAGCAAATTCAGGAATCCGCCCAAATCGATGTCATCTGTCGCATACGGCGATCCGGTAGGATCCAAATCGTAGTCCTCCAACAGTCCACGTATGAAGTGCATGGAATGCAGAACCGAACTCTTGCCGGCACTGTTGACACCGTAGAGTAAAGTGACTGGTTTTATAGGGATCTCTATTGGCCCCTTAATGCCCTTGAAGTTCTGAATTTTCAAACCGCTCAGCATAGTTCCTCCACCTTTTCGCCGATGTAGCCAAAGAATTTTTCGCTAAGTGCTGCATTAATAGCGTCTGCCTCACGACCGAAGGCATGGTGTTTTTTCAAGCGCTTCTGCACGGCATCGACAATGCCGGCGTACTTGTCTTGCAGGTCGATCGGTGGCAACAGCAATGGGATATCTTGCATCTCCTGAGCGTTGATGTTCGCCATCCCGACAATACTCTTTGCTCGCGCTTCTAGGGTTCGCTTCCCGTGCTTGGAATTCAGGTATCCGGAAACATAGTGCGAGTTGCCGTGCTCGTTCATACGTACGCGAACCAAGTAGCCTGCAATTGCCATGGGCTCGTCTCGCATGTAGACGGCAGTCTTGCCGACCAACTCCTTGCTGTTGGTCCGATTGAACAATAGGTCGCCTTTCTGTGCCAGATACTTGTGGGCAGACGCCTCATCAAGATCTACATACTTAAGCGACGAAAAATCCCAGCCGCCCTTGTAAGTAATGTTGTTCATCCGAAGGATAGGGAACTGCCCTATTTGTTCACTCGCCTTCTCAGAAGTCCCATAGTTCGCTGAACTTACCAAATCACGAATCGTGCCCTTATCGAACGACTTCGGGTTTGTCTCCGGGTCGCCAAACATGTCGATGAATACTGCCCGAAGGAACTCGTCGGCGAGGCGGATGGCATCCTGGCGTTTGCGGCGCAGACTGTCGGCCTTGTCGAGGATGGCAGCGATGCGTCGCTGGTCTTTCTTCGGCGGCAAAACCACCTTGATTTTTGCCACCTCGGCTGGTCTTGCGCGCAGGAGTGACCCACCGATGCCGGAGACAGTTTGCATAAACTGCCGATGGAACCTGTCAGCAGTCAGTAAGTGCCGGAGATAGCCGGGCTCAAAGCGTGAATCGCGAAACACGATCCATTCACCCGAGGCGATCAATCGGTGGTTGGTCGTCGGTTTAACGACCCAGGCCCGTCGAATGTGGGGAACGATCTTTGATAGCAATACATCGCCTTCTTGCACGACTTGCTTAGTTGAGCGAATTTCAGCACCGACTGTGATTTGCGGCAGTCCTGAATCGAAGGCTGGAATGCTGAGCAGCTCAAAAACTTCGCTAGGAAACTTCGCTGGATCAACGGAGCCGTTTCGCTTCGCGATGACCTCATCAAGCCCGATGATTTGAAGCCCGCCGGTCATCCCAGCAACTCCTCAAGCTCGATAAGTTCGTTCTGAATTTCCTTCTCAAGTGCCTTCATTTGCGCAAGAACTTCGTGCGGATCTATGTTCTTGTCAGCAATGTGCGTCTGTTGGCGATATCGGTTGATTGACATATCATAGCTCTGTGCACGAATGTCATCAGCTGCAACCTCAAACGCCTTCGCCGTCCGATCACTGAAATCGCCATGACCTTCGCACCACTGCATGTACTTGGCCTGCACATCCGGCATGTCTCCCTTGCCGTCGCCAATCTTGGTTCGCTTGTCATCCAGAGTGAAACCATCGGACTGCAAGTCGTAAAAGAAGACGTTCTCAGTCTTGCCGCCCTTGGCAAAGATGATGATGGCCGTAGACACGCCGGCGTATGGCTTGAACACGCCGGATGGCAGCGAAATCACGGCCTCGAGCTGGTTGTTCTCGATCAGGTGCTGGCGCAGTTGCACATGGGCCTTGCTAGAACCAAAAAGTACGCCATCTGGCACGATGGTAGCGCTACGGCCACCCACTTTAAGCATGCGCAGAATCAAACCAATGAAGAGCAGCTCTGTCTTCTTGGTCTTGACAGTGCGCAGGATGTCCGGAGCGACGTCTTGCTCGTCCAGGCTCCCCTTGAACGGTGGGTTGGCCAGGATGAGGTCGAATGCGTTCTTAGAGCCCTTGGGGTGGCGCTCTTCAAAGCTTTGGCTCAACGTGTCCTGGTAATGCACATCAGGCTGCTTCACGCCATGCATAACCATGTTCATGGTGGCAATGCGCAACATGGTTGCGTCGAAGTCGTAGGCATGGAACATGTCGGTGTCGACATGCATGCGGTGCTCGCCGAGAAGATCGCCGCTGTAGCTAATGTGTTCCTCGCCGTCAATCACTTCCTTATGCGTGCCGGCTACGCTGCTGTGGTGGCGCAAGAGGTAGTCGTAAGACTCGATCAAGAAGCCGGCAGTACCGCAGGACGGGTCGCAGACGCGATCGGTAGGCTGCGGCTGCATCAGCTCCACGATCATTCGGATGATGTGGCGCGGTGTGCGGAACTGGCCGTTGATGCCGGCAGTGGTGAGCTTGCTGAGCAGGTACTCGTAGAGGTCGCCTTTAGTGTCGCCTTTTTCTAGCGGCAGTTCGTGCACGGCGTTGACGGCCTTCACCAGCAGCGATTCCTTTTGAATCATCAGCTGGGCATCTTTCATGAAGGCGGCGAAGTGACTAGCATCACCACTGCTGCGCTCAGCCAAGCGGCGGAAGTGGGGGAACACACGGTCACGTACATGCGGCAGCATTTCGGGGCCACCGTAGTGGCGCCAGGTTTCCCAGCGGCAGTCTTGATCTGCATCGCCGAACAAACTGGGTTCTCGTTTGCCAGTAACGGCGGCGCGCTTCTCTTGGGTGCGCTCCTGCATGTCCAGCAGGCGGCTGTACATCAGGAAGGTGATCTGCTCGATGACGGTGAGCGGGTTGGTGATGCCGCCGGTCCAGAAATCGGTCCAGAGGCTGTCGATGCGGCTTCGTAGTGCGCCAGTGATCATATACGTGCTTTCTTCAAGTTTGTTGTGGTGTTAGTGCGCAGCAAGGGGGTGAAGCGGCTCGCCGAAGGCGCGTACCAGACGCACCACTTCATCAAGCTGCATGGGGTTGGGGAAGACGCCACCTAAGCCTTCGGCGTGGACCGTGTTGAACGGTGCGTCGAATAACTGCCCGACTGCAATGGCGCCGAACTGGCGGATGTGGTCCTTCAGCAGGGCGAGAAAGCGCAGCTGTTGACTGTTGAGTGCATGGGCTTGTGCGAAGGCCGAGAACTGTACATCCACGGCCGCGTGATCCAGGCCGACGATGCCGCGCAGTATTTGCGTCAGCTGCACGGCAGTGTCAGGGTAAAACTCACGCAGGGTGGAAAGATCGACATCGGGGTTGCGGGTGTGCAACAGGCTGTTGAGCTTGTCCAGTTCTTCAGGCGTGATGCGCTCGCCACGGCGCAGCTTGAACAAGACCGGATCAGTTTCGAACAGCGGCTCTAGAGCGGACTGTACGGCTTTACGGTAGATGCTGAAGTCGACCGACTTGATCTTGCTCGGCCGTACATGAATTTGGTATTCTGCTTCGTCCTCGCGAATGTCCAAATGAGGTTTGGGCATGGGGGGGGGGAACGCGGGGCGATCGGCTAGCGCCATCACGTCGCGCAAGGCGGTACGCATAGCATCAAGCTGGGCAAAGCTGGGGGCTTGCCAGAAGGCGTCGGTGCGCAGGGCTTGCAGCTCTTTGGCCTTGGCGCGGACCGGGTTGAGATGCGGGGGCAGGCGGCCAACCCATTCCAGGATAGCTTCTCGGTGAGCATTGGGCTGGCCGGGTTCTGCGATGGCAGAGGCTTCGGCCTTTACGAACAACAGGTCCCAGCGCAGTGCATCACCCTGGCCACGCACATCCAGAGCGCCCATAAGTGGCGCGACGGTGTCGGTCAGCACTTGGCGTGTGATAGGGGCGAACTGGTGGACCAACTTGGCATCGCGCGCCTGGTTCACGGCTTGCCAGTTCTCGCGCACTGAGATGCCGCCATCAGGCAGCGCGACGGCGTCTTGCTGGATCTGCAGCGCTAGGACATCAAAGGCTGGGATATCGGAGCGCGCCAGCGCCAGGGCCGCGAGCTCGATGCGGGCCTCGTAGCGGCGCTGCGTTAGTGGCTTTGGAACCGTGGGTTCGACCTCTTCGGCGTTCAGGTCGTGGAAGGCGAAATTATCCCAGTGGTCGAAGATCAGGAACTCGCTTTTGTCTACGCCATGACCGAAAAGATCTTTGCATAAACGCGTGCCGCGGCCGATCATCTGCCAGAACTTCACCTTGCTCTTGACTGGCTTGGCAAAAACAAGGTTGACCACCTCGGGTACGTCGATGCCGGTGTCCAACATGTCCACCGAGACGGCAACGCGCAACTCGCCGTTGGGTTCCTTGAACTGGTCGATCAACTCTTCAGCGCGCAGCTCTTTGGAGTGAATCACGCGGCAGAACTTGCCGGCGAACTGCGGGTACATTTCATTAAAGAGCTCGGCCAGCAGGCGGGCATGGTCAATATTACGCGCGAAGACGATGGTCTTACCAGGGAGCTGGCCATCAACATCGCGAATGCCATTATCCATCAGATTGCGAAGGATGACGCGATTGGTGTCTTTGTTGAAAACGGCGTCATCAATCTCCTTGGCGTCGAAGTCCAGGGTATTGGGATCGATGCCTTGGTCTTCCAATTGCGCAATCTGCTCATTCGTCAGGTGCGCTGCCTTGATGCCATCGCGCAGGAATTTGGTTGTGTGGGCGACCACACGGAAGGGCACGAGCTTACGATCGGCAATGGCTTGCTCCAGCGGGTAGTTGGCTGTAGGCAGCTTGTAGTCGCACCCAAAAAGCTGGCAGGTACTACGGCTAACCATCTCCACAGGCGTGGCGGTCAGTCCGACCTGAAGGGCGTCAAAATATTTGAAAAGGTCACCGTAGAGGTTGTAGATCGAACGATGCGATTCATCGGCAATGACAAGATCGAAAAAGCCGACGTCGAAGGACTCGTAGTCGTTGATCAGCCCTTGGTAAATGCCGATATAGATGCGCGCATCCATCTTACCCACATCGTTGGCCTGGCCGATGACGTAGATCGGCTCACGAATGAAGTCATTGAAGGCATTTTTGGCCTGCTTGCGCAGTTCCTTACGATCGCAAAGAAAAAGCACGCGTTTTACCCAGCGCGCGTCAATCAACAGCTTGGCCAGCGAGATGGCGACGCGTGTCTTACCAGTGCCCGTAGCTTGCACGACCAGGGCGCGACGGTGGCGCTGTGTGAATCGCTCGGCGACACGGGTGATGCTTTCAGTCTGGTGCAGGTAGCCAGCGATGTTGGCATCGGGCCTGACGTCCTTCAACAAATCGAGCTTCTCGCGCCGCTGGAAGGCGACGCGGTATTGCAGCGTGTCTTTGGAATAGAAGCCATAGACCGTGCGGGGAGGATAGCCGCCAGCATCGTCCCAGACCCAGATATCGTGCCCATTGGTGAAGAAAATCATCGGCCGCTGGCCATGATGCTTCTCCAAGGCATCGGCGTACTGCTTGGCCTGCTCCTGTCCAGCGCGAGCATCGACTAATGTCTTCTTGGCCTCGACAACAGCCAGAGGTTTGCCATTGTCATCCCACAGGACATAATCGCAGTAACCTTTGCCCGTCGTGGTAGATTGATGCAGAACCTCAACTTCTTGGCCAACTAAATGATTGCTGGCGGTGCCCTTGGGTACATCCCACCCAGCCATGCGCAGGTCGCGGTCGATCAGCCACTTGCGGGTATTGTCTTCTGTGAAGCGAAGCTGGTTGGCTGTAGCCGCCGAGGATTTGGCAACTCGTACTAAAGCCTGAGCCGATGAAGGCGTAAACGCGGCTACAGCAGGTGCTGTTGCCCGGTCGGCAGCCCTTAGTTCGGCGAGTTCTTGCAGCGCAATTTTAAGGCGTTCCTCCTTGAGACTATTCTCTTCAGCTAAAGCCTTGGCCTTGCGTTTGAATTCTGCCTTGCTGTCGATGCCTTCAGCCGGAGGATGCTTGAACGCCTCAAAGTCATCAACCTTGCCGTTGAGGAATGTCACGTGCAACCAGCGGGCGAGTTGCCAAGCCTCTTGGACGCAGCGAAGTGCATCGGAAGTCTCGACGTCTTCTCCATGGGCACCGCGATTGCCTAGACGCCGTAACAGGTGCAACTTGTCGAGCACGAGAGGTTGAGCAACAGTTTGAAAACTGGCATTGTGCAGTAAGTCCACGAAGTTGGACTGCGGCACTCGTTCGAGCTTCAACTTGATGTATAGGCAATCAACTAGGCGCTCAGCAAAATTTCGGAGCTTGACCAGCGCACTTTCGGGGTCTGAGTGCGCATAGTGCTCCGCATAGCCACCCATATTAGCAAGCTCGGGATACAAGGCCCGCAAGGGCTCGAAGTTCAGCGACTTAATATTTTGCATCGACACCTGGTCAACTTTCGTGGCATTCATGCCTACTATTGTACGAAAGCCTTGCCAGCCCCCCCCTCTTTGTGTGGATCTTGTATTAGAGGCCTACATAATAAGAGATTTTTCGTCTTGGCAAGAATATTTATGACCAAATGGTCAGTCTCTCACTTGCTGACAGCACAACGCATTTAGGCTTTTGAGTGGTTCAGAGCGCCAGAATATTGCTGCAAGCCATGCTCGCTTCGTTGATCTTCCCTAAGAACGCCTAACAAAACATCGCCAGAGAAACAAACGGCCCCGAAGCTGGTCAAACTCACCTGACATCGTTTTTGGGAGCCTATCACATGGCCAAAGCACTTCTTCCTGATGACCTGTGGGCGCTGATCCAGCCTTTACTGCCAGTACATCAGCCTTCCCCAAAGGGAGGACGCCCTCGCATTGACGACCGCGCCGCCTTGACCGGTATCCTGTTCGTCCTCAAGACAGGCTTGCCCTGGGAATATCTTCCTCGTGAATTGGGCTGTGGCAGCGGCATGAGTTGCTGGCGGCGCCTGCATGCATGGCAACAGGCTGGTGTGTGGCAACGCATCCACGAAGCCATGCTGCACCACTTGCGGGAATACGATCAGATTCAATGGGAACGCGCCAGTGTCGACTCGGCCAGCGTGCCATCCCCCCCTCGGCGGACAGCATACCGGCCCCAATCCCACCGACCGCGGCAAGCTCGGATGCAAGCACCATCTGCTCGTCGACCAACGCGGACTGCCTCTGGTAGCGAGCATATCGGGGGCTCAGGTACATGATTCCCGGATGCTGATCCCGCTGCTCGAAACTGTCCCATCCGTATCCGGGCTAGCGGGCCGGCCACGCAAACGTCCGGCCAAACTGCACGCCGACAAGGCATATGCTTCGCGTGCCCATCGGGCCTGGTTGCGCAGCCGTGGCATCGCTCCACGTATAGCCCGCTACGGCATCGAGTCGCGCGAACGCCTGGGTAAATGGCGCTGGGTGGTCGAACGTACACTCGGTTGGCTCCACCGTTTCCGCCGGTTGCGTATCCGCTACGAGCGCCGAGCCGATATCCACTAAGCATTCCTCTCGCTTGCCTGCATACTCATCTGCTGGCGATATATTGAGAGGTTTTGTTAGGTGTTCTAAATCACTACCTGGTCAGGATGGAGGTGCCGGGCGATTTACTAAGAAAATCGCATAGCGGCCGTTCTGAGACGCCGATTTTTTCTAGAATTTTCTTCACGTTTTTACACAGCTTGGGCCAGAAGCGGACGTTTGCATATGTGTGACAATGTTTGAGTTTTCCATCTGGAAAAATTTGGTATGGTTAAGCGCTATTAGATAGCGGCTGCCGCTCCCAACCAAGCGTGGGGTCCTTTTTGAATTCTTAGAGTTCTCGAGAGTTACCGTGCAAATGATTCGAGTAAATTCCAGTGCAATTATTGCAATTTGTTAGGACGGGCAAACATCTCGGATGCGAATTCAATTTCAGCAAGGACACAGTTACGATTTTTGCAGAGTACCTCCGAATGTACATACTGCGTTTATGGCTGCCTATTCCAAGGGTAGCTACTACAACTTGCATATCAAAGACCGCTACCAATGCTAACTTGAATTTGACACAAAAATTCTACTGGTCAGTGGTTGGCCAGAAACCGCCACTCATCGAAAAAGAAAATCGTATGGCACAGTTACCTGAATTTGTAGTCAATGCTCGTGAAGAGGCAAATGCTGCGGCAGATGCTCATCATGATGCATTGGAGAAATTGCAGGCCATTGGCGAACCGTCTTACGAGGATGTCGAGAAATGAATAGCAGTGCGGAAGAAGTTTTCTTCTGCCGAAGAACGGTTCGAAAATTTATTGTGGCAGGCCCTTGGTCTCAAGGCCGCTCTCGGCCAAAACCGGAAGTTCATGAGTGACAGCCTTTGGGCAAGCTATCTACTCAACATACAACTATAAAGCCACCGATGCCGCAATATCTCCGAACGAGCAGTGTCCGTCTTATCGAGGCCAGCCAAGAGGCGCTGCATCTAGCGTTTGTGGGGCTAGGATTGCCTGCGCGCCAGGAGCTCCGTGTTGGTGCTGCACAGTTCGCTGCATCGGTAGGGCTTATCGGGGTGGCAGTTGAACAAGTTATGTCCGCTATCCTTGTGCAAGTGCTGGGCGAAGATGCTTTGATGTCGAGCCGGACCCAGTTCAAGTCTGCGCGCGAAGTGCTTCAAGACCTTCGAACGCTACTGATAGCCCCTCCTCCGCGAGCATCATTCTTGACTTACGGACTTCCAGACGCTGCTGCTCACCGACAAGAACTCCACAGAGCCACAGAAGGTTTCACGCTCATCATTGGCGAGCGTGCGGCAGGCCTACATGCCGGTCAAGGCCCATCGCGTGCCGTCGCCATGGTGCAAGCACAGAAGGTACTAGCCTTCTACAACCTGTTAGCGCTTTCAAGCCGCGTTCGACCATACCTTGAACAACGTCCTCGTCTGCCAGAGAGCCGTCTTGATACCGATGTAATTGTCGATGACCTAGCACGTCGTTTCACTGAAGCTGAGACACTGGGGGAGCGAAGCGCCGCCCTGAGGTCCTTGTTTCTTGTGCTTCCGGAAGTCCCGGCGATAGCTCCCGATTGGTTGGACGCATTCGACCGGTCAGCAGTGGCACCAACGAACGATGACATCAACCTTTTACTTCAGACCCTCGAACGCGCAGCGCCAGTGCGCTTCCATCGGCTAAATGCTGGTGGCCAAGGCTTACCTGTCGTCGTGCGGCCCAATGATGCGAACGCGCTTCCAATAGCACCACACCACTTACGTCGAGCATTTGGTGACGTACTCGGACAGTTCGACGCTTATGTCGGCACGGCGAATGGGCGTATGAATGATGGACATCTAGAGATGCCACCTGAGAGCTTCCTGCTCGATTTGTGGGTCTTGGGACCCAATCAACTCTTCCAAGAGCTAAATCGCGAGAGGCTGACGGCGCATGACGCATGGCCATTAATTATGACCGCGCTATCCTCACCTCGGATCAATCGTCCATTCTGGTTTCTGGTCTCCATGGTGGATGACTTGGGGCAGCTTGTTGCTCAGTTGCGCCGAGCCTTCGCTATCGGCGGTGGCGGGCATCTTCGGCAACAGCAGGCCCCAACGCTGGAGGCGCTGGAGGCGCTGCGACGCACGCAAGTATTAGCGCCGGATAATCCAGTCGTTGCCACTGTGCGTAGAGCCTATGCCCAAGCCAACGCCCGTCGGGAAGCTATTGCTCCGGCCATTGAACGTAATCGTGGAACCGCTCGAGACGCTGGACCAGAAGCCGAGGCGGTCCTTCGTCGCGTGTCGGAGGGCGAGTTGGCTGTGGGGCAAGCGTTCGAAGCGGTTATGAGCCTACTTAATCAAGAAGCAAAGCGTTACTGGACTCGCCTTCTGGCTGAGTCCGCGTCGGATCCGGAGGACCGAGAGATGCTGGTCAGAATTCATCGCGACGACGACCTAGTGCCCGCCCAGTCCGCAGCCCGAAAGGCGATGAAACTCATCGACGCAGTCAGCTACGGACCTCAGGTGGAACTGGAGTAGGCATCTGGCGCTTCGAGTTGAAGTTAAACGAGTTGTAGAACCTTGTAAAAATTACACACCCAGCTTTCGCTATCCGTGAAACACCACATCGGGAGAAAATATGCTTTATGAGAGTGCGTTGGTTGGAGCGTTCAATTATCTGTGGGGCCATCGCGATGCGAGCGCTGGCAAACCGCCGTCTATCCCCATCCTGAGCAATGCTCAAAATCCGTTGGATCATCTCTTAGGAGATATGATTGGCAGAGTGGAAGGTCGTTACTTTCTGATCGAATTTAAGGGCGCCGCACACGGTTTTTTCGATGAGGTACATGCCAAGGGGGCAAAGGCGGCAAGAACTAACTTGTACCAGCATTTGAGGAAAGACTCCGAATGTCGAAAATTTGCGCGCTTCGGCCACTTTGGCGCTTGGTCAGACGGAACTCTCCGGTTCGCGCCCTATGCCCATGTCGTGGGACCCGGAAGCTACGCCAGTGCACAATATCATGAACTTGATTTCGCAAGTTTCGAGGCGGACTTCGAACAGTTCTACGCGCAGATCAATTGCGGCGACCTCACGCCATTTACACAGCACGATGTTCTGTACGCGAACGGTCTAGGTTTGCCAGCCGATGCAATGCTCGAATATTTCGAATGCATTCTGCAGCAGTTCCCTGGCGTGGTAGCCCCCTCGGAAGAGGCCAAGGCGATCTTTGGATTTTGGAGTCCAGTTACCGCTTCGATCGTCGCTGTTCCCACGAGTTTTGAAGGGCTATTGTGGTCGTTCGAAGAAGCTAAGCGCTTAACACAAAAGCAAGAAAAAACCTCCATCCGGCGCGACTACCGTCCATAGATTAGGTTATAAGCTTTCGACTTAGGGAGCGCGAGTGACGTTCTCGCGTGAGGCGACTTTCCTGTGCTTGTACAAGAGCGAAACGGTTGAATGTGGCTTATCAAAATGTGGATAGAGCTGGTTCAGCGATTCTTGAGAGAAACTATCCCAATAACAGCATTCTTAAAGACAAGAACACCCCTATAAGGCTATGTCTGGTTTGGGGCAAATCCAGCCTGTCGTAGGGCACGCTGGATTTTCCATCTGGCAACCTACTATGCTGGTCCGAACGGCCGGGTTCGGCCAGAAGCAATCATTCCCAAGGAGCCTAAAATGCTTGGAGATATAGAGTGGCGCGCTCTTGCCGAGCAGTATTTGCTTCTGTTATCACAACAGTGGAGAGAAGAGCTAGCATAAGCAGCAGCAAAAGAATATCGCGAGCCGGATTGCGTCTGGTGGCTTCGGTGACGCGGAGTAAATGCTGATACTAGCCAGGCTTTTGAAAAGTGGCTTGTGCGATTGAACACTTCTGAACAGAATTGAAATTGGCTTTATTCAAAGTGAGAAGCAGTTGACCTCTTTTTCTAGTCCACCACTTCATTTTCCCCCATGCCCTCGGAAAAGCCCATAGTAGCAATTTAAAACAGTCACAGGGATGTACGGTCAACTCGCCGTAACGTCCACCTAGGAATGCTTGGACGGACATATACAACGCTGCAAGCGCCACCCACTACCCGACTAAACGCCCACAACGCGCAGTAATGCTGGCAAAGATACCGACTCGACACACGCCTGCTCAAGAATCCAAACTTCAATCTTCGCGTGCCAGACACGAAGCAGGTCAAGCGGCCGGCGAATGTAATTTTGCTCGCGCACCCCTTGCGGCGCGTGTCCTTGAATCTGCGCGGCGATGCCATTCGGCATTTCGATCCACTCGCTTAATGTGGCAAATGAGCGTCGCAGGCCATGTAGGGTAAGCTGCGGCAAATTTGCCACCGCGACGGCCTCGTTATGCGCGATTCGCGGCTCTGCGATATGTCCTGATGCGGAGGCTGGACTGGAGAAAACAAAGGCATTCCTGCGCGGCAGGTTGGCCAGGAGCTGAGCAACGAAAGGAGTCAGCGGGACCATCCGAAAATCCTCGACCTTGTCGGACAGTTTGATACTGCCCCACTGGAAATTCACGTCCGCCCACTTCAGTGCCGCGAGCTCCTCGCGCCTGGCGCCGGTGAGCAGCAGAACTTGCAGATAGGCGGCAATTACCGGGTTTCCGATCTTGCGCACTGCGCTGAACCATGACTCCAGCATCTCGCGTTGGAGAACGTCATGGCGCCGCTTCTCTTTACCCAGGCTCTCGCGCACTCGCGCGCTCTTTGTCGGATTTGAAATAGCCCCTTGATTCACCAGACACAGCCTATGCGTTATTCTTACGGATAGGAATAGGACTGTGCATATGACTAGGAACAAGCAAACAATCGAGGTGGTGACGGTGGGCCAGGAGCGCCGCAGGCGCTGGTCTGCCGAGGAAAAAGCGGCGCTGGTGCGCGAGACTTACGAGCCAGGCATGAACGTGTCGCTGGTCGCTCGCAAGCACGGCGTCGGTGCAAGCCAGTTGTTCAACTGGCGTAAGCTCGAACGGGAAGGCGCGCTAACGGCGGTCACTGCTGGCGAATCGGTGGTACCAGCGAGCGAACTGGCCGCTGCACGCGCGCAGATAGCCCAGTTGCAGCGCATGCTCGGCAAGAAGACGATGGAGGCGGAAATCCTGAAGGAGGCCGTCGAGTTTGCTCGCGAAAAAAAGTGGATTGCGCGCTCGCCCTTGTCGGGCAAGGACGACCAGTGAAGCCGGTCTGCTCTGCCCTTGGCGTAGCGCGCTCACACGTAGCCCAGTTGCTGGTTCGTCCCGCGGACTGGATCGACGGGCGTACCACTCAGACGTTCCACCAACCTACCGACGCCATCCTGGTCGACGCCGTGCGCGCCGAGATTACAGCGCTGCCGACCTATGGCTACCGCCGGGCTGGCGCTCTGGTCAACCGCACGCGCGCCTTGATGGGCTTGCCAGCAATCAATCACAAGCGGTTTTATCGCGTGATGAAGGCGAACAGTCTGCTGCTACCCAAGGCGCCGAAACGCCCAGTGAGCAGCCGCGTGCACAATGGCGCGGTGGCGGTGGACGAACCCAATCAGCGCTGGTGCTCGGACGGCTTCGAGATCGCCTGCGACAACGGCGAAGTGGTGACCGGTGTGTTCATGAAGGATTGCTGTGACCGAGAAATCATTGCCTGGCGTGCGTGGGCCGAACGTGGCCTGCCTGGCGAGCCCGTGCGCGACATGCTGGTGGAAGCGGTCGAGACAAGATTCGGCCAGGCCAGCGTCGGCTCGACCCGGCTGGAATTCTTGAGCGACAACGGCGGCGCCTATCGAGCCCATGAAACGCACGCGCTGGTGCGCGCACTTGGGATTGAACCGGTGCATACACCGGTATGCAGCCCGCAGTCGAACGGCATGGCCGAGAGCTTCGTGAACACGTTTAAACGGGACTACGTGAACTTGATGGACCGCAGCAGCGCAGAAATCGTTCTGGCTCAACTGCCAGACGCCTTTATGCACTTCAACGAGGTCCATCCGCATTCGTCGCTGAAATGGAAATCGCCTCGCATGTTCAGGAGGGAGCTGGCGCGCCGGGCTCAGGAAAGCGGCGCTAACTAAACGATTGGCTGTGTCTGGTTATATTGGGGCAAGATCAGATTGCTAGTGACTATGCTCGAATACGTCTTGTGCGAAGCGCACCAGTTCATGAAGGCCTTGAGCAGTCGCCATGCCAGCCGTGCGCTGGATGGACGGGTCTTTGCTTCCTCTCGCGCCCAGGCTTCAACGCGCTCGTTTGTCAGATCGATGAGGCGGAGCGAGGACAAGGACCAGAGCGGACCGGCTTTCGTCAGCGCCGGACTGCGTTTCCGAGGCTGGCCGCCATCCTGAATGATCTTTCGATGCGCGGCAATATGATGTTCTGACCAGCCTGCTTCTCGCGTGGCAATGCGATCGGCAATGTATTCAGGCCAGACGCGGCCCAGGGTCACGGACTCCCGCAGCTGCTTTTCCTGTTCAGCCACAACGGCAGCTTCCTGCATTGCGCGCGCGTCGCGCTCTGCAGCAAGCGCATCTTCCCGCACCTTTCGTGGATCCTGCCCGTTATCGAGCAGGACCTTGAGGCGCCGTGCTTCGGCCTGGGCCTTGGCAATGTCCCATGTACGAGGATCACCGATCGTCAGCCGGATGGTGGCGCCGTCCAGCTTACCCTGAAAAATATAGGACTTTGCGCCCTTCGAAGTCACCCGCAAACCGAGGCCTGGTGAAGCGGTATCCCAAAGGAATGACTGACTTTTTCCCACCTCACAGGCGAACTCCTCTACCCTACCCGCCGCGAACTTTATTTTTTTCACTATTACCTCAAAAAGACGTGCTGTGTAACCGCCATGTAACCCAAATGGTAGCATAACGATCAACAGTCATCTGCATAAAATAAAAATGAAAATCACGTAAGCTTTTGATTTATAAGAATATCCTTGAAATTTTCAACAACCTTCAACATTCCTGAATACCGACTTGCGATGATTTGTAATCATCAGGTGGCCAGTTCGAAACCGGCAGTCGGCACCAAGAACATGTTTTACCCTGTATCATGCAGTCTCAAAGCCCGCTCGCCTTAGGTGACGCGGGTTTTTTGTTGTTTCACGCCAAGTTATGCCATAACATAAGATACCAACAAAAAGATGGGATTTATGTTGGTATCAGCCGTTAGCGAAAATCAGCATATCAACAGAGGCGAAGCAATCGCATTAACCGATACGGCCATCCGGCTGGTGAAGCACAGCGGCGCACGCGCCGGCGACAAACTCAGCAACGGGGGTGGCATGTGCTTGCTGGTCACAGCGACGTCGAAGTGCTAGCGTATGAACTATAGATTCAACGGCAAGCAGAAGACCTTGGCCCTCGCTCACTCGCCCAAGCGCGGTCTCGTAGGGGTGAAGCACGCAAAATACTAGCACTAATCTTGCCCGTCGATCCCAGCCATCGAGCACCATTTGCGTACCAGTGGAGTCGGCAATGTCGGCTGGCGTCAGGTTCATCGCTAGCAAGCGGCCATCCGTGTCGACTGAGATATGGCGTTTGCGCCCGCTGAGTTTCTTGTTGGCGTCATAGCCTCGCGTTCGTGCCTCTGGCGCCTTCACGCTCTGGCTATCAACAATACCGGCACTCGGCAATACCTCCCGCTCATTGCACAAGCGATCAAGCATCAGAGCCAAGTCATGAAGGGTACGAAACAGCATGCGCCGCTCACATCCGGACCGTACCATGTAACGCAGCGCATCGATCACCGTGCGCAAATCTGTCTTGCGAGGTCTTCCCGTCTTCGCTTGCTTTGGCAACAGCGGTGCGCTCCAGAACATCAAAGATGCTTTGACCCGAAAGTTGCTATGAAATTTTTAAACCGTCACTGAGAAGTCACTGGACATGTGAATTGCAGATTATATGTAGCGATGGCGATCCCCTCTGGCATAGGATAACTGATCCGCAGTCAGACACGGCTCAATCAACGGACGTTACACTGCGTGATGCCATCCGTGGGGCGGCCGTTAATAACCCACTTTGAATATTTTCTCGCCACTTCGTAAGATATGTGCTCGTAGCAATGGCCCGTTCGATTCTATCTCGCAATGGGTGATAACCTGACCAGTAATCGTTTCCGTTCATTTCCCGGTCCCAGATATCCTCCCACCACGTAGATCGCCCTTTTCGGAGAAACAACCTTGGGTTGGTATTTCCTTCCACCAATAAAGACATATCTTCTCGCGTCAATTGGTGCCCGACGATACGAATCTCGAATCGCCCTGCACTGCGCCGTTTGTAAAGGAGCTCCAACGTAACGAAAAGCGACATCAAATCTGCCTCGCCAGAAGCACCAATCACCTCTGAGACATGAATGGGGGTATGATAAATTTGAAAGTGATCACGCTTGGATTCCTTCACAATATACAAACCGCCAACGTCATCCATTTCCCGAATCAAATGTAGCGCTTGCAATTGGTCTTCCTCATCTTTCCAATTCAACAATAGATCTGCAGCCTCGCCCGGATTCCTCGGCAGTTCTTCAAACTCAACTGAATAAATATGCCCATCTCCATGCTGCAACCATTTAGCTTCAACTCCGAATAATTCGGCAATATCCAATAGATTGGTGAATGTCGGAGCCTTCTTGCCAAGAAACCAATCTTCAACTTCTACTGTGTGATCTTGACCGAGCATCTGAGCAACGTGAGACGGACGAACTGCGTCATAACGATCCGCATTAACCTGTGCAAGAAGGCGATTCAATCGCGTAGGAATCTCACCCGGCAAAAACTCTTTGTATTGCTTGCTGCTAAACACCGTTCGAAGCGCATTCTCAAAGTCCCTTGCGAGCGAGTCCCGCGCTTTCGCTTTAACATCGTCACCCGCCCCTTCCGGGCAAAAATATGTAATTGGATTTCGTTGGTGACGTAGATCAAAAGGCATGTTTTCGCCACTTGGTTCGCCATATGCGGTGTTCATTACTCCAACAATGCGGCTATGCCCGAGAGCTTTAAGAGCCCATCCGTATTCGATTAAGACGTTCGGATTTGGCGTTGGACGACTGTCGCTTCTGGTCCCAACAAAGGTCAGATCGGGAACAAAGACAGCCGCAGCATCTATCTTTCTAAGGATTGTTTCCACAATGGGTGGGGATCCGGCCACATTTCTCGTGTCGCGATCGAGCTCCAATCTTGGACGATCTCGCTCAGGTTCGAACATGTTTATGTCTTTTGAGATTTTCGAAATGGCACGCTCGAGTGCTTTCTCGATGAGGCTTCGGCCGGTTCGCGACTCTCTGTCCGATTGCCACGAAAAAAAAATGGTTGTCTTCGTCATAGTTGAGCTGTTAATGATTGAAATTACCCCCAGCAAGGTACCGTACGACCGGTGTAGTTGCTCGGTCTCTAATGGTTTACTGTACTTTACCGAATGGTGAGCGGTTAGAGAGACGATAAAAATAATTCATACAGTCCGCCGGTAGCATATACCTCCGGCCGGTCGGCCATCTTTCGATCAACGATCCAAACAGCGATAGTTCCTCTCATCGCGGCGTATCCGACGCTATAGCGAATTTTTATGAGGTGGGCAATGTCACGCAAAGTCATCAGAATTTCCGAACTAGCCAGCACTCCTGCAACTGGCAATCGTCCGGCAAAACCAGGATTACTCCAGTCAGTCCAGTGACAATCTGGCGCTGGGTCAGAGAATCCAAGTTCCCAAAGCCTTTACCCGCTGTTCACCGGCACATCCGACGCTGCGCTCGCGCATGCAGGCCCCTGGTTGGTCGACGTGGCGGGAGCAGCGCCTTCTTTTCTTGAAGATCTGGCCGCACTGGAGCAAGAAGCACCTTCCGTTACCTGGCTGTTCGCCGTACAGGACCTCGGCGGCCTGGCGCAGTTGCTGCAACTACACCTGGAAACACGGCTACCGGATGGCCGCGCAGCGCTGCTTCGCTTTTGGGATCCGCGCGTGCTGGTGAAGCTGGCACAAATATTTGAGCCGGCACAGCGCGAGGCGATGTTTGGCCACATTCATGAATGGCACTTGCTGCTCGACGGCAAGCGGGCAATCATAGGGAGGCGCAATGCTGACGTTTAGCGAGGAGCAATGGCGTGCAGTGCAGACCGGCGACACCACAGATTTTGTCATCGCAGTAGCAGACCAATTCTTGGCCAAGCGGGCCGACATGGCAATCCAGCCAGGCCGCATGGTCGTGATCGAGCGCATGCTGGCTGCGTACACGTACGCCATTCGAATCGATTTCAGGTCCACGCCACATATCGTACATCTGATGTATCTGGCGGCCGACGCGCCTGGGATTCATGACGACCCGCTGGTTGATGCCTACCTGCGCAAGCCTGGCGCCACGCCGGAACAGAGGTTCGACGAACTGATCGCGGTGATGGATAAAAAACTGGAAGGAGAGCACTAATGGCTGCGCTACCGATATTGGTAATACCAGCAGTCGTGGAGAAAATTTTGTTAGCCTTGGGTGTCGCCGCCGCAGGTGCCGTGCTCACGGACGATGCATTGCGCAAACGCAAAAAAGAGGCAGAACAGGCAAAAGACGCCCGCGTCACCCCCCTCGCGCGTGCCGAGACGCGAAGCGATACCAAAGAAAGATGCCGGTGCCCGCCAGACAAGGGGACGCTGATGGCTGTTCCACACAGCATGTCGCCAGCCGCACGCGACTACCAAGCGCGGATTACCGGCTTCCTGATTGGCATGGAATGGGTGTTTGAAGGAAAGGACTTTGACGGCTTCCAATCCCGCTTGTGCTTGTTGCAGGAAGCAAAAGCCGATTATGACCAGTTTTTTAAAGCAAACGGTGAACTTAAATACGATTTTCAAAAAAGTATTTTCCAGAACATGGTATTAAAACAGGCCACCGCCCAGTCCAATATTGTCAAGGATAACCCACCAGCCTCGCTAATCTGGTACTTTCAAACGCCACTCGCGTATGAACACATGCTGCCCAATTTAAGTGCACTGGGTATTACTACTTATTACATTCCATAATATTATGATAATAAAATCTTTGTTCAAACGCGATGCAGCGAACCCAACCATTGCGTTCCGACCTTCCGTCCAAAAAATCGCGACAATTATCCGCTTCTTGCAAAAAACTGAGGCGTTTGGAAAGAATTGGTTTCTGTCGCAGGAGACAGAAGCAGAGTCGTTTCTTTATCCGGTTTTCGATGCCTCGGGAGAACTCACCACTGCAGCCGAAGCCGTACTCGAGGCCGAGTTCAAGGGTGAGAAATTCCGATATCTCAGTGCCTGGAATGGCGAGCTCGGAGACGGTGATGGCGCGAGTATTGCGCTCGGGTTCAGCGACAGTGACTGGCCCTCTCGGAGTCTGGAGATCAGCGATCACGGTCAAGCCGCGAAACGGCTCGGCATTGATGGCGTAAAAGAGCTACTGTCCATTATCGCGGATTCCCTACGGCCGGTATTGATTACGGTTGCACGTAATCAGTATTTTAGAAAACAAGTCTTCAAGGATCGCCCAGGTGTTGGCTGGATGTTGTACCTGCCGCGTGTACTGACGACCCAGCAAGTGCCAGAAGCCCGTGCCTTGGTACCCGTCATGGCGACGGGCGAGCAAGGTAAAGACCAGCAGATCGGCACCATCATCGTCAGCGTCACCGACGAGCCTTTTTCTGATGAAAATCCCGAGCACGTGAAGATCGCCAACGCCATTGAAATTCGCCTGGTCGATCAGGACTTGCTGCCTCGCTATGTCGATATTTGATAAAGGATAGCTCTCGGCATGCGCGGCGCATTGCTGCACCGCGCAATGACGTCCAGCACATTTAGGCGCAAGATGAGCATGTGCTTGCGCAAAGCAGGCTCCCGATGTCTGGCTTGCCTACCTGGGGGAATATCATGTCCGCACACACTTACAAGCTGATCGAACTGGTGGGAACGTCGACCGAGAGCAGCGATCAGGCGATACGCGATGCCATTGCCAAGGCGGCGCTGACGGTCAAGCATATGGACTGGTATGAAGTGACGGAATCGCGCGGCCATATCGTCGACGGCAAGGTGGCGCACTTTCAGGTTACGCTCAAGGTCGGCTTCCGGCTCGAATAAAGAGATCGAGTAAAGTAGGCGGCGCGTTCAGCGCCGCCCAGGTGCTCCCCGGCTCTCCAGCCATTCCCGGCCGCCGCTGTCGAGCGCAGTCTCTATGACCTTTTCCGGCAAGCTGTAGACGGTCGCCCAGCTGGCGCGGCCATCCTGCGTGTTGGCGGGAAAACTGTGCGTCTCGATCGGCCAGTGATATTTGCGTTTCAGCGCTTTCACGATGGCGGCCAGCGAGACGCGGCCTTGCAGCGGTTCGGCGCCGGACTGGTCACGGTTCGACAGCAGCACGGCCAGGACCTGGCCGCGGCCCGTGCGTGCGCCGGGGAAGGTGGGGGTTTTGTTTGCCATGGCCTATTTTACCGGGCAATTATCGGCGCGAGGCGATGTGCCGCACCTTTGATCTGGCGCAAACACCGCAGCGGCTTTGCGGCCACGATGGACGTTTCGACAGGGTGCCAGTGCCCCTCTGGCAGCCTGGTCCTGCCATCACGGGGCACAGGAGCCTATCATGCACAGCCTGAACATCCACGCCATGCAATGGCAGCCCGTCGCCGATATTTCCGCCGTCAATCCGCTGCTACCCGACGACCTGGCCTGCTTTCGCGAACTGCGCGACGTGCTGCAACGCTACGGCGCGCTTGACCGCTTCGGCATTTCCCTGATCCACCGCCATTTCGACATCGCCGACGACGAGGAGCTGATGGAGTACACGGATGCGGAAACACGCACCTTGACGGTAAAGCCTGTCAAGAAAAGCGACATCGACTGGCAGCACACGACGATTACCAACTGGAAACTGGCGGAAGGCGAGGAAGTGGCGCGCATCGGTTGCGGCTGCGCGCGCAATTCGGGTGGCCACCTCGGCTATCACCGGGGCACCTGAAAACGGCGTCGGCCTTTCTTACACTTTGCTTCCACCGGCTCAGTCGGCTTTGCGCAAGCCCTTGATTCAATATGCTTTTTTTGTGTGGCACGCAAGCTGCTTATCACTGTCTACGAGATGAATCCAGGCCGGTCATTCTGGATTCTTTCTCCCCCGGATTTTCCGAGACTGACTACGATAAGAGGCTGCGATGAACGTCGATCACACACGAAGCAAGACCCTGGGTTGGCTGGGCGCACTGGCGGCGGCAAGCTTGCTGGCCAGCGGTCAGGCGCAGGCCGGTGCGTACGGCCTGGCCGTCAATGAGTTGAACAATTTCCGCATCACCACCAGCGCCGGCGCGCTGTCGCTGGTCGGCGCCAACCGCAATGCCAGCGACAGCGCCTTCTTCGAAGGCGGCGTGGCCGTCAATCCGCGCGCCGTCAATACGGGGCCGGCCGCCAATGCCGACGTGCTGCAAGTGTGTTCGGGCAGCGGCTGCGGCGGCTTGCCGCAAAATAACTACGCGCCCAGCCCCAGTTCCACCCTGGAGTTCGCACGCGGCGACGCGCACGCATTCGGCAACATGCTCAATGGCGGCTCCACCGTACGCGCCGTTGCGGAAGCACAGCGCGACACAGTCGGCGCCGCCACGGCCACAGCTGGCGACACGCTCACCGGCTCCGTCAATCTGACCCTGTCGAGCGCCGGCTTCATCACCTTCAGCTTCATGGGACGGCGCGATCTGCGCACCAGCGTGACGACCATGGGTGACAAGTCGAGCGTATCGATCATGGATATCTTCAATATCTCATGCAATACTTCCAGTCCCGTGGGCTGCCTGTCGAATGCGAATGCCGATGGCGTGATCTTCCAGTTCGCGCCCGATGGCGACGCCAGCAATGGCAGCGACGTCAATGGCAACCATACGGTCGGCAGCCTCGATCCCTTCAGCCTGAACATGACGGCAGGCACCAACGACCCGGCCACCTCGCGCGCCTTTGCGAATGGTTTTGCGATGTTTTCCCTGACCTCGAATTTCGCCTTGCCCGCTGGCAGCTACACCTTGAACTTTTCCAAGTCCACGCGCACCGATATCGTCGTCATCGAGCCCCTGCAAGTACCGGAGCCAGGCACCCTCTTCCTGCTGGGCATGGGACTGGCGGCCCTGGCTTTTACGCGCCGCCGCCAGCCGAAATAATCCGCAGCATGAAAAACACGCGGCGCCAGTAAAAGGCGCCGCGTTTTTTTATGCCGACAACGATGTTTTAACCGAGCCGTGCCAGCGCCCGGCGCGCCAGTTGCAATTGCTGCAGATAATAGCGGTGCAGCATGGCGGGGTCGCTCAGGTCGCGCCCCAGTACCAGGCGCAGTTCGCTGGTGGGGCAGTCGGCGGCCTGGGTCTGTACCTGGGCGCCCAGCTGGCGTGCCAGCTGGCGCGCCGCCTGCTCTTGCGCGGGCCGGTATTCGACGCGCGTGCGCGCCACCTGGAAGCTGGTTTCATTGGCCAGGCGCACCACCTGCACGGGCGCACCGGCCAGACTGCGCGCCAGCGCGGCGGCCAAGCCAGGCACGCCGTTGCCGTTGACAATTTCCAGGCGCGGATGCGGCGCTCCGGCTGCCGGTGCCGGCGCCACAGACACCGACGCGGCAGCGGGCACGCTGCGCACGACGGCCGACGGCACGCGCCGCAGGCGGGCCAAGCCATCGCTCTGCGTGATCTCCACGCGCGCCATGGCGGGCGCATCCGGCACAGGCTCGGGCGCAAGCTTCGGCGACACCTCGGCGCGCAACAAGGCCATGTCGCGCCGCACATCGTGTTCCTGCAAGCTGCTCGCCTGGCGCCGCATGACGGCCGCGCGCTCGTGCTGCCCCAGCCGTTCGAGCACCTGCGCCAGATGCCGCCAGGCCAGCGCATTGAGCGGGTCGAGCAGACAGGCCTGTTCCAGCGCAGTCAACGCTTGCGCATCGCGCCCGCTCAAATAATAGGCATGGCCGAGATTGCTGAACAGATAGGCCTGCCGCGGCTGCGGCATGCCCGCCTCCTGCGTCAAGGCCAGCCAATGGGCGATCGCCGCGTTGTGTTCACCGCGCTGCGCATGCAGCACGGCCAGGCCGTTGCGCGCGTTCACGTGGCGCGGCGCATGGCGCAGGGCTTGTTCATAAGCCGCTTGCGCCGCAGGAAAGTCGCCCCGCTCGAAATGCTGGCGTCCCGCCGCATAGGCGCCATCGGCGTCGGGCCACGCCGCCACCGGCACATGGGCCAACTGCGTGGTACAGGCGGCCAGGCCCAGGCAGGCGCAGGCGGCGGCCAGGCGGGAAATCGTCAAGCGCATGGTAGTTCCTTTCAGCGGCTGGCCATGGCCGGCACGAGCACGCGATAGACTTCGATCACGGCCGGCCCCATGAGCACCAGCATCAGGGTGGGAAAGACGCAAAAGATCAGCGGGAACAGCAGTTTCAGGGCGATCTTCGCTGCCGCCTCCTCGGCCAGCAGGCTGCGCTTGCCGCGCAGGTTTTCCGAATGCACGCGCAGCGAATCGCCCATGCTGGTGCCGAAACGTTCCGATTGGATCAGCATGGCGACCAGGGTGTCGACGTCTTCCACGCCGCTGCGCAGGGCCAGGTTGCGCAGCGCCTTTTCCTTGGAAAAGCCGGCGCGCATCTCCATCAGCACCAACTGCAATTCCTGCGCCAGCACCACGCTCTTGATGTGGATTTCGCCCGATACCTTCACCAGCGCGCGCTCCAGGCTCAGGCCCGCTTCCACGCAGACGGTCAGCAAGTCGAGCGCGTCGGGGATGTTTTCAAAGATGTCGCGCTGGCGCCGCTTGGCCGTGCTAGCCAGCACCAGGTTGGGCAGGTAATAGCCGATGGTGGCGCTGACGCACAGCAGCAACAGCAGCACGCTGCGCAGCTGCGCCGCCATGGCGCTGGCCGCATACAAACCCAGCACGGTGGGAAACAGCAGGGCCAGCACGGATTTCGCCGCGAAGTACAGGGCCGGCGCGCTGGCTTGCCGCCAGCCCGCGTTCATGAAACGCGTACGCAGCGGCGAACGTTCCCAGCCCTCTTCCGGCAGCGACAACTTGCTGAAAGGCTGCGCCACGCGCGCCACCCTCTCCACCCAGCCATTTTCCACCACCGCCTCGCTGGCGGCCGGCGCCGTGGCGCCAAACAGGCGCTGGCGCAAAGTGCCAGGAAAAAAGATCACCCACGCCAGCAGGGCCAGCGCCACCACCACGGCAAAGACGATCACGAGAAACAGCAGTTGTGCACCGCTCATAGCACCTCCTGTTTTAGATGCGGATGCGGATCACGTTGCGCATCCACACGACGCCCAGCGCCACCATGCCGGCCGCGTACCACAGCAGTTTGATGCCGCTGGGATCGGTCCACAGCAGGCGGATGTATTGCGGGTTGACCAGGGCCATGACGCCGATCATCACCACCGGCATCAGTCCCAGCACCCAGGCCGACATGCGTCCCTCGGCCGACAGCACGCGCACCTGCCCCAGCAGCTTCAAACGGGCGCGGATGATGCGCGCGATGCTGACCAGCACTTCGGCCAAATTCCCCCCCGATTCGCGCTGCACCAGCACGGCGATGACGAGGTAGCGCAAGTCCGTCAGCGGAATGCGCGCGGCCAGGTTTTGCAGCGCCTCGTTCATCGGCACGCCGTAATTGATCTCTTCGTGCGCCATCTTGAATTCGCCGCTGATCGGCTCATTGAGTTCATCGCCGACCATCTGCAGCACGTTCGAAAACGAGTGGCCTGCGCGCAGCGCGCGGGCCAGGAAATCGGCCGCTTCCGGCAGTTGCGCCTCGATCTTTTTCAGCCGCGCCGCGCGCGCGCGCAACACGCACAAACACGGTGCGCTCGCGGCGCAGGACAACAGCAGCACGGCGCCGGGCATGGGCATCGACCAGGCCGCCAGCAGCAGCAAGGCCGCCAGCAGCAAGGCGCCCGTGCCGCCGAGAAATTGCGCCACCGACCAGGACAAGCCCGATTGCAGCAGCAAATGGTCGAGCTTTGCGGCCTGCGGCGTGCGTCGCAGCAAACGCTCCAGCCCGGGCGAACGCGCATAGCGGCGCTGCTTGAGGATGGAGACCCGCTCGCCGCCCCCCTCGCCGCGCGCCGCCATCAGCCGCAAGCGCCGGTTGATGCGCCGCGCCGCGCTGCCATGCGTGCCCGACCACCACAGCCAAACGCCTTCCACCATCAGGATGCAGGCGGCGAACAGCAGCACGGCAAAGCCGTAGAAGACGAGGTCCATGGTTCCCTCCTTACTCGTAGATGCGGTCGGGGTCGAACACGCTGTCGGGCACCGGTGCGCCGAACATGCGCAGGCGTTCCGTAAAACGGGGCCGCACGCCTGTGGCGCAGAAGTGGCCCTGCACCTTGCCATCGGCATCGACACCCGTCTGCTCGAAGCGGAAGATTTCATGCATGGCGATGATGTCGCCTTCCATGCCAGTGACTTCCTGCAGGCTGACCAGCTTGCGCGCGCCGTCCGTCAGGCGCGACACTTGCATCACCACCGTCACGGCCGAACAGATCTGCTGGCGCGTGGCGCGCGGCGTCAGGTTCACATTGGCCATGCCGACCATGTTTTCCAGCCGCGCCAGCGCGTCGCGCGCCGTGTTCGAGTGGATGGTCGCCAGCGAGCCCTCATGGCCCGTGTTCATCGCCTGCAGCATGTCGAGCGCCTCGGCGCCGCGCACCTCGCCCAGGATGATGCGGTCGGGCCGCATGCGCAGCGCATTGCGCACCAGCGCGCGCTGGCTCACTTCGCCCTTGCCCTCGATATTCGGCGGGCGCGTTTCCAGGCGCACCACGTGCGGCTGGCGCAGCGCCAGTTCGGCCGCATCCTCGATGGTGACGATGCGCTCGCTGCCGGGAATGAAGCCGGACAGCACGTTGAGCAGGGTCGTCTTGCCGCTGCCCGTGCCGCCCGAAATCAGGATGTTGACCTTGGCCTGGCCCAGCGCCTGCAGCACCTGCACCATGGGCGGCGTCAGGCTTTTGTAGTCGAGCAGGTTGGCGATGGTGAGCGGCTGCACGGCAAAGCGCCGGATCGACAGGATCGGTCCATCGACGGCCAGCGGCGGAATGATGGCATTCACGCGCGAGCCGTCGGGCAGGCGCGCGTCGACCATCGGGCTCGATTCATCGACGCGCCGCCCCACGCGCGAGACGATCTTTTCGATGATCTTCATCAGGTGCGCATTGTCGTGGAAGGTCACGTCCGTCAACTGCAGCCGCCCGCCCCGCTCCACATACACCTTGTCGCAGGTATTGACGAGGATGTCGGACACGCTGGCATCGGCCAGCAAGGGTTCGAGCGGGCCAAAACCCAGCATCTCGTGCTGGATGTCGAGCACCAGGCTATGGCGCTCATGCTGGTTCAGCACGATGCGTTCTTCCTCGATCACGCGCTGCACCAGCAGCGCCAGCTCGTGCTTGAACTGCTCCGCCGTCAGGCGTTTTAACCGTTCCAGGTCGATACGGTCGAGTATCGTCTGGTGCATGGTTTTTTTCAGTTCCTGGTAGGCGTGCAGCGCCAGCGCGCCTTGTGCATTGGTGGCGGGGCGCACCGTTTCATTCGCCGCCAGGCGTTCGCGTAAAGTCATCTCGGCTCCCATGATGGCCCCCGGCGGGAGCCTTGACATCGTTCATCTGCTGCCGCGTCACGCCTCGCTGCGGCTGAACAGGCGGTCGAACAGGCCGCGGCTTTCCGTCACGCGGCGCGCAGTCACCAGCTCCACCAGTTCGGCCAGGCTGCGCGCCACGGCGCTGGTGCGCGACAGCTGCAGCAGCGGAATGCCCTGGTTGACGGAATCGGTGGCGGCGATGTAATCGTTGGGCACCGTGTGCACCACTTCCGCGCCCAGCGCCTGTTCCAGGTCGGCCAGGCGCAGGCGCCCGCCCTTCTCATAGCGGTTGACGATCAGGCGCAGGCGCTCGCCCGGATAGCCGAGCGAACGGAAAATGTCGAGCAGGCGGCGCCCGTCGCGGATGTCGGGCAAGGCCAGTTGCAGCACCGGATAGATGGCGTCGGCGTTGTCGAGCGCGCGCAGCGACAGCGCATCGATCTGGCGTCCCACGTCGAGCACGATGTAGTCGTAGTGCTGGCGCGCCACGGCCAGGATGCGGTCCATGTGCTCGGGCTGCATGTCGACCTTGTGCGACGGATCGTCGGCCGCCGCCAGCACACCGAAGTTCGGCGTCACGTGCACCAGGCACGAGGCGAGGAAGGCGCCATCCATGCGCGCGATCTGCGCGCAGATGTCGGACAGGGTCATGGCCGGCTTCTGGTCCGACACATACAAGGTGGCGTCGCCGAACTGGCCGTGCAGGTCGATCAGCAGCACCTTGCAGCCGGCCAGACTGGCCAGCGCGTAGGAAAAATTCGTCGACAAGAAGGTGGCGCCGCTGCCGCCCTTGCACGAGATGAAGGCGAGCACTTTACCGTCGCGCATCTGCGTCACGCCGGCCTGGATATCGACCCTGTCCATCGCCTCGTGAAAGGCCTTGTGCACCAGCGGCAGCTGCAGCACTTCACGCATGCCGGCGCGCATGGCGCGGATCAGCACATCCTGCTGCTGGCCGCGCGTGAGCAGCATCAGCACGGCCAGCGGATACTGGCGCGCCAGCCGCTCGAGCAGGTCGGCTTCATCGGCGTCGATGCCGCTGGCGTCGACGATCACCAGTTCCGGCGCTTCCGGCAGCATGCGCTCGACGGCGTCGCGCAGGCCGCTGCGCCGTTCCAGCAGACGCAACACGGGCATGCGGGCCGCCCCCTGCGCGGCAATTTCATCGTGCAAGCTGGTGTCGCGGCTAATCATCAAGGCTTTCATCGCACTTCCTCGCTTCTTTCAGGTCTACACATTCGGCTGCGCCGTCAAGTGGCGCTCAAGGACAAAAACCGGGATTGTCCGGATAGCCCAGCGACTCGGCCACCGCCATGGTGGCGCCGTTGGGCAGGCGCACGGCGCCTGCGCCGGAGGGAAACATCACGTTCAGCAGCGGCAGGATGGGCCGGTACGGCACGCTCTCGCAGCGCCCGCCGTCGCCAGGCACGCACAGTCGCGCGCGCACGAAACGGATGCAGCTGGCGCCATGCGGATCGTCCAGGCAATTGATGCGGTTGCGTTGCGGGCAGCCCGGCAATACCGTCACCGGCACGGCGGCCAGCGCGGCGGCGCCGCTCGACTGCGACAGATAATCGATGCGCACATACGCGTCGCTGATGCCGCCGCCCAGCGGCAGCACACCCGGCGCGGCGCGCAGCACGGCGTGCGTGCGCACGGCCTGCAGCGCACTTGCATTGCTGAAATCGGCGACGGCCGCGCCGCGCGCGGCACGCCGGGTAATCTCATGCACCATATTCCATAGATACACGGCGCGCGCCACTTCCAGCATGGCGAACAGGAAGAGCAGGAACAACAGCGCCAGCATGGCGAACTCGACGGCAAAAACACCGCCCTGGCGCTGCCGGCGGGGAGGCGGGTTAATTGACATAGCGTAATGTCGCGTTGGCGCGCAGCGGGATCGGCGCCAGTTGCGGCAGCCACTTGCGCGTCAGCTCGGGCAAGATATCGACGGGCATGTCCACGGACAACTTGATGCGCACCTGCAGCGGCGGCGTCGCATAAGTGCCGCAGCTGTAGGAATCGTCGGCATAGACACAGTCCACGCTGACCCTGGCGGCCTCCATGGTGGGCCAGCTTTCCGCCATCGCCTCGGTCACCATCTGCCGTGAAAATGCGACCGCCTGGGTCGCCGTGCCGATACCGGCCATCTGCGACAGCGGCATGGTTGCCATGTAGCGCGCCGCATCGTGCGTGCTTTTTTGCAGGGCCGTGTACACCAGCAGCGCGCGGCCGAACAGCAGCACGAAGGGCAGCAGCGCCATGAAAAACAGCAGGATCAGCGCCAGCTCGATGGCGGCGACACCATCCTGGCGGCGTGGCGCGCGGCAGCGCGGCCTCACTGCAGCAACTCCGCAGGGCCCACCAGCGCGCCCTCGGCCACCAAGCCGTCAAATTCGGCGCTCAACACGCCATTGCTGGCCGGCGCCGTCATGAAGAAGCGGCCGATGCCCCGCACCTGCGCCAGCACGTCGCTGCCGGCCGGCAGCGGACAGGCCAGCAGGGCAATATGCAGCAGGCGCCGCTGCGCCACGCCCGTATTGCCGGTCGGCGCCGTCTGGTACGCCAGCGTCTGGTACGGCGGCGTGGCGGGATAGCCGGACTTGGCGGCCGGCGCGGCGGGCTAGGCCGGATACAGCTTGGCCCAGTCGCTGGTGGCAAACGGCAGGTAGCCGCCGGCCGGCTTCACACTGCTGTATTTGACCGCCTTGGCAAACGACCACAACGGCCCGTAACTGCCAACGGCGGGCGGCGTCGCGTTCGATTCCGGATCGGCCACGGACAGCAGCGGATTGCCGGTGCTCAGGGCGCTCGGTGCGTCGGGCGTGTTCGTCATCCACCAGTTTGCGGCCGTATTCGGATAGGCGCGGATATTCGTGTCGGGCGGCGCCGTGACGGGATGACAGCCACTGCCAGCGTGCAAATTGAAGCGCGCGTTGAAGGCCGGCCACAAGGTGGCGGGAAACGGCCGGTGCACGTGCACTTGCGCGCTGCCGATGCGCGGGTACAGCACCGTGCCGCTGCACACGAACGGCAGCACGCTGGTCTCGCCGACCTGCAGCGACGAGCCCACCACACCGGGCTGGCCCAGCGGATTGAGCACGAAATGTTCGGCCGCCGGGCCGTGCGGATTGAGTTTCAACAGGTTATATGCCACGCCACGGCGAAAACCATATTCCAGCAGCTCGACGGCCGGCAGCAGCGCCGCATTCGTGCGCGCACTGGCCGCGCTGGCCGACAGCGCGCAGACGGCCAGCGGCGTCAGGTTCAAACTGGTACGCCCCGCCACGGCGCGCGCGCCCGTGTCCAGCGTGCGCAACGCCGGCGACCAGGCGCCCAGGAACGCCGTCGCCACCCGCCCCAGCGACGGGTCATTGGCCTGCGTATCGACACGCACGAACAGCGCCGTGGCCGCATCGGGCACGGCGCCCGCCGCATGCCATTCGCTGGCGGGCGCATCGGGCGCGCTGGCGAAGCGGATGCTGGCGTCCGACAGGATCGCGCCCTGCATGCGGCGCCGCCATGCGCTCTTGTCGGCCGCGCTGCTCTTGGCCTGCGTCACGGCAGCAAGCAAGCCTTCGGGCGTGCCCACCAGTTCGGCGGCCGCCGCCAGCGCCGCGTTGTCGGCCAGGTTCTGCAATTCCGTCTTGCGGCCGATGACCTGACCCACGTCGAGCGCCAGGCCGATAAAACCCAGCACCAGGATGAGCAGGATGGAAAAGGCGATCAGCATCGCCCCGCGCTGGCGCTGGCGTCTATTTGCCATTGCCGCCTCCCAGCATGAACTGCACCGGCTGCGGCGCCTGGCCGTTCGGTTCGACGAACGAGGCGCGGTAGCGCTGCATCACGGCGTGCGCGCTGGGGCCGTCCAGCCCGTCGGCAGGCTGGCGATTGCCCGCGCTGGCCGGATAACGGACCTGCTGCGCCATGGAAAGGCGCACGGCATTGCCGAAACGCGGGTCCAGCTGCGGCGTGCTGCTGTGCGCGCAGGCGGCCAGCTGCATGGCCAGGGTCAAGGCGGCCAGGCGCCGCAGCGGTATCAGGAACGAGTTCGGCATGGCGTATCTCCCCGTCTCATTTCAACTCGAAGCCGTTGGCCGCGCGCGGTGGCGGCACGGACGGCGGCGCCAGCGGCAAGGTACCCTCCATCTTGCCGCGCAACATCAAGTCCGTGCGCGAAGGCGGCGCCAGCTGCGCCGTCGGCAGTACGGCATCGGCCGGCAAGGGTTTGACCAAGTGCGCGGTAATGACGAACAGCAATTCCGTGCGGTCATGCTGGAAGTCCGTGCTGCGAAACAGCGCACCGAGGATGGGCAGCTCGCTGAGCCACGGCACGCCCGTGATGTTGCTTACCTGGTTGTTCTTGATTAAGCCGCCGATGGCGTAGCTCTGGCCGTCGTACAGCTGCACCGTGGTCGAGGCGCGCCGCGTGGTGATCACGGGCAAAATGGAGCGCCCGCTGACGCCGGCGGCGGAAATGCCCACCCCTTCGCGCGACAGTTCCGACACTTCCGGCGCCACCTTCAAATTGATGCGCCCGCCCGACAACACGGTGGGTGTAAAACGCAGGCCGACGCCATACTCGCGCTCTTCCAGGGTGATCTTGTTGTTGTCCTGGCCAACGGGAATGAAGATCTTGCCGCCCGCCAGAAAACTGCCCTCCTGCCCGCTGATCGCCATCACGGTCGGCTCGGCCAGAATGCGCACCAGGCCATCCTGTTTCTGCGCCTCGATGGTCAGCTGCTGGCCATTCGACTTGCGCACGTCGAGCAAGCCATTGGCCGTGCCGCTCAAGAAATTTGACAGCAAGGTGGTGGCCCAGCTGCCGGACGCGAAGCGCAAGGTGGCGCCCACTTCCAGCCGTTCCAGCAGCGACTTCGATACTTCGGCGATCTGCACGGCCAGCATCACCTGCTGCGGCGCGCTGACGTCGAGCATGTTGATGATGCGGCTGTTCGCCCCGCCAGCGCCGCCAGCGGGCGCCGTGGCCGCCACC
Source organism: Janthinobacterium sp. Bl 1 (assembly GCF_058215535.1). NCBI lineage: Bacteria > Pseudomonadati > Pseudomonadota > Betaproteobacteria > Burkholderiales > Oxalobacteraceae > Janthinobacterium > Janthinobacterium sp. Bl 1. The sequence continues at coordinate 564,631 of NZ_CM177086.1, read as the reverse complement.
GGCATGGCGGCGCCATCGGCAGGCTTGGGCAGCGCCAGCGGTGCGGTTGCGCGGCGCACATAGGCATGCGCCAGCTCGGTGGCGCGCAGCACGGCGCCCGCGTCCTGCACCGTGCCCGACAGCACCAGGGTGTCGGCCACGGCTGTCACGCGAATGGCTTTTTCTTCCGGCATCAGGGCCGCCAGGGTCGTTTGCAGGCCGGACGGATCCATGCTGACGCTGACGTTCACCACGCTGCACACGCCGCTCCTGCCCTGGATGATCATGTTCGTGCTGCCCACGTCGACGCCGACCACATATAAAGTGTCGGGCGCGACCAGCATGGCTTGCACCATGGCCGGATTGCCGACGCTGCGGGCCAGCACGGCCTCGGGCAGGCGCAGCATGCTCGACTTGCCCACCTGCAGCTGCAAGTTGCCGGGGGTCGCCGCTTCGCCGCCGCAGCGGGGGCCAGGTTCGGCTGCCGCGCCGGCAAGCGGCAACAGCAGGCAGCACAGTGTCAGCAGGGCGCGGTTCATGAGCGTGTCCATGGTTGGCTAAAAACATTCGCGCGACTGGCGCGTCCCATCGATGACGGTGTTGCACTGGCGCTGTGGTTCCGGCGGCGCCTTCGCCACGCGCACCGGACGCGGCGCCGCGGCCAGCACGGGGGCGGTGGCAGGCGCGGAAGCAGGCTCGGCTTCGTGCGGTCCGCCCAGCAAGGTCAGCTTGGTGGCGCCCGCCGTCACGCCCGGCTGCGGATCGACCTGGTTGCGCAGCACCAGCGACAGGCTGCCCACGCTGCGCGCCAGGTCCAGGTTTTCCGCCTGTTCCGGCGTCACTTCCAGGGTCACGGCATTGACCACGCGCGGCTTGGTCTCGTCGCGTCCCACTTCCTGCGCCACGGCCAGCACGAGAATGCGTTCGAGCACGATCTTGGAAATGTTGCGGCTTTGCGGAAACGCGCGGTCGCCGGCATCTTGCTGGGTACTGACGATGATGTCGACATAGTTGCCCGGCAAGGCGAAGCCGGCCACGCCGATCACATCGTTGACGCGCACGGTGATGGCGCGCCGCCCTTCCGTGATCAGGGCCGACAGGCCACCCAGGGTACCGACGGGCGCGAGCTTGGCCTCGCTCAGCGGCTCGCCGCGCAGCACGCTGGTTTTCAGCACCCGTCCGGCCAGTTTTGCCGGGTCTTGCAGCGCGCCTTGCGGCAAGCTTTCCGCCGGCCACTCGGCCAGGCGCAGCATCTCGGGTGTCAGGCGCTGGCCCAGGTTGACATCGCTGGAGGCAACGACGATCTTGCCCTTGCCGGCCGGCGTCTGGCGCAGCAGCCAGTGCGAGGCCAGCAGCACGGCCAGCAGACCCAGCACCACGGCCAGGGCCATCATCAAGAGGGCGCGCCGGTTTTTCATGCGATACGCTCGCACAGGCTGGCGGCCGGCACGTCGCAGCTGGCAAACAGGCTGCTCCAGGCCTGCTCCAGCGCGGTCACCGTCAGGCGCGCGTCGCAGCCGGCAAAGCCGGCGAAGTCGCCTATGCGCGCCAGCAATTCCTGCGGATAGCTGGCCAGCAAGGGCCGTCCCTGCGCGCCATGCAGCTGCAGCAGATGGTTCAGGACCAGCTCGTCGATGGCCATGCCGGCCAGTCGGCATTGCTGGCGGAACAGGGCGCGATAGGCGTTCTCGGCCAGCGGCCCCACCTGTACCTTGTAGCCGATGCGGCGCAGCAAGGCGGCGTCAAACAGCTCGCCCGGCGGGACATTCGTGGCCAGCACGAGGGCATTGTCGAAGGGCACGCTGATCTGCACGCCGCCGGGCAAAGCCAGCTGATCGCTGCCGCGCGCCAGCGGCTGCATCAGCCGCGTCAGCAGTTCTTGCGCACCCAGGCGCTGGCGCCCCAGGTCGTCGATGATCAGCATGCCGTTATTCGCCCGCACATGGGGCGGCGCCTGGTAGCAGCCGCCGCTGGGGTCATGGCGCAGCTCCAGCATGCCGGCGTCGAGCTCGGCGCCCACGTGGATCACGGGACGCTGGCACAGCACCCAGCGGATATCCGTGCTGCGCCGCTCCAGCGCCTGGCGCGCATGGCTGACGTGCTGCGGCACGGGCGGCAGGTGCTGGGCCGGATCGTACAACTGGATGATGTCCTGGCCGACGACGATGGCGTAGGGCACGGCGACGAGACCGTGCAGCAATTGGCCCAGCTGCAGCGCCAGGGTCGATTTGCCGCTGCCGGGCGGACCGTACAGCAGCAGCGAGCGTCCCGAATGCAGGGCCGCGCCGACCACGTCGAGCATGCCCGGCCCCGCATGGGCGCCACCGAGCACGGCGGCCAGGTCATCGCTGCCGACGCGCTGTTCCTGTGCCAGCCACGACTGGCGCGCCACCATGGCGCGGTACGCTTCCAGCGTGACGGGCGCGGCGCCGATATACGCGCAGCGTTCAAGGAAGGCGCTGGCGCGCTGCTTGCCGGCGCTCGTCAGCTGGTACTGCACATCGATATCGGATTCGCCGCGCCAGGCCACTTCGGCCATCTGCTCCGTCACCATGAAATCGAGCACTTCGCGCAAGACATTGATCGACAGGCGCAAGCGCGTCGTCAGCGCGGACAGGTGCGTCTTGCCGCCCACAAACATCAGCTTGGCGATCAGTTCGACGACGAGCGGCCGCTCAAGTCCCGTTTCACGCAAGCTCTTCGGCTGCGGCAGCAAGGGCGGCATCAGGTTCGCGTCGGCAGGGCGCGGAACGCTGTCGGTGCTCATGGAATAATCGACCTCGGTCATGCTGCGTCTCCCAGCCGGTTAGGACTGCATTGAACAGAATTCATTCTAGCGAGCGAGAACTGGCGTCCATTGATTCAAAGCAATGAATGCCAATCAGAAATAATTCCGCCCTTGCACCACCAGGCAGCCCAGGGCGACGGCCAGTCCGTACGGCATGTTGCCCACGCTGGCGCCGCTGCCCAGCGCGCTTGGCGCCAACGGAATGCCGGCCATGCGCGCGATCATCGGCCACATCAGCTGGCGCAAATTGCCGAGGCAAACGCGCCACTTGCCCTGCCAGGTGATCATCAGCACGGCCATCACGCCGCCCAGGACGAATGTGGTAAAACAGATCTGCAGCACGGGCCAGGGACCGACAAAGGCGCCCACCATGGCGATCAGCTTGACGTCGCCGGCGGCCATGCCGCGCAGCACATATAAAGGCAGGAACAGGAAGAAGCCCGTCGCCATGCCGCCCAGCACCAGCTGCGGCACGCGGTGCGGCCACAGCCACAAATGCAGCGCCAGCGCGGCGAGCATGCCGGCCAGCACCAGCCAATTCGGAATCTTGCGTTGGATCAAATCACTGACGGCGGCTCCCGTCACGAAGCTCAGCAACAGCAGGTCGCACAAGGCAGTTGCAGGCATGGCACACCTCCCGAAAAAAACCCGCCACCGGCCGGCCGATGGCGGGCACCCGCTTAGGGTGTCAACACCAGGTTCGACGAAATGTCGGTGAGGACGGCCAGCAAGTTGGTCTTGATCAGCAAGAAACCGGCCGTGATGGCGGTAGCCATCAACGCCGCGATCAGGCCGTATTCGATTGCCGTAATGCCATCCTCATCCTTGACAAACTGCTGTACTGCCGACAGGAAGGTATGCATGACAAGCTCCCAAAAGTGAATCACAAGTCCCTGGCGCAATCGGGTGTGAAACATTGCCCTTTCCTGCTAATATGTTTCCTGCCGTAAATTTCTGCGCCATTGCATTGACTATAAAGCGTCCATGTTTTGGCAAATTGACGCGCCACAAGTTTCCACATGGAAATTATCAAACTCTGGTGAAATGGCGGCTGGCGCAAACAAATGTTGCGATCCGGATTGAAAGCCTGCGTCAGGGCAAGTTTTTTGCAATGTAGTGCATGAATCTCATGTATTTACATGAAATATTGCATACGTTAATTGCCTATTAGGCAAAAAGACATTATCCTGCTTAGCTCTTCTTTGGAAAGGCCTCTCGCCCGGCGGTACAGAGCGTCATGCCACCAAATAAATCTTGGCTTCTTGTAGACGGACGCGAACATGCTCTTGCTTGATGCAATGCTGTTATGACGACACTTGTGTGACCACTTTCCAGAGATCGACAATGGATTCCCTACTGAAACACATGGTGGACATGACCGGGCACCGCGACCACACGATGCTCGACATTTCCGTGATCTCGGCGGTCCAGGAACTCGCTGCCGCGTCGCAGACCCGTGTGTTGGCGCTGACCACCGTGCGTGGCCAGGTGTTCGTGCGGTCGCGTGCCATCATCGTGGCGGGCAGCGTGGCCCGCATGGAAGAGCATAACGACCCGACCCTGCCGGGCGAACCGCTGTCCGACTACCCGGCCCTGGCCGCCTGCATCAAGCGCCATGAAGCGAGTGCCGACACCTTGTGCGCCGATGGCCGCCATCTGCTGTGGCTGCCCATCTGGATCGGCGACCAGGTCACCACCTGCCTGGAAATCACCAATCCCACGCCGTACACGGGCGCCACCATCCAGGTGATCGGCGGCATCGTCAGCGTGTACCGCAATTTCCAGAACCTGCTCGACTACAGCGAACGCGATTCGCTCACCGGCTTGTTGAACCGCAAGACCTTCGATGACCAGCTGGCGAAAATCCTGCACAGCCGCGGCGAACCGGAAGCGGAAAAGCCGCGTCCCGTCGATGAAGAACGGCGCCACCATACGGACACGGAACGGCAATGGCTGGCCGTGATCGACGTCGATCATTTCAAACTGGTCAACGATAAATTTGGCCACCTGTATGGCGATGAAGTGCTGATCCTGATCGCCAACCAGCTGCAATCGTCGTTCCGCTCGCAAGACCGCATCTTCCGCTTCGGCGGCGAGGAATTCGTCGTGCTGCTGCGCTCGATCACCCTGGAAAATGCACAGAAAATCATCGACCGCTTCCGCACCAATGTCGAGGCGCACGACTTCCCGCAAGTGGGCAGAGTGACCGTCAGCGTGGGCTTCGTCAGCATCAACGCCTACGAGGCGCCCGTCATCATCCTCGGCCGCGCCGACCAGGCCCTGTATTACGCCAAGAGCCATGGCCGCAACCTGGCGTGCCACTACGATGAACTGGTTCCAAGGGGCTTGTTAACTACTATCGCCTCGAACGATACGGCGGAATTCTTCTAAGCGTCTGCAAGGGAGAGAAAACGCATGGGATCGACCTGCCACTTGGCGGCCGACTCATGGCCGACGATCTTGTCGGCGCCGCCAAAACCGAAGCCACGCGACAAATCGACCGTTTCCGGCTTGATGTAGGTCTTGCTCTTCGTACTGAAAAACACATTGACCTTCGGCGCCAGCAGATTGCTTTCGTGCGCCTCGATGACGACGGCCAGGCGGCCCGACTCCAGCATCACCATGGTGCCTACCGGATAAATACCCACGCAACGCATGAAATCCTGCGCGAACACGGGATTGAAGTGGAATTTGCTCCACTCATAAATCTTGCGCAAGGCTTCGGCGGCGGGAATGCCCTTGTGATAGCTGCGGTCCGACGTCAGCGCGTCATACACATCGACGATGGCGGCCATCTGCGCCAGCTCGCTGATGGCGTCGCCAGCCAGCTGGTCCGGGTAGCCGCTGCCGTCGCGCCGTTCATGGTGGTGCAGGGTAATGTCGAGGGGAATGGCGCCCACCTCGGGCGACTGGCGCAGGATGTCGTAGCCGTCGCGCGGGTGGCGCTTGATCAGGATAAACTCCTCCGGGCTCAGGGGGCCTGGCTTGTTCAACACACTATCGGGCACCAGCGCCTTGCCCGTGTCGTGCAGCAAGCCGCCGAGGCCGGCCTGGTGCGTGGTGGCCGCATCGATGCCGCGCGAGCGGCAAAACGCCACCAGCAGCGCGCATACGCTGACGGAATGCAGAAAGGTGTAGTCATCCTTGCTCTTGATGCGCAACAAGCCGACGAGGGCGCCGGGATTGCGCAGGATCGATTCGGTAATGTCTTGCACCGTGTGCTGTACGCGGTCGAGCTCGACAGCCTTGCCCAGGCGCACATCGGCCATCACCGTGCGCACCAGGCTTGCCGCCTGCCGCCGCACCTGCGTGGCGCGCGCCAACTCCATGCCCAGCGACACGCGCGTGACCACTTGCAGCGGCGTGGCGATCTGCACCAGTTCGCGTTCCGTTTCCACCTGCGCCTGCGCCACCGTGGGCGCATCCTGCACGTCGAGGCCCTTGCCGCTGTCGATCACCACGTCGTGGATGCCGGCCTGCATGATCTTGCGGATTTCATCGTCGCTGCGCAACAGGAAGCGGTTGCGCACGAATGGATGCGTCATCCAGTCACAGCTGAGGTCATGAATGTACATGCCCACTTTTAATTGAGACGAATCAACTTTCTTGAGCATGCTGTCATCCCACAAATACGCGGCTGGAGCACCGAAGGCGCTAGAATGAGTATAACAAAATTGTTATTCTGCTGGCCGCGTTCGGCGCTGCGGCGCAATATGCTGCTTTTCCGACCACCGCACCGCTTTTGGGACCCATGGAACTGCGCCAATTACGCTACTTTGTTGCCATCGTCGACCACGGCTCGCTGTCGCGCGCGGCCCTGATCCTGCATGTGGCGCAGCCGGCCCTGACGCAGCAGCTGCGCCAGCTGGAAGAGGAACTGGGCGTGCAGCTGCTGCACCGCTCGGCCCAGGGCGTGCTCAGCACGGACGCGGGCAAGGTGTTTTACGAACACGCGCAGGCGATCCTGAAACAGGTGGCCGACGCCCGCTCGGCCGTCACGCAAAGCGCCACGCGACCGTCCGGCAACGTCACCCTGGGCTTGCCGCACAGCATATCGGGCGCGCTGGCCCTGCCCCTGCTGCTGGCCGCGCGCGAACGCTATCCCGAAATCACCCTGCAACTGACGGAAGAAATCACGGGTAACCTCAATGAACAACTGAAATCGGGCCGCATCAACTTGGCCGTGCTGTTCGACGATGGCCAGCTGACCCCGTTTGCCTGCTGCCCCCTGGTGGAGGAAGAGATGCGTTTCATCTGCCGCAGCGATTCGCCGTTCGCGCCCACGGGCTCGGCGCTGTCGTTCCCGCAGGCATTGAGCGCCACCCTGATCCTGCCGGGCCTGCAGCATGGCGTGCGCCCACGCATCGACAGCCGCGCCCGCGAACTGGGCCTGGAGACGGCGAACGTGATCGAGATCAACTCGATCGCCATCCTGAAATCGGCCATCCTGGCCGGCATGGGCGCCACCATCCTGCCCGCCGCGCCCCTGCTGGCCGAACTCGACAGCGGCGCCATGCGCAGCTACGCCATCCACAGCCCCGTCCTATCGCGCACGGTGGCCCTGTGCGCCTCGAAAAACATTCCTCTCACCAATGCGGGCAACGCCGTGAAAAACCTCGTGCTGCAAGTGGCCGCCGAGCTGTGCGGCAGCGGGCGCTGGGTGGGGGCGCACGTGCTGTAGCGAGCATTATTTTTCCAGCAATAATTTCTCAAAAGAAATAAAATGATGGTCTTATTCATTTCACCATCGTCATCATGTTCTTGCTTACCACTTCCTTGCGCCGTCTGGCGGCAAGCGCCGCCCTGCTGCTGCTAATGCAGGGCGCCCAAGCCGCCCGCCCGCAATCCGAATTTCCCTTGCGCGAAGTGCTACTCAGCGATGTTGCGCAGCCCATTGAAAGAAAAGAAATCGAGGTGGTGGTATTTATTGCGCCGGACAGTTGCACGCCCAAGACCCATGAAAGTACCTGGGGTACCATCGTCTCGTCGGACAACACCTCCCTGTTCAAAAGCTGGGCTTGCCGTGCCTATGTCGACGCTGCCAAGGATCCGAAAGAAGAACTCGCCTTCGTCCCCATGCCGCCCGCGTTCAAGCAACCATCCATCCTCGACACCGTGCAGGGACTGCCTGCCAGCACGACGGGGCGGCGCTACGTGGCTCTGGTGGACTGGAAATATGCAGATACCACGCTAGGAAAATGCAATAGCTATGGCTGCCGTTCTTCCTTCATCATGCTCATTGAAGCGGTGGTATATGACCGAGTGGCGAGTAAAACCATCTGGCATTCCATAGAAACGACGCGTGCCACCATGAAGGACCTTCACTACGATGCAAAAGAGGCCAGATCCATGGGACCACTTAACGTCTCTATTGCGCTGAATGGGATCATGGGACACAAAGCCCAGCACGAAGCAGAGGAACAAGGCCTGCACCGCACGACCGCCCTGGAGCCGTCAAGTGCGCCTGGGCAAGCAGGCACGGTACTCAACAGAAAAGCCAATCTGATCCTCTTTAACCGCATGCCGCAAGAAACGGTAGATAGCGAGAAATTCGAAGATGGCAGCACCTTCTACACTATCGAGGCCAGCCATCTACAGGGCAGCGCGAAAAAAAACCTCTACTATCATGATTCCGGCACACATGTGGCGCTGGAGCTGGCACCGGGCACATACGAGCTCGCATTCTACAAAAAGCGCACGACCGTCAATATCAAGGAAAATGGTCCTCCCATATATCTGAGCTTTGATACAGGTTTCATGAGTAGTCTCAGCGTCAATGAGCTTAGTCCCCAAAAAGCCCTGGAACTGACGCAAGACTCGCTCAATGGCTTGCTGCCCGAATTGACGCCAGTGGCCTATCCCTTGCGCGCGCGCAAGCTGCAATGGACGCAGCCCTAAAGCGTGCACGGCCAACATGGCCTGTCTTGCGGCGCAAGATAGGCCATCAATTTTTCTTATACCCCCATCGGCAAACCATATTTGCCCCTCTCCCCCGCTCGTTCTACACTGACCACATTAACTATTTTAAATTTAAAATAGTTATGTGCCGCCCACACGCGGCCATCCCGTCTGCACAGCGCGCGCCTTACCGGGCGCGTCCCTTGTACAGCCGTCATCTGAAACACCCTTTTGGAGACAGCCATGTCCGTAACCACGGAAAACGGCTCCGCAGCGTTCGCTAGAAACGCCGGTGCCGCGCCATCTACACCCCCCGACACTTCCCGTTTGACCACCGTCAGCCTCGACGACAAATACACAGCCACTTCCGGCGCCATCTTCCTGTCCGGCATCCAGGCCCTCGTACGTCTGCCCATGATGCAGCGCCTGCGCGACCAGGCTGCTGGCCTCAACACGGCCGGTTTCATCTCCGGCTACCGCGGTTCGCCCCTGGGCGGCCTCGATGAAAACCTCTGGAAAGCCAAGAAACAGCTGGAAGCGCACCACGTGCAGTTCGTGCCCGGCGTCAACGAGGACCTGGCCGCGACCGCCGTCTGGGGTTCGCAGCAGGTCGACCTGATCGGCCCGGCCAAGTACGACGGCGTGTTCGCCATGTGGTACGGCAAGGGCCCTGGTGTGGACCGCTGCGGCGATGTCTTCAAGCACATGAACCATGCGGGCACAGCCAAGCTAGGCGGCGTGCTGCTGGTGGCTGGCGACGACCATGGCGCCTATTCGTCGACCCTGCCGCACCAGTCCGACCACCTGTTTTCCGCCTCGATGATCCCCGTCCTGTATCCATGCAATGTGCAGGAATACCTCGACCTCGGTATCCACGGCTGGGCCATGTCGCGCTTTTCCGGCTGCACGGTGGCCTTCAAGGCCCTGGCCGACACGGTCGAATCGTCGGCTTCCATCGATGCCGACCCGTTCCGCGTGGAAGTCAAAATTCCGCAGGATTTCCACATGCCCGAAGGCGGCCTGAACGCACGCCTGTCGAGCATCCCGCTGGGCCAGCAGGCGCGCAACCAGGAAGCGTTGATGCAGGATTACAAGATCTATGCAGCCCTCGCTTACGCGCGCGAAAACAAGCTCAACCACACCACCATCGACAGCCCGAACGCCAAGCTGGGCATCATCGCTTCCGGCAAATCCTACCTGGACGTGCTCGAGGCACTGGAAGAGCTGGGCATCGACGAACAAATGGCAGCCGACGTGGGCATGCGTTTGTTCAAGGTCGCCATGCCGTGGCCGCTGGAACCGGACAGCGTGCGCGAATTCGCGCAAGGCCTCGATGAAATTCTCGTCGTCGAAGAAAAACGGCAGATCGTCGAATACCAGTTAAAAGAGCAGCTGTACAACTGGCGCGACGACGTGCGCCCTCGCGTGATCGGCAAGTTCGACGAAAAAGGCGAATGGGTGGCGCCGCGCGGCGAATGGCTGCTGACCTCGAAGGCGGATTTTTCCGTCTCGCAAGTGGCGCGTGTCATCGCCAGCCGCATCGCGCGCCTGATTTCCGACCCCGTCACCTGTGACCTGATCAAGGCGCGCCTGAGCTTCCTCGACGCCAAGGATGCGGTATTAAAAAAAGCCGTGAACACACCGTTCCGCCCCGCGTTTTACTGCTCCGGCTGCCCGCACAACACCTCGACCAAGGTCCCGGACGGCAGCTTGGCGCTGGCGGGCATCGGCTGCCACGTGATGGCCACGTCGATCTATCCGGAAATGAACAAGCTGACCACGCACATGGGCGGCGAAGGCGCGCCGTGGATAGGCCAGGCCGCGTTCTCGGAACTGCCGCACGTGTTCCAGAACTTGGGTGACGGCACGTATTTTCATTCCGGCTATTTGGCCATCCGCGCCGCGCAGGCGGCCAAGGTGAACATTACCTACAAGATTCTCTACAACGACGCCGTCGCCATGACGGGCGGCCAGCCTGTGGACGGCCTCATCACCGTGCCCATGATGGCGCAGCAAGTGGCGGCCGAAGGCATCGCCCGCATCGCGCTGGTCACGGAAGACCTGAGCCGCTACAGCGACCGCAGCAACCTGCCCGCCCACCTGACCTTGCACGACCGCAAGGACATGGATGCCGTGCAGCGCGAATTGCGTGAAGTCCAAGGCGTATCCGTGCTGATCTACGACCAGACCTGCGCGGCCGAGAAACGCCGGCGCCGCAAAAAAGGCGAGTATCCGGACATTGCCAAGCGCATGGTCATCAACGACGCCGTCTGCGAAGGCTGCGGCGACTGCGGCGTGCAGTCAAACTGCGTGTCGATCTTGCCGAAAGAGACGGAATTTGGCCGCAAGCGCACCATCGACCAATCCTCGTGCAACAAAGATTATTCGTGCGCCAAGGGTTTCTGCCCCAGCTTCGTCACCGTCGAAGGCGGCAGCCTGAAGAAGACCAAGACGGGCGCGAGCAAAGCAGGCGAGACGGACAACTTCGGCCCCCTGCCGGAACCCGTCCTGCCCGCTTGCGACGCGCCGTACAACATCCTGATCAATGGCATCGGCGGCACGGGCGTCATCACCGTCGGCGCCCTGATGGGCATGGCGGCGCACCTGGAAGGCAAGGGCGCGTCCGTGCTGGACATGACGGGCATGTCGCAAAAGAACGGTTCCGTCACCTCGCACGTGAAAATCGCCAAATCCCCCGCGCACATCCGCGCCCAGCGCATCGCCACGGGCGAAGCGGACCTGATCCTGGGCTGCGACATGCTGACGGCAGGTGCGCAGGATGCCGTGTCGAAAATGCGTCCGGGCCGCAGCCTGGCCGTCGTCAATCTGCACGAGCAGCCGCCGGGCACGTTTGCGCAGAATGCGGACTGGCAATATCCGACGGCGGAAGTGCGCCAGCTGATCGAGGAATCCGTCGGCGGTGCGGACGCGGCCGACTTCATCGACGCGACAAAACTAGCCACCGCACTGATGGGCGACTCGATCGCCGCCAACCTGTTCATGCTCGGCTACGCCTGGCAAAAGGGCCGCATCCCGCTGACGGAAGCGGCCCTGCTGCGCGCCATTGAACTCAATGGCGTGGGCATCGAATCGAACAAGAAAAGTTTCCTGTGGGGCCGCCGTGCCGCCGTCGACGTGCGCCGTGTAACGCAAATCGCCACGCCGTCGCAAGCGATCATCGTGCAAATGCCGCAAAGCCTCGACAGCGTCATCAAGAAGCGCGTGGAATTCCTCACGGCCTACCAGAACGCCGCGTATGCGGATGGTTATGCGACCTTGGTGAAGCAGGTGCGCGACCGCGAAAACACCCTGGGACTGGGACAAAAACTATCGACCGCCGTAGCGAAAAGCTATTTCAAATTGCTGGCCTACAAGGATGAATACGAAGTGGCGCGCCTGTACACGGATGGCCGTTTCGTCGAGCAATTGCAGCAGCAGTTCGAAGGGAATTTTTCCGTCAAATTCAACCTGGCGCCACCACTGTTCGCCAAGAAAGATGCGAAAGGGCATCTGGTGAAAGCGGAGTTCGGTTCCTGGATGTGGCGCGCCTTCAAGCTGTTGGCCAAAGCCAAGGGCTTGCGCGGCGGCACCTTCGACCTCTTCGGTTACACAGCCGAGCGCAAGATGGAACGCGCGCTGATCGTCGAATACCGCGAACTGCTGGCGGGCCTGCTGGTCAACCTGACGGCGGAGAACCTGTCCACCTGCGTGGAACTGGCCTCCCTGCCCGAGAAAATCCGCGGCTTCGGCCACGTCAAGGAAGCGGCAGTCGATACTTACCGCAAGGATAAGGCGAGACTATTGGCGGTGCTGGCGGATGGAAGCAAGCACGCGGCCTAAGACTCAACACAGAGGCTCTGCAACGCATCAGATTCAATCCAGGCAGCGCCCCACCGTCGCCCCCGGCAATAGCACCGGCTGCCAGATTTCCTGCAGCCTTTCCGGCGGCGTGCCGGCCAGCAGCGATTCCAGCATTTCGACCATCTTGGCGCCGGCGCGGCGCAGGTCGGGCTGGTCAATGGTGGTAACGTTGATGCCGATCAAGGTGTCTTCCACATTGCCCCAGACGATGACGGAGATTTCCTTGCCGATCTCGATGCCCGCATCCATCAGTGCGCGCACCACGCCTACGCCGGACAAGTGGTTGTCGACGATGACGGCCGTGGGACGCGGCGAGCAGGCCAGCAATTGCTGCATGGCCTGGTAGCCGCTGCGGCGATCAAAAGTATTGTCGAGCAGATAGTCGGGATCGACCGGCAAGCCCGCTTGCGCCATGCAGCGAATAAAGCTTTCCTTGCGCTCATACGCAAAATGCAGATCCAGCGGCGCGCTCAGCAGGGCGATACGCTGATGACCGTGCGCCGCCAGGAAGGACACGGCCAGGTCGATGCCCGTGTCGTTGTCGTAGTCGAAATAGGCATACGGCGCATCGATGCGCGTGCGGCCATTCGCGACAAAGGGAAAGCCGACTTTCGTCAGATAGGCGATGCGCTCGTCGACCACCTTGGTGCGGCCCACCACCAGGCCATCGACCTGGCGCCCGCGCACCATGTTTTCATACGAGGGCTGTTCGTTCTGCGGCGACACGGGCGCGATGATCAAACTCATCTTCGACGCTTCGACGGCGTCGGACATGCCATTGACCACGGAAAGAAAGACGCTGTCGCCCAGGTCGCTGGGCAGCAAGGGGTAGATCATGCCGAGCACATTCGTGCGGCCGACGGCCAGGCTGCGCGCGAGCGGGTTGGGCCGGTAGCCGACTTTCTTGGCGGCGGCCAGGACAATTTCACGGGTGCGGGAATTGACTTCCGGATAGCCGTTCAACGCCCTGCTGACTGTCGTTTTCGACATGCCGAGGGCAATTGCGAGGCTCTTGAGATTCATGTTAACTACCTGTCTGTATGGCAAAAGAAACCAACTCTGACCGTCCATTATAGCCCAGAGCGCCAAACAGGCCGCGCATTAACGGGCGCAGACATGGTATAAAAACAACAATACATTGACTATCGAAAAAGCAACGTTTTAAATGTGATCACTTGTGCCCCTCTACGGCACGGTATCGCCGATGGCGGAGAAACAATGCTCGCAGGCGACAGCATGTACTCACTTCGACAATCACTTCCTGACCTTCTGCATGACGTTTCGGCAACACCTGACGCGCGCGATAGCATTATCAAGAAAACATATTTACTGGAACTGTGCGAGAATTTATCCTAATCTTGATTCAGGTAAAGGTTACTGCCAGGCATGTTGCGCTTGCTGCAGCACATTTCCTGGACCCCCTCCCTTTTCTGTACGCTTGGGCATACTTTCAAAGGTGAACAATGTGGTATCGCTAACGTCCGTCAACAACTTGCAAGCCTCGCTGGCCACGGCGCAGCGCAGGGTCGAACAAGGCCAGAACCAGGTGCAGCGCGACAGCGAACAGCTGGCGCAAAGCCGCCAGTTGCTGGCGCGGGAACAGGAATCGCTGAGCCAGACCCAACGCAGCAGCCAGCAAGCGCAGGCCGATGCCCCGGCCGTCATCCAGACGCCGCAGCTGGACCAGGCGATCAAGGTGGCCGTGCCGCAACAAGCGGCCCCGGCCGCACCGAAAAGCACGCCCCAGCTGAACGGCTATGGCCAGACCCTGGGCCGCCTGATCGACGTGACGGCGTGAGCCAGCATTACTGGCCCATCTCCTCCTCCAGCATCGCCAGCCACCACTTATCTCCCTTCTTCGGCTGCGCCAGGTCGACCGCCTCGCCCATCTGCGGCGTGGCCAGGTTCACGCCCTGCTTGGCCGCCAGTCCCGTGATGCGGTCGAACGGTTCATGCCAGGCATGCAGACCCAGGTCAAACGTGCCGTTGTGCACAGGCATGAGCCACTTGCCACGCAAGTCCTGGTGCGCTTGCAAGGTCTGTTCCGGCTGCATGTGCACGTCCGGCCACAGTTTGTCGTAGGCGCCCGTCTCGATCATGGTCATGTCGAACGGGCCGTACTTGTCGCCGATTTGCTTGAAACCGTCGAAATAGCCGGAGTCGCCGCTGAAAAACACGCGTACGTCCGGAGCGTCAATCACCCACGAGGCCCACAGGGTTTGATTGCTGTCAAACAGGCCGCGCCCCGAGAAATGCTGTGATGGCGTGGCGACGAGTTTTACTCCGGCAATCGTCGTGCCTTGCCACCAGTCGAACTGCTGCACCTTTTCCTTAGGCACGCCCCATTCGACGAGGGTATCGCCCACGCCTAGCGGCGCAACAAAATGTTCGGTTTTGGCCGCAAGTTGCAGCACGGCGGCATAGTCGAGGTGGTCGTAATGGTTGTGCGACAGGATGATGGCCTTGATCGGCGGCAAGTCGGCGATGCTGATGGGCGGCTGGTGGAAACGCTTCGGTCCAGCCCACTGCACCGGCGAAGCGCGCTCGGAAAACACGGGGTCGGTGAGGAAGAATTCATTATTCAGTTTCAGCAACAGGGTCGAATGGCCGAGGCGAAACAGACTGTTGTCGGGCGCGGCCAGCAGCTGCGCCCGGGTCAAGGCTTGCACGGGAACGGCAGCGGCCGGCACCGTGCTGTCCGGCTTGTCGAAGACAAACGTCCACAGCAGCTTGAGCGTCGCTGCCGTGCCCAGCTTGTACATTTCCACGGGATTGCGGAACTTGCCTTCGTGGCGTTGTGGGGATTCAGCGGGCGCGGCAGGCGCGGCGCGCAAGGTGCAAGAACTCATGATGATCAGGACTCCCAGAAAGAAGAGACGACGTGCGGCTCGGTGCAAGTGCATATGTGGCCCGGCAAGGAATTAACAAGGATTAAATTACACTACACAGTGTAGTTACTATTTCTGGCAAAGTAAACCAAGAGGTGTAAAATATTGTTTTCAAAGGAGATTTTCAGCCATGGCCGCACCGCAACGCCTCACCGACCGCAAGCGCGTCGCCATCGTCGATGCCGCCATCGCCGAGTTCCGCGACCACGGTTTTGATGCGACCAGCATGGACAGGATCGCTGCCACGGCCGCCGTTTCCAAGCGCACCGTGTACAACCATTTCCCCAGCAAGGACGAGTTGTTCGCGGAAATCCTGCAGCGCATGTGGGAAAGCAGCGTGTCCCAGCCAGCCGTGCCCTATGTGGCCGACCAGCCGCTGCGCCCGCAAGTGCTGGCCCTGGTCGAGCAGAAAATGGAATTGCTGTGCGATCCGGCCTTCATCGACCTGGCGCGCGTGATCTTTGGCGAAACCGTCCACTCGCCCGAGCGCGCGCAAGCCATGGTGACGCGCCTGAATGAGAAGGAAACGGGCCTGAATATCTGGATCCGCGCGGCGCAACAAGACGGGCGCATCAAGGCGGGCGAGACCCTGGAAGTGGCGCATCTGCTGATGTCGCCTTTAAAAACCTTTGCCTTCTGGCCGCAGATCACCATGGGTGAGCCCCTGCTGGGCCCGGCACGCCGGCGCGAAATAACGGAACTGGCCGTCGATATCTTCCTGTGCTATTACGGCTTGGCGAAACAGACGGCATAAACGGGCGGCAAGTGGGCAGACAGCGTCTGCCAGTGTTCGCCCTCATCGCCGGAATACCAGGCGCCGCCCGTCGTCGACGCCATCAATAAACTGCGCCCGTCGTCGGCCAGCGCCAGCCCATGGCGGTAGATGAGGTCATAGCAATGCTGCTGCGGCAAGCCAGCACGCAACACCTCGAAGGTTTTTCCACCATCGCGCGTGCGCGTGACGGCCAGCGCACCATCGATGGGAATGCGCAGCACGTCCGCCTGCGCCGGCACGAACCAGGCCGTGCCGCCATCGCGCGGATGCACGGCCACGGCAAAGCCGAAATGCGACAGCGGCGCCGTCGTCACTTCCTGCCAGTGCCAGCCAGCATCGTCCGAACGCCAGATGCCGTTATGGTGCTGGCACCACAGCACGTCCGGCGTGCCGGCGCTGCGCACGATGCGGTGCGGGTCTTGCACGGCTTCGTTTTCATCGAGCTCGGGTGGCATGTAATCGGCGCGCATGCCCGTCGCGCTCAAGGCCCAGCTGGCGCCGCCATCGAGCGTTTGCCACACGCCGCCGCAGGACACGCCAACCAGTACTTTGTTGCTGTCGCGCGGGTCGATGCAGATGCTGTGGATGCCGGGCACGTCATAGCCGCCGCCAAACCACTGCACCCGCTGCGGCACGTTCCACAGTGATTCCACCAGCTGCCAGCTCTCGCCGCGGTCGCTTGAGCGAAACAGTCCGCCAGGCAAGGTGCCCGCCCACAGCACGCCGGGCTGGTCCGGGCCGCCGGCCGCCAGCGACCAGATTTGCCGCAAGGTCCAGTCCACGGTATCGGTGCTGTCCTCGGGCTTGGCGGGATAGGCGGGCACGGCGACTTCCTGCCACGCGCTGGCGCCCGCGTCGAGGCGGTGCAGCTTGGAGCCGAAGTGGCCCAGGTTCAGGGCCGCGTACACGGCACCGTCGCGGCCATCGTGCAGCAGCATGGAGACGGGATCGCCGGCAAACTGTACCAGCGCCAGCTGCCAGGCGCCGGCCGCATCGACATCGAACTGGAACAGCCCCTTGCGGGTGCCGAGATACGCGCGTTGAATCATGCCTTGTCCCATACTTAACCTCCGGAAAGTGCTTGCAAGATATAGACCTGGCTGTCGGGCAGCAAGACGTCGTCGAGCACGCGCCGCTCGCGACAACGCACGCCGTCGATGAAGATCACCACGTTCGGGCGCAAGGCGCCCTGCTCGTCGAGCACATAACCGCGCAGGCGCGGCTGCTGCGCAAACGCGGCATCGAGGGCGGCGCGCAGGCGTGGTGCATCGACGTCCACCGTGGGGACGTCGATGTAGCGTGCCAGTTGTTGCGTAAAATGCAGATGCACCATGCTGCCCTTCGACGTCGTCGGCCTCGACTCATTCTAGTCCGCTTTGCGGCCAATACAATTAAAATAGCGGCAAGCACACAAGGAGGCCAGGCATGACGATTACCCCGGAAGAACTAGCGGTGCTGATGCAGGAAGTGGAGGTGGCCGATCCCATCGATTTTGCCGACCTGCCCTTCAACGAGCAGGAATTGCGCGGACTGATCGCCAACCACCTGTGCGAGATGGCCGACGCCATGGAAAGTTTCAGCCCGGAAGACCGCAACCTGGCCTTGCTGGCCGTCGCGGCCAAGCTGGTGCTGGAAAACCTCGTCTTGCACGTGCAGCTGCTGCGCCGCCACGGCTTGCCTGTCAGCGACAGCGTGGATGCGCTGCTGCAGCGGCTCAAAAGCCCGGGCAAGCCCTAGCCGCCGCGCGGCAAGCCGCTACTGCAGGTTGATGGCGGTCAAGACCATGCTGCTGCCGGGCAAATCCGTACCTTGGCGGATGTACAGCACGCCATGGCGCGACAGTGCCAGGCTGCCGCCCATGCGGTAGGTCCAGACGGCCTTGCGGCTGGCCAGGTCGATCGCATAGGTATTGTTGCGCCCGCCAACAAACAGCAGATTGCCGGTGACGATCAGATCGCCGCCAAAGTACTCATCGAGGGCCGTATCGAGGGGCCAGCGCCACAGGAGCGCACCATCGCCGAGCTGGCGCGCCTCGAGCGACCGGCTGGCCTGGTTGCCCACGTACACGACGCCCTGCGCCACCACCGGCTGCGTGCTGAACTGTCCCTGCACCGTCCAGCGCACGGCGCGGCTATCCACGTCAACCAGGCTCAGGCTATTATCCGCCACCTCGCCGGCCGGCGGTCGCTGATTGAGCACCAGCACACTGCCCGCATCGGCCAGCACGGGCGCCTGGCGCAAGCTGCTCTTGTTCAAGCCGCCCAGCACCTGACCCGGCACCGCCACGCTGAAGCGGGCCGTGCCATCGGCGATATTGAACGCCGTCAATGTCCCTGCCGCATGGCTGTACACCGTGCCCCCACTGACGGCGGGCGTCCAGTCGTTGACGTTGCCCAGCTTGGGCAAGCCGAGGCTGGCAGACCAGCGGGTCTGGCCCGCCGCCGCATCGATGCCGCTGATATCGTTATTGCCGCCCACGTAGACATTGCCGCCAGAAAAGGTGGGGGCCGTCGCCAGGGAAACGCCCAGCAGCGCGCCATTCGTATTCGGCGGACGCACGCCGAGCGGCGCGCCGCCAGCGAGCGCATCGAAGACATACACGGTATCGCTGCCGGCCATGGCCAGCTTGCCGCCCGCAACGGCTGGCGCGCCCAGATAGCCATCCGACGTGAGCGACTGGGTCCAGCGCGCCTGGCTGTCGCTCTCGCTGAGCGCCGTCACGGTCGAGGTGGTCACATATTTGGTGCTGCTGCCTTCCACCGGCGCGGCGGACTGCTGGCTGACATACACGAGGCCGTTGGCAGCCACCACGGGACTGCCGACGAAGCCGCGCGGGGAAGTGGGGCCCAGCCAGGTCCAGCGCCGCGTGAAGCGGCGGCTGTCGAGGGTGACCGGCACCAGGCCCGTATGCGCGGCATTGCCATTCACGCCTTCCCAGTCGCCCACGCCGGGCAAGGCCTGCAGCGCGCCCATGCTGCCGGCGAGCGGCGCGACAGTGACCTTGTAATCGATGCTTTCCGTCTTGTAGAGGCCCACTGTGGCGGGCAGGGACAGCTCGATCCTGCCCGTGTACACGCCCGGCGCCAGGCTCGGCAGCGTCTTGAACGTCAGCAGCCAGCTTCCATCGGCCTGCTTCTGGCGGTCGGCCATCTGCAGCACGCTAGCCGTGCCGCTGGCCGGTTGTTCATGCGGCTGGGGACGCGCATCGGTCACGCCATCGGCCAGACGCACTGTCACGCGGATATCGTCGCAGGTGGCGCCGGGCTGGGCGGTGCAGCTGCCGCTCACTGCCGACAGGGTCATGCCGGGTTTTTCCTGCAAGCCAGGCGGCACGCCAACGCTACTGCCGGAACCGCCGCCACAGGCGGACAAGGTAGTCATGATAGCCAGCGGCAATGCGGCGGCCTGCCACAGCGAAGGGAGTAATGTACGCATGCAATGTCCATGTTGAGGTTTCATTTCCTCCCCAATGGAGGTGTGCTGGAAACCTGGACTGAATGTTATAGCATGAGAAACATTGTTAAAATCTAACAGATACTCACGGCGACGCCTTACTTGCGCACGGCCCGCGCTTGCACCGTGAGATCGCTTTCCGCCACGGCCACGCAGGGCAGGATGTAGCCGTCGAGCCGTTCATCGGGGCTGATGCCGGGCCAGTCCACCGTGTAACGCACCTGGCCCGCCGGCATGTGGCAGAGACAGGTGCGGCACGTGCCGTTGCGGCAGGAACTGAGCAGGCGGATGCCGGCCAGCTCGGCGGCGGCCAGGATGGTCGTGCCCGCTTCGGCCGGGAATTGCCAGCCTTGCGGGACGATGGTGATGGTAAAGGGAGGCGCGCTCATGCGCCCAGTTTAACAGTCCGCCAGCGCAGTCCAGCTGGCGCCCGCCGCATGGCTGCGCAGCACGGCTTCGGCAAAGGCCAGGCCCGCCACCCCATCGGCCACCGTCGGCAGCCAGCTCGCTTCCCTGGGCACGGACAAGCCCGCTTGCAGCGCGCGGATGGCCAGGGCCGCATCCAGGTACAGTTGGGCGAACGCTTCCAGATACCCCTCCGGATGGCCGGCCGGCACGCGCGTGGCATGGCGCGCGGCCGCGCTGTCGACCCGCCCCGGACGCAGCAGCTGGCGGTTGCCGCCCTGCGGCGTACACCACAATTCGTTCGGTTGTTCCTGGTCGAAGTCCAGCTGCGCCTTGCTGCCGAACAGCCGCAGGCGCACCGTGTTTTCGCAACCGGTCGCTACCTGGCTGGCCCACAACGTACCCTTCGCCCCATTCGCATAGCGCAGCATCACTTGCACGTGGTCGTCCAGCGTGCGGTTCGGTACAAACGTCGACAGTTCCGCCAGCACGGCCTGCGGCGTCAATCCGCTGACGAATTGCGCCAGATGGTAGGCGTGCAGCCCCACGTCGAGCAGTGTGCCGCCAGGCCCGGCTTTCTGCGGGTCGTTATGCCAGTTGCCCTCGTTCATGCCGCCCGCCGCAATCGCATCGGCCAGCCAATCCTGCGAATACTCGACTTGCA
Source organism: Janthinobacterium sp. Bl 1 (assembly GCF_058215535.1). NCBI lineage: Bacteria > Pseudomonadati > Pseudomonadota > Betaproteobacteria > Burkholderiales > Oxalobacteraceae > Janthinobacterium > Janthinobacterium sp. Bl 1. Next base: position 543,920 of record NZ_CM177086.1, on the reverse strand, counting down.
CGAGGCGCAGTTCGCCGATCTCGCCCGCCTCGACCATCGCTTTCGCGTGGCGCAGCAGCGGGTAGCCGCTGTAGGTATGCGTGAGTGCAAACAGCAGAATTTTCTGCTTGGCCAGCGCCGCCAGCGCCTGCCCTTCCGCCAGAGAAATGCCCAGCGGCTTGTCGCAGATCACGTGGATGCCCGCTTCCATGAACGCCGTGGCGACCGGTGCATGCAAATGGTTGGGCGTGACGATGGCCACGGCCTCGATGCCGTCCGCGCGCGCGGCCTCCGCCTGCGCCATGGCGCGGTAATCACTGTAGCAGCGGTCCGGCGCCAGGTGCAGCGCGGCGCCGCTGTCGCGCGCGCGGTCCGGATCGGACGACAGGGCGCCCGCCACCAGCTCGTACTGGTCGTCGATGCGCGCCGCGATACGGTGCACGGCGCCGATGAATGCGCCCTGCCCGCCCCCTACCATACCCAGCCGTAAGCGTCGCTGCATGTCGTTTCCTTATTTCAAGCCGAGCAAATGATTGATCTGATGTTGATCCACGGCGCTGCCGGCAAAATCGTCGAACGCGCGTTCGGCCACGTGGATGATGTGCTCGCGGATGAAACGCGCCCCTTCGGCCGCCCCGTCCTCCGGGTGTTTCAGGCAGCATTCCCATTCCAGCACGGCCCAGCCCGGGAAATCGTACTGCGCCATCTTCGAAAAAATCGCCTTGAAATCGATCTGCCCGTCGCCCAGCGAGCGGAAGCGCCCGGCCCGGTCTTGCCAGTCGGCATAGCCGCCATACACGCCCTGGCGCCCGTTCGGCCGGAATTCCGCATCTTTTACATGGAAGGCCTTGATGCGCGCGTGATAAATGTCGATAAAGGCCAGGTAATCGAGCTGCTGCAGCACGAAGTGGCTGGGGTCATACAGAATCGACGCGCGCGGGTGGTCGTTGACGGCGGCCAGGAAGCGCTCGAAGGTCACGCCGTCATGTAAATCCTCGCCCGGATGCAGTTCATAGCAGACGTCCACGCCAGCGGCATCGAAGGCATCGAGGATGGGCAGCCAGCGCTTGGCCAGTTCGGCAAATGCCGTTTCCACCAGGCCGGCCGGGCGCTGCGGCCACGGATACAGATAGGGCCAGGCCAGCGCGCCGGAAAACGTCACGTGCGCCTTGAGGCCCAGGCGCTGCGAGGCGGTAGCCGCCCACAGCAGTTGCTGCGTGGCCCAGGCCGTGCGCGCAGCCGGATCGCCACGCACGTGCTCGGGCGCAAAGCCGTCGAACAGGGCGTCGTAAGCGGGATGCACGGCGATCAGCTGGCCCTGCAGATGCGTCGACAATTCCGTCACCTGCAAGCCGTGGCGCGCCAGCAGGGCGACCACGTCGTCACAGTACTGCTGGCTGGCCGCCGCCTGTTCCAGGTCGAACAGACGCGGCGCCGTGGGCAGCTGCAAGCCCTTGTAACCGAGGCCGGCCGCCCATTGCGCCAGGTGCTCGAGCGAGTCGAACGGCGGCTCATCGCCGAGAAACTGGGCCAGGAAAATGGCCGGGCCCTGGATGGTTTTCATGTCAATGTCCTATTGGATAAAGCCGGGGTCAGACCCTCAATGCCGCTAACGCACAGGTCATTGCTAGCGGGCGAGGGGGTCTGACCCCAGAATTTAAAAAGGCGAGTTCGGAAAGTAAAACTGCTTGGCGTTCTCGCGCGTGATCAGCACCGATGGGATGATCGTGTTGGCCGGCAATTTATCACCTTTCAGGCGCGCTTCCGTCGTCAGCTTGATGGCGTCGTACATGAACTTGGGCGAGTACGACACGTCGGCCACGATCAGCGGGTCGGAGCCATCCATGATCTTTTTCACGGCGCCCTTCGCGCCCGCGCCGCCGAACACTTGCTTGATGTCCGTGCGCTTGGCTTGCGCGATGGCTTTTTGCACGCCGATGGCCATGTCGTCATCGGCGGCCCAGACGGCGTCGATCTGCTTGAAGCGCGTCAGATAATCCTGCATGACCTTGAAGGCATCGTCGCGGTTCCAGTTGCCATACTTGGCGTCCAGGATCTTGATCTCGGGATGGCCCTTCATCACGGCGGAAAACGCATCATAGCGCTCGTTGTCCAGGGTGGTCGGCATGCCGCGCAGCACAACGATATTGCCCTTGCCATTCAGGCTTTTCGCCAGGTACTCCGCCGGCAGCTTGCCAAACGCCGTGTTGTCGCCGGCGATGTAGGCATCCTGCGACTGCGTGTTGGTCAAGCCACGGTCGACCACGGTGACGTAGACGCCCTTGTTTTTCACTTGCGCCACGGGCTGCGTCAGCGAGGCCGATTCGATGGGGAAGATCACCAGGGTGTTGATCTTGTTCACCGTCAACATGTCCTGCAACTGGTTCGCCTGCTCGGGCGCCGTGGCGGCCGTCTTGACGATGATTTTCAGCCCTGGATGGGCCTTTTCCAGTTCCGCCTTGGCCTGGTTCGCCCACCAGACGATGCCCGACGTAAAACTGTGCGTGGCCGTGGGGATGGCCACGCCGACCACCAGCTTTTCAGCGGCCTGTGCGCTCGGCAGCGCCCACGCCTGCATCACCAGCACTGCCATCCCTGCTACCCGTATAAAGCTCTTCATGCTGCTCTCCTCCAAGGTTGTGGGCGCCCGTTGGCTGCCCTTTCAGAACGCCGCCATGTTTTTATTTGCGGCCTCGCTGCAGGAAGGCGACGGCGATGATCACCACGCCTTGCACTGCGGCATTCAGGTAGACACTGATGATGCTGGTCAAATTCAGGATATTGCTGATTACGGACAAGAGGATCGCGCCGATCACGGTGCCGACGATGCGTCCCTCTCCCCCCTTCAGCGCCGTGCCGCCCACGACGACGGCGGCAATGGCTTCGAGTTCCCACAGCAAGCCCGTCGTCGGCGTGGCCGAGCCCAGGCGCGGCACGTACAGCACCGTGGCGATGCCCACACAGACGCCCAGCAGCATGTAGGTGGCAATCTTGACTCTATCGACATGGATGGCCGCATAGCGCGCCACTTGCTCGTTGGAACCAATCGCCTGCACATGGCGGCCAAAGGTCGTGCGGTTGAGGATGATGGCGCCGGCCGCGGCAACGAACAGAAAAATCCAGATCGGTATCGGCGCGCCCAGCACGCTCGTGTAGTAGACGGGGCTGTACAACTCGGACAAGGTGGCGTCCAGGGTCAGCGCGCCGCCGTCAGCCAGGTAGGTCAAGACGGCGCGGAAGATGCCAAGCGTGCCCAGGGTCACGATGAACGGCTCGATATTGCCCTTGCTGATCAACAAGCCATGCATCAGGCCAAAGCCCGCGCCCAGGACCAGAGCCATGGCGATGCCCAGCACCAGCATGGTGATCGGCGCCAAATCGCCGCCCGCGCCTTGCGCCAGCGCATTCATGAAATAGATCATGCAGCCGGCGATCAGGGCCGCCATGGAGCCCACCGATAAGTCGATGCCGCCGGAAATAATTACGAAGGTCATGCCGACGGCGATGATGCCGATGAAGGCCGTGCGCGTGAGCACGTTCATCAGGTTGTCCACGGTGGCAAAGTCGCCGTTGAGCAAGGTGCCCGCGATGCACAGAGATAACAGGCCCAGCACGGGGCCAAAGCCCTTGATGCGCGCGCCAAAACGGGCCAGCGGGGATACGGTGGTGTCAGTGCGTGCCGGTTGCATGGGCAATCAACTCCTCTTCAGTCAGGTGGTCAGCAGACAGGGTGGCTTGCAAGGTGCCGGCGCGCATCACGGCGACCCGGTGGCACAGGCCAATCAATTCGATCAGTTCGGATGAAATCACGATCACGGCGCGCCCTTCGGCAGCCAGACGGTGTATCAGGAAGTAAATGTCGCGCTTGGCGCCCACGTCCACGCCACGGCTTGGCTCGTCGAGCACGACGACACGCGGGTCCGAATGCAGGTATTTCGCCAGCGCCAGCTTTTGCTGGTTGCCGCCGGACAGCATGCGCGCGCGGCTGTCCAGGTCACCCGTGCGGATATTGAAGTCCGCCACGGCCTTGACCAATGCCGCCTTTTCCCCGGCCACATCGAGCCACGGCCGCGCATAGCGCTCCATCGTCATCATCGTGAGGTTTTCGCGCAAGCCCAGGTTCACGTGCAAGCCCTTGCCCTTGCGGTCTTCGCTCAGGTAGGTCATGCCGTGCTGCATGGCTTGCTTGGGGGTACGGATGTCCACGGGCTGGCCATTGAGTTCGATCGTGCCCGCGCTGCGCGGACGCAAGCCCAGCAAGGCCTCGAACGATTCCGTGCGTCCCGCGCCCACCAGGCCCGCAAAGCCCAGCACTTCGCCGGCGCGCACCTCGAACGACAGCTCTTTCGCCCAGCCGGGCACGCACAAGCCATCGACTTTCAGGAGCACGGGCGCGTCCGGCGCCAGCGCCACCTTGACCGGGAACATGTCCGACAATTCGCGCCCCACCATCAGGTTCGCCATCTGCTGGCGCGTGAGGCTGGCCGTCGGTTCGCGCGTGACGAAACGCCCGTCGCGCATGACGATGACCTCGTCCGTATTGCGCTCGACTTCATCGAGCTTGTGCGAAATATACAAAATAGTCACGCCGTCCGCTTTCAGCTGCGCCATCACGGCAAACAAGCGCTGCGTCTCCGACGAGGTCAGGGTGGCCGTGGGCTCGTCCATGATCAGGAAGCGGGCGCGGCGCGACAGGGCCTTGGCGATTTCCACCAGCTGCTTCTCGGCGACGATGAGGTCGCGGATTTTCGTGTCGGGCGACACGTCCAGGCCCACCTGTTTCAAATAGCGCGACGCCTCTTCCCTCATGGCGGCCTCGTCAAGCAGCCAGCCGCGCGTCTTTTCGTGGCCGAGGAACATGTTTTGCGCCACCGTCAGGTGCTCGGCCAGGTTGAATTCCTGGTGGATCAGCACGATGCCGGCGCTCTCCGCCGCGCGCGAACTGGCAAAGCGCTGGGGCTGGCCATCGATCAGCAGCTGGCCTTCGCTGACGGCTTCGTAGCCGGCAAGGATTTTCATCAGGGTCGACTTGCCGGCACCATTTTCGCCGAGCAAGCCATACACGCGCCCCGGCGACAGGCTGAAACTGACGCCATGCAAGACGCGCACGGGGCCGAAATCCTTGCAGACCCCTTCGAAACCGACGGCAACGCTCACTATGCACTCCCTCGCAGAATTAATTGGTGTTGCAGCAGCACACCAGGCACACTGGCCGCCGGGTCCGCCAAACGCTGCAGCAATAATCGCGCCGCCGTCTCGCCCAGTTCGCGCATCGGTTGCGCAATCGTGGTCAGACCCGGATCGATCTGCGCGGCGATGGCGATATCGTCGAAGCCGATGACGGCCACGTCTTCGGGCACGCGCTTGTTCAGCTGGCGCAGCGCGCTCAGCACGCCAATGGCCAGGGTGTCGGACACGGCAAAGATGGCCGTCGGTGCATCGGGCTGCGCCATCATCCGCAAAGTGGCGGCCGTGCCCGCTTCGTAATCGAGGCTTTGCACCGTATGCACCCACTGCGGCTGCACGGGCAGGCCGGCCGCCGCCAGGGTGTCCAGGTAGCCTTGCTGGCGTTGCCGCGCGTACAGATAGCGTTCATCCGAATTGATCAGGCCGATGCGCGTATGGCCGCGTGACAACAGATGCGCGACGGCGTCGGACGCGGCGCGGTGGTTGTCGATGCCGACATAGGGCACGGCCACGGCGGGGTCGAATTCGCAGCAGGCCACCCACGGCAGGGTGACGGATTCATGCGACAGGGCATGCTGCACCGTGTCCGGATCGAGGCAGATGGCGCCATCGGCGCGGTGCATGCGCAGCAAGTCGAAGTACGAGCGCTCGCGGCCCGCGTCGGCGCCCGTGTCGCACAGCAGCACGAAATAGCCGTGTTCGCGCGCCACCGTATCGATGCCGCGCACGATCTGCGCATAGAACGGGTTGCCCACGTCGGGCACCATGGTCAGCAGCATGCGGCTCTCGGCAGTGCGCAGGCTGCGCGCCAGGTGGTTCATGCGGTAGCCGAGCGCGGCGACAGACGCCAGCACTTTGTCGCGCGTGGGCGCCCGCACGCCCGCCTGCTCGTTCATCACGCGCGAGACGGTGGCCACCGACACGCCCGCATGCGCGGCGACGGCGCTGATGGAGACGGTTTCTGTCGGCAAAGGAGAAGGAAGGGCTGCTGGCATGGCGCTTTGCAAGTAAATGTAATCGATTACATTTATAAGCCAGGCGCGCGCGCGATGCAAACATTATCGATGCTGCGATGCGCAAAAAATGGGTAAAAAACGGCCCTGTACGGGCCGTTGGAAAAGCTATTTCTGGGGCGGCAAGGCGTTCTGCTGCACGGCAAAACCGCCGCGCACGGCGGAGAGGGCCGCCACCCACAAGATCAGCCCGGCACCGAGACAGCCGGCGGGATCGAGGGGGCCATGGCGCAGAGTCAGCGGATAACCGACAGCCCACACGCACAGGGCCATGCCGATGGCCAGGTGGCGGCGCGCCTTGAACAGCCAGGCCAGCGGAAAGAAATGCAGGCCCACGATCAAAATGACGGCAGGGATGAACCACGCCTGCAAGCCCATGTTTTTCAGGACGTTGCCGACGATGAAGATGGCGATCCACTGCCCGGCATTGACGACATTGAACAGCCGGCCCACGCGCTTGGCCTGCGGCGATTGTTCCGCCGCCGCATGCGCGGCGCGGTGGCGCCGGAACTGGCGCCACGCCAGCATGAGCAGCAAGACGGTGATTGCGGCCACCGGCAGCAGCCTTAAGGGATGCGCGCCATACGTCTGCACGCACCAGCCGGCCACCCACAGGCCGCCGAACAGGGAAAAGAACATGGCGCCGATGGCGCTGCCGGTAAGGTTGGCGGGGGTTGATGGTGGCATGGTCATGGCAGCACTGGGTGAGTGAAAAAACTTACTGCATCATCGCGCAAAACGTCTCGGGATTGCCGTCAAGGATGACGCCGCTGGGCCAGCGGTGGCTGCGCTGCTGAGCGCGCAGCAAGGAGGCGGCCAAGGCCGAGTCGCCATCGATGGCATACACGAAGACGGGCATGTTCAGACTGGCCGCGTCGCTGAGCAAATTCGGATTGGCGTCCAGGCTGCGGGCGTCCACGTGCACTCCGGTCGGCATGCCGATCTGCTGCTGCACGCGCTGCAGCCACGGCTTGTCCAGCTTCGGCGGGCGGGCATTTTTCGCGATGTAACGGCTGACGCGGTTCGTGCCGGCCGCCTGCGCATTGCGCGCGTCAAACACGAGCAAGCCCAGGTAGCCCTGCGGATCGGCGCGGCGCGCGCACGCGAGGTTGTTCGGCACGCCCGACGTCAAGAACCAGTTGCCGTGCTTGATGTTTGCGCGCAACTGCCCCACCAGGGAGGCGATCGGTGCGCACGATCCCACGACATCCTTGATTTCCGCGTTCAGGGTTTTACTTGGAAAAGCCGTGGCCAGGTCGGCGATGTCGGTCACAAAAGGCGGTGTTTCCGGCGTGGCCACGCCACGGTTCTTCATGCTGGCGGCGCGCCAGTCGTCGGCCGTCAATTGCTTGACGGTACGGGGCGAGCCCGTGTCGACGACCCTCCCCGTCAACAAGTCGTGGTGCACCACCCAGCTGCCGTCACCGAGCAGCTGCAAATCCGTCTCGACGCCGTCCCAGGTGCCGAAATACGTGTTGCGCAGCGCGCTCAGCGAGTTCTCCGGCGCATTGCCGGCGCCACGGTGGGCGTGCACCTTCATGCCCAGGCAGTCGGCCTGGACAGCCGTGCTGGCCATGGAAAGCAGCAAGGCCAGCGCAGCCGCCTTATTTTTGTCCCGGATGATAGCCATAGTGAATTCCCTGCAAAACGTGGATGCGGATCGCTTCGTTGACGGGGTAGCTGTAGCCCTGCCCCACCGCCACGACGTGCGTGATATTGGCCAGCAAGCCCTTGCCGGCGATTTGCCAGCGCGTGCTGTCGTCGGCGGCCTGGCGGTTCCAGTCCAGCATCTGGCGGAACAGCTCGCTCTTCGTGACATTATTGTCCGAGAGGGTAAAGATACCCCAGGTTCCCAGGAAGGCGCCAGCCAGCACGCCCGTGGCGATCCAGGCGGAACGGCGGCTCAGCTGGCCATCGGCGCCCGCCTGCTCGCCGCGGCGCGCCGCCAGCACCAGCAAGCCCACCGTGGCGATCAGGTACAGCAATTTCGAGAAGTGGCCGATGGCGCCCAGCAAGGAGAAGAACAGGGCGACGGGCGGCACGATGGCCGCGCGCGCCGCTTCCTTGCCCTCTTCAAAGTACTTGCCGCCCACCTCGAAGTCGTTGCGGCTGGCGCGGTATTCCACGAGTTTTTCCGCCGTCTGGCGCGCGGCGAACTGGTCGAACAGACGGCTGAACTCGGCCGGGCTCGCATATGCATCCTGCACCACGGCGCCCTTCGGCAAGCGCAAGCCCTTGCTCGCTTCGCTGCCATCGCCGCCATCCGGCCCGTCGCGCAGGACGGCCTGGATGCCGGGACGCGCCACGAAGGCGGCAAAGGACAAGCCAGGCGGAATGCGGTCACCCTTGATATGCAAGCCCTTGCTGGCCGCTTCCGACGCATAGCGGCGCTTGACGGCGGCGCGGAAGCTCAATTGGTCGGCAGGGTGCCAGTTGGCCGATACGGGCACCTTTTTACGCACATTGTTGACGACGGCCGCCTTGCGCCGCGCCGGCACGGAATGCGGCTGCCAGCCATGGCGCGACAGGCTTTGCCGGTAATCGCTCCACGCCGTTTCCTGCTGCTGGCGCAAGCCCGCATCATCGTCGGGAATGATGCCCGAATACAATTTCCACTTGTCGCGCACTTCGCCGATCGCCTGCTGGTATTTTTCATAGTACCCGGCCGCGCCGCCGGCGATCTTGCGCACGTTGAAATTGATCAACTGTTCCTTGGCCGGCTCCATGCGCTCATCGAGGTGGCCCACCGAGACAGCCAGGAAGGGGAACAGCGCGAGGAAAGCCTTGCCCTCGGGCTTGGCAAACAGGGTGGCGTCATCGACCAGGCCCTGCAATTGCAAGCTGCCGCCGACCAGCGAGCGCTGCATCAGGGTCGTGTTGAAGGCCAGGCGGCGAAATTGCGCATCGCGCGTTTCGACCAGCACGGTGACCGTTGTTTTCAAAATGCCGAACACGACCGCCGCCGTGGCGACGCAGCAAAAGAGGATCTTTTTCCAGCTGGGGCCGCTGCCATTGTTCTTCAGGCGGCGGCGCCACATCAGTTGCAGCACCACCAGTGCGGCGGCGATGCCCGACAGGCTGCGGCCATAAAATTCCACGCCCTCCACGTCGTGCGGCTTGACGTCGCCGCCCACCACGTCGAGCAAACGGGCATTGAAGCCCAGCTCGAAGCACAAATAAATGATCGTCAGGACGATCAGGATCAAGGTCTGCCGGATCTGCAGACTGCGCAAACTCGCGGCCATCTTATTTCCTCAGATCGATGACGACGGGCTTGATCTCTTCAGCCTGGAAGATCATCGGCGCCGCCGGAGCAGGCGCAGCGCTACGTTGCGCGGGCAGGCTGATGGCGGCGGGCGTTGCCACCCTGGCCGGGGTGTCCTGGCGGCGCGCCTTGGCGCTGGCGCGGCTGGCCGCTTTCGGCGCGGCGGCAGGCGCCGGGTCGGCCGCCGGTGGCGCCGGGATCACGCGGCCGCTATCGCTGCCGGGCAGGGTGGCGATGGCGGGGCCCGTGCCGCGCAAGGCGTCGTCGGCAAACGGCTGGGCGCGCGTATCAACGCCGGGCGGCACGGCCACGCTGGCGTTGAGCAGGCGGTTGTCCGTGTAGATCATGCGCGACAGGCGGTTGTAGTTAGGGAAGTCGATATTGAGCGATTTTCCATCGGCCGCCAAGTCCACGCGGGGGCGGTCCTTGCAATTGCCGACCGTCCACTGCAGCACGTCCGTGCCCTGGAAAGCCAGCACTTCATAGCGGTAGGCGCAGCCGCGCTCCTGGGTTTCCACGATCACCACGGTGCGCTCGCCCACGTTTTCCACGCGCGCCACGCGGGCCGTGATGGCGTTGGCCAGCGGCACGACGCGAAACGCCTGCGACAGCTTGATCGAATACTTGCCCTGCGGATCCTTGCGCAAGGTCCCTTCCGTGCCGTCGCGCAGGCGGAAGGTGGAAATCGGCGTGCCGAACAGCTCGGCCGTATCGAGGCCCATCAACACGCCGCCACGGCCGTTCGGCGTCATGGCGCAGCCCGTCAACAGGACGCCCGCAGCCACGCCGGCGATCAATTTGCGCCAGTGCGCTGATGCAAAATTCTTATACGTTGTCATACTTGATAACTTTCTCTTATTTCTGGGTCAGGGATTGATGACGGCCAGCGGATTGCCCGGGCCTGGCGGCGGCAAGACTTTCTGGCGGTTGCGCGACAGCACGGTGAAGGCGCCCAGGGTGTCCGGTCCGGCGACGATTTCCAGCTGCTCGCGCTGCAGCCAGGTGCGGATTTCCGCCTCCGTAGCCTCGGCACGGAACAGCACGCGCGTGCGCACGCCCGTCTCGACGCCGCTGCCGCCGCTGCGGAACTCCGCATTGCCGACGACGGCGCCCTCTTTCGGCAGGAACAGCCACGCCGATTGCACCACCATCACGCTGGCGGCCACGGCCGTGACGATCTTCAGCCAGCGATTGGCATTGGCCGCCTTCACGGGGGACGTCAGCTGGGGCGCGACAGCATCGGCCGAGGCGATCTGCAATTGCTGCAAGCCCTGGCGCAGCAGTTGCCGGTACGCCACGCGGCCGTCCTTGCCCAGCTCGCTCGACAGCGGTGTGCCGGTCAAGGCGTAATCATCGCCGGGCAAAGCCACGCGGGCGATCACGCCCGGTGCCGCGGCCGCTCCGTTCGCGCGGCCATGCAGCTCCAGCCAGCGCGCCGCCTGCAGGCGCTCCTGGCTGAACACGCCCAGGCAAGCGCCCAGGTCCGTCACGGCCAGGGCGACCGGCATATCGCACAGCACGAGGCCCGCGCGCGGGTCGGCGGGCGCATCGCGCTCCTCAACCACGAGGCCGCAAGCGTCCGCATATGCCGTGTCCGGCGTGACGAGCCAGCCGCGCCAGCGCTGCCGCGTGCTGTCCCAGGCATCGAGCAGCACGGCGCCAAAGCCGGGAAGGCGCGCCAGCAAGTGGATCTGCCCACCGGCGATGGGGCGCGCGGCCAACGGCGCCGCATCGCTGCGGCGCTCGAAACGTTGCAGCAGGTGTTCCGGCACGGCAATGCCGCGCCAATCGGGGGTAGTGCCGGCCACCTCGTCGTCCAGCAGTTCGGCTGAAGATGGAGGCGACGGCAGGCGCACGGCAACGATGGCCAGCGAGGGCGTCAATGCGTTCATGCCGATGGCCTTTCATCAGTGTTTGGGTGGGTGGGMGCGGGGTCCATGTGCAGGGATAACGCGGCCACGCACAAGATATCCAAAACTATTTGCGCCGCCTGCAGATCGCGTGCGGCCAGGGCGTCCCCGACGCGCAGCTTGAGCAGGTTCAAGACCCAGCTGCCCAGCAAGGTGGCGCGGTGGGCCGGCTCGACGATCTGGCGGCCCGCGCTGGCAGGATCGCCCTTCTGCCTGTGCACCAGGCCTAATTTTCCGCCGTGGTAGTGCGCGGAAGCGATCTGCTCGGCCAGTTCCTTGACGGGCATGCCACCGCAGCCGCAATGGCGCAGCAGCAAGATCAAATCGTCGGGCAAGGTGGTGATGAACACGTCGGCCGCGTCGCGCACTTGCTGCGGCGTGAGCTGGTAGTCGCGCAGCGGTTCCGCATACGCATCGGGCGCACGCAGCTCGCAGCCCTCTTGCGCATCGGCATCTTCGTCATCGCGCTGCTTGCGCAGCTGGTCGATGATGAAACGCTTGAAGTACAAAAACAGGGCACCGACGTGGTGGGGCGCGGCCTCGCTGTCGCCGTGCAGGACTTTTTCGATGAAAAACTGGTGGCGCAAGTCGGCCAGCGAGTCGCCCAGCGACGCCGCCTCGCGCGGACGGCACGGCGTCAGCGCGGCGATGACGCGCTGGTAAAACTCGCCAAGTTCGCCTTGTGTCAGCTGCTGGCGGCGGGTCCAGAAAGCATGAATCCGTTCAAATTGTTCCGATTGCAAAGCCGGTCCGATCGTGTGTTGGGCGGCACGCGCCACTGGCCGGCGGCGACGTACCGTGCGCTGGCCAGACAAGAGAAACTTGTCAGTAAGGTAAAATGCATTTAAGCAATTTTCTCATATCACAGTAAAAATCGCTAACTTTTGTTACTTTCACGACAATTCCCGAGACGCCGATGCATCGCCTGATTCCCCTGTTTTTCAGCCTCCTCTTTTTACTCTGCGGTAACGTCGCGCAGGCGGCCGTGGGCAACGCCGCCAGCGGCCCCGGCAAGCGCATCGCCCTCGTGATCGGCAATGCGGCCTATCCGCAGCCTCTATTGAATCCCGTGAACGATGCGCGTGCCATGGCCGAGCGCCTGCGCCGCCTGGGCTTTGAAGTGCTGTTGCGCACGGACATCAATGCGCAACAGCTGCAAAAGGCGTCGGCCGAGTTTTCCACGCAGGCGCGCGGCGCCGATATCGCCCTCGTGTTTTACGCGGGCCACGGCGCGCAGGCGGGCGAAGCGAACTATGTATTGCCGCTGGGCGCGAACATGAATGCGCTGAGCGCGGCCGCCATCGCCGCGCAGGGGGTGTCCGTTTCCAGCCTGGCGGGCGACTTGCAGCGCACGGGCGCGCGCGGCGCCGTGCTGATCCTCGACGCTTGCCGCCAGGAATATACGCGCGGCGGCGCCATGGTGGTGCCGGGCGGCGGCAATGCGGCCAGCCACGGCTTTGCCGATACGGCCGCGCCACGCGGCGTGGTGATCGCCTATTCGGCCGGTCCCGGCGCCCTGGCGCGCGACTTCTGGTCGCCCGATTCGCGCAACAGCCCTTACACGAGCGCCCTGCTCGACGCGCTCGATGCGCCCGGTTTGCCGATGAGCGATGTGTTTTCGCAAGTGGCGGCCAGGGTTGCCGCCATGACGCACGACGTGCAAAAGCCCCGCGTGTCGTTTGGCGAGACGTCGGCGCGCCTGGTGCTGAACATGGGTAGCGGCAAGGGTGTCAGCCAGGCCACGCCGGGCGTGCTGGCCGGCGCGCAAGGCCAGGGCGGCATGCGCGCGCCTGCGCCAGCGGTGGAAAAGCCGGCCGCACCGGGCGTCAAAGTGTGGCCAGGCAATGTACTGCAAGACATCAACTATGAAATCCGCATGCAGATCGCGGCCCGTCCGTTTCCCCGCCAGCAACTGGAAAAACGCGCACGGGGCGGAGATCTGGTGGCGCTGACGGCCCTCGGCTATGGCATCGGCGGCGGCGACGCTGGAATAAAACAGCCGAAGGCGGGCATGCAGTGGCTGGAAAAGGCGGCCGCGAAAGACTTTCCGATTGCCCAGACCTATCTGGCGGAATTGCTGATGGTCAAGGGCGATCCCGCTTCGCTGAAGCGGGCGGGCGTGCTGCTGGACGCCGCCTCGCAGGCGGGCTACAGCCCCGCCCATGCGTATAAATTCGACCTGGCCCGGCGCACGGGCGCACCGCCGCAGGATGCGGCCCGGCATTTGCAGGGTGCTTTCATGGGCTTGATGAAGGATTACCAGGGTGCCGCCAAGGACATGATGCAGCCGCCAAAAAATAATTCAAAATAATTTTAGATTTCCCTGAACTGCCCCCGTTATCCGTGGGTACATGCAATAGAGCATGACAGTGACCAGGGAAATCTCATGCAACCATCCAGCACGGCATCAACCATTACCACCGGCCAGCGTGGCCGCATCCTCGCCTACCAACCGAGCGGACAAGGTTCCGTCAGCGTGGCCGGCATTCAACATGCGTTCGACGTGGCCACACACTGGCGCTCGGACGTGGCGCCCGCCATCAACGCCGTCGTCGACGTGCGCTTCGATGAGGCCGGCAGCCTCGCCACCGTCAGCGCCGTAGCGACACAGCAACTGGCGCAGGAAGAGATGGCCGGCGCGGCGAAACTGGCGCGCGAAAAAAGCCAGCAGCTGTGGGGCCAGGCCGTGTCCGCCCTGGGCATCAAGGTGCTGGCCAGCCTCGGCGTCCTGATCGCCGGCGCCTTTATCTTCAACACCATCGGCATCCGTTTGTTCGCTTCCGTCTCGCGCACCTATTGGCAGCTGCTGGGCTTGTCCGCCGACAGCCTGGAAAGCTTTGCCCGCGATGGCGGCGGCGGTTTTACGTCCGCACAATTTTTCTTCCTGCTGGCCATTGCCGGATGCTGCGCCACCATGATTAGCCGCCACCCGAAAGCGGCGCTGGGCAAGTGCGCCCCGCTGCTGTTCATCGTCATCCACAGCAGCTTGCTGTTCATCAAGATCAAGGGCGCCGTCAGCGACGCGGGCAGCGCCATGGGCGGCATCATGGGCACCCGCGCGGCCCGCATGGCCGAGCAGATGGCCAGCGAAATGCTGGGGCAAGTGTGGCAAGGCCTCTCATTTGGCATCGGCTTTTACCTGGTGCTGGCGTCTTCCATCGTCCTGGCCGCTTACGGCGTCGGCGAATACAAACGTAAAACCATCGGCTAAGCCACCTCTTACACATTCATTGAAGGAAATATCATGCAACGTACCCTCCCAGCCCTGCTCGCCATCGCCGTCCTGCTGTCCGCCTGCGGTAAAACAGAGACCGCCACACCGGCCGCCTCCGCTCCCGTCGCAGCGAATGTGGCCGACATGGCCGCCAAGGCGCAAGTGAAGGCGGCAGCAGCCAGCCTGCCGCAAGCGGACGCTGCCACGCCAACGTCCAGCTATGTCGACATCACGAGCGGCCACCAGCTGATGTACAGCTACCTCGCCCTGTCCGGCGTGCCGCCCGACTACGCGGCCGTGGCCCAGCGCATCTCGCGCGAATATGCGGGCAGCAACGACGCCTTCCGCAAGCAGGAAGTGCTCGACGCGCTGAAACCGCAGATCGACGCCAAGGTCAATGAAGCGAAAACCAAGCGCTACCTGCGCTACCAGATCAATGGCCAGGGCGCGCTGTCGCCGTACGCGATGGACAAGGCCGCCTTCCCCGCCAAGTTCGCCGACGCGGGCACCTATTACTACATGTACGACAACGGCGACTACAAGCTGGCGTTCACGAATGGCGACGGTTATTCGCTGCTGAAAGTGGACCAGGATGCGGCGCGCAAGATCGAAGCGGCGCGCAGCGGCTACAAGGATTTCGCCATCGTCGTGTACGCCTACGCCCAGGAAGCGGACATGGCCAGCAACCAGGTCAAGGCGCAGATCGTCAAGGTGGCGATCAAGCTGAACGGAGAAGAAATTCCCGTCAGCCAGGCGCGGTAGAACGGGCTCGGTTACACTGTTCGCCACATTGCATCGGGATCGGGATCGGGACATATGGGCGAACAGACACTGGCGGAACAACATCTGGCAAACGGGCAACGGCTGCAGCAGGCGGGCAAGCTGATCGAGGCGATCAACGCCTACCAGGCCGCGTATAAGCTGAATCCGGCCCTGGCCGAAGCGCAGCATTTCCAGGGCCTGGCGATGCTGGAGCTGGGCCAGGGCGCCATCGGCCTGGGCTTGCTGAAACTGTCGCTCAAGCAGCAGCCGGACAACGCCCTGTTCCACTACAACCTCGGCAACGTGCTGCGCGGCACGGACAGCGAGGCGGCGCTGGCCAGCTACGCCACGGCGGCGCGGCTGGCGCCGCACGAACATGATTTCGCCATCAGCCATGCGGAATTGCTGATGGGAAAACAGCGGCTGATGGAGACCATCGCCGAACTGGAACGGGCCCACGCCCTGCGTCCGCAGCGCTGGCAAACCCTGCAGGGACTGGCCGAGCTGTACTACCGCACGGGACAGCAGGAACCGGCGTTGGAACGCTACGCGCAAGCCCTGGCGCTGCATCCTGCACTGGCGCAAACGTGCCGCATCGGCTTTGCCAGCCCCGGCACGGAAAACAAGGAGCGGCTGACGACGCCCGACGTGCCAGCAAGCTTGCACGATTTCCTGCGCGAAACCGACCTGCACATCCTCGATGATTTCCTGCCCGATCCCGCCGCCTGGCGCGCGCAAGCGCTGGCGTTGCCGTTTGAGCAGCAGCGCTATGCGGGACAAAACTATCCAGGCAGCCAGACGGCGGGCCAGCCCAGCCAGGCCATCATGGAGCGCATCGCCACGGCGCTGGGCCGCCCCATCCGTTTCATTTCACCCGACAACGGTTCCTACCGCCTCAGCTATGCAGACGCGATGGCGCGCACCGATATCCACGTGGACAACGAGACGGGCAACAATTTCAATTTCTATGCGGGCGTGCTGTATCTGAACCCGCCCGAGCAGTGCCAGGGCGGTACCACCTTCTGGCGCCACCAGCCCAGCGGCTGGTACCGGCGCTTGCCCGAAGCGGACGTGAAAGCGGGCGGCTACGCCAGCTTCAAGGATTTCCAGAAACGCTGGCTGCCGAACAGTAAGGTGCAGAAATTCAACGACTTGCAGGAACAGCGCGACAGTTGGCAAGCCCTGCTGGAAGTGCCGATGCGCCACAACCGCCTGATCGTGTACAAGGGACACTACTTTCACTCGATCAGCAATGTGTTTGGCGACACGCCGGAGAATGGGCGATTGGTGCAGCTGTTTTTCTTTGAAGTGCCGGATTGAGCATAAGGGGCAATTGTCGGATTACGCCCTGCGGGCTAATCCGACCTACCATGCATGTGAACGGTAAGTAGGATTAGCGGAACGCGTAATCCGACACCACCAGCACAGCACTCAATACATATCCGCCGCAGTCGCCCGCACAGCTTTCAACAGCATATCCGCCCCCGGCGACAGCAAATGATCCTGCTGGCGAATAATGCCGAACGCATCCATCTTGCACGGCAGCTCGATGGGCAAGATGCTCAGCACGTTCAACGATTCATAGTAATGCGCCACTTCCGTCGGCATCACGTGCAGCGAGTCCGTCTGCTGTAGTAGCGACGTGATCAGGAGCAAGGCGGTCGTGTCGACCACGTCGACGGGCGGTTCCTGGCCCGCGCGGCGGAACATCATGTCGAAGCGGTGGCGCAGGATGCTGCCTTGCGGCGGCAAGATCCACGGCTGGGCCGCCAAATCCTTCAATTGCAAATTCTTGCGCGACAGCAACGGATGGCCATTGCGCGCCACGGCGCTGGCAGGCTCCTCCGTCAATTCCTCGTAGATGAGCCCCGCGCTGCTTTCCTTTTCCAGGATGCGCCCGATCATGAAATCGAGGGTGCCGTGCTGCAGCATGTCCATCAGGGTGTTGCTGTGCTCCAGATGCACGCCGATGCGCATCAACGGTGCCTGCTGCTTGATGCGGGCAATCGCGCGCGGCAGCAAGGCCATGGCCGGCGTCATGATGACGCCCACTTCCACCTGGCCCGTGAGGCCCGACTTCAGCGCGACGATGTCGTCATGCGCCAGGGACAGGCTCGTCAGGGCCATGCGCGCGTGGCGTATCATCGTCTCGCCGTAGATGGTCGGCTCCATGCCGCGTGGCAGCCTGTCGAACAGGCGCACGTCCAGCATCTCTTCCAGGTCCTTGATTTGCTTGGACGCGGCCGGCTGCGTCATGTGCAACTCTTCCGCCGCGCGGTGAATGTTGCGCTGCTCGTCAAGGGCGATCAACAGCAGCAATTGCCGCGTCTTCAGGCGGGCTCGCAAGAACCAGTTGGGGTTGAGGGTATCCATGAATAAATCATATCATGATCGATATCGGTACTGATTGGATATCGATATTGTTGATATCGGTATGGCGCGTTCCCCCGGCGGGTCGACACCCGGTCACAATGCCTTGCAGGCGGCGCTCGGGTTGGCGGCCGGGCCAGCCGTTTGCCGGATGAATTCGATCGTGCCGTCCGGCTTGTATTTCAGCTCTTCCACGGCCACGGAACGCCGGTATTCTCCGCCGCCGGGCAACTTGTCGTTGTGATAGAAGATGTAGGACTTGCCATTGAACTCGATGATGGCCTGGTGAATGGTTTTCACGACGGCGTTCTTGTCCATGATGGTGCCGCGGAAATGCCAGGGCCCCGTCGGCGTCGGGCCCGTCGAATACGCCGTTTCTTCCGGGAAATTGCGCGAGTACGACAGGTAATACGTACCGGCATGCTTGTGCATATAGGCCGCTTCCGTGAACGCATCCATGCCGAAAGTCAGAATCGGGCCGTCCAGCTCCGTCATGTTGGCCTTGAGCTTGGCGTATTTCAAGACCGTGTTGCCCCAGTAAATGTAGGCCTGGCCATCCGTGTCGATAAAGACGGCCGGGTCGATATCGTCCCAGGGAATGGCCGTCTGCTTCGTCATGTCGTTGGTGACCAGAGCGCTGCCGCGCGCGTCGACGAAGGGGCCTGTCGGGCTGTCAGACACGGCCACGCCGATGGCCTTGCCGGGGATGGTTTTATGGTCGACGGTCGAATAGAAATAGTATTGATTGCCGCGCTTGACGATGTCACCGGCCCACGCATCCTTGCCGGCCCAGGCGAAGGTGGAAAAGCGCACGGGCGAGCCGTGATCCGTCCAGTTCGCCATGTCGCACGAGGAATACACGCGCCACTCGTGCATGCGGTAATCCGTATCCGTGGCGCTCGCTTCATCGTGACCCACGTACAAATACACCCTGCCATTGTCGACCAGCGCGGCCGGGTCGCCCGTGTAGATGTCCTTGACGATGGGGTTGGCCGCCTGCGCGCCGAATGGGGCGCAGGCGAGCGCCGCCGCCATGCCGATGGTTGCGGCAAGTTTATTCTTGTGAAACATGGTATTAACTCCGATTGGTATTTTTCTGGCTCATGGCCATCAGTCTTTGCACGACGCAAAAGACGAACAGCAGGCCGCCGATGACGATCTTGGTCCACCACGAGCTGAGCGTGCCGTCGAAGGCGATCAGGGTCTGGATGGTGCCGAGCACGAGCACGCCCGACAGCGCGCCCGCCACATAGCCGTAGCCGCCGCTGAGCAGGGTGCCGCCGATGACGACGGCGGCAATCGCGTCCAGTTCCGTGCCTTGCGCATGCAAGCCATAGCCGGACAGCATGTAGAACGAAAACAGCACGCCGCCCAGCGCGGCACAAAAGCCGCTGAAGGCGTAAATGAACACCTTGGTGCGGCCCACGGGCAGCCCCATCATCAGGGCCGACTGTTCATTGCCGCCGATCGCATACACGGCGCGGCCGAACGGCGTGGCGTGCGCCAGCCAGATGGCCAAGAGCAACGTGATCACGGCGATCACGACGCCGGGTGAGACAAAACCGCCGAGAAACTGCAATTGCGTCTGCGACATGGCGACGAACAGCGGGTCGTCGATAGTTATCGAGTTGATGCTGATCAAATAGCACAACCCGCGCGCCAAAAACATGCCGGCCAGGGTGACGATGAACGGCTGCAATTTGAAATAATGGATCAGCGCGCCCATGCTGGCGCCAAACACGGTGCCCAACGCCAGTACCGTGACGATCACCAAGAGCGGCGGCCAGTGCGCCACGTTGAGCAGCCAGGCGGCGATCATGGTCGACAGGGCCAGCACGGAACCGACGGACAGATCGATGCCGCCAGAAACGATCACGAAAGTCATGCCGACGGCGATCACCAGCAAAAAGGCGTTATCGATCAACAGGTTAAAGATCACTTGCGTCGACAGCAGGCCCGGATAGGCGGCACCGCCCAGGCCCAGCATCACCACCAGCAGCAGGACCGTGACGAGCGAGGTGAAATACGGGGTGTGCAGCAAGCCCTTCATGCTTTTCTCCGATGCAGCAATTGCTTGAATTCCGACGATTGCGACAGGCAGACGAGGAAGACGACGACCGACTTGACGACCATGTTCACTTCCGGCGGCACGCCCAGCGAATAAATCGTGTAGGTCAGGGTCTGGATGATGAGCGCGCCGATCATGCTGCCCACGAGGCTGAACTTGCCGCCAGCCAGCGAGGTGCCACCCAAAGTGACTGCCAGGATGGCGTCCAGTTCCAGCATCAGGCCCGCGTTATTGGCGTCGGCGCTCTTGATGTTCGAGCTGATCATCAGGCCCGACAGGCCCGCGCAGGCCGCGCAAAACACGTAGACGAAAAAGATCAGCGTCGCCGTCTTGATGCCGGCCAGGCGCGCGGCGACGGGGTTGATGCCAACGGCCTGGATGAACAGGCCCAAGGCCGTCTTGCGCATCAGCACGGCCGTGATGATGAACACGGCAGCGACGAGGAACAGGGAAAACGGCAAGCCGAACAGGTAACCACTGCCGATGAAAAAGAACGGTTGATAATAGACGGTGACGATCTGCCCATCCGTCAGCAATTGCGCCAGGCCACGCCCAGCCACCATCAGTATCAATGTCGCGACGATGGGCTGCAAACCGAGGCCAGCCACCAGCACGCCATTCCAGGCGCCGCACAACAGGGCAGCGCCCAGGGCGGCCGCCAGGGCCCAGCCCATGGGGATGTTGCTCACATAGGTCGGCACGCCGTTGTCCATCACCATGGTGCCGCCGATCAGCATGGCTGCCACCGTGCCGGACAGGGCCACGACGGCGCCCACGGAAATATCGATGCCGCGCGTGGCGATCACCAGGGTCATGCCCAGGGCCGCCAGCATCAGCGGGGCGGCACGGTTGACGATGTCGATCACGCTGCCATACAGGTGGCCGTCGCGCACTTCCAGGTGGAAAAAGCCGGGGATGGCAAAGAAGGCCACCAGTAACAGCAGCAACAGCGCGGCCAGGGGCCGGCTCAAGGGGTGGTGCAGAACGGTATGCAAAGCGGACGTACCCGTAGTGGAAGCCGGACGCGCCAGGGGCGCGTTCGATGGCGTGGATAAACTCATGTGGCGTCTCCGGCGATCACTTGCAGCACGGAGCTGTCGTCGAGCTCGCCGCGCGCATAGTCGCCGCAGGCTTTGCGGTCGCGCATGACGAGGATGCGGTCACTGCAACGCAGCACTTCCGGCAGCTCCGACGAGATGAACAGGATGGCCATGCCCTTGCGGCACAGCTTGCTCACATAACCCATGATTTCCTGCTTGGCGCGCACGTCGATGCCGCGCGTCGGCTCATCGAGGATCAGCATGGCCGGCGACGTCACCAGCCAGCGCGCCAGCAAGGCTTTCTGCTGATTGCCACCCGACAGGCTGCCAATCGGCGTTTCGATGCTGGCCGTCTTGATGCCGAGCGCCTTCACATACTCGTCGGCCAGCGCCTGCTGGCGTTTGAACGGGATGGCGCGCAGCAAGCCCGTGCGGGCCTGCAAGGCCAGGATGATGTTTTCGCGCACTGACAGCGACAAAATCGCGCCCTCGTGCTTGCGGTCTTCCGAGCAAAAGCCGATGTCCTGGGCAATCGCGTCGCGCGGCACGTTGAACTGGCGTATCTTGCCCTGCATAACGATGCTGCCGGAATCGGCCTTGTCGGCGCCGAACAGCAAACGCGCCAGTTCCGTGCGGCCCGAACCGAGCAAGCCGGCCAGACCCAGCAATTCACCCTGGCGGATGTGGAAATCCATGGGCAGCAGGGCGCCCTTGCGGCCCAGTCCCTGCGCTTCGAGCACAGTCGGACCGAAGCTGGCGGCGCCCGCTTCTTGCGCCAGGTCCAGCGTTTGCTCCTGCGTGTCGGCAGCCACGCCGATCATTTTATTCACCAGCGCCAGGCGCGACAGTTCGCTGCACGCGTATTCGCCCTCGCGCTCGCCATTGCGCATGACGGTGATGCGGTCGGAAATGGCGTAGGTCTGGTCGAGGAAGTGGGTCACAAACAGAATCGCCATGCCCTGCTCGCGCAGGCGGCGCAGCACGGAAAACAGCAGATTGACTTCCGCCTCGTCCAGGCTGGACGTGGGTTCGTCGAGGATCAGCACGCGGGCCGAAATGTTCAGCGCGCGTGAAATGGCCACCATTTGCTGGATGGCCAGCGGAAAACTGGACAATTGCGCCGTGACATCGATATCGATCTGCAATTGCTGCAGCAAGGCACGCGCCTGCTGCTGCATGGAACGCCAGTCGATGGCGCCAAAGCGGCGCGGGTAGCGGCCGATAAAGATGTTTTCCGCCACCGACAGGTTCGGGCACAGATTGACTTCCTGGTACACGGTGCTGATGCCCAGCCCTTGGGCATCCGAGGTGGATGCGGGGGCGATGGGCTTGCCGTCGAACAAAATCTGGCCGCTGTCGGGCGTGTAGACGCCCGTCAGCACCTTGATCAGGGTCGATTTCCCGGCGCCGTTCTGCCCCATCAAGGTATGCACTTCGCCCGGATACAGGCGCAGGGCAACGTCGCTGAGGGCTTTGACGCCAGGAAAGGACTTGCTGATGCCGCGCAACTCCAGCAAGGGAGCTGGCGCGGCGTTGTGTTGCGCTTGCGTATTCATCATGCGGCAAGCTTAGTACTTACGGTTCGGGAATTCCTTGGCGGCCACCTCGGCAGGGAACACGCCTTCCACCGTCGTGATGCGCGCTGGCACGGGCTTGCCGGCCACCACGTCGCGGGCGATCGACATCAATTGCGGGCCCAGCAGCGGGCTGCATTCGACGGTGACGTTCAGCTTGCCGGCGATCATGGCTTCGAACGCGCCTTTGACGCCATCGATCGAGATGATGATGATGTCCTTGCCCGGTTTCATGCCCGCTTCTTCGATGGCCTGGATGGCGCCGATGGCCATGTCGTCATTGTGCGCGTACAGCACGTTGATCTTCTTGCCTTCGGCCTTCAGGAACGCTTCCATCACTTCCTTGCCCTTGGCGCGCGTAAAGTCGCCCGTTTGCGAACGGATGATCTTCAATTTCGGATTCTTGCCGATGACTTCCTGGAAGCCTTCCTTGCGGTCGATGGCTGGCGCGGAACCGACCGTGCCTTGCAGCTCGACGATGTTCAGTTGCGCGTCCGGGGTTTTCTTGGCGTGCTCGAGCAGCCATTGGCCGGCGCGGCGGCCCTCTTCCACGAAATCGGAACCGATGAAGGTCACGTACAGCGATTTGTCGGCGACATTGACGGCGCGGTCCGTCAGGATGACGGGAATCTTGGCAGCCTTGGCTTCGCGCAGAACCGTATCCCAGCCGGACTCAACGACGGGCGAGAAGGCGATCACGTCGACTTTTTGCGCGATGAACGAGCGCAGGGCCTTGACCTGGTTTTCCTGTTTTTGCTGCGCATCGGCAAATTTCAGGGTGACGCCATCTTTCTTGGCCGCATCCTTGATGGAGACGGTATTGGCGGTGCGCCATTCGCTTTCGGCACCCACCTGCGAAAAGCCCATGACGAGGGGCTTGGCGGCAAAGGCGGAAGAAGTAGCGGACAGTGCCAACAACATGGCGCTGGCGAGGAGTGTGCGGCGTGTCAATTTCATTCTTGTCTCCAGTTTTTTTTGGAATACCATCACAGCCGGATGCCGGATGGGCGGTTTTTTATGAACCCATGGTAGGAGAAAGCAACATAGCCATCCAATCAATTCTTTTTCGCTTGTGATATCGATTTGCGTATCACCTGCCGCCCATCCCCTGCCCTGCTTACCGTTTGGCTGCCGGCAATTCGCGGCTTTGATAGCGGTTCAAGTCGCGCGCGTCGACTTGCGGCCAGCCATCCTTGTCCCACGTCATGGGCAGGATCTTGAGCTTCTGCAAATAATTGTCCGCCGTTTCATAGGCGTGCAGCACCAGGTAATCCTTGCCATCGAAGGTGTAAGCGCTGTTGTGGCCCAAGCCTTGCCAGTCCTTGTCGCCTTTCAGCAGCACCGTGCCGCCGCCCTGCGCCATGTCGCGGCCCTCCCTGTCCAGGTAGGGGCCCGTCACGCTTTTTGAGCGGCCCACGGCCAGGTGATAGGTGCTTTTTTCTTTCTGGCAGCACAAGCCCCAGGAAACGAAGAGGAAGTAATCGTTGCCGCGTTGGAAGATGAACGGTGCCTCGATTTCCTCGGGCGCAGGCTTGAATTCGCCTGCGCGTGGCGGCAGGGGTACGCGGCGCGCCAGCGAGTGCCACTCTTGCGGTTCCGCAATATGGGTCCAGTCAGGCGTCAGTTTCACCAGCTTGATACCGTTCCAGAATGAGCCGAACGACATCCACGGCGTACCCTTGGCATCGGTAATGATGTTCGAATCGATGGCATTCCACTCGTCGCGCTCGGGCACCGATTGCAGCAGCATGCCCTGGTCGACCCAGCGGTAGTCGGGCGAGCGGGGATTCAAGGTCGTGTTGACGGTCACGCCGATGCCGGACGTGTTCTTGCCGAAGCCGGACACCGAGTAGTACAGGTAATATTTTCCGTCGTGAAATTGCACGTCGGGCGCCCAGATATGGTCGTCAAAGACGGGCGCGGCCGTCTTGGCCCAGGTCGGCTGGCCCGCGAAGACGCGCCCTTCCGGCTGCCAGTCGAGCATGTTTTTCGAACTGTAGAAGGTGATGCCGGGACCCGTGCTGTACAAATAATACGTCTCGCCTTCCTTGGCCATCACGGGGTCGTGCACGCTGACCTGGGCCGCGTGCGCGGCAGACATGATCGCCAGGGTGCTCAGGATGGCGGCCATGCCGCGTGTCAATGTGTGCATCGTCTTCTCCAAAATGGTCAGCCAGCCCGTCATGCGGGCCGGCCTGATGAGTGACAGGTGGGCGACAGCTTAGTCGACGGCCACCACCACAACGGCCTTGGCGGGCACCGACACGGTCAGCTTGCCGCCTTGCGCCTGGGCATTGAACGCCACCGGCTGCACGGCTTGCGGTTGCGCAAAGCTGTTGACGGCATCCATCTTGCCTGCGGTCAGCACACGCCCCGTCACGCTGGCCACTTGCTTGCCGGCCAATGCCACGCTCACGTCGACGGCCTTGTGCGGGTTCGTGTTGACCAGCGACAGATACACCTTGCCATCTTTGCCGCGCGCGGCCGAGGCGCTCACTTCCGGAATGCTGACCTTGCCCAGGCTGTACTTGCCATTGCCCTGGATGGCGACCGGCAGGGACGTGGCATCCTGGAACGGCACGTACATTTCAAACGCGTGATATGTAGGCGTGAGGAAATATTTGTCCTTGTCGGTAATGATCATCGCCTGCAGCACATTGACCATTTGCGCGATATTCGTCATGCGCACACGGTCCGCGTGGGCGTGGAAAATATTGAAGTTCAGGGCGGCGACCAAGGCGTCGCGCAAGCTGTTTTGCTGGAACAGGAAACCCGTGTTGGTGCCCGGTTCCACGTCGTACCAGGTGCCCCATTCATCGACGTACAAGCCCGTCTTTTTCGAGGGATCGTTCTTGTCGATGGCGGCGATATTGTTCTTGATCAAGCTATCGATGCGCAGGGTGCGGCTCAGGGTGGAAATCCACTCATTTTCGCCAAAGCCCGTGGCGGCGCCCTTCTTTTCCCAGACGCCCGTCGGCACCGTGTAGTAGTGGAAACTGATGGCGTCCATCATGTTCGGCTTGATTTCGCGGCTCAGGGTGCTGGACCAGCTGATGTCGTCGTCATTGCCGCCGCTGGCGATGAATTTCGGGCGCGCGCTTTCCGGCGTCTTCATGAAGGTGTGATAGTGCTTGTACAGGTCGGCGTAGTACTGCGGGCGCATATTGCCGCCGCAACCCCAGGCTTCATTGCCGATGCCAAAGTAATCGACTTTATACGGCTGGGCGCGGCCATTCTTGCGGCGCAGCTCGGCCAGGGTCGACTTGCTGTCCGACGTCATGTATTCGAGCCATTCGGACATTTCCTGCGGCGTGCCGGAGCCGAGGTTGCCGTTGATGTAGGTCTGTGCGCCCAGGAGCTCGGCCAGGTCGAAGAATTCATGCGTGCCGACGGCGTTCGATTCTTCCACGCCGCCCCAGTTGGTGTTGACCTTGGTCGGGCGCTTGTCGCGCGCACCGATGCCGTCCTTCCAGTGGTATTCATCGGCAAAACAGCCGCCCGGCCAGCGGACCAGGGGCACATGCAACTGTTTCAGCGCGCCCAGCACGTCGTTGCGCCAGCCCTTGGTATTCGGAATGGAAGACTCAGGCCCCACCCACATGCCTTCGTAGATGCCCGTGCCCAGGTGCTCTGCGAACTGGCCGTACACGTTCTTGTTGATCACGGCACCGGGCTTGGCCACGTCGATGGTGACCTTGACGGGCGCGGCAAAGGCGCTGCCGACGGCCATGGCCAGGCTGAGGGCCACGATGCTGGTATGGATGAGTTTCATGCTGTCTCCTGTTTTTTAGTGAAAAGCAAGGGCCGGGATCAACCCGGCAATATGGATATGGCGATGCCTCTCCTGCCGCGGGGTTGGGGCGGCAAGAGCGGTGTTTCAAGATTGGAGGGCCGGTCAGTACCGGCGCGGATTAAACGATGCGCTAAGGCTTAGATCCAGCCAGCATCGACGATGAATTCCTGGGAGGAACACATCGCTCCGTCATCGGAAGCAAGGAACAGCACCATGGCGGCGATGTCCTGTGGCATCAGCTTGCTTGGCAAGCATTGGCTTTTCTTGATTTCCACTTCCGCCGCGTCGTCGACCCACAGGTCGATCTGGCGCTGCGTCATGACCCAGCCCGGTGTGACGGTGTTGACGCGGATATTGTGGGCGCCAAAGTCGCGCGCCAAGCCCCGCGTGAGGCCCACGACGGCCGCCTTGGTGGTGGCATACACCGGGTAGCCGCCCGATTTCATGTGCCAGGAAATCGAGCTGACGTTGATGATGGAACCGCCGCCCTTGCGCTTCATGCCCTCGAAGACGGCCTGGCACGTGAAGAACATGGGACGTTGATTGATCGCAATGCGCTCGTTCCAGTATTCCAGGGTGACGTCCTGCGCCTGGTGGCGCTGGTCGTTGGCGGCATTGTTGACGAGGATATCGAAGTCGCCCAGCTTGTCGGCCAGTTCGGCCATGACGGCTTGCAACGATGGAATATCCGTGATGTCGCAATGGCGAAAAATGGGCGCAGTCAGGCCCGCTTCGGCCAGGCGGCGGCACAGGGCCTCGCTCGCTTCCACGGCGATATCGACAAACGCCACCAGCGCGCCCTGGGCGGCAAATTCCGCCACCAAAGATTCGCCGATGCCGCTGCCGCCACCCGTGATGAACACGCGCTTGCCCTGCAAGCTGCCATATTTCGCCAATTGCTTCATCTTGTCTCCGCCTGTGTATTTTTATTTTTTGTGATTAAAGTTTGCCCAGCACGCCATCGTGACGGCGCCAGATGCCCAGCGGATTATCGTCGCGCAGCGACTCCGGCAGCAAGTCCTGCGGCAGGTTCTGGTAGGAAACGGGACGCAGGAAGCGGTTGATGGCTGCCGTGCCGACCGAGGTGCTGCGGCCGTCCGATGTGGCCGGGAACGGGCCGCCGTGCACCATGGCCGTCGACACTTCCACGCCCGTCGGGAAACCGTTGGCCAGGATGCGGCCCACGCGGCGTTCCAGCACGGGCAGCAAACGGCGCGCATCTGCCACGTCGCCGGCATCCATTTGCAAGGTGGCCGTCAGCTGGCCTTCCAGGCTTTCCGTAATCGCCAGCAATTGCTCGACGTCGCGGCAAGCGACCAGCAGCGAGGCCGGGCCGAAGACTTCGTCGCGCAGATCGTGCTTGGCCAAAAACGCTTCGCCCGAAGTAACGAACAGGGCGGCGGCGCCCTTGCCTTCGTCGCCCGTGTTTTGCACCAGCGGCGTCACGTCGGCGTGCTGCGCCAGGGCGGCGACGCCCTTGGCATAGCTGCTGGCTATGCCGGCCGTCAACATGGTGGCGGCAGGCGCCGGTGCCAGCGCTTCGGCGGCAGCGGCGGCAAACGCCGTAAAGTCAGGGCCTTCCAGGCCCAGCACGAGGCCGGGATTGGTGCAGAACTGGCCCACGCCCATCGTCAGCGAGGCAGCAAAACCGCCGGCGATCGCCGCGCCACGGGCAGCCAGCGCTTGCGGCAACACGAAGACGGGATTGATGCTGCTCATTTCGGCATACACGGGGATCGGTTGCGCACGTTCCGCCGCCACCTTCATCAGGGCGATGCCGCCCGAACGCGAACCCGTAAAGCCGACAGCCTGGATGGCGGGATGCGCCACCAGGGTCTGGCCGATGCCATTGCCCGTGCCCGTCAGCAAGGCGAACACGCCGGCTGGCAGCTTGCACAGGGCAATCGCGTTCACGATCGCGCGCGCCACCAGCTCCGATGTGCCCGGATGGGCCGAGTGGGCTTTCAGCACGACGGGGCAGCCGGCAGCCAGGGCCGAGGCCGTATCGCCGCCGGCCACCGAGAAGGCCAGCGGGAAGTTACTGGCCGCAAACACGGCGACGGGGCCCAGGCCGATCATGCGCAAACGCAAGTCAGGACGTGGTGGCACGCGGTCAGGCAGCGGGCTGTCGATGCGTGCATCGGTCCATGAACCTTCGCGCAGCAAGCCGGCGAACAATTTCAGCTGACCCACCGTGCGGCCACGTTCGCCTTCCAGGCGCGCGCGCGGCAAGCCGCTTTCCGTCATGGCGCGCACGATCAGGTCGTCGCCCAGCTCAAGGATTTGCGCGGCGATGGTGTCGAGGAAATCGGCGCGTTCCGCATCGCTGGTGGCGCGGAACGGATCGAACGCGGCTTGGGCCAGACGGCACGCCGCGTCGATTTGCGCGGCGTCGACCATGTGGAAAGCAGGCGCGATGTGCGCGCGCGCGGCCGGGTCCCACGCTTCGAAGGAGCCGCCGTTACCCTTGACGGCGACGCCGCCGATCAATGCATCACCGGTGATATTGAAACTCATAATGTGCTCACTTTCGCAAATTCGGTTGGGAAGACATCGAGGCGGTTGCGCAAGGCAGGGCCAAAGGCCGGCGCTTCGATTTCAAAGGTTTCACCCGGCGCCACGCTCACGCCATCGGCAAAGCTTAACGTTGCCGTGCCAAAGAAGTGTACGTGCACGTCGCCAGGGCGCTTGAACAGCGGATACTTGAAGTGATGGTGTTCCAGGTTGGCGATCGTGTGCGACATATTCTCTTCGCCGCTGACAAACGCCTTTTCCCAACGTACATTGCCAGCCGCATCGAGCACGCGCGAGGCGCCGGCGATATGCGCGGGCAATTCGCCCACCAGCAGGGCCGGGCCCACGCTGCAGGCGCGCAATTTCGAGTGGGCCAGGTACAGATAGTTCTGGCGCTCCGTGATGTGGTCCGAGAATTCATTGCCGATGGCATAGCCGACCCGGTAGGGCTGGCCATCGTCGCCGATCACGTACAGACCGGCGATTTCCGGCTCTTCGCCGCCATCGAGGGCAAAGTCCGGCATGCGCAGCGGCTGGCCGCCGGCGCGCACAATGGAGCCGTCGCCTTTATAGAACCATTCGGGCTGGGCGCCGGCCGTACCGTCAGCAGGCTTGCCGCCTTCCACGCCCAGGCGGAACATTTTCATCGAATCGCTCAGGGACTCGGCATCGCCGCCGATCTTCTTGTGCATGGCGTCGCGCGCGCCGGCGCTGCCCAGGTGGGTCAGGCCCGTGCCCGTCACGTAGCAGTGCGCTTCATCGGCGTGGTCGAGCGGCGGCAGCACACGTCCGGCAGCGGCCACGTCCGCATAGGAATGCGTGGTGTTGCCGACCGTGGCGTTGACCAGATCCGCCAGGCTCACCTTTTTGCGGATGGCGTCTTGCGCCAGCGCATACGTCGTGTTGTAGCCTTCGATGACGCGGATGACGTCGTCTTGCAGCAGGCCGACGAGACGGCCGCCGTGTTCATTCGTAAATTGCAGCAACAGCATGGGATTCTCCGCTTAATGTGAGTGGCGCGGCACGGCGGAACCGCGATTGCCGACCAGGAAGTCGAAATCGCAGCCTTCATCGGCCTGCAACACGTGTTCGATGTACAGCTGCTGGTAGCCGCTCTTCGGTCCGGGAGCGCTGCCCAGTTCGCGGGCCGCCAGGCGCTCGGCGATTTCCGCATCGCTGATGTCGATGTTCAGGCTGCCGTTGTGGCAATCGAGGGCGATCATGTCGCCATCCCTCACGATGCCCAGCGGGCCGCCGGCCATCGCTTCCGGCGCCACGTGCAGCACGACGGTGCCGTAGGCCGTGCCGCTCATGCGCGCGTCCGAAATGCGCACCATGTCGGTGATGCCTTGCGCCAGCAGTTTCGGCGGCAAGCCCATGTTGCCTACTTCCGCCATGCCAGGATAGCCTTTCGGGCCGCAGTTCTTCATGACCAGCACGGAGTTCGCGTCGACATCCAGATCCGGATCAACGATGCGGGCCTTGTAATGTTCAAAATCCTCGAACACGACGGCCTTGCCGCGGTGCTGCATCAGATGTGGCGAGGCGGCCGACGGTTTCAACACGGCGCCGCGTGGCGCCAGATTGCCGCGCAATACGCAAATGCCGCCATCGGCCAGCAATGGGTTGTCCAAGGTGCGCACCACTTCATCGTTGTAGATCGGCGCTTCGACACAGTTGTCCCATAACGACTTGCCATTGACGGTCAGCGCATTCTTGTGCGGCAGCAGATCGCCTTCGCCCAGGCGGCGTATCACGGCCGGCAAGCCGCCCGCATAATAAAACTCTTCCATCAGGAAACGGCCCGACGGCAGCAAGTCGACGATGGTCGGCGTTCCGCGGCCTACCTTGGTCCAGTCTTCCAGCTCCAGCGGCACGCCGATGCGGCCGGCAATCGCTTTCAGGTGAATCACGGCATTGGTCGAGCCGCCGATGGCGGCGTTGACCTTGATGGCGTTTTCAAACGCTTCACGCGTCAGCACTTTCGACAGGCGCAGGTCTTCGTGCACCATCTCGACGATGCGGATGCCCGACATATGGGCCAGCACGTAGCGGCGCGAATCGACGGCGGGGATGGCCGCGTTGTGCGGCAGGGACGTGCCCAGCGCTTCCGCCATGCTGGCCATCGTCGAAGCCGTGCCCATGGTGTTGCAGGTACCGGCCGAGCGCGACATGCCCGATTCGGCCGACATGAACTGGTGCAAGGTGATCGATCCCGCCTTCATCTGCTCGTGCAACTGCCACACGGCCGTGCCGGAGCCGATGTCCTTGCCATTGAGTTTGCCGTTCAGCATGGGGCCGCCGCTGACGACGATGGTGGGGATGTCGACGCTGGCAGCGCCCATCAGCAGCGCCGGCGTCGTCTTGTCGCAGCCGACCAGCAGCACGACGGCGTCCATCGGGTTGCCGCGGATCGATTCTTCCACGTCCATCGACGCCAGGTTGCGCGTCAGCATGGCTGTCGGGCGCAAATTCGATTCGCCATTCGAGAAGACAGGGAATTCCACTGGAAAACCGCCCGCCTCCAAGATGCCGCGCTTGACGTGTTCGGCCAGTTGGCGGAAATGTGCGTTGCAAGGGGTCAGTTCGGACCAGGTATTGCAGATGCCGATGATGGGCTTGCCGTGAAACTCGTGGTCAGGTATGCCCTGGTTTTTCATCCAGCTGCGGTACATGAAGCCGTTCTTGTCCTGCGAGCCGAACCACTCGGCAGAGCGCAGGGCTACCTTCTTTTTTGTCTCAGACATGCCATTCTCCTGGTTGTGCCATGCCGGATCTAATGTCGTCGGCCCGGGCAGCGATGTTGGAATACTAAAGAATCCTGCCATGCCTTTCCAATCAATTTTTAATGCGTTCCGATATCGAAAATGATATCCATAAGCACCAATGAAAACGCCCTGCGGGCGCGTGGCGGCAGGGCGTGGAAGGTTTTTGGGGTCTGCGACGATTATTCTGCGGAAAACCGATAGACCGTTTCCGTCTGATACACCTCGCCCGGGCGCAAAATGGTATTCGGGAAATGCGACTGGTTCGGCGAATCCGGAAAATGCTGGGTTTCCAGGCATAGCGCGCCGCGATAGCGGATGGCGCCCTGCTTGCCCTGCTGGCTGCCGTCGAGGAAATTGCCGGAATAAAACTGGATGCCCGGCTCCTGCGTGTACACCTGCATCACCCTCCCGGAAACGGGATCGCGCACGGTGGCGGCCAGGTTCAGCCCGTGATCTGCCTGCTGATTGAGCACAAAGTTATGGTCGTAGCCGCGGCCGATGCGCAGCTGCTCATGCGGCACATCGATGCTGCTGCCGATGACGGTGCTCTGGCGCAAGTCGAACGGCGTGCCGGACACGTCCGCCAGTTCGCCCGTGGGGATAGCCCCCGCGTCCACGGGCAGGTAGCGATCCGCGTTGATGGACAACGCGTGGCCGAGGATATCGCCCTGCCCCGCCAGATTGAAATAGCTGTGGTTGGTCAAGTTGATCGGCGTGGCCTGGTCCGTCACGGCGTGATAGCGCAGGCTCAGCGCGTTATCGTTGTCCAGTTCGTAGACCACGGTGACATCCAGCTTGCCCGGGTAGCCGTCTTCGCCGTGCGGGCTGCTGCGCGTGAACGTGATACCGACGGCGTCGTCCCTGGTGAACGGCGCGGCTTGCCACATGACCTGGTGAAAACCCTGGTTTCCGCCATGCAAGTGATTGGGCGGGTTGTTGACGGCCAGCTGGTAATCCTTGCCGTCGAGACTGAAACGTCCCTCGGCGATGCGGTTGCCGAAACGGCCGATGACGGCGCCCAGGAAAGCGCTGTTGTGCAGATACGGCTCGATGCGATCAAAACCGAGTACCACGTCGGCAAAGTTGCCGTCGCGGTCCGGCACGTGGATTTCGCTGATGATGGCGCCAAAGTCGAGCACCTTGACTTGCATGCCTTGGCGGTTCATCAGGGTAAATACGCTGACGTGCTGGCCATCGGGCAGGATGCCGAACGGCAATTGCGTCACTGAAACAGAATCAACTGGGGTCATGGCGTCGGGTCCAGGTTTTACAGGGTCGATGAGCGGCCAAACACGGGCATGCCTTGCGCATCCCAGCGCAACGGTTTGACAAACGTGTGGCGGTCCGGGTTCCACAAAGGGTCGCCAACGATTTCCGTGTAGGTGCGGGCATGGTACACCAGCAATACGCCGTCGCCATCGCCGGCCGTGGTGAAGCTGTTGTGGCCGGGACCGTAAATGCCGTGCTCGTAGCAGGTGGCAAACACGGGCTCGGGCGACTTGGTCCACGCCGCTGGATCGAGCAGGTCGGCGGACTCGTCGGCCCACAACAGGCCCATCGCATAGTTTTCATCGGTGGCGCTGGCCGAATAGCTGATGAAGATCTTGCCATTGCGCTTCATCACGGACGGCCCCTCATTGACCCAGAAGCCGCGGATTTCCCAGTCGAATTCCGGCTTGCTCAGCATCACGGGCGGACCGGCCAGCTGCCACGGCGTGGCCATCGGCGCGATGTACAGGTTCGAATTGCCCTCGATGGCGACATCTTTCTGCGCCCACAGGTAATACAGCACGCCATCATGCATAAAGGTGGTGGCGTCCAGGCAGAAGGTGTCGATGCCCGTGTCGATCTGGCCCATGAATTCCCACTCGCCAATCAAAGGATTGGCGTTCGTGTTACGGATCGCATACATGCGGTGCTGGAACAACTTATGTTTGATCTCGCGGCTTGGCGCGGCGGCGAAGTACACATACCAGGCGCCCTGGTTGAAGTGCAATTCCGGCGCCCACACCAGTTCGCTGTACGGGCCCGTTTCCGGCTTGTGCCACACGTCGACCGTTTGCGCGTCGGCCAGGCCGGCGATGCTGTCGGCGCGGCGCAGTTCGATGCGGTCGTACTGGGGCACGGACGCCGTAAAGTAATAATAGCCGTCGCTGTGACGGTAGATATGCGGGTCGGCGCGCTGTTCGATCAGCGGTGTCAAGATGTCTGCCATGTTGCTTGCTCCATTCAATTATTGCTTACGCGGCCACGTAGCCGCGCTTGTGCATTTCCGACTTCACGCCGCTGTAGTACGTATCGCTGATGCGGTACTTGAACATCAGCAAGCCCATCAGCAAGTGGAAAAAGCCGGGGATGATCGACAGCATCAGGGCGATGCCGTTCAGGGCGAATTGCGTTTGCTCATGGTTGGGCTGGTAGTCGAAATACGCGAGCAGCACACCCACCAGGCCGCCCGCCACCGCCATGCCCGCCTTCTGGCACACGGAAATGCCGCCAAAGGCGAAGCCGGAAACGCGCTTGCCCGTCTTGACTTGACCGTAATCGATGGTTTCCGCGATGGCCGACCAGAACACGGGCGCATGCAAATCCACGACAAAGGACAGCAGGAAATACAGGGCGAAAGCCAGCACGGTGTCGCTCGGCTTCACAAAGAAATAGATCGCCAGGCTGATCAGGGCGACGCCGATCTGCGTGTAACGGAACAGTTTTACCTTGCAATAAAACTTGGTGATCCAGGTCGAGGCGATCATGGCCAGAATGGCGGCCACCACGCCGGTCGTGAGGAAGGCGGCCACGGTTTCCGTGCTGCCGCCCAGATAGTATTTCGCGTAATAAATGGCGACCGAGCCGCGCACCACGTAGCCGATGGTGCCCGTGACGCACACGCCGCACAGCACCAGCCACTGGTCGTTCTGCAGCAGCACTTTCAATTGGTCGAGCAGCGATTGCTTTTCCACCACGTGCACGACGCGCTCGGTGGTGGAGAAATAGCAGAACAGGAACAGGGCCACGCCCATGACGGCCATCACGGCCATCGCCGCCTGGTAGCCGACGGCCGGGTTGCCGCCGCCCCAGCGCTGCGACAGAACCGGCACGACGATGGTCACCATGAAGGCGCCGATCTTGGCGAAGAACAGGCGGTAGCCGTTGGCCGACAGGCGGTCCTGCGGGTCGCTGGTCAGTCCGCTGATCAGGGAGATATACGGAATGCCCACGCCGGCCGTCATGATGGTCATCAGGATATACGTCGAGTATGCCCAGATCAGCTTGGCGTCATAGTGCCACTCGGGCGTGCTGAAGACAAAGAAGACGCTGACGCCATACGGCACGGCCAGCCACAGCAGATATGGACGGTAGCGGCCCGAGGCAAAGCTGTAGCGGTCGGTGATCTGGCCCATGACCAGGTCGGCAATGGCGCCGATGACTTTCACGGCCACGAACAGCAGGGCCAGGTCGGTGGTTTTCAAGCCATAGATATCGGTATAGAAAAAGGTGATGATCAACATCATCGACGAAATGACGACATTGAGCGCCATGTCGCCGGCGCCGAAGCCGACCTTTTCAACGGTAGATAATTTTTGCGTCTCCATGCTTTCCGTCCATTCTTTTTATGATGAATCGTGCGTGACTGCCCAACTGACAGGGGCGTTGCCGGCCGAAACCATGGCAACGCCCTTGATTTTTTACTGTGCGACCAACTTACATTTTCCAGCGCAGTGATAGACCCACCGTGCGGTCATAGCGGCGCGTGTCGCGCGGATACACGCCCGCAGTGTTCCAGTAATCCTTGAACTTGGTGTCGAGCAAGTTATTCCCATCGAGGGTCACGGTGAACTGGTCGTTGATCTTGTACGACAGCGAACCGTCGAGCTGGGCCGTCGACGCCACTTTCAAGTCCAGGCCGGGGCCGCCCTGGTTGTAGCTGTCGACGAATTTCGAGCGCCAGTTGTAAGCCAGGCGGCCCGACCACGCGTCTTTTTCGTACAGCAGCACCAGGTTGTAGGCATAGCGCGACACGCCCGTGATGGCATGGCTGCCCGTCTCGTCGTTGGTCTTTCCGCTCATATAGGTGCCATTCGCCTGCAAGCCCAGGCCGCTCAGCAGGCCAGGCAAACCGTCATAGAACTGCTGGTAGCCAACTTCCAGGCCCTGCAGCTTGCCGGCGGCCGTGTTGTACGGGCGGTCCACGTCATAGGTCTTGCCGGCGATGGTTTCGCTGGAAATGCGTTGCTGGATATAGCCATCGAACTTGTGGTGGAACACGGTGGCCGTCACGGAACCGGCGGGCGCGAAATACCATTCCAGCGCGGCATCAACATTGTCGCCCGTGACTGGTTTCAAATTCGGATTGCCGCCCGCGCCCGTCGCCTTCACCGTTTCCGTCGAGTTGACGAGGGCCACGCCCGGGTTCAACTGGGAAAAGCCGGGACGGCTGATGGTGCGGCCCGCAGCGAAGCGGCCGACCAGGTCCGAGCGCAGCTTGATTTTCAGGGCCACGCTCGGCAGCACGTCGGTGCTGGACGTGTCGCTGATGACGGGCGTGTAGACGCCATCTTGCGAACTGTTGCCTTGCAGGCTTTGTTCGGTGCGCACGACGCGTACGCCCAGGGTGCCATCGACGGGATAGGCGCCCAGCTTGAAGGCAACCTTGGCCTTGGTATAGATCGAGTACGTCTTTTCCGTATCCTTGAAGAACGAGCCCGGGTCCATGGCGCGCGCCGCGCTGCTGCCCGTGACGGCTTGGCGGATGGTGCCCGTGTTATTGAGCAGGAAGCTGGCGCACGGCGTGTACCACTGCTTCAAGCCATAGTCGGGGCCGCCGCTGGACATCGGTTCCGACAGGCAATTGAGGCCCGGAATCGACGTCACGCTCTGGCGGCCGAACGGAAACGCGGCGCCGGACACGTCCGGTGCTTCCGCATTGCCCTCGAAACTCTTGATCGATTCGGCTTCGCGCTTCACGCCGCGCAGGCCGACGCTGATTTCCTTGAAGATGCCGCCGGCACTGGGCGTGTACGCCAGGTCGGCGCGCACGTCGTTCGAGCTGCCCTGGTCACGGCCGTAGCGGTCGAAGAAACCCTTCAAATAGTAATTCGACGGGTCTTGCAAATCGACGCCCGTGTAGTCCACGTGCAAGGTGCCGTTCTGGTTGGTATTGATGCGAGCATTCGGCACGACGGTAATCGCATCGAGAATGGGATTGCGCCAGGCATAGGTACTTTTGGTGCTGGCCACTTCCGACGTGAACCGCCATTCGGAATTGATATCCCACAAGCCGCCGACGGCAAATTGATGCGTCTTCGTCTGGTTCTTGTTCGCCTGCGTCGACATGATGGTGTTGACGTTGGTGGATGTGAGCGTTTGCAGCTGGTTGGTGCCGGGAATTTTTGTAGCCGACACGGGCGTGCCCCACCATGGCAAGCCGACAAAGTAATCGGACTCGGCATCGAGCAGGAAGCGCGTGGCCATGCCTTCCGCGTACAACTCGACGTCGGCGTTCGGACGCCATTGCAGCACGGCATTGGCGGTCGTGCGGCGGCGGTCGCCCTTGATCGGCAGCAAGCCCACCTGGTCCGGCCCCGTCAAACCCGGCGACAGGAAACTTTTATCCACGGGCGCCGTATTGAACGCGCGCTCTTCATGGTAGCGGTGCTGCTGCTGCGACAGGCCCAGCAGCGCGCCCACTTCGCCGATGCCCGTCTTCCAGCGGTTCGACAGCATGCCGCTGATGTTCGGGTCGGTGGCCTTGGATTTGTCGCTGTAGACGGCGCGCGTATTCACGCTGGCCGTGAAGTCCTTGAAGTCGAACGGACGGTTGGTGCGCACGTCGATGATGCCGGCCACGCCGCCTTCGACCTGGTCCGCGCCCTGCGATTTGTACACGTCAACGCGCTGCAACATCGTGGCAGGAATGTCGGCCAGGTTGACGTAGCGGCCCGTGGTGGTAAACAGTTCGCGGCCGTTGAGCAGGGTCGTGACATCGCGCAAGCCGCGGATCATGACGGCGCTCGCCTCGCCAGAATCGCGGCGGATCTGGATGCCGGAAAGGCGCGCCAGGGTTTCAGCCACGTTGTTATCGGGGAATTTGCCGATGTCGTCGGCCACGATGGAATCGATGACCTGGTCCGAGCGCATCTTGATCTGTTGCGAATTCTGCGCCGAGCGGCGCACGCCGCTGACGGTCACGACCGACACTTCCGCCGCCCGCTCGGCACTGGCATCGGCCGCCACCGCATCCTGCGCCCAGGCCGAAGCCGTGCTCAGCAAGCCAATACCGGCTAGTGCCGCAACGGCTGCCTTCAAGGTGAATGGACGAGGGGAAGTGGCCGCGAGCGGACCGGTGGCGTTGCGCATCATGAATCTCCAGATATTGTATTGATATTTTTTGTATCGCTTGCATGTCGTTCGCATGCTCGGCGTTTATCTTAGGGGCTGGGCGATAATCTCTCCAATCAATTTTTCCACTGTTTCGATATCAATATTGATATCAGCGGCTGGAGGACTTTGGAGGTTGTAAACAGACAACGGCAGGGGCGTCAGGGGCAAAAATGACGGGATTGATGCATACGGAAGTAACGCTGTGGGTCTGACAAAGTCGTACCCGACTTGGTGGAAGACATGCTCAGGGAAAACGGTAGTAATTACCCGATAGTCGCCGAGTGGGGCTTGTATATGCTGACAGATAGTGCCTTATCACAGGCTGACATCCTGCCTCGTCGAAGGCGACGACGCAGACATTGTTGACATTGCTGCAGTAACCCTCAGCCCAAACGGCCAGGATGGGCCGTTTGGGCTACGATACAGTTCAATCGACGGGAATCACATACGGATATCCAAAGATGTCCAAAGAAGTCCAAAAATAATCCAAAAATAGCCAAACCATTAAAGCGATGTCGTGCCATCATTTGGCACATAATATGCAGTGCGGCGCTCACCTCGCTGCAGAAGTTGGCCAGACTCTCGCAAACGTTTCAGCAAATTTTTCGCCTGCAGCGAAGTCAAGCGGCATAGCTCAGCCACCTCGGCACGCCGCACCGAACCATGTTGCTGTACATAGCTCAAAACCATTTGTTCCTGCTGAAGACCGCTGAATCCCATTTGCCGTGTATAGGCGGCTTTATCACCGTCAGCACGGTACAAACCAGCGGCCAAGGTGTACGTCCGGCCACGGGCCGTACCATGTGCCTGCGCCAATCCAACCTCAACGAGTGCCTCGAGGGTAGCTGTAGAAACAGGAATGCGGCGAAGTGAGCTAGCGTCTCTAACTTGGGAAGAAATTGATTTAAACAAACAAACAGCTCACTTGCCAACGGCAAAAACAAATGTTCCCCGCACAATCCCTTTGTCAAAAGCTGCAATAAAATCCTTGCGCGCCTTCGGCATAGAAAAAGAAGGTAGGTTGTTTGCACTAGTCGCAGAGTCGATGAGCCAAGCCTTTGAAAGTGCCTGCGAATCTCATCGGGGCAACATTAAAGGAGTTCGCTTTCAAGACCTACGACACGAGGCGACAAGTCGGCTCTTCGAAAAGGGTTTAAACGTTATGGAGGTTGCAGCTATTACCGGTCATAAAACGTTAGACATGCTTAAACGTTACACTCATCTAAGAGCAGAAGATTTAGCAAAAAACTTGATTGAATTTTTAATATCATCATCTATTTGGCTGGTTTCTCTGCAGCTTCCATTGAGTGAGCGGCAGCGAATTTCTTTGCCCCCCGCCCACTTTTATCCTTTGGAAGATGGTACAGAGAAATGGCAGTGTGACGGATTTTTATAGGCAGGCCCGTCGCCTCATGCTTATGCGTGGTAAAGAAAGCAAGCGGTCCACGGCGATTACACTCACTCAAAGAAAGATCAGGCAAAACCATACCCTCGACTTCCGTTCGCCATTCTTGCAAACAACCTACTGCATTGGCACGTTTTACATATGCCAAAATCCCGGCCTGAGCATGTAGCGGACTAGCATTTCGATAACGTGTAGTCAACTGCAACAACCCTTCTTTAAGCGAAGTATTAGTTGAGAATATTTTGGCTTCACCAATCCACGACCAAGTCGTTTTTTTACCCATCACCGTCAAATCCACATTCCCGCCCTGAGTCTGACCTTGGCGTGCATCAAACCCCGCCATAACTAACATATTGGCAAGCTCTTCGGTGATCTTATCTTCACCGATTGCGTCATCAAAGTATGATTGGGGACTTTTTTCTAACAACGCAAAAGCTTTATCAATACTATCGTAAACTGACTCAACGAATTCTTCGTAAGAGGAAACCCATTCTTTTTTTATAATATTTATAGCAAATTCACTAGTCGCAGCCATAGCGCCAAGCTCAGCTAAAGAGATTTCTCGTCCATGGAACTCCATCATTCGGAACTCCGAAGTGCAATCTTAGCGACATCCGATGGCAAGAAATACATAAAAATCTTTTTAGCGACATCCTCGTCATGCTGGCCAGTTAAAGGATTTATTTTTCCATCATATGCAGCACGTACTTGATCAGAATCCAAATCTTCAATGTCATCTTTTTCTATATACTCAAAGCCAGCATCTAACAAATTTATATGTGCACCACTGAAAAAATTAACAATATTCAAAATCACATCTGGAGCAGAAATATTTACGTTGTGTGCAATCTTAAAGAATTCTGAAACTGGGATATGCTTTGCATCCAAATGCAAAGATAAATATTCGACAACAACACGCCCGAAGTCAGCCTCTTGGCGACCACGCCAGATGCTCTCTAGTGCTTCTCTTACTTCGGTTTTGTTGTTGAATTTCACGGTTTGCTAGTAAATGTCATGAGTCTATTAAGAGTCCGTTCAAAAGATGATATTTGATGCGCTTTAACATAGCAGCCGTGCAAAGTCGGATCTTGGGATGCCAACTGACTGATGAGTCCATGTAGTTTTACGGTACCAACACCGTCAGGCGCTTTAAAGTTCCACTCGGCTTCTAATTCATAAGGCTTGATGTCCTGCCCTACAGCTTCCATACCCGCCTGGTGAAAAATTTCATCTCGGAGATCATCATCATCGCGGGTCATTCTTTCTCGCTTAATTGACCCAGTTAGAGTACGGAAAGCTAAAAATACAACCCGCCCCTCCTTTGGCTCCGTATAAATCGCTGACATCGCAGGAAAAAGATTATCAGGAGCTTTTGCACCAAATCCCACAAAATCAGAAAAATGTAATGCTCCGGAAGTCAAAATCTCCATAGGACGATCTTCGAAGCGTGCCCCAACCAATTTAGAAGGCTGATCAACAGATATTTCAATTCTTTCCAACTGACGACGTACTGTAATTACATCATACGACTGATAATACGTCTTTCTTACCGTAATAAGTCTATCAATTCCGTCATAAGCTTTTTTCACCAAATCAGATAATTGATTACTCTCATAAACATTCCGATCATCAAAATATCCGGCAGCACAGAAAACTAAAGACACATCGCCATTTGGAAAATTTCTAATTTCGCATAATGTTGGCGAACTAGGCGCAGCACGTATAGATTTTAGATCAAGTGGTAATGGATATTTTTCACTAAATTCTGATTTTAGAGGCGTAGATTTTTCTATAGCCTTTAAAAGCGAATCGATAAATGACTTCTCAACACTATAGATCTGGACATAACGCTCTCCAGCTATGATGGTTTCATCAAAGAAATCACTCAAGAACTTGCGAAGACGACTCCCTTCAGGCGTTGCCTCCTCCGCATTCGACGCGAGAGCTTTCCAGCCTAAACCAACCGGCAGCTTCGCTTGCTTGAGCGCCGTACGTAAAAGTGTCCAGTTGACTTTAGACTCTAAGGCAGCCACCAACTCAACAGTTGGATAACCAGCTACCGGAACCTCCACAGGTACCTGCGAAACCATGTATGTTGCCATAATTTTTACTGTCCTCTGCATTGTGACACTTGCGAGACCTCAAGCGCACACGATATTGCGATAACAACATCTCATTGCCAACTAAACAATTCAATATCTTCTCACAAATATGTCCCAGCGGAAAGTCTAATTAATTACAAATAACACCAAATAAAACGAGGTGTTCAGATAGTCGCATGACTTGTCCATCACTTGCCATACTCCCACCGCACAGTGCGCGTAGATGCTAATGCCGCGAACTAATCGAGGTCACTAGACCCTAGATGATGAACTTAAGAGACTGCAGCGCCACGTGGACTACACTCGTGAACACTCATTAAAGCCGACCTAGGTCACCACATTGTGCCAAGTACTTGAATTTCTGTGCCTATGTGGTGGCACAATTTTGTGCACAGTGAGTGTGCCAAAATGCGCAAAATAACGCATTAAATTGCAAACCAATGCAACAGCTAAGTAGTTGATTTTTTTAGGGGGACACTGGTGCGGCTGGCGGGGATCGAACCCACGACCCTTGGCTTCGGAGGCCAATACTCTATCCACTGAGCTACAGCCGCGTAGGGGGAATTTCTGAAGTGATGCGAAGGATACCGTTTTTCTTTACCTACGTCTACGGAAACTGTCGTATCGCTGGCAATTGCATGTCACTGCTCAATTTTTGTGCCTATAATTGTGGGTTTCATAAAGGTTTACATCCAAGCATGTAAAAATGCTACCTTACACGGCCATCAGTTTCAAATCTGGACTAAGGACATCATGAGCGACGCACATAACGAACAACAATCAGCGATCAAAACGCCTAAACAATTGCTTGCCGCCGTAGCTGGCTTCTTCCTCGTCACCGTCATCGGCATCATCTTGCTGGTGCAGTTCGTCACGGCGCAAAAACTGACGGGCGCCGGTACGGACAGCCAGTCGCCGGAAGCCATTGCCGAGCGCTTGAGTCCGGTTGCCAATGCTGGCTTTACCTTCAAGGATGCCAGCGGTCCGAAAGTGCTGCAAAGCGGCGAAGCCGTCTACACGGCGACCTGCGTGGCTTGCCATGGCGCCGGCGTGGCCGGTGCACCGAAATTTGGCGACGTGGGCGGCTGGTCTGCCCGCCTGGCCCAGGGCTACGATACGGTCCTGAAGCACGCCATCGAAGGCTTGCGCGCGATGCCGGCCAAGGGCGGCAATCCCGACCTCGACGATGTGGAAGTGGCGCGCGCCGTCGTCTACATCGCCAACGCGTCGGGCGGAAAGTTCAAGGAACCGGAAGTGCCGGCACCGGCCGCTGCCGCTGACGGCGCTGCTCCTGCAGCCGAGCCTGCCAAATAATTCAGCCAGCGGGCTGAACCAGGAACCGCCCGGATGGGCGGTTTTTTTTCGCCTGCAGTTTGTGCCAGATCACACGGCGTAAAAAAGCCGCCCGGCTTGATAGCGGGGCGGCTCGGTGCTAGTGCGTCAGCACTGCTGTTACCACATGATGACGCGGTCTTTCGGCGGCAGATACATCTTGTCGCCCGGTTTCACGTCGAAGGCTTGATAGAAGCCGGGCTGGTTGCGCATGGTGCCGTTGGCGCGGAACTGGCCTGGCGAGTGCGGGTCCGTTTTCAGCAAGACCAGTTGCTGCGCTTCGCGCATCTTCATGCGCCATACCTGGGCAAAGCCCGCGTAGAAGCGCTGCTCGCCCGTGAAGCCGTCGATGACGGGGGCTTTCTTGCCGTTCAGCGACAATTTGTACGCTTTATAGGCAATCGCCACGCCGGAGTTATCAGCGATGTTCTCGCCCAGGGTCAGCTCGCCGTTGACGAAGTGGCCTTTCACCGGGCTGAAGCCGTTGTACTGCGCCACCAGCTGCTTGGTTTTCTTGGCGAAGTTTTTATGGTCGGCCTTGGTCCACCAGTCGCGCAAATTGCCGTCGCCGTCGTACTGGGCGCCCTGGTCGTCGAAGCCGTGGCTGATTTCATGGCCGATCACGCCGCCGATGGCGCCATAGTTGACGGCGTCGTCCGCGTTGGCGTCGAAGAACGGTGCTTGCAGGATGGCGGCCGGGAAGACGATTTCGTTCAGCTCAGGATTGTAATAGGCGTTCACTGTCTGCGGCGTCATGCCCCACTCGTCACGGTCAATCGGCTGGCCCAGCTTGTTCAGCTCGCGGTTGTAGTTGAGCAAGTGCGAACGCTGGATGTTGCCGATCAAGTCGTCCGGCGCCACCGTCAGGCCCGAGTAATCGCGCCATTTGTTCGGATAGCCGATCTTGGTGGTGAACTTGGCCAGCTTGATTTGCGCCTGTTTCTTGGTGACGGGGCTCATCCAGTCGAGCTTGTCGATGCTTTGCTTGTAGGCCATCATCAGGTTTTTCACCAGCGCTTCCATGCGCACCTTGCGCTCGGCCGGGAAATACTGCTCCACGTACAGCTGGCCCACGGCTTCGCCCAGCGCGCCTTCGACGGCGCCCACGCCGCGTTTCCAGCGCGGACGCATTTCCGTCACACCAGTCAGGGTGGTACCATAAAACGCGAAGTTTTCATCGACATACGCTTTCGGCAGGTAGCCGGCGTTAGCGTGCAGCAAGTGCCACTGGAAATACGCTTTCCACGTTTCCAGCGGCGTCTTGT
The DNA here is from genome assembly GCF_058215535.1 of Janthinobacterium sp. Bl 1. Classification (NCBI taxonomy): domain Bacteria; kingdom Pseudomonadati; phylum Pseudomonadota; class Betaproteobacteria; order Burkholderiales; family Oxalobacteraceae; genus Janthinobacterium; species Janthinobacterium sp. Bl 1. The sequence goes on along the minus strand of NZ_CM177086.1, from coordinate 499,978 downwards.
TGGCGATCTCGGCAAAGCCCTTCAGGTAGCTGGGCTGGCTGACGATCACATAATTGACCTTGCCGGCGATACCCGTGTCCTTCAGGTAGCGGGCCCAGTCGTAACCTGGCGCCACGCTGGCCAGTTTCGCCAGTTCCACCTTGTTGTAGATTTTGACGGGGTCGCGGTTCTGCACATTGCTCCATTGCGCCTTGGCCAGTTCCGTTTCCAGCGCCAGGATGGCCTTGGCATTGGCGGCAGCGTTCGCGTCGCCAGCCAAGCTCAGCATTTTTTCCACGTGGGCCAGGTATTTGGTGCGCGTATCGGCCTTGCCTTCTTCCAGGTAATAATCGCGGTCAGGCAAGCCCAGGCCGCTTTGCACGATGTCGGCCACGTATTTGGTGGAATCCTTGGCGTCCTGGTGGATGCCGAAGTCGTAAGGCGAGGTCACGCCCAGCTTGCTGAAGTGGGCGATCACGGCCGGCAACTCCGCCTTGTCCTGCAGCGCCGCGATCTTCGCCAGCTCCGCGTTCAAGGGCGTCAAGCCCAGGCTTTCCAGCTTGGCTTCATCCATGAAGCTGTTATAGAAATCACCGATTTTCTGGGCATTCGAACCGGCCGCGCGTGCCTTGTCGGCGGCAGCGCCTTCGACGATGCCGCGCAGCTGCGTTTGCGTATCGTCGGCCAGCTTGGCAAAGCTGCCCCAGCTCGACTTGTCGGCAGGTATGACAGTTTCCGCCAGCCATTTGCCATTCAGGTGCTGGAACAGATCGTCCTGCGCGCGCACGGCAGGATCGACGTATTCGACGGCGATGCCGGACGTCAGCGCCGCAGACGCGACGGCCGTGGCGGGAGCGGCGGCGGCTTTCTTGGCCGCATCAGCGGCGCCAGCCATGCCGGACACGCCGGCCAGCAAACTCAGGGTCAAAGCACTTAACAAATAACGATTCACGGTTGTCCTCTATATTATATTGTGTGGAATATAAGGGTCAGAAGGCCCAAGGCTTCTGGCCCGGTTTTTGACTGTAGCATACCGGCCGAAATGACAGAAAAAACTTTGGCCAGAATGCAAAAAAGACCACGCGAGTGGTCTTTTTTGTTGTGACAAGATAACGTTTACATGGCGTAGGTCGGCTTAGCCCAGAGGGCGTAAGCCGACAACATTGTTTGCACCGGCGGTATCGTCGGATTACGCGCTTGCGCGCCTCGGCGGCCCCGCTAATCCGACCTACTTAGCTAAATCTCAATGGCACTTACCAGATGATCACGCGGTTTTCCGGCGCGACATACATCTTGTCGCCCGGTTTCACGCCAAACGCTTCGTAGAAGCCTGGCTGGTTGACCATGGTGCCATTGGCGCGGTACTGGCCTGGCGAATGCGGGTCGGTCTTGATCTGCACGATCTGCTGCGCTTCGCGCATCTTGCTGCGCCACACCTGGCCAAAGCCCATGTAGAAGCGCTGGTCGCCCGTCAGACCGTCCAGCACGGGAGCGGGCTTGCCGCCCAGCGAGATTTTATAGGCTTTATAGGCGATCGCCACGCCCGAGTTGTCGGCGATGTTCTCGCCCAGGGTCAGCGCACCGTTGACGTGGTAGCCAGGCAATGGGCTGTAGCCGTCATATTGCTTGGTCAGCGCGTCGGCCTTGGCCGCAAAATTCTTGCGGTCGGCCGGGGTCCACCAATCGCGCAGGTTGCCGTCGCCATCGGACTGGCTGCCCTTGTCGTCGAAGCCATGGCTGATTTCATGGCCGATGACGGCGCCGATGGCGCCATAGTTGACGGCGTCATCCGCGTTGGCGTCAAAGAACGGCGGCTGCAGGATGGAGGCCGGGAAGACGATTTCATTCATCGTCGAGCTGTAATAGGCGTTCACCGTCTGCGGCGTCATGCCCCACTCTTCGCGGTCGATCGGTTTGCCCAGCTTGGCCACCTGGCGCGCGGAGCCGAAGTTGGCGGCGCGCATCATGTTGCCCACCAGGTCGCCCGGGACGATTTGCAGCTTCGAATAATCGCGCCATTTGTTTGGATACGCGATCTTCGGCGTGAACTTGGCCAGCTTGGCTTGCGCTTCCTTCTTGGTCTCCGGGCTCATCCAGTCCAGGGTATCGATGCTGTCCTTGTAGGCGGCCAGCACGTTTTTCACCAGTTCCTGCATGTGCGCCTTGCGCTCTGCCGGAAAATATTGCGCGACATACAGCTTGCCGACGGCTTCGCCCAGCACGCCTTCGACGGCGCCCACGCCACGCTTCCAGCGCGGCTGGTTTTCCTTCACGCCACTGAGTACCGTGCCGTAGAAGGCAAAGCTTTCATCGACGAAGTTTTTCGACAGGTAGCTGGCATAGCTGCGCAGCAACTGCCATTCGAAATACGCTTTCACGGTGTCCAGGTCGCTTGATGCCAGCACCTTGTTGTAGCCGGCCAGGTAGCTTGGCTGGTTGACGATGACGTAATCGACCTTGTTGGCGATGCCCAGGGCGGCCAGGCCCGACTTCAGGTCGTAGCCCGGGGTCAGGTCGTTCAGTTTATTGATGTCGGTCTTGTTGTAGCGTTTGACGGGGTCGCGGTTCTCGACCTTGGTCCATTGCACTTCGGCCAGGGCCGTTTCCAGCGCAACAACAGCCTTGGCGCGGGCGGCGGCGTTCTTGTCGCCGGCCATGGCCAGCATTTTTTCCACGTGCGCCTGGTATTTTTCCTTGACGCCAGCCTGCTTGGCTTCCAGGTAGTAATCGCGGTCTGGCATGCCCAGGCCGCTTTGGCTGACATATGCCGCATATTTCGTCGAGGCACGCGCATCCTGGCCCACATAGACGGCGTACGGGGTCGACACGCCCGTCTGGCTCAGGTGGGCGATCAGGGCCGGCACGCCCTTCTTGTCGCGCAGCGAGCGGATGCGGTTCAGTTCGCCGGCCAGCGGCTTCGTGCCCAGCGCATCGAGCTTGGCTTCATCCATGTAGCTGGCGTACAGGTCGCTGATTTTCTGCGCTTCGGAACCGGCCTTCTTGTTTTTGTCCTGTTGCGTCGCTTCGATGATGCCGCGCAATTGCGGTGTCGTGTCATCGCGCAGCTTGGCGAACGAACCCCAGCTCGACTTGTCGGCAGGGATCTCGGCCGTCGCCAGCCACTTGCCGTTCAAATGGGTAAAGAAATCGTCCTGCACGCGCACGGCGGGGTCGATGTACTGCACATCGATGCCGGAAACGACGCCAGCGGCGGCAGGCGCGGCGCTTGGGGCCACGGTCGGGGCGGCAGCGGCGGATACGGGTTCGGCGGCATGGGCAAACGCAGCCAACAGGGTCAGGGTCAGACTGCTCAAGAGATAGCGATTCACGAATTGTCCTTATGGGGCATGTCAAAAAGACCGGGCAGATAGCTGCGGGCGGATAGCCCTCCGCGCCAGGCGCTGCAGGAATGTAGCACGCGCCGCTCAGTTCGGCCAGGCTCAAGGGGCTTTCATTGTCCAGTCCGGCGAGCATGGCGTGGGCTGGAACAGCGCATGCAGCGTTTATCCATACAGATAAAGCAGGTCGTCGATCAGCGCCAGTTCCTGTTGCGTGAACTGCGTGTTGTTGAACTGCCCGATAGCTTCGAGCACGCCTCTAATCGGCACTTGCCGTGACGGATCCTGAACGATGTCGATCAGCAGGCCGGCATCAGGATCCCGCCCCCTCAGATACTTTTCAATCAGCGCTTCGAGCGAGACACGTGCCTGCAAATCAGTTAACATTTTTTATCTGCCGGGAAGAAAGAAGCTCCAGTCTAAATGAGCCGGAGCCCGCGGATAAAAAAAAGCCTGCGTCCGCGGACGCAGGCAAAACCACTTCGGGTCGAGAATGCGAGTCCACTATAGGGCCGCCGCACACGCTTTTTTTCGACTCTTACAAATGCTTACTCCCCTCAAGACTCCCTATACATCGCATACAAAACCGCAACATATGGCAAGCTGGCAGCCCTGTTTTCGCGCGTAGACTGGGTCCAGGCACGCTTTTTCCACGGCCGGCCCACGCCGGCAGAGATTCAGGTCTATACTTTCAACAAAGCGCCGCTCCACGGGGACTGGCGCTTGTGCAAGACACGCTAGCTGCAAAGGTGCAATGATGGGCAAACTCAAAAATACCGGCTTGATCGGCCTGGGCGTGGTGGCCGGCGTCGCCGTGTCGCTGCAATTTTCCGCCATGGCGCAAAAGACCGTCGAGCCGCCCTTGCCGCTGGAAGAGTTGCGCCAGTTGGCCGACGTGTTTGGCCTGATCAAGTCCGATTACGTCGAGCCGGTGGAAGACAAGAAACTGCTGGAAGACGCCATTTCCGGCATGGTCGCCTCGCTCGACCCCCATTCCGCCTACCTGGACAAGAAAGCCTACGCCGAGCTGCGCGAAGGCTCCGAAGGCAAGTTCGTCGGCCTGGGCATTGAAATTGGCCTCAGCGAAGACGGCTATATCAAGATCGTCTCGCCCATCGAGGATTCGCCCGCCTACCGCGCCGGCATCAAGGCTGGCGACCTGATCACCCGCCTTGATGGTCAGCCCGTGAAAGGCGTCAGCCTCGACGACAACGTCAAGCGCATGCGCGGCGAACCGGGCACCAAGGTGTCGCTGACGATTGCCCGCAAGGATGAAGCGCAGCCGCTGGCCTTCACCATCACGCGCGAGGAAATCCATCAAAAAAGCGTGAAGGCGAAGATGGTCGAACCGGGCTACGCCTGGCTGCGCGTATCGCAATTCCAGGAACCGACCGTCGACGACATGGCCGCGCAGATCACGGCGCTATATCAACAAGATCCGAACATCAAGGGCATGGTGCTCGACCTGCGCAACGATCCGGGCGGCGTGCTGCAGGGCGCCATCGGCGTCTCGGCCGCCTTCCTGCCGAAGGACGCGGCCATCGTCTCGACCAACGGCCAGCTGCCGGACTCGAAACAGGTGTTCTACGGCCGCGCCGAATACTATACGTTCCGCTCGGAAGGCGACGCGCTGGCGAAATTGCCGGCCGCCATCAAGAAAGTGCCGCTCGTAGTGCTGGTCAACACGGGGTCGGCCTCGGCCTCGGAAATCGTCGCCGGCGCCCTGCAGGATTACAAGCGCGCCACCATCATCGGCACGCAAACCTTCGGCAAGGGTTCCGTACAAACCATCCGCCAACTGACAGCCGACACGGCCGTCAAGCTGACGACGGCCCGCTACTACACGCCGAATGGCCGCTCGATCCAGGCCAAGGGCATCGTGCCCGACCTGCTGGTCGATGAAAATGCGGATGGCGACGGCTTGAACGGCTTGCGCATCCGTGAAGCGGACCTGACCAAGCACCTGAGCAACGACCGCGACAAGGAAAGTACCAAGGCGGCCCCCGTCAACGACGAGATGGAAGAGCAATTGCGCATCATCGCCCTGGAAAAGACCCGCAAGCCGCTGGAATTTGGCAGCAAGGACGATTTTCAGTTGCACCAGGCGCTCAATCACCTGAAGGGCTTGCCGGTGCAACTGGCCAAGGCCGAACCGGTGGTGGTGCAGGCCGACGTCAAGAAAGAACAGAAGAAGTAAGCAGTTTGGGGTCAGACCCGGCGGGTCTGACCCCATCACACGCAATACCCCCAGCACCGCTCCACGCGACAAAAATCAATCTTCCGCCACACATCGCCCTGCCCCGCAACACGAAACTCTCTACAGTCGAGCCCGTTTGTGTAAAATTTGCTTCACTTATCGGCGCCACGTCGATTGCCAAATTTGAAAGTTTAACCATGAAACAAGTCGTCATCAGCGGTACCGGACTGTACACGCCGCCATTTTCGATCTCCAACGAAGAGCTGGTCACCTGCTTCAATGCCTACGCGGAAAAGTTCAATGCCGACAACGCCGACGCGATCGCCGCAGGCACGGTGACGGCGCTGGACCTGTCGAGCGTGGCCTTCATCGAAAAGGCATCCGGCATCAAGTCGCGCTTCGTGATGGAAAAGGAAGGCATCCTCGATCCGGCGCGCATGGTCTCGCGCATCCCGGAACGGGGCGATGACGAACTGTCGCTACAGGCGGAAATGGCGGTCGCCGCCGCGCGCGATGCGCTGGCCCGCGCCGGCCGCACGCCAGCCGATATCGACATGGTACTGGTCGCTTGCAGCAACATGCAGCGCGCCTACCCGGCCATGGCCGTGGAAGTGCAGGATGCGCTGGGCATCGATGGCTATGGCTTTGACATGAACGTGGCGTGCTCGTCCGCCACCTTCGGCATCCAGCAAGCCGTGGCCGCCGTGCAAAGCGGCCAGGCGCGCGCCGTGCTGGTCCTGAATCCCGAAATCACCAGCGGCCACCTGAACTGGCGCGACCGCGACAGCCATTTCATTTTCGGCGACGCCTGCACCGCCATCATCGTCGAAGCGAAAGACACGGCCGTGTCGCAGCACCAGTTCGAGATCATCGGCACGGAACTCAAAACGCGCTTCTCTAACGCCATCCGCAACAATTTCGGCTTCCTCAACCGTTTTGACGAGTCCGGCGTGGGCCAGGCCGATAAATTGTTCCGCCAGCAAGGCCGCAAGGTCTTCAAGGAAGTGTGCCCGATGGCCGCCGAGATGATCAAGGCGACCCTGGCCAAGGCCGGCGTGGAAGTGGCGCAAGTCTCCCGCTACTGGCTGCACCAGGCCAACCTGAACATGAACTTGCTGATCGCGCGCCTGATCCTGGGCCGCGACGCGCAAGCCAATGAGGCGCCCGTGATCCTAGATACCTACGCCAACACCTCGTCGGCCGGTTCCATCATCGCCTTCCATAAATACCAGGATGACATGGCGGCGGGCAGCACCGGCGTCATCTGCTCGTTTGGCGCCGGTTATTCTATCGGCTGCGTGGTCGTGCGCAAGGTCTGAGCGCATGGGTGTAACATCGTTTGATACCTGAATTAGGCGATGTTCAAGGTGGATAGGCATGCGTTCGCGGCCACCTGGACGAAGATATAGCACAGGTTTTTTGCAATAAAGCCGCAGGAAATTTTCCGGCAGGGGCTTTGAAGCGTTTATACTTGGTCGCTGAGCAACATCTTTTTCTACCCGCACGTCCCCATAAGGAACCCCACACGCATGCCCCATGACATCAGCCTGATTACCACCATCGCCGCCGCCCTCGGGTTTGGCCTCATCTTCGGCTTCATCGCCGCGCGCCTGAAACTGCCGGCACTGGTCGGCTATCTGGCCGCCGGCATCATCATCGGACCGGCCACGCCCGGTTTTGTGGCGGATGCGGAAATAGCGGGACAATTGGCGGAAATCGGGGTGATGCTGATGATGTTCGGTGTCGGCCTGCACTTTTCCATCGACGATTTGTGGGACGTGCGCAAGATCGCGCTGCCCGGCGCCATCCTGCAGATCGGCGTCGCCACGGCGATGGGCATGGGCCTGGCCCACTGGTGGGGCTGGACCCTCGGTGGCGGGCTGATCTTCGGCCTGGCCCTGTCCGTGGCCAGTACAGTGGTGCTGCTGCGCGCGCTGGAAGAACGGGGCATCCTCGACTCGCTCAATGGCCGCATCGCCGTCGGCTGGCTGGTGGTGGAAGACCTCGTCACCGTGCTGGTCCTCGTGCTGCTGCCGGCGTTTGCCGGCGCGCTGGGCGGCAAGGTCGCCCCTGGCGCCGAAGCCGTCAGCCTGTGGCAAACCCTGGCCGTGACCCTGGGCCAAGTGGCCGGTTTCATCATCTTCATGCTGGTCGTCGGCCGCAAGCTGTTCCCGTGGATTTTGTGGCAAGTGGCGCGTACCGGCTCACGTGAACTGTTCACCCTGTGCGTGATCGCCGCCGCCGTCGGCATCGCCTACGCTTCCACCAAGCTGTTCGGCGTGTCGTTCGCGCTGGGCGCCTTCTTCGCCGGCATGGTGCTGCGCGAGTCCGAACTCAGTCACCGCGCCGCGGAAGAATCCCTGCCCCTGCGCGACGCGTTTGCCGTGCTGTTCTTCGTTTCCGTCGGCATGCTGTTCGAGCCGAATATCCTCATCGACAAGCCCCTGCAAGTGCTGGCCGTGTGCGCCATCATTATCTTCGGCAAGTCGATCGCCGCCTTTTTGCTCGTGATGGCGCTGCGCTATCCGCCGAAAACGGCCATCATCGTCTCGGCCAGCCTGGCGCAGATCGGCGAGTTCTCGTTCATCCTGGCCGCGCTGGGCCTGTCCCTGGGCCTGATGCCGCAGGAAGGCCAAAGCCTGATCCTGGCCGGCGCCATCCTGTCGATCGCCCTCAACCCGCTCGTCTTCAGCATGGCCAAGCCGCTGCTGCGCGTGATCGGCAACAGCGACTTCGCGCGCAAGTTCGAACGCACGACGGACCCGCTGGCCGAGCTGCCGATGACCGTGCCGCAGGAAAAACTGTCGGGCCAGATCGTCCTCGTCGGCTATGGCCGCGTGGGCAGGCGCATCGCCGCCGCCCTGATGGAACGGGGCATCCACTTTGTCGTGGCCGAGGAAAACCGTGAAATCGTCGACCAGCTGCGCAAGCAGGGCATTCCCGCCGTGGCCGGCAATGCGGGCGAACCGGCCGTGCTGATCCAGGCGCACATCACGCACGCCACCATGCTCGTCATCGCCACGCCCGACACCTTCCACGTGCGCGCCATGATCGAGACGGCGCGCGCGCTGAACCCCGCCATCCTGACGGTGGTGCGCACGCACAGCGAAGAAGAGGCGGAATTGCTGCGCGCGGAAAACGCGGGCAAGGTGTTTATTGGCGAGCACGAGCTGGCCAATGGCATGGCCGAGCACGTGCTGCAAAGTTTTGAGACGGCGAAGAAGGGGCATGGCGGGCATTAAGCCAGCGCCCTTTCCGTCCAGCAAGCCTGCCCGCTACCCAGCCGGCAGGCTTTCTTTTTACAGGCTGGCGGCCAGCTCCGCCCCTTCGCGTATCGCCCGTTTGGCATCGAGTTCCGCCGCCAGCGCGGCGCCTCCAATCTTATGGAAACGGGGGCCGCCTGCCGCAAGCGGCTTGCCGTCCTTGTCCGTTTCCGGCATGAGTTCCGTCAAGCTGTCCTGGCCGGCGCAGATGATCACGTTGTCCACCGCCAGCAGGCGCTGCTCGCCGCCAACGGTGATGTGCAAGCCCTGCTCGTCGATCTTGTCGTACGTTACGCCGGCCAGCATGGCCACGCCGTTTCGCGCCAGCGCCGCGCGGTGCACCCAGCCCGACGTCTTGCCCAGCCCCGCGCCCACTTTCGACGTCTTGCGCTGCAACAGGAAGATTTGCCGTACGGGATGGGGTGCCGCGGGCGGCACCAGGCCGCCACCGGTCGCCGCGTTCAAGTCCACGCCCCACTCGCCCGCCCAGGTCGCCACGGCTGGCGGCAGTGGGTGCGCCGGGTCGTGCAGCAAATACTCTCCCACGTCGAAACCGATGCCGCCCGCGCCGATGATGGCCACGCGCGCGCCCACGGGCTTCTTGCTTTGCAGCACATCGAGGTACGACAGCACTTTCGGATGGTCGATGCCGGGAATGGCCGGCAGGCGCACCTTGATGCCGGTGGCGACGATGACATCGTCATAGCCGCCGGCCAGCAATTGCTCGCGCGTCACGCGCTGGCCCAGGCGCAGCTTGACGTCCAGCAGCGCCAGCCTTCGCGCAAAATAGCGGATGGTTTCCGTAAATTCTTCCTTGCCGGGAATCTGCATGGCCACCTTGAACTGGCCGCCCACGCTGTCGCTGCTGTCGAACAGGGTGACCTCGTGCCCGCATTCGGCCGCCACGCAGGCGGCGGACAAGCCGGCCGGGCCCGCGCCGACGACGGCCACCTTGCGCGGCACGGCCTTTTTCGCGTACACGAGTTCCGTTTCATGGCAGGCGCGCGGATTGACGAGGCAGCTGGCGCGCTTGTTGGCGAACGTGTGGTCGAGGCAGGCCTGGTTGCAGCCGATGCAGGTATTGATTTCGTCGGCGCGTCCCGACGCGGCCTTGGCGACAAAATCAGGGTCGGCCAGGAACGGGCGCGCCATCGACACGAGGTCGCAGTCGCCCTGCTCGAGGATGGCGTTGGCTTCATGCGGCATGTTAATGCGGTTCGACGCCACCACGGGAATCGTCACTTCGCGGCGCAATCGGCCCGCCACGGAAGCGAACGCGGCGCGCGGCACCGAGGTGACGATGGTGGGGACTCTTGCCTCGTGCCAGCCGAAGCCCGTATTCAAAATCGTCACGCCAGCCTGCTCCAGCGCCTTGGCCACCGCTACCACGTCCTCCCAGGTATTGCCGCCCTCGACCAGGTCGAGCAGCGAGTGGCGGTACATGATGATGAAGCTGGGGCCGACGGCGGCGCGGATGCGGCGCACGATTTCCACGGGCAGGCGCATGCGGTTCTCGATGCTGCCGCCCCAGCGGTCCTGGCGCAGATTCGTGCGCGCGCACAGGAACTGGTTCAATAAATATCCTTCGCTGCCCATCACCTCGATGCCATCGTAGCCCGCCTTTTGCGCCAGGCGCGCGCAGCGCACGTAGTCGCAGATCGTGCGTTCGATTCCCCGCTCGCTCAAGGGACGGGGACGGAATGGCGAGATCGGCGATTTCTTGGCCGACGCCGAGACGACAAACGGCTGATAGCCATAGCGGCCCGCATGCAGGATTTGCATGACGATCTTGCCGCCCTCCTCGTGCACGGCGCGCGTCACTTTGCGGTGGTTGGGCACGTCGCCGAGGAAATTGAGGGTGCCGCCAAACGGCAGCAGCCAGCCCTGACGGTTCGGCGAGATGCCGCCCGTGACGATCAGCCCCACGCCGCCGCGCGCCCGCTCGCGGTAAAAGGCGGCCAGCTTGCCATAATGATAAAATCGGTCTTCCAGGCCCGTGTGCATGGACCCCATGATGACTCGGTTGCGCAAGGTGGTAAAACCCAGGTCGAGCGGGGCCAGCAGGTGAGGATAGGCAGTCATGGTGATCGGTCCGGTAGAAGTGGTTGCAGGCCGTACGGTAGCAAGCATTGCCGATCGCCGCAGCGACTTTCTCTAGACCGGGAGTTCTAAATCGCCCGGCGCAGCGGCCGGCGATGGGTACAGCTTGTGCCGGGCGGTACTTTCCCGTAGGCTAGCTGGCATGAAGCGACTCTTCCTCTGCCTGCTGATGCTGTGCGCCGTCCCCGCTACCGCGCTGGCACAGGCGATACGCCTGGACAAGCTCAAGGTCGAGGTCAAGCGCATCGAGGTCGACGGGCAGCGCATGTATGAAGTCGATGCCAGCGCCAGCGTGCAGGCGCCGCCGGCGTCCGTGTGGAAGACCCTGACCACCTATGAGCGCATGAGTGAATTCGTGCCCGACCTCAGTTCCTGTCGCGTGCTGTCGCGCAACGGCAATGAAGTCATCATCGAGCAGCAGGGCATGGCGCGCTTCCTGTTCATGAACCACCCCATCCACCTGGTGGTGCGGGCCACGGAAACGCCGTTCACGTCCATCGATATCGCCCTGATCTCCGGCGACATGCGGCACTACGAATCGCGCTGGAATTTATATCCCGTGCCCGAGACGGGCGGCACGCGCATCGTCTTTTCCAGCCGCCTGATGCCGGGCTTCTATGTGCCCGGCATGCTGGGCACGACCATGATACGCGGCGATATCGAGCGCATGATGGCGGCCGTGCTGGCCCGCATCGACAGCCAGTACGCCGACAAATCGAGCTGAACTTACGCCAAATACGTGTCGCGGTCGCGGATTTCCGCGAAGTTTTCCAGGCTGCCCAGTTTCACGGTGACGGGGTTCAGGCTCGCCTGCGGCTGCATCGAGCGCCAGGCGAACAGCCATTCCTGCTCGGGCGCTTCGGCGCGCGTCTTGGTGAAGGCGGCGCCCAGGGCGGCGCGCTGGCCATATTCGACGAGGCCGTCGATGCCTGCCCAGCTGGGCAAAGTACGCTGGACGGCGCGGTGCAGGCGTTCGCCGAATTCTTCCGTATTGTGGATGATCAAACAGGCGTCGGCCGGGGCGAACAGGTCGAACAGTTGCTTGTCCCACACTTGCGAAAAGCTCAGGGTCAAACAATTGCCCGCCGGCGCCAGGCGGAACTGGCCCAGGCTCAGGGCCAGCTCGAGTTCACTGCGCTGGCCGTAGCGGTGCAGGGTGGGGGGACGTTTGTAATCGTGCATGCTGGACTCGTTCTTCAATAGTAGGGTAAACCGGCGCGCCGCTTAACGTGGCGGGCGGATATGGCGCCGGATGCGCTGGGCCGTCGCGGCCAGATAAATTTCGCGCAGTAAATAAATAAAACAGCCGATCAGGCAAATCACGGCCAGCACAAAGAAGGCCGCGATGTATCTGTCCAGGGTCAGGTTCAGAATATCGCCCAAAAACAGCATGGCGATGATGACGCAGACGAAGAAACCGCACGCCGTGCTCAGCGAAATCGAATAATTGATCAAATGGGTACGCCGATACAAGGTATCGAGCTCATCCATATAGAAATCGTTGTAGCCGATGTCGAGCCGGTCTTCCAGCACGCGCGTGCGGTCGATGATGCGGCCCAGGCGGTTGGTCAGCACCACCAGCATGGTGCCGATACCGGTCAACAGGAAAACCGGCGCAATCGCCAGCTGGATGATATGGCCGATGTCGCCGATCTGTATGTTCATGGATAAAAAGTCGTGGGTTCACACCGGCGCCCGACCCTGGCGCCAGCACAGGCCATAGTGTAGCAGGTGGCACACGCCGGCTGGCCGCTTTGCCAACCGGCATGTTGCAAGTTCATGCGAAGCCGCGCCCCGGCACGAAGCGCTCGGTGGCGCGCACCAGCGCCGAAGCGATGCCGTGCTCGAGCGCGCCATGGCCCGCGTCCGGGATCATTTCCAGCTGCGCACCGGGCCATGCCTGCTGCAGGCGGTAGGCCGACAGCGGCGGGCAGATGGCGTCGTAGCGTCCTTGCACGATGACTGCCGGCAAATGCGCGATGCGCCCCATGTTGCGGATCAGCTGGTCTTCCTCGAAGAAACCGAGATTGGCCATGTAATGCGATTCGAGCCGGCCCACGCCCAGGTCCAGCGCATCGTTCGGCGCATCTTCCGGCTGCGGCATCAGGTAGACGCGGCGCCCTTCGAAGCGGCTCCAGGCGCGCGCGGCCGGCCAGTACACGGCAGGATCGCTGCTGAGGATGCGTTGCACATAGGCCGCCAGCAAGTCGCCCCGCTCTTCCGGCGGTATCGGCGCGGCGAATTCCGCGTACAGTTCCGGGTAGAACCAGCGCACGCCTTCGATGAACCAGTCGATTTCCGCCTGCGTACACAGGAAAATGCCGCGCAGCACGAAACCGAGGCAGGCTTCAGGATGCGCCTGGCCATACGCCAGCGCCAGGGTCGAACCCCACGAGCCGCCAAACACCAGCCATTGGGCGATGCCGAACTGGGCGCGCAAGCGTTCGATGTCCTCGATCAGCAACTGCGTCGTGTTGTTGCGCCATTCGCCCAGCGGCGTGGACTTGCCGGCGCCGCGCTGGTCGAACAGGATCACGCGGTAGCGCTGCGGGTCAAAAAAGCGGCGGTGCTGCGGCGACAGGCCCGCGCCGGGGCCGCCATGCAGGAACAGCACGGGAATGCCGTCGGGGTTGCCGCACTCTTCCCAATAAATGGTGTGGATGTCATCGACCGCCAGCATGCCGTGCCGGTTCGGCGACAGGGCGGGAAACAAAGGAGACAGGGAATCGGGCATGGCGGTCCTTGGAGTGGCGGTCAGGGCGCCAGGCGCGAGTCCTGGCAACTGTTCCAATTATAGTGCGCGCCCGGCGCCTCAGGCCAGCAGCAAAGGCAGGCGGTTCGACGACTTGATTTCACGCATCGACAGGCTGGACTGGATTTCCGCCACGCCAGGCAGGCGGCGCAGCACCGTCGAGACGAATTCGCCATACGCTTCCAGGTCGCGCGCCACCACTTGCAGGAAATAATCGGCTTCGCCCGCCACGTTGTGGCACGACAGAATTTCGGGAATCGTCGCGATCGCTTGCTCGAACTGCGACGGTTGCTCGCCGCCATGGTTGGCAAACACGACCCGGACAAACGCGACCAGGCCGATGCCCAGCTTCTTGCGGTTGAGCAAAGCCTGGTAGCCGGTAATAAAACCTTCCTCTTCCAGACGGCGCAGACGGCGCCAGACGGGGGTTTCGCTCAGTTTCAAGCGCTCGGCCAGGCGCGCATTCGACAGCCTTCCTTCATCCTGCAACAGCCTGAGTATCTGCAAATCGGTGGCGTCGAGACTAACTTCTGAAATTTTCATCTAATTTTTGTTTTTATACGAGTGGAATCTACCCGAATACTAGGGCATGCAGGGCAGGAAAAGCAAGCACATTTCATCGCCGCAAGAACATAATGGGGCCCGGCGAGCAGGCTGCACCGTGCGCATGCTCCCGCTTTCTTTTCGACTGGCCCATGTCCGATTCTACCTTCCTGATGTACCTGCTGGCACTGGCCGGCGCCTTTTTATTACCGGGTCCCGACATGGCGCTGGTGCTGGCCACGGGCGCCGCGCGCGGCGTGGCCACGGCGCTGGTGACGGCGCTGGGCATCGCCGGCGCGCGCGCCGTCCACGTGGCGCTGTCGGGCGCGGGCCTGGCGGCATTGATGGTGACGCATCCGCAAGCCTTGCAGTGGGTCAAATGGGCGGGCGCCGCCTACCTGCTGTACCTGGCGCTGCGCTTGCTGCAGTCGGCCCTGTCGAACAAAACGGCGCCGGAAGAAGCCACCCCCGCCACGGCGCACAGCGCCCGCGCCAGCCTGGTGCGCGGCTTCCTGACGAATCTGCTTAATCCGAAGGCACTGCTGTTTTGCAGCATGTTCCTGCCGCAATTCGTCGCCGGCAGCGAACAGGTCGGCATGCAATACCTGCGCCTGGGCGCCGTCCTGGTGCTGATGGGCTTGCTGTTCGACGCCATCTACGCCGTGCTGGCCGCACGCCTGGCGCGCCGCCTGCGCGGCAAGCCTTCGCCTTACGGCAAGTTCGTGCTGCCCTCCGTCTTCGTGCTGCTGGCCGGACGGCTGGTGCTGGGCTGAGCTGCTTTAGCGTCGGCAAAGAAGGCAGGATAATCGTTCAGCAGGCTGCGCTCAAGGTCGTTGACCTTGCGAAATTGCCGCAGCGACGGCGCCATGGCCCGGCCCGCATCCCAGCTGCGCCAGGCATTTGGCGCATCGAATTGCGCCAGCAAGGCGTCGCCCAGATCCTGATACACGGCCGCCATCTGCGGCTTTGCCTGCAGCACTTGCAGATACAAGGCCGTCGCTTCCGGCCATTTTCCCAGCTTGGCGCGTAAATTCCCCTCGAACAAGGCCAGCACGGGCTGCTCCATTCCCGTTTGCTTCCTCAATTCCTGCACGGTGGCCAGCGCGTCCGCGATGCCCTCCTTGTCCTTGGCCTGCAATCCCCGCGTCAAATCGTGGATGGGCTGGCACTCCTGCATGGCCCGCTGCTGCTGGAGCGACAGTTTTTCGACCAGCGCGCCCGTGGAAAAATGGTCTTCCAGCATGGTCAAGAAAGCCTCGAAGGGTTTGTCTGCCGCAAACAGGCGCTCCGCCTCAGCCCGCAGCGCCGGATGCGCCTGGGGGCTCAACGGCGGCAGCGACCCCGCCTGCGCCAGCACTCTTTCGAGCGGCGGCGCGTCGGCCGCCAGCGGGCGTAGCCGGTAGGCGGCCAGCGAATAGGCGGCGGGCGCCCCCGCCGTCATGGCGCTGACGCGAAAATGGCGCGCGACCTTGCCGCCCACTTCCTCGTAGTGCAAGGTGAAGTCGGCGGGAATGCGCTTGCCGTCGGCCAGCAGCTTCAGTACCAGCGGGTGGCCGCCCCAGGTGTAGCGCACATACTGGGCAAACGCCGTCGCATCGTCGCCGCTGACGGGGCTGCCGGCAATGCCCAGGCGCAGCAGGGGCTGCTTATCGAGCGACCACAGCACGGCCCCATCGAGCAGCTGGGGCTGCAGCGCGCCGCGCCGCTTGTTGCCCAGCACCGACAAAGCTTGCTCCTCATACACGGGCAGCGTTGCGTGCTGCTCAAGGCCGCCCGCCTTCAAGATGCCGGCGATCCCCTGCCGGTGGCGCAGCTCGAAGACGCGAAAACCCGCCACGTCGAACAGCGAATACGTGTCGTAGGTAGACGCCGCCATATCGATGACGTGGCGGCGGCGCGTGGCAAAGTCCAACACCGACAAGGCCTTGCCATCGCGCACGCTCAGGTAATGCGGGCCCAGCACGACATCGCTTTCCTGCGTGGTGCGCGCGGGCAGGCTGGTTTTCACGCCGGGCTGGTTGACGCGTTCGGTGGTTACCGTGACGTGAAACGCAACGCTGGCCTGGGCCGCGCCGGCGCCCAGGAAAAGGATGGCGGCCACGCTGGCGCGGCGCAAGGCGGGAACAAGGGTCATGGAAATGATGCAGTGAAGAAATGCTGATTTTAAGGCAAATCCGGCCATCCCCTTGTTTTGCTGGCAAGCATAAAAAAAGACAGCCGAAGCTGTCTCTCTTTTTTACCTCAACAACGATTACGACATGTGCTGGCCGCCGTTGATCGAGATGTTGGCGCCCGTGACGAACGCCGCTTCATCGGAAGCCAGGTAGGCCACCAGGCCGGCCACTTCTTCCGGCTTGCCCAGACGCGCCATCGGAATTTGCGGGATGATTTTGCTGTCGAGCACTTCCTGTGGAATCGCCATGACCATCTTGGTGCCGATGTAGCCTGGCGAGATCGTGTTGACGGTGACGTTCTTGCGCGCCACTTCCAGCGCCAGCGACTTGGTGAAACCATGCATGCCGGCTTTCGCGGCCGAATAGTTGGTCTGGCCGAAGGCGCCCTTCTGGCCGTTGACGGACGAGATATTGATGATACGGCCCCAGCCGCGTTCCACCATGCCGTCGCAGACAGGCTTGGTCATGTTGAAGACGGAATCGAGGTTGGTGCTCATGACGGCATCCCAGTTCGGCTTGTCCATCTTCTTGAACGTCATGTCGCGCGTGATGCCGGCGTTATTCACCAGCACGTCGACAGGACCGATTTCCGCTTCCACGGCCGCCACGCAGGCAGCTGCCGAATCGTAGTCGGCCACGTCGCACGGATACGCCTTGAAGTCGTAACCCATGTCCTTCGTCGTCGCCAGCCATTCCGCGACCTTCGGATTGCCTGGGGAATATGTGGTCACCACGCGATAGCCGAGCGCCGCCAGCTTGAAACACACCGCTTCGCCCAGACCGCCCATGCCACCAGTTACCAATGCAACTCTTGCCATTTTCATCCCCTCAGTGTCGTTCTATTGCTAAAAAGTTAATTATTTAGTGAAAGTAGTCCACAACCGTTGAACCACAGCGCCGTACCGCACCGTATCCAAGCGTAGCGAGCGGCGATGATTTGTGGCTAAGAAGCGCAACCGTGCTCTAGCACGGTGAGCATCGCAGGCCGCAAAGCGCGCCGCGCAGTAGCTTGGGTGCGGTGCCAGCTACTTAATCCCGCTCGATCGCTAAAGCGACCCCCATGCCGCCGCCGATGCACAGTGCTGCCAGGCCTTTCTTGGCGTCGCGGCGTATCATTTCGTGGATCAGGGTGACCAGGATGCGCGCGCCGGACGCGCCGATCGGATGGCCGATGGCGATCGCGCCGCCGTTCACGTTGATCTTGCTGGTATCCCAGCCCATTTCCTTGTTGACGGCAATCGCTTGCGCGGCAAACGCTTCGTTGATTTCCATCAGGTCCAGCTCTTCATGCGTCCAGCCGGCTTTTTTCAAGCACAAGCGCGAGGCAGAGACGGGGCCCATGCCCATGACGGCCGGGTCCAGGCCCGACGACGCGTAAGCCTTGATGCGCGCCAGCGGCTTCAAGCCCAGTTCTTTCGCTTGCGAAGCGGACATCATGATCACGGCGGCGGCGCCATCGTTCAGGCCCGACGCATTGCCGGCGGTAACAGTACCGTCCTTGGCGAACGCGGGGCGCAGACCGGACAGCGATTCCAGGGTCGAACCGGGCTTGATGTATTCATCGCTGTCGAAGACGACGGTGCCTTTTTTATTGGCGATTTCCAGCGGCAGGATTTCATCCTTGAACTTGCCCGCTTTTTGCGCCGCTTCCGCTTTCAGTTGCGACTGCAGCGCGAATTCATCCTGCTCGGCGCGCGTCACTTCGTATTTCTTGGCGACGTTTTCCGCCGTGATGCCCATGTGGTACTGGTTGTACACGTCCCACAGGCCGTCGACGATCATGGTGTCGATCATCTTGAAGTCGCCCATGCGGAAACCGTCGCGCGAGCCGTTCATCGCATGTGGCGAAGCGCTCATGTTTTCCTGGCCGCCGGCGATGATGATGTTGGCGTCGCCGCACTTGATCGCTTGCGCCGCCAGGTGCGTGGCCTTCAGGCCGCTGCCGCAAACCTTGTTGATGGTAAATGCCGGGATGGCGCTGGGCAGGCCAGCCTTGATGACGGCCTGGCGCGCGGCGTTCTGGCCGACGGCAGCTGTCAGCACCTGGCCCAGGATCGCTTCGCCGATCAGGTTCGGGTCGATGCCAGTTTGTGCCATCAAGCCCTTGATTACATGCGCGCCCAGTTCGGACGCAGGAATCTTGGCCAGGCTGCCACCGAATTTGCCGACTGCGGTACGGCCAGCGGCCACGATTACGACATCATCCATTTATTTCTCCGATATGCAGGCCACGAGGGCCAAGGTCAAGGTGTTAATAGAATCCAATGAGAATTCGGAAAGACACAGCAAGCTGCGTTTCATTCTAGCGCGGCATGCGCCGCAGTTCCAGCGCCGCACCGCTGGCGGCGGCGATGACAGCCTGCTTGCGGTACTGGCGGACGGCCTGGCGCGGCGGATAGCCGCTGCCGGGCCGCAAAACGCTTACGCCTGGGGCGCAGGACGCGTGTTTTTATTTTTATCATACCCTTCATCGGCGCTGCCGAAAGTGGTTTTTAGAAAATTATTGAAGGGAATAATCAGGGGTACGGGGGTTTGCTTTACCACTTGCAACAGCTCGCCAAATTTTTGACGCGATGCAGCAAACTCACCCTTTGTCACAGTGTCGAATTTCTCTTGGGTTTCTTGGGCAACATCCTTTGCCTGGCGGCCATATGCACCGATGCGCTCGATGGCCAGTTGCGACTGTGTGCGCGACAGTTGCAGCAGCGCTTGCGGGTCCTTCACGGACAGCAGCTGATTGCCCGCCACCGTAGCGGCTGCCAGCGCCGTGCGGGCCGCATCGAGCTGCAAGTCCAGCACGCTGGCGCCGCTATCGACGGCGGCCTGGGCATACGCTTGCGCGCTGACCAATTGTGCTTCCACCACGGCCTTGCCGGCCAGTGCCCATTGTTCGGAAAATGAAAACATGTCGTTCCTCCCCAAAGAGTAGGCAGCGCCATGTTGCGCCGCACAGTGCTCAACTGTAAGCGGTGGTTCATTGCTAAACCTTGATATTTATCAAACATTCCTGTTGGTTTGTTTCCAACTCAACGTTGATCAGGACAACAACTTGATACCATCGAGCGAGGCCGCGCACTGCTCGCGTATCACACTGACGAAATCGCGCACGTATGCCTTGTCCTGCAACTGCTCGGGCACGGATACATACAAATCGCTCCACAGGCCGTGCTCGCCTACCGGGCGCGCCACCACATAATCGTAATCGACGTAATTCTTGATGGCCCAGTTCGGCAAGGCGGCGATGCCGCGCCGGCTTGCCACCAGCTGCAGCACGGCGACCGTCAATTCGGCTGTGCGGCGCTCAAACTGGATGCCGGCGGGCTTGAGCACTTCGCGGATCAGATCGATGCGTTCTTCCGGCACGGGATAGGTAATCAAGGTCTCGCCCGTAAAGTCGACCGCCGCCAGCCGGCGCTGCGCCTGCAGCCGGTGCTTCTGCGCCATCACCACCAGCATTTCAAAGCGGAACAGGGGGAACACGGTGAAATCGGGGCCATACGGCGAGCCGATGACCAGGTCCGCCTCGCCCGAGCGCAGCAAGTCGGCCGGTTCGCTGTGAAAGCCGGAAACAAGATCAATTTCCACTTCCGGCCAGCGCTGGCGGAACGCATCCATCACGGGCATGAGCCAATCGAAGCAGGTATGGCATTCGAGCGCCACGCGTAACTGTCCTTGGTCGCCCTGCGACAGGCGCGCCACGTCGCGCTCGGCCAGTTCGATCTCGGGCAGCAGCTTGTCGGCCAGCTCCAGCAGCCGGCTGCCGGTGGCCGTAAAAGCGATCGGCATCGACTTGCGCTCGAACAGGGGCGCCTTGTAGCGCTCTTCGAGCAAACGGATCTGGTGCGACAGGGCCGACTGGGTCAGGTTGAGCAGCTGCGCGGCGCGCACCAGGCTGCCGGACGAACGCAGGGCACTCAGGGTGCGCAGGTGGCGGATTTCTAGCATCGGGAAATTGGTGGCTGTACGTGAATTATTTTCATGCTACTCGTCAAAATGTTTCGTTTTGATTATAGACCAAGTTGCCGCACACTCTAGCGCATTCACATTAAATCTCGATGACATCATGCGCATTCATACTCACATCCTTGGCTTTCCCCGTATCGGCGCCGCGCGCGAACTGAAACTGGCGCTGGAAAGCCACTGGCGCGGCGAGCTGTCCGAAACAGCGCTGGAAGCGACGGGCCGGCAATTGCGCGCGCGCCACTGGGCGCTGCAACGCGATGCAGGGCTCGACTACGTTACCGTGGGCGACTTCGCCTTTTACGACCAGGTGGCCAACCATATCCAGCTGCTGGGCTGCGAACCGCCCCGTTTCAGCTTTGCGCCAGAGCAGTCGCCGCTGTCGCGCTATTTCACGATGGCGCGCGGTGCAGAGACCGGCACGCATGCGGAGCACGCGGACTGCGGCCATGCACACGCAGCAGGCACTGCCGCGCTGGAAATGACCAAGTGGTTTGACACCAATTACCATTACCTGGTGCCCGAATTGTCGCCGCAGACCCGGTTTTCTCTCGCTTGCGAGCGCCTGCTGGCGGAAGTGGCCGAGGCGCAGGCGCTGGGCCACCAGGTCAAGGCGGCCCTGATCGGCCCCCTCACCTTCCTGTGGCTGGGCAAGGAAAAGACACACGGCTTCGACCGCCTGTCCCTGCTGGAACAATTGCTGCCCGTCTACGGCGCCCTGCTCGACCGTCTGAAACAACAAGGCGTGGCGTGGGTGCAGGTCGACGAACCGATCCTGGGCCTGGACTTGCCCACCACGTGGCGCAGCGCCTTCGAGAGCGCCTACTGGCAGCTGAACCAGGTAGGTATCAATATCCTGCTGGCCACGTATTTCTCGCCGCTGGAAGAAAACCTCAGCCTGGCATGCCGCCTGCCCGTGGCCGGCCTGCACGTGGACGGCATCCGCGCGCCGCATGAACTGATCAGTGTCACGGACTGGCTGCCCGCGCATAAAGTCTTGTCGATCGGCATCGTCGACGGGCGCAACATCTGGCGCACCGACCTTGACGCGGCCCTGGTCGTGCTGCAGCCGCTGGCGGCCAAGCGCAATGGCCAGCTGTGGCTGGCGCCGTCGTGCTCCTTGCTGCACGTGCCGTTCAGCCTGGAAGCGGAAACGGAACTCGACGGTGAAATCCGGACCTGGCTGGCGTTCGCCACGGAAAAACTGGCAGAAATTGCGCTGCTGAAGGACGCGCTGACGGGCCATCCCGATGAGGCCGCACTAGCTGTGTCTCGTCTGGCCATTGCCAGCCGCCGCGCCAGCGCCCGCGTGCACCGTTCATCGGTGACGCAGCGCCTGCAAGCGCTGACGCCCACCGTGGACCGCCGCGATTCCAGCTTCCCGCTGCGCCAGGCCGTGCAGCGTGCGCGTTTCCAGTTGCCCGACTTCCCGACGACAACCATCGGTTCCTTCCCGCAGACGACGGCCATCCGCGCCGCCCGCGCGAGTTTCAAGCGGGGAGAACTGGCCATCGCCGATTACGAACAGCAGATGCGCGCCGAAATCGCCCACGCCGTGGGCCGCCAGGAAGCACTGGGCCTGGACGTGCTCGTGCATGGCGAAGCGGAACGCAACGACATGGTCGAATACTTCGGCGAGCAACTGGATGGTTTTATCTTCACGCGTCACGGCTGGGTGCAATCGTACGGCTCGCGCTGCGTCAAGCCGCCCGTCATCTATGGCGACGTGCAGCGCCCGGCCGCCATGACGGTGGCCTGGACGGTGCACGCACAAAGCCTGACGCACAAACCGGTAAAGGGCATGCTGACGGGGCCGGTGACGATCTTGCAATGGTCGTTCGTGCGCGACGACCAGCCGCGCGCCACCACGGCGCTGCAGATCGCCCTGGCCATTCGCGACGAGGTGGCCGACCTGGAAACGGCCGGCATCGGCATCATCCAGATCGACGAGCCTGCCATCCGCGAAGGCTTGCCGCTGCGCTGCGGCCAGTGGGATACTTACCTGGCCTGGGCCACGCGCGCCTTCCGCATCGCCGCGTCCGTCGTCAGCGACGCGACGCAGATCCACACCCACATGTGCTA
The DNA here is from genome assembly GCF_058215535.1 of Janthinobacterium sp. Bl 1. Lineage (NCBI taxonomy): Bacteria > Pseudomonadati > Pseudomonadota > Betaproteobacteria > Burkholderiales > Oxalobacteraceae > Janthinobacterium > Janthinobacterium sp. Bl 1. The sequence continues at coordinate 477,590 of NZ_CM177086.1, read as the reverse complement.
TGCCGAGTTCAATGACATCCTGCCGCAGATCGCCGCCATGGACGCCGACGTGATCACGATAGAGACGAGCCGCTCGGACATGGAACTGCTGACGGGCTTTGGCCAATTTCAATATCCGAACGAAATCGGCCCCGGCGTGTACGACATCCACTCGCCGCGCATCCCCTCGACACCCGACATGGTGGCATTGCTGCAAAAAGCCAGCGCCGTGATTCCAGCGGCCCATTTATGGGTCAACCCGGACTGCGGCCTCAAAACGCGGGGCTGGGTGGAAACGGAAGCGGCTTTAAAGAATATGGTCGCGGCGGCGCGGCAGATGCGCGCGGCGGCATGACATAAGCCGACCCAGGCCGCATGCAGGGCTGCTTTCAGGGCGGCGCACCGGTTTTCCGGGGCGCCGTCCGTTTTTTTTGACATGAAGTAGGTGTTGCCCTGCGGAATAGCATGCGCCAGGCCCCTGACGCCGATTTTTTTGCAGTAGAATGCAAGAAATTTACTGCTCCCATTGTTGCCGTACGGAACATCTGGCCTGCCGCAGTTTCACTTTGATAAATGTTTATGTCCAAAAGCCCGTCGCAGAAGCCTATCGAAATCAAGATTTCCACCGTCGTTGCTGTCTCCGCCATCATGCATAGCGCCGATACGCAGGCCCTCGATGCCGCCTTGCGCGACATGACGGGAGGCGTGGCCGACTTTTTCGAGGACGACCTGGCCGTGCTGGACGTGGCCGCCTTGCCGCCCGGCAGCGTGCCCATCGACTGGGCCGCCCTCGTGGCCCTGCTGAAAAAATACCGTTTGAATGCCGTGGCCGTGCGCAATGCGCCGGCCGACATGCATGATGCCATCCTGGCGCAAGGCTTGAGCCTCGACAGCGGCAAGACGCGCGACGATGCGCCGCCCAAGGATGGCCCCAAGGATACGCCCACGGCGGCGGCACAGTCGGGCGCAGACGCCCAGGTGATGGTGATCGACACACCCGTGCGGGCCGGCCAGCGCATTTATGCACGCGGCTGCGACCTGATCATCACCGCTGTCGTCAACAATGGCGCCGAAATCATCGCCGACGGCAGCATCCACGTATATTCCTCGCTGTACGGCCGCGCGCTGGCCGGCGCCTCGGGCAATCCCCAGGCGCGCATCTTCGCGCTGGCGATGGAACCGGAACTGGTCTCGATCGCCGGCGTGTACCGCACGTTCGAGGATGGTTTCCCTGCGGAAATGGCGCGCGGACCCGCGCAAATTCGTTTGGCTGGAGACAGAATCGATATACACTCTGTCAATCCGGTCACTCCCGTGAACCGCTCTTAAGCTGCACAATTCAAGAGATATCTGAAAAGGATTATTTGTGGCAAGAATTATTGTTGTGACGTCCGGCAAGGGCGGTGTCGGCAAGACGACCTCTAGCGCCAGTTTTTCCACTGGCCTGGCCATGCGCGGCCACAAGACAGCCGTGCTCGACTTCGACGTGGGCCTGCGTAACCTCGACCTGATCATGGGTTGCGAGCGCCGCGTCGTCTACGACCTGATCAATGTGATCAATAAAGAGGCCACCCTGAACCAGGCCTTGATCAAGGACAAGCACTGCGACAACCTGTTCATCCTGCCCGCGTCGCAAACGCGCGACAAGGATGCTTTGTCGGAAGAAGGCGTGGAACGCGTGTTGAACGACCTGATCAACATGGGTTTCGAGTTCATCATCTGCGATTCGCCGGCCGGCATCGAGCATGGCGCGCTGATGGCGCTGACGTTCGCCGACGAAGCCATCATCGTCACCAATCCGGAAGTGTCGTCGGTGCGCGATTCGGACCGCATCCTCGGCATCCTGCAAGCCAAGTCGCGCCGCGCGCAGACGGGCGGCGAGCCGGTCAAGGAACATTTGCTGATCACCCGCTACTCGCCGAAACGCGTGGAATCGGATGAAATGCTGTCCTACCAGGACGTGCAGGAAATCCTGCGCATTCCGCTGGTGGGCATCATTCCGGAATCGGAACAAGTGCTGGCCGCCTCGAACCAGGGCAACCCGGCCATCCATTTCACGGGTACGGACGTGGCGCAAGCCTATGAAGACGTGGTCTCGCGTTTCCTCGGCGAAGAAGTCGAGTTGCGCTTTACCAACTATGAAAAGCCTGGATTACTCCAGCGCATTTTTGGGGCGAAGTGATATGGCCTTGCTTTCTTTCCTCTTCCCCCCCAAGCCGAAGACGGCCACCGCGGCCAAGGAACGCCTGCAGATCATCATCGCCCGCGAACGCAGCGGACGCGATGGTCCCGACTTCCTGCCCGCCCTGCACAAGGAATTGATCGCCGTCATTTCCAAGTACACCAAGGTCAACGCCGACGACATCAAGATTTCGCTGGACCGCCAGGGTAACCTGGAAGTGCTCGACGTCAACGTGGTGCTGCCGGACGCGTAATAGTTAATCCGGCCGCACCGTGAGCAATTCCTGCGCCACCGCGGCGCAGGCGTTCACGTGCTGGTTGCCGATCTGGCGGAACACGGCGTAGCCGATGGCTGCCGCCACCGCCTGGCCGGCGAACGGCACGAAGCGCGCCACCTGCTTGGTGGCTATCTTGACACCACTGCGCTTGAGCAGGTGGAGGATCAGTTCGCGCGACACCAGCTTTCCCACCAGCATGCCGCCCATGCCCACCGCCGCGCGGTAGGCCATCATCTTGAACTGCGGGTTCAGACGCTCGATCTGTTCGGGCGTGAGTCCGAATTCGTGGTTGATATCGTTGATCAGCATGGAAAACAGGCCTACGTCGGACATCAGGTCGACGCCGGGAATGGGAATGGCCGAGGCGCCCGCCGACATCATGGCGCGCCGCTGCACCAGGCGCCGGCAACGCTCGCGCACTTGCTCGATTTCCGCACGACTGGCCGGTATCAGTGTCCAATCCGTAGTGCTCTTGTCTGACATGGCCGCTTCTCCACAGTAGGGGGTAGATGAACAAGTGTAACGTAAAGGCTCTGCCCTCCGATTTCACTGGACACAGTTGCAATCTCTGTTATATTTCACTTGAGCATTCCTTAACATTACGATAAGCAGAGCAGACCGTCTGTTTGTTGCTACACACTCCAGCCAATTATGCGAATTGCCGTACTCGATAGCGACCATAGCCAGGCAGAGCTGATCTGCCAGGTGCTCACCGCCGCCGGCCACGCTTGCCACGAGTTTCAGAGTGGTAAGGAAATGCTGGGGCAACTGCGCAAGGACAGTTGCGACATGCTCATCCTCGACTGGCATGTGAGCGATCTGGACGGTGCGGAAGTCTTGCGCCGTGCCCGCGAAAAACTGGCGCCGAAGGCGCCCGTGTTGTTTATGACCAACAGTTCCGGCGAAGACGACGTGGTGGCGGGCATGACGGCCGGCGCCGACGACTACATGATCAAGCCCCTGCGGCGCAGCGAACTGACCTTGCGCACCCAGGCGCTGTTGCGCGTGGCCTACCCGGCCCAGAATGGCGCCGAATACTTGCAGTTCGGGTCATACACGTTTGAAACCCGCCCCGGCCGCCTGCTGCGCGATGGCGAAGTGCTCGACGTGACGCACAAGGAATTTGCCCTGGCGCTGCTGTTTTTCCGCAACCTTGGCCGTCCCCTGTCGCGCGCCTACATCCACGAAGCCGTGTGGCAGCGCGACACGGCCCTGCCCTCGCGCACCATGGATACCCACGTCTCGCGCGTGCGCAACAAGCTGCAGCTGAAACCGGAACACGGCTACAGGCTCGTGCCCGTCTACAGCTACGGTTATCGCCTCGAAAAACTGGGCGGCTGAACGGCGGCAAACGGCTGACCTGCTCAAAGCGCGGGCACAAAGCGCTATAATGTCGGCATAAGTCACCCCAACAGCCCTGAAATGCAACTGCTCGCCGTCGGCCTCAACCATACCACCGCCCCAGTGTCGCTTCGCGAACAGCTGGCGTTTGCGCCTGAGCACTTGGGTTCGGCGGTGATGGCGGCGCGCACCTGGTTCCAGCGCATCGACTTGCGCGACAACGACGAAGCGGCCATCCTGTCGACGTGCAACCGCACCGAGCTGTATGCGGCCAGCCACGTGCCCAATCCGCTCGACGCGGGCGCGCATTTCCTGGCCGACTACCACCAGCTCAATTACAGCGAGCTGCGCCCCCACTTGTATATGCTGCCGCAGCACGATGCCGTGCGCCACACCTTCCGCGTCGCCTCCGGGCTCGATTCGATGGTGCTGGGCGAAACGCAGATTCTGGGGCAGATCAAGGATGCGATCCGCACGGCCGACGAGGCGGGCGGCCTGGGCACGTATCTGCACCAGTTGTTCCAGCGCAGCTTTTCCGTGGCCAAGGAAGTGCGCAGCAGCACGGAAATCGGCGCCCACAGCGTGTCCATGGCGGCCGCCGCCGTGCGCCTGTCGCAGCGCATCTTCGACAAGATCGCCGAGCAGAACGTGCTGTTCATCGGTGCCGGCGAAATGATCGAATTGTGCGCCACGCACTTTGCGGCGCAAAATCCGAAAAGCATCACCATTGCCAACCGCACCATGGAACGGGGCGAGGAGCTGGCGCACCGCTTCAACGGCAAGGCCATCCGCCTGGCCGATTTGCCGGAGCAGCTGCACCAGTTCGACATCGTCATCTCGTGCACGGCGTCATCGTTGCCGCTGCTGGGCCTGGGCCTGGTCGAGCGCGCCATCAAGGCACGCCGCCACAAGCCCATGTTCATGGTCGACCTGGCCGTGCCGCGCGATATCGAAGCGGAAGTGGGCCGTTTGAACGACGTTTTCCTGTACACGGTCGACGACCTGGGCAAGGTCGTGCAGACGGGCCTGGAAAGCCGGCAAGCGGCCGTGGCGCAAGCCGAAGCCATCATCGAGACGCGCGTGCAATCGTTCATGAGCTGGGTCGACGACCGCGCCATGGTGCCCGTCATCCAGCATTTGCATGAAAACAGCGAATCGTTGCGCCTGATGGAAGTGGAACGGGCGCGCAAGATGCTGGCCAAGGGCGCCGACATCGACGCCGTCCTCGAAGCGCTGTCGAAAGGCTTGACGGCCAAGTTCCTGCACGGCCCGCAGCAGGCGCTGCACCACGCGCAAGGCGACGAGCGCAAGCAGCTGGTCACCCTGCTGCCAAAACTGTTCCGCCCCCGCCGTTAGCGCAGCCCCGCCGGCCGCCCGCGCGCGGCCACCCCTGCCCGCCTGCCGTAGTTGCAGAACCCGCACCATCCCTACACTCTTTACCGCGAATCGCTATGAAACCATCCATGCTGGCCAAACTCGATCAACTGGCGAACCGCCTGGTCGAACTCGACGAACTGCTGATGCATCCGGACGCCACGTCGAACATGGACAGCTACCGCAAGATGACGCGCGAGCACGCCGAACTGGGCCCGCTGGTGGCCCTGTACCGTTCCTACCAGGAAGCCGGCAACGATATTACGACGGCGCAAGAGATGCTCGGCGATCCGGACATGAAGGAATTCGCCCAGGAAGAAATCGAGGCGGCGAAAACCACCATGGCGCGGCTCGAGCGCGAACTGCAGACCATGCTGCTGCCGAAGGACGTCAATGACGAGCGCAATATCTTCCTGGAAATTCGCGCCGGCACGGGCGGCGACGAATCGGCCCTGTTCGCCGGCGATTTATTACGCATGTACACGCGCTTTGCCGAGCGCAACCGCTGGCAGGTGGAACTCGTGTCCTCGTCCGACTCCGACCTGGGCGGCTACCGCGAAGTGATCGTGCGCGTGGTGGGCAATGGCGCGTATTCGAAACTGAAATTCGAATCGGGCGGCCACCGCGTGCAGCGCGTGCCGGCCACGGAAACGCAAGGGCGCATCCACACGTCCGCCTGCACGGTGGCCGTGATGCCGGAAGCCGATGAAGTCGAAGACGTCAACATCAACCCGGCCGATCTGCGCATCGATACCTACCGCGCCTCGGGCGCGGGCGGACAGCACATCAACAAGACGGATTCGGCCGTGCGCATCACCCACTTGCCGACCGGCATCGTGGTCGAATGCCAGGATGACCGCAGCCAGCACAAGAACAAGGCGCAAGCGATGAAAGTGCTGGCCGCGCGCATCAAGGACGTGCAGCTGCGCGAACAGCAATCGAAGGAAGCGGCCACGCGCAAGAGCCTGATTGGCTCGGGCGACCGCAGCGAGCGCATCCGCACATATAATTTCCCGCAAGGCCGGCTGACGGACCACCGCATCAATCTGACGTTATATAAGCTCGACTTCATCATGGATGGGGATTTGACGGAGTTGACGAATGCGCTGGCGGCGGAACATCAAGCGGAACTGTTGGCTGCCCTGGGCGATTAAACGCTGGCGCCGTTGCGTCGGCTTACGCTGCGCTAAGCCGACCTAAGTAAACCTGCGCCGCGATTTGCAGGTCGGCTTAGCGCTCAGCGCGTAAGCCGACAGCTTTAAGTAGCGGCTAAGCAATAAAAATCGGCCCTTGTGCGAAAATGACCAGCTCGATTCCATCCACCTCACCGTGTCGCCCATGAAAAATTCACGCACCGTCCTCCTGTTGACCGCCGCCCTGTGTTTCCTGATGCTGGGCGTGGCCATGTATTTGCAGCATGCCATGAACATGGCGCCGTGCCCGCTGTGCGTGATCCAGCGCTACTTGTTCCTCGCCATCGGCATCGCCTGCCTGGCTGGCGCGGTGGCCAACCGGCCAAAAATCGGCGCCAGCGTCGGCTTGCTGGCGGCCCTTGGCGGCCTGGGCGTGGGCGCCAAGCATTTGTACGTGCTGGCCAACCCCGGCTTCTCGTGCGGCATCGATCCGGTGGAAACGGCGCTGAACAAGGTCTTCACGGCCGAACTCATGCCCTTCATGTTTGAATCGTACGGCGCCTGCGAAAGCGCCGGCGAGCCGTTTTTCGGCCTGTCGATCCCGCAATGGGCCTTCGCCTGGTTCGCCATCTTCGCCATCGCCATGCTGTGGACCTTGCTGCGCCGTCAGAAATAATTGAAAGCACCATGCCAGAAACCTTGATTCCCGCCGGCAGCACTGTCGGCGCCCTGCAAATCCGTCCGCTGCTCGATCCGCTCGACAACCGCATTTTGCTGGGCCACGCACTGGGCCTGTCGCGCGTGAGCCTGATCACGCAATCGGAGCGCGTACTCACTCCCAACGAAACGGAACGGCTGTCCAGCTTGCTGGCGCGCCGCCTGCAGGGCGAGCCGATCGCCTACATCGTCGGCCAGCGCGAATTTTTCGGCCTGCCGTTCGAAGTGAACGACGCCGTGCTGATCCCCCGCCCCGACACGGAAGTGCTGGTGGAACTGGCGCTCGAGCGCCTGCCACCGGGCGGACGGGTGCTCGATATGGGCACGGGCAGCGGCGCCATCGCCGTCGCGCTCGCGCACACGCGGCCCGACGCCGTCGTCACGGCCCTGGACGTGAGCAGCGCGGCGCTGGCCGTGGCGCGCCGCAACGCCAGCGCCAACGGCGTCAACATCACCTTCATGGCCAGCGACTGGTTCGAAGCGCTGGGCACGGAAAAGTTTGACCTGATCGTCTCCAATCCCCCCTACATCGCCAGCGGCGACCGCCACCTGGCCGAAGGCGATCTGCGCTTCGAGCCGACGGGCGCGCTGACCGACCACGCGGACGGCTTGTCAGCCTTGCGCACCATCGTCTCCGGCGCCGCGCGCCACCTGGCGACGGGCGCCTGGCTGCTGATGGAGCACGGCTACGACCAGGCGGCTTCCGTGCGCGGCTTGCTGGCCGACGCCGGCTACAACAAAGTGCAAAGCTGGCGCGACCTGGCCGGCATCGAACGGGTCAGCGGCGCCCGCCTGGGCTGACGGCCGCCACCTGCGCAAAGCTTGACCCGGCAGCGCGCCAGATCCCCCCGCAGTTTGTTAAACTATCAAGCGAATTCCTGACCGAAGCGCCGTCCCCGTTGCCCGGGACGGACGCTGGCGACGCGGCGTTTTTTGGGCCGGCGCCGACGCATTTGCCAAAATTCGGTTAATCTCAGCACAAATTATTTATATGCTGCACAAGAAAGGAAGCTCAAATTGCCCAACCTGTTGACTCGCCGCCTGGCATTGCTGACCGAAGATGCCAACCGCGCGCTGCTGGGCGGCTTGCGCGGCATCGAACGTGAAACCCTGCGCGTCGACCACGCCGGCCATCTGGCTTCCACGCCCCATCCCGCCGCTCTGGGCTCGGCGCTGACGCACCCTGAAATTACCACCGACTACGCCGAAGCGCTGCTCGAATTCATCACCCCGGCCGAAGCCGACATCGGCGTCACGCTGGACAAGCTCGACACCGTGCACCGCCACGCCTACAGCCGCCTCGGCGACGAGTTGCTGTGGAGCCAGTCGATGCCATGCCAGCTGCCGCCCGAAGCGGAGATCGAAATCGCCAACTACGGCACCTCGAACATGGGCATGCTCAAGCACGTCTACCGGCGCGGCCTGGCTTTGCGTTACGGCAAAGCCATGCAATGCATCGCCGGCATCCATTACAACTATTCGCTCGACGAGCAGCTGTGGCAAGTGCTGGCCAGCAATCCGGACACCAGCGCCAGCGCCACGCAGGCGGCAGCCACGCCGAAAGACGTGCAGTCGGAAAGCTATCTGGCAACGATCCGCAATTTCCGCCGCTACAGCTGGCTGCTGATGTACCTGTTCGGCGCCTCGCCGGCCCTGTCCGCCGGTTTCCTGCGCGGCCGCGCGCACAAGCTCGACACCTTGTCCGACGACACCCTGTTCCTGCCGTACGCCACCAGTCTGCGCATGAGCGACCTCGGCTACCAGAACGACGCCCAGTCGGGCCTGCGCCCGCACGAAAACAGCCTGGAAGACTACGTCAACGCGCTCACGCACGCCGTCAACGATCCGTATCCGCCGTACGAAGCGCTGGGAACAAAAAAAGATGGCGAGTGGATTCAATTGTCCACCAACGTGCTGCAGATCGAAAATGAATACTATTCGACCATCCGCCCGAAACGCGTGATCCGCACGGGCGAACGCCCGATCCAGGCCCTGTGCCTGCGCGGCGTGCAATACATCGAAGTGCGCTGCATGGACGTCGACCCGTTCGAACCGGTCGGCATCAGCCTGGAAACGGGGCGCTTCCTCGACGCTTTCCTGCTGTTCTGCGCGCTCGACGACAGCGGCCCCATTTCGGCCGAGCAAAGCGCCTGCTACACGAACAATTTCGCGCGCACCGTCAAGGAAGGCCGCAAGCCGGGCCTGAGCCTGCGCCGCGATGGCGAGGACATCGGCTTGCAAGCGTGGGGTGAGGAATTGCTGGCGCGTATCGCGCCCGTGGCAGCCTTGCTCGACGCGCGCCATGGCGGCACGCAGCATGCGGACAGCCTGGCGGCGCAAGCCGTCAAACTGGCCAACCCCGATGCGACGCCATCGGCGAAGGTCTTGGCCGAGCTGCGCGCCAACGGCGGCTCGTTTGCCGCCTTCGGCCTGCAGCAAAGCGAACGCCATGCGGCGTTTTTCCGCGCGCATCCGCCCACACCCGAGCAAAGTGCGTATTTCGACGCGATGGCCGCCAGCTCGCTGGCCGAGCAGCGCGCCATGGAAGCGGCACCGGCCGGCAGCTTCGACGATTTCGTCGCCGCCTACCGCGCCAGCACCCTGTGCTCGCACACCTGATCCTGCCCGACTTTCCGCCTGGCGCCCCATGCTGACTTTCTACAATGAATTGCACGGCCAGCACCGGGGCCGCTTCGAGATGTTTCGCGGCGCCATGGTGCCCTGCTTCGAGACGCCCGAACGAGCCGACATGGTGGTGGCCGAGCTGGGACGGCGCAACCTGGGCCGCATCGTCACGCCGCATGGCGTGCCGCTGACGTCGCTCGAGCGCATCCACACGCCCCGCTACCTGCATTTCCTGCGCCACGCCTGGCACGACTGGCTGGCGCTCGACCCCGACAACGCGGGCAAGGATGCGCTGCCATCCGTGTGGCCCGTGCGCACCTTGCGCAGCGATATCGAACCGGACGACTTCACGGCCAAGCTGGGCCTGTATTCGATGGACAACGGCACGCCGCTGACGGCCGGCACGTGGACGGCGGCCAAGACGGGCGCCGACTGCGCCGTCAACGCGGCCCACGCGCTGCGCCTGGGCGAGCGCGCCACGTTCGCCCTCACGCGCCCGCCGGGACACCACGCGGGCAGCGACTTTTTTGGCGGCTACTGTTTTCTCAATAACGCGGCCCTGGCCGCGCAACATCTGCTCGACGATGGCGCCCGCAAGGTCGCCATCCTCGATATCGACTACCACCACGGCAACGGCACCCAGAGCATCTTTTATGCGCGCGACGACGTGCTGTTCGCCTCCATCCACGCCGACCCGCGCAGCGAATATCCGTTTTATCTGGGCCACGCCGACGAGACGGGCAGCGGCGCGGGGCTCGGCTACAACGTCAACCTGCCGCTGCCGGCCGGCAGCACCACGGCCAGCTGGTTCGCGGCGCTGGAAACGGCCTGCCTGCGCATCAATATGTACGCGCCCGACGCGCTGGTAGTCTCGCTCGGTGTCGACACCTTCGCCGGCGACCCGCTGTCGCACTTCGCCCTGCAAAGCGGCGACTACCTGCGCGTGGGCGAGCGCCTGGCCCACCTGAACCTGCCCACCGCCTTCATCCTCGAAGGCGGCTATGCGGTGAAGGAAATCGGCATCAATGTCGTCAATGTGCTTGAAGGCTTTGAAACGGCGGAGTAGGCCTGTAGTGATGTCGGCTTACGCCCTGGCGGGCCTCGGCGGCCCCGCTAAGCCGACCTACCCGACCTCACATATTCCGGAACAAGGCCATGAACGGCTGGCTCACGGCCCAAACTGCCAAGTGCGTTTTCCGGCGCAGCGGACAAGGCGGGATTATGCTGAAGTCTTACGGCGGCGTACCCGCGCAAGGTACATGAGTGCCAGGCCGGCGGGCAGCATCAACGCGACCGTTGGCTCAGGAACGGGCGCCGGGGAAATCGTGAAGGTCGTCTGATCGGACCAGTTATAACGATTTTCCCATCTTGTGCCCCGCATAAAATCTCCTCCACCGCGGAGGAGGTGACTGCCGATAACGTCATTGCTATACCAGGACATGGAACCTTCGTCATAGCCGTAGGTCCTGGCTTCATATTGAAGTTTACCTGTCAGTGTATAACTGAAATTTTTTACTTCACACCGGAGGTAGGAGGAAGTATTGCATCCATAGCTGCCTGGCGTGACAGGGAAAAACAGGTAGCCCCCGGAGCTGAAATAGCTCAACTCATCCAACACAATCACACCGTCCTGATTACTGTCCTCCCCGACAAAACTGCCCCCGAACTCCCGGCGAGAATCGAATACGCCGGTAGCCGCGTCGACAAAGCCTCGATAAGTAAAATCCCACGTCGTCGGCTGCGCATGGACAGTAGATATTCCGGCGACAAGTAAGGCGGCGCACAACAGGTTCTTTTTCATGGTTTCCTCATATTTTTGCAGAGCGTTAAAAAAGCGCTTCAGGAGACGTACCCATCACGTCTCACGGCATGCCGTCATGTTAATTTTATCATAATTAAATATAATTATGATAATAACTATGGGCGAAGAAAGTATGAAAAAAGTGTGTGCGACGGTTTTGAAAGGGCGCAATAGCGGCTACATATTCCGGAACAGCGCCATGAACGGCTGGCTCACGGCCAGCGTTTCCGGCCGCGTCTTCAGGCGCAAGGCGCCGCGCCCGACCTCGTCGCGCGTCACCGACGCCACCATCTTCATGTTGACGATGGTGGAGCGGTGGATCTGCTTGAAGATGGCCGGGTCGAGCACGTCGAGCAGTTCGCGGATCGGCTTGCGCAGCAGCGCTTCGCCGTCCGCCGTCATGACGGCCGTGTACTTGGTGTCGGACTGAAAATAGGCGATGTCTTCCACCATGATCAGCCGCGTATCCTTGCCGCTGCTGGCCGTCAGCCACACCAGCGGCGGCGACTTGGCCGCCGCTGGCAAGGCGCTGCTCAATTGCTGCAGCAGGCCGGCCAGAGCGCCGTCGCCCGCCCGGGCCTTGCCGGCCCGTGCCCGCACACGCTGCAGGGTCGCTTGCAGGCGCTCGCGGGCGATCGGTTTCAATACATAATCGACGGCGCCCTTGTCGAAGGCATCGATCGCGTACTGGTCGTAGGCCGTGACGAACACCACCTGCGTGGCGGGACTCGCTTCGAGCGCGCCGGCCGCCACTTCCAGCCCCGTCAGGCCCGGCATGCGGATGTCGAGGAAGGCGACGTCGGGCTTGTGCGTGGCGATGGCCTCGAGCGCCGTGCCGCCGTCATCGCAGGCGGCGACGATGCGCAAGTGCGGCCACTCTTCGGTCAGCAGGGCCACGAGCGCGTCGCGCAGCAGGGTTTCGTCCTCGGCGATCACGCAAGTCATCTCAGGCTGATGCATACGACACTCCTTGCGCCGTGCTGTCCGGCACCGTGATGGTGGCTGTCACGCCATCGGGGAAATTGGCGACGATGGCAAACGCGGCGGCATTGCCATAGGTCAGGCGCAGGCGTTCGCGCACATTGCGCAGGCCGATGCCCGTGCCGGCGCCGTCGTCGCTGAAACCCTTGCCGTCGTCGGCCACCGTGACGATCACCGTGCCGTCGCCGCTGCGCGCCATGATCCAGATGGTGCCGCCACCGCTTTTCGGCTCCAGGCCATGCTTGATGGCGTTTTCCACCAGGGTTTGCAGCATCATCGGCGGCAGCTCCACCTGGCGCAGGTATTGCGGCACTTCGATCTGCAGGTTCAAACGCCCGCCCATGCGGATTTTCAAAATATCGAGGTAGGCGCGCGCCCGTTCCAGCTCCGTGCCCAGGGTCGACATGGCTTGCTCCGTGCGCGGCAGCGAGTGGCGCAGGTACAGGATCAGATTGCCCAGCATTTCGTCGGCGCGCACGGGGTCGCTGCGCGTGAGCAGCTGCGCGCTGGCCAGGGTGTTGTACAGGAAGTGCGGCTCGACCTGCGCATGCAACAGGCTCAGCTTGGCCACCGTGAGTTCCTTTTCCGTCACCGTCTGACGCGCCTCGGCCTGCTCGCCGCGCCGGCGCTGCGCCACGCGGCGCGTCAACGCCCGCGTCACCGCTTCCGCGTTTTCCAGGTTGCTGCCATGGTCGACGAGGAACCAGTCGGTCCAGGCGTTGCGCGCCGGCTCGCAGATCAGGGTCACGCTGCCCGCCTCGCCATTCGGCGTGACGGTGGCGAGGATCTGGTTCGGCCGCGGCTCGAGGAAACCGAGCACGCGCATGCGGGGCAAGCCCGTGTGCGTGTACGGCGCGGCACGGCGCACTCTAGCCTGCACTTGCAGGCTGTCGCGCGCGCTTTCGACCACTTCGCTACCCGGCAATTCGCGGATGGCCGCGTCGATCATGTCGAACGTTTCGCCCGCTTCGAACGGGATCTCGATCTGGCGCCGCTGGCGGCTCGACAGCGTGCCGGCATTGACGGCGCCGGCGATCAAGCGCACGCGCCGCACGTGCGAAAACGCATTCGTGATGACGGCGCTGGCCAGCAGCGCGCCGACGATGACAAAGAAGCCTTCCGTATTCCCGAAGATATAGCGCAGGAAGTTCTCGACCAGGATCGCCGTGGCGATGATGTAGGTGAGCATCGTGGCCACGGTGATGCGCAGGATAAAGAAGAGGCTAGTCATGATTTTTCCTTGGGGTTGTGAAGTGGGCCAAGCATAACCATCGGCCCCGGCGGCGGTGGCCATTATGCGATGGAAGCCAGGTAGTGGCGACAAAGGCATCAAAATAAAGCATCAATCCGCGCCACCCCAAAATAAAATCGCTTGCAATTAAATAGCGCGCGATATATATTGTGTACATGGACGCCGGCAAGTGCTTCTGCAGACGGAGATCCTGGGGCGAGAGCCCACGAAACAAGTAGCACACTATTTAGTAGCCACCTATTTATCTACCTAAAGGAAACCATCATGTCGATCAAACAAGTCCTGTACCGCGCTCAAGCCACCGCCACCGGAGGCCGCGAAGGCCGTGCCGTATCGTCCGACAATGTGCTGGACGTCAAGCTGACCACGCCAAAAGAACTGGGCGGCAATGGCGCCGTCGGTACCAATCCGGAGCAACTGTTCGCCGCCGGCTACTCGGCCTGCTTCATCGGCGCCATGAAATTCGTCGGCGGCCGCGACAAGATCGCCGTGCCAGCGGATCTGTCCATCGAAGGCAACGTCGGCATCGGCGCCATCGAAACAGGCTTCGGCATCGAAGTGGAACTGAAAATCTCGCTGCCAGGCATGGAACGCGCCGCCGCCGAAGCACTGGTCGCCGCCGCCCACATCGTCTGCCCGTACTCGAACGCCACGCGCGGCAACATCGACGTCACCCTGACGATCGTCTAATCCCCGCCGCATGACTCTCACCTCCCCGGACGCGCCACTTGGCGCCGCCGGGGATTTTTGCGTTAACGCAACACCTGCAGCAGCTTGTCCGCCAGGGCCGGCGCCGAGGCGGGATTCTGTCCCGTGATCAGTTCGCGGTCGACCACGACGTTGCTGGTCCACGGCGCCTGGTTTTGCACATACCGCGCGCCGGCCGCCTGCAAGCCCGACTGCGGATAGAACTTCATCGTTCCGCCCTTCAGCGCGCCTTGCGCCGCCAGCTCTTCCTGATTGCTGATCACCGTCATGCGGTAGCCGCTGTAGATCCAGTCCGCCGGCTTGGCAGGCGTGCGGCCCGCTTCCAGCGCGGCCGCAAACGCACCCGCCTGCGGCAAGGCCGACAGCAGGGCGATGGGACCGTGGCACAGCAGCGCCGTCGGCTTGCCATCCGCGTGGAACTGGCGCAGCAAGGCGCCCAGGCTGGCATCCTTCAACAGATCCTGCATCGGCGCGTGGCCACCCGGCACCAGCACGGCCGCATAGTGGCCATAACCGATCTGTTCCACACGCTTCAGGCTGATCACGGGCGAGCGGCCCGGCACCGTCAGCGCCAGCTGGTCCAGCAGCGCCTTGTGCGCCGCGTGCGCGGTGGCGTCGCCGCCAAAGTAATCGACCGTATCCGAACTGGCGTCCAGGGTGGGCGCCTTGCCCTGCGGCGTGGCAAACGTCACCGTGTGGCCCGCGTCGAGCAGCTTTTTCACGGGCTGCATCAGTTCATTCAGATAAAAACCCGTCGAAAAGACCTTGCCGGCGCGCAGCTCGAGGTGATTGGCGTCCGACAGCACGACGAGGACCTCGGCCGCCTGGGCGTTGGAAAAGGCGGCGAGCAACAGGCTGCTGATCAGTAATTTTTTCATGGTGTGGCCTTTCTGTAGAGAGGTCACCAGCATATTCCGAATCAAAATTGGGAAAAATGATGAATAATGCACAGCACTGATGCAGAATAAGACCGAATAGAAGCGCCGAATAGGAATGAAATGGATAAATTGCAGGCGATGCAGCTGTTTCGCCGCGTGGCCGAGCTGGGCAGCTTTCGCCGCGCCGCCGATGAACTGGACCTGTCGGCGTCATATGTGAGCCGGCGCATCGGCCAGCTGGAACAGGAACTGGGTGGGCGCCTGATGACGCGCACCACGCGCCAGCTGGCCCTGACGGAAACGGGCGCCGCCTACCTCGAGCACTGCCGCAAGCTGCTCGACGAGCTGGCGCAAGCGGAAGACATGGTGGCCCACTCGACGGCGCACGTGACGGGCCGCCTGCGCATCAACGCGCCGCTGACCTTGGGCGTGGGCGAGCTGGCCGAGGGCCTGGCCGATTTCATGGCCGACTGGCCCGCGCTGCGCCTGGACGTCGACCTGAAGGATGAATATGTCGACCTGGCGGCCGCCAACTACGACCTGGGCTTTCGCGTCACCACCGCGCTCAACGATTCGAGCTACGTGGCGCGCCATATCCACGACTACCGCCTGCACATCTGCTGCGCGCCCGCCTACCTGGAACGCCACGGCCCCTTGCGGGAAGCCACGGACCTGACGCGCCAGCGCTGCTTCATCTACAGCCACGCGCTGTTCGGCAGCCGCTGGCCGCTGCGCCATGCGGGACCGCACAGCGACATCGAAGTGCCGAACTGGGTCCGCACGAACAACACGCTGTTCATGCGCAGCCTGATCCTGCGCGGCCTGGGCATCGGCATCCTGCCCACCTTTGTCTGCCGCGAGGAACTGGCCAGCGGCGCCCTGGTCGAGCTGTTTCCAGACATCGAGCGGCCCAGCCTAGCGCTGTTCGCCATCTATCCGTCGCGCCAGCTGGTGGCGCCCCGCGTGACGCGCTGCATCGAGCACCTGAAGCAGTGGTATGCGCAGCGCTATCCCACGCCGGCTGCGTGAAGCCGGTAAAATCACGCCACTCTCAATCAAGGATGACCCATGATCAGCTGGCAATGGAACACGTTCGACGAACTCGGCCCCCACGATTTGTACCAGGTGCTGGCCTTGCGCCAGCGCGTGTTCGTCATCGAACAGCAGTGCATTTACCCGGACCTGGACGGCCATGACCAGCAAGCCATGCATTTGCTGGGCTGGCAAACGGTCGATGGCCAGCGCCGGCTGGCCACCTATCTGCGCGTGCTGGCGCCGGGCGCCAAGTACGTGGAAATGTCGCTGGGCCGCGTGCTGACGGCGCCCGAGGCGCGCACCACGGGCGCCGGCAAGCATCTGCTGGCGGAAGGCATCGCGCGGGCCGAACGCCGGCATCCCGGCCACGCCATCCGCATCGGCGCACAGCAGTACTTGGAGCGCTTCTATCAATCGTTCGGCTTTGTCACCGTCAGCGCGCCGTACGACGAAGACGGCATACAGCACGTCGACATGCTGCGCGCGGTGGAGCAAGCGGCATGACGACGGCCCTGATTTCCTGGAGCGGCGGCAAGGATTCCTGCCTGGCTCTGTGGCGCGCGCGCAACGCCGGCATGGACGTGCCTCTGCTGATCACGGCCATGGATGAAGATGGCCGCAAGTCGCGCTCGCACGGCGTGCCGCCCGAGCTGCTCGCCGCGCAGGCGGCCAGCCTGGGCGCGCGCCTGCAGCGCTATCACGCCAGCTGGGCCAGCTACGAAGAGCAA
Organism: Janthinobacterium sp. Bl 1; assembly: GCF_058215535.1. Classification (NCBI taxonomy): domain Bacteria; kingdom Pseudomonadati; phylum Pseudomonadota; class Betaproteobacteria; order Burkholderiales; family Oxalobacteraceae; genus Janthinobacterium; species Janthinobacterium sp. Bl 1. The sequence goes on along the minus strand of NZ_CM177086.1, from coordinate 460,579 downwards.
TTCATCGCCATGCTGCGCGCGGCAAAGGCCGAGGGCATCGATCACGCGCTGTTTGGCGACATCGACCTGCAGCCGCACCGCGACTGGGAAGAAAAAGTCTGCGCGGTCGCCGGCCTGACGGCCCACCTGCCTCTGTGGGGCGGGGATCGCCGCGCGCTGGTCGACGAATTTCTCGCCGCCGGCTTCAAGGCCATCGTCGTGTGCATCAATGGCCAGCACCTGCCGCGCGCATTTTGCGGACGCGAGTTCAACGCTTCCTTCCTCGCCGACCTGCCGCCCGGCGTCGACGCCTGCGGTGAAAACGGCGAATTCCACACCTTCGTCTACGACGGGCCCGCCTTCAGCGCACCGGTGGCGCTGCGCCGCACGCAAGTGCTGCAATATGACGCGCCGGCCAAGCTGGGCGGCGCCACGTATTACTTCCAGGAACTGGCCCCGCCCGAGGCGTAAAGGGGCCGCCAAAGCAAAAAGGGCGATTCCGTGGAATCGCCCTTGTATTTGCTGCCCTGCGCGTGCTTACTTTTTCTTCACGCTCACCAGCTTGATCTCGAACAGCAAGCCGGCATAGCCAGGAATCTTCGGCGGGCTGCCCGCCTTGCCATAACCGAGGTCATATGGAATGGCCAGCACGCGCGTGCCGCCGACCTGCATGCCGACCAGGCCGCGGTCCCAGCCCAGGATGACCTGGCCGATACCGAGAGGGAAACTCAAACCGGCGCCAGTCTGGTTCGCATCGAATTGCACGCCCTTGTTGTCCGGCTTGCTTGCGTCATACAGCCAGCCCGTGTAAGTCACCAGCAGGGTATCGCCCGCTGCCGCTGCCGTACCGGTGCCGACCACCGGATTGGTAATGGTCAGTTCTTTCACTTGTGTATTCGGGTCGAGCACGACCGGCTTCTCGGTGTTGGCAGCAGCACCGCAAGCGGTCAGGGCCACGGCACAAGCGAGGGTGGCGATCATTTGAAATACCGATTTCATGGTTTCCCTTTAAATATTGGTGTGTGGCTGAGGCCCGTACGGTGCGGACCGGTGCGAGCAGCAGTTTAACAGGAGTCGCGCAGCCAATTTGTAAGCAGACGTAAGCACGGCGGAAGATTACCCAACAATACAACATTGCCAGAATAACCATTCCGCCGCATTGTCACGTCTAGATTTCCACCTGCGTGCCCAGTTCGATCACCCGGTTGCTCGGGATCTGATAGTAGTCGGCCGCCGTGCGCGCATTGCGCGACATGGTAACGAACAGATGCTCGCGCCACGGCATCATGCCGGCGCCCGGCGTCGAAATGATGGTCTGGCGCGCGATGAAGAACGACGTTTCCATCATCTCGAAATCCAGTCCCTGCTGCGCGCACTGGGCCAGCGCCGACGGAATGTCCGGTTCATCCTTGAAGCCGTAATGCACATTGACCTGGTAGCACTGGTGGCCCAGGTCCACCACGCGCACGCGCTCCGATGGCGCCACCCACGGTTCTTCATGCATGAAGACGGTAAGGAAAATGACGCGCTCATGCAACACCTTGTTGTGGAGCAAGTTATGCAGCAGCGCATGCGGCACGCCATCCGTTTCGCCGCGCAGGAAGATGGCCGTGCCCGGCACGCGCAGCGGCGGCGCGATGAACAGCGACGAAAGGAAATCGTCGAGCGGGATCGCATGCTTTTCCAGGTTCTGGAACACCAGCTGACGGCCGCGCTTCCAGGTCAGCATGACGATGAACAGAATCGAGCCCAGCAGCAGCGGGAACCAGCCGCCATGGAACAGTTTCAGGGCAGTCGCCGACACCAGGTTGACGTCGATGATCAGGAAAAAGCCCGTGGCGGCCCAGCACAGGGCCAGATTCATCTTCCAGCGGTAGCGGATGACGAAGAACGTCAGGATCGTGGTCGACAGCATGGTGGCCGTCACGGCGATACCGTAGGCGGCGGCCAGGTTTTCCGACGAGCCGAAGCCGACGACGGCCAGCAGCACCACGGCCAGCTGCAGCCAGTTCACGGCGGGGATGTAGATTTGCCCGATTTCGCTTTCCGACGTGTGGCGCACGCGCATGCGCGGCAAGAAGCCCAGCGCGATCGCCTGCTTGGTCATCGAGAAGGTGCCGGAAATGGTCGCCTGCGAGGCGATCACGGTGGCCATGGTCGACAGTATCACCAGCGGGTACACGCTCCACGCGCCCAGCTGCTGGTAAAACGGATTCGTGACGGCTTCCGGATGCGCGAGCAGCAAGCCGCCCTGGCCCAGGTAGTTCAGCGCCAGCGCGGGAAAGGCGATCAGGAACCAGGCCAGGCGGATCGGCTTCTTGCCGAAATGGCCCATGTCGGCGTACAGCGCCTCGGCGCCCGTCAGCGCCAGCACCACGGCGCCCAGGGCAACGAAGGCAACGAAGCCGTTATTCATCAGGAAGGTCGCCGCGTGCAGGGGATTGAGCGCGGCCAGGATGGCTGGCGACTTGATGATGTTGACCACGCCCATACCGGCCAGCGCGGCAAACCACAGCACCATGATGGGGGCAAAATAGCGGCCGATGCCGGCCGTGCCGTGCGATTGCACCGAGTACAGCGCCACCAGCACGACGATGGTCAGCGGCACGACATACGGACTGAAGGCGGGCGTGGCCACTTCCAGGCCTTCGATGGCCGACAGCACGGAGATGGCCGGCGTGATCACGCTGTCGCCATAGAACAGGGTGGCGCCGAAGACGCCGATCACCATCAGCGGGAAATGCCAGCGCGACAGACGGCTGACGGACGACAGCACCAGTGCCATCAGGGCCATGATGCCGCCCTCGCCGCGGTTATCGGCGCGCAGCACCAGGGTCACGTACTTGAGCGAGACGATCAGGGTCAGGCCCCAGAAGATCAGCGAGACGATGCCCAGCAAGTTCTCGGGCGACAGCATCAGGCCGTGGGCCGGGTCGAAGACGGTCTTCAGGGTGTACAGCGGACTGGTACCGATATCGCCGTAAACGATGCCGACGGCCGCCAAGGTCAGGCCAGCCAGGCCGCTTTTTTTATGTTCCGACGTCAAGATTGCACCCGTTTTTGTTTTGTTGCATCGCACAATATGATAGGTATTAGCAAATAGCAAGAGTATTTTTGCATGGTTCCGCAGCTGCCCCAAAGTCGTGGTTTTGTGCCGCTCCGCCTTGCTGCGCGGGCTTGCGGCCATTGATTTGTTGCCATTCTACGCCTCGCCAGCGGCGCCGGGCAGCCCCCGATGTTTTCAGCCATAATGACAGACTGTCTACTCTCCTGCGAAGCCCATCATGAATCCAGGCATGTTGTACGCCTCCCTCGCCTTCCTGTGCTGGGGCCTGTTCCCCCTGTACTTTCATGCCATCGGCGAGATCGCGCCGCAGGAGATCCTCGCGCACCGCATGGTCTGGTCGCTGTTGTTCCTCGGTATCGTGCTGACCGTGCGCCGGCAGTGGAGCTGGCTGGGCAGCCTGAAAGCGCAGCCCAAGGTCGTGGCCAGCTTCGTCGCCAGTGCGTTTTTGCTCTCGGCCAACTGGTTCATCTATATCTGGGCCGTCAACAATGGTCACGTGGTCGACGCCAGCCTCGGCTACTTCATTACGCCCCTGATCAATGTCATGCTGGGCTTTCTGCTGCTGCACGAACGCCTGCACCGCCTGCAGTGGCTGGCCATCGGTCTGGCCGCCTGCGGCGTGGCCTGGCTCACCTGGCAGGCGGGGCAAGTGCCCTGGATCGCCCTGCTGCTGGCGGCCACCTTCGGCGGCTATGGCTTGCTGCGCAAGACGGCCGCGCTGGGCGCGCTGGAAGGCCTGTCGTTCGAAACATTGATTCTGTTCCCCCTGGCGCTGGCCTACATGCTGTGGCTGGCCTGGCATGGTCAGAGCGGCTTCGTCAATACAGATTCCACCGCCACGCGCGCGCTGCTGCTGGCATCCGGCCCCATCACGGCCATTCCCCTGCTGCTGTTTGCCGCCGGCGCGCGCCGCCTGCCGCTGGCCGTGCTGGGGCTATTGCAATACATCGCCCCCACGGGCCAGCTCCTGATCGGCGTATGGGTCTTCCATGAATCGTTCACGCCCGAGCGCATGCTGGGCTTCCTCGTCATCTGGACGGCGCTGGGCCTGTATGCGGCCGAAGGCCTGTGGAGCAGCCGCCGCGCGCGCGTGGCCGCCTGACCGGTCCGTTCCGGCAGCGCACAGCGCTGGCCGGAAGCGGGCGTTTACCGTATCCTGTCCGTCTTTGTATATCACCCGAGATTTCTAATGGCAAATTACGTCTACACCATGAATCGCGTGGGCAAAATCGTCCCGCCCAAGCGCCAGATTCTGAAAGATATTTCCCTCTCCTTCTTCCCAGGCGCGAAGATCGGCGTGCTGGGCCTGAACGGCTCCGGTAAATCGACCCTGCTGAAAATCATGGCAGGCATCGACACCGACATCCAGGGCGAAGCCGTGCCGATGCCGGGCCTGAACATCGGCTACCTGCCGCAGGAACCGCAGCTGGACCCGGCAAAAACCGTGCGCCAGGAAGTCGAATCGGGCCTGGGCGAAGTATTTGAAGCGCAAGCCAAGCTGGAAGCCGTGTACGCCGCGTATGCCGAGGAAGACGCCGATTTCGACGCCCTGGCCACGGAACAGGCACGCCTGGAAGCGATCATCTCGACTTCCGACGGCGGCAATTTGAATCTGCAGCTGGAAATGGCCGCCGACGCGCTGCGCCTGCCGCCATGGGACGCCACCATCGGCGTGCTGTCCGGCGGTGAAAAGCGCCGCGTGGCGCTGTGCAAGCTGCTGCTGTCGAAACCCGACATGCTGCTGCTCGACGAGCCGACCAACCATCTGGATGCGGAATCGGTCGACTGGCTGGAACAATTCCTGCTGCGCTTCCCCGGCACCGTGGTGGCCATCACCCATGACCGCTACTTCCTCGACAACGCGGCAGAGTGGATCCTGGAGCTGGACCGCGGCCACGGCATTCCATGGAAGGGTAACTACTCGACCTGGCTGGATCAGAAGCAAGCCCGTTTGAAGCAGGAAGAGGCGACGGAATCGGCGCGCCAGAAAGCGCTGCAGAAGGAATTGGAATGGTCGCGCCAGAACCCGAAAGCGCGCCAGGCCAAGTCGAAAGCCCGTCTGGCCCGCTTCAACGAGCTGTCCGAGCACGAATACCAGAAGCGCAACGAAACGCAGGAGATCTTTATTCCCGTGGCAGAGCGCCTGGGCAATGAAGTCATCGAGTTCAAGAACGTGTCGAAAGCGTTCGGCGACCGCCTGCTGATCGATAACCTGAGCTTCACCGTGCCGCCAGGCGCCATCGTCGGCATCATCGGCCCCAACGGCGCCGGTAAATCGACCCTGTTCAAGATGATCACCGGCAAGGAAACGCCGGACAGCGGCGAAGTGGCCATCGGCCAGACGGCGCGCGTGTCCATCGTCGATCAGAACCGCGATAGTCTCGCTGACAACAAATCCGTGTTCGAAGACGTGTCCGGCGGCGCCGACATGCTGACCGTGGGCCGCTTCGAAATGCCGTCGCGCGCCTACCTGGGCCGCTTCAACTTCAAGGGCTCGGACCAGCAAAAGCAAGTGGGCAACCTGTCCGGCGGTGAACGCGGCCGTCTGCACCTGGCGAAAACCCTCCTAATGGGCGGCAACGTCCTGCTGCTCGATGAACCGTCGAACGATCTGGACGTGGAAACCTTGCGCGCGCTGGAAGACGCCCTGCTGGAATTTGCCGGCAGCGTCATGGTCATTTCCCATGACCGCTGGTTCCTCGACCGTATCGCCACGCACATCCTGGCGTTCGAAGGCAACTCGCAAGTCACCTTCTTCGACGGCAACTATCAAGAGTACGAAGCCGACAAGAAGAAACGCCTGGGTGAAGAAGGCGCGAAACCAAAACGTATCCGCTACAAGCCTTTGACCACGTAATTTCGGTCTGGCCATGCAAAAAGGCAGTTACCTCGCGGTAACTGCCTTTTTTTTCAGCAAACTTCCAGGTGATTAGAAGTTGTAGCGTGCGCCTAAAGCCAGGCCCGTAGCCTTGCGGCCCTGGTCGGCGCTCTTGCCGAAGTGTTCCACTTCCGCCGTCAGCGAGACTTTCTCGTTGATCGCGTACTGGGCGCCGACGGAAGCGTACACGCCCGTCTTGTCGTTGCCGCTGATGCCGGTCGACAAGCCCGTGCCGCTCAAGCTATTCTTGACCTTGGCCACACCGAGCTTGCCGAACACGCCGACCTTGTCGGTCACGGGCATGGTGGCCTTGCCGGCCAGGTAGTAGCCGTGCGAATCGCTTTTCACGGAACCGTTGCCGGCGCCGGTGACATAGCTGTAATCCTTGCTGCCGAAATCGGCATAACCGCCCTCGACCGCCCAGGTTTTATCGAAATCGTAACCGGCGAAGATCTTGGCGCCTGCCTTGTAGCCGCTGTGATTATCGGCGCTGGTGGCGCCAGGAATATCGAAGTTATAACGGTTGCCCGTGACGCCGGCACCCACATAGGCGCCTTCGGCGTGTGCGGCGCTCATGCCGGTCAGTGCGGTAACGGAAGCGATCATTGCAAACAGGATTTTCTTCTTCATCATGTTCTCTCTCTTAATTGGTGGATGTTCCTAGATTCATGCCTGGATTCGCAGTTCAGCGAAGTGCGATGAGGACACAATAACAGCCGAAAAAAGCTACGTCTTTCATCATTCCGTAAGAACTGTGACAAGATGTAAGTCGAGACTCCAAACTGACAATAACCGTAAAATGCGCAACGTTGAGCGAACTTAAGATAGACTTAAGAACATTATCGATTTTCAGTCAGAGGAGAAGTGCATGCATAAACGCCAGTTTCTCGCCGCCGCCATGGCCGGCGCGGCCCTGCCCGCCATCGCCCGGGCGGCACCCGCCGGCCTGCGCGGTCCGGCCTTGCTGACCGTCACGGGCAGCATCGACAAGCCGAACCGGGGTCCGTTCGACGCCGTGCGCGACCAGATGATGCACAAGCAAAAGATCAGTTTTGAGCGGGCGCGGGCATTCGACTTTGCGGCGCTGGCGAACCTGCCGGCGCGCACGATCCACCCCACCCTGGAATACGACGGCAAGGCGCATGCCTTGCGCGGGCCGTTGCTGGTCGATGTATTGAAGGCGGCGGGCGCGCCCGAGGAAGGTGAGATTCGCTTGCTGCTGCGCGCCGTCGATGGCTATGCGGCGGCGCTGACCATGGCGCAGGCGCGCGCGCAGCGTTTTATTGTCGCCACCCACCTGGACGGGCAGGCGATGGCGCTGGGCGGGCTGGGGCCGCTATGGGCGATCCACGATGCGGACCGCATCGCGGCCGTGGCGGCTCTGCCCCTGGCCGAACGCTACGCCAACTGCCCGTGGGCGCTGTATCACATCGGCGTGGAGACAGGCTGAGGCGGTTGAGGCAGATTATGCGTAGGCTTCCGCCATCGACATCACCCTCGGAGCGATAACGATGCCATGCTCTTCGAACAGCGCCGTGATGGCCGCCACGTTCTGCGTGCACTCCTCGGTCTTCCAGCCCTTGAAGATATCCGTGCCATCCTTCTGGAAATGCAGATCCAGCACTTTGCCCCCGTCCTTGTGCAGGTAGGGCGAGCTATAGGTGTTCTCGAAGCCGAGCGCCTTCAATTGCCCCAGCAAGGCTGATGGCGGATGGTCGGGATCGGTGGCGAGAAAAATGCCGAAGGTCTTGCCAGGCGGCTTGGCGGCGATGTCGACCTCGTAGATGCCGGGGGCCTTGCTGACGGACGTACTCTTTAAAAATAACATGCAACACTCCCTGCGCGTAATATCCTGCGCCTGAAACGGGCGGCAAGACAGGGGCGGTGCGCAATGATTCCCCTCGTCAAATCTTATTGCTAATTGGCATCTTTGTCGACAAATCGGCACTTTTATTTGGTAAGTCGTGGTTATCTTGTCGCGTTCGCCAGGGTAAATTATCAATAAAACCAGTTATCATTGCGCCAATACCCGCCCTGCTGCATACTTTTGGCTTGCGTCACGATAGCCTTCCCGCCGGCCACTCCCCTCGTCTCCATGCGTCTTCTGTCGATCAAATACCGCCTGCTCATCCTCCTGACCCTGATCCTGGGGGCGGGCTTCATGGCGACCAGCCTGGCCAGCTACCTGGCCTCGCGCCAGGCCATCGAACACGGCATCGCCGACCAGACCTTGCCGCTGACGGGCGACAATATTTATTCGGAGATCCAGAAGGACATGCTGCGCCCCGTCTTCATTTCCTCGCTGATGGCGCACGACACCTTCGTGCGCGACTGGATACTGGCCGGCGAAAACAAGCCGGAGCAGATCGTGCGCTACCTGGCCGAGGTCAAGAAGAAGTACGGCGCCATCACCAGCTTTCTCGTCTCGGACAAGAGCAGCAAATATTACTATGCGGAAGGCACCTTGAAATCCGTCAGCCCGCAGGCGACGCGCGACATCTGGTACTACCGCGTGCGCGCCATGGACAAGACCGATTATGAAACGAATGTCGACATCGACATGGCCAACCGCGACAGCATGACCATCTTCATCAACCACCGCGTGGTTGACTACGACGGCCAGTTCATCGGCGCCACCGGCATCGGCCTGACTCTGGACACCATGAGCCACATCATCGACCGCTACCAGGCGCGCTTCCACCGCAACATCTATTTTGTCGATGCCGCCGGCACGCTGGTATTGGCGGGCAAGACCATGCGCAACGGGCGCGGCAATATCCGCAGCCTGCCCGGCGTGCGCGCCATTGCCGAGCAGATCATCAACCACCGGAGCGAACCGACGCATCTGTCGTACCAGCTGGGCCGCGCGGAAATCCTCGTCAATTCGCGTTTCATCCCCGAACTGGGCTGGTATCTGGTGGTCGAGCAGAATGTCAGCGACGAAGTCCAGTCGCTGCAGCGCGTGTTCATCTTCAACCTGGCCATCAGCTTTGGCGTGACCGTGCTGGTCCTGCTGCTGACCTTGCTGACGGTGAACCGCTACCAGCGCCGCATCGAGCGCATCGCCTCGACGGATGCGCTGACCGGGCTATTGAACCGCCAATCGCTGGAATTGCTGTTCCAGCGCGCCATGCTCCTATCCAGACGCAACGAACAGCCGATGTCCGCCATACTCTTCGACATCGATTTCTTCAAGCGCGTCAACGATACGCACGGCCACCTGTGGGGCGACAAGGTCATCCGAGGCGTGGCCGACGTGGCGCGCGCCACCGTGCGCGAAAGCGACGTCATCACGCGCTGGGGCGGCGAGGAATATTTGGTACTGCTGAATAACTGCAGCCTGGCGCAAGCGGCGGAAGTGGCGGAAAACCTGCGCGCCGCCATCGAAGGCCACGATTTCGGCCTGCCCGCGCCGCAGCTACCCGTGACGATCAGCCTGGGCGTGGCCGAGTACAGGCCGGAGGAAAGCGAATCGGCCTTCTTTTCACGCGCCGACAGCGCCTTGTACCAGGCCAAGCATCACGGCCGCAATGGCGTGCACGCCGCCTGAGTCATCCGCCGCGCTTGCGCCTGGCCAGGTCCTGCGTGGGCGCCACCAGCGCGCGGTACAGCTCGCCAGTGGCGGCATCCCAGCTTTGCACCGCCAGCTGCTGGCGTTGCACGGTGGCAGAATCGCCGCGTGCGATGGGGCCGGACAGCGCTGGCGCGGCGCCCAGGCGGAATACATTGGCCACCGCTTCCGTCACCAGCGGCTGCGCCAGTTCGCGCGCCACCGGCTCGGGAATGCCGGCCGCCTGATACGCGCGCAAGGCCGCGTCGAGCACCGTCACCAGGTAATTGCTGGCGAAGACGGCAGCGGCGTGATACAGGGTCTTGGCGGCCGGATCGATGGGCACGGGGCGCGCGCCGATGGCATTCAAGGCGGGCGTGAGGAAGGCCAGCGCCAGCGGGTCGCCTTCCACGCCGCAAAACGTGCCGTCAAAGGTGGCGGCCACCTGTGCCGGATCGGCAAAGCTGCGGATCGGGTGGGCGCTGGCGACAAACGCGCCGGCCTGCGTAGCCGCCAGCAGCACGTTCGAGGCCAGCGCGCCGCTGCAGTGAAACACGATGGCGCCCGCCTGCCGTCCTTCGGCCACCAGCGCCGCACAGGCCGGACCGATCTGGTCGTCGGAGACGGCCAGCATGGTGACGTCGGCGTGGCGCAAGGCCGCATAGCTGTCGACGGGCGTGCCGGCGCCGATGAAAGCCACGGCCGCCTGCGCCGAGGCCATCGACCGTGTCAGCACATCCTGCACCAGGATTTTTCCACCATGCGTCCCCTCGGTTTGCGCAAACAGCCTGCCCAGCACACGGCCCACGTGGCCGGCGCCGATGATATTGAGTGTGACGTTCATGATGATTTTCTAAAAACTCGATCCCGGCTGGCGCAAAAATTCCAGCTCTTGCGGCGTGGACGCGCGGCCGAGGATGGCGTTACGGTGCGGGAAACGGCCAAAGCGGGCGATGACTTCCTGGTGGCGCTCGGCGTAGTCGAGCATGCCGTCAAAACCGGGCTGCGCCTGCGACAGCAGCTGGAACAGCTCGACGGCGCGCGCCTGCATGGCCAGGTCTTCCGCATGTTCGAACGGCAGGTAGGCAAAAGCGCGCAGCATCGGCGGCAGCTGGCGGTCCTGCCCCGCTTGCGTCAAGGCGATGGCCAGCGCCAGCGCCTGAGCATCGCCGGCAAAGGCGCGCGGCGTGCCGCGATACACATTGCGCGTAAACTGGTCGAGCACGATGAGGCGCGCCAGCGCGCCGTGCGGCGTCGCATCCCACGCGCGCAAACCGCCGTCGATGGCGGCATCGATCAGCGCACCGAAACGCGCGCGTATCTGCGCGTCAAAAGCGTCATCCTTGCGGAACCATTCCGCACGCGACTGGCCATAGTCTGGGTTATCCGGCGGCAGGAACCAGAAATCGAGTACCTCTTGGGCCTGTGCATCCATGTCCATCCTCTCAGCATCCAGATCAATTGCGGGCATGCGACAGCTGGAAGCCGGCGATGCCTTCGAAGGCGGCCAGTTCGGCCGACATGGCCGACAGGCTGGCGCCCGTGTTCTTGCCATGCGCGATGGCGACAAAGCGCCATTCCTGCATGCCGTCGTTGCTGCCGATGGTCAGTGAGCCGCCGGCAATGTCGTAGCCGCGCTTGGCGGCCATGCGCCGCAGCGCATCTTCGCGGGGAATGAACCCCTGCTTGAAGCGCATGGTGATGGCCACCGCGTGGCGCGACGGCAGCCAGTTCTCCAATTTTGACAGAAAAATCATCGCCATCGCGCACAAAAAGGCCAGGCCCATGGCCGACAGATAAAAGCCGATGCCAACCATGATGCCGATCACGGACGAAGCCCAGATCGAGGCGGCCGTCGTCAGGCCGCTGATATTGAAACCCTCGCGCATGATGACACCGGCGCCGAGAAAACCCACGCCCGTGACGATGCCCTGGATCACGCGCGTGGGGTCGCTGCCGACGATGGCGCCATGGCCGCCGTACCAGAACTCCGGATAGCCGCCCAGCACTGTCAGCGCCGCCGAGGCCATGCAGACCAGGCTGTAGGTGCGCATGCCCGCCGCGCGCCCGTGATACGAACGCTCGTAACCCACCAGCAAACCCAGCAGCAGCGCACCGAGCAGGTTCAGCAGGATCACGCCATTCGTCGCCAGCTCGGCCGGCGACCAGTAGGCGCGCAGGAAGTCGATGGTCGGCATTTAGGGCTTTTTCGTCAGCTGCTTTTCAAACGCCACGTCGAGCTTGCTGACGCGGCGCGCCTTTTGCGGTCCCAGGCCATTGACGAAGGCGACAAAGGCATCGAGTTCCAGCGGCGGGCACAAAGGCGGCAAGCCGGGACCTTCGGTGAGGAAAAACAGTTCATCGCCCGTGCGCGCCATCGTGTAGAGGCGGTTGCCGGTGCGTTCCTTGAGCCGCTCGATGGCGGACGTGGCGCGGGTCGAGCGCATCAGATGGCTCCCGTGCGCTGTTCCAGCCACGCCAGCGCATCGCCGGCCAGGTGCGGCGCCAGGCGCGCGCGCACGGTGGCGTGATAATCGTTGAGCCAGGCCGCCTCGTCGTCGCGCAACAGCGAGCGTTCCACGCAGCGCGTATCGATCGGGCAAAGGGTCAAGGTTTCGAAGCGGAGGAATTCGCCGAACTGTGTCGTCTCTGCGGGCACATTCAGCACCAGGTTCTCGATGCGGATGCCCCACTGGCCGGGGCGATAAATGCCCGGCTCGATGGAGGTGATCATGCCCGCTTCCATGGCCGTCTGCGGCTCCGGCATGGCGGACTGGGAAATCGATTGCGGTCCTTCATGGACATTGAGGAAAAATCCCACGCCGTGGCCCGTACCGTGGCCAAAGTCGATGCCTTCGGCCCACAGCGGTGCGCGGGCAATAGAGTCGAGCATGGGCGACTTCACGCCGCGCGGGAACTGCGCGCGCGACAGGGCGATCATGCTGCGCAAGACCAGGGTGAAATCGCGCTTGTGCCCGGCCGTGATCGTGCCGACGGGGACCACGCGCGTAATGTCCGTGGTGCCGCCCCAATACTGGCCGCCCGAGTCGATCAGCAGCAAGCCGTCGCCTTCGATGGTGGCCGCAGTATCCGCATGGGCGTGGTAATGCATGATGGCGCCATGCGCATTGAAGCCGGCGATGGTGCCGAAGCTGGGGCTGACAAAGTGCGCGCGGCGGGCGCGGGCAGCCGTCAGGTGTTCGTCAACGCCGATTTCCGTCAACGGCGCGCGCTGCGGGTCGGCCAGGGTGCCGTCCAGCCAGCTGAAAAACTCGCACAGGGCGGCGCCATCCTGCTCCATGGCGGCGCGCACGTGGGCCGCTTCGCCGTCCGTCTTGCGCGACTTGGCCAGGGTGGTCGGGTTGATAGCTTCCACCACGCGCACGCCATCGGCCACGGCCTGGCGCGTGCCGAACGTGATGCGGCGCGGATCGAGCAGCAAGCTGGCGCCGGCCGGCAAGGCGGCCAGTGCGGCCGCCGTGCGGTCATACGCGGCCACGTCCACGCCCTCGCTCTCCAGGGTGGCGCGCAGCGCGGCGGGCAGCTTGCCTTCGGCGACGAACAGGGTGGCGCGCTCCGGTCCCACCAGCGCATGCGCGAGGAAGACGGGGTTGTAACTGACGTCGGCGCCGCGCAGGTTGAACAGGTACGCGATGTCGTCGAGCGTGGAAATCACATGGTGGCTGGCGCCGTGGGCGGCCATGCCGGCGCGCAGGGCCGCCAGTTTCTGCGTGCGCGACAGCGACGGATAGGCGGCAGCATGTTCAACCACGGGCGCGGCCGGCATGGCCGGGCGATCGGGCCAGACGGCTTGCAGCACGTCGGTGTCCGTGCGCAGGGTCACTTGCTCACCCAGCGCCTGCTGCAGCAGGCGCGCATTGGCCAGGCCCAGCACGGCACCGTCGACGGCCACCGTCTGCCCCGGCTGCATGGTCTCGCCCAGCCAGTCGATATACAGCACGCTGGCGCCGGACGGGATTTTTTTGAGAACGATGCCGCTGCCGGCCAGCTCGTCTTCCGCCTGTTCCCAGTAGCGGCCATCGGTCCACACGCCGGCGACATCCTGCGTCACGACCAGGGTGCCGACGGAACCCGTAAAGCCCGACAGCCACTCACGGCCCTGCCAGCGCGCCGGCAGGTACTCGGACAAATGCGGGTCGGCCGATGGCACGATCAGGGCATCGATATGCTGCGCGCGCATGGCGCTGCGCAGCAAGGTCAAACGGGAGGCGGGATTAGCTTGAGCGGATGTCTGCATGGCGGCGAAAAGGGCTGTGCTGGGAAGCGATCATGATACTCCGATTAGGCCGGCTAATGCACTGCACGCACGCCACGCCCGTTCGGCCGGTTTCAGATTGCGTTCCAGCTTCTTGCGGATGCCCGCATGGCGCACCTGCGCCAGCGCCGTGCGCAAGGCCAGCAAGCTTTCGGGCGTGGGGATGGTTTCCACCGCATGGCCCAGCGCCATCGCCAGCGATTGCGACGGCGCGCTTTTTGCCGTGCCGGGCGCCACGCATGCCAAAGGCAGCAAGACGGCGATCACGGGCGCGAACCAGGCATCATCACGATAGGCGGCGACCCGCGCGGCACGCGCCAGCACGCCGGAATCTGCCGTGGCAAAGGCGGCATCGGCTGCATACGGCAGCTGGCCGTCATGGATGGCGGCGATATGCGCAGCCGCCTGTTCCAGTATCGTGCGCGCAAAATCGATATACGCCGCATCGTCGGCCAGCACCATCGCGGGATCCGCCTCGCCGATACTGTTGCGGTTCCAGAAGCTGCTATGGGGCGAACCGGCCAGCGCCAGCAGGGAGGCATCGCACAGTTGCGGCAGCAAGGCCAGTTCGCGCAAGGTCAGCGGCATCGGCAGCAAGGCGTGGCGTGCCTGCATGGCAGCATCCAGCCGCGCCAGCGCCTTGGCGCCAGCCAGACGCGCCTGCAGGAATGACTGGTAGTGCTGCTCCGTCAAGTGCCGTACGTCATCCATCGACACCTCAGTCTCCATCATCGGCCTCGTAGCGGCGCAAGCCTTCCAGGTCCAGCACGCGGATGCCGCCGTAATCGAGGCGCAATAAACCTTTTTTTTCCAGCACCTGCAAGGCCTGGTTGGCGCGCTGGCGCGAGGAACCGGACAGCAGGCCGATTTCTTCCTGCGACAGTTGCACCAGGGTGTCCACGCTTGGGTACAGATGCGAATGGAACATCGACGCCAGGCAGCGCGCCACGCGCGTGTTCAGGTCGAGCAGGCGCTCGTTTTCCATCATGCCGATGAACTGGCCCAGGCGCTCGTTGAGCTGCATCAGCAGGAAGCGCGTGAATGGCAGGCTCGTTTCCAGCAGCCAGTGGAAGGTGCTGGCAGGCAGGCGCGCCACGCGCGTATCGCGCACGGCGATGGTGTCGTATTTGCGCATCTCGCGCTTGAGCAGCGAACCTTCGCCAAACCAGCTGCCCGGTGACAAGCCCGTAAACGTCATGGCCTTGCCGGAAGCGGAAAAATTATTCATCTTGACCATGCCGCTGATGACGCCGATCCAGTTGTCCACCGGCTCGCCCTTGCGGCAGACAAAGCCGCCTTTCGGCACGAAAGTCTCGAACACATCGGCCTCGACCCGTGCCATTTGCACGGGGTCGAGCAGCTGCGCCCAGTGGGCCGCGCGCACGGCATCCTTGAGGCTGATATCAGGATTGATCATTGTGCGATGCACCATCGAAAAGTGGGTAAATGTCCCCGAAAAGACAACTTGGCAAACTAACGCAAGCTACTATCATTGCACAAACGCCTTACACATAAAAAACACAGAGCGCCATCCAACGAGGTGGGGCCTGAGACAAGCAACAGGGAGACACTGGTGCAAACGAATACCACAGCAGCAATGCCGACTTTTCCGCGGCGCTTATTGCAACACGGGACAGTACGGTCCGACAAGCCCGCGTTTCGCGAAAAATACCTGGGCATCTGGCAAACCTGGACCTGGTCCGAGGTGAACGAGGAAGTGCGCGCGCTGGCCTGTGGCCTGGCCGCCATCGGCTTCCAGCGCGGCATGAACCTGGCCATCATCGGCGACAACCGTCCCCGCCTGTACTGGGCCATGCTGGCCGCGCAAAGCCTGGGCGGCGTGCCCGTGCCACTGTACCAGGACGCGCCCGCCGCCGACATGGCCTACGTGCTGCAGGATGCGGAAATCCGCTACGCCATCGTCGAAGACCAGGAGCAGGTCGACAAGCTGCTCGAACTCAAGGCCCTGTATCCGCACGTCGCCCACATCGCCTATGACGATGAACGCGGCATGCGCCATTACCGCCAGCCGGAGCTGACGTCCTTTGCCGCCCTGCAAACGCTGGGCCGGGCCTATGACCGCGAACATCCGGGCTTTTTCGACGCCGCCGTGGCAGCGGGCCAAGGCAGCGACTCGGCCGTGATCCTGTACACCTCGGGCACCACGGGCAAGCCGAAAGGCGTGTGCCAGAGCCATACGGCACTGCTGGCAGCCGGCGAAGGCGGCGTCGCCTTCGACAAGCTCACCGACAATGAAGACATCCTGTCCTACCTGCCCATGGCGTGGGTCGGCGACTGCCTGTTCTCGCTGGCGCAGGCCATGGTGGCCGGCTTCACCGTCAACTGCCCCGAATCGGGCGACACGGTGATGATCGACATGCGCGAAATCGGCCCCACCTGCTACTTTGCGCCGCCGCGCGTGTTCGAGAACATGCTCACCAGCGTGATGATACGCATGGAAGACGCGAGCAGCATCAAGCGCCACATGTTCAGCCATTTCATGGACGTGGCCAAGCGCTGCGGCGCGCAGATTTTGGACGGCAAGCCCGTGCCGCTGGCGGACCGCCTCAGCTACAAGCTGGGCGAACTGCTCGTCTACGGCCCCCTGAAAAACGTGCTGGGACTGTCGCGCGTGCGCGTCGCCTACACGGCCGGCGCCGCCATCGGCCCCGACCTGTTCCGCTTCTACCGCTCCATCGGCGTCAACCTCAAGCAGCTGTACGGCTCGACCGAAACCTGCGCCTATGTGTGTCTGCAACCGGACGGCAATATCAAGTTCGACAGCGTCGGCTTGCCCGCGCCGGGCGTGGAAGTCAAGCTGGCGGCCAATGGCGAAGTGCTGGTCAAGTCGCCCGCCACCATGAGCGGCTACTTCAAGCGTCCTGACGCCACGGCCGAAGTGATCGACGATCACGGCTACTTCCATACGGGCGACGCGGGCGTGTTCGACAGCGAAGGCCATCTGAAAATCATCGACCGCGCGGCCGACGTGGGCAAGATGAATTGCGGCGCCATGTTCGCGCCCAACTACATCGAAAACAAGCTCAAGTTCTTCCCCTTCATCAAGGAAGTGGTGGCCTTCGGCCATGCGCGCGACCAGGTGTGCGCCTTCATCAACATCGACATCGAAGCGGTGGGCAACTGGTCCGAGCGGCGCGGCATCGCCTACTCCGGCTACACGGACCTGGCGGCGCGCGCCGAGACCTATGGCTTGATCCGCGACTGCATCGAGCAGGTCAACGCGGAGCTGGCGGCCGATCCGCTGATGGACCGCACGCAGGTGCACCGCTTCCTCGTGCTGCACAAGGAACTCGACCCGGACGACGACGAGCTGACGCGCACGCGCAAGGTACGCCGCAAATTCATCGCCGAAAAGTACGCGGTGCTCATTTCTGCCCTGTATGAAGGCAAGACAACGCAATACATCGAGACCCAGGTGAAATTCGAGGATGGCCGCACCGGTTCGACCAGCGCCGACCTGCAGATCTGGGACAGCAAAACGTACCGGCCCCAGGGCCTGGCCGCATGATGGAGCACAGCACGATGCAAATGAACGAACCCGACGCCCATTTCGGCACGGCCCGCAAGGCGGGCCCCGTGATCCTCGACCTGAAGAATATCTCGCTGTCGTTCGGCGGCGTGAAAGCGCTGACCGACATCTCGTTCGACGTGAAGCAGCATGAAATCCGCGCCATCATCGGCCCGAACGGCGCCGGCAAAAGCTCGATGCTGAACGTGATCAATGGCGTGTACCGCCCGCAGCAGGGCGAAATCATCTACCGCGGCGAGCACCGGCGCGGCATGGACTGCTACGCGGCCGCCAAGTCCGGCATCGCGCGCACCTTCCAGAACATCGCCCTGTTCAAGGGCATGACGGTGCTCGACAACATCATGACGGGGCGTAACCTCAAGATGAAGTCGAATTTCCTGCTGCAAGCCCTGTACTGGGGCCCGGCGCGGCGCGAGGAAATCGAGCACCGCAAGAAGGCCGAGGAGATCATCGACTTCCTGGAAATCCAGGCCATCCGCAAGACGCCCGTGGGGCGCCTGCCCTACGGCCTGCAAAAACGGGTGGAGCTGGGCCGCGCGCTGGTGGCCGAACCGGAAATTTTGCTGCTCGATGAACCGATGGCCGGCATGAACGTGGAAGAAAAGCAGGACATGTGCCGCTTCATCCTCGACGTCAACGACCAGCTGGGCACGACCATCGTGCTGATCGAACACGACATGGGCGTGGTGATGGATATCTCCGACCGCGTGGTGGTGCTCGATTACGGCAAGAAGATCGGCGACGGCACGCCCGACGAGGTGCGCAGCAACCAGGATGTCATCAACGCCTATCTCGGCGTGGCGCACTAGACGAGGAATAGCAATGAATATCAATTTTTTCTTTGAAGTGCTGATCGGCGGCCTGCTGTCGGGCGTCATGTACGCGCTGGTGGCGATCGGCTTCGTCCTGATCTACAAGGCCTCGGGCGTGTTCAACTTCGCGCAGGGAGCGATGGTGTTTTTCGCCGCCCTCACCTGCGTCGGCATCATGGACAAGTTCGGCCTGTCGCTGTGGCTGGCCATCCCGCTGACGATGGTAACGATGATCGTGCTGGGCATGGCGATTGAAAAAGTCGTGCTGCGCCCTCTCGTCAACCAGCCTGAAATCACGCTGTTCATGGCCACCATCGGCCTCACCTTCTTCATCGAAGGCCTGGCGCAGCTGATGTGGGGCTCGCAGGTGCACAAGCTGGACCTGCCCATCGAAGACGTGCCGATGCCCTTCCTGATGGACCATTTCAACATCATCATCTCGCAGTTCGACGTGGTGGCGGCCGGCATCTGCGCGCTGCTGGTGATCTGCCTGGCCTTGCTCTTCTCGAAAACCAAAGTGGGCCGCGCCCTGCGCGCCGTCGCCGACGATCACCAGGCGGCGCTGGCCGTGGGTATCCCGCTGCAGCGCATCTGGGCCGTCGTGTGGGGCGTGGCGGGCCTGGTGGCGATGGTGGCCGGCTTGCTGTGGGGCGCGCGCAACGGGGTGCAGTTCGCCCTCACCTTCATCGCCCTGAAAGCGCTGCCGGTGCTGATCCTCGGCGGCTTTACGTCGGTGCCGGGCGCCATCGTCGGTGGCCTGATCATCGGCGCGTCGGAAAAGCTGGCCGAAGTCTACCTCGGTCCCATGGTGGGCGGCGGCATCGAAGGCTGGTTCCCGTATGTGCTGGCCCTGCTGTTCCTGCTGGTGCGTCCGGAAGGCCTGTTCGGCGAGAAGATCATCCGCCGAATATAAGGCCACCGTCACAGCACCGTAGGTCGGATTAGCCGAAGGCGCGTAATCCGACAACACCCCAAACAGCCAGTAAAGGACCACGCCATGATTTACCGTGAAGCAGGACAATTCAAGACCAGCTACCAGGCTGACAACCAGATTTTCCCGATCAGGCAAGACCGCCTGGCGCTGACGGCCACGCTGCTCGTCGCCGTCTTCCTCCTGCCGTATTTCGCCTCGCCCTACATGCTGTCGGCGATCCTGATCCCCTTCCTGATCTTCGCCCTGGCGGCGCTGGGCCTGAACATCCTGACCGGTTACGCGGGCCAGCTGTCGCTGGGCACGGCCGCCTTCATGGCCGTGGGCGCCTTTGCCTCGTATAACTTCATGGCCCGCCTGCCTGGCTTGCCGCTGCTCGTGTCCTTCATCCTCGGCGGCCTGTGCGCGGCCATGGTGGGCATCGCCTTCGGCCTGCCCTCCTTGCGCATCCGCGGCTTTTATCTGGCCGCCTCCACCCTGGCGACACAGTTCTTTGTCGTCTGGTGCCTGACCAAGATTCCGTATCTGACCAACTACAGCTCCTCGGGCGTGATCACGGTGCAGAAGATGACCATCCTCGGCTACCAGTTCGACACGCCGCAAAGCAAATACCTGCTGGTGCTGGCGATTGTCACCGGCATGGCGCTGCTGGCAAAGAACATGATCCGCTCGAACGTGGGCCGCTCGTGGATGGCCGTGCGCGACATGGACATGGCGGCCGAAGTGATCGGTTTCAGACTGATGCGCACCAAGCTGCTGGCATTTGCCGTCAGCTCGTTCTACTGCGGCGTGGCCGGCGCCCTGTATGCGTATGCCTACCTGGGCACGGTGGAACCGGAAGCGTACAACCTGGACCTGTCCTTCCGCATCCTGTTCATGATCATCATCGGCGGCGTCGGTTCGATTCTCGGTTCCTTCCTCGGCGCGGCCTTCATCGTGCTGCTGCCCGTCTTCCTGAACACCATCGCGCATGGCCTGGCATTGCCGACCAGCGTGGCTTCGAACCTGGAACTGATGGTGTTCGGCGCGCTGATCATTTTCTTCCTGATCGTCGAGCCGCACGGCCTGGCCAGGCTGTGGCAGATCGCGAAGGAAAAGCTGAGACTCTGGCCCTTCCCACACTAAGTTTTTGCAGTCGATGTCGGTTCACTTGAATACCAAATAAAACAAGAGGAGACACACAATGAAACACATCAAATCGCTCATGCTGGCCGCCGCCATCGCCAGTGCCGCACTCACCATGGCCGGCAGCGCGCAAGCGCAGGACAAGGAACAGTACATCGCCCTGCCGTCCTACCGCGTGGGCCCGTACGCGGCCGGCGGCTCCGGTTTCTACGGCGGCATCATCGATTACTTCAACCTGGTCAATCAGGCCGGCGGCGTCAATGGCGTGAAAATCAGCTGGGAAGAATGCGAAACCGAATACAACCCGTCGCGCGGCGTGGAATGCTATGAACGCCTGAAAACCAAGCAGGGCGGCGCCACCCTGGTCGAAACCCTGTCCACGGGCGTCGCCTACGGCATTCTCGACCGCGTGGCACAAGACAAGATCCCCATGACGATGATCGGCTACGGCCGCTCGGACGCCGCCAACGGCAAGGTCTTCCCATATGTGTATCCGCTGATCTCCAGCTACTGGAGCCAGGCCGCCGCCATGATCAAGTACCTGGGAGACAAGGATGGCGGCATGGACAAGCTGAAGGGCAAGAAGATCGTCCACCTGTACCACGATTCGGCCTTCGGCAAGGAGCCGCTGCCGGTGCTTGAAGCGCTGTCGAAACAGTACGGCTTCGAGCTGGTGAAAATTCCCGTCGCGCCGCCAGGCAGCGAACAGCAATCGCAATGGCTGCAAATCCGCCAGGCCAAGCCGGACCACGTGATCCTGTGGGGCTGGGGCGTGATGAACTCCGTCGCCATCAAGACGGCGCAGCGCAACGGCTTCCCGCGCGACAAAATGCTGGGCGTCTGGTGGGCCGGCTCCGAGGAAGACACGATTCCATCGGGTGACGCGGCCAAGGGCTACACGGCGATGACGTTCAATACGCCGGGCAACTACCCCGTGCTCGACGACATCCGCAAGAAACTCTACGCGTCAGGCAAGGGCAACCTGTCCGACCAGTCGCGCATCGGCTCCGTCTACCACATGCGCGGCGTGACGGCCGGCATCCTGTGGGTCGAAGCGATCCGCGTGGCGCAGGAAAAATTCGGCAAGGGCAAACCGATCACGGGCGAGCAAATGCGCTGGGGCCTGGAAAACCTGAACGTCGACGATGCGCGCCAGAAGGCCGTCGGCGCGCTGGGCATGTTCCCGACCGTGAAAACCAGCTGCGACGACCATGAAGGCTCGGGCGCCGTGAAAGTACAGCAGTGGGATGGCAAGAAGTGGACCGCCATCACGCCGAAGTGGATCGTCGGCGACAAGGCCCTGGTGCGCAAACTGGTCGAGGAATCGTCGGGCAAGTACGCCGAAGAGAAAAAGATCACGCCGGCGTGCATGAAGTAAGCGGCTTTCGGGGTGGTGTCGGATTACGGCCTGCGGCCTAATCCGACCTACGCCGCATCCACGTAGGTCGGATTAGCGTAGCGTAATCCGACAAGCACCAACATCACATGAAAACGAAGCAGCCATGACACCCACTGCCACGCAAACACCGGACACCGCGCCGCCTTACCTGTCGGTGAACAATATCGAAGTCATCTACGACCACGTGATCCTGGTCCTGAAGGGCGTGTCGCTGCAAGTCCCGCAGGGCAAGATCGTGGCGCTCCTGGGCGCCAACGGCGCCGGCAAGTCGACCACCCTGAAAACCATCTCGACTCTGCTGCGCGGCGAACGCGGTGACGTCACCAAGGGCGAAGTCCAGTTCAAGGGCGAGCGCGTGGACCAATTGACGCCGAATGAACTGGTCAAGCGGGGCCTGTCGCAAGTGATGGAAGGGCGCCACTGTTTCGGCCACCTGACCATCGAGGAAAACCTGCTGACGGGCGCCTACACGCGCAGCCTGTCGCGCGGCGAACTGAAAGACGCGCTGGACAAGGTCTACCACTACTTTCCGCGCCTGAAAACGCGGCGCAGCAGCCAGGCCGGCTACACCTCGGGCGGCGAACAGCAGATGTGCGCCATCGGCCGCGCGCTGATGGCCAAGCCGTCGATGATTTTACTGGACGAGCCGTCGATGGGCATCGCGCCGCAGATCGTCGAAGAGATCTTCGGCATCGTCAAGGATTTGAACCACAAGGAAAACGTCTCTTTCCTGCTGGCCGAACAGAACACCAACGTGGCGCTGCGCTACGCCGACTTCGGCTACATCCTGGAAAACGGCAGAGTTGTGATGGAAGGGCAAGCGCAGGAACTGGCCAGCAACGAAGACGTCAAAGAGTTTTACCTGGGCGTGTCCAGCGCCGGGCGCAAGAGCTTCCGCGACATGAAGTTCTACCGCCGCCGCAAGCGCTGGCTGGCCTGATATCGGAGCTGCCGTCATGGACCTGGAACGGGCGAAGCAAGTGTGCCGCGGCTTTCCCGGCGCGACCGAAGACATCAAGTGGAGCAACGTGCTGGCGTTTTCTGTCGGTGGCAAGCTATTCGCCCTATGCGGCGCGGAAGCGCACAGCACGCGCGGCATGAGCTTCAAGGTCGATGCGGAGCGCTTCCTGGAACTGACGGACCGCCCCGGCTTTCGCCCGGCACCCTACCTGGCGCGGGCCAAATGGGTGCTGGTCGCCAGCCCCGACGCCCTCGACGACGACGAAATGACAGCCCTGCTGCACCGCTCATACAGCCTGATTTTTGCGGGGCTGACGAAAAAAATGCAACGTGACATTGGAGAATCCGCAACATGACCGATACGCTCGACAGTCTGGAAGCACGCGCCCCCGAAGCGCGCGAACGCGAATTGATGGCCGGCCTGCCGCAGTTGATCGCGCGCGCGCAACAGGCGCCGGGCTGGGCCCGCATCCTCGATGGCGTCAACGCGGCCGACATCACCAGCCGCGCCGCGCTGGCGCAGCTGCCCGTCACGCGCAAGTCCGACCTCAAGCAATTGCAGCACGACGCGCTGCCGTTCGGCGGCTTGAACACGACGCCGAAGAACGCCCTGTCGCGCGTCTTCGTCTCGCCCGGTCCCATCTTCGATCCGGAAGGCCGCGGCCCCGACTGGTGGCGCTTCGCGCGGCCCATGTATGCGGCCGGCGTGCGCGCCGGCGGCTTGCTGCAGAACTGCTTTTCGTATCACTTCACGCCGGCCGCCTTCATGGTCGAAGGCGGCGCCGCGCGCATCGGCTGCACCGTTATCCCGGCCGGCATCGGCCAGACGGAAATGCAGGTGCAGGCGATGGTCGACCTGAAGCCGGATACGTATATCGGCACGCCGTCATTTTTAAAACTGATCATCGAAAAAGCGCGCGAAATGGGCGCCGACATCAGCAGCGTCACCAAGGCCGTGATGGGCGCCGAAGCCTTGCCCGAATCCCTGCGCAGCTGGTTTGCCGCGAACGGCGTGCCGCACGTGTTCCAGACCTATGCCTCGGCCGATATCGGCAGCATCGCCTATGAGACGGCCAGCAATGGCAAGCTCAATCCGGGCATGGTCGTTGACGAAAACATACTGCTGGAAATCGTCCATCCGGGCAGCGGCATTCCCGTCGCGCCGGGTGAAGTGGGCGAAGTCGTCGTCACCGTCTTCAATGCCGACTACCCGCTGATCCGCTTTGCCACGGGCGATCTGTCGGCCGTGCTGGTCGATACACCTGAGTCACCGTGCGGGCGCACGAATACGCGCATCAAAGGCTGGATGGGACGCGCCGATCAAACCACCAAGGTGCGCGCCATGTTCGTGCATCCATCGCAGGTGCATGAAATCGCGCGCCGCCACCCGCAAATCAAGAAGGCGCGGCTGGTGGTATCGGGACGCATGGCCAACGACGAGATGGCGTTGCATTGCGAAGTCGACAATCCCCATGACGCCAGCGGCACCGAGGCCATCATCGGCTCGATCCGCGAACTGACCAAGCTGCGCGGAGACGTGGTGCTGGTGGCCGTGGGCAGCCTGGCACAGGATGGGAAAATAATCGACGACGTGCGCGATTACAGCTAGGCGTAGCGCACGGATGGCGTTTGCGGGATAATACCCGCATTCATCATCAGCCCCATTCATCGCCATGCAAGAGTCCATGCAAGAATTTCATCACAATCGTGCCCGTGACCTGATCAAGAACGCGGAACTGCTGTTCGACCAAGACGCCGTGCAGGCGTCGATCACGCGCATGGCCGATGTGCTCAACACGCGCTTCAACGCCGAGGACTCGAAAGAATTCCCGCTGGTGCTGGGCGTGATGGGCGGCGCCGTCGTATTTACGGGCAACCTGCTGCCGCAACTGAGCTTTCCGCTCGAATTCGACTACATCCACGTGAGCCGCTACGGCGACGACGACAAGGGCGGCGAAGTAGTGTGGAAAGTCATCCCCCGCTCGAACGTCGCGGGCCGCACCGTCATCGTGCTCGACGATATTCTCGACGAAGGCGAAACCCTGGCGCACGTCAAGCAGCGCTTGCTGGACATGGGCGCTTCGGAAGTCATCCTGGCCGTGTTCGCCGACAAGGCCATCGGCAAGAAAAAGCCCGTGCAAGCCGACATCGTCGGCCTGGTGATACCGAACCGCTTCGTCGTCGGCTTCGGCATGGATGCGTATGGCTACTGGCGCAACCTGCCGGGGCTGTGGGCCATCAAGCCTGAGGATTTGAAGCAGGAGTGATGGAGGTGTTGTCGGATTACGCGCTGCGCGCTAATCCGACCTACCAGTGCCCGGTGGCGTAGGTCGGATTAGGCCAAAGGCCGTAATCCGACAACTACCACCAGTGTTACAGCTTCAACCGCGCGCGCGCCGCATCGTATTCGGCTTTCAGGCGCGCCACCATCTCTTCCACGCTCGGCACGTCATCCATCAAGCCCACGCCCTGGCCCGCGCCCCAGATGTCGCGCCAGGCCTTGGCGCTGCCCGATCCGAAATTCATCGCGCTCTTGTCCGCTTCGGGCAAGGCTTCCGGATCGAGTCCGGCCGCTTCGATCGATTTTTTCAGGTAATTGCCGTGCACGCCAGTAAACAGGTTCGTGTAGACGATGTCCGCCGCGCTGGAATCGACGATGGCGTCGCGGTAGCCGTCGCTGACGTTCGATTCCTTGGTTGCCAGCCAGCGCGAGCCGATGTAGGCAAAGTCCGCGCCCATCGCTTGCGCGGCCAGCACGGCGTCGCCCGTGGCGATGGAGCCGGACAGCGCCAGCGGACCATCGAAGAATTTGCGCACTTCACCCACCAGCGCGAATGGCGACAGGGTGCCCGCGTGGCCGCCGGCGCCGCTGGCCACCAGGATCAAGCCATCGACACCGGCTTCCAGCGCCTTTTTCGCGTGGCGGATCGAAATCACGTCGTGCAGCACGATGCCGCCGTAGCTGTGGATGGCGTCGAGCATTTCCTTGGGCGGCGCGCGCAGCGAGGAAATGATGATGGGGATCTGGTGTTTCACGCACACTTCCACGTCATGCGCGAGGCGGTCGTTCGACTGGTGCACGATCTGGTTGACGGCGATCGGCCCGACTTTCTTGTCCGGATTGGCGGCCTGGAAGGCGGCCAGTTCGGCCTGCAGCTCCGTAAGCCACGTGTCGAGCAATTCGGCGGGACGCGCGTTCAGGGCCGGGAAGGACCCGACGATGCCGGCCTTGCACTGCGCAGCGACGAGGGCCGGGCCGCTGGCGATGAACATCGGCGAAGCGATAACGGGTAAGGAGAGGTTTTGCAACGCAACAGGCAATGCCATGGCGGACTCGCTGGAAAGTTGATCGGGATGAGAAACACACTGAGGTTGATTATAGTTCAGAAAAAGTACGATCGTGCTGAATTTATCGCGACTGTGTTTCAACCCTCGTTAAGCAAGTACTCACCCTCGATGCGCGCGGCCGTGGCCCGCATCAACTGGGAAACAGCCCACTCGGCCAGCGCGGCCGCCTCCTGGCGCAGGAAGCGCCGGTTGGCCTCTTCGAAGACGGGCATGCCGCGCAGCAGAGCCGGTATCTCGGCGAGGGCGATGCGCTGGCGTTCCAGCAGCAGGAATTTCAGCAGCACTTTTACGGCGTTCTGCGCATTGCGCACGGGATCGGACGCCAGGTAATCGAGGCGCGAATAGGCGCGCTGCAGGGCGCCGTCCGCATCCTGAAACGGCCGCCCGTGGCCGGGGATCACCACGCGCACGTCCAGACCGGCGATCAGATCGAGGGTGGCGCGCGCTTCCAGAAAGCCGGAGCCGCCATCGAGTTCGGGGAAGATCACGCCAAAACCGTTTTCCCACAACGCATCGGCGGAGATCAGGATGCCCTCGTCGGCGCAGTAAAAAATCAGCGAGTGCGGATCGTGGCCCGGTGCGCCCAGCGCTTGCCAGCGCATGTCGGCCAAGGTCAACGTGTCGCCGGGCGAGATGGTGGTATCAAAGCCGAAGCGCGGACATTGCTGGCCCGTGGCCTGGAAGCTGAGGGCGTCGACATCCCAGGCGCGCACCTTGTCCGCTTCCGACACGGGAATGGCCGTATGGCAGCCGTACTCCTCTTGCAGCAGCGCGTTGCCGCCGCAATGGTCGGAATGCAGGTGGGTGTTGAACAGGCGGTCCAGCGGACGGCCGGCAAGGCTATGGCGCAGCAGGGCCAGGGTTTGCGGCGCATGTGTGACATAGCCGCTGTCGATCAGGGTCGTGTCCTCCCGGCCCAGGAACAGGATGTTGTTCGATGACAGCCAGCCACGTTCGAACACCTGCATGGCATCGGGGAACAGCGCTGGCGATCGCGGCATGGCTTCCTCAGTAGTCGGGCTCGAAATCGAGCAGGGATTCGCGTCCTGGCAATTCGGCCCACACGGCGCGCTTGAAGTCGTCGTCGGCCTTGCTCCAGGCGATGATCTCGTCGAGCGTGCGCAAACAGCCTTCGCACAAGCCGCTGTTACGGTTCATCTTGCACAGGCTGACGCAGGGCGACGGTACCGGCGACGGCAAGGGAAGCGGAACGGCTGGCGGAGGTGGGGTAGCGACCATCATGAAGCGGCATCGGTAAACGTGGAGGCTTTCATTATGCCGCGAAACGGCACCGGCGAGTCGGCGGCGTCGGCATGCAATGTTTCTGTGAATATATTTTCCAGAGTACAAATGATCAAAAACGCATCTTCCGGAAATTTATTTTGCGCTGCATTCTCACTCTGCGGGTGCCCGTCCTACAACATGATCAGGCCAGATCCTGCTTGACTTGAGATATTACACAACTATACTACCATCCATACAGATGGCAAATGGATGCCACGTGGAGTTTATGGAGAGATATGGCCAAGCAAGACAGCAAGCCCAAAATTGGGGAATCCGAGAAAATCACGATCAACCTCGGCTTGATCGACCTGGGGCAGATCGATCTGCTGGTCCAGGAGGGATTTTATTCCAACCGTACGGATCTGATCCGTACGGCCATACGCAACCAACTGGGTACGCACGCCGACGTGGTGAAACAAACCGTCGCCCGTAAAAGCCTGGTATTGGGCATGCAGCATTACTCGCGCGCCGACCTGGAAGCGATCCAGGCAGCCGGCCAGCGCCTGCAGATACAGGTGCTGGGACTGGCCAGTATCGCCAGCGACGTCTCCGTGGAACTGGCACTGGCCACCATCGAGTCGATTTTCGTATTAGGTGCCCTGCACGCCAGCACCGTCGTCAAGACGGCGCTCGCAGGGCGAATTCACTAGCGTATTGGTTCGCGGCGATGACCCGGCCGATACGCGGCACCGTTAAGGATGGTCATGAAACTACCTCTCAACATGCTGGCGCAGATGCGCGCCGCAACCCGTAATCTGATGGGCAGCGGCCCCGCCGCCGCCACCGAAGCGATCCAGCAAGCGCTGTCCGCCGCCGGCCTGGCGCCGCAGGCTGCCGCCACGCAAACGCCGCCACCGCAGCCGATGCGCGACATTAATCCGCCACCTGCGCCGCAAGCCAGAGCCGAGCAGCCGCAAGCCGCCGCCGCACCAGAGACGCCTGCCGCGCAGCCCACGCCCGCACAGGCGGCGCAGGACTTCGCGCAGGATTTCATGTCGCGCCTGGGCGTGCCGGCCGGCCTGGGCCAGCACAGCTTCGACATGCCCAGCTTCGAGCTGCCGAACTTCCACCCACCCGGCTTCAACGCGCCGGCCGCCACGCCGGTGGAGATACCCGCAGGTGCACAGTTCATCGACGGCGTGTACCGCAACCATGCGGGCACGCGTTCCTACAAACTGTATATCCCCAGCAGCTATCACGGCCAGGCCATGCCGCTGATCGTGATGCTGCACGGCTGCACGCAAAATCCCGACGACTTCGCCGCCGGCACGCAGATGAATGCGCTGGCCGAAGAAAAGGAATGCTTTGTCGTCTACCCCGCGCAGACGCAGGGCGCCAACAGTTCGCGCTGCTGGAACTGGTTCAACGCCATCGACCAGCAGCGCGACCAGGGCGAACCGTCGCTGATCGCCGGCATCGCCCGGCAAGTGATCGATGAATATCCTGTGAATGAACGCGAAGTGTTCGTCGCCGGCCTGTCGGCGGGCGGCGCCATGGCCGTCATCGTCGGTACCTTGTACCCGGATCTGTTTGCCGCCGTCGGCGTGCATTCGGGCTTGCCTTTCGCCTCGGCGCAGGACTTGCCGTCGGCGCTGGCAGCCATGAAGGGCGGCGCCATGCCCAACGCCCAACGCAAGGCGCCGGCCGGCGGCGTGCCCATCATCGTCTTCCACGGCGACCGCGACACCACCGTCAACCCGCGCAATGGCGATGAACTGATCGCCCAGGGCGTGCGCAGCCAGGCGGGCGGCAAGGCGGCGAAAGCCGCGTCCATCGACGGCAGCGTGCCGAATGGCCACCGCTATACGCGCACCACGCACAGCCAGGCCGATGGCTCGCCGCTGGGCGAATACTGGGTCATCCACGGCGCCGGCCATGCCTGGTCCGGCGGCAGCGATAACGGCAGCTATACGGATGGAAAAGGGCCGGACGCGAGCCGCGAAATGCTGCGCTTCTTCAAGACCGTCAGCTGATGTTGTCGGTGTAGGGCGCGATCTGCCGCTGCTTGTCGGCGATCTCGCATACGCCGTCGGCATAGCGGTGGGAGATGGCGATGAACTGGTCCTGGATCTGCAAAAAGGCGTCGACGATCTCGGCGTCGAAATGCGAACCGCGTCCCTCGACGATGATCCGTACGGCCTGCGCATGATCCATGCCCTGCTTGTAGATGCGCCGGCTGATCAGGGCGTCGTACACGTCGGCCAGCGCCATCAGGCGCGCCGAAATCGGGATGTCTTCGCCAGCCAGCCCTTGCGGGTAACCGCTGCCATCCCATTTCTCGTGGTGGCTGTAGGCGATCTCTTTCGCGTACTTGAGGAAATCGACTTCGATGCCCAGCTCGTGCTCGGCCGCCAGGATGGCGTCGCGTCCCAGGGTGGTATGCGTCTTCATGATGGCCATTTCGTGCGGCTCGAAACGTCCTGGCTTGAGCAGGATATGGTCGGGGATGCCCACCTTGCCAATGTCGTGCAGCGGCGCCGTCTTGAACAGCAGTTCGATATTCTTGTCCGTCAAAAAATCGCGGAAACGCGGCAAGCCGCGCACCTTCTCGGCCAGCGCCTTCAGGTAGTGCGAGGTGCGGCGGATATGGTTGCCCGTCTCGCTGTCGCGCGTCTCGGCCAGCGAGGCCATGGCGTGGATGGTGACGTCCTGCAGCGCCGCCACTTCCTGCACGCGGCGCTCCACTTCCGTTTCCAGGTACTGGTTCTGGTCGCGCAGGAAATCCTGCATCTGCTTCATCGCCAGCTGTGTCCTGATGCGCGCCAGCACGATGGGCGCCGAGATCGGCTTGGTGATGTAGTCGACGGCGCCCAGGGCCAGGCCCAGCTGCTCGTCCGCCACTTCGCTCATGGCCGTGACGAAAATCACGGGGATGCCGGCCGTGGCGGGATCGGCCTTCAGCGCGCGGCACACGTCGTAGCCGCTCATGCCCGGCATCATGATATCGAGCAGGATCAGGTCGGGCTGGTCGCTGCCGGCGGCGATCTTCAGGGCGCGCTCGCCATTGACGGCGATCTTGGTGCGGTAATCGTCTTCCAGCACCGCGCGCAGCAGATCGATATTGTCTGGCGTGTCGTCGACCACCAGAATGGTTGGCTTGCTTGCCGGCGCTCTCATGCCCATCCTTCGTTCCGCATCATTATCCTTCTCACAGTGTCAGCTCCAGCGCATCGGCCACCTCGCCCAGCTGCGCCAGCGCACCTTCGAAATCGTATTGTCCCAGCATGCGCTTCAACTGGCGCGCATGTTCCGCCTGCCCCGCCGCCACCAGCACGGGGCCGATGCCATCGAGGTGCTTGACGGCCTGCGCATCGTCCTGCTGCAGCAGCTGCGACAGCTCGCGCAAGCCCGCTTCCAGGCGCGCCCGGTCCACCGGCGCCACGTGCGCCACCGCCGCGCCGCCCGCCTCGGCCGCATGGCCGCGCGACTGCATGGCCAGCACGATCTTCGGCACCAGTTCATCGAGCGCCAGGGTGCAGGCAGCCAGCGCCTGCGGCAAGCCGTCGTGCGAGCCCAGGCTGAGCAAGTGCTCGACCCGCGCGGCGCTGTCGGCCAGGCCGCCGGCGCCGATATTGCCGGCCAGGCCCTTCAGGGTATGCGCTTCGCGGATCGCCGTTTCCAGCTGGTTGTTCTCGATGGCGGCAACGATGCGCTGCATGGCGTCGAACTGGGTTTCCACGAAGCGGTCCAGCAATTTTCGCATCAAAGCGGCATTGCCGCCCACGCGGCGCATGGCTTCCGCCATTTTCAGGCCGGCGATCACGGGCAGCTCCGCTTCCGGCTGCGCCACCACCGCCGCCATTTCCTGCGGCGTGGCCGGCGCAATCCAGCGCGCCAGGGTGCCGAACAGCTGCGCCACGTCGATCGGCTTGGCGATGAAATCGTTCATGCCGGCGTCCAGGCATTTTTCCTTGTCGCCCACCATGGCGTTGGCCGTCATGGCGATCACGGGCAAGTTCGAATACCGGGGATCCTGGCGCAGCTTGCGCGTCGCCTGGTAGCCATCCATCACCGGCATCTGACAATCCATCAGCACGCCGTCATAGGCGTTTTCCGCGATCTTCGCCAGCGCGATGGCGCCATTGCCCGCGATGTCGACGCGGATGCCGGCGTCGTTGAGGATATGCTGCGCCACCTCCTGGTTCACTTCATTATCCTCGACCAGCAGCAGCCAGGCGCCGCGCAGGGCGCGCTCGTCGTCGCGGTAGCTGCTCTGGCGCTGCGTCTTGCGGCTCTGCCCAGTCACGCCGCCAAACACGAACGCAATCTGGTCGAGCAGGGTCGAGGCGCTGATCGGCTTGTTCAATACGCCGTCGAGCGGCAAGTCGCGCTGGCGCGCCGCCTCCAGCAGCGCTTCGCGATGGAAGGCCGTGACCATGATGCAGGCCGGCGTCGCATCGATGCCGGCGGCATCGGCGCGGATGCCGGCCAGGGTATCGAGACCGTTCATGCCCGGCATTTTCCAGTCCATCAGCACCAGGCCGTACGGCCGCCCCTCGGCGCGCGCCTGCGCCACGGCGCCGATGGCCAGCGCGCCGCCAAGCACGGCACGCGCCTCGAAGCCCAGCGCCGTCAGCATGCTGACGAAGATTTCACGCGCGCTGGGGTTGTCGTCAACCACCAGCACGCGCAGGCCATGGAATTGCTGTGGCAGTAGCAAATTATCGCGCGGCACGGCGGCCAGGCCGAAGCGGGCCGTGAAGAAAAAGGTGCTGCCCACGCCCGCTTCGCTGACCAGGTCGATCTCGCCTTCCATCATTTCCACCAGCCGCTTGCTGATGGTCAGCCCCAGGCCCGTGCCGCCATGGTGGCGCGTGGTGGACGTGTCGGCCTGCGTAAAAGCCTGGAACAACTTGCTGCGCTGGGGCGGCGTGAGGCCGATGCCCGTGTCGCGCACGTCCACGCGCAGCACGGCCGCATGCTCTTCCAGCTGCTGCAGGCGGATGGTGACGACGATCTCGCCCTTGTCCGTAAATTTGATGGCGTTGTTGGTCAGGTTGATCAGCACCTGGCCCAGGCGCAGCGGATCGCCCTGCAGGGCGTTCGGCACGTCGGGGGCGACGTCGAACAGCAGTTCGAGTCCCTTGTCCTGCGCGCGCATCACGGACAGGTCGGCGATCTGCGCCAGCACGTCCTCGAGGAAGAAATCGACTTTTTCAAAGGCCATCTTGCCCGCCTCGATCTTCGAGAAATCGAGGATGTCGTCGATGATGGCCAGCAGGTTCTTCGAAGCCGATTCCACCTTCTCCAGGTAGTTGCGCTGGATCGACGTCAGTTCCGTCTGCAGCGCCAGGTGGGTCATGCCGATGATGCCGTTCATCGGCGTACGGATTTCGTGCGACATATTGGCGAGGAAATCCGACTTCATCTTGGTCGCATCCTCGGCCACTTCGACGGCGTGGCGCAGGTCCTGCTCGACGGCCAGGCTGGTGCTCATGTCCTTGAGCGCCTGCAGCAATTCGCCCGTCTCGTCGCGCGACGTCACTTCGATGACGGAACTGAGGTCGCCATTGGCCACACGCGTGGCGATCGCCACCGCCTCGCCCAGCGGACGCGTGATCGAGCGCGCCGACCAGGCAAAGGCGAGACCCGTCAGCAAGGCCGCCAGGCCGATGCCGCCCATCAGCAGCAGCGAGGTGTCGATGTCGTTGCGTATCCTGGCCGCGCTGTCGCGGATCAGCTGCTGCTGCAAGTCGTCGAGCTGGCCCACGTACAGCAGCACTTTTTCCAGCACCGGCAAGGTCTGCGTCTGCATGGCCTGCTCGGCGCGGGCATGCTCGCCGCGCTCGACCAGTTCGAACATCGCCTTGAGCGACACATAGTAGTCGGCGCGCGCCAGGTGCATCTGTTCCAGCAGGCGCCGTTCCTCGGGCCGCGCATCGAGGCCGTCAAGGATGCGCACCTGCTCGTCGATGCCTTGCTTGATCGCTTCCAGGCGCGCCTGGTTCGCCTGGCGCAGCGCCAGCTCGTACTGGTTTGGCAGGTTGCCGATGCGCGTGGCCGCTTCGCGGGCCAGCCCGTGGATCTTGCTGGTGGCCTTGGCGGCGACCCAGTCGCGCTGCAGGATATCGTCGGTCTCGGCGCGGATGGCATAGATGCGGCTGCCGGACAGGACGATGACGACCAGCATCAGCACGATCAACATGGCATAACCGGCATTGATGCGCACGCCGATACTGATATCCCTGAAGCGCATAACTTTCCTATAAGAAATTCTTGAAAGTCGAAGTCTGACCTTATTCCCCTACAAAATGCAAGGTCTTTTGCAAAGGAAAAAGTATGCCGATGCGCTTATTTGGCCGCTGTCGGGACTTTTTCAGGCGGCGTCAGGGTGGCGATATGGGCTTGCAGGCAGGCGGGGCACCAGCATCCCGCGGCGCTGCCGGGCACGGGAACGGCGGGCGGCAGAGCCACGCACCAGCACGGTTGCTTGGCGTCCGGGTCAAGCTGGCCGCACTGGAAAGTGGCGCCGCACAGGCTGCACTGGCTCATGGCTGTGTGTGAATTGGCAAGTGTGTGTCATGCCGCGCCGGGATGGGACGCAGATGTAACGGGCAGTAAAAGGGCTGGCTGGGAGACATATCGGGCCAGACTATAGGATCATCAGGGAAAATACAACAAGATCGCCCTATAATGCCTCCAAGATTTTCTTCTTCCCTGTAAAATCGCACAAATCTATTTTCCGGACTCGCCATGAATCAACTAGCTAACTTGAACCTGGACATGAATGACGACTTGACGGCGGTGTCGCCGCAAATCAAGGCGCAGATTCTGGCCGAGGCCCTCCCCTACATCCGCAATTTCCACGGCAAGACCATCGTTATCAAATACGGTGGCAATGCCATGACGGACGAACGCCTGAAGCACGGCTTCGCGCGCGACGTCATCCTGCTCAAGCTGGTCGGCATGAACCCGGTCGTGGTGCACGGCGGCGGACCGCAGATCGACAACGCGCTGAAAAAAATCGGCAAGCAAGGCACCTTCGTGCAAGGCATGCGCATCACCGATGAAGAAACCATGGAAGTGGTGGAGTGGGTGCTGGGCGGCGAAGTGCAGCAGGATATCGTCATGCTGATCAACCATTACGGCGGCCAGGCCGTGGGCCTGACGGGCAAGGATGGCGGCTTGATCCGCGCGCGCAAGATGCAGATGCCGGACCGCGAACATCCGGGCGAATTCCTCGACATCGGCTTCGTCGGCGAGATCGACGCGATCAACCCGGCCGTCGTCAAGGCGCTGCAGGACGACGCCTTCATTCCCATCATTTCGCCGATCGGTTTCGGCCAGGACGGCCAGGCCTACAACATCAACGCCGACGTCGTGGCGGGCAAGATCGCGGAAATCCTGAAAGCGGAAAAGCTGATCATGATGACCAACATCGCCGGCGTCCAGGACAAGCAGGGCAACCTGGTGACCGACCTGTCGGCGCGCGAAATCGACGAGATGTTCGCCGATGGCACGATCTCGGGCGGCATGCTGCCGAAGATCTCGTCCGCGCTCGACGCCGCCAAGTCGGGCGTGAACACGGTGCACATCATCGACGGCCGCATCGAACACTCATTATTGCTGGAAGTGTTGACCGAGCAGGCTTTTGGTACTATGATCCGTTCGCACTAAAAAAAATCGCAATTCACCACAGCGCGTTTTTTAGCCCTGTAGCTCAGCTGGTAGAGCTTTTACTTTGCCCTTGTAAGGGAGTGGTAGAGCACTCCCTTGGTAAGGGAGAGGCCACGTGTTCGATCCACGTCAAGGGCACCAACTATATCTCCCCGCAGCTGAAAAATGTCCATGGCGGCGTTGCCTTGCCTCGCCGTACATTCGTACTGTCTTCGTCAGTCCGCCTTGCCSTGAACACTTCTCAAGGGCACCAACTATATCTCCCCGCAGTAAAAATGTCCATGGCGGCGTTGTCCTTCCTCGCCGTACATTCGTACTGTCTTCGTCAGTCCGCCTTGCCCTGAACACTTTTCCATCTGCTCTGCCACGGTTGTTGCGCGGCTGAGCCAGTCCTACCTCTTCAGCAGTCTGTCGTCAAAACTCAATACACCCGCTCGACCTTCAAGCCGCTTCTACGCAACAAATCCGGCACGCTCTTTTCACCAACCAGGTGCAGCACGCCGATGGCGGCCAGGCTGGACTTTTCGCGCGCAAGCAAGTTGGCGATGCCGTCGGCCAGGGCCGGGTTGCGGCCGTCCAGCAACACCTTTTGCACGAACTGCGCGGCGAACGAGGAGTCTGTTGCCGCTTTGGCGGCCAGCTTGTCGAAGGCGGCCGCGTCGGCCGTGCGCCAGGCATCGGCGATCTCGCGCGCTTCCTGGCTTTGCTCCTGGTCTTCGATCGACGCCACGCCGTCTTCCAGGAAGCGGCACTGGTCGAGCGGCGACATGGCGCCGAACAGCGCCATCTGGCCTTCCATCGATTCGAGTTCCACCACGGGGATCTTGCGCGCCTTGGCTTGCTGCGACAGATAATTGTCGACGGCCAGATCGGAGCGGTAACCAAGCGTGGAAAATTCGCCGATGGCCAGCACGCTGGCCAGCATCCACGGCTTCATCGGCGCCACCGCTGCGGGCGCGATGCCGTATTTTTGCAACAGCGGCGCAAGACGCGGCGCCAGGGTCTGGCGGCAGTCAGGCGGCACTTTGCTGCCCGGCGCCTCCATGCCGTATTTCAGCACGGCGCTGACGGCCTTGCGCGGATCGGCGCCGGGATCGATCTCCAGCGCCAGCGCGCCGGCGCCGTTCAATGCCTGCGTCACGGTCGGCTCGAGCGGATAAAAGTCGGGCGCGCCGACGTGGATGGTACCGAACAAAAACAGAGTGTGGCTGGCGTCCTGCACCTTGAACAGGGCGCCCCGGTTTTGCGCCACGGAAGGCGCTTCGGCCAAGGCCGACTGCAACGGCAGCAAGAATAATCCGCAAAACATCACTATAATCTGGCGTCGCATGGTTTTCCTGATTGTTGAATTTTTCATCTTCTCTCGCTAGCAAAGACTCCTGTGCCTGTGTCCCATCTTAACCGCTCGTCGCCGGTCTGGCTGTTTGACCTCGACAACACGCTGCACAATGCCTCGCACGCCATCTTCCCCACCATCACGGCCAATATGAATATCTATATTGCCCGCGTACTGGGCGACGGCGTGACGCCGGCCGACGACGCCATCGTCAATGCGGCGCGCGCGGCCTACTGGCGCCGCTATGGCGCCACCTTGCTGGGCATGGTCAAGCACCACCAGGTGCAGGCCGCGCATTTTCTGCACGAGACGCATGCCTTCGACGATTTGCGCGCGATGATACGCGCCGAGCGGGGGCTGGGGGCTTTACTCAAACGCCTGCCTGGCCGTAAAATTTTACTCACCAACGCGCCGCTGCGCTATTCAAGCGACGTGATGCGCCACCTGGGCTTGCGCCGGCACTTTTCACACCACGTCGCCATCGAAGCGATGCATGTGCACCGCCAGCTGCGGCCCAAGCCATCGACCCTGATGCTGCGCAAACTGATGCGCAAGCACCACATCCGCCCTGGCCGCTGCATTCTGGTGGAAGACACACTGGCCAACCTCAAGGGCGCGAAAAAACTGGGCCTGCGCACGGCCTGGATCACGCAATACCTGAAAATGGCCGATCCGATCGGCGTGGCGAAGTTGCCCAAGGCGTTAAATCGCCCCGCTTACGTCGATGTCAAAGTAAAATCTGTCCGGCATTTGGCACGCCGCCTTCACCGTCTGCGTTGAAGGGGATTCCTGGGCTTCCGGTTGACACTGGAAGCCGCACCGCTAGCGGCGGTGACGGACCTCCCCATCAAGGCAGCATTTTTTTTAACGACAAGAGAAAATATGGCAAGCACACCGCCGGGCCAACGCAGGCTACAAATTCTTCAGGCCCTCGCCGCAATGCTGGAGCAGCCGAAAGGCGAAAAGATCACCACCGCCGCACTGGCGGCCAGACTGACCGTATCGGAAGCGGCCCTGTACCGCCATTTCGCCAGCAAGGCGCAAATGTTCGAAGGGCTGATCGAATTCATCGAGTCGAGCGTCTTCGGCCTGATCAACCAGATCGCGGAAAAGCACAGCGACGGCATGACGCAGACGCGCGACATCATCGGCATGCTGCTCAATTTCGCCATCAGCAATCCGGGCATGACGCGCGTGCTGATCGGCGATGCGCTGGTCAATGAGGACGAGCGCCTGCAAGTGCGCATGAACCAGTTCTACGACCGCGTGGAACTGGCGCTCAAGCAGGCCTTGCGCGTGGCCGCCGCCGAAGGCCATGGCAAGGAAAGCGAAGTGGCGGCGCGCGCCACCCTGATCGTCAGCTTCGTCATCGGACGCTGGCACCGCTACGCCAAGAGCGGCTTCAAGATCAATCCATCCCAGGAAGCGGCGCTGCAAATCGCCATGCTGCTGGGGTAAGTCACCGCCGCGGCTGTCCCCATGCATACCGACTGCTTCGCCCTGCTCGACGACGCCAGCACACCCGGCGCCGGTTCGCGCCTGTACACGGGCCTGGCGGCGGTCTTGCAGTGCAGCGAGGGGGAACAGTGGCCTGCCCTGCTCGAAGGGCTGCAAGAGGCCTTGCAACGCGGCCAGTACGCCGTCAGCGTGTGCAGCTACGAGCTGGGGGCCCACTTGCTGGCCATGCCGCCGCGCGCGGCCAGCCTGGATGCGCCGCCGCTGGCGCAGGTGCTCGTCTTCGAGCATTGCACGCAGCTGTCGCAGGACGAGGTGGCGCAGTGGCTGGAGGCGCGCGTCGACGCGGACGCCGCGCCGGCCGGCGTGGCCGGTATCCGCGCGAACGTGGATCAAACCGAATTCACGCGCGCGCTGCACCGCATCCACGACTACATCGTGGCCGGCGACACCTATCAGGTCAACTACACGTATCGTTTGCGCTTCGACGCCTTCGGCTCGCCCCTGGCCCTGTATGCGCGGCTGCGCGCGCGCCAGCCCGTGCCCTACGGCGCGCTGGTGATGCTGCCCGATGGCGGCGCCCTGCTGTCGCTGTCGCCGGAACTGTTCGTGCGCCATGCGCAAGGCGAGCTGACGGCACGGCCCATGAAGGGCACGGCGCCAGCCGCCCCGCCTGAACAGGTGGAAGAAAACGCGCGCCGCGCCAGCGCCCTGGCCAACGATCCGAAGAACCGCGCGGAAAACCTGATGATCGTCGACCTGCTACGCAACGACATCGGCCGCATCGCCGCCACGGGTTCCGTCCAGGTGCCGGCCTTGTTCGAGGTGACGCGCTACAGCAGCGTGCTGCAGATGACGTCCACCGTGCAGGCCCGCCTGCGCGCCGACGCCAGCCTGGCCGGCATCTTCCAGGCCTTGTATCCGTGCGGCTCGATCACGGGCGCGCCGAAACGCCGCACCATGGAAATCATCGCCGAACTGGAACCGGCGCCGCGCGGCATCTACACGGGCGCCATCGGCTGGTTCGATCCGCCAGCCGCCGGTGCAGCCCACGCGGTGGGCGACTTCTGCATGTCCGTGCCGATCCGCACCCTGGCCTTGCAGCCGGCGGGCCCTGACGGCATCCGGCGCGGCGAAATGGGCGTGGGCGCCGGCATCGTCCTCGACAGCGACCCGCACGAGGAATTTGCGGAATGCCAGCTCAAGGCCCGCTTCCTGACGGGCCTGAGCAACAACTTCGAACTGTTCGAAACCCTGCATGCGAGTCGTGCCGGTGGCTGCCGTCTGCAGGAGCGCCACTTGGTGCGTCTGGCCGCCTCCAGCGCCTATTTCGGTTTTGCCTGGGATGCCAACGCTGCCAGCACCGCGCTGCAGGCGGCCTGCGCGGCACGCCCCGACGATGTCCCTTTCCGCCTGCGCCTGGCGCTGCGCCAGGATGGCCAAATGACGACGCAAAGCGGCGCGCTCAGCGCCTTGCCGGGGACGGTCAACGTCATGTTGGCGCCCGATACAACGACGGCCGGCGACCTGTTCCTGCGCCACAAGAGCAGCGTGCGCACGCGCTATGACGCGGCCTGGCGCGCGGCCGAGGCGCAAGGCGGCTTCGACATGCTGTTCTTTAATGAACGGGGCGAGCTGACGGAGGGCGGACGCAGCAATGTCTTCGTGCAGCTGGACGGCCGCTGGCATACGCCGCCCCTGTCCTGCGGCCTGCTGCCCGGCGTGCAGCGCGCGGCTATGCTGGCCGATCCTGCCTGGAACGCGCAGGAAACCATCATCACGCGCGCCATGCTGGCGCGGGCCGAAGCGATCGTCGTGTGCAATGCGCTGCGCGGGGCGATGCCCGCGAAGCTGGTTACTTGATATCTACCTGCATCTCGTAACCGCCATAGATCATCCGCTTGCCATCGAACGGCAATTTTTCCGGGTCCATCATCTCGGCCAGGCGCGGGTCTTTCATGACCTTGTCGTTGATTTCATCGCGTTTGGCGCGCGACTCATACACGATCCAGGAAAACACCACCACTTCGCCATCCTGCAAGTCCACCGCCTGCGGGAACGAGGTCAGCTTGCCCGGCTTGACATCGTCGCCCACGCATTCGCGAAATTCCAGCGCGCCGTACTCTCGCCACACGGCACCGCAACTGCGCGACATGG
This sequence comes from Janthinobacterium sp. Bl 1, assembly GCF_058215535.1. Taxonomy (NCBI): domain Bacteria; kingdom Pseudomonadati; phylum Pseudomonadota; class Betaproteobacteria; order Burkholderiales; family Oxalobacteraceae; genus Janthinobacterium; species Janthinobacterium sp. Bl 1. Next base: position 420,855 of record NZ_CM177086.1, on the reverse strand, counting down.
CCAGGTAGGCATCGAGCTTGGCTTTCGGTACGGGCACGACAAATCCATCGACATACGCCATGATGTTCTCCTTTGTTGTGACAAACGCGAACAACCAGCTTAGGACAATGATGGCAAGAGGACAAGCGCGGCATTAAAAAAAAGCAGGCGTTCAAGCCTGCTTGTGTGCCGGCAACTTACAGCGCCAGCGCTTTTTCCACCGCGCCAACGAGTTTCTTGTCGTCCGGCGTCACCTTGCTGGGGAAGCTTTCCACCACTTTGCCGTGGCGGTCGATCAGGTATTTGTGGAAGTTCCAGGCCGGGGTCTTGCCCGTCTGCTTGATCAGGTCCACGTACAGCGGATTCGGCGCAGGGCCGGAGACGACCGACTTCGAAAACATGGGAAACTTCACGCCATAGGTGTTGTAGCAGAAATCGGCGATTTCCTTGCTGTTACCGGGCTCCTGCTTGCCAAAATCGTTCGACGGAAAGCCCAGCACCACCAAGCCCTTGCTGCCGTACTTGGCGTACAGCGCCTCGAGCCCTTCATATTGATTGGTAAAACCGCAATAACTGGCCGTATTGACCACCAGCACGACCTTGCCCGCGTACTGGCACAGGTTTTGCGGCGCCTCATCCTGCAGGCGGTTGAAGGTCTGCTTGAGGATGGCCGGGCAAGCGGCCGGTGCAGCGGCTGCTGGCGCGGTGTCGGCGGCATGGGCCGGCATGGCCAGGCTGGCGCCGGCGGCAAGGGTGGTCAATGCAAACAGCTGGGCAAGAGTCTTGGACATGAAGGGCACCATGGTTGAACGGAAAAAACCATTCTATGTCAAACGCCGCGCGTGCGTACAAGACGGACAACAACAGCGATGGCTTGAGCGACATCAATGACGGTGCAGTACTTGCCCAGCGCACAGTTTTTTTACCTATGCTCGGCCTTCCTGTCCCTTTCCCTGCCTTGTGGAGTCGCCATGCCCTTCCCGCACCTGACCGCGCACCTGACAACACTAACCACCGCCCTGCTGGCCGCCAGCCTGCTCATCCTGGCGCCAGGCGGCGCGCACGCCGCCACGACGGCCAAGCCCGCCAAGCCCGCCGCGACCAAGGACGCGCCCGCCCTGCCCGTCTACCAGGCTGATCTGAGCCAGACCACCGTGTCCGGCCTGTCCTCTGGCGGCTTCATGGCGGCGCAGTTTGCCGTCGCCTACTCGGCCACGGTGGCCGGTGCCGGCATCATCGCGGGCGGCCCGTATTTCTGTTCGGGCCAGCCGGGCCGCTTCCCCTACATTCCCTACCTGACGAATGCCTTGAGCACCTGCATGAATCCGGGCAGCGCGCAGGTGGCGCCGCCCGTCGCCAGCGAATTGCTGCGCGCGGCGAACGATTTTGCGCGCGAGCGTCTCATCGACGACACGGCCAACCTGAAACGCCAGCGCGTATATCTGTTCAGCGGAACGAAAGACCAGACCGTGACGCGGCCGGTGGTGGAGCAGGTGGGGAAATTCTATCAACTGGCCGGTACGCCAGCGGCGCAGATCCGCTTCATCGACACGCTAGTCGCGGGCCACGCGATCCTGACGGACAGCAACGCCGACAAGCCTTGCGCCGTGACGGAGTCGCCGTTCATCAACGACTGCGACTATGCGCAGGCGCGCGACATCCTGCAGCACCTGTACCCGGACCTGCAGCCGTCGGCGACCACCCTGACGGGCAAGCTGATCGCCTTCAACCAGCGCAGCTTCATCCAGAACGCGTACTCGAGCATGAACAACACGGGCTACGCCTACATCCCGAAAGCCTGCAACAGCGAGAGCTGCCGCGTGCACGTGGTGTTCCATGGCTGCCTGCAAACGACGCAGGCGATCGGCGACCGGTTCTATACGAGCACCGGCTACAACCAGGTGGCGGACGCCAACAAGATCATCGTGCTGTATCCGCAAGCCGAACCGAGCCCCGTCTACCCGTACAACCCGAAAGGCTGCTGGGATTTCTGGGGCTATACCAGCATCAATCCGATCGACCCGGATTTCTACCGCAAGAGCGGCACGCAGATGGAGGCGGTCAAGGGCATGCTGGACAGGTTAGGATCGGCTCGCAACAGCCGTCGATAACGGACGTCACGGATGCTTGAGAAAATCGTAGCGAGCGGCAACGATTTCTGGCTAAGAAGCGCAGCTGTACTTTAGTACAGTGAGCATCGCAGGCCGGAAAGCGCGCCGCGCAGTAGATTTAATCAAGCATTCTAGATCCCGCCCATGCAGATGTATTTGATGACGAGATAGTCTTCGATACCGTAGGTCGACCCTTCACGGCCCAGGCCCGATTGCTTGACGCCGCCGAAGGGGGCGATCTCGTTCGAGATCAGGCCCGTGTTCACGCCAACCATGCCCGTTTCCAGGCCTTCGGCCACACGCCAGATGCGGCCGATGTCGCGCGAATAGAAGTAGGCGGCCAGGCCGAACTCCGTGTTGTTGGCCAGGCCGATCACTTCATCGTCCGTCTTGAAGCGGAACAGGGGTGCCAGCGGGCCGAAGGTTTCCTCGGTGGCCACGCGCATGTCGTTCGTCACGTCGGCGATGATGGTCGGCTCGAAGAAGCCGTTGCCCAGCGCATGGCGCTTGCCGCCAGCCAGCAGGCGGCCGCCCTTGCCCAGCGCATCGGCCACGTGTTCTTCCACCTTGGCCACGGCCTTGGCGTCGATCAGCGGGCCTTGCGTGACACCGGCCTCGATGCCATTGCCCACCTTCAGCTTGGCCACGGCCGCCACCAGCTTGTCGGCAAACGCGTCGTACACGCTGTCCTGCACGTACAGGCGGTTGGCGCAGACGCAGGTCTGGCCCGCATTGCGGTATTTCGAGGCGATGGCGCCTTCCACGGCCGCGTCCAGGTCCGCGTCGTCGAAGACGATGAACGGCGCATTGCCGCCCAGTTCCAGCGACAGTTTCTTGATCGTCGGCGCGCACTGTTCGGCCAGCAAACGGCCCACCTGGGTCGAGCCCGTAAACGTCAGCTTGCGCACGATGGGGTTCGACGTCATTTCGCCGCCGATGTCTTTCGGCGCGCCCGTGACGATGCTGAACACGCCCGCAGGCACGCCCGCGCGCTCGGCCAGCACGGCCAGCGCCAGCGCGGAAAACGGTGTCGCTTCCGCCGGTTTCAATACCATCGGGCAGCCGGCGGCCAGGGCCGGGCCGACCTTGCGCGTGATCATGGCGGCGGGGAAATTCCATGGCGTGATGGCGGCGCACACGCCGATCGGCTCCTTGGTGACGACGAGGCGGCGGTCCGGCCATGGCGATTGCAGGGTATCGCCCGCGACGCGCTTGCCTTCTTCGGCAAACCACTCGATGAACGAGGCGCCGAACTGTACTTCGCCCTTCGCTTCCGGCAGGGGCTTGCCCTGCTCGGTGGTCATGATCAGCGCCAGGTCATCGGCGTTTTCCAGGATCAGGTCATGCCAGCGGCGCAGCACGGCCGCGCGTTCCTTGGCCGTCTTCTTGCGCCAGGCCGGCCAGGCGGCATTGGCCGCCTCGATGGCGCGGCGCGTCTCGGCTGCGCCCATCAGGGGCACCGTGCCGATATGCTCGCCCGTGGCGGGATTGTTCACGTTAATCGTCTGGCCACCATCGGCATCGATCCAGGCTCCATTCACGTAAGCCTGGTGACGCAACAAGGTAGGATCTTTCAACTGCAGCATATGGATCTCCGGTCTGGTTTGAATTATCGACGAGGGATACTATGCCACAGCGCGGCCGATTCCGCAGGCGCATGCGCGGAACACGATCAAGCTCTACTCGACCTTGAAAGACGACAGTTTCGGGTCCGGCGCCGGGTATTCCAGCTTCATGCCCTGCAGGGTTTCCAGCAGCAGGGACGCGACCACGAGATTGCGCTGGGTCTTGGAGTTCGATGGCACCACATACCACGGCGCGTGATCGGCATCCGTCTCGCGGATCGCCGTTTCATAGGCGCGCTGGTAGCCATCCCACTTCTTGCGCTGGGCGATATCGTTGGGGTCGAACTTCCACTGGCGGTCGGGATCATCGAGCCGCTCCTGCAGCCGTCCCCGTTGCTCGTCCTTCGAGATATGCAGGAAGATTTTCAGGATGACGGTGCCCGTTTCGCTCAGCATGCGCTCGAAATCGCGGATCTGCGCGTAGCGGCGCTGGCATTCGGCCTTGTCGATCATGTCCTGCACGCGCGTGATCAGCACATCTTCGTAATGGCTGCGGTTGAAGATGGCGATCTCGCCCTTCACGGGCACGTGCTGGTGCACGCGCCACAGGTAATCGTGCGCCAGTTCGATATCGGTGGGGCCCTTGAACGCGATGGCGCGGATACCCATCGGGTTGATGTTGCTGAAGATGGCCTTGACCGTGCCATCCTTGCCCGACGTATCCATGCCCTGCAGGACCAGCAGCACCTTCTTTTTGTGCTGCGCATACAGCATGCTCTGGCATTCGGCGATCTGCGCCGTCAGCGCCACGGTTTCCTCGCGGTCCATGGCCTTGCACTGGGCCGGCGTCAGTTTCTTGTTCGCCGCCTTGGTGGCGGCGCCCAGCAGGCGCTTGCCGGCGAATTCCTCGTTCAGCTCGAAGCCCTTGCCGGCGCGAAATTGGGTGCGCGCCTTCATGCCGCCACCGCCAGCTTGCGGTGCTCGATTTTTGTGCAGTGATCCATCACCACGTCCAGGCCCGCCGCCCGCGCCAGCTGCGCCGCCTGCTCGTTGACGATGTCGAGCTGCAGCCACAGACAGCCCGCCTTGACGGCGATGGATTCCTCGGCGATGGGCAGGATATCTTCGGATTTGCGGAAGCAGTCGACGATGTCGATGCGCGCCGGCGCGACGGCAGCGGCCGCCTCCGTCAGATTGGCGTAGGCGCGCTGCCCCAGCACATCGCGCCCGGCCAGGGCCGGATTGACGGGCAGCACGCGGTAGCCATGGCGCAGCAGGTAGTCGGCCACTTCATGGCTGGCGCGTTCGGGCTTGTCGGACATGCCGACGATGGCGATGATGCGGCTGTCTTGCAGGATGCGGGCGATGTTGGACATATTCTGGTCTATGAAGCGTGCGACATTGCCCGCCTAGCGTAGCAGATTCCCGTCCCGCCGGGAGCTAGCCAGAACCCCCAATATTACGCACGGCCGCCATCTTCGCCACGAAAGCCTGCGCGCGCGCCGTCACGGCCGCGTAATCGCCCGTGGCGCCCGGCCCACTGAGGCTGCTGCCGATGCCCACGGCCACGGCGCCGCTGGCAAACCATTCATTGAGGTTCTCCACCGTCACGCCGCCCGTCGGCATCAATGGCGCTTGTGGCAGAGGCGCGCGCAGGGCCTTGATGTAGGCGGGGCCGAACATCTCGGCGGGGAAGACCTTGACGATGTCGGCGCCCGCCTGCAGGGCCGTGACGATTTCCGTCGGCGTCATCGCGCCCGGCATGGACAGTACCTGGTAGCGCTGGCACAGCGCGATGGTGTCCACGTTGACGCTGGGCGAAATGATGAACTGGGCGCCGGCCAGGATAGCGGCGCGCGCCGTCTCCGTATCGAGCACCGTGCCCGCGCCCAGCAGCACGTCATGGCCATGGCGTTCGCGCAAGGTGCGCAGCACGCCCAGGGTGTCGGGCGTGGTGAACGCCACTTCCAGCGCCGTGATGCCGCCGGCGATGCACGCCTCGGCGATCTGCACGGCCGCATCGGGCGTATCGGCGCGCACGATGCCGACCATGCCCCGTTCGAGGATGCCATTGAAAACCGTGTGTTTTTGCATATGCTCTCTCCTGTCAGGCCGGCAGGGCGCCAAAGCGCACTTCCGGCAAACCGCGCACGCCCATCTGGCGCGCATGAAACAATCCGCCGGCCAGAGGTTCGCTCGCCAGCTGGGCCGGGGTCAAATTCTCCTGCGCCGTCGTGACGAACAATTCGTCGTAGTGCGGGCCGCCCAGGCTCACGCAGCTGGGCTGCGAGACGGGCAGGCTGATCTTGCGCTCGACGCTGCCGTCCGGCGCGAAGCGCAAGACCCTGCCCGCGCCCCACTGCGCGCTCCACAGGTAGTCATCCGCATCGATGGTGGCGCCATCGGCGGCGCCCGGTCCCGGGTCGAGCACGGCAAACACGCGCACCCGGCTCGCGTCGCCGCCCAGGTAATCGTCCCAGCGGTAGATCGCCCTCTTCATCGAGTCGCAGAAATACATGGCCGTGCCATCGACGCTGAAGCAGATGCTGTTCGAGATGGCGATCTGCGGCAGCGGCAGGCGCTCCAGGGTCAAGTCCAGGTTGAGGCGGTAAAAGCTGCCGATGGCATCGCGGCACGGGCGCTCATCGAGCGTGCCGAAGACAAAGCGTCCCTGGCGGTCGCAGCGGCCATCGTTCAGGCGCGTCATGGGCAAGTCGCCCTCCACCGTGTGCAAGCGCGTGACGGCCCCGCTGCGCGCGTCAAACCAGGCCAGTCCGGAGGCCAGGCCCAGCAGCAGCACCTCGTCGCTGTCCGTCAGCGCGAAACACGCCAGGCGCTCGGGCATGGCCCAGCTCTGGCGCTCGCCCGTGGCCAGCACCAGCGCATGCAGCTGGCAGCCTTCGATATTCGTCCAGAAAACGCGGCCGCTGCGTTCGCACCAGCGCACGCCCTCGCCCAGGAAGTTTTGCGCATCGACCAGTAATTGCGCCTGTGTCCCCATCATCTTTTTTCCTTTAACTCTGTATAACGCATGATAAAACTGTCGCGAGCGGAAGTCAGTTGTGGCCGAGACGCGCAACTGTGCTTGAGCACAGTGAGCATCGAGGCCGCAAATGACGACGCGCAGCAGGTTTGATCGTGCGTTATCCATGTGACTCGCGCGGAACGGCCGAACCGCGGCAACCGACGAGGAAGTCCAGATCCGCGCCTTCGTCAGCCTGCGTCACGTGCTTGATGTACATCGACTGATAACCGCCCTTCATGGCCGGCGGCGGCGCGCTCCACTCGGCGCGCCGGCGCGCCAGCTCCGCTTCGTCGACGTCCAGGTGCAAGCGCCGTCCCGCCACGTCCAGTTCGATCATGTCGCCATCGCGCACCAGGGCCAGCGGCCCGCCCACGGCCGCTTCCGGCGCCACGTGCAGCACCACCGTGCCGTAGGCCGTGCCGCTCATGCGCGCGTCCGAGATGCGCACCATGTCGCGCACGCCCTGCTCCAGCAGTTTTTTCGGCAGTCCCATATTGCCCACTTCGGCCATGCCCGGATAGCCCTGCGGGCCGCAATTTTGCAGCACCATCACGCAGCTGGCATCGATATCGAGCGCGGGATCGTCGACGCGCTTTTTGTAGTGCTCGATGCTGTTGAAGACGACGGCGCGGCCACGGTGCTGCATCAGCTCGGGCGATGCCGCCGATGGCTTGATGACGGCGCCGCGCGGGGCCAGGTTGCCATGCAGGACGGCGATGCCGCCTTCGTCCTTGAATGGCTGCGCCAGCGGCGTGATCACCTCGGGATTGAAATTTTCCGCTTCGGCCACGTTGACGGCCATGGTCGCGCCCGTGACGGTGAGCGCCTCGCCATGCAATTTGCCCAGCAGGTCGCGGATGATCACGGGCAAGCCGCCCGCATAGTAAAAATCTTCCATCAGGTACTGGCCCGACGGCATCAGGTTCAGCAGGCAGGGAATGTCGCGCCCCAGGCGGTCCCAGTCGCCCAGGCGCATGTCCACGCCGATGCGCCCGGCAATGGCCAGCAAATGGATCACGGCATTGGTCGAGCCGCCGATGGCGCCGTTGACCATGATGGCGTTTTCAAACGCTTCGCGCGTGAGGATCTGCGACAGTTTCAGGTCTTCGTGCACCATGTCGACGATGCGCCGGCCCGTCAGCTGCGCCTGCAGCTTGCGGCGCGCATCGACGGCGGGAATTGCCGCGTTGCCAGGCAAGGTCACGCCCAGCGCTTCGACCATGCTGGCCATGGTCGAGGCCGTGCCCATGGTCATGCAGTGGCCGGCGGAACGCGACATGCACGATTCAGCCTGCTTGAATTCGGCCGAGGTCATGCGCCCGGCCCGTACGTCCTCGGAAAACTTCCACACGTCGGTGCCCGAGCCGATCGGCTTGCCACGGTAATTCCCGTTCAGCATGGGGCCGCCCGACAGCACGATGGTCGGCAAATCCACGCTGGCCGCGCCCATCAGCAGGGCCGGGGTGGTCTTGTCGCAGCCCGTCAGCAGCACCACGCCGTCGATCGGGTTGGCGCGGATCGATTCCTCGACATCCATGCTGGCCAGGTTACGGAACAGCATGGCCGTCGGACGCAGATTCGTCTCTCCCAGCGACATGACGGGAAATTCGACGGGGAAGCCGCCCGCCTCAAGCACGCCGCGCTTGACCATCTCGGCCAGGTCGCGGAAATGGCCATTGCAGGGCGTCAGCTCGGACCAGGTATTGCAGATGCCGATGACGGGACGGCCATCGAAGGCGTCGCTGGGATAGCCCTGGTTCTTCATCCAGCTGCGGTGAATAAAACTGTCCTTGTCGTCGCCACCAAACCACGATTGCGAACGCAAGGGGCGCTTGTTCTTGTTGCTGCTCATACTGTCTCCTGCGGGGAAATCAAGCCGCGCGCGGCGGCGATCAGCAGCGCACCGTGACCGGCCAGATTAGCTTGCTGCTGGTCGTCGACGATGATGCGCTTGCCATAAAAAAATCCGTGTTCTTCGATCAGCAGCCCGAGCGCCTGGCGCAGCATGGGCTTGCCGGTAATGACGAGCGGGCTATCGGGCCGCATCTGGATGGCGGTGCTGTTGCGCAGCGCCAGCAGGTCGCCGCTGAGGACGGCGCCCATCAGGAAATTGGCCCGCTCATTGCATTCGATGGCGCTGAACTGGCCCAGAGTGCGCACGCTGAAGCAGGCGCGCGCCAGCCCCGTTTTTTGCGCCGCGGCCGCGCCGGCCAGCAGCATTTTCGGCACCAGCGTCTGCGCAAAACCGCCATCGACCGATTGCTTGATCAAGGTGTGCTGCGTGATCGCCTGCAGCAGTTCGCCCGCGATGGTGGTGCTGCAGCCGAGGATGCGGCGCTGCTCGTCCACACTGATCAGCTTGGTATGCGAACCGGGCATGATCAGGGTCGCCGCGCCCCGCAACTGCAGGCGCTCGAGCAGCGCGACGACTTCCGTCTCTTCGCCGCGCATCATGTCCATCGCTTCGACGTTATGCAGGCCGACGGCGCCATGCTGGTTGCGCACGCCGGGAATCAGCCACAGGGGCTGGGGCAGCACGTCGGGCAAGTCCACCGCCTGCATGCCTTGCGCCAGCTGGGCCAGGCCCGCAGGCGCCGGCAAATGCGGCACTTCCCGCACGCCCATGGGCGAAGTGATCATGCCCGAGGCCAGCGCCAGGTCCACGTCGGACGGCGCGATGCCGGCGCTGGCCAGCACGCTGGCGATGGTGTCGCGCAGCGCCTGTTTCAGCGCGCCGTTATGGCCATCGATGGCGGTATTGCGCACGCCCGTTTCCAGCTGCGCCTGGGCGACGACGGCGCCTGCGCGCCACAGCAAGGTACGCGTATTGGTGGTGCCGGCATCGATGGTGAGTATGTTCATGGACAGGTTCGCAGCGTCGGTCAGGACAAAAATGAATGAGGGAAAAACTACCCCATGGTAGAACTGCCCCGCATATCTGACCAATCACTTATTTGACATCATTGATACCGGTTCGGATATGTCAAACGCATCGATATCCTGCACGCCCAAACGGTAGGCAAGATTGAAGCGCCTCACTTGTCCCGGTTGCAATTGCACACCCTGCGCCAGCAGGGAAAAACAGCGCGCATCGGAATATAAATGGCAACTGTCCTGGGTGCTGTAAAAACGCAGGACCCGCCCCGAAGCGGGGTCGGCCACCCGCGCCGCCTCGCGCAGCTGGCCGCTGCCCGTCCAGTAAAAGTCATGCCGGAATCCCGGCAAGTGCACGAGCGCGGGCCAAGCCAGGCGTGTAGCGAGCGGCGCCGGCTGGCGGAAGTCGAACGCGCTGCCCGCCACGTCGAGCGGAGCGCTGCACGCATGCCCGCCGGGCCAGTAGCGGTCGGCGGCCAGGCGCAGCACATGGTCACCCACGGCCGCGCGGCCGCCCTGCAGATTGAACAGGGGCGCGGCCAGCGCAAAACGGGAAACCGTCTCGGCCGTGGCGACGCAGTCGAGGTGCAGGCTGCCATCCTCGTCAAGCTGGTAGGCCAGGCGCACCGACAGGCCGTCATGCGCCAGGTGCAGCAGCAAGTGGCCGTCGTCCGGCGGCGCGCACTGCCAGACCGTGGACGAGCGCGCCGCAGGGGGCGCGGCGCCCAGCACGTCGGCCAGGCGGCCATAGCGGTCGGGCGCCCACCAGGCCCGCACGCTGGCATCGTGCGCGTCGATGGCCACACGCATGCCGCGCGCATTGCGCAGCAGATGCATCATGGCGCCTGCCCGGGGGCTGGCGGCGGCCGGCTGCGCTGCTGGAATTCACGCGGTGTGCAACCGAGTTCGCGCTTGAAGACGGCATGCATGTACTGCACCGTGGTAAAGCCGCAACGCACGGCCACCTCGGCCACCTGCCCCGGCCCGCGCGCCAGCAGGGTCTTGGCCGCATCGAGCTTGAAATGCAGGATTTCATCGTGCACGCTGCGCCCCAGCTCGTGGCGGAAGTGCGCTTCGAGCGAGGAGCGCGACACGCCCACGTAATCGGCCACCTGCTCCGTCTTGATGCCCTGGCAGGCGTACTGGCGGATGAAGTGGCGCGCCTGCATCACCTGCGGATGCTGAAAAGGCTGGTGGCGCGTGGACGCGAGCACGTTCAGGCCGGCCGGCGGCACGAGGATGCGCGTGCCGGACAGGCGCGCGCCATTCAACATCTGATGCAGCAGATGCGCGGCCGTGCGGCCCATTTCCTCCGTGCCCTGGATCACGGAACTCAAGGGAATGCGCGTGAGCATGCGCGCCAGCGGGTCGTTGTCGATGCCGATCAAAGCCACTTGCTCCGGCACCGCGATGCCCGCATGCATGCACGCTTGCAGCAACTGGCGCGCGCGTGCATCGCTGACGGCGATGATGCCGACGGGTTTTTCCAGGCTGTTGAGCCAGGCGATCTGCTGCTCCACCGCCTCGTCCCACGACGGCGCGCTGGTGGCGACGCCCCGGTACACGTCGGCGCGCATGTGGTCGCGCTCCATCAAGGCGCAAAACGCCGTTTCGCGCTCCTGCGCCCAGCGGTTGACGTCGGCCTCGGGCAGGCTGAAACAGGCGAAACGCGTCAGGCCCGCTTCCACCAGGTGTTCATAGGCCAGCTTGACGATCTTGAAATTATCGGTCGCCACATACGGGATGCCGGCCGGGTAATCCTCGGTGCGCGCATACGAGCCGCCCACGGCCACCACGGGCAGGCGGCTGTGCGCCAGCGCTTCGCAGACGGCGGGATCGTCGAAATCGGCGATGATGCCGTCGCCCTGCCAGCGTTCGATGCCGGGCAGGCGGCAGCGAAAATCCTCTTCCAGGAACAGGTCCCACGACACGCGCGTCGTGTTCAGATAGGCGGCGATGCCCGCGATGATGTCGCGGTCGTAGATTTTATTCCCGTTAAACAGCAGCGCGATCCGGTGCGCGGTCGGCATCTTCATGCTGGTGTCTCCTCCATGTGGCGGCAAGGCCTTTCGGGGCCTCGAAAAACCGTAGCGAGCGGTCCAATATCGCCTTGAGTAGCGCAAGCGTACGGAGGTACGCTGAGCAACGCAGAGGCGATAGTGGGACGCGCAGTAGGTTTGTCGAGGTTCCCCGCTTTCGGCTTCCGCCGCGCGTGCTGACATCGACCCACACGGCCAAAGTGAGGATACTGCCTTTCACGATCATCTGCCAGTAGGTGTCCACGTCCAGCATGGACATGCCGTTATCGAGGCTGGCCATCACCAGCGCGCCGATCAGGGCGCCGTACACGGTGCCCGAGCCGCCGCGCATCGAGGTGCCGCCGATGAAGCAGGCGGCGATCGCGTCGAGTTCGCTGAAGGTGCCGGCCGATGGGGAACCGGCCGCCAGGCGGCCCGTGTTGATCAGGCCTGCCAGCGCGCACATCAGGCCCATGATGCCGAAGATCCACAGCTTGACGGCTTTTACGTTGATGCCGGACAGGCGCGTCGCTTCCATATTGCTGCCGACGGCATAGATGCGGCGGCCGAACACGGTCTGGCTCGTGATGTAGCTGAACAGTCCCAGCAAGGCCAGCAGCAACAGCACGGGCAGCGGAATGCCTTCATAGCCGTTCAGGGTTTGCACGAAGGCATACAGCACGGCGCCGATGACGGCCAGGCGCAAGCCGTCGGCCCAGGGCGCCGTCTGCGGCAAGCCATGCTGGGCGCGGCTGGCGCGCGCGCGCCACGTCAAAAAGGCGGCCAGCAGGAACAGGCCGATGCCCAGCACGATGCCGGGCACTGCGGGCAGGTAGCCCTGTCCCAGGTAGACCATCGGCTCGGAGACGGGCGCGATCGTGATGCCGCCCGTGATGCCCAGCAGGATGCCGCGGTACGCCAGCATGCCGCCCAGCCCGACGATGAAGGACGGGATACCCCGGTACGCCGTCAGGTAGCCATTGAGCAAACCGATCACCAGGCCGCAGCCGAGTACGGCCGCCAGATTCAAGGCCAGCGGCCAGTGCTGCGTGACGTCCAGCACGGCGGCGATGCCGCCGAGCAGCCCCAGCAGGGAGCCGATCGACAAATCGATCTCGCCGGCGATAATCACCAGCACCATGCCGCAGGCGAGGATGCCGGTGACGGACATTTGGCGCAGCAGGTTAGACAGGTTGCGCGGCGTGAGGAAACTGCCCTCCGTCTTCCACGAAAAGAAGGCCCAGATCAGCGCCACGGCGATCAGCAGGGCCAGCATCTTGTATTGGGTGAACAGCTGTTTGATACTGTGCGGTTTCATGCTGCGGTTTCCTTGTTTGCGGTGTTGGCGGCGGGCGCCGGGCGCTGGTCGAGCGCGGCCGCCAGCACGGTTTCCTGGCTCAGGCCATCGTTGATAAAGTCGCCGCGCAGGCGGCCTTCGCCCATCACCAGCACGCGGTCGGACACGCCCAGCACTTCGGCCAGTTCCGACGAGACCATGATGATGGCCACGCCCTGGTCGGCCAGCGCCAGCATCAATTTGTAGATTTCATATTTGGCGCCCACGTCGACGCCGCGCGTGGGCTCGTCGAGGATCAGCACGCGCGGGCGCGTCAGCAGCATCTTGGCCAGCACGGCCTTTTGCTGGTTGCCGCCCGACAGGCTCGTGATGGACAGCGACGGGCTGGCTGCCTTCAGTTCCAGCTTCGCGATCTCGCCGCGCACGGCCGTCAATTCCGCCTCGCCGTCGATGCGCGTGGCGCGCGTGAATTCCTCCAGCACGGCCAGGGTGATGTTCTGCCCCACGTCGAGGTCCGGCACGATGCCGTGGTGCTTGCGGTCTTCCGGCACCATGGCCAGGCCCATGGCGATGGCCTTTTGCGGCGAGCGGGTATCGATCTTGCGGCCATCGAGCCACACTTCGGCCTGGCACGGCCCCTGGTAGGCGCCGAACAGGGCCGAGACGAGCTCCGTGCGCCCCGCCCCCACCAGGCCGGCGATGCCGAGGATCTCGCCCTTGCGCAGGGTGAATGACACATCGTCGACCCGCTTGCGCTGCGGGTTGTCAGCATCGATGCAGGTCACGTGGCGCGCCTCGAACAGCACTTCGCCGATAGGTGCCGGCTGCGCGCGCTGCGGATACAGCTGGCTCATTTCACGGCCCACCATTTGCGCGATGATGCGCTCGACGTTCATCTGCGCCATCGGCGTGGTGGCGATATGCTTGCCGTCGCGGATGACGACGATGGTGTCGCAGATGGCCGCCACTTCATCGAGCTTGTGCGAAATGTAGATGCAAGTGACGCCCTTGGCCTTCAACGCGCGCAGGATATCGAGCAGCACGGCGATTTCCGATGCCGTCAGCGACGACGACGGCTCGTCGAGGATCAGCAGGCGCGCATTCTTGTTGAGCGCCTTGGCGATTTCCACCAGCTGCTGGTGGCCGCCGCCGTAATTCATCACGGGCTGCGCCACGTTCAGTTCGGGAATTTTCAGTTCGCGCAGCAGCTCGTCGGCGCGCTTGTACATGGCCGCGTAGTGCATGCGCCCGCCTGGCAGGGTCAGCTCGCGGCCCATGAAGATATTCTCGGCCACGGACAGCTGCGGCACCAGCATCAGTTCCTGGTGGATGATGATGATGCCCGCGTCTTCCGTGTCGCGGATCGATTGCGCGCGCAGGGGCTGGCCATCCCACAGGATCTCGCCATCCCAGGTGCCATGCGGGTACACGCCGGACAACACCTTCATCAGGGTCGACTTGCCGGCGCCATTCTCGCCGCACAAGCCGATGCACTCGCCGGCCCGCACCTGCAGGTCGATGCCGTCAAGCGCGCGGACACCGCCAAACTGTTTGACGATGCCTTTCATTTCAAGCAGATAGTCGGACATGCTCACTCTCGTTGCGGATACGGGGAAATGTCGGATTACGCGGCACCCATGGCGCCGCTAATCCGACCTACGGCCGATGCGGACGGCCGACACCACCATCGGCGTTTCCGAAGCCGGCGATTGTCGGATAACGGCCGATGCGGGCAATCGCAGGTCGGCTTAGCGCACAGCGCATAAGCCGACATCAAGCGGGTAATCAATTACCCAGCTGCGCCTTGGTATAGAAACCGTCATCGACGAGAATGTTCACATTCGCCTTGGTCAGCGGCGTTGGTTTCAGCAGCACTGTGCTGACTTTTTTCAGGCCGTTGTCATAGCTCGAGTTGTAAGCCGGCTTTTCATTGCGCGCCAGTTGCACGGCCAGCTTGGCCGCTTCCGCAGCGATGGTTTTCAACGGTTTGTAGACGGTCATCGACTGCGTGCCGGCGATGACGCGTTTCACGGCCGCCAGATCGGCGTCCTGGCCCGAGACCGGCACCTTGCCGGCCAGTTTTTGCGCAGCCAGGGCCTGGATGGCGCCGCCTGCCGTGCCGTCGTTCGAGGCGACGATGGCGTCGATCTTGTTGCCGTTGGCCGTCAGCGCGTTTTCCACGATGGACAACGCTTCGGTGGCGCTCCAGTCCTTCACCCACTGCTGGCCGACGATCTTGATGTCGCCCTTGTCGATGAACGGTTTGAGTACCTTCATCTGGCCTTCGCGCAGCATCTTGGCGTTGTTGTCGGTCGGCGAGCCGCCCAGCAGGTAGTAATTGCCCTTCGGCTGCAGCTTGGTCACGCCTTCGGCCTGCATCTCGCCCACTTTCTCATTGTCGAACGAAATGTACGCGTCGATATCGGCGTTCAGGATCAGGCGGTCATACGACAGCACCTTGATGCCGGCCTTTTTCGCTTCCTTGACGGTGTTGTTGAGGACAGTGGCGTTGAACGGTACGATCACCAGCACGTCCACGCCGCGCGAGATCAGGTTTTCGATCTGCGAAATCTGGCGCTGCTCGCTGGCGTCGGCCGATTGCACGAAGACCTTGGCGCCCTGCTTCTCGGCGGCGGCGATGAAGAAATCGCGGTCGCGCGTCCAGCGTTCCACGCGCAAATCGTCGATGGAGAAGCCGATTTTCGGGTTTTTCGCATCGGCCAGGGCGGCGCTGCTGCTCAATGCCAGCATGGCGGTCATGATGGCTGCACTGATGATCTTGTTCATTGTGTGTCTCCTTGTGGATTTTATTAACAACGTTTTTTAACTGCGGGTACTGCTGAAAAATTTTATGTCTGTGGTGGTGTCGGCTTACGCGCGGAGCGCTAACCCGGCCTACCTCGACCTACATCAATGGTTGTGACGTGGCAGGGTCTGTCCCACGGCGCGGTATTTCAGGGCCAGCTCCATGCAGGCCCCCGTTTCCAGCTGGCCCACGCTGGCGCGGTAGATTTCCTGCCATGGCGTGGCGCTGTCGTTGACGGGTGGCGGCAGTTCCTGGGCGCGGCGCGCCAGTTCGCCAGCATCGACCAGCATGTCGCACTGGCCCCCGTTCAAGTCCACGCGGATGATGTCGCCCGTGCGCAGCAGCGCCAGGCCGCCGCCCACGGCGCTTTCCGGCGATGCGTTCAGGATCGACGGGCTGTCCGACGTGCCCGACTGGCGCCCGTCGCCCAGGGTCGGCAGGTTCAAAATGCCAGCCTTGAGCAAGGCGTCGGGCGGCTGCATGTTGACCACTTCGGCCGAACCGGGCCAGCCCACGGGACCTGCGCCGCGCATGACCAGCATGCAGCTGTCGTCGATGTTGAGCGCCGGGTCGTTGATGCGTGCGTGATAGTCGGCAGAACCATCGAAGACGATGGCGCGCGCCTCGAACACGCCTTCGCTGCCGGGACGCGACAGGTAGCGCTCGCGGAAAGCGGGCGAGATCACGCTGGTCTTCATGATGGCGAAGTCGAACAGGTTGCCCTGCAAGGCCATGAAACCGGCCTTTTCCTTCAGCGGTGCGGCAAACGGGCGGATCATCTCGCGATCAGTACTTTCGCGTCCGGCCAGGTTCGCCGCCATCGTCTGGCCCGTGACCGTCAACCGGTCCGCGTGCAGCAATCCCGCCTGCTGCAGCTCCCACATCACGGCCGGCACGCCGCCGGCGCGGTGGAAGCGCTCACCCAGGTATTTCCCGGCCGGCTGCATGTTCAACAGCAGCGGCACGTCGTAGCCGTGTTCCATCCAGTCGCTTGAGCGCAATTCCACGCCCGCATGGCGCGCCATGGCCATCAGGTGCGGCTGGGCGTTGGTCGAGCCGCCGATGGCCGCGTTGACGATGATCGCGTCCAGGAACGCCTCGCGCGTGAGAATGCTCGACGGGCGCACGTCGTCATGCGCCATGGCGACGATGCGGCGCCCCGTTTCATAGGCGATCTGGCCCCGCTCGCGGTACGGCGCGGGGATGGCCGAGCAGCCCGTGAGCGACATGCCCAGCGCCTCGGCCAGCGCATTCATGGTCGATGCCGTGCCCATGGTGTTGCAGTGGCCGGCCGATGGCGCGGAGGCGGCGGCGATCTGCAGGAATTTGTCGTTGTCGATCAAGCCGGCGGACAGTTGGCGGCGGCCCTTCCAGATGGCGGCGCCGGAGCCCACCAGTTCGCCGTCCATCCAGCCGTCGAGCATGGGGCCGCCCGACAGCACAATGGCGGGAATGTCCACCGTGGCGGCGGCCATCAATTGCGCCGGCGTCGTCTTGTCGCAGCCCGTCGTCAGCACCACGGCGTCGATCGGGTAGCCGTGTAAAATCTCCACCAGGCCCAGATACGCGAGGTTGCGGTCCAGCGCGGCCGTGGGACGGCGGCAGTTCTCGAAGATCGGGTGCAGCGGGAATTCCATCGGGATGCCGCCCGCATCGCGGATGCCGTCGCGCACGCGCTGCGCCAGCTCCAGATGGATGCGGTTGCAGGGACTGATATCGCTGCCGCTTTGCGCGATGCCGATGATGGGCCGGCCCGAACGCAGCTCCTCGGCCGTGATGCCGTAGTTCATGAAGCGCTCGAGGTACAGCGCCGTCATGTCGATGTGGTCGGGATTGTCGAACCAGTCCTGCGAGCGGAAGCGCCGCGCCTGGAGTTTGCCTGCGGTGCTCATGCGCCGTACCAGCCTGCGTCGACGTAGTATTCGCGTCCCGCGCACTTGGCCGCGTTGTCCGACGCGAGGAACAGCGCCAGCGCCGCCACGTCTTCCGGCTCCACGCGGAGCTGCAGGCATTGGCCCTGCAGGATCACGGCTTCCGCTTCCGGCGTATGCCACAGCTTTTCCTGGCGCGGCGTGCGCACGGCGCCGGGAATGATGCAGTTGACGCGGATGCCGTCGACGCCCAGGTCGCGCGCCAGGCCGCGCGTCAAGCCCTCGATGCCGGCCTTGGCCGTCATGTAGATCGACAGGCGCGCTTGCGCCAAATGCCAGGAAATCGACCCCAGGTTGAGAATCACGCCGCTGCCCTTGACGCGCATGGCGGGCGCCACGGCCTGGGCGCAGAAATACTGGTGGCGCAGGTTGACGGCCATGCGCTCGTCCCAGTAGGCGGGCGTGACGTCCTGCAGTTCGTGGCGGTCGTCATTGGCCGCGTTGTTGACGAGGATATCCGTGGCGCCCGCGCTGTGTGCGATCTCGGCGAAGGTGGCGGCCAGCGCGCCCAGGTCCGTCAGGTCGCAATAGCGGAAAACGGGCGGCTGCGGCAGGTGGGCCAGCTTGTCCTGCAGCGCCAGCGACGCCTCGCGGGCGATATCGAGAAAGGTGACGTGGGCGCTCTGGCGCGCGAACGCCTCGACGATGGCTACGCCGATGCCGGTGCCGCCGCCCGTGATGACGACGCGCTTGCCGGCCAGGCTAGGGTAAGTTGCATGCTGCATGATGTCTCTCTTTTTAAAATAATCGGATCAAAGCAAGCCGCGCTGGGCCAGGTTCTGGTACAGCGCGCGCACGCCGAACGTCCAGGGGGTAATCGCATCGCAGCGCTGCACTTCGTTGACCAGCGCGCCCAGCGCAGCGCTGGCAATCGTCACCCGGTCGCCCAGGTGGTGCGTAAAGCCGCCGCCCTGCGCGCCGCGGTCCTTCACGGGCGAGAACATGGTCCCGAGGAACAGCATGAAGCCGTCCGGATACTGGTGGTACTGGCCTGCCGTCTGGCGCACGAGGTCGAGCGGGTCGCGGCTGATTTCGCGCATGAAGCTGGCGCCTTCGAGCGCAAAGCCGTCGTCCGCGCCTTCGATCAGCAGCGACACTTCCGCTTCGCGCACGGTGTCGAGCGTGAAGTGCTCGTCGAACAGGCGGATGAAGGGGCCGATGGCGCAGGAGCCATTGTTGTCCTTGGCCTTGCCCAGCAAGAGGGCGCTGCGCCCTTCGATATCGCGCAGGTTGACGTCGTTGCCCAGGGTCGCCCCCAGCACCTCGCCACGGCTGTTGACGGCCAGGACGATCTCGGGCTCCGGGTTGTTCCAGGCGGACGATGGCAGCAAGCCCACCTGCGCGCCGCAGCCCACCGACGACATCGGCTGCGCCTTGGTAAACACTTCCGCATCGGGGCCGATGCCCACTTCCATGTATTGCGACCAGGCGCCGCGCTGCTGCAGCTGCTGTTTCAGGCGTTGCGCCGCGTCCGAGCCTGGCTTCAGTGCCGACAGGTCGCCGCCCAATGTCATTTGCAGGGCGGTGCGCAAGCTGGCCGCGCGCGCCGCGTCGCCGCCAGCCTGTTCCTCGATCACCCGTTCGAGCAGGCTGACGGCGAAGGTCACGCCGCAAGCCTTGACGGCCTGCAGGTCGCACGGCGCCAGCAGCAGCGGCTCGGCGGCCGGCGCGGCCAGCGCCTGCTCCAGCAGCGACTGCACGGGTCCGAGCGCGATGCCGGGCGCATGGCGGACGATATCAAGCGCATCGCTGCGCTCGAACAGCTCGGCCACCGTCGCTACCGTCTGCGTGATGTCGACCACTTCGCCGCCGCGCACGGCGACGACGCACGGGCCGTCACGCCAGATGCGGCCGACAAGGAGGGCCTGCGCCAGGTCGGCGGGCAACAAAGAGGCGGGGGAAATCGGCTGCATGGCAAGCTTTCAAAAGGTCGTGACGGGATGGCCGGTGTTCAAGTTCGGACCGATTCTGCGCGCCGCCCTGTGTCGCCGCAATTACGAAAATCACCAAATTGAATGATGATTATTGGTATTGCAGCGCACCAAAAAAAGCCGCCATTCAGCCCCCGTTTCCGCCCTGTGCGCAGGCGGGACGGCGCGCCATGGCGCATTGCATCAATTGACCCATCGATATCGTTTTGGATATCAGCAATGCGAAAAAAGTGATTGGTGAGGGATGGATGGACAAACTAGTATCAGCCGTGGCCTGCAATCGGCCATTCGCACGGAGCCCGCCCACTGGACGACGGCCCTGGCACATTCAACTATCGAAGACGGTGGAGACCTGAAATGAAAACAACAATGAAAATGCTGACCGCGAGCCTGGCGCTGGCCATCTCCGGCATGGCGGTAATGCCCGTGGCAAGCGCCGCAGACAAGGGCGCAATCGGCATCTCGATGCCAACCAAATCGTCCATGCGCTGGATTGCCGACGGCGACAACATGGTCAAGGTATTCAAGGAGCGCGGCTACAAGACGGACTTGCAGTTTGCCGACGACGATATCCCGAACCAGCTGGCGCAGGTGGAAAACATGATCACCAAGGGCGCCAAGGTGCTGGTGATCGCCGCCATCGACGGCACCACCCTGTCGAACGTGCTGCAAAAAGCGGCCGACAAGGGCATCAAGGTCATCTCGTATGACCGTTTGATCCGTGGCACGAAAAACATCGATTACTACGCCACCTTCGACAACTTCCAGGTCGGCGTGCTGCAAGCGGGCTATATCGAATCGGCGCTGAAACTCAAGGAAGGCAAGGGCCCGTTCAATATCGAACTGTTCGGCGGCTCGGCCGACGACAACAATGCGCACTTCTTCTACAACGGCGCGCTGTCGGTGCTGAAACCCTACATCGACAGCGGCAAGCTGGTGGTGCGCTCGAAGCAGATGGGCATGGAAAAGGTCGCCACCCTGCGCTGGGATGGCGCCGTGGCGCAAGCCCGCATGGACAACCTGCTCAGCGCCTACTACGGCAATGCCCGCGTCGACGCCGTGCTGTCGCCATATGACGGCTTGAGCATCGGCATCCTGTCCTCGCTCAAGGGCGTCGGCTACGGCACGCCGAAGCAGCCCTTCCCCGTCGTGACGGGCCAGGATGCGGAAATCCCGTCGGTGAAATCGATCATCCGCGGCGAACAGGCATCGACCGTGTTCAAGGACACGCGCGAACTGGCCAAGGTCACGGCCAACATGGTCGACGCGATGATGAGCGGCAAAACGCCGACCGTCAACGATACGAAGACCTATAACAACGGCGTGAAAGTCGTGCCGTCCTACCTGTTGAAACCGGTCACAGTCGACAAGGCGAACTGGAAGCAGGTGCTCGTCACCGGCAGCGGCTACTACACGGAAGCGCAAGTGAAATAAGCATCCAAGGTACTGAAGGCCCGGCCCTGCCGGGCCTTTCGCTTCACGCACTATCAAGAACAAGACTGCCGCACGACCGATGCCGACCAGCGCGGCCGTGCCAGAGAGGTTATATGACGAACACTATCCTGGAAATGCGCGGGATACGCAAAACATTCCCGGGCGTCGTTGCGCTCGACAATGTCAACCTGCGGGTACGCAGCGGCGAGATCCACGCCATCGTCGGCGAAAACGGCGCCGGCAAATCGACCCTGATGAAAGTGCTCAGTGGCGTCTACGGCCATGGCAGCTATACGGGCGACATCGATTACCTGGGCCAGACGCGGCACTTCCGCGGCATCAAGGACAGCGAAGAAATCGGCATCATCATCATCCACCAGGAACTGGCGCTGGTGCCTCAGTTGTCGATCGCCGAGAATATCTTCCTCGGCAACGAACCGTCCAGCATGGGCGTCATCGACTGGGAATACGCGCAAAGCAAGACGCGCGAACTGCTGCACAAAGTCGGCTTGAAAGAATCACCTGACACCCTGATCACCAACCTGGGCGTGGGCAAGCAGCAACTGATCGAGATCGCCAAGGCGCTGTGCAAGGACGTCAAGCTCTTGATCCTCGACGAGCCGACGGCCAGTCTGAACGAAAGCGACAGCGCGGCCCTGCTCGACCTGCTGCTTGGCCTGAAAGCCCAGGGCATCGCCTCGATCCTGATTTCGCACAAGCTCAATGAAATTTCAAGAGTCGCCGATGCCATCACGGTGCTGCGCGACGGGAACACGGTTGACAGTTTCGACTGCCGCATCGAACCCGTCAGCGAAGACCGCATCATCGAAAAAATGGTCGGACGCGAAATGGCCGACCGCTATCCGCCGCGCACGCCCACCATCGGCGAGACCATTTTCGAAGTGCGCGACTGGCGCGTCTTCCATCCCGAGCATGCCGACCGCCCCGTCATCAAGGGCATCAACATGCACGCGAAAAAGGGAGAGATCATCGGCATCGCCGGCTTGATGGGCTCCGGGCGCACGGAACTGGCGATGAGCATCTTCGGCCGCGCCTACGGCCAGCGCATCAGCGGCACGGTGCTCAAGAATGGCCAGGAAATCGACGTCAGCACCATCGGCAAGGCGATCGCGCACGGCCTCGCGTATGTGACGGAAGACCGCAAGGGCCTGGGCCTGATCCTCGAGGAAGACATCCAGAAGAACACCAGCCTGGCCAACCTCGATGCGATTTCGCAGCACATGGTGATCGACGAGCAGCGTGAATTCAGCGTGGCCGAGGATTTCCGCCGCAAGCTCAAGACCCGCTGCTCGAGCGTGGCGCAGAAGGTGGTCAATCTGTCCGGCGGCAACCAGCAGAAAGTGGTGCTGGCGAAGTGGCTGTTTTCGCGCCCCGACGTGCTGATCCTCGATGAACCGAGCCGCGGCATCGACGTGGGCGCCAAGTACGAGATCTACAGCATCATCAGCGACCTGGCCGCGGAAGGCAAATGCATCATCATGATCTCGTCGGAGATGCCGGAATTGCTGGGCATGTGCGACCGGATCTATGTCATGAACGAAGGCCGCTTTGCGGCGGAATTGAGCGCGGCAGAAGCATCGCAGGAGCGAATCATGCGCGCGATCGTTACACACGGAGAAAACAATGGACAATAAATTGACAGCAGGCGCGTCGGCAGCAGCAGCGCCAGCGGCCGCGCCGCAAGCGAAAAGCTATGCCGGCTTTTTGAAGAACAATATGCGCGACTACGGCATGCTGCTCTCGCTGATCGTCATCATGGGCTTTTTCCAGTACATGACCGACGGCACCCTGATGCAGCCGCTGAACCTGACCAACCTGGTGCTGCAAAACAGCTACATCGTCATCATGGCGCTGGGCATGCTGATGGTCATCGTGGCTGGCCATATCGATTTGTCCGTCGGCTCCGTGGTCGGCTTCGTCGGCGCGCTGGCGGCCGTCCTGATCGTCAACTACAACATGAATTTTGTCGCGGCCAGCATCCTCTGCCTGCTGGCTGGCGCCGTCATCGGCGGCGCGCAAGGCTATTTCGTCGCCTTCTTCAAAATCCCGTCCTTCATCGTCACCCTGGCCGGCATGCTGGTCTTCAAGGGCTTGACCCTGGCGCTGCTCGCTGGCCAGTCGGTCGGCCCTTTCCCGGAAGGCTTCCAGATGCTCAGCTCGGGCTTTTTGCCCGACCCGTTCGGCGGCGAAAACCTGCGCGGCTTTTCACTGCTGCTGGGTGTGATCGCCGCCGCGGCGCTGATCATCACCTCGCTGCGCAGCCGCGCCAAGCAACTGAAACACGGCATGGAAAACGAGCCGCGCGCTTTCTTCCTGCTGAAAAATGCGGTCTTCGCCGCCGTGATGGTGTATTTCAGCTATTTGCTGGCGTCGTACCGCGGCTTCCCCAACGTGCTGGCCGTGATGTCGCTGCTCATCGTCGCCTACACCTTCATTACCAACCGCACCGTGCTGGGCCGCCGCGTATATGCCGTGGGCGGCAACGAGAAGGCGGCGCGACTGTCCGGCATCAAGACGGAACGGGTCAGCTTCTACACCTTCGTCAACATGGGCATGCTGGCCGCGCTGGCCGGTCTGATCTTCGCGGCGCGCCTGAATACGGCCACACCGAAGGCCGGTACGGGTTTCGAGCTGGACGTGATCGCCGCCTGCTTCATCGGCGGCGCCTCGGCCTCGGGCGGCGTGGGCAAGGTGATGGGAGCCGTCATCGGCGCCTTCATCATGGGCGTGATGAACAACGGCATGTCCATCATGGGCATCGGCATCGACTACCAGCAAGTGATCAAGGGCCTGGTGCTGCTGGCGGCCGTCTTCATCGACGTCATTAATAAAAATAAATGAGAAGAACAAGGAAGTACAGGTTCGAGCCTTAGGGGGCTCTGGCCGGCGCTTGCGCCGGCCTTTTTCATTTATGTGATCGCCAGCCGCGCCGCACGGTCGCCCCACCACGCGGCCTCTTCAAATACGGAAAAGCCCGACAGATCGGCATGCGCGAACAGGATGGCGCCATCGTGTTCGCGCAAGGCTTTGAGCCCTGCATTGCTGCGAAATCCCGGCAAGGGAGCCGCCATGGCGTGGCCGCGCACGGTGATGTCGACGCGCTCGACGCAGCTGGCAAAATCGCGTCCATACGCCGTCTTCAAATCGACGCTGGCCAGCGCCAGCAATTCTTCGGGCGTGGCCGTATCGAGCCATTTGCGCGCTTGCTGCGGCGTGCGGTCAGATAAGGCCACGTAGGCGCTGAAGACGGTTTTCTCGGGCGGGCGCACGCGGATATCCTGATGCGTGGAGACGACATAGCCGAGGCCCGGTTCCTGATACACCACGTTGTCCCAGCACAGCGGTGCGTGCGGCAGTTCGTCGGGAAAACGCTTGAGCAGGAAATTGGCCACCATCCACGGCGCATACGCGGGCGTATCGCGCTTCGCGTCGAAGCCATAGGCGGCGATGTTGTCCACCACGCGCGCCGCGACATACAGCGGCATGGCGCAGATGGCCTTGCGCGCCTTGACCAGGTAGGTGCGCGGCTGGCCATCGACCAGCTCCAGGCACAGCGCCTCCACGCCGCTGGCCGTCGTCGTGAGGGAAACCACCGTGCCCGCATGGCGTTTGACCCCTGAGGCCTGCTCCATGGCCGTGGCGACCGGCTGCATGCCGCCCGGCCAAGTCAGCCAGGCGCCATTGCCCGCGTTGGCCGCCTGGCCCCAGCGGCTGCAGTAGTAATGCAGGCCGGCCCAGGCCGAGACCTGGTCGTAGCGCGTGCCGTAGTCGTCGCGGCAGCAGTAATTCAAATACCAGTGCAAGGTGGGCGAGGTGTATCCCTCGCGCTCCATCCACTGTTTCAAGGTGATGGTATCGAGCGCCTGCCAGGCCGGGTCTTGCGACGATTCCACGGTAGGAAAAACGAAGACGCGCTTGCCATCGTTGCCATGCGCTTGGCGCAGGCGCCGCACATCGGCAAAGAAGCGCTCGTGCTGCGCCAGTTCATCGGCGGAGATACCTTCGGTGGGAATGAAGCCATCCTGCCACTGGCCGTTGAACAGCAAGCGCTCTTCCGGCGCATGCAGGATGTAGCGCTCGTCGTAAGTGGGCTTTTCCGCCTGCGGATCGCGCTCGATGATGCCCAGGTCGAACAATATCTCTCGCACATGCGTCGATTCGGGCGACGGCAGCGGCAGGTAGTGGCCACCGGTCGGATAAGCGAGGTCGCCGAAATGGCCGCCGGCCGCGTTGCCGTAGGGCTGCGGGCCGTCGATCATGAGGAAATCCTTGTGCCCCAGTTTATTCAGCCGCCATGCGGCCGTCAGGCCGGCGATGCCCGAGCCGAGGATGGCCACGTCGGTATGCAAGGTGCGTGACGGTGGCGGCAGCGCCTTGCGCTCGCGCAGCAGCTCACGCAAATAGTGGCCCTCGCTGCGGCCCGGGTACAGCACCCTGGGCGTGATTTCCTGCCAGCGCAGATAGGCGGCGATGCTGCCGATGCCAGCGGCGGCGGCCGCTGCCGTGCCGCCGGCGGCCCACAGCATGAAGGAACGGCGCTGCATCAGCGGATCACCCGGTTCCAGTCCTGCTCGAATTCATGCACGAGCGACTGGGTGTTGAGGCGATTCGGCGCCATCGGCAGCGGCTGCATGTCGGGCGGGAAGATGAACATTTCGCGCGTGGTGTCCGCATTCAGGTAGCGCATGGGCAGGCGGTATTTCGTCGGCGGTGTGTAGTCGAGCTGCGGCGAGGCGAGGATAAAACCCCATTCGCCGAACGAGGGCACGTAGGCGTGGTAGGGCCAGGTGCGCATGCCCACTTCGCGCAGGGTCGAATTGATGGTCCAGTAGGCGTGCGGGGCAAAGAACGGCGACGTCGATTGCACCACCATCAAGCCCTTGGCCGCCAGGTGCTTTTTCACCAGGTCGTAGAACGGTACCGAATACAGTTTGCCGAGCGCGAAGCTGGACGGATCGGGGAAATCGACGATGGCCGCGTCGAACATGTCGCCGTTGTTGCGCAGCCAGACGGCGGCATCGGCATTGACGACGGTGACGCGCTTGTCCGAGAACGAGCCGTTATTCAGCTTCGCCAATTCCGGGCGCGTGGTAAACGCGGCCGTCATGGCCGGGTCGAGGTCGACCACGGTGACGTGTTCGATCTGGGGATAACGGAGGATTTCGCGCAGGGCCAGACCATCGCCGCCGCCCAGCACCAGCACGCGGCGCGCCCACGGCAGCGCTTCCAGCACGGGATGCACGAGCGCCTCGTGGTAGCGGTACTCGTCGCGCGAGGAAAACTGCAGGTTGCCGTTGATGTACAGCCGCGTATCGTCCTTCCAGCGCGTGATCACCAGGCGCTGGTAGGGCGTGGTGGTGGAGTACACGATCTGGTCGCCGAACAGGCCATGTTCTCCCCAGGCCACCATGCGGTCGGACATGGCAAAGCCGGCAATCAGCAGCAGCATCACGGCGCAGGCGCGCAGCAAACGCCCCGTGAGGTTCTTCAGTTCCGCGCGGAAGACATAGATGCTCCACAGGCCCACGCCCACGTTGAGCATGCCGAACAAAAAGCCCGTGCGCACCAGGCCCAGATACGGCGACAGCACCAGCGGGAACAGCAGGGAAACGGCCAGCGCGCCCAAGTAGTCGAAGGTGAGCACGCGGCTAACCAGTTCGGAAAATTCCGTCTGGCGCGTGTTCAGGGCGCGCATCACCAGCGGCACTTCCATGCCGACCAGTGCGCCGATCAGGAACACCATCACATACAATAAGGTGCGAAATGGCGCCGCCATCCACGAAAACGTCATGAACAGGATGGCGGCCGACAGGCCGCCGATCAGGCCCACGGCCAGTTCGATGTCGACGAAGCGCGAGAGCACGTCGTCGTCCTTCACGTACTTGGAAAAATGAGCACCTACGCCCATGGCAAACAGGTAGCAGCCGATGATGGTGGAAAACTGCAGGATGGAGTCGCCGAGCAGGTAGCTGGACATGGCGCCAGCGATCAGTTCATACGCGAGGCCGCAGGAGGCGACCACGAAGACGGACAAAATCAGAATCTTTTTGTTCATTGGACTTTTTTTTGTTCTAATATGCGTTGACGTTATCAAATACTCATTGCGAGGAAAGCCGTGCCCGCCATCCTAAACTATCTGATCCATCTTATACTGGCCGCCGCGCTGCTGATTGCCTTTTTTATCATCTACACGCGCGTCACGCCGTATAACGAAGTGCTGCTGATCCGCCAGGGTAACCACGCGGCGGCCCTGTCGCTGGGCGGCGCGCTGCTGGGCTTTTCCGCCACCATCGCCTCGTCCCTGATGCACACGGCCGACTACCAGCAATTCTTCGCCTGGGCCTTCGGCGCCATGGTGGTGCAATTGCTCGCCTATGTGGTGACCACGCGTTTGCTGCGCATGTCGAAAGACCAGATCGAATCGAACAACAGCGCTTTCGGCGGCCTGCTGGGCGCCATTGCCCTGTCGATCGGCGCCATCAACGCCGCCTGCATTTCCTGACACCGCTTTATCTTTTTCAAGGACATTCATCATGAGCCTCGGCAGCTTTATCAAGAAGCAGTTTATCGACGTACTGCAGTGGAACGAAGAGACGGAAGGCGTGCTGGCCTGGCGCTTCCCCATGCAGGATTTCGAGATCCAGAACGGCGCCATCCTGAATGTGCGCGAATCGCAGGTCGCCGTCTTCGTCAATGAAGGCAAGATCGCCGACGTCTTCGGTCCCGGCACGCACAAGCTGACGACACAAACCTTGCCGTTGCTGACCAACCTGAAAAACTGGGACAAGCTGTTCGACTCGCCATTCAAGTCGGACGTGTATTACTTCAGCACGCGCGTGCAGACGGGCCGCAAGTGGGGCACGCCGCAGCCGATCACCATCCGCGACAAGGATTTCGACATGATCCGCGTGCGCGCCTTCGGCATGTACTCGTACCGCATCGCCGACGCCCGCACCTTCTTCACCGAGATCAGTGGCACGCGCGAAGTCTACACGCGCGACGAGGTGGAAGACCAGTTGCGCGGCATTCTGATGTCGAGCATGGCCAGCTCGCTGGGCGGCGCGAACGTCCCCTTCCTCGACATGGCGGCCAACCAGGCGCTGATGGCGCAGGAAGTCAAGGATGGCCTGGTGCAGGCGTTTGCCCGCTATGGCGTGGACCTCGATGAATTCAACGTGGCCAGCATCAGCTTGCCCGAGGAATTGCAAGCGGCGCTGGACGAACGCATCTCGGCCGGCATGAAGGGCGGCCTGGGCGCCGACAAGATGAGCGGCTACACCAAATTCCAGGTGGCCAATGCGATCCCGCTGGCGGCGCAAAACGAAGGCGGCATGGCCGGCATCGGTGCGGGACTGGGCGCCGGGCTGTCGATCGGCCAGGTGATGGCGCAAAGCATGGGCGGTGCGCTGCAGCAGCCGGCGCCGGCGGCGCCGCCAGCCCCCGCGGAGGAACCGATCGAGGCGCGCCTGGAAAAACTCAAGGGTCTGCTCGACAAGGGTCTCATTTCGCCGGCCGACTACGATGGCGCCAAGGCTGAACTGCTGAAAAAACTGATCGGCTAAGCGCGACTGCATGCAAACTGTTTCCTGTCCCAGCTGCGGCGCGGAAGTCCGCTTCCGCTCGCACGCTTCCGTGCTCGCCGTGTGCGAGTACTGCCACAGCACCATCCTCAAGGACGCCGATGCCGTCAGGGACGTGGGCAAGATGTCGGCCGTCCTGGAAGACTATACGCCGATCCAGATCGGCACGGCCGGCGTGCACGATGGCATCCACTTCACTGTCGTCGGGCGCATCCAGCAGCGCTACAGCGCTGGCACGTGGAACGAGTGGTATCTGCTGTTCGATGACGCCAGCACGGCGTGGCTGGGCGACTCGTCCGGCCTGTACACCCTGACGCGCGAACGCAGCACGCAAGATACCTTACCCGTCTTTGGCGAGCTGGCGCCGGGCAAGCGCTACACGATCTGCGGCGAGCCGTACACGGCGGCCGAGATCCGCAACGCCGAATGCATCGCCGGCCAGGGCGAATTGCCGTTCAAGGTGGGCGCCGGCTGGCGCATCCAGGTGGCGGACTTCCGCAACTACGCCAGCTTTGTCACGCTCGACTACACGGATGGCCCGCAACCGGTCGTCTACCAGGGCGTCGCCGTCACCCTGGATGGATTGCAGTGCCAGCTGCTGCGCGACGATGACGCCATCGCCAAAAGCGCCGGCAAATACCGCGGCAAGCTCGATGCGCTCGACTGCCCCTCCTGCGGCAGCGGCATCCACTATGTGCCCGGTGCAGCGGCGCAGCTGGTGTGCCCCGCCTGCCACGCCCAGCTCGACGCCAGCGGCCCGGAAGCGCAGGTGCTGGCCATCGGCAAGCAGGTGCACGACAACGCCGACATCTCCCTGGAACTGGGCGCCAGCGCGAAGATCAGCAATGTGGACTTCACGGTCATCGGCATGATGCGCCGCGCCGACGACGAAGGCAGCGAGTGGAACGAATACCTGCTGTACAACGCGCGCGCCGGCTTCTTCTGGCTGGTGGAGACGGACGATGGCTGGTCGCGCTCGAACGTGCTGCCGAACTGGCCCAACTGGGCGTCGCTGGACGCCGATACCTGCACGCTCGATGGCGCCACCTACCGCAAACTGTATGACTACGGCTCGCAGGTCGTGTATGCGGCGGGCGCCTTCAACTGGAAGGTGGCAGTCGGCGACAGCACGCATGTGCATGAATTCGAGCAGGGACAGACCAAGCTGGCGGCCGAGATCACTGGCGAGGAGATGACCTGGTCGCGCTCCGTGCCCGTCGCCTACGACCAGATGGCCGCCTGGTTTGGCGCCGCCTTCCATGGCGGCGACCAGGTACGGAATATCCAGGTGAGCCACCGCGGCATCGCCAAGGTCTTCATCGTCATCGTGCTGGTATTGAACGCGATCCCGATGTTTGTCTCATTCTCCAGCACCTTGATGTGGAGTTTGCTGGGCTGCCTGGCGCTGTTCCTGCCCGCCGCTTTTCTCGACAAGAATGCAAAGAATCCCCCATGAGTAAATATGTGATCTATGCCCTGATGGTGACCTTCAGTGTCACGGCCGCCAACTGGGTGCGCATGTTCAAGGTGGCCGGCAGCAGCAGCGGCAGCAGCTGGAGTTCGCGCACGGGCAGCGGCGGCGGCAGCTATGGCGGCGGTTCCAGCGGCGGGAGCCACAAATAAGCATGGCGTCCACCCCGCATCTGCCCCTGGGCACGCATCTGCTGGCCGACCTGTCGGGCATCGCGCAGGAACCTCTGCGCGACTGCGCCGCGCTCGAGCGCCTGCTGCGCGACGCCGCCATCGCGGCCGGCGCGCAAGTGCTGCACGGCCATTTCCACAGCTTTGGCCCGGGTCAGGGCGTCACGGGCGTGCTGCTGCTGGCCGAGTCCCATATCTCGCTGCATACCTGGCCCGAGGTCGGCTTTGCCGCCGTCGATATCTTCATGTGCGGCGCGGCCCGGCCGCAGCTGGCGCTCGACATCATCAAGGAGGCGCTGCAGGCCGCGCATTGCCAGCTGCAATCCATACGCCGTGCGCCGCCCGGGCATTCCTAGCGCCGCTGGTGGATCGCGTGGGGATCGCTTACACTGTCGGCTCATTCCCCCAACCGTGACTCCCATGCGCCGTTCCGCCCTCCTTGCCCTGCCCCTGCTGCTGCTGGTTTCCGCCTGCGATGACTACACGGCGCCCACCCTGTACCAGGCCACCACGCCCGAGTGCAAGACGTGGACGGAGGGCTCGCGTTTCGAGCTGCCGCGCGGTATCAGCATCTACGCCACGCCGCCCGTCACCCTGAAGGAAGGCGGCACGGAACTGGCGCTGATCTTTACCTTGCCCGTCGGTACGCAAGCCAGTTTTACGCGCCTGTCCTTCCTGCTGGAAGAACCGAAACAGCCGCCCTTCGCGCAAGCCAAGATACTCACCATTTACCAGCGCGGCATGAACCAGAAGGCGGAGATCGTCGACGTCATCGAGCAGCTGCCCATCATGTTTTCCGCCGTCGGCAACAGCAAGGAAACGCAATGGCGCCTGCGGTTGCAACTGCCGCGCCAGCTGCCGCAGCGCTTCGATCTGTCGATGCCCGACATGCTCGTCGGCGGCAAGCGCTACCCGGTGCGCACGTTTACGTACCGCTATTTCCCCGAGCGCCAGGCTTACGGCATGTGCAGCTGAGCCACACCCTCTGTTGACGGCGGCGCAGGCCGCTGGCACACTGGTGTTTTCCATCACACAACAGGAGTAGACAACATGCGCCATTCGGATACTGCCGTGCTGTCGGCTGCCTGATCACCGTTTTTCCCCGCCAAGATTTTTAGCCCGCACTTCCCCATACGCTGATCGCGTAGCCGACTTCCCTTTCTTTCGTGCCAGTCATCGCGACTGGCGGTGCCTGCACGCGCAGGCTACACGTCCGCATGCGGACGACAGAATTTGGAATCACGCTACCATGATCGCATTCGATTTTGCACAACTACGCCTTATCGGGCTGCAGCAGTCCATCGCCAGCGCAGCCACCCAGCTCGACATCTCTTCCCCCGCCGCGCAGCTGATGCGCGTTTGCGCCGTGCACCGCGACAGCATCATCGTGCACGACTGTGTCCTGGAACAGCCGGCGCAGGTCCTGCCGCGCCTGCTGCACGACTTGCAGGCGCAGGACACCATCCTCACGGTGGGCGACTGGGTCGCCGCCGAAGCCGATGGTCACGGCACGCTGTGGATAACAGCGCACTTACCCCCAGCCACGCAAATCGCGCGGCGCGGCAATGACGGCCGGCGCCAACTGCTTGCCAGCAATGTCGATACGGCGCTGCTGGTGATGGGACTGGACGAAGATTTCAATCCGCGCCGCCTCGAGCGCTATCTGTCCATCGTGCTGGCGGCGCAAGTCGGCCCCGTGGTCGTGCTGAGCAAGGCCGACGTGGCCGACGACGTGCCGGGCAAGCTGGCGCAGCTCAAGCACCGTCTGCCGCCCCACGTGCCGCTGTTTGCCATCGATACGCGCCATGCGTATGACGTGGCCATCCTGGAACCGTGGTTGAGCGCCGGCCAGACCCTGGTGCTGCTCGGTTCATCGGGTGCCGGCAAGTCCAGCCTGACCAATACCTTGTGCGCGGTGGAGCAAGCAACCAAGGGCGTGCGCCATGGCGACGGGCGCGGCCGCCACACGACGACGGCCCGCTCGCTGCACCTGTGTGCCAGCGGCGCCTGCATCATCGACACGCCGGGGCTGCGCAGCTGGCGCGCCGATGCCGATGTGGAAACCTTGGCAGCCACCTTTGACGACATCGCGGCGCTGGCGGCGGCGTGCCAGTTCCGCGATTGCCAGCATGCGAGCGAGCCTGGTTGCGCCGTACGCGGCGCCGTCGATGGGGACCGCCTGCGCAATTATCACAAGCTGCTGCGCGACGCCCGCCGCAGCGACGAGACGCCGCTCGAACGCATCGCCGCACGCGCCAAGTGGAAGACGATATTGAAGGCAGGGCTGGAAAGGGGCAAGGACAAGCGCCGCTAATTTTTACTGAAATTCGTTTGCTGAAAAAAAAGGCAGCCCGAAGGCTGCCTTTCTTGCGCGGCGCATTGATTACATCTTGCGCAGCTTCTGGATCGCTGCCAGCTGCGCAATCGCGCTGGCCAGCTCGGCTTGCGCTTGCGCGTAGTCGATGCCCGAATCCTTGTTGTGGATATTTTCTTCCGCCAACTTCTTCGCTTCCAGCGCTTTCGCTTCGTCGAGGTCGTGACCGCGGATTGCGGTATCGGCCAGGACGGTCACGGTATCCGGTTGCACTTCCAGCAGGCCGCCGGCAACGAAGACGAACTCTTCTTCAGCCTGGCCGACTACCTTGATGCGGACCGCGCCCGGACGGATGCGGGTAATCAAAGGCGTGTGGCGTGGGTAGATACCCAGCTCGCCCTGTTCACCCGGCAACGCGACGAATTCTGCTTCGCCTGAAAAAATCAGTTCTTCAGCGGAAACCACGTCAACGTGAATTGTGTGTGCCATGTGTGTCCTATCGGGTTGAAGAACCCCGCCTTCTGAGGGGCGGGGTTAGGCCCAGACTTAACTTAGTTAAGTTTCTTGGCTTTTTCGATTGCTTCTTCGATCGTGCCGACCATGTAGAACGCTTGTTCCGGCAGGTGATCGAGTTCGCCCGAAGCGATCATTTTGAAGCCCTTGATCGTGTCTTTGAGCGAAACGTATTTACCAGGCGCGCCGGTAAAGACTTCAGCGACGTGGAAAGGCTGCGACAGGAAACGCTGCATCTTACGTGCGCGGGCGACCAGCAGTTTGTCTTCCGGTGCCAGCTCGTCCATACCCAGAATCGCGATAATGTCGCGCAATTCCTTGTAGCGTTGCAGGGTCGTTTGCACGGCACGCGCGGTGTCATAGTGCTCTTGACCAACGATCAACGGATCCAGCTGACGCGAGGTCGAATCCAGTGGGTCCACGGCTGGGTAGATACCCAGGGAAGCGATGTCACGCGACAGCGCAACGGTCGAATCCAAGTGAGCAAACGTGGTAGCAGGCGACGGATCGGTGTAATCATCGGCTGGAACGTAGACGGCCTGGATCGAGGTGATCGAACCGGTCTTGGTCGACGTAATACGCTCTTGCAGACGGCCCATTTCTTCAGCCAGGGTCGGTTGGTAACCCACAGCCGACGGCATACGGCCCAGCAGTGCCGAGACTTCGGTACCAGCCAGCGTAAAGCGGTAGATGTTGTCGACGAAGAACAGAACGTCCTTGCCTTCATCACGGAACGATTCAGCGATCGTCAGGCCGGTCAGCGCAACGCGCAGACGGTTACCTGGCGGTTCATTCATCTGACCGTAGACCATCGCGACTTTGGAGTTCTCCGGGTTTTCCAGATCAACCACTTTCGCGTCAGCCATCTCGTGGTAGAAGTCGTTACCTTCACGAGTACGCTCACCAACACCGGCGAACACGGACACGCCGCTGTGCGCTTTGGCGATGTTGTTAATCAGTTCCATCATGTTCACGGTCTTGCCTACGCCAGCGCCGCCGAACAGACCAACTTTACCGCCTTTTGCAAACGGGCAAACCAGGTCGATCACCTTGATGCCGGTTTCCAGCAGTTCTTGCGATGGCGACAGTTCGTCGTATGCGGGAGCCGTGCGGTGGATCGACGCGATCTGCTCGTGCGACACGGGGCCGCATTCGTCGATCGGGTTGCCCAGCACGTCCATGATGCGACCCAGGGTTGCTTTACCGACTGGCACCATGATAGGTTTGCCGGTGTTCTGGATCATCATGCCGCGACGCAGGCCATCGGACGAGCCGAGTGCAATGGTACGGACAATGCCGTCGCCCAACTGCTGTTGTACTTCCAGGGTCAGTTCCGAGCCTGCCATCTTCAAGGCATCAAATACCTTAGGCATCGCGTTGCGGGGAAACTCAACGTCCACCACAGCGCCGATACACTGAACGATTTTGCCATCAGCCATGTTCGTTCCTTCAATATAGTTAAATTCGTTTAAACCGCAGCCGCACCGGCGACGATTTCGGAGAGTTCTTTGGTAATCGCAGCTTGGCGGGTCTTGTTGTAGATCAGCTTCAATTCGCCGATCACACTACCCGCGTTGTCGCTTGCAGCTTTCATCGCGACCATCCGTGCCGATTGCTCGGACGCCAGATTCTCCGCGACAGCCTGGTACACCAGCGCTTCTACATAGCGCTCCAGCAATTCGTCGATGATGCTTTGTGCATCCGGCTCGTAGATGTAATCCCACGAGTGAGCGCTCTTGTCGGCGACCATCTTGTCGGCCGTCAATGGCAGCAACTGTTCGACCACTGGTTCCTGCTTCATCGTGTTGATGAATTTGGTGTAGCACAGGTACACTGCGTCGAGCTTGCCAGCCTGGAACTCTTCGAGCATGACCTTGACAGGTCCGATCAATTTTTCCAGGTGGGGCGTATCACCAGTCTGAATGGCTGAGGCGACGATCTTGACGCCGATGCGATTCAAAAAACCCAAACCCTTGTTACCGATGGCAACTGCTTCAACCCGGTTGCCAGCTGCTTCCAGCTCGCGCGACTTCGACGTCACCTGGCGCAGGATGTTGGTATTCATGCCGCCGCACAGACCCTTGTCGGTCGTCACAACGATGAAACCCACTGCCTTCGCTTGCGTGCCCTGGGCAGCTGCCAGGAACGGGTGCGTGTATTCCGGATTGGCATTCGCCAGATTGGCGGCGATATTCCGAATCTTGTCACTGTAGGGACGGGCGGCCCGCATCCGGTCTTGCGCCTTGCGCATTTTGGACGCGGCGACCATTTCCATCGCCTTGGTGATCTTCTTCGTATTCTCTACGCTCTTGATCTTGCCTCGTATCTCTTTGCTTGATGCCATGAGTCCTTACTCCTTCTGCGCGTAGGGCGGCGCCTCACTCGAGGTGGGCGCCGCCTGGCCGCTTAATATGCGCCGGATTTCTTGAAATCAGCAATGGCCGCCGACAGAGTTGCTTCGCTGTCTTTGTCGAGTTGCTTGGTTTCTTCGATCTTGGCCAGCAGAGCAGCTTGCTTGGTCTTCATGTAAGCGTGGACACCAGCTTCGAACGACAGCACTTGCTTGACTGGCACGTCGTCCATGAAGCCTTTGTTCACCGAGAACAGCGATACGGCCATCAGCGAGATCGACAGTGGCGAGTATTGGGCTTGCTTGAGCAATTCCGTTACGCGGGCACCACGGTCCAGCTGCTTGCGGGTCGATTCATCGAGGTCCGAAGCGAACTGCGCAAACGCGGCCAGTTCACGGTACTGCGCCAAGTCGGTACGGATACC
Organism: Janthinobacterium sp. Bl 1; assembly: GCF_058215535.1. Classification (NCBI taxonomy): domain Bacteria; kingdom Pseudomonadati; phylum Pseudomonadota; class Betaproteobacteria; order Burkholderiales; family Oxalobacteraceae; genus Janthinobacterium; species Janthinobacterium sp. Bl 1. The sequence continues at coordinate 385,040 of NZ_CM177086.1, read as the reverse complement.
GCCGGACAGGTTTTTGATGACCTTGGTCTGGGCGGCGCCACCGACGCGCGATACGGAAATACCGGCGTTAATTGCAGGACGGATACCGGCGTTGAACAGCGAGGTTTCCAGGAAGATCTGACCGTCGGTAATCGAAATCACGTTGGTTGGAACGAATGCGGACACGTCGCCAGCTTGCGTTTCAATGATCGGCAGTGCCGTCAGGGAACCGGTCTTGCCTTTAACGGCGCCGTCGGTGAACTTCTCGACGTAGTCGGCGTTCACGCGTGCTGCGCGTTCCAGCAGGCGGCTGTGCAGGTAGAACACGTCGCCTGGGTACGCTTCGCGACCTGGTGGACGGCGCAGCAGCAGCGAGATTTGACGGTATGCAACAGCTTGTTTGGACAGATCATCGTAGACGATCAGTGCATCTTCACCGCGGTCACGGAAGTATTCGCCCATGGCGCAACCGGAGTACGGCGAGATGTATTGCATGGCGGCCGATTCCGAAGCGGAAGCGGCGACAACGATGGTGTATTCCATCGCGCCGTGCTGTTCCAGCGAGCGCACGATGTTCTTGATCGACGAGGCTTTTTGGCCAATCGCGACGTAGATACATTTCATGCCCTGGCCTTTTTGATTGATGATCGCATCAATCGCCACAGCCGACTTGCCGGTTTGACGGTCGCCGATGATCAGTTCGCGCTGGCCGCGGCCAACTGGAACCATCGCATCGATCGACTTCAGGCCGGTTTGCATTGGTTGCGAAACGGATTCACGGGCGATCACGCCTGGGGCGATTTTTTCAATCGCGGCCGTCAGTTTGGTTTCGATGGCGCCTTTGCCGTCGATCGGCTGGCCCAGCGCGTTGACAACGCGGCCGAGCAGCTCAGGACCGACTGGCACTTCCAGAATGCGGCCGGTGCATTTCACCGTGTCGCCTTCGGAGATGTGCTCGTAGGCACCCAGAATCACGGAACCGACGGAGTCGCGTTCCAGATTCATTGCCAGGCCAAACGTGTTGCCTGGGAATTCCAGCATCTCGCCTTGCATCACGTCCGACAAACCGTGGATGCGGCAGATACCGTCGGCGACGGAAATAACCGTGCCTTGATTACGCACTTCAGCGCCGCCGTCAAGACCTTGGATCCGGCTCTTGATCAACTCGCTGATTTCAGATGGGTTGAGTTGCATACTAACTCCTAAAAGTGTTTCTCTCAGCTTGCGCGAGGGGTAAGGGTCTGTCTAAGCTGGCCTGCCGAAGCGCGTGTCTTACGACACCAGTGCAGCGTGCAGTTGCTGCAACTTGGCGCGCACCGAGGTATCGAGCACCTGGTCGCCAACGACCACGCGCACGCCGCCGAGCAGCGATGGATCCACTGTGACGGCAGGGTTGAGCTTACGACTGAATTTCTTTTCCAGCGTTGCGACCAGCTCGGCCGTTTGGCCTTCGCTCAGATCGAAAGCGCTCGTGATCTCGGCGTCAGCCGCACCTTCCAGGCCATTTTTCAAGGCATGGAATTGCGCGCCGATTTCCGGCAGCAGGCTGATGCGGCCATTTTCGATCAACATCGTGACGAAGTTTTTCACTTCCTCATTGAGCGGCGATTTCAACAACGACAGGATGGTGGCGGCGACGTCGCTTTCCGAAACTTTCGGATTGCGCGCGTACGCCTGTACCTCGGGGTGGCTACCGATCTGTGCCAGTTCGGACACCAGCTCGGACCACGCCGCGAGGTTGCTTGACTCCTTACCAGCTTGGGCTACGCGGAACAAAGCTTCCGCGTAGGGACGGGCGACGGTTGCGAGTTCTGCCATGATTACAGCTCGACAGCAAGACGCTGCAACATTTCGGCGTGAGCCGTAGCGTTAACTTCACGCTTCAAGATCTGCTCGGCACCCTTGACAGCCAGGTCAGCCACCTGAGCGCGCAATTGTTCGCGTGCTTTCGACAGTTGCTGTTCGGCGTCCGACTGGGCTTGCGCAATGATACGCGCAGCTTCAGCTTGTGCATTTTGCTTGATCTCTTCAGCAACCAGCTGCGCGCGCTTTTCAGCGTCCGCAACGCGTTGCGACGCTTCTTCACGTGCACTGTTCAATGCCTCTTGCGCACGCTTTTCAGCGACTGCCATCGAAGCTTGACCTTGATCGGCCGCAGCCAATCCATCCGCGATTCGTTTGGCACGCTCATCCAGCGCATTGTTCAGCGCTGGAAATACGAACTTCATCGAGAACCAGACCAACACCGCGAAGGTGATCATCTGGCCGATGAGCGACATATTGATGTCCATACCTTTGCTCCTAACTAAAAGTTTCTCCTAGGGTTGGAGCGAATTACTGAGCAACAGCCGTCAGAGCGGACAGGAACGGGTTAGCGAACGTGTACAGCAGAGCAACACCAACGCCGATCATCGAAATAGCATCCAGCAGACCAGCGATAACGAACAGTTTGGTTTGCAGTTGTGGCATCAGTTCTGGTTGACGTGCCGAAGCTTCCAGGAATTTGCCACCCAAGATAGCGAAGCCCAGAGCGGTGCCGATTGCGGCCAGGCCGATGATGATTGCTGCTGCCAGAACGGTCATGCTTTGTACTTGTGCGATCAGAGCTTGCATAAAATTCTCCTAAATTTAAAAACGAAAGATACTAAAAAAACAAAATATAAAGTTAATGATTAATGTTTCTCAACCGCAAGGCTCAGATACACAACCGTCAACGCCATAAACACAAAAGCTTGCAAAGTTACAATCAAGATATGGAAAATTGCCCATGGACCACCCAACGCCCACTGTGCCCACCAAGGCAACAACGCGATCAAGATGAAAATCAGTTCGCCGGCATACATATTGCCGAACAGTCGCAGCGACAGGGAGATCAGTTTTGCAACCAGCTCAACCATTTGCAGCAAGAAATTGACAGGTGCCAGGGCGATCGTGCCGATCAGGCCGCTCGCGTGGAACGGTGCCGTGAACAGTTCCTTGATCCAGCCGCCCAGGCCCTTGGCCTTGATCGAGAAGGCGATCACGCACAGCACGACCGACAGCGACATGGCGAAGGTGTGGTTGACGTCGGCGGTCGGCACGGCGCGCAGTTTATGCACGCCAAACCAGCTCAGAATCTTCGGCAACAGGTCAACCGGCAGGAAGTCCATCGCGTTCAGCAACCAGACCCACACAAAAATAGTGATGGCCAGCGGCGCGATGACCTTGCTTTTCGCGTGGAAGGCCCCATTAATAGTGTCATTGACGATTTCCATGACCATTTCGACGAAGTTTTGCAACTTGCCAGGGACACCAGCCGTCGCGCGGCGCGACGCCATATAGAAAACAGCCAGGAAAACAAAGCCCAGAATGGCCGAAATCCAGAACGTATCCAGATTGATCATGCCGTCGGCACTTCTCAGGTGGGCCAGATGGTGACTGATGTATTCTGTGGCGTTGGCCGGGGCAGCATGGCCCGCTTCAATAGCGTGTTCTGTGGTCATAATGAATTTAGATTTGTCGTTTCAGAGCTCAACAGGCCCCAAAACCAATGATTAAACAGCGAGCAATGAAAACCAGTATGCTAAGGTTGCCACCGCGAAACCCAAGATCAGCCATAACCAGGCGGCCGACTGAAACAACACCAGTGCCAATATAAACAGCACCGCTGTGATAAATATTTTCACCACTTCTGCGCGCAAATGCGCCCGGAATGCCTTATTGGCGTCGCTAGAACCGCGAACCACCAACAGGGCATACACCAGGCTACCGATGACTGCGATAGCGCCGCCGTATGCGGCGGACCAGCCTCTGACACTGCCACCGAAAAACAGGGTGACCGTGGCAAAACTGATAGCGATTGCTAGCTGCAAGGCAACTACTTTGTAGACTGGCTTGGCAATACTTTGTTGTGAATCACTCAATTGCCAAGTTCCCAGAAAAATCTACACACGCAAAGACACGGGATTATAGTTGGCTTTGATCTATAGAGTCAAACGTTGCTGCACCGCAGCAGGGCAATTGCTGCGTGAAACTGACGCTTTACCGACTATTCGCCGCCATTTGCACCACTATATGGCAAAGCCGCTTGTCTGGCCGCTCCCAGCCGTGTTATCAAGGAATCACGTGCTGCATCCGGAAAGCATGGCCGGATTGCTCACACCGGCATTGCCCCTGTCTTTGCAGCTTGCTATTTAACCACGCAAGCGGGTCAACAAACCATCGAGTACGTCAAGATCGGCAAAATCAATCACCAATTGGCCACGGCCCTTGTTGCCCATCTTGAACACCACGGGCGTGGCCAGCGCATCGGACAGTTCTTCTTCCAGGCGCGCGATGTCGCCGGACTTTTCCTTTTGCCGCGGCTCGACCGGGTTGGCCGCTTCCTCGACCGTGCGCGTGACCAGCTTTTCCGTTTCGCGCACGGACAGGCGCTTGGCCACGACTTGGTTCGCCAGGGTGATCTGGCTGGCCGCGTCGACGGCCAGCAGCGCGCGCGCATGGCCCATGTCGATATCGCCGGCCATCAGCATGGTTTGCACGGGAGCGGCCAGGTTCATCAAACGCAACAGGTTCGACACGGCGCTTCGCGAGCGTCCCAGCGCAGTGGCCGCTTGCTCATGCGTAAAGCTGAAGTCGGCGATCAGGCGGTGAATGCCCTGCGCTTCTTCCAGGGGATTGAGGTCTTCGCGCTGGATATTCTCGATCAGCGCCATGGCCGCGGCGGCCAGGTCGTCCACATCGCGTACCAGCACCGGCACTTCCGTCAGGCCGGCCAGTTGCGAAGCGCGGAAACGGCGTTCGCCGGCGATGATTTCATATTTGACAAGTCCGCTCAAGGTGTCTTGCCCGATCGGGCGCACCAGGATCGGCTGCATCAGCCCTTGCGCCTTGATCGAGGCGGCCAGCTCATTCAAGGCCCCCTCGTCCATGCGCGTGCGCGGCTGGTATTTGCCGGCTTGCATTTGCGACACGGGCAAGTTCGACGGTTGATTCGTGTCCGGACTGGCGAAGTCGCCACCGCCGCCGCCCAACAAGGCGTCGAGTCCGCGACCCAGTCCTTTTAATTTTTTCGTAGCCATGCTGTCCTAATCGTGTTTTCAGAGTAAGCGCTCACACCATATTGTGCAGACGCTCGCCCTTTGTTTACATATGTTTGATGCGTTCGACCATCTCGGCGCCGAAGGCGATATACGCCTGCGCACCTTTCGAGCTCGGGTCGAAGGTCACGCCAGGCAAACCGTACGACGGCGCTTCGGCCAGGCGCACGTTGCGCGGGATGATGGTATTGAACACCTTGTCGCCGAAGTGCTGTTCCAGCTGGGCCGATACTTGTTGTGATAATGTCATGCGTGGATCGAACATCACGCGCAGCAAGCCGATGATCTTCAGATCCGGGTTCAGGTTCGCATGCACCTTCTTGATGGTGTTGACCAGATCGGACAAGCCTTCCAGCGCGTAGTACTCGCACTGCATCGGGATGATCACGCCATGCGCGGCGCACAGGCCGTTCAGGGTCAGCATCGATAAAGCTGGCGGGCAATCCACTAATATGAAATCGTATTCGCCGTCCACTTCGGCCAGCGCATCCTTGAGGCGGCGTTCGCGGTTATCGAGTTCGACCATCTCCACTTCCGCGCCGGCCAGCTCGCGGTTCGACGGCAAGACATCGAAGCGCCCCGCTTCCGAACGCTGGCGTGCCGTCTTGACATCGGACTCGCCCAGCATGACTTCATAGGTCGACGCCTTCAGGCCGGCCTTGTTGATGCCGGCGCCCATGGTCGCATTGCCCTGCGGGTCGAGGTCGACCAGCAGCACGCGCTGGTTCAACTTGGCCAGACCGGCGGAGAGATTGACGCTTGTTGTGGTTTTACCAACACCACCCTTTTGATTTGCTACACAAAAAATTTTGGCCATGTATCTTCTAGTTGTAAAGAGATGCAAACTTCATCATGCGCCCCGGCATTTGGCCGAAACGATTTATACTGTTTATTTCATTTATACGATATAAATCGTTTATATGGTTTATATTATTTATACCGAATAAACTGTTTATATCATTTATTTTTAACTTTTAAATTCTTGCTATAAAGACTAGATGACGCTCTGCATTTAGCCCTGGCACCTGGATTGCTCGTAATTCCGTCACTTTCCAGTCTGCCGGCAATCGCTCTCTCTCGTCTGGCGGTGCCATCCCTTTCAAGGCGATGTATTGCCCGCCCTCGGCCAGTACGTGGTTCGACCAGTTAACGAAGTCGGACAGGTCGGCAAAGGCGCGCGAGGTGATCACGTCGAATTTCTGCTGCACTTCCAGCTGTTCCACCCGTTTCGTGTACACGGTGACGTTGCTCAGGCCCAGTTCGGCCTTCACTTGCGTCAAAAAAGCCGTCTTCTTGTGCACGGTGTCGATCATCGACACCTTGATATCGGGCCGCGCGATGGCCAGGACCATGCCCGGCAAGCCGCCACCGGCGCCCACGTCGAGCACGTTTTTCGCGTCCGCAAACGCCGGTACGGCGGCCAACGAATCGAGCACGTGCAGGGTCAGCATCTGCATAGGATCGCGCACCGACGTCAGGTTGTATACGCTATTCCATTTGGCCAGCAAGGCCAGGTAATCGAGCAGTTTTTCCGTCTGATCCGCGCTCAGGTCCAGCCCCAGCGCGGCGATGCCTTCATTCAAAATGGGGGCCAATGCGGCCCGGTCAAACTGCTTCATTCAACAACCTCGTCCTTTAAAGTGGTGGTGTGCGCGGCGCCAAAGCCGCGCTTTTTCAGGTGCACCAGCAGCAGCGAAATGGCCGCCGGCGTCACGCCCGAAATGCGCGATGCCTGGCCCAGGGTTTCCGGGCGCTGCTTGTCGAGTTTTTGCCGCACTTCGACCGACAATGCGCCGATATCCAGGTAATTGAAACCTTCTGGCAAGGCCAGGTTTTCATAGTGTTCGTGGCGCTCGATTTCCTTGCTCTGGCGCTCGATGTAGCCCGCATATTTGAGCTGGATTTCCACCTGTTCGCGCACGGCCGCATCCCCCACGCCGGGGCCGGCCAAGGCTTGGCCTTCCATGCCCGTCATGCTCATCAGGGTGTCGTAGGCGACGTTCGGGCGGCACAGCAGGTCCGCCAGCGAATACTCGCGTTCGATGGCCTGGCCCACGATGCGTTCCGATTCGGCGGCCGCCAAGATGCGCGGATTGACCCACGTGGAACGCAGGCGCTGCAATTCCAGCGCCACCGCTTCGCGCTTGGTCTCGAACGCTTGCCATTGGGCGTCGCCGACGCAGCCCAAAGCGCGGCCGATTTCCGTCAACCGCATGTCGGCATTGTCTTCGCGCAGGCTCAAACGGTACTCGGCGCGGCTGGTGAACATGCGGTAAGGTTCCTGCACGCCCTGAGTGATCAGATCGTCGACCAGCACGCCCAGATAGGCCTCGGAGCGGCCCGGTACCCAGGCTTCCTTGTCCTGCGTCAGCAAGGCCGCATTCAGGCCCGCCAGCATGCCTTGCGCGGCCGCTTCTTCGTAGCCGGTGGTGCCATTGATCTGGCCGGCGAAGAACAGGCCGGCAACGGCCTTCGTTTCCAGCGATGCTTTCAAGCCGCGCGGATCGAAATAATCGTATTCGATGGCATAACCAGGGCGCAGGATGTGAGCATTTTCCATGCCCTTCATCGACTGCACCAGGGCGATCTGCACGTCGAACGGCAGGCTCGTGGAAATGCCGTTCGGATAGAACTCATGCGTCGTCAAGCCTTCCGGCTCGAGGAAGATCTGGTGCGATTCCTTGCCCGAGAAACGGTGGATCTTGTCTTCGATCGACGGGCAATAGCGGGGGCCCACGCCCTCGATCACGCCCGTGTACATGGGGCTACGATCGAGGCCGGCACGGATGATGTCATGCGTCTGGCTATTCGTGTGCGTGACCCAGCACGGCACCTGGCGCGGGTGCATGGCCGTGTTGCCCATCACGGAGAACACGGGCACGGGATCGAGGTCGCCCGCCTGTTCCTGCATGACGGAAAAGTCGATCGTGCGGCCATCAATGCGCGGCGGCGTGCCCGTTTTCAAACGGCCCTGCGGCAGTTTCAGCTCTTTCAAACGGGCCGACAGCGAGATGGCGGGCGGGTCGCCGGCGCGGCCAGCCGAATAATTATTCAGGCCCACGTGGATCTTGCCGTCGAGGAAAGTACCGGCCGTCAGCACGACGGCGCGCGCGAGAAACTTCAGGCCGATCTGCGTGACGGCGCCGACGACCCGGTCGCCTTCGACGATCAGGTCATCGACCGCTTGCTGGAACAGCCACAGGTTAGGCTGGTTTTCCAGGCGCGTGCGGATGGCGGCCTTGTACAAAATACGGTCGGCCTGGGCGCGCGTGGCGCGAACTGCCGGGCCTTTCGAGGAATTCAGGATGCGAAACTGGATGCCGGATTCGTCGGTGGCAATCGCCATCGCGCCGCCCATGGCATCGACTTCCTTGACCAGATGGCCCTTGCCGATGCCACCGATGGAGGGGTTGCACGACATCTGGCCCAGTGTCTCAATATTATGCGTGAGCAATAGCGTCTTCTGCCCCATACGGGCGGAAGCGAGGGCCGCCTCGGTACCGGCGTGACCACCGCCGACAACGATGACGTCGAATTCTGTAGGAAATAACATGATAAATAGGTAACAGTGCAAGTAAAAATGCGGGAAGAGAGCTCCGATTATAGAGTCTTTTTGCAAGCGCAACCTTCCACGGGCCAATTTTTGCTTAATTTTTACTCAGCAGGGGCAAGTCAGCGGCGATTTTTGTTTCACGTGGAACACGCAGCGGTGCCAGGACAGGGCCCGCGCTGGGGGTGCGGCGTCCGGCAATGTTTGCTACAATTGCCGCATCGTCCGCATCCTTGGCCACGCCTGTGGCCATCGTGACGATCATCCAGGAGGACGGCCTCCCCCATCATGGGAACACACCGGGACGGCCCGCTCTGTATAAGGAGCCGCCATGGCCTGGATACTGTTACTCATTGCCGGCATGTTTGAAGTCGTGTGGGCATACTCGATGAAACTCTCCGAGGGTTTCACCAAACTCACTCCCTCCGTCCTTACCATCGTCATGATGATCGCCAGCTTCGGCTTGCTGTCTCTGGCCATGCGCACCCTGCCCCTGGGCACTGCCTATACGATCTGGACGGGCATCGGCGCCGTCGGCGCCTTTATCGTCGGCATCGTTTTTCTGGGCGAGCAAGTCAACACCATGCGCGTGTGCGCCGCCGTCCTCATCGTGTGCGGCATCGTGCTGATGAAACTGTCGTCCAGCCACTGAGAGGAATCCCCATGCTCCTCGAAAACTATTTTCCCGTTCTGCTGTTCATTCTGATCGGCATCCTCGTCGGTATCGTGCCCATGCTGCTGGGACGCGCGCTCGGTCCGCACAAACCGGATGCACAAAAACTGTCGCCGTACGAATGCGGCTTCGAAGCATTCGGCGACGCGCGCATGAAGTTCGACGTCCGCTTCTATCTGGTCGCCATTCTGTTCATCCTGTTCGATATCGAAGTCATCTTTCTGATGCCGTGGGCGGCCAATGTCAACGAACTGGGCCTGGTCGGTTTCTGGGCCGTCATGGGTTTTCTCGCCGTGCTGACCATCGGACTAGTCTATGAGTGGAAGAAAGGCGCGCTGGACTGGGAGTGAGCGACGGATCTGGTTCCACGTGAAACAGGCGCGGGGCTGGAAAGCGGAGTAAGCTTGGCTTCTGTCCTCACTGTCAGGAGTCTGCATGTCCGCCTTCCAGTTTCGCACCGTGCCCCATCTGATCGTTGAACCGGGCGCCGCCGCCCAACTGGGCACGCACATCGCCCACCACTTCCCCACCGTACGCCGCGCCCTGCTCGTCACCGATGCGGGCTTTTTGCGCACGGGTCTGGCCGATGCTCCCTTGCACAGCTTGCAGGCGGCCGGCATCGAAGTCCACGTCTTTTCCGACGTGCAAGCCGATCCGCCCGAAGCCGTCGTGCTGGCCGGCGTGGCCCAGGCGCAGATGTTTCACGTGGAACTGATTATCGGCCTCGGTGGCGGCAGCTCGCTGGACGTAGCCAAGCTGATAGCCGTGCTGGCGCCGGGCCACCAGGAACTGGCGCAACTGTATGGCATCGGCAATGTTCACGGCCAGCGCCTGCCCCTCGTGCAATTGCCGACCACGGCCGGCACGGGCTCGGAAGTGACGCATATCGCCATCGTCACCACGGGCGCCACCAGCAAGATGGGCGTGGTCGCGCCGCAACTGTATGCGGACCTGGCTATCCTCGACGCCAGCCTGACCCTCGGTTTGCCGTCCGCCGTGACGGCCGCCACCGGCATCGATGCCATGGTGCATGCGATCGAAGCGTACACCAGCCGCCTGCTGAAAAATCCCTTGTCCGACATGCTGGCCACACAGGCGCTGTCGCTGCTGTCGAACAACCTGGTCACCGCCTGCCGCGATGGCAGCAACTTGCCGGCGCGCCAAGCCATGTTGCTGGGCGCCATGCTGGCCGGCCAGGCGTTTGCCAACGCGCCCGTGGCCGCCGTGCATGCGCTCGCCTATCCCATCGGGGGACTGTTCCACGTGCCACACGGCCTGTCGAATGCGCTGGTGCTGCCTCACGTGCTGCGTTTTAATCTGTCCCATGCGGCGCCCCTGTATGCGCAATTGGCCACCATCCTGCAGCCCGGCATCGCGGGCAGCGAGGAGGCGCGGGCCGTGGCCCTGATCGATACGATGCAGGAAATCGCCGTGGCCACGGGCATCGCGCGCACCCTGCGCGAGGTGGGCATCGCAGCCGGTGACCTGGACCGCCTGGCCGATGAAGCCATGCTGCAGACGCGCTTGCTGGGCAACAATCCCCGGCCCGTTACCCGCGGCGACGCGCGCGCCATCTATGCGGCCGCACTGTGAAGCAGCAGACGGAATAGGCCGGCCCGCCCTGCTACACTGCCGCCATGACGCCTCCCGACATCCCCATCCATCCTGACAGCACCAGCTTTCCATACGGTGCCTGCGCGGGCTGCCACGACAGCGCGCCGCTGCCGTTTGCCTTCGAGTATGCGTATCAGCCCATCGTCGACCTGGCCACGCGCAGCATCTATGCGCACGAGGCGCTGGTGCGCGGCCCCAACGGCGAAAGCGCGGCCAGCGTGCTGGCGCAAGTCAACGACGACAACCGCTATCGCTTCGACCAGGCTTGCCGCGTCAAGGCCGTGGCCGGTGCCGCCAGGCTGGGCATGCAAGGTTTTCTGTCGATCAACTTCCTGCCCAATGCCGTCTACCGTCCTGAAGTGTGCATCCGCAGCACCCTGGAAGCGGCCAAGCTCCATCACTTCCCTACCGACAAAATCATCTTTGAAGTGACGGAAGGCGAACGGGTGCAAGACCGTCCGCACCTGGTCGAGATCTTCCGCGCCTACCGGCGTTTCGGTTTCCAGACGGCCATCGATGATTTCGGCGCCGGCTATGCGGGCTTGAACTTGCTGGCCGAATACCAGCCCGACATCATCAAGATCGACATGGACCTGGTGCGCGGCATCGATACGCACACGCCGCGCCAGGCCATCGTGCGGGCCATCGCCAGCCTGTGCCGTGAACTCGGTATCCGGGTGCTGGCCGAAGGCATCGAGACGCGCGCCGAGCGCGATTTTCTTTCCGGCTGCGGCATTTCCCTGATGCAGGGCTACTGGTTTTCCAAGCCCGTCTTCCAGGGACTCGGCCACATCGCCGAGTCGGCCTGGGAATAAAAACGGCCACGTGAAACGTGGCCGCAAGTTGCACAGACGCTACAGCCTAGTTGGGAATATCGACGACGGTCCCTGTCACACTGATGACATTGCCAGGCGCCGGCGCCGTGGCGATCGCTGGCACGTTGACATTCGTGATCAGGGTCGAGGCATCGGCACGCGTCACCGTGCGCACCACCTGTGATGGCGGCAAGGCTTGCTTGGCATTCAAGTGCGCATACATGGCGTCCAGCGCCCGGTTCAGGTACACGTGCAGCGGCACGATCAGAGTCGGCAAGGCGCTGCTGAAGGAATCGAAATGGTTGGCGTTGGTCACCTCGATATAGCGCAGCTGGCTATTCCCCCCTTCCACGGCGGCGTTCAGTCCCAGATAGGCGCGCGACGCGTGATTGACGGGAATCAGGGTATCGCTGCGCCCGTGCACGATGATGGCTGGCTTGCCATTCAATTTGCCGCTGGCCGCGACCTCGGCCATGCCTGCCCGCACGCGCACGCTTTGCGTGGCCAATGTCCCCTGCAAGTTGGCGCCGCTGACGGTGTCGCGCCCCGTCGCCAGGCTGCGCAGGCACAGGAAGCCGTCGAGCGACTGGTCCGCCAGGCTGTTTGACGGCGACACGCCGGCCGTGTACACCTTGGCGCCGCCCACACTGTTCTCGTACACGACATTGCCGAGAATGCCGTTTTGCGCGGCAAAGCTGGCCGCTTTTTGCGCCGACGTGAACGCGATCGGATTGCCACTGCCATCCGTCTGCGCAAACGTGAAACCGCACACTTTATCGGTCACGGAAAATTTGCCGTAGGCATACGCATACGTGACGGCCACGAGGATGTTCGTGCCCGCATGCGCTGCCTGCAGCGGATCGGAGTCGGCCAGCCAGCCATATGCGCGCAAGCGCTGCTTGGCGTCCGCCTGCTGCGCCGCCAGGTCGGCGCCGTTCAATAGCCCCTTGGCGACGAGCGCCGTGCAGCGTCCCGCATTGCCCGCCACGGAAGCGATGCACGGCTGATACAGGGCCGCATAGGTGGCGTAGTCGAACAGCGCGCGGCCAGGATTGGCCACCGCCGCCCCGCCCTGGCGCACGGTGTAGGCGCTCGATGCCGCCGGCTGGACTTGCGGCTCGCTGGCCGCCACGCCGCTGATCAAGCCCCTGGTATCCTGCTCCGCCGCCAGCAAGGCCGAGCCGGCGCCGTTGGAAATGCTCGAGGCGATCGTGATGGTGTTCTTCGGCGTCAGCCGCACGATGCGCGAACTGCCGTCGCGGGCCAGCACGCCATAGCGCTCGTTCAACACGTAATACGCCATCTCGACGGCCTGCAAGGTGACCTTGCCCCACTCCTTCTCCGGATTTTGCTGCGAGTGCGCATGCTTGAAGGCGATGCGGTTCGGGTTGCTACCCGCCCAGGCCAGCCGCTCGGCGTCGCTCAGGTCCGGTGCGAAGAGCGCGTTTTTGCCTGCCGCCACCTTGCCTGCCCGCAGGCCGTTCTGCAGGTTGACGCTGTCGTCCTCGAACACATACAAGCCCGTGCCCGAACCCTTGTCCGCATACGCCACGGCGCAGCCTTTTTTCAAGCCCCATTCACCGGAGCTGCCGATGGCACCGTAGATGCCGCGCGAGCCGCTCGACGTGCCCGTGACGATGCAGGCATGGTCGGGATCGAAGCTGGCCGGTACCTGCACCATCAAGGTGACGTTCTTCTTGCCCGTGCCATCGTCGGCATAGGCGATGTATTCACTGCCCGCGACCAGGCCCTCGCCCGTACCCGCGTTCCCGGACGCATCCACGTTCGGTCCGTACAGGGCGCCGTAGCCGCTGTTGGCAGCAATGTCGAGCACGGCGCGGTAATTGGCGTAGATGGCATTGCGGCGCAGTTCGAGCGGCGTCGGCTGTTCCACGTTCGCATACGCGGGAGTTGCTCCCGCCAGCCCCGTCTTGCCCAGGCCAGCCGTCAGCAGATCGTTCGTCTTGCCGTCGTAGTCGGCCCGCGTGATGGTACCCAGGTAGCTGGGCATCTGGTTCAGTTCTTCCGGCGCATGATTGCTGCCGCAGGCTGCCAACACCAGCACGGTGCACAGACTGCTCCCCGCGCGCGTGATCGTCATTTGCATGGTGGTACTCTCCGTTGAAGTAACAGTGGACGCACAATGAAAAACGCCGGACGATCCGTCCGGCGTTGCTTGAAAATCAGACCGCGGCTTTGGCAGCCCTGCCGCCGAAGCGGGCGATGGCTTCGCCGACGATGCCGCGCCGGAACATCAACACGCAGATGACGAAGATCACGCCCGTCACCATGCCCACCGATTCGCCCAGGGTGCCGAACCACTCGATGCCCGTGTGCGTGGCCAAATAGGTACCGACATCGCCCAGCTTGTTTTCCAGCGCAATGATCAGCACGGCGCCGAGGATGGGGCCGGACAAGGTGCCCATGCCGCCCACCAAGGTCATCAGCACGACCAGACCCGACATGCCCCAATAGACATCGGTGAGGGTTTCAAAGCCCAGCACCAGCGTCTTGGTGGCGCCGGCCAGCGCAGCGAGCGAAGCGGACAGTACGATGGCCATCAGCTTGTACTTGTTGACGTCGTAGCCGAGCGAGATGGCGCGCGGTTCGTTTTCCTTGATCGCCTTGAGCACCTGGCCGAACGGCGAGTGGATGGTGCGCACGATCAAAGCGAAGCCGGCGACAAAGATGGCCAGCACGAGGTAGTACAAGACAGTGTCGTTGCCAAGGTCTATCGTACCGAGCAAGGTTCCACGTGGAACACCCTGCAAGCCATCCTCGCCGCCCGTGAACGGCAGACGCAAGGCCAGGAAGTACACCATCTGCGCCAGCGCCAGGGTGATCATCGTAAAGTAGATGCCTTGGCGGCGGATCGCCAGGCCACCGATCACCAGGCCCAGCAAGGCGCCCGTGGCGACACCAGCCAGCAAACCGAGTTCCGTTGGCCAGCCCCAAGTGCGCAGCGCGTAACCGGTGACATAGCCGGCCCCGCCAAAAAACGCCGCGTGGCCGAACGACAGCAAGCCCGTATAGCCGATCAGCAAGTTGAAAGCGCAGGCAAACAGGGCAAAGCACAGCAACTTCATCAGGAAGACGGGATAGCCGTAAAACGGGGCCGCCAACGCCAGCAGCAAGGCAATGGCGTAGCCTACATTCTTATTCATCGTGGTAGCTCCAATACATGACTGATGAGAATTACTTTTCTTTGCCGAACAGGCCGGCGGGACGCAGCAGCAGCACGATGACCATCACCACGAACACCACGGTGGCCGAGCCTTCCGGGTAGAACACGCGGGTCAGGCCCTCGATCACGCCCAGGCCGAGGCCCGTCAGGATGGAGCCCATGATGGAACCCATGCCGCCAATCACCACCACGGCAAACACGACGATGATCAGGTTCGAGCCCATCAGCGGCGAAACCTGGATGATCGGCGCCGCCAGCACGCCGGCGAAACCGGCCAGCGCCACGCCGAAGCCGAACGTCAACGTCACCATCAGCGGCACGTTGATGCCGAACGCTTCCACCAGTTTCGGGTTTTCCGTGCCTGCCCGCAGGTAGGCCCCTAATTTGGTTTTTTCGATGACGAACCAGGTGGCCAGACAGACGGAGAGCGAGGCGATCACGACCCAGGCGCGGTAATTCGGCAAGATCATGAAACCGAGGTCCGTCGCGCCGGCCAGCGCTTCGGGCACGGCATACGGCTGGCCCGAGACGCCATAGAACGAGCGAAACACGCCTTCCATGATCAGGGTGATGCCGAAGGTCAGCAGCAAGCCATACAGGTGGTCGAGTTTATACAGCCAGCGCAGCATGGTCTTTTCGATCAGGATGCCGACCAGGCCGACGAGGATCGGGGCGATGACCAGCATGGCCCAGTAATTGATGTCGAAATAGCTGAGGCCCATCCAGGCCAGGAAGGCGCCCATCATGTACATGGCGCCGTGCGAGAAATTAATAACGTTAAGCAAGCCGAAGATAACGGCCAGACCGAGGGACAACATGGCATAGAACGAGCCGTTGACAAGACCCAGCAGCAGCTGGCTCATCATCGCTTGTATTGGAACGCCGAAAATTTCCATGGCATCACAGTATAAAAAGCACCGCCGGATAGCGGTGTGGTATCAAGGGAAACGCGCCGCCGCAAACGGGTGCGGCGGCGCAAGGCGAACCCTGCGGGCGAAGCGCATGCAGGACAGAGCACCCGCGCGCAGGCGGGCACTCTGTGGAGGTTGCTACAGCATTACTTCCACAGCGAACACTTCGACTCGGCCTTGGTCACATACGCTTGCGCGCCGGGCACGGTGGCGACCACCTTGTAGTAATCCCATGGGTATTTCGACTCGGACGGTTTCTTCACTTCCATCAAATACATATCGTGCACCATGCGGCCATCGGGACGTACTTCGCCATTCTGCGTGAACATGTCGTTGATCTTGGTCTTTTTCAGGTAGGCCATGACCTTCTCGGTGTCATCCGTACCGATCGCCTTGACGGCTTTCAGGTAGTTCGCCGCTGCCGAATAGTCGGCCGCCTGCAGCATCGATGGCTCCTTCTTCATCTTGGCGAAATAGCGTTTCGACCAGGCGCGCGTGTCCGCATTCAAGTCCCAGTACCAGCCATCCGTCAGGTACATGCCCTGCGTCAGGTTCAGGCCCAGCGAATGGATGTCATTGATGAAGATCAGCAAGCCGGCCAGTTTCATCGATTTCGTCAAGCCGAACTCGTTGGCCGCCTTGATGCTGTTGATGGCGTCGCCACCGGCATTCGCCAGGCCCAGGATTTGCGGTTTTGCCGATTGCGCCTGCAGCAGGAAGGACGAGAAATCCGAAGCGCCCAGCGGATGCTTGACGCTGCCCAGCACCTTGCCGCCGGCCGCCTTGACGACTTCGGCCGTATCTTTTTCCAGCGAGTGGCCGAACGCATAATCGGCCGTCATGAAATACCAGTTCTTGCCGCCCTGCTTGACGATGGTGCCGCCTGTGCCGCGCGCCAGCGCCACCGTGTCGTAGGCGTAATGCACGGTGTACGGCGTGCACTCTTCATTCGTCAGGCGCGAGGAGCCGGCGCCGATGGCGATAAAGATTTTTTTCTTTTCCGCCGCCACCTTGGCCATGGCCAGGCTGGCGCCGGAATTGGTGCCACCGATCAGCATGTCGACGCCCTGCTGGTCGAACCATTCGCGCGCCTTCGAAGCGGCGATGTCGGCCTTGTTTTGATGGTCGGCGGAAATGAATTCCACCTTCTTGCCGGCCAGTACCACGCCGGCATCGGCGATCGCCATCTTGATGGCTTCCGCGCCGCCGAGGCCGTCGACGTCGGAATACACGCCCGACATGTCGGAAATAAAACCGATCTTGATGGTGTCGCCCGATACCTGGGCGTGCGCGGCGGCGGAAAAGCCCAATGCGCAAAGAGTGGCGGTGGCAATGGCGATAGCGTTACGTTTCATAGTGTCTCCGTTGGGATTATTGTTTGCTATTCAGACGATTGCTGGTCGATGACGAGTAAAACGCACTACATGGGGACTACACGCCAAGCAGCTCGGTCAATACCGGCATCTTGGCCTCCAGTTCGGATGCAGCAAAAGTCTCGACGATCTGACCGTGCTCCATCACATAAAACCGGTCCGCCAGCGGCGCGGCAAACCGGAAATTCTGTTCCACCATGACAATGGTGTAGCCCTTCGCTTTCAGGGTGGTGATCATGCGCGCCAGCCCTTGCACGATGACGGGCGCCAGGCCTTCGGAAATTTCATCGAGCAGCAGCAGGCGCGCGCCCGTGCGCAGGATGCGCGCCACGGCCAGCATCTGCTGTTCCCCGCCCGACAGGCGCGTGCCCTGGCTGTGGCGGCGTTCCTGCAAGTTCGGGAACATGGCGTAGATTTCCTCCACCGACATGCCCTTCTCGCCGCTGGCCAGGGTCGGCGGCAGCAGCAGGTTTTCCTCGGTCGACAGCGATGAAAAAATACCGCGCTCTTCGGGACAATACCCGATGCCCAGGTGGGCGATTTTGTGCGTGGCCAAACCTATCGCTTCGACGCCGTTGACTTTGATGGAGCCCGTGCGGGCGCCCGTCAGCCCCATGATGGCGCGCAAGGTGGTCGTACGGCCGGCGCCGTTGCGGCCCAGCAAAGTGACCACTTCGCCCTGCGCCACTTTCAAGTTCACGTCGTGCAGGATGTGCGATTCGCCATACCAGGTGTGCAGTTGCGTAATTTCCAGCGCAGGTGCGCCGCCATTCACTTGTGTCGCCATCAATGCGCCCCTTCCAGTTCCGCGTGGGTGGTGCCCATGTACGCTTCCATCACTTGCGGATTGCGCGACACTTCCGCATAACTGCCTTCGGCCAGCATGGCGCCACGCTGCAGGACGGAAATTTTGTCGCAGATGCCAGAGACCACGCTCATATTGTGTTCCACCATCAAAATCGTGCGGCCGGCCGACACTTTTTTAATCAGTTCCGTCACGCGGTGCACGTCTTCGTGGCCCATGCCCTGCGTCGGTTCGTCGAGCAGCATCATTTCCGGTTCCATCGCCAGGGTGGTGGCAATTTCCAGCGCCCGCTTGCGCCCGTACGGCATGTCGACCGTGATGGTGTCGGCAAACTCCGTCAGGTCGACTTCGGCCAGCAAGGCCATGGCACGGTCGTTGAGCTGGTTCAATGCGCGTTCGCTTTGCCAGAAGTGGAACGAGGTACCGAGCTGGCGCTGCAAGCCGATGCGCACATTCTGCAGCACGGATAAATGGGGGAAGACGGCGGAAATCTGGAAGGAACGGATCACGCCCATGCGCGCGATCTGGGCCGGTTTGGCGGCCGTGATATCTTTCCCATTGAACAGGATCTGTCCGGAAGTGGGGACCAGGAATTTGGTGAGCAAGTTAAAGCACGTGGTCTTGCCGGCGCCGTTCGGACCGATCAAGGCGTGGATATGGCCGCGCTCTACCTTCAGGTTCACGTCGCTCACAGCGGTGAAACCCTTGAATTCCTTGGTCAAATTTCTTGTTTCCAAGATTACGTTTGACATCGTGTCTCCTAGTTGTACTTTTTGTACTACTTAGTCATTTTTATAATACACAACTTAAATTTAACGCACAATACAGTATAACTACGGGGATTTTTCGCCGGCCCGAATGGCGCAAACTCGCGCCTTTGCCCCGCTATTTCCAGGCCGCGTGTATCATTTGCGCCGCTTTTTCCGCGATCATCACCGTGGGCGAGTTCGTGTTACCAGAAGTAATGTACGGCATGATCGAGGCATCGACGACGCGCAAGCCCGCCACGCCGATCACGCGCAACTGGCTGTCGACCACGCTCGAGGCATCGCTGGCCAATCCCATACGGCAAGTGCCCACCGGGTGGAAGATGGTGGTGCCGATCTGGCTGGCCGCCTGCGCCAGTTCTTCCTGGCTCTGGAATTGCACGCCAGGCTTGTATTCTTCCGGCGCAAATTTTTTCAGGGCCGGTGCGGCGGCGATGGTCCGCGTCAGGCGCAAGGCGTCGGCCGCCACGGCGCGGTCCTGCTCCGTACTGAGGTAATTGGGCATAATCTTTGGCGCCGCATAGCTGTCGGCCGATGCGATCTGCACGTGACCACGCGACGTGGGACGCAGATTGCAGACGCTGGCCGTAAACGCGGGAAACGCGTGCAAGGGTTCGCCGAATTTGTCGAGCGACAAGGGCTGCACGTGGTATTGCAGGTTTGGCGTGGCTTGCTGCGGATCGGACTTGGCGAACGCCCCCAGTTGCGATGGCGCCATCGACATGGGCCCGCTCTGAAACAGCGCATATTGCAAGCCGATCTGCATCTTGCCCAGCATATTGCCCGCCATGATGTTCAGGGTTTTCACGCCCTGCACTTTAAAGACCATGCGCAGCTGCAAGTGGTCCTGCAAATTGCCGCCCACGCCGGCGGCATCGACCACGGGAACAATCCCATGCTGCTGCAGCAAGGCGGCCGGTCCGATGCCGGACAATTGCAGCAATTGGGGCGAACCGATGGCGCCCGCCGTCAGCAAGGTTTCCCGCTTGGCCGTCGCCTGCCACTGCGTGCCGCCCCCCGTAAACACGATGCCCGTGCAACGGGGTCCGGACTCCGAAGCTTCAATCAACAGGCGTTCCACGTGGCAGCCCGTCATGATGGTCAGGTTCGGGCGGCGCGATGCCGGTTTCAAGAACGCTTTCGAGGTATTCCAGCGGATGCCGCGGCGCTGGTTGACGTCGAAATACGCGCTGCCGCTATTGTCGCCGCCATTGAAATCGCTGGTTTTCGGGATGCCGACCTGCTGCGCCGCATCGCGGAATGCGTTCAGGATATCCCATGACAGCCGCTGTTTTTCCACTCGCCACTCGCCGCCCACGCCATGGTTTTCCGACGCGCCGCCGTAGTAATCCTCGCTTTGCTTAAATAGCGGCAAGACTTTGTCCCAGCGCCAGGAAGCGTCGTCCGTCAGGTCGGCCCAGTGATCGTAATCGCCGGCCTGGCCCCGCATATAGATCATGCCGTTGATGGAAGAACTGCCGCCCAGGACTTTTCCGCGCGGATAGATCAGGCTGCGCCCGCCCAATCCCGCGTCCGCCTGCGTGGAATACAGCCAGTCCGTGCGGGGATTGCCGATGCAATGCAGATAACCGACGGGGATGTGGATCCACACATAGTCATCCTTGCCGCCCGCTTCCACGAGCAAAACATTGGCGTCCTTGTCGCGTGTGAGCCGGTTGGCCAGCACGCAACCTGCCGTGCCGCCACCCACGATGATGTAGTCGTATTCGCCTGCCGATTCCAATGAAGCTCCTTTCGGTATGCCATCAAGCTGTCGCGCGGCGTGTCTCCCCGCCGCGTTCCGCTACCAGAGTCTGTCTTTCTTCATGCATGCATGGCTGCTGAGCCGCCTTGAGATTACCACCAGTGCCGAACCAGGGCGACATTAATCGTTGCCTGGGATACGAACAAGCGTTACGGCAAGGTAAAAAAGCATCAAACCAGGGGCGGCAAGCTGTGGATAACCGTATGGATATCCACAGGGACGATATGTGTGTAAACGAAAAATTTTTTCAGTGGCTTTTTTTGTCCAGAAACCGTCCCAGACAGATACAACCCTTACTCAGCGCTTATCCGTACGCCAAGCGATTGTTTACAAGGATAAATCGAGACTTATCCACAGAAGATGCAACTGTTAACTACTATTACTATTCTTGTATACGAACTTGTTAAGGTAAACCCGACAACGCAGGCTTTGCTTGCCCTACCCCTTAGCGAACCTTCACAAGCCCGTCTTCAAAAAAAAGCCGGGCAGCGGCTTTGGCTGACAAAAAAAATCGGGCCAACAACTGCGCGACGAAAACCAGCACGGCCAGCATCACGCACACAGCACTGCCAAACCGTTTTGCAAAATGGAAACGTCAACAGACCTGAGCAGGCACAGTGCCAGCAGGCGGTTCGATGTCGAAAAAAGGAGAAATTTGAAACGATTGTGGATAAGTCACTTGATATCCACAGGATGACTTGTGCGTAAACACGAACTTTTGCACAGGCCCACATTTTATACAATTTTGCTCCTCGCGTGATACAGCGATTATGCACGCTTTATTTTGCGCGTAAACGCTTGATCCTGTTGAAAAAAAGCGACTTATCCACAGAAAAAAACGCGTTTACTATTACTACTATTTTTATATATAAATCTATTGTAAACCGACAAAAAAAGCGGAAGTCCGGGGATATTTCCAAAAAGCATGCAAAACCGTCAAAAAAAAAAGCCAACAGCGACTTCACGACCTACTGCCAAACCGTCTTCCAGGAATCAACTGAACGTTCACCTCAGTGAAAGAACAACGCTCGTGCCCGCTCACTGTTGATTGGCAGACATAGACCTATGCCAACGAAACACGTCAAACATGCCACTACAGCAAGAAAACCACGATTTTTGCGTACTGGTGTGGATAAGTGCCTGCATATCCACAGGATGAGATGTGGGAAAAGTCGATCTTTGTCCACAAGCCAATTTTTATCCCAAACAAGTCCTCCGTAGATACAATGCTTGTGCGCCTACTTTTTTGTGCGCTAAGTCGATGATTTTTCGATGGTATACCGACTTATCCACAAAAAAATGGCCGTTTACTATCACTACTATTTTTATGTATACATCTTTATTTAAAACACAGAGACAAACGCGAACGGTGGAAAAGTCGCTGAAACGGCTGTTTTCACCATGTAAACCGTTTTGCAATTCAAAAAACCTGTAAAAACAGCATGCATACACATCAAAAAATGCGTTTAGGCATCATCAGTGCCTTGCACGAAGAACAGCAGGGGCTGGTAGAAGCCATGCAGAGCCCCCAGAGGCGTTCGCACGGCATGCGCGACTACACCCTGGGAACCCTGTGGAATATCGACGCTGTGTGCGTCCTGTCGCGTCTGGGCAAGGTTGCCGCTGCCATGACAGCTTCTATCCTTGTGGAAAAGTACGGAGTTACCCACATCGTCTTCACCGGCGTGGCCGGCAGTGGGGATAAACACGTGAAAGTCGGCGATATCGTCGTGGCCGAATCGCTGTTGCAGCACGATATGGACGCCCGCCCTTTGTTTCCCCGTTTTGAAGTGCCATTGACTGGCCTGCAGCGCTTTGCCACGGACCTGGAACTGAGCACGCAACTGGCAGCCGCCGCGGAAGATTTCCTGCGTGACGATGTTTCCAGCGTGCTCAAGGCGGCCGATATCGCGGCATTTGGCTTGCAACACGCGCGAGTGCACCGCGGCCTGATCGCCAGCGGCGACCAGTTCATCAGCAGCGCCGCGCATCTGAACCAGCTCAAAGTTGATATCCCCGACTTGCTTGCCGTCGAAATGGAAGGTGCTGCCGTGGCGCAAGTGTGTTTTGAACTGGGCGTGCCGTTTACGGTCATGCGCACTATTTCTGACAACGCCAACGAAGAGGCGGCCGTCGACTTCATGCGTTTCGTGCAAACCGTCGCTTCGCCGTATGCGTTGACGGTGATCCAGCAATTGTGCCAGCGTCTGACTGGCTGATTTTTCATCCAGCGTGCATAAAAAAAGGGCAGAACCACTGGTTCTGCCCTTTTGCGTTGACTGCCTGCTTAAATGTTAGACACTGAGCATCATCAGGCTGGCATTCCCACCGGCCGCCGTCGTATTCACGCACAGCGCCCGCTCAGCGACCAGGCGCCACAGAGGGATGGCACCGTCCTGCGTGGTGGCGATGGTGCCCACCAGGGCCCCTTCCCGTGCCGCCAGCAGCGGTTTGAGCTGCGCATCGAGGCTAGGCTCGATCATGGCGATCTGGAAATCATGCTTGACCGACTCCAGGCTCGTAATGATCTGGATGCGGTCCTTCAGCGCGGCCGGCAAGTCGCCCGGGATCAGCTCCGGCGATTGTGCCAGCACCAGGGCCTCGTTACCGGTGGCCAGGACGGCGGCCAGCTGGTTCATCAGCGTGCCGGACGTGGCGGCCGCGCACAGAATCGTGCCGCGCGCGGCAAAGCTCAGGGTATTGCGCTCGCCTGTCGGGCCTGGCAAGACGGTGGTGCTGCCCAGCAAGGTGGTGCGTGCGTATTCCTGCGCCAGTTGCTCGACCTTGTCGTGGCCATGCATCTTTGCCCACACGGTCAGCGCGTCGAGCGCTGGCGGCGCCTGGCGCTGGTGCTGCGCGCCGGCTGGCGCATTGCGCTGCAGGCGTTTCAGGTACAGGGGGCCGCCCGCCTTGGGGCCGGTGCCTGATTTGCCTTCGCCGCCGAACGGCTGCACGCCGACGACGGCGCCGACAATGTTGCGGTTCACATAAATATTGCCCACATGCGCGCGCTTGGTAATGAAATCGATCATTTCATCGATGCGCGTATGGATGCCCAGGGTCAGGCCGTAACCGCTGTCATTGATCGATTGCACCAGTTGCGGCAGCTCGGAGCGCTTGTAGCGGATCACGTGCAGCACAGGGCCGAAGACTTCCTGCGTCAATTGCGCCAGCGACTTGATTTCCAACACGGTCGGGGCAACGAACGTGCCTTTGACGGTCGGCAAATCGAGCGAATAATGGTCGATGGCCATGGTTTTCATCTTGTTGATGTGTGCCAGCAAGTTACCTTGCGCTTCCGCATCGATGACGGGACCGATATCGGTCGCCAGGCGGTCAGGATTGCCGACGCGCAGTTCCTGCATGGCGCCCTTGAGCATGTGGATGGTCTTGTCGGCGATTTCCGTTTGCAGGAACAGCACGCGCAAGGCAGAGCAGCGCTGGCCGGCACTGTCGAAAGCGGACGACATCACATCCTGCACCACTTGCTCCGGCAAGGCGGACGAATCGACGATCAGGGCATTCTGGCCGCCCGTTTCGGCGATCAGGGGAATGTCGATGCCTTCGGCCACGGCGCGCGCGGCCAGGTTGCGGTTGATCAGTTGCGCCACTTCCGTCGAGCCCGTGAAAATCACGCCTTTCACGCGTGCGTCATTGCACAGGCCGGCGCCGACGACTTCGCCGCTGCCGGGCAAGAATTGCAGCGCACCGCGCGGTACGCCTGCCGCGTGCAGCAATTGCACGGCGCGGTGGGCGATCAGCGGCGTTTGCTCGGCCGGTTTGGCCAGCACCACGTTGCCTGCGGCCAGGGCGGCGGCCAGCTGGCCCGTAAAGATGGCCAGCGGGAAGTTCCACGGGCTGATGCAGGTGACGGGACCGAGCGCCAGGGTATTCGGCACGTGTTCCACCTGCGCCGCGTAGTAGCGCAGGAAGTCGACGGCTTCGCGGATTTCCGCGATCGCGTTCGGCAGGGACTTGCCCGCTTCGCGCACGGCCAGGGCCATCAGCTCGATATGATGTTCTTCGAACAGGTCGGCAGCGCGCAGCAACGCTTGCGCGCGGATCGATGGTTCTGTTGTTTGCCAATCCATGGCGTAGGCGCTGGCGCTGGCCAGGGCCGTTTCCACGTCGGCCGGACCGGCTTCCATGACCTTGCCCACGACATCGTCGTGCTGGGCCGGATTGTGCAGCATGTGCGTGGGGCCATTCAGGCTGACGGCGCCATCGATCAGCGGCGCTGCCTGCCATGTCTGCTGCTGCGCCAGGCCCGTGGCCAAGGTGCGTAAAGTATCTTCATTCGACAGGTCCAGACCGGCCGAGTTCCTGCGTTCGCTGCCAAACATGTCCAGCGGCAGCGGAATCGACGGATGCGGCAAGCCGCCCTGCAGGCGTGCCTGCTCGAGCGGATCGCGGATCAGGCTATCGATGGCCACGCTTTCGTCGACGATCTGGTTGACGAACGAGGAGTTGGCGCCGTTTTCCAGCAGGCGGCGCACCAGGTAGGCCAGCAGGGTTTCATGCGAGCCGACGGGGGCGTAGATGCGGCAAGGCTTGTCGAGATTCTCGGGGCCGACGACCTGGTCGTACAGGGTTTCGCCCATGCCGTGCAGGCACTGGAATTCGTAGTCGGTAATGCCGTCGCGTTTCGCCCAGGTATAAATGGTCGACAGGGTTTGCGCGTTGTGCGTGGCAAATTGTGGATAGATCAGGCTGCTGGCGGCCAGCAGTTTTTGCGCGCACACGAGGTAAGAGACGTCCGTGTAGACCTTGCGCGTGTAGACGGGATAGCCTTCCTGGCCATCGACTTGCGCGCGTTTGACTTCCGCATCCCAATACGCGCCCTTGACCAGGCGCACCATGAACTTGCGGCCGCTGCGGTGCGCCAGGTCGATCAGGAAATCGATGGCGAACGGGCAGCGTTTTTGATACGCCTGCACCACGTAGCCGATGCCGTCGAAGCCGGCCAGATCCGCATCGAAAGCCAGTGCTTCCATCAGGTCGAGCGACAATTCCAGGCGGTCCGTTTCTTCCGCATCAATGTTGAAGCCGATGTTGTACTGTTTGGCCAGCAACAGCAGCGCTTTGACTTTCGGCAGCAATTCTTCCATGACGCGGGTACGCTGGGCGCGGCTGTAGCGCGCATGCAGGGCCGACAGTTTCACGGAAATGCCGGGACCGTTGCGGATGCCGCGGCCGTTCGACGCCTTGCCGATGGCGTGGATTGCCGTTTCGTACGAGGCGTAGTAGTTGGCCGCGTCCTGCTGCGTCAGGGCAGCCTCGCCCAGCATGTCGTAGGAATAACGGTAGCCGCGCGTTTCATTCTCGCGGCTGTTTTTCAACGCTTCCTCGATGGTCTGGCCTGTAACAAACTGGTTGCCCAGCATGCGCATGGCCAGGTCGACGCCTTTGCGGATCAGCGGTTCGCCGCCTTTGGCGATGAGCTTGGTCATGGCCGAACCAAGGCCCGATTCGCTGCTGGTACTGACCAGTTTGCCCGTAATCAGCAAACCCCAGGTGGCCGCGTTGACGAACAGCGACGGCGATTCGCCCAGGTGTTTCTTCCAGTCACCCTTGCTGATTTTGTCGGCGATCAAACGGTCGGCCGTCTGACTGTCGGGTATACGCAACAGCGCTTCAGCCAGACACATTAATGCAACACCCTCTTCCGACGATAGCGAGAACTCGTGCATCAGTGCATCGACGCCGGACGCGCGTGTGCGTTTTTGGCGCACGTTCGAGACCAGGCGGTGCGCCAGCGCCTGTCCTTCGGCCGTCGTTTCGGTGCTGCTGGGGCGCACTTGTTGCAACAGCCACTGCACGGCGGAAACCTCGTCGCGCCTATAGGCGGCGGTGATGGCGGCGCGTTGTGGAGTCGCTTCGGGCAGGATTTCTGCCTGGAACGCAGCAAAAGGAATCGGGGTAAAAGCCGAGGGGCCTGCAGGGTGCATAAGTGCTCTTTACAAGGAAAAAGGGGACGAAAACTGACGTAATTCTTGCTCTTTTTTGGTGCAAAAAAATACAGAAAGTCGGACGTTAAGATGATTCGATTGTAAAGGGGATTCTTATGGATTAATTCTGGTAATACAGGGGACTAGCAATAGATAGTTTTTGATGCGACAATTTAACCAAATAATATTAATTTGGGGGTGATGGGAATGCTGGACAAGATCAGTAAGAAAATCCTGATGGAATTGCAGAGCGATGGACGCATCAGCAATGTGGAGCTGGCCGCGCGCGTGAACCTGTCGCCGGCCGCTTGCCTGGAGCGCGTGCGCAAGCTGCACGAATCCGGTTACATCATGGGCTATACGGCCCAGTTGAACCCGCAGTTGCTTGACGTGTCGCTGCTGGTGTTCATCGAAGTGGTGCTCGATCGCACGACACCGGAAGTGTTCGACGCCTTCAAGCATAGCGTACAAATCATTCCAGAGGTACTGGAATGTCATATGGTCGCTGGCGGTTTCGATTACCTGGTCAAGGCGCGCGTCAAGGACATGGCCGCCTACCGCGAATTCCTGGGCAAGACGCTGTTGCAGAAAGGTGTGCGGGAAACCCACACTTATGCCGTCATGGAAGAGGTCAAAAACACCACCAAATTGCCAATTAAGTGACCCTGGTGTAGCCGCCCCGTTTTTCTGATTGAGCTATCGGAACAAATGTTGTAGGGTAGAACTACAATTCTGCTATCCGGTAGCCGGCCTGAAAACACGCGCAGACGTTGTGTTCAGGGTGCAAGGTGGGCAATCGTGCCCATCCGCATACGGCCACAGCACGTTCCTCCCGGGACGTGACGGGTTCGCGCAGCGGGGGACAAATGAAGCAGTTGCAGCATCAGCTGGTGCGTTTCTTTGTATTCACGATCCTGGCAATGGCCGTCGCCTGTTGCCTGGCCTATCTGCTGCTGCTGTCGGGCGGCGACCATCCTTATTTGATTGCCTGCGTGGCCGCCGCCATCGGCGCCGCGCTGCTGGCGTTTGCCGGCCGTCCACGCGGCGAACCGGGCTTGCACCAGTTCGCCGACACGGTGGGCAACGCCATCGATGCCATCATGATCGGCGCGGCGGAAACCTCGTATTTCGTCGATTCCGTCAAACAGAAGGTGGAACTTGATGTCCGCACGGCCAGCGACATTGCCGACAGTTCCGTACAAAATGCCGCGATGACGGAAAAGATCGCCGCCAATGCGGAACGGGCCGCCAAGGTGGCCGCCGGCGTGCGCGTGGAAAGCGTGGCGGCGCGTGCCGAAGTGGACCAGGGCTTGCGCCGCATCAATACGGCACGCGAGGAAGCGCAAGGCGCGTCCAGCACCATGCTGAGCCTGCAGGAAAAATCCAAACGCATCACGGGCTTCACGGAAGCCATTTCCGATATTTCCGCGCGCACCAACTTGCTGGCGCTGAACGCCGCCATCGAAGCGGCCCGTGCCGGCGAACATGGCCGCGGTTTTGCCGTCGTGGCCGGTGAAGTGCGGCAATTGGCGCAGCGCACCAAGGAAGCTTCCGATGAAATCAGCGTCATGGTGCGCGAAATCAATGAACAGTCGGAAAAAGCCGCGCGCGGCATGAGTTCGCTGGCGGCCGGTGTGACGGAAGCGGCGCGCAACGTGGAAAGCGTGCACGCCTCACTCAGCCATATCGAGCAATCGTCGGGCGAGTCGGAAGACGAGATCGGGCAAATTGCCCGCGCCTCGCGCGAACACGTCGACACGACGCAAGTGATCGCCGACGCCATCCTGCAAATCCGCGACAGCATGCTGTCGACGAATGCCGAATTGCCGCGCGCCACGCAGTCGGCCATGGCCCTGGCCGAGCGGGCCGAAGTGATCGCCGGCGCCCTCGGTGAATCGAGCGTGGCCACGCCGCACGACGAGATCCGCGAGGCGGCCCAGCGCGCCGCGCGCGACGTGGGCAAACTGTTCGAGCAAGCGATCGCGTCGGGCCGCATCACGCGCGAAGCCCTGTTCGACCGCCACTACCGCCCGATTCCCAACACCAATCCGCCCAAGCACAACACGAAGTTCGACGCGTTTACGGACAAGGTGCTGCCCGACCTGCAGGAAGGCGTGCTGGCCGCTCTGCCCCATTTGGCGTATGCGGGCGCCGTCGACAACAATGGCTATTTTCCGACGCACAACAAGAAGTTTTCCCAGCCGCTGACGGGAGACTACGCCACCGATATGGTCAATAACCGCACCAAGCGCATCTTCAGCGACCGCACGGGCAAGCGCTGCGGCAGCAACACCAAGGCCTTCCTGCTGCAGACCTATAAACGCGACACAGGCGAGGTCATGCACGATTTGTCCGTGCCCATCCACGTCGAGGGCAAGCACTGGGGCGGTTTCAGGATCGGTTACCGGTCCAGCAGCCACGCATAGATGAACATCTGATGATAAATCTACTGGCGTCGTAATTTGGGCCTGCGATGCTCACTGGGTAKGGGGTTTCGGTGCCACGCCGCCGCCGGCCGCCGTGGCCGTGCGCAGGGTGGGCGTGTTCATGCTTTCCAGATGATTACGCAGCCATTTGTGGGCGGGGCTGCGGGCGTCGCGCTCGTGCCACAGCATGTCCAGGTGGACGGCCGGCAAGGTCAATGGCAAATCCTTGTACAGCAGGGACTCCGTCATGCCCGTCGAGGCGATCAAATGGCGCGGCAAGACCGTGATCAGGTCGGAATTGGCGACCACTCTGCCTGCCGTGAAGAACTGGTTGACCGTCAACAAAATGCGCCGTTCGCGGTGGATCTGCGACAGGGCTTCGTCGATCAAGCCATGCGCGCGGCCGGAAAAGCTCACCAATAAATGGTTGGCCGCGCAGTAGTTATCCAGAGTCAATTCCTTGTCGGCCAGCGGATGGCCGCGCCGCATCACGCACACATACTTGCCGGAATACAGGCGCTCGTGGCGGATGGGCGAACCCGTTTCGCTCGACAATTGCGCCGCCACGCCGGGAAAGAAGCCCACGGCCAGGTCGATATCGCCGCGCAGCAGCATCGGGCGCGGTTCGCGCGTCGTCAGCGGCATCATGCGCACGTTGACGCCCGGTGCTTCCCGTTCGATCGAGCGCATCAGCGAGGGCAGCCAGAACGCGGCCGTCGCATCGGCCATGGCCATGCGGAACGTGGCGTGGGTCTTCGACACGTCGAAAGTTTCCGGCGTGACGGCCGCTTCCAGGCTGGCCAGGGCCGAGCGCACGGATGGCCACAGCGCTTCGGCGCGGGGCGTGGGTTTCACGCCGTAGGCCGTGCGGATCAGCAATTCGTCACCGAGGCTCTCGCGCAGGCGTTTGATGGCGTTCGATACCGCCGGCTGGGTCATCGCCAGGTGGCCGGCTGCGCGCGTCAGGTTTTGTTCCGTCATGACGGCGTCGAAAACACGCAGCAAGTTCAGATCCAGCGTCAGAAAACTCATGGAAAGCCCAAGATAAAAGTTGAATTGATTACTTAAAATTGATTACTTAGGAGTGTAAACCGCGCCGGGCACGAATATTTTCACTCGTTAAAAAATATTACAGTTTTCCATTCACAATTCATATAATTGGTATCAAGAAATGGAATTAGATTTATATGTTGCACTGCACTATAGTACTGGCAAATTCTATAATGCACTGGAACACTATGTCTACCTTCGCCTCCGCCCTGTACGCAGTATCCGCACCCGTGCTGGAGATTTCCCTGCTGAACACCCTGCAACTCGTGCTGGTGATCGTTGCCGTGGGCGCGTTCGCCCTGCTGTTCAAACCTTTGCTGGTGGGGATCGCCCGCGCCATGATGCTGGTGGTGCGTCCCAAGCTGAGCCGTGAAGAGCGTCTGGCGCGCCAGCAGATGCGCGAAGCGCAAGCCTTGAAGCGCACCCTGGGCAAGATGGATGGCGTGTCGCCAAGCAACGCCGCCGAATTGCGCGCCCTGTCGACACGCGCATAAGCTCGCTGTTGCAGATGACAAGCCGGCGCGAGCCGGCTTTTTTTACGCCCGCGTTTTGCTTTAAGCCATATCGCCCAGCAAATGCGCGCGCAGCAAAGTGTCGGCAGGATGGGCGCCGATCCAGATTTTCAGCAGCGCATTGTAAAAGGCCAGGTCCGGCACCATGTCGCCCACCTGCTTGCCGTTCAGTTTGCACAACGTTCCCTCTTCCGGCAGCCAGTCCACGGTCAGAATGTCGCCCTTTTTCAGGCCGGGCACCATTTCGAACATGGCGCCGAACTGCATCGTCTGGCTCAGCAGGCGCGTGCGGTCGGCCTGGTCGGAACTGCGCTTCAAGCCTTGCATGAAGGCTTGCCCCAGTTCGTCGGACGTGATGTCGCGCAGCATGACGATTTCCAGACGGCGCGGTCCGGGCAACGCCAGGATGTCGGCCAGCTGGGTTTTCTTTTCCGGCAGGTACAGCGCGATCGTGTAGACCTTGAAGATGACCTTGTAGCGCACGCCGGCGCCGTTGAGTTTCAACTCGCGGCTGGCCAGTTGTACCGTGTCGTCCAGCTTGACGCCGCCCACCTCGACGGCCAGCGCCGCTTGTGCCAGGCAGGCGTACAGGCAGGCGGCAGCGAGGGAACGGCCGAAACGGGATGTGCTTATTTGCATCTTCTACCTCCGTGGAAACCATGGGCTGTGGATAAGTCAGCACACAGTGTAGAACAGTTGGCAGAAGCTGGCGCCACGCAGAAGTGGTCCAGAAGTGGCGCGGGAGAAAAGCTTAGGTTTTGGCAGGCAGTTCCGCCTGCAGGCGTTCGTACTTGGCCATCAATTGTTCCGGGCTTTCGCGCCAGGCGGGATTGAAGGGGATGCAGCTGACGGGGCACACTTGCTGGCATTGCGGCTCGTCAAAGTGGCCCACGCATTCGGTGCACTTGTTGGGATCGATTTCGTAGATTTCCGCGCCCATGTAGATCGCGTCATTCGGGCACTCGGGCTCGCAAATGTCGCAATTGATGCATTCGTCGGTGATCAGTAATGCCATGATTTCACTCTTACTTATTGCGATGAGGCAGCGTTGGCGGCAATCTTGTTCTGCAGCCAGCGGTTCACCGAGGGGAAGACAAACTTGGAGACGTCGCCGCCCAGCGCCGCGATTTCGCGCACGATGGTGCCCGAAATGAACTGGTACTGGTCGGACGGCGTCAGGAACATGGTTTCGACATCGGGCAGCAGGTAGCGGTTCATGCCCGCCATCTGGAATTCGTATTCGAAGTCGGAAACGGCGCGCAAGCCGCGCACGATGACACGCGCTTCATGCTTGCGCACGAAATCCTTGAGCAAGCCGGAAAAGCTTTCCACTTGTACATTCGGATAGTGGCCAAGCACTTCGTTGGCGATTTCCAGGCGTTCGTCGAGCGAGAAAAACGGTTGCTTGTTCTTGCTGTCGGCCACACCGACGATCAGCTTGTCAAACAGACCCGATGCGCGGCGCACCAAATCTTCATGACCACGCGTGAGCGGATCGAATGTTCCTGGATAAACGGCTACAACCATTGCGGCTCCCTGACGATGCACCAATATAGACGCGCATTATGCCTGAAATTGGTGCTGCGCCTCGGGCCAGGGAGTCTTTTTGCCTCATTTATAGGCAGATTCAGGCAGTTGCCGGCACTTTGTTGTAAGTTAGCAAATGATAATAAACAGTGCCCGCCTTGTCGGCGCGGATGACTTCCCACGGCGCCATCCATTCCGGTTTTTCCAGCGCGCTGTTTTCATCGAAGACCAGCGGCAAGCCCGATTCCGCGTAGACGATGCCGCCTTCCTTGAGCAGATTGGCGCACAGCGGCAGTACTTTCGCGAGGAAATCCTGCTGGTAAGGCGGGTCAAGGAAGATCAGATCGAAGCGCTGGCCGCGCGCTGCCAGGCCTTGCGCCGTCAGCAGGGCGTCGCCGCGCAGCAGTTGGACATTATCAGCGCGCAATTTCGTCTTGTTTTCTTCCAGCTGGCGAATCACGGGCGTGTGCGTGTCGACCATGGTGACGGACGCGGCGCCGCGGCTGGCCGCTTCAAAACCGAGCGCGCCGCTGCCGGCGAACAGGTCCAGCACCTGGGCGTTGGCCCAGTCGCCGTCGCGCAAGTGATTGACCCAGTTAAATACGGTTTCGCGCACGCGGTCCGGTGTCGGACGCAAACCGAGTGCCTGCAAAACAGGCAGCACGGAGCGTTTCCACTGGCCGCCGATGATGCGCACCTGGTTCGGTGGCGGCGCGTGGTGGACGGGGACTTTGGCGGGTTTTTTAATCTTCTTTTGCATGGGGATTTCTTCAATTCGATGGCGGCCACTATAGCATATGGCCCCCTCCCCCCTGCTGGCGCTGCCCCGCTATTTGGGTTGTGTGGCCAGGGAATTGAAATCGTCGATCCAGCCCTGCATGCGCTTGACGGCGTGGGCCTTTTGCGCCGGCGTGGCGATCTTGATCACCGTCAAGACCATCTGCGCCGTGCTGCTTTCGTAGGCATCGAAGAAGGCCTTGCGCTCCGAATGTTCGAGGCGCTCGAAACTGTCCTTGATCAGGGTCGTGATCAAGCCCACGGTGGCGTCCTTGCCGAGTTTTTCCTGGTGAACCTTCTTGACCAGGTTCAACACATTCTGCTGGCGCCGCATGCGTTCGTCGAGCCAGATCTCATTGTTCAGCGGACGCGCGTCGGACGCCTTGCGGATGATGGCTTCCTGCTCGCTGCTGAAGCTGCCGAACCACAGTTCGAATTGCTCCATGGCTTTCTTGTAGCGCAGTTGCTGGCGCTTCTCCTGGTCGCCGCTCAGATATTTCTTGCGGTAATCATCATTGTTCGACTTGAATTTCTTTTCCATCTGCGCGATCTGCTCGGGCTTGAGCGAGCGCGCCAGGTCGGCCAGTTCGGGCGCCGCTTTCAGCAGCAGCGCCTGGGTGCGCTGCTTGATCTCGCTGTAATCGGCCATCAGGTCCGCCTGCGTGATATTGCCTTGCAGCTGCTTCTGGCCCGTGCGCAGGATTTCCACGTAATCCTTCAATTGCGTCTTGCGGTGCCAGTCGAACAGCTTGTCGATATCCTCGCGCACCCAGCCCTTCTGGTCGCGGTCGAGGTCGACATACGCGTTCAGCCACCAGTACAGCACGGTATCGCCATTGTTGTAGGCCAGGCGCAAGCCGCTGCAGCCTGCGACGATAATGAAAAGCATGGCCAGCACGGCGTAACGAAAGCGACTGGAGAATGGGGCCTGCGTGTTAAACTTTTTCATATTCTTAACTTATAAAAGACGGTCTATGAACGTTGTCATTCTCGCTGCCGGTATGGGCAAACGCATGCAGTCGGCACTGCCCAAGGTATTGCACCCGTTGGCGGGCAAGCCATTGTTGTCGCACGTCATCGACACGGCGCGCGGCCTGGCGCCGTCCCGATTATGCGTGATTTACGGGCATGGGGGCGCAGCGGTGCTGAAGTTGCTCGACGGCTACAAGGTGAACCATGCCGTGCAGATCGACGCCGCTCAGCAGGCGCAGCAGCTGGGCACCGGACATGCCGTGCAGCAAGCGCTGCCTTTGCTGGACGACAGCGTGCCGACCCTGATCCTGTACGGCGACGTGCCGCTGACCAGCGCTGTTTCCCTGCAAAAACTGGTGGATGCGGCTGGCAACGATAAGCTGGCCATCTTGACCGTGGAACAGGACGATCCCTTCGGCCTGGGCCGCATCGTGCGCGAGAACGGCGCCATCGTGCGCATCGTCGAGGAAAAAGATGCCACGCCAGCAGAGCGCGCCATCCAGGAAATCAACAGCGGCATCATGGTCGCGCCCACCGTGGCCCTGAAGCAATGGCTGTCCGCCTTGTCGAATGACAATGCGCAAGGGGAATACTATCTGACCGATATCGTTGCCCAGGCCGTCGCCGATGGCGTTGCCGTCACCTCGGCCCAGCCTGCTGCCATGTGGGAAGTGGCGGGCGTCAACAGCAAGGTGCAGCTGGCCCAGCTGGAACGCATCCACCAGAACAATATCGCGCAAGCGCTGCTCGAGCGTGGCGTGACCCTGTTTGACCCGGCCCGCATCGACGTGCGCGGCGAACTCATTTGCGGCCGCGATGTCACCATCGACGTCGGCTGCGTGTTCGAAGGCAGAGTCGAACTGGGCGATGGCGTGCGCGTGGGCGCCAACAACGTCTTCATCAACGCCACGGTGGCGGCTGGCGCGCACATCAAGCCCTTCTGCCATATCGAGGACGCCATCGTCGGCGCCGCCTCCATCATCGGCCCGTACGCGCGCCTGCGTCCTGGCACGGTCCTGGCGGAAGATGTGCACATCGGTAACTTCGTTGAAGTGAAAAACAGCCAGATCGCCGCGCACAGCAAGGCGAATCACCTGGCCTACATCGGCGACGCCACCATCGGCTCGAAGGTCAACATTGGCGCCGGCACGATTACCTGCAACTATGACGGCGTGAACAAGTTCCGCACGGTGATTGAAGACGACGCCTTCATTGGTAGCGACAGCCAGTTGATCGCGCCCGTCACCGTCGGCAAGGGCGCCACCCTGGGCGCCGGCACGACCTTGTCGAAAGATGCGCCAGCGGGCAAGCTGACCGTTTCGCGCGCGCGCCAGGTGACCATCGACGGCTGGACGCGCCCCGTGAAAATCAAGAAGTAAGCGCACCGCCCTCGGTACGCATGACGCCGTCAGCCTGTCCGGGCTGGCGGCGTTTTTTTACGCCTGTGGATAATCCTGTGGAGAGTTGGCTGACAACCCGGGATAAGTCCTATCACTTTCCTCATCCCGTATTTTCTCCGTATTGTTGTGTGTGGATAAACATGTGAACAAGCATGCGGACAAGTGATGGATAAGCCCGGTATAAGCTGCGTATAAACGGTAAAAAACCTGTGGAAAAGACGGGATAAGTTTTCTGGTCCAGCTTGCCGCTCCAGCGTACAAGCCAGTCTGGGCAGGCTGAAAAAGCATCGCTGGCTTTTTGCTTGCCTGGACTGTGGATAAACTTGTGTGCAATCTACGGATAAGTGATGAATAACTTATAAGTCATTGTATTGTAAGGATATTCAAGAGTTATTCATCAATACTGGCTGTGGGTAAAGCTGTGCAAAAGCCTGTGATTAAAGCGTGGGCAAGCGATGGATAAGCCGGGATAAGTTTTTGCCCGGCAGTAGCTACACATTTATTGAGGGGCCTCCTCCGAGGCCAGATGTGGCAGCCGTGAAAATCCGTGATTTTTATACTGTGGATAAACTTGTGTATAAGCATGCAGAAAAGTGAGGATAAGCAGGGATAACTGTTCTGTCCGCTTGCTTCACACCGCGATGCGCGTCTCGAATTTGCTGCGGAACGTGGAAAAATAGCTTTTCACGTTGCGCACATTCGCGTGCGCGGCAAACAGGCGGTGCGCCAGCGCGTGGTAGGCGGGCATGTCGGCCACCTGCACCATCAGCACGAAGTCGGGCCCGGGCGAGACGCGGTAGCATTGCAGCACAGCAGCTTCCTGCGCCACCAGCTGCTCGAATTCCGCCATGCGCTCCGCCGCCTGTACGTCGAGCGTGATTTCCACGATGGCAGTCAAGCGCGCGCCCACCAACTGCGGCGCGACGATGGCCACTTGCCGCTCGATGACGCCGCTTTCCCTTAAATGCTTGACCCGCCGCAAACAGGTGGGCGCCGAGACGTGCACCGAGCGCGCCAGTTCACTGTTGGTTTGCGATGCATCAATTTGCAAGGCGTTCAGGATGCGACGATCGATTTCGTCGAGGGTAATGTTGTCTTCGCTCATGGTATTGAAGAATTGGAAAATATATTGAGTTTAAATGAAATAATATTTCACCGCAAAATAGAGGTGAAATATTCGGTCAAATATACGCATATTTAGAAAGCATATTTCATGCACTCTGCATTAGCATGCGTGCATTGATTAAATTTTAGACAGAGGTTTCCATGTGCGGCATCGTCGGCGCAGTAGCGCAACGTAATATCACTCCCATCCTGGTCGAAGGCTTGAAGCGCCTGGAATACCGCGGCTACGATTCCTGCGGCATCGCCCTGCATGCGGATGGCCGCTTGCAGCGTTCGCGCTCCACCTCGCGCGTGGCCGAGCTGGAAAAGCAGATCGGCGAAGAAGGCTTGAGCGGTTTCACAGGCATCGCCCACACGCGCTGGGCCACGCATGGCGCCCCTGTCTCCTTCAATGCCCACCCGCACTTTTCCCCAACGGAAGAGAACGCCCGCGTGGCGCTGGTGCATAACGGCATCATCGAAAACCACGACGAACTGCGTGCCGAACTGACAGCCCTCGGTTACGTCTTCCAGAGCCAGACGGACACGGAAGTGATCGCCCACCTGGTCGAGCACATGTACAACGGCGACCTGTTCGAGACCGTACAGCAAGCCGTGAAACGCCTCGATGGCGCGTATGCGATCGCCGTGTTCTGCCGCGACGAACCGCACCGCGTGGTCGCCGCGCGCCAGGGTTCGCCCCTGATCGTCGGCCTGGGCAATGGTGAAAACTTTGTCGCGTCCGACGCCATGGCGCTGGCCGGCACGACGGACCAGATCATCTATCTGGAAGAAGGCGACGTGGTCGACCTGCAACTGTCGCGCTGCTGGATCGTCGACGTCGATGGCAAGCCCGTCGAGCGCGAAGTGAAAACCGTGCATGCGCACACGGGCGCGGCCGAGCTGGGTCCTTACCGCCACTACATGCAGAAGGAAATCTTCGAGCAGCCGCGCGCCATCGGCGACACCTTGGAAGGTGTGACGGGCATCATGCCGGAACTGTTCGGCGACGACGCCTATAAAATCTTCAAGCAGATCGATCGCGTGCTGATCCTGGCCTGCGGCACCAGCTCGTACGCCGGCATGACGGCGAAATACTGGATCGAGTCGATCGCCAAGGTGCCCGTCAGCGTGGAAGTGGCCAGCGAATACCGCTACCGCGACAGCGTGCCGCACCCGAACACGCTGGTGGTGACCATTTCGCAAAGCGGCGAAACGGCCGATACCCTGGCCGCCCTGAAACACGCGCGCAGCCTGGGCATGCAGCACACCTTGACCATCTGCAACGTGGCCACCAGCGCCATGGTGCGCGAATGCGCCTTGGCCTACATCACGCGCGCCGGCGTGGAAGTGGGCGTGGCATCCACCAAAGCGTTCACGACACAGCTGGCCGGCCTGTTCCTGCTGACCCTGTGCCTGGCGCAAGTCAATGGCCACCTGTCCGAAGAGCAGGAAGCGGCGCACCTGAAAGCCATGCGCCACTTGCCTGTCGCCATCGCGTCCGTGCTGGCGCTGGAACCGCAAATCATCGCCTGGTCCGAAGAATTCGCGCGCAAGGAAAACGCCCTCTTCCTCGGTCGCGGCATGCACTATCCGATCGCCCTGGAAGGCGCATTAAAGCTGAAGGAAATTTCGTACATCCACGCCGAAGCGTATCCGGCCGGCGAACTGAAGCACGGCCCGCTGGCCCTGGTGACAAATGAAATGCCGGTCGTCACCATCGCGCCAAACGACGCCCTGATCGAAAAGCTGAAATCGAACATGCAGGAAGTGCGCGCCCGCGGCGGCCAACTGTACGTCTTCGCCGATGTGGATTCCCGCATCAGCTCCGGCGAAGGCCTGCACGTCATCCGCCTGCCTGAGCACTACGGCGATCTGTCGCCGATCCTGCACGTGGTCGCACTGCAATTGCTGGCGTACCACACGGCACTGGCACGCGGCACGGATGTGGACAAGCCACGCAATCTGGCCAAGTCGGTGACGGTGGAGTAAGCAGGGCGGGTGCGGCTCCGGTGATCGTATAAATAATGTCCGTATAGTTTGAATAAACTCTGTATTGGTGTTCTTTAAACCACGCACAGAACATTTGAAGGGAGAATGTACAGGACGATCAGCTCATATCGGCTATATACATTGACGAAATCGGCTAGCCGCAAAGTAATCGTGAAGTTGTCCCGGATGTCCAGTTTTTGCCGACACTAGACATCCGTTCAAAGTCCACAGTATCCCACTTTCAGCTGTTCAATTTAGATGTTTTACGGCAACCTTTTTAATGATAGCAGCGAGCGTTGATTACGACCCCTTCCACCAACCGCGTAGCGTGTTCGCGATTATGCTCATGAGGCCAGACTTACCTTGACTCCGCGTGGACGGTTTGGTGCCCTCGGATTGATTTCTCATGGTCTGGTTCGTCCGGTCGATGTACCGTTGGCTGTCACGCTTGTCTCTTGCCTTCACAGCTTCAATCTTCTGCTTCGACATCATGCCGGCGGTGATGACGCGATTCTCCCGGATCCAATAATGCGACTGGCAGACGAACTTCCAGTTGCCGATCGAAGGATAAAGCGACACGGCGCCGTTGGGCGACTTGCTCAACTGCCACTTCGCTGGGTTCAACGGCGTCATCACCTTCTCCCCGCACCCACAACAGCATTTGTGGCCCGCAGTCTCATATTCCTCGCTGATGTACAGCAAACCATCCTCCATTACTGATGGGAAGCTGACCACGAATTTAGGGCGTATAGACTGTGTTTTCACTCTGGTTTCCGCTTGTTCACCAATAACTCACACCATGAGACCTTGTACTTGATCGTTTCTGCCTCAGCTTCGTCAGTATAAAAGCCGAGAAATTGCTTGTAGCGAACGATCGCCAGCATGGCATTCACCGCATTCAATTCAACCAGCTGGATGTTACCGTATTCCGCTTTTTCTGTGTCGTCGGCGGTAGGCAGCGCCGATACTAAGTCAGCAGTTTGCGGCGTCACCAGCGTTACGCGTGCACGGGCGTGCAGTTGAACCTTCGCGGGGACTTTATCGACTCCGATCCCGACATCGATAAACGGAATACCACGCTCTACTAAGTAACTCGCGATCAGCTCTCTTGATGGCCCATGATCAACAGCGATAAAGACGAAACTGCAGTCACCGAGTTCCGTGATGTTTTGCTCATCAACTCGTACGGCGCGACCGACTATACCCTTCCGCATCTGACCATAGTGCTTGGCAAAGTGTTCGGCTTTCGTAATGCCACTAAATGCTTCACTAGGTTTCAAGGCGCCCGGCATCCGGTAGCAGTTATGTGCTTCGACCGCGTCGCCATCATAGATGTAGATCTCTTCAATTGGCGTTTTTGCCAGTGCATCCAGGATGTAACTTCCCGTGCCCCCCATGCCGATGATTGCGACTTTCCGCTGCCGTAATTTATCCTCGTAAGCATCCAGGCCGGAACGGGCAATTGCCGTGTTCGGATAGTAGAACACAGAGGGGCGAGCATTTACCTGCAAGCGTCCTCGAAAATCGGCACGGACCGATGGGTCGACGTCGCGGGCATGACGAGACAGCTTGTTCACGTAATGAAGCATCTTGACGTGAAAGCTCTGGAGCAAGCGAGCGAGATCTTCCGCCTTAGCAGGCTTGTTTGAGAGTCTGCAGAGCGCTTTCCGATCAGCAGCCGATGTTTCGATAGTATCGGCTACAAGGGCGTCTTGTAATGATGCGCCTTGTGCCGTATGTGGGATTGACCCCGTAAACCACACGGTGTGATCACCATTCAGCTGGCTGACGCCATTGACCACCGAATACGGCGAAATGATGTCGCCGTATGCGATCTTTCCTGCAGCAGGACAGTATGGAACATTCTCAACTATGAGATATCGGTCATCGACAATGACAACCGAATACCCGTCGTCGATCAGTGCCTGTACGTCGGCGTTAGGAGCGGTTAGATTTGCCAGCATCGAAGCGCATCCCGTTTTCAAGTTGAACAAAACCGCCAGGATTCAGCGAGCCCTTTTCATGACCGTGGGTCCAATCCACGTCATACAACTTTAAATCGACCGATGCGGTATCGACGCCATCGAGCTGCAGGATTTGCTCGAAAGTGACCGTGGGGCCAGGCACCTTGTGGTGAACGGTGTTGACAATAATTTCATACTCTTTGGGGTGAGGCATGATGAAACCTTTCAGGTTAGCTGTGGGAGGCATGCAAATTTTCTGGCCCTACTGTCTTGGCTGCACAGAAGAGATTGATAGATATTAGTAACCTAAGGGGTTAATGTCAAGAAATTATTAACCCTTTGGGTGTGCGGTAAAATATTAACCCTTCGCGTCGTTGATACCTTGTTTTTTCTCTCAAAACGCTGTATTGTCGCGCGACTATGGAAATCCTTTTTACAACTTCCGACATGGAAGCTGTTGTAATGTCTGAGAGCGCTCTCGCTAAGATTTTTGGAGCAAGTGTTCGTGTAGCGTGCCGACGTTTATGCGAACTTGCAGCGATGGAGACCCTTGCCGTTGCCGCATCTCTGCCCATGCATGAGCTAACTCCACAAGCGGAAAAGTCCCGCTATACCGTTAGCGTCTCTCCTACACACAAAATTCATTTTGAAGCTATCCTGAATTCGGGTACTGCAACCTCTACCCAAGGGCTCAATTTGAGCTCTGTAACTGCAATCCGCATCCTCTCCCTGGGCAAACTATGACTACTAAACTCGCGCATCGTCCGTTCACGCCGAATTATGCAGTTCCTCCAGGAGATAGCTTGGTGGAGTTGCTTGACGCAGTCGGTCTTTCACAGGCAGATCTTGCTGAAAGAACGGGACGCCCCAAAAAGACAATTAACGAAATCGCTAAAGGAAAGGCTGCAATTACTCCTGAGACCGCGCTTCAACTAGAACGAGTTCTTGGCTTCCCTTCATCCTATTGGAACACTTTGGAGCAGAATTACCGAGCTGCATTGGCTCGAATAGAGGAAAGACAGCGGTTAAGCCAACATATAGGTTGGTTATCCAATTTTCCGATTACGGAAATGGTTAAGCGAAGCTGGATTAACGCTCGAACCGATAAAGTTGAGCTTGTTGAAGAGCTGCTAAAGTTTTTCGGAGTGGCATCGCCAGAAGCTTGGAACGAAGTATGGATGAGGGGGAAGGAGGCGACTGCATTCCGCAAATCTTCTACTCATGATTCGACGGAATTGAGTCTAACGGCAACTTGGTTGAGAAAAGGTGAGCTCAACGGACGGGAAGTGAAATGCGAGCCATTCGACGCAACTCGTTTTAAAGCAGCGCTAATTAAAGTTCGTGACCTCACAAGTCATGACGATATTAATTCGTCCCTCAAAACGATGACTGCGGCTTGCGCAGCGGCCGGTGTTGCCGTCGTTCTTGTTCCAGAATTCCCTAAATTAGGAATATGCGGAGCAACTCGTTGGCTTTCCTCTGACAAAGCGCTTATCCAATTGAGCCTTCACTACAAGAGGGCTGATCAGTTGTGGTTTTCTTTTTTCCATGAGGCTGGACACATTCTTTTACATGGGAAGAGAGATATTTTTATTGAACAAAAAAAAGCATCTGAGAATTTGCAAGAAATAGAGGCGAACAATTTTTCTAGTGACTTTTTGATACCTCCAGAGCAATATCATAAGTTCCTTGCTCAACGAGATTTCAGCCTTTCTACTATTTCAAACTTTGCAAAGTCTTTAAACATTGCTCCGGGTATTGTTGTTGGCCGTCTTCAACATGACAAACATATCGGATATCAAGTTGGGACTATATTCTTTGTTCGTATCGACTGGGCAAAGTAAATTTGATACAGAGCATTGAAGTATTGTCTGAGTACGGATTTTTTGACGAAATTCGGTCTATTTTAGTGGTGATTCAGTGAGTGCATTGTTCAGAATCTCATTCTACTATTGACTGAATGTACTGTTTATCGGCTTTAAAGAATATCCTACTTTTTTTGTCGTTAGCCTTGCGCCGAATTGCTGACTAGTCTGTTTTGATAAGAATATTCAGTTGTATTGGGCATAGATACAGACTATATTTTTCAATACTCCGAAGCGAATTGGGGAGCCGCTGCGATAGGGATATTTGCGTTTATTTTTTATGCTACATCAACGGGCCTCAGTTATACAGACCTTCTTTGTACGATCACGCCGGTGGCGCGGTGCTGTCGGAGAGGTAGTCGTCGCATATGTCGGCCCACTAGCGCGCTTCCCAGATTTTTCCGTTTCCGGGCGCTAGTATCGGGATGGGCGTATCGTCGGCCTGCAGCTTTGATGCCATCACGGGCGTCGAATGGCATCGACCCCTAGCTTGGTATTTAAGATGTGATGCTCAAGGGCCTGGGTCGGTACGAGAACGGTACTGCTCTATCCACTTCACCGACTGCGCGATGCCGCCAAAGGGAAAGAAATGCAGGCAGACCTTGCCATGTGCTTCTGTTAGCCCGGCGGCCAGGCGATCTACAAACAGATCTGGCCCCGCGGTGCCGAACAGCTTGCCGATCGAGACGCCGTACTTGGACCACATCGATGCGCAGGCGCCCACGCCGCACACTGCGGCATAGCGCGCTAGCACCGCGATGCTCGCGGGACCCGGCACGCCCACGCGCACGGGATGGTTGATGCCACGCTCGCGCAGGGCTTGCAACCACGTCAACACGATGTCGGCATCAAAGGCAAATTGCGTCACGATCAAGGGCGCCATGCCGCGCTTCTCGATGCTGTGGCACTTGCGTTCAAGCACCTCCCACTGTTCGGCCTTGCTCATCACTGGATGGCCTTCCGGGTGGCCACCCACGCCGATCACTTTCATGCCCGTGTGCTCGAAAATACCTGTGTCGATCAGCGCGGCACTGTCGGCAAACGGCCCCATCGGGGTGGATGGATCGCCAGCGATGACGAAGCAGCGCTCGACGCCGGCTTCAGCGGCCGCGCGCTGGACGAAGGACTCGAATCCGGCGAGCGAGGCGATACGGCGCGCGGACAAGTGCGGCATGGGCTCAAAGCCGAGGCTGCGCACGGCCCGCGCCGCGGCAAGCCGCGCGTCGTCGTCCTCGCGTGCCAGGTAGGGAATGGAAATGGTGGACCCGGGCAATATCCGGGGCGCCGCCGCGCTCAGCGCAGCAATGTCTTTCGTACTGGCTTCCAGCGAATAGGCGTGCGTGATGTTGCCGGCGGGCCAGGGCTTATCGTGATGCATCAATGGTTTTACCTTAGCTTCCTTGCGCCATGGCGATGAAGGCCTTGACGTAGTCGATGGCGGTGTCCGTCTCGCGTGCCCCTAGGAAGATCTGCTTGGCGATGCCGCGCTGGCCCAGCCGCACAGGCACCACGTCCATCTTGGCAGCGTATTCCTCGACCAGCCAGCGCGGCAGGGCGGCTACGCCGCGGCCGCTGGCGACCATCTGCAGCATGATGTCCGTGGTTTCGATGGCTTTGTGGCGCTTGGGCGTGACACCGGCCGG
Organism: Janthinobacterium sp. Bl 1; assembly: GCF_058215535.1. NCBI lineage: Bacteria > Pseudomonadati > Pseudomonadota > Betaproteobacteria > Burkholderiales > Oxalobacteraceae > Janthinobacterium > Janthinobacterium sp. Bl 1. The sequence continues at coordinate 341,346 of NZ_CM177086.1, read as the reverse complement.
CAGCAGGAACTGGTTGTAGATGTCCAGGCGCTCGATGTCCACGGGGTAACTGATCAGCACTTCCTGCGTCAGCTGCTGGGGCTTCACATAGGCTGCCGACGCCAGGGCATGGCTCTTGGCCACGACGAGCACCTGCTCGTAGTCGAACACGGGTTCGAATGTCAGCCCCGGCTTGTACAGCGGGTCGGGCGTGACCAGCAAGTCGATCTCGTAGCCGAAGAGCGCGCCGATCCCGCCGAACTGGAACTTCTGCTTGACGTCCACATCCACGTCGGGCCATGCGGCCAGATAGGGCGACACTACCTTGAGCAGCCACTGGTAGCAAGGATGGCATTCCATGCCGATGCGCAACGCGCCGCGCTCGCCCTGCGCGAACTGGCCCAGGCGCTCTTCGGCCAGGTCCAGTTGCGGCAGCACCCGGTTCGCCACCGCCAGCAGATACTGGCCGGCCTGTGTCAGGCGCAGGTTGCGCCCTTCGCGCAGCCAGACGTCGGTGCCCAGTTGCTGCTCCAGCTTCTTCATGCTGTGGCTCAGAGCCGACTGGGTCAGGTTCAGCACGCCTGCGGCGGCCGTCAAGGACCCTTGTTTCTCGACTTGCTGGACGATGCTGAGGTGGATGCGTTCAAGCATTGGAATGAGTAATATTCATGGATGTATGAAATAAGACCATTATACTTCATCGATTCCCCCCGTTATCATCCATCCTCTTGCTGTTGGCATTCTTCGCCTTCGCGCATCACTCCCTATGAAAGCAAACATGACACGTCCACTTCGCTTAGTCGCCGTTTCCGGCGGGCTGCAACGCCCTTCCAAGGCAGCAGCCCTGGCCGAGCACCTGATGGACCTGATCGCCGAGGAAGTGCTGTGCGAACAACGCCTGGTCGAACTGGGGCAGCTGGCGCCGCAGCTGGCCGGCGCGACCTGGCGCTCCCATCTGCCCGAGATGGTGGAGCGGGAATTGGCGGCGGTCGAGCAAGCGGACATCCTGGTGGTGGCAACCCCGGTCTTCCGCGGCTCGTACACGGGCCTGTTCAAGCACTTCTTCGACTTCATTGACCAGGACGCCTTGATCGACAAGCCCGTCTTGCTGGCGGCTACCGGCGGCAGCGAGCGCCATGCCCTGATGATCGACCACCAGTTGCGGCCGCTGTTCAGCTTTTTCCAGGCACGCACATTGCCGCTGGGCGTCTACGCGACCGACAAGGACTTTACCGACTACCGCCTGCAGGACGAGGCCCTGATCCAGCGCGCCACCTTGGCGGTGCAACGGGCATTGCCCTTGATCGGCTTGACGCGCCATGCGAGATCCGCCACCGCTGAAGAACTGGTCGCGGCCTGATACGCATCACCACGGTCAATCAACATATTCACCTTTTCGCAGACATCAGGACAGATCACCATGAGCAAAGATTTTGTATTCAGCATCAAGAGCATTGTTTTCGATGAAAACTATCACCCATCGGACAGCACGCGCCTGACGACCAACTTTGCCAATCTGGCCAGAGGAGAGCGTCGCCAGGAGAACTTGCGCAACACCTTGAAAATGATCGACAGCCGCTTCAACAGCCTGGCGCACTGGGACAACCCGACCGCAGACCGCTATTCGGTAGAGCTTGAAATCATTTCCGTCGCGTTGAATATCGATGCCGAAGGCGACAATATTCCACTGATCGAGATATTGAAGCCGAACATCATCGATAAAAAAACCAATGAGCGCATCGATGGCATCGCCGGGAATAACTTCTCCTCCTACGTGCGCGATTACGACTTCAGCGTGCTGCTGCCAGAGCACAACAATAATAAATCCACGTTTGGCACGCCGGACAATTTCGGCGATTTCCATGGCAAGTTGTTCAAGCACTTTGTCAGGTCAGACACCTATAAAGCGCACTTCAGCAAGCCGCCGGTGATCTGCATCAGCGCCTCGAGCAGCAAGACCTATCAGCGCACTGAAAACCAGCACCCCATCCTGGGCGTCGAGTACCAACAAAATGAGTTCTCTTCGACCGATGAATATTTCGAAAAGATGGGGATGCAGGTGCGCTACTTCATGCCGCCGAACAGCTCCGCGCCGCTGGCTTTTTACTTTATCGGCGACCTGCTGGCCGACTACAGCAATCTTGAACTGATCGGCACCATCAGCACGATGGAAACGTTCCAAAAGATCTATCGGCCCGAAATTTACAATGCCAATTCCGCGGCGGGGAAGTTGTATCAGCCCAGCCTGAAGAACCAGGATTACTCATTGACGCAAATTGTCTATGACCGGGAAGAGCGCAGCCAGCTGGCGGTCAAGCAAGGCAAATATACGGAAGAGCACTTCATCAAGCCATACAAGAATATTCTTGAACAATGGTCTGCGAACTACGCGCTCTGATTAAAAAAATAAACGAAAGCATTCAACATGAAAAAATTATTGCCTACTTCTACTGCCGGCAGCTTGCCCAAACCTTCCTGGCTGGCACAGCCTGAAAAACTGTGGTCGCCGTGGAAATTACAGGACGAGGAATTGATCGAGGGCAAACAGGATGCCTTACTTTTGTCACTGCAAGAACAGCAGCTGGCAGGTATCGATATCGTCAGTGACGGCGAGCAAACCCGCCAGCATTTCGTCACCACGTTTATCGAGCATCTGAGCGGCGTGGATTTTGACAAACGCGAGACCGTCAGGATTCGTGACCGCTACGATGCGAGCGTGCCGACCGTCGTGGGCGCCGTGAGCCGCCCGAAGCCGGTTTTCGTGGAAGACGCCAAGTTTTTACGCCAGCAAACCAAGCAGCCGATCAAATGGGCGCTGCCAGGTCCGATGACGATGATCGATACGCTGTATGACAGCCACTACAAGAGCCGTGAAAAACTGGCCTGGGAATTTGCCAAGATCCTCAATCAGGAAGCGAGGGAACTGGAGGCGGCCGGCGTCGACATCATCCAGTTTGACGAACCCGCATTCAATGTCTTCTTTGATGAGGTCAATGACTGGGGGATTGCCACCCTGGAAAGGGCGATTGAAGGACTCAAGTGCGAAACGGCCGTCCATATTTGCTACGGCTACGGCATCAAGGCCAATACGGACTGGAAAAATACGCTGGGCTCCGAATGGCGCCAATATGAAGAGTCTTTCCCGAAGCTGCAGCAATCGAATATCGATATCATCTCGCTCGAATGCCACAACTCGCGCGTGCCCATCGACCTGATTGAACTCATTCGCGGCAAAAAAGTGATGGTCGGCGCCATCGACGTGGCCAGCAATACCATTGAAACGCCGGAGGAAGTGGCCAACACCCTGCGCAAAGCGCTGCGCTTTGTCGATGCCGACAAACTCTATCCTTCGACCAACTGCGGCATGGCGCCCCTGGCTCGCCAAGTGGCAAGAGGCAAACTGAATGCACTCAGCGCAGGCGTGGCAATCATCCGGGGAGAGCTTTCCTAGCCGCCTGGTGAAGTTACGCCCGCGCCTAAGCCGGGCGCAAGCGCACCCCCATCCGTGCCCGCAAGGCTGCGTTCAGCAGCGGCGCCACCTGCGCAAAAGCTTTCTCGATGCGTACCAGCAGGGCATCGACATCATCTTCCGCCTGTTGGCGCGTGGCGAAGCCGAAACGGGTCACATCAAGCAGCATGGCGTCGCGCGTGATGTCGCGGCGGCCGGCGGATTGTGGTCTTTAATTGGAAGAATATGAACGCCGCAGTTGATTTTTAAAGTGAACATAAAACTGAATTTAATACGATTAAATTCAATCTTATGTTCATGTGACCCGTCGTCGCGCTATTCTAGAATTCCTCCCACTGGGCCGGCGCGCAGGCGCGTTGCGGCGCCGCTGGCACGGCCATACGCATTGCCGTGCCGGCCGCTGGCCGCGCGGCAGGTGTTGGCAAGGTTGCCGCCGGCACGCCGCCCAGTTTAAATGCGCTCACCACCTGCGCCAGGGTCGTCGCCTGCTCCTGCATGGCCGCCGCTGCTGCCGCCGATTCTTCCACCAGGGCCGCATTTTGCTGGGTGACGTTGTCCATCTCGCTGATGGCCTGGTTGATTTGCTCGATGCCGGCCGTCTGTTCCGCGCTGGCGGACGTGATTTCTTCCATGATGTCGGTAACGCGGCGCACGCTGTCGACCATGTCGGTCATGGTGTTGCCGGCTTGATGCACGAGCTCGCTACCGGCCGCCACGCTTTGGGTCGAGTCGTCGATCAGGGTCTTGATTTCCTTGGCTGCGGCAGCCGAGCGGTGCGCCAGGCTGCGCACTTCCGTGGCCACGACGGCAAAGCCACGGCCCTGCTCGCCCGCGCGTGCCGCTTCCACGGCCGCGTTCAAGGCCAGAATGTTGGTCTGGAAGGCGATGCCGTCGATGACGCCGATGATGTCGGCGATCTTGTTCGACGAGGCGTCGATTTGCCGCATGGTCGCCACCACTTGCGCGATGACGGCGCCGCCGCGCTGCGCCACGCCGGAGGCCGTGTCGGCCAGCACATGCGCCTGACGCGCATTGTCGGCATTCTGCTTGACGGTCGAGGTCAGCTCTTCCATGGATGACGCCGTCTCTTCCAGCGAGCTGGCTTGTTGCTCCGTGCGCGCAGACAGGTCCAGGCTGCCCGCCGCCACTTCGGACGAGGCCGAGGCGATCGTTTCCGTGCCGGCACGCACCGTGCCCACCGTTTGCGCCAGGTTGTCGTTCATGCGCTTGAGCGCCTGCAACAGTTGTCCCATTTCATCGCGCGACTGCACCGTGATCTGGCTGCGCAAATCACCTGCGGCCACCGTGTTGGCTACCTGCAGCGCCGTGGTGATGGGGCCGGTGATCGAGCGCGTGATGCCATACGCCAAGGCCGCTGCGATGGCCAAGGCCGCCAGCGACATGCCGATCAGCAAGGTGCGCGTGTTGGCATACGTGGCATTGGCATTGTCGCCCGCCGTGTTGGCCAGAGTGTTTTGCAAGCTGATCTGTTCAGCAATCAATTGCTTGTAGACCAGCAAGACGGGGCGCAGCTGGCCGTACAGGTAGGCGCTGCTGTCGTCCGGCGTGCCGCTCCTGATCAGTTCCAGCAAGGTTTCCTGCCCTTGCGCGTAGCGCGTGTTGGCGTCGTTCATCTTGGCCATCAGCGCGCGTTCACGGTCCGAATCGAGCATGTTCGCGAGCTTGCCGAGATTGCCGGCCGCCGCCTGGCGCGCGGCCAGGATGGCGTCCGTTTGCTTGCGCTGGTCGGCCGGATCGGCGCTGAGCATCATGTTGCGCAAGGCAATGGCGATGTCGTTGATGTTGGCCGATACGCTGTTGGCGAGCTCGATCTTCGGCATGCTGTCATGCACGATATGGCCGGTGCCCTGGTTGATCTTGCCCAGCATGGCAATGCCCAGGCAGGAGATGATGATCAGCATGGCGCCGATGGCGCCAAAGCCCACGGCGAGGCGGGTGCCGATGGTCAGGTTGGATAAAAACTTCATGGCAGTCTCAATACGGAGGGAATGGTCAAAAGGTCGGCGGCTGCGGATTGGGGGCCGCGCCGCCAAGCGGAGGACGATCCTAGACCTTTTTATGTGATATTTCCATAGGGCAATATGCCTAGTCGCCCCCTTGGATGCACGCCGGTTCCGCCTGTTCTGCGGCTTGCGCGTGTTTTCAGCTATATTGGCAGGCACCCGCCTGGCGGCAGGCCATGACCGGCTTCGCCGCCGATTCGGCAATTTTTCCCATTTTCAGCCTTAGGTCCGCATGACTTCTTTCCGTCTCCGTTTCTTCCCCTTCCTGCTGGCGTTGTTGCTGGCCTGCTCGCTGGCCCCGCCGCCCGCCTGGTCGCAGCCCGTCGACGATGCCGCCACGGCCGACCAGCGTCTCGATGGCTTGCGCAAGCAGATCACCGGTATCCAGAAGGCGCTCGATGGCGAGGCGGAGCTCGATGACGCGACCTTGTCGCAAATGCGTGCCGATGCCTTGGCGGCCAGCGCCGAGGCGGACAAGGTGGCCGACGCGCTCGCGCCTACGCTCACCAGCGTGCAGGCGCGGCTGGCCGAGCTGGGCAAGCCGGCGGCGGGGATCAAAGACGCCCCCGACGTGGCGGCGCAGCGCAGCCAGCTGGACCGCACCAGCAGCGCGCTCGATGCGCAAGTAAAACTGGCGCGCTTGCTGGCCGTGGAAGCGACGCAGGCGTCGGAGCAGGTGTCGACGGTGCGCCGCGCGCAGTTGCAGGCGCGCCTGGGCGAGCGCACGGCGTCGATACTCGCCGGCTCGTTCTGGAAGCAGCTGCATGCGGAATTGCCGCAGAATCTGCAGCGCTTGCGGGCGCTGGAGCTGGAATTGGCGAACGCGGCAAGCGCCACGCCGTGGTCGGCCTGGGGCGGCTTGCTGGCCGCCATCGTGGCCGTGATCGGCGCCAGCGTCTGGATTTCGCGCTATTTGCTGGTGGTCACGTCCACGCGCGTGCCGCACGGCCGCTTGCGCCGCTCCTTGCATGCGCTGGCCGTGCTGGTGCTGGCGCTGGCCACGCCGGGCCTGGTGGCGGAATTGCTGGCCATGGGCTTGCGCTGGGAAGGCGGCCTGTCCGAAAAGACGTCGACTTTCCTCAGCAGCTTGATCGGCATCATCTGTTTTGCCGGTTTTACGGCAGGACTGGGCCACGCGCTGCTGTCGCCGCGTCGCGTCTCGTGGCGTCTGCTGCCCCTGCCCGATGCGCTGGCGCACCGCATGCGCAATTTTCCATCGATGTTTTCCTTCATCGTCGTGCTCGTGTGGGCGACGGAACGGGTCACCATCGTCATCAATGCGGGCCTGTCGACGGCCGTGGCCGTCAACTGCATCGTCGCCCTCGTGATGAGCACGACCATCGCCTACGGCCTGATGCGCGCCGAGCGCTGCTGGCGCCAGTTGCGCGAGGCAGATCCTGCCACCCTGGTCACGCCCCTGTGGCTGCGCTGCGTCACGGTGCTGCTGTGGCTGGCGCTGGCGTCGAGCGTCATCAGCTTGCTGATCGGCTATGTGGCATTCGGCAGTTTTATTGCCAAGCAAATCGCCTGGGTCATCGTGGTGGTGTGCAGCACGTATTTGCTGACGGTGCTGGTCGATGATATCTGCATGCTGCTGGCCTCAACCCCGCCGCCGCCGGACGCCGCGCACCCCGTGCTGGCCACGCCCAAGGCGCGCGACCAGGCGGCCGTGCTGCTGTCGGGCATCGGCCGCGCCATCGTCGTGCTGCTGGCCCTGATGCTGCTCTTGGCGCCATTTGGCGAAGGTCCGGGCGAGCTGTTCCAGCGCGTCGGCAAGCTGCAGGATGGCCTGGCCATCGGCGAAGTGGCGATCCGCCCGGCCGCCATGATCCAGGCGCTGCTGGTGCTGGTCGTCGGCTTTATCGCGCTGGGCCTGTTCAAGCGCTGGCTGCAAAACAGTTATTTGCCGACCACCAATCTCGATACGGGCATGCAAGTGTCGTTCATCACCCTGTTCGGCTACATTGGCGGCGTGCTGGCCGTGGCGCTGGCCCTGTCGGCGGCCGGCATCGGCCTCGAGCGCATCGCATGGGTGGCGTCGGCCTTGTCGGTGGGTATCGGTTTTGGCTTGCAGGCCGTGGTGCAGAATTTCGTTTCCGGCCTGATCCTGCTGGCCGAGCGTCCCGTCAAAGTGGGCGACTGGGTGTCGCTCGGTGGCGTGGAAGGCGATATTCGCCGCATCAACGTGCGCGCCACGGAAATTCAGCTGGGCGACCGTTCCACGGTGATCGTGCCGAACTCGGAATTCATCACCAAGACGGTGCGCAACGTGACCCTGGCCAATCCGCTGGGCCTGGTGCAGGTCAAGCTGCCGCTGCCGCTGGGCACGGATGCGCAGGCGGCGCGCGCGCTGATCCTGTCCGTCTTTGTCGACAATCCCGACGTGCTCGACACGCCGGCGCCCAGCGTGCAGCTCGACGGCATCGACAATGGCCTGTTGTTGTTCAACGCCACCGGCTTTGCCTCGTCGCCACGCCTGACGTCGGGCATCCGCAGCGCGCTGCTGTTCGAATTGCTCAAGCGCCTGGACGAGGCGCACATCGCCATCGCCAAGCCCAGCACGATGGTGCTGAGCACTGTGCCGGCGCAGCCCGAGGCGCCGGCCATGTCAGCCGTTGCGCCGGCGCTCGCACCGGTACCGCCGCTGACGTGCTAGTCGGCACAAGTCAGCGCACGGTCGACCACAGCAGGGCCGCCAGGTACAGGCCGACGCCGAACGCCGTGTGGGCCATCAGGCTGCGCAGGCGAGCGGCGGGCGGATGCGGCGTCTTGCTGGCGGCCAGACCGGCGCCCATGCCCGGCTGCAAGATGCAAAATGGCGCGGCCACGCTCACGAGGCCCGCCAGCAGCGCCGGCGCGAACGTCGGCTGGCTGACCCACTCCGGTCCCACCAGCGCCAGCAGCACGGCCGCAAACAGCACGCCGATCACGTAGTGGGCCGTCCAGCCCAGGATGGCTTCATCGCGCACGGGCGCCGCCTGGGCAATATTGGTGTGCGTCACGGTGCCGCGCGGCAAATGGCCGAGCCAGCGCCCCACCATCGCAAAGTTCAGCGAGGGGATGCACCAGAAGCGTTTCAAGGCCACTGCCCACACATCCATCACCGCCGTCGCGCCCACGCCGATTGCCAGTGCATCGAGCCAGAGTATTTGCATTGCCGCTCCTAACATTCAATTTATTGCTTGAATGTTATAAGGGTGCTAGCATCGTGTCAATGAAAAATGTCGATATCGAATTCCTCACCGGTTCCGCCGGGTTTGCCCATATTTTAGGCAGCGCGCCGCGTTTGCGCCTGCTCGAGCAGATCGCGCATGGCGAATATGCGGTGGAGCAGCTGGTGGAGTTGACGGGCTTGTCCGTGGCCAATACCTCCCAGCATTTGCAGCAGTTGCGGCGCGCCGGTTTCGTGCAGGCGCGGCGCGATGGCAAGCGCGTGCTGTACCGGCTCGGCAGCGGCCCCATCGTGCAACTGCTGGCCGCGCTGGACGTGTACGCGCAGCACCAGCGCAGCGAGTTGCAGGCGCTGGGCCGCGGCGACCATGTGGAAGCGATCACGGGCGACGAGCTGCTCGAGCGCATGCGCGAAGCCAGCATCACCGTGCTCGACGTGCGGCCCGCGCAGGAGTTTGCCGCCGGGCACTTGCCCGGTGCGGTTAATATTCCGTTTGATGACTTGCAGCGCAGGCTCGGCGAGTTGCCCGCGCACGCAGAGATCGCCGCCTACTGCCGTGGCCCGTATTGCGTGCTGTCCGTGCAGGCCGTGGCGGCCTTGCGCCAGCACGGCTTGCACGCGCGCCGTCTCGGCAGCGGCTACGACGACTGGCAGGCGGCCGGCTTGCCTGTCGTCAAGGCGGCGTGATGGCGGTCCCCAACAACAAGTCGGAACTGATCGAAGCGATTACCAGCACGTATGCGAAACTGGTACAGGAGCTGGCGCGCGTGCCGCCGGCGCTATCGCGCGAGCCCGTGCTGGAAGGGCAAGTGGCGGGCACGCGCATGAGCGTATGCGATCTGCTCGCCTACCTGGTCGGCTGGAATGAGCTGGTTTTGCACTGGCACGCGCAGCTGCGCGACGGCAAACGCATCGAGGACATCGCCTTTCCCGCCGAAGGTTTCACGTGGAACGCTCTGGGAAAACTGGCGCAGCGCTTCTATGCCGACTATGCTGAACTGGGCATGGACGACTTGCTGCAGCGTCTGGAGCAGGCGAAAAACCAGTTGCTGGCGCTGGTCGAAGCGCATGATGACGCGCAATTGTATGGCCAGCCCTGGTACACGCATTACACAATGGGGCGCATGATTCAGTTCAACACATCGTCGCCATATGCGAATGCGCGCACGCGCTTGCGGGCCTGGCTCAAGACCTTGTAGCGGGATCGGCGGGCTTGCACGGTTGCATCAGTACGCTCAGAAAAATTTTCAGGCAGGATAGTGGTTTCAAGCGCAACCAACTGAAAGATCGCCATGCTGACCATCGCCCTCGCCCAGATGAATCCCACCGTGGGCGACTTCGACGCCAATGTCGCCGCCATCATCGCGCGCATGCAGCGCGCCAGCGAGGAAGGCGCGGACCTGCTCGTCTGCCCAGAACTGTCGTTGTGCGCGTATTACCCGGGCGACCTGTTTGAGGATGCCGCCTTCCTGCGCGGCATGCAGCAGGCGCTCGATACCGTGCTGCAGGCATCCACGCGCTGGCCGGCACTGCTTACCGTCATCGGCACGGCGCGGCCCAACTCCGGCGTCGGCAAGCCCCTGTACAACGCCTTGCTGGCCATCCGTGACGGGCGCATCGTGGCCGAATATTACAAGCAGCTGCTGCCCACTTACGGCATCTTTGACGAGGGCCGCCATTTCGAGCCGGGCCCGCCCGGCGCCTGCACCTTGGATATCGCCGGCTGCAAGGTCGGCTTCATGATTTGCGAGGATGGCTGGAATGACGATGGCCGCGCCTACGCCGTCAACCCCTTCGACGCCCTGCACGCGGCGCGGCCCGACCTCGTCGTCAGCATCAACGCCAGCCCTTCCGACATCGGCAAGCGCGCGCAGCGCCACACCGTGTTTGGCGCCGCCTGCAAGCGCGTCAATCTGCCCCTGCTGTTTGTCAACCAGGTGGGCGGCCAGGACCAGCTCGTGTTCGACGGCGCCTCGTTCGCCATGTCGCCGAGCCAGGGCGTGCAATTCGAGGCGGCCCGCTTCGTCGAAGATTTTCCATTGCTGCGCTTTGCCGACGGCCGATTTACGCGTACCGACGGTACCGCGTTTCCCGTGCCCGACCCGGACGGCATCCCCGCCGTGGAATTTGCGCGGCGCCAGATCGTGCTGGGATTACGCGACTACGCGCGCCGCTGCCGCTTTACGCAAGTCGTCGTCGGCTGCTCGGGCGGCATCGATTCGGCGCTGACCCTGGCCCTGGCCGTCGAGGCGCTGGGCGCCGACAACGTCGTGGGCATCACCATGCCATCCGTGTTTTCCAGCGCCGGCTCCGTCACCGATTCCGTCGCCCTGTGCGCCAACCTGGGCATCGCGCTCTACACGCATCCGATACGCGACATCGTGGCGCAATACGAAACCGGCTATGCGCAAGCCTTCGACGGCAAGCTGCAGGGACTGCCGCTGGAAAACCTGCAGGCGCGCGTGCGCGGCACGATCCTGATGGAATACTCGAACGCATTTGGCGCCCTGCTGCTCACCACCGGCAACAAGAGCGAAATCTCGGTTGGCTACTGCACCCTGTACGGCGACACGAACGGGGGACTGGGCTTGATCGGCGACCTGTATAAAACGGAGGTGTTCGCCCTGTCGCGCCATATCAACGCCAGCGCCGGGCGCGAACTGATCCCCGTCGCCGTGCTCGATAAACCGCCGTCGGCGGAACTGGCGCCGGGCCAGCGCGACACCGACAGTTTGCCGCCGTATCCCGTGCTCGATGACATTCTCAAATGGCATATCGAGGGACGCCGCCTGCCGGCGCCAGAAAGCGCGCAGGCGTTGACCCTGGTCGACCAGCTGCGCGAGACGGACGAGGGGCGGATTCTGGTGACGCGCATCCTCGGCATGGTCGCCCGCAACGAATACAAGCGGCGCCAGGCGGCACCCATCATCCGCGTGCGTTCGCGCGCCTTTGGCAGCGGGCGTCAATTGCCGATTGCCGCCCACTACCCCACCGGAGACGACGCATGACCCCATCCTATCCTGCCGACGCGGCCATCCTGATCGGCCGCTTCCAGCCTTTTCACAATGGCCATGCGGGCTTGCTGCAAAAGGCCCTGACGACGGCCGCGCAAGTGGTGGTGGTGCTCGGCTCGGCCTTCCATGCGCGCAGCCCGAAGAACCCGTTTACGTGGCAGGAGCGGGCCGCCATGATCGCCGCGACCTTGCCCGAGGCGCAGCGTGCGCGCGTGCATTACGTGGCCGTGCGCGATTACTACGATGATGGCCTGTGGGCTGACGCCGTGCGGCACGCTGTGGCGGGCGCCGTGCCGAAGGCGCAGCGCGTGATGCTGGTGGCCTGCTTCAAGGACGCCACCAGTTACTACCTGCATCACTTCCCCCATTGGCAGCTGTTGAACCTGGAGATCGACCCTGGCGCGCCCATCGGCGCGACGGCCATCCGCAACGTGCTGTTCGAGGCGGAAGACGTGGACGTGTCGCTGAGCGCCGTGGCGCAGCTGCTGCCGGCGGCCATCGGCCAGTATGTAAAAGCGTGGACCTTGCTGCCGTGGTACGCGCCGCTGGTGCAGGAATACCGCGCCATCGAAGCGTATAAAGCGCGCTGGCGCGCGGCGCCGTATCCGCCCATCTTCACCACCGTCGATGCGCTGGTGCAGACGGGCGGCCACGTGCTGCTCGTGCGCCGTGGCGGCTATCCGGGCAAGGATTTATGGGCGCTGCCCGGCGGCTTCCTGGAACCGCGCGAACGCCTGCTGCAGGGCGCCCTGCGCGAACTGGCGGAGGAAACCCAGCTGGGCGTGCTGGCGCCCACCCTCGTCGAGGCCTTGGTCGGCGTGGCCGTGTTCGACCACCCGGACCGCAGCCAGCGCGGGCGCACCATCACGCATGCGCATTACTTCGATTTGAAGACGCGCCAGCTGCCGGCCGTGACGGCGGCCGACGATGCGGCGCTGGCGCAATGGGTGCCCGTGGCCGCGTTGCCTGCCATGGAAGAGCAATTCTTCGAAGACCATTTCCACATTCTGAACCACTTCCTCAAGCTCACGCACGAGGGGCGCTGAGAGGGGGGATCCCCCTCCCCGCGCGTCAGGACGTCACGCGTTCCCAGCCATGCTTGACGGCCGCCTTGAACTTGTCCCACGCCGATTGCGGATACGTGTGCTCCCACGTGGAACGCAGGTCCGCTTCCACGTCGTCCCATGGGCGGCCCCGGTAGCTGTCGCTGTTCGCCATCGAATGGCCATAGCGGTAGGCGGGATCGTAGTCCTCGAAACGCGCGCCGGTGGTGACATAGGTGGCGCTCCAGTGGCTGCGGTAGTACTGCTCGTCGTCGTAATTGGTGCCGGGCAGGTTGTCGGCGCTGGGATAGCGGCGCACGTTGGCGCCCGCGCTGGACGGCGGCGGGGCCATGTCGGTGGCAAACTGCTGCGACCCTGGCGCCTCGTTCATGCTGCCCTGCTGCGATGACGTATCGGACTGCATGCTGGCACCCTGGCGCATCGCGCTGGCGTCTTGCGGCGCGCCTTGCCAGCCGCCGGCGCGCCAGTGGTCCGCGTGCGCGTCGATGTCGAGCGGCGCGTAGCGTTCGACGATGTCGGTGGCGCGCTGGATGTCGGCGTCGCTCGCCTCTTCCAAGGTCAGCACGACATGCCCGCGCCGCACGGCTTCCGCATAGATGTGGCGGTCGGCGTGGCTGCCGAACAGGTCGGTGAAGAAATGCTTGACGCTGTCGAGCAGGCTGTCGCTGTCGTCGCGGCGGATGTTTTCGGTGGCGGACATGTCGTCACTGCCCGCATCGTGCAGGCGGATGCTGGCGCCGGGGAAGCCAGCCGTGATCAGGTCGTGCCGGGCGCGCTCGGCCATATCGCGCGCGGTGAAAACTGCTGCCAATGTATGTGCCATGATGGTCTCCAATCGGTGAACAACGTCCTGCCAGTGTAGGCCGCTAAAAACGAAAGTGGCGCCCGTTTGCCCCTTGGAAATCGTTGTGTTCAACAAATATTGACCACGTGAAACCTCAGTCCGGCATGCCTACGAAGGCGCGCAAAAAGTCGATAAAGGCGCGTACTTTTTCCGCGATATGCTGGGTGTTCGGATACACGGCATACACGCCCTGCTCCGGGAAGACGACGTCGGGCAGCAGGCGGCGCAGGCGTCCCGCGCGCACTTCCCCCTCCACCTGCCACTGCGGCAGCAGGGCCACGCCGCAGCCGCCCAGTGCAAAGCCCAGCAGGGCCGAGGCGGAGTCGGAATGGATGGCGGCGTCGTCCTGTACTGAAAAGGCGGCGGGGCCATCCGGTGTCTGCACGTCCCAGCGCAGCGGCGCGGCCAGGCGGCTGTGCGCCAGCCAGCGTGCGCGCTGCAGCTCGTCCAAACTGGCGATGCCCTTGGCTGGCAGGCTGGCCAGGTAGGCGGGCGAGGCGACGGGCCAGATCGCATATGGCTCGATCAGCGCGGCGCGGTAGCTCGAATCGTTGAGGGAACCCATGCGGATGGCCAGGTCATACCGACCCGAGATCAGGTCTTCATGCGAGGATGACGACGAATGCTGGATCTGCAGCTGCGGGTGGGCGGCGGCAAAGGCGATCAGCGCGGGGATTACCGTGCGGCTGCCGTATTCGACGGTGGTGGTCAGGCGCAAGGTGCCGCGCAAGCCCTGGTGACCCTGGCGCGCCGTTTCGATGGCACCCTGCGCTTCGCTGAGCACGCGCTGGCAGTCTTCATAAAAGCGCCGCCCCACGTCGGTCAGCGCCAGGCTGCGCGTGCTGCGCGTCAGCAGCGACACGCCCAGCTCCGCCTCCAGCTGTTTCAAATTAAAACTGACGACGGCCTTGCTCTGGCCCAGCACGGCGGCGGCCGCCGTCAGCGAACCGGCATCGACGATGGCGATAAAAATACTGAGGCGGTCAAGACTGATCATGGAGTGAAGTGAGGAGAGATGCGGCTTGCAGGGCTTTGTCAAAATGGATTTGACAGTGTAGTCGGGGCTGGCCCGTTACGCAAATGGCGATGAAAGCTTAAGCTGGCCGTTTGCCATTTGGAGCACCATGGACTATCGCAAAAAGGTCGCGGCCATCTATCTGCTGGGGTTCTTCGTCGACCTGATCAACATGTTCATCACCAGCGTCGCCTATCCCGACATCGGCCATGCCCTGCACGCCTCGGTGGCGCAGCTGGCCTGGATCAGCACCGCCTACATCCTCGGCCTGACCATCGTCATCCCGGCCAGCGCCTGGCTGGCTGCCTGTTATGGCAGCAAAACCGTGTTCATGGCATCGTTGCTAACTTTTTTAGTCGCCAGCATCGGCGCCGGCCTGGCGCCATCGATCGAAGCGCTGATCGCCTGGCGCTGCGTGCAGGGCCTGGGCGGCGGCTTGCTTATTCCGCTGGGGCAAAGCATGACCTACCAGCTGTACCAGCCTGCCGAGCGTCCGGGACTGTCCTCCGTCATCATGCTCGTGGGCTTGCTGGCGCCCGCCCTGTCGCCCGCGCTGGGCGGCGTCATCGTCGACAGCCTGTCGTGGCGCTGGATTTTCTATTTGAACGTGCCGTTTGCCGCGCTGGCGCTGCTGCTGGCCGCCTGCTGGCTGCGCCCCGACCCGCCGCGCGCAGCCGTGCCCCGTCTCGACGTGGGCGGCCTGCTGGCGGGCAGCACGGCGATTTTGCTGCTGTTGCTGGGTTTGACCATGCTGGGCACGCCGGACGAGCTGCTGGCCGGCGCCGGCGTGCTGGCGCTGGGCGTAGCCTGCGCCTGGGGCTATGTGCGCGGCGCGTTGCGCAAATCGACGCCGCTGCTCAACCTGCGCCTGGCCGCCGAACCGCTGCTGCGCATTGCCATGCTCATGTATCTGCTGGTGCCGGGTGTCTTCATGGGCGTGAGCCTGCTGGCCATGCTGTATCTGCAGGGCGTACTGGGCATGTCGGCGTCCAAGGCGGGCGCGCTGATGCTGCCGTGGGCGCTGGCCTCGTTTGCCGCCATTTCGCTGACCGGCAAAAGCTACCGCCGCGTGGGGCCGCAACCGCTGTTCATTGCCGGCGCTCTGCTGCAGGCGGCGGGCATGCTGATGCTGCTGCGCGTGGAGGCGGCCGATCAGCTGTTCTGGCTGGCCGGCGCGTATGCCGTGATGGGCTTTGGCGGCGGCTTGTGCAGCAGCACGGCGCAAAGCACGGCCTTCTTGCGCACGCCGGACGGGCAGCTGAGCCAGGCCAGCGCCGTGTGGAATATCAACCGTCAGCTGGGCTTTTGCCTGGGCGTCGCGCTGCTCAGCGTATTACTCAATGGCTTGCTGGCGGCGCAGGGTATCAGCATCCTCGACGACCCCGCCCAGCATCTGCGTGCGGCGCAGGTGTTTCACTGGTGCTTTGCGCTGGCCGCCGCCTCGTGCTTACTGCCTTTGGCACTGTGCCTGCGCATCGACAACCGCGCCGTTCTCGACCTTTTACATCACCATGGAGTAGCAAAAAAATGACTGCAACGAACCCCTATTTTGACGACGTTTTATCCACGCATGTGCTGATCCGTGCATGGCTTTCTGGCGAGGCGGCGGCGGAAAACTGCGCGCAATTGCTGGCGCGGTTTTCGCCCGACTTTACGATGGTGGCGCCGGGCGGGATGCGGCTCGATCACTTTGGCTTGACCAGGTTTTTCCAGGGCGCTGGCGGCAGCCGCCCGGGCCTTGCCATGCGCATCACGGACTTGCAGCTGATCCAGGAAAGCGCCGCCGGTGCGACCGTCTCCTACCGCGAATTCCAGTCGTTGCCGGGCGCGGAAAACACCGAGCGCTGGTCCACCGTCGTGTATGAAAAAACGCCCGATGGCGCCTTGCTGTGGCGCCACCTGCATGAAACGTGGGCCGCGCGGGCGGATTGATCCTACAGCATGGCGGCGGGCGCGCCGATGGACAATGGCGCTGCGGCGGCTAGGCTGACAGGGTCCCCTCGTTCATCAGGAGCGCCTCATGACCAAGCAAAAATCGCAGGCTGGCCAGAACCGCCAGTCGGCCGGCCCCACGGAAGAAAAAAGCAGCACCGACAATGATGTTGGCAAGCGCGGCAAGGATGCGGCCAGCCATACGAAGGCCGGTTCCGGCAAGGGTGCCGGCGGCGGCAAGAAGCAGGGCCGCAAACACTGACGCAAACCCGGTGATGCGTGTTCAAGCCGGCTTGGCCGTCATCAGGTAAAACACGACGATGAGGGCGAAGAAGGCGGGCACGCCCAGCGCCGTCCAGATACGCAGGTAGCGCCAGTACAGCGCGGGCAAGTCCTGGTCGTCGCGCGCGCTGGCCTGCGCCATGTCGCGCATGCGCATCTGCAGCCACACGACGGGTAGCCAGCAGGCGCCCGCCACCAGGTACAGCACCACGGACCAGACGATCCAGCGGCTGCTCAAGGGATAACCGGCCAGGTGGGCCAGGTAAAAGCCGCTCAGGGGCTGGAACACCACCGTCGTGGCCGTAAACAGCCAGTCGGCACGCACCACGTGGCGGCTGACGACGGCGATGGCGCGCACGTCGCGGCTCAGGCTCGTGAACAACAGGTAGAAGGCCGAGCCGATGCCGGTGCCGAACAGCAGGGTCGACGAGACGATGTGCAGCCATTTGACGATCAGGTATTCCATGGATGTTCCTCCAGTTGGTACAGCAGCCACAGGGCCGCCAGCATGGGCAGGTTTTTCGTCAGGGGGCCGTACGGATGCCAGAGGAATTCTGGCAGGAACACGGCGATCCAGCCGGTATAGAACACGATGAGGGCGGCCTGCAGCGGCCATAGCCAGCGCCGCCACGGCGGACGCAGCGCCAGGGTGGCCATGCCGAGCAGCAGGTCGAACAGGCAGGCGCCCGCCAGCAGCGGCGGTGCCCAGGCGGGCGGCACGCCGCTGCGCTCGAGCAGGTCATAGCTGTCTTCAAGCGGATAGACGCCTGCCGAGACGATGGCCGTGGCGATCCATACGATGGCAATCGACAGGCGCAGCACGGGCAGCAGCCAGTCCAGCTGGGCGCGCACGGCCGCGCCGCGCGCGTCGCTGATGAACTGCGCCACGGGCCGCGGCGCGCGCCCCAGCAAACGCCGCGTGAGCCCCGCATCGGCGGTATTGCCCCGTTCGAGCATGCCCAGGGTGGCGCGGTCCGGCATGGCAAAGCCCAGCAGCCTGGCCAGCAGCAGCACGGGCGGCATCAGCCACCGGGGCAGCGGCACGACACGCAGGCGTCCCAGCCTCATGGCCGCGCGCAGGGCCGCCAGGTAGGCAGTAAACGGCAGCGCCTGCGGCCCCACGACGGGCACGCGGCGCGTCTTCTGGCCTCCCAGCGCGCCCGCGCCGCGCACCAGCGCGACGATCAGGTCGCTTAAGTCGTCCACGTGCACGGGTTGCACCGGCTGCGGCGCGGGGCCGAAGCGGGGATACACGGGCAGGCTGGCCAGCATGCGGAACAGGCGCGCGCTTTCGCCATCGTCGCCATACACGAGCGAAGGCTGTACGATGACGGCTCGCAGCGGCAGGCTGGCGAGAAAATCGTCGGCCGCCTTCTTGCTCAGATGGTAGGGCGAGACGGCGCCTTCGTCGGCGCCCAGGGCAGACAGCTGTATCACCAGCTGCACCTCGCTCTCGGCGCAGGCGGCGAACAGGGCGCGCGGCGTCCGCGTGTGCAGGGCCGCAAACGTCTGCGTGCCATGCTCGGCGATGATGCCGACGCAGTTGATGACGACGTCGATACCGTCCAGGCGCGGCAGCCACGCGGCCTTGGCCGTGTCGCGCGCAAAATCGGCCTCGATCAGGCGCACGCGCGGCCCTTCGCCGCTGCGCGCGTGCGGCGGCGCGCGGCGTGTTGTGCACGCGAGCTGGAAACCTTCGGCCAGCAGCGCGGTCGAAACATGCGTTCCAATGAAACCGCTCGCCCCCGTCAGCAGTATGCGCATCGATGCCCTTTCCTGATGGGAGTTGGATTCGCCTTTTTCGTTTCAGTTCATTGCCGCATCACCATAGGAGACCACCATGCCATCCTTGCCTGCCACCCTGCGTCATGGCGCCCTGTCGGGCAGCCTTGCCTCCCTCCTGTCCGCCGCCGCCCTGGCCCTGTGCGGGCGGCGCGAAACGGGCAGCGTGTTCGCTGCCGTCAACGCCGTCAGCCACTGGCTGTGGGGCGACGAGGCGGCGCGCCGCGACGACGCCTCGCTCAGGCACACCCTGGTCGGCTATGTCATCCACCATTGCAGCGCCATGTTCTGGGGCGTGCTGTTCGAGCGCTATGCGGCGCGCATCCTCGACCGGCGCCGCGTGGCGTCCACCGTCGCGGCGGCGGCTGGCGCCACGGCCGTGGCCTGTTTCACGGATTACCAGCTGACGCCGCACCGTTTGCAGCCCGGCTACGAGATGCGGCTGTCGCGGCCCTCGCTGCTGCTGGTGTACGGCGCCTTCGGCATCGGCCTGGCCGCCGGCGCGCTGTGGCTGCGGCGGCGCTGAGGCGCTGCGCGAGTCACTTTCCTACACGCCGGCCCGCCGCGCGCCTATCTTGCCGGCCGCTGCGCGCCAGTAGCATGGAACTTCATCCACCAACCGAGGAGAAGCGCATGCAGGACGAACACGGCAACACCCCGCAGCATCCCGCCGACCAGGGGCGCAACACGCGCATGGACAAGACCGATGCCGATAAGGCCAAGGGCGATGCGTATGCGAACCAGGGCGGCGGCAAGCTGGCCAGCGGCAATGCCAACAGCGGCCACTGGGCAAATGACGTCATCACGCCGCAGGGCGGGCCCGACCCGGTGGAGCAGGAAAACCTGCCCACCCTGACGCAGCCCGATGGCAATGCCCACGTCAAGGGCGCGGCGCAGCGGCCGCAAAGCGAAGCGGGCAAGCTGGCCGATGACCGGCCGGGCCGCAACGAGTCGAAGGACATCCACAGATCACTGAATCAGCACGAGTAGGCCGGCGTGCTGCGAACGAGGAGAACCCCATGTTTGCACACAACAAGCGACTGCAATACACGGTCAGGGTGGAGCAGCCCAATCCCGGGCTGGCCAACCTGATGCTGGAACAATTCGGCGGCCCGCAGGGCGAGCTGGCCGCCGCCTGCCGCTACTTTACGCAAGCCTTGTCCGAGGACGATCCGGGCCGCAAGGACATGCTGTTCGATATCGCCACGGAAGAACTGAGCCACCTGGAAGTGATCGGCAACATCGTCGTCATGCTCAACAAGGGCGCCAAGGGCCGGCTGGCCGAGGGCGTTGACCAGGCGGCGGAGCTGTACCGCAATATCACGGGCGCGGGCAACGACAGCCATGTGACGCAGGTGCTGTACGGCGGCGGCGCACCCCTGGTCAACTCGGCCGGCGTGCCGTGGACGGCCGCCTACATCGACACCATCGGCGAACCGACGGCCGACCTGCGCTCGAATATCGCCGCCGAGGCGCGCGCCAAGATCGTCTACGAGCGCCTGATCAACCTGACGGACGACCCGGGCGTGAAGGAAGCGCTGGGTTTCCTGATGACGCGCGAAGTGGCGCACCAGAAGTCGTTTGAAAAAGCCCTGTATTCGATCGAGCCCAATTTCCCGCCGGGCAAACTGCCGGGCGACCCGCAATATGCGGACGTGTATTTCAATATGTCGCAGGGGCCGGGCGAGGAACGGGGGCCGTGGAACCAGGGGGGCAAGTGGCAGTATGTGTCCGACCCGCGCCAGCAGATGGCCGTCGATGGCGGCACGGGCGAGGCGGAAGTGAAATTGCCGCAGGACGAGCTGGCCACCGTGCAGCAAATGGCTGCGCGCACGGCGTCGAATCCCGATGCCGACCCGCTGACGGGCGCGGAGCTGGGGATGCGGCCCAACGGGCGCGATGGCGGCACCTCGTCCATGCCCTTGTAGCGCAGCTGGCCGGGCACCACCAGCGTGAACACGCCGCGCGCGCTGCAGGCCCTGGCCAGGCATTGGTCCTGGCCCCATGCACTGGGCTTTGCCCTGTGCGGCGGTGCTGCTCTGTGCTTGTTGTACGCGTTGGCAGCCCAGCTGACGCTGCGCCATGCCCATCTGGCGCCGGCCCTGATCGGCGGCGCCATGGCGGCCGGTGCCACGGCACTCGGTACCGTGCCCGTGCTGCTGTCGCACAAATTTTCGCAACGCAGCTACGACTGCTTCCTCGGTTTTGGCGCGGGCGTGATGCTGGCGGCCACCGCATTTTCTCTGGTGCTACCGGCGCTGGCGGCGGCCAGGCAGCGCGTGGCAACGCCCATGGACGCCAGCCTGCTGGTGGCCTTTGCCATGGGACTGGGCATGCTGCTGATCGTGGCGCTCAACCTGGTGGTGCGCGAACGCGTGCAGCACGGCGCGCCCGTCGCCGCCAGCAGCCTGAAAAGAGTGTGGATTTTTGTGTTTGCCGTCACCTTGCACAACCTGCCCGAGGGACTGGCGATCGGCGTCGGCTATGCGGGCATCGACCTGGAAAGCGCCAATGCGCTGGCGGCCGGCATCGCCATCCAGGATGTGCCCGAAGGCCTGGTCGTGGCGCTGGCGCTGCGCAGCGTGGGATACGGCCGGCGTCTGTCGGTGGCCATGGGCGCCGCCTCCGGCCTGGTTGAACCGGTGGCGGCGCTTGCAGGCCTGGCCCTGATCGGCCTCTCGTCCGCCCTGCTGCCGTGGGGCTTGGCGGCGGCGGCCGGCGCCATGCTGTTCGTTATCGTGCACGACGCCATTCCCGAGGCGCACCGCAGCGGCAATGGCGGTTTTTCCAGTATCGCGCTGGTGTTCGGTTTTCTGCTGATGATGGTGCTTGATACGGCCTTGAGCTGATGGCACTGTGCGTGTGCGCTGCCGGGAGGTCGATGTGCGTATCATGGGCTTCTTGCACTCGGAGAAAACAAAGATGCGCATAGACACGACATCGGACTCGCCCAGCTGGACCAAGGTCTTTGACATTGGTCATGAACTGCGGCAGCTTGGTCCCTTGATGGAAGAAAAATATCCTGCCCTCGACTGGGAATTGTTTGTGTGCCTGCGCTGCGTGCCGAAAGACTTGCAGAGAAAAACCTTTTGCCGCTACTACGCCAGCGACAACATGTTCGGCCTCGATATCGCCATGGACGAGGAAGACTTCGTGCCGGTGAAAAAAGACACGCCGGGACAACGCAAATTGATCGGCGCCGCTTTCTTCACATTTTTTGCAGCCAGCATCCGGAAATACGAGAAAAAACTCCCGGGACTCCAGCCGGTTTCAGCACAACTGACAGCCGACGTGCGGCAATGGTGTGTCGAGAATCAGTGGCTCGATTCCGCCGCCTGATCCACCACGCACGCACGGCCACTCAACTGAGATCGTGCAAATCCTTTTGCAGTGCCGGGACCGGTGGAAACTGCGAAAACACGACTTCGAGCCCCGCGCGTTCCGGCGTGCAGCACATGGGGCCGACCAGGTAGCGCGATGCCACGGGAAATGGCGCCAGGCGCAGCAGCGGCCACAGCTTGCCATCGGTCGAATACTGCACGCGGATGGCGCCCTTTTCTACCGTCACGCGCAGCCAGAAACCGTCCGGCATGGCGGGCGCCAGGCTGACGGCCCAATCCGATGTGTCCACCGTCAGCACGGTGCTCAATAGCAGCTGGCCGTCGGAAAATTCGACGCCGCACTTGATCCAGTTTTCCGCATCGATGCGCACCATCAGGCCCGCCTGGTCGTACAGCGCTGCGTACTGCGCCGACACATGCAGCTGCGCCGTGAAATCTCCTTCGATGCCGGTGCCGAAAAAGTGGCCGCTGTCGCGGATAAAACCGTACGAGGTCTTGCGCCAGAAATCCGTGTTGGCGTCCGTTGTCACGCGCAATTGCGCGCCATCGGCGGACCAATTTTCCGGTGCATTGAGCCAGCTGCCTTGCGTGAACATCGTATCTCCTTTTGATCAAAAATACTACATAGTTTGCCCCCATCCCAGCGCCTTGTACAGGGCAATCGCATCGATGTAGGACGCCGTTTCCGCCAGCAGCGCCTCGCGCCGGATATCGTACAAGGCGCGCTGGTTTTCCAGCACGGCCTGGTAGCTGCCGGAACCGCCCTGATAGCGCGTGCTGGCGATGCCGAGGGCCGCGTTGCCATGGCGCGCCGACTGCAGCAGGGACGCCAATCGCGTCTGGTTTTCCGCCAGTTGCGTGACGGCGTTTTCCACGTCTTCCTGCGCCAACAACATCGTTTGCTCATAGCGCGCCAGCGCGCCCTGCGCTTCGGCTTGCGTGCCGCGCAAGCGTGCCTTGACGCTGCCCAGGCGGAAGGCCGGATAGCTGACCGATGGCGCCACCTCGAAGGCGCGCGCACCGCCGTCGAACACGCCGCTGCCGCGCAGCGCAAAGAAGCCCAGGAAACCGCCCAGGCTCAGGCGCGGATACAGGTCGGCCGTGGCGGCGCCCACGTCTTCGCTGGAGGCGGCCAGCAGGCGCTCGGCGCGCACCACGTCGGGACGCTGCTTGATCAGGCGATTCACGTCGCCGAGCGGCAGCTGGCCCGCCAGCGGCGCCTGTTGCCGGGGCGTGGTCGCCAGCGCGATGGCGCCTGGCGCTTGTCCGCTCAGCACATCGAGCCGGTACTGCGCCTGGCGCAAGCCCGCCTGCAAGGGCGGCAGCATCGCTTCGCTGCGCGCCAGGTTGGCCAGCGCGTTATGGCGCTCTTCCGGCAAGCCGCTGCCGGCGCGGATGCGCGCGTCGGTCAATGCCACCGTGTCGCGCCAGCTGTGCACCTGCGCCTGCGTCAGCGCCAGGTTTTGCTGGTAGCCCAGCGCCTCGTAGTAATTGCGCGCCACTTCGGCGGCGATCGTCAGCTGCACCTGCCGCAAGTCCGCTTGCGCCGCGTCGGCGCGCGCCTGCGCCGAGCGGCTCATGTGCCCGAGGCGGCCGAACAGGTCGATCTCCCATTGCGCATCGAACCCTACGCGCGTGCTGGCGCTGGCGGCGCGGCTGTCTGGCGTGTCCTGCTTGACTGCGCGCTGCCATCCCGCCTGGCCCGTGACGGTGGGCAGTTCATCGAGCCGGCGTTCGTCGAAAACGGCACGCGCGGCCAGCAGATTCGCCTGCGCCTCGGCGATATCGAGGTTGTGTTCGAGCGCGCCGGCGATCAGCTGCGACAGGCGTGCATCGTCGAAAAACGTCCACCAGGCGGCCTCGCTGACGGCGCCCGCGCCCGGTGCGAATTGCGCTTGCTGTGGACTGGCCAAATGGATGTCGGGCGTGCCCGGCGTGACATAGGCGGGGCTGACGGCGCAGCCGGCCAGCACGGGGAAGAGGGCGACAAGATAACGGTAATGTTTCATGGGGATTCCTTCAGCGCCTGCGACAAATCGCGTGCGCGCGGCGTGGCATGGTCGGCCGTGTGGCGGCGCGCCAAAAAGGTGTAGACGGTGGGCAGCACGAACAGGGTAAAGAAGGTGCCGATCAACATGCCCGAGACGATCACCACACCGAGGCCGAAGCGGCTGTTGGCGCCCGCGCCCGAGGCGAACAGCAGCGGCACCAGGCCCACCACCATGGCCGCCGTCGTCATCAAAATCGGGCGCAAGCGGATCTGCGCCGCCCTGCGTATGGCCGTGATGCGGTCGAGCCGTTCATGCACCTGCAATTCGTTGGCAAATTCCACCATCAGGATGCCGTGTTTGCTGATCAAGCCGATCAAGGTCACGAGACCGATCTGCGTATAGATGTTGACGGTGGCGTAGCCCAGGGCCAGCGGAATCAGCGCGCCGCAGATCGACAGCGGCACCGTGATCAAAATGATCAACGGGTCCGTCAGGCTTTCATACTGCGCCGCCAGCACCAGGTAGATGACGACGACGGCCGCGAGGAAGGCCAGCAGCAGGGCATTGCCTTCCGTGGCGAACTGGCGCGCATCGGACTGCCAGTCGTAGCTGAAGCCCGGCGGCAGGGTCTTGGCCACGCCATCGAGGAAGGCGACGGCGTCACCGAGGGTCACGCCGGGCGCCGGCACGCCCTGGAAGGTGGCCGCATTTTGCTGGTTGAACTGCGTCAGCATATTCGGCTCGATCTGTTCCGTCACCGAGACAACGGCGGACAGGGGCAGCAGGCTGCCATCGTCGGCGCGCACGTACTGCTGCGTCAGGGCTTGTGCCGTGAGCCGCTGTTCGCGCGGGCTCTGCGCGATGACGTCGTAGGCGCGGCCATCCATGCCGAAGCGGTTCAGATAATTTTCGCCCACCAGCACGGCCAGCGACTCGCCGATATCCTGCATGCGGATGCCCAGGCTGTTCGCCTTGGAGCGGTCCACGCGCACTTTGACCACCGGGTTGTTGTAATCGAGGTCGCTGTCGACGACGGCAAACAGGCCGCTATCGCGCGCACGCTGCTTGACGTCTTCCATGGTGCGGAACAGGGTGGCGTAATCCTGCGCGCTGCGCAGCACCATCTGCACGGGCAAGCCGCCGCTCGATCCCGGCAAGGGCGCCAGTTGGAAGGCGAAGATGCTCGTGCCTTCCACGTCGCCCACCGCATGCTGCAATTCGGCCTGGATGACGGCCGCGTTGCGCGCGCGTTCGGCCCACGGCGTCAGGTTGATGCCGCCGATGCTCGATGCCGGACCCTCACCGCCATTGATGATCCAGCGCGAGTCCGTTTCGGGGATATTTTTGTAGATGGCATCGAGCTTGTACGAAAAGCGCTCGACGTAATCGAGGTTGGCGTGCTGCGGCGCCTTGATCGCCGTCAGTACGCTGGCCTGGTCTTCCGCCGGCGCCAGTTCGCGCTGCGGCAGCAGGTACAGAAACGGCAAACTGACCATCACCAGCGCGGCGAAACCGGCACTGAGCCAACGGTGGTGCAGCGAGCGGTCCAGCAGGCGCGCATAGCGCGAGGTCAAGCCTTCGAAGAAATGCTCGGCGGCGCGTGCCATGCGCCCTTCCGATTGTTTGGGCTGCAGCAGCAAGGAGCTCATCACGGGCGACAAGGTCAAGGCCACCACGCCCGACACCACCACGGCGCCGGCCAGCGTGAGCGCGAATTCCTTGAACAGCGCGCCCGTGAGTCCCCCCATCATGCCGATCGGTGCATACACGGCGGCCAGGGTGATCGTCATGGCGATCACGGGGCCGGCCACTTCGCGCGCGCCGACGAGGGCGGCCGCCACGGGCGTCTTGCCTTCCTCGATATGCCGGTGCACGTTTTCCACCACGACGATGGCGTCGTCGACCACCAGGCCCACGGCCAGCACCATGGCCAGCAGGGTGAGCAGATTAATGCTGAAGCCGAAGGCCAGCATCAGCGCCGCCGCGCCCAGCATCGACAACGGGATCGTCACGATGGGTATCAGCACCGAGCGCAAGGAACCCATGCACAGGTAGATGACGATGACGACGATCAGCAGCGCTTCGAGCAGGGTGTGCGCCACCTCGTCGATGGACGACTGGATGAAGCGCGCCGTCTCGAACGCCAGTTCGACTTTCACTCCCGGTGGCAGGGTTTTCTGGATTTCGGGCAGCAGTTTTTTGATGCCGTCGACGATCACCAAAGGGTTGCCGCCCGGGGTGGGCGACAGGCCCAGGTACACGGCCGGCACGCCGTCCATGATGCCGCTCGTCTCCGTGGCGGCCGCGCCCAGTTCCACCGTGCCCACGTCTTTCAGACGCACGAGCGACGCGCTGTCATCGCCGCCCTTGCGTATGACCATGTCGCGGAACTCCGCCACGCTGGTCAGATCCGTGTTGACGCTGATGTTCGAGACGACGAATTGTCCCTTCACTTTGCCGGGCGCCGCCTGGTAGTTATTGCGCCGCACGGCGTCGGCCACGTCGGCCGCCGTCAATCCGCGCGCCGCCAGTTTCGCCGGGTCGATCCACAAACGCATGGCCAGTTGCTGGCCGCCATACACGTCGACCTTGGCCACCCCGTCGATGGTGGCGAACATCGGTTGCACGACGCGCGCCAGGTAATCCGTCAGCGCGGGTGCGGACACGCTCTCGCTGGCAAAGCCGACATAGGCGACGGCCGAGGAATCGCCGGCCGAGCGTTCGATGACGGGGTCGAAAGCGCCTTCGGGCAGCTTGTAGCGCACCTGGTTGACCTTGGCCATGACTTCCGTCAGCGCCTGCGTGGAATCGCGATTCAATTCCATGCGCACGGTGACCGTGCTGCTGCCCTGCACCGACGACGACGTCAGGTAATCGATGCCTTCCACCGACGATACGGCTTGCGCGATCGGCTGCGTGACAAAACCCTGCATCAGTTCCGCCGAAGCGCCCGGATACGTGGTTTTCACCGTGATGGTCGACGATTCGAGCATCGGGTATTGGCGGATCGGCAACTGCAGGATGGCGACCACGCCCAGCATCAAAATCAATGTGCTGATCACCAGCGCCAGCACGGGGCGGCGTACGAATAAATCGGTAAATTTCATGGTGATGTCTTTCCTTTACGAGCCGGCCTTGGGCGCGGCGCGTTTTACTTCGTCCAGGGTATTGGCGACCGCTTGCACGGCCATGCCATCGGCCAGTTTCAGTTGGCCCGAAGCGACCACGCGCTGGCCCTCGCGCAAGCCGTCGAGGATGGCGATCCGGCCCCCTGCCCGCTCGCCCAGTTTCACGCCCACGCGCTTGACGGTGAGCGGCTGTTTTCCTTCCTGCTGCGCGACGAAGACCGTGTCGCCATACGCGCTGTAGGTCACGGCCGTTTCCGGCACCGTCAGCTGCTGGCCCGCCTCGCGCGCCACGCGCACGTTCGCATACATCCCCGCTCTGAGCGCGCCGCGCGGATTGGCGAGCACCGCCTGCACCTGCACCATGCGCGAACGAGCGATCAGCGGATCGATGGCATTGATCTTGGCCGTGAAGATGTCATCGGGATAAGCATCCACCAGCACTTGCACGGCCTGGCCTGGCGCCAGCTTCGCGCTGCTCTGTTCATCGAGGGCGAAGTTCACCATCAGCGACTGCGTGTCGATCAGGCTGGCCACCGTGTCGGCCGCGTTCAGGTACTGGCCCGCGTGCACCTTGCGGATGCCCAGCTGTCCGGCGAACGGCGCGCGGATGGTCTTTTGCGCGATCAGCGCCTCCGTCTGGCGCACGTCGCCCAGCGCCGCATCGCGCGCGGCCAGCGCACTATCGAGCTGCTCCTGCGTGGCCGCCTTTTCCTTGACCATCTGCGCGGTGCGCGCATGGCTGCTTTCCGCATTCTTCAGCTGCGCGCGCTGGCGCAGCAGGGCCGCCTGTTCCGGCGCATCATTGAGCTGGACGAGGATGGCGCCAGCCGCCACGCTCTGCCCTGATGCGAAGCGGATCTGCGTGATGCGCCCGCCCGTCTCGGCCGCCACCTGCACCTGGCGCGCCGCTTCCAGTTCGCCTACGCCAGCGAAGTAGCGCTCCTGCGTGCCCAGTACGACGGGCACCAGCGCCACCTTGGTGGCAGGGTAGGCGGCGGCATCGGCCGCATGCGCAGTGGCTTGTGATTCAGCGCGCGGATAGAGCGCGGCGCCCGCGACGGCCAGGGTGATGGCCAGCGCGCAGGCGCCGACGATTTTCGTATTCATGATGAAGTCCTTTACAACTGGGAAGAAGAGGCGCAGCGGAGGCTGATCAGGTCCGCTGCGCGTTGAAAAGAAAGAACAGGCCGATGGTCCATAGCAGCAGCACCAGGTGCGTCGTCTGCAAGCCTTCCTGCGCGATCCAGTAGCCGAACCACAGGCCGCCCAGGTGCATCAGCAGCAAAAAGGCGGCCATGGCGCACAAGGCCAGGTTCAGCCAGGGCAGCGCCTGCGTCAGCGAGGCGCCGAAGAACAGCGCCACGCCCGTCCAGGCGGCGATGGCCGCCAGCAGTTGCAAGGCCAGCACCACGCCCAGCGACAGCCGGTGCAGGGTCAAGGACGTGAGCGCGCGGCGCAGCAGCGGCGTCTGGATGGTCGGATCCTGGCGCAGCGGGTCCATGCGCATGGTGTTGCCGATGGCCCAGACGGAGCCGTGGAAGGCGTGCAGGTTGTTGATGGCGGCCAGGGTCAGCCAGGTGGCCAGGCCGGTAGCGAGAATGGCGTGAAACAGCCAGATAGAGTGCTGCAGCTGCATGGGAATCCCGTCCAAAGAGTGTCTTGCTGGCATGCAGACGTGGAAACTCCTCGACAGCGGGGAGCTACCGGCCTATTATGCAAGCAATTAGTTGGTTAACTGGCCCCATGATAGTTGAGCGAAATGAATTACACAAGTAAACGTTTGGATAATGGCGAGGCACCGCAAACGACGGAGCGCATCCTGTATTTCATCAAGACCAAGGGACCCGTCTCCACGGCGACCCTGGCCAAGACCCTGGACATGACGGGCGAGGCGGCGCGCCAGCAAGTGCAAAAGCTGGTGGCGGTGGGCTTGATTGAAGGAAGGCAGGAAGCGCAGGCGGGCGCCGGCCGGCCGCGCCAGAACTGGGTCTTGACGGAAGCGGGCAATGCGCGCTTTCCCGACACGCATGCGCAGCTGACGATCAAGCTGATCGGTTCCGTGCGCCAGCTGTTCGGCGAGGCGGGCCTGGATAAACTCATCACGCAGCGCGAAGAGGAAAGCCGCAGCGCGTATGCGCTGGCGTGCTCGGCGCCGGACTTGCCCACGCGGCTGCAGCAGCTGGCGGCCGTGCGCGACGAGGAGGGTTATATGGCGCGCGTGGAAGCGGACGGCGACGACTGGCTGCTGATCGAAGACCACTGCCCCATCTGTGCCGCCGCGCGCACCTGCCAGGGCTTTTGCCGCTCCGAATTGCAGCTGTTCCAGGAAGTGGTGGGGCCGAACGCCAGCATCGTGCGCGAGCAGCACGTGCTGGCCAATGCGATGCGCTGCGTCTACCGGATCAGGGCGCTACCCTAAGCTTTCGGAAACAGCGGGCGGGCCAGCAGCGCCACCAGCCCCGCCAGCCACCACACGACGGGCCAGTTGCTGGCCGCCAGCAAATGCGGGATGGCAATCGGCGTGAGGAACAAGCCCACGTAGACGGCCGTGTTTGCCATGCCCAGCGCCGTGCCCGCGTTGGCGCCGCCCGCTTCCGTGGCCAGCTCCGTGTAGGCCACGCCATGCCAGGCGGACACGGCGATGCCGGCCAGTACCACGGCGGCCATCAACAGCCAGCCCGGCGCCTCGCAGCCGGCGTGCATGCCCAGCAAAATGAAGCAAGCCAGCGCCACCAGGGCCGCGCCGCGCAGGAAAGCGGGCCGGTTTGCGTGGCGGTCCGTGTGGCGTCCGCTCCAGATGCGCATCACCATGGCGCCCACCTGCAGGGCCACCATCACGGCCGTGATTCCCGCCAGGCCCAGGTGGCCGTCATCGTGCAGGAACACGGTGGCAAAGCTGAGCACGGCAAACTGTGGCACGCACAGCAAGCCGATGGCGGCCACCATGCGCCAGACCTTGCGGTTTTTCAGGGGCGATGTTGCCTGGTCTTTCATCAGGCCCGTGGGCGCGTTGTGCGGCCCCGTGGCGGCCTCGGCGGAGAAATCGGGCTCATGCATCCAGCGCCACGTAAAAAACGCCGACAGGCCGCATACGAGGGCCAGGGCGCCAAACACTGGCATGAAGCCATAGCGTGAAGCCAGGCTGGGCAGGACGAGGGCGCCGAGGCCACCGCCGAACGGCACGGCCGTCTGGCGGATGCTCATGGCGAAACCCCGTTCGCCGGGGCCGAACCAGCGCATCACGGCGCGGCCGCTGGCGCCATTCACGCTGCCGCCCAGCACGCCGACCAGGGCCAGCCCGGCCGCCAGCGCCCACAGGGGCGGCACGGCGCCGTCAGCGGGCGTGATCCACAGCAGCAAGGTCAACAGCGCCAGCATGGTGCCCAGCAAGCCGGTCAGCAGCACGGGGCGGTCGCCCCAGCGGTCGGTGGCCATGCCCCACGGCAATTCGGTCATGGCCACGCCCAGGCCCATGGCGCCCAGCGCCACCCCCAGTTCCGTATTGCTCAGGTGATAGCCGCTGCGCAGCCAGATGGCCGTGGTCGGCATGCCATTGGCGGCGGCGGAAAAGGTGGCATTGGCCGCCACGCCGACGGCCAGTACTTTCCAGCGGTGGGCTTCGCCCAGCGCTGGCGTGGTGGCGGGGACAGGAACAGGAACAGCTTGGCAATTGGTGCTCATGGCAGGGACAGGAAAGTGGTTGACCCTGACAGTGTTGCGCAGTACGATCATTCTGAATATCAGATAATTTACGTTAAACCATCCCATAAAACAGGACGATTGTATTGATGCCATGAGCTTGCTTAATTTTGACATCGCCTTTCTGCGCAGCTATGTGGCTGGCATCGAGCTGGGCAGCTTTGCCCGCGCGGCGGACAAGGTGGGCCGCTCCACCTCGGCCGTCAGCGCGCAGCTGAAAAAACTCGAGGAGCAGGCGGGCATGCCCCTGTTTCGCAAGGATGGACGGGGACTGGCGCTGACGCCGGCCGGCGAAGTCTTGCTCGGTTATGCGCGCCGCCTGCTGGAACTCAACGACGAGGCGGCCGTCGCCTTGCGCGGCGCGGAACTGGAAGGCTGGATCAGGCTGGGCTTGCAGGAGGATTTTGGCGAAGCCTTGCTGCCTGACGTGCTGGGACGTTTTGCCCGCGCGCATCCGAAAGTGCGGATCGAGGCGCACGTGGCGCGCAACACGGCCTTGATGGAAGGGCTGGCCATGGGCCAGCTCGACCTGGCCCTGCTGTGGGGCGGCGCGTGCATCGCCGACGTGGCCGAGTATCCGCAGCAGCAGCGCCAGCATATTGCCGAACCGGCCATGCGCTGGATCGCCTCGTCCAGCCTGGCCTGGCGGCCCGAGTCGGGCGAGCCTTTGCCGCTCATTGCGTTTGACCGCGAATGCCTGTTCCAGCGCTGCGCCACGCAGGCACTGGACCGGGCCGGCATCGCCTGGCGCACGGCGTTTACCAGCCCCAGCCTGGCCGGCCTGTGGGCGGCGGCCGCAGCCGGGCTGGGCGTGACGGTGCGCACGGGCCTGGGCTTGCCCTCAACCGTGCGCGCGCTCGATCACGTGGCGGCGGGCTTGCCTGCCCTGCCCCCGCTGTCGCTGGAACTGCTGCGTGCGTCACAGGTGTCCAGGCCGCCCGTCGAGCGCCTGGCCAGCCTGATCATCGAGTCGCTGCAGCAAGATGCGGCTTAGAACGCCTGCGCCGTCGGGCGCAGCACGATTTCATTGATGCTCACGTCGTCCGGCTGCTCGATCGCATACGCGATGGCGCGCGCCACGGCATCGGCGGGAATGGCAATCTCGTAGAACTCCTTGACGGCCTTGGCGCTCTCGGCGTGGCTGCTGCCCTCGCTCAATGGCGTGTCCACGGCGCCCGGCAAGATGGTGGTGGTGCGGATGGTGCCGCCGCTGGCCGCCAGCTCATGGCGCAAGCCTTCCGAAATGGCGCTGACGGCAAACTTGGTGCCGCTGTAGACGGTGCCGCCCGGGCTGAAGACTTTTTGTCCGGCCACCGACGAGATATTGATGAAATGGCCGCTGTTTTGCGCCTGGAAATGCGGCAGGACGGCGGCGATGCCGTTCAACACGCCCTTGATGTTGATATCGATCATGTTGTTCCACTCGTCGACTTGCAAGGCGCTCATCGGGGCGATGGCCATCAGCCCCGCATTGTTGATCAGCACGTCGACTTTGCCGAACACGGCCAGGGCCGTGTCGATCAGATTCTTGACGTCGGCAGGCACCGTGACGTCGGTCTGGGCGATGGCGGCCTGGCCACCGGCCGCCGTGATTTCCTCGGCGATGGTATTGAGCAAATCCATGCGCCGTGCACCGAGCACGACGCTGGCACCGAGTGCGGCCAGATGGCGCGCCGTGGCTTCGCCCAGGCCGCTGCTGGCGCCGGTGATGACAACGACTTTCCCTGCGATATGTAGACTCATGATGGATTCCCTGTGGAGGCAGCAGAGTGCTGCGGATGACATCGATCAATGCTGGCACAGCTTAGCGCATTTGTATCCCTTTTTGCTATAAAAAAGATAATTACTAAATGGTAATTGTTAGGTACGAGCAATCAGCACCTGCACGGGCGCCATGGGAAAATCGCTGGCGCCGTATTGCTCCACTTGCTTCCAGCCCGTGTCGCGCAGCAGCTGCGCCAATTCACCGTGCCGTGTCACCGTGCGGCCCAGCATGCGCATCGGCAAGTAGTATGGCAGCACGCGCGCCGCATCGCCAGGCGCCGGAGCGATTTCCGCCTGCACGCAGACGAGTACGCCACCGGGTTTTAACGCCGCCTGCATCTTGCGCAAGGCGCCCGCCATGTCGGGCACGAAATGCAGCACGGACGAGCACCAGATCAGGTTGTAGCCGCTGCCGATATCGTCGCAGCCCAGGTCGCCACCCGCCGTTTCCAGGCGGTCGGATAGTTGCGCATGGGCGATGTTGGCGGCTGCCACAGCCACCGTTTCCGGCCAGTCGAAAACGCAGCCGTGCAAGCCCGCATGGGCTTGCGCCAGCGCAATGGCAACCCAGCCCGGCCCGCCGCCCACGTCGAGCAGGCGCAAGGGCGTGTTGCCGTCCGCAAACGGGGCGATGCGCTGCATCACGGACAGGGCCGCGCGCATGGTGACGGCGCGTTGTTCCTGGCCAATTTGCTGCTGCGCGGCGGCGGCCCAATTGATGCCATTGGCCGTGCTGTACGGCGCCGCCTTGCCGCCGTCGCGCACCAGCGTACTGAGCTGCGTCGCGAAGTGGCGCAGCGCATGCAGCCGGTACAGCCAGGCGTCGCCGCAAAAGGCCACGGAGTTGCGGCAGAAATACTGCAAGGTGGCGGCCGTGCAGCGGTAGCGCTGGGCATCCGCGTCGGCCCCGTCGCGCTCCAGCAGCTGCATGCTCCAGAGCAGTTCCAGCAGCAGCGCCGTGTGGGGCGCATGCAGCGACAGGGTGTCGGCCAGCTGCGCCGGCGTGTGCGGTGTGGCCAGCACATCGAAAATGCCCAGTTCCAGGGCGGCGGCCAGCCCGTCCGCCTGCACGGGCGCGACGGCCAGGTCCCAGTACGGTTGCAAAGTGTGTTGCGACGTGAACGGCATGGTGCTTCCTTTCGGCGAGATGGGCATGGAAGCTATTTTATGCAACAATGAGAATAATTATCATTTGCATTTGTATGCGGTACGGCGCATTTCGTATGCGCGACGGCGCGCAAGGACAGGGAGGAGCGATGATGGAACAGGACAGGGAAGCGGCAGGCTGGACGCGGCGCCAGCTGGACCCGGGCATGGGCGAGTGCCGCGCCGACCAGCGCCAGGTCGACCAGGGCTTGCTGCTTGTGCATTCCGATTACCGCCCGCGGCTGGCGCTCGTCGAGCAATCGAAGCATGAGGACGCGGGCGGCATGGTGATCACCATCGGCCTGGAAGGCGCGTCCGCCTACGTTACGCGCGATGGCGAACAGTTGCGTTTCCGGGGCGGCCATACGACGGTGACGGCGTTTCGCCACACGAGCGGCGAGCGCCGGTTCGAGGCGAATCAGCGGGCGGCGCAATTGCGCGTGCTGGTGGGTGAAGAAGCGCTGGCGCGCTACTGGCCGGAAGGCCTGGCGCCCCTGCTGCCCGACGGCGGCGCGCGCCAGCTGGCGCATGCGGCCACGACGGCGGCCTGCGCCCAGCACGCCCGCGCGTTGCTGCGCGCGACGGACCCGCTGGCCGTGCATATCGGCGTGCTCAGCCTGCTGGCGGAACAGCTGCGGGCACTGCGGCCGGCGCCCTCTGCCGTGCCGCGCTGGTCCGAGACCGATATCGCCAGACTGGAACGCGTGCACGCGCTGATGCAGGAACAGATGGCGCAGGAACTGACGCTCGATTACCTGTGCGCGCAGGCGGGGCTGAGCTTGTTCAAACTCAAGCAGGGATGGCGCTACCGCTACAACGACAGCCCGCAGCGCACCCTGCTGGCGCTGCGCATGCAGCGGGCAAAGTTACTGCTGGAAAATGGTTGCCAGGTGGCGCAGGCGGGCTGGCAAACCGGCTATCGCCACCCGGCCAATTTCAGCGCCGCGTTCAGCCGCTATTTCGGCTACGCGCCGAAGACCGTGGCGCGCGCGAAGGGCTGAATAGCCGGTGTAGAATCGGCGGGCAGCACATACTCATACGACCCACAAGGAGACATGATGGCCCGCAAAATCTTTGTCAATCTGCCCGTCCAGTCGCTGGAACGTTCCGTCGCGTTTTTCACGGCGCTGGGCTTCAGTTTCAATGCCCATTTCACCGATGAAACGGCGACGTGCATGATCGTTGCCGACGACATTTTCGTCATGCTGTTGACGCACGACAAATTCAAGCAATTTACGCCCAAGCAGCTGTGCGACACCAAGGTGGCGACGGAAGTGCTCGTGTGTTTGTCGGCAGAGAGCCGCGGCGAAGTCGATGAGCTGGTGGCGAAGGCCGTCCAGGCGGGCGGCAGCATCTACAAGGAGCCGCTGGATTTCGGCTTCATGTATGGACACAGTTTCCAGGATCCGGATGGACACCAGTGGGAGTTGATGTATATGGAACCTAATTCTCTCCCCCAATAGCATCGTAGGTCGGATTAGCGCGGCAGGGCCGCACGTAATCCGACAACATTGTTGGCCCGTGGTGGTGTCGGATTAGCGGCGGCTCGCCACGTAATCCGACCTGACTAGGCTGCCCGGCTTAGCTGGCCAGCGCCAGCAAATCCACCACTTCCAGCCCGGCCAGATCCTGCGTCGTATTGCCCGCAAACGCGGCGCGGCTCGGCTGGCCGTTTTTTAGCCAGGTGCGCGTGACGGCCTTGATCTGCTCCAGGGTGCAATTGAGCACGCCGGTGCGGAACTGCTGGCGCACGGCTTCCGTCGTGCCACGCTGTTGCATGTTCCACGCCGTCAGCGCTTCCGCGTACGGCGAATGCGGCTTGTCGAGGCCCTTGATGACGCAGATGATGGCTTCTTCCACTTGTTCCTGCGAGAAATCGCCGTCGAGGATCTGGTCGAGGGTCGCGCCGAAGTCGGCGAACGTGCCGGCCAGGCGCGGATCGCGGTAGGAACTCAATGTAAAGGTGCCGGCACCGGCCGCATAGCTGGCGCTGCCGCCATAGGCGCCGCCTTTTTCACGCAGGGCCGTATGCAGCACCTGGTTGGTCATCAGTTCGGCGGCCACGGCTAGGGCCGAAGCGTCCGGATTGTGCACGCCCGGCACGGCCCAGGAAATGAAGCAATGGTTGATCTGGCTTGTCGCATGCAGGGCCGTATTGGCCAGCGGCAAAGCGGCAGGTGCGACGGTTTCCGCCGGTGCGATGGCATCTGTGGTCGCTGCCGGCAATTCCAGCAAACGGGCCAGGGTGATGCCATCCTGCTCCAGGCCGGCGCACAGCACGGTCGGTTGCTGGGCGATGATGTGCGCGTGCAGGGTGTCGAGTTCACGCGCGATTTCCTGCAAGCCTGCGGACGTCTTGCTCAGCTGCTGCAAGCGGCGGTAGAACGGCAAGGCGGCCGGGCCGCCGACGATGTCGTCGAAACGGCGCGTGGGCGACAGCGGTGCTGCCGAGGCCAGCATGGCGTAGCGGTTGCCGGACTCGGCCAGGCTGGAGAGTTTGTCTTGCACCAGGCTTTCGATCAGGAAAGCCAGGCGCTCTTCTTCATCGAAGCGGGGCTTGGCGATCCAGGCCGACAGCACGGCAGCGATCGCCGCGTGTTCTTCGCGCAAGCCGCTGGCCGAGAACGACAGTTCCACGCGCATCGCTTGTTGCGGGCGGGGAATGGCTTCCAGGCCGATGTGGAACGAGGGCACCATGCTCTGGCGCCAGGCGCTGGCGTCGTCGAACGACATGTCGCCCACGCCCAGTTCCGGCGCCAGGTCCGTGTACAAACGCAGCCATGGCCACGACGCTTCCGGCAAGTTCGACACGTCGTACAGTACGTTGGCATAGCTGATGCCGTTCGAGGCGATACTGAACGCCACGGCGCCGTCGACGGCGGCAGGAATCGGCAGGGCCGGACGCGGCAAGGCGCTGACGTCGCCAGGACGGATGCGCGGCAAGACTTCGGAATTCGATGGCAGTTGCTGATGCGCTTCCAGCGCGGCGGACTCGGCTACGATGTGCTCGCGCTCGGCATCCGTCAGCGTCGCCTGCAGGGCCGCCAGCTTGGCGTCTTCCTGGGCGGCGCGGGCCGTGAAGTAGGCGCTGTCAGGCACCACGTGCGTCGTCAAGCGGGTCGGGTTGGCGATCAGCTCGCGCACCAGCTGCTTGAAGAAGGCCGGGTCTTCGATCTGCTGTTCCAGCGTTTCCAGAATCGCCGCATTGTCGAAGGCGTCCATCACGTCGCCGCCATACATAGCCAGCGGCAAGGCGTGCAGCAAGCGTCCCAGGCCGTAAGGCATGCGGCCGCTGCTGATTTCGCGCTGGCTGTACTTGATGTCGCGCAAGGCCGCGTGCAGCACGGCGGCAGGAATGCCCTCTTCCGCCGTCTCTTCCAGTGCCGTCCAGATGCGCTGGTGCGCATCGGCGATCTGTTCTTTGGTCAAACCTTCCATGCCGATGTGGAACACCATCTGGCGGATGCCCGCGTCGCGGCCATTCATGTCCGATGGACGGCCATAGCCGGCCGATTCCATGGCGCGCATGACGGGCGCCGACGATTCACCGAGCAAGCCGTGCGACAGCAAATGCGCGTGGTAATAGGCGATGGGGTCACTCGACTCACCCATCAGCCAGGCGAATTGCAGGCCGAACTCATCGTCGCGCGCTTCCTGCGACGGAATTTTGACGATGTTTTCCTGCGGCGCGGCCCACGCGGGCGCCAGCTGCGGCAGGCGGCGTTCGGAGAAACCGTTGAGCTTGGACAGCACGCGCTCGGCGACTTGCTCCTGCACGGCCGACGCTTCGATATTGCCGGCGGTCATGATCACGGCTTGCGAAGGGTGATAGTGGCTGGCGTGGAATGCTTTCAGCATGTCATGCGTCAGCTCGGGGATGTCGAGCGGATCGCCGCCCGATTCCACTTCATACGTCGTGCCTTTGAGCAAGGCGCTGGCGATACCGCTGTCGAGCGCGCGCATGGGGCTGTTGAAAGCGCCCTTCATTTCATTGAAGACGATGCCCTGGTACACGAGCTTGTCGCCTTCGAACGCATGGCGCCAGCCTTCCTGGCGGAAATTCAGGTAATCGAGGTTCGGGAAGAAGGCCGCGTCGAGGTAGACGTCGAGCAGGTTGAAGAAATCCTTGCGGTCGGTGCTGGCGAACGGATACACGGTGCGGTCTGCATAGGTCATCGCATTCATGAACGTGGCCGTCGAACGGCGCAGCATCGAGAAGAACGGATCGCGCACCGGGTAGCGCGACGAGCCGCACAAGGCCAGGTGTTCAAGGATGTGGGCGCGTCCGTCGCTCACTTCGGGCACAGTGGGAAAGGCCACCAGGAACACCATCTCAGCCTGCTCGGTATGCATGTGGATATGGCGCATGCCCGTTGCTGGCTCGACATATTGCTCGATGGTTGCCTGCAAGACTGGAATGAAGCTGCTGCTGACTTTTTCAAATGTGCTCATGCGGTATGGGATCTCTGCGGTAGGTGATTCGGAGTGTCGGTGGGGCTGCATCACATGTGGGGGCAAAGTGGCGCAATGCCAGGGCTGGGGGCCACTTTGATGCCTGTATGAAGTTTTTCCCTATTGTACTAGGAGTATCTGCGCGCCGCCGCCGACGCTTGCTTGTCGGGCGCAAAAGCAACAAGGTTGCCAAATCGGCTATTTTTGACAGCTGGCGCCCCGCAATGGAGGCTTAGCGTACCATGCGCCTTTTGCATTCCAGACTGAACCGAAGGCGCTTACCTTGTCCCGACTTTCCTTTCGCCAACTGTTATTTGCCGCCTTCATTTTGACGACGGGCATTTTGACTGCCACCTCCGTGCAAGCCCTGCTGACCCTCGAACACCTGGCGCGGCTGGGGCGCGAGACGGCGGCGCAGGCGATTGCCCTGACGGAACAGTCGCAGCGCCTGTCCGAGCGCACCTTGGCCATGGAACGCAGCGCGCGCCAATTCCTCGTGCTGGACGACCCCGTGTTCCGCGAGCGCTTCGCGGCGGCCCGCGACGAAGCGACGGCGGCGCTGCAAGTGCTGAACCGGGCCACGCCCGAGTTCGCTCCCCAGCTGGCCGACGAATGGACGGTGCAGGCGCAATCGGCGTGGGAAGTGTTACAGGCAGGCAAGCGCCGCAAGCGCGATGGCCACGCCGTCGTGTACCGCGCGTTTGCCCGCATGACGCAGATCAATGACAGCCTGGCGCGCGAAAGCAAGACGGAAATCGGCAGCCGCAACGATGCCCTGCTGGCCGAGCTGGAACGCCAGCGCCGCCTGCTGGGCGTGCTGGTCGGCGGCGCCGTGCTGCTGGCGGCCGTGCTGGCCACCTGCTTCGGCTTCCTGCTGTCGCGTCCGCTGCGCCGCATCGAGACGGCCATCGAGCGCCTCGGTGACAAGCGCTACGACCAGCCCATCGTCGTCGGCGGCCCGGCCGACACGCGCCGCCTGGGCCAGCAGCTGGACTGGCTGCGCCAGCGCCTGGCCGATCTCGATGCCGACAAGGAACGTTTTTTGCGCCATATTTCCCACGAGCTGAAAACCCCGCTGGCGGCCCTGCGCGAAGGCGTGGCCTTGCTGGAAGACGAGGTGGCAGGCAAGCTTAGCGATAGCCAGCGCGAAATCGCCGGCATCCTGCAGCAAAACACGGCGTCCCTGCAAACGCAAATCGAGGACTTGCTGCGCTACAATACCGCCGCTTTTGACGCCCAGCACTTGGCGCACAGCAAGGTCGATTTGCTGGTCTTGCTGCAAGATGTGGTGGCCGGCCAGCGCCTGCAATGGCTGGCGCGCCGTTTGACGGTCGAGGTGCAGGGTGTATCCCTGATCGTGCAGGCCGACCGCGACAAGCTGGCGACGGCCCTGGCGAATTTGCTGTCGAATGCCGTGCGCTTCAGCCCGGAAGGCGGCACCGTGCGGTTTGCCCTGTCTTGCGCAGGCGGCCGCGTGCGCATCGACTGCATCGACGAGGGCGCCGGCGTGGCGCCCGAGGATGCCGCGCGTATTTTTGAACCGTTTTACCAGGGAGTGCGCCAGGCGGCCGGCGCGCGTAACGGCAATGGCATCGGCCTGTCCATCGTGCGCGAATATATCGCCGCCCACGATGGCAGCGTCACTCTTTTACCGCGCCCCGCCGGCGCGCATTTTCGGATAGAACTGCCCTTATGATGACGAGAATTTCCCTGGCCGCCATGGCCGCCTGCGCATTGCTGTTGGGCGCTTGCGCCGCCAAGCCCCCCGTCCAGACGCCCGTGCTCGTGCAAACGCCGCCGCGCGTCGTGGTGGTGGCCGATCCCCAGCTGACCGAACTGCTCGCGTATCAAAGCGCCCTGCGCCTGATGACGCCGTCGGAACTGGTAAAAGCGCAGCTGGACCTGGCGAAAGCCGACCATGCGCCGCACAACACCATACGTCGTGCCATGCTGCAAGCGGCCTTGCGCGGCCCCGGCGATCTGGCCCGCGCGCAAGCCTCGCTGGAACCGCTGGCCACGGCCACGAGCAAGGATGCGCAACTGCTGGCGCCGCTGGCGCAATTGCTGGGCAGCCAGTATGCGGAACTGCGCCGCCAGGAAGAGAGCATCGACAAGCTCAACACGCAGTTGCGCGACGCCCAGCGCCGCATCGACTTGCTCAATGAAAAACTCGAGGCGCTGAAAAACATCGAGCGCAGCCTGTCCGTGCGCCCTGCTGCGGGAGCGCCGAAATGAGCGAGCACGCCCACATCTTATTGGTCGACGATGATCCCGACCTGCTGCGCCTGCTGACCATCCGCCTCAAGGCGGGTAACTACCGGGTGACGGCCGTGGGCAGCGCGGAAGCGGCGCTGGCGCGCCTGGCCGTGGAGTTGCCGGCCCTGGTCATTACCGACGTGCAATTGCCGGGTCGCGATGGCTTGGCCCTGTTCGATGAAATCCGCCGCCAGCATTCGGCCCTGCCCGTCATCTTGTTGACGGCCCACGGCACCATTCCCGACGCCGTCGACGCGACGGCGCGCGGCGCGTTTGCCTACCTGACGAAACCGTTCGATGGCAAGCTGCTGATGGAAAAAGTGGCGTATGCGATCAACTTGTCCACCGTCATGCCGGCGCAAGCGTCCGGCGACGAGAGCTGGCGTGCCGAGCTGATCAGCCGCAGTTCGCAGATGGCCGAGCTGCTGGCCGAAGCCAAGCTGGTGGCCGGGTCCGATGCCAGCATCTTGATACGCGGTCCCAGCGGCACGGGCAAGGAGTTGTTGGCGCGCGCGCTGCACAACGCCAGCCGCCGCGCCAAGGCGCCGTTCATCGCCGTCAACTGCGGCGCCATTCCCGAGCAGCTGCTGGAATCGGAACTGTTCGGCCACGTGAAGGGTTCGTTTACGGGCGCCGTCGGCAACCGCGAAGGCTTGTTCCAGGCGGCCGATGGCGGCACCCTGTTTTTGGATGAGATCGGCGACATGCCGCTGCCGCTGCAGGTGAAACTGCTGAGGGTGCTGCAGGAGCGGGCCGTGCGCCCCGTCGGTGCCGACCAGACGCGTCCGGTGGACGTGCGGCTCTTGTCGGCCACGCACCGCGACCTCGACGTGGCAATGGCCGAAGGGCAATTCCGCGAAGACTTGTATTACCGGCTCAACGTCGTGACCTTGACCTTGCCGCCGCTGGCCGAGCGCCGCGAAGACATCGCCTTGCTGGCGAACCATTTCCTGCAGAAACTGGCGGCCAAGTATCAAAAACCGTTGAACGGCTTCGCGCCCGATGCCTTGACGGCCCTGGTGGCCGCGCCATGGCCCGGCAACGTGCGCCAGCTGGTCAATGTCGTCGAGCAAGTGTGCGCGCTGGCCACGGCGCCGCTGGTGCCCTTGTCCCTGGTGCAGCGCGCGCTGCGCGTGCCGTCCCTGGAAGCGCTCAGCTACAACGAAGCCAAGCAGCGCTTCGAGCGCGACTACCTGATTCAGCTGCTGCGCCTGACGGACGGCAACGTGGCCGATGCGGCCCGCCTGGCCGACCGCAACCGCACGGAGTTCTACCGCTTATTGCAGAAATACGAGCTGACGCCGGCCCTGTTCCGGGCCGATGGCGACCCTGTCGCTGAATAGCGACAAAAATAAAGCGTTAAAAATCAGGGGTTTGGCGTAAAACATTGACGGTCTTGCCACAAGCTGTCGCTGCCAGGCGACAAAAAGCCCTGTTTTCCGGGCCAGATCGCCGCAAAACGGGCGGGAAAAATCGAGATCGAATGTAAGTCATTGATTTTCAAGGAAATTTAAAAGCTGGCACGGCGCTTGCTGTATGGGTAGATGTGACGCTTCAAAGTGTTGCTTTATCCAAGTAAGAAGCTTTTAACTTCATTGAGAGGAACTACCATGCAAACATCGAAACTGTTCAATACCCTGGTTGCCGCTATCGTTCTGTCGGGCGCCTCGATCACCGCTTCGCATGCCGCTGACTCCGCACCAAAAGCACAAGCTCCTGCTGACACCGTCGTGGCCGCCAACGCTGCCGCAGCCGTCCCTGATGAAACCATCACTTCCTCGGCCAAGGCCGCCCTGAGCGCCGATGCGCAAGCCGCTGCCCTGCCAGTCAAGGTAGCAACCCAGCAAGGTGTGGTCGTCCTGTCGGGCGACGTGCCGAGCGCCGAAGCGGGTGACCGCGTCGTGCAGATCGTCGCTTCCGTGAGCGGCGTGAAAGAAATCAAGAACGAGCTGAAAGTCAAAGCCGCCGGTTAATCCCCTCGCGCTGTACTTTACTCCGGGTTGCCCTGTCTGCGGACAGGGCATTTTTCGTTTACACCTGCACTGGTGTTGTCGGATGACGGTCCTGCGGACCTAATCCGACCTGCAAATCGCCCTCCATTGCGCACGGTACGCGGTTAAACCATTCACTTCCATCATGGGCTCCAGCGTCGCCCCCATCGCCGGTACCTCGCCCCAGCGGTGCAGCATCCAGCCGCCGCACGTCGTGCCGCTGGCGTCTTGCGACACGCTCACTTCCTGCCCTGGCCGCAAGGCCGCCAGCAGGGCGGCGAAATGCGGGTTGTCCGTGAAGCTGCCTTCCACCGTGACGGGCCCTTGCGCCTCAAGGGCGTCCAGGCAATAATCGCTCATCAGCGCGCAATACAGGGTGGCCAGCGCATAGCGTTCCTGGGCCGTACGTGGCGCCGGTCCGGCGATGCGCCCCGCCTGCCCGACGAAGGGGCCGCCGGACTCGGCAAAACAGGGCAGCGCCAGGCTACCCTGCTTGACCAGGCGGGCGATATCGTCCACGCCGCACACTTGAGGTTCGCGGCCCGCCAGCACGGCAAATTCGCGCCCGCCCATGAAGCGCATGCAGGCCACGGGGTGGCCCAGCGCATGCACATTGGCCAGCATGTCGGCCGTTTCATCGAGCCGGCCGAGGGGCGCGCCCAAGGCGGCGGCAATGGCCCAGGTGCCGGTCGACAAGACCGTGCGCGACTGGGCTTGCTCTTGCGCATCGAGATAACGCAGCAGCGAGGCATTGCTGTCATGGATGCCGCACAGCACCTGGCAATCGGGCAGCAAGCCATTGCTCTCGCGCCACTGCGGCAGCACCGGTCCCAGCGCCGTCCATGCCGCTTGCAGTGGGGGAAACAACGGCGCCCAATCCATGGTCTCCACCAGCGACGAATAGGCCCCTTGCTGCGGCTGCCACAAATCCGTATGGCAACCGAGCGAGGTCACTTCGCTGGCGGCCACGCCCGATAGCCGCCAGGCCCAGTATTGCGGATAGGTCAGGATATGGCGCGCGCGGGCAAATTCCTGTGGGTAGGTTCTGGCGAGCCAGAACAGTTGCAAGCCCAGGTTCAGGCCGCAGGGCAATTGCGGCGACAGGCTGTCGCCGAACGCGGGCCGCAAGCTGGCATACTCGGCCGCCAGCGATTGGGGCAAGGTCGATTCATAGTCGAGGATGGGCAGCACCAGGCCGGCATCGTCGACCAGCGCCGCCGTGGCGCCGTGCGTGACGGGCACGATGGCGGTGACGTGCGCCAGGCGCGCAAAGGCGGCCAGGCCCGTTTGCAGCCAGTCCCACAGGCGCTCCGTATCGTGGTGCGGGTACGGCCCTGCGTGCACGATGCTGTTCGGGCGGCGCTCTTCGGCCAGGATGGCGCCGGCGGCGTCGAGCAGGGTCAGCTTGGCATTGGTCTTGCCGATATCGAGTACTACGGTGGCGTCGATGGTCACGGCCGTCCTTACGCGAGGTGAAACATGGGGGTTAAAGGCACGGCGACGGGCGACGCATCGGCCTGGGTTTCCATCAGGTCGGCCATGTGCGCCCACCAGCGGCGCATCACGGGATGCTGCGGCAGCGCCTCCATCATGTGGCCGTCCACCCGGCGCAGCACGGCGAACAGCGCGCCCGTCTCCTCATCGAGAAAGATGCTGTAGTCGCGCACGCCGGACTCCTGCAGTAGGCTGGCCAGCTCGGGCCAGATGGCGTCGTGGCGGCGCTGGTATTCGGCGGCATGGCCGGGTTTCAACTGCATCTTGAAAGCGATCTGTTGCATGGTTTATTTCCGTGTGTGCTTGCGGTTCAACAGGCGCGGCAGTGCAATCGTGATCAAGAGCAAGATGCCGACGACAATCGTCATGATGACGCCCGGAATATTGAGCAGCGCCAGGCCATACGTGACCATGCCCAGCAGCAGCACGGCCAGCAGCACGCCGCCGATGCTGCCCTTGCCGCCGGCGATGCTCACGCCGCCGAGGATTACCATGGTGATCACTTCGAGTTCCCAGCCCATGGCGATGTTCGGGCGCGTGCTGCCGATGCGTCCCGTCAGCAGCCAGGCAGCCAGGCCCGCCATGGCGCCGGTGGCCACGAACAGGGCGAAGCGG
Source organism: Janthinobacterium sp. Bl 1 (assembly GCF_058215535.1). Lineage (NCBI taxonomy): Bacteria > Pseudomonadati > Pseudomonadota > Betaproteobacteria > Burkholderiales > Oxalobacteraceae > Janthinobacterium > Janthinobacterium sp. Bl 1. The sequence continues at coordinate 296,892 of NZ_CM177086.1, read as the reverse complement.
TAGCGGTCCACGGCCACGCCGGAAAAGCGCGCCGCGCCCGGATTGCAGCCGATGGCAAAGATGCGCCGGCCCCAGCTGGTCGCATGCAGCAGCACGGCAAACAGCGCGCAAAACACCAGCAAGATGACGAAGGGGCGCGGCACGATGTCGAAGAAATAGCCTTGCCCCCAGTCGATCAGCAATGGTGGATAGCCGGTGTAGGCCTGGTCGCCCAGGATCACGCTGGCCAGGCCGCGGAACAGGGCCACGGTGCCGATCGTCACGACGATCGACGGCAGGGCGAAGCGCGTGACCAGCACGCCGTTCAGGCAGCCGCAGAGGGCGCCCATGGCCAGCGCGACGAACAGCAAGCCTTGCGGCGGCACGCCGTGGTGATGCGCAAACCCCATCGCCACCGAGGACAGCGCCAGGATGCCGGAGACGGAAATGTCGATTTCGCGGCAAATGATCAGCAAGGCCATCGGCAGCGCGATCAGGGCCTTCTCGCTGAAGTTGAAGGTGCTGTCGGCCAGATTGTAGGCGTCGAGGAAATTCGGCAGCAGCACGCTGTTGGCCGCAAACACGGCGATCAGCAGCAGCGCCAATAACGCTTCCCAATGGGCAAAATACTGGCCCAGACGGTGCGCCTTGCGGTCGAGGATGGTGTAGCGCGAGCGCACGGGTACGCTGTCCGGCGCTTCGCTATGCAAGGTCTGTGAGGTGGCGTTCATGCGGCGCTCCTGCGGGTCGAGGGGGCTTGCAGCGTGAGCGGCAAGATCTGGCGGCCCATGTTCCTGGTGCCGCGCGCATTGAGCAGCACGGCCGTGAGGATCACGATCCCTGTCAGCGCGCTTTGCCAGAAGGGCGAGACCTTGACGATGGGCAAGGCATTGTTGATGACGGCCAAAAACAGCGAGCCGAGCACCGCGCCGCCCACCGTGCCGGCGCCGCCGGCGATGCTGATGCCGCCGATCACGCAGGCGGCGATCACGGTAAATTCAAAGCCATACGCGATTTCCGAATACGCCACGGCGTAGCGCGCCACCCACAGATAGCCGCACAGGCCTGCCATCAGGCCCGACAGGCCATACGTCCACAGCAGCCGGCGCGCCGTGGCGATGCCGACATAGCGGGCCGCCTGCGGCTGGTTGCCGATCGCATACAGGTCGCGGCCGAAGCGCGTGTAGCGGGCCAGGAAACAGGTTGCCAGGATGGCCGCCAGCGCGATCCACACGAGGTGGGTCACGCCCAGCAGGCGCGCCAGCGGAAAGTCGATGAAGGCGGCCGGCATCTGGTGCGACGATACCCAGGCGCCGCCCGACAGCACGAATACCAGGCCCCGGTACACGCTCATGGTGCCCAGGGTCACGACGATGGGCGGCAGGTCCAGGTAGCCGATCAGGTAACCGTTGATCAGGCCCAGCAGCAGGCCGATGCCCAGCGCCGCCAGCACCACCAGCGGCAGCGGCAAGTGCGGATACTGCACGGCCAGCAAGGCCGACAGCATGCCCGACAGCGCCAAATTGGACGCCACCGACAGGTCGATGCCGCGCGTGATGATGACGAACATCTGCGTCAGCGCCAGCATGATCAGCAAGGTACTGTCGGTGAGCAGGTTGGCCAGGCTGCCCGGAGTCAGGAAAACGGGCGAGCGCAGGCCCACCAGCAGCACCAGCAGCACGATCAGCAGTGCCAGCTGGATTTCACGTTGCTTCAGATAGCGCATGTCAATTCCTCGATCGGATGGCCGCTGCCGGACGCGGCGGCGACGACGTTTTCCGGGGTCGCCTGGGCGCGCGGAAAGACGCGGTGGATATGGCCCTGGTGCATGACCACGATGCGGTCCGCCATGCCCAGCACTTCGGGCAGCTCGGACGACACGAGGATCACGGACAGGCCTTGCGTGACGAGCTCGCTGATGAAGCGGTGCACGGCCGCCTTGGAGCCGATATCGATGCCCTTGGTAGGTTCATCGAGAATGATCACGCGGGGTTTGGTGGCCAGCCACTTGGCCAGCACGACTTTTTGCTGATTGCCGCCCGACAATTCCGACACCATCTGCGTAAAGTGGCTGGCTTTCAATTCCAGCTGCTCGCTCAGGTGGCGCGCGATGGCCGTCTCTTGCGCGCGCCGTGGCCGCAGGAAAAAGCCGATGCTGTCCAGAATCGGCAAGGTGATGTTTTGCACGATGGACATCGACAGGTGCGCGCCCTGGTGCTGGCGGTCTTCGGGCACATACGCGATGCCGTGCCGGATGGCGTCGCTGGCGCAGCCGATGCGCACTTCCTCGCCGGCGATGGCGATCGTGCCGCGCACGCCCTCGGTCAGACCGAACAGCGCTTGCATCACTTCCGAGCGGCCCGCGCCGACCAGGCCGTAGAAGCCGACGATTTCGCCTTGCCGCACGGAGAAACTGACGTCGTGAAATTCCGTCGCATGGCACAGTTGCGACACTTCCAGCAAGGTTGGCCCCAGGGGGACATCGACCTTGGGAAACACTTGCTGAATGGTGCGCCCGACCATCAGCGACACGAGCTGCGGCTCGCTGATGTCGGCCAGTGCGCCGGCGGCGACGAAATGGCCGTCGCGCAGCACCGTATAGGTGTCGGCGACGGTAAAGATTTCATCGAATTTGTGCGAGATGAAAATCACCGCCGTGCCCGCCGCGCGCAGCTGGGCGATGATGCGGTACAGCTCATGGATTTCGCGCTGCGACAGCGAGGCGGTGGGCTCGTCCATGATCACCACGCGCGCCTCTTGCGACAGGGCGCGCGCGATTTCCACGAAGTGGCGCTGCGCCACGCTCAGTTCCTTCACCTTGGCCAGCACCGGCAGCTGCACTTCCAGGCGCGCGAAGATCTGCTCGGCCTCGGCCGCCATGCGTGGCCAGTCTATGCGTGGCGGGAAACCCGTTTGCGGCTGGCGCCCGATATAGATGTTTTCGGCCACCGTCAGTTCGTCGAACATCATGGTTTCCTGGTGCACGGCGGTAATGCCGGCATCCATCGCGTCTTGCGGATTGGAAAACAGCACAGCCTTGCCGCCCAGTTCCATACTGCCCGCATCCGGTTGATAAATGCCCGTCAGGGTCTTGACCAGGGTCGACTTGCCGGCGCCGTTTTCACCGATCAGCGCCATGACTTCACCGGCGCGTACCGTCAGCGCCACGTCTTTCAGCGCGGTGACGCCATGGAAGTGCTTGCAGATGCCGTGCAGGCGCAACACCGGCGCCGCGTTCTGCGCAATAGGGGGATTCTGTGACATAGCCATTCACACTTGAGAGATATTCGCAGGTCGGGTTAGCGCGCCAGCGCGTAACCCGACAACATTGTTGGCTTTACCGGTGATGCCGGATTACGGCGCTTCGCGCCTGATCCGACCTACGGCCGTCGGTACACAAACAAATCAGAATATCTTCGAGAACTTGTCGACGTTATCCTTGTTGTAGGTGAACGGCGGCGCCAGCGCCGCTTCGCCGCCCGCATCGAGTGTCAGCTTGCCCATGCGGCCGACGGCGATGCTCTCGCCCGGCTTGCCGCTGGCCTTGCCGGTGACGAATTGATGGGCGGCATACGTGGCGGCGTAGCCGAGGTCGATCGGGTTCCAGATAGCAAAGCTTTTCACGGCGCCGCTCTTCACGTGGCCGGCCATTTCCGACGGCAAGCCCAGACCCGTCACATACACCTTGCCCACGAGTTTCTCGTCGACCACGGCCTTGCCGGCCGCATTGATGCCCACGGTGGTCGGCGCGATGATGGCTTTCAGATTCGGGTTGCTGCGCAACAAGCCGATCGCTTCGCGGTAGCTCTTGTCGGACTGGTCGTCGCCATACACGGTGGCCACCAGCTTGATTTTGGCGTACGCAGGCTGGGCCAGCGTCTTTTTCATTTCGCCGATCCAGATGTTCTGATTCGTCGCCTGCGCCGTGGCCGACAGGATGGCGATGTCGCCTGTGCCGCCGATGGCGTCGGCCGCCATTTCAATCTGTTTCTGGCCGATCAGCGCGGGGCTGGACGGGTTCAGCTGCATCAAACGCCCCTCCTTGGCCAGGCCGCTGTCGAAGGAAATGACCTTGATGCCGCGCTGCATGGCCTTCCTGGTGATCGGCACGAGCGCATTCGCATCGTTGGCGGAAATGACGATGGCGCTGACCTTCTGGCTGATCAGCGAGCTGATGATTTCGATCTGCCCTTCCGCCGTCGCCGTGGTGGGGCCCGTGTAAATGACTTCCACGTCGCCCAGCTGCTTGGCCGCCTCGTTCGCCCCTTCGTGGGCGGCGTCGAAGAAGCCGTTGCCCAGGCTCTTGACGACCATGGCGATCTTGATTTTTTCCGCCGCCTGCGCGCTGGCGGCCAGGCAGCCGATCATGCACATGCTCAATGCCGTCACCATCATTTTGTTCAATTTCATGCCGCGTCTCCTTTTTTATTGTTGCTGCCGGGGCGGTAGACACCATGTCTCCAGCCCTCTGTTTTTGCCACTGACTAGGTATTGCCTATTGCTCTTGCCATGCCTGCTCCGCCGGCGACAGCGGCGCCGCCATCGCCTCGGGGGCCACGGCCAGTACCTTGACGCCCGACTGCTCCAGCATCTGCACGGCCGCGTCCGAAGCGCCCGTGTCCGTGATGACGCAGGACACGCGGTTCAGGCCGCACAGGATCAGGCCTGCCTTCCTGGCAAACTTGGAACTGTCGGCCAGGACAATCAACTCCTCGGCCTGGCTGATCAGGCGTTTCTCGGCCTGGATCAGCAGGGGATCCGCTTCCATCAAGCCCAGCATCGACAGGCCGTATACGCCCATGAACATTTTTCCCGCGTAATGATGCTGGCTGATGTCGTTGTCGAAGGGACTCAGGATGACGTTTTGCTCGCGATACACCTTGCCGCCGGGCAGGATGATTTCATTCTCGCTGGACATCAGCAGGCGCTCGGCCATCAGGAAGGAATTGGTGAGGATTTTCAGCCGCTTGTCGACCAGGAACTCGACCATTCGGTAGGTGGTGGTGCCGCCATTGATGATGATGGTGTCGCCATCGGCGCACAGGCCGCAGGCGTGGCGGGCGATGGCGCGCTTTTGTGCGGCGCAGCGGTCCAGGTTGTTTTGAAAGGTTTCGCCCGACAGCGCAAACGTGCGCTGTTTTTTTTGCGGCAGGCTCTCGGCGCCGCCGCGGGTGCGCACCAGCAGGCTGCGCTCGGCCAGCCAGGCGATATCGCGCCGCACCGTCGCCGGCGAGGAATTGAGCCAGCCGACCAATTGGTCGACGCTCGCCACGCTATGTTCGGCGAGTAGTTTCAGCAAGCCTTTGCGGCGTTTGTGATTAACCACGTTGTCTCCTTTTTGAGCCCTCTCCCGTACCAGCTGCCCGGGGACGACTTCTTTATCGGTGAGCCAGCCTAAGCAGTTGAGCAGTGCATGTCAACAATCAATCAATCAACATCGTGATTATTTGGATAGCGCGCAAATGCGTGATCGGAGTTCCAATCAACCTGATGATTATTTGCGTTTCCCTCACGTTTTTGATTGCTTGTTGATTGACATGATTGGCACGCTGGCTTCTACTGAGTGCTGCCGTCATGGCGTCCCGCACACAGATGCGGCCATGGCGATCCGCACGCACAACCAAGAATGGAGACACTGTATGACCGCCACGATGGACACCACACCACCTGCGCCCATGGCCTCGCTATGGGACGATGCGCACGCCGCAACCTTGAGCGAACCGGAGCTTTTGCTGTACCGTTCCAACCTGCTCGGTTCCGACATGCGCATCACCAATTTCGGCGGCGGCAATACCTCGGCCAAGATCCGCATGACGGATCATCTGACCGGCGACGAGGTCGAGGTGCTGTGGGTGAAAGGCTCCGGCGGCGACCTGGGCAGCATCAAGCTCGACGGCTTTTCCACCCTGTACATGGACAAGCTGCGCGCGCTGAAGGGCCGCTACCGTGGCCTGGCGCTGGAAGATGAAATGGTCGCCTACCTGCCCCATTGCACTTTCAATCTGAACCCGCGCGCGGCCAGCATCGACACCCCCCTGCACGCCTACATCGCGCGCAAGCATGTCGACCACATGCACCCGGATGCCGTAATCGCGATCGCCGCCTGCGCCAACAGCCAGGCACTGACGCACAAGATTTTTGAAGGCGAACTGGGCTGGCTGCCGTGGCAGCGTCCCGGCTACGACCTGGGCCTCAAACTCGAAGCGCTGTCGCAGTCGCAGCCGCATTTGAAAGGCATCATTCTCGAAGGCCATGGCTTGTTTACCTGGGGCGATACGGCCAAGTCCTGCTATGAAACCACCTTGGCCATCATCAAGCGCGCGGAAGACTGGCTGGCCGCCAACACCACGCAGCCGGCGTTCGGCGGCGCCAAATCCGCACCCTTGCCGGCGCACGAGCGCGCGGCCCTGGCGCAGCGTTTGATGCCTGTGCTGCGCGGCAAGATCAGCCAGGACGAGTACAAGCTGGGCCACTTCGACGACAGCGCCAACGTGCTTGAATTCGTTTGCAGCGCCGACCTGCTGCCGCTGGCCGCGCTCGGTACCTCGTGCCCCGACCACTTCCTGCGTACCAAGATCCGCCCCTTCGTGATCGACTTCGATCCGGCCTATCCTGATTTTGATCGTTTGGTCGCCGGCCTGGACGAGGCACTGGCCGCCTACCGCGCCGACTACCTCGCCTATTACACGCGCTGCAAGCACGACAACAGCCCCGCCGTGCGCGACGCCAACCCCATCATTTATCTGATCCCCGGCGTGGGCATGTTGTCGTTCGCCAAGGACAAGGCCACGGCGCGCATCGCCGGCGAGTTCTATGTCAATGCCATCAATGTGATGCGCGGCGCCAATGGCGTCGACACCTATGTGGGCTTGCCGGAACAGGAAGCGTTCGATATCGAATACTGGCTGCTGGAAGAAGCCAAGCTGCAGCGCATGCCCAAACCCAAAAGCCTGGCCGGGCGCATCGCCCTGGTGACGGGCGGCGGCGGCGGCATCGGCCAGGCCGTGGCGCGCCAGCTGCTGCAGGAAGGTGCGTGCGTGATGCTGACCGATATCGACGGCGCCGCGCTGGAAGAGGCCGAGCAGAGCCTGCTGAAGGTGGCGGGACGCGACAATATCGCCACGGTGCGCGCAAACATCACGGCCGAAAACGACGTCGAGGCCATCCTGAACGCGGCCGCGCTGCGCTTTGGCGGCATCGACCTGCTGGTGTCGAACGCGGGCATCGCTTCCTCGGCGCCGCTGGAAGAAACGACCCTGGAGATGTGGGAACGCAACCAGTCGATCCTGGTGACCGGCTACTTTCTCGTCAGCCGCGCCGCTTTCCGCATCATGCAGCAGCAGAAGCTCGGTGGCAGCATGGTGTTTGTCGCCAGCAAGAACGGCCTGGTGGCGTCGGGCGGCGCCTCGGCCTATTGCACCGCCAAGGCGGCGGAAATCCATCTGGCCCGCTGCATCGCGCTCGAAGGGGCGCCGCACGGCATCCGCGTCAACGTGGTCAATCCCGATGCCGTCATTCGCGGTTCGCGCATCTGGGATGGCAAGTGGAAGGAAGAGCGGGCCGCCTCGAACAAGATCGAGACGGGCGACATCGAGGAATTCTATCGCCAGCGCAGCATGCTCAAGCGTAGCGTGCTGCCGGAAGATATTGCCGAAGCCGTGTATTTCCTTTCCAGCGACAAGGCTGCCAAGAGCACGGGCAATATCATCAATGTCGACGCGGGCAACGCGGCCGCATTTACACGTTAATCTAAAAAAACGACGCAGCCGGCCATGGCGCCGCTGCGCACAAGGAGACAAGATGCATACCATGATCGACAGCGGCCTGGTGGCCGACCACAATGCCAAGCTGCAAGCGAACCTGGACGCCGACTATGCGGCCCTGGGCGGTGTGCTGGCCCGCCGCGGCCAGGACATTGAAAAACTGACGGCGCTGGCGCAGACGTTTGCCGTGGCCGTACCCAGCTGGGGCACCGGCACGGGCGGCACGCGCTTTGCCCGTTTCCCCGGCCTGGGCGAACCGCGCAACGTGTTTGAAAAGCTCGAAGATTGCGCCGTCATCAACCAGCTGACGCAAGCGACGCCCGCCGTCTCGCTGCATTTTCCATGGGACAAGGTCAGCGATACGGCCGCCCTGCGCGAGACCGCCCAGGCTTACGGCCTGGGCTTTGACGCCGTCAATTCGAATACCTTCCAGGACCAGGCCGGACAGGCGCAGTCGTACAAATACGGCAGCCTGACGTCGCACAGCGCGGCCGTGCGCGCGCAGGCCGTCGAGCACAACATCGAATGCATCGAACTGGGGCGTGCACTGGGCTCGACGGCGCTGACGGTGTGGGTGGGCGACGGCGCGAATTTTCCGGGCCAGCACAATCTGCGCGGCGCGCTCGAGCGCTACCTCGACAGCATGCGCGACATCTACGGTGCCCTGCCCGCCGATTGGCAGTTATTTATCGAACACAAGCTGTTCGAGCCGGCCTTCTACGCCACCACGATCGCCGACTGGGGCACCAGCTTTGCCTGCGCCAGCGCGCTGGGACCGAAGGCCAAATGCCTGGTCGACCTGGGCCACCATGCGCCGAACACGAACATCGAAATGATCGTCGCGCGCCTGGCGCAGTTCGGCAAACTGGGTGGCTTCCATTTCAACGACAGCAAGTACGGCGACGACGACCTCGATTCGGGCAGCATCAACCCCTTCCAGCTGTTCCTCGTGTTCAACGAGCTGGCCGACGCGGCCGAGCGCGAGGGCGCCGCCTTCCATCCCGCCTACATGCTGGACCAGTCGCACAATGTGACGGACCCGATCGAAAGCCTGATGAGCAGTGCCGTCGAAGTGCAGCGCGCCTTCATCCAGTCCGCACTGGTTGACCGCGCCGCCCTGCGCCACCACCAGGAAGCCAACGACGTGCACGCCTCGGCGCAGGCGCTGAAACAGGCGTTCCGCACCGATGTCAGCGCCATCCTGGCCATGGCGCGCCAGCGCTCGGGCGCCGCCATCGATCCTGTGGCCTGCTATCGCGGCAGCGGTTACCGGGAGCAGCGGGCCGTGGCGCGGCCACCGAGAGCAGGCGCCAGCAGCAGCGGCATCGTGTAAGGCGGGTAGCGATTGGGAGCCGTGCTGCTTCCGGGCAAGCCGCCTGGAAGCAGGTAGAATGGCTGGCACTGGCGCCGTTCCCGGCGCCGTTTGTCATCCCCGGCACAGCGTGCAAGGCTGCGCCGTTACCAGGCTACCGCATGTCTTCTTTTTCTCCCGCTGCCCTGCTGCGCAATCTGAAACCCGATAATTTCACCATCGCCCTGCTCGTCACTGTGGCGCTGGCCACCTTCCTGCCCTGCACGGGCCAGACGGCCGTGGTCTTCGGCAACATCACCACGGTCGCCATCGGCGCCCTGTTCTTCCTGCATGGCGCCAAGCTGTCGCGCGAAGCCGTGGTGGCCGGCGCCATGCACTGGCGCTTGCACTTGCTGGTGCTGGCCAGCACCTTTGTCCTGTTTCCACTCTTGGGCCTGGCGCTGCGCCCGCTGGCGCTGACCTTCCTCACGCCCGACCTGTACATGGGCATTTTGTTCCTGTGCGCGCTGCCGTCCACCGTGCAATCCTCGATCGCCATGACGGCCATGGCGCGCGGCAACGTGCCGGCCGCCATCTGCAGCGCCTCGGCCTCGAACTTCATCGGCATCTTCCTCGCCCCCATCCTCGTGGGCTTGCTGGTGGCCAAGGGCGCGGAAAGCAAGTCGTCCGTGGACGCCGTGCTGTCCATCGTCATGCAGCTGCTGCTGCCGTTTTTGGCCGGCCAGTTCCTGCGCCGCTGGATCGGCCGCTGGGTCGACCGCCATAAAGCCACCCTGAAATACGTCGACCAGGGTTCGATCTTGCTGGTGGTCTACACGGCCTTCAGCGAAGCCGTCAGCGAAGGCCTGTGGCATACGATTTCCGTGGAAACCCTGGTCGCCCTGGGCCTGATCAGCACCTTGCTGCTGGCGCTGGTGCTGGGCATCTCCACCTTCGTCAGCCGCCGCCTGGGCTTCAACAAGGAAGACGAAATCGCCATCGTCTTTTGCGCCTCGAAGAAAAGCCTGGCCAGCGGCGTACCGATGGCCAAGGTGCTGTTTTCCACGCGTTCGCTGGGCATGGTGATCTTGCCGCTGATGCTGTTCCACCAGATTCAGCTGATGATCTGCGCCGTGATCGCGCAGCGTTATGCGCGGCGCGATGAGGGACAGGATGTGCCGGCGACAACGCTGTGATGGCTATCCTGCTCTAGCCGCAGCGCCTGCCGCAGCCCCGCCACTATGACCGCGTAAGCCTGCCGCCGGCTGGACTCATCGGGCGCGCGCAGCACATACGCCGGGTGATACACGGTAATCACCGAGCGTCCCGCATGCTCGATCGTCGTGCCGATCAGCGGTGTCATGCTTGCCGCGCCATCTTGCAGCACGGATTTTAATGCCGTGCTGCCCAGCGCCACGATCACCTGTGGCTGGACACGCTCAATCTCTTCTTCCAGCCAGCCATGGCAGGCGAGGATCTCGCGTTGCGCTGGCGTCTTGTGCAGGCGGCGCTTGCCGCGTGGTTCCCACTTGAAATGCTTGACGGCATTGGTCAGATAGATGCTGTCGCGCGCCATGCCCGCTTCCTGCATGGCTTGCTCGAGCAGTGCGCCGGCCGGGCCCACGAAGGGCAAGCCCGCCAGGTCTTCCTGATCGCCCGGCTGCTCGCCCACAAGCATGATGCGCGCCTGTGCCGGGCCAATGCCGGGCACGGCTTGCGTGGCGCTTTTCCACAGTTCGCAGCGGCGGCACTGGTCCAGGCTCGTCGCTACCTCGCGCGCCGGCTGGGCGCGTTCGGCGGCAATCGGGATCGTGGTGGCGCCGTTGCGCTGGCCCACGCTGGCCGTCTGGCCCGTGCGGCGTTCGCCGTTGGCGGCGCCGCTGAGCATGGCGGACACGATGGCCCCTTCCGGCAGGTTTTTCCAGAAACGCGAGGGGATATGGCTGTGCAGCAAATCCGCATTCACGCGCGCGGGATTGAAGATGCTGCGGTAGTAGGTCAGCCACAGGGCTTCGCCCGCATCGTCGATATCGGCCGCGCCCTGCATCAGTGCTGGGCCCGCGTGCAAGGTCGTGCCATCCCACAGCATGCTGGCGGCGGGCGTGGCGATCATCCAGCTGGTAGCTCCCATGCGGCGGGCGAAGTGGCGCGCCACCTGCGGCAGCACCTCGTGCACGGGTTCGAACCAGGCGACAAAACGGGGCGCGCCCTCGCATTCTGGCCGTTCGCGGAAGCGCACATACGCATGCATGTCGTGCTCTTCGCGGTGCACGGCCTTGACCATGGCGTGCAGGCGCGCGCCGTCCGCGTCGGCCGGCGACATCACGTCGTGCTGGCCCTGCTGCCAGCGCCACAGCACCTGGTACAAAAGGGCCCAGCGGTCAGGCACGTTGAAGCAGGCGGCGCTTTCCAGCAATTCCACCAGGGGACGGGGCAGGCGCAGCAGTGGCGCGCTGGTATCGGTCGCATCCGGCGTGGCGGAAAACAGGTCGCCATCGCCGGGACGCGACTGCCAGGCAACGTCGGCAGGTGGCACACCACGCGCGATCAGTTCGCGTGCGGCAGCGCGCCACTGGTCGAACGACTGCGCCAGCCGCACCACCGTACTCATGCGGCCTGCAGCTCCGGCCACAGATTCATTTGCTGCGGCGCTTCCGCCATGGCGCGGCGCAGGTGTTCGGAGGCGGTGGTGTCGCGCGCGGGAAAGTAGTCGGCCGTGATGATGAACGGCGCGATTTTCTTCATGCTGCAGCGCAGGCGCGACAGGTCGGCGTAGCGCACCTGCCGCAGCCGCCGCAGGTCGACGATGCGCTGGGCATTGCGCAGGCCGATGCCGGGCACGCGGGCGATCATGTGCTGCGCCGCGCGGTTCAAGTCCAGCGGAAAATGTTCGCGGTGCGCCAGCGCCCACGCCAGTTTCGGATCGATATCGAGCGCCAGGTTGCCGCCCGTGGCGGGCAGCAGTTCGCTGGCCTGGAATCCATAGCTGCGCAGCAGGAAGTCGGCCTGGTACAACCTGTGTTCGCGCAGCATCGGTGGCGGCGCCAGCGGCACGCTTTTCGGGCTGTCGGGGATCGGGCTGAAGGCCGAGTAGTACACGCGCTTGAGTTTGTAGCTGCCGTACAAGGTCTCGGCCGTGGAGAGGATCTGCTGGTCGTCGCTGGCGTCGGCGCCGACGATCATTTGCGTGCTTTGCCCGGCCGGCGCGAAACGCGGCGCGCGCGGTTCTTCCGCTTTCTCGTCGAGCTTGCGGCGTATCGACCCCATCGCCAGCTTGATCGTGTGCACGCTTTTTTCCGGCGCCAGTTTTTGCACGCTGTCCTGTGTCGGCAATTCGATGTTGACGCTGAGCCGGTCGGCATAGCGGCCCGCCTGCGCGATCAGCGCGGGGTCGGCGTCAGGGATGGTTTTCAAATGGATGTAGCCGCGGAACTGATGCACCTCGCGCAACTCGCGCGCCACTTGCACCAGTTGTTCCATCGTGTAGTCGGCCGACTGGATGATGCCGGAACTGAGGAACAGGCCGTCGATGTAGTTGCGCAGGTAAAAGTCGCTCGTCAGTTTCACCACTTCGGCCACGGTAAAGCGCGCACGCGGCACGTTCGACGTGCGGCGGTTGACACAGTACTGGCAGTCGTACAGGCAGTAATTCGTCAGCAGCACTTTCAGCAGCGAGACGCAGCGCCCGTCCGGCGTGTAGCTGTGGCAAATGCCCATGCCCGAGGTGGCGCCAAAGCCGTCCTTGCCGATGGAATCGCGCCTGGGCGCGCCGCTGCTGGCGCAGGACGCATCGTACTTGGCCGCGTCGGCCAGGATTTCCAGCTTGTCCGTCAGTTCCATGGCTCACCTCGATATACTGTGTTTATATACAGTATATCAGGGAATGCAGCTTGCGCTGGCTTGACCTGTGCGATGGCAGAGCGCTATATATCGGTGTATATTACGGGACAGGTTCTCTTCTCATCAAGGATACGATCATGCGCCTCACCTCCCTAGCCACACTGCTCGGCGCCGCCCTCTTCGCCACCGCCGCCTCGTCCGCCCTTGCCGGCGAAGTGGTGGTGTCGGCCGCGGCCAGCCTGACGAATGCGTTCAAGGAGGCGGCGCAAAGCTACGAGGCGCAGTATCCGGGCAGCAAGGTATCCCTGAACTTCGCCGCTTCGGGCGTGCTGCTGCAGCAGATCGTCAAGGGCGCGCCCGTGGACGTGTTTGCCTCGGCCGACCAGGAAACCATGGATGCGGCGCAAAAGCAGGGCCTCGTCTTGCCGGCCGAGCGCATGGACTTCGTCGGCAACAGCCTGGTGCTGATCGTGCCGCACGATAGCAAGCTGGGCATCAAGAGCCTGGCTGACCTGACGCACAAGGGCGTGACGCGCGTGGCCATCGCCAATCCGGCCAGCGTGCCTGTCGGCCGATACTCGGAAGGCGCGCTGAAGAAGGCGAAGCTGTGGGACGCCGTGCAGCCCAAGGCCATCGGCACGCAGAACGTGCGCCAGTCGCTCGACTACGTGGCGCGCGGCGAAGTCGATGCGGGCTTTGTCTACGCCACCGACGCGGCCATCATGAAAGACAAGGTCAACGTGGTGCTCGACGTGTCGCTGGACGCGCCCGTGCTGTATCCGATCGCCACCATCAAGGGCAGCGGCAATGGGGCCGAAGCGAAGCGCTTCGTCAGCTATTTGCAGACGGCGCCGGCGCAAGCCATCCTCGCCAAGTACGGTTTCAAGAAACCATAAAGCAAACGACTGCGCATGGATATCGCCTGGACCGCGCTGGCCCTGTCGCTCAAAGTGGCGGCGTGGGCCACGGCGCTCAACTTGTTGCTCGGCATCGGCACGGGCTATCTGCTGGCGCGCACGCGTTTTCCCGGGCGCGAATTGCTCGACGCCCTGTTGACCCTGCCGATGGTGATGCCGCCCACCGTGCTCGGCTACTACCTGCTGGTGCTGCTGGGCCGGCGCGGTACCCTGGGCATCTGGTTGCAGGACAACTTCGGCATCAACCTCATCTTTACGTGGCAGGGCGCCGTGATCGCTTCCACCGTGGTCGCCTTTCCCCTCGTCTTCAAGCCCGCGCGCGCCGCCTTCGAGGCCGTCGACGGCCAGCTCGAGCAGGCGGCCCGCGTGCTGGGCATTTCGGAAATGGCGATCTTCTTTCGCGTCACGTTGCCGCTGGCCTGGCGCGGCATCCTGGCCGGCGTGCTGCTGGGATTCGTGCGCGCGCTGGGCGAGTTTGGCGCCACCCTGATGGTGGCCGGCAGCATTCCCGGCAAGACGCAGACCCTGTCGGTAGCCGTGTATGAAGCCGTGCAGGCGGGCCAGGACGACGTGGCCAATACGCTGGTCGTGATCATCTCGGTGGTCTGCATCGTGGTGCTGCTGTCGGCTGGCCGCCTGGCGCCCGGGCGCGTCGCGCACAAAGGACGCTGAGGATGACGCCCATGCAACTCGATCTCGACATCCGCGCCACCTTGCGCTCCGGCAAACGCCGTTTCGACCTGCAGGTGCAATGCACGTCCGGCAGCCAGCGCATCGCCATGTATGGCCCGTCCGGCGCCGGCAAGAGCATGACCCTGAAAGCCATTGCCGGCCTCTTCACGCCGGACGAAGGCCATATCCGTTTGAACGGGCGCACCCTGTTCGATTCGGCCGCCGGCATCAATTTGCCGCCGCAGCAGCGCAACGTCGCCTACCTGTTCCAGGATTACGCGCTGTTCCCGCACCTGACGGTGCGCCAGAACGTGGGCTTTGGCCTGAGCCGCGGCTGGTTCAATCCGCGCGCGCGCGAAAAATTGCAGAAGGTCGAGCATTGGCTCGACGCCTTCCACTTGCAGGAACTGGCGCACCAGTTCCCCGACGAGTTGTCCGGAGGCCAGCGCCAGCGGGTGGCGCTGGCGAGGGCGCTCGTGGCCGAGCCGTCCGCGCTGCTGCTCGACGAGCCGTTTGCCGCCCTCGACCCGGCCCTGCGTGTCAAAATGCGGCTGGAACTGAGCCAGTGGCAACAGCGCCTGGACGTGCCCATGATCCTGATCACGCACGATCCGGAAGATGCGCGCATCTTGGGCGAACACGTGCTGTATTTGCGCGACGGACAGATCGATAACAGGGAAGACCACATGGCATTGGGTGAACGCATTGGATAAAATCGGCTTGCAAGGCTCGGTATGGATGACGGTGGGCGGAGAAAATCTGGGCGGCGCCGGCAGGGTGGAACTGCTGGGCGCCATCGCCGAATGCGGCTCCATCACGCAGGCGGCCAAGCTGGTGAAGATGAGCTACAAGGCGGCCTGGGACGCCATCGACGCGATGAACAACCTGGCCGGCGAGCCGCTGGTCGAGCGCCTGACGGGCGGCAAGGGCGGCGGCGGCACGCGGCTCACGCAACGGGGGCGCCAGCTGGTCGACAATTTCCGCATCATCGAACGCGAGCATGCGCGCTACCTGCGCCAGCTGGGCAGCCAGGCCGAAGGCATCGCCGACGATCTTTTACTCATACGGAGAATGGCCATGAAAACGACGGCGCGCAATCAATTCCTGGGCAAGGTGGCCGAACTGAAACAGGGTGCCGTCAACGACGAAGTCACCCTGGAATTGCCGGGCGGCCAGCACATCGTGGCCATCGTCACGCAGGGCAGCAGTGCAAGCCTGGGCCTGGTGCCTGGCGCCGAAGCGTTTGCGCTGATCAAGGCTTCGTCCATCATCCTCGTGGCCGACAGCGAAGGCGCGCGTTTTTCCGCGCGCAACCAGCTGGCCGGCACGGTCACGCGCGTGCAGACGGGCGCCGTCAACACGGAAGTGGTGCTGGACTTGCCGCGCGGCGGCACGATCGCCGCCATCATCACCAATCAGAGCAGCACGGACCTGGGTATCGAACTTGGCGGCAGCGTGACGGCGATGTTTAAAGCATCTAGTGTGATCCTCGGTGTACCGGCGTAAACGGCGGCGCTGAGCAAAGTTCCGGGGTCAGACCCGGCGGGTCTGACCCCAGCTTTACGTTGCAGGCCTAATCCTTCAACCGCGACAACCAATCCGCCGCCGCCGCCAGCGCCAGTTCCAGCTCCTGCGCCGTGTGCGCCAGCAGGCCTGGGACTTCGTCCAGGCGACCGGCGTCGATCGCTTCCTCGGTGGCGAACGCGGCGCGGATCAGGCGTTTCGTGCCCAGGGTGCCGACGGAGCCGCGCACGCTGTGCAGGATGCGCGCCACGTCGCTGTGACGGCCCGCCTGCAAGGCCGTTTCCGCGTCGCGCACGGGCGTCATGCCCTTGTTCAGCGCGTCTTCGACCATGCGCCGCAGCACGCCGCGCCCCTTCGCGTCGCGTCCCATCACGCGCATCAGCGGCGCCATGGAAAACACCTCTTCATCGGCGACGCGCACCGGCTCGGCCGTCTGCACTTGCGGGCGTTTGGGCAGGTGGCGCAGGATGACTTCCATCATCTCTTCCACCACCACGGGCTTGGCGATGAAGTCGCTGATGCCGGCCGTCATGCAGCGCTCGCGCTCGGACGCCAGCACGCCGGCCGTCATGGCGATCACGGGCAGGCTCAGGCGCAGTTCCGTGCGGATGATGTGGGTGGCGCTGAAACCGTCCATGACGGGCATCTGCATGTCCATCAGCACGATGTCGTAGCGCAGCGCTTCCGTGCGCAGCCGTTCCACGGCTTGCAAGCCGTCGCCCACCACGTCGAGGGTGGCGCCCATGTGTTCGAGGATGCCGCGCGCCACGGCCTGGTTCAAATGATTGTCTTCCACCAGCAGGAAATGCACGCCGGCCAGTTCCGTGCCCAGCGGCTGGTGCAGGATGCGCTGCTCGCCGCCGTCGTTCTTCGTGATCAGCGCCTGATGCAGGGCATCGAACAGGCTCGATCCCGTGATCGGCTTCATCAGCACGACGTCGGCCTCGGCCGCGCTGGAGATTTCCTCGAGGTGGTTGCGGGCGAAGGCGTTGACCATCACCACGATGGGCTGGCGCTGGCCGCTGGCCGCCTGGCGGATGGCCTTGGCCGTGGCCAGGCCGTCCATCACGGGCATGTGCCAGTCGGCCAGCACCACGTCGTACGGCTGCTGCTGCGCCAGGCGTTCGCGGTACAGTTCGATGGCGGCAAAGCCGGAATCGACTTCGTCGGCCAGCCAGCCCCATGCCTCGATCAGCTTGACGATCAGTTCGCGCGTGGTGCGGTTATCATCGGCCACCAGCAGGCGCAGCTGGCCCAGGGCCGGCGTGCGCCGAGTTTCGGCCGGCTGCGCCAGCATCTCGAACGGCACGTTGAACCAGAAGCGGCTGCCCTTGCCTTCGCTGCTGGCGACGGCGATGTCGCCGCCCATCATGTGGATCAGCTGCTTGCTGATGGCCAGGCCCAGGCCCGTGCCGCCGAAGCGCCGCGTGATGCTCTGGTCGCCCTGTGAAAATGCGGCAAACAGTTGCTGTTGCTGCAGTTCCGTCATGCCGATGCCCGTGTCGCGCACTTCGAAGCGCAGCCAGGCGCGGCCGCTCTCGCTCTTGCTCTCGGCCAGGCTGACGGCCACCACCACTTCGCCGCTCTCCGTGAACTTGATGGCGTTGCCGGCCAGGTTGACGAGGATTTGCTGCAGGCGCTGCGCGTCGCCCAAGAGGCGCCGCGGCACGTCGGGCTCGACGGCGATGGCCAGTTCCAGTTCCTTTTCGCCCGCATTCATCGTCATCGTCGTGGCCAGGGTATTCATGACTTCGTCGAGGTCGAATTCGACGGGCGACAGTTCCATGCGGCGTGCCTCGATCTTCGAATAGTCGAGCACGTCGTTGAGGATGCCCAGCAGCGACTGGCCCGCCACGCGCACCATGGTCAGATACTTGCGCTGTTCCGTATCAAGCTTGGTATTACCCAGCAAATACACCATGCCCAGCACGGCATTGAGGGGCGTGCGGATTTCATGGCTCATGTTGGCCACGAAATCGCTTTTCGCGCGGTTGGCGGCCTCGGCCCGGTCGCGTTCCTGCTCCAGTTCCGCCGCGCGCGATTCGAGTTCCTGCTGCAGGCGGTCGCGCTCGCTCATCAGGCCGTTGAACGCTTCCGTCAGTTCGCCGATCTCGTCGCGCTGCTGCACCGGCACGGGGGTGAAACGGCTGCCGCTGGTGCGCAGGGCCAGCAGGGTGTTGCGCAGGCGCACCAGCGGCGACAGCAGGCGCACGGTGACCCAGCCCAGCACGGCGGCGGCCAGCAGCGAAGCGAGGATGCTCCACAGCACCAGCCGGTACAGCACGCCATCGAACGGTTCGAAGGCATCCGCGACGGGCAGCGAGGTGGCCAGCAGCCAGTTCACCGATTTCAGGCGCTTGAAGCTGTTGACGGCCTTGATGCCGCGGCTATTCGTGCTGACCATGCTGCCTTCGCCATCTTCCTTCAGCAGTTGGGTCGTCGTCAGGTTGGCGCTCGGCTGGCGCGGCTGCAGCAAACGGCTGGTATCGGGATGCAGCACGTAGCGCGGCACGGCGCCGCGCGTGAGGATGAAGTAATAGCCGCTCTTGCCGATCTTTTCCGAGCGCAGACGCCCCAGCAGATTGTCCTTGTACAGGCGCAGCACGCCGATCACCACGCCGGCCACCTGGCCATCGGCGGCCAGCACGGGCGCCACCATCTGCACGATGGGCATGCCGCTCGACTTGCCGAGCATCGGTTCGGTGATCATGGGCTGGCGCGTGCGCAGCACGGTCTGGAAATACTCGCGCTCGGCGACGTTGATGCCGGTGCGCCCCGCCACTTCCGGCATGTCGGCCACGACGGCGCCATGCGCGTCGAGCACCAGCACGTCGTCGAACAGCACCAGCATCGAACGGCGCGAATAGTATTGGCGCAATTGGGCCGGCTGGGCCATCAGTTCCGGCGGCTGCTGCCTGGCCGTCAGGGTGACGATCTGCAGCAGCATGCCCAGCTTGTCGTCGAGCTCGGCAGCGGTGCGGCTGATCAGGGATGACTGCTGGCTCAGCAGTACTCGGGTGAAGTCGTCGCGCATGTGCTGCACCTGTATCATGGTGACCAGCGCGATCATGGCGATCGAGGTCAGGCTGGTGGCCAGCGCGACTTTTGCTTTGATGCCGAGAGGCTTCATGATTTCCTTTTCAGTACCGGGCGGCACAGGCGGCAGATAATGCTGTCAGGAATTTTCCTATCAATACCCCAGCTTGGCAAGCGCCGCCGCACAAATGCCCCTACCCGCATGGGCTTTTGACGATGTTGCCATATAATTAAAGTCGGAACGTCGTTTATTCAGCGAAATTGCGGTGAAATTGGCACACGGCAACCCGGTATGCAGTAAACTTGTTGTTGCATTTTCTAAAAGGTACCGACATGACTGAAGCGCTAATCACTCCAACCTTGCCCACAGTGACCGTGGAAGCGTTGCGTGCGCGATGCTCGACCTGCAGCATGCATCAATTGTGCCTGCCGATGGGCCTCGATATGGGCGACATGGACAGGCTGGACCAGATCATCGGCCGCCGCCGCAAGATCGTGCGCGGCGCCTCGCTGTTCCGCATCGGCGACTCGTTCCAGAACCTGTACGCGATCCGCCTGGGGCACTTCAAGACATACCAGATCAATCCGGGCGGCGAAGAGCAGGTGACGGGTTTCCAGATGGCCGGCGAACTGCTGGGCATGGACGCCATCAGCGCCGACCGCCACCACTGTAATGCGGTGGCGCTGGAAGACAGCGAAGTGTGTGAAATTCCGTTTTCCAGCCTGGAGCAATTGTTGGGCAATATGCCGACCCTGCTCCGTCATTTCCACCGCATGATGAGCCAGGAAATCACGCGCGAGCAAAGCGTGATGCTGTTGCTGGGCAATATGCAGGCGACGCAGCGCTTTGCCGCCTTCATCGTCAACCTGGCGTCGCGCTATGAGGCGCGCGGCTATTCGAGCAGCAAATTCCAGCTGCGCATGTCGCGCGAGGAAATCGGCAACTACCTGGGCCTGACCATCGAGAGCGTCAGCCGTTTATTGTCGAAATTCAAGAAGGAAGGCTGGCTGCGGGTGTCGAACCGCGAGATCGAAATATTGCAACCAGCCAAGCTGAAAGCCATTACGGCAGGCACGGACGTCTGCAAGTAAGGCTTATAACTCTTCATCCGCATGCAGCGCGATGCTGCGTTGCACGGGCCAGGTCCAGATGCCGGACAGGCGCCACTCGCGTTTGTCGTTTTCCACCAGCACTTGCCAGCGGCTGCGTTCGAGCATCGGCAGGGGCACCGAGAAATTGCCGGCCGCATCGGGCTGCACCAGCAGCTTGATATCCTTTTCCGGCAGGGTCGCATGCGCCAGGTGCAGCTGCAGCGGTCCCTGGTAGGCCTTGCCGAAGCTGTGCACGGAACCGCTCAGGCGCGCTGACGCCACGTCGTACGCCAGGCTCGTATCCATGGCCAGGTCGCTGGCGATCGTGTCGCGCTTCAAATCCTGGTTGATCGCCTTGCCCTGTTTGTAATAGTCGCCCACCACCAGCGCGTCGGGCTGCGTAAAGGCGATATAGCCCATGAAGCTGCCGACGACCACGGACAGGCCGGGACCGATCATCAGCAGCCATGGCCAGCGATGCTTGTACCACGGTGCAACGGGAGGCTGCAGTTTCAGACTGTCGGACATGGTATTTCTCCTGTGTAAACGGCCAGCCCCCATGCGGGGACCGGCCTTCCTGCATTAACGCGGCACGATGAAGACCGCGCTTTCACGCACATGCAGCGACGGGTCGTCCAGCGATTGCAATTCGATCGCAATCTTGTTCGAGCCCTTCTCGCCCACGCCGTGCGGCACGCGCAGGCGGATCGGCCAGCCCAGCGTTTCCGTCGGCTGCAAGGTCACTTCTTCGCGCGTCAGCAAGGTCAGGCCCGGCAAGCCGGAAGCGCTGATCTTGAAATGCTGGCTTTGCTCGGACGTGTTCATGATCTGCAGGCGGTAGACGTTTTCGATCATGCCGTCTTCCACTTCGCGTCCCATCGAACCGCGGTCGCGGATCACGTCCATTTTCAGGGGCGTGCGCAGGGCCAGCGAGGTACATACGGCGATGATGATCAGGGCCAGGATGGAAGTGTAGATCAAGACGCGCGGGCGCATGGCGCGCTGGCGTATCTGCTTCGAATTGAAGTTGTTTTCCATCGCATGGTCGGTGCTGTAGCGTATCAGGCCACGCGGCCGCTCGACCTTGTCCATCACGCTGTTGCAGGCATCGACGCAGGCGGCGCAGCCGATGCATTCATACTGCAGGCCGTTGCGGATATCGATACCGGTCGGACACACCTGCACGCACAGGGTACAGTCGATGCAATCGCCCAGCTTGTCGTTGTGGCCGGCCTTCTTGCTCATGGCGCCGCGTGGTTCGCCGCGCTTGGCATCGTAGGTGATGATCAGGGTGTCCTGGTCGAACATGGCGCTCTGGAAGCGCGCATAGGGGCACATGTATTTGCACACCTGCTCGCGCAGCCAGCCCGCGTTGCCGTAGGTTGCCAGGCTGTAGAACAAGACCCAGAACCATTCCCAGGGACCGAAATTCAAGGTGACCACCGATTGCGCCAGTTCCTTGATCGGCGTGAAGTAGCCGACAAAGGTAAAGCCCGTCCACAGGGCGATGGCGCCCCACACCAGGTGCTTGGCCGTCTTCTTGAACGCCTTGCGCACGGACGGGCCCTGCTTGTCGAGGGCCATGCGCGCGCTGCGCGTGCCCTCGATGCGGCGTTCGACCCACAGGAAGATTTCCGTGTATACCGTTTGCGGGCAAGAGAACCCGCACCACACCCGCCCGGCAATGGCCGTGACGAGGAACAACAAATACGCACAGATGATCAGCAGGGCCGCCAGATAGATGAAATCCTGGGGCCACAGCACGACGCCGAAAATGTAGAACTTGCGCGTGGTCAAGTCGAACAGCAGGGCTTGCCTGCCATTCCAGGTCAACCACGGCAAGCCGTAGAACGCGAGCTGGGTAAGCCATACGCATACCCATCGCCAGGTAGCGTAGCGTCCTTTGGCCTCGCGAGGGTAGATCTGCTCGCGGGCCGCATACATCTTGATGACTTGAGGTTCCATTACATCATTTCACGGGCGTCTGAGGATTCGACAGGCTCCAGACATACGCCGACAGCACGTGTACCTTGGACTCGCCGAGGAAATCGCTGAAGGCCGGCATGGTGTTGCTGCGTCCCTTGCGTACGGTTTCCATGATGGTATCGGCGCTGCCGCCGTACAGCCAGACCTTGTCCGTCAGATTCGGCGCACCCAGCATCTGGTTGCCCTTCGCATCGGCGCCATGACAGGCCATGCAGGCGCCAAACTTGGCCTTGCCCAGCACCGACTTGACAGGATCCGAGGTCGAACCGGACAGGCTCAGCACATAATGGGCCACGTTCTCGACATCTTTTTCGGAACCGAGGGCGGCGCCCATCGGTGGCATCTGCCCATTGCGGCCGTGCAGGATGGTGGTCTTGATGATGTCGGGTTCGCCGCCATACAGCCAGTCCTTGTCCGTCAGGTTGGGGAAGCCCTTGTTGCCGCGCGCATCCGAACCGTGGCATTGCGCGCAGTAGGTCAGGAACAGGCGCTGGCCGATGGCTTGTGCCTGCGGGTCGGCGGCTACCGTCTTCAAGTCCTGGCTCAGGTACTTGTTGAACAGGGGACCGTAGTCGGCTTCCGCCTTCTTCAGCTCTTCCTCGTACTGGCCCGTCGATTTCCAGCCCAGGCTGCCGGCATAGTTGCCCAGGCCCGGATACAGGAACAGGTAGGCCAGCGCGAAGACGATGGTGATGTAGAACAGCCACATCCACCAGCGCGGCATCGGCGTATTGAGCTCCTTCAAGTCCTCGTCCCAGACGTGGCCCGTGGTGCCGTCGGCGGGGGCGCCGGCGACCACTTTCACTTTCGACTGCGAGTACAGCAGCACGCCGCAGCCGATGATGCCCAGCAGGGACAGCACGATGATGTAGATATTCCAGAAGCCATTGGTAAAGTCAGCCATGGTGATGCTCCTTCGCCAGGTTCATCTCGGCTTCGGCCGGATAGTCGAGCGCCTCGTCGGCGAACGGCAGGCGTGCCGCCGCGTCGAAGTCGCTGTTGCTGCGGCTGAACGTCCACCACAGGATGCCCACGAACGTCGTAAAGGAAACCACCGTCATGACGCTGCTGGCGCTGTCAAACAGGTTTTCGATTGCCATGCTAATTCCTTGTTTTGATTAATGTACCGAGGCCTTGCAGATAGGCGACCAGGGCGTCTTCTTCCGTCTTGTCCTGCAGCTGCGCGGGGCCGGCGGCGATCTCTTCCTCGCTGTACGGCTGGCCCAGGCGTTTCAGGGCGCGCATCTTCGGCACGATTTCGTCAGGCACCAGCTTGGTCTTCGCCAGCCAGGGGTAGGACGGCATGTTCGACTCGGGCACCACGTCGCGCGGGTTGTTCAAGTGCGTGCGGTGCCATTCATCGCTGTAGCGGGCGCCCACGCGGGCCAGGTCGGGCCCCGTGCGCTTGGAACCCCACTGGAACGGACGGTCGTAGACGAACTCGCCGGCGACCGAATAGTGGCCATAGCGTTCCGTTTCCGCGCGCAGCGGACGCACCATCTGCGAGTGGCAGTTGTAGCAGCCTTCGCGCACGTAAATGTCGCGGCCCGCCAGGCGCAGCGGCGAATACGGCTTCAGGCCGGCGACCGGTTCCGTCGTGCTCTTCTGGAAGAACAGGGGGACGATCTCGACGGCGCCGCCGATGCTGATCACCACCGTGACCAGGGCGATCAGCAGCCAGGGGTTTTTCTCAATCCATGCATGTGAAAATTTCATTTGCTTTCGCTCCTATCAGGCGTGCGCCGCGTTCAGTTCCGGAATGCGGGCGACGGGGAGTTTGCTGCCGCGCAGAGTCATCCAGGTGTTGTAGCCCATGATGCACATACCCGACAGGTACAGCAGGCCACCGGCCACGCGCACCACGTAGTACGGATACGTCGCTTTCACGCTCTCGACAAAGGTGTAGGTCAGAGTGCCGTCCGGATTGACCGCGCGCCACATCAGGCCCTGCATCACGCCGGCGATCCACATTGCGGCGATGTACAGCACGATGCCGATGGTGGCCACCCAGAAGTGCACGTCGACCAGGCGCGTGCTGTGCATCTGCGTGCGGCCAGCCAGGCGCGGCAGCAGGTAGTAGATCGAACCCATGGTGATGAAGCCCACCCAGCCCAGAGCGCCCGCATGTACGTGGGCAACGGTCCAGTCGGTGTAGTGCGACAGCGAGTTGATGGTCTTGATCGACATCATCGGACCTTCGAAGGTGGCGATGCCGTAGAACGACAGCGAGACGATCATGAATTTCAGGATCGGGTCGGTGCGCAGCTTGTGCCAGGCGCCCGACAGGGTCATGATGCCGTTGATCATGCCGCCCCAGCTTGGCGCCAGCAGGACCAGCGAGAAGACCATGCCGATCGATTGCGTCCAGTCAGGCAATGCCGTGTAGTGCAGGTGATGCGGGCCCGCCCACATGTAGGTGAAGATCAGCGCCCAGAAGTGGACGATGGACAGACGGTACGAGTACACGGGGCGCTCGGCCTGTTTCGGGATGAAGTAGTAGACCATGCCCAGATAGCCGGCGGTCAGGATGAAACCCACCGCGTTATGGCCGTACCACCACTGGATCATGGCGTCCTGCACGCCCGCATAGGCGGAATACGATTTCGTGAACGAGGCTGGCATGACGGCGCCATTGACCACGTGCAAAATCGTCACGGCCAGGATGTAGGCGCCGAAGAACCAGTTGGCCACGTAGATGTGCTTGACCTTGCGCTTGATCAGCGTGCCGAAGAACACGATGGCGTAGGCGATCCAGACGACGGCGATGAGGATGGCGATAGGCCATTCCAGTTCCGCGTATTCCTTGCCGCGCGTCATGCCCATGGGCAGGGTGACGACGGCGCACAGGATCACGGCTTGCCAGCCCCAGAAGGTGAAGGCAGCCAGTTTGTCGGAAAACAGGCGCACCTGGCAGGTGCGTTGCACGACGTAGTACGAGGTAGCGAACAGGCCGCAGATGCCGAAGGCGAAAATCACCGCATTCGTGTGCAGCGGACGCAGGCGTCCGTATGTCAGCCATGGTATGTCGAGGTTCAGGGCAGGCCAGGCCAGCTGAGCGGCGATGATAACGCCAACCAGCATGCCGATGATGCCCCATACCACAGTAGCGACCGCGAATTGCTTCACGATCTTGTAGTTATAGTTCAGCGATTGATCCACAAAGACTCTCCCTGGAATTACTATTTATGATGGTGGCCAGAGAGTAAGTGTTTGACCGTGAAAAAACTTTGATGTGGATCAAAATTCCCCGGATGAAATAAGCGTAGCGAACTGGCATCGAAATAAAGTGATATTTCGGTCAAATTCCGCTCAAAAAAGCCATACAAGATCCCTGCAATCAGGGCGGGCAGAGGGGCAGGCGCGCCGGCCGGGCTGGTGCGGTCAGGGATGCGGTTCGCCGGGCGCCGGCTGGGCCGTCGTGTCGTCGTCCTGCAGCACGCGCAAGCCAGGTCCGACGAGGTCGTCGAACTGGCCGCTGTCCGAGGCCGTGAAGTACACCCACAGGGCGATGAAGACGACCACGACGCTCAAGGGGATGAGGAGATACAGGGCTTCCATGTTCAGGCTTTCCGCAGGCGCAGGGCGTTGGCGATGACGACGGCCGAGCTGGCAGCCATGCCGACGCCGGATAGCCAGGGGTTCAAAAAACCCAGCGCGGCGGCCGGGATGGCCGTCAGATTGTACAGGGTGGCCCAGCCCAGGTTCTCGCGGATGATGCGCATGCTGCGCGCAGCCGTCTTCGCCGTGTCGAGCACGGACACCAGTTGGCTCGACAGCAGCACCGTGTCCGCATGCGCCTGCGCCAGCGCGGCGCCGGAACCCATGGCGAAGGACACGTCGGCGCCGCTCAGCACGGCCGCGTCGTTGATGCCGTCGCCCACCATCGCCACAACGGCGCCCGTTGCCTGCAACTGCTGCACGAAATCGAGTTTTTCATCGGGCAGGCATTCGCCGCAGGCCGTGTTGATGCCCAGTTCCGTCGCCACGCTTTGCGTCAGCGCTTCCTGGTCGCCGCTGAGCAGCACGACCTGCTTGCCGCGCCGGTGGAAATACGCGACGACGTCGCGCGCTTCCGGGCGCAGCGCGTCGCTGAGCAGGAAACGCGTGAGCCAGCGGCCCTGCTTGCCCAGGTACAGCGGCGTCATGCCCTGCATGCCGATGGCCGTGTCGCCCAGCGGCGGCCCGGCGATGGCGGCGACAAAGGCCGCGTTGCCCAGGCGGTAGCGCACGCCATCGACGATGCCTTCCAGGCCCTGGCCTTGCACTTCCTGCAACTGTTCCGCATGCGTGCGCGGTTGCTGTCCTGGCAACCCTTCGGCTGCCGCCAGGATCGCCTGCGCCAGCGGATGGGCGCTGCCCGCTTCCAGCGCGGCGGCCACCTGCAGGCAATCGTCCTCGCTCAGGCTGCCGAGCCCTTCGATTTGCCGCAGCACGGGCCGGCCCAGGGTCAAGGTGCCCGTCTTGTCGAAGACGATGTGGGTGGCGCGGTGCAGGGTTTCCAAGACATGCGGCTGGACGATCAGCACGCCGCGCCGCAGCAGGCTGTCGGTGGCGGCCGCCAGCGCCGTTGGCGTGGCAAGCGACAGTGCGCACGGGCACGACACAACCAGCACGGCAATGGCCACGGGCCAGGCCTGTGCCGGGTCATGCCAGCTCCAGAAGGCGAATACGGCGACGGCGAACAGCAGCAGGCCCAGCACGAACCAGGCGGCGACCTTGTCGGCCCACTGCGCGATCTGCGGCTTGCCGCTGCCGGCCCGCTCGATCAGTTTCAATAAATCGGAAAGCGTGCTTTCGCGCGCCGGTTTCAGCACGCGCACAATCAGCGCCGCGCTGGCGTTGATGGCCCCACCCGGCACCTGTTCACCTGTCTTGCGTCGCTGGGCCGCGCTTTCGCCCGTCAGCAGCGACAGGTCCAGCGCACTGCTCCCTTCGATGATGACGCTGTCGGCGGCGATCGCTTCGCCCGGCTTGACCAGGATGACATCGCCCACGGCCAGGCTGCCGGCCGGCACCAGGGTGGTGGCGCGGTTGTCGGGAAAGCCCGCCATCAAGGATGCGGAGGCGGGCAAGGCGTGCTGCAGGCGTTCGAGCGCGGAGGCCGCCTTGCGGCGCGCCTGCAGCTCGAAATAGCGGCTGCACAGCAGCAGGAAAATGAACATCGTGGCCGAGTCGTAATACACCTCGCCGCGGCCCGTGAAGGTCGCCACCACGCTGCCGAAGAAGGCCGCCAGGATACCCAGCGCGACGGGCACGTCCATGCCCAGGGTGCGCGCGCGCAAGCTGGCCCAGGCGCCCTGGAAGAACGGCATGGCGGAGTAAAAGATGGCGGGCAGGGTCAGCAGCAAACTGGCCCAGCGCATCAGGCTGGCCATATTGTCGTCCAAGGTGCCATCCTCGGCCAGGTAGGCGGGCGCCACGTACATCATCACCTGCATCATCGACAGGCCGGCCACGAACAGCTGGCGGCCCAGGATCTTGCTGGCTTTTTGCAGGCGCTCGCCATGGCGCACGGCGTCATACGGATAGGCTGTGTAGCCGACTTGCCGCACGGCTTGCAGGATGTCGCCCGGTTCGCACTGGGCGCGGCTCCAGCGCACGTACAGGCGCTCCGTGGCGACGTTCAGGCTGGCCGCCTGCACGCCGGGCAGGCGCGTCAGCTGGCGCTCGATCAGCCAGACACAGGCGGCGCAGCGGATGCCTTCGACGGACAGGGTCGCTTCGCAGCTGCTGGCGTCGCGCGCGAATTGCGCGTCGTCATTGCTGTACAGGCGCAGTTCGGGCGGTACCATGGTCGCATCGGCCGCATTGACGGCATATTCGTCGCGGTCGCGGTAGTAGGCGCTCTGGCCGATGTCGACGATGGTTTGCGCCACCGCTTCGCAGCCGGGGCAGCACATGGCGCGCGGCACGTCGTCGATGGTGACGTTCCAGCTCGAGCCGCGTGGCACGGGCAAGCCGCAATGGAAGCAGGCGGAGGGTTGTAAAACAGCATTCATAGGTTTGTTTTCATGCGTCTTTTCATGGATGGCCCGTGACGCACAGGGCGTCGAGCCAGCCCAGCGAGACGCCATTCGCGGCGCGCAGCAGGCCCAGCAAGCCAAAGCCCAGCACCAGCAAGCCGCTGGCGATGCGCACGGGACGGCGCTGCATCTGCGTGCGCAAGCGCGTGCCCAGCAAACCCATGCCCAGCAGGGTGGGCAGGGTGCCCAGGCCGAAGGCGGCCATCGTGGCCGCGCCGTTCAGGGCCGAGCCTTGCATCATGGCCGTCAGCAGCGCGCTGTAGACCATGCCGCACGGCACCCAGCCCCACAGCCCACCCACGGCCAGCGCTTTTAACGGCGTATCCATCGGCATCAACGGTTTGAGCAGGGGGCGCACGCGGCGCCAGACGACGTTGCCGGCCGCTTCCAGATGGGCCAGGCCGCGCCAGGCATCCATCAGGTACAGGCCCAAAGCAACGAGCATCAGGTTGGCCAGCCAGTAGCCGGCCACTTGTAGTGACGCCAGGTGTAGCATGCCCGCGCCCGCGAGGCTGCCGGCCAGGGCGCCGGCCAGCATGTAGCTGCCTATACGCCCGCCGTTGTAGGCCAGCACGCGCAGCACGTTCGTTTGCAAGGTGGTTTGCAGGGCGGGCCGTGCCACGGCGATGGCGATCACGGGTCGTGTTGGGGCCGGTGCGCCGCCGCCCAGCGACAGGGCGCCCACGATGCCGCCGCACATGCCGATGCAGTGCACGCTGCCGGCCAGGCCGACGAGGAACATGGGCACGAGGCTGAGGGCGTTCATCGCGTGGCGCTACACCGTTTTCGAGTAGCGCAGCGGCTGCACCGCGTCGGGCGCCGTATTCGCGCGCGCCAGGGTCAGGTAGCGGTCGAAGACCATGCAGATATTGCGAATCAACAAGCGCCCTTTCGGCGTCACCGTCAGCCAGTCTTCCTCGATGACGAGCAAGCCATCGCGCGCCAGTTCGCGCAGCTTGTCCAGCTCGGCGGCGAAATAGCTGCGGAATTTCACGGGGTGCGCTTGCTCGATGCTGGCGATCGACAATTCGAAATTGCACATCAGCATCTGGATGATGATACGGCGCAACAAATCGTCCGTGTCGAGCTTGATGCCGCGCGCGATCGGCAGCACGCCTTCGTCGAGCTTTTCATAGTACGCGTCGAGCGTCTTTTCATTCTGGCTGTAGACGGCGCCGACGGAACTGATGGCCGACACGCCGCAGGCGATCAGGTCCGCTTCCGCGCGCGTCGAATAGCCCTGGAAGTTGCGGTGCAAGCGGCCCTGGCGCTGCGCCACGGCCAGGTCGTCCGTCGGCTTGGCAAAATGGTCCATGCCGATGTAGACATAGCCGGCGGCCGTCAGGCGCGCGATGCACAGGCCCAGCATGGCCAGCTTGGTGGCGCTGTCGGGCATGTCGGCGTCGAGGATGCGGCGCTGCGGCTTGAACAGATGCGGCATGTGCGCGTAGTGGTACAGGGCGATGCGGTCGGGGCTGGCGTTGATCACCTTGCGCAGCGTTTCCGTCATCGTTTCCAGGTTTTGTTTCGGCAAGCCGTAGATCAGGTCGATGCTGATCGAGCGGAAACCGGCGTCGCGCGCCGCTTGCATGATGGCCACCGTTTCCGCTTCCGGCTGGATGCGGTTGACGGCCTTCTGTACGTCGGCGTCGAAATCCTGCACGCCCAGGCTGATGCGGTTGAAACCTTGCGCGCGCAGCGAGAACACGCGCTCGCGCGAGACGGTGCGCGGGTCGATCTCGATCGAATACTCGCCGTCTTCATCGGAAGCGAATTCGAAATGCTGACGCAAATGCGCCATCAGTTCGTCCATCTGCTTTTCGCTCAGGTAAGTGGGCGTGCCGCCGCCGAAGTGCAATTGCTCGATCTGGTTCATGCCGGCAAACAGCTTGCCCTGCATGGCGATTTCCTGTTTCAGGTAGCTGAGATAGGTGGCGGCCTTGCTGCGGTCTTTCGTGATGATCTTGTTGCAGGCGCAGTAGTAGCACAGGGTGTCGCAGAACGGCACGTGCACGTACAGCGACAGCGGACGGCGGCCGCCGCGCATGCGCAGTGCGGCCAGCGCTTCGAGGAAGTTGCCATAGCCAAAGTCGGCATTGAAACGGTCGGCGGTCGGGTAGGACGTGTAGCGGGGGCCGGACTGGCTCATCTTGCCGATGATGACCGGGTCGAATTCGACGACCGCGTCCAGGTCGGCGGAAGCACTGCTGAGTAGTGTAGGCATGATGTGTATGAAGTCTTGAAAGGTTTAGGCGGCCAGGCGTTTCATGGCGGTGGGCTTGCCGGCGTTCGCGGCGCCGCCCTTGCCGCCGGGCGTGGCGACGCGGCGCGGTGGCGGCATCTTGCCGAAATTGAACAGGCTCACGGCTTGCGACAGGCTGGCCGCTTCTTCCGCCAGGCGCGTGGCCGCCGCGGCGGCTTCTTCCACGAGGGCCGCGTTCTGCTGCGTCACCTGGTCCATGTGGGCGATGGCCTGGTTGACCTGGTCGACGCCGATGCTCTGTTCGCGCGAGGCGATCGAGATTTCCTGCATGATGGCCGTCACCTGCTTGACGGAGCTGACCACCTGTTCCATGGTGGCACCGGCGCGGTTCACCTGCAGCATGCCGGCGCCCACCTTGCCGACGGAAATTTCAATCAGTTGCTTGATGTCCTTGGCTGCCACGGACGAGCGCTGCGCCAGGTTGCGCACTTCGCCCGCCACGACGGCAAAGCCCCTGCCCTGCTCGCCGGCGCGCGCCGCTTCCACGGCCGCGTTCAGGGCCAGGATGTTGGTCTGGAAGGCGATGCCTTCGATCAGGCCGATGATGTCGACGATTTTCTTCGACGAGGTATTGATGTCGTCCATGGTGGTGATCACTTCGGAGACGATCTCGCCGCCCTGCACGGCCACTTTCGAGGCAGCCACGGCCAGTTCATTTGCCTGTACCGAGTTGTCCGCGTTCTGTTTCACGGTCGACGAGAATTCCTCGATGCTCGAAGCCGTCTCTTCCAGGCTGGCCGCCTGCGATTCCGTGCGGCCCGACAAGTCCATATTGCCGACGGCAATTTGCTTGGTGGCCACGGCCATGGTTTCCACGTTGATGCGCACGTCGCGGATGGTGGCGATCAGGTTGCTGTTCATCTGTTGCAGCGCGCGCAGCAATTGCCCCATTTCATCCGTGCTGTCCGTTTCGAAACTGCCCGACAGGTCGCCTGCGGCAATCGCCCGCGCGCCGTTCAGGGCCTTGCCCAGCGGCTTGAGCACAGACATGCGCAAGGTGTACCAGAGGAAAACGTTGATCAGGAAACCGAACAGGGTGGCGCCGAAGATGGCGTAATTGGTGATCTTGCCGCCGCTGGCAAACAGGCTGATGACGCACACCAGCAGCTGCAGGCAGTTGACGATGGAGGTGGCGGCCCAGATGCGCAGGTTGAGCGACATGTGCGTCAGGTTGTGCAGCAGGTGCGCCAGGCCCGGGCGCACGATCTGGCCGTGCTTGATGACGATGTTGCCGCCTTCCTTGTTGCGGATGGCCGCGTAGGCTTCCTCGGCCGCTTTCACCTGATCTTTGTCCGCTTTCACGCGCACGGACATGTAGCCGATGGTCTTGCCCGCTTCGCGGATCGGCGTGACGTTGGCGCGCACCCAGTAAAAGTCGCCGTTCTTGCAGCGGTTCTTGACCAGGCCCGTCCACGGCGTGCCGGCCTGGACCGAGGCCCACAGGTCGGCAAACGCTTCGGCCGGCATGTCCGGGTGGCGCACGATGTTCTGGGGCGAACCGAGCAGCTCGGCCTCGCTGAAGCCGCTGACCTGGCTGAAGTACGGGTTCACATACACGATATTGCCGTTCATATCCGTTTTCGACACGATGGCCTGATCGTCCAGGACGAGGACTTCACGGTTAGTCACTGGCAAATTTTGTCGCATGGTCGCGGCTTCCTGATCAGTTGAATAGCTAATTGGTGAGTAAGACTTGCACGATTGCAAGAATGGAGATCAGTGTAAGGAGTCGCCTGCGCAAATTTATTGATGTAGATCAAAATCCTCCAGATTGGTCGGGTTTGCACGCATCTAGCAATAGCAATGCCCCATTGTTTCCGGCCTGCGAGTTGACGCTGCCAGCTAGTCGCTGCCCGCCGTCAGCGGGCGCAGGCTGCCCACGGCGTAGCCTTGCGCGTAATCGATGCCCAGCTCGCGGATGACGGCCAGGGTGGCGTCGTCTTCCACGTATTCGGCCACTGTTTTCAAGCCCATCACGTGGCCCACTTCATTGATGGCCTTGACCATGGCGCGGTTGATGGCGTTGCTGGCGATGTCGCGCACGAAGACGCCGTCGATCTTCAGATAGTCGACGGGCAGCGCCTTCAGGTAGCCGAACGAGGAAAAGCCGCTGCCGAAGTCGTCGAGCGAGAAGCGGCAGCCCATGGCCTTGAGCTGGCGCATGAACACTTGCGCCTTGGGCAGGTTGGCGATGACGGCCGTTTCCGTGATTTCAAAGCAGAGCTGCTCGGGTGCGATGGCGAATTGCACGAACTGCTCGGTGATGTAGTCGTGCAAGCCGGCATCGGCCAGCGACATGCCCGACAGGTTGACGGAATACAGGGCCGGTGCGCGGCGCCGGCTTTCCGCCATCGCTTCGATCGGCGGCAGGCTGTCGCGTACGCTCTCGATATGCGCGCAGACGGCGCGGATGACCCAGCGGTCGATGGACAGCATCATGTCGTAGCGTTCGGCGGCGGGGATGAAGGCGCCCGGCAAGATCAGGTCGCCCTGGCTGTTGCGGATGCGGATCAGCACTTCGTCGTGGTGTTCCTGGCTGTCGTGCAGGTGCACGATGGGCATGGCGTACAGGCGGAAATAATCGTGGGCGAACGCTTCGTTCAGGCGCGAAATCCACAGCATTTCGCCGTGCCGCTGCGCCAGCATGACGTCCGATTCCTGGTAGACGTGGATGCGGTTGCGGCCCTGCTCCTTGGCCAGGTAGCAGGCTTGGTCGGCGGCGCTCAGCAGCTCGCTCATGGACTTGCTGTCCTGGCTGATTTCGACCATGCCGATGCTCACGCCCAGCTCAAAACTGCGGCTATCCCAGGCGAAACGGAAATCGCGGATGGACTGGCGCAGCTGTTCGCCGATCACGCGTGCGTGATCGAGCGGGCAGTGCGGCAGCAGCACGCCCAGTTCGTCGCCGCCCAGGCGCGCGAGGATGTCGCTGTCGCGCATTTGTGCCTGCAGCATTTTCGCCAGCAGTTGCAGCAGCACGTCTCCGGCGCCGTGGCCGCAGGTATCGTTGATGACCTTGAACTGGTCCAGGTCCAGGTACAGCAGCGCATGCACGTGGCCATCCTGCTTGGCCGTGTGCAGGGCGCCAGCGACCAGGTGTTCGAATTCGCGCCGGTTGATCAGGCCCGTCAGGGTGTCGTGCGTGGCGTGCCACGACAGTTGCTGGCTCAGCTTGCGCTCATGGCTGACGTCGCGGAACACGACGACGGCGCCGAGGATGTCGCCGTCGCGCGACCAGATGGGCGCGGCCGAGTCTTCCACGGCGATGCGCCGCCCGTCGCGCGTGACCAGCTGCGAGTGCGCTGAAATGCCGATGGCCTGGCGCTGCTGCAGGCATTTGTATGCCACGTGCTCGAGCGCTTCGCCCGTGCGTTCGTCAGCCAGCGGCAAGGTCTGGCAAATATCCATGCCGCGTGCCAGTTCGTTGCTCCAGCCCGTCAATTGCTCGGCCACCCGGTTCAGGTAGCGCGTCTTGCCGTACGGATCGGTGGTGATGACGCCGTCGCCGATGGAGCTGAGTGTCACTTCGGCCAATTCCTTGCGCTCGGCGATCAGCAGTTCGCGCAGCATGTGCTCGGTGATATCCCAGATGATGCCCAGGGTGCGGTCGGGCTGGCCGTCCGCATCCGTGAACACTTGCGCCTTGGCCGCCAGCCAGCGTTCGCTGCCATCGGGCCAGACGACGCGGTACTGCAGGGCGTAGCCGTCGCGCTGGCGCACGGCTTCCTGCATCACCTCGAGTACCTTGCCCTGGTCATCCACGTGGACGAAGCCGAGAAAGGTGCGAAATGGCTGCGTCAGGGCCTGCTCTTCCAGGCCCAGCAAGGCGGCGCCCTTGGCCGACCAGCTGACCGTGCCGTCGATGACCTGGCCATCGATGAGGCGCGAATCCCAGATCGCCATGTGCGCCGCCTCCAGCGCCATCTGCAAACGTTTTTGCTGGTCGCTCATCGTCCTCTCCCGAGATGGATATAAGGATAGATACGCGGCTGGTGTTTAAGTTCCCGGTATCTCGGCGGGCGTCGCGGCCGAGGCACGCGCCACGTCGCGCACATTCTTTTGCACGGCCACGGCCGCAAACAGACTGAGCAGGAATGCCATCGCGTAGAAACCCTTCTCACTGTTCTGCAGGGTGGCATTCCACAGGCCGACCGTCAGCAGCAGCAAGGCCAGCAGCACGGAAATCCAGCACAGGCCAAAGTAAATGCCCGTCACGGCGATGCCTTCGGCGCGGTCGCGCACGGATTTCTGCAGCGAGATGGCGGCGAACAGGCCGTACATGAGGATCGTGAAGTAATAGCCCTTCTCGTTGAGCGCCATGCTGGCGTTCCACAGGCCGGACAGGTAGGTGATGACGCCGATCAGCAATGCCGCCCAGGAGGCGCCGATAAAGGCGCTGCTGGGACGTTGGATGGGGGAAGTCTGCATAGGGTCTCCATGGACGGACGGCGCCGCCGGCATGGCCGGGGCGGCAGGCACGGATGCGCCTGCCGTCCCATCAGACCAGAAAGCCTATTTGCTTGGCTTGACCATGCGCAACAAAGCCGACACGGCCGTGACGCCGGCCAGCACCAGGCCACCGGCGATGAGGCCGGCTACCGCGTTGATCAGGCTGGGCGTGACGGCTGCCAGCACGGGGCCGATGCCGGCCACGCCGCCGACGGCTGCTTCCGCATGGTGCAGCATGCCGCTGGCCCACGGCCAGCCGTGCGTCAGAATGCCGCCGCCGACCATGAACATGGCCAGGGTGCCCACGACGGAGAGAAATTTCATCAGTTTCGGCGCCGCCGACACGAGCATGCGGCCAAAGCCGCGCACGCCGTCCATCAGCGCGCCCGCGCCCTTGCGCGCAGCCAGGTAAAAGCCCGCGTCATCGAGCTTGACGATGCCGGCCACCAGGCCGTACACGCCCACCGTCATGAGAAGGGCGATGCCGACGACGACGGCCACCTGCTCGGCGAAGGTGGCCGCGGCCACCGTGCCCAGCGCGATGACGATGATTTCCGCCGATAAGATGAAGTCGGTGCGGATGGCGCCCTTGATCTTGTCCTTTTCCAGCGCGACGAGGTCGACCTGCGGGTCGCGCAGCGCCTGGGCCAGCTCGGCCTTGTGGCTGTCGTCCGGATGCAGGTATTTGTGGGCGATCTTTTCGAAGCCTTCGAAGCACAGGTAGGCGCCGCCCACCATCAAGAGCGGCGTGATGGCCCACGGCGCAAACGCGCTGATGGCCAGCGCGGCGGGCACGAGGATGGCCTTGTTCTTCAGCGAACCGACGGCGACGGCCCAGACGACGGGCAATTCGCGTTCGGCGCGCACGCCGGCCACTTGCTGTGCGTTCAGGGCCAGGTCGTCACCAAGCACGCCGGCCGTCTTCTTGGCGGCCACCTTGGTCATCAGGGAAACGTCGTCGAGGATGCTGGCGATGTCGTCGAGCAGGGCCAACAGGCTGGAGCCGGCCATCTCAGCGCGCTCCCGCTTTGGTGGCAGGGAATCGTGGAGCGAGGAAAGTGTTGTTTTTCATGATGTTATTCTTGGTTGTACGGCAAGGGATGGCCCAGGTAAGGCATGACTGCGATCTTACCTCAGGGCGGGCCGGCAAGGCCGCACTGACCGGGTTAAAATTGTTGATCGCCACCATTTTTTTGGAAACCGCATGCACTTCGCCACCTGGATCACCTTTGTCATCGCCGCCTCCATCATCGCCGTCTCGCCCGGCTCGGGCGCCGTGCTGTCGATGTCGCACGGCCTGTCGTACGGGGTGAAAAAGGCCAGCGCGACGATTTTCGGCCTGCAACTGGGGCTGCTGGTGGTGCTCGGTATCGCTGGCGCCGGCGTCGGCTCCTTGCTGCTGGCCTCCGAAGTGGCCTTCAATATCGTCAAGACGGTGGGCGCGCTGTATTTGATCTACCTGGGCCTGTCGCAATGGCGCGCCAAGGTGGCGGTGGCCGGCGACCTGCATGCCGACGCTGTGGTTCCGTCCTGGCGCCGGCGCGTGCTGACGGGTTTTCTGACCAACGTGACGAATCCGAAAGGCATCATTTTCATGGTGGCGGTGCTGCCGCAATTCATCAGTCCCGCGTCGCCGCTGCTGCCGCAATTGCTGATCCTGGCCGTTACGATGTGCACGATCGACCAGATCGTCATGCACAGCTACGCTTTCCTCGCTTCGTCGATGCAGCGTTTTTTCCGCGATGCGAAGGCCGTGAAAAAGCAGAACCGCTTCTTTGGCGGCTTGCTGATGGCTGTCGGCGCGGCCCTGTTCTTCGTCAAGCGCGGTGGCCAGGCAGCATCCTGAACGAAGTCGATATGCAAACATTTGTAAGCCCGCTTGCGGTACTTGCCCGATAGGACTGTAATCAGCCTGTTGTCTTCCTTTCATCTGCGTCCTGCCTGGAGCGCGCCATGCGTCCGACCCTGCCCCTGCTGAAAACCATCTGCGCCGTGCTGCTGTCGTCGGCGTGCTCGCTGGCGCTGGCCGAGGACCCGCCCGCGCGCGTGGGGCGTATTTCCACCGTCGAAGGGCAGGTGCTGGTGCGCGCCGGCGATGGCGATGCGCAAAACGCCCTGCTGAACTGGCCCGTCACGACGGATAACCGGCTCAGTACCATGCGCGGCGCGCTGGCGGAATTTCGCGTGGGTGCGGCCGCCGTGCGACTCGATGGCGATTCCGAGCTGGAAGTGAGCGAGCTCGATGACGACAGTTTCAAATTGCACCTCAGCTATGGCACGGTCAGCGTGCGCGTGCGCAATCCCGACGCGCTGCGCGGCTTCGAGCTGACCACCGCCCAGGCGCGCGTGATATTGACCCAGCCGGGCTGGGTGCGCATTGATGCGGGGCGCCAGCCCGGCACCAGCGTCGTCAGCGTGCTTGACGGGGCGGCCGACGTGGATGGCGCGACGGGCAGCGTGACCTTGCGTGCCGGCAAGCGCGCCGAGCTGACGGACGAGGAGCTGCGCACGGGCGCCTTGCAGCGGATCGCCTTCGACAACTGGCCCGAAACCTTGCCCGCCGCCGCGCCGGCCTTGCGCTATGTCACCGACGATACGACCGGCTATGAAGAGCTGGACCGCTACGGCGCCTGGCAGGAAGACGCGCAATACGGCCCCTTGTGGCTGCCCAGCGCGGTGCCGGCCGGCTGGGCGCCGTACAGCGACGGGCGCTGGACGTGGATCGCGCCGTGGGGCTGGACCTGGGTCGACAATGCGCCGTGGGGTTATGCGCCCTCGCACTACGGCCGCTGGGTGCTGCTGGGCCACCGCTGGGGCTGGGCCCCGGGCCGCGAACGTGGCCGCGTGCCCTGGGCGCCGGCGCTGGTGGGCTGGGTCGGCGGTACGCATGGACCACATAACGGGCCACAGCATGGCCAGCGCCCCGGCGTCGGCTGGTTTCCTTTGTCGCCGCACGAGCGCTACGTGCCCGGCTACCGCGCCAGCGCCGAGTATGAACGCCGCATCAACCGGATGGCCGAAGGGCGCCGCCCCGTGGCGGGCGAGCGCGAACGGCGCGAAGGCATGACGATGCTGCCCGGTGAACGTTTTGGCGGCTCGCGGACGGTCGACGTGCCGCGCCGCAACCGCACCACCATGCCGCCGCCCGTCATGCAAAGCTTGCCGTTGAGCACGGCGCCTGCGCCGGCCGGCAACTGGCAGCGTCCCGTCGAGCCGAGGGAGCCCCGGCGCGACTGGGTCAACCGTCCCGGCCGCTTGCAGACGGACGATGGCCTGACGCACATGGCGCCGCGTCCCATGCAGCCGAACCGGCCGCCCGTTCCGGCCCAGCCGCCGGTGCCGCCGCAGCCCCTGATGCCGGCCATGCCAGCCATGCCGGCCTTGCCGCCCGTGCAAGATCATGTGGCCCGGCCCGGATGGCGTGGCGAGGAGCGGCCCCGCGCCGACTGGCACCGCGCCGAGCGTGCTCCCCGCCGCGAGGTGCTGCAGACGGCGCCGCCTGTCTTGCCTGCCCCGCCGCCCGTGGCCCAGCCGCGGCCCGCGCCGCCGCCGATGCCGGCCCCTGCCGCCCGTCCGCCCCAGGAAGCGCGCGGTGCCGAGCGCGCCAATCCGCCGCGTGAGCGCAACCATGAGCGTCACAACGAGCGCGGCGGTCCCGGCCGCAATGGCCGGATGCAGGAAGTGGAGCGCTGACGGCGGTGCCGTCTGTCGCGCCGTATCGACGTTCAAGCCGCGAAATGCGCAGTTCGTCACATACCGGAGGTAAAGCCGCCGTCGTTTGTCTACAGTACGACCACTGCTTATCCTCCAAGTGACAGCATCGCTTTTCCGGCTATTTTGTCCAAACGAAATAGTTTTCGCCAGCTTACAAAGCTGGCTTTTTTTTTGCCTTGCCGTCTGCGCCATGGCGGCCGGCGCAGCCGCCCTCAAAGTTGGCTACAATACGCTTTTATGCAGCCGCCGCGCGATAAGCGCTGCCTGTTCTGACCGGCACTGATTGGATTTCCCATGCAAACGACCCCACCGACCGAAGTGACGATTCCTCCCAGCGAATCGCTGATCGAATACCCGAGCGATTTTCCCATCAAGATCATGGGCCCGACGCATGTCGATTTCGCGCCGACCATGCTGGAACTGGTCATCAGCCACGATCCGACTTTCCACGCAGGCCGCATGGAAGAGCGCCCATCGGGCAAGGGCAATTACACGGGCCTGACCGTCACCGTGCGCGCCATCAGCCGCGAGCAGCTCGACGCCCTGTACACGGCGCTGTCGGGCCACCCGATGGTCAAGATCGTCATGTAAGCAAGGTGGGCGCTTCGCGCGCCCGGAAGGCGGCGATTTCTTCGCCCAGCCAGGCACGGAAGGCGCGCACCGGCTCGCGCTGCGCCGCAGCGGGCGGGCTGACCAGGTAATACGCGTCGGCGCAGGGCACGGCAATATCGAACAGGCGCACCAGCCGCCCCGCCGCTACCTCCTGCAGCGCCACCACATGGCGCACCAGCGCCACGCCGTCGCCATCGATGGCCGAGCGTATCAGCATCGACAAATCCTCGTACAGTACGCCGCCCACGGGCTCGGCCAATGGCAAGCCGGTCGCTGCCAGCCATGGCCGCCACGGTTCGAGCGAGCGCAGCAAGGTCGCCTGCGCCAGTTCGCCCGGCGTGGCCGGCAAGTTGCCGCCCCGGTAATGGGGACTGCAGACGGGGTAATACACGTCGCCCATCAGTGGCTGCACCAGCAAGCCCGGATAATGGCCGCGGCCGAAGCGGATCCCCACGTCGATGCCCTCGCCTTCCAGGTCCTGCAAGGCGCCGCTCGTTTGCAGCAGCACTTCGATGCCGGGATGACGTTCGATGAAATGCCCGAGGCGCGGCGCCAGCCAGCGCGCCGCAAACGACGGAATCGCCGTGATCGTCAACCGCGTATTGGCGGGCGCGGGCCGCAGCGCTTGCGCCGCCTTGGCGATCTCCGTAAAAGCCTTGCCCAGCACCAGCGCAAATTGCCGTCCCTGCGGCGTGACCGTCACATGGCGGCCGTTGCGCAGGAACAGCAGCACGCCCAGTTCCTCTTCCAGCTTGCGCACCTGGTGGCTGATGGCGCCGTGCGTCAAGTACAGTTCCTCGGCCGCGCGCGAAAAATTGCCGTGGCGGGCAGCCGCCTCGAAGGCGCGCAATGCTGAAAAATTGGGCAGTCTGGACATGGCGGTTTATGTGAATAAAAATAACAAGAACAACGAATATAACTCGTTTTGTTAGCTTCACACGGCGCTTTATGATGAATCCTGTTCACTTACCCACAGGAATCCGCCATGTCCCTCATTTTGTATGTCGACCGCAACCGCATCAGCCCGTACGCCCTGTCCGCCTTTGTCGCCCTGAGCGAAAAGCGGGTTTCCTTCACCGTGCAGGACGTCGACCTGGACGCGGGCGCGGCGCGCCAGCCGCCATTCAGCACCCTGAGCCTGACGCAGCGCGTGCCTGCTATCGACCATGATGGCTTTATCGTGACGGAATCGAACGCCATTGCTGATTACCTCGACGACGTCTTTGCCGCGCCCGACTATCCATCCGTGCTGCCGCGCGACGTACGCCAGCGGGCGCGGGCGCGGCAAGTGCAGGCGTGGCTGCGCAGCGATCTGCTGGCGCTGCGCAACGAGCGCGATTCCACCGTCGTGTTCCACCCGTCCCGCGCGGACCATGCGTCGCTGTCGCCGGCGGCGCAGGCCGCGGCCGCCAAGCTGCTGCAGATCGCGGGCGAACTTGTGCACGGTGATTACCTGGCTGGCGCCTGGAGCATCGCCGACACGGATCTGGCCCTGATGCTGTTGCGTTTGATCAAGAGCGGCGAGCCCGTACCCCCTGCCCTGCGCGACTATGCGCTGGCCCAGTGGCAGCGCGCTAGCGTGCAGCAGTGGCTGGCGCAGGTGCCGTTGCCGATTTAGTCAGCCGCCACACGAGGGCAAAGGCCGCGCTGGCGGCCGCCGTCACCCACAGCAGCGGCTTTTCGCTGCCGTCCGTGATGGCGGCGATGACGGCGCCGCAAGCGGCCGTGATGAGCATCTGCACGAAGAAGAACAGGCCCGAGGCGCTGCCCGCCTGGTCGCCATACGGCTGCAGCACGGCCAGCTGGCAGGCGGGAATCGCCATGCCCACCGACACCATCACCAGCAGCATCGGCCCCACCAGCGAGGCCACGTGCTGTGGCGCCAACGTACCCGCCAGCAACAGGCTGGCCGCGCCCGCCACATTGATCAGCACCGCCACGCCCAGCATGTAATCGGCGCCCAGGCGCGGTCCCAGCGCGCGAAACAGGCTCGATCCGGCGATATAGCCGCTGACCGTCAGCGCGAACACGAGCGCATATGCGTGCGGCGACAGATGCATACCCCTTTGCAACAGCACGGACGATTCCGCGATGAACGGGAAATACGTGCAATACACGCAGCCGATGGCCAGCGCATAGCGCAGGAAATACGCATCGCCCAGCAGGCGGCGGTACAGCACCAGGGTATTTCCTTGTGGCGCGACGCTGGCCGGCCTGGTTTCCGGCACATACGCGGCGATCAGCCCCAGCGACAGTGCCCCCAGCAGGCACAGCACGCCAAACACGGCGCGCCAGCCGAATGCCGCGTCGAGCACGCTGCCGGCCAGCGGCGCGAGGATAGGCGACAAGCCCATCACCATCGAGATTCTCCCCAGCATGCGCGCCTGCGTGGCGGGATCGAAGCGGTCGCGCACCATGACCCGGCCGATGATGGTGCCGCTGCAGCCGCCGAACGCCTGCAGCACGCGCGCGGCGATCAGCACGTGCACGTCGCTGGTCACGGTGCAGACGATGCTGGCGAGCACAAAAATGCCCGTGCCGGCCAGCAGCACGGGACGGCGTCCGTAGCGGTCGGCCAGCGGCCCGCAAGCGAGCATCGAAGCGGCCGAGCCGGCCATGAACAGGCTCAAGGTCAGTTGTAACTGGGCATCGCTGGCATGCAGGGCATCGGCCATGGCCGGCAGCGAAGGTAAATAGATGTCGATGCTGATGCGCGACAGGCAGACCAGCAGCAGCACGATGCCGCCCCAGGCCCATACAGCGATTTGTTTCTGCATTGTTTACACGGTCCATACAAGCGTGCGCCCCGCTGGCGCACCGGAACGGTGAGAGTAGGATGGTTGTGGTGTAATGCGAAGTGCCACTCATCAGAAAACTCATTGGACCACTTGGACGCTTATCATGCCGCGAGGAAAATCACCACACGCCCTGGACTTGCCTCGCCCGACCAGCTGGCTCGACAAGGAAGGCGTCAACAAGCAGGACGGCGCGTATGAAGCGCTGCGCTCGGCCATCCTGACGAAGATGCTGCCGGCGGGCAGCCGTTTGCCCTCCAGCCGCACCCTGGCCGAACGGTGGGAGTTGTCGCGCGGCACCATCGAAACCGTGTTCGACCGCCTGCACGCGGAAGCGTATGTGACCCGCGTGCCCGGCTCCGGCACGCGCGTGTGCGCCGTGGTGCCGGAACGTTTCTTGATGGCAGGCTTTGGCGATGCCGCTCCGGCGGCACCGGCTGTGGCGCCGGCTCCCGCTTCGGACACGGGCGTGCGCGACGGCTTGCCGTTTGTTGCGCGGCGCGCCGACGCCAGCCTGTTTCCCATGGCCGCCTGGTCCAAGTGCGCCACGCGGGCGCTGGCCGCCGTCACGCCGGAGCAGCTGTGCAGCGCCGAGCCGGCCGGCCTGCCCCAGCTGCGCCAGCAGATCGCCGACTTCCTCGCCAAATACCGCGGCATCCGCTGCGACCCGCAGGATATCGTCGTCACGACCGGCATCCGCCACGCGATCGACTTGCTGGCGCGCGGCATCGTGCGCGACGGCGATAAAGTCTGCCTGGAAGATCCGGGCTACCCGGCCGCGCGCGCCCTGTTCGCGCTCGCGGGCGCCGTGCCGGTGGACATTGCCGTCGACGCCGAAGGCATCGATTGCGCCGCTCTGGCCGCGCACGCGGACGCCTGCCTCGCCTACGTGACGCCGGCGCACCAGTCGCCGCTGGGCGTGACCATGTCCGTCACGCGCCGCCTGGCCTTGCTGGAATGGGCGAACGACAATGGCGCCTGGGTGGTGGAAGACGATTACGACAGCGAATTCAATTACCACAGCGCGCCGCTGGCGGCCCTGAAGGCGCTGGACCAGTACCAGCGCGTGATTTACTGTGGCAGTTTTAATAAAACCCTGTTTGCCGGCCTGCGCGTGGGCTTCATGGTGCTGCCGCCCATTTTGCGCCCGCAGTTGCTGCGCATCGTGCAGTTGACGGGCCGTTCCGTGGGCGTGACGGAACAGCTGGCGCTGGCCGCCTGGATGGAGGAAGGCGCCTTCGTGCGCCATTTGCGCCAGGCGCGCTTGGCCTACAAGGAGCGGCGCGACCTGTTGCTGGCCTGCCTCGAGCAGATCGCCCCCGGTCGCTACACGATCACGGGACAGCAGGCGGGTTTCCATTGCGTGCTGTGGCTGCCGCCAGACAGCGATGAACGGGTGTTTTGCGCGCGCGCCGCGCAGGAAGGGCTGGCGCTGCAGCCGCTCGGCGATTTTTGCCACAGCGCCAGGCTGGCGCCGGCCGTGCTGCTCGGTTATACGGCCTTGAGCCTGGCCCAGGTGCGCCACGCTGCACAAAAATTGGGCAGATTGCTGCTGTTGCCGGAGCCCACGGCTGAATGAAACGGCCGCCTGGCTTATAATCACGGCTTCGCCGCAGCGTCCGCAGGGCGCCGGCAGCTGATTACAGAATCTGTCATGACCACCACCCGCACCGAAACGGCGCTGATCCGCGAACTGGGCCGCGTCGATTACGAGCCCACCTTTGCCGCCATGCGCACCTTTACCGACGCGCGCACGACGGAGACGCGCGACGAACTGTGGATCGTCGAGCATCCGCCCGTGTTTACGTTGGGCCTGGCGGCCGACCGCGGCCATCTGCTGGCTGGCGCGGACGCGATTCCCGTGGTGCAGACGGACCGTGGCGGCGAAGTGACGTTCCACGGCCCCGGCCAGGTGGTGATTTATCTGCTGATGGACTTGCGCCGCAACAAGCCGGGCGGCAAGTTGTATGCGCGCCAGTTCGTGCATAAAATCGAGCAAGCCATCATCAACGTGCTGGCGGCGTATAATCTCGCTGGCGAGCGCATCGATGGCGCGCCTGGCATCTATATTGCCGGCGGGCCAGACAAGGGTGCGAAGATCGCCGCGCTGGGCTTGAAAGTGCGCGGCAACGGCTGCACCTACCATGGCGTATCGCTCAACGTGGCGATGGACCTGGCGCCGTTTTCCTGGATTAACCCTTGCGGCTATTCCGGTCTGAAGACGGTGGACATGCGCAGCATGGGCGTGGTGGCGCCGCTGGC
Organism: Janthinobacterium sp. Bl 1; assembly: GCF_058215535.1. NCBI lineage: Bacteria > Pseudomonadati > Pseudomonadota > Betaproteobacteria > Burkholderiales > Oxalobacteraceae > Janthinobacterium > Janthinobacterium sp. Bl 1. The sequence continues at coordinate 252,674 of NZ_CM177086.1, read as the reverse complement.
CGAAGTGCAGCGGGCCCTGGCCCATGAATTGACCGTATTACTCGATGTAAGCGAAGCAAACAGCGCCGCAGGCGCGCCTCAGGCAGCGGATGCCTGAGCAAACAAACCAAACATTGCCCGTTAAGGGCTTGCAGCCATGACTTCTGAGACCATTTCCAGCACCGCCCCCGCCGCTCCCGCCTACAACCCGAGCGAAAAGCAAAAAGGCGCCAGCAAGACGTCGCGCATCCCGATCAAGATCATTCCGATCGAGCAAGTCGAGCGCCTGAAAAAGCCGGACTGGATCCGCGTCAAGGCCGCGTCAGCCTCGACCCGTTTCTATGAAATCAAGGACATCCTGCGCGAAAACAAACTGGTGACCGTGTGCGAAGAAGCCAGCTGCCCGAACATCGGCGAGTGCTTCGGCAAGGGCACGGCCACCTTCATGATCATGGGCGACAAGTGCACGCGCCGCTGCCCGTTCTGCGACGTCGGCCATGGCCGTCCTGATCCGCTGGACAAGGAAGAGCCGGCCAACTTGTCGAAAACCATCGCCAAGCTGCGCCTGAACTACGTCGTCATCACTTCCGTCGACCGCGATGACTTGCGCGACGGCGGCGCCGGCCATTTCGTCGAGTGCATCCAGCAAACGCGCGCCCTGTCGCCGAATACCCGCATCGAAGTGCTGGTGCCGGACTTCCGCGGCCGCCTGGAAAAAGCGTTGCTGTTGTTCAAGGATGGCTTGCCTGACGTCATGAACCACAACCTGGAAACGGCGCCGCGCCTGTACAAGGAAGCGCGCCCAGGTTCCGATTACATGCACTCGCTGAAGCTGCTGAAAGATTTCAAGGCCATGTATCCGGACGTGAAAACCAAGTCCGGCATCATGGTGGGCCTGGGTGAAACGGACGAGGAAATCCTGCAAGTCATGCGCGACATGCGCGAGCACGACATCGACATGCTGACCATAGGCCAGTACCTGGCGCCATCGAACAGCCACTTGCCCGTGCGCCGCTACGTGCACCCGGACGTCTTCAAGATGTTCGAAGAGGAAGCGTACAAGATGGGCTTCACCCACGCCGCCGTGGGCGCCATGGTGCGCAGCTCGTATCACGCGGATGAACAGGCGCACAGCGCCGGCGTGGAATCGGCGCTGAATTTCTAAGCACTTGAGTTGTATCAAAAACCGTCCGCTTTAGCCGGGCGGTTTTTTTTTGCCTGATTGTAGCGTGATGACAACATGCGGCTGTACAATCTATTCTGGCATACTGATCGATGATGTTTTAAAAACATGATATGAGGGGAGCCATGGACGTACGCATCGACGCATCGTGGAAGGCGCGGCTGGAGGGCGAGTTTGCCCAGCCCTACTGGGAACGCCTGGCCGCCTTCGTGAAGCAAGAGTATGCGGCGGGGCCGTGTTTTCCACCGGGTAAAACCATCTTCCGGGCGTTCGACCTGACGCCGTTCGAGCAAGTCAAGGTCGTGATCCTGGGGCAAGATCCGTATCACACGCCCGGCGCGGCCATGGGGCTGTGCTTCTCGATTCCCGATGGCACGCCGCCGCAACCGAGCTTGCAGAATATTTTCAAGGAATTGCACAGCGACGTGGGCGTGGCGCGCACGCGCACGGATTTGTCTGACTGGGCCGAGCAAGGCGTGTTTCTGCTCAACAGCGTGCTGACGGTACGCGCCGGGGCGGCCGGCTCTCACGCGGGCAAGGGGTGGGAAAAATTGACGGACAGCGCCATCCGCCACCTGTCCGCCGAGCGCGAGCATCTGGTGTTCATCCTGTGGGGCGGCTATGCGCAAGCCAAGCGCACCCTGATCGATCCCGGCAAGCACTTGGTGCTGGCGGCGCCGCATCCCTCACCATTGTCGGCCAGCAAAGGTTTCTTTGGCAGCAAGCCGTTCAGCCAGGCGAATGCGTATTTGCAGGCGCATGGCCAGGAAGGCATCACCTGGGATAAGTCATGAAATAGTACGGCAACCGACAGCGGCAGGCGTTGCTCCCTGCCGCTGTCTTCGCGCGTAACGGTTAAAAACTGGTCGACAGGCCGGCATAGAAACTGCGGCGGGCGCCGTATTGCGGCGCTCCCACGCCCACACCGGAACCGTCGCGCAGCAGATACGATTTGTCGAACAGGTTGATCAGGGCCAAACGTCCTTCCACCTTGCCGACCGGCGTGTTTTTCCACGTATGCGTGAGTGCCGTGTTGAGGGTGAAATAGCTAGGCAGGTGGCCGGAATTCGGCGCGCCGCCGTCCGGAGTCATGCGCAGGCCGCTGCCGTAGAGGAAGTCAGCGCTTACTTGCGAATCGCCAAAGTGATAGTGTCCACCGCCCGACAAGGTGTATTTCTGATCATGATCGAGGTAGACATAGTGTTGGCTGATGTAGTTCAACTCATCGGCGCCAAACAGGGCCTGGCCCGAATTGATGTTGCGTCCCTGCGCCTTTTGCGTGCTGGCGTTGAGGAACAGGCCCCAGTTTTTCTCGCTGTAGATGGCCGATAACTCCAGGCCCTTGGCGTAGCCGTCCGCATAGTTGAACGGCGTCAAAATCAATGCCTGGCCGAACTGGCCTTCGTCGAGCAGGTTGTTGATCTTTTTATAGTACACATCGGCCGTCACGGTCAGTTTTGAATTGACCTGGTGGCTGATGCCCACATCGTAGTAATGCGTGCGCTCGGCCTTGACGTTGTCCGACTGGCCGATTTCCGGCGCATTTGTCGTGTTCGCATACAGGTCAATACTGCCCTGCGCCGCCAGTTCCTGCGGCGGCGGCGTGAAGTAGCGCGAGTAGCCGGCGTGCAGGGCCGTGCCTGGCGCCAGCTGATACGCCAGGTTGACGCGCGGGCTCCATTGCTGCTCGCTCGTGTAGGCCGAGACCTTGTCGAAGCGCGCGCCATAGTTCAGGGTCAGCGGCTTGCTGATATGCCATTCATCTTGCAGGTAAAAGCTGGCCAGGGTGCCCGTCTTGCCGCTGTTGTCCAGCACCGTGATTGGCGTGGTGGACGTCTGGGCGCCATCGATTGCCGGGAAGACGGCCACCGTGTTGTCGCTGGTCGTCTTCTGGCGCGTGTAGGCCAGGCCCGCGCGCACGGTGTGGTCCTGGTGCAATTTGTAGCTGATGTCGAACTGGGCACCGGAAGCGCTGTTCGCGCGGCGCGAGTCCGAAGCCACGCCGTTGTAGATCAGGTCGCCAATGGCATCGGGCGTGAAATGCAGTTCCGAATACTGGTGGAAAGCCGACACCTGGTAATTGACGTCGCCCAGGCTCTTTTGCAGCGACAGCACGAGGAAGCGGTTCACCTCGCGCTGGTTTTCATTGAGCTGCGACGACGGCAACGTGGTCGTGCCCGCCTGCGCATCGCTGTGGCCATCGAGCGAGAAGGCCGGCGCCTGATTCGGGTTGTTCGGGATCTGGAAGCGGCCGTTATACGTGCCGAACATGGCACCCAGGCGCGTGTTGTCATCGAGGAAATACGACAGGCTGCCGAACGATTTGTTCTGGCGCGTCTTGTCGTGCAGGGCGCTGCGCGTGTCTTGCGGGTTTTCCACGCCCAGGGAATTACCGAGGTAGCTGCCGGACAGGTAGTAATTGAACTTGCCCACGCTGCCGAAAAATTCGGCACTCGGCTCCACGTGGTCGTGGCTGCCGACCATGATGCCGATGCGCCCGCCCGGTGTCATGCCGCCCTCTTTCGTTTCAATATCGACAATGCCCGCCGTGCGCAGGCCGAACTGGGCCGGCAAGGCGCCCGTCATGAAATCCGTCTTGTCGATCAAGCGCGTGTCGATCGACTGGCCGAAGCCGGTGATGCTTTCTGGCAGTTGCACGCCATTGATGCGGTATTGCACGTTGGCATGGTCATCGCGCACGTGCAGGGCGCCCGAGCCCTTCGAGTCCTGCGACACGCCCGGCAGGCGCAGCAGCACTTCATTGAATGGCGTGTTGTCGCCCTGGCCCAGCATGTCGACCATGTGGCTGTCGATGCTGTAGATGGTGGTGCCGACTTTCGGCGACAGCTCGATGCGCGCGCTTTTCAGGTGGGCAGAGGTGACTTCCACCTTTTGCATGTCTTGGGAGGCAGCATCGGTAGTGGCCTCGGCAGGCTCGGCGGCGTGGGCGGAAACGGTAAACAGGCTGGCAAGGGCGAGCGACAGCGCGCTCAGGCGTGGTGTGTGTTGCATGATGAACCTCAAAATAGTCAACGCCAGGCGGCCCGGCGCGCATGATCGCGCGACAAGGGGCAGCCTGAAAAAGGAAAACAGCGTGGGAACTACAGTGAGGCGGCAGGCGGGCCGCGCACGGGCGGCAGGATGAGGGTGGCGGCGGGCGCCAGGGTTGCGGGCGCGACGGCCAGCAAGCGGTATGGCAGTAACTGGGCGGGCGGCTCGGTGATGGCCGGCGGCACGGCGATGTCGGCCACCTTGTCGATGGCCGTGGCGCACAGCGCGCACTCTTCCGCGTCGAGCGACGTCTTGTGCAGGTGCGAGGCGGCCGTCGACAGCAGGAACACGAGGGCCAGCGCMCGKGACCGTGSCCCGYACRGCCGCCGKGGTGGGCGGGGGAGGGCGGCGGCACCGTGATGAGCAAGCTTGCGGGTGGGCTGGCGGGAAGACATGGGCGCATAGTAGCAAGAAAATCGCCCCGTTGTCAGCGCTTGTTGCGTGATTTGCGCTAGAGGGAGCTACAGGGTGGCGCGCAGTGCGCGCGGCGACAGGCCGTAGTGCTGGCGGAAACGGGCCGCGAAGCGCGATGGCGAGGCGTAGCCGCAGGCGGCCGCGATGTCGCCGATGGGTAAGATGCCAGATTGCAATTCCTGCAAGGCCAGTCCCAGCCGCACGTCTTCCAGGATGGCGCGGAAGTGGCGCTGCTCCAGGGCCAGTTGGCGGCGCAGGGTGGACGCGCCCAAGTGCAGATGGCTGGCGACTTTGGCCACGCTCCAGTCGGCGCCCGGGTCCAGCAGCAGCACTTGCTGCACGCGCGCAGCCAGCGGATCGCGGCGGTCCAGCAACAGCGGGCCGCAATGGCCGCCCAAGGCCAGGGCCAGCAGCAAGCCTTCCGCGTGGTGCGCCAGCAGCGCGGGCGGTGCGCTACCTGCCAGGCTGGCCATCAGCTGGTCCCAGGCCTGCGCCGCGTGGGCATCGAGCGGCACGCACAGGCTGGCCGTGGCCGCCTGGCGCAGCTGGGTATCGACGAGGCCGCCATGGCGCGCGCGGAAACGGGCGATCAGGGCCGGTGAAAAACTCAGCACTTCGGCCCGGTAGCCTTGCGCGCCGGGCAGGTTGGCCACGCCCAATTCCTGTCCTGCCGGCATCAACACCACGTCGTGCGTGCCGGCGCGGGCCTGGCGAGCGCCCCATTCCAGCAGCTTCGTTCCCTGCCGCACGCGGCACAGGGCGCTCTGGAAGACGGGCACGCGGCGCAGGGTTTGCGCGCGGCGCGCCTCGATGGTGCCGTGGGCGATGCGCAGTTCGCTCAGGGCCACCGCGTCGATCTCATCGGCCATACAGTCCCGTCAGCTGCGCCTTGCCCAGTGCGTTGGCGTTGAGCATGTAGCCGAGCATGGCGCCGCTGGCGTGCTGGTCCAGCGGCAACTTGTCCACGCTCAATGCCCACACGGTGATCTGGTAACGGTGCGCCTTGTCGCCCGGTGGCGGGCAGGCGCCGCCGTAGGCGCTGTCGCCGTAATCGTTGCGTCCTTGCATGGCGCCCGCCGGCAGAGTGCTGGCCGTGGCGCCGCCTGGCAAGGACGTGGTGCTGGCAGGCACATTGAACACGCTCCAGTGCCACCAGCCGCTGCCCGTGGGCGCGTCCGGGTCGTACAGGGTGACGGCGTAGCTTTTGGTGCCAGCCGGCGCGCCGTGCCACGACAATTGCGGCGACAGGTTGCCGCCCGTGCAGCCGAAGCCCTGGAATACTTGCGCCGGCGCCAGGGTCTGGCCCGGCGCGATGTCGGTGCTGGTGACGGTAAAGTCGGCGGCGTGGGCGTCCAGGTGCAAAGCGAGACCCAGCGTGATGGCAAGCAGGCGGGAGGTGGTCATGGTTTTCCTTTCGATGAAGTATAGGGGAAAGTGTATGCCGTGCAACATTGACTTGCGATGCCGATGCGCTCGATGATGGTGCCAAAACGCTCGTTTCCACCTGATTTCAATGTTCCCATGAGCGTGTTGTTGCGCTTGCCGTTTCCTGCCTGCGCATGATTTTCACTCCGGGCCTTTCATGCTATCGTTTCGCAGCCCAAAATTCCCCGAGTCGCCTCCCCATGTCCAAACGCCCGATCAAGTGGTTGTTCGCCAAGCTGCACCTGTATGCGGGCCTGTGGTTCGGCGCCCTGTTCGTCCTGCTGGGCTTGACGGGATCCGCCATCGCCTGGATGCCGGAGCTCGACGCGTACCTGAATCCGACCCTGTTGCAGGCGAGCACGCCCGCGCCTGGCCAGGTGTTCCAGGTGACGCCGCACACGGTGCAAGCGGTGGTGGACGGGCTCGCGGCCGACCCCGCCTACGGCAAGCCGGCCCAGCTCAATCCGCCCGCCGATGCGCGCGACGTGTACGTGGCCTCGTACCGCCAGGCCGGCAAGCCGTCGCCTTTCAGCCAGGCTATCGTGCGCCAGGTGATGGTCGACCCTTACACCTTGCAAGTCAAAGGCGAGCGCGACTGGGGGCGTTTCGGCTTCACGCGTCCGCTGCTGATGTCGGGCATGTTTCATTTGCACCGCTATTTATTGTCGGGTGAAGTGGGTAAAACCATTACGGGCATCTCGGGTGTGATGCTGCTGCTGATGGCCTTGAGCGGCATCTATCTGTGGTGGCCGCGCCTGCAGTGGACGGCCATCAAGCGCGCTTTGACGGTGTCGCATGGCGGTTCCTGGCCCCGCTTCAACTACACGTTTCACAAGGCGGCCGGTTTTTTTGCCGCGCCCGTGCTGGCCGTGCTTGCTTTTTCCGGTATCTATTTCAATTTGCCGCAATTGATCGTGCCGCTGGTGGAGCTTGTGTCGACGGCGCCGGACAAGGCCAAACTGAAAAATCTGCGGCAGGACGGCGACCTGCTCGATGCGGGCCAGGCCATGGCCGCCGCGCAACAGCTGTATCCGCAGGCACGCGTGTCGCGCATCGTGCTGCCGGCCAGCAAGGACCAGCCTTATGACGTGCGCGTGCGCCAGCCCGGCGAGATCGCCGAGGGCGACGGCGCCACGCGCATCACTGTGGATGCGCGCAGCGGTTTGCCCCTGCGCATACGCGATCCCTTGCGGGCGCCGGCCGGAGACGTTTTCCTCGGCTGGCAATTCCCCCTGCACTCGGGCCAGGCGTTTGGCGTGGCCGGGCGCAGTTTTATTACCGCCTTTGGCCTGATGCCGCTGCTGTTCATGCTGACGGGGACATTGGTGTGGTGGAAACGGCGGCGCGGCCGGAAATAAGCGGTCGCCAGACCGTTGCCGGGAAAGTTGCTATCATCATAGTATTTTCCGGCGTATCCCCGACTCACCCGCACAAGGACCAGCATGAGCAATCCCGAGATCACCGTAGCAATGTTGAATGAACGCGGCACCGGCCGCCTGCCCGGCCACCTGGGCATCGTCATCACGGAAGTGGGCGACGGCCAGCTGACGGCGGAATTGCCCGTGCTGCCGCATTTGCTGGCACCGAACGGCTACCTGCATGCGGGCAGCGTGGTGACCCTGGCCGACACGGCTTCCGGCTATGGCTGCATCGTCAACCTGCCCGAAGGCGCCAGCAATTTCACGACCATCGAACTGAAATCGAACCACCTGGGCACGGCCCGCGAAGGCACGCTCACCTGCACGGCCAAAGTCGAACACAAGGGCCGCAACACGCAAGTGTGGGATGCTGTGGTGAAAAGCAAGGAAACGGGCAAGACGATTGCCTTGTTCCGCTGCACGCAGATGATTTTATATCCCAAATAAATCGACACCCTAAATCAACTGCTGGGGTCAGACCCCGCAGGACTGACCCCGGATTTTTGCCTTCGGGTTAGATTTTCACCCAGTTACCTTTATACAAAATCGGCCCCGTCGGTCCGTCCGGATTCGGCGAACCGCCTTTCGGCTCCAGGGTGACGGCCAGCAAGGCCACGTCGTTGCCGATGGCGCGCTGGGACAAGGCCAGTTTCACGTTGCCCTTGTCGGCCAATAAGCCCAGGGAGCGCGGGTTGCCGCTCTTCGGCACGGCCCACAGTTCCAGATCCTTGTCGCTCGGCACGGGTGCGTTGCCCACCATGCGCACTTCGAGCGCGCCGTGGCGGCTGTCGGCCGTCAGCAGCAGGGCCGTTTGTGCTTTCTCGTCCGTCAGGCTGGCCACATAGCTGATCTGCGGCGCATCCATCATGCGCGTGGCCACGACGATCACCAGCAGCGCGGCGATGGCGCTTGAGGCCATGCCCAGCGAACGCCAGAACGACAGCGAATCGCGGAACCAGGACCAGCCGCCCTGCGACTTCAGGTGCAGGCGCTGCTCGATCTGCTGCCACACGCGCTTGGGCGGCACCACGGGCGTGGCGAACTCGGCCATCGGTTCCAGGCGCTGGCGCCATTCGGCCGTGATATTGCGCAAGTCGGCGTCGTTGTGCAGCCAGCCTTCGAAACGCCGGCGCGCGCCCCCTTTCAGGGTGCCGAGCACATATTCGGACGCCAGTTTCTGGCGCAGGGTGTCATTGCCGCGGATATTCATGATGCCTCCCGTTTCGCCAGGCACGTACGCAGCCGTTCCAGGCTGCGGCGTATCCAGGTCTTCACGGTGCCGATCGGCAGCGACATCTGCTGCGCCACTTCGCTGTGCGACAGGTCGTGATAGAACGCCAGGGCGACCACCTGCCGGTGCAGCCCTTCCAGGGCGGACATGCAAAACGCCAGCGCCTTGGCGTCACCGCTTAGCTGCAGTGATTCGATCGGCGTGGCCTGGGGGTCTCGGAGTGCATTCATGACTTCGCTATCAAACTGTTCGGCATCGATTTCCACGGTATCGTCGCTGCGCCGCAGCACATCGAACGCCTTGTTGCGCACGATGGTGGCCATCCAGGTCATCGGCGCCGCCAGATGGCTTTGATACGTGGCGGCGTTGTTCCAGATGGCGACGAAACCCTCTTGCAAGGCTTCTTCTGCGAGCTCTTGCTTATGCAATATACGCAGCGCGAAGCCAAACAGTTTCGATGAGGTGGAGTTATATAGCTGGCGGAACGCGGTGGCGTCCCTGTTGCCGGTGGCGAGCAGCCAGGTTTTCAGTTGCTGCGGGTCGAGCGATTGAGCGGCTAGGGGCACGGCTGGCCTTCACAAGGTGAGTGGGATCACGCCTGGGAAGGTTATAACAGGTTGATAACACTTGGCAACAAGGTTTTGTGCGGTGCCGAGCCTTAACCGGCGATAGCCGTTTCCAGCAACTTGTGCAGTTCCGCGAATTCCGGCTTGCCCACGTAGCGCTTGAGGATCTTGCCCTGCTTGTCGAGCACGAAGGTGGTGGGCGTGAGGGCCACGTCGCCATAGGCCTTGGCCGCTTCGCCCGTCACGTCGAGCGCCACCTTGAACGGCAGCTGGCGCGTTTCGGCGAAGTTCAGCACGTAGTTGGCCGGATCGTATTTCATGGCCACGGCCACGAATTCCAGTCCCTGCCCCTTGTACTTGTTGTAGGTGTCGACCATGTCCGGCATTTCCGCCACGCACGTTGTGCACGAGGTGGCCCAGAAATTGACCATCACGACCTTGCCGCGCAGGCTCGCCGACGTGATTTTCTCGCCATGAATGCCGTGGAAGGTCACGTCCGGTGCGCTTTGCTTGTCATTGAGCGACAGATAAGCGGCGGCGGCCACGCCCGCCACGAAGACGGCGATCAGGGCTGGCTTGACCCAGGACTTGCTTGCGGATGGCGAAGTTGACATGGTTTTTACTTGAAAAGCGCGGCGATGCGGCCATTATAGCCATATCGCCGCATCAAAGCCGTAGGTCAAACGGAGGAGGCGTTTATTGCTGCGCCGTGTCGCCAGTGCTGGTGGTGCGTGCTGGCGCCGGATCGGGCTGCAACTGCTTCAGTTCCGATTCCGAAATGTAGTCGAACAGCTTGACTACTTTCTGCACGCCGCCCACGCCGCGCGCCACGTCGGCGGCGACCGTGCCTTCGCGCTGGGTGACCCGGCCCATCAGGAAGACGGTAGCGTTCTCGGTGACGACCTTGAACGAGGCGGCCGAGATGGTTTTCATGTCGACCAGGCTGGCCTTGACCTTGGTGGTGATCAGCGCGTCGTTCGAGCGCGAGGTGTAGCTGGCCGGACCGGCGATGATCAATTCATTGGCCACCGATTCCACGCCTTCGATATTGCGCACTTCGCGCTCGACGGCATTTTTCATCGCCTCGTCGCGCACTTCGCCCGTCAGCAGGACGCGGCGGTTGAAGCTGGTGACGTTCACATGGCCCATGTCGCCGGTGATCGATGGGATGCGCGACTCGCCTTTGACAGCGATCGACTTGTCTTCGGTCTGGGCGCCCAGGGTGCGGCGGTCCGCTGCGGCAACGCCGCCCATCACCGCGCCGCCGACCATCAATTCGATGCAGCCGGTGAGCGAGGTGAGCATGGCGCCGCACAGCAGTGCGGTGGCCAATGGGCGTTGTACGCGTTTCCAGCCTGGGCCAGTACCGAATTTAGTCATTCACGTCTCCTCCGAATAGCGCGACGTCGATGCCGTCGCAGATGCAATGTATGGTGGTCAGGTGGACTTCCTGGATGCGCGCCGTGCGCTCGGCCGGCACGCAGATATGCACGTCGGCGTCCGTCAGCATCTTGCCGATGGCGCCGCCGTCCTTGCCCGTCAGCGCCACGACGCGCATTTCGCGCTCGAGCGCCGCTTCCACGGCGGCCATCACATTGGCCGAATTGCCCGACGTGGAGATGGCCAGCAAGATATCGCCGGCCTGGCCGAAGGCCTGCACCTGCTTTGAGAAAATCTCGCGGTAGCTGTAGTCGTTGGCCACGGCCGTCAGGATCGACGTATCCGTCGTCAGCGCCAGTGCCGGCAGCGGAAAGCGCTCGCGTTCGAAGCGCCCGACCAGCTCGGCTGCGAAATGCTGGCAGTCGGCGGCGGAACCGCCGTTGCCGCAGGCGAGAATCTTGTTGCCGTTGGACAATGCATAAAACATCAGGTCGATCGCCTGCGCAATGGGTTGCGCCAGTACGGTGGCGGCCTGGATCTTGAGTTCGGCACTTTCGTGGAAGTGCGAGAGGATGCGTTGATTATTCATAGTCTGCCGATTATAGTGCAGGCGCGCGGCGTGGCGGACAAGCACTGTTAAAAATGCTTACATATCGAGGATGTTCTTCAGCCAGTTGATGCGCCCGCCATCGATGGCCAGCGCGTCGAAACGGCACGGCGGCACGGTTTTTTGCCCCAGCAGCCAGGTTTGCGCGGCCACGACCATGCGCCGCTGCTTGGCTGGCGTGATGCTGGCCAGGGCGCCGCCGAAGGCTGCACTGCTGCGTAGCCGCACTTCGACGAAGACGACCGATGCGCCATCGCGCATGATCAGGTCCAGCTCGCCGCCCTTGCACAGATAGTTGCGTTCTAGCAGCACCAGGCCTTGCAGCAGCAGATACGCGAGCGCATCGTCTTCCCCTTGCCGTCCCCGTGCCTGTTTATTCTGGAAAGGCAGGGGTGGCATGGCGTGTCCTTATTGGGCCGGCGGCACGGCGACAGGCGCCGGCGCCGGCGCGGCCGGTGGCCAGGTGCCCAGCACGCCTTGCTGATAGGTGGCGGCCTGTTCCGTGCGTTCGAATACTGTTTGCTCATTCTCGAAGCGCACGGCCAGGCGGCCCGTTACGCCATCGAGCGTGAATGGCGCGTTCGGGCGCAGCGCCACTTCGCGCGCCACGCGGAAGGCGTCGATGCCCAGCGCATATAAGCGTTCCATGTCGGCCGTCAGCCGGGTGTCGGCCGGTTGCGGCGGCTGCGGATACACCATCACTTGCGGATGCTCGCGCTGCACTTGCCATGGCAGGTCCAGCAGGCGCGCGCCGTCGAGCTCGGGGCCGCTGGCGCCGCGCCCGGCGCCGGGATTCAAGGACGAGGTGCCATACAGGGGCAGATCGCTGCCGATGGCCACGCGCAGCTGGCGCGCCTGGTCGGCGTCGAGCGCGGCAAACAGCAGGCCCGGCGGCGTGGCGGCCAGGCGCGCGCGCAGCTGCACCAGCTCCGCATCGCTCAGGTAGCCATTCGTGGCCGTCAAGTCCATCGTCTCGATCTTGCCGCCCTGGCGCAGCCATTCCTGCTTGAAGGCGGCGCTGATGCGGCGCTGCGAGGGCGAACCGGCCGACAGGACCAGTGCGCTGGCGCCCGGCTGTTCGCTGGCGGCCCAGGCGGCGACCTGGCGCGCTTCCGCCTCAATCGACAAGCCCATCACCAGCAGCTTGGCCGGCAGGCGCGCCTCGCCGCGGTTGTCGGGGTGGTTCAGGGCGATCGTTGGCTTGCGTACCAGGTCGCTGTTGGCCACGGCCGTGACGGCCGAGCGCGACAAAGGCCCGACGACGATGTCCTGTTCTTCCTGTGCTTGCGCGAATTTGTTCAGCACGTCGCTGCTGCCGTCGCCCGTGTCGATCACCGTCACTTCAAAGCCGCTGCGGTCGCGCTCATACGCGGCCATGAAGCCGGCGCGCAGCAGTTCGGCGGCCGGCCCCAGGGAGGCGGAGCGCAGCGGCAGCAGCAGGCCGATGTGGTGGACCTTGCCGTCGGATGGCGCCGGCGCCGTGGCGGCCGGCATGTCTTGCGGCGTGCCGGTCGCCGGCTTGGTATTGATGGGCGCCAGCGGCGCGCCGTTGCCGTCGTAGGCGGTAATATCGGGTACGGCCACGGCAAACGTCACCGGTTCGGGCGCGGGCGGCTTGGGCGGCACGGGCGGCGGCAGCGGCTTCGGTGGCGGCAGCGCCCTTGTGTTAGATTCAATAGGCGCGCACAATTGCCCGGGCGCGTCGCAAGGGGTGCTGCAAGCGCTCAGCATGCCGGTCGCGGCACAAACAAGCAGTAACTTCACACTATTAGCAAGCATTTAACCTCCAAAATGACCGTACAAGAAATCAGTTCCATCGCCAGCCTGCCCATCATGACAGAGGCGGCGCACCAGGTCTATCCTATCGCAACATTGTATATAGTGGCCACGCCGATCGGCAATGTGACCGATATCAGCCTGCGCGCGCTGCATCTGCTGAGCCTTGCCGATGCCGTCGCTTGTGAAGATACGCGCAACACGGCGCACCTGCTGACGCGCTTTGGCTTGAACAAGCCCCTGATTGCGGCGCATCAACATAACGAGCGCGAAGTGGCACAAACACTGATCGCCCGCCTGCAGGCCGGCGAGCGCATCGCCCTCGTTTCCGACGCCGGCACGCCCGCCGTGTCCGATCCCGGTGCGCGCATCGTCGACGCCGTGCGCGCGGCCGGCCTGCGCGTGCTGCCCCTGCCCGGCCCGTCGGCGGCGATCACCGCCATTTCCGCCAGCGGCCTGTTGAATGACCAGTTTTACTTTGTCGGCTTCCTGCCAGCCAAAGCCAAGCAGCGCGAAAACATGCTGCACAGCCTGCGCGGCGTGACGGCCACCATGGTGTTTTATGAGGCGCCGCACCGCATCCTCGATTGCGCCACGGCCCTGGTGGAAGCGTTCGAACCGACGCGCCAGGTGGTGTTCGCGCGCGAACTGACGAAACTGTTCGAGGAAATCCACCGCTGCCCCCTGTCCGAAGCGGAAAGCTGGATCCGCGCCGATGCGCACCGCGAAAAGGGAGAATTCGTCGTCCTGCTCGAAGGCGCGACGCAAGCGCAGGACGCGGAAGACGTGGAAGCGGAGCGCATCCTGAACATCCTGCTGGCCGAATGCAGCGTCAAGCAGGCGGCGAATCTGACGGCACAGATCACGGGCCGCAAGAAGAATGCCCTGTATGAGCGGGCGTTGCAGTTGAAGGGGCAGGAATAAGGGTTAGGCCTACCCAATACTGGCGTATAGTCAAGCCAGTACCACTTGCAGCCGCTATCCTTCTTGTCCAGCAACATCAACACGGGCGCCAGCAAACCTGCGCCTGAGTAGGCGGTGCGGCAATCGCCGCGCTTGCCCTGCGCGATGTCGCGCGCCAGCTGGGTTTCCGTTTGCAGCGGCTTGTCGGGGATTTGCCCCACGGCCGTACCCACCTTGGATGGATCGCGCTCGCCGGCCATCTTGCGTGCCGTTTTCCTGGCCGCTTCCATGTCGAACTTTGGCGTTTCCGGGGTTTCTTGTCTGAGGGTATCGGGACTGGCCGCCGGTGTGGCCGGTGATGCCGGCACGACCGTGATGGCTTGCGGGCTCGATGTTGGCGCCGTGGGCGCCGCCGGCGTTTCCCGGGCCGTGGCGAGTTTCGGCTTGCTGATGGGTTTTGGTTCGCGCTTCGGCTTGACGACTTCGACGGGCGGCGGGGGCGGCTTGGCGGCCAGCGGACGTATCCACACAGCGATCGACTCCACGCGCGGGGCCGTATCCGGTGGCGCTGCCGGCTGCACATGGCGCCACAGAGTGATCAATGCGCCATGCAGCAGCAAGGACACGGCGATGCCCAGCGCGATGCCGCGGCGCTTCGGCACGGGCTGGCCGCCGCCGCTTGTTTCTATCCTGAACTCCATTGCCGTCGTCGCCTTCATGTCTGATCGGGAAAACTTGCCAAGCCAGTGTCGCATATTTCCGGCATGTTGAAAAATACATGCATCCCAGTGCCGCGCGTAAATAATTTACAGAGAGTTTCACCTGACCCTTGACCGAAGTCGATACGGCCTGTATTATCTTGGTCTTCGGAGTGTGGCGCAGCCCGGTAGCGCACCTGGTTTGGGACCAGGGGGTCCAAGGTTCGAATCCTTGTACTCCGACCAAATTTGTAGAAAAAAACCCAAGAGTTTCGGCTCTTGGGTTTTTTTTCGCCTGTACGGTTCACGTACGCCGGGGTCGGTCGGGTAGGTCGGGTTAGCGCGCAGCGCGTAACCCGACAACAGTGTTGGCCATGTCCTTGGTGGCGTCGGATTACGCGCTTGCGCGCTAATCCGACCTACACAGCTGCGCGCTTCGCCGCGATGGCATTACCCGCGCGGCTAGATCCCTTGCGCCCCAGCTGCTGCGCGATGAACTGCCCCGCGTCCACCACCAGGTCCAGATCGATGCCGGTGGCGATGCCCAGTCCCTGCATCATGTACAGCACGTCCTCGGTGGCCACGTTGCCGGTGGCGCCCTTGGCGTACGGGCAGCCGCCCAGGCCGGACACGGACGAGTGATAGATGGCGATGCCCGTTTCCAGGCTCGCATAGATATTTGCCAGCGCCTGGCCATAGGTGTCGTGGAAGTGGCCGGACAGCCCGCCCACGTGAAAGGCGGCAATCGCGCGCTCCATTACCGCCTGCGTCTTGCGCGGCGTGGCCACGCCGATGGTGTCGGCGATGTCGATCTCGTCGCAACCGAGGTCGCGCATGCGGCCCACCACGTCGGCCACGGCGTCCAGCGGCACGTCTCCCTGGTAGGGGCAGCCGAAGGCGCAGCTGATGCTGCCGCGCAGGCGCAGGCCGTGTTCCTTGGCCGCTTTCGCCACGCCTTCGAAGCGGGCGATCGATTCGGCGATCGAGCAATTGATGTTTTTTTGCGAGAACGCTTCGGACGCGGAACCGAAGATCACCACTTCATCGGCCTTCGCCGCCAGCGCTGCGTCAAAGCCTTGCATGTTTGGCGTCAGCGCCGAATAAATCGTGCCGGCGCGGCGCGCGATCTTGTCCATCACTTCCGCGCTGGTGGCCATCTGCGGCACCCATTTCGGCGAGACGAACGATGCCGCCTCGATATTGACGAAGCCCGCCTGCGTCAGGCGGTCGACCAGCTCGATCTTGACGGCGGCGCTGATGGTTTCCTTTTCGTTTTGCAGGCCGTCGCGCGGACCTACTTCGACGATCTTGACCTGCTTGGGCAGACTGGTAGTAGGGTTCATCTCAATATCCTTGCAAACGGTTGACGATGCCGGCGACAGAGTCTCCGGCTTGCAGGCGGCGCATCTTGGCGGCGATCTGCGCCACGCTTTCGCGGCGCAGGGTGGCGGCCGAAATATGCGGCGTGATGGTGATGCGCGGTTCTTGCCAGAACGGGTGCTGCTGCGGCAGCGGCTCGTTGCGGAACACGTCCAGGGTCGCCCCCGCGATATGCCCGGAGCGGATCAGCGTCAGCAAATCCGGTTCGGCGATAAGCGCGCCGCGCGCCACGTTGATGACATAGGCGCCTGGCAGCAGCATCGACAGGCGTGCGCGGTCGAGCAGGTTGTGCGTGTCGGGCGTGAGCGGCAGCATGCACACGAGCACGCGCGTGCCGCGCAAAAATGCTTCGAGTCCCTCATCACCCGCGAAACACGCCACGCCATCGGCGTGCTTGCGACTGCGGCTCCAGCCCCGCAGCGGGAATTCGAATTGCGCCAGCGCTTGCAGCACGCGCGTGCCCAGCACGCCCATGCCCAGCACGCCGATAGGAAAGTCCGCCTTGTCGAACGCAGGCAGCGGCTGCCAGATGCCGGCGCGGCCTTGCGCCTCGTAATCGTCGAAACGGCGGAAGTGGCGCAGCACGGCGTGGCTTACATATTCGGCCATCTGCACGCCCATGCCCGCGTCATCGAGGCGGACCAGTGGAACGTGGGCGGGCAGCGCGTCGCCAAACTTCAACAGCGCGTCGACGCCGGCGCCCGTGTTGAAGATGGCTTTCACGTGAGCCAGTTCGGGCAGCATGGCGGCGGGCGGTTGCCACACGACGGCATAGTCGCACGGTTCAACCGCTTCGCCTTCGCGCCAGAAGACAATGTCGGCTTCGGGCAGCAAGTCGCGGAAGTCGCTGATCCACGCTGCTTCCTTGCCGTCTGAACGTTGTAACAGGATGCGCATGTGCTTACCCTTATGCGGCAGCCTTGAAGGCCAGCAGCGGCGCACCATCGGCCACCTGGTCGCCGACGGCATACAGCACGTCTTCCACCAGGCCGTCGTGCGGCGCGGCGATCGTGTGCTCCATCTTCATCGCTTCCATGATGACCAGAGGCTCGCCCTTCTTGACGTCCTGGCCCTTGTTCACCAGTACGGCGACGACCTTGCCCGGCATCGGCGCCGTCAGGCGGCCACCCTCCGCTTCCACTTCGCCCGCATGCGCCATCGGGTCGTTGTAGTGCAGGGTGTAGTGCAAGCCGCCGGTAAATACGTGGAACTGTTCGCCGTCGCGGCGCACGGTGCCGTGCACGGCCCGCTCACCGAGCTTGATATGCAGCTCGTTGCCTGTGTGCGCCGTCAGGCTCAAGGGCTGGCCGTTGAACAGCCAGCCATCCGTCTTGTAGGCAACGCGCGCCGCGTAGGCCTTGCCCTCACCGGCCAAGGTGAATTCATCGGCGAACGACAGGCTGCGACCCAGGGTGCTGTTCAGACGCCAGCCCAGGGCATTGCCCCACGGGTCGGCGCGGTTGGCCGATTGTGTTTCGGCCGCCGCTTTTTCTTCCAGCAGCAGGGCGACGGACGCCAGCGCCAGGGCCGTGTCAGGCGCCGCCTGCAGGGCGGGGAACAGCGATGCCTGATTGCGCTCGATGAGGCCCGTATCGAGATCGGCGGAGCTGAATGCCTGGCCTTCGACCAGGCGTTTCAAGAAGGCGATATTGCTGGCCAGGCCCACGATCTGGTAGTCGGACAGCGCCTGCGCCATGCGCGCCAGCGCTTCGCGGCGGTCCGCGCCCCAGACGATCAGCTTGGCGATCATCGGGTCGTAGAATGGCGAGATCGCGTCGCCCTCGCGCACGCCCGAATCGATGCGCACGGACGGCGGGAATTGCGTGCCACCGAGTTCGAATGTGACGGCCGATGGCGACTGCATGTGGCGCAGGGTGCCGATCGATGGCAAAAAGCCCTTCTCCGGATTTTCCGCATAGATGCGCGCTTCGATGGCATGGCCGTGGATGGCAAGTTCGCTCTGTTTTTTCGGCAGCGGTTCGCCAAAGGCGACGCGCAACTGCCATTCCACGAGGTCCGTGCCGGTGATCATTTCCGTCACCGGATGCTCGACCTGCAGGCGCGTGTTCATCTCCATGAAGTAGAACGAGCCATCCTGGTTGGCGATGAATTCCACCGTGCCCGCGCCGACATAGCCGACGGCCTTGGCGGCGGCAACGGCCGCTTCGCCCATGGCGGCGCGGCGCTCGGCCGGCATGCCCGGCGCCGGTGCTTCTTCCAGCACTTTCTGGTGACGGCGCTGCACCGAGCAATCGCGCTCGAACAAATAAATGCAGTTGCCCAGGGTATCGGCAAACACCTGGATTTCGATATGCCGCGGACGCGACAGGTATTTTTCGGCCAGCACCTTGTCGTCGCCGAAAGAGCTGATCGCTTCGCGCTTGCACGAGGCCAGCGCGGCCTTGAAATCATCGATGCTGTCGATGACGCGCATGCCCTTGCCGCCGCCACCGGCCGAGGCTTTCAGCAGCACCGGGTAGCCGATCTTGTCGGCCTGCCCGTGCAGGAAGTCCGCATCCTGTTCTTCGCCGTGGTAGCCGGGTACCAGCGGTACATCCGCTTTTTCCATCAGCGACTTGGCGGCCGACTTCGAGCCCATGGCGCGCATGGCCGATGCCGGCGGGCCGATGAAGACCAGACCCGCAGCGTGGCAGGCGTCGGCGAAATCGGCGTTCTCGGACAGGAAACCATAGCCGGGGTGGATCGCCTGCGCACCTGTCGCCAGCGCCACGGCGATGATCTTGTCGCCGCACAGATAGCTTTCCTTGGCCGGCGCGGGGCCGATCAATACGGCTTCGTCGCACACGGCGACGTGCTTGGCATTGGCGTCCGCTTCCGAATACACGGCGACGGTCTGGATGCCCATGCGGCGCGCGGTGGCGGCGACACGGCAAGCGATTTCGCCGCGGTTGGCGATCAGGATTTTAGTGAACATGGTCTCTCTCTATTCTCTCAAAAAGGGCAGCTGTCTCTTGGCGGACCTTGTCTGCTGGTGTGTCGGCTTACGCGCTTTGCGCCAAGCCGACCTACGCATTGGTGAGGCGGTATTCGTAGGTCGGGTTAGCCGGTACGGCGTAACCCGACAAGGCTGTCATCAGCAGCCGCACTTCTCTTTCTGTACCGATTCGAGCATGGCGCCGCGCGTCTGCAAGCCCAGTTTGCCGAGCAAGACGCGGTCGTCTTCCGCTTCCGGGTTGTCGGTGGTGAGCAGCTTGTCGCCGTAGAAGATGGAGTTGGCGCCAGCCAGGAAGCACATCGCTTGCACGGCTTCGCCCATCTGGCGGCGGCCGGCCGACAAGCGCACGCGCGCTTTCGGCATGGTGATGCGGGCCACGGCGATCGTGCGCACGAATTCGAACGGGTCCAGCGCTTCCAGGCCAAACAACGGCGTGCCTTCCACCTGCACCAGGTGGTTGACGGGCACCGATTCCGGATACGGATTCAGATTGGCCAGCTGGGCGATCAGGCCCGCGCGCTGCAGACGCGTCTCGCCCATGCCGACGATGCCGCCGCAGCATACTTTCAAGCCTGCTTCACGCACGCGGCCCAGGGTGTCCAGGCGGTCCTGGTATTCGCGCGTCGAGATGACGTTGTCGTAGAACTCGGGCGCCGTATCGAGGTTGTGGTTATAGAAATCCAGGCCCGCGTTTTTCAGGCGGTCCGCTTGTCCCTCTTCCAGCATGCCCAGGGTGGCGCAGGTTTCCAGGCCCAGCGCTTTGACTTTGCTGACCATCTCTTCGACTTTGTCCATGTCGCGGTCTTTCGGGCCGCGCCAGGCGGCGCCCATGCAGAAGCGCGTGGCGCCGTTGGCTTTCGCCTGGCGGGCCGCGTCGAGCACCGTGTCGATGTCGAGGATTTTTTTCGCTTCCACGCCCGTGTCGTAACGGGCCGCCTGAGGGCAGTAGCCACAGTCTTCCTCGCAGCCGCCCGTCTTGATCGACAACAGGGTCGCCAGTTCCACGTCGCCATCGGGGAAGTTGGCGCGGTGGGTTTGCTGGGCCTTGAACATCAGGTCATTGAAAGGCAGGTCGAACAGGGCCAGCACATCATCGATGGGCCAGGTGGCCGCTTCGGGCAGGGTGATGCGCGCCGCAGGGCGGTGCAGTTCGACGGTTTTTGCTGCTTCTTGGACTACGGACATGGTGATTCCTTCGCTTCTATTTTTTGCTACGATTAAGTGTTCGGTTTAAGTGTTCTGCTGTTGCGCCGGCCAGTTGGGCAAGCCGGTGAAATCGAGATACGCGGCCGCCGCTTCCGCGCTCGGCTGCGCCAGGCGCGGCACCCTGCCCAGCAGTGGCGCCGGGATGCGCTCGATCAGCGCATCGATATTTTCGTCGAGGAAGCGCATTTCCACTTCCAGCGTGTTGGCGACCCAGCCGATCACCGTCAAGCCGCGCGCCTCGACGGCTTCCACCGTCAGCAAAGCCTGGCTGATGCAGCCCAAACGCATGCCGACCACGAGGATCACGGGCAGATCGAGCTGCTGCGCCAGGTCGGCCGAATCGAAACCTGGAGACAGCGGCACGCGGAAGCCACCCACGCCTTCGACCACGACGGCGTCCGAGGCGGCGGCGATTTCCAGGTAGGCGGCCAGGATGGGCACGGACTCGATGCTGACGCCTTCGAGCGCGGCGGCGATGTGCGGCGCGGCCGGTTCTTTCAGCATATAGGGCGTTGTCAGGCTGCGCAGCATGGTGACGTTGCCGGCGGCGATCAGGCTGTCGGCGTCTTCATTATGCAGTTCGCCGTCGCGCATTTCGGCGCCGGCAGCCACGGGCTTCATGCCGCAGGCGCGCACGCCGCGCGCGACCAGCGCGTGCAGCAGGGCCGACGAGGTCAGGGTCTTGCCGATTTCCGTGTCGGTGCCGGTGACGAAACAGGCAAAGCGCGATGGCAGGCCGGTGGCCGCCGGCGCCGGCTGCACGGCCGGCGCCAGGTCCGCCAGCACGTCCGCCACGATAGGATCATCAAGGCTCATGGCGAGTCCTTTCCAGGGTGTTGACTGCATTGATCAATTGCGCCACTTCCTGCGCCGTGTGGCCGGCCGACAGGGTCACGCGCAGGCGTGCCGTCCCGCCTGGTACGGTGGGCGGGCGGATGGCGCCGACCCACAGTCCCTGCTGGTACAGTTGGGCGGCGACGGCCAGCATGTCCGCATTCTCGCCGATGATGACGGGCTGGATGGCGGTCACCGACGGCAAGGCTTGCCAGCGCCGCAGCTGCAAGCCGTCGTTCCATTGCGCCACCAGCGCCGCCAGGTGAGCCCGGCGTTGTTTTCCTTCTTCCCCGGCGATGATGTCCAGGCTGGCCAGCAGTGCATGCGCGAGCGCGGGTGCGGCCGCCGTGGTGAAGATGTAGGGGCGCGCCTTCTGGATCAGGGTGTCGATCACGGCTTCGTGCGCGCACACAAAGGCGCCGCCCACGCCGGCCGATTTGCCCAGGGTGCCCACATACACGAGGTAGGGCGAACGCAGATTGAAATGTTCGAGCGCACCACGGCCATCGGCTCCCAGCGCGCCGAAGCCGTGCGCATCGTCGACCACCAGCCAGGCGCCATAGCGTTCGCACAGGGCCAGCAGCGCGGGCAGCGGCGCCAGGTGGCCGTCCATGCTGAAGACGCTGTCGGTGACGACGATTTTCGTTTGTGCCGTGCTGGCCGCCAGCAGGGCCGCCAGGGCATCGAGGTCGGCGTGCGGATACACGCGCGTCTTGACGCGGGCCAGGCGCGTGCCGTCGATCAGCGAAGCGTGGTTCAGCGCTTCCGAGAAAATCTCGGCGTCCGGATCGCCCGCCGACAAGGCCGTGAGCACAGCCAGATTAGCCATGTAGCCGGTGCAGAAATACAGGGCGCGCGCCTGTTCCAGGTTGGCGCCCACGAAAGTGGCCAGCCGCTCTTCCAGCTGCGCGTGGGCGCGGCTGTGGCCGCTGATCAGGTGCGAAGCGCCGCTGCCGGCGCCATACAGGTCGGCGCCCTCTTTCAACGCTTCCACGATGCGCGGATGCGCGGCCAGGCCCAGGTAGTCATTGCTGCAAAAGGCCAGCATGTCGCGGCCATCGACCGTCAGGCGCGGCGCGCACGGCGTGTCGACGGTGCGGCGGCGGCGGATCAGGCTACGCTCTTCCAGCCCTTGCAGCTGCTGTTGTAATCGCGCGATCAGTTCCATCTCAGGCCCCGATCACATGATTGAAGACGGCCAGCGTTTGCTGGCCCAGGCCGGCGATTTCCTCGTCGTCGAGGATGTACGGCGGCATCAGGTAGACGGTGGAGCCGATGGGGCGCATCAACAGTTCATGTTCCAGCCCCGTGCTGAAGAAACGGCGCGAAAAATCGGGCGCCGCGTCCACCGCATCGAAGGCCCAGATCATGCCCTGCTGGCGGAAGTGTTTTACGCGCTCGTGCTGCGCCAGCGGCGCCAGGGCTTGCGTGATTTTTTCGGCGCGCACGCGGTTGGCCGCCAGCACATCGTCTTCCTCGAAAATCGACAGGGTCGCCAGCGCCGCGCGGCAGGCCAGCGGGTTGCCCGTGTACGAATGCGAGTGCAGGAAGCCGCGGCGCACGTCGGTGCTGTAGAACGCCTGGTAGATGTCTTCGCGCGTCATCACGAGGGACAGGGGCAGATAGCCGCCGCTGATGCCCTTGGAGAGACAGACGAAATCGGGCCAGATGCCGGCCTGCTCGCACGCAAAGAAGGTGCCCGTGCGGCCGCAGCCGACGGCGATTTCATCGAGGATCAAATGGACTTGATAATGGTCGCACAGGGCGCGCACCAGGGACAAATACAGCGGGTCGTGCATGGCCATGCCGGTCGCGCATTGCACCAGCGGCTCGATGATGATGGCGGCGATCTTGTCCGCTTTTTGCTGGAACAGTTGCTCGACTTCGGCGGCCGCGCGGCGCGCCACGTCCTCGGCGGACTCGCCCTCGGCTGCCTGGCGGAAGTCGGGCGACATCACCGTCTGCGTGGCGCGCAGCAGGGGGCCGTAGGCATCCTTGAACAGGGCGACATCGGTGACGGCCAGCGCGCCGATGGTCTCGCCGTGGTAGCTGCCTTTCAGGCAGACGAATTCCTGTTTCTCGCTCTTGCCGCTGTTGCGCCATGCGTGAAAACTCATTTTCAGGGCGATTTCCACGGCCGACGCTCCGTCGGAAGCGTAAAAGCTGTGGCCAAGCACGCCGCCGGTTAATGCGGAGAGTTTTTCCGACAGCTCGATCACCGGTTCATGCGTGAAACCGGCCAGCATCGCGTGTTCCAGGCGGTCCAGCTGGTCCTTGAGTTCCGCATTGATGCGCGGATTCGCATGGCCGAACAGGTTCACCCACCAGGAGCTGATGGCGTCCAGGTAGCGTCGGCCGTCGTGGTCATACAGCCAGGCGCCGCGGCCATGGCTGACGGGGATGAGCGGTACAGTCTCGTGGTGCTGCATTTGCGTGCACGGATGCCACACGCTGCGCAGACTGCGTTCGACCCAGCCCGATTGTTTTTCTGCTTTCAAAACTGCTCCAATGATTTCTTAGTCCATGGGCTTTGGACTATTAACTAGCCCATGAGCCAACTCGGCTTGCGCTTGTCGAGGAACGATTGCACGCCTTCGCGGCCCTGCTCCGAGGCGCGGATCTGCGCGATGCGCTCGGCCGTGTCGGCCAGCAGCGCGTCATCGACCGGCTGGCCAACGATCTCGCGCACCAGCATTTTCGCTTGCGCCACGGCGTGCGGGCTGTTGCCCGTCAGCGCTTTGAGCACCTCGGCGGTTTTCGCGTCCAGCGCGCTTGCCTCGACTACCTCGTGGGCAAAGCCGATGCGTAGCGCTTCCTGAGCGGAGAATCGCTCCGCGGTCAGGAAATAGCGGCGTGCCGCGTTTTCGCCCATGGCCTTGATGACATACGGTGAAATAGTGGCCGGGATCAGTCCCAGGCGCACCTCGCTCAGGCAGAAATGCACGTCTTCCGCAGCCAGAATGATATCGCATGCGGCGACGAGGCCCATGCCGCCCGCATAACAGTCGCCCTGGATCTTCGCCACGACGGGCTTGGGGCACAGGTAAATCGTGCGCAGCATCTGCGCCAGCTGCAGCGCGTCGGCCTGGTTTTCGGCATGCGTGTAGCCTGCCATTTTCTTCATCCAGTTCAAGTCCGCACCGGCGCAAAAGGCCGCGCCATTCGCGGCCAGCACGATGGCGCGCACCATGTCGCTGCGTCCCAGGCCCTCGAAGGCGCGCGCCAGTTCGGCGATCGTCGTCTCGTTGAAGGCGTTGCGCACGTCGGGACGGTTCAGGGTCACGGTGGCGACATTGCCCTCGATGACCAGCTTTAAGGTTTCAAATTCCATGGTCTTCTCCCCTTATTGCCCGTTACATGCGGAATACGCCGAACTTCGTGTCCGGGATCTCGGCGTTGAGCGCGGCCGACAGGCCCAGGCCCAGCACCATGCGGGTGTCGGCCGGGTCGATCACGCCATCGTCCCACAGGCGCGCGGTGGCATAGTAGGGGTGGCCCTGGTGTTCGTATTGATCCTTGATCGGCTGCTTGAAGGCCGCTTCCTCGTCCGCGCTCCATTGCCCGCCCTTGCCCTCAATGCCGTCGCGCTTGACGGTCGCCAGCACGGAAGCGGCCTGGTCGCCGCCCATGACGGAAATGCGCGCATTGGGCCACATCCACATGAAACGCGGGGAAAACGCGCGGCCGCACATGCCGTAGTTGCCGGCGCCGAAGCTGCCGCCGATGATGACCGTGAATTTCGGTACGGCGGCCGTCGCGACAGCGGTCACCATCTTGGCGCCGTTGCGGGCGATGCCCTCGTTTTCGTATTTGCGGCCCACCATGAAGCCCGTGATATTTTGCAAAAACACCAGCGGGATCTTGCGCTGGCAGCACAATTCGATGAAATGCGTGCCTTTCAGCGCCGATTCCGAGAACAAGATGCCGTTGTTGGCGATGATGCCGACTTTGACTCCATAGATATGCGCAAAGCCGCAGATCAGGGTGGTGCCGTAGCGGGCCTTGAACTCATCGAAATCGCTGCCGTCGACGATGCGCGCAATGACTTCGCGCACGTCGAACGGCTTGCGCGTATCGACGGGGATCACGCCATACAGTTCCTGCGTCGGGTATGTCGGCTCGACGGACTCGCGCAGCGCCATCTGCTGCGGCTTGGTGCGGTTTAGGTTCGAGACGATGGTGCGCGCCAGCGACAGCGCATGCAGATCGTTCTGCGCCAGGTGGTCGACCACGCCGGACAAGCGCGTGTGCACGTCGCCGCCGCCCAGGTCTTCGGCCGTCACGACTTCACCGGTGGCCGCTTTCACCAGCGGCGGGCCGCCGAGGAAAATCGTGCCCTGCTCCTTGACGATGATCGATTCATCGCTCATGGCCGGCACGTAGGCGCCGCCGGCCGTGCAAGAACCCATCACGACGGCGATCTGCGGGATGCCCTTGGCCGACAGATTCGCCTGGTTGTAGAAGATGCGGCCGAAATGGTCGCGGTCGGGGAAGACGTCGTCCTGGTTCGGCAGGTTGGCGCCGCCCGAATCGACCAGGTAAATGCACGGCAGGTTGTTCTGGTCGGCGATTTCCTGGGCGCGCAAGTGCTTTTTCACCGTCATCGGATAATACGTGCCGCCCTTGACGGTGGCGTCGTTACAGACGATGACGCATTCCTGGCCCGAGACCCGGCCGATGCCGGTGATGATGCCGGCGGCGGGCGCCGCATCGACGCCCTTGGCGTCCTGGTACATGGCGTAAGCCGCCATCTGGGAAAACTCGAGGAAGGGCGTGCCGGGATCGAGCAGCATCTGCACTCTGTCGCGCGGCAGCAGTTTGCCGCGCGCCAGGTGCTTGGCGGCAGCCGCTTCGCCGCCACCGGCCGCGATCTTTTCCACCTTGTCGCGCAAATCGTCGACGATGGCTTGCATGGCCGCGGCATTGGCCTTGAAATCTTCACTGCGCGGATTGAGTTTGCTTTCGATGTGCGGCATTGCGGTTCCTTTTTATTATCGCCCGGTCTCTCGGGTCGCGCTATTCGGGAAAACTGCCGTCGAGATAAAACCAGCGCATGGCGCCATCACCGCTCATGCCAGCTTCACGCACAAAGCGGCTCACTTCATGCAGGCGGTGCGCGCGGCCGTTGACCTTGTAGCGGGCCACGAATTCGACGCTGTCGCGATGTATCTCTTCGGCTTGATCGTCTGATTCTTCTTTACGTTGACGTAAACGTAAAGCAGATTTTACCTCAAGTCCCAGCCAGTGGACTTTTTCTTCTTCGGCAAATAAAGCGTCGGTGGGACGGGTGCTGGCATGCCAGGTGGCAAGCAGATACGGTTCGTCGCGCAAGGTAAACGCCGTGTAGCGCGAACGCATCAGCGTTTCGGCCGTGGGCGGCAAGGCGTCGCCCGCGATATACGGGCCGCAGCAGCTGGCGTAGGAGGCGCCGCCACAGGGGCAGGCGGCAGATGTCGAGGGTGTGAGCATGCGCTGGCAAATAGGGGAACTGAAAAGTTCCGCAATTATCCGCCATAACGGCGGCGCCGGTCGCCGCTGCCGCCGGTCCGCCTATTTTTGAGGCGCGAGGAAGTCCAGCGCGAACGGCGGCGCCTTGCCGGCCATCAGGTCGGCCAGGATGCGCGCCGTGCCGGCCGCAAAGGTAAAGCCCAGCGGGCCATGGCCCACGTTCAGCCACAAGTTCGCCACTTTGCTGGCGCCCACCAGCGGCGCGCTGTTCGGCGTGGCGGGGCGCAGGCCGGCCCAGGCCGTGGCCTGGTCGTAGTCGGCGCCGTGCGGCATGGCTTCGCGCGCCAGCCGCGTCAGGCCGGCGATGCGGCCCCAGTCGATGCTGTTGTCGGCGCCCACCATGTCAACCATGGCGGCGACGCGCAGGTCGCCACCGATGCGCGCATACAGCACCTTGCGTTCGAAATCCGTGATGCTGATCTCGGGCGCACGGTGCTGGGCGCGGATGGGCGCCGTCAGGCTGTAGCCCTTCAATGGATACAGGGGCAGGTAAATGCCTGCCGTGGCGGCCAGGTCGCGGCTCTGGATGCCGGCCGCCAGCACGTAGTGATCCGCTTGCAACAGGCCCAGGCTGGTGTCGACGCCCGTGATCCTGCCCTTGTGCATGACGAGGCGGCGCGCCTCGCCTTTTAACAAGAGCGAACAATTCGGGTGCTGCAGCAGGCGCGCTTCCAGCGCCAGGCAAAAGGCGTGGCAATCGGCCACCGCTTCGCCCTGCGTAAAGATGCCGCCCGCCAGGGAACCCTGCAAGGCCGCCAGCGCCGGTTCGCGCTGCACGGCTTCCAGCGGAGACAAGACGACACGCGCCTCTTCCGATTCGGGCCGCGCCACGGCACGCTGGAAGATGGCGGGCGAGCGGTAGACGATGAGCTTGCCCGCATCGCGCCGGGCATACGCTTCCGGCGGCACCGTCAATTCCAGTTGCGCCATGCCGG
This sequence comes from Janthinobacterium sp. Bl 1, assembly GCF_058215535.1. Lineage (NCBI taxonomy): Bacteria > Pseudomonadati > Pseudomonadota > Betaproteobacteria > Burkholderiales > Oxalobacteraceae > Janthinobacterium > Janthinobacterium sp. Bl 1. The sequence goes on along the minus strand of NZ_CM177086.1, from coordinate 225,224 downwards.
CGCGGCTCCATTCTCCCAGTTGCAGCAGCTTGGCCGTCGTGCGGGCATTGCTGGCGCTGTTGCAATTGCGCAGGAAACTGGCCATCCAGCGCCATTGGCGCCAGTCGGCCTCGGGGCGGAAGCGCAGCGGACCGTCTTTCTGCAGCAGCCATTGCAGGGCCTTGAAAGGCACGCCCGCGTCCGCCAGCGGTGCCACATAGCGATAGCTGAGCTGGCCGCCGTTGCGGTAGCTGGCGGCGATCGCCACCTGTTCATTGCGTTCCAGTAAAGTGACCTTGTAGCCGGCCTCGGCCAGCCACCAGGCCGATGTCAGACCGACGACGCCGCCGCCGATGATGATGACTTGTTGCTGCATGTTGCCTCGCTGCGTTGCGCTCCCATGGTGCGGGAGCATTCGGGAAGAGCTTAGAGGCTGGCCGCCAACGCAGCCAATGAAACATCATGGTGCAGCCATAACTTTCAGGAATGCACCATTTCAATGCAAGGACTGATTGTTATCCATCGCACCATGGTATAGCGCGGTGAGTATCCGTTCCTCGCTGCGCCCCATGGCGGAATACGTGCCCGGATACTGCTCGGGATCGCTGCCCGTGCCGCCCACCAGCATCACCATGCCGTTTTTGTTCTGGAAATCGAGCACGAAGGCGGAGACGAGGCCATACGCGTCGCCCAAATGGCCCACGGCCGTGAAGCTGGCGCCTTCGACGAGGCCGTTGCCCTGCCCCGCCACCGCATCGAACTGCTGGTTGCCCAGGCCCCAGGCGCGGTACAGGCCCCGCTCGCTGTCGCCATTGCTGGCGTCGGGCGCCAGCTGCCATTGGCGGCCAAACATCAGGGCGATGCTGGCCGGCTGTAACAGTTGCTGATGTTGATAGCGGCCGCCGTCGAGCAGCATCTGCATGACCTTGCCCAGTCCCGCCGCGGAAATGCGCAAGCCGCCCGTGGGACTGAAGACAGTGGCGTTGCTGCCGATCACATAATTGGCCAGGCCAGACGGCGGGCGCTGCTGAAAATCGTCGGCTTGCGCGATCCATGGCCCTTGCGGCTGCCACACTTCCGTCTCGAGCGTGCGCTTGCGGTACAGGGTGGCCGTGTTCGCCACGTCTTCCGTAGAAAATGCGGCCGGGTTGTAGCCGCCGCGCACGTCGAGGGGATCGAGCAGCAAGCGCCGCATCAGCAAGTCGAAGCGCTCGCCCGTGACTTTTTCCATCACCGTGCCGATCACGCCCCAGTTCAGGTTGGCGTACGTAAAATAGCGGCCCGGCGCGGCGTTTGCTTCCCACATGCTGTCGCCGCCGGCCGTAAACACGTCGCGCAGGCTGCGTTCCGGCCCCCAGGAATAGCCGCCCGCGTCGCGCAGCGAGGAGGTATGGCTGAGCAGGCTGCGCAAGGTCAACGGTTGTTGGGGGAAATGCGGGTTGCGCAGGGAAAAGCCCAGATAGATGCTGACGTCCTGGTCCAGGCTCAGCTTGCCCTGCTCGACCAGCCGCATCAGGCCCAGGGTGGTCATCATCTTCGAAACCGAGGCGATGCGGAACAGGGTGGCCGGCGTCACGGGCAAGCTGTTCGCCGGCGTGGCCCCGATGTGCCGGTAGCCAAATTGTTGCTCATACGACACTTTGCCGTGGCGTATGGCCAGCACGGACAGGCTGGCCAGCGGGTGGGCCGCATCATCGACGATGGCCGATAGCGTGGCATCGAGCGCGCGCTGCTGGTCCTTGCCGCCACCGGGCGGGGCGGCCAGTGCGCTCCAGGTCGTGCCCAGCAGCAGTAAGCCCAGCAAACCCGTCATTTTATTGTGCATGTTTCCCTGTTCACGGCGTAGTGGAGGCATCGCCAGCATAGGGCGGGATGCTTCACGACGCCAATGAAAATTGCTTATTTATCTATAATGCAAAGCTATACGTACGGTAAAACATTGTTTTTTTAAGTGTATAACCGTTATTTATGGCCATTTTCCATTTATTCATGGGTGGACGGGCTACGCACAAGCGCCATCGCTATTACACTAGGAGGATAAGGAGAACTGTATGAGCCAGACCAGCGTAGAACTCAAGGTCGATTTAAATGACAATTCGCCTTTATATATGCAGATCGCCCGCAAGCTGAGCGATGACGTACGCAACGGCCGCTACCAGGTAGACCAGGCCCTGCCATCCGAACGTACCCTGTCCGAACTGCTTGACGTATCGCGCGTGACTGCCCGCAAGGCCATCGACCAGCTTGTCGAGCAAGGTCTCGTCGTGCGCCGCCGCGGTTCGGGCAACTATATTGCCCCGCGCATCGAGCAGCCGCTGTCGAACCTGTCGAGCTTTTCCGAGCAGCTGCAGCAGCGCGGCTACCGCCCCGGCTCGCGCTGGCTCAAGCGTGAAGTCGTCATCGCCAGCAGCGATGAACAGCTGAGCCTGGGCCTGGCGCAGAACACGAAAGTGGCGCGCCTCGAGCGCTTGCGCCTGGCCGACGACGTGGTGATGGCGTATGAAGTGAGCGTGCTGCCCTTCAGCGTGGTGCCGGACCCGGACGCCATGGGCGATTCGCTGTATGAATACTTGAGCAGCATCAAGAAGGCCCCCGTGCGCGCCTTGCAGCACATCCGCGCCATGAATGCGACGGACGTGCTGGCCAAGCAACTGGGTATCCCCGATGGCCAGGCCGTGCTGTTCATCACGCGCATCGCCTACCTGGAGACGGGCGAAGCGGTGGAACTCACGCATTCGTATTGCCGCAGCGACCATTACGACTTTGTGGCGGAAATGCGCCGCGCGCCATAAGCTTACTGCTCGATCAGGCGGATCATGGATTCCGCCACGCCGACGGACGACTCCCAGCTCATGCCGGTCACCAGCCGGCCATCGACCTCGACGTGGCTCTGTCCGCTGGCGCCGTGCCTGAATATGCCGCCCTGGCGCTTGATGCTGCCTTCCGCCGAAAAGGGATAGGCTTTGTATACCGGCGATTCCTTGTTGAGAAACGCATCGGGGAACGAGGTGAGCACCTTGCCCTGGATGAGGAAAGTACCGTCGCTGAGCTTCAGGTTCTTGATGCCCTCGGTGCCATGGCAGATGGCCGCGATCACCCCGCCCTGCTGTTCGTAGATACGCAAGGCGATGTCCTGCAGCGGCTTGTTGTCCGGGATGCCGACGATGGCCGCGCCGCCGCCGACGAAAGCCATGCCCGCATACTCGTCTGCCCTGACTTCGGCGACGGGTTTGGTATGGGCCAGTGCCCACATGAAATCACTGTCGTACAGATACTTCTTGAGCAACTCGTCCGAGGTGACGATCATTTCCAGGGGAACGGCGCCACCCTCGGGACTGACGAAGTCGACCGCGTACCCTGCTTTGCGAAATGCATCATAGGTATAGGCAAGCTCGGGAAAATTATTGCCTGCGTTAACTTTTGTGCCGGGATATTGATGCACATTCGACACGACCAGCAGCACCTTGCGTGCGTGGCGCGCCGCTTGCTCGCGATGGGCCGACTTGCTGACGATCTTCCAGTTGCCGGCGATCTTTTTCAAAAGGAAGACATCCACATAGCGGACTCCTTGTGCGGGAATGTGGATCTCGGCCTTGGCGGTGGCCACCTTGCCGTTCATATCCACCTTGATCAGCCGCCCGTGGCGTCCATTGAATTGCCCTTTTTTCTCATCGGCAAAAAGTTTGGCGTATTCGGGACCGCTCAACTCCCATTCCGCATCGTCTTTGCCGTCCAGGTAAAGGCGGGCGCTGGCATGGAAGGCTTGCTTGATGTCGCTCTGCACGTTGAAGCTGGTGCCATGCAGATACAAGCGTACGGTTTCCTGGATGGCATGTTCGTCCTGCTCCGCGGTGGCGGCGGTGCTGACGGCGGTGATGCCAAGCAAGCAACAGGCGAGTACGGTTCGCACTAAAAACTGGATCATGGTTTTACCCTGCATGAAGAATTTCGTTTATCGGAGCAACGACTATTTCAGATCGCTGGTGGTCGATAATTTAGCGAAGTGCAGGGGGATTTGATGTCGCCAAACAGGATGTCAGACTCCGGAATGGCGATTCCGGAGGGGTTTTACGCGGAAACGGCCCTGACGGCCTGGCCGGATTGGGCCCGGAAGCTGGCGGGAGTCTGTCCAGCCACTTTCTTGAAGGTCGAGTAGAAGGTGGAACTGGAATTGAACCCGCAGCGTTCGGCAACGGTATCCATGTTCAGTTGTGGCTCACCCGTCAACACCTGTTTCGCCTCGGCGATGCGGTATTCGTTGACGTAGGTGTTGAAACTCTTGCCCAGCTTGTCATTGAGTACCTGCGATACCTGCGCCTGCGTGCATCCCGCCCGCTTGGCCAGTTGGGCCAGGGTCAGATTCGGATTCAGATAGGATTGTTGTCCGGTCATCTGTTGTTCCAGCGCAGCGAGCACGGCAAGCGCATCGTCGTGCGTCAGGCGGCTATGCTGGTACTTCTGTTTTGGCTCGGCAGGCGTCGAGGTTTCTTTTCTCAGCAGAAAAACCATGACCGCGACATGCAGCGAGAAGGTGAACGACAAGGCACCGACGATATAGGACGTGAACGGCGTGCTCGCGTACGCCGCCAGCATGACACAGCTGCCTGCAAAGACGCTCAGCAGGAGCACGTTGCTGGTCGCCATCCGCTGTCCGTCGTTCAACCATGCACGGCGGCTTTGCCAGAGCAGCCTGGCGGCCGCCAGCAGGTAGCATAGCCAGAACACATGAATGGCATGACTCGACAGGTTCCACACAGAACGATACGCGGCATATGGAAAGGCAACGCCAATGCCTATCAACAGGAAGGACAGGCCGAGATGCCAACGCCATTGTTGTCCAGCAGGCAATTGTCCGAGCCCGGCCAGAAAAGAGCGCACATAGAGATAGGTCAAGGGACCGATCAGCAGGCAGGCCGAAAGGCCCAGCTGGCGGAATTCGAGTGCGATCGCCGGGTTGAAGAAGAGGAAGGCGGATTTGGCGGTGCGCACCCCGACGGCCAGCAGCAATGCGCCGAGCATGCAGTCGGCGAGGCAGCGAGGCCGGCGGCTGAAAAAATAGACGGCCAGAAAAATGCCGTTGATGGCGCCAAGGGCGCTAAACAGGAACAGCAATTGGCGAGCGATCATGGGGATGTCGTTGATGTTGGCGTCGAAGCCAAGTATAGACACAAACGGGAGCGTATCGAAGTACAAGTAATACGCCCACGTGCCTGCACCAGCCATAAACTCCCGTTATGCCCGCCCGCCAACCTTTCATGGCTGATATTGCTCGTTGGTATTAAACTGGTTTCACCTTCAACCATGTTCTGAAATCATGTTGAAAACTGAAACCCCGAGCCGGCGGCATCCGGATCTGGACCTGTATCCGGTGGAGCAACTGGTGGCGGCGCTGGTCGATGACCAGTTCTGGGCTGTCGAGGCCGTGCGGCTGGCGTCGCCCGACATCGCTGCCGCCATCACGGCCGCCCTGCCCCGCATCGCGGCCGGTGGACGGCTGCTGTACGTGGGTGCGGGCACGTCCGGCCGGCTGGGTGTGCTCGACAGCGTTGAACTCAATCCCACGTTTTCCTGGCCGCCCGAGCGGGCCGTCGCCATCCTGGCCGGCGGCGCGGGCGCCATGTTTACGGCCGTCGAAGGCGCGGAAGACGATTTGCAGCAAGGCGAGGCGGATTTACTGGCCTTGCAACCGCAAGCAAATGATGTCGTGATCCTGCTGGCCGCCTCCGGCGCCACGCCGTATGTGCTGGGCGCCTTGCTGGCCGCGCGCCAGGCGGGCGCCTTGACGATAGGCATCGCGAACAATGTGGATGCCCCCGTGGCGCACGAGGCGCAATGCGGCATCGTGCTCGACACGGGTACGGAAGTCATATCCGGCAGCACGCGCCTGAAAGCGGGTACGGCGCAAAAAATCACCTTGAACACGATTTCCAGCGCGCTGATGGTCGGTTTGCACAAAACTTACGGAAACTTGATGGTAGACTTGAAGCCGACCAACGCCAAGCTGATCTGGCGGGCGGTGCGTCTGACCATGCACGCCACTGGCGCCAGCGAAGTGCAGGCCAGAACCGTGCTGGAGCAGTGCCACTATCACGTCAAGGTGGCGATTGTTGCCTTGATCAAAAAAATCAACACAAACCAGGCACAGGCATTGTTGGCCGGCGCGAACGGCAGTGTGCGGGCGGCACTGGCGGCGTGATCCGATGGCGCGGCATTCTTCTGTCTGGGAGACAAAGAAGGATGTATGGAGCTAGTGAAACAAACCGCCCCGGCGCGCGCAAATAAGCCGTCAAATAAGCCGTGGCTGTGGATCCCTTCCCTGTATTTCGGCCAGGGTATCCCCTATGTAGTGGTCATGACCTTGTCCGTGATCATGTACAAGAACTATGGTTTCAGTAATACCGATATCGCGCTGTACACGAGCTGGTTGTACTTGCCATGGGTCATCAAGCCGCTGTGGTCGCCCTTCATCGATATGTACCGCACCAAGCGTTTCTGGATCGTCGGCTTGCAGCTGGTGATCGGCGCCGCGCTGGCGCTGGTGGCCCTGACGACCTCCTTGCCGCACTTTTTCCAGATCAGCCTGGCCATCTTCTGGCTGATGGCTTTCAGTTCCGCCACGCATGACATTGCCGCCGATGGCTTTTATATGCTGGGCCTGGAAGAGCATCAGCAGGCGGCCTTCGTCGGCGTGCGCAGCACTTTCTATCGCCTGGCGATGATCGCTGGCCAGGGCGGCCTCGTGTATCTGGCCGGCTATTTGACGCATGCGACGGGCAATGTGCAACTGGCCTGGTCCGTCGTGTTTGCGATTTTGGCGGGCCTGTTCATCGCCCTCTTCCTGTACCACTATTTTGTCTTGCCGAAACCGAAGGACGACCGCCCCAGCATCCAGGGCGCCGGTGTTTCTCCCTTGCAGGAATTCATCGCCACTTTTGCCTCCTTCTTCAAGAAGAAGGATATTGTCGTCATCCTGGGCTTTTTGCTGCTGTTCCGCCTCGGCGAAGCGCAACTGCTCAAATTGGCCGCGCCTTTCCTGCTCGACCCCGTCGCCAAGGGCGGCCTGGGCCTCAGCACGGAACAGGTGGGACTCGTCTATGGCACCATCGGCGTGATCGCCCTGACCCTGGGCGGCTTGCTGGGAGGATTCATCATTTCCCGCTTCGGCTTGAAACGCTGTTTGTGGATCATGGTGCTGTCCGTTCACCTGCCCGACCTGGTCTTTGTCTACCTGGCCACCGCCTTGCCCAGCAGCATTTATGTGATCGCCGGTGGCATTGCGTTGGAGCAATTTGGCTATGGTTTCGGTTTCGCGTCCTATATGTTGTACATGATCATGGTCTCCGATGGCGCGCATAAAACGGCCCATTACGCGATTTGCACGGGTTTCATGGCCCTGGGCATGATGTTGCCGGGCATGGCCAGCGGCTGGATCCAGCAAATGCTCGGCTACCAGCACTTCTTCATCTGGGTCTGCATCGCCACCATTCCTGCTTTCATCATGGCCGCGCTGGTCAAGATCGATCCCGAATTCGGCAAGAAGGCCGAGGCCTGATTCTTTTGAACCGTGCGCCCGCATGGATGGCGGGCGCACAGTAAAATGCCCGCACCGATAGACCTGCGCTTCACCACTGCAAGGAATTGTTTTGTTGTCTACTTTTAAAAAACGCCTGAGCGCCAGCGCCGGCGTATTGGCCGCGCTGGCCACCGCCACATTGCTCAGCAGCTGTACCAGCACCAGGATCCCCTCCGCAGTGACGCCGGGCGCAGCGGGCTTGCCAGCCGTGCCGCCCGTGCAGCACATCACGGGCGAAGTGCCGCCACCGGCGCCGCGCGAATTCCGCGCCGCCTGGGTCTCGACAGTGGCCAATATCGACTGGCCCAGCCGCAGCAATTTGCCTGTCGCCAAGCAGCAAGCGGAAGCGCTGGCCATCCTCGACCGTGCCAAGTCCCTGAATCTGAACGCGATTGTGCTGCAAGTGCGCCCTAGCGCCGACACGATTTACCCGTCGCAGCTGGAGCCGTGGTCGGAATACCTGACCGGCAAGCAAGGCCAGCCGCCATTGCCCCTGTATGACCCGCTGGCCTTCTGGGTAGCCCAGGCGCATGCGCGCGGCCTGGAATTGCATGCCTGGTTCAATCCCTACCGTGCCCGTCACGCGACGGCCAAGTCGCCGCTGGCACGCGACAGCTTCGCGTCCACCAACCCGGCGTCCGTCAAGCAATACGGTCGCTACCTGTGGATGGACCCGGGCGACGCCGCCGCCTCCAAGCACACGACGGACGTGGTGCTCGACGTGGTGCGCCGCTACGATATCGACGGCGTGCACATCGACGATTACTTTTATCCATACCCGATCGACGCGCCTGGCGCCGGCGCTGGCGCTGAAACAGCCGCGCTGGACGCGGGCAATGGCGGTGCCAAGCGCGAACTGCCGTTTCCCGATGAGCCTTCCTGGCAGCAATATCTGCTGGCCGGCGGCCAGCTGGACCGCGCTTCCTGGCGTCGCCAGAACGTCAACCAGCTGATCGAGGCTTTGTATACAGGCATCCACCGCGAAAAGAGCTGGGTGCGCTTTGGCATCAGCCCGTTCGGCATCGGCCGTCCGGACCGCCGCCCTGCCGGCATCGTCGGCTTCAGCCAGTACGATAAATTGTATGCGGACGCGGAATTGTGGCTGGCCAAGGGCTGGCTCGATTATCTGTCGCCGCAGCTGTACTGGCCCGTGGCGCAGGCGCCGCAAGCGTTTGGCGTGCTGCTCGACTACTGGCTGGCGCAAAACCCGTATGGCCGCCATGTGTGGCCTGGCCTGTACACGAGCCGCATCGACAATTCCGCCAAGTCCTTCACGCCGCAAGAGATCATCAAGCAGATCGAAGTGACGCGCACGCGCCCCGGCGCGAATGGACAAGTGCATTTCAGCATGGTGCCCCTGATGCAGAACCGCAAGGGTGTCAGCGAGCAACTCAAGGCGACCGTGTATCAAAGCCCTGCCCTGATTCCCGCCACGCCATGGCTGGGCAAGGAAGCACCGGGTACGCCCGTGCTGGCCTTGCGTCGCGATTCCACCAGCCTGAACATCAAATTGACGGCGGGCGGCGGCAAACCCGTGGCGCAGTACGCCGTCTGGGCCCGCTACGGCGAAGACTGGCGTTTTACCGTGGTCACGGGTGTGCAAGGCGAGCTCACCCTGGTCGACGATGCCATTGGTAAAGTCAATGCTGTGGTGGTCAGCGCCGTGGACCGCCTCGGCAATGAAAGCCCCCGCGTCACCGTGCGCGCACCGTTTACGGTCGCCGCCAAGTAATTTTGACGCTTTCTCGCTAGTCCATAACCTGCAGGCATGAAACATGCGCAAGCTTTCATGCCTGCAAGCTCCGCTTGGCTTTACACTCATGCCATGATTTCCTTCTCTGCAATCAATACTGACATGGCCGTGCTTGGGCTGGGCATCGACGCAGGCGGCACGCAGACGCGCTGGGCTTTGGCCGGCGCGGATGGCGCCATCATGGCGGACGGCGCCGTGGAAGGCTTGTCTGCCTTGCAAATGAGCAGTGATGCGGGCCGCACAGCCGTGCACGCCACGTTTGCGAAATTGTCTCAGGCTGTGCTGGCCGTTGGCCAGCCGCGCGCCGTGGTGGCGGGCTTGACGGGTTTTGGCGGCGACGATGTGGCGCTGGCGCACATGCTGGCGGAGTTGCTGGCGCTGGATGCCGGCGACGTCCGCTTGGGTAACGATATCGACATCGCCTATCGCGACAGTTTTGAACCAGGCGAAGGTTATCTGGTCTACGCTGGCACAGGGTCGATTGCCGCCTGGATCGATGCGGATGGCGTGTTTCACCGCGCAGGCGGGCGCGGCGTGCTGCTCGACGATGGCGGCGGCGGTTACTGGATCGCGCGCGAAGCCTTGCGCCACATCTGGCGCCGCGAAGACGAGGCGCCCGGCAGCTGGCAAGCGTCGCCCATGGCCGAAGCCGTGTTTGCGCAACTGGGCGGCAGCGACTGGTCGCTGTCGCGCGCCTTCATGTATGGCCAGGACCGGGGCGCCATCGGCCGGCTGGCGCTGGCCGTGGCCGCCAGTGCCGACGCCGACCCGCTGGCGCTGGACATCTTGCAGCGTGCGGGACAGGAGCTGGCGCGATTGGCCCTGGCACTGGTCTCGCGCCATGGTCCGCGTCCCGTGGTGCTGGCCGGCCGCGCGGCGCAATTGCACCCTGCCATCGCATCAGCCATGCGCGCCGCTTTGCCTGTATCGTTGACGATGGAACAGAAAGTTGCCCGTCCACATGACGCAGCAGCCAGGATAGCCGTCAAGGCGGCGGTCAAGACACAGGCCAATACTGAACATTTTATTAACCCCAACATGGATATTTCATGAAAAAAATCGCCCTCGCCCTGCTGGTGGCCCTGCTCTCCGCCTGTACCACGCCCGCACCGCACCTCGACCACAGCTTGAGCGCGCGCAGCCAGAGCCCGCGCGTCAAATTCATCGTCATCCATTACACGGTCAGCGACCTGCCCCGCTCGATCAAGATCCTGACGGAACAAGTGGTCAGCAGCCATTATTTGCTGACGGACACGGACAAGCCGAAGTTTTACGTGCTGGTCGACGAATCGCGCCAGGCCAATCACGCGGGTGTGAGTAACTGGAAGACTTATACACAGTTGAATGTCAGCTCGATCGGCATCGAGATCGTCAACCCCGGCTACAAGGACACGCCGGAAGGCCGGCTCTGGTATCCGTTTCCCCAGGCACAGATCGATGAGCTGATTCCACTGTTGAAAGATATCCAGGCCCGCTACAACATCGCGCCGGAAAATATCCTCGGCCATAACGAGATTGCGCCGCAGCGCAAGCAGGACCCGGGTCCGTTGTTTCCATGGCGCCAGCTGGCCGATGCCGGCCTGATCGTCTGGCCCGATGCGAACCGTGTTGCCGCGCAGCGCCTTATTTTTGAGCAGCAAGTACCGGACGCCGTCTGGTTTCAGAAAAAGCTGGCCCAGCACGGCTATGCGACGCCGAATACGGGCGTTTTCGATGAAGCGACGCGCAATGTACTGATCGCCTTCCAGATGAAATACCGCAACACCTTATTCGACGGCACGCCCGACGGAGAAACGGCGGCCCTGCTGGAAGTGCTGACGACGCCGGCGCCAGCTGTTGTTGCAAAGTAGCATAGCCGTTCCAGCCCATGACTTTTTCTTATATGCTGAACGTTGACGGCCCAGGCGGCCACGGCAAGGTAAAGGAATAGCTCATGCGGCTGCGTCATATCGAAGTGTTTCACGCCATCATGCAAGTTGGCACCATCAGCGGCGCCGCCCAGGTGCTGCATATCTCGCAACCGGCCGTAACCAAGGTCTTGCAGCATTGCGAGTTGCAACTGGGCATGCCGCTGTTCGAGCGCGTGCGGGGCAAGCTGTACCCGAAACCCGAGGCGCACCGTTTGTTTGTCGAGACGGAAAAGCTCAACCGCGATTTGTTGGGCATCCGCCGCTTGGCGGCCAGCCTGAAGGGCCATGCGGTGGAAACCATCCGCCTGGTCTCCACGCCGACGATCGCCATCAGCGTCTTGCCGTTTGCCATGACGGAGTGGCGGCGCGACTTTCCCCACACGCGTTGCCAGCTGGCCACCCATCACACGGGGGAGATCGTCAATACCTTGCGCCTCGGTGAAGCGGACCTGGCCGTATCGCTGCAAGACCCGCGCCATCCGGGCATCGTGGCCGAACCGATCGCGCAGGGCGTCATGACGGTGATCGCGCCGGCCGGCACCTGGCGCGCGGCCGATTGCGGCACCCCGTTGACGGCGCATGGCCTGAACGGCGAGCTGATCGGCTATACGGACAACGATCCGCTAGGCGAATTGGTGATCGCCGCTTGCGAGGCGCAGGATATCCACCCCGTGTTTTCTACCGTGGTGCAGACTTATCAAATCGCCCGTTCCCTTGTGGAAGCGGGCGCCGGCATGGCCGTGGTCGATCCGTTTACGGCTGCGTCCGGTTCGCCCGAACGCTTGCAGCGCCGTCCCTGGGCGCCGACGATACCGATCCAACTGTATTTATTGACGGCGAGCCACTCGCCGCTGTCGCATGGCGCGCGGCGCCTGGCCGACAGCATCGGTGTGGCGGCGCGTAATTGCCTGGAAAGAGGAGTCTGATGTCTGTTGCAAGTTTGCAATTGGAAGCGGTCGGCAGCGATCCACAATTTCGCCACCTGAGCAGCATCGCCGGCATCGCCGTCGACTTGCGCTATGCCACGCCCGACAATTTCGTCGGCCGCGACTTATACAGCCCCATCGATTGCGCCTGGCTGCACCGTGATGCGGCAGTGGCGCTGGAGAAAGCCGTGGCGTGGCTGGGCGAACGGCGGCCCGATCATCATCTGCTGGTGCTCGACGCCCTGCGCCCGCAGCGGGTGCAGCAGCAACTGTGGGATGCGCTGCAGGGAACAGAGTTGCTCGGCTATATCGCGGAACCGTCGCGCGGCTCGATCCACTCGTTTGGCATGGCGCTCGACATCACCATCGTCGGGCCGGACGGGCAGGAACTGGACATGGGCACGGGTTTTGATGACCTAAGTGAGCGCTCGCATCCGGCACTGGAACTGGTGATGCTGGAAAGGGGAGAAATTACGGAGCAGCAAGTGGACAATCGCCGATTGTTGCGCGAGGCCATGTTCCAGGCGGGCTTCTTTGGCATCAACAGCGAATGGTGGCATTTCGATTGCGGCGACCGGGTGCTGGTGCGCCAGACCTACACCCGGGTACTCTGATTAAAAGACTTTCAAACCCTTCAGCATCACGATCAGGATCAGCACGGGCGAGATAAAGCGCAGCAGGAACAGCAGCACATGTGCCAGTTGCCTGTTCTGCAACTGGCCGTGATTGCTGATCGCATCGATGAAATGCTGCTTGCCCCAGGCCCAGCCTGTAAACAAGGCAATCGCTATGCCGCCCACGGGCAGGAAGATATTCGACGAGACAAAGTCGAACAGATCAAACATATTCAAATCAAACAGCTTGAAGTCCGCCAGGGTGCTGTTACTGAGCGCGCATACGGAACCGAGCACGGCCAGCAGCAGCATGGTCACGACCGTTGCCTTGGTGCGTGTCCAGCCAAAGCGTTCATGGAAAATCACCACGGGCACTTCCATCAGCGACAGCATCGCCCCCGTGGCGGCGACGGCGGCGAGGATAAAGAACACCACCATCAGGACTTGCCCCATGGGGATTTGCGAAAACACGGCCGGAATGGTGATGAACACCAGCGACGGTCCCGCACTGGGTGCGAAGCCAAATGTGAACACGGCGGGGAAGATGGCGATGCCGGCCAGCATCGATACACCGAGGTCGGCCGCCATCACGCGCAAGGTCGTGACGGGGATATTCTGGTCGTCGCGGAAATAGCTGCCGTAGGTCATCATCGTGCCCATGCCGACAGACAATTTAAAGAAAGCCAGGCCCATGGCTGTCAGCACGACGGAGGCCGTCAGCTTGGAAAAGTCAGGACGGAACAGGAAGGCCAGGCCTTCGCCCGCCTTATCGAGCGACAGGCTGACCGCACAGAGCAGCAGGAGTAACAGGAACAGCAGCGGCATGAGTTTTTTGGCGATCGCCTCGATACCCTTGGTTACGCCCAGCATCAATATGCCGCCGATAAACAGCAGCACGCCCCATTGCCACAACAGCGATTGGAGGGGATTGCTGATCAGGGAGGCGAAGGCCGCTTCCGTCACCAGCTTGTCGCTGCTGAGGATGGAGCCATCGATGGCCTTGGCAATATAGGCAAATACCCAGCCCACCACTTCCGAATAGAACGCGACGATCAGGAAGGCGGCGATCATGCCGATGAAGCCGACCAGCCACCAGGGTTTGCCCTTCGGTGCCAGCTGCTCCATGGTCGAGATGGGATTGACCTTGGCCCGGCGTCCCAGGGTGATTTCCGCGATCATCACGGGCAGTCCCACTAATAAGGTAGCGAGTAAATAAATGAGCAGGAAGCCGGCGCCGCCATTGGCGCCTGTCAGATAGGGGAACTTCCAGATGTTGCCGAGACCGACTGCGGAACCGAGGGTGGCGGCGAGCACGCCAAAGCCAGTGGTAAAGCCAGCCCGTTTCAGGGTCAGGCCTGATCCTTGAGCTTGTTGTTTCATGGTGAATCTTCTATGGTGGGACGCGAATTTGCGCTGAGGGGGCGAAATTGTAGCAGTTGACCGCAAATACCCGGGAAAAGCCTTGCTACTCCCGGGGCGCTTTGCTATAGTTCGCCTCCCCAATGAGACGCAGTCACTGCGGTAGTTGAGGATCACCGGAAACGGCGATGAGCAGGAAAGAAGGAGTTGACGGATTTAGCGAAATGCTTCATACTCTTCCTTCTTCGCAGCTGACAAACACAACGCTTTGTCGATAGCGCGAAAGCAGTACCGAATACAGTTCTTTAACAATTAACAGTCGATAAGTGTGGGCATTTGATGTAAGTGCAGCGTCAATCTTCGGATTGGCGTCTAACTTAAAATATCAAATGTTCACAAGAAATAATGAAATAGGATACGTCTACGAAAGTAGCCTGTCAGTTTTTTGAGTGAGCGACCCGTCAGCAATGACGGTGCCGGTAAAACGGCAAAGTAACAGAGATTAAACTGAAGAGTTTGATCCTGGCTCAGATTGAACGCTGGCGGCATGCCTTACACATGCAAGTCGAACGGCAGCACGGAGCTTGCTCTGGTGGCGAGTGGCGAACGGGTGAGTAATATATCGGAACGTACCCTGGAGTGGGGGATAACGTAGCGAAAGTTACGCTAATACCGCATACGATCTAAGGATGAAAGTGGGGGATCGCAAGACCTCATGCTCGTGGAGCGGCCGATATCTGATTAGCTAGTTGGTAGGGTAAAAGCCTACCAAGGCATCGATCAGTAGCTGGTCTGAGAGGACGACCAGCCACACTGGAACTGAGACACGGTCCAGACTCCTACGGGAGGCAGCAGTGGGGAATTTTGGACAATGGGCGAAAGCCTGATCCAGCAATGCCGCGTGAGTGAAGAAGGCCTTCGGGTTGTAAAGCTCTTTTGTCAGGGAAGAAACGGTGAGAGCTAATATCTCTTGCTAATGACGGTACCTGAAGAATAAGCACCGGCTAACTACGTGCCAGCAGCCGCGGTAATACGTAGGGTGCAAGCGTTAATCGGAATTACTGGGCGTAAAGCGTGCGCAGGCGGTTTTGTAAGTCTGATGTGAAATCCCCGGGCTCAACCTGGGAATTGCATTGGAGACTGCAAGGCTAGAATCTGGCAGAGGGGGGTAGAATTCCACGTGTAGCAGTGAAATGCGTAGATATGTGGAGGAACACCGATGGCGAAGGCAGCCCCCTGGGTCAAGATTGACGCTCATGCACGAAAGCGTGGGGAGCAAACAGGATTAGATACCCTGGTAGTCCACGCCCTAAACGATGTCTACTAGTTGTCGGGTCTTAATTGACTTGGTAACGCAGCTAACGCGTGAAGTAGACCGCCTGGGGAGTACGGTCGCAAGATTAAAACTCAAAGGAATTGACGGGGACCCGCACAAGCGGTGGATGATGTGGATTAATTCGATGCAACGCGAAAAACCTTACCTACCCTTGACATGGCTGGAATCCCCGAGAGATTGGGGAGTGCTCGAAAGAGAACCAGTACACAGGTGCTGCATGGCTGTCGTCAGCTCGTGTCGTGAGATGTTGGGTTAAGTCCCGCAACGAGCGCAACCCTTGTCATTAGTTGCTACGAAAGGGCACTCTAATGAGACTGCCGGTGACAAACCGGAGGAAGGTGGGGATGACGTCAAGTCCTCATGGCCCTTATGGGTAGGGCTTCACACGTCATACAATGGTACATACAGAGCGCCGCCAACCCGCGAGGGGGAGCTAATCGCAGAAAGTGTATCGTAGTCCGGATTGTAGTCTGCAACTCGACTGCATGAAGTTGGAATCGCTAGTAATCGCGGATCAGCATGTCGCGGTGAATACGTTCCCGGGTCTTGTACACACCGCCCGTCACACCATGGGAGCGGGTTTTACCAGAAGTAGGTAGCTTAACCGCAAGGAGGGCGCTTACCACGGTAGGATTCGTGACTGGGGTGAAGTCGTAACAAGGTAGCCGTATCGGAAGGTGCGGCTGGATCACCTCCTTTCTAGAGTTTGCACGAATCATGTAAATGATTCACGCATCAAATGTTCACACTTATCGGCTGTTATAAGAAGAAGAAACAGTAGTCGTAGTAGTTCCGCGTTGGGGCTGTAGCTCAGCTGGTTAGAGCACCGTGTTGATAACGCGGGGGTCGTTGGTTCGAGTCCAACCAGCCCTACCAGTACAAATCTCAGGGGGATTAGCTCAGCTGGGAGAGCACCTGCTTTGCAAGCAGGGGGTCGTCGGTTCGATCCCGTCATCCTCCACCAAAGTTTTACTCGAAAGTGCAAACGTAAGCCGGTCAACAAGACTGGGTTTAGGTTTGATCTTTTAGCGATCAAAGCTGTTTCGTTCTTTAACAATCTGGAAGAAGTAAAGATTATTTATTGATCGGTTTGCCGTAAAAAGCAAATCGATGGGTAATGATTGTATGTATCAACAAACAAGCAACAACGTTGTACTTTCTTATCCCTGTAGCGCTCTTTGATGACTTCGGTCTTCAGAGGCTAACGTTATAGGGACAAGCGAATAAGTGCACATGGTGGATGCCTTGGCGATTACAGGCGATGAAGGACGTAGTAGCTTGCGATAAGCTGCGGGGAGTGAGCAAACACACTTTGATCCGCAGATTTCCGAATGGGGCAACCCACCCTTTTAGGGTATTGCATACTGAATACATAGGTATGCAAGGCGAACGCGGCGAACTGAAACATCTAAGTAGCTGCAGGAAAAGAAATCAACCGAGATTCCCAAAGTAGCGGCGAGCGAAATGGGAAGAGCCTGTACGTGATAGTCGGACCGATAACAGAATCCTCTGGAAATAGGAGCCATAGTGGGTGATAGCCCCGTATGTGAAATCGGACCGGTGGTACTAAGCGTACGACAAGTAGGGCGGGACACGTGACATCCTGTCTGAATATGGGGGGACCATCCTCCAAGGCTAAATACTCGTAATCGACCGATAGTGAACCAGTACCGTGAGGGAAAGGCGAAAAGAACCCCGGAAGGGGAGTGAAATAGATCCTGAAACCGTGTGCATACAAACAGTAGGAGCGGACTTGTTCCGTGACTGCGTACCTTTTGTATAATGGGTCAGCGACTTACATTCAGTGGCAAGGTTAACCAGATAGGGAAGCCGTAGAGAAATCGAGTCCGAATAGGGCGATCAGTCGCTGGGTGTAGACCCGAAACCAAGTGATCTACTCATGGCCAGGATGAAGGTGCGGTAACACGCCCTGGAGGTCCGAACCCACTAATGTTGAAAAATTAGGGGATGAGCTGTGGGTAGGGGTGAAAGGCTAAACAAACTTGGAAATAGCTGGTTCTCTCCGAAAACTATTTAGGTAGTGCCTCAAGTATCACCATCGGGGGTAGAGCACTGTTATGGCTAGGGGGTCATTGCGACTTACCAAACCATTGCAAACTCCGAATACCGATGAGTGCGAGCTTGGGAGACAGACGTCGGGTGCTAACGTCCGGCGTCAAGAGGGAAACAACCCAGACCGCCAGCTAAGGTCCCAAAGATTGGCTAAGTGGAAAACGAAGTGGGAAGGCTAAAACAGTCAGGATGTTGGCTTAGAAGCAGCCATCATTTAAAGAAAGCGTAATAGCTCACTGATCGAGTCGTCCTGCGCGGAAGATGTAACGGGGCTAAGCCAGTCACCGAAGCTGCGGATATCTAGCAATAGATATGGTAGGAGAGCGTTCTGTAAGCCTGCGAAGGTGTCTTGTAAAGGATGCTGGAGGTATCAGAAGTGCGAATGCTGACATGAGTAGCGATAATGGGGGTGAAAAGCCTCCACGCCGTAAGCCCAAGGTTTCCTGTTCAACGTTCATCGGAGCAGGGTGAGTCGGCCCCTAAGGCGAGGCAGAGATGCGTAGCTGATGGGAAGCAGGTTAATATTCCTGCACCGTCGTATGATGCGATGGGGGGACGGWTCGCGTATGGMSGVCCAACTGTTGGAATAGTCAGTTTCTGTCTCATAGAAGGCGCTTAGGCAAATCCGGGCGCAGGATTCAAGGGGATGGGACGAGTGAACTTGTTCACGAAGCAATCGGAAGTGGTTCCAAGAAAAGCCTCTAAGCTTCAGTCATACGAGACCGTACCGCAAACCGACACAGGTGGGCGAGATGAGTATTCTAAGGCGCTTGAGAGAACTCGGGAGAAGGAACTCGGCAAATTGGTACCGTAACTTCGGGAAAAGGTACGCCCCGGTAGCTTGATTGGTTTACTCCAT
The DNA here is from genome assembly GCF_058215535.1 of Janthinobacterium sp. Bl 1. Taxonomy (NCBI): domain Bacteria; kingdom Pseudomonadati; phylum Pseudomonadota; class Betaproteobacteria; order Burkholderiales; family Oxalobacteraceae; genus Janthinobacterium; species Janthinobacterium sp. Bl 1. The sequence goes on along the minus strand of NZ_CM177086.1, from coordinate 206,842 downwards.
GAGGGTGAAAGGGTTGCAATAAACTGGTGGCTGCGACTGTTTAATAAAAACACAGCACTCTGCAAACACGAAAGTGGACGTATAGGGTGTGACGCCTGCCCGGTGCTGGAAGATTAAATGATGGGGTGCAAGCTCTTGATTGAAGTCCCAGTAAACGGCGGCCGTAACTATAACGGTCCTAAGGTAGCGAAATTCCTTGTCGGGTAAGTTCCGACCTGCACGAATGGCGTAACGATGGCCACACTGTCTCCTCCCGAGACTCAGCGAAGTTGAAATGTTTGTGATGATGCAATCTACCCGCGGCTAGACGGAAAGACCCCATGAACCTTTACTGTAGCTTTGCATTGGACTTTGAACCAATCTGTGTAGGATAGGTGGGAGGCTTTGAAGCGGGGACGCTAGTTCTCGTGGAGCCAACCTTGAAATACCACCCTGGTTTGTTTGAGGTTCTAACCTTGGTCCGTTATCCGGATCGGGGACAGTGCATGGTAGGCAGTTTGACTGGGGCGGTCTCCTCCTAAAGTGTAACGGAGGAGTTCGAAGGTACGCTAGATACGGTCGGACATCGTGTTGATAGTGCAATGGCATAAGCGTGCTTAACTGCGAGACTGACAAGTCGAGCAGGTACGAAAGTAGGACATAGTGATCCGGTGGTTCTGTATGGAAGGGCCATCGCTCAACGGATAAAAGGTACTCTGGGGATAACAGGCTGATTCCTCCCAAGAGTTCATATCGACGGGGGAGTTTGGCACCTCGATGTCGGCTCATCACATCCTGGGGCTGTAGCCGGTCCCAAGGGTATGGCTGTTCGCCATTTAAAGTGGTACGTGAGCTGGGTTTAAAACGTCGTGAGACAGTTTGGTCCCTATCTGCCGTGGGCGTTGGAAATTTGAAGGGGGCTGCTCCTAGTACGAGAGGACCGGAGTGGACGAACCTCTGGTGTACCGGTTGTCACGCCAGTGGCATTGCCGGGTAGCTAAGTTCGGAAGAGATAACCGCTGAAAGCATCTAAGCGGGAAACTTGCCTTGAGATGAGATTTCCCAGAGCCTTGAGCTCTTTGAAGGGTCGTTCGAGACCAGGACGTTGATAGGCTGGGTGTGGAAGTGCAGTAATGCATTAAGCTAACCAGTACTAATTGCCCGTACGGCTTGTCCCTATAACCTTAGCAGGTACAGAGGATAAGACGGTACAACGTTGCGTGTGTGTTGATACTACCAGTCATTACCCCAATCTTTGCTTCTTCCAGATTCAGGCTTTGTCGCTCCACAGRGGACAAATGCCAGTACAAGTTATGCCTGATGACCATAGCAAGTTGGTCCCACCCCTTCCCATCCCGAACAGGACCGTGAAACAACTTTGCGCCGATGATAGTGCTGCAACCAGTGTGAAAGTAGGTTATCGTCAGGCTTGTTATTCGCCGTAAGAGAAAAACCCGTCAAGCAATTGGCGGGTTTTTTTCGTCTGGTGGTTTGTTGGGCGCACCCGATTCGTGCATGGTGTGGTGCAGAAAGTCAGGCACTGCTCAAAAACTATGCAGAAATGGGAGCTTTGCAGATCGTATGCAGGCTTTGTATGCAGGCACGGAAACTGCTCAAGGATTATGGCGCGCTGTTCATCACGGGATAGCACGCTCCATCCCACCTTGAGGAGTTGTCCATGAACCGTCGTTCGATCCTGTTGTCGCTGATCTTGTCCGCCACCGTACTTGCCGCACCGCTGACCCATGCCGAGGCGCTCGACGATATTCTCAAGGCCAAGGTCTTGCGCGTGGCCGTGCCCCAGGATTTCCCGCCTTTCGGATCGGTCGGCCCTGACATGAAACCCGTTGGCTACGACATTGACGTGGCCGCAATGCTGGCCAAAGGCCTTGGCGTCAAGCTGGAATTGGTGCCTGTGACCAGCGCCAATCGCATTCCTTACCTCAATACCAAAAAAGTCGACCTGGTTATTTCCAGTCTCGGTAAAAACCCGGAGCGTGAAAAAGTCATCGATTTCAGCGCAGCGTATGCGCCGTTCTTCAGCGGCGTATTCGGTGGTGCGGATCAGACGATCAGCAAGGCCGAGCAACTGGCAGGTAAAACCGTGGGCGTCACCCGCGGCGCCGTGGAAGATCTTGAACTGAGCAAGATTGCGCCGGCCAATACCACCATCAAGCGTTTTGAAGATAATAACGCGACCATTTCTGCTTTCCTGTCCGGCCAGGTGCCCTTGATTGCCACTGGCAACGTGGTGGCTGGCGCAATTGTCGAAAAACAGCCTGCCAAAAAACTCGAATTCAAATTCTTTATCAAAAATTCTCCATGCTACGTCGGCATCAATAAAAGCGAACCGAAGTTACTGGCGCAAATCAATACCATCCTGGCCAAGTCGAAAGAAGACGGCAGCCTCAATACCATCGCCCAGAAATGGCTGAAAACAACGCGTCCTGTCACCGCCCTGCTGTAACGGGTCAAGCGCACCATGGCATACACTTTTGATTTCAGCAGTATCTGGGAATACCGCGAGTACCTGTACAACGGCGTGATCGGCACCTTGCGTTTGACACTCGTTGGCACCGTGCTCGGTGTCGCCATCGGTATTCTTGGCGCCATCTCGCGTGCCTGGAAACTGCCCGTGCTGTTCCCGGTCTACACCGTGTATGTGGAGCTGATCCGCAACACGCCGTTCATCGTGCAGCTATTTTTTGTTTTCTTTGGCTTGCCCAGCCTCGGCATTCATTTGAGCGAGTGGCAGGCGGCAACGATTGCGATGGTGCTCAACCTGGGCGCCTATAGCACCGAGATCATCCGCGCCGGCGTAGAGTCTGTGCCGAAAGGCCATATCGAGGCCGCTTCGGCGCTGGCGATGTCGCGCTTCCAGATTTTTCGCTGCGTGATCCTGCGCCAGGCCTTGCTCAAGATGTGGCCAGCCTTGTCGAGCCAGATCGTGATCGTGATGCTGGGATCGTCCGTGTGTTCGCAAATTTCGGCCGAAGAGCTGACTTTTGGCGCCGGCTTCATTACCTCGCGTAACTTCCGCTCCTTCGAAGTGTATTTCGTCGTCACCATCATGTACTTTTTGCTGGCGGTCGGCGTGCGCCGCGCGTTGGGCCTGTTTGGCCGCTACGTGCTGGCAAGCAGAGCCACATGAGCGATTTTTCCCTGTGGGACATCATTCGCAACTTGCTGCTGGCGGGGCGCTGGACGGTCTTGCTGTCCTTGATCGCCTTTGTTTGCGGTGGCCTGGTCGGTATCGCCATCCTGATGATGCGCACCTCGAGCGCGCGGCTGCTGCGCAAGTTTGCTGTCATGTACATCGAGCTGTTCCAGGGCACGCCGCTGCTGATGCAATTGTTCCTGCTGTTCTTTGGCCTGTCGCTGACCGGCATGCAAGTGTCGCCCTGGCTGGCCGCCAGCGTGGCCCTGACCTTGTTTACCAGCGCCTACCTGGCGGAAATCTGGCGCGGTTGCGTCGAGGCGATTCCGCGCGGTCAGTGGGAAGCGTCTGCCAGCACGGCAATGACATATATAGAACAGATGCGCCACGTGATCTTGCCGCAGGCGTTGCGCATCGCCGTTGCACCGACGGTCGGATTTTCCGTGCAGGTCGTGAAAGCGACGGCGGTCACGTCCATTATTGGTTTTGTCGAGCTGACCAAGGCCGGCTCGATGATCAGCAACGCCACGTTTGCGCCCTTCACCGTGTATGGCCTGATCGCCCTGATGTATTTTTGCCTGTGTTTCCCGCTTTCGCTGTATGCCCGCCGCCTGGAAAGGAAAATCAATGTCTCTCGTTAGCATCAATGGATTGCACAAGCGCTTTGGTACGCATCATGTCCTCAAGGGCATCGACTTGCGCGTCAAGGAAGGCCAAGTGACGGCAGTGATCGGACGCAGTGGTTCGGGCAAGAGTACCTTGCTGCGCTCGATCAATGGACTCGAAAGTTTCGACGAAGGCTCGCTCGACGTCGATGGCGTGAGGGTCGCCGTCGGCCAGACCGATTTGCGCCAGTTGCGCCTGAAAGTCGGCATGGTGTTTCAGCAGTTCAATCTGTATCCGCATCTGACGGCCGGACAGAATGTGATGCTGGCGCCGACGGTGGTCAAAAAAATCGGCAAGCAGCAAGCAGAGGCGCTTGCGCGCGATGCGCTGGCAAAAGTCGGCCTTGCCGATCGCTTTCAGTCGTTTCCAGACCAGCTGTCGGGCGGCCAGCAGCAGCGTGTGGCAATCGCCCGGGCGCTGGCGATGCAGCCGAAAATACTGTTGTGCGATGAAATCACCTCGGCGCTCGACCCGGAACTGGTGAACGAAGTGCTGGCCGTGGTGCGCAAGCTGGCCGAAGATGGCATGACCTTGATCATGGTCACGCATGAAATGCGCTTCGCACGTGAGGTGGGCGATCAATTGGTGTTCATGCACCAGGGAAAAATCCATGAGCAGGGTGATCCGAAGACGCTGTTTGCCGCGCCGTCAACGCCGGAGCTGGCCAGTTTCATCAGTTCGGTTTCCTGATCGTTTTTGCCAAAGCCAGATCCCGCATGCTTGACCCCACTACACCAGCTGTTACCAACTCGTGCGAGGAGATCGCTGCGGATATTGCGGCGGCGATTATCGAACGCCGCTTGCCCTCTGGCACCAAGCTCAAGGAAGAGGCCCTGGCCCGCGTGTATTCGGTCAGTCGTACCAAGATCTGTGCGGCCTTGCTGATGCTGTCGAAGGATGAGCTCATCGAGATCATTCCGGAAAAGGGCGCTTGTGTGTGCAAGCTCAGTGAACGCGAGGCGCGCGAAATCTTTGCCGTGCGCCGCACGCTCGAGGCCTGTCTGGCGCGTGATTTCGTGACCATCGCCAAGGCCGACGATTATCGCCGCATCGATGCGCACCTTGCGCTGGAACGCCAGGCCCTGGCACAAAACGATCTGCCGCTGCGCGCCAGGTTGCTGGGTGACTTTCACATCCTGCTGGCCGATATCGTTGGTAATCTGGTGTTGAAGGAAATCTTGCGCAAACTGACGGCGCGGACCTCGCTGATCGCCATGCACCAGCAGTCCAGCGAAGACGCCAGTTGCTCATCGGATGAGCATGCGCTGTTCATCGAGGCGGCCAAGGCTGGCAATGCCGACGCTGCAGTCGGCATCATGTTGCATCATCTCGACCAGGTGCTCAAGGCGCTGCATGTTGATGCCCCGGAGTCTGTCGACAAGAAAAACCTGGTCAAAGCCCTGCTGGCCGCCTGAACAAAAACACGGATAGCGATTGAAAGCCCTTGCCAAGACTGGCGGGGCTTTGCTATAGTTCGCCTCCCCAATGAGACGCAGTCAAATGCGAGATAAAAGGGACAGTCTGAAAAGGCTGGGTAGTAAAAAGAAGGAGTTGACGGACGTAGCGAAATGCTTCATACTCTTCCTTCTTCGCAGCTGACAAACACAACGCTTTGTCGATAGCGCGAAAGCAGTACCGAATACAGTTCTTTAACAATTAACAGTCGATAAGTGTGGGCATTTGATGTAAGTGCAGCGTCAATCTTCGGATTGGCGTCTAACTTAAAATATCAAATGTTCACAAGAAATAATGAAATAGGATACTTCTTCGGAAGTAGCCTGTCAGTTTTTTGAGTGAGCGACCCGTCAGCAATGACGGTGCCGGTAAAACGGCAAAGTAACAGAGATTAAACTGAAGAGTTTGATCCTGGCTCAGATTGAACGCTGGCGGCATGCCTTACACATGCAAGTCGAACGGCAGCACGGAGCTTGCTCTGGTGGCGAGTGGCGAACGGGTGAGTAATATATCGGAACGTACCCTGGAGTGGGGGATAACGTAGCGAAAGTTACGCTAATACCGCATACGATCTAAGGATGAAAGTGGGGGATCGCAAGACCTCATGCTCGTGGAGCGGCCGATATCTGATTAGCTAGTTGGTAGGGTAAAAGCCTACCAAGGCATCGATCAGTAGCTGGTCTGAGAGGACGACCAGCCACACTGGAACTGAGACACGGTCCAGACTCCTACGGGAGGCAGCAGTGGGGAATTTTGGACAATGGGCGAAAGCCTGATCCAGCAATGCCGCGTGAGTGAAGAAGGCCTTCGGGTTGTAAAGCTCTTTTGTCAGGGAAGAAACGGTGAGAGCTAATATCTCTTGCTAATGACGGTACCTGAAGAATAAGCACCGGCTAACTACGTGCCAGCAGCCGCGGTAATACGTAGGGTGCAAGCGTTAATCGGAATTACTGGGCGTAAAGCGTGCGCAGGCGGTTTTGTAAGTCTGATGTGAAATCCCCGGGCTCAACCTGGGAATTGCATTGGAGACTGCAAGGCTAGAATCTGGCAGAGGGGGGTAGAATTCCACGTGTAGCAGTGAAATGCGTAGATATGTGGAGGAACACCGATGGCGAAGGCAGCCCCCTGGGTCAAGATTGACGCTCATGCACGAAAGCGTGGGGAGCAAACAGGATTAGATACCCTGGTAGTCCACGCCCTAAACGATGTCTACTAGTTGTCGGGTCTTAATTGACTTGGTAACGCAGCTAACGCGTGAAGTAGACCGCCTGGGGAGTACGGTCGCAAGATTAAAACTCAAAGGAATTGACGGGGACCCGCACAAGCGGTGGATGATGTGGATTAATTCGATGCAACGCGAAAAACCTTACCTACCCTTGACATGGCTGGAATCCTCGAGAGATTGAGGAGTGCTCGAAAGAGAACCAGTACACAGGTGCTGCATGGCTGTCGTCAGCTCGTGTCGTGAGATGTTGGGTTAAGTCCCGCAACGAGCGCAACCCTTGTCATTAGTTGCTACGAAAGGGCACTCTAATGAGACTGCCGGTGACAAACCGGAGGAAGGTGGGGATGACGTCAAGTCCTCATGGCCCTTATGGGTAGGGCTTCACACGTCATACAATGGTACATACAGAGCGCCGCCAACCCGCGAGGGGGAGCTAATCGCAGAAAGTGTATCGTAGTCCGGATTGTAGTCTGCAACTCGACTGCATGAAGTTGGAATCGCTAGTAATCGCGGATCAGCATGTCGCGGTGAATACGTTCCCGGGTCTTGTACACACCGCCCGTCACACCATGGGAGCGGGTTTTACCAGAAGTAGGTAGCTTAACCGTAAGGAGGGCGCTTACCACGGTAGGATTCGTGACTGGGGTGAAGTCGTAACAAGGTAGCCGTATCGGAAGGTGCGGCTGGATCACCTCCTTTCTAGAGTTTGCACGAATCATGTAAATGATTCACGCATCAAATGTTCACACTTATCGGCTGTTTAATTAAGAAGAAACAGTAGTCGTAGTAGTTCCGCGTTGGGGCTGTAGCTCAGCTGGTTAGAGCACCGTGTTGATAACGCGGGGGTCGTTGGTTCGAGTCCAACCAGCCCTACCAGTCATACCTAGGGGGATTAGCTCAGCTGGGAGAGCACCTGCTTTGCAAGCAGGGGGTCGTCGGTTCGATCCCGTCATCCTCCACCAAAGTTTTACTCGAAAGTGCAAACGTAAGCCGGTCAACAAGACTGTGGTTTAGGTTTGATCTTTTAGCGATCAAAGCTGTTTCGTTCTTTAACAATCTGGAAGAAGTAAAGATTATTTATTGATCAAGTCTATGCGTGCAGCAATGCATGAGGCGACTTGATGGGTAATGATTGTATGTATCAACAAACAAGCAACAACGTTGTACTTTCTTATCCCTGTAGCGCTCTTTGATGACTTCGGTTTTCAGAGGCTAACGTTATAGGGACAAGCGAATAAGTGCACATGGTGGATGCCTTGGCGATTACAGGCGATGAAGGACGTAGTAGCTTGCGATAAGCTGCGGGGAGTGAGCAAACACACTTTGATCCGCAGATTTCCGAATGGGGCAACCCACCCTTTTAGGGTATTGCATACTGAATACATAGGTATGCAAGGCGAACGCGGCGAACTGAAACATCTAAGTAGCTGCAGGAAAAGAAATCAACCGAGATTCCCAAAGTAGCGGCGAGCGAAATGGGAAGAGCCTGTACGTGATAGTCGGACCGATAACAGAATCCTCTGGAAATAGGAGCCATAGTGGGTGATAGCCCCGTATGTGAAATCGGACCGGTGGTACTAAGCGTACGACAAGTAGGGCGGGACACGTGACATCCTGTCTGAATATGGGGGGACCATCCTCCAAGGCTAAATACTCGTAATCGACCGATAGTGAACCAGTACCGTGAGGGAAAGGCGAAAAGAACCCCGGAAGGGGAGTGAAATAGATCCTGAAACCGTGTGCATACAAACAGTAGGAGCGGACTTGTTCCGTGACTGCGTACCTTTTGTATAATGGGTCAGCGACTTACATTCAGTGGCAAGGTTAACCGCATAGGGAAGCCGTAGAGAAATCGAGTCCGAATAGGGCGATCAGTCGCTGGGTGTAGACCCGAAACCAAGTGATCTACTCATGGCCAGGATGAAGGTGCGGTAACACGCCCTGGAGGTCCGAACCCACTAATGTTGAAAAATTAGGGGATGAGCTGTGGGTAGGGGTGAAAGGCTAAACAAACTTGGAAATAGCTGGTTCTCTCCGAAAACTATTTAGGTAGTGCCTCAAGTATCACCATCGGGGGTAGAGCACTGTTATGGCTAGGGGGTCATTGCGACTTACCAAACCATTGCAAACTCCGAATACCGATGAGTGCGAGCTTGGGAGACAGACGTCGGGTGCTAACGTCCGGCGTCAAGAGGGAAACAACCCAGACCGCCAGCTAAGGTCCCAAAGATTGGCTAAGTGGAAAACGAAGTGGGAAGGCTAAAACAGTCAGGATGTTGGCTTAGAAGCAGCCATCATTTAAAGAAAGCGTAATAGCTCACTGATCGAGTCGTCCTGCGCGGAAGATGTAACGGGGCTAAGCCAGTCACCGAAGCTGCGGATATCTAGCAATAGATATGGTAGGAGAGCGTTCTGTAAGCCTGCGAAGGTGTCTTGTAAAGGATGCTGGAGGTATCAGAAGTGCGAATGCTGACATGAGTAGCGATAATGGGGGTGAAAAGCCTCCACGCCGTAAGCCCAAGGTTTCCTGTTCAACGTTCATCGGAGCAGGGTGAGTCGGCCCCTAAGGCGAGGCAGAGATGCGTAGCTGATGGGAAGCAGGTTAATATTCCTGCACCGTCGTATGATGCGATGGGGGGACGGATCGCGGAAGGTTGTCTGACTGTTGGAATAGTCAGTTTCTGCTTCATAGAAGGCACTTAGGCAAATCCGGGTGCGGAATTCAAGGGAGTGGGACGAGTGCACTTGTGCACGAAGCAATCGGAAGTGGTTCCAAGAAAAGCCTCTAAGCTTCAGTCATACGAGACCGTACCGCAAACCGACACAGGTGGGCGAGATGAGTATTCTAAGGCGCTTGAGAGAACTCGGGAGAAGGAACTCGGCAAATTGGTACCGTAACTTCGGGAAAAGGTACGCCCCGGTAGCTTGATTGGTTTACTCCATGAGGGTGAAAGGGTTGCAATAAACTGGTGGCTGCGACTGTTTAATAAAAACACAGCACTCTGCAAACACGAAAGTGGACGTATAGGGTGTGACGCCTGCCCGGTGCTGGAAGATTAAATGATGGGGTGCAAGCTCTTGATTGAAGTCCCAGTAAACGGCGGCCGTAACTATAACGGTCCTAAGGTAGCGAAATTCCTTGTCGGGTAAGTTCCGACCTGCACGAATGGCGTAACGATGGCCACACTGTCTCCTCCCGAGACTCAGCGAAGTTGAAATGTTTGTGATGATGCAATCTACCCGCGGCTAGACGGAAAGACCCCATGAACCTTTACTGTAGCTTTGCATTGGACTTTGAACCAATCTGTGTAGGATAGGTGGGAGGCTTTGAAGCGGGGACGCTAGTTCTCGTGGAGCCAACCTTGAAATACCACCCTGGTTTGTTTGAGGTTCTAACCTTGGTCCGTTATCCGGATCGGGGACAGTGCATGGTAGGCAGTTTGACTGGGGCGGTCTCCTCCTAAAGTGTAACGGAGGAGTTCGAAGGTACGCTAGATACGGTCGGACATCGTGTTGATAGTGCAATGGCATAAGCGTGCTTAACTGCGAGACTGACAAGTCGAGCAGGTACGAAAGTAGGACATAGTGATCCGGTGGTTCTGTATGGAAGGGCCATCGCTCAACGGATAAAAGGTACTCTGGGGATAACAGGCTGATTCCTCCCAAGAGTTCATATCGACGGGGGAGTTTGGCACCTCGATGTCGGCTCATCACATCCTGGGGCTGTAGCCGGTCCCAAGGGTATGGCTGTTCGCCATTTAAAGTGGTACGTGAGCTGGGTTTAAAACGTCGTGAGACAGTTTGGTCCCTATCTGCCGTGGGCGTTGGAAATTTGAAGGGGGCTGCTCCTAGTACGAGAGGACCGGAGTGGACGAACCTCTGGTGTACCGGTTGTCACGCCAGTGGCATTGCCGGGTAGCTAAGTTCGGAAGAGATAACCGCTGAAAGCATCTAAGCGGGAAACTTGCCTTGAGATGAGATTTCCCAGAGCCTTGAGCTCTTTGAAGGGTCGTTCGAGACCAGGACGTTGATAGGCTGGGTGTGGAAGTGCAGTAATGCATTAAGCTAACCAGTACTAATTGCCCGTACGGCTTGTCCCTATAACCTTAGCAGGTACAGAGGATAAGACGGTACAACGTTGCGTGTGTGTTGATACTACCAGTCATTACCCCAATCTTTGCTTCTTCCAGATTCAGGCTTTGTCGCTCCATCGAGGACAAATGCCAGTACAAGTTATGCCTRAKGACCATAGCAAGTTGGTCCCACCCCTTCCCATCCCGAACAGGACCGTGAAACAACTTTGCGCCGATGATAGTGCTGCAACCAGTGTGAAAGTAGGTTATCGTCAGGCTTGTTATTCGAAAAAACCCCTTCCGGTGATCCGGTTGGGGTTTTTTTACGTCTGGGGTTTTTGTTGGGCGCCGCAGGTGGTGTCGGCTTACGCGCTGCGCGCTAAGCCGACCTACGTTTATTGGATGGCGGGTGGGTCGGATTAGCGTAGCGTAATCCGACAACTCAGCAGCCAAGTGACAAACAGGTGACAAACGAAAAGAAGCAGCGCTACGCGCTGCCTTTCTACCTTTGCTTCCCTTTATTGACCGGCCACCGCCTGCGTGGCGCCGCTCCTGGCGACCCATTCGATCAGCGCATCGACAGCCGCGCGGCCGTTGCCGTTACCGACCAGGTCGCTATTGATCATGGCGACCACCACGCACAGCTGGTTGTTGGCGTCGGGGACATAGCCGGCGATGGCCACCACATTCTTTAACGTTCCCGTCTTGATGCGGGCCCGCGCGGCGGCCGGGCTGTTCAACAGGCGCTTGCGCATGGTACCGTCCAGCGCAACGATGGGCAGGCTGGACTGGAACTCGGGTGCCCACGGACTTTGCTGCATGGCCTGCAAGACGCCGGCCATTTGCGCAGGCGCAATGCGTCCCGTGCGCGACAGGCCGGAACCGTTGTCGACCAGCATGCCCAGGGTGTCGATCTGGTGCCGCTGGAACCATTCCTGGATCACTTGCCGCGCACGCGTGGCTGTGTCTTCCGGCGCCGCCATGGCGACGGGGCGGCTGCCCAGCCAGCCATCGCTTTGCAAGCTGCCCAGGCTCAGGAACAGGGTGCGGGCCAGAGTGTTGTCGGAGGTCTTATTGATATCGCGCAAGACCTCGGGCAAGGCGCGCGCGACATGGTCGGCCAGCATGCGTGTGCCGACCGGTTCGGCCGTTGGCGGCAAGCCGGTTGCCGGCGCTTCGCGCACCGTGCCCGTGATCGTGCCGCCCAGGCGTTTCCAGGTCGCACGGAACAAGCGGTCTGCGTAATCGTTGCGATCAAGCACATTGATGCTGGTGGCCTTGCTGCAATTTTGCGGGAAGGTGCCGTGCAGGATTACCTGCAGCTTGCCGCTCGCATCGCGCCGGTATTCGGGCGGGCGCCAGCCGTCTTCCCATCTGGCGCAACTGCCCTTGATGAGTTTCATGTCGCTCGTGATGCTGACGTTCTCGAGCGCCGGCTGCATCAGGATGCTCAATTGCCGCTCCGTCGAGTGCATATTGATATCGAGCAGATTTGTATTCAGCAGCAAGGCATCGGGGATGACGTTGTAGCGGAATTCGGCCGACTCGTCGAAGGGCGGCGCACCGATGTCGGGCCGGGCCGGCTGGAACAGCTGGCGGTCGAGGATCAGGTCGCCCTTGATTTTCACGATCCCCTGGTTGCGCAAGGTTTGCAGCATGTGCTCCAGCACGTCCGCATTGAAATCCGTGTCGGCGCCGCCGCGCAGGATCAAATCGCCCTTCAGTACGCCATTGATGACGTCGGCGCTGGTGCGCAACTCCGTGCGGCCGCGGAAGATGGGGCCCAGCTGCTCCAGGCCCACGGCCGTCGTCACCAGCTTCATGGTGGACGCCGGCTGCATGCTGCGTTCGGCCCCATGCGACAGCACGGTGGTGTTGCCGCGCAAGACGATGGCGCCCATGGCGTCTTCGGGAATATTTGCGCTGCGCAACAGCAGGCTGACGGATTCGGGCAATTGCGCCTGGGCAGTCGACAGGCCAAGACCCGCCAACAGTGCCGCCATCAGAACAGGACGTAACATGGTGCTCCTTAGTGGAAAAAGACGTAGGCAACGAAGACGGCGGTGATCACGCCAGCCAGATCCGCGATCAGGCCGGCCGTGATGGCATAGCGCGTCTTGCGGATGCCCACCGAGCCGAAATACAGGGCCACGATATAGAAGGTAGTGTCGGCCGAGCCCTGGAAGACACAGGCCAGGCGGCCGACGAAGGAGTCGACGCCGTAGGTATTCATGGCATCGATCATCATGGCTTTCGAGCCGGAGCCGCTGAGCGGCTTCATCATCGCCGTTGGCAGGGCGGGCACGAAGTCCGTATTGATACCCAGGTTGGCAAAGAACCAGTTCATGCCGCTCATCAGGAAATTGAACACGCCCGCGTTGCGGATCACGCTGATGGCCACCAGCATGCCGACCAGGTAGGGAATCACGGTAATCGACGTCTGGATGCCGCCTTTCGCGCCCTCGATGAAGGCGTCGTACACGTTCACTTTCTTGCGCAGCGCGCCAATAATAAATATGGCGATCACGCTGATCAGCACCAGGTTGCTGACCACTTTCGAGACCAGCTCGATTTCCTGTTTCGTCAGGTATTGCGTGAAGTACCAGATCATGGCGACGATGGCGCTCGTCATGCCGCCCATCCAGCCCAGCACGACTCTGTTGAGCAAGTTGATGCGCTGCTTGATGGACACCGTGATGATGCCGACCATGGTGGCCACATAGGTGGCGATCATGCACGGGATAAAGATGTCGGACGGGTCGGCCGCGCCGAGGATGGAGCGCTGCGCCATGATGGCCAGCGGAATCAGGGTCAGGCCCGAGGTATGCAGCACCAGAAACATGATTTGCGCATTCGTCGCCTCTTCCTTGTTCGGGTTCAAGGTTTGCAGGCTTTCCATGGCCTTCAAGCCGAACGGCGTGGCGGCATTGTCCAGGCCCAGCAGGTTGGCCGAGAAATTCATCACCATGTGGCCCGTGGCCGGATGGTCTTTCGGAATTTCCGGGAAGATGCGCGAAAAGAACGGTGCGATCACTTTCGCCAGCCAGCCGACGATGCCCGCCTTTTCGCCGATGTTCATGATGCCGAGCCACAAGGTCATCACGCCCGCCAGCGGCAGGGCGATATCCATCACGCCCATGCGCGCCGTCTCGAACGTGCCGTCGATGATGCGCTTGAAGATATCGGTATCGCCGAGGAACAGCCACTGCAGCACTGCGGCCAGGAAGCCAACGAGGAAAAAGCCGGACCAGATGTAATTAAGTGCCATATGCGATCAGTTCTGTGTGTCGGGAGTGAAAAATGTCTGCAAACAAAGTATAGGGGCAGCCCGATACGAGTTGATGAAAGAATGCAGCAATCGCATGCCAAAAAGTTATAAGCTGGCAGCCTGTTTTCATTGGCGCCCCGCAGCGTGCCCGCGTAGTGTGGGGGATGCCTGTCGCTTACCGCTGTTCCTTACCCTTGTCTGCACTGGATTACTGATGATGTTTTTACGCAAAACCGCCTGCGCCGCCGGCCTGGCCCTGTTGACGCTTTTCACCGCGCCCGCGCATGCCGCCGCCGATGGCCGCACGAACAAGACCTTGCACCTGTTCCTCAGCACCAGCGAGACGGGCCTGGATCCGGCCGTGGCATCGGACCTGGCCAGCCTGAATTTGATGGAAAACATCTTCGATCCGCTCTTGCGCTATGACTACCTGGCGCGCCCCGTGCAGCTGCAGGGCAATACGGCGCGCGCCATGCCGACCGTGGAAGATGGCGGGCGCACCTATACCTTTCACTTGCAGCCCGGCATTTTCTTTACGCCCGATCCTGCCTTCAAGGGCAAGCCGCGCGAAGTGACGGCGCAGGATTATGTCTACAGCCTGACGCGGCTGTATGACCCCAGCCTGAAGTCGCCGTGGCTGTTCTTGCTGGAAGACAAGCTGGTGGGCGATGCGGCCCTGAAAACAAAATTCAGCTACGACACGCCGATCGCCGGCTTGCAGGCGCTGGACAAATACACCTTGCGCATCCGCCTGAACGGCGTCGACCCGAACTTCCTGTTTTACCTGGCCATGCCGGCGACCGCTGTGGTGGCGCGCGACGTGGCTGAAGCGTATCCGGCGGCAGGGCAGATCGGCAACCATCCCGTGGGCACGGGGCCGTTCCTGGTGAAGGAGTGGAAACGCAGCGACAAGATCGTGCTGCAAGCCAATCCGACTTTCCGCCCCACCGTGTTCCATACGGAAACCAAGGCGCTGGCCGCCTTGCCCGTCGACGCGCGCGCTATTGCCACAGCGCTGGAAGGCAAGCAACTACCACTGGTCGAGCGCATCGAGGTGCGCATCGTCGAGGAATATCAATCGCGCATGCTGGGTTTCCTGAAAGGCGAGTTCGATTACCTGGAGCAAGTGCCCGAATCGATGACGGACATGGTGCTGGAAAACGGTGCGCTGAAACCGGCACTGGCCGCCAAGGGCATGCAACTGACGCGCTTTCCCGTGCTGCAGACGTATTACATGTGGATGAACATGGACGACCCCGTGCTGGGCGGCACGAGCAAGGACAAGCTGGCCCTGCGGCGCGCCATCGCTCTCAGCTACAACAGCCGCGAAGATATCGCGCTATTGAAAAAAGGGTTGGCCTTGCCGGCCCAGTCGCCGCTGCCGCCCAATGTGCTCGGCTACGACAAGAACTACCGCAGCCCCGTCGGCTACGATCCGGCCCTGGCGCGCGCCCTGCTCGACCGCTTCGGCTACAAGGCGGGTCCAGACGGTTTCCGCACCCAGCCCGATGGCACGCCCTTGATTCTGACCATGCATACGGAGCCGAGCACGGTGGGCCGCTTGCGTGATGAATTGTGGCGCCGCAATTTGAATGCCATCGGCGTGCGCGTGGAATTTAAAAGCGACAAGAAGACGGAAATCATCAAGGCCTCGCGCCTGGGCAAGGTGCAGATGTTCGAGACCAACTGGATCGCCGACTTCCCCGATGGTGATAACTTTATGCAATTGTTGTACGGTCCCAACAGTGGCCGCGCCAACTATGCCCGCTTCAACTTGCCCGATTACAATAAACGCTATGAGGAGGCGCGCCTGCTATCCGATACGCCGCGCCGACGCAGTCTGTACTTCGACCTGTTTCAGCTGATCCACGCTTACACGCCGTGGGTGCTGCTGACGCATCCCATCTCTGCCGACCTGCAGCAACCGTGGCTAAAAAACTACAGGCGCCACCCCGTGGAATTCACGTCCTGGCGCTATCTGGACGTGGATAAAGCCAAGGGTAGCCCCACAGGCAAGTGACCATGTCGCTGAAAAGGGCATTCATTCCAAAAAGTTATGGTTAGGAAAGCATTTTTCATTGGCTGGCCGCGGATGCATCGCGCTACTCTGAAAATGAAAACAAATAAAGTCATGCGCAATTGTCATAAAAAAATGTACTGCGAGACAGACGTTGCGACATATCTATACAGCCTGACTTGATGACTCAAGTTTCGATTGCCCAACAAGGAGAAGACCTGTGAAATTGAAAAAGCTAGCGCAGTTGGTGGCATTGATGGGGGTGGTGGGGCCGGTCGTCGCACAGGAAGCGGCGGCACCAGCAATGCAACGGGTCGAAGTGACGGGCAGCAGCATCAAGCGGGTGGCCAAGGAAGGCGCGCTGCCCGTGCAAGTCATCACCTTTGACCAGATCGAAAAACAGGGCATTACGACGACCGAGCAACTGGTGCGTACCCTGTCAGCGAATGGCACGGGCGCCGATAACATGACTTCGGGCAATAACGTGTTTGGCGCCGATGCGGACAGGGTCAGCGGTGGCGCTTCGTTCGCCTCACTGCGCGGCCTGGGACCGTCGAGCACGCTGGTGCTGTTGAACGGCCGCCGCATCGCCACGCATGGCGCCAGCGGCAAGTCGGTCGACCTGAACTCGATCCCGTTGGGCGCGATTTCGCGCGTGGAAATCCTCAAGGACGGCGCCTCGGCCATCTACGGCACGGACGCCATCGGCGGCGTGATCAATTTCATTCTGAAGACCAATTACAGCGGCGTGGAGGCGTCCGTCTCCACCAACGACACGCAGGCAGGCGGCGGCGCCACACGCCGCGCCTCGCTGCTGGCCGGCACGGGCTCGCTTGAAAGCGACCGCTACAACATCATGGCCAGCCTGACCGTCGACAAAGCGCAGCAGCTCAATGGCCGCGACCGCTCTTTCGTCAACGGCTACCAGCCGGGCCGCGGCCTGTCGCCCGATACCACGGGCACGCCGTTTGCCAATCAGATGGCGGGTACCGGAACGGCGCTGGGCACCTCGTTCCAGCTGCCAGGCGATGCGAATAAATACCTGCAAGCCAATCCGCTGAGCTTCCAGGGCAAGTGCGACACCATCGCCGGCATGTCGCAGTACCAGACAGCATTGTGGAAAGACGTGACCTCGCCGCTGCGCACCACGTATTCCTGCGCGTATGACTATGGCGCCGACTATGTGCTGCAGTTCCCTGTCGAACGGGCCAATCTGTTGTCGCGCGGTACGTTCCAGCTGGCGCCCGACCACCGCATGTTTGTCGAAGTGCTCGGTTCGCGCACCAAGGCCACGGCCATTTTGACGCCGATGCAGGTACAGGCGACGGTTGCCAACAAGAATCTGTACCCTGTGGGTGGCGCGTATTACCAGGACCTGTCGGCCTACATCCCCTCGTTCGACAAGACCAAGCCGATTTCCTACAAATGGCGCGCCAATGACGTGGGCAACCGCACGCAGGAAAACACCACCGACAATGCCCGCGTGCTGGTGGGCTTTGAAGGTAACTTTGGCAAGTGGGATTACAAGGCCGGCATTTCGCGCGCCGAAAGCAGCACCAAGACCAAGCTGACGGATGGCTATTCCTACACGGACAAGCTGTACGCGGCATTGGCCAGCGGCATCATCAATCCATGGGTGGGCGCCGGCCAGAGCCAGACGGAAGCGGCCAAGCAATTGATCGAATCGACCAAGTTCCGTGGCGACTTCCAGCACGGCAAGACGACCCTGACGCAGATCGACGGTTCCGTTTCGGGCGAGCTGTTCCAGCTGCCGGCCGGTGCCTTGGCCATGGCGGCCGGTTTTGACTTGCGCCGCGAAGGTTACAGCTTTGCGCAAGACGTCGATGCCACGCAGATTTTGCTGTCGCCAGGCAATGCCGCACTAAAAGATGCCAGCCGTACCGTCAAGGCCGTGTATGCCGAGCTGCTGGTGCCGGTCACGAAGGACCTGGAAATGCAGCTGGCCATTCGCCGCGACGATTACAGCCTGGTGGGCGCGACGACGAATCCGAAAGTGGCCTTCCGTTACCAGCCGACCGACTTCCTGCTGTTCCGTGGTTCGGCCAGCAAGGGTTTCCTCGCACCAAGCTTCCAGCAGCTGTATTCCGGTTCGCTGAGCCAGGAGTTGCCGAACGGCGTGATCGACCAGGAAGGCTGCGCCAAGCATCCGGGCGTGCCCGAGTACTGCGCCATCGACCGCCTCGACTACAAGACGGGCGGCAACACGAACCTGAAGCCGGAAACGTCGAAGCAGGGCAGCGTCGGTTTTGTCATCGAGCCATTCAAGGGCTATTCGGCCTCGTTCGACTACTGGGCCATCAATACCAAGGACCGCATCCTGAACCGCACGCCGCAAATCGTGCTTGCCAATTACCAGGCGCTGAACCAGTACATCCACCGCAATCCGGATGGCACCATCGAGTACGTGCAGGCGGGCTGGATCAATGCGGCAGGCAGCCGCGTGCGCGGCCTCGACGTGGGCTTGCGTGGCGAAGGCAAGATCCAGGACGCAAAATGGACGGCGACCCTGGACGGTACGTATATGGACAGCTTCAAGTTTGCGGAATACCAGGGCCAGGAATACCAGGAACTGGTCGGCAAGTTCTATACGCGCGATCTGTACCTGCGCTGGAAACACAATGCCAGCTTCGGCGTGTCGCGCGGCGACTGGAGCGGTTTGCTGATCCAGAGTTTTTCGTCGGGCTACAAGGACCAGTTGCCGAACGGCGGCAAGGGGGCGCCGCCACCGGGCTTCAAGCCGGACGTGTCCAGCTACACCACGTATAACTTGTCGGGCACGTACACGGGCTTCAAAAATACGACGATTACCGTGGGCATCCAGAACTTGTTCGACCGCGATCCGCCATTCACCGCGCACAACGTGGATGAAGTGGTGGGCGCCGGCTGGGACCCGCGCGTGGCCGATCCTCGCGGCCGTTCGCTGTCGTTCCAGCTGAAGTACAAGTTCATGTAAGGCAACCATGCCGGCGGCGATCCCGCTGGCGTGCTAACCTCGTGCGGCGGCGCCTGGCGTCGCCGTTTTTATTCCAGGAAAGGGCCGCATGTCCAGTCAGACCAATCTCAGCCGGCGCCGCTTCGGCGGCTTGCTGGCCGCCACTCTGGGGGCGGCAGGCACACCGGCGTGGGCGGCGGCGCAAGGGAAGGGCAAACGCATGCAACAGCAACACGCATTGATCAAGCCGGCGCGTTTGCGCCAGGGCGACCTGGTCGCCATCATCGCACCGGGCGGTTTTACGGATGAAGACGCCATCGCCAAGGCCGTGCGCAATATCGAATCGCTGGGATTGCGCGCCAGCCTGGGCGCCAATATCCGCGCCGTGCACGGCAATTATGCGGGCACGGTGCAGCAACGCCTGGACGATTTGCACGCCGCGTTCCGCGACCCGGACGTCAAGGCCGTGTGGGCGATACGCGGCGGCTCCGGCTGCATTTCGCTGCTGGCGCTGCTCGATTACGCCTTGATCCGCGCCAACCCGAAAGTACTGATCGGTTATTCCGACATCACGGCCCTGCACCTGGCCATCGCCCGCCAGACGGGCCTGGTGACCTTCCACGGCCCCGTGGCCTCGTCCACGTTTTCCGAGTACACGGTGACGCAGCTGCAAAACGTGCTGATGACGCCGCAAGAGCAGTACACGATCCCGATGGCGCTCGACAACCACCGCCGCGCGCAGACGCAGCCGAACTTCGCCATCCGCACCGTGCACGGCGGCCAGGCGACGGGGCGCTTGACGGGTGGCAACCTGTGCATGGTCAGCGCGCTGGCCGGCACGCCGTATGCGGCCGATTTCCGCAAGCATATTTTGTTCCTCGAAGAAATCAATGAAGTGCCCTACCGCATCGACAGGATGCTGTGCCAGCTCGACCTGTCCGTGGGGTTCAACAAGGCGGCGGCCTTGATGCTGGGCATCTTCGAGCATTGCGAGGCGGCCGAGGGCGATACCGCGCTGCCCCTCGACGCCACTGTGGACCAGCATTTGCAGCCCTTGCGCGTGCCGGCCGTCAGCGGCTACTCGTTTGGCCATATCCGCCACCAGTTCACGATACCGATGGGCATCCTCGCCACCCTGGATGCGGACCGGCAAACCTTGACCTTATTGGAGCCGGCCGTCTGTTAGCGTACGGTGCAGCGGGGCGATTGTCAGTATGCTAGTGTGAATGCAGGCGTGGCACGAGGCCGCGCCGCCTTCTTCACCGTACCCGACATGATCAACCGCCACGCCAGTACCTACATCCTCAGCCACCCGCTGGCCTTCGTGCTGCAGGTGCTGAAGGGTTTCCGCGCCAACCAGGGCTTGCTGCTGGCGGGCGCCGTCGCGTACTACTCGCTGCTGTCCATCGTGCCCCTGCTGATGCTGGTGGTGGTGGCCCTGTCGCACGTGATCGCGCAGGACGAATTGCTGCAAACCATAGGCCATTACCTGGAATGGCTGGTACCCGGGCAATCGAAAGCCATCGTGGCCGAGGTCGCGCATTTCCTCAACAACCGCGGCGTGATCGGCTGGCTGCTGCTGCTGACCATGCTGTTTTTCAGTTCCTTGGCGTTTACCGTGCTGGAAAACGCCATGAGCGTGATCTTCATCCACCGCGTGGCCATCCGCCGCCGCCATTTCCTTATTTCCGCCGTGCTGCCGTACTGCTACATCCTGTGCCTGGGTATCGGTATCTTGCTGATCACCCTGGTGGCGGGCAGTTTGCAAGTGATGGGGGAGGAAAGCGTGCGCTTCCTGCGCCACGACTGGGGCCTGGAAGGGGTATCGGGCGTGCTGCTGTATTTGCTGGGGCTGGCTGGCGAAATCCTGGTGCTCAGTTCGATCTACCTGGTCATGCCGGTGGGGCGATTATCGATCACGCATGCGCTGATCGGCGGCGTGACGGCGGCCCTGCTGTGGGAAATCGCGCGACACGTGCTGGTCTGGTATTTCTCCACCTTGTCGCAGGTCAATATCGTGTATGGCTCGATGACGACGGCCATCGTCGTCATGTTCAGCCTGGAAATCGGCGCCACCTTGCTGCTGCTGGGCGCGCAAGTGATTTCCGAATACGAAAGAGTGGCCCGTGGCGGCGAAGAGGACAAGCCGCTGGCGCTAAGGACTTGATTTAAAAAGATTATTGCACCGCACAAAAAGCTGTGCTATACTCCGTTCAGTGATTGAGATTTGGCAGCAAATTATCTCACCATCCAGTTTCAGCGCGGCGACCGACAGGTGTAATGTCGATGGCGTGACAGTGCGAAGAAATGGATTTTGTAATTCCGGATACGATGGTCGATTTACACTTGGAGTCACCATGCAGATAGCATGGGAGTCCGAAAATCAGGAGGCACTTTGCAGATAGCACTGGCGTCCATGACACGATTAAAGCATTGGTAATACATTGGAACGAAGCCCGCGTTAGCGGGCTTTTTTTTCGTCCATAGTTGGCGTATGGTGACAGACGCGTCGGGTACGACCCCGGTCTTTGCCGTGGGGTTTACAAAGCCCGCGCTATCAAAATCTTCTGAATATCGCTGGTCCCCTCATAAATCTGGCACACGCGCACGTCGCGGTAGATGCGCTCGACGGGGAAGTCGGATACATAGCCATAGCCGCCGTGTACCTGGATGGCGTCCGAGCACACTTTTTCCGCCATTTCCGACGCAAACAGCTTGGCCATGGCCGCTTCCTTCAGGCACGGCAAGCCCGCATCCTTCATGGCCGCCGCGTGGCGTATCAGCTGGCGCGCCGCTTCGATCTGCGTCGCCATGTCGGCCAGGCGGAACTGCACGGCCTGGTGTTCATAGATGGGCTTGCCGAAACTTTCGCGCTCGCGCGCATAGCTCAGGGCCGCCTCATACGCGGCGCGCGCCATGCCCACGGCTTGCGAGGCGATGCCGATGCGTCCGCCTTCCAGGCCGGACAGCGCGATCTTGTAGCCTTGTCCTTCTTCGCCTATCAGATTTTCCGCAGGGATGCGGCAATTGTCGAACAGGATTTGCGCCGTGTCCGACGAGTGCTGGCCCATCTTCTGTTCCAGTCCTGCAACGATGTAGCCAGGCGTGTTCGTCGGCACCCAGAAGGCGCTGATGCCGCGCTTGCCGGCCGCCTTGTCGGTGACGGCCATGACGATGGCCACGTCCGCATATTTGCCACTGGTAATGAACTGCTTGGTGCCGTTGATTACATACTCATTGCCGTCGCGCGTGGCCGTCGTGCGCAGGGCCGAGGCATCGCTGCCCGTGTGCGGTTCCGTCAGGCAAAACGCGCCGAGCATCGTGCCTTGCGCCAGCGGGCGCAGCCATTGTTCCTTTTGCGCGTCGTTGGCGTACATCATGGCGATGCTGCAGACGGGGCAATTGTTGACGGAAATGATGGTCGAGGTGCCGCCATCGCCGGCGGCGATTTCTTCCAGCACCAGGGCCAGCGACACGTAGTCGAGGCCGGCGCCACCGAGCGCTTCCGGCACGGCCACGCCAAAGGCGCCCAGCGCGGCCAGTTCCTGCAATTCTTCTTTCGGGAAATGATGTTCCTTGTCCCAGCGGGCCGCATTGGGCGCCAGGCGCTCGCGCGAAAAACTGCGCAGCGCTTCCTGGATCATCGATTGTTCTTCATTGAGTATCATGGGACGTCGTCTCGTTTGTTTTTATGGTGGGTGGTGGAATTACCAGCCGATCGGCTTGCCATCGTAGTTGCGGAACACGGCCTTGTCTGTTGCCGGCAGGCTGGCCAGGGTGGCGCGGATGCCGGCGGCGCTTTGCTCTGGGGAAAGGTCGGCGCCGGCGCCGCCCATGTCCGTGCGCACCCAACCCGGGTGGAAGGCGACGCAACTGACGCCTTGCGGGCCATGCACAAGGGACGTGTCGATCAGCACGGAATTCAAGGCGGCCTTGCTGGCGCGGTACAGCGAACCGCTGGGGTTGCCCCGCTCGCTCAAGGAGCCCATGTGCGAGGACAGCACGGCCAGTTTCCCTTTGGCATTGCCTACCAGCGGCGCCAGGATCGGCAGCAGCCGCATGGCCGCCAGCACGTTTGTGTGCATGACGGCATCGAAATCTTCTTGCGTGGGGGTACCATCGTGGCGCGGGCCATACACGCCCGCGTTGAGGATGGCCACGTCGAGTTTTTCATCGTCGAGCTTCCAGCCCAGGCCGGCACAGCCGTCCACGTCCGTCACGTCGAGCCGGTGCGCTTCCACGCCCAGTTGCGTGAGGGCGTCGCAAGCGTCTTGCGTGCGCGCCGTGGCAATCACTCGCCAGCCGTCGTGACGGTATTGACGGACGATTTCGTGGCCGATGCCGCGCGAGGCGCCGATGATCAATGCGGTAGGCATGTCTTTCTCCCTGAGTAATCAATGAAAAGGCGCGCAGCGAACGTGACCACGCCGCGCGCGCCTGTCGTCAACAGAGCAGCTTATACCAGTTCGATTGCCATCGCCGTCGCTTCGCCGCCGCCGATGCACAGGGCCGCCACGCCGCGCTTGCCACCGGTTTTTTTCAAGGCACCCAGCAGGGTGACGATGATGCGCGCGCCCGAGGCGCCGATCGGGTGGCCCAGCGCGCACGCGCCGCCGTGGATGTTGATCTTGCTGTGCGGAATGTCGAGGTCATGCATGGCAGCCATCGGTACGGCCGCGAACGCTTCATTGATCTCGAACAAGTCGACATTGCTGCTGCTCCAGCCCGTCTTGGCGTACAGCTTTTTCACGGCGCCGATGGGGGCCGTGGTGAATTCGTTCGGCGCCTGCGCATGCGTGGCGTGGCCGTGGATTTTCGCGATGACGGTGCAGCCGAGTTTTTTCGCCGTCGATTCGCGCATCAGCACCAGGGCTGCCGCGCCATCGTTGATCGATGAAGACGAGGCGGCCGTGATCGTGCCATCCTTCTTGAACGCCGCCTTCAAGGTCGGAATTTTTTCCAGGCGGGCTTTTTGCGGGCCTTCATCGATGCTGACGATGGTGTCGCCGCCGCGGCCGGAAACGGTCACGGGTGCGATTTCCCATTCGAAACTGCCATCCTTGGTGGCCGCCTGCGCGCGCTTCACGGATTCGATGGCGAACGCATCCTGCGCTTCGCGCGTGAAGTGGTACTGGCTGGCGCACTCTTCGGCAAACGTGCCCATCGAGCGGGCATTGCCCTTTTCATCGCGGCTGTAGGCGTCTTCCAGGCCATCCATCATCATGTGATCATAGATCATGCCATGGCCGATACGATAGCCGCCGCGCGCCTTCGGCACCAGGTAGGGGGCGTTGGTCATCGATTCCATGCCGCCCGCCACCACCACGTCGGCGCTGCCGGCCAGCAAGGTGTCATGCGCGAACATGGTCGTCTGCATGGCCGAGCCGCACATTTTCGACAGGGTCACGGCGCCCGTGGAATCGGGCAAGCCGGCCTTGCGCAAGGCTTGGCGCGCGGGCGCCTGGCCCTGGCCTGCCATCAGGCAATTGCCGAAATACACGTGTTCAACAGCGTCCGGCGCCACGCCGGCCCGTTCGACGGCGGCGCGGATGGCCACGGCGCCCAGATCGCTGGCGGTGACGTTGGCGAAGTCGCCCTGGAAGGCGCCCATGGGGGTGCGCGCGGCACCGACGATTACGACTGGATCATTCATGTTGGATCTCCGGTTAAGGGTGGGGAGGTTGACTGCATACAAAAACGCAGGTGCTGCGGATACGGGAAGACGTCCTCGATATGGCCGCCTTCGATGCGCTGCTTGCGCGCCTGCCAATATTGCGCCGTCAGCAGGTCGGCATGGTGCTGCATGAAATAGCGGCGGATGCGGGGATTGCCCAGCAGGAAGGTGCCGAATTGTTCGGGAAACACATCGTGCTTGCCGATGGGATACCACGGTTCGGCCGACATTTCTTCCTCCTCCGTGCGCGCCTCGGGGATGACGCGGAACTGGCAATCGGTGATGTACTCGATTTCATCGTAATCGTAAAAAACGACGCGCTGATGACGGGTCACGCCAAAGTTTTTATACAGCATGTCGCCCGGGAAAATATTCGCCGCCACCAATTCCTTGATGGCGTTGCCGTACTCGACGATGGCGTGTTCGACCAGGTCATCGCGGCCTTCCTTTTCGGCATTGCTCAGCCACATGTTCAGCGGCACCATGCGCCGCTCGATGTACAGGTGGCGGATGATGATCTGCTCGTGGTCTTCTTCGATCAGCGAGGGGGCGAACTGCTTGAGTTCCGCCAGCAGTTCCTCGGCAAAACGGGCGCGGGGAAAGGCCACGTTGGAATACTCGAGCGTGTCGGCCATGCGGCCTACCCGGTCGTGGTGTTTCACCAGCAAATACTTTTGCTGGACTTGCGCGCGCGTGGTTTCCTTGGGCGGCGGGAAAAAATCCTTGATCACCTTGAAGACATACGGAAACGAGGGCAGGGCAAACACCAGCATCACGAGGCCGCGGATGCCGGGCGCGCTTTCGAAGTGGTCCGACGAGTGTTTCAAGTGCTGCAGGTAGTCGCGGTAAAACAAGGTCTTGCCCTGTTTTTGCAAACCCAATATCGTATAGATTTCGCTGCGCGGTTTGCGCGGCAGCAAGCTGCGCAGGAATTGCACATAGGCCGACGGCACTTCCATATCGACCAGGAAATAGGCCCGCGTAAATGAAAACAGCACGGCAATCTGCTGGTGCTCGAACAGCACCGTGTCGAGCACGAGCTTGCCGTGCCGGTTGTGCAGGATCGGTACGACGAACGGATATTCGCGGTTGCCGTTGATGCCCTTGCCGACCAGATAGGCGCCCTTGTTGCGGTAGAACAAACTGGTCAAGACCTGGATCTGGTGGTTCGGCTCGAGCCGCTCGCCGCCGAACAGCTGCTGCAGCCGCGCTTCCACCTGGGCCACGTCACGCTCGAGGTTGGCAAATGCGCAGTCGAGCTGGAAGTTGCTCACCATGCGCGTCAGGGTATGGCGCAAGCCATCCTTGCCCGGGTAATACACGCGGTAGGTGGGGACGGGATCCTGCGTTTCTATGTATTCCGTGGAAACGACAGGGCGCACGAAAATATAGTCGTTATTGAAATACGTGCGGTGCAGGATGTTGCAGCAGACGGAATTGAAGAAGGTTTCGGCCAGTTCCGGCTGCTTGTGTTCCGTCAGCATGCCGATGTAGTGCAACTTGAGTTCGCGCCACACTTCGTCGCTCAACTCCGACTCTTCGTACTCATCTTCGAGCATCTGCACGCATTCCTGCACGCGCTTGTCATAATAATCGATGCGTTCGCGGGCCGCCGTCTGCGCCGCGGCCCAGGCGCCTTGCTCGAAATACTGCTTGGCCTGCTGGCTCGTTTCGCGGAACAAACGGTAATGCTTGTCGAAGCCGTCGCGGATGGTGCGCGCGATATCGAATGCAATCTGGGAAGAGAGCAATTTGGGGAAAGCAATTTGCGTCATATCTGTGCTCGCATGAATGGCTCATCACCCAGTCGATCGTCGCGTGCCCGTGCTTACTTGGTTTCCGCAAACAATTCGCGGCCTATCAGCATGCGGCGGATTTCGCTGGTCCCGGCGCCGATTTCATACAGCTTGGCATCGCGCCACAGGCGGCCGGCCGGATACTCGTTGATGTAGCCGTTGCCGCCCAGGGCCTGGATCGCTTCACCCGCCATCCAGGTCGCCTTCTCCGCACTATACAGAATGGCGCCGGCCGCATCCTTGCGCAACTGGCGCACGGCTTCCGGCGTGGTGGCGCGGTCGCAGGCCTGGCCCACGGCGTAGACATAGGCCTTGCACGCCATCATGGTCGAATACATATCGGCCAGCTTACCTTGCATCAACTGGAATTCACCGATGGCCTGGCCGAATTGCTTGCGGTCATGTACGTAGGGTACGACCAGGTCCATGCAAGCCTGCATGATGCCCAGCGGGCCGCCGGACAGCACGGTGCGCTCGAAATCGAGGCCCGACATCAGCACATTGACGCCCTTGCCCAGGCCGCCCAGCACGTTTTCGGCCGGCACTTCGCAGTCCTGGAACACCAGTTCGCCCGTGTGCGAGCCGCGCATGCCCAGCTTGTCGAGCTTTTGCGCGATGGAAAAGCCCTTGAAATTCTTTTCGATCAGGAAAGCCGTCATACCGCGCGGACCCGCTTCCAGGTCGTTTTTCGCATACACCACCAGCACGTCCGCGTCGGGGCCGTTGGTGATCCACATCTTGGTGCCGTTCAAGACCCAGCGGTCGCCCTTGAAGTCAGCGCGCAGCTTCATGCTGACGACGTCCGAGCCCGCGTTCGGTTCCGACATGGCCAGTGCGCCGATGTGTTCGCCCGTGATCAGTTTCGGCAGGTACTTGGCTTTCTGCTCGGCCGTGCCGTTGCGCTTGATCTGGTTCACGCACAGGTTCGAGTGGGCGCCGTAGGACAGGCCGACGGAAGCCGAGGCGCGCGAGATCTCTTCCATGGCAATGATATGCGCCAGGTAACCCATGCCGGCGCCGCCGTATTCTTCGCTGACGGTGATGCCGAGCAAGCCCATGTCGCCCATCTTGCGCCACAGGTCCATGGGGAACTGGTCCGTACGGTCGATTTCGGCCGCGCGCGGCGCGATTTCGGCGGCGGCAAATTGTTGGATCGCTTCGCGCAGGGAGGCGATGTCGTCGCCGTGGTCAAAGGTCAAGCCTGGGAGATGGAGCATGTCGTCCTCGTCGTCGTTATAAGTGTGGCGGTCATGGGTGCCGGGTCAGTGAAGCTATGATACTCAGTTGTGACGTTTACGTAAACGTAAAGTGAGGCGTGTAAAGCGCTGTGCGTGGCAGGCGCCGCCGCATCGATTTAGTTTGTTTGCGCCTTATCAAGGTTCAAGTCCGCCAGCATGCGTGCGCACGCGTCTTCATGCGCACTGATTTCCGCCAGCGCCATTTCGATATCGATGCGTTGCTGCTCCAGGGTCTGCCGGTGCTGCGCCAGCACGCCGAGGAAGCGGTCCATCTGCGCGCGCGTGTCCTTCGGCGACTCGTACATATCGACCAGGCTCTTGATCTCCGACAACGCCAGGCCCAGGCGCTTGCCGCGCAGGGTCAGTTTCAAGCGGGTGCGGTCGCGCGGCGTGTAGACGCGGCTGCGTCCGCCAGCGCCTTCGCGTTTCGGGCTGAGCAAGCCCTGGTCTTCATAGAAACGGATGGCGCGCGCCGTGATGTCGAATTCCCGCGCCAGTTCGGTAATCGTATAGGTCGTCATGGGTGCGGGCGGTGTCGGTTGCATGGGTGGTCGGTCGCTGGAAGGGTGTGGATGGGTGCTGCGAGGCAATGGGGGCAAAGTGCCGTTTACGTCAACGTCAATACTATTGTAGCGTGCCCTGCCCGTGCTGCAACAAAGAAAAAAGAAGGCATGAACGGGAGAATTTGGCGATTCAGGCAACAATTACTGAAAATAAATTGATTCTTCTCGCACAAACGCGCTTAAGATCGAGAGTTGGTGGCCAAGATGACACCAAAAAGAGCTTTCCTGGCATAACGGCGACATTCTTTTCGCTGCGATGGCAGTAGAATTTTTAGGCGCAGATTCTTTCCAATAGGCACGGTCAAAAAACAACGTTTCACCATGAGCACGTTGTTGATGTCGTTTCTATATTGGAAACAAAATGGCCCTTCTGAAAACTTTGTCTACAAGAAATTGTATGACATGGGCATTGCATGTATCGGTAGAGGAGGGCATTATCCAATACCGTACGTTGTAATGCCAAACCGAGGCTTTGAATCGTGCTGCAGTGCGAAAATCAAGGCTAGCCGCGAATTTGACCCGAAGCCACGCAGAATCGCAAGAGAAAATTCGGCCCACTTTTTGACTTGAAAAGCCCGGCCGGAGTGTTAATTGTTAATTGATGCTCTTTTCAAATGTAACAATCTGTATGGTCATTCAAGAAACTGACTTTCATGTTACAACATGAAATAGTACACCTATGAATTCTTCTAACGAACGCGAAAGCTTCAGCCAGCGACTTCAGTTGGCTCTCAAAAACGCCCATTATTCTCCAGACAGCCCGACCAGACTGGCCCGGGAATTCAATATCCGTTTCGACGGGCGCCCGATTACCGTGCATGCAGCTAGGAAATGGTTAGTAGGTGAAGCAATTCCGACGCAAGAGAAATTGCGCATGATTGCCCAATGGTTGGGCGTTCCGGCGGAATGGTTGCGTTTTGGCGGCCCGGAAAGCGCCACGCCGAATGGCGAAGCGGGCAGCGCTTTGTCGCGATTTGAGTCCGCCGATGTGAAATTGATTGCCGATTTGCAAAGATTAGATGAACATCATCGTCAAATCGCGCGAGAATTTATTCGCATGCTGGTCCGCGTCAACTACCAAAAGTAAGCATCCAGGCCCTCCCCGGCCGGCGCCGTCCGCCTTTCGCTGGCGGTGCTCCCCCTGTCCTTTTATTTGCGCAAGGTCATACTGGAGACATGATTTTGCCGCACAATAAGACCTCGCATGTTGCGCTGCAGCGGAATTATTTGACAATAATCCCGCGTGCGGCGGCGCAGCGGCCAATACCAGCGCATAATCACATCAGAAGCAGCCAGTTCATCCACTACGGAGCCGAGCATTTGAGCCGTCTTATGAAAAGTAACTACAGCAATACCGCGCAGCTGAAGGACTTGATGACCGTGCCCCCCATGACTGCCGCGCAACATGCGGAAGTGATGCGCAAACGGATCGCCCACCGCAGGATGGTTGAAGAAGCCAGGGATTTGAAGCAGGCAAGTGCCCATCAATTCGACAAGAGATGAACGGAGGATGCCTGACCAAAGCTACTGCGCGTCGGCATAGGCGGCCTGCGATGCTCACCGTACTAGAGTACGGTTGCGCTTCTCGACCACCTCTTCCTTCCGCTCGCTACGCTTTTGTCCGGCATCGTGACGCCAGAGTTACATCGTGACGCCAACTACAGAATAGGGGTGTCACTAGTGGACTTAAGACCATTCCACCGCGGCGCCAGGCTGTGCTCGATGCCGAGCAGGTCGATGACGCGCGCCACCGTATGGTCGACCATCTCCGCGATGCTCTGCGGGTGGTGATAAAAGCTCGGTAAGGGCGGGAAGATGATGCCGCCCATTTCGGTCACGGCCGTCATATTGCGCAGGTGCGCCAGGTTGAACGGCGTTTCGCGCACCATCAGGATCAGGCGGCGGCGCTCCTTGAGCACGACATCGGCTGCCCGCGTGATCAAATTATCCGACAAGCCATGCGCCACGGCCGCCAGGGTCTTCATCGAGCACGGTGCGACGACCATGCCATCCGATTGAAACGAGCCGCTGGCGATACTGGCGCCGATGTCGCGCAGCTTGTGCACCACGTGCGCCTGCGCTTCTATTTCCTTGCGCCCCACGCCTGTTTCCTGGTGCAGGGTCAATACGGCCGCATCCGACAAGACCAGATGCGTCTCGACGCCGGGAGTGGCGCCCAGCAATTGCAGCAGCCGCAAGCCATACACGGCGCCCGTGGCGCCCGTGATGGCCACGACGATACGGCGCGGCCGCTGCGTTTGGCTATCAGGCATCCAGCAGGGACTTCAGTTCGCCCGATTCAAACATTTCATTCATGATATCGGAACCACCGATGAACTCGCCTTTGACATACAGCTGTGGAATGGTTGGCCAGTTCGAGTAATCCTTGATGCCTTGGCGAACTTCCGGGTCATCCAGCACGTTGACGGTGGCGATGTTTTCCACGCCGCACGCTTTCAGGATCTGGATGGCGCGGCCGGAAAAGCCGCATTGCGGGAACTGGGCCGTGCCCTTCATGAACAGCACGACTGGCGTGTTCGTCACGGTTTCTTTGATCCAGGTTTGTACGTCGCTCATAGCTGCCTCTGATGGGTAAATAAAT
This sequence comes from Janthinobacterium sp. Bl 1, assembly GCF_058215535.1. Classification (NCBI taxonomy): domain Bacteria; kingdom Pseudomonadati; phylum Pseudomonadota; class Betaproteobacteria; order Burkholderiales; family Oxalobacteraceae; genus Janthinobacterium; species Janthinobacterium sp. Bl 1. Next base: position 176,176 of record NZ_CM177086.1, on the reverse strand, counting down.
AGATGCCGTCATTTTATAAGAAAACGCCGGCACGGGTATGCGCTCAAGTCATAAATTGGGCAAGTCAGCCACGTTGACGCTTATAAGGTCTTGCCCAGGCAGGTCGATTGTGCCGCACCTACGTATTTGCCCCAGGCAATGACGGGTGCATAGCCGTGTTTGGCATAAAACGCCACGGCGCGGGTATTCGCCACGCGGGTGGACAGGTGCAGGGCCTGGTAGCCGTGCTGGCGCGCCTGCGCCTCGACATGGGCCAGCAGGGCCGCGCCCACGCCAGCGGAACCCGGGCGCGCATACATGCGCTTGAGCTCGCCTATGGCGCTGTCCGCTTCGCCCAGCGGACGCAGGGCGGCGCAGCCCAGCAGTTCTCCAGCCGCATCGCGGGCCAGGTAAAAGCCGCCGCGCGGCGTTGCCGTTTCGACATCGAAGGAAGAACGGCCACTGTCGCCATTGATGCGCAGCAGCGCGTCCGACAATGCGTCGAGCAGCTGCTGCGCCTCCACGCTGGCGGCGTCCACCGCCAGGATGACGAAATCATGCCTGGCGGCCATGGACTTAGCCGCGCAGCTTGGCGAACGCGGCGGCCATGCTGCCGGCCGGCTCGGGCGCGTTGCGCGATTGCGACTGGTGCTGCGCCATGCTGCGGCGGTCGTTGCGGTCGCCACGCTGCTCGGGCTTGCTGCCCGCTTGCGGCGCACTGTCCGTCAAACGCATGGTCAGCGCGATGCGCTTGCGCTTCTCGTCGACTTCCAGCACTTTCACGCGCACGACCTGGCCAGCCTTGACCACCGTGTGCGGATCTTTCACGAACGTGTTCGACAGGGCGGAGATGTGCACGAGGCCATCCTGGTGCACGCCGATATCGACAAAGGCGCCAAAGGCGGCCACGTTGGTGACGACGCCCTCGAGTATCATGTCCGGGCGCAAGTCGCGGATTTCTTCCACGCCTTCCTTGAAGGTGGCGGTGGTGAACTCCGGACGCGGGTCGCGGCCCGGCTTTTCCAGTTCCTTCAGGATGTCGGAAATGGTCGGCACGCCGAACGTTTCATCCGCGTACTTTGCCGGGCTCAAGGTTTTCAGCAAGGCCGTTTCGCCGATGACGGCCTTGATATCCTTCTTGATGTCCGCCAGGATTTTTTCCACCAGCGGGTACGATTCCGGGTGGACGGCCGAGGCGTCCAGCGGATTCTCGCCACCCATCACGCGCAGGAAGCCGGCTGCCTGTTCGTATGTTTTATCGCCCAGGCGCGGCACGGCTTTCAAGGCTGCGCGCGAAGTGAACGCGCCCTTCATGTCGCGGTAGGTGACGATGCTTTGCGCCACGCTGGCCGACAGGCCGGACACGCGCGCCAGCAGGGGAGCGGATGCCGTATTGACGTCCACGCCGACGGCATTCACGCAATCTTCCACGACAGCATCGAGCGAGCGTGCCAGCTGGCTTTGGCTCACGTCGTGCTGGTACTGGCCCACGCCGATCGATTTCGGGTCGATTTTCACCAGTTCGGCCAGCGGGTCTTGCAGGCGGCGCGCGATCGAGACGGCACCGCGCAGCGACACATCCATGTCCGGCAATTCTTTCGAGGCGAACTCGGACGCCGAATACACCGACGCGCCCGCTTCCGAGACGACGATCTTCGTCATCTTCGCTTCCGGATGCTGCTTGATCAGGTCCTGCGCCAGTTTATCGGTCTCGCGCGAGGCCGTGCCGTTGCCAATCGAAATCAAGGACACATTGTGCTTGGCGGCCAGGCGGCCCAGGGTGTGCAGCGAACCGTCCCAGTCGTTCTTTGGCTGGTGCGGGTAGATCACGGCCGTATCGACGACTTTACCGGTGGCATCGACGACAGCGACCTTGACGCCCGTGCGCAGGCCAGGGTCGAGACCCATGGTGGCGCGCTGGCCGGCCGGCGCGGCCAGCAGCAGCGCCTTCAGATTGGTGGCAAAGACGTTGATCGCGTCGAGTTCCGAGCGTTCGCGCAGCGCGCCCATCAGTTCCGTTTCCAGGTGCATGAAGCTTTTCACGCGCCAGGTCCAGCGCGCCGTGTCCGCCAGCCATTTGTCGGCCGGGCGGCCTTGTTGCTTGATGCCGAAGCGGGCGGCGATGCGGCCTTCGCACGGGTTGTGCGGCGCATCCCATTTCGGTTTTTCCGCTTCCGTATCCAGGCGCAGGGTGACGTCGAGGATGCCTTCGCGGCGGCCGCGCAACAGCGCCAGCGCGCGGTGCGAAGGGACGGTCGAGATGGTTTCCGAGTAATCGAAGTAATCGGCGAATTTTTCGCCTTCGTCTTGCTTGCCTTCCACCACTTTCGATTCCACGATGCCGTGTTCCTGCACGTATTCGCGCAAGGTTTGCAGCAGGGTCGCATCTTCGGCGAAACGTTCCATCAGGATCTGGCGCGCGCCGTCGAGGGCCGCCTTGGTATCAAGCACGCCCGGGTTGTTGCCGTCGGCACTAGTAAACGCGTCGCGCAGGAACTTGCCCGCTTCCGTTTCCGGCGTCAGTTCCGGGTTCTCCAGCAAGCCGTCGGCCAGCGGCATCAGGCCCGCTTCGATGGCGATCTGCGCCTTCGTGCGGCGCTTCTGTTTGTACGGCAAATACAAATCTTCCAGGCGCGTCTTGTCTTCCGCGTGCATGACGGCGTCGAGCAGCTCGGGCGTCATTTTGTTCTGTTCCGTGATCGACGCCACGATGGCGGCGCGCCGCTCTTCCAGTTCGCGCAGATAGCGCAAGCGCTCTTCGAGCAGGCGCAGCTGGATATCGTCGAGGCCGCCGGTCGCTTCCTTGCGGTAACGGGCGATGAAGGGCACGGTGGCACCTTCGTCGAGCAGTTCGATGGCGGCGGCAACTTGCACCGGTTTGGCGGCAAGTTCAAGGGCAAGGCGTTGTTCGATAGTGGGCAGCATGGTTGTTTCCAGAGCGATCAAGCCTGGAATGATACGCAATCGGCGCGATTGCGCAATCTTGACAGCGCAAATGGACTGTGCGTTGACAAGCCGCCTAGCGCGCCGGCAGCAGCGGGCTGGCGGGCGCGGGAGCTGGCGGCCTCTGCGGCGTGACGGATTTGCCAAAGGCATTGCCCATGCGGTGTTCAAGGGCGGCGCGGTTGTACAGGCCCAGCTGGTTCGACGGGCGCTGCATGACCGCTTCCGCGCCGGACAGGGTGGGCGGCTGCCGGTTCATGGTGTTGCTATTCGGCAATAATTTTTCATTCAAGCATGACATCGATTGCGCGCGCTGGCCATTGACTTCCACTTCCACGCAGCCCTTATCCGGTGCGGCGGCCTTCACGACAACGGTGTGCTCGTCCGCCTGCGCGGGCAGGGCGGCGCAAGKCCACAAGCAAGCGAATAAAACAGTCAAGGACAGGCGTGCCATGGCGGCTCCCGGAACGGTGGAATCAGCGTCCAGCATAGCAAGATCATGTGTCGCAGCGATGACACAGGCCGGGATGTGGGCTGATGCCATGTCATGCAGTTGTCATTTTACGAAGCTACCATCTTGCCATTCTGCTTGAACTATTGCAGTCAAGACACTTCATGAGCAGGACTTTTCGTTGCGTCCCCTGGAAAATGACACTAAGCCACCGCCGCGCCGCAAAGGGCAATGCCCTGTCCGCCTGCTTGCTGATGACATTGATGACATTCATGACATTCGTGCGGCCGGCTGCGGGCGCGGACGGTGCTGACGCCGCCGCGCACGCAACCCTGCGCTTCGACTTGCCCGCCCAGCCGCTCGACGCGGCCCTGGTGGCGTTTGGCGAAGTGACCGGGTATTCCGTGCTCGTCAGCAGCCAGCTGGCGGCCGGCAGGGTGGCCTCGCCCGTGCGCGGCGACTACACGCCTGCCGAAGCGCTGCAGCGTTTGCTGGCCGGCACCCAGCTGGGCGCGCGCTTCAGCGGCAGCAATGCGTTCACCTTGCTGGCGCTGGCCGATGCACCCGTGGCGCCGGCGCCCGTGCCGGCCGAAGCTGCCCCCGCCACCGCACCATTGCAAGGCTATGCGGCCGTCCTGCAGCGCTCGCTCACGCGCGCCCTGTGCCGTTTGCATCCGGACGCCTTCGGCCGCTACCGCCTGGCCTTCCAGCTATGGCTCGACGAGCGGGGCAAGGTGCGCGCCATGCACGTGCTCGAACCGAGCGGCGTGGAACAGCGCGACCGCGCCGTGCTGCAACGCCTGCGCAGCCTGCTGATCGATGGCGCGCCGCCGGCGGGCTTGCCGCAGCCGCTGACGATTTTACTGACGCCGCGGCCCGACCCGGATGCCGATTGCGCACCCTACCTCTTGCCTGGGGTGCCCTGACCATGTCGGATTTGCTGAAAGCCACTTTGCGCAAGCTGTTCCTGGAACGCTACGGACAGTTTCGCCGCCATTTGCAGCGCCGCCTGGGCTCGGAAGACCTGGCCAATGACGCGCTGCATGAAACGTATTTGCGGGTGGAGCGGATGACGGCGCCCGAGGCGATCAGCTACCCGTCCGCCTACCTGATGCGCATCGCCATCAACATTGCGGAAGATCAGCGCCGCGACAATGCACGCCTGCTCAGCCTGCCCGATATCGACGACCTGTACGAGATGGCCGATGAGCTGGCCGACCCGGCCCGCACCTTCAGCGCGCGCGCCGAACTGGAAGAACTGGAACGGGCCTTGCAGGAGTTGCCGAAACGCCGGCGCGCCATCGTCATCGCCGCCCGCGTCGACCAGTTGCCGCACCGCGACATCGCCGAGCGCTTCGGCATTTCCGCCCGCACCGTGGAGAAGGAATTGCGCGCCGGACTCGAACATTGTTGCGAACGCATGGGACGCGATTTCATCCAGCGCTTCGGTCCCGGCGCGGGAAAAACGTCTAAACATCATGATTGAACAAACGGAAGACGACATGGGTGTCATCCAGAAGGAAGCGCAGGCGTGGGTCGTGCGCCTGGCCTCGGGCCAGGTCAGCGAGCGCGACGCGCAAGTGTTCCGTCACTGGTGCGCGCGCAGCCGCAAGCATGCGACGGCCTTTGCCGAAGCGCGCGCCGTGTGGGGCGCCATGGCGCCGGCCGCGCGCGCCGTCAAGCGGGCGCAGGCGCCTGTCAACGTGGCGCGGCGCGCCTGGCTCGGCGGCGCCGTGGCTGCCTCGCTGGGCTTGCTGGTGCTGCGCCCGCCGACGGACCTGTGGCCGGCCGTGGCGGGCCTGGCCGCCGACTACGCCACGGGTACGGGCGAGCAGCGCGAAGTGGCGCTCGATGGCGGCGTGCTGGTGCAGATGAATACGCAGACGCGGCTCGACGCGGCGCCCGTGCAGGACGGCGCCGCGTCGCTGGTGCTGCTGGCGGGCGAGGCGGAATTCCAGGCCGGCTTGCGCGGCGCGGCAAGCGTGCGCGTGCAGGCGGGCGACGGCACGGTGTCAGCCGGCAGCGCGCGTTTCAATATCCGCCTGTTCGGCCAGGAAGTGTGCGTGACGTGCCTGGCGGGCCGCCTGCGCGTGGCGCAAGCCGGCAACGACGCGGAACTGGCCGCCGGTCAGCAGCTGCGTTACCGGCCCGAGCATTTCGGCATCGCCCGCGCCGTGGCCAGGGGCGACGTCAGCGCGTGGCGCCAGCGCCTGCTGGTCTTCAAACAAAGCACCCTGGCCGAGGTGGTGGATGAAGTGAACCGCTACCGTCCCGGCAAGCTGATCCTCAATGGCGACGCCTTGAAACACACACGCGTGCAAGCGAGCTTTTCGCTCGACCGCCTCGACGACGTGATCGCCCTGATCCAGGACGCGTATGGCGCACGCGTGAGGCGTTTGCCGGGCGGTATCGTGCTGTTTGGTTGAGCGCAAAGGCCTGGCGCCAATTATGACATTTTCATGACCTTTTGCAGTCCCGGACCTTGTTCCCTGTCAATGCTGCTGGAAGCCGCGAATCAGTGCCTGCCGCCCGCCCCGTGCGTGCCGCGCGCCGCCTCGCGATATCGGTCAGCAACGGAACATGAAAAGGGAATGTCGCCATGCAGCGAAGCAAGTCGGTCACGAAACACGCATCCTCCTCCGCCATGGCGGGCAGCCACAACGCTCGCCCGGTGCGCTTGAAACCGCTGGCGCTGGCCATCGCCATGCTGCTGCAGGCGGGCGGCGCGCAGGCGCAGCAGCCGTTCAGCGGCGCCTGGTTCGCGGGCAAGGGCGCGCAGCAGGGCACGGCCGCCGCCACGGGACGCTTGCCGAATGGCCAGCCGGCCACAGCGCTGAACAACCCTTTGTTACAGCAGCAAAAGGCCGAAGGCAAGCTGCAGCAATCGCTGAACAATCTTTTGCTGACCGCGCGCGGCATCGCCGCCGAACAGGCGGTGCAGGCGGCCGCGCGCCAGGCTGCGCTGGCCGCCGGCGGTGCACCCGATGGCCTCGTCAAGGGCGGCTTGCAGGTCGACAGCAACAGTCTGACGGCGGGCTGGCTCAACGCCCAGGGCCCCGTGCAGAGCCAGGCCGATGGCAAGACCGTCGTGAAGGTCGTGCAGACGGACGACAAGGCCATCCTGAACTGGGAAAGTTTTAACGTCGGCAAGAACACTACCTTGCAGTTCGACCAGAAATCGCATTGGTCCGTGTTGAACCGCGTCAACGATCCGCTGGCGCGCCCCAGCCAGATCCAGGGCCAGATCAAGGCCGACGGCACGGTGATGATCGTCAACCGCAACGGTATCGTGTTTACGGGCAGCAGCCAGGTCGATACGCGCAACCTGGCGGCCGCCGCCATGGGCATGAGCGACAGCCAGTTCAAGAGCGGCTTGTACGGCAAGGCGCAGGGCACGGGCGCCGTGCCGACCTTCGCGAATGATTTGTTGCTGGACCAGAATACCTTTACGCATGCGGCGGCCGAAGCGGACGTCGTCGTCGCCGCCGGCGCGCGCATCGACACGCGCAAGCCGCAAACGGTGACGGAAGGCGGCGGCTACGTGCTGCTGGCCGGCCGCAGCGTCGAGAATGCGGGCGCCATCACCACGCCGAACGGCCAGACCACCCTGGCGGCCGGCGACGCCATCGTCGTGCGCCAGGGCATGGGCACGGACAAGAACCAGTATTCAAGCACGCGCGGCAATGAAGTCGAGATGCTGCGCGTGGCCGGCAGCGGCGCCGGCAGCGTCGTCAACAATGGCTTGATCCAGGCGGCCACGGGCGACATCACGCTCAGCGGCAATAGCGTGCGCCAGGATGGCGTGCTGTTGTCGAGCACGACCGTCAATGGCCGCGGCACGATCCACCTGGCGGCGGCGGGCGAGAACGCCGGCGTGACCCTGGCGCGCGGCAGCGTCAGCGCCATCGTCATCGACGACAACGGCGCCACGGCGCTCGACGTGCAGCGCGATACCTTGCTGAAAGACACGGGCAAGGGCACGGACACGCCACAAGACCGGCGCGACCAGTCGCTGGTGCGCATTGTTTCCGCCGGCAACATCGAGTTCGAAGGCGATTCGCTGACTCTGGCCACGGGCGGCCAGGTACTGGCCGATGCGGCCCGCCGCAGCCACGTGGCGCGCGGCGCCGCCATCGACGTGTCCGGCGCCGTCGGCGTGAAGGTCGACATGAGCAGCAACAATGTGCTGATCAACGTGCAGGGCAACGAGCAGCGCGACGCGCCCGGCAGCCGCGACGCCAAATACCTGAACAACAGCGACGTGTGGGTCGACCGCCGCGACCTGGTGCTGGTGCCGGCCGGCACCAACGGCTACGCCACGGACCGCTGGTACACGGCGGGCGGCTTGCTGGAAGTGAGCGGCTACCTTAATACCAGCGGCCACGGCATCGGCGAATGGGCGGCCCAGGGCGGCACCGTCGGCTTTGGCGGCGGCGAAGTGGTGACGCAGGCCGGTTCGCGCATCAATATCGCCGGCGGCTCGCTGGACGTGCAGACGGGCATGGTCAAGCAGACGTGGCTGAAAGGCGCCGATGGCGCGATGTACAAGCTGAGCACTGCCCCTGGCGACAATCTGTACACGGGCTTGTACCGCGGTTATGAAAGCACGCATGCGCGCTGGGGCGCGAACACGACGGAAACCCATGCGAATGCCTTGATCGGTCCGCGCGAGCGCCTGGAAAACGGCTACACGGTGGGCCGCGATGCGGGCCGCCTGATCGTTTCCACGGGCGCCGCCGTGCTGGAAGGCGATATCGACACGTCCGTGTTCCAGGGCGAACGCCAGCAGCGCAAGCGCGACGACGGCGTCGATAGCTACAAGCAGTCGCAGACGTCGGCCGCGCGCGCTGGTCAATTGATCGTCGGCAAAATGACGCCCGTCTTCGATACGAAGGCGGGCCAGTTGCGCGACAGCCCGCAAGCCGTGCTGGAAAACGTCGAGATCGGCAAGGTGGCATCCGTCGCCGATGGCCAGCTGCTGAACGAGGCCTTGCCGGCCGCGCGCGGCAAGACCTTGCAGCTCGATGCGGACTGGCTCAATGGGCTGGAACTGGGCGCCCTGAATATCTACGCCTACGACAAGCTCGACGTCAACGCGGACGTGCGCGTGGCCGATGGCGGCGACATTGCCCTGCACGCCACCGACGTGGCCATCAAGGCCAATGTAAGCGCGCGCAGCGGCAGCATCGCCGCCGGTGACATCATCTCGCGTTACCTGGCGAACGCGGGCGCCGTGTGGGTGGAAGGGCCCGTGTCGCCGGAAGGGCGCGCCACGGGCCCGGCCGGCGTGCGCGTGGCGCCGGGCGTGCGTCTCGATGCGCGTGGCCTGTGGAGTAACCTGGAACTGGACCCGGGCGCGGTCGCCGGCCTGCCGTACGTGAATGGCGGCAAGGTCACATTGAAGAGTTCGGGCGGTATCGAACTGGCCGGCGGCAGCGTCATTGACGTTTCGTCGGGCGCTGCCTTGATGAGCAATGGCAGCCTGCAGGGCGGGCGCGGCGGCGACATCGCCCTGGCCGTCGACTTGCCACGTGAAAAAACGCCGACGGGCGCCTTGCTCAAGCTTGACGGCGAGTTGCGCGGCCATGGCGTGAAGGGCGGCGGACGCCTGACGATCGACAGCGGCACGGCCGTCAGCATCGGCGGCAAGCTGCAGGACGGCGACGTGCTGCCAGGAGGGAGCAGTGCCCCCGTCGGCTTGCGCCTGGCCGATGAATTTTTGATTGCCAAGGGCGAGAAGATTCCCTTCGATTTCGCGCTTACCAGCAGCCTGATCAAGCCGGGCCAGATCTGGACCATGCCCGTGACGGTCGACGTGTCGGCGCAGAAACCGCTGGTGCTGGGGAGTGACTTGCTGGTGCCGCCGGGTGCGAACGTCGTCATCGACGGCACGGCATATGTCTGGGGCGGCTCCATCGCGCCCGCCGGCAGCGTGGTGACGGCCATCAACGGGCTCACTACGGGCTTCGAGGTCTCGGCGGCGGCTTTCCCGAACGGCTTGCCCATCTTGCCGATGACGACCCAGTATGCGGCCGGCAGCATCGCCGCCGACGACGTGCGCGCGCCGCGCGGCGCGCTGCTGCCGACCGGCATCATGCTGGGCCGTGACGTTGCCGTCCAGCCCATGCTGGCGCTGGACGCCGGCTTGTTCCAGAGCGGCTTTGCCGACTACGCCGTCACGGGCCGCGACGGCGTCGTGGTGGTCAAGGATGCGCGGATCGATGTGAAAATGCCCGTGCTGCGCTTCAATCCCGCCACCGGCCACACGGTGGCGAGCGGCACGGATCCGGCTGCCGCACTGGAAGTGTGGACGCCAGAGCTGTACCAGGAAGATGCGCGCAAGGGCCGCTTGACGCAGCGCGCCGGCGCCGACCTGACGCTGACGGCCGGCAGCCCGTACGTGAAGGGCGCCCTGGCGGTCGCGCAAGGCGCTGTCGTCACGGTCGATCCTGGCCGCCAGATCAGCATGACGAGCAATGGCCAGGTCAGCATCGACGGCCGCCTTGAAGCCTGGGGCGGCAAGATCGCCATCCTGCCCGGCACGTTGGGCACGGGCAGCGATGCCGATGTGCCGAACGGCAAGGGACAAGCCACGTCGATCTGGATCGGCGAACACGCGGTGCTCGACGTCGCCGGCCGCGCCACCATCGCCACCGACATGCGCGGCGGGCGCTATGGCCGCGCGGACAAGGGCGGCAGCATCGAAATCGGCGCCCGCTACAAGGCCGACGCGGCCAGCGTCGACGCGGCCGACGCCTTTGTCGTCGTGCGTCCGGGCGCGCTGCTCGACGCCAGCGGCGCGCAAGCCACGCTGGACTTGCCGAACCAGGGCGCCGTCAACGTGGCCGGCAGCGGCGGTTTGATTTCGCTCAGTTCGTACAACGGCATCTTTGCCGATGGCACATTGCGCGCGGTGGCAGGTGGCGCCGGGGCGGCCGGCGGCACCCTGGCGATGGCGCTCGACACGCCCAATTATGGCCAGGTGAACCGCCAGACGCTGGAAGGCGATAGCGTCGACAATGCGGTGCGGGTACCGCGCGAATTCGTGCTGGCGCAAGTGCAGGGCGACAGCGTATTGCCGGTTGATTTGCGCGCCGGCCAGCAGGATGAAGCCTTGCGCTACGGTAGTGCGCGCCTGGGCGTCGACCGCGTGCAGGCAGGCGGCTTCGATAACCTGGCCATGCATGTGAACGGCATGCTCAGCGTTGATGGCGACGTCAGCCTGGCGCTGGGCCAGAGCCTGCGCCTGAGCGCCAGTTCGCTGGGCCTGGCGCAGCAGCCTCCGCAGACGCCACAGCCTGATGCGGACGGCCAGGACAAGTTGGCTAGCCTTGCCAGCCAGGTGCGCCTGGCGGCGCCGTATGTGCGCCTGGGAACGGCCGCGCGCGCGCAGAAAGACAATTACATCGTGCCCAATGCCGTGAAAGGCTCGAAAAACTCGGGCAAGGGGCGCGGCATGCTGGGCGTGCCGCTGGTGGCCGATGGCTCGCTGCTGCAGATCGATGCGGGCATGCTCGATCTCGCGGGCGAGGTCAACATGGGTACGCGCGGCGAGATCGTGCAGAGCAGCGGCACGCCGCTGGCCGTCGAACGCGATGCCTTCGAACAGCTGACCCTGAACAGCCGCGGCGACTTGCGCATGTCGAACAACGCCGCCCTGTACCAGCCCGGCAACGCCACCCTGGTTGCCGCGCAAATCTATCCGGCCACAGGCGATAGCGGCATGGTCACGGTGGGCCAGAGCAGCCGGGTCGATGAATACGGCAATATCCGCGTCACGCTCGATCCGCTGCGCACGCTCACTGTCGAGCGCAGCGCCGGCAGCGCCACGCCGAACCAGCCGTTTTCCGTGTTCGGCAGCTTGAACCTGGTCGCGCCCACGATCAACCAGCACGGCGTGCTGCGCGCGCCGCTGGGCCAGATCACGCTGGGGGCCGAAGGCTTTGAAGCCAATACGGGCCATGTCAATCTGCTGCCGGGCAGCCTGACGTCCGTCAGCGCAAAAGGCTTGACGATGCCGTACGGCGGCACGCTCGATGGCCTCAGCTACCTGTATGACGGCAACGACGTCGTCTTCAAGGGCGTGGGCAACGGCCCCGAGATCGCCTTGGTCGGCGCCGCCGTCGACGTGCAAGCCGGCGCCGTGCTCGACCTGTCGGGCGGCGGCACCCTGACGGGCGCGGCCTTCCTGGCCGGACGGGGCGGTTCCACCGATGCGCGCCTCAATCCGCTGGTGCAGATGAAGCCGAATGGCGGCTTTACCTTGCCCGGTTTGAATACCAATCCCGTATACGCCATCATTCCCGGCGTGCAGCCGGACGTGGCGCCGTTGATGGCCGAGCAGGGCGCGGGCAAGCCGGCCGTGGGGCGCCAGATCACCATAGCCGCGGGCGTGCCCGGCCTGGCGGCCGGTACCTACACTTTGCTGCCATCGAATTTCGCCTTGCTGCCGGGCGCCTTCCGCGTGGAGCTGAACGGCCTGGCCGGCGCCGTCGAGGCGGGCGGCACGGTGGCCATGCGCAATGGTTCGTATGCGACGGCGGCGCAGACGGGCATCGCCGGCACGGCCATCCGCGACGCCGTGCCGAGCCAGGCCATCCTGACGCCGGCCGACGTGCTGCGTACCTACTCGCAATACAATGAAACGGGCTATACCGCCTTCGCCGTGGCGCAAGCCACGCGCGACGGCGTGCCGCGCGCCACGCTGGAACGCGACGCCAAGGGCGTGCGGGTGCAACTGATCGCCCCGTCGCTGCACAGCGTTGAAAATAATCACACGCCATTGATGATGGATGGCAGCGCCCTGTACACGCCGGCCGAGGGCGGCTTCGGCGGCTCGCTGCTGCTGGGCACGGGTGGCCATGCGGGTACCCGCTATCAAGTGCTGGCCGACGGCACGGCAGCGCAGGCGGACTTCGATGGCGTCTCCGTGCACGCTTCGCAGATCAATGCCTTCGGCGCCCAGCGCCTGGGCATCGGCGGCTTGCCGCGCGTCACCTACAGCGATTTCGCCACGGGCACCAATCAGCGCGCCAATATCGCCGCCATCAACGAATCGGCGGGCGGCATCGTGCTGCGCGATGGTGCCGTGCTGAAGGCGGCCGAAGTGTTTCTGGTGACCACGAAAACCAACGACGGCATCTTCCTCGAGCAAGGTTCCGGCATCAATACGCTGGGCCGCGGCAAGGCGGCCTGGGATTCGCGAGACGGTTTTGTGTACCAGCCGATGGGCAGCGTGCTGGCCGTCTCGAACGGCTGGCTGGACATGCTGCCGGCCGTGCGCACGCCGTCCGATTCGGATGGCCCCGGCATCATCGACATCGGTACGTGCGCCAAGACGGGCGGCGCCTGCACGGGCACCACTTCGCTGTATTCGGAAGGCACCATCGCCGCCGTCACGGAGCGCGCGTTTACCCTGCGCGACAACGTGCGCTACGGCACGCGCAACCTGGTGCTGGGGATGGGTTCGATCAATATCGGCAGCGCCGCCTCGCTGGCGGACGCCAGCGCCCGCGGCGCCCTGCCGGACGGCCTGGCGCTGAACCAGGACGTGCTCGACCGCCTGCTGCGCGGCGACACGAGCACGGGCGCACCGGCACTGGAAAGCCTGGGCTTGACGGCGCGCAATTCCTTCAACTTCTATGACTCGTCGCAGCTGTCGACCATTGATGCGGCGACGGGCAAGTCGTCGCTGTCGCGCCTGGTGCTCAACACGCCCGCCATCTACGGCTATGGCGGCACGGACGCGCTGGCGCGTATCCACACGGACACCCTCGTGTGGCAGGGCGCGACGAATGCGCCCGGCGCCGTCGTTGCCAACGGCCCCGGCACGGGCAGCGGCCGCTTGCAGATCGACGCCAAGCGCATCGAGTTCGGCTTCACGCCGGACAGCCGTCCCGACACCATCCACAACCTCGATCGTTTGATACTGGGCTTCGGCCAGGTGGCGCTCAATGCCAGCGAGCAGCTGACCGCCAACAACAAGGGCAGCCTGTCCGTCTACCAGTCGCAAAGCGCGTGGGATACGGCCACCAATGGCTACCGCTACAGCGGCGGCGATCTGCTGATCAACACGCCGCTGCTGACGGGCGCGGCCGGTTCCGTCAACCGCATCACGGCGGGCGGCGACCTCAAGGTGAGCGCGCCGGCCGGCGCTACCCCCGCCACACCGACGAACGCGGCGCTGGCCGGCGCCCTGGGCGCGGAAGTGGCGCTGAACGGCAACAGTGTCAGCGTGGATACGTCCGTGGTTTTGCCAAGCGGAAAACTGACCCTGTCGGCCGAGCGCGATGTGCTGCTGGGCGACAAGGCCAAGCTGGACCTGGCGGGCCGCAAGATCGATTTCTACGACACCAGCAAGTACAGCTGGGGCGGCGACGTGATCCTCGACAGCCGCGCAGGCGACGTGCGCCAGGCGGGCGCTTCCGTGATCGACGTGTCGGCCGTGAACAACCGTGCCGGCAAGCTGAGCGTGATCGCCACGGGCGACGCGGCGGGCATGGCCGACTTGCGCGGCGCCTTGCTGGGCGGCGCCAGCGGCCATTATGACGCGGGCGGCACTCTCGTGCCGTACGCGGCCGGCGGCGTGGAGGTGCGCGCCCAACAGATCGGCGACTTCGCCGGCCTGAACCAGCGCCTGAATACGGGCAAGGTGTTCGGCAGCCGCAGCTTCCAGCTCAAGCAGGGCAATTTGACCATCGGCGACGAGGTCAAGGCGCGCGAAGTGAGCGTGTCCGTCGATGGCGGCAGCTTGACCGTGAGCGGCCGCATCGACGCCAGCGGCGAGCAGGTGGGCAGCATCCGCCTGGCCGGGCGCGACGGCGTCACCATCCAATCCGGCGCCGTGCTCGATGCGCATGGCACGGTGCTGCGCACGGATAGCTATGGCCAGGTGATCGAGGCGCCGAACCGCGCCGTCATCGAACTGGCCGCGCCTGGTGGACGCCTGAGCCTGGAAAACGGCGCGCGGTTCGACCTGCGCAGCGGAGTCAAGGGCGGCAACTATGGCAGCATCGACCTGAACGTGCGGCGCCTCGGTGGCGCCACGGGCGACGATATCGACATCGATGCGGCTGGCGCGCTGAACATCGCCGGCGCGCGCACCATCAACGTCAACGCTTTCTGGCAATACAACGATGCGCCGACCGGTACAGGCAAGGATGCGGACGGCCGCAGCTACCAGGGCATCAACCAGGCCTATCTGGACGAGAAACACGGGGACAGCCAGCTCTTCATGGCCCACGCGCTGGCCAACGGCAACTTGATGGACAGCAAATTGCGCGGCTTACGCGGCGATGCCAACGCTTTCCACCTGCGCCCTGGCGTCGAGATCGTCAGCGCCACGCCGGGCGGCGACTTGCACATCGATGGCGACATCGACCTGTCGGGGCACCGCTACGACGGCGTCAATCCGCTGGCGCGCCTGAGCGGCGTGTACGGCTCGGGCGAGGCGGGCGCGCTGGTCGTGCGCGCCGGTGGCAAGCTCAGTGTCTTTGGCAGTATCACGGATGGCTTCGATACCCGCACCTTGCCCGTCACGTCGGACGACAAGGGCTGGCAACTGGTGAAGGGCCGCTTGCCATGGGGCGGCGAGGTTGTCGTGCCGCAAGCGGGTCTGGTGACCCTGGCGGAAGACACGTATTTCCAATCGGGCACGAGCGTCAATTTCGCCGTGCCGATGAAGGCCATGCAGCTGCGCGGCGGCACCTTGCTGGCGGCGCGCGCCACCTTGACGGCGGAATTGAACTTGCCTGCCGGCAGCGTGCTGGGCGGCGCCGTGCGCGATGCCGACGGCAAGGTGCTGTACGCGGCCGGTACGGTCTTGCCGAAGGCGCTGGCCTTATCGAGCGGCATGCAGCTCGATCCCGGCCTGCGCCTGCCTGGCGCGGCCAGCGTGGCGGCCATGCTGTGGCCGGCGAATGTGGCTTTGCCTTTCCCGGAAGGCAAGCCGCGGGACACGGGCGATAGCGTCAATCCCGTCAACGGCGTGGTGCTGGCGGCGGCGCTGGCGCTGGACAAGGGCAGCGTGCTGCCGGCCGGCACGCTGGTTAAGCTGCCTGGCGACGCGACCATGGTGGCGCTGCGCGCCGAGGATGGCGCGGGCCGCCAGGGCCGCAACCTGGCGCTGGCGCCCATGCTGGCCCAGGGTTCGCAAGCGTGGTCGCTGCGCCTGGTGGGCGGCGCCGATACGGCCGCCGCCGATACGCGCGCGCTGCGGCCGCATGCGAAGGACGCCCATCTGATGCTGGCCGATACGCATTACGGCATGGAGGAACGGACGTCGGTCAAGCCGGGCACGGGCTTGCCAAGCACCTATATTTTCAACGAGTACGCCACCATGTTGGGGTACCCGGAAGGCGAGGTCGATATCACAATGTGGTTTGGTACCGAAGCGAACATGCTGGAGAGTTATGCGGATCTGGTGACCAAGATTGCCGACGGTACGCCGCCCGAAATGGTGACCAAGGATGAGCCGGCGCGCCAGCTCCTGTTCAGCGTGCTGCGCACGGGCATGGGCGACCTCGATTTGCTCGCTGCCGGCGATTTCGACATGCGTTCGCTGTATGGCGTCTACACGGCGGGCACGCAGTCGGCCTCGCCGCTGGTCGATGGCAAGGATCTGTTCAACCTGCCGCGCGGCCTGAACGCCAAGGGCAAGCTGCTCGGCGCGCTGGGCGACGACAAGTTGACGCGTTTCGTCGATGGCGGCAGCGAGAGCCTGTACCGCGCCTGGTATCCCGAGCACGGCGGTAACCTGCTGCTGCGCGCCCAGGGCGACGTCAAGGGCGACACCGTAGGCACCGCCCTGCAGCGCCGCGAGGATGCCATCGGCACCCTGAGCGCGCATCAGGACACCAGCGACATCGGCGCCTGGTTGTGGCGCCAGGGCAGCGGCAGCACGGGGGCGGGCGTGCCGACGGCATGGTGGATCAATTTCGGCACCTATGTCGCGCGTCCCGAAGGCGGCGACCTGTTTGCGGGTCTGCCGGTCGTGTCGGGCTTTACGGGCATCGGCACCCTCGGCGGCGGCAATGTGCTGCTGCAGGCGGGCGGCAACGCCGGCATGCTGACCTCGCGCGCCGATCCGGGCGGCGTGTTCGCGCCGCGCAGCCAGGGCCTGAACGTGGCCGTGGGCAGCACGGGCAGGGTGACGCCGGACGGCAAGCTGCTGCTGACGGGCGGTGGCGACCTCGATATCCGCATCGGCGGCGGGCTCAACCCTGTCGCCGAGGTGCGCAGCTTCGATGCCAACAGCGATGCCCCGAATGCCGACACGCGCTTCGAGCGCCAGTATCCGACACTCAACAGCACCTTCACCAATCTGCGCGGCGCGCTGCGCATGGAGGCGGGCGCCGTGGGCGGCGTCGAACTGCGCTTCGACCGCGCCGATCCGAAGGAATCGCGGCCGTATGAAACCTATACGGCGGGCACGGCCATTGCCAGCGGCGGGCCCATCCTCGTGCCGGGCGACAGCGGCGTGCGCATCGATGCGCGCGGCGACCTGGTGCTGGGCGGTACGGCCGATGCGGGCCGCGTCAAGCAGTTTGGCAATGGTTCGCCGTTCAACTACCAGGGCGTCGAGCGCCAGGGCGAGGGCTGGAGTTGGTTCTCGCTGTGGACGCCGGCCACCGCCATCGACCTGTTCAGCGCGGGCGGCAATCTGACGCCGACGTCCGCCTGGATACAATCGGACATGGGCGATAACCACGCGCCAACGGATGCACGTTTCGTCATGCCATCCGTGTTGCGCGCCGTGGCCGCCAGCGGCA
The DNA here is from genome assembly GCF_058215535.1 of Janthinobacterium sp. Bl 1. Classification (NCBI taxonomy): domain Bacteria; kingdom Pseudomonadati; phylum Pseudomonadota; class Betaproteobacteria; order Burkholderiales; family Oxalobacteraceae; genus Janthinobacterium; species Janthinobacterium sp. Bl 1. Next base: position 159,034 of record NZ_CM177086.1, on the reverse strand, counting down.
GCCTGTATTACGGCAATGCCAGCCTGGGCAGGCTGGGCGAGGGCGGCAAGGTCGACATGCCGCAAAACGGCGTGATCCTGGCGCCGTCGCCGGTGGCGCCGCAATTTGTCAAGACGGGCACGGGCCAGCTGGAAATGCTGGCGGCCGACTCCATCCATGCGGCCGGCTATCCGATCACCGCATCGGGCGCCGATCCGCGCCTGTTGCCAAGTCCATTCAACCCGGGCTTCGTCGGCGCACTGGACCCGGTCTGGTTCGGCCTGCTGCCCTTGCATAACGTCAGCGCCAACGGGCTGGCGCCCGGTGCGCTGAAATGGTTCGGCTTGACGCCGAATGGCGCCAGCGATGCCTCGCAGCAACTGTATCCGCTGTTCAGCATGACGGCGCCGACGGTGTCGGACTACGTGCCGGTGGGTCAGCTGCCCGCGCATTTCTATGCCAACAATGGCGACATCGTCGGCTTGCGCACGGGCGGCATCGTGTACCGGGGAACACTGAAGGGCGAAACGGGCCCGCTGGGCGTGTGGTACGAAGGCGGCGGCGCCGTGGCCGTGCGGGCCGGGCGCGATATCGTTAATTCGGGCACGCCGCTCGGCAGCGTCGAAGGCGTGCCGGAAGGCGCGGCCGGATGGACCAGCCAGGGCTTTGTCGGCCGGCCCGATTTTCCGGACAAGCCGGTGGTCTCCGGCGTCTCGTCCGCGCGCGGCAATCTGTTCGTGCACCGCAATGCCGACGACGTTTCCGTCGTCAGCGCCGGGCGCGACATCCGCTACAGCACCTTCTATGTGGCGGGACCGGGCCAGCTGAACGTGAGCGCCGGGCGCGACCTGTACATGGCCGACAAGGCGGAATTGCGCAGCCTCGGCGCCATCGTCAACACGGGCCCCGGCGAGCGCGGCAATGGCGCCGGCATCAGCGTGGCGGCCGGCGTGGGCCGCAATGGTCCCGACTATGCGGCTTTCGCGGCGCGCTACCTGGACCCGGCCAAGCTGGCCGACCCGGCCAGCCCGCTGGCCGACCAGGCCGGCAGCGCCGTGTACGTCTACGGCGGCAAGCTGACCCTGGCCGACTGGCTGCGCGGCCAGTTCGCCTACAGCGGCGACGAGGCGGGCGCGTCCGCCTTCCTCGGCACGAAACAGGCGGAACTGGAAAAGGCCGGCCAGGCATCGGGCGCCGTGCGGCGCGACCTGGCGCGCGAATATGCGCAGGTCAGCCAGCTGCACCTGGTGAACTGGCTGACGACGCGCTTCGGTGGCGACAGCGGCCTGGGCATCCGCTACGACCCGGCCACCGATGCGCGCAGCTTCTTTGCCGCCTTGCCGAAGGAACAGCAGCAGGTCTACCTGAGCAATGTCTACTTTGCCGAACTGAAGGCGGCCGGACGCGAATACAACGATGCGGACGGCATGCGCCGCGGCAGCTACCTGCGCGGCCGCGAAGCCATCGCCACCCTGTTCCCGGCGCAGGACAAGGCGGGCCAGAAGATCGAGTATAAGGGCGACCTGACGATGTTCAGCAGCGCGCTGTACACGGTCAACGACTACGACGGCGTTTACACCAAGCGGCCGGTCGCGGGCGTGCGCTACCTGAGCCCGCAGGAGTGGGCCGAGGCGGGCCGTCCGACGGTCAATGTGCCGCACGTGATCGTCAACGACGCGGGCATCCACACGGATGTCGGCGGCGATATCGGCATCACGGTGCCGGGCGGACGGGCGCTGATCGGGGTCGATGGCGGCTATGCGCCGGGCGAAGGCTCGGGCGTGCTGACGCAGGGCGCGGGCGAGATCCAGATGTACGCGAAGGACAGCATCCTGCTGGGTCAGAGCCGCATCTTCACCACCTTCGGCGGCAACATCCTGGCCTGGTCGGCCACGGGCGACATCAATGCGGGCCGCGGCACCAAGTCCACTGTCGTCTACACGCCGCAGCGCCGCACCTACGACAGCATCGGCCTCGTCAGCCTGTCGCCGAGCACGCCGGCCACGGGCGCCGGCATCGCCACCCTGAACCCGATCCCGGAGGTGCCGCCTGGCGACATCGACCTGATCGCCCCGCTGGGCAGCATTGACGCGGGCGAGGCGGGTATCCGCGTCTCGGGCAACGTCAACCTGGCGGCCTTGCAAGTGATCAATGCGGAAAACGTCCAGGTGCAGGGCAAGTCGGCGGGCCTGCCCGTGATCGCTACCGTGAACGTGGGCGCGCTCAGCAATGCCAGCGCGGCCGCCACGCAAGCCGTCACGGCGGCGCAAGACGTGCTGCAACGGGAACGGGCCGCCACGCGCCAGGCGCTGCCGTCACTGTTCACGGTGAAAGTGCTGGGCTTTGGCAACGAGCAGGCGGACGAAGCCGGTGCCAGCAAGCATCAGGGCGGCGAGCCGCAGGCGTCCAGCTACCAGCCGGCCGGCGTGGTGCAGGTGCTGGGCGCGGGACCGTTGACGGCGCCGCAGCTGCAAGCGCTCACGCCGAACGAGCGGCGCGGCTTGCAGCCGTGAGCGGAGTTTTATGAACATTTGATGACATTCGGCAGTCGTCGCGCGCGGCGGCTGTCTAGGCATCAGTAGATCAGCATTAACAGAAAAAACGCCGGCCCAGCGCCGCAACACAGGGCAACCGTTTGATTTTAAGGTGAATGGAAGATGCGTGAAATGACAACCAAGGGCAAGGGGCGTGCCGCCGCGGCGCCTGCAAGGGCCTTGACGATGCTGTGCCTGGCCATGCTGGCGCTGCCCGGCATGGCGCGCGCGCAGGACGCTGTGCCGGCCGCCGCCCCCGTGGCCGTGCCGGAACGGCAGGTGACGATCGAGGAATACCTGGTGCGCGGCAATACCGTGCTCGACGCGCGTGCCATCGAAGAAGCGGTCACGCCCTTCTTGGGGCCGGGCCGCACCCTGAAGGACGTGGAAGGGGCGCGCGACGCCCTCGTTGCGGCATATCAAGCCCGCGGCTATCAGTCCGTCTACGTGGACTTGCCCGAGCAGCAGGTGGAGCAGGGCGTGGTGGTACTGCAGGTGAGCGAAACGAAGGTGGGGCGCTTGCGCGTGGTCGGTGCGCAATACAACTCGCCGCTCGACGTGCGCCAGCAAGTGCCGGCCCTGACGGAAGGCAAGGTGCCCGATTTTACCCAGGCGCAAGTGGAATTGACGGCCCTGAACCGGGGGCCCAAGCGCCAGGTGATGCCCTTGGTCAAGCAGGGCAGCCTGCCCGGCACCATGGACGTGGACTTGAAAGTCGAGGACAGCAGCCCGTGGCGCGCCAGCGTCGGCTTGAACAACGATTACAGCGCCGATACCAAGAAGCTGCGCAGCAGCATCTCGCTCGGCCACGACAACCTGTGGCAGATGGGGCATAGCGCCACCATCAGCTTTTTCGGCACGCCGGGCGACCTGAACCAGACCAAGGTGTGGTCGGCCTCGTACGTGGCGCCGATCGGCACGCAGGGCTGGAGCGTGGAAGCGACCGGCTACCAGTCGAACAGCAACGTGGCCAGCACGGGCGGCACCAGCGTGCTGGGCAAGGGCCATGCGCTGGGCATGAAGCTCAATTACACGGTGCCCAACAGCGGCATCTGGTGGCACAGCTTTAGCGGCGGCATCGATTTCAAGGATAACCAGGAAGCGCTGCAGCTGAATGGCGCCGGCTCCAGTGTTCCCCTGAAGTATGTGCCGTTCAGCGTGGCCTACAACGGCTTTGCACAGACGGAGACGGCGACGTATGGCCTGGGCCTGTCGCTGGTGGCCGGCACGCGCGCCGCGTTCGGCTATGGCAGCAACAGCGCCGCTTATGACAACAAGCGCTACAAGGCTTCGCCCAGCTTCCTCGTGCTGAAGGGCGACGCCAACGCCACCACTACCCTGGGTAGCGGCGCGCAGCTGTACGGCAAGCTGGCGGGCCAGCTGGCTGACGCGGCGCTCGTGTCGGGCGAGCAGATGGCCGCCGGCGGCGCCAATTCCGTGCGCGGCTACCTGTCGGCCGAAGCGACGGGCGACTACGGCGTCTCCGGCACCGTCGAGTGGCGCACGCCCCAGCTGACGTACTTCAGCCGCCTGGAAAACTGGCGTCTGTTTGCCTTTGCCGATGGGGCGCGCCTGCGTCTGCGCGACCCGCTGCCGGAACAGAAAGACCTGTTCGGCCTGGCCTCGGTGGGCGTGGGCAGCAGCTTCCAGTTCCTGCGCTACCTGAATGGCCGCATCGATTTCGCCTACCCGCTGCGCGATGGCCCGCGCACGCACAAGCACGTGCGCCGCATCAATTTCAACCTGTCGGCCAGCTACTGACGGGCCAGCTCACCAGCACTGCACTTTTTTGGACTTTTCTTCGGAGAATCACTGTCATGCAACGTCTTTTTTTCCTGCTCACGATCCTGGGCACGCTCGTTCCCGGCCTGGCGCATGCCTGGTGGCAGCCCGACTGGGCTTACCGCAAACCCGTCACCGTCGACGCCGGCCCGAAGGCGGGCGCCGTGGGCGGCGATCCCGGCCGCATTCCCGTGCTGCTGCGCTTGCATTCGGGTAACTTCAACTTCGAAGGCGTCAGCGACAACGGCGCCGACCTGCGCTTCGTGGCGGGCGACGATAAAACGGTGCTGAACCACCAGATCGAGCAATTCAATCCGCTGCTGGGCATCGCCCTGATCTGGGTCGACGTGCCGGCCCTGACGGCCGGTACGCCGCAGCAGTTGTGGATGTACTACGGCAATCCGAAGGCGCCCGCTTCCGGCAATGGCCAGCGCACTTTCGACCCCGACTACAGCCTCGTGTACCACTTCACCGAGCCTGGCGTCCCCTCGCGCGACAGCACCGCCTACGGCAACCATGCGCAGACGGCCGTGCCGTCGCTCGACGGTTCCGTCATCGGTGCCGGCGCCCGCCTGGGCACCACGCCGTTGATGCTGCCCGCCTCGCCATCGCTGGCGCTGGCCGCCGGTGCGCCGTTCACGTTTTCCGCCTGGGTGCGTCCTGACAGCCTGGGCGCGCAGCAAGTGCTGTATGCACGCCGCGACGGCGCCAATGAATTGCTGATCGGCATAGACCAGGGCGTGCCCTTCGTGCAGGTGAATGGCCAGCGCAGCAAGCCGGGCCAGCCTATCCAGGCCGCGCAATGGTCGCACCTGGCTGTCAAGGCCGACAAAGCCAACGTGGCCTTGTACGTGGGCGGCCGCCCGGCCGTGTCGCTGGCCACCGCGCTGCCAGCGTTCAGCACGGCCGCCTCGGTCGGCGCCGATGCGCCGCCGGTCGCTTCCGGTGCCTCCACCCTGAACAACTTCACGGGCGCCATCGACGAGCTGCGCCTGTCGCGTACGGCCCGTCCCGACGCCCTGCTGCTGGCCGACGCCGTCTCGCAAGGTTCCGAATCGCGCCTGGCCGTGTTTGGCGCAGACGAACAGCAAGCGGGCAAGAGCCATTTCGGCTTCATCATCGCCGCCATGCCGCTCGACGCGTGGATCGTCGTCGGCGTGCTGGGCCTGATGATGGTCTTGTCATGGATCATCATGATCGGCAAGGGCCGCAGCTATGGCGCCATCTCGCGCGCCAATGCGCAATTCATGCAGTCGTTCCACGAGGCTGCCGGCGCACCGCTGGACCACCTGTCGCGCAACGGCAAGCTCAGTGCTTCCGTGAAGACGGATTCCTCGCTGTGGCGTCTGTATGACGTGGCCATCGACGAGATGCGCCGCCGCCATGACCGCGGCTACGACTTGAACGCCGTCTCGAACGCGACCATCGGCGCCATCCGCGCCGCCATGGATGGCGTGATGGTGCGCGAAAGCGAACGCATGTCCAAACGCATGATCTGGCTGTCGACCACCATCGAAGGCGCGCCGTACGTCGGCCTGTTCGGCACCGTGATCGGCATCATGCTGGTGTTCGTCGTGGCGGCCATGGCCGGCGCCGTGGACATCAACTCGGTGGCGCCGGGCATGGCGGCAGCGCTGCTGTGTACGGCCGCTGGTCTGGGCGTGGCCATTCCCGCCCTGTTCGGCTACAACTGGCTGTCCTCGCGTTCGGACGCTATCGTTGCCGACATGGCCGTCTTCGTCGATGAGTTCGCCACGCGCCTGGCTGAAGAGCAGGGCGACGGACGCCAGATGCGTCCCGTGCTGCAGCAGGCGTGAGGGGCGCATAACCATGGCCACCTCCGCCAAGTTTACCCCCCGCAAGCGTAGCGGCGGCATCAACATCACGCCCTTCGTCGACGTGCTGCTGGTGGTGCTGGTGATCTTCATTTTGACCAGCAACGCCAGCATTCCCGGCATCAAGGTCGACCTGCCCAAGGCCAGCTCGGCCACGGCGCTGGAAAAACCGAAGACCAAGGCCGTCACCATCGACAACGCGGGCCAGGTCTTCCTCGACGCCTATCCCGTCACCCTGCCCGAGCTGGAAGAGCGCTTGCGCACGGAAAAGGCCCTGACGCCCGACTTCCCCGTGATCGTGCGCGGCGACGCCGCCGTGCAATACGCGAAAGTGGTCGAAGTGCTCGATTTGCTGCGCCGCATCGACCTGAACAAGGTTGGCCTGGTGACCGGCAAGCCGGCATGAGGAGCGCAAGGTGAAGCGTGACGACATGATGAAGATGGCCGGCCCGGAATCGTCGGGTGCGGCGCAGTGGTGGCGCCGCTGGGGCGGCGTGGCCGGCGGCGTACTGCTGGCCGGCGCGCTGGCCGCGCTGGTCTGGTATTTGCTGTCGGATACGGCCGCCACCAAGCGCGAAGTGGCGGCCCCGCCGATGCTGATGCTGCCCCCTCCGCCACCACCGCCGCCGGAACCGGAAAAACTGCCGGAACCGACACCGGACAAGGTGGTGCCGGAAGTGTCGGAGCCGGAACCGACGCCGGCCGACAAGCCCATGGATGATGCGCCGGAAAGCCCGTCGCCGGACAAGGGCGACCCCGTCACCATCGATGGCGCGGCGCAGGCTGGCAGCGACGCTTTCGGCATCCAGGCTGGACGCGGCGGCGGCATGACGGGCGGCGGCGGTGGCGGCGGACTCGGCGCGGGATCGTATGGCCGCTATGTCGCCAACGCGCTGCAGCTCGCCTTTGCCCGCGACCCGCGCACGCGCCAGCTGGCGTTTAGCGACATCCGCGTCGACCTGTGGCTCGATACGGAGGGCAAGACGACGAAAGTGCAGCTGGTGCAAGGCACGGGCAATGTGCAGACGGATGAGCAGGTACTGGCCATGGTGCGCGATTTCCGCGCCGATGAGCGGCCACCGGCATCCCTGCGGTTCCCGGCCCGCGTTTCCATTAAAGGTCGGCGCCCGTAAGCGCATGAACTAATTCCTCATTTACCGAAAGAAGCGATGAATTCCTTATTTTCTTCCCCACAGCGTGCGCGCCGCCTTCCGCTGGCGCTGGCTGCCCTGGCCCTGAGTGTGGCGGCGGGCGCGGTACAAGCCCAGACGGCACCGGCCGACAGCACCATGGTCAAGCTGATCCGCGGCCTGATCCAGAGCGGCGCCCTGAACAAGGATGCCGGCGAAGCGCTGCTGGCGCAGGCGCAGAGCGAAGCGCTGGCACAAGCGCAAGCCCGTCCGGCCGCCGCGCCGGCCGCCCTGGCGCAAGTGCAGCCGGGCGACGTGCGCGTGCCGTATATTTCGCAAACCGTGCGCGAACAGATCCGTGACGAAATCAAGGGCCAGGTCATGGCCGAGGCAAAAGCGGGCGGCTGGGCGGCGCCGAATGAAACGCCGGCCTGGACCAAGCGCATCCGCCTGGAGGGCGACGTGCGTGCGCGCTACGAATCGCGCTACTACGACATGGCCAACAGCAATATCGAGATCGACTGGCGCTCGCTCAACAGCGGCAGCGGCTACGACGTCAATTCGAACACCAACCTGGCCCTGCCGGCGTTGCTGAACACGCGTGAAGACCGCAAGCACTTGCTGCGCGCGCGTGCCCGCCTGGGCATCCTGGCCGATATTTCCGACACCACCCAGGCAGGCATCCGCCTGGCCAGCGGCAACGACGACAGCCCCGTGTCCACCACGCAAACCCTCGGTGGCGGCCTGGGCAAGAAAAACATCTGGCTGGACCAGGCCTGGCTGTCGTACCAGCCCGCTTCCTGGCTGAAACTGACGGCGGGCCGCTTCGACAATCCGTTTGTGTCCGGCGACGAACTGTTTTCCAGCGAACTCAATTTCGACGGCATCGCCGCCAAGGTGCAGCAGCCGGTCGGCGAGAGCAAGGACGTCACCGTCTTCGGTACCCTGGGCCTGATTCCGCTCGAGTATTCGTCCGACAATGCGCCTAGCCGCAGCCAGGCAAAAATGTCCAGCGAAAACAAATGGCTGCTGGGCGCGCAAGTGGGCGCGTCGTGGAAGATCAATAGCGACCATCAGCTGCGCGGCGCCTTGGCCTACTACAACTTCCGCAACATCAGCGGAGAATATTCGCAGCCGTGCGCGTTGTACGCGGGCGCCGATGGCTGCAGCACGGACTGGTCGCGTCCGTCGAGCATGCAAAAAGGCAATAGCTTGATGCTGCTGCGCAATATCGCCCTGAACCCGCTGGACCCGGCCAATACGCCGCAGCCGCAATTCGTGGGCCTGGCGTCGAAATTCCGCCTGGCCAACCTGAATGCGCGCTGGGATAGCAAGGTGGCCGGCGGCACGGACTTGCGCATCGAAGGCGATTATGTGCGCAACATGGCCTACGACAAGAACGAGATGTGGGCGCGCGCCAAGGGCGGCATCATGAACAATTTCGGCGGCACGGGCGGCGTCTCGCAAGCCGATTTCAAGAGCGGCGGCAATGCCTACATGCTGCAAGCGACCTTGGGCAAGGCCAGCCCGGCCGCGCGCGGCGACTGGAACGTCTTACTGGGCTACAAGCGCATCGAACCGGACGCCTTGCCTGACGCCTACAACGATTCGACTTTCCACCTGGGCGGCACGAATGCGCGCGGCTACTACCTGGGCGGCGCGTATGCGCTCGACAAGAATACCTGGCTGAACGGCCGCTGGACGTCGAGTCGCGAAGTGTTCGGTTCGGCACTGTCGATCGACACCCTGCAAATCGAACTGAACGCGCGTTTCTAAGGAGCCATGATGTTGATATCCAACAAAATGCGCCTGCCTTTGCTGTTACTGAGCTTGCTGGCTACCGGCACGGCCCAGGCGCAGGCGCAAAAGGGGCAAAGCATGGAAGAGCGCTTGCGGGCCGAGTTGCGTAACGTGACGGCGCAATTGCAGCAGACGCGCGGCGAACTGGAAGTGCTGAAAGCCAAGGGCGTGCCTGCCGCGAAGGCGGTGCCCGTTGCGGCCGAACCTGCCAGCGATGGCTTGAAAAAGGAGCTGGCGCGCAGCCAGTCGCAACTGGCGCACGAGCGCGCGCAGCGGGAAAAGCTGGGCGAGCAGCAACAGCGCAGCACGGCCGCCGCGCAAGAGGCAGCCGCCAGCCTGGCGCAGTACCGCCAGGCCAGCGAGCAATTGACTGCCACGGGCAAGCGGCTGGAAGCGGAGCGTGCGCGTCTCGACGGCGAAGTGACGGCGCAGCGCGGTGCCCTGGCACGCTGCGAAAGCAAGAATGCCCAGCTGTATGCGGCCGGGCAGGACATCCTGCAAGCGTATGAAGGTCTCGGCGTGCTGGACGTCATGAAGGCGCGCCAGCCGTTCGCCGCGCAAAGCAGAGTGAAACTCGAGCAAATCGCGCAGCAGTACGGCGACCAGCTGTACCAGGGCCGCTTTGATGCACGCCAAACAGAAACGCCGGCCCCCCAATAATTTTTTGAAATGAATGGAATGACGATGGAAAACACGAATACCAATTTGCTGACCACCCTGAATGCGGAACAAACGGCCGAGGCCATCAAGGCGGCCGGCTGCGCCGTGACCAGCATCGAACACGACGGCGTCGTGCGCCTACACAGTGCCAGCCATGGCATCGGCTTCCAGGTGCTGTGGGGCAATGAAGCCGCGCCTGGACAGTACGCCGATCTGACCCTGAGCTGCCCGCTGCGCGTCCAAGGCGGCGACTTGCCGGCCGGCTTGCTGGCCGAATGGCACCGCAGCAAGCGTTTCGCCCGCGTGGCCCAGCATGGCGATTTCGTCGTGCTGGAAATGGATGTGCTGGTCGCCGGTGGCGTCAGCAAGGACTACCTGAATATCAATCTGCAACTGTGGACGCAGATGATGGGCCAGTTCTTCTTGTTTTTGCGCAACTTTACGCCGGCCGATACAAGCACGGCACCGGTAGTCGAGGCCGCCAGCGTGGCAGAAGAAGAAACTGTGCCGGCCTGATAAGCCGTCCAGTGGAGGAAAAATGGCCCGCGACGGGCCATTTTTGCCGTCTGCGGGCCTCAAGTGTCGTATTAAATACTTATTTTTTAGGCATCGCGCATTAAAACTGCTCAAAGAGCGTGTGTGAATCAAGCCAGCAACGGCTGTATGGCGGATAATATTGCCTGTTGCCGATTTGGATACGACCTTTACACAAAAATGCGCCCCATGGATTTTACCCGCGACGAAACCAGTGAAACCCCAGTTGCCCCGGCCAGCGCGCCGGGAGCGCCTTTGCCGTATGCCGTCGCCACCTGGCTGCAGCGGGTGGAGGCTGCCGCCCATCCGAAGGCCGTGCTGACGATTGCCGAGCCTGATCCCAAACTCAACCAGCATCGATTGATCTACGTGCTGGCGCCCACCAGCGGTGGCCGCCACGTGGCCCTGTGCCTGTACAAGGCGCGGCTGCGGCCGAATGGCGACGTGGCGGCGGCGTCGCCCATCAGCGAAATCTTCTCGCTGCTGTCTGCTCCTCCCACATTCCTGACGCCGGCCGATGAAGACCTCGTGCGTTTCTTCGTGGCCATGCGCAGCGGACAGAATTCGCAGACGGGCAGCGCCACGGAGCCGAAGGGCAAGGTGGGCGCGGCCCTGCTGAAAATGCTGGCCGAGCAGGATAAACTGTTGTGGGCCAATTCCTGGGCCGATGTCGGCAATGGCCTCGTGTACCCGTTGAAGGAAGGTCCCGTGCGTCCCGCCCGCCTGTTCTGGCGCGACGAGGGCAAGACCATGCGCCTGGGCTGGCAAGTGGACCCGCCGGAAGGCGCGAAGCACCATGGTGCCGACCAGATCGACTACATGCTGCCTACCGATCCGCCGTGGTACATCGACAATCTGTCGTGCGGCGTGCTGGAACTGAACCAGGGCGGCTCCGACATTTCCCTGGCCGACTTGCAGGCGCTCGTGGCGCAGGCGCCGCCTCTGAACGCGAACGACAAGGTGCGCGTGTCGCAACTGCTGCTGGCGCAGGGCTTGCAGCATTTGATGCCGCTGCCGCAGCCGTTGCCGCAGCGCTTGCGCAAGGACGTGCCGGCGCAACCGGTCCTGCTGCTCGATAGCGCCATGCTGGCCGATGGCAGCATCCAGCGCTGGAGCGATTTTGCCGTGCTGTCCTACGACTACGATGGCGAGCGCGTCTCGTTCGACCCGTCGCAGCGCGTGGTGCGGCAAGTGGGCGACGTGACGGAAATCATCCAGAGAAACACGGTCGACGAAGCGCGCGCGCTGGCCACCCTGGCCGAGCTGCAATTCAAGAAGCCGGGCTCGGCCCCCTTGAGCGGCTTGAAGGGTGCCTTGCAACTGCCGTCCCAGGCGGAATGGCTGCGTTTTGCCGAGTCCGGCATCGACGCCTTGCTGGAGCAGGGCTGGATCGTGGAAAAGACGGCCAAGTACCGCTACGACGTGAGCGACGTGGGCGACTGGTACGCGGAAATCGACGACCAGGACCCGGACAGCGGCAACGCCTGGTTCGAGCTGGAACTGGGCATCGTCGTCAACCACGAGCGCGTGCCGCTACTGCCCGTGCTGGTGCAGCTGATCCGCAACGCGCCCAACGATTTCAATCCGAAAGTCATCGAAGCGCACGCGGACGATGACCAGATGCTGGCAACCTTGCCGGACGGCACGCGCGTGGCCCTGCCGTGGGGCCGTGTACGCCCCATCCTGAACACCCTGGGCGAACTGTATTTCAGCGACAAGATCAAACATGCCGTGCGCATGTCGACCCTGGACGCGGCGCGCCTGGAAGAGCTGGCGCGGGGCCTGGAGATGCAATGGACGGGTGGCGAGCAATTGCGCGCCATGGGCCGCAAGCTGAGCCAGTTCGGTTCCGTGCAAAAAGTGGCGGCGCCAGCCGGCTTGCAGGCGACCTTGCGCGACTACCAGGCCGATGGCCTGGCGTGGATGCAATTCCTGCGCGACCATGACCTGGCGGGCATCCTGGCCGATGACATGGGCTTAGGTAAAACCGTGCAAACCCTGGCGCATATCCTGGTGGAAAAGGAAGCGGGCCGTCTCACGCATCCGGCCCTGGTGATTGCACCGACGAGTTTGATGGGCAACTGGCAGGACGAGGCGGCCAAGTTCGCGCCTTCGCTGAAAGTGCTGCTGCTGCAAGGCAAGGATCGCGCTCAGCAATTCGACCAGATCGATCAATGCGACCTGGTGCTGACGACCTACGCGCTGTTGCCGCGCGACGAGGAAACCTTGCGCGAGCACGATTTCCACCTGGTCATCCTTGACGAATCGCACTACATCAAGAATACGCGCAGCAAGGCGGCGCAAAGCGCGGGCCTGCTGCGCGCGCGCCATCGCCTGTGCTTGTCCGGCACGCCGCTGGAAAATCACTTGGGAGAACTGTGGTCGCAATTCCACTTCCTGCTGCCGGGCTTGCTGGGCGACGAGAAGACGTTCAACACCCAGTTCCGCCACCCAATCGAGCGCCAGGACGACCCGCTGCGCCGCATGCTGCTGAACCGCCGCATCAAGCCTTTCTTGTTGCGCCGCACGAAGGACAATGTCGCCAAGGAGCTGCCGCCGAAGACGGAGATGGTGCGCAAGGTGGAATTGACGGGGCCGCAGCGCGACTTGTATGAAACCGTACGTCTTGCGATGGATCAAAAGGTACGCGAAGAAATCGACAAGAAGGGCGTGGCGCGCAGCCAGATCGTCATCCTCGAAGCGCTGCTGAAATTGCGCCAGGTGTGCTGTGACCCCCGTCTCGTGAAATCCTTGCCGGCGAAAAAGCAGTCGGCCGGTTCGGCCAAGCTGCTCGACCTGATGCAGATGGTGGAAGACTTGCTCGACGAAGGGCGCAAGATCCTCGTTTTCTCGCAATTTACCAGCATGCTGGAATTGATCGAGGAAGAGCTCGAATCGCGCGACATCCCGTACGCGCTGTTGACGGGCGAAACGAAGGACCGGGGCGCGCAAGTGGCGGCCTTCCAGCAGGGCGCCGTGCCGATTTTCCTGATCAGCCTGAAAGCGGGCGGCGTGGGCCTGAACCTGACGGCGGCCGACACGGTCATCCACTACGATCCGTGGTGGAATCCGGCGGCGGAAAACCAGGCCACGGATCGCGCCTGGCGCATCGGCCAGGACAAGCCCGTGTTCGTCTACAAATTGATCGCGAAGGGCACGCTGGAAGAAAAAATCCAGCTGCTGCAGCAAAAGAAATCGGAACTGGCGCAATCGATCCTGGCCGAAGGCGAATCGCAGAAGATGGCCCTCACGCAGGAAGACTTGCAGCAGATTTTCGCCCCGCTGGAAGATTAACGCTGCCGCACGCTTATACTTGGCGATTCTTTCTTGCCAGGTATAACGCATGCTGCCTATTTTCCTCCTGCTGCTTGCCGGTGCCATCCTCATGGTGCTGCGTTTTGTCCAGTTGCGCCGCGCCCTGCTGCGCGCGCGGGCGGGCGAAGCGCAGTTCCGCCTGCTGGCCGAACACGGGCGCGACGCGGCTTTCCTGCTCGACGCCACCACCCTGGAATTGCTCTACATCAGCCCCGCCGCGCTGCGCCTGACGGGCCATGACATGCCTGCCTTGCGCGCGCATGCGGCGCGCCTGGCGGCCGACGTGCCGGCCCGTCTGCAGCGCTGGCGCGATGGCGACACCAGCCGCCTGACCCTGCTGCGCGAAGTGGAACTGCCGCACGCGGACGGCCACCAGCTGGCGCTGGAAATCAGTTCGACCATCGTGCCCGCGGTGGCCGGGCGGGGCGTCACCGTCGTGGGCACGGTGCGCGACGTCAGCGCGCTCCAGGCGCAGGAAGCTGAACGGGAAAAGGAGCAAAAGCGCTTCGCCTCGATGCTGTCGCATGAATTCCGCACGCCGCTGGCCACCATCGACGGCGCCATCCAGCGCCTCGTCTCGACTTCCACCGAGGCGGACGAGGCCACGCGCAAGCGCTACGTGAAAATCCAGACGGCCGTCGACCGCCTGCTGGCCATGATCGACGATTATCTGTCGCCCGAACGCATGGCGGCTATCGGCCGCGAGCGGGCCGCCGACGGCATCGCGCCGCTGGCCTTGCTGCAGCAGGCGGCCGCCACCGTACCCGCCAGCCACCGCGTGCAGCTGGAGCTCGATGAAGACTTGCCGGCCAAACTGCGCTGCGACGTGCCCGGCATGGCCCTGTGCCTGAAAATCCTGCTCGACAACGCCGTCAAGTTCAGCCCGCCGGGCAGCGCCATCACCGTGTCGGCCAGGCTGGTGCCCGAAGGCGGCGTGGCGCTGTGCGTGCGCGATGCGGGGCCCGGCTTGCGGGAAGAAGAACTGGCGCGACTGTTCGAAAAAGGAAGCCGAGGAAGCTATGCCACGCATCCCGGTGCTGGCCTTGGCCTGTACATGGCGCGCGCCGTCGTCGAGGTGCATGGCGGGAGTTTGCAGGGGCATAATCTGCCCGAAGGCGGGGCACTTTTCCGGATTTGGCTGCCGCTTCCCGGCTAGACTAGAAAAAAGTTGCTTCCGCTGAAGGCAACCGTGATAATTCCTTGACGTAAACCTATTGTGCCGTCCATCATGGTGTAGAAGTGAATGGCATGGTTTGCCCACGGTAGCTCACTAATGGAAGAATGGCGTTGCAATGACGAAAATACTGATCGTCGAAGACAATCTGGACTACGCCGAAGACATGGCGGAGTTTCTCGTTGAGCTCGAACACGAAGTTCATATCACCAGCTCCGCTGGCGGGATGTGGACGGCGTTGAGCCATGGCAATGTTGGCGTGGTCGTACTGGACCTGGGCTTGCCCGATGAGGATGGCTTCAACGTCATCCCCCGCATGCGCCAGCTGTATCCGCAAATCGGCGTGCTGGTGCTGACGGGGCGCGTCGCCTTCGACAGCCGCATCCTGGGCTTGCGCCTGGGCGCCGACCACTATCTGACCAAGCCGATCAAATTCCCCGAACTGGCCGCCCACATCGAGGCGCTCGACCGTCGCGTCGGCCCGCAAGATCCCGTGCCCGAGCCGGGCAAGTGGCCCTTGAAAGTGAGCGCTCGCCAACTGGAACTGATGGGCGCCGTCATCGCCCTGACGGAAAAGGAATTCAACTTCCTGCACCTGCTCACCATCAACACCCGCCCCGTGCCGCGCGACGTCATCGTGGCCGGCATGGGCGGAGAAGACCCCGATGCGGGCCGCCGGGTCGACATGCTCGTCTACCGCCTGCGCAAGAAAGCCAAGACGGGCCTGGGCCAGGACTTGCCGCTGCGCAGCGCATATGGCGAGGGCTACAGCCTCTCGGCCAGTTTCAACCTGTCCTGATTTCCGATTGCAGCCGTCCGCAAGTGGTGGCGCAAGAAAAGGGACAGAGTCAAGCGCTTTTTCCAGCATGTCAAATAAAACAGGGTCAGAGTCGCGTCTTGTGCTCGCAAGTGTGTAAAATCAAGGCCTTAGCCTATCTTTACCGACTCTTGCCATGGCCCGTTTGCCCCGCCTTATCATTCCTGCACTGCCCCATTACGTGATCCAGCGCGGCAGCAACCGCCAGCCCGTGTTCCAGGACGCGGCCGACTATGCGCAATTCCTCTCCTGGCTGAAAACCGGCGCGAAAATGTTCAAGGTGGCCATCCACGCCTACGTTTTATTGCCTGATCAGCTACATTTGTTGGCCACGCCCAGCGATGCGACGGGCCTGGGGCAGCTGATGCAGTGGCTGGGACGCTATTACGTGCCGCATTTCAACCAAAAATACGGACGCGAAGGGGCGTTGTGGCAGGGACGCTACAAAACTTCCGTCATCGATCCCGACAATTTCTTCCTCACTTGCTGCCGCTACCTCGAATGCGTGCCTGTGCAAACGGGGCTGGTGGCACATGCACTCGACCATACGTGGTCCAGCTATGCACACCATGCCGGTGTGCGGCCCGACCCCGTCATCACCGACCACGCGCTGTACTGGGCGCTCGGCAACACGCCGTTCGACCGCGAGGCGGCCTATCTGCGCCTGTTCGAGCAAGGCCTGGGCAGCAGCCAGGTGAAAGTGGTGGAAGAGGCTGTATTGAAGGGCTGGCCGCTGGGTTCCGATGTTTTCAAGCAGGCGCTGGAGCAGAAAATGCAGCGGCAAGTGCTGCCTGCCAAGCGGGGCCGTCCCCGCAAAATCGTGGCCGAAGCGGACGTCAATTGAAACCCATTCGCATTTAAAACAAAAAATGACTCCTTTCTGACGTTTTATTGAAATCGCCTCGACTGTGTCCCTATTAAATTTTCAGGGCGATAGAATCAGATTTAATTCGACTCCGACCCTAATTGTTCTGGTTGAGTTTTTTGTTGCGTTGCACTACTCTAGTTTTTCGATAGTCATATGCAGCGGAGAAGCCCATGAAAGCGCAAGGCCTGTACGACCCAGCCAATGAACACGATGCCTGCGGCGTCGGTTTCGTCGCCCATATCAAGGGCAACAAGACCCATTCGATCGTCGAACAGGGTTTGCTGATACTGAAAAACCTCGATCACCGGGGCGCCGTGGGCGCCGATGCGCTGATGGGCGATGGCGCCGGCATCCTGATCCAGATTCCCGACCAGTACTACCGCGAAGAAATGGCCAAGCAGGGCGTGGAATTGCCGCCGCCTGGCGAATACGGCGTGGGCATGGTCTTCCTGCCGAAGGAACACGCATCGCGCATCGCTTGCGAACAGGAAATCGAACGCGCCGTGCGCATCGAGGGACAAGTCGTACTGGGCTGGCGCAACGTGCCCATCGATACGGACATGCCGATGTCGCCTACCGTGCGCGCCAAGGAACCCGTCATTCGCCAGATCTTCATCGGCCGCGGCCCGGACATCATGGTCACCGACGCGCTCGAGCGCAAACTGTATGTGATCCGCAAATCGTCGGGCCACGCCATCCAGGCCTTGAAACTGCTGCACGGCAAAGAATTCTTCGTGCCATCGATGTCGGCCCGCACCATCGTCTATAAAGGCTTGCTGCTGGCCGACCAGGTGGGCGTGTACTACAAGGACTTGCAGGACGCGCGCTGCATCTCGGCCCTGGCCCTGGTCCACCAGCGTTTCTCGACGAATACCTTCCCCGAATGGCCGCTGGCCCATCCGTACCGCCTGATCGCCCACAACGGCGAGATCAACACCGTCAAAGGCAACTTCAACTGGATGCGCGCGCGCGAAGGCGTGATGAAGTCGGCCGTGCTGGGCGACGACCTGCAAAAGCTGTTCCCCTTGATCTATGAAGGCCAGTCCGACACGGCGTGCTTCGACAATGCGCTCGAACTGCTGTTGATGGCCGGCTATCCGATAGCCCAGGCGATGATGATGATGATTCCGGAAGCGTGGGAAAACCACACGACGATGGATGACAACCGCCGCGCCTTCTACGAATACCACGCGGCGATGATGGAACCGTGGGACGGCCCGGCCGCCATGGCGTTCACGGATGGCCGCCACATCGGCGGTACCCTGGACCGCAATGGCTTGCGCCCGGCCCGCTACATCGTCACGGATGACGACCTGGTGGTGATGGCGTCGGAATCGGGCGTGCTGCCGATTCCCGAATCGAAAATCATCCAGAAATGGCGCTTGCAGCCTGGCAAAATGTTCCTGATCGACCTGGAAGCGGGCCGCATCATCGACGACCAGGAATTGAAAAACACCTACGCCAACGCCAAGCCGTATAAAGCGTGGATCAACTCCGTGCGCATCAAGCTCGACGAGATCAAGCTGGCCGAAGGCCAGGCAAAGCTGGACCGCGCGCAGGGCGAAAAAGCCCAGCCGTCCTTGCTGGACCGCCAGCAGGCGTTCGGCTATACGCAGGAAGACTTGAAGTTCCTCATGGCGCCAATGGCCGTGGCCGGCGAAGAGGCGACGGGCTCGATGGGCAATGACTCGCCGCTGGCCGTCATGTCGAACAAATTGAAGCCTTTGTATAACTACTTCAAGCAGTTGTTCGCGCAAGTGACGAATCCGCCGATCGACCCGATCCGCGAAGCGATGGTGATGTCGCTTGTGTCTTTCATCGGCCCGAAACCGAACTTGCTCGATACCAACAACGTCAATCCGCCGATGCGGCTGGAAGTGGCGCAGCCCGTGCTGGGCTTTGACGACATGGCCCGTCTGCGCAACATCAGCGCCCACACGGGCGGCAAGTTCAAGTCGTATGAACTGGACATCTGCTACCCGCTGGCCTGGGGCAAGGAAGGCGTGGAAGCATGCCTGGCCTCGCTGTGCGCGGAAGCCGTCGATGCCGTGAAATCGGGCCACAACATCCTGATCGTCTCGGACCGCGCCATTTGCGCCGACCAGGTGGCGATCCCTGCTCTGCTGGCCACGTCCACCGTGCACCAGCACCTGGTGAGCAAGGGCTTGCGCGCGTCCACGGGCCTCGTCGTGGAAACGGGCTCGGCCCGCGAAACCCACCACTTCGCCTTGCTCGCTGGCTATGGCGCGGAAGCCGTCCACCCGTACCTGGCCATGGAAACCCTGGCCGACATGGCGCACGGCTTGCCAGGCGATTTGTCGGGCGACAAAGCCATCTATAACTACACCAAGGCTGTCGGCAAGGGTTTGATGAAGGTCATGTCGAAGATGGGTATTTCGACCTACATGTCCTACTGCGGCGCGCAAATCTTCGAAGCGATCGGCTTGAACAAGTCGCTGGTCGATAAATACTTCAAGGGCACGGCGTCGAACGTGGAAGGCATCGGCGTGTTTGAAGTGGCGGAAGAAGCGCTGCGCCTGCACGCGCTGGCCTTCGGCAACGATCCCGTGCTGTCCGACAAGCTCGACGCGGGCGGCGAGTATGCGTTCCGCGTGCGTGGCGAAGACCACATGTGGACGCCGGACGCGATTGCCAAGCTGCAGCATTCCACACGCAGCAACAATTTCTCCAGCTATAAAGAGTACGCGCAAATCATCAACGACCAGAGCCGTCGCCACCTGACCTTGCGCGGCCTGTTCGAGTTCAAGCTCGACCCGACCAAGGCGATCCCGCTCGATGAAGTGGAACCGGCCAAGGAAATCGTCAAGCGTTTCGCCACGGGCGCCATGTCGCTCGGTTCCATCAGCACGGAAGCGCACGCGACCCTGGCAGTGGCCATGAACCGCATCGGTGGCAAGTCGAACACGGGCGAGGGCGGCGAAGATCCGAACCGCTATACGCAGGAATTGAAGGGCATCCCGATCCGCCAGGGCGACACCATGGCCTCCATCGTGGGCGCCGAGCAGATCGTTGTCGACATTCCGCTGCAGGAAGGCGACTCCATGCGCTCGCGCATCAAGCAGGTGGCGTCCGGACGTTTCGGCGTCACGGCCGCCTACCTGAACTCGGCCGACCAGATCCAGATCAAGATGGCACAGGGTGCGAAACCGGGCGAAGGCGGTCAGTTGCCAGGCCATAAAGTATCGGAATACATCGCCAGCCTGCGCTTTTCCGTGCCGGGCGTGGGCCTGATTTCGCCGCCGCCGCACCACGATATCTATTCGATCGAAGATCTGGCGCAGCTGATCCATGACTTGAAGAACGCCAACCCGCGCGCCTCGATTTCCGTGAAGCTGGTGTCGGAAGTGGGCATCGGCACGGTTGCCGCCGGTGTCACCAAGGCGAAAGCCGACCACGTCGTCGTTGCCGGCCATGACGGCGGCACGGGCGCGTCGCCACTGTCGTCCGTGAAACATGCGGGCACGCCGTGGGAGCTGGGTCTGGCTGAAACGCAACAAACGCTGGTGCTGAACGGCTTGCGCAGCCGCATTCGCGTACAGGCCGATGGCCAGATGAAAACGGGCCGCGACGTGGTCATCGCTGCGCTGCTGGGCGCCGACGAGATCGGTTTCGCCACGGCGCCGCTGGTGGTCGAAGGCTGCATCATGATGCGCAAATGCCACTTGAATACCTGCCCGGTGGGCGTGGCCACGCAAGATCCGGTGCTGCGCGCCAAGTTCTCGGGCAAGCCCGAGTATGTCGTCAATTACTTCTTCTTCGTGGCCGAAGAAGCCCGTCAATTGATGGCGCAGCTGGGCATCCGCACGTATGACGAGCTGATCGGCCGTGTCGACTTGCTCGATAAATCGAAGGCGATTTCGCACTGGAAGGCGCAGGGTCTGGACTTCTCGGCCATCTTCCACAAGCCGGAAACACCAAGCGGCCAAGCCTGCCGCCACGTGGAATTCCAGGACCATGCGCTGGAAAAGGCGCTCGACCACAAGCTGATCGCGCAAGCGCGCGCGGCGCTGGAAAAGGGCGAGCGCGTCTCGTTCATCTCGCCCGTACGCAACCTGAACCGCACGGTGGGCACCATGCTGTCCGGCGAAGTGGCGAAGAAATACGGCCACGCCGGCTTGCCGGACGACACCATCCACATCCAGCTGCAAGGCACGGCGGGCCAGTCGGCCTGCGCCTTCCTGGCGCACGGCATCACCATCGACCTGGTGGGTGAAGGCAACGATTACGTCGGTAAAGGCTTGTCGGGCGGGCGCATCATCGTGCGGCCGAATACCGAGTTCCGCGGCTGGGCCGTGGACAACATCATCATTGGCAACACGGTGCTGTACGGCGCCATCGCCGGCGAAGCCTTCTTCAATGGCGTGGCAGGTGAACGCTTTGCCGTGCGCAACTCGGGCGCCACCACGGTGGTCGAGGGCCTGGGCGACCATGGCTGCGAATACATGACGGGCGGCACGGTGGTGGTGCTGGGCAACACGGGACGCAACTTCGCGGCCGGCATGTCGGGCGGCATCGCCTATGTGTATGACCCGGCCGGCGACTTTGCCAGCAAGTGCAACACGGCCATGGTCAGCCTGGACAAGGTCGTGTCGGCAGCGGAACAGCATGTCGACCGCGATGCCTGGCATACGCAGCACCGCGATGGCGTGCCGGAAGCGGACGAGGTCATCCTCAAGCGCCTGATCGAGCGTCACTTCAAGCACACGGGCAGCACCCGCGCCCGCGTCTTGCTCGACGACTGGGCTGCGGCGCGCGGCAAGTTCGTGAAAGTCTTCCCGAACGAATACAAGCGTGCGCTGATTGAAATGGCCTCTGACGCCGCCATGGAAGTCCAAGCCGTCGCCGCCTGAGCCAGCCAAGCTCATTGCCAAATGAATGACCAGGGAGCGGCCCGGCCGCTCCCCGCCAGCCAAATACAAAGGAACTATCGTGGGTAAAATTACCGGCTTCATGGAATTCAAGCGCCAGGACGAACACTATCTGGAGCCTGCCGCGCGCCTGAAGAACTACAAGGAATTCGTGCTGCACCTGTCGGATGCGCAAGCGACCGTGCAGGGCGCGCGCTGCATGGACTGCGGCATTCCCTTCTGCACCACGGGCTGTCCCGTGAATAACATCATTCCTGACTGGAATGACTTGGTGTACCGCGGTAACTACCGCGAAGCGCTCGACGTCTTGCATTCGACGAATAACTTTCCGGAATTTACGGGCCGCATCTGCCCGGCGCCGTGCGAATCGGCCTGCACCCTGGGCATCCACGAAGATTCGGTCGGCATCAAGTCGATCGAACATAAAATCATCGACATGGGCTGGGAGCATGGCTGGGTCACGCCGCAGCCGGCGGGATTCAGCACGGGCAAGAAAGTGGCCATCGTCGGTTCCGGTCCTGCCGGCCTGGCGGCGGCGCAGCAACTGGCGCGCGCCGGCCATGCCGTCACCGTGTTTGAAAAGAGCGACCGGGTCGGTGGCTTGCTGCGTTATGGCATCCCCGACTTCAAGATGGAAAAATCGCACATCGACCTGCGCGTGAAACAGATGGAAGCCGAAGGCGTGGTGTTCCGCACCAGCGTGCTCGTTGGCAAGGATTTCCCTGCCCACGTGAACAACTGGGCCAAGGAAACCATTTTCCCCGAAGACCTGGAAAAAGAATTTGACGCCGTCATCATGGCCGGCGGCGCCGAGCAGCCGCGCGACTTGCCCGTGCCGGGCCGCGAACTGAAAGGCGTGCACTTCGCCATGGATTTCCTGCCGCTGCAAAACAAGGTCAACGCGGGCGACAAGCTCAAGGACCAGATCAAGGCGACGGGCAAGCACGTGGTGGTGATCGGCGGCGGCGACACGGGTTCCGACTGCGTCGGCACCTCGAACCGCCATGGCGCCGCCTCGGTGGCGCAGTTCGAACTGATGCCGCAGCCGCCGGAACAGGAAAACAAGCCGCTCGTCTGGCCGTACTGGCCGACCAAGCTGCGCACCTCGTCCTCGCACGAGGAAGGCTGCGAGCGCGACTGGGCCGTGGCCACCAAGCGTTTCGAAGGCAAAGGCGGCAAGGTGGAAAAGCTGATCGCCTGCCGAGTCGAGTGGAAAGACGGCAAGATGAGCGAAGTGCCGAACTCGGAATTCGAGATGAAGGCCGACCTGGTCTTCCTGGCCATGGGTTTTGTTTCACCTGTACAACAAGTGCTGGAAGCATTCGGCGTCGATACGGATGCGCGCGGCAATGTCAAGGCGACAACGGATGGCGCCGGCTGTTACCAGACGTCGGTGGCCAAGGTGTTTGCGGCCGGCGACATGCGCCGTGGCCAGTCGCTGGTGGTCTGGGCCATCCGCGAAGGGCGCCAGTGCGCGCGCGCCGTCGATGAGTTCCTGATGGGAGCATCGCTGCTGCCACGCTAAAAAACGAGCAATTGTTCGTTTTTTGACAGGGCCACGGCGCGGATCGCGACGTGGCTTTTGTTATTTTTGCCTGTCAGGTCAATGGCCGTGAACGTCGGCTCGATGGGACGCGATGTGGCGGCCGAATTTCCACTACAATATCTGACTTTCGATTCATTAGTGTTGTATTCTTCCCCTTTCCGGGGCTGTCCCAAGGGGTGTCTCAGCAGAGGTTGGCGTTTCTGCACTACAATACGCCATTAAAATAGTGAGCTTCGTCGTGCCAAATCTTGTTGAGATCCGTGATTTACACTTTGCCTATGGAGAACGTTCGATTTTATCGGGCCTTCAAATGGATTTCCCACGTGGAAAAGTTGTGGCCGTCATGGGTGGCTCCGGCAGTGGCAAGACGACCGTACTGCGCCTGATCGGCGGGCAGCTGCGTCCCAGTTCCGGTTCCGTGAATGTGGACGGCCAGATCGTGCATACGCTGGGAACCGACGAGTTATACCAGCTGCGCCGCAAGATGGGCATGCTGTTCCAGCACGGCGCCCTGTTTACGGACTTGACGGCGTTCGAGAACGTGGCGTTCCCCCTGCGCGAACACACGGACTTGAATGAAGAGCTGATCCGCACCCTGGTGCTGATGAAGCTGCACGCCGTGGGACTGCGCAATGCGGCGCAGTTGAAGCCGGCCGAGATCTCGGGCGGCATGGGCCGCCGCGTCGCGCTGGCGCGCGCCATCGCGCTCGACCCCGAACTGATCATGTACGACGAGCCATTTGCCGGCCTGGACCCGATTTCCATGGGCGTGACGGCCAATTTGATCCGCAATCTGAACGATGCGCTGGGCTCCACGTCTATCCTGGTATCGCACGATGTGAAGGAGTGTTTCGCCATCGCTGATTACGTCTATTTTCTGTCATCGGGCAAGATCGTGGCGCACGGCACGCCGGCCGAGATGGCCGTGTCGACGCATCCCTACGTCAAGCAGTTCGTCAATGCCGAGGCCGATGGCCCCGTCCCGTTCCATTATCCGGGCAAGTCGCTGGCCGACGACCTGGGTCTGCAGGCGGGGGGCGGCCGATGATCGCGCGTTTCCTGGCGTCGATCGGAGCGTGGTTGCGTCGTTCGGTACAAGACCTCGGCTTTGCCGTGCGTTCGTTTTTCATCATCATCGCCTCGTCGGGCGGCCTGTGGCGCCGTCCGCGCCTGGTGATTGAGCAACTGTTTTTTATCGGTAACCGCTCGCTGGTGATTACCGCCGTCTCCGGCCTGTTTGTCGGCATGGTGCTGGGTTTGCAAGGGTATTACACCCTGACCACGTATGGTGCCGAGCAGTCGCTGGGCTTGCTGGTGGCGCTGTCCCTGACGCGCGAACTGGGTCCCGTCGTGACGGCGCTGCTGTTCGCGGGCCGTGCCGGCACGTCGCTGACGGCGGAAATCGGCTTGATGAAGGCGGGCGAGCAACTGTCGGCCATGGAAATGATGGCCGTGAACCCGATCCAGCGCGTGCTGGCGCCCCGTTTCTGGGCCGGCGTGATCGCCATGCCGATCCTGGGCGCCATCTTCACGGCCGTCGGCATCATCGGCAGCTACCTGGTCGGCGTGGTGCTGATCGGCGTCGACGAAGGCTCGTTCTGGTCGCAGATGCAGGGCGGCGTGGATGTCTGGAAAGAAGTGGGCAACGGTACCATCAAGAGCCTGGTGTTCGGCATCGCGGTGACCTTCATCGCGCTGTTCCAGGGGTACCAGGCACAGCCGACGCCGGAAGACGTATCCGGCGCCACCACGCGCACGGTGGTCATTTCGTCGTTGATGGTGTGGTGGCTCGACTTCATGATGACGGCTTTGATGTTTAGCAAGTAATTGCCGATAGGCGACAAAATTATCGGCCTGGGCAGTGTTCTGCGCAGGTGGCGGCAAGTAAAAATTATTTAGGATTGTTTATGCAACGTAAATCTTTGGATGTCTGGGTCGGCTTGTTCGTCTTGCTCGGTGTGGCGGCATTGATGTTTCTGGCGCTCAAGGCCGGCAATATGAGCTCGCTGTCTTTCAGCAAGACGTATACCATTAGTGCGAAGTTCGACAATATTGGCGGCCTCAAGCCGCAGGCGCCCGTCAAGGGCGCTGGCGTGGTGGTGGGCCGGGTCTCGGAAATCGTCTTTGACGACAAGACCTATCAGGCGCTGGTGAAACTCGACATCGAAGATGGCTACAAATTTCCGAAAGACAGCTCGGCCAAGATTTTGACGGCCGGTTTGCTGGGTGAGCAATATATCGGCCTGGAAGCAGGCGGCGATTTGGCCAACCTGGCAGAGGGCGACAAGATCGCCCGTACTCAATCGGCCACAGTGCTGGAAGACCTGATCAATCAGTTCATCTACAGCAAGGCAGCGGAAGGAAAGGACAGCAAATGAGCGAGTCGAACAAGCAATCCCAAGGCAGTCTGGTACGTATCGGCCTGGCCATGGCCATCGCCGCCAGCGTGAGCGCTTGCGCCACCGGCACCAATCCGCGCGACCCGCTGGAAGGGTATAACCGCGCGATGTTCAAGTTCAACGACACCGTCGACCAGGTGGCCTTGAAGCCGGTCGCCACGGCCTACAAGAAGGTCACGCCATCGTTCGTGCAAACAGGCGTGGGCAACTTCTTCGGCAACTTGTCCGATGTGTGGAGCGCCATGAACAACTTGCTGCAAGGCAAGGGCGAAGCGGGCTTGCAAGATGTCGTGCGCGTCAGCATGAACTCGACTTTCGGTATCTTCGGCCTGATCGACATCGCCTCGCAGGCCGGCATTCCCAAGCATAACGAAGACTTTGGCCAGACCCTGGGCTGGTATGGCGTCCAGTCCGGTCCGTACGTGATGCTGCCGCTGCTGGGTCCATCGACCGTGCGCGACACGGCGGCCCTGCCGCTCGATATCGCGGGCGACCCATGGCGCTACAAGGATCCGGCGTATGTGCGCAATATCGGCACGGTGACGCGCGTGGTTGACAAGCGCGCCGCGCTGCTCGACGCGACGAACCTGATGGAAGCGGCTGCACTGGACCGTTATGAGTTCATCCGCGACGGCTTCCTGCAGGCGCGCGAAAGCAAGGTGTTCGATGGCGATACGGACCGCCGCGACCGCAAAGTGCCAAAAAACGACACCAGCGATTACGAGCCGGAGTACGAGGCAAAACCGCAGCCTGCCAATGACGCGCCTGCGGCCACGGCCGCCGCCGATGTGGCACCGGCGGACCTCGTAACATCTGGTAGCAATACCGTTGCTTCCCAGGCCAGGCCGCAGGAGTAAACTGGACGCAAGAACACCACGGCTGCGATCAACGCCAGCCGGTGCATAGCAACACCATGAAAGGTAAAACCATGAAATTGATGAAACAACTGCTGGCGATGGCTACCATCGCCTTTGCCACCGCCGCTCAGGCCGCCCCTGCTGTCGAAGCACCGGATGTCCTCGTCAAACGCATCAGCCAGGACGTGATCGACACGGCCAAGGCCGACAAGGCCATCCAGGCTGGCGATATCAAGCGCGTCACCGAATTGGTGGAAAGCAAGATCCTGCCGTACGTGGATTTCCAGCGCATGACGTCGCTGGCCGCCGGCCGCCACTGGCGCGACGCCACGCCCGACCAGCAAAAGCAGCTGGCCGCGGAATTCCGCACCTTGCTGATCTACACGTACTCGGGCGCCCTGTCGCAGATCAAGAACGAAACCGTGGAATTCAAGCCGCTGCGCGCCGACCCGGCCGACACGGAAGTGGAAGTGCGTTCGCAAGTGAACGTGGCGCGCGGCGAACCCGTGCCCCTGAACTACCGCGTGGCGAAAACCCCGTCCGGCTGGAAGATCTATGACATCAACGTGCTGGGCGCGTGGCTGGTGGAAACGTACAAAAGCAGCTTCGCCAGCGAGATCAGCAAGGGCGGCATCGATGGCCTGATCAAGACCCTGGCCGCGAAAAACAAGGCCCTGGCCAGCCGTCCCGCTGCCAAAGCCAAATAATCGGCTATCATATAGCTCCTGACCCAGCTCCAGACCAGCGCAGCCCGACGCCATGCCCGACTCTCTCGACACCTTGCAGTCCCTGACTTCCCTGACCGTGCACAATGCCACTTCGGCATTGGAGCAGGGTCTGGACGCCATCCGCTCGGGTCAGACGAAGTTCGACTTGCGCAACGTCAAGGCTGTCGATTCGGCCGCCGTTTCCGTCATGCTGACGTGGCAGCGCGCCGCGCAGGATGCCGGCGCCGTGCTGGAGCTGAAAAACCTGCCGAACAACCTGAAAAACCTCACCAAGCTGTATGGCGTCTGCTCGCTCGTCTCGAGCACGCTGACGGCCGACGACTGCGCCAGCGCCGGCGGCCACGCCGAACGCAGCCCGTCCGATCTGCATCATCATTGATCCTGTCCCACTCCCCGCATCAGCAGTAGCTTTCAAGCCGGCAGGCCAGCAGCGCCGCCGGATTGATCTCCAAGTGTTCCACGAATTTTCCAACTATAATTGACTGTTGCGCCGTCCTCGCCTGAAGGTGGCGCCCTGCACCGGCCTGCCGGCCTCGATGTCTCCGGCAACTGGCGCATCACACCAGACGCATTACACTTGAAACAAGCACATGACCGCAATTCAAATAACGAATGTAGAAAAGAGCTATAAATCGCTCAAGGCGCTGGGCGGCGTGTCGCTGGCCATCGAAGAAGGCGAGTTTTTCGGCCTGCTTGGTCCCAACGGCGCCGGCAAGACCACCCTCATTTCCATCATCGCCGGCCTGATACGCCCCGACGCGGGCACCGTCAAGATCCATGGCCACGACGTGGTCAAGGACTTCCGCAACGCGCGCCGCAACCTGGGCGTGGTGCCGCAGGAACTGGTGTTCGACCCGTTTTTCACCGTGCGCGAAACCCTGCGCCTGCAGTCCGGCTATTTCGGCCTGCCGAACAACGACAAGTGGATCGACGAGGTCATGGAAAACCTCGACCTCACCGGCAAGGCCGACACCAACATGCGCGCGCTGTCCGGCGGCATGAAGCGCCGCGTGCTCGTGGCGCAGGCGCTGGTGCACAAGCCGCCCGTCATCGTGCTCGATGAGCCGACTGCCGGCGTCGACGTGGAACTGCGCCAGACCCTGTGGAAGTTCATCTCGCGCCTGAACCGCGAAGGCGGCCACACGGTTGTCTTGACCACCCATTACCTGGAAGAGGCGCAAGCCATGTGCCAGCGCGTGGCCATGCTGAAGACGGGCAAGGTGGTGGCGCTCGACACCATGTCGGCACTGATCCGCCGCATCGCGGGCTCGCAACTGCAGGTGCACCTGAAAAACGGCAGCCTGCCGGACGACCTGCGGCACCTGGTGCTGCATGCGGAAGAACAGCAGGCGCCGAACAAGTTCAGCCTGCGCGTCAACGAATACAGCGAAGTCGAAAAAATCCTCGCCCGCCTGCGCGAAGCGGGTGCCGAGATCGATGAAATGCAATTGCAACAAGCCGACCTGGAAGATATCTTCTTGCAGATCATGGATAAAGGTACCGTATGATTTCGACAGGATTTCGCACCCTCGTCTACAAAGAGACGCTGCGCTTCTGGAAAGTGGCGACGCAAACCGTGGCCGCGCCCGTGCTCACGTCGATGCTGTACCTGCTGGTATTCGGCCATGTGCTCGACGGCCGCGTGGAGCCGAGCCCCGGCGTCAGCTACACGGCCTTTCTGATTCCCGGC
This sequence comes from Janthinobacterium sp. Bl 1, assembly GCF_058215535.1. Lineage (NCBI taxonomy): Bacteria > Pseudomonadati > Pseudomonadota > Betaproteobacteria > Burkholderiales > Oxalobacteraceae > Janthinobacterium > Janthinobacterium sp. Bl 1. Next base: position 130,497 of record NZ_CM177086.1, on the reverse strand, counting down.
CTGGTGATGATGAGCGTGCTGCAAAACGCGTTTGCCAATTCCTCGTCCTCGCTGATCCAGTCCAAGATCACGGGCAACCTGGTGTTCGTGCTGCTCACGCCCTTGTCGCACTGGGAAATCTTCTCGGCGTATGTACTCGCTTCCGTCGCGCGCGGCCTGGCCGTGGGCTTTGGCGTGTTCGCCATCACCTGCTGGTTCGCCGACCTGTCGTTTGTCGCGCCGCTGTGGATCGTCGTCTTCGCCTTCCTCGGCGCCGCCATGCTGGGCACCATGGGCCTGATCGCCGGCATCTGGGCCGAAAAATTCGACCAGCTGGCCGCCTTTCAGAACTTCCTGATCATGCCGGCCACCTTTTTGTCGGGCGTGTTCTATTCGATCCACTCGCTCCCCGCCTTCTGGCAGACGGTATCGCATTTGAACCCCTTCTTCTACATGATCGACGGCTTCCGCTACGGCTTCTTCGGTACGTCTGACGTCAGCCCGTGGCTCAGTCTTTCCATCGTCGCCGGCTTCCTCGTGATCCTGGCGCTGGCGTCGATCCGCCTGCTGAAAAGCGGCTACAGATTGCGACACTAATTGCGCCGTTGATTGCGGCATATCACATCATTACATTATTCAATATCAAGGACTTATCGTGACCACCACTCCAGAACTGATCCACGGCTATCTGTCGGCCGGCCTCGAATGCACGCACCTCGAAGTGGAGGGCGATGGCCAGCACTTCCAGGCCGTGATCGTCTCGCCCGCGTTTGCCGGCAAGCGTCTGATCCAGCGCCACCAGATCGTCTACGCGGCGCTGGGCGACCGCATGCGCGAAGAAATCCACGCGCTGTCGATGAAAACCCTGACACCTGAAGAATTCCAAGGATAAGCACATGGACAAGCTCCTCATCAACGGCGGCAACCGCCTGAACGGCGACATCGCCATCTCCGGCGCGAAAAACGCCGCCCTGCCCATCCTGTGCGCCGGCCTGCTGACCGCAGGCGACCTGGATCTGACCAACGTGCCGCATCTGCACGACGTGGCCACGATGCTGAAACTGCTGGGCCAGACGGGCCTGAAAGTGCGGCAGGACGGCGACCGCGTCGTGCTCAACGGCAGCGCCATCGACACCCTGGAAGCGCCGTATGAACTGGTGAAAACCATGCGCGCCTCGATCCTCGTGCTGGGCCCCATGCTGGCGCGCTTCGGCGAAGCCAAGGTCTCGCTGCCGGGCGGCTGCGCCATCGGTTCGCGCCCCGTCGACCAGCACATCAAGGGGCTGGAGGCGCTGGGCGCCGAGATCCGCATCGAAGCGGGCTACATCTACGCCAAGTGCGCCAAGCTGAAAGGCGCGCGCATCGTCACCGACATGATCACCGTCACCGGCACCGAGAATTTGCTGATGGCCGCGACCCTGGCCGAAGGCGAGACCATCCTGGAAAACGCCGCCTGTGAACCGGAAGTGACGGACCTGGCCCACCTGCTGGTGGCCATGGGCGCGAAGATCGACGGCATCGGCACCAGCCGCCTGGTGATCCAGGGCGTGGACGCCCTGCACGGCGCCTCGCACGCGGTGATCGCCGACCGTATCGAAACGGGCACCTTCCTGTGCGCCGTGGCGGCCACCGGCGGCGATATCACCCTGCGCAACGTGCGCACCGACATTCTCGACTCTGCCCTCGACAAGCTGCGCGCCATGGGCCTGACGATGACCTTCGGCGCCGACTGGATCCGCGCCGAGATGTCGGCCCGCCCGAACCCCGTCAGCTTCCGCACGACGGAATACCCGGGCTTCCCGACCGACATGCAGGCGCAGTTCATGGCCGTCAACACGATTGCGAATGGCGCCAGCCGCGTCACCGAGACGATCTTCGAGAACCGCTTCATGCACGTGCAGGAAATGAACCGCCTGGGCGCCGACATCACCATCGAGGGCAACACGGCCATCATCGCCGGCGTCAAGCAGCTGCGCGGCGCGCCCGTGATGGCGACCGACCTGCGCGCTTCGGCGTCGCTGGTGATCGCGGCCCTGGCCGCCGATGGCGAAACGCTGATCGACCGCATCTATCACCTCGACCGCGGCTACGACCGCATGGAAGTGAAGCTGTCGGCCGTCGGCGCGAATATCGTACGCATCAAATAACAAGGAACGAGCATGAACGGATCGAACAACGGTGACAGCTCCCAGCTGATTCTGGCGCTGTCGAAAGGCCGCATTTTTGAGGACACCATGCCGCTGCTGGAAGCGGCCGGCATCAAGGTGCTGGAAAACCCGGAGACCTCGCGCAAGCTGATTTTGGCCACCAACGATCCGAACGTGCGCGTCATCATCGTGCGCGCCAGCGACGTGCCGACCTACGTGCAGTACGGCGCGGCCGACTTCGGCGTGGCGGGCAAGGATGTCCTGCTCGAACACGGCGGTGAAGGCCTGTACCAGCCGATCGACCTGAATATCGCTTCGTGCCGCATGTCGGTGGCGGTGCAGGCCGGTTTTGACTACGAAAAGGCCGTGCACCAGGGCGCGCGATTGCGCGTGGCCACCAAGTTCGTGCACACGGCGCGCGAGCACTTCGCCGCCAAGGGCGTGCACGTCGACCTGATCAAGCTGTATGGCTCGATGGAGCTGGCGCCTTTGGTCGGCCTGTCCGACGCCATCGTCGATCTGGTCAGCACGGGCAGCACCCTGCGCGCGAACAACCTCGTCGAGGTCGAGCACATCATGGAAATTTCGTCGCGCCTGGTGGTCAACCAGGCCGCGCTCAAGCTCAAGCGCGAGCGCTTGCAGCCGATTATCGAGGCGTTTGAACGCGCTTCGCAAGCCTAGACACCTTCAGTAGCAGAAAGCCGATTATGCCGATACAGATACGCAAGCTCGATTCAAGCCAGGATGGTTTCCAACAATCGCTCGACACCTTGCTGGCGTTCGAGGCGGGCACCGATGCAGCGATTGAAACGTCGGTCGCAAAAATCCTGGCCGACGTGAAAACGCGCGGCGATGCCGCCGTACTGGAATACACGAACCGTTTCGACCGCATCCCGCATGGCGGCGCGGCGGAAATGGCGGCCTTCGATATTTCGCAAGCCGAATTGCAGGCGGCCTTGAACGGCTTGCCATCGGCCCAGCGCGAGGCGCTGCAGATTGCCGCCCAGCGCATCCGCGCCTTCCACGAACGCCAGCGCGAGGAATTGCGCGGCTTCACCTACACCGAGCCCGATGGCACGGTGCTGGGGCAGAAGATCACGCCGCTGGACCGGGTCGGCATCTACGTCCCGGGCGGCAAGGCCGCGTATCCGTCGTCCGTGCTGATGAACGCCATTCCCGCGCACGTGGCGGGCGTGGGCGAAATCATCATGGTGGTGCCGACACCCGATGGCGTGAAAAACCAGATGGTACTGGCCGCCGCCGCGATCGCGGGCGTGACGCGCGTGATCACGATCGGCGGCGCGCAAGCTGTCGGCGCGCTGGCGTATGGAACACAGAGCATCACCGCCGTGGATAAAATCGTCGGTCCCGGCAACGCCTACGTGGCCGCCGCGAAGCGCCGCGTGTTCGGCATCGTCGGCATCGACATGATCGCGGGGCCTTCCGAAATCCTCGTGCTGTGCGATGGCACGACGGACCCGGATTGGGTGGCCATGGACCTGTTTTCGCAGGCCGAGCACGACGAATTGGCGCAGGCGATTCTGCTGTGCCCGGACGCGGACTACATCGCGAAAGTGGAAGAGAGCATCGCCAAGCTGCTGCCGACGATGCCGCGCCAGGCCACCATCAGCACCTCGCTGGCCGACCGCGGCGCGCTGATCAAGGTGCGCAGCATGGAAGAGGCGTGCGAGATCGCCAATGCCATCGCGGCCGAGCACCTGGAAATCTCGGCGGAAAACCCGCAGCAGTGGGCCGAGCAGATCCGCCACGCGGGCGCCATGTTCCTTGGCCGCTTCTCGTCCGAATCGCTGGGCGACTATTGCTGCGGTCCCAATCACGTGCTGCCGACGTCGCGCACGGCGCGCTTTTCGTCGCCGCTGGGCGTGTACGACTTCCAGAAGCGCTCGTCCATCATTCACGTCAGTGAAGCGGGCGCGCAAACCCTGGGCCGTGTCGCCGCCACGCTGGCGTACGGCGAAGGCTTGCAGGCGCACGCGCGCAGCGCCGAACTGCGCCTGAAGCAGCAGCCATGACGAAGCTGGCGGAGCAGCCGGACTGGGTCAACCGGGTCTATTGCGAAGATGCGCTGGCGGGGCTGGCGCGCATTCCCGATGGCTCGGTGGACCTGATCCTGACGGATCCGCCGTACAACCTGGGCAAAGATTACGGCAATGCCTCGGACCAGCAGTCGGTGGCCGACTACCTGCGCTGGACGGAACAGTGGATCGATGCGGCGCTGCCCAAGCTGAAAGCCAACGGCAGCCTGTATATCTTTCTCACCTGGCGCTATTCGCCGGAAATCTTCGTCATGCTGAAGCAGCGCATGGCGATGATGAATGAAATCATCTGGGACCGCCGCGTGCCGTCCATGGGCGGCAGCGTGCGCAGCTTTTCATCGGTGCACGACACCATCGGCTTCTTCGTCAAGCGCAAGGATTACTACTTCGACCTTGACGCGGTGCGCATCGCCTACGACGCGGCCACCAAGAAAGCCCGTTCGCGCTCGATCTTCATCGGCGCCAAATGGCTGGAAGTGGGCTACAACCCGAAAGACTTGTGGAGCGTGTCGCGCCTGCACAAGGAACACCCGGAACGGGCCGACCACCCGACGCAAAAGCCGCTCGAAATCATCGAGCGCATGGTCAAGGCGTCGTGCCCGCCCGGCGGCGTGGTGCTCGACCTGTTCATGGGCAGCGGCACCACGGCCCTGGCGGCCAAGCGCTGCGGGCGCGATTTCGTCGGCTTCGAATTGAATCCCGACTATTGCGCCATCATCGAACAGCGATTGGCGGCGCTGATGCAGGAGCTGGCAGCACCGCCCGCGACCAAGCCCGCCAAGGCGGCAGCGAAGAAACCGGCGGCTGCCAGGAAGCCGGCCGCCGTGAAGAAACCGCCCGCCGTGAAAAAAGCGCCGGCCCGCAAGGCGCGTAGCGCCGCCGTGCCGGAAGACGTCTCAATTTAATTTCATCAGGAGTGTTTGCAGCATGTCTTTCCTCGATCAGTTAATCAGCAACACCGTGCGCGCCGATGTGCGGGCCGTCAAAAGCTACCAGGTAGCCGATGCCAGCGGTTACATCAAACTCGATGCGATGGAAAACCCGTATCCGCTGCCGCCGCATCTGCGCGAGGAACTGGGCGCGCGCCTGGCCGGCGTGGCGCTGAACCGCTATCCGCCGTCGTATGCCAGCCTGCAGGCGGCCATCTGCGCCAAACTGGGCGTGCCCGCCGGCCACGACGTCATGCTGGGCAACGGCTCCGATGAACTGATTTCCATCCTGGCCATGGCGTGCGCGCATCAGGAGCCGGGCAAGCGCGCCGTGCTGCTGGCGCCCGTTCCCGCCTTCGTCATGTATGCACGCTCGGCACAGTTTGCCGGCATGGATTTCGTCGGCGTGCCTTTGCAGGCCGACTTCAGCCTGGACATGCCGGCCATGCTGGCGGCCATCGAAGAGCACCGCCCGGCGCTGGTCTTCCTCGCTTACCCGAACAACCCGACGGGCAACCTGTTTGCCAGCGCCGACATCGAACGCATCCTCGCCGCGCTCGGCGACACGGGCATCGCCGTCGTCGACGAAGCCTACGAGCCGTTCGCGCAGCACAGCTTCATGGGCCGTTTGCCCGAGTTCGAGAACCTGGTGGTGATGCGCACCGTGTCGAAACTGGGCCTGGCAGGCATTCGCCTCGGCTACATGTCGGCCGCGCCGGCCCTGCTGGCGCAATTCGAGAAAGTGCGCCCGCCTTACAATGTGAACGTGCTGACGCAGGCGGCGGCCGAATTCGCGCTCGATCACCTCGATGTGTTGAATGCCCAGGCGGCCTTGCTCAACAGCGCGCGCGACGCGCTGGCGCAGCGCCTGGCGCAGCTGCCCGGCGTGACGGTATTCCCCTCGAAGGCAAATTTTCTTCTGATTCGTGTGGCTGATTCCGACGATGTTTGCGCAAAACTGCTTGCCCGCCGGGTTTTAATTAAAAATATGAGTAAAATGCATGCTGCGCTGGCCAATTGCCTGCGCATCAGCGTCAGCACCCCGGAAGAGAATTCCCTTTTTTACGATGCCTTCAAGGCATCCCTCGTTTAGCCTACCGCCAGAGCCTCCCATGAACCGCACCGCAGAAATCACGCGCAACACCAATGAGACGCAAGTTCGCGTCTCCCTCAACCTCGACGGCACAGGCCAGCAAAAGCTGAACACTGGCGTGCCCTTCCTCGACCATATGCTGGACCAGATCGCCCGCCACGGCTTGATCGACCTCGATATCGAAGCGACGGGCGACGTGCATATCGACAACCACCATACGGTGGAAGACGTGGGCATCACTCTGGGCATGGCTGTGGCCAAGGCCATCGGCGACAAGAAGGGCATCCGCCGCTACGGCCATGCGTATGTGCCGCTGGACGAGGCGCTGTCGCGCGTGGTGCTCGATTTCTCGGGCCGCCCTGGCATCGAATACCACATCCCGTTTACGCGCGCCATGATCGCCGGCTTTGACGTCGACCTGACCCTGGAATTTTTCCGCGGCTTCGTCAACCATGCGGGCGTGACCTTGCATATCGACAACCTGCGCGGCACGAATGCCCACCATCAATGCGAAACCGTGTTCAAGGCCTTTGGCCGCGCGCTGCGCATGGCTGCCGAGCTCGACGAGCGCGCGGCCGGCATCATTCCATCGACCAAGGGCAGCCTGTAAGCGCCCGCGAACCACTGTAGATTCCGAGATCAAACATGAATAAAATTGTGGTGGTGGATTACGGCATGGGCAATTTGCGCTCGGTGGCGCAAGCGCTGCGCGCCGTGGCGCCCGAAGCCGACGTGCGCATTTCCGGATTGGCGCAAGACATCGACAGCGCCGACCGCATCGTCTTGCCGGGCCAGGGTGCCATGCCCGACTGCATGCGCAGCCTGCGCGAATCGGGCGTGCTCGAAGCGCTGCTGCGCGCCGCCGACAGCAAGCCCGTGCTGGGCGTGTGCATCGGCGAGCAGATGCTGTTTGACGGCAGCGAAGAGGGCGATGCGGCCGGTCTGGGCTTGTTGCCAGGCAAAGTCGTGCGCTTCCAGCTCGACGGCCAGATGCAGGAAGACGGCTCGCGCTTCAAGGTGCCGCAAATGGGCTGGAACCAAGTGCGGCAAACGGCGTCCCATGTCATGTGGGATGACATCGCCGACAACGCCTATTTTTACTTTGTGCACAGCTATTTTGCTCAACCTCAAGAGGCGTTGCACACGGTGGGCGAGACTGTCTATGGTGCGCCGTTCGCTTGCGCCGTCGCCCGTGATAATATTTTCGCCACACAGTTCCACCCTGAAAAAAGTGCTGCCGCTGGCTTGCAGCTGTACAAGAACTTCGTTCACTGGCAACCTTAACGTTAGCTCTCCGGCTTTTTTTCCGCCCCTCACTCACTTTTAAATCACACTGACCATGCTGCTCATTCCCGCCATCGACCTGAAAGACGGTCACTGCGTACGCCTGAAACAAGGCGATATGGAACTTGCCACCGTATTTTCCGAAGACCCGGCCGACATGGCCCGCCATTGGCTGATGCAAGGCGCGCGCCGGCTGCATCTGGTCGACCTGAACGGTGCCTTTGCCGGCAAGCCGAAGAACGAGGGAGCCGTCAAGGCCATCCTGAAGGCCGTGCAGGATTTCGCCGTGGAAAACGACATCGAGGAAATCCCCGTGCAGCTGGGCGGCGGCATCCGCGACCTCGACACCATCGAGCGCTACCTCGACGCCGGCATCACCTACATCATCATCGGCACGGCGGCCGTGAAAAGCCCCGGCTTCCTGCATGACGCCTGCAGCGCTTTCCCCGGCCACATCATCGTCGGTCTCGATGCCAAGGATGGTAAAGTGGCAACGGATGGCTGGAGCAAGATGTCGGGCCACGAAGTGATCGACCTGGCGAAAAAATTCGAAGCCTACGGCGTCGAATCGATCATCTACACGGACATCGGCCGCGACGGCATGATGGGCGGCATCAATATCGACGCCACCGTCAAGCTGGCGCAAGCCGTCAAGATCCCCGTCATCGCTTCGGGCGGCCTGCACAATATCGGCGACGTGGAAGCGCTGTGCGCGGTCCAGGCCGAAGGCATCGAAGGCGTGATCTGCGGCCGTTCCATCTATGAAGGCACGATCGACCTGGCGCAGGCGCAAGAACGCGCCGACGAACTGACCGACGCCGCCGTTTAAGCCTGCCCGGCCGGGAGCGTGCCTGCGCACGCCCTGGCCTGGCGACAATCTGGATACCATCATGCTTGCAAAACGTATCATCCCCTGCCTCGACGTGACCAATGGCCGCGTCGTCAAAGGCGTCAATTTCACGGAATTGCGCGACGCCGGCGATCCGGTGGAAATCGCCCGCCGCTATGACGAGCAGGGCGCCGATGAAATCACTTTCCTCGACATTACCGCGTCCAGCGACAACCGCGGCCTGATCTTCGACATCATCGAAGCCGTCGCGTCGCAAGTGTTCATTCCGCTGACCGTGGGCGGCGGCGTGCGCGTGGTGGAAGACGTGCGCCGGCTGCTCAACGCGGGCGCCGACAAGGTCAGCATCAACACCTCGGCCGTGACGAATCCCCAGCTCGTGTACGAGGCGTCGCAAAAGCACGGCTCGCAGTGCATCGTCGTCGCCATCGACGCCAAGCAGGTGTCGCCCGGCAAGTGGGAAGTGTTTACCCATGGCGGGCGCACCGCCACGGGCCTGGACGCGTTCGAATGGGCGCGTAAAATGGAAAGCCTGGGCGCTGGCGAGATCTTGCTCACCAGCATGGACCGCGACGGCACCAAAGTCGGCTTCGACCTGGGCCTGACGCGCGGCGTGTCCGACGCCGTCAGCATCCCCGTCATCGCCTCGGGCGGCGTGGGCGGCTTGCAGGACTTGGTCGACGGCATCAAGGTGGGCCGCGCGGACGCCGTGCTGGCCGCCAGCATTTTCCACTATGGCCAGCACACGGTGCAGGAAGCCAAGCGTTTCATGGCGCAGCAGGGCATCCCCATGCGTCTCGCGTAAAATCAGCAGGATAGAAGAACATGCAAAACGGAACCATCGTAGCAAGCAATGCCAAGTGGCTGAAAAAGGTCAAATGGGACGAGCACGGCCTCGTGCCCGTGATCGCGCAGGAAGCGGGCAGCAACGACGTGCTGATGTTCGCCTGGATGAACCGCGATGCGCTGGCGCGCACGGTGGAGCTGGGCGAAGCCGTGTACTGGAGCCGTTCGCGCAAGAAACTGTGGCACAAGGGCGAAGAGTCGGGCCACACGCAAAAGGTGCTGGAAATCCGCCTCGATTGCGATGAAGACGTGGTCTTGCTGAAAATCGAGCAGGCGGGCGGCATCGCCTGCCATACGGGCCGCCATTCGTGCTTCTTCCAGAAATTCGAAGGCGACGAAAAAACGGGCGAATGGCAAGTCACCGATCCCGTCCTGAAAGACCCCGAGACGATTTACGCGGAAAGCAAGAGCAAATGAGTGAAACCCTGAAGCGCCTGGCCGCCGTGATCGAATCGCGCAAGCTGGCCAATGGCGGCGACCCCGCCACGTCGTATGTCGCGCGCCTGTTTGCCAAGGGCGATGATGCGATTTTGAAAAAAATCGGCGAAGAGGCGACGGAAACCGTGATGGCCGCCAAGGATGCGCGCCGCGACAACGACCCGTCGAAGGTCCTGTACGAATGCGCTGACCTGTGGTTCCACTCGCTGGTGATGCTGGCGCAGTTCGATCTGACGCCGCAGCAGGTACTCGACGAGCTGGCGCGCCGCGAAGGCCTGTCCGGCCTGGAAGAAAAGGCGGCGCGCAAGGATGAGCTGCGCGACGCCGGCGAAACAGACAAACACTGACCTACTGGAGCGTGCGTGGATAACTGTATTTTTTGCAAGATTGCTGCAAAACAAATTCCCTCTACCATCGTGTATGAAGACGAGGACTTGCTGGCCTTCAAGGATATCAACCCGGCCGCCCCCGTGCACCTGCTGCTGATCCCGAAGCGCCACGTGGCCAGCCTGTCCGATTGCGACGACAGCCATACGGACATGCTGGGCAAGCTGCTGCGTCTGGCGCCGAAACTTGCTGCCGAGTTCGGTTGCGCCGTCACGTATGACGCCGATGGCGCACCTGCCGGCGGCTTCAAGACCATGATCAACAGCGGCCCGAACGGCGGGCAAGAGGTGTATCACCTGCACATGCACGTGTACGGCGGTCCCCGTCCCTGGCGCGGCCAACACTGATTTCGCTGCGCGCCGGGTTCACGTGTATACTACCGGCATTGGTTGACGCTATTCGGGCACCGTCCCGCAAGGAGAATGTGATGGGTTCATTGAGTATTTGGCACTGGGTGATCGTTCTGGTCATTGTGATGCTGGTCTTCGGCACCAAGAAACTGGGCAATATCGGCGGTGATATCGGCAAGGCCGTCAAAGGCTTCAAGGATGGCGTCAAGGGCGAAGATGACGCCCCGGCAGCCAATACCCCTCCTGCTGCGCCATCGCAAGTGGCCGACAAAAGCACCATCGACGTCGAGACGAAAGAGAAAAGCAAGTCCTGATAGCGTGGCGGGGCGCTTGCCTCGTCCGGTAACGGCCCTTGTCCGCTTATGATCGATCTCGGTCTCTCTAAAATCGCCATCATCGGCGTGGTTGCGTTGATAGTCATCGGCCCTGAAAAGTTGCCGAAAGTGGCGCGCATGGCCGGTACCCTGTATGGCCGCGCGCAACGCTATCTGAACCAGGTGAAATCCGAAGTCTCGCGCGAGATTGAAATGGAAGAGCTGAAAAACCTGCAGAAGGAAGTGCAGGATGCGGCCCATTCCGTCAAGCAAAGCGTGGAGAAATCCATGCATGGCGTGGAAAACTCGATTTCCGGCAACCTGGCCGAGGTGGAAAACGCCTGGCGCGGCGATTCGAGTTCGTATGACGGGCATCACGATCCCCATGAAGCCATGCTGCGCGCCACCAATGAAGACCTGGCCCGCAAGGCGCGCGAATTCCGCCGCAAAAAGCTGGTGCGCAATTCCGCCATCCCTGGCTGGTACAAGCAGCGCCATGGCGGCAAGCTGCACGTGCAGTCGGCGGCCGCCCGTGTGGCGCGCTTCCGTCCGCGCGCCAGTTCCTCCTCCTTTTACTCATGAGTAGCAAATCCCCGGTGGAAGAAACTTTTATCTCGCATCTGGTCGAACTGCGCAACCGCCTGGTCAAGGCGTCGATCGGCATCGCCGTCGTCTGCGCCGTACTGTTCTATTGGCCCGGCCCCTCACAGATCTACGATTTTATCGCGGCGCCGATGATCGCCTCGCTGCCGGCCGGCTCGAAAATGATCGCCACCGGCGTCATTTCGCCGTTCCTGGTGCCGATGAAAGTGACCCTGGTGATCGCCTTCATCGTCGCCTTGCCCTGGGTGCTGTACCAGATGTGGGCGTTTATCGCCCCCGGCCTGTACACGCATGAAAAGCGCCTGATCGCGCCGCTCGTCATTTCGTCTTCCCTGCTGTTCATGTCTGGCGTGGCCTTCTGCTATTTCTTTGTGTTTGGCCGCGTCTTCCACTTCATCAGCGACTTTTCGCCATCGTCGATCGCCGTCACGCCCGATATCGAAAACTACCTCGATTTCGTCATGTCGATGTGCCTGGCCTTTGGCGCCACGTTCGAAGTGCCCGTGGTGGTGGTGATCCTCGTGCGCATGGGCATTGTTTCTATTGCGAAACTCAAGGAAGTGCGTCCCTACATCATCGTCGGCGCCTTCGTGATTGCCGCCATCGTCACGCCGCCGGACGTCGTCAGCCAGTTCTCGCTGGCCATCCCGATGTGCCTGTTGTTCGAGCTGGGCCTGCTGGTAGCGCCCATCTTCGTCAAGGCAACCCAGGCGCCGGAAGAAGTGTCCTAGACGATTGACTACACATACAGGCAAAAGCCGCTGGCCTCCTTCGGGAGCAGCGGCTTTTTTATTGCCAGATCAGTTAGCAGGTGCTTACTGCAGCATCAGTTTGCTGAGGATGCCCAGATTGAGCAAGATCAGGGTGCTCATCATCCAGTACACGTGTTTCATGTCCGCGCCATGGCGCAAGTCCAGGCGTTCCAGGCGGGCGTCGAATTTGTGCTCGGAGTTATCGAATCTGGCATCGAACTTCTGTTCCAACGTATCTATTCTGCTATTKCTCTTCTGTTCCAACGTATCTATTCTGCTATTGAGCCTGACTTCCAGCGCATCGATCTTCAACTCCAGGGCGCCCACCCTGGTATCGACGTTGTGCGACACCAGCTTGATTTCCCCCAGCAGATTGCGCTCCAGCGCCGCCAGTTCGCCATGCACGACGACAGCCGAACCCAGTACGTCGCCCAAGGCCGTCGCATGGGCTTCCGCCTGCTGCGTGGGCACGCCGGCCGAGGCGAGGCGTTTGGCGTAATCGAGGGTGTCGAACTGGATGGGCATATGCATGGACGCTCCTGTATCCAGCCTAGCAGGAAAATCGGCAATTGCCAGTGAGGAGTGCGGTGGCGCCTGCCTTCCCGTCAGCGTAATGGACCGGGATGCCGGCGGTTTGCGGTGGCGCAAACGCATGCAAAAAGGGCGCCGCGGCGCCCTTTGCAAGGAAAGAATGCGTACGAGTTAATTCATCAGTTCCTTGATGACTTTCACGGGCGCGCTGCCGTAGCTGAGGAATTGCTCGTGGAAATCCTTCAGCACGAACTTGCTGCCCAGTGCTTGCTTGCGCTGTTCGCGCAAGTCCATGATTTCGCTGTAGCCGCTGAAATAGCTGGTCAGTTGCACCGAGCTCAGCTGCACACGGCGCCATTTCTCCTTGGCTTCACGCTGGGTCTGGAAGGCCTGGCGCGTCAGCAGGTCGAGCGCCTGCGCTTCCGTCATGCCCAGCACGTGCACGCTGTAATCGAGGATGGTGTTGGTGACGCTGCGCAAGTTCCACTTCGAATACATCAGCCACATTTCCGGTGCGTTGTTGCCATAGCCCGATTCGAGCATCATGCGCTCGCCATACACGGCCCAGCCTTCGATCATGGCGCCGTTGCCGAAGATGGACTTGACCAGCGACGGCGATTTGTTGGCATACACGAGCTGCGTGTAATGGCCGGGGATGGCTTCATGGATGTTCAGGATCTGCAAGATCCAGTGGTTGTATTCGCGCAAGCTGCTTTCCGCCTGTTCCGGCGTTTCGCCATCGAGCGGCGTCACGTTGTAATAGGTACGGTCTTGCGGGCGGTACGGGCCGGGCGCCTCGATGCTGGCGCCGGCCACGCCGCGCTGGTAAGCGGGCGTTTCACGCACGACCAGGGGCTTTTTCGGGTCCATCGTCAGCAGGTTGTGGCTGGTCACCCATTCCTGCAATTCCGGGATCTGGCGGCGGATTTCCGGCACGAAATCGGCGGCCGCCACGTGGTTGCTCGACAGCTTGTCGATCACCATGCCGATCTTCGCCGTACGGTCCGCCGGCTTGGCCGTGGCGCCCATGGTTTTCACCCACAGCTCGTCGGACAGGCTATCCATGTGCTCGAGCAGCTTTTCGCGCGCGGCCAGGGCTTTCTGGTACATCTGCTCGGCGCTTACGCTGGCCTGGATATCGTAGGCGAATTTCTGTTCGTACAAATCCTTGCCGATGCGGAAGGAGCGCGCGTTGCCGTTCTGCGCCAGCGCCGCATCCTGTTCCGTCAGCCAGGCCGCATAGCCTTGCACGGCCGTGCGGGCCGCGGCGATGCGCGCGTTGTACAGCTGTTTTTCCGCCGGCGTCAGGATGGAACCCTGTGCCGTCTTGTTCAAGTCGTCAAGCACGCTGAGCACGCCTGCGCTCTGGGCGATGGCAAGCTGCGTGTGTTCGCGCGTGGGGTTGACGATGCTGGCGCGCGCGGCCGCATAGTATTGCGGCACGGTGGCGATGCGCTTGAGCAAGGTGCGCAGGCGCTGCGGCTGGGCCGCGTATTCCGTGTTCAGGATGAAGTCGATGGAACCGGCCACGTTGTACTGGGCGGGATTCCATTCGAATTCACGGAAGGTGGTCAGATACCAGCGGTCCGATTGCAGTTTATTCGTCAGCAAGGCCAGGTCGGTACGTTGCTTGTCCGACATTTTGCCGGCATTGAGCTTGCCGAACTTGCCCAGCCATTCTTCGATGAAGGCCAGTTGCTTCTGGCGGCTGGCCGCGTCGGGAATGCTCAGGTTGGCGGCGCCATCGTACTTGCCGACGGAAATCGCGCTTTCCGGGTCCAGGCGCCACAGGGCCGTGAGGAACTGGCCGCTCAGGTTATTCATGGAGCGGTCGCTGCTGTTCTCGCTGGCGACGGCCGCGACCGTGGCTGCCGTTGCCGCCGTGACGACGGCCGCTTTCTTGGCGACGGTTTTCTTCTTGCTGCTGGTGCTGGCCTTGCCGTTTTTCTGCGGCTTCTTCGCGGCGCTGGCCGGTGTCAGGGTAAAGGCCATCATCAATGCGGCGAGCGCAACTTTATTTTTTATCAGCATAGTTTATCTCTTGAATATTTTGTCGTTTGCCATCATCAGAAAATAATAAACTGATAATATAAGTAACAAACGACTATTGAAAGGTTGGCCTTGCTTGCCTGGGCGGCCCAAAGATTAGCACTAATTGCCCCTGCGGCGCTAGACGACGATGGCGCTGCCGTGCAGCAGTTCCTGGTGGCGCGCATTGATGGCAGCCACGGCATCCTTGCCGCGCGCCATGCCGGTGGCGTGGATTTCCGTTTCCTGCTTGTAGCGCTGGCTGACGCGCACCGTGTAGGACTGGAACAGCCAGCTCCAGAAGTTCGTTTCATAGACGGCTTCATCCATGTCGCGCCATTTGACGCCCGTCAGTTTCTTTTTCCACGGCAAGATGCCGGATGCCAGCCACACGCCCGCCTCATCAATGTACAGCTGGTAGCTGCGTATCGTCAGCAGGCGGTAGCCGACGATCAGGGCCGAGCCGACCAGCACGATGAAGGCGGCGCGCGTGTTGTACTTGAAGGCCAGCGGCAGGGCGGCAAAAAACAGCAGCACGGCAATGAGGAAGGTGCTGACATAGGCGGTCCAGGATTTGCCGCACAAAAAGGTGGCGCGCTGGCCGGCGCTGGTGGCGATGTAGTCGGTCATGGCGTGGGAGGGCAACAGGGAAAATGGATCATCGCATGGAACGCGGCGGCGCCGCTCATTTTTTCAATCTCATCGCTTCAACCCCTCTTGCAGCATGCCCAGCATGTCATTGGCCGACATGCGCGCGGCCGCATCGCTGCCTTCCAACAGACTGTCGGCCAGGTCGCGCTTGTGCTGGTGCAATTCGACGATGCCTTCCTCGATCGTGTGCTTGGCCACCAGGCGGTAGATGGTGACGGGGCGCAATTGCCCCATGCGGTGGGCGCGGTCCGAGGCCTGGTCTTCCACGGCCGGGTTCCACCACGGGTCCATGTGGATCACGTAATCGGCGGCCGTCAAATTGATGCCCATGCCGCCCGCCTTCAGGCTGATGAGGAAGACATCGCCGTCGCCCGCCTGGAAAGCATCGACGCGGCGCTTGCGTTCCTGCATCGGCGTACTGCCGTCGAGATACTGATAGCGCACGCCATGCTGCTCGAGATGCTGGCGGATCAGGGTCAGATGGTCGACGAACTGGCTGAAGACGAGCACCTTATGGCGGTTTTCCAGCAAGCCCGATAGCAGTTGCGCGAAGGCGGCCAGCTTGCTGCTGGCCAGGCCCAATTCCGGCGCCACCAGTTGCGGATTGCAGCAGGCGCGGCGCAGCTTCATGATCTCGGCCAGGATCTGGATCGCCTTCTTGGATGCCGGCCCTTCCACCATGGCCAGCTTTTCCAGTGCTTCGCGGCGCAAGGATTCATACAGCGCCGTTTCCTGCGGCGACAATTCCACTTCCAGCACGATTTCCGTGCGCGACGGCAATTCCGACAGCACTTGCGTCTTCGTGCGGCGCAAGATGAACGGTGCGATCAGGCGGCGCAAGCGCAAGCGCGCGCCGGCCGCCGCCCGCTTGTCCTGATCTTTTTCGATGGGACCGGCGAAGCGCAGGTTGAACTGGTCGAGGGTGCCCAGCAAACCCGGGTTGATGAAGCGGAACAGGTTCCACAATTCGCCCAAATGGTTTTCCAGCGGCGTGCCGCTGGCTACCATGCGGAAATCGCCTTGCAGGGCCATCACGGCTTGCGAGCGCTTGGTCGCGCCATTCTTGATCGCCTGCGCTTCGTCGAGCACGATCGTATGCCAGTGCACGCCGGCAAACATGGCTGCCTCCTGCTGCAGCAAGCCATAGCTGGCCACCACCACGTCGAACGGCTGCAATGTATCGAGCATGTCGGCGCGGTCGCCGCTGCCGAACAGTTTGATGTTCAAGGTGGGCGCGAAGCGCTGCGCTTCGCTGATCCAGTTCATGCACACGGACGTGGGGGCGACGACGAGGGTGGGGCCGTTCGGCGCGCGCGCCAGGATCAGGGCCAGCGCTTGCAAGGTCTTGCCGAGGCCCATGTCGTCGGCCAGGCAGGCGCCCACGCCCCAGTGCGCCAGGCGCGCCAGCCATTCGTAACCGGCCAGCTGGTAGTCGCGCAAGTCCGCCTGCAAGGTGCTGGGCAGCTGCGGTTGATAGTCGTCGAGCGCGCGCAGGCGCAGCAAGTGTTCGCGCCACAATTTGTCGGCGTTCACGCCGCCCGCGTCGTTGGCCAGCTCTTCCAGCGCAAACGCGGCCAGCGGGTGGATGTGCACGCCATCGGCATGCGCCTCGCCATATGCGGCCAGTTCCGACAGGCGCCGGTGCAGTTCGTCGCTGAGGGCCAGGAACTGGTTGTCGCCCAAGGCCACGAAGCGGCTTTTATTGTTCTGCATCAAGTCGAGCAGGGCGCGCAAATCCATCACCTTGTCTTCATCGATCTGCACTTCGCCGCTCGCGGCAAACCAGTCTTTTTCGCTCTTGATATTCAGGCGCATCTGGCCGCTGTCGATGCGTTTCGACACGCGCATGGTTTCGCCTTCGGGCCACGCCAATACCATGCCGGTCGGGTCGAGTGCCTGCAGCTCGACCAGCAATTGCAGGCCCAAGGCAGGCTGGCCCAGCAGCCACTCGCCATGCTCTTCTTCCGCCTCTTCCAGCACCAGACATTTCCCGATCAGCTGGCGCTGCGCTTCGCGTTCCGCGTTCAGGTCGCGCCGCGCCTGCACGGCCCGGCCCGCCACGTCGGCAAACACGCTTTCGGCGCCGCTGCCCGGTGCGTAATAGGCGCCGTTGTCGAGCAATGGCCGCACGAGAATTTGCATCTTGAGACCCTGCTGGTAGGGCAGCAAATGCACGTGCAGGCGGTGGTCGGCCGTGATCGCTTCCGCGTCGCCGGCGCCGCCGCCGATATCGGACTGCACGGTGACCATGGACGAGATGGCGCCGATCGCCTGCATCACCTGTTTTTCCGCATGCAGCGGCACGGACAGGCCCAGGCCCACGATGGCGCCGATGCGCCGGTGCTCGTCGAGGATGTGCACGACGCGCAGGCGCGTCGGCGTCTCGCGCTGCACCACGACATTGCTGCCGCTGTCGGGCAGGGGCGGCTGCATGCCCAGCCACAGCTGCCCCTCATGCGACTTGATCAGCAGTTCGGGCGCGCCGGCGATCAGTTCCACGCGCGTGTCGGGGTTGTCGAGCCAGAACACGAGCGGGTGGCCGACGAGCAAGATGGCGGCCTTGTCGAGCTCGACTTCATAGCGGGGCGCCGATGAATAGTATTGTTTGAACGGCGCGATGCTGCCGGCCGCGCGTGCGTCTTGCGGCGTGAGGAAATCGATGTCGCCCGCTTCCTCGGCCAGGCGTTTGAGACCCATGGCGCGGCCCTTGCTCCAGCCGCCCCGTGCGTCGCGTTTCTGCTCGCGCACTTCCACTGCCGTGAGACCAAAGCGCGGATCGAACGCCACCAGCCATACGAGCCGCGACACGCCGCCCAGTGCTTCGGCGGGGGCGCTCTGCTGCAGGTTGATGAGCGCGCTCAGCTGGCGCTGCCACGCTTCCTGGCGTTCGAACCACGGCGCCATGTCCGTCAGGCCGTGCTGCGCCCGCTTGGCCGTGGCATAGCGCTCCTGCTGCGGTTCGCCCATCAAGCCCAGCAGGCCGGCCGCCTGCGCCGCGATCAAATCGTAGCCGGCGGCGTCCGCTTGCTGCACCAGCGCTCGCAGCTGGTCCTTGCGTTCGGCCAGTTGTGGTAGCGCCAGCCAGTAGTACAGCAAGGCCTGGAACAGCTGTGCCTGCAGTCCCGTTTCCCAGCTGCGCGTGGGGATGCTTTCCGCCTGCTGCACGCCGGCACGCACGAGGCGCAAGGTATTGAGTTGCTGGTAGACGATGCTGTCGTGGTTCGGCTGCGCGTGCAGCGCGATATCGAGATAGGTTTCCGCGTTTTTCAGCAGCTTGGCGTCGTTGCCGCGCAGCAGGGCCAGCACGTACAGGTGACCGCCGATGCCCGTAAAGCACAGCTTGCGCTTGCCCGCTTCCTTGCGCAGTCCCTTCAAGGCCGTTTCGTAGCCGGGCACGGCGTGCGCATGTTCGCCGCGCAACAAGGCGATGCTGCTGTCGACAAACAGCGCCTGCGGCCCCTGCTGGCCCGCCAGGTAGCGGGCAGCCGCGTCGAGTTCGCCGCACAGCAGGGCGTCTTCGGCCAAGGCCAGCGGCAGGGCGGCGCCGATATGGTCGCCGGCGGCCGCCTGGCGCGCGTGGTGGGCGCGCGCATACGTGCGGATGGCGTGCGCCGTGCCCGGTTCGCGCGGGGCGTTGCCCAGCAGCACGGCGAGGATGTCATCCTGCAGCTGCGGCATGACGAAAGACAGCATTTCCGGCTCGAACGGCCGGCCGAAAATCTCGATCAGCGGATGCAGCTGTTGCGCTTCATAGCACGCCATGCAGGCGGCCAGAATGGCGGCCACGTGGCGCACTTCGTCGTTGCGCAGCAGGGCGATGCGCAGGCGCGCCACGCCTTGCCGGTAGCTGCGCAATTCCACATAGCCATCCCAGTTGCGGCGCACGGGGTTGATCAGCTCGATGGCCTGGCACAGGTCCCGAAACACCAGGTGCTCGATGGCGGCGCGCATGGCGGGCCAGCGCAATTTCGCTTCGCAGGCAAAGCCCCGTCCCACCACTTCGGATGCCAGCGCGTGCCGCGTCAAATGCTGCAGCATGTTCGTGACGGTGAGCAGGGCGAACGGCGTGCCATCCGGCTCGACGACATTGGCGCGCTGCAAGTGTTCATACACGGCATGCTTGCCCACCGGTTCGCCAGCGATGGCCAGCAGGGCCAGGATCATCTGTTCGTGCTGCTCCAGGGCGGCAAATTCGTCAAGCAAGAGCTGGTCTGTCATGCGGGCAAATTGGCAATGTGGACGGGCTGTTCGCCGGCCGCCACGGGCAGGCCGAACACGCGCTGGTAGAAATACAGTTCCGCGTCCAGGGTGCGCACGATGTTTTCCGCCTTGCGGAAGCCGTGCCCCTCGCCTTCGAGCGGCACGTACGCGACAGGCACACCGCGCGCCTGCAGGGCGTCGACCATCAGCTGCGACTGCTGCGGCGGCACGACCTTGTCGTCGAGGCCCTGGAAGAAGATCATCGGGCGCGACAGTTTATCCGTGTGGTGGATGGGCGAGCGCTCGCGGTACAGGGCCTCGGCTTGCGGCTGCGAAGCGATCAGGTAATCGGTGTAGCGCGATTCGAACTTGTGCGAATCGTCATCCAGGCCCTTCAGGTCGGATACGCCATAGTAGCTGGCGCCGGCCTTGAAGACGTCGTGGAACGTCAACGCGCACAGGGTCGTCAGGCCGCCCGCGCTGCCGCCGCGGATGATCAGGCGTTCCGGGTCGGCCAGGCCGTTGGCGACCAGGTAGCGCGCGCCGGCGATGCAGTCTTCCACGTCGACGATGCCCCATTGCCCGCGCAGCGCGTCGCGGTATTCGCGGCCGAAGCCGCTGCTGCCGCCATAGTTGACGTCGAGCACGCCGATGCCGCGGCTGGTCCAGTACTGCGTCGCCAGTTTCAAGGTATTGCTGGCCATGCTGGTGGGGCCGCCGTGGCTGATGACGATGACGGGCGGCAAGGTTCCCGCGGGCGCCTGTACGTCGCCATTGGTGGGCGCATAAAAGAAGGCGTAAGCCGTGCGGCCATTGCTGCTTGGGAAACTCAAGCTGCGCGGCACGGACAAATACTCGAGCGCGGGCAATTGTGCGATCGACTGCGCCAGCACTTCCAGCTCATGGTTGGACAAATCGATGCGCGCCAGTTCCAGCGCGATGGTCGGGCTGCCGCCCAAGAGCGCGACGAAGCCGGGGCCCACGCGCAGTTCGCGGATTTCCTGGTACGGGTGCGGTATCGGCTCGAGCTTGGCCGCCGCCACGTTCAATTGCGCCAGGTAGCTGACGCCGGCCTGGATATACGTGCAGACGATCTCGTCGTCGGAAAGAAAACCGTACATGCTGCCGCCGAAGGTCCAGTGCGGCGTGGCAAATTCCGCTTCCATCGGGCACAGCGCCTCGATGTCGGCGCCGTGCAGGCGGTACAAATTCCACCAGCCGCTGCTGTCGGAAACGAAGTGCAGCAAGCCGTTCGGCGACCATTCCGGCTGGCAAATCGATTCGCGCGCGCCGCCGGCGATCAGGCGTGGCGAGCCGAGGGTGCCGTCCGCCTGCACGTCGGCCAGCCACAGTTCCGTGCCTTGCCACGGCAGGCGCGGGTGGTCCCAGCTGATCCAGGCCAGCTGGCTGCCGTCCGGCGACAAACGCGGCGCCGCATAAAAATCGTGACCGCGCGCCAGCACCGTTTCGCGCCCGTCGAAGCCGACGGCCGCCAGGCTGTTTTCCGGATGCGCATGGCCTTCTGCCGGGTGCTGTTCGCGCACGGCGATCAGGCGGGCACGGGCCGCATCGACAACGAAGTCCGCGTGGCGCGTGTTGCCGCCCGTGGTGAACGCTTCCGGCGCGCCGTCGCCGGTTACGCGGTACAGGCAATTGTCGGCGAAATGCGAAAAATATACGGTATTGCCGGCCACGGCATACGCGCCGCCGCCGTATTCATGCACGCGGGTGCGCACGTTGAACGGCGCCGGCGTCAATTCATCAACCTTGGCGCCGCGCTGGCGCAGCAGGGTGTTGCGGCCCGCCTCGCTGGCGCGCCCGGCCAGCCAGAACACGTCGGTGCCATCCGCCCCCCCCAGGGCCAGCTGCGTCAGCGGCGAGGCGCCGGCGGCGACGATGGCCGCGCTGATCGGCGATGGCCAGATGCCATAAGGGGTGCTGGATGCGGTCGAGGTCATGCGGGCTCCGTGTAGTGAGGGAATCAAGGGCCGCCAGGCAGGGTCAGGGCGCGCGGCGGCGTGCATCATCATAATGGAAGGGCAGGCACAACGAAAGTCATCGCTGTGCGTGGCAAATGCTGCAAAGCGGCACCGGAATCAATGAAATGGCAGCGATTGGATGCGATAATACCGCTTCTCCAAGCTCGATTGCCTGCCATGCCACAATTTGCTCCGCTCCAGAATGATACTTTCCTGCGCGCCCTGCTGCGCCAGCCGACCGAGCACACTCCCGTCTGGCTGATGCGCCAGGCGGGCCGCTATTTGCCCGAATACCGCGCCACGCGCGAGCGGGCCGGCTCTTTCCTGGGTCTGGCAAAGAATCCCGATTACGCCACGGAAGTGACCTTGCAGCCCCTGGAGCGCTTCCCGCTCGACGCGGCCATCCTGTTCTCCGACATCCTGACGGTGCCTGACGCCATGGGCCTGGGCCTGTATTTCGCCGATGGCGAAGGGCCGAAGTTCGAGCGTCCGCTGCGCACGGAACAGGACGTGAAGGCGCTGCAAGTGCCGGACCTGGAGTCGCTCGACTACGTTTTCAAGGCCGTCACACAAATCCGCACGGAACTCAATGGCCGCGTGCCGCTGATCGGTTTTTCCGGCAGCCCGTGGACCCTGGCGTGCTACATGGTGGAAGGCGGCGGCTCGAAAGAGTTCCATACCATCAAGAAGATGCTGTACAACCGCCCGGACCTGATGCACCACATCCTGGCCATCAACGCCACCTCCGTGGCGCAATATCTGAATGCGCAAATCGATGCCGGCGCGCAAGCCGTGATGATTTTCGACTCTTGGGGTGGTGCGCTGGCTGACGGCGCCTACCAGGAATTCTCGCTGGCCTACATGCAGCAAGTGGTGGCGCAGCTGAAACGCGACAAGGATGGCGTCAAGATTCCCGCCATCGTGTTTACCAAGGGCGGCGGCCAGTGGATCGAGCAGATCGCCGACATCGGCGCCGATGCCGTGGGCCTGGACTGGACCGTCAACCTGACGCGCGCGCGCCAGCTGGTCGGCCATAAAGTGGGCTTGCAGGGCAATCTCGACCCGGCCATCCTGTTTGCCAGCCCGGATCAGATCCGCGCCGAAGTGGCGAAAGTGCTCAACGCGTTTGGCGCGCCATCGGCAGGCACGGGCCACGTGTTCAACCTGGGCCATGGCATTTCCCAGTTCACGCCGCCGGAATCCGTGGCAGCCATGGTGGAAGCCGTGCACAGCATGAGCCGCGCCATGCGCAGCGGCCAGTAAGTATTCGCTTCCCCCTGGTTCAGGGGCAAGTCAAGGCAGGCTTTCCAGCGGAAGCCTGCCTTTTTCTTTGCTGCGCCGTAGCAAGAAATACCGACTTATGCACAATTTTTTTTGCTGCGGAAATAAGAGGCAGTGTAAAAGCCATGCCCGGAGGCGCTCTGCAAGTGCTTGATTATTAAGACATAAAAAATACATTGTTCGGCGGACTTTGTTGCTATTGATAAGGTTATTCTTTCGTTCGCTTGCCTTATTCCTTCATTGTCCACAAAGTTATCAACAGATTCTGTGGATAAAATTGAAAAGTATTTTGTTAACCGATACTTAGCGCCGATGTTCAGGTTTCACCTGAAGTGCATGTTGCAGTGCATGATAATTGAACAATGTTTCGCCGCTCGTCAGCTAAAAACGAACGCTTGCCCGGCAATTGTCAACTTTGCTTCATTCCTCCCGTATTTTTGCGGATCGCATGCATCAAAACGGTGCTGATTTCTGTATAAATACATTACAAATGGTTCAGTTATGCACAGCAGCGGAAATGCCCTGTGGATTTATGGCTTCCCGGGCATCAATTTTTAAGCCATTGATTTTAAAAGATTAATTTTTCTTGCGTACTGCTCTTGACGGCGATCGAAATTTTCTGTCCACATTTTTCTGAAAGTTAATTTTGCTTTGTCCACAAAGTTATCCACAGAATTTTCTTCAGGCACGATGACACGCTGTCCTGCCTGCCGTTAGGTGTTTGATGGGCGAAACAAGTATCATGGCCCGCTGGCTTGATGCCGGACATCCCGCGCGCCACCGACCCTGCGGCGCGTTTTTTTATTGAGATAGGCCCATCCCCCATGTCGCAGTGCATTTTGACGTCGTGCATCCTGAAAATCGCGCTCGACACGCCCTTGAACGCCCTGTTCGACTACCGCTGGAACGCGGCGGCCGATGCCGGTGCGGACGTTGCCGCGCCGCTGCCGCAAGTGGGACAGCTGGCGCTGGTGCCCTTCGGCCGGCGCGAAGTGATGGGGCTGATCGTCGGCGTCTCCGACAGCACCGACGTGCCCGCCGCGAAATTGAAGGACGTGCTGGCCGTGCGCAGCCAGCTGGCGCCGCTGTCGGCACAGTGGCTGGCGCTGGCCGCCTTTGCCGCCGATTACTACCAGCGCCCGCTCGGTGAAGTAGCGCTGCCCGGTTTGCCGAAAAATTTGCGCGTGCTCACCACCGTGGCGCTCGACCGCGCCATCAAGAAGCTGGGCAAGCTGGCCGACGCGCACGACGGCACGCCGCTGAACATGCCGGCCCTGAATGCCGCCCAGCAGGAAGCGGCGGACGCCATCGGCGGCGCCCAGGGCTTCAAGCCGACCCTGCTGTACGGCGTGACGGGCAGTGGCAAGACGGAAGTGTATCTGCAAGCTTGCGCCCAGGTGCTGGCGCGCGAGGACGATGCGCAAATCCTGATTCTGGTGCCGGAAATTAACCTCACGCCCCAGCTGGAAGGCAATATCCGCGCGCGCTTTCCCGGCGTCATGCTGGCGACCCTGCATAGCAGCCTGTCCGAGGGCGAGCGCATGCTGCACTGGCTGGCCGCCCACCAGGGCCAGGCGCGCATCGTGCTCGGCACGCGGCTGGCCATCCTGGCGTCGTTGCCGAAGCTCAAACTGATCGTCATCGACGAGGAGCACGATCCTTCCTACAAGCAGCAGGAAGGCTTGCGCTATTCCGCGCGCGACCTGGCCGTGTGGCGCGCCTGGCAATTGCAGATTCCGATCGTGCTCGGTTCGGCCACACCGTCGCTGGAAAGCTGGCACCACGCACAGACGGGGCGCTATCGCAAGCTGGAATTGCGCGAACGGGCCGTCAGGAATGCGGTATTGCCGCGTGTCAAGATCCTGGACATGGAGCGCGACAAGCCGAAAGATGGCCTGACTTCGCATCTGGTAGCCGCCTTGAAACTGCGCATGGAGCGCGGGGAGCAGTCGTTGCTGTTCCTGAACCGGCGCGGCTATTCGCCCGTCATCTGTTGCGAATCGTGCGGCTGGATTAGCAATTGCACGCGCTGCACCTCGTTCATGGTGCTGCACAAACCCGAACACCGCTTGCGCTGCCACCATTGCAGCCTGGAACTGCGCATTCCCCGCCATTGCCCCACCTGCGGCAACGTCGACTTGCAGCCGCTGGGACGCGGCACGCAGCGCGTGGAAGAGGGCTTGCAGCAATTGTTTCCCGAGGCGCGGATTTTGCGCATCGACGCCGATTCCACGCGCAAGAAGGGCAGCGCGCAGGAAGCGTTCGACACCGTGCACCGGGGCGAAGTCGATATTCTGATCGGCACGCAGATGGTGGCCAAGGGCCACGATTTCAAAAAGCTGACCCTGGTCGGCATCTTGAATCCGGACACGGCCCTGTTTTCGCAGGATTACCGCGCCAGCGAACGGCTGTTCGCCCAGCTGATGCAGGTGGCGGGCCGCGCCGGGCGGGCCGCGCAGACGGAAGGGGGCAGCGTCAGTGAAGTGCTGATCCAGACGCGCTATGCGCGCCATCCGCTGTACGACGCCGTCGTCAACCACGATTACGACCATTTCGCCACCACCTTGCTGGAAGAGCGGGCGCAGGCGGCGCTGCCGCCCTACCTGTTCCAGGCCCTGCTGCGCGCCGAGGCACCCGAGCTGGCCACGGCCATCGAATTCCTGCAGGCGGCGAAAGAGTGCATGGAACACCCGCAGGTGACCATCAATGACCCGATTCCCATGAGCATGACGCGCGTCTACAACGTGGACCGCGCCCAGCTGCTGCTGGAATCGCCCTCGCGGCCCGCGCTGCAGACGTTCTTGAAGGAATGGTTAGCCGAGCTGCGCGCCCTGAAGACGCGCGTGAAATGGTCGCTGGAAGTGGACCCGCTCGATATCTGATTACTGCAGGTAATCGCGCGCCGACTTGACGATCTGTTCCGACAGCAGCTTGGTAAACGGCGTGTCCAGGGTCCAGGAGTGCCAGCTCAGTGCTACGTCGAGGGTGCTGCCCGGCATCAGATCCACGAGACGGTCCGTCGCCAGCGCTGGCGCGGCCAGGCGCTGCGGCATCAGGCCGTAGGCCAGGCCATCCTGGACGCAGCCGCGGCGCGCCGTTTCCACCGGCAAGGTATGGTGGGGGAATGGTTCACGCATGCTCAATTGTTCAGCGAGGAAACGCGCCAGCAAGCTGTGCTGGCCCACGACGGCCGGCGCCAGTTGCACCGCCTCGGCAATAAAACCATCGCCGAACCAGTGCCCGGCAAACACGGGTGTCGCCACGCAGACATAGCGCAAGGCACCCAGCGGCGTGACGCTGGTGGCCGCCGCCGCGTCGATCGCTGTGCCGGACTCGGCTGCGACGCAGCCAAACACGGAGCCGTCGCGCACCATTTGCAGGGCGCTGTCGCTGTCGGCCAGCCGTACGTCGAGCTGGCAGCGCGGCGGCGCCAGCAGGGCCGGCAAGGTGTCGGGAAACCACGTGGCCAGGCTGTCGGCATCGATGGCGATGGCGATTTCCGGCATGCTGACGCTGTTGCCAAGGTCGATGTCGAGCGACGCTTCCATCAGCTTGACGTTGCGGTGATGCACGATCAGGCGCTGGCCCAGGCCCGTCGGCACGGCGGGCTGGCCACGGATGATCAGCAATCGCCCACTGGCGTCTTCCAGCGCCTTGATGCGCTGCGAGACGGCCGACTGGGTGATGCCCAGCGCCAGGGCGGCCTTGTCGAAACTGCCATGACTGGCCACGGCGTCCAGCACGGCCAGCGCGCGATAATCGAGTGATCCCATTAGCTCAGCTTATAAATTTTGAAAATGATTAGTTATACTAATGCATATATTGCTGCAAAGTAAAACCTTATTTTCGGCAAACGGGTAGTATCGAACGCTGTGAGCAACCTCAGTGGATGGATAGCACCATGAAGACGATACAAGTGGATGTGGCCGTGATCGGCAGCGGCACGGCCGGCATGACGGCGCACAGGGCGGCGCGCATGCATGACAAGCGCGTGCTGATGATCGAAAGCGGGCCGTACGGTACGACCTGTGCACGCGTGGGCTGCATGCCCAGCAAACTCCTGATCGCGGCGGCCGAGGCGGCCCATGCGGTAGCTGCCGCGCCCGGTTTCGGCGTGCATCCGGGCCCCGTGCGCATCGATGGCCGGCAAGTGATGGCCAGGGTGCGCAGCGAGCGCGACCGCTTTGTCGGCTTCGTGCTCGACGGCGTCAATGCGATTCCCGACGAAGAAAAACTGCGCGGCCATGCGCGCTTCATCGGCCCAGGCAAGCTGCAGGTGGATGAGCATACGATCGTCGAGGCCGCCAGCGTGGTGATCGCCACCGGTTCCACGCCGATCGTGCCGCCCGAGTGGCAGGCGGCGGGCGAGCGCCTCATCACCAGCGACGCCGTGTTCGAGTGGACGGATTTGCCCAGCTCGGTGGCCGTGGTTGGCAGCGGCGTCATCGGCCTGGAACTGGGCCAGGCGCTGGCCCGCTTGGGCGTGCGCGTGACCTTGTTTGCGCGCGGCAATAAAGTCGCGCAGCTGACGGACCCGCTGGTGCTGCGCGAGGCGGATGCCGTGCTGGCGCGCGAACTCGATATCCGTTTCATGACCAAGGTCGCGCACATGACAAAAACGCCTGACGGCAGCGGCATCTTGCTGACCAGCCGCGATGACGCCGGCGTGGAAAAAACCGAGCAGTTCGAGTATGTGCTGGCCGCCATCGGCCGCGCGCCGAACGTGGACAAGATCGGCCTGGAGGCGGCGCAAATCGAGCTCGACCGTCACGGCATTCCCCTGCATGACCGGCATACCATGCAGTGCGGCAAGAGCGCCATCTTCATCGCCGGCGATGCCGATAACGAACTGC
This sequence comes from Janthinobacterium sp. Bl 1, assembly GCF_058215535.1. Classification (NCBI taxonomy): domain Bacteria; kingdom Pseudomonadati; phylum Pseudomonadota; class Betaproteobacteria; order Burkholderiales; family Oxalobacteraceae; genus Janthinobacterium; species Janthinobacterium sp. Bl 1. The sequence goes on along the minus strand of NZ_CM177086.1, from coordinate 102,948 downwards.
CGTTGCTGCCTGAAGCGGCCGACGAGGGCCGCATCGCGGGCGACAACGCGGCGCGCTTTCCTGACGTCAAATCGGGCTTGCGCCGCACGCCGTTGACGATTGCCTTCACGGAACCGCAGATCGCCACCGTGGGTGCCACGTACCAGCAATTGTGCGTGAGCCACGCGGGCCGCTTCGCCGTCGGCGCCGTGTCGTTCGGCAACCAGGGCCGCAGCCGCGTGATGCTGCAAAACCAGGGCTTGCTGCGCGTATATGCGGAGTTCAGCAGCAAGCGCTTTCTCGGCGCCGAACTGATCGGCCCACGGGCGGAACACCTGGGCCATCTGCTCGCCTGGGCTTGCCAAGCCCAGCTGACGGTGCCGGCCATGCTCGAGATGCCGTTCTATCACCCCGTCATCGAGGAAGGCGTGCGCACGGCCTTGCGCGAACTGGCGCTGCACCTGGAAAAAGACCCGGAACACGCGCCCGGCTGCGCCGATTGCACACCGGGACCTTGAAGGCAACTTTATGATTTACATAATTTTGTAGACAAGCTCACATGATTGCGCGATCATCGCTGCCACATTGAAATATTGATTAAAAGCAAAAAACATTTCAATTGGCACATGCCGCCCATGCCGCAATGGTAAAAAGGGTAGCGGCTGGCGATGACACGGAGACGATGTGAAAATTCGGCGCATTTATGCGGGAGAACTCGCACTGGGCGTGGCCCTGCCCTGGGACGTGCACAGCGAGACGGGCGGCTTGCTGGCCAGGCTGGGCCATGTCATCAGCAGCGAGAACCAGATCGCATTGCTGCTGGCGCGCGGCGTCATCGCCGATACCAGTGCCGACGTGCCGCGCACGGCCACGGAAGCACCGTCGGCCCTGCGCATGCTGAATCTCGTCACGGCTGGCCTGGCCCTCGTCTTGCCGGTCATTGCCGCCGGGCAGGAGGACAGCCATGTATCCCTCGCGCCGCTGGCGCAGCTGGTGGAAGAGGCCGTTGCATTGGACGCCGACGTGGCGCTGGCCTGCATCCTGCACAACCAGGGCGCGGGCGACTTTGCCGTGCGCCACAGTGTCGACACGGCCGTCATCACGGCTCTGCTGGCGCGTGCCCTGAAACTCGATGACGGCGTGATCCGCAGCGTGGTGCTGGCCGCGCTGAGCATGAATGTGGGCATGCTGGAACGCCACGCCCATTTCCAGCACAAGGCGGGGCCGCTGGACGCGCAGGAACGCGCCTATTTGCGCGCCCATCCGCAAGCCGGTGTCGACTTGCTGCGCGCGGCGGGCGTCACGGACGCCGTCTGGCTGCAAGCCGTGCTGCAGCATCATGAAAATATCGATGGCAGCGGCTATCCGCTGGGCACGCAAGGCGAGGCGATCGGCATCGGCGCGCGCCTGATCATGCTGGCCGACCGCTATTGCGCGCGCGTATCGAAGCGCAGCTACCGCCAGCCCTTGCTGCCGAACGTGGCCCTGCGCGAAATGCTGATGGCCGACAAGGCCACCCTCGATGCGCCGCTGGCCTCGCTGCTGGTGCGCGAGCTGGGCATCTACCCGGTCGGCACTTTCGTGAAACTACTCAATGGGGAAATCGGCGTCGTCACGCGCAAGGGCTTGAATGCCACTACGCCGCACGTGCAGTCGCTGATCGGCCCTCGCGGCGCGCGCCTGGACGTGCCGCTGCGGCGCGATACGCGTGTGGACTTGCATGCGATTCGCGAAGTGCTGAGCGCGGAGCAGGCGGGACTGCAGTTTAGGCCCGATCAGCTGTGGGGCCGCAGCGCGCGGGTTTGATTTAGTTCAGCAGACCAGCATCGAGCCGTCCCTCGAGCGCCAGCTCGCGCATGATGCGCACCGTATCGATATCGGACTCCTTGTAGGCGGAACGGCGGAAGTCGTCGTACAGGGCGTTGGCCGCGTCGGTGGCCGCATCGTGGCCGTCGTCGTACTGGAAGCGCACCCACATGCTCGCTTCGTCGGGCATTTCGATGGTCATCACCAGCGAGGACGCGCTGATATCCTGTTGCGCCGGCACCTCGTAGCGCACCTGCAGTTGCGGTATCAGCACCACCTTGTCGTTGATGACCAGTTCGCCATAGCGCAGGCTGCGCGCGAAACCGGCGTCGCTGCGCTCGCTGATCTGGCACTCGTCGAGGTGCGGCACGAACAGCTTCGGCGACTCGGCGCGCAAGACGAGGCCGCGCCACACCTGTTCCAGAGTCAAGGTGTCGATCAGCGGGTTCAATGGATCGTTGATTTCAATCAGGTGTTCAAATTTCATGGGACTGCCATTCGGTAAGTGGGCGCGCACGGGCGATATAGGCGGAATGGTACTCCAGGCGTGGCATCGCCGCACGCATTGAATCGGCCAAGATGACGGCATATGGCGATATATCAATGACTATGCCTGTTTTTCAGGCATGGTCCGCCGTGCAAATAGCCTGCGCGACGCTGTTACAATGGGCTGCTGTTCCCTGCGGAAATACCCTGATGTCCAAAGCACCACAGTTCGGTCTGAATGCGCCCCAAAGCGAAGCGGTTACCTACCTCGACGGCCCTTGCCTGGTGCTGGCGGGCGCCGGTTCGGGCAAGACGCGCGTGATCACGCAAAAGATCGCCCATCTGATCGAAGATCGGGGCTATGACCCGCGCACCATCGCCGCGTTGACCTTCACCAACAAGGCGGCGCTGGAAATGCAGGAACGTATCGCCAAGTTATTAAAACAGCCGCGTCAGGCCAAGCAATTGACGGTGTCGACTTTCCATTCGTTGGGCGTGAAAATCCTGCGCCAGGAAGCCAATGGCGTGGGCTTGAAGGACCGCTTTTCCATCATGGATAGCGACGACTGCTTTTCCCTCGTGCAAGACCTTGCCATTACCACCGATAAACAGGTCATTCGTGGCATCCAGAACGCCATGTCCCTTTGGAAAAATGGCCTGATCGATCCGGACATGGCCCTGGCGCAAGCCAAGGATGAAGATGAAGCCAACGCGGCGCGCATTTACCGCAGCTATGTGGCGACTTTGTCCGCCTACCAGGCCGTCGATTTCGACGATCTGATTCGTTTGCCGGTGGAACTATTCCGCAACAACGGCCCCGTGCGCGACAAGTGGCAGCGCCGCCTGCGCTATCTGCTCGTCGACGAATACCAGGACACGAACACCTGCCAGTACGAACTGGTGAAACTGATGGTGACGGGCATCGGCAAGAAGCCGATGTTTACGGCCGTGGGCGACGACGACCAGGCCATTTATGCATGGCGCGGCGCCACCGTGGAAAACCTGAAGACCCTGGAAACGGATTTCCCCGATCTGCGCGTGATCAAGCTCGAGCAGAATTACCGCTCCACCATGCGCGTGCTCAACGCGGCCAATGCCGTCATCGGCAACAACCCGAAACTGTTTGAAAAGTCGCTGTGGTCCGAGCACGGCCTGGGCGAACCGATCAAGGTGCTGGGCATGCAGACGGACGAGCAGGAGGCGGAGCAGGTCGCCATCATGATTTCGGCCGACCATTTCGAGCGCAAGAACAAATTTTCCGACTACGCGATTTTGTACCGGGGCAACCACCAGGCGCGCATCATCGAGCAATGCTTGCGCAAGGAACGCATCCCGTACACGATTTCGGGCGGCCAGAGTTTCTTCGACAAGGCCGAGATCAAGGACATCATCAGCTATCTGCGTTTGCTGGCCAACGAAGATGACGATCCGGCTTTCATCCGCGCCGTGACGACGCCGCGCCGTGGCGTGGGGCAATCGACGCTGGAGGTGCTGGGCGCATTTTCGGGGCAGTGGCAGTGCTCGCTGTTCCAGGCCGTGTTCAAAGGCGGCATCGAGGCCAAGCTGACGGACCGCCAGCTGGGGCCGCTGCGCGACTTCTGCAACTTCATCAACGACCTCGAATCGCGCGCCAGCCGTCCCGGCGCGGCCGGCAGCGGCGACAACGCGGCCGAAGTGCTGGACGACATGATGAAGGAAATCCACTACGAATCGTATCTGTACGATGCTTTCGAGGAACGCCAAGCGCAAAGCAAATGGCAGAACGTGCTGGAATTCGTCAACTGGCTCAAGGAACGGGGCCGGGGTGGCAAGGACCGCGACGGCGAAGAAAAGAACGTGCTGGAACTGACGCAGATGGTGGCCCTGATGACCATGCTCGAAGGCAAGGACGAGGAGCAGGACGCCGTGCGCATGTCGACCCTGCACGCGTCGAAAGGTCTCGAGTTTCCGCACGTGTTTCTGGTGGGCGTGGAAGAGGGCATCTTGCCGCACAAGGGCGACCCTGACGCGCCGGCCGAAACCATCGCCGCGCGCATCCAGGAAGAGCGGCGGCTGATGTACGTGGGCATCACGCGGGCCCAGCGCACCTTGCACATCACGTGGTGCAAGAAGCGCAAGCGGGCTGGCGAGCAAGTCCATTGCGACCCGTCGCGCTTCATCAAGGAAATGGAACTCGACGTGGGCGACGCCGTGCCGACGGAGGCGGAAGTGATTTCGCCCAAGGAGCGGTTGGCGCGCATGAAGGCCTTGCTGGCCGCGCCGAAGGGCTAAGCGGCGTTCACGCTTCCACGGCGCCGTCTGGCGTGGTTTTCGGCACGATGGCCAGTTGCATGCCCAGCGCATCGAGCATCTTTAAAATGGTTTCAAAGCGCGGCTTGCTGCCTTCGCGCAAGGCTTTATATGCGCCTTCGCGCGTGATGTCGGCCCGGGCCGCCACCTTGCCCATGCCGTAGGCGCGCACCACGTCGTTCATGGCTGACTGGAACAGTTCCGCGTTGCCGGTGGCGACGATTTCGCTCATGTAGGCGGCCACGGCGGCCTTGCTGGTCAGGTGTTGTGTGGGATCAAATTTGCTCAGGCCTAATGCTTCCAGGTCGTCGAGGTCGAAGCCGTCAGCGTCAGTATGGTCGTTCATTTTTTTCGTGCTCCTGTCGATGGGCTGGCCGCCGCTTTTTGCTTCCGGATGGCCGCCTGTTGGGCCTTCAATGTTTGCAGTATCGCTTGCGCGTGCTTGATGTCGCGCCGCTGGCTCGACTTGTCGCCACCGAGCAGCAGCAAGATCAGGGTGCCCAGGTTGGTTTCGTGAAAATACACGCGCCAGCCCGGTCCCGTCTGTAAAAAACGCAGCTCGCACACGCCTTCGCCCACGGGCCGCCAGTCGCCCTTTTTACCGTGCTGCAAATGCTTGATGCGCGCATCGATGGTGGCGGCCGCCACGTCGTGCAGCGAGTCTTCCCAGCGGCGGTATTCAGCCGTCTTGCGCGTGTCGATCAGCAGTGGTTCAGGCAAAGTGGATACGTCCATTGTAATCGTTTGTTCTCATTCGTCAAGCGGTTTGATTCAGCCATATGGAGAGAATAGGCAGAAATCGGCACCGCTTCGGCAAGAATGCCGCTTGTTTGTCCTGGCTCACGCCGCTGCGGCGGTAAAATGCCGCTTTCAGTCAGGAGTCACCGTGAGCACCATGGACAATGCAGAACAGATGGAAGTACGTTTCGTCGATATCGAAATCAAGCTGGCGCAGCAGGAAGACCTGGTCGAATCGCTGAACCAGATGGTGTACCAGCAGGGCAAGCGCATCGATCAGCTCGAAGCGATGCTGCACAAGCTGGGCGAACACGTGCGCGACGGGGCGCAGCAGGCGAATGGCGGGCTGGTCAACGAGCGTCCGCCGCATTATTAAATCGGCATCGTGACGCGGGACACGTGAAAACCGTTCATCAAAGGCGGGCGCGCTACCATCGGTAGTTGCTGGTGACGCAAGTGTTTCAGGCTGTTATTATTTCAGGCTGGCCCGCGACACAATCGCGGCTCTCTTGCGTTTCTTGAAAGAAGACATGACCCGTCCAACAATGCTCGTCATCGCCGCCAGCCTGATGCTGGCGCCAGCCGCCGCCGTTTTTGCCTCGACTGCGCTGTTTTCCTCCACCGCTACCGCGGCGGCAACACTGCCCGCCTCGAACCCGTTTGCGCAAGCGAGCAGCCTGCCATTCAACTATCCGCCGTTCGACAAGGTGCAGGACGCCGACTACGCACCCGCCTTTACGGCAGGCATGGCCGCCAACTTGGCGGAAATCAGTGCGATTGCGAACAACAAGAAACCTGCCACGTTCGACAACACCATCGTGGCCATGGAGCGCTCGGGCCAGTTGCTGAGCCGTGTACGCACCGTGTTTTCCGTGATGTCCGGCTCGAATACGAATGACACGATCCAGGGTCTGGAACGCGAACTGGCGCCGAAAATAGCGGCCCATAGCGATGCGATCATGCTCAACGACAAACTCTTCAAGCGCATCGATACCCTGTACGCCAAGCGCGACAAGCTGGGCCTCGATGCCGAATCGAAACGCTTGCTCGAGCGCTATCACACGGACTTCGTGCGCGCCGGCGCCAAGCTGTCGGCAGCGGACAAGGAAAAGTTGCGCGCCTACAACGGCCAGCTCGCTGCCCTGTCGACCAAGTTCGCGCAGAACGTGCTGAAGGAATTGAACGCGTCGGCCGTCGTCGTCGATACGCGCGAGGAACTGGACGGCCTGTCGCCGGCCGCCATCGAAGTGGCCGCCGGCCTGGCCAAGAAGCGCGGCCTGGACGGCAAATACGTGATCGCCCTCGTCAACACGACGGGCCAGGCGCCGCTGTCGCTGTTGACCAACCGCGCCTTGCGCGAACGCATCATGGCCGCCTCGCAAGCGCGCGGCAGCCGTGGCGGCGAGTTCGACAACACCCAGGAAGTGCTGGAGCTGGCAAAATTGCGCGCCGAACGTGCCGCGCTGATGGGCTACCCGAACTACGCGGCGTATTCGCTGGAAGACCAGACGGCGCACGACACGACCGCTGTGAACGCCCTGCTGGGCGAGCTGGCGAAGCCGGCCGTCGTCAATGCGCGCCGCGAAGCGGACGATATCCAGAAGGTCATCGATGCAGGCAAAGGCGGCTTCAAGGTGGGTGCCGCCGACTGGGCCTTCTATAGCGACAAGGTACGCGCCGAACGCTACAACTTCGATGAGACGCAGTTGAAACCGTACTTTGAAATGCACAGCGTGCTGACCAAGGGCGTATTCTTTGCTGCAGGCAAGTTGTACGGTCTCACGTTCAAGCAGCGCACCGACTTGCCCGTCTACACGTCCGACATGCTGGTCTACGACGTCTTCAATGAAGACGGCACGCAGCTGGCCATCTTTACGCTTGACCCTTACGCGCGCAGCAACAAGCGCGGCGGCGCCTGGGCGAATGCCTACGTGGGCCAATCGACCTTGCTGAACCGCAAGCCGGTGATCGCGAATAATCTCAACATTCCGAAGCCGGAAGCGGGCCAGCCGACCCTGATGACGTTTGACGAAGTCAACACCATGTTCCATGAATTCGGCCATGCGCTGCACGGCATGTTTTCGAACGTGACATACCCGCGCTTCGCCGGCACCAGCGTGCCGCGCGACTTCGTCGAATACCCGTCGCAAGTCAATGAAATGTGGGCGCTGTGGCCGGAAGTGCTGCAAAACTATGCCAAGCACTATCAGACGGGCGCGGCTATTCCCGCCGAGCTGCTGGCGAAAGTGACGGCGGCCGACAATTTCAACCAGGGCTACAAAACCACGGAATACCTGGCGTCGGCCCTGCTGGACCAGCGCTGGCACCAGCTGACCCCGGCGCAAATCCCGACCGACGTGCTGGCCTTTGAAAAGGCCGCCTTGACGGATGCGGGCGTCGATTTCGCCCCGGCGCCGCCGCGCTACCGCACCACCTACTTTTCGCACGCGTTCGCGGGCGGTTACTCGGCCGGCTACTACGCGTATCTGTGGTCGGAAAAGCTCGACGCCGACACGGTCGAGTGGTTCAAGGAAAACGGCGGCCTGACGCGCAAGAACGGCGACTGGTTCCGCAATAAACTGCTGTCGCGCGGCGGCAGCGCCGATGCGCTCGACATCTACCGTAACTTCCGCGGCCGCGATGCGAAGATCGAGCCGCTGCTGCAACGCCGTGGCTTGAACGGCAAGTAATCCTCGTACCCGTCACCGGCCTGGCCGGTGATGAACATCAGTGGCCGCCATGCAATGGGCGGCCATTTTTATTTGGCGAATCGCCACGCACACCGTGGTAAAGCGCGCAGTTGGCGCGATGCACCACAGGATCGCCCATGTTGGATGACGCCTGTGTGACAGGCTGCTATGATCTGCCACTGGCCCGCGACGCGATCGCGGCTCTTCCCCGCGCTTTCTGAAAGATGTCATGATCCGTCCACAACTGCTCGTCATCGCCGCCAGCGTCATGCTGGCCCACGCCGCTCCATCCGCCATGGCTGCCGCCACTGCAAAATCCGCGCCCGCCGCCGCCGTCAGCGCCCAGAACCCTCTGCTGAAAGCCAGTCCGCTGCCATTCCAGATGCCGCAGTTCGGCCTGATCAAGGATGAGCACTACGCGCCGGCGTTTGCCGAAGGCATGAAACGCCAGCTGGCCGAAGTCAACGCCATTGCCAACAACCGCCAGGCGCCCACGTTCGAAAACACCATCGTGGCCCTCGAGCGCACGGGGCAGCTGCTGCACCGCGTGCAAAGTATCTTCAGCAACATGACGTCGACCAACACGAACAGTGTGCTGGAGGCGGTGGAAGTGGACGTGTCGCCAAAACTGGCCGCGCATGGCGATGCCATCACCTTGAATCCGAAATTGTTTACCCGCATCGACACCCTGTACGCCAAGCGCGACAAGCTGGGCCTCGATGCCGAATCCTTGCGCCTCTTGGCCCGCTATCACACGGACTTTGTGCGCGCCGGCGCCAAGCTGTCCGATGCGGACAAGGAAAAATTGAAAGCCTATAACGCCGAGCAGGCAGGCCTGGAAACGGCCTTCGCGCAAAACGTGCTGAAGGAAACGAATGCCAAGAGCATCGTCGTCGACACGCGCGCTGAACTGGCCGGCATGACGGACAGCGATATCGATACGGCTGCCGCTGCCGCCAAGGAACGCGGCTTGACGGGCAAGTTCGTCATCGCTCTCGTGAATACGAGCGGCCAGCCGCCGCTGGCCGTATTGACGGATCGCAAGACACGCCAGCGCCTGATGGATGCGTCGCTGAACCGTGGCAGCCAGGGCGGCGAGTTCGACAACCGCGCCATCGTCTTGAAACTGGCGAAACTGCGCGCCGAACGGGCCACCTTGCTCGGTTACGCCAACTACGCCGCGTATTCGCTGGAAGACCAGACGGCCAAGACCACGACGGCCGTCAATACCTTGCTGTCGGAACTGGCGAAACCGGCCGTTGCCAACGCGCGCCGCGAAGCGGCCGACCTGCAGCAAGTGGTCGATGCGGAAAAAGGCGGTTTCCAGGTGGCGGCGGCCGACTGGGCCATTTACACGGACAAGCTGCGCAAGCAGCGTTTCAACTTCGATGAAAACGAGCTGAAACCATACCTGGAATTGAACAGCGTGCTGAACAACGGCGTCTTCTTTGCCGCGAATAAACTGTACGGTATCAGCTTCAAGGAACGCAAGGATTTGCCGGTGTACAACCCGGACGTGCGCGTCTACGACGTGACGGACGCCAACGGCAAGCCGCTGGCCCTGTTCATCGCCGACTTCTATGCGCGCGGCAACAAGCATGGCGGCGCGTGGATGAATGAATACGTGTCGCAATCGTCCTTGATGGGCACGCATCCGGTCGTCGCCAACCAATTGAACATTCCGAAGCCGCCGGCCGGCCAGCCGACCTTGCTGACGTTCGATGAAGTGACGACCATGTTCCACGAATTCGGCCATGCGCTGCACGGCATGTTTTCGAACGTGAAATACCCGCGCTTTGCCGGCACCAGCGTGCCGAGCGACTTCGTCGAGTATCCATCGCAAGTCAATGAAATGTGGGCCGTCTGGCCGGAAGTGCTGCAAAACTATGCCAAGCACTACCAGAGCGGTGCGGCCATGCCGCAGGAATTGCTCGACAAGGTGACGGCGGCCAAGAAATTCAACCAGGGGTTCATGACGACGGAATACCTGTCGGCGGCCCTGCTGGACCAGCGCTGGCACCAGCTGACGCCGAGCCAGATCCCGACCGACGTGCTGGCCTTTGAAGCGGCGTCGCTGAAAGACGCGGGTGTCGATTACGCGCCCGTGCCGCCGCGCTACCGCACCAGCTACTTCTCGCACAGCTTCTCGGGCGGCTACTCGGCGGCCTACTACGCCTACCTGTGGTCGGAAAAGCTGGACGCGGAATCGGTCAACTGGTTCAAGGAAAACGGCGGCCTGACGCGCAAGAATGGCGACTGGTTCCGCAGCAAATTGCTGTCGCGCGGCGGCAGCGTCGATGCGCTGCAACTGTTCCGCGACTTCCGTGGCCGCGATGCCACCGTGGAACCGCTGCTGGAACGCCGCGGCTTGAACGCGAAGTAAGCCGTCCTCATCAGAAGCTTGCGTTGCGTTGACATGGCGCACGCAAGCTTTCCGTGCCGGCGGCGTAGAATTGAGTAAGATGTAAACAAGAAGGCAGTCGAAAGAGTATATGAGTCAGCAAGATTTGAATGGCATCACCCTGGAAGGTATCGTGACGCGCCTGCAAGCCCACTACGGCTGGGACGGCCTGGCCAAGCACATCGATATCAATTGCTTCATCAGCGATCCCAGCATCAAGTCGAGCCTGAAGTTTTTGCGCAAGACCCCGTGGGCCAGGAGCAAGGTTGAACAATTGTTCCTGGACACGCAATTTACTGACTGACAGGAAAAAACATGGATAGCAAACTCAAGGAATCGCTGCAACAACTGCATTCGACACTGGAAACCAGCGGCCCCGTCGATGAAGAACTGCATGGTTTGCTGCAAAAACTCGATGTCGACATCAAGTTGTTGATGGAAAAGCGCGCCGCGCAGGAACAGGAAGAAGAGTCGACCACCTATGGCCTGGCCGAGCGTAGCCAGGAATTGTCGGCCAAGTTTGCCGTCAAGCACCCGAAACTGGAGCCGGCGTTGCGGGAGCTTGGTGAGATTTTGGCGAATATGGGAATTTGATCGGGGTCCGACCCGCCGGGTCGTACCCCAGCAGTCAAAAATTCTGGGGTCAGACCCAACGGGTCTGACCCCAAGTGATTGAAAAATAAACGTTTTTTGTACTGAAATCCAACAGTAAAAAGCAGGCCGTCAGGTTGGAAATGGCCAATTCCGGTACAATCCGTACCCTATGAGCTCCCCTACCAATTTATTTGCGACCGTTCCCAAGCGGTCTGCCCGCGCTGCCGTGGCGCCTTTCCTGCCGATGTCGCGTGCCGAGATGGACGCGCTGGGCTGGGACCAGTGCGACGTCATCCTCGTCACGGGCGACGCCTACATCGACCATCCGAGTTTCGGCATGGCCCTCGTTGGCCGCCTGCTCGAAGCGCAAGGCTACCGAGTCGGCATCATCAGCCAGCCGGACTGGCTGTCGGCCGAAGCGTTCCGCATCCTCGGCAAGCCGCGCCTGTATTACGGCATTACCGCCGGCAATATGGATTCCATGGTCAACCAGTACACGGCCGACCGCAAGATCCGCTCCGACGACGCCTACACGGCGAATGCGGAACCGAACAAGCGCCCTGACCGCGCCGTCACCGTGTACGCCCAGCGCGCGCGCGAAGCGTATCCCGACGTGCCCATCGTCATCGGCAGCATTGAGGCATCGCTGCGCCGCATCGCCCATTACGATTACTGGTCGGACAAGGTCCGCCGTTCTGTCTTGCCCGATTCCAAGGCCGATCTGCTGATCTTCGGTAATGCCGAGCGGGCGCTGGTCGACCTGACGCACCGCCTGGCCGCTGGCGAATCGATCAAGGATATCCGTAACCTGCGCGGCACGGCCTTCATGGTGCCGTCCGGCTGGTTGCCCGGTGACGACTGGGGCGTGCACAATTCCACGCGCGTTGACGTGCCCGGCAAGATCGATCCGCACTACAGCCCGTATGAGATGGTGCAGGAAGACAAGACCGCCTGCGCCACGGAAAATGCGTCGAAATCGGCCGAAGTCATCAAGCCGATCCGCATCATGAGCCGCGAAGAGCGCCTGGCCATGGCCAAGGAAAAGCACGACAAGACGGTCGTGCGCCTGCCCGCCTACGACGTCGTCAAGGATGACCCCGTCATGTATGCGCACGCGTCGCGCGTGTTCCACCTGGAATCGAATCCCGGCAATGCCCGCGCCATGGTGCAGGCGCACGGCGAACGCGACGTGTGGCTCAATCCGCCGCCGCTGCCGCTGGCCATGGACGAGATGGATGGCGTGTACGACATGAACTACGCGCGCGCCCCCCACCCGAGCTATGGCAAGGCGCATATCCCGGCCTGGGAAATGATCCGCTTTTCCGTCAACATCATGCGCGGCTGCTTCGGCGGCTGCACCTTCTGTTCGATCACGGAACATGAAGGCCGCATCATCCAGAGCCGCTCGGAACCGTCAATCCTGCGTGAAATCGAGCATATCCGCGATAAAACCAAAGGCTTTACGGGCACCATTTCCGATATGGGGGGCCCGACGGCGAATATGTATCGCCTGGCCTGCAAGGAAAAAGAGATCGAAGTGTCGTGCCGCCGCCTGTCGTGCGTGTACCCGTCCATCTGCGTCAACCTGGGTACGGACCACAGCAAGCTCATCTCGCTGTACCGCAAGGCGCGCGCCATTCCTGGCATCAAGAAAGTCTTGATCAGCTCGGGCTTGCGCTATGACCTGGCCGTGCGTTCGCCCGAGTACGTGAAGGAACTGGTGACGCACCATGTCGGTGGTTTGCTGAAGATTGCGCCTGAGCACACGGAAGAGGGCACCTTGTCGAAGATGATGAAGCCCGGCATCGGCGCGTACGACGAGTTCAAGGAAATGTTCGACCGTTTCTCGCTGGAAGCAGGCAAGAAGCAGTATTTGATCCCGTATTTCATCGCCGCCCATCCTGGCACGACGGACCTGGACATGCTGAACCTGGCTCTGTGGCTGAAGAAAAACAATTTCAAGCTGGACCAGGTGCAGACCTTCATGCCCACGCCGATGGCCATGGCCACGACCATGTACCACACGCGCAAGAATCCTTTGCGCAAGGTGACAGCGGATTCGGAAGCGGTGGAAACGGCGCGCAGCGGCAAGATCCGCCGCACGCACAAAGCGTTCCTGCGCTACCAGGACCCGGCCAACTGGCCGATCCTGCGCGAAGCGCTGGTCAACATGGGCCGTGGCGACTTGATCGGCAATGGCGACAAGCATTTGATACCCGCCTGGACGTCGTCGGAGTCGGGCGGCCTGGCGGCAGGCGAGCGCAGCCGCCAGACGCATGGCGCCGGCACGCCGGACAAGTTCAAGGTCACGCCAGGCAAGAACCGCATCGCCCTGGGCGGTACGGCAGCGGCGCCCAAAGCGTCGGCCGCCGAGTCGAAGGTGCGCCCATCGATCTTGTCGACCATCAAGACCAAGGCCAAGCCGGCCGCCGCGCCGATGGGTCGTGGCAGCAAGCCGCCAGCCAAGGGTGCTCATGGGGCGCCAGCACGGGGCGGGCGCAAGTAAACCAGCCTCACTGTCCCCGGCATCGACTGAAAACCCGGCAATGCGTACAGCGTTGCCGGGTTTTTTGCTATCTGCGCACCAAGATGGGGCGGCGGACGCCGTGGTGGCGGGATTTTTACCAATATTTAAAAATTGGATAGAGCAAAAGGCAATTTTCCCTTGTGGCAACTTGGGGTTTGAAAATATACTCGTTGAATATTTAGCCGTACAGCAACAAAGCTGCCATTCTGGCAAGCGCCAGCGTACGTGACTCCCAGCGTTGATATGAAAAGAGATGCCAATTGAAATGCCTTTCCTGCCAGGCCGAGAATAAGCCGGGCGCCAAATTCTGTTCTTCCTGCGGCACGACGTTTGCCGTTGCTCCTGCCGCAGCCGCTCCCGTACCCGGCAAAGCTTGTGGCCAGTGCGGCCATGATTGCAAGCTTGACGCCAAGTTCTGCCCCAAGTGCGCGTTCAGCTTTGCCGTGGCGCCCGTTGCCGTGCCGGTGCCGCCACCGCTGCCGGAACCCGTCATTGCGCCCGCTATCGAGCCAGTGACTGAGCCCGCCGTAGAGCTTGTGTACGTGCCTGAGCCCGCCCCGGCGCCCGTGCCGGAACCGGTTGCGCCACCGCCGCCACCGCCCGTGCTGGATAAGCGCCGTGCCGAGCCCGTCCCGAAGCTCACCCGAGCACTGCACCCAGAAGCCGCTCCCGCCCCTGTGTCAGACGGCGCCCCCGACACGADTGCAGACGGCCCACCGGCTGGCAACCGCACGAAACTGATCGCCGCCGCCGTCGCAGCGGTGGTGCTGCTGGGCGGTGCGGGCGCTTACTATTTTCTGTCAGGCAAGCCGACTGTCGCGGCGCCAGAAGCCGCGCCAGCCGTGCCCGCGCAGGCGGAACCTGCGCCTGCCGCCGAGCAGCCGCTGGCCATCGATGACGCTGCGCTCGATGGCGGCACGGCGGGCGACCTTGCCGCGACACCAGCTGCCGAGCCCGAGCCTGAGCCAGCGGCAGCGCCTGCTCCGGCACCCGAGCCGGCTCCAGCAGCGGCCCCGCCCCCTGTCGTGGAAAAGCCGGTCAAGCCCGCCAAGGTGACACCGCCGCCGGCGCCCGCCAAACAGACTAGCGGCCTGGAAAGCGTGATCACGGACAGTCTGTCCGAAGCGAGCCACTGCATGAGCCAGCGCAAATACGACTGTGCCATTGCCAATGCGAATGCCGTACTGCGCATGGACACGGGCAACCGCCATGCACTCGACATCAAGCGCAAGGCGAAAGAAGCGCAAGACAAGGCGTTGTCGCAAATCCAGATCGAGTAAGCCGTACTGCTTGCCTGTCATTCCTATTTTGTTCCTTTCGGAGAATAACGTGAAAAACTTGAAACAAATTGCCAAGCCCATGGTGGCGATGCTGGTCGTGTCGTCGATGCTGGCCGGCTGCGCCGCGCCGGGCGGCCCTGGCGCCACGGGCAATACCACCACCGCAGGCACGGACCCGGCCAGTGGCGAATGCAATACGGCCATGCTGGCCGGCATCGGCGCCGTCGTGGGCGGCTTGCTGGGCGGTGGCAACAATACCGTGCGCGGCGCGGCCCTGGGCGCCAGCCTGGGCGCGCTCGCTTGCGTGGCCTTGAATTATCAAAGCCAGCAAGTCAAGACGGCGCAGCAGGTGCAGACTGACTACAAAGTGGCCAACAAGGGCAAGCTGCCCGAGCAATCGACCCTGGTGAAATACGAGACGGGCTTTACACCGTCGTCCGTACGTCCGGGCCAGAAGGCGCAGACCAATTCGTATATTGAAGTGGCGGCCGGCACGCGCGATCCGAACCCGCTGGTGGAAGAAGAATTGAGCCTGTACAAGCCCAATGGCGACTTGATCAAAACCGTGCGCAAGGTGGTCAGCAGCAACAACGGCAGCGGCGCCTACAAGGGTGGCTTCTCGATTCCCATGCCCGAAGGCGTGCCGCAAGGCATTTACCCGGTACGCACGGCCCTGTACCTGAATAGCAAGCGCGTCGGTGGCCAGGACGTCAAGCTGCAGATCGTCCAGCGCCAGGCGCCTGCGTCCGACCTGCAACTGGCGCTGGCCTACTAACACAGCATGACCACGGGGCGGCCAGGCAGGCCGTCCCCTTCCGATTTCCCCCTTCCAGGCTAGACATGACCATTTCCACAGAAGTACCTAAATCTCTTCCCTTTTCCTCCGCGCTCGGTTCGCTGATCGAAGCGACCGACGCCATCAAGAACTTCCGCGCGATTGCGCTGCTGGCCCTGACCTTTATCGGCGCCGTGCTCGTCGGTGGCGTACTGACGATGCTCGCCGGCAGCATGAGCAGCGTGCTGCTGGGCTTTGTGGCTGGCCTGATGGCCTTCCTCGTGATGTTTTACGGTTCCAACGCCGTGGGCATTTTGCTGATGCGCGATGTACAAGGCCAGCCTGGCATGAGCCTGGTTGATGCCGTGCTCGTCTCGCTGTACACGAGCCACCGCCTGATCGCGGTCGTCTTCCTGGAATTTCTGATCGTGCTGGCGGCCATGCTCGCCATCGCCATCATCTTGTTCGTCTGCAAGATCCCCGTGCTTGGCCCCGTGCTGTACACGGTCGTCTTCCCGCTGTCGGCCATCGTGCTGGGCGTGCTGGTGTTTGCGCTGTTCTACGTGATGCTGCCACTGGCCGGCCCTGCCGCCTGGTCGGGCGCCACCGTCTTCCAGATCATTGCCCGCCTGAACCTGATCGTGCGCACCAAGCTGGTTTCGGTGATTCTGCTGGAAGTGCTGCTGTTCCTGATCACCTCGTTTGTCGCGCTGCTGATCTTTGGCGTGATCGGTACCGGCGTGTCGCTGACGAGCGGCATGTCGGCCGGCATCCTGGGCCTGGGCGGCCAGATGAACATGTATTCCCTCGCTTCGGGCCTGAGCGGCGGTTCCGGCTACATCATCGCAGCCGGTCTGGGTGGCGGCTTGTTGCTGGCGGCCGCGGCCGTGGTACCGGGCCTGATCTTTACCAAGGGCGTGTGCATCATTTACCTGAACGCTACGCGCAATGTCGATTTCAGCGCCTCGGAAGCGAGCCTGAACGACGGCCTGGCCACGGTCAAGAAAAAAGCCGAGGAAGCGCGTGAACGCGCGCGTGCCCTGGCCGAACAGGCGACTGCACCAGCCGCGCCTTCGGCACCTGCCGCTGCCCCGGSTGACAGCCTGCACTGCCCAAGCTGCAAGGCACCGGTCGCGTCCGACGACGCGTTCTGCGGCGAATGCGCGCATAAACTCAAGTAAGGCAGACCATGGCGCAATTCTGTACAACATGCGGCACCGCCCACGCGCCCGACGCGCGCTTTTGCGATGAATGCGGCAAGGCCGTCAACGCCGCACCGCAGCCCGCATCCGCACCGGTACCGGCATCTGCACCGGCCGCGACGCCGGCGCTGCCCGGTGTGAAGCGGCGCCACGTCATGATCGCCGGCGGCGTGCTGGCGGCGGTCATCGTGGCCGGTGGCGCGCTGGCGTGGCTGCTGGCGCCCGAGGCAGCCTCGGCCAGCAGTTTCAGCCGCGCCATCGACGCCCACCTGGCGGCCGACGAGGCGGCGCGCGACAAGCTGCTGTGCTTCACCAACTTGCCGTACCAGAAGGAAGAAATCCGCGTGGCGTCGTACGACAGTTCCACTCGGCAATGGCTCGATATCCTCGTGCGTGGCGGCCTGTACAACGCTCCCGTCGAGCAAAGCAGCGGTGGCTGGATTGCGCAATCGCAATTTGTCTACGCGCTGGCCGCGCCCGGCAAGGCAGCTTTGCGCGACGACAAGCTGTGCGTGGCCAAGGGCGTGAAAGTGGCCAAGGTCAGCGGCTACGAGCAGGTGCGCGACATGGGCGGGCAGCAGGTGGCGATGGCGACAGCGACGCTGGCGCTGACCGATGAAGCGGCGTGGCTGGCCAAATCGCCGGACCGGGCGCTGGTCCTGCAGCGCTTGCCGGGCGGCGACCTGGAAGTGCAACTGCCGCTGGCGCTGGTTGACAAGCAATGGCAAGTCACCGACCGCGCGCAAATGCACCAGGCCGCCATGGCCATGGCCATGCGCAACGCTTCCGGTACGCAAGGAACTGGCATGCTGGACAAGCTGAAAAGCCTGTTCAGCTTTGGCGGCCACCCGCTGGTGGGTAAATGGAAGGGCTCGACGGGTGAAGTCCTGGAATTTACAAAGGACAGCATTATCGAGAACGGCAATGCAAGCAAGGCCACCTTTGCAACGGAAGGCAATGTCGTGACCATCGCCTCGGAAGAGGGGGGCGGCATGGCCATGCAGATCAGCCTGAGCAACGATGGCAGCACGGCGCACTTCACCGTCGGCGGCATGCCGATCGCGGTGCTGCAGCGCGTGCGCGATTAAATCAGGCAGGCGGCACAACGTGCCGCCTGGTCTGCTTCACCAAGCCCGGCAATGCCGGGCTTTTTTACGCCCGCCCGCAGCGGTGCGCAAGCCAACTTATCTTGACATCAAGATAGTTCGCGTCCACACTCCATTTTTATCTTCATGTCGAGATAGTGCATGTCCGCCTCTCCTGCCCGTCCCGCCTGGGGCGATATTCTGCTCACGGCGCTGGCGCCCCTGATCTGGGGTTCCACGTATATCGTCACGTCCGAACTGCTGCCGCCGGACCGGCCCTTCACTGCTGCCCTGATCCGCGTGCTGCCGGCCGGCCTGCTGTTGCTGTTTGTGATGCGTCGCCTGCCCGCGCGGCGCGACTGGGCCCGCGTACTGATCCTGTCGGCACTGAATATCGGCGTGTTCCAGGCGCTGCTGTTCGTGGCGGCCTACCGCTTGCCAGGCGGCCTGGCGGCCGTGGTGGGCGCCATCCAGCCGCTGCTGGTGATGGGCCTGGCCTGGGGCGTGGAAGGGCGCCGTCCGGCCCGCCTGGCCTTGCTTGCCAGCGTGCTGGGCGTGGCGGGCATGGGCATTTTGTTGTTGTCGCCGCGCACCGTGTGGGAACCGATCGGTATCGCCGCCGCGCTGGGCGGCACGGCCTGCATGGCGGCCGGTACCTATTTGACGCGGCGCTGGAAGCCGGACTTGCCCGTGCTGGCGCTGACGGGCTGGCAATTGCTGCTCGGCGGCCTGATGCTGGCGCCCGTCGCCTGGCTGGCCGATGCGCCGTTGCCGGCGCTGTCCTTGCAGCAAGTCCTGGCCTACGCCTATCTGTGCCTGGCCGGCGCCCTGCTCGCATATGCGCTGTGGTTTCGCGGCATCGCCAGGCTGTCGCCCGTGGCCGTCTCCTCGCTGGGACTGCTCAGTCCCCTGATGGCCGTCGTGCTGGGCTGGGCCTTGCTGGGCCAGGCCATGACGGGCTGGTCGATGCTGGGCTTGCTGCTGGTGCTGGCCAGCGTGCTGGCCGTGCAGTGGGCCAGCGCCCGTCCCGCAACAAACGCCTGATTTCTACGTATTTCTCCTCGGCAGGCTGATCGCATCGGCCTGCCGGTTTCCCTGTGGGCGCTCCCTTTTTGCTGCACCGCACATACAGTTTTGCTTGCACTGTAATAGGGCATTGAGGCACTATTCGCTTCGCGCAAACGTTTGCGCGCCGTAAAATTTCATAAAAGCATGGTGTAGACGTGCTTGACCAACAACTCTGGAGACGCTCATGACATCCCGTATTCGCCTGAAAATGATTGCCGCCGCTGTCCTGGTGTGTGCCTTGCCCGCCGTCCCGGCGATGGCGCAGACACCCGCCAAACCGAAGGTGGCGCTGGTGATGAAGTCGCTCGCCAATGAATTTTTCCTGACCATGGAAAATGGCGCCAAGGCGCATCAGAAGGCCAATGCCGCCAAGTACGACCTGCTGTCGAACGGCATCAAGGATGAGACGGATACGTCGAGCCAGATCAAGCTGGTCGAGCAAATGATCGTCTCGCGCGTCAACGCGCTGGTGATCGCGCCGGCCGACTCGAAAGCGCTGGTGCCGGTACTGAAAAAAGCCATCGACGCGGGCATCATCGTCGTCAATATCGACAACAAGCTCGACGAGGGCGCGCTGAAAGAGAAGGGCATCACCGTGCCGTTCGTCGGCCCGGACAACCGCAAGGGCGCCAAGGTGGTCGGCGACTTCCTGGCCAAGCAGATCAAGAAGGGCGACCCGGTCGGCATCATCGAAGGCGTGTCGACGACCTACAACGCGCAGCAGCGCACCCTGGGCTTCCAGGACGCGATGAACGCGGCCGGTGCCAAGGTTGTCAGCGTGCAGTCGGGCCAGTGGGAAATCGCTCCTGCCAATACGGTGGCGGCCGCCATGCTGAACGCCAACCCGAACATCAAGGCTTTGCTGTGCGGTAACGACAACATGGCTATCGGCGCCGTGTCCGCCATCAAGGCGGCCGGTAAAACGGGCAAAGTCATCGTCGTCGGCTACGACAACATCAACGCCATCAAGCCGATGCTGGCCGATGGCCGCGTGCTGGCTACCGCCGACCAGTTCGGTTCGCAGCAAGCCGTGTTCGGTATCGATACCGTGCTGAAAGCGCTGGCACAGAAGAAGAAACAGGCCGAGTTGGGTGGCGTCATCGAAACCAAGGTCGAACTGGTCGCCAAGGCCGCCAAGTCCTGATCGTTTGATCCCGCCGGGGCCGGCGCCATAGCAGCATTGCTGGCGCCGGCTCCGCCGTCTTATTCCGCGGAGTTTTATCATGCCTACCGACATCCCCCCGGCGCCATCAGCCGCTCACCCTCTATTGACCCTGGATAACATCGGCAAGTCCTATGTCGGCCCCGTGCTGGGTGGCGTGAGCTTGCGCTTTGCCCCCGGCCAAGTGCTGGCGCTGACGGGCGAAAACGGTGCTGGCAAGAGCACCCTGTCGAAGATCATCTGCGGCCTGGAGCAAGCCACCACGGGCACGATGCTGCTCGACGGCAAACCTTACCAGCCCGCTTCGCGCGGCGCCGCCGAGGCGCTGGGCATCCGCATGGTGATGCAGGAACTCAATTTGATTCCCACCCTGTCGATCGCGGAAAACCTGTACCTGAAAAACCTGCCGCAGCGTTTCGGCTTTATCGACCGTACGCGCCTCGAACGCGACGCGCGTGAACAGATGGAAAAAGTCGGCTTGGGCGGCCTCGATCCGTGGACCCTCGTGGGCGAACTGGGCATCGGCCACCAGCAAATGATCGAAATCGCGCGCAATCTGATCGGCGCCTGCCGCCTGCTGGTGCTCGACGAGCCGACGGCCATGCTGACGCACCGCGAAGTGGAGTTGCTGTTCCTGCAAATCGAACGCCTGAAAGCCGAAGGCGTGTGCATCATCTATATTTCCCACCGCCTGGAAGAACTCAAGCGCGTGGCCGACCGCATCGCCGTGCTGCGCGACGGCCAGCTCGTGTGCGACGACGATATCGCGGGCCACTCGGCAGCCGATCTGGTCAGCCTGATGGTGGGCCGCTCGGCAGACGATGCGGTGGACTTGAGCGGCCGCACGCTGGGCGCACCGCTGCTGCGCGTGCGCGGCCTGGCGCGCGGCAAGGTCGTCAACCCGACCTCGTTCGACTTGCGTGCCGGCGAAATCCTCGGCATCGCCGGCCTGATCGGCTCGGGCCGCACGGAATTGCTGCGCCTGATCTTCGGCGCCGACCGTGCCGACGCCGGTGACGTGTTCCTTGGCGACAGTGAAATACCGGCCGCTCTGACCTCGCCGCAGGCAGCGGTGAAAGCGGGCATCGCCATGATCACGGAAGACCGCAAGGGACAAGGCTTGTTGTTGCGCCAGTCCATCGCCGTCAATACGACCCTGGCCTCGCTCGACACCGTCAGCGGCGCAGGCTGGCTCAACGATGCATCCGAAGCGTCGGTGGCCGACGATTACATCGAGCGCCTGGGCATCCGCTCGCGCAACAGCGCGCAAACGGTGGCCGAGCTCTCTGGCGGCAACCAGCAAAAAGTGGTGATTGCCCGCTGGCTGTACCGCGACTGCCCCGTGATGCTGTTTGACGAGCCCACGCGCGGCATCGATATCGGCGCCAAGTTTGATATTTATCAGGTGCTGGCCGAACAGGCGCGCCAGGGCAAGGGCCTCGTCATCGTCTCGAGCGACTTGCGCGAACTGATGCTGATCTGCGACCGCATCGCCGTCATGAGCGCGGGCAGCATTGTCGACACCTTCGAGCGCGGCGCCTGGAGCCAGGACGCGCTGCTGTCGGCCGCCTTCTCCGGCTATTTGACCCCTACTTCCACTCCAGCTGCGGCCTGATCCGCCGGAAAGATTCCCATGACCACTACCTCTTCCCCATCGTATCTGCAGCGCAGCCTGGCCGACCTGAAAAACTATGCGGGCCTGATCGGCGCCCTGGTCGCCATGTGCGTGCTGTTCTCGTTCGCCAGCGAAAACTTTTTCACCCTGGCCACCTTGAGCACCCTGTCGAACAATATCCCGACCCTGGTCGTGATGGCCGTCGGCATGACCTTCGTGCTGATCATCGGCGGCATCGATCTGTCGGTCGGTTCCGTGATGGCGCTGGCCGCTTCCGTGCTGTCGCTGGCCGTCGTGCACTGGGGCTGGCCCGTGTGGAGCGCGGCCCTGCTGGGCATGTTTGTTGCCGCCCTGTGCGGCGCCACCACGGGCCTGATTTCCGTCGGCTGGCGCATTCCCTCGTTCATCGTGTCCTTGGGCGTGCTGGAAATGGCGCGCGGCATGGCGTATCAAGTGACGAACTCGCGCACGGAATACATCGGCAGCGCCGTTGACGGCATCAGCTCGCCGATCGCGTTCGGCCTGTCGCCCGCTTTCATCGCCTCGATCGCCATCGTCGTCATCGGCCATTTGGTGCTCACGCGCACGGTGCTGGGACGCCACTGGATCGGCATCGGCACGAATGAAGAAGCCGTGCGTTTGTCCGGCATCAACACGAAGCCGTCGAAGGTGCTGGTGTTTGCACTGATGGGCTTTCTCGCCGGCGTGGGCGCGCTGTTCCAGGTGTCGCGCCTGGAAGCGGCTGACCCGAACGGCGGCGTGGGCATGGAATTGCAAGTGATCGCAGCCGTCGTGATCGGCGGCACGAGCCTGATGGGTGGACGCGGTTCCGTCATCAGCACCTTTATTGGCGTGTTGATCATTTCCGTGCTGGAAGCGGGCCTGGCGCAAGTGGGCGTGTCCGAACCCGTGAAACGCATCGTCACGGGCCTGGTGATCGTTGCGGCCGTGGTGCTCGATACCTACCGCCGCCGCGGCGAGCGTTCATAATACTGGCCCATGGCAACCATCAAACAAGTGGCGCAGGCGGCGGGGGTGTCGTTTACCACCGTGTCGCACGTCCTCAACAATACCCGCCCCGTCAGCGACGAGGCGCGCCGCGCCGTGCTGGCGGCCGTGGAACAATTGCATTACGTGCCCAGCGCGCTGGCGCGGTCCTTGCGCAGCCGCAGCACGGGCACCATCGGCCTGATCATCCCCAACAATACGAATCCGTATTTTTCGGAAGTGGCGCGCGGCATCGAGGACAGCTGCTACGCGGCCGGCTACAGCGTGATTTTATGCAATTCCGATGACGACCCCGTCAAGCAGCGCGACTATTTAAATGTGCTGCTGACCAAGCGCTGCGACGGCCTGATTTTGTCCGCGCTGGCCGACAGCGATGGCGAATTGCTGCGCAAGATGAAGGTGCCGGCCGTGCTGCTCGACCGCGCGCCCAGCGACCTGTCCATCGATGCCGTGGCCGTCGACAACCGCGCCGGCGGTGCCCTGGCCGCGCGCCACTTGCTGGGCCTGGGGCGCCGGCGTTTCGCCTGCATCGCCGGCCCCCGTGAAGTGAGCATTTCCAATGAGCGCATCGACGGCGTGCGCAGCGCCATGGCGGACGCGGGCGTGGCCCTGGACGACGCGCTGTGCCGCCATAGCGATTTTACGAGCGCGGGCGGCTATGCGGCCGCGCTGGACGTGCTGGCGCTGCCGCCAGGCCAGCGCCCCGACGCCTTGTTCTGCTGCAATGACTTGATGGCCTTTGGCGCCCTGCGCGCCGCCGCCGAGCGTGGCATTGCCGTGCCCGTGGACCTGGCCGTCGTCGGCTTCGACGATATCGACCTGGCCAGCTTCGTGCATCCGGCCTTGACCAGCGTGGCGCAAAATACGCGCGAGCTGGGCCACATCACGGCCGCCTGCCTGCTGGCGCGCATCGCCGACCCCGCCTTGCCGCGCCAGCAGCGCAGCATCGCCCCCGAGCTGCACGTGCGCGGTTCCAGTGCCGCCGCAGTGCCTTCTTCTGTACCTACTTCTTTACCTGCAACTGAACTGATGGGAATGACATCATGATCGTGGTTATCGGCAGCATCAATATGGACCTGGTCTTGCGCGTGCCGCGCATGCCCCTCCCCGGCGAAACCCTGACGGGCGGCGCGTTTAGAACCATTCCTGGCGGCAAGGGCGCCAACCAGGCCGTGGCCTGCGCGCGCCTGAGCGGCAAAGTGGCCGGTGCCCAGCAAGTGGCCATGGTCGCTTGCGTGGGCGACGATGCGTTTGGCGCGACCCTGCGCGCGGCGCTCGTCGGTGACGGCATCATCGACAGCCACATCACGACCTTGCCAGGTGTCGCGTCCGGCATCGCCTCGATCCTCGTCGATGACAACGGCCAGAACAGCATCGTGATCGCCGGCGGCGCCAACGATTTATTGAGCCCCGCGCATATCGACGCGGCAAAAGAGCTGATCGAGCAGGCCGACATCGTCGTGCTGCAGCTGGAAACGCCGATGGCCACCGTCGTGCATGCGATCAAATTGGCCCGTTCGCTGGGCAAGACCGTGGTGCTGAACCCGGCTCCGGCGGCCAGCTTGCCGGAAGGCGTGCTGGAACTGGTCGACTACCTGATTCCGAATGAAATCGAAGCGGCCATGCTGGCCGGCGTCAGCCCGGAAGGCGCGGACGTCAAGGCGCTGGCCGCCGCGCTGCAAAAGCTGGGCAGCGACAACGTCATCATTACCTTGGGTTCCAAGGGCGTGCACGCGGCCCTGTATGGCGGCGATTTCACGTTCCCGGCCGAAGCCGTGAAAGCCGTTGACACGACGGCCGCCGGCGACACGTTTATCGGCGGTTTTGTGGCGGGCCTGGCGTCCGGCATGGACGAGGCGGAAGCCATTCAGCAAGGCCAGCGCGCGGCCGCCTGGAGCGTGACCAAACCCGGCGCACAAACGTCGATCCCCCACTTGCACGAGCTGTTCTGAACCCATGAAAAAATCACCGCTGCTTAATATCGCACTGTCGCAACTGATCGCGTCGCTCGGCCATGGCGACATGCTCGTCATCGGCGACGCGGGCTTGCCGTCGCAGCCGGGCGTGCCCCTGATCGACCTGGCCCTGACGCGCGGCATCCCCGGCTTTATCGATACCGTCAACACCGTGCTGAGCGAAATGCAGGTGGAATACCATTTGCTCGCCAGCGAATTGCCGCAGCATAATCCGGCCATGGCGGCGCAGGTGGCGGCTCTGGCCTTGCCCGATGCGCGCCAGGTGACGCATGACGAGTTCAAGCAACTGTCGAAGGGCGCGCGCGCCATCGTGCGCACGGGCGAGTGCAGTCCGTACGCCAACATCATTTTGGTGGCTGGCGTCGTGTTCTAGCGCAAACAATGGCGAGCTTGTTTGCCAAAAACATCAACGCTATTGTCCACACTGAAATAATTATCCATCGGCAAAAGGGGCGGCTACAATAGCCTTACCCCTGCCAACGCGGCAGCTTCCTGTGGTGTCCCGCCATGCCGATGAAAGCATCCGACGCTTTCCGCTGCTGTTTCATTCTGCTGCTGTGCCTGGCCACGCCCGTCCGGGCGCTGGAAGCCGTCTCCCTGCACCTCAATTTCACGCACCAGTTCCAGTTCGCCGGCTATTACGCGGCCATCGAGCAAGGCTATTACCGCGAGGCGGGGCTCGAGGTGACATTGGTCGAAGGCAGCGGCATGCCGCCTGCCGAGGCAGCCGTGCTGGCGGGCCAGGCCGAATATGGCGTGGGCAACAGCACCTTGTTGCTTAGCCGCCTGGCGGGCAAGCCCGTGGTGGTGCTGGCCGTGGTGTTCCAGCATTCGCCCAGCGTGCTGCTGATGCGCCAGCAGGGCGGTGCCCCCGACGTGCGCAAGCTGGTGGGGGCGCCCGTGATGATCGGTGCGGCCGTCAATGTGGCGGCCGCCTCCGATGAAGTGTCGTTGTTTCTGGGGAAAATGGGCGTCGCGCCGCAGCAGATGCAGCACTTGCCGCCCAGCTACCGGATCGAGGATTTGATCGATGGCAAGGTCGATGCGATTGCCGCGTACTCCACCAACGAACCGGACTACCTGGACCGGGCGGGATTTTCCTATTACCAGTTTACGCCGCGCACGGCCGGCATCGATTTCTACGGCGACAACCTGTTTACCAGCGAGCAGGAACTGCGCCGCCATCCCGAGCGTGTCAAAGCGTTCCGCGCGGCCAGTCTGCGGGGCTGGCAATACGCGATGGCGCACCGCGAGGAAATGGCGCAACTGATCCACGTTAAATACAGCCAGCGCCACGACCGCGCGCACCTGCTGTACGAGGCGCAGCAGATGGAATTGCTGCTGCAGCCCGTGCTGGTGGAACTCGGCTACATGAATCCCCAGCGCTGGCAGCATATTGCCGACACGTATGCGGCTATGGGCGTGCTGCCGCCCAAGGCCACGGACAGCCGCGCCTACAAGGGCTTCCTGTACCGCCCCGTGCCAGGCGCCGACCTGGGCTGGCTGTATTTGTCGCTGGGCCTGGCGGGCAGTTTGCTGGCCGTGTCGGCCGGCTTCCACTTCAACAACCTGGCACGCGAGCGCCGCCGCACCGAGGAAACCATCCGCCAGGGGGAATTGCGCTTTCGCACCATGTTCGAGGAAGCGCCCATGGGTATCGCCCTGATCGATACCGTGAGCGGACAGTTTCTCGATATCAATCCGCGCTATCTGGCCATCGCCGGACGCACCCTGGAGCATATGAAGCAAACGAGCTGGATGGAGATCAGCCATCCCGATGATGTGGCCGGCGAGCAGGCGCACGTGGCGCAGTTGCTGGCGCGGCGCCTGCAGGGTTTCCGCCACGCCAAGCGCATCGTGCGTCCCGATGGCGGCGTGGTGTGGGTCGATGCCTCGGTGACGGCCATCGCCACGGCCCGCCATGGCGGACCGCACCATTTGTGCATGCTGGAAGATGTGACGGACAAGCGGCAAACGGAAGCGCTGATCTGGCAGCAAGCCAATTTCGATACCCTGACGCAATTGCCGAACCGCCGCATGTTCCACGAGCGTTTGCGCCTGGCGCTGGCCCAGGGCCGGCGCGATGCGAGCCGCGTGGCCATCCTGTTCATCGACCTCGACCACTTCAAGGAAGTCAACGACACGCTCGGCCACCACCAGGGCGATATCTTGCTGATCGAGGCGGCGCGGCGCATCCGCGTGGGCGTGCGCGAGACGGATACGGTGGCGCGCCTGGGCGGCGATGAATTCACGGTGATCCTGTCCGACATCGACGACCTGCAGCAAGTCGACCGCATCGCGCGGCAGATACTCGACGGCTTGCTGGCGCCGTTCCTGCTGGGACAGGAGCAGGCCTTCGTCTCGGCCTCGATCGGCATCACTTTGTATCCCGATGATGCGGGCACGATCGAGGACTTGCTCAAGCAGGCGGACCAGGCCATGTATGTGTCGAAAGGCGCGGGGCGCAACCGCTACAGCTACTTTACGCCGGCCATGCAGGTGGCGGCCGTCAACCGCATGCGCATGGGAGCGGACTTGCGCACGGCCCTGCGCGAACAGCAGATGCAGCTGTATTACCAGCCCATCGTCGAACTGCATAGCGGCAATATTGCCAAAGCAGAAGCCTTGCTGCGCTGGCAGCATCCGCAGCGGGGTATCGTGTATCCGCCCGATTTCCTCGCATTGGCCGAAAGCAGCGGCCTGATCGTGGAGATCGGCGACTGGGTGCTGCGCACGGCGGCCACGCAACTGCTGCACTGGCGCGCGCAGGGCCAGGTCATCGGCTTGCCGGGACTGCAACTGTGCCTGAACCAGTCGCCGCTGGAATTGCAGCGCGAAGTGGAGGCACCCGGCACCTGGCTGCGCCAGCTGATGGCGCTTGATGTGCCGGCCTCGGCCATCGTGCTCGACATGCGCGAAGATGTACTTTTACCCAACGGCAATAGCATGGCGCCACGCCTGCAGCACTTGCGCGAAGCGGGCCTGCAAATCGCCCTCGACGACTTCGGCAGCGGCCATGCCTCGCTGACGCAGCTGCAGCAATGCGGTATCGATTACCTGAAGCTCGACGGCGTGCTGGTGCGCAAGCTGGCGGCCGGGGCCAGCGAACTGGTGCTGTGCGAAGCCATCGTCACCATGGCCCACAAGCTGGGCTTGCAGGTCATTGCCGAAGGCGTGGAGACCGAAGAGCAGCGCGCGCGGCTGCTGGAGATCGGTTGCGATTTCGCGCAAGGCGAGCTGTTTGCGCCACCGCTGGCCATCGAAGCGTTCGACGCGCTGCTGCACACCCGGCGGCCCTTGCGCCCTTGAAACAGGCCCAGCCTGCCACCAGATTTCATCCAGGCCTGCGGGACGGGGCTCCCGGCTTGAACGGGCTTATACTCGATGGGCTGGCGCCTGCGCCCGGCTTTGCTGTCACCGGTACCTACACCGGGTGCGCAGGCAATCTTCTTCCATTCACTCAACTCGAGGTGACCTCATGGGCATTTTCAGCAATATCTACAACAAGATCTTCCACCATTCTTCCGACGCCGCACCGGCTGCCACGCCGGCCGCCGCCACGACAGCACCTGCCGCAGCACCGGCCGCTCCTGCTGCCGCTCCGGCCGCTGCCGCGCCCGTCGTGGATGTGGAAGTGGTGCTGGTCGACCTGGCCAGCAAGAACGCGGAAAAACTCAATTGGCGCACGTCCATCGTCGACCTGATGAAACTGCTTCAACTCGACAGCAGCCTGGCCGCGCGCAAGGAACTGGCGCAAGAGCTGCACTTCACAGGTGACACCAACGATTCGGCCAGCATGAATATCTGGCTGCACCGCCAGGTGATGATCAAGCTGGCCGAAAACGGTGGCAAGGTACCGGAAGAACTCAAGAATTAAACACTTGGCGGCGGCAGGGGTATCCACTGTCACCGCTATCCAATCGCGTGGGAACTGCCTATCATGGAGTTCCCATGGTGTCATGATAGCTAAAACCAATTGAAACTATTGTGACAATCAATTTTGCATATGGATTAAAACCCCTTACACTAGAGTCTTACTGATTCACCACACGAGAGGAAATGAAATGTCGCTGATCAATACCCAAGTTAAACCATTCAAGGCAACCGCATACCACAATGGCAAATTCGTCGATCTGACGGAAGCGTCGCTGAAAGGCAAGTGGTCGGTATTCGTCTTCTACCCAGCCGACTTCACCTTCGTTTGCCCAACCGAACTGGAAGATCTGGCCGATCACCACGCTGAATTCCAGAAGCTGGGCGTCGATGTCTACGGCATCTCGACCGATTCGCACTTCGCGCACAAAGCATGGCACGACACCTCGGACGCGATCAAGAAAGTGCAATACGCACTGATCGGCGACCCAACCGGCGCCCTGTCGCGCAATTTCGAAGTCATGATCGAAGAAGAAGGCATGGCACTGCGCGGTACCTTCGTCATCAATCCAGACGGCTTCATCAAAGTGCTGGAAGTGCATGACAACGGCATCGGCCGTGACGCATCGGAACTGTTGCGCAAAGTTAAGGCAGCTCAATACGTTGCCGCTCACCCAGGCGAAGTTTGCCCAGCCAAATGGACGGAAGGCGCAGCAACCCTGACCCCATCGCTGGACCTGGTTGGCAAGATCTAAGTCTCGATGCAACACGTAGCAAACAAGTAGTTACCGCGATGCCGGACCGGGCGTCCGGCCCGGCATTCGCCTAAATATTTGTAAAGGAAGAAAAAATCATGTTAGACGCAACCCTCAAAACCCAACTGAAATCCTACCTGGAAAAAGTGGTGTATCCGCTTGAGCTGGTCGCTTCTCTCGATGACAGCGCAAAAGCCCGCGAGATGAAGGAATTGCTCCAGGAGATAGTCCTGTTGAGCGACAAGATCACGCTGGTCGAGCGCCTTGACGCTGGCGTACGGGCCCCGTCGTTCAGCATCAACCGTGCAGGCTCCGACATCGGCGTGCGTTTCGCTGGCGTGCCGCTGGGCCACGAATTTACCTCCCTGGTGCTGGCGCTGCTGCAAGTGGGCGGCCACACCATCAAGTTCGACGAGGCCGTGATCGAGCAGATCCGCAACCTCGACGGCGATTACGAGTTTGAAACGTTTATTTCGCTCTCCTGCCATAACTGCCCGGAAGTGGTGCAGGCCTTGAATGCGATGGCGGTGATCAACCCGCGCATCAAGGTCACCACCATCGATGGCGGCGTGTTCCCGAAAGAAGTGGAAGAGCGGCAAATCATGGCCGTGCCGATGATGTTCCTCAATGGCGAACATTTTGGCCAGGGCCGCACGAATGTCGAGGAAATCCTCGCCAAGCTCGACACTAACGCCGGCGCCCGCCAGGCCGAAGCGCTGAGCAAGAAAGACGTGTTTGATGTGTTGATCGTCGGCGGCGGCCCTGCCGGCGCGGCAGCGGCCATCTACGCTGCCCGCAAAGGCATCAAGACGGGCGTGCTGGCCGAGCGTTTCGGCGGCCAGGTGCTCGACACCCTTGCCATCGAAAACTTTATTTCGGTCAAGGAAACGGATGGTCCGAAGTTCGCCATGGCGCTGGAACAGCACGTCAAGGAATACGAAGTCGACATCATGAACACCCAGCGCGCCGCGAAACTGACGCCGGGCAAATTGGTGCAGATCGAGACGGCCAATGGCGCCGTGTTGAAAGCCAAGACCGTCATCCTCGCCACCGGTGCCCGCTGGCGCGAAATCAACGTGCCGGGCGAGAAGGAATACCGCAACCACGGTGTCGCCTACTGCCCGCATTGCGATGGCCCGCTGTTCAAGGGCAAGCGCGTGGCTGTGATTGGCGGCGGCAACTCGGGCGTGGAAGCGGCGATCGACCTGGCCGGTCTCGTGAAACACGTGACCCTGATCGAGTTCGGCGCGGAATTGCGCGCCGATGCGGTGCTGCAACGCAAGCTGCACAGCCTGCCGAACGTGACCGTGATCACGTCGGCGCAAACGACCGAGATCCACGGCGACGGCAAGATCGTCAATGGCCTGAGCTACACGGACCGCGTCAGCGGCGAGTCGAAAAAGGTCGAGCTGGAAGGCGTCTTCGTGCAAATCGGCCTGGTGCCGAACACGGAGTGGCTCAAAGGCACTGTGGCGCTGTCGCGCCACGGCGAAATCGAAGTCGATGCCCGCGGCCAGACCTCGATCCCCGGCGTGTTTGCGGCAGGCGACGTCACCACGGTGCCGTACAAGCAGATCATCATCGCCACCGGCGAAGGCGCCAAGGCAGCTTTGTCCGCCTTTGACCACCTGATCCGCTCGG
This sequence comes from Janthinobacterium sp. Bl 1, assembly GCF_058215535.1. NCBI lineage: Bacteria > Pseudomonadati > Pseudomonadota > Betaproteobacteria > Burkholderiales > Oxalobacteraceae > Janthinobacterium > Janthinobacterium sp. Bl 1. The sequence goes on along the minus strand of NZ_CM177086.1, from coordinate 71,998 downwards.
ACGACGAGGAAGTGGTGGAAGAGTCCGCATCGAAAGAAGCATTGACGGCGTAAATCTTTACGCTGCAAAAAAACCGGAACGGCCGCGAGGTGGTTCCGGTTTTTTTATGCGTAGAAGAAACTTAGCTGCCCGCGTACTGGGGATTGGCAGCCACATACACTTGCACGCCGTCGACGGGCATGTCCTTCGGCGCGATGTCTGCCAGGGCGAAGACGGTCTTGTTGCTGAAGGTTTGCACGTGCCAGGTAAAACGCTGGCCGGCGCGCGCGATGGTGACGGTTTCGCCGCGCGTGACGTTGATGTGGCGGGTGTCGGGCTGCAGCTCGATGCTGCGCTGGGCGGCGGTGTGCGGGGCGCTGCTGCCATAGTCGGCGGCCGTGCCCGTGGGACCGGCGGCGATGGCCGAGGCGGCAAGGACGGCGCACAAAATCGCCAGGGCGCTGCGGTGGGTGTTCAACATAATTTCTCCAAGAATAAGCTTGGCGCAGCGAGTAGCCGCGCCATATTGTCGTTGTGGCTGCACCGGGATCGCCGGTTTTTGCAACACGGCATCCTAAGCGTTTCTTGTCGGATCTGCAAAGGCCTATTTCACAATTGCATGGTCGCCGCTAGGGGCACGTCCAAGGCCAGGGCCAAATGGCTGGTCAGCTACGATGCCAGGCTGGGGCAAATTGCAGCAAAGCATGATGGGCCAGAGGACGAGGTAGGGAGAAAAGCTGCGGGGCAGGGGCAGAATCGGGGTAGCGCTGATTCTAGAGCATTTGCGGTCCCACAATGGGAAAAGCCCTTCGGTTCAGAGAACCAAAGGGCTTTTCTTTTATTGGCGGAGCGGACGGGACTCGAACCCGCGACCCCCGACGTGACAGGCCGGTATTCTAACCAACTGAACTACCACTCCAAGCTCGTATGATCTGTGTTGCTGATCCATGAAGCACTGGATAATTTTCTGTATTGGTGGTGGGTGCTGAGAGGCTCGAACTCCCGACCTACGCCTTGTAAGGGCGCCGCTCTACCAACTGAGCTAAGCACCCGCATACCCAGAAAACTATCCCGACGTTTGTCACCACGTCTGGAAGAGGCACTATTATAGGGGGCGCTTTCGTGCTTGTGCAACTATTCTTGAAGGTGAACAGCAGTTTTTTTGCTGAAAAGCGCAAAAATAGTCAGGGAAGGGGGGGGCGACGTGTTTTCTGCTTCTGAAATGGGAAAAGCCCTTCGGTTCAGAGAACCAAAGGGCTTTTCTTTTATTGGCGGAGCGGACGGGACTCGAACCCGCGACCCCCGACGTGACAGGCCGGTATTCTAACCAACTGAACTACCACTCCAAGCTCGTATGATCTGTATTGCTGATCCATGAAGCACTGGACAGTTTTCTGATTTGGTGGGTGCTGAGAGGCTCGAACTCCCGACCTACGCCTTGTAAGGGCGCCGCTCTACCAACTGAGCTAAGCACCCGTTGCTTGTCTCAGAAAACTATCCCGACGTTTGTCACCACGTCTGGAAGAGGCGCTATTATAGGACGGACAAAATCCTTCTGCAAGCGCTTTTTTCACTTTACTCTGTAATACCCCACTGCGACAGCATCCACGCCATATTGAATGCGTTTTCGGCGATGGCGTTATAGCGGCCCGAAGCGCCGCCGTGGCCGGCGCCCATATTCGTTTTCAGCAGCAGGGGATTGCCGTCCGTCTTGTACGCGCGCAGCTTGGCCACGTATTTCGCCGGTTCCCAGTACATGACCTGGCTGTCGTTCAGGCCCGTCGTCACCAGCATGGCCGGGTAATTCTTGCGCGCAATGTTGTCGTAAGGCGAGTAGCTGAGCATGTAGTCGTAGGCCGCCTTCTGGTTCGGGTCACCCCATTCCAGGTATTCGCCCGTCGTCAGCGGCAGGCTGGCGTCCATCATGGTGTTCATCACGTCGACGAAGGGCACGGCCGCGTGCACGGCGTGGAACAGCTCGGGGCGCATGTTGACGACGGCGCCCATCAAGAGGCCGCCGGCGCTGCCGCCCTGAATGATCAGGCGGTTCGGGCTCGTCCATTTTTCGCGCACCAGGTAGTCGGCGCTGTCGATGAAGTCATTGAAGGTGTTTTTCTTCTTCATCAGCATGCCGTCTTCATGCCAGGCTTCGCCCATGTCGGTGCCGCCGCGGATATGCGCCTGCGCATAGATGACACCGCGTTCCAGCAGGCTGATGCGGCTGATGGCAAAACTGGCTTCCGTGGAAATGCCATACGAGCCATACGAGTACAGCAGCAGCGGCGCGGAACCGTCGAGCTTGACGCCTTTCTTGTAGACGACCCACAGCGGTACTTGCACGCCATCGCGCGCTGTCACCCACAGGCGCTGCGTCGTGTAGCGGCTGCCGTCAAAGCCGCCGACGATTTCCTGCTGCTTGAGCACTGTGCGCTTGCCGTCTTGCATGCCGACGTCGATGACGGTGGGCGGTGTGACGGGCGACTGGTAGGACATGCGAAATTGTGTGGCGGAAAACTCCGGCGTACCGGCCGCCGTGGCCAGGTAGACGGGGTCGTCGAACTGCACCGTCTTCCAGTTATGCCGCGCGAAATCATGGATGCGGGCGCGGTTCAGGGCACGGGCCTTTTCCATCACCACCAGGTAGCCTTGGAAGACGTCGATGGACTGGATCACGGCGTCCTTGTTGTGCGGCACGACGCTCTTCCAGTTCTTCGGCTGCGGGGCGGTCACCGGCGCGCTGACGACGCGGAAATTCTTCGCCTCCTTGTTGGTCAGAATATACAGCTGGCCGTCGCGGTGTTCGATGCCGTAGCGGTGGCCTTTTTCCCGTTTCAGCACGGACTGGAAACTGCCTTCCGGCTTGCTCGTTGGCAGCAGCAGCACTTCGCTCGTATCCGTGCTGCGTGCAGTGAGCATGAAATAACGATGGTCGCGCGTGCGGCTCACGCCGATGGCGAACTGTTCCACTGGCTCGTGGTAGACCTGCTGCAAGGTGCCGCCCAAGGCCAGGCGGAACAAGCGGTCCGCGCGCTTGGTGGTGGCGTCTTCCTGCGTCAGCATCAGGGTGGCATTGTCCGCCGCCCAGGCCAGGGACGTGACTCTAGGCATGGTATCGCCCAGCAGCTTGCCCGTCTTCAAATCCTTGACATGCAGTTCGTACTGGCGGAAACCCGTCGTGTCGGTAGTGTAGGCCAGCAACTGTTCATTCGGGCTGATGCTAAATGCGCGCACGGCAAAGAATTTGTGGCCTTCGGCCAATTGATTCTGGTCCAGCAAGATTTCTTCAAGCGCCTGCGCATCGTAGGCGCCGTTCTTGCCGACAGGACGGCGGCAGTGAATCGGGTATTGCTTGCCCGCTTCCGTGCGCGTGTAATAGTAGAAATTGCCCTGGCGCGCGGGAACGGACAAGTCCACTTCCTGCATGCGCCCCTTGACTTCCGCAGTCACCTTGTCGGCCAGCGGCTGGATCGGGGCCGTGACGGCGGCCGTGTAGGCATTTTCCGCATTCAGGTAATCGATCACGGCAGGATCGCTCTTCTTTTGCAGCCAGCGGTAGTCGTCCGTGACGACTGTGCCGTGGCGCGTTTCCTGCCAGGCCGTCTTGGCGGCGACGGGCGGCGGCATGGTAGCGACGGTAGCGGTGGCGGCGTCGGCGGCCAGCGCGGATGGCGCCAGCGAGGAAAGCAGCAGGGCCGGCAGGATGGATAACCAGGCGGACCGGCGGCGCGCAGCGTGATGGGCGATAGACAAGGCGACTCCTTTGAATAGTTGTGTCAGGATTGTAATCTTGCTATTGGGAAAAGCAACCGCCTTGCGCGTGCGTTTCAACTTGCGTCCACGGGCATTTCCAGCGATACTGTATATAACTACAGTATCCCGCCGCGAGGTGTCCTTGACCACATCTGCCTCCCCCCTTCCCGAGCCACCCGCCGCCCGTCGCTGGATTGCCCATCTGGACATGGATGCCTTCTTTGCCTCCGTCGAACTGTTGAAATATCCGGAACTGCGTGGCGAAGCCGTCGTCATCGGCGGCGGGCGCTTGCAGCAGCCCGTGCTGCAGGAAGACGGCACGCGGCAGTTTGCGCGCATGCGCGATTACGTGGGGCGCGGCGTCGTTACCACGTCGACCTATGCGGCGCGCGTGTTCGGCGTGTTTTCCGCCATGGGCATCATGAAGGCGGCCAAGCTGGCGCCCGACAGCATCCTGCTGCCGGCCGATTTCGAAGCCTACCGCGAGTATTCGGCCCGCTTCAAGCAGGCCGTGGCCCAGTTGTGCCCCATCATCCAGAACGTGGGCATCGATGAAATCTATATCGATCTCACCGAATACGGCGAGCAGGCGCCGGCCATGGCGGCGCGCCTGAAGGCGGCCGTGTCCGAGGCGACGGGCCTGTCGTGCTCGATCGGTCTGGCACCCAACAAATTGCTGGCGAAAATCTGTTCCGACCTGGAAAAACCGGACGGCCTGACCATCCTGAACCCGGAGGATATTGAAACGCGCGTGTGGCCCTTGCCGGCGAAAAAGATCAACGGCATCGGTCCGAAAGCGACGGCCAAGCTGGAAGCGCTGGGCATTGTCACCATCGGCGAGCTGGCCCGGGCCGACATGGCCATGCTGCGCACGCAGTTCGGCGACCTGTACACGGGCTGGCTGCGCCAGGCGGCATTGGGCATCGATGACCGGCCTGTGCAGACGAGCCGGGAAACCAAGTCCGTCAGCCGCGAAACGACGTTCGAGCGCGACTTGCAGGTGGTGCGCGACCGCGCCACCCTGTCGGAAAAGCTGGAAAGCCTGTGCACGCGCGTAGCGGGCGACCTCGATAAACAATCGCTGGCGGGGCGCACGGTGGGCATCAAGCTGCGCTTCGAGGATTTCAGCACCGTCACGCGCGACATCACCCTGCCCAGCGCCACGGCGGATGCTGCCGCCATCCTGCGCGCCAGCCGCGATTGCTTGCGGCGCGTGCCATTTGACAAGAAAATCCGCCTGCTGGGCGTGCGCATCTCGACCTTGTCCGACCCGGCCCTCGTGACGCGGCAGGCGCCGGCCCAGGCGGAGCTGTTTCCCGCCCTGTAGCGGCTTTCCCCACGCAGCAACAACACCGCGCCAGTCCGCGCTTTTGACGGCATTCCCGTGTCGAAAGTGTAGAATGGCGTTCCCCTGGCACTACTGAAACAAACGGAAGACAAAAACTATGTGGTTCAAGAATCTTCAGATTTACCGCCTGCCCGCACCGTGGGCTTACACGCCAGAACAACTGGAAGAGGCGCTGTCCTCGAACAAATTTACGCCGGCGACCAGCATGGATCTGATGCGCCAGGGCTGGGATACGCCACGCCCGAATGGCGGCCTGGTCCACGTGGTCAACAAACAGATGCTGATCTTGCTGGGCACGGAAAAGAAACTGCTGCCGGCGACCGTCATCAATCAGGTGGCCAAGGCCCGCGCTGCCGAGATGGAAGAAGCGCAAGGTTTTGCGCCTGGTAAAAAGGCCATGAAGGAATTGAAGGAACGCGTGGCCGACGAACTGCTGCCGCGCGCCTTCAGCATCCGCAGCAACGTCTGGACGTGGATCGACCCCGTCAATGGCTGGCTGGTGGTCGATGCCGCCAGCCCGGCGAAAGCCGATGAAGTCATCAAGCTGTTGTTGAAAGCCGTCGACAAACTGCCGCTGGAAAGCCTGCGCGTGCAGCGCTCGCCCGTGGCGGTGATGACGGAATGGCTGCAGGCGGACGATGCGCCTGCCGGCTTCACGGTCGACATGGATACGGAATTGCGCGCCACGGGCGAGAGCAAGGCCACCGTGCGCTACGTGCGCCACACCTTGGAAGCGGACGACGTGCGCCGCCACATCGCGGCCGGCAAGCAGTGCACGCGTCTGGCCATGACGTGGAACGACAAGATCTCGTTCGTGCTGACGGAGTCGCTGGCCATCAAGAGCGTCAAGCCGCTTGACGTGATCAAGGAAACGGAATCGAGCACGAAGAACGACGAAGAGCGTTTCGACGGCGACGTGATGCTGATGACGGGCGAGCTCTCCAAGCTGATGGCCGACGTGGTCGAAGCCCTGGGCGGCGAAGCGACGGCGTAACAGCAGTCCTGCCGGTACAAAAAAGGAGCTGCGGCTCCTTTTTTTCGTCTGCGCAATATGTTTCGGCATAAAAAAAGCGCCTTGCACGGTGAAGTGCAAGGCGCTTTCAGACATGCTAATTCAAAACGTCACATTAGAACTTGTAGTTGCCGGTGACGTAGAACGAACGCATCATTGGATCGGCGTAGCGTGGGTCGAAACCGATCTGGTGGCCCGACGAAGCGCGCAGCGACAGCGGTGGTGCACGGTCGAACAGGTTTTTGATGCCTGCGCGGATCGTGGTTTGCTTGTCAAAGGCGAAACGTGCTTGCCAGTCGAACGTCGTGTACGACGGTACTTGCAGACGGAAACCCTTCACTTCTTTCTGGGCTGCCACGTCGTACACGGTAGCGGCTGCATCGGTGTAGCCGTTACGGTAGTTGACCGTTACCGTGTTGCTCAGGCGGCCTGTGTCCAGGGTCGTCGTCAGCTTCATCAGGTTGCGGAACGTGACTTCGTTGGTGTCGCCGAAGAAGTTCATGTTGCTGGTGTAGATATTGTCGCTACCTGCTTTGGTGTAGTTAGCGTGCAACATGTGCGTACCGCTCAATTGGGCGGTCAGCTTACCGAAGGAAAACTTGTGGTTGGCCGACAGATCCCAGTCGATACCACGGTATTCCTTCTTGCCGATGTTGACCGACAGTTTCTTGAACGCATAGTAAGCGATACCGGTCGATGGCTCGATGTATTTGTCGAAGCTCGACGCATACTTGACCGGATCGGCAAATGCCTGCTCTTCGGAGACTTCCGACACGGCATTGCGCAGCTTCACATCCCACAGGTCGGCGCCGAACGAGAAGGCCGCGCTAGGCTCGACACGGAAGCCCAAGGTGAACTGCTTCGACTTTTCCGATTGCAGATCCGGATTGCCTTGCGATACCGCATTGTATTGCGTTGCTTCCGCGCGGCACAGTGCGTTGCCTGGGTATGGGCAGTCAAATTTCTTGGCGGTAAAGCCTGCATTGACCAGTGGCTGAGCAATTTCCAGCATGCTTGGCGCCTTGAAACCCGTGCCGTAGGAACCGCGGATCAACACGGTCTGTACCGGCTGCCAGCGTGCCGATACCTTGTAGGTATTGGCGCTGTCTTTTTTGCCGACAGTTTTGTTGTTCAGCTTGTCATCGATCGCCTTGACGGCATCGTGACGGCCGCCAACGGTCATTTCGAACGACTTGGTCAGCGGAGCCAGCAACTCGACGAACGCGCCGTAGGTGTCGCGGCTCATGTCGTATGCGGCCTTGGTGTTGAAGTTGTAGATATCGTCGCCGGTGGCATTGCTGCCTGGCGATTGCTCATAGGTATAGGTGCGGTAGTCGCCGCCGATACCGAGGCTGGCTTTGCCGCCTGGCAGGCTGAACAGTTCACGCGAGCCGTGCGTGTCGACGCCGCGCATCGTGGTCGATGCGGTACGCACGGAGCCAACGAACTGCGCGCCAGCGACTTGCGCTTGCACCGATGGTTTTTGCGTCGCTGCAAACGGGTTGAAGTCCGGATTGGCGAGGATGTTCTTGAACTCCTGGCTCTTCTGGTAACCGCCCGTGTAGCGCTCGTCGATCGAGTTTTGCGACCAGGTCAGGCCGCTTTCGAAGTTCCATGCGCCCAGTTCGCCCTCCACACCAACGACCATGTGTTTGGTTTCGGTGATGGTGTTGCTGGCGCGCAGGCCGAAGTCGGTGCTGCGGTAGTTTGCCGTCACCGATTTGACGTCGGCGCGTTGCGCTGGCGTCAGGTATGGCGATACATAGGTGTTGTACAGCGCGCTGTCCTTGGCGATCGCAATCGGGATCGGATTGGCGGCGATACGCGCCGTCAGGTCGTAGCGCGAGTAAGCCAGTTCGGCGAAGGCGTTCAGGTTGTCGTTCAGCTTGTACGTTGCTTTGGAGAACAGGCTGTCACGCTTCGATTGCGGCACGATTTCCACGGTGGAACCCGTATCGAAGCCACAAGCGCGTGCATTGGCGGTGGTCTTCGAAGACTCGTCAGGGCACTTGCCATTTTGAGCCAGGTAAGGCGAAAACGCGGTCGATGTAGCACCGCTCTTGTAGGCCACGGTGGCGCCTGCTGGCGAACCCGAGGTGCTGGTGCGATCCCAGGTGTAGTTCTTGCCGTTGCGGCTGAATGGCACGAAGGAGGTAGCGGCGAAATCGCGGTCGGTGGCGCGCAGTTTCGATTGCTCGTCGTGGCGGTACGACAGCAGCACGTTGAAGCGGTCTTCGTCCAGGTCACCAAAACCGTAGGTGACGCTGGTATTCCAGGCGTTGCCGCCTTTGTCTTCCGGACCGCCGTAGGTGGCTTCCAGAGTGGCGCCTTGCTGGTTCTTCTTCAGGATGAAGTTCAGTACGCCGGCAATGGCGTCCGAGCCGTACAGTGCCGAAGCGCCGTCGGTCAGGATTTCGACGCGCTCAACAGCGCTCATCGGAATGGCGTTCAGGTTGACCGTGGTGCCGGAACCTTGTGGCGCGATGCGGCGGCCGTTCAGCAGTACCAGGGTGTAGGACTCGCCGATACCGTGCAGCGATGCACTGGTATTGCCGCCCGAGTCGGAGCCGGCAGCAACTGCGCCGATGGTGAAGCCTTGCATGGCTGGCAGGGCCTGGATCAGGTCGGCTACCGAAGTGGCGCCCGATTTGGCGATCGCTTCTTGCGACAGGCGCTGCACAGGCAAAGCGCCTTCGACAGCGATACGCTTGATACTCGAACCGGTAATTTCAACTTTTTGGATTGCTTCGTCCGCCATGGATTGGCCGGAGAACAAGACGCTACCTGCCAGTACGGTCAGGGCCAGACGTACGCTGCGTACGCCAATTTTTTCTTTAAATGCCATTGTAACAATTACTCCGTAGTAGTTTTAATAACGACAAGCGGCACACGAGCACCGATATAGCCATCGGGTAGATGGTCTGCGGTGCTCGTGTACGGTAGGCGGAACCACGTCGGTGGGAGGTGGAAGACTACTTAGCGCAATATTGTTATAAATGCACTTTTAACTTGTCGAGGCAAACATTATGTCGTCTCAGCAAGAAAAAATGCACCTCAACCGTGTCGGATTTGGCAATAAATTCGAGATACTGAAGAATATTTGATTTAAATGTTAAATATAGATTTAATATTTATAAATATATACATTTTTAAAAATGATCGATGGCGTTTTTTTGCAACATAAAATTACTGTATTGGCAATTTGATGTTTTGCCAGCAATAATTAGATGAAAAAGGTTGTATTGCAGAATTTATGCAAAGTGAAAAAATGTAAAAAAGCCCGCTGAAAGCGGGCTGGCCGAATTGTGACAGAGTGTCAGTCAGAGCGTTGGCCGCTCGGCTTTTGCGCCCCGTCCCGCCATCGGCTTACAAGGGCTGGAACACGCCGGCGGCGCGGTTCTTTTGCACATTGTCCCAGGCGAAGATCTGGCCATTCATGGCCACGTACACGCCGGCTGGCAAGGTTTGCGCCACGCCGCAGGCAAAGCCCAGGTTGAACAGGGCATCGGAGTTGTCGATTTCGTAGGGAATCATGGCGCCCGTCAAAATCACCGTTTGCTGCAGGTTCGCCGCGCCCAGCACTTGCGCCGTTTCGCGCATGGTGTCGGTGCCGTGGATGATGACGATGGCTTTCTCGTGCGCCGCGCGGCACGAGGCCAGCACGCGCTGGCGGTCCGCATCCTGCATGTCGAGCGAGTCGAGCAGTGGCAATTGCTCCAGCGCCACGGGCGCCGTCATGCGCGCGCGGGCAATCGCTGCCGGCAAATGACTGTCGGAAAAGCCCAAGGTGCCGTTCAATTCGTTGTAGTGCTTGTCGAAAGTGCCGCCGGTGGCGAGTATGCGCAATGTCATGATGTGGTCACGATGTCAGTGGAGAATGACGCGCATGATAGCGTGGATTGATGCACTTGCGTCAGAGGGGCTATAGATGGGACAGCGTGAATGGCGCCTGCGCTTGCGACGCATCTGGAAAATTTGGCCATCTGTGAGTACACTGGTTTCTTTGTTTGCCTGCCCCCCGACTCCGTATGAAAGCGCTCGCTCCCGGCACCGTCATTTTTCACCGCCACCGCGGTTACGGGGTGATCACGTCCGTCAATCTGCTGACGGGCTGGATCGCCGCCCGTTTCGGCAGCGAAGCGCGGACCCTGGACCTGAACCTGTCGACCGACGACGTGCAGTTCGCCGATGGCGAAGCGATCCTGTTTCGCCGCGCGCCGCCGGACCGCATGCCGCACGCGCGCCTGATGGCCATGGTGCGCGAACTGCACCAGGCAGGCTATCAAAAACTGTATCTGTATTCCTGGCCCAAGCCGTCCGGCCTGCACTGGCGCTGGCATTTGTTTACGGGGCCGCGCGACTGGATGCAGCGGCCCTGGCGCGAAGGCTGGTATGGCTCGGGTGCCGATTACAACGTCAACCCCGTGATGGGCTGGGGTGATTCCCCGGGCGCCACCACTGGCGAGCTGATCGATGCCCTGGCCCGTTTCGACCCGCAGGGGCTGGCGCAGGCGCTGGGCCGCGACGACGACCATAGCGAGTGGTTTGGCCGCGTCTGCGACGCTTTATTGCCCAATTACATGTATAGCCTGGACATGCAGCGCACCGCAGGCGAGCCGCTGCAAGACATGCCGCCCGTACCGGTCGTGGCCGTGCGCGCCGGCGTGGCGCCATATGCAGGCCCTCAGATCGCCTGGCCGCCCGGCTGGGCCGGGCTGTGGCGCGGCCGGCACGTGCTGCCAGCGCCCGCCATTCGCATCACGGGCGAGCCGGATCTGTTGAAAGGCTTTCAGCGCTCCTGAGGGACTTGCCGCGCGTGCTGCAACACTTCGGGATTGAGTAGGCGCGTGCATTGACCCTGCGCAAAATCGACGATGTTTTGCAAGGCGTAGCGGAAATACAGTTCATAGCTGTCACGCTCGACGTAGCCCAGGTGGGGCGTGGCCAGCACGTTTGGCAACCGCAGTAGTGGCGAGCCTGGCGGCAGCGGCTCGTCCGTAAACACGTCCAGCGCGGCGGCGCCCGGGCGCCCCTGCGGCAGGGCCGCTTCCAGCGCGCCATCGGCCACCAGCTCGGCGCGGCTGGTGTTGACGAACAGGGAAGCCGGCTTCATGCGTGCCAGGTCCTCGGCCGTTACCAGTCCCCGCGTCTTGTCGGACAGGCGCAGGTGCAGGCTCAGCACGTCAGCCTGCTCGAAGAAGGCCTCGCGCGACTCTGCCGCCGTATCGCCGGCCGCCACGGCCGCCGCGCGGCTCGCTTCGCTGCCCCACACGAGGATGCTCATGCCGAAGGCGCGGCCATAGCCGGCAATCAATTGCCCGATCTTGCCGTAACCCCAGATCGCCAGGGTGCGCCCTTTCAATACCGTACCGAGCGTGTTGCGCGCCGGTTCCAGCGACGACGTCTGCCACAGCCCCTCTTGCAAATGCTGCGCGTACGGCACGATCTTGCGCTGCGCCGCCATGATCAGCGCCCACGTCAGTTCGGCTGGCGCCGTAGGCGAGCCGATGCCTTCCGCAATGGCGATGCCCAGCTCGGTGGCGGCCGCCACATCGATGTGGCCGCTGACCTTGCCCGTTTGCGAAATCAGTTTCAGATTCGGCAGTTTCGACAGCAAGGCCCGGTTGAAACTGCTGCGTTCGCGGATCAGTACCAGCGCGTCGAACGGCGCCAGGCGGATCGCCAGCTGGCCCAGGCCACGCGCCGTATTGCTGAACACTTTGACCTCGTGGCCGTCGAGCAACTGGAAACAATCGAGGCCGCGCACGGCATCCTGGTAATCATCAAGTATGGCAATTTTCATGGTGGATGGCCGATTTTAGTGAGGATTTGGTAGGGAAATAACAGGATACGGGAAATGCTGAATAGCCTACTACATTAGTCAAGCTATTCTCCTACATTTTTGCGAGAATAGCTGTTATGCGGGTGTACAATCGCCGGCACTTTTGCAGCTTCCTGATTATAGTGATAGCGCAAACTGTTCCTGCAGCCCGGGAGCATGATCCAGGTAAATGCCGCCGGCGCGAGCGCCGCGGCGGACACGACACCAGAGCCCTGCCCGCGTGAACACGTCGCCCGCAGTGAGCCGCAGCCACCTCTCAACGATGCTGCCTGTCTTGCCGGAACGACCAGAATTTCTTTTATTGGTATTGGAGGTAATATGAATCAGCCCGTCATGGGTGGCGTCGCCGCACTCAACGTTCCAGCTTATATTAAACAACAGAAACTGATCAACTGGGTGGCCGACATTGCCGCGCTCACCAAGCCAGACCGCATTTACTGGTGCGATGGTTCGCAAGAAGAGTACGAGCGCCTGTGCGCCGAAATGGTTGCCAGCGGCACCATGAAAAAGCTCAATGCCGACAAGCGCCCGAATTCCTACCTGGCCTGCTCCGACCCGAGCGACGTGGCCCGTGTCGAAGACCGCACGTATATCTGCTCGGCAACGAAGGAAGCGGCCGGTCCGACGAATAACTGGACCGAGCCTGGCGAAATGCGCCACACCCTGAACGGCCTGTTCGATGGCTGCATGCGCGGCCGCACCATGTACGTCGTGCCATTCTCGATGGGCCCGCTGGGCTCGCCAATCGCGCACATCGGCGTGGAACTGTCCGACTCGCCTTACGTCGCCGTCAACATGAAGATCATGACCCGCATGGGCCGTGCCGTGTACGACGTGCTGGGTACCGATGGCGCATTCGTTCCATGCGTGCACAGCGTGGGCGCACCGCTGGCTGCCGGCCAGGCCGACGTGAAATGGCCGTGCAATAGCACCAAGTACATCGTGCATTTCCCGGAAACGCGTGAAATCTGGTCCTTCGGTTCCGGCTATGGCGGCAACGCCTTGCTGGGCAAGAAATGTTTCGCCCTGCGCATCGCCTCGAACATGGGTTACCAGGAAGCACAAGCATCGGACGACAACCCGGGCTGGCTGGCCGAACACATGCTGATCCTCGGCGTGGAATCGCCGGAAGGCAATAAGCACTATGTGGCGGCAGCGTTCCCATCGGCTTGCGGCAAGACCAACTTCGCCATGCTGATCCCGCCGGCAAGTTTTAACGGCTGGAAAGTGACCACCATCGGCGACGATATCGCGTGGATCAAGCCAGGTGCCGATGGCCGTCTGTACGCGATCAACCCGGAAGCGGGCTACTTCGGCGTGGCGCCGGGCACCAACGAAAAAACCAATTACAACTGCATGGCGTCCATGCGCGACAACACGATTTTCACCAACGTGGCGCTGACGGACGATGGCGATGTCTGGTGGGAAGGTTTGACCAAGGAAGCGCCTAGCCATTTGATCGACTGGCAGGGCAAGGACTGGACGCCAGCGTCCGGCACCAAGGCGGCGCACCCGAACGCCCGCTTCACGGTGGCGGCGACGCAAAACCCGGTCATTGATGCTGCGTGGGACGATCCGGCCGGCGTGCCGATCTCGGCCTTCATCTTCGGCGGCCGCCGCTCGACCACCGTGCCGCTCGTTACCGAAGCGCGCAACTGGGTCGAAGGCGTCTACATGGCCGCCACCATGGGCTCGGAAACGACGGCCGCTGCCGTGGGCCAGATGGGCGTCGTGCGCCGCGATCCATTTGCCATGTTGCCATTTATCGGCTATAACATGAGCGATTACTTCCAGCACTGGCTGGACATGGGCGTCAAGGTGGGCAAAGTCAACCCGGCCGCCCTGCCGAAGATCTATTGCGTCAACTGGTTCCGTACGGACGAGGCTGGCAAGTTCGTCTGGCCTGGCTTTGGCGACAACATGCGCGTGCTCAAATGGATGCTGGACCGTATCGAAGGCAAGGCCGGCGGCGTGGAAAATCTGTTCGGCACGACGCCGCAGTATGGCGACCTGAACTGGGATGGCTTGCCATTCACGCAAGAACAGTTCGACACCATCACCTCGATCGACAAGGCCGCGTGGGTGGAAGAATTGAAATTGCATACGGAGTTGTTTGAAAAACTCGCGTATCATCTGCCGCAGGAATTGGCAGACAACAAGGCTGCGCTGGAAAAGCGGCTGAGTGCGTAATTAAGTTAGCGTAAAGCGGCATCTGACAAGCGTAGCGAGCGGCAGTGATTTATGGCTAAGAAGCGCAACCGTGCTGAAGCACGGTGAGCATCGCAGGCTGCAAAGCGCGCCGCGCAGTAGCTTCTCAGGTGTTGAGAGTTGTAGTGGGGGAGAAACACGCCGGCAAAGACTGGCGTGCGATAAATGACACGCCGGCAATGACTGGGGTGCTATCAAAAAGAGAAACGGCGCGGATTGCATGAGCAATCCGCGCCGTTTTTTATTGCGCTGCCGTCCTTATTGCTTGAGCAGCGGCCCCAAGTACTTGCCCGTCACGCTGGCCGGGTTCAGAGATACGTCTTCCGGCGTGCCCGTCGCGATGATCTGGCCGCCGCCAGCGCCGCCTTCCGGACCGAGGTCGACGATCCAGTCGGCCGTCTTGATGACGTCGAGGTTGTGCTCGATGATCACCAGAGTGTTGCCCTGGTCGCGCAGTCGGTGGATGACTTTCAGCAGCAAGTCGATGTCGTGGAAGTGCAAGCCCGTCGTCGGTTCATCGAGGATGTACAGGGTGCGGCCCGTATCGCGCTTGGACAATTCCAGCGACAATTTCACGCGCTGCGCCTCGCCGCCGGACAGCGTGGTGGCGCTCTGGCCCAGCTTGATGTAGCCGAGGCCCACGTCGAGCAGGGTTTGCAGCTTGCGCGCGATCAAGGGGACGGGCTTGAAGAATTCATGCGCTTCCTCCACCGTCATGCCCAGCACTTCCGTGATGTTCTTGCCCTTGTATTGCACTTCCAGGGTTTCGCGGTTGTAGCGCTTGCCGTGGCACACATCGCACGGGACGTAGACGTCGGGCAAGAAATGCATTTCGACCTTGATCACGCCATCGCCCTGGCACGCTTCGCAGCGTCCGCCCTTCACGTTGAACGAGAAGCGGCCAGCGCTGTAGCCGCGTTCCTTGGCCGTCGGCACAGTGGAGAACAAGTCGCGGATCGGCGTAAACAAGCCCGTGTACGTGGCGGGATTCGAGCGCGGCGTGCGGCCGATCGGCGCCTGGTCGACGGAAATGACCTTGTCGAAGTGTTCCAGACCGCTGATCGACTCGTGCGGCGCCGGTTCCGTCTGCGAACCATACAAATGGCGTGACAGGGCCGGATACAGGGTATCGTTGACGAGCGACGACTTGCCCGAACCGGACACGCCCGTCACGCACGTCATCAAGCCCACCGGCAAGCTCAGCGATACCTTTTTCAGGTTGTTGCCCGTCGCGCCAGTAATGACCAGCTGCTTTTCCGGATTGCTGGCGTGGCGCTTGGCTGGCACGGCGATTTTCAGCTTGCCGTTCAGGTATTGCGCCGTCAGCGATTTCTTGTTCTTGAGAATGTCGGGCAGGGTGCCTTCGGCGATGATCTCGCCGCCGTGCACGCCCGCGCCGATGCCCATGTCGACAATGTAGTCGGCCGTGCGGATGGCGTCTTCGTCATGCTCGACCACCAGCACGCTGTTGCCGATGTCGCGCAAGTGTTTCAAGGTTTCGATCAGGCGGTCATTATCGCGCTGGTGCAAGCCGATCGACGGTTCATCGAGCACATACATGACGCCCGTCAAACCGGAGCCGATTTGCGACGCTAGGCGGATACGTTGTGCTTCGCCGCCGGACAGCGTGTCGGCGCTGCGGTCCAGCGACAGGTAGTCGAGGCCCACATTGTTGAGGAATTTCAGACGCGAAATGATTTCCTTGACTACGCGGTCAGCGATCTCTTTCTTGGCGCCCGTCAGTTTCAGCTTTTCAAAAAATTCCAAGGTCTCGCGCAGCGGTTTTTCCGCTACTTCATAGATGGCGCGCTGCTGCTTGCCCGTGCCGACCTTGACGAAGCGCGCTTCCACGCGCAACCGCGCGCCATCGCATGAGGGGCAGCATTTCTCATTGATGAACTTGGCCAGTTCTTCCTTGACGGCCATCGAATCCGTTTCGCGGTAGCGGCGCTGCAGATTGTTGACCACGCCTTCGAACGTGTGTTCCTTGATGACAGTGCGGCCCCGTTCGTTGACATAGGTAAACGGAATCACCTGCTTGCCGGAACCATACAACACGGCTTGCTGCGCATTCAAGTCCAGCTGTTCGAACGGCATGTCCAGGTCGAACTCGTAATACGCGGCCAGGTTCGACAGCATCTGGAAGTAAAACTGGTTGCGGCGGTCCCAGCCCTTGACGGCGCCCGAAGCGAGCGACAGGTTCGGGAACGCGACGATGCGTTTCGGGTCAAAGAATTCAATGTGTCCCAGGCCGTCGCATTCGGGGCAGGCGCCCATGGGGTTGTTGAACGAGAACAGACGCGGTTCCAGTTCTTGCAGAGAATAGCCGCACACATTGCAGGCGAACTTGTTGGAATATACGTGCTCCTGGGCCGTATCCATTTCGTAGGCAATGGCGCGGCCATCGGCCAGGCGCAGGGCCGTCTCGAAACTTTCCGCCAGGCGCTGCTTGATCTCTTGGTTCACCTTGACCCGGTCGATGACGACATCGATCGTGTGTTTTTCCGTTTTCTTCAGTTTCGGCAGGTCATCGACTTCATAGATCTTGGCCGCATGCGTGCCGCTCTGTACGCGAAAGCGCACGAAGCCCTGCGCCTGCATCTGCTCGAACAGGTCCACGTGTTCGCCCTTGCGGTTGGCAACGACGGGCGCAAGTATCATCAGCTTGGTGTCTTCCGGCATGGCCAGCACGGCATCGACCATTTGCGACACGGATTGCGCGGCCAGCGCGTTTTCCGGATGGTCGGGGCAGTAGGGCGTGCCCACGCGCGCATACAGCAGGCGCAGATAATCATGGATTTCCGTCACGGTGCCCACGGTCGAGCGGGGGTTGTGCGACGTTGCCTTCTGTTCGATGGAGATGGCCGGCGATAAGCCTTCGATCAGGTCGACGTCGGGCTTTTCCATCAATTGCAAAAACTGGCGTGCGTAGGCCGACAGCGACTCGACATACCGGCGCTGGCCTTCCGCGTACAAGGTGTCGAAGGCCAGCGAGGATTTGCCGGATCCGGACAAGCCGGTAATCACGATCAGCTTATTGCGCGGCAAATCGAGATTGATATTCTTGAGGTTATGCGTGCGAGCGCCGCGAATGCGGATCTGTTCCATGTGATTGCCTTGCTTTCAGTGAGTGGTGCGGCCGGCGCATTGTGCTTGGGTGCGGATGAGGAGCCACAACGGGTCAACCTGTAACTATAGCCGGGTTTTGCTCTGCATGCCTGAGGCGTCCATGGGCGGATTGCGCCGCCGGGCGAACGTGCCCTGACAAAGTTTGATGCAGATGCGTACTGACGTTTGAATACTGTATATAATACCAGTATTCAAGTTTCTTGTTTTCACCTGCCGTGAAAAAAACGTGCTGCCGCACGGGAGAGGGCGTCCGCCAGAAAGCGGGTGCTTTGCGCCGCGTGGTCGCTTATAATCCTCGTTTAGTACACTAAACTAACGCGCGGGACACCGGCTCCCGCTGCAGTTCATCAGGAGTTATTCATGGCATCAGTCAACAAAGTCATCATCGTCGGCAATCTGGGCCGTGACCCGGAAATCCGCTACATGCCTAGCGGCGACGCGATCGCCAACATCGCCGTGGCCACTTCGTACAAATCGAAGGACCGCAACACGGGCGAACAAAAAGAATTGACAGAGTGGCACCGTATCTCGTTCTTCGGCCGCCTGGCGGAAATCGTCGGCCAATACCTGAAAAAAGGCTCGTCCGTCTACGTCGAAGGCCGTCTGCAAACCCGTAAATATACGGACAAGGACGGCGTCGAGAAGTACGCAACCGACATCATCGCGGAACAGATGCAAATGCTGGGCGGCCGTTCCGGCATGGGCGGCGACGCCGGCGGTGGCGATGACAGCTATGGTGGTGGCGGTGGCGGCGGTTACGACGCCCCGGCCCCGCGCCAGGCGCCAGCCCCGCGTCCAGCTCCGGCACCGGCGCCACGCCCGGCACCGAAGCCAGCGCCGAACTTCTCGGATATGGATGACGACATCCCTTTTTAAATACGCCGTTCTGACGCCTGCCGTCAGACACTGTCGACAAAGAGCCTGCTTCCTCCGTGAAGCAGGCTTTTTTTATGCGCACGGGGTAGAAGGCACTCCGTGACGCATGGTCACATTCCATAGCAAGAAGCGGATGGCGGCGCCGTCCCGATGCTGGTCTGATGGTGGTTTTGACGACGCCGGAGAACAGCATGGATTTTCGTATTACGGGCTTGTCGCCCGAACCTTTTCTGCCGTTTTTTTCCTTGTCCGATGCCGAGTTAACGGCGCTCGGCATGCGGCGCCAGGTGGTCGACCAACACCCCGGATTTCCTGACCGCATAGCGCTGGTGGACGCCGAACTGGGCGAGACCGTGCTGTTATTGAATCATGTGTGCCAGCCCGCCATGACGCCTTACCGGGCTTGCCACGCCATTTTTGTCCGCGAGGGCGCCACGCAAGCGTACGATGCCGTCAACCAGGTGCCGGAATCGATGCGGCTGCGCCTGTTGTCGCTGCGCGCCTATGCTGCCGATGGCATGATGCTCGATGCCGACGTGGTGGACGGCACTGCCATGGAAGCCCTCATTGCACGACTATTCGCCAATGCGGACGTCAGTTATATTCATGTTCATAATGCCAAGCGGGGCTGTTACGCGGGGCGTATCGACCGCGTCGGCTGCTCTCTTGCTTAATCGCGCAAGCCCATCTCCAGACTGTATGCTGCCACGGCATTCCTGCGCGCCGCGTTGCGCATCAGGTAAACCTGCACCGTGTACTCGCCATCGGCCGGCAGTTTTGCCTGGTAACTGTTGCCGCTGGTCGAGCCGATGAACAGGGCTTCATCCTGGCCTGGCTGGCGGATGTTGAAGTAATTCGACGGTTGATTGGTCTTGAGCTTGACGCTGAGGGTTTGGCCGGCCTTGCCTGTCACCGTGTATTCGGCTGTGGCGTAGCCCTTGATCTTGGCTTTCACGCTGTGCACGGTTTTTCCTGCTGTCAGTTCCACTGTTTCCTTGTGGACCGGGTCGGCGCTCCAGGCGGGCGTGGTGAAAACAAGGGCCGCCAGCAGCAGGCTGGTGCGGATGGGCAGGTGGCGATGCGGCATGGGGACGTCCTCTTGAACGTGGTGCCAGCGCGCTCGCCGGCGATGCTGGCCATGTTACGCCAGATGCCGCCATTGGCCAGTACGGCAGCGCTCGCATAGCGTGTGCCGGTGCATTTTTTCCTCCTTTCTTGACCTGTGCGCTTTTTCCGGGCGCGCACGTTTCAATACGTGGAAAAAGACGAAATTCAGGTAGGCTGAAGCGTCTCTTCTCACTACTCTGAAAGGAACGCAGCATGGGTATTTCCGGAAAAGTCGCGCTCGTCACGGGGGCTGCGCAAGGTATCGGCAAGGCCATCGCCTTGCGCCTGGCCAAGGATGGCGCCGATATCGCGCTGGTGGATCTGAACCAGGAAAAGCTCGACACGGCCGCCACCGAAGTGCGTGCGCTGGGCCGCCGCGCCGTCACTTTTATTGCCGACGTGTCGCAGCTCGCTCAGGTCACCGAAGCGGTGGCGTTTGCCGAGCAGGAACTGGGCGGTTTCGACATCATCGTCAACAATGCGGGCATCGCGCAAGTGCAGCCGCTGCTCGACGTCATGCCGGAAGAGGTCGACCGCATCATGCGCATCAATGTGCAAGGGACGCTCTGGGGCATCCAAGCGGCCGCCAAGACCTTCAAAAAGCGCAAGCAGAAGGGCAAGATCATCAATGCCTGCTCCATCGCCGGGCACGACGGCTTTGCCTTGCTGGGCGTGTACTCGGCCACCAAGTTTGCCGTGCGCGCGCTGACGCAGGCGGCGGCCAAGGAACTGGCGGCCGACGGCATCACCGTCAACGCATATTGCCCTGGCGTCGTCGGCACGGACATGTGGACCGAGATCGACAAGCGCATGGCCGAAGTGACGGGCGCCGAGCTGGGCGCGACGTATAAAAAATATGTGGACGGCATCGCGCTGGGACGCGCCGAGACGCCGGACGACGTGGCAGGGCTCGTCTCCTTCCTGGCCGGGCCCGATGCCGATTACATGACGGGGCAGGCGCCGCTGATCGATGGGGGATTGGTGTACCGTTGATGCCATGAACGGGGGGCAGGCGGGGAATCGGCGTCCCCGTCAGACCCCCATCGATTAATTCACGCTGACTTCCTTGCGATTGTCGCGCGGAACCCTGTCGATCATCTTGTTGTACGGATCGACGCCCACTTCAAACGGTTTGTCCTTCACCGTCATCGTCACCACGGGGTCGCTGCCCGACAACACGCGCTTGTCGGTGAACAGGACTTTTTCATCTTTTTCCTTGCCGCCCGCCGGGCGCGCGAAGATGGCGATTTCCACCGGCTCGTCGTAGGCGCGTGGGCTTTCCTTGCCCTTGCCGTCGGACTCCAGTTTGGCCAAGTGCAATTGCATGGTGACATCCCACTGACCGTCCTTGCGCTGCACGGCGCTCGCTTGCGTGACGCGGTTGTCGTAGAAGACGATTTTCTCGAACAGGTCCGTGATCAGCGCCTGCTTGTCCTGCGGCGCTTCGGCGCGGATGTAGGCCAGCAGTTCCGACGACGTGGTGAACGGCGCCTGCTGGTAGCCCTTGTCCTGCAGATAGCGTTTCAGCGCACGGTTCAGCGCTTCCTCGCCGATTTCATCGCGCAGGCGGTAGAACACCAGGCTGCCCTTGTTGTAGTGGATATATTGCTGTCCCTCCACGCGCGCCAGCGGCAGTTCCTCGATGGCTTCACCGCCGCGTCCGCTCAGGTAGCGGTCCAGTTCATAGCGCAGGAAGCGGCGCATCTTGTCGCGCCCGTATTCCTTTTCCATCACCATCAGGGCCGAGTATTGCGCCAAGGACTCCATCAGCATGGTGGCGCCCTGCACGTTGGCGCCGATCACTTGATGGCCCCACCACTGGTGCGCCATTTCATGCGCCGTGACGTAGAACACATAATCGATGTCATCCTTGTCGCGCAGGTCGGCGATGAAGCCGATGCCTTCCGAATACGGGATCGTATTGGCAAACGACTGCGCGAAGCTCTGGTAGCCGGGGAATTCCAGGATGCGCACCTGCTTGTGCTGGTAGGGCGTGAACTCGGTGGTGTAATAGTCGAGCGACTTTTGCACGGAGGTAATCATGCGCTGCGTATTGTAGCCATGCTTTTTATCGAAATAAATTTCGATCGGCAAGCCTTTCCACGCATCTTTCTTGACTTCCCAGCGCGCCGACAGGTAGGCGAAGAACGGCATCATCGGCTGGTCCATCTTGTAGCGGTAATAGCGGCGGCCATCCTTTTCCCAGCTCTTCTGCAGGTAGCCGGGCGCCAGGGCGATCTGCTCGCCGCTGGTGGACACCGTCGTGTCGAAATGGATCCAGTCCGCCTCGCCGCCAAAGACCGTATTGCCATACGCCGAGGTGTCTTCCAGCTTGGCCATGCGCTGCGGTTCGCCTAGTCCCCGCTTGCGGCGCTCGTTGCGATCCGTCAGCTCCATTTCCTTGGCATAGCCGAAGTGCGGGAAATACGCCTGGTTGTTAAAGAAACTGCCGTTCAGGTTGACCTGGTCAGGCGCGCCGCTGTTGGTAAAGCCCGCATGCGTGACGGCCACCGTGAAGTCGAGCGGAAGGGTAGCGCCAGGCGCCACGGGACGGGCCAGCTTGAGGATGCTGAAGCCCACTTCCTTGTCGTCCAGCGCCACCTTGTGCTCAGGCAAGTTCAACCAGTGCGTGTCCAAGTCCGGATTGAGTTGGATGCGCAAGGTGTCGAGCGGCTGCTGCGTCTTGTTTTGCAGCACGTAGTGGCCCTTGATCAAGACTTTGCGTTGCTCGGGATAGATATCCACGTCGGCCTGGATATCGGTGATCTTCAGCTGCGGCAAGTCCTTGTACTGCTTGTACAATTTTTCGTAGCGCGCCTGCTTGTCCATGCTGACATTCGCCGTTTCGTACTGGTTCAGCACATTCGTGTTGTAGAAGATCCAGCCGCCCGTGCCGGCCCAGCATAGCAGCACCAGGGCCAGCGCGGCGCCAGCTTTGCCGCTCAGGCGTTGGCGGGCCAGGCGCACGCGCGCACGCCAGTCGGCGGACAGGCCGCGCACCCAGAATGCCTGCGCCAGCATGACGAGGGCCACCGTGAACAGGCTCCAGTACAGCGCGAACCAGGACCAGCCGGCCAGGAAGTGGCCATAGCCGTTCATGTCCGAATACTTGATGGCCGGCGTGCCGCCGAACGCGTACAGATTGTGTTCGAAGTGCAGCATGCCCAGCACCATTTGCGCCACCATCAGCAGGATCACCAGCAGGTAGCCGATGAACTTGTTATTTGACAGCACTTGCAGGGTGAGGGCGCACAAGGCCATCAGCACGAAGAAGAGGGCCCCCAGCAGGGTGCCTTTCAGGTACAGCCCCAGTTCCACGGGCGCGCCGCCCTTGTAGAGCTGGAAACCGATGGCCGCGATGACGCCCACCAGCAGGTAACCGGCGATGACGCCGACCAGGGCCGTGCATTTGGCCAGCAGAGGGACCCAGCTGGGCACGGGCATGGCATCGCTGACGTCGGCGATCCTGGCTTGCCGCTCCTTGAAGATCAGTTCGCCTGCGTAAAAGGTGACGATGATGATCAGCATGAAGCTGAAGCTGTTGTTGATATTTTGCAGCATCAAATGCGTCATCGGATACACGGCCGTGCCGTACATGTTCTTGCCGATATTCGCTCCGGCGATCAGGTTGATTACGGCGAACAGCAGCATGACGAGGAAGGGCACGCTCTTGAACACGCCGACGGCGTCGAAGCGCAGGATTTGCCACCACTGGCGCCAGGCTGTCGCGCCCGTAAAGGTGGGGACGCTGCGCGGCAGGTGCAGCGGCGCCGCCACGGCCGGCGCGGTGGCCTCTGCCTTGTGCTTGCCGAACAGGCGCTTGCCCGTGCCCGTGCGCTGCGGCTTGAACAGGATCACGGTGGCGGCGAACAGCACCACCGTGATGGCCAGCCACAGCAAGCGGTTGGCCAGCAGGAAGCCGGAAAACGGCGGCAGGCCCGCGTTCGCTTCGGCGGACGTGAAGTAGCGCGTCATGCGGCCGAACGCGCGCATGCCGAACGGGTCGAGCAGGACGGCGATCCATTCGTTGTTGATGTCGCGCGTAAAGGCGCCGGCCATGCCCCACAGCACGAAAAAGCCCAGCACGCCCACGTAGACAAGCAACATCGAGCGCGTCGTGGCCGCCAGCAGCATCAGCAGGGCGCCGATGAAGAGCAGGTTCGGGATTACCATCACGCCGAAGCTCCACGCGTACGCATGCAGCGAGAACGCGCCCACGCGCTGCGGGTCGACCCAGGGCATGAGGGGGCCGAGCATGATGGCCAGGGCGATGGCGGCAAAGATCACCAGGCAGGCGACGAAGCCGGCGGCGAAGCGGCCGAACAGGTAATCCCACTTGCGCATGGGCGTGGCGAACAGCATGTCGGCCATGCCCACTTCGCTGTCGCGCAGCACGGCGCCGGCGATGAAGATGGTGATGAGCAGCATAGACAGCAGGCTGAACATCGTCAGCAACTGCGCCACCACGGTGGGCGCATTGCGGTTGATGTTGCCGATGGCGCCGCCGACCTGGATCGAATCGCTGCTGCTGGCGCCAAACGCCATCAAGGCGAGGATGACGGCAAATATCCACAGCAGCGGCTGTTTCAGCTGATAGCCGAGGTCAAACTTGAAAAATTCCTTCCACATGGCGGCCCCTTACGCTGCGGCTGCGGCTGCGGCCGGCGCGGCGGCGCCGTTGCGGGCGGCGTTGCGCACGTGCAGGAAGTACACGTCTTCCAGGTCCGGGGCGATCTGCGTGAAGCCGCTGTCGGGCTGGCTGTCGGCAAACACATTGATTTGCGGCTTGCCGCCCACCAGGCGCGTCGACAGCACGTGCAAGGTTTGCTGGTACTGCGCCAGCTCGTCCATGCTGATGCTGCGGCGCCAGACCTTGCCCAGCAGCGTATCGATGGCCGCCTGCGGCTCGCCCTGCACCAGCACCTGTCCCTTGACGATCATCGCCATGCGCGGGCACAGGTCCGTCACATCGTCGACGATGTGCGTCGACAGGATGACGACCACCTGCTCGCCGATCTTCGCCAGCAGGTTCAGGAAGCGGTTGCGCTCGTCCGGATCCAGGCCGGCCGTCGGTTCATCGACGATCACCAGGCGCGGCGCGCCCAGCAGCGCCTGGGCGATGCCGAAGCGCTGGCGCATGCCGCCCGAATACGTGCCCAGGTTGCGCTTGCGCGCTTCCCACAGATTGGTTTGCTGCAGCAAGGCTTCCACGGCTTCCTTGCGCGGGCCCTTTTCCGTCAAACCTTTGAGCACTGCAAAGTGGTTGAGCAAGGTTTCCGCGCTGACCTTCGGATATACGCCGAAATCCTGCGGCAGATAACCGAGCTGGCGGCGCAGGCCGGCCTTGTCCTGCAGCACATCGACGCCATCGAAATGGATGCTGCCGCTATCGGGATCTTGCAATGTCGCAATGGTGCGCATCAGCGAGGACTTGCCCGCGCCATTCGGTCCCAGCAAGCCGAACATCCCGTTGGGGATTTCCAGGCTGACATTGTTGATGGCCTTGACGCCATTGGCATACGTTTTGTTCAGCTGTTTGATCGATAGCATGTGCAGCACTCTCCAGAGCTTGGGTATGAAAGCCGGCAGATGCATGCCTGCCGGTCTGTGGAAGGGGATCACCCTTGTTTTTCAGCCGCGATGGCGGATGTTACTTAAAAACAATAATATATAACCAACTGGAAGGAAATTAATTTTTTTGCGACCAAGGGTGGAAATGCAGGGCTGGAATGCAGGAGGAAGCGATGAGCGACGTGGTGCTACACTCGCCATCTCAATGACGCCATGCGGCGGAAAGACGGGACCATGACGGTAATACAGAACATGACATTGCGCGCCGTTGCGCCCGGCGAAGAAGGGACGCTGGCGCGGCTGTTCCAGCTGTACTGCTACGACAATACCGCCTGGAGCGGTGAAGATGTGCTGGCCGGCGGCCGTTACGATGTGTGCGATGCCGGGCTGGCCGAGTATGTGCATGCGCCCGGACATACGGCCGTCTGGATCGAGGTCGATGGGGCGCTGGCGGGCTTTTTCATCACGGAGCCCGGCATGGCGGGCGAGTTGCCGGTGCAGGAGTTCAGCGACTTTTTTATTTTGAAGAAGTACCGGCGCCGGGGGCTGGCGCTGGAAGTGGTGCGGAGAGTGCTGCTGGACAGCACGCAGACGTGGATGGTGGCGACGTTCCACGCCGATGCGGATGCCTGCGCGTTCTGGCGGCAGGCGTTTGCGCGCCTGCCGTTTGCCAGGGCCGAGGCGTGGGACGATCCGGACTTGCCGCAGTTCCAGCTGACGTTGCTGAAACCGGCGGCCTGAGCTGGATTAGAAGCGTACTTTCACATATGCCGACGGTCCCGTCAGACGGATGTTCAGGTCGGCATCGCGTTCGCTGTCGCGGTGCAGCTTGATTTTCGAGATGCCGTAATCGGCCACGAAACCGATATTTTTGAACGGGAACCATTCCACGCCGACATTGCCGCCGTAGATGTGGCCATTGATGCGCCCGCCGTTTTTCTTGATGCCCGACGCTTCCGCATACATGCGCAAGTCCGGCGTGAAGGCGTGGCGCCAACCCACTTCCAGCAGCGGCGCAAACGCGTGCTCACTGATGGAATCGCGCGCCGTGGCCGTTTCACCATTGACGACGCCGGTGGCCGTGCCTTTCAGGTTGGCGTGGTAGTAGGCGGCGCCCAGGCCGATGCCGAAGGTATCGTTGCCGCTGCCCAGCCACCATTTATAGGCCAGCTTGGCCAGGTCCAGCTTCAGATCGGCATTCGCCGTGGCCGTGCCCGTGACGGGCTGGCCATTGATGATGGTTTCGCCTGTCAGGCTTGGCGTGTAGGATTTGTCGTAGCGGTAGTAATCGAAGGCCAGGCCATGGCGGTCGCCGATCAGCAAGTCCGCCTTGACGCGCGGGATGGTGGTATGGCTTGGCTTCGATTCGGGCGCGTCGATGCGGCCAAATTGCGTGTCGGCGCCGATATTGATGCGCGGATCGGCGGAAAACGCACCCACGGAAATGCTGGCGCGGTCCAGGGTGGGCGACGGTTCAGCCCGCGCCGTGGCAGCCGCCGTGGCAATACCCAGCACGCCCAGCATCATGGCGCCGCGCAAGGCAAGGTGGTGCGGGCGTGGTGGGGACAGGCGGGTGAACACGGACATGGCAGACATGGGGCAACTCCTCAAGATAAAGTGAAAACTGTCGCGACGTTTTGGGCAACAGTGCAATAAGGAAATGGTAGCAACTGTTACATTTAGATCACGTAGCCGCACGGCGCAACTGTCCGTCGGACTTGTCCTACCGCCGGTCAAGCAACTGTAAAAACTGGTAATGAAGGGATGTCAACGATGCAGGAAATCATGGAACTGGTGACGCCGCGGCTGGTACTGCGGCAATGGCGCGACAGCGACTTCGCGCCGTTCGCGGCGCTGAATGCCGATCCCCGCGTGATGGCCTATTTCCCCGCGGCCCTGTCGCGCGACGCCAGCGACACCATGGCGAAGCGCTGCAGCGGCCTGATCGCCGAGCGAGGCTGGGGCTTGTGGGCCGTGGCCTTGCGAGAAAACGATGCCTTCATCGGCATGACGGGCTTGCATATTCCCGCTGTGCAACTGCCATGTTCGCCGTGCGTGGAAATCGGCTGGCGCCTGGCGTTCGATTACTGGGGGCAAGGTTATGCACAGGAAGCGGCACGGGCCGCCCTGCAGGCAGGTTTTGAACGCTTGCAATTGCCGGAAATCGTCGCGTTCACGGCGTTGCCCAACTTGCGCTCAAGCACGCTGATGGCGCGCCTGGGCATGCGCCGCGATGCGGACACGTTCGAGCATCCGGCCCTGGCGCCAGGACACGCATTGCGCACGCATTGCCTGCAACGGCAGACGCGGGCAGAATGGTCTACACAGGAGGGAACATGAGAATCGCCGCCATATCCGATATCCACGGCAACCTCGACGCGCTTGACGCCGTGCTGGCCGACATCGCCCGGCGTGGCGTGGATGTGACCGTCAACCTTGGCGATATCGTCTCGGGCCATCTGCAGCCGCGCGCCACGGCGGCGCGCCTGATGGGGCTCGACCTGCCCACCATCCGCGGCAACCACGAGCGCCAGCTGTTGGGCGATCCGGCCCGCATGGGCGTGTCGGACGCCTATGCGCGCGCGCAACTGTTGCCGGAACAACTGGACTGGATTGCGGCGCTGCCCGCCACCTTGCGCCTGCGACGCGATGTGCTGCTCGTGCATGGCACGCCCGCCAGCGACCTCGTGTATTTTCTCGACAGCGTCACGCCGCAAGGCAGCCGCGCCGCCTCACCGCAAGAAGTGGCCGAACGTGCCGGCGAGGCCGACGCGGCCTTGATCCTGTGCGGCCACACGCACATGCCGCGCCAGGTACGCCTGGATGATGGGCGGCTGATCGTCAACCCGGGCAGCGTCGGCTTGCAGGCCTACGACGACGATCATGGCTATCCGCACGTGATGGAAAACGGCACGCCGCACGCGCGCTATGCGGTTGCCGAACAGGGCGCCGATGGCCGCTGGTCGGCGCAGTTATACGCCGTGGAATATGACTGGGAAAAGGCGGCCCGGATGGCGCTGGCCAACGGCCGGCCCGACTGGGCCACGCCCTTGCGCACGGGATTCGTCGGCGCCGCCTGAGCGCTTTAGCAGCTCGGTGCGCGCGCGACGGGCACGGGCACCAGTTCCGTCTTGCCGTCCTTGGCGATATACTGGTTGATGCTGATGCTGCAGTACTTGCCTTCCCACGAGAACGCCGCTTCGTAATCTTCGCCGGCGCGCGGCGTGAAGGTGATGTCGCCACTGCAGCTGGGCGACACGGTTTCATAGTTGATGCCGTTGACCACATAAAATGGCGAAACGTCCCGGAAGCCGATACGCAGGCTGCTGGGCTTGTCGGCGGGAACTTCATATTCGCGGAAATAGGCTTTCGAGAAAATTCCATCCTTGCGCGACAGGTTTTTCGACGTTTCCGTCTCCGCGATGCCCAGGCTGGTATTGCTGACACTGCCGATCAGGGAGCCGAAGGCGGAACTCATGCCGCCGCTGGCCTTTTCCACGCCATCGCTGAACATGCCGCGGATGCAGCTGCTGTCGCGGTACAGGAAGGCCGTGGCGCCATTCTGGCCGAACAGGCGCAGGCGGCTGATGGTCGATGTTGCCGGCGCAGCTGGCATGCTGGCCGCTTCGGCGGCGGCAGGTGCGGGGGCTTCCGTGGTGGCGGTATCCTGGGCAAAACCGGAGGCACTGAGTAGCAGGGAAAACAGGACGGCAAGGTTTTTCATTGTGAATTTTAAATTATCAAAAAGAAACAATATATACCATGTGGCAATATATTGCTGCTCTTTTTGATAAGTTTGCCCCGTGCCGCTCCTTAGCGGAACTCTTCCGCCACCAGGTTGTACTTCTGCATCTTGTGGTACAAGGTCTGTTTCGGCAAGCCGAGCACTGCGCTCACTTCGCTGACGTTGCCCGCATATGCGCGCAGTTCCTGCTCAATCAATGCGCGTTCGAAGCCGTTCACCTGCTCCGCCAGCGACAGCGGGCTGGCCTGGCCGCTCGCCAGCAGGCTCGAGGCACCACCGGCGATGCCGAGCACGAAGCGGTCGGCGATATTGCGCAGTTCGCGCACATTTCCGGGCCACGAATGGGCCATCAGGTTGCGCATCTGCGCGCTGGAGACGACGGGCGCGGCGCGGTTGTAGCGGGCGGCGGCGGCCAGCACGAAGTGTTCAAACAGGATGGGAATATCCTCGCGCCGCTCGCGCAGCGGCGGCAGGTGCAGCACGATCAGATTCAAGCGGTAGTACAGGTCGCTGCGGAATTTTTGCTGCTGCGACAAGTCTTCCAGGTCCAGCTTGGCCGCCGCGATGACGCGCACGTCGACGGGCGTGGCCACGTTCGAACCGAGCCGCTCGATATAGCGTTCCTGCAGCACGCGCAGCAATTTCACTTGCAGGGACAGGGGCAGGCTTTCGATTTCGTCGAGGAAAAAAGTGCCCTGGTCCGCGTGCTCAATCTTGCCCACCTGCCGCTTGGCCGCGCCCGTAAATGCACCCGGTTCGTGGCCGAAGACTTCGCTCTCGAATATGCTTTCAGGAATCGCGCCGCAGTTGACGGCGACAAAGTTGTGCTTGCGGCGGTGGCTGAAGTCATGCAGGCAGCGGGCCACCATTTCCTTGCCCGTGCCCGTATCGCCATAGATCAGCACATCGGCCGGTTCGTCAGCTACGTCGAGTATCAAGCGCCGTATGTCGCGCATCGCCACGGAATTACCCAAGAGGCGCGCTTCGATGCCGCCGCCGTCCTCGAGCTGGCGGCGCAGGCTGTGCACTTCCAGGGTCAGGCGCCGGGTTTCCAGCGCGCGCAGGATGACGTCGACCAGCTGGTCGGACGAATATGGTTTTTCGATGAAATCATAGGCGCCCGTGCGCATGGCATGCACGGCCATGGTGATGTCGCCATGGCCCGTGACGAGGATCACGGGCAGGTTGGCATCGAGCGTCTTGACCGCTTGCAGCAATTCCAGGCCGCTCATGCCGGGCAGGCGCACGTCGCTCACGACGATGCCGGGGAAATCGGGCGTCAGCAGTTTATAGGCCAGCTCGGCCGAGTGAAAGGCCAGCACGTCCAGGCCGGCCAGTTGCAATGCCTGCTCGCTGCCTTCGCGTACGGTGGGGTCGTCTTCGACCAGCAAGACCTTCAAGCCGTCAAACATGTTTTTCCTCCTGCGTTGCAATCTGTAGTTCGATGGTGAAGATGGCGCCGCCGCCGGGGGCGTTTTCGGCGCGCAGCACGCCGCCGAACTGGCGCGTGATCTGTTCGGAAATGGCCAGTCCCAGGCCCAGGCCCAGGCCTTGCGGTTTTGTCGTGAAGAATGGTTCGAACAGGTGTTCATACACTTCCGTCGACAGGCCCGGTCCCGTGTCGGCCACGTGGATCAGCACATGCTCGGGCGTGCATTCGACGGACACGCGCAGGCTGCGCACGTCGCTGCCATTCATGGCGTCAAGCGCATTGGCGTACAGATTCACCAGCACCTGCTCGAGGCGGTTGCTTTCGCACATGGCGAAGATGTCTTCGGGCGGCAGTTGCAAAGTAAAACGCACATTTTCCACCTGCAGCCGCCTTTCGACGAGGAACAGGGCGTTGCTGATCGCCGTGGGGATCGACACGGAGGTCAGGCTGGTCGTCGACTTGCGCGCAAAAATCTTCAATTGGCCCGTAATGGTCCCCATCCTGGCCGCAATTTGCGATATCTTCGCCAGGTTGCGCCGCGCATCGTCGAGCCGTCCCCGTTCGAGCAGGATGACGGCATTGTCGGACATGGTGCGCAGCGCCGTCAGCGGCTGGTTCAGTTCATGCGTGATGCTGGCCGACATTTGCCCGAGCACGGCCATCTTGCCGGCCTGAAACAGTTCATTTTGCGTGATGTGCAGCTTTTGCTCGGCCTTGCTGCGCACGTCGATTTCCTGGCTCAGGCTTTGCGTCATGGCATTGAGCTCCGACGTGCGTTCCTCGACCATGGCTTCCAGGTTGTCATAGGCATGCTGCAGATCTTCGCGGGCGCGCAATTTTTGTGCCACGGCCGCGCGGCGCTGGCGCAGGTAAAAGAACAGCAGCATGAAAAAGCCCAGTAGCACGCACGAGAAGGCGGCCGCCGCGCGCGCGCTGGCCTTGGCCTGGGCCAGGTCGGACAAATAAATGAAAGTCCAGCCTTGCGGCGACTTGAGCTTGATCTGTGTCATGACGCTGGAGCTGATCTTCGGCGGCGTGTCGGCGTGTTCCTGCTCGCGCACGCTGATCACGCGGGCGCCATTGCCCAGCTGGCGGTCGGAAACGAAAGGGATGGCGGCCAGCTGCTTCGAATAGTACTGGCGCGTGCGGTTGAGTTCTTCGACGATGGCGGGCGACAGCGGCGCCAGGGTCTTGTACTTCCAGTCCGCCATGGAACTGAGGAAGATCACGCCGTGCTCGTCGGCCAGCATGACCTTGTCGGCGCCTTGCACCCAGCGTTTTTCCAGGGTTTCCAGGTTCACCTTCACCGTTGCCAGACCCAGCATGTGGCCATTCTGGTAAATGCCGTGGGCAAAGAAGTAACCGGGTTCGAGCCGCGTCGTGCCCACGCCATAGAAGCGGCCTGGCGTGCCGCGCAACGCGTCCTGGGCGTAGGGGCGGAACGAGATATTGTCGCCAATAAAGCTGTCGGGCTGCTGCCAGTTGCTGGCGGCCCGCGTGTTGCCGTCGAGGTTGCTGATGAAAATGGTCGACGATTTCGCCTGGGCATTCATCTGCTCGAGATAATGGTTGACCGTATCGACCAGCACCGGATCTTCCGGGTGCTGCAGCAAACGGATCACGTCGCGGTTCAGCTCCAGGGTCTTGGGCAGGAAGTCGTATTTTTCCAGCGCATTTTCAAGGCTGCTGACATACACTTCCAGTCGCTGCGCGCCGCTGGCCTGCAGCTTGCCGATGGCGATACGTTCGGTCCAGAAATACACGAGCCAGACGGTGGCCAGGCAGGCGGCCAGCACCACGCCCCAGGCCAGCGTTTCGCGGCCCGACCGTTGCGACAGGCGCTGGCGCCAGGAAAGGGAAGGTTTGGTAGTACTGCTATTCATAAAATCAGCTGCCAAATTGCAAGAACCCACAGTATCGCATTTAAATATTGCGTAAAAAGAAAAAGCCGCCGGATATGCATCCGGCGGCCCACATTTCTATTTTACGGACATCTCAACGTCCGACAAAATCGTAGCGAGCGGCAGTGATTTGTGGCCGAGAAGCGCAACCGTACTTTAGTACGGTGAGCATCGCCGGCCGCAAAGCGCGCCGCGCAGTAGATTTTGGCCGACGTCCTTAGAACGTGTGGCGCATGCCGAGGTTAAAGCCGCTATTACCGGTGCCATCGTCCGTGGCATTGCCGACGGTGTAGGTGGCGCCATTTTTATTGCTGATGTGGCCGTAACCGGTGTACAGGTCGGTGCGCTTGGACAGGGCGTAGAAGGCGCCGATGGCCCACTGCTGGGCATCACGGTTGGCATTGCTCTTGTCGTTGTGGCGGATGTACGACGCGACCAGCTTGGTGGCGCCGAACGGTGC
This sequence comes from Janthinobacterium sp. Bl 1, assembly GCF_058215535.1. Classification (NCBI taxonomy): domain Bacteria; kingdom Pseudomonadati; phylum Pseudomonadota; class Betaproteobacteria; order Burkholderiales; family Oxalobacteraceae; genus Janthinobacterium; species Janthinobacterium sp. Bl 1. Next base: position 39,638 of record NZ_CM177086.1, on the reverse strand, counting down.
GCTGAAGCCGACCAGGATGTCGTTGCTCTTGCTGTTGTCGAGGGCGCGGTTGTCGGCGTAGCCGAAGTTACCTTGCACGACGCCAAAGTCGTAGCGTGTGGCCAGCAGAGTGTTGCGCGTTTGCTGGGTCGCCAGTGCATTTTCCTGGCGGTGATGCGTCAGGGTCACGTTCAGCGGGCCGTCGATGTAATGCACGGCGCCGCCCATGCTGCGGTTTTTCGAATTGTCGCCGGCGACTTCGCCAAAACCATACGCCAGGTCGGCCGACAGCTTGCTCCAGGTCGGCGTGGTGTATTGCACCATGTTGTCGACGCGGTAATTCGTCGCCATCAGGTTCGACGCCGTGCCGGCCAGGCCGATGACGAACGGATCGGCTACGTCGCGCAGGGCCAAATAGTACGGCGTATATTGGCGGCCCAGGGTGAGGGCGCCGGCGCTGCCGGTCAGGCCCACATACGCCTGGCGGCCGAACAGCCGGCCGCCCTGGCCCGAGGTACCTGTATCGATATTGAAACCGCTTTCCAGCACGAAGGTAGCGGCCAGGCCGCCGCCCAGGTCTTCCTTGCCTTTGAAGCCGATGCGCGAGCCCGAGGCGACGCCGGAAGCGACGCGGTTCAGGCGGTCTCCGGCCGCATCCTTGTCGAATACCAGGCCGGCGTCAGCCACGCCGTAGACGGTCACGCTCGATTGGGCCATGGCGCCGGTGGAGGCTGCGCCGAGGGTCAGCAGGGTAAACAGGACTTTTTTCATGAAAATCTCTCTAATAAGTTGGAATGACTACTGATCGCACTACCTGACTGCTTGTTACTCAACATGGACAACAAATAAATGGCCCGCTTGTGGCGGGCCATGGCGCTATCAGGCTTTGCTAGCGTGATCCGCTTCACCCCAATGGCTTTCCGTGTTCTGGCTGGCCGCGTTGGCCGCGGCTGCTTCTTCCTCGGTGGCAAGGCCACCTTCCCACTTGGCGACGACAGCCGTGGCGACGGCATTGCCGACCGCGTTGGTGGCCGAACGGCCCATGTCGAGGAATTGGTCGACGCCCATCAGCAGCAGCAAGCCCGCTTCCGGAATATTGAACTGGTTCAGGGTAGCGGCAATCACCACCAGCGAGGCGCGCGGTACGCCGGCCATGCCTTTCGAGGTCAGCATCAGCAGCAGCAGCATGGTGATCTGCGTGCCGATCGACAGGTCGATACCGTAGGCTTGCGCGATGAACAGCACGGCAAAGGTGCAGTACATCATCGAGCCATCGAGGTTGAAGGAGTAGCCCATCGGCAGCACGAAGCTGGAAATCTTGCGGTCCACGCCGAACTGGTCGAGCGCCGTCAGCAGTTTTGGATAGGCCGCTTCCGAGCTGGCCGTCGAGAATGCCAGCAGGAACGGTTCGCGGATCAGGCCGACCAGTTTGAAGACGCGCGGACCGATGACGATGAAGCCGGCGCCGATCAGCAGTGCCCACAGGCACATCAGGCCCAGGTAGAAGCCACCCATGAACTTGGCAAACGTGACCAGCACGCCGAGGCCGTGCGTGGTGATGACGGAAGCCATCGCGGCGAACACGGCCAACGGGGCCAGGTTCATGATGGTGCCGGTGATGCGCAGCATGACTTGTGCCAGCTGGTCGACGACGGCCGTCAGGGTCTTGCCCGATTCGCCCAGGCCGGCCAGTGCGCCGCCGAAAAAGATCGAGAACACCAACACTTGCAGGATTTCATTGTTGGCCATGGCCTCGATCGGCGACTTCGGCACCAAGTGCGTGAAGAAATCTTTCAAGGTGAAGGCGGCCGTTTTCAAATTCGTCGAAGCGTGTACGTCCGGCAATGGCAAGCCGAGGTTGGTACCCAGCTGCATCAGGTTCGACAGCACCATGCCCAGCGCCAGCGAGACCAGCGAGGCAACGACGAACCAGCACATGGCTTTCAGGCCGATGCGGCCGGCCGTCTTGCCGTCGCCCATGTGGGCGATGCCGACCGTCAGGGTCGAGAACACCAGCAGCGCAATGATCATCTTGATCAGGCGCAGGAAGACGTCGGTGACGATGGAAATATTGCCAGCGATCTGAGCGCTGAGCTTGGCATCAGGGAAAGCGGTGTTGCATCCATAGCCGACAATAATGCCGAGGACCATGGCAATCAGGATGTACAGGGTTAATGGCCGTTTCTTTTTCATTTTGACTCCTCCGGTGAAACGCCGCTGTGAGCGGATTATTGATAGCGAGCAACTCAAGCTTGGAGTCAATATTTCTCAAAAACAAGCCCTTGCGTGCTAGCGATTATTTGCAGCAAAACCTGTACATAGCAAAGGATATGCCTGAAATCGGCATTTGGCGCATAACTTCTTAAGTTGTTGATTTAAGGAAGCTTTTTTGTTGTCAGGATGTTGCAACTTCGCGTGCTTGCGCGAAATATTGGACGCGGCGGGCCATCGCTGTATGACTTTTCATACGCTAGTCGCGGCAGGGCGGCGGTGCGTCAAAAAGACAAGATTATCAGGACAATAAAAAAGCCCCTCCGAAGAGGGGCTGATGTTGCGCAATGCGTGTTCTATTGATGTTAGAACTTGATATTGGCCGTCAGGCTGAACGAACGGGGCTGGCTTGGCGTGTAGCGGAAGCCGGACTTGTTGATGGCCGCCACATAGGTTTTGTCGGCCAGGTTGTAGGCATTCAGCTGCAAGTCGAGGTTCTTGTTGACCGGATACGTTGCCATGGCGTCGAAGACCCAGTAAGCATCCACGCGTGCCGGCGTGCCGACGGCGCCATCGGTGCCGCGCAGCATTTCACCCACGTAACGCGCGCCGCCACCGATCTTCAGGCCAAACGGCAGGGTGTACGAGGTCCAGCTGGTGAACGCCTGTTTTGGCGTGTAGCTGAGGTTGTTGACGCCGCTGGCCGTGACGACCTTGCCCGACTCGACCTTGGTATTCATGCGGGTGTAGCCGGCGCTGACCAGCCAGTTTGGCATGATCTCGCCCACCACGCCCAGTTCCAGGCCTTCCACGCGTTTCTTGCCGGTCTGGTAATAAATGGTTGGGATCACGGGATCTTGTTCCACTTCATTCTTGACCGTGGTCTGGTAGACGGCGGCCGAGAACGACAGTTTTTGTTTCAGGAAGTCCCACTTGGTGCCGATTTCCTTGGTGATGGTTTCCTGCGGGTCATAGCTCGGATTTTGCGCGCTGCTGGCGCCCGTGCTCAGGGCGAAGTTGACGCCCGGTGGCGCTTTCGACGTGGCCAGCAAGGCATATACGCTGCTGTCCGGCGTCGGCTTGTACATGGCCGAGACCTTGCCGTTGGCCAAGGTGTCGCTCAGGGTCAAATGGGTAGGAATCGGCGTGCCGACGGGCAGCTTTTGCACCGCCTGCGCAGCTACGGCCGTTTGCAGGGTGACGGCGTCATACGTGGTGTTGAAATGGTCGAAACGCACGCCGCCGTTGAACAACCACTTGTCGCCGAACTTGATGGTGTCGAACACATACAGGCTTTGCGTGTTGACTTCGCCTTCGGTGAAGGCGCCGCTGCGCACGGGGTTATGGCCGGTAACCGGGTCGCGCGGGTTCGGGTTGTACAGGTTCGCTGCCGGCAAGGTGCCCAGGGTGGCGGGCACATAGCTGTAGTTGGTCTGTTTTTCGCTGGTGAACTCGGCACCGGCCACCAGGGAGTGCTTCAGCACGCCCGTGTCGAATTGCGCGCTGACCACGGTCTGGTTGGTCAGGATCGTGTTTTCCTGGTCTTTCACGGTGCGCAGCGAGCGCGCCAGGGTCCAGGTCGACGGATTGTTGGCGCCCGCTTTCTTCAGGTTGGCGGTGTTGCCCATGAAGGCCGTCAGCAGGTAGTCCTGCTTGGTCTTGCCGTAGCGCGTGGTGTTCTGGATTTGTACGTTAGGCGAGAAATCATGGTCGATGCGCAAGGTGCCCATGTCGGCCTTGATCTTGTCGTAGTCCGAGGTGGAGCCATAGAAATTCTTCGGATCGACCTTGGCTGCGCTGTTCAGGTAAGTGCGGATGACCGGGTTTATCTTCGTCGGGACGTCCGGTGTCGAGTAGCCTGGCAAGCCGATGGTCGGCACGCCGCCGTCGGGCACGTTGTCCTGGTCCACATGCAGGTAGCTGGCCGTGATGCGCGTCGGCTTGCCGATGCCGAAGGTGACGGTGGGCGCGAAGGCCCAGCGCTTGTTCTTGACTTCATCGCGCGCCGCGTTGCCGCTGTCCTGCGTCATCAGGTTCAGGCGCAATGCCGTGCCGGTATCGCTGTCGAGGACGCGGTTCCAGTCGGCCGTGGCGCGTTTCTGCTTGCCGCTGCCCGCCGTCAGCAGCGAATTGAATTTGTTTTCCATGGTGGCCGTCTTGCTGACCAGGTTGATCGAGCCGGTCGGCGAACCGCGGCCGCTGTCCGTGCCCGCCGGGCCCTTCAGCACGTCGATCTGTTCGATGTTGAAGACGTCGCGCGAGATGGAGCCCACGTCGCGCACGCCATCGACATAGATGCTGCCCGACGAATCGAAACCGCGCATGTAGACGGCGTCGCCCGTGTTCGTGTTGCCGTTTTCACCGAGGAAAAAAGTACCTACGCCTGGCGTGTTGCGCAGCGCGTCCGTCAGGGTCAGCGCACCTTGCTGCTCGATCAATTCCTTCTTGATCACGACGATGGTTTGCGGCGTATTGACCAGCTCTTCAGTGTATTTCGGCGACGAGGCTTTTTCGGCCTTGAAATCATTTTCCTTGGAACCAATGACCTTGACTTCGTTCAGCATTTGCTGCGATGCCGGGGCACTTTGGCCGGCCGGGTCGGCCGCCTGGGCGGCGACGGGCAGCAGCATCACGGCCAGGGCGGCGCCGATGTGCTGGTTGAAACGGGTGGGGGCGTGTTTGCGGCTCTTGATTGCCATCTTGCTCTTTCGAAAAGGTCAGGGTAGTGGTTCCTGGCTGGCTCTGCGCCGCAGTGCTTGGACACGCGGGCAAGTGGCTGGCGATGGAGACGGAATAGGCCACATTGTAATAACTGGGCGCTATTTCGTAAATGAGAATCGTTATCAGTATCATTTACGCAACGGATTGGGCGTGCCGCAAAAAAAACAGTGTCATGGCTGATGAATGCTTGCTTTGCGGCCCGGCCGCTGCTATGCGCGCAAGCGTCCGCCGGCGGGAGTATGATGAGCAACCTTTACAAATTTCCTTTCAGAATGCTGCAGACTCCCGATGCCTTTGTCCCCCTGATCGATGCGCCCGAACCGGCCCCGTCCGCCACGGATACGCTGACGTTTGTCTTTCACCGCGGGCGTTTGTTGTTGCGTACGCCCGAGTTATCCCTGCCCACGGCCGCCGAGGCGGCCGCGCTCGATATCGACCTGAGCCGCGCACAGCCCGTGGGCTTGTGGCAGGGCCGCTATTGCCAGACGGTCTGGACCGACGAAGAGTTGCCACCGGGTGCCGGCCTGGCCTGGCACGGCATGCGCTCGCTGTTCAATGCCGTCGACGACGCTTTCCTGGGTCTGGCCAGCCGCGCCGTGCAACTGGCCGAGTGGGCGCGCACGCACCGCCATTGCGGCGTGTGCGCCACGCCCATGCAGCGCACGCGCGGCGAACGCTGTTTCACCTGCGCCGCCTGCGGCATGCTCGCGTATCCGCGCATTTCGCCGGCCATGATGGTACTCATCCGCAAGGGCGAGCAGGTGTTGCTGGCCATGCACAAGCACTCGCCATCGCAGCGCTTCAGCCCGCTGGCCGGTTTCCTGGAAGCGGGCGAATCGATCGAGGAAGCCGTGCACCGCGAGGTGATGGAAGAGGTGGGCTTGCGCGTGCACAACCTGCAGTACTTCATGAGCCAGTCCTGGCCGTTTCCCCATTCGCTGATGATCGCGTTTACGGCCGATTACCTCGATGGCGAGATCCGCCTCGACGAGAACGAGATTGCCGAAGCGCGCTGGTTCGGTCCCGGCGATGCATGGCCGGAAGCGAGTTCGAGCGTGTCGATTTCCGCGTTGCTGGTCGGCGCCCACCGTCCGCCAACGGCATAGAAAGCCGGGGCTGCTCGGGCAGCCTGCCGCATTTTCTATATACTGGCGGCAATTGAAAATTTTAGGGTGGTGTAGCATGTCTCAAGAAGAATTCTCCGAAAACGACTGGCGCCGGCTGATCAGCAGCTTTGGTGAAGATCCGCAGCGTCCTGGCTTGCTGGAAACGCCGGCGCGCGTGGCCAAGGCGTGGAAGCACTGGACGTCCGGCTATGGCCAGGATCCGGTGGACTTGCTGAAGGCGTTTGAAGATGGCGCGGAACAGTACAACGAGCTCATCGTCGTGCGCGGGATTCCCGTCTACAGCCATTGCGAACACCATCTGGCGCCGTTTTTCGGCAAGGCCACCATCGGCTACGTGCCCAACGGCAAGATCGTCGGCCTGTCGAAATTGACGCGCCTCGTCGATTGTTTCTCCAAGCGCCTGCAAGTGCAGGAACGCATGACGATGCAGATCGCCAATGCCTTGATGGAAGTGCTGGAACCGAAATCGGTGGGCGTGGTTGTACGCTGCCGCCACCTGTGCATGGAAAGCCGCGGCATCCGCACGCCGGGCGAAGAAACCATCACCTCGGCCATGCTGGGCGAGATGCAGCCGAACCTGGCGCTGCGCACGGAATTTCTGGCACTGGCGCGTGAAAGCTGATTGTTCAGCGATGTTGCGTGACGAAGGCGGCAGATGCCGCCTTTTTTCATGATCTTCCCGATTCCCGCTCCGCCAGATAACGGGCCGGTGGCTTGCCCGCGGCCTTGCGGAACATGGTGACGAAACCGCTGGTGTTTTCATAACCGAGTTCCATCGCCACCGCTTTTACGCTATGGCCTTGCGCCAGCCGTCGCAAGGCCAGGATGACGTGCAATTGCCGGCGCCAGCGGCCCACGCTCATGCCCAGTTCCTCCAGTGACTGCCGGGTCATGCTGCGTTCGCTCATGCCGATGCGGCTAGCCCACTCGGCCAAGGTGCTTTTATCGGCGGGCTGCGCCAGCAGCAGGGCGGCCAGGCGGCGCAAACGCGCATCGCGCGGCATCGGCAGATGCAAGTCTTCCACGGGCGCTGCCGCCAGTTCATCGAGCAGAGTGAGCACCAGGCGTTCCTGCGCGCCATGCAGCGCGGCCAAGGTAGGAAAAGCGGCCGCCTTGGCGATCAGTTCGCGCAGCAGGGGTGAAACGGCCACGGTACAGCAGACGGTAGGCAAGGCCGGCGCCATGGCCGGCTCGACAAACAGGCAATAACATTGGGCCTCGCCCACGCCCTGCGCTGAATGCATCAGGCCGCCTGGTATCCACACAGCGCACTGGGGCGGCACGATCCATACGCCGCTGTCCACCTCGCAATGAATCACGCCGCGCGTGGCATACAGCAACTGCCCCTTGCGGTGCTGGTGCGGCGCCTGCTCGGCCTCCTCAGGCACGCTGGTCAGACCCACGGCAAGCAGCGGGCGCAACACGCCATCGACGTCGAAATCCATGAGGGAGGCGCCGGCGCCAAGGCCCAGCTCGGTGGTGAGCATGCTGGGTTGTAATGGATGAGACATGGGTGCATTCTGGCTGGATTGAATAATATTGTGGCTATTTTATGCAATGACGCGCAGCACCGCCAGCGCTATCGTATGGGTATCCGCAGCCCCGCTTCAACGGCAACCGCCGCCGCCAGTGTTCTGATGAAGGTAAGGAGGAACGGCAACCCCTTGAAGGAGTCATCACCATGCAGCTTGATCTATCCACTTTCCCCCTCGTCTGGATGCGCCGCGAGGCAGCGCCTGTCCAGCCCGATATTCTGTTTGCCCAGTTCGACGCGCTGCTGGCGCGCCGCCAGGCGTTTGTCATTCTCAGCGAGGAAGGCTTTGACGAGGATGGGCACGAACACCCGCAGGAAGAGCGCAAGCGGGCGTCACTTTGGATGAAGCAGAACAAGGCGGCCATCCGCGCGTATATCCAGGGCATGGTGCTGGTCGAACCGAGCGCCGCCAAGCGTCTGGCCGGCAAGGCTTTTGCCGTGATGTTCGGCAAGTTCTGGGGTTATCCCCTGCATTTCGGCACCAGCCGCGACGACGCGCTCGACATCGCCCAGCATTTGATCAAGGCGTGGCTGCCGCCCCAAAAATGATCTGACAAGGCTACACAACGCCTGACAAAACCGACGCGCAGCAGGTTTGGTCAGGTGTTCCTAATAGCGATAATCGTTAATAAAATGCTTGGTGAAGTTGTACTTGCTGCCGCCGTCGAGCAAGTCGACCAGGCGCTTCGGCGCCGAGGCCGACATGAAGGCGTCGGCGGCGCCGCCCGTGCTGCGAAATTTCATGCCGGGGCTGAGGATCTGATTGGCGCCGATTTTCAGGTGCTGGAAGCTTTTCGTTTTCTCATTGTTGAGAATGAAATGCAATTCCTGCTTGAAGGTCAGGAAGGGGATCTTCAGCCACCAGCCTTCGTCCGTGCCATAGCTGGCGACGCTGGCAAAATGCGTGTTCTTGTCCGTCAAGGTGGGTTTGCCCAGGCGGTCGTTGATGCGTTTCATGGCTTCATTCTTGGTCATGCTGTGCTTTCGTGATTCATGTTATATCCGGCGTGCATTTTGACACAGGCACGCCACCCCCGCCTGCCTTGCCGCCCCTATCTGCATGCTTTTTTACTGCAATGCAGCATCAATTCTCATCAATTGTCGCAACGCATTAACAACACCCGGCAAAAATCATTGCTTTCCAGCATTGTAAATATCGGTATTTCAAGCGTATGCTGGTGTCGTCTGAACGGTGCCGTCCGAGCACCGTCGCCGCCGCATTCCTGGCCTGCCGGGCTGGAAGCGGACCACGCCTTTCCGCCGCACATAGATAGTTGGAGACACAGCATGAAGAAATTGACGTTCCAGCAGAAGTTATGGATTCCCCTGATTTGCAGCCTGTTGTGCATCACCGTTATTTTTGTCTATAACGCCCTGGAAGTGCGCAAGATCCGCATCGAAGAACGCAGTGCCGACCTGAGCAATGCCGCCGACCTGGGCCTGGGCGCCGTCAAGATGTTCGGCGACCTGGCCGCCAGCGGCGCCTTGACGAAGGAAGAAGCGCAAAAGCAGGCCACGGCCGTCATCAAGAGCATGCGTTTCGGCGAGACCGGTTATTTGTCCATCATCAACCTCGACGCCGTCGTCGTGATGAATCCTGCCGCGCCGCAAACCGATGGCAAGAACATGTCGGATTTTAAGGATGCCAACGGCACCTATCTGTACCGCGACATCGTGGCCGTCGGCAAGAGCGATACGGGCAAGGGCTTCGTCCACTATTATTTCCCCCGCCCCGGCCAGAAAACCCCCGAACCGAAGATGAGCCGCGTGGTGGCCTACAAGCCGTGGAGCTGGACCATCGTGGTCGGCGTGTACATGGACGATATCGACGCGGCCTTCCGCCAGTCGCTGCTGACCTCGCTGGGCGTGCTGGTGCTCGTGTGCGGCTTGCTGGCCGCCGTCGTCGTGGTGATCAATCGCAGCTTGCGCCATGCGCTGGGCGGCGATCCCGAGTATGCGGCCGACGTGGCGGAAAAGATCGCGAATAACGATTTGAGCGGCGTCGTGCGCACGCATGCCAACGACCGCCACAGCGTGCTGTACGCGATGAAAACCATGCAAACCAACCTGGTCGATGCGATCAGCGAAATCCGCCACAGCGCCGAGACGATCGCCACGGCGTCGAGCGAGATTGCCAGCGGCAATATGGACTTGTCGGCGCGCACGGAAATGCAAGCCAGCTCGCTGGAAGAAACGGCGGCCTCGATGGAGGAATTGACCTCGACCGTGACGCAAAACGCGGGCAATGCCGTGCAGGCAAATGAACTGGCGCAGTCCGCTTCCGCCGTGGCACGCCAGGGCGGCGCCGTGGTGGCGCAAGTGATCGGCACCATGGACACCATCAACGCTTCGTCACGCAAGATCGTCGACATCATCGGCGTCATCGATGGCATCGCCTTCCAGACGAATATCCTGGCCTTGAACGCGGCCGTGGAAGCGGCGCGCGCCGGCGAACAGGGTCGCGGCTTTGCCGTCGTGGCATCAGAAGTGCGTAATCTGGCGCAGCGCTCGGCCGGTGCGGCGAAGGAAATCAAGGAGCTGATCGGCGCTTCCGTCGACAGCATCGCGGCCGGGAGCACGCTCGTCGCACAGGCGGGCACGACCATGGATCAGGTGGTCGCTTCCGTTTCGCGCGTGACCGACATCATGGCCGACATCACGGCCGCCTCGCACGAGCAAAGCACGGGCATCGGCCACGTCAACCAGGCGATCACGGAAATGGATAGCGTGACGCAACAAAATGCGGCACTGGTGGAAGAGGCGGCGGCGGCAGCGTCGAGCATGCAGGACCAGGCGGCCGTGCTGGCGCAACTGGTGGCGCGTTTCAAACTGTCGGCGCAGGAACCGGGCACGGCGCCGCGCCTGGCGGCCACTTCGGCTGGCGCGCCACGCGCCGTGGCGAAAAAGCCGTTGCGCAGCCTGGCGGCGCGCTAGAGTTCTACTGGGCTGGTGCCGCCACTGGCGGCGCCGGTTCGAATTCCAGCTTGTCATCGACGACCACGAATTGCCCGACCGGCTGGCCCAGGTCGGCTTTCGGGTCGTTTTCCATTTCCGTCAGTTCATTGCAGGTATTCGTTTCCGCCTGCCACAACTGCTTGCCCATGCGGATGTTCCAGATGCCATCGCCGGCCGCAAACAGCTCGACTGTGATGTCGGCCGGCGCATCCGTCGACAGCGTATGCAGACGCTGGCATTGCGGCAGATTCGTCGCCATCAGCTGCACTTCCACGGTATCTTGCCAAAAATAACGTTGCTGGCGGCGCACGGTCAGGGAATGGTCTTGCCCATCGAACATGTAGATGGCGAAGTCCTGGACACAGCCTGACAGCAGGACGGACAGCGTGACGATCAGGAGTTTGCGCATGGTCGGCTTTCTTTGTTTTGTGCTCGGGAATGTCGGGATGCCTGCGTAACGGCGCGAGTGGGTGCTTGCGCCGCCTTGTTTTTCGCTTACGTGGCATTATATCCATGCATATCAGTTGCGGCGCGACAATAGTTATGCCAAGTTCGCCTGCCCCTACTTATCTACCTGGAAAGACCACGATGATCGACCTGTATTACTGGACCACGCCCAACGGGCACAAAGTGACGATGTTCCTGGAAGAAGCGGGCATCCCATACAACCTCATTCCCGTGCATATCGGCAAGGGCGAGCAGTTCAAGCCCGAGTTTCTCGCCATCGCGCCGAATAACCGCATCCCCGCCATCGTCGACCAGGCGCCGGAAGATGGGGGCGCGCCGCTGTCACTGTTCGAGTCGGGTGCGATTCTGCAATACCTGGCCGAGAAAAGCGGGCAATTCCTGCCGGCCGACGTGCGGGGACGTGCCGAAGTCATGCAATGGCTGTTCTGGCAAATGGGCGGCCTGGGCCCCATGGCCGGGCAAAACCACCATTTCGTGCAATATGCGCCCGAACCGATCGACTACGCCATCACGCGCTACGTCAACGAAACGAACCGGCTATACGGCGTGCTGAACAAGCGCCTGGCGGACCGTGCATTCGTGGCAGGCGACAGCTATTCCATCGCCGACATGGCGATCTATCCGTGGATCGTGCCGCACGAACGCCAGCGCCAGAAGCTGGAAGATTTCCCGCACCTGGCGCGCTGGTTCGCGGCCATTGCCGCCCGCCCCGCCACCGTGCGCGCGTATGCGCGGGCGGCGGAAATCAATGTGCAGCCGACCGTCAGCGGCGACGCGAAAAGCGTGCTGTTCGGGCAGACGGCGAAGACGGTGGCCTGAGCAACGGTTAATTGCCCCGGTACGTGGAAAAGCCGAAAGGGCTGAGCAGCAGCGGAATGTGATAGTGCTGCTCAGTCTTTCCCACGTGGAATTGCACGGGAATTTCCGGGAAGAAGGTTTCCTGTTTCAGGTGCGCATAGTGCTCGCCTGTCTTGAACACGATGCGGTAGTCGCCCGCCTGCATGGGCGCATCCACCGGATACATGGCCGCGATGCGCCCCTGCGCATTCGTCACGGCACTGCCCAGTTGTTGCCAGCCTTCACCGTTCTTTTGCTCCAGGGTGACCGTTACGCCGGCCGTCGGCTGTCCGCTCTGCAAGTCGAGAATGTGCACGCTCAAGGGACTGGCGGCGGCCAGGGCCATGCTGGACAGGCTGGCGAAGGCCAGGGCGGCGGTGATTTGTTTCAGTGTGCTCATCGTCGTATCTTTCAGTTTAAAGGGTAGGGGAATCGAGTTCAGGGATGGCGGCCAGGGCGGCATGGGCGCAGGCGCGGTCTTGCAGGGCGCCGCCGCCTCCGGCCACGCCGATGGCGCCGACCACTTCTCCCTTGGTTCGCAAGGGCAGGCCGCCGCCCAGCAGCAACAGTTCCGGCACGGTCGTCAAATTGGCCATGTCGGGATTGCCGCGCGCGGCCACGGCCAGCGCCTGGGTATCATTCTTGGTGGACAGGGCCGTGTAGGCCTTGCGCCGGCTGGCATCCGTGTTGTGCGGCCCAACGCCATCGGCGCGCTGCACGGCGACAATATTGCCGCCACGATCGAGCACGGTGACGACGATGTGCCGTCCTTGCGCCTGGCATGCGGCCATGGCCGCGTCGGCCAGCTTGTTGGCCGCTGTCAGCGAGAGGTCATCGACCTTGCGCAGCTGAGCGTGGGCTGGGCTGGCCAGCAGGCACAGCAGGGTACTGCCGAGTAACAGGGTTTTCATGTGGCTGTCCGTTGAGTAAAGTGACGCCAGTATGGCCAGTGTTGCCCTACGAGAAGATGATCGCTGCATGACATTTTTATCATCCGCAGCGGTTTGCACGCGGCGTAAAATGGTTCTAACTTCCCACAGAAAGTACCCATGCGCATCCTGGTAATCGAAGACGAACCGAAGACGGGCGACTATCTGCTGCGCGGCCTGGCCGAGTCCGGCTTTACGGTGAGCCTGGCGCGCAATGGCCGCGACGGCTTGCATATGGCAAGTACGGAGTCACCCGATCTCATCGTGCTCGACGTCATGCTGCCCATCATGGACGGCTGGCAAGTCTTGCGCGCGCTGCGGCTGCAAGAGGGCGGCGCCGACGTGCCCGTGATTTTCCTCACGGCGCGCGACGAAGTGCAGGACCGGGTCAAGGGGCTGGAACTGGGCGCCGACGATTACCTGGTGAAACCATTCGCCTTTGCCGAACTGGTGGCACGCATCCGCACTTTGCTGCGGCGCGGGCCGCCGCGTGAAGACGACGTGATCCGCATCGGCGACATGGAAATCGACGTGATGAAACGCAAGGTCAGCCGGCAAGGCCAGCGCATCGCCCTGACGGCCAAGGAATTCGGCTTGCTGCATCTGTTGGCGCGGCGCCAGGGCGAGGTCTTGTCGCGCTCCATCATCGCCTCGCAAGTGTGGGACATCAATTTCGAGAGCGATACCAACGTCATCGACGCGGCCATCCGCCGCCTGCGCAGCAAGCTCGACGACCCGTTCGAGCCCAAGCTGATCCACACCTTGCGGGGCATGGGCTATGTCTGCGAATTGCGCGCGCCTGCCGTGGCTGACAGTGGCACCGCTCAATGAAGCTGGCGCAACTCCGCCGCTCGCTGACCCTGCGCGTCACGCTCGTGTTCGTACTGATCGTGGCGCTCGTGTCGGCCGGGCTGGGCATGCATTTGTACCGTTCATTTGTCGCGGAAATCGAGCGCCGCGACGATATTTTATTGCTGGGAAAACTGCGGCAGATCCAGCAATTGCTGGGCAATGCGGGCACCCTCGACATCATCCGCGAGCGGCCTCAGTATTTCCGCGACACCATGAGCGGGCAAGAAAATTCGCTTGTCCGCATCGTGCGCGCCGATGGCACGCGTTTGATCGATGTCAATCCGAACGGCGAGACGGTGGCGCATCCTGTTCCTGTCGCCGTCGATGCGCCCGTGACGGACAGCGACATCGTCAGCTGGACCAGCCGCGACGGTTATCCCGCACGCGTGGTGGCGGCCAGCGCGCGCATCGGCGACCCGGCGCAGATGGCCGACATCTCCGTCGCCCGGGTCTACGGCGACCGCACGGCCATGTTCGCCGCCTACCGCTGGCAGATCGTCGTCTCGGTGGCCGTCAGCGCGCTGGTGGCGGCACTGTTGGCGAGCCTGATGTTGCTGCGGGGACTGCGGCCACTGCGCAATATCGCCGCCCATGCGGCCCTCGTGCGGCCGGGCAAGCTGGAGCAGCAACTCGATGCGCGCGGCGCGCCGACGGAACTCTTGCCGCTGATCCACGCCCTGAACGCCATGCTGGCGCGGCTGCAGGAAGGCTATGCGCGGCTGTCGCAGTTTTCCGCCGACCTGGCGCATGAATTCCGCACGCCCGTCACCAATCTGCTGGGACAAAGCCAGGTCATGCTGGCCCGCCCGCGCAGCGCACACGAGTATGAACAGCTGGTGTCATCGAATGTGGAAGAGCTGGAACGGCTGTCGCGCATGATCGACAGCATGCTGTTTCTGGCGCGCGCGCAGCAGGATGAAATGGTGCTCGTCAAGCAAGTCTTGCCAGTGCAGGACGAATTCTTGCGCCTGGCCGATTTCTTTGAGGGACTTGCCGAAGAGCGCGAGCTGGCGCTGGCTTGCCACGGCAGCGGCAATGTGACGGCCGAGCCGCAACTGCTGCGCCGTGCGCTCGGTAATTTGCTGTCGAACGCGATACGCCACGCGGCGCCGGGCAGCACGATACTGCTGCGTTCGCATGCGACGAACGAGGGAGTGGAACTGAGCGTGAGCAACCTCGGCCCTGCCATCCCCGCGCGCCACTTGCCGCACCTGTTCGAGCGCTTCTACCGCGCCGATCCGGCCCGCAGCGACTCGGCCGCTTCCACAGGCCTGGGCCTGGCCATCGTCACAGCCATCATGCAGTTGCATGGCGGAAGCGCGACCGTGGCATCGGACGCGGCCGCCACGACGTTCACCCTCGTTTTCCCCGCTGAGAACGCCTGATAAAACCGTAGCGAGCGGAAGAGAGTTGCTGTCGAGAAGCGGAGCTGTGCGAATGCACAGTGAGCATCGGAGACGGCAAATCGCGACGCGCAGTAGGTTTGATCAGGTGTTCTACCCCATCTCCACCAAAAACTCATGCATGCCCGTATGCGGCAATTGCGCGCACGCGGGCGCGAAATGCGGCAACTGCCCCCACAGCAGCGGATTGCCGACGATGTACACATAATGCTGCGCGCGCGTCAGGGCGACGTTGAGCAGGTTCGGCGTAGCCGCCGCCCACTGCGCGGCGCCCACCGTGCTGTCGTCGGCGCCGAGGACCAGCATCACCACACTTTGCTCCTTGCCCTGGAAGGTATGCACGGTGCCCACCATCTGGCTGCTCCACTGGCGCAATTCGCGCGCCGTCGGCGCCTTGCCGTAGCCGAGGCGGCGGTCCCAGTCCATGTCGATGATGCGCGAACGCAATTCGTTGCGCACGGCCTTGAATGGCGTGATCACATACATGTCGGGCAGCTTGCCGTCGCGGCGGTACAGTTTTAGCAGCACTTCCAGCACGAAATCGAGTTGCACGGGCACGACCTGCTTGTAGCTGACGGCGCCGATGGCGTCGATCCAGCAGCTGGGGCCTTTCGTGAGACCCCGCGCGCCGGCCGGCGGCGTGCGCTCAGCCAAGCCATAGACCATCTTGTCTTCGTAGGCGATGCTGTTGGCCAGCGAGAACATCGGCTCCACGCAGCGGCGGTGTACGCGCAAGGGGCTGCCGATCCACAAGGGCTGTGCGCTGCCGGCGCCGACAGACGCACCATAGCGGTTGGCCTTGTCGGCCAGTGTCTGCACGGAAACGGAGGTTGGCGCATAACTGCCATCCTGCGTGTGCGGCGACAGGGCGGACAAGGTTTGCACTAGGCGGCCCGGCACCGTGAACACGGGCTCGATCTGCAGCGGATCGCCCACGACGACGGCGCGCTTGGCGCGCCACAGGCTGCCCAGCGCCGCTTGCGGCACGGCCTGGCCCGCTTCATCGATGAACAGCCAGCCCAGCGATTCGGGACCCATGCCCTGGAACTGGCGCGCGAACGAGGCAAACGTTGTCGACACGACGGGCACCACCATGAACAGGCTGTGCCAGACCATGGCGATATGCGACTGGTCGTAGGCGCGCTTGTTTTTCAGCAATTTGGACACGGCCAGCAAGTTGCCACCAAAGCCGGGTCCGCCTTTCTTTGCCACTTCCGCCAGCCATGCCTCGTGCAGGGCCAGGGCCTTGGCGAACAGGCGCGAGCGCAGGCGGGCCAGGGCCGGTTCATGCCACAGGCCGCCAATTTGCAGCGCGTCACCATCGAGCTCGTCCAGGGTTGCCGGCGCGGCGATGGTGGGGAAGCGCATGCGCGCGCGGCGCAGCAGTTCCGTGCTGTCATCCCATTCGCGCTGGCGCGATTGCGCCGTGCGCAGGGCGATGTGCAGGCTGTTGCGGGCGCGTTCGCAGCGTGGCTCCAGCTCGCCCTTCAGCAGCAGCTTGATGGCGGACACATCGCGCGCAGCCTGGCGCTGCGCCTCGGCATTGGCCACGACGGCTTCCTTGTAGGCGCGGGCCGGTGCCGTGCGGAACAGGCGGGCAAAGAAGCCGGGCTGCGTCAGCGCCACCAGGCGTTCCTCTTCCAGCAATTCCTTTTTGCTGGCAAGCAGGGTGTCCTGCTGCGCCAGCGCATCGGACAGGGCGCCATTCGCCGCATCCATTTCTTCTTCGGCAGCAATCAGCGCTTGCTGGCTGGCCTGCATGAAGTCGGCTTCCGTGCACGTACCCACGGCTTGCCACAGGGCCGCGTACTGGGCGTGCTCTGCCAGCGCCTTTTCCACCACGTGTTCCGTCTCGCGGAATTCGCGCGCCGCCTGGGCGAAGCTCACGCCCTGGTGGCTGGCCAGCCACTGGCGGATATTTTGCGCATTCGGCGTCTTGCGCGCCGTGGTCTTGTCCCAGTCGTCGTCATAGAAATTGCTGACGAAGCGGCGGCGGTTCGCGCTATTGCCCAGCGCGCAGGACATCAAGCCCCATGGCGCTTCCGCTTCGCCCAGGGCGCGGTTGGCGCCATTGCCATCGGCCACGACCCGGCGTGCCACGCTTTCAAAGTAGCGTGCGCGCGCCCATTCCTTGCCCAGCTGCTTCGGTTTTGGCAGGTCGCCGGAAATGTTTTCCACGGCCGCGTTATTCGACGAAGCGACGACCATTTCAAAGCCCGTCAGTTCCGGACGCAAGCGGGCGATGGTGATCGGGTCGCGCACGCCTTCGAAGGCCACGGCCACCTTGCCGATGAAGGCGTCGCCGGCGCGGTCCAGGCAGGACAGCACGCTGGCCCGGCGCACGATGTTGTCGGCAAACAATTCACGCAACAAGGTCGTCTTGCCTGTGCCCGGCGGGCCATTGACGGAAAAGATGCCCCGTTCGCTCAAACCCGTACGCGCGCCGTGGATGGCGAACTGCTGCATCAGGCTCATGGCGTAGCTGGCGTCTTCCAGCCAGTGTCCCCGGTTCATATTGCCTGGATTGAGCATGGCGGCCAGCGCCTGGCGTCCGGCCGGGCTGTACAGGTCGATGCGCTCATCCTGTGCCAGCGGCGTCAGGTAGGCGGCGACCGTCGCCGGTAACTTGCCGCCACGCAAGGCGCGGATGATCTGTTCCAAGTCATCGAGGTAAAAACTGTTGAGGATATCGATCGATGGTTCCACCGCGTCGCCAAAGTCCAGGCTGCGATTCTGGCTGGATTCAAGCGCATCGGTTTCCGTGACCGCTGCGCGTTTCTTGCGCGTGCGCAATTCCAGCACGGCCAGCGGCTGGCCGGCGGACGGGTGGAAGCCGGCCCAGTCGCGCAACAGGTCGGCCAGGGCCGCGATTTCCATGCCGGACAGGGGAGACGAGACATTGCCCGCCTCGTCCGTCACTTGCTGTGGCGTGCGGCTTGCCGCGAAGTTGCGCAGGCTGTCTTGCAGCGCCAGCTGGCTGTCGCTGAAGGCGTCCAGGCTCAGGCCCGACCAGTCCGGCGTGCGGGCGCGGCCCAGCGCCCACGGCAAGGTCGACACGGACACGGGATCGAACTGCGGCTCGCCCAGCGCATTGAGATTGAGGCGGGCAAAGCACGAGCGTCCCAGCAACTCTGTTTTTTCTGTTTCGGCAATGTTTTCCGGGCCGGTGGCCGGCGGACAAGCCTTGTTGATTTCGGCCTTGTCGAACACGCCAAGGAACAATGAGAAGCCGTCGATCTCGCGGTCGGACGGTACTTGCCATTGCGTGGCGAACTGCGGTGGCAATTGCGCCAGCTGTTCGCGGTGCAGGAGACGCACGGTGGACTGGTCTTCAACGTCCGTGATTTGATTCAGGTCAAACGGGATAAAGAATTCGATCTTGTGCCAATACTCCAGGATAGCCAGGAGGCGCTGCTGTTCTGCCTGATTCATGATGACCAATATTTTGTAAAGCGAGCGAGGATTGTAAAGCGTATGCGCGGTGCACGTTTTGCACTTTTGTCTATTGCGCGGGCTTTGCGGCAAAAAAAAGTGGTATTGGCAGACGAAAAAAAGCCAGGCAGCAACTTCCTGCCTGGCTTTCCCCCGTTGCGATGTTGCTGAAGGTTAAAACTCGTGCATTAAAACTCTTCCCATTCGCTCTCTGCAGCCGCATTGCTGCGGCGTGCCGGCGCGGCCGCGACGGCCTTGCGCGCTGGCGCTGGCTTGGCTACGGGGCGTGCGATGGCGGGGGCGGCTGGTGCCGTGCGTACAGGCGCCAGCTTGGCCGCGCTGGCGACATGGTTGCCGGTTTTAAAGAAGCCGACCACGTGCGCCAGTTCGCCCGCCTGGTCCTGCATGCTTTGCGAGGCGGCCGCCGCTTCTTCCACGAGGGCCGCGTTTTGCTGCGTCACTTCATCCATCTGGGCAATGGCCATGTTGATCTGTTCGATGCCGATGGTCTGCTCGTGCGTGGCGGAGGTGATTTCGCCCATGATGTCGGTCACGCGCACGATGCTGTCGACGATGTCGCCCATGGTCTGGCCCGCTTCATTGACGAGGCGCGAACCCGTGTCCACGTTGGCGACGGAGGCGGCGATCAATTCCTTGATTTCCTTCGCTGCGCCAGCCGATCGTTGGGCCAGATTGCGCACTTCCGAGGCCACGACGGCAAAACCGCGTCCCTGTTCACCCGCGCGCGCCGCTTCGACGGCCGCGTTCAAGGCCAGGATGTTGGTCTGGAAGGCGATGCCGTCGATGACGCCGATGATGTCGACGATCTTGCGCGACGAAGCGTTGATCGTACCCATGGTGTCGACCACTTGCGAAACGATGCTGCCGCCGCGCACGGCCACTTCGGACGCGCTTTTCGCCAGCTGGTTCGCCTGGCGCGCATTGTCCGCATTCTGCTTCACGGTCGAGGTCAGCTCTTCCATGGCCGACGCCGTTTCTTCCAGCGAGCTGGCTTGTTCTTCCGTGCGGGACGACAAGTCGAGGTTGCCGGCGGCAATTTCGCTCGATGCCGTGGAGATTGCATCCGTGCCGTTGCGCACTTGCGCCACCACGCCCAGCAGGCTGGTGTTCATGGCTTTCAGGGCGCCCAGCAGGCGGCCCGTTTCATCGCTGGAATTGACGACGATGTGCGACGACAAGTCGCCCGAGGCCACGGTTTCGGCCACGCTGACGGCTGCATTGATGGGCTGGGTAATCGAGCGCGTGATGATCCACGCAACAAAAGCGCCCAGCAGCACGGCCAGGCTGCCCAGGATAATCATGGAGGCGCGTGCGCTGTTGCTCAGCGTTTCGGCTTCCGTTGCCGCCTGCGCCGCCTGCTCGCCTTCATACGCGACCAGGCTGTCGAGCGCGCCCAGCACGCGTTTCAGGCTCGGCGCCGCTTGCTGCGTCAGGAAAGCGATCGCTTCTTCCGTCTGGCCCGCATTGCGCAGCTCGATGACCTTGTTGTTCAGCGGTGCGCCCGATTTCAGGGCCGCGTCCAGCTCGGCCATCAAGGCCGTTTCCTTGTCCGTCGAGATTTTCTTTTGCAAGGTTTCCTTGGCGGCGCCGTATTTCTTGCGCGCTTCGCCGATCTTTGCCAGTTCCGCCTGTACCAGTGCTTCCGTCGGCGCCACCACAATGCTCGTGATCGCCAGGGTAATGTTGCGCACGTTGTCGCTCATGGTATTGGCGGCCGCCATTTTGACGTTCTTGTCGGCCACGATGTCGTGCGTGCGCGCGCTCAGTTGTCCCATGGAATACAAGCCGACGAGCAAGACGGCGACCAGCAGGCCGAGGACGACAGCAAACCCGATCCCGAGCCGGGTGCCGATTTTGAATTGTGTGAGTGACATGATTGCTTTCGTATTGCGGAAGTGAGGGAAAACATCGGACAGGCCGGGGCTACGGGTTTATACGTAGCGGCGGCCAGCCTGTAATTGTTCCTCAAAATTCCGCACTGCAATACAAAAACTTGTATCAAGTCCGTGAAAAGCTGAAAAACTGGTAGCAACTTGACTAAGTTGTCGTGTGGAAACAACGAGCGCGGCGCTGGATGCGGGTTCAGCTTTCCGGAAACACGTGGGTGGCGAGGAAGTCGATGAAGGCGCGCAGTTTCGGCGTCAGGTGGCGGCTGCTGGGCCACAGGATGCGGAAGGCGCCGTCGTGCTGGCGGTGCGCGTCCAGCACCGGCTGCAAGCGGCCCTCGGCGAGTGCGGCGCGCACGGCAAAGTCGGGCAGGGCGGCGATGCCCAGGCCGCTTTCCGCAAAGTGCAGCAAGGTGTCGACATTGTTGCAATTGAGCAGGGCTGGCAAACCGGCCGCGTGCAGGGCCTGCCACTGGGGCAGGGGCCAGGCCTCGACCTTGCCGCTGCTGGGAAATTTGTACAGCAGGCAAGTGTGATGTACGAGGTCGGCGGGAAGCAGCGGCGTGCCGTGCTGCGCCAGGTAGGCGGGCGCGGCCACCAGTTGCAGCTGAAACTGGCCCAGCTGGCGGCTCATCAAGCGGCTGTCGGCACTCTCTCCCGCGCGCACGACGGCGTCGTAGCCTTCCTCGATCACGTCGACCCGGCGGTCGCTGAAGTCGAGATCGAGCTCCACCAGCGGATAGGCGCACGCGAACGCGGCCAGCACGGGATTGAGCAGGCTGCCCACCTGCGGCAAGCTGACGCGCAGCCGGCCTCGCGGCGCGCTCTTGCTGTTCGATAACTCCAGTTCGGCCGCTTCGATCTCGCCCAAGATGCGCCGGCAGCGTTCCAGGAACACCGTGCCTTCGCTGGTGAGCGCGATGCTGCGCGTGCTGCGGTGAAACAGGCGCACGCCGAGACGCTCTTCCAGCCGCGCGATGCTCTTGCCCACGGCCGAGGCGGAAATACCGAGCACGCGGCCCGCCGCGACAAAACTGCGCGTTTCGGCTGCCTGCACGAAGGCCGTGAATCCCGCCAGGTTATCCATGTCGATCCTTTGATTGCGGATGCCAACGTCCGCACAGACAGAAACTATAGCCTGTTTTTCTTTGATCGCGCCTGCCTTACCTTGGCAGCCTGATCATTTGAAAGGCTACGCCATGATGTACAACTTCTCTCCTGCGGCCTTGTCCGCCCGTATCGATCCCTTGCTCGATGCAGTCTTGCAGCAGCAGCGCCTGGTGGGTGCCGTCGTGCTGGTACGCCAGCGCGGCAAGGACGTGTACCGCCGCGCGGCCGGCCACCTGGACCGCGAGGCGGGTACGCCCATGGTTGAAGATGCCGTCTTCCGCCTGGCATCCGTCAGCAAGCCCATCGTGTCGATGGCCGCGCTGGCGCTGGTGGGGCAGGGCCGGCTGGGTCTGGACGATCTGGTGACGCGCTGGCTGCCGTATTTCGGGCCGCGCCAGCCGGACGGTATGGTGGCGGCCATCACTGTGCGCCACTTGCTCACGCACACGGCCGGCCTCGACTATGGCTTCTTCCAGCCACCGGGAGGCGCGTATGCGCAGGCCGGGGTGTCCGACGGCATGGATGCGTCCCGCATTTCCCTGGAGGACAACCTGCGCCGCCTGGCTACGGTGCCGCTGGCGTATGCACCCGGCGAGCGCTGGGCATACTCGATTGCCACCGATGTGCTGGGCGCCATCATCGAGCAGGCGGCCGGCATGCCGCTGGCGCACGCCGTGGAATACCTGGTGACCGTGCCGCTGGCCATGCGCGACACGGGTTTTGTGGCTGCCGACCCGGCGCGTCTGGCCGTCGCGTACGCGGACCGGGCAGCGGGAGAATCCCTGCCGCGCCGCTTGCGCGATGAGGGTGAAGACCATCTGCCGTTTCTCGATGGCATGGCCGGGTTTGTGCTCTCTCCGGCGCGCGCCCGCGACGCGCAAGCGTATCCATCGGGCGGCGCGGGCATGGTCGGCTCGGCGCCAGATTTCATGCGTTTGCTGGAAGCGTTGCGCCAGGGCGGCGCGCCCCTGATGCCAGCCGGTCTGGCGCAGCAGATGGGCACGAGCCAGACCGGTGACTTCGATTTGCCGTTCTGGCCGGGGCGGGGCTTTGGTCTCGGTTTTACCGTGTTGACGGATCCGCTTGCCGCTGTCACGCCGGAGTCCGTGGGTACGTGGCGCATGGGCGGTACATATGGCCATTCGTGGTTTGTCGATCCGGCGCAGGAATTGTCCGTGGTGGCGTTTACAAATACGGCACTGGAAGGCATGGCGGGGCCGTTCGTGGCGGAACTTTGCCAGGCAGTGTATGGCGCCAAGGAAACGCCATGACCCGCCCGCACCCGATCGTCTTCCTCGCGCTGGGCCTGTTCGGCGTGTACTGCATCGAGTTTGGCGTGGTCGGCATCTTGCCGATGATCATGCAGCGCTACGGCGTGACGGCCGCGCAGGCGGGTTCACTGGTGAGCCTGTTCGCCCTCGTGATCGCCGTGGGCGGCCCCTTCCTCGTGCTGCTGGCCACGCGCTGGCGCCGCAAGCGCGTGCTGATCGTTTCGCTGCTCGTGTTTGCGCTGGCCAGCGTGGTGTCGGCGTATGCGCCCCGCTTCGAGCTGCTGCTGGCGCTGCGCATCGTGCCGGCCCTGTTTCATCCTGTGTATTTCTCGTTGGCGATGGTGGCGGCCGCCGCCCTGTACCCGCCGCAACAGGCGGCGCGGGCCGGCGCGCATGCGTTCACGGGCACCAGCATGGGCATGGTGCTGGGCATCCCGCTCACCACGTGGATCGCCGCCCAATATGGCTACGAGGCATCGTTCCTTGCCTGCGCCCTCGTCAATGCCTTGGCGGCGCTGGGGCTATATCTGTTCCTGCCCGACACGCCGCAGGAAGCGCCAATGGCATATGGACGCCAGCTGGCCGTGCTGCGCAAACCGGCCCTGTGGCTCACCATTGCCGCCGCCGTGCTCGTGTTTGCCGCCATGTTTGCCGTGTATGCCTATGCGGCCGCGTATCTGCAGCAAGAAGCGGGCTTGTCGGCGCGCCAGACGGGGCTGGCGCTGGTGATGTTTGGTATCGGTGGCGTGGCGGGCAATCTGTTCGCGGGGCGGCAGCTGGGCACGCACGTGCTGCGCACGGTGCTGCTACAGCCCGTGCTGCTGGGGCTGGCGTACTGGCTGCTGTACCGCTATGCGGGCAATGGTATCGGCTGGGCGCCCATGGCGGTGCTGTTGCTGTTCTGGGGTGCGGCGCATACGAGCGGGCTGATCGTCACGCAAGTGTGGCTCAGCAGCGAAGCGCGCGAGGCGCCCGCGTTCGCCATCGGCGTGTATATCGCCGCCATCAACCTGGGCGTGACGGTGGGCGCGCTGGCGGGCGGCATCGCCATCGAGTCCTACGGCATGCAGGGGGCGCTGGGCTGCGGCGCGCTGCTGGGTGTGCTGGCGCTGGCGGCGATTGCCGGGAAAGCGTGGTTGTACCGCGCGCCGTCAGTCGGCAAGATGGTTGGGGATGCGAAACAGTAAATCCGTGTCGCTAATGTCCACGCCCGCTTGCGACAGCAGGGTGCTGGCCTGGCCCCGGTGATGGGTCTGGTGGTTGAAGAAATGCATGAGCAGGCTGAAAAATTCGCGCCGGTTCGGGCCCTTGCTGTTGCGGTAGTCGAGCAGGTGGTCCAGGTCTTCTTCGCGGATGGAGGAGGCCCAGTCGATGATGAGCTGGTCCAGCCATTGCCGGTGCGCGTGCATGGCGGCAAAATCCTCGGCCGCGAACAGCGGGTGCGTGAGCGACGCGGGCGGCGTGATGGCGCGGATGGGGTCGAGCAGGGGGAAGCCGGCCGGGTGCTTCGCATAGCGCTGCAGCCACAGGGTGTCGCCCACCATCACGTGATTCAGGGTGGCCAGCAGGGAGCCAAAAAAGGCGCCCCGCTCGCGCTGCAGTTCTTCCGCCGGCAGGCTGGCTGCCGCCGCATAGACCTTGGCATTCATCCACTGGTTGTAATCGGCCATCAGGCAAATGTGGGCGCAACGGCTCATGCTGGACTCCTTCAGTGGATGAATGCTGATGTTAAACGGATTTCAGGAATGCGCGTATGCCGGCGAGCAGCATTTCAATGGCCATGGCCGTCAGGATCAAGCCCATCAGGCGCTCGAATGCCGTCATGACCCTTGGACCGAGCGCACGCTGCAAGCGTTCGGCGCACAGGAAGACGGCCAGCCAGACGACGGCCACGGCCGTCAGCCCCGCCACGTGGGCGATCACTTCGTTCATTTCATGCGAGGAAAACAGCAGCACGGTGGCCAGCGCCGACGGGCCGGCCAGCGCGGGGATGGCCAGCGGCACGATGAACGGTTCGCCGCCCATCTCGTGGTCGCTATTGCCCGCGTTTGGCTGCGGAAACACCATGCGCATGGCGATCAGAAACAGGATCACGCCGCCGCCGATGCGCAGCGCCACTTCCGATAATTGCAAGGCGTTCAGGAAATGGCGGCCGAAGAACATGAACAACAGCAAGATGCCAAAGGCGATCATGCACTCGCGTACCACCACTTTCCAGCGCCGCTCGATGGGCACCCGTTTCAGGGCATTGACGAACAGGGAAACGTTGCCGAACGGGTCGGTGACGAGCAAGAGCAGGATAAATGTCTGGAAGAAATTCTGTGTCATGGTGGTGTGGAGCTGAGGTCAACACCGCTGCCAGGATGGGCGCGGTGCGATAAGGCTTGCGATGATAACAAGCCTGCCCCCAATCGCCCATGATTATTGATGCATAGCAGCATTTTTTTTACGCGGCAATGACTTTAGCCTGGTAAAACGCGGTCGGCGTGGTGCCGAAATGTTTTTTAAACATGGCCGTGAACGCGCTCTGGCTCGTATAGCCGTTGTCCATGGCCACGTCGATGACCTTGACGCCTTGCGCCAATTGTTCGAGTGCCCGCAGCAATCGCGCCTGCTGGCGCCACTGGCCAAAGCGCATGCCCGTCTGTTTCTGGAACAGCCGGTGCAGGCTGCGTTCGGTGATCGCCAGTTCCTGCGCCCAGTGCGCCACCGTCTGCTGTTCACCCGGTTGTTCCATCAGCCGCGCGCAAATGCCGCGCAGGCGCGCATCCATGGGCAGCGGCAGATACAGGGGCAGCACGGGCAGGCTGTCGAGCTCATGCAACAGCAATTGCAGCAGATGCCAGTCGCGGCTGCCTTCCGTGAAATCGGGCGCGATGTCGACGGCCGCCACGATCAATTGCCGCAGCAAAGGACTGATGTCGAGCACGCAACTGTGGGCCGGCAGCAATGGCGAATTGGCGCAGTTGACGAACACCGTGCGCATCTTGACGGCGCCGCTCATGCGCACCTTGTGCGCGATGCCGGGCTGCAGCCACACGCCGCGCGTGGGCGGCACCACCCAGCGCCCGCCCTGCGCTTCGATGGTCATCACGCCCTCGATGGCATACAACAGTTGCGCATGCGTGTGACGGTGCGCGGAAATCACGTGGCCGTGCGCATAGTCGACGGCCAGCGCCATGGCGCGCGCCGTGACGGGCAGCAATTCCTGAAAGGCGGGAGAGGAACAATCCATGAAAGAAGGTCAGTTTTGCGATAGGTTCGGACATCTTAGCGCGAGAAAGCGCGATGCGCTTGCGGCATGATGGTTTCCCGTAACTATTCCCGGAGTTTCGCATGCCTGTGCGCGCCTATCTGTATCCGTTTCTGGCCATGTTGCTGTGGGCCGGCAACGTCGTCGTGTCCAAGCTGGCCGCGTCCAGCATCGCCCCCACGGCCATCACCTTTTACCGCCTGGTGCTGGTCTTGCTCGTGATGACACCGTTTATCGCCCGGCCCCTGTGGCGCAACCGCGCCGCCATCCGCCGTCACTGGTGGCAGCTGGCCCTGTGCGGCCTGATGTCGATGGCCCTGTTCCAGAGTTTGTCCTACCGCGCTGCGGAAAGCACCACGGCGACGAATATGGCCATCGTCACGGCGCTGGCGCCCCTGATGACGGCCCTGCTCAGCGTGCTGCTGCTGGGCGAGCGCCTGACGGTCGGCATGGCGGCCGGCGGCGTGCTGTCGTTTGGCGGCTTGCTGTACCTGGTGGGGCGCGGCGACGTGCTGGCCTTGCTGCAGCAAGGCGTGCATGCGGGCGATGCGCTGATGCTGCTCGCTTCCCTGAGCTTCGCCCTGTACGGCGTGCTGCTGCGCCGCTGGCGGTTGTCCATTCCCGCCTGGCAAGCCATTTATTGCCAGGCGCTGGCGGCCCTGGCGTGCATGCTGCCGTTCTTCCTGCTCTTGCCACCCGGCAGCGCCAGGCTGGACGCCACCACCTTGCCCTTGATCGGCTATGCGGGCATCGGCTCGTCCATCGTGCTGTCCTATCTGTGGATCGAAGGCGTCAAACTGCTGGGGCCAAACCGCTGCAGCATCTACGTCAACCTGCTGCCCCTGCTGACGGCCCTGCTGGCCATCGTCTGGCTGCACGAAAGCATGCATGTGTACCATTTGATCGGCGGCGGCATCTCGCTGCTGGGCGTGCTGCTGGCGCAGACGGTACAGCGGCCCCTGTTCGGCCGGCGTCCTCGCGTGTCAGGTCTTGCCTGAACGGCCATGCATAATGGCGGTTTTCAGGCAGTGGAGTGGGCATGCGGCAAACATTTTGGATGAGCACGATGGTGGCGCTGCTGGCGCTGGGAGGTTTGGCGCCAGCGCAGGCGGCGCGGTTCTACGACGGTCAACCGATGGCCACCGCCAGCACCGTCGAGCGCGGCGCGAAAACCATGGACGAGGCGCAGGTGCGCACGGCGCTGGCCCATGTGCCGCAGATCGACGACAGCATCGTCTACGCGCCCACGGGCGTGGCCGAGTTCGACGCCATCGAGCATGGCCATGGCAAGCTGGTCGGCTATTTCAATATCGATGGCGATTTATTGCCCGGCAAGCCGGCCGATGCACCGGCGTTTGCCTATAAAAAAACCTTCGCGGAAAAGGATGGCCATTTCCTCACGGTCACTTATCTGCTGGGCAAGGGCCGGAAAGGGAACCGCGCACCCAGCTATCACATCAAGTGGATCACATGGGAAACGCAGCCGCAGCGCTTTGCCGCCAGCCAGGATGGGCTATTCATCGAGTACAACGTGAATTGCTGCGTGGGCAGCGTGTATGCCCGTGGCCAGTATGCACAGGGCAAGCGCACGGGGCAGTGGCACTACGAGGAGCCGAACACCATCCGCTCGTTTGGCGCCTTTGTCGATGACAAGGCCGAAGGGCCGTGGACGTATGAAAGCGGCGATGAAACGACGACGGGCATGATGCAGCGTGGCCAGCGCACGGGCCGCTGGGAAGTGAGCCCAGGCGTGGACGAATGGCGCGAAGTGGACATGCACAGTTTCACCGGTTATGACACGTTTGTGAAGGACCGCTTGAACGGCCCCAGCGAACGCCGCATCGACGGCGTGGTGCAATGGCAGGGCAACTATGTCAACGGCAAGAAGCAGGGCCAGTGGGTGGAACCTGGCGGTGGCGGCCTGTATGTCGATGACGTGAAACAGGGGCCGTAAAAGCGACGCCGGACGGTGGCTGGCAAATGCTGACCATGCTCGATTGCAGAAACCGTCTATTAACATAACTGGCATTCCCACGCGAGCGCGCACGATTGCGGAATGCCAGTTCTGCGCAAAAAACATCATCTACTTGTTACAAAGCGTGAAAATCCATGCTGGATGTTGCTACTAGTAATCTTTCCCTGTATCTTGCAGTCAGGAAATAAAAGTACAGGAAACCTCGACCTCGTTGCCCTGTCTTGCACTCCTGACGATATGCGCGGGCCGCCTTCCCCCCTGCCGCCGCACACGCCGTATCGATCTGTCCTGAACAATTCACGTGACCCGCCCATCAGGCGTTTGCTGCTATCCCGTTTGGCGGGCGCAGGCATGGTTGCGCCCCTACCAAGGAAAACTGCATGCTGTCTAACATAACAATAAAAATGCGCCTGATTGCCACCATGAGTGTGCTGGGCTTGATGATCGCCGTGCTGGGCGTCATGAGTATCATCAGCCTGAAATCGGCCAACAACAGCCTTAACGAGGTCTACAGTAATCAGCTGGCATCGACGCAAGCGATCGGCGAATCGCAAATTGCCCTGGGCCGCGCCCGGTTCACGATGGACCGCGTGATGGTGCACCCCGAAGCGGCCGACGCCAAGGATACCCTGGCCCGTGCCGAACAATTCATGGAAGCCTCGAACAAGTTCTGGAAGGTCTACTTGGCCTTGCCGCAAAGCACGGACGAAAAGCGCCTGTCCGACGACATGGACAAGAAGCGCAGCGAGTACATGAGCAACGGCTTGCTGGTCATGAGCAAGGCTTTGCGTGAAGGCAACGTCGCCCAAGCGGACGGTTTGATGATGACGGGGCTGACGCCCCTGTACCGCAGCCTGGACCAGGCCGCCGAAACATTGACGCAATACCAGACCACTTCGGCCGCCCGCATGTATGCGGAAAGCCAGTCCAGCTACCGTACTCAGGTGGCCATGGCCATCGGCGGCGTGCTGGTGGGCGCCTTGCTGACGATTATTTCCAGCATCTTGCTGCTGCGCGCCATTTTTGGCCCGCTGGACCAGGCCTTGCGCCATTTCGGCGCCATTTCCGACGGTAATCTGGCCAACGACATCGTCATCACGCGCAACGACGAGATGGGCGCCTTGCTGACGGGCTTGCAGAAAATGCAGGAACGCCTGTCGACCACCGTGCGCGGCGTGCGCGACGGCAGCGGCGCCATCGCCACGGCCAGCAATGAAATCGCTTCGGGCAACCTGGATCTGTCCAGCCGCACGGAGCAGCAAGCGTCGAGCCTGGAAGAAACGGCCTCGTCGCTGGAAGAGCTGACCTCAACCGTCAAGCAGAATTCCGACAATGCGCGCCAGGCGAACCAGCTGGCCGTCTCCGCCTCGGACGTGGCGGTAAAAGGCGGCGCATTGGTGGCGCAAGTGGTCGACACCATGGGCACCATCAGCGAATCGTCGAAAAAGATCGCCGACATCATCGGCGTGATCGACGGCATTGCCTTCCAGACGAACATCCTGGCTTTGAATGCGGCCGTGGAAGCCGCGCGTGCCGGCGAGCAGGGCCGCGGCTTTGCCGTCGTCGCCACGGAAGTGCGCAACCTGGCGCACCGCTCGGCCAGCGCCGCCAAGGACATCAAGCTGCTGATCGAAGCGTCGGTGCAGAACGTAGGCGCCGGTAGCGCGCTGGTCAGCCAGACGGGCACGACGATGGACGAGATCGTGGCCAGCATCCGCCGTGTGACGGACATCATGGGCGAAATCAGCGCCGCCGGCCGCGAACAGGAACTGGGCATCGGCCAGATCAACCAGGCCGTGGCGGAAATGGATACCGTGACGCAACAGAATGCGGCGCTGGTGGAAGAAGCGGCAGCTGCCTCGGAATCGATGCAGGAGCAGGCGGCGGCGCTGGCCGAAATGGTCAGCATCTTCAAACTCGACGCCAACCATAGCGGTCCTGCCGCCAAGCCTGCCTTGCGCAAGCCTGTCGTGGCCGCCGCCAGCACGGCCTTGAAACGCCCGGCGCTGCGCCTGGCGCCAAGCCGCGCTGCGGCAGCACCTGTCGCTCCGGCACAGCCCCGTTCCGCCAAGCCTGCTGCAGACAACAGCGGCGAGTGGGAAGAGTTCTAACATTACTGAAAAACCTACTGCGCGTCGCGCTTTGCGGCCTGTGATGCTCACCGTGCTCAAGCACGGTTGCGCTTCTTGGACACAACGCGCTGCCGCTCGCTACGGTTTTATAGGTGTTGAAGATTCTAAATTACTGCTGTCGCAGGGTGGCCTTGCTGCCCTGTTCCTGCAGCATCGCCGCCTCGGCCAGGGCCTGGGCGCGCGCTTCTTCCGCCGCCTGTTCCGCTTTCTCCAGCGCATCATGGCGCGCCTGCAAGGCTGCCCGGGCGCGCACGAAGACGATCTTGATGGCCGCCATCACGGGCACGGACAGGAAGATGCCGACCACGCCACCCAATTGGTCGCCGGCCAGCAGGCCGATGATCACCATCAGCGGACTCACTTCCACGCCTTCGCTCATCAAATACGGGTTGACCACGTAATCCTGGAACAAACGGTAGGCGGCGATAAAGCCGATCAGCCAGAACACGTGCTCGAAGCCGCTGAAACCGGCCACGACCACGGCGATGACGGCCGCCGCCAACGGACCGGCAAACGGGATGAATTCCAGCAAGGCGGCAGCACCGGCCAACAGCAGGCTGTACGGTACGCCCATCAGGGAAAAGGCGATGCTGTAAGACACAAAGGTGGCGATCGACAACAGCAGCAGGGCGCGCACATAGCGCGACAGCAAGATGTCGAGGTCATCAATGATGGCGCCCCAGAGTTTCTTGTTCGGGCGGTTCAGCAGGGACAGCAAGCCGTCGCGCATGTCCGGGCCTTCCTTGATCAGCAAAAAGCTCAGTACGGGCACCAGCACCAGATAGATTAGGTTGCTGGCCGCATGCATGACGGTCAAGCCCAGTTCTTTCGCCAGCGGCATCGCTTGTCCCGTACCGCTGCTCAGCTGCGTCTGCATGAACGACAGCAGGCGCGCGCGCAACGGCTCCATGAATTCCGGCAACGGGATGCGCTCGGCAAAGTTGTTGCCCTTGAGCAGGGTCGGCAACTGATTACTGAGCTTGATCGCTTCTTCCTCGATGCGCGCGCCGAAGATGGAGCCCAGTATCGCCACCAGCAAGATCACCACGAGGAAGACGATGCCGATGGCGGCCGTGCGCGGCAAGCGTTTCGGGCCATGGCGTTCGAGCAGGCCGATCAGCGGATACACGAGGTAGCTGAAGAAAATCGCAAAGACCACCACGATCAGGGTCGACGAAACCTTGTAGGTGAGAAACAGCAGGAAGGCGATGAGGAAAGCCGTCCACACCATCTTGGCAACGCGCAAGTTAAAACCGAACATATGAATTCCTTAGGGGCAGGATGCGGCGCAAGCGTGACTGGCTTGAAAGGCAGGGTGGGCAAGGCAGGGACAGGGCCGCGCCACACGGCCGGAAATCATACCGCAAAATGCCAAAATGCCATGTTCTTGTGCGTAATGGCAATGCTTTCCCTGCACTTGCGCTTATTTTTCCCGCCAGCTGGCCACGGTGATGAGCACGCCATCGTCCTTGTTGGGTTCGCGCAAGGTCACCGTGTAGCGGCCGCTGGCATCGCTGCCCGTAAACACCACCTTGTCGTCATGGCCCTTCACTTGAGCGCCCTTGGCCAGCTTGGCGTAGGTGTTGAGCACCCAGTGGAAATCGGCATAGCTGCGCAAGGTGATGTCGGCATCGGGCATGGGCTCGTCGCCGGCCTCGGCCGCTTCCGTCGCCGTGCGCATGGGCAAACCGGCCAGGCCCGCCGGTGTGACGATCTTGCCGCCGCTGGAACTGCCGTTCAATTCCGCATTCGGCAGCAGCAGGTGCAGCAGGCTGGCGGGAAAGCCGGGCGGCACGTCGCGCGGTTCCCAGCCGGGCTGGCCAGGGCGGGTCGTGATGTATTCCACGGCAGCAATGCTTTGCCGCTGTTCCAGCGCAGCCTGTGCCAGCGTGGTCGGCAACTGCCGTGCCCACACGAGCAGCGGTGCGGCCATCTCATCCTCCGCGCCCGGTGGCAGGAATACCGTCAGCACGGCATGCGTGGATGGCAGGCAGGCGGGGACGGCGTCGCCGATGGCGGCCTGGCAATGGCCATTGACCAGGCCCAGCGCCAACAGCTTGCGTTTCGGATCGAACAGCATGGCAGCGCGCCGTGCACCGTGTGTGCCGGCATCGATGGAGGCCAGCACGGAACGCCCGTCGGGCAGCATGGTGCGCGTGATGTCGTCGAGTGAATACATGCTGTCGAGCACCTGGCGCGCGATCAGGGTGTTGCCCTGCGTATAGCTGCCGCGCGCATAGCCGAGCAGCTTGAAGACGTCGGCGCGGATCTCCGGATGCGCACTCAGGCGCAGCGGCGGCGATGGCACGGGCACGGTGGCGGCCACGAAGGCGGCATCTTCGGCAGAAATAGTTTCTGCCATGGTGGAAAGCGGCAGGCACAGCGCGGCGCACAGCGTCAGCATGCGCAAAGTGATTTTTCCTGGGGTGTTCAATGGCCATCCTTGTCGAGACGCCATGCCGGACCGGTTGCCGGCATGCGCGGGCCGCGATCTTAGCATTTCAGGAATAAATCTCTTTCTGCCAAGCTTGGCTATTGAATCACTGTCCCCCATTGCCATGGCCCAGATCTCGTGTGTCGGCAGCGGCCAGGTTGACGATGAGAAAAGGGGYGTGTAGGGGCACAAGTATGTGCTCCACTCGTGTGTCGGCGCGGCCAGGAAATTGCGCATGGGAGAAAAGGGCTGCTTCTATACCTGTTCGTTGTACCGAGAAGACCACGCCAAGGTGAGCCGTTTGATTCGTCCCATGCTGGCGTTCTTTGAGAGCAAGGACATTCCCTTGACCATCCTCAAGATCGGCGCCCGGGACAGCTGGTACGAAGTGGATCCCGCGCAGCGCGATCCCTGGAAGATTTCCCCGCAGGCCCTGCTGGCGCTGCTCGATGCTGGCCCCAACGGCAACCCCTAGGCAGCGTTGAGCACGTAGCGGTTCTTGCCGCTTTTCTTGGCCTGGTACAAGGATTCATCGGCGCGCCGGTAGCTGTGCGACAAGTCCGCTTCCTTGAGCAGCTCTGCGACGCCGATGCTGACGGACACCTTGCGTTCCGGCACGAAAGCCGCCTCGACGCTGTCGACCAGCTGCGCGGCGAAGTCACAGGCCGCGTTCTTTTCGCCCAGGTAAATGACGGCAAACTCCTCGCCACCGAGGCGCCCGCACAGGTGCTCGCCAGACAGTTTGGCGATCACGTCGGCGATCTTTTTCAGCACCTCGTCGCCCACGTCATGGCCGTACACGTCGTTGATCTGCTTGAAGTCGTCGATGTCGATCATCAGGAAATACGCGGGCGTGCGCGCCGTGCGCTGCAAGGCGCGGGCGCCCTGCGTAAACATGCGGCGATTGTTGAGCCCGGTCAAACCATCCTTGTAGGCCATCGTCGCCAGTTCGCGCTGGGCACGGTAGTTATGGATGCGCAGGACGAGAAAATAGATATTCAGCGCCAGGCCGATGATGACGCTGATGGTGACGGCCAGCACGGGCCAATGCTGATCGGCCTGGCCAGCATGTACGGGAAATTGCCCCAGCCCCAGCATGGCCCACACGCACAGCGATACGCCCAGGTAATACGCGATGCCGCTAAAGATGGGCGCCGTCGTCAGGGTGATCATCACCCCCAGCGGCAACACCCAGAAAGCAGGGTCTTCCGTGCTCAGCATCAGCACGCGAAAGCCGAACGCGATGAACAGCACACTGATGGTGCCGCTGGCGATAATCGCCTGCAAGGACTTCGCATACACGGTCAGCAGCAGCCCGCCCAGCATGCCCGTCACCCCCAGCGCCGCCTGCGCATGATCGAACGAAGCGCGCGGCAAGGTCAGGCTGAACGTGACCAGCCAGCAAGCCAGGCCAAACGTCAGGATGGCTATCGAAATGAAATGCAGTTCCTTGAAAAAGCGCTGCTGCTGCTCCCGTTCTCCTGAAAAGAACAGGTAATAGAAGGCAGGAGACAGGCTGCGCGAAGTGAACATTCCATTCGTCCAGGCAGACAACACGCCTTGCGGCAGGGACGCCTCCCGGCAACAGCAGGCGGCATAGCGCGCGTACAAAATTAGTTGCGCTCAGGAACTAGTGTACTGGTTTCTTGGGGGCAGTGGGGACGGAGAGCGTGGAAATGCGGCGGTATGGATACAGGTACTGTGAGCGTGATCGCTGCATCCCCGAAGGGCACGGTCTGGACGTTGAAAAAGAAAGCGGCCCTGCAAGAGGGCCGCCATGGCAACATCTCGTTGCTGTTATGTCTTACACGTCGATATTCCCCGCACGCAACGCATTATTTTCGATGAACGCGCGGCGTGGTTCCACGTCATCGCCCATCAGCGTTGTGAAGATTTGATCCGCGGCAATCGCGTCTTCGATCTGCACTTTCAACAAGCGGCGCACGGTTGGGTCCATCGTCGTTTCCCACAGCTGGTC
Organism: Janthinobacterium sp. Bl 1; assembly: GCF_058215535.1. Classification (NCBI taxonomy): domain Bacteria; kingdom Pseudomonadati; phylum Pseudomonadota; class Betaproteobacteria; order Burkholderiales; family Oxalobacteraceae; genus Janthinobacterium; species Janthinobacterium sp. Bl 1. Next base: position 5,130 of record NZ_CM177086.1, on the reverse strand, counting down.
CGGGTTCATTTCGCCCAGACCTTTGTAGCGCTGTTTCGAGACGGTGCGTTCGGCTTCGTCGCGCAGCCATTGCATGGCCTGGTGGAAGTCGACCACGGCGATTTCCTTCATGCGCTCGCCTTCGCCGCGGCGGACAAACGCGCCTTCGCCGATCAGGCCTTCGAAGGTGGCGGCGCCGCTGCTCAGCACGGCGTAGTCCGGGCCTTGCACGAAGTCGGCGTCGATGGCGGTGACTTTGACGTTGCCGTGGTACATGCGCTCGATGTGCAGCTTGTGTTTTTCCGACAAATCGTCGGAACGCACGTGCACGCGCACGGCGCTGTCGTTGATGGCCGTCTGCAGGGCCAGGGCGGAGGTTTCCGCCAGGTCCAGAGTCGACAGGTCCAACTGCACGCCCGTCATGATGGCGGTCAGGGCGGCGCGGTCGATGACGCGTGTCAGACGGGTCATGATGGTGTTCGACAGGTTGAACTTGCGCACCAGTTCCGTCAGGGTCTCGCCGGAAATGCCTTCCGCGCCTTCGCGCGGCACCAGCACGGCCGTGTTCAGCGCCACGGTCATCATGTAGCTCGCTTCTTCCGCGTCATCTTTCAGATAGCGCTCGTCGCGGCCGGCTTTCACCTTGTACAGCGGCGGTTGCGCGATGTAGATGTGGCCGCGCTCGACCAGTTGCGGCATCTGGCGGTAGAACAGGGTCAGCAGCAGGGTGCGGATGTGGGCGCCGTCGACGTCCGCATCGGTCATGATGATGATGCGGTGGTAGCGCAGTTTCTCGACGTTGAATTCGTCCGGTCCGATCGAGGTGCCGAGGGTGGCGATCAGGGTGGTGATCTGCTCCGACGACAGCATTTTTTCGAAACGGGCTTTTTCCACGTTCAGCACTTTACCGCGCAGCGGCAGAATCGCCTGGAACTTGCGGTCGCGCCCCTGTTTTGCCGAGCCACCTGCCGAGTCACCCTCGACGATGTACAGTTCGCACAGGGCGGGGTCTTTTTCCTGGCAGTCGGCCAGCTTGGCCGACAGGCCCAGGCCATCCATGATGCCTTTGCGGCGGGTCAGGTCGCGGGCTTTGCGGGCCGCTTCGCGCGCACGTGCCGCTTCGACGATCTTGCCGCAAATGATCTTGGCGTCGTTCGGTTTTTCTTGCAGGTAATCAGCCAGGGTCTTGGCAACGATCTCTTCCACCGGGCCGCGCACTTCGCTCGATACCAGCTTGTCTTTCGTCTGCGACGAGAATTTCGGTTCCGGCACTTTGACCGACAGCACGCAGGTCAGGCCTTCGCGCATGTCGTCGCCGTTGATTTCCACTTTCGCCTTTTTGGCGAACTCGTGTTCATCGATGTATTTGTTGATCACGCGCGTCATCGCCGCGCGCAGGCCCGTCAGGTGAGTGCCGCCGTCGCGTTGCGGAATGTTGTTCGTGAAGCACAGCACCTGTTCATTGTAGGCATCGTTCCACTGCATCGACACGTCGACCGAGATGTTCGTGTTCTGGTCCGACATGCGCTCGCCCGTGGCCTGGAAAATGGTCGGATGCAAGACCGATTTGGCCTTGTTGATGTATTCGACGAAGCCGCGCGTGCCGCCTTCGAAGGCGAATACTTCTTCCTTGCCCGTGCGCTGGTCGGACAACTTGATGTTGACGCCATTGTTCAGGAAGGACAGTTCGCGGATGCGCTTGGCCAGGATTTCATAGTGGAATTCCACGTGCGTGAAAATCTCTTCGTCAGCCCAGAAATGCACGTCGGTGCCGCGCTTGTCCGTTTCGCCGATGACCTTGATCGGGGAGGTGGCGATGTCGCCGACCATGACGATCTGGCGGTCTTGCGGCACGCCGCGCACGAATTCCATGTGATGCACTTTGCCATCGCGGCGGATGGTCAGTTTCAGCAGTTTCGACAGGCCATTCACGCAGGACACGCCCACGCCGTGCAAACCGCCCGAGACTTTGTACGAGTTCTGGTCGAACTTGCCGCCCGCGTGCAGCTCGGTCATGACGATTTCCGCCGCCGAACGCTTCGGATCGTGCTTGTCGTCCATTTTCAGGCCGGTCGGCACGCCGCGGCCATTGTCGGTGATCGAGATCGAATTATCGCTGTGGATGGTGACGTGGATTTCCGTGCAGTGGCCGGCCAGCGATTCATCGATGGAGTTGTCCAGCACTTCGAATACCAGATGGTGCAAGCCGGTGCCGTCCGAGGTGTCGCCAATGTACATGCCCGGGCGTTTGCGTACGGCTTCCAGGCCTTCCAGGATCTGGATGGAGGCGGCGCCGTATTCTTCCGTTTTGGCCTGGATCGGGGTGTCTTGTGGATTCTCGGACATGGACTGCTTTCTCAAATAACGATTGCTGATTGATTCGGGGCTGCTGGCTGATGACCGTAGGTCGGGTTAGCCGGAACGGCGTAACCCGACAGACGGCGGTTCAGCATGTCGGATTACGCTGCGCTAATCCGACCTACGTCACTGCTGTGGTCTTTAGATGCGCATCGGCATGACGACATACTTGAAGTCGGCATTGTCGGGGATGGAGATCAGGGCGGACGAGTTCGAATCACCGAGCGCGATGTTGACGTATTCGCATTTCAGGTTGTTCAGCACGTCCAGCAGATACGTCACGTTGAAGCCGATGTCGACGGAGTCGCCGCCGTAGTCGATTTCCAGCTCTTCGACGGCTTCTTCCTGGTCCGCATTGGTCGAGCTGATCTTCATGCTGCCCGGGGTGATGATGCAGCGCACGCCCTTGAACTTGTCGCTGGTCATGATGGCGGCGCGTTGCAGCGAGCGCAGCAATTCATCGCGGCCGATGGTGAAGTCGTTTTTGTAGCCTTTAGGAATCACGCGCGTGTAGTCGGGGAACTTGCCTTCCACCAGCTTCGAGATCAGCTCGATGTCGGCAAAGGTCAGTTTCACCTGGTTGGCGGCGATGTCCAATTGCACCGGCTCATCGTTCTCTTCCAGCAGGCGCTGCAGTTCGATGATGGTCTTGCGCGGAATAATCACTTCCTGGCGCGCGAAGGTCTGCTCGGTGGCGACCTGGCAAAACGCCAGACGATGGCCGTCAGTGGCCACGGCGATCACATTATTGCCATCCAGAACCAGCAGCAAGCCGTTCAGGTAGTAGCGGATGTCTTGCTGCGCCATAGAGAAATGCACCATGTTGAACAGGTGCTTCAGCGTTTTTTGGGGCAGGGTGACGGACGCGTTGTAGCTTTCCGCCTGTTGTACGGTTGGAAACTCTTCCGCCGCCAGGGTTTGCAGGGCGAAGCGCGACTTGCCCGTTTGCACGGTCAGGCGCTTGTTCAGCAGGGTCATCGTGACGTCGCCCGATTCGGGCAGGGCGCGCAGGATGTCCAGCAGCTTGCGCGCGGCCACGGTGGTGCCGGTGACATCCGCGCCGGAACCGATTTCCGCGTGCGTGGTGATCTGCACTTCGGTGTCGGTCGACAGGAAGGAGACATTTTCACCGTCTTTGCGGATGAGGATATTGGCCAGAATCGGCATAGTGTGCCGACGCTCGACAATACCGCTCACGATCTGCAGTGGCCGGAGAAGGGTATCTCGGGTGGTTTTGACCAATTGCATATTTATCCTCAATGTATAGGTTGAACAGTACGACGTTTAACGTATTAATTTAACAATTGTTACCATAGGGAGCCCCGACAGACCGGCTGCGGTGCCCTCCCAGATGATAAGGGTAAAGCACGTTTTGAGCCAGTCTTGCTCAAGCGGCGCTTAGCCTTTTAATGTTTGCTCCAGCACATGCAATTCATGGTTGCATTCCGGATTCTTGGTGCGGTCCAGCGCGATCTTGCGCACGGCATGCAGCACCGTGGTGTGGTCGCGGCCGCCGAACAGCTCGCCGATCTCCGGCAGGCTCTTCTGTGTCAATTCTTTGGCCAGGTACATGGCGATCTGCCGCGGCCGGGCGATATTCGCGGGGCGGCGTTTCGAATACATGTCGGCAACCTTGATATTGAAGAAGTCGGCCACCGTTTTCTGGATGTTTTCCACGGAAATCTGGCGGTTCTGCACCGACAGCAAGTCCTTCAGGGCTTCCTTGACGATATCGATCGTGATGTCTTTGCCATGGAAACGCGAGTACGCGAGGATCTTGCGCAGCGCGCCTTCCAGTTCGCGCACGTTCGAGCGCAAGTGCTTGGCGACAAAGAAAGCCACGTCGTCGGAGAAGGTCACGCCTTCCTGCTTGGCTTTTTTCAACAGAATCGCCACGCGCATTTCCAGTTCCGGCGGTTCGATGGCCACCGTCAGGCCCGAGTCGAAGCGCGAGATCAGGCGGTCGTCCATGCCCGTGATTTCCTTCGGATACGTATCCGAGGTGATGATGATCTGTTTCTTTGCGGCAATTAATGCCTCGAAGGCATAGAAAAACTCTTCCTGCGTGCGGCTCTTGCCGCCAAAGAACTGGATATCATCGATCAGCAGCATGTCGAGCGAGTGATAGTAGTGCTTGAAGTCGTCGAAACCCTTGCGCTGGTAAGCGGTCACTACGTCGCGAACGTACTGTTCCGCGTGGATGTAGCGAATTTTTGCGCCCGGATTGTCGGCCATCACCTGATTGCCGATGGCGTGGATCAAGTGGGTTTTACCGAGGCCGACGCCGCCGTAGAAGAACAGCGGGTTATAGGACACGCCCGGATTGTTCGCCACCTGGATGGCGGCGGCGCGCGCCAATTGGTTGGCCTTACCGGTCACGAAGCTGTCGAAGGTCAGGTCGGTGTTGATGCGGCTCTGCTCACGGCGTGGCGCGGCGCCGATGCTCAGTTCCGGCACGCTGGGCTGCGGCTCCGCGGCGCGCGCGCTGGGCGCGCCGCCATTCGGATCGCTGGCCGGGGTGCTGGCGGCAACGGGCTTCTTCGGCAAGGCCAGGCGCGGGTCGAGCACGAACTGCACTTCCGTCGGCGCTTCGAAGTACTGAATGGCCAGGGCAGTGATGCGGCTGGCGAACTGGGTCTTGACCCAATCGAGCTTGAAGCGATTGGGCGCAGCAATGCGCAGCTTGCCCTCTTCGTAATCGAGAGGGATAAGCGGTTTGATCCACGCACTGAATTGTTGCGGTGTCAGCTCCAGTTCCAACTGCGCGGAACAGGCCTGCCAGAAATTATCCAT